>NZ_JASERL010000038.1 GCF_030766935.1 Streptomyces sp. KL109B | reverse complement strand
GGCGTAGGCGGAGGTGCCGTTGAGGCCGAGTGCCGTGCCGATCTTGCCGGTGGTGCCCAGTTGTGCGCCGCCGCCGGCGATGGTGGCGACCGGGCCTGCTCCGGGGCCGCCGCTGACGCGGGTGGCGCCGGCGCCCTCGTCGAGGCGGAATGAGGCCAGTTCCTGGAGTGTGGCGGGGAGTTGGCCGGTGTGCAGGGCGGCCGCCTCGGTCGCGGTGGCCGCGGTCTGGACGGTGCGGACCTCGTCGATCAGGGCGCCGGCGTACTCGGTGTATTCGCCCTTGTAGTAGAGCCGGCCGATCTGGAGGCCGCCTGTGGCGCGCCAGGGGGTGGTGAATTCGGCCGCGGTCTGGGGTTTTCCGTTCACGAAGAGCTGCACGGTCTGC
>NZ_JASERL010000037.1 GCF_030766935.1 Streptomyces sp. KL109B | reverse complement strand
TGCCGACCTTGCCCACCACGCCCGACTCCGCGCCACCCGCCAAAGCCGCGGTGAACTCCTGAGCCTCGCCACCCACCACACGCCGCGACCCGGCCACCTCATCCAGAGGAAAGGCCGCTATTTCTTTGACCCCTGTCGCTTGCGAGGAGGTTTCCCGCGCCGCGGTCTGCTTCTTCGCCGGGCCGTCGGCCGCCGTGGCGCTCGGCAGCGGCAGGGCGATGGCGGCCCCTAACGCCAACAGCACGAAACACTTGCTTCTGATGCTCACAGTGGAACTCCGGTACTTGAAAAGGGTCCTGGCCCGTTCCGGCAGATCCTGCTGGAACGGGCCAGGACGGGAGAGATGCTCTTGCCGTCAGCTCTTGACCTGAATTCCGTCGTTGAAGATCTCATCGACACCGATGGCCTTGTCCCAGGC
>NZ_JASERL010000036.1 GCF_030766935.1 Streptomyces sp. KL109B | reverse complement strand
ATCCCGTGAGTGGCATAAGAAGGACGGACCGCGTCGTGCGGGGGTGTCAGCGTTCGGGATCAGCGGCACCAACGCTCACCTGATCCTGGAACAGGCGCCGTCGGCGGAGCCCGTGGCCGTGACGGAGCCGGTGGGGCCGGTCGGGTGGGTGTTGTCGGCACGGAACGAGGGGACACTGCGCACCCACGCCGGGCGGATCGCCGAGGCCGCCACCGATACCGACCTACCGGTGCAAGACGTGGCGGCAACGCTGGCCGCCCGCACCGTGTTCGACCACCGCGGCATCGTACTGGGCACCACACGCCAGGAGTTGCTGGCAGGACTCAACTCCCTCGCACAGGGCACCCCCTCCGACACCGTGGTGACCGGAACCGCCAAGCCCGGCAAAACAGTGCTGGTGTTCCCCGGACAGGGCTCCCAATGGAGCGCCATGGCACGCGAGTTGCACA
>NZ_JASERL010000035.1 GCF_030766935.1 Streptomyces sp. KL109B | reverse complement strand
GGCACACGAATGGGCCTCGGAAGACCGGCCACGTCGTGCGGGGGTGTCGTCGTTCGGCATCAGCGGGACCAACGCTCATGTGATCCTGGAGCAGGCGCCGTCGGCCGTACAGGCGCCGTCGGCGGAGCCCGTGGCCGTGACGGAGCCGGTGGGGCCGGTCGGGTGGGTGTTGTCGGCACGGAACGAGGAGACACTGCGCACCCACGCCGGGCGGATCGCCGAGGCCGCCACCAATACCGACCTACCGGTGCAAGACGTGGCGGCAACGCTGGCCGCCCGCACCGTGTTCGACCACCGCGGCATCGTACTGGGCACCACACGCGATCAGTTGCTGGCAGGACTCGACTCCCTCGCACAGGGCACCCCCTCCGACACCGTGGTGACCGGAACCGCCAAGCCCGGCAAAACAGTGCTGGTGTTCCCCGGACAGGGCTCCCAATGGAGCGCCATGGCACGCGAGTTGCACG
>NZ_JASERL010000034.1 GCF_030766935.1 Streptomyces sp. KL109B | reverse complement strand
GCCCACGCTGCCGCGAGAACTCCACCAATACCCCCGGTGAGGACATCACGGTCACGCCACCGGCCACCGCCAGCGAGCACTCTCCGCCGCGTATCGCCCGGAGAGCCTGGTGCAACGCGACCAACGACGACGAGCACGCCGTGTCCACCGTCACCGCCGGCCCCTCAAGACCCAGGAAATACGCGAGCCGACCCGATATGACACTCCCGCTGCTGCCGGTGAGCAGCAGCCCGTCAGCCTCCGCGGAGCCCTCGTGCATCGGCGGCCCGTAGTCCTGGGACATCGCGCCGATGAACACGCCCGTGTCGCTGCCGCGCAGCGAACCGGGCTCGATCCCGGCGTCCTCCAGCGTCTCCCAGGCGGTCTCCAGGAGCAGCCGCTGCTGCGGGTGCATCGCCAGCGCTTCGCGCGGTGACACCCCGAAGAACCCGGCGTCGAACTGCCCCGCCTCGTCGAGGAAATAGCCCTTGTCCACGTAGCTCTTGCCGGTCCGTCCAGGA
>NZ_JASERL010000033.1 GCF_030766935.1 Streptomyces sp. KL109B | reverse complement strand
CCCGGAGATCTCCGGGCGGACGTATGTCCGGCAGGGCGGGTTCCTCGACGACGTCACCGGTTTCGACGCCGGGTTCTTCGGGGTGTCACCGCGCGAGGCGCTGGCGATGGACCCGCAGCAGCGGCTGCTCCTGGAGACCGCCTGGGAGACGCTGGAGGACGCCGGGATCGAGCCCGGTTCGCTGCGCGGCAGCGACACGGGCGTGTTCATCGGCGCGATGGCGGGCGACTACGGGCTGCGGCTCGACACCCCGCACGGCGGGGTCGATGGATACGTGCTCACGGGTAACGCCGGAAGTGTCATATCGGGTCGGCTCGCGTACTTCCTGGGTCTTGAGGGGCCGGCGGTGACGGTGGACACGGCGTGCTCGTCGTCGTTGGTCGCGTTGCACCAGGCTCTCCGGGCGATACGCGGCGGGGAGTGCTCGCTGGCGGTGGCCGGTGGCGTGACCGTGATGTCCTCACCGGGCATGCTGGTGGAGTTCTCGCGGCAGCGTGGAT
>NZ_JASERL010000032.1 GCF_030766935.1 Streptomyces sp. KL109B | reverse complement strand
TGTCCGCGGACGGGCGGTGCAAGGCCTTCGCGGAGTCGGCCGACGGGACCGGCTGGGGTGAGGGCGCGGGCCTGGTGGTGCTGGAACGGCTGTCCGAGGCACGTGCACGCGGACATCGAGTACTGGCGGTGCTGCGGGGTTCGGCGGTCAACCAGGACGGTGCCTCGAACGGACTGACCGCTCCCAACGGCCCGTCCCAGCAGCGCGTGATTCGCCTGGCCCTCGCGGACGCGGGCCTGAACGCGGGCGATGTGGATGTCGTGGAAGCACACGGCACGGGCACGAAGCTGGGCGACCCCATCGAGGCCCAGGCGCTGTTGGCCACATACGGCAAGGAACGTGCCCAGGACCGGCCCTTGTGGCTGGGGTCCCTGAAGTCGAACATCGGCCACACCATGGCGGCGGCCGGGATCGGCGGTGTGATCAAGATGGTGGAAGCACTGCGCCACGGAGTGCTGCCCGCCACCCTGCACGTGGATGAACCGACCTCTCATGTGGACTGGAGCGGTGGAGAAGTCCGGCTGCTGACCGA
>NZ_JASERL010000031.1 GCF_030766935.1 Streptomyces sp. KL109B | reverse complement strand
GTCGGATTATTCCTCCGACTGTTCCGCTCTCGTGGTGTCACCCCGATTACGGGGAAACATTCACGGAGAGTTTGATCCTGGCTCAGGACGAACGCTGGCGGCGTGCTTAACACATGCAAGTCGAACGATGAAGCCCTTCGGGGTGGATTAGTGGCGAACGGGTGAGTAACACGTGGGCAATCTGCCCTGCACTCTGGGACAAGCCCTGGAAACGGGGTCTAATACCGGATGACACTCCGTCTCGCATGGGATGGGGTTGAAAGCTCCGGCGGTGCAGGATGAGCCCGCGGCCTATCAGCTTGTTGGTGAGGTAGTGGCTCACCAAGGCGACGACGGGTAGCCGGCCTGAGAGGGCGACCGGCCACACTGGGACTGAGACACGGCCCAGACTCCTACGGGAGGCAGCAGTGGGGAATATTGCACAATGGGCGAAAGCCTGATGCAGCGACGCCGCGTGAGGGATGACGGCCTTCGGGTTGTAAACCTCTTTCAGCAGGGAAGAAGCGAAAGTGACGGTACCTGCAGAAGAAGCGCCGGCTAACTACGTGCCAGCAGCCGCGGTAATACGTAGGGCGCAAGCGTTGTCCGGAATTATTGGGCGTAAAGAGCTCGTAGGCGGC
>NZ_JASERL010000029.1 GCF_030766935.1 Streptomyces sp. KL109B | reverse complement strand
ACGTTTGCCACGGTGGGCCTGTCCGCCCTGGTCATGTCGTCGGCTCGGGCGCTAACCGTTGTGAAGCTCGTGGGTGGCATCTATCTGATCTGGTTGGGCGTGGCCACCTGGCGTTCAGCGCGTCGAGGCGTCGAACCAAAGAAGCGCGGGCGGTGGCGTCTGCCGTGGTCTCAGCTTGGAGGCTTCGGCCAGGGGCTGTGGTCCAACGTCCTCAACCCAAAGGCGGCGTCGGTCTATCTCACTCTGGTGCCGCAGTTTCTGGCCTCCGACCGCCCCATCGCGCCGCAGATCGCCACGCTTGCGGTCGTGCACATAGCGGTCGTGCTGGTGTGGTTGCTGTCTTGGACGTCCGTGATCGCGGTCGCCCGCACGGCAATCGACACGCCTCGATTCCGGCGTGGGATGAGTCGTCTGGCAGGGGCCGTGCTGGTCGTTTTTGGGGTTCGTACCGCGACGACGAGCTGAGCCTGCGTGTCTCACCACCACACGGCTTCCGGCTTCGGTGAAATGATCTTGGTGTGACTGGTGTGATCACGGCGGCGGAGCCGTCCTGGATAGCCCCGTTCTCCGGGCTGAGCCCGCGCTGCTTCGGCAAGTTGATGACTGCGGTACGTCGCGAGACCGCGGACGAGCCGCGGCGCGGTCGGCCGTGGAGCCTGTCTCTTGAGGACCGGGTGCTACTGGTCGCTACGTATTGGCGAACGAACTTGACGCTGCGCCAGCTCGCTCCGCTGTTCGGGATATCCAAGTCAGCGGCCAGCCGGATCGTCGATCATCTCGGCCCGAAGCTCGCACTCCAGCCGCGCCAGCGGTTCGCAAAAAACTCCGTGCTCATCGTGGACGGCACCCTGGTGCCCACTCGGGGCCACACGATCGCCGAGCAGTCGAAGAACTACCGCTACTCCACCAACCACCAGGTCGTCATCGACGCCGACACTCGCCTGGCCGTGGTCGTCGGCCGACCGCTGCCCGGAAACCGAAACGACTGCCGGGCTTGGGCCGAATCCGGCGCGAAGGACGCCGTCGGTAAGACCATGACCATCGCGGACGGCGGCTATCCGGGCACCGGCCGGGTAATGCCGCACCGCCGTGCGAAGGGGCAGGCCGAACTCCCGGACTGGAAGCAGCAGCACAACCGCTCCCACAAGCAAGTCCGCGCCCGCGTCGAGCACGTCTTCGCCCGAATGAAGGGCTGGAAGATCCTGCGGGACTGCC
>NZ_JASERL010000028.1 GCF_030766935.1 Streptomyces sp. KL109B | reverse complement strand
GCCAGCGCCTCGACGGCGCCGGCGGCCGGGGCCGGCTCGACGGCGGCGGAGTTGGGCTTGACGGTGATGACCGGGGTGCCGGTCGTCACGGTCGACTTGGTGGTGTAGGACGCGGCGAACACCGACTGGGTGGCCACCGGGCCCGCCTCGCCGGCCTCCAGGTCGACGGCGTCGGTGATGATGCCCGACTTGATGCGCAGCGCCAGGCGCGCGGCGATCTCCTTGCCCTCCGCGGAGGACGGCACCAGGACGGCGGCCGGGGAGACGTGCTCGTAGGCGGCGTGCAGCGCGTCGACCTTCGGCACGACCAGGTAGTCGGCGTACTCGGCGGCCTCGTGGGTGAGCACCTTGACGGCGCCGTGCTCGGCCAGCGCGGCGGCGGTGTCACCGGCACCCGCCCCGAGGGCGACGGCGACCGGGTCGCCGATCCGGCGGGCCAGCGTCAGCAGCTCCAGGGTGGGCTTGCGGACGGCACCGTCCACGTGGTCGACAAAGACCAGAACTTCAGCCATGGGACTTCAATCTCCTGCAATCACAAAGAACTTGGGCGATGGGTGGTGATGGCTGAAGCTCAGATGAACTTCTGGCCCGCGAGGAACTCGGCGAGCTGCTTGCCGCCCTCGCCCTCGTCCTTGACGATCGTGCCCGCGGTGCGCGCCGGACGCTCATCGGCGGACGCGACCTTCGTCCAGGCACCCTCCAGGCCGACCTCCTCGGCCTCGATGTCCAGGTCCTCCAGGTCCCACGCCTCGACCGGCTTCTTCTTCGCCGCCATGATCCCCTTGAAGGAGGGGTAGCGGGCCTCGCCGGACTGGTCGGTCACCGACACCACGGCCGGAAGCTGCGCCTCCAGCTGCTCGCTCGCGGTGTCACCGTCACGACGCCCCTTGACGACACCGTCCTCGACCGCGACCTCCGACAGGAGCGTCACCTGCGGCACACCCAGGCGCTCGGCGACCAGCGCCGGCACGATGCCCGCGGTGCCGTCCGTCGAGGCCATACCGGAGACCACCAGGTCGTAGCCGGCCTTCTCGATCGCCTTCGCCAGGACCAGGGAGGTGCCGATCGCGTCCGTGCCGTGCAGGTCGTCGTCCTCCACGTGGATCGCCTTGTCCGCGCCCATGGACAGCGCCTTGCGCAGCGCGTCCTTGGCGTCCTCCGGACCCACCGTCAGAACGGTGATCTCCACGTCGTCGTCCGAGTTCTCGGAAATCTGGAGCGCCTGCTCCACCGCGTACTCGTCCAGCTCCGACAGCAGACCGTCGACATCGTCACGGTCGAGTGTCAGGTCATCGGCGAAACCCCGGTCGCCCGTGGCGTCCGGCACGTACTTCACGGTGACAACGATCCTCAAGCTCACGCCGGCTC
>NZ_JASERL010000027.1 GCF_030766935.1 Streptomyces sp. KL109B | reverse complement strand
CAACCGCCCCCGCCTTCAGGACACGCCTGGAGGAATGCGCCAAGGCACTGTCCGCCTTCGTCGAATGGGACCTGCTCGACACACTCCTCAACGACAACACCTCGACACCCCTGTCCCGGGTCGACGTGGTGCAGCCGGCACTGTTCGCGGTCATGGTGTCACTGGCCGCACTCTGGGAAGCCCACGGAGTACACCCCGACGCCGTCGTAGGACACTCCCAAGGAGAAATCGCCGCCGCATACGTGGCAGGAGCCCTCTCCCTCGAAGACGCCGCCCGCGTGGTGACCCTGCGCAGCCAGGCCATCCGGACCCTGACGGGCCAGGGCGGGATGGTGTCGATCGCCCTGCCCGTCGACCAAGTACGGCCACGACTCCAACAACAAGGCGGCGACACCGAGATCGCCGCGATCAACGGCCCCACCTCCACCGTCGTCTCCGGCAACGCCGACGACCTCGACACACTCCAGACCGCCCTCGACGCCGAGAACATCCGCACCTGGCGCATCCCCGTCGACTACGCCTCCCACTCCCCCCACGTCGACCAGATCCACGACCAGGTCCTGGACCTACTGACCCCGATCCGCCCCCGACCCAGCCAAATCCCCTTCTACTCCACCCTCACCGGACAACACATCGACACCACCCAACTCGACGCCGACTACTGGTTCCGCAACCTCCGCCACACCGTCCAGTTCGAAGCCACCACCCGACAACTCCTCAACAACGGCCACCACACCTTCATCGAATCCAGCCCCCACCCCGTCCTGACCCCCGGCATCCAAGAAACCATCGACACCACACACACCCCCGCCCACGCCATCGGCACACTCCGCCGCCACCACGGCGACCTCACCACCTTCCTCCACTCCACCAGCGAAGCCTTCACCACCGGCGCCACCGACCGCTGGAACCCCGCGAGCCAGGACCCCGGCGGACATGTCCCCCTGCCTTCCTATCCGTTCGAGCGGACACGGTACTGGCTGACCCCGCACACCGGCCGTCGTGATGTCGGTGCAGTCGGTCTGACCGCGGCCGGTCACCCCCTGCTCGGCGCGGTCACCGAGAGCGCGGCCGGCCTGGTCCTCACCGGCCGGGTCTCCCTGGCCACCCACCCCTGGCTGGCCGACCACCAAGTGGCCGACACCCTCGTGTTCCCCGGCGCCGCCTTCGCCGAACTGGCCGTACACGCCGCCGACCAGGCCGACGCCGGCAGCATCCGCGAACTGACCGTACAAACACCACTCGTCCTGCCCGAACACGGAGCCGTCAGGCTACGAGTGGAGATCGGCGAACCGCCCACCGGAGACGGTGCGCGCCCCATCCGGATCGACGCCCGCCCGGACACCGGCACCACCACCTCCTGGACATGCCACGCGACAGGCACCCTGGCCCCCGAGACACCAACCCCCGACTGGAACCTCACCACCTGGCCCCCAGCCGGAGCACAACCCGTCGACGTCACCTACGACACCCTCGCCACCCAGGGATACCACTACGGCGCCGCATTCCAAGGACTGCACCGACTATGGCGCCACAACGACCACATCTACGCCGAGATCACCCTCCCCACCGAACCCGACACCTTCACCATCCACCCCGCACTCCTCGACGCCACCCTCCACGCCGCGCTC
>NZ_JASERL010000026.1 GCF_030766935.1 Streptomyces sp. KL109B | reverse complement strand
ATGAGTCAGGTCCTGCCGAGTGACGGCCGGATACGACTGCCGTACGCATGGGAAGGCGCCACGCTGCACGCCTCCGGTGCCTCCGCGCTGCGCGTGTCCGTGTCGACCGTGGGAGACAACGCGATACGGCTGCGCGCGGCGGACGGCGCCGGCATGCCTGTGGCAGAGGTGGCATCGCTGGCGATGCTGCCGGCCGACCTCACCGACCTCGGCTCCGCGGCCGTCACCCGGGGCTCCCTGTTGCGCCTGGAGTGGACGCCCGCGCCGACGGCGGACGCGGCACCGCCCACCCGACTCTCTCTGCTCGGCCACGACCCGTTCGGCCTGCGCGCCGCGACGGCGGACGGCGTCGACTGGCGACGGTTCACCGAACTGTCCGCGGCAACCGGCGACTCGTCGGACGTGGTCGTGTGCATCGAAGGGGACGAGACGGCAGACGTCCCCGAAGCCGCCCGCGCGGCGCTGTACCGTGCCCTCGACCTGGTCCAGGCATGGGTGTCCGACGACCGCTTCGGGGAGGCCCGGCTGGTCCTGGTGACCCGGCGCGCGGTGGTGACCGAATCCGGTGAGCCCGTACCGGACCTGTCCACCGCGCCCCTCTGGGGCCTGCTCCGCTCCGCGCAGAGCGAGCACCCCGGCCGACTGGTGCTGGCCGACGTGGACGAGGACGCACGCTCGTCGGCCGCGCTGCCGTCCGCGCTGGCCGGGGGCGCCACCCAGTTCGCGCTGCGTGCTGGACGGGTCGTGGTGCCGAGACTTGCCAGGGCGAGCTCTCAGCACGGCCCACGGGGACCCGAGAGCATGCCGGGCGGGCCGGAGTCCGAGGGCTGGAGCGAGCCGGAGACCCCGTCACCGTGGGACACCGACGGCACCGTACTGATCACCGGAGGTACCGGAACACTCGGCAGGCTGTTCGCCAGGCACCTGGTCACGCAGCACGGGGTGCGGCACCTGCTGCTGGTCTCCCGGCGCGGACCGGACTCCCCAGGAGCCGCGGACCTGGTCGCCGAGCTGTCCGGGCTGGGCGGCGAGGTGACGATCGCCGCATGCGACGTCGGCGACCGGGGCGCGCTCTCGGCACTGCTCGCGGCAGTCCCGGCGCGCCGCCCGCTCACCGGCGTGGTGCACGCCGCCGGGACCCTGGACGACGGGCTGATCGCCGGGATGCCACCGGAGAAGATCGACGCCGTCCTCACACCGAAGCTGGACGCGGCGTGGAATCTGCACGATGTGACCAAGGACCTCGGGTTGTCCGCGTTCGTGGTGTTCTCCTCGATCATGGGCACGATCGGCAACGCGGGTCAGGCGAACTACGCCGCCGCGAACGTGTTCCTCGACGCGCTCGCCCAGTACCGCCACGCCACGGGGCTTCCTGCGACGTCGCTCGCGTGGGGGTTCTGGAGCGAGCGCAGCGAACTGACCCGCGGCCTGAACGACGCGGACATCGCCCGCATGGCGCGCACCGGGCTGAAACCACTTCCGTCGGACGAGGGCGTCGCACTGTTCGACGCGGCACTCACCCGCGGCGAAGCCACCGCCGCACCGGTCGCGCTCGACCTGGACCAGCTGCGTGCGCAGGCCGCGGGGGCGACCCTGCCGGAGGTGCTGCGCGGGCTGGTACGGGCGCGACGTGCGGCGACCACCGCCACGGCGACCGCGTCGACGCTCGCCGACCGGCTGGCCGGCCGCACGGTCGAGGACGTCGACCACGAGCTGCTCGATCTGGTGCGCTCCCACACCGCCACCGTGCTCGGCCACGTGGGCGCCGACTCCGTACAGCCGGCCGTCGCGTTCAGGGAGCTTGGCCTCGACTCCCTGGCAGCGGTGGAACTCCGCAAGCGGCTCAACGAGGTCACCGGACTGCGGATGCCGGCCACCGTGGTGTTCGACCGGCCGACCCCTTCCGCGCTGGCCGCGTTCCTGCGCGAGGAGTTGCTCGGCGGGAGCACCCAGGCCGTCGCTCCGGCCGCTGCGGCCGCCACTGCGGAGGA
>NZ_JASERL010000025.1 GCF_030766935.1 Streptomyces sp. KL109B | reverse complement strand
CAACACAGTGGACGCGAGCAACTGAGGACAAGCCCTCGGCCTATTAGTACCGGTCACCTCCACACCTCACGGTGCTTCCAGATCCGGCCTATCAACCCAGTCGTCTACTGGGAGCCTTAACCCCTCAAAGGGGGTGGGAATACTCATCTCGAAGCAGGCTTCCCGCTTAGATGCTTTCAGCGGTTATCCTTTCCGAACGTAGCCAACCAGCCATGCCCTTGGCAGAACAACTGGCACACCAGAGGTTCGTCCGTCCCGGTCCTCTCGTACTAGGGACAGCCCTTCTCAATATTCCTACGCGCACAGAGGATAGGGACCGAACTGTCTCACGACGTTCTAAACCCAGCTCGCGTACCGCTTTAATGGGCGAACAGCCCAACCCTTGGGACCGACTCCAGCCCCAGGATGCGACGAGCCGACATCGAGGTGCCAAACCATCCCGTCGATATGGACTCTTGGGGAAGATCAGCCTGTTATCCCCGGGGTACCTTTTATCCGTTGAGCGACGGCGCTTCCACAAGCCACCGCCGGATCACTAGTCCCGACTTTCGTCCCTGCTCGACCCGTCGGTCTCACAGTCAAGCTCCCTTGTGCACTTACACTCAACACCTGATTACCAACCAGGCTGAGGGAACCTTTGGGCGCCTCCGTTACCCTTTGGGAGGCAACCGCCCCAGTTAAACTACCCATCAGACACTGTCCCTGATCCGGATCACGGACCCAGGTTAGACATCCAGCACGACCAGAGTGGTATTTCAACGACGACTCCCCCGATACTGGCGTACCGGGATCAAAGTCTCCCACCTATCCTACACAAGCCGAACCGAACACCAATATCAAACTGTAGTAAAGGTCCCGGGGTCTTTCCGTCCTTCTGCGCGAAACGAGCATCTTTACTCGTAGTGCAATTTCACCGGGCCTATGGTTGAGACAGTCGAGAAGTCGTTACGCCATTCGTGCAGGTCGGAACTTACCCGACAAGGAATTTCGCTACCTTAGGATGGTTATAGTTACCACCGCCGTTTACTGGCGCTTAAGTTCTCAGCTTCGCCCGACCGAAGTCGGACTAACCGGTCCCCTTAACGTTCCAGCACCGGGCAGGCGTCAGTCCGTATACATCGCCTTACGGCTTCGCACGGACCTGTGTTTTTAGTAAACAGTCGCTTCTCGCTGGTCTCTGCGGCCACCCCCAGCTCACGGAGTAAATCCGGTCACCAGGCGTGGCCCCCCTTCTCCCGAAGTTACGGGGGCATTTTGCCGAGTTCCTTAACCATAGTTCACCCGAACGCCTCGGTATTCTCTACCTGACCACCTGAGTCGGTTTAGGGTACGGGCCGCCATGAAACTCGCTAGAGGCTTTTCTCGACAGCATAGGATCATCCACTTCACCACAATCGGCTCGGCATCAGGTCTCAGGCTATTGCTGTCCGGATTTACCTGGACAACGCCCTACACCCTTACCCCGGGACAACCACCGCCCGGGCTGGACTACCTTCCTGCGTCACCCCATCACTCACCTACTACCAACTTGGGCCGGCGGCTCCACCACTTTCCATTCCCCGAAGGGTCCGGAACGGCTTCACGGCCTTAGCATCACTGGATTCGATGTCTTTCGCGTCACAGCGGGTACCGGAATATCAACCGGTTATCCATCGACTACGCCTGTCGGCCTCGCCTTAGGTCCCGACTTACCCTGGGCAGATCAGCTTGACCCAGGAACCCTTAGTCAATCGGCGCACACGTTTCTCACGTGTGAATCGCTACTCATGCCTGCATTCTCACTCGTGAACCGTCCACAACTACCTTCCGGCGCTGCTTCACCCGGCACACGACGCTCCCCTACCCATCCATACGGGCGTTGGCCCTGTTGTATGAATGACACGACTTCGGCGGTACGCTTGAGCCCCGCTACATTGTCGGCGCGGAATCACTTGACCAGTGAGCTATTACGCACTCTTTCAAGGATGGCTGCTTCTAAGCCAACCTCCTGGTTGTCTCTGCGACTCCACATCCTTTCCCACTTAGCGTACGCTTAGGGGCCTTAGTCGATGCTCTGGGCTGTTTCCCTCTCGACCATGGAGCTTATCCCCCACAGTCTCACTGCCGCGCTCTCACTTACCGGCATTCGGAGTTTGGCTAAGGTCAGTAACCCGGTAGGGCCCATCGCCTATCCAGTGCTCTACCTCCGGCAAGAAACACACGACGCTGCACCTAAATGCATTTCGGGGAGAACCAGCTATCACGGAGTTTGATTGGCCTTTCACCCCTAACCACAGGTCATCCCCCAGGTTTTCAACCCTGGTGGGTTCGGTCCTCCACGAAGTCTTACCTCCGCTTCAACCTGCCCATGGCTAGATCACTCCGCTTCGGGTCTTGAGCGCGCTACTCCATCGCCCTATTCGGACTCGCTTTCGCTACGGCTTCCCCACACGGGTTAACCTCGCAACACACCGCAAACTCGCAGGCTCATTCTTCAAAAGGCACGCAGTCACGACGCAAGGAACAAGTTCCTTGCGCGACGCTCCCACGGCTTGTAGGCACACGGTTTCAGGTACTATTTCACTCCGCTCCCGCGGTACTTTTCACCATTCCCTCACGGTACTATCCGCTATCGGTCACCAGGGAATATTTAGGCTTAACGGGTGGTCCCGCCAGATTCACACAGGATTTCTCGGGCCCCGTGCTACTTGGGTGTCTCTCAAACGAGCCGCTGACGTTTCGACTACGGGGGTCTTACCCTCTACGCCGGACCTTTCGCATGTCCTTCGCCTACATCAACGGTTTCTCACTCGTCGACCAACCGGCAGATTGATCAAGAGAGATCCCACAACCCCGCACACGCAACCCCTGCCGGGTCTCACACGTATACGGTTTGGCCTCATCCAGTTTCGCTCGCCACTACTCCCGGAATCACGGTTGTTTTCTCTTCCTGCGGGTACTGAGATGTTTCACTTCCCCGCGTTCCCTCCACACTGCCTATATATTCAGCAGCGGGTGACAGCCCATGACGACTGCCGGGTTTCCCCATTCGGAAACCCCCGGATCAAAGCCTGGTTGACGACTCCCCGGGGACTATCGTGGCCTCCCACGTCCTTCATCGGTTCCTGGTGCCAAGGCATCCACCGTGCGCCCTTAAAAACTTGGCCACAGATGCTCGCGTCCACTGTGCAGTTCTCAAACAACGACCAACCACCC
>NZ_JASERL010000024.1 GCF_030766935.1 Streptomyces sp. KL109B | reverse complement strand
ATCGCCCCGCTTCGTGCCAAGGTCAGAGCAGGGGAGTCTCGTCGATGGCGGCGGACTCGATCCAGAGGCCTGCCAGCTCGCCTTGGCTTCCGACGCCGACCGCGACCGGTCCGCAAGCGATTTTGGTGACCGACTCGACGTCGTCGAAGAAGATGACTTCTTGGTCTTCGGAGTGATGCCAGGAAAGGTCTGCCGTTTCTCTCGCGAATCTCCTCGCGGGATCACTGGTGTCCCAGCCGGAAACGTCAAACACGGGCAGAGCGTTATCGATCACCTCCCCTCGGAACGAGTGTTTCGGGGAATCCGCCTGGATCGGCATGGTGACGACGGTGATCCCCATGAGCTCGCCGCTCTCCCGTTGCAGGTCGATTTCGATCAACCCGCCGGAGGGGCTCGATACCACCAGGTTGAGCGGCTGCCGCGTTCTGTCCACCCACCAGGAGGCCTTCAGTGGGATCCAGGGGTCCCGCTCCACGTCTACCCCCTGGCAGGCGACCCAGCGAACCACTCTTGTCATCAGTTGGCCTCAACCTCGTAGGTGTAGTGCTTCGTATCTCGCGTACATGTGGGCCAATGTTGTCGGATCATCCCGATCCGACAAGAACTCCAGTAGCAAGGAGAGCAGCAGGTCTACGGCGTGTTCCTCTTGCTGGGGGAGGGCAGGATGTCCAGCTTGTTCAATCCGGCGAGCTCCATGTCCGGGAACGCTTCTTCGAGGACAAGTGCCTGCCAGCCGAAACTGGTGCACTCGCCTTTTCGTACGGTCAGCCACTCGGTGAATCCCCGAAGGCATCCTCCTGCGCGCGCCTCGTCGAATCCGATCAGGGGCATGTATGCATTCCAGTACGATGCCTGCAGGCCGTACAGCCCTGGCCTGGCTCGAACCTTTTCGAATAACTCCTTGTCGTTTATGAATTCTCCGTGGTCGACTCGCCGTCCTTCAGTGCGCAAAGGCGATGGTATTCCGCGTATGTGTGCGCCAGCGCGAGAGAATCGTCTCGCGCTTCGAGGAAGTCGAGCACGAGTGAAAATAGCTGGTCCACCGCGTGCCGGTCTTGATCCGGGGAAAGTTGGCGCCAGTGTTCGATGTCGGCGCCGGGCAGAGCTTCTTGGAGGACGAGTGCGTACCACGCGAAGCTGGATGGCTCTCCCTTGCGCACGATGAGCCACTCCCTGAAACCACGCAGCGTACCGCCGCTTCGAGCCAGGTCGTGGCCGAGCAGGAGCATGGCGGTCGGATGGTAGGTGCCGTTCAGGCCGTACATTCCCGGTCTGGCGCGGACCTCTTCGATGAATTTTCTGTCGTTCATTGGATCCCCGGCTGATGCAGTGCTTCGTACCTCACATACATGTGGGCCAGTCTTGTCGGATCATCCCGATCTGCCAAGAATTCCAGTAGCAGGGAGAGCAGCAGGTCTACGGCGTGTTCCTCCTGCTCGGGGTTCAAGATGTCCAGCTTGTTCAATCCGGTGGGCTCCATGTCCGGGAACGCTTCTTCGAGGACAAGTGCCTGCCAGCCGAAACTGGTGCACTCGCCTTTTCGTACGGTCAGCCACTCGGTGAATCCCCGAAGGCATCCTCCTGCGCGCGCCTCGTTGAATCCGATCAGGGACATGTATGCATTCCAGTACGACGCCCGCAGGCCGTACAGTCCCGGCCTGGCTCGAACCTTTTCGAAGAATTCCTTATCGCTCATGAATCCTCCTAGAATCCGAAGTTGATGATGTCGCCGTACTCCCGTTTCGCCTTGTACTCTGCGATCGATTCGCCGCCCTTCGGGGTGAACGCGTCATAGACGCGGCCATCGCGAACCACGACGTAATGATTACCGTTGTTCCAGTTGATGGTCTCCTGGTCGCGGTATTTACCGAAGAACGGTCCCGCCGGGCCAAAACTGATCACCTCGCCTTCGCCGAGACTGTCGCGAATTCTTTCAGCGACGCTTTGCAGTCGCCAGGGCCATTCGTGATCATCGACGCGTCTCTCGGAAGGCCTGGGACGTTGTGCTCTCCGCACGGAAGACCCGCGCTCATCGGCACTGAAGATTGTGTAGCGAACCGGCTGACGATCTTGCAGCCGCGCTTGAGGAGTTTCAGCTGATCGTAACGGCCCCGCATTTAGGCGGGATCGAGCGGGACTCAGCCGCGCGACAACCGACCCGGTCGGGCGTGTTGAAGGATGTACCGCCCTACCGGGGCAGGGCGGTACATCATGTGCCGCGTGAGGCTTCTACGGAGCCTCGCGGTGGCTAGAACCGATCGAGGCTCGGGAAGAGGTCCTTGTCCTCCCAGTCGTCCGAGAAGGACTCCAGCATGCGCTCGTAGTGACGTGTGAGCCTGCGGTTGGGGCGAGTGACACTGTCGCGGTAGCCCGCCTCGACTTCGCGCCGCAGCCAGTCCCACCGGAATCGGTGGCCGAAGTACTGGATGAACTCGGTGACTCCCGGCAGTTCCCAGGAATCCAGTACCTGCGAGAGCGCCTTCCTGGTGTCGGCCGACTCGGGAGCGGCGTCGACGTGGGCCGCGAGCTGGTCCAGGACGGGGTCCGCGGCGAGCGTGGAACTCGTCCGGTCGAGGAGTTCCGAGACCCTCCGGAACCCGTCCACCAGCACCTGATGAAGCGACTGCCCGTGCATGCCGTCGCCTCCTCCCGTGTGGGCCGATTCGTTCACAGCTCCAGCACCTACTTCCACCGCTCCTTGTACGACTTCTCGGTCACCTCGAAGCCCGCGTCGCGGAAGGCCTTCTCAGCGGCGGCTCTCGCCTCCGGGCCCGTCGGCTGGTAGTGACCGGACCGGTTGTCGATCGACTTGATCCTGCCCTGCCACAGCTTCAGCTCGCCCGCAGCGATGACCTTGCCCTTCTGGGCGAGATCGATGTGCCCGTAGATGCTGCCGAGTCGGGTCACGCGCAGTTCTCCGTCGGGCAGCACCACGTACACGAACCGTCCGGTGGCTTCGAGCAGTTCATCCATCTTCTCGAGCGGCACCTTGTCCAACGGGACGGCAGTGTCGTCCGGTTCGAGGTTGTCCCAGACCTTGCACTCCTTGGCCGGGTCGCTCAGGGGTGCTGCCGCCTGCTTGGTCCCGTACGAGGTTGTCCGTGCCAGGTTCAGCCTCGTGCAGGGCGACTTCACTCCCTTGATCTTGACGCGCAGGGCCGACATCGCGAGCCCTTCGAGGCATGAGGAATCCGGCTTGGTGAGGCATTTCTCGATCGCGTCCGCGCCGACGTACCAGGCGATGAGGCGGTCCAGATACGTGCTGGTGATGCACCCCATGCCGCCGGCGCCGTCGGACCCGCAGACCAGGAGCGTCTCGCCCGGCTTCAACTCGCCATTGGCCAGCATGTCCCGGCGATACTTCACCAGGCGCTTCTCGAGCGCCTTGCGCAGCTCTTGGTCCGAGATGGGCTTGCTGGCCTCCTGGAGCTCCTCCTTAATCTGCGCCTTCAGTTCCGCGACCAGCTTTTGGGCCGCGATCTTCAGTGCCTCGGTCGCTGCCTTGGCCGCCGCCTTGGCGTCCTCACCGGCTGCCGTCGCCGACATGCTCGCTTCGACGGCGGATCTGTTCGCCTGTGCGGAGTAGCCCCGGGCGACACCTGCGGAATGCTGGGCCCGTTCCGCCGAGCGTGCTGCCGAATTCGCCGCCTGCTGCGCCGAAGCGGCCGCCGACCTCGCGGTCCTCGCGGACTCGGCGGCACGGTTCGCGGAGTCGGCGGCCCGGTCCGCCGATCGTTCGGCCTCGTCCGAGTAGGTCTTCGCGCGGTCGGCGGACTGCCTGGCCTCCTCTGCCCACTTGAGGGCATCGGCCGCGTCCTTGCGGGCCTCCGCGGCCACCTTCTGCGCCTCGGCCGCGTCCTCCTGGGCCAGCGACGCGGACTTGTACGCCGCCTGCAACAACGTGCCCACCTCTGCCACGTGGGCCGCGGCGTTGGCATCGCGCTGCTGTGCTTTGTACAGGCCGAGCGTCACGAAGGCGTGCAACTCGTCGGGGGGTCCGGTCAACGCCGCCTGGCCCGCGGCCTGGACCTCCGGTCCGCCGTTGGCGACGGCCTGGGCGGCCGTGACCCGGTCGTCCTCCTCGCGGGCCGTGTACTGGTCGACCTCCAGGAACCGCACGAGGTCGGCGGCGTCACCGTCAAGGGCCTCGTTGGCGGCGGCCTTCACCCCCGGGCCGCCCTTCGCCGCGATGTTGGCCACCGCCACGCGGTCGTCGTCCTCCTTGCCCGGGTAGGCACGGCTGCGCAGGAAGTCACGGACCTCCGCGATCGGCTTGTCGACCACGGCCAGGGCGGCCTCCTGCTGTGCGGGGATCTCCGAGGACGCGGCGATGTGCGCGGCGCCGGCCCGGTCGTCCTCCTCCATGGCCACGGCGAGCCGGCTGCGCACGAACTCGATCACGTCCTCGTCCGTGCCCGCCAGTGCCTGCCACGCGGCATCCTGGACCCAGGTCCCGGCGCTGTTGAGGAGGACGACGGCAGCCTGCCGGCCCTTGTCGGCGGTCACCTTCGGATCGGTCGCCGCCTCGGCGTCCTTGAGCAACTCCTGTGTCTTCGCGTCGAGTTCCTGGAGCCGGCCGATCTCCCACTGCGCGGCGGCCTTGCGCTTCTCGTAGGCGTCGTTGGCCTCCTCCGCCGTCAGGATCGCCTCGTCCTGCTGCTGGGCCAGGCGTTCCGCGTCGGCCTTGCGGGCCAACTCCACGACAGCCGAGGCCTTTTCGGCCGCCGCGAGAGCACGGTTCGCGGAATCGGTGGCCGCGTCCGCCGCAGCGGTGGCCCTGTTCGCCGCGTCCACGGCATTGGCGGCCTCATCGGCGGCCTTGTCCGCTGCCGCCGCGGCGGCCTCGGCGTGCTCGGCGGCTTCATTGGCCGCGTCCCGCGAGTCCCTGGCGGCCTGCGCCGCCTCATTGGCATTCACCTGCGTGGCATTGGCCGCGCGTGTCGCCTGTTCGGCGAGCCGCTTGGCGCGGGCTGCCGCCCGCTGCGCCTCGTCGCTCTTCGACCCGGCCTCATTGGCCCAACGGCCCGCGTCGGCTGCCGCCGAGGCTGCCGCCGCGGCGTTCCGGCCGGCACTGGCGGCGGCACCCGCGGCCTTGGAGGCGTTCTCGGCGGCGATCCCCGCCTGCTCGGCGGCGTCGGCCGCCTTGCGGGCACCCTTCGCCGCGTCACGTGCCTTCTGCGCGGCCTTACGGGCGTTGTCCGCCTGCAGCGCGTTGCCCGCCGCCGCGGCCGCGGCGGATCTGGCCGAGGCGGCGGCGTTCCCCGCCTGGCCGGCGGCGTAGGCCGCTTGTGCGGCGGCGGTGGCGGCCACGCGTGCGGTCGCGTTGGCCGCCGCGGCGGCGGACACCGCGGTGCGGGCCGACTGGGCGGCCCGGTCGGCCGCGGCAGCCGCGCGGGACGCGGCCGCCGCTGCCCGGCCGGCCGATTCCTTGGACTCGAGCGCCTCCTTGGCGGCGAGTTCCGCCGCGGCCTGGGCCGCCGCCGTGGCCTTCTCCGCCTTTGCGGCCTCTTCCTTGGCGGTCTCGGTCAGCTCTTTGGCACGCTTCTGGGCGCTGTCGGCGAGCGCGGCCAACTGACCGACGGTGAGGGTCTCCTGGTCGCGGGCGGCCGCGACCGCCCAGCCGTCGTCCAGGAAGTCCTGGAGGTCGTCGGCATTGCCGTCGAGAGCCTGCCCCGCGAGCTTCTTCACGTTCGGGCCGCCCGCGTACAGCACCTGGGCGATGCGGACCCTGTTGTCCTCTTCGCGGGCCCGGTACTGGCCCTCCGCGATGAAGTTCTCCTGGTCCTCGGTCGTGCCGTCCAGTGCGGTACTGGCCGCCGACTTCACCCCGGGCCCACCGGCGGCCATGATCTGCGCCACCTTGACGCGGGTGTCCGTCTCCTGGGCCGGTACGAACTCGTTGTTGAGGAACGCGAGCAGTTCCGCCTCGCCGCCCCCGAGGGCGGTGTTGGCGGCCTCCCGGACACTCGGACCGCCCGTCGCGATGAGCTGGGCGACCTGCACCCGGAGATCTTCGACCTCAAGGCGTGGCAGGTCCTGCTCCATGAACGTCCGCACGTCGGCGTCGGAGCCCAACAGGGCCGCCTCGGCGGCCTTGCGGACTCCGGGGCCACCGTACTTCCAGGCTTCGAGGACATCGGACTTGTAGTAGTCCCAGACCTCCTCCTCCGCCGAGGCGGGCCGGGGATCGATGCCCAGCAGCATCGTCAGGGCTATGAGTGTCGCCACCGCGCCGCGCCATCCCACGGCGGCTCGTAATCTGACATTCAATGCGTGACTCCCTCGTTCACTTATTGATGTGAGTTTTCAGTTGCCGATGCGAGAGCTTCTCGGCGTTACGAGGCGCAATGCGACGCGCGCCACTGCAGGAACTGCACGGAGCGGTCGGTGATGACCCCGTCCACGTCCCACGACGTGACGTTCGTCCATTCGCTCTCGCTGTTGACCGTCCACGTGAACACCGAGACGCCGGCCTGCTTGAGCGCGGTCACCACGGCGGGCCGGGACGAGAGGGCAGTGGATTTCACCACGTAGGCGTCGAGGCCGAGGGTTTGCGCCGTCGCGACGGGGTCGGTGTCGAGTGTCGACCGAACCAGTGCGAGCTCGGTGCGGTGCGGAGAGCGGGCCGCATCCTCGATCACGGATTCGTCGAACGACTGCAGGGTCGTGCGCTCGGTCATGCCGTGCTCGGAGACAAGCCCGAGTGCCTTGTCGACCGCGGCAGCCGACTGGGGCCCCTTGATTTCCAGCAGGAGCCGGGAGGAGAACGGCTGGAGCGCGAGCAGCGCCTGATCCAAGGTGGGAACCTTGCCGCCGCCGTCCACGGTGAGTTGGGCGATCTCCGCGGCGGTGAGTTCGTCGACACGGCCGGTGCCGTCGGTGGTTCGGTCCACGGTGTCGTCGTGCATGATCACGGGCTGGCCGTCCTTGGTGAACTGCACATCGGTCTCGACCCAGTCCACGCCGTGCTCGGCGGCGCCGGTGAGTGACTCGAGGGTGTTCTCCGGGGCGAGTTCAGGTGCTCCGCGGTGGCCGAGCGCCGCTGTGTCGGCGCATCCGATGACGACGGACCTGTCCCAGAT
>NZ_JASERL010000023.1 GCF_030766935.1 Streptomyces sp. KL109B | reverse complement strand
GGTCCCGCCCCAGGAACACGGTGAGGTCGGTGAACGGCCAACTCCGGTTCATCCGGGTGAGTTCGGGCTCCATGTCACCGAACGCCACCCGCGCCACGTCGCGCGGGTCGCCCACGCCGCAGTGGAGGACCGGCAGCGCCCACGAAGGCCCGCCCGGCTCCAGGACGTGCAGGTGATTGCGGGCCGCGGTGACGGCCGCGTCGAGGGGCCGGGACCGGGCCAGGTCCCGGTACAGGGCGTAGGAGAACTCGGCGACGGCGGGGGAGTCGACGTCCGGCTGCATGGCCACCACCGCCGAGGAACCCCGGTCCAGACACGTCTCGACCAGACCCCCCAACTCGGCCGCCGGATCACCCGGACGACGGCAGACGTTGAGCACTACGAGCCGCGGCTTCCACACGTCGTAGAGGTGGCGCATCTGATCCGGGCCGAGCGTCCAGCTGTCCCTCTCCGGGGCCGGGGCCGGGGAGTCGGCATCGGGCTGCGCGGCGTTGAAGTGCAGCCCGCCCTGATCCCCGGCGACGGCGCGCATGCCGTGCCCGATGAAGTGCAGTACGTGCGGGCGGACATGACCCACTTCGGTGATCAGCTCCCGCAGGCCGGGACCGTCCACCACCTCCGTGTGCACCCGGCCCGGCAGCTCGGTGAGCGCCGCGCCGATCATCGCCAACTCCTGATCGGCGAGGAGGCCCGGGTCCCTCGGATTGCACACCACGAGCAGCACCCGCAGCGGACCCTCCTCCCGAAGGTCATTGCCGGGGCCGCCGACGCGCCGCCCCCGGCGCAGCAGGACACGGCTGTTGCGCCACAGCGCCTGCCGTTTGTCCCGCATCAACTCCCAGGGCAGCGCGACCAGCGCCCGGGGCTCGATGTCGAGCCGGACCCGCAGCGGATCCCGCTCCGACATGTCCCTCTGCAGCCCTTCCCACAGGCCCTTGGGCGCCGCGCCGAACACCGCGTCGTGCAGTCGCAGCCCGACCTCGGTCCGCTGCTGCCAACTCACGTCGAAGTCGAGTGACTTGATGACATCGGTGGCGTGGAGGCCCGTCGGGTCACGTGCGATCTCCACCAGCTCGTCGCCCAGCGCCCACTCGAACTCGCCGAAGTCCGCATGCAGCCGGACCCGGTCCTCGGCGATGCCAAGAACTACGTCGACCATGGCCGCTCCCTCTGGGAATTCGGCTCTCTCCGGGAGATTATCAGCGTTGCGGCCATCGGCCCCGAATGGGGCATGTATCGATCAAGTCCCGTCTATCGCCACTGAGTTGACGTTTCGGGCAGAATGGTCCGATGGCAGACTTCATCGAGCTCTCATTCGATGACGGGACGCGGCTGGCCCTGCAGGCGTTCGCCCCCTTGCCCCGTGCGGCTGGTGACGGGGGCCAGGGCGATGGCAGGGGCACGGACGAGCCCGTCCCGGGATTCGGCGAGTCCCGGCCGGTGGCACGGGGTGGCGGCCGGATGATCGCCGCCACCGAAGGCGCACTGCGTACCTTGCTCGCTCCGATCGTGCCTGTCCTGCAGCAGGTTCACGACACCGTCTCGACGGTCCCGGATCCCCCGCACGAGCTCTCCGTCTCCTTCGGGGTCCGTATCGGACAGGATCTGAAGATCGGCATCGTAGGAGCTGCCGCCGAAGCGACCATGACGGTCGCCGCGCTCTGGCATCTCGATACCGAGTCGGCTTCCTCCGCCACCACCGCGCCCAGCGGTCACTCCGGGTGAAACGCGCGGTCGGTCGGGTCCCATGGCAGGCGGAACGGATACCGAACTGGCGTACCTGGCTTCGGTCAGGAAGCGGGGTTCGGGCGAGTTGGTGGGTGGCGGGGTCTATCTCGGCAGCGGGCGCGTGCTGACGTGTGCCCACGTGGTGAACGAAGCGCTCGGCCGGGTCTGGAACGAGCAGAAGCGCCCGGAAGCAGCGGTCACGGTGGACCTCACCTTTCCGGTGCTGCGGGACAGCACACCGTACGTCGCGAGCGTCGCGCAGTGGGTTCCGGCCCGTCGGCCGGGCCCGGAGGCGTTGCCCGCGTGTGACGGCGAGCGTGTCTGGACGGGCGACCTGGCCGTGCTCGACCTGGAGCGGGAACCGCCCGCGCAGCTCCTGCGGGTGCCGTGGCGCGCCATGGCCAGGAACCAGAAGGTGACGGCGCGGTACGGCAACGGCCAACCGTTCACCCTCGCCGAGGGGACGGTGGTCTACTACGAGAACCAGTACGCCCTGGTCGATGTCCCACTCGAGGGAGCGACCATCGCACCCGGTTACAGCGGTGGTGTCCTGTGGTGCGAGGCGAAGCGGGCCGGAGTGGGCGTCGTCCTCGGCATCATGCCCCCGGGCAAGGACGAGTTCGACCCGAGCGCGGTCATCCGTCGGGCGTTCGCCCTGCCGTGGCAGGCCGTCGAGGCCGAACTGGCGGCAGTGTCCGTGGTGTTGGAACCCGACCACCCCGGCGCGGGGCTCATGACGAGAGACGTGGAACCGGCCGTGCGGCATGCGATGACGCGTGCCGTCGCGGATGTGCTCCACGATCCGCACATACGCGCCGACCACGCCGACCGGCTCGCCGACGAACTGCGGCTTCCGGCCGTGGGGCAGACCGTCGACGAGATCACCGAGGTGCTGCTGACCCGGCCCCGGGCCATCGCCGTGCTGACGGAAGGGCTGCGGCGCGAGAACCGGGACGGGACCGCCCGGCTGCTGGCTCTCGGCCGGTCCGCGTGCATCCCCACCATCCTCTCCGTGCGCGAGTACCGCTGGCTGATCGATCTGCTGCCCGTTCAAGGGGTGGTCTCACTGCGGGAGGCGGCAGGTGCGGCCCTGCCGCACGCGACGTTGTTCGACGAGCTCCCAGAGGCAGCGCTGCGGGGCACCTCCACAGTGCTGAAGGACGACACCGGTCGCGAGACAGAGCGGTTCGTCGAAGCCCTGGAGGCGTACTGGGGCGACGGTGCGCACGTCCCGGAAGGCAAGCCACGCGTGCCGGGTCTGTTACGGGTCGTGGAGTACGTCGCGGCCTGTTGCGCCACCGAGCGGGCCACCGAACTGCGGGAGTGGTGCGAGGCGGTGATCGACCGGCTCGGCGTGGCGTCGGAGGCGCTGGACGAGCGGCGGGACGACGCGACGGCCTGGGCGGCGACTCGCCGAGGCGGCGATGAACCCGCTCGGCCGCGGCTCACCGTGTGGTTGCAGAGCCGCGACCCCGGCCACTTTCTCTGTTCCGCGTGGTACGCCTCGGGCTACCGCGACGAGGCGGAGCGCATGCTCGTGGCGGAGGAGCAGGCAAGACCGCCGGCCGAACTCGCACGGTTGCTCCGCCGTGAGCTGCTGCGCGCGACGGAGGCGGCCGGGCGGACGTCGACCGCGACGGCCGCGGTGCTCGAAATCCTGCTCGACGACAAGGACCTCGACGAGCCGGTCGAGGAATGGGACGGCGAGGATCCGGACACCGGCATGCCGTGCGTACTCGGTGTCGAGTACGAGGTCGTCATCCGCTGTCCCGAAATGCGTCTCCGCGCCAAGGATCATCTGCACAGCTGGCACCTGCGTTGGGGCCATCTCGAGCGCGGCGACCTGGTGCGCCTGGGCCACGAGCACACCGACCGCCGTCAGGTCTACGGACTCGTGCTCGGTGAGCCCTCGGCGGCCCGAGTGGTGCTGAGCTGCGCGGAGCAGCATCGTGCGGAACTGCGGGGGATGTGCGTCGGGCTCGGCATACCCGTGGTGCTCTGGGACCGGAATTCGTCGGCACAGAACGAAGACCTCAACGCCCTGATGCTCGACGGCCCGGTGAAAGCGCTCCCGCAACGCATCCGCACCTATCGCGCCCACAGGCTCGGGACGCCCGAGGCGGCGCCCACCGCGCCGGCCCTGATCTGGGACGATCCCACCCGAATGCCGCCGCTGCCCTACCTGAGAGATCCGACCGGTGAGGAGCAGGCGTCATGACAGAACGTCCAGGTGCTGCCGCCACCGCCACATGGCGGCTCTTTCAGGGAGACGGGACACCCCGGCACGTGGAGATGCCCGATCCGCCGCCCTGGCGCCGGTTCGGGGAGACCGGCGGCGATGGCGGCGCCGCCGCTGCGTCGCAGCCGAGCCGAGTCAGCCCCGACGCACACCGCCCCTACCTCATCGGCCAGGAGCAGATCGATGTCGTCAACGCGGCTCTGCACCTCCGCCGCCCCCTGCTGGTGACCGGCCAGCCCGGCACCGGAAAGTCCTCCCTCGCGTACGCCATCGCCCACGAGATGTCGCTGGGCAAGGTACTGCGCTGGCCGATCAGCAGCCGCTCCACCTTGGCGGAAGCCCTGTACCAGTACGACGCTGTCGGCCGCCTGCAGGAGAGCAACCTCAGTGAGGACAAGGACTCGGCGCCCCCGGACATAGGGCGCTTCATCAGGCTCGGAGCGCTCGGCACGGCACTGATACCGGGCGCGTCACCTCGCGTGCTGCTCATCGACGAACTCGACAAGGGCGACGTCGACCTGCCGAACGACCTCCTCACCGTGTTCGAGGAGGGCGAGTTCGAGATACCCGAGTTGTCCCGGCTACCCGCGGAGCAGGACCCGGTCCTCGTGCACGCGGCCCACTCCGAGGACCCGGCCCCGGTCAATCGGGGCTTCATCCGGTGCGTCGAGTTCCCGGTGATCGTCATCACCAGCAACGGGGAACGCGAGTTTCCGCCCGCGTTCCTGCGCCGCTGCGTGCAACTGAACCTCCCCGACCCCGACGAGGAGCGACTGCAGGCCATCGTCGCCGCTCATCTCGGCGCGAAGGCGAAGACCCACGTCGACGACTTGATCCGCACCTTCCTCGCCCGTCGCGAGCGCGGGGAACTCGCAACGGACCAGCTGCTCAACGCCGTACACCTGCGTCTGAACGGCGTGAACCTCGACGCGGAGGGGCTGCTCGACGCGGTGTTCCACCAGTTGGGCGGAGCCGTGTGACCATGCCCCGGGACATTCTGCGTCTCCTCCTCGAACTGGGCGGCGAGCCGACCGCCGAGGAGCTTGTGGACGTGTTGTGGCTGGCGGAACGGATACCCGGCGGCGCGGCGGCGCCGCTGGCCCGGGCCATGGCCGGCCGGTACCCAGACGAGGCCCTTCCGCTCCCGCGAGAGCCGACGGACGCGTCGACGGATGCGTCGGCGGATGCGTCGGCGGACGCGTCGGCGGACGCGGTGATACCGCGACAGCGGCCGCTCGCGGATCTGTACGCCGCACCGGACACCACCGCACCCGCCCCTGAGAGGGACGTGAAAGAGGAGAGCGCCGACCCACCGTTCAGCACGCCCGGCTCCGAATCCGGCTCTGACTCCGGCTCCGGCTCTGACTCCGGCTCCGGTTCCGAATCCGGTGCGGGAGCACCGCACCGGCCACGGGCGATCCCGGTCCGGGTCCCCGGGCCGCGCTCCTTGCCCACGTTTCTCGCGACAGCGAGGGCCCTGCGTCCGCTGAAGCAGTATCGGGCCGCCCCGCTCCGCAGAGAGATCGACGAGCCCGCCACCGTCGCGGAGTTCGCCCAGACCCGCGTCCTGAATGTGGTGACCCGCCCCGCCCGGGAGCGCTGGCTCGATCTCGTCCTCGTCTTCGACGACGGACCGTCGATGCTGCTGTGGCAGCAACTCTGCACAGAACTGCGCACGCTCTTCGAACGGCTGGGCGCCTTCCGGCGGATCCAGGTCCGGGGACTGCGGTTGCGTGCCGGCCGGCCGCCCACCCTGGTCACCCGCCCGTTCGCCGACGGGCAGCACGTCGTACGCCCCGACACCCTGTGCGACCCGTCCGGTCACACGATGACTCTCGTCGTCTCGGACGGGGCGGGGCCGGGCTGGAGGGACGGGAGTGTGCGGTCTCTGCTGGTCCGATGGGCGGCACATGGCCCGACCGCTCTGATCCACGCGCTGCCGCCGCGGATGTGGGCCGGGTCCGGACTTGCCGTCCGCCGCTGGTCGGTCCGGTCACCCCACGCCGGGTCCGCCAATACGGACTGGCGGATCAACGACCCGCTGTTTCCCCCGGAGTTGAGCCCCTTCCACGGTACGGCCCTCCCCGTACTGGAGACGGATCCGCGCGTCCTCGCCGAGTGGGTGCGACTGACCGTGTCCAGAAACGGGCGTGCGGAACTGAACCTGTGGGACGCCGACGCCTCGATGCCTCGGGAAGGGCACGCGCCGACGGCGACGACCGCCTCCCAACAGGTCAGCGACTTCCGCAGGACCGCATCACCCGGCGCCTATCGTCTCGCCGCCCACTTGGCGGCCGTCTCCCCGCTCACCATCCCCGTCATGCGCCTGATCGCGGAGGCGATCCCCCACGAGGCCACCACCTCGCAGCTCGCCGAGGTGTATCTGGGCGGACTGATACGACCGGCGAATACGCCACCTTCCGACGTAGCCGACGACGCATCCGACGACGCGTCCGACGACGCGTCCGGTGCACCGGACGTTCACCAGCAGCACCGAATGTTCCGCTTCTCGGACGATGTGCGGCGCATTCTGCTGGACGCACTGCCCACTTCACAGATCACGGAGACGGCCCACCTGGTCTCGGGGCGGATCCACGAACTGACCGGTCGCGCCCCGGTGTTCCCCGCATGGTTGCTTCAGGAGGACGGAACGGTCCCGCTGTCCGAAGACGCCCGTGGCTTCGCGAAGCTGCCGACTCCGCCATCGGCGCAGCCAGGACTTCCGTCCGGCGCTCTCGTCGGCGACGGCGCCGCCGACATCGTTCTCGGCATCCACGAGGATCGTGTGCGCCTGCACCGTGGCACCGTTGAGGTGGAGTGGCCGCTCGGCGCCGAGCTGGTCGGGATCGCGAGCGGCCGCACCGGCGTGCGGGCCCGGGCGTTCACGGAGGCGCTCGAACCCGAAGCGTCCAGCCAGGCACGGGCCGATGTCGGTCTGCGCCTGTACGAGGGGCTGCTGGGCGGAGCGCCCTCCGGACTCTGGCAGGACCTGCGGAACGAGGCTCCCGAAGAATCGCCGTCGCGCGTCAGGATCGATATCGACTCCCCTGAACTGGCAATCCTGCCATGGGAGTTGATGCGGGACAGGAGTGGTGCGCTGTGGCGGGACCGTCGGGTACTCCTGCGCCGGGGGCGGAGCGTCGGCGGCCCCGGCAATGACCTTCGGGAGGAGGGTCCGCTGCGGGTACTGCTCGTGGTGTGCAATCCGAGGGACCGGAGCCTCCTCGCCGATCAGGAGTTGGCGATGATCGGCGCGGCGCTCTCCGAGTTGCCGGGCCGGGTGCACACGGAGGTGGTGGACGCTCCCGGTCTGCGGGAGCTGATCACCGAAGTGGGCCATGTCCGCCCGCACGTACTGCACTTCATCGGGCACGGCATGCGCGCCGTCGCCGGGGATCCGGGCGGACTGCACTTCAATGTCGCGCAGCCCGATGCCGACGCCCCGGCCCGGGCCCCGGCCCCGGAGAGGGGCAGCTGGACGCTCGGCCCGGATCAGATGTACCACCTCTACGACGTGTGGAAGCCGCGGCTCGCGGTGCTCAACGTCTGCCGGCAGGCGGGCGTCCCGGCGGCCGAGTTGGGGGATCTGGTCGAGACGTGTCTGGAGCGGGGCTCCTCGGCGGTGGTGGCCATGCAGCCGGAGGCCGACTCCCCCGCCGTCGCGGAGTTCTCCTACGCCCTGTACCGGGACCTGGCCCGGTCCCGGCCCCTCGACGCGGCCGTCACCGCGGCCCGCAATCACCTGCACGTCCTGGAGCCGGACGGGCCTTCGTGGGCGCTGCCGGTCCTCCACTGCGGCGTGGGCGACCCGCGCGACGTGGCGCGGGTGGAGTTCGGCCGTGCGGAGCCCGAACTCACGCGGATGAACCGGAGTTGGCCGTTCACCGACCTCACCGTGTTCCTGGGGCGGGACA
>NZ_JASERL010000022.1 GCF_030766935.1 Streptomyces sp. KL109B | reverse complement strand
ATGGAAGACGAGCGCCACAGGGAGAAACACCCCCAAACCCACGTTCCCGCAGGTCAAAAGGTTTTTTCAGGGTGGGGCGGGTGGGACTCGAACCCATTGCAGTGACACGCCTCACCTGCGGAAACGTCGGAGAAGGCGGGCATAACCGACCATTTCTATCCGGCTGGACCCTTCTCGATCCGGCTCGGTCGGGTCCCGTTAGGCGTTCGCCACACCGACTGGAGCGCCACGATCAGGACCCCGCCGCCACCGGTCAGCTCCCGGAGGAGCCGTGCGGCCGGCCTCTCGCCGGGAGAGGTCTCCGTGTCGGCGCCCCTCAACTCTTCGCCCCCCTCTCCGGCCCGCGCTCAGGTTACTGTCCGTGACGTCCGGCGGCACCTGCTTGCCGCATCAGCCCCGACCGCACACCAGGCGGGTCAATCGGCACGATCAACGCGTGCTGGTTTCCGCTTCGAGTCAGAGCCGCTTGGCTCTTCGCGGGTCAGCCAGGTGTGCACGGGCCAGCCTCTGCCACGTCCCGCCAGAACTGGTTCGTCGCACTCGCCGCTCCACCATCCAGGCTGCCGCCACCTGACGCCGGGACGCCTCCAGGTTCACGGGCTACGGCCACTCGAGCCGTGTATGGTGAATTTGATTTCACCTATGTAGGCACGGATGGTGAGCCATGACCGGGACTTCACTCCCTTCACACGTCCGGTACCGCGACTCCGAGTGGGCGCAACTATCCCGCTTCGCCGCGCACGACAACGGTTCACTGCGCATCGGCGTGGTCTCGGGCCGGCGCCGGCTGGGCAAGTCGTTCCTGCTGCGCGCGCTGGTCGAGGAGCTGGGCGGCACGTATCTCTTGGCAGTGCAGGAGGACAGCCGCGCGGCGGCCCAGCGGCGGGTCGTGGAGGCGATCGCCGCAGCGCGCGGGCTGCCCGCGGGGGCGCTGCGGCTCGGGGACGACTGGGCGGCGGTGCTGCGTCTGCTGTTCACCGTCGAGCCGGGCCGTCCGGCTCCGCTGGTCGTCCTCGACGAGTTCCCGTACCTGCTGCGGCACTCCCCTGAGCTGCCCGGCCTGCTGCAGTCGTTGTACGACGAGGCGCGCTACGAAGCCTCGGCGGGCCGCGACACACTGCGCGGAGCGGTGGTGCTGTGCGGCTCCGCGCTGTCGGTGATGCACGAGCTGCTTTCGGGCCAGCATCCGCTGCGTGGCCGGGCCAGTCTGGACCTTCGGCTGCAGCCGTTCGACCTGCGGGCGACCCGCGCGTTCTGGGGCATCGAGGACCTGCACACAGCACTCCTTGTACATGCGGTGTGCGGGGGCGTGCCGGGCTACCAGGTCCTGGCCGAGCGTGCGGCACCGCAGAGCACGGAGGAATTCGACGCGTTCGCCGTGGACACTCTGCTCACACCCGGCCATCCGCTGTACTCCCGCACGGAGACTGAATACCTGCTGCGCGAGGATCCGCGCCTCGACCAGCGGGCCGTCTACTACCCACTCCTTGAGGCGATCGTGAGCGGGGCGACGACGCCGGCGGAGATCGGGGGACGAATCGGCAAGGAACGTTCGGCGACCGCGCACGCTCTGGGCACGCTGGAGGCGGCCGGGTACGTATTCAAGGACCAGGACCTGCTCAAGCGCCGGTCCCCGTCGTACGGCGTCCCGGACGCGATGATCCGCTTCAACCAGGCCGTCACCATTGCCCAGACCCCACTGATCGACGCCGGCCGCACCGAACAGGCCTGGGAGCGGGCACGCCCGGCCTTCCAGTCACAGGTGATGGGCCCGCACTTCGAGGAGGTGACGCGCGCGTGGGCACGCTTGTGGGCGCCGGACGAGGTCGCGGGCCTGGACTTCGGGTGGGTGGGCCGCACCGAGGTTCCCGATCCATCGGCTCGTACGAAGCATGAGGTCGATGTGTTGCTGCTGGCAGGCGGCGAGTCTCCCCAGCAGGCGCACCGCACCGTGCAGTTGATCGGCGAGGCGAAGGCGACGGCCGCACCGCGCGGCACGCGTGACCTGCAGCGCCTGGACCACATCCACGCGCTGCTGGCCCGTCAGGGCCACCGCACGGACGACGCCCGGCTCGCCCTGTTCTCTCTGCACGGTTTCTGGCCGGACCTGGCGCAAGAGGCACAGAGACGGGGCGATGTCCTGCTGATCGGGCCGGAAGGGCTGTACGGCGAGGCGAGCGGTCCCGCTGCAACTTGATCGTCGTGCCGACGTCATGCCGCGTGATCGCCGAAGGGGTCGGTCAGGACCTGCACGTTCATGCCGTGATGGCGCTTCTTGCCGGAGTAGTAGGGGCGGTCGGCGGCGATCCGGTCGATCGGCAGCACCGTGCCGTCCAGGATCACGAAGGCCTTCGTGCGGGCGGTCTGCATCGCCACGTCCAGTGTCGGTGCGAGCGCGGCCAGGACGTCGATGGCCTCGCGGATGTAGCGGTAGGCGGTTGCGATGCCGATGCCGAATCCGGCGGCAAGCTGGGCGTATGTGTCGCCACACCGCAGATGGGCCAGGGCGAGCAGGGCCTGCCGGCCGGGGATCAGTCGTCTCCACCGGGTGCCGATCTCGCGGCGTCGAGCCGCCAGGTGCCGGCCCAGGTGACGCAGGTGCGCGGTGGACAGATCGATCGCGGACGGGTAGACAAGCACGCGGAGCTCCTGGCACGACGGTTGATCTTGGTCGACAACTCGTCTACCAGGAGCTTCGTCATGTTGCAGGCACGTCCAACTGGCGGGCTCCGCCGCCAGGTTGGAACGGGCTCAATGACGATCGCCTTCATTTCGAGCCCAATTTCAGGGAATTCTTCCTTCGAGGTTCGCGCCCATCGATCCGAAATAAGGGCCGCATCGATGACGGCCGGAAACCCAAGCCCTCCCGAGATGGCCTCTACCTCAATCCCGAACCTGTCACGGTAGCCGATCATGCGGACATCAACCGACATCCCGCGATATACCCCGATTTACTGCTGCAATTCAAGGTCATCCCCTACCAATCGTAACCTCCGCAGGAGTTCACTCAGCGCTGGTTGATGATCAGCTCCCCATAGTGTCACGAGATGACCCATCCTTGACAGCAGAGGATATTACGGGCCAACCGCCGATCCGAGCGACGTCACGCCGCCAGTGAAGAATCGAGGTTGAGGGCCCTCCCACCGCCGCGAGGATTTCCTCTGCCAATAGATGGGACCGGTAACGCCTTCACCCTCCAGCGATTTCACCCGTTGACCTGCATCAGCCTTCCGGCCAGCGCTCTATCCGCACGCAACAAGCCCCAACCATACCCAACCATATTCGATGTTGGCATGACGCTATTCCGCGTTCACTCGTTTCGCAGGCGACGTTTCGTTACTCAGTTTGAAACTCTCGGGACGGTCAGACACTGCGATCTCAACCTGATTATCCGCGCTCGATGAAGCGAACCTGGATCTCACTAGCCTCTTCCGGATCGTCTACGCAAATCCTGACCCCTGTTTCACCTTCGCCGATTGGGTACTTTCGACAAAAATCATCCCCAACCACATCGGCGATTTCGACACCCGAAGGGCCTACTTGCAAGCTTCCTGCATAGATGAGGACACCTCGATCCTCCCCCGTACCGCACTCGACATCCACAGTCACGGGTCCAACATCCCCATGAATTACAGACAGGACGACACACTGGTCATTTGCGCCAACTGGAGCCTCTACGGGATCCACGACAGGGATATCCACCCCAGAGCCAGACGACTCAATTCGAAGAATTCCCCACGGAACTTCTGCAGTAAAGTGATCCATTGAAGCCTCATCCTTATTCTTGGTTTTTCGCTGAAGATGAGGGCGCCCAGCCTGAACGCTGGGCGCCCTCATCAATTAGTAGTCCTTGTACGGGTTAATGCCATCCCGCTTCATCTGTGCTGCTGCTTGACCCTGAGCAGAGCTGCACGATCGGCATTGCGGCAAGAGAATCTGAGGATCTCCCTGATTAATGAATGTGGAAACAGGCTGGTGGTCCTTCACCCACGTACCACTCTTATAGCCTGACTTTGTTGCACCACACGTGTGGCATCCGTACTTGTCGCCGATCTCGTTGACATCTCTGATCTCCTGCGCCCTCCAATCGCGCCCTGGGCCGCGAGCATCGATCCATTCATGCGCATTTTCACCAGGCTGGAAGAGGCCGCACGCCTCCCCATACCCACCCTTTTTTCCACCAATATTATGGACAAGGAGTGGCGTGCCACCTGCCAGCACATAGTACGTGTGCAGGTCACTAACGGTCAGATTGTGGACCGTAGCTCGTTGAGCCGTCCAGCGTTTCACCGCCGTGACCTGGACCTTCGTGCCCGCACTGGTGCGAAGCCATTCGCCGGCCTTCAGGTCGGTCGCGGAGATCCATGTGTGGAGTTCGGGAACCCAGAAGGGGTGTCCGTCTGTGGCCTTGACGGAAGCGGTCTTCGTGCCCTTTGTGCCGTCTACGTCGATCGTGACCTTGACGAGGTGCTTGAGCCCCGTTCCCTTTATTTCGGCCGTTACGGTCTCTGTTTTCGTCTTGCCTGTTTCCGGATCCGCGGCCAGGACCTTGTCGCCGATGTCGACGTCTTCGATCCGTTTGGTGGTGCCGTCGGCCATCAGAACCAGCGTTCCGGGAACGAAGCTGTTGCACGATTTGGCAACCTTTCGTTCCTTGCGCCAGTCCTTGAACGCCCCCCAGAGCTTTTTGCCCAGGCCCACGATCCGCTTGCCGAGCGCGTAGGCCTTGTCAACGCGGTACCAGTACTTGGCGATCAGCTTGGTCACCGGTCCGCCGCCGATCAGCGACGTGACGATGTTGGCGGCCGTCGATCCGCAGGAGCCGAGGCTGCCGGTGGTGAAGCAGTCGAGGGCGTCGGTGATGCCGAGTTCATCGGCGATGATCTTGCCGAGTTCCTTTGCGATGGCGATCGCCCGGCGCTTGGCGGCCTCCGCCTTGCGCTGGGCCTCGGCCGCCTTGAGCTGCGCAGCCGTAGGGCCCGAGCTGGACGCGGTGCTGCCACCATGGCCGCCGCCGCTGCCTCCGCCGCCGCTGCCGGCGCTCTCGAGGCGGGCATTGCTGCGATCCGAGGGGCCAGGCCCGCACTCGTTCCACCCGCCCACGCAGTCCGCGAGCCGCAGGCCGGTGGGATCGGTGAACGTGACCGGGTTGTTGTTGCTGTAGGCGTAGCCGTTGATCTGTTGTGGGTCTGTGTAGTCGATGATCGGGTCGGCCGAGATGAAGCGGCCGGTGGTTGCGTCGTACTCGCGAGCCCCCAGATGGACCAGGCCCGATGTCGCGTCGTTGGTCCCGCCGACAAAGCCCTTGTCGTTCACCCACTTCGAGGAGTCGGACGAGGTCTCGTCGCGGCCGTTGCCGAAGGGGTCGAGTCGACGCCGGTCGGTTTCGCCGGTCGCCGGGTTTACGGCGAGTTCAGCGGTGCCGTGGTGATCGGCGGCCAGATATGTGACGCCCTTGGACGTGCGCATCGCGACTGTCTGGTCGCCCAGGGTGTAGTAGCGAGTCGCCGTGACCGCCTTGGTGGAGTTGTTGAGGTGCAGCTCCATGTTGGGCAGGTAGAACGTGCTCTCCGACGCGGACTTCTGCAGGAGGCGGGTGCCGCTCGCGTCGTATGTGTACGCGGCTTCGCTGCCGTCGGCGTTGGTGACCTTGGTGAGCAGGTTGTTCTTGTCCCAGGTGAGGGACTGGGTGTCTCCGTTCAGGACGCGGGTGTTGGTGTTTCCCGCGTCGTCGTAGGTGTAGGTGTTCTGGGACTTGACGGCCGGTGTGGTGCCGGTGGCCGTGGTGTCGGTGACCTCGGTGGTCAGCTGGTGCGGGCCCGCTCCGTTCTCGCCGTAGGTGTAGGTCTTGGTGGAGGTGGCGGAGCCGCCGGTACCGTGGTTGGTCTCGGTCTTGCGGTTGCCTATGGAGTCGTAGGTGTAGGTGTTCCAGTACGCGGAGGTGCCGCCGACCGTCGTGGACGATGCGTTCGAGGTGCAGGCCGCGTCCGTGCCGCCGGTTCCGGTCGCGCCGTTCGGGGTCTGCGAGGACGTCCAGTCCTGCGTCATCCGGCGCAGGCTGTCGTAGCGGAAGCACTGCGCGTCCCGGGTGCCGCCTGTCGGGTTGTCGACGATCGAGGTGACGTTGCCGCCCGCGTCGTAGGTGTAGTCGGCGTCGTAGGCGACGGACGTGGCGCCTTCGACATCGACCCGCGCATTGGTGAGGCGCTTGGTGCCCTGCTCGTACTGGTAGGTCAGCCAGGTCTTCTTGGCTGACGTGCTCCCCGTGCTCAGCTCGAGTTGTTCGAGTTGACTGGTGGGCGAGTAGGAGGTGTTGGAGACGTAACTGCCCCCGCCCAGCGAGGTGTTGAGCTGCCTCGGTCGCTGTAGCGCGTCGTACTGGTATGACACCGCCTCGGCCGAAAGGCCGCCTGCGGCGGGGAAGTTGGTGCCTTGTACGGTGCCGTCGTCGTTGTACTGCGTGTTGTACTCGTAGGTGCCGCCCAGTTCGGGCTCGGCGGTCTTCGACAGCGTGTACTTCGTGGAGGTCGGCTTGTAGTCGTTCTTCGCGTCGAGGACGGGGTACGTCACCGACGAGTAGACCGCGCTGTTCTTGTAGGTGTACTTGCCGTACAGCTCGCCCTTGGCGACCGTGTCGTACGTCGACACCGACAGCTTCGTGCCCGTGTCGGGAGCACCCTGCCAGGTCGACTTGACCCGGCTCAGTACGTCGTAGACGGTGCTGGTGGTGTTGGAGCGGGAGTCGGTGACGGACTTCTGGCGGTCCAGGTCGTCGTAGCCGTACGTCGTGGTGCCGGTGTCCGGGTCCACCGCCTCGATCTTGCGGCCCCGCTGGTCGTACTTGTACGTCCAGGTGTTGCCGGCGTCGTCGGCCACCTTGGTCAGCTGCCCGTCGGGCGTGTAGCCGTACTTCGTGGCCACGTAGTCGGCGGAGGTGCCCATGGGCAGCGGGGTGTCGCCCTTGTACTGGCGCAGTTCGACCGTGTTGTCCCGGGCGTCCGTGATCGTGGTGGTCGGGGTTTCGCCGGTGGGCGGGTCCTTGTGGACGCGGTCGCCGCCGTAGGCGTAGGTGGTGCGGTACTTCTCCTGGCCGGCGACGTTGAAGATCGTGGCCTTGGTGCGGCCCGCACCGTCGTACTGGGTGACCGTCTGCGCGTCGAGGTCCGCGTTGAGCGGCTCGAAGAGCGTCGATGCGGGGGCGCCGGTCGTCCAGTAGGTGTCGTTGGTCTTGACTGTGCGGCCGGAGCCGTCGTAGTAGGTGTCTGCGATCAGACGGCCGTTGTCCTGGCCCTCCGTCTGCACCTGTCGGGGCCGGAGCAGGCCGTCGTAGAGCGTGTACTCGCTGCCGTAGGTGGTGCCTCCGTTCTCGATCCGATCCGTTTTGACGTAGTTGGGCCCCGTGGTGCGAATGCCGTAGGAGTACTTGAGGGACGGGGAGAAGCTGGACGCCTTCGGCCGGTCCGGCAACCAGACCGACGTCAGTCGGCCCAGTCCGTCGTAGCCGAGGTCGGTGCGCTGGTTGTTGGCATCGACCTGGGCGGCGACGGCGCCCCACTCGGGCGCGTACTCCGTCTTGTTGGTCCAGCCCAGCGCGTTCGTCTCGGTCTTGCCGGTCACCAGCCCGTAAGTGTCGGTGTAGGCGATCGTCTTCGGCGTGCCGAGGGCGTCCTTGACCGAGAGCGGGCGGCCGTACTTGTCGTACGACGTGGTGGAGACGGTCTGGTAGGTACCGGACACTCCGTTGTGGGATTCAAGACGCTTGACGGTGGTCGGGTCGCCGATCGTGGGAGCAGCGCCGATCGTCGTGCCGGCGTCGTAGAGCGTCACATCGTCGGAGATGACGTCCTTGGTGCGGTCAGGCGTGTTCGTGCAATCGACGCTGACCGTCTCGACACGGGCGGTGAACGCGTACAGGTGCTTGGTCGGGTTGTCCGCGTACTCGGTGCGGGTGCACTGGTTGTCCGCGACGTTGATCTCGCCCCAGTCGTTGACCTGGGTGGGGCGGCCCGTCTTCGCGTCGTAGGTGGTCTGTGAGCCGGTCTGTCGCCAACCTCCCGAAGCGAGGGACTCATAGGTGTCAGTGCGGTCGGTCTCGGCGAAGCGGGCGTAGCTCGTGCCCCAGTCCTCGACGTTCGTTGCCGTGACCTGGGTCCACGGGCGGTAGGTGGACTTGGTGACGACCTGATCACCGTTGTACGTGAGGGTCTCCACCTCCATGCCGGACTTCCAGTCACTGTCCGTGTAGGTGGTGCCGGTGGAGGTGGTGACGGTCGATGTCTTCGTTCCGCCGGCGGGGTCGGGGTTGCCGTCCAAGCCCTGGAAGAAGACGTGCTCTGTCCTGGTGTTGGAGGCGTTCTCCGTGCCGTCGGAGGTCGCGACGCGGACCTTGCCGTAGCCGCGCCAGTCGCTCCAGGTGAGGTACTCGGACTTGGTGATGCCGTCGGGCTTCGCCTTACGCCAGCCTGCGTCACCGAGGTAGGTGTACGAGGTGACCTGGTCGGGGCTGTTCGCCACCAGGTCCTGCTCGACAACGGAAGAGACGACGTATTTGTGGAACCAGTCCGTGATCGGGTCCTCGACACCCGGCGGGTTCCACTTGACCGGGAAGCAGCGCACAGTGGACTTGCCCGGTGTGGGCAGGTTGGACGAGGTGCACTGGGTGTCGGCGTAGTTGACGGACAGGACGCTGCCCGATTCGCTCTCCACCGCCGACATGCGGAAGCGGATGAACGGCTGGATGTTGTCGCCGGCCACGTCGACGCGGTTGGCGAGCTGCTTGCCGTACAGCTTCACGGACGGCACGGACGTGTCGGTGCCCGCCTTGCCGGTGTGGTCGATGGCGTTCAGCCACAGTGACTTCGAGCCGTCACCGTTGTCGGTGAAGACGTGTCCGAGTGTCCACTGGTCGACGTCCTCGTAAGTCGAGTCACCGGTCCGGATCTGCGTGGTGATCTTGTCGAGCTTCTTGCGGGTCCAGAAGGTGGGCGAGTTCTGACCCGCGCACTTCGTGCTGGCCTTGCAGTTGCTGTCCCAGGGGACATCCGGCCAGTCGGCCGCAGTGGCGTCGGTGAGCGCGGAGGCGGAGCAGTCGGTCAGGTCTCCGATGCAGCGTTCGGAGGTGGTGAAGACGACACGAGCCGCTGGCTTGGTGGAGTAGACCGCGCCCGCCCGCTGCCCGTAATCGACGCGCTTGAGGTAGCCGCCGCGGACGTAAGGCTTGCCGTTCTCACCGGTCTTCAGGCCCTGCGTGTAGTAGTTGGTCTCCTTGTCGTAGAAGTACGACATGGCGTTCCCGTGCGCGTCCACGACGTAGTCGAGGTTCCACCGCCAGGCCTGGGTGCAATACGCGTCGGCGAGCGTGGAGTTGTAGCAGGGTTCGCCGGAGTCGTCCCCGTAGACAGGAACCGTCCAGGTGGAGTCGGTCTCCTCGTTGCCGGAGGCGTAGCCGGGAAGTCGGTTCAGGCCGAAGAAGTACTGGGTGCCGTCCTTCGTTGTGATCTTCCAGTACTCGCCGTTGTTGTCCCCATTGGTGGCGCCGCTGAGCTTTTCGACCTTGGAGAAGTCGTCCGAGTTGACGTGCCACTCGCCCGTGGTGTCGTCCTTGACGAGCTCACCGGACGTGCCGTCACGGAGCGAGACGGTAGCGTTGTCGGTGCCCCAGCACTGGTCGCCGTTCGTGTCGGCGTGCCCGTCGTCGGCGCACGGCTTGTAGCGCCGCTCGACGAAGCCGGGCTCGTAGGAGAATCCCTGGCCGATCCAGGATCCCTGGTTGTTGGTCGCCGCGGTCTGCCCGTCGATGGACTGGGAGTTGTAGCCGAGGGACACCTGGGGGGACAGTCCGCCGGGCGTCGGCGGGCCGGTGATCGGATAGGACCAGTTGAAGGTGCCGGAGGCGTTGGACACGTTCCACTGCGACGACGCCTTGAGCGGGGTCGCCTTGAAGTCGCCCTGGCCGCCTGAGGTGCCCGCGGTGGCTGCGAGCACCGTCAGGGATGCCGCCTCGTCCTCGGCGGAGTCGGTCGTGCCCAGCTGTGTGCTGGGTCCGGAGTCGTCGGCAGCGGCAGTCACCTTCGCGCTCAGCGTCTGCTTGACGGCATCATTGCTGCTGGGCAGTGGCTTCGGTGTGGCGCAGGACTTCTTCTGCGGGCTGGTGAGCACGCAGGCCGGGTACTGCACGAGGTGCAGTCGGGAGCCGTAGCTGCCGCCGTAGGCATTGGCGAAGTCGCTGTAGTCCAGGTCGAGTTGTACCGGCGCGTTGCTGTCGGCCCCGTCCGTTCGCGAGACCGTCATCAGCGGCCCGTCGATACCGACGGCCTTGGACTTCTTGTGGTCCAGCACCGCTACGTGCACCGAGCCGGGGCTCGCTTTACCCGTGGCCGTCACCTTGATCGGCAGGCCGTCGGCCTGGGTGGCCTTACGGGTTTTGGCGGCCGGAGCCAGCGGGACCTCGTCGGAGGCGGCCTTGGGCCACTTCACGTGGTCGGCGGACTTGACCGCGGCCTTGGCGGCCTGGTTCGTCTTATTGAACTTCTTCGCGTTGCTGTTCTTGCCGTTGACCGGGTCGTCGAGGTTTGTCTGGGTTGCGGGTCTGGTCAGGCCGCCGTCCTTGGCCGCCGCCTCGGGGGCGAATTGCGGCAGCAGGCCGACGGCCAGGGCGATACCGACGCCGAGCACTGTGCTCCGCGCCGGTATTCGCCACCGTGACCGGTAGGGCGATCGCATCACAACTCCGTTGGGAGACATGGGTAATGGAGACGACAGAAAGCGCCGTCGGGCGCGACGAAGCGGGCGGGTGTCCCGCACCGGCCTTCCGGCCCGGTCGCGGGACACCCGCCCTGTGTCACTTCTGTCAGGTGACGGTTTCCTCGATGCTCTCGCCTGCCGGGAGCACGGCCACCGTGGGCACCATGCTCGCGTCCAACGCGCCGCGGTACATCCGCAGTTCGTCGAGGGCGCCATCGAAGTAGGCGGACCCGGTGGAACCGGTGAGGGCCCGTCCGACCTGGAGCGACGCGGTGGTGAAGTCCCACGCGTTGTCCCAGGGAGCTTGCGCGGCGAGGGTCCCGTTCACGTACAGGAGCACGTCGCCGAAGACCGCCGAGTAGACGATCGCCAGGTGGTCGCCATCGCCCTCACTGCTGGGCAGCACACCTCCGGCGTTGACCGCCGAGGACTTCGCTGTCGTGGCGTCCTTGTCGGTCGTCGTCAGCTGCCAGCGGTCCGCGGAAGCCAGGTACTTCACCGTGAGGGCACTGCCGCTGGTTCCCGCCAGGGAGAGAACCGTCTGGTCCTTCGTCGATCCTGCTGTGGCGAGCCGGGCCCGCGCGGTGAGGGTGAAGCTGTCCTCCTTGGCCAGCAGACCTGCCGCCCGGGCCGCATAGGCATTACTGCCGTTGAGCACCAAGTGGCCATCACCCCACAGAGGTTCGGCCGGCGGCAAGCACTCCGGGTCGAGTTCCGGGTCGCACGAGTCGTCCGGCAGATAGATGGCGGCACCGCCACCCAGCGTCAGGCCGGTTCCGCCCGCGGCCTCGGGGGCGACACCTCCGGTCGCGGAATCGACCTGCCAGTAGGAGAGCTGAGTTGCGGAGATACCGCCGAGCTGCTCGCCCTCAGCCTCGGGAACGACCCGGTCGTAGACCTTGACGTCCGCGATACTGCCCTTGAAGTTGCTGGTGTAGCCGTCCAGGGACAACTTGCGTCCGATCTGCAGCGGACCGGTCGCGTTCCACGTCGTACGGCGCTTTTGGACGTCCTCCTCTAGCAGGTCACCGTTGACGAACAGGCTCAACGTGCCCAGTTCGGCGTCGTAGGCCCCGATGAGGTGCATCCAGCTGCCCGGCACGGCCGTCGCGCCGGACACCTTCCACGTGCCCATGCCCTCCAGGTCGTTCATAGGTATACGGAAGGTCCAGGACTGGGTGTCCACGTCGTAGCCGAGCTCGAAACCGGGCGCCCCGGTGCCGTCCTGGCTGACGATGCTCACGTCGTCGCTGGGCCGCTCGGGCAGGTTCACCCAGGCGCTCACCGAGAACGTCTTGCTGGTGTCGACCACGGCCTTGCCCGCGTTCAGGTAGGCGCCGCCCGAGCCGTCGAGCGTCACGGCGGTGTCCGTGGGGCCGAGCGGGCCTTCGTTGCCGAAGGTCACACCGGGACCGGGCGTCGCGTTCGGCGAACCGGAGGTGCCGACCGCTGCGGTGGAGCCCTTCGCATCACCGAGCGTCCAGCCCGCCGCGGGGGCCCGGCCGTCACTGACCAGGAAGGTGTACGCGGTGGGCGTCTTCTGCGCGTTGCCCGCGCCGTCGACCGCCTTGGCCTCCACATACATGGGGCCCTCGTCCGGAGGCATCCAGCGCACCGTGGCCGGGCCGCCGGTGGACTCGGCGTTCACGCTCTTCCAAGCACTGTCGCCCTTGAAGCGGTACTTGTACGAGGCCACATCCGTGGAGGCGGAGTCGAAGGTGAAGCTTCCGTAGTCACCGATGCCCGCATGCCATGCGTCGTCATCCGGGTATTCGGTGGAGGTGACTGCCGGGGCCTTGGGCGCGGTGGCGTCGTAGATGAACTCGCAACGCGTGGAGTCGCCGGCAAGCGACCACGGGCCCCACGATTGCCCGTCGGAACCACGCACAGCCCAGGCGATGGTGGTGTTCTGCGGGATGGTGTAGGCCGCGTCGTCCGGGTCGTCCGCCGAGTTCGTCCCCACCGTGTAGGAAAACGTCGCCTGCCCGGTCTGGCCGCTCTTCGTGGCATCCGTCGTGCTGAGCTTCTTCGACGACGTGTACTTGTCGTAGGTCTTGCCACCAGACGTCCACCACACGTGGAACTCGGCCTGCAGCGTCTCGGTGTTGCTGCCCGTGTCACCGTGGTCGAGGTCCTTGATGACGGCCTTCAGTTTCGGGGCCTGCGCAACGTAGTGTTCGGCGGCGTTTCCGTACTCGCACACACCACCCGGCGTCATCGTCAGGTCGTCCATGGCAGGCTGCAATGGCGGCCGGTTGTAGGTGACTTCGAGGTGGGCATTGCCGCAGAAACGCTTCCAGTACGAGTAGTCGCCCTCATCGCCGGCCTTGAGGCGGAACGTGGTGGTGTCCCAGCCGCTGTCCGCCGCCTTCTGCACAGTGCCGGTCACACCGAACCGCACGTTCTGGTTCGTGGACGTGCACGAGCCGGCCGGATTGGTCGGCGACTGCGAAGTGATCGCGTCCTTGAGTGGGGGCTGGTTGTCCCAGTCGGTCCCGGAGTTGATCGCGCTGGCGCCGGACGAGTTGACTCGGCCCAACTGAACCGACCTGGCGGAGTCGCTGTAGGTGTGCACCATCGTGACCGCGAACTCGGCCTTGACGATGTCCTTGCCCTCGAACGATCCCGTCGGCAGTGCGAAGAACTGACGCTTGACGTCGCTGCCGCTGGTGCAGCGGTAGGAGACGTTGGCGGGGCAGCGGCCCACGCCCTCGTCGTCGTCGAACTTCCAGAAGGACGAGCCGGAGGAGTACGAGGAGACCATCGTCCAGCTCGTGCGGTTCGCCGTCTTGTAGACCGGGTCGATGTAGACCGGGTAGACGGTGTCCTTGCCCTGGAGGAGATCGGCGTCGGGAGTGAGGGTGACACTGTCCGCGGCGGTGTCCACTGCCACGTCGGCGACTTGGGCGCCGTCCGGCGGCGTCACCGTATCGCCGGCGTCCGTGCTGGCCGTAGCCGGCACGGAAGGCGTCGGTGACGGGCTCGAGGAATCGCCGTCTGACGCCATGCCCTGGCTGGAGTCCCACATCATCGGCTGCGCCGCCTCGAAAACGGTGCCCCCGCTCGTCTTGTCCTTGGCCTCAAGTCCGCCGCTCGCCGTCTTCGTCAGCTTGACGGAGTCGGTGTCCACAGGGAGTTGGAGCTTGGCGAGGTCCGGGTTGGCCGCGGCCTTCGCGTTCTTGACCACCAGGACGTGCGAGAAGCCCTCCGCACTCGCGGTGATCTTCAGGTCGACGCCGTCGAGGACGTTGGTGTACGTGGCCGTGGAGCCGTCGATCCTCGGCTTGGGGAGCTTCGCCTGCCAGTCCAGGGACAGCGACCGCCCGTCCTTCTCCAACTGGGCGAAGGTCTTGTCTCCGCCGCCGGAGAAGGTCATGGCCGTCAGTGCGGCCTTCGGCGCGTACGTACCGTTGGCCTGCTTGACGAGCGCGGTGTCGATGTCCTGCCACTTGCCGTCCTTGCGGGTACGGATGGGCTGGACGTATTCGGTGGTGGTGAAGGTGCCGTCCGGGTTGGCCACGGTGGTGCTGCGCTCGTCGCGCAGGGCGAGCACCTCGACCTTCTTGCCGGACTTGGCGGCCTTGGCCTGCGCGTCGCCGGTACCCGCCGCGGTCGTCGACATTGCCTTGTCCGCTGCGGCCGCGGCCGGGGCGTCCCCTGTGAGGCTGGGCAGGACGCCCAGACCGGAGGCGAGCAGCGCGGTGAGCGTCGCGGGGATCACGGCGGCCCGTCTGCCCCGACTGCCGCCTGCAGAGCGGTGGTTCACGGTGGTGTGCTTCTCTCTGGCCATGGAGTCCGTCACCCGACCACGCCGAAGGAGGCGCCGGCGTTGGGGATGCCTCCGGCGCCCGGCTTGAACGTCGTCGTCCCGGTGCTCGTGGTGCCGTTGATGTCGGTCCACGGGATCACGTACAGGACGCCCTTGGAGGTGGCGGACTCCTTGCTGTACGGAACGCCGACGTAGAGGTTCGCGCTGCCGGAGGTCAGGCTGATGCCGGTGTAGTCACGTGCGGTCGCCGGGCCGGGCAGGACGCTGCCGCTGGCCGCCCGACTGATGATCTTGTCGTTGGTGCCGATGGCGCTGTCCAGCGGCCGGAAGACCTGCAGCACGCCCGCGTCCTTGACGCTTCCGACGTCGCGCCCGGGGATACCCACGGCCAGCCGGATGGTGGCAGCACTGCTGACGACCGAGGTGTCGGTGTTGGTGATCGCCACGCGCTGACCGAGGAAGTCGCCCTCCGTGGCGGTGCCTTCGACGTCTGTCTTGTCCGCGTCGATGGGCGCCATCTCGCTGTACGTGCCGGACGGCTGGATGCGGATGACCGTGGCCGTACCCGCTCCTGCGGCGGTACCGATCGCCTCGCCGGGAGCACCGACGGCCAGGAGCGCGTCGGAGTTGTAAGTCTGGTCGCTGGGACGGTAGTTCGTCATGTCGATCGACGAGCCGAACTGGTCGTTGGACTCGGCGGCCCCAGCGAGGCCCTCGCCCGTGGCTCCCTGGTCGAGGCCGACGAGGCCGGTGGGGACTCCGTCGGTGATGGTGTGGTTGAACACGGTGACCGCACCGGCGAAGACGGCATCGTCGCCGATTGTCTCGCCCGGGGCACCCACCGCGAAGTATCGGTTGGTTCCTGCCAGCGAGTAGCCGAAGCGGTCGTGCGCCTCGACGACCCCCGGAACCCCGGGATCGTCCTGGTTGACCGTGTACTTCTTCGTGCCCTGCATGTAGTGGATGCAGCCGGCGTCCGCGTAGTCCTTGCCGCCGCTGGTGACGTTCTCGCCGGGCGCACCAATGACGAGGTAGGGGGAACCGGCCGAGGTCTGACCCACCGCCAGTGCGAACCCGAAGCGGTCGTACTCCTCGGTCGTCGTGCTCGGGTCGAACTGATACTGGGTATAGCTGTCGATCGTGGACCCGGCGCCGATCCCGGTCGGCATGCCGTGGATCACGTAGACGGCACCGGCGTCGTGCAGATCGGCGCCGTCCTTGGTGACGTCCTCGTACGGGGCTCCGACCACGAGGTCCGTACATCCGTCGCCGTCGGCATCGACGGCTGCCCGGGACGCTCCGAACTGGTCCCCTCGCTCGGGGTCCGCGCTCATTCCGGTGGTCGCTTGGGAGATCTCGAAGACCCCCTTGCCGCCACCGAGGACCACACGCACGAGACCGGCCCGCACCGCGCCGTTCACCGTCGCCTGCGGGTCCGCGATGATCGTGTCGGTCACGCCGTCACCGTTGAAATCGGTCGACGTGCCACCTGTGCAGGTCGCCGCTGCGGCCGCCGGCTGCTGCAGCGAGACCAGCCCCCCGGCCGTCGCCAAAACCGTGGCGACTATCGCAGCCAATCCGGCTGCGCTCATGCGTCTACGCATGAGTCATCCACCCCACCCCTCGGTATGCCGTTGTTGTCCGCTACCGATGCGTGCATCCGGAAACTTCCCGGATCCCCCCGCACCGACTATCGAGCGGCCGCAAAGCTACTGGCACCTGTAACCCCCACGTCAAGCACATGTCCAATTTACGCCAAAGAATTACGCCCAAGCCTTACAAAGGACTGGATTACCTCCTTCCGCCTAAATCTCGGGCAAGCCGGACAAATTTATAAGTTTGCGCTTGACGGGTCATCAGTCCGAACCTCATAGTCCCTTCACCATGAACTCGCAGGCTGTTCAAGATTTCGGCACGCCAGAGGCGCACCAAAAGGGTTTACAAGGGTGCGAACCGGCGAATCCTGCACGTCGCCTGCCCGAAGTCCGGAATAAGGACGCAAAGCCTGTGAAACGCCCGTGGGTGTACCTGGTCGCGTGTGCGGCGCCGGTCGCGAGCTTGCTGGATCTTGAGACGCGCCCCAGCGTGGCCGCCGAGCGCGGCGAAGCGACATATTCGCATGGATCGCACACCGATCAGAAATTCGCCCCCTATTGGAATACGTCGAATTCAAGGCGGCGAGAAATTGCCATCCTGTCCGGCGGCTACTGGTACGAAGACTCCGGCTGGGTCGCTTGGCCGCGCTATTTCGCGGACCGGGGGCATGCCGTCTTCTCCGCCGGCTGTCGGCTGAATTTCGACGCCGACTGGCCGGCCCCGCGCACCGACGCCATCTCCGCCATCGACTGGAACAGGGACAACGCCGCGCAGTTCGATCTCCCTCCGGACCGGCTCGTCGTCCTTGGTTCCTCGGACGGTGGCCAGATCGCGAAGTCGCTCGCCATCTACGCCGCCGGCGGCAGTCGCGTCAGCGAAGTCGCCGCCCTGTCGTCGGTCGCCCCGCCCTACCGGGCACGGAACGACGGCAATCACGACACCGGCACAAACAAGCAACACAAGGTCCGTGACAACGCCGCCATCCTCGCCCGTTGCTTCCCGAACTCCACCGACATCTCACTGCATGCGAGTTGCTCGGGCACCTGGAAGGACCGCAGGAGGCAGCAGTGCCCACGGCGGCGCGCTCCTCGACATCCCCGGCATGCCGGAAAGATCCTCGCCCGGATCGAGGCTCACCTCTGACCTCCCGACGCACGAGATCCCAACACCAGCGCCCCATCTGACCCAGTAGGTGCCGTCACGCCAGGCGGCTCGACGGGGTGGCGCCCGCACCGGCCACCACCCCAGGCAGGAAACCCGCATGTCCCTCCGCATCCATCATCTCGCCGACCGTCTGGTGCCCGGGCGCGCCCGCGCCCGCGAGGAACGGGCCGCACAAGCCAAAGCCGCGCAGGCCGCCGAAGAGGCCCGAAGACGCCGGCAGAAGGTCGCGGCACGGCGGCAGGCCCTGCTGGAGTCGGACACCACGGTGCGCACGGTCCCCTTCGAGGGCCGCACCTACTACGGCCGCACCGTCGACCGGTTCACCGCGGCAGGCGCCAGCGCCCACAGCCTCGCCCTCATCGCCGACGCCCTGGAGCAGGCCGGAATCGCATACTTCCTCGTCCCCGGCCGCTCCCGCACCCGCACCCGCCACGTGGTCGCCGTACGCCGCACCGACCGCAAGAAGCTCCTGGACACCCTGCGGGTCACCTACGGGACCAGCCCGCTGTACGCGCTCAAGCCCACCAGTCAGCCTCTTCCGGATGACGCGGTTCTGTACGCCGACGGCTCCCTGCCCACCGCGCTGAAGCGGCAGGACGTCATCCGCTTCGGTGAGATCCTGCTCGGCCCGGATCGTCAGGTGCTCGCGGACCTCACCTACGGCTGCGACGTCGAGTTCTGGCAGGACGGCCAGCGGCTGCTGGACGACGGCGAACGCGGCGCCACTCGCATCGAGGCACTACGCACCCAGGCACCGTCCGCGGTGCTCGCGGACGCTCTGGTGGCACCGCGCCCCAACGCGGTCACCGACGTGCTGCCTTCGGCCGCTCGTGCCGCGGCCCTCCGCACCATCGAGCGTCGCAGTTACCCGACGTACGAGTCCTTCATGCGGCCCCGCATCGATGCCGTCGACTTCCCCATCGACCTCGTCTACACCTGGGTCGACGGCTCCGACCCCGACCTCGCCGCTCGCCGCGAGTCCTTCCGCACCGGGTCCGACACCCCGCGCATCCACGCCCGTGAGACCGGCACATCCCGCTACACCAGCCGGGACGAACTCAAGTACTCCCTGCGCTCGGTGGAGATGTACGCCCCGTTCGTCCGGAACATCTACCTGGTGACCGACGGCCAGACACCCGCCTGGCTCGACCCGAACGCACCCGGCGTCCAGGTCATCGACCACAAGGACATCTTCACCGACCCGACCGCGCTTCCCGTCTTCAACTCCCACGCCATCGAAACCCAGCTGCACCACATACCGGGCCTCTCGGAGCGCTACCTCTACCTCAACGACGACGTCTTCTTCACCCGCCCGGCCACCGCCGAGCAGTTCTTCCACGGCAACGGCATCGCCAAGCTCCCCTTCTCGTCCTTCCAGCTCGGCCTCGGCACCCCGCACCCCGATGAACCCGCACCGAACTCGGCGGGGAAGAACGTCCGCACGCTGATGCTTAACTCCCACGGCCGCTTCACAGCCAGCAAGTTCAAGCACACCCCTCACCCCCAACTACGTGACGTCCTGGCCGAGTTGGACGAGACGTTCGCGGATCACGTACAGCGCACCAGTCGGTCCCGGTTCCGCGCCACGACGGACATCGCCATGGCGACCTCACTGCACCACCACCACGCCTACCTCACCGGCCGTGCCGTACCCGGCAAGTTCAAACTGCGTTACGTCGATGTAGGCAAGCCGGAACTGGACGCGGCTCTCGCCGAGTTCCGGCTGCCGGGGCACCCCTACGACTTCCTGTGCCTCAACGACGTCAACACCGCCGCCAGTGAGATGAAGCGCGTGGCGGGCGCCCTCCGTGACTTCTTGGAGAGTCGATTCCCGTTCGCCAGCCGCTGGGAAGCGCCCCGCGTGCAGGGCTCCGAGCCGGGGCCAAGCCGACGTTACTGAAGGCGGGTTCTCCAGCTCGGTGCCTGGCGAGTCCGCCACACCGAACAGCCGGACAGACCGCACTGCTACGTCGGTGCCCGGCTCCCCTTGGCCACCAGTCATTTGTCAATCGGCCCAGCAATACCCCGACTTGCCGGCGTCAACGGCCCACCGAAAGGCCCCACCATGAAGCGAACACTCACGTTGATCACCGCACTGGTCGTCACCGCGCTGTCGCCGACAACGGCACACGCAGCAGTCAAGGAGGCCAAGTCACCGCTCAGTTGCGAATCCCGGACGTTCACCTCGAGACCGGGCCCAAGCTTCAGCGACCCGGAGGACCCCGACGCCCAGATGAACATCCTGGGCCCGATCATCGAATCGATCAACAGCGCCAGTTGCGGGCAGACCATACGCGTCGCCATGTACTCGATAGGCAGCACGCAGCCAGGCCCGGACTTCGCGGCCGCCCTGATCGCCGCGCACCAGCGCGGCGTCATCGTCAAGGCGCTGATGGACTCCCACAGCGACAACGCGGTCTGGCAGTCGCTGGTCACCGAGCTGGGCAACGACCCGCAAGCCTCCAGCTTCGCCGCGCTATGTCCGGGCGGCTGCCTGACCCACTACACCGGCTCCGCGCTGCACGCGAAGTACTACATGCTCAGCGGCGGAAGCGACGCGAACAGGACGGTGACCGTCACAAGCGCCAACCCCACCTCCGCCCAGGCCAACACCGCCTGGAACAGCGGCACCACCGTCAAGGGCAACGTCGACCTGTACAACTCCTACGTCCGCTACTTCACCGCCATGTCCAAGGGGGCACAGGGCGGCCCGGGCCCGCTGATGCCCGACTACTACAACTCCACCAGCGGCACGGACGCCAGGACGACACTGTCCCCGCCCTCCTACCAGTGGCCCAAGGAACGCACCGGAAGCGACACCTGGGTCGACTTCCTGAACAACATCAAGGCGCCGGCCACGATCAACATCGCCATGTTCCAGTGGACCTCTCACGGGGAGCCGGGCGACGCGAACTATCTTGAACTGCCGAAGAAATTGGTCAGCCTGGCACAAACTGGCGTCAAGATACACATACTCTTCACCGCCGGTCAGGTCGACACCAGCGTGCAGGACTACCTGAAGGACCGGCCGAATATTGACGTGCACGACACCACCCGCGGCATCGACGCGAACGGAAATGCCCTCCACTACACACACGACAAGTACATGATGGTCAGCGGCACTTACGCGGGGGCGGCCAACTCCAGCCTTGTCTTCGTCGGCTCCTCGAACTGGACGAGCAACGGCGTCTGGCACAACGACGAGTCGGACCTGAAGCTGGTCGGCCAGACCAACTACGACGCGTTCATGACGGACTGGCAGAGTCAGTACAACCGCTGCTGCGGGACCACGGCGCGGCAGTTGAGCGCCGAGGAGCGCGCCGAGAACACAGCACGCGAAATCCCGATCGACCCGAAGCAGGTCAAGGAATAGGCATTCAGCGGGGATGAGTCGACGCGCCGCAGGTCAAGCAGGAGGAC
>NZ_JASERL010000021.1 GCF_030766935.1 Streptomyces sp. KL109B | reverse complement strand
TGTGGGGTTCCAATACTCGACTCGGTTGATGACCTGCACCTATAGGTCGGTCGAGCTATCCGGCAAGATCACGCCACATGGCACTGCGACTGCTTTACCTGATCTTCGTTCGGTTGCTCGACGGCTTGGTCCTGCTCGGCCGCTCCGGCCGGGCCAAGGAGATCGAGATCCTCGCCCTGCGCCACGAGGTCGCCGTGCTCCGCCGCCGCACCCCTCGCCCCGGATTGACCTGGGCCGACCGGGCCCTGCTGTCCGCGCTCACCCGCCGCCTGCCGGCACGGCTGCGCCGCCATCGTCTCGTCACCCCCCGCCACCCTCCTCACCTGGCACCGTCGTCTGGTGAAACGTAAGTGGCACCAATCGGCCGCGAAGCCCGGCCGACCACCCATCCCCGCGGAACTACAGACACTGATCCTGCGCCTGGCCAGGGAAAACCCCTCCTGGGGCTACACCAGAATCCAGGGCGAGCTACGCCGCTTCGGGCACCGTGTCAGCGCCTCCACGATCCGCCGCCTGCTCCGTTCCGCCGGGCTCCCGCCCGCACCCCGGCGTGCCGACGAGCAAACCTGGCGCCAGTTCCTGCACACCCAGGCCGAAGGACTGCTGGCCTGCGACTTCTTCCATGTCGACACCGTCACCCTCCGACGCGTGTACGTCTTCTTCGTCATGGAGGTCCACACCCGCACCGTGCACTTACTCGGCGTCACCGCGAACCCCACGGGTGCCTGGGTCGCCCAGCAGGCCAGAAACCTCCAGCTGATCCTCGGCGAGAATGCCGACCGGTTCAGATACCTCATCCGCGATCGCGATGCGAAGTTCACCGCCGCCTTCGATGCCGTGTTCACCGGGAACGACACCCAGATCGTGAAGACAGCACCCCAGGCCCCACGGATGAACGCGTACGCGGAAAGGTTCGTACGCACCGTCCGTACGGAATGCACCGACCGCATCCTCACCTACAACGAACAACACCTGCGCCGCATCCTCAACCGCTACGCCGAGCACTACAACACCGGCCGGGCCCACCGAGCCCTGAACCTGCGCGCGCCAGCGGACAACCCGAACGTCCTCCCCTTCCCCGCCCGCCACGTCCACCGCCGCAAAATCCTCGGCGGACTCCTCAACGAGTACCAATCAGCAGCATGACCCACCACCGAGATCAGGCGAGAACCGCCAGGTCAAAGCACATGCGTGGCTTTTGGAACCCCACAGGGCCGTCACTCCTCCAGCATGCTGGTGACCAGCAGCCGCAGCGACACCGCAAGCCGTCGGGTCTCTCCCTGCCCCAGCAGGTGCACGATCGGTCCGTTCTGCAGAGCGCCAAGCAGGACATGGGCCAGTACCTCGGCGTCCAGGTCGGGGCGTTCCTCGGCGATCAGCGCGCTGATGTGGCCGTGCCAGAACCCGTAGACGGAGTGCTGTTCGCGCGAGTCCTCCTGGGCGTCGCGGGGGGATGTCGCCGCCTGCCCGAGAGCGGCCAGCAGACCTTTGTTCCGCCCGACCACGTCCACGACCGCGTCGAGGAAGGCCAGCAGCCGCTGTCGGGGAGGGGCTCCCGGGCCCAGCGGCGGGGGGCCTTCCGTGACCGATTCGTGCAGGGCGTGAGCGCGTTCCAGCATCAGCTCCCGCATCAGACCCGCGCGGCTGCCGAAGCGGTGGAACACCGTGCCCTTGCCGACACCTGCCGCGGCAGCGATGCGCTCCATCGAGACCTGCTCCGGAGGACGTTCGGCAAGGAGGCTCTCCGTGGCCTCGAGGATCGCGCGCCGGTTGCGTGCCGCATCGGCGCGTTCGCGGCGGCCTTGCGCCATCAGCTCTCTCCTCATCCAGGACCATGCCCATAGACAACTGGACTGCCGGTCCAGTACGGTCCGAATTGGACCGCTGGTCCAGTTTAGAACACCCCCCTGTTCAAGGAGAGTTGCCATGCGACGCATCCGTTACCACTCCTACGGCGGCCCCGAGGTCCTCGCCGTGGAAGAGGCCCCGGTGCCCATCCCGAAGGCGGGCCAGGTGCTCATCCGGGCCGAGGCGATCGGCGCCAACTTCGTGGACACCCAGCTCCGACGCGGCATGGCCCAGACCGAGCTCTACCCGCGGCCCTTACCCCGGTCCCTCACCGGCGACGTGGTGGGCGTGGTCGAGGCGGTCGGGCCTGACACAGAGCCGTCCTTGATCGGACGGCGGGTCGCCACGGCTTCCGAGGACGCGTTCTGCGACCTCATCGTCGCAGACGCGCAGTGGCTCGTCCCGGTACCCGACGGGCTCGACGCGGGCACGGCCAGCGCGCTCCCCATGACGGCACCGGTGGCCCTGGGCGTGCTGCGCGCCGGGCGGTTGGCGCCCGGCGAGACCGTACTGGTCCACTCTGCCGCGGGCGCCATCGGCCACCTCGCCGTGCAGCTCGCGAAGTTGCTCGGTGCGGGTACGGTCATCGCCACGGCAAGTACGGCTGCCAAGCTGGATTTCGCCCGCACCCAGGGCGCTGATCTCGGCGTCGACTACACCGACGAGGACTGGCCGGAGCAGGTCCGCACGGCTGCGCCCGGCGGCGTGGACGTCGTCCTCGACGCGGCCGGCGGCGAGATCCTGCGCCGCAGCCTGGACGTACTGGCCCCGCACGGACGGCTGGTGACGTATGGGGCCGCGAGCGGCGAGCTCGGCAGCATCCCCGTCACCGACCTGTTCGCCCTGAGGTCCGTCACCGGGTTCTCCCTCATAGCCGCACAGGCAGCCGACGCCGAGCGCGCAGCGAAGGACCTGAACGAACTTACCGAGTACGCGGCACAGGGACTGCTCTGCACAGAGGTCCACGCCCGCCTGCCGCTGACCGAGACCAGCAAGGTGCACCGGCTACTGGAGACCCGTGCACAGCTGGGCCGCATACTGGTCGTCCCGTAAGGCGGCCGAGCGGGTCCGAAACGCTCGTTGTCGCGATTGGACAGGCAGGGAGGGCCAAGCTCAGCTCTACGCCAGCGTGCACCAGGGGCGTCCGAGTGCTCCCGGGACCATTTCCCCAGCGCTCGAACATGCCCCGCGTAGACCCGCTCGTGCAGGAACCTTCCCACCAGCCCCGGCAAGTGACAGATCAGGGGTTCAGACACAGGCTCTGGCACCTGCGGCTACCTGCCGCCGACGGCCAGCCGCCCTGACGGCCGGCTGGCCGTCCCGTCTTCGCGGCCACGTCAGTGCCGTCATTTCTCATCGACATTCACGGGCCCATTGATCATCAACTGACTCCGGAACCTGTCGACAAACGCTGTTCTTAGAGATCAACGAAGCCACCCGTCGGAATCGCGCCGAGGCCAGCACGCGCGCACCCGCGCCGGGAGGGGGCGGAAAATTCGGGAGCGCTCCGAGAACTGCCGGACCCCACACTCATCTGAAACCAGCGCCATCTACATGACGCGCTGCGCCAGTTCGAACCGCACGACAACCTCCCCCGGCCCCACCAAGCAATTGATCAGGCGCGACCCCTGCACGCCGCCCCTGAACCACTCCCCCGCCCACAAATCACCGACTGAAGGGACGCCGGAAAGACCGCCTGGGCGGCCCGCGCTCGTGGACCCTTCGGGCCAGTCTCGAGTGGCTGTCGAGGCCGAGCGACGACCCTCTGAAACCACCGCGTTCACGCACGTGGAGAAGGGGATCCATGCCGCACGAACAGCCGGTACGGCTCTACTGTTTCGCGCACGCCGGAGCGGACGTCTCCACCTTCCAGGACTGGACCGCGGCTGTCGGGCCGGGCGTGATACCTGTCCCTGTGCTGCTGCCCGGCCGCGGCCGACGGCGCGACGAGTTCAGCGTGACCACGCGCGAAGCGCTGCTCGGCGATGTTCTGCACCTGTTCACCAATGCGTCGGCCGGCCCCTGTGTCCTGTACGGGCACGGTCTCGGCGCCCTGGTCTGCTACACGGTGGCCCGCGCCCTGCTGGAGATTGGCCTGCCCGGCCCGGCGCTGCTGGCGGTCGGCGCGTGCACGCCCCCGCACATGCCTCCCGAGTCGGCCTACATCCTGGGAGTGCCGGAGGCCGAGCTCCTGCGCACGCTGGACCGGATGGGCGTCGTACCGCCCGGCACGGACCTCGGCGGCATCCGGGAACCGGCCGGGAAGCAGGTGCTCCGGGACGACCTGGCGCTCGACCGCGCACTGCGCGCGGCGGCACGCACACCGTCGCCGGCCGACCCTCTCAGCACACCGCTGCTCATCATCGCCGGGGACGACGACGGGCCGGCGTCGCCCGCGCTGGCAGAGGGCTGGCACGCCTGGACCGAGGGGCCCGTGAGACTCCGCACCGTGTCCGACGGCCATCTCTTCGTACGTGGCTCCCAACTGCCCCGACTGATGGGGCAGGCATGCCGCGTCGTGCGTCGGCTCGACACCACTCGGCGACAGCTTTCCATGCCTTCGCCGGTGGAGCCTCACCAGTAGGCCGCGGCAGAAGGAGCCACCCCTGCCCCTGTGACACGGGCCGCTGCCAGAGCAATCCACGGGCCGACTCCCCTGCTCTCGTCGTCCGTTCTTGAGTGTTCCTTGCCCGGCCCCGTGCACGCTCCTTCCCCTCGCGAGGCCCGTCCCCGCCATCGCGCGCAGGGTGTCGTGGGTCTGTACGCTCACCGGTGTCATTGATGGTCACGGAAGAGACATCAAGTGACTGACACCGTGAGCGAGTCCGTGACCGAGTCCGTGACCGTCGATGACCAGGCGGAACCGACTCTGGATGCCGCGGCCATGCCGTCCCTTACCTTGTCGGTGATCGTGCTGATGGGCCTCCGCCTCTGGACACCGGACTGTGTGCACGACCAACCGCATCGAGAGCGACAACGCACGCGTCCGCAAGGCCGTCCGCGCCCGCGGACACTTCCCGACGGAGCAGGCCGCCCTCACCGCAGGCCAACTCCGGCCACACCAAACCCGGTTACACCGCTCGCTTTACAGACCCACGCCTCTCCACAGCCACGGCTGTGAGCGCAAGGCCGCCGCCGGCGACCCAACGCCCTTGCACACAGGCGAGTTCGGGCGGCGCGGGGACGAGGACGCGGGCGGTGAACGTGCCGTCCGGGCCGAGTTCGAGGAACACGTCCCGGAAACCCAGCCAGCGGCGGGTCACCGGGTACCACGCCTTGTACAGGGACTCCTTGGCGCTGAACAGAAGGCGGTCGCTTGCCGCTCTACCCGCCGCGGCGGGTAGAGCGGCAAGCGAGGCACCGCAGCGGCACCGTAGCCCGGGCAGTGCGTCATACTGCCGACGACCCCGGGTGGCCAGCCCGGGGCTCCCCGCTCGTCCGGGAGCAGCGGAACCGGAGCCAGGCCGAGCCCGGCCAGTGCGTCGTGGGCGCAGGCGCGGACGGTGGTGAACTCGTTGCGTCGTTTCGGGACGGCTCTGGCGATGAGCGCCTCTTCCTGTCGAGACAGAGTGATGTCCATCCGATCAGTGAAGGACTGAACGGCGCGGGCGGCGGGGGGGGCAAGAGGGAGTCGATCACGCGAAGATTTCCTCTTCTCGTTCGTGGTGGTGTCCGCCCGGTCCAGGACCTGCTGGAGGCATGCCGAGGTGCGGCCCGAAGCGGCGCCACTCCCCGGGCGGCCGAGGGCGATTCTTCGCATGCCACGCCGTCGTAGGCGGCGGTCACGAGATCGACATACCCCCGTCGATGGACAGCACCTGACCGGTCATGTAGTCGGCGTCCAGCAGCAGTTCGATGCCACGAGTCACCTCGTCAGGCGTGCCCATACGGCCGAACGCGGTCCGCGACACAAGCATGGCGCGGGCCCCGGCAGGCAAATCCTCGGTGAGCGCGGTGGCCATGAGGCCGGGTGACAGCGCGTTGACCGTCACATTGAATCGCCCGCACTCCAGGGCCAGGCTCCGGGTCATACCCAGCACACCGGCCTTGGACGCCGAATACGCCGTCTGGCCCCGGCTGCCCAGGAGGCCGGCGGGCGAGACGACGTTGATGATGCGTCCCCAGCGGCCCCGCAACATGTCCGGGAGTGCCGCCCGGCAGGTATGGAAGGTGCCGATCAGATTGACGGCAACGGTCCGGGTCCAGTCGTCGACGGGCTGGACGGCCATGAGACCGTCCCGGCGGATCGCACCCGCGTTCACGAGAACGCTGATGCCTCCCAGCTCAGCGCGCACCCGGTCGGCCATCTCCCGGGTGTCGGCCCAGTCCGCGATGTCCGCCCGCACGAGGGTGCTCGGCCCGCTGAGCTCGGCCGCTACCTTACGGGCCCGGTCCTCACCGCTGGTGTAGTGCAGCGCCAGCCGGTAGCCACGCTGGTCGAGGACTCGTGCCACGGCGGCACCGAGCGCTCCCGAAGCTCCCGTGACGAGAGCGACACGGTCGTTGGCGACCTGAGCCGCCATCAGGCAGGCACTCCCGCACGCGCGCCCGTCGGCCGACGCGGCGCGGCCAGGGAGGCCGCTGGTGCGAGGCTTCCTCTCCCGGTCTTGCGCTGATGTGCCCTCCGTGGGCGCCCAAGGCCCAAGCTCGGTGTTCGGTCGAAAGTCATCACACCACTCCGCGTGCACTGGTCGGGAAAGGGAGACGGGCTGAGACCGGTGGGGCGGAGCGGGGTTCGAGGGCATCCGGGCGGGGTGTCACCTTCGACAGGCTCCACCTCGCCCGGAGTTCCCTTTTCGCAACTGTTCCGTTCCCGCGCCGATCCCGTTCCGGAGTCCGCTGCTGTCAGCGGACGGACACGAGCGGGTTGGCTACGAGGCGACGGACGATTCGTCCGCGGCTTCAGCCACGAAACGCTCGACCGCCGCCGTGTCGAGGCTCAGGGAGGCCAGGACTCCGTCACCACCTCCCTCTTCCAGCAGCCCCAGCAGTACGTGGCCGGTGCTGACGCTGTCCTGGTCGAGGCGGAAGGCAACCCGCGGCGCCAGTTCCAGCGCTTTCTTCGCGCGGGCGTCGTACGGGATCAGCACCGGATCGGCGTCGCTGCGCGGCGGCAGGGCGGCCACAGCCGCGTCTCGCGCCTGGTCGAGGTCGATGCCCTGTGCCCGCAGGGCGCCGGCCGCGCTGCCCTCGGTGCTGAGCAGGCCGAGGAGGACATGCGCCGGGACGATCTCGGCGTTGCCGGCCGCCTTGGCCTCGTTCATGCCGACGACGATCGCGCTGCGAGCGGGCCGGGAGAACCCCTCGAAGGCATTCGACCGCTTGGCCTCGGACTTGCCGACGAACCGCTTCCGCGCCGCCTGCCGGGTGACACCCATGCAGCTGCCGATGTCGGTCCAGGAAGCACCGGAGTGACGGGCCTGGTCGACGAAGTGGCCGATGAGATGGTCGGCGACCTCGCCAATGTGGTCGGCCAGCAGGATGGCGCCGCTGAGCTGGTCGAGGGCGTTGGTGTGGTTCTCGGTGATGGCCGTGATGAGCTCGTCGAGCTTGACCGGCGAATTGATCTGCGTCATAGCGTCAACCGTAGGTTGTCAGTCGGGTAGTGTCAACCCGAGGTTGTCAGTTCTCCCGGTCGGTCCTCGGCCCGCGTGGCCACCGCACTGCGCGGCGGCCACGCCCGTCGCCGCTACCAGGTGACCGGCATCTCGGCCGGGCCGAACGCCTGGATCGAGTGGTACTTGTACGTCAGTTCCGCCTCGGGCACTGCGAGCGCGAGCGTCGGGACCCGCTCGAAGAGCCTCGCGTAGACGATCTCCAGCAGGCTCGGCACCAGACGGTCCGCCGGGCACTTGTGCGGTCCGTGACCGAACGCCAGATGCCGGGCGGGCTCTGCCCGCATGAGGTCGAGCTGATGGGGATACGGGCACACCGACGGGTCTCGATTGACGGGCAGCGTCGGTACCGCCACGCCGTCACCGGCCTTGATCAGCGTGTCCCCGATGAGCATGTCCTCGGTGGCCAGCCGCATGGGGGTTCCGTCGTTGACCGAGAAGTACCGCAGCATCTCGTCCACCGCGGCCGTCATCCGGTCCGGATGGGCGAGCAGTGTCGGCCGCTGCTCGGGGTGGTTCAGCAGGGTGAGCACGCCCAGCGAGATCATCGTGGACACCGAGTTGTGAATGCCCTGAGCGTTCGACAGCATCAGCGGCGCGAGTTCGTACCAGTCGACCTCGCCGTGCTTCTCGCGTTCCTGGACGATCAGGCGACTCATCATGTCGTCGCCGAGATTCTTGGCCTTCTCCTTCAGGACGTCTTCCGCGTGACCGTTCAGGCGGTCGGCCGCCTCCCTCTCCTCGGCCTCTGTACTGGTGCCCAGCAGCAGCTTCCAGACGTTGTCCCGCATCGTCCGCAGCTCGGCCGCGGGGATGCCGAGGAACATCTCCTGCAGCTTCCATGCGATGGGGAACGCCAGCTCCGTCACCAGGTCGACCGGCTTCGTCGGCTGCCGCAGCATGTCGTCGATCTTCTCCTCGACGGCGACCCGCAGCCGCGGAAGCAGCCGGGCGAGTCCTTCCGGGGAGAACTCGTCCATGATGGACTTCTTCTTCTTCAGGTGTTCCGGACCGTCCAGGTTGATCATGAACGGTGCGCAATACCGCAGCTTCATCAGCGAATTGGCTGTCAGCTTCGGAAATCGGTCGTCCGTCTTGTCCGAGCTGAACCGCGAGTCGGAGAGCACGATACGGGCGTATTCCGGCCTCACTACCATCCAGACGAGTTTCCCCGTGGGCAGTTCGACCTGTCCGATGCCTCGTTCCCGCAGTGTCTCGTACTCGGCCGGCAGCACGCCGGGGAGCTGTCGGCGAATGGGGTGGGTAGGGAGTTTCGTCATGCTGACACCTCTGCAGCCCAGTGGTAGAAACGGGTGGCCAGTGAATTGCCCTGCGGGTCGTACGGCGGAATGATCTCCGTGAGGTCGTCGACGAGTTGGAGGAAGCGGGGGTCTCCTTCCGTCCACACCTCGCTGATCGCCTCCATGCTGTTGGCTACGGCGAAGTCCTGGATGTGCAGGTAGATGCCGCGCCACAGATAGATCTGGCGGCGCAGTGTGCCCATCTTCTGCGGGATGTCGGTCGCGTCCGACTCCGCGAACAGCCGTGACGCCTCGGGGATGTGTTCCTGCCGCTGGGTGTTGACGATCACCGCGCTGTACGTCTGCTCCAGGTTCTCCAGTCGCTCGGCCGGCCACAGGTAGAAGCGCTCGGCCGTCGGCCGGTCGACCGGGCCGTCCCAGTCCTCCGTCGCGGCGTGACCGCCGAAATAGGTCGACAGGCGTTCGGTCAGCCGCACGCACCGGGGGTCGGTGCTGATGATCCGGTACGCCTCGTCGGAGTCGGCGACGTCCCAGTCCTGCATGTGCACATAGAGGTCGCTGTAGCTGAATACCTGGCGGCGGCGCAGCTGGGGCAGTTCGGACGCGACCTCGCCGTCGAACTCCTGGAGGATCTTGGTGACATCGGCGACGTCACCGCTGTCGAACGTGCCGACAGTGACGATGCTCGGCATTAGTCGTCTCCTTACGAATCGGCGGGGTGCGTTTCGCGGCGGCCAGCTTGCGCCCGCTCCTTCGACGCCGGATCGACGCCCGGTCAACGGCCCGGGCCGACCGCGGACGCCCAACTCGAAGGGTCCTCGAAGCGAGGTCGATCGGGGACGGTCATCGTCGGTCGCGACAGATCCGGATGTGACGACGCTTGTGAGGTGTCTTGTTGTGTCGAGCGCACAGCGGCGAATTGACCAAGCCATCACCATCGAGAGCGACGTGGAGACGGCGTTCGACCTGATCGCGGACATCGTCCGGTGGCCGCAGTTCCACCGGACCGCGGTGCACGCGGAGAAGATCCAGGCCAACGAGGAGGGAGAGTTGGTCAGGCACTGGGATCTGGCCGGGGACGCCGCGGTCCGCACCTGGCAAACCGTGCGCCGCACGGACCGGCCGGGGCGCCGCATCGCCTTCACACACGTGGAACCCGAACAGCCCGCTACCGGCCTCCGCGGCGAGTGGGTCTTCACCGAACTGACGCCGAACCGGACCCGGGCCGAGTTGAGTCATCAGGTCGTCGCACCCCCCGGCGCCGACCTCGGCCCGTTGTTGGACAGGATCTCGCAGGAGAGCGAGGACTGCCTCGCCACGCTCCGCGACACAGCCGAGCGCCGGGCCGACCTGAACGAACTCGTCGTCTCCTTCACCGACCCCCTGTTCATCGCCGGCTCCACCGAGGACGCCTACGACTACCTGTACCGCGCGGACCTGTGGCCCGAGCGCATCCCGCACGTGGTGGGGCTCGCCATGACCGAGGACGTGCCGAACGTCCAGTTCTTCGACATGGACACCAAGGGTCCGGACGGCAGCACGCACACCGTCCGTTCGGTGCGGATCTGCCTCCCGAACCACGTGATCGTGTACAAGCAGATCTCGCTGCCCACGATGCTGGACGCGCACACCGGCCACTGGCTGTTCACCGAGACGCCGGAAGGCGTCGTCGCGGAGGCCCGGCACACCAGCACGATCAAGCGCTCCGCGCTGTCCCAGCTGGGCGGAGCGACAACGGTCGCCGAGGCGCGCCGCTACCTGCGACGGCTGCTGAGCGGCAACAGCATGAGCAACCTCCGCCTCGCCAAGGCGTACGCGGAGGAGCGCGCCGGCTTCTGAGCCGACCGCCGCAAGCGAGCTGACGCATCATCACCTTCCCGCCCGGTCCCACGAACAGAGAACCGTAGAGTCAGGAGAAATCATGGCCAAGGAGACGACCCCCCGAGGCGGGGGGGTGTGGGCAGCAGCCGATCTGCTGACCCCGATGGCCGTCCGGGTGGCGGCGACGCTGCGGCTGGCAGACCACATCGCCGCGGGCGCCCTGACGACCGAGGCGCTGGCCGAGGCCGTCGGTGCCGACCGGGATGCGCTGGGGCGGTTGCTGGACCACCTGGTGGGCGCGGGCGTGCTGTCGGGCACCGAGCCCGGCGTCTATGACCTCACGGCCATGGGCCGCCACCTGTGCGAGGGCGCGCCCGAGGACATGCGGGCCATCCTCGACATCGAAGGCGCCCTGGGACACGCCGAGTTGAGCCTCGTCCACCTGTTGCACACGGTACGTACGGGTGAGGCCTCGTTCCCACAGCAGTACGGGATGACGTTCTGGGACGACCTGTCGTCCGACGACGGACGTGCCGAGTCCTTCGACACCTTGATGGGCGCCAGGCTGACGGCGCACTCGCCGGCCGTGGCCGAGGCGTATCCGTGGGGAACGCTCCGTCATGTGGTCGATGTCGGCGGTGGCGACGGCACCATGCTGATCGCCATCCTGCGGTCCCACCCCGATCTGCGGGGGACGGTCGTTGATCTGCCCGGCCCGGCTCGCCGCGCCGAGAAGACCATCGCCGCGGCCGATCTCAGCCACCGGGCCGACGTCGCGGCCGGCAGTTTCTTCGATGCCCTTCCTGCCGGAGCGGACGGATATCTGCTGTCGAGCATCTTGCACAACTGGGACGACGCCTCGGCCGCCCGCATCCTGCGCCGCTGCGCCGACGCGGCTCAGCCGACGGGACGTGTGCTCGTCGTGGACTACTTCGGCGACCGGACCGTGCAGACGGAGGGCGACCTGCGCATGCTCGGCTACTTCGGCGGCCGACAGCACACCGTGGACCAACTTGCCGAACTGGCGCGAACCGTCGGCCTGCGAACCACCTCGATCACGCCGGCCGGCCGTTACTCCGTCGTCGAACTGCGCGCGGCCGGCTGACCGCTCGCGCGCCGCGCCGACGGCGGCCCCTCGACGGCGTCACCGACCGACCGGCGCGCTCCGTCCTTCCCGACGGCCGCCGGGAAGTGGGCTTCGATACCGTCCAGGATGATCGCCAGGCCGTTCGCGAACCGCTCATCCGCCTCCCCGATCTCGGAGGTCTGGACCATCTGGCTCAGGTACGGGAACTCACCGGTCTCCAGCAAGGACTTGAGGTACGGCTCCATCCGCAGTCGCCAGGCATGGCGATCGAGGCCGGACTGATTCGCACTGGCCCGCTCGGTCAACTCGGCCTGTACCGCGCCACCGACCCACGAATGGATCAGGTTGAGCACGTGGATCGTGTCGTCCATACCCAGACCGCAGCCGGCGAGAACGGCGAGATCGCGTTCCATGCCGCGCATGAAGTTGGGACCCATGATCGGGCGGGTGGCGAGGAGCGGGGCGAGCCAGCGGTGCCTCAGGAAGATCTTCCGACGACGGTGCGCCAAGGCCGTCAGATCCGCACGGAGATCACCCGTCGGCTCCTGCGGCTCGAAGCCGGTCGCCTCGTCGATCATGACCGTGTACAGGTCTTCCTTGGTCGGCAGGTAGCGATAGAGGGTCATCGCACCGGTACCGAGCCGCTTGGCGATGGCGCGCGCCGACGCGGCTTCGATGCCTTCGGAATCCGCGATATCGATCGCCACCGCGGCGATCTGCGCACGACTGTGGGACGGCGCGGGACCTCGCGCCGGCTTCTCCGGTCGCATCCAGATGATTGGTTTCGAGTCCGACACGACAGCCATCCTACGCGTCCACCACAGAGTTGCGTACGGCGCACTCAGTTGGCTACGCTGAAATCGCGTACACTGTACTCGGTGAGAGGTTGGGGCATGGAAGACGCGATCATGTACACCGAGGATGTGAGGAAGCAGTACAGGGACGTCGTCGCGTTGGACGGCCTGGACCTGGTGGTGCCGTCGCACACTGTCTACGGCCTGCTCGGCCCGAAGGGTGCGGGAAAGAGCACCACCGTACGGATCTTGGCCACCCTGACCCGGCCCAGCAGCGGGCGGGCCGTCGTCGCCGGTTTCGACGTGGCCCGGAATCCGACGGATGTGCGGAAGATGATCGGCCTGGCTGGTCAGGACGCCTCGTTCGACGACGGACTGACCGGCCGGGAGAATCTGCAGATCCTCGGCCGACTCTCGCGGCTCGGCTCGCGCGGCGCTCGTCGGCGCGTCGACGAGCTGCTGGAACGGTCCGGTCTCGCTCACACCAGTGACCGGCTGGTCGGCACGTACTCCGATGGCATACGCCGCCGGATCCACCTGATCGCCAGTCTGTTACGGGCCCCCGCCGTGCTCTTCCTCGACGAGCCGACCATCGGGCTCGACGCCCCCAGTCGCGCCGAGATCTGGGAGAGCGTGCGCAGACTCGTGACCGAAGGCACCACGGTCCTGCTCACCACCCCGTGTCTGAAGGAGGTGGAGCGGCTCGCCACGGCGGTCGGCGTGATCAACGGCGGCCAGTTGATCGCCGAAGGCAGCCCAGCCCAACTCACAGCCCGGATCGGCCGTCACATCGACGTCGTGGTCGAGTCGGCGAACCAGGTGCCGAGTGCCATGGCGAGGCTGGAGCGGCTCACCGGCCGGCGCCCGGAAGCCGACGGATCGCGGATCGTCGTGGCCGCCGTGGATCAGGCGCCCGCCCTGCCGTTGATCGCAAGTGAACTGGACGCGGCCGGGGCGGTGATCAGGAACATCGGGATCCGCGAGCCCGGCCTGGACGACGTCTTCCTGACGATGACCGGGCAGACCTCCGAACCGGCGCAACCGGTCGAGGCGCCCGAGGCGGTGTCGTGAACCTCCTGTCCGACGGCTGGACGCTGACCCAGAGAAAGCTGTTCCGGCTGCGGCACGAGCCCGGCATCCTGCTCACCATGCTGCTGATGCCGAGCGTGTTCGTGGTGCTGTTCGGCTTCGTGTTCGGTGGCGCGATCGGAGTGCCGGGCACCTCGGACTACCGCGAGTTCATGATGCCCGGCCTGTTTGTGATGACGACCGGGACCGCTCTGTCCACCGTCATGGTGGAGGTGGCGACGGATCAGGCGCGCGGGGTGATGGAGCGGCTGCGCTCGCTCCCGACCCACCGGATGTCCGTGCCGCTCGGGCAGAGCGGCGCCGAGGGGATCCTCGGGGCCTACGGCCTCGCGGTCCTCATGGTGTGCGGCCTCGTCGTCGGCTGGCGGCCACACGATGGGATTCCGCGGGCGCTGGCAGGCATCGGTCTGCTCCTGCTGTTCCGCTGCACGCTGGCATGGGTCGGCACCTATCTGGGCCTTGTGGTGCGTTCGGCACCGACCGCGGCCCGGCTGGCACCGCTCACGCTGGCGCTCACCATGGTGTCCAACGCCTTCGTACCCACCGCCCGGATGCCGCTCGGCCTCCGGACGCTGTGCGAGTGGAACCCGCTCAGCGCCGCCGCGGCTGCCGCGCGCGAACTCTTCGGCAACCCCAGTGCTCCCGGTCCGGACGCCGCATGGCCGCTGACCCACCCGGTGACCGCGAGCCTGCTGTGGGCCGGCCTGCTGTTGCTGATCTTCGTGCCGCTCTCGGTGCGCGGCTTCGCCCGCGCCGGACTCTAGATCCGCACGCGCGTCTCCCGCCCGAGCACGCGGCGGAGGTTGGGCGGAGACGACTCCAACACCCGCCACGGGTGCGACGTACCCGTGGGAAAACACCGTTCTCATTCTCGGAGGGACAAGCATGCGCGTAGTGATCGTCGGAGGCGGCACGGTCGGGTTGTGCACCGCCGTCTTCCTCGCCCGACAGGGTGTCTCGGTCCATGTGCTGGAGCGCAGGGCACAGGTCAACGACCATCCGCGGGCCTTCGGCATCACGGACCGGTCGGCGGAGATCCTCCGGGAGGCCGGCATCGACATCGAGACGGACAATCTTGTCCGGGGCCTCATGACGGGCTCGAGCCTCGCCGATCTGACCACCGTCACCTCCAAGTTCGAGCCACCGGAGATCGGCCCCGCGAAGCTGGGAAGCTGTCCGCAGGACCGGGTCGACCGGGCCGCGCTGGAACGGCTGCGAGAGCTCGGTGGCCAGGTGGACTTCGACAGCGAGGTGGTCGCGGTGACGGACGGCGGCGTCACCACCGCGGACGGCAGGACCGTCACGGCGGACTACGTGATCGCCGCGGACGGAGTCCGCGGCCAGATACGTGACCTGCTCGGCATCGGCGTGACAGGCCCGGGAGCACTGAGCAGTTCGCATATGCTCAACGTGCTGTTCCGCGCGGAATTGCCCACCCCGCCGACGTCCATGACGTTCCTGCGCAACGAGCGGGCGTCCGGGATCCTGCTGAAGGTGGACGAGACCGGCCGCTGGGTCTTCCACATCCCGAACGGCGATCCGCAGACCCCCATCGCTCGGATCCAGCAGCAGATCAGGGACGCCACCGGCGTCAGCGACATCGAGCCGGAGATCATCAGCCTGCTGCCCTGGTCGTCGACGGCGCGGGTCGCCGACCGCTTCCGGCGGGGCAACGTCTTCCTCGTGGGTGACGCGGCCCACGTGGTGCCGCCGGTCGGGGGGCTCGGACTCAACGTGGGTATCGCCGACGGCCACAACCTGGCATGGAAACTGGGCATCGGCGGTGACGCGCTGCTCGACACCTACGAGGCCGAACGCCGACCGGTCGCGCTGTTCACCATGCGCCAGACCGTGCTCCGCGCCGAGAACCGTGACCTGCACTGGGACAACGACGCGAGCCGGGCCGCCGACCGGGCGGCCGTGGGCATGGCGGGCATCATGATCCCCGTGATCGGCTACCGGTACGACTCCGGCGCGGTCATCGACCCGGAGCCGCTCTCCGACATGGAGAACCTCGTCCTCGACGGTGCCCCGGGCAGCCGCCTGCCGCACCGTTGGCTTCCGGACGGACGGTCCACGGTCGACCTCGTCGACGGTTTCACGCTCATCACCGGGACGGCGGCCGACCACTGGCTGGACGCGGCACGGGACCTGGGCATCACGGCGCACGCGGTCGAAGGGTGGGCTGAGGCCGCTGGCATCAAGGAGGACGGCGCCGTGCTCGTGCGTCCGGACGGGTTCGTCGGCTGGCGTACGGCCACCACGCGGCACGCCGTGGAGGCCAGCACGCCGCAGCTGCGGGACGCCCTCGATCAGATCCTGGGCAGGCGGACGGCCTGACGCGGATCCGTGCCCCTGGCATGCGGTCGACACCGGCACGGCCGGTGTCGGCCGCATGCTGTTTCGGCACCGGGGGGCGCCCCGGACCGCCTCCGTACGCCCCACCTCCCTGGGTCGAACCACACACGAACTCGCCTCGAACCGCTGCCGCGAGCATCGGCGCCATGTGGTCCCTCGACCGCCGACCTCAAGCGAACGCGCGCTCGGCGCGCCCTGTTCGCCGACGCGAGGCCAGTCAGGAACCGAACACAGAGGCAGAGGAGGCGGAGGATGGATTTCGGCGCTGATCCCTATCCCGAGTACGCGTGGTTACGTACGGAGGAACCGGTCCGGCAGGTGCTGGAGGGCCGCGGCCTCTACGGACTGCTGGTGACCCGGTACGAGGACGTGCGGAAGCTGCTGTCCGATCCCCGGATGAGCAAGGACCCGCGCAACGCACCACTCGACTGGCAGGAGGCGGGCAAGGGGAGGCCGCTGGAGGACCGGACCGGACTCGGGACGCATCTGCTGACCACGGACGCGCCCGAACACTCGCGGCTGCGCCGGCTGGTCTCGACCGCCTTCACCGCCCGCCGCGTCGAGAGCCTGCGCGCACAGGTGCAGCACATCACGGACGGGCTCCTCGACACGATCGCGCCCAGCGGGCAGGCCGAGCTGATCGGCGACTTCGCGTTCCCGCTGGCGATCACGGTGATCTGTGAACTGCTGGGGGTGCCCAAGGCGGACCAGGACGTGTTCCGCCAGTGGACGAAGGACTTCCGGCGGTGGACGAACACCGACTCCGCCGAGGCCGACCGCGGTGACGCGCGGCCGGTCGGGCTGCGCGATCTCCTCGAATATCTGACCCGGCTGGTCGAGAAGCGCCGTCAGGATCCGGCCGACGGACTGGTCGACGCGCTGATCGCGGCCCGGGACGACGACGACCGGCTGAACGAGGCCGAGTTGCTGTCCATGATGTCCCTGCTCCTGGTCGGCGGCTTCGAGACGACGGTCAATCTGATCGGCAACGGCACACTGGCCCTGCTGCGCCACCCCGACCAACTCGCCCTGCTGCGCGAGCGACCGGAACTGGTGGATTCGGCGCTGGAGGAGATGCTGCGGTACGACGGCTCGTTCGAGACGGCGACGTGGCGATTCCCGCTCGAACCCATCGAGGTGGCGGGCACGCGCATCGAGAAGGGCCACCCGGTGCTCCTGTCCCTGGCATCGGCCAACCGGGACGGGGCGAAGTTCCCGGCACCGGACGACTTCGACGTCACCCGCGCGGACCCCGCGCACGTGGCCTTCGGGCGGGGCGCGCACTTCTGCCTCGGCGCGCCGCTGGCCCGGCTGGAGGGCCGGATCGCGTTCCACGGACTCCTGCGCCGACTGCCCGGCCTCGCGTTGTCCGTACCGCCTGAGCAGTTGCGATGGCAGCGGAGCCTCACGGTCCGCGGGCTGGAAGCCCTGCCGGTCACCTTCGACGCCAGAAAAGAGACCCACATGCCGAATACAGCAGTCAGCGCGCGAGCGGGGAGGGCACGATGACCCGCCGCATCGCCATCACGGGTATCGGAGTGCGCGCCCCGGGCGGAGGAAACGCCAAGGAGTTCTGGGAGCTGATCTCCTCCGGCACCTCGGCCATACGCACCATCTCGCTGTTCGACGCGTCCGGGTTCCGCTCCCGGATCGCGGGCGAATGCGATTTCGACCCGGTCGCGGAGGGCTTCTCCGCACAGGAGATCCGGCGCATGGACCGGAGCGCGCAGCTCGCCGTCGCCGCGGCCAAGGAAGCCGTCGTGGACGCCGGACTCGACCTGACCGAGACCGACCCGCATCGCTACGGAGTAAGCGTCGGCAGTGCCATCGGCGGCACGATGAGCCTGGACCGGGAGTACCAGGTGCTCTCCGACGGCGGCCGCCAGTGGCTCCTCGACCACGAGTACGCGGTACCGCACATGTACAACTATCTCGTCCCGACGTCGATCGCCGCGGACGTGGCCTGGACGGCCGGGGCGGAAGGCCCCGTGTCCCTGGTGTCCACGGGGTGCACCGCGGGCATCGAGTCGGTGTCCCACGCGGCGCGGCTGATCCGCGAGGGCTCCGCCGACGTGATGCTGGCCGGCGGCTCGGACGCGTCCCTCTCACCGATCTGCGTCGCCTGCTTCGACGCGATCAAGGCGACGACGCCGCGCAACGACGAACCGGCCACCGCGTCCCGCCCGTTCGACCGCACCCGCAACGGCTTCGTGCTCGCCGAAGGCAGCGCGATGCTGGTGCTGGAAGAGCTGAACCACGCCAGGGAACGCGGTGCGCGCGTCTACGCGGAGATCGGCGGATGGGACGTACGTGCCAACGCGTACCACATGACCGGACTCAGAACCGAAGGCCCGGAACTGGCCAAGGCCATCGAGGTGTCACTTCGGATGGCCGAGCGGGTGCCCGAGCAGGTCGACTACGTGAACGCGCACGGCTCCGGTACCAAGCAGAACGACGCGCACGAGACCGACGCCTTCAAGCGCACTCTCGGCGATCACGCCTACCGGACGCCGGTCAGTTCGATCAAGTCCATGATCGGGCACTCGCTGGGCGCGATCGGCTCGATCGAGATCGCGGCATGCGCGCTGGCCATGGCTGCCGGGCTCATTCCACCGACCGCGAACCTGCACGAACCGGACCCTGAACTGGGGCTCGACTACGTGCCGCTGACGGCGCGGCCGGCGGATCTGCGGACGGTGCTCAAGGTCGGCAGCGGGTTCGGTGGTTTCCAGAGCGCCATGGTGCTGACCAAGGGGGGATCCGATGAGTAGGGCAGTCCCGGAGAACGACAACGGCACGACGCCGGATCGCCCCCGCGCGGTGATCACCGGCCTGGGCGTGGTCGCGCCGAACGGCTTCGACACCGACGAGTACTGGGACGCCGTCCTCCACGGGCGGGGCGGCATCGACCGGGTCACCCGCTTCGATCCGGAGCAGTACCCGGCCACTCTGGCGGGCGAGGTGGCCGACTACGACGTGCGCGCGCACATCCCCGGCCGTCTGGTGCCGCAGACCGACCAGACCACCCGGCTGGTGCTGATCGCGACGGACGCCGCTGTCCGGGACGCCGCGCTCGATCCGGCGGCGCTCCCGGAGGACCAGGTCGGCATCGTCACCGGTCTCTCCGCGGGCGGGCTCGAGTACAGCCAGCGCGAGCTGGAGAAGCTCTGGAGCCTCGGCAGCGACCATGTGAGCGCCTATCTCTCGTTCTCGTGGTTCTACGCGGTGAACACCGGACAGATCTCCATCCGGCACGGGTGGCACGGCCCCGGCGGCGTCCTGACCGGGAACACCAGCGGCCTGGACGCCATGGCGCAGGCCCGCCGGTACGTGGCCGACGGCCTGCCTGTGGTGATGTGCGGCGCCATGGAGAGCGCGATGTGCCCGCTCGGGTGGACGATCGAGCTGAGCACCGGCCGGATGAGCACGGTCGCCGACCGAACCCAGGCCTACCTGCCGTTCGACACCGCGGCGTCCGGCTACGTGCCCGGAGAGGGCGGCGCCATGGTCGTCGTCGAGGAGGCCGGACACGCGCGCGGCCGAGGCGCCCAGCCGTACAGCGAGATCGCCGGGTACGCCACCACCTTCGACCCGCGGCCCGGTTCGGCACGGGAGCCCGGGCTGCGCCGGGCCATCGAGTCCGCGCTGTCGGACGCCGACGTAACGCCCGACGAGGTCGACGTCGTATTCGCGGACGCGGCCGGTGTCGGCGAACTCGACCGCGCGGAAGCCGCCGCCGTGACAGCTGTCTTCGGTCCACGTGGTGTTCCGGTGACCGCGCCGAAGACGATGACCGGCCGGCTGTACTCCGGTGGCCCGGCGCTCGACGTGGCCACGGCGTCCTTGAGCATGCGGCACGGCCTCATCCCGCCGACGATCAATGTGACCGCCCCCGTCCGGTCCGACCAGCTCGACCTGGTGCTCCACCGGCCGAGGGAGGCTGCGGTGTCCACCACTTTGGTGCTGGCCCGCAGCGACGGCATCAATTCCGCGGTGGTGCTGACGGCGGCATGACGAAGCCGGTGGCAGCCGTCCATGAAAGCTGCCACCGGCTTCGCCCGCGGCTTCCTCCGGCTCACGGCCTGGCGGTGATCTCCAGGATGCCGGCCGTCCAGGTGAAGCCGGCGCCGACGCCTGCCAGCAGGCACGTCTGCCCCGGCTCCAGTGCGCCCTCGGAGACGAGATGGGCGAGACCAGCGAACTGGTCGCCCGCGCCGAGGTGCCCCACCCGTCGGCCCCATGACCAGGTCGAGCGCTGCGGATCGATGCCGAACGGGTCGAAGTACTGCGCCCGCATCCGGGTCCGTCCCAGGTTCGGCAACACGTACCAGTCGATGTCGCCGAGTTTGACGTCCGCCTGGACACAAGCCCGGTCGAACGCCTCCCGTTGACCCGCTTCGATGCGGTGGAGCAGGGTCTCCACTCCGAGTTCGCGCACCAGGGAGTCGGTGTTCAGGTCGATCGGCGCTCGCACGGCCAACGGCGCGTCGGTGAACCGCTCGCCCCGGCTGCCGTGCTCCAGCCCGGGGTCCGACACGGTGACGAGTCCTCGGAGCCGGGCGAAGCCGGTGCGGGTGGACACCACCACGGCGGTGCCGCCGTCGCCGCAGAGAGTGCTCGGGTCGCTCCGCCACCGGTCGAAGCCGGGCAAACTGAACCGGTCGGCCGTGGTGACCAGGGCGGTCGACCCGCCATATGCGCGCAGGTGACCGGCCGCGAGTTCCAGGGCGATCATTCCGCCGTTGGACATCTGGCGGACCTCGACGGCCGGGTAGGAGCCACCACCGCAGAAGCGCTGGACGTACGACGCGGCCGGCCACATGTCATGACCTTGGTGGTACGCGCAGGCGTGCAGCAGCAGCTGCAGGTCCTCCGGCCCTGCCTCGGCGCGCTCCAGAGCGTTCCGTGCCGCCAGCACCGCCATCTCCGGAGCCGACTTGTCCGGTGAGACGCACACCGACTCAATGCCGGTGTTCCAGACCCGCGCCCGATCTGCGAGGCCGGCCTGCTCGGCCTCGTCGAGTGTCAGCCGCTCGGGCAGCCACGAACTCGCGGCGGCGATGTGAAGTCCGTCGCTCATCTTCTTCCTCTCACGGATCGGATCTCTTCGGGTTTCCTCTGTCCGGTCATGGTCGTCATGTCCGGCGGAGGCTCGTTCGAGGCCCAGGCGAGACCTTGCCGGTGCGCGCGTCCCGATGGTCCCGAGGCAGAAAACCGGGGGCTCCGTCGACCGGAGCTCGACTGGGTGTCGAAGTCTCAGGGAGATGTTGGTTTCGACGTCACGAGACGAAGGGATCGACAATGGCGACTTTCACTCAGGCTGACCTGGTCGGGTACATACGCCAGGCGGCCGGCGAGGACGAGGGATTCGACCTGGACGGCGATATCGCCGACCTCACGTTCGCCGATATGGGCTATGACTCGGTCGCGATGGTGGAGGTGACGATCCTGGTCGAGCGTGAACTCGGTATCGGCCTGCCGGAGGACGACAGGGCGAGCAAGAACTCGACCCCGAAGCAGTTCGTGGATTTGGTCAACGAGCTGCTGCCTGCGTCGATCTAGCTGCGAGTCCGGTGGTGTGGACGGCTCACCAAGGAGAAGACCATGTACAGCACAGAGCACGAGCAACGCTTCGACAACGGCGTGCCGGAAGCACCCGAGCAGCTCGGCCTGCTCTCCGAGATCCTCAACAGGGAGACCTTCCGCACCCTGGGTGAGGAGGTACGGGTCGGGCATGGGTGGCGTTGCTGGGAGGTGGGCGCCGGGGACGGCTCCGTCGCCCGCTGGCTGGCCGCCAGGGTGGGGACGTCCGGACATGTGGTGGCCAGCGACCTCAAGCCCCAGCACGTACCCAGCCATCCGCGGATCGAGGTGATGCGCCACGACCTCGTCGAGGACCCGTGGCCGGAGCCCGCGTTCGATCTCATTCACGCCCGGCTGGTGCTGATGCACGTGGCCGACAAGGAAGCGGTCGCAGCGAGGCTGGCCGCGCATCTCCGGCCGGGCGGTGCGCTGGTGCTCACCGACTGGTACTGCGGTTGTGCCGACGAGGGCCTCATCAAGTCGCCGGTCGACGCATACACGGCGCGCATCTTCCAGCAATACCACGACGGCGTGCACAAACTCGCTGGAGAAACCGGTATGGATTTCGAATGGGCAGCGCGTACGCCGGACGTTCTGTCCACCTCTGGCTATAGGGACATCACGGTGCGCGACTTCCGAGCGCCAGGAGAGGGCGGGACGCCGACCGCGCGACTCGCCAAGCTGCACAGCAGCATGCTGGAGCCTTTCCTGCTGAGTCAGACACCGCTGACCGAAGCCGACCTGTCCGTAATCCGGGAGAAACTACTGGACCCGGAATTCGAAATGGTGACCAACCACACGTACACGACCGTCGTGCGAATGCCAAAGTAAAGTCGCGCGAGTACCGAAGTAAAGGCGATACACAGGAAACACGCGGCACCGAAGGGCCAACTCCCAGAGGTTTCGAGGGGAGCAGCCGCCGCGGCGCGTCCTGTACCCGTCCGCTGCACGTACCGGCTTCAACGGTCACTACACGCCAAAACCGGACAGGTCGCCCTGCACTCCCGGGCTCGCACCCCCCCTTCCGGGTACTGCATGGCGATTCGCGCCTGTTGAACAGCCGTGACCCGAAGTAGTAGGGCAACGCCCGGGATACGTTCCCGGGCGTTGTCACCCCGAACCCTTTCACCAAGAAAGGTTAAAACGGTTCGATTGAATCTTGTTGGCTAGCGGAGCCCCGGGTTACGGTACGTCGCGCCTCGGCCAACACGGGTGTGTCGGCCAACACGGGGGGTGGGGCGCTTATGGCGAATGTTGCGGCAAAAGCCTTACCGGTAAGACGACATGGCGGATTCACAGTCCGCAAATTCAGGCGAGAGCTTGAACGGAAAACAGCAGATATTCCTGGCATCGACTCCGCGACGGAGCCTGCAAGATTTCCCTTCCGCCGCTCGGCGAGAATTCCGGAATCTTCGTGGGGGTCGCTGCCCGGTCCGGGGGCGCGGCATGCAGCCTGACGGCGCCGGTCGGATACGAATCGTTCTGATCGACGACCACGCACTGCTGCGCGAGGTGGTGTTCGAGACGCTCAATGTGGAACCGGACATGGTCGTCATCGGGGTTGCCGCCAGCGGTCCCGCCGGCATCGCGCACTGTGAGATCGAACAGCCCGACGTCGTCCTGCTCGACGGGAACATTCCTCACGAGTCGGTGACCGAAACAGTGCACTCTGTCCGCTCCGCCTCGCCAAAGGCGAGAATTCTGATCGTCAGCATGCCCGACGATCCGGCGCTGGTGCGCCAATTGCTCGACTGCGGCGTCAGAGGCTATCTGAACAAGTCCGCGAGCCGGAACGACCTGGTTTCCAGCATCCGCGCGGTGTGCGCGGACAACATCCGCATCGTGCTCCACGTATCGGTCGAGGCTTTGGCGCACATCGCCACAACAGCGAACTGCGAGGACAGGCTTACCCGGCGCGAGATGGAAATCCTGATCCTGGTGAGCAAGGCCATGAGTAACCGGCAGATCTCGCGGCGACTGACCATCGCCGAGGGAACCGTGAAACGCCACCTTGGCACCATCTTCACAAAGTTGGGCGCTCGCTCCCGACTCGAAGCGGTCAACAAGGCGGTTTCCAGGGGGCTCATCGCCCGCGCCGGGTGAAACGCCGTCGTCTGACAAGGCAAAGGAACCGCAGGCGCAGAACAAGGGAAGGTATGCAGACCGTGGCAAGCTTAAAGGGCAAGACCGCGCTGGTGACGGGCGGTCGTACCGGTATCGGATTCGGCATCGCAACCGCCTTGGTGGAGCGGGGCGCGAACGTCGTGATTACTTCACGCAACGAGGACGAGCTGCGCAAGGCAGCCGCCGCACTCGGCGAGGAACGGGCCATCGGCGTCGCCGGCGACGCCCGCGAGCCCGAGCACCAACGGATCGCGGTGGAGACCGCCGTCGACCGGTTCGGATCCCTCGACCTGCTGGTCAACAATGTCGGCGGTACAGAGCGCACCGCCCGCCTGTTGGTCGATGTGGATCTGGCGTCGTACCGGCGCACCGTCGAGATCAACCTCATGTCAGCCCTGGCCTGGGTCCAGGCGGCCTGGCACGGCTGGCTCGGCGAGCACGGCGGCGCCATCGTCAACATCTCCTCCATCGCCGGCGAACTCGCCGTTCCCGACGGCACGGCCTACGGCACGGCGAAGGCGGCACTGAACCACTTCACGCGGCAGATGGCGAACGAGCTCGCCCCCGCGGTCCGGGTGAACGGTGTCGCGTCCGGCACGGTGCTCACCGACTTCACCCGGGCGAACGTCGAGGGCAGGGAGGACAAGGTCATCGGTTCCATCCCACTGAGGCGCCTCGGCGTTCCTGCCGACGTGGGCGCCGCCGTGGCCTTCCTGCTGTCGGACGAGGCGTCCTGGATCACCGGGCACACTCTGGTGGTCGACGGTGGCCGGCTCCTGCACAACAGGTAGGGCGACACCGGGGCTATCGAGGATCGCCGCGTGGCGATCCTCGATACATCCCATGACCTTCCGCGGGGCAGCGACGGCTATTGGGTGAGCTGCTCCGCGAGGGACCTGTCCGAGACCCCCCAGTCCGACCAGGAGTCTCGTCCGGCCAGCACCTCCTGATGGAGTTCCCGCAGCACACCCGAGGGTTCGAGGCCGAGTTCGACCGACAGCGTCCGGCGCAGATCCTGGTAGGCGATGAGCGCTTCGTTCCGCCTGCCGCTGGAGGCCAACGCCTTGATCAGCTGCGCGTGGTACCACTCGTTGAGCGGGTCGGCCAGCAGCATCGCCTTCAGCTCCCCGACCAGTTCCCGGTGCCTTCCCAGCATTGCGTCCGCCTGGATGCGCAGTTCGACGGTGTGCGCCCGCTGCTCCGTGAGATGGACGACGTGTGCCTGGATCGACGGGCCGGCGATCACATCGGCGAGCGCCGGCCCCGACCAGAGATCGAGTGCCTGTCTCAGTAGCCGCGCGGCCGCGGCCGGATCGCCGGTCGCGAGCGCGGCCCGCCCCTGCTTGGACAGCCGGAGAAACGCTCCCAGATCGAGCTGGTCCGGGTCCACGCGGAGCATGTAGCCGGTGCCGCAGGTGGCGAGCACCTGCTCGACCGTACCCTCCGGCACCCACGGTTCGAACTGACGCCGCAGCTGGTAGATGTACGTCTGCGCGGTGGGGACAGCACTCTTCGGCGGTTTGTCGCCCCAAAGTTCATCGATGATCGCGTCGAGCATGACGATGTTGTTCGAGCACAGGAGCAGTTGCGCCAGCACGCGCCGCGCCATCGGCGCGGTCGGAGTGCAGTCGCCCAGGTCGTTGGTGACGGTTAGGCGGCCGAGTACCAGGAATCGCAACACGGACGAATGCCTCCACACAGTGATCGTCGGGTCGGGCCTCGACCCAGACTCTGCCGATCCCTTTACCGGGCGGGCAATGCTGCGAGGCGAAGGTCCCACCCCGGTGACCGAGTCGGTTCGTGTCCTCTACAACCTTCGTCGCATTGCCGGGACGAGAGGTTTGCGAGCGGCGGCACCGGCCGAGCCCACCCTTCCCGAGAGCAGAGTGAGATTCCGCTGTCATGACAGAGAACTTCGTGAAAACGAGTGGTCAGGACGTCGTCGCGGTGGTCGGTCTGTCGTGCCGCCTTCCGGGCGCGAGCTCCCCCGAGGCGTACTGGGAGCTACTCACGTCCGGCCGGGAGGCCGTCGGTGGGGTTCCCGCGGACCGCGCCGTCCACATCGGCACACGAGTGGCAAGAGCCGGTCTGCTCGACGGCGTCGCGGACTTCGACGCGGGCTTCTTCGGGGTCTCGCCCCGCGAGGCCGCGGCGATGGACCCACGGCAGCGGCTGATGCTGGAACTCGCATGGGAAGCGCTCGAACACACGGGAGTCGACCCGTCGGCGGTGCGGGGCCACCGGGCCGGAGTGTTTCTCGGAGCGATGGGGGACGACTACGCCGGTCTGGTGCGCGACCAGGGCCCCGGAGCGATCGACAGCTTCACTCTGTCCTCGCTCCAGCGTGGTGTTCTCGCGAATCGGATCTCCTTCTTCCTGGGGCTGTCCGGGCCAAGCGTAGTCGTGGACTCGGCGCAGTCCTCCGCCCTGGTCGCCGTGCACCAGGCGTACGAAAGCGTGCGGCGCGGGGAGTCGGCGTGGGCGCTCGCGGGCGGGGTCAACCTAGTCCTCTCGCCGGAGTCGACAGCGACCGCGAGCGAGTTCGGCGCGTTGTCGCCGGACGGCCGCTGCTACACATTCGACGCGCGCGCCAACGGCTACGTGCGCGGCGAAGGCGCCGGCCTGGTCGTGCTCATGCCCCTGGAGGACGCCCACGCGTACGGACACGACGTCGTGTGTGTGATCCGCGGCGGAGCGGTGAACAACGACGGCGGTGGCAAGCAGCTCACCACGCCGAACCCGGCGGGGCAGGAGGACGTCCTGCGGGCGGCCCTCCGCGACGCCCGGACACGGCCCGCCGAGGTCGGTTACGTGGAGCTGCACGGCACCGGAACCCCGGTGGGGGACCGCGTGGAGTCGGCGGCGCTGGCCGCGGTCTTCACCGGCCGGGATCGACCGCTGCTGGTGGGTTCGGCGAAGACCAACGTGGGACACGCGGAGGGAGCTGCGGGGGTCGTCGGCCTCATCAAGGCAGCCTTGGCCGTCCAGCACGGCCGGGTCCCGGCAAGTCTGAACTTCACCGCCCCGCCGGACGACATCCCGCTCGCCGAGCTGGGCATCGAAGTCGCCACCGAGCTGCACGCGTGGCCCGGCGACGAGCCGAGAGTGGCCGGCGTGTCCTCGTTCGGGATGGGGGGTACGAACTGCCATCTTGTGCTCGCGCAGGTCCCGGAACCCTTTCGGACCGAGGAGAGCCAACACGCGAGCGCGGGCGTCGTTCCCTGGCTCGTATCCGGCGGCACCGCGCGGGCCCTGCGGGTTCAGGCCGAACGGCTGGCCGGGCACCTCGCCGCACAGGACAGCCCGGACGCGCTCGACCTCGGGTTCTCGCTGGCGACCACCCGCGCTGCGCTGCCGCACCGCGCCGTCGTCATCGGCGAGGATCCGGCCGAGTTGAGCGAGGGACTGGCCGCGCTGGCGGCAAACCGGCCGGCGCCGAACGTCGTGTCCGATGCGGTCGCCGAGGGCGGTACGGCCTTCATGTTCACCGGGCAGGGCGCGCAACGTACCGGCATGGGACGGGATCTGTACGCGCGTTTCCCCGTGTTCACCAGGTCCTTCGACGCCGTGTGCGCGGAACTGGATCTCTCGCTGGATGGAGAGCTGCGGGAGATCGTGTGGTCCGACGCGGACCTGCTCGGCCGGACCCGGTACACACAGGCGGCACTGTTCGCGCTGGAAACGGCACTGTTCAGGCTGATGGAGTCGTTCGGGGCGCGTCCGACGCACCTGATCGGTCATTCGATCGGCGAGGTCACGGCAGCGCATGTCGCAGGGGTGCTGTCGTTGTCCGACGCCTGCACGCTCGTCGAGGCGCGCGGACGGCTGATGCAGGCGGCCCCGTCCGGTGGCGCGATGGTGGCCGTCAACGCCGACGAGGGCGAGGTGCGGGCGCTGCTGCCCGTGTCAGGGGTGGGCATAGCCGCCGTCAACGGGCCTCGTTCGGTGGTGATTTCTGGAGACGCGGACCCGGTGCTCGCGATCGCGGAGTCCTTCCGCGCCGCAGGGGTGAAGACCAAGCGTCTGGACGTCAGCCACGCGTTCCACTCCCACCACCTCGACGGGGTCCTCAACGAGTTCGCCGACGCCATCCGCGGGCTGACGTTTCACGCTCCCCGGATCCCCGTCATCTCGAACCTCACCGGACGTCCCGCCACTACGGACGAGCTGACCGATCCCAGCTACTGGGCACGTCAGATCCGGGGCACAGTCCGCTTCGCCGACGGCATCCGCGCCCTGCACGACGCGGGTGTCTCCCGCTACCTCGAGCTCGGCCCCGATCCCGTACTCACCGGCATGGCCCGGGAGACCCTCGCCGGGCAGGCACCGGTGGCAGCCACGCTGCGCGCCGGACAGGCGGAGGTCCGCACCCTGCTCAGAGCGCTCGGAACCCTGCATGCCACGGGGGCGCCGGTGGACTGGGCGCCGCTGTTGGACGGCGGCCGCAGGGTCGCGCTGCCCACGTACGCCTTCCAGCGCCGTCGGCACTGGATCGGCGAGGCGCGCGAGGCCGCGACCGTCGCGGAGCCGGCGCGGCTCCACGACAGCGAGAGCCTGCTCGATCTGGTGCGCACTCATCTCGCGGCCGTCCTGGGGTACGAAGCAGCCGACATGACGCCGCTGACGTCGTTCAAGGACCTCGGCCTGACGTCGCTCACCGCGGTCGAACTGTGCGCCGGGCTGTCCTCGGAGTTGGGTCTGGCTCTGCCGGGATCACTGGTGTTCGACCACCCCACCCCCGATCGGTTCGCGGCGTTCCTGCACACGGAGCTCACCGGGCACGGCGACGTGGAGGACGCGCCGGCCGTCCCGGCACCGCATGACGGCGACGC
>NZ_JASERL010000020.1 GCF_030766935.1 Streptomyces sp. KL109B | reverse complement strand
CAGGTCCTGCTCGCCGAGTGCCACCGGGCCGTCGACAACGAACGCACCGCCAAGTGGATGCTCGGCTACGCCCTGGAGGTCGTCAGCCGACGCCGCCTGTACCGCGGCGACGGCACGCGGACCTGGGAGCAGTACCTGGCCGAAGACCACGACGGCATGGTCAAGTCCGAAGCCCACCGCCTCATGTCGTCCTGGCGCCTGGGCCGCGCCGTGCAAAAGCACCTCGGCCGCCCCGCCCCGTCGAGCCACCTGCAGCAGATGCTCACGTACGCCAACTACACCAGCGACGAGCAGGCCGCCGAGGACTACGCCGCGCTCTACACCGCCCACCAGGAGGGCCGCGTACGCCTGGTGGCCGCCCAGGTCGGCCAGCGCGTCGTCGACGCGATCGAAGCGGCCAAGGACGTACCGGACCCGACCGAGCGACGCCGAGCCGTCTCCGACAACTGGTCAACGGCTCCCGTCGCCGCACTCCCCGCCCAGAGCACCTCGGAGCGGGACCCCGGCAAGACGGACACCGCCAAGCAGCCGGACCCCATGGACGCCGCTGTGAACCTCCTCCACCACGCGAAGGAGGCCATCGAGCACGCCCTGGCCGACAGCGCCGCCCGCGAAGCCCGATCCCACGAGGACGCCCAACGGCAGCAGAACGCCATCCGCAAGGCCGGCCGCATCCTCTCCAAGGTCACCGTGGGCGCCGACGACGTGATCGACGCGGAGGTCGTCGAGGACCCCAGCGACACCTGAACCCCGTGGTTGAGCGGGACGTTCCAAATTGGAACGTCCCGCTCAACCACGGGGTTCAGAACTTTCGGAACCTCCCGGACCTGCGATGTCAGTGCCCGCCCCCATACCCGGTCCACGCCGGAATCCGGACTCCGGCCTGTTGGCGACTGTCCGGCGAGCACCCGCACCGCTGTACTGATAGCTGGCGGCGTCGCGGCCAAGTTGTTCGCGAACAACTTGATCAAAGGAGAGGGAATGACCAACACGCTCGTCCCCGTCGTGAGCTTTGAGCCCGTGAAGTACGTCGCGTGCGCTCTCCCCACGCGCCACCCTGACTACGCGGACTACGTGATCCGTGTCGTCTTCCGTCCTCGGCACGGCCAGTGGGAGGTCTTCCACGCCGGTCCGAGGGGTGAGGGGGGCCACGGTGGCAAGTACCTGAACGCCGGCGGCAAGTGGTGCTCCCCAGATGAGCACCACTGGTGGTCCCGTGACGACCACCATTTCGATCTCGACACTGCGCGTGCCCTGGCGATGGACGCCGCGCTGACCGTCACGGTGCACGACCGCACCGCCGCCGACGTGCTCGCCGCAGACAAGTCGGCAGTGGTCCGCTGACTCCGGACAGCGCCGACACCTGCAGCTAGGGCCCAATGCCTCCGGCGGCCCTCCGGGGGGCCACCGCTCCCAGAGGGGGTGGGGACCGCGGGGATCTCACGTTGGGGAGGTGGGTCGGCGGGGTCGCGGGGGTTCCCTCCGATCAGACGGCGCCAGAGGCAAGCACGGAACCCCGGGGGCCACCAAGGACGCCTTCGGCGCCGCTACGCGGTCGGGCAAGCCCGATCCTTGGCAACCCCCGAGAACCCGTGCTCGGGCAGAGCCCGCCGCCCGACCGGAGGGAACCCCCGCTCTGGCCCCCGCCTCAGCAAGCGACGCACAAGACCGACCGGCCTACTCCACGCCGGCGCCTCGCGCGAGCACCCGGCCCACGACCACGCCCCCATACACGCTGACCTGCAGACGGATACCGTGCTGGGCATGGCGACACCGACCGAACTCCCCGGATACGCACTGCTGATTGCCGCCGAGCCGCCCGTGCGGCACCCCCTGCCTGTCGCCGCCACCCTGCCCCAGCTCGCCGCGATCCCGCCGTCCCGCCTCGTCGGCACCACGCACGCCAGCGCCGTCCAGGTGGCCAACCCAGATGACCCGAACCTCGTGTTGACGCACCTTCGTACCGCGGCCGCCGTCCAGGGCCCGCTCGTCATCTACGTCGCCGGGCACCTGGCTGTCGACCCCCGCCAGCACCAACTCCACCTGGCCCTGGCCCGCACCACCGCACGCACGATCCGGTACACCGCCCTGCCGTGGCACTGGCTCATCGCGGAACTCCGCCACCGGACACCCGGCACCACCACGGTGATGGCCGACCTCGCGGCCGAGCACGACGTCCTCCAGGACCTGGCCCGCCAAGACCAGACGCTCACCGGCCCGTTCACCCTGTACGGGGCCGTACAGCTCCACGACCGCCGCCACCACCCAGGCCCCGCGTACACGCACGCACTCGCGCAGATCCTGCGCACCCCGTCGGCCCGCCCCGACGCCGGCGCCCTCCACCACGAGGCCGCCCGCGCGGCGCAACTCGAGCAAGCCACCACGGTGTGGCTCGGAGGAGACGCCGCCCCCGAGCCGAAGCCCGCGGCCGCCATCCCCGCGCCCCGGCCCGAACCGGCCGCGCCACCCACCGAGCGCGACCCGCACCAGACCATCACGCAGGCGATCCGGTCCGCGCACTACAGCGAGGCCGCTTCCGCCGCCGCGCACTGGGAGCAACGGGCTCTGCGCCAACACGGCGCCGGTTCCCCCGAGGTCGCGCACTGGATCGAGGTACGCGCCTTCATCGCCATGGAAGAGCAGGCGCCGGACCGCGCATGCGGCCTGTGGCTGCGCGGTGCCGCCGTACGGCTCGGCGCCGGCCAGACCGTGCACCACCCCGAAGTCGTCGAAGCCGTCGACCGCGCCCACTACGCCTGGCGCCTCGTCAGCGACCCCCAGCGTGCACGCGAGTTGGGCACCGAACTCTGGAACCTGCGACTCCAAGTCACCGGATCGAGTGGCGCCCGCGAGGACGTCCAGCAGCGCCTCGTGAACCTGTCGAGGGCCGTACAGCCCTGATTTCACGGGGAACTTGAGCCCAGAACGGGGCACGGGAAGACCCCAGACGATCACCTGCGCCACAGGAAAAACGCCAGACACGCACGGAAGTGTGGTCCACATACGCCTCGTTGTGGATAGGATCTTTCCCATGGCAGTACGAGGACGTCAGCAGGTGCACCGCACGGGAATCTTCCCTGCGGACAAGCCGCTGCGCGCAACCGTGATGCTCAAGCCCGGTGATTACGTGCGCGGCTTGTACGAGGAACTGGTCAACGACATGGGCATCTCCGGAGCGGAAGTGCTCCGCGAGGCTCTGGAAGAGCTGCACAAGCGCGAGTCTCGCCGTAAGGCGCGCGCTGCCGCGAAACAGACCACCGCGAACGCGAGCGTCGACACTCAGGAGTTGCCTAAGGCCGGATGACAACAGCGTCCGGACGAAACGCAAAAAGGCCCCGGCCTACCAAGCCAGGGCACCTGCACCGTCCGGCGGGATCCATCTCAGTCTCAAGCTGCCAGGCCGGACTCTGAGCGATCCCTATTCATCAACCACATGAAGCAGGTGGCGGGTTACCAGCCCGTCGCCCGGCTTCTCACATCCACTCACCGAAGTGAGGAGACTTTCGCATCGTAGCTCATGGCTGCGGTGCTGGCCCAGTGCGTTCCGCTTCTGGTGTGTCCAGAGCAGGGGAGTTGACCCAGGTCACGCCCCCCGCCCCGGCCGTCGTGGTGCTTCGTTTCACCGACGGACTCACGCCATTGACGTACTTCCGCACGGCCGCCATCGCGTACGCGCGCGGTCTGCTCCGCGCCGAGCACTTCCGGCTGCTCGACTTCCTGCAGCGCCAGGACCTGGCCGACGACGGCCGTGTCATCGGCATGCGCCACAGCGACCAGACCAGCGGCGGCATGGACCTGGCCCACCGCTACGGCCTGGCCCACGACGTGGGCCCCGACCGCTTCTGGTCCGACCTCGTCGGCCTGTACCGGTCCGGATGGGCCGAGCAGGTGGTCAAGCCCGCGCCCGGCCGCAAGGCCGTCTATGCGCTGTGCCTGCGTACGGACGCGATCCCGCACGAGCTGCCCGAGGACCTGGCGCGGGCCCTGAAGGTGTGGGAGCTGCCCGAGCCCGTCGACGCCCACGAGGATGCCGCTTACGGACGCCTGACGTGCCGCCGGCCCGCACCCGTGCAGCGCGTCGTCGTCCCCGTGCGCGAGGAGACGTTCGGCGCGATGGCCTCCCTGCCCCGCTGGGAGCACCCGGCAGGCTCCAAGGCCGCCCTTGTCGCGACCAGGATCCGGGAGACAGGCCGGGCCCTGCCCGAGGACCGCAGGCCCTCCGATCTGCGCTGCTTCGCCGTCGCCGACCCGGACCGGGCCCGTGCGATCGAGCAGCGCATGCAGACGCTGATGGGTAATGGCAAAACGTCCCCCTCTTACGCGAAGGGCTTTTCACCATCTGGTCTGTTGTCTCCAGAAAGTACGGGGCTGAGCTGGGACAAAGACATGGAAAAAACCAAAACGACGCCTCCGGCGGCACCAACAAGAAAGCCGCTCGACCCGTTGTCCGCCGACCTCAGCTCCGCCGCAGGGCGGATCAGGAAGCGCGTGTGGCACTCCTGGCGGGCCCAACTGGGCCACTCGCAGGTTCTTTTGCCTCAGCCTGCCCCGGAGGCTGCCAGTCGGTCGATGACCGGCTCCGCCTGGGAGGACCTGCACCGCACAGTCGCTATCGCCCTGCGCCGAGGGGGCACGGAGTCCCAGCTCGTCGAGCTGCTGACGTCCAACATCGTGCGCCATGACGCCTGGGGTCAGGTCACCGACCGGGCCGTCGACCTCGGACGCCTGGCGGGCTGGCGTCTGTGGAAGTTCATCAACGAACGCCCGGACGCCGTGACCTACGGATACGGCCGCCGCCGCCAGGTCCCCGAGGCAGCCCACGTCACCGCGTGGGACAACCCGAGCGACGCCGAACTCCGCGAGCGAATCGCCAAGGCCCAGGCCGCCCGCGCGGCGATCGAGGCCCGGCAGGCCGCTCTGGCGGCCCGTACCGCCCATGCCGAAGCCGAACGGGCCGAACTGCAGAGCCGATGGGGACTGCGCCGGTGGGCCCAGCAGCCGGAGGACGTCCACCTCGCCGAGCAGGCCGAGCAGGCCCGTACGGTCGGGCCCAGGGACCCCAGCGAGGCCGAACGCGTCCACGCTGCCGCCGTTGCCCTCGCCCGCGCGGAGAAGCGGGCACGGCGCCGACGTACAGGCGAGTGACCGCTGCCGTCCGACAGTGGCGGCCGGCGAGCGAAGTACGGACGGTACGGTGAGGGGGACTTGGTAAAGCGCGACGTGGGCGCCGACCGGCGCTCCGAGGGGGCCCGATGCATCTGTTGCGGGGCAAGCTGTTCTGGCTGCTCGTGCTCATCGCGATTGGCGTCATCATCGGGATGAACAACCCGCAGCCCCACTGACCTACTTCTTCGGGGACCCACTGTCGTCGTTCTGACGAGGCATCCGGTTCGCCGGGGACGGGCCCGTGGGGGCACTCCGGGTCGGTCGCGTCGCGTGCGCACTAATTCCTCCACCAGGGGAGGACGAGGCCGACGTGGACGGACTCGCGGTAGCCGGCCGCGCCGCACTGTCACGGGACGCGTGCGTGTTGATGCCCTGCCGCACCCCGGAGACCGGGCGGGTAACAGCCGCCGACGAAGCCCGGGATGACGGGTCGTACGCCTCCCGCCGCATGCTCACGATGTCGTCGCCCATGCCCGGGATCAGACGGAACAACATCGCGCTGGCGAAGATCGCGATCAGGATGATCGAAAGGCCGGAGATGATGGCCGCGGTCGTGTCGCCCTCCTTCGGCCCCCCGCTCGTCATCGCGGAGGCGAGCCGGAGCACGATCACGATGACCGGCTTGACGAGGATGATGGCGATCATCAAGCCCAGCCATTTCTTCACGCGGTCCCACAGCTTCTTGTCGACAAGACCGGAGTAGACCACGGTGCCGAGCGCGGCACCCACGTACAACAGCGCGGCCCGCGCCACGAGTTCGATCCAGACCACGCCGGCAGCGAGGATGGCCACGCACGCGAGAATGATCTGCGCGATCGGCCCGCCGCCGGGGTTGTCCTTCTCCAACGCGCTGGAGAAGGCGTTGAAGAACGACGTATTGCCCGTACCGACCAGGGCCTCGGTGATGCCGTCCACCGCGGACACCACGGTGTACAGGATCAGTGGCGTGAAGGCCGAGGCAATCACGGTCAGCCAGAGCAGCCCGACCGCCTCACCGATGGCCGTGGTCAGCGGTACGCCGCGCACAGCCCGCTTCACGACAGCCCACAGCCACACCACGATCGTGAGGAACGTGCTCGCGGCGAAGACCAACGAGTAGGTCTTGAGGAACGACCCGTTGGTGAAGTCCACGTCGGCAGTCGCCTTGACCGCGTTGGACAGCTGGTCCACCACCCAGGCCGCTGCCTTCGCGAAGCCTTGCGCGAGCGACGACAAGGGATCGAGCGGGTTCGTCACGTCGTCCGGCGTGTTGCTGCCGCTGCCCGCGCCGTTGCCTCGCTCGCAGAGCTCTCGCGCGCGCCCTCGGATCAGTTGGCAGTTTTCGTCGGCGTGGGCGGTGGGCGCGATCACGGCGAGCGTCAGCGTGGCGCCCGCGGCCGCTATCCATGCACGAGCCGCAGTACGTACGGACACCTCAACCCCCCAGGCAGAAAGAACGAGTTACGAGGTTCGCATACCGTGACCAGGCGGTGCACCTGGGTGCCGGAGAAACCGCAGGTCCCGATACCGTCGTACCAGCAGTGAGCGGCGGAGGGGGAGCTTGGTGTACATCAGCGACGAGCACTCGCGGGGCGGCGGGGGAGGCCGCGAGCCGGAGTCTGAAGGACCGATACCCCCGCGCTCGGGCCGACCGAGCCGCGCCACCATCGCAGCGATAGGCGTGGTGACCGTTCTGGTCGCGGTCATCGCTGTCGCCAACGGCAGCAGCGACGAGAGCGCCACTCCCCAGGCCCGGCCCGGCGTGGCCACCGCCGACAGCGGGACCGGGCACGACCGCGCCGGCGCCCAGGACGCGGCCACGCGCATAGCCAAGCGGCTGGGAAGCACCGAGATGTTCGGCGAAAGCTCCCGCCGCACCCTGTACGAAGAGATCGCCGCGCCGACCCGCATTGACACCCTCCTGCAGGAGGCCGACGAGGACTACGGCCCGTTCACCGAGAAGATCGGGCTCGATGAGGAGGGCACCCCGCCCAAGGGGCAGCGCCTGGTCAGCAAGTCCACCATCAAGCGGGCCACGGTGACGGCCTATCAGCCCGACCGGGCGGTGGTCGACGTCCGGTGCAGCGGCACCTTCGGAATCGACGGCACCGGCTCCAAGGTCCCCGTCGACACCGGTACGTTCACGATGACCATCACACTGCTGTGGACGAGCGACGGCTGGAAGCTCTCGAAGGCCGCGCAGGACGAGTAGCGTCGTAGCAGCGACGGAGGAGGCCCCCGTGAGCGCACAGCCCGGCCATCCGGCCGACCGCAGCTTTCGCCCGCCCATGGGCACGCTCGCCGAGCTGCGCGAGGCCCTGTCCGCGTGGGGATTCCCCGGTGACCGGGCCCAGTTCGAGGAGGAGCTGAACGGCATCGACCTGGACGACCTGACCCAGGTCCGCGAGCTCGCCCAGGCGTACCGCCACCGGATCCTCCTCCGTTACGACGCCCCGGCCATGGCCGCGCTCGCCCGGCCCACGGACGACGTCGAGGACGAACTGCGCCGCAAGCTGCGCGAAGCCGCCGACCGGTGAGCCACGCCTTCTACTCCGACGCCGCCGAGAAGATCCGGACCGAGCTGTCCCGCACCGAGCGGGCCGCCGTCGAGTCCGTCCGGCGAATGCTCGAAGAGGACCCCTCACCGGACACGGCACGTGGGCTCCCGGACGCCGATCCGCGCAGCGAGTCGTACGTCATCGAGCTGCTGCCCGAGCAGACCGGCGGACGCGGTATCTCCGTGATCTACCGGCACAGCCAGGACCTGGATGCCGTGCTGATCCTTTGGCTGATCGCGGGACCGTAGCCCCGGCCCCGGACGCCATGATCGACAAGGGTTCTTGTCATATGCCAATTCGACAAGATGTCTTGTCGACGAGTGGGGCGACAAGGATACTTGTCGTATGGCTGATGGAGCGAACGAACCCGACTTCTGGGCCCGGCTTTTGGCCCCCAGGGACCCCGCGTACCGAGCACTGATCGACGACGAACTGATCCAGATTCAGGATGCCGTGCACACCACGGCGTACGAGATCGCCCTGGCGATCTCCCCCCGTCGCCAGGAACTGGATGGAGTGCCAGACCGGGTCCGCCAGAACATCCTGGCGGCGCCCGATGTCCAACTCGCCGTGCTTCACGTCCTGCACCAGATGCAGAAGGCCACCGACCACCAGGCGGCCAACGCCGCACGGCTCGCCGGCCACACCGGCATGAGCTACACGAAGCTGGGCGCCGCCTGGGGACTGACCCGGCAGGCCGCTCGCCTGAAATGGCCTGAGGCGGTGCCGCCCCGGGGGCGACAGAGCCAGGAGACCGTGGAGTTCGCCTACGCGGACGGCTCGGCCGTGGCCCACTACGACCCCGAGACCGGCGCATGGTGGTACATCGCGACCGGCGCGGACGACGAGTACGAGGAGTCGGAGCCCGTGTTCAGCACGTCGACCGACGCCACCGCGGCCGCGACCGCCTTCCTGATCGCCCACTCCAAGCCGCAGTAAGCGGCCTGAACAGCGCGGCCGCAAGAGGAAACGGGAAACATTCGGCACCAACTACCGCCGCCGCAGGGCGGCATGGAGGCTCAACGGCATGGACACCACCCCGAACGACCTCAGCGAGCTCTACTGGGACGGGCACATCCAAAGCGTGATCACGTCCTATGGCGAGGGCCATCACGACGCCCCCGCCGGCGACGCGCTGCTCGTCGACACGAGGGTTCTGCGCAACCCGCCGGAGGACCCCGAGATCCGCGAGCGCATGCTCCAGAAGACCGGCCTGGACCCGGAAGTGCGCCACTACGTGATGCAGACCCCCGGTGCCAGGGAGTTGGTGAAACGAAGCGCCGAGAAGGCCCGCCTCCTCCTGCACCAGGACAACCTCCATCAGTGGTCCGGTCCCCAGGCGTTCCGGGTCGACGTGCACGTGAAGTGCGGTGGCGGCCGCCACCGCTCGGTGGCCGTGGCCGAGGAGATTGCCGCGCACCTGCGCGCGGCCGGGATCGGCTGCGAGGTTGACCATCGGCACATCGACCGGCCGATCCTTCCGCACTGAACGGTCCGGGACCGCTGGAACCGGCCCCGGACCGCACGACGAAGGACACCACACCGCGCTGGACCCGCCCAACGGCGGGTAACAGTCCCACCCCTCAACCCCACGGAGGAGTCGACATGCTGCTCGCCGCCGACAAGGGCGACATCACCACGATCATCGGGGGTATCGCCCCGGACTGGGGCCCGTTCGGGACCCTGGGCACCGAGGCGAAGACGATGATTCAGGTCGTCATGGCCGTCGCGATCCTGCTCTGCCTCGGCATCGCGATCTGGGGCGCCGCCAAGCAGCGGATCGGTGCAACCGCCCTGCGCGACACGTTCAGCGCGGAGCAGGGCAAGGGGTTGATCATCGCGGGACTGACCGGCGTGTTCATCATCGGCTCGCTCGGCACCGTGTTCACCATCGTGTACGGCATGGCCGTCTGATCCCGCTGTGACGCGTACGTACACGACAGGAGGGCCCTTCTCCACGCGGAGAGGGGCCCTTTGCCGTCGAGTGCCACAGCGGAAGTCAGCGGACCACTTTCCACTTGTCTGCGGCGAGCACGTCGGCGGCGGTGCGTCCATGCGCGGGCACGGCGACGGTCACCGCGGCGTCCATGGCCAGGGCCCGCGCAGTGTCGAGATCGAAGAGGTGCTCTTCACGGGACCAACTGCCGTCGGTACTCAGGTACCGGCCACCGTCACCACCCTGCGGACCGGCATGGAAGATCGCCCACTGGCCGTGTCGAGGGCGGAAGATGACCCGGATCACGTAGTCCGCGTAGTCGGGGTGGCCGACGGGGAGGGCGCACGCGGCATACTTCACGGGCTCAAAGCTCACCACAGGGGCCGGATTCGTCATTCACCCAGTACAGCGGCACGGGCGTTCGCCGGACAAGCGCCAAGTCGGCCTGGGTTCTGGACCGCTGCCGTTTGCGGCTGGTGACACGACTCTTACCGGCGCCCCGACACGCACCACGAAGGACACCACATCGAGCAGGCCCCGCCGTACGGCGGGGCCTGTCGTACTTCGACAGCACTGTTACCCGGCCCACGGTTGGCTCAAGTCGGGTAACAGTGTTGCGCTCAGCCCTGACGCCGGGCCGCGGTGTTCTCCCGGATCGCGTGTGCGACATCCAGCAGCGCGTACGCGATGGCCGCCATGCCCTCGCCGATGGCCTCGGTCTGCTTCTCGTCCCCCCAACGCGCGGACGCCTGCTCTGCAGCACGGCTCGCCTCGTGTCCGTACACGCTCGGCTCGATCACGGTCGCCCCCTTCCCGCCGGACTGTCCGGCGGCGCCTGCACTCTCCCCTTCAGGCGCCGTACTGAATCGTCCGGGCTGTATCCGTTCAGACGGATACAGCGGATACATGGACGGATACATGCGGGGCATTCCGCTGGTCCCGCGGCCTTCGTAGCGTCGTGAGTGCGAGTTGCGCGGCTTGCCCCTCGCTCCACGAAGGTGCTCATCAACGATGCCCGCTCCGACGAGGCGTCCCTCCATCCGTTCCGCACGCCTACTTTCGTGCGCTCAGATTCCGGCAGGTGCATTCACGATGACGGCCCGTTCCTCCGACAAGAAGCAGCCGCCCCCGTTCCTCGAACTGCGGGTGGGCGGACTCCACCTGACGGTGCGGCACGTTCCCTACCGGCTGCTCGCGCTGGCGGCCGCGCTCGGGGGGAGCGGAGCCACCTGGATGCTGCGCTGACGGATCCGCGCCGCGGCCGGGGCCGGGGCCCCGGAGTGGCCGCAGTCATCGCAGTCGGGTGACAGTGACTGTCGCATGCCGGGTCGTCCCGGCCAGCACCTCCACCACCGGGCCCGTGGCAACGGCGAGATACGGCGTCCCGTCCGCGATGCGCGCCCGCCCACCCGGACCAGACTCCCGCAGCAGCGGGGCCAATTGCGCGGCGAGCTTCGCGGGCAGGGCCTGGGAGAGGACCTTGCGCCCGTCCGGCAGCCGCAGCGCGAGCGCGCGAGGCCGGGCCGGCGATCCGGTGTAGCCGAGGACCTCGGCGTCCACCGTGTCGGAAACTCTGGTCTTGGACCAGATCCTCCCGGCCCGGTATGGCGACGAGGCGCGCTTGGCGACCACGCCCTCGATGCCCTGCTCGGGCAGCACCCGCAGCCAGGTCTCGGCGACGTCCACCTCGTCGGTCGCGGGCACCGCCTGGATCGGCGGGCCGGTGCCTTCCAGCACGTCCAGGAGCCGGGCCCGCCGGTCGACGTACGGCAGGCCGCGCAGATCCTCACCGAGCGCGAGGCAGTCCCAGACCGCGTAGGAGGCGGGCCACCTGCCCGCCAGCTCGCGCGCCCGGGCCGGGGAGGATGAGGCCCGCGAGCGCACCGCGCCGAAGTCGAGGCGCTGCTCGCGCCAGATCACAATCTCGCCGTCCAGGACCGTGCCCGGCGGTAACTGCATTCCGGCGACGGCGATGTCCATCCACACGGCCGTGGTATCCCGCCCGGAGCGGGCCTGAATCCGCACCGTTTCCGCCGAGCGGTGCAGGACCGCCCGGTCGCCGTCGAACTTGGGCTCGTACCACCAGCCGACGCCGCGCGGCAGCACCGGCACGGCCTTGGCGAGCGCGACGGCGACGGGGAAGTCCACGAGGCCACCCTCGCGGCATGGCCGCCGATTGGCGTGCGGGGCTACTCCGAACGCCCGGGCCCGGAGTCGGCGCGCGAGCGGGACCGCCTCATGGATCCCGGATAAGCTCACATATCCGGGATCCAGATGCTACGAACCCCGGTACGGAAAAAGCGGCGTGACGGGCGATCAGGGAGCAGGCGTGACGAACACGGAGTTGTCGGTCAGCACGAGCACCACGGACCGTCAGCTCGCCGCGCCGGCCCCCGGCCCGCGCTTCGCCGCCGACGTCGAGGACCGGCTCGCTGCGCTCGACCGGGAGGCGACCGCGCACGTCGAGGACCACCGCCCGGAGAAGACCAAGAAGGGGTACGGCGCCGACTGGGGCGCCTGGCTCAGGTTCTGCGCCGAGCGCGACGTGCCGCCGGCCGCCGTGCGCACCGGCACCCTGGTGGCGTTCACCGAGTGGTGCTGGACCCAGCCCGGCCAGCGGCCCGGCACGTTCCTCGCCCCGAGCACCATCGACCGCCGCCTGTCCGGCGTCGTCGTCACCGCCCGCCGCCTGCACAAGCTGCAGCTGTCCAAGGACGTCGCCGAGGAGGCCCGCGCCCTGCTCAAGGCGAAGACGAAGGCCCTGGCCAAGACCGGGCAGACGCGCGGCCGCGGACCCGCCAAGGCGCTGCTCGTCCGCCACATGGAGAAGGTCGCCGCCGCCCTGCCCGCCAATCGGTTCGGCGTGCGCGACCTGGCGCTCATGACGCTGCACTTCGCCGTCGCCGGCCGCGAGCACGAGCTGGCCCATCTTCGCGTGCGCGACATTGCCGAGGACCCCGAGGGCCGGGGCCTCACCGTCGACATCCGGGTCTCCAAGGTGAAGCCGCGCAAGGTCGCGGTGCCGTTCGGCTCCCGCGCTCACCTCTGCCCGGTCCGCGCCTGGCGCCGCTGGCGCGCCGAACTTGGCCCCGACGCCGACCCGGACAGCTTCGCCTTCCGCGCCGTGCACAACCGCTGGAAGACCGTCCTGGAGAGCGGGCTCGACCCCGAGACCGTCGGCGACATCCTCACCCGCATCGGCGCCCGCGCCGAGCTGGACGTCCGGATCACCGGGCACAGCCCGCGGCGCGGCCTGGTCACCGAGTCCTCCCGCGCCGGCAACCCCGACGCGGTCATGGAGGCCCAGGGCGGATGGGCCAAGGGCTCCAAGGTGATGCGCGGCTACCGCGAGGAGGACGATGCCTTCAAGGAGAACGCCCTGCACGGCGTGCTGTAGGCGCGGTTGGAACTGACACGCCATGTGTCAGAGGCGTTATGGTTGACAAGAGACCGGCCCCGGGATGCGACCCCGGAGCCAGCCTCCTGCAGTTACCGAGCCCGGTCGACTACAACGCGACCGGGCTCGCTGCATGTGCAGCGACCGGTCCGACCAACCGTCCTCGGGGCGGGCATCCGGCTCTCGCCAGCTACCTCACCAGGGCGATGATCGCCACCAGCAGACTCGCCGCGGCGAGCGCGACCTGCCACCTGTCGGGCTTGGGCCAGCCGTCCCCGCCGCCGGGGTTGTCCTTCTGGTCGTTCATCAGCGCCACCCCCTTTCCCCTCCCGACCGGCACCGAAGTGCAGTTGGTCCCGGAGGCTCGTGAACTGGCGGCCGAACCGGACCAGTTGGGGAGGAGCAGTGGGGCAAACGCAGCGTACCCTACGCGAGTCCTTGCTTTCGAAGGTTCAGAGTGGCCTAGGCCATGCGTCTAGTAGAATTCAGCTTTTGACACATTAGGTTCGCAGGTGTCCGGGAAGGGGTCGCCTTCAATTCTCTGGCGAACCTGACCTAAAACATGTGAACGTGTCGGTGCATCGGCCTCCACCTGGCTTCCAGATTTTTTCGTCCTCACGTCAACGCCTTCGCGAACACGCTTGTTGAAGATCTATCCGCGCGATCCGGAGTCTCCCCACCGGATGTCCAGGAACCGATCGATTGTTGGACAGCTCAGGGAGTGTCGGACGGTCAGCAGTCGGCCGTGGGCTACACCGTGCATCTGGCGCACCGGGCGCAGCCCACGCGGACAAGCGGGCGCCCGGGGCAATGTGGTGCGCGGCTATGGCGCGGTGGTCGAGGTGGGAGAGTCGGCCGGTTGCGAGGTCGGCGTCGGATGCGGCTCGACGCGTGCCCGTTCGGTGCTCTGGCCGTCGCCGAGCCCGAGCAGGAACGCCAGGATCAAGATGGTTGCCAGCGCCGAGGCGGCGCCGCCGGCCAGATCACGCTGTGACTTGTCATCCGTGCTGCTTACCGGTCGGCGATACACCAGGTACCCGACGACACAGCCGACAGTAACGACCAGGCCGTTCAAGGGATCGATGTACAGGTTCAACGGGGGCCCTTTAGTCCGTGGACCCAGTCCGTTCGAGGCGTAAGGTCCGATTCTTCCGGTGGTAGCCCATTAGGCGCGTGACAGGCGTCACACTCGCTGGGCTTTTTTTTAACCGCCGTCGGACCGGGCGCCGGATGCGCCCTGCTCTCGTCGAACTTGCCCCGCATCATACCGTGTGCAGCCGTCGCCCCTAGTTCGATCTAGTACCAACGCGCCCGCCACCGTTGGGCGTTGATGGATCCGCTTGTCTCCTCGCAGGAGTCGACGAGAAGATCCTGCCGAGCCCGAACTAGTTGAGCTGGAACGTTCCGCATGGACACAGATCCAGGCCGGAGAATCGACCGTCGAGACCGCCCTTGCGGTCCGCGAGGACGCCGACGCGTCCCGGTTGAGGTCGAGAAGGCGCTCAAGAAGCTCGTGCGCCGCCCCGAGGCCGCCTGATATCCGGGAAGCTGCGAAGCACGTGCCCGGTTTCGGTGTCGACGAGGGTGATACGGGTCCCGTCGCGGCCGTGGAGGCCGATCCAGTCCGTCATCCGGCCTTCCGCAGTCCTGTGTCGATCCCGCCAACCGTCCGCAATCGCCCGTCCGTCGACGGCGAGGGTGAGCCGGTATCTGCCTGGCGAGGTCACGACCACTCGCCGCAGTGCGGGCAGCGCCGGCTCGCGCGCGGGCCACGGGTGCGGATGTCGAGGCCCGTGGCCCGCATCCTTCGGAGCTGCAGGCTGATCGTGGACGGAGCGAGGCCGACCCGGTCGGCGAGTTCGCGCACGGTGGGGTCCTCGCCCAGCTCCACGACGAGGTCACGGTGTGCGCGCTCGATGGCCGCCTGACGGACAGCGGCCGGAGCCCAGTCCTGCGACGTACGGGTCATGCTCTCACCTCCTGGAATACGTGATCCCTTCCTTTTAATAGACCACGTGTTCGATTTTTGGGGCAAGGTGACGCCTTGTGTCCGCGCCTGTCGATGTCAAGCGCTGCCTGACAGGTGGGTTTTGTCAGGTGTAGCTTGACGTCATGACATTGAATCGACCCGACCCCGTCACTGACCGATTCGCCTACAGCCGTACGGCCCTGGCTCGCCTGGTCCTCTCGTTCGAGCAGCGGGACCTCGCCGACCGGGCGGCCGCCGGTGTCCCGACCAACGACGCGTTCATGAACGGTGGGGAGATGGTCGAGGAGTGCGTCGGCCTGGTCGAGCAGGCGCAGGAGGTGCTGCGGCGCGCGGTGATCTGGGAACGCCAGAAGGGAACGAGCTGGGAGGAGATCGGCGAACGCCTGGGCGGCATTAGCCGCCAGGCCGCCCACGAGCGCTACAAGGCCGCCGTCGACGAGTGGCAGCAGAGCCTTGTCGAGCCGTACGGCCCGGAGGTCCGCGGGTACCGGTCCCCGATCCTGCACGAGGCCGCCCTCGAACCGACCGCCACCGGGCGACGACTCGACGCATGGGCCCGCAAGCACGTCCCCTCCGCCCGCGAGGACGAACACCCCGTCACCGGGCACCTGCCCCACCTCTCCGCAGCCGAGGAGGTGGTCCAGGTTCTCGAGGCCATCAACCACATGAACGAGACCGACGCCAGCCCCGCCGAGCGAGCCGTCGTCTACGACCGCAAGGCCGCCCTGCTGGAGCGCATCGCCGCCGAGGACGGCAAGCCCGAGGCCGCCGAGCAGGCCGCCGACGCGCGCGTTCGCGCCGCCCGACTCCGAGATGAAGCCGGCGCCTGAAAGGACCCCAGTGCAGCCCACCCCGCAGGACATGTCACACGCCATGCTGATCGCGATCCTGATGCACCACGGCGGATCACTCGACCTCCCCGCATCCGCTTTCGAGGCTGACGCCCTGGGAGGCCGGGACGGCTCATGGCACGCCGTCGCCATGGAGCCCCAGGACGACGGCACGGTCCGCCTCTCGGTACGCCCCCGCCCCGACGTCGACGAGGCCAGAATCGACATCCGTTGAGCATCCTCAAAGGCCCGTTGAGCCGCCACGGCGCCGCCCGAGGAGCGATCGCGCGAACGTGACGCGATCCGGCGGCTGCAGGACCGCGAGACGGACCGTTCCCGGACCCGCGCCATGAGGAGTACACCGGCCCCTCTCCTGCAGCGTTCCCACCGCTGGCACGGATCCGTCAGGCGCCGCGCCGAAGCGAGCCCAACATCATTACTCCGCAAGGGAGTTGACGGGACGGGATTGTCAGTGGCCGGGGCTACTGTCGAATGTTGCGCCGAGGACAACCCGGCCCCGCCTGGGGGTACCGCACTCGCCCCCCTTCACCGCGAGGACTCCTCACCGTGACTTACGTCCGCCCCCATGTCCGCCGAGACGGCACCTACGTCAAGGGCCACAACCGCCGCACCCGACCGCGTACCGCCGTGCCCACGGTTCCCCGGCCGCGCCGCGCCGCGCCGCCGCGCCCCAGGCCCGTCCAGTACGGTCCCACCACCTACGTCCGCCCCCATGTCCGTGGAGACGGCACGTACGTGCGCGGGCATCGCCGGTCCATCGCCCCGCGCGACGTCGCCGTCGTGGCCGGCTCCGGAACCGGCGTCCTGGCCCTCGTCTTCCTCCTGCTGGCCCTGGTCAGCGGCGGAGGCGACGACAGCAAGGCGCCGACCGGCACGTCGCCGTCGCACTCCGCGACCGCTCCGGCCCATCAGCGCTGACCGCCCGCCCTTTCGGATACGGCGAAGGCCCCGTCGCAATGACGGGGCCTTCGCCACGCCTCAGCTCAGTGGTGTGGGACGCCGCGGCGGTGGGACCTTCGGGAGCAGTTCCCACAACGGCCGCGAGCCAGCCGCCCAGGCCGCCAGGACCGAGCGGTCCGCCAGGTGCATGCGCAGCTGCCGGGCCAGCGGCGCGCAGCGCGTGGAGAAGCGGCCGTTGGTGACGACCAGGACCACGTCCGCGCCGTACAGCTGCCGGGCCGTGCCGTTGACCCGCTGCAGATCCGGCGTGCCCACGGCCGAGCCCCGTTCCCCGTTGCGTCGGTGCTTGCACTGGATCACCCACTTGCGGCCCAGCGGGTCGGTGGCGAGCACGTCCGCGCCGTTGTCCCCGGCGCCGCCGACCTGCTTGGCGTCCGTGCACCCGTCGCGGCGCATCAGGTCCCGGATCGCGTACTCGAACTCGCGGTGGTGCAGCCCGTCGAGCTGCGGCAGCCCGTAGCGCAGGCCCTGGCGCCGGGTCTGTTCCCACACGGCCCGCTGCTGACGCCGGTACAGCAGCCCCGCGCCCGCGAGGGCGGCCGCCACGGCGAGCACGACGAGCAGCCACCAGTTCGTGAGCAGCCAGTTGACGATCGCGGCCAGGAGCGAGAACGCCACGACCGCAGCCGCGAGTAACGCCGCGAACTGCGCCTGCTGGCGCTGCTGCCGCTTGGTCGGACGACGTCGCCGCTGTCGCGGACGCCGCGCCGGCGGGCGCCGCATCACCGTCCACCGCCCGGAGACGAGAACCGGATCGGGTACGACACCGTCGGCTCCGGCTTCTTCGGCTCCTCCCAGCCAGGGAAGTGCACCGGGTAGACCGCCGTCGTCTTCGGTCGCGGCTGCTGCCCGGCCCCCGATCCCGACTGCGACGCCGAGCTCGCGCCGCCCATGTTGCTGCCGCCAGCCACGACGACCACGGCGACGCCGACGAATATCGCCATTTCCCGGCGCGCTCCTGCCGCCCACCGCGAGTACCCGCGGACCTTCGTCCCGTCCGCCCGCTCGTACGGATTGACCCAAGGCATGCAGCCTCCCCCTGATACAGCTCCCCGCCGAACTGTCCATGCTTGCAGCCGCCACTGACAAAGGATCAGGAAACCCGGCACCTGGGATCACCACAGCGGAGATCAAGCCAGCTCAGGAAACGAAAGCGGTCCGTACCGATGCCCCGCCTCGTCGGCGCCGCGTCCTACCGGGCGTAGGCGTACTGCCGGGTGCAGACCCCGGGCTCGCCGGGGATCGGGCGCGGCTGTCCGGGGCCCGTGATGTTGTGGCATGCGGTGATCTCGTACGCCACGGCGAGCACGGCCTCCGGGTCCGAGCCCTCGATCGTGATGCGCACCAGGCCGGGCTGCGTGAGGTGGTTCGGGAGTTGGTCGGTCATGCCGGGGGCGACGTGCGGGGCCATGCCCGCGGTTCGGCCGCCGGAGCGCCGTCACTCCTTCGAGGGCCACATCGCCGTGCGCAGCAGGCGGGCGGTCTCCTCTGCGGTTGCCCGGGTCTCCTCGTCGGCGCCGCTGGTTCCCAGCTGGTCGAGCAGGAGCACGGCCGCCTGGAGGACACCGAGCTGGACCGGCACGGTCTGCACCGCGGCGAGCGCGGCGGCCGCCTGGCCGGCCGCGGAGACCTCCGTGCTGGACTGGGGGATGAGCGCGGCGACGCCACGGCCGAGTTGGCGGGGCTGGAGAGAAGAGGCGCTGTGCACCTGTGGATCTTACTTCTCGTTTCGGATCCTCAAATGAGGGCCGCCTTCTGGAACCTGTGCAGGTCAGCCGGGTAACAGTTGCTCTGAACTGTTACCCAGTGGGGAGCCCGAGCTCGTCGAGGGTGGCCCCGTCCGCCCAGCGCTGCAGTTGGGCGCCGTCGAGGAGGTGGACGCCGCCTTGGCGCGAGGCCCACAGCACATCGGTACGGCTGTAGGTGCCGCGGTGCACCACGAGCCGGAGCACGCGGTCGACGCCGGCGCGTCCCGCCTCACGGAGAGGGGCAGGACTGTCGACCTCCTGGCCGAGGAGCACGGCGACCGGCGGCACCGGGCGGAAGGCGACATCGAGTTGGCGGCCGTGGCGGTCGCGGGCGTACAGGCGCGGGGAGCCGGGCGCCGTCAGGTCGGTGACGTGCCAGCCGTCGCGGGTGAGCATCCGCGCCGCCGCCGTCACCATGCTGCGGTCGGTGAGCCGGTCGACCTCCGCCGCGGTGTAGTGGCCGCCCCGCCGGCGCCGGATCCGCCGCCGCCATTGCAGCCCGCCGTAGAACGCCGCCGCGAGGAGCGCGGCGCCGAGCACCAGGCCGCCGGTCCCCAGCTCCCGGTACAGCCAGGTGAGCAGGAGGACCGGGGCGAGCACCGCGGCGCCGACCGCGACGAAGGCGGGCATCACGTCGCGCAGTTCGGGACCGTACCGTCCCTGCGCACGGAGTTGGGAGACGGCTCTCTGCCGCTGTGAGCGGCGGTCGCCGGGCACAGGCGGACGACGCCACCGCAGTTCCACCAAGGTCACTCCGCTCACCGCCTTGCCCCGTTCCCGTGTCGGTAGAGATACCCGGTGGAAGGGGCTTCCCGCCAGACGGGACGCCTCTTGGCCGGGAATCGGCCGAAGAGGTACGGGATCTTGGCTGGCCTGGGCATCATCGCCTTGACGGGCCACGCCGCCGACGAGCGCGAGGGGGAGCCGATGTTGGACCCGCAGACCGGGGAAGGGTTCGACGCTCCGGCGCCGCCCATTGCGTACTGGGGAGCCCCGGAGCTGATGCGGGAGTCGGCGGACCTGCTGGAGGTCTCCACGCGGCTGACCGCCGAGCAGGGGAGCGGCGCCCCGCTCGATGCGGGCGTAGAGCGGGAGTACCTGTTGCGGCGGGCGGCCCTGGCCGACCGGCTGGCGATCGAGTTCCCCGACGAGGTGTACCTGAGCGACGCCGTGCGCCTGTCGTGGGAGCTGGGTCAGTTCGACCAGCGGCATCCGCATTTCGTCGCCGGACCGCACGGACCGATGTCGATCGAGTTCGACCCCAGCCGCCGCCCGTACGTACGCCAGGAGTACTCCGCCTGGAACGAGTGAGGGGCCGCCGCCCGCCGCGCTGTCGCGCGCGTTCCAGCGGGCAGCCCCCTCGTTCCAGCCCCGGGCCGACTCTGCCTCTTTTTAGCGTGGCCACGCTAGGATTTGGGCATGACGGATCAGGCTGGAGCGCGGATCATCGCCACGTTGGAAGCGACGTGGAAGACCATCCAGAAGCATCACGCAGAGGTTCCAGACGTCGTGATCGTGACGGGCAGCGGGCAGCCCACCGGCCGCCGCAAGGGCGTGAAGTGGGGCCACCACACCGTCGACCGCTGGCTGGACGCGGCCGAGGCCGGGAAGAAGGCGGAGCTGTTCGTCTCCGGCGAGGCCATCGCGAAGGGCGGGGAGAAGGTCGTGGAGACGATGCTCCACGAGGCCGCGCACGCGCTCGCCGCCGTGCGGGACATCCGGGACACCTCGTGCGCGGGGCGGTGGCACAACAAGAAGTTCGCGGCCCTGGCCAGCGAGTTGGGCCTGGAGCCGCCCCGCCGGGCCCAGGACGTCATCGGGTTCAGCGAGTCGCTGATCACGGCCGTGACGGTGGGCCGGTACGCGGCGTCGATCCGCCGCCTGGACGCCGCCGCGCTCGCCCGGATCGACCTTCCCGAGCAGGCCAGGAAGCCGGAGCCGGAGCAGGACGAGGACAACCCCGGCCCGCGCGGCGGGCGCGGCCGCGCGGGCAAGCGCGTGCCGGTGCGGTGCGGGTGCGAGCCGCCCCGGCAGATGCGGGCGACCCCCGCCTTCCTGGAAGGCGGGGCGGTGTTGTGCGGAACGTGCGGTGAGGCGTTCCAGCCCGTGGAGCCGGAGGAACAGGGCGAGCGGGGCGAGTTGGAACGGACCACGCTGTGACCGACGACGCGGGGACGCCGGCCGTGCCGTGGGAGCGGCTGGCCGCCGACCGTTCCATCGTGGCCCGCTACGAGGCGAAGACGTACCGCGGGCCGGGGGCGGGGGACCACCACTGGTGGCTCGGCTCGATCAGCGACAGCGGGCACGGCAAGCTCCGGGTCGGCTCCCGGGCGAGCGGCACCCGCCGCGTGGTCAACGTCCACGTGCTCGGGTGGGCGATCCACCACGGCACCGCCGCCCTGCGCAACGGCGCCGTGGTCCGGCACGCGTGCGACGAGCCGTCGTGTCAGAACCCGGAGCACTGGCTCACCGGGGACCGCCTGCAGAACATCCTGGACTTCCAGTCCCGCCGGCGGCTTAGCGGTCACGCGCTCGCGGACGTGCGCGGCGCGCAGGGCCGGGCGATGGCCGTCCGCGACGCCATCCTCGCGGCCGCCGCGGGGGCCGAGGCCGACGCCATCGCGGCCGCGCTCGCGGCCGGCCACCCCACTGGGGAGCGCCAAGAACGTCTGTGGTGACGCCACGGCCGTTCACAGCCTCAGGAACGTGACCGCGGCCAGGAAGGCCGCGAGGGCGAGCGTGAGGGCCGGGACGGCGGCCGGGGTCTGCACGGCGATGCTGGCGACGAGTCCAGCACCCATGACGGCTACGGCGATCTTCGTGCGCTCGTTGGACATGGGGGTCTCCTTACCGGGGTTGGGCGCAGCGGTTGCGGCGCCGGGATGACAGTGCGGGAGCGGGCCCCAAGGCCCGCAAGTCCCTCCGAAGGCGCCTAGCGAGCCGAATGCCGCAGACAGAGGAGAGCCCCGGAGCCGTCGCATCGTGAGCGCGGAGCCAGGGCTGGAGGCACGAAGATTTCTAGCGTGTACACGCTAGAACGGTCGTCGTTCGGCGGGGCCGGCGCGATGTCGCGGCCGCCGCCCAGAACCACGGTGGGTAACAGAAGAGGCCCGCACCCCTGTTGGGGGACCGGGCCTCTCTCGTCTGCTGTGCAGCGTAGCCGTTCGCCCACCTAAGGCGTCAACACCATTTGCCCGCAGGGCACCACAGCAGGCCAGGCACCCGTCACCACACAGGTAGCAGCACCACACGATCCAGACGACCATCCCGTAAGGAAGCCATCACCCAACGACCACTCACCACACGATCAAAGGGAACCGACACCCCATCAATTTCCAAGATCCAAGCATTTTTTGAAGAACAACACACCCTTGCATTCTCATCCGATGGCCACCTACGGTGGATCTCATGACCGCCACCGTGAGCCCGGGTTCCGACCCGGATTACCTGATCAACGCGGTTGGTCAGGGTGGCGAGCACTACTACCTGAAGGCCATCGAGCAGGCCGGGGAGCCGGCCGGGATCTGGCTCGGGGACGGTGCGAATGATCTTGGTCTGGCGGGCGAGGTCGACCACGACCTGATGTCGGACATGTACTCGAAGCTGACGCATCCTCATCTTCACGCGGAGGTGCGGCAGTCACTCTCCGAGATCACTGCCGAGCGCGGCACGGACGAGTACAGGGCTCAGGTGGCGGCCATCTACGACGCCGCGCGGGTGGGCCGGAAGCCGTACGACTACACGAAGTCGACGGAGGCGAAGGTCGAGGCCGCGCTGGAGAAGCTGGGGCCGGATGCGACGCCGGAACAGCGCCGCGAGGCGGAGCTGAAGGTGCGCCAGAACGCCCCGTCGAGCCGTACGTACTACGACGTCACGTTCTCCGTGCCGAAGTCGTACAGCCTCCTGCACGCGGGATTCCAGGTCGAGGCTGCGCGGCTGCGCGAGGCCGGGGACCTGGAAGGCGCCCAGGCCGCCGCGGCGCGGGCCGATCAGGTGTGGGACTGCGTGATGGAAGGCGTCCAGGCCGGGCTGGAATTCCTCCAGGAGGAGGCCGGGTACGCGCGTGACGGTCGCCATGGCGCGAAGGACGCCGACGGGGCGCCCACGGGCCGCCAGGTGGACGCCCACCGCTGGACGATCGCGAGCTTCCGCCAGCACACGAGCCGCGACAACGACCCGCAGCTGCACGTGCACAACGGGATCTGGAACCGGGTCCAGGTCGATTCTGTCGACCAGGTGACCGGCGAACTGCGTTCCAAGTGGCTGACGATCGACGGGCAGGAGATCTACCGGCACACCAAAGCCGCAGGTCATATCGCGGAGAAGGTCTGGGACGAAGCCCTGTACCGCACGATGGGCATCCGTACGGCGATGCGCCCGGACGGGGTGGCCCGCGAGGTCGTCGGGATCGGCCAGGAGATGCGCGACAAGTACAGCTCGCGGCGCGAGACCATCACCAAGGGCACCGCCGATCTGGCGCGCGAGTTCGAGGAGCGCAACGGGCGGCCGCCGTCCGCGCACGAGGTGTCGCGGATGGCCCAGTGGGTGAACCTCTCCGAGCGCAAGGGCAAGACCGAAGCCGTTCCACGCGAGCAGCTTCTTGCGCAGTGGGAGGCCGACATGGTGGCCGACACCCGCGAGTCTCTGGCCAACGTTCCAGCCGAGGTGGAACGCGCGAGCGAAGAGTTGGAACGTCGACAAGGTGACTTGGAACGGCCCGCCGCCGAGTTGGAATTCGATCCCACGAAGGTGGTGCGCGAGGCCGTCGAGGCGGCCCAGGAGCAGAAGTCGGCATGGCGCCGCGGTGACCTCGTCGTCGAGATCACGAAGCGGCTGCCCGACTGCATGGGCGGGCTGGAACGCCACCAGATCAAGTCTGTGGTCGACGAACTCGCGGACGCCGCCCTGCAGTCCGGCGGGGACGCCGACGTGGTGCGGCTGACCGCGAAGAACCTCGTGCCCCTGCCGCCGGAGCTGCAGCGTGAGGACGGGCTGTCGGTGTACGCCAAGCACGGTGCCCGCCGGTACGCCACGGAGGCCCACCTGCGGCGTGAGGGCCGGATCATCGAGAAGGCCACAGAGTTGGGCGCCCCGGCGCTCGGCAAGGAGGTCATTGACCAGGCCGTGGCCGGGGCCGGGCTGAACGAGGGCCAGGAGGCCGCGTTCCGCTCGATCCTGGGCTCGGGGCGCCGTATGGAAGTCGTCGCGGCCGCCGCTGGAACGGGCAAGTCCCGTCTGGCGGGCGCCCTGAACGACACCTGGAAGCGGGAGGTCGGCCCGGTCATCGGATTGACCGTGAGCCAGCGGGCCGCCCGCGTGCTGTCCGACGAGGGCGTCACCAACGCGCAGAACGTGGCGAAGTTCCTGCACACCAACCGGCGCATCGCCGCCGGCGAGGCCGTGGCCGACGAGGAGAAGGCGGCCCACCAACTGCGGCCCGACCAGCTGGTCCTCGTTGACGAGGCGTCCATGGCCGAGACCGGGCAGCTCGATGAGATCCGCCGCCTGGCCGACCAGGCCGGGGCCAAGGTCATGTATGTGGGCGACTCCGCCCAGCTCGACGCCGTGGGCTCCGGAGGCATGTTCACCCAGCTCACCGCGGATCTGCCGAACGTGCACCAGCTTGATGAGGTGATGCGGTTCGAGGCCGAGTGGGAGAAGAAGGCGTCCCTGGGGCTCCGGGCGGGCGACGCGGAGGTCCTGTCCGAGTACGAGGCCCGCGGGCGTCTGCGGGCTGGAACGCACGAGGAGATGCTGGAAGCGTCGTACCAGTCCTGGCTCGCCGACCACGAGGCCGGCGAGGACGCCGTGCTCATCGCACCGACACAGGAACACGCAGACAAGCTTGCCGCGCGGGCCCGGCAGGACCTGGTCCGCCTGGGCAGGGTAGAGCCCGAAGGCGTCGACCTCCCGGATCGGGGGCTCACGGTCGGCAAGGGCGACATGGTGCAGCTCCGGCACAACGACCGCCGCATGGTGTCCGCCTCCGGCGAGCGGTTCGTGACCAACCGCGACGTCGTGAAGGTGCTCGGGGTCAGGGATGGGGCGGTCACCGTCGCGTACGACGACGGCGACACCGTGCAGCTGCCCGCCTCCTACGTCCAGGACTACGTGGATCTCGCGTACGCGGGCACCATCCATTCCACCCAGGGCCGCACCGTTGGAACGGCGCACAGCTACTGGGACGGGGCTGGTTCCAGGGAGGCGTTCTACGTCGCGATGTCGCGCGGCCGCGAGCGCAACACCGCCTACATGAGCGTCGACCAGCCGGGCGTGGAACGCGAGGAGCGCCCCGACGCCCTCACCCTCTACAAGCAGACCCTGGAGAATTCCAGCGTCGAGAAGAGCGCCACCCAGGTGCGGCGCGAGGAGGAGCAGTGGGCCCGCTCGCTGGCCAAGCACAGCTTCGAGCTGGAGGACCTGGCGGGCGAGGCCGCAGAGAAGCGGTTCGGGTCGGTTCTGTTCCAGCGGCTGGGTGAGAAGTTCGGCAAGGTCCGCGACAGCGAGGCGTACAAGTCGCTGATCCGGCTCGGGCGCTCTGCCGAGGCCGACGGGCACGACGGTGTCGCCATGATGGAGCGCATCACTGAGCGGAGCCTGGACACCGCCAAGGACTGGGCGAAGACCCTGCACTGGAGGGCCGAGCGCGACCTGGAGGCCGTGGAACGCCGTCAGGTCCGGGCCGACGAGCAGCGGGTCCAGGAGGCCGTCGAGCGGCAGGAGGAGGCGGTCACGCAGGCGCTGACCACCTCTCAGGCGCCGTACGTCGAGGACCACCTGCGGGGGGTGGCCACGATGACGGAGGAACTGCAGAGCGCGGTCGGGGTGCTGCACGGGCAACAGGCCGGCGAGGAGCGCCACCACATCGTGGAGGAGCGCCGGGAGGCGGCCGAGGAGCGCGCCGACTGGCGGCACCGGGCCGAGCAGATCGAGGGCCCCGAGGGCGAGTACGCCCGCGCGGTGGCGGAACTTGCCGAGGAGCGGCGCCTGGAACTCGGTCGGGAGATGCTGGAACGCGCCGAGGCGGGCGAGGAACTGCCGCAGTGGGCCCGGAAGCTGGGCCCGGTCCCGGACCTTCCCGAGTGGCGCGAGCGGTGGGTCGAGCGCGCGGGCAGCGTGGCCGCCTACCGCGAGGCCCACGAGGTGGAGCACGAGCGGGATCCGATCGGGCAGCGGCCGGGCCGCGGGGCGGTCGACGTCCGGCAGGACTGGGACCGCGCGTACCGGGCCCTGGGTGAGCCGGAGGACCGGGTCGACTTGGTCGGCGCGTCCGACGCGTCCCTGCGGGAGATGGTGGAGCGCTACGAGCGCGAGACCGAGTGGGCGCCGCCGCACGTCGCCGGGCAGCTCCGTGACGTCAGCGAGTCGCTGGCCGACATGCGCCGTGAGGCCGTGCAGAAGCTGATCGAGGCCCGCGAGACCGAGGACCCCGAGCGTCAGCAGGAGCTGCAGGAGGCCGTCGAGGGCTACGACGAGATGTCCGGCCAGCTCTCCGAGCAGCGCGAGGCCCTGGAACGGGTCCACGGGGCGCGGCAGGCGTGGCACTCCCACACGGAGGAGGCGCGGGCCCAGGCGCAGGAGGCGAAGCGGCAGTTGGAACTGCGCGACCCGGAGCCCGAGCCGCAGCCGGAGGAGGTGGAACTGCACGAGGACGTGCAGGAGCCGGAGCTGGAACGCGGCTTGGAACAGCCGGAGCGCGGCGAGGCCGATCGGCTGCGCGAGGCCCACGAGCGGGCGCACGCCGACTCTCCGGCCCTCAGCGCCGAGGAGCTGCAGAAGGCCGTCCAGTCCGCCGCGCGGGCGCGGGAGATCCTCGACGACCGGCAGCAGACGCGCGAGATCGAGGAGGCCGAGCGCGCGCGGCGCGACGAGCCCGTGGTCATCGAGCGGTCCGCCCCGCAGGTCGAGAAGAGCCTGGAAGCCGACGGGCACGAAGTCGAGATGTAGCCCCGCCGCCGGGCGGGGTTCTGGCCGACTGTCAGCGCCCGCGGCTACCGTCGACACCATGGCCAGCACTGACCCGAGTCGTCCCCGCAGGCTCCACCGCCCGATCGACGACTTGATGCCTGCTCCCAAGCCGAAGGGCATCGCTCCGGGGGCGACGCCGTCCTGGCCGGGGCACGAGTACGGGCCCACCCCGATGCCGAAGCCGCAGCCGGACCTTCCCGGAATGCCGGGCGGGGTCCGTCGCACGCGGCCGGAGCTGGAGGCGCTGCGGGACGACGCCGCGCGGCAGTCCCGCGCCGGCGAGCACGCTCAGGTGCGCATCGAGGACGACGACCACCGAGTACGGCGCGCGGCCGCCGCGGCGCACGGCGTGTGGACGGTGGCCGGGTGGCTGCTCGGGGAACTCCCGAACGCCCCGATCAGCGGGGAGACCCTGGACTACCCGTACACCGTGTTGGAGGTGGGCAGGGAGCGTACGCACGCAAGAGACTGCCTGGAGGGCAACGACTGGCCCGACCTGGACCGCGACTACGCCGTAGGCGTCAAGGCCGCCGTAGCGTGGGCGATCTGGGAGTGGAAGGACCGTCCCGTGCCGTCAGCGGACTGAGCGGGAGGAACGAGAAGAGGCCCGGACCATGCGGTCCGGGCCTCTCCATTGCTCTCGGGTCAGGTGAGGATCTCGCCGGTTTCCAGCGTGTGGATGTGGGCGATCAGGTCCTGGGGCACCGCCAGGTTCTCGCGGTTCTCCAAGGGCTCTTGGTGGCTGCGCTCCTTCACGCACTGCGCCAGAGCCTTCTCGCCCTGGCGGACTGCATCCGGCAGCCAGCGGCCGAGCCATTCCGTCACCCGCATCGGGTTCGACTCCGGGTCCATGAACGCGTAGTACCAAGCGTTCATGAGCCCGGTCAGCGATTCCACGACTTCCTCGTGGCGGTGCCAGCAGGCCGGGCCCGCGCCGCTGACGCTGTAGCCGAGCATGTCGCGGAAGGCGCTCGGGAACCGCTCCTTGAAGATGTTCCACACCCAGCTCACGAGGAACTTCCAGTGCTCCGCCTGCTTCTGGGAGTCCATCTGGGACCAGTTCCACACCGGGATCTTCTGGGGGTCCGGCTTCCGCGCGAGCTTGTCCACGGTCATCGTCAGATCGGCCACGCGGTCCGGGAGGTTGTACTCCTCCAGGGACGACAGCCGCCCGTCGAGGCCGCCCAAGTCGGTCTTGAGGGTGCGTGTGCGCTCCCACAGCGCGAGGACGTCACGCGGGGCCTCAGCGGCTTCACGACTGCGCTCGCTCATCCGGTTTTCCTCCACGGCTGCTGGGGCTTCTTGGACAGCCAGTCGGGCTGACCGGGGATTCCGGGCGCGGTGCCCGGCTCGGCGGCCGGAGCGGGCTCGGGTGCGGACTGCTGAGCCGGAAGCGGCGGCGCCGCGGTGGGCATCGGCGGCATCACGACCGGTGCGGCGACCTGGACGCCCTGCTTCTTCAGCTTCCGTTCCAGCTTCTCCTGCGCCTTGGCCGCCTTGGCTTTGGCCTTGACGTCCTTGCGCTCCCACACCGGGGTGAAGTGGTACCGGATGGGCGGCAGATGACGGTAGAGGACGAGGCCCGTACCCATCTGCATCTGCCGGATCGCGTCCGGCGGCATGACCCGCACGCGCCGCATGGTCCTCGTGCTCGACTGCTTGTCGTCGTCCGTGGTCGACGCGGTGGCGACCTCTTCGTCCTTCTCCCCGCACACCTGCGAGATCTCTTCCAGGTCCTTCGCCACCCCGAGGCCGCCGAGCACGACCTCCACGCAGTTGTTCAGCAGGGTCTCGGCCCCGTTGATGCCCCAGCGTTCGCGCAGCTGGGAGCGGGACTGAACCGCGATGAGCAACTGAATGTTGCGGCCGCCCGCGTCCGCCGACCACATGTGCAGCGGCAGCGGGCAGATGACCGCCGCCTCGTCGAGTACGAGGCGCAGGTAGGGGTCCAGGCGACCGCCGGGCGAGGCATTCGCCAGGGCGTACGCGGCGTCGTAGATCTCCCCGATCAGCGCGGCGAACAGCGGCGCGACGCCGCCGTTCCTGGTGTCGCGGCCCATGACGTACAGCGTGCCTCCGGACCGGAGGAAGTCCTGGACGTCGAAGCGCTGCTCGCCCGGACGGGGGCTGACGATGTCGACGACCTCCGGCCGCGACATGAAGGAGAAGGCGCGCACGAGCGTGAGGTACACGGATTCGCGCGTGCGATCGGGGGCGTCCAGCATCTGCCGCAGGGTGCGCGGCCACGCCGGCGGGACGTGGGCCCGGTGCCGCTCGTGGGTCAGGATCTCCAAGGGCTTCTTGTCCGTGGAGTTCGTGGCCCAGTCGCGGACCGTGGCCAGGTCTCCGTCGATCAGGGCGGCCGCCATCAGGTACGAGGACAGCACCGTGAAGGAGTGCCCCTCCCAGAAGCTGGCGTTCTCCATGTCCTCCCCGGAGGACAACGCCGCGAGGAGGTACCCGGCGCGACGGATCGCGGTGGTGGGGTCCTGGCAGCCCTCCACGAGGTTCCAGCGGACCGAGTTCGGGACGCCGCTGATGTCTGCGTTGAAGGTCCAGATGGGCCGGTTGTGCTCGGCCCTCAGTTCGTGGGTGTGCTCGTACAGGTCCCCGCGGGTGGAGGTGACGATGCACGCCCCGGCAGCGTCGATCACGGCATTTCCGAACTGGGCCGACTTGCCCGAGCGCGGCGGCGCGATCATCAGCATCAGGTCCTCGCACGTGACGTACAGAGCGTTCCTGTGCAGAAGGTCCGTGCCCAGGTGTACACCCAGGTCATGCGCACTGATCGAGCGGGGCTTTTCTCCGGACAGCGACGGCCGCAGAATCGCGACCTTCTTCCGCATGGACTTGACGGACAGCCACTCCTTGAGTTCGGCAGGAGTCGCGAACCCGACCTTCGCCGCAGCGTTCCGCGATGCGGTCGGGCCGGATTTGCCCAGGTCGAACTTCTGCTTCAGGGCGAGGTAGCCGACGCCGGCGCTCGCCACCGCCGCCACCCCGAATCCCGGATATCCGCCCAACGGGAAGTGCGACGCCACCATGTTGACGACGTCGAAGAACGTGCCGAACGAGGGGCCGGGCAGGTTGCCGTTCTCGGAGGACTCCGCCACCGGAAGGCCGGCGGCCGCGTATCCCAGGTGCTGCTTCTTGGCTTCGAGCAGCCCGGACGGCTTGTAGATGCCGCAGGACCAGGGCGATGCCGGGCCTGCGGAAAGGTGGGGTGAGGTGCTGGACGTAGTCTCTTTCTTGCGTGACACGAGGTTCCCTCTCTTGTCGCGAAGTCGTCCCCGGCTCCGGCGGTACCAGCGCCGTCCGGGGGCGCCCTACTGGTGGTAGTCCGGTGACCTCTCGATCACCGTACGGCGCGGCACTGACACTCAGTCACCGCTTTCCGTTGCGTGCTTGTTGATGACCGGCCCCAAGTACTTCCGAGTCGTGCCCACCGTGAGACCCGCAGGAGTCGCCAGCTTCGGCGCCAACGCGTTGGCCGACGCCCCCTCCCGCTCCTCCAACGGAAGCTTCAGGTAGAGGTACTCCACCAACGAGGCCCCCTTCAGCTCTGGAGTCGGCTCCGGCTCGGGCTCGGGCTTCGGCTCGGGACCGCCCTGACGCCCGATCCCCTGGAATGCTTCGGCCCAGGCCGCCTCCTCTGTCTCATCCAGGTCCACGCGGGCCTGAACAACGACCGGACGTCCGTCGTCGCGGGCGGCGCTGGGCGCCGTGGCGTAGTCGCCCCAGTACGTCGGAGCAACAGACGCGAACTCCACGTCCTCTTCGTAGCTGTCCTGGCGTGCCTGCTCCGGAACGAGCCGGGGCGACTGCCTTTCGTCGTTGTCCTGCTGAGCCTCATCCTGGGCGAGAGGCTTCTTGAGATCGGTGTGCAGTGGAGCCGGATCCAACTCGCGCGCAGGCTCGGGGACCTCCGAAGCAACATCCAGCCGTTGCAGTTCTGCGGGCATGGGAATGCCTGCCGCCGCGAGGCCCGCCTCAGCGGTTTCGTGGAGAGGGACGCCGTACCGGGCCAAGCGGAGCGGCATCAAGGACTCCACGGGAGCCTTCCGCCGCCAGCCGCGGCCGAACTTCGCGCGCAGCCGGGCCTGGTAGACGAGCCGCTGCTGTTCCAGCTTGATCGTGGCGTCGTACGACCGCAGCTCCCAGAGCTTCATCCGCCGCCACAGGAGGAAGGTCGGGAGAGGCGCGAGCAGCCAGCGTGTGATGCGCACGCCCTCCATGTGCTTGTCGGCCGTGATGTCGGCGATCCGCCCGATCGCGTGCCGCGCCGCCTCCACAGCAACGACGAACAACACCGGGATCACGGCGTGCATGCCGACTCCCAGCGGATCGGGCCACGCGGCCGCGCCGTTGAACGCGATCGTCGCCGCCGTCAGCAGCCACGCGGTCTGCCGCAGCAGTGGGAACGGGATCCGGAGCCAGGTCAGCAGCAGGTCGAGCGCGAGGAGCACGCAGATACCGGCGTCGATGCCGATCGGGAAGACGTACGAAAAGTCCCCGAAGCCCTTCCGTAGGGCCAGTTCACGCACGGCCGAGTACGACCCTGCGAAACCGATGGCCGCAATAACGACCGCGCCGGCCCCGACGACGCCAACCAGGACCTTGTGTGTCTTGGTCAGTTGCGGAGTCGCAGTCATTCCTTCCTCCCTTCTCCTCTGTGTTGCTTGGCGGTCTCGGACCTGCGAATCCAGGCGATCGCGTTCGCCCGCAGTTCCTCCTCTGTATCGCCTGCGAGGAGTTCGGGGTGGGCGAGCAGGAGATCGATGCCCACGCGGATGAGCGTGTTCTCCGTGATGCGTTCGATCTTGCGGCTGCGAGCGTCCATCAAGTCCCTGGCCAGAGCGGAAAGGTCGCTGTACTGGTCGTCTCGCATCGGCACGTACTTCGGGCGCAACTCGCTGGGCTGGCTCGAAGTGCGCTTCGCAGCCGGGCCGTTGTCCGCCATCTGTTCCCCTTGAAGTCTTGGATTCCGTGACTCCAAGAGGTTATGGGTTCGAGCGTGCGGGACACCGCTGGTCGGAGCCCTGTCTCGGACCATCAGGCCACTCTCCATGTCCACCTCTGTTCGGTCGGTACAGGAAGAATCTAACCCCCAGACCCTTGAAGTTCAAGAGTTTGGGGGTTAGCTTGGTCTCAGTAAGGCACGAAGAGGGGCCGGGCTTGCAGGCCCGACCCCTCAACCGGCTGGGAGTTACAGCTCCCAGCCGCCATCCGGACAGGTGCGCGAACACCTTCCGGACACGGAACACCCCTGACTCGGAGGGATCTCCATGCGTAAGTCTCCCAGCCGGACCACCGGTATCTCCATCCCGGCCCCCGTAAGCCGCGCTCGCCTCGTACTGGTGGGCAAGAAGGGCCCGGCGTTCAGCACCCCGTGCGACGACTGCGACGGGTTCGACACCGTCGTGATCCGCCGCAACGGCAAGCCCACGGCCGTCCGGTGCACCTGCCAGACGGCGGTGAGCGCATGAGCGCGACCGCCGACGCCGCGAAGAAGGCCGAAGAGGCCCGCCGAAAGGCGCAGGCCGAACTGCAGCGCCACGGCCAGGCCATGAGCGGGATCAAGGCGCGCAAGTGAGCGCCCGCCCGCCTCTGCCGGTCCGCCCGCAGCCCCACGAACGCGACGGACGCCAATCGCAGCAGCAGCCCGCGCGGCCGCACCCCGCCCGATAGGGCCCCTGGCGGGCCGCCCCACCAGGGCGGCCCGCCTTCCTTCTCGCCTTGATGGAGAGGCACCCATGTCTTTGATCGAACAAGTCGTCAGCGCAGCGCCCTTCGCGGCGGGCTGGACGACCTACGGCCTGTTCTCCCGCCGCCGCCTTGCCGCCGCACGGCACTGCCCACTGACCCAGCTCCTCACCCGGGACGGGTGGGAGAAGGCAGCTCTGCGTCGCCTTCTGCGCGGTAACACCGCCGTTGCCGTTATCGACCTGGACGGCTTCAAGGCCGTCAACGACACGTACGGTCACGCCGCTGGTGACGCCGTACTGAAGGCCACCGGACACCGCCTCCACCTGTGGGCAGGCGCCTCGAACGGCGTCGCCGGCCGCCTTGGAGGCGACGAGTTCGCCCTGGTCATGTCGGACACCGACTTCCGCGCCGGTATCGAGCAGCTGCACGACCTGCTGACCGCCCCGGTCGACTGGCACGGCCAGCAGCTCGAAGTCGGAGCCTCCATCGGCGGCGTCATCGCCGAGGGGCTCACCTTGTCCGAGGCCCTGAGCCAGGCCGACCAGGCCATGTACCAGATCAAGGGAAGCGGCGGCCGCCGTGGACCCCGTCGTCACCAGACGGCAGCAGAGGCCCACCGGGAGGTGACCCGGTGAACCGCCTGCGCGAGCGCCTGATCGCGGGCGCCATCCTCGTCGTCTGCCTGTTACTCCTTATCGGCTCGATCGAGGCCGGGCAGAGCCTCGTCGACGCAGTCCTACGCGCCGCCACCGCGTACGGCCTGCTGATCGTCCTCGCCGCGCTCGGGCTCTCCCTGGGACTGCGCGCCTTGGTGAAGGCCAGCCGCGCCGTGCTCGTCGTTGCCGTGGTGATCGGGCTTGTCCTGGTCGCGATCGGCAAGTCCGTGTGGGCGGTGATCTGATGCGCGCCCTGACGATCCGCCAGCCCTGGGCCGCCGCCATCGCCCACGCCGACAAGCGCGTCGAGAACCGCACATGGCCGACCTCCTACCGGGGCCCGCTCCTCATCCACGCCGGGAAGACCGTCGACCAGCGCTCCGGCCGCCTGGTGGCCGCCGTGGTGCGCGGGTTGCAGATGGACCTGGGTGCCGTCATCGCGGTCGCCCGCATCACCGGCTGCCACGACAGCTCCGGCGAGCGCACGCTGTGCTCCCTGTGGGCCGCCGAAGGCCAGTTCCACCACGTCCTGGACGAGGTCACCGCCCTGCCCCTGCCGATCCCGTGGAAGGGCGCACAGGGCCTGTGGGTGCCGCCGGCCGTGCTCGTCGACAAGGTCCGCGACCAACTGTCGGCCGAGACCGCCGATCACGTTCTGCGTGAGGAGGCGGGACCGTGCTGACCGTCTACGACGAGTTTGCCGGGGTCGGGGGCTCCAGCAAGGGCGCCACCGCGGTCAAGGACCGCGAGGGCAAGCCCCTTACGGAACTGATCTTTGCGGCGAACCACAAGAAGGACGCCGTGGAGGACCACGCCCGCAACTTCCCCGCCGCCGATCACTTCGAGGGCGACGTGGCCCGCGCCGACATCACCCGGTTCCCCCGGGCGGACATCTTCTGGGCGAGCCCGTCGTGCCCGCCCTGGAGCAACGCGCGAGGCAAGCGCCGGGACTTCGACAACTCCACCCAGGGTGTGCTGTTCGGGGAGAGCGAGCCGGACCCGGAGATCAAGCGGGCCCGCGCGCTCATGGAGGAAGTGCCGCGCTACCTGAACGCGATGATCCTGCGGGGCAAGCCCGTGCTGTGCGGAGTCGTGGAGAACGTCGTGGAGTGCCGCAAGTGGGACCAGTGGTCCCGCTGGCTCCGCGAACTGCGGTGCGAGGGCCTGTACGAGGTCCGCGTGATCGCGGTCAACTCCATGCACGTCAAGGCTCGGGGGAGTCGCAGGGCTCCGCAGTCGAGGAATCGCCTGTTCGTCGCCTACTGGCTCAAGAGCTTGGGCCGGACGCCCGACTGGAACAAGTGGCTGCGGCCCAAGGCGTACTGCCGGGCGTGCGACGCCACGGTGTCGGCCATGCAGGTCTTCAAGCGCCTGCACGTCGACATGGGCGCGTACGGGCGCAACGGCCAGTATTGGTACCGGTGCCCGAACGCGAAGTGCCGCAACGCGATCGTGGAGCCCGAGGTGATGCCCGCCTCAGCGGTCATCGACTGGTCGATCGAGGGCCGCCGGATCGCGGACCGGGACGAGCCGCTGGCCGACGCCACCATGGAGCGGATCGCACGGGGCATCGCGAAGTTCGCGAAGCCGTTCACGGTGCCCGCCGGCGGGACCTGGAGGACCGAGCCCGTGTCGGTCGATGAGCCGATGCCGACCCGCACGACCCGCGAGACGGACGCCCTGGCCGTGCCGCCCCTGCTCATCCCGACCGAAGGCCGGGACGGGAAGGTGGCGACGTCGACCGAGGAGCCGATGCGGACCCAGACCGCCCGCAACGAGACCGGACTGGCCATCCCGCCGTTCCAGATCAGTCTCCGGGGCGGAGGGTCGAAGAAGACCGCGTACGGCGTGGACGAGCCCGTGGGCACGGTCAGCGCGAGCGGGAACCACCACGGCCTCGTCACCGGTCAGCGTCTGCTGATCCCGTACTACAGCACCGGCACGGCCCGCACGGTCGAGGAGCCCGTGGGCACCGTGACCACTCGCGACCGCTGGTCGCTCGCGGAGGTCGAGGAGAACGTCGACCTGGGCGACGTGCGGTTCAGGATGCTGGAGCCCCACGAGATCGGCGCCGCCATGGCGTTCCCGGACACGTACATCGTCACCGGCAGCAAGCGGGACAAGGTGCGGAAGTACGGGAATGCGGTCACGCCGCCCGTAGCCGAAGTCATCGTGTCCGCGATGGTCGAGGCGGTCACCGGCGAGCCGCTGGAGGTGGCGTGGTGACCCGCCGCCAGAACCTGCAGATGAAGGGCGGCGTGCAGCTGCCGATGTTCGCCGTCGAGCCGGAGCCCGCCACGGCGGGCCCGGCCCGGCCGGGCGCCGCCGACTGGGCCGAGGCCCACGGACTGGAGTTCCTGCACACCGGGGCGTCCGGCTCGGCAGCCCTCAGCCCGTGCGGCGAGTACCGGTACCGGCTCGACCGGGTCTGGAACGAGGACGCCGCCCCGATGGTCTGGGTGATGCTCAACCCCTCCACCGCCGATCACGTCGAGAACGACCCGACGATCCGCCGCTGCACCGCGTTCGCGAAGGCAGCCGGCCACGGCGGCATCACCGTGGTGAACCTGTTCGCCCTGCGCTCGAAGAACCCCGCGCACCTGCGCGGGCACGCCGACCCGGTTGGCCCGCTCAACGAGGCCGCCCTGGTCCACGCCACGAACGAGGCGGACCGCATCGTGGCCGCCTGGGGAGACGTCACCCGCCCCGAGCGCGCCCAGCAGGCCCGCGCCGTCGTCGCCCTGCTCGCCAGCCGGGGCCGCTCCCTGGAGTGCTTGGGGCTCACCGGCAAGGGCCACCCCCGCCACCCGCTGTACGTGCGCGACGCGACCCCGATGACCCCGTACTTCCCGCAGGAGGTGGAGCGGTGAGCAACAAGGAGGAGTTCAACCCCTGGCAGTGGGACCGCGAGAACGCGCGCAGCGGTCGGGCGAAGCTGACCGTCGACCGCGCTGGCCACGAGGTCACGCTGGACCACCGCGGCATCTCGATAAACGGCAAGCGCGTCGTACACGACGACCCAGCCAAGGGCGAGCACGGATTCGAGGTCACCAAGGACGGCACGGTCATGTACCGCGGCAAGGCCGTGGCCTCCGTGGGCACCACCGTCTGCGTCTGGGGCGAGATGGGCGCGAGCAACGACCAGCGGCGCGAGCGCGAGGAGAGCGAGCGGCGCGAGCGCGACGGCCGGTACCGCGACAGCCAGGCCCGGCAGCAGGAGATCGGCGACGAAGGACGGGAGGTGCAGTGATGCGTCGCATCCGGAACGACGAGAACGTATGGGCGAAGGGCTGGGCCGAGGGCCACGTCGACCCCAAGGACTGGGCCCAGGCCGTCCGTACGCACGAGGCCGCGCACGTCACCCTCTCCGAGGCGTACGGCATCCCGGTTCACGGCGCGTACGTCGACCCGCACCTGCGCGGCGACTTCAGCCGGTACAGCAACGACCCCGCCGACGTCCGCCATCAGGCCGTGGTCCACCTCATCGGCGGCCCAGCGGGCTCCGAGGAACTGCGGCAACTCGGCTACGACGACGACGGCCTGCTCTACAACATGAACGCGATCGGCGGGCACACCGACCGCGGCGAGGTCTGGAAGCTCCTCGAGGAGGGGCTCCCCGTCGACGGCGCCGCAGCGCAGGCGAAGGCCCACGAGACCCTGCAGAGCCCCGGTTTCATGGACGCCACGCACAGCGTTGCCGAAGCCTTCAAGGACCAGGGCGACCGCCTCACCCGCCAGGACATCGTCGCGGCCATGGGCAGTTACCGCGAGAACAACGGGCTGCTCACCCCGCAGGAGCGCGCGACGATCCTGCCTCCCTCCGCCCGCCGCGAGCGGGAGGAGGCCGAACGCCAAGCGCGCGACGACCGGTACTTCAGCCAAACCACCACCCCCGAGCCCGGATTGGAGAGGGACCTGTGAACGACAAGACGCCCGTACCGTTCGATCCGACGCTCTACCTGATCGAGAAGCGCAATCAGGTTCCGGCGACCTTCCAGGCCGCCCCGATGCTGCCGCCCAAGGTCTCGCTCGCCCGCCGTGCATGGGAGCACTTCGGACGCTTCGCGCCGCTCGCGGTGACGACGAGCATGTCCGCGCTCGCGTGGGGCTGGGGCGAGCACGACGGTACCCTCGCTCCCCTGTGGATCACTGGCACCCTGGCCGTGTTCACGGGGTGTGCGGGGTGTGTGTCGGCCGCCAAGGTCCACGGTGACAACGAGACGATGCGGATGTCTTTCGGCGGCGCGGCCGCGCTCGTCGTCGCCGGGCTCACCGCCTGGACCCCGAGCTGGGAGTTGGCCGCGCTGCTGTGGGTCGGCTGCACCGCCGCGGTGTACGCGGTGTGCGCGCCTCTGTGGCGCTCGGACCGGCGCGAGGAACGCGCCCAGCTCCACGAGCAGACCATGGAGCACATCAAGGGAGAGAACGTCGCCCGAACCACCGCGATCACCGCGGCGGGCGAGGTCGCCCGGGAGCAGTGGAAGTACCGCCAGGAGGAGGCCAAGGTCCAGGCGATCGTCGAAGCCTCCACAGCCCGCCGCGAGCGGATGCTCGAACCGGGCCAGGAGCTGAACGTCCAGGCACTGCTGAAGGCCGCTCAGCTCCCCGAACTGAACTGACCGCGCGAAACCAGGGGCCCTCACGGAGGTGGGGGCCCCTTCGCGTTGCCCGGCATGGCAGCATCGTGCGGACCAGCACCACACGCCCAGGGGAGAGAGACACCCGCCGTGCTTATCGCCAACATTTCGCCCCGCTCAATGGGGAAGACCACGGACACCGGGATGATGGCCCACGCCCTGCACGAAGTCGGGTACATGGTGCAGGCCTGGGACGCCGACGAGTCCGAACACCTCACCCAGTGGTCCGAGGCCGCCGGCGGCTTCCCCTTCCCCGTCGAGAAGAACGCGACCGCCACCTTCGCGACTGAAGCAACGCTCCTCAAGGACGGCATCGACATTGCCGACGTCGGCCACACCGAGAACCACCCGCACATCGCCGACTCCGTACTGAAGGTCGCCGATCTGGCGATCGTGCACATGGAACCGTCCATGGCCGACTGGCAGCGCGTCACCGCGCCGCGTACCTCCACGGCCGTGGCCGACATGGTGGCCCGCTCCGCCTACGTGCGCCCGGACCGCAAGGCGCCGCCCGTGTGGATCCTCCTCAACCGTGTGCGGACCGGCGTCAAGTCCGCTCAGGAGATCCGGGGGATGCTGCGTGACGACGGCTGGGACGTCTTCTCCGTGATGATCCCGGTACGCGACGACCTCAAGCAGGCCACCGCGTTCAGCGTCGACAACGCCGCTCGCGGCCCCTTCGGGGAACTCGTCACGGAGATGGAGACGAAGGGACTGATCAAGCGTGGCTAAGCGCAGGAACCTCCGCGCGGGCGCGGCCGCCACCACCGGCTCTCGCCCCAACCCGACGCAGGCCGCCCAAGAATCGTCCACCGACACCTCCGCCGGCGGTGGCACCGCGGTTACCGTGGCCGAGAAGCCCCAAGAGCCCGCGCGGTTGCGCGACCAGCCGTTCACGATGGAGCACTGGGCCGCCACCCTGCCCGAGGTCGACGCCACCGAGGAGACCGCCAACGGGCCCCTCAGCCCGGAGGAG
>NZ_JASERL010000019.1 GCF_030766935.1 Streptomyces sp. KL109B | reverse complement strand
TGCCGCCGCCGCGCCTGCCGCCGCCGCGCCTGCCGCCGCCGCGCCTGCCGCCGCCGCGCCCGCCCCGGCGCCGGGCTCCGGGAAGATCAACCTCGACAAGGGCCGCGTCTCCCTCCAGAAGAACCAGACCGTGTCCCTGGTCAAGGGCGGCAAGCCACTGCTCTCCCAGGTCAAGATGGGCCTCGGCTGGGAGCCCGCGTACCGGGGCAAGGACATCGACCTGGACGCGTCGGTCATCGCGTACGGGCCGCAGCGCAACCACGTCGACAGCTGCTACTTCGGCAAGCTCTCCATCGTGGGCGGCGCCATCAAGCACTCCGGCGACAACCTCACGGGTGAGGGCGCGGGCGACGACGAGGTGATCGTCGTCGACCTGGGCCGCATCCCGCAGGAGGTCACGGGCCTCGTCTTCGTCGTGAACTCCTTCACCGGCCAGAAGTTCACCGAGGTCGCCAAGGCGTACTGCCGCCTCATCGACGCGGCGACCGGCGAGGAACTGGTCCGCTTCGACCTCACGAACGCGGAGTCGCAGACGGGCGTGATGATGGCCAAGCTCATCCGCCAGTTCTCCGGCGAGTGGGAGATGACGGGCATGGGCGAATTCGTGAAGTCGCGGACGGTGCGCGGGATGGTGAAGCCGGCGGCGAAGGCGCTGTAGAAACGTGCGGGTCGGTCGGGCGGAGTCCCGCGAGGATTCTCGCGTGGGGCGCCGTCCGACCGGTCGCCTTGGCCGAAGTTCTCTCAAGTCCAGCTCGGTGAACCGCTGTTGAGTGTTCCGTACGGCACCGGTCGGCCGGTGAGGGCGTCCAGGAGTACGCGGTCGGCGAGCGGATTCCGCAGTCTCACCTTCACACTCTTCTCGGTCATCCGGTTGGAGCAGGGTCCGCTTTTCACCCCTGCGGTGGAGGCGTACAGCACCACATCCTCATTCGTTTCCAGCGCCTTGACCACGGGGCCGTCGTCGCAGGACCCGTGTGTCGCCCTGACCGTGACGAAGCGTTCTTCCGTTGCGGGCTCGGCCAGCTGGACACCCCTGAGACCACCTGCGGCCCCCTGGCGGACCTGTCCGATCGGTGCGGGGGCGGGCAGCTTCGACGGGGTGACGGCGACGCGCGTCAGCGGGGCCGCGTAGCCCTGGAGCGTAAAGAGCCAGGCAGGGACGGTTGCCGTGCCCCGGCTCGTCGCGATCGTCGCCGTGCCGAGCTTCGCCCCCGTCACAGTCAGCCGCGGCCCCTCGCTGCGGTTGAGGGCGAACGACTGATAGGCCTGCTCCGCGCCGAGCAGTGGACGGTCGAGGGAGTCTCCGTGCCCCCAGGTCACCTTCCCTTGCGCAGGTTCGGCGGTCGGCAGATCCCCGCGTAGGACGAAGTTACGCGTTTCGTAGGCATGCTGGTCCGCCGCGCTGTGCCAGCCGGAATCCGGTTCGTGGAGCACATCGCTCATCGGGAAGTAACCCTGCCGCCAGGAATCGGCGGCCGTGGATCCCTTCCAGGCGGCCGCCACTTGACGGGCGCGCGCTTCTTGCGCACGGAGCGACTGAGGGTGCGCGCGCCCGTCCCTGTCACTTGGGTGGTCGCCGCAACCGACGAGGAGACAAGCACTCAGAGGGAATGCCAGCAACAGGCTGACGAGGCGCTTCGATCGCGTGTGCATGGAGACCTCGTGACGGTCGATGACGGATTCGATCCCCGGAGTACACCTTCGACGGGCAGCGGCGTACTCCGGTTCCTCAACGATTCCTTGAAACAGCGCGCGGACTAGTAGACCGCCAAGCCCTCTTGAGAGAGGACCCGATAAACCGGGGTGTACCAGCTGGAGCGGTCGGCCTGACTGTCCGAATCGCCGCACGGCTCGTCGGCGTAATTGGCGCCCGACTGAATACCAAGAGCCGTCTCGGCGCTGAACAGCGAACCTCCGCTGTCACCGTGAATGGCACAATTGCTGGCTTCTATCATGTGGTGAAGCGTGGTGCCGTCGTCGTAAGTGACGGTGGCGTCCGTTTTCAGCACCATGCCGACGAGGTCCTGGCTCATGGTTCCGATGCGCTTGACCTTCTCCCCCTCGAACGCCGAGGCGGAACGCGTGATCTGACTTGTCGAACCGTCTCGGTACTGAACCGTGCCGTAAGGCGTGACGTTGCTGTTGGTGTACTCCACCACCCCGTAATCGGACTGATCCGTATTGTTCCCGTAGTACCATTCCGTCGCTCTGCCGAGCGGAATGTCGCCGCTTCTCCGGTTCCATGTGACGGCGCCATTGTTCATGCAATGCCCGGCCGTGAGCAGGTACTTCTTGCCGCTGGAGTTCTGGACGTTGAACCCGGCGCTGCAGGTGACGACCCAGTTCGAACCGCCGGAAGAGTACTCCGACGTGATGCCCAGGCCGCCGCGCATGTCGTAGGCGGTCCGTTCGATCTTGCCGGAGCGTTCGGTGACGTCGACCGCGTCTCCGTACTCGGCGGCGACTTTCACGATGCGGTCCCGGTCGGCTGCGGAGACGCCGTCGTAGAGCTGAACGTCCACCCGGTTGTTGCGCTGGTCAATGCTCCAGGAGGTGTTGGGAACTCCCGCCATCTCATCCAGGCCGGCCTTGGCGGATTTGAGTTCGGCCGTGCTGTGCGGGACGACCTCCGCCACCGCCCCGGCATCGCGCACGGTTTCCGCGGCTGCCTGATCCGTCACCGCGACAACGATTCGGTCTTCCCGGTAATAGACACCGGCTGTGCGCGCGCTGCCCAACTGCCGCGTAATGGCGGTCGCCTTGGCCGGATCCGTGATCCGTGCCGGTGCCGCGTGGGCAGTGGTGGTCAGGGCAGTCAGTACAAGTACTGCACTGGCCGCCGCCGCACCTATTCCACGATATAAACGGTTCCGTCTGTGCACGTCCGCTTCCCTCTGCATTTGGGGCAATGAATCCCTTGATCACTGTGCTTCGGGTGAGGATGGTGAGTTGAGGTGGGCAAGCGGTGACTTGGATGTGAATAGTCCGCTTGCGCGCGCACGTTGGCCGGAACGCACGAGTCGTGGCCGAAAACCACTGAGCTGTTTCGCGGGAGCTCATCCGCCGGTTCTCCGGCGAGTGGGAGGTGGCGGGCATGGGCGACTTGGTGAAGTCGCGGACGGTGCGGGCATGGTGCGGCCGGCGGCGCAGGCGCTGTAGAAATCCCCTGTTCAGGCGGGTAGTTGAGGAGCAGGGTGGTCAACTGCCCGGTCGATGGTGAGAGTGCGGGGAAACCTCGGCTCATCACGGACGCGTGGGGCTACGAGCTTCCGTCCGGCGGCACCGGTGAGGGTGAGGATCCGGCCGAGGTGGCGGCGCGGGAGTTCGAGGAGGAGACCGGGTGGCGGCCGGGCCCGAGAGGACGACTTCGAGTCGTCGCGCCGTGAGTGGATGCCGCTGGAGAAGGTGCCGGAGTTGATCGGGCTCGGGGAGATCCGGTCGGCGAACGCCGTGGCCGCACTCCTTGTGCTGCACGCGCGCCGATGCGGGGACGCGCGAGCCTAACGAAAGGACCGGGCGGTGGTAGACACCAACCGTTCACCCGTATGGCGGCACGCTGGAGGGCTGGACCGGTCTCCCGCCGGGGCCCTCCATGGGGCCCCGAAACCGCCCCGACCAGGCAAGACAGCTACGTCAAGTGAACCCCCTTGTTGCGAAGCGGCCGGGGGCGCCGCGCGATGGACGTGAGGCACATGGTTCGAGCGGCGGCCATCGGCCGCCTCCATGGCCCGAAGGGAGTGATCACGCATGACGCAGAGCGGGATCAACAACCCGGACGCCCTCGTCGGGCTCACCGCGTACGACCGCACCGGGGAAAAGATCGGCAGCGTCGAGCGGGTCTACCTCGATGACAGGACCGGCGACGCCGACTGGGTGACGGTCAAGACGGGGCTCTTCGGCATGAAGGAGACCTTCGTGCCGCTGAAGGGCGCCACGCACGACGCCGACCGGCTCACCGTCCGGTACACGAAGGAAGCGGTGAAGGACGCGCCGAGGGTCGACGCCGACCAGCACCTCGACGAGTCCGAGAAGAGCCAGCTGTACGCCCACTACGGCATGACCCGCGCCGGTGCCGGGGCGGACTCCGCCGACAACCGGCCGCAGCGGCCGGAGCAGGCCGCAGGTACCGGTCAGATGGGCGCGGCCGGTACCGCGGGCGCCGCGGGCATGGCCGGAGTCACGGGCGGCGCCGCCGGTGCGCGCTCGGACGGCGGGCGGCACGCGGGCGCTGCCGCACGGGAGCCGGAGCCGGCCATGCGTTCCGGCGCCGACATCAGCGGCGACGGCGGCAAGGCCGACGAGATGATCCGCTCCGAGGAACGCCTGCGCGTCGGCGTCGAGGAGCAGGAGGTCGGCCACGCGCACCTGCGCAAGACCGTGGAGACGGAGAAGGTCACGACCTCCGTGCCCGTGTCCCACGAAGAGGTCCGCGTCGTGCGCGAACCGATCCGCGAGGGTGACGGCAACCGCGGCAAGGCCACGATCAGCGAGGCCGAGACCGAGGTGACGCTGCACGCGGAGCGCGCGGTCGTCCGCAAGGAGACGGTTCCGGTCGAGCGGGTCAGGCTGGAGACCGAGAAGGTCACGGAGACGAAGGAGGTCTCCGACACCGTCCGCAAGGAGAAGATCGAGTTCGACGACCCGACGAAGGGGAAGGGCGACGGCGGCATGCCCGGCGAGGGCAAGCTCGGCCGTCACGGGCCGCGCCACTGACCGTAGGAGCACGGCAGCAGCACGCGGGCCCGGCCGTCGAAGGTCGGGCCCGCGTCTGCGTCAGCGCGTCACGGCACCACCACGATCTTCCGCCCCACCCCCGAAGCGAACTGGTCGAGTGCCTGCGGGTACTGGTCAAGCGGCAGCCGGTCGCTGATGAAGACCGACGGGTCGAGGACGCCGCCCGCGAAGAGCTCCGCCGCCCGCTCGTAGCTGTGCAGGACCGCCATCGAGCCGGTGATGGTGATCTCCTGGTTGTAGATGCGGTACGGGTCGATCGTCACGCGCGTCGCGTAGTCGGCGACGCCGAACTGGAGGAACGTACCCGCCTTCGACACCCGGCCGAGGCCGTCCTGGATGGCAGCCGCGTTGCCGGTCGCGTCGATGACGACGTCCCAGCCGGTAGGGCGGTCCAGTTCGTCGGGGCCCGCAGCCGATGCCGAGACGCCCAACTGCCGGGCCGTCGCGAGGCGGTCCGGGTTGAGGTCCACCACGTCGACGCTCGCCGCGCCGGTCCGCTTGGCCAGCTCCAGCATCATCAGGCCCATCGTGCCGGAGCCGTAGATCAGGACGTGCGCGCCGAGGCGTGCGTTGAGCACGTCGTAGCCGCGCACCGCGCAGGACAGCGGTTCGATGAGGGCCGCGTCCTGGGTGCGTACGTGGTCGGGGAGCGGGACGCAGTTCGCCACCGGCGCCACCGCGTACTGGGCGGCCCCGCCCGCCGTCGACACCCCGATCGCCGCCCACCGCTCGCACAGGTTGCCCCGCCCGATCCGGCAGTAGCGGCACTCGTGGCAGTGCAGCGACGGGTCCACCGCGACGCGGTCGCCCACCATCAACTCGGTGACGTCCGCGCCCACTTCGGCCACCGTCCCCGCGAACTCGTGGCCCGGCACCACCGGCAGCGTAGGGGCGAACTCGCCTTGCAGGATGTGCAGATCGGTGCCGCAGAGCCCGCAGGCCGCGACCTCGACGACGACGTCCCGGGGGCCCGGAGTCGGGTCAGGCACCTCGCCGACGACGACCTTGCCCACCGATTCGACGATCGCGGCCTTCATGTGCAACCTCCAAGAATATTGCGGCAGTTCACTTCACCGCCCCCAGCGACAGGCCCTGTACGAGCTTGTCCTGGGCGGCGAACCCTGCCGCGAGCACCGGCAGGGAGATCACGAGCGACGCGGCGCACACCTTCGCCAGGAACAGGCCCTGGCTGGTGATGAAGCCGGTCAGGAAGACGGGTGCGGTCTGCGCGACGACGCCGGTCAGCACCCGGGCGAAGAGGAGTTCGTTCCAGGAGAAGATGAAGCAGATCAGGGCCGTCGCGGCGATGCCGGGCAGGGTGATGGGGGCCACCACGCGCGTCAGGACCGTCGGCAGTCGCGCCCCGTCGATCTGCGCCGCCTCGATCACCGCCACCGGCACCTCGGCGAGGAACGACTGCATCATCCACACCGCGATCGGCAGGTTCATCGACGTATAGAGGATGACCAGGAGCCAGATGTTGTCGAGGAAGTCCGTGTTCTTCGCGAAGAGGTAGATCGGGAGGAGCCCCGCCACCACCGGCAGCATCTTCGTCGACAGGAAGAAGAACAGCACGTCGGTCCACTTGCGGACGCGGCGGATCGACAGCGCGTACGCCGCCGGGAGCGCCAGCAGCAGCACGAACAGCGTCGCGGCGAGCGAGGCCACCGTCGAGTTGATGAGCGCGGGCCACGGGCTCGCGCCGCCGTCCGCGCCGAAGAAGTCGCGGTAGCCGTCGAGGGTGAGCGAGGCGGCGAAGGCCGGCGGGTTCTTCGCCGCGTCCGCCTCCGAGTGGAAGGACGTCAGCGCCATCCAGGCGATGGGCAGGAAGAAGACGATGCCGGCCAGCCAGGCGAGCAGCCCAAGTCCCTTGCCGCGCAGGAAAGTCGAGAATGTCATCAGCGTGACACCTCCTCGCGGAACAGCGACGACACGACGCGCAGCGCGAACGTCGCGATGATGATCGAGCCGATGACGACCAGGACGCCGGCCGCGGAGGCGAGACCGTTCTCGTGGGCCTGGTAGAAGGACTGGTAGACGGTGTACGGGAGGTTGGCCGTGCCGAGGCCGCCCGAGGTGATCGTGAAGACGGCGTCGAAGTTCTGCACGATGTAGATCGAGCCGAGCAGGGCGCCGAGCTCCAGATAGCGGCGCAGGTGCGGCAGGGTGAGGTGCTGGAAGATCTGCCAGGGCCCCGCGCCGTCCACGCGCGCCGCCTCGATGTGCTCGGGGGATCGCGACTGGAGGCCCGCGAGCAGGATCAGCATCATGAACGGCGTCCACTGCCAGATCAGCGAGATCTCCACGGCGATCAGCGGCGTCTTCGAGATCCAGTCGGGCTGCGGGCCGCCCACATAGTGCAACAGGCCGTTGAGCAGCCCGTATTCGGGGTTGTAGAGGACGTGCTTCCACAGCAGCGCCGCAGCCACAGGGACGATCAGGAACGGCGCGATGAGCAGCGTACGGACCAGGCCACGGCCCCGGAAGCGGCGGTCCAGGAGCAGCGCGAGCGCCAGGCCGATGACGAGGCTCGCGACGACCACCGTCACCGTCAGGACGATCGTGGTGAGGACCGACTTGCGTAGATCGGGGTCGGTGAGGACTTCGGTGTAGTTGCCGAATCCGGTGAACTGGCGGGCGTCCGGGTACAGCGCGTTCCAGTCGAAGAACGAGATCACGAGCGTGGCCACGAACGGGAGTTGGGTCACCACGATCATGAAGACCAGGGCGGGCAGCAGCGGCCCCCTGGTCGCCCAGGCGCGCAGCCTGCCCGGCGGGCGCGGGGCGGTCGGCGCGGGAGCGGTGCGGGGCGCCGGAGCTGAGGTCGTGGTCGTCGTCATCGGCCCTCGTACTCCTTCGCGATCTCGGCGGCGAGCTTCTGGGACTTGGCGAGCGCCGTGTCGACCGACTGGCGGCCCGCGACGGCCGCGCTGATCTCCTGCGAGACCTTGGTGCCGAGGTCGGTGAACTCGGGGATGCCGACGAACTGGATGCCGGGCGCGGGCCGCGGCTGCACGCCCGGATCGCGTACCCGCGCGCCCTCGATCGCGGCCTGCGTCTGCGCCTGGAAGGGGGCGGCCTCGGCCTTGTACTGGGGGATGTCGTACGTGGAGGCGCGCTTTCCGGCGGGCACGTTGGCCCAGCCGAACTTCTCGCCGACGAGCTTCTCGTACTCCTTGCCGGACGCCCAGGAGACGAACTTCCACGCCTTGTCGGGGTTCGGGGACGCCTTTTGCAGGCCCCAGGCCCAGGTGTAGAGCCAGCCGCTGGACCTCGTCTTCTCGACGGGCGCCGATACGTAGCCGATCTTGCCCTTGACCGGGGACTTCGACGCCTCCAGAGATCCGGCCGCGGAGGTGGCGTCGTACCACATGGCGGTCTTGCCCTGGGTGAGGTTGTTGAGGCACTCGGCGAAGCCGGACTGGGCGGCGCCGGACTCGCCGTGCTTGCGTACGAGGTCGACGTAGAACTTGGTGGCGTCCTTGAAGCCCTTGTCGTCGAGGCGGGCCTTCCAGTCCTTGTCGAACCAGGTGCCGCCGAAGGTGTTCACGACCGTCGTCAGCGGCGCCATCGACTCGCCCCAACCGGGAAGCCCGCGCAGGCAGATGCCCTTCATGCCCTTCTCCGCGCCGTCGACCTTCGCCGACAGGTCCGCGACCTGCCGCCAGGTCGGGTGCGCGGGCATCTTGAGGCCCTTCTTCGCGAAGACGTCCTTGCGGTACATGAGGAAGGAGGACTCGCCGTAGAACGGTTCGCCGTACAGCTTGCCGTCGTCGCCGGTCAGCGACTCGCGCATGGGGGCGAGGATGTCCTGCTGGTCGAAGCCCTTGTCCTTCTTGATGTACGGGTCGAGGGGGCGCAGCCAGCCGTTGCGGGCGTAGATCGGGATCTCGTAGTTGGAGAGCGTCGCGACGTCGTACTGGCCCGCCTGGTTGGCGAAGTCCTGGCTGATCTTGTCGCGGACGTCGTTCTCCGGCAGCACCGTGAAGTTGACCTTGATGCCGGTCTCCCGCGTGAAGTGCTTGGCCGTGAGCTTCTGCAACTCGACCATCTGCGGGTTGTTCACCATCAGGACGTTGAGGGAGTCACCGCCGCTGCCGAGCCCGCCCGCGCCGACCCAACAGCCGGACAAGAGGGGGGCGAGCAGCGTGCCTGCGGCGGCCGTCACGAGCAGTCTGCCCGGTGGCCTGCGGCGTCGGCTCTGGGTTCGCATCGAGGCTCCTGGAGTCGGAGTTGTGGGTGTCTCGGACACGGCTGGTCAGACGCGGATGACCTGCGGCCCCATCAGCGAGTAGCGGTGCGCCTCGGAGGCGGGCAGCTGGGTGCTGGTCACGATCGCCTCAAGGGCGCCGACCGGCGCGAAACGGCAGAAGCTGACCGCGCCGAACTTCGTGTGCACGCCCGCGAACACGGTGCGCCGCGCCGCCCGGATGGCCTGCGCCTTGACCTCGCTGACCGCCGGATCGGGGGTGGTCAGGCCGTGGTCGCGGGAGATGCCGTTGGCGCCGATGTAGGCGAGGTCGACGACGAAACCGGCGAGCATCTTCGTCGTCCAGTGGTCGACGGTCGCGAGCGTGCCCGCGCGGACCCGGCCGCCGAGCAGCAGCACGCTGGTGTTGTCGTTCTCGGCGAGCGCGCCCGCCGTGGCGAGGGAGGCGGTCACGACGGTCAGCGGCCGGTCGCGGGGCAGCGCCTCGGCGATCAGCTGCGGGGTGAACCCCTCGTCGACGAAGACGGTCTCCGCGTCACCGAGCAGATCGGCCGCCGCCGCGGCGATCCGGCGCTTCTCCGGTACGTGCATCGTCGTGCGGAACGCGAGCGTCGTCTCGAACCCGGCGCTCTCCACCGGATACGCCCCGCCGTGCGTGCGCCGCACCAGGCCGTGGTCCTCCAGGGCGCGCAGATCGCGGCGTACGGTCTCCTTCGCGACGCCGAGCGTGGCCGCGAGTTCGGTGACGTCGACGGAGCCGGAGTGCCGTGCGACCCGCACGATCTCCCGCTGCCGTTCCTCCGCGCTCATGCCGCCGACCTCCGTGCCGCCCATACCGTCCGCTGTCCGTTCCTCGTCGTCCCCGCCGGCCCTTGCCCGTTCGGGCTCTCGCGTGCCCGGAAGGGCCCGCACCGGAAGTTGTACCGGGGGTACGCCGAGGTGGACAGGCCCGCAGCGGGCCCGATGTCGCCCGTTCCTGCCCGTTTCGCGGGGCGCGGGGTCCGGCGCGGACCTGCACGGGAGCGGGGGAGGGTGTGGGTTCGGGCGGGGCGGGTGCCCGAACAAGACGGCGGGCGGGCCCGTTCGGTGCCCGCCCGCCGTCTCGCGTACGTGTGTGTCGGTACGTGTGTGTCAGTGGGGCCAGATCGGCGGGTCGTTGATGAAGCGGCCGCCCAGGTACCGGTGCGCCGGGTTGTCGTCGGTGAGCGGGCCGAACTCGGCCAGCAGCTTCTCCGCGTACACCTCCGAGTCGTCCTGCGGCTCGTAGCCGAGGGCGCGGGCGCTCGAAAGGTCCCACCACAGGCGGGTGTTGGCGGAGGAGCCGTAGGCGACGGTGTGGCCGACCTTCTCGGCGGTGAGCGCCGCGTGGAAGAGGCGGGCGCCGTCGCCGGGGCTCATCCACACCGACATCATGCGGACGTCCGTGGGCTCCTTGAAGCACGAGCCGATGCGCACGGAGACCGTCTCGATGCCGTGCTGGTCCCAGTAGAACTGGGCGAGGTCCTCGCCGAACGACTTCGACAGGCCGTAGTACGTGTCCGGGCGGTGCGGCGTCCCGACCGGGACCAGCGGCGCGCCGTCCTCGACGTGCGGGCGCGGCGTGTAGCCGACCGCGTGGTTGGAGGAGGCGAAGACGACGCGCGGGGCGGTGCCGTCCGCGCGGGACGCGGCCTCCTCGCGTACGGCCTCGTAGAGGTGGTACGTGCCCTTGATGTTCGAGTCGAGGATCTTCTCGAAGGTCGACTCCAGGCTGATGCCGGCGAGGTGCAGCACGCCGTCGACGCCGCGCACCGCCTCGCGCAGCGCGTCCGTGTCGTTCAGGTCGGCGACGATCGCGTCCGGGGCGTCCGCGACCGGGCGCACGTCGAGCAGGCGCAGCTCGTGACCGAGCGGCGGCAGCAACTCGCGCATCAGGGTGCCGAGTCCGCCGGCCGCGCCGGTGAGCAGGATGGTGCGGGGCGTGGAGGGGACTGGCATGGCGTGTGATCTCCGTGTCCGTGTGCGGTATTCACATTCGTGGATGCAGGGAAACGCTAAGGAGTGCTGTCACACCCGTCAAGGGAGCGGCATTAAGGGCAAGTTCGGACGCTTGACCCCGCCAGACGGCCGCCTTAACGTGGCTGTTCAGAAATGTAAACGCCAATCATGAACGTGTACAGGGAGAGTCCGTGACGCCCGTCTCGCCAGTCCCTCTCGCCGCTCGCCTCGCCATCCCCAGCGGGCCGCTCTTCTTCCCCGTCACCGCCTACGGGCCCGACGGGGCCGTGGACCTCGACACCTACCGCACCCACGTCCGGCGCGGCGTCGAGGCCGGGGCCGCCGCCGTGTTCGCCTGCTGCGGCACCGGGGAGTTCCACGCCCTCACGCCCGAGGAGTACGAGGCCTGCGTCGCCGCAGCCGTCGACGTGACGGCGGGCCGGGTGCCGGTCGTGGCGGGCGCCGGATACGGCACCGCGCTCGCCGTCCGCTACGCGCGCGCGGCCGAACGGGCGGGCGCGGACGGCCTGTTGGCGATGCCGCCGTACCTCGTCGTCGCCGGGCAGGAAGGCCTCCTGCGCCACTACACCGAACTGGCCGACGCGACCGGCCTCGACGTCATCGTCTACCAGCGCGACAACGCCGTCTTCACCCCGGAGACCGTCGTCGAACTCGCCCGCCACCCCAAGGTCATCGGACTGAAGGACGGCCTCGGCGACCTCGACCTGATGCAGCGCACCGTGAGCGCGGTGCGCACCAGCGGCGTCGCCGACGACTTCCTCTACTTCAACGGGCTGCCCACCGCCGAACTCACCATGCTCGCCTACCGGGGCATCGGCGTCACCCTCTACTCCTCCGCCGTCTTCTGCTTCGCCCCCGACATCGCGCAGGCCTTCCACAAGGCTCTCGGCGCGGGCGACGACGGAGTCGTGAACCGCCTCCTCGACGACTTCTACCGACCGCTCGTCGAACTCCGCAACCAGGGAAGGGGATACGCGGTGTCCCTGGTCAAGGCGGGCGTGCGGCTGCGCGGGCTCGACGTCGGACCGGTGCGCCCGCCGCTGCACGAGCCGAGCGAGGAACACGTCAAGAAGCTCGCCGAACTCGTCGAGCGCGCCCACGCCACGGTGGAAGGAGCCGACGCGTGAAGACCTCGACCTTCGTCTACCCCTGGGACGTCAACGGCGACCCGGACGCCGCCCGCCGCATCGCCGAACTCGGCGTCCAGCAGGTCACCCTCGCCGCCGCCTACCACTCCACGCGCGCCCTGACGCCCCGCCACCCGCGCCACCGCATCGTGACCGCCGAGCACGCGTCGACGCTCTACCCGATCGACGAACAGCGGTGGTACGGAAGGGAATTGAAGCCGTACGAAGCCGGGTCCTGGGCCCCCGGAGACGCCTACGCGGAAGCCGCCGAGGCCCTCGCCGACGCCGGACTCGACGTCCACACGTGGGTCGTCCTCGCCCACAACTCCCGTATGGGCGCCGACCATCCGGACACCTCCGTCGTCAACGCCTACGGAGACCGCTACCCCTGGGCGCCCTGCATCGCGCAGCCCGCCACGCGCGCGTACCTCGTCGACCTCGCGGCGGAGGCGGCGACCCGCCCCGGCGCGCGCGGCACCGAACTCGAATCCCTCGGCTGGTACGGACTCGCGCACCTGCACGCCCACGACAAGACCGGCGGCGTAGGACTCGGCGAGGCGGGCCAGTACCTGATGTCGCTGTGCTTCTGCCCGACCTGCCGCGAGGGGTACGCCGAACACGGCCTGGACCCGGTCGAGTTGGCGGTCACCGTGCGCGCCGCCCTGGGCCCCGTATGGCGCGGGAAGGCCACGGACGACGGCTGGCCCACGGTCGAGAAACTGCTCGGCGCCGAGACCGCCGCCGCCACGCGCGCGTACCGCGACGCCACGGCCCGCTCCCTCCAGGAAGCGGCCGTCACGGCGGTACGCGCCGCCGTCCCGGCCGACTGCAAAGCCTTCCAAGTACTCCTGCACGCCGACCCGGTCTCGTACCACTGCGGCGCCAACGCCGGAGTCGACCCGGCCCACATCCTCTCCGTCGCCGACGGCGTCGTCGTGCCGTGCACGGGCGGGGCGGGCCTGGTGAAGCCGTTCGCCGCGCAGGGCCGGGGCGTCGTCGCCGCGAACTTCACCGTCGTCCGCGGCATGGGCGGCAGCCCGGCCACCCTCGCGGACGACGTGCGTGCGGCGCGTGAGCTGGGGGCGACGGAACTGCGGCTGTATCACGCGGGGTTGGCGTCGGACGGTGATCTGGAGGTGGTGCGCGGGGCGCTGGCTTCGGTCTGAGAGGGCTCTGAGGGGGCCTGGGGGGCCTGAGGGGGGGCCTCAGTCCGAGGGGGCGGCGACCGGGAACCCGAGCTCCTCGGCCGCCTTCGTCAGCTCCGTGTCGTACGTGACGAAGGCGGTCAGGTCGGAGCGGAACGGGTCACGCGGATACCGGATATGTCCAGGCAGGTGCGGACGCCGCAGGAGGCCGGCCTCACCCCCGCCCGAGGTCCCTCGCGTCCAGCCGCACCGCCTTCCCCGTGACCGGGCCGCCGCGGCTGCCCGGGACGATCCAGTACGTGCCCTTGTAGGGCGCGGGGTGGAAGTCCTGGGTGGTGACGGTCAGGTCGCCGATGCCGTCGCCGTCGAGGTCGGCCACGTCGAGGCCGCCGCCGAAGTTGTCGCGCTGGTACGTGGCCGTGGGCATGCCCGGCATGCCGACGTCCTGGCGGTCGAAGGAGTACGCCGGGGTCGTCGTCAGGCCCGTGCGGCCGCCGAGGTAGATCGTGACGCTGCCGACCTGGTGTTCCCGGTCCCGGTAGGTGGCGGTGATCAGGTCGTCGCGGCCGTCGCCGTTCACGTCGCCGGTGGTGCTGTTGTCGTAGTCGCCGTCCAGCGGGAGCCGGGTCGTGGGGCGGCCGCCCGTGCCGGGGCCCGCCGGGCCGCCGTATACGACGCGGCCCTTCGGGGTGCCTTGTGCGTCGCGCTCCATCCGGATGATGTCGTCGCGGCCGTTGCCGCCGAAGTCCGCGACGGGCATGGGGCCCAGGGAGTTCCGTGGTGTGAGGGCCGGGTCCGAGCCGTGCTCGTCGCCCTCCGGGTTGTACGGGACGCGGGCGCCGTCGCCCAACGCCGCCAGGCCGCCCGCGCGCACGGTGCTCCGGTCGGCGCGCACCCGGTAGTACGAGGCGTCCGCGTACACCTCCGGCCAGCCCTCGCCGGTCAGCTTCCCCTCGCGGAAGCCGGTCGTGACGAACTCGTCGCGGCCGTCGCCGTCGAAGTCGCCCGTGGCCAGGGCCTCCGTGTAGACGCGGCCCTGCTGGGTGATGTCGACGGTGCGGCTCTGCTTCGGGCGGCCGTCCCGGTCGAACGGGCCGAACTCCAGGGACACGCACCGGACCTTGTCCTTCGCGCCGCCGGTTCCTGGGTAGGGGCCCGACACCAGGTCGAGCGCGCCGTCGCCGTCGAAGTCGCCCGTCGCGAGGTGCGGCGCCGCGCGGTCGCGCTCCTGGTGCCGGGCGCCGGCCACGGCACCCTTGCCGCCCCACACGATCTGCTCCTCGTAGTGGTCGGTCCTGCCGCTCTTGGTGGTGTGCGGCGAGGTGAACATGATGTCCGCGAACCCGTCCCGGTCCCAGTCGCCGGTGAGCCCGCCCACCGGGTCGCCCTGGGTGACCGGGTTGCCGATCGTCTCCATGTCGACGCCGGGGAAACGGTCCGTGAGGGAGACCTGGCGGCCGGCGGCGACCCCCTCGGACGAACCGAGCAGCAGCCCGCGGTTGTGCTGCACGGGCTTGCCGCGAACCCGGTAGGCGCCGTACAGGAGCAGATCGTGCTCGCCGTCGCCGTTGAAGTCGTCGCGGTTCAGGGCGCGGCGGGCGTCACGGGCCTCGCGGGTGGCGCCGTCCCCGGACGGGGTCGGGACCGGGGTGGGCGAGGCGTCGGCGGGGGAGACGCACCTGCCGAGGGGCTGCGGGCGGGCCCGGTCGTCGCCGCCGGTCCCGCCGGTCCCGCCGGTCCCGCCGGTCGAGCAGGACGCGAGCAGCAGGGCGACGGCGCACGTCAGAGCGGATGCGGTGGCGCGGCGCGCGGGGCGGGAGCGGGGCATGGGGCTCATCCTGCGGGAGATCAACTCGCCCGCGCCAGCCGTCAATTGGCGGATTTCTTTTGCCGGAAGCGTTGACGAAACCTTGCCGTGCTTCTAGCTTCAACGCGTCGTACTTCGTACGTCATATATGAGACGCGATACGTCAGACGCGATACGCGATACGCGATACGTGATGCGCCAGACGCGATACGCCATACGAGAGGCCCGCATGACCTCTGTGCCCACGCCGATCCCCTCCCGCACCCAGTACGTCCTGGAGGAGATCAAGCACCGCATCCTGACGGGGCAGCTGCGCCCCGGCCAGGCCCTGGTGGAGACCGACGTCGCCGCGCAGTTCGGGGTGTCCAAGACCCCCGTGCGCGAGGCGCTCAAGACCCTGGCCGGCACCGGGCTCGTCGTGATGAGCCAGTACAAGGGCGTCACGGTTCGCATGGTGGACGCCGACATGGCCCGCGAGGTCTACGACGTGCGGCTGCTGCTCGAACCGGAGGCACTGCGCCGCACCGTGCACCGCCGCGCCTCCCTCGACGTCGCCCGCGACGCCCTCCGCCGGGCCGCCACCGCGAGCGACACGGCCCAACGCTCCCTCGCCAACCGGGAGTTCCACCGCGCCCTCTACCTCCCCTGCGGCAACCCGCTGCTCGGCAAGATGCTCGACGAGGTCCGCGACCAGGCCGCCCTGGTGTCCGCTGTGGCCTGGGCCGCCGACCCGTCGTGGGACCGGGAGGCCGCCGAGCACCAGGAGATCCTGGAGCTCGCCCTCGCCGGTGACGCCCAAGGTGCCTCGCGCGCGCTGCGGAACCACATCGCGTCGTTCGTCGAGCGGGCCTTCCCCGAAGTGCGGGAGGACCGGGAAGAAAAGGGTGAGCACCACTCATGACCGCAACGTCAACCACGCCGACCACACCCGTCACGTTCGAGGCCCAACGCGCCGCGCTCGCCGACGTCGTCGCGATCCCGGTGACCCCGTTCACCGAGCGCGGCTCCGTCGACGAGGGCCAGTACCGGGCCCTGCTGCGGCGCCTGCTCGACAGCGGCGTGCGCACCCTCACGCCGAACGGGAACACCGGCGAGTTCTACGCCCTCAGCCCCAAGGAGCGCCGCCTCGTCACGGAGCTGACCCTCGACGAGGTGGGGGAGCGCGGCGTGGTCCTGGTCGGCGTCGGCCACGACGTGCCGACCGCCGTCGACGCCGCCCGGCACGCCCGTGAGCACGGCGCGCACATGGTGATGGTCCACCAGCCCGTGCACCCGTACGTCTCCGAGGTCGGCTGGGTCGACTACCACCGGGCCATCGCGCACGCCGTGCCCGAACTCGGCGTCGTCCCGTACCTCAGGAACCCCGCCCTCCCCGGCGCCCGCCTCGCCGAACTCGGCGACGACTGCCCGAACGTGATCGGCGTCAAGTACGCGGTGCCGGACGCCGCCCGCTTCGCCGGCTTCGCGCGGGACGCGGGCCTGGAGCGGTTCGTGTGGGTGGCCGGGCTCGCCGAGCCGTACGCGCCCTCCTACTTCTCCGCGGGCGCCACCGGCTTCACCTCGGGACTCGTGAACGTCGCGCCGAAGGTCTCGCTGGCCATGATCGAAGCGCTTCGAGCCGGTGACTTCGGCGCCGCCATGAAGGTGTGGGAGCAGATCCGCCGCTTCGAGGAACTGCGCGGCGCGGACGCCTCCGCCAACAACGTCACCGTCGTCAAGGAGGCCCTCGCCTCCCTCGGCCTGTGCCGCCGCGACGTACGCCCGCCGAGCAAGGAACTGCCGGAGGCGGCGCGCGCCGAGGTCGCCGAGATCGCGGCGGGGTGGTCCATATGACCGCCGCCGCACCGAGAGCCCGGCTCGCGCCCGAACAGCTCCGCTCCCACCAGTGGTACGGCACCGAGGGCCAGCTGCGCACCTGGTCGCACAACGCCCGGATGCGCCAACTCGGCTACGAGGCCGAGGAGTACAAGGGCCGCCCCGTCGTCGCCGTCCTCAACACCTGGTCCGACATCAACCCCTGCCACGTCCACCTGCGCGAGCGCGCCGAGGCCGTGAAGCGGGGCGTGTGGCAGGCGGGCGGCTTCCCGCTCGAATTCCCCGTGGCCACGCTCTCGGAGACGTACCAGAAGCCCACCCCGATGCTCTACCGCAACCTCCTCGCCATGGAGACCGAGGAACTGCTGCGCTCCTATCCGGTCGACGCGGCGGTGCTGCTCGGGGGCTGTGACAAGTCGACGCCCGCGCTGCTCATGGGCGCGACCTCCGCCGACGTACCGGCCATCTTCGTGCCGGCCGGGCCGATGCTGCCCGGTCACTGGCGCGGCGAGACCCTGGGCTCCGGAACCGACATGTGGAAGCACTGGGACGAGCACCGTGCCGGTAACCTCACCGACTGCGAACTCCGTGAGATCCAGGCCGGGTTGGCGCGCTCGCCCGGCCACTGCATGACCATGGGGACCGCCTCCACCATGACCGCGGCGGCCGAGGCCCTCGGCATGACACTGCCGGGCGCCTCGTCGATCCCGGCCGTGGACTCGGCGCACGAGCGGATGGCCGCCGCCTCCGGGCGCCGCGCCGTCGAACTCGCGTGGACCGCGCTCAAGCCCTCCGAGATCCTCACCCCCGCCGCCTTCGAGGACGCCGTCACCACGGTGCTCGGACTCGGCGGCTCCACCAACGCCGTCATCCACCTCATCGCCATGGCGGGCCGCGCCGGGGTCCCGCTCACCCTCGACGACTTCGACCGCGTCGCGCGCACCGTACCCATGCTCGCGAACGTGCGGCCGGGCGGACGGACGTACCTCATGGAGGACTTCTACTTCGCCGGCGGCCTGCCCGCGTTCCACTCCCGGATCCCCGACCTGCTGCACCTCGAACGGCCCACGGTCGACGGGCGGTTCGGCGATCGGCTCGAAGGCGCCGAAGTGCACAACGACGACGTGATCAGGGCTCGTACGAACCCGGTCGCGGCCGAGGGCGGCGTCGCCGTCCTGCGCGGCAACCTCTGCCCCGACGGCGCCGTCATCAAGCACATCGCCGCCGAGCAGCGGCTGCTCAAGCACACCGGCACCGCGGTCGTCTTCGACGACTACAAGACCATGCAACGCACCATCAACGACCCGGAGTTGGGCATCACCGCCGACAGCGTCCTGGTGCTGCGCGGCTCGGGCCCGAAGGGCGGGCCCGGCATGCCCGAGTACGGGATGCTGCCCATCCCCGACCACCTGCTCAAGCAGGGCGTGCGCGACATGGTGCGGCTCTCCGACGCCCGGATGAGCGGCACGAGTTACGGGGCGTGCGTCCTGCACATCGCCCCCGAGTCGCACGTCGGCGGGCCGCTCGCGCTCGTCCGCAGCGGGGACACCATCACCCTCGACGTCGCCGCCCGCTCGCTCCAACTCAACGTAGAAGACGAGGAGTTGGCGCGCAGGAAGGTCGAGTGGGTGGCGCCCGATGAGCGGTGCGAGCGCGGCTACGGCGTGCTCTACAACGAGCAGATCACCCAGGCCGACACCGGCTGCGACTTCGCCTTCCTCGCCAGGCCGGGCAAGGTCCCGGACCCGTACGCGAGCTGAACCACCTCTGAACCACCTCTGAACCACCCGCCGTGGGCCCTTTGTTGGCCGACATCTCGAACACCGTCTGCGAAGCGTTTCGATACGTGTCCCGTGCAAGCGCTTTCTGTCGACCCGCAAGCAGCACACGCAGGCAGCACCCGCAGGCACCACCCGTAAGCAGCACCCGCAAGAAGCACCGACCTGAGCCACCGAGAACGGAGTTCCCGTCATGGCCCAAGCCGCAGCCGTGGCCAAAGCCCCGCAGGGCGCGTCGCCGCCCCGGCGCCGCAAGTCAGCCACCCCGCGCAGGCTCCCGTATCTGCTGATCGCGCCCGCCGGGCTGCTGATGCTGGGCTTCATCGCGTATCCCGTCATCAGCGTCTTCTACTACAGCCTGCAGCACTTCAACCCGACCAAGCCGTGGCGCAACGGCTTCGCGGGCTTCGACAACTTCGTCACCGCGTTCACCGAAGACCCGGACTTCTGGCGGACGTTGGGCTTCAGCCTCCAGTGGGTCGGCGTCCAGGTGGTGCTGCAGCTGCTGCTCGGCCTCGGGCTCGCGCTCGTCGTCAACCAGACCTTCATCGGCCGCGGCCTCGCCCGCGCCATGGTCTTCTCGCCATGGGCCGTGTCGGGTGTCCTCACCTCGGCCGTCTGGATGCTGCTCTACAACTCCCAGACCGGCATCACCCGTTACCTCGCGGACATGGGCGTCGGCTCGTACGGCACGTCCTGGCTGTCGGACACCGCGACCGTCTTCCCCGCCGTCGTCACCGCCGAACTCTGGCGCGGCGTCCCCTTCTTCGCGATCCTCATCCTCGCCGACCTGCAGTCCGTGTCGAAGGACCTGTACGAGGCCGCCGAGGTCGACGGCGCGAGCCGGCTGCGGCAGTTCTTCCACATCACGCTGCCGCACCTCAAGGACGCGATCATCCTGTCCACGCTGCTGCGCGCCGTGTGGGAGTTCAACAACGTCGACCTGCTCTACACCCTCACCGGCGGCGGACCCGCGGGTGAGACGACCACCCTGCCGCTGCGCATCGCCTCCATCGCCGTGGACTCGCACGACTTCGGCTACGCGTCCGCGCTCACGTCCATCGCCTTCGTGATCCTCCTGTTCTGCTCGATGATCTACCTCCGCCTGAGCAAGTTCGGGGGCGAGGACAAGTGACCGTCAAGGAAGCCCAGTTGACCGCCACCACGACCACGCCCGTCGCCACCTCCGGCGGCGGTGGCCGGCACCGCGCCGCCCTCACCCCCACGAAGAAGGGCCGCTCCGGTCCCTCCTGGGAGCACGTGCCGCGCTGGCAGATCTATCTCCCGCTCGGCGTGTATCTCCTCTTCACGCTCGTCCCCTTCTACTGGATGCTGCTCTTCGCGTTCCGGCCCGCCGGATCCACCTCGCTCGTGCCGTGGCCGCTCACCTTCGACCACTTCGACAAGGTGTGGAACGAGCGGTCCTTCGCGGTCTTCTTCCAGAACAGCCTGCTCGTCGGCCTCGCCTCGATGCTGATGACGACGGTCGTGGCGCTGGCCGGCGGCTACGCGCTCGCCCGCTTCAACTTCCGGGTCAAGCGCGGCTTCATGCTCGCGCTGCTGTGCTCCCAGTTCATCCCGGGCGCCCTGATGCTGGTCCCGCTGTTCCAGATCTTCGCCAACCTGCGGATGATCAACTCGCTCGGCAGCGTCATCATCGCCGAGACCGTCTTCCAGCTGCCGCTCACGATGATCCTGATCAGCGGCTTCATCAAGAACGTCCCGTACTCGCTCGAAGAGGCCGCCTGGGTCGACGGCTGCGGGCGCTTCCGCGCGTTCTGCGCCGTCGTACTGCCGCTGCTGCGACCGGGGTTGATCGCGGTCGGTTCCTTCGCCTTCGTGCACAGCTGGAACCACTTCCTGTTCGCCCTCATGTTCCTGTCCAACCAGGACAAGCAGACGATCCCGGTCGGCCTCGCCACCCTCATGGGCGCCGACTCCGTCGACCTCGGCGCGCTCGCCGCGGGCGGTGTCGTCGCCGCGCTGCCCGTCGTGATCGTCTTCGCCTTCATCCAGAAGTGGCTCGTCACCGGGTTCAGCGCAGGGGCGGTGAAGGGATGAGGAGCCGTATGGTCCAAGTCGGCGTTGCCTGCGGCCTGTTGGTGCTGGGTGGCCTCGGGGTGTCCGGTTCCGCCGGCGCGCAGGGTGGCCGCGACATCAGCCGCGACATCAGCCGCGACATCAGCCGCGACGTGCTCGCCGCCGATGACGGCTGGGCCGCCTCCGGCACCGGTACCACCGGAGGGGCCGCCGCCGACGACGCCCACGTCACCACCGTCACCGACCGCGCGGGGCTCGCCCGCGCCCTCGACGGCGGCAGCGCCACACCCAAGATCATCAAGGTCGCGGGCACCATCGACGCCAACACCGACGCCGAAGGCGACCGCCTCTCCTGCTCCGACTACGCCACCGACGGCTACGACCTGCGGAAATACCTCGCCGCCTACGACCCGCGTACGTGGGGATCCGGCAAGCCGAGCGGCGCACAGGAGGAGGCCCGCGCCGCCTCCGCCGCCCGGCAGGCCGAGCGCGTCGTGTTCAAGGTGGGCTCCAACACGACGATCGTCGGCCTCGGTTCGAGCGCCGTCCTCAAGGGCGCCTCGCTCCAGGTCGCGGGCTCCGACAACGTCATCGTCCGCAACCTCGAACTGCGCGACGCCTACGACTGCTTCCCCGCCTGGCAGCCCAACACCGGCGGCCTCGGCGACTGGAAGACGGCGTACGACACCCTGTGGCTGAACGGCGCCACCCACGTCTGGGTCGACCACATCACCGCCTCCGACAAGGGCCACCTCGACGAGGACGAGCCCACCTACTTCGGCCGCAACTACCTGCGCCACGACGGCCTGTTGGACATCACGAACGGCGCCGACCTGGTCACCGTCTCCTGGAGCCGGTTCGCCGACCACGACAAGGCGATGCTCATCGGCAACGGGGACGGTGTCACCGGCGACCGCGACAAGCTGCGCGTCACCCTCCACCACAACGAGTTCGAGGGCGTCGTCCAGCGCGCCCCGCGCGTCCGCTTCGGCCAAGTGCACCTCTACAACAACCGCTACGTCGTCCCCGAGGAGCAGAAGGACTACCGCTACAGCGTCGGCGTCTCCACCGAGTCGCGGATCCACGCCCAGAACAACGCCTTCACGACACCGAATTACGTAGAGGTCGCCGACCTGGTCAAGAGCTGGAACGGCAGCGCCCTGCACGACGAGGGCGCCCGCTTCAACGGCTACCCGGTCGACCTCCTCGCGATCTACAACTCGTACAACTCCGGCAGCGAACGCGACCTGACGGCCGACGTCGGCTGGACGCCGACGCTGCACGGCCCGATCAGCGACGCGGCGCGCGCCGACCGGGACGTGGCGCGCGGCGCCGGAGCAGGGAGGGCCCGATGAACAACACTCCGTCCTACGTATCCGAGCCGGTCCCCGTCGTCCTCGCGGGCGCGCGTGGGCACGGGCGCTGGCACCTCAACAACATCCGGAACCTCGCGGAGGCGGGGCGGGTGCGGCTCGCGGGCGTGTGCGAGCTGCGGCCCCTTGACGCGGAGGAGCTCGCCGGGTTCGACGCCGAACGTGTCGTGCAGTCCGCCGACTTCGGGGAACTGCTCGACCGCACCGGCGCCCGGATCGCGATCATCTGCACGCCGATCCCGACGCACACGGACCTGGCGCTGACGGCGGCCGAGCGGGGTGTGCACCTGCTCCTGGAGAAGCCGCCCGCGCCGTCATATATGGAATACGAGCGGATGGCGGCCGGGGTGGCCGCGGCGGGGATCGCCTGTCAGGTCGGTTTCCAGTCGCTCGGCTCGCATGCGGTGTCTCATATACGAGATCTCGTACGCGACGGCCTCATCGGCGAGCCCCTCGGCATCGGCGCCGCCGGAGCCTGGGCCCGCGACGAGGACTACTACCGCCGCGCCCCCTGGGCCGGCCACCGCCGCCTCCCCGCCACCGGCGGCACGGGCGGCGCCGGCCGCACGGTCGACGTCGTCGACGGCGTGCTCACCAACCCGCTCGCCCACGCCGTCGCCACCTCCCTCGCCCTCGACGGCGCGACCGGCGGCGCCGACCTCACCGCCATCCACACCGAGCTGTACCGCGCCAACGACATCGAGGCCGACGACACCTCGTACGTCGAGCTGACCACCCGTACCGGTTCGCGCGTCACCGTCGCGGCGACGCTCTGCGCCGAGCAGGCCGACGAGCCGTACGTCGTGGTGCACGGCAGCCGGGGCCGGATCACGTTCTGGTACAAGCAGGACCGCGTCCTCGTGCAGCGCGCGGGGCACGGCCCGGACGAGACGGTGCACGGGCGCACCGACCTCCTCGCCAACCTCCTCGACCACCTCGCCACCGACGGCGCGACGCCGCTGCTCGTGCCGCCCGCCGCGACCGGCGCGTTCATGCGCGTCGTCGAGGCGATCCGGCAGGCGCCCGACCCGGTGGCGCTGCCCGACGACGCGTGGAGCCGGGTGCCGGCCGACCGGCCGGGAGCCGTGCGCCGTGTCGTGCACGGCGCCGACGGGCTCGTCGCGGCGAGCGCCGACACCCTCACCGGCTATGCGGGGCTCGGCGCGTTCTGGGCCCGCGCGGAAGCGGAGGCCGCGTCATGACCCGCACCGTGAACGGCCTCATCGCCGCGCCGCTGACGCTGAGCTGCGCGGGCCGCCCCGTCGCCCGCTACGAACTGCGCCCGGAGGTCGACCCGAGGCTCTCCCCGCGCCCCGCCCTGCACCCGGTGACGACGCTCGCCGGCACCCCGGTCACCGAGTTCGCGCCCGCCGACCACGCGCACCACCTCGGCGTTGGCGTCGCCGTGCCGGACGTCGCCGGGCACAACTTCTGGGGCGGCCGCACCTACGTACGCGGTCAGGGGCCGACCGAGCTGGACAACCACGGCGAGCAGCGGCACCGCGAGTTCAAGCTGTGCGACCCGGACGGTTTCGTGCAGGACCTGGACTGGCGCACCGGCGGCACGGGCGCGACCCTGCTGCGCGAGCGCCGCACGGTAGCGGTCACCCAACTCGCGGACGACGCCTGGTCGTTGGACTTCACCTTCTCGCTCACCAACCCGTCCGACGACGAGCTGACCATCGGCAGCCCCGCCACGAACGGCCGCCCCGGCGCCGCGTACGGGGGCTTCTTCTGGCGCGCGCCGAAGGAGGCGTCGGCGCCGACCGTGTTCACGGCCGACGCCCAGGGCGAGCCCGCGGTCCACGGCCGCCCCGCCGACTGGCTCGCCATGGCGGGGGAGCGCTGGACCCTCGTCTTCGCGGGCGCCACCGCCGAGACCCGCCGCGACCCGTGGTTCGTCCGCACCGAGGAGTACCCGGGCGTCGGCTCCTCCCTCGCGTCCGCGTCCCGCCTCGCCATCGCCCCCGGCGCCACCGCCGTACGCCGCGTGGTCACGGTCGTCGCCGACGGCACCCTCGACCGCGAACGGGCGGCGACCCTGGTCCGCAAGGCGGTGGCCGCATGAGCGCCGCGCCGTGCGGAACGGGCCGCCGGGGACCGCGTGCCCGTGACCGGGGGTTCGGCGCGTGCCGAGCCCGCGTGCCCGCCGTCGTCGGCGGAGCCGGCCGGGCGTGGAGCGCTCGGTCGGGGCGAGGGGCGGTGGCCGCATGAGCAGCGCGCCGCGCACCACCACACGCCGAGCCCTGCCAACCGGTGACCTCGGGGACGGGACGTACCGCAACCCCGTGCTCGCCGCCGACTGGTCCGACCCCGACGTGGTCCGGGTCGGGGACGACTTCTATCTGACCGCCTCCAGCTTCGGCCGGGTCCCGGGGCTGCCGCTCCTGCACTCCCGCGACCTCGTCAACTGGACGCTCGTCGGGCACGCCCTCGACCGGCTCGAACCGGCCGAGGCGTTCGCGACGCCGCGCCACGACTGCGGGGTGTGGGCGCCGTCGATCCGGCACCACGACGGCCGCTTCTGGATCTTCTGGGGCGACCCGGACCACGGCGTCCAGCAGGTCAACGCCCCCTCCATACACGGGCCTTGGACGGAACCGCACCTGCTCAAGGCGGGCAAGGGGCTCATCGACGTCTGCCCGCTGTGGGACGAGGAGACCGGCGAGGCGTACCTCGTGCACGCCTACGCGAAGTCCCGCGCCGGCATCAAGAACCGCCTCACCGGCCACCGCATGTCACCCGACGGCACCGAACTCCTCGACGAGGGACGGGTGTTGATCGACGGGGACCGCATACCCGGCTGGTTCACCCTCGAAGGCCCCAAGGCCTACCGGCACGACGGCTGGTTCTGGATCCTCGCCCCGGCGGGCGGCGTGGAGACCGGCTGGCAGGGCGCCTTCCGCTCCCGCTCGTTCTTCGGACCCTACGAGGAGCGGGTCGTGCTCGAACAGGGCGACACCGACGTCAACGGTCCCCACCAGGGCGGATGGGTGCGCACGGCGGCCGGGGAGGACTGGTTCCTGCACTTCCAGCAGCGCGGCCCGTACGGGCGGGTGGTGCATCTGCAACCCATGCGCTGGGACGAACGGGGCTGGCCGGTCATCGGCGACGACGGCGCCCCCGTCGACGTACACGACAAGCCCGCGCTGCCGCCGCACCCGGTGGCCGCGCCCGCGACCGACGACGATTTCCCCGGCGGGAACTTCGGCCCGCAGTGGCAGTGGACGGCCAACTCCCGCGCACAGTGGGTCGGTTCACGGTCCGGCGGCGACGCGGACGGCCTGCACCTCACCTGCGTGCCCTCCGCCGACGGCGTCCGCGACCTGCGCCGCGTACCGCACCTGCTGACCCAGCGGCTGCCGCTGCTGCCGAGCCGCGTGACCGTCGACCTCCGCCTCGACGCCACAACTCCCGGCGCCCGCGCGGGACTTGTGGTGCTCGGCGACGCGTACTCCTGGATCGGCCTCGAACGCGGCGCGGACGGCGCGGCCCACGTGGTGCACCGGTTCGCCGAGACCACCGCCGAAGCGGAGCGGGACGCGGCGCACCCGCGCGAGGCGCCGGACGGGACGGCCCGGCTGCGGATCGACATCGCCGAAGGGGCCCGCTGCCGCTTCTCCGTCGACACCGGCGACGGCTTCCGGCGCTCGGGACAGGTGTTCGCCGCGCAGCCCTGGCGCTGGGTCGGCGCCCTCCTCGGCCTGTTCGCGGCGGCACCCCCAGGGACCCCGGACGAAACCGGTCCTCAGGCCACCGGCACCGCCCGGTTCACGCACTTCCACCTCACCACCCTCCAGTTGGATCCAGAAGAAGAGAGCCGATCATGAACATCCGTACACGCAGATCCGCGCTGCGCGGCGGCACCGCCGTCGCCATCTCCGTCGTCCTCGCCCTCACCGCCACCGCCTGCGGCGACGACGGCGGCGGCGCGGGCGACTCCAAGGGGACCGAGGGCTCCGGCAAGGGTGAGATCACCTTCTGGGACAACAACACGGCCGTGCGCCGCGACGTCTGGCAGGAGATCATCAAGGACTTCGAGAAGAAGAACCCGGACATCAAGGTCAAGTACGTCGGCATCCCCGCCGAGAACGTGCAGTCCAAGTACGACACCGCCATCCAGGGCGGCGGACTGCCCGACGTCGGCGGCATCGGCACCGCGATGCTCGCCGGAGTCGCCGCGCAGGACGCCCTCGAACCGCTCGACGAGCGGATCGCGACGAGCTCGCTCAACGGCAAGCTCAACGACGCGTTCATGGAGTCGGTGAAGTCGGCGGGCGCGGGCGACAAGCTGTACGAGCTGCCGACCTCCGCCAACAACGGCGTCCTCTACTACCGCACCGACCTGTTCAAGAAGGCCGGCCTGGACGCGCCGACGACCTGGGACAAGTTCTTCGACTCGGCGGCCAAGCTCACCAACACCGGCAAGAACGAGTTCGGTTACACCATCCGCGGCGGCGAGGGCTCCATCGCGCAGGCCCTCGACGCCATGTACGGGCAGAGCGGCATCACCTCGTTCTGGGACAAGAACAACGAGAAGACCACGGTCAACGACCCCAAGAACGTGGCCGCCCTTGAGAAGTACGCCGGGCTCTACAAGAAGGCCACGCCGTCCGCCGACGTGAACAACGACTTCACGAAGATGGTCGCGCAGTTCGACAGCGGCAAGATCGGCATGCTGAGCCACAACCTCGGCTCGTACGGCGACCACGTGAAGGCGTTCGGGGACAAGTTCCGCGGCATCCCGAACCCGACAGGGCCGGGCGACAACCGCGTGCAGGTCTCCAACCCGGTCGACGGGCTCGGCCTGTTCAAGTCGAGCAAGAACAAGGCGGCCGCCTGGAAGTTCATGGAGTTCGCCGCGTCCCACGCGGAGAACAGCAAGTGGAACGAGTCGGCCAAGCAGATCCCGGCCAACAACGAGGCCGCCAAGGACGCCTGGGTGCAGGAGTCCGAGTCGACCAAGCTGGCCGCCGAGGCCCTGCGGTCCGGTTCCACGAAGATCGTGCAGCTGCCGTACTACCTGCCCGACTGGAACACCATCTCCAAGGCCGACAACGAGGACGACCTCCAGAAGGTCCTGCTTGGCAAGACGACGGCCAAGGCCTTCCTCGACTCGCTCGCCGACCAGCTGAACAAGGCGCAGTCCGAGTGGAAGCAGCAGGCCAACTAACCGCCACTGGTTGCCTGTTCACCCCTGATACCGGGTCGGCGGCGGGACGCCCGAAAAGCCCCGCGGCTCCCGCCGCCGACCCCACCAGCCACCTTCTTGAGAGGACGGCACCTCGCCGTGTCGACCACCCGCAGAGCAACCCTGGCCGCCCTCGCCTCCCTGCCGCTCGCGGCGGCCACCCTCACCTCCCCGGCCTCGGCCGCCACCACCACCCGGGACGACCGCCGCCGCACCCTCTTCATCGCGGGCGACTCCACCGCCGCCCAGAAGTACCTCGACGCCAAGCCCGAGTCCGGCTGGGGAACGGCCCTCCCGTTCTTCCTCGCCGACCGCGTCCGGGTCGCCAACCACGCGGTCAACGGCCGCAGTTCGAAGAGCTTCGCCGACGAGGGCCGCCTCGACACGCTCCTCGCCGCGATCCGCCCCGGCGACCTCCTCCTCGTCCAGTTCGCGCACAACGACGAGAAGAGCGCCGACCCCACCCGCTACACCGAGCCCTGGTCGACGTACCAGGAGTATCTGAAGCTCTACGTCGACGGGGCGCGGGCCAAGGGCGCACGCCCGGTCCTCGCCACCTCCGTGGAACGCAGAAAGTTCGACGCGAGCGGCAACTCCCTGCCCACCCACGGCGACTACCCGGCGTCGATGCGCGCCCTCGCCGAGGAGGAGGGCGTCGCGCTGCTCGACCTCCAGGCGCTGTCCCTCGCCCTCTGGCAGAAGCTCGGCGTCGAGGGCACGAAGACGTACTTCAACTGGACCGCGACGGAGCAGGACAACACGCACTTCAACCCGCCGGGCGCGATCGCCGTGGCCCGCCTCGTCGCGACCGAACTGCTCGCCCGCGAGGTCCTTCCCGCCCGCGACGTGCGCCGCACGGACGAGCTCGACGAGCTGGACCCGGCGTGGCAGTCCCGCCTGACGTGGCTGTCGGGCACAACTCCCGCCTGACACGCCCCCGTTGCACTTAGAGGAGCCGCACAGTGAGAGCACACCGGAAGAGCAAGATGAGATACGGGATCGCCGCGGCCGGCATCGCCGGCAGCACCGCCGTCGTCCTCGCCGTCACCGGCACGGTCGGCACCGCGGGCGCCGCCGAGACCCGGGGCCGCGACCTCGCCCGCCAGACCCTCGCCGAGGGCGACGGCTGGGCCTCCGCCACCACCGGCACCACGGGCGGCGCCGCGGCGGACGCCGCGCACACCTACACCGTCACCACGTGGGCCGAGCTGAAGGCCGCCTTCGCCGACGGCGGCACCGCAGCCAAGCTGATCAAGGTCAAGGGCACCCTCGACGCCGACGGCTCCACCTGCGACGAATTCGCCGCCGACGGCTACGACTTCGACCAGTACCTCTCCGATTACGACCCGGCCACCTGGGGCTACGACAAGGAGGTGGCGGGCGCCCAGGAGGACCTCCGCGCCGCCTCCGCCGCCGCCCAGGCCAAGGCCATCAAGGCGAACGTCCCCGCCAACACCACGCTCATCGGCGTCGGCAAGAACCCCGGCATCGTCGGTGGCAGCCTCCAGATCAACGGCGTCGACAACGTCATCGTCCGCGGCCTCACCCTGGAGTCCCCGCTCGACTGCTTCCCGCAGTGGGACCCCACGGACGGCGACACCGGCAACTGGAACTCCGAGTACGACGCGGCGGTCGTCTACAACTCCACGCACGTCTGGCTCGACCACAACGCCTTCACCGACGGCGCCCACCCCGACTCGACCCTCCCCACCTACTACGGCCGCGTCTACCAGCAGCACGACGGCGAGCTGGACATCGTCAAGGGCGCCGACTACGTGACCGCGTCCTGGAACGTCTTCGCCGACCACGACAAGACGCTGATGATCGGCAACAGCAACAGCGCGTCCGCCACCGACCGCGGCAGACTCCGCGTCACCCTGCACCACAACCTCTTCAAGAACCTCGTCGAACGCGCCCCACGCGTCCGCTTCGGCCAGGTCGACGTCTACAACAACTCCTACGTCGGCAACGCGGACTACGCCTACTCCTTCGGCGTCGGCTTCGAGTCCCAGCTCTACGCCGAGAAGAACGCCTTCACGCTCCCGAAGGACGTCGCCCCCTCCGCCGTCCTGCACCGCTGGGACGACTATCCGGTGACCTCCACCGACAACCAGGTCAACGGCAAGGCCGTCGACCTGATCGCCGCGTACAACACCGCCAACCCCACCACCCAGATCCGCACGGACGCGGGCTGGAAGCCGACCCTGCGCACGACGGTCCACCCGGCGAAGGCGGTTCCGACGGTGGTGTCGCGAGGCGCGGGCCCGGACCGCCTCAGGTAGTTCCCATGGGCCCGGCGGCGTGTGCCGGGCCCATCTCGGACTCATCGGCGGTGATCGACCAGAAAATCAAGCCCCGCCGGCGATTGAGGCGCGGGGTCCGGGGCAGCGCCCCGCGACGTGCACCAATCGCCGGCCCCCATCCCCCGGAGCCGCACCATGCCCACACCCATCCCCAGACGCACATTCCTCGCGGCAGCGGGAGCCGCGGCAGGCGCCGCGACCCTCACCGCAACCCCGGCCCACGCCACCCCCACCCCCTTCGGCCGCTACGGGTCACCAAAACACCGCCTCACCCCCACCACCCGCTACGTAGACCCCCGCGGCGCCGGTGACCACACCACGGTCCAGGCCGCCGTAACCGCGGCGGCAACCACCCCCGCCGCCACCCTCGTCCTCGCCCCCGGCACCTACCGGGAAACGGTCTCCGTCCCGGCCACGGCCACCGGCATGACCTGGCTCGGCACCACCGCCGACCCCCGCGACACCGTCATCGTCTACGACAACGCCGCCGGCACCCCGAAACCCGACGCCTCCGGAGGCACCTACGGCACCACCGGCTCCGCCACCGTCACCCTCCGCCCCGACGGTTTCACCGCCCACCACCTCACCTTCGCCAACGACTGGCTGCGCGCGGACCATCCGGAGTTCACCGGAACCCAGGCCGTCGCGGTCAAGGTCATGGGTGACCGCTCGGCGTTCCACCAGTGCCGCTTCCTCGGCCACCAGGACACCCTGTACGCGGACACCACCGCCCTCACCGCCTTCGCCCGCCAGTACTTCCACGACTGCTACGTCGAGGGCGACGTCGACTTCGTCTTCGGGCGCGGCACCGCCGTCTTCGAACGCTGCCACTTCCACACCCTCGACCGCACCGACCTGACCTCGGCCCCCTACGGCTTCGTCTTCGCCCCGTCCACGGCGGGCGCCAACCCCCGCGGCTTCCTGGTCACCCGGGGCCGTATCAGCTCCACGGCCCCGGACACGTACTACAAACTGGCCCGCCCCTGGGTCCCCAGCTCGGACCCGACCGCGCACCCCTCCCTCGTCGTCCGCGACTCGCTGCTCGGCCCCGGCATCGACCCGGCCGCCCCCTACACCAACATGTCGAACACCTACCCCTGGCAGGAGCAACGCTTCGCGGAGTACCGCAACGTCGGCCCCGGCGCCGCGACCCCCACCCCCGAGAACCGCCCCCAACTCACCGCCTCCGAAGCAGAATCCGCCACCCGAACCGCCTACCTCGGCGACTGGACCCCGACCACGAAGGCCCTCCGATGATCGCCCGCCGCACGCTCCTCACCGCGGCCTCGGCGGCCCTCGCCACCACCACCTTCGCCGCCGCGAAACCAGGCCCCCGCGCCCTCCACGTCCGCCCCGGCGACTCGCTCCAGGCAGCCGTGGACGCGGTCGCCGGACGACCGCACCGGACCATCGTCATCCACCCGGGCGCGTATCGCGAGCCGATCCAAGTCCACTCCGCCACCCCCGACTTGACGATCCGCGGCCTCCCCGGCACCGACCCCCGCCGCACCGTCATCGTCTACGACAACGCCAACGGCACCCCGAAACCCGACGGCTCCGGCACCTACGGCACCGCCGGCTCCGCCACCTTCACCTCCGCCGCCCCCGGCCTCACCGTCCGCGACCTCACCCTCGCCAACGACTGGCTGCGCGCGGACCACCCGGAGTACACCGGCACCCAGGCGGTCGCCGCGTATGTGACGGGCGACCGGACCCGCTTCGAGAACGTCCGCCTCCTCGGCCACCAGGACACCCTCTTCGCCGACACCACCACCCTCGACGCCTTCGACCGCCAGTACTTCCGCGACTGCTGCATCGAGGGCGACGTCGACTTCGTCTTCGGCCGCGGCACCGCCGTCTTCGAGCGCTGCCACTTCCGCACGCTCGCCCGCGCCGTCGACTTCACCCCGAAGGGCATGGTCTTCGCCCCGGCCACCGCCCGCGCCAACCCGCACGGATTCCTGGCCACCCGCTGCCGCTTCACCTCCGGCGCCGAGGACGGAGCGTACAAACTCGCCCGCCCCTGGGTCCCCTCGTACGAGACGACGGCCCGGCCCTCCCTCGTCGTACGGGACTCCTGGCTCGGCCCCGGCATCGACCCGGTCGCCCCGTACACGAACATGCGTGACGCGTACCCGTGGCAGACCATGCGCTTCGCGGAGTACTCCAACTCCGGCCCCGGAGCGGCGATTTCGGTCCCGGCCAACCGCCCGCAACTCACCCCCGAGGACGCCGCGACGCACACCCCCGAGACGTACCTCGGAGACTGGAGGCCGTATGCGTGAGACGTCACCGACCCCCATGGGCCGCCGCGGCTTCGTGACCGGGGCCGCCGCCGCGGCGCTCGCCACGGCCTCCGGGGCCGGCGGCGCGGGCCGGGCGCAGGCCGCCGAACTCGTCGGCGGCAACCTCCCCGACTTCCACCCCCTCCTCAAACACGAACTCAACTACCCCCTCGCCTGGGGCAGTTCACCCATCCGCGACTTCGGTACCTGGCGGCGAGCCGCCCGCGCCAAGGTCGAGGAACTGCTCCTCGTCGACAGCCAGGACGACGTCCCGTACGCGCCGCACTTCGGCGAGGAGTCCCAAGGCGACGGATTCACCGGCCAGTTGCTCGACGTCTCCCTCACCCGCTACGAACGCGTCCGCGGCGCCCTGCTCACCCCGCACGGCACCGGCCCCTTCCCGGCCGTGCTGCTCCTGCACGACCACGGCGCCAAGTTCGACATCGGCAAGGAGAAGTTCGTCCGCCCCTGGTACGACGACACCCGCCTCGCCTCCGCGCAGGCGTGGGCGGACAAGTACTTCACCGGCCGCTTCGTCGGCGACGAACTCGCGCGCCGCGGCTACGTCGTGCTCTGCCTCGACGCGTACGGCTGGGGCGACCGCGGACCCGTCACGTACGACCAACAGCAGGCCCTGGCCGGCAACTTCTACAACCTGGGCTCGTCCCTGGCCGGACTCATGGCCCGCGAGGACGCCCGCGCCGCCGGCTTCCTCGCCGGACTCGACCGCGTCGACCGGCGCCGCGTCGCCGCCGTCGGCTTCTCCATGGGCGGCTACCGCGCCTGGCAGACGGCCGCGCTCAGCGACTCCGTCGCGGCGGCCGTCAGCGTCTGCTGGATGACGGGCCTGAAGGAAATGATGGTGCCCGGCAACAACACGCTGCGCGGCCAGTCCTCGTACTACATGCTCCACCCCGGCCTCGCCCGCCACCTCGACATCCCGGACGTCGCGAGCATCGCCGCACCCCGCCCGATGTACTTCCTCGACGGCGCGGACGACACGCTGTTCACCGCCGAGGGCGTCGAGGCGGCGTACACGCGCATGCGTACCGTTTGGCGTTCCCGGCACGCGGGCGACCGGCTGCGCACCGAGACCTGGCCCGGCCTCGGCCATGTCTTCGTCGAGTCGATGCAGGACGCGGTGTTCGACTGGCTGGACGCGACACTCTCCCGCGACTCCGGCTAGCACCAGAACCGTCAGAAGGGCCCTAGCCCAGGTACCACAGCATGCACGTCACACCCAGCAGCACCACTCCCGCCAGCGTCAGCGCCGCGCCCAGCAGTCGCAGATAGCCCACCGGGGCCGAGCTGCGGACGTCCAGTGCCCAGCTCAGGCCGGCCCCGATGGCGATGAGTCCGCCCACGACGAAGAAACCGAGGAGTACGGGGGAGGTGGCGCGTGCGCCTGCGGCGAGCGGCAGGAGGCGTGTCGGGGTCACGGTTCGACCCTAGAAGGGAGGATTCAAGGCAGGGTCAACACGGCGCCATGCCGGGGCAATGGTCCGTTCCAGGTATGTCTGTATCGATCGGGTAAAGCCGGTCGCGGGGCGTCATGTGATGCGCGTAGACATGCGTCCACCTGCACAATGTCCCCCGTCCAAGACGGCCGCCCCGGCCGTCACGGCCAGAAACGGATCACGTCACCGATGCGCAAGCGCCACCTCGCCGCCGCCACCGCGACGGTCGCTTCCCTCGCACTCGCCGGCATCGTCACCGCCGGTTCCGCCGACGCCGGCTCCACCGACGACCGTGCCACCGCCGAGCCGCACAACATCGGCCTCCTCACCAAGGAGATCGACTCCTACTACGGCGCGAAGCAGGACGCCGACGGCGTCTGGCAGGCCTCGCCCGACAGCCCGTACGCCGACGACCTCGCCCGGATCGAGCGGGGCGCGAAGCGGCAGATCGCGAAGGCCGCCAAGGCGTACCACGGCAAGGGCGACAAGCCCGCCATCGTCTTCGACATCGACGACACGCTGCTGCTCAGCCTCGACTACGAGAAGAAGACCAACTACGTCTACAACGACGCCAGTTGGAAGGAGTACGTCGGCAAGGCGGACCGCCCGGCGGTCTTCGGCACGCCCGAACTCATCCGGTACGCCGAGGCCAAGGGCGTCGAGGTCTTCTACAACTCCGGGCTCGGCGAGACCCAGCGCGCCGCCGCCGTGGAGAACCTCAAGAAGGTCGGCATCGACGTCAACCTCGACAAGGACCACGTCTACCTCAAGGACAAGGCCGACCCGCCCGCCTACCTCGACGACTGCGCCACGGCCGCCGCCTGGAAGTGCACCACGGTCCAGTACAAGGCGGGCACGCGCGAGCACATCGAGTCCCTCGGCTACGACATCGTCGGCAACTTCGGCGACCAGTACTCCGACCTCCAGGGCGGCCACGCGGACAAGACGTACAAGCTCCCGAACCCGACGTACTACGTGGAGTAGGCCACCGGCGCCGTCCTGTGCGACGGCAACCTTTCCTCCGGCCGGTGACCACCTACGGGCGGCACCAACCCCCAGGAAAGGACCCCACGTGCGCACCTTGGCACGCCACCGACGCGCCCGCGCCGTCCCGATCGCCGTCGCCACGGCGGTCGCGGCCGGTGCGGGCGGCCTCTACCTCGGCCTCCAGACGGGCGACGCCCAAGCGGCGACCACGGTCACGGTCTCGACGACCGCGCAACTGGAGTCGGCCGTCGCCGGCGCCGCCGCGGGCACCACCATCCAGGTCCGCGCCGGCACGTACTACCCGACGGCCACCCTCAAGTCCACGGCGAACGGCACCGGTTCGGCCCCCATCACGCTCGCCGCGTACGGCGGCGAGAAGGTGCGGATCGACGGCTCGAAGCTCCCCGACGGATCCTGGCTCGCGGGCATCTACGGCGACTACTGGACCGTCCAGAACCTCACCTTCCAGAACGCCCCGGCCCAGGGCTTCGTCGCCACATCCTCCGTCGGCGGGATCTTCAAGAACCTCGTCACCGCGAACAACGGCGACTCCGGATTCACGCTGCGCGGCGACGGCACGACGAACAACCTCGTGCAGAACCTGGACAGTTACGGAAACTACGACCCGGCGGGCCACGGCCAGAACGCGGACGGCCTCGCCGTGAAGTTCGGCTCCGGCGCCGGAAACAGGATCACCGGCGCCCGCCTCTACAACAACTCCGATGACGGCGCCGACCTCTGGCAGTTCTCCTCACCGGTCACCATCGAGCACACCTGGGCCTTCGGCAACGGCAAGAACCGCTGGAACGACACCGCCTTCGAAGGCAACGGCAACGGCTTCAAACTCGGTGGCGGCGGCGCCACCGTCGCCCACGTCGTCAACAACAACGCCGCCTGGGACAACACCCTCCACGGCTTCACCGAGAACTCCAACACCGGAGCCGTCGCCGCCAACCGCAACACCGCCTACGCCAACGCGCAGACCGGCTTCTACTTCGCCACGGGCACGGCGAAACTCGGCCGGAACCTGTCCGTCTCCAACGGCGGCGGCAAGGCGAACCTGGGCCCGAACACCACGTCGTACATGAACAGTTGGGACGCGGGCGTGACCACCCCCGCCTTCCGCTCGACGGGCGCGACCACCTGCTACGCGGCCCGCCGGGCGGACGGCTCGCTGCCGGTGACGACGTTCCTGACCACGGGCTCCACGACGATCGGCGCGACGATGGACTGAGACGCCGCACGGCGCCGCCCCCGTACCGGGCGGCGCCGCACGCGGCCTCCTCAGCCTCTTTAGTCGTAGGTGATGTCCGCCGCCGTGTACCGGCAGTACGTGCCGTCGGGGCCGCTGCCCAGCTTCTTCGGCTCGGCTCCCGTGTTGTTGCCCTGGTAGCGCACGCACGGCTCGATGTCCCGGTCGTCGTCGCCGTGGACACGGATGCTGCGCAGCGCCGCCGTGTCGCCGTAGTTGGAGTTGATGCCGACGATCGAGTTGCCCGGCGCCGTCACGTCCACGTCGTTGACGATGATGTTGCGGTTCTTGTACTGCGTCGAGCAGTTGCCGCAGGAGCGGACCAGCTTGCCGAAGTCGGAGACCTGGAACTTGGTGACGACGAGCTTGCCCGCGCCGTTGAACTGGAACACCTTGTCGTCGGCCTTCTTCGCGCCGCCGCCGTACACGGTGTAGACGGACGACGTGGACGTGCCCTTGAACGTGGCGGCGTCCTCGCCGACGTCCTCCCACCACACGTTCTGGAGCGTGCAACTGCCCGCGCAGTGCACGCCGTCCGCGGCCGGGGAGCCGATGATGACGTTCTTGAGTACGGCACCGTCCTTCAGGTTGAAGATCGGGTCCTGCCCCTCGTCCTGCCCGTCGCCGCCGAGGTCCCCGCTTCCGTAGAAGCGCTTGTACCCGCCGTCGTACGTGCCGGAGACGGAGATCGTGCTGCTCACGGCCTTGGTACCGGTGGCCGATGGCCAGGCCGACGCGGCACCCGCGCTACTGAGCATCCCGCTCGTGGCAAGCGCCGCGCCGGTCAACGTGAGCGCCCCGAGCGCCCCGAGCAGGGATCTGCGCCGGGTCGTGCGGCGCCGGTGTGAGTGTCGAGTTGTGTCCTTCATGCCGCTCAGTCGCCACCGACAGAACGAAGGTTGCCGCAATCCAACCCCCTACGGCGGCCGAGCGGTCGGGTCCGGCACTTCAAGCCCCGCCGTCGGACGAGAGCCAGCGGGGTCCGGGGCGGAGCCCCGCGACGCCTGCCACGGCTCCCGCGTCCTACTCGAAGTCCCCGCCCACGGCGACCCGTTGACCCCCACCCGTCCGCCCGCTCACCACATACGCGTCGCGCGACGCATCCCGCCCGCCCTCCGCGTGGTTGTACTGCCCGGCAAACACATGCTCCCCGGCCGGCACCGACCGCCCCGCCCGCAGCACCCACCGGTACACCAGAAACCCGTCCCGCTCGACCACGGTCACCGCGAAGTCGTCGTCCGGCAGCGAACGCCAGTTGCCCGTGTCGGCGACCTTTCCGGTCTGCGCCACCCGCAACTCGACGGTCAGCGCGGTGAGTTGACGCTCCGTCTTGAACGTGACGTTGGACTGTCCCCAGTAGTCGTTGGACCCGGGGTCCACCGAACCGTCCCCCCACAGCCGCTTCGTGTCGCCGGGCCCCGCCGGAGCGGTGCGGGACGCGGGCGGCGACGCGGGCGGGGCCTTGGACGCGGTCGACGACGCGGGCGCGGACGGGGGCGCGGACGCGGAGGGCGACCGCGAGCGCGACGTCGCGTCAGGCGATGGCGTGGCGGGCGTAGCGGCCGTCGTCGACGGCGACACGGCGACCTGCTGCTGGCGCGGCGCCGGATCGGGCCGCAGCGCCGAACCGACTGCGAACCCGCCCACGGCGAGCGCCCCCGCGACGCCGGCCGTGATCCCGACGATCCGCACCCAGCCCACCGCGGGCCGCCGCGCCGGCTCGTCCGAACCGGGCCGCATGCCGCGCTCGATCCGGGCGAGCATCCGCTCACGGTCCGGACGGTGCGTGTCGGCGGCGGCGCGCAACCGCTGCCGCAGGTGCTCGTCGTTCATCCACGACCTCCTTCCGTGGCGTCGAGTGCCGCGCCGACCGACGGTACGCGCCCGGGGGCCGGCCCGTTCAACTCGCTGTGCCCGAGCCGTCGTTCCAGCTCGGCCATGCCCTTCGACGTCTGGCTCTTCACCGTACCGACCGAGATGCCGAGGGTGAGCGCGGTGTCCTTCTCGGAGAGGTCGAACGCGTGCCGCAGCACGACACACGCCCGCTTGCGGAACGGCAGTTCCCGCAGCGCGTCCTGCACGTCGATGACCGCAGGCACGTCGGGCCCCTCGGTGCGGTCCTGCCGGCCCGACCAGAACAGCGCCACCCGCCGCCGCTCGCGCACCGCGCTGCGGATCCGGGTGCGCGCGAGATTGGCGACGACACCGCGCGCGTACGCCACCGGGTGCTCGGCCGCCCGCACCCGGTCCCAGCGGTGCCAGAGCGCGAGCAGGGCGTCCGCCGCGAGATCGTCCGCGGCGTCCGGCTCACCCGTCAACAGGTGGGCGAGACGGGCGAGTTCGCAGTGGTGCCGTTCGAAGAAGGCTTGGAACTCGGCGGCAGCGGAGTCGTCCCCTGTGTCCACAACCGTGCTCACGCGATCCCTCCCTCACAGTGAGGCGGCCCAACGGGGGATGCGTGAGCGTACCAGCGCCACGTACGACGCACCGAAGGGTGTCCGTGATACCGGACACCCTTCGATACGTACGGGACTGAGTGGGCGTCAGTCCTTGAGCGCCGCCTCCATCATCGACTTGGCGACGGGCCCCGCGAGGCCGCTGCCGCTGACCTCGGAGCGCGCCGTGCTCGACTGCTCGACCAGCACCGCGACGGCGACCTCCTTGCCGGAGGAGTCGTCCTTCGCGTACGAGGTGAACCAGGCGTACGGCGTCTGGCTGTTGTTCTCGCCGTGCTGCGCCGTGCCCGTCTTGCCGCCGACGGTCGCGCCGTCCATCTGCGCGACCGTGGCGGTGCCCTTCGAGACCACGGTCTCCATCGCGGACTGCAGCTGCGATGCGGTCGACTTGCTGATCACGCGGGTGTTGTCGCCGTCCTTGAAGGACTTGACCGCGTCGCCGTCGGAGTCCGTCACCTGCGACACCATGTGCGGGGACGCCTGCTCGCCGCCGTTGGCGATGGTCGCGGAGACCATCGCGATCTGCATCGGCGTCGCCGTCACATCGAACTGGCCGATGCCGGACAGGGCGGTCTGCGCGCTGTCCATCTTCGACGGGTAGTAGCTCTCGGCGGCCCGCACCGGCACGTCCGTCTTCGCGTCGTTGAAGCCGAACTTCTCGGCCGTCGCCCGGACCTTGTCCTTGCCCAGGTCGGCGGCGATCTTTCCGAAGACGTTGTTGCAGGAGTACTGCAGCGCCGTGCGGATCGTCGCGTTCTCGCAGGGCGCGGACGCGTTCTCGTTCTTCAGGTACGTCGTGGTGCCCGGGAGCTTGTACGGGTTCGGGGAGTCCGTCTTCTCGTCGACGGACGAGTACAGGCCGTTCTCAAGGGCGGCGGCGGCGACCACCAGCTTGAACGTCGAGCCGGGCGGCAGCGCCTGCTTGAGCGCCCGGTTCGTGGTGGGGGAGTCCTCGTCCTTGGAGAGCTTCTTCCACGCCGCGGCGTCCGAGTCGCCCGAGCCGCTGATCTTCGACGGGTCGAACGACGGCGTCGACACCATCCCCAGGATCCGGCCGCTCTTCGGGTCGATCGCGACGGCGGCGCCCTTCTTGTCGCCGAGCGCGCTGTACGCGGCCTTCTGCACACCCGGGTCGATGGTCGTGAGCACATCACCGGGATCGGCGTTCTTGCCGGTGAGCGCGTCGGCGGGGGTCTTCAGCTCGACGTCGGTGCCGTCGAGCACGCCCTGGTAGATCCCCTCCAGCTGGGTGGCGCCGTACACCTGCGAGGTGAAGCCGGTCACCGCCGAGTACAGCGAACCGTCGGTGTACGTCCGCTTGTACTTCAGGTCACTGGATTCGCCCGTCTTTGTCGAGCCGGTCACCGCCTTTCCGCCCACGATGATGTCGCCGAGCGGATTCGCGTACTGCGAGATCTTGGTCCGGCGGTTGTCTTCGCTGTTGGCGAGGGCCTGGCCGTCGTAGAACTGCACCCAGGTCGCCCTGACCAGCAGGGCGAACACGAGCAGCAGCGTGAAGACCGAGGCGCGCCTGATCGTCTTGTTCATTGCGTACGGGAAGACGAGCGGCCCGGATCGATTCGTTCCGGACCGTGCGATTTCTCACCGTACGTTCATCAATCAAGCCCCGCCGTCGGACGAGAGCCGGCGGGGCCCGGGGCGGAGCCCCGCGACCGTGTCAGAGCCTCCGCGTCGCCAACGTCAACCGATCCCGCGCGTCGAACAGCGCGTCCTTCACCATCTGCTCATGCGCCGGAGTGAGCCGCGCCACCGGCACCGAGCAAGAGATCGCGTCCCGCGCCGGCGTCCGGTACGGAATCGCCACACCAAAGCACCGCAGCCCCAACGTGTTCTCCTCGCGGTCCACCGCGAACCCCTGCTCCCGCACCTGGTGCAGCTCCTCGATGAGCTTCTCGCGGTCCGTGATCGTGTGCTCGGTCAGCGACGGCAGCGTCTCCGGCAGCAGCTTGCGGACCTGTTCGTCGGTGTGGGTGGCGAGCAGCGCCTTGCCCAGCGACGTGGAGTGCGCGGGCAGCCGCCGGCCGACGCGGGTGAAGGGGCGCAGATAGTGCTGCGACTGGCGGGTGGCGAGGTAGACGACGTTCGTGCCGTCGAGCCGCGCGAGGTGGATGGTCTCCGTCGTGTCGTCGGAGAGCCGGTCGAGGGTGGGGCGGGCCGCCGTCACGACCTCGTCGCCGTCGATGTACGAGGTGCCGACGAGGAGGGCGCGGACGCCGATGCCGTAGCGCGTGCCGGTCGCGTCCGTCTCCACCCAGCCGAGGTCGACGAGCGTACGCAGCAGCATGTAGAGGCTGGACTTCGGGTAGCCGACGGCCTCTTGTACCGCGGCCAGGGAGTGCATTCCGGGGCGGCCCGCGAAGTACTCCAGCAACTCCACCGTCCGCACCGCCGACTTGACCTGCGCGCCACCTGCCGCGCCGCCCGCCGCGGCCCCCGTCTCGCCTGCCGACATCGCCCTTGACCCCTTCGTTCGACGAGAAATAGTCTCGGTGAGTAGTTCATCAACAGAGACAGCGTTCAGTATATCGAACGATCCTCGTCGCTCACCCTGGTGCGCGGCGAGAAAAGCTGGAGGAATGTGCCGTGGCAGCAGCACCAGTCTGGAGTGTCGACCCCCGAACCGGGAAGCAGCGGGAACAGGTCGCGGTCGAGGCCACGGCGCAGGAAGTGGGCGAGGCGGTGCGCGCCGCGCAGGGCGCCCGCGACGCGCTCGCGGACCGCACCGTCCGCGCCGCGTTCCTGCGCACGGCGGCCGACCGCCTGGAAGAGGCCAAGGACCACCTCGTGGAGGCGGCGGACGCGGAGACCGCGCTCGGCCCGGTCCGGCTCACCGGTGAACTCGCGCGCAGCTGCTTCCAGTTGAGGAAGTTCGCGGACATCGTCGACGAGGGCGCCTTCCTCGGCGTCGTCATCGACCACCCCGACGACACGGCGACGCCGCCCATCCCGGACCTGCGCCGCTACAAGATCCCGCTGGGTGTCGTCGCGGTCTACGCGGCCTCGAACTTCCCGTTCGCGTTCTCCGTGCCCGGCGGCGACACGTCGAGCGCCCTCGCGGCCGGCTGCCCGGTCGTCGTCAAGGCGCACCCCGACCACCCGGCCACCTCCGAACTGGTCGCCGCGACCATCCGGCGGGCCGCCGCCGAGCACGGCATCCCGGAGGGTGTGCTCGGCCTGGTGCACGGCTTCGAGGCGGGCGTCGAGCTGGTCAAGCACCCGCTGGTGTCCGCGGCCGGCTTCACCGGTTCCGTACGCGGCGGGCGCGCGCTCTTCGACGCGGCCTCGTCCCGGCCGGTGCCGATCCCGTTCCACGGCGAGCTGGGTTCGCTGAACCCGGTCGTGATCACCGAGGCGGCGGCCGCCGAGCGCGCCGACCAGATCGGCACGGGGCTCGCGGGCTCCATGACCCTCGGGGTCGGCCAGTTCTGCGTGAAGCCGGGCCTCGTGTTCGCGCCGGCGGGAGAGGCGGGCGACAGCCTCGTCAAGTCCCTGACGGCGGCGGTCAGCGACACCGCGTCCGGCGTCCTGCTCGACCACCGGATGCGCGACAACTTCGTCGCCGGTGTCGCCGCGCGCGCCGAACTCCCGGACGTGACCGCCCCGGTCACCCCCGGCGCGGGCAGCGAGCACACGGTGGCGCCCGGCTTCCTCACGGTTCCGGCGACCCGGCTCGCGGTCGAGGGCGGCGAGCACGACCTGCTCCTGGAGGAGTGCTTCGGCCCGGTCACGGTCGTCGCGCGCTACGAGTCGGCCGACGAGATCACGGCGGTCCTCAGCCGCCTCCCCGGCAACCTCACGGCGACGGTCCAGCTGTCGGCGGGCGAGGCGGCGGGCGAGGGCCGGGGTACCGAGATCCTCGCCGAGCTGACCCCGATCGCGGGCCGCGTCCTCGTCAACGGCTGGCCGACCGGTGTCGCGGTGGCCCCCGCCCAGCACCACGGCGGGCCGTACCCGGCGACGACGTCCACGTCCACGTCCGTGGGCGGCACCGCGATCGAGCGCTGGCTGCGCCCGGTCTCGTACCAGACGACGCCGGAGGCGCTGCTGCCGCCGGAGCTGCGCGACGACAACCCGCTGGGTCTTCCGCGCCGCTTCAACGGCCGCCTGGAGCTCTGAGCGGAGGGGTGCGCGGGCGCCCCCGGCCCCTGCGAGACTGACCGCATGGAACTCGAACTGCCGCCCCTGCCCTTCCCGTTGCGCACGTACGGACCCGACGGCCACTGGTCGTACGAGGACGGGGTGCTCACCGGGTGGGCGGGGCCCCGCCAGGACCGCTTCGTGCCGCCGACCGGTTCCGCGCTCGACCCGGCGTCGGACGCGCCGCGCCTCCTCGGGGCGCCGGAGGGGGACTTCCAGTTGATCGCCCGCGTCACGGTCGGGTTCGCGGCGCCCTTCGACGCGGGTGTGCTGTACGTCCACGTGGGCGACCGGGAGTGGGCGAAGCTCTGCTTCGAGCGTTCGCCGGACGAGCCCACCATCTGCACCGTCGTGACGCGTGGCCACTCCGACGACGCGAACGCCTTCGTCGTACCCGGATCCTCGGTGTGGCTGCGCGTCAGCCGCACGGGCTCGGCCTTCGCCTTCCACGCCTCGACCGACGGCGAGACGTGGACCTTCATCCGGATCTTCTCCCTCGGCGACGAGAAATCCGCCTCCGCGGCGCTGGTCGGTTTCCTGGCGCAGTCCCCGGTGGGGGAGGGCTGCGTCGTCACCTACGACCACGTCGAGTACCGCGCCTCCTGGCCGAAGGGCCTGCGGGACGGCTCCTGACACCCGTCCCCTACGCCTCGGCCCGCCGCGGCCCCCGCCCTTACGCCTCGGCGCGCTGCGGCCCCCGCCCCTACGCCTCGGGGCTCCGCCCCGGTCCCCGCTGCTCAAGCGCCGCAGGGGCTTGAAGGGGTCGGCTTTGGCGTGCCGTGCTGTCGCCGACTTTGCTCTGCCCGGCCCATCTCCCGCCCTCCCGCCCCCTCCGGGGGCTTGGCCTGCCGGGGTGCGGTCGTGTGGCTGGGTGCCGTGCGTGTGGCGGTCGTCCGCCCCTACGCCTCGGGGCTCTGCCCCGGGCCCCGCTGCTCAATCGCCGCAGGGGCTTGATGGGGCGCTGCGGTCTGTCCCGGTGGGGCCCGGGTCGCGGCCCCCGCACCTACGTCTCGGGGCTCTGCCCCGGTCCCCGCTGCTCAAGCGCCGCAGGGGCTTGAAGGGGTCGGCTTTGGCGTGCCGTGCTGTCGCCGACTTTGCTCTGCCCGGCCCATCTCCCGCCCTCCCGCCCCCTCCGGGGGCTTGGCCTGCCGGGGTGCGGTCGTGTGGCTGGGTGCCGTGCGTGTGGCGGTCGTCCGTTCCTACGCCTCGGGGCTCTGCCCCGGTCCCCGCTGCTCAAGCGCCGCAGGGGCTTGATGGGGGCGGCTTGGCGTGGCGTTTCGGGGGGTGCCGGGGCGGCCGCGGGTCTCCTGCGTTCCAAGGGCCTCGCCCCGACAGGGCGCGGCAGGTAGAGAGCCGCACGAGCGACACACTGCGCAACCCCGGGGCGGGTGGGTGGGAGATGGGCGGGGTTGGGGGTGGTACCCGGCCCCCGAAGGGGCGTGGGTGTGGTGGGAATGAGGGGGTGGTGGGGGTGGTTGATGTCGGGTGGGGTGGGCGCCGCCGCCCCGTAGAGGCCCTCAGGGCTTCGCAGACACTTCCACGTAAAGCGAGACCCCCCATGCGCGTCGAGATCTGGACCGACATCAACTGCCCGTTCTGCTACATCGGCAAGGCCCGCTTCGAGCAGGCCCTCGCCGACTTCGCGCACAAGGACGACGTCGAGGTCGTGCACCGGTCCTTCGAGCTCGACCCGGACGCCAAGCCCGGCGAGACCGGCCAGGTCATCCCGTACATCGCCAAGAAGTACGGCATCAGCGAGGCGCAGGCCGCCGCCAATGAGCAGGGGCTCGGGCAGCAGGCCGCCGCGCTCGGACTGCCGTACCTCACCGAGGGCCGCGACTTCGGCAACAGCTTCGACCTGCACCGCCTCCTCCACCTCGCCAAGGACAAGGGCGTACAGGACGCGATGATCGACGCGCTGTACCGGGGGAACTTCGCCGAGGAGGGCTCCGTGTTCGGCGACCCCGAGCACGTCGTACGACTCGGCGTCGACGCCGGGCTCGACGAGGGCGACGTACGCGCCCTGCTCGCGGACCCCACCGCCTACGCCGACGCGGTCCGCGCCGACGAGCGCGAGGCCGCCGAACTCGGCGCGAACGGCGTGCCGTTCTTCGTCCTCGACCGCAAGTACGGCGTCTCCGGCGCCCAGCCCGCCGAGGTCTTCGCGCAGGCCCTGACCCAGGCCTGGGACGAGCGCTCCCCGCTCACCGTCATCGACGGCACGGCCAACGGCGGCGGCGATGCCTGCGGCCCCGAAGGGTGTGCGGTCCCGCAGGCGTGACCCCACCTCGCCTCACCCCACCTCACCCCGCCCCACCTTGACCTGCATGCATAAGGGTTGCTTAGACATATCCCGTAAATATTCGCAATAGACGGGTAGTTGGCGGCGCGGCACAGTGGGGCCATGCAGACTTCCGGTGAGCACCAGGTCCAGGAACAGGTCCAGGAACAGGTCCTCGACGCGGCCCTCGTCCGCGCGCAGTACACCCCCGCCACCACCTACCTGAACACCGCGAGCTCCGGGCTGCTGCCCGTCCGGGCCGCCGACGCGATGCGGTCCGCGATCGCCGACATGGCCGAGGGGCGTTCCCCCGACTCGCTCTTCGGCGACGTGGAGGAGGCGCGCGCGGCGTTCGCGCGGATCGCGGGCGTGCCGGTGGGCCGGGTCGCGGTCGGCGGGTCCGTCGCCGTGTACAGCGGGCTCATCGCCGCCTCCCTGCCCGCGGGCGCCGAAGTCCTCACCGCCGAGGGGGACTTCAGTTCCACCGTCAATCCCTTCCATGTGCGCGGCGACCTCAAGGTGCGCGCCGTGCCGCTGGACGCGCTGGCCGACGCCGTACGCCCCGGCACGGCGCTCGTCGCGGTGAGCGCGGTCCAGTCGGCGGACGGCCGGGTGGTCGACGTGCCCGCGCTGCGCGCCGCCACCCGCGCGCACGGCGCCCGGCTCTACGTCGACGTGTCGCAGGCCGCCGGCTGGTACCCGGTCGCCGCGCTCGCGGCCGACGCCGACTACCTGGCCTCCGTCGCCTTCAAGTGGCTGACCTGCCCGCGCGGCGCCGTCTTCTTCGTCGGCCCGCAGGACCCCGAGGGTTTCGAGGCCCTCACACCCGTCTTCGGCGGCTGGACCGCGGGCGAGAAGCCCTGGGACAGCTGCTACGGCCCCGTCACCGAACTCGCCCACTCCGCCCGCCGGTTCGACGAGACGCCCGGCCTCGTCGCGTACACAGGGGCGCGCCAATCCCTCGCCGTGGTCGAGGAGTTGGGGGTGGCGGCGATCGAGGCTCATGCCCTCGCGCTCGCCGACCGCTTCCGTGCCGGTCTCGCCTCGCTCGGGTGCGAGCCGGTGCCCTCGCCCGGCTCCCCGATCGTGTCCGTCCCCGAACTCGGGGCGAAGCAGGGCGAGTTGCAGGGCGCCGGCATCGAACTCTCCAACCGGGCGGGGAACCTGCGGGCCTCCTTCCACCTCTACAACACCACCGCCGACGTCGACCGCCTCCTCGACGTCCTCTCCGGCTGAAGCCCCGAAGTCCGGTAACCCGAAGTCCGGTAACCCGAAGTCCGGTCGGACTCTGGCGTCCCGCTCGCCAGGACGCTAGGAAGGCACTACGAGGTGGTGGTGCCGGTGGCCCGTACGGAAGCGCCCGACCGCAAGGACGACGCCGAGCTGCACCGGCGTCTCGTCTACGGGGACGAGAACGCGCTCTCCGAGGCGTACGACGCGTACAGCGGGCTGGTCCGCGGCGTCGCCGTGCGCGTGACCCGCTCGACGGGCGCCGCCGACGACGTGGCCCAGGAGGTCTTCGCGCACCTGTGGGCCCGGCCCTACGCCTTCGACGCGCGGCGCGGCTCGCTGCGCACCTGGCTGACCATGCTGGCGCACCGCCGCGCCGTGGACTGGGTGCGCAGCGAGGCCCGGCACCGCAAGGCCGCGGTCGCCGACGACGCCGCGCTGCACGCCATCCCGGCCCCCGACCCGGGCCCCGACGAACGCGTCGTCGACCGCGAGCGCTCGCTGCTCCTGCACTCGGCGGTGGCCCAACTCCCGTTGCCGCAACGTGAAGTGGTACACCTGGCGTACTTCGCCGGCCGGACGTACCGTCAGGCGGCGGCGGAACTCGGCATACCGGAAGGCACCGCCAAGACCCGCCTGCGCACCGCACTGCACCGCCTGGCCGAAACCCTGGCGGACCCGGCGGAGCCGGACTTCGAGGCTCACGAAAGGGGTGCCTGATGGCCACGGACGCGCACGACCACGCCACGGTGAGCGAACTCCTGGGCGCCTGGGCGCTGCACGCCCTCCCCGCCGACGAACAGCGCGCGGTCCCCGTGCACCTGGCGGACTGCGAGGAGTGCGCGGCCGAGGCGGAACGCCTGCGGGCGACGGTCCGCACCCTGGAAGGCCCGAACGGCGACGGCGCGAGCGAGAGCGGAGCGAACGGCAACGGCGCCGCCCGCCACCCTCTGCGCACCGACACAGGCCCCCTCGCCGCCGCCCTCGCCCGCCGCCCCGCCGCCAAGTCCACCGCCCCGCACGCCCAGCCCTACGCGGCCACCGTCGCCGCGCTCCAGGCCCTGCTCGCCGAGGCGGCGGACGCCGCGGCCACGGACGCCTGGTCCACGGAGGTCGTGCACGGGTGGACCGTGCGCGACACCGTCGCCCACCTCATCGCCGCCGACGAACCGCTCGCCGCCCACCTCGGCCTGCCCGCCCACGAACCACCCACCGGCACCTCGGACGACCACGACCACGACCACGGCCACGACGACGGCGGTGGCGACTGGCGCGCCGCCTGGGAGTCCCGCACCCGCACCGTCATCGCCCACGAACGCGCCCGCGACCCCCGGGACACCGTCGCCACCTGGCGCGCCCGCGCCGCCGAACTGCTCTCCGCGCCCGCCGCCCGCGACGCTGAACTCGCCGCACAGGCCGCTACGTTGATGGGGGCGCGGCTGCCCGTCGCCGACCACTTCCTGGTCCGGGCCTTCGAGACGTGGATCCACAGCGACGACATCGGCCGCGCCCTCGACCTCCCCGTGCCCCCGCCGCCCGCCGCCCATCTGTGGCGCCTGGTCCAGCTCGCCGTACGGATCCTGGGCGCGGCGCTCGGCCCGCAGGCCCCGCCCGTCGCCCTCACGGTCACGGACGCGAGCCGCACCACGGAGTGGATCCTCGGCTCCGAGGACGAACCGGTCCGGGCCGAACTCGCCCTGGACCCCGTCGACTTCTGCCGCCTCGTCGGCGGCCGCATCACCCCCGACCACCTGCCGTCCGGCACCGGCGACCCGACGGTGGCCCGCGCCCTCCTGGACCGGGCCGCCCAACTGGCCTGGCTGTAACGGCAGTTGGGGCGGGACCGCGATCGGTCCCGCCCCAACTCACTCGCGTACGAGGATCACTTCACCGGCGTGAAATCACGCGCCCCGATGCTGTGTCTTTCGGGGGCCAACCCCCGGACCCCCGGCCGGGGGGTCGAACTACTTCACCGGCGTGAAATCACGCGCCCCGATGAACTCGGGCCGCCGCACCGGTGCCGCGAACGGCTCCGTCGCCGCGTTCTCCACGCTGTTGAACACGATGAACACGTTCGAGCGCGGGTACGGGGTGATGTTGTCGCCCGAGCCGTGCATGGCGTTGCAGTCGAACCAGGTCGCCGAGCCGGCCTTGCCGGTGAACAGCTTGATGCCGTGGGCGTCGGCGAACTTGGTGAGGGCCTCGTCCGAGGGCAGGCCCGCGTCCTGCATCTGCAGCGACTTCTTGTAGTTGTCCTTCGGCGTCTCACCCGCGCAGCCGAGGAACGTCTTGTGCGAGCCGGGCATGATCATGAGCCCGCCGTTGGTGTCGTAGTTCTCCGTCAGGGCGATGGAGACGGACACCGTGCGCATGTTCGGCAGGCCGTCCTCGGCGTGCCAGGTCTCGAAGTCCGAGTGCCAGTAGAAGCCTCGGGCCCCGAAACCGGGCTTGACGTTGATCCGCGACTGGTGGACGTAGACGTCCGAGCCGAGGATCTGGCGGGCCCGCCCCAGGATGCGCTCGTCGCGCACCAGCTGGGCGAAGACCTCGCTGATCTTGTGGATCTCGAAGACCGAGCGGATCTCCTGCGACTGCTTCTCGACGATGGAGCGCTCGTCGGCGCGCATCGTCGGATCGGTGACCAGACGGTTCAACTCGGCCTGGTAGATGCCGATCTCGTCCGGGCCGATCAGTTCGTCGATGGCGAGGAAGCCGTCGTGCTCGAAGGAGGCGAGGTCCGACTGGCGGATCGGACCACGCGTCCCCTCCGGCGACCAGACGACCGGGTCGACACGCGGCGTGGCGACTTCGGAGGCGCCACGCGTCGGGTACAGGTCCGTGATGTCGGGTGCGGTCGTCATCTGGATCAGGCCTCCTCGTCCTCTGTCAGCAGCGGGTAGACGCCGTTCTCGTCGTGGTCCTCCCGTCCGGTCACCGGAGGGTTGAACACGCAGACGCAGCGGAAGTCGGTCTTCGGGCGCATGGTGTGCTTCTCGTGGCCGTCCAGGAGGTACATCGTTCCTGGTTCGATCCAGTGCGTCTCACCGGTCTCCCGGTTGGTGAGCTCGGCCTCGCCCTCCACACACAGCACGGCCTCGATGTGGTTGGCGTACCACATGTCGGTCTCGGTCCCCGCGTAGAGGATCGTCTCGTGCAGAGAGAAGCCGACCTTCTCCTTGGCAAGCACGATGCGCTTGCTCTCCCAGGTGCCGGTCGCCGACTTCACGTGTCGGTCGGTGTTCTCGATCTCCTTGAACGAACGGACAATCACGGTGAGTTGCTGCCTTTCCTCGTAAACGTGGTGGTGCGTGTCAGACGGTCTCGCGCACGGCTCGGGTGAGCGTGCGCAGACCCTCGTCCAGCTCCTCGCGCGTGATCGTCAGTGCCGGAAGCAGCTTGACGACCTCGCTCTCGGGGCCGGAGGTCTCGATGAGCAGGCCCAGTTCGAAGGCGCGCCGTGCGACCTTGTTGGCCCGCTCCTTGTCGCGGAACTCGATGCCCCAGACGAGACCGCGGCCGCGGTACTCGACGATCTCGTCGTGGTACTCCAGGCGCAGCGCGGCAAGGACCTCGTCGATCTGCTCGCCGCGCTCCATGGTCTGCTTCTCCATGGCCGCGCCGTCGGTCCAGTACGTCTCCAGGGCCGCGGCGGCGGTCACGAACGCGGGGTTGTTGCCGCGGAACGTGCCGTTGTGCTCGCCCGGCTCCCAGACGTCCAGCTCCGGCTTGAACAGGCACAGCGACATGGGCATGCCGTACCCGCTGATGGACTTCGACACGGTCACGATGTCCGGCGTGATGCCCGCCTCCTCGAAGGAGAAGAAGGCGCCGGTGCGGCCGCAGCCCATCTGAATGTCGTCGACGATCAGGAGCATGTCCCAACGCTCGCAGACATCGGCCAGCTTGCGAAGCCACTCGGCACGGGCGACATTGATGCCGCCCTCGCCCTGCACCGTCTCGACGATCACGGCGGCCGGGGTGTTCAGGCCGGAACCGGAGTCCTCAAGCAGCCGCTCGAACCAGATGAAGTCCGGGGTCTGGCCGTCCAGGTAGTTGTCGAACGGCATCGGCGTGCCGTGCACCAGCGGGATGCCGGCGCCGGCCCGCTTGAAGGCGTTGCCGGTCACGGCGAGCGAGCCGAGCGACATGCCGTGGAAGGCGTTGGTGAAGGACACGATGGACTCGCGGCCCTTGACCTTGCGCGCCAGCTTCAGCGCGGACTCGACGGCGTTGGTGCCCGTCGGGCCCGGGAACATGACCTTGTAGGGCAGGTCGCGCGGGCGCAGGATGATGTTCTGGAACGACTCCAGGAAGTTGCGCTTGGCCGAGGTCGACATGTCGAGCCCGTGCACGACGCCGTCGCGCTCCAGGTAGTCGATGAGCGCGCGTTTCAGCACCGGGTTGTTGTGCCCGTAGTTGAGCGAACCGGCGCCGGCGAAGAAGTCCAGGTACTCGTGGCCGTCCTCGTCGTACATACGGCTGCCCTGCGCCCGGTCGAAGACGGTGGGCCAGCCGCGGCAGTAGCTGCGCACCTCCGACTCAAGGGTCTCGAAGACGCTCAGGTCCGGCTGGGTGATGGTCACAGCGAAAACTCCTCTAGGGAGGGAAAGTTGAGGGGGGTTCGGGGGTGGGTGGATCGGGGGTGGATCGAGGGCGCGCTCAGGCCAGCGGGCCTATGCGGTACAGCTCCTCGGGCAGGTGCCCGTCGTCCGGGAACAGCCCCGCGTCGAACAGCACCGTGCGCGCCACGCCGACGCGGTGCCGGCGGGCGAACGAGGTGAACAGGGCCTGGGACGCGGCGTTGTCGGGCGTGATGGTCGTCTCCAGCGTGGTGACCGGACGCGCCGCCGCGACCCGCGCTGCGAGCCCGTCGAGCAGCGCGGCGGCGAGGCCGCGCCCGCGGTGCGCAGCGTCCACGGCGACCTGCCACACCACGAGGATGTCCGGCCGCTCGGGACGCACGTAACCGGTGATGAAACCGGCCACCCCGCCCTTCTCGTCGCGTGCGATCACCGACGTGGCGGCGAAGTCGCGACACCACAGCAGGTAGCTGTAGGAGGAGTTGAGGTCGAGCACCTTCGAGTCGCGGGCGATACGCCAGATCGCGGCTCCGTCGGCCACGTCGGGGTGTTCGATCTTGAGCCCGTCGGGGACCGGGGCCACTTCGGCGACTTCCAGGAATTGCGCTTGTGCGGCGGTCATGCAAATTGAATTTACCGAGCAATTTTCGGGATTGCACGTGCGGAAGGGGTTACGTAACCGAGGATTCTGTGTTATCGCGCGCAGGTGGGCGCGCGCACGAAATCCCGGCGGTTTGTCACGATTTAAGCCGGGCAAATCGTGCATATCGATTTCGATGTGGAATACGTCACAGAGCGGAAACCAGCCTGAGACGCGTCCGAATTACGTCGGTTCCCGTTGATGAAATCTAAGTGTTTACGTCGCGGGAAAGCGGGCAGAAGCAGAACGGGAAGCCGCGCCGAAAGCGGCCGATAAAACGCGGGAAAATTCTGCCTGAACAATTCCTGGAGAAAGAGAAAGGCGCCGCCCGAAAAGGGCGACGCCTGGAGTGCTGTGTGTCTTTTCGCGCTCCGGTATGGGTGGCGGTTCGCGCGCCGGTCCGGCTATTCCCAGGCGGCTGCGACGGCCTTTCGCGCCCCTTCCAGATCGACCTCGACCCCGGCCTCCGCGAGCGCCCCGCCGAGCGCGGCGAGCGAGGACTGCACGACGCCGCGTGTCGCCTGCGGCCCGTAGTGGTTCACCCGGATCATCTCCTGAGCGAGCGCGCCACCCCCCGCGACCAGCGGAAGCACCGGGTCCACCGCGAGCGCCCGGGCCACCAGCTCACGGGCGTCCGTGCCGGCCGGGGCGCGAAGTGTAGTGGCGACGGGAGCGGCGTTCCGCGCTTCGTGCACATACGGCTCAAGTCCACCGCCCAGCGCGAGCGTTCCGGCGCGCGTCGCGGCGGCCGCCGTGGCGTGCCGCGCCATCAACGCGTCGAGCCCCTCGCCCTCGATGCGCTCCACGCACGCCTCCAGAGCGAGCATCTCCAACTGCGCCGGAGCGTGCAGCAGCGCCTTGCGGCCGCCGTCGACCCACCGCTGCTTCCAGTCGAGCAGCGAGAGGTAGGAGTGCCGCGGCGCGTTCGGGTTCGCGGCCATCCGCTCCCAGGCGCGGGCGCTCACGGACACCGCCGAGACCCCGGCGGGCCCGCCCATCGCCTTCTGCGCCCCGATGACACACAGGTCCACGCCCCACGCGTCCGGCAGCACCGGCTCGGCGGCGATCGAGGCGACGGCGTCCAGGTAGAACAGCGCCCCGTGCCTGCGCACCACTTCACCGATCTCGGCGACCGGGTTGGTGTTGCCGGTCGCGGCCTCCGCGTGCACCAGCGAGACGAAGTCGATCTCCGGGTGCTCGGCGAGCGCCTGCCCGATCTGCTCCGCGGTGACGGCCGTGTGGAAGGGCACCGCAAGGTCGTGCACGGTGGCCCCGCAGTCGCGCAGCCAGTCGCCGAAGGTCTGCCCGTACGGACCGGTGATCACGTTCAGCGCGACCGTGCCGGGACCGGCGGCGGCCCGGATCGCCCCCTCCAGCGGAAGCAGCGCCTCCCCCTGCATGATCACCACGTCCTGCGACGTGTCCATCAGCCGGGCGACCCGGTCCTCGATGGAGGCGAAGTGCTCGGCGCTCAGCGGTGTCAGATCGAGAAACGGGTGCGTCACGGTGGTGCTCTCTTCGCTCACGGGTTCGTACGGGTGCCGGTGTCGAGCGTACCCACCGCCTCATAGGCTGCGCGTATGAGTCTTCGCGGGGTACTGCACGTGAAGGGCCGGGTCCTGGCCGGGCCCGATGACGTACGCGACGAACTGTGGGTGGTGGACGGCCGGATCACGTACGAGCGGCCGGTGACGGCCGGGCTCGACATCACGACGGTCGAGGGCTGGACACTCCCCGGCCTGGTCGACGCGCACTGCCACGTCGGCCTCGACGCCCACGGCCCGGTCCCCGCCGAGACCGCCGAGAAGCAGGCCCTCACCGACCGCGACCACGGGACGCTCCTGCTCCGCGACGCGGGCTCCCCGTCCGACACCCGCTGGATCGACGACCGCGAGGACCTGCCGCGCATCATCCGCGCGGGCCGCCACATCGCCCGCACCCGCCGCTACATCCGCAACTACGCCCACGAGATCGAGCCCGACGACCTCGTCGCGTACGTCGCCCAGGAAGCGCGGCGCGGCGACGGCTGGGTCAAGCTCGTCGGCGACTGGATCGACCGCGGCACCGGCGACCTGAGCGCCTGCTGGCCGCGCGAGGCGGTCGAGGCGGCGATCGCGGAGGCCCACCGCCTCGGCGCCCGCGTCACGGCCCACTGCTTCGCCGAGGACTCGCTCCGCGACCTGGTCGAGGCGGGCATCGACTGCATCGAGCACGCGACGGGTTTGACGGACAACACGATCCCCCTCTTCGCGGAGCGCGGCGTCGCCATCGTCCCGACCCTCGTCAACATCGCCACGTTCCCGGACCTCGCGGCGGGCGGCGAGGCCAAGTTCCCCGACTGGTCCGCCCACATGCGCCGCCTCTACGACCGTCGCTACGACACGGTCCGCAATGCCTACGACGCCGGAATCCCGGTCTACGTGGGCACGGACGCGGGCGGTTCGCTGGCGCACGGCCTGGTCGCGGGCGAGGTCGAGGAACTGGTACGGGCCGGCATCCCGCCCGTCGAGGCGCTCTCGGCGACGGCGTGGGGAGCGCGGGAGTGGCTCGGCCGCCCGGGTCTTGAGGAGGGCGCGTCCGCGGACCTCGTCGTGTACGAGGCCGATCCCCGGGAGGACGTACGGGTGTTGGCGGCGCCGCGGAGGATCGTGCTGCGGGGGAACGTGGTGGGGTGAATGGCGTCGGTGGGGCGCAGGCGAAGCGGGGGAACGCGCGAGCCGGCCGTTTCGAAGACCTGAACGAAAACTCCCCAATGGGGTGAACTCGCAACGGGTGGCTGATCGTTCACTCTAAGTGCGTAAAGATTCCCTCAACGATGACCAGTTGGCCTGCGGGACCGTCCCGTCCCGCGCTGTCCCGCTTCTGCTCTCTTGGGGGTCCCACCACCATGCCCAGCTCCACCCGGCGCACAACCGCCCGCCGCCTCGCCGCGACCACCGCCGCCACCGCGCTCGCCCTCGGCCCCACGCTGCTCGCGACCGCGGGCCCGGCCGCGGCGGCCACCGAGCACAGCGGCGGCAAGGCCGGCGCCGTCGTGCTCCGCACCGGACTCGACGTATCGCTCCTCAACAAGACCGTGAACGTCCCGCTCAAGGTCTCGCTGAACGAGGTGCGGGCGCCCAAGAGCGCCGACAAGACGGCGCTGACCGCCCAGTTGGACGGGGTCGACGGCGGGCAGCCGTTCAGCGTGCTGCGCGCAGACGCGGCCAAGGCCAAGGCCACGGTCGAGGGGGAGCGGGCGGAGGGCCGCACCGAACTCGCCCACGCCAAGGTCCACGCCCCCGGCCTTCCGCTGCTCTCGCTCATCGAGGTCGGCCAGGTCACGTCCCGTGCGGTGTGCGTGGCGGGCGAGAAGCCGGTCGCCGAGTCGAACCTGCTCGGTGACGTCACGATCCTCGGCAAGAAGATCACGCTGTCCGCGGGCGGTACGACCTCCGTCAAGGTCCCTGAGGTCGGCGAGGTCACCCTCGGCCTCTCCAACCGCTCCACGACCGACACCACGGCCGCCGCCTCCGCCCTCCAACTCAAGGTCCACGTCAACCCCTTGAACCTCAACGTCGCCGAGGTCGACGGCGAGGTCACGCTCGGCGAGGCCACGTGCGAGACCCCGAAGGCGGCCGCGCCGAAGCCACAGGGTGACCGAGCCGCCTCCCCGGTAAAGCCCGCCGCCGCGCAACAGCAGGAGGACCTCGCCGAAACGGGCGGCAACGAACTCACTCCGTTCATCGCGGGTGGGGCGATCGTGCTGCTTGTCGCGGGTGGCGGGGCGGTGGCGATGGCCCGCCGGGGCCGGGGGTAATTCCAGCCCCGCCGGCGTTTGAGGCGCGGGGTCCGGGGCAGCGCCCCGGGACGTTCACCCCTGTAGGCGGTTACGGTCGCGGGGCGCTGCCCCGGACCCCGCTGCTCAATCGCCGCAGGGGCTTGATTGGCCCGCTGGTCGCTCGCCGCAGGGGCTGGATTGGCCCGCCGGTCGCTCGCAAGGGGAGGAATGGTCGCGGTGACCCGAAGGGGTACCGCCCAGAACCCCGGCCAACGCGGCAGCGAAACGCTCACTCGTCTCCCGCCCCCGCACCGCCACCCGAACCCAATCCCGCCCCAACCCCGGAAACGTATCCCCCCGCCGCACCGCGAACCCGACCCCCCGCAACCGCTCCCGCACAACCCCCGCATCCGGCACCCGCACCAACACGAACGGCCCCTCCGCAGGCCCGGCCACCGAGACCCCGAAGCGGCGCAACCCGTGGAGCAGCCCCACCAGATGCTCCCGGTCAGCCGCCACCACGGCCGCCGCGTCCGCCGCCTCCGCGACCCCCCGCGCCGACACACACGCCCGCGCCGCGACCAACGCGGGCGAGGACACCGGCCACAACGGCTGCGCCCGCTCAAGCGCCGCCACCACCTCCGGCTCCGCCACCACATACCCGACCCGCAACCCGGCGAGCCCCCACGTCTTCGTCAGGCTCCGCAGCACCACGAGCCCCGGCACATCGGTCCTCCCGGCCAACGACTCCCGCTCACCCGGCACCGCGTCCATGAACGCCTCGTCGACCACCAGGAACCGCCCCGGCCGCGCCAGCCTCCGCAGTTGATCCGCCGGATGCAGCACCGACGTCGGATTGGTCGGGTTGCCGACGACCACCAGATCCGCGTCGTACGGAACGAGCCGCGGATCGAGCCGGAACCCGTCCTCCTCCCTGAGCAACACCCGCCCCACCGCGTGCCCGGCATCCTCCAACGCCGCCTCGGGCTCGGTGAATTGAGGATGTACGACGACGGGCCTGCGTACCCGCAACGCCCGCGCGAGCAGCACGAACGCCTCCGCCGCCCCGGCCGTGAGCAGCACCCGCTCCGCCGGCACCCCGTGGTGCGCCGCCACGGCGGCCCGCGCGGCGCGCCCGTCGGGGTACGCCGCGAGCCCCTCCAACGACCCGGCGATCTCCTCCCGCAACCACGAAGGCGGCGTACCCGTGCGCACGTTCACCGCGAGATCGGTCAACTTCTCGCCGTCGTCCCGGACTTCGGCGTCACCGTGGTGCCGCAGATCGGGCCCCTCGACCGGATCCGGCACGTCAGGTACGGGCGCGCACCGCACCGCCACCTCCGGACGCGCCGCCGCCCACCCCTCGGCCTGCGCCCAAAGCCGCTCCGACGCCACACCCTCGTACGGCAGCACGACGATCCGCCGCGCGCCGAGCGCGGCACACCGTTCGAGCCCGGCGGGCACGTCCGGCGCGGCCCCCGAAACGTAGGCCGGTTCCACCCCCGCGTAACCGCTGCCCTCCCACAACATCCGCGCGGCGGCGCCGAGTTCGGCGTTGGCGGCGGAGTCCGCGGAGCCGGGCCCCACGAGCAGCACCGTCACATCGGCCCGGTCGCGAGGGGTGCGGGCGCCGCCGCCCAGAACGTCGTCGAGCCGCTGCCGCAAGGCCGCGAGCAGGGCCGGGGGAGGGGTGTGCATGGGTCGGGCTCCTTGCAGGAAGTCAAAGGGAGGGGGGCGGGGAGAGCGGAACCGGGCGGTCCCTACCCGGGCCGCGCCACCGCACACGTCACCCGGCCGGGCCCGCCGCCCGCCCCGGTCGACGTCCGCTTCGGGACGAGCAGTTCACCACCGCGTACGAGCGCGGCGGCCTCGGCGACCGACGGGGTGCCCACGGCGTCGCGGGCGCGCGCGGACGGATGCGGCACGGGGACGGCGGCGAGCCGCCCGGCGCCGTACGTCTCCAGGGGCACGCCCAGCGCCTCGGCCGCCGCCACGACGCCGGGCTCACGGCCCTTCGTGTCGACCGTCGCGAGCGCCAGGACATCCGCCACGCCCACGCCCGCCTCGGCGAGAACGCGGCGGACGAGCCCGAGCACCTCGGCCACGGGAACGCCCGCGCGGGCACCGACCCCGACGACCACACCCCGGTGCCGGATGTGCGGGGAGACCCCCGGATGGGTTAGCAAGGGTCCATGGCCGTGATCGTGGCGCTGAGCGCCTTTGTGATGACCTTGGTCGGCGGCTGGACCGCGCAGCGGGTCACCGACCGGCGCCACCTGGTGCTCGGCCTCGCCGGTGGCCTGATGCTCGGCGTCGTCGGTCTCGACCTGCTGCCGGAGGCCTTGGAGGCGGCGGGCGGAGAGGTGTTCGGGGTGCCGGCGGCGCTGCTCCTGTTCGTCGCCGGATTCCTCGGCGCGCACATCATGGAGCACCTGCTGGCCCGCCGCCAGGCCGCCCACGGGGCGGAGGAGGGGGCGAACGGCCGGGCGCCCGAGGTGGGCCTCACGGCGGCGTCCGCGATGGTCGGGCACAGCCTGATGGACGGCATGGCGATCGGCGCCGCCTTCCAGATCGGCGGCGGCATGGGCGCGGCCGTCGCACTCGCCGTGATCGCCCACGACTTCGCCGACGGCTTCAACACGTACACGATCACCCGGCTGTACGGGAACGCCCGCCGCAAGGCGCTGATCATGCTGTTCGCGGACGCCTGCGCGCCCGTCGTGGGCGCCGCTTCGACGCTCCTGTTCACCATTCCGGAGCAATTGCTCGGCGGCTATCTCGGATTCTTCGGCGGCGTGCTGCTGTACCTGGCCGCCGCCGAGATCCTCCCCGAGGCCCACCACGAGCACCCGGCTCGCTCGACGCTGCTGTGCACGGTGGCGGGCGCGGCGTTCATCTGGCTCGTGGTGGGCATCGCGGGCTGACGGGTTCACGGCCTGCCGCACCGCTCGACCAGGCGCCGCGCGATGTCCGGCCGCGCCGCCCAGTGCGTGTGCAGATAACTGGCGTGCACGCCGCCCTGTACGAAGCCCTCGACGCGCCGCTCCGGAAGCCGCATGCCCCAGGCGGGCGCGGGCCCGGCGCCCGGCTCCAGCACGGTCCGGTGGAACTCGTGTCCGCGCAGCCGCGCCCCGGCCGGGGCCAGCACGCTGTCGCTGACGGCCACGGCGTCGCGATAGCCGAGCGTGAGCCGCCCCGACATCTTCGCGTCCGCGTCGAGCACCCCGCACATCGGCTGCCCGTCGAGCGACCGCGCGAGATAGAGCAGCCCCGCACACTCGGCGACGACCGGAGCCCCGGCCCGCGCCACCTCGGCCACGGCCTTGCGCAGCCGCTCATTGGCGGACAACTCAGGGGCGTACACCTCGGGAAACCCACCCCCGATCACCACCGCCCCGGTCCCCTCCGGCAACCCCTCGTCCCGCAACGGATCAAACCCCACGACCTCCGCCCCCGCCGCCCGCAACAACTCCGCGTGCTCGGCGTACGAGAAGGTGAACGCAGCCCCACCAGCCACCGCGACGACGGGCCCGGCAAATCCAGCCCCGCCGGCGTTTGAGGCGCGGAGCCCCGCGTCCGCACCCCCGGCTCCGGCATTTTCAGCCCCTCCGGCGTTTGAGGAGCGGGGCCCGGGGCGGAGCCCCGCGTCCGCACCCCCGCCTCCGCCAATTTCAGCCCCTCCGGCGATTGAGGAGCGGGGCCCGGGGCAGAGCCCCGCGACCTCAACCCCGGCTCCGCCGAACACTCCCGGACCACGCGGATCCCACGCCGACGTCAAAAGCGGCGCCGCCGACCGCGCCAACCCCAGCAACCCCTCCAGATCACACCCCTCCCGCACCATCGCGGCAGCGGCCCGCACAGAATCCACCGCCCCCGCACTCCGCTCCGCCACCGGCACAAGCCCCAAGTGCCGCGCCGGCGTCGCCACTTGAGGCGTCCGCCGCAGCGCCCCGTACACCGGAACGCCAACCTCCTCCATCGCCTCGCGGAGCAACTCCTCGTGCCGGTCGGAGCCGACCTTGTTGAGGATCACCCCCGCGAGCCGCACCTCGGGGTCGAAGGACGCGAACCCGTGCACCAGCGCCGCGACGGACCGCGACTGCGACGAGGCGTCCACGACGAGCACGACCGGCGCCTTCAGCAGCTTCGCGACATGCGCGGTGGACGCCAGCTCACCTTCCCCCGACGCCCCGTCGAAGAGCCCCATCACGCCCTCCACGACGGCGAGTTCACACCCGTCCGCCCCGTGCGCGAACAGCGGCGCGACCAGCTCGGGCCCGCACATGTACGCGTCGAGGTTCCGCCCCGGGCGCCCCGTCGCCAGCGCGTGGTACCCGGGGTCGATGTAGTCGGGCCCCACCTTGTGCGGCGACACGGCGACCCCGCGCTCGGCGAACGCCGCCATCAGCCCCGTCGCCACGGTCGTCTTGCCGGTGCCGGAGGCCGGCGCGGCGACGACGAGCCGAGGCACATCCACGGTCGTGCTCACCACTCGATGCCCCGCTGGCCCTTCTGACCCGCGTCCATCGGGTGCTTCACCTTCGACATGTCGGTGACGAGATCCGCGAACTCCACCAGCTTCTCAGGGGCGTTGCGGCCCGTGATGACGACGTGCTGCTGACCGGGCCGGTCCCGCAGTGTCTCCACCACATCATCGACGTCGATCCAGCCCCAGTGCATCGGATAGGCGAACTCGTCGAGCACGTACAGCTTGTACGTCTCGGCGGCCAGGTCCCGCTTGACCTGCTCCCAGCCCTCGCGCGCCTTCTCCTCGTTGTCGGCCTGATCGTCGCGCTGCACCCACGACCAGCCCTCGCCCATCTTGTGCCAGGCCACGGTGCCGCCCTCGCCGGTCGCGCCGAGCGTCTTGAGCGCGTTCTCCTCGCCGACCTTCCACTTCGCCGACTTGACGAACTGGAACACCCCGATCGGCCACCCCTGGTTCCAGGCCCGCAGCGCGAGCCCGAACGCGGCCGTCGACTTGCCCTTGCCGACGCCCGTGTGCACGAACACCAGCGGACGGTTGCGGCGCTGACGTGTCGTCAGTCCGTCGTTCGGTACGACACTCGGCTGTCCCTGCGGCATTAAGCGGCCCTCCTGGTGATGTTCTGCGTTCCGGTGGTCACGTCCTTCACGAGCCCGGCGATCGAGTCCGCCCGCAACTCGTCCAACGACACGGCCGTGCCGCCGAGTTGACCGGCCAGCTGCCCGGCGAGCCCGAGCCGCACCATGCCGGTCTCGCAGTCGACGACGACGCTCGCCGTGCCCTCGGCGGCATGCAGCCCGGCCGCACGCCCCGCCAGCTTCACGGGCTCGGGCCCACCGGTCGCCCGCCCGTCCGTCACGACGACCAGCAACGGCCGCCGCGCCGGATCCCGCAGCCGCTCCACGCGCAGCACCTCGTGCGCCTTCAGCAGCCCGGCCGCCAGCGGGGTGCGCCCACCGGTCGGCAGCGACTCAAGGCGGGCCGCCGCCGCGTCCACGCTCGACGTGGGCGGCAGGGCGACCTCCGCCCCCGTCTTCCGGAACGTCACGAGCCCGACCTTGTCGCGCCGCTGGTACGCGTCGAGCAGCAGCGAAAGCACGGCGCCCTTGACGGCGGTCATCCGCTGCCGCGCCGCCATCGACCCGGAGGCGTCGACCACGAACAGGACGAGGTTCCCCTCGCGCCCCTCGCGGGTCGCCTGCCGCAGATCGTCGCGGCGCACGACGAGACCCCGCCCGCTGCGCCCACGCGCCCGCTGGTGCGGGGCGGCGGCCTGCACGGTGGCGGCCAAGTGCAGCTTGGTCAGGGCGCCTTGGGGGCGGGTGGCCCCGGTGGTACGACCGTGCTCGGTCCGCGCCCGCGACCGCCGCCCGGCGGCCCCTTCACCGAGCCCCGGCACACTCAGCATTTTCGTACGAAAGGGTTCACCGGCCGCGACGGGCTTCTGCTCGGGCGCCCCGGAGGCGGACGCGGGTGCGGCGGCGGGCTCCTCCGGGGATTCGGCGGGGTCGTCGTCACCGGCGGACGGAGTGTCCTGCGCGTCCTGGGGCTGGTCGTGCGGCCCGTCCTGCGGCGGCACGCCACCACCACCGGGACCGCCACCGTCGGGCCCGCCGTCGGGATCGTCGTCCGGATCCGACCCGTTGTCCGGCTCGTTGTCGGGGTCGGGGTCCGGCTCGTCCTCGGGTCCGAACTCGTCCAGCGTCTCGTCGAGCTTGTCCTCGTCGAGTCCCGGCGCGTCAAAGGGGTTTCGGCGCCTGCGGTGCGGCAGCGCGAGCAGCGCCGCCTGCCGTACGTCCTCGGCGAGTACGTCGGTGCGCCCGGCCCAGGCGGCGAGCGCGGTGGCCGTCCGCGCCATCACGATGTCGGCGCGCATGCCGTCCACCTCGAAGGCCGCACACGTCGCCGCGATCTGCGTCAACGCCCGGTCACCGAGCCGCACTTGGGGCAACAGCTCGCGCGCGGCGACGATCCGCGCCCGCACCTCGGCCTCGTCCTCGGCCCAGCGCCCCGCGAACCCGTCGGGGTCGTCGTCGTAGGCGAGCCGCCGCTTGACGACCTCGACGCGCTGCTCCGGCTCCCGCGACGCGGCGACCTCCACGGTCAGCCCGAACCGGTCGAGCAACTGCGGCCGCAGCTCGCCCTCTTCGGGGTTCATGGTCCCGACGAGCAGGAAACGCGCGGCATGCCGCACGGACACCCCTTCGCGCTCCACGTACGACGCCCCCATGGCGGCGGCATCGAGCAGCAGGTCGACGAGGTGATCGTGGAGCAGGTTGACCTCGTCGACGTACAGGATCCCGCGATGCGCGTCGGCGAGCAGCCCCGGCTCGAACGCCTTCACGCCCTCGGCGAGCGCCCGCTCGATGTCGAGCGCGCCGACGAGCCGGTCCTCGGAGGCGCCGACCGGCAACTCGACCATCCGGGCGTCCCGTTGAACACCCGGAGTCTCCTCGTGCGGCCCATCGGGGCACTGCGGATCCACGGCCCCCGGCTCACACGAGAACCGGCACCCGGACACGACGTCGACACTCGGCATGAGCGCGGACAGGGCCCGCACGGCGGTGGACTTCGCGGTCCCCTTCTCCCCCCGCACGAGCACCCCACCCACGGCAGGCGACACAGCGTTCAACAACAGAGCGAGCCGCAAATCCTCCTGCCCGACAACGGCAGTGAACGGATAGGGAGCATTCATCGAGAAAGTACCTCCAACGATTCAGGGGCGCGGGGCTGTGTCTCTTTGCAGCTCCGCTGCGGGGCGCAATCTTTTAGGGGGGTCCGGGGGCACAGCCCCCGGGGACGGGACGGGACGGGACGGGACGGGGCGGGACGGGACGGCGGGGGCGACCTCTCACCCCGGCGCCCTGGGCGCCCCAGGCGCAACAAACGGCAACCCGCTGGGCGCACCCCCCTCGATCAACCGCCACAACGCATCCGTATCGGCATACCGCTCGACCAGATCCCCCAACCGATCGAGCTGCTCCTCCCGCAACGCCTCGAACGACGTATCCGCCGCCGGCACAAACCTCCGCCCCGCCGCCCCGGCAACCACCCGCAAGAACGCCCGCCGAAACCCATCGGCCTCCAGCGACCCATGCCAATGCGTCCCCCACACGGAACCAACCCGGCACCCGTCCAGGAACGCCTCTCCGCCCCCCACCTCGGCCACCCCGTGATGGATCTCGTACCCCTCGACGTACTCCCCGAGCGCCTCCCCGACCGGCCGCGCGAGCGTCTTCTCCGCCGCGAACCGCACTCGTACGGGAAGCAGCCCGAGCCCGTCGACGACCCCGGCCCGCGACTCCACCTCGTCCTCGATGCGCTCGCCGAGCAACTGGAACCCGCCGCAGATCCCGAGCACGGGCCGCCCCTCGGCCGCCCGCCGCGCGAGCGCATCCGCGAGCCCACGCTCACGCAGCCACTCAAGGGCCCGCACGGTCCCGCGCGTCCCCGGCACGATCACCAGATCCGCGTCGGCCAACTCCTCGGCCCGGTCCACGAACCGCACGACGACACCCGGCTCGGCGGCCAGCGCGTCCACATCGGTGAAGTTCGACATCAGCGGCACCGCGCACACCGCGACCCGCAGCACGTCCTCGCCCACCGGCGGCGCCACGACGGACTCGCGTACGGCCCCGCGCAGGGACACCCGCAGCCCGTCCTCCTCGTCGATGCCGAGGCCGTGCTGGAACGGCAGCACGCCGTAAGTGGCGCGTCCCGTAAGCGACTTGAGCATGTCGAGACCGGGCTCCAGCAGGCTCACATCCCCCCGGAACTTGTTCACCAGATACCCGGCGAGCAACTCCTGGTCCTCCGGCGCGAGCAACGCGGTCGTCCCGAAGAACGAGGCGAACACCCCGCCCCGGTCGATGTCGCCCACCACGAGCACCGGCAGCCGGGCGGCCCGCGCGAGCCCCATGTTCACGATGTCGGTGCGCCGCAGATTGATCTCGGCGGGCGACCCGGCCCCTTCACAGATCACCGCGTCATGACTGGCCCGCAACTCCTCCAGACACCCGACGACGGTGTCCAGCAAGGCGGCCTGCCGCCCCCCGTGATACCCGCGCGCACTCAACTCGCCCACGGGCTTCCCCATGAGCACGACCTGACTGCTCCTGTCGCTCCCCGGCTTCAGCAGCACCGGATTCATCAGCGCGCTCGGCTCGACCCGCGCGGCCTGCGCCTGCATGGCCTGCGCCCGCCCGATCTCGGCGCCCTCGCGGGTCACGAACGAATTGAGGGACATGTTCTGCCCCTTGAACGGCGCGACCTTCACGCCCTGCCGCACCAGCCACCGGCAGATCCCGGCGGTGACGACACTCTTCCCGGCGTCGGAGGTGGTCCCCGCGACGAGCAGCCCGCCGCCCGTCATCGCCGCCCCCGGGCTCGTACGACTCGCACACCCACGCAGACTCCCAACGCCAGCAGAGACACCCGCCGCGACAAGCGCACGGCCCGATCCACATCACGTACTTCGACCGCCCGCCCCGGCGCGTTCAGCACCGGCCGGTGCTCGACCCGCCCGCCGTACGCCAGGGTCCCGCCGAGCCGCACCCCGAGCGCGCCCGCGAACGAGGCCTCGACGACACCGGCGTTGGGGCTCGGATGCCGCCCGGCGTCCGCCCGCCACGCACTCAGCGCCTCCCGCGGACGGCCACCGGCGAGCACGGCGAGGGCACCGGTGAGCCGGGCCCCCGGCCATCCGGCGACGTCGTCTAGGCGGGCCGATGCCCACCCGAACCGCCGGTACTTCACGGACTTGTGCCCGACCATCGCGTCGAGGGTGTTGACCGCCCGAAAGGCGACGAGCCCCGGCACCCCGCCCACCGCGCCCCACACGAGCGCGCCCACGACGGCGTCGGAGGTGTTCTCGGCGACGGACTCGACGACGCCCCGCGCGATCCCGTCGGCGTCGAGCCCCTGCGGGTCCCGCCCGCACAGCCGCGGCAGCAACTCCCGCGCCCGCTCCACGTCCCCGGCCTCCAGGGCGGCTCCTACGTTCCGTGCCTCGCGGCCGAGCGAGGTGCCGCCGAGCGCGGCCCAGGTCGCGGCGGCCGTCAGCGCGACGGAGGCGGCGGGGGAGCGGCGTACGAGAAGGGTGGCGGCCGCGGCGAGTCCGGCGGCGCCACCGGCACACACCACGGTGTGCAGGGCGCCCGCGCCACGGTGGTCGCGCCACAGCCGGCGCTCGACGGCCGCCGCCGTACGCCCGAATCCGGCGACGGGATGCCCACGGCGCGGATCACCAAGAAGAAGATCGGCGAGCACTCCGGCAGCGGCACCGCACGCATACACGCGTTCGGGCCGCCAGACGCCGCGCGGGGCGAACATGGCGGTAGTTGTCCTCACTCAGGGTGTCCACGCCCTGGTTCGACGAGACCGGCAGCGAGAGTTCCTGGCTCGACCTGCCGAAGCAGGGCTCACAGTGGCGGGACCGCGCCGGATTCGCACCGGCTTCCTCAACTGCTGCCGTATATGGCGGTGGAAGTATACGAGGTCGCAGCGCGCGCGTACGTAAGCGGGGTGCCGGGACAACACCCACTGTCCCGACACCCCGCCTTCGTACGCTCACACGCCGTCAGGCCACGATCAGATAGATCCCGTAGGCCACGGCCGCCGCGCACAGCGCGAAGCAGACATACGCCCCGGACGTCGCGACCGCCGCCGAGCCACCGTCCCGCGCCGCGGACTCCTTCTTGGAGAGGCCCACGATGCCGAGGGTGAACAGGCCGACGAGGGCCACGGTGACGACGAGACTGACGCCGAACACGGAGCCGAGGGCCGCCCAGTCGATCTTCATAGCTGGTCCTGCTTTCTTACAGCGTGGCGCCGGCGGCGCGCGCGGAGTCGTTCACCGACGCGGCCTTCGTCGGCTGGGCCGGGATCGCCGCCTCCGACTCGACCGTGCCCGCCGGCGGCGGGGTGACCGAGGCGATCGCGGTCGTCACGACGCCGGGAGCCTCCTGCGGAGTGCTGGCGTGCGGCTCGTCCGCCGTGACGTTGGTGTGGTCGATGGAGTTGCGGCGCGACAGCTTCCAGATGACCGCCGAACCGATCACGAGCAGCGCGGCGGTGAGGCCGATGCCCCACGGGCCCTGCTTCGTCAGGAACTCGGCGCCCGCGCCCACCAGACCGGCGGCCGGCAGGGTCAGACCCCACGCGACGAACATCCGGGTGGCGGTCGACCAGCGGACCACGCCGCCCTTGCGGCCGAGGCCCGCGCCCATCACACCGCCGGAGCAGACCTGCGTGGTGGAGAGCGAGAAGCCCAGGTGCGAGGAGGCGAGGATCGCCGTCGCCGCACTGGTCTGCGCGGCGAAGCCCTGCTGCGGGGCGAGGTCGGTGAGGCCCTTGCCCATGGTGCGGATGATGCGCCAGCCGCCCAGGTAGGTGCCGAGGGCGATGGCCAGACCGGCCGAGACGATGACCCACAGCGGCGGGTCGGCGTGCGGCGCGATGACGCCACCGGTGATCAGGGCGAGGGTGATGATGCCCATCGTCTTCTGCGCGTCGTTCGTGCCGTGCGCGAGGGAGACGAGACCGGCGGAGGCGATCTGCCCGGCGCGGTAGCCCTTGGCGGTCGCCTTCTCGTCCGTCTTCCTGCTGATGCGGTACGTGAGGCGGGTGGCCAGCATCGAGGCGATGCCGGCGACGAGCGGGGCGGCCACCGCGGGCAGCAGCACCTTCGTGACGACGGTGCCGCCGTTGACCGAGGACCAGCCCATCGACATGACCGCGGCGCCGATGAGGCCACCGAACAGGGCGTGCGAGGAGCTGGACGGCAGGCCGAGCAGCCAGGTCAGCAGATTCCAGAGGATGGCGCCCACCAGCGCCGCGAAAATGACCTCTGTCTTGAGGCCGTCCTCATTGACGATGCCGCCGGAGATCGTCTTCGCGACTTCGACGGAGAGGAACGCTCCGACGAGGTTCAGCACGGCGGACATGGCCACCGCCGTCTTCGGCTTGAGGGCGCCGGTCGAGATGGTCGTAGCCATCGCGTTGGCGGTGTCGTGGAAACCGTTGGTGAAATCAAAGACCAGCGCGGTAACGATCACGATCGCTAGGAGCAGCGTGGCATCAAGTGCCATATCCGGGATCCGTTTCAGGTTGCGTACGGAGGCGCTGACCACGGCAGTCTCGCCGAAGCCTTCATGAACGTAAGGAGGCCGGGTGAACGGAAGATGAACTGGCGGAGGCCCCTGGGCGTCCACTACGCACGGCAATCGTATAAACGCACAAAGTCTCGAGATTGGAGCGATGTGCATGGGGAACCATGCCCGAGCATCGGCAAACCGCCCCGGGTTGCTCCGTGTCCGCGACGCCGTGATGACGATCATCACACTCCACGTGAACGTGGCCTGCGAGGCCGGGCTTGAGGCCGGCCGGAGTCCCCGCGGTGCCCGCGGAGCGGTTCGCGCGGCCGCTCGTTCGGTCTCGTTGGCCGACGCGATGATGACGTGCTCGGGGGCACACGGATCTGCTCTTTTCCCCAACAGCCGCCCCTTGGCTCCGATCTACTTCCCCGAGGACACGTCTCTTCCTCGGCTCCCCGCTGGGTAGCCATGAGGCTCTTCGGGCTACACGTGCAGGCGTGCACGTATGTACTGCTCATGGGGATTCGAGGAAGAACGGCATACGCCTGCGCATGTTGCTTGCCCGGAAGTGGGAGCGCTGCCGCGAGTCGGTCAGTCGCTTCAAAGGATGGGCGTCGCAGATCAAGGCCAACCAGAACTACGGCCGCGTGAAGCGATGGCTTGGAGATCTGTCCGTGGCGGTGCTGTCCGACAGCATCGCGGCGTTGATCCTCTGCCTCTGCCTCTGCTTCCGCGGCCGGTAGCCCTTCCAGCACCCGTCCTGGGACGGGCGTTTGGGGGAGGTCTCTCTTCAACCTTGAGGCCACGCCAGCGCACCGCAAAGTGCGCTGACGATTTGGAATGCTCAAGGGGCGATCACGTCGGTGATCGTGCGCAGCTCTACCCGCAGGGTTGCGCAAGTCCTGCCAGGTCACCGAGTCGCCCCGGGCGAAGATCTGCCCGACGGCTCGCGGCCGGCTGAGCGTGCGGCCCTCGAAGCCGAGCTCCTGGCCGCTCTGGGGCTGCTCGAAGTTCCAGCAGGACAGCAGAACAGGGGGTCGTGTGAGGACCGGCGTGTCAACGTCACCGGGGCCCAGGCGCCGGGGCGCCTGGCCAGTCGCGAAGGGACTGACATGACACAGGCTCTCATGAGTGCCGTTGATCAGGGTGCGGGCCTGCCCGCCTCTGCTGAGCCCCAGAATGGAATGGAGGCGCTGCTTCGGTCCACCGGGGCCGTTCTCCAGGTCGCAGAGCCCGGCCAGCTGCGGGCAGTCGCCTACCTCCGGGTGTCCACCGAGGATCAGGCCAAGGGCTACGGCATCGACTACACCGGCAAGCGTGTGGTCAAGCGCATCAAGGAACGCGGTTGGGCCATGGTCGACGTCTTCGCCGACGAAGGGCTGAGCGGAAGCCTGGAAGCGCACGAGCGCCCCGACCTGAAGCGCCTGATGGAGTCGGCGAGGCAGGAACCGCGCCCGTTCGACATGGTTGCGGTCCATGAAGGACGCGTGATCGGGCGTACTGGCCGCGCCTTCTGGCGCTGGGTGTGGGAGCTGGAAGACCTCGGCATCTACGTCCACGTGGTCAAGAAGAACTACGACAACTCGACCTCGCAGGGCCGCAGCCGGATGCGCAAGGATGCCGACTACGCCGAAGAGGAGCGCGAGAACATCCGCGACCGCACCCAAGGCGGACTTCAGGCGAAGGCCGAAGACGGCGGGTGGACCGGCGGACGGCCGCCGTACGGCTACATGATCGAAAACAAGGGCCGGCGGGGCCTGTCCCGGCTCGTCCTGGACGAGCGGGAGCAAGCCGTACTGCACCGGGCAGGGAAGCTGGAGCCGCGGCTCCTCACGGAACACGCGGCGCCAGGCCCTTCGACTACCCCCTCGCGAACCGCTTGAGCTGGGTCATCGAGCCATTGAAGAGATTCTGATCACCGGGCAGCCGGCCGCTGTTGTCGTACTGCCAGAACGTCCAGTAGTTCCAGCCCGCCGGTAGTGCGCCAGCGCTCTCGTCGTACCGGGCGAGCCACAACGCGTGGTTGGCGGCGAAGGCCCGGCTGTTGCCGGTGCACTTCTTCCACCACCGGGCGTTGGTGTAGATGACCGGACGGCGCCCGGTGCTGCGCGTGACCTGGTCGCTGAACGACTTGATCCAGGACACCAGCGTCGACTTCCGCAGCCCGTAACAGGGGTGCTTGGTGCTGTACGGGTTGTACTCGATGTCGAGCGCGGGCGGCAGCGTCCAGCCGTCCCGCCGCCAGCCCCCGCCATTGCGCACGAAGTACGAGGCCTGCGCCTTGCCGGACGACTTGTGGGGCAGCGCGAAGTGGTACGCGCCACGGATGAGGCCCGCGCTGCGGGCGCCGTTGTACTGCCGCGAGAAATAGGGGTTGCGGTAGCTCGTCGACTCGGTCGCCTTCACGTAGACGAACCGGGCCCCTTTGTTCTTCGCCTTCTGCCAGTTCACGTTCTTCTGGTGCGAAGAGACGTCGTGCCCGCGCGGCTTGCCCGCGCCCTGGGCCGGCAGCTCCGCGAGCAGGGTCCCGCCGATGGTCAGGGCGGCGACGGACGTGACCGCGGCGATGCGGGTGCGACGGACAGAAACCATGGTGCCCCCCGAAAGCGACGTGCATGACAAATCGTCAGAGATCTCCCAGAGAGTAGCGGTAGATCGCCAATTGCCCGTTAAAGACAGGCCAATCGGAATGAGGAGGGATCAATCACCATTTGAAGAATTCGGAGGATTGAGATCCGCAACGGCGGCGGCTGGCAGGATGCGCGCCATGGCGGAATTCCAGGAACCACAGGAACCACAGGAACCACGGGAACCCCGGGAGCCGCAGGAGCTCGACGAGGCATGGCGGGAGCTGGTGGCGACGGCCCGCCGCACCGTGACCGACGGCCTCGTCGTCGGAACCTCCGGCAATGTCTCGGTCCGGGTGGGCGACACCGTCCTCGTCACGCCGACCGGCGTCCCGTACGAGAAGCTCGGCCCCGACGACCTCGTCGCGGTCGGCCTCGACGGCGAACAGCGCGCCGGCACCCTCAGGCCGACCAGCGAACTCCCCATGCACCTCGCCGCCTACCGGCACACCGGCGCCCGCGCCGTCGTGCACACCCACGCCGTGCACGCCACCGCGGTCTCCACGCTCGTGACCGAACTCCCGCCCGTCCACTACATGACGGCCGCACTCGGCGGACCCGTCCGCGTGGCCCCCTACGCCACGTACGGAACCCGAGAGTTGGCCGAGAACATGCTGCGCGCGCTGGCCGACCGCACGGGGTGCCTGCTCCAGAACCACGGCACCCTCACTTACGGAGACACCCTCGCCGCCGCCTACGACCGCACCGCCCAGCTGGAGTGGATGTGCCGCCTGTGGCTCACCGCCCACTCCGTCCCCGGCCTGACCCCCTCGATCCTCACCGACGAGCAGCTGCGCGAGGTGGGGGAGCGGCTGAGCGGCTACGGGCAGCGGCAGGCCTGAGAAGCACGGCAGGCCCTGAAGCACGGGAGGCCTGAAGCGCGGGGCGGCGTCACCCCGAGCCGTCGCCCCACTGGCCGGGGCGGGCGCGGCACCCGACACTGGACGGGTGCGCACCGCCAAAGCGACGGCCGCAGCCGTCACCGCCGTGATAGGAGCCTCGGCCGCCGCGATCGCCGCCGGCCGGCTGGCCAGCGACGCAGCGCTCAAGGCGCCCTCGGGCCGCCCGCTGCCCACCGAGCCGCGACTCACCGTGCATGCCACCGCCGCGGGCCAGGTCACCCTGACCCGCGACCTGGCCTCGCTGCGCCCCGGCACCTACGGGCTCCAGGGCGACGGCTACCACGCGGTCGTAGGACCGGTCGTCGAATCCGCCACGACCTCCGCCGACACCGTCGTACGCCGCCTGGAACGGGTCACCCACGGCACCCTCGAACCCGGCGCCAAGGGCTGGCTCACGCCCCAGGTGCACATCGGCGACCCCAAGTCCGCGCTCGGCCTCGACCACGCCGACGTCGACGTGCCCGGCGAACTGGGAGCGCTGCCCGCGTGGTTCGTGCCCGGCGTCCGGGACACCTGGGTGATCGCGGTGCACGGCCTCGGCACCACCCGCGAACACCCCATGAACCTCATGGAGTTCCTGCACCACCACCAGTTCCCGGTGCTCTCGCTCGGCTACCGCGGCGACCTCGGCGCGCCCCGCTCCCCGGACGGCCTGAACCACCTCGGCGAGACGGAGTGGCGCGACCTCGACGCCGCGATCCGCTACGCCGCGCGCTACGGCGCCCGCGACGTCATCGTGCTCGGCTTCTCGACCGGCGCCGCGATGGCCCTGCACGCCGCCGCCCACTCGGCGCTGCGCGACCGGATCAAGGGCCTGGTCCTCGACTCGCCGGTGCTCGGCTGGGAGGCCACGCTGCGCACCCTGGCCCGCGCCCGCCGCACCCCGGGCCCCCTCCTCCCGCTCGCGGTCCGCGCCGCCCAGGGCCGCACGGGCCTCAGCGGCGACCGCCTGACCGAGGCCGCCGACCCGCACTCCCTCCACGTCCCCACGCTCCTGATCCACGGACCCGGCGACGAGGTGGCCCCCTGGGCCCTCTCCCGCCGCCTGGCGGCGTCCCGCCCTGACCTGGTGACGCTCCACGAGGTGGACGACGCCCCGCACGGCGCGATGTGGAACGCGGACCCGAAGGCGTACGAGGAGGCCCTGCGCCGCTTCCTGACACCCCTCATGTGACCGCCCGGCGCACTACGCCCCGCCCACCCACCCGCCACCCGCGAAACCGCCGGACGGCCCCCCGTTTTGGGAAAACTGACCGTCAACCGCGAGACTGCCCTACGTGACGTCCCGTACCCCGCGCGACTCCCGGCTCCGACTCGTCAGCCCGCGCCGCCAGCCCCTGGCCGCCCCGACCCCGCGGCCGGTCGCCGCACGCCGTCCGGCCCCCCGCCCCCCGGAGGGCACCCCACCCCCCGCGGAGCTGGCCCGCGCCGCCCGCCGCGGCCTCGTCGACGCCGTCCGCGTGGCCCGCTGGGCGGACGCCAAGATCGGCCCCGGCAACGACATGGCCGCCCGCGACGGCAAGGGCACTCTCGCCGACGTCACCGCGCTCCGCGCCGCCGACGACCTCGGGTTGACGGTCGATCAGGTCCGCGCCGACTGGGACACCGCCCGCCTCGCGGGCCTCGTCGAGGTGCACGGCGCCAGCGCCCGCCCCGGCTGGCGGCTGCGCGCCTGGGACCGCGACGACACCGCCGTACTGCGCGGCTGGGTCGCCCTGTTCGACGCGTGGTCGCTGGTCCACCAGGCACCGGACGAGGTCGGCCCGGCCGCGGTCGCCGAGGCCGTCGAGGCGATGCCGCAACTGCTGAGCTTCCTCCAGCTGATGGCGGGCCCGGTCGCCGCCGCCCAGCTCCTCGACCTCCTGGACCAGCGGGTCACCGAACTGCGCACGGAACGCTGCGAGATCCCCGTGGGCCCGGGGCCGCAGCCGGAACCGGTCGCCCCGCAGGACACGCCCCTCAGCCCCCTCCTCGACTGGGCCCTCGGCTGCCTCGCCGCCGTCGGCGCGCTCACCTACGACGAGGGGCACGCCACCCTTACCCCGCTGGGCAGTTGGGCGGTCTGGGTCCGCCTGGAGCAGATCTGCGTCGCCGCCCAGTCCCCGGCGGGCAACATCGAGGTCTCCGCCGAGGACATGCTGCGCGGCTGCGCCCGCCTGCGCCCCAAGGCGGCCCGCGACGAGTACCGGGCCTGGCTCGCCGCCCGCGACACCAATGCCGCCGTCACCGAACTCCTCGACGCCGCCCGCGGCGAGGACGCCCTGCTGCGCGGCCTCGCCTTCGAGGCGCTGCGCGTCGTCGGCGCCCCCGCCGAACCCGAGGTCCGCCGCGCCTGCGACGACCCGCACCTGCGCCCCTACGTCCTGCTGTGGCTCGCCGAGTACGAGGGCGCCGACCCCGAGGACGTCCACACGGTGCTCAGCCGCGAGGAGGCGACCTGGCTGTGGGTGGACACCGCTGCCGCCGTCGCCGACCACGGCGAAGCCCCCCTCCTCGTACGGCACTTGGAGGCCGCGGTGCAGCCCACGGTGCCCGCGCTGATCGCGGAGGTGCGCGCCGTCGGACACCCGCGCACGGTGCAGGTCCTCGTCGCGCTGGCCGCCGCGCACCCCGACCCGGCGCTCGCGAAGGCGGTCCGCAGGGCGGCGTTCCAGGTGCACACCGGCGGGGCCTAGCAGGGCCTCACCGGAAGGTGTTGCACTGCGCCATGTCGCCGCTCTCGAACCCCCGGTAGAACCACTGCTGCCGCTGCTGCGCGGACCCGTGCGTCCAGGTCTCCGGCGTCACCCGGCCCTGGTACCGCTCCTGGATCCGGTCGTCGCCGACCGCGGCCGCGGCGTCGAGGCCGTCGCGGATGTCCGCGTCGGTCAGGCTCGTGATCAGCGGCCTGCCGGTGGACTCGGTGGGCGTGCGCGTCGCGTGCCGTGCCCACACGCCCCCGTAGCAGTCGGCCTGCAACTCGACCTTGACCGCGTTGCTGTCCTCGCCCGTGCGCCCGTCCTGCGCGCGGGTCAGCGTGCCCATCAGGTTCTGCACGTGGTGCCCGTACTCGTGCGCCACTACGTAGGCCTGCGCGAACGGCCCGCCGCTCGACCCGAACTTCGTACGCAACTCGTCGAAGAAGCCGAGGTCGAGATAGACGCGCCGGTCGCCGGGGCAGTAGAAGGGCCCGACCGCCGAGGTCGCCGAGCCGCACGCGGTGGCCACCTGGTTGGTGAAGAACACCGTCGACGCGGGCGTGTACGAGGCGCTCCTGCGCGCGAATTCCGAGCTCCAGAAGTCCTGCACGCTGTTGACCACGGCGACCGTCCGGCAGTCCTGCCTGCTGTTCGCGTCCGAGCCGGTACGGCACTGCTCCTGGACCTGCGCCTCGCTGGACATCTGAGCGGCCGGGGCGCCGGTGGTCCCGTCCGAGAGCCCGAACTGGTCGGTGCCGAAGAGCAGCCCGAGCACGAGCGCGATCACTCCTACGAGACCGCCGCCCATGGTGGCCCTGCCGCCCGGGAGCCGGCTGCCGCGTACGTCCTGGACCTCCGAGGTGTCCAGGCGCGCGTCGTCGTCGAACTGCATGACCTCATCCTGTGACGCCGCTGGTCAGGGGGCTCGGGCCGGAGGGCCGAACGGGGGACGCGCACGGGTGGAAAAGCGCTTGCAGCCCACCGGTAAACTGGCTCGTATGACGTTTCTTCTCTGGGTGCATTAGCGGCGCTGATTGGCCCCCGCCCTGTCAACCAGCCGTTAAGCCGTTAATCCTGTCCTGGAGTACCTCCCTTGATCACCGCATCGGGTATCGAACTGCGCGCCGGCGCGCGCATCCTCATCGAGAACGCCACCTTCCGTGTCGCCAAGGGCGACCGCATCGGCCTGGTCGGCCGCAACGGCGCGGGCAAGACGACCCTCACGAAGTGCCTGGCCGGCGAGGGCATCCCGGCCGGCGGCACCATCTCCCGCTCCGGTGAGGTCGGCTACCTCCCGCAGGACCCGCGCACCGGCGACCTCGACGTCCTCGCCCGCGACCGCATCCTGTCCGCCCGCGGCCTGGACACCCTGATCCGCAAGATGCGCGAGAACGAGCAGCGCATCGCGACCGGCTCCGGCGCCACCCAGGCCAAGGCCATGCGCCAGTACGAGCGCCAGGAGACGGAGTTCCTCACCAAGGGCGGATACGCCGCCGAGGCCGAGGCCGCCACCATCGCCGCCGCGCTGAACCTCCCCGACCGCGTGCTCGGCCAGCCCCTGCACACGCTCTCCGGCGGTCAGCGGCGCCGTATCGAGCTGGCCCGCATCCTCTTCTCGGACGCGGACACCCTCCTGCTCGACGAGCCCACGAACCACCTCGACGCGGACTCCATCGTCTGGCTGCGCGACTACCTCAAGAACTACAGCGGCGGCTTCATCGTCATCTCCCACGACGAGGAGCTCGTCGAGACGGTCGTCAACAAGGTCTTCTACCTGGACGCCAACCGCTCCCAGATCGACGTCTACAACATGGGCTGGAAGCTGTACCAGCAGCAGCGCGAGGCCGACGAGCGGCGCCGCAAGCGCGAGCGGCAGAACGCCGAGAAGAAGGCCGCGACCCTGAACGCGCAGGCCGACAAGATGCGCGCCAAGGCGACCAAGACCGTCGCCGCGCAGAACATGGCCAAGCGCGCCGACAAGCTCCTCGCCGGGCTCGAAGAGGTCCGCCAGTCCGACAAGGTCGCTAAGCTGCGCTTCCCCGAGCCCTCGCCGTGCGGCAAGACGCCGCTGATGGCCGAGGGCCTGTCGAAGTCGTACGGCTCCCTGGAGATCTTCACGGACGTCGACCTGGCCATCGACAAGGGCTCGCGCGTCGTCATCCTCGGCCTCAACGGCGCGGGCAAGACGACCCTGCTCAAGCTCCTCGGCGGCGCCGAGAAGCCCGACACGGGCAAGGTCGTCGAGGGCCACGGCCTCAAGCTCGGCTACTACGCGCAGGAGCACGAGACGCTGGACCCGGAGCGCACGGTCCTGGAGAACATGCGCTCCGCGGCCCCCGACCTCGACCTGGTCCAGGTCCGCAAGACGCTCGGCTCGTTCCTGTTCTCCGGCGACGACGTCGACAAGCCCGCGGGCGTCCTCTCCGGCGGCGAGAAGACCCGCCTCGCCCTCGCCACCCTCGTGGTGTCGTCGGCGAACGTCCTCCTCCTCGACGAGCCCACGAACAACCTCGACCCGGCCAGCCGCGAGGAGATCCTCGGCGCGCTGCGCACCTACAAGGGCGCCGTCGTCCTCGTCACCCACGACGAGGGCGCGGTCGAGGCGCTGCAGCCGGAGCGGATCATTCTGCTGCCGGACGGAATCGAGGACCTCTGGGGCCCGACGTACGCGGATCTCGTGGCCCTCGCGTGATCCACTCGGCGCCCGGCCAGTGATCCACTTGTTGATCCACTGACTGATCGACTGGCTGATCCACTTCATCTGGATCATTCGGCCGATCCGTGATCCATCATCTGAGTGAGATCTCCTCGTACCCAGGTGTGTCGTGCACGGAATTCTGGGTCGGGGTGTGCTCGGCGCCCTTGCGGCGCCTGGATCGTGGCTGACCTGCCGGTTCTTTCGCGCGGGCGCTTTCGGGCGGCGCGAAGACCCTGCGGAATTCCGCATTCCACTCGTGTGGATCCCCTTCAGGCCCGGAATTGGGGGTCTATAGACCTTGCCGAATGGGTGGCCAGGAAGCCCGCAAGGGGTGATCATGGGAAATCCAGAGCGCACTTCCCATGAGGAGGCACGGGTGGCCGAGACTCTGAAGAAGGGCAGCCGGGTGACCGGCGCCGCGCGCGACAAGCTCGCGGCAGACCTGAAGAAGAAGTACGACTCCGGTGCGAGCATTCGGGCATTGGCCGAGGAGACCGGCCGCTCGTATGGCTTCGTGCACCGGATGCTGAGCGAATCCGGGGTCACGCTGCGCGGTCGCGGCGGGGCCACGCGAGGCAAGAAGGCCGCGTCGGCCTGACCCTCGTAGGGCTCGCTGGGCTCACTGGCTCCAACTGACCACCCGGTCGGTCCGCTGTCCGGCCGGGTGGTTACTGTGCAGTCACTTACGCATGTGCGTTGCTTACGACTGCGCAGACCCGGAGGTCCAGATGAACCTGCCCGCACCGCTGCTCGACAAGGACGGCGTCCGGCTCACCGTCGACGAGGCGATCGCCACGGTGACCCTGACCAACCCCGACAAGCGCAACGCCCAGAGCCCCGCTCTGTGGCGGGCGCTGGCCGAGGCCGGGCGTGCCCTGCCGGGGTCCGTGCGGGTCGTCGTGGTGCGCGCGGAGGGTAAGTCCTTCTCCGCGGGCCTCGACCGGCAGGCGTTCACGCCCGAGGGCTTCGACGGCGAGCCGTCCTTCATCGACCTGGCGCGCGGCGACGACGCGACCCTGGACGCGACGATCGCCGAATACCAGGACGCGTTCACGTGGCTGCGCCGCAGCGACATCCTGACCGTCGCCGCTGTCCAGGGCCACGCGATCGGCGCCGGTTTCCAGCTCGCCCTCTCCTGCGACCTGCGCGTCGTCGCCGACGACGTGCAGTTCTCCATGCGCGAGACCAGCCTCGGCCTGGTGCCCGACCTGACGGGCACCCACCCCCTCGTCTCCCTCGTCGGCTACGCCCGCGCCCTCGAAATCTGCGTCACGGGTCGCTACGTCCACGCCGACGAGGCCGTCCGGGGCGGCCTCGCCAATGTCTCCGTCCCGGAAGCCGAGCTCGCGGACGCCACCCGCGACCTCGTCGCGGCCCTGGTCGCCGCCCCCCGCGACGCCGTCATCGAAACGAAGACCCTGCTCCAGGGCGCCGCCGGCCGCACCCTCGACGACCAGCGCACCGCCGAACGCGCCGCCCAGGCCCGCCGCCTCCGCGACCTGGCGGGCCTCGGCGACTGATCCCACGAAAGCCCGTCCGGCGAGCCCATGAAAGCCCGTCCGGCGATCCCATGAAAGCCCGTCCGGCGATTGAGGACCGGGGGTCCGGGGGCGGAGCCCCCGGGGATGGGACGGGTAGGGGCGGCGGGGGCGAGCTACGTCGTGAGGTCGGTGACCAGGACCGCGACGGTCGGATTGTTCGGCAGCGCCTTCGCCACGGCCGCCCGAACGGCCCCGGTCACCTCGATCGTCCGGGCGTCCGCCGACACCGCCACCTCGACCCGCACGTGACGCCGGGGAAGAGACGCACCGCCCGGCTGGTCCTCGATGTGGACCGCGCGGCCCAGGCCACCGAGCGCCCCGGTCAGCCGACTCACCCCCGGCACCCCGAGCACGGCCTCGGCGACCCGCTCCGCGTCATCGGAGGAGGCGGCGGAGGACGGAGAAGGAGAGGGCGGCTCGGCGACGGAGCCGGACTCCGCCTCTCCTTTCTCCTCCGCCACCTGATCGGCCTGATCGGCCTCGTCGAGCAGCCCGGTGACCCGGAGGTCCACCTCCGCCACCACAAGCCCCACCCGCTCCGCCGCCTCCACGAGCCCCGCCCTCAGCCGATCGGCGGCAACCGGCAACGGCTCCTCCGCCGTCGCCGCACAGTCCCCCGTGATCCGCAGCGCCCCCGGCGGCAGCGCACTCGGCGGCGCCGGAACCACCGCCTCCGCCGCCTCGTCGGCATCGGCGAGACCGAGCCGCAGCGCACCGAGCCGCACTCCGCGCGCCCCCTGGACCGCACGGCGCAACGCCCCCGCGACCGCCGGTTCCGCGATCCACGCTCCGTCACCGGGCCCACCGAGCGGCAGCAGTCTGCCGAGGCCCAGCTGCGTACGCACTGCCTGTGTCCATCGATCAGCGGTCATTGCCCCAGGCTGCCCCATAGCGGGCGCGCCTTCCTGTTGCTGGACTTAATGTGGGCAAAACAGAGCAGCACCCCACCGAGATCGCACCTCACCGAGGGGACGGCCCCATGAGTGACACCGCGCAGAAGCCGGGCGAGACGCCCGCGTCGGCCGCAGCCAAGACCAACGTGACCAAGCGGGGCGGCGGCGACCCCGCAGGCCGGGGGCGGACCACCATCGCCGACGGCGTCGTAGAGAAGATCGCGGGCCTCGCGGCGCGCGACGTCGAGGGCGTCCACGCCATGGGCAGCGGCATCTCCCGCACGTTCGGCGCGGTGCGCGACCGGGTGCCGGGCGGCACCAAGTCCGTGTCGCGCGGTGTGAAGGCCGAGGTCGGGGAGGTGCAGACGGCGCTCGATCTGGAGATCGTCGTCGAGTACGGAGTGTCGATCGCGGACACCGCGCGCGCCGTACGGGAGAACGTGATCGTCGCCGTCGAGCGCATGACCGGGCTCGAGGTCGTCGAGGTCAACATCGCCGTCAGCGACGTGAAGCTGCCGGACGAGGAGGACGAAGAGCCGGAGTCACGGCTCCAATGACAGCCGTGGGCGTACCTACGGGCTTCCCTAGGAGGAGCACACGATGAATCTGGCCGTGGTCGGCATGATCGCCGGCATGGCCCTCGGGTTCGCCGGATACTTCGGCGGTTTCGGGGCCTTCCTGCTGGTGGCGGCGCTCGGCGCCATCGGTTTCGTCGCGGGCCGGTTCCTGGAAGGGGACCTGGAAGTCGGCGAGTTCTTCCGTTCGCGCGGCGATCGGCGGGGGTGACCGATGGCGGCACAGGTCGCCCCCGCCGAGCGCGGCGCCACCCGGATCGCCGACCGGGTCGTCGCGAAGATCGCAGCGTACGCGGCACGAGAGGCGCTCGACCGGGTCCCCGATGAGGGGACGGCGCCGGACGCCACGGTCACCGTACGGAGCGAAAGCGCGCGGGTCCGGATCAGCCTTGAGCTGGAGTATCCGGCGGACATCGGCGCGCAGTGCGGTGCCGTGCGTCGCCAAGTCTCCCAGCGGGTAAGGGATTTGGCGGGTATGGAGGTGCCCGAGGTGATCGTTCAGGTCGAGCGGCTGCACTCGGTGCACACGGACCGGGGGAGGATCCGATGAGCGAACCCACCCGGCCGATCCCGGTGGTCGAGCGCGACGAGGGTGCCGAGGGCGCCGACGGCGGGCTCGACCAGTCGGCGTCCGCCGCCTCGTACGAACCGCACCCCACGCTGGAGAGCGAGCCGAAGGCGACCCGCTTCTGGTCGGGCCGCCGGGTGCCCGCGGCGCTCGTCGCGCTGGTGATCCTGGCCGCCGCCGGCCTGCTGCTCTACGACGTCTCCGCCGTACGCGCGGGGCGCGATGCCATGTCGTGGCGGCAGACGCTCGCCGACGAACTCGCGACGCGCACCCTCGACGACACCGCCGTCCTCGTCGGCGCGGGCGTCGCGGCGGCGCTCGGCCTGTGGCTGATCGTGCTCGCGGCGACGCCGGGCCTGCGCGCGCTCCTTCCGATGCGGCGCACGCACCCGGACGTCCGCGCGGTGCTGCACCGGGACGCCGCGGCGATGGTGCTGCGCGACCGGGCCATGGAGGTGTCGGGCGTGCAGTCCGTACGGGTCCGTATGAAGCGCTCCAAGGTGGACGTGCGGGCGCTCTCGCACTTCCGTGAACTCGACGACGTACGGGCCGACTTGGACACCACACTCGGCGACGGCATCAAGGAGCTGGGGCTCGGCAGGGCGCCAGGACTCTCGGTGCGCGTGGCGCGGCCGGGGAAGAAGGGGTGAGCGGCGTGCTCAGGACCGTCAACCGGATCGTGCTCGGGCTGCTCGGGCTCGTCCTCGTCATCGGCGGCGGCTCGGTGCTCGCCGTCGGACTCGGCGTGAACCCGCCGTCGTGGTGGATCCACGACGGGCCGAACGACGTGCTGCTCAGCGATGCCGACCGGGCGCGCTGGCACGACGAGGGCTGGTTCTGGCCGACGGTGATCGCCGCGCTCGGCGTCGTCGTGCTGCTCGCCCTGTGGTGGCTCGTGGCCCAGCTGCGGCGCCGCAGGCTGGCGGAGGTGCTGGTCGACACCGGCGACGGCGAGGGGGCGCTGCTGCGGGGCCGGGCCCTGGAGGGCGTGCTCGCCGGCGGCGCCGAGTCCCTGGAGGGAGTCGACCGGGCGGGCGTACGCCTGACCGGCCGCCGCTCCACCCCGCAGGCCCGCGCGACCCTCACCCTCGAACCCCACGCGGTCCCCGACGAGGCGTTGCGGCTGCTGAGCCGCGACTCCCTGAAGAATGCCCGCGACTCGGCGGGCCTGTCGGAACTCCCCACGGAAGTCCGCCTACGAGCCGTCAAACACCGCGCGGAACGCGTGAGTTGAGCCACTCAAGCCCGTCCGGTGATTGAGGACAACGGGGCGAAGCCCCGTGCCCACAGCAGCGACGGAACACACCCACCCGGTCAGAACCCCCGCCGAAACCCCCCGTCGACCGGCAGCATCACACCGGTGAGGTAGGACGCGGCGGGTGAAAGGAAGAACGCCGCGGCCCGCCCGAACTCCTCCGGAGCCCCGTACCGGCGAAGCGGGATACGGGACTCCTGCGCCGCCCGCGCCGCCTCCGGGTCCGCCGCCAACCCGTCCAGTTCGCGCACGCGATCCGTGTCGATGCGGGCCGGGAGCAGCCCGACCACGCGGATGCCGCGCGGCCCCAGCTCGTCCGCGAGGGACTTCGCGAACCCGGCGAGCCCGGGCCGCAGCCCGTTCGAGATGGTCAGCCCGGGGATCGGCTCGTGCACGGAGCCGGACAGCACGAACCCGATGACGCCGCCCTCCTCCAACTGCGCCGCGGCGGCCCGCGCGAGCCGCACCGCCCCGAGGAACACCGACTCGAACGCGGACTCCCACTGCTCGTCCGTGTTGTCGGCGACGAAGCCGGGCGCGGGGCCGCCCACGCTGACCAGAATCCCGTCGAAGCCGCCGAAGTGCTCGCGGGCCGCCGCGATGAGGCGCTCGGCGACGTCCGGATCGGAGTTGTCGGCGGCGACGCCGTACGCGTTCGGGCCGAGCGCGGCCGCCGCCTCCTTGGCCCGCTGCTCGTCGCGCCCGCTGATGACGACCTTCGCGCCGTCGGCGACCAGCTCACGCGCGGCGGCGTTGCCGAGGCCCCGCGTCGCACCGGTGACTACGTAGACACGGTTCTTCAGTCCAAGATCCATGCGCCTATCCTCCTCCTCCCTCGCCCGGCGCGCCGAACAGGGTCTGCGCCGTGCCGACGAGCCCGATGTGGCTGAACGCCTGTGGGAAGTTGCCGAGCTGCCGGCCCGCCACGGGGTCGTACTCCTCGGCGAGCAGCCCCACGTCGTTGCGGAGCGCCACCAGGCGCTCGAACAGCTCGCGTGCCTCCTTCGTACGCCCCGTCATGTGCAGCGCGTCCGCGAGCCAGAACGAGCAGACCAGGAACGCGCCCTCCTGGCCGGGCAGGCCGTCCACCCCGGCCCCGTCGGTGCTGTAGCGGCGCAGGAAACCTTCGTACGACAGCTCGTCGCGGACCGCGTCGACCGTGCCGAGCACGCGCGGGTCGTCCGGCGGCAGAAAGCCGACGCGGGGCAGGAGCAGGAGGGAGGCGTCGAGTTCGGCGGAGCCGTAGGACTGGGTGAATGTGCCGCGCTCGGTGTCGTAGCCGCGCTCGCACACATCGCGGTGCACGGCGTCGCGCAGCTTGCGCAGCCGGTCGATGTCGCCGGGCAGGCGCGGGTCGTCCTCCATGGCGCGTACGGTGCGGTCGGCGGCGACCCACACCATCACCTTCGAGTGCACGAAGTGCCGGCGTGGGCCGCGTACCTCCCACAGCCCCTCGTCGGGCTCGCGCCACGCCTCGTGCAGGAAGTCGAGCAGCGCCAACTGCAGCCGCCAGGCGTGCGGTTGGGGCTTCAGGCCCTCGCGGCGGGCGAGTGCGAGCGAGTCGACGACCTCGCCGTACACATCGAGCTGGAGCTGGTTCACGGCGTTGTTGCCGGTGCGTACGGGGCGGGAGTCGCGGTAGCCGGGCAGCCAGTCGAGCTCCTGCTCGGGAAGGCGGCGTTCGCCCGCGAGGCCGTACATGATCCGCAGCTCGGCGGGGTCGCCCGCGGCGGCCCGCAGCAGCCAGTCGCGCCAGGCCTCGGCCTCGTCGAGATAGCCGGCCGAGAGCAGCGCGCCGAGCGTCAGGGTCGAGTCGCGCAGCCAGCAATACCGGTAGTCCCAGTTCCGTACGCTGCCGATCTCCTCGGGGAGCGAGGTGGTGGGGGCGGCGACGATGCCGCCGGTCGGGGCGAAGGTGAGGGCCTTGAGGGTGAGGAGGGAGCGCAGTACGGCTTCCTTGTGCGGGCCTTCGTAGGTGCAGCGGTCCGCCCACGCCCGCCAGTCCTCCAGGCTGTGGTCGAGGGATTCGTACGGGTCGACGAGTGGTGGGCGTTTCTCGTGGGAGGGGTGCCAGGTCAGGACGAAGGCGACGCTGTCGCCCTCCTCGACCGTGAACTCCGAGTGCGTACCGAAGTCCTCGCCCCATGTGCGGACGTGCGGTCCGCTGCTCTCGTCGCGCAGCCACACCGAGTCGGGGCCCGCGACGGCCACCCGGTGCCCGTCGGCGCGGCGCATCCACGGCACGACGGAGCCGTAGTCGAAGCGGAGGCGGAGCGTGCCGCGCAGGGTGACGCGTCCGCTGAGCCCCTCGACGATGCGGACGACGTCCGGGGCCTTGTCGCGCTGCGGCATGAAGTCGGTGACGCGGACGCGGCCGTCGCCGGTCTCCCACTCGGTGTCGAGGACGAGGGAGCCGGGGCGGTACGCGCGCGTGGCGCGGCTTTCCGTACCCGTAGGGTCTTCGGCGGCTTTGGGGGCGAGTCGCCAGTGGCCGTTCTCCTCGCCGCCGAGCAGCGCGGCGAAACAGGCGGGGGAGTCGAAGCGGGGCAGGCACAGCCAGTCGACCGACCCGTCCCTGCCGACGAGGGCGGCGGTCTGGTGGTCACCGATGAGGGCGTAGTCCTCGATATGTGGGCGCACACGCCATGGGTTCCCCGTCACCGGCCCGAGGCTGCATGGAGATTTCGGACGCCCCCCCGTGGCGGGGGTCCGGTCAGCCGTGGTGGACCCGGTCAGGCGACGGCGGCCGGCGTCTCGGTCTCGGACGCCGCGTCCTCTTCCTTGCGCCGCCGCTCGCGCAGCTCGCGCCGCACCAGCACCACCCAGCCCACGGGCACCGCGGCGGCGAACAGCCACCACTGGATGGCGTACGCGTAGTTCAGCGCGGAGTCCTCCTTGCCGGGGGCGCCGACCAGTTCGGGGGTGGAGCCCTTCGGCTCGGGCGCGGTCTGGGCGACGTAGCCGCCGAGGACCGTCTTTCCGAGCCGCTCGGCCTGTTCCTTGCTGTTGATCAGCATGATCTGCCGGGCGGGCAGGTCCTTGATGTCCTTGATGCCGCTGGCCTCGGTCGTCTCGTTCGGCATCAGGCGGCCGGTGACGGTGGTCTCGCCGCGCGGCGGGGCGGGGACCTTCGGGTACGAGGTCTGGGCTCCGGGCGCCGGGATCCAGCCGCGGTTGACCAGCAGGACCTTGCCGTCCTTCAGGACGAACGGGGTCAGGACGTGGTAGCCGACCTCTTCGTTCGAGTTGACGCGGCGCCGCACGACGACCTCGTCGTCGGTGTCGAAGCGGCCCTTCGCGGTCACCGAGCGGTACCGCTCGTCGCTGGTGACGGTGTGGTCGGGGGACGCCAGGTCCTCCACCGGCACGGGCTTCGCGTTGAGCGCGTCCGTGACCAGCTGGTTCCTCGCGTCACGCTCGTGGTAGCGGTCCATCTGCCAGATGCCGAGGCGGATCATCGTGGGGATGAGGACGAGGGCGACCAGGGTGAGGATGATCCACTGCCGGGTCAGGAGGAAGCGGTACACACCATGACGGTACCCGTCGAGGCTCTGCCCCCGACGGGTGGGTCCCGGCGAGGGCAGAGAACCCCGCGGAGGCGGGGAGCACATGGGCGACTTGTAGCGCCAAGGGGTGTACCGCGGATCAACCCCACAGCGGTGGGGACCAGTACGTGGAATGCCGCGGCCGTGTTCTCAGCGAGGGCGGTGCGGCAGACGTCACGCCGGGTGCTCAGACGTTGTCGACGATGCCCACCTTTCCCTCCGCGCGGGAGCAGTGCGCCCCGCAGAACCAGTGCCCGTCGACCTCGACGCCCTGACCGATGATGCGGCACCGGCAGTGCTCGCAGATCGGCGCCATGCGGTGGATGGCGCAGGAGAAGCAGTCGAAGACGTGCACCGCGCCCTGCGCGTGCACCTCGAAGGACATGCCGTAGTCGTTTCCGCAGACTTCGCAACGTGCCATGCGCCACAGGGTGGGTGCCCGAAGCGGCGGCGGGCGAGGGGGCGCGGGGCGAGTCGCGGCGCGTTCACTCGTCTGCCCCGGGTTCCTTAAGGCTTGCCCGGGTTCCCTAAGGCTTGCCCGGGTTCCCTAAGGCTTGTCGGCCGGGGCCACGTCCTGCAGCAGCTGGCCGAACGCCGCCTCGTCCACGACCGGCGTCCCGAACTGCTTCGCCTTCACGGCCTTCGACGTGTACGAGTCCGGGTCATTGGTCACCAGGAGGCTGGTGAGCCGGGACAGGCTCGTCGCGACATGGAGGCCCGCCTCGACGGCCCGGTCCTCCAGGAGCTCCCGGTCGACCGACGTGTCCCCGGAGAACGCCACCCGCATGCCCTGCTTGAGCGGCGCGCCCGGCTCGTAGCGCCCCGGGTTCGGGTACGGGCAGGCGGGGCGCTTGCGCGAGGGGCGCCAGGTGCCACCGCCGCCTCCCCGATAGGGGGACGAGCTCGGCTGGCGCGGCACCGACTGCTCCGACCACTCGGTGAGCGGGCGGCATTCGAGCAGCGGAAGCCGCACGTTCTCCGCGGCCGCCGTGCGCAGGCTCGGGCGGAACGCCTCCGCGAGCACGCGCGCGTCGTCCAGCGCGTTGTGCGCGTGCTCCTGTACGACGCCGAAGTGCGCCGCGAGGGTCTCCAGCTTGTGGTTGGGCAGCGGCAGGCCCAGCTCCTTGGAGAGCGCGATGGTGCACAGGCGCTGGCGGACGGGGGCGGTGCGCTGTGCGCGCGCGTACTCGCGGGCGATCATCGACCAGTCGAAGACCGCGTTGTGCGCGACCAGGACGCGGTCGTCGAGGCGCGCGGCGAACTCCTCGGCGATGTCCGAGAACAGCGGCGCCGCTCTGAGCACGTCCGTCGTCAGACCGTGGATCCATACGGGGCCGGGGTCGCGCTGCGGGTTGACCAGCGTGTACCAGTGGTCCTCGACATCGCCGCGCGCGTCCAGGCGGTAGACGGCGGCGGAGATGATCCGGTCGTCCCGGGACAGGCCGGTGGTCTCCACGTCGACGACCGCATATCCCTTGGGATACGCGGTCGGCCAGGAGGCTTCGGACGCTGCGGTCGGATGGTCTTCGAGCATGGTCCAAGAGGATACGGGCCGGGACTGACACTCCGGTCGCCGCCTTCCCCGCGTGCCGTGTCGTGGATCACGCGCGGCTCAAGTGGGCGGGCCCAGGAGCGACTTCACCAGGGCACGTACGGAAGTTGTGAAGATGCGCTCCGGATCGGCGGGCGCGGCGAGCGCGCGGGCGAGGGCCGGGTCGTCCTCGGCCGTGTTCGCGGCCCACAGGTCCTCCTCGCGGGGGCGCTGGGCGGGGGCCCGCTCCCGGTTCCGCTCGACGAGGACGTGCCCGACGACCTGGAAGAGGACCACGCGCACGGCCTCCGCGGCGCGCGCCCCGCGCAGGCCGGACGCGTGCACCTCGTGCACGAGCGCCTGTTGCGCGGGCAGGAACATCCGCTCGGTGAGGCCGCGTTCGTGGACCATCGCGATCAGGTGCGGGTGGGCGCGCAGGCGGCGGCGCAGCGTGCGGGCGACGGAGACGGCGCGGTCCTGGGGTGTGGCGCCGCGCGGCCGGAACGCGCCGAGGTCGGCGACGGTGCGCTCCACGAGGGCGTCGAGCAGGGACTCGCGGTTGCCGACGTGCCAGTAGATCGACGTGACGGCCGTGCCGAGTTCGGCCGCGAGCTTGCGCATGGTGAGGGCCTGCGGGCCGTGCTGCTTGACGAGGTCGGCGGCGACGGCGACGACCTCCTCGCGGGTGAGCGGTGCGCGTGCGGTCATTTTCCGCCTCCCCGTCCTTGTCCCGTGCGCATGTCTTTACCCTTCATCGCCGCCGGTGTAACTGTGTTACAGGCGCCTCGCGAACGAACCAACCAACCAACCATCGAACGACCCCCAACACGTCTCGTACGAAGGGTGGTACGACATGGCACGCGTACGGTACGGAGCGCGCAGTGAGGCGGAGATCGCCGCTTCGCGCTCGGCGAGCAGCAAGCTTCCCGACATCTGGTCGACCGGTGTGGTCGCGGTGTGGGAGTCCGATCCGGACGCGGTGGCCGCGGTCCTGCCGCCGCCGCTGAAGCCCACCGGGCGGCCCCTGGTGCGGGCCAACATCAGCAAGGTCGACCTGCCGGGCTACCCCCTGGGCGCGGGTTCGGTGGCGGTCGCCGCCGAGCACGGGGGAGTGGAGGGCTGGTATCCGCTGGTCATGCCGATGACGCACGAGCGGGCGCTGATCGGCGGCCGTGAGGTCTTCGGCGAACCGAAGAAGCTCGGCGAGGTCACGGTGGAGCGCGAAGGGCTCGTCGTGCACGCGGCGCTCGCGCGGCACGGCATCGCGTTCGTGGAGGTGCGCGGCGCCGTCAGCGGCAGTCTGCCGCTCCCCGAGCCTTCGCAGAAGACCGACTTCTACTTCAAGTTCCTTCCAGGAGTGGACGGTTCGGGCTTCGACGCGGATCCGGTCCTCGTGCACTGCCTGCGCAACGAGAAGGTCAGGAAGCTGGAGGAGATCACCGGGGACATCGTCCTGCGGGAGTCCATGTACGACCCGATCGCCGACCTCCCGGTGCGCGAACTGGTGGAGATCACCATCGGCGAGAAGACCACCGACCAGAAGGGCAAGGTCGTCGAGCGGGTCAGCGCCCAGGCCCTGCTCCCGTACATCCACCAGCGCTACGACGATCCGCAGCAGATCCACGACGGACCGCCCGAGGGGAGCGCCTGACATGGAGTTGCGTGCGGGACAGGTCGCCGTCGTCACGGGCGCGGCGAGCGGGATCGGGCTCGCCATGGCGCGGCGGTTCGCGGCGGACGGCCTGAAGGTGGTCCTCGCCGACGTCGAGAAGGCGGCCCTGGAGAGCGCCGCCGAGGAACTGCGCCGGGACGGCGCCACCGTGCACGCGCGCGTGGTCGACGTCGGCGAGCGCGAGCAGGTCATGGACCTGGCCGAGGACACGTACGCGACGTTCGGCGCCTGCCATGTGCTGTGCAACAACGCGGGCGTCGGCTCGGGCGCCGAGGGCCGGATGTGGCAGCACGAGCCGAACGACTGGAAGTGGGCGTTCAACGTCAACGTGTGGGGCGTCTTCCACGGCATCCAGGCCTTCGTGCCGCGCATGATCGAGGGCGGTGAGGCGGGCCACATCGTCAACACGTCCTCCGGGGACGGCGGGATCGCGCCGCTGCCGACGGCGTCCGTGTACGCGGTGACGAAGGCGGCGGTCGTGACGATGACCGAGTCGCTGTACGCGCATCTGAAGGCGGAGCACGCGCGCGTGGGGGCGTCCGTGCTGTTCCCCGGCCCCCACATGTTGCGTACCGGGCTGTGGGAGTCGCACCGCAACCGGCCCGAGCGGTTCGCGAAGGAGCGGCCCCGTAAGACGCCGTACCGCAGCCTCGACCAGTGGGAGGCCGCCATGAAGGAGGCCGGGAAGGAGGTCGAGTTCACGCCTGTGGAGGAGGTGGCCGACTTCGTCGCCGACGGCATCGCGGCCGACCGGTTCTGGATCCTGCCGCCGAGCGAGCACAGCGACAAGCAGATCCGGGCGCGGTCGCGGTCGATGCTGGACCGGGCGAACCCGGCCTACTTGGAGAGCTTCATCCTCGACTAGGGACCGGACACGTGTTCTTGGTGATGACAGCCCCGGCCGCTCTGGGCGACCTGCTTTTCCGGCCGGGGGTCCGGGGGTTGTCCCCCGGGAAATACAGCATTCTCGACTGAGGAGGGATGCACCATGAGCAACCAGGACCCCTACCTGATCATCTCCTCCGACTGCCACGCCGGACTCCCCACCGAGGAGTACCGGCCCTACCTGGACAGCCGGTTCCACCGCGACTTCGACGCGTTCCTCGGCGAGCGCGACAAACGCCGCGAGGAGGCGACCCGGCTCGGCATCCGCAACGACGCGTTCGCCGCCAAGTGGTTCGAGGACAACGAAGAGGGCCTGCGCGGCGGCTGGGACTCCGCGCAGCGCCTCAAGGAGCTCGACGGCGACGGGGTGGCAGCGGAAGTTGTCTTCCCCGACGCGGACGCCGTGGACAGCCAGACGGCGGCGCCCTTCGGCGTCGGCCTCGGCCTCTCCGGCGACCAGGACCCCGAACTCGGCATGGCGGGCGCGCAGGCCCACAACCGCTGGCTCGCCGAGTTCGTGGGCCAGAACCCCGAACGGCACTGCGGCGTCGCCCTGTTGCCGGTCACCGCGGACCCGGACAAGGTCGTCGCCGAGATCCACCGCGCCAAGGAGTCGGGGCTCGGCGCCCTGATGATCCCGTCCATGTGGGTCGACCAGGACCCGTACCACGCGCGCCGCTACGACCCCGTGTGGGCGGCGGCGGCCGAGTGCGAGATGCCCGTGGTGACGCACTCGGGGGCGGCGCCGCGCCACGAGTACGGCGACCATCTGGGCATCTACGTAAGCGAAGTGACGTGGTGGCCGGCCCGGCCCCTGTGGTTCCTGCTGTGGTCGGGCGCCTTCGAGCGGCACCCGGGGCTGAAGTTCGGCGTCGCCGAATCGGGCTGCTGGTGGCTGCCGAACCTGCTGTGGTTCATGGACCGCCTCTACTTGGGCGCGCACGGCGGCAAGAAGCTGTCCCCGTTCGCCGAGCTGAAGCGCTCCCCGGCGGAGTACCTGGACCGGCAGGTCTTCGTGTGCGCCACCAACACCAAGCGCCGCGAGCTCGCCCAGCGCTATGAGATCGGCGTCGACAACATCCTGTGGGGCAGCGACTTCCCGCACCCGGAGGGCACGTGGCCCGACACGCGCGCGTGGTTGCGTAAAACCTTCCACGACATCCCCGTCTCCGAGACCCGGCGGATGCTCGGCCTGTCCGCCGCCGAGGTCTTCGGCTTCGACACCGCCAAGCTGGCGCCCCTCGCGGCCCGCATCGGCCCGACCCCGGCCGACCTCGGCCAGGACGCCGACCAGAGCGCCGTGGAGGCGTCCTGGGCGCGCTCGCGCGAGGTGGGGCGGCACTGGCTGACCGAGAACGACTTCCCGAACATCGGGGTGACGCCATGACCGCACAGGACGAGCGCTACACCGTCATCTCGGCGGACTGCCACGCGGGCGCCGATCTCCTCGACTACAAGCCCTACTTGGCGGCGCGCCACCACGACGCGTTCGACGCGTGGGCGGCCACCTACGTGAACCCCTACGAGGACCTGCTCGCCGACACCGCCGACCGGAACTGGAACTCCGACCGGCGCGTCGAGGAGCTGGAGAAGGACGGCATCGTCGCCGAGGTCGTCTTCCCGAACACCATCCCGCCGTTCTTCCCGTCCGCCTCGCTGATGGCGCCCGCGCCCACCCAGGAGGAGTTCGAGCAGCGCTGGGCGGGCCTGCGCGCCCACAACCGGTGGCTCGCGGACTTCTGCGCCGCCGCCCCGGGGCGCAGGGCGGGCGTCTTCCAGGTCCTCCTCAACGACGTCGACGAGGCCGTCAAGGAGATCCGCTGGGCCGCCGAAGCGGGCCTCAAGGGCGGCCTGCTGCTGCCCGGTACGCCGCCGGGCTCCGGCCTCCCGGAGCTGTACTCGCAGGCGTACGACCCGATCTGGCGGACCTGCGCCGAACTCGGCGTCCCGGTCAACCACCACGCCGGTTCGGCGTCCCCGCCGCTCGGCGAGGAACCGGCCGCCCGCGCGGTCTTCATGGTCGAGACGACGTGGTTCTCGCACCGCGCCCTGTGGCACCTCGTCTTCGGCGGCGCCTTCCGCAAGTACCCGGACCTGAGGCTCGTCCTCACGGAGCAGGGTTCCGGCTGGATCCCCGGCGTCCTGGACATGCTGGACTACTACCACGCGCGTCTCGTACGGGCCGCCACGAAGGCGAACACGGCGGAGGCCAAGTTCGGTGCGGGGCTTGCCGATTCGATGGGCAAGGGGCCCTCCACGGTGTGGCAGGAGAACTGCTACGTAGGCGCGAGTTTCATGCGCCCCCACGAAGTGCCCCTACGGGACCGCATCGGCCTCGACAAGATCATGTGGGGCAGCGACTACCCGCACGACGAGGGCACGTACCCGTACACGCGCGAAGGTCTTCGCATCGCCTACGCGGGCCTTCCGAAGGACGAGGTCGCGGCCATGGTCGGCGGCAACACGGCCCGCGTCTACGGGTTCGACCTCGGCCTCCTCGACCCGATCGCGGCCCGCGTGGGCCCCACGGTCGCGGAGATCGACGAGCCGCTGAAGGAGCCGCCCGCGGACGCGACCAGCCCGGTGTTCGCGCCGGGGGCGTCGGTACGGGTGTGGTGACCCGCCCGGCGGGTGTCTTGTGCGCCGCGTCGACACGGCCGGTGTCATGCTCGCCGCGTGACAGAACCCGGAGCGCAACCACCCACCCATGACGAGTCTCACGGCGGCGCGCTCGGCTCGCGGCTCAACTGGCTGCGCGCCGCCGTCCTCGGCGCCAACGACGGCGTGGTCTCCACCGCGGGCCTCGTCGTCGGCGTCGCGGGCGCCACCGACGACCGCTCCACGCTGCTCACGGCCGGGCTCGCCGGACTGCTCGCCGGATCGATGTCCATGGCGGCGGGCGAGTACGTCTCCGTGTCCACGCAGCGCGACTCCGAGAAGGCCGCCATCGCCATGGAGAAGCGCGAACTGAAGGAGCAGCCGGACGCCGAACTGGAGGAACTCACCGACCTGTTGGAGGATCGCGGGCTCAGCCGCGAGGTGGCCCGCGAAGCCGCCGAGCAGCTCACCGAACGCGACGCCCTGCGCGCCCACGCGCGCGTGGAGCTCGGCATCGACCCCGATGAACTCACCAACCCGTGGCACGCCGCCTGGGCGAGCTTCCTCGCCTTCACGGCGGGCGCCCTGCTGCCGCTGCTCGCCATCGTCCTGCCGCCCTCCGGGTGGCGGCTGCCGGTCACGGTCGGCTCGGTGCTGCTCGCGCTCGCGTTCACCGGATACGGCAGCGCGCGCATGGGCAGCGCGGCGGTGCGGCCCGCGGTGTGGCGCAACGTGGGCGGGGGAGCGCTCGCGATGGCCGTCACGTACGCGGCGGGATCTTTGTTGGGTGCCGCCGGAGTTTGACCTCGTACCGGCGGTAATACTTGTCGGTAACTACCTATAGGCGGGGACCGGTTCGGGCGCTTACGGTGCACGTATGCCGTCCCCGAACCTGCCCGACGCCGTGCTGTGGTCGATCCCGGCCTTCGTGCTGCTGACGATCGTGGAGATCGTCAGTGTGCGCATCCACCCCGATGAGGACGCCGCCGGCTACGAGACCAAGGACGCGGCGACGAGCGTCACCATGGGGCTCGGAAGCCTGGTCTTCGACTTCCTGTGGAAGATTCCGATCGTCGCGATCTACACGGCGGTCTACGAACTGACGCCGCTGCGCGTGCCCGTCCTGTGGTGGACGATCCCGCTGATGCTGCTCGGGCAGGACTTCTTCTACTACTGGTCGCACCGTGGCCACCACGTCATCCGCATCCTGTGGGCCTGCCACGTGGTGCACCACTCCAGCCGCCGCTTCAACCTCACCACTGCGCTGCGCCAGCCCTGGACGAGCCTGACCGTATGGCCCTTCTACGTGCCGCTCATCGCGCTCGGCGTGCACCCGGCGGCGCTCGCGTTCTGCTCGTCGGTCAACCTCGTGTACCAGTTCTGGATCCACACCGAGCGCATCGACAAGTTGTGGCGGCCCTTCGAGTTCGTCTTCAACACGCCCTCCCACCACCGCGTCCACCACGCCTCCCAAGGCGGCTACCTGGACCGGAACTTCGGCGGGATCCTCATCGTCTGGGACCGGCTGTTCGGGTCGTGGGTGGCGGAGGTCGAGCGCCCCGAGTTCGGGCTCACCAAGAACATCAGCACGTACAACCCGCTGCGCGTCGCCACCCACGAGTACGCGGCCATCGCCAAGGATCTGAGGGCGGCGGCCAATTGGCGTGAGCGGGCCGGGAGGGTCTTCCGGGGGCCGGGGTGGCAGCCGGAGCCCGTCGCCGTGCCGAACGCCCCGCAGAAGGTCACGGAGGGGGCCGCGTGAGGCCCTCCGCGACGGTGTGGCGCGCGTTGTTCCTCGGAGCCTGTGCCGCCGACCTCCTCGCCCTGCTCGTGGGCGCGGACGCCGCCCACGTCGTCCTCAAGCCGCTGCTCATGCCGCTGCTCGCGGCCTACGTGTTCGCCCGCCGCGGCCCCCGACTGCTGTGCGCGGCCCTGCTGTTGGGGTGGTGCGGGGACGTGCTGCTGCTGTTCGACCAGGACGCCGCGTTCCTCGCCGGGATGGGCGCCTTCGCCGTCGGACACGTCTGCTACCTGGTGCTGTTCAAGCGGCACGGGGTCACGGAGCGGGGAGTCGAGCGGCACGGGACGGTACGCGCGCGTGGTGCGCTGCTCGGGGCCGCCTACGGCGTCGCGCTCGTCGCCACGGTGGCCGCCCTGTGGCCCGATCTGCCGGCCGACATGCGGGTGCCGGTCGCCGCGTACAGCGTGCTGCTGACCTGTATGGCGTTCGCGTCGTCCCGGCTCGGGCTGGTGGCGGGCGTGGGCGGCGCCCTGTTCCTGCTCTCGGACTCCCTCATCGCCATGGGCGTCGCCGACTGGCCCGCCCTGCCGCGCCCGGACTTCTGGGTGATGGGCACCTACGTAGCGGCGCAGTACCTGATCGCCCGCGGCGCCCTCGGAGTCCGTACCCCTGTCGGCGAGGTGCGGGCCGTCACCAGCGGATCGGCACCGGCAACGCCGTGAGCACCGCCGACACCGCCACCACGACCGCCAGGACCACGACCTCCGCGCGCGCGGGCACGTACGCGCTCGTACGGTCCGGGGCGCGGCGCAGCCGCAGCCGGGCTGCCAGGGCGAGGGCGGCGACGACCGCGACGAGGAGGACCTTCGCGAGCAGCGCGCGTCCGTAGGCCGTCGTCGTCAGTTGGTCGAGGACCGTGCTCGGCGGCATCCGGCGCAGCGTGCTGCACACGCCCGTCGTGGTGATCGCGGCGAGCAGCAGCGCGGCCACGCGCGCGTAGCGGCCCAGCAGCGCCGTGCCCGCTTCGGGAGCGGTCGTGCCCGACTCGGGAGCGGCCGTCCGCCAGGCGCGCGTCGTGCGCAGTACGGAGAGCAGCCCGCCGACCCACAGGGTGGCGCAGGCGACGTGGACCAGGGTGAGCCCCGAGCCGAGCAGGGCGCTGTCCTCGGTCGTCGGATGCGCCCGCAGCGCCTCCGCGACGACCACCGCGGCCAGCGGCAGCAGCGCCGTCCCCGGCCGCCGCGACCGGGCGCACAGCGCCGCGAACAGGAACCCGTTGACCTCCAGGAGCGCGAGCGTGCCGTCCCGCGTCCCGCCCAGGCCCCCGATGTCGAGGGCGGCGACGCTGTGCGGGATCAGGTTCCCCGACGCCACCACGGAAGCGAGCCCCAGCGCGGCCGCGAACCCGCCCCACGCCGCGTACCCCGACCAGGCGCGCGGCGGCTCCCGCAGCGGGTCGACCCTGCGCGCGAGGAACCCGGCGAACACCTCGCCGACCTGCACGCACAATGCCGCGAACACGACCGCGCGAAGGGCCGCGACGACCTCGACGCCGGGCGCCGCGGCCTCACCGGTGCCGTCGAGCGCGGCACGCGGCCCGAGCAGCGGGATCAGCGCGGCCACCGCGACGAGCACGAGCACGGCGGCGGCCCGCCCCGCACCCGGTCCGCGCACGGGGGCGTCGATCCCGACCGGCACGGGCGCCTCGGTGGGCGGCGGTATGGAGCTCACCTCTGGATCTTCACCAGGTGGCGCGGCACCCGGCAAGCGCACACCTACAAGTGGGGCATGAGGCTCCGGACCCCGTAGGGCCGGGTTCGGGTTCGGTGCGGCGCCGGGCTGGTTCACGACTACGTAGGACGCGATTTCGCGGCCTTCCGGTTCACCCCGCCGGCAGCCATTCGGCGACGTCCGTGCCCCAACACATCGGAGGGCGCGCCCAGTTCGCGGGCCCGCCGTCGAACGACAGCGGGGGCAGGGCGTGCCGCAGCCGGCCGATCGGGCTGTCCGCCTCCGTCAGCCAGGCGACCGGATCGCCCCCGTCGTACGGCTCCGTGCGCCCGCTGTGCCCCACCGGCTGCCCGCCCCGCACGAGCCAGGCCGCCGTCTGGGCGAGCGCGAGCCGCAGCACCCGCGAACCGCCGTCCGCCGTCTGCTCGGTGAGCGAGCGCAGCACCGCCGCCGCCAGCAGATAGCCCGTGCCGTGGTCAAGCGCCTGCGCGGGCAGCGTGCCGGGCCGCTCCGGGGAGCCCTCGGTCGCCGCGATGCCCGCCGCCACCTGCACGAGGCTGTCGAAGCCGCGCCGCCCGCCCCACGGCCCGTAGCCGCCCCAGGCCGACAGCGACGCCACCACGAGCCCCGGCCGCCGCTCGACGAGCGCCTCCGGAGCGAGCCCGAACCGGTCGAGCGCGCCGGGCCGGTACCCCGTGATCACCACGTCGGCGCCCGCGAGCAGCTCGTCGAACGTGCGCCGGTCCGCCGCGCCCGTCAGGTCGAGCCGGGTCGAGCGCTTCCCGAACCCGGTGTCGGCGTGCGCGTCAGGGGACTCGGGCAGCTGCGGCGCGTCCACCCGCAGCACGTCGGCGCCGAGCAGCGCCAGGGTGCGCGTCGCGACCGGACCCGCGATGACGCGCGTGAGGTCGAGGACCCGGACCCCCGCCGCGGGCGACAGCACCCCGCGCGACAGGGTGCGCGGCGGCGCCGCGTCGACCCGGTCGAGCGTCAGGAGCGGCCGGGCCGCCACCCGCGCGCCCTGGGGATGCGCCGCCCACTCCTCGGGCGTGCGCAGTGCTACGGCCAGGCCACCGGCCGCGTACACCGTCTCCTCCACCTCGAACGCGGAGCGCTCCGCGAGCAGCGCCGCCACCTCGTCCACGGTCGCCTCCGCGCCGAACCCGAGGGCCGCGCGCAGCCGCGCCTGGTGGTGCGGATAGTTCGCGTGCGTGCGCAGCCAGCCGTCCCGTACCCGCCAGAACCGGGACAGCGGCGCGAAGTTGACCGGTGCGCGCCCGTCGATGAGCAGATGCCGCTCACTGGTGAAAGCGGTGGCCACCGCGCCGTCGTCGACCCGCACCCGTATGTCGCCCACGGCGTGCCTCGCGCGCGTGGCGGCCAGTTCGGCGGCGGCGAGTGAGCAGGCGCCGACGCAGGATCTGGCCAGGTCGACGACGGGCAGCCGGGCGGGCAGCGCGCCCGCGCGCGTGAGGTACGAGATCCGGGCGGGCAGAGCGGGGTCACCGCCGAGCGCCGCCCACGCGGCCTGGGTGTCGACCGGTCCATGGGGCGCATGTGTCATGTCCGCACTATCGCGCAGGGGTTGGCTCCGGCACACGAGCGGCGCACGGAGAGGCCGGGTGGCCTGCGCCACCCGGCCTCTCCTCAACCCACCAGGTTCGTACGGTGTGGGCTAGTTGACGGCCCTCACGGGTTACTTGACGGCCTTCAGGGCGTCGACGATCCCGTACCCGTAGAAGCCGTTGCGCTGCTCGCCGCCCTCGCAGACCGCGTCGACCTTGCCGTCGCCGTCACCGTCGTACGAGGTCGGGCAGACCTCCTCGTCGGCCTGCGCCTTCATGAGGGCCTGCAGCTGCGCCGGAGTGGCCTTCGGATGCGTCGACTTGAGGAGCGCGGCGACGCCCGCGGCGTGCGGCGAGGCCATCGACGTGCCCTGCAGCCAGCCGTACTGGCCGCCCGGCATCGTCGACAGGATGCGCCCGTTCTTCGACGGAGTGTCGGCCGGGATCTGGTACTTGTCCCCGCCGGGCGCCGCGATGTCGATGACGCCGTTGCCGTACGTCGAGTAGTACGCCTTCGCCTTGTTCACGCCCGTCGCGCTGACCGTGACGACGCCCGGCAGCTGCGTCGGGACGTCGAAGCAGCTGTGCGGGTCGATGGTGCGGGTGACCGGCGTCGAGTCGTCGGGGCTGGAGTCGTCCACGATCGCGTCGGAGTCGAGGTCGTGGTTGGAGTTGCCCGCGGACGCCAGGTTCAGCGTGCCCTTCCCACGCGCGTAGAGCTGCGCGCGGTTCACCGCGTCGACGATGGCCCGCTGGTCGGGGTCGTCCATGCAGTTGTAGAGCCACGGGTCCACGTAGTAGCTGTTGTTGGTGACCTCGATGCCGTGGTCGGCCGCGAACACGAAGGCGCACACGACGCTCTCCGGGTAGAACAGCTCGCTGGCCGGGTCGGCCACCTTGATGCCCGCGACCTTCACGCCGGGCGCGACACCGGCGACGCCGACACCGTTGCGCGCGGCGGCGATCTCACCGGCGACGTGCGTGCCGTGGTAGTGGTCCGGGTTCGCGGGCCGCCAGGCGCCCGGCGAGGTGTCCGCCTTGCCGCCCACACAGTTCGCGGACTGCGAGGCGGAGAAGTTCGGGGCGAGGTCCGGGTGGGTGTCGTCGACGCCGGTGTCGATGACGCCGACCGTGACGTTCCGGCTGCCGGGGTTGATCTTCGCGGCCTTGTCGGCGCCCATCGCCCGCAGGTCCCACTGGTCCGCCTCGAGCGGCTCCTGGTCCGAAGTCGCCTTCGCGGCCACGGACTTGGCGTCCGCCGCGGACAGCTTCTGCGCGGCGCCCTCGTCCGTGGTGCCCGCGAGGCTGAGCGGCGCGGTGCGGGTCGCGCCGGCCGTGGCGACGCCCTTCGCGGCGCGTATCTGCTTGCCGAAGTCCGGGTTCGCGGAGTGCACGACGAAGACGCCGATCTTCGCGTACGTGGCGACGACGGAGCCGCCGGCCGCGGATATCGCCTTCGACACCGAGGAGATCGTGCGGGCGTCGGTGCCGCTCGTGTTCACCACGTAGGCGAGCGAGGAGTCCGCGGCGGCCGAACTGGCCGTGACCGCGGGGGAGTCGACCGCGGGGGCGGCGGCCGCGGACGGCAGGAAGCCGAAGGATGCCGTCAGTGCGACACCGATCGGCAGGGCGAGGGCCAGCCGGCGTCTGCCGGGCAGATGAGCCATGGGATCTCCACATCATCCGTCGTTGCTGGAAATGCCCGGGTCACGAGTGGCTGCCGGGCAGGTACATGACGCGTGGTGCGCAGTGAACGTATCCCTCACATCGCAGGTCATCAACGAGTTCCGAAAGAAACAGGGCGAGTTGAACCTCCATGCGGTCGCTCCCGTGCCGTTGTGCAGGAGATCGGGGCGCTCTACCATCGCGACCCGACCCACGTGATCCAGATCACGTCGACGTTCGAGAGACAGCACCCATTCGCGAGGAGAGTCCGTGGCCACCGACGCACCACCACCGCAGAAGGGCAGCCCGGACGACGGGCGCGCACTGCCCTCCACCGAGGAGTTCATCGAGGTGCAGGAGAGCGCGGAGTTCGGTGAACTGCGCCACGCGCACCGCTCGTTCGCGTTCCCGCTGACCATCGCGTTCATCGCCTGGTACCTCGTGTACGTGCTGCTGTCGAACTACGCGGGCGACTTCATGGGCACCAAGCTCTTCGGCAACATCAACGTCGCCCTCGTCCTCGGGCTCGCCCAGTTCCTGACCACGTTCCTCATCGCCTGGTGGTACTCGCGGCACGCCGCCGCGAAGCTCGACCCCAAGGCCGAGGCCATCAAGTCCCGTATGGAGGGCGGCGCATGAGCCCCGTGATGTCACAACTCCCCCTGGCCGCCGCCGGCGACGCCAGCGAGCACCGGCCGCTGATCATCAGCCTGTTCGCGGTGTTCGTCCTCGCGACCCTCGTCATCACCATCTGGGCGGGCCGCCAGACCAAGGACGCCGCCGACTTCTACGCGGGCGGCCGCCAGTTCACCGGCTTCCAGAACGGCCTCGCGGTGTCCGGCGACTACATGTCCGCCGCGTCGTTCCTCGGCATCGCGGGCGCCATCGCCCTCTTCGGCTACGACGGCTTCCTCTACTCGATCGGCTTCCTGGTCGCCTGGCTCGTCGCCCTGCTCCTGGTCGCCGAACCGCTGCGCAACTCCGGCCGCTACACGATGGGCGACGTGCTCGCCTACCGGATGCGCCAGCGCCCGGTGCGCACGGCGGCCGGCGCCTCGACGATCGTCGTCTCGATCTTCTACCTGCTCGCGCAGATGGCGGGCGCGGGCGTCCTCGTCTCGCTGCTGCTCGGCATCACCGACGACGCGGGCAAGATCGGCATCGTCGCCCTCGTCGGCGTCCTGATGATCGTGTACGTCACCATCGGCGGCATGAAGGGCACCACCTGGGTGCAGATGGTCAAGGCGGTCCTGCTGATCGCGGGCGCCATCCTCCTCACCTTCCTGGTGCTGCTGAAGTTCGACTTCAACGTCTCGGACCTGCTCGGCACGGCCGCCGAGAACAGCGGCAAGGGCTCGCCGTTCCTGGAGCCGGGTCTCAAGTACGGCCTCACGTCCACGTCGAAGATCGACTTCATCTCGCTCGGCATCGCGCTCGTCCTCGGCACGGCCGGACTGCCGCACATCCTGATCCGCTTCTACACGGTGCCGACCGCCAAGGCCGCCCGTAAGTCGGTCAACTGGGCCATCGGCATCATCGGCGCCTTCTACCTGATGACGATCGCCCTCGGCTTCGGCGCCGCCGCCCTCATCAAGCCGGACGAGATCATCGCCTCCAATCCGGCGGGCAACACGGCGGCGCCGCTACTGGCACTGCATCTCGGCGGCGTCGACTCCAACTGGGGCGCCATCCTGCTCGCCTCCATCTCGGCGGTCGCCTTCGCCACGATCCTCGCGGTCGTCGCGGGCCTCACCCTCGCCTCGTCCTCCTCGTTCGCGCACGACATCTACGCGAACGTCATCAAGAAGGGCCAGGCCTCCGAGAAGGACGAGATGAAGGCGGCCCGCTGGGCCACCGTCTTCATCGGCATCATCTCGATCGCCCTCGGCGCGCTCGCCCGCGACCTGAACGTGGCGGGCCTGGTGGCCCTCGCCTTCGCGGTCGCGGCCTCCGCGAACCTGCCGACGATCCTGTACTCGCTCTTCTGGAAGCGGTTCAACACCAACGGCGCGCTGTGGTCGATCTACGGCGGCCTGTTCACCGCGGTCTTCCTGGTGCTCTTCTCGCCCGTCGTCTCGGGCAACCCGAAGACCTCGATGTTCAAGGGCGTCGACTTCCACTGGTTCCCGCTGGAGAACCCCGGCATCATCTCGATCCCGGTCGGCTTCCTGCTCGGCATCATCGGCACGTACGTCGCCAAGGAGAAGGCCGACAAGGGCAAGTACGCGGAGCTGGAGGTGCGCTCCCTGACCGGCACAGGGGCCCACTGACCTCGTAGTACGCGCTGTGCCGTGCCCCGCGTCGTAGGGATCTACGACGCGGGGCACGGCACGCTCGTCGGTTCGCGCCCCTGCCGCTGTCAGACCCGTCACGTAGGCTCGGGATCAGTAGGTAAGAAATACGCCGAGGGAGGGGGCCCACGTGCTCATCGACACATACGGCCGAGTGGCAACCGACCTGCGGGTCTCGCTGACCGACCGGTGCAATCTGCGGTGTACGTACTGCATGCCCGAAGAGGGCCTGCAGTGGCTGGCCAAGCCGGACCTGCTGACGGACGACGAGATCGTCCGCCTCATCCGCATCGCCGTCACCGATCTCGGTGTCACGGACGTCCGCTTCACCGGCGGCGAGCCCCTGCTCCGCCCCGGCCTGGTCGGCATCGTCGAGCGGGTCGCCGCCCTGGAGCACCGCCCGAAGATGTCGCTCACGACGAACGGGATCGGGCTGAAGCGCACGGCGGCGGCGCTCAAGGAAGCGGGCCTGGACCGGGTGAACGTCTCGCTGGACACCCTCCGCCCCGACGTCTTCAAGACCCTCACCCGCCGCGACCGCCACAAGGACGTCATCGAGGGCCTCGAAGCCGCGCGCGACGCGGGCCTGACCCCGGTGAAGGTGAACTCGGTCCTGATGCCGGGTCTCAACGAGGACGAGGCCCCCGAGCTGCTCGCCTGGGCCGTCGAGCACGCCTACGAACTGCGCTTCATCGAGCAGATGCCGCTCGACGCCCAGCACGGCTGGAAGCGCGAGGGCATGATCACCGCGGGCGACATCCTGGCCTCGCTGCGTACGCGCTTCGAGCTGACGCCGGAGGGCGAGGGCGAGCGGGGCTCCGCGCCCGCCGAGCGCTGGGTCGTGGACGGGGGACCGCACCGCGTCGGCGTAATCGCCTCCGTGACCCGCCCGTTCTGCCGGGCCTGCGACCGTACGCGCCTCACGGCCGACGGCCAGGTGCGCACGTGCCTGTTCGCCCGCGAGGAGACGGACCTGCGGGCCGCCCTGCGCTCGGACGCGCCGGACGAGGAGGTGGCCCGCATATGGAAGGTCGCCATGTGGGGCAAGAAGGCGGGCTCCGGCCTCGACGACCCGTCGTTCCTGCAGCCGGACCGCCCGATGTCGGCGATCGGCGGCTGACCTACTGGCCGCCGCGGTCGCCCCGGTCGTCGTCGTGCGTCTCCCACTCCGCCAGCGACACGACGTCCTTCAAGAAGCCGCGTACGCCAAGGAACTTGGCCAGGTGCTCGCGGTGCTCGTCGCACGCCAGCCACGTCTTGCGGCGCTCCGGCGTGTGCAGCTTCGGGTTGTTCCACGCGAGTACCCACACCGCGTCGGCGCGACAGCCCTTGGCCGAGCACTGGGGAGTTTCGGGCGACGGTCCGGAGAGGTTCGCGAGGTTCACGCGTCAACCTTAAACGCACCGGAAAACGCCCTGGAAGCGACCGGGAAAAGCCCCGGAGAAAGCCCCGGGAAATGGCGACGCCGAGCAGCCACGGGGGGAGCTGCCCGGCGTCGGTCCGTCGCTCCGACGGGGGATGCGGAGCGCCTACGAAGTATGTCACGGGGTACCCGCTGCCCGGCACCGGAACTACATGATTGATCTGAGCTTTTCTTGAGCTTTGTCGACCGATTGTGTGCCGTGGACGGCCGTCGCTCAGCCCCGGTCCTCCGGCGCGGATTCCGCGGAATCGGCGGACGGGACCGGCGCGATCATGGGGCGTGAGGGCGCGGGCACGAAGGTCGACGGCAGCGAGGGCGCGTTCTCCCGGCCCGCGTTGGCGAAGACCACGGCGACGTAGGGGAGCAGGGCCCCGAGGACGAGCGTCACGATGGCGACGTGCCGCTCCACGTTCCACAGCACTGCCGTGAGGATCACCGAAATGGTGCGGATCGACATCGAGATGATGTACCGGCGCTGCCGGCCGCGAACATCGGCGGCGAGCCCCTGCCGGGCCCCCGTGATCCGGAAAACCTCTGCTCCACCGCTGTCCTTGCGCTTCCGCATCACATTCCACCACCCGCCAGCTCGCCGGACTCTCCCCGGACCGGACCCGACCCACGGTACGCCCGCCATGCGTCGGCTACGAGACCGGGGGCGGGCCTGACCTGGAGCGGTTCCTGCGCCATAGCACGTACGGAGCTGTCCGACATGCGCCGTATGGCGTACGCGGTGACACTGATCGCACGGGCGGCCGATGCGAGTCCCCGCACCGAGGAGAGGCGACGACATGAGCTGGTTGTGGGCGATCATCGTGGGCTTTGTGCTTGGCCTGATCGCTAAGGCGATCCTGCCGGGCAAGCAGCAGATCCCACTGTGGCTGACGACGGTCTTCGGCATCATCGGCAGCGTCCTGGGCAACTGGGCGGCCACCGGTCTCGGCGTCAACGACACCCGGGGCATCGACTGGACCCGGCACCTGTTGCAGCTGATCGGCGCGGTGGTGGTGGTCGCGGTGGGCGACATGGCGTGGGCAGCACTGCGCGGGAACAAGAAGCAGGCGTAGGAACGACGTAGGAGGGCCCCGGAACCGCGCGCGGTTCCGGGGCCCTCCTACGTCGTTCGGCGGGGCGGCAGCCCCTAGGCGGCCTTGACCTCCACCGCGGCGAGGTTCTTCTTGCCGCGCCGCAGCACCAGCCAGCGGCCGTGCAGCAGCTCGTCGGCGCCCGGCACGAAGTCCTCGGCGGCGACCTTCACGTTGTTCACGTAGGCGCCGCCCTCCTTCACCGTGCGGCGCGCGGCCGACTTGCTGGCGACGAGGCCGACCTCGGCGAACAGGTCGACGACCGGGCCGAGTTCGGTCACCTCCGCCTTCGGCAGCTCGGACAGGGCCGCCGCGAGCGTGGCCTCGTCCAGGTCCGCGAGGTTCCCGTCGCCCTGGCCGAACAGCGCCTTCGACGCGGAGATCACGGCGGCCGTCTGGTCGGCGCCGTGCACCAGCGTCGTCAGCTCCTCGGCCAGCGCGCGCTGCGCGGCACGGGCCTGCGGGCGCTCCTCCGTCTGCTTCTCCAGCTCTTCGAGCTCCTCACGGGGCTTGAAGGACAGGATCCGCATGTACGTCGAGATGTCCCGGTCGTCCGTGTTCAGCCAGAACTGGTAGAACGCGTACGGCGTCGTCATCTCGGCGTCGAGCCAGATGGCGCCGCCCTCGGACTTGCCGAACTTGGTGCCGTCCGCCTTCACCATCAGGGGCGTCGCGACGCAGTGCGCCACCGCGTCCGGCTCCAGGCGGTGGATCAGGTCGAGGCCGGCCGTCAGGTTGCCCCACTGGTCCGAGCCGCCCTGCTGGAGCGTGCAGCCGTAGCGCCGGTACAGCTCCAGGAAGTCCATGCCCTGGAGGAGCTGGTAGCTGAACTCCGTGTAGCTGATGCCTTCCTGGGACTCCAGGCGGCGGGCCACGGAGTCCTTGGTCAGCATCTTGTTGACCCGGAAGTGCTTGCCGATGTCCCGCAGGAATTCGATCGCGGACATCCCGGCGGTCCAGTCCAGGTTGTTCACCATCGTCGCCGCGTTCTCGCCCTCGAAGTCGAGGAACGGCTCGATCTGCGAGCGCAGCCGGGCGACCCACAGCTTGATCGTCTGCGGGTCGTTCAGCGTGCGCTCCGCCGTCGGGCGCGGGTCGCCGATCTGGCCCGTGGCCCCGCCGACCAGGGCGAGCGGGCGCAGGCCCGCCTGCTGGAGCCGGCGCATGGTGAGGACCTGCACCAGATGGCCGACGTGCAGGGAGGCGGCGGTCGGGTCGAAGCCGCAATAGAACGTGACCGGACCGTCCGCGAGCGCCTTGCGCAGTGCGTCCTCGTCAGTGGACTGGGCCCACAGGCCACGCCACTTCAGCTCGTCGACGATGTCGGTCACGGTTCTGGTTCTCCTTGAACAGGTGGAACAGGTCTGCTGTAGCCCTGCCAGTCTATGGGCGGCCACTGACAGCGCCGTACGGCGCCGGTGTCACACGCCCTGGCTGACCGAGCTCATGTTGAAGTCCGGCACCCGCAGCGCGGGCATCGCAGCCCTAGTGAACCAGTCGCCCCACTCGCGCGGCAGCGTCTTTTCCGTCCGCCCGGCCTCCGTGGCCCGCCCCAGCAGGCCGACCGGCGACTCGTTGAACCGGAAGTTGTTCACCTCGCCCACGACCTCGCCGTTCTCCACGAGGTACACGCCGTCCCGGGTGAGCCCGGTGAGCAGCAGCGTCGCCGGGTCGACCTCGCGGATGTACCAGAGGCAGGTCAGCAGAAGGCCGCGCTCCGTGCCCGCGACCATGTCGTCCAGGGACTTCTCGCCGCCCCCGTCGAGGATCAGGTTGTCGATGGCCGGGGCCACCGGCAGGCCGGTGAGCGCGGCGCTGTGCCGGGTCGTCGTCAGGTGCTTGAGCTCGCCGTCGCGGATCCAGTCCGTGGCGCCGACCGGCAGCCCGTTGTCGAAGACCGACGAGGCGTCGCTGGAGGCGTGCGCGAGGACGAAAGGGGCCGATCCGAGCCCCGGCTCGTGCGGATCGCTGCGCAGGGTGAGCGGCAGCCCGCTGAGCCGCTCGCCCACGCGCGTACCGCCGCCCGGCCTGGAGAACACGGTCCGGCCCTCGACGGCGTCCCGCGCCCCCGACGACCACATCTGGTAGATCAGCAGGTCCGCCACGGCCGTCGGCGGCAGCAGCGTCTCGTACCGCCCGGCGGGCAGGTCGAGGCGCCGCCGGGCCCACCCGAGCCGCGTCGCGAGCTCGGCGTCCATGGCCGCCGGGTCGACGTCCTTGAAGTCCCGCGTCGAGCGCCCCGCCCACGCGGAGCGCCTGCGCCCGTGCGACTTGGCGTTCAGCTCAAGGGTCCCGTTGGGCTGGTCGTGGCGCAGCCGCAGCCCCGCCGACGTACCGAGATAGCTGCTGGTCAGCTCGTGGTTGGCGAAGCCGTACAGCTCCCGGCCACCGGCACGCGCGCGTGCGAACGCCTCGCCAAGCGCAGGCGCGAAGTCCGCGAACACGGCGGACGAGGTCTCGGCGGGCGCGTCCGTGAAGTCGGGGGAGTGCGGTACGTCGCCGATCAGCGGCTGCGCGTCCTCGGCGGGCCCCGCCGCGGCGGCGGCCTCCTCGGCGGCGCGCACCAGCGGCTCCAGGTCGTCCGCCGTCACGGCCGCCCGGGACACGACGCCGCTCGCCGTGCCCTCCTTGCCGTCTACCGTCGCGACGACGGTGAGGGTGCGCCCGCGCGTCACGCCGTTCGTGGTGAGCGCGTTGCCCGCCCAGCGGAGGTTGGCGGTGGACGTCTCGTCGGCGATGACGACACAGCCGTCGGCCCGCGACAGTTCGAGGGCGCGCTCGACGATCTCGTACGGCTTGGTCCCGGACCTACGGGGGCTCATCGACCCGCCTCCTGCGTCGTGTTGAGGATGTTGACGCCCTTGAAGAGCGCGCTCGGGCAGCCGTGGGACACGGACGCGACCTGGCCCGGCTGCGCCTTTCCGCAGTTGAAGGCGCCGCCGAGGACATACGTCTGCGGGCCGCCGACCGCCGCCATGGAGCCCCAGAAGTCCGTTGTCGTCGCCTGATAGGCGAAGTCCCGCACCTGCCCGGCCAGCCGCCCGCCCCGGATCGCGTACGCGCGCTGCGCCGTGAACTGGAAGTTGTAGCGCTGCATGTCGATGGACCACGACCGGTCGCCCACCAGGTACAGCCCCCGGTCGACCCCCGCGATCAGGTCCTCCGTGCCGAGCCCGCCCGGATCCGGTTGCAGCGACACATTCGCCATCCGCTGTACGGGGACGTGCTCGGGGGAGTCCGCGTACGCGCAGCCGTTGGAGCGCTCGAACCCGGTCAACTTGGCGATCCGCCGGTCGAGTTGATACCCGGCGAGGGTGCCGTCCTTCACCAGGTCCCAGGACTGCGCGGCCACCCCCTCGTCGTCGTAGCCGATGGTGGCGAGCCCGTGCTCGGCGGTGCGGTCACCGGTCACGTTCATGATCTCGGAGCCGTACTTGAGCTTGCCGAGCTGGTCGAAGGTGGCGAAGGAGGTGCCCGCGTACGCGGCCTCGTAGCCGAGCGCGCGGTCGAGTTCGGTGGCGTGCCCGATCGACTCGTGGATGGTCAGCCACAGGTTGGACGGGTCCACCACCAGGTCGTACGCGCCCGCCTTCACGCTCGGCGCGCGCATCTTCTCGGCGAGCAGCTCGGGGATCTCGGCCAGCTCCCGGTCCCAGTCCCAGCCGGTCCCGGTCAGGTACTCCCAGCCGCGCCCCACCGGCGGCGCGATCGTGCGCATGGAGTCGAACTCGCCGCTGGAGTCATCCACGGCGACCGCCGTCAGCTCCGGGTGCAGCCGCACGCGTTGCTGCGTCGTGACGGTCCCGGCCGTGTCCGCGTAGAACTTGTTCTCGTGGACGCAGTACAGCGAGGCGTCCACGTGCGACACCCCCTGCGCCGAGAGCAGCCGCGCACTCCAGTCGGCGAGCAGCCCGGCCCGCTCCTCCTCGGGAACGGTGAACGGATCGATCTCGTACGAGGAGATCCAGGTCCTGTCCGCGTGCACCGGCTCGTCCGCCAGCTCCACTCGCTCGTCCGACCCGGCCGCCTTGATCACCCGCGCGCTCAGCTTGGCCATCGCCACGGCCTGCGCGGCCACCTTCGCCGCACCGTCCATCGTCAGATCGACACCGGAGGCGAACCCCCACGTCCCGCCGTGTACGACGCGCACGGCGTATCCCAGGTCAGTGCTGTCCGACGCCCCCGAAGGCTTGGCGTCCCGCAGCCGCACGGAGGCGCCGCGCACCCGCTCCAGACGGAAGTCCGCGTGCTCGGAGCCCAACGCGCGTGCGCGCGCGAGTGCGGCGTCGGCGAGTGCCCGTAGGGGCAGTGCGAGGAACGACTGATCGATCTCGTGGGCCATGGGCGGCTTCCCCTTCTGTCGCGGCACGGTGCGTGTGAGTGAACCACGACACGTGCCGTCTGTGGGAACCCCACAGAGAGCACCCCTTCGCCCTGTCGCCCCCGGATTCGGCACCCGGTGCCGGAGGCGGATAGGTTCGACGCATACCTCACCGCCGAACGAAAGGGTGATCCGTTGAGCCGCTCGGTTCTCGTCACCGGGGGAAACCGGGGCATCGGCCTCGCCATCGCCCACGCCTTCCTGGAGCAGGGCGACAAGGTGGCCTTCACCTACCGCTCCGGCGAGCCCCCCAAGGAGCTCGTCGACGCCGGCGCCCTCGCCGTCCGCTGCGACATCACGGACGCCCAGCAGGTGGACGACGCCTACAAGGAGATCGAGGAGAAGCACGGCAACGTCGAGGTCCTGGTCGCCAACGCCGGCGTCACCAAGGACCAGCTCCTCATGCGCATGTCCGAGGACGACTTCACGTCCGTCCTCGACACCAACCTCACCGGCACCTTCCGCGTCGTGAAGCGCGCCAACCGCGGCATGCTGCGCGCCAAGAAGGGCCGCGTCGTGCTGATCTCCTCCGTCGTCGGGCTGCTCGGTTCGGCGGGGCAGGCGAACTACGCCGCCTCGAAGGCGGGCCTGGTCGGCTTCGCGCGTTCGCTCGCCCGCGAGCTCGGATCGCGCAACATCACCTTCAACGTCGTCGCCCCCGGTTTCGTGGACACCGACATGACCCAGGCGCTCAGCGACGAGCAGCGCGCGGGCATCGTGTCGCAGGTGCCGCTCGGCCGGTACGCGAAGGTCGAGGAGATCGCCGGCGTGGTGGACTTCCTGGCCTCCGACGCCGCCTCGTACATCACTGGAGCCGTCATCCCGGTTGACGGCGGACTGGGAATGGGTCACTGAACCATGGCTGGAATCCTCGAGGGCAAGAAGATCCTCATCACCGGTGTGCTGATGGAGTCCTCCATCGCCTTCCACACCGCGAAGCTGGCCCAGGAGCAGGGCGCGGAGATCATCCTCACCGCCTGGCCGCGGCCGTCCCTGACGGAGCGCATCGCCAAGAAGCTGCCCGAGCCCGACAAGGTCAAGGTCCTGGAGCTCGACGTCTCGAACGACGAGCACCTCGCCCGCCTCGAGGGCCAGGTCCGCGAGCAGCTCGGTGACCGTCTCGACGGCATCGTGCACTCCATCGGCTTCGCCCCGCAGGACGCCCTCGGCGGCAACTTCCTGAACACGCCGTTCGAGTCCGTCTCCACGGCCATGCACGTCTCCGCCTTCTCCCTGAAGTCGCTGACGATGTCGCTGCTGCCGCTGATGACCGAGGGCGGCTCCGTCGTCGGCCTCACCTTCGACGCGCAGTTCGCCTGGCCGCAGTACGACTGGATGGGCCCGGCCAAGGCCGCCCTGGAGGCCACCAGCCGCTACATGGCGCGCGACCTCGGCAAGCAGAACATCCGCTGCAACCTGATCTCGGCGGGCCCGATCGGCTCCATGGCCGCGAAGTCGATCCCCGGCTTCAGCGAGCTGGCCTCCGTGTGGGACGCCCGCTCCCCGCTGGAGTGGAAGCTCGAGGACCCGGAGCCCGCGGGCCGCGGCATCGTCGCGCTGCTCTCCGACTGGTTCCCGAAGACGACCGGCGAGATCGTGCACGTCGACGGCGGTCTGCACGCGATCGGCGCCTGACAACCGGCTCACTCGTTCGGTCCACCGGCCGGGCGAGCGGTAGGGACCTCCACGCACGCTGGTGCGAGGAGGTCCCTACGTGCGTCTGCGCCCCCGCTTCACCGCTGCCCTCGCCCTGTTGATCTCACTGCCGTACGTCGCCGCGTGCGCCCCGGCCCAGGACGCGACAGCCGGAAAGGGCGGCCACGCGCGCGTGGCCGAGAAGAAGCGGGAGCGTGCCGAGTGCCGGATCGAGGTCGACCGCTTCCTCGTGACCGCCACCTGCCACAACCCGAACCCGACGGTCGACCGCGTCGCCCTGCACATCGAGTGCGCGCAGTGGTGGGACATCGACACGGACTCGCGCCCGAAGCCGGTGTTCCCGGCGGAGACGCTCCGCATGGACGGCCGGTGCTGGAAGAACGTGCAGAGCGCGTGGGTCAGTCACCAGAAGCCGGCGCGGTGAGCCGCCCGGGGCGGCAGTCGAACGGATAGCGCGCCGCCTCCTTGGCGGCGGCCTCGGCGTCGCCGTCCCGGATCGCGTCGACGAGCGTGGCGTGGTCCATGTGGTTCTCGGCGGTCAACCGCTCGCCCACGTCCTCGCGCAGCCAGTCCCGCATCACCTCGCCGAGGTCCGCGTACATCGCCGTCAGTACGTCGTTGTGGGACGCGGCCACCACGGCCAGGTGGAACGTCGCGTCCGCCGTCACGAACGCCTCCGTGTCCCCGGACGCCCAGGCGTCCTCACGCCGTACGAGGAGCGCGTCGAGCTGCTTCAGGTCGCGCTCGGTGCGCCGCGCCGCCGCGAACTTCGCCGCGCTCGACTCCAAGGTGGCGCGCAGCTCGGCGATGTCCTGCGGCGCGGCGTCCGCGAACCGCCGCTGCATGACGCCCGCCAGCTCGCTCGTCGCCACGACGTACGTGCCCGAGCCCTGCCGGATGTCGAGCAGGCCGTTGTGCGCGAGGGCCCGCACCGCCTCCCGCACTGTGTTTCTGGCCACTCCCAGCTGTTCCACGAGTTCGGGCTCCGTCGGGATGCGGGAGCCCACCGGCCACTCGCCGGCGGAGATCTGGGCGCGCAGGGCGGAGATGACCTGCTCGGACAGGGCCGAGCGCTGGGGCGAGGTCAGCGGCATGACGTTCCTTCGTGCGGGCCTTCGTGCGGGCGGAGTCGTACGGTAGCGAATCGGATTGGACAGCCAATCATCCCATGATTCTAAGATGGGTCTCATGGCTAGTGAGGAAACCCCGACGATGGCGCCGCCGAGCGCCGCCCCTGAGACCCCCATGACTCCCATACGCAGCGAGAAGAACGCCCCGCGCGCGTGGGTCATCCGCCTGGTCACGGTCGGCATCGTCCTCGCCGCGATCAACCTGCGGCCCGCCATCACCAGCCTCGGCGCCCTCCTCGAAGAGGTCCGCGACGGGCTCGGGATGAGCGGCAGCGTCGCCGGACTGCTCACCTCCGTGCCGCCGCTCTGCTTCGCGATCTTCGGCGTGATGGCGCCCCGGCTCGCCAAGCGCTTCGGCCCGAGCGCCGTCGTCTGCGCCGGCATGTTCGCCATCGCGGCGGGCCTCGTCATCCGCCCGTTCACCGGCGGCACCGTCGGCTTCCTCGTGGTCAGCGCGCTCGCCCTGATGGGCATCGCCGTCAGCAACGTACTGATGCCGGTCATCGTCAAGCGCTGGTTCCCCGACAAGGTCGGCACCATGACCGGCCTGTACTCGATGGCCCTCGCGCTCGGCACGTCCACCGCGGCCGCCGCCACGGTGCCGCTCACCGAGGCGATGGGCGGAAGCTGGCAGACCGGGCTCGCCGTGTGGGCCGTGCTCGCGATCGCCGCGGCCCTGGTCTGGCTGCCGCTCGTACGCCAGAAGGACCCGTCCGCCACCGCGGCCCCCGTAGAGGCGGCTGCCGCACCCGCCGGTGACGGCCTGCGCATCGCCCGCAGCCGCACCGCCTGGGCCCTCGCCGTCTTCTTCGGCCTCCAGGCCACGGCCGCGTACATCACCATGGGGTGGATGGCGCAGATCTTCCGCGACGCCGGGGTCTCCGCCTCGACCGCGGGCCTGCTGCTCGCCGTCACCATGGCGATGGGCATCCCGCTCGGCTTCGTCATCCCGCGCATGGCCGCCCGGCTGCCCAGCCAGGGCCCGATGGTGATCGCCCTCGGGCTGTGCGGCCTCGCGGGCTACGCGGGCATGTACTTCGCCCCCGCCTCCGGCGCCTGGGCGTGGGCGCTGCTGCTCGGCGTCTCCAACTGCGCGTTCCCGCTGGCGCTCACCATGGTCGGGATGCGGGCCCGCACCGGACCGGGCGTCGCCAAGCTGTCCGCGTTCGCACAGTCCACCGGCTATCTGATCTCGATCCCCGGACCGCTGCTCGTCGGCGTCCTCTACCAGCACAGCGGCGGCTGGGGAGTGCCGATCATCTTCATGGCGGTGCTGATGGTGCCGCAGATCGTGGTGGGCGTCTTCGCGGGCCGGGGTCGCACCGTCGAGGACGAGGCCGCCGGGGCGACACGGGGCGACAAGGCGGCCCCGGCGTCCTGAGGTCCGGGGACAGGTGCGACACTTGGCGCATGTCGCCTGTGCTCGATCCGAATCCCCAGAACGGCCAGAAGAAGCTCCTTCTGGTGCTCGGCGCGATGCTGGCCGTCACCGTCGTCATCGGCATCATCGCCTCCATCGCCGCACCGTGAGCCGCGCCTCCTGAGGAGGGGTGGGGCTAGCCCCCCATCCCCTAGGGGGCCAGTGTCAGGGTGAAGTGGGTGGATCACCGGATGGGTTCGCGGCCCCGGACTCCGTACCGTCGAAGCGGACAGACGGAAACGGACCTCGGAGGCATCCATGTCGGCGCCCACCCACTCCCGGCCCCACCCGGCAGCCACGGGTCGTGTCGACATCCGGCTGCCGTGGTGGGCGATCGTGCTCCCGGCCGTGGCCTTCGTGGCGCTGCTCCTGCTGATCCTGAACCCGGCCGACGCCCAGGCCACCGCGGGCGACCCGAGCCTCGTCCACATATTGGGGCGTGCGAAGGACCTGGTGCTCGGCCAGTGAGTCCGTACGCCGTTCGTCCGCTCCACCAGCGCCCCTGTACGCCGTTCACTCGTGCCGGGTGACCCCGTCAACTCCCTGCGCCCGGCGGCCGGTTTCATGCGAAGCTGGGACGCATGAGCGTCGCAGAACCCCGCAGGATTGTCCTTTTCCGGCATGCCAAGGCGGACTGGCCCCAGGTCTCCGATCACGAGCGGCCGCTCGCCGAGCGAGGGCGCAGGGACGCCCCCGTCGCCGGCCGCAAGCTGGCCGACTCCGGCATCTCCTTCGACCTGGCCCTCTGCTCGACCGCAACGCGCACCCGTGAGACCTGGAAGCTGGCCGTGCACGAGCTTCCGGAGCGACCTCGGACCGTGTACGAGGAGCGGATCTACGAAGCGTCCCCCGGCGAACTGATCGCGGTACTGAACGAGACCCCCGACGACGTGCGGGACGTCGTCCTGATCGGCCACAACCCCGGCGTGCAGGCCCTCTCCGAGATCCTCGCCGGCGAGGCCGAGGGCGATGCCCGGCAGCGGCTGAACCAGCGCGGCTTCCCGACCGCGGCGTTCTCCGTGCTCACGTTCACCGGAGCGTGGAAGGGCCTGGAGCCCGGCACGGCCACGCTCGTCGACTACTGGGCGCCGAGCGAATAACCGGCCATCGCACGACCTGCCACTGAACGTACGACGTGGGGCCCGGTACCGACCGCCGGTACCGGGCCCCACGTCACTCGCATACGTCCGGCCGTCAGGCCTCCAGCGTGTCGGCCGCCTCGACCTCTTCGCGCGTGATGCCCAGCAGATAGAGCACCGTGTCGAGGAACGGCACGTTCACCGCGGTGTGCGCGGCCTCGCGGACGACGGGCTTGGCGTTGAAGGCGACGCCGAGCCCGGCCGCGTTCAGCATGTCCAGGTCGTTCGCGCCGTCGCCGATCGCCACGGTCTGCTCCAGCGGCACCCCCGCCTCGGCGGCGAACCGGCGCAGCAGCCGCGCCTTGCCCGCGCGGTCCACGATCTCGCCGGTGACCCTGCCGGTCAGCTTCCCGCCGACGATCTCCAGCGTGTTGGCCTGCGCGAAGTCGAGCCCGAGCCGCTCCTTCAGGTCGTCCGTGACCTGCGTGAACCCGCCCGAGACGACGCCGACTTGGTAGCCGAGACGCTTCAGCGTACGGATCAGGGTCCTGGCGCCCGGCGTCAGCTGGACCTCGCTGCGCACCTTCTCCACGACCGAGGCGTCGAGCCCCGCGAGCAGCGCCACGCGCGCGTGCAGCGACTGCTCGAAGTCCAACTCGCCGCGCATCGCCGCCGCCGTCACCTCGGCGACCTTGTCCTCGCAGCCCGCGTGCGCCGCGAACAGCTCGATCACCTCGTCCTGGATGAGCGTCGAGTCGACGTCCATCACGACGAGCCGCTGCGCGCGCCGGTGCAGACCGGCGGAGACGACCGCCACGTCCACGCCGAGCTTCGCCGCCTCCAGGGCGAGGACCGTGCGCAGCTCCTCCGTGCCGGTGCCGGACACCGCGAACTCGACGGCGGTCACCGGGTACTTGGCGAGGCGGAAGATGCGGTCGATGTTGCCGCCGGTGCCGGTGATGGAGGCCGCTATCGACGCGGTCGACTCGGCGGTCAGCGGGTGACCGAGGACGGTGACGTGGGAGCGGCCGGTGCCGCGCGGGCGGTTGTCGCCGATGCCGGAGATGATCTCCGCCTGCATCTTCATCGACTCGGCCCAGCTGTGCACGGTCGACCGCAGATCCCCTTCGAGCCCGGCCGACGGCTGGGTCACCAGGGCGCACAGGACGATCCGGCCACGCGTGACGACCTGCTCGATGTCGACGACGTCCAGGGAGTAGGCGGCGAGGGTGTCGAAGAGCCCGGCGGTGATGCCGGGCCGGTCCTTGCCGAAGATCTTGACCAGGAGGGTGGGGACGTCGGCCGGCACGTCCACGGGCTGGGCATCAGCGGTGGGCTGGGGCTGCGAAGCGCTCATGATGGGTCTACGTTATCGGGCCTTTGTACGGACGCCGCAATCAAGGTCACCCACCGCACGCCCACGGGGCTCCGCCCCGACCCCCGCTGCTCAATCGCCGCAGGGGCTCCATATGGCCCTCCCGCGCGGGCATGATCAAGCACTTGCGGCAGGTGAGCCTGCTCGAGACCGGCGGCCGGTGAGCATGATCAAGCTCCCCAGCGAGTGGGCATGCTCGAATTCGGCGGCGGGTGAGCATGATCAAGCTCGGCAGCGGGTGGGCATGCTCAAGCCCGGCGGCGCGCGGGCATAATCAAGCCCGGCGGCGGGTGGGCACGATTAAGCCCCTGCGGCGATTGAGCAGCGGGGTCCGGGGCGGAGCCCCGTGACCGATGCACGGGTGACGGCTACCGGTCCTCGCCCCCCGGAGACGGCGGCGGCGGAGGCGGTGGCGGCGCAGGCCACCCCGTGTCCCCGGACCGGCGCCGCCGCCGAGGCGGTTGCACGGGACTCGCCACCGTGGGCGCCCCCGCCGCCCCGTCGTACGGCGACCGCAGATACGGATTCGTATCGGGATCGGCCGGCCGATACGGCTGACTCGGCCGATACGGCCCCGCGGCCTCACCCGGCGCGCCCGGCGCCGCACCCGCACCCGCACCGGCACCCGCACCCGCACCCGCCAACGCGAGCGGCGCGACCCGCCCACCCGCCGCCCCCGTCCCATACGCCAACAGCGCCCCCAGCACCCCGGCCGCCACACCCCACGCCACCCCGAGCAGCAACGCCATCCCGACCCGCCCGTGCAACTCGATGCCCGCCCCGAACGCGTCGAACCCCAGCACCGACAGCGAGGCCCCCGCCGACACATCGGTCAGCCACACAAGCAGCGGCAGCGCCAGCGCCGTCACACCCCCGAGCCGCAGCCCGCACCGCCCCGCGAACCCCCACACGCCTCCGACCACCGGCGTACGCGCCGCCGCCAACACCCCGGCCAGCAGCATCATCACGGCCGCCGCGACCCCCAACAGCCACACCCTGCCGTCGAGTTCCGCGAGCCGCCCAAGCGTCACCGGCTCGTCGGCCGACACCCGCAACAGCTCGTCGAGCGGATCCGGCAGCAGCTTCGCGAGCGCACCCGTGGCCTTGCCGTCCCAGGGCACGAAGAGGCCGATGGGGATGCCGAGCCAGGTCCCGTTGGGCGCCCCGAGCAGCGCGGCGCCCGCGATCCGCTTCGGATGGTCGTCGCCGACCATCGCGTACACCGCCGCCGCGAGACCCGCGACGACCGCCATCAGCAACACCGCCACCAGCGACGACGCGGCGGGCCGCACGATCCGGTGCAGCGGCGCGAGCGCCCGCGGCAGCGGACTCCGCCGCGACGCGAGCAGCGCGATCACCAGCACCCCCACCACGAACCCCGCACCGCCCAGCAGCGAGGGCACCGTCTCCACGGTGAACCCGACGTCCGCCTTCGCCTTGACCAGGTCGCTGAGCCGATCCGGCAGCAACCCGCCGATCCCGCCCGGCAGTTTGTCCGCGATGCCCTCCGGAATCCCCTTCCCGGCGCCCGGAATCTCGTCGAGCCCCAACTGCGAACCGTTGAGCGTGATGACGTCGTGCCCCGCCCACGCGAGGCCGCCCATCATCGCCACGAACAGCGCCACCACGGCGCCCGCGCGCGCGAGGAGTTCGCGGGGCGCCACCTCAACGCCCGCCGCCCGCAGGGAACGTAGGAAGAACCAGCCCAGCACGAGCGCCCCCACCAGGCCGACGCCCAGCGGCCACACGTCGATCGAGGTGTCCGCCTGCGCGCCCTTGAGGCCGAAGGCCGACACGTCCCCGGACGGCGTCACGCGCCCGCCCGCCCCGAGCGCCACCACGGCCGCCGTCATCGGGCCGAGCGAGGCCACCGTGTCGGCCTCCAGCAAGTGCAGGCCGAGCGCCGCGACTCCGGCCATCGCGATGAACGCCCAGCTCACCGCGGCGACGGCGGACAGCAGCAGATCGCCCACGGGCAATCGCGCGCGTGACTCGGTCTCGTGGCCGCTCGCCGTCACGGACATCAAGGACCCCCCGATCCACCCGCCCTGCCCCTTAGGGGACTTCACCACTCTCCGGGGCCGCATCTACGGCGTCAACGGGGCGGGTGCGAAGGGGAATACGAGAGTCCCGGCGGGGATCGGCGCAAGGCCCGCCTTTCGGTCACGGAGGGCTTCCTGAAATAGTTCCTCACGATGTTCGACATCCCTAGACTCCCCATGACGGGGGCACAACTCGGGGGACAACTCAGTGGGGCATGGAGTGCCTGAACTCGTACTGGAATTGAATGGAAGGACCTGGACGCTCGACCCGTCCAGGCCGTACACCCTGGGACGCGATCCGCAGGGCGACATCGTGCTCGACGACGCCAGGGTGTCCTGGCGTCACGCCACGATCAGCTGGGGCGGCCGCAGTTGGGTCATCGAGGACCACGGCTCCACCAACGGCACCTTTGTGCAGGGGCACCGGATCCACCAGATGGAGATCGGCCCCGGCTCGTCCGTGCACCTCGGAAACTCCACCGACGGCCCGCGGCTCAACGCACAGGGCAGCGCCCGCGCCGCCGCCGTGGCCTCGCCGCACCAGGCGCAGCAGCAGGCCGCCGGCCTCGCGCAACAGCCGCCGCCCCAGCAGTACCAGGCGCAGCCCAGCTGGTCCCAGCAGGCGCCGCGGCAACAGCAGGCACCGCAACAGTGGCAGCAGCAGCCGCAGGCGCAGCAGGTGCCGCGGCAGCAGGGCGCCGGCGGAGTCGCGGGGGCGCCGCCGGTCTACGGCGACCGCAGCCCCACCACGTTCCACCAGCTGGCGCTCGGCCGCGTCATGCGCATCGGCCGCTCCCTGGAGAACGAGCTGGTCGTCTCCGACCTCCAGGTCTCGCGGCTGCACGCCGAGTTCCACGCGTCGCCCGACGGCCGCTTCGAGATCCACGACCTCGGCTCGCACAACGGCACGTACGTCAACGGCCAGCCGATCCCCAAGGGCGGCACGGCGCTGCTCGGCCCCACCGACATCGTGGGCGTGGGCCACTCCACGTTCCGCCTGGTCGGCGACCGGCTCGAGGAGTTCGTCGACACCGGTGACGTCTCCTTCTCTGCGCGCCATCTGACGGTCACCGTCGACGGCGGCAAGCAGATCCTCAAGGACGTCTCCTTCGGCGTCCCCGAGAAGTCGCTGATCGCCGTCATCGGCCCGTCGGGCTCCGGGAAGTCGACGCTGCTCAAGGCGCTCACCGGCTACCGCCCCGCCGACGAGGGCGACGTCCTCTACGACAACCGGAACCTCTACAAGCAGTTCGCCGAGCTGCGCCAGCGCATCGGTCTGGTCCCGCAGGACGACATCCTGCACAAGGAACTCACCGTAAAGAAGGCCCTCAAATACGCCGCCAAGCTCCGCTTCCCCGCGGACACCAGCGAGCAGGAGCGCCAGCAGCGCATCGACGAGGTGCTGCGCGAGCTGAAGCTGGACATCCACAAGGAGAAGAAGGTCACCTCCCTCTCCGGTGGCCAGCGCAAGCGCGTGTCCGTGGCCCTCGAACTGCTCACCAAGCCGTCGCTGATCTTCCTCGACGAGCCGACCTCCGGCCTCGACCCGGGCATGGACCGCGACGTCATGCAGCTCCTGCGCGGACTGTCCGACGACGGCCGCACGGTCCTCGTCGTCACCCACTCCGTGGCGGAACTGGCGCTCTGCGACAAGCTGTTGGTGATGGCCCCGGGCGGCGCCGTCGCCTACTTCGGCCCGCCTGAGGAGGCCCTCAACTTCTTCGGCTACACGACGTGGGCCGACGTGTTCTCGGCGTTCGAGAACTACCGCGACTACGACTGGGCGGGCCGCTGGAAGGGCTCGCAGCACTACCAGATGTACGCGGCCGACATCGACGCCGTCGCCGCGCAGTCGATCCAGGTGCCGCCGCCCGCCGCGATCAAGGCGCCCAAGACGCAGCCCTGGGGCTCCCAGCTGTTCACGCTGATCCGCCGCTACTGCTCGGTGATCGCCTCCGACCGCGGCTTCCTCGGCCTCATGGTGATACTGCCGGCCGTCCTCGGCATCGTCTCGGTGGTCATCCCGGCCGACTTCGGCCTCGGCCCGCCCAAGCCACCGGCCAAGTTCAACGGGGACGCGGGCACCATCATGCTGATCATCGCGGTCGGCATGTGCTTCTCCGCCGCGGCCAACTCCGTACGCGAGTTGATCAAGGAGCGGGTCATCTACGAGCGAGAACGGGCCACCGGCCTGTCCCGCTCCGCGTATCTGATGTCCAAGGTCATCGTGCTCGGCGTGATCACCGCGTTCCAGGGCGTCATCATCTGCGCCATCGGCTTCGCCCCGCGCGAGCTGCCGAAGGAGGGCCTGGTCCTGCCGCCGGCCGCCGAACTGTGCGTCTCGATCATCGCGCTCGGCTTTACGTCGATGATGTTCGGCCTCGTCATCTCCTCGCTGGTGAAGACCTCCGAGAAGACGATGCCGCTGCTCGTCATGTTCGCGATCGTCCAGGTCGTGTTCACCGGCGTGCTCTTCCAGATCTACGGCACCGTGGGCCTCGAACAGTTCGCCTGGCTTATGCCGTCCCGCTGGGCGGTGGGCGCCGCCGGCGCCACCCTGGACCTCGGCCACCTGATGCCGCCGTGGGACCCGAAGAAGCCGAACGACCTCGACCCGCTGTGGGAGCACTCGGTCGCCCAGTGGGGCATCAACCTGACGGTCCTGATCGTCCTCGGCATCGTCTGCGGCTTCGCCGTCGCGCGCCTGCTGCGCCGCCACGAGCCCGAGGTCATGCGCAAGTAACCGACCTCCTACGGGACACACGAAGGGCGGCACCCAATGGGTGCCGCCCTTCGTGCCGTGGGGGTTCAGCGAGTGCCGGACCTGGAGGTCCCAGCTACAGGCATCAGTACGCGCTGTCCACGTTGTCGATGGAGCCGTACTTGTCGGCCGCGTAGTTCGCCGCGGCCACGATGTTGGCGACCGGGTCGGTCAGGCTGTTGGCCGTGCCGTCGACGTGGTACGTGTCGAAGGTCGGCTGGATGACCTGGAGCAGACCCTTGGACGGCGTGCCGTTCTGGGCGTTGACGTCCGTGTTGTTCTGCGCGTTCGGGTCGCCGCCCGACTCACGCATGATGTTGCGGTGCAGGCCGTCGTACGAACCCGGAATGCCCTTCTCCTTCATGATGGCGAGGGATTCCTTGATCCAGCCGTCCAGGTTGTTGGCGTAGGTCGGCTTGGCGGCGGCGGCCTTGGCGGCCTTCTCGGCAGCGGCCTTCTTCGCGGCGGCGGCCTTGGCGGCGGCCTCCGCCTTCTCCTTCGCCTCGGCCTTGGCCTTCGCCTCGGCCTCCTTCTTCTCCTCCGCCTTCTTCTTCGCCTCGGCGGCCTTCTTGGCGGCCTCTTCCTTGGCGTCCTTCTGGGCGGCGGCGGTCTGGTCGGCGACGCTGGAGTGCACGTCCGAGATCTGCTTCGCGCCGGCGTCCGTGGTGAACGCGACCGGAGCGGCGGCGACCGTCGCGTCCTTGGCGGTGGCCTCGGTGTCGTGACCCGGCACCAGCGTCACCGCGAGGGCGGCGGCACCGAGGACCGCGACACCACCGAGCGAGAACTTGTGGGTGCGGGTCAGCTGACTATGGCCGGCGTTGGCGTGCTTGGACATGAGATGGGACCTCTCTAAGAACGGAAGCCACTCGGAGACCCGGGGGATCGGATCGTCGTGTTTAGGACACGAACGCCGGGGGTAGGCCCCCGCGGCGCCGAGCAACGCTGGACATTCTTAGCGGCCGCAAAATGCCGAGGCAAAGGTGTGACGTACGAAGCCGGGTAGTGGACCGGGGGTGTACGAAAAGGGACAGGAAGCCGATGTCCGACTTCCTGTCCCCGCACGGCCTCGGGACTTAAGTCCCTTACTTATCCACTAGGGACGTTCGTACGTGACGTGGGCCCTATGCGCGGCGTCACAACCACCCCCTCCCGAACTCACGCGCAGTTGCCATTGCAATGCGTTGCGTGAGGCCTCTCCTCCGGGAGGATGAGGTGCACGTCCCCGAACTCGTGCCACAGGTAGCGCCCCCGCAGCGCCGCCTCGTACGCGCGGTCCACCGCGGCCCGCCCCGCCACCGCCTCCAGCATCAGCAGATGCGAGGCCTCCGGCTCGTGCAGCCCGGTGAGCAGCCCGTCCACCACCCGCACCCCGCGCTCCGGCGTCACGACGAGCTCCGTCCAGCCGCGCGCCGCTCGCACGACCCCGTCGACCCCGACGGCGGACTCCACGGCCCGTACGGCGGTCGTCCCCACCGCGATCACGTTCTGCCCGGCGGCCCGCGCGGCATTGATCAGCCGGGCCGACGCCTCGGGCACCTCGAAACGCTCCGCATAAGGAGGCTCGTGCGACTCCGCGGACGCCACCCCCGTATGCAGCGTGATCGGCGCGAACTGCACACCCCGGCTCACCAGCCGCGACACCACCGCCTCCGTGAAGGGCCGCGCCGCACTCGGCATCTCGGCACTGCCCGCCCCGTCGGCGTACGGCAGCGCGAACACGGTCTGGTAGGCGGCCAGCGGCTGATCCCGCTCCGTATAGGCGTAGCGGATCGCCCGCCCGTACCGCCCGAGCACCGCGGCCAGGTCCCCGCTCGCCCGCACCCACCACAGCCGCTCGCCCCCGGCCACCAGCGGCTCCTCATATACGAGGCGTACGCCGCCGGGGAGGACGACCACCGACCCCGCAGGGCCCCCGGCGCGCGGCCGCGTCGTGCCCCTCCCGTCCGGCTCCCGCAGCTCCACCGCCCAGCGCCCGTCGTCGCCGCGCGTCGACACATGCACGACCACGCGCGCGTGGCCGAGCGTCCCGTCCACGGCGGCCGCCAACGTAGGAGACGTATTGACGACGAGCAGATCCCCGGCCCGCAGCACGGACGGCAGCTCGGTGAAGCGGTGGTGCGCGACCTCGGTGCCGTGCGACACCAGGAGGCGCACGGACGCTCTGTCCCGGCCCGGCCCCCGCTCCTCCGCCGGGACCCGCGCCGACAGCTCCTCCGGTACCCGCAGCGCCACCGTCATCACGCCTCCAGGAGGGACGGAGCCGAGTAGCGCCCGCTCGCGGGCCGCCGCTCCAGCAGGTCCAGGAAGGCAGGGACCACGTCCTCGGGACGCGGCACCTCGCTGAGATCCTCGTCCGGCTCGGCCGCCGCCAGCATGTCCGTGCGCATCCCGCCCGGATCGACCGCCCACACCCGCAACCCCGGCTCCTCCACAGCGAGCACCGCCGACAGATGGTCGAGCGCAGCTTTCGTCGCCCCGTAGCCGCCCCAGGTGGCGTACGCCTCCGTGGCCGCGTCCGAACTCATGCTGATCACCGCACCGGCCGGCGCCGCACGCAGCAGCGGCAACGCCTCCTGGAGCAGGCCAAGCGGCGCCACCACATTGACCTCAAGGGCGGCACGGAAGTCGTCGAGCGAGTGCGCGTCGAGCGGCACCAAGGGCTCCGCGCCCAGCACGCTCGCGTTGTTCACCACCAGATCGAGCCCGCCCAACTCCCGGGCCGCCGCGATCAGTTGCACCCGATGCCCGCCGTCCGCGACATCCCCCGGCACGGCCGTCACCGCCCCACCGTGCTTGCGCAGCTCCTGCGCCACCGTCTCCAGCGGCCCGGCCTTGCGCGCGTCGAGCACCAGATCCCAGCCCCGCTCGGCCAGCGCCGCGGCCAGCGCCCTGCCGAACCCCCGCGAGGCCCCCGTGATGATCGCTACCGTCATGACAACCGTCCCCTTGATTACGTCCGAGTACGTCATCCGTTGTGCGTCGTGCCCTCAACGTAGGAACCCGGCCCCGCCCCGCACCTCGTCCGCGAGCAGCAACAAGGCAAGGCCCTTCGCCCTACGCCGACCGACCTAGGCGAACGGCTCCCGCGGTCCGATCCGGCTGTCACACCCCGCCGGTACGGTGAGGTCATGAGTCACCGTCCACGGACCGGCCTGGCCGCGGTGAGCGCCGCGCTCCTGGCCATGAGCAGGCACCTCGAGGTGCGCGACGTCCTCAAGACGATCGTCGCCTCGGCCCGCGAGCTGCTCGACGCCGAGTACGCGGCGCTCGGCGTGCCCGACGACCACGGGGGCTTCGCCCAGTTCGTCGTCGACGGCGTCAGCGAGGAGCAGTGGAAGGCCATCGGCCCGCTGCCGCGCCAGCACGGCATCCTCGCCGCGATGCTCCGCGACGCGAAGACCGAGCGCCTCGCCGACGTCCGGGAGGACCCCCGCTTCGAGGGCTGGCCCTCCGCCCACCCGGACATGTCGGACTTCCTCGGCCTGCCCATCAAGGACGGCGAGGAGACCATCGGCGCCCTCTTCCTCGCCAACAAGAACTGCCCGAAGCCACAAGGCGGTTGCGGCTTCACCCAGGACGACGAGGAACTGCTCGGCATCCTCGCCCAGCACGCCGCCATCGCCCTCACCAACGCCCGCCTGTACGAGCGCAGTCGCGAGCTCACCATCGCCGAGGAGCGCTCCCGCATCGCCCACGAACTGCACGACGCGGTGAGCCAGAAGCTCTTCTCGCTGCGCCTGACCGCACAGGCCGCCGCGACTCTGATGGACCGTGACCCGGCGCGCGCCAAGGACGAGTTGGGGCACGTCGCGGAGCTCGCCGCGGAGGCCGTCGACGAACTGCGCGCCGCCGTCGTCGAGTTGCGCCCCGCCGCCCTCGACGAGGACGGCCTGGTGGCCACCCTGCGCACCCAGATCCAGGTCCTCGACCGGGCCCACGCCGCGCACGTCACCTTCACCACCAGCGGCATCAAGGCGCTCCCCGCCGCCCAGGAGGAGGCGCTGCTGCGCGTCGCCCAAGAGGCGCTGCACAACGCGCTGCGGCACTCCGGGGCCGAGAAGGTCCGGGTCACGCTCGACAAGCGCGGCCAGGGCGCCGTCCTGCGCGTCACCGACGACGGGGCGGGCTTCGACCCGAAGGCGATCCGCAGCGCGGGCCGCCACCTGGGCCTCGTCTCCATGCGCGACCGGTCGAGCGGCGTCGGCGGCAGACTCACAGTGGAATCGGAGCCCGGCAAGGGCACCACGATCGAGATGGAGGTCCCCGGTGGCTGACCCAATCAAGGTGCTCCTTGTCGACGACCACCAGGTGGTCCGCCGGGGCCTGCGCACCTTCCTCGAAGTGCAGGGCGACATCGAGGTCGTCGGCGAGGCCGCGGACGGCGCCGAAGGAGTCGCCCGCGCCGAGGAGTTGAAGCCCGACGTCGTCCTCATGGACGTCAAGATGCCGGTCATGGACGGCGTCGACGCGCTGCGCCGACTCCGCGAACTCGGCAACCCAGCCAAGGTGTTGATCGTCACCAGCTTCACCGAACAGCGCACCGTCGTGCCCGCCCTGCGCGCGGGCGCCGCCGGCTACGTCTACAAGGACGTGGACCCGGACGCCCTGGCCGGCGCCATCCGCTCCGTGCACGCGGGCCACATCCTGCTGCAACCCGAAGTGGCGGGCGCGCTGCTCACCCAGGAGGAGACCAACAACGGGCAGGGGAGAGGCGGTTCACTCACCGAGCGCGAGCGCGAGGTGCTCGGCCTGATCGCCGACGGCCGCTCGAACCGGGAGATCGCCCGCGCCCTCGTCCTCTCCGAGAAGACGGTGAAGACCCACGTCTCGAACATCCTGATGAAGCTCGACCTGGCGGACCGCACCCAGGCGGCGCTGTGGGCCGTACGGCACGGGGTCACCGGATGAGGACGCGACGTCACGGGCCGGTCGGCGCGCGCGGGCGCACCGCCGGAGCGGCAATACGGAGCGTTCCGCTCCGTACCGGAATTCATACCGTCGTGTAGTTGTCCCCCGTACGGCGCATCCCTTCGGGTGGCGCGGCGTTCTCCAGAGCGTGCTGCGGCTGCCTGCCGCGGCGATCGCTAGGAGGATCCAGAAGTGAAGAACCTGAAGAAGGCCGCTGCCGTCACCGTCGTGGCCGGTGGCCTGGTCGCCGCCGGTGCCGGACTCGCTTCCGCCCACAACGGGGCGGAGGCGGGCGGCTCGGCCACGAACTCGCCGGGCGTCGGCTCCGGCAACCTGGTCCAGGCTCCGGTCCACGTTCCGGTGAACGCCGTGGGCAACACCGCCAACGTGATCGGCGTGCTGAACCCGGCGTTCGCGAACGACGGCTTCAACGGCTGACGCCTGTGGGGGTGCGTAGGCGGCGCACGGACTGGGCGCACGGACTGATGGGCTGTCAATTCCCGTGTTCGATAGCGCCATTGGCCGAATCGTCGGCCTATTGATCCAATCGGGCGGATCGAGAGTCCGCCCCGTGTCCGCCGCGCGCCCCAGGCGTTTCTCAGCGTGCGACCCCGCGGCTGGGGTCGGAACGCAATATCTGGAGGAACGCTTCTCATGAACATCGCCAAGAAGGCCGCCCTGGCCGTCTCCATCGCCGGTCTCGCCGCGGGTGCCTCCGCCGGTGCGGCCTTCGCCGACTCCGACGCCAACGGCTCCGCCGTGAGCTCGCCGGGCGTCGGCTCGGGCAACTCCGTCGAGGTTCCGGTCCACGTTCCGGTCAACGCCTCCGGCAACAGCGCCAACGTGATCGGCCTGCTGAACCCGGCGTTCGGCAACTCGGCGTCGAACGGCTGACGTTCACTGCCGCCGAGGCACGAAAGGCCCCCACGGACACGGTCCGCGGGGGCCTTTCCCATCCCAGGGCCCTGTTCCCCGGGCCTTGTTCCCCAGGCACTGTTCCTCGGGCCCCGTACCCCGGCGTCACTGGCCGCGTTCCCGGCCCCGCTCCCGGTCCTCCACGAACGCGTTGTACGCGGCCACCTGCGCGCGCCGCGCCGTCCGCTCCACCGGCCGCAGCGCGAGCGCCCGCGCCCCCATCTCCGAAGCGCTCACCGCGCCCCCGTGCCCACTGTCGTACGCGACCGAGATCAGCAGCCCCACCCGCTGCGCCAGCTCGAGCACCCGCACCGCCCGCCCCGGATACCCCGGCGCCAGCGCCTCCCGCCCCCGCTCGGCCCGCGCCCGGTACGCGTCCACGGCGGCCTCGGACACCGGCCCCGACCCGGCCACGTCGAGCCGCGTCAGCACCTCCGTCGCCTCCCGCAGCGCCTCCGCCAGCTCCCGCTCGGCCTCGCCGAGGGAGGGCACATCCGCCGGCGGCGCCTCGCGCACCGGAAGGCAGTGCCACATCACCGAGACGTGGACGTCGCCCTCGGGCCCCACCTCGTACACCTCCGGCACGAGCCCCAGCGCGGCGCCGTGACAGACCACCGCCTCCTCGGCCTCCAGGGCCCGCGCGTTGAACTCCGGCGGACCGCTCAGACCCAGCGGATGGCCCGGCGCGGGCAGCGCCACCCGCAGCCCGCCGACGCCGAGCGCCCGCAGCCGGCCCAGCGCGAGCGTCAGGCCGACCGGCCCGTCCTCGCCCGGCAGCCCCGCCACGCGGTGCGACGCGTCCTCGCCGACGATCGCGAGCGCCGCGTCATCGGGTGCGACAAATCCGCCAAGAAGGGCATTTCCCCAGGCCGCGAGGAGGCCGGAGCGTGGTTCAGTGAGCATGCGCCCCACCTTAGAAGCCCGCAAAGCCACCAAAAGCCAGACCGATGGAAAGGTCCGTGGGGGCGGTGGCGTAGGTTTTCCTTGGGGGCCGCGCCGAGCAGGAACTATGCGAAGGCCTGACGGACGCCGCGAACAGACGAGACTGCAATGGGAGACAACGCGCTCATGAGCGATGTACTGGAGCTGGAGGACGTATCCGTGGTCCGCGAGGGCCGGGCTCTGGTGGACCAGGTCTCCTGGTCGGTGAAGGAGGGGGAGCGCTGGGTCATCCTCGGACCCAACGGCGCCGGCAAGACCACCCTCCTGAACCTCGCCTCGAGCTACCTCTTCCCGAGCAGCGGCACCGCCACCATCCTCGGCGAGACCCTCGGCAAGCCCGGCACCGACGTCTTCGAGCTGCGTCCGCGCGTCGGCATGGCCGGCATCGCCCTCGCCGACAAGCTGCCCAAGCGCCAGACCGTCCTGCAGACCGTGCTCACCGCCGCGTACGGCATGACGGCCGGCTGGCAGGAGGAGTACGAGGACGTGGACGAGCAGCGCGCCCGCGCGTTCCTCGACCGCCTCGGCATGAGCGAGTACCTGGACCGCAGGTTCGGGACGCTCTCCGAAGGAGAGCGCAAGCGCACGCTGATCGCCCGCGCCCTGATGACCGACCCCGAGCTGCTGCTCCTCGACGAGCCCGCCGCCGGGCTCGACCTCGGCGGCCGCGAGGACCTGGTGCGCCGCCTCGGCCGCCTCGCCCGGGACCCGATCGCCCCCTCGATGATCATGGTCACGCACCACGTCGAGGAGATCGCCCCCGGCTTCACGCACGTCCTCATGATCCGCCAGGGCAGGATCCTCGCCGCGGGCCCGATCGAGCTGGAGCTCACCTCCCGCAACCTCTCCAAGTGCTTCGGCCTCCCGCTGGTCGTCGAGGAGAACAACGGCCGCTGGACCGCCACCGGCCTGCCCCTGAGCTGAGGCTCCGCACGCCCCCGCGCGGGCCGGACGGCCCCTGTCCGCGCGGGAGTTGCCGATCTACCATGGCCGTGTGGCAGACATCGACGCATGGGTGTGGTGGCTGATCGGGGCGGCCGCACTCGGAATCCCGCTCGTCATCACCGCCATGCCCGAACTGGGCATGCTCGCCGTCGGAGCCGTCGCGGGCGCCGTCACGGCCGGCATGGGCGGCGGTGTCATCCTCCAGGTCCTCGTCTTCGCGGTCGTCTCCTGCGCGCTCATCCTGGTCGTACGCCCCGTGGCCGCGCGGCACCGCGCCCAGCAACCCCAACTGGCCACCGGCGTCGAGGCGTTGAAGGGCCAGCAGGCCGTCGTCGTCGAGCGCGTCGACGGCCGGGGCGGCCGCGTCAAGATCGGCGGCGAGATCTGGTCCGCCCGCACCCTCGACCCGGACGCGGCGTTCGACAAGGACCACGAGGTCGACGTCGTCGACATCAAGGGCGCCACGGCGATCGTCATGTAACCCCGAAGCGGCCCCTGATGTGGCCCGAACCAGCCCCGTCACGTGGGCAGTTCTGACAGACTCGACGCGCAAGGCTCATGATCTTCCGGCGCTGGGACGCCGGGACCACGACATGACGTACGAGACGGCACGAACGGTACGAGGGGCACGGGAGACTCGATGTCAGCGATCATCATCGTCCTGATCATTCTGGTGGTGTTGGTCTTCATCGCGCTGATCAAGACCATCCAGGTCATCCCGCAGGCCAGCGCCGCCATCGTCGAGCGCTTCGGCCGCTACACACGCACGCTGAACGCGGGACTGAACATCGTCGTCCCGTTCATCGACTCGATCCGCAACCGCATCGACCTCCGTGAGCAGGTCGTCCCGTTCCCGCCGCAGCCGGTGATCACCCAGGACAACCTGGTCGTCAACATCGACACCGTCATCTACTACCAGGTGACCGACGCGCGGGCCGCCACCTACGAAGTCGCCAGCTACATCCAGGCCATCGAACAGCTCACCGTCACCACGCTCCGCAACATCATCGGTGGCATGGACCTGGAGCGGACCCTGACCTCCCGCGAGGAGATCAACGCGGCGCTGCGCGGCGTCCTCGACGAGGCCACCGGCAAGTGGGGCATCCGCGTCAACCGCGTCGAGCTCAAGGCCATCGAGCCGCCCACCTCCATCCAGGACTCGATGGAGAAGCAGATGCGCGCCGACCGAGACAAGCGCGCCGCGATCCTCACCGCCGAAGGCATTCGCCAGTCCCAGATCCTCACGGCCGAGGGTGAGAAGCAGTCCGCGATCCTCAAGGCCGAAGGTGAGGCCAAGGCAGCCGCCCTGCGCGCCGAGGGCGAGGCCCAGGCCATCCGTACGGTCTTCGAGTCCATCCACGCCGGAGACCCGGACCAGAAGCTGCTCTCGTACCAGTACCTCCAGATGCTCCCGAAGATCGCCGAGGGCGATGCCAACAAGCTCTGGATCGTCCCCAGCGAGATCGGCGACGCCCTGAAGGGCCTCTCGGGCGCGTTCGGCAACTTCGGCTCACCGGGCGGCAGCGACGCGAAGACACCGCCGGTGATGCCGACGCCGCCGCAGCCGCGCCGCGAACAGCCGCCGATCGACTGACAGCGCACAGTGCGGGGCCCGCCGACTTCACAGTCGGCGGGCCCCGCACTTTTATGCGTATGTGCTTACGCGGCCGTGGTCGCCAGCCACTCCGGCAACTCGGTCCGCCCACCCGCACCGAGCGACAGCAGCATCGCGTCGGCCGGCGTCGGCTCGAACGGCTGCCGCAGCAACGGCATCCCCGCCTGCTCGGGCGTCCGGTTCGCCTTGCGGTGATTGTCCGCGGCGCAGGACGCGACCGTGTTCAACCACGAGTCCGCGCCACCCTGCGACCTCGGCACCACGTGGTCCACGGTCGTCGCCCGCCTGCCGCAGTACGCGCACCGGTGCTGGTCCCGTACGAGCACACCCCGCCTGGACCACGGAGCGCGTCTTCGGAACGGCACCCGGACGTACCTGCACAGTCTGATCACCCGGGGCACCGGGATATCGACCTCGGCACCGCGCATGCGCAGCTCGGGGTGGGACTGCTCGACGACGGCCTTGTCCTGCAGTACCAGCACGACGGCTCGATTCAGCGTGACCGTCGAGAGCGGCTCGAAGCTCGCGTTCAACACCAATGTGTCCCGCACTCTGCCCACCTCCCGTTACGCACCGGATCACCCCTCGGCGTCCGTGCGTCAACTCTGGCCGGACCTGCCGAGATGGACAACGCATTAACTGTGGCCCCACGCAAAAAATGCCCGCCCCTGATCAATTCCATGACCAGAGGCGGGCAAACGTTCAGTGAACGCAGGGGAGTGGTTCAGCCCTCGGCGGGCGCCCCGTACTCGGCGATGACCTGGGCGCGCGCGATCGTGTGGAAGCGCAGGTTGAACCCGACGAAGGCGGGGGTGGCATCCGAGTCCGGGCCGAGCTTCTCCTGATCCACCGCGTACACGGTGAACACATAACGGTGCGCGGGGTCCCCGGGAGGCGGCGCGGCGCCCCCGAACTCCTTCGTCCCGTAGTCGTTGCGCACCTGCACGGCACCCTCGGGAAGCCCCTCGAACTTGCCGCTGCCGGCGCCCACCGGCAGCTCCGTCACCGAGGCCGGGATGTCGAACACGCTCCAGTGCCAGAACCCGCTGCCGGTCGGCGCGTCCGGGTCGAAGCACGACACGGCGAAGCTCTTGGTCTCCGCCGGGAAACCCTCCCAACGCAGGTGCGGCGACGTGTTCCCGGCCGCGTACACCTGCGCGTCGTCCAGCGTCCCACCCGGCTCGAAGTCCTGGCTCACGACGGTGAACGACGGCACCTGCGGATGAAACTCATGAGGAAGCGAAGCCCTCTTGGGCTGCTCGGTCACAACGACACCTCCTGGATCTGTCTACGGAATCACTGGTTCCACACTAGAACCAGTTCCTCTTGCCGCCGACCTCGGACAGCCACTGGTGCAGATACGCCGACCAGTCCGTGCCCTGGAAGTCGTGGTGCCCGACGACGAACGACCGGAACGTGTCGCTGCCCTCGCTGAACACCCCCGGCTTCTTGTCCATCTCCAGTACGACGTCCATCTCCCGGTCGTCGGCGACGAAGCTCAACTCGACCTGGTTGAGCCCCCGGTACTGCTGCGGCGGGTGGAACTCGATCTCCTGGTAGAACGGCAGCTTCTGCCGGGTCCCCCGGATGTGCCCCCGCTCCATGTCCGCGTTCTTGAAGCGGAAACCGAGCCGGATGAAGGCGTCGAGGAGCGCCTGCTGCGACGGCAGCGGGTGCACATTGATCGGGTCGAGGTCGCCGGAGTCCACGGCCCGGGCGATCTCCAGCTCGGTGGTCACCCCGATGTTCATGCCGCGCAGCTGCTGCCCGTCGATCGTCGTGACCGGCGTCTCCCACGGGATCTCAAGGCCGAACGGCACGGCGTGCACGGCCTCGGCCTTCAGCGGGAAGGCACCTCCGAGCCGCACCTTGGTGAACTCGATGTTCTGCTTCGTCTCCTGGTCGTTGCCCTCGACCTCGACCCGCGCCTGCAGACCGACGGAAAGCCCCTCGATCTCCTGGTCGACCGACCCGCCCTGGATCCGCACCTCGCCCTGAACGACACCACCGGGCACGACATTGACCTCGGTGAGCACCGTCTCCACGGACGCTCCGCCCGCACCCAGACTCGCCAACAGCCGCTTGAACCCCATGACTCGATCTCCTCCGTATACGTACGCGCTCCACGCGCACGCGATCTCTTGACGACTGACGACACCACTGCTGCTCGTGCTGTTACTGCTGAAACGCGGGATGCCCGCGCCCGGTTCCGCGCGTTCCCACGCCGCCCACTCCACTACCCTCGGACGGCATGATCGCGGCCCCTGACCGTACGCCCCTCGCGCGTGAGTTCTTCGACCGACCCGTCCTGGAAGTCGCCCCCGACCTCCTGGGACGCACACTGGTCCGCCAGACCCCGGACGGTCCGATCGAACTCCGCCTCACAGAGGTGGAGGCCTACGACGGCGCCAACGACCCCGGCTCACACGCCTACAGAGGTCGCACGGCCCGCAACAGCGTGATGTTCGGTCCGCCCGGGCACGTGTACGTCTACTTCACGTACGGCATGTGGCACTGCATGAACCTGGTCTGCGGAGAAGAGGGCAGGGCGAGCGCGGTGCTGCTGCGCGCCGGCGAGATCACCGAAGGCGCCGAACTGGCCCGCAAACGTCGACTATCGGCCCGCCATGACAAGGAACTGGCCAAAGGTCCGGCACGCTTGGCAACGGCCCTCGGCGTGGACCGCTCCCTGAACGGCACCGACGCCTGCGCCGCCACCGACTCCCCGCTGACGGTCCTTCACGGCACCCCCGTACCCACCGACCAGGTACGCAACGGCCCACGAACCGGAGTCTCCGGCGAGGGCGGCGTCCACCCGTGGCGCTTCTGGTCCGCCAACGACCCAACAGTCAGCCCTTATCGGGCCCATACCCCGCGCCGCCGCTCAACTTGACGCGCCCCAACGGGATCCGTAATGTGGCCCGAGCCGCTGAAACCGGAACAGGCTCTCAGCCGACCACCGGAAGCGGCCAAACCACTAGTTACGACTTCCCTCGGCGGGGTCTCTTCGGCGTGCTCGCATGCCGAAATCCGAACTCGCTGAACTCGATTATGAGTTACCGAGAGAATCGGTTAACGTAGTGGACA
>NZ_JASERL010000018.1 GCF_030766935.1 Streptomyces sp. KL109B | reverse complement strand
AACCGACCTTGCCCACCACGCCCGACTCCGCGCCACCCGCCAAAGCCGCGGTGAACTCCTGAGCCTCGCCACCCACCACACGCCGCGACCCGGCCACCTCATCCAGACGGAACTGGGCCTTGCCGGCGAAGGCGCCGCGGACCAGCCAGTCGCCGATGTTGTCGGTGCGCGCGGCGGACCCGCTGGTGCCGGTGCCCGTCTGGCCCAGGCATCCGGAGTGGTCCGATGCGCTCTGCACGGCGACGATGCGCCCGCTGCCGTCGAGCACGGGGCCGCCCGCGTCGCCCTTGCACATCCGGCCGCCCGTCAGCGCGAGGGACGAGTCGGTGGTGCTGCTCTGCGTCACGCTCTCGGCGTGCGGCGCGTCGGGCACCCACCGGGTGCCGGTACGGCCGTAGCCGGCAGCGGTCAGTGCCGCTCCCTGCGCGGCCGCCTTTCCGCCGAAGACGGCGGGGGTGATGTCCGTGAGAGGAGCCACCAGACGGGCCAGCACGACGTCCCGGTCGTCGCGCGGTACCAGGTAGTTGATCCGCACCGGCGCCTTGCCGGCGAAGAGGACGGTCGCCTCACGCGTCGGCGTGCCGGTCGGCACGGGAGTGCCGGGGGATTCGGAGAAGCAGTTGGCCGCGGTGACGATCCAGGAGCGGTCGACCAGAGAGGCCGTACAGCCTCTGCTGTCCGGCTGCCCCGGGCTGCCGACGAGCACGCGTCCCAGCCAGGGGCGGGCGGTGTCGCCCGTCAAGGTCGGCGGCTTGCCCTCGCCCACACTGAGTTCGAGCACCGTGGCGGTGAGTTCGGGGTCGACGCCCTCTCCGACCGGCTCCCAGATCCCGGGCTCCAGGCCGATCTCCTCGACCTTGCTCTCGTTGGTCCGGGGGTCCTCGGTCCGTACCGTCGCCATGACGTCGTCACGTGTGTCGGATTTCGCCAGGAAGGCCTTCTCGACTTCCAGCGCCAGATACCCGGTGGGCCCGGTGACCGTGAAACACACGTTTCCGTCGGCTCGACTGTTCAGGCGGAGCAGCTCGCTGCCGCCGGTGGCGCAGTCGGTCAAAGTGATGTGCCCGTCGCCCGAGACGAGCTTCAGGCCTTTCTCCGCCAGCAGTTTGTCCCTGTCGGGATAAGCGAAATCCTCGACGAGGGATTCCTGCCCGGCGGGGATGGTGGCTGCCTGCGAAACGCTTACCAGCACGCTGGAATTCAGTGCTACCGCTGCGGCCAACACGACGAATGTTGACGCTAAGGGGCGCCCGCTTTTGCCGCACTGCCTCATGAATGTACCCCCCACGATGCGTGCCAATTGGGAAAGAAAAGACGAAAAGAAGGCTTGACGCACCGTCAAGTGGACGCCAAGCCTTCGCAAAGTAATGGCATGGGGGCTCGCTCGGCAAGCGTTTTCATGGGTCATGAAATGGTTGTGCCCCTTTGGGTCACAAGCCGGTAAATTCTTTGGGCGGTGCGCGGACGAGCGGTTCAGGCGCGCGTGCGGTTAGGATCTCGCAGCTCTACTGCACACAACCTCCGTTCACTTGGTCGCGAAGAGGGACAGTGAAGAGACTCATAGGTGCCCTGAGGCGGGCGGCGACCGGGAGTCGGATCTGGAATCCCGGTGCCGGGGTGAGGAGCTCGGGGGCGACCTGGGCGTGCTGATCGCGGTGAAGGGGGCCCTCGATGGGGCGCCCGAGCGGATCGAGGCGATGCCCGCGTCACAGGCGCCTCGGAAGCTTCCCCTGCTGTGTGTCCGTGTCGCCGGGTGGCAGGACAAGGTGTGCACCACTCACCTCGTCGCGGGAAACGACGACGTCGCGCTGCGGCAGGCGCAGTTCATACGGGAGGAGCTCGCGGACGAGATCTCCTCCGGGCTCGTCCTGGCCGGCGACTTCAACCGCAGCCAGAAAGCGGCCGCGTTGGCGCCGATCGCCGACGGCCTGGGCCGGTGCGACAACGGTGATCACACCTACCAGTACTGGGGCGGCGACTCGGCCACCGCGAGTCGGCACCGGCTGGATCACGTCTTCACCACGCGGCGCGCCCGGGGCCCCCGCTTCGTCAACTGCGTCGTGGACCAGTCGCGCATGGACACCACGCAGAACACCGGCACGGACGAGACCAGTCCGCCCAACGGGTACTCCGACCACGCCCCGGTAATCGCCTATCTCCGCGACGCCCCGGTGCCCGGTGACATGACGGGTGACGGGGGCGTGCCCGGCGTGCACGACGGCATCGGGCTGCGTGGCTGGACCGGGGCATCCGTGGCCGCACGCTCTACGGACACGGCTACGACGTCACCAGCCGCCCCCTGCCGGCCGGAGCCGCGGATGCCGATCGCAATGGCGTCGCGGACATGTGGACCACTTCCGGCGACGGCACCGGGACCCTGTTGTTCTACGCGGGTGAGGTCGACAGCGCGGGGGGCCTGGCGGACGGCGACCGCACCACTGCCGGCTACGGCGGTTGGTCCGGTATCGCGTCCGTCAGTTGAGTTCCGGCGTCGGTCGCCGTCCCAGGTCAGTCGGCCAGCGGATTCAGGGCCAAGGGCTGGATCCTGCCCTCCAGCATTTCGCCGAGGCCCTGGACCGCGCAGACGTCGGGGCGCTCCGCGATGTGCACCGGGACGCCCGTCGCGTCGCGCAGCATCTGGTCGAGGCCGGGGAGCAGGGCGGAGCCGCCGACCATCATGATGCCGCGCTCGGCGAGGTCGGCGACCAGGTCGGGCGGGCAGTCGCGGAGCACCCGGCCGATGCCGTCGAGGACGGCCGTCAGCGGGGTGTGGATGGCGCTGCGCACGGCCGCCGTGTCGACGTGCACCGAGCGGGCCAGGCCCGTCGCCACGTCCCGGCCGTGGATCTCGGTGTGCTCCGGGCCCTGCGGGGTGAGGCCGTTGCCGCTCAGGGCGAGCTGCAAGGGGCGTACCGACTGGGAGGGGAGCATCAGCGCGTGGTGCTGGCGCAGGTGCTGTACGACGGCGTGGTCGATGGCGTCGCCGCCGACCGGGACGCGGGCCGCCGTCACGATGGAGCCGAGGGAGAGGACCGCGATCTGGGTGGTGGCCGCGCCGCAGACGATGATCATCGTGGCCTCGGGCTGTTCCACCGGGAGGCCGCAGCCGACGGCCGCCGCGATGAGCGTGTCGACGAGTTCCACGCGGCGGGCGCCGAGGCCGATGAGGGTTTCGACGGCGGCGCGCTGGGCCAGCGGGTCCGCGTCGTGCGGGATGGCGGCGGCCGCGCGGAGCCGGGGCTTGCGGCGCAGGGTGCGGCGGAGCTTGTCGCCGAGCAGGTGGCGCAGCATCCGCTGGGCCATCTCGATGTCGACGACCGTGCCGCCGGAGACGGGGCGGACGACGCGGATGTAGCCGGGGGTGCGGCCCGTCATCTTCTCGGCGAAGTCGCCGACCGCGATGAGCGCGCCGGTACGGGTGTTGACCGCCGCCGCGCTCGGCTCGTCGACGACGAGACCCGCCCCCTTCACGTACACGCGGGTGCGCGCGGCACCCAGGTCGACGGCGAAGTGGCAGCGGCGCAACTGCTCCAGACTGGCGGTCATGGCAGATCCTCCCGAGAGCGCGGACCGTGGTGGGGGCGCCGGGCGGCGACCCTTTTGGCATCCTGCGGTCGCGCGCGGAGGTGCGCTCGTTGGAGTAGGCCGGGCGGGTTCATCCGACATGCGAAGGCGCCGCCTCCCGTGGGACGGGGGAGGCGGCGCCGCGTCGGATTCCGACGGTGTTACACCAGCCAGCCGACGAGGTTGGCGAGGCCGGCGAGGATGTCGGTGATGACGTTCATGTGTCGCGTTCTCCTAGCGATGACGCACGGTGCTTGGTCGTGCAACGTGCGTGTGGGACTTGGGACTTGGGACTTTCGTCCCGGTGGTGCATCGCGATGCGTTCGCTACGGTCTGCAGCCCGTCGCTTGCGCACCGTAAGCATCGTTGGTCGCGGGCGCCCCACGCAAACTCTGCGGCTACGACCACCTGTTCAAGGGAACAACTGCGCCCCTGTTCGTTTTCGGTGTTCGGGATTCGACGACGGTGGCTACGCCTCGTACCAGCGTTGGAGCAGGCCCCAGGTGAATTCCGCTCGTACGTCCCGTGGGGTCCCCGACTCGTCCGGGGCGCGGAAGGCCAGGCCCCAGCGGGTGGGGGCCGAGCCTTCGAGGGGGCGGGCCGGGGCGAAGGCGCGGGCGGCCTCGTCGACCGTGCAGGACCAGGGGGTGAGGTCGGCGACCGTGCGGAGGGTGGGGCCCGGGGTGCCGGGGGTGCGGATCAGCCACTCGTTCCAGACGCCGCCCGTCGGGGCGAGCAGCACCTCGAAGCGCAGGTCGGGCCAGAGCGGCAGCGGCCACAGCAGCGCCTCGCACTCCAGGTCGCCCACCTTGCGGGTGAGGGTCTGTTCCGGGGTGCCGAGGACCGAGCGGTAGCGGGAGGCCGCGGCCCGCGGGTGGCGGGAGTGGAGTTTCGCCTGCCAGCGGCGGTTGGCCTCGCGCATCTCGGCGATGGAGACGCCGAGGTCGGCGCGGGCGGTCTCCACCAACTCCGGGTTGTGGTCGGCCATCCGGCGCAGCAGCACCAGCTGGAAGTCGAGCGGGGTGAAGGGGCGGTCAGCGGGGCGTGCGGGCATGCGCTCCATGGTGGCGTACGTCGCCGGGGGCGCGCCCGTCCGGCAGGAACAGCACCGAGTTCACATAGCGCGGGCGGCGTCCGGCCGGGGTGAGGGCGCGGCGGAGCAGGCCCTGGGAGGCGAGGTGGGAGGTGGTGTGCTGATGGGCCGCCAGGTCGTAGGCGGGCAGCGGCAGCCAGGCGGTGTCGGTGTCCGGGAGGACCCAGCCCTCGTAGCCCCGGGAGCGGAGGTGGGCGACGACCGGGGGGATCGGCTGGATGCGGGTTTCCAGTTCGATGAAGAGGGCGGGGCGGTCGCGGGTGAGGAGGGTGCGGGCGCCGCGCAGTACGTGGAGTTCGGCGCCGTCTACGTCGATTTTGATGAAGTCGACGTCGTGGAGGGCGAGTTCGTCGAGTGTGACGCAGGGGACCGTGCGGCCGGTGGTGGCGTGCAGGCCGTCGCGGCGGACGAGGGAGGACACACCGCGCTCGCCGCGCTCGTCGTGCGGGGGCTGCCACAGGGGCGCCGTGCCGGGGCGGTCGCTGGCCGCCGCCCGGACGACCTCGACGTTCGCGGGGGCGGACGCGGCGAGGACGCGGGCCAGGTGCGGCACCGGTTCGAGGGTGATGACACGGTGGGCGCGGGCCGCGAGGCGGTGGGTCCACGGGCCGTACCAGCCGCCGACGTCCACGGCCGTGCCGCAGGCGCCGGCCGCCGGGAGCATGTCGGCGAGGCGGGTCAGCTCGGGCTCGAAGCGCGGGTAGAGGGCGCGGGCCGTCGCGGCGGTCAGCCGGGCGGGCAGGCAGGGGGCGAGGCGGGCGGCGAGGGTCGTCATGGCAGCGCCCGTTTCGCCCGCTCGGCGCGTTGCAGGAGCTGTTCGTGCTCGGCGTCCGGGACCTGTTCACCGGAGGCGGGCAGGAGCTGCGGGATGCCGTCGACGATCGGGTAGCGGCGGTGCAGGCGCGGGTTGTAGAGGCAGCCGCCCACGCCGCCGTCGCCCTCCGGGGCCGGGAGGTGCAGCAGGGGGCCCTTGTCCAGGGGGCAGGCGAGGATCTCCAGGAGCGGGTCGTCAGGGTTCATGGGGGAGTAACTCCCTTGGTTCTTGGGCTGGTTGTGGGGGTGGTGGAGTGTCGTGCTTCGGCATCAGGAGCAGGACCGCGACCGCGAGGGCCGTGCCCGCGACGCGCAGCGCCAGGCGCAGTGGCTCGTGGGGGAGCGACTCGCCGAACGCGAGCGTGCCGAGGACCGCCGTGAACAGGCAGGTCACCGTCGTGCACACCGGCACGATCAGGGAGGCGCGGCAGCGTTGCAGGGCCGCCTGCGACATGACGAGACCGAAGGCGCCCGTGCACAGCAGCAGATACGGGTACGGGGACCTGAACAGGGCCGGGATGTCCGGGAGTACGCCCGAAACGCCCTTGATGGCGAGCGAGCTGACCCCGTAGAGCAGGCCCACCGCGACCCCGTACTCGACGCCCGTGGTCGGCTGCCGGTGGCGGTGCCGGGCGCGGCGTTCCGCGGCCGCGTACAGGTACAGGCCCGCGAGCAGCGACGGTACGCACACCGTGAGGATGAGGGCCGCGGGGGAGTCGCGCCCCACCGAGTCCGCATCCTCACGGAGTGACAGCACCACCATCAGGAGCGCCGCCAGGATCGCGGCGATGGCGTACCGCTCGCGGCTGGAAGTGCGTTCGCCGAGGAGGCGGGCCGACAGGAGCAGCAGGAGAACGAGTCCGGAGACGAAGATGCCCTGGGCGGCGGCGATGGGAAGCGTTCGGTAGACGGCGAGTTGGGCACCGAAGCCGGAGGCGAGGGCGATGGATCCGGCGAGCCACAGGGGGCTCGTCACGACCTGGCGCAGCAGGTGGGCGGGGCGGCGCACGCTCACCTCGGGCAGCCGGGTCAGGGCCCGCTTCTCCAGGACGAAGCCGACGCTGTACAGCGTGTTGGCGAGCAGTGCCGCGCCGACTCCCCACACCACGGCGGGCATCGCCGGTCACGTCCTTCGCGCGTGCAGGAGAAGGATCGAGGCGAGGGAGGGGGCGGCGCAGGCCAGTCTGTCGAGCGGGCGCAGCGGGCGTGGCACTCCGTGGAAGGGGGCGCCCGAGAGGCGTACGACATCGAAGCCGGAGGCTGCCACGAACTCCCGTAGCGCGCGCGGCGTGTAGAGGCGGAGGTGGCCGACGACCTCCGTGCCGGGCCTGCCGTGAATGGCACGCAGGCTGACCTCGGAGAAGACGGGCTGTACGCCGACGAGGAGCAGCGCCCGGTTGTACCAGGCGGCCAGGTTCGGCGTGGAGAGCATGAGGTGGCCGCCGGGGCGCAGGACGCGGCGGATCTCGTCGAGCGCGGCGTCGGGGTCGACGAGGTGCTCGATCACCTCGGACAGGAGGACGGCGTCGGCGGACGCGGTCGCGAACGGCAGCCCGTGGCCGGTGAGTTCGCCGCGTACGACGTGCGGGACGCGGTGGGACGCGCGGCGCAGGGCGTCCTGGGACCAGTCGAGGCCGATGAGGCGGTGCCGGCCGGGGAGGTGGCGGGCCGTGGTGGCGGCGGCCGTGCCGTCCCCGCAGCCGATGTCGAGGACGGTGGCCGTCCGGGTGTCCTTGAGCGCGGTGGCGAGGAGGTGGGTCTGGCGGAGGGTGCGGGGGGTGCCCGATGCGACGGGAGTGGCCGGGTTCTCGTAGAGGTCACGGAGTTCCTGGGGCGTGGTCGTCGTCATGGTGCCTCCTCCTGTGTCGCGTGGAGGTGTTGCTCGAACAGGTCGCGCAGGTGGGCCCCGTCGCCGGGGCCGAGCAGGGTGCGCGACCAGCGCAGGGCCAGGTGCAGCCGGCCCGCCGTGGACGCCGTCGTGAACGTGAGGCCGCGCGGCGTGCGGGCCGGGGCGGAGAACCAGACGGCGTGGGCGCGGCCGCCGTCGCCGAAGTCCAGGGCGTACGGGATGCGGCCGATGTTGCTGAGCAGCGTCGTCGACGTCCACGGGGCCGCCGCCGTGCGCAGCGCCCGGGTGGCGGCGGCGCGCCAGGCGACCGGAGCGTACGGGCTCGTCAACAGGGCGGCGCAGTGGCCGAGTTGGGGGCGGGGCTTGGACTTGAGGGCGGCGGTGCGGGTGGCGGTGAGGCGGAGGAGGGTGGGGGTGGGGGTGCGCAACTCCTGTGGGGTGTACGCGAGTTCTACGAGGCGGGTGCCGTTGCCGATGGGCATCGTGGCGTCGCGGGGGCGGTCGTCGACCGGCATCGTGAGGCGCAGGGGGCGGTGGGTGTGGTGGGCCCCGTGCTCCTCGTTCCAGTCGGCGATGGTGCGGGCCGTGGCCACCATCAGCTGGTCGTTGACCGTGTACGGGGCGCCCTTCGGGCGGTGCGGGACCGGCAGCTCGGTGACCAGGAGGCCGTTGCCGGGGCGCGGGTCCGGGGTGCCGCGGGAGACGCGGGCCGGGCGGGACCAGGGGGAGGGCGGGTCCTGTGGGGGGCGTGGGGCGGGGGGTGGTTGCGGTGCGGTGGGGGGTGGGGAGTTGTCGCGGCCTCCGTAGAGCTCCGCCGCGGTGGCGATGACGCGCAGGCACGCCGGGCCGTCGAGGGCGGTGTGGTTGATCGTGGCGAAGAGGACGGTGGTGCGGGTGCGGGGGTCCTCGACCGCTTCGAGGCGGATGGGCGGGGAGGTGGTGAGGGGTGGGGCGTCGGTGAGGGAGCGGGTGCGGGCCTCGCGGAGGGCGTCCGGGGTGCGGGCGGGGAAGGAGACGGGTGGGGTGTCGGGGGCGGAGGTCAGTTCCCATTCGTAGCGGGGGCTGTACCAGTGGTGGGGGGCCTCGCGCATGAGGATGCGGGGGTGGTGGTGGAGGGCGGTGGTGAAGGCGTGGGTGAGGCGGGTGGGGTCGAGGGTGGCGGTGAGGTGGATTTCGATGTGGACGGTTTCGGGTTCGCGGTCCTGGAGGCAGTGGCGGGAGATTTCGTCGACGGTGGGAAAGGGGATTCGCTTGCCGCGGGGGGAGCGGGTGGGGTGGTCGAGGGTGGTCATGGGGTGCGCCTCCCTGACGGGGGGTCGGGTGGCGGGGTTGCGGTTGCGGGGCTCTGCCCCGGGCCCCGCGCCTCAATCGCCGGCGGGGCTTGATGTGGGTGGGGCTCGTTGGCGGGTGTCGGGGGTGATGGGGTTGCGGACTCGGGGCGCTGCCCCGGGCCCCGCTCCTCAAGCGCCGGAGGGGCTTCAAATGGCCGGGTCTCGCTCTCGGGTGCCGTAGGGGCTTCAAATGGTCGTGGCTCGGGTGATGGGGTTGCGGACTCGGGGCGCTGCCCCGGGCCCCGCTCCTCAAGCGCCGGAGGGGCTTGGGGGATCGTCACCAGGGCTGCGAACAGGGCGATCAAGGCGAGGAGTTGGGACGCCGTGCTGTAGGCGCCCGCGCCCTCCCGGACGGGTTCGCCTGCGGCCGTTGAGGCGATCACGCCTGCCGCTGCCATCGCTGTGAACGCGATCGGGACCAGCAGGGCGTGGCGTTTCCAGGCGAGGAGGGCGAGGGCCGGGACCAGGGCGGCCCAGGGGCCGGCGATCACAACCCCCACGGCCGTGAGGGCCACCGTGCCGAGGAGCCAGCCGGGAGCCGGGGGGTCGGGGGTGGGCTCGTCCGTGTCGTGGCGGCGCCACAGGGACAGGGCGATCAGGAGGAGGAGGGCCGCGCCGGAGGCGAAGAGGGCGGTTTCGTAGGTGCGGGCCGGGGCGTAGGAGAGTTTGACCGTGCCGCTGGAGCCGCCGGGGATCAGCCACGCCTGTTGCCAGCCGTCCAGGCGCAGGGAGGTCAGCTTCTTGCCGTCGAGGGTGGCCTCCCAGCCGTCGTTGGCGTTCTCGTACATGGTCAGGTACGTGGCCTCGCCCGCGTCGACCTGGACCTCGCGGCGGTCGCCGAGCCAGTCGTGGACGGTGAGTTCGCGGGGGGTGGGTGGCGCCTCGGTGGTCGCCGTGGTGTTCGTGAGGGTGATGTCGGTGAGGGTGAGGGGGCCGTCGGGGGAGGTGCGGAGGGTGTGGGGGCCCGCGGGGAGGGCGAGGGTGGCACTGGAGCCGCAGAGCTTCACCGTGATCGGGCGGCGTTCCGTCAGGGCGCGCAGGGTGCCGGAGGCCGACGTGCGGTGGCGGGTGCCGTCGATGACGACCGAAGGGCCCTTGCCGCAGGGGAGTTTGAAGGTGCGGGCCGCGGTGGGTTGTTTGACGCGGTAGGCGTCGAGGGTCGGGATGTAGGCCTCGGTCAGGCCGAGGGGGAGTTGCAGGTCCTCGTCGGCGACCGGGTTGTGGAGCTTCAGGGGGGCCGTCTTCGTGACCGTGATGTCCAGGCGGTCCGTGGTGATGGGGTCGAAGCGGGCCACTCCGTTCTCGTCCACGCCGGCCACCGCCGCCCCGTCGGAGCTGGAGATCTCGACCTTTTCGGGGCGGGTCGAGAGGCCCCCGGCGGCGGGCAGGACGAGGGTGGACACCGGTTGTTTGTCCGGCCAGCGCAGGTGGATCGTGGGGTCGTCGCCCGCGATCCAGGCGGTCGTCAGATCGCCGTCGGTGAGGTTGCGGGGCGTGGTGTTGAGGCCGAGCGCCGCCGTGGAGTCCGCTGTGGCGGTGATCTTGCGGCGTTGGTCGGGGGCCACCTCGTAGAGGAGGGTGTCCAGGGCCGGGCTCGGGAGGGCGGATGCCGTCGCCTTGAAGGTGTACGTCGATTCGCCGGTCGTCGTGAAGACCCGGTTCAGGCTCGTCTCGGTGTCCGTGAGGGTGAGGGAGCCGTCGCCCGCGGGGCGGTGGAAGGAGAACTGCTCCGCCTGGTCGGAGTCGGTGGGGAGCTTCAGGGCGCGGGTCACCCGCACGCCCGGGATGTCGATCGAGCTGAAACCGGCGCCGGTGAGGCCGGGGCGGGCGCGCTGGGTGTCGAGGATCGTCACGCGCAGCCAATTGGCCGTGCCGGGTGGGGATTTGATCTGTTGGCGGTGGTTCGTGGGTTGGATGGGGGAGGTGGCTGAGCCCTTGTCCGTTTCCACGCGTACGCGGGTCGGGGCCGCTCGTACGTTGTCCTCGGGGAGTGGCGTCATGCGGATCGTGGCGGGGATCCGGGTCGGGCGCGTGAAGTCGATGCGGATCCATTCGCCCTTCGCCGAGTCGGCCGAGCCCTCCGCCCACGCCGTGTCCGGGTTGTCGTCGAAGGCGTTCACCGGGTCGAACTGGGGGAGGTGCAGCAGCCAGTTGCCGGTGGAGGAGGCCGTCACGGAGCGGGCGCCCTGGATGTCCGCCGTCGTCTGGTGGGCCGCGCCCTTGGACGGGAGGATCTGCTTCGGCTGCTCGCCCGGGTTATCGGAGGCGTTCGGGGCGTTGCGCTCCTTCGGCGTGTACGGGTACGAGGTGTTGGTGTTCAGCAGGCCGAAACGGGTGTCGGCGCGGCGCAGTCCGTCGGCGGCCACGCGCAGCGCCGGGTTGCCGATGCCCGGGTGGTTGTCGCCGGTCAGGACGGCGGGGCGGTTCAGGAAGGTGGGGTCGGACGACAGGCGGAGGAGGGCCTCGGGGCCGCCGCTGACCTGGGTCGTGTTGCCGACCGGGAGCAGGCCCGCCTGGCCGGGGCGGTGGGCGTCGGTGGGAGGTGCGTAGATCTCGACGGCGCGGCTGCGCGGGTACAGGCCCTCGACCTGGATGGGCGTCTTCTCCGCGATGCGGCCGCCCGTGGTCTGCGGGCCGAAGCCGGTCACCCGGTGGTAGCCGGACTCCGTCAGGGTGCGCTTGACCGTGGCGGAGGGGACGTAGCCGAACTGGTCGGGGTCGAGATCGCCCCGTACGACGACGTAGTGCAGGCCGGAGCGGCTCAAGTAGTCCTGGAGGCCCGGGACTTGGACGCCGCTCATCAGGGCCTGCTCGACGGCGTCCATGGCGCGGCGGTTGCCGGGCGTGCCGAACGGGACGAAGTCGCGCTGCGCCCACCGGGAGTCGGCGAGGACGTCGAGGGGCTGGTCGATGGGGGAGCCCCAGGTGTAGATGCCGTGGGCGGTCGCGGGGACGACGAGGGCGCGGGAGTCGGGCGAGAACTTCTTCAGCCAGTCCGCCGTCGCGTCCCAGTACGTGGGGAGCTTCTGGAACGAACCCGGTTGCAGGATCGAGCCGTTGAGGTACGGCCAGGCGAGGCCGGGGAGGACGAGGATCGTCGCGATCAGCGGCACGTAGCGGCGGACGCGCAGCGGGCGGGCGCCGCGGGGGTCGGCGGCGACCCCCACGAGGTGGGCGATGCCGAGGACGAGGGCGAGCGCAAGACCCGTCTGGAACTTGTAGATGTTGCGGAAGGGGGCCAGTCCGCCGTCCAGCCACGAACGCACCGTGTCGTGGAAGGGCGCACCGAGCGAACCCCCGTACCCGGCAAGGGTGATGAGGGCCGCCGCCATGACGGTGAGGACCAGCCAGCGGCGCTCCGGGATGTCGCGGCGCGCCAGGCCCGCGAGGCCGAGCGCGGCGGCGAGCGCCGAGCAGACGATCACGACCACCGAGGTCGCCACCGACCAGCCTGCGGGCAGCCAGGCCTCGCCGAGGTGCAGATACGCGACCCAGTTGCCGGAGCCGCGCAGGGTCTCCGTCGCCGACATCGTCTCGGTCGTCGTCTGTGAACTCTCCACGTACGGAAGGAAGTTCTCGCCGTGGATGCCGAGCAGGACCAGCGGGACCGTCCACCAGGCCGTCGCCAGGACCACCGAAGGCAGCCACCACGCGAGCTGGCGGCGCATGCGCGGCGACGGTGGGCGGGAGAGCAGGTACAGGCCCACCGGGAGGAGCGACGCCAGCGTCGATGCCGCGTTGACGCCGCCCATGAACGGGATCAGCAGCGCCGACCTGACCGCCGAAATGCGGGCGCTCGTACGGGGGTTGGTGAGGGGCAGCAGCACCCACGGCAGGAACGCGCCCGGCAGCGCCGCCGCCGACGTCGAGCCGACGACGATCGTGAACGTCGGCCACAGCGCGTACGCCACCGCGCCGAGCAGCCTGCTGCCATCGGTGCCGGCGCCGAGGCGTTCGGCGAGCCGCAGCGCGCCCCAGAAGGCGATGGTCACGACGATCGACATCCACAGGCGTTCGGCCAGCCACACCGGGAGTTGGAGGAGGTCGGTCAGGCCGTAGTACGGCAGCATCGGGAAGGCGTAGCCGATGTACTGGTCGGAGATGCCGCCGAAGCCGGCTCTGTCGTGCCACAGCTCCCCGAGGTCGCCGAGGAACTTCCACGGGTCCTGCGCCACACCGAGCTTCGTCTCGAACGTCGCGCGCCCCGGATGCACCGCGCAGAACAGGACGAACAGCACGGCCCAGAACGACAGCAGCCAGCGGCGCGAGCGCGGGCCCGGCTCGGGTTCCGGGTGCGCGGGCGCGGCGGGAGGGGCCTGGACCATGGTCGTCATGGGGGACACCGCCTGAGGATGAGGAGGAGGTTCCAGGTGGCGAACTCGCGCACGCCGGGGACCCGCGTGACCGCCTGTGCGAGGAACGGCCAGTAGCGGGAGCGCGCCGCGAGGACCGTGACGTCCTCGCGGGCGCGCACATGACGCAGGGTGGGGCCGATGTGGTGGGCGAAGAGGTTCTCGCCGAGGGTGTGCTTGGGCGCCCTGCCGGTGCGCCGCAGATAGTGGGCCCGCGCGCGGTCGGCGCCCAGATAGTGCCAGGGCGCCCACTCGTGACCGCCCCACGGGGACAGCCAGTTGGTGAACGCGACGTAGATCAGGCCGCCGGGCCGGGTGACCCGGACCAGCTCGCTGAGGAACGTGTCGCGGTCGGCGACGTGCTCCAGGACGTTCGAGGAGAACGCGACGTCCACCGACGCGTCGGGCAGCGGCAGCAGATAGCCGTCCGCGAGGACCGTGGTGGGCGGCGGGTCGGGGCCCAGCTCGGCGGTGTCCGGCTCCAGGAGGAGGGCCCGCGCGCCGCGCGCACGGAACTCGCGCGTGAAGTGGCCGCTGCCGCCGCCGACGTCCACGACGACCTTCCCCGCCACCTTCCCGTACGCCTCGACCTGGTCGGCGGCGTCCCGCGCGAGCAGCGCGTAGCACGTCTCGGGATCGCGCTGCTCGCGCAGGAACGCCCGGAAGAGCGCGAGCGAGCGGGCCGGTGACGGGTCCCGGAATCCGGCCCGCCCCCTGGCCCCGCTGCCCCCGTCGACCCCCGTTGTCGCCGTCATGGCCCCGTGCCCCGCACCGCCCCCGAAGCGACCGCCTCCGCCGCCACCGCGCCGAACTGCCGCACGGTGTGCGCCCATCGGTAGCCCGCCGCCCGCTCCTGGGCCGCCTTGCCCATCAGCTCGCGGCGGTGCCCGGACAGGGCGAGCGTGCACCAGGCCGCGGCGAACGCCGACTCGCCGTGCGCGAGCAGTCCGGTGGCGCCGTCCTCGATGGAGTCCCGTACGCCGGGCACGTCGAAGCCGACCGCGGGGGTGCCGCGCGCCGCCGCCTCGGTGATGACCAGGCCCCAGCCCTCGACGGCCGAGGGGTGCAGCAGCAGCCAGGACTCGCACAGCAGGCGGTGCTTCTCGGACTCGCTGACGTGACCCGTGAACTCGACGTCGCGGCCCGCGAGTTGGCGCAGGCGCCCGGCCTCGGGGCCGTCGCCGACGATCACGAGACGGCCGCCCGTCACCGGACGCACCCGTTCCCACAGGCGCAGCAGCAGGTCGATCCGCTTGTACTCGACGAGCCGGCCCATCGCCAGGAACAGCGGGTCCGGGGAGCGGTCCGGGCACGGGCCCGGCTCCTCGACGCCGTTCGGGACGAGGCGGATGCGGCCGGGGTCCACGCCGATGGCGTGCAGCGCGTGGGCCGTCGACGGCGAGACGGCCACGAGCAGATTGTGGCGCCGGCCCCCGGCGAGCGCCCAGTGTTCGAGTCTTCGGCCGAGGAGGGCGGCGGGCGCGAGCGGTCCGCGAAGCCGCATCCGCCACAGGTCCGTGTGCACGTGGTTGACCAGGCAGAGCGTGGGGCCGCGGTGCCAGAGCGGGGCGAGGTACGGCATGCCGTTGCAGACCTCGACGAGCAGATCGCAGTCGCCGACCTGGCGGGCGAAGGCCGAGCGGGCCCGCAGATAGTGGGCGTGCTGCCCGCCGGCCGAGACGACGCGGTAGTCGCGGAAGGCCGCGGGGCCGCCGCACAGCAGCGTCACCTGGTGGCCCCGGCGGGTCAGCCCGTCGGCGAGCCGGTCGACAAGCAGCTCGGAGCCGCCGGCCGCCGGGTTGCCGAGGTCGCGGTGGGCGAGGAAGACGATGCGGCGCGGGTGTGGGGGGTCGTGCCGCGGCTGCCGCCCGCCGGGTGGCGGAGCGGCGCGCAGCGACAGGGGTACGTGCTGGGGCATCGTTGCTCCAACTCGTCGGGTGTACGCGGGAGTTCAGGCGTACCGGGGCGTACTGGAAGGTACGGTGCCCAGGCTGTGCGGGGCCTGTGCACGGGGTGGGGAGGGACAGTTTTCGCCGCGCTGTCCGATGCGGCTACTCACCCGCGTGACAAGTTTGTGCCCGTATTCGACTGACGTACCGTCACATCGTGGATGTTTCCAGGGTCGTCGGGGACGTATCGGGATCCGGCCGCTCCACCCCTTCGGGCTCCGGCCTGCCACCCCTGCCCCGTACGACGAGCACCAGACCGGCCGCCACGAGCAGCACACCGAGCCCACCCGCCACGATCGGCAGCGTCGTGCCGAGCAGCGTCAGGCGGTCGTTGTCGTCCCGCGCGAGCGCCACCTGTCCGCGCTGCGAGTCCGGGGTGAACGCGATCCTCCGGCTGTCCAGGAGCACCGTCGCGTCCTTGTCGGAACCGGGCGCGCGCAGCGTCTTGCGGGGGCCGATCGCGGCGTAGATCACCCGGCCCGTGTGCTGGTCGGCGACGAGGTCGATGCCGTGGTTGGCGTACCACTCCTCGGCCAGGACCTGGCTCCTGTTCGGCAGGCCCACGATCCGGCCCGGCACGAGCCGGGAGCCGGTCCTGGTGGCGGGGACGGTGCCGGTGAACCGGTAGCCCTCGTAGCCCTGGACCTTGGTGACGCCGCTGAAGCGGAGCGGGACCGTGTCGCCCAGCGTGTTGTCCCACCAGGTGTATGTGCGCTTCTCCAGGTTGAAGGGGAACTTCAGGTAGGCCTCGCCGCTGAAGGCGGGCTGCTCGCCGCAGCAGTGCTGGGGCGCGTTGGTCCTCCGGTCGACGACCCAGCGCTCAAGGGTCCACTGCAGCGCGTCGTGCGGGTCGGCCGCCGGCAGCGACTTCGCGGTGTCGACGGAGGTCGCCACGTCCCACACCGCGTTGCCGCTGCGCTCGCTCGCGGCGACGTCGCCGCGGGCCTGCCGGGTGATGGTGATCTTGCGGTCGCGCACGGTCTTGATCTTCTCGGTGTCGAAGTAGCTGCCGGTTCCGGTGAACACGGTCGTCACGTCGACGTCGATGCTGGTGCGCTCGGCGCGCGGCTCCACGTACCAGGCGAGCAGCCCCGCCAGGACGAGCAGGAAGGTGCCGAGACCTGTTGCTACCAGTGGGACCACGTGGGAAAGGTGCGAGGCTGTACGGCGCATCCGGCACTCCTGGGAGTAAGGGCACCGCGTGCGGATACGCGGTCGGCCGGTTATGGGGCGGGAACGTAGACGGAGTCTTGACGAGGTGTCAATGTGCTGCGGAGACTGGCTACTTGAGACGAACGGCGGGCTTATGAGGCCTGCCGTACGCCGAAATCGCACGGGTGGGGAACGACCTCGGGAACACCGGCTCGGGAACACCGACGAGAGGCTGACCCTGCGATGAACCGACTGTTCGCCGCCGCGCTGTCCGCGGCCACGGGAGCCGCGCTCGCCCTCGCGGCCGCCTTCGGCGTGCTCGCCCTGATCAACGCGACGCCGGACCAGCCCAACACGCCTCTGGTGACCTACGAGACGCCCGGCCAAGGGCGCTGAGCCGTGCCGGCCACCGCCCGCTCCGCGTGGTGCGACGTGCCGCGGCTCCAGGTCAAACAGTTCGTGGCGCTCGCCCTCGACGAGGCGCCACGGCTCGCCCTGGACATCCTCGACGAGATCCAGCGCGAATTCCCCCAACTCCCCTTCGTGCTCGACGAGTCGGGCGAGGCCGTAGCCCTCGCCGGCATCCGCCGCGCCGTCGAGGACTTCGTGCGCGACTTCGCCGACGGCTCCGTGGACGGCGGGCCCGAGGGCCAGGCCCCCGCCGTCTTCCAGGAGTTCGGGCGCGGCCAGTCCCTGCACGGCCGCAGCCTCGACTCGCTCCAGGCGATGTACCGGCTCGGCGTGAAGATGGCCTGGCGCCGCCTCGCCGACATCGGCCAGCGGCTGCGCATCCCGCCCCCTGCGATGTACGAACTCGCGGAGGCCGGCTACGAGTACCTCGACGGCCTCGTCGACCAGTCGGTCCGCGGCTACGCGGAGGCCGCGGCCCGGCAGGCCGGTGAACGCCTGCGCCAGCAGCGGAAGTTGCTGAACCTGCTGCTTGAGGGCCGGTCGGCCGCGCCCCGCGACCCCGTGCAGGCGCTCACCGAACGCGCGGCGCGCATCGGCTGGCCGGTGCCCGCGCACGTCGCCGTCGGCGTGCTGCGCCGCCCGGCCCGGGACGCCGTCGCGCCCGCCGTCGGGCCCGACGTCCTCCTCGACATGGAGCCCGAGCGGCCCCGCCTCGTCGTCCCCGAGCCCGACGCCGCGGGCCGCACCGATCTGCTGCGCCGCGCCCTGTCCGGCTGGACCGGGGCGATCGGGCCGCCCGTCGAACCCTCCGACGCGGCGAAGTCGCTGCGCTGGGCGGAGGCCGCGGTGACCCTGATGGAGCGCGGGCTGCTCCCCGACGCCGAAGTGGTGCACTGCACCCAGCACACCCAGGCCCTCGTCCTGCTGCAGCCCGAGGAGCTCGTCGACGACCTCGCGCGGCGCGCCCTCGAACCCCTCACCCACTGCGGCCCCGCCCACGCCCGCCGCCTCGCCGAGACCCTGCTCGCCTGGCTGGAGACCCGCGGCGGCGCCCCCGAGGTCGCGGCCCGGCTCGGCGTCCACCCGCAGACCGTCCGCTACCGGCTGCGCCAGATCCGCGAGCTGTGGGGCGACGAGGTCGACGACCCGGACCGCCGCTTCGAGCTGGAACTGGTGCTGCGGGCCAGGCGCCTGAGGGGACAGCTCGGGCCTGTGTAGACGCTGTGGCGGGCGGCGGGGGCCCATTGCCCGGCCAACGCCCGCACGCTTAGCCTATGTTCGCGATACCGACCGTCTGTTGAAATCTCGAACGACTCGAACATAGGGAGGGGTCGGTTGTGGGACGCCTCGTACCAGCCGTGACCCGTGCTCTGGACATATTGGAGCTGTTCCTGGACGGGGACGGCACGCTGTCCGCGCCCGACATCGTCCGCAAGCTACAGCTTCCGCGGACCACGGTCCACGAGCTGGTCACCACGCTCGCGGCCCGCCAGTACATCGTGCAGGTCCCAGGACAGCCCGGCCGCTACCGCCTCGGCGTGCGCCCGTACCAGCTCGGCAGCCGGTACGCGGAGCAGCTCGACCTCGCCGCCGAGGGACAGCACGTCGCCCGCGACGTCGCGGAGACCTGCGACGAGACCGTCCACGTGGCGATCCTCGAAGGCACCGACGTCATCTACATCGCGAAGGTCGACTCCACGCACGCCGTGCGCATGGTCTCCGCCGCGGGCCGACGGCTGCCCGCGCACTGCACGTCGGTCGGCAAGATGCTGCTCGCCTCGCTGCCCGAGACCGAGCTGACCGCCCGGATCCCCGACAACGCGGACCTCGTCGCCATGACGGAGAACTCCATCACCGAACCGGCGGCCCTGCGCGCCCACCTCGACGCGGTGCGCGAGCGCGGCATCGCCGTGGAGAGCCGCGAGTCCAACACCGACGTGTCCTGCGTCGCCGCTCCCGTGCGCGACCGCACCAACCGGGTCGTCGCCGCGCTCTCCATCTCCGTACCGATGATCCGCTGGAGCGACGCGCGCGAGGAGGAGCTGGCGCAGCTCGCCGCGAAGGGCGCCGCTGACCTCTCCGAGCGCCTCGGGCACCGGGGGGTGGCGTGATGACCTCTCGTACGAGGATCAATGCCGAGCAGGCCGTGCGCGCCTCGGCCGAACTGGGCGAGGGGCCCACCTGGGACCCGGCGACCGGCCGCGTGATCTGGGTGGACATCCTGGGCTCCCGCGTGCACACGTACGAGCCGGGCTCCGGCCGCCGCACCGTCCTCGCCACCGAGCAGCACGTGGGCGCCGCCAAGCCGCGCGCGGGTGGCGGCCTGGTCGTCAACCTCCGGGACGGCGTGGGGAGTTACGGCGCGGACGGCGCCTTCGCGTGGCTGCACCGTGAGCCGGTCCCCGGGCGGCGCGGCAACGACGCGGCGGTGGCACCGGACGGCGCGCTCTGGGCGGGCTCCATGCCGTACGACGACACACCGGGCGGCGGCAATCTGATCCGGGTCGCTCCGGACGGCGCGGTGACCGAGGTCCTCGACGACGTCACGATCTCCAACGGCGCCGGCTGGAGCCCGGACGGGACGCTCATGTACTACGTCGACACGCCCACGGGCCGGGTCGACGTCTTCGACGTCGACGGTGAACGGATCGGCGGGCGGCGGGAGTTGGCGACGATCGAGGACGGCGCCGGATTCCCGGACGGCCTCACCGTCGACGCGGACGGCTGCGTGTGGGTGGCCCTGTGGGACGGGGGAGCCGTGCGCCGCTACACGCCCGACGGGCGCCTCGACCGGGTGGTGGAGCTGCCGGTGCGCCGGCCGACGGCCTGCGCCTTCGGCGGGGCGGGCCTGGAGGACCTGTACGTGTCGACGGCTCGGGTCGGCCTCGACCGCCCCGAGCCGCTCGCGGGCTCGCTGCTCGTGCTGCCGGGGATCGGGCGAGGGGTGGCCCAAGCGGCCTTCGGGGGCTGAGAGTTCGGCGGCGCCACGAGCCGGCACAAGGGGTGCACGACGTTCGCGTCGTGCACCCCTTCACTTTTTCCCCGCGTTTTCCCGCGCGACCCATTGACGCGCAAGCGCTTCGAATTTACGGTCCCGTTCGAAGTTACGAGCGACAGTCGAAATATCGAACAAGGGAGGGGCCGGTTGTGGGACGACCTGGCCTGAACCGCAGGCAACTCCTGGCCGGATTCGGCGGGTTGACGGTTGCGGGCAGCTTGGGATTCGCGGCCGTCGGCACGGGCGCCGACGCGCTCGCCTCCGGCGCGGACACACGGGTGAGCTACTGGAACCTGTTCAGTGGCGGCGACGGGTACAACATGATCGCGATGTTGAACGCCTTCCGTCGCGGCCACCCGGACATCGACGTGAAGGACTCCACCCTCCAGTGGGGCAGCCCCTTCTACACCAAGCTCGCCATGGCGGCCGCGGGCAATCGCGCGCCCGACCTCGGAGTCATGCACCTGGGACGCGTCACCGGCTTCTCGCCGGGCCGCCTCCTCGACCCCTGGGACGTCGGCCTGCTCGCCAAGTACGGCGTGCGCGAGGCCGACTTCAACCCGGACCTGTGGAAGCGCGCGATGGTCGACGGCAAGCTCTACGCGCTGCCGCTCGACATCCACGTACAGCTCTGCTTCTACCGCAAGGACGTCCTGAAGAAGGCGGGCCTGCTCGGCGACGACGGCCGGATGGTGCCGGTGACGTCGACCGACGACTGGTTCGACGTCCTGAAGGAGGCCAAGAAGGCCACGAAGAAGGGCCTGCAGACCATCGGCATGTGGTCGAGCGACCAGAACTTCCAGTGGTGGTTCTTCGTCGCCTTCTACACCCAGCTCGGCGGCACCTGGTTCAACGCCGACAACACCGAGGTCACCTTCGACACGGACAAGGCCACCCAGGTCCTGGACTTCCTGAGCAAGCACATCGCCGACGGGTACACCAACCCGAGCTTCGCGGGCGGCGCCGGGGCCGAACAGTTCGTCAACGGCGCCCCGTTCTGCTGGGAGGGCAACTGGTCGGTGCCCGTCTTCGACACCGCCAAGGTGAAGTACGGGGCGACCCCGCTGCCGCCCGTCTTCGGCAAGCAGGCCACACACGCCGAGTCGCACTCCTTCGTGCTGCCGCACCAGTCGGGGCGCGGCGGCGCCGCCAACGAGGGCGCCCACCAGCTCGCCGCGTACGTCGTCAAGCACGCCCGGCAGTGGGCGGCCGGCGGCCACATCCCCGCCTATACGCCGACCCTGTCCACGGCCGCGTACAAAAAGCTCAGCCCCCAGAACGAGTACGTGTCCGCGATGGACCACCAGGCCACCGAGCCGAAGGTGTGGTTCGCGGGCTCCACCGGCATCCTCGCCCAGCGCGTCGGACCGATCGTCGTGTCCGCGACGACGGGCTCCGCGAAGCCGGCCTCCGTCGCCGTGCGCATGAAGCGCACGCTGGAGCGGCTGCTCGCCTCGAAGAACCCCATGGACGGCAAGACCGCAGCGCAGGGAGGTGCGGTCGCGTGACGACGACCAGCCCGCAGACCGTCGTCACGCCCAGACGCGCGACGGCCGCCGCCGACAGTGTCCCGGTCCGCCGCAAGCAGGGCTTCCAGCACGGGGGTTGGTTCGTCGCCCCGTTCCTCGCCCTGTTCGCGCTGTTCGTGATCTGGCCGCTGCTGCGCGGCGTCTACCTCAGCTTCACCGACGCCAACATCTCCGGCGACGACACGAGCTTCATCGGCCTCGACAACTACCGCGAGGCCTTCCAGGACCCGCTGATGTGGGACGCGCTCGGGCGCAGCGCGTACTTCACGCTGCTCGTCGTGCCCTGCATCACCGTTCTCGCGTTTTTGCTCGCGATGCTGGCGCACCACATCGAGCGCGGAAAGTGGCTGTGGCGGCTCTGCTTCTTCATGCCGTTCCTGCTGCCGTCCACCGTCGCGGGCAACCTGTGGCAGTGGCTGTTCAACCCCGGTTCGGGCATGGTGAATCACGTCCTCGGCATCGACACGCCCTGGCTCACCGACAAGTCGTACGCGATGCTCGCCGTCGTCATCACGACGCTGTGGTGGACGGTCGGCTTCAGCTTCCTGCTGTACCTCGCCGCGCTCCAGGGCATTCCGGCGCATCTGTACGAGGCCGCCAAGCTGGACGGCGCGAACGCCTGGCACCGCATGGTGCACATCACGCTGCCGATGCTCCGCAACATCACGGGGCTCGTCGTCGCGCTGCAGGTCCTCGCCTCGCTCCAGGTCTTCGACCAGGCCGTCGTGATGATGGACTTCACGCCGGGACCCGAGGACAGCACGCGCGCGTTCGTGCAGTACACCCTCGAAGAGGGCTTCACCAGCTACCGCGTGGGCTACGCCTCCACGATGTCCATCATCTTCTTCGTCATCATCGCGGCCGTCGCCCTCGCGCGGATGTGGCTGCTGCGCAACCGTGAGGAGGGGGCGCGATGAGCAGCGCTGCCGCTGGGGTACGTGGTCGGGGTCGCGGTCGCAGTGGTGGGCGCGGGCCGTGGAGTGCCAGTCAGGTCGTGCTGACGTTGGTCGGGGTGGTTGTCGCGGGGGTGTTCCTTTCGCCGTTGGCGTGGGCCCTGTTCACCTCGCTCAAGTCGGAGACCGAGGCGGTGGCCGTGCCGACGCACTGGCTGCCGGAGGTGTGGACCGGGCAGGCGTGGCGGGCCCTCTTCGAGACCGGGAACATCACCAACTGGTTCGTGAACTCCGTGGTGGTGTCGGTGTGTGTGACGGCCGTCGTGCTGGTCGTCGCGGCGCTCGCCGGGTACGGGTTCGCGCGGACGGAGTTCCGGGGCAAGGGGGCCCTCATGGGGGTGGTGATGGCGGGGTTGATGATCTCGCCGGCCGTGCTCGGGGTGCCGTTGTTCACCACGGTGCAGCAGATGGGGATGGTCGACACGTACTGGGGGATGATCCTGCCGCAGTGCGCTCCGGCCGCCATGGTCTACATCCTCTACAAGTTCTTCCAGGGGATTCCGCGGGAGTTGGAGGAGGCCGCGTTCATCGACGGGGCGGGGCGGTGGCGGGTGTTCTTCACCGTGGTCGTCCCGTTGTCGCGGCCTTCGCTGGCGGCGGTCGGGATCTTCACCTTCATCAGCTCGTGGAACAACTTCCTGTGGCCGTACATGGTGACGAACAACCCGGACCTGATGACGATGCCGAACGGGATCGCGACGGTCATGAACTCCTACGGGATCCAGTGGGCGCAGCTGATGGCCGGGGGCCTGATGGCGGGGTTGCCGCTGATCGTGGTCTTCGTCTTCTTCCAACGGCAGATCGTGGCGGGCGTCGCCCACACGGGCCTGGCCGGCCAGTAATCGCCGCAGGGGCTTGAAATGCCCACCTGTCCTGAGGAGTGCACCAGTTGAAGGTCAGATTCGTGGCGGCCGCCGTAGGCGTACTGCTGGCCGCGTTACCCACCACCGCGCAGGCCGCCGAGGCCTACCCCGATCCCCAACCCATCACGGGCCAACAGATCATCCACGACCCCACCGTCATCAAGCTCAAGGACGGCCGCTACGTCGCCTACTCCACGGGTGGTGTGATCGGCGCCCGGCTGTCATCGAACCGCGTCGACTGGACGGATGAGGGGAACGCCTTCGCCGAGCCGCCCAGTTGGTGGTTCGAGTACAACGACACCGGCGACCCGTGGGCGCCCGACATCTCGTACCGGGACGGCAGGTACTGGCTGTACTACGCCGTGTCCTCATGGGGGACGAATCATTCGGCGATCGGGGTGGCGACGTCCACCTCCGGGCTTCCGGGGACGTGGACCGACCACGGCAAGGTGTTCTCGTCCGAGACGACCGACACCTGGAACGCCATCGACCCGGCCGTCGTCCGCGCCGACGGCCGGCTCTGGATGAGTTTCGGGTCGTACTGGAGCGGGATCCGGATGATCGAGATCGATCCCCGTACGGGGAAGGCCATTCGCGGCGCCACCGTTCATCACCTCGCCACCCGGCCCGACGCCCCGTACGCCGTCGAGGGCCCGGCCGTCACCAAGCACGGCCGCTACTACTACCTCCTCGCCTCCTACGACACCTGCTGCGCCGGCGTGAACTCCACGTACAAGATCCGCGTCGGGCGGTCGACCTCGGTCACCGGGCCGTACGTCGACAAGGACGGCAAGCCGCTGCTGGACGGCGGCGGGAGCCTGCTGCTCGCCGGGCACGGCCGGTACGTCGGCACCGGTGGCGAGTCCGTCTTCCGGGACCGGGGGCGCGACGTCCTCGCGTACCACTACTACGACGCCGATGACGCCGGCACCCCCAAGCTCGGCCTGAACGAGCTGAGTTGGGGCAAGGACGGCTGGCCCTCCCTGCGGGCCCCGCGGCCGTGACGACCACCCCCACCGAAAGGACCACCTTGCGCACCGCACGCTTCACCCTCGACCCCGCCTTCTCCGTCGGCCCGGTCAACCCCCGTATCTTCGGCTCGTTCGTGGAACACCTCGGCCGCTGCGTCTACACCGGCATCTACGAGCCGGGGCACGAGCACGCCGACGAGGCCGGGCTGCGGACCGATGTGCTGGAGCTCGTACGGGAGTTGGGGGTCACGGCCGTCCGGTACCCCGGAGGGAACTTCGTGTCCGGGTACAAGTGGGAGGACTCGGTCGGGCCAGTCGATGAGCGGCCCGCCCGCCTCGACCTCGCCTGGCGCACCACGGAGTCGAACCGCTTCGGCCTCTCCGAGTACATCGACTTCCTGCGCAAGATCGGCCCGCAGGCCGAGCCGATGATGGCCGTGAACCTCGGCACGCGCGGCGTCGCGGAGGCGATAGAGCTTCAGGAGTACGCGAACCATCCCGCCGGGACCGCGCTCTCCGACCTCCGCGTCGCGCACGGCGACAAGGAACCCTTCGGGATCCGGCTGTGGTGCCTCGGCAACGAGATGGACGGGCCCTGGCAGACCGGGCACAAGACGGCCGAGGAGTACGGGCGGATCGCCGCCGAGACGGCGCGGGCCATGCGGCAGATCGACCCGGGCGTGGAACTCGTCGCGTGCGGCAGCTCCGGGCAGTCGATGCCGACGTTCGCCGAGTGGGAGGCGAAGGTCCTGGCCGAGACGTACGAGCTGGTCGACCACATCTCCCTGCACGCCTACTACGAGGAGCACGACGGCGACCGGGACTCCTTCCTCGCCTCGGCCGTCGACATGGAGTCGTTCATCGAGAACGTGGTGGCCACGTGCGACCACGTGGGGGCGCGGCTCAAGTCGTCGAAGAAGATCAATCTCTCCTTCGACGAGTGGAACGTCTGGTACATGTCGCGGTCGGAGGCTCATGTCGCGGCTCTCGACTGGCCCGAGGCGCCGCGCCTGTTGGAGGACGTCTACTCGGTCACCGACGCCGTCGTCTTCGGCTCGCTGCTCATCGCGCTGCTGCGGCACGCGGACCGCGTCACGGTCGCGTGCCTCGCCCAACTCGTCAACGTCATCGCCCCGATCATGACCGAGCCGGGCGGCCCGGCCTGGCGGCAGACGACGTTCTACCCGTTCGCGGCGGCGTCGAAGTACGGGCGGGGCGAGGTCCTCGACGTACGGGTGTCAGGACCCACGTACGACACGCGGCGCCATGGCACGGCCGACCTGCTGCACGCCACGGCGGTCCGCGCCGAGGACGGCACGGTCACGGTGTTCGCGGTGAACCGCAGCCAGAGCGACCCCCTTTCGCTTGAAGTGCGCCTGAACGGAATGGAGTTGGGGAAGGTCGTCGAGCACAGTGCGTTGTCCGACGCCGATCCCGACGCGCGCAATACGCTCGCGGAGCCGGAGCGGGTCGTTCCGCATTCGGTGGCGGGCACGGCCGTGGAAGGCGGAACGCTAAAGGCTTCGCTCGAACCGCTCTCGTGGAATGTCATCCGGCTTGCGTGAGTGTCGAGTTGATCGCGAAGTTGTGAAAAAGCTGCGACGGAATGGGGGAAATTCCGGGACTGAATTCCGGGGATAAAGCAAAGGGGGCGTGGTTGTCATCGGCCGAACCGGCCGATGACAACCACGCCCCCGTGGCGGTGTTACCCGAAGTTACTTGCCGAGCTCGTTGTCGAGGTTCTCGAAGGAGTCGGCGGCCTTCTCCAGGTACTGCGCGAGGCCGTCGAGACCCTCGTTGGTCTTCGACATGCCCTGCTTGAACTCCTCGAAGTCGTGGCCGAACTTCTTCGAAGCCTGCCTGGTCACGAAGCCGTTCTCGAGCAGGCCGTCGATGTAGCTCTTCAGGTCGTGGAGCTTCTCCTCGATCCGCTCCTTCTCGCGGTTCATCTTCTTCGCGGCGGACCGCATGTCCTCATAAGTGACCGCTACGTCCCTGCCCATGGCAGCTCCCCTTCCCTCCGTGAGCGCACTCATTCAGCACGCCGCCAGCACCCTAGTGGGTATGCGCAATTGGCGCACTCGTGTGCCCTGAATGCACACATCAACTGCCCTAAAGCTGGACATTGTTGATGAGCGTCGTGCGCGTGCACCTTGTTTCTCGGACGGATAGTCTCTTCTGCTTGAAGAGGCATTCCGATGAGGAGCGTAAGTGCGTTTGAAGCTGACTGTCGTCGACCCGTATGCGAACGCCAGCCAGGACCTCGTGCTCGATGTCGACCCGGAGGCCCGTATCGACACCGTGGCCCACGAGTTGGCCGCACGGGTGCGAGGCGGGTACGGGCAGGGTTCGCTCGCCGGGCAGCCGGCACCCACGCTCCACATCGACAGCCAACCGGTGAACCCCGCCCACACCGTGGCCAGTTCGCCGCTGCGCGACGGCGTCGTGGTGAGCCTCGACGACCCCGCGGGCAGCCTGCCGGGCGAGCAGCCGGGCGTCATCGAGGTCCGGGTCTCCGGCGGCCCCGACGCGGGCGCCGTGTACCGGCTCGGCATCGGGCGGTACGACATCGGGGCCGGGGCCGGCTGCCAACTGCGGTTCCAGGACCCGAGGTTGCCCGAGCGCGCGCTGACGCTCTACGTGGTGTCCGCCGAGGACCTCCGGCTCAGCGTGCACGGCGGCTGGCTGGACGGCGCGGCGGCGGGGCAGCCGAGCGACAAGCTGCGCGTCGACGACAAGCCGTACGAGGGCCAGCAGTTGCGGGTCGGCTCCCAGGTCGTCGTCGGCGACACCCTCCTCGACATCGCCGCGTACACGCCGCCGGACGCCGCCCTCAAGTGGTCCGACGACGGCAGCGCGCTCGACTACAACCGCCCGCCGCGGCTGCGCGCGCCCGAACGCACCACCAAGTTCCGGCTCCCGGCGCCGCCGAAGGAGTACGAGGGCCGCCCGCTGCCCTGGCTGATGGCGGCGTCGCCGCTGGTCATGGGCGTCACCATGGCGCTGGTCATGGGCCGCACGACGTACCTGCTCATGGCGGCCTTCAGCCCGCTGATCATGATCGGCAACTACTTCTGGGACAAGAAGCACGGGCGTAAGAACCACGACAAGCAGGTCAAGGAGTACGAGGAGCACAAGGCGCGGATCGAGCGCGACGCGCAGGAGGCGCTCGTCCTGGAGCGCGGCGACCGCGGCCTCGACCACCCCGACCCCGGCACCGTATGGGCACACGCCACCGGGCCGCGCACCCGCCTGTGGGAGCGGCGCCGCAGCGACGCCGACCACCTGCTGCTGCGCGTCGGCACCGGCCGGCTGCCCTCCGCCGTCGTCCTCGACGACCCCGAGCAGGACGACCACCGCCGCCAGGTCACCTGGGAGATCGCGGACACCCCCGTCACCCTGCACCTGGGGAAGCTCGGCGTCATCGGCTTCGCGGGACCCGAGGAGAGCGCGCGCAGCATGGCGTGCTGGGCGGTGACGCAGGCCGCCGCCCTGCACAGCCCGCTCGACGTCCAGTTCTACGTGTTCACCGAGTCGCACACCCGGGACAGTTGGGGCTGGCTGCGCTGGCTGCCGCACGCCAAGCCGACCGCGCAGGACGCCAACGTACTCATCGGCAACGACGCCGAGACCGTCGGCGCCCGCATCGGCGAACTCACCCAGATCCTGGAGGCCCGCCAGAAGGCGGCCAAGGACAACAAGGGGCAGGCGGGCTTCGCCGACCCCGACATCGTCGTGGTCTGGGACGGCTCGCGCCGGCTGCGCTCCATGCCGGGCGTCGTACGCCTCCTCGCCGAGGGTCCCGCCGTGTCCATGTACGCGATCTGCCTCGACGCCGAGGAACGCTTCCTGCCCGGCGAGTGCAAGGGCATCGTGATCGCGGAACCGCGCGACGCCCGGCACGTGAGGCACGAGAAGCAGGTCGGCGGCGGCGCGAACAACGCCGTCGAGGTGCTGCGCCAGGCCGCCGAGGACGAGCAGCGCAAGCGCGCGGCGGCGGAAGGCGGCGGCGGGCGCCGCAAGAAGAAGGGCAAGCAGCAGGCCGTCGGCGCCTCCTCGCCCGAACTCACCAACACCGCCGCCGTGATGCTCTCCCTGGAGAACCAGGGCGGCGTCCCCTCGCCCGCCACCCCGACGGCCGCCGAGCAGGTCGACCCGCGCGTGCTGCGGCTTCGCGTGCAGCAGGCCGGCGAGTCCAAGATCCTCGGCGTCCGCCCCGACTTCGTCTCCCCGGCCTGGTGCGAGCGCGTGGCCCGCTCCCTCGCCCCGCTGCGCGACATCAGCGGCGAGGCCACGGACAGCGCGCTGCCCGACGCCGCCCGGCTCCTCGACGTGATGCAGATGGAGCCGCCGACGGCGCAGGCGGTCGTGGGCCGCTGGCAGTCCGGCGGCCAGTCGACGCTCGCCATGGTCGGTGAGTCGTACGACGGACCGTTCGGCATCGACATCCGCAAGGACGGCCCGCACGGCCTGATCGCCGGTACGACGGGCTCCGGCAAGTCGGAACTCCTCCAGACGATCGTCGCGGCGCTCGCCGTGGCGAACACGCCGCAGAACATGACCTTCGTACTCGTCGACTACAAGGGCGGCAGCGCGTTCAAGGACTGCGTGCACCTGCCGCACACCGTCGGCATGGTCACCGACCTCGACGCGCACCTCGTCGAGCGCGCCCTGGAGTCACTCGGCGCCGAACTGCACCGCCGCGAGCACATGCTGGCGCAGGCCGGGGCGAAGGACATCGAGGACTACCAGGACCTGGTCCGCCGCAACCCGCAGACCATGGCCCCGCTGCCCCGACTCCTGCTCGTCATCGACGAGTTCGCGTCGATGGTCCGCGACCTCCCGGACTTCGTCACGGGCCTGGTCAACATCGCCCAGCGCGGCCGTTCCCTCGGCATCCACCTGATGCTGGCGACGCAGCGCCCCTCGGGCGTCGTATCGCCCGAGATCCGCGCGAACACGAACCTCCGCATCGCGCTCCGCGTCACGGACGGCGGCGAATCGTCGGACGTCATCGACTCGCCCGAGGCCGGCAACATCTCCAAGAACAACCCGGGCCGCGCGTACGTCCGCACGGGCGCCGCCTCGCTCATCCCCTTCCAGTCCGGCCGCGTCGGAGGCCGCCGCCCCGGCACGGTCGACCCGGCGACGCTCGCCCCGTGGGCGGGGGAGCTCGACTGGACCTCGCTCGGCCGGGGCGCGCTCGCGAAGCCCGCGGCGGCCAAGGGCGAGGAAGAGGAGATCACCGACCTGAAGGTGCTTGTCGACGCGATCCGCGAGGCCAACGGCTACCTGGGCATCCCGCAGCAGCACAGCCCGTGGCTGCCCGCCCTCACCGAGACGGTGCTCCCGCAGGACCTCCCGCAGGTGCGCCCCCTCGGCCCGCTGCCCGCGGCGGTCTACGGCATCGAGGACCTGCCCGCGAGCCAGTCCCGCCGCCCCGTCGCGGTCGACTTCGCGACCTTCGGCCACCTGCTCATCGCGGGCGCCCCGCGCAGCGGCCGCTCCCAGACCCTGCGCACGATCGCGGGCTCGCTCGCCATGAACCTCTCCACCTGCGACGTCCACATGTACGGCATCGACTGCGGCAACGGCGCCCTCAACGCCCTGTCGAAGCTGCCGCACTGCGGGGCCGTGGTGGGCCGCAACCAGAGCGAGCGCGCGATCCGCCTGATCCGCCGCCTCTCCTCCGAGGTGACACGCCGTCAGGAGCTGCTCGCCCAGGACGGCTACGCCGACATCGGCGAACAGCGCGCCGCGGTCCGCCAGATCCACCGGCTCCCGCACATCGTGCTCTTCCTCGACCGCTGGGAGGGCTGGGTCACGTCGCTCGGCGAGCTGGAACACGGCGAGCTGACCGACGAGCTGCTGACGCTGATGCGCGAGGGCGCGAGCGTGGGCGTCCACCTGATCATCACGGGCGACCGCCAACTCCTCACCGGCCGCATTGCGTCGTTGACGGAGGACAAGGTGGCCCTCCGCCTCGCGGACCGCACGGACTTCTCCATGCTCGGCATCAACAGCCGCAAGGTCCCCGACGACATCCCGCCGGGCCGCGCCTTCCGCAACGAGACCGGCCGGGAGATCCAGTTCGCCCTCCTGAACGAGGACGCCAGCGGCCAGGGCCAGAGCGCTGCGCTCGCCGCGATCGGCGACATGGCGACGCCGCGCGACGCGAACGTGCCGAAGACCCTGCGCCCCTTCCGCGTCGACTCGCTGCCCAGCCGCATCTCCTTCGACCAGGCGTGGCAGCACGTCGACGGGCAGGCCGCCGCGTCCCCGCTGTGGGGCCTGGTCGGCGTCGGCGGCGACGACCTCACGGCCTTCGGCCCCGACCTGGCGTACGGACTGCCGGGCTTCGTGGTGGCGGGCCCGGCGAAGTCCGGCCGCTCCACGGTCCTGATGAACATGGCGCGTACGTACCTGGGCCGCGGCACCCGCGTCGTGGTGTGCGCCCCGCGCATGTCGCCGCTCCGCGAACTGGCGGGCATGCAGGGCGTGTTGGCGATGTTCACCGGCAACGACATCGACGAGGACGAACTCCAGGAGGCCGTGTCGACGGCATCCCGGGAGAACCCGGTCGCCATCCTCGTCGACGACGCCGAGGCCCTGGAGGACTGCGACGCCGAGGACGAGTTCAAGCGCCTCATCGCCTCCGGCGCCGACCGCGGCATCGGCATCGTCGTCGCCGGCGACGAGGACGACGTCTGCTCCGGCTTCAGCGGCTGGCAGGTCGACCTGAAGAAGTCCCGCCGCGGCCTGCTCCTCTCCCCCCAGGACACCTCCAGCGGCGACCTCGTCGGCATCCGCCTCACACGCAGCGCGGTCGGCGGCCCGGTGAACCCGGGCAAGGGGCTGCTGCACCTCGGCAGCGGGGAGGCGTTCGCGGTGACGGTGCCGGTGGGGTAGCGCCGACGCGGGTGAATTGCGCGTAACGAGGTCGCGGCCGTTGGTGAGTTGGGGCGCGGCCCTGGTCGGGTGCTGCGTGGGATTCCCGTCCCCGGACTCCGCACTGTGACGCAAAACCGCAAAGGTGTTGCGGTTTTGCGTCACAGTGCGGAGTCATCCGCCTGGCCAGGAAGACGAATCCGTACATGTTGCCTCAGCGGGCACGGAGAGGATCCACGCATGAGCCGCCCTTCGAGCCGCACGAGCCGAAAGGGGACCACCAAACAGAACGCTCCGTTCCTGGGCTGTCTGGCACTGATTCCGGTGGCGCTATGGGTCGGTGACGATCTGTGGGCGCTGTCCCGGTTCTGGCCGGCCGGCGACATCGGATTCGGTGCCACCGTCGGCGTACTGCTGCCGATCGCCGTCACGAACGCCAAGCGCGCCTTCCGGCGGGCCCGTTCGGCCGAAGGCGAGAGTGAGAGCAAGGGCCGTGGCCCGTCCGTCGGGGTAGGCGTCGCGTGCACGGCCGTGGCCGTGATGTGCGGGCTGGCCGTCGCGCGGACGATCCCCGGAGGGCGCTCCTCAAGGCGGATCTGCTCCGGCGAGTGGGCGCCGTGCTGGGTGCCCGAGCATTATCCGGCGGGCACATTGACGGCCATCGTCAGTGCCGTCGCGATGGCGGTCCTCGTGACCTGGGGCCGGAAATGGATCCAGAAGTCGCGTACGCTCCTGCGGCGGCCGGCGCCGAAGCCGGCGCGTCGAGGCTAGGTTTCCGCAGGAACGCAGAGCCAGGCAGGCCTCACAAACCCCACACCACACCGCGACACTCCGGTTACTGCGCGTGTGATCGGATGACGGTGGCGGGGGAGCGCCCCCTGAAGACACATGACCCACGGGAGCGCGGCATGAGTATTTCGTACGGGCTCGACTTCGCTGATGAGGATTTGTTGGACGCGTGGCTCGCGGTCCCGATCCTTGAGGGGAGAGGGGCAGGGCGGACGCGGCGGAAGTGGGCGAAGACCGTCTCCGCGTTGCACTGCGCTCTGCTCTCCGGTGCGGAGGGGCGCAGCAAGGCGCAGGTGAAGGAGTACGCGCGCGTGCTGGAGCGGATATCCGAGCAGTTTCCGCAGCGGATCCCCATGCAGCACCTGTTCGCGTATGCGCCGGACTTGGACAGGACCCCGTTGCCGTTCTTCTTCTACGCGGTGGAATCCGCGGGGCCGGTGGAACCGGTCCTGGATGCGTTGGTGCAGCGCAACGAACCCGGCGCCATGCAGGATCCGCACATCGTGGACTTCAGTACGGAAAGCCTCGGCAGGGGCTTGCGGTCCGTTCGCCGGTTCGTGCACAAGGCGAGCGGGGCACCGGGCATTTCCGTCAACTATGGGTGGCGGGTCGATTCGCTCGGCATCGACCTGTCCTTGCGTACCGTCAGCGACGAAATCGACTGGGTGTCCGCGAACATCGGCGCCTTCGACGCGTTTGTCCGCAACTTGCGATTGGTGCGACAGGGCGCCGGTGCCGTCGTCTGAGGACACGTACATGCGCACGTACAGCTATAGGAATCAGGGTGGGGGAGCGTGCAGAACACATCGGTGCACGGCGGCGGTGCGTTGAGCGGGCCCGGCGGGCGGTCGGTGTGGAAGCGGGCGCGGCGGCGGGTGACTTTCGCGTGTGCCGGGTGGGCAGTTGGGCTGTTTGTGGTGCCCGTGGCCGTGCAGGCGGCTGTGGAGCCGGCCGCGGGAGCCGGGCCGGCCTGGGGTGTGGCGGGGGCCGTCCTGGTGTGTGCGTTGGTCGGGGTGTGCGCGGCGGCGTTCCGCGATGTTCAGCAGCGGAGGATGCGGCCGGTCCTGACCGCGTACGAGTGGCAGGAAGTCCCCGCCGACACGTCCAAGCGGCACAAGGCCGCCGTCAAGCACGCCGCCGCCCACTTCACGCTTCCCGACCCGGACCACCCGGAGCGCCGCGTCGGTGTCATCGCGCGCCGCGCCCCCACGATGTGGCTGTCGTGGAAGCGCACCCTGGAGGGCGCCAGGAGGGACGGGTTCTGGTTCGCGGGTGACCCTCGCTTCGGCGGCGTGATCGCACCCCGCCACCGCCCCCACCTCCTGCTCATGGTCCGCCCCAAGCGGGACGACGCGTTCCTGACCAGCGCCGAGCGCCCGGACGACGTCAGCGAACAGGCCTGGCAGCGGGCTGTGCGGGCGAAGGTGAGTCGGCCCGTCGAGGCGACTTGGACGATGTGACCGCGCCAACAACGTCGGGCGTCCCGGGCTCGACTCAGAGCGCGACGCGCAGGCAAACCGGGGGCCCGGCTTGCACGGACCCTGGATCGAATTCGCCGTCGGCGACGGCGACTTGGTGTCATCGGCGGCAACTCCGGCCCCCACCCGCGGCAACCAACAGGTGCACCCCCCTCAGGCACCCCTTCAGGCACCCCCCCGTTGGAAAGGCCCCGCCATGTCCAAGCACCGCAGCACCGCACTCCAACGCAACCGTCGCCGCCTCGTCGCCCTCGCCACGGGTGGCGCCGCCGCGGCCGCGCTCGGCGTGCTCCCCGTCGTCCTGCCGTCGGCCGGCGCCGCCGAGACCGGGCCCGTCGGGTACGGCGCGGGCGCGACCGGCGGCGGGAACGCGACGCCCACCACCGTGACCTCGCTCGCCGCGTTCGAGGACGCCGTGGCGGGGGACGAGGCGAAGGTCGTGAAGGTGGAGGGAAGCCTCGCCCTCGACGGGCAGGTGGACATCGGCTCCAACACCACCGTCCTGGGGGTGGGTTCGGCGTCCGGGATCACCGGCGGCGGGCTCCGGATCAAGGAGGCCACGAACGTCGTCGTCCAGAACCTCAACATCAGCAAGCCCCTCGCCCCTTCCGACGGGATCACCATCCAGGGGGCGAAGGACGTGTGGATCGATCACAACTCCTTCGCCGCCGACCGCGAGCACGACAAGGACCACTACGACGGGCTCCTCGACATCACGCACGGTTCGGACGACGTCACCGTCTCCTGGAACACCTTCAAGGACCACTTCAAGGGCTCACTCGTCGGCCACAGCGACGACAACGCCGCCGAGGACACCGGCAAGCTGCACGTCACGTACCACCACAACCACTTCGCCGACGTGTACTCGCGCATCCCGTCCCTGCGCTTCGGCACCGGCCACTTCTACGACAACTACGTCCAGGGCGCCGACACCGCCGTGCACGCACGGATGGGCGCGCGGATGCTCGTCGAGAACAATGTCTTCCGGGACACCAAGGTGGCCGTGACGACGAGTCGTAGCAGTGACGAGGACGGATACGCCAAGCTCAGCGGGAACGACCTCGGCGGCGCCGCCACCGAGGTCTCGCAGGAGGGCGACTTCACGAAGGCGCCCTACGACTACACCTTGGCCCCCGCCTCCGATGTCGTCTCGTCCGTCACCGACGGCGCGGGCGCCGGCAAGCTCTGAGCGCCGCCGCCCCGAGCCACGACCGACGAACGGCGCCGGCCGCGCAGCGTCACCGCCACCCCCACCGCCGCGAACACCGCGCACGTCAGCAGCAGCGGCGTACCCGAGACCCCCCACATCGCCAGGCCCGACCCGGCCAGCAGCGTCACCAGCGCCCACCGCAGCGCCGGGCCGGAGATCCGGGTCGAGAGGAGGGCGCCGCCCACGACGCCCGGGATCGCGCCGATCAGCAGCGCGCCCGCCATGCCGAAGGCGACGTCGCCGAAGAGGACGTGGCCGAGGGCCGCCGCCGCGACGACCGGGATGGCCTGGACGAGGTCGGTGCCGACCAGGTGGTTCGCCTTCAGGCGCGGGTGCGCCAGCATCAGCATCACGATGATCAGCGAGCCGGAGCCGACGGATGTCATGCCGACGATGAAGCCGCCGATCAGGCCGATGGCGAGGGTGGCCAGGGGGCGCACTGCCACGTGCGCGTCCTCCGCCTCCTCCGCACCCGTGCCGCGCCGCCCGTCCAGCCACATCCGGCCCAGCATCCCGAGGACCGCGAGGACGAGCGCGCCCCCGATGACGTACTTCACGCGTTCCTGGAGTTGCTCCCCGTCACCGAGCAGCCCCAGGCAGAGCGCGCCGAGCACCGCCGCGGGCATCGCCGTCGGCAGCAGCCACCGCACGATGTCCCAGCGCACGGTGCCCGCCCGCTGGTGCACCGCCGCGCCGAACGGCTTCATGAGGACGGACGTGGCCAGGTCGCTGCCGATCGCGGCCGTCGGGTTCACGCCGAACAGCATCACCATGATCGGCGTCATCAGGGCGCCACCGCCCATACCGGTGAGGCCCACCGCCACACCGACGAAGGCGCCCGCGACGACTATCGCCCATGAGAAGTCCATGACGGCGACTGTACGCACCATCCCTATGGGAAAGGTAGGGATAACGTGTGCGTCCCAGATGCTGGAAGATCCACGCCTGTCCACCACAATGGCCGCATGAGGATCTCCGCCCGCGCCGACTACGCCGTACGTGCCTGCCTGGAACTCGCCGTCCACGCCGAGGGGTACGGGGCGCCGATCAAGGCCGAGGCCGTCGCCGCGGCCCAGGAGATTCCGCACAAGTTCCTGGAGGGCATCCTCAGCGACCTGCGGCGTGGCTGCATCGTGGTCAGCAAGCGGGGCGGGAACGGCGGCTATCTGCTGGCGCGGCCCGCCGACGAGATCACCGTCGCCGATGTCGTACGCGCCGTCGAGGGCCCCATCGTCTCCGTGCGCGGCGAGCGGCCCAACGCGCTCAGCTACACAGGACCCGCCGAACCGCTGCTCCCGCTGTGGGTGGCGCTGCGCGCCAATGTGCGCAAGATCCTGGAGGGCGTCACGCTCGCCGACCTCGCGCACGACCGGCTGCCGGAGCCGGTGAAGGAGCTGGCCGAGGACCCCGCCGCCTGGCGCAACCCGTAACCCCCGACAGGCCCCCACGTCCCAGACCCCCACGTCCCAACCCCGCACGCCGGCCGGTCGTCGGCAAACCCCACCGTCACTCCCTCCGGCTCCAACGAGCGCCATCGACCCGAATTCGCCGACCGGGCCCTACGTCGACAAGGGCGGCGTACGGATGACGGAGAACGGCGGCACCGTGGTGCTCGCCACCCGAAAGCGGGGAGAGCACGAGCGGCCGGGACCCCGCGGGGCCCCGGCCGCTCACGCGCTCACACCGGTGTCACACGCCGAACGAGTGCACCGTCGTCGTCCGGTACGTCTCGCCAGGACGCAGCACCGTCGAAGGGAACGACGGCTGGTTCGGGGAGTCCGGGAAGTGCTGGGTCTCCAGGGCGAGGCCGTCGCCCTGCCGGTACGTGCGCCCCGACTGGCCGGTGAGCGTGCCGTCGAGGAAGTTGCCCGAGTAGAACTGCAGGCCCGGCTGGTCCGTGGCGATCTTCAAAGAGCGGCCCGACGACGGGTCGCGGAGCGTCGCCACGAGGACCGGCTTCGCCGTGATGCCCTTGTCCATCACCCAGTTGTGGTCGAAGCCCTTGGCGAGGATCTGCTGCGGGTGGGCCGCGCGGATGTCACGCCCGATGGGCTTCGCCTTGCGGAAGTCGAACGGCGTGCCCGCGACCTTCGCCAGCTCCCCGGTCGGGATGAGGCCCGCGTCGGTGGGCGTGTAGCGGGAGGCGGCGAGCATCAGCTCGTGGTCGTAGATGGTGCCGCTGCCCTCGCCCGCGAGGTTGTAGTAGGTGTGGTTGGTGAGGTTCACGACGGTGGGCTTGTCGGTCGTGGCCTCGTAGTCGATGCGCCAGTCGCCGCCCGCCGTGAGCGTGTACGTGATCTTCGTCTGCAGCGTGCCGGGGTAGCCCATCTCGCCGTCGACAGAGGTGTAGTGCAGATGCAGGCCGACGTCCGGGCCGGAGGTGAACGGCTCGATGTCCCAGACCCGTTTGTCGAAGCCCTTGGCGCCGCCGTGCAGGGAGTTCTCGCCGTCGTTGACGGAGAGCTGGTAGTCCTTGCCGTCGAGGGTGAACTTCCCCTTGGCGATGCGGTTGCCGTAGCGGCCGATGCTGGCACCGAAGAACGTGGTCCCGGCGACGTACTCCTCGATCGTGTCGTAGCCGAGGGACACATTCACGTACTTGCCGTGGCGGTCCGGGAGTTCGAGCGACTGGACGGTGCCGCCGTAGTTGAGGACCTTGAGGCGGGTGCCGCCGTTCTCCAGGGACCAGCGGTAGATCTTGGTGCCGTCGGCGAGCTTGCCGAAGGGTTCCTTCACGGGCTTCCGTCCTCCGGACGCGGATGCGGACGAGGATGCGTGTGCTGTGCCTCCGAGCGCCGTCGCTGCCACACCGGCTGCGGCGGCGGAGGCCATGACCGTACGTCTGCTCAGTTCCATCTGTGCGGCTCCCTAAGAAGACTTACGAAGAGGACTTACGAAGAAGACCTACGAACCGGACTTGCGCTTGTTCCACACGTCGAAGCCGACCGCGGCGAGCAGGGCCAGGCCCTTGATCACCGACTGCCAGTCGGAGCCGACGCCGAGCAGGTTCATGCCGTTGTTGAGCACGCCGAGGACGAGGCCGCCGATGATCGCGCCGAGGATCGTGCCGACGCCGCCGCTCATGGAGGCGCCGCCGATGAACGACGCGGCGATCGCCTCGAGTTCGAAGTTGAGGCCCGCCTTCGGCGAGGCCGCGTTCAGCCGGGCGGCGACGACCAGACCGGCCAGGGCCGCGAGCACGCCCATGTTCAGGAAGACGTAGAAGGTGACCTTCTTGTCCTTCACGCCGGACAGCTTCGCCGCCGGGAGGTTGCCGCCGATCGCGTAGATGTGCCGGCCGAAGATCGAGTTGCGCATGACGTAGCCGTAGCCGACCACCAGGGCGCCGAGGATGATCAGCACGATCGGGGTGCCCTTGTAGCTGGAGAGCAGCAGCGTCACGACGGCGATCGCCGCGACGATCGCTACCAGCTTGAGCACGAACAGGTTGAAGGGCACCACGTCGAGCGAGAACTCGCGCTGCCTGCGCCGGTCGCGCAGCTCCTGCCAGACGACGGCGGCGGCGAGCAGGACGCCGAACAGCAGCGTCAGGTTGTGGTAGTTGGTGTTCGGGCCGACCGCGGGCAGGAAGCCGTTGCCGATCTTCTGGAGGCCGTCCGGGAACGGGCCGAGGGTCTGCCCCTCAAGCAGGATCTCGGTGAGCCCGCGCCACACCAGCATGCCCGCCAGGGTCACGATGAACGACGGTATGCCGCCGTACGCGATGAGCCAGCCCTGGATCGAGCCCGCGATGCCGCCCATCACCAGGCACAGCACGACGGCGAGCTGCCACGACATGTTGTGACTGACCGTCAGAACGGCGGCCGACGAGCCGACGAACGCGGTCAACGAGCCGACGGACAGGTCGATATGGCCCGCGATGATCACCAGCATCATGCCGATCGCGAGGATCAGGATGTAGCTGTTCTGGAGGACCAGGTTCGAGACGTTGCGCGGCAGGATCAGGTCGCCGTCCGTCCACACGGCGAAGACGGCGACCAGCAGGCCGAGCGCGATCAGCATCCCGTACTGGCGCATATTGCGCCGCATGCCGTCGACGACGAGTTGGAGCAGACCGCCTCCGGCCGCGGACCCGCCGGCCTTGCGCGGTGGCGGCGGTGGCGCGGCCGCCGGGATCTTGTCCGTCACGTTCGTGCTCATCGCGCTACCTCTTTGTCCTTCGTCATCAGGCGCATCAGCGATTCCTGCGTCGCCTCGGCGCGCGGCAGCTCGCCGGTGAGGCGGCCCGCGGCCATCGTGTAGATGCGGTCGCACATGCCGAGCAGCTCGGGCAGCTCGGAGGAGATGAAGACGACCGCCTTGCCCTCGGCGGCCAGCTTGTCGATGACCGTGTAGATCTCGTACTTGGCGCCGACGTCGATGCCGCGCGTCGGCTCGTCGAGGATCAGCACATCGGGACCCGCGAAGATCCACTTGCTGAGGACGACCTTCTGCTGGTTGCCGCCCGACAGCTTGCCCGCCGGTTCGAAGACCGTCGGGGCCTTGATGTTCATCGACTTGCGGTAGCCCTCGGCGACCTGCCGCTCCTCGTGCTCGTCGACGACCCCGCGCCTGGCGACCTTGCCGAGGGCGCTCATCGTGATGTTGCGGCCGATGGTGTCGATGAGGTTGAGGCCGTAGTGCTTGCGGTCCTCGGTGACGTACGCGATCCCGTGGCCGACGGCGTCGGCGACGTGCCGGGTGCTGATCTCCGCGCCGTCCTTCAGGACCACGCCGCCCGCGTATCTGCCGTACGTCCGCCCGAAGACGTTCATCGCCAGCTCGGTGCGGCCCGCGCCCATCAGGCCCGCGATGCCGACGATCTCGCCGCGGCGCACGGTGAGCGAGACGTCGTCGACGACCTTGCGCTCCCGGTCGATGGGGTGGTGCACCGTCCAGTTGCGGATCTCCATGGCGGGCGCGGCGCCCGCCTCCGGGTGGTGCGGGGTGCGGTCGGGGAACCGGTTGTCGAGGTCGCGGCCGACCATGCCGGAGATGATCCGGTCCTCGGTGGTCTCCGGGGCCCGTACGTCGAGGGTCTCGACGGTGCGCCCGTCGCGCAGGATCGTCACCGAGTCGGCGACCTTGCGGATCTCGTTCAGCTTGTGCGAGATGATGATCGAGGTGATGCCCTGGTCCTTCAGCTCCAGGATCAGATCGAGGAGCGTGTCGGAGTCCTCGTCGTTCAGCGAGGCCGTCGGCTCGTCGAGGATCAGCAGCTTCACTTCCTTGGCGAGCGCCTTGGCGATCTCCACGAGCTGCTGCTTGCCCACCCCGATGTCGGCGACGCGGGTGTTGGGGTTCTCGTTCAGGCCCACCCTGCGCAGCTGCCGCGTCGCGTGGCCGAGCGTCTCGTGCCAGTTGATGAAGCCGCGGCTCGCGTGCTCGTTGCCGAGGAACATGTTCTCGGCGATCGACAGGAACGGCACGAGCGCCAGCTCCTGGTGGATGATGACGATGCCGCGCTTCTCGGACGCGTTGATGTCCTTGAACGCGCAGTGCTCCCCGTCGAAGAGGATGTCCCCCTCGTAACTTCCGTGCGGGTGGACGCCGGAGAGCACCTTCATGAGGGTGGACTTTCCGGCGCCGTTCTCCCCGCAGATGGCGTGGACCTCGCCGGGACGGACGCTCAGGGAGACGTCCGACAGCGCCTTGACGCCGGGAAAGGTCTTGACGATCGAGCGCATTTCCAGGACGGGTCCCGCCATGGTCGTGCCCTTCTCTGAGATCTCTGGGACGTGTACCGGTACCTGTCCGGGTTACTTCAGGCCCAGGTCGGACTTGGTGTAGTAGCCGCTGTCGATGAGCGTCTTCTCGTAGTTGGTCTTGTCGACGCTGACCGGGGTGAGCAGGTACGAGGGCACGACCTTGGCACCGTTGTCATACGTCTTCGTGTCGTTGACCTTGGGCTTCTTGTCGTTCAGCACGTCGTCGACCATGTCCACCGAGACCTCGGCGAGCTTGCGGGTGTCCTTGTAGACCGTCGCGTACTGCTGGCCCGCGATGATCGACTTCACGGAGGCGACCTCGGCGTCCTGACCGGAGACCACCGGCAGCGGCTTGGCCTTCGTGCCGTAGTCGTCGGACTTCAGGGCGGACAGGATGCCGATGGAGATGCCGTCGTACGGCGAGAGCACCGCGTCGACCTTGTTGGTGCCCTTGTACGTGGAGGTGAGGATGTCGTCCATGCGCTTCTGCGCGGTGGCGCCGTCCCAGCGCAGCGTGGTGACCTGGTTGAGCTTGGTCTGCCCGGACTTCACGACCAGCTGCTTCTTGTCGATGTACGGCTTGAGCACGGACATCGCGCCGTTGAAGAAGTACTTGGTGTTGTTGTCGTCGTTGGAACCGGCGAACAGCTCCAGGTTGAACGGGCCCTTCTTGCCCGCGTCGAGCCCCAGCTTCTTCACGATGGCGCCGGCCTGCAGCTCGCCGACCTTCTCGTTGTCGAACGTCGCGTAGTAGTCGACGTTCTTCGAGTCGAGGATCAGCCGGTCGTACGCGATGACCGGGATGTTCGCGTCCTTGGCTTCCTGGAGGACGTTGTTGAGGGACTTGTTGTCGATCGCGGCGATGATCAGGGCGGAGACGCCCTGCGTGATCATGTTCTCGATCTGCGAGACCTGCTGGTCGGGGTCGTCCTCGCCGAACGCCAGCTTGGTCTTGTACCCCTTCGCCTTCAGCGACTTGACGACGTTGTTGCCGTCGGCGATCCACCGCTCGGAGGACTTCGTCGGCATCGCGATGCCGACGGTGGAGCCCTTCGCGCTCTTCTTCTCGTCCTTGCTTCCGCCCTCACTGTTCTGGCCGCACGCGGACAGGGTGAGCGCGAGGGAGGCGGAGGCGGCTATCGCGGTGAGAACGGCTCGGCGGTTTCGCATGGTCATCATCCTTGATGTGTGAGTGCACAAAAGCGGGTGGTGCGAAGTCCGTTGCGCGGGGTCGGTGCGAAGTCCCGTGCGCGGCCCGGAGGTTGACCGGGGTAGACCGAGTGGAGATGCGTTGGATTCTGCGCGGCCCTGTCCAGTTCTGGGAAGTTGCGTGCGCGGAACGTTATTCGCCCGTGTCGAACCGGCTCAGCGTCCCGGGCAGCCGCGAGCCCAACGGAGACATCCCGCCGTCGGCCCCGTGCCGTGCCAGCAGATCGAGCGCGAGCCGCCCCCGGCGCACCCGCTCGCGGGCGGTGTCCAGGGTGACGTCGCGCAGCTGGGCCCCGTACGGATAGATCGCCGGCGCCTTCGCGAGCCCGAACTTCAGGTACAACGGGGCGCCGCGCCTGATGAGTTCGGCGATCTCGTACATCCGGACATAGCCCCCGAGGTCGTCCGGCGCCTCGACGTACATGTCCATCGGCGCGGCGGACACCCTCCGGATCTCGGTGAGATGCGCGAGCGTGAGATCGCTCGGCACGTTCAGCGAGTCGGCCCCGAGCCGCTCGTACACGGCGTACGAGGCCGGGTTCACGGGCCCGACGAGCGCGGACACCTTGAGGGTGGTGTCGGCGGGAATGACGCCCTTGGCGCGCGCCCGGTGCAGCGTCCACAGCACCCCCTCGTCGGCGACGAGCAGGCACTTGACGCCCAACTCGGTTGCCCGCACGGCGTCTTCGACGCACCCGGCGACGGCGTCGTGCCCCCGCGCCCGCAGCCCGGCCCCGCCCGAGTCGGTCCGCACGGAGGCGCCGGTGTCCCAGGTGCCGCGCGGCCCGGTGAACAGGCACAGCTCGATGTCCCGCTCGGCGGTCGCCTCGACCATCTCCACGATCTCGGCGTCCCGCAGCATCCAGATGCCGCTGCCCTGGCTGATCCGGTGGATCGGCACGTCGAGCCGGGACGACTCCTTGAGCACGGTGGCGAGCGCCTCCGGCCCTTCGACCGAAGGGATCTCGGTACGCCAGGTGCCGCCGTCGGGAAACGTGTGGGGCGAGGCGTCGGCGGGGTCGGGCTCGGGGGCGCCGAGGCCGAGCGAGGACAGGGCGGGTTCGCCGGGACGGCGGGGTGAGTAGTCGCTCACGGTGTTCCTTTTCGGATCGTTCGACATTTCGGATGAGGTTCGGTCCATGGGAGCCCCTGCGGCGATTGAGCAGCGGGGCCCGGGGCAGAGCCCCGAGGCGTCACCCCCGGCGCGGAGCGCCATTTCGGGAAGGGGCGGGGCTTGGGGGAAAGGCCCGCCGCAGGCGCCCACTTACGGCCGCAACAACACCTTCCCCACGGCTGGATCACCCGCCCCCACCCACTCGATGGCCTCGGCGAACCGCCCCAACGGCACCTCGTGCGTCACCAGCGGCACCGGATCCAACAGCCCCGCCCCGAACATCCGCACCGCATGCGCCCAGGCGTCCGGCGCGGCCCCGAACACGGTCCGCACCTCCACCTGCCGCACCACCAGATCCGTGGGATCGAGCCCCTCCGCCGCCCCGGCCGCCGGAATCCCGGTGAGCACGAGCCGCCCGCCCCGCCGCACCATCGCCGCGGACGTACGCGCCGCGGACGCGGACCCGGCCGTCTCGATCACGACGTCGAGATCGTCCGGCAGCACATCGGTACGCAGCAGAAACTCGCTCGCCCCGAACCGCCGTGCCAGAGCGGCCCGTTCGCCCCGCGTCCCCACGCACACCAGCTGTGCCGGAGACGCCGCCGCGAGGAACTGCACCGCGAACATCCCGAGCGTCCCGGTCCCCACCACCCCCACCCGCTGCCCCGGCAGGGCCTCCGCCTTCAACGCGGCGGCGGCGATGCACGCGGCGGGTTCGAGCAGCGCGGCGGCGGTGAGGTCGGCGTCGTCGGGCAGCGTGTGCAGGAGCCGCGCGGGCAGCGTCAACGTCGTGGCCATGGCGCCGGGTTGAGTGAACCCGGTCTCCTCGTAGCCGTGCGTGCACAGCGTCGTCTCACCGGCGTGGCACCGCTCGCACACCTGGCAGTTCCGGAAGCCCTCGCCGACGACCTTCCGGCCGACCAGCGCCTCCGGCACCGCGTCGCCGACCGCCTCCACGACGCCGGACCACTCGTGGCCCGGCGTCAGCGGGTAACGCACGTACCCCTCGGGCCTGTTGCCCTGGTAGACCTCGCGGTCGCTGCCGCAGATCCCCACGGCGTGCACCCGCACCCGCGCCTCGCCGGGGCCGGGCGCCACGGGCTCGTGCGGCACGACCCGGTGCCGCCCCGGCGCGTCGACGACGACGGCGGAACCAGCGGCAGCGGAACCAGCGGCGGCGGAACCCGCGACGGCGGAACTCACGTCGCGGCCTTGGTCGCCGATGGGTCGCGCTTCTCCCAGCCCTCGGCCCACAGGTCGAACCGGGCCTGCTGCTGCGGGAATTCGGCGGCGGCGTCGACATCGAGCTCGACCCCGAGCCCCGGCTCGTGCGACAGCTCGAAGCACCCCGTCTCCGGGTCGACCTTCGGCGCCCCCTTCACCACCTTCTTGATCTCGGCGTCCGCGAAGTCGTTGAAGTGCTCCAGAATCTTGAAGTTGGGCGAGGTGAAGCCCACTTGGAGCGACGCGGCCGTAAGAACAGGCCCACCCACATTGTGCGGCGCGACCAGCATGTAGTGCGTCTCCGCCGTGGCCGCCAGCTTCCGCGTCTCCCAAATGCCGCCGATATGGCCGACGTCGGGCTGCAGAATGTCCACGGCCTGGCTCTCGAACAGCTCCCGGAACTCGATCCGGTCGTGGATCCGCTCACCGGTCGCCACCGGCATCTCCACCTTCGCGGCCACCTTCTCCAGCGCCTTGAGGTTCTCCGGCGGCACCGGCTCCTCCAGCCACGCGGGCCGGAACGGCGCGAGGTCCTTGGCCAGCCGGACGGCGGTCGCGGGGGAGAAGCGCCCGTGCATCTCCAGCATCAGCTCGGCGTCGGGCCCGATGGCGTCGCGCACCGCCTCGATCAACGACACGGCGTACAGGGACTGTTCGTGGTCCAGCTCGAAGTGCCCGGTGCCGAACGGGTCGATCTTCAGCGCCTTGTACCCGCGCTCCATCACCGCCTGCGCGGCCTTGTGGTACGCCTCCGGCGTGCGCTCGGTCGTGTACCAGCCGTTCGCGTACGCCTTGACCCTGTCGGTCACCTTCCCGCCGAGCAGCTGCCACACCGGTACGCCGAGGGCCTTGCCCTTGATGTCCCAGCAGGCCATCTCGATCACCGCGATGCCGGACATGACGATCTCGCCGGCCCGCCCGTAGTCGCCGTACTTCATTCGCCGTACGAGATCCTCGACGGCGAACGGATCGGAGCCGACAATGTGGTTGGCCTCGGCCTCGTGCAAGTACCCGATGAGCGCGTCGGTGTGTCCCAGCATCCGGGTCTCACCGACACCTGTGAGTCCTTCGTCGGTGTGCACCTGTACGTAGGTCAGGTTCCGCCACGGAGTCCCGACCACATGTGTGCTGATTCCCGTGATCCGCAAGGCAGTTGCCCCCTGTGCTGTTCGAAATTTCGTCCCACGTTCGAAATGCTGGCGAGACAGTAAGTCGGGCCCACAGGGGTGTCAATGGGTCTGCACCAGTCGGCGAACGGTCGGCGAACGGTCGACCCAGGTCATGTTCCGTACAGAAGTTTCACAGGACAGGCTTTTCCCTCCATCGGTCCGCCGCCTAGCCTCCGTTGGTCATGGACGATTACTGCCATCCATGCCGCAGACACCTCAACGGCGCCCTGGCCTGCCCGGGTTGCGGCACCCCGGTCGCCGCCGTGCGCGCGCACGGGGAGTGGATCGCCGCTCAGGAGGCGGAGGTTGACGAGACGTCAGGCGGAGCCGCCGCGCCGGTACGGACCCGTCGCCGACGCACCTCGCACCGTTCCGCGCGCCCCCGGCGGCGCGGCCGGGTGCTGCTCGGCGTGGCCGGTCTCGCGGTCGCCGTGACCGGCATCGGGCTCGGCGTCGACGCGGTCCTCGGCGACCCCCCGGACAGCGCCACCACTCGGGCGGCACCGGACACGTCCGCCGCCGCGACGCGCGACGCCGACCCCGCATCCCCGTCCGCCACGGCCGAGCGCTCCACCCCACCGGCGTCCCGCGCCTCGCGTACGTCACCGGCCCCCGCCCCGACGTCGCCGCGGCCGGACCGCACGCGGGGCTCCACACCGGAGGACGCCGCCGCGACCCACCACCGGCCGACGCCGGCCCCGGCCACCTCCGAAGGCCGTACGTCCCCGAGCTCCCGCCCGACGCCCGCACCGACCCGCTCGGCCTCCACCACGCCCACCGCGCAACCGAGCCCGTCCGAGACGTGCGAGCGCCTGCTGTGGTGGTGCACCTAGGCCCTTTCACCGGACCGGACCGGAGTGGGCCGGATCGGACCGGACCGACGCGAACCGGATCGGACCGGAGTGGACCGGACCGGCCTCAGTCGACCCCGAGCATCCGCCGCAACATGTCCCGGAACAGCACCCGCTCCTCCTGCGAAAGCCCCGCCAGCGGCTCCCGCGCGAAGTCGAGCGACTCGCGCAGGGCCCGCGCGATCCGCCGCCCCTCCGTAGTCGTGGCGGCTACCTTCACCCGCCGGTCGCCCGGCGAGGGCTGCCGCTCCACGAGGCCCCGGCCCTCCAGGCGGTCCACGATCCCCGTCACGTTCGACGGCTCGCACTTCAGGCGCTGCGCCACCTGCCGCATCGGCAGCGGTTCGAGCGAGAGCAGCCCGAGCACCCGCGCCTGCGCCCCGGTCAGTCCGTGCCGCGAGGCGACCTCCTCGTACTCCTGGTGATAGCGCGCGACGATCTCCCCGATCAGCTCGACGACCTCAAGGGTGAGCGGATCGGTGCGGGGGGTACGCGTAGCGGCCATGCTCACCAGCGTACCCAGTTGCTTGACATCATGAAATATTCAGGAGCATGGTTGTTTCAGGTACTGAAGTATTTTCGCTGATGCTTCGGCCTGGCGCTTCCACCCTCTCGACAAAGGATCAACCGCATGACCGCCGACACCCCCCAGATCCCCGCCACCGGCCGCGAGTGGGCCCTGATCAGCCGCCCCGTCGGCTGGCCCAAGCCCGAGGACTTCGAGCTGCGCGAGGCCCCGGTGGCCGAGCCGGGCCCCGGCCAGGTCCTGGTCAAGAACCTGTACGTCTCCGTGGACCCGTACATGCGCGGCCGCATGTCGGCGGCGAAGTCGTACGTCGCCCCGTACGAGCTGGGCAAGGCCATGCAGGCCGGCGCCGTCGGCGTCGTGCTCGCCTCGAACGACGAGGGCGTGGCCGTCGGCGACCACGTGCTGCACTTCTTCGGCTGGCGCGAGTACGCGACGTTCGACGCGAAGCAGGCCGTGAAGGTCGACCCGGACGCCGCGCCCCTGTCCACGTACCTCGGTGTCCTCGGCATGACCGGCCTGACCGCGTACGCGGGCCTGCTGCGCACCCTCTCCTTCAAGGAGGGCGACAGTGTCTTCGTGTCCGGTGCGGCGGGCGCGGTCGGCGGCCAGGTCGGCCAGATCGCCAAGCTCAAGGGCGCCTCGCGGGTCATCGGCTCGGCCGGATCGGACGAGAAGGTCAAGCTGCTCCTGGAGGAGTACGGCTTCGACGCCGCCTTCAACTACAAGACGGGCGACGTCCACACGCAGCTGAAGGAGGCCGCCCCCGACGGCATCGACGTCTACTTCGACAACGTCGGCGGTGACCACCTGGAGGCCGCCATCGCGCGCCTCAACCGCGACGGCCGCATCGCCATCTGCGGCGCCATCTCCGTCTACAACAACACGGAGCCGGCCCCCGGCCCGCGCAACCTCTCCCGCCTGATCCAGACCCGCGGCCGCATCGAGGGCTTCCTCGTCGGCGACCACTACGACCTGCAGCCGCAGTTCGTGCAGGAGGTCGGCGCGTGGGTGCGCTCCGGTGAGCTGAAGTACCGCGAGACGGTCGTCGAGGGCATCGAGAACAACCTGGAGGCGTTCATGGGCGTTCTGCGCGGCGACAACACCGGAAAGATGGTCGTGAAGCTCTGAGGCTTCTGAGGCTTTCGCCGGGGGAGTGGCCCGGGTGGGGTGACCCCCGCCACACCGGTTGATTCCATGATTCGGTAACCTCGTTCCGCAAACCGAAAGTCGGCTTAACAGCCACGTGCGCGAAACGAGGGAGCCGGTCATGGCCATCACGCAGTCCGACGTCGTCTACACCGCCACCGCCACCGCCGAGAACGGCCGCGACGGCCGCGTCTCCACCAGCGACGGCAAGCTCGACCTCGTCGTCAACCCGCCGAAGGAGCAGGGAGGTTCGGGCGAGGGCACCAACCCCGAGCAGCTCTTCGCCGCCGGTTACAGCGCCTGCTTCCAGGGCGCGCTCGCCGTCGTCGCCCGCCAGGAGGGCGCCGACGTGTCCGGTTCGACCGTCACGGCCAACGTCGGCATCGGCAAGAACGACGACGGCTTCGGCATCATCGTCGAGATCTCCGCCGCCATCCCGAACGTGGACGCGGCCACCGCCAAGTCCCTGGTCGAGAAGGCCCACCAGGTCTGCCCGTACTCCAAGGCGACCCGCGGCAACATCACGGTCACGCTCTCCGCCTGAGCTTGTTCCGATGTCGGGCCCGTCCCGTAGGGTTGCGCCATGCGTGATCTCGGGGCGGGCTTCGGCTATCTGATGAAGGGGCAGCGTTGGGTTGCCCAGCACGGCAAGAAGTACGGGTGGAGCCTGCTGCCAGGCCTGATCACCCTCGTCCTGTACGCGGCGGCGCTGGTCTGCCTCGGGGTCTGGGGCGACGACTTCATCACCTGGACCACCCCGTTCGCCGACGACTGGACGTCCCCGTGGCAGGGCCTGTTCCGCGGCTTCCTCACGGCCGTCCTGTTCGCGCTCGCGCTGCTGCTCGCGGTGCTGACCTTCACCGCGGTGACCCTGCTGATCGGCCAGCCGTTCTACGAGTCGCTGTCGGAGGACGTCGACCGCGCCGAGAGCGGTGGGCACGCCCCCGAGTCCGGCCTCTCGATCGGGCGTGAACTGTGGATCTCGGCGCGTGACAGCCTCCGGCTGCTCGTGCGCGCCGCCCTGTGGGGCATCCTCCTCTTCGCCCTCGGGTTCATCCCCTTCGTCGGCCAGACCGTGATCCCGGTCATCGGCTTCTTCGTCACCGGGTACTTCCTCACGGAGGAGTTGACGTCGGTGGCGTGGCAGCGCCGCAATCGCGAAGTCCGCGAGCGCCTCGCCGTGCTGCGCTCCCGCAAGGGCCTCGCGTGGGGCTTCGGCACGCCGCTCGCGCTCGTGTTCCTGGTGCCGTTCGTCGCGGTGTTCCTGATGCCGGGGGCGGTGGCGGGCGCGACCCTGATGGTCCGCGAACTGGAGGGCGAGGCGGGGGAGCCGTCGGAGCCGGCGTCCGCGCAGGGCCCGGGTGGCGTACAGGCGCAGGGCGTCGCGCAGGGTCCGGGTGCGGCGGCGCAGTGGCCGGGACCGTACGGGCAGAGTCAGCCGGCGCAGTGGCCCAACGCGTATGGCCAGGGGCAGGGGCAGGGCCAGGGCCCGGGGTACGGCCAGGGCCAGGACCACGGCCCCCGCTGGACCAACTAGCCTTCCCCGCCCAACCCCCGCTGGACCAACTAGCCCTCCCCGCCCAGCAGTTCCAGGAAGTCACGCACCGCGCCCGGCATGTCCACGGCCTCCGGGTCGAGCAGCCACTGGTACTGCAACCCGTCCAACACGGCGACCAGCAGCGGCGCCGCCCGCTCAGGCGTGAGCCCGCCCGGCAGCCGCTCCCCGTACTCGGCGCGCAGCACCTCGGCCATCGACTCCCGCACGCCCACATAGCGCTGCGTGAAGAACTCCCGCGCCGGATGCCCCTCGGTCACCGACTCACCCAGCAGTGCCGAGAAGGTCTGCACGATCCCGGGCCGCATCGCGTTGTACTCGACCAGCGAGCCCAGCAGATCGAGCCGCCACTGACTGCTCGGCACGGCGTCCCACTGGTCGCGCTCCTCAAGGACGGCGACCAGCAGCGCCTCCTTCGTGGGGAAGTGGTGCAGCAGCCCCTGCTGCGTCAGCCCCACGCGCTCGGCGACCGCCGCCAGGCTCGCGCCCCGGTACCCGCGCTCGGCGATCACTTCGAGCGCCGCCCGCAGGATCTCGGCCCGACGCTCGTGGCTCCTGGCGGTCCTCACGGCCCTGGTGCTGCTCATGCGGTCACCGTACGGCACGTCCAGGACGCCACCGCACACGTCGTATAACGGCCAAGTAACGGAACCTACCGCCCGATCGGCCCCGGGTGCAGGATGGAGGCGCCCAGGCTTCGACGAGGAGGTACCGGCATGGCACGGCAGGCGGACGCAGGTCAGGGACGGATACGGCGCGAGGGCGAGGCCGACCGGGCGCGCGAGGCGGTGGTCGAGGCCGCGCTCGGCAAGCTCGACCTCGACACCAAGACCCGCATGCTCGGCGGCCAGGACATGTGGTCCCTGCCCGCGGTCCCGGAGATCGGCCTCGCGTCCCTCGTCATGTCCGACGGCCCGATCGGCGTACGCGGCGTGCGCTGGAGCGCCGACGACCCGTCGATCGCGCTGCCGTCCCCGACCGCGCTCGGCGCCACCTGGGACCCCGAACTCGCCCGCCGCGCCGGGGTGTTGCTGGCGCAGGAGGCCCGCCGCAAGGGCGTCCACGTGCTGCTCGCCCCGACCGTGAACCTGCACCGCTCCCCGCTCGGCGGCCGCCACTTCGAGACGTACAGCGAGGACCCGTACCTCGCCGGGCTCATCGGCAGCGGCTACGTACAGGGCGTGCAGTCCGGCGGCGTCGGCACGACCATGAAGCACTACGTCGCGAACGACGCCGAGACCGACCGCTTCACGGTCAACAACCTCGTCTCCGAACGCGCCCTGCGCGAGCTCTACTTGGCCCCCTTCGAGGCCATCGTCGCCAACGCCCGCCCGTGGGGCGTCATGACCGCCTACAACGCGGTCAACGGCACCTCCATGACCGAACACCACCACCTCGTCAACGAGATCCTGCGCGACGAGTGGGGCTTCGACGGCTTCAACGTCTCCGACTGGATGGCGGCCCGCTCCACCGTCGGGGACATCAAGGGCGGCCTGGACGCGGCGATGCCGGGCCCGCGGACGGTGTACGGCGCCGCGCTGGCGGCGGCCGTCCGCTCCGGCGAGGTCGACGAGTCCGAGGTCGACGCGGCGGTACGCAACGTACTGCGCCTCGCGGCGCGGGTCGGAGCCCTTGAGGGCGCGCAGCCCGCCGTTTCCCCCGCCGAACTGCCCGCGGAGGTCGACGGCGAATCCCTGGCCCGCGAGACGGCCCACCGCTCCTTCGTCCTCCTGCGCAACTCCGGCGTCCTGCCGCTGCGTTCGGACACCCGCGTCGCCCTCATAGGCGCCGCCGCCCGCGACGCCCGGATCCTCGGCGGCGGCTCCGCCACCGTCTTCCCGCCCCGGATCGTCTCGCCGCTCGACGGCCTGAGCGCCGCGCTGCCCTCCCTGACCTACGACGTCGGCGCCGACCCGAGCGACGAACTCGCCGTCGCCGACAAGGGGTTCACCCTCCGCGCGGTCTGCCGCGCCGCCGACGGCACCGTCCTCGGCGAGGCCGCGCTCCCCAACGGCCAGGTCCAATGGCTCGGCGCCGACCTCCCCTCCGGAGTCACCCACGAGGCGCTCCACAGCATCGAGGTGACCGGCACCTTCACCCCGCGCGAGAGCGGCGACCACGCCTTCGGAACCCGCGGCCTCGGCGCCTACACCCTCACCGTCGACGGCACGGTCCTGTACGAGGGCGTGCAGGCCATGGGCCCGGAGTCCGACCCCTTCGAGGCGTTCTTCGGTGCCCCGGCGGAACGCGGCACGGTGTCCCTGACCGAGGGGCAGCCCGTCTCGGTCTCCCTCCTCCACAGCCCCGACAAGTCCCTCGCCACCCCGCTGCCCGCCGTCGTCTTCAGCCTCGTCCACCTCGACCCGCGCCGCGACGAGGACACCCTGCTCGCCGAGGCCGTCGCCGCCGCGCGCGAGGCCGAGGTCGCCGTCGTGGTGGTCGCCACGACGGACCGCGTCGAGTCCGAGGGCTTCGACCGCACCGACCTCCGCCTCCCCGGCCGCCAGGACGACCTGGTACGCGCGGTGGCCGCCGCCAACCCGAACACCGTGGTCGTCGTCAACTCCGGCTCCCCGGTGGAACTGCCGTGGCGCGAGGAGGTGGCGGCCGTCCTCCTGTCCTGGTTCCCCGGCCAGGAGGGCGGCGCGGCCCTCGCCGACGTACTCACCGGAGCCGAGGAACCGGGCGGCCGCCTCCCCACCACCTGGGGCTCCCTCGCCGACGCCCCGGTCACCCAGGTCGTCCCGACCGACGGCGAACTCCCGTACACCGAGGACACCTTCATCGGCTACCGCGCCTGGGAGAAGTCCGGCGCCACCCCCGCCTACCCCTTCGGCCACGGCCTCGGCTACACCGACTGGACCTACGAGTCCCTCGAAGTCCACGGCACCACGGCCACGGTCCACATCCGCAACACGGGCCCCCGCCCCGGCCGCGAGGTCATCCAGCTCTACCTCGCCCCGACCGCCCCCGACCCCTCCCGCCCACCCCGCTGGCTCGCCGCCTTCGCAACGGTCACCGCGGCCCCCGGCGAACGTGTCTCGACCACCCTCGACATCCCCCGCCGCGCCTTCGAAACCTGGGACCCGACCACCCACACCTGGACCCCGGCCCCGGGCCCGTACGAGCTCCTGTCAGGCCGCTCCCTCACCAACATCCACCTCTCAACCCCTTGCGCGGGCCCACATTCCAGCCCCTCCGCCACCCCCTCAAGCCCGTCCGGACCACATTCAAGCCTCTCCGGCGATTGAGGAGCGGGGTCCGGGGCAGAGCCCCGCGCCGTCAACCCCGGTTCCCGAACCAATAAACCGTCTCCGACCGATACACCTCACCCGGCCGCAACACCGTCGACGGAAACCCACCCTGATTCGGCGAATCCGGGAAGTGCTGCGTCTCCAACGCCACCCCATCGCCGGAGGCAAACGGCAACCCCTCGCCGAAGTGATCCGAGGTGTACAGCTGAACCCCCGGCTCACTCGTCGCCACCCTCAACACCCGCCCCGACGCGGTATCCCACAACTCGGCCACCTCAACGGCAACCTCCCCCACCCCCTTGTCCAACACATAGTTGTGGTCGTACCCCGCCCCCACCTTCCGGCTCTCCCGGAAGTCGAACCTCGTCCCCTCCACATCCACCAACTCCCCGGTCGGAATGAGCCCCTCGTCGACCGCGGTCACCCGCCCCGCGTCGATCCGCAACTCATGCCCACCGACCGCACTCCCGGAAGCCGCCCCACCCAGATTCCAGTACGTGTGGTTCGTCAGGTTCACCACCGTCGGCGCGTCGGTGACGGCCTCGTACGAGATGCGCAGCGCCCCACCCGCCTCCAGCTCATACGTCACCGAGACCTCGACCCGCCCCGGGAACCCCTCCTCACCGTGCGGCGACACCCGGCTCAACCGCACCCCGTACTCGCCGACGCCCTCCGCGTCCCACACCCGCTTGTCGAAGCCGCACTCGCCGCCGTGCAGGGAGTTCGCCCCGTTGTTCCGCGCGAGGTGGTAGATCCGGTCGTCGAGCGGGAACCGCCCGCCCGCGATCCGGTTCGCGTACCGCCCGACCACCGCGCCCAGATACGGCTCCGGGTGCGCCAGATACCCGTCCAGATCGGCGAACCCGAGCACCACGTCGGCCACGGCCCCGTCCCGGTCGGGCACCTCCACCGACTGCAGGATCCCGCCGTACGTCAGGACACGTACCCGCACCCCGTCCCGTTCCAGGGTCCAGCGGTGGACGGGGGAGCGGTCGTGGTCGGGCAGATTGCCGAAGAGTTCGCAGCGCATGATCGGGACCCTACGCCCGCCCTCTCCCGCGGCTACTTCGCGGTCACCCCGCGATACGCGAGCGCGGCCAGCCTGGCCTGCCCGTTCACGCTCGGGTGGAACCAGTCCCACTCGCTCAACTGCGCCTGCCCGAACTTGTACCCGAACACCGCCCCGCCGTCGTAGCGGCACTTCTTGTCCTTCGCGCAGACCTCGCGCAGCACCTCGTTGTACGCCACCACGCGCGCCTGCACGGAGTTCCGCCGCTCGGTGGCCGCGGCGTCCAGGTCGTCCGGGTCGGCCAGCATCGACGCGCAGATGCCGAGCTTCCACACCTGCTTGCCCAGCGGATTGGCCCGCCCCTGCGACCAGAGCCGCTTCAGGTCCGGCACGCTCAGCACGTACACCTGCGCCTTGGGTGCGGTGCGCCGCAACTGCCGCAGCGCCTCCTGGAAGTCGGCCCGGAAGTCCGCGACGGGCGTCATCCCGGCGACCGACGGCCGGCACGCGTCGTTCGAACCGGCCATGACAGTCACGAGATCCGGCTTCTCCGCCGCCGCCCGGCTCATCTGCCCCGGCAGGTCGGCCATCCGCGCCCCCGTCTGCGCATGGTTCCAACTGTGCGTCTTGGCGCGCCCCTTACCGAGCAACCGCACCGCGAGACTCTTGACCGACTTGTGCGTCCCCGTCGCCCACGACACCTCGGGGCAGTCGGAGAGCACCGAGCACGCGTCGAACCCCCGCGTGATCGAGTCACCCACCGCGGCAACCGACCGCGGGCTCGTGTCCCACGTCGGAGTGGGCTTCGGCGACGGCTTCGCGCTCGCGGAACCCGAAGGGCCACGGGAGTTGTCGCCCGAGGCGTCACACGCGGCGAGCGAGGCGACACCGAGCGAGGCCGCCACCGCGGCGGCGACGGCACCCCGAACGGCGAACGTCCGCACCCCACGCACCCGCATCAGCCCTCCCTGTCCATCGCCCAGTCTGACGTCGCCTACGCACGGCGGGTTGCGTCCCGCCGGGTGAAAGGTCGGTGTTTGTGGGCCTCGGGACCGACAGTACGTCACACTCCTTGCACCGCTGCGCGATAGCCTCGCCCCGGGATCCTCGGTCGACCCACTGGGGCCCCGCTGTACCGGTTCCGCTAAATTACAACACGTCAGATGTGTCCCTTTTTGTCTGGACCTTGTCGTTCCGGGCAACGGGGAAGAAGGCTCGGCACGGGCGCGAGGCCGCTGGGGAAGGCGAACCTCGACCCACACTGGAGGTCCCGGTGACGACACGTGGAGTTCTGTACGTGCACTCCGCTCCGCGCGCGCTGTGCCCGCACGTCGAATGGGCGGTCGCGGGCGTACTCGGCGCGCGCGTCAGCCTCGACTGGATCAGGCAGCCCGCGGCGCCCGGCACGTGGAGATCGGAGTTCTCCTGGCGCGGCGAGGTGGGCACGGCCGCGAAACTGGCCTCCGCGCTGCGCGGTTGGCAACTGCTGCGCTTCGAGGTGACGGCCGAGCCCTGCGCCGCCGCCGAGGGCGAGCGCTACAGCGCCACCCCCGAACTCGGCATCTTCCACGCCATCACCGGAATCCACGGCGACATCCTCATCCCTGAGGACCGCCTGCGCGCCGCCCTGACCCGCTCCAAGGCCGGCGAGACCGACCTCGAAGCCGAACTCGCCAAACTCCTCGGCAAGCCCTGGGACGACGAACTGGAACCCTTCCGCTACGCAGGCGAGGGCGCCCCCGTGAGGTGGCTCCACCAGGTGGTGTAACTCTTCGGCGGGGCGCGGGGGGAAGCTTCGGGGACGCGGGGAACTGCGCAGTTTTTTTTGGGGGGGGCGCGGGGAACTGCGCAAACCACAGCGGACCCGCACCCGCGAGCGGCAATCACGGAACACGCAACCAGGCGCAAAACGGAGTGGGCCCGCCCAGGAACCCCGGGGCGGACCCACTCCCACGTTCAGCGGAGCGTCAGGACGCGTCAGACCGTGCGGAAGGCCAACACCACGTTGTGCCCACCGAAGCCGAACGAATCGTTCAGCGCGGCGATCCGCCCGTCGACCGGCAGCTTCCGCGCCTCGCCACGAACGATGTCCGCGGTCGACTCGGCCTCCGGGTCGATCTCGTCGACGTTGATGGTCGGCGGAGCAAGCCGGTTGTACAGCGCGAGCACCGACGCCACGGACTCGACGCCACCGGCGCCACCGAGCAGATGCCCGGTCATCGACTTCGTACCGGAGACGGCGATGTGGTCGGTGTCGTCACCGAACACCTTGCGCAGCGCCTTCAGCTCGGCGATGTCACCGGCCGGCGTCGACGTCGCGTGCGCGTTCGCGTGCACGATCTCCGACGGGTCCAGGTCGGTGTTGTCCAGCAGGTTCTGCAGGGCGGCGGAGATGCCGCGGCCCCCGGGCTCCGGCTGCACGATGTCGTGGCTGTCGGCGGAGATGCCCTGGCCGACCGCCTCGACGTAGACCCGCGCGCCACGCTTGGCGGCGTGCTCGGCGGACTCGAGCACCAGCACACCGGCGCCCTCACCGAGGACGAAGCCGTCCCGGCCGACGTCGAAGGGGCGCGAGGCACCCTGCGGGTCGTCGTTGTTCTTGGACATCGCCATCATGTTGCCGAACGCGGCGATGGGCAGCGGGTGGATGGCCGCCTCCGTGCCACCGCAGACGACGACGTCGGCACGCCCTGTGCGGATCATCTCGATGCCGTAGCCGATGGCCTCGGCGCCCGAGGCGCAGGCGGAGACCGGCGTGTGCACACCCGCGCGGGCGTTCACGGCCAGGCCCACGTTGGCCGAAGGGCCGTTGGGCATCAGCATCGGCACGGTGTGCGGGGAGACGCGGCGTACGCCCTTCTCCTTCAGCACGTCGTACTGGTCGAGGAGCGTGGTCACGCCCCCGATACCGGACGCGATGACGGCGCCAAGACGGTCCGGGTCGACGGACGAGTCGTCGCCCGCCTTGTCGGTGAAACCGGCGTCGGCCCATGCCTCCTTGGCGGCGATCAGCGCGAACTGCGCGGAGCGGTCCAGCTTGCGGGCCTGCGGGCGGGGGATGACCTCGCCCGGCTCCACGGCCACCGGAGCCGCGATGCGAACCGCCTGGTCGGCGGCCCACTCCTGCTCGAGGGGCTTGACGCCGGAACGTCCGGCGACCAGTCCCTCCCAGGTGGATGTCGCGTCGCCACCCAGCGGTGTGGTTGCGCCGATACCGGTGACGACCACGGTGCGATTGGTCGAGCTCACAGGAATTCTTTCTCCAACGGATGCGAGGGATTCAGCGGCGCCACCGCCGGGTGGCGGAGCGACTGTGACCTTGAGGTCCGGAGCCGGTGGCTCAGGCCTGGTGGTCGAGGATGTACTTCGTGGCGTCGCCGACGGTCTTGAGGTTCTTGACGTCGTCGTCCGGGATCTTCACGTCGAAGCGCTCTTCGGCGGCGACGACGACCTCGACCATGGACAGCGAGTCGACGTCCAGGTCATCGGTGAAGGACTTGTCCAGCTGGACGTCCTCGGTGGGGATCCCGGCGATCTCGTTCACGATCTCGGCGAGACCGGCGACGATCTCTTCCTGAGTGGCGGCCATTGTGGCGCTCCTTCGGTGTGTATCCAGAGGGTGTGGCGGCACCTTCCCGGATCCGAAGATCCGGACAGGATGCCTAGGGGAGGGTAACGACCGTGGCGGCGTACACGAGACCCGCCCCGAAGCCGATGACGAGCGCGGTGTCGCCGCTCTTCGCCTCGCCGGTCGCCAGAAGCCGCTCCATCGCGAGCGGAATCGAGGCGGCCGACGTGTTGCCGGTGGTGCGGACGTCACGGGCGACCGTGACGTGCTCCGGCAGTTTCAGAGTCTTCACCATCGAGTCGATGATCCGCTCGTTGGCCTGGTGGGGAATGAAGACATCCAGGTCGTCCGGGGTGATCCCGGCCGCGTCCAGCGCCTGCTGGGCGACCTTCGCCATCTCGAACACGGCCCAGCGGAACACCGCCTGGCCCTCCTGCGTGATCGCAGGGAACTTGACGTTGCCCTGGGAGTCCAGCGGCAGCCGCGAGACATCCCCGAGCCGGAACTCGTTCCACGGAACGGTCTGCTTGATCGTGCCGGCCTTGTCGCCCTCGGAACCCCACACGGTCGGGCCGATCGCGGGCTCCTGCGACGGGCCGACGATCACGGCACCGGCACCGTCACCGAACAGGAAGGCCGTCGCCCGGTCCTCCAGGTCGGTCAGGTCGGACAGCCGCTCCACGCCGATGACCAGCACGTACTCCGCGCTGCCCTCGACGATCATGCCCTTGGCGAGAGTCAGCCCGTAACCGAAACCGGCACAGCCCGCGGAGATGTCGAACGCGGCCGCCTTGTCCGTGCCGAGCTTGTCCGCGATCTCCGTCGCGATGGCCGGCGTCTGCGCGAAGTGCGAGACGGTCGACACAACCACGGCACCGACCTGCTCCGGCTGGATGCCCGCGTCGGCGATGGCCTTGCCGGACGCCTCGACCGACATCATCGCCACGGTCTCCTCGTCACTGGCCCAGTGACGGGTGGCGATGCCGGAGCGCGAGCGGATCCACTCGTCGGACGAGTCGATCTTCTCGAGGATCACCTCGTTCGGCACGACCCGCGTCGGGCGGTAACCGCCGACACCGAGAACGCGCGCGTACGGGGCACCCTTGCTGGGCTTGATCTTCGACATGCTGCTCGGATCTCCTTGTCAGGCCGTGGCTGCTGCGGCTTCTTCGGCGATCAGGGCGCGGGCTGCGTCGAGGTCGTCGGGGGTCTTCAGGGCGAGAGTCTTGACGCCGGGCAGAGCGCGCTTGGCGATCCCGGTGAGGGTGCCGCCCGGGCACACCTCGATCAGTGAGGTCACGCCGAGCTCCTGGAACGTCTCCATGCACAGGTCCCAGCGGACGGGGTTCGCGACCTGGCCGACCAGGCGGGAGACCACCTCGGCGCCGGACGCGACGGCCTTGCCGTCCTTGTTCGAGACGTACGTGACCGCGGGATCGGCCGGAGCCAGCTCCTTCGCGGCCTCCTCCAGCTTCGCCACGGCGGGCGCCATGTGCCGGGTGTGGAACGCGCCCGCCACCTTCAGCGGCACCACGCGGCGCACGCCCTCGGGCTTGTCGGCCTCGAGCGCGGCCAGCTCCTCCAGGGTGCCGGCGGCCACGATCTGACCCGCGCCGTTCACATTCGCCGGCGTCAGACCCAGCTTCTCCAGGTGCGGGACGGTGACCTCGGGGTCGCCGCCGAGCAGCGCCGACATGCCCGTCTGCGTGATCGTCGCGGCCTCGGCCATCGCCACACCGCGGGTGCGCACGAGCTTCAGCGCGGTGGACTCGTCGATCACCCCCGCGAACGTAGCGGCGGTGATCTCACCGACGCTGTGCCCCGCCACCGCGCCCGGCGCGACATCGCCGAGGGCGGCGGCCGAGAGCAGCCCGGCCGCGACAAGGAGCGGCTGGGCCACGGCCGTGTCACGGATCGCGTCCGCGTCGGCCTGCGTGCCGTAGTGGGCAAGGTCGAGGCCGATGGCGTCGGACCACGCGGCAAGGCGGTCCGTGGCACCGGGGAGTTCGAGCCAGGGGGTCAGGAAGCCGGGCGTCTGGGCGCCTTGGCCGGGAGCGACGAGTACGAGCACTCTCACACTCTCTCTTGGGGACGGGTCGGGCCGCCCGTGGGGACAGGGACGAAGAACCGAAGGGGGAATTGTAGGCCCCCGACAAAAGCCTACGACTGGGGATCGGCCTCGGCCAGACGCCCCAGGATCAGGGCGATGCGCAAGGTGAACGCCGAGCGGACATCCGAGGGCGACCAGCCGGTGACGTCGGTCACACGTCGAAGCCGGTAGCGGACGGTATTCGGATGCACGAAGAGCATCCGGGCCGCGCCCTCCAAGCTGCTTGCCTGTTCCAGGTAGACGCTGAGTGTCTCCAGGAGCGCCGAGCCGGCCTCTTCGAGCGGTCTGTAGATCTCCTCCACCAACTGGTCTCGCGCGGCGGGGTCCGAGGCGATCGCGCGCTCCGGAAGCAGATCGTCCGCCAGCACCGGACGCGGAGCGTCCTGCCAGGCCCCGCACGCCTTGAGCCCGGCGGCCGCCGCCTGTGCGGACCTGGTGGCGGCGAGCAGGTCCGGCACCACGGGACCGGCGACCACAGGACCCGCGGCGAACGGCCCGATCAGCGACTTCGCCACGGCCAGCGGATTGTCGCTGCCACCCGCGATCACGACGAGCCGATTGCCGAGCACCCCGGTCAGGACCTGCAGCTTGGCGTGCCGGGAAGCCCGCCGGATCGCCTCCACCGTCAGCTCACTGTCCCCGTCTGGCGCCGTACCGAGCACCACGCACACGTGCTCGGGGGAGTTCCAGCCGAGCGCCGCGGCCCGGCTGACCGCCCCTTCGTCGGCCTCCCCGGACAGCACGGCGTTCACCACGAGCGACTCGAGCCGCGCGTCCCACGCGCCCCGCGCCTCCGCCGCCTGCGCGTACACCTGCGCGGTCGCGAACGCGATCTCCCGCGCGTACACGAGCAGCGCCTCCCGCAGCACGCTCTCGTCGCCCGGCGCCGCCACCTCGTCGATGGCGGACTCCATGACCTCGATCGTGGTGCGCACCATCTCCACGGTCTGGCGCAGCGTGATCGCCCGGGTCAACTCCCGCGGCGCCGTGCCGAACACATCCGTCGAGATCGCCTGCGGGGCGTCCGGGTGCCGGAACCACTCGGTGAACGCCGCGATGCCCGCCTGCGCCACCAGGCCGATCCACGACCGGTTCTCCGGAGGCATCGCCCGGTACCAGGGCAACGTCTCGTCCATGCGCGTGATCGCCTGCGCGGCGAGTGCCCCGGAGGATTTCTCCAGGCGCTTCAGGGTCGCCGAGTGCGGGTGAGGATCCGCGTGACCGCCTTGGTGGTCCGCTGGTTCGTTCGCTGAGGGCTGCTCTGATTCCGATTGGGGCACGGGGACAAGACTGCCTTATCGGGACGCCTCAGCGGAGTGGAGGGTCCGAGGTGAGCCGGTCGCAAGGCCGAAAACGCGGGCTACCGTGTACCGCGTGATTGATGTACGCCGCTCCGGCGACCGCTATGTCGGCGGCGAACCCGAGGCGGGGATCGAATCCCGCCACGCGTTCTCCTTCGGCCCGCACTACGACCCGGACAACCTGCGCTTCGGCGAGATCCTCGCCTGCAACGAGGAACGCCTCGCGCCCGGCGCCGGCTTCGACGAACACCCGCACAGCCACACGGAGATCGTCACCTGGGTCGTCACCGGCGAACTCACCCACCGCGACTCCACCGGCCACGAATCCGTGGTCCACCCCGGCGACGTACAGCGCCTCAGCTCCGGCGGCGGCGTCCGCCACGTCGAACGCAACGACGGCGCCGAGCCCCTCACCTTCATCCAGATGTGGCTCGCCCCTCGCGACCCGGGCGGCGACCCCGTGTACGAGGTGGTGCACGGCATCGCGGACTCGACCCCGTACGACGTCCCCGCGGCGGGCGCCATGCTGCACGTCCGGCGCCTCGCGTCGGGCGAGCGCGGCGAGGTACCGACCGCCCCGCATGTCTACGTCCACGTGGTGCACGGCGAAGTACGGCTCGCGGACACGGAGTTGACCGCCGGGGACGCCGCCCGCGTCACCGCGGAGAGCGGCCTCGAGGTACTGGCGGCGACGCAGGCGCAGCTGCTGATCTGGGAGATGGGCGGGTAATCGCAACGGTGCCCCCGAGGAAGGGACGGCACCATCGTGCGAGCCGCCGCAGTGCGGGCCGCCACCGTGTGAGCCGCCGCAGTGCGGGCCGCCGCCGTGGTGGGTGGCCTGAGCCGGAGGCCCCGGCCGCCCGAGCCCGGGTCCGGGCCTGCGGTCAGATCTCCGCGAGCACCGCGTCGGTGAACGCCGGCCACACCTCGACCGCCCACGGCCCGAACGCCCGGTCCGTCAGCGCCACACCGGCCACCCCCGCATCCGGGTCCACCCAAAGGAACGTGCCCGACTGCCCGAAGTGCCCGAACGTCCGCGGCGACGACGAACCGCCCGTCCAGTGCGGCGACTTGTGGTCCCGGATCTCGAACCCGAGCCCCCAGTCGTTCGGGTTCTGGTGCCCGTACCCCGGAAGCACTCCCTTCGTGCCCGGGTACTGCACCGTCATCGCCTCGGCCACGGTCCGCGGGTCGAGCAGCCGCGGCGCCTGCACCTCCGCGGCGAATCGCACCAGGTCGTCCACCGTCGACACCCCGTCCTTGGCGGGCGAACCGTCGAGCGCCGTCGCGGTCATCCCCAGCGGTTCGAGCACCGCCTGGCGCAGGTACTCGCCGAACGGGATGTCCGTCGCCTTCGCGATGTGGTCCCCGAGCACCTCGAATCCCGCGTTCGAGTACAGCCGCCGGGTCCCCGGCTCCGACGTCGTCTTGTGCTCGTCGAAGGCGAGCCCACTGGTGTGCGCGAGGAGGTGCCGGACCGTCGCGCCCTCGGGGCCCGCCGGCTCATCGAGCTCGATCGCCCCTTCCTCGTACGCCACCAGCGCCGCGTAGGCCGCGAGCGGCTTGGTGACCGAGGCCAGCGGGAAACGGTGGGCCGTGGGTCCATGGGTCCCCAGCACCGTGCCGTCCGCACGGACGACGGCTGCGGCGGCGGTCGGTACCGGCCAGTTCTCGATCAACGCGAGGCTCTGCATGCGTACGAGCCTAATTCCTCGCCGAAGACGTCAGAGCGTCAGCCTCATCGCGGGCGCGGGAGTGCGGGCGAAGCCGAGGGAGGAGTACAACGGCTCGCCCTCGGTGGACGCGTGCAGATCGACCCGGCGGACCTCACGCTCCTCGAACCAGGCGAGCAGCGCCTCCATACAGGCCCGCGAGTAGCCGCGACGCCGGTACGCGGGATCGGTGCAGACATTGAAGACGTGCCCCGAAGTCCCCTCGGGGTTGCCGGGACTGCCCAGGCTGAGGTTGATCGTGCCCGTCGCGCAGGCCGCGAGCGTGCCGGGAACGTCCGGCGCGTCGACCACGAACACCGCCAACGGGCCGCCTCCGTCGGCCAGATGAGACCGTAGGGTCTTCGCCGCATGCGGCTGCCACTCCACGTCGTCACTGGGTCTCATCGCATCCAGCATGATCTTGCGCAGGCGGACCAGTTCCTCGGCGTCGGCGGGCGTGGCGCGGCGTACGACAGTCATGGCTCCGCACCGTAACCGGGCCGTCCGCGAGGCGTCGTCCCGATTTCTTCTGCCGTGCTTGCTTGGAGTGCACTCCAAGGTTCTAGCGTGGGGGCCATGACGGTGATGGAGACCACGCCCCGCTCCCGTGCGGCGACCAGGAAGACCCACAGCTGTGCCTCGGCGCCACCCCCGCACCCCCGCCCCGAAGGCCAGGATCACTACACCATCAGCGAGGTCGTCGCCCTCACCGGACTGACCGCTCACACCTTGCGCTGGTACGAGCGGATCGGCCTGATGCCCGACGTCGACCGCTCGCACACCGGGCAACGCCGCTACAGCAACCGTGACCTGGACTGGCTGGCACTCGTCGGCAAGCTCCGGCTCACCGGGATGCCGGTGGCCGACATGGTGCGCTACGCCGAGCTGGTGCGTCGGGGCGAGGAGACCTTCCACGAGCGAAGGGAACTGCTCGAGGCGACCCGCCGCGACGTCCTGAACCGGATGGCCGAACTGCAGGACACCCTGGCCGTACTGGACTACAAGATCGACATCTATGCGGGCGCCCGACCGGCGCCGGAGAGGGCGTGAACCGCATGAGCAGCACGGAGCGGACGCCACGGCAGGGCGAGCAGCGGCGCATTTCCACTGTTGAGTTGGGAAACAACGGGCCCGTGGTGGGCATTCAGGGCCTCGGCTGCATGGGCATGAGCTGGGCCTACGGACCGACGGACGCCGACGAGGCACGGGCCACCCTGGAGCGGGCCCTTGAACTCGGCGTCACCTTGTACGACACCGCCGACGCCTACGGTGCCGGTGAGAACGAGAAGTTCCTCTCTCCTTTCGTCAAGGCGCATCGGGACGAGATCGTCCTGGCGACCAAGTTCGCCATCGGGTCCGATCCGAGCGACCCGTACAAGCGCGTCATCACTAACGACCCCGCCTACATCAGGACCTGCATCGACTCCAGCCTCGGGCGCCTGGGCATCGACTCGGTCGACCTGTACTACATGCATCGCCGCGATCCGAAGGTGCCGATCGAGGAATCGGTCGGCGCGATGGCCGAACTCGTCGCCGCCGGCAAGGTCAAGCACCTCGGTCTGAGCGAGGTCACCGCCGCTGAACTGCGCGCCGCCCAGGCCGTCCATCCGATCGCGGCCGTCCAGTCCGAGTGGTCGCTGTTCAGCCGTGACATCGAACGCTCGGTCGTGCCCGCCGCCGCGGAACTCGGCGTCGCACTCGTCCCGTACTCCCCGCTCGGCCGCGGCTTCCTGACCGGAGCCTTCGTCTCCGCCGACAAGGAACTCGCCGCCGACGACTTCCGACGCCAACAGCCCCGGTTCACCGGGGACAACGCCGCGACCAACGCGGCTCTGCTGGAGCCGGTCCGGCAGGTCGCCGAGGCCCATGGCGCCTCACTCGGCCAGGTCGCCCTGGCCTGGGTGCAGCAGCGCGCTCAGGCCTTCGGCCTCGGTGTCGTCCCGATCCCCGGCACCCGCAAGCGCACGCGCGTCGAGGAGAACACCGCGGCGACGCACATCGTGCTCACCGAGGAGGAACTGGCGCTCCTCGAACCGATCGCCTCCAAGGTCTCGGGCGACCGCTACGCGGACATGACCTTCACCTCGGCGGGCCGCGAATAGCCAGTACGCCACCGGCGCCACCTTCAGCGCCGGTGTGCGTCACGCCAGCCCCAGTGCGAACACCGCGAACCCGGCGGCGAGCAGTCCGGCCAGCGCCCGCCGCGCCCGACTCGCCCGCTTCCACGGTGACTCGAAGCCCCGCGCGTAGCGGCCTATCAGGATCAGCAGCGCCGCGAACAGCGGTAGCCACGCGAGGCGTATCGCTATCCAGGCGAGCACGTCCGGCGCCGTGGTGAGTCCGGGTATCGCGCCGGCGAACGAGCCGGGTATCGCCGCCGCGAGCAGCGCGGTCTGGTGCCAGCAAAGGATCGTCATCGCCGACAGGTTGATGACCACGACCGGTGCCCACAGAGCGGGGCGGCGCAGCAGCTTGCCGATCCGGTCCCGCAGCAGTATCGCCGCGCCGCTCTGTGCGGCCGCCAGGGCGAGGACCAACAGCGAAGGCGGATGCGAGTTCGTCCTCGCCTCGCCGGGCACCCCGACCATCGACGCCGGGTAGTGGAAGAGCACCAAGAGGGCCGCGAACAGCGCCGTACCGCCGACGAGCAGCACCCAGGCGACGCGCTTGCCGAGCCTCTTCTCACCCCAGCAGACACCGAGTTGGTAGGCGAACAGCCAGCCCGGCAGAAGATTGAGCAGGCTCAGCCACGATGGCATGGCCGAGGCGAAGGGGCCGTAGCGGAGGAAGTCGACGAGGGCGACGGACCCGATCAACGGAGCCGCGGACCAGGCACCGAGCCGGTGCGCCGCCTTGATGCACCACGGTGTGAGCGCGGTGATCACGGTGTAGATGCCGACGAACCACAGCGGCTGTATCACCAGGGTGGAAGCCGTGCGCAAGGTCGCCATCGGCACGCCGAGGGCATTCAGCAAGGGGGCCATCGCGGCCCAGACCGCGGTCACGCCCAGCACCGGGCGGCCCAGACGGGCAAGCCTGCCGCGCAGCCAACCGGCCGTCGACGTGCCCCGCTCACGTGCCCGCCGGTACGACAGGACCGACGCGTACCCGCCGACGAGGAAGAAGACCCCGAGCATCTGCAGAACCCAGCTGAGCGGCGCGAAGAAACCGAAGCTGCTCAGCGGGCTCGCATTGTGCAGGGCGCCCTGGGAGTCCAGCGTGAAACCCGCGAGCAGCCAGTGACCGGTGGGCACGGCGAGCAGCGCCAGCGCCCGCAACCCGTCCACCGCCCGATCCCGGTGGGCCGGGGTTTTCGCGTCGATCGAGGCGATGGCCGAGGACACGGAGGCGCGCAGAGAAGTGGCGGTCATGATGCCGCTCCCGTGGCGATGTCGGCGAAGGCGCGCAGCGAATCCGTGCCCGGCGCGAAGTAGCCCGTGTGTCCCTGAGCGTGTTCGGCGGGCACGCGCCGGGCTCCGAAGTCCGGATCCGTCGGATCGGTGCCGTGTCCCAGGCCGAACAGCTCGACGTTCGGCACCTTCGAGATCCAGTCGCTGTCGTTCCGCGCCGCCCACACCCTGGCGTGGGTGTGCAGCCCGGCCACCGTGTCGGCACGCAGCCCGGGCGAACCGAGGGCCACCAGGTCCGACGCGGGAAGCCGGGAGGCGGCGATCCCGCACACCACGGACCCGTAGCTGTGGCAGAAGACCGTCGGACTCGGGGCACCGGCCGCGGTGAGGCCCTGCACGAAGCGGGCCAGCCTGGGGGCTCCCGCCTCGGCGAGCCGACCGGTGGCCGCGTCCGGGCCCAGCCCCACCGGCGTGGTGTAGCCGACCCACGCCACCGTTGCCGTCTGTCCGCTCGTCGCCCGATGCAGGGAGCGCGCCATCCCGGCGGGCGTCCCGTAGACGTCCTTGGCCCGGTCGAATGTGCCCAGGTCGATGTCGGAGCCCGGCACGATCACGGAGACATGACGTGCCGTGTCCAAGTCGCCGTACACCTCGGCGACTTGACCCCGACCGCGAGGATCGAAGGTGAGTATCCGCCGCCCCTGCTCAAGCAGTTGGGAGCAGCGGTCGGCGCGCGCACGCGCCGAGTCCCGCTGTCGCTCGGTAAGTCCGGGGTCCTTGGCTTCGGCGCGAGCACGGGCCTGCTCCATCCGCAGAGAGATCGCGTTCGCCTCGTACCGCAGGGCGATCGGGGCCCCGTCCAGGTTGCCGACGACCGAGGGATGCCGCGCGACCAGCTCGTGCTGATCCGCACCGGTCAACCCGCGGAAAAAGGCGGCTACTTGGGCGGGTTCCGTCGTCGCGGGATCGGGAAGTCGGCCGCCCAGTGAATCGTCCGCGCGCCACGAAGCGGTGCCCGGGGGAGGGCCGGTGAGCGGGCGCTGCTCATGGCCCGATGCCCAACCCGCCGTGCCGGACACGGCGATTGCCGTGAGCGCCGCGGTTGCCACGGCGCGCCGGCCGCGTTGTTTCCAAGAGCTCAGGCCCATCGCCCGTCTCCCCTCCGTCCAGTGGTGTGACGAGGGGAAGGTAGAAGGACGGACGCGGCCTGCACGTCACACTGCGGAGCCAACTCGCCCTTGATACCTGGGTATCCGCGACTGATACCTCAGTAGGGGGTCGGAGGCCTCAAGCGCGGCGATTCACTGTTCGCCGGGCGAGACAAGACCGGATTCGTACGCGAAGATCACGGCCTGCGCACGGTCACGCAACCCCAACTTCGCCAGCACCCGGCCGATGTGGGTCTTCACCGTCTGCTCGGCCAGCACCAGCTTCTCCGCGATCTCCTGGTTCGACAGGCCGCGCGCGATCAGCTCGAGGACCTCCGACTCACGCGGCGTCAGGCTCTTCAACAGCGGGGAGTGCTTCTTGCGCTGCGCGGGACGGGTCTTGGCGAAGTCCGCGATGAGGCGCTTGGTGACGGTCGGTGCGAGGAGTGCCTCACCGGCAGCGATCACACGCACCGCGGCGATCAGATCGGCCGGCGGCGCGTCCTTGAGCAGAAAGCCGGAGGCCCCCGCCCGCAGCGCGGCGTACACATAGTCGTCGACGTCGAACGTCGTCAGCATCAGGACCTTCGGCCTGTGCACCACACCGGGCGGTGGGTCCAGCAACTCCTGCGTCGCGGCCAGCCCGTCCATCTCGGGCATCCGCACGTCCATGAGGACCACATCGGGATGCGTGGAGCGGCTCACCTGGACGCCCTCCCTGCCGTCAGGGGCCTCACCCACGACGTCGATGTCGCTCTGCGCGTTCAGCAGCGCGGCGAAACCCGCCCGCACCATGCTCTGGTCGTCCACGATGATCACGCGGATGGTCATGCGTGCCGAATTCCTTTACACCGTCGGGGAGTCGGGCACGGTCAACGGGAGCCGGGCCGCGACACGGAAACCACCGTCGGGCAGCGGTCCCACGTCCAGCGTGCCGCCGACCAACCGTACGCGTTCGTTCATGCCTATCAGCCCGTGTCCGGTGCCGGGGGAGGATTCGACGGGCGACAGCGGTTCGGTGGCCGGCCCGTTGACCACGACCACCAGCAAGGCGTCGTCGTCGAGGCTGACCGAGATCTCGGTCCGGGCACCCGGAGCGTGCCGCACCACGTTCGCCAGAGCCTCCTGCACGATGCGGTACGCGGAGAGGTCCACCGCCGGTGGCACGTCGGCCAGTTCACCGACGAGGGCCAGCTCCAGATGGGACAGGCTGGCAGGGACCCCGCCCCGTATGGTCGCCTCGACCAGCTGGTTCACATGGGCGAGTCCGGGCTGCGGCATCAGGTCACCCTGCTTCTCCTCGCTGCGCAGGACCGCGAGGAGACGCCGCATCTCGGTCAGCGACTGGCGCGCACCCTCCGCGATCGACTCGAACTCCTCGCATGCCTCGTCGGGCAGGTCCTGCAGGCGGTAGGGCGCAGAGTCGGCCTGCACGGTGATCACCGACATGTGGTGTGCGACGACGTCGTGCAGCTCGCGCGCGATTCTGGCGCGCTCCTCGAGCAGGGTCCGGCGGGTCCGCTCGGCCTCGCTGATCGTCTCCTGTGCGACGAGCTTGCGTCTCGTCTCACCACGCTCCCGCAGCAGGGCGCCCAGGAGCAGCACCCCTCCGCTCAGGACGATGAGGAGCACGGTCGTGTTCTGACTGGTTTCGTCGGAGAACAGGCCGAGCGCGATGCTCGCGCCGACGGTGACCAGCCAGATCCCGACGAGAGTGCGACGGCTCTCCCGCAGGGACAGCGCGATGCACAGCACCAGGTAGGCCACGATCACCATGGCGGTCCACGGCGACGGATTGTGCGCGTCCCCTTGGAAGAGGGGGATCGTGCCCAGCACATCCGCGGTGATCATGATGCACCAGGCGGCCAGTGGGCGGCTCACCGCGAGGACCAGGGGAGCGGACTGTGCCACGCCGATCGCGCCGGCGAGGCCGCCGCCGACCCCATAGTCGTTCGACAGGATCTGGGTCGTGGTCGGAATCAGCGCCGCGGTGAAACCCAGCGCGACAAAGTAGGGCAACAGCCGCATCCAGCGGCGGGGAGCCTGTGCCAGCAGGGGGTCCGAGCGGTCGTCGCCCACGGCCGCCATGAGCGTCTCCCCGGCCCAGGCCATTCGATCGCCCAGCCGCCGCACCGCTCCGGTCACGTGTCGGGAGCCCGTCCGGCCGGATTCTTCGTCCGGTGGGCGGGGCGTGGGCCGCGGGGAGGTCGGTGCAGTGCTCATGGCCAGTTCAGCGTATGCATCCGGGGCCGATCGCGCCGTCATACCGGAGTGCTCAACCGCACCTCATACCCAGGTATTACGGATCCGGCTTCCGGGCGCGGCCCGGTGCCGGACACCGCGGTCGGCGGTCACAGTTGCGCGAGCAGCTCGGCCTTCTTCGTCGTGAACTCGGCATCCGTCACCAGGCCCGCCTGGTGCAGCTCACCGAGGTGCCGGATGCGGTCGGCGATGTCCGCGGGATCGCGCCTGGCTGCCGCCGTCGAGTCGGCGCACAAGGTACTGGCCTGCGGCGGCGCGGGACCGGACGCACGTACGGCCGCCAGCACCGAGGCGGCGAACGGCAGTGACTCGTGCACCGGGCCGTAGCCGAGCCCGAACACGACAGCGGCCGGATCCTGGTCGGCCTGTCCCGGCTGCTCCCCGGCGGCCTCACGGGGCAGGAGTCGCAGATGTCCCTCGAAGAGTTCGGGCGAGCGCCATTCGACGCCGCTCAGGTCCGCTATCGGGAACGTCTTGTCCCCGGCCTTCCACTTCGCAGACGAGGCGCCGGTCCAGAACCAGCGGAAGGCCACCGAGGTTCCGTCGAAAGAGGCCTTTCCGTCGTAGGCCTTGAACTGGCGCGGCGGCTCAGGGGCAGCCACCAGATAGCTCTCCGGGCGCACGCCCTCGTGGTCGGTGAGCCGCTCGCGCAACTCGTCCGCGTAGTACTCGCCGAGCGTCTCCCGCTCAGCGGGCAGCACGAGGCGGTACGGGTCGCTGCCTTCCTTGAGCTGGCCCGCCGCAGCGTCCATCAGTGGATCCGCGCCCGGTCTCGGCACCGCGTGCAGCACGACGGTCCCGCGTTTTCCGGGCGTCAGGGCCACCGCCGCGATCGCTTCCAGTGGGATGCGGCGTTCGCCCAGCGCCTGAAGGAGCTTGGGCGTGCGGATCCCCCGTTCGAAGCGGATGAGCACGGAGTCGGACTCGAACTCCCAGGCGGCATGAAATCCGGCCAGTACGTCACCCATGTGGCTCATCGTAGGCGGAGCGCGCGTCTCCGTCGCCTATCGCGTCAGACCGCGGTTCCACCACTTTCTACGCGCGTCAGGCGGAGACGTTGCCGGAAAAACCGCCCAGGCACCCCTCGCCCCCGCCCGCACAGTGGACCGTCTTGTACGAGCCAGTGCCGATGTCGGCGAAGTTGGCGAGGCTCTCGGTACCGGGCACGAAGTAACCGGTGTGGCCCTTGGAGCCATCCGCTGCCATGACGCGCGCGCCGAAGGCGGAGGAGACGGGGTCCGCTCCGTGGCCGAGACCGCCCACCTCCATGTAGGGAATGTCCTGGATCCAGTCGTCCCTGTCGCGGGTGGCCCACACGCGCGCGTGCGTGTTCAGACCGGCGGCGCTCTGGGCGCGCATACCGGGGCTGCCCGCCACCGCGATGTCGCTGACCCGGTCGGGCAGGCGGTGCGCCGCGACGCCGCACACCACGGAGCCGTAGCTGTGGCAGTACAGGGCGACGGAGGAACGGCCGGGCAGCGCGCGCAGCATGGCGTTGAGCCGTACCGCACCCTCCTCGGCGCGCATCGCCGTGGCGGCGTCCACGCCCAGGCCGGCCGGAGCGGTGTAGTCGGCCCACGCGATGACCGCGGTACGTGTGTGCGGGCTCGCGCTGTGTTCAGCGCCGTACAGGGAGCGCGCCATGCCTACGGGGGCCGAGTACTGGCGGGATGTGCGCTCGAAGGTGAGCACGTTCGTGTCGACGCCCGGCACTACGACGGACACCCGCTGGGCCTTGTCGAGGTTGCCGAAGACCTCGGCGACCCGGCCGGCGCCCAGCGGATCGAAGGAGAGGATCTTGCGGTCGGGCTTCGACAGCGACGCGAAGCGTTTCATGCGCTTCTTCGCGTCGGCGTGACCGACGGACGACAGACGGTTGTCGTACATGCGTCTGTGCTCGACCTGACGGGCCTGGTCGAGCGCGATGCGGTTGGCGCGGTAACGCAGCTCTACAGGAGCGCCGTTCATGTTGCCGACCGCGAGCGGATACCGGTCGGCGAGCTCACCGCGCTGGTGTGCGCTCAGTGAGCTGAAGAAGTGCGCGAGTCGGGTGGGGGAGCCGTTCGGCGCGGGCAGGGCATGTCCGTTCATCCGGCCGTGCTCCCAAGCGGTGAGCGCGGTCTGGAGCGGCGATGTGACGCCTCGCTGATGGCGCACCGCGGTCCAGCCGGTGGTGGCCAGCATGACGAACACGACGACCAGCGCAAGCAGTGCGCGCCAGACGTTGAGTTGGGGAGAGGTATCGAAGGAAGTCACTGCGGGACACCCTAGGAGAAGCGCATGGGGCACCGTGAATGAGGTGAGGCGGATCACGTTTCCCAGGGTGTATTTGGGTAAAACCGGACGTACTTGCAGCGATGGCCTCACTCTGTGTGAGGGAGGCCGCGGTGCCATTGCCCGGCCAGCGAGGGTCTCAAGTGGTCGAGGTAGGACTCGGTGAGGAGGCGGATGGACTCGACGCTCGCGTCCTCGCCCGCGCTCCACAGGCGTCCGGTCATCCGCATGACGCCACCGAACGCGGCCACGGCCACGCGCGGGCGCGGATCATGGTCCACGTCGAGCCCTTCGCGTTCGGCGACCACGCGCGCGAGTTCTTCCTCCAGTTCGACGGAGCGGCGCAGGTGGGCGGAGAGCAGGGCGGGGGTGGACTCGATCATCTGGTAGGTGCGCATGTGGAGTTCGAGCGGTACGACCTCCTCCACGACGCGGCTCATCGCGTCCCAGGTGCCGAGCACGGTCCGCCGCAGAGCCTCGAACGGGTTCTCTTCCAGGGGGCGTTCGCGCAGCGCGGCGACGAAGCGTTCCTCCACCATCTGCTGCACAGCGAGCGCGGCCTCTTCCTTGTTCGCGAAGTACCGGAAGAACGTGCGTTGGGACACCTCGCAGGTCTCGACGATCTCGTCGACCGTCGTACGGTCGAACCCCTGGGTCGTGAAGAGCTCAAGTGCGGCTCGCAGCAAGGAGTTTCGGGTGCGTTGCTTCTTGAGTTCACGCAGGTTGATTCGATCCGTCATGGTCCTCTTTCTCGCTGTTTGTGCAGCTCACCATAGTGTGAGCGACGTGACAGTTACCGACTTGTGAAATGGTTCGTCAACTGTCAGTCGCTGTCATTAGCCTCGAACGCATGACTAGTCAGACCACTGTCGACAAGGCGGATCGGATTCCGGAGCCCGAGCCCGTCCCGACACCGGCCAAGGGGCTGCGCGGTCACCCCTGGTTGACACTTTTCTCCGTCGCGATCGGCGTCATGATGGTCGCCCTCGACGGCACCATCGTCGCCATCGCCAACCCGACTATTAAGAACGACCTCGGCGCGACCTTCGCCGACGTCCAGTGGATCACCAACGGCTACTTCCTCGCCCTCGCGGTCACGCTGATCACCGCGGGCAAGCTCGGTGACCGGTTCGGCCACCGGCAGACCTTCCTCATCGGCGTCGTCGGCTTCGCCGCCGCGTCGGGGGCCATCGGCCTGTCCGACAGCATCGCCCTCGTCATTACGTTCCGCGTGTTCCAGGGCCTGTTCGGCGCGCTGTTGATGCCGGCCGCGCTCGGCCTGCTGCGTGCCACGTTCCCCGCCGAGAAGCTGAACATGGCGATCGGTATCTGGGGCATGGTCATCGGCGCCTCGACCGCGGGCGGCCCGATCGTCGGTGGGCTGCTCGTCGAGCATGTCAGCTGGCAGTCGGTCTTCTTCATCAACGTCCCCATCGGCGTACTCGCCCTGGTCCTGGGGCTGTTCATCCTCCTGGACCACCGTGCCGAGAACGCGCCGCGGTCCTTTGACCTCCTCGGCATCGTGCTGCTGTCCGGCGCGATGTTCTGCCTGGTCTGGGCGCTCATCAAGGCCCCGACGTGGGGCTGGGGCGACGGCATGACCTGGGCGTTCATCGCTGGTTCGGTGCTGTGTTTCGCGGTGTTCGCGCTCTGGGAGACCCGCGTCGCCGAACCGCTCATCCCACTCGCCCTGTTCCGCTCAGTGCCGCTGTCGGCCGGTGTGGTCCTGATGGTGCTCATGGCCATCGCGTTCATGGGCGGACTGTTCTTCGTCACGTTCTACTTGCAGAACGTGCACGGCATGAGCCCGGTCGACAGCGGTATGCATCTGCTTCCGCTGACCGGCATGATGATCGTCGGCTCTCCGCTGGCGGGAGCGATGATCACCAAGGTCGGGCCCCGCATCCCGCTCGCCGGCGGCATGACGCTCACCGCCGCCGCCATGTACGGCATGTCCACGCTGGAGCCGGGAACGGGCAGCGGCGTCATGTCCATCTGGTTCGCCCTGCTGGGGCTGGGCCTCGCGCCCGTGATGGTGGGAGCCACGGAAGTCATCGTGGGCAACGCCCCGTTGGAGCTGTCCGGCGTGGCCGGTGGACTCCAGCAGGCGGCGATGCAGATCGGCGGCAGCCTCGGCACCGCCGTGCTCGGTGCCGTCATGGCGTCGAAGGTCGACAGCGACCTCGCCGGGAACTGGAAGGACGCCGAACTCCCGCCGCTCACGTCCGGCCAGCTGGGACAGGCGTCGGAGGCCGTCCAGGTCGGCGTCGCGCCGGTGCCGCCGGGCGCCCCGGACGCGCTCGCCGCGAAGATCACGGGCGTCGCACAGGACACCTTCATGTCGGGCATGGGCATGGCGTGCCTGGTCGCCGCGGGGGTCGCCGTCGTCGCCATCCTCGTCGCGCTGCTCACCAAGCGCGGCGAGAACGCGGAGGCGGGAGCGGGCGCGGCGCACATCTGACGGCCGGGCACGGCAGTGGGAACCGCCCCCTAGGGGACGGGCCCTGATGCCGAAACCGCTCTTGTGAGGGAAGCCCCCGAGGAACCATCCGGGGGCTTTCGCTTATCCGGGTGACGTCCCACGCCAACCCTTCCCCGAACCAGATCTTCCGGGCCAAAGTGTCATTCACGCGACCGGTCGCGAACGCAACTGGTCGACATGACACGGGGGTTGAAGCACATGCGTATGTACATGACCACGGCTGCCGCCGCGACCGCACTCGCCGCGGTCGCACTCACGCCAGGCCTCGCCACCGCGGCGGCGCCACCGACGCTGAGCGACTGCGCGGCGGGAGAGCTGTGTCTATGGGGCAAGGGCGGATTCAAGGGATCCCGCCACGCCTATGAACTGGCCGACATCGACATCGAGAGCTGCACCGCGCTGCCGGAGGGGAGCAGCGCGGCGTCCCTCGCCAACCGCACCGGCCGCCCCGTCACCACCTACCAGTCCGCGACCTGCGCGGAGACCGGCGAGTTCCAGACCTACCCCGGCAGCGGTACCTGGGAGCCCGAATCCCCTTACCGGGCACGGGCGTTCAAGGTCTGGGAGAGATAGCGGCCCGGGGCGACCACCGATAAGAACAGTGGTGCGCCCGCGCACGATAGACCGCGGAAAGCGGGGGTACCCGAAGCATCGCCCGAGTCCGGACTAACTCAGGGAGTGATGATGGCGGGCTTCGGACACACCACGCGCAAGCACCCCCGCTCACGTGGCCGCGCACGGTCACGGACCGGGCCGGACCGCGCGTCGCTCGGAATCATCGGCCTCATCTGCGCGATCGTCGGCCTCCTCACTCTGGGGATCGTGCTCGGGCCCGTCGCCGTTGTCTGCGGCTGGCTGGCCATGGGCCGTCGATGGACCGGCACACAGTCGATGCCGGCCCTGGTCGCGGTCGTGCTCGGCGCGATCGACACGCTGCTCGCGATCGTCTGGCTGACCTCGGCAGTCGGCCCGCTCGCGGGCGGAGCGTTCTGAGCGCGAACCACTGACCTTCCGAGAGGTCAACTCCACACGGCTCCGGGCGTGTTCCCGGGGCCGTCCGTGGCCGCTTCCGCACCGGGGCGCGGCACACCCGCACCGGGATCCCGCACACCCGCACCGGGGCGTGGCACACCTGCATCGGGATCCCGCACACCCGCACCGGGACCCATCACACGCGCACCCGGCCGGATACTCGCAGACGCCGCAGACGCCGCAGACGCCGCAGACGCCGCAGACGCCGCAGACGCCGCAGACGCCTGTGCCGCAGAGGCCGCCGCGGGGTGCCGTGTCAGCACCGCCACCTGCGCCTGCAGGGCCCGAACCTCCTGCGTGAGCGCCTCGATCGCCTCCGTCTGGCGACGCTCCTGGGCGTCGTCCTTCTCGAACCGGGAGATGAACCATGCCGCGATATTCGCGGTGACCACACCGAGCAGCGCGATGCCGGACAGCATCAGACCGACCGCGAGCAGCCTTCCCGCGCCCGTCGTGGGGGCGTGATCGCCGTAACCGACCGTCGTCATCGTGGTGAACGACCACCAGACGGCGTCGCCCAGGGTCTTGATGTTGCCGTTCGCCGCGTCCCGCTCCACCGAGAGCACCGCGAGCGAACCGAACATCAGCAGGCCCACCACGGCGCCGGCGACGTACGTCGTCAACCGCACCTGGTCCGCCATCCGGGCCCGCCGCCCCACCAGGAGCAGCGTCGACACCACACGCAGCAGCCGCAAGGGCTGCACCAGAGGGAGCACCACGGCGAGGAGGTCGAGTCGGTGCGAGCGCACGAAAAGCCCACGGTCCGGGGCGAGGAAGAGACGGACGACGTAGTCGAGGGCGAACGCGCCCCACACCACCCACTCCACGACGGCACACGCATCGATCAGCCCGCGCGCGGCGTTCGGACGGACGATCGGAACGGTGTAGGCGGCGGCGAAGACCAGGGCGAGGGCGAACAGCGGACGCTGTGTGTGCTGTTCCCAACGGGCCTGTGCCGGTTGCTCCTTCATGCGGGCATCGTAGGAAATGCCGGAGGGCGGCGGGGCCGAAGCCCGCACCGCCCTCCGCCGAGATGTCGGTCAGGCGTCGCCGCCGGCCGCGCCGGGATCGGCCGCCGAGACGTCGAGCAGCTGGTAGCGGTCGATCGCCTGCTTGAGGACCGAGCTGTCGACCTTGCCCTCCCGTGCCAACTCCGTGAGCACACCGACCACCACCGACTGGGCGTCGATGTGGAAGTAGCGGCGCGCGGCGCCCCGGGTGTCCGCGAAGCCGAAGCCGTCCGCACCCAGCGACTGGTACGTGCCGGGCACCCAGCGCGCGATCTGGTCGGGGACGGAGCGCATCCAGTCGGAGACCGCGATGAACGGCCCCTGCGCGCCGGACAGCTTCTGCGTGACGTAGGGCGTGCGCTGCTCCTCTTCTGGGTGCAGCAGGTTGTGGCGCTCTACGTCCACTGCCTCGCGGCGCAGTTCGTTCCACGACGTCGCGGACCAGACGTCGGCCCGTACGTTCCACTCCTCGGCGAGGATCCGCTGTGCCTCCAGCGCCCACGGGACGGCGACGCCCGACGCCATGATCTGGGCGGGGATCGTGCCCGAAGTCCCGGTGCTGATGCGGTGGATGCCCTTGAGGATGCCCTCGACGTCGACATCGGCCGGTTCGGCGGGGTGCTGGATCGGCTCGTTGTAGACGGTGAGGTAGTAGAAGACGTCCTCGCCCGCCTTGCCGTCGGCGGTCGGGCCGTACATCCGGCGCAGACCGTCCTTGACGATGTGCGCGATCTCGTAGGCGTACGCCGGGTCGTAGGCGACGCAGGCGGGGTTGGTCGAGGCGAGCAGCTGAGAGTGGCCGTCGGCGTGCTGGAGGCCTTCGCCGGTCAGAGTCGTACGGCCGGCGGTGGCGCCCAGGACGAAGCCGCGCGCCAACTGGTCGCCCATCTGCCAGAACTGGTCGCCGGTGCGCTGGAATCCGAACATCGAGTAGAAGACGTAGACCGGGATCAGCGGCTCGCCGTGCGTCGCGTAGGCAGAGCCCGCGGCGATCAAGGAGGCCGTGCAGCCCGCTTCCGAGATGCCGTCGTGCAGCATCTGGCCGGTCGGCGACTCCTTGTAGGCGAGCAGGAGTTCACGGTCGACGGACTCGTACTGCTGGCCGAGCGGGTTGTAGATCTTCGCGCTCGGGAAGAAGGAGTCCATGCCGAAGGTGCGGTACTCGTCGGGGGCGATCAGCACGAAGCGCTTGCCGATCTCCTTGTCCCGCATCAGGTCCTTGAGCAGCCGGACGAAGGCCATCGTGGTGGCGATCGACTGCTGCCCGGAGCCCTTCTTGACGCCCGCGTACGCCTTGTCGTCCGGGAGCTGAAGGGGCTTCGCGCGCACGACGCGGGTCGGGACGTACCCGTCCAGCGCCCTGCGGCGGTCGTGCATGTACTGGATCTCCTCGGAGTCCCGGCCGGGGTGGTAGTACGGCGGGGCGCCGCTCTCCAACTGGGCGTCGGTGATCGGGATGTGCAGCCGGTCGCGGAAGCCCTTGAGGTCGTCGACCGTCAGCTTCTTCATCTGGTGCGTGGCGTTGCGGCCCTCGAAGTTCGGGCCGAGGGTCCAGCCCTTGACCGTCTGCGCCAGGATGACCGTCGGCTGTCCCTTGTGTTCGCGGGCGGCCGTGAACGCGGCGTAGATCTTCTTGTGGTCGTGACCGCCGCGGCCCAGGTGCTGGATCTCCTTGTCGGTCATGTTCTCGACCATCGCGCGCAGGCGGTGGTCGTCGCCGAAGAAGTGCTCGCGGATGTAGTCGCCGGTCTCCGTGGCGTAGGTCTGGAACTGGCCGTCGGGCGTCGTGTTCAGCCGGTTGACCAGGACGCCGTCGCGATCCTGGGCGAGCAGCGGGTCCCAACTGCGGTCCCAGACCAGCTTGATGACGTTCCAGCCGGCGCCGCGGAACTGGGACTCGAGCTCCTGGACGATCTTTCCGTTGCCGCGCACCGGGCCGTCGAGGCGCTGCAGGTTGCAGTTGACGACGAAGGTGAGGTTGTCGAGGCCCTCGCGGGCGGCGATGGAGAGCTGGCCGAGGGACTCGGGCTCGTCCATCTCGCCGTCGCCGAGGAAGGCCCACACCTGGGACTTGGAGGTGTCGGCGATGCCGCGGGCCTCCATGTAGCGGTTCATCCGGGCCTGGAAGATCGCGCCGAGCGGGCCGAGGCCCATGGAGACGGTGGGGAACTCCCAGAAGTCCGGCATGAGGCGCGGGTGCGGGTACGAGGAAAGGCCGTTGGGCGACTTCGACTTCTCCTGGCGGAAGCCGTCGAGCTGCTCCTCGCTGAGCCGGTCCAGGAGATAGGCGCGGGCGTAGATGCCGGGGGAGGCGTGGCCCTGGAAGAAGATCTGGTCGCCGCCGTCGCCCTCGTCCTTGCCGCGGAAGAAGTGGTTGAAGCCCACGTCGTAAAGGGACGCGGAGGAGGCGAAGGTGGCGATGTGGCCGCCGACGCCGATCCCGGGGCGTTGGGCACGGGAGACCATCACCGCGGCGTTCCACCGCGTCGCGTTGAGGACCTTGCGCTCGATGTCCTCGTTGCCGGGGAAGAAGGGCTCGTCCTTGGTGGCGATCGTGTTGATGTAGTCCGTGCTGCGCATCTCGGGCACGGCCACGCGCTTCTCGCGGGCCCGCTCGATGAGCCGGAGCATCAGGTACCGGGCCCGCTCGCGGCCGCGTTCGTCGATTGCGGCGTCAAGAGAGTCGAGCCACTCCTGGGTCTCTTCGGGATCGAAGTCCGGGACCTGGCTGGGAAGACCGCCAATGATGATCGGGTTGCGATCGGATCCGGAAACCACGCTGTTCCTTCACTGTCGGTGATGCCACTGTTCCACTGTTGGGTACGCCGTTGTCCATCGTGTACCTCGAATTCGGAATCGTCATCTCTACCGAGAGGTAATTCGAGGTCCGGCCCGTATCCCGCCAGCGCTTGCGATCGAACCGCCACGATACGCCCATTTCGCCCATGTGTTCCGCTGAGGTGTTCGACTCGGGTTGCGATCGGCGCTCGGGCAGTGCGGGCAAAGCTGACAGATCGCTGTGGCATACATCACTGGCCAGCGGGGATCCTTGACAGGAGTTGCGGTGACACGGCCTGGAAAGTCACCGTTTCGGCGGTCTCGACGGCCGGGTACTTGCGCGATCCGTCGCGCACGTGTGGACTACGGCCAATGCTTCGCGCGTACGCGAGGCTGTAGACAACTTCGTAAACACGATCAGGAGGCAATCCGTGAGCGCGACCGCGGACCACGCGGAAACGAACCTTGCCGTGAGGCTCGGTTTCCAGCCCGACCAGGTGGTCCAGGAGATCGGCTACGACGACGACGTCGATCAGGAGCTCCGAGAGACCATCGAGGCAGCCATCGGCTCCGAGCTCGTCGACGAGGACTACGACGACGTGGCTGACGCCGTGGTGCTCTGGTTCCGTGAGGACGACGGGGACCTTACTGATGCACTGGTGGACGCCATCGCTTACATGGAGGAAGGCGGCTCCATTCTGCTTCTGACGCCGAAGACCGGCCGGGACGGCTACGTCCAGCCCAGCGAGATCGGCGAGGCCGCCACTACGGCGGGTCTGACCGCGAGCAAGAGCGTCAGTGCGGGCAAGGACTGGACCGGCAGCCGTCTTGCCACGCCCAAGGCAGCCGCCAAGAAGCGATAGCAGTCCCGGCGGAACGGGAACCCGACGTGAGGGCCCTCGCAGGTGCGCCACCGCGCCCGCGAGGGCCCTCGCGCATGTCCGGGCGCCGCTCCCGCGGCTCTCCGCGCGGCCCCGCGGCTGTCGCGTCTGTCCGCCGTGCCCACCTGCGCGGCAGCGCCCGTACGCGGCCAACTAGGCTGAAGCCACCCGAACAGCCCCACCGAAGGGAAGCTTCACCATGGCGATCGAGGTCGACACCTTGGCTCCGGAGATCGAGCTCAAGAACCAGCACGGCGAGACCGTGAAGCTCTCGGACTTCCGCGGCGAGAAGAACGTGGTGCTGCTCTTCTACCCGTTCGCTTTCACCGGGGTGTGCACCGGGGAGCTGTGCGCGCTGCGCGACGAGCTGCCGAAGTTCGTCAACGACGACGTGCAGCTGCTCGCCGTATCGAACGACTCCCCGTTCTCGCTGCGCGTCTTCGCCGAGCAGGAGGGCCTGGAGTACCCGCTGCTGAGCGACTTCTGGCCGCACGGCGAGGCCTCGCGCGCCTACGGCGTCTTCGACGAGGAGAAGGGCTGCGCGGTGCGCGGCACCTTCATCATCGACAAGGAGGGCGTCGTCCGCTGGACCGTTGTCAACGGCCTGCCCGACGCCCGTGACCTGAACGAGTACGTCAAGGCCATCGACGCCCTGTAGGGCGAGCTGCCGAAAGACGGCCTGTCGAGGGACGACACCCTGCGGGATCCCTCGCCGGGGGCGGGAACCCCTTACTAGGATCCAGACGTTGATCCGATACCAGAGCAGTACGGGGGCTCCCCGCCCCTAGAGACCATAGGGAGGATTCGTGGGAGTCAGCCTCAGCAAGGGCGGCAACGTATCGCTGAGCAAGGAGGCCCCGGGCCTCACGGCCGTGGTCGTGGGTCTCGGTTGGGATGTCCGCACCACCACCGGTACGGACTTCGACCTCGACGCCAGCGCCATCCTGACGAACGCCGAGGGCAAGGTCCGCAACGACCAGGACTTCGTGTTCTTCAACAACCTGAAGAGCGCGGACGGCTCGGTCGAGCACACCGGCGACAACCTCACCGGCGAGGGCGAGGGCGACGACGAGCAGGTCAAGGTCGACCTCGCGTCGGTCCCTGCCGATGTCGACAAGATCGTGTTCCCGGTGTCGATCTACGACGCCGAGAGCCGTCAGCAGTCCTTCGGTCAGGTGCGCAACGCGTTCATCCGCGTCGTGAACCAGACGGGCGGCGCCGAGATCGCCCGTTACGACCTCTCCGAGGACGCGTCCACCGAGACCGCCATGGTCTTCGGTGAGCTGTACCGCAACGGGGCGGAGTGGAAGTTCCGCGCCGTCGGCCAGGGCTACGCCTCGGGTCTGCGCGGCATCGCGCAGGACTTCGGCGTCAACGTCTGAGCCGAAGCACCGCACGAAGCACCGCACCACGCGCATCCGTCCGGCGCCGCACTCTCCCAGTGCGGCGCCGGATGTGCTCGACCACAGCAGCGCCAGAGCAGCACCAGCCAGACATCGGGGAGGATCACCATCATGGGCGTCACACTCGCCAAGGGGGGCAACGTCTCCCTCTCCAAGGCCGCACCGAACCTCACGCAGGTCCTGGTCGGGCTCGGATGGGACGCGCGCTCCACCACCGGAGCCGACTTCGACCTCGATGCCAGCGCGCTGCTCTGCAGCGGTGGCCGGGTCATGGGCGACGAGTGGTTCATCTTCTACAACCAGCTCAAGAGCCCCGACGGTTCGGTCGAGCACACCGGGGACAACCTCACCGGCGAGGGTGAGGGCGACGACGAATCGATTCTGGTCGACCTCTCCACGGTGCCGGCCGACTGCGACAAGATCATTTTCCCGGTCTCCATCCATGACGCGGACAACCGCGGCCAGACCTTCGGCCAAGTGAGCAACGCGTTCATCCGGGTCGTGAACCAGGCGGACGGGCAGGAACTGGCCCGTTACGACCTGTCCGAGGACGCTTCGACCGAAACGGCCATGATCTTTGGCGAGGTGTACCGATACGGAGGAGAGTGGAAGTTCCGGGCGGTCGGCCAGGGGTACGCGTCCGGGCTTCGGGGCATCGCTCTAGACTTCGGGGTCAATGTTTCGTAAAGCCGTGCGCGGAGCGGGGGAGCCCCGTACAACCAGCACGGGGAAACCCGTTCACATGATGGGGTAGCCAGTGGTTCTGAAAACCTTCGGCTGGTCGTTCGCGATCACCGTGCTCGGCTTGATCGCCGCAGTGTTCTACGGAGGCTGGCAGGCCTTCGGGGTCGTCTTGATTCTGGCGATCATGGAAGTGTCGCTGTCCTTCGACAACGCGGTGGTCAACGCCGGAATCCTGAAGAAGATGAATGCCTTCTGGCAGAAGATCTTCCTCACGATCGGTGTGGTCATCGCCGTCTTCGGTATGCGGCTCATCTTCCCCGTCGTGATCGTCGCCATCAGCGCCAAGCTGGGGCCGGTCGAGGCCGTGGACCTCGCGTTCAACCAGCCCGACCGCTATCAGCAGCTGGTCACGGACGCGCACCCGTCCATCGCCGCCTTTGGCGGAATGTTCCTGCTGATGATCTTCCTCGACTTCATCTTCGAGGAGCGCGACATCAAGTGGCTGGGCTGGCTGGAGCGCCCGCTCGCCAAGCTCGGCAAGGTCGACATGCTGTCGGTCTGCATCGCCCTGATCGTGCTGCTCGTCGCCTCCCTGACCGTCGCGCTCAACGCGCATCAACACGGCGGCGTACATGTGGACAAGCAGGCGACCGTGCTGCTCGCGGGTGTCGCGGGACTCATCACGTACCTCGTCGTGAACGGCCTCTCCAGCTTCTTCGAGCACCGCATCGAGGAAGAGGAGGAGCGTGAGCACGAGGAGGAGGAGCGGGCCAAGCGCGAGGGCAAGAAGCAGTCCGCGGTGCTGCTCGCCGGCAAGGCCGCGTTCTTCATGTTCCTCTACCTCGAGGTCCTGGACGCGTCCTTCTCCTTCGACGGCGTGATCAGCGCCTTCGCCATCACCAACGACATCGTGATGATGGCGCTCGGCCTCGGCATCGGAGCCATGTACGTCCGTTCGCTCACGGTCTATCTGGTCCGCCAGGGCACCCTGGACGACTACGTGTACCTGGAGCACGGCGCGCACTACGCGATCGGCGCGCTCGCCGCGATCCTCCTGGTCACCATCCAGTACGAGGTCAGCGAGCTCATCACGGGTCTGATCGGCGTCTTCCTGATCGCCTGGTCCTTCCTGTCCTCGGTGCGGCGCAACAAGCGGATCGCCGCGGAAGAGGGCGGCGGCTCCGGGAGTTCGGACGACAAGGCAGAGGTTTCGTCCGGAGTTTGACGCCGGCGCGAGGCTTCGAGCCCGCGTGGCTCGCGCGGGTTTGACCCCTGGGGCATTCCTGGAACGCTGTGAGCGGGGCGGTCGTACGAGGACGAGTCCTTGAACGACCGCCCCTTCGGCATGAACGGCGGCACTTGGGGCACTTGGGGGCGGTATGTCCTTCTGGGACAGGCTATGGCGCGGCAACGCCGCGCAGTTCGAGTTCGATTCGGGCAGCGCGGCGACCAACGCCATCGAACTCACCAAGCGGCATCCGGTCGTCTCGCTCTCCAAGCAGGGCGCGGCCACCGGCAATCTCCGCATCAACCTGTCGTGGCAGATGCGGACTTCGGACATCGGCGGTCCCAAACGGAACAGCCTGATGCGGCATCCGTTCAGCATGTTCAAGCCCGAGGCGGTGCAGGCGCACAGCCAGTCGATGGTCAATGTGGACCTGGACCTCGGCTGCCTGTACGAGCTGAAGGACGGCGAGAAGGGGGTCGTACAGCCGCTCGGCAGTTTCTTCGGCGCGCTCAATGAGCCGCCGTACGTGAAGCTCAGCGGCGACGACCGGTTCGGCTCGGCGTCCGGTGAGACGATCTACGTCAATCTCGATCGCCGCGACGACATCAAGCGTCTGCTGGTGTTCGTCTACATCTACGACCAGACGCCGGCGTTCGACCGTACGCACGCCGGTGTGACGCTGTATCCGAGCAACGGCCCCCGCATCGAGATCAACCTCGACGAGCGGGCCCCGCAGGCCCGCTCGTGCGCCGTGGTCTCCATCGAGAATGTGAAGGGCGACTTCGTCGTACGGCGCGAGGTGCGCTTCGTGTACGGGTTCCAGGCGGAGCTCGACCGGCTGTACGGGTGGGGCCTGCAGTGGGGCCGCGGTTACAAGACCACCACGGGCCGGTGAGCCACCGGCCGATGACCTACTGGCCGATGAACTGCGGGCCCTGCGGCGGGAGTTTGAAGGCCGGGTCCGGCCACGCCGTCACCGGCTGCGGGTACCCGTACGCGGGCGCCTGCTGCTGGGTGGCGGCCGCGGGCGGATAGCCGTACGCGGGCGGCTGCTGGGGCGGCAGCGGGAACGAGGTCGCCGCGACCGGTGCCGCCTCGGGCATCGGCCCGGGGGACTGCGTGGGCGCGGCGGGCTCGGCGGCCGGGAGCGGTGCGACGCGCGCGGTCTCGGCCTCGGGGTCCGTGACGGGAGTGGCATCCGGCTCGGCGGACGACTCGTCGACCGAGATGCCGAAGTCCGTGGCGAGGCCCACCAGACCGTTCGAATACCCCTCGCCGACCGCGCGCAGCCGCCAGCCGTCGCCGCGCCGGTACAGCTCGCCGCAGATCAGCGCGGTCTCGGCGCCGGTCTCCGGCTTGATGTCGAAGTACGCGACCGGTTCGGCGGCCTCGGCCCCGGCCCCGGCGTCGTACAGGGAAAGCCGCAGCGAGCGCACGGTCTCGAACGGGGTGGCGTCCGGGTCGGTGGAGGCCGTCACGAGGATGCGGCTGATCTCCGCGGGGACGCCCGAGAGGTCGGCCTGGACGGTGTCCGTCATGCCGTCGGCGACACGCTTCTGGCCGAGCCGCCAGACCTTCCCCGAGGGGTGGCGCGGCTGGTTGTAGAAGACGAAGTCCTCGTCGTCGCGGACCCGGCCCTCCGGCGTGAGCAACAGCGCCGAAGCGTCCACGGTCGGCACGCCCTGCCCCGGTGACCAGTGGAGCACGGCGCGCACCGCTGTGGCTTCGAGCGGGACGTTCGCCCCCTTGAGCATCGCGTGCGTCATGCGGTCATCCTGCCTCGCCGGTCCTGGGCACGACAACGCGGGGTACCAAGATCGACGGCCGTCGCGCGCGGCCGGAAAACACCGCACGACATGCGCCAGTTACCAGAACTTCATGGCGGGCGGGAACCTTTGACACACCCTTGTACGTACTATTACCGGCCACATCATTTCGGAAGGCCTGGCACGACGGGGGAATCTTATGCGTCATTTCGGGCACATCGCCCCTGAGGTGCGGGAGCGACTCTTCCACGAGGAGCCGCGGGACTTCACCGCGGACTCCCCGCCCCGCATGCTCGCGGCGGGGCTCGGGGCGACGCTCTACAGCCCCGCGACCCGGCCGCGGCTCGCGGACGACGTGCTCAAGCAGGCTGGGCGCGGCGTCGTCTCCATGGTGCTGTGCCTGGAGGACTCGATCCACGACTCCGAGGTGCCGGACGCCGAGGCCAACCTGGTGCGACAGTTCCCCGAGCTCGCGCGCAGGGTCGCCGCCGGGGCCGAGCCGCCGCTGCTCTTCATTCGTGTACGAAACCCGGAGCAGATCACCGATCTGGTGGCGCGGCTCGGCAGCTCCGTGGAACTGCTGTCCGGATTCGTACTGCCCAAGTTCACCGAGGAGCGGGGTGTTCCGTTCCTGGAGGCCCTCACGGCCGCCGAAGCGGCCACCGGGCGTCGACTTTTCGCCATGCCGGTCCTGGAGTCGCCCGACCTGCTGTACCTGGAGACGCGCGCCGAGACCCTGGCCGGCATCGGCCGCACCGTCGACAAGTACCGCGACCGCGTCCTCGCGCTGCGCCTCGGCGTCACGGACTTCTGCTCGGCGTACGGGCTGCGCAGGCCGCCCGACATGACGGCGTACGACGTCCAGATCGTCGCCTCCGTCATCGCCGACGTGGTCAATCTGCTGGGCCGGGCGGACGGCACCGGGTTCACGGTGACCGGGCCCGTCTGGGAGTACTTCCGCCACCAGGAGCGGATGTTCAAGCCGCAGCTGCGCCGCAGCCCCTTCCTTGAGGGGCGCGCCGACGACCTGCGGCAGGCCCTGATCAGGCACGACATGGACGGACTGCTCCGCGAGATCGAGCTCGACCGGGCCAACGGACTGCTCGGCAAGACCTGCATCCACCCCACGCACGTACTGCCCGTGCACGCGCTCTCCGTAGTGAGCCACGAGGAGTACAGCGACGCCCGCGACATAGTGCGGCCCGAGCGGGGCGGCGGCGGTGTGCTGAGGTCGGCGTACACGAACAAGATGAACGAGGTGAAGCCGCACCGCGCGTGGGCCGAGCGGACGCTGCGGCGCGCGGAGGCGTTCGGGGTGGCGCGGGAGGATGTGGGGTTCGTGGAGTTGTTGACAGCCGGGATTCCCGGATGACGGCCGGGGAATTCCGGCCGCCCGTAGATGTCGCGGGTTCCGTAGAGGTGAGGGGTTCTGCAGCGGTGAGAGGTGCGGTGGACGTGGTGTGGTCGGGGGAGTGGGTCGCCGAGCGGCTCGGGGTCGAGCTGACCGGGGACCGGGAGCTGCCCGAGCTCCTCGGGCTCGCGCTGCGCCGCAACCCCAAGCGCGCGCACCTGCTGGTGTCGAACGTGCTGGGCAAGCACGTCCCGCAGCGCCCCTCCGTGGTGTGGCGCTCCGGTCGCGAACTCGGCGTACGGGTACGGGAGTTGATCGGCGACGAGGCGGCGCGCCGCGCGGTCGTACTCGGCTACGCCGAGACGGCGACGGGGCTCGGCCACTCGGTCGCCGACGGCCTCGCCCTCGCGCCCTACCTGCACTCCACGCGCCGCCCCATCGAAGGCGTGGCCCGCGCGGGCGGCTTCGAGGAGTCCCACTCGCACGCCACCTCCCACCTGCTGCTGCCCGAGAACCCCGAACTGCTCGCAGGGGACGGCCCGTTGGTCCTGGTCGACGACGAGTTCTCCACCGGGAACACGGTCCTGAACACCATCCGCGCGCTGCACGAGCTGCACGCGCGCGAGCACTACGTCATCGTCGCGCTCGTCGACCTGCGCTCGCCCGGCGACCAGGGGCGGCTCGAGGAGTTCGCCCGCGAGATAGGAGCCCGCGTCGACCTGGTGGTCGCGGCGCGCGGCGCGGTGCGGCTGCCGGACGGGGTCCTGGAGAAGGGGCAGGCGCTCGTCGCGGCGCACGAGGCCGGTGGCGTCCCCGCGCCCCGGAGCGAGCGCGGCGAGACGGTGCGGGTGGCCGACCTCGGCTGGCCGGAAGGGATACCGGACGGCGGACGGCACGGCTTCACGCCCGAGCACCGCGAGCGCCTCGACGCGGCGCTGCCCGGCATGGCCGCGCGCCTCGCCCCGCACCTCGGTACGGGACGCGTACTCGTCCTCGGCAACGAGGAGTTGATGTACGCGCCACTGCGCCTCGCCACGGAACTGGAGGCGACGGGGGCCGACGTGTCGTACTCCACCACGACACGCTCGCCCGTCCTCGCGGTCGACGACCCCGGCTACGCGATCCGCAGCCGCCTCGTGTTCCCCGCGCACGACACGCCGGCGGACGGGCCGGGGGAGCGGTACGCGTACAACGTCGCGGGCGGCGGCTTCGACACCGTCGTCGTCGTGCTCGACTCGGTGGGCGACACGGCCGAACTCGCGAGTCCGGGCGGGCTGTTGGAGCGGGTGGCCGAGCATGCGGCGCGGGTGGTCGTGGTGGTGGTGCCCTCGTACGTGCCCTCGTACGTGCCGTCATGCGTGCCGTCATGCGTGCCGCCACACGTGACGCCATACGTGGCGTCGAGCGTGCCGCCCCGTGCCCGGCCGCGCACCCCCTCGTACGTATCTCAGGAGAGGTCGTCCATGTCGTTGCCCGAGCCGCTGCGCGGCCCCGCCTTCTCCTCGTACGCGCCCGACGAGGTCGGCTGGCTGCTGCAGGACCTCTCGGACGTCACGCTTGAGGCGCCCACGGAGGAGCGCGAGGAGGCGATCCAGAGCGGGGGCGCGCACTACGCCGAGTCGCTGCCGGTCGAGTACCAACCCAGCGCGCAGTACCAGGAGTTGTTCCACGCCGCGCTCGAGGCGTCGGCCGGGCGGATCGCCCATGCCGTGGGAGTGGTGACCGAGACGGTGCTCGCCGAGCGGTCGCCGCGCCCGGTGCTCGTGTCGCTCGCGCGCGCGGGCACGCCCGTGGGCGTGCTGATGCGGCGCTGGGCGCTGCGGCGGCACGGGCTCGAACTGCCGCACTACGCGGTGTCGATCGTGCGCGGCCGGGGGATCGACGCGAACGCGCTGCGCTGGCTCGCCGCGCACCACGACCCGGCGGATGTGGTGTTCGTCGACGGGTGGACCGGGAAGGGCGCGATCACGCGGGAGCTCGCGGCGGCGGTGGAGGCCGCCGGTTTCGAGGGCTTCGATCCGGAGATCGCGGTGCTCGCCGACCCGGGGTCGTGCGTGCGGACGTACGGGACGCGCGAGGACTTCCTCATACCCTCGGCCTGCCTCAACTCCACGGTGTCCGGGCTGATTTCGCGGACGGTGCTGCGCTCCGACCTGGTCGGGCCCGACGACTTCCACGGCGCGAAGTTCTACTCCGAGCTGGCCGGTTCGGACGTCTCCGGGCGGTTCCTCGACGCGGTGGAGGAGCGGTTCGGGGAGGTGGCGGACGCGGTGGACGCGCAGGTCAAGGAGGTGCAGGGGGTCGATCGCACGCCCACGTGGGAAGGGTGGGCGGCCGTCGAGCGGATCAGTACGGAGTACGGGATCCACGACGTGAACCTCGTGAAGCCGGGCGTCGGGGAGACGACGCGGGTGCTGCTGCGGCGCGTCCCGTGGAAGATCCTGGCGCGGGCGGACGTCTGGGAGGGGCGCCGCGCAGCGACTCGATCAAGGTCGGTGGCGGGAGACGGGCGGGGGGACCTCGACCATGTGCGGCTGCTGGCCGAGCAGCGCGGGGTGCCGGTGGAGGTGGTGGACGAACTGCCGTACAGCTGCGTGGGGTTGATCCACCCGAAGTTCACGAGGGGTGCGACGGGTGTCGACGGGAAGACGGTGGCGGCGAAGTGAACGACGCACCTGTGGTCGTCGCGAGCGATCTCGACCGTACGCTCATCTACTCCGCAGGCGCGCTCGGCCTGACCATGCCCGATGCCGAGGCGCCGCGGCTGCTGTGCGTCGAGGTGTACGAGGGCAGACCGCTGTCGTACGTCACTGAGGACGCCGCCGAGTTGTTGGTGGAGCTGGGGCGGCGTGCGGTGTTCGTGCCGACGACGACGCGGACGCGGGAGCAGTACGGGCGGGTGCGGTTGCCGGGGCCCGCGCCCACGTACGCGATCTGTGCGAACGGGGGGCACCTGTTGGTCGACGGCGTGTCGGACCCGGAGTGGCGGCGTGCGGTCGGGGAGCGGATCGAGGCGGAGTGTGCGCCGCTCGGCGAGGTGCGGGAGCGGATGGTGGCGTCGGCGGATCCGGCGTGGCTGCTCAAGGAGCGGGTCGCGGAGGACCTGTTCGCGTATCTGGTGGTCGACCGGGGGGCGCTGCCGGATAGGTGGGTCAAGGAGCTCGGGGAGTGGGCCGACGGGGTCGGGTGGGGGGTCTCGCTCCAGGGGCGCAAGGTGTACGCCGTGCCGAAGCCGTTGACCAAGGGGGCGGCGGTCGCGGAGGTCGCGCGCAGGGTTGGGGCGGGGTTGACGTTGGGGGCGGGGGATTCGTTGCTGGACGCGGATCTGTTGCTCGCGGTGGAGCGGGGATGGCGGCCGGGGCACGGTGAGCTGGCGGACGTGGGGTGGGCTGCGCCCGGCGTGACGGTTCTGGGGGAGCGGGGAGTTTTGGCGGGGGAGGCGGTGTTGCGGGGGTTCCTCGGGTCGGTCTGAGCGCGACCGGGCCGGGACCGCGCCGTGGCTGGGGCCGCCGTCTCCATTGCGCGGCACCGTGCGCCGCCCTTCCGGCGTTTGAGGAGCGGAGCCCCGGGGCGTGGGGTCAGGAACTGGTGTCGGGGGCGTGGCGGGCGCGCCAGTACGGGTTGTCGTGCGGCAGCGAACCGCTGACGCGGCCGTACATGCCGAAGAACATCAGGAGCAGGCCGACGGCGAAGCTGAAGAGGACGTTCTGGATGCGGAAGGCCAGGAAGTTGAGGCCGGTGTCCAGCAGGGCCAGGTTCACGAAGCCGCTGAGGATGAAGAGGACGCCCAGCGTCATATTGAGCGTCGACGCGAAGTTGCCGCCGATCAGCATTCCGGCGAACAGGAGCAGGCCGACGCAGATGGACAGCACGCTCAGCGCGCCGTTCGTGTTCAGGCCCGCGACGGTGTCGCCACCGGTGTCGAAGAAGCCGACCTTGTCGATGAGCCCGAGGACGCCGAAGGCGAGCAGGACGAGCCCCATCAGGCCCGCCCCGGTGCGGTACACCTTGCTCAGGCGGCGGTCGAGGGGGAGATGCTCGTCGAGCGTGACGTGGTGTCGCCGGGTTCCGGAACCGGATCCGGGGTGGAGTACGTGCGTGGACATGATCGCCTCGCCTCCTTGCACGTAAGCCGTACGTGCCCACAGCGGTACGTGCCCGTGCGTAGATTCACGTACGTACTTCAAGGATCCGCCCGTCGGCCGCCGAGTGCCAACGTCAGCCGCCGCCCCGGTCCTCCCGGATCTGCGTGACGACTCGGGCCACGGTCCGCCGCACGCCCTCCGTCTCCGTCAGGAAGTGCCAGTAGTCGGGGTGCCGGCCCTCCAGGCCCGCGACGGCGCGGTCGAGGCGGGCGACCGACTCGTCGAGGGGGCGGGCATGCCGCGGGTCAGGGGTGGAGCGGCCCGCCATGGCGAGACGCTGGGCGTCCCGGATCGCGAACCGGGTGCGGTCGATCTCGGCGCGCGGGTCCTTGGACACGGCGTTCAGGCGCTGCAGCCGGTCGGAGGCCGCCGAGACCGACTCGTCCGTCGAGTTCAGCAGGGCGCGGACCGTGGAGAGCAGCGCCGTCGCGTTCGGCCAGTCCTGGCTCTCGCGGGCCGAGCGCGCCTCGGCGAGCTTGGACTCCGCCTGCCGCACGTTCCGCGCCGCCGTCTCCGGTACGGACTGGAGGTCCTGCCAGCACGCGGCGGTGAACCGGCGCCGCAGCTCGCTCAGCACCGGATCGACCTGCCCCGCCCGCGTCTGCAGCGCCTGCGCGCGCGTGCGCAGGGAGACGAGCCGGCGGTCGATCTCCGCCGCCCGCTCCGGCAGCCGCTCGGCCTCGGCCCGCACCCGCTCGGCATCCCGCGCGACCCGCTCCGCGCGCTCCAGCGTCTCCGGTACGCCGTGCTGCCCCGCCCCCTGGTTCAGCCGGGTCAGCTCGGGGCCGAGGGCGGCGAGCCGGGCCGCCAGCTCGTCGGCCTTCAGCCCCGACTCGCGTACGGAGTCGAGCGCGGTCGTCGCGGCGAGCAGCGCCTGCCGGGCGCGCTCCACGGACGGCGCGAGCCGGGCCAGTTGGGTCTCCGCCTTGCCGAGCAGCGGCCCTATGCCCTGCGCGAAGCGGTCCAGGTCCTGCTTGACCTGCGTCAACTGCTCCTTCGCCTGCCGCAGTTCGGCATGGGCGCGGGCGGCGGCCGACGCCTCCAGGTCGTCCCGGTCCAGGTCGTGGGCGTCGACGGCGCCGATGTACTGCCCGCTGACCTCGTCGATACGGCGGCCGAGCCCCGCGAAGTCGTCGACGGCGCGGCGGGCCGCGGGGGAGTCGTCGACCGCGGTGATCGTCTCGATGGAGATGCGCAGGTCACGCTGGGCCGTGTCCAGCTCGTAGAAGGCCGCGGCCGCGTCGTCCTTGGCGGCCTGCGCTTGCGCGCGCTGCGACTCTGCGCGGCCCCCGAACCACCGCCGGGTGCCTCCGGCGTTGAACGCGGACGTGAGCGTGGCCGTGAGGAGCGGGAGCGGGAGGGCGACGAGCGTCAGGGTGTCCTTGAGGGCGCGGCCGAAGTCCGGGGCGGGGCGCCGCCGGGAGGTCGGAGCGGGGCGCCGGGAAGTGGGGGCGGACGACTGACGCGGGTTCCTCGTGGTCGTCGTCGCCGTCACTAACCTCTCCCGCGCTGTCCGTGCCGTCATCAGCCCTGCCCGGTCCATTCTCCCACCGGTTAATGACGAACACACGGGTCCATTAGTTCGCGGTTCGGCGGGCGACTTTCGCCCGGCGGGAACGGGTTTGCGGAGCACGGGCATCGGCAAGGTACGCTGTCCACTCATCCTGGCCACACGCCGGGATCACGGGCGCGTAGCTCAGGGGTAGAGCGTCTGCCTTACAAGCAGAATGTCGGCGGTTCGAAACCGTCCGCGCCCACCGTGACGGAACGAAGGCCTCCAGGCGATCGAGTCGACCAAGTCGACCAAGTCGATCAAACCTGGGGGTCTTCGTCGTTCCCGGGCTCGTCGTGTACGTGCTTGAGTCGTGCGCGGGCCCGCACCGTGTCGCCGCCCGTCAGCTCGGACCAGTACCGGTGGCACGTCACGAACACGGCCAGTTCCAGCTCGCGCCTGCGGAGCTTCTCCACCTCCGCCTGATCGTCCTCGCTCCAGCCGGGCGAGGCGGCGCGCTCCATCTTGCGCCAGCCCTGGGTGTCTATGACGGCGTCGTGGGGCTCGACCGACCATGGGAGCCGCTTGAGCAGGGCGAGGAGCTCGGCCCTGATCTGATGCAGCTCGGCCTGGCCGGCGAGGAGGTCGCTGGGGAAATCGAATTCGGAGTCGGAATCATCGATCGCTGCCACCCGCCAATGGTACGTCTGTTCGAATTCAAGGTGCGAGCAACTTCGGGTAGTTCACGCGAACGTGTGGTCGAGGGATGTGGTCGAGGGGTGTGGTCGACCGTCGGGTGCGGGGAGGGGAACGGCGGCAGACTGGAGGCATGTGCCGCAGCATCAAGACCCTCCGCCCGCCCGCGCTCCCCGAAGAGGCCACCGAGGACGAGATCAGGGCCGCGGCCCTGCAGTACGTACGGAAGGTGTCCGGGTTCCGGGCGCCGGCCGCGCACAACCGTGAGGTGTTCGAGCGGGCCGTGGACGACATCGCCCGCGCGACCGCCGAGCTGCTCGACGGCCTGGAGGTGCGCGGGCACCCCAAGCCCGCGCGGGAGTCGGCTCAGGCCTCCTGAGCCGCGGGCACCGGTCTGCGCATCACGTACGCCGCCACCGCGCCCGCACCCACCAGGGCGAGCACCGAGACGACGGTGGAGAGCCAGCTCGCGCCGAGCCACTGTGCGCCGAAGTAGCCGAGCGCCACGCTGTACGCGGCCCAGGCCACGCCCGCGGCGGCGGACCAGGGCAGGAACTCGCGGACCCGCCGGTGCGCCGTGCCCGCCGCGAAGGAGACGACCGAGCGGCCCGCGGGCGCGAACCGGGCGATGATCACGAGCACCCCGCCGCTGGAGCGCGCGAGCGCCCCGCCGAGGCGTTCCTGCGCGGTGCTCAGGCGCCGGGAACGGGCGAGGGCGCGGTCCAGACGGTCGCCGCCGCGCCACGCGAGCCGGTAGGCGAACAGGTCGCCGAGGACCGAGGCCGTCGCGGCGCAGAGGGTGAGGGCGAGCAGGTCCGGGAGGTTGGGGTGGGGCACGTCGCCGGTGGCGGCGGCGCCGCCCGCGGTCGCGGTGGCCGCGGCGATCACGAGGAAGCCGCTGGGCAGCACGGGCACGAACACGTCGAAGAGCACGGAGAGCGCCACGATCGCGTAGATCCACGAGCTGTCGGCCAGTGACCCGAAGACACTCTGCAGCACTGTTCGCTTCGCCTACTCCCGTACGGACCGTTCCTTCCGACAGGAGCGGCTGACATGACAGCTCTACAGCGTACGCCTCAGGAGTGACGGAAGTGGTGAAAGGGGCACGGTTGTTCCTGATCTCACGTTGTCGCGTGTTCATCCCGTGATCGGGCGAACACGTCCCGTACGAACAAGCCAGTACGAGACGGGTCGTGTGACCCCGAGTGAACGGAGAAAACGGAAATGGTGGCAGGAATGGTGACCGGCGCCATGGCGGCGGCCGTGCTCGCGGCGGGTGGGGGCGCGGGCAGCGCGGCGGACTGTTACTGGATGCGGGCGGAGGGGCAGTTCGCGCCGCCCGGCGCGCTCGTCCCGTCGTCGGCGATCACGTACGACAACGGCCTCGTGCCCCCGGCGTCGTCGATCGAGGTGGCGCAGCACGGCAGCGAGTCCGGGATGACCGTGCGCATGCGGGTCAGGGGGCTGGTGCCGGGCCACACGTACGGCGCGCACGTGCATCAGAAACCGTGCGGCGTCGACCCGGAGGCGGCGGGCGGGCACTACCAGAACGTCGTGGACCCGGAGCGGGAGAACGCCGAGAACGAGATCTGGCTCGACTTCACCGCCGACGCGGACGGCGACGGCGCGGCGAAGGTCCGCAAGCCGTGGGGGCTGCGGCCAGGCGGCGCCGGATCCGTCGTGATCCACGACAAGCCGGGCGGGTCGGGCGACCGGGTGGCGTGCTTCACGGTGCCGTTCGCCTCGCCTGCGTGAGCGCGTGCCCGTACGCGTACGGCGGCGGCCCGCACCCCGGGAGTGGGGTGCGGGCCGCCGCCGTTACGGGTGCTGTGGGGGTGAGGGGGGTGGGGAGATGGGGGGGCTGTTCAGGCCGGGACGGTCTCGCTGGTCCGGGTGGTCTCCTCGGGCTGCTCCGAGCGTTCGCCGCGTCCGGCGAAGAGGCGGTCGAGGCCGAGGGCGCCGGAGCCGGTGAAGACGAGCAGCAGCATCGTCCAGCAGAACAGCGCGGCGGGCTCGCCGCCGTTCTGGATCGGGAACAGTGCCTCGGGCTGGTGCATCTTGAAGTACGCGTACGCCATCGAGCCCGACGCGATGAAGGCGGCGAAGCGGGTGCCGAGGCCGAGCAGCACGAGGCCGCCGCCGACGAGCTGGATCACGGCCGCGTACCAGGCGGGCCAGGCGCCGGTCTGGACGGTGTCGCCGCCCATCGTGCCGCCGAGGACGCCGAAGAGCGAGGCGGCGCCGTGGCAGGCGAAGAGCAGGCCGATGACGATGCGGAACAGACCTATGGCATAGGGCTGGGCGCGGTTCAGACGACCAGTCATGGTGGGGCTCCTTCGGTCGGTGGGGACGGAACCGAGAGCACCGGCGCCGAGGAGCGCCTTCGTCGCCGCTGTCGCCACCGGTGTGGGGCGCCACAGATTAGGGGAACCTAATTAGTGCTTGCAAGTTCAACATCCGGCCATGATTCCACTCGTTCCCGAGGGCTAGACCAGTGGCGCCCAAGGCGGCACGGGCCACCGCGTCGGCGTCGGAGAGGGTGACCGAGTCGACGCCCGGCCGGGCCCCCGCCGCGGTCACCCAGTGCACCCCCTCGGTGGGCACGCCGAACGCGAACCGCCGTGCGTGCGCCCGGCCCTGACGACCGATCAGACGGTACGGGCGCGGGGTGACGTCGAGGCCTCCGGTCTCGTGCCCGTCGACGGTGTGCGGCCGGGCGGCGCCGGTCTTGAGGAGGTGTTCGAGCAGGTCGTCGGCGGTCCTGCGGACGTCGGGCTCGGGCAGCCGGGCCTCGACGAGTGTGGTGACGCTCACGGTCGAACCCGGTACGTCGGGCGAGTGCGCGACGAAACGACCGGCCCGCGCGTCCGCCGCCACCTCCATGCGCGGCCCTACGACGGTCAGCGCGCCGGCCTCGATCAGCGCGGTCAGTTCCTCGATACGTCGCCGGGGCGGGCCGATCGACAGGAACGCGTTCAGCGGGGTGTACCAGCGGTCGAGGTGGTCGCGGCGCGAGGTGCCGGTCAGGCCGCCGTGGTCGACGACGAGCCGCAGTTCGTTGCGGAGGTCGCGCAGCACGTCGAGGGCGGCTTTCACGGGGCCGTTCACATTGCCGAGCGCGGCGTGCGCGGCGTCCTCGCGAAGGTGGCCGAGAAGCCAGGTGCGCCAGGCGGTGGGGGAGGTGTACGGGCGGCCGGAGGCGGGGCGGGAAACGTGGTCCCAGGACCAGTGGAGATTCTCCGGGATGCCGAAGTCCCGTAGTACGGCTGCCTCTTCGGGGGACCGGTGGGGTGCGTCGAGGAAACGCTCGCGGAAGGCGTGGGGGTGGGAGGGGGAGGGGGAGGGGGTAAGGGCTTCGGGGTGGTCGGGGGTGGTGGTTCTGAGGAGTGTCTCGTAGTAGACCGTTTCGACCTCCTTCGCGACCAGGGGCCATATGTCGGCGAGGAAGTCGGGGGCGTCGCCGGAGTCGGCGCGTTTACGGAAGCGGGATATCAACTCGTCGGTGAGTACGGCGGGTTGGTGGCGGCCGTACGCGCCCTTGGCGTTGTCGCCGCGTGCCTGGTGCGGGACGCCGCGGCGTGAACCCGCGTACAGGCGGGGCTCGTTGCCCGACGGGATGTAGCGCAGGCCGCCGTTCGGCGCGGGGGTGTAGCGGCCGCCCCGGCCCTCCGTCAACAGGGCCATGTGGTCGAAGAAGTTGAGGCCGAGGCCGCGCAGGAGGACGGGTTCGCCGGGGGCGATGGGGGTCAGGTCGAGGTCGGCCGGGTTGGCGGGCGGGAGGTGGCGCAGGCCGTGCCGGCGGGCGTGGTCGGTGAGCGCGCGTTCGGCCGGGGTGGGGACCGTGGGGAGGTGGCCCTGGGTGAGGACGACGGCGTGCAGGCCGGTGAGGTGGTGGCCGTCGGAGAGGGTGAGGGTCTGGTGGGCTTGATGGTCGCCCTCGGAGTCGTCGAGGCGGATGGCGCGGGTGGGGTGGGTGACGACTTCCACGGAGGGCGGGGCGGTGGTGACGGTTTCGGTGAACACCCAGCGCAGGTAGCGGCCGTACTGGGCGCGGGTCGGATAGGCGTCGGGGCCGAGCGGGGTGTCGTGGCGCTTGGCCCACTCGTAGAGGCTCGGGCCGGGGTGGATCGGGCCGGAGCAGTCGACGCTGTCGTCGGTGTAGAGGGTGACCTGCGAGGCGACCGTGTTCATGAGGAGTTCCGGCGCCTGGTCCGTGCGCCAGACGCTGCCCGCGCCGGGTGGGTGGGGGTCGATCACGTGGACCGTGAGCCGGGTACCGGGAGGCAGGAGCTCGTCCGCCGAGGCGGTGAGGCGTTCCAGGACGCTGGTGCCGCGGGGGCCTGCGCCGACGATGGCGACGGCGAGGGTGGGTTCGGCGTGGGGGACGGCGGGCAAGGTGGGACTCCCGTGGCATGTGGGGCTGCTGGGAAGCGGATGGTGGGGCTCATCATGCCGTTTCCCTGCCGGGAGTGGTGCAGACCAGTGGGGGTGTGGTCCGTTTCACCCGGGTGTGCCGGGGTGGGCTGTGCCGTGGCCGGCGCCCATCGTCATGGGCGCGTGGCACCGGGGGCCGCCTTGCCCACCCTGCCGCCCCAGGCGGCAGATTGCCCAAGGCGCGTGGCGTCGGCCGTCAGGGGTGAGGAGCCGGGGTATTTCGAGCCTCTGCGGCGATTGAGCAGCGGGGGCCGGGGCGGAGCCCCGTGGTGTGGGGGTGGTGGGGCGTAATGGGAGGGCGGGTTATGTGAGGTGGCGGGAGGCCGTGCGGGTCAGGCCGCGCTGTGCGTCCGCCTGGTCGAGGGTCAGGGAGGCGTCGCGGGCGCGCAGGGTCAGCGTCATGAGTTGGTTGCCGAACCACGGGCCACCGGTCCGACGCCAGCCGATGCGCGGCGCGGCAGCGCGCCCGTGGCGGGCGAAGCGGCGGCCGAGGGCGCGTCCGAAGCGGCTCCAGCCGAAGCGGAAGCCGAGGCGTATGGAGGCTGGGACGGAGTTGTGGACGGGGGAGCAGGTGAGCTGGAGGACGCGGGCGCTCGGGGCCGCGTCGGTCACCGGCCACGTGGGCTCGGCGACGTACGCGTGGTGCACGTCGCCGGAGAGGACCGAGATGGTCGCCGGCGCCGCGTCGCCCGACCCCGCCTCGGCGATCAGGTCGGCGAGCGCCGCGAACGACGACGGGAACGCCGCCCAGTGCTCCAGGTCCGCCCTGCGCCGCAGATCCTCCCCGAACCGCGCCCACCGCGGCCCCCGTTCCCCCCGGCACAGCGCCGCGTTCCACCCCTCCGCGTCATGGATGAGGTGCGGCAGCAGCCACGGCAGGGACGTGCCGATGAGGAGGTGGTCGTACGTGCCGTGGTCCGCCAACGCCTGCTCGCGCAGCCACTTCGCCTCGTCGGGCGCGAGCATCGCCCGGTGCTGCTCGTCCAGGACGCGGGCCGCCCGCGTGTCCACCATCAGCAGCCGTACGCGCCCGAAGTCCCGGCGGTAGCTCCACCGGACCGAGGACGGGTCCTCGTCGGCGCGTGCGGCGAACTCGCGGAGCGCGTCCGTGCCGTCGGGCGTCGCGCGCACCGCCGCGTACACCGGGTCAGTGGCCAGCGCCGCCGGGGAGAGGTTGCCTATGTGCTGGTGCACCCAGTACGACATCAGGCCGCTCAGCAGCCGCTCGCGCCACCACGGAAGCGCGCGCATGTCCGCGAGCCACGCGGCGCTGGTGTTCCAGTCGTCGATGAGGTCGTGATCGTCGAAGATCATGCAGCTGGGGACCGTGGAGAGCAGCCAGCGGACCTCCGGGTCGAGCCACGACTCGTAGTAGAGGTGCGTGTATTCCTGGTAGTCGGCGACCTCGGTGCCCGGCGGGTCGGACAGGTCGCGGCGGCGGGCCAGCCACGCCCGCGTCGCCGGTGAGGTCTCGTCCGCGTACACCTGGTCGCCGAGGAGTACGAGGACGTCGGGGCGCTCGGCGGCCGGGTCGGCGGCGATGCGGGCGGCCAGGGTGTCGAGGGCGTCAGGCCCGACCGGGTCGTGCTCGTCGGCGGGCGGCGCGGCCCAGCGGCAGGAGCCGAAGGTGACCCGGACCGGGTCCCCGGCCTCGTACGACGGGGTCCGGATGGTGCTCGGCGGGTACGGGGAGTCCGGCAGCGGCCAGACCGGCGGGGCGTCGCCGTCGCCGCCGAGCCGGATCTCGTACGTGGTCTCCGTGCCGGGAGTGAGGCCCGTGACCGGGATCAGTGCGTAGTGGTGCCCGTCGACCTGGAACGTGGGCGCGCTGCCCGCCGCGCCGTCCGCGCACCGCACCTGCGCGACGCAGGGACGGCTCGCCTCGACCCAGACGGTCGCCGTCTCCTCGTCCACGTACCGCAGCAGTGGTCCAAGGCGCAGCCTCGCCACGTGATCGCCTCCGCTCGTGTCCCCGACGTTCCGGCCCCGTACGGTACGGAACGTCGGAGGTGGGCGGGACGGTTCCGGCGAGCGGATTCGGCAGGCCCGGGATTCAGCAGCCGCTGAGCCCCGACTGGATCGCCGACTTCTCCGCCGGGTCGACGCTGAGGTCGTAGTGGTGCTTCACCTGGACCCACATCCGCAGGTACGTGCAGGTGTACGCGGAGCGCGAGGGCATCCACTCGGCCGGGTCCTGGTCGCCCTTGGACTGGTTGACGTTGTCGGTGACCGCGATGAGCTGCGGGCGGGTGAGGTCGTTGGCGAAGCCCTGGCGCTCGTCGTTGGTCCAGGAGCTCGCGCCCGACTTCCACGCCTCGGACAGCGGGACGATGTGGTCGATGTCGACGTCGGCGGACGCCGTCCAGGTCTCGCCGTCGTACTCCGAGTACCAACTGCCGGACGTCGCCGCGCAGTTGGAGTCCGTCTCGACGTCCTTGCCGTCGCGCTTGAGGACTTCCTCGCGGGTGTTGCACGCCCCGGACTGGGTGATCCAGTGCGGGAACTTCTCGCGGCTGTAGCCGTCGGACGAGCCCTCCGCCTTCTCCGTCAGCTCGGAGAGGTACGTGCGGGCGGTGGAGGCGCTGATGGGGGTGGGTGGGGACGCCTGGGCGGACGGGGTGGTGAGCAGCAGGCCGACGGCGGTGGCGCCGGCGGCGGCCGCGGCGACCCAGGCTCGACGCGCGTAGACCGGGCGTATGCGGTGCGAGGGTGCGGTGGGGCGCATGTGAACTCCCTTGAGGTGGGGTGGAGTTACGAGGCACGTGCCGTGTGGCAGGGGCGCGTCAATATGGTGGCGGGCTTGGGGGTGGCCCACAAGTGGGCCGGGCGAAACGGGAGTTGGTGGGAAGAGGGCGCGTAGAAGAACGCCGAGATTTTTGGCGGAGCGCTGATCGGTGCGGGTCTCGCGTCCGTACTCTCCGGTATCCCTCGTTGATGCCCGTTGATGACTGGAGGCACCATGCGGCTCTCGCGTTCCACGGCCGGAAACCTCTTCGTGGTCGGCTCGTTGGCCGTGACCGTCTCGGCGCTGGCCTATCCGGCCCTGCTCGGCGTGGAGTCGACGTCCACCGCGCAGACGCGCGTCGTCGCCAACACCCGCTGGGGCCCGCTCACCGAGGCCGACCGGGACTTCGTGGTCAAGGTCAGGTCGGCGGGGCTCTGGGAATTCCCGCTGGGCCAGGAGGTGTTGAAGCGGGGGACGAGGCCGGAGGTGAAGGAGGCCGGGCGGCATCTGATCGTCGGGCACGCGCTGCTCGACGCGAGCTGCCGCAGGATCTCGCAGGAGATGGACATCGCCCTGCCCAACCAACCCACCCCGCAGCAACAGCAGTTCGTGGCGACCGTGCAGTCCAAGCGCGGCACCGAGTTCGACTCCACGGCCTCGAACATCATGCGGGTGACGCACGGGCAGATCTTCCCCGCCGTCAGCGCTGTTCGGGCCACCACGCAGAACACCGAGATACGGCGGCTCGCGAACGAGGCCAATGACGTCGTGCGGGACCACATGGAGGTGCTGGAGAAGACCGGCCTGGTCAATATGGATCAGGCGCTCGCCGAGCAGACCGGGCCGCCGAAGGTTCCGAAGGGGCAGATGACGCCGCCCGCGCCGCAGCCGGGGGTGCCGCAGGTGGCGTTGGTCGCGCCGCCGGGGCTGCCGAATCCGTATACGAAGACGTTTCCGTCGTCGCCGGCGACGACCCGCTGAGGGGTGGCTGAGGGGTAGGTGGGGGGCGGGTGGCGATCTGCGGGTGAGTTTTTGTATCGTGGAGGAACAAAGTGGCGCCCGCCCGTTCAACCCTGACCAGCGGGCGGGGCCGCCTTGTTTCTTCCTTTCTCGTTCTCGCCTCGTCTCCGCAGGTCTGGAGTCCACCGATGGCCACTGTTCTCAAGGCGCGCGCACTCCTCCTCGACATGGACGGCACGCTCGTCAACTCCGATGCCGTCGTCGAGCGGATCTGGCGGCGCTGGGCCGCCGAGCACGGATTCGACGCCGAGGAGGTCCTCGCCGTCGCGCACGGCCGCCAGGCGCACGCCACGCTTGCCGAGCTGTTGCCCGAGCGGCCGATGGCAGAGAACTACGCGGACAACGCGCGGATGCTCGCCGAGGAGACGGTCGATGTGGAGGGGGTCGTCGCCGTGCCCGGCGCCGGGCGGTTCCTTGAGGCGATCGTCGAGGGTGGGGTCGCGCATGCGCTGGTGACCTCGGCCGACCTCGCGCTGTCCAAGGCGCGGATGGGGGCGGCGGGGTTGGAGTATCCGGCGGTGCGGGTGACGGCGGAGAACGTGGGGGCGAGCAAGCCGGATCCTGAGGGGTTCTTGAAGGGGGCCGCGGAGTTGGGAGTTGATCCGGCGGATTGCGTGGTGTTCGAGGACTCGGGGGCGGGAATCGCGGCGGGGTGCTCCGCGGGGATGCGGGTTGTGGGGGTTGGGCCCAGGGCCCATGGGCACGGGGCGACTGTGTGTGTGGCGGATCTTTCGGCGGTACGGGTTGAGGTTCTTGGTGGGGGTGGGGTTGCGCTGTATGTGGGGTGAGGGTTGTTGCCCCTGGCCACAGGGGTTTGCGTAGGGGGCGGGTTTCGGTCTTGCGTGGCTGGGCGCGCAGTTCCCCGCGCCCCTTTGGCTACCCGTCTTGCGGGAGTCGTTAGTTTCCCGTCTCTCGTTCCAGGGCTGTGCGGGTCGCGGGGCCGTATTCGCCGCGTTTGTCGTCTTGGATGCCGCGGGACATCTGGTAGGTGCTGACCGCGGTTTCGGTGGGGCTGTTGAAGTGGCCGTTGGTGTCGCCCGCGTAGATGCTGAGGCGCTTGAGGCGGTACTGGAGTTCGGTGACCTCGTGGCCGCGGTCGCCCCTGCGCAGGGTCGGCGGGGGCGTGGGGGTGGAGGACGCCGAGCGGGTGGGGGACGACGGGGGGCGGGACGGTTCGCGCTTCTGGGGTTTGGTGCTGGGCTTGGTGTGCGTCGGGGTGGGGGACACCGAGGCCGTGCGGGACGGGGTGGGTGTGGGTGTGGGGGTGGGGGACGGGGAGTGTTTCGTCGACGAGGGGGAGACCGAGCGGGTGGGACTCGGCGGGGCGGGGGTCAGGGCCGTCGCCGTGGCGGCCGTGTTGTCCGAGGCCGAGGCGTCGTCGTCGCCCGGGGACGAGATCAGGACCGTCACGAGGGTCGCCACGCTCAGTACGCCCGTGACCGCCGCGAGCAGCAGGATGCGGCCCCCTCGGGACGGCTTGTCCGGGGCCGGGCCCGCGCCGTCGTCGGCCTCCTGCGCGGTGAGGCGGGGCGGCGGCGGATACGCGTACGGGTCGGCGGCCCGCGGCGGGGCCGGCTGGGACGGTTCCGAGAGGGAGACGTAGGGGCGGACCCGCAGCGGGGCAAAGGCCTCCGCCTCTTCCGCCTCTTCCGCCTCTTCCGGCTCGCAGGCGCAGGACAGCGCGCCGTCGGGAGCCTCATCGGCCCCGCACTGCGGACACGTACGACGATCGTCGCTCACTGCTGGAAAACCCCCTCCGAGCGGCTCCGGCCCCCCGCCGGCGCGCCGCAGACGCATTATGCAGACCCGCGGGGCCCGGCCGCAGCGCGGCTCCCATAAACGCTCGTCAGCACCCGTGTGCGCACCGTGACCGGGCGCGGCCGGGAAAAACATCCGGTGCCGCATGACTCAACAGGCCAAACCTGGTCACACCTACCAGGATGGGAAGTACCAAGCACCCGGCGCCGTCCGCGCCGGGGTGGCTTCGGAGGTGGCCATGAGCAGCGAGGACATCGAGGCCGTAGGGCCGGGAGACAGCGGTCGCGCGGCGCCCACCGCGCCCAAGGAGAACGCCAAGTCGGGCGGCGTGCTCGTCTCGATCGGCGCGCTGCTGCTCGGCATGCTGCTCGCCTCGCTCGACCAGACGATCGTCTCGACGGCCCTGCCGACCATCGTCAGCGACCTCGGCGGCCTGGAGCACCTGTCGTGGGTCGTCACCGCGTACATGCTCGCCGCGACGGCCGCGACCCCGCTGTGGGGCAAGCTCGGCGACCAGTACGGGCGCAAGAAGCTCTTCCAACTCGCCATCCTGATCTTCCTGGTGGGTTCGGCGCTGTGCGGACTCTCGCAGAACATGGGGCAGTTGATCGGGTTCCGTGCGCTGCAGGGGCTCGGCGGCGGCGGGTTGATGGTGCTGTCGATGGCGATCGTCGGCGACATCGTCTCGCCGCGTGAGCGAGGGAAGTACCAGGGTCTTTTCGGTGCCGTCTTCGGGGCGACGAGTGTGCTCGGGCCGCTGCTCGGCGGGCTCTTCACGGAGCATCTGAGCTGGCGCTGGGTCTTCTACGTCAATCTGCCGATCGGCGTCGTGGCTCTCCTCGTGATCGCCGCGGCGTTGCACATTCCGGTGCGCTCGACCAAGCACCGCATCGACTATCTCGGCACGTTCCTCGTCGCGTCCGTCGCCACGTGTCTCGTCCTGGTCGCCTCGCTCGGCGGCACCACGTGGGCCTGGGGCTCGCCGCAGATCATCGGGCTCGCGGTCCTGGGCTTCGTACTCGGAGTGGCTTTTGTGTTCGTGGAGTTCAGGGCCGTGGAGCCGGTGCTGCCGATGCATCTGTTCCGGGTCCGGACGTTCACGCTGTCGGCGATCATCAGCTTCGTCATCGGCTTCGCGATGTTCGGCGCGATGACCTACCTGCCGACGTTCCTCCAGGTCGTACAGGGCGTCACACCGACCATGTCGGGTGTGCACATGCTGCCGATGGTCTTCGGCATCCTGCTGTCGACCACCGTGTCCGGGCAGGTCGTCAGCCGCACCGGGCGCTGGAAGATGTTCCCGGTCGCCGGCACCGCCATCACCATGATCGGGCTGCTGCTCCTGCACAACATGGACGAGCACACGGCCACCGGCGTGATGAGCCTGTACTTCTTCGTCTTCGGCGCGGGGCTCGGCCTCGTCATGCAGGTCCTTGTGCTGATCGTGCAGAACGCCGTCCCGTACGAGGACCTGGGCGTGGCCACCTCCGGTGCGACGTTCTTCCGTTCCATCGGTGCCTCGTTCGGTGTCGCGATCTTCGGCACGATCTTCGCGAACCAGCTCGGCAGCAGGCTCGGCGACGCCCTCGCCGGACAGCAGCTGCCGCCGGGCGTCACCCCCGACTCGCTCGGCGCCGACCCGCGCGGCATCGCCGAGCTCCCGGCGAACGTGCAGGCGCCCGTCATCCACGCCTACTCCACGTCCATCACGGACGTCTTCCTGTACGCGGTCCCGATCACGCTGCTCGCCTTCGCGCTCGCCCTGCTGCTGCACGAGGACCCGCTGCGCGGCTCCGTCACCGCGCCCGACGTGACCGAGACGCTCGCCAGCAACCCCGTCGAGCGCTCCTCGTACGACGAGGCGGCGCGCGCCCTTTCGACGCTCGGCAGCCGTGAGGGGCGGCGCGCGGTGTACGAGAAGATCACCGAGCGGGCGGGCTACGACCTGCTGCCCGCGGCGAGTTGGCTGGTGCTGCGCACCCACCGCAACGGGTGGGCGGAGCCCGGTGTGCTCGCCGAGTACACCGCGATCCCGCTGCCGGTGATCCTCGACGCGGCGCGGCAGGTCGAGGGGCGGCGCCTCGCCGTGCGGGAGGGCCCCGATCTCGTCCTCACCGACGAGGGCCGCGTCGTCGCGGAACGCCTCGCGCAGGCCCGCGAGGAGTCCCTCGCCGAACTGCTCGGCGACTGGTGGGGCCCCGACCGCTCCCGCGACCTCGTCCAGCTCGTCACCGACCTCAACACTGAGATGTGCGGCTCCGACGCGGAGCGGCCGCACGCGGGGGCCGCGGCGGCGCCTGCGGCGTCCGGGGCGTCAACGGCTTCCTGAACCAGTGCTCGGCGTACGTGTCGGCGTTGTGCGGCGCCGTCTCCACGTAGCCGAGCCGTGCGTACAGGGCGCGCGCCTCCACCAGGTCACCGCGAGTGTCGAGGCGGACGGCGGTGGCGCCGAGCGCGCGGGCCGCGTCCTCGGCGGCGGACACGAGGAGCGCGGCGCCGCCCGTGCCGCGCAGCTCCTCGCGTACGTAGACCCGCGTGAGCTCGGCCGTGACCGCGTCCACCATCCGTACGCCCGCCGTCCCCGCGGGCTCACCCGCGTACCGGCCGAGCATCAACCGGCCGTGTGGCGGCGTCAGTTCGCTCCCCGACTCGGCGGCGATCTCCCGCTCCAGCTCGGCCGGGTCCGTGGCGTGCCCCTCGTGCAGCAGATACCAGCGGTCGCTCATCTCCGTGTAGTACGCGCGCCAGAGTTCGGCCGCGGCGGGGGAGTCGTACGGCTCGGGGGAGACGGTCCACGTGGTGGTGTTCATGGGACATGGTGGGGCCGGTGGGGTGTGTGGACGCAAGCGGAATTCGCCGTGGCCGGTACCGGTCTGTTTCAGCCCGCCCGGCCGGGCAACCCGGCCCGCAACAGCCACAGTTGAGGGAAGGCAGTCATGTCCACAGGCGTGATCATCGCTCTGATCGTGGTGGGGGTCGTGGTCGTCGGCGCGGCGGGCCTCTTCGCCGCGCGCACCGCGCCCAGCGGCGGACGCGGCCTGAAGCGCCGGTTCGGGCCCGAGTACGAGCGGGCCGTGACGCGGCACGACGGCGACACGAAGGCCGCCGAACGGGAGCTGGCCGACCGCGTGAAGCGGCACGGCGCGCTGCGTGAGCGGCCCCTGGACCCGGTCGCCCGCGAGCGCTATCTGACGCGCTGGGCCGACGCCCAGGAACGGTTCGTCGAGTCCCCCGACGTCGCCGTCGCCGAGGCCGACATGCTCCTCGCCGAGCTGGCGCACGAGCGCGGCTTCCCGGACGGCGGCCACTACGAGGAGCAGCTCGACGCGCTCTCCGTCCACCACGGATCGCACGTGCACGGCTACCGGCGCGTGCACCGCGCCGCGCACGCCCGCGCCGGACGGGCCGAGGAGAGCCACGCGGGTACGGAGGAGCTGCGCGAGGCGATGGTCGAGGCGCGCCCCCTCTTCGACGAGCTCGTCGGCCCGGACCGCGCCGCACCCCGCGGCACCTCGCCCACGCACCACCACCAGCGGCACGGCGTCTTCAAGGGGCGCCTGGCGAAGGGGAGTTGACGGCCATGACCGAGACCGAGCGGGCCGAGATCGAGCGGGCCGAGATCGAGCGGGCCGAGACCGAGCAGGCCGAGATCGAGCGGGCCGAGGCCGACGGGGTCGACAAGGGGATCGCGACGCCTCCGACGCCCCCGACGGCCGCACCCGCGCGCACCGAACTCGTTCCGGCGGATGAACGCGCCGCGCTCGAAAAGCGGCTGCGGCACGCGCTCACCGGCTTCGTCGACGAGCCGCGCGCCGCCGTCGAGGAGGCCGACCACGTCCTGGAGGACCTGGCGGCCCGCCTCACCGAAACCCTCGCGGGACACCGCCGCACCCTGCGTACGTCCTGGCAGGACCCCACCGAGGGGCCCGAGGACACCGAGCGGCTCCGCCTCGCGCTGCGCGACTACCGGGAGACGGCGGAGCGGCTGCTGCGGATCTGAGGGACCTGAGGGATCTGAGCGGGGAACCTACGTACCTGTACCTACGCGCTCTTCGGCGCGGCCTGCTGCACGACCTCGAACGACCACACCGTGGACCCGCTCGCGGCCGGCTTCGGACGCTCGCCGTCGCCCTGGGTTCCCTGGGTGCCCTGGTGGGCCGCCTTCATGGGGCCCTCCATCCAGGCCTGGAACGACTCCTCGTCGCGCCAGCGCGTGTAGACGAGGTACTGGTCGGTGCCCTCGATCGGGCGCAGCAGCTCGAACCACTCGAAGCCGTCGGAGTTCTCGACGGTGCCGGCGCGCGAACCGAAGCGCTTTTCGAGGACTTCCCGCTGCTCTTCGGGAACGGTGAGGGCGTTGATCTTCACGATGCTCATGCGTCCATCGTGCCTCAGCGACCCCTCAGGCCGACCCGCGCCCCTCCCGCCACTCCCGCACGATCTCCTCGATCTCGTCCGCCGTGTACGGCTTCAGGCCGAGCGGCGGTCCAGGCGGCGGCTTGAACATCATGTCGCGGATCTTGTCGTTGAGTTCGGCCAGCGTCTGCCGCACGGCCCGCTCCGACGGCACCTTCGGCAGCGCGGCCAGGGTGTCCTCGGCCTCCTTGCGCAGCGCCAGCGAGGGCGGCAGGACCGAGATGCCCTCGCGGGCCAGCTTCTCCTTGATCCACCAGTTCTCGTCGTACGAGGAGTGCGAGGACGGCGCGAGGGGCTTGCCCTCGCCCGGCAGCGCGGAGAAGTCGCCGCGTCGTTCGGCGTCACGGATCTGCTTGTCGACGAATGACTCGAAACTGACTCCGGGCGGTTTGCGTTCGGTCATGACACAAGTGTCCCAGAGCGGATCGGGGCGCTCTAGGCTGCGAGCCACGAGGGCGCGAGGCGCGAACGCTGGGGGGCGGGGTGCTCGAACTGACCATGGCCGTCACGGCCGGTGGCGACACGGGGGAGACGGCCGCGATGAGCATGGCCGAGGCCGGGAGCGAGCCCGGGGCGGTGCTGCGGGTCGGGCGTGACGCGAGCGTGTGCCGGCTCGTGATTCCGCAGGACTGGCTGTTCGTGTCGCGGGTGCACCTGGAGTTCCGGTGCGGGCCCGACGGCGCGTGGAGCGTGTTCTGGCTGCGCGGCTCGCAGGACGATCCGGCCTCCGAGGTGCGGGTGCGGTTCGGGGAGCACAAGCCGGGGACGACGGGGCGGCCCGTCGCGTACGGAGGTGTGGTGGCGTTGCCGCGCGGCTCGTCCGGCGAGGTGCTCGTGGCCGACAGGGGCGGGCCGCGCAGCGTGCACGTCGGCTTCTGTCACGAACTCACGTAAGCCACGCAGGTCACGCAGGTCACGCAGGTCACGCAGGTCACGAACTCACGTAGGCCACCGCGAAGCCGTCGTGGCCCTTCGCGCCCACCGTCTGGATCGCCGTCGCGTCGAGCCTCGGGTGGTCCGCGAGGAGTTGGAGGGCGGCGCGGGTGCCGACGACGTCGCCCGCGGTGGAGTCGGCGTCGGTGACGCGGCCGTCGCGCACCACGTTGTCGACGACGAGCACGCTGCCGGGGTGCGTCATGCGCAGCGCCCACTCCACGTAGCGCGGGTTGTTGACCTTGTCCGCGTCGATGAAGACCAGGTCGAAGTCGGCGCCCTCGTCGGCAAGGCCCGGCAGCGAGTCGAGCGCGGCGCCCACCCGTACCTCGACGACCTTGTCCAGGCCCGCGCGGGTGATGTTGGCGCGGGCCACCTCGGCGTGCCGGTCGCTGTACTCCAGGGTGATCAGCGAGCCGTCTGCGGGGAGCGCGCGGGCCAGCCAGATCGTGCTGTAGCCGCCGAGCGTGCCGATCTCCAGGACGCGCCGCGCGCCCTGGATGCGGGCGATGAGGTGGAGCAGTTTCCCGTGCGTCGCCGAGACGTTGATGCCGGGCAGGCCCGCCGCCGCGCTGTCGTCGAGCGCCGCGGCGAGGGTCTCGTCGGCGGGGGCGAGGAGGCCGGAGAGATAGGCGTCGACGGCGGCCGGTTGACGTTCTTCGGGGTCAGTCGTCATGGCCGTCAGCGTAAGCAGGGCCGGAGCGATACGTCCTGCGTTTCGCTCCGGCCCTGATCACTTGCGTACGGGTGTTGCCCACACCTCGCGTACGGGTGTCGCTACACGGCGGGCGGCGAGCCCGGCAGCGGCCTGCCCGAGGACTCCTTCATGCGCCACACCGCGATGGCACCGATGACGGCCGCGGCCATCATGTAGTACGCGGGGATCATGAGGTTGCCCGTGGCCGCGATGAGGGAGGCGACGACCAGCGGCGTCGTACCACCGAACAGCGAGACGGAGAGGTTGAAGCTGACGGCGAGCGAGCCGTAGCGGACCTTCGTGTCGAACAGCGCGGGCAGCGTCGACGGCATCGACGACGTGAAGCCGACGAGCAGCAGGCCGAGCGCGGCGAGGCCGAGCGCGATCGCCCACGTGGAGCCCGCCTGGATCAGCAGCATGGCCGGGACGGAAAGGAGCACGAAGCCGGCGCAGGCGGTGCCGATCACCCAGCGGTGGCCGAAGCGGTCGTTGGCGAGGCCCGCCGGGAGCTGGACGGCCATCATCAGCAGCATCACGCAGATGAGGATGATCGTGCCGTGCGTGGCGTCGTAGTGCAGCTGCTCGCTGAGGAACGTCGGCATGTACGACAGCAGCATGTAGTCGGTGACGTTGAAGACCAGGACCAGCGCGATGCACAGGAACATGGGCTTGGCGTTGCCGACGAACATCTCGCGGAGCTTCGGCTTCGGAGCGGACTTCTCCTTGGCCTCGGCCTCCTCGGCCAGCTTCTTGAACGCCGGGGTCTCCTCCAGCTTCATCCGGACGTACAGGCCGACCAGGCCGATCGGGCCCGCGACGAGGAACGGGATGCGCCAGCCCCAGTCGTACAGGGCGTCGGTGGCGAGCGACGTGGTGAGCGCCGTCGCGAGCGCGGCACCGGCGACGTAACCGGCGTTCGTGCCGAGCTCAAGGAACGAGCCGAAGAAGCCGCGGCGCTTGTCCGGCGCGTACTCGGCGATGAACGTGCAGGCGCCGCCGTACTCACCGCCGGCCGAGAAGCCCTGCACCATGCGGGCCACGATCAGCAGCACGGGGGCCCAGATGCCGATGGAGGCGTGCGACGGGATCAGGCCGATCGCGAAGGTGCCCGCCGACATCATGATCATGGTGATGGCGAGGACGCGCTGACGGCCGATGCGGTCGCCGAGCGGGCCGAAGAAGGCGCCGCCGATGGGGCGCACGAGGAAGGCGGCGGCGAAGGTGCCGAGCGTCGACAGGACCTGCGCGGTGCTGGACGCCGAGGGGAAGAAGACGTGCCCCAGCGTCGCGGTCATGTAGCCGTAGACGCCGAAGTCGAACCACTCCATCGCGTTTCCGAGGGCCGCCGCCTTGACCGCGCGCTTGACCAGCGCGGGGTCGGTGGTGGTCGGCTCGGCTGAGCTGCGGTCCTTCGCGAGTGCGGCGGACCGGCCGGTACTGGGGGCGATGGAAGTGGCGCTGGACACGGGTCCTTCGCCTTCCTTTCGTGGGGGACAAGGGGAAGGGCCGTCCACGCGGAACGGCCCGACGCATCGACCATAGGGGCGCCCGCACCCGTAACGGGTAGTGTTCAGTTAACTGCGTTCAGCGAGGAAACCGCCTCCGGCCTGGGGAAACGTCGAAGTCTTCGCACGGTGCTGATGCAAATCTTTGTGATCTATGTCGCGGAACCGGGCCGGTGAAGGTCGGGACGAAGTGGCCGAAGACACTGTCATTCGGTCAAATCCCGGTGGACAGCCAGGTGATGGCGCGGTTGCCTGCGTCTCATAGGGAGTGCGGGTGAATGTCTGGTAACCGGCCGGGTTGGGCGGGAGGTCCGAAAGGCGTGGCGAATGCGCAGCATCGAGGAGGAGCGCCGGGCCCCGCGGATTCGGTGACGGGACGGCTCGGCGTCCTGCTCGCCGGACTGTGGCTGATCGCGGCCGTGCTCGGCGCGCGTCAACTCATGGTGGTGCTGAGCGCCCCTCCGGGGGAGCGGCTCACCGACCTGGAGACATGGATCGGGCCCGAAGGGGTGCTGCACGTCAGCGGCTCCCTGTACGACGCGCCGGACCGGTTCACCGGCACCCCGTTCGCCGGGCTCGTCCTCAAACCGTTGGCGCGCGCCGCCGAGCAGGCCCTCGGCTGGGGCTGGACGTTCGGCTCGCTGGCCCTCGTCGTCGCGCTCGGCGTGGTCGCCGCGCGCGCCCTGCCACCACCCGTCTCCCGCCGTACGTCGCTGCTGGCGGCGCCCGTCGCGATCAGCCTGCTCATGCTGTCGCTGCCGGTCCGCAACACCTTCACCCTCGGCCAGACCAGCATCCTGCCCGTCCTCCTCGTCCTGCTCGGCTGCTTCGCGGTGCGCGGGCAGACCGCCTCCGGCGTCCTCGTCGGAGTCGCCGCCGCGCTCCAGCCGACCGTGCTGCTGTTCGCGCCGCTCCTCTGGTTCACCGGCCGCAGACGCGCCGCCGCCGCGACGGGCGTCACCTTCGCCGCGGGCACCGCGGTCGCCTGGCTCGCGATGCCGCACGACTCCTTCACGTACTGGGTGCACCACCTGGCGGGCACCGGCCTCGCCTCCGACCCGGCGGCGACCGCCAACCAGTCGCTGCACGGCATGCTGCTGCGCCTCGGCCTCGAAGGGCCCCTGGAGATCGCCCTGTTCCTCCTCCTCGGCGCCGCCGTCGCCGCACTCGGGCTGCGCCGCTCCATCGCGTACGCGCGCGACGGGCAACTGCTGCTCGCCGTCGCGATCACCGGCTGCGTCGCGGTCGCGGTGTCCCCGACGACCTGGCAGCACCAGTTGCTGTGGGTGCTGCTCGCGGTCGTCGGCCGGGTGGGCGCCAAGGCGGCCGACCGGCCGGTGTGGCCGATCGCCGTCGTCCTCGTGATGACGCTGCCGACGAAGGCGGTGCTGCCGAACCTGCCCGTTCTCGCACCGGTACGGGACAACCTCATCCTGCTCGCCGTCCTCGCCGCGGCCTGCGCCGTCCCCTTCCTCAAGCGCTCCGACCCGGCCTACCGCTCGGCGCTGCCCACGGTCTACCCGGACCCCGTCCCCGCCCGCTGGTCGTGGGTGCCGCTGCTGCCGGTGTGGCGGCGCGCGCTCGCCCGCCCGAACCTGCTGCTCGAACTGCTCCTCATCCGCGTCGGCTACTCCGCGTACCAGCAGGTCAGGCTCGTCGCGCGCGGCGGCAGGCCGCGCGCGGAGGAGCACGGGGCGCAGGTGCACGCGGTCGAGCGGTTCCTGCACATCGACATCGAGCACTGGGCGAACCATGCGGTGGTCCCGGTGGGATGGCTGCGCGATTTCTTCGACTTCTACTACACGTCCTTTCACTTTGTGGTGCCGCTGGCCGTCCTCGCCGTCCTCTACGTGCGTCGCCCCGCGGACTACCGCTGGGCCCGCGCCTCACTCGGCTTCGCCACCGTCCTCGCCCTCGTCGGCTTCTGGCTGTACCCGCTCGCGCCGCCACGGCTGATGCCGACGCTCGGCTTCATCGACACGGTCCACGGCGTGCAGGACTTCTCGAAGCCGGACTACGGGACGCTCACCGCAGTCACCAACCAGTACGCGGCGATGCCCTCGCTGCACTTCGGCTGGTCCCTGTGGTGCGGCGTCGTCATCGTGCTGCTCGCCCCGAAGTGGTGGATGAAGGCGCTCGGCCTCGTCCACCCGCTGTGCACCGTGTCCGCGATCGTGGCGACGGGGAACCACTGGGTGCTTGACGCGGTGGGCGGGGCGGTGGTGGTGGGGGCCGGGTTCGGGCTCACGTATCTGTTGTCGGGGCCGCGGTCGGTGGTGGCGGCGCGGCCGGCGCCGGTGGGGGAGGCGGAAGGTGCGGGTCAGGGCAGGTGGGGGTCGCGGGGGAGCGTTCCGGAGCGGTGAGGCGGGCAGTGGCCGGGGCGGGCGTAGAGCGCGACGCGCGCCCCGTGGACCGCCAGGACGCGGCAGCGTTGGAAGCGGTCGCGTAGGACGGACCGCTTCACGGCCTCCCGGTCCACCGCGTCGAGCGGCTGCCCCGCCGGGTCCATGAGCGCCACCACCCGCGGCTCCCGCTCCAGGGCCCGCCGGATCCGCGCGGCCGACGCCTCCTCGCCCTGCAAGGTGCCGGACGCGACGGGGGTGCGGGCGAGGGCGACGTCCCGCAGCGCCCCGTACTGGCGGGGGTAGGACATGGCCCATTCGCGGCGCCGCGCGGGTAAGTAGAGGACGGCGTCGCCGGGGCGTGCCACCTCGCGTACGGCGCGGGATATCGCGACGACGTCGTCGAGCCGGCTCTCCGGGGAGCGCGCCGGGGGCGAACCGAGCCACGGCACGGCCCCGATCGCGGCGACCACGGCGAGCGCCGCCAGATCCCGCGCGGCGTCCCTGCGCACCGCCGGCACCGCCCCGATGAGCCGGTCCGCACCGGCGCCGATCAACAGGGCGAGCCCCACCCACCCGTACAGCACATACCGATCGACGTAATACGGCTTCACCAGCGAGACGACCAGCAGGAGCCCACCCGGCACCGCGAGCAGCGGCAGCGCCACCGCCACCGCCGAGAACTCCCGCCGCCGCCCGCCCGCGAGCCGGAACAGCAGCACCCCGGCCCCGCAGGCACCCACGTGGACCGCCCACTCCGCGCCGCTCGGCCGCCCCAACCACACCAATTGCGCCCCCGATTGACGCGCACTGAGCACCGCAAGCGGCGCCACGACAAGCAACACCCCCGCCACGCACCGCCCCCAGGCCACGCGCGCGTACCCGACACCACCGAGCCACAGCGACACTCCGTGCGCCATCAGCACGAGCACGGCGAACTCGTGCAGCACGACCGCCCCCACGAGCAGCCCGCCGTACGCCACCCACCAGCGCGCCCCACCACCTTGAACCGCCCGCACATACGCGTACGTCGCCGCCACGACGCAGGCGCACACGATCGCGTACGACCGGCCCTCCTGCGCGTAGAACCGCACGAGTGGGGTGAGCGCGAAGGCGGCCCCGGCGAGCAGTCCGGCGCGCGGCCCGCACATCCGGGTGGCGAGCAGCGCGACGAGCCCCGCGGCCACGGCCGTCGCGAGCACCGACGGCAGCCGCAGCGCGACGAGGCCGCCCTCCCAGCCGGAGAACACCAGGCGCATAAGGCCGTAGTACGCCCCGTGCACGGCGTCGATGTGCCCGGCCGTCCGCCAGATGTCACCGGCGTCGCGGTGCGCCATCTGGTACGTGACGGACTCGTCGCGCCACATGCTGTCGTGGCGGGTCAGCCCCCACAGTCCGAGGCCGAGCGAGAGCAGCGCGGGGCCGAGGCAGACGCCCCACCGGGCGACCCACGGGGCGGGCCCCCGGTCGCGCCGGGGGCCCTTCTGGTCACCCAAGTCGCCCTGGGAAACGCCGTGTTGGTTCTGTTCTCGAACGTACTCTCGGGCCACAAAGGCCTCATCCTGGCATCAAGGCCGAGAGGAGGCCACCGTTCCGTGTGCCTGCTGCGTGCCTGCTGCGTGCCTGCTACGCCGGGGCGACCTGAAGTTCCTTGACGCCGTTCAGCCAGGCCGCGCGCAGCCGGCGGGGGTCGCCCGCGAGGCGCAGGTCGGGCACGGCGTCGGCGAGCGCGTTGAAGATCAGGTCGATCTCCAGGATCGCGAGGGACTTGCCGAGGCAGAAGTGCGGTCCGCCGCCGCCGAAGCCGAGGTGCGGGTTCGGGTCGCGGGTGATGTCGAAGGTGTCCGGGTTCTCGAAGACCTCCGGGTCGTGATTGGCGGAGGAGTAGAAGAGCCCGACCCGGTCGCCCGCCTTGATCTTCCGGCCGCCCAGCTCGGTGTCCTGGGTGGCGGTCCGCTGGAAGGAGACGACGGGGGTCGCCCAGCGCACGATCTCCTCGGCGGTGGTGCTCGGCCGCTCCCGCTTGTAGAGCTCCCACTGGTCGGGGTGGGTGAGGAAGGCGTGCATGCCGTGGGTGATGGCGTTGCGGGTCGTCTCGTTGCCCGCGACGGCGAGCAGGATCACGAAGAAGCCGAACTCGTCGGAGGAGAGATTGCCGTCGTCCTCGGCCGCGACCAGCTGGGTCACGATGTCCTGGGCCGGACACTTCTTGCGGTCGGCCGCGAGGTTCATCGCGTAGCCGACGATCTCCATGGCGGCCTCGGCGCCGATCTCCTCGGTGATCGCGTACTCCGGGTCGTCGTACGCCACCATCTTGTTGGACCAGTCGAAGACCTTGGCGCGGTCCTTCTGCTCGATGCCGATGAGCTCGGCGATGGCCTGCAGCGGCAGCTCCACGGCGACATTCGTGACGAAGTCGAACGAGCCGCCCGGGCCCGCCTGTTGGACCGCCTTGGCGACGATGTCGCGGGCCCGGTTCCTGAGCTTCTCCTCCAGGGACCGGATGGCGCGCGGCGTGAACCCGCGCTGCACGATCTGGCGCACGCGCGTGTGCTCGGGCGGGTCCATGTTGAGCATGATCATCTTCTGTACGTCGATCTGGTCGCGCTCGATCGACGAATTGAAGCGGATCACGGCGGTGTTGGTGTTGGACGAGTAGAGCTCCGGGTGCGTGGAGACGTATTTGACGTCCGCGTGGCGGGTCACGGCCCAGTAACCGGAGTCGTCGAAGCCGGAAATGCCGGTCTCCTGCTCGATCCAGCGGACCGGTTCGGCCTGCCGGAGTTCGGCGAACTCCGGGTGCGGTATGCGGTGTTGGAGGAGGTCGGGATCGGTGAAGTCGAACCCGTCGGGCAGCGCGGGGCACGGCATGGGGTCACTCCCGTGGTGGTCTCACGAGCGGTCTGACGAGCCGTCAGTTATGGCTTGGAAGGTAATAACGGGTTCTAGAAGTAGCAAGGCCCGCGTCCGTGTTGGTTCGGTGCGATGTGCGTGCACGCCCCTTGCGTACCGGGGGTAATGGCCCTGAGACTGCAAGCAGAACTGGTACGCGTTCTAGTTTCGTGCGCGCCTCGCATGCCGGGGGAGTCTGTCCAGTTCTGATCGTGCTGGTCCGGGAATCCTGGAGAGGACGTAGGTCATGGCAGCCGAGCCCGTCATCGTCGAAGCCGTACGCACCCCGATCGGCAAGCGCGGCGGCGCGCTGGCCAACCTTCATCCCGCCTATCTGCTGGGCGAGACGTACCGCGAACTCCTCGGCCGCACCGGCATTCAGCCGGACTGCGTCGAGCAGATCGTCGGCGGTACGGTCACGCACGCGGGCGAGCAGTCCATGAACCCGGCGCGTACGGCGTGGCTCACGATGGGCCTGCCGTACGAGACGGCCGCGACGACGGTCGACTGCCAGTGCGGGTCCTCGCAGCAGGCCTCGCACATGACCGCGAACATGATCGCGGCGGGTGTGATCGACGTGGGCATCAGCTGTGGCGTCGAGGCGATGTCACGGGTGCCGCTGGGGTCGGGGTCGAAGCACGGGCCCGGTAAGCCGTTCCCGGACGAGTGGAACGTGGATCTGCCGAACCAGTTCGAGGCCGCCGAACGCATCGCGCGCAAGCGGGAGTTGAGCCGGGAGAACGTCGACTCGCTGGGCCTGATATCCCAGGAGCGGGCCGCCACCGCCTGGGCGGAGGAGCGCTTCAAGCGGGAGACCTTCGCGGTGCAGGTGCCCACGACGGAGGCGGAGCAGGCGGCGGGGCAGGGCATGTGGCGGCTGGTCGACCGCGACGAGGGTCTGCGCGACACGACCATGGAGGGCCTCGCCGGGCTCAAGCCGGTCATGCCGACCGCCGTGCACACGGCGGGCAACTCCTCGCAGATCTCCGACGGGGCGTCCGCGATCATGTGGGCGTCGAAGCGGATGGCGCGGGCGCTGAAGCTGAAGCCGAGGGCGCGGATCGTGGCGCAGGCGTTGGTCGGGGCGGACCCGCACTACCACCTCGACGGGCCGGTCGATGCGACGCGGGCGGTGCTCGGTAAGGCGGGCATGTCGCTGAAGGACATCGACGTCGTCGAGATCAACGAGGCGTTCGCCTCCGTGGTGTTGAGCTGGGCGCAGGTCTTCGAGCAGGACCTGGAGAAGGTCAACGTCAACGGTGGTGCGATTGCCCTTGGCCACCCGGTGGGCGCCACGGGGGCGCGGTTGATCACGACTGCGTTGCACGAACTCGAGCGCAGGGACAAGGAGTTCGCGCTCATCACGATGTGCGCGGGCGGGGCGCTGTCGACCGGGACGATCATCCAGCGGTTGTAGGGCGTGACCCTTGCCGATCAAGCCTCCGCGGCGATTGAGCGGCGGGGTCCGGGGCAGCGCCCCGATCTTTTCAGCCTCTGCGGCGTTTGAGCAGCGGGGTTTGGGCAGCGGGGTTTGGGGCGGAGCCCCAAGGCCTCGGCCCCGGACCCCGCTGCTCAATCGCCGCAGGGGCTTGATCTACCCACCCGCACCGCAGGGGCTGGAAATGGGGCGGAACCGGAGACCGGTCGGGCGCCGGAGGCGGTTTAGTACCAGCCGTTGGCCTGCCAGTGGTCCCACGCGCCGCACGCGCTGCCGTAGCGGTCGTTCATGTACTTGACGCCCCACTCGATCTGCGTGGCCGGGTTCGACTTCCAGTCGGAGCCGGCGGACGCCATCTTGTTGGCGGGCAGCGCCTGCACCAGGCCGTACGCACCGGTGGACGCGTTCGTCGCGTTCGGGTTCCAGCCGCTCTCGTGGGACACGATCTTGTCGAAGCAGCTGAACTGGGCCGAGTTCGAGATCTTCTGCTGGGCGATGGCCTTCGCCGAGCCCGACGTCGACGCGGCCTGGGCCGGGGCCGAAGCGAAGAGGAAGCCGGTTGTGGCGGCGGCGAGGGTGACGCCGGCGATGGCCTTCTTCGGAGTGGCGATGCGGCGCAGGAGCGTGGCGGACAAAACGGAAACCTTCCGTGGGGGGCAGGGGGTGCAGGGCGTGGTGCCGTGCGGTTGCTCCACAGAAACAGGCCGGGCAGGGCGAAAGCAATGTGTGCATTTACTAAGGGAAGTCAGACTGTGTAAGGAATGGGTTAAATGTCCGTTGTGAGGGTCGGGGAGGGGGAGGTGCGGGACTACGGTCCCGGTTAGTACGTGACGTGGGTCATGTGGGGGGCTTCACGCCCGCCGGCCGTCGAATGTGACCTGCGCCTCGAAGGCGGCCCGCCGCGTCGCCCGGCGCAGCGCCTTGAGGACGGCGCCGCCGACGACCAGCGTCAGGACGACCGTGAGCGCGGCACGCCCCAGGTCCCAGCCGAGCGAGGTCGCCGTGCAGTAGGCGAGGAAGCGGGCCAGGTTCTCGTGCAGCGCGGCGTCCGGCTGGTACGCCACGGAGGAGGCCAGCGCGTTCATGAACGGCCAGCCCGCGAGGTTCATGATCGTGCCGTACGCGAACGCGGCGAGGAAGCCGTACGCGGCGAGCATGAGCCGTTCGGCCCGGCCGCGCAGGGCGTGCGGCCCCGGCAGCAGCCCCGCGCCCATCGTGAACCAGCCCATCGACAGCATCTGGAACGGCATCCACGGCCCCACGCCCCCGGTCAGCAGCGCCGAGGCGAACATGCTGAGCGAGCCGAGTACGAAGCCGAAGCCGGGGCCGAGGACCCGGCCGCTCAGCACCATAAGGAAGAACATCGGCTCGATGCCGGCCGTGCCCGCACCGATCGGGCGCAGCGCCGCCCCGGCCGCCGCGAGCACGCCGAGCATCGCCACCGCCTTCGGGCCCATGCCGGACTCCGAGATCGTGGCGGCGACCACCGCCACGAGGAGGACGAGCAGCGCGGCGAAGAGCCAGGGCGCGTCCTGCGCGTGCGCGTTCACCTCGGAGCCGGGCCCTGTGATCAGGGGCCAGCCGATGCCGACCACGCCGACCGCGCTGACCAGGAGCAGCGCGGCGATGGAGCGGGGGCCGAGGCGGACGGGGTTCGCGCGGCCCGTGTGGGGTGGCGTCATCGGTGCGGGTGCCGTCATGACAGGGCCGCCTGGACTTCGGAGACCGTGAGCCAGCGCTGCGGCGCCAGGATCTTCGCGACCTGCGGGGCGAAGGACGGGGACGACGTGACGATGTCCGGGGTGGGGCCGTCCGCGACGATCTCGCCCTCGGCGAGGATCGCCACGCGGTGCGTCAGCTCGGCCGCCAGTTCCACGTCGTGCGTCGCCATGACGATGGCGTGGCCGCGGGATGCGAGTCCGCGCAGGATCGTGACCAGGCGGGACTTCGCGGCGTAGTCGAGGCCGCGGGTCGGCTCGTCGAGGAGGAGCAGCGGCGGGGCCGCGGTCAGGACGATCGCGAGGGCGAGGGTGAGGCGCTGTCCCTCGGAGAGGTCGCGGGGGTGGGTGTCGTCGGCGATGCCGGGGAGGAGGTCGGTGAGGAGGGCGCGGCAGGTGCCGGGGGTGGCGGACGCGTCCTTGTCGGCCGCCGCGCATTCGGCGGCGACCGTGTCCGCGCAGAGGAGGTCGCGGGGTTCCTGGGGGACGAGGCCGACCTTGCGGATGAGGTCGGCGGGGGTGGTCTTGTGGGGGGTGGCTTCGCCGACCTTGGCGGTGCCGGAGGTGGGCTTGATGAGGCCGACGAGGGTGGAGAGGAGGGTGGATTTGCCGGCGCCGTTGCGGCCCATGAGGGCGAGGACCTCGCCGGTCGTGACCGTGAGGGTGATGTGGCGGAGGGCCTCGATGCGGCCTCTGCGGACGCCCAGGTTTCTTGTTTCGGCTAGAGGTGTTGCGGTCGCGGGGCTCCGCCCCGGGCCCCGCTGCTCAATCGCCGCAGGGGCTTGATTGGGCGGAACCGTCGCAGGGGCATGAGGAGCGGGACGCTCGGCCGGGGCTTGATTGGCCAGTTGTTGTCTCAAGGTGGAGGCCGCTCGGCGGGCGTTTCGCACCGTCAGGGGGAGTGGGTCCCAGCCTGCCAAGCGGCCCAGGCCCACCACTGGGGGGTAGACCGGGGAGACGGCCATGATCTCGGAAGGGGGGCCCACCAGGAGCGGTTCGGACGCGCCCGGCAGCAGTGCCACCTGGTCCGCGTACTGGATGACGCGTTCCAGGCGGTGTTCGGCCATGAGGACGGTGGTGCCGAGGTCGTGGACCAGGCGTTGGAGGACGGAGAGGACCTCTTCCGCGGCGGCCGGGTCGAGGGCCGATGTCGGTTCGTCGAGGACGAGGACCTGGGGGTGCGGGGTGAGGACGGAGCCGATCGCGACGCGTTGTTGCTGGCCGCCGGAGAGGGTGGAGATGGGGCGGTTCCGGAGGTCGGCGAGGCCGAGGAGGTCGAGGGTTTCCTCGACGCGGCGGCGCATGACCTGGGGGCTCAGGCCCAGGGACTCCATGCCGTACGCGAGTTCGTCCTCCACCGTGTCCGTCACGAAGTGGGCGAGCGGGTCCTGGCCCACCGTGCCGACGACATCGGCGAGTTCGCGCGGCTTGTGGGTGCGGGTGTCGCGGCCCGCCACCGTGACGCGCCCGGCCAGCGTGCCCCCGGTGAAGTGCGGGACGAGCCCGCTCACCGCTCCGAGGAGTGTTGATTTGCCGACGCCGGACGGGCCGGCCAGCAGGACCAACTCGCCCTCGGGTACGTGGAGGTGGATGCCGTGGACGGTGGGGGACGGCGCGCCGTCGTACGTCACGGAGACGTCCTCGAAGCGGATCATGACGACGACGCCTCCGTCGGCTTGTCGGGAACGGGTGCGATGAAGGCCGGGAGCAGGCCGAGGAGGATGCCCGCCGCAGGCCACAGCGGAAGGGTCGGGGCCGAGAGGGGGACGACCGGGGGCTGGAGCGCCGCCGGGTCGTGGGCGCCGGTCCAGATCATGAGCGCCGCCGCCGTCGCCCCGGACGCCGCCACCAGCCAGGCCCGTACGCCCCACACGTCGGGGCGGTAGCGGGTGCGGACCGTGCGGCGGCCGCCGAGCCAGAGGCCGCCGAGGGCCGCCGCGACCCCCGCGAGCAGCACCGGCAGGCCGTATCCCGAACCCGAGGAGGCGAGCAGTCCGTACGTTCCCGCGCACACGCCGACCAGGCCGCCCAGCGTGAGCGCCGCCGTGGTTCTGCGGACGGCGGGCGGCACCTCGGCGGTGCGGCCGTAGCCGCGTGCGTCCATGGCCGCGGCGAGTGCGACCGAGCGTTCCAACGCGCCCTCCAGGACCGGGAGTCCGACCTGGAGGAGGCCCCGCAGACCGCTGTCCGGGCGGCCGCGAAGGCGGCGCGCCGCGCGCAGCCTGCGGACGTCCGCGACCAGGTTCGGGGCGAACGTCATCGCGACGACGACCGCGACCCCGGCCTCGTACAGCGCGCCAGGAAGCGACTTGAGGAGCCGGGACGGGGAAGCGAGGGCGTTGGCGGCGCCGACGCAGATGAGGAGGGTGGCCAGCTTCAGGCCGTCGTAGAGGGCGAAGATCAGGCCTTCCAGCGTCACCGGGCCGCCGATGCGGACCCCCTGCGCCCAGTCCGGGAGCGGGACTTCGGGGAGCGTGACCAGGAGGTGGGTGCCGGGGATCGCCGAGCCGAGGAGCGTCGCGAAGACCAGGCGGATGCCGAGCACGGCCAACGCCAGCTTCACGAACGCCCCGTACGAACGCGCCCACGGCGCCTCGGTGCGGCGCGCCGCCACCACGTACCCGGCGACGCCGATCAGCAGCGCGAGCAGCAGCGGGTTCGTGGTGCGGGACGCGGCCGTGCCGAGGCCGAGCGCCCAGACCCACCAGGCGCCCGGGTGCAGGGAGTTGGAGCGGTGGGCCCGAGGGGCGGCCAGCGTACGAGCGGACACGGGGTCAGCCGCGGCGGCGGCGCGCCTGCACGACCGCCGCGACACCGAGCACGGCGACCACGGCGACACCGGCGATGAGGCCGACGGAGGGGCCGCCGCCGGAGTCCGAGTCCGAGTCCGAGTCCGAGTCCGAAGCCGAGTCCGAGCCGGAGTCCTGTGAGGCCGGCTTCGAGGGATTGGACGACGACACCTGTTCGCCGCAGCCCGACTTCGGATAGCCGGAGATCGCGCACAGCATCGCGCTGCTGTCGTAGCGCAGCGGCTTGGCGACGGAGGCGAGCGCGTCGGCGCTCGTCGCGTCCTCGTCGACCTGGGCGCACGCGGTGCGCGGCTTCGGCGGGGTCTCGCCCGACGGGGCGTCGGCGGCCGTGCCGGGGTCGATGACGAGCGCGATCCGCTTCTGACCGCTCTTGGCGGACGTATCGGAGCAGACGGCGTCGAAGTCGGCGGCGCCGCGCGGCTGCTTGGCGTCCTTCGAGTCCTCGCTCACCGCGAACCGGAAGCCCTGGACGTCGCCGTCGGACGGCTTGGTCTGGGAGGGGCCCGAGGTCGCGTACGTCCATGCGTTCCGGGAGCCGTCGTGCTCCCAGAACGACCAGTAGCGGTAGCCGGCGGCCTGCGCCGGGGCGACGCTGACGGCGAGCAGCGAGACAGTCGAGACCGTCGAGACCAGTGCGACCAACAGGCCGAGCGCGAGCCCGGCGGGCCTGCGGGCCGTCACGGCTGCTGCTTCTTGCGGCCGCTGAACAGGAAGCCCGCGCCCACGGCCGCGATGAACATCACGCCGATGATCCACCAGTTGGGGCCGTCACCGCCGTCGTCCTTCTTCTCGTCGGAGGCGGACGCCTTGGTGGAGGCGGGGTCCGGGCCCGTCTTGTTCAGGGCGGCGACGAGGTCCGTGCCGCCGAAGTCGCGCGGGTCGTTGCCGGTCGCGTGCGCGGCGAAGATCAGCTCGGCGTAGGCGGCGGGGCCGGTCTGCGCGGCCCAGTCCTTGGCGTTCTTCTCCAGCCAGGTGTACGGGTCCTTCGTGTACTTGGTGCCCTCCGCCGCGGCGACGGCGGCGATCGCGTCGGCGGTGTTGCCGTAGTCGGGCTGGTCGGCGGCGCCTGCCAGCTGGGACTTCAGGTACAGGCGGGGCTGGAGCTGGTTCTGGAGGTAGACGGCGGCGTTGTGGGCCACGGAGTCCGCACCCTTGCCGTCCTCGCAGGTGTACGAGTCCGGGGCCGTGCCCTTGTCCGGGGCGAAGCCCGTGCCGAGGGCGCCGAGCACTCCGGCGGCGGTGGCGTCGGCGTTCGCTTCGAGCTTGCCCTTCTTGTCCGGCTGGTAGGCGAGGGCGCCGCCGTCCTTGCCCTTCGAGCAGGGCAGGGCGAGGTCGGCGAGGGCGTCGGTGCCCGAGTTGCCCGGTCCCGACTTCACCTCGGCGGGCTTCTCGCCGGCCTCGGCGAGCGCGCCGATGGCGACGGACGTGGAGTTCGCGTCGCTGGCCATGCCGGGGCTGTAGCCCCAGCCGCCGTCCCCGTTCTGGTTCTTCTTCAGCCAGTCGACGCCCTTGGCGACCTCGCCGTCCCGGCCGCCGACGGCGGCGAGGGCCTGGACTGCGGCGGCGGTGCTGTTGCTGTCGATCTTCGCCTTCTTGTCGCAGGCCTTGCCCGGTTCGGCGCGGAACGCGGCGAAGCCGCCGTTCTCGCACTGCTGGCCCGCCAGCCAGTCGACGGCTTTCGCGGACGGCTTCACGCCCACGGTGTCCTGCGCCACGAAGGCGAGGGACTGGCGCCAGACGCCGTCGTACGTGGGGTCGCCCTTGCCGTAGAGGCCGGAGGGGACGACCACCTTCGGAGAAGGCTTGGGGGAGGCACCGTCCGCGAACGCGGTCTGCGCGCTCACGGCGCCGATCGCGACGGTCGCGGCGACGAGCGCGGCGCTGCGGCGAATGTTCATGGTGGCGCGGGTGCCTCTCCCTGTGGGGAGCGGGGCGGCCACGGCACACGGGGGTGCCGGGCGGCTCCGGCTCCGTATTCCTCGACGGTCCTGAGCCGAGCGCGTACGTATGAGGCATTCCGGCTGTCACGGTTGCGGGTCAGCGCCGGGTTTGCACCGGCTTCCCCTCGTACGTACGTACTGACGACCTCCTTACTGTACCCGGCGACGTGGTTGCGGCCCGGGGCTCTGCCCCGGACCCCGCTCCGCAATCGCCGGAGGGGCTTGATCAGCCGATGTTGACCGGGCCGTCGTCCCCGCCCCCGCGCGGAGCGGCCACATAGCGTTCGATCGCGGAGCTGACGCCGCCGTCTCCGTCCTCGCCGCCGAGGTTCTTGCGGACCGAGTCCAGGATGGTGAGGCCCTGGCCGACCAGGCCCGCCGCGATCTCGCCGAGGCCGTCCGCGCCGTTGAGGACGTTGACGTTCGCGCCGGAGAGGCCGGCGGAGGCCTCCTTCACGATCTGGGGGAGCTGGTCGATGAGCATGCGGTCGAGGGCGACGCGGTCGTAGGAGGCCGCGGCCTCCGCCTGGATCTTCATGCGCTCGGCCTCGGCGAGGGCGAGCACGCGGATGCGTTCCGCGTCGGCCTGGGCGGGCTTGACGACCTCGGCGATGAGCTGCTTCTCGCGCAGATCGGCCTGTTTCAGGGCCAGTTCGGTCTGGGCCGCCAGGACTTCCTGCTGGGCGTGGGCGAGCGCCAGCGGACCCGCCTGATCGGCCTGCGCCTTGGCGCGGTCGACCTCGGCGTTGTACTCGGCCTGCACGATCGCGGTCTGTCGCGCGTACTCGGCCTGCTTGCGGGTCGCCGCCTGCTCGGCCTCCGCCGAGGCCTGCGTGGCCTGCGCCTGGGCGATCTGGGCCTGCCGTTGGATGGCGGCCTTGTGCGGGCGGGACATCGCCTCGATGTAACCGGTCTGGCCGTCGTCGATGGACTGGATCTGCAGCGAGTCCACGTGCAGGCCGATCTTCGCCATCTCGGCCTTCGACGTGTCGAGGACCTCCGTGGCGAGCTTCTGACGCTCGGTCACGATCTCCTCGACCGTCATCGAGCCGATGATCGAGCGCAGGTGACCGGCGAAGATCCGGCCGGTCAGGACCGACATCTGGTCCTGGTCGGAGAGGAAGCGCTGACCGGCGTTGACGATCGACTCGTGGTCGTTGCCGACCTTGAACGCGATGACCGCGCGCACGGTGAGGGCGATGCCCTGCCGGGTCACGCACTTCTCGACGACCTCCGCCTCGCTCATCGCGAGCGACAGGAAGCGGGTCTTGCGCAGTACAGGGAGCACGAACTTCCCGTGCCCGGTGACGACGCGGAACGGCGCTCCCCCAAGTCCCCGCCTGCCGCCCGAGATCAGCATCGCCTCGTCGGGTGCGGGAACGCGATATCCGAACATGCCTGTACGTCTCCTTAGCGGGCGTCGCCGCCTTCTTCGCCGGAGGAGAGCAGAGGGTCGGACCAGGCCATGACCACGACCTGGCGGTAGCCGCGGGATTCGATCACGAGCACGGTGGCGCCCCGTGCCAGGGGCTCGTCGGAGTACGCGAGAAAGGTCTCGGTTCCGCCCCTGACCTGCACCAACACCTCACCCGGACCGTCGGCCCCACGTGTGCCGACGACCAGCTTCCCCGTACGGCCGACCACAGCCTCGTCCGGCGTCATCGGCGGGCGCCCCCTTGTCGTTCCAGCTCGTGCGAGCTCTTGGGGCCTGAAGATACGCCCGTGTGGGCGGCTCTTCCATCAGGGCGCGGCAAAGATCCTCCGGAGGCGTGAGTCCCGTTTCGCGGTACCGGTGTTGCGGTCGCGGGGCGCTGCCCCGGGCCCCGCTCCTCAATCGCCGGAGGGGCTTGAATTGCCGCACTGGTGTTGCGGTTGCGGGGCGCTGCCCCGGGCCCCGCTCCTCAATCGCCGGAGGGGCTTGAATTGCCGCACTGGTGTTGCGGTTGCGGGGCGCTGCCCCGGGCCCCGCGCCTCAAGCGCCGGAGGGGCTTGATGGGGTCAGTCGTTGGAGGGGCTTGGATTGGTTGCCTGGTAGGTGGCTGGGGTGGTGCCCGGGAGCTGTTCTGCGCGGCCTGATTTCTCCAGGTGGCGGAGGTGGGCTTCCGCTTCGGAGACCGCGATGGTCCGGGAGCCGTAGGGGATTTGGGCCCAGGGGCGGTTCCACTCCATGCGTTCGGCGAGCTGCCAGGGGGTGAGCGGGGTGGAGAGGAGGGTGAGGAGGTCGGTGAGGCGGGCCTCGTGGTGGGTGAGGAGGTCGCGGACCCGGGCGGGGGTGTCGGCGAAGGGGTGCTGGTGGGCCGGGAGGACCTCGGCGGGGTCGAGGCGGCCCACGCGTTCGAGGGAGTCGAGGTAGTCGCCGAGCGGGTCCGTCACGGTGGCGTCGTCCGGGTCCTCGTACAGGCCGATGTGCGGAGTGATACCGGGCAGCACGTGGTCGCCGGAGAAGAGGCGGCCGTGGCCGGAGAGGCCCGCCGGGTGGTCCTCCTCCAAGTGCAGGCAGACGTGGCCGGGGGTGTGGCCCGGCGTCCAGATCGCGCGCAGCCTGCGGCCCGGCAGGTCGAGGAGGTCGCCGGGGGTGATGGTGCGGTCGGGCAACGCCGGGGCGAAGCCGGGGAGTTCGCGCGGCTTGCCGGAGTCGCGGGCCGCGATGAGCGGGGCGATGTGCTCCTCGGGGGCGCCCGCCGCGACCAGCTTCCGCACCATGTACGCGTACCAGCGCGCCGGCTTGTTCTCGCGCGTGCGCCGCACCACCGCCGCGTCCGCCTCGTGCATCGCGATCCAGGCGCCGGACGCCTCCCGCACCTTCGCCGAAAGCCCGTGGTGGTCCGGGTGGTGATGGGTGATCAGAACACCGGTGAGGTCGGAGACGCTCGTGCCGCAGGCGGCGAGGCCGGCCGTCAGCGTGTCCCAGGACGTCGGGTCGTCCCAGCCGGTGTCGACGAGGACGGGGCCCGCGTCCGTGTCGACCAGGTAGACGAGGGTGTAGCCGAGCGGGTTGTCGGGGATCGGCACGCGGATGCTGTGCACACCGCCGCGGTGATCGGTCACCTGCGCCGTCTGCGCCGCCCCTGTCGTCCCTGCCGCCTCTGTCATCGGGCTCCCTCCGCCGAGCCGGCCGATCCAGCCGAACTTCCGCCACTGTACGGGAACTTGTAGAACTCGTTTCAATGGTCGCCCGAGCGAACCTTGCGGCACCCCGTGGGGCCCCGTGGGACCCCGCAGAACCCTTCCGGATCACAACTAGAACTGGTATCAGTTCTGAAACACCGTCAGAATTGTCGTGCGTGAGGATGCCAGCCATGACCGAGCTCGTGGAACACGGACAGCTGTTCATCGGCGGGGAGTTGACCGACCCGCTCGGCAAGGACGTCATCGAGGTCGTCTCGCCGCACACCGGCGAGGTCTTCGGCCGGGTGCCGCACGCCGCGCCCGCCGACGTCGACCGCGCCGTCGCCGCCGCCCGCCGCGCCTTCGAGGAGGGCCCCTGGCCGCGGATGAGCCTCGACGAGCGCATCGAGGTCATCACCAAGATCAAGGACGCCTTCGCGGTCCGGCACGAGGAGATCGCCCGCGTCATCAGCCAGGAGAACGGCACCCCTTACACCTCCAGTGTCATGGTGCAGGCGCTCGCCGCGATGATGGTCTGGGACTCCGCGATCAACATCGCGCGCGACTTCACGTACGAGGAGACGCGCGACGGAGCCCTCGGCAAACTCCTCGTACGCCGCGAGCCGGTGGGCGTCGTCGCGGCCGTGGTCCCGTGGAACGTCCCGCAGTTCACCGCCGCCGCGAAGCTCGCGCCCGCGCTGCTCGCGGGGAACCCGGTGATCCTCAAGACCTCGCCGGAGACGCCCCTCGACGCGTACCTCCTCGCCGAGATGGCCGTCGAGGCAGGGCTCCCGGAGGGCGTGCTCTCGATCCTTCCCGCCGACCGCGAGGTCAGCGAGTACCTGGTCGGGCACCCGGGGGTGGACAAGGTCTCCTTCACGGGGTCGGTCCCCGCGGGCAAGCGGGTCATGGAGGTCGCCTCGCGCAACCTCACCCGCGTCACCCTCGAACTCGGCGGCAAGTCCGCGGCGGTCGTCCTGGAGGACGCCGACGCGCAGGCCGCCGTCTCCGGCATCGTCCCCTTCGCCTGGATGATCAACGGGCAGGCGTGCGTCGCGCAGACCCGCATCCTCGTCCCGCGTTCGCGCTACGACGAGTTCGCCGACGCCTTCGCCGGTGCGGCCCGTGCGCTGAAGGTCGGCGACCCGCTCGACCCGACCACCGAGGTCGGCCCGCTCGTCGCCAAGCGCCAGCAGCAGCGCTCCCTCGACTACATCCGCATCGGCCAGGAGGAGGGCGCCAAGATCCTCACGGGCGGCGGGATCCCGAAGGGCTTCGAGCAGGGCTGGTACGTCGAGCCGACGCTCTTCGGCGACGTCGACAACTCCATGCGTATCGCCCGCGAGGAGATCTTCGGCCCGGTGATCTGCCTGCTGCCGTACGGCGACGAGTCCGAGGCCATCAAGATCGCCAACGACTCCGACTACGGCCTCAGCGGCAGCGTATGGACGGCCGACACGGCGCACGGGGTCGACGTCGCGCGGCAGGTGCGTACGGGCACGTACAGCGTGAACACGTTCAGCCTCGACATGCTCGGGCCCTTCGGTGGCTACAAGAACTCCGGTCTGGGGCGGGAGTTCGGGCCCGAGGGGTACGGGGAGTACTTCGAGCACAAGATGATCCACCTGCCCGCGGGCTACGAACCGGAGGCGAGCTGACCATGGGTGACCGCTGGCATGTCGAGGTCGACCGGAGTGTGTGCATCGGCTCGGCGATGTGTGTGAACACCGCGCCGGACGAGTTCCGGCTCGACAGCGCGAGGCAATCGCATCCGACGGAGGCGGAGGCCGACGCGAACGAGAGGATTCTCGCGGCGGCGGAGGGCTGCCCAGTAGAGGCCATCACGCTCACGCTGGCCGCTACGGACGAGGTCGTCTTCCCCCCGGAGGACTGACGGTTCCGCCCATTCGAGCCTCCGCCCGTTCAAGCCTCCGCGGCGATTGAGCGGCGGGGTCCGGGGCAGCGCCCCGGGAGCGCAGCCCCGTCCGGGGCCGAGGCCTTGGGGCTCCGCCCCAAACCCCGCTGCTCAAACGCCGCTGCTCAAACGCCGCAGGGGCTGAAAAGATCGGGGCGCTGCCCCGGACCCCGCCGCTCAATCGCCGCAGGGGCTTGAATTGCCCGCCGGAGGGGTGGTCAAGGTGATGAGGCGGCAGACCATTTCGATGTCGATCTTGACCTGGGCGATGGAGGCGCGACCGGAGAGCCAGGTGATGAGGGCGGAGTGCCACGTGTGCTCGATGACCCGGACCGCCGAGAGTTGCTCGGGGGACGGGTCGTCGAGGCCCATCGCGTCGAGAATGATCGCCGTGGTCTGCCGCGAGACCTGGTCCACCTCGGGGCTCACGCTCCGGTCCGCGAAGGTCAGCGCCCGCACCATGGCATCCGCGAGATGAGGCTCCCGTTGCAGCGCGCGGAACGCCCGCATCAACGTCTCCGCCACCCGCTCCGCCGGCCCCTCCCCGGCCGGCGGCCGCTTCCGCACCGTGGTGTGCATGTGCTGGAGCTGGTCCTGCATGGTGGCGACGAGGAGGTGCACCTTGCTGGGGAAGTAGCGGTACAGCGTGCCGAGCGCGACCTGGGACGACTCGGCGACCTCCCGCATCTGTACCGCGTCGAACCCGCCGCGCGCCGCGAGCTGCGCGCTCGCGTGCAGGATGCGGCGGCGTCGGGCCTCCTGACGCTCGGTGAGCGCCGGGGTCGAGCGGGTGGTGGTTCTGGCGTCCGGAGCTGTCATCAGAAGCTTTCCGTGTCCCGTGGAGCCCGCCGTGGCGTGAATCACCTGATCCACCCCTTACGGCCCGGCTACCAGCCGGTAGATTCGATGCTCTTGAACGATCAAGTCTGAAACTTGTTCTAGATTAGCGTCCCCACGTAGTGTCCACGGGCAAGCAGGAAGAAGGGTGGCCTGGAGTGACCGCGGAGTCGTTGCGTATCGCTCTCCTCACGTACAAAGGCAACCCGTTCTGTGGTGGTCAGGGCGTATATGTCCGACACCTCTCGCGCGAACTCGCGCGACTCGGGCACCGGGTGGAGGTCATCGGCTCCCAGCCGTACCCCGTGCTCGACGAGGGGGAGGGCCTGGAGGGGCTGTCCCTCACCGAGCTGCCGAGCCTCGACCTGTACCGCAGCCCCGACCCCTTTCGTACACCCAAGCGCGACGAGTACCGCGACTGGGTCGACGCCCTTGAGGTCGGCACCATGTGGACCGGCGGCTTTCCGGAGCCGCTGACGTTCTCGCTGCGCGCCCGCCGCCATCTGCGGGCCAGACGCGGCGAGTTCGACGTCGTGCACGACAACCAGACGCTCGGGTACGGGCTCCTCGGCGACATCGGCGCGCCGCTCGTCACCACCGTCCACCACCCGATCACCGTGGACCGGCAGTTGGAGATCGACGCCGCCGAGAACTGGCGGGGACGGATGTCCAAGCGGCGCTGGTACGCGTTCACGCGCATGCAGAAGCGGGTCGCGCGGCGGCTGCCGTCCGTGGTCACCGTCTCCGGTACGTCCCGCGACGAGATCGTCGAGCACCTCGGCGTACGGCCCGGACGCATCAACGTCGTGCACATCGGCGCCGACACCGACCTCTTCTCGCCGAATCCGGCGGTCCCCGAGGTGCCGGGGCGGATCGTCACCACCTCCAGCGCCGACGTCCCCCTCAAGGGGCTCGTCTATCTCGTCGAGGCCCTCGCCAAGGTGCGGGCCGAGCAGCCCGACGCGCATCTCGTCGTCGTCGGCAAGCGGCCCGAGGAGGGCCCGGTCGCGCAGGCCGTCGCGCGCTACGGGCTCGAAGGCGCCGTCGAGTTCGTGAAGGGGATCAGTGACGCGGAGCTCGTCGACCTCGTGAGGTCGGCGCAGGTCGCCTGCGTGCCCTCGCTCTACGAGGGGTTCTCGCTGCCCGCCGCAGAGGCCATGGCCACCGGCACCCCGCTCGTCGCCACCACCGGCGGCGCCATCCCCGAGGTCGCGGGGCGCGACGGCGAGACCTGCCTGGCCGTGCCGACCGGCGACGCGGGCGCGCTCGCCGGGGCGCTCGGCCGGCTGCTCGGCGACCGTGAGCTGCGCGCCCGGCTCGGCGCGGACGGCCGTGCCCGGGTCCTGGAGCGCTTCACGTGGGCGCGCGCCGCGCAGGGCACCGCCGAGCTGTACCGCGAGGCGATGGGGGCCGCGCCGCGGTCAACCCGCCCGACCAGCAACACAGTTGTCACCGAGAACCCCCAGGAAAGCAGGGCCACGTGCTGACCGTCGACTTCACCCGTTTCCCGCTCGCCGCGGGCGACCGCGTCCTCGACCTCGGGTGCGGGGCCGGCCGGCACGCCTTCGAGTGCTACCGGCGCGGGGCGCGGGTCGTCGCTCTCGACCAGAACAAGGAAGAGATCGCCGAGGTCGCCAAGTGGTTCGCCGCGATGGAGGAGGCGGGGGAGGCCCCCGCCGGTGCCACCGCGACCGCCATGGAGGGTGACGCGCTCCAACTCCCCTTCCCCGACGAGTCGTTCGACGTCGTCATCATCAGTGAGGTGATGGAGCACATCCCCGACGACAAGGGCGTGCTCGCGGAGATGGTCAGGGTGCTCAAGCCGGGCGGGCGGATCGCCGTCACCGTGCCGCGCTACGGGCCCGAGAAGGTGTGCTGGGCGCTGTCCGACGAGTACCACGAGGTCGAGGGCGGCCACATCCGCATCTACAAGGCCGACGAGCTCCTCGGCCGGATGCGGGAAGCCGGGCTCAAGCCGTACGGCACCCACCACGCGCACGCGCTGCACGCCCCGTACTGGTGGCTCAAGTGCGCCTTCGGCGTCGACAACGAGAATGCCCTGCCGGTGAAGGCGTACCACAAGCTCCTGGTCTGGGACATCATGAAGAAGCCCGCCCTCACCCGGGTCGCGGAAGGGCTCCTCAACCCGGTCGTCGGCAAGAGCTTCGTCGCCTACGCCACCAAGCCGCACCTCCCGAAGACCGATGGAGTCGACGGGGTCGCCGGGGCCGCTGAGTGAGCAGCCCGGAGCGGACCGAACTCCTCGTACTCCCCGGCGTGCTGACGGTCGATCAGGCCGCGCAGACCGTCGCCGGGATCCTCGCCGTGCAGCGCCCCGACGGCGCCATCCCGTGGTTCCGCGGCCACCACCTCGACCCGTGGGACCACACCGAGGCCGCCATGGCCCTCGACGTGGCCGGCGAGCACGAGGCAGCCGCCCGCGCCTACGAGTGGCTGGCCCGGCACCAGAACGAGGACGGCTCCTGGTACGCCGCCTACCACGACGGCGACCCGCACGACGTCACGGACCGCGGCCGCGAGTCCAACTTCGTCGCGTACATAGCGGTCGGCGTCTGGCACCACTACCTCTCCACCGGCGACGACACCTTCCTCGACGCCATGTGGCCGACCGTGTGCGCGGCGACGGAGTTCATCCTCCGCCTCCAGCAGCCCGGCGGCCAGATCGGCTGGAAGCGCGAGGCCGACGGCACACCCGTCGACGACGCGCTCCTCACCGGCAGTTCGTCCATCCACCACGCGCTGCGCTGCGCGCTCGCCATCGCCGAGGAGCGCGAAGAGCCGCAGCCCGACTGGGAGTTGGCGCTCGGCTCGCTCAGGCACGCGATCCGCAGCCACCCCGAGCGGTTCCTCGACAAGAACCGCTACTCGATGGACTGGTACTACCCGATCCTCGGCGGCGCCCTGCGCGGGCCCGAGGCCAAGGAGCGCATCCAGGCCGACTGGGACAAGTTCGTCGTCCCCGGCCTCGGCGTGCGCTGCGTCGTCCCCAACCCGTGGGTCACGGGCGGCGAGAGCGCCGAACTCGCCCTCGCGCTCTGGGCGGTGGGCGAGTCCGACTGGGCTCTTGAGATCCTCCAGCACATCCAGCACCTGCGGGACCCGAGGACGGGCCTGTACTGGACGGGCTATGTCTTCGACGACAAGGCCGTCTGGCCGGAGGAGCTGACGACGTGGACCGCGGGCTCCGTCCTCCTCGCGGTGGCGGCCCTCGGCGGCGACGAGGCCACGTGCTCCGTGTTCGGCGGGGAGATGCTGCCGACGGGCGTGGAGCCGGACTGCTGCACGTGACCGGTCGGGCGGCTCAGTAGCGGCTCAGTACCTGCGCAAGCGGCTCAGTACCTGCGCAGCCGGTTCGCGACCGCGTGCCCGACGAAGAGATAGACGACCGCCGCGAGGCCGTAACCGGCGACCACGCGCGCCCAGCTCGCGTCGAACGTGAACAGGTCGTGCGACCACGCGGCGAGCCACGCGGACACGTCATGGACGAACTGAACCAGGTCGTTGCCCCGGTTCGCGTCCAACAGATACATCAGGATCCACAGGCCGATGACCAGTGCCAGTACATCGGCGACGATCGCCACGATCCGGGCGGCCTCGTTGGTCCCTCGGTAATGCCGATTCGCAGACATGTCGATCCGGGTTTCCCCGCCGACCCCGGCGAAACCCGTACGGGCTTGCTCAAGTGGCACATGCGAAGCGGCCGGGTCACGCTGCCACGAGTGCCACTTCAGCCACGGAGGTAGTCGGTGGTAACCCGTTCCCCTCTTTCCGTACGACTTTCCGTACGACGCCTGCTCACGGCCCTGCTGCTGTGCGGCGCGCTGCTCGCGGGCACGACCGCGTGCGGCTCCGACAGCGACTCGGCGTCCGCGACGAAGGCGACGTCGAGCGCGAGCGCCACGACGAAGGCCGAGAAGCAGAAGTTCGCCAAGACCCGGTTCGCGGCGAACGCGGGGCTCGCGGCCGGGGCCACCTACCAGTGGATCGTGAAGCCGTACCGCGCGGGCAAGTTCAAGGCGGGCGCGGACGGCCGCAGGTTCGCGCTCATCAAGGCGGGCCTCGCGGGCGCGTTCACGTACAACAGGCTGAAGGCCGCGACGAGGAACGCCGAGGGCGATCCGACGCTCTCCAAGGCGGTCGGCCCGCTGTCGGCCGGCATCGCCTCCCTCAAGGGCCTGTCGACGAAGCTCCGCAAGGGCGAGGGTCTCGGCGACGTGACGTCGTCCTTCGACGACGTCATCAACAACGTCAAGGACGCGGGCAGGAGCGCGGGCGCCGAGGTGACGAACAAGGTCCCCTCGGCCTCCCAACTGTCCAGCGGTTCCTAGGAGTTCAGTTCCTAGGAGTTCAGCTCCGCCAGTACGCGCATCGTGTGCGGGTCCGGGGACAGGACCAGCAGGTCGGTCACCGGGCCCTTGCGCCACAACTCCAGGCGCTCCGCGATCCGTTCGCGCGGGCCGACGAGCGAGATCTCGTCGGCGAACGCGTCCGGCACGGCGAGCACCGCCTCCTCCCGCCGCCCCTCGGCGAACAGGTCCTGGATGTGCCGGGCCTCGGCCTCGTATCCCATCCGCGCCATCAGATCGGCGTGGAAGTTCTTGGTCGCGTGGCCCATGCCGCCGATGTAGAAGCCGAGCATCGCCTTCACCGGCAGCAGCCCCTCGGCGACGTCGTCGCACACCTTCGCCCGCGCCATCGGCGCCACCGTGAAGCCTTCCGGCAGCTCGGTGAGCGACGCCTCGTACACATCGGTCCGCGTCGGCGACCAGTACAGCGGCAGCCAGCCGTCCGCGATCCGCGTGGTCTGCGCGATGTTCTTCGGCCCCTCGGCGCCGAGCAGGATGGGCAGGTCGGCGCGGAGCGGGTGCGTGATGGGCTTGAGCGCCTTGCCGAGCCCGGTGCCGTCCTCCCCGCGGTACGGATGCGCGTGGAAGCGCCCGTCGACCTCGACGGGCCCCTCGCGGCGCAGCACCTGCCGTACGACATCCACGTACTCGCGGGTGGCGGTGAGCGGGGAGCGCGGGAACGGGCGCCCGTACCAGCCCTCCACGACCTGCGGCCCGGAAAGCCCCATGCCCAGCATCATGCGCCCGCCCGACAGATGGTCGAGGGTCAGCGCGTGCATCGCCGTCGTCGTGGGGGAGCGGGCCGCCATCTGCGCGATCGCCGTGCCGAGCCGGATCCGCGAGGTGTGCGCGGCGAACCAGGTGAGCGGGGTGAACGCGTCGCTGCCCCAGGACTCCGCCGTCCATACGGAGTCGTAGCCCAACTCCTCGGCGTCGCGCACGAGTTGAAGGTGATCGGGGTTCGGTCCGCGTCCCCAGTAGCCGAGTGCGATTCCGAGCCGCATGCGCGCCCCCTGTCCCGTGAACTCATGAACTCATGAACTCGCGATCTGACGGCATGTCAGATCGCGTGCGCGACTGTACGCGAAAGGCCCCGCACCCGGAAGACGGGTGCGGGGCCTTGAATCCCGTAACGGCGAGCGGTCGGGTCAGCCGCGCTGGATGCCGCTCGTGTCCTGGAGGACGCCGCGACGGCCGTCCTGGGTCTGGGCGACGAGGCCGGGGCCGCGCTGCTCGACCGCCAAGTACCAGGTGCCGGGCGCCAGTTCGGCGATCGGGGCCTGCGAGCCGTCCTCCGCGTACAGCGGGCGCGGCACCGGCACGGCGAACCAGAACGGCGAGAAGTCCGCGGCCGGCGGCTGCGCGGCGGCCTGCGGAGCCGGGGCACCGGCCTGCTGCGGCTGACCGCCGTAGGGCTGCTGCTGACCGGGGCCGGGCTGCTGCGCGCCGTACGGCTGCTGCTGGCCGGGCTGCTGCTGGGCGCCGGGGTAGCCGTAGCCCTGCGGCGGCTGGGCGCCGTACGGCTGCGGCTGCTGCGGGCGCGGGGCGCCGAGGAGGGAGGCCTTGAGGGCCGGGACCAGCGGCGTGGCGATCGCGGCGACGGCCATGATCAGGGTCGCGACGAGGCTGAGGATGATGCCGATGCCGGCGCTCGGACCGTCGGAGGCACCACTGCCTCCGTTGTCGGCGCCACCCAGCGGGTCGAAGACGTTGCCGAGCGCCGCCCACGCGGCCAGCACCGTGGCCGCGATGCCGAACTGGCCGAGGTCGATCCCCGCGACCTTGCGCGGCTGCGGCGTACCGCGGCTGATCACGATGAGCACGGCGCCGATGATGCCCGCGAGCACCACGCTCATGAGAAGCGGGCCGCTCTCCCAGGAGTTCGGGTACTCGACGCTGTCGGGCGCCCCGTCGACGGAGTAGATATCGAGGAACGAGGCGATCAACAGCAATACCGCTGCTCCGATCACCACGCCGTCGCCTCGAGTGAGGGAGCGGATATTCACTGCAAATCCTTCGTCAGTCGTCAGTCGTCAGTCGTCGGTCAGTTGTCTGGCCATCGGGTGGAGGCGGCGCAATGCGCAGGGGTGGCCCCACATCGTACGGAGGACACTATCGCCCGGGTCCGGGGAGTGTCTGCCGAGATCCACAGGGTGACAGTTACCCGCGCAGGAAACTCACGATTCCCTCAGAGATGCCCTGGGCCGCCTTCTGCCGCCACGAACCGGACGTGAATCGCGCCACGTCCTTCGAGTCCCGCATGTTGCCGCACTCGATGAAGACCTTCGGAACCTTGGAAAGGTTGAGTCCTCCCAGGTCACTGCGGGTATCGAGGCCCGTTCCACCGCCGATGTAGTTCGACGGGGGCTGGCCCGTGGACCGCAGGTACAGGCCCGCGACGTGCTCCCCGAGGTCCCGCGAGGACTTCACGATCGACGTGGTGTCGGCGGCGCCCGCGCGCACGGATGCGGGAAGGATCACATGGAAGCCCCGGTTGCCCTCGCCCGACCCGTCGGCGTGGACGGAGACGACGGCGTCGGCCTTCGCCTTGTTGCCGATCTCGGCGCGCTCGTCGACGCACGGCCCCCAGGCGCGGTCGCCGTTCTGCGTCAATTGCACGGTGGCGCCCTGCTTTTCGAGGATCGTCCGCATGCGGCGCGCCACGTCCAGCGTGAACCGGGCCTCGGTGTAGCCCGCGTTCGTCGACGTACCGGTGGTGTCGCACTCCTTGCTGCCGTTGCCGACGTTCACGGAGCGGTTGATCTCGGTGGCGTGCTGGAAGTTGCCCGGGTTGTGGCCGGGGTCGATGACGACGACCTTGCCCTTGAGGGGTCCCGAGGCGGGGGCGGGGTTGGCGGGCGCCTTGCTGGACGGCGACTTGGGCGTGGACTTGGAGGGGGACGCCTTGTGCGGCGACTTGGACGACGACGTGGCGGGCGCCGGGCTCGACGCCTTCGCGTCCTGCGTCGGGGAGCCGCTCGCCGACTGCCCGTGCGCGGGCAGCGCCGTCGGCGGCTTGCTGTCTCCCGGCGCGCTCACCACCTGGTACACCAGCCATCCCGCCAGCGCCGTCGGCACCAGCGCGGCGAGGGCGACGAGCACGGGACGCCCGCCGAGGCGGCGCCGCGGCGCCTCGCCCCGGTCGTCCCAGCCGTCGGGATCGAAGCCATCGGGTTGCGGACCTACGTACGACACGTTGCTGACCCTAACCGTGCGCTCAGATCCCCGCGCCGGTTCGCCGCAGGACGCGCAGGGAGTCGCACTCAGAGACCTCGGTGAACGCGCCGGACGCGAGTGCCCGCTGGTACACGCGGTACGGCGCCTGCCCCGTCCACTCGTCGTGCTTCACCGGGAACACGTCGTGAATGAGCAGGTAGCCGCCGTCCGCGACGTGCGGCGCCCACCCCTCGTAGTCCGCGTTCGCGTGCTCGTCCGTGTGCCCGCCGTCGATGAAGACGAGCCCGAGCGGCCCGCCCCAGGCCTTGGCGACCTTCGGCGACTTGCCGACGAGCGCGACGACATGGTCCTCAAGGCCCGCCGCGTGCAGCGTGCGCCGGAAGGTGGGGAGCGTGTCCATGATCCCGAGGGCGGGGTCCACGGTCTCCGGGTCGTGGAAGTCCCAGCCGGGCTGCTGCTCCTCGCTGCCGCGGTGGTGGTCGACGGTGAGCGCCGTGACCCCGGCGGAGCGCGCGGCGTCGGCGAGGAGAATGGTGGAGCGGCCGCAGTACGTGCCGACTTCCAGGAGCGGCAGGCCGAGCGCCGCCGCCTCGACGGCGGCGGCGTACAGCGCGAGCCCTTCGCCCAGGGGCATGAACCCCTTGGCGTTCTCGAAGGCGGCGAGGACGTCGGCGGCGGGACGGGCGCTTGTGATGCTCATGCCGCCCATGCTGCCGTACGCGGCTGAGCGCCTGCTCAGCACCCTGCCCTCAGCAGTCCTGCCCTCACCATCCCTGCCCCCAGCATCCCTGCCCCCAGCATCCCTGCTCTCAGCAGCCCTGCCACAGCCGCGTCATGACCCGCACCCCGAACCGCAGCCCCTCCAGCGGCACCCGCTCGTCGACGCCGTGGAAGAGGCGCCCGTAGTCGAGGTCGGCCGGGAGCTTGAGGCCCTTCCCGGAGGGGCCGGAGGATCGCCTTGACGTGCTGCGGAAGGCGGCGCGACTCCTTGAGCAGCGCCTGACGCATCCGCCGCAGCGGACGCGGCGGGGACGTTCCTCGACCGCGACCAACTGACCTGTATTCACGCCCACTTGAACGGAGCCACCCGCACCATGAACCTTCTGCTGCTCTCCAACTCCACCCAGCACGGCCAGGGTTACCTGGAGCACGCCCTCGACACGGTCACCGGATTCCTCCCGCCGAACGCCCGCCTCGCGTTCGTGCCGTACGCGCTGGCCGACCACGACGCGTACACGGCGCGGGTGCGGGGTGCGCTTGAGGGGGCGGGGGTGGAGGTGCGTGGCGTGCACGAGGGCGACGATCCGCTGTCCCAACTGGCCGCCGCGGACGCGGTGTTCATCGGCGGCGGCAACTCCTTCCGGCTGCTGAGCGCGCTGTACCGGACGGGGCTGCGGGAGGCCGTGACGAAGGCGGTCCGGGGCGGCCTCCCGTACATGGGCGCCAGCGCGGGCACCAACATGGCCGCGCCCACCCTCCGTACGACCAACGACATGCCGATCGTGCAGCCGCCGTCCTTCGAGGCGCTCGGCCTGGTCCCGTTCCAGATCAACCCGCACTACCTGGACCCGGACCCGTCCTCCACCCACAAGGGCGAAACCCGCGAGCAGCGCCTCACGGAGTTCCTTGAGGAGAACGACGTACCGGTGCTCGGCCTGCGGGAGGGCTCGTGGCTGCGGGTCGCGGGGGCGCGTGCCGCTGTGGAGGGTGGGCGGGCGGCGCGGCTGTTCCGGCGGGGTGCCGAGCCGCAGGAGCTGGAGGTGGGTTCGGATGTGTCGGAACTTCTGGGCGCGGAGGCGCAGTTCGACATCGGCGGCTGACGCACTGTGACTCGTTACCGCAGCCATTTTGCGGTTCAGGGGCACAGTCCCACTATCCGAGGGGCGGCAGCGCCAGCCACTCCTGCCACGTGATGTCGCGGCCCAGGTACCGGGGTTGCGTGAACGGCCAGTCGGCGCCGATCCACTCCGGGACGAGCGCGTCGAGCGCACGCTCATCGGCTCCGCCGGACAGGTCGTCCACGACCCACCACGCGATGTCGGCGTCCGAGCCGGTGCGCTCCGGCGGGTCGATGTAGACGCAGCCCAGCAGCTTTGTCTCGGCCTCGTTCAACAGGGCGTAGTTGAAGGACTCGTGGGCCGCGATCTCCTTCTCGTGGCGCAGGAGGTCGGCGCGGTCCGCCTCGTACGTCATGGTCTCGGCGGGCCAGCCCCACGCCGGGCCGAAGATCTCCCAGAGGCGTTCGCGGGAGCCCATCACGGCGGGGTAGTCGATCGCGGTGTCCGCTTCCCGGATGGGCCTCAGGTGGAGGGCGGTTCCGGGTACGGGTACGTGGGTCGGGTGGGCGTAGTCGTGCGGCAGCCAGCTCATGGGCCGCGACATTAGCGGCGCGGCGCCGCCACCGCCTCTACAAATTCGCGGAACGCGCGTGGGGTGACCTGGAGGTGCCCGAGCGCCGGGTCCTTGGAGTCACGGATGGCGATGGTGCCGGTGGGGGTGCGGGTGGCGACTTCGAGGCAGTCGCCCCCCGTGTTGCCGCTGTAACTGGACTTACGCCACTGGGCGTTGGCCAATTCCCGGGTGCTGCCCATAACGGTCCTCCAGTACGCGTTCGATCAGTGCCGCCGAATCCTCCACGGAGAGCGCGGTGGCCTGCAAGCTAGCGTAGCGAAGGGTTGCTTCCCGAATGGTTTCCGGGTTGGCGGTCATGTGGCCCGAGCCCAAGTCCTCGGTGTAGACGAGGTCCGGGTCGTCGTCGAAGCGGAGCAGGTTGAACGAACCAGCCAGGCTTGCGTGTTCGCCCACCTCGAATGGAAGCACCTGAAGCTGGACCCACCGTTCACGCTGGACGTCCAACAGATGGTGCAGTTGCGTTCGCATCACCGCCCTCCCGCCCACCGGGCGGTGCAGCACAGCCTCGTCGAGGATCACCAGGCCCAGCGGCGGCTGCTCGCGCCGCAGGATGCGTTGGCGCTCCATCCGCGCTGCGAGCAACTCGTCCAACTTGGCCGGCCGACCCGTGGCCAAAACGGCCCGCGCGTACTCCTCCGTCTGCAAAAGCCCGTAGACGACCTGGCACTGAAACGTAGAGATGTACGTCGCCCGCGCCTCCATCTCCGCGTACGCCTGGAACCAGTGCGGCAACTGGCTGCGCAGCACCAACCCCACCAGCCCGGAAAAGAACCCGTCCGTGCCCAGCGCCGCGTCCACCCGCTCGCTGAAATCGCGGGTCGGAACCTTCTTCGCGCACTCGACTTGGCCGATGAGTGAACCCGTACAGAAGATGCAGCCGCCGAGCTGGCCCAGTCTCAGGCCCGCTTCCTCCCGTCGGCGACGCAGCTCGAACCCGTAGTAGTCGAGCGGAGAGGCGCTCGGGTCAAGGTCACGGCGGATGTTCGGCACGGGCGGTCACCCCAGATGTGCAACGCCTCGCGGCGTTTCGATCGCGACGTAGCCGAGAGTAATCGAATCGCTCCACGCTGGTGACATGAATCACGTAACTGACGCCTCGGAGCCGGGACTTGCCGAGTCCTACGGCTTCGGGCTCACCGTGGGTGAGCACAGCGCGCGGCACCTGCGCCGCATCCTGCGGATCCACCTCACCGTGTGGGAGCTGCCGGAGCTCGCCGACGACGCCGAACTCGCGCTGACGGAGCTGATCGCCAACGTCGTCCGCCACGTGCCGGGACGGCGCTGCACGGTGCGGATGATGCGGACGGCGGCCGACGGGGTGCGCGTCGAAGTCTCCGACGCGCACCCCGTGCCGCCCGTACCGCAGACGCCGCACGCGGGCGAACTCGCCGAGTCCGGCCGGGGCTTGGCCATAGTGGCCGCCCTGGTCACCCGGTGGGGCGTCGTACCGCACGACGCGCCCCGTACCGGGAAGACCGTCTGGTTCGAGTGCGTACGCGACTGAACCAGAGCTACCGCACCGACTCGGCCATCGCCTCCAACGCCAGATCCACCTGAACCGCACGGTTCTCGCCGTGGTGCGTCGCGGCGAGGGCGCGCGGCGCGTGGCCGGAGGCCGTCGTCGCGAGGACGTACGAGCCGCCCGTCGGGACGGTCAGGGCGTACTGGCCCGCCCCGTCCGTGAGGGCGGCGCCCGCCTGGCGGCCCCGGCGGTCGATCAGCGTCACCTTGGCGCGAGCCACCGGCGCACCCGCCGGGTCGAGGACGCGACCGTGGAACTGCGGGGACTGGGCGGCCAGAACCGTCTCCGCGCGCTCCAGCACCGCGTCCTCCTCGCTGCTCGCGCGCAGCTGCACCGTCGGCTTGCTGCGGCCCGGCAGGCCGACCGCCAGCAGGACGCCGACCGCGACGGCCGCCGTGGCGATGAGGAAGGAGACGCGGAAGCCGTGCATCGTCGGGATGGCGACGCCGCCGACGTTGTTCGCCGTGTTGGCCAGGACCATGCCGATGACCGCCGAGGACACCGACGTACCGATGGAGCGCATCAGGGTGTTGAGGCCGGTGGCCGCGCCCGTTTCGGAGGGGTCGACCGCGCCGATGATCAGGGCGGGGAGGGAGGAGTAGGCGAGGCCGATGCCCGCGCCTACGAGGACCGAGATGATGATGGTCTGCCAGGGGGCGCTCATCAGGCCGAGGCCCGCGCCGTAGCCGATCGCGATGATGAGCAGGCCAAGCAACAGCGTGAGCTTCGGGCCGAACTTGGCCGACAGGCGGGCGTACACCGGCGCCGTCAGCATCATCGTCAGGCCGAGCGGCGCCACGCACAGGCCCGCGACGACCATGGACTGGCCGAGGCCGTAGCCCGTCGCCTTCGGGAGCTGGAGGAGCTGGGGGAGGACCAGGGAGATCGCGTAGAAGGCGACACCCACCATGATCGAGGCGAGGTTCGTGAGCAGCACCGTGCGCCGGACCGTGGTGCGCAGGTCGACCAGCGGGGCCTTCATGCGCAGTTCCATCAGGCCCCAGGCGACGAGGACGACGAGCGCCGCGCCGAACATGCCGAGCGTCTTGCCGCTGCCCCAGCCCCAGTCGCTGCCCTTGGTGATGGGCAGGAGGAAGAGGATGAGGCCCGCGGTGAGGCCGATGGCGCCCGCGATGTCGAACGTGCCCTTGGCCCGCAGCGGGCTCTCCGGGACGAAGATCAGCGTGAGGGCCATGCCGATGACGCCGAGGCCCGCCGCGCCGAAGAACAGCGCGTGCCAGTCGGCGTTCTGGGCGACCAGGGCCGCGGCGGGCAGCGCGAGTCCGCCGCCGACGCCGATGGAGGAGGACATCAGGGCCATCGCCGAGCCGAGCTTCTCGCGCGGCAGCATGTCCCGCATCAGGCCGATGCCGAGCGGGATGGCGCCCATGGCGAAGCCCTGGAGCGCGCGGCCGACGATCATCACGAGGAGGTTGTCGGTGAAGCCGCAGATCAGCGAGCCGATGACCATGATGGCGAGGCTGGTGAGCAGCATGCGGCGCTTGCCCGCCAGGTCGCCGAGGCGGCCCATGATGGGGGTCGAGACGGCGCCCGCGAGGAGGGTCGCGGTCATGACCCAGGTGGCGTTCGAGGGCGCGGTGTTCAGCAGCTCGGGCAGGTCCTTGATCACCGGCACGAGCAGCGTCTGCATGACCGCCACGGTGATGCCGGCGAAGGCGAGGACGGGGACGACGCCGCCTGTCGGGCGGGCTTGAGTCGTCGGCTGGGACATGAAGGCAGGCCTCCGGAAGGCGGTCTAGTTCGGTCCGGTCCATTTCGGTCCGGTCTACTTCGGTCCGGTCCACGTACTGAGACGTGGCTCTTGCGACGGCGAACGCGCGCCGCCGGGGTCGGGGCGCGCGTTGTGCGGTCGTTGTGCGGTCTGTCTACGGGCAGGTTGTGTGTATGTCGAACCGGTTTGCTGGGGCGACTATTCCGACGGTCGTCGTACGAGGGTGATTCTTTACTTCTTCATTACGTCACCGGCCCCGCGTCCCCGTCGTCGACTCCCGCGCCCCCTGGGTGGTTGTTTCTGACTCGGTGTCAGATTTTCTCTTCCCGTCTACTGGAACGTGTTCTACCGTGCGCCGCATGGGGATCGCCATCACGCAGGAACAGCGGGAACTCGCGGACGCCGTGCGCGGTTGGATCGCGCGCGCCGTACCGCCCGACGAGGTGCGCAAGCTGCTCGACGCCCCGGCCGCCGCCGGTCACCGCCCCGGGTATTGGGACGGCGTCGCCGCGCAGGGGCTGCTCGGGGTGCACCTCCCCGAGTCGTACGGAGGTGGGGGCGGGACCCTCCTCGACCTCGCCGTCGTCGTGGAGGAGGCCGGGCGGGCGGCGCTGCCCGGGCCGTTCGTCGGCAGCGTGCTCGCGGCCGAGGTGTTGCGCCGCGCCGGACAGCGGGAGCTGGTGCGCGGGCTCGCCGAAGGGGAGCGGATCGGCGCCGTCGCGTTCGGGACCGGCGGGCTCAGCGCCGTCGCGGGGCCCGACGGGCTCGTGCTCGACGGCGCCGCGCCACCCGTCCTCACCGGAGCCGACGCCGATCTGCTGGTGCTCGCGGCGGAGAGCGCGGACGGCGTGGTGTGGTTCGCCGTCGACGCCGGGACGCCGGGGATCACCGTGCGCGTGCACGAGAGCGGCGATCCGACCCGGCCCACCGCAGAGGTCACGGCCGCAGGTGCCGTCGTGCCCGCCGACCGCGTGCTCGCCGTGGACGGCACCCTCGTGCGGGATCTGGCGGGGGTGCTGCTCGCCGCCGACGCCTGCGGGAATGCCGCGTGGGCGCTGCACGCCGCCGCCGAACACGCCAAGGTGCGCGAGCAGTTCGGGCGGCCCATCGGACAGTTCCAGGGCATCAAGCACCTGTGCGCGGACATGCTGGTGCGGGTCGAGCAGGCGGCGGCGCTGGTGTGGGACGCGGCGCGGGCGCTGGACGAGGACACCGCGGAGGATGTGCGCGGGCTCGTCGCCGGGCTCGCCGCGGGGGCCGCGCTGGACGCCGCGTACTCCTGCGCCAAGGACTGCGTCCAGGTCCTCGGCGGCATCGGCTTCACCTGGGAACACGACGCCCACCTGTACTTGCGGCGGGCTGTTGTCGCCCGGCAGCTCCTCGGTGCCGGTGACGCCCATCGGCTGCGTGCCGTGCGGCTCGCGGAGGGCGGGGTGCGGCGCGAGCTGCGGTTCGCGCTGCCCGCCGAGGCGGACGGGTACCGGGAGGCGGCCCGGAAGGTCATCGAGGGGGCGCGGGGGCTCGATCCGAAGGCCGCGCGGCGGGTGCTCGCGCCGACCGGGTACGCGGCGCCGCACCTGCCGGAGCCGTACGGGCTCGGCGCCGGACCAGTCCAACAGCTCGCGGTGCAGGAGGAGTTGAAGAAGGCCGGGGTGAAGGTCAGCGACCTCGGCATCGCCACCTGGGTGGCCCCCTCCCTCATCTCGTACGGCACCCAGGAGCAGCGCGACCGCTACCTCCCGGCCACCCTGCGCGGCGAGACACTGTGGTGCCAGCTGTTCTCGGAGCCGGGCGCCGGATCCGACCTCGCCAGCTTGCGTACGCGCGCGGAGCGGATGCCCGACGGGCGGTGGCGGATCAACGGGCAGAAGGTGTGGACGAGCGCCGCGCAATGGGCCGACCACGGGATTCTGCTCGCCCGCACCAACCCCGACGCCCCCAAGCACAAGGGGCTCACCTACTTCGTCGTCGACATGAAGAACACCGACGGCATCGACATCCGGCCGCTGCGCGAGATCACCGGGGACTCGCTGTTCAACGAGGTCTACTTCGATGATGTGGTGCTGCCCGCCGACGCCGTCGTCGGCGAGGTCGACGACGGCTGGCGGGTCGCCCGGCACACGCTCGGCAACGAACGCGTCCACATGGCCGACCAGTTGACCTTCGACACAGGGCTAGAGGCGCTGCTCGCGCGGGCCGGTGACCTGGACGGGGCGTACCGGGCGCGGATCGGGGCCCTCGCCGCCGAGGCGCACGCGCTGGGCTGCATCGGGCTGCGTACGACGACGCAGCAGGTCGCGGGCGTGGAGCCGGGCGCCGGGGCCTCGGTGCGGAAGCTGGTGCAGACACCGCATCAGCAGAAGGTCGCGGAGCTGGCCCTTGAGCTCCTCGGTCCGGCGGGTGCGCTGCGGGAGGGCCCGGGGGAGCGGGCCCTCCACGGTTTCCTGATGTCCCGCTGTCTGACGATCGCGGGCGGGACGACTCAGGTGCAGCTCAACGTCGTTGCCGAGCGGATTCTGGGTCTGCCGCGTGACTGACCGCGTCGGTCTCGTCGGCCTGCGGTTCCGGTGCCGGGGCGGCGTTCTTGCCGGGCACCGTCTTCACGAACTTCAGGCCCACCACGCACAGGATGATCCCGGCGAGGAAGACGATCTTCAGCGGCTTCGCCTGCTCGTCGCCGGTCACCATCGCGTACGTGACGGTGAGCGCGGCTCCGATACCGATCCACACCGCGTAGGCGACGCTGATCGGGATCTTCTTCATCGCGTAGGCGAGGCCCGACATCGAGATGACCAGGCCGATGAAGAAGACGATCGTCGGCCCCGTCTCCGAGAAGTTCTTGGAGTGCCCGAGCGCGGTGGCCCACACGGCCTCGAAGACGCCACTGAGGAGGAGAACAGCCCATGCCATGGTCAGCTCACCGCCTTCAGGCCCACGACGCAGCCGACCAGGCCGACGAGCAGCAGGCTCTTCGCGGGTGTGGCCTTCTCCTGGCCGCGCGCGATGGCGTAGACGGCGGTCAGTACGGCGCCGATGCCCACCCACACCGCGTACGAGGTGCCGGTCGGCAGCTCGTGCATGGCGTGGGCGAGGCCGGCCATGGAACCGGTCAGGGCGACGATGAAGATCACGGTGGGGACGGGGCGCTTCAGGCCGTGGGACGCGCCGAGCGCCGTGGCCCACACCGCCTCAAGGACTCCGGAGAGGATCAGGACAACCCAAGGCACGACGGACTCACCTTCCAAAGGCAGTCTTGTCGCTGAGCGGGTACTGCTCCCTCGTCCGCGGGCCCTTGATGAGGACCTGACTTTTGTATAGCAACTTTCGCGCAGATGGGCAAACAGCAGGTAAAGGGGCCGGTGGAGCCCGGAGAGGCGGCAGATGTGAAGGCGCACAAGGCGCACAAGGCGTACATAGTCGGCGTCGGCATGACCAAGTTCGAGAAGCCGGAGTCACGTGACTGGCAGTACTGGGACATGGTGAAGGAGGCGGGCACCGCGGCCCTCGCGGACGCCGGGGTCGCCTACGCGGACGTCCAGCAGGTCCCCGTCGGCTACTGCTTCCAGGCGTCGACGGCGGGCCAACGGGCCACGTACGAACTGGGGTTGACGGGCGTGCCCGTCTACAACGTCAACAACAACTGCGCGACCGGCTCGACCGCGCTGATGATGGCCCGGCAGTTCGTCGAGGGCGGGGCGAGCGACTGTGTGCTCGCGCTGGGCTTCGAGAAGATGCAGCGGGGCGCGCTCGGCGGGGGAGCGGACGCGGGCTCCGACTTCAAGACCTCCCCGGTCGCCCGGCACTACGGCGTCATGGCGGCCCGGCACGGCTTCGAGATGTCGCCGCCCACCGCGCAGATCTTCGGCGACGCGGCCCGCGAGCACATGGAGCAGTACGGCACGACCGAGGCGCAGCTCGCGGCGGTGGGCGCGAAGAACCACGGCCACTCGGTCAACAACCCGTACGCCCAGTTCCAGGACCCGTACACGGTCGACGAGATCCTCGCCGCCAAGACCATCCACATGCCGCTCACCAAGCTGCAGTGCTCGCCGACCTCGGACGGCGCGGCGGCGGCGGTCGTCGTCTCCGAACGCTTCGTGGAGGAACGGGGGTTGGGGGACAAGGCGATCGAGATCGCGGCCCAGTCCATGACCACGGACACGGAGGAGTCCTTCGCGTCCGGCTCGTGCATCGATGTGGTCGGGCAGCCGATGTCGCGGGAGGCGGGGCGGCAGGTCTTCGACGCCGCCGGGATCGGCATCGAGGGCGTGGACGTCGTCGAGCTGCACGACTGCTTCTCCATCAACGAACTCCTCACGTACGAGGCGCTCGGCATGTGCGGCGCGGGCGAGTCCGGCAAGCTCGTCGAGTCGGGCGCGACGACGTACGGCGGGAAGTGGGTCGTGAACCCGTCCGGCGGCCTGATCTCCAAGGGGCACCCGCTTGGCGCCACCGGCATCGCCCAAGTCGCCGAGCTGACCTGGCAGTTGAGGGGCGAGGCGGGGGCGCGGCAGGTGCCGGACGCGCGGGTCGGGCTCGCGCACAACATCGGGCTCGGGGGTGCGGCGGTGGTGACGATGTTGCGGCGGGGGTGAGGTTCGGGGGTCCGGGGGGCCTGGTCCTAGGTCCACGGACGTGCGGCGAAATCCGGATGTACGGGGTGCCGGGCGGCTGAGACCATGACACCCATGTCCCAGACTCCCCCTGCCGCCGACTCCGCCTCCGCGTCGGTCGAGGCATCCGACGACGCGATACGTTCCCGTGGCCGCGCGGCCGCCACCCCGCCCGCCTGGCTGGTGGTGGCCGTGGCCTGCGCCGGGCAGTTCCTCGTCGTCCTCGACGTGTCCGTGGTGAACGTGGCGCTGCCGTCGATGCGCACCGACCTCGGGCTCAGCGCGAGCGGTCTGCAGTGGGTGGTGAACGCGTACTCCATCGCCTTCGCCGGCTTCATGCTGCTCGGCGGCCGGGCCGGCGACCTCTTCGGCCGCAAGCGGATGTTCCTGGTCGGCCTCGGCCTCTTCACCCTCGCCTCGCTCGCGGGCGGGCTCGCGCAGGAGGGCTGGCAGCTGCTGGCGGCGCGGGCGGTGCAGGGACTGGGAGCGGCCGTCCTCGCCCCCTCCACCCTGACGATCCTCACGTCCGCCGTGCCCGAGGGGGCGGCGCGGGCGCGGGCCATCGCGACGTGGACCGCGGTGGGCGCGGGCGGCGGCGCGGCGGGCGGGCTCGTCGGCGGCGTCCTCACGGAGGGCCTGAACTGGCGCTGGGTGCTCCTCATCAACGTTCCGCTGGGCGCGGTCGTCCTCGCGGCGGCGGCGCGCTGGATCCGGGAGTCCCGTGCGGGCGGCGAGCGGCGGCTCGACCTGCCCGGCGCGGTGCTCGTGACGGCGGGCACGGCCGTCCTCGCGTACGGCATCGTGCAGACGGAGGCGCGGGGCTGGGGCGCGGCGGCGACGCTGGTGCCGCTGGCGGTCGGGGTGCTGCTGGTCGTGGCGTTCCTGGCGGTGGAGGCGCGTACGAGGCTACCGTTGATGCCGCTGGGACTGTTCAAGGTGCGGTCGGTGGCGGTGGCGAACGCGGCGATGTTCGTGTGCGGCATGGGCTCCTTCGCCATGTGGTTCTTCATGACGCTGTACGCCCAGAACGTGCTCGGCTACACGCCCGTCGAGGCCGGCCTCGCGCTGATCCCCAGCTCGCTCGCGGTGGTCTTCGGCTCGAAGTTCGCGCCGCGGCTGATGCCGAGGTACGGGGCGCGGAACGTGGCGGCGGTCGGGGTGCTGGTGACGGCTGCCGGGTTCCTGTGGCAGTCGACCATGACCGCGGACGGGGCGTACGTCACGACGATCATGTTGCCCGGGATCGTGATGATGGCGGGGGCCGGGTGTGCGATGACGCCGTTGGCGTCGCTGGCGACGTCGGGGGCGGCGCCGGGTGACGCGGGGCTCGTCTCCGGGTTGGTCAACACGTCCCGCACGCTGGGTGGTTCGCTGGGCCTCGCGATCCTCTCGACCGTCGCCACGAGCCGCTCCGCGGGGGGCGTGGATCCTGTTTCGCTGACCCGGGGGTATGCGGGGGCGTTCCTTGTGGGGGCGGGGATTTTGGTGGTGGCGGCGGTGGTGGTGCTGGTCGGTATGCGGAGGGTAGGCGCCGCCGCCGAGTAGCTTCCGCGGCACCGCGGTTCCGGCCTCGGGGCTCCGCCCCGGACCCCGCTGCTCAATCGCCGCAGGGGCTTGATCCACCCAGCCTCGCCGGCGTTTGAGGCGCGGGGTCCGGGGCGGAGCCCCGGGGGCGTAACGCCGTTACAGCCAGCCCCGTTCGGAGGCGACGCGCAACGCCTCCGTCCGGTTCCGCACCCCCGTTTTGCCGATGGCCGACGACAAGTAATTGCGTACGGTCGACTCCGAGAGGTGGAGCCGCCCGGCGATGTCGGAGACGGTCGCCCCGTCCGCCGCCGCCCGGAGGGCATCCGCCTCGCGCCCGGTGAGCGGACTCGGCCCCGCCGAAAGCGCTGCCGCCGCGAGCGCCGGGTCGACCACCGTCTCGCCCCGCAGCACCTTCCGGATCGACTCGGCGAGTTCCTCGACCGGCCCGTCCTTGACCAGGAACCCCGCCGCCCCCGCCTCCATCGCCCGCCGCAGATACCCGGGCCGCCCGAACGTGGTGAGGATCAGGACCCGGCAGTCCGGGACCTGATCGCGGAGCTCGGCCGCCGCGTCGAGCCCGCTGAGCCTCGGCAGCTCGATGTCGAGGAGCGCCACGTCGGGCCGGTGCGTGAGCGCCGCGTCGACGATGGTGTCGCCGGTCGCGACCTGGGCGACCACCTCAAGGTCGGATTCGAGGCCCAGCAGCAGCGCGAGCGCACCCCGCATCATGCCCTGGTCCTCCGCGAGCAGTACGCGGACGCTCTTGGCGGGGCGGTGGTCCTGCGGCATCTCGGTCACGGGGCAGAGATTACGGGGGCCGGGGCCTCGTCCGCCGTAGGCAGTTCCGCGCGGACCTCGAAGCCACCCTCCGGTCCCTCGCCCGCCACCAGCGAGCCACCCGCCGCCGCGAGCCGTTCGGTCAGGCCCTTGAGGCCGGTGCCGCCGACGCCGGGCGCGGGGCCCGCGCCGTCGTCCGTGATCCGGAGGCGGACCCGGTCCGCCGTGCCGTCGACGGCGATCGTGCAGGCGGTCGCCGCGCTGTGCCGGATCGTGTTCGTCACGGCCTCCCGTACGACCCACCCGAGCAGTGCCTCCGTCCGCGCCGACAGAGGCGGGCCCGACTGTCGTACGACGGGCTCCATGGCGGCAGCCGTGAGCGCCGAACGCGCCCGGTCCAGCTCCGTGGCGAGGCTGCCCTCGCGGTACCCGGTCACGGCCTCGCGGATCTCGGTGAGCGCCTGCCTGCCCACCGCCTCGATGTCACCGACCTGTTCGAGGGCCGCGTCGACATCCCGCCGCGCCAGCCGCCGCGCCGCCTCCGACTTCACCACGATCACCGACAGCGTGTGGCCGAGCAGATCGTGCAGGTCGCGGGAGAACCGCAGGCGTTCCTCGGCCACCGCGTTGCGCGCCAACTCCTCGCGGGCCGAACGCAGTTCACGTACCGTCTCGGTGAGCGACAGGATCGCCGCCGTCACCATCGTGGACAGGAACGTGCCGTAGCCGACGCTCGCCGCCGCCTCGCCGTCCTTCAGTCCCGTCAGCACCCCGCCGAGCACCGCGAGCCCGATGGCGATCTTCGCCAGGTGCGGTCCGCGCAGCACCGCCCCCGTCGCGAGTCCGAGCAGCGGGAAGAACGCCACCCAGCTGCCCCCGTAGACACCGGCCAGGCCGCAGGTCACCGCGGCCATCGCGAGCAGCGCGAGCCGGGTGGACAGCGCGGTGCGGGTGACCGGCACGAAGGCGCGGAACACCACATAGACGTAGAGGGAGTTGAAGGTCAGCAGGCCGATGCCGCCGATCCAGGGGTTCGGGGTCTCGCCCTGGACGAGGTTCGAGAACGCGCCGAGGCCGAGCAGCAGCCACGGCAGCAGCGTGTACCCGCTCACCCGCGCCCCGCCGATGCCGACGGTCGGCCAGTCGGAGCCGCCCGCACCGTCGCACGCCCGGAGGGCGGCCTTCGTCTTCGATGTCATGCCGGAAGCGTACGAAGGGGTGCCCGAGCGCGGGCAGATCCGCATGTCCCCGGATGACCAGTACAAATGTCACAGGGGTCGATCGAGCCCATCTGACGTTGCGTCAGAAAACTGGGTCGTGGCCCTTCCCAAGCCATCCCCGCTTGGCTATACATGGGGATCGCCGGAGGAATGGAACAGGTTCTAGAACCAGTCCGTGTACTTCCACGTACTGGTTCGTCTCCGGCCCGTGACGACCTCGGTGCGGCCGACGGTGCGGACGGTCGCACCGAGGTCTTGACCAGCATCCAGCATGAGGAGCGTTTGCCGCCTATGCCCATCGATGCCGCGAAGGCCGTAGCCGCCGAGCCGAGGTCCGCCGAGATCACGTGGGGCCACAAGGACGTCCAGCTCTACCACTTGGGGCTCGGCGCGGGGCTGCCCGCCACCGACCCCGACGAGCTGCGCTACACCCTGGAGTCGAAGCTGCACGTCCTGCCGAGCTTCGCGACCGTCGCGGGCGCCGGGATGGCCGTGGCCGGCGGGCTGTCCGCGCCGGGCATCGACGTGAACCTCGCGCACGTGCTGCACGGCGGCCAGACCATCGAGCTGCACCGGCCCATCCCGGTCGAGGGCAAGGCCACGTCCACCACCCGCGTCGCCGCCGTCTACGACAAGACGAAGGCCGCCGTGCTCGTGCTGAGGAGCGAAGTCGCGGACGCCGAGGGCCCGTTGTGGACCAGTGACTCGCAGATCTTCGTGCGGGGGGAGGGTGGGTTCGGGGGCGACCGCGGCCCCTCCGAGCGTCTCGACGTCCCCGACCGCGAGCCCGACCGCACCGTCGAGCGGCCCGTCCGCGAGGATCAGGCCCTCCTCTACCGCCTCTCCGGCGACTGGAACCCGCTGCACGCCGACCCGGAGTTCGCCAAGCTGGCCGGCTTCGACAAGCCGATCCTGCACGGCCTGTGCTCGTACGGGATGACGCTCAAGGCCGTCGCGGACACCGTCCTCGGCGGCGACGTCTCCCGCATCACCCGCTACCGCACCCGCTTCGCCGGGATCGTCTTCCCCGGCGAGACGCTGCGCGTACGCATGTGGGAGCAGCCGGGCCGGGTGCAGGTGACGGTCACGGCCGTGGAGCGCGAGGACGCGCAGGTGCTCGCGGACACCGTCGTCGAGCACAACTGACCCACGTACACGGCAGATTGAAGCGAAGGAGCCGCACGCCATGCGAGCAGCCGTACTGCACGAGATAGGCCAGGACAAACTCGAGGTACTGGACGACGTCGAGGCGGTCGGCTTCGGTCCGGGCAAGGTGCGGGTCCGGCTGCGGGCCACCGGCCTGTGCCACTCCGACGTCTCCGCGATGAACGGCGTGCTGCCGCAGCCCGCCCCGTTCATCCCCGGGCACGAGGGCGCGGGCGAGGTCGTCGAGGTCGGGGACGGCGTCACGAACCTCGCTCCCGGTCAGCGAGTCCTGATGTGTTGGCTGCCCGCTTGCGGCACCTGTCCCGCCTGCAAGCGCGGCCAGACCGAGCTCTGCCTCGCCGGATTCATGAACGCCGGCACCCCCAACTTCAAGCGCCCCGGCGGCGACGTCTTCGGCTTCGCCGGAACCGGCACCTTCACCGAAGAGGTCGTCGTCAACGCGGCCTGCGCCGTGCCGATCCCCGACGACGTGCCCTTCGACATCGCCGCGCTCATCGGCTGCGGCGTCACCACCGGGCTCGGCGCCGCCATCAACACCGCGGACGTCGCGGCGGGTTCGTCGGTCGCCGTCATCGGCTGCGGCGGCGTCGGCATCTCCGCGATCCAGGGCGCGCGGCTCAAGGGCGCGGCGGAGATCGTCGCCGTCGACCCGGTCGAGTCGCGGCGCGAGTCCGCCCTCAAGTTCGGTGCCACGAAGGCGATTTCCCCGGACGAGCTGGCCGACGCCAAGCAGAACATCACCGCGGGCGAGGGCTTCGACTACGTCTTCGAGGTCGTCGGCAAGTCCGCCACCGCGCGGACGGCGTACGAGACGACGCGGCGCGGCGGCACGATGTGCGTCGTCGGCGCGGGCGCCATGGACGACTTCCTCCAGCTCAACATGTTCGAGCTGTTCTTCGACGAGAAGAAGATCCTGCCGTCGATGTACGGGGGCGGGGATGTCCTGCAGTCCTACGAGCGGGCGATCGCGCTCTGGCGGGCGGGGCGGATCGACCTGGAGTCGCTGATCACGCACCGGGTGCCGCTCGCGGAGATCAACGAGGCGCTGGACCAGATGCGTACGGGCGTCGCGCTGCGGACCTGCATTGAGCTGTAAGCGCTGCAACGGCGTTGCGGCCCCGGGGCGCTGCCCCGGACCCCGCTGCTCAATCGCCGCAGGGGCTTGAGTCACCGAAAGGGAACCGAATCGTATGTCAACGCCGCTCAACGGCCTCACGGCCATCGTCACCGGCGCCGGGCGCGGCCTGGGCCGCGCCGAGGCGCTCGAACTCGCCCGCCTCGGCGCCAACGTCGTCGTCAACGACTTCGGCCAACCGGGCCGCGACGGCTCGGGCGAGGCCACCACAGGCCCCGCGCAGCAGGTCGTCGCCGAGATCGAGGCCGCCGGCGGAACCGCCACCGCGCACACCGGCGACGTCGCCGACCACCAACAGGCCCAGGAACTCGTCCAGTTGGCGATCGACACGTACGGCAAGCTGGACATCCTCGTCAACAACGCCGGGATCCTGCGCGACCGCATGATCTTCTCGATGACCGAGGACGAGTGGGACTCGGTCATCCACGTCCACCTCAAGGGCCACTACAACACCAGCCACTTCGCGGCCCGCCACTGGCGCGAGGCGTCGAAGGCGGCCGGTGGCCCGGTGTACGGGCGGATCATCAACACCTCGTCGGAGGCGTTCCTCGCGGGCTCGGCCGGGCAGCCCAACTACGCGGCCGCGAAGGGCGGAATCGTCGGGCTGACCACGTCCACGGCGCTCGCGCTCGCCAAGTACGGGGTGACCGCGAACGTCATCTGCCCGCGCGCCCGCACCCGTATGACGGAGGACGTCTTCGCCGGGTTCGCCGAGCCGGAGGAGGGGCTCGACCCGCTCGCGCCCGAGCACGTCGCCCCGCTCGTCGGCTACCTCGCCGCGCCCGCCGCGTCGAACGTCAACGGCCAACTGATCGTCGTGCACGGCGGCATGGTCGCCGTCGTCGACCGGCCGAGGGTGCAGGCGAAGTTCGACACGGCGAAGGAGGCGTTCACGTACGACGAGTTGGACGCGCTGCTCACGCCGCACTACAAAGACCGGCCCCCGAACGAGACGTTCGCGGCGTCGGAGGTGCTGGGCCTCAAGCACGGCTGACTCCATCGCGCGTACGACTGAGGGGCCCGGCGACTTCCGCCGGGCCCCTCAGTCGAACGTTTCCTCACGTCAAGTGTCGAGCGTGCGCGCTACGCCTCGTCGGCGCGCGCCCCACGGTGCCGCCCACGCGGCTTCGACTCCTGGTCGCCGCCCGTCATGGGCGGCGTGGACACCTCGCCGCGGTGCCGACCGGAGCCGGCCCGCACATGGTGCGCCGCCTCCGTGTCGACCTCGACATCCGTGCCGTTGCCTTCCGCCATCGGAACATTCACCCCGTAAACACGTACAAGATCCTTCAGTTACAGCCGGGCGAGTCTAACGGTCCGTGCCACGGCCACCGAGAGGCGCCTGCGCCAGCGGAACGGGGCGTGTCGCGGCGGGCTCCGGCGGCTCGGGTTCCCTCGGCTCGCGCTCCCGTGCGCGCGGCTCGGGAGCGGTCAGGGCCGCGAGGCCGCACGGCACGTCCTCGGTGACACAGGGCAGCGACAACACCCCGTCCCGCGAGAAGAATCCGCTGCCGTCCAGCCACCCGTCCGGCGCCGCGACCTGATGCAGCCTGCCCTCCATGGGCCGCCACAGGCCGAGCCACGGAGAGCCGCCCTCGGCGCCCGCCACGCGCAGCGCCACCGCGCAGTTCTCCGGCATCAGCGACTGGCCCGGCTGGATCGCGAAGGGCGTCACCTCGCAGTCCGCGAGCCGCAGCGACTCCGGGAAGCGGATCGGCAGCGTACTGCCCAACACGCCCCAGCCGAGCCGGGGTTCACCCGGCGTCGGGGCGTCCGAGCGGAGCAGGATGAGGCCGCTGTCGAGGTCGGCGAGGAGCAGCCGGTCCTCGCTGTCGTCCCCGATCTGGAGGAGTGGGGAGACCTCGCCGCCCCGGTCCAGATCCACCACGACCGCCTTCACGGGGCCGCCGCCGGGGGGCTCGCGGTCGAGCGCGAGGAGGCGGGACTCGCGGTCCAGCCACACCCCGCCCGAGCAGTGCCCCGGCACCTCGGCGAGCAGCTCGGGACCGGGGGCGCCGCCCACCACCTGCCACACGGCCGTCGACTCCGCGCCGGGCGCCAGCGCGTACGCGTACCGGCCGTCGGGAGCGGGCGGCAGGAGCGTGAGGGTCTCGCACTCCACGGTGCCGAGCGGCACCTCGCCGGTGTCCGGGCCCGTCGGGTACAGCAGCGAGAACAGGTGCCGCCCCGCCGTGCCGCGCTGGATCAGCACCCGGCCGTCGGTCAGCGGCAGCACCGCAGTGCCGGGCTCCTCCGGCTGGTTGCCGGGCAGCGGCACCGCGTACGGCTCCGGTCCGTGCAGGGTCCAGCGCTCGGGGAACCACGAGCCTTCGGCGGCGCCGTCGCGCGCCAGCCGCGCCGCGTACGACGCGTCCGCCGTGAGCACACATCCGGTGTGCGGGGGTCGTGGCCGCGCATCCGTCGTGGGTTCGGTGGCCAGGGCCGTCATGGGGATCAGTCACCTCCGCTTGTCCGGGCCGACGCTAGTTTTCGCACGTACCTCCGTGGCACCTGGCGCCCGCCGTTTCACACGAAAGGTGGGCCGTGCCCTGAATTGGCTGTGAACGGTGGGTCACGTGTGTTTACCTCCTCCCTCCGTGCGGAACGGGCCGGGCTTGGGGGTGCGGCGGGCAGCGCAGGTAACCTGTCTGCGTGCCCCGTCTGTCTGAAGTCACCGCCGCCCTCGAAGCCCTCTGGCCCCCGGCCCTCGCCGAGGGATGGGACGCGGTCGGCACGGTCGCCGGCGACCCGGACGCCGAGGTCGGCCGGGTGCTCTTCGCGGTCGACCCGGTCCAGGAGATCGTCGACGAGGCGGTGAAGCTCGGCGCGGACCTGCTGGTCACCCACCACCCGCTCTACCTGCGCGGTACGACGACGGTGGCGGCCTCCACCTTCAAGGGCCGCGTCGTCCACACGCTGATCAAGAACGACATCGCGCTGCACGTCGCGCACACCAACGCCGACAAGGCCGACCCCGGCGTCTCCGACGCGCTCGCGGGCGCCCTCGGCGTCCGGGTCGTACGCCCCCTGGTCCCGGACCCCACCGACCCGGCGGGCCGTCGCGGCCTCGGCCGGGTCTGCGAGCTTGAGCACCCGGTGACGCTGCGCGAGCTCGCGGGCCGCGCCGCCGACCGGCTGCCCGCCACCGCGCAGGGGATCCGCGTCGCGGGCGACCTCGACGCGACGGTGCGGACGGTCGCGGTCAGCGGCGGCTCCGGCGACAGCCTCTTCGACGACGTACGCGCCGCCGGTGTCGACGCCTTCCTCACCGCGGACCTGCGCCACCACCCGGTGAGCGAGGCCCGCGAAGCTGTTTCCGTTTCCCCTGTGCCTCTCGCGCTGCTCGACGCGGCGCACTGGGCCACCGAGTGGCCCTGGTGCGAGCTGGCCGCAGCCCAGCTCGACGAGATCTCCGACCGCGAGGGCTGGGACCTGCGGGTCCATGTCTCGAAGACGGTCACCGATCCCTGGACCGCCCACGCGGCGTCCAACACCCAGTCTGTTTCTACTTTTGGAGCCCCCAACTGAACGCCGCGCCCGCCGACCAGATCCGTCTTCTCGACGTCCAGGACCTGGACACCCGACTCCAGCAGCTCGCGCACAAGAAGAAGTCGCTGCCCGAGCACGCCGAGATCGACACGCTCACCAAGGACCTCACGCAGCTGCGCGACCTGCACGTCGCCGCGACGACCGAGGAGAGCGACTGCGCCCGCGAGCAGACCAAGGCCGAGCAGGACGTCGACCAGGTCCGCCAGCGCGCCGCCCGCGACCAGAAGCGCCTCGACTCCGGCGCGGTCACGTCCCCCAAGGACCTGGAGAACCTCCAGCGCGAGATCGCCTCGCTCGCCAAGCGGCAGGGTGACCTGGAGGACGTCGTCCTTGAGGTCATGGAGCGCCGCGAGTCCGCGCAGGAGCGCGCCGGTGAGCTGGCCGAGCGCCTGTCGTCGGTGCAGGCCAAGGTCGACGACGCGACGTCGCGCCGCGACGGGGCGGCTGCCGCCATCGACGCGGACGTGGCCTCGGTCACGAAGGAGCGCGAGGTCGTCGCGGGCTCCGTCCCGGCCGACCTGCTGAAGCTCTACGACAAGCTCCGCGAGCAGCAGGGCGGCGTCGGCGCGGCGAAGCTGTTCCAGCGCCGCTGCGAGGGCTGCCGCCTGGAGCTGAACATCACGGAGCTGAACGAGGTCCGCGCGGCCGCGGCCGACACCGTGGTGCGCTGCGAGAACTGCCGCCGAATCCTGGTCCGCACGTCCGAGTCGGGCCTGTAGCCACCGGCGCCCGCAAGGCCGGTCCGGCAAAATCAGCCCCTCCGGCGCTTGAGGAGCGGGGTCCGGGGCAGAGCCCCGCAACCGCAACGCCGGCGCGGCCCGCCGGAACGGCCCGGAAAGGAGAGCCGTGGCACCGCCAGACCTCGGATCCCCCTCGACGTTCGTGCTGCTCCGGCACGGCGAGACCGCCCTCACCCCCGAGAAGCGATTCTCGGGCAGCGGGGGCGCCGACCCCGAGCTGTCCGAGGCGGGCCGGGGGCAGGCCGCTGCCGCCGCCGCGGCGCTGTCCGCACACGGCGACATCGACGTGATCGTGACCTCACCACTCACCCGCTGCCGCGAAACCGCCGAAACCGTCGCCGCCCGCCTAGGCCTCGGCATCGAGGTCGACGAAGGGCTGCGCGAGACGCACTTCGGGGCGTGGGAAGGGCTCACGTTCAAGGAGGTCGGGGCGCGGTACCCGGACGACCTCAAGGCGTGGCTCGGCTCGTCCGACGCCGCACCCACCGGCGGCGGCGAGAGCTTCGCCGAGGTCGCCGAGCGGGTCGCCGAGACCCGCGACCGGCTGACCGCCGCCCACCGGGGGCGCACCGCGCTACTGGTCAGCCACGTGACACCGATCAAGACACTCGTACGGCTCGCGCTCGGCGCCCCGGCCGAGGCGATGTTCCGGATGGAACTCGCGGCGGCGTCCCTGACCACGGTCGCGTACTACGCGGACGGAAACGCGAGCGTGCGCTGCCTCAACGAGACAGCGCACCTGCTCCGTACGTAGCTCAGCTTCTCCGTACGCGGCTCAGCGCAGCGAAGCCGCCTCGCGGGCCAGGGCCTCGACCCGGTCCCAGTCCTTCGCCGCGATCGCGTCCGCCGGAAGCATCCAACTGCCGCCCACGCAGCCGACGTTCTTCAGCGCCAGGTAGCCGGGCGCGTTCGACGGCGAGACGCCGCCCGTCGGGCAGAAGCGGGCCTGCGGCAGCGGGCTCGCGAGCGCCTTCAGGTACGCGGCGCCGCCCGCGGCCTCCGCCGGGAAGAACTTCATCTCGCGCACGCCGCGCTCGATGAGCGCCACGACCTCGGACGTCGTCGAGACGCCCGGCAGGAACGGCACGCCCGACTCCTTCATCGCGTCGAGCAGCGCGTCCGTCCAGCCGGGGCTGACCAGGAAACGGGCCCCGGCCGCGACCGAGTCGGCGACGTTCGCGGGGGAGATGACCGTGCCCGCGCCGACGACGGCGTCCGGCACCTCGGCGGCTATCGCCCGGATCGCGTCGAGCGCGGCGGGCGTCCGCAGCGTCACCTCGATCGCGGGCAGGCCGCCCGCGACGAGCGCCCGCGCGAGCGGCACCGCGTCGGCGACGTCCTCCACGACGACGACGGGGACGACGGGAGCGAGATCCAGTACGGAGGCGGAGGAGGCCGAGGCGGCGGCAGTGGAGGTCATGGGGACATCCTGCCCCGCGTGCAGCAGCATGCGCAAAGGGCGTTGCGCATGCTGCAATACGATCTCGTGCGGGAGGTCAGTGGACCTCGTCCACCAGCACGTCCAGGCTCCACGCCTGCCCCGCCTTCTTCGGCTCCTCGACCTCCACGACGTACCCGAGCTCCCGCAGTACGTCGATCAGTTCGGCGGGTCCGGCGGGCGCCGCGCCCGCCATCAGCAGCGACCGTACGATCCGGCCCTTCGTCGCCTTGTTGAAGTGGGAGACGACCTTGCGGGTCGGCGCGTGCAGCACCCGGACCGTCGCCGTCCGCTCCGCGACCGTGCCGTCGGAGGGCTTCGGCTTCCAGGCGCTCGCGTACGCCGCCGAGCGCAGGTCGAGGACGAGCCCGTCCCCGGCCGCCGCCGGCATCACCTCGGCCATGGGCTTTCGCCAGTACGCGCCCAGCGCCCCGAGCCCCGGCAGCTTCACGCCCATCGAGCAGCGGTAGGAGGGGATCCGGTCCGCGATGCCGACCGCGCCCCACAGCCCGGAGAAGACGAGCAGCGAGCGCGCCGCCCGCTTCTTGGCGGCGGCGTCCAGCGAGCCCAGGTCCAGGGCGTCGTACAGGACACCCGTATAGATCTCACCGGCCGGACGCGCACCCGCCGTACGCAGCTCCGCGTTCTTGGCGACCTCGCCCCGCAGCCCTTCACTGAGCCCGAGCACCTCGCGCGCCTTCTCCTCGTCGGCGGCGCACAGCTCCACCAACTCGTCGAGCACGGCTGCCCGCGCCTCGGCGAGCCCCTGCAGCGCGAGCCCCTCCGGCTTCAGCGGAGCCCCGCGTCCGGAAGCGGCCTTACCCTCCGACGGCGGCAACAGCACAAGCACGGGGCACTCCTCAAACACGTACGGAAACACATACGGGAACACAGGTCGATCGGCGCCCCAGCCTACGGCGTGCCGACCCCGCCGCCCGCGCCTACGCTCGTGCCATGCCCCGCCGCCACCTCCGAGTGACCGGCGCGGCACGGGAGCCGCTCGGCGCCGTGCTGCGCGAACTGCGGACGACACTGGACGTGCCCGAGGAGTTCCCGGCCGACGTCCTCGCGGAAGCCGAACGCGTCGCCGCCGAACCGCCGCGGCTTCCCGACCGGGACGAGACGGCGGTCCCCTTCTTCACCATCGACCCGCCCACGTCGACCGACCTCGACCAGGCCATGCACCTGTCCCGGCGCCCCGGCGGCGGCTACCGCGTGCGGTACGCGATCGCCGACGTCGCCGCGTACGTCACCCCAGGCGGCGCCCTCGACGCCGAGGCGCACCGCCGCGTCACCACCCTCTACTTCCCCGACGAGAAGGTGCCGCTGCACCCGCCGGTGCTCAGCGAGGGCGCGGCCAGCCTGCTGCCCGACCAGACCTGCCCGGCCGTCCTGTGGACCATCGACCTGGACGCCGACGGGCGCGCCGAGCGGACCGACGTCGTCCGCGCCCTCGTCCGCAGCCGCGCCAAACTCGACTACGAGGGCGTACAGAAGGCCATCGACGCCGGAACCGCCGAGGAGTCGGTCGCGCTCCTCAAGGACATCGGAACGCTGCGCACGCAGCTGGAGGTCGAACGCGGCGGCATCTCGCTCGACGTGCCCGAGCAGGAGATCGTCGCGAGCGACACCGCGTACGAACTCGGCTACCGCGCCCCGCTGCCCGCCGACTCCTGGAACGCCCAGATCTCCCTGCTCACCGGCATGGCCGCCGCCGACCTGATGCTCGCCTCCGGCACCGGCATCCTGCGCACGCTCCCCACCGCTCCCGACGGCGCGGTCGGCCGCCTGCGCCGCACCGCGAAGGCCCTGCACATCGAGTGGCCGCACCACGTCCCGTACTCCGACCTCGTGCGCTCCCTCGACCCCCGCATCCCGCACCACGCGGCGTTCCTCCAGGAGTGCACGACGCTGCTGCGCGGCGCCGGCTACACCGCCTTCAGCGGCGGCGAACCCCCGGCCCTCGCCACGCACGCCGCCGTCGCCGCGCCGTACACGCACTGCACGGCCCCGCTGCGCCGCCTCGTCGACCGCTACGCGTCCGAGCTGTGCCTCGCCGCCCGCGCCGAACAGGCCCCGCCCGGCTGGGTGTTGGAGAAGCTGGACGTGCTGCCGAAGGAGATGGCGGACGGCACCCGGCGCGCCAACACCGTGGAGCGCGAGTGCGTCGACATCGTCGAGGCGGCGCTGCTCAGGCACCGGGTCGGCGAGCTCTTCGAGGCGGTGGTGGTGGACGTGAAGGAACGCGAACCGGCCGTCGGCACCGTGCAGTTGACCGAGCCCGCCGTCGTCGCCCGGATCGAGGGCGGCGCGTCCGCGCTGCCGTTGGGGGAGCGGCTGCGGGTCCGGCTCACCCGGGCCGACCCGGGCTCGGCGAAGGTGCTGTTCGCGCCCGCGTGAGGTGCAGCGCGCGGACGAGCGCGTCCGGATCCTCCGCGTGCAACCGCACCAGGTGAATGTCCTTCGGGCGCCCGAGGAAGGTGAAGTGCCGTACGGGAGCCGTGAGTTCGACGGTGATGCTGGTCTGGGACCCGATGTCGAGATTCAGCTCGCCCTCGCACGGCGTGTGCGTGTACCTGTTCTCGCGGCGCACCGCCGCGATCCGCTCCAGCGGTATCCGTACGTCGATGTGGGCGGCGCGGCGTACCCGCAGGGCGTCGTCGGTGACCACGTGCGGCCGGGTCACGGACGCGGCGTGCAGGCCGAGCACCATCAACACCGTGTAGACGTCGAGGAACAGGACGATGTGATGCAGCGTCGGCCAGTGGCGCAGCAGCGCCCACATCCCGAAGGACTCGACGACGCACACGAACGCGAACGAATACATCATCACGGCCTGCCCGCGTGCGTACGCGAAGGCCTCGGCCCCCGCCGGAACCCCGTGCCGCCGCCGCGCCACCCACCGCAACAGGCTCACGAACACCCGCGCCTCGTGCCCGGCGACCCGGCGCACCCAGGCGGTCACGGCGCACCGCCCTCGGCGGCCATCCGCATCGCGAGGCGGACGGCCTCGGCCTGGGCGGGGGAGAAGTCGGCGAGGAAGGTCTCCAGCAGGGTGTTCCCGTCCGCGAGCGCCTCACCGGTCGGCAGGTCGGGCGGTACGCACGCGGCCAGCGCCCGCGCCGCCCCGGCCACCCGCGGGTCGTCCGCCGGGGCGTCGGCGAGCGCGTCGAGCAGCGCGTACACCTCGCGGGCGGCCGCGAGGGTCTCAGGACCTGCGAGGGCGGGAAGCAGCGTCGACATCAGCCGCTCGCGGTCCTCGGGCGGCGCGGCCGTGTCGATGAGGGCGAGCACCTCACGGTCCTTCACGGCCATCGGCGAGTCGAACATCTCGTCCCCCAACTCACCGAAGAATTCGGCCAGTTCCGGAGACAACGGCCCGTCCGCGGGCAGCCGCCCCCGCTCGGCCTCGCCCAACAGCGCCCGCAGCCGCACCCGCCGCTCATGAAGGGCGGCCTCCTGCCGCGCCAGATCCGCGTCCAACTCGGCGAGCACCTCCACGAGCTCCCGCCCCGCGTCGTCCGCCAGCACGTCCCGCACCTCCGGCAGCCCGAGCCCCAACTCGGTCAGCCGCCGGACCCGGGCCAGCTCGACGGCGTGCCGCAGCCCGTACTCCCGGTACCCGTTGCTCAGCCGCTCGGGCTCCGGCAGCAGCCCCAGCTGGTGGTAGTGCCTGATGGCACGCGTGGTGACCCCGACGATCCGGGCCAGCTCTCCGATCCGCATGACCTCAGTAGAAACGTTGACGCTACGGAAGGGTCAAGCCGGGCCGTGCCACCCTTCGGCAGACGGCCGAGCCTTCGGGAGACGGCCGGGTCCGTCCGAACCGGCAGGTAGGATGGCCGCACGGCAGACGAGCCGGGCGGGCGGCCGCGTGGGATCCCTTCGGGGGTCTCCCGAGGAACGTCCGGGCTCCACAGGGCAAGGTGGTGGCTAACGGCCACCCGGGGTGACCCGCGGGACAGTGCCACAGAAAACAGACCGCCCGGCGCTCAGGCGCCGGGTAAGGGTGAAACGGTGGTGTAAGAGACCACCAGCGCCTGAGGCGACTCAGGCGGCTAGGTAAACCCCACCTGGAGCAAGGTCAAGAGGGACCGCCTCTTCGGAGACGGTCCTGCGCGGACGATCGAGGGCTGCCCGCCCGATGTTCGCGGGTAGACCGCACGAGGCCGGTGGCAACGCCGGCCCTAGATGGATGGCCGTCGCCCCGGTGTCCGCGAGGACACCGGGGAACAGAACCCGGCGTACAGCCCGACTCGTCTGCCCCTCTCCTCCGGTCTCCTTCGTTCAGAGTGCCGCGCCGTTCGTCGAGCGGAGCTGCTGACGGCGGTGGGCGCGCTTTTCCTGGCGGCGCTGCTTGCGCTTCTTCGGGTGCTCCTCGTCGTCCCCGTCGTCCGTGGGCTCATCGGCCTCGGTGGCGGCGGCCGTGCGTTCGGCGGGCTCCTCGCGTACCAGGGAGTCGTCGAGGAGGTCCTCGGGCGGGGCCGTGAGGGTGGCCGTCCAGTCGGCGGACTCGCGGGTCGTGCCGTTCACGGCGGGGCTCAGGCGGATGCGCAGGTCGTCGAGGGCCGCCGCGGGGACGCGGTAGGCGTAGGTCGCGGTGCGGGTGCGGCGGCGGCGCACCTCGGTGTTCAGGCCGGTGAGGATCTCCTGGTCGGCGTCGTACGAGCGGACCGCGCGAGCCTCGCCCGCCCACACCTGGACGCGGGCCGTGAGGTGCATCCGCGCCGCCGCCTTCGCGCGGCGCAGCGCGTCGGAGCGCTCCTTGGTGTGCTGCTCGACGGCCCGCGTGTGCGCGGCCTCGCTGGCGTTGCCCCTGCGCGGGGCGCGGCGCGGGTGCTCGGCGTGGTGCGCGCGCATGGCGCGGCGGACGCCCGGGGCCCTGTTCTTCACGCGGACCGTGAAGCGGACGTAGGCGTCGCCTTCCTCGTGGTCCCGGTCCAGGTAGGTGGGCGCGAAGGTCTCCAGGTCCTCGATGGTCATTTCGAGGCCGCTGTCGAAGGCGGTCCACTCGCCGACGCCCAGCTCTGTGGCGTCCTCGTCGGGTATGCCGGTGTCGGTCTCGGTGGTGTCGGGGTCGGTCGAGGGCATGTGGGGGTGCCTTTCGAGAGGGGATGGGTTATGTCCAGTATGCGAGTAATGGGCGTGTAAGCGGAGGGCGGGGAAAATTGGGTCTTCATTTAGCTGTCGCCTACAGCTAACGTCGGTGCGCATGAGTGAGCAGGGCGTCACGGGGGCCGCGAAAGCCCCCGCACCGGACGAAGCGATCGATCCCGTACAGCGGCTTGACCGGCTGCCCGTGGGGCCGTGGCACCGCCGACTGACCGCGATCGTCGGCGTAGGGGCCTTCTTCGACCTCTACGAGGTGTTCCTCGGCGGCGTGCTCGCCGCCGCGCTCGCCGAGTCCTGGCAGCTGTCCGGCACCGAGAAGTCGTGGCTGATCGCCTCCGGGTTCCTCGGCATGTTCGTCGGCGCCAATGTGCTGTCCGTGCTCGCCGACCGGTTCGGGCGGCGGAAGATGTTCCTGGTCAACCTGGGGCTCTACTCGCTGTTCTCGCTGGGCTGCGCCTTCGCCCAGGACGCCACCCAGCTCTCCGTGCTCCGCTTCCTCGCCGGGCTCGGACTCGGCGCCGAACTGGTCCTCGTCGACACGTACTTGGCCGAATTCCTGCCGCGCAAGGTGCGCGGCCGCTACATCGCCTGGGCCTACACCCTCGGCTTCGTCGGCGTGCCCGTCGCCGCGCTGCTCGGCGCGCGGCTCGTCGCCGAGCGGGAGCTGTTCGGGGTCGACGGATGGCGCTGGCTGCTCGTCGCGGGCGCGCTCGGCGCCGCGTTCATCCAACTCCTGCGAACCCGCCTCCCGGAGTCCCCGAGGTGGCTGGCCGCGAGGGGGAGGCAGGAAGAGGCCGAGGCAGTGGTGCGCGACATCGAGCACCGCCAAGCCTCGCCGGCGGTTGAGGCGCGGGGTCCGGGGCAGAGCCCCGAGACGTCAACCCCGGCACGGCCCGCCGAAGCGGCGGACGCCGGGAAGGTGCCGCTCGGGCGGATGTTCAAGGCCCCGTACGCCCGCCGCACCGTCATGTGGTGGATCTTCCAGGTGCTCCAGACCGTCGGCTACTACGGCTTCGGATCCCTCGCCCCCGTCGTCCTCCAGGCCAAGGGCCACACCGTCACCGAGTCCCTCTCGTACGCGGCCCTCAGCTACCTCGGCTACCCGGTCGGCTCGGCGCTCTCCGTGCCGCTGATCGACCGGATCGAGCGGCGCACGCTGATCATCCTGTCGGCGCTCGGCATCGCCGTGTGCGGCCTCGTCTTCGGGTTCGCCGACGCGTCCTGGCTGATCGTCGGCGCGGGCTTCCTGCTCACCGTGTGCAGCAACGTCTTCTCGAACGCGTTCCACGTCTACCAGACGGAGATCTTCCCCACCGGCATGCGCTCCAGCGCCATCGGCATCGCGTACTCGCTGTCCCGGCTGACCTCGGTCGTGCTGCCGTTCGTCGCGATCGACGTGCTCGAAGACCTGGGCGCGGACGCCGTGTTCATCGGCTCCGGCGTGCTGATGGTCGTGCTGTGCCTGAACGTACGGATCCTCGGGCCGCGCACGACGGGGCGGAGCCTGGAGTCGATCTAGGCACCCCCGGCGCGCCCCCGTCCCCGTAACGTCAGATCAGCGGCGGCCGGCCGAGCCGGGTCATCCGCCACACCGTCCGCCAGCGCATCGGGCGGCGCTCCCCGGCCGAGCGGCGCAGGCCCTCCTTGAAGCCGCCCGCCCAGGCGCGCAGGCCGCCGAGCGACCGCGTACGCAGCAGGGTGATGCCGGTCCACACCGCCAGGTACAGCGGGATCAGGGGGAGGGGGAGGCGGCGGCGGGCCAGCCACACCCGGTTGCGGGCGGTCATCCGGTAGTAGACGGCGTGCCGGGCCGGGGAGGTCTTCGGGTGCTGGAGCAGGAGGGACGGCTCGTAGAGGACCTTCCAGCCGGCGTCGAGCGCGCGCCATGCGAGGTCGGTCTCCTCGTGCGTGAAGAAGAAGTCGGCGGGCCAGTCGCCGGTCTCTTCGAGCATCTTCATCGAGAAGCCGTGGGCGCCGCCGAGGAACGCGGTCACGAGGCCGCGCTTCATCGGGTCCTTCGCGCGCAGCCGCGGCACGTGGCGGCGCTGCGTCTCGCCGGTCTCGTCGGCGATGCGGAAGCCGACGACGCCGAGCTTCGGGTCGGCGGCGTACAGGTTCTGGATCGTGGAGAACACGTCGGCGTCGACGAGCAGCCCGTCGTCGTCCAGCTCCACGGCCACGTCCACGTCGCCGAACTCGCGGAGGCGGGCGAGGGCGACGTTGCGGCCGCCGGGGCAGCCGAGGTTGTCGTCCAGCTCGACCGTCGTGACCTCGAAGGGGTAGCCGGAGTAGGCGGGCAGCGGAGTGCCGTTGCCGATCATGACCACGCGGGTCGGCACCGCGTCCTGCTTGGCCACCGATTCCAGGAGGGCCTCCACGTCCTTGGGGCGGTTGCCCATCGTGACGATGGCCACACCCAGGCGCGGGAGTTCGGTGCTTCGGTGCCTGTCAGTCATGGCGGCGATGGTAGCCGTTCACCTTGTGCGGCCTACCCGTGCGGGGTTGGGTGGACGGCTCCGTCGGCCTACGTCTCGGGGCTCTGCCCCGGACCCCGCTGCTCAATCGCCGCAGGGGCTTGGATGGTTACGCCTCGTCGTCCTTGCGTTTGTTGCGGGATGCCACGATCGCGAGGGCCGCCGCGCCCGCCCCCACCAGCGCCGCCGGCACCATCCAGTGGCGGTCGAGGCGGTGGCCGAGGGCGTGGTCGAGGGAGTAGCGGCCCGCGCCGGTCACCGCGAGGCCCGCCGAGACGAAGCCGAGGAACGCCGGGTACTCGTAGCCGCCGCCCTGCGCGAAGAAGCCGTTGGGGGCGTGCACGGCGGCCGCGCCCGCCATTGTTCCGGCGGCGGCCGCCCCGCCCACCGGAGTCGCGAGCCCGAGCGCGAGCAGCGCCCCGCCGCCCGCCTCGCCGAGCCCGGCGGCGATGGCGCTGGCCTTCGGCGGGTGGTAGCCCATGGCCTCCATACCGGCGGCGGTGCCGGACACCCCGCCGCCGCCGAACCAGCCGAGCAGCTTCTGCGCGCCGTGCGCGGCGAGGATCCCGCCGGTGCCGACGCGCAGCGCGAGCAGCCCCAGGTCGAGGCGTCCGGGGCAGGACGTGCGAGACGACGTAGACGTACGAAAACGTGAGCAGGTCATGACTTCACCGTCCGGTACTCGTCCGGCCCGCACGCGGTGCGCAGGCCCGTTCGAGTGACACTAGTGCAGTGGATCAAGTCCGCGCGCGGGGAGGGCCGGAGCCGTGGATCAGCCCCGCCCGATGTACGGCATGTTCGTCGCGAGGACCGTCGCGAACTGCACGTTCGCCTCCAGCGGCAGCTCCGCCATGTGCCGCACCGTGCGGCCCACGTCCGCGACGTCCATCACCGGCTCCGCCGCCAGCTCGCCGTTCGCCTGCGGGATGCCGCGCTGCATGACCTCGGTCATGTCGGTCGCCGCGTTGCCGATGTCGATCTGGCCGCAGGCGATCCGGTAGGGGCGGCCGTCCAGGGAGAGGGACTTGGTCAGGCCGGTCATGGCGTGCTTCGTCGTCGTGTACGCGATGGAGCGCGGGCGCGGCGCGTGCGCGGAGATGGAGCCGTTGTTGATGATGCGGCCGCCCTGCGGGTCCTGCTCCTTCATGTGCCGGAACGCCGCCTGGGCGCACAGGAACGCCCCGTTGAGGTTGATGTCGACGACCTGCCGCCACGCGTCGTAATCGAGGTCCTCGATGCCCACGCCGCCGGGGCCGAACGTGCCCGCGTTGTTGAAGAGCAGGTCGAGGCGGCCGAACCGGTCGGCCGTCGTCTCGAAGAGGGCCGTGACGTCCTCGGGGCGCGACACGTCCGCGCGCACCACGAGCGCGGCGGCGGCCTCCGGGGCGAGCGCCGCCGTCGCCTCAAGGGTCTCGGTGCGGCGGCCCGCGAGCGCCACCCGCCAGCCCGCGCCGAGGAGTTCGAGTGCGACGGCCCGGCCGATGCCGGAACCGGCGCCGGTGACGACGGCGGTGCGGGACGTGGCGTCCGTTTGCGAAGCGTTCATGAGGCCGCAGCGTACGGGTCGGGTGGCCATACGGAGATCATCGCTCCGCCATGTGGCTGTTGTGTACGCGACGACAGTGCGTCGTCCCGGGCCACTGCAATAACGCTTCATGCCTCACATACCGCAGCACTCCGCCGAACTCCGAGCCGTCGCCCAGCACTTGGGCCGCAGAAGATTCCTCACCGTGACCGGCGCCGCCGCCGCGCTCGCCTTCGCGACCAACCTGCCGACCGCGGGCGCCGCGGCCGCCGCCGAGCTCGACGCCCGGAAGATCACCAGCGACCCGTTCACGCTCGGCGTCGCCTCCGGTGACCCGCTGCCCGACTCCGTCCTGCTGTGGACGCGGCTCGCCCCGTCCCCGTACGAGACCGGCAGCGGTCTGCCCGCCGCCCGCGTCGACGTGCAGTGGGAGCTGGCGAGCGACGAGCGGTTCCGGCGTGTCGTCCGGCGCGGCACCACCACCGCGCACCCCGAGTACAACCACTCCGTGCACGTCGAGGTCGACAAGCTCGCCGCCGGGCGCGTGTACTACTACCGCTTCCGGGTGGGGAGTTGGGTGAGCGAGACGGGCCGTACCCGCACGGCGCCCGCCACCCACGCGCAGGCGGAAGCCCTCACCCTCGCCGCCGTGTCCTGCCAGGCGTACCACGACGGCTACTACACCGCGTACCAGCACCTCGCCGAGGACGACGTCGACGTCGTCTTCCACCTCGGGGACTATCTGTACGAGTACGCCGTCACGGCCGTCGGTGGCGCCCGCAACTACACCGACCGCGTCCTGCCCGGCGTCTTCAACCGGGAGACCATGACGCTGGACGACTACCGGCTGCGCTACGCCCTCTACAAGTCCGACGAGAACCTGCGCGCCGCGCACGCCGCGCACCCCTTCGTCGTCACCTGGGACGACCACGAGACCGAGAACAACTACGCGGGCGACACCGACGAGAACGGCGACCCGCCCGAGGAGTTCCTGCTGCGCCGCGCCGCCGCGTACCGCGCGTACTGGGAGAACCAGCCGCTGCGCCGCCCGCAGGTGCCGAGCGGCCCCGACATGAAGCTCTACCGGCGGCTGCACTGGGGCAGGCTCGCCCAGTTCGACATCCTCGACACCCGCCAGTACCGCACCGACCAGGCCAACGGCGACGGCTGGAAGACGCCGACGCCCGAGTCAGAGGCCGCCTCGCAGACGCTGCCCGGCTTCACGCAGGAGCGCTGGCTCACCGACGGCTGGCGGGACTCGCGGGCGCTGTGGAATGTCGTCCCGCAGCAGGTCACCTTCTCCCGCCGCAACAGTCCCACCGTCGGCAACACCACGCTGTCCATGGACTCCTGGGACGGCTACCCGGCCTCCCGCGAGCGGATCCTGAAGGGCGCCGACGCCGCCCGCGTCGAGAACCTGATGGTCCTCACCGGCGACGTCCACGTCTCGTACGCCATGGACATCAAGCGGGACGCCGACGACCAGGACTCGCGCACCGTCGGCACCGAGATCGTGACGACCTCGATCACCAGCGGCAAGGACGGCGCCGCCAAGCCGTCCAACTGGGCCGGATACCTCGCCCGCAACCCGCACATGAAGCACTACAACGGTCAACGCGGCTACGTGACCGTGGAGTTGGGGCAGGAAGCGGCCCGCGCCGACTTCAAGACGGTGCCCGCCGTGACCACGCCGGGCGCCGCCCTCAGCACGGCCGCGTCCTTCGTGACGGCCGTCGGGGAGCCGGGCCTCAAGCCCGCGTAACTCCGGTCACTACTCGCCGGGATAGCGGACGCCGACCCGTTCCCTGACGGTGTCGAGCGTCCGCATCACGGCGAGCGAACCCTCAAGGGGCACCAGCGGCGACTCCGTGTCGCCCGCCCGGATCCGCCGCATCACCTCGATCGCCTCGTGCCGCATCGAGTCGTGCGGACCGTCCTCGGGCGCCGTCACGAACTCCTCCGGGTCCCGGCCGTCCCGGTGCAGCACGAACCGCTCCGGGGCGAAGAAACCGGCCGGTACGTCGATCCGCCCGGCGGAGCCGGTGACCGAAGCGGTCACCCCCGTACCGGCGTTGATCGCGCAGTGCAGCAGCGCGCGGGCGCCGCCCTCCCACGAGAGCACCATCCCGGTCTGGAGGTCGACGCCCTCCTCCGAGAGCTGCGCCGACGCCAGCACACCGGACGGCTCCCCGAGCAGCAGCTGCGCGAACGACACCGGATACACCCCGAGGTCCAGCAGCGCGCCGCCGCCCTGCGCCGGATCCCGCAGCCGGTGCGCGGGCGGGAAGGGACCGGCAAGACCGAAGTCGGCCTGCACAGTGCGCACTTCACCGATCGCCCCGTCGTCGATCAGCGCCCTCATGCGCCGCACCAGCGGATGGCAGTACATCCACATGGCCTCCATCAGGAACAGGCCCCGCGAGCGCGCCAGCGTCACAAGCTCCGCCGCCTCCCGCGCGTTCAGCGCGAACGCCTTCTCGCACAGCACCGGGCGGCCCGCCTCCAGGCAGAGCCCGGCCGCCTCCCGGTGCGCGGCGTGCGGCGTCGCGACGTACACGACGTCCACGTCCTCGTCCGCCGCGAGCGCGGCCCAGTCGCCGTACGCCCGCTCGATCCCGAAGCGCTCCGCGAACGCCTTCGCCGAGGTCTCCCGGCGCGAGGCCACCGCCACCACCTCGGCGTCCGGCAGATCGAGCAGATCCGCCGTGAACGACGCGGCGATCCCGCCCGTCGCGAGAATTCCCCAGCGCACCCGCTCCACCACCGTGCCCCACCCATTCCTGATGTTGTTCCCGGTCACTCCGCCGAGCTGAGAGCATAGGGAATCGCACAGACGGCCGGGAGAGACGAAAGGGAACGAGGGGCAGCGGGATGAAGGACAGCGGATGTTCCACCGGGAACACCACGGGGGAGAGCGCGACCGGTGAGGACGTGACCGCCAGGGACGCGGCCCGCCGCGGAGCCCCAACTCCCGTACCCAAGGCGGCGGTCGGCGCCGGAGCCGGACTCCTCGTCACCTTCATCCTCGGCGGGCTCACCGCCGTACCGCCGCTGTCCATGGACATGTACCTCCCGGCGCTCCCGGAGGTCACCGGCTCCCTGCACTCCTCGGCGGCCACCGCCCAGCTCACCCTCACCGCGTGCCTGACCGGCATGGCGCTCGGGCAGCTCGTGGTCGGCCCGATGAGCGACAAGTGGGGCCGCCGCAGGCCGCTGATCGTCGGCCTGCTGATCTACATCGTCGCCACCGCGATCTGCGCCTTCGCGCCGAACGCCGCCCTCCTCATCGCCTTCCGGCTGCTCCAGGGCCTCGCGGGCTCGGCGGGCATCGTGATCGCGCGGGCGGTGGTCCGCGACCTGTACGACGGGGTCGCGATGGCCCGCTTCTTCTCGTCCCTGATGCTGATCTCCGGCATCGCCCCGATCGTCGCGCCGCTCATCGGCGGCCAGGTCCTGCGGTTCACCGACTGGCGCGGCGTCTTCGTCGTGCTCACCTTCATCGGCATCGCGCTCACCGCCGTCGTGTGGAAGTTCCTGCCGGAGACCCTCGCGCCCGAGCGGCGGCACGGCGGCGGCACGGTCGCCGCGCTGCGCACCATGCGCGGGCTCCTCGCCGACCGCGTCTTCCTCGGCTACACGCTCGTCGGCGGCTTCGCGTTCGCCGCGCTCTTCGCGTACGTGAGCGCCAGCCCCTTCGTCATCCAGGAGATCTACGGGGCGTCCCCGCAGACGTTCAGCCTCCTCTTCGGCCTCAACTCGATCGGCCTGATCGCGGTCGGCCAGCTCAACGGCAAGATCCTCGTCGGCCGCGTCAACCTCGACAAGGTGCTCGGCATCGGCCTCACCCTCGTCGTCCTCGCCGCCGGCTTCCTGCTCCTCGCCGCGACCGGTGTCTTCGGGAGCCCCGAGGAGCTCGGCCTCGCGCCCATCGCCACCGGCCTCTTCATCCTCATGGCGTCGATGGCCCTCACCACGCCCAACACCAACGCCCTCGCCCTCATGCGCACCCCGCACGCGGCGGGATCCGCCTCCGCGCTGCTCGGCACGGCCTCGTTCCTGATCGGCGCCATCGCATCCCCGCTCGTCGGCATCGCGGGCGAGCACACGGCCGTGCCGATGGCGCTCGTCCAGCTCGCCAGCGGACTCGTCGCGGCCCTCGCGTTCGTGACCCTGTGCCGCCCCTGGCGGCAGCGCAGGAGCAGCGAGGCGGCGGGGGAGGTGACCACACGCTGAACGCGCCAAGACTGCGCCACGGCACCCCCGAGCGGGCGGGCCTCGACGCCCGGCAGCTCGCCGGACTCGTCTCCGACGTGCGCCGGCTGCCCGAAGGGCCGACGCCCTGGTGCGCAGGGGCCGTGCTGCTCGCGGGCCGCGGCCCGGTGATCGCGGCGGAGGCGGCCTGCGGCTGGGCGGTGCGCTACGCGGCGTACGACGAGACGCAGGACACGGGCGTCGAGCTGCCGCCGGTCGCCCGCGTCCCCATGACGGCCAACACCCCCTTCGACCTCGCCTCCCTCACCAAACTCTGCACCTCGATCGCCGCCGTGCAGCAGATCGAGCGCGGCAGACTCGGCATCGACGCGAAGGTCGGCGCGTACGTTCCCGAGCTCACGGCCGCCGCCCGGCACGGCATCACGATCCGCGAACTCCTCACCCACACCTCGGGCCTGCGCCCCGAACTCCCGCTGTACGACGCCAAGGACGCGGCCTCCCGCACGGACCTGCTGCGCGCGGAGGAACCCTCCTCCCCGCCGGGCCAGTACCTCTACTCCGACCTGAACATGCTGCTCCTCCAGCAGGTCCTGGAACGCGTCACCGGCCGCCCCCTCGACGTCCTGGTCCGCGAGGGCATCACCCGCCCCCTCGGCATGACCGCCACGTCCTACGGGCCGCGCCCCGACGCCGCCGCCACCGAGGACCAGCGCCGCCCCTGGGGCAAGGCCGACCGGGGCATGCTGCGCGGCGAGGTGCACGACGAGAACGCGTGGGCGCTCGGCGGCGTGGCCGGGCACGCGGGCCTGTTCTCCACGGCGTACGACCTGGCGGTGCTCTGCCGGGCGCTGCTGAGCGGCGGCTCGTACGGCACGGCCCGCATCCTCGGCCCCGACTTCGTCGACCTGATGCTGGCGGCGCCGGGCCTCGGCTTCCGCGTCGACCAGCCGTGGTTCATGGGCGAGCTGGCGGGACGCGGCGCGGCGGGCCACACCGGGTTCACGGGGACGTCGCTGGTGATCGACCCGGCGACGGACACGTTCCTGGTGCTGCTCGCCAACACCGTGCACCCGCGGCGCCGGGGCCCCGACAACGCGCCGCGCGTGGCGGCGGGGACGCGGCTGGCGCGAGCCGTGATCTGAGCCCTCCGTAGAATCGTGGGGTGAACGCCCCGCTCCAGTCGCCCTCCGACACCCTCCGCTCCGCCCTCGCCGCACTCGTCGACGGCCTCCCGCCCACACAGGCGGCCAAGGCCGTCGACCGGCTGATCGCGAACTACCGGGGCACCACCCCGACCGACGCCCCGATCCTGCGCGAGCGGGCGGACGTCGTGGCGTACGCGGCGTACCGGATGCCGGCCACGTTCGCGGCGGTGCGCTCCTCGCTCGCCGCGCTCGACGACGCCGGCGTCCCGGAACCCGCCGGTCACCTGGACATCGGCGGAGGCACCGGCGCGGCGGTGTGGGCGGCGCGGGACGTGTGGGCGGGGGAGCGCCCCACCACGGTCCTCGACTGGTCGCAGCCCGCGCTCGACCTCGGGCGTGAACTGGCCGCCGCCGAACCGGAGTTGAAGCGTTCCGTACGCTGGGAGCGCGGCCGCGTCGGGGTGGCGGACGCCCCGGCCGCCGACCTCGTCACCGTCTCCTACGTCCTGAAGGAACTGACCGAGGCCGACCGTGCGACCGTCGTCGACGCCGCCGCGGAGGCCGCCGCCGCCACGGGCTCCGTGGTGATCATCGAACCCGGCACCCCGGACGGCTACGCCCGCGTCATCGAGGCCCGCGAACGCCTGATCGCGGCGGGCTTCCGGGTGGCCGCGCCCTGCCCGCACAGCGCGGCGTGCCCCATCGTGCCCGGCACGGACTGGTGCCACTTCTCGGCGCGGGTCGCCCGCTCGTCCCTGCACCGCCAGGTCAAGGGCGGCTCCCTGGCGTACGAGGACGAGAAGTTCTCCTACGTCGCGGCGAGTCGCTCCGCGGTGGATCCGGCGTCGGCCCGGGTCGTCCGCAAGCCTCAGCTCCGCAAGGGGCAGGTGTTGCTCGACCTCTGCGAGGCGGAGGGCCGTCTCCGCCGGGCCACGGTGACCAAGCGGCACGGTGCGGCGTACCGGGATGCCCGCAAGGTGGATTGGGGCGATGGGTGGCCCCACGGTGCCGGTAAATCAAGCCCCGCCGGCGATTGAGGAGCGGAGTCCGGGGCAGCGCCCCGAGGCACCAGCCCCGGGAGCCGTCTGCTCAATCGCCGCAGGGGCTTGGATTGCGGGAGCCGCCTGCTCAATCGCCGCAGGGGCTTACTGGGCCGCAGGGGCTTGATTTACCGGAGCTCAAGGGTGCAGCACTTCACGCTCCCGCCCCCCTTCAACAACTCGCCCAAATCCATCCCCACCGGCACGAACCCCCGCCCCCGCAACACCCCGAACAACCCCACCGCCCCCTGCGGCAACACCACATTCCGCCCGTCCGACACCGCGTTCAGGCCGAAGGCCACCGCATCCGCCTCGGAGGCGATCAACGCGTCGGGAAAGAGCTTCCGCAGCGCCGCCCGGCTCCCCGCCGAGAACGCCCCCGGGTAATACATGACGGCGTCGGCCTCGTCGTCGAGCACCGCCAGCGCCGTGTCCAGGTGGTAGAAGCGCGGGTCGACCAGATCGAGCCCGATCACCGGCCGCCCGAACCACTCCTGCGCCTCCCCGTGCGACAACGGCGAGGCCCTGAAGCCGCGCCCCGCGAGCACGTAGGACGCGGTGACGGCGAAGTCGCCCTCGCCCTCGTTGACGTGCACCGGCTCGTGCACTTCGGCGTAACCGTGCGCCCGGAACCACTCCAGGTGCGCGGCCGCCTCCCCCTCCCGCTCCGGGTGCGCGAACCTGGCGCCGAGCACCCGCCCGTCCACCACGGTCGCGCCGTTCGCCGCGAACACCATGTCCGGCAGTCCGGGGCGCGGGTCGAGCAGTTCGACGGTGTGGCCGAGCGCGCGGTAGCGGCCGACCAGGTCCTCCCACTGGGCGAGGGCGAGCGGGACGTCGACGGGTTTCGTCGGATCCATCCACGGGTTGATCGAGTACGTGACCTTGAAGTGCGTTGGTGGGCACATCAGGTACCGCCTGGGCCTTGAACTGGGCCTGGAACTGGGCAATGAGGGCTCCTCACGACCGCGTAGGTTGTTCGCTTGCGCCCATGGTGCGGTCAGGGTGGCCGTGGCGGCTGTGAACCGATCGGGTGGTTCGCGGAGCGGACGGTCGAGACGCGGCGTCTCGCCCCGCTGCTACATTCGACGCATGCCTGACTCCACCCGCCGCAGCGAACGTTCCCGCCGCGCGATCTACGACGCCGCCCTCGACCTCGTAGGAGAGATCGGATACCCGCGCACGACCATCGAGGGCATCGCCGCGCGGGCCGGTGTCGGCAAGCAGACGATCTACCGATGGTGGGGCTCGAAGGCCGAGGTCCTGATGGAGGCATTCATCGACCTCAACGAGCAGAACCAGGAAGCCGCCGCCGAGCACCACCCCGACGTCCCCCTCAACCCGGCCTCCCTCCCCGACAGCGGCGACCTGGAGGCCGACCTCAAGCTGGTGCTCCGCGCCACCGTCGATGAGCTGAACGACCCCCGCTTCGACGCCCCCGCCCGCGCGCTCGCCGCCGAGGGCGTCGCCAACCGGGAGTTCGCCCAGGAATTCGTCGGAAAGCTCCTCATGCCCGGACTCGACCTGTACGCGGCCCGGCTGCGCGACGCCCAGGGCGCGGGCGACGTCCGCGCCGACGTCGACCCCCTGATCGCCCGCGACCTGTTCTCCGGACCGCTCGCCCAGCGCTGGCTCCAGGAGACGGGCCCGCTCACCCACACGTACGCGGACCGGCTCGTCGAGTACGTCCTGTACGGCATCAGCGCCCGCCCGCGCGGCTAGAACCGCGGCTGGAACCCCGGCGAAAGCCCCCTCACGTACCCCGGATGTGGACTGTGGCCCCCCGGGGCGCAGGATGGTGGGACACTTTTGGTCCAAGGTTCATCTGGACTCGGCACGACGGCGATGGTGAGGGGATTGATGGGCGCGGAGCAGGGCCGCCGATTCGGCGGACAGCCTGAGCGGAAAACCGGGGGATTCGGCCTGGTCTCACGGTGGCTGAGGGCCGCGCGCGGCCCGAAGGACACCGGCACCACCGACGCGGACCGCGAGGGCCTGCTGCTCGCCGCCGCTGCCGCCGGCTTCCCGCTCGCCCCGGCCGCCTACCCCTCCGACTACCGGTGTTCCTGCAACCGCGTCGGCTGTCCGACCCCCGGCAGGCACCCCGTCTCCTTCGCCTGGCAGACGCAGTCCACGACGGACCGCGCGCAGATCGAGCGCTGGGCGAGACATCAGCCGCAGGCCAACTTCATCACCGCGACAGGCATGGTCCACGACGTCCTCGACGTTCCGGCGGAGGCCGGGCACGAGGCGCTGGAGCGGCTCCTCGCCGCCGGGATCGAGGTCGGCCCCGTCGCCGAGTCCGGCGGCGACCGGATGCTCTTCTTCACCGCGACGCGGGGGACGCCGGACCAGGAGGACGAGTGGTGGCCCTGCGAACTGGACTGCCATCCCGAGACCATGGACGAGCACCCCGGCATGCGGTGGCACTGCCGTGGGTCGTACGTGCTGGTGCCGCCGGCCAGGTTGCCGGGTGAGCGGTCGGTGTTCTGGGTGCGGGGTCCGGAGCATCCGCTCCCGGACCCGCTGACGCTGCTGGAGTCGCTGACGGACGCGTGTGCCCGCTACGTGGGCGCGGAGGAACCGGACTTCACATCCGCCTGGCCCTGATCAAGCCCCGCCGGCGTTTGAGGCGCGGGGCCCGGGGCAGAGCCCCGCAACCGCAACGACGGACGCCGTCACTTGCCCTCGGCCGACGTGATCCCCTCGACCCGCGACACCACGTTCACCTTCCCCGACGCCTTCGGCGGATCGACCGCCGCCTGCCCGGAAACGTACCCGTACGTCGCGGACTGCTTCGCCTCGCCGGTCATCAGCGCCTTCACGTCGGCCCCGATCGCGGGCAGGTTGCTCCCCGGGGAAGCGGTCAGCTTCTCGTAGCGGCGGGTGGAGAAGAAGACGAGGGCGCCGCCGTTCTGGGTGCGCAGCGCGACCGGCGCGTAGGCCCCGGAGGTCAGCGGCTCGTCGATGAACTGGATGGCGAGGCCGGGCCGCGAGGCCACCTTGTCGCGGGTCTCGCGCCAGCGCGTGGTGTGCGGACCCGGGGCGAACGCGTCGCCGCCGCTCTTGAGGTACTTGGTGTACTGCTCGCCCATGTCCTTCGGCCGCTGCGCGAGACCGGACGCGTCCGGGTCCACGGCCTCGCCCCAACCGTCCTTGTCCGTCTTGAACTTGGGGACCGTGCCGTCGCGCAGCAGCGACAGGTACGAGACCGCCCACGGCGCGTTCTCGGCGCTGCGCGAGAACACCATGACCCAGCGGTAGCCGTTGACCCGGTTGTTGTCCGAGTTCGTCACGAACCAGCGCGGCCAGCCCGCCTTCTTCGGCACGGTGATCTGCGTGTCGGTGAGCTTCAGCGGCGAGTGCTTCGGGTTGCCGCCCGGATTGAGCGCGCGGCCCGCCTTCAGCTTCGCCGCGTCGATCGCGCCGAGCGCCCCGCTGACGTGCTTGGCGTCGGCGTCGCTGTCGTACGTCTCGTCCGCCTTGTTGTAGGCGTCCACGAACGTGTCGACGGCGCGTGCCGCCTGCGCCTTCGTGGTCGTCGGGACGATCTCCAGCTCCCCGTGCACGGTCACACAGCCGCTCGCGGTGAGGGACAGTACGACCGCGGCCGCCGTCGCCGCGACGGGTCGGACGATCCTGTTCCTGGCCTCGCTCATGACGTTCGATTCACCTTCCGCTCCCCGGCCCCTTGCAGCCCCTTGCACGGGCCCGAACCCTACCGGGAAGAGGAGGCGCGCACTGCCGCGACCCTGCGGGAAAACAGTGCCGGAGGTGCGAAGAACAGGGCGAGGGTCGGGACAAGGTAGACGAACCAGACGGCGACCTGGAGGACGGTCGGGTCTGGCTGGAAGTTGAAGACGCCCTTGAGGAGCGTGCCGAGCCAGCCGTCGGGGGAGATCGTGGAACTGATGTCGAAGGCCAGGTCGTTCAGGCCGCCGATGAAGCCGGCCTCCTGGAGATCGTGGAAGCCGTACGCGAGGACGCCCGCCGCGACGACGACCAGCATGCCGCCGGTCCACGTGAAGAACTTCGCCAGGTTGATGCGGAGCGCGCCCCGGTAGAACAGCCAGCCGAGGACGACCGCAGTGGCGAGCCCGAGCAGCGCGCCGATCACCGGGTCCGTCGTGCCGTTGCTGGTGGCGTGCACCGCGGTCCACACGAACAGCGAGGTCTCCAGGCCCTCCCGGCCCACCGCCAGGAACGCGGTCACGACCAGCGCCACCGTGCCCATCCGCAGCGCGCTGTCCAGCTTGCCGTGCAGCTCCGCCTTCAAGTGCCGGGCGGTGCGCCGCATCCAGAACACCATCCACGTCACCAGGCCCACCGCCACGATCGACAGCGAACCGCCGAGCGCCTCCTGCGCCTGGAACGTCAGCTCCTGCGAGCCGAACTCAAGGCCCGCGCCGAAGCCGAGCGACAGGAGGATCGCGACCCCGACCCCGGCCCACACCGGCTTCAGCGCGTCGCGCCGCTCCGTCTTCACCAGATACGCGACGAGAATGCAGACGACGAGGCTGGCTTCGAGCCCTTCACGCAGCCCGATCAAATAGTTCGCGAACACGACCTGTCACGCCTCCTTCTGCTCGAAGAGGCCGCGGCCCCACCAGTCACTGCCGTCCCGCACCCCGGGCGGCACCGCGAACACCGCCGAACCGACGTGCTGGATGTACTCGCCCAGCGCGTCGGTCGCGAGGCTGCGCTGCACCGGGATGAACCCCTCGCGAACGTCCTTCTGGTACGCGAGGAAGAACAGGCCCGCGTCAAGGCGGCCGAGCCCGTCCGTGCCGTCGGTGAACGAATAACCGCGGCGCAGCAACGTAGCGCCGTGGTTGGAGTCCGGGTGCGCGAGCCGCACGTGCGCGGTCGGCTTCATCGCCTTCAGGAACGGCTCGTCGCGCTCCTTCGCCTTGCCGACGGGCGCGCCCTCGCCCTTGTCCCGGCCGAACACGTCCTCCTGCTCCTGAAGCGACGTACGGTCCCAGGTCTCGATGTTCATCCGGATCCGGCGGGCGACGAGATACGAGCCGCCCTTCATCCACCCGGCACCCGGGGCGTCCACCCACACGTGCTTGTCGAGGCGGCCGGTCTCGGTGCCCGCGATATTGCGGGTGCCGTCCTTGAAGCCCATGAGGTTACGAGGGGTCTGCGCGTCCGGCGTCGTCGACGACGTCTTGCCGAAGCCGAGCTGCGACCAGCGGATGGCGACCTTGCCCATGCCGATGCGGGCGAGGTTGCGGATGGCGTGCACGGCGACCTGCGGGTCGTCGGCGCAGGCCTGGACGCACAAGTCGCCGCCGCTGCGCGTCTTTTCGAGGTTCTCGCCGGGGAACTTCGGCAGGTCGACGAGGGCCTCGGGCCGCTTGCCCTCGATCCCGAGGGCCTTGCCGTGCTTCTCGAAGAGGGAGGGCCCGAAGCCGATCGTCAGCGTGAGCCGCGAGGGCTTGAGGCCGAGCGCCTCGCCGGTGTCGTCCGGCGGCGCCTCGACGAGCCCGCCGTACGCGCCCTCGCCGACGGCGTGCCCCTCGGTCATCCGCGCGGCGGCCTTCGTCCAGTCCTTCAGCAGTTGCACGAACTCGGCCCGGTCGTCCGTCTTCACGTCGAACGCCGCGAAGTGCAGCCGGTCCTGCACCGCCGTGGCGATCCCGGCCTGGTGCGCCCCGTGGAAGGGCACCGCGCCGCCGGTCTCCCCGGCGGGCCGCATGGTCGTATCGCCGTCCTCGCCGCCGGTCAGGGCGACGGCGCCGCCCGCCGCCACGGCACCGAGCGCGAGCCCGGCACCGCCGACGGTGAGCAGCGAACGACGGGAAGGGGAGGGGGAGTTGGTGACGTCTTCCGGTTCCGTCATGGCGGGCCTCCCGAACTACTTGACGACGGCCGCGGCCAGCTTCGAGAGCGGTTCCGCGAGCGCGTTGACGGCGTCGGACAGCTCCTTCTGCTCGGCCTTGCCGACCTTGTCGTAGGAGGTGAACTCGTAACCGCTCTTGTCCTCGCGGTACTTGTCGAGCAGCTCGTCCAGCGCGGCGAACTGCTTGTCGAGCTCCTTGGTGAGCGCGGCGTCGTTCTCCGCGGCGACCGGCTTGAGCAGCGCGTACGCCTTCTCGGCGCCCTCGACGTTGGCCTTGAAGTCGACGAGGTCGGTGTGCGAGTAGCGCTCCTCCTCGCCGGTGACCTTGCCGGTGGCGACCTCGTCGAGGAGTTCCTTGGCGCCGTTGGCCATGGAGGTGGGCGTGATCTCGGCCTTGCCGACGCGCCGCTGCCAGTCCGCGAGGTCCTTGTCCAACCGGTCGGCGAGCCCCTTCTCCTCCTTCCCGACCTTCTTGTCCTTCCACAGCGCCTTCTCCAGGCGGTGCCAGCCGGTCCACTTCTGGCCCTCTTCGAGGCCGTCGGCCCGCACGTCGACCTTCGGGTCGATGTCACCGAAGGACTCGGCGACCGGCTCGGTGCGCTCCCATCCGATACGGGAGGGGGCGTACGCCTTCTTGGCGGCGTCGAGGTCGCCGTCGCGCACGGCGTCCGTGAACGTCCTGACCTTCGGCAGCGTCTCGTCGGCCTGCGCCTGCGCGTACCCGCGGTAGGCGGCGACGGCCTTGTCCAGGCGCGGGTCGCGCTTCGCGGCCGCGGCCTTGCCGCCGGTGACCTTGACGTCCTGGCGGTGGCCCTTGCCCTTCATGCCGGGGATGCAGGCGATGCGGTAGTCGCCGCTCTTCACCTCGGCGGTGAGGCTGTGCTTGGTGCCGGGGCCGATGTTCTCGCGCTCGGAGACGATCCGGTCGTCCGGGAAGAGGATCTCCACCTCGGTGACCCGGGACCCCTTGTTCTCGACCGCCAACTCCACGTGTCCCGCCGGGAATCGGGTCTTGGAGACCTTGCAGCTGCTGTCGTCGGCGACCACCTTGACCGCACCTGAACCGGCGCTCTTGGCGTCGCTTTTCTCGGTGCAGCCCGTGACGGCGGTCAGGGCGGCCACCGCGGCGACAGCGGTGGACAGGGTGAGTCGGGCGGCTCGCATGCGGGCTCCAGGCACAGGTTCAACTAAGGCGGGCCTAACTTATATGAGGCTTACCTCAGTACCGCCCATGAAGAAGTCAGGGACCGGTCAAGGGCTGGTCAAGCGACGGAGTGCGCGTGGTTGACTTCCGGCATGAACGACTACGACGTGGTGCGCGTCTTCTGCGACCCCGCCGGCCGGCAGGGCAACGCGCTCGGCGTCGTCCGCGACGGCTCGCGCGTGCCGGACCAGGACGAACGACAGGCCCTCGCCACCGAGCTGGGCTTCAGCGAGACCGTCTTCGTCGACGACCCCGAGCGCGGCGCCATCGACATCTACACGCCGACCGCGCGGCTGCCCTTCGCCGGGCACCCGTGCGTGGGTGCGGCCTGGCTGCTCGACGTACCGGAACTCGTCGTGCCCGCGGGCGTCGTCGGGGCGCGCCAGGACGGCGAGTTCAGCTGGATCGAGGCGCGGGCGGAGTGGGCGCCGGGCCGCACGCTCCGGCAGTACGAGTCCGCGGCCGCGGTGGACGCGTTGCCGGTTCCTCCGGAGGGGGAGTGGGTCTACGCGTGGGCGTGGGAGGACGAGTCGGCGGGCCGCGTCCGCGCACGCGGCTTCCCCGGCCGCGGCGACGGCATCGTGGAGGACGAGGCGACAGGTGCGGCGGCGCTGACGCTGACCGCCCACCTCGACCGCGCCCTCAACATCCGCCAGGGCGCCGGCTCCCAAATCCTCACGGCCCCCCAACCGGACGGCCTGATCGAGGTCGGCGGCCGCGTACGCCTCACGGGCTGACCCCCGGGGCTCCGCCCCGGACCCCGCTGCTCAAACGCCGCAGGGGCTTGATTTACGGAACTCCTCGTCCAGGCCGCGGAACACCTCCGTGTTCAAGGCGAAGGCCCGCTTGCACTCGGCCACCACCCGCTGCCGCTCCGACTCGTCCACGGCGATGGTGTCCAGCAGCCCGCGGTAGTGCCGCTTGAACGCCGCGGGGTTGGGGACCCCCTCGAAAACGTAGAACCGCACCCCGTCCCCCTTGCGCGCGACCCCCCACGTCCTCTCCGCCTTGTCGCGAATGATCTGCCCACCCGACAGATCGCCGAGGTACCGCGTGTAGTGGTGCGCCACATACCCGCCCGGCCACGACGCCGCACACTCCTGGACCCGCGCCACGTACGCCGCCGTCTCCGGCAACGCGGACACCGTCTCCCGCCACCCCGCACCCCGCAGATGCGCGAGATCACGCTCCAACTCGGGCACGCGCAAAAGCTCCGGCCGCAGGAACGGCCCAGCCACCGGATCCTCAGCGAGCCGCCGCACGCCCGCACCGTCCTCAAGCGCCCGGTACACGAACCACAACTGCTCCGTGTACCGCGCGTACGCGTCCACCCCGAGACGCCCACCCAGCAGATCCGCCATGAACGTCGAGGTCTCCGCCTCCGTGTGCTGCTCGTGCGAGGCGGTACGGATCAGCGTGGAGAACGGGGTGTCCATCGGGCGTGCCTCCAGGTTTCCGACAAGCTGTCGGTAAAAGCGTACCCAGCGCCCCGATCAAGGGAACGTAAACCGAAAAAACCGAGGCCGAAGCGGGGAGGGACTACGGCAGCGTAAGAATCTCCGTGCCACTCTCCGTGACCACGAGCGTGTGCTCGAACTGCGCCGTCCGCTTGCGGTCCTTGGTGACGACGGTCCAGCCGTCCTCCCACATGTCGTACTCGTACGTACCGAGCGTGAGCATCGGCTCGATCGTGAACGTCATGCCGGTCTTGATCACCGTCGTCGCGTGCGGGGAGTCGTAGTGCGGGATGATCAGGCCGCTGTGGAAGGACGAGTTGATGCCGTGCCCGGTGAAGTCGCGCACGACGCCGTATCCGAAGCGCTTGGCGTACGACTCGATGACCCGGCCGATGATGTTGATCTGCCGCCCCGGCTTGACGGCCTTGATGGCGCGGTTGAGCGACTCACGGGTCCGCTCGACGAGCAGCCTCGACTCGTCGTCGACGTCTCCCACGAGATACGTGGCGTTGTTGTCCCCGTGCACGCCGCCGATGTACGCCGTCACATCGAGATTGATGATGTCGCCGTCGCGCAGCACCGTGGAGTCCGGGATTCCGTGACAGATGACCTCATTGACGCTCGTGCAGAGCGACTTCTGGAAGCCGCGGTAGCCGAGCGTGGACGGGTACGCGCCGTGGTCGCACATGTACTCGTGCGCGATGCGGTCCAGCTCGTCGGTGGTGACGCCCGGCGCGATCGCCTTCGCCGCCTCCTCCATCGCCCGCGCCGCGATCCCCCCGGCGACCCGCATCGCCTCGATGGTCTCCGGGGTCTGCACCTCGGGGCCCTTGTACGGGGTCGGCGCGGGCTTGCCGACGTACTCGGGGCGCCGGATGTTCCCGGGCACGGAGCGGATGGGGGAGATCTCCCCCGGAACGAGCAGGGTGGGCGACGCTTGCGACTGGCCAGACATGCCAGCGAGTGTAACGAGCGTGCGTGGGGGAGCATGGCGGAGAGGAGAGGAGCCGCCGTGGCGCTGTTCAAGAAGCGGACCGTAGGAAAGCCGGGCGAGTGGTACTACTGCCTGGAACACAAGAAGGTCGAAGAGGGCCCCGAGTGCCCCAACAAGGACCGTTTCGGCCCCTACGCCTCCCGCGAGGAGGCCCAGCACGCAATGGAAACGGCCCGCGAACGCAACCTGGAATGGGACACCGACCCCAAGTGGGGCCCCTCAAGCCCCTCCGGCGATTGAGGAGCGGGGTCCGGGGCAGAGCCCCGCGCGGGTAGCCGAAACCATCACCACCGAGCCGGCGGCGGCGCGGTCAAATGATCCGCAAGCCGCGACAACCGATCCCGCACCCCCCGCCGCCCCCGCGGAGCGGCCCCCGCATTCTCACCCGCCGCCGCACTCACCAAATGCTGCACCGTATCCAGATCAAGATCGGTGTCCCCAGGCACGCTCAACCCGTCGTGCGCCATCGCGCGCAACTCCCCACCGCCCTCCAACGCCAACACCGTCGCCCCCGCCCGCCGCGCGTCATGCACCCGCTCCAACAACGGCGCCCCCGCCTCGTCCGGCGCCACCACCAGCAACGTCTCACCCCGCCGCGCCGCCTCAAGGCGCCCGAGCCCGACGGCCAGGTGCGCCGGATCGTCGGGACGCGCCGCGTGCCGCACCAGCGTGGGCGCCAGCTCCGGCGTGCCGGACCACGCCGCCTCGTCGACCAGGTGGGCCGCCAGATGCCACGGCTCGTAGCTCGGCGTGCCCACGAGCAGCAGCCCACCCCCGTGCGCCGCCACCGACGACCGCAGTGCCCCGGCGAAACGACGCGTGGCGGCGGGCCACTCGGTCCCGGCGAGCACCTCGCGCAACAGTGCCACTCGTACGGCGTCCATGGGGCGCATGGTGCCTCAAGTGCCGTGCCGGTTCCCCTCGTTCACGGGAACACCGCCCGAACGAGATGAGGCGCGCGGGCAGCAGGCAACCGGAAGTTCACGAGAAGTTATCCGCGGCGGGCACCATGACGGCATGACGGCCATGCCCGCGACCTCCATCCCGTTCCGCGCCGGCGACTCCGGCTACGCCAGCTTCCGCATCCCCGCCGTCGTACGCGCAGCCGACGGCACCCTGCTCGCGTTCTGCGAGGGGCGGCGCGGTTCCAGCGAGGACTTCGGCGACATCGACATCGTGCTGCGCCGCTCCGCCGACGGCGGCCGCACCTGGGGCCCGCTCCAGGTCGCCGTCGCCAACGGGCGCGACCTCGCCGGTAATCCGGCCCCCGTCGTCCTCGCCTCGGGCCGCGTCCTGCTCGTCCACATCCGCAACGCCGCCGCCGCGACCGAGGACGCCATCCGGCGCGGCCGGGTCTCCGCCGCCGACGGACGCCGCGTGTGGATCACGCACAGCGACGACCACGGCGCCACCTGGGGCCCCTCCCGGGAGATCACCGCCACGACGAAGAAGCCGGGCTGGCGCTGGTACGCGACCACGCCCGGCCACGCCGTCCTGACCCGCGAGGGCCGGATCGTCGTCCCCGCCAACCACTCCCTGCCGCCGACCGGCACGGACACCGGCACCGAAGGCACGTACAACGGCGGCCACTGCCTGCTCAGCGACGACGACGGCGCGACCTGGCGGATCGGCTACGTCGACGACGGCACGACCGCCCCCGACAACTACATCAACGCGAACGAGACGACCTGCGCCCAACTCCCCGACGGTCGCCTCTACTTCAACACCCGCAACGACTCCCCGGCCCCCGGCGCCCGCGCCGACGCCCACTCGACCGACGGCGGCGAACACCTCGCCCAGCCCTTCCGCCCACAGGCCGGCCTCACCGGACCCGTCGTCGAGGGCAGCCTGCTGCACCTCGGAGAGCCCGACGTGCTGCTCTACTCGGGCCCCGCCGACCCCGGATTCCGCGCCCTGATGACGGTCCGCCGCAGCCTCGACGGCGGCGTGACCTGGCAGGACGCCCACACCGTCGACGGCAGGCCCGCCGCCTACTCCGACCTCGTACGCGCCGACGCCGACACCGTCGGCCTGCTCTACGAGACCGGGGACTTCACCGCGTACGGGACGATCACGTTCCGGCGGATCCCGGTAGCGGCTCTCACCAGCCCGTACGCCTGAGTAGGGTCGGCCGCATGACCTCTACCGAAAGCAGCCAGACCAGCAGCCAGGGCGGGCAGAGCGGCCAGAGCGGCCAGAAGGCGCCGGCCAAGGACCCCTGGGACCTGCCCGATGTCTCCGGTCTCGTCGTCGGCGTCCTCGGCGGAACCGGGCCGCAGGGCAAGGGCCTCGCCTACCGCCTCGCCCGCGCGGGCCAGAAGGTGATCCTCGGCTCCCGCGCCGCCGAGCGCGCGCGGACCGCCGCCGACGAACTCAACGCACAGGGCCTGGCCATCGAGGGCGCCGACAACGCCGAGTGCGCCCGCCGCAGCGACATCGTGATCGTCGCCGTGCCCTGGGACGGCCACGGCGCCACCCTCGAAGCCCTCCGCGAGGAGCTGCGCGGCAAGCTCGTCGTCGACTGCGTCAACCCGCTCGGCTTCGACAAGAAGGGCGCGTACGCCCTGAAGCCGGAGGAGGGCAGCGCCGCCGAACAGGCCGCCGCCCTGCTCCCGGACTCGCGGGTCGCGGCCGCCTTCCACCACCTGTCGGCCGTGCTGCTCTCCGACCCGGAGGTCGACGAGATCGACACCGACGTCATGGTCCTCGGCGAGGAGCGCGCCGACGTGGAGATTGTGCAGGCGCTCGCCGGACGCATCGCCGGCATGCGCGGTATCTTCTCGGGCCGGCTGCGCAACGCCCATCAGGTCGAGTCCCTCGTCGCCAACCTCATCTCCGTGAACCGCCGCTACAAGGCACACGCGGGGCTGCGCGTCACGGACGTATGACGGACGTATAGCCGCGTTCCGGCCGCGCCGGGGCATGGGGGACACTGGACGGCGAACACCGCCGCCTGTGTACGTGTACGTGTCCGTATTGGAGTCGACCCCCATGCCCCGCATCGCACTGTTCGCCCTCGTCGTCTGCCTCCTCGCGGTCGCGGCCGCCGTGGTCTCCTTCACTCAGGGCAGCTTCCTCGGGATCGTGTGGGTGCTGATCGCGGGCATCACGTCGAACATGACGTGGTTCTACGTACGCAAGGCGAAGGCGGAGAAGCAGGCGGCGCCTACTGCGTGAACACCGGGATCTCCGGGGTGCCCTGCCAGAAGCGGTAGAACTGCTGCCCCCAGTACGTGTCCCACTCGTGGACGCCGAGCGCGCCGAGCACCGCGTCGATCGCGTCGAAGAACCACTGGTTGACTCCCGGCAGCCACAGCACCGCGAACACGGCGAGGAGCCCGAACGGCGCGAACGGCTCCACCTGCCGCCTGATCTTGTACGAGAGCCAGGGCTCGATGACGCCGTACCCGTCCAGGCCCGGCACCGGCAGGAAGTTCAGGATCGCCGCCGACACCTGGAGCAGGGCGAGGAACGCGAGCGCGTAACGGAAGGTGTCCGGCACGCCGTCCAGCACGTCCAGCCAGAACGGCGCCGTGCAGACGACCGCGAACAGGACGTTCGTCAGCGGGCCCGCCGCCGAGATCAGGCTGTGCCGCCAGCGGCCCTTGATCCGCCCCCGCTCGATGAAGACGGCGCCGCCGGGCAGGCCGATCCCGCCCATGATCACGAATATGACCGGCAGCACGATGCTGAGCAGCGCGTGCGTGTACTTCAGCGGGTTCAGGGTCAGATAGCCCTTCGCCCCGATCGAGATGTCGCCGCTGTGCAGCGCCGTGCGCGCGTGCGCGTACTCGTGCAGACACAGCGACACGACCCAGGCGCCCGTCACGAACAGGAACACGGCGAAGCCCGGCTGGGACGCGAAGTCCGTCCACACCGCCCAGCCGGCCACCGCCGTGATCGCGGCGATGCCGAGGAAGACGGGGCTGATCCGGTTGTCGCCGCGGCGTGCGGTTGCGGTGGTCATGGGGTGGAGGCTCCCGGGCTGGGTGGTCGGTCGGACGGGGGAGGGGTGGTTGGTCCACCGAACGTACTCGCTGTTGCGCTGTCTGTGGGAAACGTGTCGCCGTACGGCGGGAGTTCCGGTCCAGGTGGGGGCGTGGAGAATGGGGCCGTGCGCTACCGCATCCTCGGCACCACGCAGGCAATCCGCGACGACGGCACGGCCGTCCCGGTCGGCGGGGCGCGGCTGCGTGCCCTGCTCACGGTGCTCGCGCTGCGGGCCGGGCGGGTGGTGCCCGCGGGGATCCTGGTCGACGAGGTGTGGGGCGAGGAGCCGCCGGCGGACGCGGTGGGGGCGTTGCAGGCGCTGGTCGGGCGGTTGCGCAGGGCCCTGGGCGCGGCGGCGATCTCCTCGGCCGAGGGTGGGTACCGGCTGGCCGCCTCCGCCGATGACGTCGATCTGTTCCGGTTCGAGCGGCTGACCGGGGACGGGGTGCGGGCGTTCGCGGACGGGGACGCGGCGAAGGCGCTCGACGTGCTCGACGAGGCGCTCGCGTTGTGGCGGGGGCCGGTGCTGGCGGATCTTCCGGACCGGGTGGGGGAGGTCGCGCGGTGGGACGCGCGGCACCTCGATGCGCGGCGTGCTCGCGGCGCCGCGTATGTGGCGCTCGGGCGGGCGGGGGAGGTGCTTCCCGAGTTGGCCGCGCTGTGTGAGGCGCATCCCTTGGACGAGCCGCTTCAGGTGTTGCGGTTGAGGGCGTTGCGCTCCGCGGGGCGGGGGGCGGAGGCGTTGGAGGCGTATGAGGAGGTTCGGCGGGGGTTGGCGGATGCGCTTGGGGTGGATCCGGGGGTGGAACTCCGTTCGGTGCACGAGGAGTTGTTGACGCCGACCGCTCCTACGCCACGGGGCTCCGCCCCGGACCCCGCGCCTCAAGCGCCGGCGGGGCTTGATGTGCCCACCCGTCCGCACACCTCTCGGGGCTCCGCCCCGGACCCCGCTGCTCAATCGCCGCAGGGGCTTGATGTGGCTCACCCTGTGGTCCCGGGGAATCTTCGGGCGCGGCTCACCTCTTTCGTGGGGCGCGACGACGACCTGAACGCCATCCGCGCCGAGCTGACCCACGTACGACTGGTGACACTCCTCGGGCCCGGCGGCGCCGGCAAGACGCGGCTGTCGCAGGAGGCCGCGGAGGGGGTCGGAGGGGTGCCGGACGGGGTGTGGCTCGCGGAGTTGGCGCCGGTGAGCGACCCGGCGGCCGTGCCGGAGGCGGTCGTGAGCGCGCTCGGGGCGCGGGAGACGGTGCTGCGCGGCGCCGGCGCGGAAGAGCTCCGCGTCGCCGGTGACCGGCAGGGCGACGACCCGCTCGTGCGGCTCGTGGAGCACTGCGAGGGGCGGAGGTTGGTGCTCGTTCTCGACAATTGCGAGCATGTTGTGGACGCTGCTGCCGCGCTGGCCGAGGACCTGCTCGCCCGCTGTCCCGGCGTCACCATCCTCGCCACGAGCCGCGAACCCCTCGGCGTACCAGGGGAGTTGCTGTATCCCGTGGAGCCGCTCCCGGAGCCGTACGCGCTGCGGCTGTTCGGGGAGCGGGGCGCTGCCGTGCGGCCCGGGTTCACCACGGACCAGGATCCGGAGGCCGTCGGCGAGATCTGCCGCCGCCTCGACGGACTGCCGCTCGCCATCGAACTCGCCGCCGCCCGGCTGCGGATGCTCACGCCCCGCCAGATCGCGGACCGCCTCGACGACCGGTTCCGGCTGCTCACCTCCGGCGCCCGCACCGCCCTGCCCCGCCAGCAGACGCTGCGCGCGGTCGTCGACTGGTCCTGGGACCTGCTCGACGAGCCCGAGCGCGCCACCCTCGCCCGGCTCTCCGTGTTCAGCGGCGGCTGCGACCTCCCGGCGGCGGAGGCCGTCTGCGGGCCGGACGCGCTCGACACCCTCGCCTCTCTCGTCGACAAGTCGCTCGTCGTCGCCGCCCCGGAGGGCGAGGAGGGCAGCGGCGGCATGCGCTGCCGGCTTCTCGAAACCGTTTCCGAGTACGCGGGCGACCGCCTCGACGAGTCCGGCGACCGCGCCGCCGCCGAGCGCGCCCACCTCACGTACTACCGCGAACTCGCCCGCACCACCGACCCGTTGCTCCGCGGCAGCGGTCAGCGCGCGGCCCTCGCCCGCATCGAGCGGGACTACGAGAACCTGCGCACGGCGCTGCGGCACGCCGTCGCCGCCCGCGACGAACAGGAGGCGTTCTGCCTCGTCCTCTCCCTGTCCTGGTTCTGGCAGATGCGCGACCTGCGCCTCGACGCCCGCACGTGGACGGGGGAGGCGGCGGCGCTCGGCCCGGACCCGTTCGACGGGCCCGGCAGCCCGGCCCCGCCCCTGCACCAGAGCTGCACCGACACCCCGCCCCCGCTGACCGGCGAGCTGTTCGAGGAGGCGCGCCGCCAGGTCCATCTGTGCCGGCTCGGCTACATGGACATGGAGATGGACCAATGGCAGACCGAGCGGGGGCAGGCGCGCCTCCGCTCCGTCATCGACACCTACCGCCCCGACCTCCCGCAGGCCTGCCGCCCGCCCGGCAACATCTGGTACTTCGCCGTCCTGATGACCGGCGACATGGACCGGCTGCAACGGCTCGCCGACCTGTCCGCCCGCACCTGCCGCGAGCTCGGCTACGACTGGGAGCTGGCCCTCGTACTCCAGATGCGGGCCAATGTCTTCGCCAACCGCACCGAGTGGGCGGAGTCCGGACTCGCGGACGCCGACGAGTCGTTGGCCCTGTTCAGCCGGCTCGGCGACGAGTGGGGGACCGCGGAGGCGCTGTCCGCGCGCGGCGAGGCGTACGAGAAGCTCGGCCGGTTCGAGGACGCCGCAGAGGACTACACGCGCGCCCGCGAGGTCGCCGTCAGCATGGGTGCCCACTCGCAGTCGGCGATCCTCCAGGTCCGGCTCGGGCAGGCGAGGATCGAGCAGGGGGCGGCCGAGGAGGGTGAGGCGCTGCTGTGGGACTCCCTGGAGGACGGGCGCAGGCACACCAACGAGTCCCGGCCCGCCGCCCGCCTCTTCCTCGTCTCGCACCTCGCCACGACCGGCCGCACCACCGAGGCGCGCGAGCAACTGGTGCTGTTGCGCGGGGAGTTCAAGGCGGCGCAGATCGGGTTCTTCCACGGCATGACCATCGGCATGGAGGCGATGATCGACGTCGTCGACGACCGCACCGAGGACGCCGTCCGGCTGGTGCGGGAGTGCCTGGAGATCGCGCGGGACCCGCTGTCCGCGCTCGTCATGCCGCAGCTCGTGTCGATCCACCTGTGCACCGCCGCGCGCGCCGTCGCCCAGCGCGGCGGGGCGGGCGACGCCGTGGCCGCCGCGCGGCTGCTCGGCGCCGCCGACGCGGCGACCCCCGAGGGCCACAAGCCGGCCCTCCTGGAACGTACGTGGCGGGCGGGCGGCGAGGTGGACGTGCGCGCGCTGCTCGACGGGGCGGCGTACGCGCGGGCATACACAGAGGGCGGTGGCCTCTCCTTGGAGGAGGCCACCGCCCTGCTGGACGACTGACGCGAACCGGCGGATCCGTGGGCGGCCCGGTCAGCTCTGCTTGGTGAACTTGCGGATCGCGACCGGCGCCATGATGGCGGTGATCAGCAGCGACCAGGCGACCGTCACCCACACGTCGTGGGCGGCCGGACCGCCGACCATCAGGCCGCGGCAGGCGTCCGCGAGCGTCGACATCGGGTTCCAGTCCGTGAAGGCCTGCAGCCAGCCCGGCATCGACTGCGTCGGCGCGAAGATCGACGAACCGAACTGCAGCGGCATCATCACCAGGAAGCCCATGGCCTGCACGGCCTGCGCCGTCTTCATCGTGACGCCGAGCGTCAGGAAGATCCACATGACGGAGGAGCCGAACAGCGCGGTCAGGCCGACCGAGGCGAGCAGACCTCCCCAGTTGGTGATGTCGAAGCCGACAAGCAGCGCGACGATCATCAGGATCGTGATGGCGACGAGCAGCCGCAGCAGTTCGACGGAGACCTTGGCCATGAGGACCGAACCGCGCCCGATGGGCAGCGTGCGGAAGCGGTCCATGATGCCCTTGTGGAAGTCCTCGTTGAAGCCGGTTCCCACGCCCTGCGCGATGTTCATGCTCATCATCGCGATCATGCCGGGGATCACGTACTGGACGTACGCGTCCTGGCCGCCGCCCATCGAGGCGCCGATGGAGCCGCCGAAGACGTACACGAACAGGAGCGTGAAGATGATCGGCATGAGCACCGCGTCCATCATCGACTCCGGGTCGTTGCGGATCCACAGCAGATTGCGGCGGACCAGCGCGCCCGTGTGCCGCAGATGGCCGCGCAGGCCGATCTTGGGGTCGGCCTCGACGGTGATCGTGGGGGCCGCGGTGGGGGAGAGGGTGGTGGCACTCATACGGCGGCCTCCTCGAACTCGGGCCGTGCGTCCTCCGGGGCGGAGGCCTTCTGGCCGGTGATGGACAGGAACACCTCGTCCAGGCTGGGCAGTTCGGAGCCGATCGAGGCGATCGTGATGCCGCGCGCGGTGACCGCGCCGACCACGGCGGTGAGCTGCTCGTCGCTGAGCACGGGGACCAGGACGGCCCCGGACTCGGTGTCCACGGTGGTGGTGGCGAGGCCCGTGAGCCCCATGTCGTCTATCGCGTGCGCCAGCGGGCGCAGCTCCAGCGGGTCGGCCGGGCGGATCCGCAGGGTGCGGCCGCCGACCTTCGCCTTCAGGTCCTCGATGCCGCCGGCGGCGATGACCTGGCCGCGGTCGATGACGGTGAGCTCGGAGGCCAGCTGCTCGGCCTCCTCCATGTACTGGGTGGTGAGGAGGACGGTGACGCCGTCCCGCACCATGCTCTGGACCTCCGCCCACACCTCGTTACGCGTACGGGGGTCGAGGCCGGTCGTCGGCTCGTCCAGGTAGAGGACGTGCGGGCGGCCGATCATCGACGCCGCGAGGTCGAGGCGGCGGCGCATGCCGCCGGAGTACGTCTTCGCGGGGCGGGAGGCGGCGTCGGTGAGGCTGAACCGCTCCAGGAGCCCGTCGGCGCGGGCCTTCGCCTCCTTGCGGGAGAGGTCGAGGAGCCTGCCGATCATGTACAGGTTCTCGCGGCCGGAGATCTTCTCGTCGACCGAGGCGTACTGGCCGGTGAGGCCGATCACGCGGCGGAGCTGGCGGGGCTGGTGCACGGCGTCGTAGCCGGCGACGATCGCCGTGCCGGAGTCCGGGGTGATCAGGGTGGACAGGCAGCGCACGAGGGTGGTCTTGCCGGCGCCGTTCGGGCCGAGCACGCCCATCACGGTGCCCTCGTGCACGTCCAGGTCCACGCCGTCCAGGGCTTTGGTCGCGCCGTAGTGCTTGACCAGTCCCCGCACGGACACGGCGACCGGGCGGTTGCCGTGCCCGCCGTTGTCGGGAGTCTTGTCGATTCGCGTCATGCCTACGAAGGTGCCATCCGGCACCGACAATCCACCGACAGCCGCCCTACAGGGGGCGGGGGCCGCCGACAGCGGGCCGACATCGCCTACGTCGCGGGGCTCTGCCCCGGACCCCGCTGCTCAATCGCCGCAGGGGCTTGATAGACCAAGCTCCTGCGGCGATCGAAAGGTGCGCACATCAAGCCCCGCCGGCGATTGAGGCGCGGGGTCCGGGGCGGAGCCCCGCGACGTGGGGGCGGCACGGCTCAGCGGACGGAGTGTTCCTCCTGGGGGAACGTTCCGCCGACGACGTCCTCCGCGAACGCCTGCGCCGCCTCCGACATGACCGACCTCAACTCCGCGTACTTCTTCACGAAGCGCGGCATCTTCCCGCCGGTCAGGCCCAGCGCGTCCGTCCAGACCAGGACCTGCGCGTCCGTCTCGGGCCCCGCCCCGATCCCCACCGTGGGGATGTGCAGCGCACGCGTGACCTCGGCCGCCAGCTCCGCCGGGACCAGTTCCAGGACGACCGCGAACGCGCCCGAGTCCTGCACCGCCTTCGCGTCCCGCAGCAACTGCTGGGCCGCCTCCTCGCCGCGCCCCTGCACCCGGTACCCCTGCGTGTGCACCGACTGCGGGGTCAGGCCGATGTGGGCCATGACGGGGATGCCGGCGTCGACGAGCAGCTTGATCTGCGCGTGCGAGCGCTCGCCGCCCTCCAGCTTCACCGCCCCGACCCCGGCCTCCTTCACCAGCCGCATCGCGGAGCGCAACGCCTGCGTCGGGCCCTCCTGGTAGGACCCGAAGGGGAGGTCGGCGACGATCAGGGCGCGGGACGTGCCGCGTACGACCGCGGCCGACAGCATCACCATCTGGTCGAGGGTGACCGGCACCGTCGTGTCGTATCCGAGGTGGCAGTTGCCCGCCGAGTCGCCGACCAGCATCACGGGGATGCCGGCCTCGTCGAAGACCGACGCCGTCATCGCGTCGTACGCCGTGAGCATGGGCCACTTCTCGCCCCGGTCCTTCGCGAGACCGATGTCCCGGACCGAGACCCGCCGCGTCCCCTTGCCCCCGTACAGCGCGGTGGGCCGGGATTCCTTCTGGGCAGCCGAAAGCTCTGTCTGTTGCGTCATCGCAACGGCTCCATTCATGTCGTCTCGAGGCGCCCTGACGGCGTCCCCGGATCGGTTCCATGGTGGCACCGCGTGCCGCACCCGCGCCAGGCCCCCTACGGATCCCGTGCCCCATCCACGTAAAGCCTCGGCAAGGCTTCGTATTCGATTTTCAATACGAGACGGTTCCGTATCGAAATGGGTCTAGGGTCGGCCGTATGACGACCACTCCTGCCGTCCCACAGGACCCTCGGCTCGACCGGATCCACCGCCGCCGATGGGTGATCCTCGGCGTGCTCATGCTGAGCCTGCTGATCGTCGTCCTCGACAACTCGATCCTGAACGTCGCGATCAAGACGATCTCCACCCCCGAACCCGTCGGGCTCGGCGCCTCGCAGAGCGAGCTCGAGTGGGCCATCAACGCGTACACGCTCGTCTTCGCGGGCCTGCTGTTCACGGCCGGGCTGCTCGGCGACCGGATCGGACGCAAGAAGGTACTGATCGGCGGGCTCGTCGTCTTCGGCATCGGCTCCGCCCTCGCCGCCGAGTCCGGTACGCCGGCCCAACTCGTCGCGTTCCGCGCGGTGATGGGCCTCGGCGCCGCCTTCGTCATGCCGGCCACGCTCGCCGTCCTGATGAACGTCTTCGAGCGCGACGAACAGCCGAAGGCCATCGGCATCTGGGCCGGCGGCGTCGGGCTCGCCATCGCCATCGGGCCGATCACCGGCGGGCTGCTCCTCGACCACTTCTGGTGGGGCTCGGTCTTCCTCGTCAACGTGCCGATCGTGATCATCGCCGTCGTGCTGATGCTCGCGCTCGTGCCGGACTCCAAGGACCCGAAGCCGGGACGGATCGACCTCGTCGGCGTCGCGCTGTCCATCGTCGGCCTCGTCCTGCTCGTCTACGGGATCATCAAGGGCGGCGACGAGGGCGACTTCACCGGCGCCAAGGTGCTGTCCACGATCGCCGCGGGCCTCGCCGTGCTCGTCGCCTTCGTGCTGTACGAGAAGCGCAGCGACCACCCGTCGTTCGACATGAACTACTTCAAGGACAAGGTGTTCTCGGCCGCCATGGCCGGCATCGCGCTCGTCTTCTTCGCGATGATGGGCGTCACGTTCTTCGCGTCGTTCTACATCCAGAGCGTGCGCGGCTACTCGCCGTTGCAGACCGGCGCGTTCCTGCTGCCGCTCGCCGCCGCCCAGTTGATCTTCGCGCCGCGGGCCCGGCTCGTCGTCGCGAGGCTGGGGGTGCGGGTCACCACGACCGGGGGTCTGGTGCTGCTCGCGGCCATGCTCGCCGCGTTCACGCTCCTCGACCAGGACACCCCGATCTGGATCATGGAGGTCATCTTCTTCTTCATGGGTACGGGGATGGCCCACGTCATGACGCCGACCAGCGTCGTCATCATGCAGTCGCTGCCGCGCGAGAAGGCGGGCTCGGCCTCCGCGCTCAGCAATACGTTCCGGCAGGTCGGCGGCGCGCTCGGGATCGCCGTGCTCGGCTCGGTGCTGGCCACCGCGTACAAGAACGGGATCGAGGACCAGCTCCTGCCGCTGCCCGCCGGGCTGCGGGACGCCGCGGGCGCGTCCATCGAGGCCACGCTCGGCGTCGCCGAGAAGCTCGGGCCGCGGGGCGAGGCGCTGGTGGCGGCGGCCAACGACTCCTTCGTGCACGCCATGCACATCACCGCGCTGTGCGGCGCGGGCGTCGCCGTGCTCAGCGCCGTCCTGACCGGGCTCTTCCTGCCGCGCAAGCCCAAGGATCCGCCCGCCGAGCAGAGCGGTGAACAGTCGGAGAAGGTCGGCGCGGGGCACTGAGCCGCCACTGAGCTGCGGGTTGAGACAATGCGCCGGGCCGGTCGTGAGTGGTGAAGGGCGGAGAGCGGTGGGCGTGGGCGAGGAACGGGGCGGTGCTCCCGTGCGGGGGCGACCCCGCAGTGAGGCCGTCGAGCAGGCGATCATCGAGGGCGTCATCCAGCTGCTCGAACAAGGTGTGCCGCTCACCGCGCTGTCCATCGAGCGCATCGCGCGTACGGCGGGTGTCGGCAAGGCCACGATCTACCGGCGGTGGAGCGGCAAGGAGGAGCTCTTCGTCGACGTCGTCGCCTCCATCGAGGAGCCGGATCCCGCGGATCTGCCGGGCACCTCGATGCGGGACGATCTCGTACGGCTGCTTGAGCACATGCGCAGGCGGGGGCTCAGCATGCGGACGTCGGCGCTGCTGCACAACGTCCTCGCCCAGATGAAGACGCTGCCGAGGCTCTGGGACGCGTACCAGGAAGTCGTCGTGGAGCCGCGGCGGCGGGTGACGCACGAGGTGGTGCGGCGTGGGGTCGCGGAGGGGGAGTTGCCGGCGGGGACGGATGTCGAGTTCGCGGCGGATCTGCTGACCGGGCCGATGTTGTTGCGGACCGTGATGCGGTCCGACGCTCCGCTGGCCGGGGATCTCGCCGAGCGCATCGTCGACACGGTCCTGGCGGGGTTGCGGGCCGCACCTTAAGCCCCTGCGGCGATTGAGCAGGCGGCTCCGTGGTTGCGGACTCGGGGCTCTGCCCCGGACCCCGCTGCTCAATCGCCGCAGGGGCTTAATTTGCCCACTCGCCGCCGAGGCGTGATTTGGTCGCCCGGCGTCGGGGCTTAAATCGTGCGGGTTTCGTCACAAGGCGGGGTTCCGGGGCGGTCACCCGGAACTCAAGGCGCCGCCGCACACGTCCCCCAGACCGTAGAGGAACGGAAAGCCGCTGCTCATCGCCTACTGTTTCGGGCGAGGGCAGCGGGCACGGCAGCAGTGAGGCGACGAGGGCATGGCGCAGGCGTACAACGGCGGCGACGGCAGCGGAACCGGGTCCACCGGACTGCGCGACCCCGGTTACTGGCGGCGCGGCATCGTCCTCGCGGTGCTCGCGATCCTGCTCGCGCTGGTCATGGTGCTGCACGCGCAGATCCCCAACACGATCGGCAACCTCGGCTCGCTGACCGAGACCTTCCTGCCGTGGCTGGGCGTCTTCATCCCGGTGCTGCTCGTCCTGGGCTTCGTACGGAAGTCGGCGACCGCGGTGATCGCGGTGCTGGCCCCGGCGATCGTCTGGTTCAACCTGTTCGGCGGGCTGCTCACCGACAAGACGGGCGACGGCGGCGAGCTGACCGTCGTCACGCACAACGTGAACGCCGAGAACGCCGACCCGGCCGGCACCGCGAAGGACCTCGCCGCGTCCGGCGCCCAGGTCATCGCCCTGGAGGAGGTCACGGGCCAGTCGCTGCCGACGTACCGGGACACGCTCGCGGACGCCTACCCGTACCACACGGTGCAGGGCACCGTCGGGCTGTGGAGCAAGTACCCGCTCTCGGACACCAGGGCCGTCGACATCAAGCTGGGCTGGAAGCGGGCGCTGCGCGCGACCGTCGCGACGCCCGAGGGCAAGGTCGCGGTGTACGCCGCGCACCTGCCGTCGGTGCGGGTGAAGCTCGACTCCGGGTTCACCGCGAGCCAGCGCGACGAGAGCGCGGACGCGCTCGGTGAGGCGATCGCCGACGAGCCGATCGACAAGGTCGTCCTCCTCGGCGACCTGAACGGCACGATGAACGACCGCGCCCTGAACGGCGTGACCTCGCAGATGCGCTCCACGCAGGGCGCCGCGGGTTCCGGTTTCGGGTTCAGCTGGCCGGCCGCGTTCCCGATGGCCCGCATCGACCAGATCATGGTCAAGGGCGTGGAACCGGTCTCCTCGTGGACGCTGCCGAAGACCGGGAGCGACCATCTGCCGATCGCGGCCCGCGTCGACCTCTGACGTTCGACCTCCGGCGTTCGACCTACGACGTTCATCGCGTGTCATACGGCTTTAACCTCATGGAATAGCGGACGCGGGAGCCTTTGTTCCGTACGTAAACTTACGTACTTACGCCGCCGTTACCGCTACCCGAAAGATGCTCCATGCCCCTCGCCCTGCTCGCGCTCGCCGTGGGCGCCTTCGGCATCGGCACGACCGAGTTCGTCATCATGGGCCTGCTGCCCAACGTCGCCGACGACCTCCACATATCGATCCCGACCGCCGGACACCTCGTCTCCGCGTACGCGCTCGGCGTCGTCATCGGCGCCCCGCTGCTCGCCGCGGTCACCGCGCGCATGCCGCGCCGCCGGGTGCTCATCGGCCTGATGGCCCTGTTCGTCGTCGGCAACGCGGTCTCGGCCGCGGCCCCCGACTACCACTCGCTCATGCTCGCCCGCTTCGTCAGCGGGCTGCCGCACGGGGCGTTCTTCGGCGTCGGCGCGGTCGTCGCGACCTCGCTCGTGGCCCCCGAGCGCAAGGCCCGCTCGGTGTCGATGATGTTCCTCGGCCTGACCATCGCCAACGTCGTCGGCGTGCCCGCCGCGACCGCGATGGGCCAGCAACTGGGCTGGCGCGCCACGTTCCTCGCGGTCAGCGCGATCGGGCTCGTCGCCATCGCGGCGCTGCTGGCCCTCGTCCCCGCGGACCACGGCCACGGCGAGACGGCCACCGGCCTGCGCGGCGAACTGCGGGCCCTGAAGTCGCTGCCCGTCTGGCTCGCGCTCGGTACGACGGTCGCCGGGTTCGGCGCGCTCTTCGCCGCGTACAGCTACATCACGCCGATGCTCACCGACGCGGCGGGCTACGCGGACGCCTCCGTGACCCTGCTCCTCGCGCTCTTCGGCCTCGGCGCCACCATCGGCAACCTCATGGGCGGCCGCCTCGCGGACCACTCCCTGCGCGGCACCCTCTTCGGTGGCCTGACCTCGCTCGTCGTGGTCCTGGCGGTCTTCCCGCTCCTGATGCGTACGGAGGTGAGCGCGGCGCTCGCCGTCTTCCTCCTCGGCATGGCGGCGTTCACGACCGGCTCCCCGCTCCAGCTCATCGTGATGGAGAAGGCCTCCGCGGCCCCCTCCCTCGCCTCCTCCGCCAACCAGGCCGCCTTCAACCTGGCCAACGCCGGCGGCGCCTGGATCGGCGGCCTCGCGCTCGCCGCGGGCTTCGGTGTGACGTCCCCGGCGGTCGCGGGCGCGGCGCTCGCGCTGCTCGGGCTCGGCGTCGCGGCGGTGGCGTACGCGGTGGACCGCGGCCGGGGTACGGCGGGGCCGGGACGCCTCGTGGCCTCGCACATTCCGGAGGCCGAGGAGGCTTCCGTACGTCACTGAGGGCGCGGCGGCGCCTCGTCGGCGCCGCCGCGGTCAGCGGTCGGCGGGGAGCGGTCAGCGGCGGTAGCCGAGCACCGTCATCATCCCCGCCTCCGAGTGGTACACGTTGTGGCAGTGGACCATCCACAGCCCCGGGTTGTCCGCGTCGAAGTCGGCCGTGAGCGTGCCGTTCGGCAGGACGATCGCCGTGTCCTTGCGGGGGCCGCCCGCCACGTTCGCCACGGAGAAGGTGTGGCCGTGCAGATGCACCGGGTGCCACATCGTCGTCGAGTTGGCGAAGACGAGGCGGACCCGCTCGCCCGCCCGCACCGGGTACCGCTCGTCCGGGTCGTACGGCTTCTTGTTGAAGGCCCAGTCGTACTTGGCCATTCCGCCGGTCAGTTGGAGCCTGATCGTCCGGTCCGGCTTACGGGACGACAGCGCCACCGAGTCGTCAGCCCGCAGCTTGTCCGCCGTGAGCAGCCGGCCGTTCAGCTCCTTGGGGCGGACCGAGGCACCCGGCGTCGCACCCGAACCCGTACGCAGCACCGCCATCCCCGACGCCTTCTTGCCCTCCGCGAGCGCCGTCAGCGGGAACACCCCGTCGCCCGCCGTCACCAGCACGTCGTACCGCTCGCCCATCCCGAGCAGCAACGCCTCCGTCTTCGCGTGCCGCACCGGGAAACCGTCCGTGTGCGTCACCGTCATCTCGTGGCCGCCGAGCGCGACGCGGAACGCCGTGTCGCCGCCCGCGTTGATGAACCGGATCCGGACGCGGTCGCCGGGGCGGGCCTTGAGGGACGAAGGGGCTGCGGGCGTACGGCCGTTGACCAGGTAGTACGGGTACTTCACGTCGCCCGCGTCGCCGCCGAGCAGATCGCTCCTGGCGCCCATCATCATCCGGGAGGGGCCACCGGGGGACTCGTCGGAGCGCATCGACATGCCCTCCATCCCCGGCATGTCGTGCCCGGAGTGACCGCCCCCGCCGGAGCCGCCCGAGCCACCGGAACCGCCGCCGTGGTCCATGCCCCCGTGGTCCATCCCCTTCCGCAGCTCCTTCAGCACCGCGTCAGGCGTCGAACCGTCCACCCCGTCGACCCAGTCGTCGAGGACGACCACCCACTCCTTGTCGTAGGAGAGCGGCTCCTTCGGGTCCTCCACGATCAGCGGCGCGTACAGGCCGCGGTCCTGCTGGGTGCCCGAGTGCGGGTGGAACCAGTACGTGCCGGGGTGCGCCACCTTGAAGCGGTACGTGAAGTCGGCGCCCGGCGCGATCGGCTTCTGGGTCAGGCCCGGTACGCCGTCCATGTCGTTGCGCAGCGCGAGGCCGTGCCAGTGCATGGACGTGGGTTCGGGGAGGTGATTGGCGAGGGTGAGGTCGAGGGTGTCGCCCGCCGTCACCCGGACCTCCTTGCCGGGCAGGTCGCCGCCGTACGACCAGGACTTGACGGTGCGGTCGCCCAGGTCGAGCCGGGTCGCGGCGGCCGTGAGGCGGACCTCGCGGGTCCGGCCGCCGGAGCCGCGCTTCTTCTCGGCGGCGGCGACCTCCTGGCCCGCCGGGTCGACGTAGCCGCCGGGCGCGGCTCCGGATCCGCCGTGTCCGCCGTGTCCGGCCGAACCGGAAGGCGAGCCGGAGGAGCAGGCGGCCAGGGTTCCCGTCCCGGCCACGGCGATCGCCGCGCCGAGCACGGTGCGGCGGGTGGTGGTGCGCGGAGTCTCCTTGCGCATGCGTGGGTACCTCGCTGTCGATGAGGGTGAAGTGGATTCAGGCGCGCGAAAGCGGGCGCAGGCCTAAATGCGCAGCACCGACAGTTGGGAGAGCAGTCTTCGTGGCGGGGGCGGGTTCGGCCGCTGGTCGAAGGAGAGGCCCCGGGCGCGCGGGCCCGGCGCGACCGCCGCGAGCAGCGGTCGCAGCACCACCGCCGTCAGCAGAACAAGCAGCGTGAACGAGCCGAGCACGGCCAGGCACACGTTCAGCGGGTCCATGCCGCCGTGGCCGGGGGAGTCGGAGTGGTGTTCGCGCGTGGCGGCGGGGGCGGCTTCGTGCGCGGCGGAGTGCGTCGCCGTCACGGTCGTCGGCGCGCCCGTGGACGGCTCGTGCCCCGAGGAATGCCCCGTCGGATGCCCCAACGTATGCATGCAGACGATCCCGAAGAGCAGCGCCGCGAACAGCAGCAGCCGCTGCCACCGCCCCGTGCCGCGCCGCGTCGTCACCATGCCCCGCACCTTACCCCCACCCCGTATCCCGCGAGGTGCGGCCTCCGCGTCCTGACCGGATCATGACTCCATGACAACTCCGGACGATCCCGGGCAGAACGTTCACGCCGTGCAGCATGCCGCGCAGGACGACGACGGCAATCGCCGTCAGTTCATCTCCTGGGTCACCCTCGGCCTGATGACCACGGCCTCCGTCGCCAGCCTGCGGCCCTCGCCGTCCATGGCGATCTACGGACTCGCCGCGATCTTCCTCTACCTGCTGCCCGCCGTCGTCTTCCTCCTCCCCACCGCGCTCGTCGGCGCCGAACTGGCCTCCGGCTGGACGGGCGGCATCTACCGCTGGGTGAGCGAGGCGCTCGGCAAGCCGCTCGGGTTCATCGCCGTGTGGTGCCAGTTCGCGATGACCATCGCGTACTACCCGAGCCTGCTCGCCTACGTGGCGTCCACCTTCGCGTACGTCATCCACCCGAGCCTCGCCGAGAACGGCCTGTACGTCGCGATCTGCATCGTCGTCCTGTACTGGGCCGGTGTGTACGTGAGTTCGCGCGGCACGAAGACCATCGCCGGGCTGTCCTCCCTCGGGCTCATCATCGGCACGCTCATCCCGGGCGTCGTGCTCGTCGTGCTCGGGCTCGTCTTCCTCGGGCAGGGCAATCCGTCGGCCGCGCCGATGGACGGGAGTCACTGGCTGCCGCCGTGGACGGGCCTCGCGAGCCTCGTCCTCATCGTCAACAACTTCCTGTCCTACGCGGGCATGGAGATGAACGGCGTGCACGTGTCCTCGCTGCGCAGCCCGCGCGCCGAGTACCCGCGCTCGGTCTTCCTCGCGACCGGCCTCGTACTCCTCATCTTCATCCTCCCGGCCCTCGCGATCAGCTGGGTCATGCCCGCGAAGGAGCTGAGCCTGACCGCCGGGCTCATGCAGGCGTTCCAGGCGTTCTTCGACCACTTCGGGGTCGGCTGGATGACGAAGATCGTCGGCGTGATGCTGGTGTGCGCGGCGCTCGGCGGCATGCTGACGTGGCTGGCCGGGCCCGCGAAGGGACTTGTGCTGCTGTCGCGGCAGGAGGGGTATCTGCCGCCGTTCCTGCAGAAGTTCAACAAGTACGGCGTGCCGCAGAACGTGATGGTCGCGCAGGGCGTGCTGACGACGCTCATCGGGGTGCTGTACGCGTTCAGCCACGACGTGTCGAGCCAGTACTGGATGTTCTCCGTCATCACGATCCAGATCTATCTGGTCGCGTATCTGCTGATGTTCGTGGCCGTCGTGCGGCTGCGGCGTACGCAGCCGGACGCGCCGCGCGGCTTCGTCGTCCCGGCCGTCAGCGCCGTCGCGGGCGTCGGCTTCGTGGCCTCGCTGCTGGCGCTCGTGATCGGCTTCGTGCCGCCGGACCAGTACGACACCGGGCCGCTGTGGCGCTATCTGCTGATCGTCGGCGGCGGGCTGCTCGTGCTCGGCATCGCGGCGCCCGTCGCGTTCCTCAAGTTCCGCAAGCCGAGCTGGATCCACCCCGAGTACCGGTAGCCGGTAGCCGGGGCGTCCGCGGGTCAGCGGCGGTACGAGTTCACGTAACCCGGAGCCGGCGAGCCGACCCCCGTCACGTCGTCGTAGCCCCTGACGGCCTTCAGGGAGGCGTCCTTGCCGAGGCTGCGCACCGACGTGAGCAGGCCCTCCGAGGAGTCGTAGCTGTTGGCGTAGTCGACGCGGACCACCGCGTGGTCCTCGCCGCCCGGCCGGTCGACGACGTCGTGGTACTTCGCCGAGCCGTACCGGTCGTAGATCGCCGGGTTCGCGAAGCCGAGCGCCTTGCCGCCGCCCGTCTGCTGCGCAAGCGCCTGCACGCCCGCGATCACCGGCGCGGCGAGCGAGGTGCCGCCGATGCGGTACTCGTCGTAGCCCTGCGAGCCGTCGGGCATGGTCTGCGTCTGGCCGACCAGGAAGCCGGTGTTCGGGTCGGCGATCGCGGCGATGTCCGGGACGACGCGGTTCGTGCCGCCGTTGGCGCCCGCCAGCGCGTCAGGGACGACGCCCTTCTGGTAGTCCGGCTGCGCGACCGTCCTGCTGGTGCCGCCGCCCGCGCCCGAGGTGTACGCGCCGGGGAAGTCGGTCCAACTCTTGCCGTCCGCCGCGAGGTTGGACTTCAGGGTGCCCCAGCCGGTCTCCCACTGGTACGTGTCGCCCTTGCCGACGGCGAGGGACGTACCGCCGACGGCCGTCACCCACGCCGAGTTGGCGGGCGTGTCGACCTGCTTCGTACCCGTCGACGCGACGTTGTCGCCGTTGTCGCCGGACGAGAAGTAGAAGCCGATGCCCTCGACGGCGCCCAGCTGGAACACCTGGTCGTAGGCGGCGGCCAGTTCGGGCGTCTGGTTGGCCTCGATGTCGCCCCAGGAGTTGGAGACGATGTCGGCCAGGTGGTTGTCGACGACCTTGCCGAGCGAGTCGAGCAGATCGTCGTCGTAGCAGGAGGCCCCGCCCACGTACGTGATGTCGGCGGCGGGCGCCATCGCGTGCACGGCCTCGACGTCGAGGGTCTCCTCGCCGTACCAGCCCGCCGCGTCGCACTCCTTGATCCTCGAGTACTTCTTCGGCAGCACCTGCTTCAACTGCCCGGTGCTGTACGGCGCGTCACCGTGCTTCTGCGCGTACGTCGCCGCGTCCTTGGCGATGGTCGGCGAGGCGTACGCGTCGGTGATCGCGACCTTGACCCCCTTGCCGGTCGCCTTCCCGGCGCCGTACGCGGCCCGCAGCTGCTTGCCGGTGTAGCCCTTCGGGGCGTACGGGGCCTTGCCGCCGTACGCGTCCGGGAGCGTCGTCGCGGTGTTCGAGCCGTAGTACGTGGAGAACGGTCCGGCGTTGCGGAACACGGCGCTCGGCGGCGGCAGTTGGGTCTTCTTCGTCGCCTTGTGCGGGGCGCTGTCCAGGCCGGTCACCGTGAGCACGGCGCCGTCGAGGGAGGCCGGGACGGAGGCGGTGCCGGACGGGGCGCGGTAGGTGTGGCCGCCCTTGGTGTAGTCGTGCAACTGGGTGCCGAAGGCCTTCTCGGCGGCGGCCACGTCGCCCGACACGGACAGATAGCGCGCGGTGGAGCCGGTCACGGTCAGGCCGGAGGACTTCAGCCAGGCCGTGACCTGGGCTATCTGCTCCTTCGTCGCGCCGAAGCGCTGGTGCGCCTCCTTGGCGCTCAGGTATTGCTTGTACTGCTCGGACGACGGATCGGACACGGCCTTCGCGTACTGGGCGAGGCCCTTGGCGTCCCGGCCCGCGAGGTAGACGCGCGCGGTGACCTTGCCGCCGTCCGCCGTGTCGCCCTTGTCGGCGGCGCCGGTTGCCCACAGCGGCCTGGTGCCGGAGAGGGTGTCGCGGGCGCTGGACTGGGCGTGCGCCGGGGCGGCGAGGGCGAGGGCGCCGGCGAGCAGCGGCAGGGTCGCCGCGAGGCTCAGGCCGGCACGGGTGCGGCGTGCGCCGCGATGGGATCTCATGTTGTAACCCCCCTGGATAGAGGTGCTGGAGATGCGGCGGTACGCATGTAGCGCACACGCAGCGAGAGCCCACTCTTGCCAACAACCGTTCACGCGGGGGAAATGGGTCGATCAAGAAGCCGTCAAGTCGGCTCAACTACGGTCAGGATCACCCGATTTGATCGCTCGGAGGGTCAGCTGACGGTCGCGCCGCGCTTCTTCAACATCCCCGTCATCAGCTCGATCTCGGACTCCTGCGACGCCACCATGCCGCGCGCGAGGCGCCGTTCGGCCGGTTCCGCGCACTGCCGCACACACCCCTCGGCCATGTGCACCCCGCCCTTGTGGTGCGCGATCATCAGCCGCAGATACCGCACCTCGGCGCCCCGCCCACTGTCCGAACGCAGGCGCTCCAGCTGCGCGTTGGTCGCCATCCCCGGCATCAGCGCGCCGTCCTCACCAGGCGGCGCGTCACCCATCCCCATCCACGCCATCGGCGGCTTCGCCGACACCTTCGGCAGCTCCCACAGGTCGAGCCAGCCGAGCAGCATGCCGCGCTGGTTGGCCTGGGTCTGCGCGATGTCGTACGCGAGGCGGCGCACCTCTTCGTCCTTCGTACGGTCGCGCACGATGAAGGACATCTCGACGGCCTGCTGGTGGTGCACCGACATGTCGCGCGCGAAACCGGCGTCCGCGGACTCGGCGCCAGGCACCTTCAGAGCGGGCTCGTCTCCGCCGGAGCCCGCGCACCCGGTGACGGCGCCGCCCGCGAGCAGCACCGCCATCAGCCGACCGGCGGTACGCCGCCTCACCCGCTCAGGCCACCCGTACAGGGGGCGCCCGGCTCGGGGGTCTGCTTGCCCTGCACGTACGTGGCGAAGAAGGAGTCGACGGCGGGGTCCTTCGCACTCTTCACGGTCCGCTGGTGCCCCCAGGCGCTGAGCATGATCGGATCCTTCTGCCCGGCCAGCGGGCTCATCAGCGAGTACGGCGTCTTCTTCACCTTGGCGGCCAGCGCCTTCACGTCCTTCTCGGCGGCCTTGTCGGTGTACGTCACCCAGACCGCGCCGTGCTCCAGGGCGTGCACCGCGTTCTCGTTCGGCAGGTCCTTGTCGTACACGTCGCCGTTGCAGTTCATCCAGACCTGGTTGTGGTTGCCGCCCACCGGGGGCGTCATCGCGTAGGCGACCTTCGAGGCGACGTGGTCGCGGCCGAGCTTCTCGCTCCAGGTGCCGACGCCGTTCTTGGCGTACTTGAAGTGGCCGGTGGCGGAGGGCTTGGCATCCGCCTTGTCGGAACCACCGGACCCACCGGCCCCGTCGTCCTTGGTCACCAGCCACACACCGCCGCCGACGAGGGCGGCCACGACGACCGCGCTCACCGCGACGACCGTGATCCGGCCCCGCCGCTCACGGGCCTGCTCGGCGCGGCGCATCTCTTGTATGCGGTCCCGGCGCGAGCTGCCGCTGGACCTGTTCCGGTCGGATCCCATGGCCGCTGATCGTAGTGCGGGAAACAGGGCTTTGGGAGGCGATCGCGCAGGCCTGGCCATGGCAGGCACTATGGCCCTGAGGGGGTCAACGGGCACTATGAACACAACACCGGCCGATCAAGGACGATCAAGGTCGGCAACGCGTCGGAAACGGGCGTGTGGTGGGATGTGACCACGTCCCCTGTTGAGTCATGGGTCGGCGTGGGCGCAGTAGGCCTGACCAGCAAGGATGGGTGGAAGCGAGAGATGGACAAGCAGCAGGAATTCGTGCTCCGCACCCTGGAGGAGCGCGACATCCGGTTCGTACGTCTGTGGTTCACGGACGTACTGGGCTTCCTGAAGTCGGTGGCGGTGGCCCCGGCCGAGCTGGAGCAGGCCTTCGACGAGGGCATCGGCTTCGACGGCTCCGCGATCGAGGGCTTCGCCCGCGTATACGAGTCCGACATGATCGCCAAGCCGGACCCGGGCACCTTCCAGGTCCTGCCGTGGCGCGCGGAGGCCCCCGGCACGGCGCGGATGTTCTGCGACATCCTGATGCCGGACGGCTCCCCGTCGTTCGCCGACCCCAGGTATGTGTTGAAGCGGGCGCTCGCCAAGACCTCCGACCTCGGCTTCACCTTCTACACCCACCCCGAGATCGAGTTCTTCCTCCTGAAGGAGAAGCCGCTCGACGGGTCGAAGCCGGTGCCGGCCGACAACTCCGGCTACTTCGACCACACCCCGCAGAACGTGGGCATGGACTTCCGCCGCCAGGCGATCACGATGCTCGAATCGATGGGCATCTCCGTCGAGTTCAGCCACCACGAGGGCGCTCCCGGCCAGCAGGAGATCGACCTCCGCTACGCGGACGCGCTCTCCACGGCGGACAACATCATGACGTTCCGCCTGGTCATGAAGCAGGTGGCGCTGGAGCAGGGGGTCAACGCGACCTTCATGCCGAAGCCCTTCTCGGAACACCCCGGCTCGGGCATGCACACGCACCTCTCCCTCTTCGAGGGCGACCGGAACGCGTTCTACGAGTCGGGCGCCGAGTACCAGCTCTCCAAGGTCGGCCGCTCCTTCATCGCGGGCCTGCTCCGGCACGCGGCGGAGATCTCGGCGGTGACGAATCAGTGGGTGAACTCCTACAAGCGCATCTGGGGCGGCTCCGAGCGCACGGCAGGCGCCGGCGGCGAGGCCCCGTCCTACATCTGCTGGGGCCACAACAACCGCTCGGCCCTCATCCGCGTCCCGATGTACAAGCCCGGCAAGACCGGCTCGGCCCGCGTCGAGGTCCGCTCCATCGACTCCGGCGCCAACCCGTACCTCACCTACGCCGTCCTCCTCGCGGCCGGCCTCAAGGGCATCGAAGAGGGCTACGAACTCCCCCCGGGCGCCGACGACGACGTCTGGGCCCTCTCCGACGCCGAACGCCGCGCCATGGGCATCGAACCCCTGCCCCAGAACCTCGGCGAGGCCATCGCGCTTATGGAGCGTTCGGAACTGGTCGCCGAGACGCTCGGCGAGCACGTCTACGACTTCTTCCTCCGGAACAAGAAGCAGGAGTGGGAGGAGTACCGCAGCGAGGTCACGGCGTTCGAGCTGCGGAAGAATCTGCCGGTGCTGTAGGCACAAGGCAGAGGGTTTTTCGCTCGCTTCGCCGAGAGGGCCCACGGTCGCCGACCGTGGGCCCTCTCGGCTGTCTGGCTACGGCTGGGCCGTGCGCCGGGCGCAGGTGATCCGGGAGAACAGCCGGTGTTCGACCTTGTTCCGTTCACTTGTCGCTGGCGTGAAGTGGCAGACCGTGATCGGTAGGCCCATCTCGCGGGCGAGGGTGGCACACCATCGGCGGATCGAGTCCACCGCGAAGGCGGCGGTGTTGCGGTCGGTGCCGACGTTGACCCAGCCGCCGTCCTCGCCGAGGTCGTAGATCCCGTACGGGGTAATCATGTCGGCGTCGGCCGGGCGGCGTGATCGTCGATCTGGACCGGGACACTCTTGGGCCCCCAGGCACGGGCGGCGCGCTGGTAATTTCCGATCGCTTCCTTCTTCTTCGCGTCGACGCTGATCACCGGCTCGCCGTCGGCGAGGAAGCGTTCGGCGGTGGCCTGGATGTGTCGGAACTGCACGTCCCGGTCGGTCCTGGACCGGTCCCCAGTGGATGACGTGTATGCCGTTCCCGGGCCACATGTCGATCAGTTACCGCCCCACAGCAAACGCTCGGGAACCCACCGCCCGCAGGACACGGTCCCGGCGAGTGCTGGCCCGACGAACGCCTGCGCAGATCGGCAGCTCCGAGTGACTGACTTCGCGCGATGAGCACCAGATCGCACAGGTCCCGGAATCGCGTGCTCGGCCGGCCCTGGTGCCGCTCGACGATGGCGCAGACCTTGTCGGCGACGCTGTCGGCGAGCGGATAGAGCCGGTAGTCGGGGCGGACGAGCCCCGGGATGTCCAGCGCGACGATCGGCTCGGACATCTCGGGAACTCCCGTGACCTGGACGCCTGTTACGAGGTCGACGTGGAACTTCTCGTACACCCTGCGTCCCAGGAGCGCCTGGACGGGGACCCTGACCCCTTCGACTCCTTGGACCAGGCTCCGCGGCTCCGAGAGCTCGAAGGTGAAGTGGTCGCCGAGGTCACGGCTCGTCGCCCTGCGAAGACCGGTGAGCGCGCCGGTCAGGCTCTCCGCCTCGACGGCGAGATCGATGTCGGCGGAGTGCCGCGCCTGTTCCAGGCGGGCCAGCATGGAGATGCCGCCCTTGAGGATCCATCGATGCCTGTCCTCCTCCACGAAGCAGCGGGCAAGCAATCGATCGTAGGCGAACTGCCGCCGGAGCTGCGCGTGGCTGAACGCACTGCTCCCCGCAAGCTTCTTGAAGCGGGTGGTCAGGGCGGTCTCGAAGGCCCTGGGTGTTTGGTAGGGGAAGCGGGTCTCGTGGGTCATGGCTGCCTCCTGGCGGTACGGCGATGGAGTGCCGGGTGGCCCGTGGCCGATTCCACAAGACCGTCGACGAGTGCGACCCCGTCTCCGGCCGGCATCCCGTACGCGGCAGCGGCCGGGGCCGCCGCGCGGATGAGTTCGGCCCGCTTCGCGAGCCGTCGGTCCAGCAGATCGGCCATGACCTGCCCGATGTGCACGCCGTCGTAGCGGGCTTCGAGCAGATCGCGTGCCAGCCGCCCGGGCCGTGTGACCGGTAGCTGATCGAGCCAGTCGACCTCCTCGTCCGTCACCGCAGCACGGTGCAGCCGCAGGTCCTGGCGACGCGTCCGTCTGCGGTACGGCACGGTGAACTCATAGGCATCCGGTTCGAAGTCGCCCACTCCATAGAGCTGTGCCGCGCTGGTGTGAGACACCACTCCCTCGGCGACCACACGCTCTTCAACGGCCTTCGACGGAGCGAGCTGCAGCCAGGCGACCCGCAGGTCGAGCAGGGGGACCGCTGGAGCGCCGGAGATCCGGTACACACCGAATCCGATGGCTTCGAGGGCGCCGTCGGCCACCAGGCGGTGCAGCTCCCAGCGCCGCACTCCAAGGTGTGCCGTCTGACTCGTCGTGACCAGACCCCACTGATATTGGGACAGCTCCGAAAGCCGTCCGAGCGCCTCGCTTCTCATGGCGCAACTGTTGCAGATAAGCAACTCTCGTGCCGCGATGGCGTGCCGTGTCACCCCATCGGATGGCGGCCCGAGGGGTAGCTAGCCCTGAATCCAGCCGGGTTGCTGATGCGCCCGCCTACGTCTACCGCACCTCACCCACGTACGAGACGAAGGCGCTCCATCCCTCCGCGCCGAAGGCCAGTCGCGCGCCCAGCGCGTTCTTCGAGTCGCGTACGTGCGCGGTGCGGGGCGTTGTGGCGACCTCGACGCACTCGGGCCCTTCGTTGCTGCTGTAGCTGCTCTTGAACCACTCAAGTCCGGCGGCGCCGTCGGCGGGGGGCCTGATCGTCATGTCTCTCCCAGCACTTTTTCGATGAACGCCAGCGACTCCCGTGGCGTGAGAGCCTGCGCGCGGATGATCCCATACTGGGTTTCCAGACGGCGGAGTTCGTTCCGCTCGGTGATCAAGCGGCTGAGGTGCTGCGCCTCGATGTGCCCCGCCTTGGGGCCGCCGAGCGGATCGATCAGCAGGAAAGAGCCGCCGAGTCCGGCGTGGTCCTCGCGACTTGTCGGCATCACCTGGATCTGCACGTTCCTCAACTGCCCGATCTCCAGCAGGCGTTCGAGCTGCCCGCGCAGGACCATCCTGCCACCGAGCGGACGTTGCAGGGTCACCTGCTCCTGAACGAAGTTGAAGTTGGGGGCGGGGTGCCGCTCCAGGATCTTCTGGCGGGCCAGCCGCGCCGCAACGTACTGCTCGATGAGGTCTTCCTCCAGTGCGGGCTGACGCATCTCGTACAGGGCGCGGATGTAGTCCGGGGTCTGGAGCAGCCCGTGGATCTGGTGACAGGCATACGCGCTCAGCTCCGCTGCGGTCGCTTCCACCTTGGCCAAATCCCGGACCTTCCGCGGGTAGCGGGCCCGTTCCATGTCCTCCTTGAACTCCGCCAACATCCCCTGCGCGCCCAGAACTTGATCGGCACGCTCCAGCAGCACCGCCTTCGGGATCCGGCGCCCCCGCTCCACCGCCGACACCTGATGCTCGGTGTAGCCGATGGCGGTGCCCAGCTCGGCCTGCGTCATCCCGGCCCGCTCGCGCCATCGCCGAACCTGACGCCCCACGAGCTCCAGAACCTCGGAGACCCCCTCGTCCCAGTCCTGCCTCGCCTCCTCCTCGGCCCCCTGATCCCGCTCCGTCTCCGCCTCCGTACCCGCCATGCCGCCCACCTCCCGTTGCACCGCCGACAGTTACGTTCCGTGTCGGTGTCGTCGCGGTTCACGGTACGCGGGTCACGCCCGACAGGCCGTACAACTCGTGCCGACCACCCGACAGTTGCGTTCCGTATCGGCGGCGAAGCTGTTCGCGGTGCTGGGTGGTCATCACGCTGAGTGGTGTGAACCAGCGAACCGCTCACCCGTCCCCGGCCCCGTCGGCCATTCCTGCCCGCCACTTCAACGTGCGCCTCACTTCCACCCCGCGTGGCGCCCGCCTCGCCCGGCGCCTTGCCGGTCAGCAACTCGCGGACTGGGGAGTCGAGTTCGGGAGTGATGCCGCCGAACGGGCCGCCCTCGTCGTCGCCGAACTGGCGGCGAACGCCATCACGCACGGCCATACCCGCGGCCGTGACTTCCGCCTGGCGCTGCGCCTGGACCCGGCCGACGACGACGCGCACCGCATCCGTATCGAGGTCACCGACACCCGCCCCGACCGGCTGCCACCCCAGCCTGCCGCCATGCCCGACGTGACCGCGGCAGCGGCAGTGGTAGCGGGGCGGGGTCTAGTGATCGTCCACAGCCTCGCCACGGCCTGGGGCGTCCAATTGCCGGACGACGGTCTCACCAAGACCGTCTGGGCGGAACTGCGGGCCGATCAGGCGGGCCGGAGCGGTTGACGTGGTCGACTCGGGCGTGGGTGGCGTCTGGCTCCGGCGGGCACGGCGAACGGGCCGGGGCAGGACCCGGCCCGTCCTCGGTCTGCCCCAGCGCTACAACGTGTCCCGCAGCGGCTCCGTCGCGCGCTTGCGGTACTCCTGGATCGCCCAGCCGTTGCCGTCCGGGTCGGTGAAGTGCATGAAGGTGCCGCCGTCGTCCGGGGCGTACTGGATGGGTTCGGATACGTCCAGGCCGCGTGAGCGCAGCTCCTCGTGGGCCGCCTTGATGTCGGTGACGCACAGTTGCAGGCCGTGGTACGTACCGGGCGTGCCGGTGCCCGTCGGGCTCGGGATGCCCACGGCGAGGGCGATCGAGCAGCCGGACCCCGGGGGCGTGAGCTGCACGACGCGGGCGCCCGGCAGCACCTCGCGGTCGACGTCGCAGCGGAAGCCGACCTTGTCCACGTAGAACGCCTTGGCCCGGTCGATGTCGGAGACCGGGACGGCGATCACTTCCAGGGTCATCTCCATGGCCTGTCCTCTCAGTCCTCTCACGGGTGTCAGGGATGTCACGGGTGCCGGGCGGTTACTCGAACCGCCAGCGGGTCTGGGTGAACCGTTCGCCCTTGCCGAAGCCGAAGACCGTGTGCGGCGCGACCGCGAAGACCAGGGAAGGTCCCTCCTGGCCCTGGAACGCCCCGTCGGCACGGACCTCGAAGTGCCATGCCGGACCGTACTTCTCCTCCCATGCCTTGGCGAGGGAACGCAGCCGTTCCGTTTCCGTGACCCGCACCGCCCGCCCCTCGACCACCACGTCGAACCCCGCGGCCCAGGCGTTCGTGCCGGTCGTGAGGACGACGTTCGGGTTCTCGGCGAGGTTCAGCGACTTGCGTTCCCGGTCGCCGGAGGTGAAGTGCAGGGCGCCGTCCTGCCAGATGCCGAGGAGCGGGGTGACGTGCGGGCGGCCGTCGGGGCGGACGGAGGAGAGCCAGAAGAGTTCGGCTCCGGCCAGCAGCCGTTCGGCCGCCGCCCAGGGGGTGGGTTCGGCGCCGGGGGAGCTGTACCGGGGGTCGATCGAGGCGACCGGGGTGGCATGCGGGGTGGCATGCGGGGTGGCATGCGGAGTGTCGTGCGGGGTGTCGTGCGGCATCGTGGGTGGTCCTTTCCCCGTGCGGACTTCGCGCACGGGCTTCGCGTACGGATCTCGCGTACGGACCTCCCGTACGGATTTCGCGTACGGATCTCTCGTACGTAGATGGGGACCTGCCGCGCCGTCGCAACTCATCGGTGCCGCCCTCGGCGCAGTAGGCTCAAGGCCACCGTTGATCGAACAGGAGGCCGGGGCGATGATGTCGGTGCCGCAGGAAGGCGGACGGTGGACGGGTGGGCGCAGGAGCAGCACCTTCACGCGGCTGCTGCGTCTCGGGTTCACCGACCCGTCCGCGGCCGAGCGGCTGCTCGACGCCCCCGGGCTGTCGGCCGTGCGCGCCGACCCGCTGCTCCTGGACGCGCTCGGCGCCGCCGCCGACCCGGATCTGGCGCTGCTCGGGCTCGTACGTCTCGTGGAGGCGCAGGACGACGAGGCGGGGCGGCGGGAGCTCCTCGACACGCTCGTCGCCGCCAAGCCGCTGCGCGACCGGCTGCTCGGCGTGCTCGGGGCGTCGGAGGCGCTGGCCGACCACCTCGCCCGGCACGCGCAGGACTGGCGGGCCCTGGTCACGTACGAGCCGAGCGATCTGCACCCGGGCGTTGAGGAGTTCGAGCGGGGGCTCGCCGACGCCACCGACGAGGTGTCGCTGCGCGTCGCCTACCGGCGCTGTCTGCTGTCCATCGCCGCCCGCGACGTGTGCGGCACCACCGACATCACGGAGACCGCCGCCGAACTCGCCGACCTGGCGACGGCGACGCTCCGCGCGGCCCTCGCCATCGCCCGCACCGCCGCGCCCGCCGACGCCGCGCTGTGCCGGATCGCCGTGATCGCGATGGGCAAGTGCGGTGGCCACGAGCTGAATTACGTGTCCGACGTCGACGTCATCTTCGTCGCGGAGGCCGCCGACGGGAGCGGCGACGAGCAGAAGGCGCTGCAGGCCGCCACCCGGCTCGCCTCGCACCTGATGCGGATCTGCTCCGACACGACGGTCGAGGGGACCATTTGGCCCGTCGACGCCAACCTGCGCCCCGAAGGGCGCAACGGCCCGCTCGTCCGCACTCTCTCCTCGCACCTCGCCTACTACCAGCGCTGGGCCAAGACCTGGGAGTTCCAGGCGCTGCTGAAGGCCAGGCCCGTCGCCGGTGACCTCGAACTCGGCGAGGAGTACGTCGAGGCCGTGTCGCCGATGGTGTGGCAGGTGTCCGAGCGGGAGAACTTCGTGCCCGACGTGCAGAAGATGCGCAAGCGGGTCGTGGCGAACATCCCGGCGGGGGAGAAGGACCGCGAGCTGAAGCTGGGGCCCGGCGGTCTGCGTGACGTCGAATTCGCCGTCCAGCTACTGCAGTTGGTGCATGGGCGGTCGGACGCGGCGCTGCGCAGCGGGACGACCCTCGACGCGCTCGCCGCCCTCGCCGACGGCGGGTACGTGGGCCGGGTCGACGCCGTGCAGCTCGACGACGCCTACCGCTTCCTGCGCACCCTCGAACACCGCATCCAGCTCTACAAGTTGCGCCGCACCCACCTCGTCCCGGAGGACGATGCCGACCTGCGCCGCATCGGCCGCTCGATGGGCATGCGCACCGAACCCATCACCGATCTCAAGCGTGCCTGGAAGCGGCACACCTCCGTCGTCCGCCGCCTGCACGAGAAGTTGTTCTACCGGCCGCTGCTCGATGCCGTCGCCCAACTCGCGCCCGGCGAGACGAGGTTGCGCGCGGACGCCGCCCGCGAACGCCTCGTCGCGCTCGGCTACGCCGACCCGAGCGCCGCGATGCGCCACCTGGAGGCGTTGGCGTCCGGGGTCTCCCGCAAGGCGGCCATCCAGCGGACGCTGTTGCCGGTGCTGCTCGGCTGGTTCGCGGACTCGGCGGACCCGGACGCGGGGCTGCTCAACTTCCGTAAGGTTTCCGATGCGTTGGGCAAGACGCCCTGGTATCTGCGGTTGCTGCGCGACGAGGGCGCGGCGGCCGAGAACCTCGCCCGCATCCTCTCCGCCGGACGCCTCGCCCCCGACCTCCTCATGCGCGCCCCCGAAGCGGTGGCGCTGCTCGGCGACGTACGGGGCCTGGAGCCGCGCGGGCACGGGCAGTTGGCGCAGGAGACGCTCGCGGCGGTGCGGCGCGCGGACGACGGCGAGCAGGCGGTCACCTCGGCGCGCGCGGTGCGCCGGCGAGAGCTGCTGCGCACGGCGGCCGCCGACATCATCGCCTCGTACGGCACCGAGGACACGCCCGCCGTCGCCGACCAGGGCGCGCTCGTGGACCAAGTGGGCGCCGCCGTATCGGACTTGACGGCCGCGACCCTCGACGGGACGCTGCGCGCCGTCGTCCGTGACGGCTGGGGCGATACGCTTCCCACCCGTTTCGCCGTCATCGGCATGGGCCGCTTCGGCGGGCACGAGCTGAGCTACGGCTCCGACGCCGACGTGCTGTTCGTGCACCAGCCCCGCGAGGGCGTCAGCGATCACGAGGCGGCGCAGGCCGCGAACAAGGTCGTCTCGGAAATGCGCCGCCTGCTGGCGCTCCCGAGCTCCGACCCGCCACTCCTGATCGACGCGGACCTGCGCCCGGAGGGCAAGTCCGGCCCTCTCGTACGCACCCTCAAGTCCTACGAGGCGTACTACCGGCGCTGGTCGCTGGTGTGGGAGTCGCAGGCGCTGCTCCGGGCCGAACCGGTCGCAGGGGACGAGGAGTTGGGCCGCTCCTTCATCGAACTCGTCGACCCGCTCCGCTATCCCGCCGAAGGGCTGGGCGACGACGCCGTCCTGGAGATCCGCCGCCTCAAGGCACGTATGGAGTCGGAGCGGTTGCCGCGCGGCGCCGACCCCACGCTGCACGCGAAGCTGGGGCGTGGTGGGTTGTCGGACGTCGAATGGACGGTGCAGCTGCTTCAGCTGCGGCACGGGTGGGTGGAACCGGGGCTGCGCACGACCCGTACCCGGGAGGCGCTGGCCGCGGCGTGTGCCGCCGAGCTGATCTCCGCGGAGGACGCGGCGACGCTCGACGAGGCGTGGGTGCTGGCCTCGCGGGTGCGCAACGCCGTGATGCTGGTCCGGGGCAGGCCCGGCGACACGTTTCCCTCGGACGGGCGTGAACTCGGCGCCGTGGGCCGCTACTTGGGGTACGACCCCGGCCACGTCGGCGACATGCTCGACGACTACCGCCGCATCACGCGCCGCGCGCGGGCGGTGGTGGAGGAGCGGTTCTACGACGGGTGACGCCGCTGGCCGCGCGGGGGCGTAGGTAACTCAAGCCTCTGCGGCGATTGAGCAGCGGGGCGCGGGGCAGAGCCCCGATCTTTTCAAGCCCCGCCGGCGTTTGAGGCGCGGGGTCCGGGGCGGAGCCCCGGGGCGTGGGGGACGGGGGCCGCTACCGCACCTTGGCCGAGGTCGTCGCCGACAGCCACGGCAGACCCGAAGGGCCACGGTGGGCCAGCGCCACCGCCGCGTCCACCCGCTCGTCGCCGGAGACGTACCCCCGCCGCAGCGCGGCGAACGGGTGGGCGGCATCCCCCGGAGCCGCCCCCTTCACACCCGCCGCGTCCTTGAGTGCCGTCGCCATGAACCCGTCCCTCCGTCGTCCGTACTCGGACTTACGACGGTCCTCCGGCACGCGCCCCAACGGCAGATGCCATCGGTCGCGAACGCACGGGACGAACGTCCCACGGCCCTACGCGGCGCTTACTCCTCCAGCACGCTTACTCCTCCAGCACGCTTACGCCTCCAGCAGCACCCGACACCGCTCCACGAACCCACTGAGCGCTAACTCGAACGCCGCATCCGTACGGCGCCCCTCGGCCCCCGCCGCCAACGCCCGCTCAAGCAGCGGCGCCTGCCCCTCCTGCGCCGGCTCCCACATCGTGTCCGGCGCCGCCACGTCCAACGCCGACCCCAGCACCATGTTGTCCAAGGCGATGATCACCGGCATCACGTCCGGCAACGCGAACCCCGCCTCCAGCAACAGCGCCACCCCCAACTCGTACTGCGCGATCACCCTCGGCGCCCGCACCGGATGCGTCGTAAGGAGCGGAATCGCCTTGGGATGCGCGGCGAACGCCGCACGGTAGGAGCGGGCCCACCCGGCGAGCGCCTCGTCCCACGGCAGCCCCGAGGCCAGCGGCGCCTCGTCGATCGCGGAGCAGATCCGCTCGCGCAGCAGCTCCACGATGCCGTCGCGGCCGTCCACATGGTGGTACAGCGAACCCGCCTGCACGCCCAGCCTGCGCGCCACCTGCGGGACGCTGAACTCCCCGTTCGCGTCCACGATCGCCAGCGCCGCCGTCGCGATCCGCTCCCGGTCAAGGAGAGGTGTGCGCGGCCGCCCCATCCGGATCCCTCCTCAAAATCGGGTCTTCCCGTGAGCCCAACGGGAGGTTACATTGCGAAAAACCAAAAGCCTTTAGATTTACGCCCGTCCGCAGTGCGGGCCTGCCGCCAGAAGGGCTTCCCTACGCATGTCCGTACGCACGTCCGTGACCTCTCCGAAGACCGAAGCCGGCGCCGACCCCGGCGCCCCACCGGACGCGCCACCCAGCCTTCGCACCGGCACCCTCGGCACGTCCGACATCGCGTTCTTCGTCGTCTCCGCCGCCGCCCCGCTCACCGTCATGGCGGGCGTCGCGCCCATCGCCATCTCCCTCGGCGGCGTCGGAGCGCCCGCCGGATACCTGCTCGCCGGCATCACCCTCGCCGTCTTCGCCATCGGCTTCACCACGATGAGCCGCCACGTCACCGGCGGCGGCGCCTTCTACTCGTACATCGCGCAGGGCCTCGGCCGTCCGGCCGGGATCGGGGCGGCGCTGCTCGCGATGGTCGGCTACAACGGCATGGAGATCGGCGTCTACGGACTCCTCGGCTCCGCCACCCAGGACACCGTGCACTCCCTGTTCGGCGCGGACGTCCCCTGGCTCCCGGTCTCCCTCGTCGGCCTCGCCGTCATCTGGTACGGCGGCTTCCGCTCGATCGACTTCGGCGCGAAGCTCCTCGGCGTACTGCTGGTCGCGGAGACCGGCATCCTCGTCCTCCTCGCGGGCGGCGTCCTCCTCAAGGGCGGCGCGCACGGCCTTTCCGCCGCCTCCTTCGCGCCCGGCAACGTCCTCGTACCGGGTACGGCGGCCGTCCTGGCCTTCGCCTTCGCCGCGTTCACCGGGTTCGAGTCGACCGTCATCTACCGGCGCGAGGCCCGCGATCCGGACCGTACGGTGCCGCGTGCGACGTACATCGCGGTCGCGTTCCTCGGCCTCTTCTACGCCTTCACCGTCTGGATCGCGATCCAGTCCTTCGGCGACGCACACGTCGTCAAGGCGGCGGGTGACGACCCGGCGAACCTCTTCTTCACCGCCATCACCACGTTCGTCGGGGGCTGGGCGGCCGACCTGATGCACGTCTTCATCGTCACCAGCGTCATCGCCTCCCTCCTCGCCTTCCACAACGCCATCAACCGGTACGCACTCGCTCTCGCCGACGAGGGCGTGCTGCCGCGCGCGGTCGCCCGTATCCACCCCAAGCACCGTTCGCCGTACGTCGCCGGGCTCGCGCAAACCGTCCTCGGGGCGGTCGTCGTACTCGGCTTCTGGGCGGCAGGGGCGGACCCGTACGACCAGCTCCTCCTCTGGGTCAACACCCCCGGAATGCTGGGCCTGATGGCCCTCCAACTCCTCGCGGCGCTCGCGGTCCCCTTCTTCTTCCGCCGCATCACGCACCAGGAGGGTGTCCTCCGGACGATGGTGGCCCCCATTGCGGCAACCCTCCTCCTCGCTGTGGCCATCACCCTGGTCGCCACGCACATCGACCTCTTCACGGGCGCGTCCCCCTTGGTCAACTGGATCCTCCTGGCGGTGGCCCCCGCCGTCTTCATCCTCGGCCTCGCCTTGGCCCTCCGCCTCCGCCGCACGCGCCCCACGACCTACGCAACGTTCGGCCAGTAACTCCCCCCACGCTTGGGGCTCCGCCCCAAACCCCGCTGCTCAATCGCCGCAGGGGCTCGATTCCCCCACCCAGCCACAACCAACGCCCCTCTCAGGGGCGCGGGGAACTGCGCAAAAGAACCCAGCCACACGCCCAGCCGCAGCCGCCCACCGGAAACGGAGTCGTCCGCACCATGGCATCCGCCGACCTCCTCCTCACCCACACCCACATCCGCACCCTCGACCCGCCCCGGCCGGAGGCCACCGCCCTGGCCGTGGCCGGAGGCCGCATCGTCGCCGTGGGTGACACCCACGACCTCGTACGCGACTGGCTCGGCCCCACCACGGAACACCTGAACCTCGAAGGCGCCCACGTGGTCCCCGGCTTCGTCGACTCGCACAGTCACCCCGTGTGGGGCCTGGAAATGGCGACCGGCGTCGACCTCACCGGCGTACAGGACCTGGCCGCACTCCGCTCCGCCCTGCGCACAGCAGCACGGCTCGACGGCGGCTGGGTCGTCGGCTGGGGGCTCGACCACAACGCCTTCGAGGGCCGCCCCATCCACCGCGAGCTGATCGAGGACGTCCTCGACGGCGCCCCCGCCTTCCTGCGCCTCTACGACGGCCACTCCGCCCTCGTCAGCGGCGCCGCCCTCGCCGCCGCGCGGATCACAGGACCGCGCTCCTTCGCCCAGCGCTCCGAGATCGTCTGCGACGGCGAGGGGCGGCCCACCGGGCACCTCGTCGAGCACGCCGCCATGGATCTCGTGTACGAGGTCGCGCCCCGGGCCTCGTACGAGGCACGCCGTGCCGGGCTCGTCGAGCTGCTGAGCGCGATGGCCGCCACCGGGCTGACCGGCGCGCACGTCATGGACGGCGCCGACCTCGATCTGCTCGCCGCCGTTGAACAGGAGGCAGACCTCCCGCTCCGGCTCACGATCTCGCCCTGGTGCATGCCCGGCGTGGACCGCGCCGGGCTCGACGAACTCGTCGAGCTGCAGAAGCGCGGCGGGCGCCGCTGGCAGGTCGGCGGCGTCAAGTTCTTCATGGACGGCACCGTCGAGGGCGGCACCGCCTGGCTTGAGCACGCCGACTGCCACGGGCAGGGCACCGACGCGTTCTGGCCGGACCCGGCCGCGTACAGCGAAGCCGTACGTCACCTGCACGCCGCCGGAGTGCGCACCGCGACGCACGCCATCGGCGACGCCGCCGTGCGGCACGCACTCGACACCATTGAGGCGCTCGGCGGGAGCGGCAGGAACGCACACCGCGTCGAGCACATCGAGTCCGTGCCCGACGACACGATTCCGCGGTTCGCCGCGCTCGGCGTCACCGCCTCGATGCAGCCGCCCCACACCGCGTACACGAAGGGCGACCACAGCGACGAGTGGTCCAAGCGGCTCGGCGAGCAGCGCGCCGCCCGCGCCTGGCGCACCCGGGACCTGCGGGACGCGGGCGCCACCCTCGCCCTCGGCTCCGACTGGCCGATCGCCCACTACGACGCCCGGAAGGTGCTCGCGACGGCGCGGGTGCCGGAGGGCGCGGCCGGGCCGGGGCAGGGGCTCACCGGACTCGAGGCGCTGGAGGGCGTCACCTCGCACGCGGCGATCGCCGCGGGTCAGGCCGCGGAGGCCGGGCGGATCGCGGTCGGCCTGCGCGCGGACCTCACCGTGCTCGGCCTCGACCCGGTCACCGCCCCCGCCGACGAACTCGCCGAGGCCCCCGTCGTCCTCACCGTCACCGACGGTCGGATCACGCACCGCAGCGCGTGACGCAGGGCGGGGCGGCACCCAAAGGCGCCGCCCCTCACACCTTCGCCGGCAGCAACGGCGGCGTCACCAGGCGCGGCAGCGCATACGGCAGCGCCCCGTACCAGGCCCGCGCCACCGCGAAGCCGAACGCCAGGCACGCCATGCCGCCCACGGCGTCCAGCCAGAAGTGGTTCGCCGTCGCCACGATGACCAGCAGGGTCAGCGCCGGGTAGAGCAGGCCGAGGACCCGCACCCACGGCACCGAGGCGAGCGCGAAGATCGTCATGCCGCACCACAGCGACCAGCCGATGTGCATCGACGGCATCGCCGCGTACTGGTTCGACATGTTCTTGAGGTTGCCGGAGGCCATCGAGCCCCAGGTGTGGTGGACGGCCACGGTGTCGACGAAGCCGCCGCCGGTCATCAGGCGCGGCGGCGCCAGCGGATAGAAGTAGTAGCCGACGAGGGCGACCGCCGTCGTCGCGAACAGCGCGAGACGGGTCGCCGCATAGCGCCCGGGATGGCGGCGGAACAGCCACACCAGCACGCCCAACGTGATGACGAAGTGCAGTGTCGCGTAGTAGTAGTTCATGCCTACGATGAGCCAACTCACCGAATTCGCGGCATGGTTGATGGTCTGCTCGACGGCGATCCCCAGGCTGTGTTCCGCCCGCCAGATCCAGTCGGCATTGCGCAGCGCCTGTTCCTTCTGCTCCGGGACCGCGTTGCGGATCAGCGAGTACGTGTAGTAACTCACGGCGATCAGCAGGATCTCGAACCAGAGTCGCGGACGCCGCGGCGCCCGAAGGCGACGCCCCGCGCGGTCTTCCGCGATGCGGTCTTCCGCGATGGGTGATGATGTGGGCCCTTTTCGGCCTTCACGTGTCGTCACGGTCGTTTCACCCATAGGCACAGAGTCTGCCAGATTACGACCCCCCGACCGATCATCCCTTGGGCGGGTCACGCACGCACCCGCTACGCCCTACGGACGAGGTCGTACCCCTACGGACACCCCTGAGGACGCCGCTGCCGCCGCGGCCGTGGACCCGCGCACCACCAGCTCCGGCATGAACACGAATTCGCTGGGCGGCGCGGGCGTGCCGCCCACCTCTTCGAGCAGCGTGTGCACCGCCGCCTGGCCCATCGCGTGCACCGGCTTGCGGATCGTGGTCAGCGGCGGATCGGTGAACGCGATCAGCGGAGAGTCGTCGAAACCGACCACCGACACGTCCTTCGGCACGTCGAGGCCGCGCTCGCGCACCGCCCTGACCGCGCCGAGCGCCATCATGTCGCTCGCGCACACCACGGCCGTGCAGCCCCGGTCGAGCAGCGCCGCCGTCGCCGCCTGCCCGCCCTCCAGGGTGTAGAGGGAGTGCTGGACGAGGTCGTGCTCGACGTCGTCGGCCGGCAGGTCGAGCCGCTCCGCCATCGTGCGCACGAACCCCTCGATCTTCCGCTGTACGGGCACGAAGCGGCGCGGCCCGACGGCCAGCCCGATCCGGGTGTGGCCGAGCGAGGTGAGGTGGGTGACCGCGAGGCGGGCCGCCGCCCGGTCGTCCGGCGAGATGAAGGGGGCCGCGACGCCGGGCGCGTACCCGTCGACGAGGACGAAGGGGACGCCCTGGCCGCGAAGGCGTTCGTAGCGCTGGGTGTCGGCGGTGGTGTCGGCGTGCAGCCCCGAGACGTAGATGATGCCGCTGACGTCGCGGTCGACGAGCATTTCGGTGAGCTCGTCCTCCGTGGAGCCGCCGGGGGTCTGGGTGGCCAGGACCGGCGTGTACCCCTGCCGGGTCAGGGCCTGCACCACGACCTGGGCGAGCGCCGGGAAGATCGGGTTCTCGAGTTCCGGGGTGATCAGGCCGACCAGGCCCGCGCTGCGCTGCTTGAGGCGCACCGGGCGCTCGTAGCCGAGCACGTCGAGTGCGGCGAGGACGGACTGACGGGTGGCCGCGGCGACGCCCGCCTTTCCGTTGAGCACGCGGCTGACGGTCGCTTCGCTGACCCCCGCTTGGCTTGCGATGTCGGCAAGGCGTGCGGTCACGGGACGCGACCTTACCCGTCACCCGCCGCGTTGCCCACCGAAGCCGCACGGCCCGACGGACGGGAAGTGCCGGGCGGGAAATGCCAGGCGGGTAAGCCAGGTTGGGGCGGCGCCACCCGGATCGGTGAACCGTACGAAGGCCGGGCCGCCGCCCGGGGATCCGGCGGTAGCTTGGTCCGGTGCGAGCCGCGGGGGCCGCACCGCGCCGCCTCTTGAGGGGCCTTCTCGTGAACTCCATGGTTCAGGGACCAGGGACGCCAGGGACCGACACCGGATGCACGGTCCTTGTGGTCGACGACAGCGCCGCCAACAGGTATGCCCTCGGCGCCGTCCTGAGCCGCGCGGGCCATGTCGTCGTCCCCGTCGGCTCGGCCGGCGAGGCGCTCATCGAACTCGACGTGCGGCTGCGCACGGGTGCGCTGCCCGATGTGGCGCTCGTGGACGTCGGGCTGCCCGACCTCAGCGGGTTCGAGCTGTGCCGCAGGGTCAAGGCGCTGCCCTCGCTCGCCGGGATCCCCATCGTGCACTTCTCCGCCCGGCCCTCCGGGCCCGAGGAGCGCTGCCGGGCCCTCGACGCGGGCGGCGAGGCGTATCTGACGGTGCCCGCCGAGCCGGAGGAGATCCGCGCCGTGGTGCGAGCCGCGCTCCGCGGGGTGCGTGAACTCACCGATACGCAGGCCCAGTTCGACCATTTGACGCTGCTGTCCCAGACCGTCGTCGACGTACAGGGCGCCCGCAGCCTCGCCGAGCTCGCCAGGACGGCGTCCGCCGCGACGGCCCGGCTCACCGGGAGCGACGCCGCCGTCTTCGTCCTCGGCGACCGCGGCGCGGTGCACACGGGCCTGTCCAGGAACGGCTCGCGGTTCGTCGCGCCGGACGCCGAGGCGCGCGAGCGGGCCACCGACCTTGTGCGGCAGGTCAGTTGCGGGCCCGGCGGGGTGCGCAGCACGGTGCAGCCGGCGGCCGCGTGGCCGCACGCGTACTTCGGGCCCGGCGGCGCCCGGCTCACCCTCGCCCGCACCCGCGACGGACGGCTCGCCGTGTGCCTCGCCACGCCCGGCTTCCCCGATCCGGACGGCCGGCTCGGCCCGCTCGTCGCGCAGCTCGCGCGGGCCATCGCGCTCGCCGCGGAACCCCTCGTCCTGTACGAGCAGGAACGTCATGTCGCTCATACGCTGCAACGGAACTTCCTGCCCGCCGAGTTGCCCGCGTTCCCCGGTGTCGACATCGACTTCCGGTACGAGCCCGCCTCCCAGGAGGCCGAGATGGGCGGCGACTTCTACGCGGCGCTGCCCACGCCCGAGGGGGTGCTCGTCGGCGTCGGGGACGTGGTGGGGCACTCGCTGGACGCGGCCACCGTGATGGTCGAGCTGCGGCACGCGCTGCGCGCCTACTGCCTGGAGGACCCGCGCCCCGCCCACCTCGTGGCCCGCCTCGACCGGCTGCTCCAGCACTACCACCCGCAGCTCACCGCGACGCTGTGCCTGGCCCTCGTCGACCCGGCCACCGGGCGTACGAGGGTGGCCAACGCGGGGCACATTCCGCCGCTGATCGTGCCGGTGGACGGCGAGGTCCGGTACGCGGATGCGGTGGGGCCGCTGCTCGGGATCGGGCTGCCGCACCCCGAGCCCACCGTCTTCGACCTCGAACCCGGGGCGCGGCTCCTCATGGTCACGGACGGGCTCGTGGAGACCCGGGGGGTGGACCTGTCGGTGTCGATGGAGGAGTTGCGGCACGCGGCGGCGGTCGCGCCGGAGGAGCCAGGCGAGCTGTGCGACGCGCTGCTGACGCGGTTCGGGCGGGGGCGGGCGGACGACATCGCGTTGCTGGCGTTGCGGCGGGGCGCTCCGCGCTGAGACCGGGTGTCCGGTGGGCGGGACGTGATTGTGCGGTGGGGCGCCGCCGGGCGAAGGTGACTGTTGCTAGGCCACACCACGTCACACCATTACGGGAGCGCCCCATGCCGCAGATCACCGTCGACCACTCCGCGGACCTCGACGACCGTCTCGACCGGGACGGGCTGGCGGCGGCGGTGCATCAGGCGGCCGTCGAGACGGTGGCGGCGCGTCTCGCTGCCTGCAAGACCCGGTTCCGGCGGGTTGACGCGACGGTCGTCGGTGACGGTCCGGCGTCGCTCGTCCACGTGGAGATCGCGCTGCTGGCCGGGCGTACGGAGGAGGCGAAGTCCGCCCTCACGGAGGCGGTCCTCGCCGCCCTCCCGGCCCACATCAAGAACCCGTCGGCCGTCCACCTCTCCACCGAGGTCCGCGACCTGACCCCGTCCTACCGCTCGGCCATCTCCTCCTGACACCCCACCGCCCCTACGCCCCGGGGCTCCGCCCCGGCCCCCGCTGCTCAATCGCCGCAGGGGCTTGATGGGTCCGCCGCGCCGCCCCTACGCCTCGGGGCTCCGCCCCGGTCCCCGCTGCTCAATCGCCGCAGGGGCTTGATGGGTTCGCCGCGCCGTCCCTGCGCCTCGGGGCTTGATGGGTTCGCCTCGCCCATCTCCCACCACCCGCCCCCTCCGGGGGCGTCGGCCCGACGGGGGGCCGCAACCGCCTTGGGCAATCTGCCGCCTTGGGCGGCAGGGTGGGCAAGGCGGCCCCCGGTGCGGGCTGCGCAGACGGAGAGGGGCGCCCCGGCGCAGCGGGGCCCGCTTACGCCCCCGGTGCAGCGGGGCCCGCTTACGCCCCCGGCGCAGCGGGGCCGCTTACGCCGCCGGCGCAAGCGCGGACAGGCGGGTCAGCAGGGTCGCGAAGGGGCCGTCGGCCGGCTCGTCCGTGAGGATGTCGCGGAGGAGGGCCGCCATCTCCGGGTCGTAGGCCGCGCTCACCGCCGCGAGCGCAGCGAAGTCGTGGACGAGTTGGAGTTGGAGTTCCGCCCGCGGGATACGGCGTCCGTCGAGCCAGATCAGGGCCGTGGATTCGGCGAGGGAGATCCAGGACCGGACGACGAGTTCGAGGCGGGCGGAGGGCGCCGCGACCCGCAGGTGCGCGAGGATCTGGACGTAGGCCGCCTGCCGGACGGAGTCGATGAGCGCGTTCGTCGTCGACGAGCCCACCGCCGGGCCGCCACGCATCAGCGCCGAGAAACCGGGACCGTGCTCGTCCACGAAGTCGAAGAAGCGGCCCATGACGCGCAGCAGGCGCGCGCCGAGCGGGCCCTCCTGCGGCTCCTCGAAGCGCTCCGCCAGATCCTGCGCCGCCCGCTTCAACGCCGCCTCGTACAGGCTGAGTTTGCCGGGGAAGTAGTGGTAGACGAGCGGGCGCGAGATGCCTGCCGCCGCCGCTATCTCGTCGATGGAGACGTCGTCGGGGGAGCGGTTGCTGAACAGTTCGAGGGCGACCCCGATCAACTGCCGCCGCCGCTCCTCGACTCCCAACCTGCGCCGCACCCCGGTAGTCATGCCGAACACTCTACCGAGCGGATCCGGCCTGCCAACCGGCCCCCGTCCACCACCCCGTACGACTCCGCCGGAGCCCGCCGAAGCCCGCCTACAGGTCGAGGACGAGACGCTCGCTCCGCGCCCGCGAGACGCAGATCAGCATCGAGTCCGCGCGCTCCGCATCCGTGAGCAACTCGTCGCGGTGCTCTATCTCCCCTTCCACGACGCGCTGTTGGCACGTTCCGCAGAAACCCTGTTCGCAGGAGTACGGGATGTCCGGCACCTCGGCCCGCACCGCCGCGAGCACTGTGGAGCCCGCCGGCACCGCCACCACCTTGCCGCTGCGCCGCAACTCCACCTCGAACGGACCGTTCCCGTCGGCCGAAACGCGTGGCGTGAACCGTTCGGTGTGGAGGGTGCAGTGGTCGGGGAGGGCTGTCTCCACGGCCGACATCAGGCCCTCGGGGCCGCAGCAGTACACCGCCGTGCCGGGTGCGGTGTCCGCGAGTGCGGCCGCCAGGTCGGGGCGGCCGTCCTCGTCCTCCGCCGCGACCGTGATCCGCCCCGGGGCCGCCGCCCCGCCCAGCTTCGTCACGTCCTCCAGGAACGGCATCGAGGCCCGCGTCCGGCCCCCGTACAGCAGCTTCCACTCAGTGCCACGCGCCTCGGCCTCCCGCAGCATCGGCAGGATCGGCGTGATGCCGATGCCGCCCGCCACGAACACGTACGAAGGCGCCCCCGCGTCGAGCGGGAAGCGGTTGCGCGGGCCGCGCACCTCGACCTCCATGCCCTCCCGCAGCTGCTCGTGCACCTCGCGCGACCCGCCGCGCCCACCCTCGCCCTCCGGGATGAGCCGGGTGGCGACGGTGTACGAGGACGTGTCCTCGGGGTCCCCGCACAGCGAGTACTGCCGTACGAGGCCGGAGGGCAGGACGAGGTCGAGGTGGGCGCCCGGCTGCCAGGCCGGCAGGGGCAACCCCGCGCTCTCCAGGCGGAGTTGGACCACTCCGTCCGCCACCTTCTCGTACCGCGCCACGCGCAGCCGCAGCGCCCGCGCCCGCGGCCGTCCCGACGTCGGCTCCTCCAGCGCGGGCATCGGCCACAGCGGCGAGCGCCGCACCCGGCGCCGCAGCGCGCGCCGCACGACGAACCCGGCGCCCGCGACGAGCACGGCCTTGCGCAACGTACGGCTCGTACGGCTGCTCGTACGGGCGGTCATCGGGCGCCTCCCTCGTGGCGTGCCGAGCGTGCCGATTCGCGCGCCTCGGCCGCCACCGCGGCGGGGGAGGAGGCGAGATACGCGACGGCCTGCGCCGTGTCGCCCTCCTGGTCGGGGTGGTAACTCCGGCTCAGATAGCGGGGTATGGAGCGCGCCATCGCCCCGGGCGTCGGCAGTACGCCCCGCTTTCCGCTCCGGTAGAACTCCTTGAAGCTCGCTCTGCCGTCGATCAGCGTCGGGTCGTTCTCCATGAAGAACCGCGCGCCGCGCTGCCAGAGGAAGACGAGTGCCGTGAAGGCCGTGGCCCAGGTGCGCACCCGGCGCCGGTAGCCGCCGTCGAGGTGCTCGAACAACTCGAAGGCCACCGCCCGGTGTTCGACCTCCTCCGCGCCGTGCCAGCGCAACAGGTCCAGCATCGTCGGGTCGGCGCCGCGCCGGTCAAGCTCCTCCGCGTTGAGCACCCAGTTGCCGAGGAACGCCGTGTAGTGCTCGATCGCCGCGATCAGCGCGACCCGCTCCATCAGCCACCACTGCCGCGCCTTGCCGGGCGGCAGCGTCCGGTCGCCCAGCAACTTCTCGAAGAACCAGTCGAGTTGGGCCGTGTACGGCGTCGGGTCGAGGCCCTGCTCGCGCAGGTGCGGCAGCACCTCGTCGTGCGCCTGCGAGTGCATGGCCTCCTGGCCGATGAACCCGATGACGTCCTCGCGCAGCCGCTCGTCCGTGATGTACGGCAGCACCTGCTTGTAGACGTGCACGAACCAGCGTTCCCCCGCCGGGAGCAGGAGGTGCAGCACGTTGATGGTGTGCGTGGTGAACGGGTCGTCCGGCAGCCAGTGCAGCGGAGTCCGATCCCAGGCGAACGAGACCTGGCGTGCCTTCAACGGGACGCGCTTATTAGACATGGCGTCAATGTACTGACGGGTAGCGTCGCTGGACACCCCTCGTACGCCACTTTCCCCAATCAAGCCCCTGCGGCGATTGAGCAGCGGGGTCCGGGGCAGCGCCCCGCGACGTCGGCTAACGCAGGGCCGGCACCTCGCTGCCCCGAGCCCCCGTCCCGCTGAGCGACACCTCGCCACCCCGCGCGAGCGGAACCGCCACCACGTTCCCGTTCACCCTCCGCCCGCTCACCGCGACGGAGTCGACCCCCTCGCTGCCCGCGGCGACCAGGTACCAGGCCCCCGCCCGCGACTTCCACCGCACACCCGCCAGCACCTGCGGATCCCGCTCCCCGCACGCCGCCGACGCCTGCGACTTCGCCGCGACGACCGCGGCCCGCGCACCCGGCGCCCGGAACAGAGCCAGGGTCCGAGGCCCGCCGCCCCGCCACGTCTCGGCCCGCGTGCACACCCATTCGGCCGTCCCGTTCCCCTGCGGCAGCGGCTGCTTCGCGTACTTCCAGGAGTTGACGGAGCGCACCCCGTGCGAGCGGGCCGCCGCCAGCGAGCAGGCGGTCGTCGCCCAGTCCCCGGGCCGCGCCTCGTGGGGCGCGGCGGGGCTGCCGGAGGTGAGGTGCGCGGGGACGAGTTCGCCGAGGTCGGTGGAGAGTCGGGTGCCGGTCGAGTCGGTGAGGGCGAGCGCGTTCCACGACGTACAGGAGGAGGCCAGCGCCGGGCTCGGGAACGGGGCCGTCACGCCGTCCTTCGTGCGCGACAGGGCCCGCGCCCCGGCGGACGGTTTCAGCAGGTCGCGGGTGGCGGCCTTGGACACCCAAGGCGCGGTCAGATAGCGGACGTTGCCGTCGGAGCGGTCCATGACCACGGCGCCGGCCTGCGCGCCCGTCGCCCCGTCGGCGCGCGCGAAGTCGAGCGCGGCGCCGCTCGTGCCGTTCTTCGGCTCGGCGTAGCGCACGACGCGCAAGCCGTCGTAGAGCAGCACGACGCGGGCCTGGTCGAGCTCGCCCGCGTACAGGAGTTGGGGTGGTCCCGGCGGGGCGCCCGCGGGGGTGCCGGGGGTCGCCGACACCTTCACGGAGGAACCGGGCCGTGCCCACACGGCGAGCGCCCTGCGCAGCAGTCCCTTGTCACCGGTGAGCGAGCCGCGCGCGGGCCACACCGAGAAGTCGGTGCGGGAGGACGTCTTCCACGTACTCGGCGCCACCTTCGTCAACTTGGCCGGATTCAGGGCCGCTTGACTCGCCGGGTTCTTCGCGTACGGCGGCGCCGCCGCGCCGTCCGGGGCCCAGCCGTCGCCCGGGAGCCCGAGCAGCGCCCCGCACACGAGGGTCGCCGCGACCGCCGCGATGCCCGCCTTCAGGTGCTGGCGGCGGCGCATCAGGTCGGTGGGCCGCGCGTGCAGTGAACACGGGTCGAACTCGGGGGACTCCAGGAGCGCCGCCCCGGCCCCGGGCTCCTCGGCCGCCGCCATCTCGCGCGCCTGCGCGAGGGCAGCGTCCGCGTCCTCCTCCGGGCAGCGCGCCTCGACGAGGACCGCGTGGACGGCGGCGTCGTCGAGGCGCTCCAGGCCGCGCAGCACGTACGCGGCGCGCGCCGGGCCGCTCAGCGCGGAGAGCCGCTGGTCCAGGGCGAGTTCATCGGCGCCGCCCGACTTCGGGAACAGCCGCAGGCCCCACACCTGCGGCAGCAGCGGCGGCAGTTGCGCCCGCTTGGGCCAGGCCGCGCGCCGCAGCGGAAGCCCCGCCTCCAGGGCGCTGCGCAGCACCTTCAGGCGTACGTAGGCGTAGCCCGGGTCGCCGGTGCGGCTCACGTCGCCGCGCTGGGCGGGGATCGGGGCGGGCGCGTCCGCCGTGCGGCCGCGGGGGAGCGCCCGCTGGGTGACCGAGTGGGCGGTCAGCACGCGGCGGTTGCGGCCGAGGCCCGGCGGCAGCACGAGGTAGGCAAGACGGACCAGGCGTGGATAGTGCTCGACCAGGGCCGCTTCGGCCTGCTCGACGTCGATGACGGCGGCTTCGGCACCGCCTGGGGACGGGGACGTGGGTTGCTGCACCTTTGACTGCACGTTCAGCAGAACGAGCGAATCGTGGGATGGTCACCCCATGAGGGCCTTCGCGTAGTTCGCCATCGAGCGCTGATAGCGGGGCAGGTGCGGGGCCAACGCGCCGAGGACCAGGGAGAGTCCCTCGCGGTCCCGGCCGAGGCTCGACAGGCACAGGGCGAGACAGGCGCGCACCGCGTCGTCCAACTCGTCGCCGGGAGCCGTCAATTCCGGTTCGAGGAGCGCGACGCCCTCCTCCGGGCGCCCGATGTTCCGTAGTGAGCTGGCCAGTTGAATTCTCGTGCGGCGGGCCCGGTAGCCGCTCAGGCCGAGCCGCAGCGCCTCCTGGTAGAGCGGGACCGCCCGGTCGGAGTGGCCGGTCGAGTCGAAGGCGCAGGCCCGCTCGAAGGGGGCGACCGGGCTGTCGGCGGGCAGTTCGGCGGCGAGGGAGTCGATCAGCGCGCGGAACTCGCCCGCCGCCGACTCGCCTTCGTAGTCGTCGATCGTCGCCCAGGCGGCCGCGATCCGTGCTTCCCAGTCGGGGTTCTCGGTGCTCACCGGGGCACTGTCACACAGCAGTGCCCCGGTGTCACCAGAATTCCCGCGGCCGGCTCAGCCCAGCTTCCACCCGCTGAACCCGACCGTCCCGCGCGCCCCGTTCCCGCCGTTCGTGGCGCTCATGAACATGCCCACGTCCTGCGCGGAGGCGAGCCGGGGTGACGGCACCGTGGCCACGGTCCGCCACGTCGCGCCGTCGTCCGTCGAGCACTCCCCGGTGTACGAGTCGCCCGCCCGGGTCAGCCGCAGCAGCACCGGCGCCTTGATCCCGGTGATCCGCTTGTACGTGTCGAGGGTGCCGTCGCCCGTGCTGTCGTAGGAGAGGACGACGCCGTTGGCGGGCGTGACCGACAGGTTCGCGAAGCCCAGCGCGGTCGAGCTGCCGATGGAGTTGCTGACCATGATTCCGGCGCGCGCCCACGGGCCCGTCACGGCCTGCGTGTCCACGCGGACGGTCGCCGACAGGCCGTCCCGGAACGCGTTCGCGCGGTAGAGCGACCCGAACTCCGTCGTGCCCTTCCACAGGTCGGCGCCGCCGCCGTCGATCGCGTACCGGTCCTCCAACTGCCCGAAGATTGCCGCGTTGTTGCTGTACGTACGCCAGAGCGCGTCGTCCAGCGGACCCGCCTCGAACAGCGTGCCCTTGTGGACGTACCGCACCCGCTCCTCACCGGCCGGGCCGTACTGGACGTCGATCGTGTACGGCAGCGGGCGCAGCGGTTCGTCGAGCGGGGTGCCCGGCGCGCTCGCCCGCCACGCCACCGTTCCCTCGCCCGCCGCCGGCACACCGTCGAGGTGGGTCGCGCCCTCGGGCTCGGCTTCGATGCCCTTGAGGTCGAAGTCGACGCGGCCGGTCGCGCGCAGCCCGTTGACGTTGCGGAACGTGGCCGCTACGCGCGCGTGCCCGCCTGGCGGGAAGGCGGGCGGTTCGGCGGCGACCTTCACCGAGCCCTGGTACGGGGCGCGGGCGAGGACGTCGCGCACCCGCGCCGCCGTCCGGTACGGGTCCCCGTACGGGCGCAGCGGATAGTCCTTGCGCTCCCGCGTCCACGGTTCCTCGAACGCGAACCAGTCGACCTTCGCCGGGTCCCGGCCCGCGGCCAGCGCGTCGGACAGTTCGTCGAGCCACTTCTGCCAGCGCGGGACGTAGAAGTCGGCCATCAGGCCGTTCCATTCGCGGTTCGCGTACTCGTGGAGGTTGCCGGGGTCGGAGGTCGCCCGGTCGCCCCACACCGTGATGAGCGTCTTCGCGCAGCGCTCGAACTCGGCGCGCTCGGTGTCGTTCGTCGCCAGGTTCCGCGCGTCCTGCACCCAAGGGCCGAGCAGGAACGCGGAGTTGGTGCCGGTGACGTCGTCCGAGAGCCGCATCAGGTTCAGCCACAGCGTCGACAGCGTCGTGAACGTGGCCCGGTCCTTGTCCGCGTACGCCGCCTTGAGCTGTGGCAGGAGCTGGCGGCTGCGGTGCGCGAGGGCCTGCCGCGTCACGTCCACGAGGTCGTACTTGTACGCCGCGCTGCGTCTCAGGTCGCCTGCCACGCGCAGCAGTCCGGTGAGCGCGGCGTCGAAGCGGGCCGGGTCGTAGGCGAGGGCGCGCGGCGCGTAGTAGGCGGCGCGGTCGGCCGACAGGTCGGGGCGGGCCGCGAACAGCGAATCGTGCGGGTCGGAGCGCTCGGTCGCCTTGTGCTGGTACGCCGTCTCGTGCAGCGCCTGCCAGGCGGCGCGGGCCCCCTTGTCGCGGCGCCCGTAGCGGAAGTCGGCATACGAGGCGAACCACGCCTCCCGGTCCAACGTCCCGTCCATCCACGCCAGTTCGGACCACAGCTCGAAGGCCGCGGGGTCCCGGTCGGTGGACTCCGGGAGGTACGCCGTACCGGAGAGCGCGCTGTTCGCCTTGTCGCGCCACGCGAAGAACTTCTGCTGCCAGATGTGCGCGCGGGCCCCGATCGTCGTACGCCCGCCGAAGTTGGGGATGGTGCCGAACGCGTACGGGGTGCCTGCCCAGTCCTTCTCGCGGTCGGTGACGGACGTGAACCGGTCGGAGACGCCGTCCACGATCAGCATCTTCTTCTTGTCGATCGCGTCGATCAGCTCGGGCAGCGGGTTCGCCTCCCAGCCGAGGATCACCCAGGTGGCGCCGGGGCGGTTCTTCTGGAGCGCCTTCTCCACGCCGCGCGCGGCGTCCGGAACCGGCACGTCGCCGGCGGTGCCGCCCTCGTGCAGCAGGTCCATCTTGAACGCGTCGATCTCGCCGAACAGGTCCCGCTGGTGGCGGTAGAACGAGGCGGCGACGTCGGCGAAGGCGCCGGTGCGCGGGTCGAGCCAGTCGGGGCGCTCGAAGCCGTGCCACACGCCCTGCGGGACGACGTGCGCGTCGCCGCCGTTGCGCTCCACGAAGCCCTTCGGCACGTGCCCGTAGTAGCCCGGCATGACCGGCTTCATGCCGAGCTCCCGCAGCCGGTCGGCGATGCGTCTGCCCAACTCGGCGCGTCTCGCGAGCAGTTCGGGGGAGAGCGGGCCGCCGTACGAGTGGAGGTTCTGCAGCAGCCACCACGCCTGGTGGGACGGGGCGGGCAGCCAGGCCCGCGCCTCCTCGTCGCTGTATTTGAAGTCCTTGAGGACGCGGTGGTAGACGGCCTCCATGCCCGCGATGACCATGACCTCGTTGCAGCCGTGCAGCGCGAGGATGTCGATCTCGCGCTCCCAGTACGACCAGTCGGCGAACGGCGCCGTATAGCCGTCGTTGGTGTCGTTCAGCGCGAAACGGTGGGGGAGCGCGGTGGCGCGCTCCAGCGTCTTCGAGGGGGCGGGGAGGCGTTCCGGCAGGTCCAGCTGGGAGCCGTTCCAGGCGATGAGGGCGCCGCACTCGTACTTCAGATACCAGTGGACCCCGGCGAGCAGCGTCGCCGGGGTCGTCCCGTACACCGTGATGCGGCCGGTCGTCCCGGTCACCCGGAAACGGTCCTCCGTGCCGTCCGCCTCCACCAGTCTGAGCCGGATCTGCTCCGCGTGGTGCGGCAGTTGACGGTTGAGTGCCGCACGGGCCGCGGCCGTATCAAGAGCAGTCGGCGCGCTCGCGGCCGTGGCCGGCGGGGCCGCCTGAGCGGCGGGAGCGCCGACCCCCAGGGCCGTGCCGAGGCCGACGGCGGCCGTCGTGCCGAGAACAGTGCGTCGCGATGGTGCGGACATACGTGTACCCCCCTTGCGTCGCGGTTGGTGCGGCGCACGGTAGCAACGGAACGTACGGGACAGGAGAGCGCAATGAGGCAAATGCTGGTGAAGACGGTTGTTCTGCTCGTGGCCGGGGCCGCGACCGTGGCCGGATGCGGCTCGGGCGGCTCCGCCGGGGGCCCGGAGGACGACGCGCCGAAGATCCCCCGTACGGCCTCCGGAAGCCTGGAACACCTCGCGAAGGAGGCGGGCTGCCGCCCCGACATCCAGACCGACGCAGCCGACCTCCGGCAGGCCAACTGCGGTACGGGGAAGGGGCGTTACGTCCTCGCCACCTTCACCACCGACAAGGGCCAGGCCGAGTGGTTCGACCAGGCCAACGACTACGGCGGCGTCTACCTCGTCGGCCCGAAGTGGATCGCGGTCGGCGGCGCCGACCGGCTCACGGAGCTGCGCGGCCGGCTCGGCGGGACCCTGGAGAGGCCGGCCTCGTCGCACCACTAGGGGAGCAGTGGTGGTGGGGGACACGAGGACGGCGCGCTCTCCCGGCACGGGGGTCGCCGCTGAGCCGGCCGCGCAGCGGCCGGGAAGGGGCGATCGCTCAGTCGCAGCGGTCGCCCTTGTTGATGCAGTCCACGACCTTCCGCATGGTCCGGTCGTCGAAGACGTTGATGAAGTCGTCATGATCCGTGATCGGCTTGTGCAGCTGCTCGGGGAAGCCGTCGACCGCGAACGGGTTCTGCACCTGGCCGTTCTCGACCGTCGGAGCCTGCACGTCGTACACCAGGCGCATCTTCAGCTGCGGGATGGCCTTGAAGTTCTGCGGGCAGTTGCCGGCCTGGTCGGCGAATGCCACATGTGTGCGATGGTTGGCGCTGTCAATGTTCTGCCCGTCCCAGCAACTCTGGAACGCGAAACTGCGCACGACCTTGGAACCTTCGGGGCACAGCGGGTACTTGTCCGTCAATTGACGGTCCTCGAAGCCGGTGCAGCTCCAGTGCGCGTTGGCGTTCGCGGTGCCGTTGGTGAAGGCCTTGGCGTCGCCGGTGATGACGCGCAGGAACTTCGGCATCGCGACGACCTTGCCCAGCGGGTTCCCGGCGAACTTGATGCTCGCCTTCTCGGCCCGGAGGATCTTTCCTACGTTCCCCTCCTTGCCGCCGCCGTCCTTGTCGGCGTCGAAGTCCGACGAGCCGTCCTGGACGCGCAGCACCGGCCAGTAGTACGTCGACTTGTCGCCCTGGTTCTGGCAGCTGGTGTCGGCGTTCGCCAGGTCGTCGTTGCTGGAGAAGGCGTCGTTGTCCTGGTTGCCGACGTAGTCGTGCAGGTGGTGCGCGCCGTTGCTGACTCCGGGCGCGACGATGAGGTTGTCGGTGTTGAACTTCTTGTTGTCGTTCACGCCGCAGCGGGTGGTGAAGGTGCCGGTGGAGGCGTCCGCGCCGCGCCGCGGCTTCTGGACGTTGGGCTGGACCTTGGTGATGTCGGCGAAGTCGTCGGCGACGGGGCCGTTTCCGGCCTGACCGCCGTTTCCGGCCTGACCGTCGTCACCCGGCTGTTGCGGTGGCTGCGTCTGCTGACCGCCGTTGTCCTCCGGCGGCTTGGCGGTGCACTGGGCCATGCCGCTCATACCGTCGGGGGCCTGCCCGCCGCGGCGCTCCATGTCCTGGCGGATGCGGTCGAGGACGGTGGCCCGGTCCTTCTCCAGCGGATCCATGATGCTGTTGCGCACGAACCGCGGATCCTTCGCGGCCGCGTCCCGCGACGAGGCGAGCCGCTGGTAGGCCTGGGTGATCTGGCTGTCCAGCGTGGCGAGTTCGCCGTCGACCTGTTCGCGCGCGCCGTCCGGCACGTCGTCGAGCCGCGTACCGACGTCCGGGCAGTCGATGGTGGCCACTTGCCGCGCCTGCTGAGCCGGCTGTTGTGACGACGGCTGCTGTGTCTGTTGTTGCGCCCCGCTGCCCGCGTCCTGTCCGCCGGCGGAGTCCTCGTGGGCCGACGCGTACACGTTGACCGCGACCAGCCCACCTCCACCCAGGAGGAGTGCGGCCGACGCGATGGTCATGCGCGTCGCCAGCGATGAGCGCCGTTTCCGTGAGGTGCGTCCCATGGGGCTACGTACGCAACGGGGGCCGATCGCGTTCAATCGGCCCCCGGGAAACGCGAATCGTCAGACCTGGCCGGCCTTCTCCAGCGCGGCGCAGCAGGTGTCGACGAGCAGCCGGGTCACGACGTACGGGTCGACGTTGGCGTTCGGGCGGCGGTCCTCGATGTAGCCCTTGCGGTCCCGCTCGACCTGCCACGGGATGCGGACCGATGCGCCGCGGTCCGAGACGCCGTACTTGTACTCGTCCCACGGGGCGGTCTCGTGCAGACCGGTGAGGCGGTCGTCGATGCCGGCGCCGTAGTTCTTCACGTGGTCGAGCGGCTTCGAGCCCTCGCCGAGCGACTCGCACGCGGTGATGATCGCGTCGTAGCCCTCGCGCATCGCCTTCGTGGAGAAGTTGGTGTGCGCGCCCGCGCCGTTCCAGTCGCCCTTGACCGGCTTCGGGTCGAGGGTCGCGGAGACGTTGAAGTCCTCGGCGGTTCGGTACAGCAGCCAGCGGGCGATCCACAGCTGGTCGGAGACCTCCAGCGGGCCCACCGGGCCGACCTGGAACTCCCACTGTCCCGGCATGACCTCGGCGTTGATGCCGGAGATCGCGAGACCGGCCTTCAGGCAGTTCTCCAGGTGCGCCTCGACGATGTCACGGCCGTGGATCTCGTCCGTGCCGACGCCGCAGTAGTAGCCGCCCTGCGCGGCGGGGAAGCCGCCGACCGGGAAGCCGAGCGGGCGGTCGCCCTCGAAGAACGTGTACTCCTGCTCGATGCCGAAGATCGACTCCTGGGAGCCGTACCGCTCCGCGACCTCGGCGAGCGCGGCACGCGTGTTGGAGGCGTGCGGCGTCATGTCGATGTTCAGGACCTCGCACATGACGAGGATGTCGTCGCCGCCACGGATCGGGTCCGGGTACTGGGCGACCGGCTTCAGCACGAGGTCGGAGGCGTGCCCCTCGGCCTGGTTGGTGGAGGACCCGTCGAAGCCCCAGAGGGGAAGCGTGTCCACACCCTGCGGGGCGCCCGCCATCACCTTCGTCTTGGAACGGAGCTTGGCCGTCGGCTGGGTGCCGTCGGTCCATATGTACTCGGCCTTGAAGGTCACGGGGGCCACATCCTCATTCACGGTTCACGCGGGTGTCGAACTGCCGGGAACCTTGTCACCAGGGCATTTCTCGACCGTTGCTCGTATGTGAACCCCGTGTTACCTGAACGGTCAGCCGCGCCCCATCGCGTCCCGCACCGCTTCCTCGCTGCGCCCCACGACCGCCGTGCCGTCCTCGGCCGTGATGATCGGGCGCTGGATCAGCTTCGGGTGGGCGGAGAGCGCCTCGATCCACCGCTCCCGGCCGTCCGCGTCGCGCGCCCAGTCCTTCAGGCCGAGCTCCTTCGCGTCGGCCTCCTGGGTGCGGGTGATGTCCCACGGTTCGAGCCCGAGCCGGTCGAGCACGGCGCGGATCTCGTCGGGGGTCGGTACGTCCTCCAGGTAACGGCGCACCGTGTAGTCGGCGCCCTCCGCGTCGAGCAGCGAGAGCGCGCTGCGGCACTTCGAACAGGCCGGGTTGATCCAGATCTCCATGGGGTCAACGGTACGCCAGTCAAGCCGTGCGGTGACCCCTCAAGTCCGTTCTGGCCAGCGGCTTTTGTCAGTGGTCGGCAGTAGAATAGAAGCAGTGTTCGAGGGCTACGGGGGCCCTTGGACGTCCGCGACAGGAGGATGCCTGTGCCCGCTGCCGCCGCTCCGATGCTGCTCGACCTGCCGTATACGCCACTCGCGAAGAGGCCACTGCCCGCGGGCCGGCCCCGCGACTGGTACATCACCCACAACCGCCGCCTGAAGGCCATGCGCCTGGCGATAGCCCTGCTCGACTCCGGCGTCTACCTCCCCAACCAGGCCCACAACCGCAAGATCCGCGCCACGGCCGAACTGGTCGGCATCCACCCACCGTCCGACACGACGTGCCACATGGTCCGCGCCCTGATGCGCTACAGCCGCTGACCACATCGAGCCCCGCCGGCGATCGAGGCGCGGGGTCCGGGGCAGCGCCCCGCGACCCCGCGGGACCGGTCACCTGTCTGGCGCCCTTGGCATGCGGCCCGCCACGCCCCACCGTTGACTGGAGCGACCTGCAGTGGCGGTCGAGCGGAGGTGTCGGGCGATGGCGAACGTACGACGAGGTGCGCGAGGCGTACGAGCGGTGGGCGCGGCCCTGTGCGCGGCGGCCCTGACCGTGGCCGCGGCCGGCTGCTCCGACGACGGCGACAGCCCCTCCGGCGCCGCGTCGAAGGCCGCGTCCGCCGCCTCGTCGGCCGCGTCGAAGGCCTCGGACGTGGTGGCGTCGGCGACCGCGGAGGCGCAGAAGAAGTTCGACGACTTCAAGGACGGCGTCGACGCCAAGGGCGACGTGAAGCTCGGCGACGTGGACAACGACGGCAAGCGCGCCACGGTCCCCGTCACCGTCGGCAACAGCACCACGGACACCAAGTCGTACATCGTCGAGGTCGACTTCAAGAACGGCGACGGCAAGCTCGTCGACACCGTCGTCCTGAACGTGAACGACGTGCCGGGCGACGCCACCAAGGACGCCACCGCCCGCAGCACCCACTCCCTCGACGGCGACGTCACCGCCGACGTCTCCCGCGCCCTGCGGCATTGACCGACCCGGCGCCCCGCGCCCACGCTCGCGCCCCGCGTGTGACGCTCACGCATGACGTCATGGCCGTATCCACCGGGAACCGCATAAGCTCGACACCGTGCCGTCCCGACGAAGCGCCGACCGGACCGACGACCAGTTCAGCGTCGTCGCCGTCGCCGCGTCCGCGGGTGGCGTCCACGCCCTGGCCACGCTCCTGAGCGGACTCGACGTCGACCTGCCCGTGCCGGTCCTCGTCGTCCAGCACCTGGACCCGCGCCACCGCACCGTCCTCGCCGAGATCCTCGGCCGCCGCACCACCCTCACCGTCAAACTCGCCGAACAGGACGAACGGGCGCTCCCCGGCACCGTCTACATCGCCCCGCCCGACCGCCACCTCCTCGTCGGCCAGGACGGCGTCCTCACGCTCTCGCGCAGCGAACTCGTCCACTTCCTGCGCCCCTCCGCCGACCTGCTCTTCGAGTCCGTCGCCGGGGCGTACGGCGCGGGAGCGATCGCCGTCGTCCTGGCGGGCACGGGAAACGACGGAGCCATGGGTGTCGACGCCGTGAAGTCCCAGGGCGGTACCGTGATCGCCCAGGATCCCGAGACCGCGGAGTTCCGGGGCATGCCGGATGCCGCGGCGGGTACGGGGACAGTGGACTTCGTACTGCCCCTGGAGGAGATCTCCACGGTCCTCCGTGGACTTGTCGACACCAAGCAGTAAGTAGGGGAACCGATGGCCGAGGCGCGGCGTGACGTAGAGACCGACGAGGAGCTGGAGGAACTGCTCCGCTTCCTCAGGGACGCCCGCGGATTCGACTTCACCGGCTACAAGCGCTCCTCGCTCGGCCGCCGCATCCGCAAGCGCATGGCCGACATCGGCATCGACTCGTACGCCGAGTACCGCGACCAACTGGAGACGAACGCCGATGAATTCGGCGCCCTCTTCAACACCATCCTCATCAACGTCACCTCCATCTTCCGCGACACGGACGCCTGGACGTACCTCCAGCGCGAGGTGATCCCGGAAATCCTCGCGGAGCACGACTCCGAGGACGAGATCCGGGTGTGGAGCGCGGGCTGCTCCAGCGGCGAGGAGGCGTACTCGCTGGCCATCATGTTCGCCGAGGCCCTCGGCATCGAGGAGACCATCTCCCGCGTCAAGGTCTACGGCACCGACGTCGACGACGAGGCACTGCGCGACGCCCGCTCCGGCCTCTACACCGCCAAGTCCCTGGAACCGCTCACCGCGGAGCTGCGCGACAAGTACTTCGAGCAGAACGGCTCGCAGTTCAGCTTCCGCGCCGACCTGCGCCGCCGCGTCATCTTCGGCCGCCACGACATCACCCGCGACGCCCCCATCTCCCGCCTCGACCTGCTGGTCTGCCGCAACACCCTGATGTATTTCAACGTGGAGGCGCAGACCCAGATCATCGACCGGTACCACTTCGCGCTGCGCGAGGGCGGCTTCCTCTTCCTCGGCAAGGCCGAGATGCTGCTCAACGACGCGGACCGGTTCGACGTCGTCAGCATGCGCCAGCGCATCTTCCGCCGCCGGCCGGGCAACGCGTCGGCGACCTACCAGCCGACCCCGGTCAAGCTGCGCACCACCCCGGGCGGGGAGTTGCAGAGCCTGGCCCGCAACCGCCAGCTGCGCGATCTGATCCTGGACGCCACGGCCGGCGCCGCCCTCGCCGTGGACGCCGAGGGCAGCGTGATCCTCATCAACAACCACGCGCGCGTCCAGTTCGGCCTCACCGTCAACGACGTGGGACGCCCCTTCCAGGACCTGGAGATCTCCTACCGGCCCGTGGAGCTGCGCTCCCTGATCGACCAGGCCACGCACGAGCGCCGCACCCTGCGGGTCAACGGGGCGGAGCGCAGGGTCGGCGACGACGTCCAGTACTTCGACATCGTCGTGCAACCGCTCGTCGGCGCCGACAGCGCGCCCGCCGCCACGAACATCACCTTCACCGACGTCACGGTGTCGACCCAGCTCAAGGCCGAGGTCAAGCGCGTACGGGAAGACCTGGAGACCGCCTACGAGGAACTCCAGTCCACGAACGAGGAGTTGGAGACCACGAACGAGGAACTCCAGTCCTCGATCGAGGAGTTGGAGACGACCAACGAAGAGCTCCAGTCCACGAACGAGGAGTTGGAGACGACCAACGAGGAACTCCAGTCCGGCAACGAGGAACTGGAGACCATGAACGACGAGATGCGCATCCGCAGCGACGAACTCGACGAGACCCGCGCGTTCCTGGAGGGCGTCCTCACCTCCATCGCGGCCGGCGTCGTCGTCCTCGACAAGGACCTGAAGGTCAAGAGCTGGAACCGCGGCACCACCGACCTGTGGGGGCTGCGCCAGGACGAAGTGCTCGACCACGCCTTCTTCGAGCTCGACTTCGGCCTGCCCACCCAGGCGCTGCGGCAGGCCGTGGACAACTGCCTCAAGACCCGCACGCGCGGCGCCCCGGTGGTGCTCGCCGCCGTCAACCGCCTCGGCCGCAGCATCAATTGCACCGTGCACTGCAGCCCGTTCGACGGTCACCGCGGCGGCGTCGTGCTACTGATGGAAGAAGGCAGGACCAACGACGCGGCCTGACCCCGTGGGCGTAATGTGGAGGGCATGAGCCTCGGCGGCAGTTCGGCGGAAGGAGCCGAAGCTGTCTGGCAGCGGGCGGCCCGCGCGCGGGAGCGCGTCGACCGCGAGCTGGCCCTTGTGCGCAAGTACGAGGTGCTCGCCCAGCGCACCGGGAGTGCCGTGTACTTCCGCATCGGGCACATCCACCGGACGAGCGCGTCGCGCCACGAGGTGACCGCACGGCTCCTGGAGTCCTACGCCCGTCGCTCGGCGGAGTGGGCGGACACGGGAGGGCGGCCGCCGCTGTTCATGACCGGGGTCGCGGAGGCGTGCGGATCGGGCAGCGCCGCCGTCACCCTCGTCGACTCCGAGCGGAACCAGATCGCGTCCGCCGCCTCCGACGGGCCCTCGTGCGCCGCCCAGGAACTGGAGTACGTGCTCGGCGAGGGCCCCGCGCGCGACGCCGTACGGGAGAGCCGCACGGTCGTCGCGGGAGGCAGCGGCCTGACGCGGCGCTGGCCCGGCTACGGTCCGGCCGTCGTAGGGCTCGGAATCGGCCAGCTCGTCGCCGTTCCCCTGGAGACCGGCGACGGATGCATCGGCGCGCTGGCCGCCTTCGGAGTGGGCGGGGACACCAGGTCGGCCGCGACCGTCGTCCAGGTCGCCGACTCCCTGACCCGCAATGTTTTCCTCGGCGTGGACGCGGTACCCGGCTTGTTCGGAGGAATCGACTACCGTGCCGAGGTCCACCAGGCAGCGGGCATGGTGGCAGTGCAACTCGGCTGCCGCATACCGGACGCGCTGGAACTGGTCAAAGTACGCGCCTTCGTGGACAGTCGCCCCCTGGGCGACGTCGCCCGGGATATCGTCCATGGACGACTCCAACTCGGCTGAGAGGTCTGCACCGTGACACTGCGGGAGCAGGAAGTCGCCGCGGTATTCGCTCAGTTGACGGGCGGAGCCGCGCGTGACCCGTTGGACACCCCATCCCTGCTGGCCACCCTCGCCGAAGGGGGCAGGAGGCTGTTCCACGCGCGCGGCGCGAAGGTGGGATACGTTCCCGGCGGCCGCTCGCCCGTCCTCACCGGCGGCACCGACGCCGCGCTCGGCGCGCTCGCCGCCGACGCCGCCCGCTGGGGCGAGGGCGCCGGCTACGACGCCCGTACGACGGGCTGCGCCCTCGTGGACGTCGATGTGACCGCGCGCTCCGCGCAACTGCGGTGGCCGCGCTGGTCCGCGCGCGCCAGGGCCCTCGGCTTCGGCCGGGCCACCGCGCTGCCGCTGCACGGCAGGGACGGCGAGATCGGCTCGCTGGTCCTGTTCACCGCCGCGGACAAACCGCTGGACGAGGGGGACCTCGCGCTGGTCCAGGGGTTCGCCGAGGTGGCGGGACACACCCTCGCCCTGCAACGCGAACTGAGCGAAAGCCGGGTCCTCACGGGCCAGTTGGAGCACGCGCTGTCCAGCCGCGTCGTCGTCGAACAGGCCAAGGGCATCCTCGCCGCGCGCCACGGCCTGTCCCTCGACGAAGCGTTCTCCGGTCTGCGCAGCTACGCACGTTCCCACCGCCGCAAGCTCGCGGACGTGGCCCGCGAGGTCACCGAGGGGCGAACGGAACTCCTCGCCCGCTGACACACGAGAACGGCCGCCCCGGTCGGTGTTCGTACCCGGGACGGCCGCGATACTGCTGACGCTCGTACCTGTTACGCGGAGGCGGCCTGCGCCTTCGCCTGCCCCTCCTGCAACATCTCGCGCAGCGCTTCCTCGTCGTCGCCGCTCAGCGACGTCTGCACCAGCTGGCCGCCGTACGTGGCGATCTCCGGTACGACCTTGTCGCGGGCGGCCTGCTTGACGAGCACGAACAGCGCGGCGGCACCCGGCCGCAGGTTCTGGCTGAGCTCCTTCATGAAGTTGTCGTTGATCCCGGTGTCCGTGACGGCCCCACCGGCGGCCCCGGAAGCGGCACCCACGGCGGCGCCGAGGAACGGCACCAGGAACAGCATCCCGATGACCGTGCCCCACAGCGCACCACCGGTGGCGCCCATCGCGGTGTGGTTCACGGCCTGGTGCAGCTTGATCTTCCCGTCGGACTCCCGCCGCTCGACGACGACGATGTCCTCCAGCTCGACCAGGTGCTCCTTCGACATCTGCAGGAGCCGCTCGCGGACCTGGTTGGCGGTCGCGAGGTCGTTATAGGCGACGACGAACAAATTGCTCATGACGGCACTCCTCCGAGGCTTGTCAGCGTGTGCGGCTTGCCCGAGTTTAGGACGATTGCCCGTTTCTTGCCCGCCGAGCCTCACGCGCCCCTGACACACCCGCACCCGGACCAGCGCGCGTCCACCACACGGAGCGCGAACGCCGCTTCAAGCGGGCCCGCGGTACGTCTACGATCAGCCGCCATGGACTGGCTGGAGAGAGTCGCGAAGCTGAGGCAGTGGACCAGGAGCGGGACCCGCGCCCCGCACAAGCCGCTGCTGCTTCTGTACGCCCTAGGGCCCTTCTGACGGATCTTGCCGGAGTCGCGGGCCCTGGCACGCACATCTGCGGCGTTGTCGTCGGTTGCCGACGCTCCGCGTCGACGCCCTCCTCCGCCTTGCAGCTGCACGCCCCAGACCCCGCTCGCGGAGCCGAATGACGCGGCCTCCCGCATCCAGCCTGATCCGTCAGAAGGGCCCTCGGCCGGTTCCAGGAGGACGCCGACGCCGGCCTGCGCTACACCGCGGTCGAGCGGGACCTGCAACGCCTGCTCGCCGAATACGGCCCGCCCCACAAGACGACGCCCGCCTATCCGTTCCACCACCTGGTCAGCGACGGCGTATGGGAACTGCATACCGACCACGGGCCCGGCAGCCCCGGAAGCGGCGTACGCACCCTCCGGGAGACGGGCGCCACCGGACAGCTCGCCCCGGCCCTACGAGCGGCGCTGCGACGCGACCCCCAACTGATCGGCAACATGGCGCGCCTACTGCTCGACTCGCACTTCCCTCCCTCCCTGCACGGCGACCTGTGCGAAGCCGTCGGCCTGGAACTGGAATCGGCGGATGCCACGCAGCTCGTACCGACGGGCAGACGACGGAGCCGAAGAATGCGGGAACTGGTACTGACCGCCTACGAGTACCGGTGCGCCTTCTGCGGATACGACGGCAGGATCGGCGTGGTGCCCGTCGGTCTTGAGGCAGCTCACGTGCGCTGGTGGGCGTTCGGCGGCCCCGACGACATCGACAACGGGCTGTGCCTCTGCTCGCTGCACCACAAACTCTTCGACAAGGGCGTCCTCGGCGTAGGAGAGGACCAACGCATCCTGGTCTCCCAGCACTTCGTCGGCCACAGCTCCGCTGCCCGCGCACACGTGACAGCACTCGCCGGCCGCCCCCTCGTAGGCCCACAGCCCGCCGCACCCCCGGTCGCCGCGTCCCACCGCACCTGGCACACCCACCAGGTCTTCCACGGCGAACCGCGCGCCACCCCGGCTACCTGACCGCCTCCGCCGACGGGTCCCTGGGACCGCACCCCGATCGCCACCCACAGAAAGGGCCGTCGGCCGTGTCTTCCAGGAGCGGAAGAACACGGCCGACGGCCCACAGGCGACCCAGGGGAGCGGGAACCCGCTCTGACCTGCGCCGTTCTTAGATGTCGAAGTACAGCTCGAACTCGTGCGGGTGCGGGCGCAGCTGGATCGGGGCGATCTCGTTCGTGCGCTTGTAGTCGATCCACGTCTCGATCAGGTCGGACGTGAAGACGCCGCCCGCCTGGAGGTACTCGTTGTCCGCCTCGAGGGCGTCGAGGACCGCGGGGAGGGAGGTCGGGACCTGCTGGACGTTGGCGTGCTCCTCGGGAGCCAGCTCGTAGAGGTCCTTGTCGATCGGCTCGGCCGGCTCGATCTTGTTCTTGACGCCGTCGAGGCCCGCCATGAGGAGCGCCGAGAAGGCGAGGTACGGGTTCGAGGACGGGTCCGGCGCGCGGAACTCGACGCGCTTGGCCTTCGGGTTCGAGCCCGTGATCGGGATACGCATGGCCGCGGAGCGGTTGCGCTGCGAGTAGACCATGTTGACCGGGGCCTCGAAGCCGGGGACCAGGCGGTGGTACGAGTTCACCGTCGGGTTGGTGAAGGCGAGCAGCGACGGGGCGTGCTTGAGGATGCCGCCGATGTAGTAGCGGGCGGTGTCCGAGAGGCCCGCGTAGCCCTGCTCGTCGTAGAAGAGGGGCTCGCCACCGTTCCAGAGGGACTGGTGGACGTGCATGCCGGAGCCGTTGTCGCCGAAGATCGGCTTCGGCATGAAGGTCGCCGTCTTGTTGTTGCGCCACGCGACGTTCTTCACGATGTACTTGAAGAGCATCAGGTCGTCGGCGGCGGCGAGGAGGGTGTTGAACTTGTAGTTGATTTCCGCCTGGCCGGCCGTGCCGACCTCGTGGTGCTGGCGCTCGACCTTGAGGCCGGCCTTGTCCAGCTCGAGGGAGATCTCGGCGCGCAGGTCGGCGAAGTGGTCGACCGGCGGGGCCGGGAAGTAACCGCCCTTGTAGCGGACCTTGTAGCCGCGGTTGTTCTCGACGGCGCCGGTGTTCCAGGCGCCCGCCTCGGAGTCGATCTCGTAGACCGAGCGGTTCGCGGAGGTCTCGAAGCGCACCGAGTCGAAGACGTAGAACTCGGCCTCGGGGCCGAAGAACGCGGTGTCGGCGATGCCGGTGGAGGCGAGGTACGCCTCGGCCTTCTTCGCCACGTTGCGCGGGTCGCGGGAGTACTGCTCGCCCGTGATCGGGTCGTGGATGAAGAAGTTGACGTTCAGGGTCTTGTCGCGGCGGAAGGGGTCCACGCGGGCCGTCGACAGATCCGCGCGCAGCGCCATGTCGGACTCGTGGATCGCCTGGAAGCCGCGGATCGACGAGCCGTCGAAGGCGAGCTCCTCCGCCGGGTCGAACGCCTCCGCCGGCACCGTGAAGTGCTGCATCACACCCGGCAGGTCGCAGAAGCGGACGTCTACGAACTTGACGTCCTCGTCCGCGAGGAATTTCTTGGCGTCATCGGCGTTCTGGAACATCCAACTCCTCCTACTCCCACACCCTGGGGAGGGGCGGGGTTGCAGCTCTTGGCAGCTTGAGCGCGCGGCCAGTGCGGTGGTACACGCTGAGGCCCGACGATATGCAGGCGTGATTTCTCAAGCATGACCCATTTGTTTCGCCCAAGTTAACCGGAGCGGGGGTCAAGGCGGTGTCAGGCGCGGGGCGCAGTACCGTGGACGCGTGGACAACAGGGAAGCAATGGGATCGTGGCTGTCCGGGCCTCGAGAGGCCATGGAACAGGCGGGTGCCGACTTCGGCTACCGCGGACAGCAGCTCGGTCTGCCGGAGCACGGACCCGGCTCCATCGCGCGCCCCGGCCGCCGTATCGGGGCCATCGTCGTCGACTGGGCGCTGTGCATGCTGATCGCATACGGCCTGGTCACGCACGGCTACAACCAGGCGACGGGGAACTGGGCGCTGCTGATTTTCTTCGTGCTGAGCGTGCTCACGGTGGGGACGATCGGCTGCACGCCGGGCAAGCGGCTCTTCGGTCTGCGGGTCGTCGCCGAGGGGGGTGGCCGGATCGGGCTCGGGCGGGTTCTGGCCCGCTCCGTGCTGCTGTGCGTGGCGATCCCGGCCCTCATCTGGGACCGCGACGGCCGCGGCCTGCACGACCGGGTGGCGAAGTCGATCGAGGTTCGCATCTGACAGGCGTACAGGACACGCGTACAGGACACGCGTACAAGACGGGCGTACAAAGACGAGTGGCGGGCCCGCACCCCCGCAACGTCCCTCGCGCCACCCGCTCTTAGCGGGAGAGAGAGCGCCTGGCCCCCCGCCCCCGCTCCCTCCGCCCTCTATACCCTCGTCCGCCGCGCGCCTGCGCACAGC
>NZ_JASERL010000017.1 GCF_030766935.1 Streptomyces sp. KL109B | reverse complement strand
AGCTTCACTGCCCTTGATTCCGTGGGCACCATACTTTCCGAACTCGCGTGTTCTGTCCGGCATTCCATCCACCTCCACCCTCAAACAAACTGGCTGACCCCAGAATACCCTAACTGACTTTAATCCACTGCCTTTTGATGCGCTTCAGGAGTGAAATATTGCCCGCTCCAGAGGTGTTGAGGCCGTGACAGATTCCGAGCTGAATTTGCTTCAGCACACCATTTCTTGATGTGAGCAGTGTCCGGTTCCACCGGACCGTCCCGAGCGCCCATGGACGCGGCAGACCAGACAGTCCGTGCCGATGATCTTGGGCCACACGGGGACAGCCGACACAGCACCCGTGTGACAGCAGGTTTCCGGCACCGCCCGTCTTCGTAACTCTTTGCGTACGCCGCCCGGGTGTAGGCCGTGTGGCACTGAACGGAGATCCATCGATGCACTCACGACGACGTGCGGAACACACCGTCAGTTCAGCCAAAGGGTGCGATGGCGGCGGGGCGCCGGTGGGCAGCGAACTGCCATAGAGTCGTAGGGGGTCGGGTGGGGGTGAGAGATCGTCGTGACGGGCGATCTCGGCGAGGGTGAGATCAGTGCCCTTGGTGTTGAAGATCTGAAACCTCGCCCGGCCAGGGCGCGGTCCGCGTTGAATGGCATGCGGGTTGAAGCCGCCCGTCCGCCCTGGATGAACGTCTGGCACGGCCGCTGGATGTGGCGAGGCGCTTCAGGGTCCGCCCGGGGGGCAGCGCACTTGCGCGCTCAGCCGCCGGGAAGGGGGTCGGGGTAGCGCTTGAGGACCTGGGCCGGGTGGTCTTCGTCGGTGGGCCAGAGCACCACGTGGTAGCGGTCCTCGCCGTCCAGGCCGTCCTCGGAGATGGTGTCCAGGCCGTGGGAGTAGATGCGCACGGCGTAGTTGCCGGGGGTGAGGGGGATGCGGGGAAGCCGGTCGTCGGTGTCCTGCATGGAGATCAGCAGGCGCCCGGAGGGCAGCGCGAGGCCGGCCTGGGTGACGTGGTCGGCCTGCTGAATCTCTGCGTCGTCGGCCGGGGGCGTGCGGCGCACGTCCACGGTGACGGGAACGTCGAAGGGACGGGCGGCTCCGCTCCCGACGACGCCGGGAGCGGTGTTGATCCAGTCGGCGACCAGTGCTGTGAACCATGAGGGTTCGGGTTCGCCCAGGCGTGCGTCGTCGTCCTGGATCAGCAAGGTGGAGTAGTCGGCGAGGACCGTGAGTTCGTGGCGGGAGAGCAGGTCGGGGTCGCCGGGCGGCGGGGTGGCGGTCATCTGGAACTGGGCTCCGTCGGGCAGCGAGTGGACGGTCTGGGCGAGTGGGCCGCGGATGCGCATGCGCTGTGCGGCCTCTTTGACGACGAGGTTGTGGTCCTCATAGGTACCACCGAGGCTGAAGAACACTGCTCGTACGCCGCCCTGGCCCTTTGGGTCTGCCGCTCCCCCTGCTCCCACAACGAGATGGCCTCGCGCGCCTGGCCCTGTGCCCGGGTCAGGGTGTGGCTGTAGGAGTTCAGGGCCTGCGCGGCGTCATGGAAGGCATCACCGCAAGTGATCCAGCGCTTGGGTTCCTCGTCGTAAAAACGGTGGAAGGCGTCCGCCGCTTGCCCCTTCCAGCCGCCGTGGTCCAGCCTGCGCAGCCCTGATCCGACCCGTGTCAGCGTCTGCCCGAACTGGGTCAGGAGACGAACCGTGGCCTGCACGGCCGTCGCGTCGCCTGGTATCAGGTCCTTCGGGTCCCGGCTCCAGCCCAGCTCTCCAGCAAAGCCATCAGGTCCGCCGCCCCAGCCCGGCACTCTTGAGCGCCTCGATATCCACACAGAAGGAATCCGCCCCCACCCGTGCCCCCCTCCGACTCGGTTGCTGCATACACACAGGACGCAGCCGCCCCAGACGCAGGTCTCGCAGAAGGCCGCACCGTCCGTATCGTGCCGCGCGTGAAGCGCGTACCGCTCCCAGGTCACCGTCCGGCTGGTCCCCCGGGAAGGGGACGCGCCGTATAGATCGTCGCCGTCATCGCGGCGGTCACCGGGCCGGGGCCGAGGGCGGCTGTCATGGCCCCGGTGACGGTTTCTTCGATGGCCGCAGCGTCCGGGTGGGAGGCGAGCGCGGCGCGTACTGGTGTGCCGGTCAGGAGTCCGGTGGCCACGGAGGCGGCCGACTCCGCGACGCCCTCCAGCGTCACTTCCTCGGCGGCGACGAGATCGAGTCCCGCCGCCGCGAGGTCCTCGGCGACCGCGGCCGGATCGACGTAGCCGTGCGGTATGTCGGGGAGGAAGGTCGGCGCGTTCTCGCCCTCGGGCATCGAGGCTTCCAGGGCGTCCTGGAAGGCGGCGGCGAATCCGTGCGAGGCCACCGGCCCCCAACTGTTGAACAGGAGGCGGCCGTTGGGGGTGAGGACTCTGCGGATCTCTGCGTAGGCGGCGGGCCTGTCCGGGAAGAACATGACGCCGAACTGGCACAGGGCGAGGTCGAACGAGGCGTCCTGGAAGGGCAGTTCCTGCGCGTCCGCCTGTCGCCAGTGCGCGCGCGGCTCCAGGGTCGCCCCACGGGAGACCATCGCCTCGCTCAGGTCGGTCGCCACCACACGCGCGTCCGGTGTCGCGTCGAGCACGGCGGTGGTCAGTGCCCCGGTGCCCGCGGCGAGTTCGAGTACCTGGTGCGGGCTCCGGGCCGCTGCCCTCGCCGCGAGGTCGGCCGCGAAGGGCCGGAAGAACACCGGTACGAGGTGGCGCTCGTAGGCGTCCGGCATGGACCGGGTCCAGCGCCGGTTTGCATCGTCTCCGCTCACGCCTTTGACGGTACGCGCACCCCATGGCTCCGGCGGCCCGAATGGATGGCTCCGCCGAACGGCGCGCAGTTCTGGATGGCGTCGGCCCCGGGGAGCGCCTCCTTTTCGAGAGAATTCCTTGGCCGCCCGCGCCTTCTCCTTTGCCGCTTTGTCGGAAATCTGGTCGCTGCCTTCGGCGCAACCCGAGGAAGAAGCCTTGTCGTCCGTGTTTCGGTCACGTCCGAAACACATGGGCGTCCGTTGCCGGGCTTCCTAGGGTCATCGCGAGAGATGGACGAGTGCGCACACAGAAGGCTCGACATCTTGTCATGTCAGGACCCGACACGGCTTTTTAACGGAGGAGGAGTTCCATCATGCGCAGGATCTTCAAGGCTGCGGCGATGCCGCTGGCGGCGCTCGGTGCCGTATGCGCGCTGGCGATGCCGGCTGCTGCCGCGCCCAGCGACGGGCCGGTCACGATGGGCAGCAACGAGAAGGTCAAGGTCTATGACCACTCCAACGGCTACAAGGACTACGCGGGCTACGTGCAGTTCAAGCACAAGGGCGACTGGTTCCACACCTATCGTCAAAAGAGCCCCGGCAACCGCATCTACGTCCAGTACGACAAGGACGGAGTCCCCGACCGGAAGAAGACGATCGACGGCGGTCTGATGCCGGGCGACCGCACAAAGCGCAATATGAACCTTCCCGAGGGAACGGTCTACAACATCAGGGGCTGCGTACAGGTGGACGGGGCTTCCGACTACTGCTCGGGCTGGCAGAAATTCACCGCCTGACTCCGAGCACCGATAAAGGAAGAAAAGGGGGCGCCGGGCCCGGAGGCCCGGCGCCCTTTCGGCGGTGAGCGAAAGCGCGACCGTTCGCCGCAACACCTGTCGGCTCGAGCACCGCACGGGCCCAGGTTTCAGGTTGCCTGGATCGTCACGCGGTCGAGCCGGATCGGCGTCGGTGACGCGGCAATGGCACCGACCACGTCCTTGGACGGGTCGTTCGCCACCTCTCCGAAGATCGTGTACTGCCCGTTCAAGTGGGGCGCCGGAGCGAGGGTGATGAAGAACTGCGAGCCTGTGCTGTCCCTGCCGAGATTCGCCATGGCGAGTTGGAAGGGCCGTTCGAATCCTCGGTCGGGACGGATTTCGTCGGGTATCCGGTATCCGGCACTGCCGTGCCCGGTGCCCAGCCGGTCGCCGCCTTGGACGACGAAGCCGGGCACTCGGCGGTGGAAGGTCGTGCCGTCGTAGAACCCGCCCTCACCGGCGGTTCCCGTCAAGGGATCGGTCCAGGTGCGGTTTCCGGTCGCGAGCCCCACGAAGTTGTCCGCGGTGTAGGGAGTTTCGTCGGGGCGCAGGGCGAGGTGGATGTCGCCGCGTTCGGTGTGCAGGACCGCGGCAAGGGATCGATAGGTCTTCAATGAGGAGGAGAAAGGGCGACGGGCGGGTGTTTGGCGGACTCGTACCGGGGAGTCGCGCAGTGGGTCGCTCAGCGGGCTGAACGCGTTGCGGTCGCCGCGGTCCCCGCATCCGACCGTGCCCGGTGCGCCGGTGTGCGGGCCGGTTACGCTCCGTCCCGGTCCCGGCAGGTCCGCGGAGGTCATGTCCCGGCCGACCGGAGGCGGCCCCAGCCATACCGGATGGCCCTCTGCCGAGTCGTAGCGGTGTACCTGCCACAGCTCCCGGACCTCGGCCGAGGCGTGGACGAGCAGCGTGTCGAGGTCGGTGGCTGCCTGGGCGTCCAGTACCGCACGCATGGTCGTCGTGTCGTGGTACTTGTCGAAGAGCGAGCCGTTGTTGTGTTCCAGGGTGAAGCACTGGTCGACGAAGACCCGGTCGGGCAGCTCGTGCTGGACGTAGCGCCGCATCATCGCGGCCACTGGAGCCCATGCCTCTCCGCCGAACTCGATCCCCGGACCGGCGAACGCCTCGGTGGCGAGCCGCAGCGCCGGGCCGTGGCCTCTTTCACGGCGCAGGCGCTGCCAGGTGACGCGGCTGTCGCCCTGGTTGATCTCGGTGATGAAGTCCGCCAGTTCCCGCGGGTGATGCTGGGTCCTGACTCGTTCGTAGTGCCCGAGTTCGTTGCCGATCACGTTGTCCAGGTGTCCCGCCAGTTCGGCACAGAGGTGGGGCAGCCAGCGGAACAGCCGTGCTCTGGCGGTGTGGTCGCCCGCCGCGGTCAGCCATTCCAGCAGGTAGAAGTCCGCGGCGAGCGAGGACGGGTCGACGGAGTCGACGAACCAGCGTGGACTGTGTGCGCAAAGGTCCGCGGCCATCAGGGTCAGGGCTTCGTCGCGGTCGATGTCTCCGTCGAGGTAGCGGGGCCAGTGCCTTTCTGCCACGGAGTGCAGTCGCGCATAGCGCCATTTGGTGCCGAGCACATCGACACAGGGACGGTGTGCGGGGTCCTGGGAGCGGACGAGGTGACCGGCCGTCATCTCTACGAGGATCTTGGTGAGGATGACGCGCAGCCGACGCTGGTACGGAGCGCTGCCAGGCAGGCGGCGGACGAGTTCGGTGGACAGGTGGCCCTCGGGGATGGCTCCGGATTTCAGCTGCGCCCAGCCCAGCATGGTCAGGACGGCGTCCGTGAGCGTCGATCCGCGAAAGCGGCGGCAGTCGGCGTAGACGCCCGTGACCTTGTCCGCGCCGATGAGGAAGCCCGTGCCTGGCGGAGCCGGGGCGAGCGGCACGAGGTGGAGGTCCAGCGTCCGCTCGGTCTTGGCGGTGCCCAGCGCCGCGCAGAGAGGGGCCAGGTATCGCTCGGGCGCGAGGGAGTCGTTGATCTCCGCTGCCGCCTGCTTGCGGATCTCCTCGAACGCGGGGAGCGCCTCGGCGAGGGTTGGGGCCGCTGCGGTCAGTGCTGTGGTGACGAGTTCGGCTCCGGGGCGAAGGCGGCCGTCGTCGACGAGGGTGGTGAGGTCTTCCGGCCGGGGGGCTGCGGCCAGGAACGCGGGGAGGCCGGAGCCGACGACCCTCCCCCATGAGCGCAGTCCGTCACGGAACAGATCGGTCTCCGGAATGACCGGTCTGGGCAGGAAGTTGGGTTCCCAGGAGCCGGTGCGCCCGATCAGCTCACGCTGCAGCGCGAGGGCGAGGTCGAGGGTGGTGCTGCGTTTCTGACGGAATTTCACATTGCCCCCCGCTGCCCGCCCTGCTCGGTGAGTAGGCCCGCTTCCCGTAATTCGGTCGTGATGCGCCGGCAGCGTTCTTCGGTCAGCGCGGCGAATTCAGGTGCCGCCTTCGACAGGCGCAGCGCGTGCTCCGTGATGGTCTGTGTGGAAAGCCCGTGGCTCAGGCCCCAGACCAGCGCTACGTCGGGTGGCAGGCGGAAGTGCCGGCCGGCGGGTTCGACCAGCGTCACCATGTCGTCGTAGGCGCGTGGGAAGAACGCGGGAGATCTGTGCAGCGGGCCGTTTCCCGGCTGCCAGGCCGGCCAGTGGGAGGCGTCGACGCCCTGCCAGCCGAGGGTGGCGGTGGCGATGAGGCAGGTCTGCGCGAACGACATCAGTGCGGTCAGGCCGGCCTGTGGGTCGACGGCGAGCGGGTCGTCCCGCAGAAGCCGTTGGAACTCCGCGCGAGGGAACCCGTCGGGGCCGCTGCGGGCGAGCTGCCGCCATACCCATTTCTCGCCGAAGTAGAGGTCTCCGCCCGCCGCGGCCAGCGCTTTCCCTGCGCACACCAGGCCGCGCCGGGCGGCCAGCGCGGCCGGGTCCAGGTCGCAGGGGTCGTCCGACTGGCGAAGCCCGAGGCAGTCCTCGGCCGCGAAGTACGCGGCGAGCATCCAGTTGTTCATGACGAGGCGGGACAGGCGCAGGGGGTGTTCGTCGAGGCGTTTCCTCAGTGCGGCCAGCGTGCCCGGGTCGGTCACGATGTCGCCGGTGAGCAGCCGGACGGTCAGCGCGATCTCGCGGTCCGACAGCGTCCGTCCCGCATGGTCCGAGCGCAGTCCGGATTCAAGGACGCGATCGACGAGCGACTCCAGGGTTTCCAGGCTCACATGCTGTACGTCGACGCGGATGGTGTCGGCGAACATCTGCTGCCGCTTCTCTTGTGTTGTGGAGCCGACGAGATAGACGTCGATGTCGCTGGTGGCGCTGCCCAGCCCGACCACCGAGCTGCCCGCGACGAACGCGGCGGCCGCGTCCGTGGTTGCGGCCAGACGGGATGCGATGCTCCTGCCCAGGCGTACCCTGGCCGACGGTGCCACTGCTGTCATGAACTCTCCCTTTTCTGGCAGTGGGCCACGGCGGCTACCAGCCGGGGTTCTCCGGAAGCGCGAGGCCGAGGTACTTGCCGTCGTCCGACACCATTACGCCGGCGCGGCAGCACTGTTCGAGGAGGGCCGTCACCTCGTCCTCGGGGACGGTCGGGTCGAGCGACGCGAGTCGGCGGGTGATCGCCGCCGCTGTGCGGGGTGCGTCGCCGCAGGCCTCGTAGGCGTCCGCCTTCCAGCCCGTGAGGACGGCCCGGCGGGGTCGGTCGGTCCTGCGGTCGATGAGTGTCAGCTTCTCGGGCAGCCGCTGGTAGACGAGGCTGGGTTTTGCCTCGGTGGAGCGGGTCTGCCAGTGCGAGACGGCGTCGTTCAGTGCGGCCACCGTTTCGTGGGACACCGTGCCGGTGGCTTCGTAGTCGAAGAAGTACGCGATCTTTTCGAGGTCCAGCGAGGCCGGGTAGACGTGGCTGTAGCTGGCCCGGGGCCGGACCTTGTCGATGGGGAAGGACGGGTCGGTGAAGTAGGGGCTGAAGCGTTCCAGCCAGATCCTTCCGCAGCCTCCGGGTGGCTGGAGATGGTGCAGCAGGGGAAGCAGGCGCAGTTGTTCGGCGTAGTCTTCCTCGGTCTCGCCCGGGAATCCGGCCAGGATGTTCCAGGCCACATCGATTCCGTAGTAGGCGGCCCATTTGAGCAGCCGGATGTTGATCAGCTTGCTGGCGCCCTTTCGCATCAGCTGCAGCACGTGGGTGCTGAGGCTCTCGATGCCTGGCTGGATGCGCAGGATCCCGGCGCTTCTCAGGGTCGAGAGCTGTTCCCGGGTGAGGTTTGCCTTCACCTCGAAGAAGAGGTTCACGTCCCAGTGTTCCGTGGCGAGTTGCGCGCACAGCGACGAGAAGTACCCCATGTCGAGGATGTTGTCGACGGTGTCGATGTGCACCACTGGGTAGTCGCGCAGCAGTTCGCTCAGTTCGGTGAAGGCGCGCTCGCCGGATTTGGAGCGGTATGCCATGCCGAGTGCGTTGAGGCCGCAGAAGGTGCAGTGGTGTTTCTGGCCCCACCAGCATCCCCGGGAGAACTCGACGGGCAGCCGTACCGGGGTCCGGCCCAGCAGCCGGGTGCGGTCGAAGCGCTCCAGCCAGGTGAAGTAGTCCCGGTAGTCCGGTACGGGGAGGTCGTCGAGGACCTGCGGTCGTTGGGCGTCAGCGGTCGGCGATGCGTCTGTGGTCGGCGATCCGTCAGCGGTCGGCGATCCGTCAGCGGTCGGTGATGTGTCTGTGGTGGCGTGCCGCAGGATTCCGGGGATGGGGGTGTCCGTGCCGTCGGCGATGTTCTTCAGCAGTGCGGGGAGTACGAGATCGCCCTCGCCGGTCACCACGTGTTCGAGCCAGGGCAGCTTCCTCGCGTACTCGGCCCCCATCTCCCCGTCGAAGTTGGCGCCTCCGTAGACCAGGGTCACGCCCGGGTGGAATTCCTTGATCTTCCTGCCCAGTGCGAGCGACGCCGTGTTCTGCAGGAAGGTGGAGGTGAACCCGATGACGTCGTACTCGCCCCACACCGGTCTGGCCGCGCATTCGGCGATCCAGTCCGGCAGCCGCTCGCGGCGCAGCTTCACGAGGTCCTCGAGGCCCTTGCCGGTGAGTTCGTCCCAGATGGACTTCACTTCCGGGTACGCGGCGAAGTAGTCGTCGTCCGGGGTCACTTCGCCGAACGCGGCGTAGGAGAACAGCCACTCCCCCATGAGGTGGAGGCGCTCGGAGGCGATGTTGGCGATGCCGTCGTAGGCATTGCTGCCGAACCAGGAGGCGAACTCGATGTTGAGGTAGTGGCTGTCGCACTCGTGCCCTGCCCTGCGGGTGATCGACTGCAGCAGTCCGCACTGGATGGAGGGTGCGTGGACGCGTGCCCAGGGCATGTTCACCAGGGCGACGCGCAGGGCTCTGCCGGGCGGTGCGGCGGACGCCTCGTGGTCCGCTTCGGTCCGTACGGCCAGGGGCAGGCGGATGATGCTCATCGGGTTCCCCTCGGGTGTGGGCACATCGGTCACTCGAAGTCGTCGTGGCCGTGTCTGCTCGCGCGCCGGGCCTGGAGCAGGATCGACAGGGCGGCGAGGACGGTGAACCCGAGGCCCGCGGCGGCCTCGAGGGCCAGGTCGCCGATCCAGGGTCGGCCGTCCATTCCCGCGCGGACGGCGTCCAGGCCGTGCCGGGCCGGCAGCACCTGTCCGATCGCGTCCACCCATTCCGCCCGGCCGGGCGGGACGATCGCGCCGCTGCACAGCATGACGAGGTAGGACAGGACGTTCGGGGCCACGACATCGGCCCGTTTGCCGACGGTCATCGTCGCTCCGGCAAGCCCCAGCACGCTGAGTGTCAGTGCGATCAGCGCGTACACCCACACCCAGGGAAGCAGTCGCAGGGCGAAGTCCGTCATGCCGAGCAGGGGCGCCGCGATCGCGCCCTGGACGACGAGGAGGCTCCAGCCCATGACGGGGTAGGGCAGCACTCGGGCGATCTGGGTGACGGTGGGCGACAGCGCGCCGGTGCGTACCCGCGCGAAGGTGGCGTACTGCTTGTCCAGGACGGGTACGGCGACCACTCCGTTGACGTTGGTGCTGCTCAACGCCAGTACGAGTGACCCGGCGAAGGCGTATTCGCGGTGTCCGGGACCGGCGAGGACGCCCGCGAGCGTCGTGAAGAACAGGATCTGCAGGACGCCACGCGGCAGGGTCGCGCCAAACAGGCCGGCAGGTGTCTGGAGCGCGCGGTACTCCAGCCAGCCCATGCGGGCGGCCTCGGCCGCCCGCCAGGCCAGCAACGTGCGGGCCGGGGCGGCGTCGTGCCCGGGGACGGTGTCAAGCGAGGTCAAGCGTGCCCTCCTTCCGGGACCTCTCGACGGACCGGCGGTATGCGAAGCCCGCGACGATGAAGTAGGCGAGCGTCAGCAGTATCGCCACGCCCAGTGGGGCGAGGGTGATGCCTCCGGTGGCCGCGTCGACCAGGCAGTCCTTGATCCAGTGCAGGCTGAGCAGATCGGGCGCCCAGCGCAGCCAGGCGGGCAGTGCGTGGGTGGGGATGAGCAGCCCGCCCACGGCGAAGACCGGGTACATCAGCGCGTGGGACCACACGAGCCCGTTGCGGGTCACCAGGAAGAGACAGGAAACCAGTGCGCCGAGGGCGGTGCCGGAGCACACCAGCACCATGAGCGATACGACGATCCACATCGGGTGCGACACGTTGAGCGGCAGTCCCAGCGCCGCTGCGGTGGCGCCGGTGCTGACGAAGATCGCGCCGATGCTGGTCACGGTCGCGCCCAGGCTCTTGCCCAGCAGCACCAGGTACGGGGACCAGACTCCGGAGACACATCGGGCGAGGGTGCCGAAACTGCGTTCGCGGCGCAGGACTCCTCCGCTCATCCACACCGTGGAGCCCCACAGCGCGGTGAGCATGACCGCCACGATGAGTTCGGCGGCGCCGTCGGGGTCGGGGAGGCCGCTCTCCACCGCGATGACCAGGAACACGATGGGCAGCATGGCGGAGTTGACCAGCAGCAGCGGATTGCGCTGCATGGCCCGCTGTTCCATGCGGAACGCGGTCACGAACATCCACAGGGCGCCGCTCACCGCACTCCGCCGACCTGGCTGCCGGTGGTCAGGCGGGCGGCCACGTGCGAGTAGACGTCCTCGAGCCGCACCGGCTCGATGCGTACGTCCAGGACGCTGACGTGTGCCAGTGCCTGCTGCAGCAGGCCGAACGAGCCGACGCTCCAGTCGCGGACGTGCAGTTGGAGGGTCCATGACCCGTCGGCCACGTCGACGCCGCCGACGGTGATGTCGGGGGAGGACACGGTGGCGCCGTCGGGCGGGCTGCCGGTGCCGCGCACGGTCACCGTTGCCGTGTAGCCGGCCTGCCGGGCGAAGTCCTCGACCGGCAGGTCCGCCGCGAGCGTGCCGTCCGCGAGGATGATCACCCGGCTGGCGAGGCGTTCGATGTCGAGCAGGTAGTGGCTCGTGAGCAGGACCGACACGCCTGTGTCGCGCAGTGCGGCGACGGTTCCGCGCAGCCGTTCGGCCTCGACGGGGTCGAGGCCGACGGTGGGTTCGTCGAGCAGCAGGACGCGCGGCTCGGCGATCATGCCGATGGCGATGTGGAGTCGCTGGCGCATGCCCTTGGAGTACGTCTCCACTGCGCGGTCGGCCGCGGCGACGAGGCCGACCTCCTCCAGCGCGGCATCCAGTTTGGCCCTCAGGCCGCGTCGGCCCACGCCGGCGAGCATGGCGAAGAACCGCAGGTTGTCGCGGCCGTTCAGCTTGGCGTAGAGGCCGCGGTCGCCGCCCAGCACCACACCTGTCACCCGGCGTACGGCCCGCAGGTCGCGGGTGACGTCGTGGCCGAAGATCCGGGCGACGCCGGTGGTGGGCAGCAGCAGAGTGGCGAGGATCTTGGTGAGAGTGGTCTTGCCCGCACCGTTGCTGCCCAGCAGGCCCACGATCTCGCCGGCCTCGACCTGGAAGCTGACGTCCCGCAGGGCCGCGATGTCGCGGCCGCGGTCGGTGAAGACGCGGCCCAGCCGTTCCACGGCGATCGCCGGTTCGCTCAACGTGCTGCCTCCGTCGGGTGAACGTCCGCCGCTCCTTGGGCAAGGGCGGCGCGTGCGGCGGCGAGCCTGGCCTGGGGGATGCGTGGCGGCGTGCAGGAGATGTAGTCGAAGCCCGCCTCGGTGAAGAACCGCACGGCCGCCGTGTCGGCCGTGTGTTCGCCGCAGACGCCGAGTGTGATGTCCGGGCGTACGGCTCGTGCCTCGTCGGCGACCTGGCGTGCCAGGGCGCCGACCGCTTCGACGTCCAGTCGGGCGAAGGGGGATTCGGTGATGAGGCCCAAGTCCTGGTAGGCGGGCAGCAGTTGGTGTTCGGCGTCGTCGCGGGACAGGCCCCACACGAGTGCGGTGAGGTCGTTGGTGCCCAGGGACAGGGAGTCCGCGCGTCGTGCGATCGACCGGGCCAGCAGCGCGGCCCGCGGGGTCTCGATCATGGCCCCCAGTGAGATGCCCGCCTCGGCCCGGGAGGTTCCCAGTTGGCCGCAGACGTCGTCGAGGATGCCCCGGACGAAGTCCAGTTCCGAAGGCGCGCTCACCATGGGCACCAGGAGTTCGGGCCGCGGGTCGCGGCCGGTGCGGCGCAGCGCGAGGGTCGCTTGCGCAAGTGCCTTGATCTGTACGGCCGTCAGCATCGGGAGCAGGACACCCATCCGTACGCCGCGCACGCCGAGCATGGGGTTGTGCTCGTGCAGGCGGCGGGTGATGTCGAGCCGGTCCCGGTCGGCCGGCGCGCCCGTGGCCTCCGTGGCCAGGGACAGTTCCGTCAGGTCGGGGAGGAATTCATGGCGCGGCGGGTCGAGGAGGCGGATGGTGACGGGCAGTCCGTCCATGGCCGCGAGGACGTCCGTGATCTCCGCCCGCAGGATGGCGTGCAGCGTCGCGAGGTCCTCCGTCATGTCGGGTCCGGGCCGGGCCATCAGAACGCGTTGAAGTACTTGGTGGCGTTCGCCGAGGAATACGTGCTCGAGCCGGCACAGTCCCACTCCGCGCGCGCCCAGCGCCTGGCCCGCGGCGGCGTCGACGCCGGTGTCGGCGTTCACCCGCACCGCGATGCCGGGCAGCGTGGACAGCGCGTCGTCCAGCCAGCCGGGCAGTCCCAGGGTGGCCCGGTGTTCGGCGGAGGGCTGCTTCGGGCCGCCGAGGTGGAGCACTCCGGCGTGACCGTCCACTGTCACGAGAGCACCGGCTCGGACGGTGTCGCCGTTCGTGGTGCGCAGGGCCTTGGCGTCGGTGTCCAGTACTCCGTCGACGAGGGCCGCGACGGCCGGCAGTCCGAGTCCGCGCGCCACGACCGCGGCGTGGGATGTCTGCCCGCCCCGCTCGGTGACCACGGCCGTCGCGGCGAGCAGGCCAGGGAGGTCCGCCGGTCTCGACTCGGTGAGGACCAGAACCGGCCGCTCCCCGGCGGCCTGCGCGGTGACAGCCTCGGCCGCGCTGAAGACGACGGTCCCGGAGGCGGTTCCCGGGGACACGCCGAGGCCGCGCGCTGCCACGGGCAGTTCGAGGGAGGACGGCACGGACGCGGAGCGCGCCTGTTCGAGGTCCAGGGGATCCACCAACGACACCGCATGCGCGGAGGTCAGCCGGCTGCTCTCGTACCGGTCGGCCACGGCGTGCAGGAGAGCGGCGCCGCGCAAGGGGGCTCGGGTGGCTCTCACGATGGTGGCTCTGCCGTGTTCGACGACGAACTCCGCCCTTGCCGGCCAGTCGAGTTCGGTCTCGGCGGCGTGCACCGCCTCCCGCACCTCGCGGCCCCAGGGCTGCGTCTCCATGAGTTCGTCGAGGTCCACGCCGCCCGCCGCCAGCAATTCGGCTCCTGATCCGCCGGCGAGGTAGGAGCCGGTCACGCCGGGCCGGCCGGTCGACGGATCACAGGAGAAGGCGAGGCCGCTGCCCGAGTCGGGGCCGCACCACAGTGGCTGTCGCCCGAGCACGAACTGGGTTGCGCTCGGCTCGACTTGGGTCAACGCCCGTACGAGAGCGATCACTTGCTCGACAGGGTCGTCGGGCAGCACGGTGTCGGGATCCACGGCGGCCAGGGCGGCGGCCAGTTCGGCCCTGCGCAGCTCGGCGAAGCCGCCACCGGCGAGCCCTGCCAGCCACTGGTGGCTGGCAGGGCTCATTCCGAGAAACGACAGGCAGCTCCCCTTCAGGCAGGAAAGCCATGCTGTCAGGAAGACGGGGTGCTCCGCGCTCCCGAGACGATGGTCGGGGTCGAGCTCGGCGATCGCCTCACGGAGCGTGGTGTCAGCGGCATCGACCGGCAGCCGCAACACTGAATCAGCGGGAAGACCGACCGGCGGATGATCCATGACCACGTACTGAATCCCCATCCCCGAGGGCAGGGTCCGGCACCGTTTCCGGTGGTGAACCGCTGGATGACAACGGGTCCCCGGCAGGGCCGGGGACGGGCGACGAGCGGACGTTACCGGTTCACGAACTCCGGGCGGACACCGAGCAGGTACACACGGTCGTCCAGCTCGGCGGCGTCCTCCGGGGCGATCGGAGAGAATTCCAGCTCGGCCAGGTCGGCGAGCTCCTCGACGTTCGATTCTGATATGTCCATGAAATGGAAGCTAACAGTGCGCCTCTCTTGCCACAAGGTGAACTCTGGGTGTCTGAAAGGAAGTTGACGAGATATCGCCGCTTCCGGAACACGCACACCATCCAGAAGTCGCCGCTTGTCCAGGAACATTCGAGGGGTACGGACGACCGACAGTTTCCCGCCACTTCCCCGCCATCCCCTGAGGGGATCGACAAGGTCTCCGGGCTATGCTCGCGTGGTGCGAATTACCAAGTACGCCCACTCCTGTGTCCGGTTGGAGCATGATCGCGGCGGCACGCTGGTCATCGATCCCGGCGTCTGGAGCGAGCCCGAGGCACTCGTCGGCGCGGACGCGGTCCTGGTGACCCACGAACACAACGATCACGTGGACCTGTCGCGGCTGAAGGGGCTGGGTGTTCCCGTCCACGCCCCCAAGTCGGCGCGGCTCCCGGGCCTGGACTTCACCGGCGTCGTCGCCGGTGAGGAGTTCATCGCGGCCGGTTTCCGCGTGAGCGCGCACGGCGGACAGCACGCGCGCATCTACGGAGGCCTCCCGGACTGCCCCAACCTGGGCTACCTCGTGGATGACGACCTCTACCATCCCGGGGACTCCCTTCACCGGCCCGACCAACCGGTGCGGACCCTGCTGGTCCCCCTGCAGGCGTCCTGGCTGAAGACGGACGAGGCCATCGACTTCGTGCGCGCCGTACAGCCGGAACGGGCCTACGGCATCCATGACGGACAGGTCAACCAGCGGGGCCTGGACAGCCTGAACGGCTGGCTCACCGAGGAGTGCGGCGGCCGCTACCACTGGCTCGCGCCGGGGTCGTCCGTCTGATGCCCGAGCCGGCCGCCCCCACCCTTTACACCGTCGCCGGTCTGCGAGGGCCAGGGCGCCTGAGCACCATGACCCGGCCTCGCGGCCACGGGGACCTGGCCCACGACATGGCAGCCGTGCGCGACGCAGGCGCCGGCGTCGTCGTCTGCGCCCTCCCCGATGCCGAGCGCGCCGAACTGGGCCTCGCCGACGAACCCCGCGTCGCCGAGGCCGCCGGGCTGCGGTTCGTCGCCCTGCCCATCGCCGACTTCACGGTCCCGTCGGTCCCCGACGTGCTGCCGGTGCTGCGACACCTTGCCGAGGAGCTGCGGGCGGGCACCCATGTCGTGGTGCACTGCCGCTGCGCCATCGGGCGGTCCTCCCTGATCGCGGTCTGCCTGATGATCCTGGGAGGCATGTCGCCGGAGACCGCCTGGACGGCCATGGAACAGGCTCGGGGGACGCGGGTGCCGGACACCGAGGAACAGCGCGCGTGGACGCTGGAATTCTTCCGCCTCGTCTCCCCGGGCCGGTAGCGCCCCATAGTGGCGTGGGAACGTGCCGTTTCCGGTGGTGGCGTCCGGCTGGCCGTCGGGAGGGGTGGCCCGCTCATGACATGCTGCTGGTCGGCTCGTGACGGCATCGGCAGGTGTCGTTCGTGCTTTTCCGTCTTCCGACCGGTTTCCGTATGGGTGAGCATCGCGATGAGAGAAAAAGTAGGTTTCCCGAGTGTTGTCGGTCCCGAACTGGCCGGGGTGATCGACCTTCCGGAGGGTGAGGTCCGGGGCTGGGGGCTCTTCGCGCACGGCTTCACCCTCGGCAAGGACTCACCGGCCGCCTCACGGGTGTGCAAGCAACTGGCCCGTGAGGGCATCGGCATGCTGCGCTTCGACAACCTCGGCATCGGTGACTCCGGCGGTGACTGGGGAGACGGATCCTTCACCGTCAAGACACAGGACACGATCCGCGCCGCTGCCCACATGGCCGAGCGCGGCACCCCCGTGGACCTGCTGGTGGGGCACTCGTGGGGTGGCGCCGCCGCGATCGCCGCCGCCGGCGAGATCCCCGGCCTGCGCGCGCTGGCCACGATCGCCGCACCGGTCGACCCCAGTCACGTGGAGCGGCAGTACGACTCGGTCCTGGACCGTGTGCTCAGCGAGGGCTCGCACGAATGGTTCGTCGGTGGGCGCACCCTCGTCCTCAAGCGTGCCTTCGTCGAGGACGTACGCAAGGCGCATCTTCGTGACCGTATCGGCGAGTTGAGTCTCCCGCTGCTGGTCGCGCACTCCCCCACCGACTCCACGGTCGACATCGACAACGCCGCGGAGATCTTCCAGGAGGCCCGGCACCCGCGCAGTTTCATCTCGCTCGAAGGCGCGGACCACCTGCTGACCGCGCGGGGGCAGGCGCAGCGGGCCGCCCACATCATCAGTGCCTGGGCCGATCAGTACCTCGACGAAGCCCGCCCCTGAAGTGGACGACGGGTCCCTGGCCAGCTGTACGGCACGCGGCTCTATCGACGGTTCTCACTGGTCATAGAATCGTCGCGTGACGAATGACGACTCCGCATACGCGGCACTGGGTGCGCTCACTGACCCGGTACGCCGACGCCTCTACCGGCACGTCGCCGCCCAGCAGGAGGACATCGGGCGTGACGCGGCCGCTCAGGCGGTCGGTGTCTCCCGGTCACTGGCCGCGTTCCACTTGGACAAGCTGGTCGAGGCCGGGCTGCTGACGGCCTCGTCGCGGCGGCTGTCCGGGCGCACGGGGCCCGGCGCGGGCCGGCCCGCGAAGGTGTACCGGCGGGCCGAGGGCGAGCACAGCGTGTCCGTTCCGCCCCGGTCGTACGACACGGCCGGTCGCCTGCTGGCCGGATTCGTGGAGAACGCGGGGCTCGACCGCGAACTCCAGGATGCCGCGCGGGCCGCCGGGGCGGCACACCCGTACACGGATACCGGCACCGGCACGGACACGGACACGGACGGTTTCGTCGAGGCGCTGCGGCAGCGCGGCTACGAGCCCTTCTTCTGCGACGAAGGAGTGTTGCGCCTGCGCAACTGCCCCTTCCACGCACTGGCCGAGGAGTTTCCCGCCCTCATCTGCGGCATGAACCTCGCCCTCCTCGAAGGACTGTCACCCGCGCCGTGGACACCTTCCATGGACCCACGACCGGGCAACTGCTGCGTAGCGCTCAACCGCGACGACACGACGGACTGACGGCGCCCCATCACCCCTGCGACTCCCGTACCAGCCTGCAGACGACCGCCCTCGCGACCTCCTCGGCCGCCGTGTCCCCGAGTCGCGCCGCGCGTGCGTGATCGCGTACCAGGTGGCGTACGGAGTTCAGTTGCGCAGGGGTGAGGGACTGGATCGAGGAGGGGGACGGCGGGCGGCGGCGGAAGAGGTGGTGCAGGAGCGGCGTCCGGCGTGGCGTGAAGCGGTCGACGGTGCGGTCCGTGGTGCGGCGGGCGGCCTCGTCCACCGCCATCCACACCACCGGGGTGACCATCGCGCTGACATCGACGTAGTCGCGGCCGCGTGGCTCTTCGTCGCGGACGCGCTGTGCGAAGAGCCGGGTCAGCCGCCTGTCGTCCAGGCCCGCGAGGCTGTCCAGCAGCAGGACCTCGTCCGGCGCCACCTCGGCGACCACGTCCCGCACCACGTCCCGAACCTTCGTGTTCACGACGCCCTCCCGATCGGCCACCGGACCATGATGCCCAGCCGCCGTCGGTCACGTCAGCACCAGATCACGCCGCGTACCTATCGCAGCGCGGAGTCCGACCCCGCGCCGGCGTCCCGGCCCCCCAGCGGCCCCGCCGACCGGTCGGAGACCTCCTTGACGGCGACGGTGTCGTCCGCGTGGACCCCCAGGGGCAGCCGTCCCGCTCCCGCCGCACGCAGCACGGCCTGCAGGGCGGGGCCCGCCACGACGGCGAGCGCGCCGCCGCCCTTCGTCATGACCAGGCCCGCGTCGACGAACTGCCGCGCCGCGTCGGCCCCGCAGTGTTCGGCGTCCCGGAAGTCCACCACCAGGCCCGACTGCCCCGTGGCGTCCAGACGTCCCATCAGGGCGCCCAACTCCGTCGCGGCGTCGGTGTCGAACCGGCCCACGACCTGTACGACCAGGACACCTCCGCCCTCCCAGCGCACAGGGAACCGAACCCGAGCCTGCCCCATAACCGTCCCTTCAGCCGACCAGACGCCGGATTCCACTCATAGCGCCTCGGCGGCGCGCCTACCCCCTCCCCGTCCTTCCACGCCTGGCGTTGGTGCCGGAGGTGCGGGAGCCGCGTCGACGGTTGGTGCGGGGAGGGTGATGCCCCCTCCGGAGGGCGGGCGAGCGAGCCTGTCGTCAGCCGAGGCCCAGTTCGTGGCCCTCGCCGAGTGGCGCGAAGTACCGCTCCACGTCGGCGGCCGTGACCTCCGGCAGGGTCGCAGGGGACCAGTGCGGGTCGCGGTCCTTGTCGATGATCTGGGCGCGGATGCCCTCGGGCAGGTCGTGGGTGTGCAGGGCCGCGCAGATGACGCGGTACTCCTGGTCGAGGGCCTGTTCCAGGGTGTCGAGGCGGGCCGCGCGGCGCAGGGACTCCAGGGTCGCCTTCACGGCCATGGGCGACCGGGACAGGATGGTGTCCGCCGTCTCCTTCGCGGCGATCTCGCCGGTGGCGAGGAGGCGTTCGACGATCTCCTCCACGGTGGCGGCGGCGTAGCAGGCGTCGATCCAGTCGCGTTGCTCGACGAGCGTCCCGGACTCGCGCGGCGGCTGCTCGGCGTGGCGGGCGACGGCCTCCCGTGGGTCCGACTCGGCCAGTTCGCGCAGGAGTTGGGGCAGTGCCCGTGAGGGTACGTAGTGGTCGGCGAGGCCGCACAGTACGGCGTCGGCGGCGCCGATCGTGGCGCCGGTGAGCGCGAGGTGGGTGCCGAGCCGGCCGGGGGCGCGGCTGAACAGGTAGGTGCCGCCGACGTCGGGGACCAGGCCGATGCCGACCTCGGGCATGGCCACCTTGGAGCGTTCGGTGACGACGCGGATGCCGCCGTGCGCGGAGAGGCCGACGCCGCCGCCCATGACGATGCCGTCCATCACGGCGACGTACGGCTTCGGGTAGTGCGCGATACGGGAGTTGAGCCGGTACTCGTCGCGCAGGAAGGCCCGCGAGGCGTGGTGGTCGCCGCTGCGCGCGTCGTCGTGGAAGAGCCGGATGTCGGCGCCCGCGCACAGGCCCCGCTCCCCCGCGCCGTCGAGGACGACGGTCTCGACGGCCGGGTCGTGCTCCCAGGTGTCGAGGGCCGAGGCGACCGAGCGGAGCATGGTGTGGGTGAGCGAGTTCAGGGCCCGGGGCCGGTTCAGGGTGAGGTGCGCGGCGCGTCCCTCCACGGGCGTCAGCACGGGTGCGGCGTCGGAGCTCAACGGTGGTTCCTTCCGGTGAAGATCACGGCTGGACCATCTGTATCACCCTCGACCTGCGGAAACCGCGGGACGGGGACCGGCGGTGGCTGGGCGACGCCCTGCCCGAGGTGCCGCTGTCCAGGGCGATGGGCTATCCGATCGCCCCGGAGAACGGGGCGGGTGTGCGTCTACTGACCGGCCGGTCGGTTCCGAGGAGCGGGAGTGCACATGAATGAGAACCATGAGTGAGGACATGGCCGTCATCGACAAGGACATCGCCGTCGTCGGCCTCGCGGTGGGGCGGGGTGTGTCGTTCGTCGACGCTCCCGTCTCCGGTGGTCGTACGGGTGCCGTGGCGGGTCGGCTGGCGGCGTTCGTAGGCGCCGAGTCCGATGCCCTCGACGGCGAGGCCCTGGCCGTCGCGAAGGCGTACGGCGTCGATCCGGCCGACTCCGCCGCCAGTATCAGTGGCGCGTTAGGCGCGAGCAGGGTGTCCGCCGCGAGCGAGCGGTGGCGGGAGGCGCTGGCGGCGTGGGGCCGGCCGCGGTCTTCTCCGAGACAGCCCGTACCGTCGCACCGACCCTCACGCGTGAAGGAACGACGCACCATGAACAGCACGACCACCTTCTCCATCGCCTCGGCCACGTCCGGTGCCGCGACGGCCCGCGCGGCCCTGGACGCCCACTTCCCGCAGGGTCTCGGCTCGTTCGTCGACCGCCGTGTCGTCCCCGGCCGGGGCGAGGCGGCGAAGGTCGCCGAGGTGTTCGGCCCTGTGGTCGGCGCCGACACCTTCTTCACGGAGGCCGAGGCCGTGTGGGCCCCGGCCCGGGCCGCCGGTTCCCCGTTCCCGTCACTGAGCTACTGAGGAGTACTCGATGAGCCAGAACACCATCGCCACGGACGGCGACCGACTCAAGAAGGACACCTCCGCCGGTGTCTCCCGCTGGGAGGAGCGGGTGCTTTCGCTGGCGCGCGGACTGCACGCCCGCCCCGAACTCTCCTTCCGGGAGACGGAGTCGGCGGCGGCGGTCAGCGCGCTGCTCGCCGAGGGCGGGTTCACGGTCGAGCACGGCTCGGGCGGGCTGCCCACCGCGTTCACGGCGACCGTCGGCAGCGGCGACCTGACGGTGGCGCTGTGTGTCGAGTACGACGCGCTGCCCGATGTCGGCCATGCCTGTGGGCACAATCTCATCGCCGGGGCTTCGGTGGCCGCAGCCCTCGCACTGGCCCCGCACGTCGACGAGTTGGGCATCACGCTCAAGGCGATCGGCACGCCCGCGGAGGAGCACGGCGGCGGCAAGACGCTGATGCTTCGGGCGGGTGCCTTCGACGGGGTGGGGCTCGCGCTGATGGTGCATCCGGTGCAGGACGGTGTGTCGTACAACCCTGCGGGTACGACGGCGCAGGCCGTCGGCCGCTACCGTGCCACCTTCTCCGGTCGCGCCGCGCACGCCGCTGCGGCGCCGCACCAGGGTGTGAACGCCGCCGATGGTGCCACGCTCGCGCAGGTCGCCGTCGGGCTGCTGCGCCAGCAGATCCCGGGTGATCACCGGGTGGCGCTGTTCGTGTCCGAGGGTGGTGTGGCCACGAACATCATCCCGGAGCGGGCGGTCGTCGACTTCGAGTGCCGGGCGTTCACGCTGCCCGAGTACGAGGCGCTGCTGACGCGCGTACGGAACTGCTTCGAGGGGGCCGCGCTGGCGAGCGGCACCGAGGTGGCGATCGAGGAGACGGAGCCGCTGTACGAACCGCTCGTCCAGGACGACGCGTTGGCCGGGTACTGGACGGCGGCGATGGAGGCGTTCGGGCGTGACACCTCGTCCGGGGGCCGGCTCGGTGGTGGCTCGACCGACATGGGCAATGTCAGCCAGGTGATTCCGAGTCTGCATCCGTGGCTGAGCATTCCGGGGGCCGAAGTCCCCATCCATTCCCACGGGTTCACGGCCGTCGCCGACACCGACGCGGCGTACGAGCTGATGCTGGAGGCGGGCCGGGCGCTCGCCTGGACCGTCGTCGACGCGGCGGGCGATCCGCAGCAGCGCGCCCGGTTCGTCGAGGCCGCCTACCACCGTGACATCGCGAGGGCCGGGTGACGACATGACCCATGACCGCTCTCCTCAAGCCGGACGGCACACGTGACGACCGGAAGGTCGTCCCGGTCGGGCTCGTGGCCGTCACCGCGTCGTTCCTGCTCTCGGTCGTGATCGCCGGGTTCACGCTCGGGGCGTGGGGCCGAGGGCGCCCCTCCCGGCTCATGACACCTGCGCGGGTTCCCTGCGGACAGGCCGCTCGTGCTCGGCGCGGGCGGCCTCGAGCAGTTGCCGCCAGGACGTGACGGTCGGCCGCCTGCGCAGCAGCGCACGGCGCTCCCGCTCGGTCATTCCGCCCCACACCCCGTGCTGGATCCGCTGATCCAGCGCGTGGGCCAGGCATTCGGTCTTGATCACGCAGCCGGCACAGATCCGCTTGGCACTGCTCTGCGCGGCTCCCTCGACGAACAACTCGTCGGGGTCCGTCGTGCGGCATGCTGCCCGTTCCCACCGTGAAACCAGCTCGTCGCGCACTGCTCCCGCCCCCTTTTCCGTGTCGCCTCTCAGCGTAGTCGAGTCGTCACTTTAGGCCATACGTGCAGCTAGCGCACCCCACCCCCTCTGAACACATGGTCAATTGCGGCTGCGAAGCGGACAAAAGGCGTGCGGTTACGGGCATTTGGGGGGCGTGGGGCGGAGACTGTGCCGCATGCGAAAACTCTTCTCCTACGTGATGATCAGCCTCGACGGCTACTACGAGGACGAGCACGGAGTCTTCGACTGGGGCAATGTCGACGCGGAGTACTTCGAGTTCGCCAACCAGAGCGACGCGTACGTCGACACCCTGGTGTTCGGGCGGGCGGGGTACGAGCACATGGCCGCGTACTGGCCGACGGCGACCGGCCCTGACCCCGAGATCGTCGACTTCATGAACGGGGTGCGGAAGGTCGTGGTGTCGTCCACCCTCGACAAGGCGGAGTGGAACAACACGACCCTCGTCGGCTCCGACGACCTCGCGGAGGCGATCACGGCGCTCAAGGGGCAGCCGGGCAAGGAGATCGCCCTGTTCGGCAGCGTGAAGCTGACCGCAAGCCTGCTCGAACTCGGGCTGGTGGACGAGTTGCGCATCGTCGTGACGCCGCTCGTCCTCGGCGCGGGCCACTCGCTGTTCTCCACCCTCAACAGGCGGATTCCGCTGGAGCTTTGGCGGACCACGACGTTCCGCTCGGGCAATGTCCAGCTGACGTACCGGCCCGCCTGAACCGGGCCGGGCCGGGCCGGTCAGCTCTCCGTCGTCGCCCCGACAGGCTCGCGGCGTACGACGTCCACCAGCGACCGGTCGGTGATCTTGAGGGCGGGTGACACGGCGAGCGTCAGGGTCGACACGCTCATGAGCGGGTTGAGGTGGCACCAGCCCCAGTCCTCCAACGCGCCGCGCACCGCGGCCGCCTGGTCGGCCACGTCGCCGGCCGGGCGGGCGGACAGGACACCGCCCACGGGCAGCGGCATGCGGGCCGCGGTCGACCCGCCTTCGCGGCCGCGGACCACGGCGACACCTCCCCCGTCCGCGACGACCGTCGCCGCCGCGGCGGCCATGGCGGCACGGGACGTACCGATGGTGAGCAGGTTGTGGCTGTCGTGGGCGTACGTCGACGCGACGGCGCCGTCCGCGAGTTCACGGCCGAGCAGGGGGGCGAACACCGCGCCCTCGCGGCCGTAGCGGTTGCGTACGCGGACGAGCGTGGCGTGGCCCTCCCAGCGCACCTCCCCGTCCTCGACCGGGAGTTGGACCTCGGCGGCCTCGGTGTACGTGTCGCGTTCGTTGACCCGCATGGCGCGGAAGGTGTGTTCGCCGTCGGGCAGGTCCACGCGCCAGCGGAAGGTGTCCGGGTGCTGGGGCTCGACGTCCAGGCGGCTGTCGAGCGGTGCGAGGGCCGGGGTGCCGGAGGCCGGGGTGCCGGAGGCGGGGGTGTCGGAGGCGGGGGTGTCGGAGGCCGCCGCGTCGACGGCCGTCGTGGAGCGCGCGGGCGCCCCGCGCTCTCCCACCACGCGGCCACCGGCGAGCACCAACTCCGGCTGGAACGCGGCGAGTTCACCGCGCAGCAGCACCAGGTCGGCGCGCTTGCCCGGCGAGACGACGCCCCGGTCGTGGAGCCGCAGCCGCTGGGCCGGGGTCCACGTGAGCGCCTTCAGGACGACGTGCGGCGGGAATCCGGCGGCGACCGCGACGCGCGCGATGTGGTCGAGGTGGCCCTTGTCGACGATGTGGTCGGCGGCGAGGTCGTCGGTGACCAGGCAGAGCGGCGGGAGCTGCGGAAGGGCGAGGAGGGCCCGCGCCACCTCCTCGTTCAGGCACTTCTCCTGGAGCATCATCGTCATGCCGAGGCGGGCCTTCTCCAGGACCACCTCGGTGCGGTTCTTGGTGTGGTCGGAGTCGACGCCGGTGGCCAGGTAGGCGCTGAGTTCGGCGCCGGTGAGGTTCGGGCAGTGGCCGTCGAGGACGACGTCCTGGGCGCGGGCCGCGGCGGTGATCTCGTGCATGCGCCGGTCCCCCGCGACCACGGCCCGGTAGTCCATGACCTCGCCGAGCGCGATCACCCCGGGCCAGCGCAGCATCTCCGCGATGTCGTCGGCGGACAGCGCGGCGCCCGCGTGCTCAAGGCCCTCCAGGGCGGGCACGCAGGAGGGCACGCCCCACAGTTGGGTCTGGGCGGTCTCGCGGCCTGCGTCGATCATCCAGCGCATGGCGTCGCGCCCGGCGACGTTGACGATCTCGTGCGGGTCTGCGAGGACGGTCGTGGTGCCGCGCGCGAGGGTGACGGCGGCGAACTCCTGCGGCGTCAGGAACGCGCTCTCGATGTGCATGTGGGCGTCGACGAACCCGGGGACGACCAGCATGCCGCTCGCGTCGATCTCCCCGCGGGCGTCGGCCGGGGTGCCCGGGGGCAGTACGGCGCCGATCGTCCCGCCTCGTACGAGGACGTCCGCGGCGAACTCCTCGCCGGTGAAGGTGGACACCACGCGCCCGCCGCGGATCCGGAGGTCGTGCTGCTCACTCATGGGGTCGTGCTCCTTCAAAAAGGGGTGTCGTCACGCGTGATGGTGTGTCGTGGCCGCCACGGGCCGGGTGCGTAAGTCCGTCACGGGACGAGTGTGTAGAAGTAGTAGCCCAGCGGGACCATGACGATCCACAGCGGCCAGGGCACCTCGCGGACCCGGCCGCTCACGGTCTTGACGAGGACGTGGGCGGCGAGGCCGACGGCGATGCCCGTACCGAAGTTGCCGAAGAAGAGGGTGGTGGCGACCGTGAGCGCCGCGGGGACCGCGTTGGTCGGGTCCTTGAAGTCGACGTTCTTGAGGGCGCCGAGCATGTTCAGGCCGATGTACATGAGGACCGGCGCGGTGGCCGCGGAGGGAATCAGCGGCGCGAAGGGTGTGACGAGCAGCAGCAGCGCGAATCCGCAGGCGGCCCACACCGACGACAGTCCCGTCCTGCCGCCCGCGTCGGCTCCGGCCGAGGACTCCAGGTAGGCCGTCATCGACGGCGCCCCGACGGCCGAACCACCCATCACCGACACCGAGTCGACGAGGAAGGGGCGGCGGGAGCCGGGGATGTTGCCGTCCTTGTCGAGCAGCCCGGCGCGCCCGGAGACGGCGAGGAGGGTGCCGGTCATGGAGAAGAACTCGGAGACGAAGAAGGCGAAGATGTACGGGAAGTACTCGGGCTTGAGCGCGCCGAGGATGTCGATGTGGAAGAACAGCGGCCCTGGCGAGGCGGGCGCGGCGAAGAGGCTGTCGGGCACCTCGGTGACACCGAGCGGGATGCCGACGACGGTGACCGCGGCGATGGTGATGAGGAACGCGCCGGGCACCTTGCGCGCGGCAAGCGCCGTGAGCAGCAGCAGGCCGGCGAGGGCGAGCAGCCCCGCGGGCTTCGACAGGTCGCCGACGGCGAGGGCCGCCTTGTCGGCGTTGCCCACGACGAGGTCGGCGTCGCGGAAGCCGATGAGGGCGATGTAGAGGCCGAGGCCGCCGCTGATGGCGTACTTGAGGTTCATCGGCATGAGGCGGGTGACGAGGTCACGGATGCCGAGGAGGGTCAGTACGAGGAAGGCGACGCCGGACCAGAACACCATGCCGAGGGCCGTGTCCCAGGGGACGTGGTCCTGGCCGACGATGGTGAACGCGACGAGTGCCACGCCGCCGAGGCCGGGTGCGACGACGAACGGCAGGTTGGCGATGACGCCCATGGCGAGGGTCGCGAGGGCGATGGCGATGATGACGGCGGTGGTCGCGGCGCCGTGCGGCACTCCCGCGCCCGCCAGTTGGCCGGGGACCACGACGACGGCGTAGGCGGCGGCCATGAACATCGAGGCGCCCGCGACGAGTTCGGTGCGGTGGCTGCTGCCGCGGCCGCGGACGCGGAAGAGCCGCTCGACGAGCGACGTCGGTGCGGGGTCGGCGTCGGTCTGCTCGCCGGACGGCGGAGCGGTGGTGGACATGGGGACCTCGGCGGGATGAGGGGTGGGCGGGGCGGCCCGCGGCGACGTCGGCGCGGAGGGGGCGCGGGGTGTGCGGGGCGTGCGGGCGCCCGACTGGGTACGGTCTCTGCAACCGATTCCTGCAACCGGTTGCAGAGACCGGTTGCAGGTATCATGACACGGCATAAGGCGAATGTGAACAGGGGGTAGCGGTGGCGACGCTCATGGACGTGGCGCGGGCGGCGGGGGTGTCGAAGGCCACCGCTTCGCGGGCGTTGCAGCGCCCGGACATGGTCGCGGAGGGCACCCGGCTTCGGGTGCGGGAGGCGGCGGACCGGCTCGGCTTCCAGCCGAACGCGGCGGCCCGCGCCCTGACGACCGGCCGCACCGGGCTCGTCGGCCTGATCGTGCCGACGCTGTCCAACCCCTTCTTCGCTCCCCTGGTGATCGGCGCGCAGCAGGCGGCCGAGGACACCGAGAGTCATCTGCTGATCGCCGTGTCCGAGTACGACGCGGAGCGCGAGGCCGCCCTCGCCGACCGGCTGTCCGAGCAGGCGGACGGGCTGATCATGGTGACTCCGGTGGGTACGGACGCGGCGCTGCGCGAGCGGTTCAAGCGGCGGCCGTTGGTGCTGGTCGACCGTCAGGTGGGGCGGCTGCCGGCGGTCGTGGCGGACACCGCGGCGGGCCTCGCCGAACTCCTCGGTCACCTCCTTGCCCTGGGGCACCGCGAGATCGCGTACGTGTCCGGGCCCGCGGGTTCCTGGGCGGACGAGCAGCGGCGCGGGGCGCTCACGGCGCAGGCGTCGGAGGCGGGCGCCCGGGTGCATGTGCTGGGCCCGTTGCCGCCGACGTTCGACGCCGGTATCGACGCCTCGCGGGCGCTGCCCGGCGCGGCGACGGCCGTCCTCGCGTACAACAGCTATCTGGCGCTCGGCCTGTTGCACGGGCTCGGGGCGGACGGGCGGCGGGTTCCCGAGGACATCAGCCTGGCGGCGGCGGACGACCTGAGCACGCTCGGGGCGACGACGCCGCCGGTGACCGCGCTCGACGTGCCCTTGCGGGAGGTGGGCACGCTGGCCGTCACCCGCCTCCACGAACTGGTCGGCGGGCAGCGGCGGACGGTGACGTCACGGGTGCCCGCGGCGCCGGTGCTGCGGGCGTCGACGGGGGCGCCGAGGGGTGGGTGACGCGGGGTGGGTGACGCGGGGTGGTGCGTGCCTTGAGCATGCCTTGAGCCTCCGACGGCGCGCGTGGTGTCACGACGGTGCCGCGACCGGCTCCAGCGTGTCACCGACCCTGATCCGCCCCGGTGTCAGCACGTCCGCGTACACCCCGAACAGGACGCCGCGGCCCAAGGCGGCCTGCCCGAGGCCCCGGTAGCCCTTGATCAGGGACAGGGCCCGGACGCCTCCGGAGCCGTCGACCGGGTCGCGGTTCACCGCGCCGCAGCGTTTCACCGGGCCCTCGACGCGCAGCACCGCCTCGCCGACGCGCAGGGTCCGGCCTTCCCAGGTGTCCTCGGCGTGGGGTTCGGTGCCGGAGAAGCCGAGGGTCATGCGGAAGCGGCGTTCGTCGACCGTGTCGAGGCCGGAGTTGCGGGCGAGTTCGGCGACGGAGGCGTCGCCGAGGAGGGTGACGGGGCGCAGGTCCACGCCGCCGTTCTCGGCGTCGGGGTGGACGAGTCGCACCGGTTGTCCCGCGCGCTCCGAGAAGAGTTCGGCCCACGGTCCTTCGACGACGTGGCAGGGCACCTTGTGGTGGCCGAAGAAGTCGACCTCCAGGGTGTCCGTGAGCCGTACTTCGCCGGTGACGGCGGTGCCGTCCGGGCAGTGGACCGTCAACGCGGCGGATTCCGCGTCGTAGTGGGCGGTGTGTCCGGCCCAGGCGCCGGTGCGGGTCATGGATATCAGCTTGCCGTCGGCGTCCACCATGAAGAACGCCCGGTCGCCGACCACCCCGGTCCGCGTCAGTTCGACCTCGTCGCGTCGCACGATGCCGAGTCCCTTGACCGCGGTGGTCGTGAGTGAGGTGACTCGGGGTGTGGATGAGGGTGTCATGGGCCGGTGCTCCCCTGGTTGTCGTACGCCCTGGTTGGCGTACGCCTCAGTTGTCGTACGCCTTCGAGTACAGATCGCCCACGTAATACTTGCCGGGGTCGGTGTTCTCGTCCAGTTGCTTGTTGCGGACGAAGAAGTCGCCGAGCTTCTTGAGCCAGGTGTCGACCTCGCCGCTCTTGGTCCTGGCGACGAGGTCCTTGGTGGAGAGTGTCTCGACGTGCGAGGCGTCGGCCTTGGCCTGGGCCTCGGTGACCTGGAGCATCTTGGCGGTGAGGGCGATGGTTTCCTCGGGGTGTTCCTGGCGCCAGTCGTTGGCCTGCTGGAGCACCTCGATGACTTTCTTGTTCTTGGCCTCGGGCACCTTGTTTCCGGCGACGAACGCGGTGGGGAAGGAGTCCTTGGTGTCCTTGGTGCTGGCTATCTCGTGCAGTCCGGGGACCTTCTTCCTGATGGTGTCGATGGCTGGGTAGAAGAAGCCGGCGCCGTCGATCTTCCCGGAGGAGAACGCGGAGACGATGGTGGACGGGTCCATGTTGACCTTGGTGATGTCCTTGGTGGTCATCCCGGCCTCGGCCAGCGCGATGTTGAGGATCATGTCTCCGGATGTGCCCTCGGGGACGCCGACCCGCTTGCCCTTGAGGTCCTTCATGGACTTCGTGCCGGGCTGGCCGATGACACGGTCCGCGTAGGTGAGGGTGTCGATGGCGATGACCTTCGACTTGCCGGACGCGGGCAGCCACATGGCGCCGGGGCCGATGTAGCCGTAGTCGAGGCTGCCTGCGCTGAGGGCCTGGATCTGTACGGGGCCGTTGTTGAAGGACTTCACGGTGGCGGACAGGTCCGCCTTCTTCCACAGTCCCTGCTTCTCGGCGATGGCGAGGAGGCTGGCGCCGTTGTAGTCGGCGATGTAGCCGAAGCGCACCTTGTTGTCGTCCCCGGACGCGCCGCTGGAGCAGGCGGTGGCGGTGACGGAGAGCGCGAGCAGCAGGGCGGCGGGCAGCGCCGTGCGGGTGGTGCGCCTGATCCTGTTTCTGGGCATGCTGCATGTCCTCTCGGTGCTGCGTGATGTCTGCGTGGGTGTGTGAAGTGGGGTGGGGCGGGTGGGTCAGGCGGCCCTTGGTGGTGTGTCCTGGTGGTAGACCGAGGTCCACACGTCGTTGCGGATGCGCCGGAACTCGGGCGACAGCCTGATCTCTTCGGTACGGGGGTAGGGCAGGTCGACGTCGATGACGCGGTGGATCCGGCCGGGCCTGGCGGCCATGACGACGACGCGGCTGGCGAGGTAGACGGCCTCGTCCACGTCGTGGGTGATGAAGAGGACGGTGCGTTTTTCCTGGCTCCACGTTTCGAGGAGCTGGTCCTGGAGCTGGACCCGGGTCAGGGCGTCGAGGGCGCCGAACGGCTCGTCCATCAGGAGGACTTGGGGGTCGACGGCGTAGGCGCGGGCGATGGCGCAGCGCTGTTTCATGCCGCCGGAGAGGGTCTTGGGCAGGGCGTCGGCGAATTCGTCGAGGCCGACGAGGGCGATGGCCGCGGCGGCGCGGCGGCGGCGCTCCGCGGTGGGTACGGAGGCCAGTTTCAGCCCGAACTCGACGTTTTGACGGACCGTCAACCAGGGGAAGAGTGCGTACTGTTGGAAGATCACGCCGCGTTCGGGGCCCGGTCCTGACACCGGTGTGCCGTCGACGAGGACGGCGCCCGAGTCGGGTTCCTGGAGGCCCGCGGCCATGCTCATCAGCGTGGACTTGCCGCAGCCGGAGGGGCCGACGACGGTGACGAACTCCTGGTCGGCGATGTCGAGGCTGATGCCGTCCAGGGCGGTGAAGGTGGCTGTCTTGAGCGGGAAGGTCTTCACCACGTCCCGGAAACTGATCCTGCTGTTGATCGAGTCGCCGTTCATCGGGTTCTCTGTCGGCTCGCTGTTCATCGACGCTCCTGCCAGCCGGTGAGGCGGCGCTCGGCCAGCAGCAGAAGCCGGTCCATGACGAGCCCGAGCACACCGATGGTGATCAGGGACACGAAGACCGTGTCCATTTCGAACCAGGTGGACGCCTTCTGCATCCGGTACCCCAAGCCCTCCTGCGCGCCGATGAGTTCGGCGGCGACGACGGTCGCCCAGGACGCGCCGAGGCCGATCCGCATGCCGACGAGGATGAAGGGGGTGGAGGCGGGGACGACCACCTTGGCGAAGATGGTGCGGTCCGATGCGCCGAGCACCCGGGCCGCGTTGATGAGGGTCCTGTCGACGTCGACGACTCCTTGGAAGGCGGAGACGACGCAGGCCATGAAGGACGCCAGGAAGATGACGGCGATCTTCGGCACCTCGCCGATGCCGAGGAGGACCACGGCGAGCGGGATCATGGCGAGCGGCGGGATGGTGCGGAAGAACTGGATGTACGGCTCGACGAGGGCTCGTGCGGTCGGGTACCAGCCCATGAGGAAGCCGATGGGTACCGCTACGACGACCCCGAGGGCGTAGCCGAACAGGACGCGGCGCAGGCTCGCGAGGGTGTCGGAGGCCAGGGTGCCGTCGGAGACCATGTCCGCCGCCTTCTCGGCGACGGCGACCGGTGTGGGCAGGTTCTCGACCCAGCCCAGTGCGGCGACGACGGCCCACACACCGATGCCGGCCAGCACGGAGACGACGTTCAGGATCAGGGGTCGGCCGCGGCCGCGGCGCGGGGGTCTGCGCTGCCGGGTCTCGGCGGCGGTCTTCTCTGCGGGGGTGATCACAGCCATGGGTGCCTCGCTGATGGCTTCACGCGTTGTCCTCGGAGTCCTCGGATGCGGGCCGCGGATAGTGGGTGAGCAGGGGGGATTCGTGGAGCACGAGGGCGATGCCGCCGAGCGCGCTGCCCGTTTCGCCGAGCGTCGCGCGGCGCAGTTCCACGTGGTGGTGGGCGAGCGGCATCAGGTGGTGGCGCAGGGCGCGTTCGACGGGGTCGAGGAGGGCGGGGCCCGCCTCGGCGAGTTCGCCGCCGACGACGATGACTCCCGCGCCGACGACGTGACAGACCGCGGCGAGCACTCCCCCGACGTCGGCGCCGACGTGCTCCAGTACGTCGAGGGCGGCGGGTTCGGCGGCGGTGACCGCGTCGAGGAATCCGCCGAGGCCGGTCGCCTCTCCCCCGGTCTCGCGGTAGCGGCACAGGACGGCGTCGAGACAGGCGCGGGTCTCCAGGCAGCCGGTCTTGCCGCAGTCGCAGGTGCGGCCGTGCGGGTCGACGGTGATGTGTCCGAACTCGCCGGACAGCCCGTACCGGCCGCGGTGCAGGGCGCCGCCGACGACGAGTCCGCCGCCGACGCCGTGCGACAGGCGCAGGTAGAGCACGTCGCCGCTGTCGGCGGCCGCGCCCCAGACGGCTTCGGCGAGGGCGGCGAGCCGGGTGTTGTTGTCGAGCAGGACCGGTGCGCCGAACCGCTTGCGCAGCAGGTCGGGCAGGTCGTCGATGCCCTGGGCGTGGGCGTGTTCGCTGCCGGGGTCGGCGATGGGTCCGACGACGCCGACGCCGATCCCGGTGAGTGCGTCGAGGTGGCCGAGGCGGGAGCGGTCCCGGTCGCCGGTGGCGAGGTCGGCGAGGAGGTGTTCCGCGATGTCGACGCGTGCGGGCCAGGAGAGGTCGGGGGCGTGCGGCTCGCTCGCCGAACCGACCACCTCGTGGGCGAAGTTGACGGCGGCCACGTGGACGGCGCGGCGCGCGAAGTCGATGCCGACGGCCTCACCGGCGGCCGGGTCGAGGCTGAGCTTCTCCACCGGGCGGCCCCGCTTGCGGGACTCGACCTGCGGGGTGGTGGCGACCACGACCCCGCTGCCGAGGAGGCCGCCGACGATGTCGTGGAGCGTGGTGCGGGAAAGTCCGCTGCGGGTGCCCAACTCGGCGCGGCTCAGCGGACCTTGTTTGCGGAGCAGTTCGAGTACGGACTGCTCGTGGCCGCGCCGGAGCCGCGTCAGCGGGCCGTCGTGTTCGCGCATGCCGGACAGCATGTGAGCGCCGACCATTTTCGTCAATGAGTCGGACGGAAATCAGCGCGGCGTTCGGAAATCGCCATACGCCCGCAACATTTGGGGCCACCGGCGAGCAACTCACATTTATGTAGGCCCTCTTGACTTAATTCGTGGGCGCGCTGAAGCATGCGCTGACACACAGGGAGCCGGACGAGCCGAGGAGTCACACCTGATGACCAGCTTCGAGAACGACGGGCCCCGACGGCACGTGGGCCGCCGTGGCGTGTTGACCGGCATCGCCGGAGCCGTGGGCGCGGCCGCGCTCCCCGCGGCGCCCGCGAGCGCACTGCCCCAGGGGGCCGAGGCACGGCGGGCGTATCCGCCCAACTGGCCCGCCCTCGAACCGTACGGACTCGCGGACACCCGTAAGGACCTGTGGCCCCGCGAGGACAACTCCTTCGTCCTGCCGCTCGAACTGCGGCCCCGGGACGAGGAGTTGGGCCGGGTGTGGATGCGGGACACGTACGTCAACTGCTTCGTCGTCGACGGGCGTCCGCTGTACGTCGCCACCGGCACCACTCGCGTGCCCGGCCTGTCGGCGGCCGGTCCGTGGAACGACGGCATCTTCGTGTGGACCGCCCCGTCGCTGCGCGGGCCGTGGCGGCTCGCCGACACCACCGGGATCCGGCCCGGCGCGGAGCGCGGCAAGGTGTGGTCGCCGGAGTTCGTGGCCGAGAACCGGCCGGGGCGCACGGTCGTCGCGCCGTGGCAGGAGTACTGGTACGACGACCGGTTCGGGAAGCGGGCCAACGCCTGGGCGCCCGAGCTGCACCGCTTCCGCGGCAAGTGGTACATCGTCGCGTGCATGGGCGACCACTCGAAGCTGGTCGGCTCGTTCATGCTGGTGAGCGAGGGCGGGGTCGAGGGACCCTACCGGCTCGTCGAAGGCAATCTCGACAAGCCGTTCGGTGACGTGGTGCCCGGCGGCCCCGCCTTCATCGAGCCCGGCGCGTACCACCACATCGACGGCGGCCTCTTCACCGAGGGCGACGACGCGTGGCTCGTCCTGCACAACAACGTGTACGCGAAGTTCCGCGACGACATGGAGGACATCGCCGTGACGACGGACCTCCCGGCGTTCCGGCAGACCCCGTACGCGCCGGAGCCGTACCTGGAGGGCGCGTACGTCTTCAAGCACGGCGGCAAGTACTTCCTGGTGCACGCCGCCTGGGACCGGACCTCCGCCAATGCCGACGGCAGCACCCGGCACGCGTACGACCCGCCGGGCACGGGCCGCACGCAGTACCAGTACGACGCGGTGGTCGCGGTCGCCGACCGCTTCGAGGGCCCGTACTCGAAGCGCTGGACGGCGGGGGTCGGCGCCGGGCACAACAACTTCTTCACGGACCACCACGGCGGCCTGTGGGCCACGTTCTTCCGCAACCCCGCCTTCGGCTACTGGGCCGATCCGTCCCGGTCGGGCGATGCCGCGGTGCCGGGTGTCGTGCGCCTGGAGTGGACCGGGCCGGAGGGAAACCGCCTGTACGTGAAGCGGACCTAGATTGGACTCGATCCAAACTGGGACGTACCGTAAGGGAGACCGAGGTACATATCAGCGCAGCCAGTGACGCCTGCCACCTCAGGTGACAATTCCTACGGAGGCCCCCACATGGCTTGTTACGACTGCATCCAGGAAAACCGTTCCGACTCCACCGGCATCGGCATCTGCACCCGATGCGGACTGGCCACCTGCGACGACCACGCGCGCGTGGTCGCCACCCACGTGCAGCGGGCCAACGGCATGAGCCGCACGACCAGCAGGGTCGCCGGACGGCGCGTCGTGTGCCGTACGTGTCTCGCCGCCGAGGCCGCGTAACGATGGCTGAGGACGCGGGCGAGCTGCTCCGGCGCAAGGGGCTGCGCAGCACGGCGCAGCGGCGTGCCGTGCTCGCGGCGCTCCAGGGTCGGCCGCATGTGTCGGCGGCCGACCTGGAGGAGCGGATCGTGCGGTCCGCCAAGTCGGCCGCCAGATCGGCCGTCGGGTCGGCTGCCGGGTCGGCTGCCGGGTCGGCTGCCGGGTCCGGGGAGTCCTCCGGATTGCTGTCGCGGCAGGGGCTCTACAACGTCCTTGAAGACTTCACGCGGGTCGGCCTCGTGCGCTCCGTCGAACCGGCCGGGTCCCCCGCGCGCTTCGAGCTCCGCGTCGGCGACAACCACCATCACCTGGTGTGCCGCGTGTGCGGCCGGATCGAGGACGTGGACTGCGCGGTCGGCGCCGCGCCCTGCCTCGACCCGATCGAGGACCGGGGCTTCGTCGTCGACGAGGCGGAGGTCACCTGGTGGGGCCGGTGCGCGGACTGCCGTGCCGCGGGCCCGGAACGGCCCGACTGACCCACCGGGCCCGGCACGCGGGGCTTGTGTGCGCGCCCGATGCGGCGCCGCGATCTTTGTGGCTCCTGCCAGTCGGCCCGCGCGGTGCTCCGGTACAAGACTGCTCGCAGACATCACCGAGCCCTTACGGGGAGGCAGCGTGAGCACGAGCGCGGAGCAGCAGTACGACCGGATCGGGGAGGCGTTCGAGGGCTTCAAGGCCCTGCCCCTGGCCCGCTATGTGGAGGTGCCCAGCTTTCTCGCCCTGGTGGGCGATGTGTCCGGCCGGTCGGTCCTGGACCTGGCGTGCGGCACCGGTTTCTACAGTCGCCTGTTCAAGCGGCGCGGCGCCGTCGACGTGTTCGGCGTCGACGTGTCCGGGGAGATGGTCGACGTCGCCCGCCGGATCGAGAGCGCCGACCCGTTGGGCGTGCGCTACGCCGTCGGCGACGTGGCCACCGGCGGCGCGCTGGGCGAGGGCCGCTACGACATCGCGACCGCCGTGAACCTGCTGAACTACTCCGAGACGGTCGACGCGATGACGGCGATGTGCCGCTCCATCCACGCGGCCCTCGCGCCCGGAGGGACGTTCTACGCCCTCAACCAGAGCCCCGATTACGACTGCGACGGCCCCAGCCCGCGCCCGTACGGCTTCCACTGCGCGTGGGAGGGCAGCCGGGTCGAGGTCGGTCCGCGGGTGCGGGTCACCGCGTTCCTCGAGCCCGATCCCGTGTCCTTCGTGGCGAGCCTGCCGCGCCGCGAGGTGTACGCCGAGGCCCTGACGCGCGCCGGTTTCACCGACGTGGCCTGGTCGCCGCTCGCCGTGTCGGAGGAGGGGCGCGCGGCGTTCCCGGAGGGGTTCTGGGACGACTACGCGGCGAATCCGCCCTTCGAACTGCTCACGGCGCGGCGCGCCTGAGCCGCCGGGTCAGCGTCTGTCGGGCGGCGGGTCGGGCGGGTTCTCGCCCGCCGCGAGGTGTTCGAGGAGTTCGGCGAGTTCGTTGCAGGCCTGCCGCACCGAGCGGCGCGTGGTGCGCTGCTCGGTGACGAGCGCGGACAGCAGCAGCGCGGTGAGCGCGGCGGCGCCGTTGAACGCCTGGAGTTTGACCATGCCCTCGATGTTCGACAGGTCGAGGAACGAGCCCTGTTCCTCGTGCGCCGCGTAGGTGGAGAGCACGGACGCGAAGAGCGCGCACAGCATGCTGCCTGCCAGTTCGAACCGCAGCGCCGCCCAGATCAGCAGCGGGAAGATCAGGAAGAGCATGCTCGGCGTGCTGAACACGGCGAACGGCACGAGCAGCAGGGCCGCGATCCCCAGGCACACCGCCTCCACCCAGCGCCCGGCGGGGATCCGGCCCGCCGCCCCCCGGCGCAGCGCGCGCACACCGCGGAAGAGGACGAGCAGCAGCGGGGTGACGAGCAGGACGCCCATGGCGTCGCCGACCCACCAGGCAAGCCACACCGGCCAGAAGTCGTCCGGGGCGAGGTCGCCGGTCCACAGCTGGGGCGCGATGCCGGCCGTCGCGCTGATCAGCATGGCGCCGAGTCCGCCGAGGAAGACCAGGCTGGTGCCGTCGCGCAGCCGGGAGACGTCGCGCCGGAATCCGGCCCAGCGCAGCAGCAGGCACGCGCACAGCGGCGCCACCGTGTTGCCGGTCACGGTGACCGCCGCGGTGATCGTGGGTGTGGTGAGGGAGGCGATGACGAGGAAGGAGCCGAGGGCGATTCCGGGCCACACCCACACACCGAACACCAGCAGGGAGGCGACGGCGACGCCGGTCGGTGGCCAGATGGGGGTGACGACGACTCCTTCGACGCCGACCTGGCCGAGCAGCCCGAAGCGCCCTGCCACGTAGTAGCAGACGGCCACGGCGAGCGCCTTCAGGGCCATCGCCATGGCCGGCCGGAACCGCCGGGAAACCACCACAGCAGCCATCAGACACCGGCCGGACCTTCTCGGCCATGCGAGGACCCCCGCCGGTGTCCTCGCACGGCCGAGAAGGTCCGGCCCCGCTCAGCCGTGCCGTCGCGGGCGCCGCCCGGTGGGGCCGACGTCGTGGCCGACGACGAGGACCGCGGCGTCGTCCTCGTGACCCACCCGGTCCGCGAGCTTCATCACGCCGTCCGCGAGGGTGTCGACGCCGAGGCCCGCCCCTGCGGTGATCTCGGCGAGCCGCCGCACCTGGCTCAGCCCGTCGTCGAGGTCGAGGGAGGGGCCTTCGACGACGCCGTCGGTCGGCAGTACGAAGACACCACCCGTGCTCAGCCGGTGGCAGGCGACGGGGAACGTGGCGCCGGCCAGCACACCGAGCGGCGGCCCGCCCTCCTCCTCGTCGACGCCGGAGCGGCCGTCTGCGGTGGCCCAGATGTGCGGGATGTGTCCGGCCCGCGCGCACTCCAGGGTGCCGCTGGCGGGGTCGAGCCGCAGGAAGGTGCAGGTCGCGAAGAGGTCCGTGTCCAGGGAGACCAGGAGGTCGTTGGTGCGGGCCAGCAGTTCCCCGGGGTCCCCGGTGACGGAGGCGAGGGCGCGCAGCACGACGCGTACCTGGCCCATGAACGCGGCGGCCTGGATGTTGTGTCCCTGTACGTCGCCGATGGACAGGCCGATGCGGCCGTCGGCCATGGTGAAGGCGTCGTACCAGTCGCCGCCGACGTTGAGCCCGTGGTTGGCGGGCATGTAGCCGACGGCGAGGCGGACGCCGTCGGGGTGCGGCAGGTCCCGGGGCAGCATGCCGCGTTGCAGCGCCACCGCGAGTTCGACGCGTGAGCGCTGCATCTGCGCGAGTTCCCGCGCGCGGGCGGTCAGCGCGCCGAGCTTGGTCAGCAGCTCCTGCCCGTCCTCGGCGGACTCGTTGCGGAACATCGTTCGCCCCGTTCCAGTGCCGGCGGAGACAGTTCCAGGAGGGTCGTTCCGGGAGAGGTCCTGTCCACTGTGCCCGGGGTCCGTGGCGGTCGCACGTCAGCGCCCGCGCGGCCGGGCGAGCACCGCCGTGCCGAGGGCCGCGCCGAGCAGGCCGACGAGTGGCCAGTGCACAGCCGTGGTGAAGCCGTGCAGGAGTGCGGTGCGGGGTGGGGCGGCGACAGCGGCGGCGGCTCCGGCGGCGACCGTGTTGAAGACGGCGGAGCCGATGGAGCCGCCGACCTGCTGCGCCGAGTTGAGGGCGGCGGAGGCGATGCCGGAGTCCTCGGGCGGGAGCTGGGCGGTCGCCGTTGTCATCAGGGCGAGGAACGTGCCGCCCATGCCGATGCCGAAGAGGGCGATGCCGGGCAGGATGCCGCTCGCGTAGTCGGCGTGCACGGTGAGGCGGCCGAGCCACCACAGTCCGCAGGCGGCGACGCACAGGCCGCTCGCCATCATCACGCGTGCGCCGAGCCGGGGCAGCAGGCGGGTGCCGAGCTGGGTCGCGGTCAGCGTGGTGATGAGGCTCAGCGGCAGGAAGCCGAGGCCGGTGCGGGCCGCCGACCAGCCGAGGACGGTCTGCAGGTGGAAGGTGAGGAAGAGCGAGAGGGACAGCTGCGCCGCCATCAGGCAGGCCCCGGCGACGAGGGCCGCGACCCGCGCCGGGTCGCGCAGCAGGCGCGGCGGCAGCAGCGGGTCGCGGGCCGTGCGCAGCCACACAGCAAAGAGGGCGAGCAGCACCAGGCCGGCCGTCAGCGTCGTCACCACGGGGCGGCCCGTCCAGCCGCTGTGTTCCGCCGCGCTGAACCCGTAGACCAGCAGGGTCAGTCCGCCGCAGGCGAGGAGCGCGCCGGGCACGTCGAGGCGGCCTCGGGTGCGCGGAGCCGTGTCGGCGGGCATGAGCACGCTGCCCGCGAGGGCCGCCCCGGCGAAGAGCACATTGACGTAGAGACACCAGCGCCAGCCCGCCGTCTCGGTCAGCAGGCCGCCGAGGGTGACGCCGAGCGCGCCGCCCGCGCCGCCGAGGGCGCCGAAGATCGCGATGGCGCGGCGGCGTTCACGCAGGTCGGGGAAGGTCGTCGTGATCAGGGCGAGGGCGCTGGCGGCGAGCAGCGCGGCGAACACGCCCTGGAGGGCGCGCGAGGCGAACAGCGCGCCGGGCCCCGGGGCCGTGCCGCCCGCCGCGGAGGCGACCGCGAAGCCGGCGAGGCCGGTGAGGAAGACGCGTTTGCGGCCCACGATGTCGGCGATCCGGCCCGCCAGCAGGAGCAGGCCGCCGAAGGCGAGGGTGTACGAGGTGATGGCCCACGGCCGGGCGGCATCGCTCATGCCGAGGTCGCGCTGCATGGACGGCAGCGCGACGTTCACGATGGTGCCGTCGAGCAGGATCATCAGCTGGGCGAGCCCGAGGACGCCGAGGCCCCACCATCGGCGGGGTGGGGCCTCGGCGTGCGGGGGTGCGGCGGAGGCGGTGTCCGGCGCGCAGTCCTGTGTCATCGGCGGCGGTTATCCGTGGTGCTCGGTGCCGATGTGCGCGATGTTCGCGTGCTGGTCGTGGGCTACGTAGACGCGCACGACGGCGTCGTCGTCCTCGCCGGTGGCCTTGAGGGCGTCGCGGAGGCTGACCTGTTCGCGGGCGGCGGCGGCCGTGATCCTGTCGGCGTGGCGGGAGGTGGCCTTCTGGTGTTCCCACAGGCCGCGCTGTTGCAGCGCGCGGGCGATCGCGGCGTCGCCGGAGCCGCCGGGGCGGTGTCCGGTGAGCGCCTCGACCTGGTCGGCGGAGAGGGTGTAGACGCTGCGGTGGGAGTCCTCGTGGGCGGCGGTGACGGTGTCGGAGGGGGCGTCCTGCGCGTCTGTGCCCTTGGGTTCCTGCGCGTCTGTGCCCTTGGATTCGCGCGCGTCCGTCCCCTTGGATTCGCGCGCCGCGTGCGCGTCCTTCGACGTGTGGTCGTCGCCGTTGGCGCAGCCCTGGATGAGGAGGGCCGCGGCTGCCGTCGCCGCCAGGGCGAGGGGTATGCGCCGGTTCAATGTCGGGCCTTTGCGGGTCGGGGTCGGGTGGCGGGGGTCAGGCGTCGGTGGGGGCGCCGGGGACGCGGCGCTCGCCGCCGTTGCGCCGCTGCCACTCGCGGTAGACGTCGACGGCGTCGGCGTGCGGCTCGTAGACCATCGGCAGCCGGCGCTCCTCCCACTTCTTGGCGAACTCGCCGTAGAACGTGTCGAGTTCGAAGTACTTGCGGTCGTCGACGTAGTGCGGGGCGTAGTCCTCGCGGGTGGTGACGAAAACGACCTCGGCGGGGCTGCAGTAGTAGAGCGCGGCCAGGCACATCGGGCAGGGGTGGGCGAGGACGTAGATCGTGGCGTCGGTGAGGTGCTCGGTGCCGAGCTTGGTGCAGGCCTCGCGGATGGCGAGGATCTCGGCGTGCGCGGTGGGGTCGTTGGTCTGGGCGACCTGGTTGGGGCTCTCCGCGACGATCTCGCCGTTTCGGACGATGACGGTGGCGAAGGGCCGACCGCCCTCCTCGACGTTGGTGCGGGCGATGTCGATGGTGCGCTGGGCGAAGTCCATGACGAACTCCTCTTCTTGCTGTGCGGCTGCTTCTTGCTGGGTGGCTGTTTCTCGTTGGGTGGCTGTTTCTCGCTGGGCGGCTGTCCGATGGATTCACCGTGCATCAGCTGGATCTATAGCGTCAAAGACTTGATGGACCTAGGTCCCATTGGTGTTCTCTATAGGTGGTCCTACGCTGGGGGTATGTCCGTCGAGCTGCGTCAGGTGCGCTATTTCATGGCCGTCGTCGAGCATGCCGGGTTCACGCGCGCCGCCGAGGCGCTGCGGATCTCCCAGCCGACCCTGTCGCAGCAGGTGCGGCAGCTGGAACGGAGCCTGGGCACCCAGCTCCTCGATCGCGGTGGGCGCATCGTGCGGCCGACCGACGCGGGGCGCGCCTATCTGGAGCACGCGCGGCGCGCCCTGCGGGACCTGGCCGCCGGGGAGCGTGCGATCCACGACGTACGGGATCTGTCGCGCGGGCATCTGCGGCTCGGGGTGACACCGACGTTCACCGCCTATCTGGTCGGGCCGCTGGTGGCGGCGCTGCGCGCGAGTCACCCGGGCATCACGGTCGCCGTGCGGGAGCTGACGCAGGACCGCCTAGAGGCCGAACTTCTCGCGGACGACTGCGACTTGGGCATCGCGTTCCAGGGCGGGCAGCTGCCCGGCATCGCGGTGGAGCCGCTGTTCACGGAGAGCCTGAGCCTGGTAACGGGCGACGCGGAACCCGGCTCCGAGGCCGCGGACGGGACGGTTCGCCCGTGGGCGGCGAAGGATCTGGGGCGACTCCAACTCGCCCTGCTCAGCCAGGATTTCGCGACGCGCGGCCGGATCGACGACTACTTCGCCGAGCACCAGGTGCGGCCCCGCATCGCGCTGGAGGCCAACTCCCTCCAGACCCTCATCGACATCGTCCAGCGGACCGGCCTCACCACGGTCCTCCCGGATCCGGTCACACACGGCCACCCGCGCCTGACCCCGCTGCCCGTCGACCCTCCCTTGCCCACGCGCACGGCCGCGCTCCTCAGCCGGGCCGACGGCTACCGGAGCACGGCGGCAGCGGCCTTCGCGCGGCTCGTGCGGGAGCACGTGGAGGCGCGTCCGTTCGAGCCGCCGGAGGGCCACGGCACGGCCGTGGGGCCGGATTCGCGTGGGGCGCGGGGCACGCCATAGACTTGCATGATCGCGGGTAAGCGCCCGCACGCTCGCCTGGACCGTTCCAGGGAGAACCACAAGAAACACACACCCTGGGAGGTATCGATGTCCTCGAAGCGACGCCGCAAGAAGAAGGCCCGCCGCAAGAACGGCGCCAACCACGGCAGCCGTCCGCAGTCCTGAATACAGGCTGACGGCAGCGAGCCCGAGCGGGGCGGCAGAAGAACACTTCTGCCGCCCCGCTCTCGCGTTCCGTGTTCCCTGTTCCGTGTTCTGGTACGGGTGTCAGTGCATGGCCGGGGCGAACTCGTTTCCGCACGGGCCGCCGCCGGTGCTCTCCGCCGCCTCCACCGTCCGCCCGTCCATCGTCCGCAGGCCGTAGTAGCCGGCGATGCGCTCGGTGGAGCGGCCGACGTAGTGGCAGATGAACGAGCGGCGGAAGCGGTCCGTCGTGCGGTTCGGTCCCGAGCCGTGGACGAGGGTGCCGTTGAAGAACAGTACGTCGCCGGGCGCCATGTCGACGGGCTCGGGGACGAGGCCCTCGGGCGGCGGCACGTACTCGCGGGCGAAGGAGAGGCTGGAGTCGGCCTCCTCCGGGCAGAACAGGTCCATCAGGTGGGTGCCAGGGACGACTTCGAGGCCGCCGTTGTCCCGGTCGATGTGGTCGAGGGCGGCCCAGGCCGCGATACAGGTGCCCGGTTCGACGCGCAGATAGAAGTTGTCCTGGTGGAGGGCCTGGCCACGGGCGCCGGGCGGCTTGAAGTAGAACATGCTCTGCGCGGCCAGCGGCTCCTCGCCGAAGAGCCCCGCCAGGATGTCCCCGACGCGGGGGTCGAGGAGGCGGCGCAGCGCCAGCTCGTTGAAGCGGTGCGGCTGCATGACGCGGGGGTACGCGAGCAGCGGGTCGGCGGGGCCTTCGGGCGGTTGCGGCTTGGGTTCGAAGTGGCCGGGCACGGGGCCCGCGGCCTGCAACCGCATGAACTCGTCGGTGAGTTCGCGTGTTTCGGCGGGGTCGAGGAGGGCGCGGGCGATGCCGTAGCCGCGGGTGCGGAACTGCTCTTGGAACGTCTGGGTGTCGAACGCGTCGGTGTGCACCGGGGGTTCCTCTTTTTTTCTGAGCGTGGACCGTGGGTTGGAGGGTGTGCTGGACTGCTGTGGACTCGGGGTCCGCGCGGAAGCGGACTGATCCGAAACTATGGCCGGAGGCGGCGGACACCGAATGACGAGCACGAGCGCGCACCTGCCTGAAACTGCTGCCGACACCCCTTCCCCTCCTGCCCAGTTGCTCATCGCGGCGCGGTTCGCGGAGGGCGCCGACTATCAGGTGGGCCGGGCCGCGGGCGCCGACAACTGGCTGCTGCTGTGGACCGCCGAGGGGCGCGGCCAGGTACGGGGCAGCGGGGCCTGGATACCGCAGCGCCCTGGCGACCTCGCGGTGCTGTCGTCGCACCACCGGCACGCCTACCGCACCGATCCGTCCGTGGGTACGTGGGGTGGTTGGTGGGTGCACTTCCAGCCGCGGGCGGCGTGGCCCGCGTGGTTGCGCGAGCACGGCCGGGGCGGTGGGGCGCACTGTGTGGCCGGGGTGCCGGACGCGGCGCGCGGCCGGGTCGACGCGGCGTTCCGGCGGTTGCACGCCGACGCGCGGTGGTCGGGCGGCGAGGCTCCGCCCGAGCAGGACCCGGCGGGCATCGCGGTCGCCGCCGCGGGCCCCGGGCGTGAGCTGGCGCTCGGCGCGATCGAGGAGGTGCTGCTCCTGGCCACCGGCTCCACGGCGGCCGCGGGGCGCGCCGCGTCGGAGCTGCGGGACCCTCGGGTCGCGCGGGCCGACGCGATCGTCGCGGCGGACCCCGGCGGCCCGCACACGGTCCGCTCCCTGGCGCGCCAAGTCGCCCTGTCGCCTTCCCGGTTCGCCCATCTGTACGCGCAGGAGACCGGTCGTACGCCGATGCGGGCCGTGCGTGCCGCGCGGCTCGGGCACGCCCAGCAGCTCCTCGACGCCACCGATCTCGACGTGGGGCAGATCGCGCGGGCCTCGGGGTTCGCGAGCCCGTTCCACTTCAGCCGCGCGTTCCGGGAACGCTTCGGTGTGCCGCCGACCGTCTACCGGGGCGGCGACCCCGGGCTCAGCCGTTGACCGCGTGCTCGGTGAACCGGCCGCAGGCGTGAAAGCCCAGGCGGCGGTAGACGGGTTCGCCGTCGGCGGACGCCGGCAGGCCGGCCGACGCGAGGCGGGTGGCGAGGTCGGGGGGTGTCGAGGTGGGGCCGACCCACCAGGAGAAGGGGCGGCCGGTGCCGGACAGTGCCCCGGTGGTCTCGGTGATCCGGGCGGGCGCGGTGGCGGCGGTGAAGCGAGCCATGGCGACGATGTTGAAGGTGTCGTCGTCCAGGCCGCTGTCGGCGATCAGGAGGTCGTCGGTCTCCGTGACGCTCGCGCCCGTCGTCCCTCGGTGCAGGTGGCAGGCGTGCTCCGCCAGGTTCCGCTCCATCCTGTCCAGCAAGGCCGCTTCCGGGCCCGCTTCGTCGGGGCCATCGAGAACATGGGTGTGCATGGTGATCGATCCCAGCACGACAGGCCACGCACCGCATCCGATTTTCGGGATATGCCTGCCCCTTTCCAGGACATGCCCCTCTCTTTGTATGACATGCCCGCCTCGCCCGCAGTTGGTGCCCTGCGCGGCGAGCGGCCTGCTGCACCCGCTATGTCGCCTGGGTAACTCCCAGTAATCCGGGGCGAGTTGTGCCCGCGCCCACACCGACCGGACACCGGTCGATCACAGGGCCTACGATGTCCCGCCGTGCCCCGCACCCGATTGTGAAGGACCCGCATGGCGCCCCCGTCCCGACGCCCCGCAGGAAAGCGGCGCAAGCCGCGCCCCTCGCCGTTCGCGCCGCTCGCCGCGCGTGCGTCGGCGGGCGTGACACGCACCCGGGCCGCCCTGGCCCGCCGCCGCACCGGCTCGCTCGTCGCGGGTGGCGCCGTGCTCGTCGCGGCGGTGGCCGGTGGCACCCTGCTGGCCACAGGGGGCGACGACCCGGCGGCGCTGACGGCGCGCTATCAGGGCACGGCGACCTCGCAGAGCGGGTTCACGGGGCGGTATGTGATCCACAACGGTGGCGGGTCCGCGGCGTCCGACTGGACGTTGTCGTTCACGCTGCCGAAGGGCGCGTCCGTGTCCTCGCTTTCGCACGCGCACTACGCGGTGCACGGCCGGCAGGTGACGGCGCGGGCCCGCCAGGGTGACGGTCCGTTGGACGCCGGGGAGTCCGTCGCGCTCGCCCTCAAGGCCCGCTCGACGTCCGGGGCCCGCTCGACGTCCGGGGCCCGCCCCACGGACTGCTCGGTCGACGGCACACCGTGCGCGATCGGCGCGATACCCGCCCCCAGCAAGAGCACGTCCCCGTCGCCGAAGCCCTCGCGCTCGACGCCGAAGAAGCACTCCCCGAAGCCGAAACCGAAACCCACGTCGAGGCCGGATCCGTCCCGTTCCACGGCCCCGCCCAAGCCGGTGTCCTTCGCCCCGTACGTCGACACGTCCCTCTCCCCCGCCTTCGACCTGACCGGCACCGCCCGCGCCACGGGCGTGCGGAACTTCACCCTCGCGTTCGTGAAGCCCAAGGGCGACTGCGCCCCGCAGTGGGGCGGTTCGACGCTCGACGGCAACCCGGTCGCCGCGAAGATCGGCGCACTGCGTGCCGCGGGCGGTGACGCGCGCGTCTCCTTCGGCGGCCAGAGCGGCAACGAACTCGCCCGCACCTGCACGTCGACGTCGCGGCTCACATCGGCGTACGAGCAGGTCATCGACCACTACAAGCTGACCAAGGTCGACTTCGACATCGAGGGCGACGCGCTGACCGACCGGGCGAGCGTCGACCGCCGCAATCGGGTCGTCGCCGCGCTCCAGAAGAAGCACCCGGGTCTGGACGTGTCGTTCACGCTGCCCGCGCTGCCCCGCGGCCTCACCGCGGACGGCCTGGCCCTGCTGCGCAACGCGAAGGGGCACGGCGTCGACATCGGTTCCGTCAACGCCATGGCGATGAACTTCGGCTCCTCCCCCGCCCCGCACCCGCGCGGCCGCATGGGCCGGTACGCGATCGACGCGGCCGAGGCCACGCACGCCCAGCTCAAGGGCGTCATCGGCGGTTCGGACAGCGCGGTCTGGAAGCGGGTCGCCGTCACCCCGATGATCGGCGTCAACGATGTCGACGGCGAGGTGTTCACGCTGTCCGACGCCGCCGAACTCGGCGCGTTCGCCAAGGCCAAGGGCATGGCGTGGGTGTCGCTGTGGTCGGCGACCCGCGACAAGGCGTGCCCCGACGGCTCGGGCGGACCGGCCGCGGCGACGTGCAGTGGGGTGAGCCAGTCCGGGGACGCGTTCATGAAGGCGTTCCTGGGCCACGTGCGCTGACCAACCCTCCGGCGCCCACAACCATCCCTCCCGACCTGATCGTTGTCGACCCCTTGACTCAACTCGCGCCGTGTTCTTCATAATTGGCGTCACGAAATACGGGATGGTGTCCTACATTTTATGACGCACGACGCGAAGCACGAGACGAAGCACGAGACGAACAGCACGACCAAGCCCATGAGTTCCGCGCTCAAGCTGCTGCGGCTGCTGGACGCGGTGGGCGAGACCACCGACCCCGTACGGGTCGCGGAGCTGGCGCGGGCCGTCGGCGCCGGCCGCTCAGAGGTGCACCGGCAGCTGGTGACACTGGTGGCCGCGGGCTGGATGGAGCAGCTGCCCGACGGCGCCTATCAACTCACCGTCAAGGCCGCCCACTTGGGAAACGCGGCGCTCCAGCACGCCGGGTTCGGCGAGCGTGTCTCCAAGGTTCTCGCCGAACTCGCGGAGCGCATCGGCCAGTCGGTGTGTCTCGCGGTCCTCGACGACGACGCGACCCGCGTCGTCAAGCGCGCGGAGCCCGGCACCGCCGCCCATGTCACGCTGGCGCTCGGCCGCCGGATGTCGCTGCGCGGCGGCGCGACGGGGCGGGCCCTCATCGCGCACGCCGACGACGCCACGGTCGAGGCGCTGCGCGAGCGCGGCGTGCCGCTCCCCGACGACGACGAACTCGTCGAGATACGGGAGAAGGGCTACGCCCTCATCCCCGAGTACGCCGACGAGGGCCTCGCCGCCATCGCCTTCCCGCTCGTCGGCCGCACCGGCCGGCCGACCGTGACGCTGTGCGCGGTCGGCCCCGAGACCCGCTTCGACCCGCTGTCGGCGCGGGACGTGCTCGCCGACGCGGCCGCGGACCTGGCCCGGCTGACGTCGAGTGTCGGTGAGGGACACACGTCCTGGACGGCGTGAGCCACCACGTCGCGCATCCCCGCGACCACCACGTCACGCACCCCCGCGACCACCACGTCACGCACCCCCGCGACCACCACACACGTACCCCTCCGGCCACCCGTCACCACCCCCACGTATCCCCTTCCGAAGGGAGACACATGACCACCCGGAGCGAACTCCGCCCCCACGGCGACGGCCCCGAAGCCGCCGCCGACCTCATGCGGCCCGAACGGCTCGCCACCCTCGCGCCGAGCAGGCTCAGCGCCAGCCGCTCGCTCATGCACCTGATGACACGCGAACGCTGGACGGTCGACCTCGTCCGCTTCGACATCGACGCCCGTGCCAGGGGCGAGGCGGTGTACCGCGTCCGCACGCCCACCGCCGTCTTCGACTTCATGGTGTTCTCCTTCGAGCCGAAGCTGGAGGGCCGCACCGGCCGCATCATCGGCACCGACTGGGACATGATGGGCGCGCTCGTCGAGGGTGAGGCCACCGACGAGGACCTGCGGGTCACCCGCGAGGAGCTGCCGAAGCTGTACGCGGGCCGTGCCACGCCCGGCAGCCTCGTGTGGTGCAGGTCCAATCGCAGCCTGCGCCTGTTCGACCACGTCATCGAGCATCTGGCGGCCGGACGGCAGCCGCGCGTCGCCGAGTTGTGGCCGGTCGGCTATCTGATGCGCAACACCGGCCTCGACGGCAACGGCACCTTCGGCACCCGCTCGTACGGGGCGCTCGAGGAGGACCACCCGCTGCGCCTGCCGTACCACGCGCAGATGCTCGCCGCGTATCTGATGCGCGAGTTCTCCGTGGACCTGGTGGAACACCTCGCCCGCTGCCGCAACCCGGAGGCCGCGCGGCTCGCCCCGGAGCTGCGGCGCTTCTTGGGCCTCGGCAACGGCTCCGCGCTCGGCCTCGTCTTCTTCGCCAACACCCATCCGGTGCTCCTCGACCGCTGGCTCACCCTGCGCCGCACCGCGGTCGCCGAGGCCCGCCGCATTCCTGTCGTGCCGGGCTCGGCGCAGGTGGACCGGGCGGCCGAACTCCTGGCGCGCGCCGTCGACTTCCACGACGAGGACCCGCTCACGTACCACGACTTCACGGCCCCGGCGGTCGTGGCGGACGGGCTGCGCGTCCTCGTCGAGCGGCTGAAGGCGGCCGCTCCCGACGCCGTCTTCGGTGATCTGCTGGCGGGGCTTCCCGACGACGAGGTGTGTCAGGAGGCCGTCGAGGTGTTCGACGCCGTCCTCCTTGAGCTGCGGCCCGAGCACACCGACGCGCTGCTGCGCCACCAGCCCGCCGACGAGACACTGCGGCACCGGCCCACGGACACCGTCGCGCAGCTGCGAGACCTGCTCTCCCGCGAGTACGCGTGGGCGCTCGCCGTCGATCTGACCGACCCGGACCAGCGGCACTTCCGCTGGTACAAGTCACGGGACGCGGAGGAGCCGCGCCGCGGGCCCGTCGACGAGGTGCCCGGCGGCTTCGAGTGGGCGCTGGATCTGCCCGGTGACATCCAGCGGCTCGCCGCCCTTCTCGACACCGTCCCGACCGACACCCTCGTCGGGGAGTTCCTCGCCGAACACCCCGAGGAGCGCTGGACGGTGACCCGGGCGCAGGGGCTCGCGGGCCGCCTCCTGCACTCGCCGCACATGAACATGCTGGCCAAGGACTTCGTCCCGGTGCATGTCGTGCGGTTGATGAACGCCGCGTTCCACGGCCTGGACAAGACCGTGGACGCGTTCGGCCGCAGCGTGCTCGGCCTCCTCTTCCACGGCGCGCCGACCCGCGCCGACCTGGCGGAAGGGCGCGCCTTCGACTGGATCTACCCCCGCCGCCCCGAGGAGCGTGACTGACCTTGCCCTCAACTGCCCTGGCCGATAAGGCCCCTTCGACCGTCAATGTGTCGCTGCGCGAAAGCCGGCTCGTCGTGGGGCGTGTGCTGCGGGCGCTCGGTGTGCCGCGCGGCGCGGTCAACGCCGCGCGTGACACCACCGTCGTCGCCGATGCGCTCGGCCTCGACGCGCTGCGCCTGCTGCACGACGACGCGGAAACCGTCCGGAGGACGGCCGCCGCGCACAACCACCGCCGTACCGAAGGACCCGACACGACCGTCGACGCGCGCGGCCGGCACGCGCTCGTCGCCGCGCCCGATCTGCTGGACCTGGCGGTGGCACTGACCCACCGTCATGTACGGGCGCGGGTCGCCGTGTTGGATGTCGTACGCCCCGAGCTGCTCGACGTACTCCCGGTGCGGGCGGCCGAGTTCGGCGTGGCGGTCACGGTCTCCGAGGACGGCGGCCGGCGGGTCCTGGAGTGCGCCCCGCTGCGCGAAGCCGCCCCCGCCGACCCCTTGGACCACGTACTCCGTCACGGCCTCGACGTATCCGCCGATCTGTGGTGGAACCTCTTCCGCCTCGGCAACGAGGCGCTCACCCCGGACTCGGCGCTGTCCCGGCAGCACACCGGGCGTTCGGTGTTCGACGAGAGCGGGCGGATCGTCGGCGAGGTCGGCGAGGACTGGGCCGACCAGCCCTCGGAGCCCTCGCGGCCCTCAGAACCCGCGGACCCCGCCGCGGCACCCATACTCAGCGACGGAAGGTGACGGCGTGCTCTTCATCGACGGCCTCGAATGCAGCCGCTACGACCGTGAGGTCTTCCAGGAGTTGCGGGCGGGTCAACTCGCCTGTGTGACACCCACGTTGGCGTTCTGGGAGAACGCGACGGAGACGATGGACGAGATCGGGCGCTGGCGCGACCTGGAGCGCGAGAACGCCGACCTGATCCTGATCGCCCGCACCGCCGACGACATCGAGCGGGCCCACCGCGAGGGCCGCACCGCGATCCTCCTCGGCACCCAGAACTCCTCCCCCATCGAGGACCGCGTCCGGTTCCTGGAGCTGTTCCACGACATGGGTCTGCGGGTCGTGCAGCTCACGTACAACAACCAGAACGCCATTGGCGGTTCCTGCTACGAGCCGGAGGACAGCGGCCTTTCCCGGTTCGGCCGCGAGGTCGTCCAGGAGATGAACCGGCTCGGCATGGTCGTCGACCTCTCGCACGTCGGCGAGCGCACCGGCCTCGACGCCATCCACGCCTCCGAGCGGCCGGTCGCCGTCACGCACGCCAACCCGCGCTCCCTGTACGACCATCCGCGCAACAAGGGCGACGAACTCCTCAAGGCCCTCGCGGCGGGCGGCGGCATGCTCGGCCTCGCCACCTACCGCAACATCAGCGGCCCGTGGGCGGACAGCCGGGAGGAGTGGTGCGACATGGTGCGCCGCACCGTCGACCTGATCGGCATCGATCACGTCGGCATCGGCACCGACCTCAGCCGCAAGAGCGGCGAGCCGGAGCTCCAGTGGATGCGCAAGGGCCGCTGGACCCGCACCGAGCAGCGCGGCGCCGCCCTCTCCGGCACGCCCGGCAAGGCGCCCGCGATCACCTGGATGGAATCCACCGCCGACTTCCCGGCCCTGGCCCGGTGCCTGTCCGAGCACGCCGGGTTCGACGAAGCCGAGGTCGCCAAGATCATGGGCGGCAACTGGCTGCGCTTCTACCGCCAGGTCCTCACCCCGGCCTAAGCCCCCCTCACCACCGACATCCCCCTTCGCCCCACACCGCCGGGGCACGGTCCGCCATGCCCCGGCGCCCGCACCACCCCGCGTCACCCGCACCACCCCGCACCACCGCAAGGAGCCCCCTCTCCCCCCAACCGCTCCACGTTCCCCGAAGGGCGGTCCCCGTGACCCCACAGACCTCCAGCACCGCACCCCACCGACTCACCGGCGCCGCCCACGAGGTGGCGGCCCGCCTGGACCGGCTGCCGGTCACCCGCGTACAGCGCGGCATCCTCCTCAAGGGCGGCCTGAGCACCACGTTCGACGGCATGGACAACGGGATCGTGTCGTTCCTCCTGCCGATCGTGGCCGGTGTCTTCGCGCTCTCCGGCCTCGAACAGGGCGTGCTCGGCAGTTCCTCCCTGATCGGCGCCGTGATCGGCGCGCTGCTCGTCGGCTTCATCGGCGACCGCACGGGCCGCCGCAATCTGCTCGTCTGGTCGATGACCTGCTACAGCGCCGCGATGATCCTCGGCGCGTTCTCCCCCGACGCGTTCGTGCTCATCGCCACCCGGATCGTCGGCGGCGTCGCCATCGGCATCAACGCCAATATCGTGATGCCGTACTTGGCGGAGTTCTCGCCGCCGTCCAAGCGAGGTCACTTCGTCGGCTCGCTCGCCGGGTTCTTCGCGTTCGGCTACGTACTGGCCGCGCTGATCGGCTACTTCATCATCCAGGCCTTCGACGGCGGCTGGCGCATCGCGCAGATCGTCGTCGGGCTCCCGATCATCCTGGCCGTGTTCTGGCGGCGCAGCCTGCCCGAGTCGCCGCGCTATCTCGTCTCGCGCGGGCGGGTGGACGAGGCGTACGCGGAGGTGGAGCGCCTGGAGGACAAGGTCCGCGAGGCCACCGGCAAGCCACTGCCGGAGCCCGCGCCCTCCCCCGAGGGCGCCGCCGTCGCGGCCCCGGCCAACGACCGGCCCACCGGTCTCGCCCGCTTCATGGCGCTGTGGCGGCCGCCGCTGCTGCGCCAGACCGGGCTCGTGTGGGTGCTCTGGTTCTGCTTCAGCTTCGCGTACTACGGCTTCCTGGTGTTCCTGCCGACGCTCCTGGTCGACCGCGGCTTCTCGATCAGCGAGAGCTTCGGGTACTCCATCGTCATCGAGGTGGCCCAGGTCGTCGGCTACTACCCGGCGGCCGTGCTGTCCGAGCGGCTCGACCGCAAGTGGAGCATCGTCGTGTTCCTGCTCCTCGGTGCCGTGGCGGCGCTCGGTGCCGCGACGACCGACAGCGACGCGGTGGTCATCGTGTGCAGCGTGGCGCTGGCGTTCTTCCTCAACGGCGCCTACGCGCCCCTCTACACGTACACGCCGGAGGTGTATCCGACGTGGATCCGCGGCACGGGCGTCGGCGCGTCCGCCGTGTTCGGCCGGGTCGGCGCGGCCCTCGCCCCGGTGATCCTCGGCGCCGCCTACACCGGGCTCACGTTCGTCGGCGTGTTCCTGCTGCTGTGCGCCGTGATCGTGATCGCGGTGGTGGCGGTCGCCGTGTTCGGGACATCGACGCGGGACCGGAGCCTGGAGGACATCAGCGCCTAAGGACGGGGGTCCCGGTGCGCCGCGATCAGGGCGCGGTACCAGTGGTAGCTGTCCTTCGGTGTGCGCCGCTGGGTGTCGTAGTCGACGCGGACGATCCCGAACCGCTTCGCGTACCCGAGGGCCCACTCGAAGTTGTCGAGCAGCGACCACACGTAGTAGCCGCGCACGTCGACGCCCGCGTCCATCGCCGCGCGCAGTGCGGTGAGGTGGCTGTGCAGGTAGTCGACGCGGTCGGGGTCGTGGACGGCGCCGTCGGCGGCGGGTCCGTCGTGTTCGGCGGTGCCGTTCTCGGTGATGTGGACCGGCGGGAGGGCGTCGCCGTAGCGGGCCTTGAGCGCGGTCAGCAGGTCGGTGAAGGACTCGGGGACGACGGGCCAGCCCATCGCCGTGCGCCGCACATCGGGGTAGGGCCGTTCCTCGTACCGGTTGTCGGTGGCGACGCGGCGGGCCGGGTCCGGCTCGCGGTGCGGGGCGTCGGCGACGACGATCGGCCGGTAGTAGTTCACACCGAGGAAGTCGAGTCGCTGGCCGATGAGTTCGAGGTCGCCCTCGCGGCGGAAGTCCTGTGCGGTGATGAGTTCGCCCCAGGTGTCCTCGTCGCTCGCCGGGTAGCGGCCGGCGAGGATCGGTTCGGTCCAGACGAGGTTGTGCTGGGTGTCGGCGCGGGTGACGGCGGCCCGGTCGGCGGGGGTGTCGGTGGCGGGCACGTTCCGGTCGAGGTTCAGGGTGATGCCCGCTTCCCGTACTCCTGCCGCCCTGAGTGCCTTCATCGCGAGTCCGTGGCCGACGAGCAGGTGGTGTGCGGCCGCGAGCGCGCCTGTGCCCTCCTGCGCGCCGGGCGCGTGGCGGCCCACCGAGTAGCCGAGGAAGGCGCTGCACCACGGCTCGTTGAGGGTGATCCAGCGGGGGACGCGGTCGGCGAGGTGTTCCGCGACGACGGCCGCGTACTCCCCGAACCGTTCCGCGGTCTCGCGCACCCGCCAGCCGCCGCGGTCCTCCAGTGCCTGGGGCAGGTCCCAGTGGTAGAGGGTGGCGGCCGGTTCGATGCCCGCCTCCAACAGCTCGTCCACGAGGCGGGAGTAGAAGTCGAGGCCCTTCGCGTTCGCGGGCCCCTCCCCCGTGGGCTGGATGCGCGGCCAGGCGATCGAGAAGCGGTACGAGTCGACGCCGAGGTCGCGCAGCAGTGCCACGTCCTCGCGGTAGCGGTGGTAGTGGTCGCAGGCGATGTCGCCGGTGTCGCCTTCGTGGGTGCGGCCGGGGGTGTGGCTGTAGGTGTCCCAGATGGAGGCGCCGCGGCCGTCCTCGGTGGCGGCTCCCTCGATCTGGTACGAGGCGGTGGCCGCGCCGAAGACGAAGCCGTCGGGGAACACGGGGAGCGGGGTCAACTCTCGCATGTGGGGCCTCACTTGATGGATCCGCCGGTGATTCCGGCGGCGATGTACTTCTGGGCGAGGACGAGCAGCACGGCAGCCGGGATCGCGGACAGCACGGACGCGGCCATGACCGAGCCCCAGTCGCCGACATGTGCGCCGATGTACTGGTAGATGCCGAGCGTGACGGGCTTGACGTCGTCGGTGGTGTTCAGCGTGAGCGCGAACATGAAGTCGCTCCACGCGTACAGGAAGGAGAACAGGCCCGCCGTGATGAGGGAGTTGCGGCTCATCGGCAGCACGACCTGGAGGAAGGTGCGCACCCTGCCCGCGCCGTCGGCCTCGGCCGCCTCGATGACCTCCTGCGGGATCGCCACCATGAAGGAGCGCATGAGGACGATGGCGAAGGGGATGCCGAGGGATGCGTCGGCGAGCATCAGGCCGAAGTAGGAGTTGACCAGGCCCAGATCGACGTACGCGCTGTAGAGGGCGTTGGCGATGACGATGCCCGGCACCATCTGCGTGATGAGGGTGCCGAAGACGATGCTCTGGGTGCCGGGCAGCCGGAACCGGGCGAGCCCGTACGCGGCGGGCGCGGCGATGGCGAGACAGATCGCGACGGCGCCGAGCGCGACGCCGAGCGAGGTGAGCAGGTGGCCGCCCTGTTCGCGGATCGCGGAGGTGAAGCCGGACAGGTCCAACGAGCTCGGCAGCGGCGAGACTTCGAGTAGTCCCGACTCGGGCTGCAGCGCCGTGTTGACCATCCAGTACAGCGGGAACAGCATCACGCCGAGAACGAGCACACCGGCGACGGTGGCGCCCCAGCGGCGCCGGGACGTGTGAGTGACGGTCGTCGCCACGTGGGTCACTTCCCCTCTGAGCGGTTGGCCCGCAGGTAGATCACCGCGAAGACGGCGGAGACGAGGATGAGGACGTTGCCGACGACGGCGCCCGCGCCGAAGTCGAGCTCGACGAAGGAGTTCTGGTACGTGAGGGTGCCGAGCGTCTGCGTGGAGTCGGCGGGGCCGCCGTCGGTGAGCGCGAGGATCAGGTCGAGGATCTTCACCGTGGACATGAAGCCCAGGACGAGGACGACGGTGACGACGGGCTTCAGGAGCGGGAGTGTGACGGACCGGAAGGTGCGCCAGGCGGAGGCGCCGTCGAGGGACGCGGCCTCGTTCAACTCCTTGGGGATTTCCTGGAGTCCGCCGTAGAGGATCACCATGTTGAACGGGATGCCGATCCAGATGTTCACCATGACCACGGAGAACAGGGCCATGCCGGGGCTGGTCAGCCAGGGTGTGTGCCCGTCGAGGCCGATGAGCTGCGCGAAGGAGTTGAGGACGCCGGTGTCCTGGTCGAGGATGCGGCGCCACACGATGCCGGACACGACCATCGGGACGAGCCAGGGCAGCAGGATCAGCGAGCGCAGGAAGCCGTTCAGCGGGAACCGCTTGGTGAAGAAGACGGCGAGCGCGAGCCCGATGCAGAACTGTCCGGCGAGCGAGCCGACGGTGAAGACGAGGGTGTGCCACAGCGCCTTGCCGAAGAGGTCGTCCTCGAAGACCTTGCTCCAGTTGTCGGTGCCGTTGAAGGGGGACTTTCCGTCGAAGAACGTGGACGGCGAGAAGTCCTGGAAGCTCATCACGATGTTGCGGACGAGCGGGTAGCCGAAGAAGAGCAGCATGAAGACGACGGCGGGGGCGATGAAGCCCCACTGGCTCAGCCTGCGGCGGCGGCGCGCGCGGGCCGGGTCGGTCCTCGCCCCAACTGCCGTGCGCTGTACGGCGGGTGTGGTGTCCGCGGTGCCGGTGGTGGCGTTCGTGGTGGTGACGCTGGTGGAGGCGCCGCTGGAGGCGCTGGTGGACGACATGCTGGTGACTCCCCCTCAGTTCCCGCTCGTGGCGCGGGACTGCGCCTTCTTCAGCGCCGCCGCGCTCGACTGGCCGGTCAGCGCCGACTGGAAGGCGCTCTGCAGGGCGAGCGACACGGACGACCAGCGGGCGCCGACCTTGGCCGTGCGGGAGCGGGCGGTGGCCACCTGGTCGGCGAGTGCGTCGAGTTCGGGCACTTCCGCGCGCCAGGTCTCGGCGGCCTTCGCGTTGGCGGGGACCATCCAGCTGTTGCGGGCGTAGGTGATCTGCTCGCGCTCGGACGACATACAGCGGATGATTTTCGCGGCGGTCTTCTGGCGCCCGGTGTCCTCGGTCTTCGGGACGGTGAGGACGGCGCCGCCGAGCGGTGCGACCGACTTGTCACCGCTGCTCGGGACCGGGATCCGGGCGATCTCCCAGTGCAGGTTCTTCTTGGTGTCGAGGGTCTCGACCTGCCACGGGCCGTTGATCATCATGGCGGCGTTGCCGGCCATGAACTGGTCGTTGACGTCGGCCTGCGTCCAGTTGACGGTCGACTTGGACAGGGAGCCGTCCTTGATGAGGCCCTTCCAGTAGTCGAGGGCGCCCACGACCTTCGGCCCGGCGAGGTTCGTCTCGTCGCCGCCGTTGGACCACATGAAGGGCGCGAACTGGAAGACGCCGTCCTCCGCGCCGCCCGCGCTGAGCGCGATGCCGTACTGGCCGCCCCGCGTCAGCTTCTTCGCGGTGTCCCTCATCTCGCCCCAGGTGGTGGGGACTTCGGCCCCGGCCTTCTTCAGGATGTCCTTGTTGTAGAAGAGGGCGAGGGTGTTCACCGTGCGCGCGGCTCCGTAGTACGTCCCCTTGTACGAGCCGAAGTCGACGATGCCCTTCGGGACGCCCTTCGTGCTCAGCCCCAGGGTGCGCAAATCGACCAGGCCGCCGGCCTCGGCGAAGGTCGGCATCTCGGAGGCGTCGAACTGGATGACGTCCGGGAGGGACTTCGACGACGCCATGCGCAGCGACTTCTGCATGACCTGCGCGGCGGGGACGCTCTGCTGCTCGATGGTGAGGCCGAGCCGCTTTCCACAGCGCTTCAGCGTGGCGGCGTCCCAGCCGTGGTACGAGGCGTCGGTCGAGGAGTTGAGGACGGTGAACACGGCCGGGTCGCGTTGCTGCCCGCAGCCGGTGAGCGCCGCGCCGGCGACGAGTGCGGAGCAGGCGGAGAGTGCCACGGCGGTGCTTCGGCCGCGGCGGCGGCGCCGGGGGCGCGTTCCGTCCGGTGGAAGTGCTGGTGTCACGGTGGATGCCCAAGCCTTGGAGGTGGCCGCGCTGAGCGCGTTTGTTTTCCGCCATGACTAATACGTCATCAAGCGCTTCGACACCAGACCCACGGCAACACTTCATGACTCGTACACGACCTGATACATGCCGTGATTGCCATGTCGAAGCGCTTCGACAATTCTTCGCTCCGACCTCTTGATCTTTGGAAGTCCGTCAGCTCAAATGCGGTCTACAGGCACCTACCGCGAGGAAGATGATGAAGTTCACCGACGGCTTCTGGCTGATGCGCGACGGGGTCCAGGCCTCGTACGCCACCGAGGTCCGTGACCTGCGCGTCGACGCCGACCGTTTCACCGCGTTCGCCGCCGTCAAGCGGATCGAGCGGCGCGGCGACACCCTCAACTCCCCCTTGCTGACCGTCGATTGCTTCACCCCCGCCGAGGGCGTCATCGGCGTCCGCGTCACCCATCACGCGGGCAAGCGGCACCCCGGACCCGACTTCCGGCTCCCGGGCGAGGACTCCGGCGCGGACTGCGGCACCGGGACCGTGCGCCGCGAGGGCACGCGCGTCGAGCTGTCGAACGGACCGCTCTCCGTGCACCTCGACGAGGCCGCGCCCTGGCAGCTGTCGTTCCGCGACGCGGAAGGCCGCGAGGTCGCCTCATCGGGCCGCAAGGGCGCCGCGTTCTTCCGTACGGGCGACGGCGCGCACCACATGGCGGCGCAGCTGTCACTCGGCGTCGGCGAGCAGGTCTACGGCCTCGGCGAGCGCTTCACGCCGTTCGTGCGGAACGGCCAGGTCGTCGACATGTGGCAGGCCGACGGCGGCACGAGCAGCGAACAGGCCTACAAGAACGTCCCGTTCAGCCTGCACGTCTCCCCCTCGGGCGCATACGGCGTGTTCGTGAACCACCCGGGCAGGGTCTCCTACGAGATCGGCTCGGAGTCGGTCGGCCAGATGCAGTTCAGCGTCGAGGACCAGTCCATCGAGTACTACGTGGTCGCGGGCCCCACCCCCAAGGACGTGCTGCGCCGCTACACCGCGCTCACCGGCCGCCCGGCGCTGCCGCCCGCCTGGTCGTTCGGCCTGTGGCTGACGACGTCGTTCACCACGTCGTACGACGAGGAGACGGTCACGCGGTTCGTGGACGGCATGGCGGAACGCGACATCCCGCTGAGCGTCTTCCACTTCGACTGCTTCTGGATGCGCGAATACCAGTGGTCGGACTTCGAGTGGGACCCGGCGGTCTTCCCCGACCCGGTGGGCATGCTGGCCCGCCTCAAGGAGCGCGGACTGCGCGTCTCCGTGTGGATCAACCCGTACATCGCGCAGAAGTCGGCCCTGTTCGACGAGGCCGCGGCGCACGGCTACTTGGTGAAGACCCCGCGCGGTGACATCTGGCAGTGGGACCTGTGGCAGGCGGGCATGGCGCTCGTCGACTTCACGAACCCGGACGCCCGCGAGTGGTTCCGCGCGAAGCTCAAGGTGCTGCTCGACCAGGGGGTCGACTGCTTCAAGACGGACTTCGGCGAGCGCATCCCCACCGACGTCGTCTGGCACGACGGCTCCGACCCGGAGCGCATGCACAACTACTACACGCACCTCTACAACGAGGTCGTCTTCGATCTCCTGGAGAAGGAGCGGGGCCGCGGCGAGTCCGTCCTGTTCGCCCGCTCGGCCACCGCGGGCGGCCAGCAGTTCCCGGTGCACTGGGGCGGCGACTGCTGGTCGTCGTTCGGCGCGATGGCCGAGTCGCTGCGCGGCGGGCTGTCCCTGTCGCTCTCCGGCTTCGGCTTCTGGTCGCACGACATCGGCGGCTTCGAGGGCACCCCCGACCCGGCCGTCTTCAAACGCTGGCTCGCCTTCGGCCTCCTCTCCTCCCACAGCCGCCTGCACGGCTCGTCCTCGTACCGCGTGCCATGGGAGTTCGGCGAGGAGGCGGTCGACGTGACACGACGCTTCACGCGCCTCAAGCACCGCCTCATGCCGTACCTGTACGGGGCCGCGGTCGAGGCCCACACGACGGGCGTGCCACTAATGCGCCCGATGCTGCTCGACTTCCCCGCCGACCCCACGGCCCGCACCCTCGACCGCCAGTACATGCTCGGCCCCGACCTGTTGGTGGCACCGGTGTTCTCCGCCGACGGGGACGTGGAGTTCTACGTTCCCGAGGGCACGTGGACGCATCTCCTCACCGGCGAACGGGTCGAGGGCCCGGCCTGGCGCCGCGAATCCCACGGCTTCGACAGCCTCCCCCTGTACGTGCGTCCCGGCGCGGTCGTCCCGATGGGCGCGGACGACTCCCGCCCGGACGGCGACTGGCTCGACGCACTGACGCTGCTGGTCACTCCGGACGCGGCGGACGTGACGGTGTCGGTGCCCGATCCGCACGGCGACGTGGCCGCGACGTACCGGGTGGTGCGGGACGGCTCGTCGCGCGCGGTGGCGGTGTCGGTCGAGGAGGGGCGCGCGGAGGCGACGGTGACCGTGAAGGAACTCTGACGCCCCGTCACTCTCCCATTCCCTAGTGCAACGCCAGGAACGGCGCCGACGCCAGCAGGAACGCGACCATCGCGTACTTCAGGCGCCGGGCCGGGATGGCGTGGGCGATGCGCCAGCCGATGAGGACGCCGGCCAGTTCCGGCACGCCCACCAGGGCCGCGAGCGCCCAGTCGACGTCGCCGTGGAGCACGTACGCGACCGTGCCCACGCTCGCGATGACGATCGACTGGGCCTGCGCGGCGGCCAGGGACGACAGGACTGGCAGGCCGGCGACGACGAGCAGGGGCACGCTCAGCATGGGCCCGCCGAGCCCGAAGAGGCCCGCCACGACCGCGACGACGCCGCCGATCAGGGCCGTGCGGCCGAGGGGGATGCTCGCGCGTTCGGACTCCCGCGGGGCACGGCGGTCGCGCACCCACACCAGGACGCCGGTGACGACGACCGCGCAGGCCAGCAGGATCCCGAAGCCACGCCCCGCGACAAGGGTGTTGCACAGCACGCCCAGCGGCGCACCCACCAGCGCGGCGCCTGCGAGCGTCGCGGCGACGCGGCGGGTGCCGGGTTCCCGGAGCTGCCCCGAGCGCGCGTACGCGGCCGTGCCGAGCAGGCCCGTCGCGACGTGCGTGACGATCGCGGTGCCCGCGACGCCCGAGGGCGTCAGGCCGGAGAACAGGAACAGGCCGATGGTGGGCAGCACGCCGCCGGGCCCGAGCGCGGTGATCCCGATGCCGCCGAGCAGCCCGGCCACCGCCAGGAGTGCGAGGTGTGTCGTGTCCAGGGTCATGTGTGCTTCCTCAGTCCTTCTGTTCCTCTGTCCCTGTGTCGCTAGTCCCTCGGCAGGACGGCCCGCAGGGCGAACCGGTCGGCGCGCACTCGCAGTGACTCGGCGTCGACGGGGCGGCCGTCCGCGAGCCGGGTCAGCCGGTCGATGGTGAAGAGGGCGGCGCCCTCCGCGATGTGCAGCAGGCGCGCGGTGTCCGGGTCGGCGGTGACGGCGTGCACGGTGACCTCGGCGCTGCCGAGCCGGGTGCCGCTGGTCTCCTCGATGAGCGCGAACAGATCGCGTCCGGCGAGGTGGCGGTCGAGCAGCGGGCGGCCGATGTCGGGGGCGAGCCAGGTCGAGTCGAGGGAGAGCGGGGTGCCGTCGAGGCATCTCAGGCGCTCGATGTAGACCGCCTCGGAGCGCTCCGGCAGGTCGAGGCGCTGGGTGATCGCGGGTGGCGCGTGCGGCACGACACGTGCCTCGCGCACCTCGTTGGTGACGGTGCCGTACGCGGTCAACTCCTCGGCGAGGCCCACGAGCCGGTCGAGTCCGTGCCCGGCCTTGTGTCCTGTGACGAGGGTGCCGATGCCGCGCCGCCGGGTGACGACCCCTTCGTCCCGCAGCAGGTTCAGGGCCTCGCGCACGGCGTTCCGGGTGGCTCCGAGGGAGCGGCCCAGGTCGCGCTCGTCGGGCAGTACGCCCTCGTACGCGCCGTCGACGATCCGCTGCCGCAGTACGTCGGCGACGCGGCGTGCCCGATCGGCCCGCGTCCCGTCACCGTGCTCCATGCCAGTCCCTTCTCCGCCTCCGCGCTTCGTGTGACGGCAGACCGTACGCCTTCTTATGTTTCGCGGGTGTTACGCCACCCCGTCCGACCTGCATAAACGTCTGACCTGCGGCGGAGTGCACACCATCGGCGGCAACGCCGGTCACGGCACGGCCCACCGCCACCGCGCTCCGCCCGCGCCGCCACACCACCGAACCCCCGGCGCCCCCTCCCGCGCCCGCTCCAACTCCCCCATGAATTACCCTGGTTGACACACCCACTCGCACAGCCACCCCACGCCCACCCACCGACGCATCGGAGCGACTCGTGCCCCAGGACCGTCCGCTGATCGACAGTGACGCACCGCATTCGGCCCGTATCTGGAACTACTGGCTCGGCGGCAAGGACTGCTACGAGATCGACCGCCAGGTCGGTGACGCGATTCAGCAGGTCAACGCGGAGATCGTGCACGTGGCGCGGGCCCAGCGCGACTTCCTCGCGCGCACCGTCTCGTACCTCGTGCGGGAGGCGGGCATCGGGCAGTTCCTCGACATCGGCACCGGCCTTCCCACCATCGACAACACGCACGACGTGGCGCAGCGGCACGATCCGACGGCGCGCATCGTGTACGTGGACCACGACCCGGTCGTGCTGCGGCACGCGGAGGCCCTGCTGACCAGCACTCCGCAGGGGGCCACCGACTACATCGAGGCCGATCTGCGGAACCCCGCCGACATCCTCCGGCAGGCCGGGCGGACGCTGGACTTCGGCCGTCCGGTCGCCCTGATGCTGCTCGGCGTGGTCGCCCATGTCACCGACGAGCGGGCCTACGGACTCGTCGAGGAGCTGAAGAGCGCGCTGCCCGCCGGCAGTCACCTGGTGCTGTGCGACAGCACGGAGGTGTACCACCCCGAGGCCACTCGCGCGATGGTGGAGCAGTGGAACAGCACGAGTGACAACCCGCGGACCAACCGCACACCGGAGGAGATCGGCCGCTTCTTCGACGGATTCGACCTGGTGGAACCCGGTCTGACCTCGGTGTCCCAGTGGCGCGCCGAGGGTGACGACGGTGAACTCCCGGACCCGGTCAGCAGTTTCGGTGGCATCGGACGCAAGGCGTAGGGCGCGTCAACACGTCAACTCCCCTACCGTAAAAGGAGACCGATCTGTGCTGACGGGCCACATGATGGGTACCCGGGTGAGTACCATCCGGCCCTACAGCACACGTGCACACACACGCACGCACACGCACGTACACCGACAGATCACTCCTTGCCACGAAAGCGAGCCACCATGTCGGACACCACACCCCAGGCCGAGCTCAAGTCCCGCTACGCGGACCGGATCGCGGACGATCTGGCGCACAACGAGAACGAGTTGAAGCGGATCAGCGAGGAAATCGCCGCTCTGCAGGCCGAGTTGGGGACGCTCGAGGAGAATCGCGCCCTCCTGGAAAGCATGTTGAAGTCCCTGAGCAGCGGCGAACTCCCGCCCACCCCCGCACCCACCGCCGCGAAGGCCGTCGGCCGGGCGGCGGGCAAGGTGCCGCGCCAGCAGACCCGCGAGAAGGCGGTCGCCCCCAAGTCCCCGAAGGCCTCGAAGGCCCCGCAGTCGAAGAAGGCCCGCGAGACGCCGGCCGCCGCGGCCAAGGCCACCAAGTCCGCCGCCCCCGCCAAGACCGTCACCCCGACCGTCAAGAAGTCCGGGCAGCAGAGTGGCACGCTGGTCGACCTCATCGTGTCCCAGCTGGGCGCCGAGACCTCCCCGCGGTCCGCCGCCGAGATCACCACGACGCTGCAAAAGGCGCACCCCAAGCGGGAGTTCAACATCAAGGTCGTCCGCAACACGCTGGAGGCCCTGGTCGCCAAGGCGCGCGCCGAGCGCACCCGTCAGAAGCGCTCGGTCTTCTACGTCGCCTCCCCCGCCGCCACGGACACCAAGGCGGGCCAGGACAAGGCGGCCGAGAGCAAGCCGGCGGAGCCGAAGGCCAAGGCCGCGGAGACGGCGTGACACTCGGCGTGGGCTCCCGGCTCCGGGGCTCCCCGGACGAGCTCCTCGACCGCTTCCGCCTCGACGTGGCGCCGAGCCGCACGGCGGGCGTGCGGCACCACCTGTTCCGGCGGAAGTAGCCGCGCCGCGCGCCCGCCGAGTCACGTACCCGGGCTCAGTGGCCGCGCGCGTGGAAGGGTTCCGGTTCGATCAGGACGCAGCGTGTCCCGGTGTAGATGGTGGGCATGCAGCGGTTGCAGTGGATGCACAGCGAGTGGCTGGGGCGGCCGGCCGCGCGGTCCTCGGCGAAGCGGTTGACGAGGTCGGGTTCGCGCAGCAGCGCGCGGGCCATCGCCACGAACTCGAAGCCCTCGGTCATGGCCTGTTCGGCGGTCTCCCGGTCGGCGACGCCGCCGAGCAGGATCAGCGGCAGCTTGAGGGCGGCGCGGAACTGACGTGCCGAGGGCAGCAGGAACGCCTCCTCGTAGGGGTAGGCGCGGATGAACTTCTTGCCGACGCGCTCGATGCCGAACCGCTGGGGCTGCGGGAACGTCGCCGCGAACTGCCGCACGGGCGCGCCGCCGCGGAACAGGTACATGGGGTTCAACAGGGAGCTTCCTGCGGTGAGTTCGAGGGCGTCGACGCTGCCGTCCTCCTCCAGCCAGGCGGCCGTGCGCAGGCTCTCGTCGAGCCAGATGCCGCCGGACACCCCGTCGTCCATGTTGAGTTTGGCGGTGACTGCGATCTCGTCGCCGACCTCGTCGCGCACCGCCCGTGCCACGCCCCGGGCCACCTTGGCGCGGCCCGCGAGCGTGCCACCGTACTCGTCCTTGCGCTTGTTGAGTTTCGGGCTGAGGAACGAGCTGGCGAAGTAGTTGTGCCCGAGGTGGATCTCCACCGCGTCGAACCCGGCCTCGACGGCGATGCGGGCCGCGCGGGCGTGGGCGCGGGTGACGCGGGCGATGTCCTCGCGGGTGGCGGGGCGGGCGAAGCGGAGGGCCTGGAGGTTGAGGAAGCGGCTGGGCGCGAGCGCGGGCAGACCGTTGGAGACCGGGTCGGCGACGGGTCCCGCGTGCCCGATCTGCGCGGAGATCGCGGCGCCCTCCGCGTGCACGGCCTCGGTGAGGCGGCGCAGTCCTGGCACCGCTTCGGGGCGCATGTGGATCTGGTCGCGTTCGGTACGTCCCTCGGGGGCGACGGCGCAGTACGCGACGGTCGTCATGCCGACGCCGCCGGCCGCGGGGCGCCGGTGGTATTCGATGAGTTCGTCGCTGACCAGGGCGCCGGGCGTGACACCTTCGAAGGTGGCCGCCTTGATGACGCGGTTGCGCAGGGTGAGGGGGCCGAGCTTGGCCGGGGCGAGCAGGTCGGGGACGTCGGGGGTGGTGGTGCGGGTGGAGTCGGCTGTGCTCATGGCGGTGCAACTCCTCTGGTGGGGGACAACGATGGGTTCAGGGGCGGGCGTTGAGGCCCGCCGTGACGAAGGCGATGACCGTGTCCACGGGCGGACGCGGGGTGCCGCCGAGCTCGGCGGTGGCCGACTGGGGCTCACCGTAGAGCTGGAGCAGCAGGTCGAACGTCATGCGCAGGCGGTGCGCGGCCTCGGTCCGTGAGAGGTCGGGGTGTGCGGCGCACAGCAGGTCGCGCCACGAGGCGTGCCCGAACCACCGCGCGTCGAAGGGGAGTTCACGGCGGCGCAGTACGACGCGGGCCAGCAGGTGCAGCAGCATGCGGCCGTGCGGCGTCCCCGTCAGCTCGTCGAGCGGCCGCACCAGCACGTCGACGAACTCCTCGACGCGCGGGGCGCTCCCCTCGCCGAGCCGCCGCTCCACGTCCGCGAGCGGCCCCGCCCACAGCGGTCCGAGGCGGCTCTGCAACAGGGCGGCGACGAGGTCTTCCTTGGTGCCGAAGTGGTAGTGGACGGCGGCCGGGTTCATGCCCGCCGCCGCGTTGACCGCGCGTACGGAGACCTGCTCGTACCCCTTCGCGAGGAAGAGCCGCTCGGCGGCGTCGAGCAGTGCCGCCCGTGTGGTGTCGGTGGGCATGCGCACCAGGACAGCACGGCGCCGCACACTTTTCAATCAGTGTTTCAATCAGTGATGGAAAACTGCTGATTCGCTTCTGGCGGGTTACGCGGCGCCGTGCCGCCGCAGGAACTCCTGGGTGCGCTGCGCCGTCGCCACGATGCGCCACTGCCGGTCCGGGTGGGCGAAGTTGTCGGTGAACTCGTCGGCCGCGCTCTGGTGCGCGCTCATCGCGCCGAGCAGCCGCAGGATGTGCTCGGCGGGCGGCCGGGTCATGAGTTCGGACCAGCGGGCGGCGCCGAGGACGAATTCGGCGCGGCGGCGGGCTACGCGCCGGCAGAACAGCTCGTCGAAGGCGAGGTCCTCGGCGATCGCGTCGGCGACGATCTGGGCGGAATACGAGGCGGAGTTGGCGCCCTGACCGACGATCGGGTCGAGGGTGGTGTGCGCGTCACCGAGGGCGAGTGCGTGGCGCCCACCTGGCAGGGGTGTGTGGTCGGCGCGCACGGTCGGTGTGATCGCGGTCCGCACCACGTCGAGGGGGCCCGTCGGCCCGAAGTCGGCGGGGGCGACGCGTTCGAAGACGGTCGGGTGGTGGTGCGCGAGTTCGTCGAGCAGCGCGCGCAGGAAGCGCTGTTGGTCCTCCCCCGCGTCCGCCGCGCACAGTGCGTCGGCCCCGCCGCCGGGCACGCACTCGAAGAGCAGCGCGGTGACATGGCCCGCGCCCGAGTACAGCGGTATCTCGATGACTTCGCCCCGGCCCGGCGCGATGGACAGGGTCACGCCCTTCGGGGCCGTCGGCGCGACGCCGTGGTAGAGCCCCGCGCACAGCAGACGGCGGGGCGCCTCGACGGTGGCGGAGTCGGCGACCGTCGGGAACAGACCCGCGAGGGGGCCGCGCCCCGACGCCACGACGAGCAGGTCGTGCCGGGCCGCGACGTGTTCCAGGTCCGCGGGAGCCACCTGCCGCACCACCACATCGCCGCCGCGCTCCTGGAAGTCCCCGGCGAGCGCGGGCAGATAGAGCCGGTGGTCGACGGCCCGCGAGGGCGCGCGGAAGTCGCCCCGGAAGATCAGCGGCGTGGGCCCGCCCACGTAGTGGTGGTGGCAGCCGTAGCCGTACGTGTCACCGGGCCAGCGCTGCACGCCGAGCGCGGCCTCCCGCATCAGGGTCGGCGCGTGGTGGGCGACGGTGGCCGGCAGCCGGCCGTTCGCGGCGGCCTCGGGGGCCCGGTCCGTGTAGATGGTGGCGTCGATGTCCTGTTCGCGCAGCAGCAGCCCCAGGTGCAGGCCCGCCACTCCGGTTCCCACGATCCCGATGTCCGGCATGCGCGCTCTCCCCCACGACGAGTCCGACTCGGTGACAGATCCATACGGTGCGGCGCCAGTGCGCCTACCCGAGGCCCGGCGCGCACATGCGGTATCGGTGCACGATCTCCGTAGACACGGCTCGACGTGCTGTGATGTCATCCGTTCCGGCGGATCGGACACCCCCACGCTGCTCGCTTTGGCCCGAAAGACGACTGACCCCTCATGCAGAAGACAAAGGCCGCGCTCTGGGAGTTCCTCCAGAGCCTCGGCAAGACATTCATGCTGCCCGTGGCACTGCTCGCGTTCTGCGGCATCATGCTCGGCATCGGCTCCTCGCTCTCCAGCGACGCCGTCACCAACAATCTGACGTTCCTTCAGGGCCAGGGTTTCCACCTGGTCTTCACGTGGATGGCGAACACCGGCCAGGTGGCCTTCCAGTTCCTCCCCGTGATGTTCGCGATAGCCATCCCCCTCGGCCTCGCCCGCGAGGACAAGGGGGTCGCGGCCTTCTCCGGCTTCGTCGGTTTCGCCGCGATGAACCTCGCGGTGAACTTCTATCTCACCGCCAAGGGCGTCGACTTCGACGACGCGAAGGCGATCGCCCACTACGGCATCGCCGATGTCATCGGCATCCAGTCCATCGATACGGGACTCCTCGGCGCGGTCGCCGTTGGCATCGTTGTCAGCTTCCTTCACCAGCGGTTCCGTACCCAGCGGATGCCGGACGCGCTGGCCTTCTTCGGGGGCCTGCGGTTCGTCCCGATCGTCTCCGCGCTCACGCTCAGCGTGCTCGGTCTGCTGATCCCGCTGGTGTGGCCGACGTTCAACGGCTGGATCACCGACCTGGGCCGCGCGATCGGCCACGCGGGTGTGTTCGGCCCGTTCTTCTTCGGTATGGGCGAGGTGCTGCTGCGCCCGGTGGGCCTGCACCACATCCTGGTCGCCATGTTCCGCTTCACCGACGTCGGCGGTTCGGGCGCCGTCTGCGGGGACCAGGTCTCCGGCGCCCTGAACATGTTCTACGCGCAGCTCAACTGCTCGAAGCCGCCCACGACCGCCGTCACCGACGCCACCCACTTCCTCTCGCAGGGCAAGATGGCGGCCTACCTCGGCGGCCTGCCGGGCGCCGCGCTCGCCATGTACCACTGCGCCCGCAAGAGCATGCGCCCCGAGATCAAGGCGCTGCTCGTCTCCGGTGTCGTGGCGTGTGTCGTCGGCGGCATCACGGAGCCGCTGGAGTTCCTGTTCCTGTTCATCGCGCCGTGGCTGTACGTCCTCCACGCGGTCCTCGTCGGGCTCGGCTTCCTCGCCGCCGCCGTGCTCGGGGTGTTCATCGGCAACACGGACGGCAATGTCATCGACTGGCTCGTCTTCGGCGTCCTGCAAGGCACCACCACGAAGTGGTACCTGGTGCCGGTCATCGCGGCGGTGTGGTTCGCCGTCTACTACTTCCTGTTCCGCTGGGCCATCAGGCGCTTCGACCTGAAGACGCCGGGGCGCGAGGAGGCGGCGGCCGAGGACGAGTCCGCCGAGGAACCGGCCGGTGAGGACGACGCTCCCCGTGAGCTGATCGCCGGGAAGTACGACGCCGTGGCGATCCTCGACGCGATCGGCGGCGCGGACAACATCACGTCGCTCGACAACTGCATCACTCGCCTCCGCCTGACCGTCGAGGACGCGGAACGGGTGGACGAGCAGCGCCTGAAGAAGCTGGGCGCCGTCGGTGTGGTGAAGCTCGACGCGCACACCGTGCAGGTGGTCATAGGTCCGCAGGTGCAGTCCGTGAAGGACGCCATCGCCACCATGGTCCCGGCGGGCTGAGCCGTGCGACACCCCTCCCCCGCCGACAACCGCGCCTACGACTTCGACACGGTCGTCGACCGGCACGGCACGTGGTGCACCCAATGGGACTACGTCGAGGACCGTTTCGGTGTGCCGGACCTGCTGCCGTTCACGATCTCCGACATGGACTTCGAGACGGCCCCCGAGGTACTCGCGGCGCTGCGCGCCCGGCTCGACCACGGCGTCCTCGGCTACTCCCGCTGGCGCCACGACGACTTCCTGTCCGCGATCGTCGACTGGTACGCGACGCGGCACGCCACCCCCGTGGATCCGGAGTCGATCGTCTACGGCCCGTCCGTCATCTACCAGGTCGGCCAGCTGCTGCGGCTGTGGTCGCACCCCGGCGACGGCGTCGTGACGCACACCCCGACGTACGACGCGTTCCCGAAGTCGGTCGCCGCGCACGAACGGCGGCTGCTGACCTGCCCGTTGGGCGACTGGGACGAGCTGGAGCGGCTGCTTGCGCTGCCGGACACGTCGGTGCTGCTGCTGTGCTCGCCGCACAATCCCACCGGCCATGTGTGGACGGCGGCGGAACTGGACCGCATGGCCGGGCTGTGCGCGCGGCACGGCGTGGCGGTCATCAGCGACGAGATCCACTCGGACCTCGCCCACCCGCCGGCCACGCACCGCCCCTGGCCACTGCACGCGGCCCACGGCACGCGCTGGGCGGTCGTCACGTCTGCCTCGAAGTCCTTCAACATCCCTGCCCTGACCGGGAGTTACGGCATCGTCGGCGACCCGGACTCCCGCGACGCCTATCTGCGCGGCCTCAAGGAGGCCGACGGCCTGTCGTCACCCGCCGTGCTCTCGCTGGTCGGCCACATCGCGGCGTACCGGGAGGGCGGCCCCTGGCTGGACGCGCTCGGCGACTACCTGCGCGGCAATCTCTCGTACGTGGCTCAGCGCCTGTCGGAGGCGTTCCCCGAGCTCGACTGGGCGCCGCCGCAGGCCGGTTATCTCGCCTGGATCGATCTGCGCCCGCTCGGCGTGGACGAGGACGCGCTCCAGCGCGAACTCGTCGAACGGCAGCGGGTGGCGATCATGCCGGGCACGGCGTACGGCGCGGCCGGGCATCTACGGCTGAACGTGGGGTGCCCGCGCTCGAAGGTCGAGCGCGGGGTCGGCGCCCTCGTCGACGGCGTACGCGCCGTCCGCCGCTGAGGTTCAGGTCAGCGTACGAGGGCGTACACGGCCCAGCCGAGGAGGAACAGCACCACGATCCCGGTCACGATCGCGGTGCCCTTCCCCGGCTCCATGGAGCGCTCGCGCTCCATTTCCTTCTCCTTGAGGAACGCCTTCGTGTCGGCTTCGGTGCGTGTGCGCACCCACTGTCCGCTCGGTGCAAACATTTCGCGTGCCTCCCCGTTTCGACTGATCTTCCCCTCCTAACCGGATCAGGGCGCGCCAAACGTGCGTTCAGGCCCCGGCGCCGCGCAGTTCGGCGAGGGCCGCGGCGGTCAGGGGGCGGGGCGCGGCGTCCGCGGCCGGGTCGACGAGGACGACCGTGCAGGCGCAGGCGTGGGTGAGCGCGGTGGTGAAGCTGCCGTCGGCGAACTGGGCGAGCGGGCCGCGCGGCGAGTGTCCGACGGCCACGACGCGGGCACCGACGTCGGCCGCGTGCCGGGCGAGCGCCCGCCCCGCGGCGGCGTGGTCCCCGACGCTGCCCAGCACCTGCCCGGTGGCGGCCACGCCCTGTCCGGCGAGCCGGTCGAGGTGGGCGGTGACGGCGGCGCGGGCCTGCGCCAGGTCCTCGGTGTCGGCGGCCTGGTCGTCGACCACGGCGGTCTGCTGCACGTGCACGACCTCCAGGGGGCTGCCGGTGCCTTGGGCGAGGCGCGCGGCGGCGTCGACGATGGCGGGCGCCCGGTCGTGGTCCCCGACGGCGACGACGACGCGCGGCTGTGTGCTCCTGGCCGGGGCGCCGACGGGCGTCAGCGCGGGCCGCACCGGCTCGCCGTCCCCCGTGTCCGCCTCCGCCTGCCGCAGCAGCCGGTGCCCGCTGGCGAGGACCGGGATGGCGAGGAGGAAGGTGAGGGCGGCGAGGTAGAAGGGGACGCTGAGGTCCATGGCGTCGGCCAGCTTGCCGGCGACGTACGGCGCGAGGCCGCCGCCGATGAACCGCAGGAACCCGTACGCGGACGAGGCGACGGGGCGTTCCACCGGGGAGACCAGCATGACGGCCTGCGTGGTGAGCGTGTTGTTGATGCCGATGAAGGCGCCGCTGACGATGACGGCGACAATCACGACGGTCGGCGTCGTGACCCCGGCGGCGATGACCGCCATCACGACGCCCAGGCAGAACAGATTCGCGTAGAGGACGGCGGCGGTGCCGTAGCGGGCCTGGAGGCGCGGCGCGAAGTACACGCTGAACAGGGCGACGAGCAGACCCCAGCCGGTGAAGACGAGGCCGAGCTGATGCGCGTCCAGCTCCATGGGGTACGGCGCGTACCCGAGCATCGTGAAGAAGCCCCAGTTGTAGAGCAGCGCCATGATGCCCATGGTCAGCAGCCCGCGGTGGCGCAGCGCCTTGAGCGGGGCGATCGGTGACGTGATCCTCTTGGGCCTGGGCAGGTCGGGGACGAAGGCGATGGTGGCGACGAGCGCGATGGCCATGAGGACGGCGACGCCGAAGAAGGGTCCGCGCCAGCTGATCGCCCCCAACTCGCCGCCCAGGAGCGGCCCGACGGCGATACCGAGGCCGAGGGCGGTCTCGTAGAGGATGATCGCGCCGCCGAATCCGCCGCTCGCCGAGGCGACGATGACGGCGAGGGAGGTGGCGATGAACAGGGCGTTGCCGAGCCCCCAGCCGGCCCGGAAGCCGACGATGCCGTTGATGGAGTCGGTGGCTCCGGCGAGCGCCGAGAACACGACGATGACGGACAGGCCTATGACGAGGGTGCGTTTGGCGCCGAAGCGGCTGGAGAACCAGCCGACGACGAGCATCGCGACGGCCGTCACGATCAGATAGCTGCTGAACAGCAGCGACACCTGGCTGGGTGTGGCGTGCAGGCTGTCGGCGAGCGCGGGCAGGATCGGGTCGACGAGGCCGATGCCCATGAAGGAGATGACGCAGGCGAACGCGACGGCCCAGACCGCCTTGGGCTGCTTGAAGGGGCTCGCGGACTTCGCGGTGGGTGCACTCATGTGTGTGCTTCTCTTTCGCGACGTATGGACGAGGTCGGTACGGAGGGGTGCGGGTGTCGGCTCCGCCGGCGTCAGCCGCGCAGGTGCCGTTCCTGGATCACGCGCGCGAGGGCGGGCAGGGCGAGGCGCACGGCGGCCTGTTCGGCCTCCGTCAGCTCCGCGACCAGGTCTTCGAGGGCCTGGTCCCGTTCGGCCCTGCGCTGCCGGGAGATCTCCATGCCGCTGTCGGTGACGTCGACGAGGACGCCCCGGCCGTCGCTGTGGTGGGCGGTGCGCCGGACGAGACCCGCGCGTTCCATGCGGGTCACGAGCTGCGTCATGTTCGGCTGCGAGACGCCTTCGGCGCGGGCCAGGTCGGTGAGGCGCTGCGGCCCCTCGCGGCCCAGCCGGGCGAGGGCGGAGGAGGCCGCGGTGCTCAGGCCGCCGGTGACGGCGCTCCTGCGCACGTGGCGGACCAGCTGTTCCACGGACGCGATCAGGCTCTCGCCAGGGTCCATAACCCGCTTATGCATGCAGCCATCATGCATTTACGTGTACGGGGAAACAAGATGTCGGCCAGACTTCTCTGGCCGCCCGGGACATGTCAACCACTCGCCACGAAAAACGGGACGCCGCCCTCCACGGACGACGCCCCGACCCCCTCCGCCCGACCGCTCAGGCGGCGCGCTTCGGCAGCTTCCAGTTCGGCCGCGGGAAGTGGCAGGTGTAGCCCTCGGGGTAGCGCTCCAGGTAGTCCTGGTGCTCCGGCTCGGCCTCCCAGAAGTCGCCGACCGGCTCGACCTCGGTCACGACCTTCCCGGGCCACAGTCCGCTCGCCTCGACGTCGGCGATGGTGTCGACGGCGACCTCGCGCTGCGCCTCGTCCGCGTAGTAGATCGCGGAGCGGTAGCTACGGCCCAGGTCGTTGCCCTGGCGGTCCTTCGTGGTCGGGTCGTGGACCTGGAAGAAGAACTCCAGCAGGTCCCGGTACGTGATCACCGAGGGGTCATAGACGACCTCGATGGCCTCGGCGTGGTCGCCGTGGTTGCGGTACGTGGCGTTCGGCGTGTCACCGCCGGAGTAGCCCACGCGCGTCGACAGTACGCCGGGCCGCTTGCGGATCAGGTCCTGCATGCCCCAGAAGCAGCCACCGGCCAGCACTGCCTTCTCGGTTGTCTCCGACATACGCCACTCCCTGAACTGCCTGAACTGCCTGAAAACTGCCCGCGCCGTCCGACACGACGAGCGAAATCCTACGGACCACGGATCTTCCAGCCTAAGCCGAACCCCTAAAGCAAAGCTATCGCACCCCATAAGGCAGCCTTATGTGCCCATAGACGGGACCCGCCTACCTGCTAAGGCTTGCCTTACTTTAGGCTTCCCTTCAAGCACTCGTGGCCCGACCAGCGCCTACGGTCCACGGGAACCACCTCGAAGGGATACCTGAACCATGTCTCGCCCCCTGAGGGTCGCCATCGTCGGAGCCGGCCCCGCCGGCATCTACGCCGCCGACGCCCTGCTCAAGTCCGAAACGGCCGCCGAGCCGGGGGTGTCCATCGACCTCTTCGAGCGCATGCCGGCCCCCTTCGGCCTGATCCGCTACGGCGTCGCGCCCGACCACCCGCGCATCAAGGGCATCGTGAAGGCCCTGCACCAGGTGCTCGACAAGCCGCAGATCCGCCTGTTCGGCAACGTCGACTACCCGCGCGACATCGACCTCGACGACCTGCGCGCCTTCTACGACGCGATCGTCTTCTCCACGGGCGCCACGGCGGACCGCGCCCTCGACATCCCGGGCATCGAGCTCGACGGCTCCCACGGCGCCGCGGAGTTCGTCGCCTGGTACGACGGCCACCCCGACTTCCCCCGGACCTGGCCGCTGGAGGCGGAGAAGGTCGCCGTCCTCGGCGTCGGCAATGTCGCGCTCGACGTCGCGCGCGTGCTCGCGAAGACGGCGGACGAGCTGCTGCCGACCGAGATCCCGGCCAATGTCCACGAGGGCCTGAAGGCGAACAAGGCCAAGGAGATCCACGTCTTCGGCCGCCGCGGCCCGGCCCAGGCGAAGTTCAGCCCCATGGAGCTGCGCGAGCTGGACCACTCCCCCAACATCGAGGTCATCGTCAACCCCGAGGACATCGACTACGACGAGGGTTCGATCGCCGCCCGCCGCAGCGAGAAGCAGACCGACATGGTCGCCAAGACGCTGGAGAACTGGGCGATCCGCGACGAGGGCGACCGCCCGCACAAGCTGTTCCTGCACTTCTTCGAGTCGCCGACCGAGATCCTCGGCGAGGACGGCAAGGTCGTCGGCCTGCGCACGGAGCGCACCGAGCTGGACGGCACCGGCAACGTCAAGGGCACCGGCGACTTCACCGACTGGGACCTCGGCGCCGTCTACCGCGCGGTCGGCTACCTCTCCGACGAACTGCCCAAGCTGCCCTGGGACATCAAGTCCGGCACCGTCCCGGACGAGGGCGGCCGGGTCATCCAGGAGAGCGGCGAGCACCTCCAGTCCACGTACGTGACGGGCTGGATCCGGCGCGGCCCGGTCGGCCTCATCGGCCACACCAAGGGCGACGCCAACGAGGCGATCTCGAACCTGCTCGCCGACCACGCGGAGGGCCGCCTGCAGACGCCGGTCTCGCCCACCCCGGAGTCCGTCGACGAGTTCCTCGGCGAGCGCGGCGTCCGGTTCACGACGTGGGAGGGCTGGTACAAGCTCGACGCCGCCGAGAGGGCGCTCGGCGAGCCGCACGGCCGTGAGCGCATCAAGATCGTGGAGCGCGAGGAGATGCTCGACGCCAGCGAGGCGTGACCTCTTCGGGGCGGTCGGCCGCGACCCCGGCCGACCGCCCCACGCATGACCGCGCCCCGCACCTCGCGTGCGGGGCGCGGTCATGTGCGATTCACGCGGGGGATAAAGTGGCGGTACATATAGATGTAAAGACCACTGACCTTGCCCGCCGCGGAGACGCCTTGCCCCAGATCACCGTCGACTACTCACCCCGCCTCGGCGACACCCTGGACCGGGCCGCCCTCGCCACCGAGCTGCACGCCCTCGTCGTGGAGGGCTCCGGCTCGCGCGGCACCTGCAAGACGTTCTTCCGCGCCGCCACGGAGACGTACGTGATGGGCGGCGAACACGAGGACGTGCCGGTGGTGCACGTCGAGGTGGCGCTGCTGCCGGGGCGCAGCGAGCGGACCATGAACCGCCTCTCGCAGCGGATCCTGGCGCTGCTGGTCGAGCGGGTGGGCGCGGGTGGCGCGGACGTGGTGTGTTCGGTGGAGGTGCGGCCGCTGGCGGCGTACAGCCTGTATCCGACGCGGCGGGAGTGGAGCGCGAGGACGGGCGCGCGTCCGCAGCGGCACGGGTGCACTCCGGCCGCCTAGGGTTCTCGTGACGGCTCCGCCCGTGGTCACCGGGACGGCTCCGCCGAGGGCCGTGCCGCCTTCCTGACGTCGAACGTCTCCAGCGCCTTCCCGGTGCCGTCGAGCACTCGCCAGGTGTCGCCCGTGGCCAGGACGAGTTCGTCGCTCCCGTCTCCGTCGACATCCGTCGCCCGCACCAGGGCGCCCGACCACGGACCGCGCCACGGCTCCGAACCGAGGCCGGGCGAGGAGCCGCCGCGCAGGATGTCGACCCGGTCGTGCCCGCGCACGCGGTCGCTGTCACTGCGGACCACGAGGTCGTCGCAGCCGTCGCCGTTGACGTCCGCCGTCATCAGGTCGATGCCGAAGCCGCCCTTGCGTACGCCGCCGTCGATGACGACCGGGGCGTCGGGCGCCTTGCCGTAACGGATCGTCACCTTGCCCTTGCGGTCGAGTGGTTCGAACTCGTCGCTCATGGGGACGCCGCTGTCGCCGAGGGCGACGTCGGGACGTCCGTCGCCGTCGAAGTCCCCCACGGCGGCGCTCTCGCCCTTCGGCAGGCGTACGGGCTTTGTGGCGAGGCCGCTCGCGGTGTCCGCTCCCCCGGTCAGCAGAAGGGGCGTCGTCGGCTCGCCGTCCTTGTACGCCAGCAGATCCGTGGCCCGGTCGCCGGTCATCTCGACCGCTTGCAGCCGCATGCCGGTGACGGCGTCGTGGTCGTCCTGGTAGGCGTCGGTGCGTTCGGTGATCCGGGCGGGCTTTCCGGTGCGGGTGAACGGGCCGTTCAGCACCATGAGATGACGCTCGTGCATGCCGGTGCGGTAGGTGGCGAGGTCGGTGTGGCCGTCGCCGTCGAAGTCCCCGGCCACCGGCGGATCCCGGTAGACGTCGCTGTCCTTGCTGATCCGCACCGGCTGGCCCTTGCCCATGTGCGGCAGCGGGATGCGTGCGGCCCGGTGGGCGGGGGCCGGGCCGTGCACGCCGCCCCACTGCACGTGGGCGCTGCCGCCCGCCACGAGATCGAGGTGGCCGTCGCCGTCCAGGTCGGCGACGACCGGGCCCCTCAACCAGTAGTTCATGCGGTCGTGTTCGGGCAGGCCGAAGTCCGTGGGGGTGAATACGGTGCGGTCCTCGGACCGTGGGCCGTGCGAGGAGCCGTGCAGCAGGGCGATGCGACCGGTCTGGAAGACGTCCCCGTTGCTGGCGGGCACGCCGAGTGCCAGGTCGGGGTGGCCGTCGCCGTCGAGGTCGGGGGCGGGTGTGCCGGAGGCCTTCGCGGTTGCGGTCGACGCCGCGCAGGCGCTGTCCTGGACCGGCGGATAGCCCTCGTCGTGGCGGGCGCCCGTGGCGGTGCCCAGGAGCAGCGCGGTGGCGAGGAGGGCCATGCCTCGTCGCCGCCACCGCGGGCCGCCGTGCGCGGGTTCGGGTGCGGCCGGCTCGGATGTCATGGAGCCACTAGAACCGATGTACTCGCACGGTTTCCAGCGCCGAGATCGCTCCGTTACGTGCCTTCAACGCCCGTGACGTGACGTGACGTCTGATTCCGTGACCTGTCGTCAACTTCCGGAACCGACGCGTTCCTTCAGCCGAGCCACGTTGGCGGCCACATCGCCCCGCGTGAGGTCGCTGCCGATGCTCACGGTGAAGGCGCCCGCGGCGAGCCATGTGTCGGCGTCGTCCACGCTCACACCACCGGTCGCCATGACGCGGGCTCCGGGGAGCACGGAGAGCACCGACTTCAGGTAGGCGATGCCGCCGACGTGGGCGGGGAAGAGCTTCGCCACGCCCCGGTCGGCGGCCACCCGCAGCTCACTCGGTGTGAGGCCGCCCTCGACCAGGAGCCGGCCCGCGGCGTCGGCGACGGGACGTACCTCGGGCACCTGGAACGGGCTGACGAGGAAGCGCGCGCCGGCCGCCAGGGCGCGTTCGGCGGTCTCGGGCGAGGTGACGGTGCCGAGGCCGAGTGTCACCTCGGGGAACTCCTTCGCCCAGGCCGCCACCAGGTCTTCCCAGCCGGGCGTGGTGGCGGTGAACTCGAAGGCGGTGAGGCCGCCTTCGACGAGGGTGCGGGCGACCGCGTCGGCGGTCTCGGCGTCCGCTTCGCGCACGGTCGGGGTGACGCGGGCGGCGCGCAGGGCGTCGATGACATCGGCGTGCATGTCGTTCTTCAAGGTGGGCTCCGGTCGGGTACGAGCGGTGGTCATGCCGGGGCCGCGATCTCGGCGAGGGCGTCGAGCGTCGACTCGGCGTCGGCGCCACGGGCGCGCAGCACGATGGCGTCGCCGCAGCGGATGTTGAGCGTCATGAGGGACAGGACGCTGCGGGCGGGGACCTCGTGGCCGTCCTCGCGCGCGACCGTCACGTCGGCGGTGGCGCGGGCGGCGGTCTGGGCGAAGGCGGCGGCGGGGCGGGCGTGCAGGCCCGCCTCCTCGGTGACCACCAGGCGGCGTTCGACGACGGTCATCGGTGGGTGTCTCCGTCCTTGTTCTTGTTCTTGTTCTTGTTCTCCCCGTCGAGGAGTGCGGTCAGCCGGTGCACCAGCTGGTCCTCCTCGTCGGGGTTCATGGGGCGTGGGTCGATCGCGAGGCGGCCGGTGGCGGTGTGATGGGCCCTCAAGTGGACGCCCAGCGCGGCGAGTTCGGTGGCGAGGGTGGCCGCGTCCCGGCCCGCCGCCTGCGCGTCGACGGTGAGTTCGGTGCGGTGGATGTCTCGGCCCGCCTCGTCGCTCACGACGCGGGTGGTGAGGCCCGGCAGGCCCGCGAGGCGTGCGGCGAGCTTCTCCATGCGGGGCCGGTGGCCGCCGCCCTGGGCGCTGCCGTATTCACGTAGCGCCTGCACGAGGCCGAACAGGGTCTCCTTGCCGACCTTCATGGGCCGTGCGATGCCGCCGTACTGGGCCCGGCACGCCGCCATGTGCGCGGCGCTTCCGCAGATCAGCCCGGAGGTGGGTCCGCCGACGGCCTTGCCTCCGCTGTAGATCACGAGGTCGGCGCCGGTGCCGGGCCAGTGCCGCAGGTCCTCCTCGGCGGCGGCGTCGACGATGACCGGGAGGTCGTGCGCGTGGGCCACCTCGACGGTCTGCGCGAGGGACACCATGCCCTTCTGTACTGCGTGGTGGGACTGTACGTAGAGCAGGGCCGCGGTGCGTGGTGTGATCGCGCCCGCCAGGTGGTCGGCGGTCACCTTGTTCGCGGAGCCGACCTCGACAGGTCGGCCGCCGCCGAGCGCGACCATCTGCCGTACGGGCGCGCCGAAGTGGACGGAGTGGCCGCGCGGCAGGATCACCTCGCACGGGGCGTCGCCCGGGTCGGGGAGGGCTTCGATGCGGGACAGGTCGGTGCCGGCGACGACGGCGGCGATCGCGATGGCGATGCCGGAGGCGGCGCCGGTGGTGGGGCAGCCGTCCTCGGTGCCGGTGGAGCGGCCGATCTCGCGGCCGACGGCTGCCATCAGGTCGTCCATGACGACGTGGTGGCGGGCGGCCTCGCTCATCGCGGTGACGACACCGTCGCTGAGGACGCTGCCGCCGAGTGCGGTCATCTTTCCGCTGGCGTTGATGGCGGGCGGCACGCCGAGGTCGTGGTGGAGGGATTGCACGCTACTCCCAAGAGCCAAGAACGGTGGGTCACTGGAGGCAAGAAGGGTGGATCACTTGCCGGGGATCGGGAACGCGAGGCCCGCGAGCATCGCGCCGATGATGGCCCCGCCGGTCAGCGGCTTCTGCCACTTGTAGAAGAGGGCGGCGCCGATCGTCGAACCGATGCCGACGGGCAGGGACGCGGTGGCGGCGGAGATGATGACGAGCGGGCCGAGGTACCGTCCGGCGGAGTTGCCCGCGCCCATCATCACGTCGGCGCCGAAGGTGGAGGTGCCTCCCGTGGAGTTCACGGTGGCGCGGCGGATGGCGAGGATGGCGACGCCGATCAGCGCGCCGAGGAGGGCGCCCACCGGGATGGCGAGCCAGAAGTGTTCGAGGGGGGCGGTGAATCCGGCGCCGAGCAGCATGGCGGGGATGCCGATGCCGACGCCGGTCTGGAGGGAGCCGCCGATGTCGAGGATGCCGACCATGGGTCCCTCGATGACACGGGCGAAGAGGAAGCCCGCGCCGAAGGCGGCCGCGGCGCCGTAACTCCCGTTCTCCATACCGGCCTTGAGCATGGAGGCGACCGCCACGTCACTGAAGACGCCGGTCTGGTAGGCGTAATAGAGGTGCGTACCGGTGAAGATGCCCGCCGCGAGGCAGGCGACGAAGACGGGGAACGCCCACTCGGAGAGCCAGAAGCTGCCCTCGCCGGGGACCTTGCTGAGGAAGCCGCCCTTGGCGGGCCGCTCGTCCGAGCCGGAGTTCGAGCTCTGTGCGGGTATGCCGCCCGTGGCGGACGCTGATGTGTCGGTCATGTCACTGCCTGCCTCACTGGGCCTCGGGCTTGGTGCCGGTCGCGTCGTGGAACTGCGTGAGCCAGTCCGGGATGTGCACCTTCATCTGCTCAAGCAGCGTGATGTCGGCGCCGCGCAGCACGGTGCTGGCCGCGAACAGCGCGAGGACCACGCCCGCGAGGGACTTGGTGACCTTCGTCCAGCCCAGGTCGTCGACGCCCTTGCCGATGACGATGCCGAGCACGATGCCGGGCACGGCGTTGCCCATGACGAGGTGGCCGAGGCCGCCGAGTACCGTGCCCCAGGCGCCCGTTCGCTTGCCCGCGTCGACGGCCGCCATCCAGAAGATGATCGGCATCACGGGGTTGATCAGCCACTCCGACGCCGGGCCGAGCACCTGCGCCGCGACCTCCTGGAGGGAGTGCGGGATGGACGCGGCGGTGGTGTTGAGGAGGGTGACCAGGACCATGCCGACGGCGGTGCCGGTGATGGCCATCCGGCGGGGGTTGTGCAGGGTCTCGGCGAGCCGACGGTTCTTGATCATCGCGACCGATGCCGTCCAGTGCGGCACGATGCGGTGGTCCACGTCGGAGGTGAGCGCGCCGGTGCCGACCGCGCTCGACCAGGCGTTGAAGAGGAAGCCGAGGCCGAACGAGAAGTGGGCGACCGGGTCGTTCTGACAGGCGTTCAGCTCTCCGAGCGTACGGAAGGCGCCCATGCCCTGGACCTTCGGCGCGTGGAACATGCGGGCCACGCCCGCGCTCGCGCCGAATCCGATGAGCCCGCCGATGACGAGGGACTCCAGGAGGACGGTGAGGGTCTCGTTCATCGGGTCACCTCATGTGGAGGGCGTGCTGGAGCGGCGTCAGCCGCTCCTCGCGCACCGTGAAGTCGACGGATTCCAGGTCGAGGGAGGCCACCTGGACCTCGACGCGCAGGGCGAGTTCGAAGCGCTTGCGGGTGCGCGGGAAGAGGAGCCCGAGGAAGCGTTCCGTCCAGCGGTGCTCCACGGCGGAGACCACCTCGAGTTCGAGGGGTTCGACGCGGAAGCACACGCCGTCGGTCAGCTTGTCGACGGTGGCCTGCACCTGTCCGATGGCGGTGGCGAGCGCCTTGTCCCTGGTGGGCCCGGAGCCGGTGAGCCGCAGGGTGTGCCGGGTCTGCTTCACGAGGCGGCCTCCCCCAGCTTCTTGAGGAGGGCCTCGGTGACCTTGAAGCCCAGTTCCTCGCTGTCGAGGAAGCCGAAGCCGAGGACGGTGCGGCCCTGTTCGACGGCGGTCACCCCGGCCTGCGCCGAGCGCATGCCGAACTCGATCTCGTGGCCGTACTTGGCCTTGGCGGTGACCGCGCCCGCGCCGCCGCTGCCGCAGAAGGAGATGCCGAGCGCGGCGCCCTCCGCGGCCATCACGTCGCCTACCTTCATGTCGGCGCCGGGCCCCGCGATGAGGACGGGCTCGCCGCCCGCGGCGCGTACGCCGTCGGCGACGGCCTGCCCCTTGCCGAGCCGGTGTCCGATCACGATCTTGACTGTCATGGCGGTGCTCCTTGGTGGGTGGTTCAGGCCTGAGGGGTGGACTGATCCTGTAGCTGTTCCTGGAGTTGTGCCGCTGCCTCGAAGTGCAGGGCGAGCAGCAGGACTTCGGTGTCCCCGGCGAGGAATTCGCGCGGGACGCAGTAGGTGTCGATGAGAGTGCGGGCGGCCGCCAGGCGGTCGGAGGGCAGTTCACCGGCGAGTTCGGGGTCGAGCGGGTCCAGGTGCTCGATGGTGCGCACCCGGCGTACGAAGGCGAGCGCGTGCACGGCGAGGGCGAGGGACCGTGTCTCGTCGAAGTCGATACCGGCGACCCGCGCGTGGGCCCGGGCGAGCGGCAGGAATTCCGCCAGGTCCGCCCGGTCCTCGTCGGTGACGGGCTGGCTGCTGTCCTGGACGGCCGTCGCGAGCCGTTCGATCAGGGGCGTGCTCATTCACGGCCTCTCGATGGTTCGGGTGGTTCGGTGGTGCGGAGGTGCGTGTCAGACGGTGGGTGTCTCGCGGGCGTGGAGGTGCCCCGCGCGCACGGTCGCGACCGCCTCCAGGCGGGTGTCCGCGGTACGTGTCTCGCCCTCGGCGTCGGTCAGCGTGACGGGACCCTCGACGACCCGCAGCAGCGTCAGATCGGCGGCGCCGCCGACCCGCAGGGTCCCCAACTCGTTCTCCATGCCGAGGACTTGGGCGGGGTGCAGGGTCGCCCGGCGGATCACCTGGTGCGGCGTGAGGCCGAGCGCGAGCATCTTGGTGAGCGTGGTGACGAGCGAGTGCACGGGCCCTTCGACATTGCGGACGTGCACATCGGTGCTGATCGTGTACGGGGTGAAGCCCGCGGCGAGGGCGCGTTCGGCGGTGTCGAGGCTGAGGCTGGCGCTGCCGTGGCCGACGTCGAGCCGGACGCCGCGCGCCACGGCCCGGCGCGCGGCGTCCTCGCTGCCGAACAGGCCGCCGGGCTTGCCGTGGAAGGCGTGGGTGACGACGTCGCCCTCGCCGAGCAGGTCGAGTACGTCGCCGAGGCGGGGCGGTTCGTTGCCCACGTGCACCATGACGGGCCGGCCCACCCGCGCGGCGACCCGCTTCGCGGCCTTCAACGGCGCGAGGCCACTGCCGCCGAGGACCGACGAGCTCATCCGCACCTTGATGCCGCGGATCCGGTCGGGGTGCTCGCGCAGCAGTTTCTCGGTGGCGGCCTCGTCGATGTCGTCGGGCCCGCCGGCCAGTTCCGTACGGCCGTGGACGAGGCCGTGCCGGGAGATGTTCAGCCAGCTCAGGACGCGGGTCCCGGCGGCGCTGACAACGTTTTCCGCGAAGTCGTCCCAGTGGTCGCTGCCACAACTGCCCGCGTCCACAACGGTGGTGACGCCCTGTCGGATCCCGACCGTGTCGGCGGGTACGCCGAGGTCGGTGCGGGGTGCGTAGACGTGGGTGTGGAGGTCGATGAGGCCGGGCGCCACGAGCAGCCCGGTGGCGTCGACGCGCTCCTCGGCCGCCGCGGCGTCGAGTGTGCCGGGCGCCCCGGTCGCCGCGATCCTGCCGTCCCGTACGGCGAGGTCGCCTTCGAAGGGCTCGGGGCGCAGGGGATCCGCCAACAGGCCGCCCGTCACGACGAGATCGAATCGTTGCGGGCCGGTGGAGGGAGCTTCGTGCACGGCCATGGACGGCGACCTTTCCCGAGCATGAGAGTGGTGCGTACGGCGGCGGGCTCGTGGAGCCTCAGGTTCGTTCCGTGGAGTAGAATGGCGTTCCACTCTGCGGATCGAGTGGAAACATAGCCCGCGTCTCCTCGGAGGGTCAATGGAACCGAGCAAGCCCGCGAATTCCGTCGTCAAGGCGCTACGGGTGCTGCACGCCGTGGCGCGCGCGGACGGACCGCACCGGCTCGGCGACATCGCGGAGCGCTCCGGCGTCTCCAAGGCCAGCACACATCGGGTGCTCGCCACGCTCGTGGAGGAGGGGTACGCGGCCGCCGACGGCGAGGGCCGGTACGGCTGCGGCAATCAACTGCGCGCGATGGCGGCGCAGGTACTGGCCGACGACGCGGTCGGCATCGACGCCGTGCTCCGCGCGCTTCAGCAACGGCTCGGCCAGGCCGTGCACTTGGCGGTGCTGAGCGGGGACCACGCGACGTACACGCACAAGGTCGACCCGGGGCACGCCTACCGCATCGCGACCGATGTCGGCGCCCCGCTGCCGCTGCACGCCACCGCCGCGGGCAAGGCCCTGCTCGCACATCTGCCGCCGGACGAGGCCGCCGCCGTCCTCGACCGCACGGGACTGCCCGCCCGCACGCCCCGCACCCACACCGAACAGGCGGCGCTCGTCAAGGAGTTGGCGGCGATCCGGGACGCCGGGTACGCCACCGACTACGAGGAGGCGGACGCGTCGATCTGCTCGATCGCGGCGCCGGTCCTGGACGCGGACGGCACACCGGTCGGCGCGGTCTCGGTCTCCTCGCTCACGTTCCTCGTCACCGAGGAACAGCTCGCCGGGTTCGCCCCGGCGGTGCGACAGGCGGCGCAGGACGTGTCGCGCCGCCTGTGACCCCCGTACCCACCATCGGGATCAGCCGGCGCAGCCGCACTGGGCGCAACACCCCAGCCAGCGGCGCAGCGTAGCGTGCACGGCGTCCGGGAGCGCGCTGAGCCGCTCGATCGCCTCGGTGTCACCGGGCGAGGGCGCGATGCCCGCCGCGGTCAGCACCGCGTGCAGCTCCAGGCGGCGCATGTCCCGCGGGTCCACGTGACAGGGCACGCGGTGCGCCGGGTCCGGCGGGGCGAGCAGCCAGTCGCCCGCCCAGTCCGCGGCGTGTGTCTGCCCTTCGTCCAGCGCGGTCGTGATGGTCTGCATGCCGGCCTCCTTCGTGGCGTACGCCGTTGTGTCGAAGGCAGAGAGACACCGGGGGCGTGCGCCGGTTGCGGCCGGGGCCCAGGATCACACGAAGGGCGCAATACGCGGGTTGTCACGCATTCAGACCGCCTTCCCCCGAGCGGCCCGCGTCACCGAGCAGCAGCTCCAACTCCCGGTCCATGGCGCCCTGGTCGGCCTCCGAGCCGAACGGTACGAGGGCATGACTGCGCTCCAGGTACGTGAGCAGCGCCCGGTGCCCCACCGCGAGGCGGACGGCCCCGCCCGCCCGCGAACCGCGGACCTCTATCTCGACGGTGAGCGGCTCGTTCTCCCGTGACACGGGCCGCACCGCGACATCGCCGATGCCCGCCGCGCCGCTGAGGCCCGCGGAGAGCAGATCGCGGGACAGCGCCCAACTCCCGCTCGTCGCCTCGGAGTCGGGCAGGACGACGTGGACGACCAAGGGGTCGTCGGCCGTGTACCTCAGCCGGACGTCGCACACGAGCCGCTCGCCGCCCGGATAGGCGAGAACTCCCGTGGCCAGCGCCTCCAGGCACCCGAAAGCATGACTTCTGTCAGGGCTCACCCCGACCCACCCCATCCCTGCTGTCGCACCGTGTGCGGGAGCGCTCCCTCACTCCTTATCGCCCCGTATGGGCGACATGGAAAACCTTAGGCCAACGCGCATACCTCATCTGGCATATGCACGAATGGCCCGGCAGCCTTCACAACCAGTTCGACACGGGGCGCGGATTCAACAGAAACGTTCGAGCGGGCCCGCTCCCCGCGACGCGGTCAGACGTCGTCCTCCGCCCCGGGCAGGTGGGTGTCCCCGTCCGACCAGTGGTTGATCCAGCCACAAGCGCCACATGCGTAGCGGCCGTTGATTCCGGCCACCACCGTTCCGCAGCCACCGCACTGCTTCTCGGTGACCTGTTGCCCGGAGAGGAAGGCGGCAGCGGCCACTGCCGTCTCCACGTTCTGGTCATGCGACACGTCCATGGAGGCGCCCCTACCCAGCCGCAGCCCGCTCAACATCCCTGGGGCACTTTCTGTCCGGCAGGACTTACCGTCCGGTATACGTGAAGCGCGCACACATCCGTACTCGTGGGCGGCGCGCAGCCGCGTCGCCCGACCTGGGGAGGTCCCATGCCCGCTGCCGCCCGGATCCAAGTCGGTTCCGTCGTCGACGACTTCACGCTGCCCGACGACACGGGGACGCCGACGACGCTGTCCTCGCTGCTCTCCGAAGGGCCGGTCGTGCTCTTCTTCTACCCGGCCGCGCTCACCCCGGGCTGCACCGCCGAGGCCTGCCACTTCCGCGATCTCGCGGCCGAGTTCGCGGCGGTCGGAGCGCGCCCGGTGGGCATCAGCTCGGACGGCGTCGAGCGGCAGCGGGAGTTCACGGAGCGGCACACGCTCGGGTTCCCGCTGCTGTCGGACCCGGAGGGTGAGGTGCGCGGCCGGTTCGGGGTGGCGCGCGGGTTCGGCCCGCTGCCGACGAAGCGCGCCACGTTCGTGATCGGTACCGACCGGCGCGTGCTCGAAGTGGTGCGCAGCGAGTTCAGGATGAGCGCGCACGCGGACCGGGCGCTGGAGGCGCTGCGCTCGGTGTCGAACTGAGCGCGGCGCCTCCGGCCCCCGTCACCGGCGTCCGCGTACCAGCAGATACACGAAGTACGGCGTGCCGACGACGGCCGTCATCAGGCCCGCGCCCAACTGGGCGGGGGCGATCACGGTGCGGCCCAGCAGGTCGGCGACGCAGACGAGGGCCGCCCCGAGCAGCATCGCGACGGGCACGACGCGCACGTGCTTGCGCCCGACCAGAGCGCGGGCCGCGTGCGGAGCGACGAGGCCGACGAAGCCGATCGTGCCCGCGGCGGCGACGGCCGTGGCGCTGAGCAGCACGCTCAGGACCAGGAAGCCGAGGCGGCCGCGCGCCAGGTTCAGGCCGAGCAGCCGGGGTGTGTCCCCGTCGAGGGAGACGAGGTCGAGCTCCTTCCGCCGGGCGACGGCGATGACGGCGGCGACGACGAGCACGGCCGCCACCGGCAGTACGTCGGTGAAGCTGCGCCCGTACGTGGAGCCCGACAGCCAGACCAGCGCCTTGGTCGCGCTGAACCGGTCGGTGAGCACGATCAGCAGGCTGATCAGGGCCGCCGTGCCGGAGGCCGTGCCGATGCCGACCAGGACGAGCCGGCTCTGCTGGAACCCGCCCTTGGCGGAGAGCCCGAACACGATCGCCGCGGTGACGCCCGCGCCGGCGAACGCCGCTCCCGCGATGGTCCACGATCCTGCGCCCGGCACGGTGGTGACCAGCAGTACGGCGCCGAGCGCGGCGCCTCCGGAGACGCCGAGGACGCCGGGTTCCGCGAGCGGGTTGCGGGTCACGGACTGCACGAGGGTGCCGGACAACGCGAGCGCCGCGCCCGCGCAGAGCGCCGCGACGACGCGCGGCACCCGGGTGTCGAGGACGAACGTGATGGCCTGACCGGCCTGCCCGCCCGCCCAGTTGACGACGTCGCCGAGGAGCAGGGTGCTGTCGCCGAGGAGGACGCCCGCGACGACCACGCCGATCAGCACCGCCGCGAGCGCGGCCACGGTGGCAGCGAAGACCGTGCGGCTCGGGATCCGCATCCGGTCCGGCGCGGCCGCGGCGTCCCCGTCGCGCAGCCGCAGCGCCATCACGACGAGGAACACGGCGCCGACGACGCTGGTGACCACGCCGGTCGGCACGGTCACCGCCACCTCGGCGGAGGTCACGGCGCGCAGCAGCACGTCGGAGCCGAGCACGAGCGCGGCGCCGACGAGCCCCGCGACGGGGATCCGCAGCCGGTGCCGTACGAGCGCACGCACCCGCTTGGCCAGCGGCCTGACCAGCGCCGGGGCGCACAGTCCGACGAAGCCGATCGGCCCGGCCACCGTGACGGCGGCGGCCGAGAGCAGCGCCGCGAGCACGACCGCGGTGATCCGGGTGCCGCGCACCGGGATGCCGAGGCCGCGCGCCGCGTCGTCCCCGAGGGCGAGCCCGTCGACGCGGCGGGCGAGCAGGACGAGGCCGACGAGGGCGGCCACGACGACGGGCGCCATGCGGGTCACGCCCGCGAAGCCGTTCTGGGCGATGCTGCCCTCGCCCCACTGGTAGAGCCCCTCGGTCTCCTCGGGGTAGAGCAGGAGCAGCGCCTCGGTGACGGCCTTGAGGCCGAGGGCGAGGGCGCTGCCCGCGAGGACGAGCCGGACGGTGGTGGCGCCGCGCCCCGCGAGGGTGAGCACGACGGCCGCCGCAGCGAGTCCGCCGACGAACGCGACGGCGGAGGACGCGAAGACGGACACGGCGCCGCCACTGGCCGTGAGGACGCCGAGCGCGAGGTACGAACCGGCGTTGACGGCGAGGGTGTCGGGCGAGGCGAGGACGTTGCGGCTGACCGCCTGGAGCACGGCGCCGGCCGCGCCGAGCGCCACGCCGACGAGCAGCCCGGCCACCATGCGGGGCAGCCGGGAGGCGACGACCACGGAGGCGTCGCCCGCCTCGGCCTGCCCGGTGAGGGCCTGCCACACCTGGTGGGCGCCGACGTCGGCCGTGCCGTAGGTGATGTCGACGACGGCGAGCACGGCGACGAGCAGAGCGAGCCCGGCCGTCGCCCCGACGGCGCCGACGGACAGCGGCGCCAAGGCGCGGGGAGGTGCGGTGACGGCCACGTGCCTACTTCTTCGTCAGGGCGGCGACGACGCCGTCGATGTACTGCTCCATGGACTTCGGGCCGCCGAACAGCCAGGTCCCGTCGGGCAGTCGGTGCACGTCGCCGGCCTTCACGAACGGCAGCGAGGTCCACACCTTGTTGTCGGCGAGGTCCTTGGTGAACACGTCGGAGCCACCGGCCTTCTTGTTGCCGATGTACGTGAACTGGACGTCCTTGCCGAGCTTGGTGAGGCCCTCGACGTCGGTGGTGGCGAGGCCGTAGTCCTTGTCGCCCTTGACCTTCCAGGCGTTCTTCAGGCCGAGGTCCTCGTTGACGGCGCCGAGCAGGGAGCCGTCGGTGAAGGCGCGTACGGAGACCTGATTGGAGGCGGCGTAGCCATCGGCGGTGGCGACCTGGGTACCGTCGGCGCCGGCGTCCTTGAGGGCCTCCTTGCCCTCGGCGAGCTTCGCCTCGTACGCCTTCTTGGCGGCCTTCGCCTCGTCCTCCTTGCCGGTGGCCTTGGCGAGGACGTCGAGGGTGTCAAACATCTGGCCGACCTGGTCGCCGGAGTCGGCGGCCTTGACCTGGAGGACCGGCGCGATCTTCTTCATCTGCTTGACCGCGGAGGCGGACAGGTCGCTGGTGGCGACGATCAGGTCCGGGGCGAGGCCCGCGATGGAGTCCATGCTGGGCTCTCCCCGAGTGCCCACGTCCTTGGGCGAGTTGGTGAGCGGCGCGGCGGTGTCCCACGCCTTGTAGCCCTTGACGTCGGCGACGCCGGCCGGGTCGACGCCGAGCGTGACGAGGGACTCGACGACGTTCCACTCGGTGCCGACGACCTTGGCGGCCGGGTGGTCGAGGGTGACCTTGGAGCCGTTCGCGCCGGTGAGGGTGATCTTCTCGGACTTGGCGTCGGCTCCGGTCTTGGCGGGCTCCGAGGTACCGCAGGCGGAGAGGGCGAGGGCCGCGGCGGCGGCCGTAGCCGTGAGGATGAGGGGGCGTCTCATGATGTGCTCTGGAGCCTTTCGCTTCTGCTGTGGTGACGGCCCGTCGCGCGGGTGCGCAGCCGTCCGGTGAAGGGGTCGGTGTCGACGTCGACGCGGATGCCGTACGTCTCGGTGAGGCGCTCGGAGCGCAGTACGTCCTCGGGGGCGCCGTCGGCGATGACGCGGCCCGCGCTGAGCAGCGCGATCCGGTCGGCGACGGCGGCGGCCTGGTCGAGGTCGTGCAGGACGACGCCGACGGCGATTCCCTCGTCGTCCGCCAAGTCCCGCATGAGGTCGAGTAGTTCGACCTGGTAGCGCAGGTCGAGGTAGGTGGTCGGCTCGTCGAGGAGGAGGACGCCGGTCTGCTGGGCGAGGCAGCTCGCGAGCCACACGCGCTGCAGTTGTCCGCCGGAGAGCTGGTCGACTCCTCGGCCCGCGAGCGAGTCGACCCCGGTCAACTCCAGGACCCGGTCGACGACTTCGGGCCCTTCGGCGTCGGCCCGTCCCCAGCGCCCCCGGTAGGGGTAGCGGCCGAACTCGACGACGTCGCGCACCGTGAGCCCGCCTGGCGTGGGCCTGCTCTGCGTCAACAGGGCGACGCGGCGCGCGAACTGACGGGCGGTGAGGTCGAGGCCGTCGACGGCGTCGGAGGTCCCCCCGTCCAGGGTCAGCGTGCCGGTCCTGGCGCTCTGCAGCCGGGCGATGGCTCGCAACAGCGTCGACTTTCCGCTGCCGTTGGGTCCGACGAGGGCGGTCACACGGCCGGGTTCGAGGACGAGGGCCGCGTCGTGCACGACGTCGACACCGTCGTAGGACACGGTCATGTGCTCGGCCGACAGCTCGTGACCGCGCTGACGTGGGGCGCTACCTGCGCGTTCACCAGATCTCACGACCAGAAGGTTAGCCTACCCTTACCTTTCCGGGAACCCCGGGTGCGGCAGCCGACCATGCATGGATCGGACATACGGGGTAGTCCGACAGTGCGGCCAGTGCGGCCCATCCGGTTCGAAGACCGACATTCGACGACCGGCATCCGAAGACCGAGAGGAGAAGCGCACCATGACCCTGCGGAGCAACCCGAAGTACACCGTCCCCGGTCTCTCCGTGGCCGAGGCCGGCGAGCTCATCGACATCCTGCAGCTGCGCCTGCACGCCCTCAACGACCTGCACCTCACGCTCAAGCACATCCACTGGAACGTCGTCGGACCGCACTTCATCGCCGTGCACGAAATGATCGACCCGCAGGTCGAGAAGGTCCGGGAGATGGCGGACGAGGTCGCGGAGCGCGCGGCCGCGCTCGGCGGCGTGAGCCACGGCACACCCGGCGTCCTCGTCGCCGCGCGCACCTGGGAGGACTACAGCGTCGGCCGCGCCGACGCGATCGCCCACCTCGGCGCCCTCGACATCGTCTACACGGGCCTCGTCGAGGACGTCCGCAAGGCGGTCGAGCAGACCGGCAGGATCGACCTGGCCACCCAGGACCTGCTGATCCAGCAGCTGCGCGACCTGGAGAAGTTCCAGTGGTTCGTGCGCGCCCACCTGGAGACGGCGGGCGGCGCCCTGCGCACCGGCGACGCCGACACCGAGACAGAGGCGGCGCACCAGGCCGTACGGTGAGGCGGCGGGCCCGATCGTGTGACTGCGCCCCGCCGGTGCGGCCCGTACGCCACCGGGTGTGCCTACCGTGGGAGTTCGTCAACTGTTGAGTCGACGTGGCACCGCGCCACGTCGACCGTGAGGAGCTCGCATGTCCGACGAAGAGCCGCAGCGGTCACGGAAGTTGGGCGTCGAGATGCGACGGGTGTCGCTGGACGACGGCAGCGAGATGACGATCGTGTGCGACGCGGGCCTGTCCGACGCGGATGTGCGCTCGCGGGCGACACGTATCGCGGAGGAGAACCGGCGACAGTAGCCACCGCCCCTCAGCGGCCCTGGCCACCAGCCCCCAGCTGCGCTTTTGCCTGAGAGACAAGCAAAGTGCCAAGGCTCCGGCCTTCTGTTTATGATCTCCGGACCCCGCTACCCCCTGCCCGGAGTCCGCATGTCCACGCCCCCGTCCCCCGCCGCCCGTCCGCACCCCCTGCATGTGCTGCGGGCCACCACCTTCGCGATAGGCGCCCTGCTGGTGCTCGTCGGCGTCGGGGTGCTGCTGCGGCAGCCGCTCCTCATACCCCCGCTCGCCGCCAGCGCCGCCCTGGTGCACGGTGCGCCGGGCCTGCCGATCTCGCAGCCGCGCAATCTCGTCGGGGGCCAGCTGCTCTCCGCCGCCATCGGGTTCGGGACGCTCGCGGTGACCGGGAGCAACGGCTGGGGAGCTGCCGTCGCCGCCGGGCTCTCGCTCGGGGCGATGATGCTCACCCACCTCTCCCACTCCCCCGCCGCCGCGACGGCCGCGATCGTCGTGCTCCAGGCCCCGCACCCGCTGCCGTTCCTGCCGCTGCTCGCGCTCGCCGCGTCGCTCCTCGTCGCCGTCGGGCTGCTGCCGGGCCGGATCGGCGGGCACCCGGTCCGCTACCCGTTGAGCTGGTGACCGCGCGGCCGAAGCTGTTAGTGTTCTTGGACCTTTCGTAGATCCAGGAGAACGAACATGGCGGTGGACGACGACATCTCCGGGTGATACCCGGCTCCGTCTGGCCAGCGGCCGGTGCGCACAGGCGCCGCCGGGTTGGCCTCCCAGTCGTCCCCTTTTCCTGTTCCGGGCAGCCGTATCGGCCTGTCCGTCTCCCACGCGAGGTCTCCTTCCGTGTCTACCGCGTCCGACGCCTTCGTCGTCTGCTCGAACCTGTCCTTCTCCTGGCCCGACGACACTCCGGTGTTCGACGGCCTGTCCTTCTCCGTGCCGTCCGGGCGCACCGGGCTCGTGGCCCCGAACGGCGCGGGCAAGAGCACGCTGCTCAAGCTGATCGCCGGTGAGCTGACGCCCGCCGGCGGCTCGGTGACCGTGCGGGGTGTGCTCGGTCATCTGCCGCAGAACCTGCCGCTCGCCGGGTCGCTCACCGTGGCCGAGGTGCTCGGCGTCGCCGGGATCGTCCGCGCCCTGGACGCCGTCGAGTCCGGGGATGTCAGCGAGGAGCACTTCACCGTCATCGGCGACGACTGGGACATCGAGGAGCGCACCCGCGCCCAGCTCGACTCCCTCGGCCTCGGTGAACTGGACCTCGACCGGCGCCTCGACACCCTCAGCGGCGGCCAGATCGTCTCCCTCGGCCTCGCCGCCCAGCTGCTGCGCCGCCCCGATGTCCTGCTGCTCGACGAGCCCACCAACAACCTCGACCTCGACGCCCGCCGCCACCTCTACGACGTCCTGGAACGCTGGACCGGCTGCCTGCTGCTGGTCAGCCACGACCGGGCGCTGCTCGACCGCATGGAGCGGATCGCCGAGCTGCACCACGGTGAACTGCGCTGGTACGGAGGGAACTTCACCGCGTACGAGGAGGCGGTGCGGGCGGAGCAGGAGGTCGCCGAGAAGAACGTCCGCAACGCCGAACAGGAAGTGAAGCGCGAGAAGCGGGAGATGCAGCAGGCCCGCGAGCGCGCGGAGCGCCGCGCCAGCAACGCGGCCCGCAACCTGAAGAGCGCCGGACTGCCGAAGATCTTCGCAGGGAACATGAAGCGGGGCGCCCAGGAGTCCGCGGGCCGGGCGGGCCAGACACATGCCGCGCGGGTCGGCGACGCGAAGGCGCGCCTGGACGAGGCCGAGCGCGCCGTGCGTGACGATCCGCGGCTCGTCCTCGACCTGCCCGACACGAAGGTGCCCGCGGGACGCACCCTCGTACAGGCCGAGCACGCGCAGGTACGCAGGGGTGAGCGGGATCTGTTCGCCGGGGAGGGTGTCGACCTCACGGTGCGCGGGCCGGAGCGCATCGCGCTGACCGGGCCCAACGGCGCGGGGAAGACGACCCTGTTGCGGCTGGTGAGCGGTGATCTGCGGCCGGACGACGGCAGCGTGAAGGTGGCCGACGGCCGGGTCGCGTACCTGTCGCAGCGCCTCGACCTGCTCGATCCGGAGCGTACGGTCGCCGAGAACTTCGCCGCGTTCGCGCCGGGGCGCCCGGAGGCGGAGCGGATGAATCTCCTCGCGCGGTTCCTGTTCCGCGGCCCGCGCGCCCACCTGCCGGTGGGGGTGCTGTCGGGCGGGGAGCTGCTGCGGGCCACCCTGGCGTGTGTGCTGTGCGCCGAGCCGGCCCCGCAGTTGCTGCTGCTCGACGAGCCGACGAACAACCTGGACCTGGTGGGCGTCGGCCAGTTGGAGAGCGCGCTCGGCTCGTACCAGGGCGCGTTCATGGTGGTGAGCCACGACGAGCGGTTCCTGGCCCGGATCGGTGTGGAGCGTCAACTCCGGTTCTCCGGCGGCGTGTTGACGGACGTGGGGGCTCCTGAGATGTGATCCGCCGGCGTGACGACCCGGCCCGCCCCGAGGCGTACGCCCGGCGGGCCCCACGACCGCTCACGTCGAACGGAACACACCTCACATGTCCCAGCCCGCCCTCATCGCCCACGAACTGACCCGCACCCTCGGCACCCGCCGCGTCCTCGACGGTGTGTCGCTCACCGCGTCCCCCGGCCGCCGCATCGGCCTCATCGGCGAGAACGGGGTCGGCAAGTCGACCCTGCTGCGCCTGCTCGCGGGCGTGGACACCCCCGACTCAGGCAGTGTCGTACGCCCGCCCGACCTCGGCTTCCTTCAGCAGGAGGCGCCGTACGACGCGACGGCGACGATCGCGGACGTGCTCGACGACGCGCTGCGCGAGACCCGCGCCGAACTCGCCGAGCTCGACCGGCTCGGCGAGGCGCTCTCCCGTACGCCGGAGGAATCCGATGCGTACGCCGAACTCCTCGACGCCTACGGCACGTTGCTGCAGAGCGCGCAGGAGCGCGAGGCGTGGGACGCGGACCGGCGCGCCTCGATCACCCTCACCGGTGTCGGTCTCGGCGCGCTCGCGCACACCCGCACCCTCGGTTCGCTCTCCGGCGGCCAGCGCGGTCGGCTCGCGCTGGCCGCGCTGCTCGTACGCCGCCCTGCCGCGCTGCTCCTGGACGAGCCGACGAACCATCTCGACGACGACGCCGCGCTGTTCGTGGAGGAACAGGTGCGGGCGCTGCCCGGCGTGGTCGTGCTCGCCAGCCACGACCGGGCGTTCCTCGACGCCGTGTGCACGGACCTCGTGGACCTCGATCCGGCGGTGGAAGGACCCGTGCGGTTCGGCGGCAACTACACCGCGTACCGGGCCGAGAAGCGGGCCGAGCGGGAGCGGTGGGAGCGGCGGTTCGCCGAGGAGCAGGAGGAGTTGGTGGCGTTGCGGCACGCGGCGGGTGTCTCGGCGCACCGTGTCGCCCCGGACCGGGGACCGCGCGACAACGAGAAGATGGGTTACGGCGTCCGCGCCAACCGGGTGCAGAGCCAGATCTCGCGCCGGGTCCGCAACGCCACCCGGCGCCTGGAGGAGCTGGAGCGGACGCGGGTCGCCGCGCCACCGCCGCCCTTGCGCTTCCGGCCCGAGCGGCTCGCCCAGGTGCCGGGCGGCGCACCCACCGGCGCCGAGACCGGCGTCGAGACCGGCGTCGACATCGACGGCGACGAGCCGCTGGTGTCACTGCGCGCGGTCCATGTCCCCGGGCGGCTGACACTGGACCGGCTCGACGTGACACCCGACGACCGGCTCCTCGTCACGGGCGCCAACGGCACAGGAAAGTCAACCCTGTTGGCGGTCCTGGCCGGACACCTGGCGGCGCGGGGCGAGACCCTGCGGCGTACCGGCCTTTCGGTGGGGTTGCTGGCGCAGGACTCCGTGTTCGCGCGGCCCGAGCGCACCGCACGTGACACGTACGTGCGGGAGCTCGGGTTCGAGCGGGCCGAGGCGGTGCCGCTGGCCGGGCTCGGGCTGCTGCGCGCGGCCGACCTCGACCGGCCCGTCGGCCACCTCTCCGTCGGGCAGCGCCGGCGGCTCGCGCTCGCCCTTCTCGTGGCAAGACCGCCGGAGCTGCTGCTGCTCGACGAGCCGACGAACCACCTCTCCCCCACGCTCTGCGACGAGTTGGAGGACGCCATGGGCGCCGGGCCCGGCGCGATCGTCGTCGCCTGCCACGACCGGTGGCTGCGCGAGCGCTGGAAGGGCCGCGAGCTGCGGCTCGACCGGACCGCCGACGCCGGGTGACCGGTGACGGGTGACCGGTGACGGGTCGGGCTACCAGCGGTCCCGGTGCACCACGTCCGCGACCGGCCTGCGGCGCACGGGACCGAACCGGCCGAGCGGCCTGCCGATCGGGATGGCGGCGAAGGTCCGCATGTCGTCGGGGATGCCGAGCGCGGCCTTCCACTCGTCCTCCAGCATCAGGTGCCAGATGGTGATGTTGGCGGCGAGGCCGAGGCCGCGCGCGGCGAGCAGCAGGTTCTGTACGCCCGGGTAGACGCAGGAGCCCTCCGCGAGCGCGGCGAACCGCTCCTGCGTGGCGGCCATGGCGGCGGTCGCGTCGGGGCCGAGCGCGGCGGCGGAGGCGCTCAGCCCCTCGTCGTCGAGGCGCGGCGGCGGGAACTGGTAGCAGGGGATGACGAGCGCGGGTGTCTCGGCGAAGTGGTCGCGCTGGTACTCGATGGCGGCGACCATGCGCCCGTACGCGGCCTCGTCCATGCCTTCGGGGGCGTGCTTCCCCGTGGTCGCCAAGTAGGCGCCCACACACCGCCTCCACAAGGGTGCCAGTTCCGCCATGACCTGTGGATCGGTGACCACGACGTACTCGTAGCGCTGCATGTTGCCGCCACTGGGCCCCCACACCGCTGCCTGTATGAGCTGGTCGAGGAGTTCCTCGGGGACGGGTTCCGGGCTCAGTCGGCGCATGGCGCGCATCGTTGCCATGGTGTCGAACAGGGCGGGTTCTTCGGTGACTTGGCGTGCGGTGATGTCTTCCATGATCACGAGTCTAGGGGTGTCATTCGCGCCAAAACACCCTCGGATTCCACGCATCCTTTGACCCGCAACACCGAGTTAACCCCCAAGTCACCTTTGCAGAGTTAACCTATCTCTTGACCTTCAGTTGACCGTACGTTGGCGCTTTCTTGGCAGACGAAGCGCGAGGGGGAAGCATGTCCCGAAGTGGGAGGAAGAGCACGGCGATGGCCTATGTCATCGCCCTGCTGCTCGCGCTCCCGCTGCTCGCGCCCGCACAGTCGTTCGCTTCCGCACACAGCGCGGTCGCGAGTCAGAGCGACGCGAAGGCCTGCCACGACGGTCCGGCACCCCAGGGGCAGGCCGAGGTGGCACGCACCCGGGACCGCCAGCGGGCGTCCTCGTGCACGGCCCAAGTCCCGTGCCCCTGCGCCGAGTCACCCGTGCCCGCCGTCGCCGCGGACGCGGCCACCGCGCCGTACTCCTCGTACGTCAGACCGGACAGATCCATCGACGAGCTGACAGCGGCGTCCCTCCAGGTCTTCCGCTGCTGAGATTCCCGACAGCCGTACCCCTCACCTGTCCTGCCCGTCCGACGCGCCATGCAGGCGCGCCAGGAGGAATCACCACACATGCAGCCCCTCATCGACAACGCCCGCACCTTCGGCCAGCGCCCTGAGGAGTTCGCCAGTCACGCCGACGGCCAGTCCCCGCAGGTCCTCTTCATCACCTGCTCCGACTCTCGCGTCGTGCCGGCCCTGATCACGGGCGCCCGCCCCGGTGAGCTGTTCGAGCTCCGCACCGCGGGCAACATCGTGCCCCCGTACGCAGGCGGCACCCCCTGCGGGGAGACCGCCACCATCGAGTACGCCGTGGAGGTCCTCGGCGTCACGGACATCGTCGTGTGCGGTCACTCGCACTGCGGGGCCATCGGCGCGCTGGTGCGCGGCGACGACCTCGCGGCCGTGCCCGCCGTGCGCGACTGGCTCGCGCACGCCGCGGACGAGCCGGGTGCCTGCGACCCGTCCGACGCCACGGTCGCCGCGGCCGTCCAACAACACGTCCTCGCCCAGCTGCTCCGGCTGCGCTCCTACCCGTGTGTGGAGCGCCGGCTCGCCGACGGCCGACTCACGCTGCGCGGCTGGTACTACGAGGTGCACACCGGCGGCGTCCGCGAACACCGCGCCGACTCCGACGCGTTCGAGACTCTGTGAGTGCCGCCATGACAGACACCACCCCCCACACCCCGAATCCACCCACCCGTCCATCCCCCAAGTTCCCGCATCTGAAGGCGGACTTCACGGCCTCGCTGGTCGTGTTCCTGGTCGCGCTGCCGCTGTGCGTCGGCGTGGCCGTCGCCTCCGGAGTGCCGGCCGAGATCGGTCTGATCACCGGCATCGTCGGTGGCATCGTCACGGGCCTGATGCGGGGCAGCAGCCTCCAAGTGTCGGGCCCCGCCGCCGGGTTGACCGTCCTCGTGTTCGAGGCGGTGCAGGAGTTCGGCCTGCCGGCGCTCGGTGCCATCGTGCTCGCGACGGGTCTGCTCCAGATCGCCATGGGCGCGCTCAAGGTGGGCCGCTACTTCCGGGCCATCTCGGTCTCGGTCGTCGAAGGCATGCTCGCCGGCATCGGCCTGGTCCTGATCGCGGGCCAGATGTACTCGGTGCTCGACGCCAAGGCCCCGGAGTCCGGGATCGGCAAGATAGCGGGGCTTCCGGAGGCGTTCCTCGACGCGCTCGGCAGCGCCTCGGCCCTCGCCTCGCTCGCCCTGGGCGCCGGGACCGTCGCGGTCCTGGTGCTGTGGAAGTACATGCCCAAGAAGGCGCGCGTCGTGCCGGGTCCGCTCGCCGCGGTGGGCCTCGCGATGCTGGCGGCGTTCGTGTTCAACGCGCCCGTCGCCATGGTCGAGGTCAACGGTCTGATCGGTTCGATCCAGCCGCCGCCCCTCGACTCCTTCGGGCAGCTCGCCACCGTCGGCATGCTCGGCACGGTCGTGGCGTTCACTCTGATCGCCTCCGCCGAGTCACTGTTCAGCGCGGCGGCCGTGGACCGGATGCACGACGGTCCGCGCACCGAGTACAACAAGGAACTCCTCGCGCAGGGCGCGGGCAACGCGGTGTGCGGTGTGCTCGGCGCGCTGCCGATGACCGCGGTGATCGTGCGCAGCTCGGCCAACGTCCAGGCGGGCGCGAAGACCAAGGCGTCCCGTGTCATGCACGGCGTATGGCTGCTGCTGTTCGCCGCGCTGCTGCCGACGCTCCTCGCGTACATCCCGATCCCGGCGCTCGCGGGTGTCCTGGTGCACGCCGGGGCGAAGCTGGTGCCCGTGCGGCCCCTGGCCAAGCTCTGGCGCGAGCACCGGGGTGAGGCGCTGATCCTGGTCGTCACCGCGGTGTCGATCGTGGCGATCAGCATGTTCGAGGGCGTGCTCATCGGTCTGGCCCTGTCGGTCGTGAAGACCGCCTGGGACTCCTCGCACGTCAAGCTGGAGGTCATAGACAAGGGCGCGGGCCCGGTGCAGGCACACCTGACCGGCAACGCGACGTTCCTGCGGCTTCCGAAAATCCTCGACAGCCTTGAGGCCCTTCCGCAGAACCGTCCCGTGGAGCTGAACCTCTCCGGCCTCCAGCACCTGGACCATGCGTGCCGCACGGCCCTGGAGAACTGGGCGGAACGGCACAGTTCGGCGGAGACGGAGCCGGTGAAGCTCACGTCGGCGTGACAACCGCTCCGGCCTGACAGCCGCTTCGGCCAAGGCCCCGACTCCCGTGCGGCGCACGGGAGTCGGGGCCTTGGTGTGTCGAGCGGTCGGGCGTCAGCTCTGCGAGGGGAGTTCGGCGCATGTCGAGGTGGCCGGGTCTCCGGAGAGGCGGTCGGTGAGCCAGGAGATGGCCTGCCCCTGGTCGGTGAGGAGCGGGCCGAAGTGGTTGATGAGGGCGCGGCCGACGTCCGGGATGGCGACCGGCTTGTACGTGACCTGGGCGCCGCGGCCGCACCAGTCGACGGCCAACTGGCGGGCCTGGCCGTGCGGGACGAGGTTGTCGTTGACGCCGGTGGCGACGCGGACCGGGCTCTGCGGCTCGATGGTGCCGATACGCTGCTGGGCGAGGAACTCCTGGAGGCGCGGCTCCGCCTTGATGATCTCTTCGAGGCTCTTGCCGTCCTTCGTCCAGGTCGAGCTCTTCTTGGACGAGTAGCCGAGGATGGCGTCGCCGACGCACGCCGTGGAGAGGTCCTTGAGGGCCGCCCGGCCCTTGTCGCTCAGGTACTTGTCGGCGATCGGCCGGAGGTCCGGGTCGGACTGCAGGAAGCCGTTGAGGGACCAGCCGAGCGCGCCGACGAGGTCGGTGCCGTCGATGGCCTTGGTGGTCGCGGTCAGGTCGGCGGGCGGCGCCCCCGCGTACGTACCGGAGAGGGTGACATCGGGGGCGTACGTCGGCTGGAGTTCGGCGGCGGCCGCGGTGGCGCCGCCGCCCTGGCTGTAGCCGAAGAGGCCGACCCGTGAGTCGGTGGTGATGGAGGCGTCCTTGAGGGCGCGGGCGGCGCGGACGGCGTCGAGCACCGCGTGCGCCTCGTCGACGCGGTTCACGTAGGTGTGCAGGCGGTCGGTGGTGCCCAGGCCGATGTAGTCGGTGACGACGACCGCGACCCCCTTGGCGAGGAGCCGGTAGATCGCCAGGTCCTCGTAACCGGCCACCAGCGTCTGGCCGTTGACGCGGATCGGGTGTTCCAGGCCCATGGACGCGGCGCACTGGTCGCCCTGCCCCTGCGTGCCGGGCGCGAGGGCGACGAGCGGGCGAGGGCCGTTGCCGCGCCACTTGGCGCTCGGTTCGATGTACGCGCCCGTGGACGCGGCGGGATTCCCGTTCGAGTCGGTGGTCTTGTACATGATGCGGGTCGCCTTGCCGGGCAGCGGGCCGTTCAGGCCGGGCAGGGTGAGGGCGAGCGGGAGCGGTTCGTCGCGGATCAACGCGCCGTCCGCGTCCGGGAGTTCGGCCGGCGGGTTGTAGAACGTGGGGATGGTGACACCGCGGGACACCTCCTGGTCCGAGCCGGTCGCGGCCGCGGCGGGCACGGCCTGTGCGCCGACACACGCGGCGACGGTGACGGCGGCGGCCAGCAGTCGGGTGGGGGCGGCGGGCATGGCGAACCTCCGGTCTACGGGCGGGGCCTGACCCCGCCTGGCGGCAGTCGGCCGGGACTCTCGGGCAGGCCGACGGCGCGTCGCGTGCGGTCGTCACACCGCCACCACGCGCCGTTGCGGACGCTATCCACATGGGAGTTACCGGGGGTAGCACCGGGAAGGTTACGGTTGAGTAACCTGCGGCGGAGGGGCGTTGTCAGTGGCGTGTGCTTGAGTGTGGGGCGTGGGTCCGGTGAACCTGTCGGGCCTGGTGAACGGAGGGGGAAGCGCATGGCGGGCAGCGGGAGTTGGGCGAGGGTCACCTGGCGGGACTGGCAGGATCTCGACACCATCGTGGGGCACTTGGAGGCGGGTGCCGACCCGGATGCGTGGGGCCCGCACGGGGGTCGGCCGCTGCATCGGGCGGTGCAGTTCGGCACCCCGGAGGTCGTGTCCGAGCTGGCCCGGCGCGTGACGGATGTGGACGCGCCGGAGAGTGGCACGACGGCGCTGTGGCACGCGGTCGTGGCGAACCGTCCGGAGGTCGCGCGTGCCCTCGTCGCCGCCGGCGCCGATCCGTGGCGGGCGCAGTGCGGCGGCTGGTCGGCGGGGCGGCTCGCGCTGGCAGGGCCCACGCCCGAGCTGTTTCCCCGGCCCGAGGGCGAACCGGGGCTGAGCGCGTCGGAGGAGTCGGCCGTGCGCGAAGCCCGGCGCCTGATCGCCGCGTTGGGCGACCTCGACGCCGAAGGCATGGGCCTGGCGTGTGTGGCGGGCATCGACGCCGAGGAAGCACGGCGCCGCCTGTCGGCCTCCCCCGTGGCGGGAGACCGGCTCGATGAGGCGGAGGGTGATCCGGAGGCGCACGGCCTCTCCTGCGACTTCTCCCACGACTCCTACGACGACGCGATCGTCGGCCTCACTACCGTGCCCGGCGGCTGCGTCGTCGCTCAGCCCTGGGGGTACGAGCCGCAGCGACTGGAGGTGCAGGCCCTGCTGTCCGCGGGCACCGTCTCCTACGGCTTCTACGGCAACCCCAAGAGCGGCGACCAGGGCAGCGTCGTCCGCGACGGCGTCGTCGAGGGCTCGGACCTGCACCCTGGCGGCGGGCCCTACGACGACGACACACCGGAGGAGGTGCTGGCGGCGTACCTCTACCACCACCAGCCGGTGGCGTACGCCTGCGCCTACGCGGGCCTGCGGCTCACCGACGCCCGCGCGATCGTCGGCCCGCCCGAGATGTGGGTCGAGCTGCCCCGAATATGAGCCCGGCCGCGCTCAGCTCTGAGCGTCGTCGAGCCGCAGCACGTCACGGACCGTGCGTACGACTCCGTGCTCCGTGTTGGCCGGGGCGCGCAGGCGGGCGCGGGCGAGGACGTCGGGGTGGGCGTTGGCCATGGCGTAGGACCAGTCGGCGGTGTCCAGCATCTCCAGGTCGTTGCGGTAGTCGCCGAACACCATGGTCTGCGCGGGCGTGACACCGAGGGCGGCCTGGAGCCTGCGGACGGCGGCGCCCTTGTTGGCGGCGGGGTTCATGACGTCGATCCAGTGCTGGCTGGAGACGACGACCTGGTGTGTGTCCGCGAGGGGTTCGAGGATCGGGGCGGTGGTGTCCTGCGCGGAGCCGAAGTCGAAGAGCGCGACCTTCACGAAGTCGTCCTCGACGGCGGTGGCGTCGGCGACGATCTCGTGGGCGGCGTAGTACTTGCGGACCTGCTCCATGAACGCCTCGTCGGAGCGCTCCACGTACGCGGACCGCTTCCCGCAGACGACGACGCCCGTGTCGGCGCCGCCCTCCTCGACGAGCCCGCGCACGGACTTCACGATCCACTCGACGACGCCGCGCTCCAGCGGGTCGGAGCTGACCTCGGCGCCGCCGCGCAGGACGTACGCGCCGTTCTCCGCTACGTAGACCATGCCTCCGTCGTCGACGGCCTCGAACTGTGCGGCGAGCGTGGCGTACTGGCGGCCGCTGGCGGGGCAGAAGGCGATGCCGCGGTCGTTCAGCTCGGCGAGGAGCGGCCACAGGGAGTCGGGTATGTTCCCGTCGCCGTCCAGGAGCGTGCCGTCCATGTCGGTGACGATCAGGCGGATGTCGGGCGGGGTGGCCGCGGACGGCTGGTGGTGCTGGGCGTTCACGGTGGTTCCTGATTCGGTGGTGTGCGGTGATCCGGGCGTGGCACTCCCAGTTTAGTAATGGGCCTTACCAAACGTCTTCCGCCCTCCGGTACCGTCTTCGGCCGCTCCGCTCTGACCGGGCAACACTCTTGATCATGCCCACGTCGGCGCCGTACGGTTCCGGCACTCACTCCGCGCAGGGCCAACCCAACCAGGAGCGCGCCATGCCCCCATTCACGCAGGACGGCACCGTTTTGCGGTACGACGACCGCGGCCCCGCGGACGGCGGCGTGGTCGTGCTGATCCACGGCCATCCGTTCAACCGGACGCTGTGGGATCCGCAGGCCGACGCGGTCGCGGCGGCCGGGTACCGGGTGCTCACGCCCGATCTGCGCGGGTACGGCGAGAGTGGCGTAACGCCGGGGCAGGTGCCGCTGTCGCGGTTCGCCGACGACGTGGCCGCGCTCCTCGACACGCTGGGCATCGGGTCCGCCGTGGTCGGTGGTGTGTCCATGGGCGGGCAGATAGCCATGGAGTTCCATCTGCGGTACCCGGACCGCACCCGCGCCCTCGTGCTGTCCGACACCTCGGCGCCGGCCGAGACCGCCGAGGGCAAGCGGCTGCGGAACCGGCTCGCGGTGCGGCTGCTCGCCGAGGGCATGGGCGGGTACGCGGACGAGGTGATCGACAAGATGCTCGCGCGGTACAACGTGGCGGCGCTGCCCGACGTCGCCGCGCGGGTGCTCGGCATGATGCAGGTCACCGATCCGCGCGGGGCCGCGGCGGCGCTGCGCGGGCGGGCCGAGCGCCCCGACTACCGGGACAGCCTGGCCGGGGCCAAGGTGCCGGCGCTCGTCGTGGTGGGCGCGGACGACGTCTACACGCCGGTCTCGGACTCGGAGGAGATCGTGAAGCTGATGCCGGACTCGGTGCTCCGCGTGATCGACGGGGCCGGGCATCTGCCGGGGGTCGAGCAGCCGGAGCTGTTCAACACCGTGCTGCTGGACTTCCTCCGTGACCGCTGCCCGACCGGGTAGGGCGAGCACGGTGACCCGTTCGGCGAGCGACCGGCTGCTCGACGCGCTCGGCGCCTTCGACCAGGACCACCCCTCGCTCACCCTGACCGAACTCGCCCAGCGCGCCGACCTTCCGCTGCCCACGGCACACCGGCTCGTCGGCGCGCTCTCCCGCTGGGGCGCCCTGGAGCGGGACGAGGCGGGGAACTATCACGTGGGTCTGCGGCTGTGGGAGATCGCGGCGCTCGCCCCGCGCGGCCTCGGCCTTCGGCAGGCGGCGCTGCCGTTCCTGGAGGACCTGTACGAGGCCACGCACGAGAACGTGCATCTCGCTGTGCGGGACGGCTCGGAGGTCGTCTACATCGAGCGGCTTTCGGGGCGTTCGGCGGTGGGGGTGCACTCGCGGGTCGGCGCGCGGTGGCCGTTGCACGCGACGGGCGTGGGGTTGGTGCTGCTCGCGCACGGCGGGCCGGGGCTTCAGGAGCGTTACCCCGAGGGCGGGTTGGCCGCCTTCACGCCGTACACGGTGACGGACCCGGTGCGGCTGCGGCGAATGCTGGCCGAAGTGCGGCGCGGCGGTGTCGCGGTGAGTGACCGTCAGATCACGGACGACGCGCTGTCGGTGGCGGCGCCGGTGCGCGGTCCGCGCGGGGATGTCGTGGCGGCGGTCTCCGTCGTCGTACCGGTGGAGGGGGCGCGGACGCCTGCGTTGATTCCGGCGGTGCAGGTGGCGGGGCGCGGGATCTCGCGGGCGCTCGGCTGGCAACCGGTCTCGGCCGAGCGGCCCGCTTCCGTCTGAACGGCCGACTTCCGTCTGAACGGCCGACTTCCGCCTGAGCAGCCCGCTCCCGCCTGAGCGACCCGCTTCCGTCTGACGAAAGTGGCGTTGTGGGCCTGTGGTTCGGGTCACCAGGGTGGTCGGTGACGCGCGGCGACGGTGCCGTGCGTGGTGACTGGAGGGACGCCCGTCATGACCGGAAACGGAAGCCCGTCGTACTCGGCCTTCGCCCGCGACCAGTGGTACGTCGCCGCGTGGTCGAAGGAGGTCGGCCGGGAGCTGCTCGGCCGCACGATCCTCGGTGAGCCGATCGCCTTCTACCGCACCGAGGACGGCGCCCCGGTGGCGCTCGCGGACCGGTGTGTGCACCGCCGCTACCCACTGTCGGCGGGCGGCCTGGACGGGGGCCGGCTGGTGTGCGGGTACCACGGGTTCACGTACGACACGACGGGGACGTGTGTGTTCGTGCCGGGGCAGAAGCGGGTGCCGCGCACGGCGCGGGTGAGCTCGTACCCGGTGGCGGAGGTCGACGGGATGGTGTGGGTGTGGGTCGGCGACCCGGAGTCGGCCGACACGGCGACGATTCCGCGCGCCCCGCACCTCGTCGAGGACGGCTTCGTGACCGTGGAGGGCATGGAGCCGATCGACGCCGACTTCATGCTGCTCGTCGACAACCTGATGGACCTGTCGCACGAGACGTATCTGCACGGCGGCTACATCGGCACACCGGAGGTCGCCGAGACACCCATCGCCACGGAGGTCGACGAGGAGTCGGGCATCGTGCGGGTGTCGCGGCACATGAAGGACGCCGAGTGCCCGCCGTTCTACGCCCGTTCCACCGGCATCGAGGGCCGCATCGACCGGCGCCAGGACATCGAGTACCACGCGCCGTGCCTGTATCTGCTGCACAGCACGATCAGCCCGTCCGGGCAGGAGACCCCGGCGTTCCGTACGGAGATCACGTACGCGATCACACCGTCCGCGCCGGGCAAGGTGTACGACTTCTGGGCGGTGTCGCGGAACTTCGCGACCGAGGACGACGAAGTGACCGCGTTCCTGCGGGACTTCAACCACAAGGTCGTGATGCAGGACGTCGACGCGCTCAATCTGCTGCAGCGCACCCTGGACACCGAACCCGCGGGCTACCAGGAGCTCAGCATCAACATCGACACGGGTGGCCTCGCCGCGCGCCGCATCCTCGGGAAGCTGGCCGCCGGATGACGCGGCCCGCCGTCTACCGCATCGAATGGCTCCCCGGCACCGACCTCCTCGACGGCCGCTGCTACTGCGGGGCCCGGCACACGAGCCAGGACCCGGTGGCCATGTGGGAGTGGATGCTCGCCCACCCCGACCACCCGAACACCCGTGAGGACAAGGAACGTTGAACGTGAGCGACCCGCTGCTCGACACGCTGGACCTCGCCGTCGCCGAACGCCGCCAGGAGGCCACCGGCGTCGTGTCCCTGCTGCTTCGCCGCCCGGACGGGGCGCCGCTGCCCGCGTGGGAGGCGGGGGCCCACATCGACGTACTCCTGGACGAGAGCCTGGAGCGGCAGTACTCGCTGTGCGGCGGCGACGACCGCTCGTGGCGGATCGCCGTGCTGCGCGAGCCCGACGGGCGGGGCGGTTCGGCGCGGGTGCACGACGGGCTTAAGGAAGGCGCTGCGATACGGGCCCGTGGGCCGCGCAACCACTTCCGGCTCGAACCGGCGCCCGCCTACCGGTTCGTGGCGGGCGGCATCGGTGTCACGCCCATCGTGCCGATGCTCGCCGAGGCGACCCAGCAAGGCGCCGCATGGTCACTCTCCTACGGGGGCCGGTCGCGCGAAACGATGGCGTTCGCCGACGAGTTGACCGCCCGGCACCCCGGCGGGCGGATCGCGCTCGTCGAGGGGCTGCTCGATCTGCCGTCCACCCTGGCGGACCTGCGCCCCGGTGAACTCGTCTACGCGTGCGGGCCCGAGCCCCTGCTCAAGGCGTTGGAGGAGCTGGTTCCGGCCGAGGTACTGCGCACGGAGCGGTTCACCCCGGCGGCGGCCGACACCAGTGGCGACACGGCCTTCGAGGTCGAACTCGCCAGCTGTGGGCGGGTGTTGAAGGTGCCGGCCGACCGGACGGTCCTCGCCACGTTGCAGGAGGCCGGGGTCGAGGTCCTGTACTCGTGCACCGAGGGAACGTGCGGCACCTGCGAGACGGATGTGCTCGCGGGCGAGGTGGACCACCGGGACAGTGTGCTCACGGCGGCGGAGCGGGACAGCGACGAGACGATGATGGTGTGCGTGTCGCGGGCCAAGGGCGCGCGGCTCACGCTGGATCTGTGACGGCCGCCGACGCCTGCTCCTGGTGTGTCGTCGCCTGCTCCGCCCGCCGGAGCAGCACCGCCGCCACCAGTCCACCGGTCAACACGGCCGCCGCGCCCACCAGTTGACCGGTCTCGACGGCGGAGCCGAACGCCCGCGTCACCGTGTGGCGTTCGGCCGCCGAGTCGGTGGCGGCGAGGGCGGCGGGCAGGGAGGCCGCGGTCACCGGCACGAGCGCCGAGAAGCGGGCGCTGAGCACGGCGCCGAGGACGGCGACGCCGAGGCCGCTGCCGAACTCGGTGACGGTGCCCTGGATCCCGGCGCCCGCGCCCGCCTTGTCGCGCGGGATGGAGCCCATCACGGCGACGGCCATCGCCGGGTTGGCGAACGCGCAGCCGAGGCCCATGAGGACGAGCCCGGCGAGCAGCCCCCCGTATCCGTCCACGACATGTCCGGCGAGCGCCACGGCGGCGAGGCCGCAGGCGAGCAGGGTCATGCCGACGGCGACGGCGCCCGGGATGCCGAGGCGCTTGCTCAACCGGGCGGACAGGCCGGTGAAGTTGAGCAGCACCACGGTCAGCGCGAACGGCGCCGTGCGCAGGCCCGCCTCCAACGGCCCGTATCCGAGGACGAATTGGAGCTGCTGCGTGAGCAGGAACAGCGCTCCCCCGCTGCCGAAGGTGATGAGTACGGCGCCGATGACGGCCCCGGTGAAGGTGCGGTTGCGGAAGAAGCTCATGTCGAGCATGGGGTCGGCGACGCGCCGCTCCCACAGCACGAACCCGACCAGCGCGCACACCCCGAGCCCCGCGCCCGCGAGCACGTACGGGGACGACCAGCCGTGGTCGGGCCCGGACACGACGGCGTAGACGAGCGCGGTCATCGCGACGATCGACAGCAACGCGCCCAGCACATCGGGGCGGTGGCTCTGTTCGGCGCGGCTCTCCGGCACGAGGACGCTGACCGCGCACAGGCCGAGGAGGACGACGGGCAGGTTGACGAGGAAGAGGGAGCCCCACCAGAAGTGGGCGAGCAGGACGCCGCCGACCAGCGGGCCCGCCGCGAAGCCGAGGGCGTTGACGGCGGCCCACACACCGATGGCGCGGACCCGTTCGTCGTCGTCGAAGACCTGCACGGCGACGGCGAGGGTGGTGGTGAGCAGGAGGGCGCCGCCGACGCCCATGCCGGCGCGCGCGGCGATCAACTGGCCGGTGCTGTGGGCGAGTCCGGCGGCGAGCGAGCCGCCGCCGAACAGCACGAGACCAGTCAGGAGCAGCTTCTTGCGGCCGTAGCGGTCGGCGGCGGCCCCGGCCGCGAGCAGCAGTCCCGCCTGCACGAGCACGTACGCGTTGATGATCCACTGGACGTCGGCCGTGCCCGCGCCGAGGTCGTCGGTGAGGGTGGGGACGGCGACGTTGAGGATCGTGTTGTCGAGGATGACGACGAGTTGGGCGAGGCAGATGACGCCGAGGATCAGCCAGCGGCGCGGGTCCCTCGGCCGGGCGAGGGTCGTGGCGGGGGTGGGGGCGGTCGGCTGCTCGGCGGCGGACGTCGCCGTCATGCGGGCTCCTTCTGGGCAGGACAGGCGGAGGACACGGGAACCTCCCCGCTGGTTAGGTAACCCTAACTCAACGGCCGGCCCGCGTCCGCCCCCGCCCTTTCCGCGGAAGCTCAGCCGGTGAACGCCACGTCCGCCGCCCGGTCCCGCTCCAGCGTCGGCGCGGTCAGCAGCAGCATCGCGGCGAACCCGAGCGCCGCGACGCCCGCGAAGAACCAGAAGCCCCACGGGTGCGCGATGCCCGCCGTGACCAGGGCTCCGGTGACGAAGGGGCCGGTGATGGAGCCGAGTCGGCCGACCGCGGATGCGAGGCCGAGTGCGGTGCCGCGGGTGCGGGCCGGGAAGACGTGGGCCACGTATCCGTAGATGAGGACCTGCGCGGAGAACACGAAGACGCCGGTGAGCAGGACGAGCGCGTTCAACAGCAGGCTGCTGTCGATGCGCAGGCTCAGCACGGCGAGCAGTACGGCGCCCGCCGCGAACCAGATCCGGGCCACGCGCCGGATGCCGTACTTGTCGGCGACGACGCCCGCGACGACGAGCCCGATGACGGCGCCGATGTTCAGGACGAGCAGCAGCGCGATGGAGCGGGAGATGGGATAGCCGGCGCTGCGCATGAGTTGGGGCAGCCAGGTGTTGAGCCCGTAGACGAGCAGCAGGCCCATGAAGGAGCCGCCCCACACGGCGAGGGTGGTGCGGCGGATGCGCGGTCCGAGCAGATCGCGCATGCCGATGCGCTCGGCCTCGGGCTGTCGCTTGGCGGCGAGGTACGCGGCGGACTCCGGGAGCTTCCACCACATCAGCGGCACGACGAGGAGGCCCGCGACTCCCCCGCCGTAGAACAGCCAGTGCCAGTCGTCGGCGACGGCGAGGGCGAGCACGGAGGTGAGGACGGCGCCGACGTGGTAGCCGGTCATGGTGAAGGTGCTGGCGCTGGCGCGGCGGCGTTCGGGGAGGTTCTCCGACATGACGGTCAGGGCGACCGGCATGCACGCGCCGAGGCCGAGCCCGGCGAGGAAGCGCAGCACTCCGAACACGGCGACGTTCGGGGCGAGCGGTGTCACCAGCGTGAACACGGAGAACAGCAGCACGGATCCGATGAGCATGCCGCGCCGCCCGAACCGGTCGGTGAGCGGGCCGAGCCCCGCCGCGCCGACCGCGACCCCGATCAGGGACACGGTGGCGACGGCGGTGGCATCGGCGGCGGTGAAACCGAGGTGGTGCGTCTTGAGCAGGGTGGGGATGGTGGCACCGAGCGCCACCAGGTCGTATCCCTCCAGCAGGACGGTCAGCCAGCACAGCACCGCTGTGCTGACCGACCGCGTGGGAGACGTCGTCATTGCCGTACTCCTTGCCGAACGAGCGGATGGGGACGGGGACGCGCTGCTCCTAGGGGACGGGGGTCATCAACAGGGGCTCGGGGATCAGAAGGGGTACGGCGCGATCCGCGGGCGCACGGTCACCCACTGCGTCTCGGTGAACGCCTCGATATTGGCCTGCGCGCCGCCGAACCGGGATCCGTTTCCGGAGTCGCCGACGCCGCCGAAGGGCGCGCCGGGCTCGTCCATGACGGTCTGTTCGTTGATGTGCACCTTCCCGGAGTGCAGCTGGTCGGCGAGGGTCATGGCGGCGCCGACGTCGCCGAGGATGCCGACGGACAGTCCGTACGGCGAGTCGTTGACGATGCGGGCGGCCTCTTCGAGGTCGCGGTACGTACGCACGGGGGCGACGGGTCCGAAGATCTCCTCGCGCCAAGCGGGGGTGTCGTCGTCGAGGCCGGTGAGGACGGTCGCCGGGTAGTACGGGGCGTCGGCCTTGCCACCGGCGGCGATCTTCGCGCCCGCGGCGACGCTGTCGGTCACCACCTGGTCGATGTGGGCGAGTTGGCGGCCGTCGATGATCGGGCCGAGCGCCACGTCACCGAGCGCGGGGTCCCCGACGGGCAGCGCCGCGGCCTTCTCGGCGAGCAGCGCCACGTATTCCTCTGCCTGCGACTCGTGGACGAGGTGGCGTCCGGTCGCCATGCAGATCTGGCCCTGGTGGAGGTACGAACCGAAGGCGCCGGCCGAGGCGGCGGCGGGGAGGTCGGCGCCGGGGAGGACGACGAGGGCGTTGTTGCCGCCGAGTTCGAGGTGGACCTTCTTGAGGTTGCGGGCGGCGGACTCACCGACCTTGCGTCCAGCGGCAGTTGAGCCGGTGAAGGAGACGACGGACACCTCGGGGGCCTCGACGACGGCGGCGCCGACGCTCGCGTCGCCGGGCAGCAGGTGAAGGAGTCCCTCGGGCAGCCCCGCCTCCTCGAAGATCCGGACGATGGTGACACCACCGCACACGGCGGTCCGCGGGTCCGGCTTCAACAGCACAGCGTTGCCGAGCGCGAGGGCGGGTGCCACGGAGCGGATGCCGAGGATCAGCGGGAAGTTGAACGGCGCGATGACGGAGACGACGCCCGCGGGGACGCGGCGCGCGAACGACCAGCGGGGCTCGCCGCTGCTGAGCACGTCGCCGAGCGGGTGCGCGGGCAGCGCCGCGTCCTCGTAGCACTCGGCGGCGGCGAAGTCGGTCTCGACGGTGGCCTTCGGGCGGGTCGATCCGGCCTCGCGGACGATCCAGTCCTTGATCTCCTCGGCGTGCTCGGCGAACAGGTCACCGGCCCTGCGCAGCACGGCGGCGCGCTCGGCGGGCGAGGTGCGGGCCCACTCCTTCTGCGCCTCGGCGGCGCGGGCGGCGGCGCGGGAGACATCGTCAGGGGTGGCGCTGCCGATGTTCGCGAGCCGGTTCCCGGTGGCGGGTTCGACGACGCGGGAGGTACCTCCGGAGCCCTCGGTCCAGCCGTCGAGGTGGATGCGGTCGTGCCATATCGGGTTCTCGAGGAGAGCCATGTTCACTCCGGTGTGGTGCGGTGGGTGTCGACCTGGACGAGGCGGGGCCCGTCGGTCGCGGGATTCTTCAACTGCTCGCGCAGATCGGCGAGTTCGGTGACGGTGGTGGCGGGCACCCCGTAGCCCGCGGCGAGCGCGGTGAAGTCGATGCCGGGAATCTCGGTGCCCGGCACGTCAGGTGTGTCGAGGAGCGTCCCGAACCAGCGCAGCGCGCCGTACGTGCCGTTGCGCAGGATCAGGAAGGTGACCGGGATCCGGTAGTGGGCGGCGGACCACAGCGCGGTGATGCCGTAGTTGGCGGAGCCGTCGCCGACGACCGCGACGACCGGCCGGTCCGGGTCTCCCATGGCCGCGCCGACGGCGGCGGGCAGCCCGAAGCCGAGGCCGCCGGAGGCCGGGAAGAAGTAGGAGCCGGGGCGCCGCAGGTCCATCTGGCGCCACCATGCGGAGTTGGTGGACGTCGACTCGACGACATAGCGGGTGTCGGGCGGCTGGGTGTCGCGGAGCGCGGCGAAGACCTCTTCGGGGTGCAGAGTGTCACCGGGGGCGGTGGCGGGCTCGGGCGGAGCGGTGAACTCCCTTGTCCTGCTTGTACGTTGAGGCAGACGCGTCAGGAGTGCGGTGAGCACCGGGCCGGGGTCGGCGACGAGCGCCTCCCCCATCGGGGCGCGGGCCGCCGCGCCCGGGTCGTCGGTGACCTGGACGAGCCGGGCGCCTTCGGGGAGGTACGGGCCCGGCACGTGCTGGTGGTAGCGGAAGACGGGCGCGCCGACGGCGAGGACGAGGTCGTGACCGGCCAGCGCCGACGACACCGAACCGATTCCGGCGGGCAGCACGCCGCGCAGCAGCGGGTGCCGGTTGGGGAACGGGAGGCGGTGCGGCGAGGGCGCCACCCACACCGGCACGTCGAGGTGTTCGGCGCAGGCCACGGCCCGGTCGAAGAGCCCGGCGGCGTCGATGTCACCGCCGAGTACGAGCACGGGGTTGTGGGCGGCTCCCACTTCCCGTACGAGGTCGTCGAGTTGCGCCTCGTCGGGGGCGAGGCCGCGCCGCACCCGGCGTTCGAGGATGTCGGAGGTGTGCGGGTCGAGCTCGGCGTCCCAGTCGTCGTACGGCACGGAGAGATAGCTCGGCCCGCGCCGCAGCTCGGCTTCGAAGACGGCGTGGGCGAGGGCGCGCGGGACGTCGGCGGCGCAGGCCGGTTCGGCGGAGTGGCCGACGAGGGGGCGCATCAGCTGTGGGGCGTCCACGTTGGCGAGCATCGCCTCCATGCCGACGGCGGAGCGCACCTGCTGGCCCGCCGTGAGCACCAGCGGCGAGCGCGCGTACACGGCGTTGGTGAGCGCGCCCATGGCGTTGCCGGAACCGGCTGCGGCGTGCAGGTTGACGAACACGGGGCGGCCGGTGACCTGGGCGTATCCGTCGGCCATGCCGACGACGACGCCTTCGTGCAGGCCGAGGACGTAGCGGAAGGAGTCGGGGAGCCCGGCCAGGAAGGGCAGTTCGTTGGAGCCCGGGTTCCCGAAGATCGTGGTCAGGCCCTGGCGCTCCAGGAACGCGTGGGCGATCCGGCGTGCGGTCGGCATGCGCGAACTCCTCCTTGACCGGGGGTGATGTGGTTGAGCCTAGAAATAAAGCGGACCGTGCTCCAATCAATGTTGCCTACCCACGTCATAGACAGGTTCGATAATGCGAGCCATGGACAGGGCCCTGAGGGGCCGGGTCGGGTCGGGCCCTGACGGGCCGGGACTGGACGGCATTGGACGGGAGCCGATCGTGCGGGACTTCGACCTCAACCTCATACGGACCTTCGTGCTGCTCTACGAGACCCGTAGCGTCACGGCGACCGCCGAGGCCCTGCACGTGACCCAGCCGACCGTCAGCTACGGGCTGCAGAAGCTGCGCCGCCGCTTCGGCGACGAACTCTTCCGCCGCACCGGCGCCGGCCTCGCGCCGACGACCACGGCGCGCGCCCTGTACGAGCCGCTCCACAGCGCCGTCACGGAGATCGAGACGACGCTGAGCGGCGCCCACTCCTTCGACCCGGCGACGGCGCGCGCCGCGTTCACGGTGTGCCTGTCCGATCTGGGGGAGGTCGCCCTGCTGCCCCGTCTGATGGCCGCGCTGCCGAGGCGGGCGCCGGGGGCGACGCTGAGTGTGCGGCCACTCGACATCGGGGGCGCGGAGGACCAGTTGGGCCGCGGCGAGATCGACGCGTTCATCGCCTCGCCACCACTGGGCTCGCAGCGCGTCGAGCGGATCCCGCTGTTCTCCGAGGGGTACGTCGCCGTGGTGGCGCGCGACCATCCCCGGTTGCGCGGCGCCGCCGTGTCCCTGGCGGCGCTCGGCGCCGAGCGGCATGTCACGGTCTCGGGCCCCGCCGGGCACGACGGGCCGCGCCGCGCGTTGGAGGCGCACGGCCTGCTGCACCGGGTGGCCCTGGAGTTGACGCGTTTCGCGGGGCTGCCGTATCTGGTGCAGGACAGTGAACTCGTGGCGATGGCACCGCGGTTGGTGGGCCGGATGTTCGCGGCGGATCACCGCGTACGGCTCGTGGAACTGCCCTTCGACGTCGAGGCGGCGCAGGTGTCGGTGTACGCGCGGCACGCCCACGCGCGGACTCCGGCGCAGCGGTGGCTGGTGGACTTCATGCGGGAGTCGTTGGTGGACGCGACGCGGGCGTGAGGCCGGCGCCCGCCTTTGGTGGGGGCGCCGTGGTGTCAGTCGTTGCGTGCCGTCTCCGGCTCCGTGATCCGCCGCAACAGCGGCAGCGTAGAGGCGATGACGGCGAGTGAGACGACGATCCCGGCGAGTGTCATGCCGTAGTAACCGGCGCCCGGGAGCCGGATCGAGTAGCCGTACTGCGCCTGGAGGAACAGCTGCGCCGTCAGGAAGCCCGTCCCGATGGCGAGCGCCGCGACGATCAGCAGCGGCGCGGCGCTCTCCAGGAGCACCACGCGCCGCAGGGTGCGCAGCGGCACTCCGGTCAGCCGCAGCAGGGCGAAGGGCCGCTTGCGTTCGCCCAGCCCGCCGGCCACGGAGACGGCGAGGCCGCATCCGGCGATCGGGAAGCTCATCGCGACAACGACGGTGGCCAGTTGCTGATAGCCCTCGATGTCGGCCCAGCGCTGCGCGGAGTCCTCGGCGACGGTGTACGGCGGCAGTTCGTCGGGGTAGGCGGCGGCGAGGATCGTACGGACACGTTCGACCGCGGCCGTCGAGCCGTCGGTCGTCACGATGATCCCTTCCACGGGGAGCGTCCGCAGCCGCCGTTCGCCGATGTCCGCAGCAGGCCAGACGGCGGGCCAGGCCCGGTCCTCCCGCATCCCGAAGTGCGAGAAGTCGGGTGGGATCGCGGCGGCTTCGGCTCCTGCCCGGCAGTTGTTGTGCGCGGGCATCCTGGCCAGTTCGGCGCAGGAGACGAGACCGGCCAGGATCGGCGGCTGGCCCTTCGGCGGGCGCGGTTCCACGGGGTCGGGGATGCGCAGCGGGTTCGTGTGGATCACCAGCACGCCTCGGACACCGGGCACGGAGTCCAGCCGCGCGCGGGTCGCGGTGGGTGGCGCGGGCGGCGGCGGTGCGGGCTTGTGCCTGAACTGGCGGCCGTAGTCGGCGACCACCGAACTGCCGAACACCGCCTTGTCCTCGGGCACTCCGCTCTCCGCGACCACCGCCGTGATGATCCCGACGGCCGTGCTGGTGACGCACAGGGCGAGCACCAGGCCGCTCACCGCGCGGAACCCGGCCTTCGGGTCGTCCGCGAGGCGCCGCCCGGCGACGAGCAGCGCGGGCCGGCGGGTGAAGCGGACGAGCAGCCGGGCCCCGGCCATGGTCAGCCACGGCCCGGCGAACACGAGGCCGATGAGGACGACGAGCATGGCGGGGACGAAGACGAGGATCTGGCCGCCGGTGTCCTCGGGCACCCGTCCGACGACCCACCACAGCTGTCCCAGGCCGAGCGCCAGCGGGATCAACCGCCAGGCGCGCGGCGGCCGGGGCGTGGCCCTGCGGGTCACACCGAGCGGCGAGACCCGCACCCGGCGCAGCGCCACCCGAGCCGCCACCGCCGCCGCCACCGGCACACCGAAGGCGACGAGCAGCACTTCGCCGACGCCGAGCGACATGTCTTCGGTGAAGAACGGGGTGCCGGTCAGGTCGGCGCGCGCCACCAGGGGCCGCAGCGCGTACCAGAGGCCGAAGCCCATCGCCGTACCGGCGACGGCGGCGACCGCGGACTCGATCGTGGCGATCAGTGACACCTGCCCGGGTGTCGCGCCGACGAGCCGCATCGCGGCGAAGCGCTGTTCGCGCCGGGCGGCGGCGAGGCGGCTCGCCGTGCCGGTGAGGATGAGCACGGGGAAGATCAGGGCGACGGCGACCACGGAGAGGATGAGCGCCATGCCGTCGGCGTCGATACCGGCGGCGACGTCGCAGTTCGGGCCGTTGCAGCGGCTGGGCGAGCGGGTCTCGATGGTGGTGACACGCGTGGCGCCCGCCTTCCCCGCGAGGTCCCCGGGGCTGCGTCCGACCACGACGATCAGGGAGTCGGGGCCCGGCAACGCGGACCTGCCGATCGTGCCCGCCCGGTGGCCCGGGTAGCGGTCGGCCAACTCCTGGGCGGGCGTGGCGCGCAGCAGTGCGGCGAGGGCCGGGGAGACGTAGAACTCGCCGGGGCCTGGGAGGCGGGGCAGGCCCGGCGGCACGGGCGATTCGGGCCCGGTGGCGGCGACGTCGACGCGGCCGATGAGCCTGCCGTCGTAGTGGTCGGCGCGCAGCAGCCACCACAGCGGGTCGGCGTCGGCGGCCCGCGCGTGCCTGCTCTGGGTGAACTGGCCGCCCGTGTTCAGCCAGGCGTTGCGGTCGTTCTGGCCGCGGGTGGCCTCGACGGCGGCGAGCGTCGACAGAAGCAGCGCGACGCCCACGGCGACCGCGGCGGCGATGACGGTCAGCCGCACCAGGGCCTCCCGGCCGCCCGCGACGGTGAGGCGGAGCGCGAGCCGGATCACGAGGCGGCCCGTTCGACGGAGAGTGGTGTCACCCTGCCGTCGCGGACGATGACCTCCCGGTCGGCGTAGGCGGCGACGCGCGGTTCGTGGGTGACGAGGACGACGGTGGTGCCCTGCTCGCGGACGGAGCCGACCAGCAGGTCCATCACCTGTTCCCCGGTGAGCGAGTCGAGGGACCCGGTGGGCTCGTCGGCGAACAGCACGCGCGGCCGCGCCACCAACGCCCGTGCCAGCGCGACCCGTTGCGCCTGCCCTCCCGACAACTCCCCCGACCTGCGCCCCTCAAGACCCGCGAGGCCGAGCCGCTCGAACCAGCCGCGGGCCTCGCTCAGCGCGGAGGCACGACGGCCGCGCGCGAGGAGCAGCGGCAGGGCCACGTTCTCGACGGCCGTCAGCTCCGGTACGAGCTGGCCGAACTGGAAGACGAAGCCGAAGTGGTCGCGGCGCAGCGCGCTGCGCTCGGCCTCCCGGAGGGTGTCGACGCGCCGCCCGTCGTAGTGGATCTCGCCGCCGTCGGGGACCAGGATCCCGGCGAGGCAGTGCAACAACGTCGACTTCCCGGAGCCGCTCGGCCCGGTCACGGCGACGATCTCGCCCTGCGCGACGGTCAGTTCGGCGCCACGTAAGGCGGGTGTGCTGCCGAAGGAGAGTTCCACGGCGCGCGCTTCGACCAGACTCATGACCTCACCTCCGCGGCCAACGCGCCGAGCCGCGCCACGGTCATGTCGATCCAGCGCAGGTCCGCCTCCAGGTGGAACAGGCCGTGGTCGGCCAGCATCCTGTCGACGAGTCCCCCGGTGCGGCGCAGCTCGGTCAGCTCGCGCATCCGCCGCATGTGGGAGGCGCGCTGGGTGTCGAGGTACGTCTGGGCGTCCCGCTCCAGGAGCAGGGCCAGGACGACCTTGGTGAACAGCACGGTCTGCAGGTGCTGTTCGGGGGCGACGGGCTCGGTGAGCCACGCCTCCACTTCCGTGACCCCGCTGTCGGTGATCACATACCGCTTGCGGTCGGGCCCCTCCCCCGGCTCGGACTCCCCGACCGCCACCTTCCCGTCCCGGGCGAGGCGGCGCAGCGTCGAGTAGACCTGGCCGTAGGGCAGCGGCTTGCCGCGGCCGAAGTAGGTGTCGTAGTTCCGCTTGAGGTCGTAGCCGTGGCTCGACTCACGTTCGAGGAGCCCGAGAAGCGCCAGAGGAACGGTCATACCTCGGGGTATACGCCGGGTGTATACCTCCGGTCAATACGTCGGCGTGCGCAGCCGTGACGACACCAACAAGCCGATACGGCAGGCTAGTTGGGCACTCAGCGCGCTCCGTCCTCGTACGGCAGCGCCGCCAACAGACCGGCCACATCCGCCTCGCTCGGCTCGCTCTGCAGAAAGACGACCCGGTACAGCGCGTAGCCCAGCCAGCTGTCGACCACCGCCGCGGCGTCCAGCCCGACGGGCAGCTCGCCCCGATCGACGCCGCGGCGCAGCAGCGCGATCCCCGGTTCGCCCCACGCGACCAGCAGGTCCCGCAGCTCCGCGCGCCCGGCCTCGCCGCGTTCGACGAGCGCCCCGGCCACGACACTCGGATCGCCGAGCAGCGTCAGGGTGCGCAGGAGGTCGGCGAGGTAGGCCCGCGCGTCCTCGCGCACGGAGCCGGTGTCGGGCTGCGGGCCCGGCGTCAGCTGTCCGGCGACGGCCTCGGTGACGACGGCCGCCTTGTTCGGCCACCAGCGGTAGAGGGTCATCTTGGCGACACCGGCGCGCGTGGCGATCCGCTCCATCGTGACCTTGTGATAGCCGAGCTCGGCCACCAGCTCCCGCGCCGCACTCAGCACGGCGGCGTGTGCCTGCGGGTCCCGGTGGCGGCCGCGCCGGGGGCGGGGAGTCGTCGACTCGTCCATGTGTCGCTCTCCGATCTTCGGCCGGTATTCGGGAATTTCTAGACAGTACGTATCGTCTAAGAATAGTGACAGGCCCGTCGGGCGGCGGCGGACCGCGACACAGCTCAATCAGGAGGTCCGCAATGAACGACCGGTTCGACAGGTTCGACAGGTTCGACAGGTTCAACGGCAAGGTCGTCCTCATCACGGGTGGCGGCTCGGGTCTGGGCCGGGCGGCGGCGGTCCGCGTCGCGGCCGAGGGCGCGAAGCTCGCGCTGGTCGACGTGAACGCCGAGGGGCTCGCCGCGAGCGCGGCCGAGGTGGAGAAGGCGGCGCCGGGCACGGAGGTTCTGACGATCACGGCGGACGTCAGTGACGAGGCGGAGGTCGCGCGCTATGTGACCGAGACCCGGCAGGCGTACGGCCGGATCGACGCCTTCTTCAACAACGCGGGCATCGAGGGCAAGCAGAACCTGACCGAGGAGTTCGGCAGCGACGAGTTCCAGCGCGTCGTCGACATCAACCTGCGAGGCGTCTTCCTCGGCCTCAAGCACGTCCTCGCCGTCATGCGCGAGCAGGGCGCGGGCACGGTCGTGAACACGGCATCGGTGGGCGGCATCCGCGGCGTGGGCAACCAGTCCGGCTACGCCGCCGCCAAGCACGGCGTCGTGGGCCTGACCCGGAACTCGGGCGTGGAGTACGGCCAGTACGGCATCACCGTGAAGGCCATCGCGCCCGGAGCGATCATGACGCCGATGGTCGAGGGCTCCCTCAAGCAGCTCGACCCGGTGAACTGGGAGGAGGCCGGCCGACAGTTCGTCAGCGTCAACCCGATGAAGCGCTTCGGCCGCCCCGAGGAGGTCGCGAACCTGGTGGCCTTCCTCCTCTCCGACGAGGCCTCCTTCATCAACGCCACGGTCGTGCCGATCGACGGCGGCCAGTCCGAGCAGTACTGAGCGGCACCGACAGCCGCGGCCGCAGCCCCGGCCACAGCCCCGGCCACGGCCACAGCCACCGCCACCGCCACGCGGGCGCTCAGCGCCGGCCGTCCGCTCCGGCCGGCGCGTACTGCGCGACACCGTCCCCGAACGACCAGTCGATCGACGCGTTCTCGGTGAGCGTGACGAGTACGTTGCGCGGTTCGGTGCCCGCGTACGCGTGCGCGAGTTCGGCGATCCGCCGGTACAGCGCCCGCTTCCGCTCGTCGGGGCGCCCGGCGCGCAGCGTGATGCCGACGAACACCACGTCGTCGTCGCGCCGCACCCCGAGGTAGTCGTCGTAACGGATGGTGCCGCGCTCGCCGTCATGACTGGTGAGCACCTGGAACAGGTCGTCGGTCGGGAAGCCGAGCGTTTCGACGAGGGCGTCGTGGACCGCGCACCCCAGCGCGTCCAGGCGTTCGGCGTCGGCCTTGAGGGCGTCGATACGGACGAGTGGCACGAGCGGGACTCCTTCGCGGGTGGACGGGCTCGAACGTGGGTGGGCGGGCCCGACAGCGTTGTCGTACATACTAGTAGTTACAAACCTTCGCTCCTCAACCCCACCCCGGATGTATCCCTGTCATCTGGTCGACGTAGGGTCCCCTTTTGTTCACCCACAGGGTGACATCAAGACCTCGACGACCAGGAGCTCTTCCCGTGCCCGCACCGTCTACTGCCCCGGCGCCCATCTACGACCGACTCGTCGACGAGCACGGTGATGTGCTCGCCGACGCACGCGAGGCCGCGCACGAGGCCGAGCGCACCGCGGAGGGTGTGCTCGACTTCGGGCACGCGGAGGCACCGCAGGGCGCTGCTGCCGAGCGGGTCCCCCAGACCGGCACCGGCCAGTTCCCGCAGGCCGCTCAGGCGCCGCAGATACCGCAGGCCCCGCAGGCCCCGCAAGCGCCTCAGACCGGGCAGACCCCGCAGGTTCCGCAGGCCGGCCAGGCACCTCAGGCCGGTCAGGGCCCCCAGGCACCTCAGCGTCCGCAGGGCCCGCAGGGCGACCAGGGCCCGCAGGTTCCGGGGGCCTCTCAGGTTCCGCAGGCCGACCAGACCGCTCAGATGCCGCGGATCCCCGGCCCCTCGCAGGAGAGCTGACCGCGCCGCGACGTGGTCGTTCGCCCTCCCGCCCCGGAGCCGGGGCGACCGGCGGCGCCGGTCAGGCGCCCACGTACCGCGCGAGGTGCTCGCCGGTGAGGGTGGAGCGGTCGGCGACGAGGTCGGCGGGGGTTCCCTCGAAGACGACCTTGCCGCCGTCGTGCCCCGCTCCGGGGCCCAGGTCGATGATCCAGTCGGCGTGCGCCATCACGGCCTGGTGGTGCTCGATGACGATGACCGACTTGCCGGAGTCCACGAGCCGGTCGAGCAGCCCGAGGAGTTGCTCGACGTCCGCCAGGTGCAGACCCGTGGTCGGCTCGTCCAGAACATAGACACCCCCCTTGTCCGCCATGTGCACGGCGAGCTTGAGCCGCTGTCGCTCGCCGCCGGAGAGCGTGGTCAGTGGCTGGCCGAGGGTGAGATAACCGAGGCCGACATCCTCGAGCCGCTCCAGGATCTTGTGCGCGGCCGGGGTGCGCGCCTCCCCCGCGCCGAAGAACTCCACCGCCTCGGTCACCGGCATCGCGAGCACCTCGCTGATGTCCTTGCCGCCGAAGTGGTAGTCGAGCACGGACGCCTCGAACCGCTTGCCGTCGCACTCCTCGCAGGTGGCGGCCGCGCTGGCCATGATGCCGAGGTCCGTATAGACGACGCCCGCGCCGTTGCAGGTCGGGCAGGCGCCCTCCGAGTTGGCGCTGAACAGGGCCGGCTTCACGCCGTTGGCCTTCGCGAACGCCTTGCGGATCGGCTCCAGGAGCCCGGTGTACGTGGCCGGGTTGCTGCGCCGTGAGCCGCGGATCGGGGTCTGGTCGACCGCCACCACGCCCTCGTCGGCGGGGATGGAACCGTGCACGAGGGAGCTCTTTCCGGAGCCCGCGACACCGGTGATCACCGTGAGCACCCCGAGCGGGATGTCGACGTCGACGTTCTGGAGGTTGTGCGCGTCCGCCCCGCGGATGGCCAGCTTGCCGGTCGGCTCGCGGACGGTGTCCTTGACCGCGGCCCGGTCGTCGAGGTGGCGCCCCGTGATGGTGTCGCTGGCGCGCAACTCCTCGACGGTGCCCTCGAAGCAGACGCTGCCGCCGCCCGTACCGGCACCGGGGCCGAGGTCGACGACGTGGTCGGCGATCGCGATGGCCTCCGGCTTGTGCTCCACGACGAGCACCGTGTTGCCCTTGTCGCGCAGCCGCAGCAGCAGGTTGTTCATCCGCTGGATGTCGTGCGGATGCAGGCCGATGGTGGGCTCGTCGAAGACGTACGTGACGTCGGTGAGCGAGGAGCCGAGGTGGCGGATCATCTTGACGCGCTGCGCCTCGCCACCGGAGAGGGTGCCCGCCGCGCGGTCGAGGGAGAGATACCCGAGGCCGATCTCCTCGAACGACTCCAGGGTGTGCTGGAGCTTGCCGAGCAGCGGCGCCACCGACGGCTCCTTGAGCCCGCGCACCCACTGCGCCAGGTCCCGGATCTCCATCGCGCACAGGTCGGCGATGCTCTTGCCCTTGATCTTCGAGGAGCGGGCGAGCTCGCTGAGCCGGGAGCCGTCGCAGTCGGGGCAGGTCTGGAAGGTGACCGCGCGGTCCACGAAGGCCCGGATGTGCGGCTGCATCGACTCCCTGTCCTTGGACAGGAAGGACTTCTGGATCTTCGGGATCAGGCCCTCGTAGGTGAGGTTCACCCCGTTGATCTTGACCTTGGTGGGCTCCCGGTAGAGGAAGTCGTGCCGCTCCTTCTTGGTGTACTTGCGGATCGGCTTGTCCGGGTCGAAGAAACCGGACTCCCTGATCACCCGCACCACCCAGCCGTCCCCGGTGTAGGTGGGGATGTTGAACGGGTCCTCGTTCAGCGACTTCGAGTCGTCGAAGAGCTGGGCGAAGTCCATGTCGGAGACCGTGCCGCGGCCCTCGCAGTGCGTGCACATGCCGCCGGTGCGGCTGAAGGACACCTTCTCGACCTTGGACTTCTCGGCGCCCCGGTCGACGGTGAATCCGCCCTGCGCCGAGACGGACGCCACGTTGAACGAGTACGCGCCGGGCCCGCCGATGTGCGGCTTCGCGAGCCGGCTGTAGAGGATCCGCAGCATCGCGCTCGCGTCGGTGGCGGTGCCGACGGTGGAGCGCGGGTCGGAGCCCATCCGCTGCTGGTCGACGGTGATCGCGGTGGTCAGCCCGTCCAGCACGTCGACCTCGGGCCGGGCGAGCGTCGGCATGAAGCCCTGGAGGAACGCGCTGTACGTCTCGTTGATCATCCGCTGGGACTCGGCGGCGATCGTGTCGAACACGAGCGAGCTCTTGCCCGATCCGGAGACCCCCGTGAACACCGTGAGGCGCCGCTTCGGGAGCTCGATGCTGACGTCCTTGAGGTTGTTCTCCCGCGCGCCGTGCACGCGGATCAGGTCGTGGCTGTCGGCGGGGTGCGACGTGTTCGACGGGGGCCCCGTCCTCGCGACCTTGCTCATCTTGTCTCCATCGGGTGTGCGCGGCCACCGGCTGGATCGCCGGCGTCGCCTGTCTCGAATCGGTGTGTTCGATTGTCGCCGCAAACACGGCCCCCGCCACCGCAATCGGTGTACTCGCCGGGGCGCCTGCCTACGGACCAGCCATCCACCCATGAGGCTAGCGAGCACCACTGACAATCCGGCTCTTCGCGACTCTCCCCTGGTCACGACCTTGTGCACGTCTATTGACTGATATTCAAACCCGTCGGTAGCTTCAACTACCAGCGCGCTGAACCCCCTTGCCCCACACGGCACTTGGCCCTGAGCCGGCCCGGTTTCGAAGGTCTCTAAGGAGCAACAGATGGCGAAACGCGCGTTCAGCGTCAGACTCACCGCCCTCGCGGCCACGACCGGCGCCGCCCTCGTCACCCTCGCGTCCCCGGCGCACGCGAGCCCCGAACCCCTCTCGTACGTCGCCCTGGGCGACAGCTACAGCGCCGCTTCCGGCGTGCTCCCGCTCGACCCGAAGGCGAGCCCCCTGTGCGCCCGCTCCACCGCCAACTATCCGCACGTCATCGCGGAGCGCACCGGCGCCACGCTCAAGGACGTGACGTGCGGCGGCGCGCAGACGAAGGACTTCGCCGGGGCCCAGTACCCGGGCGTGCCGCCGCAGCTGGACGCGCTCGGCCCGGACACCGACCTGGTGACCCTCACCATCGGCGGCAACGACAACAACACCTTCATCAGCACCATCCTGTCCTGCGCCGCGGCGGGCATCGCCTCGGGAGGCCAGGGCCACCCGTGCCAGTCCCTGAACGGCGACAAGTTCAGCGACGACATCGACAACAAGACCTATCCGGCGCTGAAGACCGCGCTTCGGGCGGTGAAGGACAAGGCGCCGAACGCGCGGGTCGCCGTGCTCGGCTACCCGTGGATCATGCCGTCGGCCGCGCAGAAGGGCTGCTTCGCGAAGATGCCGCTCGCGACCGGCGACGTCCCGTACGTGCGCGACATCCAGGCCCACCTCAACAGCGCGGTACAGCGTGCCGCGAACGAGACCGGCTCGACGTATGTGGACTTCTCCCAGTCCTCCGAGGGCCACGACGCCTGCCAGCCGATCGGCACCCGCTGGGTCGAACCGGCCCTGTTCGGAACGAACTTCGTCCCTGTGCACCCCAACGCGCTGGGCGAGTCGGCGATGGCCGACGCCACGACGGCGGCGCTCGGGCTGCGTTCCTGAACCGAAGGTCCGGGTCGGGGGCCGCCCGCGACATCGGCCCTTGACCTGGAGCGCGCTCCAGATCCGAGCATGGGGCGCATGAACACCACGCACAGGAACACCACTCACCCCGAAATCGTCCTCGGGACCATGGACTTCGGCACCCGCGTCACCGCCGACCGGGCCTTCGCGATCCTCGACGCCTTCGTCGCGGGCGGCGGCGTCTGGCTCGACACCGCCAACTGCTACTCCTTCTGGGCCGATCCCAGCGGAACCGGCGGCGCGAGCGAGCGCACCATCGGCGCGTGGCTCCGGGCCCGCCCCGGCGTGCGCGACAGGGTACGGATCGCGACCAAGGTCAGACAGAACCCGCTCGTGCCGCACTCCTGGCCGGACAGCGCCGAGGGCCTGTCCGCCCCCGCCGTCCGCACCGGCGCGGAGGAGAGCCTGGAGCGCCTCGGTGTCGATCACGTGGACCTGCTCTGGGCCCATGCCGAGGACCGCACCGTGCCACTGGAGGAGACGGTCGGCGCCTTCGGCGAGCTCGTCACCAAGGGCATGGCCCTGCGGGTCGGGGCGGCGAACCACGCCGCCTGGCGCGTGGAACGGGCCCGGTCGCTCGCGCGCGAGCAGGGCGTGGAGCCGTGGACGGCCCTGCAGTTGCGCCACTCGCTCCTCCAGCCGCGCCCCCTCGCCCCGCTCCCGGAGTCCGCCCACCGCCTGCTCACCGTCGAGGACTTGGACCTCGCGCGCTCGGAGGGCCTGTCCGTGTGGTCGTACAGCTCGCTGATCTGGGGTGCGTACGAACGGGCGGACAAACCGCTGCCGGAGACCTACGATCACCCCGGCACCACCCGCGTGCTCGCCGTCCTGCGGGAGGTCGCCCGCGAACTCTCGGCCGCACCGAACCAGGTCGTCCTCGCTTGGCTGATGCGGCAGGGCATCGACCCCATGGTCGGCGCGAGCCGCGTGGAGCACATCGAGCAGGCGCTCGCCGCGAGCCACGTGCGGCTCGACGACGACCACCTGGCACGCATCACCGAAGCGCGCTGACACCGCCCCTCCTAGGAGCTCCATGACCAGCCACACCCCGGCCGCGGCCGCCGACCGCACCGGCGTCTCCATCGACACGCTGCGCTACTACGAGCGCGAGGGGCTGATCGGCCCGATCCATCGGACCGTCGGCGGGCGCAGGCAGTACACCGAGGACGACATCTTCTGGATCGGCCTCGTCACCTGCTTCCGCGACGCCGGCCTCGGCATCGCGGACCTGCGCGCCTTCGTGGCGATGCTGCGCGCCGAGCACTCCGCGCAGGACCGGGTCACCTTCCTTCGTGAGCGTCGCGCGGATCTGGAGCGACGGGTGGCGGCGCTGCGCCGGGCCATGGAGGTCCTCGACGACAAGATCGCCTACTACAGCTGAGCGGAGGGGCCGCGGTGCGCCACACCGCGGCCCCTTCATATGAAGGCGACCTCCCGGTACTTGGGCGACGGCCCGTCCAGCAGCGCCCCGGATTCGCCGCGCAGCCAGCGGTCGAAGAAGGCGGCCACATACGCCCGTTGGGCCGCGACCGCCCGATGGGCGGGCACTGTGCCCACCCACTGCGTCAGCTGTTCGCGCGGCAGGTCGAGGCGGGAGGCGATCTGTGGGAGCAGGGTCGTCGCGTCCGTGTACGTGGCGTGCCGGGAGTCGCGCAGGGTGAGGTCGAGGCGCCATCCGGTGCTGTGGCGCCACAGTTCCCGCCAGGAGGGGACGGTCGTCCGGTCGTTGCCCGCGCTGCCCATCAGGAGCGCCGGCCGGTGCACGCCCTCGGCCGCGACGGTCGACAGGCCGCCCTCGTCGTGGTCGTCCTGTACGTAGGCGAGCACCCCGTCGAGGTTCGCGGCCGCGGCGAGGCGCTCGTCGTCGTGCAGGGTCTGCAGCGCCGCGAAGCCACCGGCGGACTGGCCGAACATGCCGATCGGCGCCCTGCGCAGCCGGTGCGTGTCGAAGGCCCTCCGCACCACATCAAGGACGAAGCGGGCGTCGGCGACGCGGACGGCCGATGTCTTCTTCAGGAGCGCGGTCACCGCTGCCGGGCCCGCCTGTTGCGCCCTCTCGAACTCCTGCGGGAGCCGGGAGCCGACCACCCGCCCACCCGGGAACTCCACCGCCGACACGTCGTAGGGGTGGTCGATCGCGATCACCACATAGCCGCGCGAGGCCAGATCGTCGGTGAGCGTCGTGCCCAGGGAGCGCGGGTCCAGGACACCCGGGGAGTACAGCACCACGGGGTACGCCTCGCGGCGGTCCAACGGCGCGCCGGTGTGGGCGAACGTACGCGTGGCCGCCCAGTCGACGCGGCCCGCGGGCAGGCCCCCGAAGTTGTTGAGCCGGTCGAAGCGCTCCGCCTCCCGTGCCGTCATCTGCGGCGCCCGCCCGTGCCCGGTCACCGTCCGCGCGGGATAGCGCACGTCGACCATCAACTCCCGTACGGGAGCCGCCGTCCAGGGATCGCGGCGGGAGCGGTCCACGAGGCGCAGCGCCACCCTCCCCACCGGATGCGGCCCCGTCGGAGCGGGCAACCGCAGCCGCACCCGCCGCGGGGCCGCCTGCTTCGAGGACGAGGCCGAGGCCGCCGCCACCGGGGACGCGCCCATGGTCAACAGCGCCGCGCCCGCCGCGAGTACGCTGCGCCGCGCCGGCCTGCTCGTCGAGATCGTGCCGTGTTCGTCCATGGCTCAAGATTCGCGGTGTGACGTCCGACGCACCATCCGGCCAGCCTCCACTTCTCCTTGGGGGAAATCCCCCAGGCGATCACCAGGTGCCCCGGTCTGCGGCCGTCCACCTGTCGGTCCTCGCGTCAACACCCCGCTCACCTCCTCGTATGCTCGGGGTCGACGCCGACGGACCCGATCTTGGAGTGAACACTGGTGGCGCGACGGCCGATCCGCAGGGACACCTGGGACCGTTTCATGGCTTCCGATCCGGGGCTGCTGCGCCTGATGGCCGGGTTGCGGATCGTCACGGCGATCGGTCTCTCGCTCGCCGTGCTCGCGCTGCTCGGCACGGATGTGACGCACATGGTCGCGGGCGCGATGGCCGCGATGGTGAGCACGTTCGCGATCCGCGAGAAGAATCTGCGCGGCCAGGCGATCACGCTGTCCTGTGGTTTCCCGGTGGCGGTGGCCGCCATGACGCTCGGCGCGCTGCTGCACAACAAGGTCGTCGCCGGTGACCTGTTCTTCATCGCGTTGATCTTTGGCGCGGTGTATTCGCGGCGGTTCGGCGACCGGGGCACGGCGCTCGGCCTGATGGGCTTCCAGGTCTATTTCGTGTCGCTGTTCGTGAACGCGACCGTCGATCAACTGCCGCTCCTCGCGGGCACGTTGGCGGTGGCTTTCGCGTGCAGCGCGGTGGCCCGCTTCGTGCTGGTGCCGGAGACCCCGCAGCGGGTGCTCGACCGGCTGCGCGGCGCGTTCCGGGCGCGGCTCGCGCAGTTGGTGACCGCGCAGACGAGGCTGCTGGACGCCCCGCCGGAGGAACTGGACGACGTACTCGACGACCTGCGGCACCACACCGCGCGGCTGCACGAGACGGCGCTGATGATCCAGGGGCGCCTGGAGGACGGCACGGGTGACGCGGCGACGGCCTCGCTGATCCAACGTCGTATCGCCGACGCGGAGGTCGCCGCCGAGCGCCTCGGCATGCTGCTGCTGAACGCGCGCAGCTCCGAGCGCGCCGACACCCTCACCCTGCACCTCCCCCACGCGCCCGCGCCCGCGATGGGCAAGCTCCTGCGCCGCGAGGACGAGGCGACGGCCACCCTCCGCCGCGATCTGGGCGCCCTGCACTTCATGGTGTCCCGCCCCGCCGAAGCCAACCGGGGCACCGCCGTCGCCCAGATCCGCAACCGGCTGCTCGGCTACCGCGACGAGGAGCGCATCCCGCCGGGTGCCACGCTCGCCGTGCAGGACGTGTTCCGCGGCATCGGTGAGGCGGCCCGCGCGGTGATGGGTCTGCGGATCGCGCTGGACGGGCCGCAGGACGAGTCCGACGACTCCCCCGCCACGACGCGTTCGCGCGAGGAGTTGGAGGCGGAGGACATGTCCATCACGGGCACCGTCGCCCTGACGAGCCTGGAGAAGGGGAAGGCCGAGGACGGCGAGGAGGACGAGGAGGACGACCGCTCCGGCCTCGACCGGCCCACCACCCGCGCCGCCTTCCAGGTCGCGGTCGGCTCCGGTCTCGCGATCGTCGGCGGCGAGTTCCTCTCCTCGCAGCGCTGGTACTGGGCCGTCCTGACCTGCTGGGTCGTCTTCCTCAACACGGCGTCCACGGGCGAGATCGTCATCAAGGGCTACCGCCGGGTGCTCGGCACAGTGCTCGGTGTGCTCGCCGGTGTGCTGCTCGCGGGCGCGGTCGGCAATCACACATGGGTCGCGTTCGTCCTGGTGCTGCTGTGCGTGTTCGCGGCGTTCTTCACCGCCCCGCTGTCGTACGCGCTGATGTCGTTCTTCGTGACGGCGATGCTGGGCCTGCTCTACACGCTCCTGAACACCTACAGCCTCGACGTCCTGGTGCTGCGCATCGAGGAGACGGCGCTCGGTGCGGCGTGCGGCATCATCGCGGCGGTGCTGGTGCTTCCGGTGCGCACGGACTCGCGCACGGACGAGCTGCTGGCGACCGTCCTGGAGCGGCTCGGCGATGTGGTGGCGGGCGCGGTGGAGCAGCTCAGCGGTGGCCCGGCCGCGGATCTGCTCGACCGTGCACGCGACCTGGACACCGCGCTCGACGACCTGCGTGCCTCCACGAAGCCGCTGACACATGCCATCGCGCCGCAGCGCGAGCGCCGTCAGACCGTGCGCTATCTGGTGGCGCTCCTGGAGACGTCCGCGTACCACGCGCGTTCTCTCGCGGCGACCGCCGAGCTCGTCCCGTACAGCAAGCACGTGGCGGCCGATCCTCGGCTCGGCCGCGCGGCCCGTCGTATCGCGCACAACATCGGCGTGCTGGTGGCGCAGGTGAACGACGAGGACACGACGGGGACGGTGGAGTCCGGTGCGAGCATCGCGGCGATGCTGGAGACGGACGGCCTGGGCGTGCCGGCGGCGAACACCGTCACGTACCGCGTGCTGCGCCACCTCCAGCGCCTCGACGAGGGGATCTCCGGTCTCGCCCGGCCCCTGGACGTGCCCGTGGGACCGCGCACCTGACCGAAGCCCCGCCTTCAAACCCGCTCCCACCTGCGGATACGATCCTCGGATCGCGCCGACACACATCCCGCCGACCCCGAGCACGCCACCCCTACCGCGCTGCCGCCCGACTGGAGTCACCCCGTGAGTGCCCCCGCACCCGATGCGCCCGACGCACCCCACTCCCTGCTCCCGCTGTCCCGAGTGCCGCGTACGGGGCTGCCGCAGCGCGCCGTCGTCGTCGGCGACCCGGCCCGCGCCGCGGCCGTCGCCGCGCTCCTCGACGACGCCGAGGAGGTGTCGTACCACCGGGAGTACCGGGTGTTCCGCGGCACGTGGCACGGGGTGCCGGTGGTCGTCGCCTCGCACGGCATCGGCGGTCCCGGGGCGATTCTGCTGTTCCAGGAGCTGGCAGAGGCGGGTGTCCGTACGTTCGTCAGGTTCGGTACGGCGGGTGCGATGCGGCCGGGGATCGGGGACGGCGATCTGGTCGTGGCCGAAGCGGCGGTGCGTGACGACGGGGTGACCGGGCAGCTGGTGCCCGCCGAGTACCCGGCGGTGTCGGCTCCGGAGGCCGTCCTCGCCCTCACGCGCGCGGCCCGCGATGCCGGGGCGCCGCACCACCGGGGAATCGTTTGGACGCGCGCGGCGTTCCAACCAGGGCTGATCCCACTGAACCAGTACGACGGCGCGGGCCTCGCGGCGATCGAGATGGAGGTGTCCGCGCTCTTCGTCATGGCGTCGCTGCGCGGGCTCGTCGCCGGCGCCGTCCTCGTCGTCGACGGGGTGAACGCGGACGAGCTGGTCGACCGGGACGGCACGGGTGGCTACGACCCGCACCGCGACGTCGTCGCCGAAGGCGTCGCGCGCGGCAGCGTCGTGGCGCTCGACGCGCTGCGCATACTCACCAAGGAGCAACTGTGACCGAGTCCGCCGATGTGACCGGGCCCGTCGATCTGCTGGTGCACGGCGGCACCGTCCTCACCGTCGACGACGCCTCGCGGGTCATCGAGGACGGCGCGGTCGCGGTGCGCGACGGGGAGATCGTGGCGGTCGGCCCGTCCGACGAGCTGCGCGCCCGCCACACCGCCGCCGACACCCTCGACGCCTCGGGCGGGCTCGTCCTCCCCGGCCTGATCAACACGCACACCCATCTCGCGATGACGCTGCTGCGCGGCGCCGCCGACGACGTGACGCTCCAGGAGTTCCTGGGCCGTGTCGTGCCCGCCGAGACACGTCTCCTCGACCCGGGCACCGTGGCGTCCGCCGTCCGCGTCGCCGTCGCGGAGAGCGTACGAGCGGGTGTGACGTCGGCGCTCGACATGTACTGGTTCCACGAGGCCGCCGAGCGGGCCGCGCGCGACGCGGGCTGGCGGCTGCACACCGGGCCGCTGTTCATGGACGTGCCTCAGCCGCCGGACGGGCGGCCGTACGAGGAGCGCCTGGCGTGGGCGCGCCGCCACCTCGAAGCGGTCCCGGCCGGCACCCGCCCCGTCGTGTTCGCGCACTCCACGTACACCCTCTCCCCCGAGCAGCTCACCGAGTGCTTCGCCCTCGCCCGCGAGTTCGGCGCGCTCATCCATCTGCACGCCGCGGAGAACGCCGCCGAGGTGGCGGGCGTCGAGGTCGCGCACGGCAAGCGGCCCGTCGAACTCCTCGACTCCCTCGGCCTGTTGGGCCCCGACGTGGTGCTCGCGCACGCCGTCGACCTGACCGGCGGCGAGATCGCGGCGATCGCCCGCGCGGGCGCATCGGTCGCGCACTGCCCGGTGTCGAACCTGAAGCTGGGCTGCGGCATCGCGCCGGTGCCCCGGCTGCTGAGCGCGGGTGTCACCGTCGGCCTCGGCACGGACGGCGCCGTCAGCTCGAACACCCTCGACGTCCTCGGGGCGGTGCGGCAGGCGGCCCTCGTACACAAGGCGGACGGCGATCCGACGGCGGTCGGCGCCGAGCAGGCCGTGCGCATGGCGACCATCGAGGGCGCCCGCGCGCTCGGCCTCGGCGACGAACTGGGGTCCCTGGAGCCCGGCAAGCGCGCCGACCTGATCGTCCTCGACACCCGCCGTCCACACCTCACCCCGCGCCACGACCCGTACGCGCTGCTCGCCTACGCCGCGCAGTCCGCCGACGTACGGGACACCGTCGTCGACGGCCGGGTCCTGATGCGCGACCGTACGCTCACGACGCTCGACGAGGCCGCGGTCCTCGCCGACCTCGAAGGCCTCGCACACACCACCCGTCCGGAGTCCCACGCATGACCGCCGCCCACGCCACCCGCGGCTTCGTCGGCCGCCCCCGCGTCCACAACGCGGGCCTGCCGCCGGGCCAGTACGACGCCGGCGACGACTGGCCGGTTCTCTCCGCCGAGGTGACACCTCAAGTCGACCGTCAGGACTGGACGTTCACCGTCGACGGCCTCGTCGCCGAACCCCGCACCTGGACGTGGGACGAGGCGCAGGCGCTGCCCCCGTCCTCGTACAGCGGTGACATCCACTGCGTGACGACGTGGTCGAAGTTCGGGGTGCGCTTCGGTGGTGTCTCGCTCGACACGTTCCTCGACGCCGTCCGGCCCTCCCCCGGGGCGACGCACATCATGGCGTACTCGCACACCGGCTACACGGCGAACCTGCCGCTCGCCGACGTGACGGGCGGCAGGGCGTGGCTCGCGTTCAGCTACGAGGACGAGCCGCTGCCGACCGAACACGGCGGCCCCGCACGGCTGTTGGTGCCGCACCTGTACTTCTGGAAGAGCGTGAAGTGGGTCGCGGGCCTTCGGATCCTCGATCACGACGAGCCCGGTTTCTGGGAGCAGAACGGGTACCACCCGCGGGGCAACCCGTGGGAAGAACAGCGATACGCGGGTGACTGAGACCATGAATTTCGTCGCGCCGACGCGGTTCGCCGTCCCCGGCCGGATCGCCGCCGGTCAGGGCGCCGCCCTCTGGCAGCGTGCCACGATCACGGAGATCCGCCGGGAGACACCGAACGCGTCCACGTTCCGCTTCGCGGTGCCCGGCTGGCAGGGGCACCTGCCCGGCCAGCACCTGATGCTGCGGTTGACCGCCGAGGACGGGTACACCGCCCAGCGGCACTACTCGCTCGCCTCCGCGCCCGACGACTCGGGACACATCGAGCTGACCCTCGACCACGTCGTGGACGGCGAGGTGTCCGGCTTTCTGCACACCGGGGCGCGGGTCGGCGACGAGGTGGAGGTGCGCGGACCGCTCAGCGGCTTCTTCGCGTGGCCGGGCGACCGGCCCGCGCTGCTGCTCGGCGCGGGCTCCGGCGTCGTACCGCTGATGTCGATGATCCGCCACCACCGGCAACGCCAACTCGACCTGCCGCTGCGCCTGTTCGTGTCCGCGCGTACGCACGCGGAGCTGATCTACGCCGACGAGTACGGGCCCGAGACGACGCCGGTGCTCACCCGTGAGGGCGAGCGCCGGCGCCTGGACGCGGACCACCTGACGCCGTGCTTCAAGGACGGGGCGCCGGAGTGGGAGGCGTACGTGTGCGGCTCCAACTCCTTTGCCGAGCATGCCTCCCAACTCCTCGTCGGCCTCGGTCAGCCGGTGGACCGGATCCGCATCGAGCGCTTCGGGTGACGGTGGGTACCTGATGAAGGTGGCTACCGGATGAAGGCGGCTACCGGACTCCGGCCCAGCGCTTGATGGTGGCCGTCGCCGCGTCCCGCTCGTTCGCCGGAAGTGCCGAAATGCGGGCGCCGTGGTTGGACTTGGGGACGATGTACTTGTACGAGTCGTTCTTGCTGGGCGTGAACTGCTCGGCGCTCCACGGGTCGTTCTGCCCGTAGACGAACAGCATCCGCTGCGACTTCGTGCGCACCCATGTGTCGACGCCCTTGATGACGGTGCCGTCGTACGTGGTGCGCATGTCCTCGGGCAGCACCGAGTTCGGCTGGTAGATGTCCGGGTAGTGGCGCACGCCCTTGAGGTTCTTGAACTTCAGGTCGGCCCAGCCGAGTTGGGCGGCGGCCTGCCGGTAGTAGGGGCCCGTGCTGTTGGCGCCGAGGGTGGAGTCCTCGTAGATGGACAGGCCGTGGTCGAGGGACCACTTGTAGAGCTCGTCGTCGGAGACGGTCTTCGCGTCGGGCACGGTCGGGCAGTCGTCGACCGTCCCGGACTGCCAGAAGTTCCACACCTGGTCGAGGACGGCGAACTCGTAGGCGCGGTCGGTGGTGCCGAGGGTGTTGGTGAAGGTGTAGCCGTTGTCCTTCGCGGTCTGCTCGAACTTGGGCAGCAGGGTGTCACGGCGCGCCAGCATCTCGCGCTGCACGGCGGCGAGCCCGTCGCGGCACTCCTGGGTGCCCACGCGCTTGAAGAAGTCCTCGTAGCCGCTGTCGTCGTCGTTGTTGGCGTCGTTCGGGGCGACGTAGGCGACGACGCCGTCGTAGTCCTTCGGGTGGAAGCGGTAGTGGTACGTGGCCGTCATGCCGCCCTTGGAACCGCCGGTGGCGAGCCACTTCGACGCCTTCTCGTACAGCGGGCGCACCGCCTGGACGATGCCGTGCTCGTCGGCGGCCTCCTGCTGGACGGTCATCTTGTTCCAGGGGGTTCCGCCGGCCGGTACGGAGGGCCCGAAGAAGCGGTGTTCGACGCTGAGTTGGTTGGCGTCGAGGAGGGTGGTGGGTTCGCGGGTCGAGGAGGACAGGCCGTAGCCGCCGGTGTAGACGACGACGGGCTTGGCCGTCGACTTGTGCCAGAGCGTGAAGCGCTGCTCGAAGGTGCCCGCGCTGGGTCTGGTGTGGTCGACCGGCTGCGTGATCGACAGGGAGTAGAGCGGGAAGCCCTCCTTGTCGGCGACGCCGGTGACACTCACTCCGGGCAGGGCCCGCAGCTGGTCCTCGAACGATGTGGGTGCGGCGGCGGCCGCCGGTGCCGCGGTGGCGGCGAGGGCGCCGGCCGTGAGGGCGGCGGACAGCAGCAGCGTGGGTATGGCGCGCAGGCGCACGGATGCCTCCTCGGGTCGAGAAAACGGTGCGGCGGATCGGTGATCCACCGAACGCGACCTTAACCCGCGCCGCACGCCCAGGAGTTGAGCTTGCCCCCGGACATGCCGGGAGCCGGGACCCCGTGGCGGGATCCCGGCTCCGGAGGAATGATCAGAGCTGGCCGGACTCGGCGATCGTGATCTTGGCGGAGGTGGCACCGCTGCGCGAGCCGAGGGACTCGATCTTCTTCACGAGCTCCATGCCGTCCTCGACCTCGCCGAAGACGACGTGCTTGCCGTCCAGCCAGTCGGTGACGATGGTCGTGATGAAGAACTGCGAGCCGTTGGTGTGCGGGCCGGCGTTGGCCATCGAGAGCTGGCCCGGCTTGGTGTGCTTGAGCTCGAAGTTCTCGTCGGCGAACTTCTCGCCGTAGATGGACTTGCCGCCCGTGCCGTTGCCGGCGGTGAAGTCGCCGCCCTGCAGCATGAACTGCGGGATGACGCGGTGGAAGGACGAGCCGGCGTAGCCGAAGCCCTTCTCGCCCGTGCACAGGGCGCGGAAGTTCTCCGCGGTCTTCGGGACGACGTCCTCGAAGAGGTTGAACGTGATCCGCCCGGCGGGCTCGTCGTTGATCGTGATGTCGAAGTAGGTCTTGATTGCCATGGGCGCAATCCTTTCATCACGAGGCCCGGAATGCCGATTCGGCCCGACGGGACGGCCATTTTCGTACGCCATTCGCACGCTGTGTGACGGTTCGCTTGCGGGGCGCGAGCGTTCAGGCCGCGAGCCGGTCCCGCGCCTGCACACCGTCCCCGAGCGGCCGCACCCCGTAGGCCCTGCCGAGTCCAAAGGCGGGCATGTCTCCGTAGATCGTCTCGTACGAGCCCGCGGGCACGACGTAGGTCTCGTGCCACAGGCCCACGTGCCCCTTGCTCTGGCGCAGGTAACGGTTGACGCGGGCCCACCAGGAGCGGTGCGGCTGATCCGTGGCGGTCGCGTACTCCAGGAGCTTCTCCTTCGACTCCCAGTACTGGACGACGTAGTAGGTGCGCGGATTCGCGGTGAGCAGGACGTGATTGAGTAGGCCGAGGGAACGGTTCCGGCCCAGCTCCCTGAGCATCATGGGCATCGCGTACATCACCGGGAGCCAGCGGTGCACGGCCCAGAAGTGATTGATCCGCATGCCGATGAGGAAGACGACGACGTCGCCTTCGGCGGCTGCCGTGGTCCGTCCGAGATGCGGTTTCGCGAACACAACTCCCCCAGTTCCGTTGGGTATTGACAGCGGGTCAGGGGTCCCCCGATCCCCTGACCCATAATTGGATAGTGACACTTCCCAAGGAGGGGTACAAGAGATGCGACTGGCCGAGTTGAGCGAGCGCGGCGGGGTGCCGGTCGGCACGATCAAGTACTACCTGCGCGAGGGCCTGCTGGCGCCGGGCGAGCGGATCAGCGCCACGCAGGCCGACTACGGCGAGGGCCATCTGCGGCGGCTCGGGCTGATCAGGGCGATGATCCAGATCGGGCGGATCCCGGTCGCCACCGTGCGGGAGGTCCTCACGCACGTCGACGACGAGTCGCTGGGGACGAGCTTCCGTCTCGGCGCCGCGCTGTGGGCGCTGCCGCACCCTCCGGAGGCCCCGGCGGACGACCCGCTGACGGTGGAGGTGACCGAGGCTCTCGACCGCTTCGTCGGCGACATGGGCTGGCACCACGCGCGCGAGGTCGGCGCCCTCTCCCCCACCTACCGCACGCTGATCACCACGATCGTCACGCTGACCCGCCTCGGCTTCTCCCGCGGCCCGGAGGTCCTCGCGCAGTACGCGCACCTCATGGAGGAGGTGGCCCAGTTGGACATGGACCAGCTCGACACCTACGAGGACGACTCCGTGAAGGCCGAGCTGGCGGTGGCCTCGACGGTGCTCTACGACCCCCTCCTGACCGCGCTGCGCCGGCTCGCCCAGGAGGAGCACGCCACCCGCCGCTACGGCTTGTAGGGCTCAGGGGACGGCCGCATACGATGACGCCGGGCGCCGAACGCTCGGCGGCGGCCACACATACGGGAGGGACCTGATGATCATCTTCGGCACGCGGGGGTACACGTACCAGCTCGCGATCCTCACATTCGTCTGCGGCAGTTGCGGCAATCCCGCGGCGCACACGCTGCGCAAGTTCGTCACGAAGTTCACGCTGTTCTTCATCCCGCTCTTCCCGATCTCCACCAAGTACCAGGCGCAGTGCACGTTCTGCGGCGCCGCGCACCAGGTGCCCAAGGAGCAGGTGGACGGGATGGTGGCGCAGGCCGCGGGGCCGCAGGGCGGCGCTCCGCAGCAGCAACAGCGGCACTACCAGGGGTAATTGGGCCCGGGCGGCCCGTACGCCGGGTCCCGAAAGAAGGCGGCCCTGCCGCCTCCCAGGGGGGAGAGGGGGCGACAGGGCCTCAAGCTCGAGCGCCCGGGGGGGGGTGGGCCGCTTGAGCGTCTGTACTGCTGCTGCCCGGGATCGCGCGGGGCATGCACGCCGTCCGCAGAATCGTGCCGTCGGCTTTCGGGACGTGCGTCAGGGGTGGCTTCAGTAGTCGGCGTTCATGGCCGCCCTCACCTCCCCGAGCGTCGCGTCGGCGATCGCGCCGGCCCGCTCGTTCCCGGCCCGCAGCACCTCCCTGACCAGGGCGCGGTCCTGCGCGTAGAGCGCGCGGCGGGCCCGGATCGGGGCGAGGTACTCGTTCACGGCCTCGGTGACGCGCCGCTTGAGGGCGGCGCCGCCGCCGTCGCCGATCTCCGCCGCGACGGTGTGCGGGTCGACGCCCTCGCACAGGGCGGCGAGCAGGACGAGCGAGGAGACCTCGGGGCGGGTCCCGGGCTCGTACGTGATGTGCCGATCGGCGTCGGTCTTGGCGCCGCGGAGCAGGCGGGCGGTCTCGTCCGCGGTGGCGGACAGGGCGATGGCGTTGCCGCGGGACTTGCTCATCTTCGTGCCGTCGGTGCCGAGCAGCAGCGGCGCCGTGGACAGCAGGGCCTCGGGCTGCGGGAAGACCGAAGTGCCGTTGCCGTAGCGGTCGTTGAAGCGGCGGGCGACGGTGCGGGTGACCTCCAGGTGCGGCAGCTGGTCCTGGCCGACGGGCACGAGGTTCGCCTTGCAGAAGAGGATGTCGGCGGCCTGATGCACGGGATACGTGAACATCAGCCCGCTCACCGCGGACTGCCGGGAGTGCGCGATCTCGTCCTTGACCGTGGGGTTGCGGTGCAGCTCGGCGACGGACACGAGGCTGAGGAACGGCAGCAGCAGCTGGTTCAGGGCGGGAAGCGCGCTGTGCGTGAAGATCGTGGACCGCTCGGGGTCGATGCCGATGGCGAGGTGGTCGAGGACCAGTTCCTCGACGTGCGCGGTCAGGTTCTCGGCGACGTCGCGGTCGGTGAGGACCTGGTAGTCGGCGATCAGGACGAAGGTCTCGACGCCGAGGTCCTGGAGGCGTACGCGGTTGTGGAGGGTGCCGAAGTAGTGCCCGAGGTGCAGGCGTCCGGTGGGCCGGTCGCCGGTGAGGACGCGGAACCGTCCGGGGTCCTTGCGGATGAGTTGTTCGAGCTCGGCGCTGCGGGCCCGCGCGGCGGTGGTGCCGAGGACGTCGGTGGTATCGAGGACGTCGTTGCTGTCGGTGCTGCTCATGGTGGTCTCTTCTCCCCTGGTCACGGGCGTCCTCGGGACGGCGTGGCCTCCGGCGGGGAGGGCATGGGAAAAGGGCCGTCCGGGGACGGCCCTTGTACGTGCTTGACTGTGCGGCCGCCTCTAAGTGAGGCGCCACCAGTTGAGACACGTAGAACGATGCATAACGCAATCGTACACCTGTCGGGCCTGGCGGCCGCGGCCTGTGTCGGTCAGCCCGCGACCGGCGTGAAACGCACCGGCAGCGCCACGGGCCCGCGCGTGAAGACGCCCCGCTCGACCGGTTCGAAGCCCTCGGCGAGCCGCAGGTCGGGCATCGCGTCGAGGAGCTGGTTGACGCCGGTCTCCACCTCCGCCTTGGCGAGCAGCGCGCCGACGCAGAAGTGCCGGCCGAGGGCGAAGGCCAGGTGGTCGGCGGCGGCGGAGAACGCGGTCGTGGTGGTCAGGTCCTCGCGGAACAGATCGAAGCGGTCCGCGTCCTTGTACCGGTTCTCGTCGCGGTTGGCGGCGCCGATGAGGCAGGTGACGGTGGCGCCCGCGGGGACGGTGCCGCCGGTCAGCTCCACGTCGACGGCGGACTGGCGCATGATCATGTGGACGGGCGGGGTGACGCGCAGCGTCTCGGCGAAGGCGCGCGGGATCAGCGTCCGGTCGGCGCGCACGGCCGCCAACTGCTCGGGGTTCGCGAGGAGGTTGGCGAAGATGCTGGCGATCGCCTTGTCGGTGGTCTCGCCGCCGGCCGCGAGCAGCAGGCTGCAGAACGCCTTGATGTCCTCGTCGCTCATCCGCACCCCGTCGACCTCGGCGGCGCAGAGCGCGGACAGCAGGTCGTCGCCGGGGTTCTCGCGGCGCTCCTGGATGACCGGGATCATGTACTCGGCGAACTCGACGCGCGTGCGCTCCCCCGCCGCCGCGACGTCCGGGTCGCCCGACAGGTTCGACAGGAAGTTGATGACGGCGGTGTACCAGCCGTGGAAGCGGGTGTGGTCGGCCTTGTCGAGGCCGAGCATGTCCGCGATGACGTTGACGGGGAGCCGGGTGGCGTAGTCGGCGACGAGATCGGCCGCGCCCGCGTCCCTGAACTTGTCTATCAGCTCACGGGAGTTGCGCTCGATGACCGGCAGGAACTTGTCCTGAAGTTCGCTGCCGCGGAAGGCGGGCGCGACGAGCGCGCGGCGCACGGCGTGCTCGCGGCCGCTCATCTGCAGGATGGTGCGGCCGTGCACGGGTTCGAGCTGCCAGTCGTAGTTGTCGGTGGTGAAGGTGGCCTCTTTGTCCTTGAAGACGCGCTCCACGTCCGCGTACCGCGAGACGATCCAACTCTGCGTCGCCTCGTGCCAGATGAGCGGGTCGGACTCGCGCATCGCGCGGTAGGCGGGGTACGGGTCGGCGGCGAATTCCGGCGAGAGGATGTCGGGGGCCTGGGCGGCGGACATGGGGCTCCTGTGACGGTACGGCGGGGGTGTAACGGGCGGTAAACCTCAGCCTATTGACCGCCCGTCAGTACGTACACCCCCACCCGGTGGGAGCCCCGGTGCCGGCCCCGTGTCAGCCGTTCGGCAGGATCACCGCACGCCCGTTGATCTTGCCGTCGTGCAGCAGCTCGTACGCCTTGGGGGCATCGTCGAGCGAGAAGGTCTCGGTGTGCACGGAGACGGCGCCGGCCCGCGCGAGGTCGAGGACCTCGACGAGCTCGCCGCGGCTGCCCCAGTACGGGGCGGTGACGTTGACCTCGAAGTTGGTGGCGCCGAAGCCGACGGGGAGGGTGCCGCCGCCGATGCCGACGATCGTGACGTCACCCTCGACAGCGGCGACGGCCCCGGCGGTCTCGACGGTGGGCTGGACGCCGACGAAGTCGAAGACGGCCTCGGCGCCGCGCCCGCCGGTCAGCTCCTTGACCTTCGCGGCGGCCTCCGCGTTCGACAGGATCGCCTCGTGGGCGCCGACGGTGCGGGCGAGGGCGAGCTTGTCCTCGGTGACGTCGAGGGCGACGACGCGGGCGGCGGTCATGGCGCGAAGGAGCTGGATGGCGACGTGGCCGAGGCCGCCGGTGCCGATGACGACGGCGGTGGAGCCGGGCACCAGCTTGGGCAGCGAGCGCTTGATGGCGTGGTACGGGGTGAGGCCGGCGTCGGTGAGCGGCACGGTCGCGACGGGGTCGAGGCCGTCGATCGGCACGAGGTGCCGCGCGTCGTCGACGATCATGTACTCGGCCATGGAGCCGGGGGCGCCGAGTCCGGGCGGGCGGATGCCGAGCTCGTCGGCGCGCAGGCAGTAGTTCTCCTTGCCCTCGGCGCACTTGGCGCAGGCACCGCAGCCCCACGGCCCGTACACGGCGACGGCGTCGCCCTCGGCGAAGCCGGTGACTCCGGCGCCCAGCGCGGCGACGGTGCCGACGCCCTCGTGGCCGAGGGTCAGCGGCAGTTCGTAGGGGAAGCCCTCGGCGGGCCAGCTCATCACGGCGATGTCGGAGTGGCACACTCCGGCGGCGGTGACCTTCAGCAGGACCTGTCCGGGGCCGGGCTCGGGGTCCGGGACGGTGACGACCTCGGGCGCTGCCCCGACGGTCCGGTACTGAAGTGCCTTCATGACTCGACTCCTTTGTCGCTCTCGCGGACCCCCGCCCTTCCACGATAACGCGGTCGCGTCCCATTGGGACATGTGTCTCGACGGGACATGCGACACGACAGGAAAACGGCACAAAAAAGGACCCCGACCGTACGGGGGAGAACGGTCGGGGCCTGGTTCAAAGTTTAACAGCACCTGGACGGCACCCGACGCCGGATCGACGACCCATGGAACGTGAGGTCCGACACATCCCTTCATCTGCCCTTTAGATCGGCCATTTAGACCGCCGAGACCAGCCCTTTTCCGGCGCGAGTGCCGCTCACCGTCTCAGCCCATATGGTGACAAAAGCCAGCAAGCACCGTCCTTTGCCATCGGACCTTCGGACCAACGGAGCACTCGTGGCCGAACCACAGCCCGTCCTCCTCTCCCCACCCGCGAAGACCGCCATGTTCCTGGTGGTCACCGTCGCGCCCGGCGGCGAGAGCACCGTCCGCGACACCCTGGAAGACCTGTCGGGGCTGAGCCGCTCCGTCGGGTTCCGGGACCGGGACGCCGCGCTCGGCTGCATCGCCGGGATCGGCTCGACCGCCTGGGACCGCCTGTTCAGCGGGCCACGGCCGCGCGAGCTGCACCCGTTCCAGGCGCTCGCGGGCCCCCGCCACCTGGCCCCCGCGACACCCGGCGACCTGCTCTTCCACCTGCGGTCCCGGCGCATGGACCTCTGCTTCGAGCTGGCCCGCGTCCTCATCGGCAGGCTCGGCTCCGCCGTCACCGTCGTCGACGAGGTGCACGGCTTCAAGTACTTCGACGACAGCGATCTGCTCGGCTTCGTCGACGGCAGCGAGAACCCGACCGGGCGGGCCGCGGCCGAGTCCGTGTACGTGGGCGACGAGGACCCGGACTTCAGCGGCGGCTCGTACGTCATCGTGCAGAAGTACGTGCACGACATGGCGGCCTGGGAGGCGCTGGACTCGACCGAGCAGGAGAAGGTCATCGGCCGCACGAAGACCGCGAACATCGAGCTGGACGACGACGTGAAGCCCGCCGACTCGCACGTCGCGCTCAACACGATCGTCGACGAGGACGGCACGGAGCGGCAGATCCTGCGCGAGAACATGCCGTTCGGCAGCGTCGGCGACGGCGAGTTCGGCACGTACTTCATCGGCTACGCGCGCACCCCGGACGTCACCGAGCGGATGCTGCGCAACATGTTCCTCGGCGACCCGCCCGGCAGCCACGACCGGATCCTCGACTTCTCGACGGCGGTCACCGGCTGCCTGTTCCACGTGCCGAGCGCCGACTTCCTCGACGACCTGCCCGAGCCGCCGTCCGGCGCCGCCGAATCCGCTGACACCGCCGACTCCACTGACACCGCCGGCTCCGCCGACGGATCCCTCGGCATCGGCAGCCTCAAAGGAGCCTAAGGAGCCTGAAGACCATGACCACCGCCCCGAACCCCACCCCCAGCAACAACCTGCACCGCGAGCTCGCCCCGATCACGCCCGCCGCGTGGGCCGAGATCGAGGAGGAGGCGTCCCGCACCTTCCAGCGCCATGTCGCGGGCCGCCGCGTCGTCGACGTCACGGGTCCGGACGGCTCCGAGCTGTCCGCCGTCGGCACCGGCCACCTCGACGACATCGCGCCGCCCGCGCCCGGCGTGACGGCCCGCCTTCGTGGCGTCAAGCCGCTGGTCGAGCTGCGGGTGCCGTTCACGGTGAGCCGGCAGGCCGTGGACGATGTGGAGCGCGGCTCCAAGGACTCCGACTGGCAGCCGGTGAAGGACGCGGCGCGCTCCATGGCGTACGCCGAGGACCAGGCGATCTTCGACGGGTACGCGGCGGCGGGCATCGAGGGGCTGCGCGAGCGCACCTCGAACCCGGTCCTGAGCCTGCCGGCCGAGGCCCTCGACTACCCGGACACGATCAGCAAGGCGCTCACGGCGCTGCGGCTCGCCGGTGTCGACGGCCCGTACGCGCTGCTGCTGGGCGCCGACGCGTACACGGCGGTGAGCGAGACCTCCGACCACGGCTATCCGATCGCGGGCCACCTGGGCCGGATCCTGGACGGCACGCCGATCTGGGCGCCTGCCCTGAACGGGGCGTTCGTGCTGTCGACACGCGGCGGCGACTTCGAACTGCGGCTCGGCCAGGACCTGGCGATCGGCTACAGCGGGCACGACGCGCACGGCGTCGACCTGTACTTCCACCAGACCCTGACGTTCCTGCCCTACACGGACGAGGCCGTGGTCGCGCTCAAGGCGTGACTACGTAGACGCGGGCTACGTGGTCACGCCTACGTAGACGCGGGTCAGCCGGTGATCCGCGCGATGAACGCGTCCAGGTTCCCGAGCGCCCGCTCCACCCGCTGGTCCAGCGTGAGCGACTCCTCGTAGCGGGCGTCGCGCAGCTTCGGCTGCTTCTTGCCGCGCAGGTAGAGCGAGCAGGCCAGGTCGGCGCAGACGTACAGGCCCACCGTGTTGCCCTCGCGGCCGCGGGCCCCCGCGAGGGGCGCGGCGAGCAGGGAGACGCCGGACGAGGCGTGTCCGGTGAGGCAGATCTGGCACAGGCTCGACTTCATGGCGCCGGTGCGCCCGCTCTGCGGGACGCGCAGGGTGATGCCGAGCGGCCCGTCGTCCGTGGGGCGCACGATGTACGAGCGCAGCGGCGCGCCCGGGTCCACCCAGCCGAGGAAGTCCAGGTCCTGCCAGGGCGTCTCGGCGAAGTCCAGCGGCAGCTTCAGGCGGGACGCCTCGCCCTTGGTGCAGTTCACGAAGGACGAGCGGATCTGTTTGTCAGTGAGTGGTTCCACACCCTGGACCCTACAAAGCCGCCCGTCGATCATGCATCTGAATATCGCCGCTCGGGTGCGCGAACACCCAGGTCAGACGTTCGGGACCACGGCCACGGGGCACGGCGCGTGGTGCAGCACCGCGTGCGCGACCGAGCCGATGCGGGAGCCGATGGCGGTGCGGCGCGCGCGGCGGCCGACGACGAGCAGCTGGGCGTCGGAGGCGACCGAGAGCAGCACCTGTCCCGCGCTGCCGATCTCGACGTGCTCGCGCACGGCGACGTCGGGGAAGCGCTCGCGCCAGGGGGCGAGGGCGGTGGCGAGGGCCTTCTTCTCGTACGGTTCCATGCCGCCCGCGTCGTCGAGCAGTTCGAGGGAGCCGGGGCTGTAGGCGAAGACCGGCGGCAGGCTCCACGCGCGCACGGCCCGCACGGCGACGCCGCGGGCCTGTGCGGTGGTGAAGGCGAACTCCATCGCGGCGGCGCTGTCCTCGGGCTCGCCCTCCTGCCCGACGACGACGTCGCGCCCGCTGGCGTCGGCCGACGCCGCGTCGTCCGCGCGGACGAGGACGACGGGCCGGGTGGCCTTGGCGATGACCTGCTGCCCGACCGAGCCGAGCAGGAACCCGACGATGACGCCGTGCCCGCGCGAGCCGAGCACGAGGCTCTCCGCGTCGCCCGCGGCGGCCAGCAGGGAGTCGGCCGGGGCGGCCTCGTCGAGGACGTCGGTGGTGACGGCGAGCCCGGGGTGGCGTTCGGCGATCTCCTGCTCGGTGTCGGCGAGCAGGTCGCCCGCCCACTGGGCGAGGGCCGAATCGTCCGCGGCGAGCGCCAGGGTGTCGGAGGCGGGCTCGCCCACGTGCACCAGGCGCAGCGGCAGTGCGCGCCGCACCGCCTCGCGCGCCGCCCAGGCGGCCGCCGCCGCGCTCTCCGGAGATCCGTCCACGCCCGCGGTGATGGGCCGGGTCATCACACCGCCTCCTCGTCCTGTCCGTACGGTCTGGCTCTCGTGGGCTGTCTGTCCGGTGCGTGCCGGTTCTACTCAGGCTGCCGACGGGCTCTTCGACACTCGCAGATACTTGTTCCAGCCGCCCGCCGGCCGCTCCCCCACCTGGAGTTCGCGCAGCTTGGCGAGGACGGCCGGGTCCTGCGCGTCGAGCCAGTCGACGAACTGCCGGAAGGACACCAGTCGTACGTCGCCGCCTGCGGCCTTGTCGGCGATCCGCTTCAGGGCCTCCTCGACGGCGTCCATGTAGATGCCGCCGTTCCAGTCCTCGAAGTGGTTGCCGATGAAGAAGGGCGCGCGGTTCGTCTCGTACGCGCGCCGGAAACCGGCGAGGTACGCCTCGGTGGCCTGGGTGCGCCAGGCCGGATAGTTGTGGGACGGGGCGCGGGTGGAGTTCTTCGACTGGTTGGCGAGGATGTTGTAGTCCATGGACAGCACGTCGAAGCCGTGCCCGGGGAACGGGACGCCCTGGAGCGGCAGGTCCCAGACGCCGTGCCGCTTGTCCGGCCAGCGTTGCAGTCCGCCGGGCGAGGAGGCGTCGTAGCGCCAGCCGAGTTCGCGGGCGACGGGCAGCAGGTTCTCCTGGCCGAGCAGACAGGGCGTGCGGCCGCCGACGAGTTCCTTGTCGTAGTCGAAGGGCAGCGCCGGCTGGTCGTGCCAACCGGTGTGCGTGCGCCAGGACTTGACGAAGGTGCGGGCCTGTTCGATCTCGTCGCGCCACTGCTTGGAGCTCCAGTGGGCGACGGAGCCCGCGCCGCCGCAGAAGTGCCCGTTGAAGTGGGTGCCGATCTCGTGCCCGTCGAGCCAGGCCTGATGGACGTACTTCAGGGTCTCCTTGACGTGCGGGTCGGTGAGGTAGCCGATGTCGGAGGCGCCTACGGGGTTGTTCGGCGGTACGTAGCGGCGCTTCTGCGCTTCGGGCAGGAGGTAGAGCCCGGACAGGAAGAAGGTCATGCGGGCGTCGTGCTGCCGGGCCAGTTCGAGGAAGCGGGGGAACAGGCCGCCTCCGACCTCGCCCGCGCCGTCCCAGGAGAAGACGACGAACTGGGGTGGCGTCTGGCCGGGTTCGAGGGCGGCGGGCGCGGCGGGCTGCTTGGGCTGCCTGCCCGTGTACGAGGTGGAGCCGTCGCCGATGAGGCGGGGCAGTGCCTTCTTGGCGGGGCGTTCGGGGTGCCGGGCGGGGCCTGCCGGAGGTGGACTTCCCTTCTCCCGGCCGCTCGTCCCGCAACCGGCGAGGGCCCCGGCGGCGGCGCCGAGACCGGCGCCGAGGCCGAGACCCGCCATACGTCTACGACTGATTCCGCTGGACTCCATGGGCAACCCAATCCGCGCCCCGCGCAGGGGCGTTGTGCGTCCCCCCACACGGACACCGACCCCCGCACCGTAGGGCCGATAAACGGACAATTGCCTCATTTAGGGCGGCGTGCCGCGCAAAGAGGCACCCAGGTGCGGGCTGCCAGGAGTCGGAGCCTCAGTCCTCGCCGACGACCTTGCCGGGATTGAAGAGGTCGAGCGGATCCAGGGTCTGCTTCACGGCGCGCTGCAACGCGCAGACGGCGGGCCCCAGTTCGTCGCGCATGCCGCCGCGCTTGAGCAGGCCCACGCCGTGCTCGCCGGTGACGGTGCCGCCCGCGGCGATCGCGGCCTGGAGGAGTTCCTCGAACGCCGCCTGCGCCGCGACGCGCTGCGCCTCGTCGCCGGGCTCGGTGATCAGCAGCGGGTGCAGATTGCCGTCCCCCGCGTGCGCGATGGTCGCGATGCGTACGCCGTGCGCGCGCCCGATCTTCTCGATGGTGGCGAGCATCCCCGGCACGGCAGACCGGGGCACGCACAGGTCCTCGGTGAGCACCGGGCCGAGCCGCTCGAGCGCGGGATACGCGAGACGTCGTACGTCGAACAGGGCCTCCGCCTCCACGGCGTCGGTGGACTGCTCGGCCCACAGCGCGCCCGCCTCCCGGAAGGCATCGGCGATCGCGCTCGCCTCGGTCTCGCCCGCGTCGCCCGGGGCGTCGACACGGGCGAGGAGCATCGCCTCGGCGCCGGGTTCGATGCCGAGGTGCTTCCAGTTCTCGACGGCCTCCATGCAGGCGCGGTCGAGGAGTTCGAGGGCGGCGGGCGCGAGGCCGCGGCTGGTGAGGAGGGCGACGGCGGCGCCCGCCGCGACGAGGCTGTCGAAGTTGCCGACGACGGTGCGCGGCTGCGCGGCGGGAGCGGGCCGCAGCTTCAGCGTGATCTCGGTGATGACGCCGAAGGTGCCTTCGGAGCCCACGAACAGGCTGGTCAGGTCGTAGCCCGCGACGCCCTTCGTGGTGCGCCTGCCGAGCCGCACCCGGCTGCCGTACTCCCCCGCCGGGCCGCCCATGACGACCTCCATGCCGAGGACGTAGTCGCGGGTGACGCCGTACTTCAGGCAGCACAGGCCGCCCGCGTTCGTGGAGACGTTGCCGCCGATCGTGGACCAGGGGGCGCTGGCCGGGTCCGGCGGGTACCAGAGGCCGTGTTCGGCGACGGCGGCCTTGAGGTCGTTGTTGACGACGCCCGGCTCGACGACGGCGATCAGGTTCTCCGTGTCGATCTCCAGGATCCGGTTCATCCTCGACACGTCGAGCACGAGGCAGCCGTCGACGGCGTTCGCCCCGCCCGACAGGCCGGTGCCCGCGCCGCGGGTGACGACGGGTATGCCGCGCGCGGCGCAGACCCGCACCGCGGCCTCGACCTCCTCGGCGGAGCCGGCTCGCAGCGCGGCGAGCGGCCGGCCCATGGGGGCCCACTCGGCGTCGTCGTGGCCGAGGGACGCGAGGACGTCCGGGTCGGTGACGAGGGTGCTGTCCGGGAGCGCGGCGGCGAGTTCGCGCACCGTGCCTGTCATGTCCGGGGTGTTGATGTCGTGCCTCCTGAACAGGTGTGCCTCACCGGCGCGTCCGTGGGTGAACGTCGGCACACCATGATGGATCAGCGCCTCGCGCCGCCTTCGGGCGGGACGCCCAACAGGCTCGGGTTCAGGAGGCGCTCGGGTTCAGGAGGCGAGCGTCAGCACCGCGCGTACGCGCTTGCCGACCGGCACCCGCTCGACGGTCACGGCGGCGAGCGCGTCGACGATCTCCATGCCGTGCCCGCCCACGCGCCCCGGGTCCCACGGGAAGCGGATCGGCACGGCGGCGCTGCTGTCGTAGACGGTGACGGCGATGTGCCGCGTCGAGCCCTCGAGTTCCAGGACGTACGGTCCGGTGCTGTGCCGGTCCGCGTTGGTGATCAGTTCGCTGACGACGAGGAGGACGTCCCCGGCCGTCCGCGGGTCGAGTTCGACGCACCACTCCTGGCGCAGCCGGGTGAGGAACACGTCGGCGAACCCGCGCGCGTCGGCCAGGCACCCCTCGTCTCCGGCGTAGTGGGTCGCCTGCCTCAGTGGCCCGACTTCCTCGTCGAAGCCCGGGGGGATCACTGCCCCGTCCATGTACTCGGTCATTCGTGTCTCTTTCACGCCTGCGGAACTCCGTGATGGGGACCCGCAGCCTGCTGATACCCCGCTTGAGGCCGCGCAGTCCTGTCGAATTTCCGACGAGGTGACCGTTCTCCCGGGAGCGTCGTTTGAAGGACGACACAGCGTCACTTCGAACTTCGGGGAGAGGCCCATCATGCCCAAGCTCCACCGCGCGACCAGTATCCCCCGGACACGGATAGCCTCCGACCGGGCCGAGAGCGCGCTGCTCGAGGAGTACACCGCCCTCGTGCGCCTGGCCTATCTCACCCTCCCCGACGCCTTCACCCGCCATCGCCGGGTGCTGCTCGCGCACACCGCCGTGCAGCGCGCCCTGCCGGGACGGCGGCCCGCCGCGGTGCCCGCGCCCCGGGCCCCGGAGGACGCCGCCGACGCCGCGGGAGACCCGGGAGACGCGGGAGACGCGCTGCGGGTGCGGGTGCTCGGGGCCGCCCTGTCCGCCGGGCACCGGCCGCCGGGCTGGCCCGGCGCGCTGCCGCCGCCGCGCGCCCTGACGCCCCGGCTCCCGGTCGTCTGGGGGCTGCGGCTGTTTCCGCGCTCCGGTGGCGCCGAGGAGCTCGCGCTCGTCCGGGCCCTCGCGGGCGCGTCGGCCCCGGCGCGCGCCGCGTTCGTGCTCCGACACGTCGACGGGGCGGACGACGGGCGGGCGGCGGCGCTGCTCGCCGCGGCCGGTGTGGCGGAGCCGCGGGACGCGGTGCGGGAGTCCGCCGCCCTGGACGCCGTGGCGGGGCCCGCCGCCGAGGCGTTGCTGCGCTCCCAGGAGTTCGACGCCTGCTCGGTGCAGACCCGCCCCACCGATCTGCTGCGGCGGGCGCGGCGGACCCGGGCGGCGGCCCTCGCCGTGGGAGCCGCGGCCGTCGTCGCGGCGCTGACGCTGCTCGCCCCCGGTTCCGCCCCTCCGCAGGAGGCGACGGGCGGCGCCCCGGCCACAGCGGCCTCCCGTTACGGCGACCTCGCCCGTGCCGGGCGTGACACCTGGGCGGACACCTCGCGGGTCGACTTCACTGCCTGGCCCGCGCGCGGCGACCGCGACGACGACAGGGCCCTGCTGGACCGGGCGCTCGCCGCGTGGGCCGAGCCCTCCGATTCCGTACGCGTCCAGCGGACCCAGGACACCCCGGCCGACGCGCCGCCGCGCGCCCCGCAACTGCTGTTCGCGGGCGACGTCGACGGCCGCGCCGTGGTCCTCCTGACCGACGGCGAACGCCTGGCCCGCTACACCGAGCCCGCCGGGGACGGCGCCGCCGCCCTCGCCCTGGCCCGGGTCGACGACGCCGACGTGACCACGGCGGCGGCCGTCGTCCTCGCCCGGTCGCACGGCTCCGCCCGCTATCTGACGGCGCCGTGGGTCACCGAGGCCACGACGCGGGACCTGCTGCGGCCGGACACTCCGGGGCGGCCGCTTGGGGTGTCGGACGACGGGGTGACCGACGACGTTCCCGTCGCGCCCACGGACGGCTGCGCGCGGCGTCCTGTGCTCCAACTGCGGTCCTCGCCACGGATCGTGGAGAACCACTCGTTCCTCCTCGCCGACCTCGGCGGGCTCTCCCCGGTGCACCTCACGTACACGCCGCCGCCGGGCCACGGCACGCCGCCGCCCCGGCAGCCGCGCGAGGCCACCGGCGGGCCTGCGCTCGTCGCGTGGGCGCACACCGCCTGCCGGCTCACGGCGTGGCGGGGCGGCGGCGTCCGGGCCGTGAACGCCTGGGACTTCGCCGAGCAGCCGTTGCCGAAGGACGGGGGTCAGGGCGTGTGGTCCTGTGTGCGGGCCGCCACGTGGCGGGGTCCCGGCGATGTCGCGCTGCTGCTGCGCACGCCCGGCTCCGCCGCCGCGGCACCGGCCCGGCTCGTCGGCGAGGCCCGGCACACGGCGGCGTGCAGCCGGTTCGGTCAGCACGTGGTGGCCGACACCCGGTGGAAGTCGCCGGACGGCCACTGGTATCTGCTGGCGGCGGGGAGCCGGGCGGTCACCCGGATCGAGGCGAGCGGCGCGGTGCGCGAGTCCCACAAGGGCCGCACCCTGGCCGTGCGCGCGCCCGAGCACGGCACGGTCCGCGTGACGGCCCGCCTCGACACCGGGGAACGGCTGACGGAGGTGGCACCCGAGCACCGTTGACCATTGCGTCGCTCACCGTGGCGCCGCGGACCGTGGCGCCGCAGGCCGTGGCGCCGCAGGCCATCCGGAACGGGTGCATCCACCAGCCCCGTCGATGCGGAAGTCGTTCATGGGGTGGACGGTGGTGGAAGGGGGCGAACGAGGGAGACCCATGAACGTGCACGCGGACCGCTCCGGGCGGCGTTGCCTGGTCACCGGGGCGACCGGCTACATCGGCGGCCGGCTCGTCCCGGAGCTGCTCGCGGCGGGCCGCCGGGTGCGGTGCCTGGCCCGCTCCCCCGGCAAGCTCCGCGACCATCCCTGGGCGGGCAGCGTGGAGATCGCGCGCGGCGATGTCCTGGACCGGGAGTCGGTCGGCGCGGCGCTGCGCGGCATCGATGTCGCGTACTACCTGGTGCACGCGCTCGGCACCGGCCGGGACTTCGAGCGCACCGACCGCGAGGCGGCGACGCTCTTCGCGGAGGAGGCCCGCAAGGCGGGTGTGCGGCGGATCGTGTATCTGGGCGGGCTCACGCCCGCCGGGGTGCCCGAGCGGGAGCTGTCGCCGCATCTGCGCTCGCGGGCGGAGGTCGGCCGCATCCTGCTGGACTCGGGCGTGCCGACGACGGTGCTGCGCGCCGCCGTGATCATCGGTTCCGGCTCCGCTTCGTTCGAGATGCTGCGTTATCTGACGGAGCGGCTGCCGGTGATGGTGACGCCGAGCTGGGTGCGCACCCGGATCCAGCCGATCGCGGTCCGCGACGTGCTGCGCTGCCTCGTGGCCGCGGCGACGCTGCCGCCCGAGGTGTCCCGCGCCTTCGACATCGGCGGCCCCGACGTGCTCACCTACCGCGACATGATGCTCCGGTACGCGGCGGTGGCGCGGCTGCCCCGGCGGGTCGTGGTCGGGGTGCCGATGCTCAGCCCCGGCCTGTCGAGCCACTGGGTGGGCCTGGTGACCCCGGTCCCCGCCGCGATCGCCCGGCCGCTCACCGAGTCGCTGCGCCACGAGGTCGTGTGCCAGGAGCGGGACATCGAGCGGTGGGCGGCGTATCCGCCGGGCTCCCCGGTCGGGTTCGACGAGGCGGTGGCGCTTGCGCTGCGCCGGGTCCAGGAGGCGCGGGTGGCCACCCGCTGGTCGTCCGCCGCGCTGCCTGGCGCCCCCAGCGATCCGCTGCCCACCGACCCGGACTGGGCGGGCGGCAGCCTGTACACGGACGAGCGGGAGCGGTTCGTCGACGCCTCGCCCGAGCGGCTGTGGGACGTGGTCGAGGGCATCGGCGGGGAGCACGGCTGGTACTCGTTCCCGCTCGCGTGGGCGGTGCGCGGCTGGCTCGACCGGTTCGTGGGCGGCGTGGGGCTGCGGCGCGGGCGGCGGGACGCGGCACGGCTGCGGGTCGGCGACTCGCTGGACTTCTGGCGGGTGGAGGAGATCGAGCCGGGGCGGCTGCTGCGGTTGCGCGCCGAGATGCGCCTGCCGGGTCTGGCCTGGCTCGAACTGTCCGTGGAGCCGGCGGACGGCGGCCGGGCCCGCTACCGGCAGCGGGCGCTGTTCCACCCGCACGGCCTCGCGGGGCAGGCGTACTGGTGGAGCGTGGCGCCGTTCCACTCCGTGGTGTTCGGCGGGATGGCGCGCAACATCGCGGCGACGGCGGAGCGAGGCCCGTCCGGGCGCTCGGTGCATCCGCGGGCGCCCTCGGCCGAGAAGGGCTGACGCGGCCAAGAAGCGCTGACGCGGCCAACAAAGGCTGACGCAGCCCACCGTCGCATCGCATCGCATCGCCTCCCCCTCCCCCTGACATCGACCAGGAGTTCATCCGTGCGTGTCCGCGTCGTCCTGTTCACCTCCGACCTCCGAGTGCACGATCACCCGCCGCTGCGGGCGGCGTTGAGCTCGGCGGACGCCGTCGTGCCGCTGTTCGTCCGGGACACGGGGACGGCGGGGTTCCTCGCGCCGAACCGGGAGGCGTTCCTCGCCGACTGTCTGCGGGACCTGGACGCGGCGCTGCGGGAGCGGGGCGGGCGGCTCGTGGTGCGCTCGGGCGACGTGGTCGACGAGGTGGCGAAGGTGGTGACCGAGACGGACGCGTGCGCCGTGCACGTGGCGGGCGGCGTCTCCGCGTACGCGCACCGCAGGGAGGACCGGCTCAGGGACACGCTGCGCCGCCTCGGCTGCGAGCTGGTGGCCCACGACGGCGTCGTCACCTGCGTCCCGCCCGGCGCCGTCACGCCCGACGCCCGGGACCACTTCGCGGTGTTCACGCCCTATCACCGGCGCTGGTCCGAGCACGGACCGCGGTCGGTCGTACGGGCGCCGCGCGCGGTCCGGGTCCCCGACGGCGTCGGCTCCGAGGTGCTGCCCGCGCGGGCGGATGTGACGGGGGTGTCGCCGGGGCTCGCCGAGGGCGGTGAACGGGCGGCCCGCGCGCTCCTGACCGGCTGGCTGCGCTCGGGGATCGCCGCGTACGAGGACCGGCACGACGACCTCGCGGGCGACGCCACGTCGCGGCTGTCGCCGCATCTGCACTTCGGCACGCTGGGCCCGGTCGAGGCGGTGCGGCGGGCCGACGCGGTCGGTGGGCCCGGCGCCGATGCCTTCGTGCGGCAGCTCGCGTGGCGGGACTTCCACCACCAGGTGCTGGCCGCGCGGCCGGACGCCGCGCACGCCGACTACCGCTCCAAGGGCGACCGTTGGCGCACGGCGCCCGAGGAGGTCGAGGCGTGGCAGGAGGGGCGTACGGGATATCCGGTGGTCGACGCGGCGATGCGGCAGCTGCGCCACGAGGGCTGGATGCACAACCGGGGGCGGCTGCTCACCGCGTCGTTCCTCGCCAAGACGCTGTACGTGGACTGGCGGGTGGGCGCGCGGCACTTCCTGGGGCTGCTGGTGGACGGGGACGTCGCGAACAACCAGTTGAACTGGCAGTGGGTGGCGGGCACCGGCACGGACAGCCGGCCGAACCGGGTGCTCAATCCGGTGACGCAGGCGAAGCGGTACGACCCGGACGGCGCGTATGTGCGGCGCTGGGTACCGGAGTTGGCCGGTGTCGAGGGGCCCGCGGTGCACACGCCGTGGAAGGCGGCAGGCCTTGACCGGGCCGCCCTCGACGACTATCCCGACCCGATCGTCGAACTGCCGGACGCGCTCGCCCGGTTCAGGCGGGCCCGGGACCTGGACTGACCTCCGGGTAGTGGCGCCCGATCTGGTCGAGCGCCTGGGGCAGCGTCGCCGGGTGCAGCGCGCCGCGCACGCCACGGCCCGCCCAGCCGGGCCCGGCCAGCATCACGGCGGGTTTGCCGCGTGCGCCGCGCACACCCCACCGGGTCTCGGCGAGGTGCCTGGCCAGCGGCAGGCTCGCCGTGGAGCGGGCCTGCGCCCACAGCACGACGACGCGCGGCCCGATCCTTCGTACGGCGGCCGACACCGCCTCGACGGGCACGGCCGCCCCGAACATCCTTTGCGGTACGCCCAGTTGACCGAGCCCGACGCTCAGCGCCTCCAGCGCCAGGACGTGCTGTTCGGCGGGGACGCAGGCGAGGACCAGCGGTGGCACGGCCGTCGTCGGCTCGGTGGGCGCGGCGGCGCGGTGCAGGGTGCGGGAGACGTGCCAGGACAGCAGGTGCTCGACCTCCACGTACCGGTCGCCCGCCTCCTCCCACTTGCGGCCCACCGCGTGCAGCACCGGCGCCATCACGTCCTGCCAGGCGCTGACGAGGCCGTACCGGTCCACGGCTTCGGTCAGCAGGTTCTGCACGGTCGGGGCGTCCATGCGGGTCGCGGCGCGGGAGATGCCCCGGCACCGGCGCTCCAGCGTGGCCGCCGATACGGGCTCGGGCGCGGGCCGTGGGCGCGGCAGCCCGGCGGACTCCGTCTCCAGCCGCTTGCCCGCGATCCGGGCGGCCTCCGCGGGCGGCAGCCCCGTCGTGGTCAGCCGGCACATCTCCTCGACGACCGCGACGTCCTGCGCGGTCCAGCGCCGGTGGTGGCCCGTCGACCGCTGGGCGGGGCCGAGGCCGTAGCGGCGGTCCCAACTGCGCAGGGTCGTCGGGGAGACCCCGAGCCGCCGCGCGAGGGCACCGGTGGTGACCCCGACCTCCGGCGGCGCCGCGCTCCGCGCGTCCCGCCCGCCGGCGTCCCGTGCGTCTCGGTCTCGTACGTCTCGGTCTCGTGCGTCGTCCTGCGCGTCTGCCGTGTTCGGCGCGTCCGGCTCCTCGTCCATCGGCTCACGATACGACGCACAACCGATGCGAGTTGTCGGCCGACAGGGACCGCCCCAGGATGACCGGTCCGTGGCGCGAGAAGGCGATTTCGCGATCGTTCAAGGGAGTTGACGGGGCATTGATGGTCAGAGGCTTGCTGTCGCGGGATGTCGATCCGCGTGAGGTGTCGGACGCCGTCCTTGCGGACGGTCTGGTAGCCGGTGACGTGGCCTGCGTCGCCGAGGTGTACCGCAGGTGGTCCCCCCTCGTACGGGGCCTGGCCCAGCGGGCACTCGGCGACCGCTTCGAGGCGGAGGACGTGATGCAACAGGTGTTCCTCGCCGCGTGGCGCGGCAGATCCGGCTACCGGCGGCAACTGGGCCCGCCGGCCGCCTGGTTGACGGGCATCGCCCGGCACCGGGTCGCCGACGCCCTGGCCGCCCGCGGCCGTCGCGCGGCCCTGTTCGAGGCCGCGGTCGCCCGGCACGACGGCATGGTCGCGCGTGGTGACGGCATGGGCCAGGTCGTCGAACGGGTCACGCTGTCCCAGGAGTTGGCCCGCCTGCCGAGCACGCAGCGCACGGTGCTGCGCCTGACGTTCTACGAGGATCTGACGCAGCCACAGATCGCCGAGCGCACCGGCTGGCCCCTGGGCACGGTCAAGAGCCACGCCCGGCGCGGCATGCGGCGCCTCGGCGGACGACTGGGCGCCGCGGCCGACCCGGACTGAGATTCGTCGGCCCCGGCCGCATCCGCGCGGCCACCCCGGGCCGAATCCCCCAGTGTGCCGTCCGCCCCCTCCGGGACGGCACCGTCACAGGCGGCCCAGACCCCGCTGCCTGTCCCCTCAGCGGAGTCGGCGCCGCTGAAACCCGGGTGCCGCGGGCCCCACCGCCCGCGGCACCCGACTACAGTCGATGATCATGAACACTCGCCCCGTCAGCCTTCGAGACGTACCCGAGTCCGAGATCGATCGAGCCCTGGCGCTCGCCCGTCTCGTCTTCCACGAGTCGTCCGACGACGAACGGCGCAAGCGACAGCGGGAGATGCTGTCGGGCTGTCTGCGGATCGGCGCCTACGACGGCGAGGAGCTGGTCGGCTTCGCGGCGGCGCACCCCTTCACCGTCTCCGTGCCGGGCGGCGGTGAACTCCCCTGTCCTGGCCTTTCGTACGTCTCGGTGGCGCCCACGCACCGCAGGCGCGGCGTGCTGTCGGCGATGATGTCCGAGCTGTTCGCCCGCTGCGCAGGACAGGGCGCGCCGCTGGCCGCGCTGTGGGCGTCGGAGGCGGCCATCTACGGCCGGTTCGGCTTCGGGCCCGGCACGTACGGAGCGACGCTGGAGGTCGACTCGCGGCGCGCTCTCGCGCTGCGCATCGCGCCGGACGAGCGTGCGCCCCGCCTCCTGGACACGGCCGCCGCCCCCGCGGTCCTCGCCCCGTACTTCGAGGCCACGCGCGGGTCGCGCGCGGGGCGGCACGCGCGTACGGAGACGTGGTGGCGCGAGCAGCGCCTCGCGCGGCGGGACGAGGAGGACGAGGCGCTGTCGCCGCCGCGCGTCGTGACGCTCGGCGAGCCGCTCGCCGGTTACGCGATCTATCGGACCAAGGGGGGCGACTACGTCAAGGACGTTCCCGGGCTCGTGAGCGTCGAGGAGCTGGAGGCGGATTCGCCCCAGGTCGCGGCGGCGCTGTGGCGCTGTCTCGCCGGGATCGACCTCACCGGCACGGTGCGCGCTCACGGCCGGCCGCTCGACGATCCGCTGCCGCTGTTCGCGGCGGACCGCGACCAGGTCGGGGTGAGCCGCGTCGAACCGGCGCTGTGGGTGCGCCTGGTGGATGTGCGCGCGGCGCTCGCGGCGCGGGCGTGGGCGGCGCCCGTGGACGTGGTGCTCGCGGTACGTGACACGCCGCTCCCGGCGAACGCGGGGTCGTTCCGGCTGATCGCGTCGCCGGACGGCTTCTCGTACGCGCCCACGGACGACGCGCCGGACCTGACCCTGGAGGTCCGCGATCTCGCGACCGCGTACATGGGGGCGGCGCCGGTGGCGGAGCTGGTGCGCGCGGGTCTTGTGGTGGAGCACAAGCAGGGCGCGGCGTCGATGCTCGACGCCGCGCTGCGCACGGAACTACTTCCGCACACCTGTGACTCGTTCTGAACTCACGCCGTACTCAGGCGGGTTCAGCTGGTCGAGGCGGGTCGAAGTGGGTTCAGCACTCCATGGTCCACGTGTGGGAGTCGCCGCTGTCGTTGGCCCAGTCGTCGGAGGCGATCTCCTGGCCGGGTCCGAGGCACACGGTGCCGAGTCCGACGAGGCCCGGGTTCTCGTAGACCTGGACGTGGTCCTTGACGCCGGGGCCCGTGATGCCGTGGTTGGCCCAGGAGGAGTCCGCGTCCTGGATGTCGCCTTCCCAGTCCTGGTCGTCGCCCGACCAGTTCCAGCGCATCCCGGCGTAGTTGGCGTCGGTCCAGGCGCAGAACTCGCCGCTGGGGCATTGGGCGGCGTACGCGCTGGTGGTGACGGCGGCGCCGCCGAGGGCGAGCACGACGGCGGTGACGAGGGCGAGTGGGTGTCTCATGGTGGTGGTTCTCCTTGTCGGTTCGGTGGTTCAGCGATCGGTGCTGTGCAGCACACGGGCGGACGCTTCGATCGCGCGCTCGCGCAGGTGCCGCCAGTCGGTGAGCTCCGCGCGGTGGCGTGCGCGCACGGAGGCGAGGCTGAGGTCGCGGTGGGCGGCCTCGGGCTTGAGGTTGTTGACGACGGTCGACACCCGGAACCAGCGTTTCTGGTCGCCGTAGAGAGTGCGTTGGGCGGCGGCGAGGCAGCCGTCGGTGTGGGCGCGTACGGGGATGCCGTTCGCGAGGGTGAGGGAGAGTTCGGCGGGCGGGCGGCCGAAGAGGGCGGCGGCGACGCGCTGTTCCTCGGCCCGGTTCGCCGGGCGCTGACCCGGTCGTGGCGGGGTGAGGCCCTGGCGGGTGAGGCAGCGATCGGTGAGGGTCCGGGTCGCGGCCCTGATGGTGTCGTCGGGGGTGAGGGCCGGCCGGTCGGGGCGTCGCGCGGTGTCGCAGCCCGTGAGCGGGAGCACGAGGGCGCAGGCCAGCGCGGCGAGGGCGAGGGTGCGGGTGCGGGTTCGGCGGTTCATGGCGCGGTCAGCCCGGCTCGCACCCCATGGTGGTGTCGGCGACGCCGTCGAGTTTTCCGGCCCACTCCCAGTCCTCGGAGTAGTCGTCGAGCCTGATCTCCCGGTACAGGCAACCGGTCGCCGTGTAGCTGATGGCGTAGACGGTTCCCGGGACGCGGGAGTCGAAGGAGGCGGCGTGCCGCGCCGTGCCGTTCTCGGCGTCGGCGTAGCCGGGCGGTCCGTAGCACCAGGCCTGGCCGTGCATGCCGGTTTCGGTCCAGAAGCAGACCTGGCCGGGCGGGACGGCGGCCGGAGAAGCGGCGGCCGGAGAGGCAGTGGCCGGAGAGGCAGTGGCCGGAGAGGCGGCGGCGAGGGCCGGGAGGGTGAGGAGTGAGAGGGCGAGCAGCACGGATCTGTGCTTGATGGACGGTTTCATACGGGGACCCCGGAGTGATCGGTCTTACTGTGCGTGACCAGATTCCCCCGGCGGCCGCGCGTTCACGCTCCGTGTCACCCTTGTCAGTGACTATTCGTGACTGTCATACGGCGCCAGGGGTCACGGCGGCGGGGCTGGGTGCGGGCCATGCGGAGGGCGTCGACGGACTCGGCGAGCAGTTCGTACTCGGTGGTCTCGTCGCGGGTCGCGATCCTCACGAGCCGTCCGGACGCCAGGTCCTCGGCGACCTGTTCCTGTTGCTCCGGGTCCGCGCACCAGGCCCTTAACTGGCCCGGCACGTCGGGGGTGTCCACGCCCATCGGGGTCAGCGCCCGCTCGGGCACATAGCTCAGGCCGGGGCTCGGGTCGAGGCGCTCGGCGATCCACGTGGCCCGGTCGCGCAGCCACCACAGGGCGAGCGGAAGAGTGGGGGCGCGATAGGTGCCGAGCGGAACTCCCACACGCCGTCCGCCGCAGATTCCGTACGCGGTGACATGGCACAGGAATTCGTCGTGCACGGTCTCCCCCTGGGCACATACAGTGATCCACCGCAACGACGAGAATTCGCAGGGCAATTGGGGGCCCGAGTCACGCCGCCTACGAGCAACGTTCAACCGTTCCGTGGTCAAGTATCGGCTCTTGGAAACAGGAGTCACCATTGGATTCACGCCAGTCTCCGGGCATATTCACGGCCCTCGTTGGCTGAAATCCTCCACGTCGGAGACACTGCACGCATGCGCTCACATGACGTACTCATGGACGGCTACAACCGAATTCGGGAAGAGGTGCACGCCGCCGTCGAGGGGCTTTCCGCCGATGAACTGCACGAGCGCCCCGATGACACGGCGAATTCCATCGCCTGGTTGATCTGGCATCTCACCCGCGTCCAGGACGACCATGTCGCCGACGCCGCGGGTTGGGAGCAGGTGTGGCTCGCGGGCGGCTGGGCCGAGCGGTTCGATCTGCCGCTCGCCGAGTCGGACACGGGATTCGGGCACACTCCGAAGCAGGTCGGTCAGGTGCGGGTCGATTCCGGCGAGCTGCTGGTCGGCTATTACGACGCGGTGCACGAGCAGACGCTCGGCTTTCTCGGCGGGTTGAAGGACGCCGATCTCGACCGGGTCGTGGACGAGGGCTGGGATCCGCCCGTCACGCTGGGGGTCCGGCTCGTCAGCGTCCTGTCGGACGACTTGCAGCACGTGGGGCAGGCCGCCTACCTGCGCGGACTGCGCTGAACCAGACCACCATCCGCCTCTGGGGACGGCGCCGGACGACACGTCCGGCGCCGTTCCCGTCTGTGTACGAGCTCGTGCCAGAGGTCTTGACAACTCGATTGGTCTGAACCAACTTTGGCGCCTACAGCGGTGGCCACCGTTCACATCCGCATCCTTCACCTCTCCCCAGGAGGCTCCCCGTGGACCGTGCACGCCATCGCCGGTACAGACCCGGTCTCGCGCTCGCCGTCGTGGCGGCCGCTTCGCTCGGCGTCACCGCGCTCGCCGCGCCCGCGCAGGCCGCCGACGTCAACGTGGCCAAGAACGCCGGCTTCGAGTCCGACCTGAGCAACTGGACGTGCACCGCGGGCAGCGGGTCCGTCGTGACCTCGCCCGTGCACGGCGGCGCGAAGGCCCTCAAGGCCACCCCGTCGGGCCAGGACAACGCCAAGTGCAGCCAGACCGTCGCGGTGAAGCCCAACTCGACGTACACGCTGAGCAGTTGGGTGCAGGGCAGTTACGCGTACCTCGGCGCGAGCGGCACCGGCACCACCGACGTGTCGACGTGGACGCCGGGCGGCTCCTCCTGGCAGCAGCTCACGACCAGCTTCAAGACCGGCGCGAGCACGACGTCCGTGACGATCTACACGCACGGCTGGTACGGGCAGAGCGCGTACTACGTCGACGACGTGAACGTGTTCGGCCCCGACGGCGGCGGCGGTTCCGACCCGGTCGTGATCCCTGCCGCACCCACGGGCCTCGCGGCGGGCACGGCCACCTCGACCTCGGTCCCGCTGTCCTGGTCCCCGGTCTCGAACGCCACCGGCTACAACGTGTACCGGGACGGCACGAAGGTCGCCGCGGTCACGGGTGCCTCGGCGGAGGTCACCGGGCTGACGGCCAACACCTCGTACAGCTTCCAGGTCACGGCGACGAACGCGGCGGGCGAGTCCCCGAAGTCGGCGGCGGTGACCGCGAAGACCGCCACCGCGGGCGACCCGGGCGGCGGCACCGTGCCGAAGCACGCGCTGACCGGCTACTGGCAGAACTTCAACAACGGCGCGACGGTGCAGAAGCTGCGCGACGTGCAGTCGCAGTACGACATCATCGCGGTCTCCTTCGCGGACGCCACCACCACGCCCGGCCAGATCACCTTCAACCTGGACCCGGCCGTCGGCTACGCGAACGTCGGCGACTTCAAGGCGGACATCGCCGCCAAGCACGCGGCGGGCAAGGCCGTCGTCCTGTCGGTCGGCGGCGAGAAGGGCACCATCTCCGTCAACAGCGACGCGTCGGCGACGGCGTTCGCGGACAGCGCGTACAAGCTGATGCAGGAGTACGGCTTCGACGGCGTCGACATCGACCTGGAGAACGGCCTCAACTCGACGTACATGACGAAGGCGCTGCGCCAGTTGGCGGCGAAGGCGGGCGGCAAGCTGGTCCTGACGATGGCGCCGCAGACCATCGACATGCAGTCGACGTCCGGCGAGTACTTCAAGACGGCGCTGAACGTGAAGGACATCCTCACGGTCGTCAACATGCAGTACTACAACAGTGGTTCGATGCTGGGCTGCGACGGCAAAGTCTACAGCCAGGGCTCCGTCGACTTCCTGACGGCGCTCGCCTGCATCCAGCTGGAGGGCGGCCTGGACGCCTCGCAGGTGGGTCTCGGTGTGCCGGCGTCGACGCGCGGCGCGGGCAGCGGGTATGTGGCTCCGTCGGTCGTGAACAGCGCGCTCGACTGTCTGGCGCGCGGCACGAGCTGCGGTTCGTTCAAGCCCGCGAAGACGTATCCGGGGCTGCGGGGCGCGATGACCTGGTCCACGAACTGGGACGCGACGGCGGGCAATGCCTGGTCGAACGCGGTGGGCCCGAAGGTGCACTCACTGCCGTAGGGAGCTTCGGATGGTTGAGCCGGTGGCCGCTGGCCACCGGCTCTGCGCCGTGTCAGCCGCCCATGAAGAGCATCGTGCCGTCGGGGCCGACCGCCTCGACGCGCGCGCCGTGCTCGACGGTGCGGCTGACCGTGCAGTACTTCTCGTGGGTCAGCCGGATCCCGCGCTCCAGGGCCTCGGCGGCCTTGGTGTCACCCTCCGGCAGCTCGATCTCGTACGAGACACGTACGGCGCCCACCCGCCCGTCGTCCTCCGGCTTCGACACGGACTCGACGGTGATGCGCAGTTCGTCGTGGGGCGCGGTGCGGGCGGTGCGGTCGACGACGAGGCCGCCGCAGCCGCCGAGCGCGGCGAGGAGCAGTTCGACGGGGGTGAAGGACGGCTGGGCGTCCGCGCTGTCGGCGGGGGCGATACGGACCTCGGCGCCGCGGTCGTTGCGCGCGGTCCAGTCACGTTCGCCGTTGCGTACGGTCTCAATGCGGTAGTCGGCCATGCCGGAACCGTAACCAGGAGCGGGTTCCGCCGCGCGCAGCGGCTCCGGGGTGTCGGGCGGCGGGAGGGGGAGTCCGCGTGCCCCACGCCCGCGGACTCCCCGGTGGTGCTCCCTCCCCTGGCGGCCGCCGCCCGAGTGGACGGCCGCCGTGCCGCAGAGTCTGCCGGGGCCGGCCGCGGACTTCATCCGGGACCCCCGGCTTTCGGTAACTTCACGTGTTGAATCAGTGGCGAGAAGTTACGCCAGTGGGGCGTCAAAGCCCTTACGCACGGCGGATGTTGATGCGCCGCACGGGCCGTCTGGCGTGATCCCTTCGCCTCAAGGTCGACCGGAACCCTGCGCTTCGAGGCGCTCCCCGCACCGGGCGCAGTACAGCGCCCCCGCGTCCTCGGCGGCCCGGCCGCAGGAGGCGCACACGCGCGGCAGCAGGCAGGGCGCTTCGCCGCCCTCGGCCGCGACCTGCGGTTCGGCGCGGCGGATCGTCATTCCGGGGCGCCTGCGGTGGGCCGTGACGTAGACGAGCCCCGCGTCGCCCGCGCTGACCGCGCGCCGTTCGCCGCGCGGCACGAACACGAGGGTGCCGGGCGCCAACTCCTCGCCCTCGCCCGCCCAGTGGAGCGTTCCGTGCCCCTCGACGACGAGGAGGAGCACGTCGAGTTCGCCCTCCACGTACGCGTCGCCTCCCCCGCCGGGCCGTAGGCGCACGACGTTGGCGTCGAGCTGGCGGGCCGCGCCGTCGAGCCGCCAGAGGGCGCCGGTGGCGTCCGGCGCGGCGGCGCCGAGGACGTCGGCGAGGGTGACGTGAGCTGCGGGCATCGGTCTGACTCCCCTGGCATGGTGCGGCGGTTCGTGGTGCCTTCGATTCTCCCCCACCGCAACTACCTCTGTTCAAACAGTGGACTCGGCGACACAGCTCTGCAATTCTCCAACAACTGAACGCAAGAACCTGATGCACGTCCTTCATTTCACTCACAACGGCGTCGGCTCGACGACGCCGGAACAGGAGCAGCATGAACGGGCAGAGCGTGTTCAGATCCGACGGGAGACGGAGGTGGCGGGGCCTCCCGGTGGTGTTCCTGGCGCTCGCCCTCGCCCTCCTCGGCCTCCCTGCCGTGGCCGCGCAGGCGGCGGGCGGCCCCAACCTCGCGGCGGGCGCGCAGACCAAGGCGAGCAGCGCGAAGTCGGGGTACGGCTCGGCGAACGTCTCCGACGGCAACTCCTCGACGTACTGGGAGAGTTCGGGCGACGACTGGCCGCAGTGGGCGCAGGTCGACCTGGGTTCGGCCGCCCGCGTCGACGAGGTGACGCTGCGCCTGCCGGCCTCGTGGGAGAGCCGTACGCAGACGTTGTCGGTGCAGGGCAGCGCCGACGGCACGACGTTCGACACCCTCAAGTCCTCGGCGCAGTACGCCTTCTCGCCCGGTTCGGGGAACACGGTGAGCGTCTCGTTCCCCGCGACGCAGACCCGGTTCGTGCGGGTCGTCGTGACCGCCAACTCCGGCTGGAAGGCGGCCCAGTTGGCGGAGCTCGAGGTGAACGGCGCGACCGACTCCTCGGCCAACCTGGCGCGTGGCAAGACGTTCACGGCGAGCTCCGTGACGCAGACGTACGCGGCGGCCAACGCGGGCGACGGCGACATCTCCAGCTACTGGGAGAGCAAGAACGACGCGCTGCCCCAGTGGGTGCAGGTGGACCTCGGCGCGTCGGTGCGGGTGAACCGGGTGACGCTGCGGCTGCCGTCGAGCTGGGAGACCCGTACGCAGACGCTGGCGGTGAAGGGCAGCACGAACGGCTCCGACTTCACGGACCTGGCGGCTTCGAAGGCGTACGAGTTCAGCGCGGCCGGCGGGCAGGCGCAGAACATCACGTTCGACGCGGTGACGACGCGCTACGTGCGGGTGCTCGTGACGGCCAACACGCGCCAACCAGCGGGCCAGCTCAGCGAGTTGGAGGTGTACGGGCCGACGACCGGTGACACCGAGGCCCCCACGGCGCCGTCCGGACTCGCGTACACGGAGCCCTCGACCGGCCAGATCAAGCTGACGTGGAAGGCGGCGACCGACAACACCAAGGTCACCGGGTACGACGTCTACGCGGACGGGCAGCTGCGCGCCTCGGTCGACGGCGACACCCTCACCTACACGGACACGCAGCCGGCCTCGGCCACGCTGACGTACTACGTCCGCGCGAAGGACGCGGCGGGCAACCAGTCGCCGAACAGCAACTCCGTGACCCGCAAGGGCGATTCGGGTGACACGCAAGCGCCCACCGCGCCCGGCACGCTCTCCTTCACGGAGGAGACGAAGGGCCAGGTCAAGCTCGACTGGCGGGCCTCGACGGACAACGTGAAGGTCACCGCGTACGACGTGTACGCGAACGGAAAGCTGCTCAAGTCCCTTGCCGGTGACGTCACTTCGTACACCGACACGCAGCCCGCGTCGGCGACGGTGACGTACTACGTGCGCGCGAAGGACGCGGCGGGCAACGAGTCCGCCCCCAGCAACTCCGTGACCCGCAACGGCTCCACGACCGAGTCCGCGAACCTGGCGGCCGGAAAGCCGGTGTCGGCGTCGTCGTCCGTGTACTCGTACGTAGCGGAGAACGCGGTGGACGACGACACCAGCACGTACTGGGAGGGCGCCCCGGGCTCGTACCCGAACAGCCTGACCGTGAAGCTGGGGGCGAACGCGGATGTCGACTCGCTCGTCCTGAAGCTGAACCCGGACGCGGTGTGGTCGGCGCGCACGCAGAGGATCGAGGTGCTGGGGCGCGAGCAGAAGGCGTCGGAGTTCACGACGCTGGCTGCGGCGAAGGAGTACGGCTTCGATCCGGCGAGCGGAAACAAGGTGACCATTCCGCTGACCGCGCGCGTCGCGGACGTACGGCTCGTCTTCACAGCCAACTCCGGTGGTACGGCGGGCCAGTTGGCGGAGTTCCAGGTGCTGGGCGAGCCCGCACCGAACCCGGATCTCGTCGTCACGGGCATCACGTCGAAGCCGGAGTCACCGGTCGAGTCCGACAAGATCACGCTGTCGGCGACGGTGCGCAACGCGGGCACCGAGCCGTCCGACGCGACGGACGTCGACTTCAAGCTGGGCTCGCAGAAGGTGGGCAACAGCCCTGTGGGCGCGCTCGCGGCCGGTGCGTCGGCCACGGTGAGCGCGGAGATCGGCGCGCACGAGGCGGGCTCGTACCAGGTGGGCGCGGTCGCCGACGCGAGCAAGCTGGTCGTGGAGCGCGACGAGGCGAACAACGACTACACGAGCCCGACGAACCTGGTCGTGAAGCCGGTGACGAGCGCGGACCTGGTGGCGTCCTCGGTGGCGTGGTCGCCGAGCGCGCCGAGCGAGGGCGACACCGTGAACTTCTCGGTCGCCGTCAAGAACCAAGGAAATCAGGCGAGTTCGAGTGGTGCGCACGGCATCACGCTCACCGTCACCGACTCCGGCGGCAGCGTCGTCAAGACGCTCACCGGCTCGTACGACGGGACGATCGCGGCCGGTGACACCGCGCCCGCGGTGAAGCTGGGCACGTGGACGGCGGGCAAGGGCAAGTTCACGGTGAAGACGGTGATCGCCGACGACGCGAACGAGCTCCCGGTCAAGCGCGCCAACAACACGTCCACGCAGCCCCTGTTCGTGGGGCGCGGCGCCAGCATGCCGTACGACATGTACGAGGCGGAGGACGGCACGGTCGGCGGCGGCGCGAAGGTCGTCGGCCCGAACCGGACCGTCGGCGACATAGCCGGAGAGGCCTCGGGCCGCAAGGCCGTCACGCTCGAATCCACCGGCAGCTACGTCGAGTTCACCACGAAGGCGCCGACGAACACGCTCGTCACCCGTGTCTCGATGCCGGACGCGGCGGGCGGCGGAGGCAAGAACTCGACGCTGAACGTGTACGTCGACGGCACGTTCCTGAAGGCCATCGACCTGACGTCGAAGTACGCGTGGCTGTACGGGTCCGAGACCGGGCCCGGCAACTCCCCCGGTTCGGGCGCGCCCCGGCACATCTACGACGAGGCGAACCTGCTGCTCGGCACGACCGTCCCGCAGGGCAGCAAGATCCGGTTGCAGAAGGACGCCGCGAACGACTCCACGTACGCGGTCGACTTCGTGAACTTCGAGGAGGCGAAGCAGCTCCCCAACCCGGACCCGGCGGCGTACGCCGTGCCGACCGGCTTCTCGCACCAGGCCGTGCAGGACGCGCTGGACAAGGTGCGGATGGACACGAGCGGCAAGCTCGTCGGCGTGTATCTGCCGGCGGGTGACTACGAGACGTCGAACAAGTTCCAGGTGTACGGGAAGGCGGTCAAGGTCGTCGGCGCGGGCCCGTGGTTCACGCGGTTCCACACGCCGTCGTCGCAGGAGAACACGGACGCGGGCTTCCGGGCGGAGGCGAGCGCCAACGGTTCGACGTTCGCGCACTTCTCCTTCTTCGGGAACTACACGTCGCGCATCGACGGACCCGGCAAGGTCTTCGACTTCTCGAACGTCGCGAACATCACCATCGACGACATCTGGAACGAGCACACGGTGTGCCTGTACTGGGGCGCCAACACCGACAACATCACCATCAAGAACGCCCGGATCCGTGACACGTTCGCCGACGGCGTCAACATGACGAACGGGTCGACGGACAACCACGTCGTCAACAACGAGTCGCGGGCGACCGGCGACGACAGCTTCGCGCTGTTCTCGGCGATCGACGCGGGCGGCGCCGACGAGAAGAACAACGTGTACGAGAACCTGACCTCGCTGCTCACGTGGCGGGCGGCGGGCATCGCGGTGTACGGCGGCTACGACAACACGTTCCGCAACATCCTCATCGCGGACACCCTCGTCTACTCCGGAGTCACCATCAGCTCGCTGGACTTCGGGTATCCGATGAACGGCTTCGGCACGGGGCCGACGAAGCTGGAGAACACCTCGATCGTCCGCTCCGGCGGGCACTTCTGGGGCGGGCAGACCTTCCCCGGCATCTGGATGTTCTCGGCGTCGAAGGTGTTCCAGGGGATCCGCGTCAATGACGTCGACATCGTCGACCCGACGTACAGCGGAGTCATGTTCCAGACCAACTACGTGGGAGGCCAGCCTCAATACCCCATCAAGGACACGATCCTCACGGACGTGACGATCACCGGCGCCCGCAAGAGCGGTGACGCCTACGACGCGAAGTCCGGCTTCGGGCTGTGGGCGAACGAGATGCCGGAGGCGGGCCAGGGCCCGGCGGTCGGTGAAGTCACGTTCCACAACCTGAAGTTGAGTGACAACGCGGTGGACGTCCGCAATACGACGTCGACGTTCAAGATCAACCTTCAGCCGTAGGCAGCCCGAGTTACCGTCCTTGATCCTGCTACAGCCACGGCACGCACTAACGGGACATCAAGCCCGTTAGTGCGTGCACGCCTTTCAACTGGCTGAGCGATCAAGGGGTTTCCCCGCCGGCGAGGGTCCGTACGACGCCGGGGGTTCATCGCGCACCAGGGGTACTACTCGCTCGCGAAGACCCGGCGCGGACAGCCTCTACCGGCGAGTGTCAACTTCGGGTTGACGGCGAAGCGCTGTCAACCTACGGTTGCATCATGACGAACTCCGGCGGCAGCTCACCCAACATCCGTCTCGACGACCTGATCGAGGCCATCAAGAAGTCCAACACCGACGCACTCGACCAACTCCAGAACGCCGTCATCGCCGCGGACCACCTCGGTGACGTCGCCGACCATCTGATCGGCCACTTCGTCGACCAGGCCCGCCGCTCCGGCGCCTCCTGGACGGAGATCGGCAAGAGCATGGGCGTCACACGGCAGGCCGCCCAGAAGCGCTTCGTGCCCAAGGGGTCCGAGAACGACCTCAACTCCGGCCAGGGCTTCAATCACTACACCGAGCGCGCCCGCAACGTGATCGTCTCAGCGCAGAACGAGGCCCGCGCCGCGAACAACGCCACCATCACGCCCGCGCACCTGGTGCTCGGCCTGCTGCACGAGCCGGAGGGCCTCGCCGCCAAGGCGATCCTCGCGCAGGACGTGCTGCTCGACACCGTGCGGCAGGCCGCCACGGAGCGGCTGCCCGAGACGTCCGACGACATGCCGGCGCTGGTGCCGTTCGACGCCGACGCCAAGAAGTCCCTGGAGCTGACGTTCCGCGAGGCGCTGCGCCTCGGCCACAACTACGTCGGCACCGAGCACATCCTGCTCGCACTCCTTGAGCACGAGAACGGTTCGGGCCTGCTGCACGGGCTCGGTATCGACAAGGAGCAGGCCGAGTCGCAGGTCCTCGCGACGCTCGCGGAGATCGTGAAGAACCAGGAGGAGTCCGGGGCCGAGTAGGGGCTCGTGGCCGAGTGCGGGCTCTTGGCCGGGTGCAGACTCTTGGCCGAGTGCGGACTCTTGGCCGAGCAGGGGCTGTTTCGGCCATCGTCCACGCGTTCCTGTCTCCCGCCTGTGCCGCCCGCTTTTCTTCATAGGCGCAGGTGGGAGACTGCTGCCATGACTGCTGAGCGCTCAGGAACCCCCGCCCTGCCGGGCGACCTCGTCGACGTCGACGAGCTGATCGACGCCTACTACACGAGGCGGCCCGACGTCACACGCCCCGAGCAGCGCGTCGTGTTCGGCACGAGCGGCCACCGCGGCTCCAGCCTCGACGGCGCCTTCAACGAGAGGCACATCGCCGCGATCACCCAGGCGATCGTCGAGCACCGCACCGCCGAGGGCATCACGGGCCCCCTCTTCATCGGCCCGGACACCCACGCCCTGTCCCGGCCCGCCCTCAAGACCGCCCTGGGTGTGCTCGCGGCACACGGGGTGCGGGTGCTGGCCGACGCGCACGAGGACTTCGTGCCGACGCCCGCGCTCAGCCACGCGATCCTGGCCTGGAACCGGGACAAGGCCGACGATGCCGCCGAGCGCGCCGACGGCATCGTCATCACGCCCAGCCACAACCCGCCCCGCGACGGCGGCTTCAAGTACAACCCGCCGCACGGCGGCCCCGCCGACTCCACCATGACCGCATGGATCGCGGACCGCGCCAACGAGCTGCTCGCGGACGCCAGTTGGGCGCCGCGCACGGCGGACACCGAGTCCTGGGAGCCGTACGACTTCCGTGAGCGCTACGTAGAGGACCTCGCGAACATCGTCGACATCGACGCCATCCGGGCGAGCGGTGTGCGCGTCGGCGCCGATCCGCTGGGCGGGGCGAGCGTGAACTACTGGGCGCGGATCGCCGAGATGTACGGGCTCGACCTGACCGTCGTGAACCCGCAGACCGACCCGACGTGGCGTTTCATGACGCTCGACTGGGACGGCAAGATCCGCATGGATCCGTCGTCCGCCCCCGCGATGGCCTCCGTCCTCGCGCGGCGCCACGACTTCGACCTGCTGACCGGCAACGACGCCGACGCCGACCGGCACGGCATCGTCACCCCGGACGCGGGCCTGATGAACCCGAACCACTACCTGGCCGTCGCCATCCACTACCTGTTCAGCCACCGGCCCCACTGGTCGGCGTCGGCGGCCATCGGCAAGACGCTCGTGTCGTCCGCCGTCATCGACCGGATCGCCGCCTCGCTCGGCCGCGAACTCGTCGAAGTACCCGTCGGGTTCAAGTGGTTCGTGCCCGGACTCGTCGACGGGTCCGTGGCCTTCGGCGGCGAGGAGAGCGCCGGGGCGAGCTTCGTCCGCACCGACGGCAGCGTGTGGACCACCGACAAGGACGGCATCCTGCTGGCCCTGCTCGCCGCCGAGATCACCGCCGTCACCGGGAAGACACCTTCGGTGTACTACGCCGAACTCGCCGCCGAGCACGGCGCGTCCGGCGCCGCGTACGCCCGCATCGACGCCAAGGCCACCAAGGAGCAGAAGGCCCGGCTCGCGCGGCTGACCGGCGACGCGATCACCGCCGACACCCTCGCGGGCGAGCCGATCACGGCCCGCCTCTCCGAGGCTCCGGGCAACGGCGCGGCCATCGGCGGCCTCAAGGTCACCACCGAGAACGCCTGGTTCGCGGCCCGGCCCAGCGGCACGGAGGACGTCTACAAGATCTACGCCGAGTCCTTCCACGGCGCCGAACACCTCGCCCAGGTGCAGAGCGAGGCGCAGGCGATCGTGGACGCGGCGCTCAGCTGACGGGGCGCGCCTCCGGGAGGCCGGGGATGTCGGCGACGCCGTCCAACACGTAGCTGTGCGGGTGGAGTTCGAGCTGCTCGCGGGTGAGCTGACCCGTGAGCACGCCGACCACGACACCCGCTCCCGCGTTGAACCCGGCTTCCATGTCGACGACGGTGTCCCCGGCCACGAGGACCTTCCGTACGTCGATGACCCCGGTCTTCTCCATCGCGCGCTGGATCATGTACGGGGCGGGGCGGCCGCGCGGCACCTCGTCGGAGGTGACGACCGCGTCGAGGTTGCCGCCCTCACCGGTGGACCAGCCGAGCGATTCGAGCAGGGGCAGTGCCACGTCGGCGCTGAAACCGGTGGTGAGGGCGACCTTGATGCCACTGGCCCGCAGTTGCTCAAGTGCCTTGTCGGCGTGGGCGATCGGCTGCGGGGGACGCTCCGCGTAGCTCTCGCGCAGGTACGTGCGGAAGGCCGCGTACTGCCGCTCGACCAGGTCCGCGTCGGGGGCGCCGCCGCCGATACGGACGAGCGCGGCGATGGCCTCGCGCTTGTCGGTGCCCATCCAGGTCTGCAGGTCGACCGGGTCGACGGTGACACCGGTGGCCTCGACGGCGTGCCGCAACGCTTCGTATACGGCACCGTGCTCGTCGATGGTGGTGCCTGCCATGTCGAAGACGGCGAGATCGATCACTGGACTTCCTTACGTGTGGTGCTGGTGCGGGTGCTGGTACTCGCACTGGTGCGGGTGCTGGTACTCGGACTGATGCGGGTGCTGGTAGTGGCGCTTGTCGTGTCGGGGGTGCCGCCGCGGGCCGCGACGGTGCGGCCGTCCATGGTGTTCTCGATGGTGAACGTGGCCATGGCCGGCAGATAGCGGTCGTCCGCGTACTCGACGGGCCTGCCGTCGCCCGTGTACGCCAACCTCCTTACGCGGAGCAGGGGTTGGCCTGGTTCGACGCCGAGGAGTTCGGCGTCCTGGGGGGACGCGGCGACCGCGTCGATGGTGTGTCGGGCGTGGTTCAGGTCGACGCCGCGCGAGGTGAGCGTGCCGTAGACGGAGCCCTCGTCGGGGTCGAACGCGAACAGGTGCGAGCCGACGTCGAGGACGAACGTGGACCGCTCGACCATCGCCGGCACGTCGTCGAGGCTGCGCAGCCGGACCAGGTCGACGGCGGGCGCGCCCTCGTCGAGGCCGAGGCGGGCGGCGGCCTCGGGGTGCGCGCCGCGCCTGGCCACCTCCACGGTGTGCTGGCCGGGGGTGCGCCCGATGGACTCGGCCCACTGCGTGAACGACATCAGCGACGCGAACGGCTGCGAGGGCGTGACCTTCCGGGCGACGGGCGGCTTGCCGCGCCCGCCGACCAGATGCCCGTCCGCCCGCAGCTGCGCGAGCGCCTGTCGTACGGGGCCGCGCGAGGTGCCGAACTCCTCGCAGAGCTGCGCCTCACTCGGCACGGGCACCCCTTCGGGCCACTCCCCCGCCTCGATGCGCCGCCGGAACTCGGCGCCGAGCCGCTGATGCAGCGGCCCACCCTCAGTGCTACTTGTCTTCACAACTTCAAGTCTCGCAGTCGGCCAACGATCAGCACAAGGAGAGTCTTGGCGCACAGCTGGTAAACAATCCGGAAACTTGTATAGACAGGTCTTGCGGGTGGCTTCCAGCGGTCCGCAGGCTGTCCCCATGAACAACGACACCGCATCAGCACCCTCCGCGCCCGCCACCCCTTCCACCTCTCCCCTGCCGTCCGGCCGCAGCGACCTCGTGGTGGTCGGCGCCGGCATCGTGGGCCTCGCCCACGCCTTCGAGGCGGTACGCCGCGGACTCAGCGTCACGGTGATCGAGCGCGACCGGCGGCCGGTGGGCGCCTCCGTGCGCAACTTCGGCCACTGCTGCATCACCGCCCAGCGCGGCGATCTCCTCGACCTCGCGCTGCGCTCGCGCTCCGGGTGGCTGGACGCCGCCAAGTCGGCCGGGATGTGGGCGCCGGAGGCGGGCGCGCTCGTGGTGGCCAGGTCGACGACCGAACTGGCGGTCCTGGAGGAGCTGCGGGAGGAGCGCGGCGCGGACGCGGTGCGGCTGCGCACGCGCGACGAGGTCGGCGATGCGCTCGGCCGCGCCCCCGAAGCCCGCGACGACCTCGTCGGCGGCGCCCTCCTCCCCGCCGACCTGCGCGTCAACCCGCGCGAAGCGGCCCCGCGGCTCGCCGACTGGCTGGCACGGCAGCCCGGCGTGACGTTCGCCTGGGGCACGAACGTGCTCGGCGCCGAATCCGGCACGGTGCACACCAGCCGCGGCCCGGTCCACGGCGACCGGATACTCCTCTGCGTCGGCCACGACCTGGACCGCCTCTACCCCGCGGAGGCCGAGGCGCACGGCATCGAACGCTGCCGCCTCTCGATGGCCCGGGTGACGGCGCCGGCCGCCTTCCGCACCGACTCGGCGGTGCTGACCGCGACCTCGATGCTCCGCTACGACGGCTTCACGGCCATGCCCTCCGCCGACCGACTCCGCTCCGAAGTCACGTCCCACAGCCCCGAGTTGCTGGACGTCGTCGCCAACGTGATGTTCACCCGCCTCCCCGACGGCACGGTCCTGGTCGGCGACTCGCACGCCTACGACACGACGGAGATCCCGTTCCAGGACGAGGCGACGACCGGACTCCTCCTCCGCGAGGCGGCCCGCGTCCTCGGCACCCCCACCGTCGAGGTCACCGAGCGCTGGCAGGGCGTCTACGCCAGCAGCCCCCGCGGCCCGCTCCTCGTACGCGAGGTGGCACCCGGCGTCCGTGCCCTGTCGGTGACGTCGGGAATCGGGATGACGCTGTCGTTCGGGCTCGCGGCGGCGACTTTCGACGGGTCACTGGCCGAGACCGCGGGCACTCGCGAGGATTGATCAATTCTTTGCCGTTGGCCGGATCGCTCTGGTCGCCTCAGGCAACTTAATTCACGAAGCCCACGCTGCCGGGGGTTTGCGAAGGGGACGGTTCCGTTTTTCGGCCCGCGCGGGGCTGAAATTGCTCGGTCCGCCATCTCCCGTGCGTTACGGGCGCATTGACCGGCCCCGCCGCGATGACACACGCTCGAAACATAGCTGCTGCGTACATCTTGTTTGCGGGAGGAAGCACATGTGTGGAATCACTGGCTGGGTCTCCTTCGACCGCGATCTGCGGACCTCGGCCGAAACGTTGGATGCGATGACCCGGACCATGGAGTGCCGTGGTCCGGACGATCGCGGCACCTGGATCGAGGGCCCCGCGGCGCTCGGTCACCGCAGGCTCGCCATCATCGACCTGCCGGGCGGCAGGCAGCCCATGGCCCTCGACACCGCGGAGGGCAAGATCGCGCTCGTGTACTCGGGAGAGACGTACAACTACACCGAGTTGCGCGAGCAACTGACCGCGCGTGGGCACAGGTTCACGACCGACTCGGACACCGAGGTCGTGCTGCGCGGCTACCTGGAGTGGGGCGAGCGGCTGCCGGAGCGGCTCAACGGCATGTACGCGTTCGCCATCTGGGACGGGCGCGTCGGCAAGCTGCTGATGATCCGCGACCGGATGGGCATCAAGCCCTTCTACTTCTACGAGACCCCGGACGGCGTCCTGTTCGGCTCCGAGCCCAAGGCGATCCTCGCCAACCCGCTCGCCACGCCGCGCGTGACGCTCGACGGGGTGCGTGAGCTCTTCACGTTCGTGAAGACTCCGGGGCACGCCGTGTGGGACGGCATGCACGAGGTCGAGCCGGGCACCGTCGTCACCGTCGACCGGAACGGGCTGCGCAAGCGTGCTTACTGGACGCTGGAGACGAAGCCGCACACCGACGACCGGGACGCCACCGTCGCCCACGTCCGCGAGCTGCTCGACGACATCGTGCGCCGCCAGCTCGTCTCGGACGTGCCGCGCTGCACCCTGCTCTCCGGCGGCCTCGACTCCTCGGCGATGACGGCGATCGCGGCCAAGCAGCTCGGCGGCCAGGGCGAGACGGTGCGCAGCTTCGCGGTCGACTTCCTCGGCCAGGCGGAGAACTTCGTCGCCGACGAGCTGCGCGGCACCCCCGACACCCCGTACGTGCACGATGTGGCGCGCGCCTCCGGCACCGACCACCAGGACATCGTGCTGGACTCGAACGCCCTCGCCGACCCCGAGGTGCGCGCCCGCGTGATCCGCGCCCGGGACATCCCGGCCGGCTTCGGCGACATGGACGCCTCGCTGTACCTGCTCTTCAAGGCGATCCGGGAGCACTCGACGGTCGCCCTGTCCGGCGAGTCCGCGGACGAGGTCTTCGGCGGCTACCGGCACTTCTTCGACGAGGAGTCGCGCAACGCGGACACGTTCCCCTGGCTGGTGCAGTTCGGGCAGCACTTCGGCGACGACTCCGACGTCCTCCGCTCCGACCTCGGCAAGCGCCTCGACATCCCCGGATACATCGCCGACAACTACGCGGGCGCGGTGGCCGGCATCCAACGCCTCGACGGCGAGAGCGACTTCGAGTACCGGATGCGCCGCATCTGCCACCTCCACCTGACCCGCTTCGTGCGCGTCCTGCTCGACCGCAAGGACCGGGCGAGCATGGCGGTGGGCCTGGAGGTTCGGGTGCCGTTCTGCGACCACCGGCTCGTCGAGTACGTCTACAACACGCCGTGGGCGCTGAAGTCCTTCGACGGCCGGGAGAAGTCCCTGCTGCGCGAGGCGACCGCGGACGTGCTGCCGACGTCGGTGTACGAGCGGGTCAAGAGCCCGTATCCGTCGACGCAGGACCCGAAGTACGCGGTCGCGCTCCAGGAGCACGCGAAGGACCTGCTGTCCCGGCCCTCGCACCGCGTCTTCGACCTGCTGGACCGCGAGCGCGTGGCCCAGGCCGCGCACCGCGAGACGCCGCAGATCACGCAGGCCTCGCGGCGCGGCCTTGAGCGCACTCTCGACCTGGCGCTCTGGCTGGACATGTACAACCCGGAGCTGGCGCTCGACTGAGCCGGAAACCCACTGGCCCCGACCGGGTCCTCGTGTCTAAGATCCCGGCCAGCATCGCGTGTCGGTCACCGGCCGGGTGAGACATGGAGGTGCCGGAGTTGCCTTCTGGAGGCAATCCACCATGGCAGTTCAGCTCAATCACACCATCGTTCACTCCCGCGACAAGCGGGAGTCCGCCGAGTTCCTCGCGCACATCCTGGGGCTCGAAGCGGGCGATGAATGGGGTCCGTTCATTCCGCTCGACCTGAGCAACGGCGTGACCCTGGACTTCGCGACCATCCCCGCCGAGTCCATCGTCACGCAGCACTACGCCTTCCTCATCACGGAGGCGGAGTTCGACGAGATCTTCCAGCGCATCAAGGACGCGGGGCTCACGTACTACGCCGATCCGCACCGCAAGCAGCCGGGCGAGATCAACCACAACGACGGCGGTCGTGGCGTGTACTTCATGGACCCCTCGAACCACGCGATGGAAGTGATCACCCGCCCCTACGGCAGCGGCGGCCAGTAGGGACGGGTTGCGTGGCCCCGGCCCCGGTCAGCTGTCCTGGAGCAGGCCGAACACGTTGCCGTCCGCGTCCTTCAGGGATGCGATCCGGCGGCCGGGGCCCACTTCCGTGACGTCCTGGACGACCTCGGCGCCCGAGTCGGCCAGGGACTTGACCATTCCCTGGATGTCGTCGACGGTCCAGTAGCCCACGGGGCCCGTCATGCCCTGCTGGTGCCCGTTCGGATTCAGTCCGAAGTGCTGTCCCGCCACGTCGTAGCCCACGTAGTACGCCTCGTCGGACGACGGTTCCACGCCGAGCAGCTTGGTGTAGACGGCCTTGGCGGCGTCGAGGTCGCGGACCGGGGTGATGATCGTGTGCTGGCCGGTGGTCATGGGGAACTCTCCTTCATTCGTTACGTGACTCTCACTGCTACGACACCCACCACCGCCGACATGTGACGGCTTCCGCGAAGAAACTTCTCCCCTCCCTCCGGCCGTCAGCCGAAGTTCGTCACATCCATGAAGAGGAACACCGTTCCGACGACGAACGCCGCGATACCGAGCGCCCCCAGGGCGAGCGCCGTCCGTCGTGCCGGGCGGCAGACCGCCTCGGCTTCCTCCTGCCGGACCGAAGCCCCGCACGGGAGCGCCGCAAGACCGTAGGTCACCAGTCCCGCGGTACCGACCGTGAGGCCGAGTCCGAGCCACGTCACACTCGCGGACATAAAGGACATGCGTCCGATTTTGCGCCCGCTCGTGGGATCCCGCTATTCAGACGGTGACCGTGCGCACACGGTCCGCGGGTGGCTCAGGCCTCCTCGTCCATGCCGGGCACGGGCGCGCCGGAGGGGAAGCCGGCCGCCGTGTAGGCGTCGTACAGCTCCTTCCAGGGCGGCGTCGCCCTCGTGTGCTCCTCGGTGAGCGGTTCGCCGCGGTCGGCGGCGTCGAGGGCGAGCAGGCAGACCTCCCAGCCCGCCGCGTTGCGCGCGGCGGCGTCCGCGCTCTCCAGCACGTTCGTGAGCGTCAGGTGGGTACCGCCGTCGCCGCGCTCCTCCAGGTCGTACTGCAGCTCGTCACCTCCCCACGTGAAGGCGAAGTGGCGCGGGGGCTCGGCCGTGACGACCGTGCCCACGGACTCCGGCATGTTCGGGTCGTCGAAGAAGCGGATCTGCGCGCCGGGGGTCAGTTCCCCGGCCTCGAACTTGGACGGGAACCAGTGCGCCAGGTCGACGGGGTCGGTCACGTACCGCCAGACCCGGTCGATCGGCCGGTCGAACGTGCGGGTGAACCGGACGCCGGGACGGCCGTCGTCCAGGGTGAGGTAGCTGCCGGTGGTGGTCGTCATGCCTGAGCCTTCCGTGCCGTCGCTGCTGTCTTTCCCACTCCGAAGCCTCTCACCGAGCACTGACAGTCGCCTCCGCCACGGTGGTGAGGGGCCGGTTCCTCGGGCAGGCTCGTGGCGACCGGATCGTGTCCGACCCCGGAGGGAGACCCACGTGCCCGGCAACGCCTCGTACGGCAAGAAGGCCTTCAAACGGTCCCGCAGTCACTTCGCCGACCGGATCACCGCCGACGGCCGCGACGGCTGGCCGGTGGAGGCGGGCCGGTACCGGCTCGTCGTCAGCCTGGCCTGTCCGTGGGCGAGTCGCGCGCTGGTGGTGCGGCGGCTGCTCGGCCTGGAGGACGCCCTGTCGCTCGCGGTCGCCGACCCGATCCAGGACGACCGCAGTTGGCGCTTCACCCTGGATCCGGACGGACGCGACCCGGTGCTCGGCATCCGGTATCTCAGCGAGGCGTACGACGCCCGGGAGACCGGGTATCCGGGCGGGGTCAGCGTGCCCGCGATCGTCGACGTGCCGTCCGGGAAGCTCGTCACGAACGACTTCCAGCAGCTGACGCTCGACCTGGAGACGGAGTGGACGGCGCTGCACCGGCCGGGGGCGCCCGACCTGTATCCGCAGGCGCTGCGCGAAGAGATCGACGAGGTGATGGACGGCGTCTACCGGGACGTGAACAACGGCGTGTACCGGGCCGGGTTCGCGAGCGAGCAGGGCGCGTACGAGGAGGCGTACGGGGATGTGTTCGCGCGGCTCGACACGGTGTCGCGGCGCCTCGCAGGGCAGCGGTATCTCGTCGGCGACACGATCACGGAGGCGGACGTCCGGCTCTTCACGACGCTGGTCCGCTTCGACGCCGTCTACCACGGTCACTTCAAGTGCAACCGCAACAAGCTGGCCGAGGACCCGGTCCTGTGGGCGTACGCGCGGGACCTGTTCCAGACGCCCGGGTTCGGCGACACGGTCGACTTCGACCACATCAAGCGGCACTACTACCAGGTGCACACCGGCATCAACCCGACGCGGATCGTGCCGCTCGGCCCCGATCCGTCGGGGTGGTGGGAGCCGCACGGCCGGGAGAAGCTCGGCGGGCGCCCCTTCGGGGAGGGGACGCCGCCGGCGTCTTTGTAGGCTCTGCTCATACGTCCCACCTGGTCACGGAGTCGCCATGTCCCGCCCGCACGTGTTGTTGTCCGCCGCCGTGTCGCTCGACGGATGCCTCGACGACACCGGTCCTGAGCGGCTGCTGCTGTCCGGGGCGGAGGATTTCGAGCGGGTGGACGCGGTGCGGGCGGCGAGCGACGCGGTCCTCGTCGGGGCGGGCACGCTGCGCGCGGACCGGCCACGGCTGCTGGTCAACTCCCCCGCGCGGCGCGCCAAGCGGGTCGACGACGGGCGGTCCGCGTACCCGTTGAAGGTGGCGGTCACCGCGTCGGGGGACCTGGATCCGGGTGACCCGTTCTGGACGACGGGCGGCGAACGGCTCGTCTACACCACGGAGTCGGGCCACGCGCTGGCGCGCACGCGCGTAGGTGGCGCGGCCGACGTGGTGGAGCTGGGGCAGCGGCTCGACTGGGCGGCGCTCCTCGACGACCTCGGGGCGCGCGGTGTGCGGCGGCTGCTCGTCGAGGGTGGCGCGCGCGTGCACACGCAGTTGCTGCAACTGGGCCTCGCCGATGAACTGCGGCTCGCCGTCGCCCCGTTGGTGGTCGGCGAGCCGGGCGCGCCGCGCCTGTTCGGTCCTGGCTCGTACCCGGGAGGGCCGCGCAGCCGGATGCGGGTGCTCGGGACGGAGCGGGTCGGGGACGTGATCGTGACGCGGTACGCGCCGACGGTGCCGGGGCCCGCCGCTCAGGCCACGGCGGCGGACCGGCACTGGCTGCGCCTCGCGTGTGAACTCGCCGCCGAGTGCCCGCCGTCGGAGACCGCGTTCAGCGTCGGAGCGGTGGTCGTCGCCGAGGACGGCACGGAGCTGGCGCGCGGCTACTCGCGGGAGGGCGGGGACCCGGTGGTGCACGCCGAGGAGGCCGCTCTCGCGAAGCTCGCCGGAGACGACCCGCGCCTGGCCGCGGCCACCGTCTACAGCAGCCTGGAACCGTGCGCCCGCCGCGCCTCGCGACCTAAGCCGTGCGCCCGGCTCATCGTCGACGCGGGCGTGCGGCGGGTGGTGACGGCGTGGCGGGAGCCGGACACGTTCGTGCCGGGCGCCGACGGGATCGGGGTCCTTGCACAGGCGGGTGTGGTCGTCGTGGAGGTGCCCGAACTAGCCGACGCGGCAGTGCTCCCGAACCGCCACCTCGTCGCCACGGGTACGTAGCCGGTACGCGCGCGTGCCGCCGAGCCGCACGACGACGACGGCCGCGAGGCCCAGGACGAGGCCGAGCGCGGTCCGCACGCCGAAGGGCTCGCCGAACATCAGCGCTCCCCATACGGCGGTCACCGGCGCCATGAGGAACATCAACGTGTTGACCTGTGTGAGGCCGTGGCGCCGCAGCACGATCCAGTAGAGACCGTAGCCGCCGAACGTCGACAGGCCGACCAGCCAGGCGATGGAGAGCCAGAAGGACGGCGCGGCGGGCGGCGCGGCCGCACCGGCGGCGAGGGCGAGGCCGGTGAAGACGACGGCGCTGGTGGCGCAGTGCACGGTCAGGGCGACCATCGGCTCGACCTTCGTGGCCGAACGGCTCTCTACGAAGGTGGCCGCGACCAGCGACAGCATGCCGAGGAACGGGACGCCGTACGCCCACCACGGCACGCCCGCGACGGCGCCCGCGTCGGCCGTGGTCACGACGACGACCCCGGCGAGCCCCAGGCACAGGCCGAGCCACTGCCGCGCGGTGACGTACTGGCGCAGCAGCGGTCCGGCGAGCGCGCCCGCGACGAGGGGCTGGGTGCCGTCGATGAGGGCGGTGGTGCCGCTGGAGACGCCGAGTTGGATGGCGTAGTAGACAGTCAGCAGGTAGCCGCTCTGCGAGAGGGCGCCGATGACGACCTGCCGGCCGATCGTCCGCGCTCCAAGGCCGCGCCACCGCTTTCTGCCGGCCGTCACCGCGACGGCGCCGAGGACGAGCGCCAGCGGCAGGAAGCGCCACATCAGTGTGGTCACGGCGCTCGCGTCGTCGGCGCCGAGCTTGGCTCCGATGAAGCCGGAGCTCCAGGTCAGGACGAATCCGAGGGACAAAAGGACGTTCATGGCGCGGCCACCGCCTCGCGTGATCGACTTCAGGGGGATGCGGGTATACAGATCTGTTTACCTGGCACCACTATACAGATCGGTCTAGTCTGGAGTCATGCGTACGACGACGAACTCCGCGATGACCTCCGCCCCGCCGGCCGCGCCGCCGACCGTCGACCCGTCCCGCCCCGACCTCACACCGGCCGCGAGAAAGGTCCTGGAGACCGCCTCACGGCTGTTCTACGAGCGCGGCATCCACGCCGTCGGCGTCGACCTGATCGCGGCGGAGGCGGGCGTCACGAAGAAGACGCTGTACGACCGCTTCGGTTCGAAGGAGCAGATCGTCGTCGACTATCTGGCGACCCGCGACGCCCGCTGGCGCGCCTATCTCGCCGAGCACCAGGAGAACGCCGAACGCTCCCCCACCGACCGCGTCCTGGCCGTCTTCGACGCCTCCGAGGAGTGGATGCGCGAGAACAGCGGCAAGGGCTGCAGCATGGTCAACGCGCACGCCGAGATCAGCGACCCCGCGCACCCCGCATACGCGGTGATCACGGGTCAGAAGCGGTGGATGCTGGACCTGTTCACCCGGCTCGCGCGGGACGTGGCGCCGGCTCCGGCACGGGAACTCGGGCGTTCGCTGATGCTGCTGCACGAGGGCGCGCTGGTCTCGGACGGCCTGGACGTGTTCCCGGACGCGTTCGGCCGGGCGCGCCGGATGGCCGCCTTCCTGCTGTCGGCGGCGAAGGACGCGGCGTGACGACCTGGGAGGCCGGGGCGCCGGGCGTGCTGCGACTGCCCTCCGGGCGCCTCGTACGGGGCAGGGGGGTGCGTGAGCCGCTCCCCGCCGGGCCCCCGCCGGCGTACGGCGTCTACTTGCTGGGCGGCGAACCGCCGCCCAGCGACTGGGAGTCGACGTGGCTGCGCTGGCCCGACTTCCGGCTGCCCAGCGACCGTGCACGCGCGCGTGCCGTGCTCACGGAGGCGTGGCGGCGCTGTGCAAACGAGCGGGTGGAGGTGGCGTGCGCGGGTGGACGCGGTCGTACGGGGACGGCGCTCGCGTGTCTGGCGGTGCTGGACGGCGTAGCGGCGGGTGAGGCGGTCGACTACGTACGTGCGCACTACGCGCGCGGGGCGGTTGAGACGCCGTGGCAGAAGCGGTACGTACGGCGCTTCGCATCTCGTTGAAAGTGGCGTGATCACGGCTCCCGGTGGCATTTCGTAGTCATGGGAAGGAGGCCGCCCCATGACGCCGAGGACCTCACTGCCCCGATGGGCCGCGCTGTTACCCCGCTGGACGAAGGCGGTGATCGCGCTCGCCGTGGTGCTCGCGGTCCTCTTCACCGGCCTGAGCCTGATGCACCGGCTGGACGACGTGTTCGGCACGGAGACGCACGACCGCTCGGGGCCCGCGCTGCTCAAGTCCGTACGGGATCTGAGCCGTTACGAAGCCGCGGCGGGGAACTACCAGGTGGTGGTCGACCTCGACAAGGACTCCAAGTACCTGCCGGACGCGATCCAGGGCACGCGCACGCTCTACGTAGGCGCGGGCACGGTGAACGCGTACGTGGACCTGGGGAAGGTCGGGCAGGACGACGTGCGGGTGAACCGGGACCGCACCTCCGCGACGCTGCGGCTGCCGCACGCCCGGCTCGCCGCGCCCACGCTCGACACCGACCGCTCGTACGCCGTGGCGAAGCAGCGGGGGCTGCTCGACCGTCTCGGCGACCTCTTCTCCGACAACCCGGGCGACGAGCGGGCGGTGCGCCAACTCGCCGCCCGGCACATCGGCGAGGCGGCCCGGGACAGCGGCCTCACGGGGCGCGCCGAGCGGAACACGACGGACATGATGCGCGGACTGCTGCGGTCGCTGGGGTTCCGGGAGGTCGACGTCTCGTACGGCACGTGAGCCCGCGGGTGCACCCGGTGGCTCAGTGCGCTCAGTGCGGCGTCATCAGGCGCAGGTGCAGTTCCTGTTCCTGGTCGCCGGAGGCGATCGTCGACTCGGTGAGGGTGAACGCCTTCGTCAGCGCGGCCCGCACCCGGTCGAGGGCCTCGTGGCCGCCTTGGATGTCCGCCGTGACGGGCGCGGACAGCGGCCTGGCCACGGAGGGCGCCGGGAGGGTCGCGGCGTCCAGCGTGGCGAGCCAGACCGTGGCGTCCTCCTCGGGGTGCTCGGTGGGTGTGCGGTCCGAGCGGAAGGCCGTGCACAGGACGCGCAGGACCGTCGCCGCGTCCTGAGGCGTGCAGTCGCTGAGGGCCACGCCCACCACTGTGGGGGCGAAGCCGTGGACGGGAGGCGTGTCGGTCATGGTGGCTGCTCCCTCTTCGTCGCCGCGTCGGCGGTGCTCGGTTGGTACGTCGCCGGTGTCCGGCCGGTCCGGGTACCGGCGAGGCGCCGGGCCAAACCCGACGTCAGGCGGTGCGTGTGCCGATGACGATCGTGGCGTACAGGTCGTCGTCCGCGACCACGCGCGCGTGCAGGCCCGCCGCGCGGACCGCCGCCCGCGCGGCGGCGGCCTGACGCTCGCTCGTCTCGACGAAGAGGTGCCCGCCGGGCGCGAGCCACTCGGGCGCCTCGTCGGCGACGCGGCGCAGCACGTCGAGGCCGTCCCGTCCGCCGTCGAGCGCGATGAGCCGCTCGTGCTCGCGGGCCTCCGGGGGCAGCAGCGGGACGTCGCCGGTGGGGACGTAGGGGCCGTTGGCTATGAGCGTGTCGACGCGGCCCTTGAGGTCTGCGGGCAGCGGCGCGTACAGGTCGCCCTCGTGGACCAGGCCGCCGAGCGGGTCGAGGTTGCGGCGGGCGCAGCGCGCGGCGGCGGGGTCCAGGTCGGCCGCGTGCAGCCGCGCCGGGCGGCGGTCGGCCAGGACGGCGGCGACGGCGCCCGTGCCGCAGCAGAGGTCGACGACGACGGCTCCGGGCGGGGTGTGGGCGAGGGCCTGGCGCGCGAGGAACTCGGTGCGGCGGCGCGGCACGAAGACGTTCGGGTCGACGGCGACCCGCAGCCCGCAGAACTCGGCCCAGCCGACGACGTGTTCCAGGGGCAGCCCGCTCGCGCGGCGCTCGACCAGGACGGCCAGTTCGGCGGTGTCACGGGCGGTGGACAGCAGGATCCGCGCCTCGTCCTCGGCGAAGACGCAGCCTGCGGCGCGCAGGGCCGCGACCACGGAGTCGGGATCGAGCGGGAGGGGGCAACGGGGCAACGGGGAAAGCGACATGAAGGGTGGGGCCTCTCGGGCTGCCGATGGGCTCTCCCGGTCGCCGGACGGCCGTGGCGTCGCTCAGTGCGGACGGACGGGGCGTACGGCGGGAGAAGGGAGCTCCCGACCTGACACAACGGTGATCGGACTCACCTCCTCGTTCCCTCGCGGTGCTGTTCGGACCGGCCACATTACCCCACCGAACACTCCGTACGACTGCCGTCGGCACGGGTCCGCGGGCCCGCGCGGCCAACCCTCTCGACCGCGGCCACATTCCCGGCATATCGTTGATTAAGCGGAGGACTCGGACACCTGGGGGTGTCGTCATGGTCCAGGAACTCACGATCGCGGGCGTGGCGCTGGTCTGTGTGTGCCTGCTGTACGCGGCGGCAGCGGCCCGCGTCGTGAAGCAGTACGAGCGTGGTGTCGTGTTCCGTCTGGGGCGGCTCGCCGGGAGTGTGCGGGAGCCGGGGCTCACGATGGTCGTGCCGGTGGTCGACCGGCTGCGCAAGGTGAACATGCAGATCGTGACGATGCCCGTGCCCGCCCAGGAGGGCATCACGCGGGACAACGTGACGGTGCGGGTCGACGCCGTCGTCTACTTCAAGGTCGTCGACGCGGCGAACGCGCTGGTCCAGGTCGAGGACTACCGGTTCGCGGTCTCCCAGATGGCACAGACCTCGCTGCGTTCCATCATCGGCAAGAGCGAGCTCGACGATCTGCTCTCCGACCGGGAGAAGCTCAACCAGGGCCTGGAGTTGATGATCGACAGCCCGGCCGTGGGCTGGGGTGTGCAGATCGACCGCGTCGAGATCAAGGACGTATCGCTGCCCGAGTCGATGAAGCGGTCGATGGCGCGGCAGGCCGAGGCCGACCGTGAGCGGCGGGCCCGGGTCATCAACGCCGACGCCGAGTTGCAGGCGTCGAAGAAGCTGTCCGAGGCGGCGAAGCAGATGTCGGACCAGCCGGCCGCCCTCCAACTGCGGCTGCTGCAGACCGTGGTGGCGGTCGCGGCGGAGAAGAACTCGACGCTGGTGCTGCCGTTCCCGGTCGAGCTGCTGCGCTTCCTGGAGCGCGCACAGCAGCAGGGCCCGCCCGCCTCCTGAACCTCAACTCCTGCGCAGCGCCCGGTCCGTCACGGTCAGCCCCACCAGGAGGACGCCGAGGACGACGGAGACGCCCGCCATGAGATGCAGGCCGCCGTCGCTCGCGCGCTGCCCGTAGGCGAGCGCGATGAGGCTCGACGCGGTGATGGCGCCGATGTACTGGGCGGTGCGCTGCAGCCCGGCCGCCGAGCCGATTTCGGCTGCCGGCGCGTACTCCTGGACGGCCGCCTGGTTGCACGTGCCGACGAACCCCTGCGGAATGCCGAAGCACGCGCCCGCCACGAGCAGCAGCACCAGCGGCGTGTCCCCGTCGAGGAAGGCCAGCAGCCCCGCGCCCGAGGTGAGCAGCACGCCCGCGACGACGAGCGGCGCGCGAATGCCCTTCGTACGGGCTCCGAGCAGCGAACACACCATCGCCGCGAGCGACATGGGGAGCATCAGCAGCCCGGTGTACCCGGACGAATAGCCGCGCCCCTCCTCCAGCCACTGGGTGAAGCCGTACATGACGCAGTAGATGAGCAGATAGCTCAGTCCGTGGCGGAGGTAGGTACGGGCGAGCGGTCCGTTCCCGGCGAGCATGCGGACGTCGATGAACGGGGCCCTGGCCCGCAACTGCCACCACACGAGCGCGCCGGTGAGCACCACGAAGGGCGCGAGCAGCCACCACATGGGGTCGGACAGGTCGAGGAGGAAGAAGACCAGAACCGTCAGGGCGGTGGTGAACAGGCCGATGCCGAGGGGGTCGAGGGCGGCGCGCGGCGCCGGTTCGCCGTCCTGGACGCGCGGCGGGTCGCGCGGGATCCACAGCACGGCGAGGGCGAACGCGATCGCCGCCACGGGCACGTTGACCGCGAAGATGCCGCGCCAGCCGACGAGCATGACGAGCACTCCGCCGAGCGTCGGCCCGACGGCCGCGCTGCCGAGCGCGGCGAAGGACAGCCGCCCCATGACGGTGCGCGGCGGGCGGCGGCCCACCCGGCGGCCCTCGTCGCGCAGCACGGCCATCGCGGCCGGGTAGGCGGCGGAGGTGCCGATGCCGAGGAGCAGCCGGGAGACGATGAGCCACCCGAAGGCGGGGGCCACGGCTCCGACGATCCCGGAGGCACACACGACGACGAGCCCGACGAGGAACACCCGGCGCGGGCCGAGCGTGTCGGCGAGCTTGCCGAGCACGGGCTGGGCGACGGCGCTCGCGAGGTAGAGGACGGAGATCAGCCAGGCCGTGTCGGCCGCGCCGATCCCGAAGTCGTGCCCGATCGCCACCAGGGCGGTGGAGATCATCGTGGTGTTGAGCGGGTTGAGCACCGAGCCGAGGAGCAGCGGAGCGGTGAGCCGGGCCCGGAAGCCCTGCTCCCGGGTGTCCGCCGCCGCCTGCGCGGGAACCCGTCCGCCGCCGGTGGCGACCGCCGGGTCCCCCACGCCCTCGGTCACTTGCGCACCAGCCGTTCGAGGAGCGCGGTCGCCTCTGCGATGGTGCGCCGCTCGTCGTCGCCGAGCTCGTCGGTGAGCGCCTGGGTGAGCCAGCCGTGCTTGGCCGCGCGGACGGAGTCGAGGGTGGCGCGGCCGCTGTCGGTGATCGACACGACGGACTGCCGCCCGTCGTTCGGGTCCGGCGCGCGGGACACGAAGCCCTGCTCCTCAAGGGCACCGAGCGTGAGCCGCATGGACTGCGGGCGCACGTACTCGGAGCGGGCGAGCGCGGCCGTGGTGGCGGGGCCCTCCCCTTCGAGGCGGGCGAGGACGGTGCGCTGGGTGGGGGTGAGCAGGCTGTCCGGCGACGCGGTGCGCAGCCGGCGCGAGAGCCGGCCGACGACGGTGGCGAGATCGGCGGCGATCCGCTCGGTGGGCGGCTCGCCGCCCGAACCCTCGCCCCCTGTGGCTGACTGCGTTCCTGGCACACCGGTTCCTGACATGCCGCCACCGTACGAGTTAGACAGGAAGCCTTGCAAGTTACCCTTACGACCCCGTGCACGCCCGGCGAGTCAGATGCCGATCGCCCCGACCAGCGCCCGCGCACACAGGTCCCGCACCTGCTCGCGCGCGAGCTCGCCCCCGTCGAGCCAGTCCAGGCAGACGCCGACCAGGAACGCGAGCCAGCCGCGCACGGCGAGGCGCAGCACGGCCGGTTCCGGAAGCCTGTCGGCGATGTGCGGGTCCGCTGCGAGCGCGGCCATGATCTGCGCCTCGTGCGCGGCGAGCCCCTCCCGGTACGCGGCGCGCACGGCCGGGTCGCCCGCCGCCTCGGCGCTGTGGAAGGCGCGGAAGCCGTGCGCGTGCGTGACGACGTAGTCGAGGAAGGTGTCGAGGCCCGTGCCGAGCTGGTCGCGGACCGGGATGCCGGGCACGGCGGCGGTCAGCCGCAGCATGCGCGCGCTCTCCCGCTGGACGACGGCGGCGAAGAAGTCCCGTTTGTTCGGAAAGTAGTGGTACAGCAGCCCGCGCGAGACACCGGCGATCTCGGCGACCTCTTCGATCCATACGTCGTCGTACGGAGCCTGCGCGAACAACTTGGCCCCTACGGCGAGCAGTTGCTCGCGGCGCTCCTGCGTGCTCAGCCTGCGCCGGGTGCGCTCCCCCGGTGCCGCCGTTCCCCCTCGCTCCCTGGTCATGGGCGCACCCTACTCGACACAACACCGCTTACTTGACGTGAGTTCAATAACAGGCTCAGACTGTGCCGCGTTATTGAATCCACGTCTAACAGTGTGGTCCGGGTGTTCCAACGGCGCACTCGCGCAAGGGAGATGGACACGATGACGACGACTCCGCAGATGCCGCGGGCGGCGGACGCTCCGCTGCCGCGCGGTTTTCGCAGCGCCGAGCAGGGGTGGCCGCGCCTGGACCTGATACCGCATCCCGCCCGGCGGGTCCCGGTGATCGGCGACGTGGTGGGCGCGAACGTCCGCACTCCGTTGCAGGATTCGATGAAGCTGGCCGCCGAACTCGGGCCGATCTTCCGGCGCAAGGGGTTCGGCAAGGAGATCGTGTTCGTGTGGGGCGCGGAGCTCGCGGCGGAGCTCGCCGACGAGTCGCGGTTCGCCAAGCACGTCGGGCTCGGCGTCGCCAATCTGCGCCCGATGGCGGGCGACGGCCTGTTCACCGCGTACAACCACGAGCCCAACTGGCAGCTGGCGCACGACATTCTGGCGCCGGGCTTCAGCCGCGACGCGATGGCGGGCTACCACCCGCTGATGCTGGACGTGGCCGGACAGTTGATGGCCTCGTGGGACAAGAGCGAGGCCGCGGGCCGCACGGTGGACGTGCCGGCCGACATGACCAAGCTGACCCTGGAGACGATCGCGCGCACCGGGTTCGGGCACGACTTCGGTTCGTTCGAGCGCGAGAAGCCGCATCCGTTCGTGACGGCCATGGTGGGCGCGCTGACGTTCGCGCAGCGGCGCAACGTGGTGCCGCCGCTGCTGTCGACCGTGCTGCTGCGCGGCGCCGAGAAGCGCAACGCGGCGGACCGCGCGTATCTGAACCGCACGGTCGACGACGTGATCGCGGCGCGGCGCACCTCCGGCGGCGGCACGGGTGATCTGCTCGACCGCATGCTGGAGGTGGCGCACCCGGAGACGGGCGAGCGGCTCGCGCCGGAGAACATCCGTAAGCAGGTCATCACGTTCCTGGTGGCGGGGCACGAGACGACATCGGGTGCGCTGTCCTTCGCGCTGCACTACTTGGCGCAGAACCCCGAGGTGCTTGCGAAGGCGCGCGAGGAGGTCGACCGGGTGTGGGGCGACGCGGACGTGCCCGCGTACGAGCAGGTCGCGAAGTTGCGCTATCTCCGGCGCGTGCTGGACGAGTCGCTGCGGCTGTGGCCGACGGCGCCCGCGTTCGCGCGCGAGGCCGTCGCGGACACCACGCTGGGCGGCAGGCATCCGATGCGGCGCGGCGCCTGGGCGCTCGTCCTGGCGACGATGCTGCACCGCGACCCGGCCGCGTGGGGCGACGACCCGGACTCCTTCGACCCGGACCGCTTCACTCCGCAGGCGGTCCGGTCCCGCCCCGGCCACGTCTTCAAGCCGTTCGGCACGGGGGCCCGGGCCTGCATCGGCCGCCAGTTCGCCCTGCACGAGGCCACGTTGGTGCTCGGCCTGCTGCTGCGCCGCTACGACCTGCACCCCGAGCCCGGGTACCGGCTCGCGGTCACGGAGCGCCTGACGCTGATGCCGCGCGGACTGCGGCTGCAGCTCACCCGTAGGTGAGCCGCACCGCTCCGTAGAGGTCAGTCGTCCGGCACTGACGCAAGTGACGCCACATCGAGGACTCCGTCCAACTCCGCGAGCACGGCCACGAGTTCCGGCACGTCGGACGCGCCCTCGATCTCCATCCGTACGGCCATCGTGCCGACGCGCCCTCTTACGGGCGCCCAGTCGGCACTGTCGTTACGGAGTTCGACGACGCGGAAGCCGCGCCGGGTGCACTCCTCCAGGACACGGGTGAGGACGCTGGAGCCGACCCGGTAGGCGAGGTGCAGGCCCGTGCGCCGCTCCGTGGCCAGGGCCGGCACCCGGCGGGTCAACCAGGGGTAGCCGCGCACCACCAGGAAGTGGCAGGCGGTCGCGGCGAACGCCAGCAGCGGCAGCCCGCCGCCGCACGCCATCCCTATGGCACACGTCAGCCACACGGTCGCCGCCGTGGTCAGTCCGCGCACCGCGTCGCGTCGTACGAAGATGAGTCCGCCGCCGATGAACCCGATGCCGGAGACGATCTGCGCGGCGACCCGCGACGGGTCGAGCGCCACGCCTCCCATGCCGAGCACGGAGTTGAAGCCGTGCTGCGACACCTCCATGAACAGCGCGCTGCCCACCCCGACGAGGGTGTGCGTGCGCAGCCCCGCGCTCTTCTGCTGGACCGCGCGCTCGGCCCCGATCAGCGTGGAGAGCACCAGCGCGAGTCCCAACTCGGCGAGCTGTCGCAGGCCTTGCCCCGCGTCCGGGTCGAACAGGGAGAACGCGAGCGACGACGGCAAGGGCGACTGCAAGAGCGGGCCCCTCCTCTCCCATCCTCTCCAACTGGTTGATCTTCCCGAGGGTAGCCCCGCGTCGGCGGAACGGGATTGTCAGACCCATGCGCAAGAGTGGACCCATGAACGGGACCAGGAACCACGGACAGCAGACCAAGAACCCCGAGTTGGCCGCCGCGCAGGCCTGTCTGCGCCTCATGCACACGGCACGCGCCGCGCTCTCGGGCTCCGAACCGCCCGCCACGGCGGCCGTGCTCACGGTGCCGATCGCCGAGGCCGACGAGGCACTGCGCAGGGCGGGCCTCGCGGGCAACGAGGCGTGGCTGCTTGAGCGGATCTACGATCTCCGGCTCGACGCGGATTCCCCGTAGGTGCCCGGCCCGGCCCGGCGGGAGCCGAACTGCGAGACTGCCGCCATGAACCACGACCGGACCGACGCCTACCTCCACCGCATCGGCGCCGACCGCCCGGCGGCGCCGACCGCCGACGCGTTGCGCGCGCTGCACCTGGCGCATCTGCGCGCCGTGCCGTTCGAGAACCTCTCGGTGCACCTGGGCGAGGACATCACCCTCGACGCGGACGCGCTCGTGGCGAAGCTGGTGGACCGTGGCCGCGGCGGCTTCTGCTACGAGCTCAACGGCGCGTTCGGGGCGCTCCTCGCGGCGCTGGGCTTCGATGTGTCGCTGCTCCAGGCGCGCGTCGTCGGCGGGGACGGCCGCCTCGGCATCCCGTACGACCACCTGGCCCTGCGCGTGCGCACCACCGAGGGCACGACGTGGCTCGCGGACGTCGGGTTCGGCACGCACACGCACTATCCGCTGGCGTACGAGGAGCGGGGCGACCAGCCGGACCCGGGCGGCGTGTTCCGCATCGAGGACGTCACGCCGGACACCGTCGGGGACGGCACGCCGGACACCATCGAGGGCGCCGCCGCGGACGACCTCCTCGTGCTGCGCGACGGCGAGCCCCAGTACCTCCTCGATCAACGCCCCCGTGCGCTGCGGGACTTCGAGGCCGGCGCCTGGTACCACCGCACCTCCCCCGCCTCCCACTTCACCCGCTCCCTGGTCTGTTCGCTGCTCACGGAGGACGGTCGGATCACCCTCAGCGGTCATACGCTCACCAGCACCGTGGACGGCGAGCGCACCCGCACCGAACTCCCCACCGACGCCGCCGTTCTCAAGGCCTACGACCAGCACTTCGGCATCGTCCTCGATCGCGTACCGCCGGAGCCGAATCCGACGGAGGGCTGACGCCCGCCCGCGCCCGCTGGTTATGCTCGGCCGAAGCGTTCAGAAAAACGCTCAAACGAACAGCGATACCAGCGGGTTACGAGGGGGCCAGCAGCATGCGCGAACCGGTCGATCTGAGGCGGCAACGGATCCTCGCCGCCGTACAGGCGCGCGGCGCGGCGCGGGTCAGCGACCTGGCCACGGAGCTCGCGGTGTCGGTCGTGACGCTCCGCCGCGACGTGGAGGAACTCGCGCGCACCGGCAAGCTGCGGCGCGGCCACGGCACCGTCCGCCCGATCCTGCCGGAGCAGGACGCGGGCCAGGGCCGTGAGCGCACAGAGGGTGCCGCGTCCGCGCTCGACCCGGCACCGGACGGCGGCCCCGTCGCCGTCGTCGTCCCCGAACGCCACGCGTACCTGTACGAGATGCTGCACGGCGCCCGTACCGCGTTCGAGGAGGCCGGGGTCCGCATCGCCCTGCACATCGCGCCGGCCGCGCCGGGCGCCGAACAGCCCATCGTGGAGCGGGCGTTGGCGGACGGGGCGCGCGCCCTGCTGATCGCGCCGCGCTGGCGCAGCCGCGCCACCGAGGAGGACGACTACGCCTGGCTGGCGCGCGTCGACGTGCCCACGGTCGTGATGGAGCGCAGGCCGCGCAGGGGCAGCGCGGTGCACGCCGTGGACACCGTGTGCACGGACCACTGGTACGGGGTGCACCTCGCCGTCGAGCACCTCACGGGGCTCGGCCACCGGCGCATCGTGCTCGCGGCGCGCGACGACAGCCCGACGGCGCGCGCCGTGCGCGCCGCGTTCACCGAGATCGCCGCCGAGCACCCGCGGGTCGACAAGTGGGCGCTCGCCCTCAGCTCGCCGAGCGCCACAGCCGACGCTGACGAGGCGGCGGGACACTCCGGGAAACCACTCGATCTCCCGTCCCTGCTGGGCGAGTTGGGCGCCACGGGCGCCTTGCTGCACGGCGACGTCGACGCCCTGATGCTCGTCCAGTCGCTGCGCGACGCCGGGCTCCGCGTCCCGGAGGACTGTTCCGCCATCGCGTACGACGATGTCGTCGCCGGCCTCGGCGGCACCCCGCTGACGGCAGTGTCCCCGCCGAAGGCGGAGATCGGCCGGACGGCCGCAGAACTGCTGCTGCGCCGCCTCGGCGAGCAGGCGGCGGGCGGCCCGGCCGGACCCGCCCACCGCGTCCAGGTGCTGCCGACGCTCAAGGTGCGGGGTTCCACCCGTTCCGCCCCGTATCGCGATCCGGTTCCCTCAACCCCCGCCGCACAATGAGCGTTTGATCGATTCATTTTCTTCTGATCGATCTATTGACCGTCTCTCGCGAACCGATCAGGATTCCCGTGACTCGAACACGCAGGAGCCGCAGAGCCGCGGGAGGCACCCATGCCTGGTCGACCGAACCGTCGATCCATGCTCGCCGCGATCTCCGCGCTGCCGCTGACGGGCGCCCTGAGCGCCTGTAGCGGGGACGACAGCGCGTCCACAGGATCTCGGAGCGAAAGCAGCACATCCGGCACGTCCGGCACCGCCGGTAGCAGTGGCAGGACGACCATCACGTTCTGGTCCGCGATGCGCGGCAGCCAGGCCGTGGTGGACGAGTTCAACAGGACCCACGACCACATCCGGGTCGAGTACGAGCAGACCCCCGCCGGCACGCAGGGGTACATGAAGCTCAGCAACGCGGCGCGCGCGGGCAACGCCCCCGACATCGCCACCATCGAGTACCCCCAACTGCCGGGCTTCGCCATCGACGGCGTCACCCTCGACATCACGTCGCTGATGAGCGACGACCTCAAGAGGAAGCTGCTGCCCCAGTCGCTCGCGCAGACGACGTTCGAGAAGCACACCCACGCCGTCCCGAGCGACATCGAGCCGATGGTCATGCACTACCGCAAGGACCTCTTCGACCACTACGGGTTCGAAGTCCCCGGTACCTGGGACGAGTTCGCCGCGCTCGCGCGGGCCGTGCGGCGCACCGGCGGCGGCCGCAGGCTGACCGTGTTCCCCACGGACAGCTTCACGCAGTTCGCCTGCTGGGCCTGGCAGGCAGGCGCCCAGTGGTTCGACACGTCGAAGGGCGCCTGGAACGTCTCCCTGACGGACGCCCCGACGCGGAAGATCGCCGCGTACTGGCAGCGCCTCATCGACGAGGAGCTCGTCTACGTCAACTCCTCCACGGCCCGCATCTACGACGCCCAGATCGGCAACGGCCAGGTCCTGACCCGGCTCAGCGGCGCCTGGGAAGCGGGCGCGCAGCTGACGAAGCAGCCCGGGCAGAAGGGCAAGTGGCGGATCGCCCCGCTGCCGCAGTGGGATGCGAAGCGTCCGAGCCTCGGCACCCACGGCGGTTCCTCGTTCGCCGTGACGAAGGACAGCCGCCATCCCGAGGCCGCCATGGAGTTCCTCGAGTGGCAGGTCGCCAGCCCCGACGCCCTCAAGGCGCGTCTGACCAGCGGTGTGAGCAGCGCGTACCCGGCGGTGACGGAGCTCGTCCCGGTGGGCCGCGAGGCGTTCGACGAGGGGTACTACGGCGGCCAGGACATCTACGGCCTCTTCGAGGAGGAGGCCCACAAGATCGGCGCCGACTGGACCTGGGGCCCGCGGATGACCGCCACCGGCACCGTCATCCAGGACTCCTTCGCCCGCGCGGGCGCCGGTGCGGGCACGGTCCTGTCCTCCATGCACGCCGCGCAGGACGGCACGATGCCGGACCTCAAGGCGCTCGGCCTCAGCACCACCCAGCACTCCACATGAACGCCCGCGCCCCGAAAGGCAGGTGACCCCCATGACAGCGACAGCCCATGCCCCCACGGCCCCGGCCCCGCCGAAGCCGGCCGGTGAACAGCCCGGACACAAGGCACGGCGGGCGGCCAGGCGCCGGCGAGGCGGTGCGGCGGGCGTCTTGATGACCCCGTTCTTCGTCCTCCTCGGCCTGGTCTTCCTGGCCCCGGTGGCGACGGCGATCTGGCTGAGCCTGTTCAGCGACGACCAGCCGGGCCTCGGCTTCGGCGCCGAACGCAGCGTCTTCGTGGGCCTGCGCTCGTACGCCGCCGTGCTCGGCGACCCGACGTTCCTGGACGGTCTCAGCACGGTCGCGCTGTACTGCGTGATCTACATTCCGCTGATGGTGATCGGCTCCCTCGCGCTCGCGCTGCTGCTGGACTCCGGTGTCGTACGGCTGCGTTCCTGGGCCCAGTTGGGCCTGTTCCTGCCGCACGCGGTGCCCGGCATCATCGCCGCCCTGATCTGGGTGTACCTGTACACGCCCGGCATCAGCCCGATCATCGAGGTGCTCGGCAAGGCCGACATCACGATCGACTTCTTCGGCCTGCACACCACGCTGCCGTCGATCGTGAACATCGCCCTGTGGTCCAACCTCGGCTACAACATGGTCGTCTTCTACGCGGCTCTGCAGGCAGTCCCGCGGGAGGTCCTGGAGGCCTCGGTCGTCGACGGCGCGGGGCCGGTGCGCACGGCGCTCCAGGTCAAGGCACCGCTCGTGCGGTCCTCCATCGTCATGGTCGCGATGTTCACCATGATCTGGTCGCTGCAGCTCTACACCGAGCCGATGCTGCTCCACCAGTCCTCGCAGATGGTGAGCTCGCGCTTCTCGCCGAGCATGTACATCTACGACGCCGCGTTCGGCCGCAACAACTACTCGCTCGCCGCGGCGGCCTCGGTGGTCCTGCTGATCGTCACCATCGCCCTGTCCTACGGGGTCACCCGCTGGACCAACCGCGTCAACTCGGCCGAGGAGAACGCCCGATGAGCACTGTCGAGTCAAGCGGCTCCACTCTCCTGCGCCCGCGGCTGCTGGGCCGCACGACCGTCAACGTCGTCGTCGGGATCTCCGTCCTCTACACGCTGCTCCCGGTCCTGTGGCTGGTGCTCGCCGCGTCCAAGTCCCGCGACGCCCTGTTCAGCAGCACCATCCTGTCGTTCAGCGACTTCTCGTTCGTGCAGAACCTGAAGGACGTGTTCGCCATGGACGGCGGCCTCTACGCGCGCTGGTACGGCAACAGCCTGCTGTACGCGGTCCTGGGCGCGGCGCTCGGCGCGCTGATCAGCGTCGCCTGCGGCTACGCCTTCGACAAGTACCACTTCCGGCACAAGGAGAAGCTGTTCGGCCTGGTGCTCGCGGCGGTCATGGTGCCGCAGACGGTGCTCGCGCTGCCGCTGTATCTGATCGCCTCGCAGATGGGCGTCGTGAACACCTTCTGGTCGGTGTTCGTCCCGGTCCTGTTCAACCCGTTCGGCGTGTACCTGGGCCGCATCTTCGCCCAGGGGTACGTGCCGAACGAGATCCTGGAGGCCGCGCGGGTGGACGGCGCGGGCGAGCTGGCGACGTACTTCAAGGTCGCGCTGCGGATGCTGGGGCCCGGCCTCGTGACGGTCTTCCTCTTCCAGCTCACCACGATCTGGAACAACTTCTTCCTGCCGATGGTGATGCTGTCGAACCAGGATCTGTACCCCGTGAGCCTGGGTCTGTTCCAGTGGAACAGTCAGGCCTCCACCTCTCCCGAGTACTACCCGGTGGTGATTATGGGCTCGCTCCTCGCGGTGCTCCCCCTTGTCCTCGCGTTCGTCTTCCTCCAGCGCTTCTGGCGGTCAGGACTCACGGCGGGGGCGGTCAAGTGAGCAAGCCCCGCGTGGCGCTGGCCATGTCCCCCCAGGCCGCGGCGGCCGTCTTCGCGCCCCGGTCCATGGCCGCGCTCACGGAGGTCTGCGACCTCGCGCCGCTGCCCGTGCTCGACGATCTGACGACGGTGCGGGCCAAGGAGGTGCTCGCCGACGTCGATGTCCTCGTCACGGGCTGGGGCTGCCCGCCGCTCGACGCGGACGCGCTCGCGGCGGCGCCACGCCTCAAGGCCGTGGTGCACTCGGCCGGTTCGGTGCGCGGGCATGTCACCGACGCCTGCTGGGAGCGCGGCATCGAGGTGTCCTCGGCCGCCGCGGCGAACGCGCTGCCGGTCGCCGAGTACACCCTCGCGATGATCCTGCTGCACGGAAAACGCGTCCTGGAATCGGCCCGCGACTTCCACCGCACGCGCGAACGCGGCGACTGGCTGCTCACCTCCCGTGAGGTCGGCAACTACGGCCGCACGGTGGGCATCCTGTCCGCCTCGCTGATCGGCCGCAGGGTCATCGAGCTCCTGCGACCGTTCGACTTCGAGGTGCTGCTGCACGACCCGTACGTCTCCGAAGAGGACGCCGCCGAACTCGGCGTGGAACAGGTCTCGCTGCCCGAACTGTTCACGCGCAGCGAGCTGTTGAGCGTCCACACTCCGCTGCTGCCCGCCACGCGCGGCCTGGTGAGCCGGGAGCTGCTGAACTCGATGCGGCCAGGCGCCGCGCTCATCAACACCGCGCGCGGCGCCGTCCTCGACCAGGACGCCCTCACCGACGTCGTCCGCGCGGGCCGGATCCGTGCGGTGCTCGACGTGACGGACCCGGAGGTGCTGCCCCCGGAGCACCCGCTGTGGGACTGCCCGAACGCGCTGATCACGCCCCATCTGGCCGGCGCCCAGGGCAGCGAGTGGCAGCGCCTCGCCGACACCGCGGTCGGCGAACTGGCGCGCTGGGCCGCGGGCGACGGCTTCGCCCATCCCGTACGACGCGAAAGGCTGGCGTTCCTCGCATGAGCACCGCCCCGTTGAACAGCACCCGGTCGAACACCACCCCGTTCCAACTGCCCGCGGAGGACCGCGCGCTGAGCCCGCACACCGGCTACACCCGCGCGCACTGGGAGGCCGTCGCCGACGGGCTGCTCGGCGCCGCCTGGCGCTGGGCCACCCCCGAGGGCGCCCTGCTCGACCTGCCGGGCCGCCCCTCCGGTTCCGGTGTCCGCTCGGACGGCCTCGAAGGCTACGCCCGTACGTTCCTCGCGGCCGGGTTCCGGGTCGCGGGCGCCGGCGGCAAGGACCCGCACGGCTGGCTGGACCGGTACGCGCGCGGGATCGCCGCGGGCACCCGCACGCCGGGCCTCGACGACGCCGAGTCCTGGCCGCTGATCCTCGACCACCACGTACAGGGCCAGCCGATGGTGGAGTCGGCTTCGGTGGCGCTCGGCCTGTCGCTGACCCGGCCGTGGCTGTGGGACCGCCTCGACGGCGACGTACAGGACCGGGCGGAGAAGTGGCTGCGCGGCGCGATCACGCACACGCCGGCCCCGAACAACTGGTACCTCTTCCCGTTCATGGTGGCGTCGTTCCTGGAGTCGGTCGGCCGCTCCGACGCGGCGACGGACCGGGCGATCCAGCGGGCCCTCGACCTGATGGAGACCTGGTACGAGGGCGACGGCTGGTACCGGGACGGCGACGGCCGGGCCTTCGACCACTACAACGGGTGGGCGCTGCACCTGTATCCGCTGCTGCACGCGCACCTGACCGGCGACACCGCGCTCTCCGAGCGCTTCGGCGGGCGCCTGCGTGAACACCTGGAGGGCTACTCCCTGTTCTTCGGGGGCGATGGGGCGCCGATGCACTACGGGCGTTCGCTCACCTACCGGTTCGCGGCGTCGGCGGCCGTCGGCATCGGCGCGGTCACCGGCCACACTCCCCTGTCCCCCGGCACGTCGCGCCGCCTCATCAGCGGCAACCTGCGGCACTTCCTCGACCGGGGCGCGGTCACGGACGAGGGCCTGCTCGGCCTCGGCTGGTACGGCCCGCACGACGCGACGCTCCAGCACTACTCGGGCCCCGCGTCCCCGTACTGGGCGTCGAAGGGCTTCGTGGCGCTGCTCGCGGGCGAGGACGACCCGCTGTGGACGGCGACCGAGGAACCGGCGCCGAGCGAGGGCCCCGACCGGGTGCTCGCGCTGCCCGCGCCGGGCCTGCTGGTGCAGTCCACTGAAGCGGACGGGATCGTGCGGCTGCACAACCACGGCAGCGACCATGTCGGCCCGCACGTGGGCGAGTCGGCGTCAGGGGTGGACGCGCACTACAGCCGCCACGCCTATTCCACGCACACCGGACCCACCTCGCCCACCAACCCGGCGGACAACCACCTGTCGGTCGAGGTCGGTGGCGCGGGCAGCGTGCGCCGCCGCATCCATCCGCTGGGCGCGGGCCACGGCGACAGCTGGGGCTGGGCCGCCTCCTGGCACCGGCCGGCCTTCACGTCGGGCCCGCCGATGGTGCCGGGCCTGCGCGTCGAGAGCGTGACCGTGGCCCGGGGCGCGTACGAACTGCGGGTGCACCGGGTCGTCGGCGCCCCGCACGGAGCGCGCGTGACGCTGACCGGGTGGGCGACGGACGCCCTGCGCTCGGACCTCGTCGGGCTGCGCGGCTGGGAGGACCGGGACGAGGCGCGGGCGCCCGAGGGCACGGCGTACGAGGCGTGGGTGCGGGTGCCGAGGCTCGCGGCGGACGTGACGGGCACAGCGGTGTTCGCGGCGCTGGCGTCACTGACGGCCGGCGAGTCGCAGCCGCTCGCCGACGCGGTGTCCGAAGTGACCTACATGGACAGTGAGTTGACCGTCACGTGGGCCGACGGCGCCCGGACGGTCGTCGCCTTCGACCCGGTGGCCGTCCGGCACCACTGAGGCGTTGTCACAGGGCGCCCGTACGCTGTTGGTCATGCCGCTCGAGATCAGCGCCACGAACCCGGAGCACCCGGTGCTCCTGCTCGCCCTCCCCTGGCACATCCCGTTGGAGGAGTGGCCGCAGGAGTACCTGGTGCCGCTGCCGCGCGGCATCTCGCGGCACGTGGTGCGCTACGCGCGCGCGGGCGACGAGGTCGTCGCCGTGAAGGAGCTGGCCGAGCGCCCGGCGCTGCGCGAGTACGAACTGCTGCGCACGCTCGACCGCCTGGGCATCCCGGCGGTGGACCCGCTGGCCGTGGTGACGGGCCGCGAGCAGCCGGACGGCACGCCCCTCGAACCCGTCCTCATCACCCGCCACCTGGGCGGCTCTCAGCCCTACCGCTCCATGTTCGAGACGACGCTGCGGCCGACGACCGTGCACCGTCTGATGGACGCGCTCGCGGTGCTCCTCGTCCGCCTGCACCTGAGCGGTTTCGCGTGGGGCGACTGCTCGCTGTCCAACACCCTCTTCCGCAGGGACGCGGGCGCGTACGCCGCGTATCTCGTGGACGCCGAGACCGGCGAGCTGCATCCGCGGCTGAGCGACGGGCAGCGCGAGTACGACATCGATCTCGCGCGCGTGAACATCGCGGGCGAGATGCTCGACCTGGAGGCCTCGGGCGCGCTGCACCCCTCCATCGACCCGATCGAGTTCGGCACGGAGATCGTGTCGCGCTATTCGGACCTGTGGAGCGAGCTCACCCGCACGTCCGTGTATCCGGCGGGCAAGCACCACTACATGGAGCGCCGCATCCGCCGCCTGAACGACCTGGGTTTCGACGTGGCCGAGATGCAGATATCGCGCTCCCCGCACGGCGACACCGTCACCTTCGTACCGAAGGTCGTCGACGCGGGGCACCACCAGCGTCAGCTGCTGCGGCTGACCGGAATGGACGCCGAGGAGAACCAGGCGCGGCGGCTGCTCGGCGACCTGGAGAGCTGGATGGCGACGCAGGAGGACGCCACCGACGCGCGGCCGGAAGTGCTCGCCCACCGCTGGGTCCGTGACGTGTTCCGCCCCACGGTGCGCGCCGTCCGCGACCGCGTTCCCAGCGCCATGGATCCGGCCGAGCTGTACCACCAACTCCTGGAACACCGCTGGTACTTGTCGGAGCGCGCCCAGCACGACATCGGTCTCGACGCGGCGGCGGAGGACTATGTGCGCGCGGTGCACAGGGCCGGTGGGTGACACGGCCGTGAGGACCGGGCGCGGTCGGTACCGTGGCCGCTACGTGATGGCGAGTGACGGCACCGACCGCAGCCAGTGACCTCCGTCGGCCGCCCGGACGAGCGTGGGCGTTTGCGTCTCGCAACGCATTTTCCGGCCACATCGATCGCAATTGGTGGCCCGGCCCCACTCGCACTCACGTGAACGGCCCCGGAGGTGCGTGGGTTACCTCCAGCGGGAAATTTCGGCCATTTTCGAGCGGCCCGGCACAGGTGCCGCGCGGCCGTGCTCACTCGCTCATGACCGAAGAAACCAGCAGGTGGGCAACCCAACTCCGCTCATCATGACGCACCGTCTGATCGTTTTCTTCGGGCAATGTTTATTACCAAAGACCTTAGGACTATTTAGACTGCTCTCGCTCAACTCGGCGTGAACAACGAGGGATTACCCACCATGAACAAGAAGGCGCTTCGCGCCCTGCTCCGTGAACGGCGCGCCCTCATCGCCCCTGAATCCCATGGCTTCAGCAGGCCGACGGGACAGGGGCGCCGCGCCCCCGGACTCTCCCAGCACCAGGTCGACCAGCTGCTGCACCGGACGCTCGGCACCTATCACCGGCTGGAGTCGGGCACCTACCCCAACGCTCCGGCGGAGCTGCTGCGGGACGTGGCCCGGCTGTTCGGGCTGAACGAGCAGGAGTGGATCCTGCTCTGCCGGTACGCGCTGCTGCAGGACCCTCCGGGGCCGCTGAACTTCAGCGCAGGCAAGGAGGTTCCCGGCGTGTGGCAGGAGGCGGTCGACGGCATCTCGCACATGGCCTATGTGACGGACGCGTCGTGGGACCTGCTGGCGTGCAACGCGGCGTTCACCGAGCTGTTCCCGGACTCCCGGGTCCCGACGAACACCATGCGCTGGATGCTGCTCGACGCGGCGGCCCGCACGTCCCTGACGAACTGGTCCACGGCGTGGGCCCCGTTGGTCATGCCCCAGTTGCGCGCGGCACTGGCCTCGCGACCCGACGACGACACCCTGTTGCAGATCGAGAAGGAGATCCTCGCAGACCCCGAGGCGGCGCCCATCTACGAGGCCGGCGGCGCGTCCGTCCACCCCGACGGCGACGAACGCCCGCTGCTGCACGCGAAGCACGGTCCGGGCTGGGTCACCACCTGCGCCGCCCAGCCGCTCACGGCCCCGGGCGCCCGCCTGATCATCCTCGTCTTCCACCCCGGTTCGCGCCGGGCCCATCTGCGTGCCCCCTACCTTCACGCGAGCTGAACGGAGGCGACAGGAGACCCGTTCGGCACGGTGAAGTACGTTGAGCGACACCCCCCACGCCCGAACCCAGCCGAGTGGGAGTCGCTTCGTGCCCGCCTACATATCACAGCCCCAGACCGTCTTCGGCGCCCACAAGATAGGCACCGCCGAGATCGCCGAGGACATCCGCTCCCACCACCACGACCACCCGCGCCTCGCCGCGATCCTGCGCGTCATCGCCAACTGCGGCGTCCGCACGCGGTACTTCGCCCGGCCGCTCGACTCGCCGACGGTGTCGGGCACTTCGGGGGTGCAGGAACGGTCCCGCACCACGTTCCTGGACGCGCTCGACCTCGCCGAGCAGGCGGCCACGGCCGCGCTCGAAGCGGGCGGGCTCACCGCCGGGGACATCGACGCCGTCATCACGACGCATTCGACCGGCTGGTCCGTCCCGAACCTCGACATCCACCTCATGAACCGGCTCGGGCTCCCGCCGACCACCCGGCGCATCGCCCTCACCACCCTGGCGTGCGCCGGTGGCACGCAGGCCCTGATCCGCGCCGCGGACCTGGTGGCGGCCCGGCCGGACGACACCGTGCTCGTGGTCGCGGCGGAGGCCATCTCCGGCGTCTATCAGCACAGCGACACCACCATCCAGTCGATGATCTACAAGGCGCTCTTCGGCGACGCGGCCGCCGCGGCGATCGTCACGGCCCGGCCCCGGGGCCCTGGCATGGCCGTCGAGGAGAGCTTCGAGTACGTGCTCCCGGACAGCGTCGACCGTTACAGCGGCCGGGTCGCACCGGACGGCTTCCACTTCGACTCGACCAAGGCGGCTCTGACGGCGGCCGACGACGTACTGCCCGCGCTCGTCGGCTGGCTGGACGGCCGCAGAACCGACTTCCCCGTGATCCACCCCGGCAGCACGCGCATCATCACCGACACGGCGGCGGCGCTCGACCTGGGGGCCGAAGCCGCACGGCACTCCACGGACACGCTGGCCGACGAGGGCAACCTCGGGGCGCCGAGCGTCCTGCGCGTCCTGGAACGCACCCACCACGAACCGCCCGCCGCAGGCGCCCGCGGCACGATGGTCGCCTACGGGCCCGGCTTCACCACCGCCGCCCTGCACGGGCACTGGCACGCCTGACGCCACTCCCCAGGACCCCGCAGAAATGTCTCAACGGGACATATGTCCCATCGGGACATGAAGGTGTACCCTCGAAGGCATGAAGGCGAACGACGCGACCACCACCCCGCCCACCGGCGACCGCCGCAAGGCCAAGGCCGGGCGGACGCGCGAGGCGCTCGCGGAGGCCGCCGTGGAGCTGGTCCTGGAACGCGGGCTCGCGGACGTCACCGTCGAGGCGATCGCCGAACGCGCCGACGTCACGCGCCGCACCTTCAGCCGGCACTTCTCCGGCAAGGAGGACGCGGCCCTCGACTTCACCCGCGCCGACGGCGCCGGCATCAACGCGGCGCTGCGCGCCCGCCCCGCCGACGAGCCCCCACTGCTCGCCTACCGGGGCGCGGTCGCGGACTACCTCTCCGACCGGTCCACCCCCGCCTGGCACCACCGTCCGCGGCTGCGCGAGCTGTACGCCGTCGTCGACGCGGAGCCCGCCCTGTTCGCCGCGTACGAACGGATCCGGGTGGACGCCCAGGACGAATCCGTAACGATCATCGCCGACCGGCTCGGCACCGACCCGACCAGGGACCCGCGTCCCGAGGTCGTCGTCGGCGCCGCCGCCGGAGTGCTGACCGCCGCGCTGCGCACCTGGGCGCGCGGCGCGGACAGCACGGACGCCGAAGACCTCGCCGATCTGGTCGCGCGGGCCTACGACGCCCTCATAGCGGAGGCCGCCCGCGCGGCAGCCCCCGAAGACGCCACCAGAAAGTGAACCGCACCATGAGCACCACCCCCACCACCGCCCAACTTCCCGACTACGCCGCCGAGTTCGCGGGGAAGACCGCCCTCGTCACCGGCGCCGCCTCCGGCATCGGCCTGGCCACCGCCCGCCGCCTCGGCCGAGGCGGCGCGAGCGTCGTCATCGCGGACTACAACGAGCAGGGCGCCAAGGAGGCCGCCGAGACGCTGAAGTCGGAGGGCCTGAAGGCCGCCGCCGTCGCCGTCGACGTGACCGACCCGGCCTCCGTGGAGGCGGCCGTCGGCTTCGCCGTCGACACGTTCGGCGGGCTCGACCTGGCCGTGAACAACGCCGGTATCGGCGGCGCGAGCGCGCCCACCGGCGAGTACGACATCGACGTCTACAACCGCGTCGTGCGCACGAACCTCGACGGCGTCTTCTACTCGATGCGCTACGAACTCCCCGCGATGCAGGCCGCGGGCAAGGGCGGCGCCATCGTGAACGTCGCCTCGATCCTCGGCTCGGTCGGCTTCGCGGGATCGCCCGCGTACGTCGCCGCGAAGCACGGCGTCGTAGGACTGACGAAGACGGCGGCCGCCGAGTACGCGGCCAAGGGCATTCGCGTCAACGCGGTCGGCCCTGGCTTCATCGAGACGCCGCTGCTCAAGGAGATGGACAAGGCCGCCCACGACGGTCTCGTCGCGCTGCACCCGGCGGGCCGCCTCGGTCACGCCGAAGAGGTCGCCGAACTGATCGCGTTCCTGCTGTCGGACCGCGCATCGTTCGTCGCCGGCAGCTACCACCTGGTGGACGGCGCGTACACCGCGGTCTGATCCACCGCCCCGGACGGGCCCTCGGCGACGGTTCCCCCACCGTCGCCGAGGGCCCCTTTCGTGTGCCTCGTGACCAAAGAATGCCTCTACTGCCCCAAAAGACCCTTGTTTCACGCCTCAAGTCATGGAACGGTCGGCGACGGGTACAGGCGGGGGCTTGGACCGTCTTTCGACGAGGGGCACACACCACGCGATGGCATCGCTCAACCAACGGCCTATGGCGCGCGAATCGTACTTCGACAACGTCAAGTTCCTGACGATCGTCCTCGTGGCCTGTGGCCACGCGTGGGAACCACTGACGTACGGCTCGCGCGCGGTGACGGCGGTGTATCTGACCGTCTACGCCTTCCACATGCCGGCGTTCGCGCTGGTCTCGGGGTACTTCTCGCGCAGTTTCGACATGGCGCCGAAGCGGCTGAAGCGCCTGGTGACCGGCGTCGTCGTGCCGTACGTCGTCTTCGAGGTGGCGTACACGCTGTTCTACCGCTGGGCGCAGGACGATCCGGGCTATCCGATCAGCCTGTTGGACCCGTGGTATCTGATGTGGTTCCTGGTGGCCCTCTTCATCTGGCGGCTCACCACGCCGCTGTGGCTGCAACTGCGCCACCCCGTGCTGATCTCGCTCGTCGTGGCCACCGCCGTGTCGATGTCCCCGGACACCGGCGGCGACCTGGCGCTCCAACGGGTCCTGCAGTTCCTGCCGTTCTTCGTGGTGGGCCTGGTGCTGCGGCCCGAGCACTTCTCGCGGCTGCGGACGTGGCGGGTGCGGTGGGCGGCGCTGCCGGTGGCGTTCGTGACCCTGGTCGCGGCGTACTGGGCGGCGCCGTGGTTCGACGCGGGCTGGTTCTTCCACCGGGGCAGCGTGGTGGGGCGGGGCGTGCCCGCGTGGGCGGGCCTGTTCGCGACGCCCGCCCTGTTCGTCCTCGCGCTCGTGCTGACCGCCTGCTTCCTGGCGTGGGTGCCGGGTCGCAGGCTGTGGTTCACGGTGCTCGGGACGGGGACGATCTACGCGTACCTGCTGCACGGTTTCGTCATCAAGGCCTCCCGGTTCGGGCAGTGGTACGACCACCCGTGGCTGCACACCCCGCTCGGCGAACTGGCCGTGACGGCGGCGGCGATCGCGCTCATCACGGTGCTGTGCACGGAGCCGGTGCGCCGCGTGTTCCGGTACGTCGTGGAGCCCCGCATGGACTGGGCGTTCCGGCGACCGCCGAGCGGGCGGCAGTCGCTGCCCGAGCAGTCGGCGGCCCGCGAGAAGGTCAGCGCCGGCGGCGGCTGACGGACTGCGCCGAGGCGAGCAGGCAGTGCATGCGCTCGGTGAGCGAGCCGAGGTCGTCGGCCGGCCGGTGGAACGCGAGGCGCACGTCGGCCTGTCCGCGCGCCCGTTCCAGACGCAGCGTCAGACCGTGCCGGTCGACTGCCAGCGGCTGCACGCGGACGACGCCGTGCAGGCTGTCGGGCGTGATGAGCCGGGTGAGCTGCTCGACGGCCTCCGGGTGGGCGTCGGCGAGATGGGTGAGCAGGCGGGGTTCGGCGAGCGCCAGCGGGTCAGGGGCGGTGGCGGCGAGTTCGTCGAGGTCGACGCCGACGCGCTCGCCGCGGCTCTGCACGACCGCGCGTTCGGCACGCAGCACCAACTCCTCGCCCTCCGGGACCAGTTCACCCGACAGCCACACCCGCGCGCGCACCCGGTCGCGCACGGGGACGGGCGCCGCGTCGGCGAACTCCAGGAGTGCGGTGGGCCGTCCGTGCGGTGAGCAGAGCACGGCGGCGGCCAGCACACTGTCGTCCGGCGGCGTGATGCGCACGCTGCCGTCGTCGGCGACGCGGTGCGCGCCGACGAGGTCGTCCTGCCCCACATCGGTGGTGACGCCGCAGGTCCATGCGGCGGCGAGCACGGAGCGTGCGTGGGCCGCCGTGCTGGGCACGGCGGCAGCGATCTGTCGGACACCCATCCCGAACCTCCATTAGGTAAGCCTTGCCTAACTTATCGGAGATCATCGGCGGGGGTCCACCCCGCCCGCCGGAATGACGCGCGGCTCCGTGTGCGATTGACTCGACGGGTGCGCAGATTCGTCGTGTTCCTCGTCGCCGTCGCCGGGTCGGCCGCCACCGTGGCTCTGTCGCTGCTGCTCTCACCGTGGTGGTGGGCGGCCGCGGGCCCGCTCCTCGCCCTCGCCTCGCTCGGCGTGTGGGATCTCGTCCAGTCGCGCCACTCCGTCCTGCGCAACTATCCGATCGCCGGGCACCTGCGCTTCCTGATGGAGTCCCTGCGCCCCGAGATGCAGCAGTACTTCGTGGAGCGCAATTACGACGGCAGGCCCTACGACCGGGACGTACGCAGCATCGTGTACGAGCGGGCGAAGCGGGCGGAGGCCGAGGAGCCGTTCGGCACCGAGCGCGACGTGTACGCCTCCGGGCACGAGTTCCTGGTGCCGTCACTGCGCCCGGTCGACCCGCCCGAGCGGCCGCCCACCGTCCGCGTCGGCGGCCCCGACTGCGCCCGGCCGTACGACATGGCGCTGCTCAACGTGTCCGCGATGAGCTTCGGCGCCCTGTCCAGCCACGCGATCCGCGCCCTCAACAAGGGCGCGGCCCTCGGGGGTTTCGCGCACGACACCGGGGAGGGCGGCCTGTCCGACCACCACCTCGCGCACGGCGGCGACCTGGTGTGGGAGATCGGCACCGGCTACTTCGGCTGCCGCACGAGCGACGGCCGCTTCGACCGTGCCGAGTTCGCCGACAAGGCGGCCGACGACCGGGTCAAGTGCGTGTCCCTGAAGCTGTCACAGGGCGCGAAGCCGGGGATCGGCGGCGTACTGCCGGGCGGCAAGGTCAACGCGGAGATCGCCCGCGTACGGGACGTGCCCGAAGGGCGGACCGTGGTGTCACCGCCGTACCATCGCGAGTTCGACACGCCACGCCAACTGGTGAGATTTCTCGCCGAGTTGCGGGAGCTGACGCACGGCAAGCCGGTCGGGTTCAAGCTGTGCGTGGGTTCGCGCGCGCAGTTCCTCGCGGTGTGCAAGGCGATGGCCGCGGAGGGCGTGACGCCGGACTTCGTGATCGTGGACGGCTCGGAGGGCGGCACGGGCGCGGCGCCGCTGGAGTTCGCCGACCACCTCGGCACCCCGCTCACCGAAGGCCTGATCACGGTCCACAACGCGCTCGTCGGCTCTGGCCTGCGCGAGCACATCCGGATCGGCGCGAGCGGCAAGGTCGCCACCGGCGCCGACATCGTCAAACGCCTCGTCCAGGGCGCCGACTTCACGAACGCGGCGCGCGCCATGATGTTCGCGGTCGGCTGCATCCAGGCCCAGCGCTGCCACACCAACACCTGCCCGGTCGGCGTCACCACGCAGGACCCGCGGCGCGTGCGCGCCCTGGACGTCGCCGACAAGGCCGAGCGCGTCCACCGCTACCAGCAGGCGACCGTGCGCAGCGCCACGCAGATCATGGCGTCGATGGGGGTGAGCGATCCGCGCGAACTGCGCCCGCACCAGCTCATGCGGCGCAACACGGCGGACCTGCCGGTGTCCTACGCGCACCTCCACCAGTGGCTGGAGCCCGGCGAGTTGACCGGTGAGCCGCCCGCGGCCTGGGCCGCCGACTGGGCGGCGGCGGATCCCGACCGCTTCTGAGTGGCGTCGCCCCGGGCGCGCGCCATCGAACGACCCCAACTCCACGCTAACGAGGGGTGAATATGCCATCCGCCCGCGCGGCGGGACGCGGGGCGGCATCATGCCGACATGGACGGTAGTACCGCGCTCCTGCGGGAGCTCTTCACGCCCGATGAGTACGCCGCGGTCCGCAGTCACGCGGACCATCTGGGCGTCACCGTGATCGAGTACGTACGCTCCTGCGCCGCCGAGCGGGCCCTGGAGCGGCTCCATTTGACCCGGGCCCTGGAAACCCGTGCACCACATCTGGGCAAGTTGCCGATACCGCAGGTGGAGCGCTCCCACTGCGCCGACGGCGCCTCTTCGCCCGCGCTCGACCGCTTCCTCGACACCCTGGCGCACCCGCATCCCACCGAAAGCGGCTGACACGGCCTGAACCCGCCGGTGCGGGGCACTCGGTGCACGAGGTGTGGGTGGCGCCGCGGCGCGGCGGGAAGAGGGACCGTCACCGGGCACCACCCGCGTACGGAAAGCGAGAGAGGGAGTGGTCGTCATGCGTGCGTCGAGGGACGCCGACCGGCGTGCCGCGCGCGTGGAATTCCTGATGCCGCAGGGCTCGGGCGCCGCCCGCTGGGCCCGGCGGCTGACCCGACGGTTTCTGGCCGGGCACGGCGGAGCCACCGCGCCGGACGCCGAGCTGGTGGCGTCCGAGCTGGTCGCCAACGCGACCAAGGAGCGGGGACATCACTGCCGGATGAGCCTGCGCCTGGACTCCGGCGAGCTGACCGTGGCCGTGCACGACGACGCGCCGGGGGTCCCCCACCTGAAGCCGGATTCCCGGACGGCCGAGTCGGGCCGGGGCATCACCCTGGTGCAGGCACTCGCCCGCCGCTGGAGCGTGCGGGCGGACCCGAGGGGCGGCAAGACGGTTCTGGCCCACTTGAGCCCCTGCGGCGATTGAGCAGCGGGGTCCGGGGCGGAGCCCCGCGGCCGAAACGCCGTCGGACCCACCCCGGACCGAAGGGTCAGTGACCCCGCGCGATCCACTCGTCGAGGTGCGGAGCCTCGGCTCCGATCGTCGTGCTGTCGCCGTGTCCGGTGCGTACGACGGTCTCGGCCGACAGCGTGAGCAGCCGCTCCTTGATCGACTCCACGATGGTCGGGAAGTCGCTGAAGGTCCGCCCGGTGGCGCCGGGGCCGCCCTGGAAGAGGGTGTCCCCGGTGAACACGGTGCCGAGCGCGGGAGCGTACAGGCTGACCGCGCCGTGGCAGTGCCCCGGCGTGTGCAGCACCGTCAACTCCACGCCCGCGACGACGAGTCGCTGGCCATCGGCGAGCTCACCGTCGGGCTTGCGGTCCGGGTACGTACGGGCCCACAGCTCGGTGTCGGCGGGGTGCAGCAGGATCGGCGCGCCGGTGCGTTCGGCGAGCGCGGGGGCGGCGTCGATGTGGTCGTCGTGGGCGTGCGTGCACACGATCGCGACGAGCCGCCGCTCGCCGACGGCCTCGGCGATGGCGTCGGCGTCGTGCGCGGCGTCGATGACGATCGCCTCGCGGTCGTCGCCGACGATCCACACGTTGTTGTCGACGTCCCACGTGCCCCCGTCGAGGGAGAACGTGCCGGAGGTGACGAGGTGGTCGACGCGGGCCCCGTCAGCGGTCGTCCCGGTCATCAGAACACCACCACCGAACGCAGTACGTCGCCGTGGTGCATCCGCTCGAACGCCTTCTCCACGTCGTCCAGGGCGATGGTCTCGGTCACGAACGCGTCGAGGTCGAGGCGGCCCTGGAGGTAGAGGTCGACGAGCATCGGGAAGTCGCGGGACGGCAGGCAGTCGCCGTACCAGGACGACTTGAGCGCGCCGCCGCGCCCGAACACGTCGAGCAGCGGCAGTTCGAGCTTCATCTCCGGCGTCGGCACGCCGACGAGGACGACGGTGCCCGCCAGGTCGCGCGCGTAGAAGGCCTGCTCGTACGTCTCCGGGCGGCCCACCGCGTCGATGACGACGTCGGCGCCGAAGCCGCTGGTGAGCTGGCGCACGGCCTCGACCGGGTCGGTGGAGCGGGAGTTGACGGTGTGGGTGGCGCCCAGCTCGCGCGCCGTGGCGAGCTTCTTGTCGTCGATGTCCACGGCGATGATCTTCGCGGCGCCTGCCAGGCGGGCGCCGACGACGGAGGCGTTGCCCACGCCGCCGCAGCCGATGACGGCGACGGAGTCGCCGCGCCCCACGTTCCCGGTGTTGATCGCGGCGCCGAGCCCGGCCATCACGCCGCAGCCGAGGAGGCCGGCGGCGGCCGGCGAGGCGGCCGGGTCCACCTTGGTGCACTGCCCGGCGGCGACGAGGGTCTTCTCGGCGAAGGCCCCGATGCCGAGCGCGGGCGACAGCTCGGTGCCGTCGGCCAGGGTCATCCGCTGCTTCGCGTTGTGGGTGTCGAAGCAGTACTGCGGGCGTCCTCGTTTGCAGGCGCGGCACTGTCCGCACACCGCGCGCCAGTTGAGGATCACGAAGTCACCGGGGGCGACCTCGCTCACCCCGTCCCCCACCGATTCGACGACACCCGCCGCCTCGTGACCGAGCAGGAACGGGAACTCGTCGTTGATCCCGCCCTCCCGGTAGTGCAGATCGGTGTGGCAGACCCCGCACGCCTGGATCTTCACCACGGCCTCGCCGGGACCCGGGTCCGGCACCGTGATCGTCGCCATCTCCACGGGGGCGCCCTTGGCCCGCGCGATCACGCCCTGCACCTGCTGTGCCATGACGGTCAGCCCTCTTTCTCAGTCGCGTTCTCAGTCGCGGCAACTTCACGCATCGTCATCGCGCATCGTTACCCGCCCATCCTCGCTCACTGATCAAGCAGTGAACAGCACCGGTTCCCAGGTCGGGGCGCTCTACGCTGCTTGCGTGCGTGTTCGAGTCCAGGCAGCGGCGACCCTCCTCCCCGTGGGCGGCACCCTCGCGGCGGCGCTCGTCGCCCTGCTGGCGATCGCGGCCGCCGTGGCGGCGGTGTACCGGCTCTCCCCTGACGGCTCGCGGCGGCGGGCCCGGGACATCGCGGTCGCGGGGGTGCGGGCGGCGGCGCAGCTGGCCGTGGTGTCGCTCGTGATCGGCTGGGTGGTGCGGCACGGCGCGGCGCTGCTGGCCTTCCTGCTGCTCATGTCGGCGGTGGCCGCGCGCACGGCGGGCCGCCGTCTCACGTCGAACCGGACCTGGGTGTGGGCGGCGCTGCCGATCGTGGCGCCGGTGGCGCCGCTCGTCGCGGCGCTCATCGCCTGCGGCCTCCTCCCGCTGCGGGGCATCGCCGTGATCCCGGTGACCGGCATCCTCATCGGCGGCGCCCTCACGGCGACCGTGCTCGCGGGGCGCCGCGCCCTCGACGAACTGACGGCGCGCAAGGGCGAGGTGGAGGCGTGCCTGGCGCTCGGCCTGCTCCCCCACGAGGCGCGCCTGGAGATCGCCCGCCCCACCGCGTCCGACGCCCTGCTCCCCGGCCTGGACCAGACGCGCACGGTGGGGCTCGTGACGCTGCCCGGGGCGTTCGTGGGGATGCTGCTGGGCGGGGCGTCGCCGGTGAACGCCGGTGCGGTGCAACTGTTCGTGCTGGTGGCGCTGATGGCCGTACAGGCGATCGCGGTGGCGACGACGGTGGAGCTGGTGGCGCGGGGGCGGCTCAGTCGTCCATGACGGCGGGACTCAGGCGTCCACGACAGCGAGGCTCAGTCGTCCATGACGGTGAGCAGGCTGGACAGGACGCGCAGGGTCGTGTCGATGTCCTCCTCGGTGAGGTCTCCGGCGATTCCGTGCAGGGCGTCCCGCTCGCGGTCGTGCACGGAGCCGATGACGGTGCGCCCCTCCTCGGTCAGCCGGATCAGGGAGGAGCGTTTGTGGGCGGGGTTGGGTGCCGTCTCCACGTAGCCGAGCGCGGCGGCGTCGTTGACCATGCGCTGCACGAACTGGCGGCTCAGCGCCTGGAACCGGCCCATCTGCGGGACCGTCATGGGGCCCCTCCCGTACAGCATGGTGAGCACGGCGCGCACCCCTACGGACAGCCCTTCGGCGGCGACGTCGCGCTCCACTTTGACGTACGTACGGCGGTACAGCGGGCCCACGAGGTCGAAGACCTCGAAGAGGCGTTCCGCCACGTCTGCTCTCTTCTCACTCACCCCGCCATCATGACACCTGGGTTGTCATTCGCCTTGCCGGTGACCGCAGGACATGACAACCTGGTTGTCATGTCCGACCTCTTCTGGCTCGACGAAGGCACCCGTTCCGGCCGCCCGCTCGTCCTCCTGCACGGCGGCTTCCTCGACCACCGCATGTGGGACGACCAGATCCCTTTCCTGTCCTCGGAGCATCGCGTCATCGCGCCCGACGCCCGGGGCCACGGGCAGTCACCCAACGCCACGGCGCCCTTCCGGCACACCGACGATCTGGCCGCGCTGCTGCGGCACTTGGGGCTCGGCCCGGCGGTCCTGGTGGGCGTCTCGATGGGCGCGAGCCTCGCCGTCGACACCGCCCTTGAGCACCCGGAGCTGGTCGACGGCGTGATCATCAGCGGCGCCGGGACGAGCGAGCCGTACTTCACGGACCCGTGGACCACCGGGCTCTGGGGCACGTGGCAGTCCGCGATGGCCGCGGGTGACGTGGCGGCCGCGGTCGAGGCGTTCACGGCCTTCGGTGCGGGCCCGCACCGGGCGCTCGACGATCTCGACCCCCAAGTCGTCGACCGGTTGCGCGCGATGACATGGAGCACCATGTCCAAGCACACCGCCGACGAACCCGACTGGAGTGTCCCGCTGCCCGACACCTGGAACCGGGCCGCCGCACTCACGGTCCCGGTCCGCGCCATCAACGGCGCCCTCGACTCACCGGACCACATCGGCATGGCCGAGCGCCTGACGAAGAGCGTCGCCGACGGCGGTTCGATGTCCCTTCCCGATTCCGCGCACTACCCGAACATGGAAGAGCCGGCCGCCTTCAACGAGGCACTCACGACGTTCCTGCGCGCGATGTGACACCTTCGGGCCACCGCGCGAACCACTGCACGCCGCCCGCCAACGTCGCCACGGCGCACGAGAGCGCCACCCCGGCCAGCGCCCCGAAGAACGGCCCACCTGCGGCGATCCCACCGAGCACACCCACAGCCAGCGAGTACGAGGCCCACACCGTCTCGGCGATTCCCGACGCGCAGAGGAAGCGGCTCAGCCTGAACTCGACGAGACCGGCGGCGACCGCACCGACGAATCGCCCGGTGGGCAGGAAACGAATCCCGATGACGAACGGGATGCCGTGCCGACGCACCCGCAGCGCCGCCCAGTCGAGCAGCGCGGCCCGCCGCCGACTCCGCCGCAGCCACCGCAGCACCGGCCCGCCGAACCGGCGCGTGCACCGGTACACCATCAGGTCACCTGCGCAGGCGGCGCCCGCCACCACCAACAGCACCAGGGCGGGCGAGAGCCGGCCGTCCGCCACCATGGCCCCGGCGGTGATGAGCAGCCATGAATTCGGCACCAGCGGGGGCATGACGCACAGAACGAGAAGGCCATAGAGCAGGACGTCGGGCATACCCTCAGCTAACGGGAGGTAAGTGAACAAAACGAGAGGGGGCGACGTATCTGGGGGAAACGTCCGGGGAGTGACCCTAGGGGGCGCGGGGGTAGTCTCGCATCCGCGCCACCGGGCGCCGGACTACGGTCGGCCGCCGTGGCAAAGCGCCGTCTCTACAGCGGACTTGATGTCGTCGCTCTGCGCTTGCGAGCCACCGGGGCCGGAGTTGACCATGACCGACGCCCGCCTCCCGTCGAGGGTGGCTCCGCTCGCCGTCTCGAAACCGAGGAAGTCGCCTGTGTGCCCCCAGTAGTTGCCCCCGCAGGGCAGCTGCGTGCGCTCAAGACCGAGCCCGTAGGCCCGCCCGTCCGCACTGCCGGTCGGCCGGGGCGACATCATCGCCTTCAGCTGGGCGGGCGGCAGCAGCCGGCCACCCAGGAGCGCGCCCAGGAAACGGTTGAGGTCCCGACCCGTGGAGATCACGCCGCCCGCCGCTCCCCCGATCGTCGGATTGACCCTGGTGACATCGATCAACTCGCCGTCCCCGCCCGGGTTCGCGTATCCGCGCGTGTGCGGCCCGGGGATCGCCGGGGAGTCACCGGGCACGGACGTTCCACGCAGCCCGAGCGGACCGATGACGCGCCGCCGGACCTCGTCGGCGTAGTCGCGTCCGGTGACGTCTTCGACGAGCATTCCGGCCAGCACGTACCCCGTGTTCGAGTAACTCCATCCGGTCCCCGGCTCGAAGGTCGGCGGGTGGGCGAGCGCGATGTCCACGAGTTCACGGGCGTCGTGGTGTGCGAGCGGATCCTTGAGTACGTCCTGCGGCTTGAGGTGGTCGAGGAAGTCGGGCAGCCCGCTGGTGTGCTGGAGCAGCTGCCGCACCGTGATCCCGCGGCCGTCGTTCCCGTGTCCACGCACGACACCCGGAAGGTAGCGCTCCACGGGAGCGTCCAGCTCGACGCGCCGCTCCGCCACCAACTGCAGCACCACGGTCGCCGTGAACATCTTCGTCATGCTGCCGATCCGGAACCGGCTGTCGGGACGCACCTCCGCGCGGCTTCGTACATCCCCGACACCACTGGTCAGGGTCGCGCCGCCGCGCCGGTCCCGCGCGTCGAGGAGCGCGCCGGGGGCGCCGTCGACGCTCGTCAACCTGCCCAGAATCGCCTGGAGTCGGGCGTCATGCCCACGGCCGCGACCGTGATCGGCGTCGGATGGCCGGGCGGCCGACCCGGTGGCGGCAGCGGCCGCCGGGCCGGCCGTCGTCACCACGCCACCGACCGCGACGACCAGCGCGAGTGCACAGCCCAGAGCCCTCTTGTCCTTGACCATGTGCACGTCCTTAGTTCGCCGGGCTCCGCCCACGGCCGCCCGGACAGGCTCTACGATGCCGGGATGCCCAAGCGCCCACCCATCAACCGCCGCACGTGGATTGCCGCGTGGGCGGCGCTGTGCGCGGCCGGACTCGCCGCCACCGCCGCGCTGAACTCCTCCTCGGCCCAGGCGACACACCCCGAGGACCCGGCCCGCGCCGAATGCGCCGGAGCCATCGCCGACTTCGAGAAACAACTGGCCAAGACGCGACAGAACGACGAGGGCGACGAGGGCGCCGAAAAGGTCCACACCCTCACGGCCGTCTCGATCGGCACCAAGGGCGAGGGCACGTGCCACGACGAGCTCGTCGACCACTTCAAGAACCACCGCTGAACCACGCCGACACGACGCCGTAGAGTTCGAAGAAGTGAGCACTGCGTCGTTGGCTCGGCCCCAGGAACCTCTACGTGAGCGGCCACACCTGCATATGGCGTCGACTGCGTGCCAGGCCACCCCCGAGAACTGGAAGTTCCCATCGAGGCAGTACTCAACGCCGTTGAAGCGGATCCCGTCGTCCCGCCGGACTGCCCCGCCGTTGCGCTGCCGTGCTTGTGGGTCGTGATCGAGACACACTCGGTTCAGACACCAGCCAGGCGCTACTCCTTGGTGGCCTCCGATGGTCACTGCGCGACTCTTCCTCATCTGCGGATCTCCTCCGTAGTGCGGACTTCCTACGTTGCAGATCCGTCGCCTCACGAGGGGCAGGTCGTGATCACGGTGCAATGGCGGCGTACGCTCCGCTTCATGACCGTTTACGACGCAGTGGAAATTGACAGCCTTCAGGGCGGATCCGCCGACCTGGACCAGTACCTCGGCAAGGCCGTCCTTGTCGTCAACGTGGCCTCGAAGTGCGGCCTGACCCCGCAGTACACCGCCCTGGAAGAGCTTCAGAAGCAGTACGCGGACCGCGGCTTCACCGTCCTCGGGGTGCCGTGCAACCAGTTCATGGGCCAGGAGCCCGGCACCGCCGACGAGATCGCCGAGTTCTGCTCGGCGACGTACGGGGTGACGTTCCCGATGACGGAGAAGGTCGACGTCAACGGCGAGGGGCGGCACCCGCTGTACGTGAACCTGGTGGCCACGGCGGACGCCGAGGGGCACACGGGCGACGTGCGTTGGAACTTCGAAAAGTTCCTCATTAATCCCGCCGGAGACGTCGTCGCCCGCTTCTCGCCGCAGACGACGCCGGACGCCCCCGAGGTCGTGGCGGCCATCGAGCGGGAGCTCGCGGCGGGCAGCTGACACCCCCTTGGCGGGGCCGGGGCGTACGGGTGCGTGTCCGGCCCCTCCGTAGCACGATGGCCGCATGTTGTTCGCCCGGCTCGCTCAGGTGTCACAGGAAGTCGCCGCTACCTCCGCACGCTCGCGGAAGGTCGAGTTGCTCGCCGAGTTGTTCCGCGATGCCGAGCCCGATGACGTGCCGATCGTCATTCCGTATCTGGCGGGGCGGCTGCCGCAGGGGCGGCTCGGGGTCGGGTGGCGGGTGTTGAGCGAGCGGGTGGAGGCGGCGGCGGAGCCGCGGTTGAGCGTGCAGGACGTCGACGCCGTGATGACCGAGTTGGGGGATGTGTCCGGCGCCGGTTCGCAGGCCGAGCGGAAGCGGCTCGTCGGGGAGCTGATGGGGGCCGCCACTGAGGGCGAGCAGCGGTTTCTGTTCGGGCTCGTCAGCGGCGAGGTGCGGCAGGGCGCCCTGGACGCGGTCGCGACCGAGGGGCTCGCGCGGGCGACCGGCGCCGCGCCCGCCGACGTACGGCGCGCGGTGATGGTGGCGGGCGGGCTGCAGGACGTGGCGCGAGCGCTGTTGGCGCGCGGGCCCGACGCGCTCGACGAGTTCCGGCTCACCGTCGGCCGGCCCGTGCAGCCGATGCTCGCGCACAGCGCGGGTGACGTGGGCGCGGCGCTGGACAAGCTGGGCGCCTGCGCCGTGGAGGAGAAGCTCGACGGCATTCGCGTACAGGTGCACCGGGACGGGGACGAGGTGCGTGTCTACACGCGGACGCTCGACGAGATCGGCGATCGGCTCCCTGAAGTCACCGGCGCCGTAAGGGAGTTCGCGAGCGAGCGGTTCATTCTCGACGGTGAGGTGATCGCGCTCGGCGAGGACGGGCGGCCGCGGGCGTTCCAGGACGTCGCCGGGCGGGTCGGGTCGCGGGTCGACGTCGCGCGGGCGGCGGCCGCCCTGCCGGTCTCCCCCGTCTTCTTCGATGTGCTGTACGTCGACGGGCGGGATCTGCTCGACCTGGCGTTCGCCAAGCGGCACGAACAGTTGACGCGGCTCGTGCCGGAACCGATGCGGGTGCGGCGCGTCGTCGTCGAGGACGAGGCCGACGCCGAACAGCGGCACGCCGCCGAGGCGTTCTTCACCGAGACCATCGGGCGCGGGCACGAAGGTGTCGTCGCGAAAGGGCTCGAAGCCCCGTACAGCGCGGGGCGCCGCGGTGCCTCCTGGCTGAAGGTCAAGCCCGTGCACACGCTCGACCTCGTCGTGCTCGCCGCCGAGTGGGGGCACGGGCGGCGCACCGGCAAGCTGTCCAATCTGCACCTGGGCGCGCGCCGCCCCGACGGCACGTACGCGATGCTCGGCAAGACCTTCAAGGGGCTCACCGACGCGCTCCTGACCTGGCAGACGGAGCGCCTGCTGGAGCTGGCCGTCAACGACGACGGGCATGTGGTGACCGTACGTCCCGAGTTGGTCGTGGAGATCGCCTACGACGGCTTGCAGCGGTCCAGCCGCTATCCGGCGGGCGTGACGCTCCGCTTCGCGCGCGTGGTGCGGTACCGGGAGGACAAAACGGCCACGCAGGCGGACACGGTGGAGACGGTGCTCGCCGCGCATCCGCCGCTCGACGCCTGACCGTTTTTTTGCCAAACCTTGTCCCGGATAGGGTGACGGACATCCAACTAATGATGCATCCGCCACCTAATGGTCGCCGGGACGGCGATCACACGGGGACCACGCACGGACAAGGGGAGAGACGTGCCCGCTTCACGCCTGAGCAGGACACCATTGCCGGGGATCGGCTACCGCTACGACCTCACGACCCGCGAACAGCGCCAGCTGTCGGTCGTCGCGCACCGGGACGGGGGCCGCACGCTCAGCGCGTACCAGGCCGACGATCCGGACGCCTGCGATCTGTCGCTGAAGCTGACGTCGGGTGAAGCCGCGTATCTGATCGACGCATTGACGCCCTCGCACCACAGCCCGAACCTGCTGCACACCACCGACCTGGGGCTCGTCGCCGAACGCATCGAGATTCCGGGCGCCTCGGTCTGGAACGGCCGGCTGCTGGGCGAGACGAAGATGCGGACCGAGACCGGCGCCTCGATCGTGGCCGTGCTGCGCCGCGCCGACGCCCACCCGTCGCCGACGCCGGACTTCCGGCTCGCGGGCGGCGACACGGTCATCGTGATCGGCACCCGCGAGGGCGTCGACGCGGCGGCCACCATTCTGGGGCGGGAGTGAACGTATGCACAGCGCTGTGTTTCTCATCGAGTTCGGGGCGATCACGCTGGCCCTCGGGCTGCTCGGCAGGCTCGCGGGCAGATTCAGCTTCTCGCCGATTCCGCTGTACCTGCTGGCGGGGCTCGCGTTCGGCGAGGGCGGTCTGCTGCCGCTCGGCGCGAGCGAGGAGTTCGTCGCCATCGGCTCCGAAATCGGTGTGATCCTGCTGCTGTTGATGCTCGGTCTCGAGTACACGGCCAGCGATCTCGTCTCCAATCTGAAGACGCAGTACCCGGCCGGTCTTGTCGACATGACGTTCAACGCCCTGCCCGGCGCCGTCGCCGCGCTGCTCATGGGGTGGGGTCCGGTGGCCGCGGTGGTGCTCGCCGGTGTCACCTGGATCTCGTCATCGGGCGTGATCGCGAAGGTGCTCGGTGACCTGGGCCGGCTCGGCAACCGCGAGACGCCGGTGATCCTCAGCATTCTGGTCCTCGAGGACCTGGCGATGGCCGTGTATCTGCCCATCATCACCGCGCTGTTGGCGGGGGTCGGCTGGGCGGCCGGCGGGCTCACGCTCGCCATCGCGCTCGGCGCCGCGGGCCTGGTGCTGTTCATCGCCGTCCGGTTCGGGCGGCACATCTCCAAGTTCGTGTCGAGCGACGACCCGGAGAAGCTGCTTCTCGTCGTGCTCGGTCTGACCATCCTGGTCGCGGGGCTCGCCCAGCAGCTCCAGGTGTCCGCGGCCGTGGGCGCGTTCCTCGTCGGCATCGCGCTGTCCGGCGAGGTCGCCGAGAACACGCATACGCTGCTGTCCCCGCTCCGGGACCTGTTCGCGGCCGTCTTCTTCGTCTTCTTCGGCCTGCACACCGACCCGGCGAGCATCCCGCCGGTGCTGCTGCCCGCGCTGCTGCTCGCCGTCGTCACTGCCTGCACGAAAATCGCGACGGGTTACTGGGCGGCGCGCCGCGCCGGGGTCTCCGTCAAGGGACGCTGGCGGGCCGGCGGCGCCCTCGTGGCGCGCGGCGAGTTCTCCATCGTCATCGCGGGCCTCGCCGTCACCTCCGGCATCGAGCCCCGCCTCGGCCCGCTGGCCACGGCGTACGTGCTGATCCTGGTGATCGTCGGACCGCTGACCGCGCGGTACGCGCAGCCGCTCGCGCAGCGGCTGTTCCGGCAGCAGTCGACACCGACGAAGGCAGCGGTGGACGCCGTTCCCGAGCCGCGCACGGAGGAGAAGCCGGCACCGGTCGACGAGCACAGCCGGTGACGTTTTACGTATGACGGGCGGGGCGCGTGGAGACGCGCGGGCGTTATACGTATGACGGGCGACCGCGTCACATATGACGGGACTCCGTTTTACGTATGACGGAGCCGCTGTACGTGTTCCGGGGCCGTTCTCCAACCGTGGGGAACGGCCCCGTTCTCTCTCCAGTCGCCCGCCATGACCAGGGCGCTTAGCGTAGTGGGCGAAGCCGACCGGGGGGCACGGGTGGTTTGGAGGCCCCTATGGATCGCTCGCCCGACACCCCGCAGGCCCCCGCGGAACCCGGCATACAGAACGCCCCTCCTGAGGGCGGCTCCGTGCCGTACGCGGGTGGGGGCAGGCACGAGCACCGTTGGCTGATCCTCGCCGTGATCGGCCTGGCGCAGCTGATGGTCGTCCTCGATGCCACGATCGTGAACATCGCGCTGCCGTCCGCCCAGCGGGACCTGGGGTTCTCCGACGGCGACCGGCAGTGGATCGTGACCGCGTACTCGCTCGCCTTCGGCAGCCTGCTGCTCCTCGGTGGGCGGATCGCCGACCTGGTGGGCCGCAAGGCGGTCTTCCTGATCGGCCTCGCCGGGTTCGCCGTGGCCTCGGCGCTCGGTGGTGCGGCGACCGGATTCGAGATGCTGGTGATCGCCCGTGCGCTGCAGGGCATGTTCGGCGCGCTGCTGGCGCCGGCCGCGCTGTCGCTGCTGACCACGACGTTCACCGACCCGAAGGAGCGTGCCAAGGCGTTCGGCGTCTATGGCGCGATCGCCGGTGCGGGCGGCGCCGTCGGCCTGCTGCTCGGCGGGGTGCTGACCGAGTACCTGGACTGGCGCTGGTGCCTGTTCGTGAACCTGGCCTTCGCCGTCGTCGCCATGCTCGGTGGCGCGCGGCTGCTGATCGGCGGGCGCCCCGCGGACCGGCCGCAACTGGACGTGCCGGGCACGGCCTTGGTCTCCGTAGGACTGTTCTGCATCGTCTTCGGGTTCTCGAAGGCGGAGACGCACGACTGGGGCGAGGCCCAGGTGTGGGGGTTCCTCGTCGCCGGTGTGGTGCTGCTCGCGGTCTTCGCCTGGTTCGAGACGCGGGCGAAGCATCCGCTGCTGCCGTTGCGCGTGGTCCTCGACCGGGACCGCGGCGCCTCGTACCTGGCGATGTTCATCGCCGGTGCGGGCATGTTCGGCGTGTTCCTGTTCCTGACGTACTACCTCCAGCAGATCCTGCAGTACTCGCCGGTGTCCACGGGTGTGGCCTTCCTGCCCATGGTGGCCTGCATGGTGGTCTCGTCGATCATCACGACGAACGTCCTGGTGCCGAAGCTCGGTCCGAAGCCCATCGTGCCGCTGGGCATGGCGCTCGCGGCGCTGGCGATGGTGTGGCTCACCTTCCTGGACCTGGACAGCAGTTACGCGGCGCATGTGCTGCCGCCGCTGCTCGTGCAGGGCGTCGGGATGGGCATGATCTTCGCTACGGGCATGAACCTGGCCACGTCCGGAGTCGCCGCGCACGACGCGGGCGTGGCCTCCGCGATGGTCAACACGAGCCAGCAGGTGGGCGGTTCGATCGGTACGGCGCTGCTGAACACGCTGGCCACGACCGCGGCGACCAACTACCTCGTCGGCAAGCGGCCCACGCCGCTGGTGCGCGCGAACGCCGCGATCGAGAGCTATTCGACCGCCTACTGGTGGTCGGCCGCGTTCTTCGCGGTGGGCGTCGTCGTGACGCTGCTGCTGTACCGGGCGGGGCCGCCGAAGGCGACGTCGGGCGAGGGTGCCGTGCACATGTGAGGGGGCTTGTGACGGGGTTCGCGCGACGCCGGTTTGCGCGCCGCTGGTTTACGCGACGCCGGTTCGCGCGGCCCATCCACGGGGCATACCCCCTGAGCAAAGTCCGCTCGGCCGTCGGCCGACAGGGCGGGTGGATGCGCTGTGCGGGGCGGACGGGACAAGGTCGAGGGGGCCGTCATGCGTGGCGTGCCGTACGAGGCGTACCAGGTGGACAGCGAGCGTCTGGCGACGGCGTTCGTGGAAGTGGCCGACGCCGCCGTACGAGGTGGCCCGCAGGCCCTTTCGGCGCTCGTCGGCAGCTGTGTGTCCCTGCTCGGTGTGGCGTCCGCAGTGGCGGTGCTGAATCCGCCGGCGGGCCGGCTCGAGGTCGCGGCGTCGGACCCGCGCGTCCTTCGCCTGGAGCAGGCCGCGCTGACCTGGGGCGAGGGCCCCGGCCGGGACTGCCGCAGTTCGTCGACGGCCATCAGCGGTGTTCCGCTCGCGCATCCGTACGCGCGGGCCAACTGGCCGTCGTACACCGCGATGGCGCGCAGCCTGGGTTTCGCGTGCGTGGTGGCGGTGCCGCTGCGGGCCGAGGACCGGGCGGCGGCGGTCGGGTCGCTGAGCCTGCTGTCGGAGCGGGCGGGGCCGCTCGGTGCGCTGCAGCTGCGTTTGGGGCAGCATCTCGCGGACGCGACGGCGCTGGGTGTGGTGCCGCGGGGGCGGGGCTGAGCGGACGCCAGCTCCTCCGTCGTGTGCGGGGTGCGTGAGGGTGTGGGGTGTGTTGGTGGGGGTGTGTCGGTGGGGTGTGTCGGTGGGGTGTGTCGGTGGCCTGGGGGATTTCCCCCAGGCAGGTCGGAGGACAACCTCGTTCCGGCGGATCGTCCCGATTTCTAGCGTGGATGTCGGACGAAGGGCGCGTCGACACAGCTCGTCGACAGTCGGCGCGGCATCCGGGCAGGACGCATGGGCACAGGGAGTCGTGATGATCGAGGCCAAGGGTCTCACCAAGCGGTACGGCGAGACGGTCGCCGTGGAGGACCTCAGTTTTCGGGTGCGCCCCGGGAGCGTCACGGGCTTCCTCGGGCCGAACGGGTCGGGCAAGTCCACGACCATGCGCATGATCATGGGCCTCGACCGGCCGGACGCCGGGCGCGCCACGATCGGCGGCCGCCCGTACACCGAATTGGCCTGGCCGCTGCGCGAGGTCGGCGCGCTCCTGGAGGCCCGCACGTTCCATCCGGGCCGCAGCGCGCGCGGCCATCTCGCGGCGCTCGCCGCGGGCGGCGGGATCGATCCGGCGCGGGTGGACACGGTGCTGGAGACCGTCGGCCTGGCGTCGGTGGCGCACAAGCGGGCGGGGTCGTTCTCGCTCGGCATGGCGCAGCGCCTCGGCATCGCGACGGCGCTCCTGGGGGATCCGGCGGTGCTGCTGTTCGACGAGCCGGTGAACGGCCTGGATCCCGAAGGGGTCCGCTGGATACGGGAGTTGCTGCGTTCGCTCGCCGCGGAGGGACGTACGGTCCTGCTGTCGAGCCATCTGATCAGCGAGATGGCGCTGACGGCCGACCGCCTCCTGGTGATCGGCCAGGGCCGACTGCTCGCGGACACCTCGGTCGCCGAACTCACGGCGAGCGGGCGTTCGTTGGAGGAGTCGTTCTTCGCGCTCACGCAGGGCGCGGCCATGTACCGGGCAGGAGGAGTCCGATGAGCACCACGACGTACGCGCCGCCCGTCCCGGCGGGGCACTACGGCTTCCGGCAGGCCGCCCGGATGGAGTGGATAAAACTCCGCGGCCTGCGGTCCACGATGTACTCGCTGCTCCTGACGGTGGTCGGCATGATCGCCATGGGTGTCGTGACGATGGCCAACACCAAGGCGCCACAGGGCGCCGCTAAGGTGGCGTCCTTCGATCCGACGAACAATGTGCTGGCGGGCGTGGCCCTCGGCCAGCTCATCATCGGGGTGCTCGGGGTCCTCGTGATGTCCGGCGAGTACTCGTCGGGGTCGATCCGCTCGACCCTGGCCGCGGTACCGGACCGGCGGCTCGCGCTGGCGGCGAAGGCGGCGGTGTTCGGCGTTCTCGCCCTGGTCATCGGCGAGGTGGTCACGTTCGTGACGTTCCTCGCGGGGACCGCGGCGCTCGCCCCTGGTGTGCCGCACCCCTCGCTGGGCGACCCCGCGGTGCTGCGCGCCGTGCTCATGTCGGGCGCGTATCTGGCGATGGTCGGCCTGATGGGTCTCGGGATCGGCGCGATCACACGGCACACGGCGAGTGCGATAGGTGTCTTGGTCGGAATCACCTACGTGCTGCCCGCGCTGTTGGCGGGGACCACGGGGACGTCGATAGCGAAGTTCTTCCCGACGATGATCGCGGGCAACTCGCTGGCGGTGACGGTGCCGGTCGACGGGATGCTGTCGCCGTGGGCCGGGTTCCTGGTGCTGTGCCTGTACACGGCGGCGTTCCTCGCCGTGGGCGACCGGTTGCTGGCGCGCCGCGATGCCTGACTTCCCGGCCGTCGGCCTGCCGAGCCTGCGGGCGGCCCTGACGGCGTGCGTGACGCGGCGGGCGTGGGCGGAGGCGGCGTACTGCCTCCTGTCCTACGTCCCCGCGCTCGCGGGGTTCCTCCTCGTCGTGGTCGCCCTGGCCGTGGGGTCGGCGCTGACGCTGACGGTGGTCGGGGCGGTCCTCGGTGTGCTGTTCCTGCTGGCGGGGCTCGGCCTTGCACGCGGCCTCGGGGCGCTGCACCGGTGGCTCGCGGGCGCGCTGCTCGGCGAGCGGGTCGCGGCGCCGGCCGCGCCGCGGGCCGAGGGCGGGGTGTTCGCGCGGTGGGAGGCGCGGCTGCGGGACGGCGCGGCGTGGCGGGCGGTGGCGTATGTGCTGGTGAAGCTGCCGCTGGCGACGGTGGGCCTGTACGGGGTGGTGTGGTGGGTGGTCGGCGCGGTGAACGTCGTGGCTCCGGTGCGGTGGGCGGTCGCGCCGAACGATCTGACGTTGGTTTCGCCGTTGCCGTGGGGCGGGCAGCCACAGGTGCACTCGCTGGGCGGGGCCTTCGAGGTCGCGCTGCGTGGGCTGCTGATCGTGGTGGTCGCTCCGTGGGTGACGCGGATCGCCGTGCGGGCGGAGCGCACGCTGCTGCCGGCGCTGCTCGGTCCGGGCGAACTGGACGCCCGTGTACGGGAGTTGGAGGAGAAGCGGGCGTTGGCGGTGGAGGACGCCAACGAGCGGTTGCGGCGGCTGGAGCGGGATCTGCACGACGGTGCGCAGGTCAGGCTCGTGGCGCTCGCGATGAGCCTGGACATGGTGCGCGAGCAGCTCGACGACCGGGACCGGCCGGAGCTGCACCGCATGGTGGAGACGGCGCGGGACAACGCGACGGAGGTCCTCACCGAGCTGCGCGACCTCTCGCGCGGACTGCATCCGCCCGCGCTGGACGGCGGGCTCGGGGACGCGCTGGGCACGCTCGCGGCGCGCAGCACGCTGCCGGTCGACGTGAGCGTGGATCTGCCGCGGCGCCCGGCGCCCGCGATGGAGAGCCTCGCCTACTTCTGCGTGGCGGAGCTGCTGGCCAACGCGATAAAGCACAGCGGGGCGAAGCGGTGCGGGGTGGAGGTGGCGGCGGGGGACGGCACGTTGCGGCTGCGGGTGACGGACGACGGGAAGGGGGGCGCACGGATGGAACCGGGCGGTGGCCTCGCGGGGCTTGTGCAGCGGGCACGCACCGTGGACGGGTCACTTGAGGTGACGAGTCCGGAGGGTGGGCCGACGTCGGTGACGGTGTCGCTGCCGCTGCGCACATAGGCGCGGACGGACGGAACGGGAGTGAGGAGGATGCGGTGAGGGACCGTGAGACGATCCCGGCCATGCGTGTAGTGATCGCCGAGGACGCCGCCGTGCTGCGGGAGTTGCTGGCCCAGATGCTCTCGATGCGGGGGCACGAGGTGGTGGCGGCCGTCAGTGACGCCGACGCGCTGCGGGCGGCCGTGGCGGAGCACCGGCCGGACGTGACGGTGGTCGACATCCGGATGCCGCCGACGCACACGGACGACGGGCTGCGGGCGGCGATCGACCTGCGACGGGAGTATCCGGGGACCGGGGTGCTGCTGTTCTCGCAGTACGTGGAGACGAAGTACGCGACACGGCTGCTCGCCGAGGGTTCGGCGGGTGTCGGGTATCTGCTCAAGGAGCGGGTGGCGAACGTCGCGGAGTTCACGGACGCGCTCACCCGGGTCGCGGCGGGCGGCACCGCGCTCGACCCCGAGGTGGTGACCCAGCTCGCGGGGGCGGGCCGAGCGGCGGAGGAGCTGGGTTCGCTCACGGAGCGGGAGCGGGATGTGCTGGAGCTGATGGCGGAGGGCCGGTCGAACGCGGCGATCGCCGAGTCCCTGCATGTGTCGGCGGGGACGGTCGAGAAGCATGTCGCGGCGGTGTTCGGGAAGCTGGGCCTGCCGTCTTCGGAGGATCACAATCGCCGTGTGCTCGCGGTCATCCGCTTCCTGCACCGAGACTTGACGCATGGCTGACGGGACGAGGCGGACGAAGCGCAGCGCGGGCCTACTGCTCTTCCGGCACGCGCCGGAGGGCGTCGAGGTGCTGCTCGGGCACATGGGCGGCCCGTTCTGGGCGCGCAAGGACGTGGGGGCGTGGGGTGTGCCGAAGGGCGAATACGAGGAGGGTGAGACGGCGTGGGAGGCGGCGCGCCGCGAGTTCCGGGAGGAGCTGGGGCTGCCGCCGCCGGAGGGGGCGGCGCTGCCGCTGGGCGAGACGGTGCAGTCGGGGGGCAAGCATGTGACGGTGTGGGCGATGGAGGCGGATCTGGATCCGGCGGATGTGGTGCCGGGGACGTTCACGATGGAGTGGCCGCGCGGTTCCGGTCGTACGGCGGAGTTCCCCGAGCTGGACCGGGTGGCCTGGTTCGGTCTTGACGCGGCGCGCGGAAGGATGGCGAAGGCGCAGACGGTGTTCGTGGACCGGCTCGCGGAGCTGCTGTGAGGCGCCGTCGCGGCGCGGGCGGACGGGGCGGCGATCTACGTCTGACGTGCCGCGCCACGGGTACCCGGTGCCGCGACCGCGGCCCGCGTTGCGCGGCCCGGTGGCGCGCGGGAAGGTCGTAGGAACCGCGCAGAGGAGGTCGGCAGCATGCCCATCGCGACGGTCAACCCCGCGAACGGCGAGACGCTCAAGACGTACGAGGCCCTGTCCTCGAAGGAGATCGAGCGCAGGGTCGCCCTGGCGGCGAGCGCGTTCGACGCGTACCGCACGACGACGTTCTTCGACCGGGCGAGGCTGCTGCAGCGGGCCGCCGACCTGCTGGAGGCGGACGCGCCGGACATCGCGCGCGTGATGACGACCGAGATGGGCAAGCCGGTGGCGGCGGCCCGGGCCGAGGCACTGAAGTGCGTGAAGACGATGCGCTGGTACGCGGAGCACGCGGCGCGGCTGCTGGCGGACGAGCATCCGGCAGAGCCGGACGTGCAGGACTCGGGAGCGGCGCGGGCGCATGTGCGCTTCCGGCCGCTCGGGCCGGTGCTCGCGGTGATGCCGTGGAACTTCCCGTTGTGGCAGGTCGTGCGGTTCGCGGCGCCCGCGCTGATGGCGGGGAACGTGGGCCTGTTGAAGCACGCGTCGAACGTTCCGCAGACGGCGCTCTATCTGGAGGATCTGTTCCGGCGGGCCGGGTTCCCTGAGGGGTGTTTCCAGACGTTGCTGATCGGGTCGGGTGCGGTCGAGGGGATTCTGCGCGACGAGCGGGTGGTGGCGGCGACACTCACGGGCAGTGAGCCGGCCGGGCGTTCCGTGGCGTCGATCGCGGGCGACGAGGTGAAGAAGACGGTTCTGGAGCTGGGCGGCAGCGACCCGTATGTGGTGCTGCCTTCGGCGGACGTGGCGAAGGCGGCGAGGACGGCTGTCACGGCGCGGGTGCAGAACAACGGGCAGTCGTGCATCGCGGCGAAGCGGTTCATCGTGCACGAGACGGTGTTCGAGGAGTTCCGGGACGCGTTCGTGGCCGGGATGCGGGAGTTGCGGGTGGGCGATCCGCTCGACGAGGACACGGACGTCGGGCCGCTCTCCAGCGAGCAGGGGCGCCGCGATCTGGAGGAGCTGGTCGACGACGCGGTCGAGAGCGGGGCGACGGTGCTGTGCGGTGGGCAGCGGCCGAAGGACTTCGCCGACCGCGGCTGGTTCTACGAGCCGACCGTCATCGCGGATGTGACGCCGGAGATGCGCATCCACCGGGAGGAGACGTTCGGCCCGGTGGCCACGTTGTACCGGGTCGCGGACCTCGACGAGGCGATCGCCGTCGCCAACGACACGCCCTTCGGGCTGAGTTCCAACCTGTGGACGCGGGACGAGGACGAGATCGAGCGGTTCGTCCGCGACAGCCAGGCGGGCGGCGTCTTCGTCAACGGCATGACGGCCTCGCACCCGGCGCTCCCCTTCGGCGGCGCGAAGCGCTCCGGTTACGGGCGCGAGTTGTCGGACCACGGCATCAAGGAGTTCTGCAACGTCACGACGGTGTGGATCGGCGCCTGACGGCGAGGGCCGGGTGCCGCGCCCGATCGTCGAGCCGGGCGCCCGCGCACAGCCCGTGCAGCAGGTCGCTTCCGGAGCTGTGCCCCACGGCGAGGAGGGCGGCGACCGGCGCCGTGAGGTCGGTTCCGGTCGCCGCCGCGTCGAGGAGCGCTGCCGCTTGCGGGACGCAGTAGCCGGCGGCGGCATGCCGTAGCAGTGCGGCGGAGACCGGCGGCGTGTGCGCTTCCGCGTGGGTCGCGATGTCGGCGAGGGCGGGCAGCCAGGCGGGGGGACGTCGCGCCAGTCGGGCGGTGAGCAGCAGTCCGCAGAGGAAGTCGTCGCCGGACGGGGTCGCGCCGGGGCCGAGGCCCAACAGGGCGACTGCCGCGCGGCGTTGAACGGTCGGTGCCCCTTGCGCGAGCGCGCGGACGAGCGCTGTCGCGGCGGGGCGGGCCTGCGCGGCAAGCGGCCGGGGTGGGCGCAGGCGGGCGAGCCGGTCGAGCGTCGGGCCGGGTGGGGTGTCCTGGGCGCGGGGCGGTGCCCAGAACTCCCGCGCGGCCAGGCGCAGCGGCCCGATCGCGAGGCGCCCGCACCCGACGCGCCCCGCGTCGCCGACCGCGACACCGTGGAACGGCCGCTCCCCCGCGGCGTTCGGCACGACGACGGCGTTCGGCACCCGCACGGCCTGCGGCGCCAGCACGGCGAGCGGGGTGTCGCCGCCGTGCGGGAGCAGGTACAGCGCCTGCCGGGCGACGGCGATGACACGGGCGGGGCGGGGCGGCCCGGTGAGGGTTTCGCGGGCCAAAGTGCTCGCGGCGCAGAGGAGTTGGGCGGGACTCATGGGTACTGGTGGGTCGCGTGAGCCGGTTGCGCCAGCGGGTTGGCGTCCGCCGCGTCCGGTACGGCGGACGCCGCCAGGTCCGGTACGGCGGACGCCGCCAGGTCCGGCACGGCGAACGCGGCCAGCGCCTTGCGGAAGCACTCCAGCGGGGCGTGCGCGAGGCCCGCGCCGATCTGGCCGATGCCGGGCTCGCGGTGGGCGATGCCCGTCGTGACGACCGGTTCGATGCCGGTGTCGAGGACGGCGCGCACGTCGATGCCGACCGGGGAGCCGATACCGCCGAGGGCGGGCAGCCGGTACGCCTCGTGGCGGGCCAGGGTGATGCGGGCCATGTCACGGCTGGTCCGCAGCGCCTCGGCCACGGTGCCGCCCACGAATCCGGTGATGGCGGGCGCGGCGGCGAGGGCGAAGCCGCCGAGGCCGTTCGTTTCGGTGATGGCGCTGTCGCCGATGTCGGGGTTGGCGTCCTCGGGCCCGTATCCAGCGAAGTACAGCCCCCGCACCTCGGCGGCGGGCGCCGTGAACCAGGCGTCGCCGAGGCCGCTGACGCGGATGCCGACCTCGACGCCGTTGCGGGCGAACGCGGTGACGAGCGTGGAGTGGGCGACGCCGTGGGCGGCGGAGGTGGCGAGTTTCGCGGCGGCCATCGAGAAGTTGAGGAACCAGTAGTGGTTGTCGGCGAGGAATTCCAGGACCTCGGGGCCGTGCGGTACGCGGGCGAGCGGCGCGGCGAGTTCGCGCAGCAGCAGGGCGGAAGCGGCGGTGTTGCGGCTGTGGCACTCGTCGCCCATCTGAAGCGCCTGGGCGACGACGGAACGCAGGTCCACCCCGTCGGGCCGCGCGGCCAGGGCGGCGCGCAGCGCCGGGGCGAGCACGTCGGCCATCCAGCGCAGGCGGTCCATCACGTCGTCGCCCAGCGCCCCGTAGCGCAGGCAACGGCCCGCGCCCTCGTTGAGATTGGCGTAGGCGCGGCGCCCGGTGGCCGGGTCCTCGACGACGAGCACGGGCATCGACGGGGACGTAATGCCGCCCATGGGTCCCACGGCCTCGTGGTGGTGGCACGGCTCGAAGCGCAACTCCCCCGCGTCGACGAGGCGTTCGGCCTGCTCCGGGGTGTCCGCCCAGCCTTCGAGGAGTACGGCGCCGATGACACCGGCACGCATCGGGCCGCACATGTCGGGCCAGGCGATGGGGGGTCCGGCGTGCAGCAGGACGCGTTCGCCGGTGGCGCGGTCGTCGAGCACCGGGAGGACGTCGCGGGCGGTGCGCACGTCGCGCCACACGGGGCGGACGGCGAGCAGCCGGTCGACGGCGGTCCGGTTGGCCGCCTCGACGCGGGCGTGTCCGGTGAGTTCGGCGAGCTTCCAGGCGAGGTCGGGGTCGCCGCCGGCCGGGGGCCGCCAGTCGAGCGTGCTGACGTGGGCGCCCGCGGTGCGGGGCACCTCGGCGAAATCGGCCACGCCGACGGCGGCGATACGTGGCGGGGTGTCACCCGCGCCGAGCAGGTCCGGCGCGGGTGACACCGGATCAGGCACCAAGTGCGTGGTCATGTTCGGCCTCCTGGCGAAGAGTCGGGGTGGCATCGTGGGCGCTCGGGCCGGGCCGACCGGCCACCAGCGACACGGCCCATTCGGCGGCGTCCGTACTGGTCGGTGCCAGTCGCGCGCCGGCCTCCTCAAGACGTTCCCGCTGCGCCGCCGCACCCTGGGGATCGCCCTCCGTCCCGACGACGAACGCGATGACCGGCGGCCTCCCCCACTCCGTCACACGTCCTTGCTCCGTCACACGTCCCCGCTCCGTCACACGCCCCCGCTCCAGCTCAGCCGCCAGCGCCCCGGCCGGATCGGGCCCCGCACCATGCCCCAGTACGACGTCGAGCACCACGGCCGCCGTGCGCGGGTCGGCGAGCGCGGCGCGCAGGTGGGCAGCGCGCACCGTCGGGTCGATCATCGGGTGCGGGCGGCCCGCGGTGTAGGCGTCGTCGCCGAGGTCGAGCACCAAGTGGCGTTCCGGGAGGCGGACTTCGCGCCCGGGAACGTAGGGCGCGAGCTCCGTGGCCGCTCCGGGCAGCAGCTGCCGCGCCTCGTACGCGAAGGTGCCGCCCGCGTACAAGGCGCGCAGGTACCGGCCGGGGCCTGGTGACACGTCCGGTGGCGGTGTCCACGGCTCCGGAGCGGCACCGCCCAGCGTCCGCACCGCCTCCCGCACGGCGTCGCGCAGCGTACCGACCACCGACACCGACCCGGGCGACACCCGCCCACCCGTCAACTGCCCACGCGCCACCGGGCGTTCGGTGCCGAGGAACGCCGCGACGACCGGCTTGCCCGCACGCGCCGCGCGCGCGACGACCCGCTCGGCCACCTCCGGCGCGGGCGGCTTCGACACCAGCACGATCAACTCGCAGCCGGGGTCGGCGGCGAGGAGGTCGAGCGCGTCGAGGGTGGTGCGCGCGCCGACCTCCGCGCTCAGGTCACGGCCGCCCGTCCCGATCATCTGCCGGACGCCTTCACCTGCCGCGTCGAGCAGGCACGACACCTGTTGAAGTCCGGTTCCCGAGGCGCCGATCAGGCCGACGCGGCCGGGGCGCAGGACGTTGGCGAAGCCGAGCGGTACGCCGTCGAGCATGCCGGTGCCGCAGTCGGGCCCCATGGCGAGCAGACCGCGCTGGTGGGCCTCCTCCTTGATGCGGATCTCCTGCTCCAGCGGCACGTTGTCGCTGAAGACGAAGGCGTGCATGCCGCCGCGCAGCGCCTTGAGCGCTTCGGCGGCGGCGTACGGGCCGGGGGTGGAGATCAGCGCGAGCGAGGTAGCGGGGTCCGCCTCTACGAGCGCGCGTGGCACCCAGGCGTCAGCGGCATCGGCCTCCGGGGCGGCGGGCTGTTCGAGCAGCGTCGGCACCTCGCGCAGGGCGCCCTCGATGGCCTCGGCGGCGCCGCGCAGCGCGACGATCAGGTCGGCGGGCCGTGCGGCGCGGCCCTCGTCGGTGAGCAGTCCGGCGTCGGCGAGCAGCCGCAGATTGGGTTCGGTCGCCATGACGAGGCTGGCGGCCGTGATGCCGGGCAGCGCGGTGAGGTGCTGGGCCGCGCGCATCAGGGCGACGGAGTCGGCGTAGGCGTCGCACCGCACGGAGTTCGTGGTCAGGGTGCCCGGGGCGCGGGAGTCGTCGGTGGCGGAAGGGCCGTCGGTGGCGGGCGGGGTGGGCTCCATGCCATCGACGCTACGGCCGCCTCCCGGCCGTGGTCTTCGGCGAGCGGTGCCAGCGCGCGGGTGTGGATCACCGGCAGCGACTGACAGTGACCGGCGGCGCGGGCGCGCACCAGCATGGTCGGGGACACCCGCAACCACACCGGCCACCCCCGTCGACGTAGACGCATTCGAAAGGTGTCCCCCATGACCGACCCCCACACCCCACCGCCTCACACCCCACCGCCTCGCACCGCACCCGCCCACACCCCACCGACCCGCGCCCACCGCGCCGCCGCCGCGACCGAGGACTTCGCCGACGAGCGGCTGCCGCCCGGCAGTTCGCGCCCGACGCTCTCCATCATGTTGGTGCGGATGGGGTTCACGGTCTCGGCGACGGATCTGCTGTACGGGATGTCGCTCGGGCTCTTCTTCCCGTTCTGGACGGCGTTGTTGATCGCGCTCGGCTCGTCGGTCGTCGTCAGCGCGGTGTCGATCCTGTGCGGGCTGATCGGGCGCCGGGAGGGGATCACGACGGCGCTCGGGCTGCGGGCGGCGTTCGGGCGGGGTGGCAGCCGGATCCCGTCGTTCGTGATCGCGCTGCTGTCGGCCGGGTTCGTCGGCTACAGCACGGGCATCACGGCCGGGGTGCTGCCGGGCGGCGACCACCCGTGGCTGGGCCTCGGCTACTGCGTCGTGCTCAGCGCCGCGTACACGGCGGTGTCGATCGTCGGCTTCGGCAAGGGGCTTACGTGGGTGGGCCGGGTCAGTGTGCCGCTGATGCTGGTGACCGTACTGGTCGCGGTCGTGGCGACGGTCCGGCACGCGGGCGGGCTCGGCGCCGTCGTGGGCAGCGACCCGGTGCGGGCCGGGGAGGCGACGGCGCTCGGCCTGTTCGCGCTCGGCGTCAACAAGTGGATGACGGGCGCGACCGTCACCCCGGACATCACCCGCTTCGCGCGCAGCGACACAGTCGTGTGGACGACGACGATCGCCGAGTTCATCGTCGGCAACCTCGGCTTCAACCTGCTCGGCATCCTGCTCGGCCTCGGGGTCGGCGAGTCCGACATGGGCGCGGCGTTCGCCGTCGTCGGGGTGGGCGCGCTCGCCACCGTCGCCATCTTCGTGCAGGGTTTTCCGCACGAGGTGAACAACATGTACGCGGCGTCGCTGGCCGGGCGGTCCGCTTTCGACGTGCCGCGCATCGCGGTGAACGCCGTCGCGGGCCTGCTCGCCTGCGGCCTCGCGTACTACGGTCTCTCCGCCGGAATCCTCGACGCGTTCCTCACGTACCTCGGCTATCTCGGCTACGCCATCCCCCTCATCCCGGGCATCCTGCTCGCCGACTACTTCCTTGTACGGCGCGGGAGTTACGACCTGTCGGAGGCCGCCGTGGCGGCGGTCAACTGGCGTGCGGTGGCGGCGTTCTCGGTCGGCCTCGCCATCAATCTCGTACTCGGATTCGTCCTGGGCGACGAGTTGTGGCACGTGCTGCCGCTGACGGGCGCGGTGCTGTATCTGCTGTTCTCCGCGCGGCGGCTACGTCGCCGGGGTCCGGCCGCCGCCACAGCGGTCGGCGGGCCCGCGGCGGCGCTCAGCGAGCGCGCGCGCTGAGCAACCGGTGCGCGTGGACCGCGAGTTCGGTCTGGAGCCGGCGCATCGGATCCTTGTCGGGTGCGCCGGTGAGCCGTTCGATCTGCTTGAGGCGGTAGCGCAGCGTGTTGTAGTGCACGTGGAGTTCCTCGGCGGCCTCGACGCCGTTGCGGTCGCGCCGCAGATACACGGTGAGGCTGTGCACGAGGCTGCCGTCGTGCCCGGCGTCGTAGGTGAGGAGCGGACCGAGGGCGTCGTCGACGAGCGCCTGGAGCTCACCGGTGGGCAACTGGTCGAGCAGCCGGTAGACGCCGCTCTCCTCGTGCAGCCGCACGAACGACCGTGCCGGGCCTTCGAGTTCGCGGCCGAGGGCGAGCGCGCTGAGGGCTTCGCTGTGGCTGAGGTGCAGTTCGGCGAAGTCGTCGCGGACGGTGCCCGCCGCGACGGCGACGACCCGCCCCGGGCAGGCGGCGGCGACGGCGCGCCGCAACTCCTCGCACCGGGCGCGCAGTTCGTCGCCGCCGGACGCCACGAGGGCCGTCAGCCCTCCGGGGGTACCCCAGGCGGGGGTGTGCGCGCCGAGTGCGGTGCGGGCGGCGGCGAGCAGGCGTTCCTCGGTGAGGCGTACGCCGCCGCCCTCCGGTCCCGCCGCGGCCTCGACGACCACGGCGGCGCGGGGCCTCTCCAGGTCCCAGCCGAGGGCCGCGGCCCGCCGCGCCGACTCCGCGCGATCGCGCGGCGGATGCGAGACGAGTTCGGTCAACAGCAGGGTGCGGTAACGGCGTTCGCGTTCGGCGAGGACCCGTTCCTGCACGGCGAGCATCCCGGCGAGGCTCGCCACGTGGTCCGCTGCGGTGGCCCACTCCTCGTCGGGTACGCAGCCGGGCCCGGCCCACAGGGCGACCTCGCCGCCGCTGCGGTGGCCGACCGAGATCGGCCTGGTCACGGACGCGGGCGCGTGCTCGGGCACGTGGCCGGCCGCCGCGAGGAGCGCGCCGTCCGGGCCTCGGATGGCGGCGGGGCAGCCGGTCTCCCCGGCGAGCAGCGCGACGAGTTCGCGGTAGGAGCCGCCGCCGAGGACGGCCTGCGACAGCCGGTCGCGCAGCGCCTGCGAGCGCTCCAGGCTGAGGGCCTGCCGGTTGAGTACGGTGCCGATGACCTCGGAGAGGATGTCGTTGAGCATGACGTCGCCGGGCAACTCGACGATGGGGAAGCCCAGTTCGTCGGCGCTGCGCAGCATCGGACCCGGCAGGCGCGGCAGATAGGGGCCCACCTTCACACCGAGGGCGGCGAGGCCCCGGTCGGCGAGTTCGGGGACGAGTCCGGTGAGCGCGCGCTCGTCGTCGCGGACGGCGTAGGCGGTGGTGAGCAGGAACTCGCCGCCGCGCATCCAGCGGATGATGTCCGGCACTTCCATGATGTTGGCGACCCGGATCGGGCGGCGCGCGCCCCGCTCCCCTGCCGCCAGGCGGGCGCCCGCGAGCGCGGGCAGCTCCAGCGCCTGGGCCACGGTCAGGGCCGCGGCCCCTGCGGGACGGGGCGCCGTCACGGTGCGCGGAACAGGGGTCACGCAGCTCACTATGGGCGCCCTTCCGGGGGCTGTAAACGCTCGTGACGCAAGGTTGTATACGATTCTTGGGCGCACCCACCGGACCACGACGGGGCACAGGACCGGCACCACCGACGCCCGTCCGAGGCACTGTCAGCGAGCGTCAACTCCCCCGCACACACGCTGGCACCGACTGCCCATGACCGCCGCGTCCGGCGTTCCTATCGTCCTGGCATGCCTCCTGGAACCGCGCCTCCACCTGCCGCTTCCGCCGCGCGACCGGCGACCGTGACGCCTCCCCCCGCCCCCGTCACGGTCCTCGCCATCGGCGGCAACGCCCTGCTGAACGGCGGCCCGCGCGCCACCATCGCCGAACAGTTCACCGCCGCCCGGCAGTTGGCGCGGCCGGTCGCCGAACTCGTCCGCGCGGGACACCGCGTGGTCGTCACGCACGGCAACGGCCCGCAGGTCGGCTTCATCAAGCGGCGCGCCGACCTCGCGGCCGAACTGGCCCCCGAACTCCCGCTGCTCGACCTCGACATGTGTGTCGCCGACTCGCAGGGCAGCCTCGGCTACATCCTCGTACGCGGACTGTCGGACGCCCTGCCGCCGGGGTCCCGGCCGGTGGCGCTGCTCACGCACACCGTCGTCGACCCGGACGACCCGGCGTTCGCCCGGCCCACCAAGCCGATCGGCGCCCACTACGAGCGCGCGGAGGCGGAGCGGCTCGCCGCCCGGCACGGGTGGACGGTCGCCGACGACGCGGGGCGCGGCTGGCGTCGCCTCGTCCCCTCGCCGGAGCCGCGCGCGATCGTCGAACTGGGCGCCGTCGCCGCCCTGTTGGACGCCGAGCACGTCGTGGTGGCGGGCGGGGGCGGCGGCATTCCCGTCACACGCGGAGCCGACGGGGCGCTGCGCGGTGTAGAGGCGGTCGTCGACAAGGACGCGACGTCCGCGCTGCTCGCCTCGGCGCTCGGCGCGGACGAACTGATCGTGACGACCGGGGTGGAGCGGGTCGCCCTCGACTGGGGCACGCCGCGCCACCGCGACCTCGACCGCATGGACGCGACGCAGGCCCGCGAGCACCTGGCGGCGGGGCAGTTCCCCGAGGGCAGCATGGGCCCGAAGGTGCGGGCCGCCCTGGACTTCCTGGCAGCCGGCGGGCACCGGGTCCTGATCACGTCGCCGGGCGCCCTGAGCGACGCGCTGCGCGGCGCGACCGGGACACGTGTCGTGCCGGATCCCCGGGTGGGCGGCGGGACCCGAAACACGACGGGTTCGGAGCCTTAACACGCCGGAAGCAAGATCACTTCACGCTCTCAGCAGCCCACTCCCCCACGACGGCCGGAGGACCACCCATGACGCTGACCACCGCCGACCCCACCCCCGACAGCCTGCCTCCGGACGGCCGCCACCACCTCACCACCACGCCCGACACCGTGCGCTGGGGTGAACTCCCCCGCGCGGACAGCGCCCCCGTGCTGAAGGTCGCCGACGGAGACACGGTCACCCTGGACCTCGTCTCCCACGAGGGCATCCTGCCGGACCAGGGCCGGGACCCGGTCGCGTTCTTCGGCTCGTACGGGGTTCCGGCCGAGCAAGTGCCGCGCGACGCCCAGGAGATCGCGGCATCGGACCTCGCGCGCGGCCCGGAGGGCATGCTCGGCCCACACGTCGTCACCGGCCCCGTCGCGGTGCGCGGCGCCAGGCCCGGCGACCTGTTGGCGGTGCGCACGCTGAGCCTGTACCGGCGTACGCACTACGGCATCGTCTCCAACCGCCACACGCGCGGCTCCCTCCCCGACGAACTCCCGGACCCGGCCGCCGAGTTCACCGGCCCTGACACGCGGCGCGCCCAGGAGGGCACCGTCTCCACGTTCTGCACCGTGGAACGCGACGGCGACGGCGCCGAGTTCGGGGTGCTGCGCTGTACGCCGACGCTGAGCGCGCGATTCCCGCTCGACCCGTTCGTCGGGATCATGGGCGTGACGGCCGACGGCCCGGACACCCTCGGCTCGGTGCCGCCGGGCCGCTACGGCGGCAACCTCGACATCAAACACCTGACGTGCGGATCGACCCTGTATCTGCCGGTGCGCACGGACGGCGCCGGCTTCTACGCGGGCGATCCGCACTTCGCCCAGGGCAACGGCGAGGTGGCACTGACCGCCCTTGAGGCACCGCTGCGTGCCACGTTCCAGCTGTCCGTCGTGCGGGGTGCGGCGGCGCGCCGGGTGACCGGGCTGCTCGGGGAGCCGTTCGCCGAGACCCGCACGCACTGGATCGCGCTCGGCCTCGACGCCGACCTCGACGAGGCGATGCGCCAGTGCGTGCGCTCCGCGCTCGGCTTCCTGACGGCACGTACCGGCATGGACCGGGCCACGGCGTACGCGTATCTGAGCGCGGCTGCCGACTTCGAGGTCTCGCAGGTCGTCGACCAGATCAAGGGCGTCCACTGCCTGATCCGCAAGGCGGACTTCCCCGCCGGAACGTGACCAAGATTCCGGACCCACAAGCCACACCCGCACCCGCACCCGCACCCGCACCCGTCGGCACGCTCCCCCAACCGAAGGAGAACCACCGTGACCGCTCTGCTGCTGCGCCATGCGCGTGTGGAGGACTCCCCCGACCCGACCGACATCCGCGTCCGGGGCGGCCGCATCGAGGCCATCGGCCCCGGCCTCGCACCACCGGAGGGCATCGGCGCCGAGGTCGTCGACTGCGCGGGCCGCGTCGTCATACCCGGTCTCATCGAGGCCCACCTGCACCCTGACAAGGCGTTGCTCGACGGCCTGCCCCAGGAAGGCCCGGAGGGCACCGGCTCGCTCGCCGACGCCATCCGTATCACCGCCCAGCTCAAGGCGGGTTTTACGTATGACGAAGTACGCGCGCGTGCCGAGCAGGTGCTCCGGATGTGCGTGCTCAACGGGACGACGGCGGTCCGCGCCCACCCGGACGTCGACCCGGTGGCGGGGCTCACCGGGCTCAAGGTCCTGCTCGAACTGCGCGAGAAGTGGGCGGCGTTGGTGACCCTCCAGGTCGTCGCGTTCCCCCAGGAAGGGATCTTCAAGGCGCCCGGCACGGAGAAGCTGCTGCGCGAGGCGCTCGACGCGGGCGCCGACGCCGTCGGAGGTTGTACGTATAACGAGGCCTCGCTCGCCGACTGCCACCGGCACGTGGAGCTGGTCCTCGACCTCGCGGCGGAGTACGGCGTCCCGGCCGATCTGCACGCGGACTTCGGCGACGACGCCGCCGACCCCCGCTTCGCGCTCGCCGAGTTCATCGCCTCCCGCACCGCCGAACGCGGCCTCCAGGGACGTGTCACCCTCGGCCACGCCACCTCGCTCGGCGGCCGCCCGCCCACCGAGCGGCGCGCCGCCCTCGCCGCGCTCGCGGCCGCCGGGGTGGCGGTCGTGCCGCTGCCCGCGACGGACCTGTTCCTGGGCGGCCGGGGCGACGACACGGCGCCGCGCCGCGGCCTCGCCCCGGTGCGCGAACTCTGGGACGCGGACGTCCTGACCGCCTGCGCCACGAACAACATCCGCAACGCGTTCACCCCGTACGGCACCGGCGACGTCCTGGAGACCGCGCTGCTGCTCGCCCGCGTCGCACACCTCTCGGGCCCCTCCGACCTGCGTCGCGTGCTGCGCATGGTGACGTACGACGCCGCGCGCGTGATCGGCGTCCCGGACGCGGACTACGGGGTGCGCGAGGGCGCGGTGGCGGACCTCGTGGTCCTGGACACCCGGGACCACGCCACGCTGCTCCTGGACCGGCCCGCGCGCACGGCGGTCGTCAAGTCGGGGCGGGTGGTGGCCCGTTCGGCGTTCTCCGCCGAACTCGACGGTTCCCTCATCGCGGGCGAGGTGGCGTGACATGGCCGAGGCGACGACCGGGACGACCCCGGCGACCCAGGTGACACCCGTCGTACGGGACCGGATTCCGCACGAGATCGTGGCGTCGGTGCTCGCCGCGACGACCGCTTTCGTGGGCGGAACGGCCCTGCACCTGCCACCGTGGGCGATCTTCATCTCATGGGCGGGTACGTTCCTGCTGGGCGGCCCGAGCCTCGCCAACGCGCGCCGCCTGTGGTGCGCGATGCCGGTGGGGTCGACGTACGCGCTGCTCATCGTGCTCCTGGAGACGAACGCGGGGACGGCGTTCGGCGAGAGCCAGTTGGCCCGCAATGCCTTCGGGGCCGTCTGTATCCTCGTCCTGAACAGCGCACTGATGTACACGGGCCGGGTCCGGTTCTTCTCGCTCATTCCCGGCATGTTCTTCGGTTTCGCGAGCTACTTCGCGACGTTCTTCGGAGGGTTCGGCTACGACGCGGGCAATCCCTGGGCGGCCTGGCTGTGCGTGGTCGCCATGAACGCGCTCGGGCCGGTGTACGCCTGGCTCTCGGTGAAGCTGGCGTTCCCGGTCGAGATCAAGTCGCCTTCCTGAGCCGCCCTGTTCACCCTGGCGTCACTCCGTGTTCGGGGCGGGGGCAGAGCGTGTGCGCGGTACATCGGTTCAGCCGCACAACACCGTTACAGCCGCACACCGTTCCCGCGCCGCAGGAGGTCTCCATGTCCCCGCTCGTTCCCGGCAAGCGCCGCACCGTCGGACTCGCCGTCGCCGCCGGCGTGCCGATCGCCGCGCTCGTGGCGCTCGGTGCGGCCCCGGCGGCGACGGGCGCGCCCACCGGGTCCGGCGCGGCCGAGGTCACCGGCAGCGCGACGCTCGGCGACATACCCCTGGGCGAGTTCTCCAACGCACTGCTGCCGGACTCGGTCGGCAACGACCGGGGCGTGGACCTCGGCGGCATCGGCTCGGACCTCTTCCCGGCGGGCCGCGACGGCGAGTTCTGGACGGTGACCGACCGCGGCCCGAACGGCCAGATCAAGGTCGACGGGACGAAGCGGCGCACGTTCCCGGTGCCCGGTTTCGACCCGGCGATCGTGAAGATCCGCGTGGCGGGCGAGAAGGTTCAGGTCCTGGACGCGATCCCGCTCACCACACGGTCCGGCAAGCCCGTCACCGGCCTGTCGAACCAGGAGGGCCGCGACGAGAAGCCGTACTCCTACGATGCCGAGTCCCCGCTCTCGTACGACCCGAACGGCCTCGACACCGAGGGCATCGTGCGGGCGGCGGACGGCGGCTTCTGGCTCGTCGACGAGTACGGCCCCTCGCTCGTGCACGTGTCCGCGGACGGCCAGGTCCTCGCCCGGCACGTGCCGAAGGGCCTGAACCTGAAGGGCGCCGACTACCCGGTCGTCGAGTCGCTGCCGTCCGTGCTGCTGCACCGCAAGGTCAATCGGGGCTTCGAGGGACTGGCCCAACTGCCGGGCGGTGACCTGGTGCTCGCGGTGCAGAGTCCGCTGTCGCTGCCGGACGAGGACGCGGGCGAGGCCTCGCGGACGACGCGCCTGCTGCGGTTCTCGCCGAAGAGCCAGGCGGTCACGGCCGAGTACGCGTACCGCTTCGACCCGGTGGACGTGGTCGACCCGGGCGAGGACGACCCCTCCGAGCTGAAGATCTCGTCCATCGTCGCGGTCGGCGGCGACCGGCTGCTCGTGGAGGAGCGCACCGACAAGGCGGCCCGCCTTCAGGAGGTGCGCCTGACGCGCGGCGCCGACATCCTGGGCGGGCGCTGGGACGACGACGCCATGTCCCCGTCCCTGGAGCAGTTGCCCGACCCGGCGGCGAGCGGCGTCCCGGTCCTCGGCAAGCGCCTCGTGGTGGACCTGGACAAGGTGGACGGCGTACCGGACAAGATCGAGGGCATCGCGCTCGCGGGCCGCGACGAACTCGCCCTCATCAACGACAACGACTTCGGGATGACCGACGGCGCCGAGGCCTTCGACGCGGACGGCCGGCTCGTGGACAGCGGCGTCGAGACGAAGGTGACGCGCGTGAAGCTGCCGAAGGGCGCCCTGTAGGTGACCCAGCGCCTACAGGTGGCGCGGCGCCTACAGGTGGGGCCCGGCGCGGCACGTCCAGAGCCTGCCGCTCGGATCAGGTCCTAGCCGAACAGCCCCGTAGGCAATTCGCTCGGCAACTCCGATGGCAGTCCGCTCGGCAGCTTGCTGGGGAGTTCGCTCGGCAGCTTGCTGCGCAGCGAGGACGGCAGCTCGCTCGGGATGCTCAACGAGGGCGAGGGCGTGGCCCGTTGGCTGCTCTTGTCGGGCGACTTCTTCTCTTCCTTGGAGTCGAGATCGCGCGTCACCACGAGGGCCACGGCAGACGTGATGATCAGCGCCGCCAGGACGACGGCGATCAGCAGGAATCTACGCTGCCGTTCCGGACGGCGCGGCCCGTCGGGCGGCGGCGCGCCGAAGCCGCCGCCGGGCGGTGGGGCATCGTTCGGCGGCGGTGGCGGTGACGGTGGCACCGGTGGAAGGGACACCCCTCCAGGATTGCCTCCCGACGGCCAACACGCGAGCCCCTCAACGGAGTTGAGGGGCCCGGTTCCCGTGTGGTGTCAGCCGCGCACACCCAGCAGGTGGTCCATCGCCAGCTGGTCGAGGCGCTCGAACGCCATGCCGCGCTCGGCGGCGGCCTCGACGTCGAACTCCTCGAATGCGCTCTTGTCGGCGAGCAGCGAGGAGAGGCCGTCGGCGGCGGTCGGCTGCGCGAGCTGGTCGAGCCGGGAGGCGGCCAGCGCCTCCTGGACCTCCGGGTCGTCGCGGAAGGCGGCGGCCCGGTCCTTGAGGATCAGGTAGTTGCGCATGCAGCCCGCGGCCGAGGCCCACACGCCGTCGAAGTCCTCGGTCCGCGGCGGCTTGAAGTCGAAGTGCCGCGGGCCCTCGTAACCGGCCTGCTCCAGGAGGTCGACGAGCCAGAACGCGGCGCGCAGGTCGCCGGCGCCGAAGCGCAGGTCCTGGTCGTACTTGATGCCGGACTGGCCGTTGAGGTCGATGTGGAACAGCTTGCCCGCCCACAGAGCCTGGGCGATGCCGTGCGGGAAGTTGAGGCCCGCCATCTGCTCGTGTCCGACCTCGGGGTTCACGCCGTACATCTCGGGCCGCTCCAGGCGCTCGATGAACGCGAGGGCGTGGCCGACGGTCGGCAGGAGGATGTCGCCGCGCGGCTCGTTCGGCTTGGGCTCGATGGCGAACTTGAGGTCGTAGCCCTGCTCGACGACGTACTCGCCGAGGAGGTCGAAGGCCTCCTTCATGCGGTCCAGCGCGTCGCGCACGTCCTTGGCTCCGCCGGACTCGGCGCCCTCGCGGCCGCCCCACGCGACGTACGTCTTGGCGCCGAGCTCGGCGGCGAGGTCGATGTTCCGGATGACCTTGCGCAGCGCGTAGCGGCGTACGTCGCGGTCGTTGGCGGTGAAGCCGCCGTCCTTGAAGACCGGGTGCGTGAAGAGGTTCGTGGTGGCCATCGGGACGACCATGCCGGTGGCGTCGAGGGCCTGCCGGAAGCGCTTGATGTGGGACTCGCGCTCGGCCTCGGAGGCGCCGAACGGGATCAGGTCGTCGTCGTGGAAGGTCACTCCGTAGGCGCCGAGCTCGGACAGGCGCTGCACGGACTCCACCGGGTCGAGCGCCGCCCGGGTGGCGTCGCCGAACGGGTCGCGGCCCTGCCAGCCGACCGTCCACAGGCCGAAGCTGAACTTGTCGTCAGGGGTGGGCTGGTACGTCATCTTGCGGCTCCCTCGCCGACTATTTCGTCATGGCGCTTTACAAATTAGTATGCGGGAACGCCGCTGGGAAGAGCCGACCGCGTCACAGACCCAGATTTCCCGAGATGTACAGACCGAGATGCACAGACCGAGATGTACAGACCGACATGTACAGACAGAGACTTGCCGAGATTTCAGGAGAGCCGCATGTCAGCTGCCGATGGCCCCCTCGTCGTAGGAGTCGACAGTTCCACGCAGTCCACGAAGGTCCTGGTCGTCGATGTCGCCACGGGCGCGACGGTGGCGAGCGGCCAGGCTCCGCACACCGTCACCTCTGGCGCGGGCCGCGAGAGTGACCCCGAGGAGTGGTACCGGGCGCTGCGCGAGGCGCTCGCCCAGTGCGGCGACGCGGCCCGGCGCGCCTCGGCGGTGTCGGTCGGCGGGCAGCAGCACGGACTGGTGACGCTGGACGCACGGGGGCGCCCGGTGCGTCCAGCGCTGCTGTGGAACGACGTGCGCTCGGCGCCGCAGGCCGCCAGGCTCGTGACCGAGCTGGGCGGCGCGAAGGCGTGGGCGGAGCGGTTCGGCAGCGTGCCGGCCGCCTCTTTCACGGTGTCGAAGTGGGCGTGGCTGGCCGAGCACGAGCCGGACGCGGTGCGCGCGACGGCCGCGGTGCGGCTGCCGCACGACTACCTGACCGGACGGCTGACGGGTGACGGCACGACGGACCGGGGCGACGCGTCCGGTACGGGGTGGTGGGCGTCGGCGACCGAGGCGTACGACGAGGACGTGCTGGGGCGTGTGGGCCTCGACCCGGCGCTGCTGCCGAGAGTGGTCGGACCGGGTGAGGTCGCGGGCACGGTGCACACTTCGGGCGGAGAACTGCCCTTCGCCAAGGGCACGCTGGTGGCGGCGGGCACGGGCGACAACGCCGCCGCGGCGCTCGGCCTCGGCCTGCTCCCCGGAACTCCCGTGCTGAGCCTGGGCACTTCGGGCACGGTGTACGCGGTGTCCCGGAACCGCCCGACCGACCCCTCCGGTACGGTCGCGGGTTTCGCGGACGCGCGCGGCGACTGGCTGCCGCTGGCCTGCACGTTGAACTGCACGCTCGCGGTGGACCGGATCGCGGCGCTCCTCGGCCTCGACCGGGAGGCGGTCGAGCCGGGCGGCACGGCGACGATCCTGCCGTACCTGGACGGCGAGCGGACCCCCAACCTGCCGGACGCCTCCGGCCTGTTGACGGGTCTGCGGCACGACACGACGGGCGGCCAGCTCCTTCAGTCGGCGTACGACGGCGCGGTGCACGCGCTGCTCGCCGCCCTCGACCGGGTCCTCGACGCGGACGCCGACCCGACGGCTCCCCTGCTCCTCATCGGCGGCGGGGCGCGCGGGACGGCCTGGCAGGAGACGGTGCGGCGGCTGTCGGGGCGGGCGGTGCAGGTGCCCGAGGCCCGCGAGTTGGTGGCGCTGGGCGCGGCGGCGCAGGCCGCGGCCCTGCTCACCGGCGAGGACCCGGGGGCGGTGGCGCGGCGCTGGGACACCGCGCGGGGGCCGCTGCTCGATCCGGTGGAGCGCAGGGACGAGGCGACGATGGAGCGGATCTCCGGGGTGTTGGCGGGTGCCGGGGTGCTGCTCGGCGACGCGGAGGGAGTCGGCGAGGGCTGAGCGGCCCCCTCGCGGGCCGAACCCGCGTCCACGCCACTCCACCCCACCGCACCCCACCGCCCCTGGGAGCATGTCCGTATGACCGCACCACTGCACCGGCCGCGACCGGGCACGTCCGACACCCAGCAGGCCATGCGCCGCCGCAACCTGTCCCGCGTCATGCACGCGGTGGCCGCCGAGGGACCGCTGTCGCGGGCCGCGGTGGCGCAGCACATCGGCCTCACCAGGGCGGCCGTCTCGACCCTCGTCGACGAGTTGATCCGGGCGGGGCTCCTGGAGGAGTTGGGGCCGCAGCGTCCCGGCGGCGTCGGCCGGCCCGGCTCCGCGCTCGCCGTCAGCGGCCGCGGTCCCGCGGGGCTGGGCGCCGAGGTGGGCGTCGACCATCTCGCGGTGTGCGCGGTGGATCTGCGCGGCGAGGTGCGGGCGCGCGCACGGCGCCGGGTGAGCAACCGGGGGCGTGCGCCCAAGCCCGTACTGGACGAACTCGCGGAACTCGTACGGGAGGTGGGCGCGCAGGCGCGGTCGGCCGGATTGCACCCCGCCGGACTGGCGATCGCCGTGCCCGGCCTGGTGGCACGCGGCACCACGACCGTCGTGCGGGCCCCCAACCTCGACTGGCACGACACGGATGTCGCGGCCCTGCTCCAGGGCGACGTGCCGGTCACCGTCGAGAACGAGGCCAACTTCGGCGCCCTCGCCGAACTGTGGCTCGGCGAGGAGTCCCCCGCCGACTTCCTCCACGTCTCGGCGGAGATCGGCATCGGTGCGGCGCTCGTCGTCGACGGTCAACTGCTGCGCGGCACACGCGGGTTCGCGGGCGAACTCGGCCATGTGCCGGTGCGCCCCGAGGGGCCCGCGTGCCCGTGCGGCGGGCGGGGCTGTCTGGAGCAGTACGCGGGTGAGGAGGCGGTGCTGCACGCCGCGGGCATCGAGCCGGGCCCCGACCGGGTGACGCTGCTCGCCGAGCGGGCCGCCGACGGTGACACCGCGACGCGGCGGGCGCTGCGTTCGGCGGGCACGGCGCTCGGCATCGCGCTGACCGGGGCGGTGAACCTCGTGGACCCGCGTGCGGTGGTCCTCGGGGGCGCGCTGTCCCGCCTCGCGCCGTGGCTCCTTCCGTCCCTGGAACGTGAGTTGACCCGTCGTACGGCATCACCGGAGGACGGCGTCCTCGTCTCCGGGCTCGGTTCGGACGGGCCGTTGCTGGGGGCGGCGCATTCGGTGGTACGGGCGGTGCTGGACGATCCGATGGGGGCGGTCACCGCGGCGTAGCTCCGGCATCGGGACGGGGTGCCCCAGTGCCACTGGTTCGGACCTCTGACGTGCGGTTGTTCACAACGCGCCGGTTGTCCACAGATCTTCCGCGCCCCCTTCCGCCCCAACCTGCGGGCCCCGTAACGTGATTCACGCGAGGCGCCGTTGCTCCTGTCCGTCCGGCGGGGACGGCGCGCGCACGGGGAGGGGGATTGCCGTGTCGGGAGACATCAACGACTGGGTCTACGCGGGTCCAGTCGCGGGCATACCGCTGGTGCGTGGCGCCACGGCCCTCACCCACTCCCCACAGAGCGGAGCGCAGTCCCCATGAGCGATCTCCGGATGCTGACCGTCCGCCCCGAACCGGGCGAGTACGCCTGGACGTTCGGCGGCGCGCCACCGGTCGCGCGCATCGCGCCGGGCACGGCGCTCGACCTCTGCACGGAGGACTGTTTCGCGGGCCGGGTGCGCTCGGAGAAGGACCTCGTATCGGAGGTCTGCGAATTTCCGTTCCTCAACCCGCAGACGGGCCCGTTCCACATCGAGGGCGCCGAGCCGGGCGACACCGTCGCGGTGCACTTCGTGTCGGTGGAGCCCGCGCGAGACTGGGCGGCGTCCACGACTGTGCCGCTGTTCGGCGCGCTGACCTCGACGCACACGACGGCGACGCTGCAGCCGCCGCTCCCCGAGACCGTCTGGATCTGGCAGCTCGACCGGTCGCGCCGCACCGCCCGATTCGCGGCCAGGGACAGCGAGTTCACCGTCGAACTCCCCATGGACCCGATGCACGGCACGGTGGGCGTCGCGCCCGCGAACCTGGAGGTGCGATCGGCCCTCGTCCCGGACGCACACGGCGGGAACATGGACACGCCGGAGATGCGGGCGGGCGTCACCTGCTACCTCGGGGTGAACGTGCCGGGGGCGCTGCTCAGCCTCGGCGACGGGCACGCCCGGCAGGGCGAGGGCGAGACCTGCGGCGTGGCCGTGGAGTGCGCCATGCGGACCGTCGTCATCGTGGAACTGCTCAAGGGCGTGACGACGCCGTGGCCGCGCATCGAGTCGGACACGCACCTCGTCTCGACCGGTTCGGCGCGCCCCCTCGAGGACGCCTTCCGAATATCGCAGCTCGACCTGGTGCAGTGGCTCGTACGGGACTACGGGTTCAGCGAGTTGGACGCCTACCAGTTCGTGACGCAGACCGTGGAATCGCCGCTGGCGAACGTCTGCGACACCAACTACACGTGCGTCGCCAAGCTCCGCAAGGAGTGGCTGCCCGCCCGCGAGACGCACCGCGGGCTGCACGCCCGGCTGCGCGAGAGCGCGACGACACTGCCCCGCCCGGAACTCTGAGCCCACCCCCACTCACCCACTCACCCACTCACCGCACCGCACCGCACACTGCACACCGCCCGCCGCACCCTGCACCCCCCGCTCCGACCGCCCCACCGGTGACCCGAGAGGCAGGATTGACATGGACCGAGCAACAAACGCAAGCTCCCCCTTCCCGAGCCGGCGCCGCATGCTCCAGCTCGGGGCACTCGCCGCGGTGCCCACCACCCTCCTGGCCACGGGCCGGGCCGAGGCCCGATCGCTCGCGGTGGACTACCCGAAGGCCGAGTCCGTGCCCGCGAGCAAGTCCAACTACACGGTGTCCGGGCGCCCGTTGTCGTACCCGATCGACTTCGTGATCGTCCACGTCACGCAGGAGAACTACGCGACGACGCTCGACATCTTCAAGAACCCGGCCAAGCAGGTCTCCGCGCACTACGTCGTCCGCTCCTCCGACGGACACATCGCCCAGATGGTGCGCGAGAAGGACGTCGCCTGGCACGCGGGGAACTGGAACTACAACACGCGCAGCATCGGCATCGAGCACGAGGGGTGGGTCGACAAACCGCAGTACTTCACCGACGCGATGTACCGGGAGTCCGCGGCGCTGACCGCGTCGATCTGCACGCGCTACGGCATCCCGAAGACCCGCGACCACATCCTCGGGCACGTGGAGGTGCCCGGCACGGACCACACGGATCCGGGTCCCTACTGGGACTGGGAGCGGTACATGCGCCTTGTCCAGGGCACCTGACCCGGGCGGCACTCCCCCGGGTCCGGCCTACCCGGTGGGCGACGGCACACGTCTCCACACGCGTGTGCGGCATGTGCCGAATCGCCCGATCCGTGTTCCGCTCCTTGTCGGCCCGCTTCCCCGGAGCGACGATGGTCGCGCCACCGCACCGTCGCGACGGATCCGCCCTGGAGGCCGAGTTGACCGAACAGTGGGTCGCCCTGGAGCCGGGCACCGATCCGTCCGAGCGCGTCCGGGCGCTGCGCCGCGCGCACGACCGGTTCACCACGGCGGGCACCGTGGTCCGTCCGGTGCGCCCGGTCGTCGCCGCGTCCTGGCGCCGCTCGGCGGGCGCGCACGTCAGCCCGGACGACGCGGCCTCGGTGGAGATGCCGGAGGGCGACCTCGACGCCTACCGCGCCGAGCACCCGCTGTCCCGCGTCATGCCGCTCTTCCGCGAGCTGATGGGCACGTTCGCGGCGGACGGCGAGCACCTGCTGGCGGTGTGCGACGCGCACGGCAGGCTGCTGTGGGTCGAGGGCCACACCGGTACGCGGCAGGCGGCGGGCCGGATGAACTTCGTGCCGGGCGCCCGCTGGTCGGAGTCGGCGATGGGCACGAACGCGCCGGGTACCGCCGTGGCGGTGGACCGTCCGGTGCAGGTGTTCGCGGCCGAGCACTTCATCCGCCGGGTCCAGCCGTGGACGTGCGCGGCAGCTCCCGTGCACGACCCGCACACCGGCCGCCTGCTCGGCGCCATCGACATCACCGGCGGCGACCGCCTCGCGCACCCGCACAGCCTGGCGTTCGTACAGGCGGTGGCCCGCGCGGCGGAGTCCCAACTCGCCCTCCAGGCACCACCACCCACGACCGAACCGACCCTGCGCCTCACCGCGCTCGGCCGCGACGAGGCGCTGCTCCTCACCCCCACCGGCCACAAACTCCGCCTGAGCCGCCGCCACAGCGAGCTCCTCGTCCTCCTCTCCCGCCACCCGGAGGGCCTGACCGGCGACGAGCTCCTCTGCTTCCTGTACGAGGACGAGTCGGTGACCCCGGTGACCCTGCGCGCCGAACTGGCCCGGCTGCGCCGCGTGGTGGGCCCGGACGTGCTGCGCTCCCGGCCCTACCGCCTGTCCGCCCCGGTCGACTCGGACCTCACCACGGTGGAGCGCCGCCTCGCGTCCGGGGCGGTCACGGCGGCGGCCTCCGCGTACACCGGCCCCCTCCTGCCCGGCTCGCAGGCGCCTGCGGTGGCCCGCATCCGCCGCCGCCTCACGGACGAACTCCGGGCGGCCCTGATCGCCCGCGGCGACCCCGACCTTCTGGCCGACTGGGCGCACGCGCCGTGGGGCGAGGACGACCTGGAGGTGTGGCGCGCCCTCGCGGCCCTCCGCCCGACGCCACCGTTCCTGGCCCGAGCCGCCGCACTCGACGCGGAACTCCGCTCGTGACTGCAACGTGACTGCAACGTCCGGACTCCTAGCCTCCCCTTCGAACGCTGCCCAACGGCGGGCAGCCGCACAGGAGGCCAGCCACCATGACCCGCTACGCAGCGCCCGGCACGCAGGGCTCCGTCGTCTCCTACCAGGCCCGCTACGACCACTTCATCGGCGGCGAGTACGTACCGCCCGCCCGCGGCCAGTACTTCGAGAACCCGAGCCCCGTGAACGGGCAGCCGTTCACCGAGATCGCCCGCGGCACGGCCGAGGACGTCGAGCGCGCCCTCGACGCCGCGCACGCCGCCGCCCCCGCCTGGGGCCGCACGGCGCCCGGCGCCCGCGCGGACGTCCTCCTGAAGATCGCCGACCGCATGGAGCAGAACCTCGAACTCCTCGCGGTCGCGGAGAGCTGGGAGAACGGCAAGCCGGTCCGCGAGACCCTCGCCGCCGACATCCCCCTCGCCATCGACCACTTCCGCTACTTCGCGGGCGCGGTCCGCGCGCAGGAGGGCAGCCTCTCCGAGATCGACGACGACACGGTCGCGTACCACTTCCACGAGCCGCTCGGCGTCGTCGCGCAGATCATCCCGTGGAACTTCCCCATCCTGATGGCGACATGGAAGCTCGCCCCGGCCCTCGCGGCCGGCAACGCGGCGGTCATCAAGCCGGCCGAGCAGACCCCGGCGTCGATCCACGTCTGGCTCGACCTCATCAAGGACCTCCTGCCGCCAGGCGTGGTGAACGTCGTCAACGGCTTCGGCGTCGAGGCCGGCAAGCCCCTCGCCTCCTCGTCCCGCGTGGCGAAGGTCGCCTTCACCGGCGAGACCACGACGGGCCGCCTGATCATGCAGTACGCCTCGGAGAACATCAAGCCGGTCACCCTCGAACTCGGCGGCAAGTCCCCCAACATCTTCTTCGACGACGTCTGGGCCAAGGACGACGACTTCCGCGACAAGGCCCTCGAAGGCTTCACGATGTTCGCCCTCAACCAGGGCGAGGTGTGCACCTGCCCCTCCCGCGCGCTCATCCAGCAGGGTCACTACAGCGAGTTCCTCGACGCGGCGATCGCCCGCACCGAGGCCATCAAGCCCGGCCACCCCCTCGACACCGACACGATGATCGGCGCCCAGGCCTCCAACGACCAGCTCCAGAAGATCCTCTCGTACCTGGACATCGGCCAGCAGGAGGGCGCGAAGGTCCTCACGGGTGGCGGGCGCATCGAGTACGACGGCGAGTTGGCGGGCGGCTACTACGTCCAGCCGACCATCTTCGAGGGCCAGAACCGCATGCGGATCTTCCAGGAGGAGATCTTCGGCCCGGTCGTCTCCGTGGCCTCCTTCGCCGACTACGACGACGCCATCAAAATCGCCAACGACACCCTCTACGGCCTCGGCGCCGGGGTGTGGACCCGCGACATCAACACGGCGTACCGGGCGGGCCGTTCCATCCAGGCGGGCCGCGTCTGGACCAACTGCTACCACGCCTACCCGGCCCACGCGGCGTTCGGCGGCTACAAGCAGTCCGGCATCGGCCGCGAGAACCACAAGATGATGCTGGACCACTACCAGCAGACGAAGAACGTTCTTTGTTCATACAGCCCGAAGAAACTTGGGTTCTTCTAGAGCCTCAAGTCGGGCTGCCTGGAGGCGCCGTTGCCCTCCAGGTAGCCCGACGTCAGAGTCACTCTGGGTAAGCAACAGGCTGCCTCAAGTCGATGGCCGTCCTGCACGAGGACTGCCCCCGGACCAGTCACGGACCAGAGTCCCGCCCGGGGGTGAGGCAGGTGACAACCCTCTGACACGTGCGGTGGCACGACGTAGCCGGACCGCTCAGGCTCTGCAGCGCGCTCCGCAGACGTGGGCACACGCATCGCACCCAATCGCTTTCCTCAGAGGGCCCCTTGACCATCGTGTCGGCGGCCGTGCTCCTGGCCTGATACGTCAACTCACCCAAGAACGGTGTGGATCGATTCCCCGACGGGCTGTCAGTGCCTGCGCCTAAGGGCTGCCCCGA
>NZ_JASERL010000016.1 GCF_030766935.1 Streptomyces sp. KL109B | reverse complement strand
TTCCCAGACAACGAACAGTTGTGCTGGCAGAACAGTTTCACTTATTCAACTGAAGAGTGTGCTAGTTCGCCGCCCTGTTCACATGTCCCTTTTGAGGGATGTCTGAAAGGGTTTCGGTGGTCATAGCGTAAGGGAAACGCCCGGTTACATTTCGAACCCGGAAGCTAAGCCTTACAGCGCCGATGGTACTGCAGGGGGGACCCTGTGGGAGAGTAGGACGCCGCCGAACAATTCTTGAGAGGACCCTTGGTCCCGGCACACATGCTGGGGACCAAGGGTCCTTTTTGTATTTACAGAGCTCTTCTCGGAGCGCGCCGGTACCCCGGTTGCGCGAGAATGACTGCGGTACCGAAGACAGGAGTCGACCGATGGCCACCAACTCTCCCGACGATCGACCGGAGCGCGATCAGCGCCGCCGGGACAGTGGTGACCGGGGCGGGTACCGCAGCAACAGTGGTCCGCGCCGTGACCGGCGCGATGGCGACCGCGAGCGTCCTTCCTACCGTCGTGATGACCGCGACCGGCGCGATGACCGCGATCGTGGGCCGCGCCGCGACGACCGCCGTGATGACCGGCGGGACTTCCGGCGCGACGACCGGGACCGTGGGCCGCGTCGCGATGACCGCCCGTACGGCGACCGTGACCGTGATCGCGACCGGGGCCGGCCTTCGTACCGTCGTGATGACCGCGACCGGCGCGATGACCGCGATCGTGGGCCGCGTAGGGATGATCGCCGTGATGACCGGCGGGACTTCCGGCGTGATGACCGGCGTGACGACAACCGTGGTGGCGGTTTCCGTGACCGGCGTGATGATCGTGACCGTGGGCCGCGTCGCGACGACCGCCGTGACGATCGGCGGGACTTCCGGCGGGACGACCGGCGGGACGACCGGCGGGACGACAACCGTGGCGGTGGCTTCCGTGACTGGCGTGACGACCGTCCGTACGGTGACCGCGATCGTGGGCCGCGTCGCGACGACCGTCGTGATGACCGGCGGGACTTCCGGCGTGACGACCGGCGGGACGACAACCGTGGTGGCGGCTTCCGTGACCGGCGGGACGACCGCGACCGTGGGCGTGGGCCGCGGCGTGACGACCGGGGTGGGCGTCCCGGTGGGTTCCGTGGTGGGCGGGACGACCGGCGGGGGGACCGTCGTGACGACCGGCGGGGCGGTGGGCCCCGGTTCAGGGACGAGCGGGAGCGGGACCGGGAGCCGATCAAGCGGCTGCCGATTCCGGAGGACGTCTCGGGGGCCGAGCTCGACAAGGACGTACAGCAGGAGTTGCAGTCCCTGCCGAAGGGGCTCGCCGAGGACGTCGCGAAGAACCTTGTGATGGTGGCGCGGCTGATCGACGAGGACCCGGAGGGCGCCTACGCGTACTCCAGGATCGCGCTGCGGCTCGCCTCGCGCGTGGCCGCCGTGCGGGAGGCCGCGGGCTTCGCCGCGTACGGGAACCAGAAGTACAGCGAGGCGCTCGCCGAGTTCAGGGCCGCGCGGCGGATGACCGGGAACGTGGATCTGTGGCCGCTCATGGCCGACTGCGAGCGTGGGCTCGGGCGGCCGGAGAAGGCGCTCGACATGGCCGGGGCGCCCGAGGTGTCGAAGCTGGACAAGGCCGGGCAGGTCGAGATGCGGCTCGTCGCCGCCGGTGCGCGGCGTGACATGGGGCAGCTCGACGCCGCCATCGTGACGCTGCAGAGCCCCGAGCTCGCCTCGAACTCCAGCCAGCCGTGGACCGCGCGACTGCGCTACGCGTACGCCGACGCGCTGCTCGAGGCCGGCCGCGAGGACGATGCGCGCGAGTGGTTCGCGAAGGCCGTCGAGGCCGACAAGGACGGCAGCACCGACGCGTCCGACCGGCTCGCCGAGATGGACGGCGTCGAGTTCGTCGACGCCTTCGACGACAGCGAGGACGACGGGGCGCCGGCCCCCGAGGGTGCGGGCGCTGAGCGCGACGACAAGTAGGTGTGAGTGACGCGTGGGCGGGTTCCCCCGGAGGGGAGCCCGCCCACGCGTCGTTTCTCAGGCGTTTCTCAGGCGTCCGTCAGGGTGCGCAGGACCAGGCCCGTGGCCGGCTTCGGGCCGAAGGACGTGGACTTACGGGGCATCGTCACGCCCTGTTGGGCGAGGTCGCGGACGACCTCCTCGCGGACCGGGTGCATCAGGACGGCCGTGCCGCCGTCGCGGCGTGCCTTGTCGACCGTCGCCGCCGTGTCGTGGATGTACGAGACGTCGGCGGGGGAGTCCTCGGGGATCTCCCAGACGTGGTCGAGGAGCGTGGAGTGCAGGACCGTCGCGTCCAGCGTGCGCCAGGCCTCGGGGCGGTCGGCAGGGATCGTACGGTCCAGGAGCGCCGGGTCGGGGCGGTCCAGGAGGTGGTACGTGTCCTCGGTGCCGGTCAGGAGGAAGGCGTTGCCTTCGGACGCGGCCTGGGCCAGGGCGTCCATCGCGTGCGGCAGGGGGCCCGTGACCTCGCGGACACGGAAGTGCGGGCGGGCCGCCGCCAGCGCCCGGTCGAGGGGGAGGCGGCCCATGAGGCGGTGGATGGCGCGGACCCGGAGGGGGTAGCGGGCCGTGTCGACCAGGAGGACCAGGCCGTAGTCCCAGGGGGTGCGGCCCGGCGCGGTGTGTTCGGTACGCAGCCGCAGGTAGGTGGCCCAGCGGTGGTGGCCGTCCGCGATCAGGGCCTGGTGGGCGGCGAGGTCGCCCTGCACCTGGCGCTGGTCCTCGGGGTCCGTGAGGGACCAGAGGCGGTGGCTGTAGCCGTCCTCGGTGGTCGTGGAGAGGAGCGGGGCGCGCTGGACCGTGCGTTCGATGACGGCGGTGGCGCCGGTCGCGTTGCCGTTGCCGCGGTACGTCAGGAGGAGCGGTTCGAGGTTCGCGGCCGTCGTGCGCATCAGGCCCGCGCGGTCCTCGACCACGTGCGGCATCACGTCCTCGTGGGGGAGGACCACGCCTTCGGACGCTTCGGAGAGGTGCAGGGCGCCGATGATGCCGCGTTGCAGGACATCGCCGTTGCGCTGCTCGTATACGTAGAGGGCCGGTTCGGTGTCGGGGGCGAGGACGCCCTCGGTGAGCCAGCGGTGCAGGGTGGCGGCCGCCAGGTCGTTGCGGGCCTGGGGTTCCACGGCCTGCGGCAGGATCAGGCGGACGATGTTGTGCGGGTCCGCGTTCTCCAGGTGGTGGAGTCCGTCGGGCCGTACGACTACGTCGTACGGGGGCGAGGTCACGGCGGCGAGGCTGCCGACCCGTTCGGGAACATAGCGGACACCCCGGAACGGAATCAGGTCCAGGCCGTTGCTGCCTGTCTGAGCCGTGCGACCCCCAGTTTTCATCCCCGCATCCTACGAGTGTCAGTGGCGTGGGGGATGATCGGGGGAGTGGGATCGAGCGAGGAGCGATGCGGAATGAGCCAGGGCGAGAGTGCGGGGGCGGCGGCCGGCGGAGCGGTTCGGGTGCGGCCCGGGGGCAGCGAGCGGGCGCTGAGCGAGGTGTACGACACCGCGCTGCTCGATCTCGACGGGGTCGTGTACGCGGGTGGGCGGGCCATCGCGCATGCCGTGGAGTCGTTGGCCGTGGCGCGCGAGGGCGGGATGGGGCTCGCGTATGTCACCAACAACGCGCTGCGCACGCCGGACGCCGTCGCCGAGCACCTGACCGAGCTGGGGATTCCGACCGGGGCGGATGACGTCATTACGTCGGCGCAGGCTGTCGCGCGGCTGATCAGTGAGCAAGTGCCCAGTGGCGCGCGGGTGTTGGTGATCGGTGGTGAAGGGCTGCGCGTCGCGCTGCGGGAGCGGGGGCTCGTGCCGGTGGACTCCGCGGATGAGGATCCGGCGGCCGTGGCACAGGGGTACGGCGGGCCCGACATGGCGTGGGGGAGGTTCGCCGAGGCTTGTTATGCCATTGCGCGCGGGGTGCCGTGGTTCGCGTCCAATACCGATCTGACGATTCCGAGTGCGCGGGGCATCGCGCCGGGGAACGGGGCGGCGGTGGAAGTCGTCCGGATCGCGACGGGGGCGGAGCCGCGGGTCGCGGGGAAGCCGTTGCCGCCGATGCATCGGGAGACGGTTCTGCGGACCGGGGCGGAGGCTCCGCTGGTGGTGGGGGATCGGCTCGACACGGATATCGAGGGGGCGTTCAACGGGGGTGTGGATTCGCTGCTGGTGTTGACCGGGGTGACGGATGCGGGGCAGTTGTTGGCAGCGGAGCCGCGGCATCGGCCGACGTATGTGGATGTCGACTTGCGGGGGTTGTTGGTCGGGCAGCCGGAGGTTGTCGAGGTGGGGGGCGGGGACGTCGGGTTCCGGTGTGGGGGGTGGAAGGCCTTTGCCGGGGACGGGGAGCTTCGGTTGGAGGGGGACGGTGCGGCGATTGATGGGTTGAGGGCGTTGTGTGCGGTGGCGTGGACGGTTGCCGGGGACGGGGTTTGTGGGTTGGAGTCGGGGAAGGTGGTCGCGCGGCTGGGGTTGTAAGGGCGGGCGCGTCCGAGGAGTCGCCCCCGCCGCCCCGCCCCGTCCTGCTTCTATGCCGCTTCGGCGTTGGTCATGAGGGTGTCTTCGGAGGTGCCCTTGCGCCAGTAGCCGGAGAACTTCACGCGGTTGCGGTCCATGGAGCGGGCTGTGACCAGGTGGCGGCGGATGGCCTTCACCGTGGAGGATTCGCCGGCCACCCAGGCGTAGGGGAGGCCCTCGGGGAGGGTCGACTCGCGGAGGGCTTCGACCGGGGAGGTGGTGGGTGGGAGCCAGGTGATGGTGGTGTGCGGGCGGTTCGGGGTGAGGGGCTGGGGGGCGCCTTCGATCCAGGCGTGGACCGGGAGGGAGTGGGGCAGATGTTCCAGGATGGCCGCCACCGCCGGGAGCGCCGAGCCGTCGGCCGTCAGGAGGACCCAGTCCGTGTCCGGCGGCGGGCGGAAGTCGTACGCGGCGTTCTCCTCGACGACCGGGCCGAGGACCGAGACGCGGTCGCCCGGCCGGGCGCGCAGGGCCCAGCGGGAGGCCGGGCCCGAGTCGCCGTGGACCGCGAAGTCGACGGTCAGCTCGGCGGTGGGGGCGGTGCGCAGGTCGCGGATCGTGTACGTGCGCATGATGCCGCGGGTGGCGGGGTTGAGGGCCTGCCAGGCGGGGTACCAGTTGCCGTCGCTGTTGTCGGGGACCTGCGGGGCCTGCTGGCCCGGCGCCGGCAGGAAGAGTTTGATGCGCTGGTCGCGGCCCGCCGACTCCATGCGGGACAGGTCCGCGCCGCCGAAGACCACCCGGATCATCGAGGGGGTGAGGCGGGAGGCGCGCAGGACGTGCAGGTCGAAGAGGTCGAAGGGGGGCGTGGAACGTGAGGCAGGAGTCATGGGAGATGCTTCTCTCCGGGCAGCGGGATGTGGCCGAATTGCAGGGTAGGCTAACCTAACCTCGTGTTGGTCGACAGTCCCCCCGAAGCCAGCGCGGTGACCACTCCCGCGCCCCCCGACCGCCGTGCGCTGATACGCACCGTCGGGTTGCTCGCGTCTGTCCTTGTGCTGGTGGCGGTGCTGGTGGCGAGTATCGCCGTCGGCGCCAAGCCGCTCTCTCTCGACCAGGTCTGGCACGGCCTGTTCCAGGACACCGGGAACTACGCGGACGTGGTGGTCGGGGAGCGGGTCTCGCGCACGCTGCTCGGGCTCCTCGCCGGAGTCGCGCTCGGCCTCGCAGGCGCCGTGCTCCAGGCGCTGACCCGCAATCCGCTCGCCGACCCCGGCATCCTCGGCATCAACATGGGCGCGTCGGCCGCCGTCGTCTCCGCCATCAGCTTCTTCGGGGTGACCTCGCTCAGCGGCTATGTGTGGTTCGCGTTCGCGGGGGCTGCTGCCGTGGGGGTGCTCGTGTACGCGCTCGGGGGCACCCGGAACGCGACGCCCGTGCGGCTCGCGCTCGCCGGTACCGCGATCAACGCGGCGCTCTCCGGCTATCTCTACGCGGTGATGATCACCGACGACATGGCCCTCAACCGGATGCGGTTCTGGCAGGTCGGCTCGCTGGCCACCGCCACCATGCACACCATCGAGCAGGTGTGGCCGTTCATCGCCGTCGGCGCTCTCCTCGCGCTCGGCCTCGCCCGGCCGCTCAACGCCATGGCCATGGGCGACGACACCGCCCGCGCGCTCGGCGCCCACCTCGGCCGCACCCGCGCCCTCAGCATGATCGCCGCGACCCTGCTGTGCGGCGCGGCCACCGCGGCCTGCGGCCCGATCGCCTTCGTCGGCCTGATGGTGCCGCACATGGTGCGCTCGTTCACCGGCCCCGACATGCGCTGGATCATGCCGTACGCGGCGGTTCTCTCGCCCGTGCTGCTGCTCGGCGCCGACGTCGTCGGCCGCGTCGTGGCCCGTCCCTCCGAGCTCCAGGTCGGCATCATCACCGCCGTCATCGGCGCGCCGGTCTTCATCGTGCTCGTACGTCGCCGAAGGATGGCCCAGCTGTGAACGCGACCGAAACCAAGCCGCGTACGCGCAGCACCAAGGCGATACGCACCCCGGGCGGGCTCTCCGTCCGGCTCGACGTCCGCTCGGCCGTCGTCGTGGTGATCCTCCTCGTGGCGGCGCTCGCCGCGAGCGTGTTCCTCATCGGCACCGGCGACTTCCCGATCCCGGTCTCCGACGTGCTGCGCACCCTCGCGGGCAACGGCAACGCGGGGCAGGAATTCATCATCAACGACCTGCGGCTGCCGCGGGTCCTCGTCGGACTGCTCGTCGGCGCGGCGCTCGGCCTGTCCGGCGCGCTGTTCCAGTCCGTGTCCCGCAACCCGCTCGGCAGCCCCGACGTGCTCGGCCTCGGGCAGGGCTCGACCGCGGGCGCGCTCGTCATGATCGTGATCTTCGGGGGCAGCGCGGGGCAGGTCGCGATCGGCGCGCTCGTCGGCGGCCTCGTCACCGGCCTCGCGATCTACGTACTCGCGTGGAAGCGGGGCGTGCACGGCTACCGGCTCGTCCTCGTCGGCATCGGCGTATCCGCCTTCGTCACCGCGGTCAACGGCTATCTGCTCACCAAGGCCGACTTCGTGGACGCCGCCCGCGCCACCGTGTGGATGACCGGCTCGCTCAACGGCCGCGACTGGACGCAGGTCTGGCCGCTGCTGATCATGTTCGTCGTCCTGATCCCGCTGGTCGCCGCGTACGCGCGTCCGCTGCGGATGCTGGAGATGGGCGACGACGCGGCGGGCGGCCTCGGCGTCGGCGTCGAGCGCACCCGGCTGCTGCTGCTCACGGCCTCCGTCGTCCTGACGGCCGCAGCGACCGCCGCCGCGGGCCCGGTCACCTTCGTGGCGCTCACCGCCCCGCAGATCGCCCGGCGCCTGACCAAGTCGCCGGGGCCGAACCTCGCGGCGTCGACCATCCTCGGGGCGGCCCTGCTGATCGTCGCCGACCTGGTCTCGCAGCGGGCGTTCGGAGCCGACCAGCTGCCCGTCGGTGTCGTCACCGGCGTCGTCGGCGGCGTCTACCTGCTGTGGCTGCTCGTCACCGAGCGGAAGGCGGGGCGGATATGACCTCTCGTAGCGGACATGGCCCGCACCCCTCTCGTACGAACCGGACGCACCAAAGGAGCACCGCAGTGAACAGGCTGATAGCCGACGACGTGACCCTCGGATACGACCAGCGCGTCATCGCCGAGAAGCTGTCGGTGGAGATCCCCGACAACTCGTTCACGGTGATCGTCGGCCCGAACGCCTGCGGCAAGTCCACGCTGCTCCGGGCCCTGTCGCGGATGCTCAAGCCGAGCGCGGGACGCGTCCTGCTCGACGGCGGCGTCATCCAGTCGATGCCCGCGAAGAAGGTCGCCAAGACGCTCGGCCTGCTGCCGCAGTCGTCGGTGGCGCCCGACGGGATCACCGTCGGCGACCTCGTCGCCCGCGGCCGCTACCCGCACCAGGGCCTCCTTCGCCAGTGGTCCTCCGAGGACGAGCGGATCGTGCAGGAGTCGATGGCCTCGACCGGCGTCGGCGAACTCGCCGACCGGTACGTCGACGAGCTCTCCGGCGGCCAGCGCCAGCGCGTGTGGATCGCCATGGCGCTCGCCCAGCAGACGCCGCTGCTGCTGCTCGACGAGCCGACGACGTACCTCGACATCCAGCACCAGATCGACGTCCTCGACCTCTGCGCCGAGCTGCACGAGGAGCAGGGGCGCACGCTCGTCGCCGTGCTCCACGACCTCAACCACGCCGCCCGCTACGCCACCCACCTCATCGCCCTGCGCGACGGCGCGGTGATCGCCGAGGGCGCGCCCAAGGACATCGTGACGGCGGAGCTCGTCGAGCGGCTCTTCGGCATGAAGTGCCAGGTCATCGACGACCCGGAGACGGGGACCCCGCTGGTGGTGCCGGCCGCGCGCAAGGCGCGCCGCAAGACGGAGGCGGGCGCGGTCGCTACAGCAGCGTCCTGAGCCGCAGCAGGTCGCGGAACGAGGCTTCGAGCTTGACGCGCCCGGAGGCCCACGCCTTCGCGAAGTTCAGCTCGCCGTTCACCATCGCCACCAGGTCGTCGCCGGTCATGGCGAGCCGGATCTGCGCCTTGTACGCGGGCGGCCCGGCGTATGTGTCGTGCACCGCGATCCGGCCGTCCGTGAGACGGCCGGAAAACGTCACGTCCAGGTCGGTGATGCGGCAGGTCACGGAGCGGTCCAGGGCCGTTGCCGCGCGCACGTCGCCTTCGGCCCCCGCCATGTTGTCCGAGAGTTTTTCGAGTGCCGCCCGGCACTCCTCCGTCGTCGCCATCGCGATCGACGGTACACCGGGCTTCCGAGGTAGCGTCTGGGCATGAGCGAGACGCCCACCGAGGCCACCGACGTGCCGGAACCCGCAGAGGAACCGTCGTACGACCCCGCCGCCCCCGCCCCCCTCGGCATCGAGCGCACCCCCACGGACAACGCCGAGGTGGACGCGCAGCTGGAGCGGCTCGGCGATGTGGACCACCTCGCGGCGGACGGACACGTCGAGGTGTACGAGGATGTACATCAGGGCCTGCGGAACGCGCTGACCGCGCTGGACGCAGGGTCCTCCCCGTCTCCGTCTGACTTCAGGAGCTGAACCACCGTGGCAGGTGTGGCACGTCGCCGCCTCGACGCCGAACTCGTCCGCCGGAAGCTGGCCCGCTCGCGCGAGCACGCGAGCCAGCTGATCGCCGCCGGGCGGGTCAGCGTCGGCAAGACCGTCGCGACGAAATCCGCGACACAGGTGGAGACGGCCGCGGCGATCGTCGTCAAGGACGACGAAGGCGACCCCGACTACGTCTCGCGCGGCGGGCACAAGCTCGCGGGCGCGCTGGAGGCGTTCGGGCCGCAAGGGCTCGTGGTGAAGGGGCGGCGCGCGCTCGACGCGGGCGCCTCGACCGGAGGCTTCACCGATGTGCTGCTGCGGGCCGGGACGGCGCACGTCGTCGCCGTCGACGTCGGCTACGGACAACTCGCCTGGTCACTGCAGAGCGATGAACGCGTCACCGTCAAGGACCGTACGAACGTACGCGAATTGACGCTGGAGGCGATCGATGACGTACCCGTCGACGTGGTCGTCGGTGACCTGTCCTTCATCCCGCTCGGCCTTGTGCTGCCCGCCCTCGCGCGCTGCGCGGGACCGGACGCGGACCTCGTGCTGATGGTCAAGCCACAGTTCGAGGTGGGCAAGGAGCGGCTCGGCAGCGGCGGCGTCGTACGCAGCCCGCAGCTCCGGGCCGAGGCGGTGCGCACCGTCGCCGACCAGGCATGGAAGCTCGGGTACGGCGTGCGTGGCGTGACCGCGAGCCCCCTGCCGGGACCGTCGGGGAATGTCGAGTACTTTCTGTGGCTGCGTGCCGGGGCGGATCAGCTGGACCCGGCCGACGTAGATCGCGCAGTTGCGGAGGGCCCCCGTTGACAACGCTGACCCAGCGGCCGAACACCCCAGCCCGTACGGTTTTCCTGCTCGCCCACACGGGCCGGCCCGCTGCCGTCCGCAGCGCCGAACTCGTCGTACAGGGGCTGCTGCGCAGCGGCCTCGGCGTGCGGGTCCTGGAGACGGAGGCGCAGGACCTGCCGGTGCCCGACGCCGTGGAACTGGTGAAGGAGTCGGAGGCGACGCCCTCCTGCCTCGACGGCTGCGAACTCCTCATCGTGCTCGGCGGGGACGGCACGCTGCTGCGCGGCGCCGAGTTCGCGCGGGCGTCCGGGGTGCCGATGCTCGGCGTGAACCTGGGGCGCGTCGGCTTCCTCGCGGAGGCGGAGCGGGACGACCTGGACAAGGTCGTCGACCGCGTCGTCACCAAGGAGTACGAGGTCGAGGAGCGCATGACGATCGACGTCGCCGTGCACCGCAACGGCGACGTCGTGCACCGCGACTGGGCGCTCAACGAAGCGGCCGTACAGAAGATCGAGCCCGAGCGGATGCTGGAGGTCGTCCTCGAGATCGACGGTCGGCCGGTCACCGGCTTCGGCTGCGACGGGATCGTGTGCGCGACGCCGACCGGGTCGACGGCGTACGCGTTCTCGGCGGGCGGGCCGGTCGTGTGGCCGGAGGTCGAGGCGCTGCTCATGGTGCCGATCAGCGCGCACGCCCTGTTCGCCAAGCCGCTCATTACGTCGCCGGACTCGGTGCTCGCCGTCGAGGTGCAGCAGCACACGCCGCACGGGGTGCTGTGGTGCGACGGGCGGCGCACGGTGGAGCTGCCGCCGGGGGCGCGGATCGAGGTGCGGCGCGGCGAGGTGCCGGTGCGGCTCGCACGGCTGCACCACGCGGTGTTCACGGACCGGTTGGTGGCGAAGTTCGCGCTGCCGGTGGCGGGGTGGCGGGGAGCTCCGCACTGACCGGGGTGGAGCGCGCCGCCGTGCCGACCGGCACGTTCGAGTGACGGCGGCGTGAAGGTTTGTCGCCGCATCTGGCCTCCGACCTGCGGATACGGTGCCGGGGGCCAGGGTCCGTCGCAAGGACGGCCTCCGACCTCGTAAGGTCAGAGGCGTGTTGGAGGAGATGCGGATACGGTCGCTCGGAGTCATCGACGACGCCGTGGTGGAGCTTTCGCCCGGGTTCACGGCGGTGACCGGTGAGACGGGCGCGGGCAAGACCATGGTCGTCACCAGCCTCGGCTTGCTGCTCGGCGGGCGCGCCGACCCCGCGCTCGTACGGATCGGCGCGAAGAACGCCGTGGTCGAGGGGTGCGTCGCGGTGCCCGCCGACTCGGGTGCGCTCGTGCGGGCCGAGGAGGCCGGGGCCGAGCTGGAGGACGGGGTGCTGCTGCTCAGCCGCACCGTCTCCGCCGAAGGGCGTTCGCGGGCGCATCTGGGCGGGCGGTCCGTGCCGGTGGGTGTGCTGAGCGAACTCGCCGACGATCTCGTCGCCGTGCACGGCCAGACCGACCAGCAGGGCCTGCTGAAGCTCGGCCGGCAGCGGCAGGCGCTCGACCGGTACGCGGGGGACGCCGTCGCCGCGCCGTTGGCCAAGTACACGGCCGTGTACAAGCGGTTGAGGGCCGTCGGCGCGGAGCTGGAGGAGATCACCACGCGCGCCCGTGAGCGGGCGCAGGAGGCGGATCTGCTGCGCTTCGGGCTCGAGGAGATCGGCGCCGTGGAGCCGCGGGCCGGCGAGGACGTGGAACTGGCCGAGGAGGCGTCCCGGCTCGGGCACGCGGAGGCGCTGGCCTCGGCGGCGGCGGCCGCGCACGCCGCGCTCGCCGGAAACCCGGAGGACCCGGAGGGGGTCGACGCGCAGACGCTGGTGGGTGGCGCGCACCGGGCCCTGGAGGCGGTGCGCTCGCACGACTCGGCGCTGGGCGCGCTCGCGGAGCGGATCGGCGAGGTGCAGATCCTGCTGACCGATGTCGCCGCCGAACTCGCGGGGTACGCCGACGACTTGGACGCGGATCCGCTGCGGCTTGCCGCGGTGGAGGAGCGGCGGGCGGCGCTCACGGCGCTGACGCGCAAGTACGGCGAGGACGTGACGGAGGTGCTCGCGTGGGCCGAGAAGAGCGCGGCGCGGCTCCTCGAACTCGACGGTGACGACGAGCGGATCGACGAGCTGACGGCCGAGCGCGACGCGCTGCGCGGCGAACTCGGCGTACTGGCACAGGAACTGACGCACGCGCGCGTGGAGGCGGCCGACCGCTTCGCGGCGGCGGTAACCGAGGAACTCTCCTCGCTCGCGATGCCGCACGCCCGGGTGTCCTTCGACATCCGGCAGACGGAGACGGACGCGGCGGACGGCGTCGAGGTCGGCGGCCGGAACGTGTCCTGCGGACCGCACGGCGTCGACGAGGTGGAGTTGCTGCTCGCGCCGCACCCGGGGGCGCCGCCGCGGCCCATCGCGAAGGGCGCGTCCGGCGGTGAACTGTCGCGCGTCATGCTCGCGGTGGAGGTCGTCTTCGCGGGCAACGACCCCGTACCTACGTATCTCTTCGACGAGGTCGACGCCGGTGTCGGCGGCAAAGCCGCGGTCGAGATCGGCCGCCGCCTCGCCAAGCTGGCGAAGTCCGCGCAGGTCGTGGTCGTCACGCACCTGCCCCAGGTCGCGGCGTTCGCCGACCGGCAGTTGCTGGTCGAGAAGACCAACGACGGCTCCGTGACGAGCTCCGGCGTGACCGTGCTCGAAGGGGAGGACCGGGTACGCGAGCTGTCGCGCATGCTGGCCGGCCAGGAGGACTCGGAGACGGCGCGGGCGCACGCGGAGGAGCTGCTGGCGACGGCGCGCGACGACGGGTGACGTCGCGGCTGCGGCTGCGGCTGCGGCTGCGGTTGGCCGGGGCTGTTGCGCGGCACCGTACGTCAGTATCGGGTTCATCAACTCACCCATGTGAGTGGTCCGGTGTGCCGTGTTGCCCAGGCCCGTGCGGTGCGGGACTGTGGCCGGTGCCGGAGTGGTCGTGCGGACTGGCATTCTGGGTCTGACGGTGTACGTACCCCTGAGCCCGTACTCTCCGTATACCGATGCCTTCCGAACACTGACGCCTTCCGAACGCCTTCCGTACCTACTGAGTTCGCCGATACCCACCAGGAGTCCGGCCGCGTGATCCACCCCAGCAGCCAGTCAGCGCACGGAAAGGCGGCGCTGCGTACCGTGCAGGTGGTGGGCGGCGGCAGTGCGGGCAGCAGTGCTCATGTGCGGTCCTTGACCGAGGGGTTGGTGGCACGGGGGGTGCGGGTGACGGTCTGCGCGCCGATGGCGGCCGAGCGGGCGTACGGGTTCGCGGAGGCCGGCGCGCACCACCTTCCGGTGCCGCGCCGCAGCGACCCGGCCGCCGTCGCCGCGCTCCGCGCCGCCTGCGCCGACGCCGACCTGGTGCACGCGCACGGGCTGCACGCCGCGCTGCGCGCCTCCCTCGCGCTCAGCGGCCGCCGCGTCCCGCTCGTCGTCACCTGGCACACCCGCTCGTCCGCCGAGGGCACCCGCGCCCACCTTTTGCGCGTGCTGGAGCGGCGTGTGGCCAGGGCGGCGGCCGTGGTGCTCGGCACCTCCTCCGACCTCGTGGACCGGGCGCGGGCGCGCGGCGCGCGGGACGCCCGGCTCGCCGCGGTGTCGCTGCCGCCGCCGCGCGGACCGCTCCCGGAGGGCGAGGAGGCCGAGCGCACCCGCAACAAGACGCGGGCCGAACTGGGCTGCGTGGACCGGCCGTTGCTGATGGCCGTCGGCGGCCTGGAGCGGGGGCGCGGGTACGACGTGCTGCTCGACGCCGCGCACGAGCTGCTCGCGCTCGACCCCGTGCCGCTGCTGGTGATCGCGGGGGAGGGGCCGGAACGGGGCGCGCTGCAGCGGCGCATCGAGGACGAGGGCCTGCCGGTGCGGCTCGCGGGGCGCCGCGACGACGTCGCCGAGCTGCTGCACGCCGCCGATGTCGCGGTGCTGCCGAAGAGCTGGGAGCCACGCTCGCTGCTCGCGCAGGAGGCGCTGCACGCGCGCGTGCCGCTCGTGGCGGCGGATGCCGGAGGCGTCGACGAACTCGTCGGTGACGGCGCCGAGTTGGTTCCGCACGACGATGCTGCCGCGCTCGCCCACGCCGTGCGGCGGCTGCTCGACGACCCCGCGCGGCGCGAGCGGCTCAAGGAGCGGGGCGCCGCGCAGGCCGCGACCTGGCCGACCGAGGACGCGACGGTTGCCCAAGTCCTCAGTGTCTACGATGAGTTGACGGGCTTTCACTGAACCTCAGGGCGTGGCGGGCGTGTGCCGCCGCGCCCGCAGCGCCAGGCTCAGCGCCAGCACCGTCTGCGGGTCGTCCAGGTCCGTCCCGAGCAACTCCCCTATCCGCGCCAGGCGGTTGTAGAGCGTCTGCCGGTTGAGGTGCAGTTCGCGCGCCGTCTCCGCCTTGCGGCCCGCGTGCGCCAGATACGTCTGGAGCGTCGGCAGCAGCGGCGGCTTCGCGCGCCGGTCGTGGTCCTGGAGCGGTCCGATCGCCCGCTCCACGAACGCCGCCAGAGCTGCTCCGTCGCCGTGGCTGCGCAGCCGCCACAGCAGCAGGTCGATGTCGAGGCGCCGCGCGTCGAACCACGGCCGGTCGTCCAGGCCCTGCGCCGCCGTCGCCGTCTCCGCCGCGTGCCGAAGCCCGGCCGCCGCCGCGGCCCAGCCGCCCGCCCCGCCGACCACCACCACCGGCGGCTGCGCCCCCGCCCGCTGCATCCCGGCCCGCGCGACGCCCGCCCGCAGCGCCGCCGCCACCCGGTCCGCGACCGCCGCCCGCTCCGACTCCGTACGCAGCCCGAGCAGCAGCGGCACCCGCCCCTCCACGGGACGTACGCCGAGCAGCACCGGCACCCCCACCGAGGCCAGCTCCTCGGACACGGCCCGCGCGAGCACCGCCCAGCCGCCGCCCGGCGACAACCCCACGGCCCCCACGGACGCCTCCGGCAGCCGCATCACCACGGGCAGCAGCGGCCCGCTCCCGGCCGGTCTGCCCCCGGCCGCCCCGCTCCCGGCGACCCCGCTCCCGGTCACCCCGCTCCCGGCCGCCCCGCCCCCCGTCGGCTTGAACCCGAGTACACGCGCCTGCGCAGGGGCGTCGTCCGCCGCGATCCGGCCCTCCGCGAGATCGGTCAGGAAGTCGCCGCGCCCGCGCGCGGCCAGCTCCTCCTCCTGGCGGGCCTGCATCAGCACCACGGCGAGCGAACCGGCGGCCCGCTCCGCGGCGATCCGGTGCACGGGCGCGAGCGTCCCCGACACCGGCAACAGCACGAGGCGCGCCCGGACGGAACCGGCGCCAGGACCGCCGCCCGGCACGTCCACCAGCACGGCCCCGCCCGGCGGCTCGTCCTGGTGCGTGCCCCGCATCCCCTCCCACACCTGGAGCGGATCATTGATGTCGCCCTCGGCCCCGGCCGCGTAGAGCAGCTGCCCGTCGGCGGTCTCCAGGAACACCGGGTTCCCGCTGAACTCGGCGAGAATACCCAGGACTTGAGGGACGCCACCGCCGCCGAGCAGGGCGTCCGTGCAGCGCCTGTGCACCTCCTCGGCGCGCCGCAGCAGCGCGTAGTGCCCGTTGACGATCTCGGTGTGGATCTCCTCCGTCACCGTCACGAACGGCACCTCGCGGTGCAGCTGCACCAGCGGCAGGCCCGCCGTCCGCGCCGTCTCCACGAGCGCGGAAGGCAGCCGGGAGAACCGCTGGCCCAGCTCGATGACGAGCGCCGCGATGCCCCGCTCGGCCAGCTTGCGCACGAAGGCGCGCTGCTCGGCGGGGCGGGTCCCGATCCCGTACCCCGTGGTCAGCAGCAGTTCGCCGCCCTTGAGCAGCGACGCGATGTTCGGCACCTCGCCGGCGTGCACCCAGCGCACGGTCCGCAGCAGCCGCTCCCCGCCCGCCACCACCTCGGGCAGCCCACTGCGCAGCCCCGGCAGTTCCAGGGCGCGCCGCACGGTGATGCCACCGGGCGAGGAGAGGGCGGCGAGGTCGGGCGAGGTGCTGTCCATGACACGGACGCTACCTCGCGACAACCCGTCGTGCCCCCACCGGAATTGCACGACCAGGTGTCTGTTGTGGTGCACGTCACGTCACGGCCACACTGTCGTTTCCGCACAAGCACCGCATCTCGATCTTCGGATTTCGTGGCACGCCCCCAAGAGAGGGACGAAAATGTCAGAGCCAGTGCAGCGAGCCCAGCAGCCGGCCCACCAGTCGCCCCAGCAACCGGTGCAGCGCCTGAAGGCGAACTCGGTGGGGCTCGTCGGCGTGGTCTTCATGGCCGTCGCGACGGCCGCCCCGATCACCGCGATGACCGGCAACCTGCCCATCGCCGTCGGCTTCGGCAACGGCACGGGCGCCCCCGCCGGCTACCTCTTCGCGACGCTCGTCCTCACCGTCTTCTCCGTCGGCTACGTCGCCATGGCCAAGCGGATCACGGCGGCCGGCGCCTTCTACGGCTACATCTCGCACGGCCTCGGCCGGATCGCCGGCATGGCCTCCGGGATGCTCGCGGTGCTCGCGTACATCGTGTTCGAGGCGTCGATCGTCGGCGTCTTCTCGTACTTCGCGCAGACCACGGTGCACGACCAGCTCGGCTGGGACGTCCCGTGGATCGGCTACGCGGCCGCCATGCTCGCCGTCACGGCCGTGCTCGCCTTCTTCGACATCAACCTCACCGCGAAGGCGCTCGGCGTGATGCTGATCGCCGAGATCGCGGTGCTCTTCGCGGTGGCGACGGCGGTCCTGATCCACGGCGGCGGCCCCGACGGCATCCCCGTAGAACCGATCAACCCGAAGAACGCCTTCACCGGCACCTCCGCAGGCCTCGGCCTGTTCTTCGCGTTCTGGTCGTGGGTCGGCTTCGAGTCGACGGCGATGTACGGCGAGGAGTCCCGCGACCCCAAGCGCGTCATCCCGCGCGCGACCCTCATCTCGGTCGTCGGCGTCGGCCTCTTCTACATCTACGTCTCGTGGATGACGATCGCCGGCAACGGTCTGAGCGGCTCGGTGAAGGTCTCGTCCGGCTCCACCCCGCTCGACCTCTTCTTCGACCCGGCCCACTCCTTCATCGGCGCGTGGGCCGTCGACGCCTTCCAATGGCTGCTGATCACCGGCTCGTTCGCCTGCGGCATGGCCTTCCACCAGTGTGCGTCGCGCTACCTCTACGCCATCGGCCGCGAGGGCTTCCTGCACCCCGCGCTCGGCCGCACCCACCACAAGCACGGCTCGCCGTACGTCGCGTCGTTCGTGCAGTCGGTGATCGCCGTCGTGCTGGTCGGCGCGTTCTGGGTGACGGGCCAGGACCCGTACATCCACCTCTACACGCTCCTCGCGATCCTCGGCACGATGTCGATCCTCATCGTCCAGACCCTGTGCTCCTTCGCCGTCATCGGCTACTTCCGGCGCAACCACCCGGAGGACCGGCACTGGTTCAGGACCCTCGTCGCCCCGCTGCTCGGCGGCATCGGCATGATCGCGGTCGTCGTCCTCCTGGTCGTCAACATGGACACCGCCGCGGGCACGGCCGCCGACTCCCTGTTCTTCAAGGCGATCCCGTGGGTCGTCGGCCTGGTCTTCTTCGGCGGCCTGGCCCTCGGCCTGTACGTCAGGTCCCGCCACCCGCACCGCTACGAGGTCATCGGCCGCATCGTCCTGGAGGACGCCGCCGAACGCGAGGACCGGCCGGCCCCCGCCCCCTCCGTCTGAACCCGTCACCTCTGTCATCAAGGAGAACGACGTCATGGCTCGTACGAACCTGATGCACGCCCTGAGACGCCTGGCAACGGAACATCGGGCGGCGGCCCAACTCGGAGTCCCTGTAGCGGAGTTCCGCGCCCGGTCCGCCACCACCAGCCGCCGCACCGTCCTGAAGGCCGCGGCCGCCACCGGCCTCGCCGCCACCGCGCTCCCCGCCCCGCAGGCGCGCGCGGCGGCGGCACCCCGTATCGCCGTCGTCGGCGCCGGAATCGCCGGCCTCACCGCCGCCCTCACCCTCCACGACGCGGGCCTCGCCTGCACCCTCTACGAGGCGAACCCCGACCGCGTCGGCGGCCGCATGTACTCGCAAGCCGACCACTGGGCGTACGGCCAGACCTCCGAGATCGGCGGCGAGCTGATCGACACCAGCCACAAGAAGATGCAGGAGCTGGCCCGCCGCTTCAGCCTCCCCCTGGAGGACTTCCTGGGCGGCGGCCCGAACGGCGCCGAGGAGATCCTCTGGTTCAACGGCGCCTACTACCCGCGCGAACAGGCCGACGAGGACTTCAACGCGGTCTACCAGTCACTGCGCCGCGACGTCCAGGACTCCGGCGAGGTCTTCTGGAACCAGACCACGCCCACCGGCACGGCCCTCGACAACATGTCCCTGTACGAGTGGATCGAATCCCGCGTCCCCGGCGGCCACGGCTCCCCGCTCGGCCGCTGGTTCGACGTCGCGTACAACGTCGAGTACGGAGCGGACACCCAGGACCAATCGGCCCTGGCCCTCGTCCTCCTGATGGGCTATCAGACCAATCCCGGCAACTTCAACATCTGGGGCCTGTCCAACGAGCGCTACCACATCACCGGCGGCAACGACCAACTCCCGCACGCCATCGCCGACTTCCTCCCGTCCGGCACCCTCCGCCACGGCATGTCGCTGACCGCGCTCAAGGCCAACACCGACGGCACCCAGACCCTCACCTTCACCGAGATCGGCGGCGCCACCCGCACCGCCACCGCCGACCACACGATCCTCTGCGTACCGCTGCCGGTCCTCCAACGCCTCGACCTCTCCAAGGCGGGCTTCGACACCCGCATGATGAACCTGCTGCGCGACGCCCGCATGGGCTACTGCACCAAACTCAACATGCAGTTCACGAGCCGCCCTTGGCGCGGCACGGGCGCCTGGCCCGGCGTCTCGGCGGGCGACTGCTTCACGGACGCCGACTGGCAGCAGACGTGGGACACGACGAAGGTGCAGCCGGGCACGGGCGGCATCCTCATCCAGTACGGCGGCGGCTCCCTCGCCAAGTCCCTTGCCCCGGCAGGCCCGTTCAGCACCGAGACCGACCCGTACGTCCGCGACCTCGGCGCCCGGTACCTCAGCGGCGTCGACCGCGTCTTCCCCGGCACCAAGGCCGCCTGGACGGGCCGCGCCCAACTCTCCGCCTGGCACAAGAACCCGTACGCCCTGGGCGCCTACTCGTACTGGCCGGTGGGCTATCTCCACCGGTACGCGGGGTACGAGGGCGTCGCCCAGGGCCGGATCCACATCGGCGGCGAACACTGCTCCTACGACTTCCAGGGCTTCATGGAAGGCGGCGCGACCGAAGGGGAACGCGCCGCCAAGGAAGTCATCAACGCCGTGGGCTAACCCCCGTATGCCCCGCTCGCCGTCAGCCGCAGCGCCGTGTCGATCAACGGCACATGGCTGAACGCCTGCGGGAAGTTGCCGACCTGGCGCTGCAGCCGCGGATCCCACTCCTCGGCGAGCAGCCCCAGGTCGTTGCGGAGCGCGAGCAGCTTCTCGAAGAGCTTGCGGGCCTCGTCGACCCGGCCGATCATCGCGAGGTCGTCCGCCATCCAGAACGAGCAGGCCAGGAAGGCCCCTTCGTCTCCCGGCAGGCCGTCGACACCGGCGTCGTCGCCGTCCGTCGGGTACCGCAGGATGAACCCGTCCGGCGTCGAAAGCTCCCGCTGAATGGCCTCGATCGTCCCGATGACCCGCTTGTCGTCGGGCGGCAGGAACCCCATCTGCGGAATGAGCAGCAGCGAGGCGTCCAGCTCCTTGCTGCCGTACGACTGCGTGAAGGTGTTGCGCTCCTTGTCGTACCCCTTCTCGCAGACGTCCCGGTGGATGTCGTCGCGCAGCTCGCGCCACTTCTCCAACGGCCCGTCGGCGTCGCCCGATTCGATGAGCTTGATGGTCCGGTCGACGGCCACCCACGCCATCACCTTCGAGTGCACGAAGTGCCGGCGCGGCCCGCGCACCTCCCAGATGCCCTCGTCGGGCTCGTCCCAGTGCCCTTCGAGGTACCGGATGAGCTTGAGCTGGAGCAGCGACGCGTAGTCGTTCCTCGCGAGCCCCGTCATGTGCGCGAGGTGCAGCGCCTCGGTGACCTCGCCGTACACGTCGAGCTGGAGCTGGTGCGCGGCGCCGTTCCCGACCCGTACCGGGCCCGAGTTCTCGTACCCGGGCAGCCAGTCCAGCTCCGCCTCGCCGAGCTCCCGCTCGCCCGCGATGCCGTACATGATCTGCAGGTTCTCCGGGTCCCCGGCCACGGCCCGCAGCAGCCACTCCCGCCAGGCCCGCGCCTCCTCCCGGTACCCGGTGCGCAGCAGCGAGGACAGGGTGATCGCGGCGTCCCGCAGCCACGTGTACCGGTAGTCCCAGTTCCGTACGCCGCCGATCTCCTCGGGCAGCGAGGTCGTCGGCGCGGCGACGATGCCACCGGTCGGCGCGTACGTCAGCGCTTTCAGTGTGATCAGCGAGCGCACGACGGCCTCGCGGTACGGCCCGTGGTACGTGCAGTGCTCGACCCACTCCCGCCAGAACTGCTCGGTCGCGGTGAGCGCGCACTCCGGGTCGGGCAGCGGCGGCTGCTCCTTGTGCGAGGGCTGCCACTGGATCGTGAAGGCCACCCGGTCCCCGGGCGCCACGGTGAAGTCCGAGTACGTCGTCAGGTTCTTGCCGTACGTCTCCGCCGACGTGTCCAGCCATACGGAGTCGGGCCCCGCCACGGCGACCGTACGGCCGTCCACCTTGTGCACCCACGGAGTGATCCGCCCGTACGAGAAGCGCATCCGCAGCGCCGAGCGCATCGGCACCCGTCCGCTCACGCCCTCGACGATCCGGGTCAGTTGGGGAGCGCCGTCGCGCGGCGGCATGAAGTCGGTGACCCGCACGGTGCCGCGCGGGGTGTCCCACTCGGACTCCAGGACCAGTGAATCGCCGCGGTACTCGCGCCGCGCCGCCGTTGGTGGCTCGGCGTCGGCGGCGTGCGCGGGGCCGAGGCGCCAGAAGCCGTGATCCTCGGTGCCGAGCAGCCCGGCGAAAATGGCGTGCGAGTCGAAGCGGGGCAGGCACAGCCAGTCCACTGTGCCGTCCCGGCAGACCAGGGCGGCGGTCTGCATGTCTCCGATGAGTGCGTAATCCTCGATGCGCCCGGCCACGTGCATCTCCAGTCGAACGGCCACGGTTGTGAAGACGGCGGATCCTGCTGTCCGTTGATACGCCGTCCGGATACGTCGTTGTCAAACGAACTGACGAGCCGGTTGTTCCGGGTGGGGAGTGCGGCGATCGGACGTGGTGCTCCGAAGGAACGGTGGGGAACGGGCGGGGGTGTTGCCGTCGTGACGCCGTTTTCCGTTGTGACTCGCCAGCCGAGTGTCCGAGCAGGATACGACGCGCTCAAGTGATCCGCGTGCCGCTCACTCCAACACGTCTGGGCCGTACGGGTGAGCGCGGACCGTTCGTCGCGATGGGTTGCTGACCCGTGCGCGGAGCGTGGCCGGAAGCAGCCTCGTCTCGTCGCTGATACCCTGGTAGCCCGTGAGCCGGTGGTCATCGAACCCCCGAACCGCAGCGACGGCGCCTCCCGAAAAAACGGCAGAGCGCGTCGGCACGCACCCCACGACCGCGACCACGGGAGCCCCCTCTTGGCCATGCAGCCGAAATCTTCGACGACCAAGCACATCTTCGTCACTGGGGGTGTCGCCTCCTCGCTCGGCAAGGGCCTGACCGCCTCCAGCCTCGGCATGCTGCTCAAGGCCCGTGGCCTCCGTGTCGTCATGCAGAAGCTCGACCCCTACCTGAACGTCGACCCCGGCACGATGAACCCCTTCCAGCACGGCGAGGTGTTCGTCACCAACGACGGCGCCGAGACCGACCTGGACATCGGCCACTACGAGCGCTTCCTCGACATCGACTTCGACGGCTCGGCCAACGTGACCACCGGCCAGGTGTACTCGCAGGTCATCGCCAAGGAGCGGCGCGGCGAGTACCTGGGCGACACCGTCCAGGTCATCCCGCACATCACGAACGAGATCAAGCACCGCATCCGCCGCATGGCGACGGACGAGGTCGACGTCGTGATCACCGAGGTCGGCGGCACCGTCGGCGACATTGAGTCGCTGCCGTTCCTGGAGACGGTCCGGCAGGTCCGTCACGAGGTCGGCCGTGACAACGTGCTGGTCGTCCACATCTCGCTCCTTCCCTACATCGGCCCGTCCGGTGAGCTGAAGACGAAGCCGACCCAGCACTCGGTTGCGGCGCTGCGCAATATCGGTATCCAGCCGGACGCCATCGTGCTGCGCTGCGACCGCGAGGTGCCGACCGCGATCAAGCGCAAGATCAGCCTCATGTGCGACGTCGACGAGGCCGCGGTCGTCGCCTGCCCCGACGCCCCCTCGATCTACGACATCCCGAAGGTCGTGCACTCCGAGGGCCTGGACGCGTACGCCGTCCGCAAGCTGGACCTGCCGTTCCGTGACGTGGACTGGACGCAGTGGGACGACCTGCTCGGCCGCGTCCACAAGCCGGACCACGAGATCGTCATGGCGCTGGTCGGCAAGTACATCGACCTGCCGGACGCCTACCTGTCGGTGACCGAGGCGCTGCGCGCCGGCGGCTTCGCCAACCGGGCCAAGGTCAAGATCAAGTGGGTCACGTCGGACGACTGCAAGACGCCTGCCGGAGCCAAGAAGACGCTCGGCGACGTCGACGCGATCTGCATCCCCGGCGGCTTCGGCGACCGCGGCGTGTCCGGCAAGGTCGGCGCGATCCAGTACGCCCGCGAGAACAAGATCCCGCTGCTCGGCCTCTGCCTCGGCCTGCAGTGCACGGTCATCGAGGCGGCCAGGAACCTGGCCGACATCCCGGACGCCAACTCCACGGAGTTCGACGCCGCGACCGCCCACCCGGTCATCTCCACCATGGCCGAGCAGCTCGACATCGTCGCCGGTGAGGGCGACATGGGCGGAACGATGCGGCTGGGCATGTACCCGGCGAAGCTCGCCGAGGGCTCCATCGTGCGCGAGGTGTACGGCGACAAGGAGTACGTCGAGGAGCGCCACCGGCACCGCTACGAGGTGAACAACGCGTACCGCGCCGAGCTGGAGAAGAAGGCCGGCCTGCAGTTCTCCGGCCTCTCCCCGGACGGCAAGCTCGTCGAGTACGTCGAGTACCCGCGCGAGGTCCACCCGTACCTGGTCGCCACCCAGGCGCACCCCGAGCTGCGCTCGCGCCCGACGCGTCCGCACCCGCTGTTCGCCGGACTGGTGAAGGCGGCCGTGGAGCGCAAGGTGAAGGGTGCGCAGGCTGGGGCCAAGAAGGCCAAGTAAGGCTTGTAACACAAGCGATGTACGGTTACCGGGGTGCATGCCTTTTGTGGGCATGCACCCCGGTTTCTTACGTAGGAGGGCTTTCGGTATGACGGCCAAGACGCCGCTCGTGGACACGGCCGAGGAGTGGGAGGTCCGCGGGACCGCGACCCCCTTCGTCGGGAACAAGACCTCGGTACGTACGGACGACGTCGTCATGCCGGACGGATCCGTTGCCCGGCGCGACTACCAGGTGCACCCCGGCTCGGTGGCGGTTGTCGCGCTCGACGACCAGGACCGGGTGCTGCTGCTCAAGCAGTACCGGCACCCCGTGCGCGAGAAGCTCTGGGAGATCCCGGCGGGCCTGCTCGACATCCCCGGCGAGAACCCGCTGCACGCCGCGCAGCGCGAGCTGTACGAAGAGGTGCACGTCAAGGCGGAGGACTGGCGGGTCCTTACCGACGTCTACACGACGCCGGGCGGCTGCTCCGAGGCCGTACGCATCTTCCTCGCGCGGGACCTCTCCGAGGCGGACGGTGAGCGGTTCGAGGTGGAGGAGGAAGAGGCGGACATGGAGTTCGCGCGGGTGCCTCTGCCGGAGCTGGTCCGGGGTGTGCTCGCGGGCGAGCTGCACAACAACTGCCTTGTCGTCGGTGCGCTTTCGCTGGCCGCGGTGCTTGCGGGTGACGGTCTTGACGCGCTCCGTCCGGCCCAGGCGGAGTGGCCGGCGCGCCCCTTCGAGGCGTAGCGCCGCGACGCCGTTACGGTCTCGGGGCTCTGCCCCGGACCCCGCTCCTCAATCGCCGGAGGGGCTTGATGTGGTCACACGATCCGCTGATCCGATCAGGCGATCCACGCGCGCCGCCCGCCAGGGCCACCCACACCCCCTCAACTAGGCTCGGGAACGCCCCCTGCCGACCCCCGGAGGGGATGGGTGAGACGGAGCGTGGCCCGTGACGGATCAGGCGGTCGAGTCGGACGACGTGACGGAGGTCGAGTCGGCCCCCGGACGGTCCCGCAAGCGGCGTCGCACCCGTCGGGGGCAAGAGGTGGCGGAGCGTCAGTTCCTGGGGCGCAAGCGGGAGTTGTCGCAGCTCCGGGCCGACATCGAGCGGGCCGGACTCGACACGCTCTCCGGGCGGAAGGCGCCACGTGCGCGGGTGCTCCTCATCGCGGGGCGCCCGGGCACGGGGCGTACCGCCCTCGCCGAGGAACTGGTGCGCAAGGTCGCCGACCAGTACCCCGACGGCACCCTGCGAACCCGGCTCACCGCCCCCGACGGCACCCCGATCCCCGCCGACCGGGTCCTGCGTGACCTGCTGACGGCGCTCGACCTCCCCGCACCCCCCGGCGAAAACGCCGACGACCTCGCCGAACGCCTCCGCGAAGGCCTCGCCGTGCGCCGCGTCGTGCTGCTGCTCGACGACGCGGGCAGCGCCGAGCAGGTCGACCCGCTGCTGCCGGACACCCCGGACTGCCTCGCCGTGGCTGTCGCCGAGGGGCCGCTCACCGGCATCCCGGATGTCCGGCCCTGCACGCTCGGCGGGCTCGACACCAAGGCCGCGCTCGAACTCCTCACCCGGCACACCGGCTCCGTCCGTGTCACCTGCGACCCGCGCTCGGCGGAATCGCTCGTGGAACTGTGCGGCGCCGAACCCGCCGCCCTGAACATCGCGGGCGGCTGGCTCGCCGCGCGCCCCAAGGAGTCCGTCGCCGATCTGGCGAAGCAGCTGCACGCCCTGGAGCCGGACGGCTCCGCCCTCGCGCGCGTGTTCCGGTTCGCGTACGAAGCGCTGCCCGGGCCCGCCGCCCGGATACTGCGCTATCTGTGCCTCGCCCCCGAGGGCTACGTCGATCCGCACACCGCATCCGCCCTCGCCGGCTGCTCCGTCGCCGCGGCCCACAGCACCCTCGACGCCTTCGTCACGCTCGGCCTGGTCCGGCCCGTGGACTCCGAGTTGCCGCAGTACGAGGTGCCGGGGTGCCTCGCGCCGTTCCTGCGCGGCCTCACCGAGACCCTCGACCGGCCCGCCGAAGTGCAGTTGGCCCGCGCCCGGATGCTGGAGCGGACCGTGCGGCTGCTCACCTCGTGCCGCGCCGTCACCGAACCCGAGGGCTCCGCGGCCCGCAAGAAGCTCGCGGGGCTGCCGACGGCGCTGCGCTTCGCCGACCGGGAGACGGCCGCCGAATGGCTGCGCGTACGGCAGCCCGCACTGCTCGCCGCGGCCCGACTGGCCGTCGCCGACGGCGAGTTGGACACCCTCGCACGCCGCCTGATGGCCGCTCTCGTACGCGCGGTGGTGGCGCACAAGGGGACCGAGGAGGCCGCCCCCGAGCTGTACGGGCTGCACCGGCTCGTGCTCGACGTCGCCGAGCGCCGCGACCTCCCGAGGGAGAAGGCCGCCGCCCTGCTCAACCTGGCCGACCTCGACGCCAGGACGGGACGTACCCAGGAGGCGCTCACCCGCTACCGGGCCGCGCTCGACGCGGGGCGCGAGGCCCGGGACCCGTACGCGACCGGCCGTGCGATGGAATCCGTAGGCGGCGCCCATCAGGAGCTGGGGGACTGGCAGCGGGCCGCCGACTGGTACGGCCGGGCCCTCGCCCAGCGGCTCACGCGCGGCGAGCGGGCCGACGCCGCGCGCCTGCACGGACGTATCGCGGGAGTCCAGACATACGCGGGGAGATACGGGGAGGCGCTGCGCAGCTGGCGATCGGCCGTCGCCGGGTACCGCAAGGAGGGCGATGTGCCCGCGCAGGCACGGGCGTTGAGCGAGCTGGCCCGGGTGCTCGAATACGCGGGCCGCCCCGAGGAGTCGCTGCACACCTGCCGGGAGGCGGTCGAGTGGGCGCGCCAGGCCCACGACGTACGGCTGCAGGCGGCGCTCCAGCTGCGGCTCGCCGACACCCTCGACCGGCTCGGCGACCCGGCCTCGGCCAAGCTGCACCGGGGTGCCGCCGAGCGCATGCTGGGAGAGGAGCTGGCGGCTCCGGAAGGAGCGGAAGCAAAACCTTCGGAACAGGAACCTAACGCCTGCGAAATCCGCAGCACATCCGCAGAAGATTGATGCATCGGAAGGCTAGACAGCTCAAAAACCTTCATTAGACTGGCTCTGCCGCGGTGATCCGTGGCGTCTCCCGGTGCGTCCCGTGATGTACCGGTTCGTAGTGCATTGCCCGTTTTAACCCCCTGAGCCAAGGACCGTGATCGACGATGAAGGTCGGCATCCCCCGCGAGGTCAAGAACAACGAGTTCCGGGTGGCCATCACCCCTGCCGGTGTCCACGAGCTGGTCCGTCACGGCCACCAGGTCTTCGTCGAGCAGAACGCCGGCGTGGGCTCCTCGATCACGGACGACGAGTACGTCTCGGCGGGCGCGCAGATCCTCGGCACAGCCGACGAGGTCTGGGCCACGGCCGACCTGCTGCTGAAGGTCAAGGAGCCGATCGCGGAGGAGTACCACCGCCTCCGCAAGGACCAGACCCTCTTCACGTACCTGCACCTGGCCGCGTCCAAGGAGTGCACGGACGCGCTCCTGGAGTCGGGCACGACCGCGATCGCGTACGAGACGGTCGAGACCGCGAACCGCCAGCTGCCGCTGCTCGCCCCGATGTCCGAGGTCGCGGGCCGCCTCGCCCCGCAGGTCGGCGCCTACCACCTGCTGGCCGCCAACGGTGGCCGCGGTGTGCTGCCGGGCGGTGTCCCGGGCGTGCACGCGGGCAAGGCCGTCGTCATCGGCGGCGGCGTCTCCGGCTGGAACGCCGCGACGATCGCCATCGGCATGGGCTTCCACGTGACCCTGCTCGACAAGGACATCAACAAGCTCAAGGAAGCGGACAAGGTCTTCGGTACGAAGATCCAGACCGTCGTCTCCAACGCCTTCGAGCTGGAGAAGGCCTGCCTCGACGCCGACCTCGTCATCGGCGCCGTCCTCATCCCGGGCGCCAAGGCCCCGAAGCTCGTCACCAACGAGCTCGTATCGCGCATGAAGCCGGGAAGTGTCCTTGTCGACATCGCGATCGACCAGGGCGGCTGCTTCGAGGACTCGCACGCGACCACGCACGCCGAGCCGACCTTCAAGGTGCACAACTCGGTCTTCTACTGCGTCGCCAACATGCCCGGCGCGGTGCCCAACACCTCGACGTACGCGCTGACCAACGCCACGCTCCCGTACATCGTCGAGCTGGCGAACCGCGGCTGGGCCGAGGCCCTGCGCCGCGACGACGCTCTCGCCCTGGGCCTCAACACCCATGACGGCAAGGTCGTTTACAAGGAGGTCGCCGAGGCGCACGGCCTCGAGCACCTCGACCTGGAGAGCCTCCTCGGCTGACCTGTCTCCAAGGCGACGTCAACAAAAGTCGTCAATCTCACGCCTACGGCCGGACCTTGATAGGGGTCCGGCCGTACGTGTAGGGGAACGGTACGGGTCCGGACATGGTCAACTCGCCTTGAACGTAACCCTTTAACCGATTCGCGCACCGACGAAATGCACCGAAGAGCCGTCGTACGCCCTTGACATGAGGGTGTTTCGTTACCGACACATCGTGCCGGGTCCGGCGGATTGTGTTGCTGCGGAGCGGTGACACGCCATAGAGTCGCCAACCGTCGGCATGGTGCCACGCTGACCTATCGATAAATGTTCCTGGTCATATCCAAGGAGGTAAGACGACTTGTGAATGAGTCGACATTTACTCCCGGAGGTGGCCAGCCAGGCGGACAGGTTCCCGCGGGGCTTCAGGCTGTCGGCTCCGTCGCTGTGCGTACCTTCGCTGCCCAGCAGCAGAGCAGTTATCAGGGCATCCCCCAGCAGACGCCGACGCAGACAGCACACCAGAGCATGGATGGCCATCACGTGAACGCCATGGCCGGCGACCGAAGTGGCGACGCAAACAGCCGCTTCGCCGACTACGACGAACTGCCCGAGGGGCACTTCTACGACCCCGACGCCGAATACGAGCCCGACCCCGAGTACGCGGCCACGCTCGCACCCGACGCTGCCCGCCAGCGCCGCGAGCGCGTCGGCCCCACCGGACGTCCCTTGCCGTACTTCCCGATTCCAGGACCGCTGACCGACCACGGGCCGGCGAAGATCATCGCGATGTGCAACCAGAAGGGCGGCGTCGGCAAGACCACGTCGACCATCAACCTGGGTGCCGCGCTCGCCGAGTACGGACGCCGCGTCCTGCTCGTCGACTTCGACCCGCAGGGCGCGCTCTCCGTGGGCCTGGGTGTGAACCCGATGGAGCTCGACCTCACGGTCTACAACCTGCTCATGGAGCGGGGCATGGCCGCCGACGAGGTGCTGCTGAAGACCGCGGTTCCGAACATGGACCTGCTGCCAAGCAACATCGACCTGTCCGCTGCCGAGGTGCAGTTGGTCAGCGAGGTCGCGCGCGAGTCCACGCTGCAGCGGGCGCTCAAGCCGCTGATGGCCGACTACGACTACATCGTGATCGACTGTCAGCCGTCCTTGGGGCTGTTGACGGTGAACGCGCTCACCGCCGCTCACAAGGTCATCGTCCCGCTGGAGTGCGAGTTCTTCGCGCTGCGCGGTGTGGCGCTGCTGACCGAGACGATCGAGAAGGTCCAGGAGCGGCTCAACCCCGACCTGGAGCTCGACGGGATCCTCGCCACGATGTACGACTCGCGGACCGTGCACAGCCGTGAGGTGCTCGCGCGGGTGGTCGAGGCGTTCGACAACAACGTCTACCACACGGTGATCGGCCGGACCGTGCGCTTCCCGGAGACCACGGTCGCCGGTGAACCGATCACCACGTACGCGTCCAACTCCGTCGGTGCCGCCGCCTATCGCCAGCTCGCCAGGGAGGTGCTCGCCCGGTGTCACGCCGAGTGAGTCTGCCGGGGGCCGACGAACTGTTCCGTACGACCGGGGGCATGGGACTGCAGGCGTCTTCGCCGAGACGTTCGGCGAACGGGGAGGCCGCGAGGGTTCCGGGGCCCGCCGGGGAGAGTGACGAGGCGGCGGCAGCGTCGTCGGGCGGTGGGCAGGACGGTGACGGGGAGTCGGCTCCCGCGTCCTCCGGTTCCGGTGAACACTCCGCCGCGGAGGCCGAGTCGGAGGCCGGATCGCGGAGTCGGGCCGCCGCGGAGGCCGCGGACAAGACCGTACGGAGGGCCTCCGGCGGGGCGCAGGAAGGTTCCGGTGGGCGAGGGGCCGGTGGCGGTGCCGGTTCCGGTGGGCAGGCGCGGAAGAGGTCGTCCTCGTCGCGTGCGGCGAACCGGCGGCCCAGTGGGCGTGAGCGGCACGACGAGAAGATCACGGTGTACGTGTCCGCCGAGGAGCTGATGGACCTCGAGCACGCGCGGCTCGTGCTGCGCGGTGAGCACGGGCTCGCGGTCGACCGCGGGCGGATCGTGCGTGAGGCGGTCGCCGTGGTCCTGGCCGACCTGGAGTCGCGGGGTGACGCGAGCATTCTTGTACGTCGGCTGCGTGGGCGGTAGCGGTAGCCTCCGGCAGTGATGCCCGATAACGAACCTGCCGCGTCTTCGCTTTCGCCGTTGCCTTCGCCCGACCGGGGTGCGACTCGGCGTGCGCTGGGGCGGGGTGCGCTTGCCGCGCCGGAGTCGGCGTCGTCCGACCCTGCGGCCGGAACCGGGGGCCGCCTTGCCCACCCTGCCTTCCCCAAGCTCTCCGACAAGCTCCGAGCAGGGGAGACCCCACTAGGCGGCAGATTGCCCAAGGCGGGGCTGGCGGAGCCGGAGGGCGAGGCGGGGGAGGCCGAGGTTGGTGATGGGAAGTTCAAGGTTCGGCTGGACAATTTTGAGGGGCCGTTCGACCTTCTGTTGCAGCTGATCTCGAAGCATAAGCTCGATGTCACCGAGGTCGCGCTGTCCAAGGTCACCGATGAGTTCATGGCGCACATCCGGGCCATGGGCAGTGACTGGGACCTGGATCAGACGACGGAGTTCCTCGTCGTCGCCGCTACGTTGCTCGATCTGAAGGCCGCCCGGCTGCTGCCCGCCGCAGAGGTGGAGGACGAGGCCGATCTGGCCCTCCTCGAAGCGCGGGACCTGTTGTTCGCGCGGCTGCTGCAGTACCGCGCGTACAAGGAGATCGCCGACATCTTCAGCGGGCGGATGGACGACGAGGCGCGGAGGTATCCGCGGACCGTGGGGCTCGAACCGCACCACGCCGAGCTGCTGCCCGACGTCGTCATCAACATCGGCGCCGAGGGGTTCGCGAAGCTCGCCGTGAAGGCGATGCAGCCCAAGCCGAAGCCGCAGGTGTACATCGAGCACATCCACGCGCCGCTGGTGAGCGTGCAGGAGCAGGCGCAGTACGTCGTGGCGCGGCTCAAGGAGGTCGGGGAGGCGCCGTTTCGGGAGCTGGTCGCCGATACCGACGACACGCTCACCGTCGTCGCCCGGTTCCTCGCGCTGCTGGAGCTGTACCGGGAGAAGGCCGTCGGGCTCGAGCAGGAGACTCCGCTGGGCGAGCTGCTCGTGCGGTGGACCGGTGGGGACGGGGACGACGAGCCCGTGGTCACGGACGAGTTCGACCGGGCGCCCGAGGTGCCCGATGGGCCCGAGGGGCCGGAGCAGAAGGAGGCTGTCGCGTGAGTGTGCAGGACGATCCCGGTGGGGTGGCGGAACTGGAGCTCAAGCCCGCCCTGGAAGCCGTACTCATGGTCGTGGACGAGCCTGCCACCGAGGAGCACCTCGCGAAGATCCTGCGGCGGCCACGGCGGGCCGTGAGCGATGCGCTGCGCGAGCTCGTCGACGAGTACCGCGTGCAGGGGCGGGGCTTCGAGCTGCGGCTCGTCGCCGGCGGGTGGCGGTTCTACACCCGGCCCGAGTACGCGGCCGCCGTCGAGGGCTTCGTGCTCGACGGGCAGGTGGCGAGGCTCACCCAGGCGGCCCTGGAGACGCTCGCCGTCGTCGCGTACCGGCAGCCGGTCAGCCGTTCCCGGGTCTCCGCCGTGCGCGGAGTGAACTGTGACGGGGTCATGAGGACCCTGTTGCAGCGGGGGCTGGTGGAGGAGGCGGGCGCGGAACCCGAAACAGGTGCGATCCTGTACAGGACGACGAACTACTTCCTGGAGCGGATGGGCCTGCGCGGCCTGGACGAGCTGCCGGAACTCGCGCCCTTCCTCCCCGAGGCGGACGCGATCGAGGGCGATACGCAGGAAGGGGTCCCGTCGTTCGACCCGGACGCACCCGATGCGCCGGGTGTCGAGGCAGTACACGACTAACGGAAATTTGATGCGAAGCAACAGCGGCAGGAACAGCAGCGGAAACAACGGCGGGAGCCGTGGTGGCAACAGCAGCGGCCGCGGCGGGAAGAGCGGGGGCCGGGGCAACTACCGCGGCGCCGGCAACAACCGCGACGACAAGCAGCAGGGCAGCGGCCGCCCCAAGCGGCCGCGTCCCGAGGAGCGGCTCTACGACGTAGGTCCGAACGCCTCGAAGGAGGGCCCGAAGTCGGGCCGCGGCGCCTCCGCGCGCGGCGGCGCGAAGGGCGGCCCCAAGCGCGGCCAGGACCAGGGCCGCGGCCGTACGGCTCCCTCGCGTTCGCGCGAGTACGAGACGCGGGCCGAGGAGCGCAACCGCGAGCGGTACGCCGGTAAGCCGGCGGCCAAGCTCCCGAAGACGTTCCCCGGTGCCGAGCAGGAGGGCGAGCGGCTGCAGAAGGTGCTGGCCCGCGCCGGTTACGGATCGCGGCGCGCCTGCGAGGAGCTGGTCGACGAGGCCCGCGTCGAGGTCAACGGCGAGATCGTCATGGAGCAGGGCCTCCGTGTCGACACGGAGAAGGACGAGATCAAGGTCGACGGGCTGACCGTGGCCACGCAGTCGTACCAGTTCTTCTCGCTGAACAAGCCGGTCGGTGTCGTCTCCACGATGGAGGACAACGAGGGGCGGCAGTGCCTGGGCGACTACGTGCAGAACCGTGAGACGCGGCTCTTCCACGTCGGCCGCCTCGACACGGAGACCGAGGGCGTCATCCTGCTCACCAACCACGGCGAGCTGGCCCACCGCCTCACGCACCCGAAGTACGGCGTGAAGAAGGTCTACCTCGCGCACCTGGTCGGGCCGATCCCGCGCGACCTGGGCAAGCGGCTCAAGGACGGCATCGAGCTGGAGGACGGGTACGCGCGCGCGGACCACTTCCGCGTCGTCGAGCAGACCGGCAAGAACTACCTCGTCGAGGTCACCCTGCACGAGGGCCGCAAGCACATCGTGCGGCGGATGCTCGCCGAGGCCGGGTTCCCGGTCGACAAGCTCGTGCGGGTCGCCTTCGGGCCGATCACCCTGGGCGACCAGAAGTCGGGCTGGCTGCGGCGCCTGTCGAACACCGAGGTCGGCATGCTGATGCAGGAGGTCGACCTGTAGGCACGGCCGCACAGGTCTTGTGTGCGGAGACCCCCTCCTTTTAAAGTCGATTGGACCAATAAGGGAGGGGGTCTCCGCATGTCCGACAACAGCCACGTGCCGGGCTACGACAAGTACGCCTACGAACCGTTCGCCGTCACCGTCGACCTCGCCGTCTTCACGCTCCGGGGCGGCGCCCTGCAGATCCTGCTCGTCGAGCGCGGGCACGAGCCGTACGCGGGGCGCTGGGCGCTGCCCGGCGGGTTCCTGGAGCCGCACGAGTCCGCGGAGAGCGCGGCGCGGCGCGAGCTCGCCGAGGAGACCGGGCTCGCCGATGTCGCCGGGCTGCATCTGGAACAGCTGCGTACGTACAGCGAACCGGGCCGCGATCCGCGGATGCGGGTGGTGTCCGTCGCGTTCGCGGCGCTCGTGCCGGACGCCCCGCAGGCGTACGGCGGCGGGGACGCGGCGCGGGCCGCCTGGCTGCCGTACGGGACGCAGGGCCCGCTCGCCTTCGACCACGACCGGATCCTCGCCGACGCCCACGACCGGATCGGCGGAAAGCTGGAGTACACCTGCCTGGCCACCGCGTTCTGCCCGCCCGAGTTCACGCTCGGCGAGCTGCGGCAGGTCTACGAGGTGGTGTGGGGGACCGATCTCGACCCGGCGAACTTCCGCCGCAAGGTGCTCGCGACGCCCGGCTTCGTCGAGCCGATCCCCGGCGCGTCCCGGCTCACCGGCGGGCGCGGCAAGCCGGCGGCGCTGTACGCGGCGGGCGGCGCGATGTCCCTGCACCCGCCGCTGCTGCGGCCCGCGCACGAACCCTCGGAAGGAGGCCGCCGATGACGCCTATGACGACGACCCGCCGCCCCGCCACCGGTTCGCTGCTCGGCCTCGCCCTCGGCGACGCGCTCGGCTTCCCGACCGAGTTCCACGACGTACCGGCGATCCTCGACAAGTGCGGGCCGTGGCGGGAGATGGAGCTGCCCGGCAGCTCCGTCGCGTACATCACCGACGACACGCAGATGGCGCTCGCCGTGGCGCGGGCGCTGCGCGAGGGGACGGGGCGGGGGACGCTCGGGCCGAAGGGGTTCGAGCGGCCGTTGCGCGAGGAGTTCGTCGACTGGTTCCGCTCGCCGGACAACAATCGCGCGCCCGGTCGGACCTGCCTGCGCGCGTGCGGGCTGCTGGAGACCGGGAGCCGGGGGTGGCAGGACGCCAGCCAGATCCACTCCAAGGGCTGCGGCGCCAATATGCGGGTCACGCCGCTCGGGCTCGTCCCTGGGCTGAGCGATGAACAGCGGGCGGGCGCCGCCCAGTTGCAGGCCGGACTCACCCATGGCCACCCCACGGGCCTCGCCGCCGCCGACCTCACCGCGCACGCCGTACGGCTCCTCGCGCAGGGCGCCGAGCCGACGGGTCTCGTCGGCATGCTGCGTTCGTACGCCTACGAGAACCGGGAGACGTACCACGAGGCCTGGCTCGGTGACCTGTGGCGGCGCGGCTCGGAGCCGACGCCGCAGCGGTTCATCGCGCACGGCTGGGACGAGTGTCTCGGCGTCCTCGACCGGCTGCGGGGCGCGCTGCGCGAGCAGTCCCCTGAGACGGATCCGTGCCTCGCCACCGGCGCCGGCTGGATCGCCGAGGAGGCGCTCGCCACGGGGTTGTTGTGCTTCCTGCTGTTCGTCGACGAGCCGGTGCTCGCGCTGCGCCGCGCCGCCTGCACCTCCGGCGACTCCGACTCGATCGCGGCGCTGACCGGGGCGTTCGCGGGGGCGTACTGCGGCGCCGGCGCGTGGCCCCGGGAGTGGGTGGCGCGGATCGAACACCGGGAGGAGTTGCTGGAGTTCGGGGCGGAGTGGGACGCCGTGTAGCGGGCGAATGTCTCGTGTGTCTGGCGGGAGAGGAACGCCTCGCGCAGCGCCAGTTCGCAGAAGCGCTCCAGCTCCCACGGGAACCGTTCATCGGCCGGGCTCTCGACGTGCGTCGGCCGCGGAGTCGTCAGGCCAGCGTGATCGAGTTTCCGGTGACCTTGATCTGGCGTTTGTCGAGGGGGCGGGGCGCCGGGCCGCCCGCCACCGACGCGTCGGCGATCTTGTACTTCGAGCCGTGGCAGGGGCAGTTGATGGTGCCGCCGGAGACGTCCTTGACCGTGCAGCCCTGGTGCGTGCAGATCGCGGAGAACGCCTTGAAGTCGCCCTTGGCCGGCTGGGTCACCACGACCTTGTCGTCGGGGAAGACCTTGCCGCCGCCGACCGGGATGTCGGAGGTCTTCGCCAACGCGTCGGCGGCGGGCGGCTGTTGGGAGCCGGTGCCCGTCGGTTTCGAGGCCGAGGCCGAGGCCGAGGGTGCGGGTTTCGACTTCTGGGCTTCTCCGTTGCCGCCCTCGTTCTCGTCCCCGTACTTGCTGCAGCCCGCCGCCAGCGCCGCCGCACCCACGATCAGCACGCTCCTGCGGGACGCCGTGCCGCGCCTCATGTCGTCACCCCCACGGTCCGGAAGAACCACAGCGCCGACGTCAGCCACAGCAGCGTAAGAACGGCGAACGCGAGGCCGCCCACGACCGGCAGCAGCCAGCCCGGCAGCCGTTCCGTGCGCAGCAGCAGCATCTTGGCGCTGAACGCGCCGAAGAAGAAGCAGCCCAGGAACGAGTGCCACATCACCCGCGTCGAGTACGTCTGGTAGCCGAGCGCGTAGAGGCAGTGCACCGCCACCGGCACCGCGAGCAGGAACGCGACCCGGCCCGACCAGCGGTGCAGCGCCGGCGCCCACGACGGGCCGCGCAGCTTCCCGTACACCATGAAGGCCGAGACGATCTGGACGAGCGCGAAGGCGAAGGCCGCCGTCGCCAGCCAGGACTTCACCGCGCTCGTACTGGAGAACCCGGCGAGGTTGAAGGCCGTGCCCTCCGGGTCGTGCACCTTGCCGTACGCGCCGAGCGCCACGGCCACCGCCGCCGCCACGATCGCGGGCACCAGGTAGCGGGCCGCGGACGGGCGGCGGTGGTCGGGGTCGGGGCTCGGGAAGCCCTGGGTGGCGGCGTTCGGGTCGACGGTCATCGGAACCCTCTCAGCAGGTCACAGGGTCACGGCGTCACCGGGCGGGCCGTCAGACGGTCGCCGTCGACCGTGACCGCGCCCGATTCCGGGTCGATGGGCGGCGCGCCGCTCGGCTTGTCGTCGCGGCGCACGATGCCGACCTGCCGGCCGTCGGGCAGCACGATCCAGCCGCCGTCGATCTTCGCGCCGCGCACCTCGGTGGTGGCCCGGTACAGGCCGGACGGCTTGACGGCCTTCTTCGCCGTGAAGCCGTAGGGGTGCTTCTCGATGGTCGTGGTGCCGCGCACCCGGTCGCCGGTGAGTTTGCCGTCCAGCTTCGCGCCGTTCTTGCCGGTCAGCTTCATCGAACCGTCGTCCTCCACGGGGCCCTTGAGCCACGACTCCTTGGAGCGGCCGTCGCAGAAGTAGGCGATCGCCTTGTCGCCGCGTACGGAGATGGAGATCGCGGACGAGTCGTCGTCGGTGCGGCCCGCGTAGTTCGTCTTGGGGCGGGCGGTGCGGGTGGGGCTCGCCTTCGACGGCTTCTCGGAGGACTTCTTGGAGGGCTTCGCGGACGGCTTCGCGGACGGCGAGTCCGCGACCGACGCCGCGGGCGCCTTCCCGTACGACGAAGTGCCCTCGCCCGTCGTCGCGTTGAGCGACAGCACGAACAGGCCGAGGGCCAGTCCGGCGAGCAGTGTGAACAGCGGTCCCGAGCGCTTCATGGCCGAGCCTCCCCCCGAGGCGGCAGCGGTACCGCCCTCCATGCAAGCAGCTCCGGTCGAGTGGCGACAGGGGGCGGTTCGGGTGACATTGGCAGGGATCCCGAAGTACGTCGCGAAAGGCGTGACTCATGGCGAGCAACAACGGCGGCCTGGACCTGGGCAGTCTTCTCGGCGGTCTCCTGGGCGACAAGGGAGGCAGTGGCTCCGCGGGCAGCGTGCTCACGTCGCTGCTCGCCGCCTTCACCAAGGGGCAGAGCGGTTCGGCGGGCGGCAACCCACTGGGCGGGTTGCTTGAGCAGATCACCAAGTCGGGGCTTGTCGGTCAGGAGCAGGTCGACTCCTGGGTCGGCAAGGGCGAGAACAAGTCGCTCACCCCCGACCAGGTCAAGGAGGGACTGCCGGAGGTGACCCTGCAGAAGGTCGCCGCCGAGTCCGGCGTCACGCCCGACGAGGCCGCGAAGGAGATCGCCGGGGCGCTGCCCACGGCCGTCGACAAGCTGACCCCCGACGGGGAGGTCCCCGGCCTCTCGCTCGACGAGCTGGTCCAGCGGCAGAAGATGTAGCCGGGTCCCACGATGCGCGGCGGCCGTCTCGAAGGACGGGCGCCGCGTACTCGCGCGTACGGCCCCAATTACGCTGGGCGGCGCAACGACGTACGCACAGAATCAAGGGGTGAACACCGTGGCGGTACGAGCGGTCCGGGGCGCCGTCCAACTCGAACGGGACGAGGCGGGGCACATGGACGAGCAGGTGAGCGAGCTGCTCACCGCCGTCCTCGAGCGGAACGAGCTGACCGCCGACGACCTGATCTCGATCTGGTTCACGGCCACCCCCGATCTGCACTCCGACTTCCCGGCGGCCGCCGCCCGCAAGCTCGGCATCGTCGACGTCCCCCTGATCTGCGCGCAGGAGCTGGAGATCGCCGGGGCCATGCCGCGCGTCGTCCGGATCCTCGCGCACATCGAGACCGAGCGGACCAAGGCCGAGGTCGCGCACGTCTACCTCGGTACCGCGGCCACTCTCCGCAAGGACATCGCCCAGTGAGAACCGCACTCGTCATCGGCACCGGCCTGATCGGCACCTCCGCCGCCCTGGCCCTGGCCTCGCGCGGCGTCACCGTGCACCTCGCCGATCACGACCCGTCGCAGGCGCACACCGCCGCCGCGCTCGGCGCGGGCACCGACGAGGCGCCCGAGGGAGCCGTCGACCTGTGCGTCGTCGCGGTGCCGCCCGCGCACGTCGCCGCCTCGCTCGCCGACGCGATGCGGCGCGGTGCCGCCCGCGCCTACATCGACGTCGCCAGCGTCAAGGGCGGCCCGCGCCGCGAGCTGGAGGAGCTGGGCCTCGACCTCACCCCGTACATCGGTACGCATCCGATGAGCGGCCGGGAGCGCAGCGGCCCGCTCGCCGCCACCGCCGACCTCTTCGAGGGGCGGCCGTGGGTGCTGACGCCGACCCGCGGGACCGACACCGAGGTCCTGAACCTCGCCCTCGAACTGGTCGCGCTGTGCCGGGCCGTCCCGGTCGTCATGGACGCGGACGCCCACGACCGGGCCGTCGCCCTCGTCTCGCACATGCCGCACCTGGTCTCCAGCATGGTCGCGGCCCGCCTGGAGAAGGCCGACGAGTCCGCCGTACGCCTCTGTGGCCAGGGCATCCGCGATGTGACACGGATCGCGGCCTCCGACCCGCGGATGTGGATCGACATCCTCTCCGCGAACCCGGGCCCCGTCGCCGACCTGCTCTCCGACGTCGCGGGCGACCTGGAGGAGACGGTGCGGGCGCTGCGCTCCCTGCAGTCCTCCGACGACGCCAAGCGGCGCGAGGGCGTGGACGGCGTCGAGACCATGCTGCGGCGCGGGAACGCGGGCCAGTCCCGGGTCCCCGGCAAGCACGGCGCGGCCCCGGCGACGTACGAGGCCGTGGCCGTCCTCATCTCCGACGAGCCCGGCGAGCTGGCGCGGATCTTCGCGGACGCGGGCGCCGCCGGCGTCAATATCGAGGATGTGCGGATCGAGCACGCGACCGGGCAGCAGGCCGGATTCATCCAGCTCATGGTGCAGCCCGCCGCGGCTCCCAAGCTGGCCGCCGCGCTGCGCGAGCGCGGCTGGGCGATGCGCCAGTAGGCCGCGGGGGCCCGTGGGTGAAGAGGGGTCTTCCAGAGCCAGTAACCTTGTGCGGGGCGCTTCCGCGCTCCGTACCCATGCCCCCGTGCACTGAGAAAGGTGTCCGTCACCTATGGAAACCGCCGCGACCGCCGCCCCGGCAGCAGTGATCGTCGCCATCGACGGACCCTCCGGCACGGGCAAGTCGAGCACCTCGAAGGCCGTCGCCGCCCAGCTCGGCCTCAGCTACCTGGACACCGGCGCCCAGTACCGGGCGATCACCTGGTGGATGGTGCACAACGGCATCGACCTGGACGACCCGTCCGCCATCGCTGCCGTCGCCGGCAAGGCCGACATCGTCTCGGGCACCGACCCGTCCGCCCCCACCATCACGGTGGACGGCACGGACGTGTCCGCCCCGATCCGTACGACCGAGGTCACCTCCAAGGTCAGCGCCGTCAGCGCGGTGCCCGAGGTGCGCGCCCGGATCACCGAGCTGCAGCGCACCATCGCGCTCGGCGCCGAGAAGGGCATCGTCGTCGAGGGCCGTGACATCGGTACGACGGTGCTGCCCGACGCCGACCTCAAGATCTTCCTCACCGCCTCGCCCGAGGCCCGCGCCGCGCGCCGCTCCGGCGAGCTCAAGGGCGCCGACGTGAAGGCCACGCAGGAGGCCCTCGTCGCCCGCGACAAGGCCGACTCCAGCCGCAAGACGTCTCCGCTGGCCAAGGCCGACGACGCCGTCGAGGTCGACACAAGCGACCTCACGCTGCAGCAGGTCATCGAGTGCGTCGTCACCCTGGTCGAGGAGAAGCGAGCCTCCAAGTGACCGACGCGGTGAGCGACGCGCCTTCCGAGCGGGGCGCCGAGGTCGGTCGGCGGATCGGCGTCGGCCTCATGTACGGGCTGTGGAAGCCGCGGGTCCTGGGATCCTGGCGGGTCCCGGCGAGCGGCCCGGTGATCCTCGCGGTGAACCACTCCCACAACATCGACGGCCCCATGGTCATGGGCGTCGCCCCGCGTCCGACACACTTCCTGATCAAGCAGGAGGCGTTCGTCGGACCGCTCGGCCCGTTCCTGGAGGGGATCGGGCAGGTGAAGGTCGACCGGAGCTCCGCCGACCGTACGGCCATCACCCGTGCGCTCGATGTGCTGGGGGACGGGGGCGTGCTCGGAATCTTCCCGGAGGGCACGCGCGGCGAGGGCGACTTCGCGTCGCTGCGGGCCGGGCTCTCGTACTTCGCGGTGCGCAGCGGGGCGCCGATCGTCCCGGTCGCCGTACTGGGAAGCACGGAGCGCTCGGGACGGTTGATAAAGAAGCTGCCCCCGCTGCGCAGCCGGGTCGACGTCGTCTTCGGCGACCCCTTCGAAGCGGGCGACGGCAGCGGGCGGCGCACGCGCAAGGCGCTCGACGAGGCCACCGTGCGCATCCAGGAGCGGCTCAGCGGCCACCTGGAAAACGCCAGGCGCCTGACCGGGCGCTGAGCGAGACTTTCAGTAGTGCACCGGCTTCCCTTGCGAAGCGGGCGCACCGATCACCACGAATGAACGACGAGGTACGGACTTCATGAACGACCAGATCCAGCCCGAGGGCTCCCCGGAACACGAGCACGGGGAGCTGGGCGACGCTGAGTACGCGGAGTTCATGGAGCTCGCCGCGGAGGAGGGCTTCGACCTCGAGGACGTCGAGGGCGCGATCGACGCCGCGGGCCACGGACCGCTGCCGGTGCTCGCCGTCGTCGGCCGCCCCAATGTCGGCAAGTCGACCCTGGTGAACCGCATCATCGGGCGCCGCGAGGCCGTCGTCGAGGACAAGCCCGGCGTCACGCGTGACCGCGTCACCTATGAGGCCGAGTGGGCGGGCCGCCGCTTCAAGGTCGTCGACACCGGCGGCTGGGAGCAGGACGTCCTCGGCATCGACGCGTCCGTGGCCGCGCAGGCCGAGTACGCGATCGAGGCCTCCGACGCGGTCGTCTTCGTCGTCGACGCCAAGGTCGGCGTCACCGACACCGACGAGGCCGTCGTACGCCTGCTCCGCAAGGCCAACAAGCCGGTCGTGCTGTGCGCCAACAAGGTCGACGGCCCCAGCGGCGAGGCGGACGCCGCGTACCTGTGGTCGCTCGGCATCGGCGAGCCGCACCCGGTCTCCTCGCTGCACGGCCGCGGCACAGGCGACATGCTCGACGCCGTCCTCGAGGCCCTGCCCGAGGCCCCGCAGCAGACCTTCGGCGGCGCCGGGCTCGGCGGCCCGCGCCGCATCGCGCTCATCGGCCGCCCGAACGTCGGCAAGTCCTCGCTCCTGAACAAGGTGGCCGACGAGGACCGCGTCGTCGTCAACGAACTGGCGGGCACCACCCGCGACCCGGTCGACGAGCTGATCGAACTCGGCGGTGTCACCTGGAAGTTCGTCGACACGGCGGGCATCCGCAAGCGCGTCCACCTCCAGCAGGGCGCCGACTACTACGCCTCGCTGCGCACCGCCGCCGCCGTGGAGAAGGCGGAGGTCGCGGTCATCCTGATCGACGCCTCCGAGTCGATCTCCATCCAGGACCAGCGGATCGTGACGATGGCCGTCGAGGCGGGCCGCGCCGTCGTCCTCGCGTACAACAAGTGGGACACCCTCGACGAGGAGCGCCGCTACTACCTGGAGCGCGAGATCGAGACCGAGCTCGGCCAGGTCGCGTGGGCGCCCCGGGTGAACGTGTCGGCGCGCACCGGACGCCACATGGAGAAGCTGGTCCCCGCGATCGAGACGGCCCTGGAGGGCTGGGAGACGCGTATCCCGACGGGCCGCCTGAACTCGTTCCTCGGCGAGCTCGTCGCCTCCCATCCGCACCCGGTGCGCGGCGGCAAGCAGCCCCGCATCCTGTTCGGCACCCAGGCCGCCTCCAAGCCGCCGCGCTTCGTGCTCTTCGCCTCCGGCTTCATCGAGCACGGCTACCGGCGCTTCATCGAGCGCCGGCTGCGCGAGGAGTTCGGCTTCGAGGGCACGCCGATCCACATCTCCGTGCGGGTGCGCGAGAAGCGCGGCAAGAAGAAGTAGGCGGATAGGAGCAGTACGCGGGTAGGAGCAGTACGCGGCTCAGCCCGCGCCCACCGTGCCGCGCAGCCGCACTCCGTGCACGCTGCGCATGCGGTGGAACTGCCACACGGCAAGAGCAGTGACCGACAGGGCGCCGCCGAGGGAGAGGATCCACTCGGCGGCGTTCTGGTTGCGGTCCGAACCCAGCAGCGGGGACACGACGTTGAGCAGCCAGACGCCGACGACCGCGGTGACCGGCAGCAGCAGCGGGTGGATGTCGGCCACCCCGAAGTAGTGCTCCTGTACCTCGAACGCGGCGGCCATCAGGAACAGCAGCCCCCAGCTGACCACCAGCACGCCGATCAGCACGGCCACGGGACCGCCGATGAGGCCGGTCAGCGCGGAGACACCGGCCAGCGCGGCCAGCGTCGCCGCGAACGCGCCGAGGGCGAGGACCCCGTGCAGCAGCCCGGGGCGGATCCCCGCCCGGTCGGCCGGTCGCGCCACCAGCAGGAACAGGCCCACCGTCAAGGGGACCCCGAGTGCGAGCAGCACCACCGTGCTCAGCAGCGCGTCCGCGAACGCCCCGGCGTGCGCGCCCGTGTCGTGCAGCACCAACTGGTGCACGCCGATGACGAACCCGAGCCCCAGCGCCGCCCGCCAGCGGCTCACCTCCGCCGCCAACGGATCGTCGATCCGCCGCTCGCCGCGCGGCCCGAAGCACCGCTCGGCGCAGTACACGGGCGCGGCGAAACACCACTTCCAGACGGCGCCCGCCGCGCCGAGACCGGTCGAAGGGAGCGCGGGGAAGGCGCGGCGCTCCGGGGCCCGCGCGATCCACCAGTCGGCGGCGACGACGACTGCCACCCACAGCAGCAGGCTGTTCCCGGCGAGCAGCGACGTGACGATCACCAGTACGCCGGCCACGGCCACGAGGCCCAGGCAGGAGAGGCGAGGCGTCTCGGCGGTACGGTCGTCAGGCCCCGGAGTCACCATGTCGTCGCACCGTCGTCGGTCGAAGGGTCGTAGGCGGTGTAGCGCAGCGTGGTCCAGGTGTTCGGGCCCGGCATTCCGTCGGCGTCCGGGTCCCCCAGGTAGACGCGCTGGAACCGCTTCATCGCGTCTTGCGAGCGGGGCCCGAAGACGCCGTCGATCCGGCCGGGGTCGTACCCGATGGAGAGCAGCAGGCACTGCGCCTCGATGCCGGGGGCCGAGACCGCGTGCCGCGCCGGCACCGCCGTGGAGCCGGCGTAGTGCCCGGCGTACAGCTGAGGCCCTTCGGAACTGAAGGTGCAGTCGTAGTCGGCCGCCGCGTAGTCGACCGCTCGCTGCTGCGCGGGCGACGCGCCCGCGGGCAGGGCGCCCGCCGTCAGGGCTCCGAGCCCCAGGGCGAAGCCGGCGGCGAGTGCGGCGGCGCGGCGGCGCGGAAACGATGTGGGTGCCATAGGGACGCTCCTTCTCGGGGTCGGCTGAACGGCACCGTAAGGAGTGGGTGTTCACAATCCGTTCAGTCGCGGGAGTCGTCCTCCTCCGCCGCGTCGAGGATGTCCCGCGCCAGCTGCTCCAGTTCCGCCGCGGCGGCGGTCCGGTCGTGGGCCCGGTGCACGGCCGCCCGGTCGCGCAGGGCGCGTGCCTCGAGCCACGGGTCGTCCAGGCGCCGGGCCAGGGCGAGTTGGCGGTCCGCCGTCGCGGCGGCCGTCGGCGGGCATACGTGGATCATCGCGTGCAGCACCGCCGCCTCGCCAGGGCGGTCGCCCAGGTCGCGGTGGACCGCGAGGGCCGAGTGCAGGAGGGCCGTCGCCTCCCTGCCGCGGCGGGCCCGGCGCAGCACCAGGGCGAGCGCCAGCTCGGTCTCCGCGTGACCGCGCCGGTCGTTCAGGGACCGGAACGTGTCGAGGCAGGACCGCAGGCACGCCTCCGCGTCGGCGGGGCGGCCCAAGTGGCTGAGCGCCTCCGCGCGGCGGCGCTGCGCGCGGGCGGCCTCGGCGGGCGCCCCGCAGGCCTCGAACCCGGCCTGCGCGGCGCCGAGTTCGCGGGCCGCGTCGGCGTGCTGCCCCCGCGCGGCGAGCAGATCCCCGAAGTCGCGCCGGACCAGAGCCGCCGCGTGCGGATCGGCGAGCAGCGGCAGGGAGAGCAGGGCGAACTGCTGGACCCGCGCCCAGTCGCACAGTCGGCGGCGCTCCGCCAGGTGTGGGGTGAGCAGATGGGCCAGCTGCCAACACGCCCCGTACCAGCCGTAGTCGTACGCGTCCTGGACGAGGCCGGTCAGGAAGACCCGCTCGGCGTCGAGCCAGCGCAGCGTGCAGCCGATGCCGGTGGTGGAGCCGACGGGCCGCAGCGCGAGCGGCAGGCCGAGCGGGGTCACGGTGTCGGCGGGGCCGATCAGCGAGCGGGCGAAGGCCACCTCGATCAGGGCCTGTTCGGCGACGGACCGCAGCAGCTCGCGGGCCCCGCAGTCGCCGATCAGCTCGCGGGCGTAGAGCCTGGTGAGGGCGTGGATCCCGAAGCGTTCCTGGGCCGCCCGGTCGAGCCCGCGCGGCTGCAGCAGCCCCGCGTCGACCAGGTTCGTGGCCGCCTCGCGGGGCCGCGGCACGAGCCCACCGGCACACCACGGCGCGAACTCGGGCTCCGTCAGGGCGCCCGCGACCCGCAGCAGCGCCCGCGCGTCCTCCGGCAGGCCCGCGCAGGCGAGCGCGAGGACCGGGCGCAGGGCGCGGTCGCCGTGCCGGACCTCGTCGATCCGGCCGCGGGCGTCGGCGAGCCGCGCGGCGAGGGCGCTGACGCGCGAGGGGCGGCCCTGCCCGATGCGGCTCGCGAGGACGGCGAGGGCGAGCGGCAGCCGCCCGCACCGGTCGACGAGCGCCTCGGCGTCGGGCACGCGGGTGCTCGCACCGGCCGTGGCCCGCGCGAGGAACGCGAGCGCGTCCTCCCGGGACAGCACGTCGAGGGGGAGCCGGGCCCGCGTGTCGAGGCCGCCGAGCGGGGAGCGGCTGGTGACCAGCGAGACGGAGCCCGCCGACGCCGCGAGCAGCGGGCCGACCTGGGCCTCGTCGTGCGCGTCGTCGAGGAGTACGAGGAGTCGGCGGCGCGCCGAACGGGTGCGCAGTTCACCGATGCGGTCGTCGAGGCCCGACGGCACGGAGCGCGGGGGAGTGCCGAGCGAGCGCAGGAAGTCCTCGGCGACGGCCGCCGGGCCGGCGGGCCGTTCCCTGGTGCCGTGCAGATCCGCGTACAACTGGCCGTCGGGGAAGTCCTGTTGACGCAGGTGCGCGAAGTGCGTGACGAGCGAGGACTTTCCCGTACCCGCCGCGCCGTGCACCACGATGTGCGCGGCAGGGTCCCCGGGTGCGGGCAACCACCGTTCCAGGCCGGACAGTTCCGCGGTGCGTCCGGTGAAGTGCGTGATGTCCGGCGGGAGTTCGCGCGGAATGCGCCTCCTGCGGCGCGGCGAGAGCGTCGGGTCGTCGCACAGGATCCGCCGGTGCAGCTCCTGCAGATCGCGGCCCGGGTCGGCGGCGAACTCGCGGATGAGGCGGCGCCGGTAGCCGGGGTAGACGGCGAGCGCCTCCGTGCGGCGGCCCGCCAGGTGCAGCGCCCACATCAACAGGTACCGGGGCCGCTCCCGGTGCGGAACCTCGGTGGTCAGAGCGGTCAGCGGGCCGATCGCCCGGGTGTGCAGGCCCAGCACGACCAGCGCCTCGGCGTGGTCTTCGAGGGCCTGCCGCCGCTCCTCGACGAGCCGCTCCGCCGCGCTCTCCCGTAGCGCGCTGTCCCCGGTGTCCTCGAACGGCTCCCCGCGCCACAGGCCGAGCGCCCTCCCGAGCAGTTCCTCGGCCCGCTCCAGATCGTCGTCCGCGCGCACCCGCGCCGCGTCCTCGGCCAGGGCGCGGAAGCGGAACAGGTCGATGCGCCCGGGCTCGGTGACGACGCGGTAGCCGCCCGTGTCGTGCGCGAGGGCCTCCCTGCCGAGCCGCTGGCGCAGCGCCGACAGATGCACGCGCAGCACCTGCGCGTGGTCGCCGTCGGGGTCGTCGGGCCACAGACAGCGGGTCAGCGCGCGAACCGGCACGGTGGCGCCGCCCGCCAGCAACAGGGCGCCGAGCAGGGCCCGTTGTCTGGGCGGCCCGAGCGGCACCGCCCGTTCGCCGTCCGCGACCTCCATCGGCCCGAGGATCCGGAACTCCAGCACCCCTCGCCCCACCCCCCGGCTCAGCACGGCTTCTCGTACGGCACCGGCGCCATCCGCGCCGCCCACTCCTCTTCGGTGACCGGCCCCCGACCGGACTCGGCGACCCGGGTGCAGGCCGTGGAACGCGCCACCTTGTTGCGCAGCGGATAGCCGCGCAGCGGGGCGTCCGGGGTGCCGGCGAGGAGGCGGGCGCCGTCGCGGGTGTACGCCACCGAGACCGGGCCCGTTCCCCGCGGGAACAGCCCATGGCCCAGGCGGCGCTGCCAGTTGACGTCGAAGAGATGGAGGGTGCCGTGGGCGCCGCCGACCGCGAGGGTCTTCGAGGCGAGTGCGTCCTTCGCGAGGCCGCCGGGGGCGAACGCCAGGGACGCCACCGCCTCCGGGCCGCCCACTCCGTCGCCGGTGTCGGTCCCGGCGAGCGAGCCGAGCGGCTGCCGCGGCCCGGTGCGCCACAGGGAGACCCGGCCGGTGCCGTCGCCGGAGGCCAGCAGGGTGCCGTCGTCGTTGAAGGCGAGCGCGGTGGCGCGGGTGGCGCGCAGCAGGAAGGGGTGGTGGGGGTCGTCGAGGAGTATCAAGTAGCCGGTGGAGGTGGCCAGTCGGGTGCCCTCCGGGTCGACGGCGAGGGTGGAGCCCGCGGGGGCCGGCAGGCGGCCTTGGCGCTTGTGCGTGTCGGTGGCGTACAGGTCGACACCCGAAGCGCGCCCAACCGCGATCGTCCGGCCGTCGGCGAAGAGTGCGAGCGACGTGATGCGCGAGCCGAAGGAGAACCGGTCGGCCCGCCGGGCCCGGCCGTCCTCGATCCGCCACAGCTCCACCTCCGGCGCGTCCGTCCGCTGCACCAGGAACCCTCGCCCGTCGGGGCCGAACACCAGCCGCCGGTACGGGTGCCGGACCTCGGCGGGCGGAGCGGTGCCCACCGGATATGTGCCGGCCCCGTACGTTTCCGTGGCGCGCTCGGCGGCCGGCGCGACGGCGGTCACCTTGCCGTCGGGCCGCTGCACGGCGAGGGCCCCGCCGCCGGGCGCGAGCGCGGTCGCCGGGGCGCGGGCGGCCGGGAGGGGCGGCTGCCGGACGGTCCACAGGTCGAGGGTGTACGCGGTGGGGGAGGCGCCGTCGTCCAGGTACCGGATCTGGTGCCCGGTGTCGTCGGCGGCCAGTGCGGTCACCACTTGGGACGCCGTCGGGTGGCGTACGGGAACCGCGGGGGGCGCGTCGCCGGGGCCGAGGTCGGCCGGTCGGTACACGGACAGGGCGTTCTCGTCCGAGACCGCGAGGACCGTGCTGTCCGGGCTGAACGCGAAGCGGGCCGGGCCCGAGACCGGGACGGGGTCGAGGATGTCCTTCTGGCGGTGGCCGGCGACGGTCCAGGAGCAGACTTCGTCGTCGAGGACCGCGGCCACCGTCCCGCCGTCGGCGGCGAAGCCGACCGCGCAGTCGTCGTGGGCCGTGAGCGGGCCGCCCGGGGCGTTGCCGAACACCCGCCGGCCGCTCGCGGTGTCGTACAGGGCGAACACCACGTCCTCGCCCGCCTGGCAGACGGCGAGCAGCCGCCCGTCCGGGCTCAGCTCCGCGCCGCCGCGGCGCAGACCGGCGGCCTCCGACGGCGTGGGCCGCGGCCGGGCGTCGGACACGTCCCACAGCGCGGGCGCCGCCTCGCCCGTCGCGGCCAGCAGCCGGCTGTTCGCCGAGAAGCGCAGCGCCGTGATCCGCCCGCCGGCCGACGGGCCCCGGGACTTCTTGCCGGTACGGGTGTCCACCAGCGTGGTCCGTGCGTCGACGGCGACGGCCAGGTGCCTGCCGTCCGGGCTGAGGGCCGTCGCCGTGGCACCGGCGGGAACGCCGAACGCCTTGTCCCGCTCGCCGGTCCGCACCTCCCAGCGCGTGGCCCGCGCGCTCCGCACCGTCACCGCGGTGCGGCCGTCGGCGCTCAGCAGCCGCTCGTCCACGGCCTCGGAGCCGAGCGGGGTGGCGGCGCGCTCCGGCTGGGTCAGCGCGCCGAGCAGCGCCGCCCGCGTCTCGACCGCGGCCGGTGCGGTGCGGTGGGCCGCGACGGCGAACTGCATGGCGGCGGCCGGGTCGGTGAGGCGCAGCGTCGCCGTGACGGTCGCGGCCCGCCGGGCGGCGAGCTCCTGATTCTTCGTCCTGTTCTCCGACCGCTCCTCCAGCAGCAAGGTGCCCGCGACGAGCGCCAGGGCGAGCAGCGCGGCGCCCGCGGCGAGCAGGGCGCGGCGCAGGACGCGGGAGCGCCGACGGGCCCGCCCGGCCGCGTACAGAAACGCGTCCTCCATGGCGCTCGGCCGCAACTGCCGGGGCAGCGCCGCGGCGAGGGCCCGCAACTGGGTGAACTGCCCCTCGCCCGGCAGTAGTTCACGGCGCCGCCCGCCCGCCTCCCAGCGCCGGGCACTGTCCCGCAGCTCCTGCCGCCCGCGCAGCGCCGCCCGGTCCACCGTGATCCAGTCGCGCAGCCGTGGCCAGGCGTGCGGCAGCGCGCCGGAGGGGAGCCGGACGTAGCCGCCGTGCGAGTGCAGCAGGCCCGCCCGCGCGAAAGCGGCCACCACCTCTTCCACGGCGAGCCGTTGGTCGTCGGTCGCGGCGGCGGCGAACAGCTGCGGCCAGGTGGCGGAGCGGATCGCGTCCTCGCTGCCGTCCGGCGCCTCGCCCGCCACGACGAGCTGAAGCAGCACGCCCCGCACCGCGAACCCGGCGCCGGCCCGCGGCAGCCGGGCGTACACCTGTTCCGCCAGATCACCGAGCGGTGGGTCGGCGGCCCGCGGCGACACCACCGGCACCGCCGCGCTGGCGCCGTGCCGCTGGGCGTCCCGGTCGCCCTCGAACTCCGGCACGAGGGACACCGTGCCGTCGCCGCGGATCAGTGCGAGGAGCAGATCGCGCGCGCTGGGGCGCAGGGCGGGCCGCTTGGCGAGCGCGGCGTCGACCAGCCGGCGCAGCGGCTGTTCGAGGACGCTCGTGTCCGGTTCGAACGAGCGGATGCGGCGCAGCACTTCGCCCACCCCGGGCGCCGCGAACGTGTGCTGTCCCGTCGCCGCGAACAGCACCACCGAACCCCAGGCGAAGACGTCGACGGCGGCGCCCGGCAGCGGCTCGCCGCCGCGGGCGGACAGTTGCTCGGGCGCCATGTAGAGGGGGGTGCCGACGGCCTGGCGGGCGGAGCCGGTGGTCTGGCCGACGAGCCGGGCGACGCCGAAGTCGACGACGTAGGGGCCGCCGTCCCGGCCGAGCAGGATGTTGTCCGGCTTCAGATCGCGGTGCACGACGCCCGCCTCGTGGATCGCGGCGAGCGCCGTGGCCACGCCGAGCGCGAGCCGGTAGAGCCGGGTGCCGTGCAGGGGGCCGTTGGCCCGGATGTGGCTGGTGAGGGTGGGGCCCTCGATGTACTCGCTGGCTATGTACGGGCGTTCGCCGTCGATGTCCGCGTCGAGCACCTCGGCCGTGCAGAACCGGGCGACCCGGCGTGCGGCCCCCGCCTCCTTCGCGAACCGGGCCCGCTGCTCGCGGTCCGTACCGAAGGAGGCGCGCAGCACCTTGACGGCGGCGCGTCGGCCCGCCGTGTCGTACCCCTCGTAGACGACTCCTTGCCCGCCGCTGCCGAGCCGCCGGGCCAGCCACCAGTGGCCGAGCCGCTCCGGTTCTCCGCGAGGGCGCGCTCCTGTCGGCTGATTTCCTGTCGGCTGCTCTCCTGCGGGCTGCTCTCCTGTGGGTTGCGGGAGCACCTGCCCCATGACCATCTCCCCCTGTTGTCTCCCCGTTCGGACGGCGAACCGGGTACAGGCGTGGGGGCACCTTGTTCGTACGGTAAGGCGGAGCCTCGGCCTCCGCCACGGTGAGGGTAGGCCGGTGGCCCGGCGTCAGTGCTCGCGGCGCGGCGCCGGTGGCAGGGCCGCGGGGAAGTGGCGCCCCGGTCCCGTGCCGTGCTGTCCGGGGTACGGCTGCCAGCGCGGCGGGTGCGGGGCGGGGTGGTGGTGTGCGCCGTGCGAGGTCGGGGGGAAACCCCGGTACGTCAGGTCCTCCTCGCCGCTGCGGTCGCCGGGCAGCGCCCGGAAGGAGCGGCGGTACTCCGCGTACAGGGCGTCGAAGATCGGGGTGGCGGACTGACCGCCTCCTGGGTGGCCCCCGGCGTGACTGCCCGGCTGGTGGCCCTCCGCGGGACGCATCGAGGGGATGGGGCTCTGCTGGTACGGCTGGTGCCGTCGGGACGAGGAGGCGGAGGCGGACGCGGAGGATGAGGTGGGGTCGTATGGGTGCACGTATGTGCCAACGAACAGGGCCCCCGACGGATGCGCCCTTGGCCTCCGCTTCTGCAGGCTGTCAGCGGTTTGACCGGCGCATTCGTGGGGGCCCTTGGCCCGCGGGCGGGGTCGGTCAGGTGCCGGCGAGCGGCATCGCGGCGGCCACCAGGCGGCCGTTCGCGGCGGCCTTGTCGAGGGCCTGGCGCATCAGGTCCTCGCGCGGCTGACGGCCGATCGAACCGGCGGAGGCGGCGAAGACGAGCACGGTCTGCGTCTTGTTCGCAGCGGCCCGCCAGCCCTCGGTCACCAGGAGCGGCTGGTGCGCCTGCCACCAGGCGACCTGGGCGGCGCCGCCGGTGCCGGGCTGCAGGATGGCGTGCAGCTGGCCCATCGCGAGCAGCACCGACCAGCCGTTCAGCGCGGCGGGCGGCGCGGACAGGTCGGGGACCGACAGGAAGCCCTGCTCGATCAGGAGCGGCAGGAAGTCGTCCCCGCCCGTGGTCGTGCCGGGGCGGGCGATGGGGCCCGTCGGCTCGACGACGAGGGCGGGGTGCGTCGTGTCGCCGATCAGTACGAGGCCGCTGGTCACGCCGAGCACGGCCTGCGAGGGGGCGGCGTCCGGGACGCCGCCCGACTGCGCGGGCACCGTGGCGTCCTGGCCGCCGCCGGTGATGGACTGCACGGCGCCCTGCAGCTGGTCCTCGGCGACCTGCACGACCTGCGAGGGCAGGCAGTTGGCGTGGGCGAAGGCGAGTACGGCGGTCTCGTCGCCGACGAAGAGGACGGTGCTGGTCCGCTCCTGCTGCGAGTCGCCCGGCGTGCGGCAGGAGGTGCAGTCGTAGCTGCCCGGGGCGTTGTCGCCGGCCAGCAGCCGGTCGGCTTCTTCGTCGCCGATCTCGGCGCGTACGTCGGTGCTGACGTCGAGCAAGCGCGGCACGGGGGCTCCTCAGGGATCTGTGTAGGGATCTGTCGGACCGATCGGGGCGATCGGTCGCGGTCACGCGAGTGCTTATGAAGGGACAACGGGCGATCTGTGTCCTCGGTCACGCCCGGATCCGAACGGAATCGCCCCATCCGGCGCAGACCGTGAACGAACGCCCGGAATCCGTCACTCCCCGCCAACTTGTTGGTTTTCCAAGGAAGTTGGACCGGTGAAGTGGGTCACAGATCGTCGGGGCGACAGGTCGACAAATCCTGAAATCCGCGTATCTATCGGCTGGCCGAAAATCGTCGATACCCCGGGTAACGGTGAACTGGCCTGGCGGGACGGCGCGTTGGTTGCCGCGGCCGCCGTGGGCTGCCTAGATTCCCTCGCCGTCCGCAACGAGCAGTCCGAACGAGCAGTCCACGAGAGGGATTCTCATGTCCGCGCCGATCCGTACGGCACGCACGACAGTGGCTCGCACGACAGCGGTCTTCACCGGGGTGGCGCTCGCCGTCCCGTTCGGTCTCCTCGCCCTCACCGGCCCCGCGCAGGCGGCCGACGGCGGCGTCTGGGACCGCATCGCACGCTGCGAGAGCGGCGGCAACTGGCACACGAACACCGGGAACGGCTACTACGGCGGCCTCCAGTTCTCGGCCGGCACCTGGCGCGCGTACGGCGGAGGGGCCTACGCCGCGACGGCCGACCGGGCCTCCAGGGCCCAGCAGATCGCCATCGCCGGCAAGGTGCAGCGGGCGCAGGGGTGGGGCGCGTGGCCCACCTGCGCGGCGCGGGCGGGGGCGTACGGCAGCGCGCCGGGCGTCCAGTCGGCACCCGAGGCCGCACCCGGGTCCGCACCCAAGGCGGCACCGAAGTCCGCGCCGAAGGCGGCTCCCGAAGCGGCTCCCAGGTCGGTCCAGAAACAGCGCGGTTCAGGCCACACCGATCGCGGCGCGGTCCGCCGCGGCGGCTATGTCGTGCGCGGCGGTGACACCCTGGGCGGCATCGCCGCGGCCCACGGCACCAGCTGGCAGCACCTGTACGCAACGAACAGGGCGGTGATCGGCGGCGACCCCGACCTGATCCTGCCGGGCCAGCGGCTGCGGCTGCACTGAGCCGCACGTGTGCCACGTGGCCCCACCCGGTCCGCCGACCGGGTGGGGCCACGGTGGGTGCGGCGCGGCACGGCGAGCGGCCGCCGACCGGCTGCCTAGCGTCCGAACCATGCACCTGACCTCAGCGTTCTCGTTCTCTACGTTTCCGAAGGCGCTCGGCGCGCGGCGGTGGGCGGCGGCCCTGCTGGGCGTGCTCCTCGCGCTGGCAGTCCTGCCGGCCTTCGCCGCAAGGGCGCACGCCGCCGAACCGTACGGCTGCGCCAAGGCCCAGTGGCCGTGGTCCTGCCTCGCGCAGTGCGAGAGCAGCGGCGACTGGGACGAGAACACCGGCAACTCGTACTACGGCGGGCTCCAGTTCCACCAGCCCACCTGGGAGGAGCACGGCGGCCTCGCGTACGCGCCGCGCGCCGACCTCGCCACCCGCGACGAACAGATCAAGGTCGCGGAGCGGGTCCTCGGCACCCAGGGGTGGGACGCGTGGCCCGACTGCTCGAAGCGGTACAAGCTCGACGGCCGGGTGCACGTCGTGAAGCGCGGCGAGACGCTGGAGTCCATCGCGCGGCACTTCAAGGTGAAGGGCGGCTGGCAGGCGCTCTACAAGGCCAACCGCGACATGGTCGGGGCGCACCCCGACCGGCTCAACGAGGGCACGATGCTGCTCATTCCGAAGGGGTCCCGTTAGGGATTTCGGTGGCCTCGCCCCGGAACACGACCGCGCCGCGCCCGAGTTCGTACACGAACACCGCCGCCCCCTTCGTCGCCGCTCGGCGGAGGTCGGGCGGCAGGCGTTGTTCGGCGAGGACCACGCAGGCGTCGAGCGCGCGCAGGAGGGCGTAGGTGCGGGCCGCGACCGGTGGGGCCATGCCCTGGGTGGGCTCGTCGAGGAGGACGACGCGGGCGGGGGCGTGCAGGGCGCGGGAGACGGCGAGCATCCGCTGTTCGCCGCCGGAGAGGGTGCCGGCGCGGCGGGGGAGGAGGGGGCGGAGTTCGGGGTAGGCGTCGAGGGCGGGGGCCACGTCTCCGGCCGCGAGGCGGAGGTTCTCGGCGACGGTGAGGCCGGCGAAGACGGCCTGCCGGTCGGGTACGAGGCGCAGGCCGGCCGCGGCGCGGGCGTGGGCGGAGTGCCGGGTGACGTCGGCCCCGTCCCACAGCACGGATCCGGCGGTGAGCCGTACGGTGCCGGCGAGGGCGCGCAGGGCGGTGGTGCGGCCGGAGCCGTTCGGGCCGAGCAGGACGGTGAGCGCGGCGGCGGGGGCGGTGAGGGTGATGCCGTGGAGTGCTTCGAGGGGGCCGTAGTGGGCGTGGGCGGCGCGGAGTTGGATGCCGGTGGCGTTGGTGGCGTTGGTGGCGTTGGGGGTGTTGTTGGCGGGGGCGGGGGTCATGGCGGTTCCGGGGTGCGGTCCAGGACGGTGGCCGGGGGGCCCGAGGCGACGATGCGGCCCGCCGCCATCACGTGCACGGTGTCCGCGAGTTCCGCCACGAGGTCCATGTCGTGCTCGACGACGAGGACGGCGACGCCGTCGGCCGCGAGCGCCCTCAACAGGCGGGCGAGGGCGGCGACTTCGGTGGTGTCGAGTCCTGCGGTCGGCTCGTCGAGCAGCAGTACGTGCGGTTCGCCCGCGAGGGCACGGGCCAGTTCGACGCGGCGCAGCGTTCCCGTGGGCAGCCCCGATGTCGCCTGGTCGCCGCGCAGGCCGAACAGGCGCAGCATGCGGTCGGTGGCTTGCGGGTCCCGTACGCGGCCCTGTTCGGCGCCGACCCGAATGTTCTCGGCCACGGTCAACGACGGGAAGACGACGAGCTGTTGGAAGGTGCGGGCGATTCCTTGGCGGGTCCGGGCGTGGGCCGGGTGGCGGGTGATGTCGTGGGGCCCGAACCGGATGTGGCCGGTGTCCGGGCGGAGGGTTCCGGCGAGGCAGTGGAAGAGGGTGCTCTTGCCGGCGCCGTTCGGGCCCACGATGGCGGTGACCCTGCCGGGTGGGAGCGGGAGGCCTACGTTGTCGAGGGCGGGGTGGGAGTTGTAGGTGACGGTGAGGTGGGTGGCGGAGAGTGTGGGTGGGGTGGTTCTTGGGGGACGGTTAACCGGTGTTGGCGTCGCGGGGCTCTGGCCCGGACCCCGCTGCTCAATCGCCGCAGGGGCTTGATTTGGGTGTGCCTGGGCTCGCTGCTCAAGTATCGCGGGGGGTTGATTTGGGTGTGCCTGGGCTTGCTGCTCAGGTGTCGCGGGGGGTTGATTTGGGTGTGCCTGGGCTTGCTGTTCAAGTGTCGCGGGGGGTTGATTTGGTGGTCCTTGGTTGAGGCGTTTGCGTGCCCTTGAGCCCCGGGGTGTGAGGTGGTCTCGGGGGCGCCACCGGGTGCCCGTGCCCAGGTTCCGGCCCACCAGTACCGCCAGCACCCCGATCACCGCCGCCGCCACTCCGCCCCGGGTGCCCGCGTCGAGGCCCACCAGGAGGCCCGCGCCGAGCAGGGCTGCGAAGGGGGTGTCGGCGCCGAGGACGACGATCGTGGCGAACCACAGCAGGCCTCGCACCGGGTCGTACGAGGCGGGGTCGAAGGAGTGCACGCCGAAGGTCAGGAGGCCGCCGCCCAGGGCCGCGAGGCCCGCGCCCGTGACGAACGCGGCGACCTTCAGGCCGGGGACCCCGATGCCCGCCGCCGACGCGCCCGCCTCGTGGTCCCGTACCGCCGCGAGTGCCCGGCCGATCCGGCCCCGGCGTAATGCGGCAACGGCCGCCAACGCCACCGCCAGGAGCGTGAGTTCGAGGACGTAGAAGGCGCGGTCGTCCGTGAAGCCGGTGGGGCGTGGCGGGGTCGGGCCGGATGCCGCGTAGGGCTGGGCGAAGACGAATCGGCTCACGCCGACCCCTACCGCGAACGTGGCCAGCGCCAGCGCGAGGCCGTGGCGGCGGATGGCGGGCGCGGCGGTCAGCAGGCCCAGGGGTGCCACCAGGAGGACGGACGTGAAGAGGGCGGTGAGGGCGGGGAGTTGGGGGAGGGCTGGGAAGTCGCCGGTCGCGAGCAGGGCCGTGAAGAGTGCGCCCAGGCCCGCGAACGCGCCCTGGCCCAATGCGAGTTGACCGGCCCTGCCCGTCACCACCACCAGCGACAGCAGGATCAGCGCCAGCGCCGGGACCTGTACCGACGTCTGGAGGTCCGAGCCCGCGAAGCCGAGGGGGAGGAGGAACAGGACGCCCGCCACCAGCCACGCTCCTCGTGGGGCCGCCTTCCGGCCCCGTGTCACCGCCCGCGGCAGCGCCCCCTCCCCGCCGACCGCCGGCAGCGCGAGCGCCGCGAAGAGGAGTGCCACCACGAACAGGTTCGCCCCCACCGCCTGCACCAGCGGCTCCGCCCAGCCGTGCGGATGCAGCCGCGTCAACTGGCTCTGCGCCACCCCGATCGCGAGCGCGGCCGCCACCGCCACCCCGAGCCGCCGCATGCCCGCCACGACGGCCACCGCCACGACCTCCATCACCAGGAGCGGCAGACCGTAGGGGTCGAGGCGTACGTAGGGGGCGAGGAGGACGCCCGTGAGGCCCGCCGTGAACGTGCCGAAGGCCCAGCCCGCCGCCGCGACCCGGTCCGCGTCGATGCCGCCGAGCACCGCAAGCGGGCGGTTGTCGACGACCGCCCGCAGCTCCCCGCCGAACCGTGTCCAGCGCGTCACCGCCCACACCGCCACCCCGATCGAGCAGGCCGCCGCGAGCTGCCCCCACGGCTCCCCGGCGATCAGCGTCGGCGCGTCCTCCAGCGCGCCCGTGCCCCACAGCAGCGCCGCCGCCCCGACGAGGAGGACGAAGACGCCGATGGACGCCACCAGTGTGCGTGCCGGGTCGGCGCCCGCCGCTGCCAGCGGTCTGAACACCCCGTGTTCCAGGGCGAGTCCGAGAGTGGGGGCGAAGACGAGCAGGACCAGTGCCGCTGCCGCCCACAGGGGGACGTCCCACTCCACCACCAGGTGTCGCAGCAGGTACGCGCAGAGCATCGCGACCGCGCCGTGCGCGAAGTTGAGTACACCGGTCGCCCGGTAGGTGACGATCAGACCGATCCCGGTGAGCGCCGCCGCCGCCCCCACGGAGAGTCCGGCGAGCGTGAGGTCGTACGTCAATGAGGGCACGGTGCCGGTCTCAACTGCCGCTTGTCGGCGCGCAGATGGGGCAGGGGGCGAGGTCGGGGTCCGTGAGGGTGTCCGGGGGTGCGGGTACCGCCTGCGGTTTGCCCTCGACGAGTGGGCAGTCGGCGCGGTGCCACAGGGTGCCGCCGGGGATCGTGAGGAGCTGGCCGCTGGTGGCGAGTGGGGGTGCGGGGGTGGTCGTGGGCCGGTTCTCCGCGGGGTCGTCGAGTGTCACCAGGAGTTCGTAGAGGCGTTCCACGCGCGACGCGGCGAGCGTGTTCCTGCCGTACGTGAGGAGGACCGTGCCCGCGATGATCAGGGCCGCCCCCGGCACCGTACAAGAGGCCAGATAGGGGAGTTGGCGCTCGGCGAAGCGTTCGCCCGACATCCCGTACCAGCCGACCACGCAGAGCGCCGCGCCCGCCGCGAGCGCGCCGAGCCCCGCCCACAGAGCGGGGTGCGCCGTGCGTAGTCGGGCAGTCGGCATCGTCGGCCCCCACTGGTGTGCGCGCGTGTCTGGTCTTGTCCGCCGATCGCTTGCACTATGCCTTCTGGAGAGCAACTCGGAAAGCTCCGGGGGGAGTTGACCAATGCGGCCGACCTCGTCCCGGGGCGACGACACCCGGCGGTGAGCCTGATGGTTCTCGGGAGCACGATGCGCGCGGCCCGCGGGCGCGGCGCGGCGCTCGCCCTCACTACGGCCCTGGTCCTCGGCCCCGCCCTGGCGGCCTGCGGCGACGACAGCGGCGGCGACGACAGCGCCCCGCCGACGCCGACCTCGCGGCCCCCCACCAGCAAGGAGCCGTCGAGCGACGAGCCCTCGTCGGCGCGGCCGAGCGGCGGCGCGCCCGCCGACCGGAAGGCCGCCGAGAAGGAGATCAAGGCCAACTGGAAGAAGTTCTTCGACCCGAAGGTGTCGATGAAGGACAAGGAGGCCGTCCTGGAGGACGGGGCGAAGATGCGGCCCGTCCTGAAGAGCTTCAGCGGCGACAAGCGCGGCGGGCAGGTGGAGGCCACCGTCACCAGGGTCGCGTTCACCTCGGAGACCGAGGCCGCCGTGACGTACGGCCTCGCCCTCAAGGGCGCGACGGTGCTGCCCGACGCCAAGGGGACCTCGGTCGAGCAGGGCGGCACCTGGAAGGTGTCCGTCAAGACGCTGTGTGCGCTGGTGCAGCTGAGCGGCAATGCGTCACCCGCGGCGGGCTGCTGACGCGCTGGCGGGGCTGGTCGCGGGGCTCGCCCTGGTGGCCGTCGCGGCCTGCGGCTCGCGGCTGCCGGAGAGCGACTTCGAGGACCGTGCCACCCCCTCGCCGCGCTCCACCGCCCCCCTCCACGTCGGCATCATCACCAGCGCCACCAGCCCCGTCGGCGGCGCCACCTTCACCGACACCCGAGACGGCGCACAGGCGTACTTCCGGAACCTGAACGCCAAAGGCGGCATCCAGGGGCGGAGAGTGGAGGTGCATGTGTGCGACGACGGGGGCAGTGGCGTCGGCAACAACACGTGCGTCCACAAGCTCGTCGACGAGCAGAAGGTCGTCGCCCTCGTCGCCACCACCTCGCTCGACTACGCGGGCGCGCCGCGCGTCTCCCGCGCGCGCGTGCCCGACATCGGCGGCCAGCCGATCGGCGCCGCGTACGACACGTACCCGCACCTGTACGGGATCTACGGCAGCCTCGCGCCCCGCGAGGGGAAGCCGGGCTGGGACGGGAAGCTGTACGGCGGCACCGAGGTGTACCGCTACTTCAAGCGCGAGCACGGCGCCCGCACCGCCGCCGTCGTCTCCTACAACCAGGCGGCGTCGGCCGCGTACGCCCGCCTGGTGACGCGCGGACTGAAGGCCGAGGGCTACCGGGTGATCACCGAGCAGCTCGACTTCGCGCTGCCCAACTTCAAGGCCGCGGCCGCCGACCTGAAGGACCAGCGGGCCGATCTCGTCTTCGACGCCATCGACGAGCACGGCAACGCGCGGCTGTGCCGGGCCATGGACGAGGCCGGCGTCCGCGTCACCGCGAAGGTCACGAACGTACAGAACTGGACCTCGTCCGTCCGCTCCGCCTACAAGGATGCCCCGCACTGCCGCGCCTCCCTGTGGGCCACCGGCGCCAGCCGCAACTACGAGGACACCGGGCACCCCGCCGTACGCGCCTTCCGCGCGGCGACCAAGGAACTGAAGACGCACTCGCAGTGGCAATTGGAGGGCTGGGCCGCCGCGAAGTGGTTCACCGACGCCGCCCGCTCCTGCCGGGCGGTCACGCGCGCGTGCGTCGACCGTTTCATGGAGCGTGGCGTACGGTACTCGGCCGATGGCTTGCTGCTGCCCGTGACCTACGAGAGGCGCGCCGAGCCCCCGAGAACACGGAAAACGTGTCTTTCGGTCGCGAGATGGACCGACGCGAAAGGCTGGGTCACCCAGAACGGTGGCATGAAGGACACCTGCTTCGACGTTCCGCAGCTGCCCTACCAGCCGTGATGTCGGCCCCGACGAGGAAAACGGCCCACCGGTTCCTGAATTCCCCTATCAATCGGGCAACTGTTCAGGAACAAGATGATGATGAGGAACAACCCTCGTGCGGTCATCTCCGTCTAACCATCCGGTAGGCGGAGAAGACGGACTGTTCAGACGGATACGAGGACGCATGCAGATTTCTTTCCTGATTCACAATGCATATGGGATCGGAGGGACGATCCGCACGACGTACAACCTCGCCAGCGCGCTTGCCGATCAGCACGATGTCGAGGTCGTGTCCGTCTTCCGGCACCGCGACGAGCCGGTGTTCGCCCCGGACCCGCGCGTACGCGTGCGCCACCTGGTCGACCTGCGCAAGGGCACCGCCGGGTACGAGGGCGACGACCCCGAGTTCAAGGCGCCCGCCACGGTCTTCCCGCGCAGCGAGGGGCGCTACGAGCAGTACAGCGCGCTCACCGACCGGCGGATCGCCGAACACCTCGGCTCGCTGGACGCCGACGTCGTCGTCGGCACCCGCCCCGGGCTCAATGTGCACCTCGCCCGGGACACCAGGCGCGGGGTGCGGCGCGTCGGCCAGGAACACCTCACGCTCGACACGCACTCCACCGCGCTCCGCCGCGAACTTCGCGCCGTCTACCCCCGCCTCGACGCGCTGACCACGACCACGGAGGCCGACGCGTACGCCTACCGGGAGCAGCTCCGGCTGCCCGGCGTGCGCATCGAGGCGATGCCCAACCCGGTGCCCCGGCCCGGTGTCGCGCCCGCCGACGGCAGCGGCAAATGGGTCGTCGCGGCCGGCAGGCTCGCCCCCGTGAAGCGCTACGACCTGCTGGTCCGCGCCTTCGACAAGGTGCGCGCCGAGCGGCCCGACTGGCGCCTTCGCATCTACGGCGGCGGCAAGCAGAAGGACAAGCTGCGCACCCTCATCGACGAGCTCGGCCTCTACAACCACGTGTATCTGATGGGGCCCGCCCACCCCATAGAACCGGAGTGGGCGAAAGGTTCCCTCGCCGCGGTGACCTCGACGTACGAGTCCTTCGGGATGACGATCGTCGAGGCGATGCGCTGTGGTCTGCCCGTGGTCTCCACCGACTGCCCGCACGGCCCCGGCGAGATCATCGCCAATGGGGTCGACGGCCGCCTCGTCGAGGTCGGCAGCGTCGACGCCATCTCCGGTGGCCTGCTCGAACTCATCAACGACGACGGCCTGCGCCAGGAGATGAGCGCCCACGCCCTCAGCCGCTCCGAGCGCTTCGACCCGGCGCGGATCGCCGAGCGCTACGAGTCGATGTTCGGCTCGCTCACCGCGCGCGGCGGCTCCGTGGGGCTGCTGCACCGGGCCCGCGGCTCGCTGCTCGGCGGCGCCTTCGCGGTGCGCGACGCCTTCCGGCCGCAGCAGAAGGGACGCCCCGCATGACCGCCCCCACGGCCCCGCCCCCGCCGCGGCACAACCGCCCCGCCCCCGACACCAACCACAGGCACGCCCCCGACGACAGCCACAGGAGCGTCCGCATGCCGCCCCGAGCCGACTGCATCGCCGATTCCGCCGGCGGGCTGACCTTCGACGTCACCGACCACGGCTCGCCGGACCCCGCCCACCTGGTGCTCGTCGACCGGACCTCGGGACAGACGGTGCGGCTGCCGCTCACGCCGACGGGCGACGGGCGGCTGCGGGCCTCGCTGCCGATAAGCGTCTCCCTGACCGAGGGCCGCTGGGACGCGTACGCGCAGGTCGCGGGCGACGAACCGGTGCGCCTCGCGCCGGGCGTCAACGACCTGCGCTCGCTGGTGGACCGGGCGCCCAGCGGCTCGCGCGGCTACGTCGCCGTACGCATCCCGTACGCCACCAAGCACGGCAACCTCTCCGTGCGCAGCTGGCTGCGGGCGCCGCACGCGGAGGCCGGTGAACTGCTGGTGTCCGACGGCGAGTTGACCGTGCACGGGCGGATCTACGGCGCCGAGCGCACGGCGAAGGCCTACGCGGAGATACGTTCCCGCGCACCGCACGGCCCGGCTCTGCGTGCCGAACTGAACTGGGACGGACCCCGGTTCACGCTCCGCATCGGCTACGACGAGCTGCGCGAGGGGCGTTGGGACCTGTGGCTGTGGCCGGCGGGGGACGACGGGCCGCGGGTGCGGCTCGCCCGGCTGCTCGACGACGTCGCCGACAAGAAGCCCATCTTCACGTACCCGGTGGCGCGACTGACCGTCGAGGGCCGCGGGGAGCTGGTGGCGGGGCCGTACTACACGGGCTCCAACGACCTCTCGATCCAGGTGACTTCGGGCTAGGGCCGTTCTCCGGCCCGCTAGCTCTGCTGCTGTTTGCCGGACTCCAGCGGCCGGTCCTCGAACGCCGCGAACTCCGGGTGGTGCAGGTCGAACGCCGGGGACTCGGAGCGGATCCGCGGCAGCGTGACGAAGTTGTGGCGGGGCGGCGGGCAGGCCGTCGCCCACTCAAGCGAACGCCCGTACCCCCACGGGTCGTCGACCTCGACCTTCACCCCGTACTTCGCCGTCTTCCAGACGTTGTAGAGGAACGGCAGCGTGGACAGGCCCAGCAGGAACGCGCCCATCGACGAGATCGTGTTGAGCGCCGTGAAGCCGTCCGCCGCGAGATAGTCCGCGTACCGGCGCGGCATGCCCTCCGCGCCCAGCCAGTGCTGGACCAGGAACGTCGTGTGGAAGCCGACGAACAGCGTCCAGAAGTGGATCTTCCCGAGCCGCTCGTCGAGCATCTTGCCCGTCAGCTTCGGCCACCAGAAGTAGAAGCCGGCGAAGGTGGCGAAGGCGACCGTGCCGAACACCACGTAGTGGAAGTGCGCCACGACGAAGTACGAGTCCGAGACGTGGAAGTCCATCGGCGGCGCGGCGAGGATCACCCCGGTCAGGCCGCCGAACAGGAAGGTCACCAGGAAGCCGATCGACCACAGCATCGGCGTCTCGAACGACAGCGAGCCCTTCAGCATCGTGCCGACCCAGTTGAAGAACTTCACCCCGGTCGGCACCGCGATCAGGAACGTCATGAACGAGAAGAACGGCAGCAGCACCCCGCCCGTGGTGAACATGTGGTGCGCCCACACGACCACCGACAGGCCCGTGATCGCCATCGTCGCGCCCACCAGCATCGTGTAGCCCCAGATCGGCTTGCGGCTGAAGACCGGCAGGATCTCGCTGACGATCCCGAAGAAGGGCAGCGCGATGATGTAGACCTCCGGATGCCCGAAGAACCAGAAGAGGTGCTGCCACAGCAGCGCACCCCCGAACTGGGCCTCGAAGACGACGGATCCGAACCGCCGGTCCGCCTCCAGGCACAGCAGCGCGGCCGCGAGGACGGGGAAGGCGAGCAGCACGAGGATCGACGTGAACAGCGTGTTCCACGTGAAGATCGGCATCCGGAACATCGTCATGCCGGGCGCCCGCATCCCGATGATCGTGGTCAGGAAGTTCACCGAGCCGAGGATCGTGCCGAACCCGGCGAGCGCGAGCCCCATGATCCACAGGTCGGCGCCGATGCCGGGGGAGCGCGTCAGGCTGTTCAGCGGCGCGTACGCGAACCAGCCGAAGTCGGCGGCCCCGCCCGGCACCACGAGCGAGCCGAGCACGATGAGCCCGCCGAAGAGGAACAGCCAGTACGAGAACATGTTCAGGCGCGGGAACGCGACGTCGGGCGAGCCGATCTGCAGCGGCATGATCTCGTTGGCGAAGCCCGCGAAGGTCGGCGTCGCGAACAGCAGCAGCATGATCGTGCCGTGCATCGTGAACAGCTGGTTGTACTCCTCGTTGGAGAGCACCTGCAGTCCGGGGCGGGCGAGTTCGGCCCGCATCAGCAGCGCCATCACCCCGCCGACGAGGAAGAAGCCGAACGACGTGATCAGGTAGAGGTGGCCGATCTTCTTGTGGTCGGTCGTGGTCAGCCAGTCCACGACGATCCGGCCCGGACGTCGCTCGCGCGGCCGCCCCACCGACGCAGGCCCGGCCTGTACCCCGGTCGTACCCATCGCTTGCCCCCTCGCTGCTGCTCGCTCGCGCGCGCCTCGGGCCTGCTGCGGACTCACGCCATGATGCTCGCGTCCACCCCCGTGGCGACAGAGGGCGTGCCCCGCTTTCTGGCATGGACAGGCAATTTCCGGGCGGCCTCAACTCGCGCGCGACGCCGCCGGATTCGTAATTCCGGGGGAATTGCGGGCGGGCTCCCGGAATTCAACGCGGCGCCGGACAGCGGCGAAAGTAAGAAGCGAGTAAGAGGCGAAAAACCCTCGAACGTGTGAGGAACTCCGAATAGTCAACTGTCGTGATCTTGTGACAAAAGTGTGACGCGCGGCCTACGGTGGGCGGCATGGCACCCTTTCCCGACCCGCCGACAGAACCACAGGACAATACGGACGCATACCTCGGTCTGGAGGCCGAGGCCGCCGAGTCGCAGGCCCGCGGCCGCGGCTGGTCCACCGTCAGGCAGCTGCCGCCGGGCGCGATCATCACCATGGAGTACCTGGGCGGCCGGCTGAACTTCGAGGTCACCGAGGGCAGAGTGACGCGCTGCTGGAAGGGCTGAGCCCCTCCCGGATGCGCCCGGGACGTGCGAAGGCCCCCGAACCCGCAGGTGGGTTCGGGGGCCTTCGCGGTGCGGGGCTGGTTGTGCGTACCGTGCCCCGCCGTCGGTGGCCGCGCTAGGACGCCGTCCTGGTCGACGGGGTCCCGCGCGTGAGTCTCTCCGTGGGCGGGCGGCGGCTGCCCGCCGGAGTGACCGGGGTGCGCTCCCCGCGCGGGGTGTGCGGGCCCTGGGGGAGCAGCTGGCGGCTCGATCTGGTGGCGCCCACGGACTCGCGCGCGTGGGCCGGTGCCATCGCGGGGACCGGCACGGGATCGGCCTCCGGCCGTGGCACCCGGGCGCCGGAGCGGCGCTCGCGCCAGCGGTCCCGCCAGGCGAAGATCCACGCCTCGGCGCGCGCCACCAGCGGCTCGAACCACGGCAGCGCGAGCAGGATCAGCAGGCCCGCGGCCCAGCCGAGCAGCACGTCGCTCAGCCAGTGCGTACCGAGGTAGACCGTGGTCAGGCCGACGCTCAGGGAGATCACCGCGGAGACCGCGGACAGCCAGCGCCGAGCCCTCGGGGTGGAGGCCAGGTAGGCGAGGATGCCCCAGGTCACCACCGCGTTCGCGGTGTGGCCCGAAGGGAATATGTCGCCGCCCTGCCACATCTCGCTCGACCCGATGGTCGTCGCGTAGTGCGGGCCCGCGCGGCCCATGCCGTACTTGGCGGCGCCCACCGTCACGTTCAGCAGCAGCAGCGCCGTGCCGAACATCAGCAGCGGGCGCAGCGTGTGCTGCCGCCAGGAGCGCCAGCCCAGCCACGCCGTCACCATCACGGCCGTCGGACCGCGCTGGCCGAGTACCACCCAGTAGTCGAGGAAGGCGTGGATGTCGGGCCACTGCTGGTACGGCCGGAAGAACATGACCTGCCAGTCGACCGCGACCAGCCACGACGTGGTGACCACCGCCACCACGATCGTGAGGTAGAAGGACAGGGTCAGGCCGAAGAGCACGACCCGGTGCCGGCTCATGTGGGGGATGTCCACATGGGTCGGTCGTTCGGGCTCGCGGTCGAGCCTGGCGAAGACCCGTTCAAGGCGACGGGTCAGGTTTCGTTCGGTACGCACCCAATCGACGCTACAGCGACCGAGAGGTGGACCGACGCGAATCAGGGGCTTTGTGATGACGATGTGATGTGGGATTGATCTCAGGTGGCCGGTTATTCCCTTGATTTCGGCCGACCGGAAGGAAAGATTCCCGAATTCAGAGATCGTTTGTGGTGCTCGTTATACGGCTCTTATAAATGCGTTCACCTGATACCCCTGTGGAATTGGCCGGTCACACACCGCTCATGGCGGCCCCGAGCCGTTCAGCCAGAACGCTCCGTACACCGCCGACAACGCTGCGAGACCGCCAAGTACCCACGCCGCACCGCTCGTACGCCACCGGGCGAGCGCCACCGCGAGCGGAAGGAGCAGCGGAAACGCGGGCAGCAGCAGCCGCGGCTTCGAGCCGAAGTACCCCGAGGCGCACAGCGCGAGCACGACGATGACGCCCGTGTAGACGAGCACCGGCACCGGCTGCCGCTGCCGCACCCCGGCCACATACAGCCAAATCACCAGCGCGACCCCGACGATCAGGCCGACCCCGGCCAGCGCGCCCAGCGGCGACGTGAACTTGTCGGCGACGAACCGCGCGAAGGCGGCGCCCCCGTCGAAGCCGTTGCCCCACTGCGCCTGCACGTCGAGATAGCCGAAGAGCCCGCCCCCTGACCGCCGCCCGACCCACAGCACGTACGCCGCCGCGCCCGCCGGAGCCAGCAGCACGCCGAGCACGAGCCGCCATGAAGCCCGCCGCTCCCGCACCACCCACAGCGCCGCAGCCACCCACACCGCCGCCACCACGGCCGCCCCGATCGGCCGGGTAAGCCCCGCGAGCGCGGCCAGCAGCCCCGCGCTCACCCAGTGCCGGCGCAGCACCGCGTACAGGCCCCACGCCGCGAGCGCCGTGAACAGCGCCTCGCTGTACGCCATCGACGCCACGATCCCGATGGGCAGCGCGCCCCACAGCACGGCGAGACAGACCCCCGCCCGCCTCCCGTACAGGTGGTCGCCCACGGCGAAGATCCCCCACGCCGCCGCCAGCGAGGCGAGCAGGCTCACGGCCAGACCCGCGTCCGCGTACGACAGCGGGCTCACCGCCGCGCCGAAACGTTCGAGCCATGGAAGGAGCGGAAAGAACGCGAGGTTCGAGTGGACCGTGCCGTCGGGCAGCGTCACCGACCAGCCGTAGCCGTGCTCGGCGATCCGCGTGTACCAGAGCGAGTCCCAGCGCGCCGTGAGCAGGGTGTGCGCGCTCTTGCCGTTCGCCGCGCTCCACACCGCGAGCACGAGCAGGCCGAGCGCCCGCACCGCCGCGTATCCGAGCAGGGCGGGTGCCGCTCGGCGCAGCGCGGGTAGATAGGGATGGTGGTCCTCGTCCGTCACGGACCCGATTATCGACATCCGTCCCGTGCGCCCCGTCAGCAGGGCTTCGTCCCTCAAGTGGTGCACGCCACACCCCCTCATGGATGGCTTGAGAGGTCCGCCACGTGAGACTGGCGAGAACTCGCGTACGCTGACGGCTCACTCGCCTTTCGCCGCGGGGCCGGGAGACCGCTCTTCCCGAGCCGGAGACCGAGGGACATCCCCAACCCGAGGATCCGCCGAACGCGAGGACCACTGGGAGGTACGTACATGTCCGGGACGAACACGGCCTCCGGGCGCACGCTCGGTCGCCTGGCCGCCATGGGCACCCGCACCAATCGTTGGGTCGTCCTCGTCGTCCTGTGCACGAGCCTCCTCCTGGTCGCCCTCGACTCGACCATCCTCTACGTGGCGCTGCCCGCGGTCACCGAGGACCTCAAGCCGACCTCCGTCGAGCTCCTGTGGATCGGTGACGCGTATCCGCTGGTGTGCGCCTCGCTGCTGATCCTGTTCGGCACGCTCGGCGACCGGGTCGGCCGCAGGAAGATCCTGCTGCTCGGCTACGCCCTGTTCGGCGCGGCCTCCGCGCTCGCCGTGTTCTCGGACACCGCGCAGGTGCTCATCGTGGCCCGCGCGATCCTCGGCATCGGCGGCGCCATGATCATGCCCGCGACGCTGTCGATCCTGCGCGACGTCTTCCCCGACCGGCACGAGCGGGCCGTCGCGATCGGCGTGTGGACCGCGGTCGCCGCGGTCGGCGCCGCCACCGGACCCGTACTCGGCGGCTTCCTCGTCGAGCACTTCTGGTGGGGTTCGGTCTTCCTCATCAACATCCCGCTGATGCTGATCATGCTGCCGCTCTGCCGGGTCCTGGTGCCCGAGTCGAAGGGGCGCAGCGACGGTCCGTGGGACCTGTTCGGCGCGCTGCTCGCCGCGCTCGGCGTGCTCGGCGTCGTCTACGGCATCAAGGAACTCGGCACCAAGCGCGACCTGCTCGACGCCGAGGCGGTCCTGCCGTTCCTCGCCGGAGTCCTGCTGCTCGTCCTCTTCGTGCGCCGCCAGCGCCGCCGCGAGCACCCGCTCATCGACATGCGGCTGTTCTCGCGGGCCGCGTTCTCCACGTCCGTCGGCTGCATCGTCATCGCGATGCTCGCGCTGGTCGGCCTGGAGCTGATCGCCGTGCAGTATCTGCAACTGGTGCTCGGCCTCAGCCCCCTTGAGACCGGCCTGCGGATGCTGCCGCTGACCTTCGCCGCGATGACCGCGGGCATCATCGGCTCCGCGAACCTGCGCCGCTTCGGCCCGCGCGCCATGGTGTCGTCCGGCTTCGCGCTGACCGCCTGCGCGGTGCTGATGCTCTGCGCGATGGGCGAGCAGGACAAGCCGTGGCTGCTCGGCTTCGGCTTCATACTGCTCGGCTTCGGCTTCCAGACCACCCTGTTCGGGGCCTACGAGTCGATGCTCACGGAGGCGCCCGCCGACGACGCCGGGGGCGCGGCCGCCATCGGCGAGACCTCGTACCAACTGGGCGCCGGCATGGGCATCGCGCTGCTCGGCTCGGTCATGAACGCGGCGTACGCGCCCGGCCTCGGCAACGTACCGGGCGTCTCCGACGGCACGTCGACCGCCGCGGGGCACTCGCTGGGAGAGGCCTACCAGATCGCCGCGCGGCTCGGGGGCGCGGCGGGGGACGCACTGCGGGAGGCGGCGCGGGCGGCGTTCGTGCACGGACTGCACGTCACGCTCGTCGTCAGCGCCGTCCTGTTGTTCCTTGGCGCGCTGGCCGCGCTGCGGCTGCCGAAGCGGATGGAGTGCGAGGCGCCCGCGACGGACGACGCGGACCTCGCGGCGCCGCGGCGGGCTTCGTCACCGGCGGAGTCGTCCGCCGCGTGACGCGGTTCGGGGGTGCGGGGCCCCGAACCGCTCAGCTCTGATTGAAGAAACCGTCCGTCGGTTCCTTCGCGTCACGGCCCGAGACGATCTCGGTGTCGGCGGGGCTCAGCAGGAACACCCGGGTCGCGACCCGGTCGATCGAACCGCGCAGGCCGAAGATGAGCCCGGCGGCGAAGTCCACCACGCGCTTGGCGTCGGCCGGCTCCATCGCCGTGAGGTTCATGATGACCGGGACGCCGTCCCGGAACATCTCGCCGATGCGCCGCGCGTCCCGGAAGCTGTCGGGGGTCACCGTGCCGATCCGGCGGCCCTTCTCCTGGGCCTCCTCGGCGGCGACCTTCACGCGCGGGTCCGTGACCCAGGCCGCGTCGTTGCCGGCGGCGGCGGGCTCGGGCCCCTCGTCGTAGTCGTCGTCGTAGTAACGCTCTTCATCGTTGTCGTCGACGAGGCCAAGCCAGGCACTCGCCTTGCGCACCGATCCCATGGACGCCTCCTCTCACAGCGGTTCCACCGCGCTCCGCATGTCGTGCATCCCCAATGTTCGTCCATGATGCAGACGCGGCGCCAAGGGGATAGCCGCTGCGCGGGGGTTTCGTGACGGTACTGGTGCACAGTCTGGCCCGCGTTGTCCCGGAGTTTCCAAGGGTTGTACGGGATACGGCTGCTGATGGTGAGTGAAATATGATTCTTCACGGCGTATGGGTGACCTCGGGTGCGTACGGGTGAACGAGATCGCCGCGCAAGGGCTCGATACGATGCCGGGGTGGCGCCGCCGAGTTGACGGCGTGTCACTCGACGTACGGGGGAGTCATCTTGTTCGGCATGGTCCGGCCCTGCTCGCATCGGCTCGGCGAGAGCCTCAAGACCCAGTGGATGGCCCACCTCTGCGGGCTCTGTCTGGCGCTGCGCGGCGACCACGGGCAGTTCGCCCGCGTCGTCACCAACTACGACGGCCTGCTCATCTCGGTTCTGACGGAGGCTCAGAGCGAGGTCTCCGGGGATGCCGGTGCCTGGCGGCGGCAGGCCGGGCCGTGCCCGCTGCGGGGAATGCGCACCGCCTCCGTCGCGCAGGGCGAGGGGGCGCGGCTCGCCGCCGCCGTCTCCCTGGTGCTCGCGTCGGCGAAGGTGCGCGACCACGTCGACGACCGGGACGGACTGTTCGCGCGCAGGCCCGTCGCCGCGGCCGCCCGGAAGGTCGCCGCGAGCTGGACAAGGGCCGGGGCCCGCACCGCAACTGACGTCGGGTTCGACACGGCGGTCCTCGTCGACGCCGTCGAACGGCAGGCCGGGGTCGAGGCGCTGGCCGGGCCCGGCACCCCGGTGCTCGCCGTGACCGAGCCGACCGAGACCGCGACCGCCGCCGCCTTCGCGCACACCGCGACGCTCGCCGGGCGGCCGGACAACGCGGAGCCGCTCGCCGAGGTGGGCCGGTTGTTCGGGCGGCTCGCGCACCTCCTCGACGCCGTCGAGGACCGGGAGGCCGACGCCGAATCCGGTGCCTGGAACCCGCTGACCGCGACCGGCACCCCGCTCGACGAGGCACGCCGCCTCGCCGACGACGCCCTGCACGGCATCCGGCTCGCGCTGCGCGACGTCGACTTCGTGGACGACAAGCTGGCGCACCTGCTGCTCGCGCACGAGCTGCGGCGCTCGGTGGACCGGGCGTTCGCGACCACTACGGAGGCCACCACTACGGAGGCCACCACTACGCAGGCCACCACCACGGAGCCGGGCGCGGACCCCGGCGCGCCGAGTGACGACCCGGGCGGGGCGCCGCCGAAGCCGCCGAAGTCCCCGAAGCAGGGCAAGAAGCGGGGGCTGTTCGCCGGCTGCGCCGTCGCGGCGGGGCTCTTCTGCACCTGCCAGGTGTGCTGCGCCGAGGAGTTCAACGGGCCGTGGTCCGGCAAGAAGCGCGAGGGCGCCTGCCGGGACGGCTGCGACGGTTGCGATTGCTGCTGCGACTGCGATGGCTGCGACTGCTGTGATTGCTGCTCGTGCTGCGACTGCGGCGCCTGAACCGGTCGTCCGAAAGCCGCTCTTGTGCACGGCGCCTCCACCGGCGAATCTTCCGTCAGCGATTGTCAGGAGCACGGCGTGTTCGGAATCCGGACCGTCGCGCGGACCCTGACTGCGCCTCACGGGCCCCATCCCCACGAGGGCCCCCGACTTCCCTACGGGAGGAACGAGCAAGTGAGGATCAAGCGCAGCACCCCCCGCAGTGGCAGAGCCAGATCGACCCGGCTGATCGCCGTCGGCTCCGGTCTGCTCGCCGTGGCAGCATTCGCGATTCCCTCCGCCAGTGCGTCCGACGCGTCGCACACGTTCAGCGCCTCAGAACTCACGCAGACCCGTGACGCGGTGCGCTCCGCCGACGTCGCCGGCACCGCCTGGGCCGTCGACGCCAAGACCAAGCAGGTCGTCGTCACCGTCGACAGCACGGTCTCGCAGGCCGAGATCAACAAGATCAAGAAGGAGGCCGGCGACACCGCCGGCGCCCTCAAGATCGAGCGCACGGCAGGCACCTTCAAGAAGCTGATATCCGGCGGCGACGCCATCTACGCGAGCAGTTGGCGCTGCTCACTGGGGTTCAACGTCCGCAACAGCGCCGGGACCTACTACTTCCTCACCGCCGGGCACTGCACCGACGGCGCGGGAACCTGGTGGTCCAACTCCTCGCACTCCACCACCATCGGTTCCACCTCCGGATCCAGCTTCCCCGGCAACGACTACGGCATCGTCAAGTACGCGAGCGGGGTCACCCACCCCGGCACCGTCGGCAGCGTGGACATCACGCGCGCCGCCACGCCGTCCGTGGGCACCACCGTCACCCGGCGCGGCTCCACCACCGGCATCCACAGCGGCCGGGTCACCGCGCTCAACGCCACCGTGAACTACGGCGGCGGCGACATCGTCTCCGGCCTCATCCAGACCACGGTCTGCGCCGAGCCCGGCGACTCCGGCGGCCCGCTGTACGGCGGTTCCACCGCGTACGGCCTCACGTCGGGCGGCAGCGGCAACTGCTCCTCCGGCGGTACGACGTTCTTCCAGCCGGTGACCGAGGCGCTCAGCGCGTACGGCGTGAGCGTCTACTGATCCGTCCCGGATGATCCGTCACTGATCGAGCAGCACCACCCCGCGGGTACGTTCCGCGGGCGCAGCCAGCAGTGGGAGTCCCCGTCGGACCAACTCGGCCCGGCGGGGACTCTCCCTATGTGTCCCTTACGGGTTTACCTTCGAAGTACACGCCTTTTGCGCCCACTTCGGACCCTGGGGGGCCGTGAGATGGTCGAGGAACTGGTGGCGGCGGGAGTGACCGTCGCATGCGCCGGAGCGGTCTACGTGATGTCGGCGGCGCGGGTCGTCAAGCAGTACGAACGCGGGGTGGTGTTCCGGCTCGGCCGGCTCACCCGGTCCGTGCGCGGTCCCGGGTTCACGATGATCGTGCCGATCGTGGACCGGATCCGTAAGGTCAACATGCAGATCGTGACGATGCCGGTGCCCGCGCAGGACGGCATCACGCGGGACAACGTGACGGTGCGGGTGGACGCCGTCATCTACTTCAAGGTGGTCGACGCCGCCGAGGCCGTGGTGCAGGTCGAGGACTACCGGTTCGCCGTCTCGCAGATGGCGCAGACCTCGCTGCGCTCCATCATCGGCAAGAGCGACCTCGACGACCTGCTCTCCAACCGCGAAAAGCTCAACCAGGGGCTGGAGTTGATGATCGACAGCCCGGCCGTCGGCTGGGGTGTGCAGATCGACCGCGTCGAGATCAAGGACGTATCGCTGCCGGAGACCATGAAGCGCTCGATGGCCCGGCAGGCCGAGGCCGACCGTGAGCGGCGGGCCCGGGTCATCAACGCCGACGCCGAGTTGCAGGCGTCGAAGAAGCTCGCCGAGGCGGCCGGGGTGATGTCCGATCAGCCCGCGGCTCTCCAACTGCGGCTGCTGCAGACCGTGGTGGCGGTCGCGGCCGAGAAGAACTCGACGCTGGTGCTGCCGTTCCCGGTCGAGCTGCTGCGCTTCCTTGAGCGGGCCACGCCAGGGGACGCGGCGCACGCGGCGGAGGCGGCCGTCTCCCAGCTCACCGAGAGCGCGCTGCCGGGGCTCACCGAGGCGAAGACGTCAACGTCCGCACCCGCGCCCGCACCCGCTTTCGAGGAGCGGAAGGCGGCAGAAGCCACCGAACCCGGGGTAACCGGCGGGCGGCCAACGGCGAATTCCGGACAGGAGTAGACCTCACCCTCCGCCCATCGCCGGGCGCGCGCAGTGTTTGCGGCAGCGATCGACGTGTGGTCCTGGGCGTGCGCCCAAGTCGTGAAGGGGGCGCGGGGGTTGGCGAACGCGCGTCCAGAAGTCGACCTTGTGTGCTCCCTGTGACGGTCGGGATAGTGGCCCAGTCAGCCTCACGGATCCGGTCTCGGCCCCACCCGAACCGGAATCCCAACCCCCCACAGGAGGACGTGAGTTGAAGCACCGACGCATACCCAAGCGGCGTGCCGCCGTGGCCGGAGCGGGAATCTTCGCCCTTGCCGCCGCGGGCATCACCTTCCAGACCGCGAACGCCAGCACCGACACCCCGGACCTGGCCCCTCGGACCCTCTCGGTCGCCAAGGCCGGAACGCTCGCCTCGTCCCTGACGAAGGACCTGGGCGCGAACTCGGCGGGCAGCTACTACGACGCCAAGACCAAGCAGCTCGTGGTCAACGTCCTCAACGGCGACGCCGCCGAGGCGGCCGAGGCCGCCGGCGCGAAGGCCAGAGTCGTCCAGAACTCGCTGGCCGAGCTGAAGAGCGCGCGCACCGCCCTGAAGCAGGACGCGACCATCCCGGGCACCTCCTGGGCCGTCGACCCCGCCACCAACAAGGTCGTCGTCACCGCCGACCGCACGGTCAAGGGCGCCGACTGGAGCCAGCTCAGCGGAGTCGTCGAGAAGCTCGGCGGCAAGGCCGAACTCAAGCGCAGCCAGGGCGAGTTCAAGCCCTTCATCGCGGGCGGCGACGCCATCACCGGCGGCGGCAGCCGCTGCTCCCTCGGCTTCAACGTGACCAAGGGCGGCGAGCCGTTCTTCCTCACGGCGGGCCACTGCACCGAAGCCATCACCACGTGGTCGGACTCCAACGGGCAGGAGATCGGCTCGAACGCCGACTCCAGCTTCCCGGACAACGACTACGGCCTGGTGAAGTACTCGGCCGACGTCGAGCACCCCAGCGAGGTCAACCTCTACAACGGCTCCGCGCAGCAGATCACCAAGGCCGCGGAGGCCACCGTCGGCATGCAGGTGACCCGCTCCGGCTCCACCACGCAGGTGCACGACGGCACGGTGAAGGGCCTGGACGCCACCGTGAACTACGGCAACGGCGACGTCGTCAACGGCCTCATCCAGACCGACGTCTGCGCCGAGCCCGGTGACAGCGGCGGCTCCCTCTTCTCCGGCGACTCGGCGATCGGCCTCACCTCCGGCGGCAGCGGCGACTGCTCCGCGGGCGGCGAGACGTTCTTCCAGCCGGTGACGGAGGCGCTCTCCGCCACGGGCACGGAAATCGGCTGACCGGAACGCTTCGGGCGGCCTCCGCCCCTTGTGCCCCGCCCCCGGAAACCGGGGGCGGGGCTTTTCGCGAATTCTTGTGAAAACTTTCACAAGTGGGCAAGGGTCGAAGGTCCCTAGATGTCCATGCAGGTCAGAGAGGGAATCGGTCGTCCCGGGTGAGGTGGGCCGGGACCTTGGTCCCGTGCGGCGAGGACATTCTCCGGCCCCTCAGCGGAGCGTAAAGGTGTGGAATTGAGGCATCAGCGAAAAGGTGTGAAAAGGGGAGCCTGCCGTGGGTGTCGAGAGTGTCGAGGGGACGGTCGACGAACTGGTCGCTGGAGCGCGGGAGGCGCTCGCGACGTTCGAGACGTACGACCAGGAGCTGGTCGACCACATCGTCAAAAAGGCGTCGCTCGCGGCGCTCAGCCACCACGGCGACCTGGCGCGGGCCGCCGTCGAGGAGACGGGTCGCGGCCTGTTCGAGGACAAGGCGGTCAAGAACCTCTTCGCCTGCGAGCACGTCGTGAACTCGATGCGCGGCCTGAAGACGGCCGGTGTCATCTCCCGCGACGAGATCAACGGCATCACCGAGATCGCCGAACCGGTCGGCGTCATCTGCGCGATGACCCCGGTCACCAACCCCACCTCCACCACCATCTTCAAGGCGCTGATCGCCCTGAAGACCCGTAACCCGATCGTCTTCGCCTTCCACCCCAGCGCCCAGAAGTGCTCCGCCGAGGCCGCCCGCATCGTGCGCGACGCGGCGATCGAGGCCGGTGCCCCGGAGCACTGCGTGCAGTGGATCGAGGAGCCGTCGATGGAGGCGACGGGGCTGCTCATGAACCACGAGGGCGTCTCCACGATCCTCGCCACCGGCGGAAACGCCATGGTCAAGTCCGCCTACTCGTGCGGAAAGCCCGCCCTCGGCGTCGGCGCCGGCAACGTACCCGCGTACGTCGCGAAGGACGCCAAGCTGGGCCGCGCCATCCACGACATCGTGCTCTCCAAGGCCTTCGACAACGGCATGATCTGCGCCTCCGAGCAGGCCGTCATCCTCGACCAGGAGGTCTACGAGGACGGGGTCGCCGAGTTGCGGCGGCTGAAGGCGTACGTGGTGACGGCCGCCGAGAAGGCCGAGCTGGAGGAGTTCGTCTTCGGGGCGACGGCGCACGGCAGTGACTGCGCGGGTGCCAGGCTCAACGCCTCCGTCGTCGGCAAGTCCGCGAGCTGGATCGCCGAACAGGCCGGTTTCGAGGTCCCCGACGACACCTCGATCCTCGTCGCCGAGTGCGCGGAGGTCGGCCCGAACGAGCCGCTCACCCGCGAGAAGCTCTCCCCGGTGCTCGCCGCGCTGAAGGCGCGCGACACCGAGCACGGGCTCCAACTGGCGGCCGAAATGGTCGAGTTCAACGGGCTCGGGCACTCCGCCGCCATCCACACCGAGGACGAGGAGCTGGCCGAGGAGTTCGGGCGCCGCGTCAAGGCGATCCGCGTCATCGTCAACTCGCCGTCCACCTTCGGCGGCATCGGCGACGTCTACAACGCGTTCCTCCCGTCGCTGACCCTGGGCTGCGGCAGTTACGGCCACAACTCGGTCTCCAACAACGTCTCCGCGGTCAACCTCGTCAACATCAAGCGGATCGGGCGGCGCAACACCAACATGCAGTGGTACAAGATCCCGCCGAAGATCTACTTCGAGCGGGGCGCCGTCAAGTACCTCGCCGAGATGGACGACGTGCACCGCGTCACCGTCGTCACCGACAAGACGATGGGCGCCATCGGCTTCGTACAGAAGATCAGCGACATCCTCAACTCCCGGCCCACCGCGGTGACGTTGCAGGTCATCGACAACGTCGAGCCGAACCCTGAGCTGGCCACCGTGCAGGCGGGCGCCGCCGCGATGCGGGACTTCGGGCCGGACACGATCGTCGCGCTGGGCGGTGGTTCGCCGATGGACGCCGCGAAGATCATGTGGCTGATGTACGAGCACCCGGAGATCGAGTTCGCGGACACGAAGGAGAAGTTCTTCGACATCCGCAAGAGGGCTTATAAGTTCCCGCAGTTGGGGGAGAAGGCGAAGCTGGTCGCGATACCGACCACGTCGGGGACGGGCTCCGAGGTCACGCCCTTCGCCGTCATCTCCGACCCGGCCGCCGCCCAGAAGTACCCGCTCGCCGACTACGCGCTCACCCCGAACGTGGCGATCATCGACCCGATGCTGCCGATGAACCTGCCGCCGACCGTGACCGCCGACTCCGGCTTCGACGCGCTGACCCACGCCACCGAGGCGTACGTCTCCGTGTACGCGAACGACTTCACCGACGGCCAGTGCCTCCAGGCCATCAAGCTCATCTTCGAGAACCTGGAAGCGTGTGTGAAGGACGGCGCCAGGGCCCCCGAGGCGCGCGAGAAGATGCACAACGCCTCGACCATCGCGGGCATGGCCTTCGCCAACGCCTTCCTGGGCCTGGTCCACGCGATGGCGCACACCCTCGGCAACACCTTCCACGTCGCGCACGGCCGCACCAACGCGCTGCTGCTTCCGCACGTCATCCGGCACAACGGCACCGTCTCGTACAAGGCGACGCCGTGGCCGAAGGCCGAGACGTACAAGGCGCCCGAGCGGCTCCAGGACATCGCCAGGACGCTCGGCCTGCCGGCGGCCACTCCCGAGGAGGGCGTGGAGTCGTACGCGAAGGCCGTCGAGGAACTGCGTGAGCGGTGCGGGATCCCGGCCTCGTTCAAGGAAGAGGGCGTCGATGAGCGGGAGTTCATGGCGGCGCTGCCGCAGCAGGCCATGAACGCCTACGCCGACCAGTGCGCGCCCGCCAACCCGCGGATGCCGATGATCGACGACATGCGGCGGCTGATGCGGCAGGCGTACTACGGGAACACCATCGCGTAACGCTCCCCGCCCCCGCCGAGCCCGTCGGGTCGTGTCAGGTCACGACTCGGCGGGCTCCTGCGGTGCCAGGAAGCGGCCCATCGGAAGGACCGGGCGGCCCCACGTCGACGCCATCACCTGCCCGGCCAGCAGATACAGCGCCCCGGCCGTCGCGGCGAGCCCGAACCAGCCCGCGACGCGGTTCCAGCCGACGAGGCCCGTGAAGCCGTTGCAGGTCATCGCGACGAAGACGACGAGCACACAGCTGAACGTGAGCAGCAGCACCAGGTGGATGCGCCAGCTCGCCAGCCACAGCACGAAGACCACGAACACCCAGGGCAGCGTGAACAGGCCCATCGTGTCGCCGCGCAGCGAGGGATCGAGGGACGGCAGCACCCACTGGAGCATCAGCGCCTTCGCCATCCAGAACAGGCCGAAGCCGCCGAACACCGTGGCGTGCCAGGTGTCGCCGCGCTGCGCCTGGAAGAGGCCCGCGAGGAGCTGGGCGAGGCCGCCGATGAAGAAGCCGACCGTGGGGACGTCGCCCGCCGCCAGCTTCTCCGGGAAGACACCGGCGTCGATACCGGTGGCGATCATCGTGACGACGATGAAGCCGGTCAGGCCGAGCGGGCCGAGCTGGGCCTGCGCGGTCGGCTCCATGCGCTTGACGGAGCTGGCCTGGGCGGCAGGGCCCGAGCGGTGCGGGAAGTTCATACGGCGGGCTCCGTCTCCGGGGCCTTCGCTGCGGCACCCCGCTTCTTCTCGCGCAGCCCCGCCACGAGCAGCGTCCCGAGCACGCCGACCACGGCCCACGCAGCCAGGACGAGCATCGACTGGGTGAGGTCATTGCCCTTGAAGTAGGCGATGGAGCGGGCCGCCCAGGTGCCCGCGCCCGGTGGCAGCCAGGGGCCGATCGCCTGCCAGAACGGCGGCAGCATCGGCAGCGGGAAGGCGCCGCCCGCGCTCGGGTTGCCCGCGACGACGATCAGCAGGACGGCCAGGCCGATGCCGACGACGCCGGTGAGTTCCTCCAGGGCGAGGGTGATCGCGCCGACCGCGAAGGTGACCAGGGCGCCGAGCCCCGCCAGGCCCCAGAAGGAGCCCGGCAGCGCGCCCAGGATCGAGTCGCCGATGATCAGGGAGCCGCCGATGCCGCCCACGATCGAGAAGACCGCGAGCGAGCCGAGCCGGATCGCCGCGCGCTGCGGGCTCGCGGGCTTGGACCCGGCGCTGATCGACATGATCGAGGCGCACAGATAGCCGCCGACACACCACCCGACGACGAGATAGAACGCCGAGAGCCCGTCGAAGTCCTGCTCCGAGGCGGGCGCCACGTCGACGGTCTTCACCGTGCGCTGCTGCTGCGCGTCGATCGTGGTGGCCAGGCCCTGGAGCGAGGAGGCCAGGACGGTGCCGCCGCCGGACGCGACGTAGAGGGTGTCCCGGGGCGTCTTCGCGTTGAACACGAGGGCGCCGTCGATCTCCCGGTTCAGGACCTGCTCGCGGGCCGTCTTCGCGTCCTTGACCACCCGCGCGTCGAGCGGGGAGCCCGGCAGCTGGTCCAGCTGCGCGGCGAGCTGCTTCGCCGCCGCGGGCTGCGGCGCGACGACGCCGAACGCGACGTCCTTCGGCTTCGGACTGTGCAGCGCCCCCACGTACGAGGTGATGAAGAGGAGCTGGAGAGCCAGGACGCCGATGACGAGGAGCGCGGCTCTGGGGGTGACGGCGTTTCTGAACTCTTCGGCGAACTTCATGTCCTCAACGCTCGGGCGAGGCCCCGGCTCATGCAGTCGGGGTGGGCCGAACGAGTGGGTGGCCGGTTTCGGGTGACCGTTTCGACTCGCACAGATATTCGAACATGGTTTACGGTGAGGGCATCGGCCCTGATGGGGCTGGTGTGGCAGGTCGTACAGGCCTGACAGGTCGGACAGAGGGGGGAGTAGTGGCGAGGTGGTTCGGATGCGGGGCTTTACGCATCTGCACACCGCCTCAGGCTTCTCCCTGCGCTACGGGGCCTCGCACCCGGACGCGCTCGCCGAACAGGCCGCCGCGCGCGGGCTCGACGCGCTCGCCCTGACCGACCGCGACACCCTCGGCGGCGCCGTCCGCTTCGCGAAGGCCGCGGGCCGGGCCGGGATCCGGCCGCTGTTCGGGGTCGATCTGGCGGTCGCGGCCCCCGTGGAGGCGGCCGAGCGCACCGAGCGGCGGCGCACCCCTGCGCGCGGCGGCGCGTTCGTCGACGAGTCGGCGCAGCGCGTGACCTTCCTCGCACGGGACGGCGCGGCCGGCTGGGCCGAACTGTGCCGCCTCGTCACCGCCGCGCACCGGGACGCGGGGACCGACCGCCGGCCGCTGCTGCCCTGGGACTCGCTGGGGGAGGGCCACGACCGCGGCCCCGCCTTCGTACTCCTCGGACCCGACTCGGACGTCGGCCGCGCGCTCGCCGCCGGACGCCCGGACCGCGCCGCCCGGCTGCTCGCGCCCTGGCGGGAGCGGTACGGGAGCGCGGCGCTGCGCGTCGAGGTCGTCTGCCACGGCCTGAGCGGCACCGGCTTCGGCTCGCTGCGGCACGCCGCCCGCTCCCTCGGATTCGCCGCCGACCAGGGGATCCTCCCCGTACTCAGCAACGCCGTCCGCTACGCAGACCCCGGACAGGGCCCGGTCGCCGACGTCCTCGACTCCGCCCGCCGACTCGTGCCGATCGACCAGCGCGCCGCGCTCGACAGCGGCGAACGGTGGCTCAAGCCCGCGAAGGACATGGCCGACATCGCCCTCCAGGTCTCCGAGGCCGCCGGATACCGCGGCAACACCGCGCGCCGCCTCCTCGTCGTCACCGAGGACACCGCCGCCGCCTGCCGGGTCGACCCCGAGGACGACCTGGGGCTCGGCCGCGTCCACTTCCCCGAACCGGACCTCGTCGGCGCCGCCCGCCGCACCCCCGACCGGGTCCTGCGCTCGCGCTGCGCCGCCGCGATGCTGGCGCGCCGCTACGACTACAAGCGCCGCTACTGGGACCGACTGGAGGACGAGCTGCGCCTCATCGAGCGTCAGGGCTACGCCTCGTACTTCCTGACGGTCGCTCAAGTGGTGCAGGACACCCGGGAGTTGGGTATCCGGGTCGCCGCGCGCGGCTCGGGCGCGGGCTCGCTCGTCAACCACCTGCTCGGCATCGCGACCGCCGACCCGGTCGAACACGGGCTGCTCATGGAGCGCTTCCTGTCCGAGCAGCGCATGGAGCTGCCCGACATCGACATCGACGTGGAGTCCGCCCGCCGCCTGGAGGTCTACCGGGCGATCCTGGACCGCTTCGGGCCCGAGCGGGTGGCGACCGTGTCCATGCCGGAGACCTACCGGGTCCGCCATGCCGTACGGGACGTGGGCCTCGCCCTCGGCATGGAGCCGGACGAGGTGGACCGGCTCGCGAAGTCCTTCCCGCACATCCGCGCCCGCGACGCCCGCTCCGCGCTCCAGGAGCTGCCGGAGCTGCGCGGCATCGACCCGGAGGCGTACGGCGGGAGCAGGATGTGGGACCTGGTCGAGGCGCTCGACGCGCTGCCGCGGGGGATCGCCATGCACCCGTGCGGGGTGCTGCTCTCCGACACCACCCTGCTGGGGCGCACGCCGGTCGTGCCGACCAGCACGGAGGGCTTTCCCATGTCCCAGTTCGACAAGGAGGACGTGGAGGACCTCGGCCTGCTCAAGCTCGACGTCCTCGGGGTGCGGATGCAGTCCGCGATGGCGCACTCGGTCGCCGAGGTCGAGCGGGTGTCGGGTGCGCGGGTGGACCTGGACGACCCGGCGCAGGTGCCGCCCGGCGACCCGAAGACGTATCAACTCATCAAGTCCTCACAGACGTTGGGCGTCTTCCAGACCGAGTCGCCTGGCCAGCGCGACCTGTTGGCGCGGCTGCAGCCCGAGACCTTCCACGACCTGGTCGTGGACATCTCGCTGTTCCGGCCGGGCCCCGTCGCGGCCAACATGGTCGACCCGTTCATCAAGGCGCGGCACGGCAAGCAGGCGCCCGCGTACCCGCACGAGGACCTGAAGGGGGCGCTGGAGGAGACGTGCGGCGTGGTCGTCTTCCACGAGCAGATCATCCGGATCCTGCACGTCATGACCGGGTGCAGCCTCGCCTTCGGCGACTACACGCGGCGGGCCCTGTCGAAGGCGGACCAGGTCGGGCGGGTGCGGGCCTGGTTCGCGCGGCGGGCGCGCGAGCGCGGATACGCGGAGGAGGTCGTGGCGCGGACCTGGGAGATCGTCGAGGCGTTCGGCGCGTACGGGTTCTGCAAGGCGCACGCCGTGGCGTTCGCCGTGCCCTCCTACCAGTCGGCGTGGCTGAAGGCGCACCATCCGGCCGCGTTCTACGCGGGGCTGCTCACGCACGATCCCGGCATGTACCCGAAGCGGCTGCTGCTCGCGGACGCGCGGCGGTGGGGGGTGCCGGTGCTTGCGCTGGATGTGAACGCGTCGGACGCGGCCTATCGAATCGAACTGGTGTCTGATCCGGACGGTGGTGGCCGCTCCGTGCACGGCCTCCGGCTCGCGCTCGCCGACGTACGCGGCATGAGCGAGGCCGAGGCGGAGCGGATCGTCGCGGGGCGCCCCTACGTCTCGCTCCAGGACTTCGTCTCCCGGGCCCGGCCGTCGCGACCGGTGGCCGAACGGCTCGCGCAGGTGGGCGCGTTGGACGCGTTCGGGCGCAACCGGCGGGATCTGATGCTGCACATCGCTGAGCTGAGCAAGGGGCAACGGGGTGGTGCGCAGGGGCAGTTGGCGCTCGGTGAAACGGGTGGCGGGCCCGCCGAGGTCGCCCCGGCCCAGTTGCCCGATCTCGACGACGTCGAACGGCTCGGCGCCGAGCTCGGCGTGCTCGGCATGGACACCTCGCGCCATCTCCTCGGCGAACACCGGGAGTTGCTCGACGAACTGGGCGTCGTCGACGCGCGGCGGCTGCGCGACCTGCCGCACGGACAGGTCGTCCTCGTCGCCGGGGCGAAGGGCGCCGTGCAGACGCCGCCGGTCCGCTCCGGCAAGCGCGTCATCTTCACGACCCTCGACGACACGTCCGGGCTTGTCGACTGCGCGTTCTTCGAGGACAGCCACGACGCGGCCGCGCACACCGTCTTCCACGCCTGGCTGCTCCTCGTACGAGGAGTGGTGCAGCGGCGCGGCGGCGGCAGCGGCAAGGCGCTCTCCGTCACCGGGGCCGCCGCGTGGGACCTGGCCGAACTCGCCGAACTGCGGCGCACGGGAGGGCTGTCGGCGGTGACGGAGCGGCTCACCGAGGAGCGGCCCGCGGCGGGCGGCGGCGCGGTGGGCGGAGACGTGGCGGGTGGCGGCGTGGCGGGCGGTGGCGCGGTGGGCGGCGGCGTGGCGGGCGGTGGCGTGGCGGGCGGTGGCGCGGTGGGTGAGCGCAGCATCCGTCTGGAGACCGGTTACGACCTGCATCCCTGGGCGGATCTGCGGCCGGCCGGCGAATCCGTCAAGCAGGGCCGGGGCCGCAAGTTGTGGCATCAGAGTCCGGGGAGTGCGGGATGACGCAGGTTTTGTACGTGCACTTTCATGAACTCGTGGACGAGCAGCTCTACTTGCGGCTGCTCGGGCTGCTCGCCGAGTTCACGCCCCTCGTGCAGGCGCTGCCGCCGGACGCCGCGTTCGCCGATGTCACCGGCGGCCTGCGGTACTTCGGTACGGACGCGGTGGGGCTCGCCGAGCGGATCCGGGCCAGGACCGGGGGCCTGTACGGGCTCCGGTCGACCGTCGGGGTCGCCGCGAATCCGATGCTGGCCAGGATGGTCGCCGCCGACGGGCCGCCGTCCGCGGTGCGGGAACTGCCCGACGACCTGGACGCCGTCACCGCCTTCCTCGCGCACAAGCCCGCCGCCGCGCTGCACGGCGTCGGGCCCGCGACCGCGCGCACCCTCTCCTCGTACGGCCTGGACAGCGTCGGCAGGATCGCCGCCGCGCCGCTCGGCACGCTGCAACGGATTCTCGGCGCCGCGGCCGGGCGGCGGTTGCGGGACGCGGCCCTTGGGGTCGATCCGACGCCGGTGGTGCCGGAGGCGCCGGCCCGCTCGATCCGCGTCGAACACGAGTTTCCGGGCGATGAGTTGGACCGGGAGCGGCAGCGGGCGGCGTTGCTGGCGCTGGCCGACCGGGTGGGGTTGCGGTTGCGGGGGGAGGGGCAGGCGGCGGGTGCGCTCACGCTGACCGTGCGGTATGCGGACCGTACGACGACTGTGCGTACGCGTACGCTCCGCGAGGCGTCGGACCATACGCCTACGTTGACCGGGGTCGTGTACGAGCTGCATGAGCGGTTGGGGTTGCAGCGGGCGCGGGTGCGGGCTCTCGCGGTGCGGGCCGAGAGGTTGGTTGCGGGTGAGCGGGCGCCGCGGCAGTTGTTGTTCGATCCGGCGGATGAGCGGGCGCGTCGCATCGAGGAGGTCGTCGACCGCGCCCGGACCAAGTACGGTCCGGACGCGGTGCGCCCTGCGGCGGCCTGACCCTCCCGTGGTTGCGGCCTCGGGGCTCTGCCCCGGACCCCGCTCCTCAAGCGCCGGAGGGGCTGGATTGGCCGACCGGCGCTGGATTGGCCGACCGGCGCTGGATTGGCAGGCCGGCGCTTGGAGAGTGACTAGCGGCCGTGGCGGCCGGGCGTCGTTGCGCGGCGGCGCATTGAGGCGAACAGGCCGGCCGCGCCGATCGCGAGGGCGGCCGCGCCGCCCATGGCGATGTACGGGGTGGTGGAGTCGCCGCCGGTCTCGGCGAGGGGCTGGGATCCGGAACCACCCTTTGTGGAAGGGGAGTTGTGAGACTCGTGCGACTCGTGTGACGAGTCGCCCATGTCCATCCCGCTGTGGTCGACCGTCGACTTGTCCGCGTCCGCCGCGATCTGCTCGTCCGAGGGCTCCGCCGCGGCCGCTGCGGCCGACGACGCGCCGCCGTACGTCACGTCCGAGCAGGAGTAGAACGCCTCCGGGCTGTCCGAACGCTGCCAGATGCCGTAGATCAGCTGGCGGCCCGTACGGTCGGGGAGCTTGCCGGAGAAGGTGTAGTAGCCGTTCGAGGCCGTCGGGTCGGTCTTCGTCGCGACCGGGTTCGACAGGTCCAGATCGGACCACTTCAGCGGCTTCGACGGGTCGTAGCCCTGCTTCGTCATGTAGAGCTTGAAGGTGCCCTTGTGCTGGGCGGTCACCTTGTACTTGAACGTGTACGAGCCCGCCGAGACCTTCGTCGCGGGCCAGTCGTCGCGCGCCAGGTCCATGCCCTTGAACTCGTCGGAGTTCGCCGAGCACAGCTTGCCGTCCGGGATGCGCTCCTGGTGCTTGCCGCCGGCCTCGCCGTCACGGATGCCGTTCCAGTCGTACAGGGCCTGCGGCCCGCCCTCGGCGACCGCCGCCTTGCATGCCGCCGAGGTCGGGCTCTCGGCGCCCTCCGCGTAACAGGCGGCGACGCGGCTCGCCGGGTCGCCGAGCGTGCCGTGCGCTGCCGCGGGCGACGCCGAGAGAGCGGTCAGGGCGAGGGGGATCGCGCCGACCGTGGTGAACGCGGCGATCTTGCGGCGGCTTGCGGGCATGGGGGTACTCCTTGATCGATTGCATCGATTGCATTGGGGGGTGCGGCAAGGAAGTTAGCCCGGAAAATCGCGCCGTTCGGCCCGTGGGAGCGCTCCGAGTGGATCTTTATGGCGCCCTTAAGGTGCCACTCAGCCTGCGCTCAGAATGAGCCGGAGCGAGCCCCCGGACCCGCCTCTACGCCACCCACCGGTACCGCCGCTCCGGCCGCCCCGTCCCGCCATAGCGGAGCGTCACCCGCGCCCGGCCCGTGCCCGCGAAGAACTCCAGGTACCGGCGCGCGCTCACCCGCGAGAGCGAGCCCGCCTGCTCCGCGCACTCCGTCGCCGACAGGCCGCCCGGGTGGGCGCGGAGCGTCTGTTCCACCAGGTCCGCGGTGTGCGCGGCGAGGCCCTTCGGGAGTTCGCGGGAACCCGGCGGTCGGGCGCCGAAGATCTGGTCGACGTCCTCCTGGCGGGCCTCGTCCAGGCCGTCGAGGCGGGCCCGCAACGTCGCCACATGCCTCAACTGCTCCTGCAGAGCTGCCTGGTTGAACGGCTTGATGAGGTAGTGGAGCGCTCCCGCCCGCAGCGCCGCACGCACCATCTCCGCGTCCCGCGCCGCCGTGATGAACAGCGCGTCCACCGGCGTACGCGAAGGGTCCCGCTCCTCCGCCGCGCGCAGCGACCGCAGCACCTCGATGCCGTCCATGTCCGGCAAGTACACGTCCAAAAGCACCAGATCGGGCCGCACCGCCTCCGCCGCGCGCAGCGCCTCCGTACCGCTGTGCGCGACCCCGGCCACCACGAAACCGTCCATCGCGGACACGAAGCGGCTGTGCAGCTTCGCCACCATGAAGTCGTCGTCCACGATCAAGACCTTGATCAAGACCTTTGTCACTGGCGCAGAGTAGGTGTGCGACCACAAGGACCACAACGTCCGTTGCTTGCGGAAGGGCGACAGCTTGTTAACGCCTAGGCAACATGTGGGCCACTCGAACTCCCCGTCCCCACAACCTCCCTGCTCCCCACGACTCGACAGGTGGTGGCACACGTGCGCCTGCGCACACCCCTCGCCCTGCTCGGGGCCGCGCTGCTCGTCCTGGTGGGGCCGCCGCTGCTCACCACGGGCAGCGGCGCCGACACCGGCACCCAGATCCCCGGCCTGCGCCTCATGGTCCCCAACACCCCGGGCGGCGGCTACGACATCACGGCCCGCACCGCCGCCAAGAACGCCGAGGACGCCGAACTCACCCACAACATCGAGGTGTTCAACCTGCCGGGCGCCGGCGGCACCGTCGGCCTGACCCGCCTCGTCGGCGAGCACGGCAACGGCAAACTGGCCATGTCCATGGGCCTCGGCGTGGTGGGCGCCGCCCGCTCCAACCACTCCCCGACCACCCTCGCCGACACGACGCCCATCGCCCGCCTCACCGAAGAGGCCGACGTCGTCGTGGTCGCCAAGGACTCCCCGTACAAGAACATCGAGCAGCTCGTCGACGCCTGGAAGAAGCGGCCCGGCAAGCTGCCCGTCGGCGGCGGCTCCTCGCCCGGCGGGCCCGACCACCTCGCGCCCATGCTGATGGCGCGCGCAGCCGGAATCGAGCCGAAGAAGGTCAACTACGTCCCGTTCGACGGCGGCGGCGAACTCCTCGCCTCCATCCTCGGCGACAAGGTCGCCTTCGGCGTCTCGGGCGTGGGCGAGTACCTCGACCAGATCAAGAGCGGTGAGCTGCGCCTGCTCGCCGTCACCGGCCCCGAACGCGTCCCCGGCCTCGACGGGCCCACCCTCAAGGAGTCCGGCTACGACGTCGACTTCACCAACTGGCGCGGCATCGTCGCCCCGCCCGGCCTCTCCGGCACGCAACGCGACAAACTCACCAACCTCGTAAAGAAGTTGCACGCGTCCGAGGAGTGGAAGAAGTCGCTGAAGTCGAACGGCTGGGACGACGCGTTCCTCGTCGGCGACGACTTCGGGACGTTCATGGACGCGCAGGACAAGAGAGTCGTGTCCGTACTGAAGGAGCTGGGGCTGTGACCGCCACCGACACCCGGCCGACCGACGACACCCGCCGGTCCTGGCTGCGCGAACACTCCGAACTCGGCGTCTGCGTCCTGCTGTTGGCGCTCGGCGTGCTCGTCCTCACCGACGCGCTCACCATGGACGTCGACATCTCCCAGCGCGGACCCGTGGGACCGAAGACCGTACCGATCGTCGTCGGCATCGGGCTCCTCGTCGTCGCCGTGCTCCTCGCCGTCGACGTACTGCGCGGCGGCAGGGGAGAGGCCGAGGCCGGCGAGGACGTCGACCTGGCCGAACCCGCCGACTGGCGCACCGTGCTGCTCCTCGCGGGCGTCTTCCTCGCCACCGCCGTCCTCATCGAACCCCTCGGCTTCCCGCTCGCGGGCGCGCTCCTCTTCTGGGGCGCCGCGTACGCGCTCGGCAGCCGCCACCTCACCCGCGACCCGCTGATCGCCGCCGGGCTCTCCCTCCTCACCTTCGTCGTCTTCAACAACCTGCTCGGCGTCCCGCTGCCGGGCGGCCCCCTGATGGAGGTGCTGTGACCCCATGAACGCCCTCAACTCCCTCCTCGACGGCTTCAGTACGGCCCTCACCCCCATCAACCTCCTCTGGGCCGCGATCGGCGTCCTCCTCGGCACCGCCATCGGCGTGCTCCCCGGCATCGGCCCCGCCATGGCCGTCGCCCTGCTCCTCCCGGTGACGTACGGACTCGAACCCACCGGCGCGTTCATCATGTTCGCGGGCATCTACTACGGCGCCATGTTCGGCGGCTCGACGACCTCGATCCTCCTCAACACACCCGGCGAGAGCGCCGCCGTCGTCGCCGCCATGGAAGGCAACCCCATGGCGAAGTCCGGACGCGGCGCGCAGGCCCTCGCGGCCGCCGCCATCGGACACTTCGCCGGCGGCATGATCGGCACCATCCTGCTGGTCGCCCTCGCCCCCAAGGTCGCCTCGCTCGCCGTCGACATCGGCGCACCCGACTACTTCGCCATCATGGTGCTGGCGTTCATCGCCGTGACCTCGGTACTCGGCTCGTCGCGGGTCAGGGGACTCGCGTCCCTCCTCATCGGCCTCACCATCGGGCTCGTCGGCCTCGACCAGATGACCGGCCAACAACGCCTCACCTTCGGCTCGTTGCAGCTCGCCGACGGCATCGACGTCGTCATCGTCGCGGTCGGCCTCTTCGCCATCGGCGAGGCCCTGTGGGTCGCCGCCCACCTGCGCCGCACCAGCGGCGAGGCCATCCCCGTCGGCCGCCCGTGGCTGGGCCGCTCCGACGTCCGACGCACCTGGAAGTCCTGGCTGCGCGGCCCCCTCATCGGCTTCCCGTTCGGCGCGATCCCGGCGGGCGGCGCCGAGATCCCCACGTTCCTCTCCTACGTGACCGAGAAGCGCCTCTCCAAGCACAAGGACGAGTGGGGCAAGGGCGCCATCGAAGGCGTGGCCGGACCCGAATCGGCGTCCTCGGCCTCAGCCGCCGGCACCCTCGTCTCCATGCTCACCCTCGGCCTCCCGACGACGGCCGTCGCGGCGGTCATGCTCGCCGCCTTCCAGCAGTACGGCATCCAGCCGGGGCCTCTTCTCTTCGAGAGGGAGCCGGAGTTGGTGTGGGGCCTCATCGCGTCGCTCTTCGTCGGCATGGTGCTGCTCCTGGCCCTGAATCTGCCGTTGGCCCCCGTATGGGCAAAACTGCTGCGCATCCCCCGCCCGTACCTCTACGCCGGCATCCTCTTCTTCGCCGCGGTCGGCGCGTACGCGGTCGGCGGCGAGGCCATCGACCTCGTCATCCTCCTGATCATCGGCCTCATCGGCTTCGGCATGCGCCGCTACGGACTCCCCGTCCTGCCCGCCGTCATCGGCGTCATCCTCGGCCCGAACGCCGAGCAACAGCTGCGCCGCGCCCTCCAGATCAGCGACGGCAGCGTCAGCGGCCTGGTCAACACCCCGTTCTCCGTGACGGTCTACGCGGTGGTGCTGCTCATCGTGGCGTGGCCGCTGGTGAAGAAGCTGGTGGTGCGGGGGAGGGGCGGTGACGTAGACAGGACGGCATGAGCAATGAGCGTCCTGAAGGCCACGTAGATCACGTAGATCACGTAGGCCACGCGGAGATCCGGCCGGCCACCGCCGCCGACGTGCCCGCCGTCAAGGCGATCACGGACGCGGCATACCACCACTACATCGAACGCATCGGCGTCGTACCCGCCCCCATGGAGGCCGACCACGCGGCCAATGTGGCGGCGGGCCTGGTGTACGTCACCGGGGACCCGGAGGTGCTCGGCCTAGTGGTGGTCGAGGCCCGCCCCGACCGCCTCTTCCTCGACAGCATCGCGGTCCACCCCGACGCTCACGGCCAGGGGGTGGGCCGCCGCCTGCTCGCCTTCGTCGACGAGCACGCGCGTGCGCTCGGACTGCCCGAGGTGAGGCTCTACACGAACCACCTCATGTGGGAGAACCAAGAGCTGTACCCGCGCTACGGATACGAGGTCGTGGAGCGCCGCACCGACGGCCCCTACGACCGCATCCACTACCGCAAGCGGCTGGGACCCGCGTAACAGGTCAGCGAGGTCAGGGTCTGAGCGTCATCGGACCGGCCCCGCTCACTCGTCCGGCCACCAGGTCTTACGGACGTCCTTGCGCACTTCGGGGCGCTCGCGCTTGCGCTCCGCCGCGTCGTCCTGGAGTCGGCGCTTGATGCTGCTCGCTCCGGTCGGCTTGTGCATGGTCACTCGGCGCATGGTGCCTCCTGTACCTACACGGGTCCCAACGTGGTGCCGTTGTAGACCTGTTCCCGGAGGGTCCCCCTTCGAAGCGCAATTGTCAGTGGCGGTTGTCACGATGGGGGGATGACGACATCTGGGGAATCGGTCGATTGGAACGCGTACGCGGGCAGTTTCGACGACGAGCCGGATCACGGGCTGCGGGATCCGCGGGTGCGGGACGCGTGGGCCGCGCGGCTTGCGGAATGGCTGCCGGAGGAGGCCGGGGACGTGGTGGATCTCGGGTGCGGGACCGGGAGTCTGGCACTCCTCGTGGCTCAGCGGGGACACCGGGTGACTGGGGTGGACAGTGCGCCGCGCATGCTGGAGCTGGCCCGGCGCAAGCTCGCGGGGTGGCGTGACGCGGAGTTTCTGCTGGGTGACGCGGCGCAGCCGCCGGTGGAGGCCGGGGCGTACGACGTGGTGCTGGCGCGGCACGTGCTGTGGGCGCTGCCGGACACCGAAGCCGTGTTGCGGCGGTGGGTGTCGTTGGTGCGGCCTGGTGGGCGGCTGGTGCTGGTGGAGGGGGTGTGGGGGGAGGTGAGTCCGGCCGGGATAGCGGGGGCGTGGCTGACGGAGGCGCTCGCGCCGCTCGTCGCGGAGGTGCGGCACGAGCCGCTGTCGGGGGATGCCCGGCTGTGGGGGCGGGAGGTGAGGGACGAGCGGTACGCGGTGGTGGCCTTTACGTGAGGAGGTTCGTGAACTCGCCTTGTTTCGCCAGGAGTTCGAGGTCGTCCAGGGCTCGGGTCGCCGCGTGCGCCGCCTCCGGGTCCCGGGTGGCGAGGCCGCTGGCGGCGAACTCGTCCTCGTCGAGGCGGATCACCTGGCTGCCGTCCGCCGAGACCCACAGGTCGAGGTCGAGGTCCTCGGAGAGGATGTCGCCGTCGGGGGTGCGGATCGCGGGGCGGGTGATGTCGCAGTACCAGCCCTTCAGGGCGCCTTCGGAGGTGCGGACCTCCTTGATCGCGTACCAGCGGTCGCGCCAGTAGTGCTCCGTGAAGATGTCGCCGGGGGCGAATTGGACGAAGCCGAAGTCGCGGACGTCGCCGCCGGCCCAGGCGGCGCGGACGGTGACGCGGGTGCCGTCGTCGTGGAGGAGCGTCGCCGGGTAACTGATCTTTGTGCGGCCCGCCTTGACGAGTCGTACGTTCAGCGACTCAGGCGTTGTCGAGGGTGCGGACATGGCGGATCTCCGTGGCGTCGAGGGTGTAGCCGAACCATTTGTTGATGGCGAGCATCGGGGCGTTGCCGGTGTCGTTTCCCGTGTACGCCACCGTGACGCCGGCGGCGCGCGCCCGGTGCAGGGAGTCGGTCTTGGCGAGCTTGGCGAGGCCGCGGCCTCGGTGGGCGCGGGCGGTGCCGGTCATGCCCGAGACGTAGCGTCCTTCGCCGTCGGTGAGGGCCGCCGTGAAGGCTGCCGGGGTGCCGTCGACCACGGCCACCGTCGACAGGGCGTGGTTCAGCAGCGGCTGGTGCCAGGTGTCGTGCAACCACTGTTCGTAGTCGACGAGTTGGGACTGGATGTCGCCCGGTTCGTCACGGGTGGCCGCCGCGTCCAGGGTGAAGAGGGGGCGGGGGTCGGCCGCGTAGGCGGTGGCGGGGAGCAACTCCACGCCCGGTGGCGTGGGTTGGAGGGGTGGGAGGGCGTCGGGCGTGAGGTCGAGGCGGAGGAAGTGGGCGCTGCGGCCGGGGCGGTAGCCGTGCGCCGCCACCCAGGACAGGTTGCGTTCCGGGGTGGCGAGGGCCCAGCAGTGCACCTCGGTCGCACCGTGCTGGGCGAGGTGGGCCTCCGCCGTACGCAGGAGGAGGGTGCCGGCGCCCCTGTTCTCCGCGTCGGGGTGGACGTAGATGTTCGCGTAGCCCTGGCCGGAGGTCGGGCTGTCGTACGCGAGGCCGACCTGCGCCGTGCCGATCGGCTCGCCGTCGCCGGTCTGCGCGATCAGCTGCCGGTAGTGGGCGTCGGGGTGGGCGTGCGCGGCGGCGTACGCGACGGAGGCCGGGGTCGCGAGCATGGCGGGGAGGCAGGTGCGGCGGATGCGGGCGAAGGCCTCGGTGTCCGCCGGGTTGTCGAGGCGCAACTCGCGCACGATCACGGTCATGGGGGCGCACGCTACGCGGCGCGCGCTACCGGGTGCCTCTCATTTTCCGGCGCTGCGGGAGAATCGGGGGCGTGACCGTGAAGATCGATATCCACATTGACGACAGCGCCGCGCCGTATGAGCAGGTGCGGGCCCAGATCGCCGCGATGGCCCGCTCCGGCGCGCTCCCCGTCGGCTACAAGCTGCCCACGGTGCGCGGCCTCGCCGAGGACCTCGGGCTCGCCGCGAACACCGTGGCCAAGGCGTACAAGGCCCTGGAGGCGGATGGGGTGATCGAGACGCGGGGGCGGAACGGGACGTTCGTCGCCGCCGCCGTCGAGGCCGGTGCGCAGGAGGCGGCGAACGCCGCGCAGGCCTACGCGGTGCGCGTCCACCGCATCGGCCTGTCCGAGGACGCGGCACTCGCGGCGGTACGGGACGCGCTGCGGGCCGCGTATGCCTGACCCGCGCCTGCTCTTGGCCCCTTCTTGGCCCCCGCCGAGTCCCTACGCCTCGCCCCGGCTCCGGCGCGGTGCGATCTCGCTCAGGTCCAGGTCCACCGGGAACGGCACGGACACCTTGACGCGGTCGTGGAAGATGCCGGTCGGGGTGTAGACGCGGGTCGCGGGTTCGAGTTCGAAGGCGTAGACGACCGCGCGGCCCCGGTCGTTCTCGACACGCCAGTAGGTCAGGAAGCCGATCCAGGTCGTCGCCGGTCCAGCCGCCCGTCGGCGGCACGGGCCAGCGGTACGACGGCCGCTCGGGTGCCCCGCCGACCTCGTGTTCCACGCTCATCACTGCTCCCATGCGACGGAGTCCGGCGGACGCCTCCAGCGTATCGAGCGGGTACGGAATCGGGGTCCTGCGAACGTGTGAACCAGCGGTGACGTTGACCCGATGCCCGATGCCCGATGCCCGATGCCCGATGCCCGATGCCGCCGGGCTCACCGTCGGAGCCGCGACGTCACAGGTACAACCCCGCCTCCGCCCCGCCCCGCTGGTCCGGCACAGCCGTCGGAGACACCCCGCGGCGCAAGGCGTACAGCTCCGCCAGTGTCGCGCCCTCGCGCCCCACTCCCTCCTCCGTGCCGAGCCAGTCCGTCGCCTCGCGGCGGGTCAGCGGGGAGACCTCGATGCGGGCGAGGCACCGGCCGGGGCGGACGACGGCCGGGTGGAGGCGTTCCAGGTCTTCGTTGGTCGTGACGCCGACGAGGACGTTGCGGCCCTGGCCGAGCAGGCCGTCCGTGAGGTTCAGCAGCCGTGACAGCGCCTGGCCCGCCGTGTGCTTGGCCTCGCCGCGGATCAGTTCGTCGCAGTCCTCCAGGAGGAGCAGCCGCCAGCGGCCGTTCGCCGAGCCGTCGTCCTCGCCGATCGCGATGTCCATGAGGTAGCCGACGTCGGAGAAGAGCCGCTCGGGGTCGAGGACGCAGTCGACCTGGCACCAGTCCCGCCAGGAGCGGGCCAGCGTACGAAGAGCCGAGGTCTTGCCCGTGCCGGGCGGGCCGTGCAGGAGCAGCAGGCGGCCCGCGATGTCCTCGGGGCGGGTCTTCATCAGGCCGTCCATCGCCTCGGCGACCGGCGCCGTGTAGTTGGGCCGCACCTCGTCCCACGTACCGGCCGCGATCTGCCGCGTCGTACGGTGCGGGCCGCGCCGCGGCGACACGTACCAGAAGCCCATCGTGACGTTCTCCGGCTGGGGTTCGGGCTCGTCGGCCGCGCCGTCCGTGGCCTGCCCGAGGACCTTCTCCGCCAGCTCCGCCGTCGTCGCCGTCACCGTGACGTCGGCGCCCCTGTTCCACCGGGAGATCAGCAGCGTCCACCCGTCGCCCTCGGCGAGCGTCGCGCTGCGGTCGTCGTCGCGCGCGCAGCGCAGGACGCGCGAGCCGGGCGGCAGGAGGGTCGCCGCGGAGCGGACCCGGTCGATGTTGGCGGAGTGCGAGAAGGGTTGCTCGCCCGTGGCGAAGCGGCCGAGGAACAGCGCGTCGACGACGTCGGACGGCGAGTCGCTGTCGTCGACGCCCAGCCGGACCGGCAGCACGTCGAATGGGTTCGCAGACATGCCGCCATGATCCGGCACGAACGGTCGCCCCGCACGCAATTTCCGCAGCGAGCCGCCTGGCCGGGGGCCCCTCGTACCGGCCGACACGCGTACCCCGGGTGTCGAACCTCGTTACGAGTCCGTGGCAACGGAGCCGGCCCTTCCGCCAACTACCCTCGTTACTCTTGTCCTTGATGGGACGTCATGGGTGGGAATCGGGGGCGCGCCGCTGGCGGCTCGTCGCCCTGATCGGCGTAGGGATGGCCGTACTGGCCCTGGTGCTGACGGTCATCAGCACGCTTCCTGACGGCAACCACGACACCGCGGGCACCACGGCCGACGGCGACAAGGTGCACGGCACGCCCGGTGAACCCCCCAAAGAGCTTGGGCCGCAAGTGGGTTGGGGGTTCACGCACACCCAGTTCTCCGCCGACGAGGGCTCGTCCGCCGCGACCGAGCGCGCGGAGAAGCTGCTCGGCGAGCGCCCGATGCCGCAGAACCAGCACATCATGGGCTGGGGGGCGAGCAACCCGGAGCCGGTCAAGGGGCGTTACCAGTTCGAGGAGATGGACCGGCGCATCGACTTCGTCCGCAAGTCCGGTGGCACGCCCGTGGTCACGCTGTGCTGCGCGCCCGACTGGATGAAGGGCGGGAAGGCAGGCGTCGGCAATACGAACTGGAGCAAGGCGGCCCTGGAGACCGCGCCGTCGCCCGAGCACTACAAGGACTTCGCGAAGCTCGCGGCGACCGTCGCCAAGCGGTATCCGTACGTCCGGCACTTCATCGTCTGGAACGAGTTCAAGGGGTTCTGGAGCGATGACGAGGGCCGCTGGGACTACGAGGGGTACACGAAGCTCTACAACCTCGTGTACCGCGCGTTGAAGGACGTACGCAAGGACATCATGGTCGGCGGACCGTACCTCGTCATGGACAGCCTGCATCCGAAGCAGAGCGATGGCGGGTCCGATGCCGTCAAGGGGCCCTGGGGGCGGATGGACCAGCGGATCGTCGACGCCTTCGACTACTGGAACCGGAACAAGGTGGGCGCCGACTTCGTCGTCGTCGACGGGTCGAGTTATACGAATGACGACGAGATGCTGCCGGACGAGTTCGGCGCCACCGACAAGTTCACCGCCGTCGGCAGGTGGATCGAGCGGCAGACCGGGAACCTGCCGCTGTGGTGGGCGGAGTACTACGTGGAGCCCGCCGACAGCAGGGACGAGCGGCAGGGCTGGAGCGAGCCGCACCGGGTCGCCGTGCAGGCGGCCGGGATGATCGCGATGGCCAGGGGTGGGGCGACGTCCGGGTTCTACTGGAACCCGGAGGACGAGAAGGGGGCGGGGTGCGCCGGTTGTCTGTGGCGGCCCACGGACCGCTCCACCGGCGGAAGCGCACTCCCCATGTACGACTTGGTGTCCCGGTTCAACGAAGAGTTCGGCCCCGGCACCAAGTACGAGAAGGTGTCGGTGGCGGCGGACGACGTGCCGAACGTACGCGTCCTCGCCGACGACAAGGCCGTACTCGTCGTGAACACCCTGAAGCGGCCGATCAGCGCGAAGATCGACGGGCAGCGGTTCCCGATGCGGGGCTACGAGGTGAAGTGGCTGCGGCGGTAGTACCGCAGCCGTCCGCGTGAACTACGTGAGGCCCATCGTGATGAAGCGTTGGATCAGGGATGCCAGGACCACCGCCAGGAGCGGTAGGGAGAACCAGAACGTGCTTTGCAGCCAGCGGAGTTGGCGGACGGTGGGGCGGAGGGCGACGCGGACGACCTCGCGGGCCGTCAGGAGCGCGATCAGCGCGATCGCCGCGAGCGCGCCCACCAGGGACCAGGGGGTCCAGGTGATCTGTGGGCCGATCGGGCCCGGGTCGGCCTTCGCGACCTTGCCTGTGGGTTCCTTGCGGAGTTGGTACATGGTGACGTCCGCGTTGACGTACACCTTCTTCAGTTCCTCGCGGCGGTCCAGGTTCTCGACGAGGCGCGTGGGCCACGCCTTGGAGTAGCCGACGTCCATCTGGAGGTAGACGACCTGGCTCTTGTTGAGCATGAGGTACGAGTGGGGGCCCGCGTCCTTGAGCGCCTTGACGAGGCCGCCGACCAGGACCGGGTCGACGGGCGCGAGCGTCGGCACGTAGTTGACCTTCTCCATGTCGCGGGCGCCCCACGGCAGCGCGGGCGTCACGTTGTTGACCGTGTCGTTGCTCAGCCACAGGAGGCGGACCGTCGGCTCGTCGTGGGCGTAGACGTAGTCCATCGCCGCGACCTCGCCGGGGCGGATCCGCTCGAACGGCTCGTTGCCCCAACGGGCCACCAGGAAGCCGCCCATGAGCAGCAGGCCCGCCATGAGCGCCGCGATCGGGGCGAGGCTGATGCGGTCCTTGTCGCGCTCCTTCGCGGTGACGCCGGTGCGCGGGAAGAGCGCGAGACCGGCGAGCAGGGCCGCGCCCGGGAGGGCGAACATGAAGACGCGCAGCGCCATCTCACCGCCGTAGGACTGCATGCCGAAGCCCAGGAACGGCACGAAGGCGAGGACGAGGAGTGAGCGTTCGCGGTATTTCCATTCGCGGCGGCGCCACCAGCCGTAGCAGGCGAACGCGAGCACCGCGCCGGCCAGGGCCACGCGCGTGTAGAGGACGAGCTTGTGGGTCGAACTGCCGTCCTGGATACGGCCGGAGACCGAGGACGTCACATTGCCGCCGACGCCGCCGATCCCGCCGAACAGGTCGTTGAAGTGCCCCGACCAGTACGGCTCCGCGAGGAAGCCGAGCCAGACGACGACGATGACGCCGAACAGGAGTGGCAGGCCGCGGAGTTCGGACCTGCCGACCAGGACGAGGACCGTGAGGACGCCCAGCATCACGAAGGGCGTCAGCTGGTGTGCGGGGACCGTCGCCGCGAACACCGCGACCAGGACGACGAGCAGCACCGCGCGCTGCCGTCTGTCGGTCGGCGCGACCTCCGTCTCGCCGGGGCGCCACTTCGCCCACAGGGTGCGCGGCGCGCGGAAGTAGACCAGCAGGATCGCCACGAAGACCAGATAGAGGAGGTACGTGAACCCTTGCGGCGAGAAGTAGTCCTGGCCCACCCAGCCGCTGAGCACGAACAGCCACAGGCCGGTCCACTTGGCCCGCCAGCTCGCCCGTACGGAGCGCAGCAGCAGGAACATCGGTGCCAGGTAGAGGAGTTGGATGGCGGTGGGCCACCAGCGGATGAGTTCGGTGAGGTCGTCGACGCCGCAGGCCTTCGCGAGGAAGGCCGCCGCGGCGAAGAAGCCGGGCCAGCTCCAGCGGGCGTCTAGGTCGGGGACGGCGGAGCCGGTGCGGTCGATGTAGTCCATGAAGCCCAGGTGCTGCCAGGCCGTCGCGAACCGCGGCTCCGCCTCGATCACGGCGGGCAGCGCGTGCAGCGAGACGACCGTGGCGAGCAGGGTGAGCATGAGGAGTCGCTTGTGCGGGCGTTCGAGCCAGAGCAGCGAGGCGAATACGCCGATGAGCAGGGCCGCGCCGAGCAGCGTCACGGGGGACAGGACGGAGATCAGGCCGAGCCCGCCCATCCGGTTCAGGTCCGTCTCGCCCATCCCGAGGACCGGGCCCCAGTAGAGCCCGAGCGCCGCCACGAGCAGCAGGGCGAGGACGAGGGCGGTGGGTGTGAGGCGGGCCGCCGGGTGGGCCGCCGGGTGGGGTGGCTCCGATGGTGGGGTGGGGAATGCGGGGGCGGGTTGGGGGTCAGGTTCGGGTTCTGGGGCTGGGGCTGGTTCGAAGGTCAGGTCCACCGATTCCAGGTGCGGGTCGGTGGCGGCAGCGGATGGGGATGGCGACGGGGACGGGGGCGGGGGCGGGGGCACGGGTGGCGATGTCGGCGCCGTCGCCGGAGGCTTCGTCGCCCACGTCGGCAGGTGCGTTCCCCGCGGCGGTGTCACGGGGCCCGGTCGCACGTCCGGGCGGCGTTCCTGGTGGTCCAGGTTCAGCTGCACCGCGAGTTGCAGCGTGTCCGAGTCCATCGCGTCGCGCAGCGCCCACTTGGGGCGCTCGTCGCCGGCCGTGCGCGCCTTCGGGGTGCCGAGGTCGGCGAGGTCGCCGTCGGGCGGCGCGTCCTCGGGGGCCGGCTCGGCGGGCGCGGTGCGGACGACGCGCCACAGCTTCGGCGCGGCGATCGCCACGATCACGGTGAGCGAGGAGATCTCCGCGACGCCCGCGCCTGTGAGGCCCATGCGGGGCAGGAGCAGCAGCGTCAGGCCGAGCACGAGCACGCACAACAGGCCCTGCAGCCAGGCGAGTCCGGAGGTGCGGCTCTGCGCGCGCAGCACCGCGAAGTACGTCTCCATGACGACCCGCAGCGCCGCCCCGACCGCGAACCAGCGCAGCAGCGGCGTCGCCGCGTCGGAGTAGTCCTGCCCGAACACGTGCAGTACGTAGGGGGCCAGGATGAACAGCAGGCCGCAGATCGGCAGCATGATGCGGGCCATGCGGCGCAGCGCGGCGCGGGTGTTCGCGGCGAGCGTCGCCGGGTCGTGCGAGCCCTCGACGGTCAGCGAGGCGCCCATGTTGATGGCGAGGAGATTGACGGTGCCGCCGATGGTGGTCGCGATGTAGAAGTACGCGTTGTCCGCCGAGCTGACCTGCGAGGCGATGAGCACGGGCACCAGGTAGACGACGGCGAGCGAGAACAGCGAGCCCGTGTAGTCCCCGGCGAGGAAGCGGCCCATCTCGCGCAGCGAGGGCGGTTTCGTCCTCTCGTCCGTGGCCTCGATGTGCCGGGGCACGAGCCGACGGAACACGAGCAGGCCGAGCGGCAGCACGGAGAACGCGATCGCCACGACCCACGACACGAACACCCCGGTCGTCGCGAGCGCACCCGCGAACGCGACCAGAAGACCCAGCTTGACCAGCGAGAACACTGTGTTGCCTACTGGTACCCACAGCGCGCTGCGCAGCCCGGTGAGCACCCCGTCCTGGAGTGTGAGCAGCGACCAGGCGATGACGGCGACGACGAAGCCGAGCCCGTGGAGCGTGCCGTGCAGGAACCGGTACGAGGGTCCCCACGTGTCGAGCGTGAGCAGGAAGATCAGCGCGGCGAACGCGACGGCCGCCGAACTGCCCGCGTACGTACGGAAGATGAGCCGTCCGGTGGCGCGCCCGGCGATCGGGATGAAGCGGGCGAGCGCTCCGGTCAGCGTCACGGCGGTGAGGCCCGCGAGGAACTTCATCGCCGCGATCGCCGCCGAGCCCTGCCCGACCGCGTCCGCCGTGTAGTAGTGCGCGGCGGCCAGCCAGAAGCCGACGCCGAGCACGCCGGAGATGCCGGTGTTCAGCATCAGCGCATAGGCGTTGCGGAACAGCTGGCTCCCGCCCCCCGACCCACCCATGCCGTCCTTGTTGCCCTTCTTCCCGCGCCCTATGCCGGGCAGCCTGAGCCGGCGCCCGGCCGGTGCCGGCGCCGCGGCTCCGGCGGTGCCGGTCGGGTCGGCGTCGGCGGGGGTGGTCTTCGTGTCAGACACGGGTACGCGCTGCCTTCCGGCGGGCCTGTCGGGCTCTGCGGACCACGGCGTACCCCTTGGTGAGGGCACGGTCCCTGGCGAAGGTGCGGCCGATCGCACGGCCGTCGACGAGCCGCTCGAACTCGGTGGGTCCTGTCGAGCGGCGGACGGTGACGCGGCGCAGGGCGTACGGCCCTTGGCGGCGGCGGGCGAGCGCGTTGCCGACGGCGAGCGACTGGGCGAACCCGGCCGCCCGCACCGCCCGCCGCACCCGCCGGTCGGAGTGCCCGTACGGGTACGCGAAGGAGACCGGCGCCGTGCCCAGTTCGGCGGCGACGAGCTCCCGGCAGCGCAACAGCTCGAACTCCAGGTCCGCGTCGTCGAGTTGGTCGAGCTGCGGGTGGGTGTGGCTGTGCCCGCCGATCTCCACGCCGTGCGCGGCGAGCGCCCGCACCTGGTCCCAGCCGAGCATCGCGTCGAGCGCGCCCCCGGTGTCGTACGCGCCGCGCAGCCAGCCCGTCGAGACGAACAGGGAGGCCGTGAAGCCGTGCTTGGCGAGGGTGGGCAGGGCGTGTGTGTGCACGCCCTCGTAGCCGTCGTCGAAGGTGATCAGGACGGGCCGGTCCGGCAGCGTCCGGCCGCCGTCGCGCCAGATGGCGGCGAGTTCGGCGGTGGTCAGCGGCGTGCATCCGCGCTCGGCGAGCAGCTCCATCTGCTGGGCGAACTGGCCGGGGGAGACCGAGAGTTGGTACGTCGCGGGGTTCGGGTCCGCGCTGACGGCGTGGTACATGAGGATCGGCACCGACCCGGCGTCGGGCGCCGCCTGGTGTGTGCTCACGCGGCCGCCTCCGTTCTCCCGGCTTCCTCAGTGGTCGCGTCGGCGGGTTCCTCCGTGGGCGCCCCGATCTCCGCCACGGTGAAGGCCGCGCCGCCGCCGCGCGCCCGCAGGCAGCCCAGCGCGTACCCCCCGGCCGCCGTCAGAACCCCGGCGACGATGGCCCCTGCGCGGCCCGCGCCACCGGACCGGCCGAGCGCGAAGTCCCGGGCGCCGCGCGCCACTCCGGCGGGCAGCACCCGCGTCGAGTACGCCCGCTCGGACTCAAGCCCCTTGTCGGAGCCGACACTTCGCGCGACGAGCGCCTTCGACAGGCCCTCCGCGTACGTCCGCGTACGGAAGTAGCCGAACCGCTCGCGCCCCGCCGGCACCCGGTGGTGGATGACGGCCCGGTCGTCGATCAGGAGCACCGCGTCCGGTCTCGCGCGCGTGATCCGGATGCACAGCTCCGTCTCCTCGCAGCCCAGTGGGCGCTTGTCGCCGTCCCGGCCGATGCCGGTCGCGAAGCCGCCCGCGATGTCGAACGCGGAGCGGCGGAACGAGGCGTTGCCGCCGAGCACATTGCGCACCTGGACCTTGCCGCGCGGCAGCCCCCTGTACGTGCAGCCCACCACCCAGTCGAACTCCTCAGGGAACCAGGCGGGTCGGCGCCCGGACGCCCAGATGGGTTCGGTGCGCCCGCCGACCGCGAGGACGCGCGGGTCCGCGTAGCCCGCGGCGAACCAGCGCAGCCAGTCCCGCTCGGCGACGGCGTCGTCGTCGAGGAACGCGACGATGTCGCCGCGCGCGACGGCGATCCCGGTGTTCCGCCCGGCGGAGAGGCCGCGGGGGCCGGCGTTCGGCAGTGTTCGCACGTCCGCCGCGCCCTCGAACTCGGCGGTGAGGCGCGCCAGTAGTGCGGGGTTGTGGTCGACGACGAGGAGGGTTTCCAGTGCGGCGTATGACTGTTGGCGGATGGAGTCGACGGCGGCGAGGATGTCGTGCCAGCGGTCTTCGGTGTAGACGCAGATGACGACCGTGAACGTCGCGGGGCTCTGCCCCGGACCCCGCTCCTCAATCGCCGGAGGGGCTTGATGTGCCGGCGGAGCTTGATGTGCCGGAGGGGCTTGATGTGTCGGTCGTCGCGTCAAGATGCTTCCCTCCGGGCCGGGTTGACCTTGACCGTGGCCGCGCGTCGTCGCAGATCACGGCGGTTGGACCGCTCTCGCAGGATGACCTTGAGCACCCGGATGCCGTCCCGGACGGCCCGGAGGTTGCTGGCGCCGTGGATGCGTAAGTACTCGTGGCTGGGTATCTCCTGCACCTTCAGGCCCGCCTTGACGACCCGGATGTTCATCAGGGTCTCCACCTCGAACCCGGTGCAGTCGAGCTCGATCTCGTCGAGGCAGTGCCGCCAGAAGGCGTTGTACCCGTAGCACAGGTCGGTGTAGCGGGCCCCGAACTTGGCGTTGACGGTCGAGCAGAGCGCCCAGTTGCCGAGCTTGCGGATGGGGGTCATGTCGTCGGTGCCGCCGCCGTTGGCGAACCGTGAGCCCTTGGCGAAGTCGGCGCCGGAGACGAGCGCGGAGACGTAGGAGACGATCTCCTGGCCGTCGGCTGAGCCGTCCGCGTCGATCATGACGATGATGTCGCCCGTGCAGGCGTTGAATCCGGTGATGAGGGCGTCGCCCTTGCCCTTTCCGTGCTGCGGCACGACCACGACTTCCGGCCACAATTCCCGGGCGACTTCCACGGTGCCGTCGGTTGAATTCCCGTCCACCAGAACGACCTCGTGGATCCAGTCGGGAAGGGTCTTGAAGACGTACGGAAGATTCTCCGCCTCGTTCATGGCCGGAATGACCACGCTCACCCGCGGCGCGATGGCCAGGTGCGTGGAGATGGCCCGGTACTGGGCGGGAATTCGGCCTTCCGGAGGCGTGCCTTCGGGAATCACCGGAGGCACAACGGAACTGCTCATGAGTCTGGTCCCTCTCGTCCGGTGGACCGCCCGCCCCCGGGCGGTCCGGCTTCGTGTCCGGTTCGAAAGGGGGGTTCTCACTGACGGCATGCCGGACGAGCTCTCCGTGCAGGCCGGGTGAGCTGGCAATACACACCGGTTGGTTGGACCGGCCGCGCGGCACGCGACCCGGCGACCCAGGACGCCGAAGCGAGCGACTCGCCGAGCGCGGCACCCCCCTGCCGCGCCCCGCCCCGGGCCTTCGCGACCTCGGTCCCTCCCCTTGATCGCATGTACTGCGGGCCCGATGCGGGTGGATGTACGACGGTATTGATGATTGTGACTGTATGGCAAGACCTGGAACGAGCCCTCACGTTTTTATTGTTTTGGCCGTTCCGTTAACTTGCGTCCCCCTCAGTGGATTTTTCCCATCCGTTTCATGATGTCCCGCGCCACGCCCCCGCGCAGTCGCCGGACGGCCCATTGCAGAAGAAAAGCGGAACCGCTGAGAATTCCCACGGCGAGCACTCCGCCGTCCACCGACCAGCGGTGCACCGCGAGCATGCCCTGGGAGACCAGCATCACGACCGCGATGGCGCCGGCGGCCGATGTGAGCACCCGCGCCCAGGGGTCGAGGCCGCGCAGGGCGGCCGCGAACGCGGCGCCGGGAGCGGCCAGCAGGAAGAAGAGCGCGAGCGGACCGCGCAGCGGGGAGTCGGCGTGCGAGAGCGCGAGGACGAGGCCCGCGCCCCCCAGCACGGCGCACGCCCCCGCGAGCAGATAGGGGCCGTCCGATGACGACCGCTTGATGCCTGTGGTCACGCCTATGGTCCGCATGGGCGACTTGCCCCCCGAAGCGCCGGATGCCGGGCTTCAATGTGGCGCAGTCCCCGGGGTGGCGTCAAGGCGGTTCAGCGGTACAACTCCGTTGAAGAACAGTCCAGTTGATGGTCACGTCCGCGTCCTTCTACGGGCGTAGCGTGCCGGTACCGAGGGTAAGTCAACCTCGGTAACCGTGACATGAACCTGCAATACACGCGGGCGACAGAGATCCTGTCGATCCTGCTAAGGGAGGTTCCATGAGATCTTTCCGGATTGCGGCATACGTCTCCTCTTTCCTGCTCGCCACGGCGGCGGCCCTCACCGGGGCCACGGCCGCGCACGGCTCCGACAGCGCCGCTGCCACGGGCTATGTGGCCCTCGGCGACTCCTACTCCTCCGGGGTCGGCGCCGGCAGCTACGACGGCGACAGCGGCTCCTGCAAGCGCTCCACCAAGGCGTACCCGGCCTTGTGGGCGGCGGCCCACTCACCCTCAAGCTTTAATTTCACCGCGTGCTCGGGCGCTCGTACGGGTGATGTCATCGCCAACCAGCTCGGCCCGCTCGGCAGCGGCACCGGGCTCGTCTCGATCTCCATCGGCGGCAACGACGCGGGCTTCGCCGACGTCATGACGACCTGCGTCCTGTACTCCGAGTCCACCTGCGTGAACCGCGTCAACCAGGCGCGCACGTACGTCACTTCGACCCTGCCCAGCAAGCTCAACGACGTCTACTCGGCGATCACCACCAAGGCTCCAAGCGCCCACGTCGTCGTGCTCGGCTACCCGCGCTTCTACAAGCTCAGCGGCACCTGCGTCGCCGGCCTCTCCGAGAACGAACGCTCCGCCATCAACAGCGCCGCCGACCTGCTCAACTCCACCATCAAGCAGAACGCCACCGCCCGCGGCCTCAGCTTCGGGGACGTGACGACCACGTTCACCGGGCACGAGATCTGCTCCGGCTCCTCGTGGCTGCACAGCGTCAACTGGGCGAACATCGGCGAGAGTTACCACCCGACGGCCACCGGCCAGTCGAGCGGCTATCTGCCCGTGTTCGCGTCCGCGGCCTGATCACCGCATGGCCGCGTCAGTACGTGGGTGAACCGGTGGTGGCTCCGCTCGTCGGGGTCACCACCTCGCACGTGACCGCGTACGAGACGTAGTTGGACGTCGCCGCCACCGGGGAGCGCACCTCGACGCCGATCTGGTCGCGCAGCGTCTCACCCTCCTTGTAGTGCGTCTGCGTGGTCGTGACCGTGCGCGCCTTGTTCGCCGCGCCCTTGGGGACGATCAGCGTCTTCCAGCCCGGGTCCGATGCCTCGCCGTTCTTCACCACCCACCGGTACCGCACGGAGGCGGGCACGCGCCCCACTGTGATCGTCGCGGCGAAGGCCGGGGCCGCCGCGGCGGGTGGCGGGCACGGGCCCGAGTAACTGCCGCGCACCGCACGCACGTTGACGCGCACGGACTGGGCCGGAGTGGTGGTGTGGCCGCCGCCACCGTTGTCCCCTCCGTTGCCGCTGGTGGTCGTGGAGCCGCCGGAGCCGCCGCTGCCCCCGTCGTTCCCGCCGGTGGATCCGCCGCCCCCGTTGTCGTTCCCGCCGCTGCCGCCGTTCCCGCCACCCGTGGAGTTTCCGCCGCTCCCGCCGCCGGACGTGCCCCCGCCGTTGTTCGACGTCCCGTTCGGGTTGTTGTCGTCGCGGTTGAGGAGGGCGTACGTGAGTCCGCCGATGGCGAGGAGGAGGGCGACGATGCCCGCGATCACGGCGGCGGAGGCGCGGCGCGGATAGTGGGGGCCGGGTTCGGCGGTGACCGGGGTGGTGGTAGCGGTCGAGGGCATGCCCATCGGGACAGGGCTCGGGGGTGGCGTGGCCGCTGCGGACTGCTGTGAGGTGACCGTCGGCGCCGAGGCCAGCGGCGACGCCTGCACCGGGTCCGCGCGCAGGGTGCCGCCCGAGCCGACGATGCGCAGGTCCCGCTCGGCGTCGGCGACCGGGGTCCGCTCGGCCGGATCCTTGCGCAGCAGCCCCTCGATGATCGGCGCCAGCGGACCGGCGGAACGCGGCGGCGGCAACTCCTCGTCCACGATGGCCCGCAGCGTGCTCAACGGGGTGTCCTGCCGGAACGGCGAGTGCCCCTCCACGGACGCGTACAGCAGCACACCCAGCGACCACAGGTCCGACTCCGGGCCCGGCGTGCGCCCCAACGCCCGCTCGGGGGCGAGGAATTCGGGCGAGCCGATCACCTCGCCCGTCATGGTGAGCGCCGACGTCCCCTCGACCATGGCGATGCCGAAGTCGGTGAGCACCACCCTGCCGTCGTTCGACAGGAGTACGTTGCCGGGCTTCACGTCGCGGTGCAGCACGCCCGCTTCGTGGGCGGCGCGCAGCGCGGCGAGCACCTCGGCGCCGATGTGCGCGGCGCGCTGCGGGGGCATCGGGCCCTCCGCGTCCAGCTGCTCGGCGAGCGAGACGCCACGCACCAACTCCATGACGACCCAAGGCCGTTGCTCGTCGGTGGCGACGTCGTACACCGTCACGACGTTGCGGTGCGTGACCCGCGCCGAGGCCCACGCCTCCCGCTCCAGGCGCGCGTACATCCGCTGCACCTCTGCCTCCGGGAGCCCCGCGGGCGCGCGTACCTCCTTCACGGCGACCTCGCGGCCCAGCACCTCGTCGCGGGCCCGCCACACGGTGCCCATGCCGCCCTCACCGAGCGGGTCGAGCAGCCGGTACCGTCCGGCGACCACACGCTCCACCACGGGTGCCCCCAATGTCGTGGCTGCGAGACAAGTACGAACAAAAGTAGCTCAGCCGAGTGCGGTTGCCGCCCCCCTGAACAGCAATCCGCAGCCGAGCACCACCACGACGAAGGCCGAACCGAACGGCACCGCGCGGCTCAGACCACGGCGTACGAGCGCGCCGAGCGGGCCGCCGCGTCCGGGGCGCGGCAGCTCCGCGAGCGCCCGCGCGATCCGGCCGCCGATCCGCACCACCGTGAAGCCGACCGCGGTGAGGGTGAGCGCGAGCCCGGCCCCGTAACCGAACACGAGCAGCAGCCCGAACCACGCCTTGCCGAGCGCGGCGGCGCCGACGAGCACGACGACGGCGGACGGGCTGGGCACGAGGCCCCCGGCGAAACCGAGGAACAGGGTGCCGCGGAGGGTGGGTTGGGGCGCGGGGTGGGTGTGCGGGTGGCCGTGCGGGTGGGTGTGGCCGTGCGGGTGTGGGTGCCCGTGCCCGTGGTCGTGTCCGTGTGCATGGGCTTGTGTCGCCTTCCGGTACCGCCATGCCCTGCGCAGCAGGCCCACCCCCGCCGCCGTCACCAGCACGCCGCTCGCCAGGCCCAGCCAGGCGATCACGGAGGGCGTGGCCGCGGAGCCCGCCGTGACGAGGATGCCCAGGGCGATCACGCCGAGGGTGTGGGTGACCGTCACGGATGCCGCGAGCGGCAGTACGTCACGGAGGCGGGCCCGGCTGCGGGCCGCGGCGGCCGCCGCCATCAGGGTCTTCCCGTGGCCGGGCGCGAGCGCGTGCAGCGCGCCGAGGACGAGGGCGAAGCCGAGCGCCAACGCGGCGAATCCCGGGGTGAGTTCGTGCCGCGATACGAGGCCGCCCAGCGCCTCGGTCCAGCGGTCGGCGCCGCGCGGCAGGATCTCGGAGCCGTTCGGGCGCCCAGGGGCGGCCCCGGCCGAGCTCCCGCTCTCGACCGGGGCCGCGGGGCCGCCCGGCACGGCCGTGACCGTGGCGGCGGCCCGCTCGGGGGGCGAGGACAGCAGGTCCTTCGGGTAGCGGGTCAGGCGGGCGGAGGTCGACGTGGTGGGCACGTTCGAGTCGGTCAGGGTCCGGCGGTCGCCGCGCGCCGTGATCTCGCGCCAGCCGGGCCCCTTGGCGACGCCGGTACGCAGTTCGACGCGCGCCCTCTCGCCGCGTGGCAGCGGCGCGGTGAACGCGCACTCCACGCGGAGCGTCTTCAGGCCGGCCTGGCCGGGGCGCAGCACAGCATCGGCAGCGCCCGACTTGAGCTCCGTGCGGTGCCCGTCGACCGTGACCCGGGCCTGCCGCGCGGCGCCGGCGCACCGCTCCCGCGCCCACCGCGCCCGCCCCCGCTCGTCGAGTTCGGGCCGCACCTGCTGCGTCGGGATCTCCGCGAGGTCCTCCACGTGGTCGACGCGCAGGGCGCCGGGGCGCAGGAGCAACCCGTCGTAGTGGTTGACGGTGAAGTTGCCGAGGGGGTGCGCGGCGGCCGGTGGGGACGAGGTCAGCAGGAGGCCCGCCGTTGCGGCGCCCAGTACCGCGGGCACCGCCGCGTACCGCTTCCAGCGGTTCGTCTTCCAGCGGTTCGTCTTCCAGCGGTTCGTCTTCCGGCGGTTCATCGGGAGGCCCCCTCGCCGGTCGGCTTCGCCAGCGCCGCCCGCGCCGCCTTCGCGCCCAGCGGCGAGAAGCCGGGGTTGCGGTCCAGCGCCTCGCGCAGCAGCGCGCGGCCCTCGGAGCGGTCGCCGACGGAGAGTTCGAGCACGCCCCGGTGGTAGAGGAACGAGGCCTCGCCGAAGCCGGTCGCCGTGGCCCGGCGCGCGTACGGCAGCGCCTCCTTGTCGCGGCCGTTGGCGTGCAGCGCCCAGGCGAGCGCGTCGGCCGTGTGCACGGTGTGCCGGCGCCGCCACTCGGCGCGCGCCGCCTTCAGGCCCGCCGCGCGGTCGCCGTGCTCGGCCGACGCGAGCGCCGTGTCGAGGTCGACGTCGACGCCGCCCGCGCGCGTGAGCCGCAGCCAGGTGCCGACGAGGGCGTACTGGCGCTTCGCCGCCCTGGTGTCGCCCCGTGCCTCGTACAGCTCGCCGAGTTCGACCAGGGCCGTCGGCAGCGGGGCGCGCTCGACGACCGTCTTCAGGTCGCGGATCGCGCCCGCCGTGTCGCCGCTCGCGGCCCGCGCCCTGCCGCGGCCTTCAAGGGCGGCGACGGCGTTCGGGTCGGCGCGCAGGGCCGTCGCGTAGTGGCGCAGGGAGGTCTTGTACGCGCCCTGGCGCCAGGCGAGTTGGCCGAGGGCGGTGGCCACGTACGAGACGTCGCCGGGGGCGGTGGCGCTGGTGAGGGCGCGGGTGAGGACCTTGCGGGCGGTCGTGGCGTCGCCGCGCAGCTCATGAACGTAAGAGAAACGCGTGAAGGCCGGGATGCCGGGGCGGCGGGAGTCCGCGGTCTCGGCGGCCTTCAACGCGCTTTTGTAGTGGCCGAGTTCGACGAGGGCGTCGACGCGGAGGGCGAGCGCGGCCTCGCTGTAGGGGTTCACGGCGAGGGCCTCGCGGGTGAGGCGGAGCGCGCCGTGGAAGTCGTGGCGGGCCGAGGCGAGGGCGGCCCGGCCGGCGAGGGCGGGGTCGTTGGCGGGGCGGAGTTCGAGGGAGCGGGTCAGGGCGCGTTCGGCCTGGGGGTAGCGGGACGGGTCGGCGTTCACCCGGGCCTGTTCGACGTAGGCCGTGCCGAGGGACGCCCAGGACGCGTAGTCCTTGGGCCGGGCCTCCAGGTGGCGTTGCAGTTCCTTGACGCCGCGGTCGAGGTCGCCGGAGGCGAGCCGGGCCGGGGCCGGGTTCGGGACGGTTCCCGTGGTCGCGGGCTTCGGCGGGGAGTCGTCCTCGGCGATCAGGTTGCCCGCGGTGACGGCGAGGGCGAGCGCGGCGCCGAGCGCGAGCAGCCGCCCGAACGCCGCCGCCCCGAATGCCGCCGCCCCGATCCGCTTGCGCTCGATCCTCTTGCCCGCGGTCTTCTTGCCCTGGGTCTTCTTGCCGGACAAGACCTGCATGCGCGCTCCTGGGAGGTGTGGACGAGTGGTCGGCGCGGCCCGCGGTGGAGAGGGTCGGGCACGCGGGCCGCGCCGGTCGGTGGGGTGTGACAGGTGCCGGGCCGGGCTCAGCCGGAGAACGGCGGTCCGAAGTTCGCGCGCCGCCTGCTCCGGCCGCGCCACCACACGAACCCGGTGCCGATCAGCAGGAATCCGGCGCCGGCCGCCGCGAGGGAGGCCGTCAGGAGCGTGTTGTCGTCGCCGCCCGAGTTGGAGGACACCGCGTTGCCGGTGAGCTGGTCGCGGACCTCGGTGTCGCTCTGCGACTTGCTCTTGGCGAGCGGCCCGCGCGACCCTGACGTGGGCAGCGCCACGTACGGGAACGAGGACTCGAACTTCTTGTCGTTGGCGTCGACGGCGTCGCCCAGGTCGTTCTTCTTGCCGAGGAGTTCGCCCTCGACGACCTGGAGCTCGGCGTCCACGATGTCGTCGGAGAGCCGACGGCCGTTCGGGAAGCCCGCCTTGTCGCCCTCAAGGACACCGAGCCGCTTCGGGGAATCCGTCGGCGGGATCGACGTGTTGAGGCGCAGCATCTCCGAAGGGCGCACGCCCGGCGGCTGGTTGAGCCCCTTCACACCCTTCAGGAAGACGTCCACCAGGTCGTTGCGCGGGGTCTTCGGGGCCTTGATCTTGTAGATCGACTCGATCAGCTTGGGCAGCTCGGGCTCCGTCACGAACGGCAGGAACTGGCTGTCGTTCCACGGCGCCGACGCGTTGAACCTGTCCTTCACCTTCTGCGGGTTCACGACCTCGTTGACCAGCGGGCTGCCGAGCCGCGAGACCTGCTTCCAGTCGCCCTGCGCGTCCTTGCGCTGGGTCGTCGACCACACGCCGATCGTCGGCTGGTCCTTCGACTCCGTGAGGAACGCGGTGGGGATCTGGAGGGCGACCGTGTTCACGTTGTAGCCCTTGAGGGTGTCCCGGCCTACCTCGGAGAGGTTCCCGCCGTACAGCAGGTCGAAGACGCGCAGGTCGAGGAAGAACGGGTCGTCGGCCTGGCCCACGTACGAGGTGACGCCGCCGCCGATCTTCTTCACCGCCTGGTCGCGCAGCTTCCGGTAGTCGGGCATCGACGCCTTGCCGACGTTCGACGGCGCGACCGGCTGGTCGTCGGCGATCTTCGACTTGGAGACGATCTTCTGGTCCTTGAGGCGCAGCAGATCGATGTCGTAGGTCTGCGTGACGTTCAGGTTCGGATCGTCGAGGCTCTTCACCGGGCCGGTGTTGTAGAGGAACGTGTTGCCGTTCTTCGTCTGGGTGTTGAACGTCCACCGGTAGAGCAGATCGCCCTGCGCGTCGCCGTCGCTGTCGACGTGGATGTCGTACTGGGCGTCCTCCGGGAACGGGTAGAAGTTCGGCCCGCCCGCCGGCTCCTCGAAGGGGATCCAGTTCGCCACGAGGGTCGTGGTGTCCGGCTTGTCGGGGCTCACGAACGCGTACACGTCCGTGTTGTCGTACTGGGGCTGCCCCGAGATCAGCGGGGCCTCGCGGTGGCTTGAGGCGTCCGCCCGTTGCGGGCCGAACCCCGGCGCGCCCGCGGCCGCGAGGCCGCCGGCGGCCAGGGCGCCGCACACCAGGAGCGCCATCGTTGCCGAAGCCCGCCGGGGCTTCGCTGGCAGAGAGGTCATGGGTCCGTCCGTCCTCACGCGGTCCGTGCACGAAGTGCGGTTGACGCCAAGCCATTCGGCGCGCCGGTCCCGGCGGATTGGTCTCCCGCCGATCGGGTGCCGATCGGTTGGGTGCCGCGCCCCCGCTCGCCCGTACTTCTCGGCGAAAGTTCGCGCCGCCCCCGATCCGGACCGGGTCCGGCCGCGAACGACGTAGTGGGGGCGGCGCGGCAGCGGGCCGCGCCGCCGACGGGAGGGGAACAGCCGATGCGGGTGGACAAGTTGCTGCCGCTGGTCGGGCAGGGCGACGTGCGGGCGTACGAGGAGCTGTACGAGACGGTGTCGGGCTCGGTGTACGGGCTCGTGCTCCGGGTCCTGCGCGACCCCGCCCAGTCCGAGGAGGTCACCCAGGAGGTGTTCCTCGAACTGTGGCGGGACGCCGCCCGCTTCGACCCGCGCCGCGGCACCGCCATGGCCTGGGTGCTCACCCACGCCCACCGCAGAGCGGTCGACCGGGTGCGGCAGGCCCGCGCCGCCCGGGAGCGCGAGGAGCGGGCCGCGAGCCGCTGGCACCGCACCGCCTTCGACGAGGTCGCCGAGCAGGTCGAGACGAACCTGGACCGCGAGTGGGTGCGCCGCTGCCTCGAAGGCCTCACCGAACTCCAGCGCCGCTCCGTCACCCTCGCCTACTACGAGGGCTACACCTACCGGGAGGTCGCGCAGCACCTCTCCGTGCCGCTAGGCACGGTCAAGACGCGGATGCGCGACGGGCTGACCCGGCTGCGCGCCTGCCTGGGGGACGCCGCATGAAGCGCCGGATCCCGTTCACCGACCGCCTGCCGCTGGGAGACAACCGGCACTCCCTCGTGGCGCCCTACGCCCTCGATGCCCTCGACGACCGCGAACGCGCCCGCTTCGAGCGGCACTTGAAGCGCTGCGAGACCTGCGCCGACGAGGTGCGCGCGCTGACGGAGAGCTCCGTGCGGCTCGCCTGCTCGGCCGCCGTCGCACCGCCCGCCGAACTGCGCGAGCGGGTGCTGGCCGCCGTACGCGTCACCGAGCAGGTCCCCGCGAGGGAGGCGGCCGACGCGGCGGACCGGCCGCGCGCCGCGCCACGCGCGCGTGGACTGCTGATTCCGCTCGGCGCGGCCACCGGGGCCGCCGCGCTCACCGTGGCCGCGCTCTTCGCCGTACAGCTGGACCGCGCCTCTGACCGGCTCGACGAGCAGCGGGCCGCCGCGCGGGAGGTGACGCGGGTGCTCGCGGCGCCGGACGCGCAGGGCGTGCGCGCGGACGGGCTCAACGTGGTCGCGTCGGCGGAGCGCGGCAGCGCGGTGATCACTGTCACAGGTCTCGAAGCGCCGCCCGCGGGACGGGTGCACCAGTTGTGGCTCATGGAGCCCGCCGCGCCGCCGCGCTCCCTCGGCCTGGTGCCCGACGGCGGCTCCGACACGCCCGTGGTGGCCACCGGCTTGACTCCTGACGCCTCCTCACTCGCTGTCACGACCGAGCCGAAGGGCGGCTCGAAGCGGCCGACAAGCACCCCACTTGTCCAACTCGCCCTGGAATCCGTCGGATTCGGAGAGTGAGCGGCTTCGTGTCGTCAACCTCCTTACGGGGGAGGTGAATACTGCTACCGGGATACACGAGTGTCGGGCGGGGGCGATAGGGTTAACCTGCCCGGGCCGGGTGCCCTCGTACGGGTGGGGAGTGACATGGAACAGATAACAGTGCGCAGCAGGCCACGTGTGCCTGCGATCACCTGCGGGAACAGTGCGACCAGTTCGCGTCTCGACCGCCATCTCTCGGTGCTCGGCGGCCCTGCCGTCCCGCAGCGCGAGACGGTCGAGGCGACGTCGCTGATGCGCGAGCTGACCACGCGGGACACGGCGCACGAGCGCAGCGGCAGTCGCGCACGAGTGCGGAGGGTCTCGCTCTTCGCGCCTCTGCGGCGGCTTCGTCGCTCGCTCTTCGGCGGCCACTAGCGACAAGGCCACCAGGCCGCCCCAGCAAGAGACAGGGCCCGCATCGCCCCTCCACGCCGTCCGGCGTTCCGCTGTGCACATCAGCGACCGTCATCCCCACGGCAAGTGGCGGACGCTCCGGCAAGGAGGGCGATGCGGGCCTTTGTCGTGCGTGGTTGACGAGGCAACCTCCAGGGTTCAGTGTGGCGCGTGATCGTCGTTGCCCGGTACAGCTACACCCGCCTCACCCCCCGGAGGTACGCGTGTGTGACCTGCACGACCACCACGAGCACGAGACGCCGCAGAACACGTCAGGACCGCGGATCAGCAGACGCCGCATCGTGCAGATGCTCGGCGCCGCCGGAGTGACCACCGCCGCGATGACCGCGCAGGCCGACCCGGCGATGGCCGCCGCCGCGGACGCCCCCGAAGCGATCGGCGCCGCGTACGAACCCCCTGAGGGCCTCGCCAAGGACAGCCCCGCCAAGTCCGCCGCCCTCGACTGGATCGGCGCCAACAGCTCCCGTATCACCGGCCTGAACGAGGAGATCTGGGAACACGCCGAGCTGTCGCTGCGCGAGTGGAACTCCTCGCTCGCCGAGGCCGGATTCCTCGAACGGGCCGGATTCGACGTGAAGTTCGGCACCGCCGGCTTCCCCACCGCGTTCACCGCCACCTACTCGTACGGCAGCGGCGGCCCGACCCTCGGCTTCAGTGGCGAGTACGACGCGCTGCCCGGCCTCTCCCAGAGCAAGGGCGTCGGCCACCACGACCCGCGCGAGTACATCCACGACCCCTTCACCCCGAGCTACGGACCGGGCCACGGCTGTGGGCACAGCGCCCTCGGCACCGCCGCGGCGGCCGCTGCCGCCGCCGTCGCCCAGGCCGCGAAGCAGCACAAGCTGCCCGTCACCGTGAAGTTCTTCGGCTCCACCGCCGAGGAGACCCTGATCGGCAAGACGTACGCGGTCAGCAAGGGCGTGTACGAGGGTCTGGACGCCTTCCTCGACTGGCACCCCTCCACCGCCAACGCCACTGGCTGGGGCACCACGAACGCCATGACCGCCGTGACCTTCACGTTCCTCGGCGTGGCCGGACACGGCGGCACTCCGCTCGGCAACAAGTCGGCGCTGGACGCCGCCGTGATGATGGCGACGATGTCGGAGTTCCTGCGCGAGGAGAACATGGCGCCGTCCGCCCGGCTGCACTGGGTGATCAACAACGGCGGCGACATTCCGAACGTGACACCCGAGATCGCGGAGATCAGTTACTACGTGCGCGAAGGCAGCACCGAGCGCGTCCAGGTGCTGCTCGACAAGGTGATCGCGATCTCGGAGGCGGCGGCGCAGGCATCGCAGACGAAGGTGCGCCACCGGATCACGTCGGCCTGCTGGAACCAGTTGCCGTCCCGCTCCTTCGCGGAGCTGCTGCACGACAACATGCGGCAGATCGGGCCGCCGAAGTTCACGGACGAGGCCCAGGCGCTGGCGAAGGAGCTGCAGAAGTCGCTCGGGCTTCCCGAGGCCGGCATGCACGACAAGATCGGTGAACTCAAGCCGCCCGACCCGGTGTTCCTCGGCGGCGGCTCCACCGATGTCGCCGACATCAGCTGGAACGTGCCGACCGTGTCGATGGGCGCCGCGCTCGCCCCCATCGGCGGCAAGTTCCACACCTGGTCCACCGCCGCCTGCGCCGCCGCCGCGCCAGGACAGGCCGCGGTGCTCGCCGCCGCGAAGTACCTCGCGGCCACGGCGGTCGACCTGATCACCCAGCCGGAGCGGCTCAAGGCGATCAAGGACGAGTTCAAGGACCGTACGAAGGACGTCGAGTGGAAGACGGCGATCCCGGACGGCTATGAGCCGCCCATGTACGAGCCGCCGGAGTGGTTCCTGAAGAAGACCGGGCAGAAGTGGCCGCCGAGCAACATCACGTGGCCGCCGAAGCGGGTCGTGTCCCAGGAGAAGTTCTCCTCGCTCGGCCCTGAGCTGGAACCGCAGAAGTAGCCGCTACGTGGGGTGTGTTCACCGTCCGCCGCGCGCGTAGCGGCGGACGGCGAGCGGCACGCACACCGCGAGCAGCACCGCGCACCACGCGAGCGAGCCCGCCACGGGGTGCGTCACCGGCCACGCCGCGTCGTGCGGCACCGGCGCGTTGCCGAACAGGTCGCGCACGGCGGTGGCGACGGCGCTGATCGGGTTCCACTCGGCGAGCGTGCGCACCCAGCCGGGCATCCCGTCGGTGGGGATGTACGCGTTCGACAGCAGCGGCAGCATGAACGTGGCGCTGCCCAGCTGGCCCGCCGCCTCCTCGCTCTGCGAGGCGAGCCCGAACAGGATGCCGACCCAGGTCGTCGCGAACCGGAAGAGCAGCAGCAGCCCGAACGCGCCGAGCGCGCCCGGCAGTCCACCCTCGATCCGCCAGCCCATCGCGAGCCCCACGAGGATCAGCGGGACGAGCCCGACCGCCGTCGTCAGCAGATCGGCGGCGGCCTGCCCGAGCGGCACCGCGACCCGGCTCATCGGCATGGTCCGGAACCGGTCCATCACGCCCCGGTGCGAGTCCTGGGCGGCGCCGAACATCCCGGTCATGATGCCGCCCGCGGCGGTCGCGACCAGCATGCCCGGCACCAGGAACGCCCGGTAGTCGCTGCCCGGCATGGCGAGCGCGGAGCCGAAGACGTAGCCGAAGAACAACAGGAAGACGATCGGCATCGTCTGCGTCATGACCAGGATCGCCGGGGCGTGCCGGACGCGCTGGAGGTGGCGGCCGAGCATGGCCGTGCCGTCGTAGAGGATGGCGGTGCTCATGCGGCGGCCTCCGGGGTCTCGGTGGTGATCGGGTGCGTGCGGGGGTGGCGGCGGCCGGGAGCGGCGGGCGCGTCGTGGCGGAGGGCGGCGCTCACGCGGCGATCTCCTCGGAGTCGGTGGGGGCGGTGACGGTGAGGCGCAGGAACACCTCGTCGAGGGTGGGCGGGCGCAGGGTCGCGTCGAGCAACGGGACGCCGGACGCGTCGAGTTCGCGGACGACCCGGGGCAGAGTGACGGCCGGGTCGAGGACGACGGCGCCGACGGTGCGGCGGTCCGCATCCAACTGTGGCCTGGAGCCCGTGAGTTGGTCGAGGACGACGGCGGCGGCGTGCAGCGCCTGCTCGCCCGCCTCCTCCGCGACGACGACCTCCGCGTAGTGGCCGATCTGCGCCTTCAGCTCGGCGGGCGTGCCGGTGTGGGCGGCGCGGCCCCCGTCGACGAGGACGATGTCGTCGGCGAGCTGGTCGGCCTCCTCCAGGTACTGCGTGGTGAGGACGACGGTCGTGCCCTGGCGGGACAGCTCGCGCACGGCCTCCCAGATGCCATTGCGGCTGTGCGGGTCGAGCCCCGTCGTCGGCTCGTCGAGGAAGAGCACGGCGGGCGGCGTGATGAGGCTCGCGGCCAGGTCGAGGCGGCGCCGCATGCCGCCGGAGTAGGTGCGGGCCGGGCGGTCGGCGGCGTCGGTCAGCTCGAAGCGTTCGACCAGCTCGTCGGCGCGGGCACGGGCGCGGGGCGCGCGCAGCAGGCGGGCGAAGAGCCGCAGGTTCTCGCGGCCCGTGAGGTCGCCGTCGACCGAGGCGTACTGGCCGGTGACGCCGATGCGGCGGCGCACGGCCTGCGGGTCGGCGGTGATGTCGTGCCCGGCGACGCGGGCGGTGCCGGCGTCGGGGCGGAGCAGGGTCGTGAGCAGCCGGACGGCGGTCGTCTTGCCGGCCCCGTTCGGCCCGAGCAGGCCGCAGACCGTGCCCTCGCGGACGGCGAGATCCAGACCGCGTACGGCGTGCACGGCCTTCGGGCCACTGCCGAAGCGCTTCTCCAGACCCTCACTAAGTACAGCGTACGTAGAAGTCATGGCCCCACCGTAACCCACTACGTACGGCGTACGTAACTAGGATGGTGCGCGAGGTGATGATCAATGGCGGGCCGAGCGGCCGAACCCGAAGTGATCTGGGCGCGCCCCGAGCGCGCCGGGCGGGGGCCGAGGCCCGCGCACAGCAGGGCCGACATCGCGGCGACGGCGGTGCGCGTCGCCGACGCCGAGGGCATCGACGCGGTGTCCATGCGGAAGATCGCCGGTGAGCTGGGCATGGGCACGATGTCGCTGTACAACTACGTGCCGCGCAAGGAGGACCTGTACGAGCTGATGGTCGACGCCGTCAGCGCCGAGTACGAGTTCCCCGAGCCGAGCGGGGACTGGCGGGCGGATCTGCTCGGCCTCGCCCGGCAGGGGCGGGCTGTGATGCACCGGCACCCTTGGCTGCCGGGCCTGATGTCACCGGTCTACGGCTTCAGCCCGAACGCGCTGGCGTACCTGGAGTACTGCCTGGCCTGCCTCGATCCGCTCGACCTGCCGTACGGCACGAAGATGGAGCTGGTCGCGGCGGTGACGAGTGTGGTCACGACGTACGTCGCCAACGAGATCGCCACGGCCGAGCGGACCCGGTCGCTGCCGTGGACCGCGGAGCGGGAACGGGCGGTGCGGGCCGCGCACTTGGGCAAGGAGCTGGCCTCGGGCCGGTACGCGCGGCTCGCGGCGGCGTTCGCGGAGGAAGCGGGCCCGGTCGACCCGGAGGCGGTGTTTGAGCGGGCGGTGCGGCGGACGCTGGAGGGGTTCGCGGCGCAGTGACACCCCATCCCGGAAAAGTGTCGCAGTTATACGTACAACTGCGACACTTTTCCGGGATGGGGTGTCATGGTGGCGCTGGTGGTCGCGTCACAGGATCGCGAACTGGCCGCCGGGTCCCTCCTCTTGGTGGTCCAGGACGGAGGCCGGGCGGTAGGCCGTGTCCGGGACGGGCAGGATGTGGGCCTGCTCCAGGGTCTTCGTGGTGAGCGGGTCGGCGAGGGCGGACGCGCGCAACTCGTCTTGTCGGGGCCGGAGTTCCGCGAGCAGTGTGAGGACCGTGACCAGTTCGAGCAGCTGTGACGTCCACGGCTGAGGCCACGCCTTCGGGCGGATGGCCGCGAGGGTGCCGGGTTCGGCGGGCGTGGTGCGGCGCGCGAACCACTGTTCCAGGACGCCGACTCCGCTGACGCGGAAGTCCCAGGCCGCCGCCGGGACCGGGGACACGCGTCCGTCGCCGATGAGGAGGGCCTCCTCGTCGCGGTCGTAGGTGATCTCCGTGGGGCGGGCCGGGAGCGGGGCGCGTACGTAGGGGCGGCGGCCACCGGGGAGCTTGGGGCGTTCGCCGTCGCGGCGCTCCAACCGCAGGACGCGGCGGCCGAGTTCCACGCCGTGGGCCCACACGTCGGCGTCGTCCGGCAGCGGAACGCGGACGTCGGGGGAACCGGCGCGGGCGCCGACCGCCAGAATCCACGCGAACAGGTCGGCGGCCGTGACCTCTTGGTCGTAGCTGCCGGAGAGGTGGGTGAGCAGGCCCGGCGCCACGTTCGGCTCCGCGCCGCCGGGGCGGCGGTACAGCGGGCGGATGCGGCCGGGGCGGCCCGCGGGGGAGCGGCCCTCGGGGAGGGCGGCGGAGGCGAGGAGGGCGGGGCCGCCGGCGTCGGGCACGTACCCCTGTTCCACGAGGAAGAGTTGGCGCTCGTCCGCCACCCGCCACAACTCGGGGCGTGCCGCGTCCAGGAGGCGCTGGTCCGGGATGAGCCACTGCTCGTCGAACGGGCCGTGCAGGAGGGGGACGGGGGCCGGGCAGGGGCCGGAGGCGTGGGCGAGAGGTTCGGTGCCGGTGCGTTGGCCGGGGAGTTGGGCGGTGGGGGTGTGGAGGGTGCGGGTGCGGGTGGGTTCGAGGAGGGTGGCGCGGTCGGCCTGGTCCGCGCGTACGAACGCGTCCCAGCGGGCCTTCAGGGATGGGGCGTCCGGGGCGATGGGCCAGGTGCGGCCTGTGCGGAGCGGGGGCGCGGACCACGGCATGAGGTCTGCGAGGCGCGGCGCTTCGCTGAGCTGGTCGTTGGTCACGCCCGGCATCGTATGCCGCGCCTCCCCTCATGTCCTCGGCCCCAGTCGGTTACAGCCCCGGGGCCCTGCCCCGGCCCCCGAGCCTCAAACGCCGGCGGGGCTGGATGGGGCCGCCGGTCCCCGTGCGTTACGGCCCCGGGGCTCTGCCCCGGCCCCCGCGCCTCAAACGCCGGCGGGGCTGGATGGGGCCTGTCGGCCCCCGCGCCTCAAACGCCGGCGGGGCTGGGGTGGGGTCGGTATTTCAAGCCCCTGCGGCGATTGAGCAGCGGGGTCCGGGGCGGAGCCCCGGGAGCGTAACCACGGTGCCGGGGGGGAGGGTCAATCCGCGTCCAGGGTGACCGTGAAGGAGAAGCGGTCGCCGCGGTAGTGGATGACGGCTACGTCGAGGACTCGGCCTTCCTCGTCGTACGTGATGCCCGTGTAGTGGAGGATCGGGCTGAGGAGGGGGACTTCGAGGAGGCGGGAGGTCTCCGGGTCGGCCAACCGCGCCTGGACGGAGTCCGTGATGCGGCTGATGCGGACCCCGACCACATCCCGCAGCACCTTCGTCATCGGCCACCGCTCCAGGTCCGCGAGGTCCACCCGCGCCCCCAGATCCGGCCGGAGGTAGTTGCGGGCGTGGTTCGTGGGTTCGCCGGTCTTCTCGTCGGCGCGCAGCCGGTGGTACGAGGGGACCGTCGCCGCCCCCGGGAAGTGCTCGGCGAAGGCCACCGGCACCGGCACCGTGCCGTGGTTGAGGAGCCGCGTCGTCATGCCGGACTGCTGCGCGACGATCGCGTCGACCGACCCCAACAGGCGGACCGGCGCGCCCTGCTGGGCATCCGGCTCGATGAACGTGCCCCGCCGCCGGTGCCGCGTGATGAGCCCCTCGTCCTCCAGTTCCTTCAGAGCCTGACGCATGGTGAGGACCGAGACCCCGTAATGGCCCGCGAGCTGTTCCTCGGTGGGCAGGCGCAGCGGGTCCTGCGGCGCTCTCCCGAGTATCGAGGCGCGCAGGGACTGCGACACCTGATACCAGAGCGGCAATTTGCGGTTCAGGACGATCGAGTCCGGGGCGAATGACGTCACGGGTTATCCGTACCGGTCGTGGGGGGAGTGGTGCAATGCGGCGGAGGCCAGGACGCCACGGCCCTATCCGCGGAAGTGGCGTTCCAGGCCGCGCCACACGTCGTCGTAGCCGCGCTGCAGATGCCCGGCCGTCGCCGCGTGCGGGGCGAGCGTGACGGGCCAGCGCGTCTCGAACATGAACGCCAGACCGTCGTCCACCTTCTGCGGCTTCAGCTCCGCCGCGCTCGCCTTGTCGAACGTGTCCCGGTCCGGGCCGTGCGCCGACATCATGTTGTGCAGCGAGCCGCCGCCGGGGACGAAGCCCTCGGCCTTCGCGTCGTACGCCCCCTCGATGAGCCCCATGTACTCGCTCATCACGTTCCGGTGGAAGTACGGCGGCCGGAACGTGTCCTCGCCCACCAGCCAGCGCGGCGCGAACACGACGAAGTCGACGCCCGCGAGCCCCGGGGTGTCGGACGGAGACGTCAGCACCGTGAAGATGGACGGGTCCGGGTGGTCGTACGAGATGGTGCCGATGACGTTGAAGCGGCGCAGGTCGTACACGTACGGGACGTGATTGCCGTGCCAGGCGACGACGTCGAGCGGGGAGTGGTCGTAGACGGCCGACCAGAGGTTGCCGCAGAACTTGTTGACCACCTCGACCGGCCGGGCGGCGTCATCGGGGGCATCCTCGTACGCGGCGACCGGGGCCCTGAAGTCCCTCGCGTTCGCGAGGCCGTTGGCGCCGATCGGGCCCAGGTCGGGGAGGCGGAACGGGGCGCCGTAGTTCTCGCACACGTACCCGCGCGCGGAGTCGTCGAGCAATTCCACGCGGAAGCGGACCCCGCGCGGGATCAGCGCGACCTCGTTCGGCTCGACCGCGAGCAGCCCGAACTCGGTGCGCAGCAGCAGCCCGCCCCGCTCGGGCACGATCAGCAGCTCGCCGTCCGCGTCGCTGAACACCCGGTCCGTCATGGGGGAGTTGGCGTGGTAGAGGTGCACGGCCATGCCGCTGCGCTGCGTCGCGTCGCCGTTCCCGCCGAGCGTCCACAGGCCCGCCAGCCAGTCCGTGCCCGGCGCGGGCTCGGGCAGCGGGTTCCAGCGGCGCCGGTTGGGGTCGGGGACGGTCTCGGTGAACGGGGCCGAGCGCACCGAACCGTTGTCGACACGCGTGAACTCCGGGTGCGCCGCCGACGGGCGGATCCGGTACAGCCACGAACGGCGGTTGTGCGCCCGGGGTTCGGTGAACGCGGCGCCGCTGAGCTGCTCCGCGTAGAGGCCGAGCGGTGCGCGCTGCGGCGAATTGCGCCCCTCGGGCAGGGCCCCCGGCACGGCTTCGGAACCGTGCTCGTTCCCGAACCCCGACAGATAGTCGAGATTCTGTGCCGTCTTGCGTGCGTCCCCGCTCATCGTGGCCCCGCTCATCATCGCTCCCTCGTCAATGATTCCTATGTATCACCGTAGGATTCGGGGGTGGTCCGCGCAAGACCACCAGGACCCGCGACCTTCCTCCCCGCGGGGGATCCGCCGACGTGAACCGTCCTCTACCGTCCGTGACATGCCCAGGATCCCGAGGCTCCGCGCGCTCGCCGCCGCACTGCTGACGTGCGCGCTCCTCGCGGGTGGCGCCGGCTGCGGGGGCGGCGACGGCGACGGCGGGCCGCGGCACGTCGGCGAGGTCCTCGACCGCACCGACTCCGAGGGCCACCACTACCGCCGGATCCCCGAGAAGGGCGCGCCCGAGGTCGGCCTGATCGTGAAGCCCGTGACGGGCCCGGCGGGCGGCTGGGACGTCCGGATCTGGGTGCGCCGCTTCCGCCTCAGCCCCGAAGGCACCCCGGCCCGCGCCGTGCACGGCCGCGGCTACGCCCTGCTCTACCTCGACGGCCGCCGCATCGCCCGTCTGCGCGCCGTCGACCACCGCATCCCCGGCAGCCGCCTCAGCCGCGGCACCCACCACCTCACCGCCCGCCTCTACGCCGACGACCACACAGTGTGGGCGGTCGCTGAAGACCCTGTGGAGGCCACGGCGGACCTGACCGCGTCCCCATAGGCGAACCCGAGGGCTGCCCTAGGCTGACGGGCATGGCCCATCCAACGTCCCTGCGCCGCACCCCCGTTCAGCGGCGCAGCGCCGAGCGTCTGACCCGGATCCTCGACGCCTGCGCCGACCTCCTCGACGAGACGGGCTACGACGAGCTGAGCACCCGCGCCGTCGCCCAGCGCGCCGAGGTGCCCATCGGCTCGGTCTACCGCTTCTTCGGCAACAAGCGGGCCCTCGTCGACGCGCTGGCGCAGCGGAACCTGGAGCGGTACGTGCGGCGGGTCACCGTCCACCTCAAGGACGTGCCCGCCGGTGACTGGCGGGCCGCGATGGATGCGATCCTCGACGAATACCTGGCCATGAAGCGCACGGCGCCCGGCTTCTCCCTCGTCGACTTCGGCACCCAACTCCCCGTCGGCGCCCCGGAGGCCGAGCCCAACCACCGTGTCGCCGACACCCTCACGGAGCTGCTCGCCCCGCACCTCGACCGCACCCCGGACGCGACGCTGCGCCGCACGTTCCTGGTCGCCGTCGAGTCCGCCGACGCGCTCGTACGGCTCGCGTTCCGCATCGACCCGGTGCGCGGCGACGCGGCGATCATCGCCGAGGTGCGCAAGCTGCTGCGCGCCTACCTGGCCGACGTACTCGATTGACCGACGTGCTCGACTGACCGATGTACTCGACTGACCGATCGTCGGCCGAACGGCGCCCATGGCCTGGCCCGTTGTTATGGTGATCTCACTCGGGAACGGGCATGGACGGGCATGAACCTGCGGGTACGGGGGGCGCATGACACGCGTGGTGTGCATTCACGGGATCGGTCAACAGCACTCCGGTGAGCGGCAGTTGCACGCCGCATGGCATCCCGCGCTCGTCGACGGACTCACCCGCGCCGCCGATCCGTCCCCCGCCGACCCGCTCCCCGCCACCGATCTCACCTGCGTCTTCTACGGCGACCTGTTCCGCCCGCCCGGCCGCCCCCTCGGCATCCAGGACCCGCCCCGCACCGCCGCCGACGTCGCCGAAGGACTGGAGACCGAACTGCTCCTGGAGTGGTGGGCGGAGGCCGCCCGCACCGACCCCGCCGTCGTGTCGCCCGACGCCCGCACCCTCGCCCGCACACCCCGCACCGTCCAGCGCGCCCTGAACGCGCTCAGCCGCTCCCGGTTCTTCGCCGGACTCGCGATGCGCGCGCTCGTCCTCGACCTCCAGCAGGTCCGCGCCTACCTCACCGACCCGGACGTGCACGCCAAGGTGCGGCGCCGCGTCGAGGCCGCCGTCACCGACGACGCCCGCATGGTCGTCGCCCACTCCCTGGGCAGCGTCGTCGCGTACGAGGCGCTGTGCGCGCACCCCGAGTGGCCGGTCCGCTCCCTGCTGACGCTCGGCTCGCCGCTCGGGATCCGTAACCTCGTCTTCGAGCGGCTGCGGGTCGGCGAGGGCGGCAAGCCGGGGGACTGGCCGGGCGGTCTGGAGCGGTGGACCAACATCGCCGACGTCGGGGACGTCGTGGCGCTGGCCAAGGACCTGCGCCCGCTGTTCGGCGACCGGGTGCGCGGCCACCTCGTCGACAACGGCGCGAAGGCGCACGACGTGGCGCGCTACCTGTGCACGGCGGAGGCGGGCGAGGCGGTGCGGGAGGGGTGGCGTGACGGCTGAGCGGCCCGCCGACCCCACGGAGCCGCGGCGCTTCCTGCTGGCGGCGGCGGTCACCGACGTGTACGCCCACCCCGAGGACGCCCGCCCCGAACTCGCCGACGACGTCCGGCGGATGGAGAAGCTCTTCCTCGACGAGCTCGGCTTCGAGCGCGGCGCCGAACTGCCCGCCAACCCGACCAGGCAGGAACTCGAAAGCGGCATCCGGGCGTTCGCCATGCACCCGGACCGCGGACCCGACGACTACGTCGTCCTCTACCTCGCCTGCCACGGCGTGGTCCCCGAGTACAGCGGCGAGCACTACCTGCTGCTCGCCGACAGCGACGACGCCGACCTGCTGGGCACCGCGCTGCCCGCCGACCGCCTCGTGGCCCACCTCTGGGAGGGCACCGCCATCGAACGGGTCCTCGTCGTCCTCGACACCTGCTACGCGGAGACCGGCACCGACGCCGCCGCCCGCGGCGCCCTCGACGTGCGCCGAGGACGCGTGGCCGGCACCGGGCACGGCAGCACCGGCCTCGTCCTCGTCGCGTCGGCCCGGCACACGGAGCAGGCGCAGGCGGGCGACCTGTCCAAGGCCTTCGTCCGGGCGGTGCACGACCTCGCCACGGCCGGGAACGCCCCCGCGCACATCGCCATCGGCGACGTCATGGACGCCATCGACCGGGACCCCGGAGCCGCGCCCTCGCAGCGCGTCACGTGGGGCCTGCTCCAGGGGTCGGGAAGGATCCCGGACTTCCTGCCGAACCCCCGCCACGTACCGGGCGCCGCCGACAGCCGGATCGACGACATCCAGCGGAGGAGCGACCTGAGGGCCCGTGAGAAGCGGGCCAGGGAACAGGAGTTGCGCACCTTCTTCGCGCCCCGCGCCCGCGGCACCGACGTCGCCACCGAAGACGTCTGGAACTTCACGGGCCGGCACACCGCTCTCGGCGACCTCACCTCCTGGCTCGGCCCCGGCCGGGCCGAGGAGCGGCTGTGCGTGGTGACCGGGCTGCCAGGCTCGGGCAAGTCCGCGCTCCTGGGCCTCGTCGCCGTCCTCTCCGACCCCGCGCGGCGCGACTCGGTGCCCACGGAAGGACTGCCCGAGGCCCTGCCCGAGGTGGGGGCCGTCACCGTGGCGGTCGACGCGAGCCACAAGACGCGGCGGCAGATCCTCGACGCCATCTCCGCGGGCGCCGGTGGCGCGGCCGGATCCCTCGGCGAGCTCGCCGCGCACCTCCAGACCCGCACCGACTCCCTGGTGGTCCTCGTCGACTCCCTCGACGAGGCCCTCGACCCCGATGAGATCGTCGACGAACTCCTCGCCCCGCTCGTCGACCCGGCCCGCCGCCTCCCGCTGCGCCTCCTCGTCGGCGGGCGCCCGCACATCGCCCGCAGATTCCCCGACGCGGCGCGCTTCGTCGACCTCGACGACGACCGGTACGCCGACCCGGCCGCCGTGCGCGCCTACATCCGCACCCTGCTGGGCGACCGCGACTCGGTCCTGAAGGGCGCCGACCCGCAACGCGTCGACGCCATCGCGGACGCCGTCGCCGAGAGCGCGGGCCTGTCGTTCCTCGTCGCCCTGATCACCTCCCGCACCATCGCCCGCGGGCCCGGCATCCCCGACCCGTACGACGCCGAGTGGCGCGCCGCGCTGCCGCGCTTCCCCGGCCCGGCCATGGAACGCGACCTCGCGGGCCGCCTCGGGCCGCTCGCCGACAAGGCCCGCGACCTGCTGCTCCCGCTCGCCTTCGCGCAGGGCGCCGGACTTCCCTGGGCAGGCATCTGGCCCCGCCTCGCCTCCGCGCTCGCCGGCACCGAGTACACCACCGAGGACGTGGTGTGGCTGCGCGCGGAAGCCGGCTCGTACTTCGTGGAGGCCGTCGAGGACGGCGGCTCCGTGTACCGCGTGTACCACCGCGCCCTCATCGAGCACCTGCGGGAAGGCCGGGACGAACGGGCCGTGCAACGCACGGTGAGCGAGGTCCTGAGCGACGTACAACACGCTTACGTACGGCGCTACTTGGCGCTGCACGCGGCCGAGGGCGGCGTACTCGACCCGCTCCTCGACGACGCCGGATTCGTCCTCGGCTCGGCCCCGGGACCGCTCCTCGCGGCGCTGCCACGGGCCCGTACGACGCAGGGCCGCCGAGCCGCACAGGCCGTCCGCGACATGGAGACCGAACTGCGGGACGTCGACGGCACCGGCGCCACCGACCCCGAACTCCGCGCCCGGCTTCGGCTCGCCGCGGTCTGCCGCAAGGCGGACACCCTCGCCCGCTCCTGCGACGCGGGCGCGCAGCCGCAGCCGCTGCCGTGGCGGGCGCGGTGGGCGGCGTGGAACCCGCAGGAGGGGCCGTGGTGGTACGAGGGGATGGCGGGGCGGCCGGAGGTGGGGGTGGTGATACTGGTGGCGGGCGGGCGCGGCGCCATGTACTTCGAGCTGCGCGCCGGTGCGGAGACGCGGGCGTGGATGGATCTGGAGTCGGGTGAGTGGCGGGATCTGGGCGGCGTTCCGGACGGCGTGCAGGGACGTACGCTGGTGTCGCCCGGTCAACTTCCCCTTTCGGTCGCCGCTTTGGCGCACGAGCAGAACTGGGAGGGCGGCCTCGACCCGGAGGTCAGGCACGTGCGCCTGCTGCACATGCGAGGGATCCACCGCTGGACGTGGGAGCTCGCGGCGCAGCCGGACTTCGACCCGGAGGCCGGGCTCAGGCCGCTGCGGCAGGCGCGAGCCGTGCAGGTGACGGGTGGCATCGAGGCGGCCGAGGGGTCGTTGGTGCCCGCCCACGCCTACCTGCACTTCCCTCAAGGAACCGTCCTGGTCTACGAGTTGCACGAGCGGGAGACCGACGACCGCGGCAGGCTGACCCGATCCCAGGTGCGCCGTCTCGGCCACGAGACCGCCTTGCGCTTCATGAACCAACAGGACCGCCACCCGAGCACCTTCGTCGGAGCCTTCGGCATCCACCGACTGTCCCTCGACGACGCCCGCGTCACCGCCTGCCTCGCCCCCGCAGGACTCCGCGGCGAGGCCCTCATCGGCTACGAGGACGGCACCGTCGCCCGGGTCGTGGGCGCCGACGCCACGGTCCGCGTCACCACCGGACACACCACCGCGGTCACCGCGCTCGCCGCGATCCCCGGGCACGCGCAGGGCCCGCTCGTCGTCGCGGCGGCCGAGGACGGCAGCGTCCGCCTGGCCTCCCTGCGCACGGGCGAACCCGTACGCACCCTGCTCACGGGTGTCGGCCGCGTCGCCGACCTCGCCGTGAGCCGCACGGAGCGGCAGTGGATCGTCGCCGTCGCCACCACCGGCGGCCAACTGCACCGCCTGGACGCCGACAGCGGACGCCCGCTCGGCCTGCCGCAGCGCATCGACACCGGCGATACCACCCGGCTCGCCACGTTCACGCTCGGCAGCACGCGCTGTGTCTCGGTGCAGGGCGACACCCACGGCCTCCAGCTGTACGACCTCGTGACCGGCGACCAGGTCGGCGGTCAGCGGGAGCGGCACGAGGCGAGCGCGCTGTGCGCCCTGGACGGCGGCACGGTCTGCGTCGGCGGCACGGACGGCGTACTGCGCCTGTGGCCGACCCCGTACGCGGCGGACGTGGTGAGCGTCAACGCACACGAGGGCCCCGTCCTCGCGGTCGGCGAGGTCCACGGCCCCGACGGCGCCCGCGCCCTGGTCAGCGTCGGCGAGGACCACGACATCCGCTGCTGGGACCCGGTGACGCCGCGCGAACTGTGGCACCACCCGGCCCCCGACCGGCCGCCCTGGGAGGTGCCGCTCATCGCGTGCGCGGCCGTGGGGGACGACTACGTGGCCACCGGCGAGCACGGCGGCGACGTGCGCGTCCTGGAGCTGCGCCACGGACTCCGGTACCGGGAGCGGCAGTTCACCGTCCCGTACCCGGAGCGGGTGACCGCGCTGGGTGCGGGGCGGGCCCGTGGTCGCGCCGTCGTCGTGGCCGGGACCGACACCGGACGCCTGCTGTGCTGGGACGTCGCGGCGGGCCACGCGGCCGGGGCGAGCGCGGCGACCGGCACCGAAGTGACCGCCCTGGCCTGCGACGGCTCCGGCCGGCTCGCGGTCGGCGACGAGTCGGGCGGCGTACAGGAGTGGGCGCTGCCCGAACTGCGCCCGCTGTGGGAGCGGCGTGCCGCGCACGGCTTGGCGGTGGAGGCGCTCGCCGTAGCGGACGGCGGGCCGGTGAGCGCGGGCCGGGGCGGCGACGTCGTCACGGCGGACGGCGTCCGGCGCCGCATGCCGCGCGTGATCACCGCTGCCGCCGCGGACGCGACCGGGCCCTTGGGCGCGGACACGGAGGGCCGGGTGTGGCGGCTCGACGGCGCCGAAGGCGCGGCGCCGGAAGAGGCGCTGGACGCGCCGCGCCCGGTGTCCGCGCTCGCCGTGCTGCCGGGCGGGGCGGTCGCGGTGGGCGGCCCCGACGGCACGGTCGTGATGCGGGACGCCGACGACGGCACGCCAACCGGCCGACTGCGCCCGCTGTGCGAGAGCGGGGTGCGTGAACTCGCTTGGGACCCGGGCCTGTTGACGGGGGCCGGGCTTTTCGCGCGCAGCCGGTGGGGCCTCGTCGAACGCTGGGACGTGACGCCGGACGGGCGGATCGACGCGACGCTCGGCACCCCGGATTACGAAACCCTGGCCGACCACGAGGGGTGGCTCGCGCGGCGCGAGGGGGACCGGGCGGACGGCGCGGTCTGGGAGTTCGAGCGCTCCGGTGCCGGGTATCGGCTCCGGGACCACCCCGCCCGATGGCATCTGCCCATGCGCCGCGAAGTACTGGACGTGTTCCCGGTCCCCGGGACGGGCCACTTCCTCGTGGTCGACCCGAAGAGCGGCCTGCTGCGCTACGACACCGCGGAGCTGCGCCGCTGGCTGTACCCGGACCGGCCGCGGGGCACCGGCCGCAAGACCGTCATCCTGCGGCCGGTCGAGACCCACGAGCCCCCGCTGCGGCGCCCGACGCACGCCACGCCGCTGCCCGGCACCGGCCTCGGCGCCCTGGCCGCCGGTGACACGGTGTCGCTCATCGGCCTCGCCGACGTCGAGGAGCGCCACCGGATCGCGCTCCCGGCCCCCTGCACCGCCCTCGCCTCCGGCCCCCGCGGTGAACTCGCCGTCGGCACCCGGGGCGGCCTCCTCCTCTTCGACCGGCTCTAATACCTGGCCTGTGACCTGGAGTTTTGCGCTTATTGCTCACGCGTCAACATCTTGTTAACGCTTGATCGGCCCACCTAACGTCTCGCTGGCTGCCACCCCCACGGCAACTGTTCGAAGGCGAACGCAGACGTTAGGGAACCCCTCCATGCTGACCATCCTCGGATTCGGCATGATCGCCACCTTCCTGGTGCTGATCATGATGAAGAAGGTGTCGCCGATCGCGGCGCTCGTGCTCATACCGGCGCTGTTCTGCGTCCTGGTGGGCAAGGGCGCCAACCTCGGCGACTACGTCCTCGACGGCGTCGCCGACCTCGCGCCGACCGCGGCCATGCTGATGTTCGCGATCGTCTACTTCGGCGTGATGATCGACGTCGGCCTCTTCGACCCGATCGTGCGCGGCATCCTGAAGTTCGCGAAGGCGGACCCGGTGCGGATCGTCGTCGGCACCGCCGTGCTCGCCGCGATCGTCTCGCTCGACGGCGACGGCTCCACCACCTTCATGATCACCGTCTCGGCGATGTACCCGCTGTACAAGCGCCTGAAGATGAGCCTCATCGTGATGACCGGCGTCGCCGCCACCGCCAACGGCGTGATGAACACGCTGCCTTGGGGCGGCCCCACCGCCCGCGCCGCGACCGCGCTCAAGGTCGACGCCAGCGACATCTTCGTACCGATGATCCCGGCGCTCGCCGTCGGTCTCCTCTTCGTGTTCGCCCTCTCGTACGTCCTCGGGCGCCGCGAGCGCAAGCGGCTCGGCTACCTCTCCCTCGACGAGGACGCCGCGGTGACCGAGACCGTCGAGGCCGAGGAGAAGGTCCTCGTCGGGGTCGGCGGTGGCAAGGGTGCCACCGGCGGGTCCGCGGCCACCCCCTCGTACGAGAACGAGGAGGGCGAGACCTTCTCCGGGCTCGACCCGAACCGGGCCACCCTGCGCCCCAAGCTCTACTGGTTCAACGCGCTGCTCACGGTCGCGCTCCTCGCCGCCATGATCATGGAACTGCTGCCGATCCCGGTGCTGTTCATGCTCGGCGCCGCGCTCGCCCTCTCGGTCAACTTCCCGCACATGGGCGACCAGAAGGCCCGGATCGGCGCGCACGCCGAGAACGTGCTCAATGTCGCCGGAATGGTGTTCGCCGCCGCCGTCTTCACCGGTGTGCTCCAAGGCACCGGCATGGTCGACCACATGGCGAAGTGGGTCGTCGGCGGGATCCCCGACTGGATGGGCCCGCACATGGCGCTCGTCACGGGCGTGCTGTCCATCCCGTTCACGTACTTCATGTCCAACGACGGCTTCTACTTCGGCATCCTGCCGGTGCTCGCCGAGGCCGGGAACGCGCACGGCGTCTCGACCCTGGAGATCGCCCGCGCCTCGCTCGCCGGTCAGCCGCTGCACATGTCGAGCCCGCTGGTCCCGGCGGTGTACGTGCTGGTGGGCATGGCTAAGGTCGAGTTCGGCGACCACACCAAGTTCACTGTGAAATGGGCGGCGTTGACCGCGCTGGTCGTCCTCGGCGCCGGTCTGCTGTTCGGAATCGTGTGACCCAATGAATCGTGTGACCCGATGAATCCTGTGACCTCATGAGTCGTGACCCGATGACTCGTGCCTGGCTGCTCCGCCTCGTCATCGCCTTCAGCTTCGCGCAGGGGGCGGTGTCGATGGCGCGGCCCGCGGTCTCCTACCGGGCCCTCGCGCTCGGCGCCGACGAGCGTGCCGTCGGCGTCATCGCGGGGGTCTACGCGCTGCTCCCGCTGTTCGCCGCCGTACCGCTCGGGCGGCGCACCGACCACGGGAGGTGCGCGCCGCTGCTCCCGGTGGGCGTCGTGCTCATCGCCGGTGGGTGTGCGCTCAGCGGGCTCGCGAACTCCCTTGTGGCGATGGCCGCTTGGAGCGGCGTGATGGGGCTCGGGCATCTGTGCTTCGTCATCGGCGCCCAGTCGATCGTGGCCCGGCAGTCCGCGCCCGACGAACAGGACCGCAACTTCGGCCACTTCACCATCGGCGCCTCGCTCGGCCAGCTCGTCGGGCCCATCGCCACCGGCGCCCTCATCGACGGCCACGGCGACATGGCGGGCACCAGCGCGCTCGCGCTGCTCGTCTCGGCGGGCGTCTGCGCGCTGGCCGTGACGTCGCTGTGGCGCATCGAGTCCCGTCGTACGGAGGCGGGTTCGCGGACGAAGGACGCCTCGCGGGTGCCCGTGCACCGCATCCTGCGCACGCGTGGCGTGCCCGGCGGCATCTTCATCAGCCTCGCCGTCCTGTCGGCCACCGACATCCTCACCGCGTATCTGCCGGTCGTCGGCGAGCACCGGGGCATCGCGCCCTCCGTGGTCGGCGTGCTGCTCAGCCTGCGCGCGGGCGCCACGGTCGCCTGCCGCCTGGTCATGACGCCGCTCATCAACTGGCTCGGCAGGACCGCCCTGATCGCGACGACGTGTCTGCTGGCGGCGCTGCTGTGCGCGGGCATCGCGCTGCCGGTGCCGGTGTGGGCGCTCGGTGCGATGCTCGTCGTCCTCGGGTTCTGCCTGGGGGTGGGCCAGCCGCTGTCCATGACCACGGTCGTGCAGGCCGCGCCGGACGAGGCCCGCTCCACCGCGCTCGCGCTCCGGCTGACCGGGAACCGGCTCGGGCAGGTCGCGGCCCCGGCGTCGGCGGGGCTCGTCGCGGGAGTCGCCGGGACGGCGGCGCCGTTCGTGATGCTGGGCGGGCTGCTGTTCGTGGCGGCGGGGCTCGGGGTCAGGGGCGGCGCGAAGCAGGGCGCGGGAGGGGAGCGAGCACGGGTGCCTCGCGCCCGGCAACGCGACAAACCTCGCCAACGGCACTGACCAGGCACTCCGGGCAGCCTCTGGACCCCTGAAACTAGCGGCGCTAGTTTGGGGCGCCAGGACATACTGCGGCTGAGGGAGTGCCATGAAGGCCCACGACGGGGTGTACGAGGCCCACGACGGGATGTACATCGACGGCGCCTGGCGCGCGGCCGGTGGCGGCGACACCATCGCCGTCGTCGATCCGAAGGACGAGCGGGTCATCGGCCACGTACCGGCAGGAACCGCCGAGGACGTGGACGCGGCGGTGCGCGCCGCCCGCGCCGCGTTCCCCGCCTGGGCCGCGACCCCGCCCGCCGAACGCGCCAAGCGCATCGCGGCGTTGCGTGACGTGCTCGCGGCCCGCAAGGACGAGATCGCCGAGACGGTCACCGCCGAACTCGGCGCCCCGGCGCAGTTCTCCCAGGCGGTGCACGCGGGCCTGCCGATCGCGGTCGCCGGTACGTACGCCGAACTCGCCGCCACCCACCCCTTCGAGGAGAAGGTCGGCAACTCCACGGTCTACGCGGAGCCGGTCGGTGTCGTCGGCGCGATCACGCCGTGGAACTACCCGCTGCACCAGATCGTCGCCAAGGTCGCCCCGGCCCTCGCCGCGGGCTGCACCGTCGTCCTCAAGCCCGCCGAGGACACTCCGCTCACGGCCCAGCTGTTCGCGGAGGCCGTGGACGAAGCGGGTATACCGGCGGGCGTGTTCAACCTCGTCACCGGCCTCGGCCCGGTCGCCGGGCAGGCGCTCGCCGAGCACGCGGACGTCGACCTCGTCTCCTTCACCGGATCCACGGCGGTCGGCCGCCGCATCGGCGCCACGGCGGGCGCGGCGGTCAAGCGCGTCGCCCTGGAGCTGGGCGGCAAGTCGGCCAACGTCATCCTGCCGAGCGCGGATCTGGGGAAGGCGGTCAACGTCGGCGTCGCCAACGTCATGGGCAACTCCGGCCAGACGTGCAGCGCCTGGACCCGCATGCTGGTCCACACCTCCCAGTACGACGAGGCCGTGGAGCTTGCGACGGCGGCGGCAGCCAAGTACGGCGACCGCATCGGCCCCCTCGTCAACGCCAAGCAGCAGGCGCGCGTCCGCGGCTACATCGAAAAGGGTGTAGAGGAGGGCGCCCGCCTGGTGGCCGGCGGCACCGAAACCCCGCACGAGAAGGGGTACTTCGTCCCGCCCACCGTCTTCGCCGACGTCACGCCCGACATGACCATCGCCCAGGAGGAGATCTTCGGCCCCGTCCTCTCCCTCCTGCGCTACGAGGACGTGGACGACGCCCTGCGCATCGCCAACGACACCGTGTACGGGCTCGCCGGCGCGGTCTGGGCCGGTGACGAGGCCGAGGCCGCCGCCTTCGCCCGCCGCATGGACACCGGCCAGGTCGACATCAACGGCGGCCGCTTCAACCCGCTCGCCCCGTTCGGCGGCTACAAGCAGTCGGGCGTCGGGCGGGAACTCGGCGCGCACGGCCTGTCGGAATACCTCCAGACCAAGTCCCTCCAGTTCTGAGCCTCCAGTTCTGAGCCTCCAGTTCTGAGCCTCCAGTACTAAGCCTCCAGTTCTAAGCCTCCAGTTCTAAGGAAGTTGAGCCCTCTATGGTCCGCGCCGCAGTCTGTACCGCCGTCGGTTCCCCGCTGGAGATCACCGACATCGACCTGCCCGAGCCGGGGCCGGGCCAGGTCCGTATCAAGCTTGCCGCCGCCGGGGTCTGCCACTCCGACCTGTCCCTGACCAACGGCACGATGCGGGTCCCGGTCCCGGCCGTCCTCGGGCACGAGGGCGCGGGCACCGTGGTCTCCGTCGGCGAGGGCGTCACGCACGTCGCGGCGGGCGACACGGTCGTCCTGAACTGGGCGCCGTCCTGCGGCAGTTGCCCGGCCTGCGAGCTGGGCGAGGTCTGGCTGTGCGCCAACGCCCTGGCGGGCGCGGCCAACATCCACGCCAAGCGCGCATCCGACGGCACCGACCTGCACCCCGGCCTGAACGTCGCCGCGTTCGCCGAGGAGACGGTGGTCGCCGCGAACTGCGTCCTGCCGGCCCCGGCGGGCGTCCCGCTCACCGACGCGGCGCTGCTGGGCTGCGCGGTGCTCACCGGGTACGGCGCGGTGCACCACTCGGCGCGCGTACGGGAAGGGGAGACGGTCGCCGTCTTCGGCGTCGGCGGCGTCGGCCTGGCCACCCTCCAGGCGGCGCGCATCGCGGGCGCCGCGAAGATCATCGCGGTGGACGTCTCGCCGGAGAAGGAGGAGTTGGCGCGCGCGGCAGGCGCCACGGACTACGTGATCGCGTCGGAGAACACGGCCCGCGAGATCCGCGGTCTGACCGGCAAACAGGGTGTCGACGTGGCGGTGGAGTGCGTCGGCCGCGCGGTGACGATCCGTACGGCCTGGGAGGCCACGCGGCGCGGCGGCCGTACGACGGTCGTCGGCATCGGAGGCAAGGACCAGCAGGTCACCTTCAACGCCCTGGAGATCTTCCACTGGGGCCGCACGCTCTCCGGCTGCGTCTACGGCAACGCCAACCCCGCCGAGGACCTCCCCGTCCTCGCCGAGCACATCCGCGCGGGCCGCCTCGACCTCAGCACGCTGGTGACGGAGCGGATCGCGCTCGACGGCATCCCGGCGGCGTTCGACAACATGGTGGCGGGCAAGGGCGGCCGCGCGCTGGTGGTGTTCTAGCGCCGTCTTGCCGATGAGTTCCCGGCTGGCTCCCGGTCTGTAAGTGGAGAACCCTGAAACAGAACAGACCGGGCACCACACCACACGGGAACCCAGGAGGCACCCCATGCCCGCCACCACCCAGAAGATCCGCCCCTGCCTGTGGTTCGACGGCAAGGCGGAGGAAGCGGTCGACTTCTACATGTCGCTCTTCCCCGGCTCCGACTCCGAGGTCCTCGCGGTCCAGCGCTGGGGCAAGGAGGGCCCCGGCGTCCCCGGCTCCGTCCTCACCATGGAGTTCCGCCTCGCGGGCAACGAGTACCAGGCGCTCAACGGCGGCTCCGAGTTCAAGTTCAACGAGGCCGTCTCCCTCTCCGTCGACTGCGCCGACCAGGCCGAGGTCGACCGCCTGTGGGAGCGCCTCACGGCGGACGGCGGGGAGGCGGGGCCGTGCGGCTGGTGCAAGGACAAGTACGGCCTGTCCTGGCAGGTCGTGCCGCGCCGCCTCGTCGAACTCCTCGCCGACCCCGACACGGCCCGCGCCGACCGGGTCCTCGCCGCGATGATGAAGATGTCCAAACTCGACGTCGCCACCCTCGAATCGGCGTAACCGCTCCGCGGGGGCCGTGACCACTTCGTCGGGGCCGCGTAGCCAACGCCCCGGGGCTCCGCCCCGGACCCCGCTCCTCAATCGCCGGAGGGGCTTGATTTATCCGCACTTCAAGCCCCTGCGGCGCTCGGGCGGTGCGGCCAGGTATTTCAAGCCCCTGCGGCGCTCGGGCGGTGCGGCCAGGTATTTCAAGCCCCTGCGGCGATTGAGCAGCGGGGTCCGGGGCAGAGCCCCGGGGGGCGTAACCACGATCCGCTGAAACACATACGCTCAGGTCGGCGAGGTCAACCGAGGGAACGACCTCGCCGCGACGAGGAACACCAGCGTGGTCAACGCGAACGGCCACGTGAACATGTGCCCGCCCACCGGCGCCGCAAGCGCCCCGAACGCCGGCGCGCACACGGTCGCGGCCACCGCCCCCGCGACGGCGTACCCCACCGTCCGCGGCGTCGCCTTCAAAAACACCCCGCACAGCGCGAGCGAAACAAGCACCGCGTTGTACGCGGACGTGCCATCGGCAAGCTGCGCGGCAGGCTCACCGAGCGCCCACGCGGTCACCATCCCGGCCACGTTCCCAAGACACGCCACCCCCGCGACCCGCGGCCCGGCGACCACCAACCCGGCCAGCACCAACGCCCCCGCGTACCACTGCGGCATCAAAAAGATCTGGCCGAACCCGGCAAGGAACCCCCGCACGGCATCGTCCACCCCCAGCCCCGTCCTCGCCCCGGCCACCGCTCGCGGAAACGCCGCGATGCCACCCCCACCGGTCCACACCCGCGCGAACCCTGGCGCCGCCATCGTCACCACACTCGCCACAAGACAGAACGGCAAGGTCAGCGCCGGCAACCCCCACGCCCCGAGCGCCCGCCCCGCCGCGGCGGTCGCCACGGTCGCCGCGGCACACCCGAGCAGCGCGACAAGCACCGAGGACAGCCGGTCGGGATTCAGGAACACGGCACAACTGACGCCCACCAGGCAGGAGTTGAACCCCTCCATGCCCAGCGTCAACCGCTCCTTGTCCACCCCGAGCAACGCCGCGACCACCGTCCCGACGGCCGCGCCCCCGACCCCGTACAGCCCGTACTCCCACCCGGCGGAGAACAGCGCGGCGGCGAACAGCAGCCCCGTGACCGCGCGCGGCAGAAACGTCACCTGGCCGATCCCGCGCAGCACGCGTAGCACGAACTGTCTGCAATCGGCTGCCCAACTGTGCCCGATTTCCTGGTGAATCGCGGCATCCGCCGTCTGCGCCATGCGCCGCTCCCGTGTTACGAGGATGTTTCCCGGTCCGGCGAATGTACGTTACAGCTACTTCCTGGGAAGGCCCTGGCCGGGGGCGGGATCACGCCACACCCCGCACCCTCGGCGGACCTCAGCCGACCCCGCCCACCCCCAACTCCGCCCGCAGCGCCCGCTCCCCGACCCCGGTCACCCGCACCGCCCGCTCGGACCCGATCCGCTCGACCCACCCCGCCGCAAAGGCGTGCGCGCACAGTGCGGCGCCCGCCCGCCCGGCCAGGTGGAGCCGGCGCTCCGTCCAGTCGAGGCAGCCGCGCACCAGGGGCCGCCGCGCCCCCGGCTCCAGCGCCACGCCGAGCCCGCGGAACCAGCCGTGCCCGGCGTCGGTCAGCGCGAAGGTCGACGAGTCGACATCGGGCAGCAGTAGTCCGCGCTCCACCATCGCCTCGGTGACCGCGATCCCGAGCCGCCCCGCGAGATGGTCGTAACAGGTCCGCCCGCGCGCCATCGCCGTCCGCGCCGACGCGGCCCGCAGCGTAGGAGGCCGCTCACCGCCGTCCGGCACGGCGTACCCGGCGAGCCCCTCCAGGAGCTGCGCCACTCGCGCGTCGGCGAGCCGCAGATACCGGTGCCGCCCCTGCCGCTCCTCGGCGAGCAGCCCGCCCGCGACGAGCTTGCCGAGGTGCTCGCTCGCGGTCGACGCCGCCACCCCCGCGTGCCGCGCCAGCTCGCCCGCCGTCCAGGCCCGCCCGTCGAGCAGCGCGAGCAGGCAGGCGGCCCGCGTCTCGTCGGCGATCAGTGAGGCGAGCGCGGCGAGGCGCGGAGCCCCGGGTTCCTTGGAAGCGGCCATGGGACAAGGATGGCCCGGCCACCCTTCGGCCCGCACCGAAACGTCAGCGCGCCGCAGCCGCTGTCAGCGGACCCCTGCCGCCATCAGCGCGCCCCCGCCGCCACTTGCTCGTACTGCACGGCGAGCCCGTCGAGCAGCGCCGTGAGCCCGGTCTCGAAGGCCCGGTCGTCGACCTCGTCCTGCCGCTCGGCGAGCAGGTGCGCCTGCCCGAGGTGCGGATAGTCGGCGGGGTCGTACGCCGCCTCGTCGTCAGGGAAGCCGCCCGCGAACGAGCCGAGCGCCGACCCGGTCACGAAGTACCGCATGAGCGCGCCGATGGACGTGGCCTGCGGCGGCGGCCACCCGGCGTCGACCATCGCGCCGAACACCGCGTCGGCGAGCCGCAGACCGGCCGGCCGGTGCCCGGGGCCCTGGGCGAGCACGGGGACGATGTTCGGGTGCGCGCGCAGCGCCGCCCGGTAGGAGACGGCCCAGTCGTGCAGCGCGGTGCGCCAGTCGTGTTCGTGGTTCCCGTCGAACATCGACAGGTCGACCTGCGCGCTCACCGAGTCGGCGACCGCTTCCAGGATCTGGTCCTTCGTACGGAAGTGGTTGTAGAGCGAGGGCCCGCTCACCCCGAGCTCGGCGGCGAGCCGCCGCGTCGAGACGGCCGCGAGGCCCTCGGTGTCGACGAGGGCGCGGGCGGCGTCGACGATTCGATCTCTGCTCAGGAGGGGCTTGCGCGGTCGGGCCATGCGGCACATAGTAGGGCTGCGAACCTAAAACTAGCAGTGCTAATTAATGCTTGCACGAGTCGATTCACGCGGGAGTGGCCATGAACCTGGAGCTGAGCGAGGAGCAGGCGGCGGTGCGACAGCTCGCCAAGGACTTCGTGGACCGCGAGATCTCGCCGAACGTGGTGGCGTGGGACCGGGCCGAGGAGGTCGACCGGGGCATCGTCAAGAAGCTCGGCGAGATCGGCTTCCTGGGCCTGACCATCGACGAGGAGTACGGCGGCTCCGGCGGCGACCACCTCTCGTACGCCCTCGTCACCGAGGAACTGGGCCGCGGCGACTCCTCGGTCCGCGGCATCGTCTCGGTCTCCCTCGGCCTGGTCACCAAGCCGATCCAGCAGTGGGCGAGCGAGGAGCAGAAGCGGCACTGGCTCCCGAGCCTGACGGCGGGCGACGCGCTCGGCTGCTTCGGCCTCACCGAGCCCGGCCACGGCTCGAACCCGGCCGACCTCCGCACCCGCGCCGTCCGCGACGGGGACGACTACGTACTCAACGGCACGAAGATCTTCATCACCAACGGCACCTGGGCCGACGTCGTCCTCCTCTTCGCCCGCACCAACGACACCCCCGGCCACAAGGGCATCTCCGCCTTCCTGGTCCCCACCGACACCCCGGGCCTGACCCGCAACACCATCCACGGCAAGCTCGGCCTGCGCGGCCAGGCCACCGCCGAGCTGGTCCTTGAGGACGTCCGGGTCCCCGCCTCCGCGATGATGGGCCCCGAGGGCAAGGGCTTCTCGATCGCCATGTCCGCGCTCGCCAAGGGCCGGATGTCGGTGGCCGCCGGCTGCGTGGGCATAGCCCAGGCCGCGCTCGACGCGGCCGTCGGATACGCGGGCGAGCGCGAGCAGTTCGGCAAGCCCATCGCCTCGTACCAGCTGGTCCAGGAGCTGATCTCCGACATCTCCGTCGACGTGGACGCGGCCCGCCTCCTCACCTGGCGCGTCGCCGACCTCGTCGAACGCGGCGAGGACTTCGCGACGGCGGCGTCCAAGGCGAAGCTGTTCGCGTCCGAGGCGGCGGTCCGCGCGGCGAACAACGCCCTCCAGGTCTTCGGCGGCTACGGCTACATCGACGAGTACCCGGTCGGCAAGCTGCTCCGCGACGCCCGCGTCATGACCCTCTACGAGGGCACGAGCCAGATCCAGAAGCTGATCATCGGCCGCGCGCTGACGGGGGTCTCGGCGTTCTGAGTACGCACACACGTAGATGATGAGTACGCGGGCGGATAGGGCTACGGCCCCGTCCGCCCGATGCTGTGCGGCATGAGCAGTGACACTCCGGTCAAGCAGCAGAACACGGTGGCCTTCTACGGCCAGGCGGTCGCCTCGTTCGCGATCGCGCTCCTCGCTGTCGGCATCGGCATCTACAGCCTCGACGCGAGCGGCTGGATCCGCGCCTTCCTCGGCATCTCGGTCCTCTACCTCACGACCTCCGCCTTCACCCTCGCCAAGGTCATCCGCGACCGCCAGGAGGCCGGCCAGATCGTCAGTCGCGTCGACCAGGCCCGCCTGGAAAAAATCCTCGCCGACCACGACCCCTTCAAACCGGTGGCATAGGCAATCAAGCCCGTGCCCGGCAAACCAAGCCCGTGCCCGGCAAACCAAGCCCGTCCGGCGATTGAGGACAATCTTTTGCCCCCGCCCCACCGCACCCTTCCAACGCCCGCCACCTAAGCGCCCGCTCACCCCGGAGGGTATGGTGTGCCACCAGCCCCACGGGAGGATGTGAGTGCAGCGATGACGCAGGACGAGCGCGTCGACGGTGAGGTCGTCGAGGACGACGAGGTCACGGACGAGATGCCGTGGGCCGACGTCACGCCGGACGCCGCCCGGCGGCTGCTGGTCGCCGCGGTGGAGGCGTTCGCCGAGCGCGGCTACCACGCGACCACGACCCGCGACATCGCGAGCCGCGCCGGCATGAGCCCGGCCGCGCTCTACATCCACTACAAGACCAAGGAAGAGCTGCTCCTCAAGATCAGCCGGATCGGCCACGACAAGGCGCTCGCGATCCTGCGCCGCGCGGTCGCGAGCGAGGGCACGGCCGCCGAGCGCCTCGCGGAGGCCGTCCGCTCCTTCGTCCGCTGGCACGCGGGACACCACATGACGGCCCGCGTCGTCCAGTACGAGCTGGACTCGCTCGGCGAGGAGAACCGCCCCGCGATCGTCGCGCTGCGCCGCGAGAGCGACGCCGCGGTCCGGCAGATCATCAACGACGGCGTGAAGTCCGGCGAGTTCGACGTCCCCGACGTCCCGGGCACGACCGTCGCCGTCCTTTCCCTCTGCATCGACGTCGCCCGCTGGTTCAACGCGGAGGGCAAGCGCACCCCCGACGAGGTCGGCGCGCTCTACGCCGACCTCGTCCTCAGGATGGTGGGGGCGGCCCCGGCCGCGTAGGGCGGGGCCCAGGGCTCAGAGGTAGTAACGGGACACCGACTCCGCCACGCACACCGGCTTGTCGCCGCCCTCGCGCTCCACGGTGAAGGCGACGGAGACCTGGACGCCGCCGGGGACGTCCTCGACGTTCGTGACCTTGCCCGTGGCGCGCAGGCGGGAGCCGACCGGGACCGGGGCGGGGAAGCGGACCTTGTTCGTGCCGTAGTTGACGCCCATCTTCATGCCCTCGACCGCCATCAGCTGCGGGCCGAAGAGGGGGAGGAGGGAGAGCGTCAGGTAGCCGTGCGCGATGGTCGTCTTGAAGGGGCCCTCCTTCGCGCGCTCCGGGTCCACGTGGATCCACTGGTGGTCGCCCGTGGCCTCGGCGAACCGGTCGATGCGGCTCTGCTCGATCTCGACCCAGTCGCTGTACCCGAGCTGCTCGCCCACGGCGCCCTTCAGATCGTCGACGTCCTTGAAAACGCGCGGCTCAGCCATGTTCCCGTGACCTCCCAAGTGGCTTGTCTAAGCGCTTGCTCAGACCTCTCGTTCGGCATGCTAACAACGCACGGGTGCCGCCGACTAGGCTCGGCCGGGTGCCACAGATTCCGGAGAAGATCCACGAGCTCACCGTCGGACAGGTGTCGGCGCGCAGTGGCGCTGCCGTCTCCGCGCTGCACTTCTACGAGGCCAAGGGCCTGATCGGCAGCCGCCGCACCGCAGGCAACCAGCGCCGCTACTCCCGTGACACGCTGCGCCGCGTCGCGTTCATCCGGGCCGCGCAGCGCGTCGGCATCCCGCTCGCCACGATCCGCGACGCCCTCGCCGAACTCCCCGAGGAGCGCACCCCGAACCGGGACGACTGGGCGCGCCTCTCGGAGGTCTGGCGGTCCGAACTGGACGAGCGGATCAAGCAGTTGGGACGGTTGCGGGATCATCTGACCGACTGCATCGGGTGCGGGTGCCTGTCGCTGGAGACGTGTGTGCTGTCCAATCCGGACGACGTCTTCGGCGAGCGCCTCACGGGCTCCCGTCTGATGGGGGAGCGCCGGGAGGGTCCTGCGGCGTAGGCGTGAGCCTGGGGCCGAGCGCCCGGAAGACCGCGCTGAGCACCACCGCCGCGATCGCCCCGGCCGCGACCCCGCTGCCGAACAGCGTGCGGGCCCACGTGGGCAGCTCGGCGTACATCTCCGGCTGCACGATCGGCAGCATGCCGATGACGAGCGCGAGCGCGATGACGACGCTGTCCGTGCCGTGCGAGAGGTCCGTACGGGACAGCATGCCGAAGCCCATGACCGCGATCACCGCGTAGATGACCAGGCCGGCCGCGCCCACCACCGGTTCCGGGATCGCCGCGAGGACGCGGGTCAGCGGCGTGATCAGGCCGCACACGATCAGGAGTACACCGGCGGCCGCCGTCACGAACCGGCTGCGTACGCGCGTGAGTTGGACGATGCCGATGTTCTCGGCGCTGGTCACCATCAGCGACGTACCGAAGAGGCCCGACACGAGCGAGACGAGCGCGTCGGCGCGGGCGATGCGCGGCACGTCGCGGCCCGGGTCGGGGGCCCGGCCCACGGCCTCGCTGTTGAGGACGGTCTGCCCGGTGGCCTCGGCGAGCGAGGCGAGCGCGAAGACGAGGAGCGGGATCGCGGCGAGCAGATCGAAGTGCGGGGCGCCGTACGGGAAGGGGTCCGGCAGCGCGAACGTGCCGCCGTGCGCCACCTCCAGGTCCGTGCCCAGCAGGACGGCGATGAGCGTGCCGCCGACCAGGCCGAGCAGCACCGCCATCTGCCGCCACACCCCTCGTAGAACGAGGAAGAAGACCGCGATCACGGCGAGCGTCGCGAAGCCGAGGGCCGGGTCGGAGGCGACCATCGGCGCGGTCACCTTGATCATGTTGATGCCGATGAGGACGACCGTCGTCCCCATGACGAGGGGCGGGAACAGGCGGACCAGGCGGCCGTAGAAGGGGAGTACGCAGAGGAGGAAGGCCGCCGCGACCAACACCGAGCCGGAGGCGGTCGCCGGGCCGTACTCCTGGGCGATCTGGAGGAAGATCGCGACCGCGGCGCCGCCCGGCAGCATCAGGAACGGCAGCCGGGCGCCGACGCGCAGCGCCGCGACGCCGAGCGACTGGAGCAGCGCCCCCACCCCGCACAGCACCAGGGTGGCGCTGAGCAGGGAGGCCGTCTGCGTCGTCGACAGCTTCAGCGTCGTCGCGATGAGGATGACGGACGAGACGGGCGCGGCCACGCCCGCCAGCAGGTGCTGGCAGGCGAGGGGGACGAGGCGCTTCAGGGGCAGCCGCTCGTCGACCGGTGGCACGGGTGGTGCGGCGGTGGCGGTCACCGGTTCAGCCACGGCAGCTCGGCCGCGCTGTAACGGTAGGAGCGGAACACCGCGTTGGGCTCCGAGGGGAACAGCTTGCGGACCTCTTCCTCCGCGTAGCCGCCGAAGAACGGGACGATGTACTCCCAGCAGAGGTAGCCGTCCTCGGTCACCTCGAACAGGCGGCCCGCCGGGGAGTCGGTGACCAGGGTGTTGCCGTTCGGGAGGCGCTGGGCGCTGCCCATGAACGGGGCGAAGAAGGACTCGCGCGCCGGGTCGTGGTACTCCCACGCGATCTTGCCGCTGGAGCGCTCGATCTCGATGACGCGGCTGAACGGCACGTCCCAGTGCGGCCGGAAGACGCCGTTGTCGAAGACGAGGAAGTTGCCGTTCTCCAGCTCGGTCGGGCAGTGCTGCTGGGATACGACGCCGGGCTCGGAGCGCCAGATGATGTCGCCCGTCGCGCGCTCGATGACGACGACGGCCGACACGGAGCGGAAGCTCGCGAGGATGTTGCCGTCGGCGAGCGGGAGGACGCTGTTGATCAGCGGGTAGTGCTCGCGCGCGTAGTCCGGGTGCAGCGGGAAGCCGGCGCGGTCGAGGCGCTCGGAGACCTTCCACTCCCAGGTCCTGTTCCCCTCGGCGTCCACCTCGACGATCGTGTCCGCCCAGATCGTGTCGCCACCGGAGCCACTCGCCTCCGACCCCGGTACGCCGCCGCGCACGGCCGCCGCCGCGTCCCCGGTCAGCGGCTCAAGGGCCGTGTAGAGGATGCGGCCGTCTCCGTAGTGGTGCGCGTCGTGGTGCTGGAGCGGGTCGCGGTGCTCGCGCACGACCGTGCCGTCCGGGGTGATCTCCTGCATGAGGCCGCCCCGGTACTTGTGCCACATGGGGAAGAGCGCGGGCTCGTCGGGCAGTACGCCGCTGTAGGCGAGGTTCCCGTTGGCGAGGATGCGGGCGTGCCGGCCGGGGCGGTGCGGGAGGTTCCACTGGTGGACGACCTCGCCGTGCAGGTCGATCAGGTACACCTCGCCGGTGCCGGTCAGCGGGGCGAAGAGCGTGTAGCCGGGGTACGCGGTGTCCTCGTCGAGGGCGATGAGTCCGGTGCCGCGGCGGCGGCGCTGGTTCTGGTCGACACGAGCCATGGGGTCCCCTCACGGTACTGACGTTGCTTAACTTTTTTAAGCACTGGTTAAGTAGTTAAGCACGGCGGTAGGGTGCTGGGGAACAGGGGTCGGAGCGAAAGGGCGTTACAAGTTCATGAACGTGGGACCCGGCATCCGGCGCAGGCGCCGCGCCCTCGATCTGACGCTCGCCGAGGTGGCCCGCCGCGCCGCCGTCTCCGTCCCGTTCCTCAGCCAGGTCGAGAACGGGCGCTCGCGCCCCAGCATGGGCTCGCTGCAACGCATCGCCGACGCCCTCGACACCACCGCCGTGGAACTCCTCGCCGCCGCCGAACCGCCCCGCCCGGTCGACGTGGTGCGCGCCGCCTCGCAGCCCGCCACCACCGACGGCGCGCGCCCGCTCGTCCGGGGCGAACAGCGGCTGCACGCCCTGGAGTTCACCGGCGACCACGACTGGGAGCGCGTCTTCCGGCACGCCGGGGACGAGGTGCTGTACGTCGCCGACGGCTCGATCGAGGCCGAGGTCGACGACACGCACTACGTGCTCGAACGCGGCGACACGCTCTACTGCGCCGCCGAACGCCCGCACCGCTGGCGCCCGTTGGAGCCCGGGACACGGGTGCTGCTCGTGGGCATCGCCGCGCCGTAGCCCGCGCCTGCGACTGCGACCGGGGCGCGTGAACCCCCTTGTCCGCGACGGGACTTGGCGCCACCATGCGTCCCACAGTCGACACGGGGGAGGCCGAACGGCATGGCGGTCGCGGTCAGTTCACTGAAGTACGAGTCGGCCCGCACGGGCCCGCAGAGCGTGGTCTACGACAACGACGGCTACCACCTCGTGCGCTTCCCGTACGAGGCGGGCGAGGAGTCGTACGACCCGTGGACCATGCACGACCCGGCGGGCGGCGGCGGCTCGTCGACGTACCCGGACGCCCGCTCCGGGCTCATCTGGCCGAGCCACGACGGCTGGGCCACGCTGTCCGCGCTGGTCTTCTGGGCCGCCGACACCCGGCCCACCGAGTACCGGGCCCGCTTCGTGCGCGACCCGCTGGGGCTCGCCGGCGGCTACGACTCGACCGCCACCACCGACATCTCGCCCACGGGTGGCGGGCAGTTCCGCTCGTACACTTGGCAGATGTTCGTGCACCCCGGCACGCCGGTCGGCTTGAAGGTCTCGGCACGCTCGGGCGACACCCCGGTCAAAGTGCCGATCACGCTGGCCGAGTTCAAGCTGGCGATCCATACGGATGTGATCAGGCCCTGACGCCGTCGGGCGTCGTTTTCCGGCTCGGGCGTCGCGAGAGGCACTCGCCTCGTAGAGTCGCCACCGTGACTGAGAACGAGGCTCCGGACCCCCAACTGCCCATGCTCGCGACGCCGCAGGCCGAGCGGCTGCGGGCGCTCGTGGCCGAGCACGTGCGCGCGCGATACGGGGCGGAGTCCGGCTTCGTCCTCGACGGCGACGCGGTCAAGCGCGCCGGTCACGTCTTCCCGCTGGCGAACCTGGCGCGGCGGTGCGGCGCGGCGCCCGACGCCGACTGGTCCGAGCTCGTCGACGCGCACTTCGCGGCGCTCGCCGACGCCTCGCGAGGCGGCGAGGACGCCGAGGAGTTGCTCGCGCGGACGTGCCTGCGCCTCGTGCCCACGGACACCGGCGCCGACGCCGTCGACGGGGCCCGCTACCCCCGCGAGGTCGCCGAAGGCCTGCGCCTCGCCCTCGCCCTCGACGGCCCCGACTCCGTACGCCTGTTGACCGACGAGGACGTGGCGCGGGCCGGCGCCGACGCGCTGTGGGAAGCGGCCGGGCGCGCCCTGATCCGGGAGCCGATGCGGCACGAGGAGGTCCGGCTCGACGGGCACCCGGTGCTGTACTCCGCGTACGGCGACTCGCACTTCGTGGCGAGCAAGGCGGTCGTGCTGCCGGAGGTCGTCGCGGAGGTCACCGGGCGCCGGATGCCGGACGCGGGCGCCCTCGTCGCCGTGCCCACCCGGCACCTGCTCGCCTTCCACCCGATCGTCGACGGCAGCGCGGCCGACGCCGTCAACGACCTTGCCACGTACGCGGTCCGCGCCCACGCCGAAGGGTCAGGAGCGCTCTCGCCGCGCGTCTACTGGTGGCACGAGGGACGCCTCACCTCGCTCACCGCCATCGACGACGAGACCCGCACCATCGAACAGCGTCCGCCCGGCGAACTCGTCGACGTGCTGCGGGCCCTGCGCGCCCTGGACGCCGCGGGCCGCCTCGCCCCTGGCGCCCCCGCCGCCGCGCCGGACGGCTCCTTCACCGGCGCGCTGGCCGACGCCCTGGCGCGGGCGGAGGCCGACCCCGAGGCCGCCCGCGCGGAGACCTGGGACGCCTGGCTCGCGGCGCAGCGGCTCGGCGCGGCCCTCTTCGCGCACGGCAAGGACGGTGAACCCCCGCTCCCCGAGCAGGAGTTGGACGCCGGGGCCGACGCCGCCCGCGCCTGGCTCGACGCCTTCTACCTCAGCCTCGTCACCCGCGACCGCGAGCTCAGCACCCGCCTGTGCCAGGTGCCGCCCGACGCGCTGCGCGGTGGCGCGCCCGTGGACGACTATGTGCCGCACTGGATCGACGTGCTGCGGAGCCACTGGCTGCGCAGCCCCGTCGACGACGTCGTGGACCGGCTCGTCACCACCATCAAGGCCTCGCACCCCGACGTCGCGACGCTCGCGCCGAAGGACTTCCTCAACCTCGTCGACTACCAGCCGGTCGCCCTGTTCCACCGGCTGCTCACGCACGACCACGAGGCGTTCGGCGAGGCGCTCGCGGAATCCCTTGTGCAGCACGCCGGTTACTGGGGCGAGTCGGACGCGCCGCGCGCCCGCGTGGCGCTCGGCCCGCTCGCGCTCGCCTGCCTCGCGTACGACATGGACTTCCCGGTCCGCACCGATCTGCCGTACCTGCCGAAGTATCTGCTCAACCGGCAGCGCCTGGAGGTCCGTTGACACCCGTGGCCCGTTGATCACATGGGTTCCGGGGGTGCGCCGAGCCCGGGGCCGCACCCCCGTCGGTCTACGCGGTGACGAGCAGCCGCGCCAGCCTGGCCTCCGCCAGTGCCGTAGGGGTGAGAACGGGCCGCGGCACCACGATGCCGCAGCGGGTGCACACGGGGCCCGATGAGGGTTCGTGCGCCAGATCGTGCTGCCACACCAGCCGGGTGCCCGCGCACACCGGGCAGCACGCGCCGGGATCGCGCTCAAGTGCCGTGATGAGCCTGCGCAGCACTTCGGCCAGCGGCTCCGTGGGGTGCACCGAGGGGTCGTCGCACCAGGCGACTCCGAAGCCGCCCCAGGTCAGCCGGTGCCAGTCGTCCACGCTGCCCGGACTGCGCAACCCGTCGTGCTTCTCCTTGCGCCTGCGCTCCGCGAAGGCGACTTCGTACGCGAGCCAGACGGCCCGCGCCTCCTCCAGCTCCTCAAGGGCCGCGACCAGGCGGGCCGGGTCGGGGGAGCGGTCCTCGGGGTCGAACCCCGCCCGGGAGCAGAGGTGGTCCCAGGTCGCTCGGTGCCCATAAGGGGCAAATCTCTCCAGGCACTTGCGCAGTGAGTAGCGCCGCAGTGCCAGATCGCTCAGCGGATCGCGCACCTGTCTCGCCAGACTTCGGAATCCGGCCATCGCCCTGCACCTCCGTCACACGTACGTCGGCGTCGCCGTGGCTCTGAGAACGACGTCGCCGAGTAGACGTATCGACACGCGATTCGGATCCCCTCGAAGGCCACTGGACTCCATCCGATTTCCGATGGAGTCCATCACGGTCACCTTCTGAGGCTTGGGAGTACCTGAGTGGTCCCTGTGCTGATTCCGAAAACGTGACGCATGTTCATCTTCTGTCTTTGGCTAACCGTCGGTAACCTCCGGCGCCATGGGAAGCCTTACGGGAAGACTTGTAAAGAGAGTTACGGCCCTCGCGGCACTTGTACTCACCGCCGGACTGCTCTCTCCCGCCCCGACCGCCTCCGCTGCCGAACCCCCTCAGGAGAGAGCCGCCGACTACTGCCAGGGGCAGTGTGCGGACATCCTCCCGCCCGGCGCGAACGGCAGCGCCACACTCGCCCAGATCCTCGGCAACAAATTGCTGGGCACCCAGCCTCCGCACGCCGACGATCAACTCGGTCCCTATGACGCGCTGTCGTCCGGGTATCCGTCTCTCACCGACGACACACTCACCGACTTCTTCAACGATTCCTCCTTCGGCGTCAAGGACGGGTCGGTCGAGTCCGTCACGCGGCCTCGCGACGACGTGACAATCACCCGTGACAAGAAGAACGGCGTACCCCACATCAAAGGTTCCTCGCGCTACGGAACAGAATTCGGGGCCGGCTTCGCCGCAGGTCAGGACCGCCTTTGGCTGATCGACCTGTTCCGTCACATAGGCCGCGGGGAATTGACCTCGTTCGCGGGCGGCGCCCTCGCGAACCAGGGACTCGAGCAGGAGTTCTGGCCGCAGGCCCCGTACACCGAAAAGGATCTGGAACAACAGGTCGATTACATCAAGCGGACCGGCGGCGCCCGCGGCAAGCAGGCCATGGACGACGCGCAGGCCTATATCGACGGCCTCAACGCCTACCGCGAGAAGTCCAAGAAGGGCCGCTACTTCCCCGGTGAGTACGTGCTCACGGGCAAGGTCGACGCGATCACGAACGTGGGCGAGATCCAGCCGTTCAAGGTCACCGACATGATCGCGCTCGCCTCCGTGGTCGGCGGGCTCTTCGGCAACGGCGGCGGCGGAGAGGTCGACGCCGCGCTCTCGCTGCTCAAGGCGCAGCAGAAGTACGGCGTGGAGAAGGGCACCGAGGTCTGGGAGTCCTTCCGAGGCCGTGACGACCCGGAGACCGTCACCACGATCCACGACGGCACCCGCTTCCCGTACGGCGAGAAGCCGGAGCACGCGCGCGGGCAGGCGCTTCCCGACAAGGACTCGGTGGAGAAGGAGCCACTCGTCTACGACCGGGAGGGCTCGGCCGCCGAGCAGTCCGGGGCGGCGGCCAAGGAGGCCAAGAAGGATCCCGTCAAGGCGCCCGAGAAGCTCAAGCCGCTCCAGGGCATGAACGACGACGGTGTCCTGCCCTCCGACCTGTTCAGCCGCTCCGCCTCCAAGAAGGGCATGTCCAACGCCCTCCTCGTCTCCGGCAAGCACACCGCCTCCGGCAACCCGGTCGCCGTGTTCGGCCCGCAGACCGGCTACTTCGCGCCCCAGCTGCTGATGATGCAGGAGCTCCAGGGCCCCGGCATCAGCGCGCGCGGCGTCTCCTTCGCGGGCGTCGGCATGTACGTACAGCTCGGGCGCGGCCAGGACTACGCGTGGTCCGCGACCTCCGCGACGCAGGACATCACCGACACGTACGCCGTGCCGCTGTGCGAGCCCGACGGTTCCACGCCCACCCGGCAGTCGGCCTCGTACATGTACCGGGGCACCTGCACGCCCATGGAGAAGATGGAGAAGAAGAACGCCTGGAAGCCGACGATCGCCGACTCCACGGCCGCCGGCTCCTACCGCATGCAGGTCTTCCGTACGAAGTACGGGATCGTCTCGCACCGCGCCACCGTCGACGGAAAACCCGTCGCCTACACGGCACTTCGCTCCACCTACCGCCACGAAGCCGACTCGATCCTCGGCTTCCAGATGCTCAACGACCCGTCGTACGTCAAGGACGCCGCGTCGTTCCAGAAGGCGGCGCAGCACATCAACTACGCGTTCAACTGGTTCTACGCCGACTCGCGCGACATCGCGTACTACAACAGCGGTACGAACCCGGTGCGTGCCAAGGACGTCGACATGTCGCTGCCGGTGCGCGGCGAACAGGACTATGAGTGGAAGGACTTCGACCCGGCCGACAACACGTCCGCCGAGACGCCGCCGTCCCAGCACCCGAACTCGGTCGACCAGGACTACTACGTCTCCTGGAACAACAAGCAGGCCAAGGGCTTCTCCTCGCCCAACTTCAGCATGGGCGCCGTGCACCGCGCCGACCTGCTCAACGACCGGGTGAAGAAGCTGACCGAGCGCGGCGGCGTCACCCGGGCCGCGCTCACCCGCGCCATGGAGGAGGCCGCCGTCACCGACCTGCGCGGTGAGCAGGTCCTCCCGGAACTCCTCAAGGTCATCCGCAGCAAGCCGCTCGGCGGCTCCCCGGAACTGGCCAAGGCCGTCGAGCAGTTGGAGGCCTGGGAGAAGGACGGCGCGCAGCGCAACCAGACGTCCGCCGGCTCCAAGACGTACGCGCACCCCGACGCCGTACGCCTCATGGACGCGTGGTGGCCGCGCCTGGTCGAGGCCGAGTTCAAGCCGGGCCTCGGCGACGACCTCTACAAGTCGCTCACCGCCCAACTGACCGTCGATGAGGCGCCGTCCGCCGGACACGGGCCCACCGGCTCGCACGCCGGATCGGCCTTCCAGTACGGCTGGTGGGGCTACGTCGACAAGGACCTGCGGTCGGTGCTCGGCGAGCCGGTCAAGGGCAAGCTGGGCGACACGTACTGCGGCTCCGGCGACCTGTCGCCCTGCCGCGACGCGCTCCTCGCCACGCTCGCCGAGGCCGCCGCCGAGCCCGCCACCGAGGTGTACCCCGGTGACGACGCCTGCAAGGCGGGCGACCAGTGGTGCGCCGACAGCATCGCGCACCGCGCCGTCGGCGGCATCACGCACCGCTCCGTCCAGTGGCAGAACCGGCCCACGTACCAGCAGGTCGTGGAGTTCCCGGCGCACCGCTGACCCCCGGGCGCGGGGCGGATCACCGGCTCCTCCGGTCGGCCGGTCAGCCGGTGATCCGCCCCGCCCCGAGCACCACCCGCGCCAGTTCCTCGTGGCAGATGTCGCTGTGGGCCCCCGAAGGCGGCGGCCCGTCGCGCACCACCTGCGCCGCGTCCACGCTCACACAGCCCGCGCCCGGCACCCCGGCCCGCAGCACGTCCGCCAGCGTGAAGCGCACCGCGCCCGCCACCTCCTTGAAGCCGTCGTGCCCGAGCGCGCCCCACCGCTCGCCGAGGTCGCGCAGCTCCCGGTCGTCGCCCGCGAGCCGGGAGGCCAGCGGATACATCACGCTCAGCGCCGTGTCGTACCGCGAGAAGCACGCCACCATCGGCCCGTCGACCCGCGCCTGCCGCCCGTTCAGCGCGCCCCTCGGCGCGAACGCGTAGTGCGAGAAGGCCCCCTGAAGGAGCGTCACGGACTTCACGTTGCGCGCCGCCTTCGGCAGCCCGGCCAGCGCGAAGGAGACGAGGCGCGCGCCGAAGCTGTGCCCCACCAGGTGCACCCGCACCCCGGGCGCCTCCTCGGCGATCCGGCCGAGCGCGGGGCCGAGCCCCGTCTGGCCGACCTTTCCGGCCCGCCGCTTCATCGCGAAGTACGTGGCCTGGCGCAGCAGTTCGTGCGCGCCCCGCCACGCCTTCTCCAGGCCGCCGGGCAGCCTGAGGGAGGCCGCGGCGCCGGGGCCCGCCGCCGTCTCCAGGGCCGAGGCGAACTCCAGGCACACGCTCCGGGTGTCCTCGTGGAGCATCGCGGGGGTGCTGTGCTGCCCGCCGTCCTCCGTGAGGTCGGCGGTGGCCGCCGAAGGGCTCACGCCGACCAACTGCCGTACCAGACCGCCGAATTCGTCGAAGGCGGACGCCGCGTCCGGCTGCTCCTCCAGGCGCCGCGCGATCAGGTCGACGACGGGCGCGCCGCGCGGGAAGACCTCGGCGAGCGCGTGCCGGGTGCCCTTGTCGAGGGTGGTCCGCGGCGCCTTGGCGGCGGCGGCCCGTGCGGCGGCCGGGTCGAAGTCCGGGATCGGCTCGTCCGTGAACCGCATCGACGGCCAGAACACCCCTACGTAGCCGACGGTGGCGTCCGCCGCGAGCGCGGGGAAGGGGGCGAAGAAGCGGTCGTACAGGCGCGTCGCGATCGAGTGGTCGTTATTCCAGCCGTGCGCGAAGACCACCAGGTCGTGCACCCGGGGCGCTTCGCGCAGGACCTTGGCGAGCTGCCGGACGTTCGGATCGCCGTCGGCGTCGAACGTCAGCTCCCAGTAGGGACGTACATGGACTTCAGGTGCTTTTGCTTGGGACGCGGACATGGCGAAACCCCCGTGGTAGGCGTCGTGCGGGCAACGCGTGCCGCGCATCGTCCCGCCGTACCAGGGGGTTGGCCAGATGTCCGGCCGTCAAATGACCCAAATGACGGAGTGGTCAAGTGGCGTACGGGTCAGCCGAGTTGGCGCTCCCGCGTCTCCGGGAGGGCCAGCACGCACAGCAGCGACACGACCGCCATCGCGCTCACGTACCAGCCCACCGACGACGAGCCGAGCGCGCTCTGCAGCCGCGTCGCGATCAGCGGGGAGACCGCGCCGCCGAGGACGCCGCCCAGGTTGTACGCGAAGGAGGCGCCGGAGTAGCGCACCTTCGCCCCGAACAGCTCCGGCAGATACGCGCCCATCGGCCCGTACACCACGCCCATGCAGAACAGGGCGCCGCCGAGCGCGAGCGCGATGAGTACCGGCTTCTCGGTGTCCATCAGCGGGAACAGGGCCAGGCCCCACACGATCGCGAGCCCGGAGCCCGCGAGGACCATCTTGCGCCGCCCGCCCGCGTCGGAGCGCGTCGCCGCGAGCCAGGTGCCGGCCGCGAGGAACAGGCACGCCACCAGCGACACCGCGAGCATCGTGGAGCGCGGCACGCCGAGCGTCGACGTGCCGTAGGCGAGGCAGTACGTGGTGGCCGTGTAGAAGAGCCCGTACGCGATGATCATGCCGCCGGCGCCGAGCAGGATCTCCTTCGGGTGCCGCTTGAACACCTCCAACGCCGGTGCCCTGCTGGCCTCCTGCCGCTCCATCACCTTGGCGAAGACCGGAGTCTCGCTGATCTTCAGGCGGACGAACAGGCCGACCGCCACCAACAGGAACGACAGCAGGAACGGGATGCGCCAGCCCCACGACTTGAACGCGTCGTCCGAAAGCGACTCGGACAGCAGCCAGAAGATCCCGGTGGCGGCGAAGAAGCCCACGGACGGGCCGAGTTGGGGGAAGGCCGCGAAGAGGCCGCGCTTGCCCTTCGGCGCGTGCTCCACCGCGAGGAGCGCCGCCCCGCCCCACTCGCCGCCGAGCCCAACGCCCTGGAGGAACCGGAGCAGCACCAGCAGGACCGGCGCCCACAGGCCGAGGGTGCTGTAGCCGGGCAGCAGTCCGACGAACGCCGTCGAAAGCCCCATCAGGAGCAGCGAGGCCACGAGCACCGACTTGCGGCCGATCCGGTCGCCGAAGTGACCGAAGATCAGCGAGCCGATCGGGCGGGCCGCGAACGCGACGGCGTACGTCGAGAACGAGGCGAGCGTGGCGTTGATCGGGGTGAGGTTCGGGAAGAACGCGGCGTTCAGGACGAGCGCGGCGGCCGTTCCGTAGACGTAGAAGTCGTAGAACTCGATGGCCGTGCCGATGAAGCTGGCCACGGCCACGCGGCGCAGGCTCTCCTGGCTTTCCGGAGCGTCCGGTGCGTCCGGTTCGGGGGCCTGCGGCGCGTCGGCCGGGGCGCCGTCTTCCCTGGTTGAGTCGTCTTTGAGCACGAGCCGACTGTCGTTGTCCGTGTACGGTCCAGTCAATATCTTGGAATACCCGTCCCGGATTCCGAGACGAGGCTTACTTGTACATGAGGTACTCGCGCCGTACGTCCCGGAACGCGGCCAGCTCGCCCTGCCAGTCGGCCACCACCTCGGCCGTCGACGCGCCCGCGTCGATCATCGTGCGGACCTTCGTGGACCCGGTGAGCTTGTCGATCCAGTTGTCCGAGCGCCACGCGAAGCCGTTCCAGGCCGACTTGGCGGTCACGAGGAGGCCGATGCCGGTGCGCACCGGGTCGAAGTCCTCGCGGTCGTCGACGTGCACCTGTACGCCGCCGATCGTCTTGCCCTGGAACTTGGAGAACGTCGGAGCGAAGTACGCCTCCCTGAAGTGCACGCCGGGCAGGCCGAGTTCATTGGCGGCCGCCGCCCACTTCCGGTCGATGCCCTCGGCGCCGATGAGTTCGAAGGGGCGGGTCGTGCCGCGCCCCTCGGAGAGGTTCGTGCCCTCGAAGAGGCAGGTGCCGGAGTAGGCGAGCGCCGTGTCGGGCGTCGGCATGTTCGGGCTCGGCGGCACCCACGGCAGCCCCGACGCGTCGTAGAAGTCGCGCCGCTTCCACCCGCTCATCAGCACCGTCTCAAGGTCGACGGGCGTTTCCAGGTACTCGCCGTTGAAGAGGCGGGCCAGCTCGGTGACGGTCATGCCGTGCGCCTGGGAGATCTCGCGGCGGCCGACGAACGTCGCGAACTCCTTGTGCAGGACGGGCCCGTAGGCGTTCCGCCCGGTCGCCGGGTTCGGCCGGTCCAGCACCACGAACCGCTTCCCGGCGAGCGCCGCCGCCTCCATGCAGTCGTACAGCGTCCAGATGTACGTGTAGAAGCGGGCGCCCACGTCCTGGATGTCGAAGACGACCGTGTCGACGCCGGACTCCGTGAAGATGTCGGCGAGCGCCCGGCCACTCTTCAAGTACGTGTCGTACACGGGAAGTTCGGTCGCCGGGTCCTCCGTCTTCCCTTCCGAACCGCCCGCCTGCGCCGTGCCCCGGAAGCCGTGCTCGGGCCCGAACACCGCCTTCAGGTCGACCCGCTCGTCGGCGTGCATCACGTCGACGATGTGCTGTACGTCGCGGGTGACCCCGGTCGGATTGGTGACCATGCCGACCTTCTGGCCCGCGAGGACCGCGTACCCGCTGTCCACCAGGCGCTCGAAGCCGGTACGCAGCCGGGGGCCGCCGACCGCGGTCGCGGCGCTCGCCGAGCCGCCGCCTGCGCTGAGGCCACCCGCGACGCCCGCACTCGCCGCGAGCAGCCCTCGTCTCGACATGTTCATGCGTGAACCTCCGTGCTCGTCCGGACCGGCATGGCCACGCACGTTAGTCGTGCAATCCGCCCCGCGGAACGAACCGGCACCGGTGAAGCCCTTCCGCGCCGACATACCGACTGGTTAGTCTGCCCGGCAGGCCGGAGCTTTCGGGGAGCTTTCGAAGGAGACCGATGGTGCACGTTTCGCAGGGACAGTCCGGTTCGATCTACGCGGCCAGGCCCTGGCTCGGCGTGCTCAACGACGCGCAGAAGGCCCCGGTCGCCCCGGCCGCGAGCGTCGTGCACGCCTTCGCCGACGCCGTCCGCCGCGCCCCGGACCGCACCGCCCTCGCCTACTTCGACGGCCGCCTCACCTACGCCGACGTGGACGCGCTCTCCGACTCCGTGGCCGGTCACCTCGCCGCCCGCGGCCTGGAGCGCGGCGAGCGCGTCGCGATCATGCTGCAGAACTCGCCGCACTTCGTGCTCGCGCTGCTCGGCGCGTTCAAGGCGGGCGCGATCGTGGTGCCCGTGAACCCGATGTACAAGGCGGGGGAGGTGCGGCACGTCCTGCACGACGCCGAGGTGACCGCGCTCGTCTGCTCGGACCGGGCCTGGGAGTCGTATCTGCGCGAGACGGCGGCGGACTCCCCGGTGCGCATCGCGCTGACCGGCTGCGAACTGGACCTCCAGACGCGGAACGACGAGCGGGTGCTGAACTTCGAGCGGGTCGCACCGGCGGCGTCCGACGCCGACGACCTCGTGGCGGTCGCGCACGCGGGACACAAGGCGCCCGACGGTCGCGAACTCACCGGCGACGACATCGCGTTGATCAGCTATACGTCGGGTACCAGCGGCACCCCGAAGGGCGCCACCAATCTGCACCGCAACATCACCTTCAACGCCGAGCGCCAGCGCACCGGCCTCGGACTCCCCGAGGGCGCCGTCTACTTCGCGCTCGCGCCGCTGTTCCACATCACCGGCATGGTCTGCGAGCTCGTCGCGTCCTTCGCCAACGCGGGCACCCTCGCGCTCGCCTACCGCTTCGAACCGGGCGTCGTCCTCGACGCGTTCGCCGAGCACCGGCCCGCGTACACGGTCGGCCCCTCGACCGCGTTCATGGCGCTCGGCGCGCAGCCGCAGGCGACGCGGGAGCACTTCGCGTCGTTCTCCACCATCTCCTCCGGAGGGGCGCCGGTGCCGCCCGCGCTGGTGGAGAAGTTCCGCGCGGACTTCGGCCCGTACATCCACAACGGGTACGGCCTCACCGAGTGCACGGCGCCCTGCGCGTCCGTGCCGCCGGGCGTCGAGGCGCCGGTCGACCCGGCGTCGGGGACGCTCGCGGTCGGCGTGCCGGGGCCGGACTCGGTGGTGCGCATCGTCGACGACCTCGGGGCGGACGTCCCGTTCGGCGAGCACGGCGAGATCGCGGTGCGCGGGCCGCAGGTCGTGCCCGGGTACTGGCGCCGGCCGGAGGCCACCGAAGAGGGCTTCCCCGACGGGGAGTTGCGCACCGGCGACATCGGATTCATGGACGAGAACGGCTGGCTGTACGTCGTCGACCGCAAGAAGGACATGATCAACGCGTCCGGCTTCAAGGTGTGGCCGCGCGAGGTCGAGGACGTCCTCTACGGCCACCCCGCCGTGCGCGAGGCCGCGGTCGTCGGCATCCCCGACGCGTACCGGGGCGAGAGCGTGAAGGCGTACGTCAGCCTGCGTCCCGGCGGGGCGGCGAGCCCCGACGAGCTGTCCGCGTACTGCAAGGAACGGCTCGCCGCGTACAAATACCCCCGTGAGGTGGAGGTCCTCGGCGAGCTGCCGAAGACGGCGAGTGGGAAGATCCTCCGGCGGGAACTGCGTTCCCCGTCAGGCCAGCAGGGCTGAAGAACTACGGAAAGGCAGGTGGCGGCAGTGCCCAGGACGACCGACGGCGACGGCACGCCCGTCCCGCAACGACTCCTCGCGGCCGCCACCAGGCTGTTCGCCGCCCAGGGCTACGACCGCACGTCGGTGCAGGAGATCGTGGAGGCGGCGGGCGTCACGAAGGGCGCCCTCTACCACTACTTCGGCTCGAAGGACGATCTGCTGCACGAGGTGTACGCGCGCGTGCTGCGCCTCCAGCAGGAGCGGCTCGACGCGTTCGCGGACCGGGACGAGCCGGTCGAGAAGCGGCTGCGGGACGCCGCCGCTGACGTCGTCGTGACGACGGTCGACAACCTCGACGACGCCTCGATCTTCTTCCGGTCCATGCACCACCTCAGCCCGGAGAAGAACAAGCAGGTACGGGCGGAGCGGAGGCGGTACCACGAGCGGTTCCGGGCGCTGATCGAGGAGGGGCAGAAGGCGGGCGTCTTCTCGTCCGAGCCGGCGGCGGACCTGGTGGTCGACTACCACTTCGGGTCGATCCACCATCTGTCCACGTGGTACCGGCCGGACGGGGCGTTGACGCCGCAGCAACTCGCCGACCAATTGGCCGACTTGTTGCTGCGCGCGCTTCGGCCGTGATGGTGCGGGTCAGCCGTTGCCCAGCGTTCGCAGGCCGTGGTCGATGAAGACCGGGACCAGTTCGCCGATGCGGTCGAAGCCCGCGCCGACCGTCTGGCCGAGGGTGTAGCGGTAGTGGATGCCCTCCAGGATGACGGCCAGCTTGAACCAGGCGAAGGCCGTGTACCAGGAGATCGACGAGACGTCGCGGCCCGAGCGCTCGGCGTACCGTTCGATCAGTTCGGCGGGGGAGGGGTGGCCGGGGGCCGAGGACGTCGTGGAGATGGGGGATTCGGGCATGTCGAGGTCGGCGCTGTACATCGCGAGCAGGCCGACGTCGGTGAGCGGGTCGCCGAGCGTGGACATCTCCCAGTCGAGGATCGCCTTGATCCGGTCGACGCCGTCGGGATCCTGGCGCACGAGCACGTTGTCGAGCCGGTAGTCGCCGTGCACGATCGTCGGCGCGGGGGACGTCGGGAGCTCGCGGCCGAGTGCCTCCCGAAGCTCGTCGATGCCGGCGAGGTCGCGGTTGCGGGAGCCCTCCAACTGCTTGCCCCAGCGCCGCAGTTGCCGGTCGAGGAAGCCCTCGGGCCGGCCGAAGTCGCCGAGCCCGACCGCGGCCGGGTCGACGGCGTGCAGGTCGACCAGCGTGTCCACGAGCCCGAGCACGGCGGCCCGGGTCCGCTCGGCGCCCAGCGGGGCGAGCTCGTCGGAGGTGCGGTACGGAGTGCCCTCGACGAACTCCATGACGTAGAACGGCGCCCCGATCACGTCCTCGTCCTCGCACAGCAGCACCGGCTCCGGCACCGGCACGTTCGTCGGGTGCAGCCCCGCGATCACCCGGTGCTCCCGCTTCATGTCGTGCGCGGTCGCCAGCACGTGCCCCAGCGGCGGCCTGCGCACCACCCACTTCGTGGCGCCGTCGCTCACCTGGTACGTCAGGTTGGAGCGCCCGCCCTCGATGAGCCGCCCGGACAGCGGCCCCGCGACCAGTCCGGGCCGCTCCCGGTCGAGGTGCGCGCGCAGCTGGTCGAGGTCGAGGCCAGGGGGATGACTCATGGCGGTCCTCCGAGGATTCGGGCGGTGTCCGGGCAGTAGTGGCAGCCATCATGCCGACCGGTCGGTATGACGTCCAGGCCCTCCCGGAAACGTGATCGTTCTTACGGCCCTCCCACGGCCCCCACGGCGCCTCCGCGCGGCGCCCCACCCACCCGGACCCGCCCCGCATGCCCCCGCTCCCCGCGCGTGGGAGCCTCCGGCCATGAAGGCGATCAGCTACCGCTCGTACGGCGGCCCCGAAGTCCTCGAGTACGGCGAGGTCCGCGACCCCAAGGTGGGGCCCGACTCGGTCCTGGTGAAGGTCAGGGCCGCCGCCGTGAACCCCGTGGACCGGCACTGCAGGGCCGGCCACCTGGACGCCCTGCTCGACCCCGTGTTCCCCGTCGTCCCCGGCTGGGACGTGTCCGGAGTGGTCGTGCAACCCGGCGTCGCCGTCACCGAGTTCGCCCCGGGCGACGAGGTCGTCGGCTACGTACGGGAGGACTTCCTGTCCCGCGGCACCTTCGCCGAGTACGTGGCCGCGCCCGTGCGCACCCTCGCCCGCAGGCCCCGCAACCTCACGTTCGAGGAGGCCGCGGGCCTCCCGCTGGCCGGGCTCACCGCGTACCAGGTACTGACCCGGGGCCTGGCGGTGGTGGAGGGGGACGTCGTCCTGGTGCACGCGGCCGCGGGCGGCGTCGGCTCGATCGCCGTGCAGCTCGCCCGGCACTTCGGCGCCCGCGTCATCGGCACCGCGAGCGAGCGCAACCACGACTTCGTACGGGAACTGGGCGGGGAGCCCGTCGCCTACGGGGAGGGGCTCGCCGAACGGGTCAGGGCGCTGGCCCCCGAGGGCGTCGACGCGGCGTTCGACACGGTGGGCGGCGACACGCTGCGGGTCTCGGCCGAGCTGCTCGCCCCCGGCGGCCGGCTCGCCTCCATCGCCGACGGCGACGTGATCGGGCTCGGCGGCCGGTACTGCTGGGTGCGCCCCGACGCCGCCGACCTCGCCCGCCTCTCGGAGCTCGCGGAGGCCGACGTGGTGACGGTCCACGTGGACCAGGTGCTCCCGCTGGAGGAGGCGGCGCGCGCCCACGAGTTGATCGAGACGGGGCACACGCGCGGGAAGATCGTGGTCACGGTCCCGTGGGGCGAGTGACCGTACGGCAGCTGGACGTCAGACGAGCAGCGCCGCCGCGCACAGCGTGATCGCCACCGTGCACAGCGCCGCGGCCGCCGCCTGCCGCCGGGTCATGATGGGCGGCGCGGCCTCGTTCCGGGCGAGCCCGGTGATCCGCTGGTGCGCGACCGCCACGAACCCCAGCCACAGCAGCAGGCACAGCGCCGTCGCCACGAACCGGACGGGACCGGCATCGCTGCTCAGCGTCGCCTTCAGCGCGAGCACCGCCGCGACCGTGCCCGACAGCGTCGTACGCCGCCACGCGAGCCGCGTCCTCGCGGGCTGAAGGCCGGGGTCGCGCACGGCAGCCCCCGCCTCGCTCACCCCTCCCACCCCACGAACACGATGACCACCATCGCCACCGACACCAGCGCCACCACCACACCGAGCACCGCCGGGAACCTCGACACCGGCAGGTCCTCGCCGCGCCGCATCGCCAGCTCACTGCGCACCCAGTGCCCCACGGCCCGCAGCGAGCACAGCGCGCCCGCCGCGAGCAGCGCGAGCGCGAGCCCGACGCGCCAGCCCCAGCGCAGGTCCGGCAGGAACTGGTCCACGGCGAAACCGCCACCGATCAGCGCGAGCGCCGTGCGCACCCACGCGAGGAAGGTGCGCTCGTTGGCGAGCGAGAACCGGTAGTCCGGGGTGTCACCCTCTTCTCTGATCCGCTCCGGCGCGAACCAGAGCCGGATGCTGCGTACGAATTCGATCACGCCCGGCACATTACCTTCGGGTCACCTGTGACCCGCGGCTCACCTGTGCGCCTTCCACCGCTCGTACGCCGCGAGCCCGTCCGGCGTCCACTCCCACTCGCCGATCCGCCGCTCCAGCTCGGCCGGGCTCAGGAAGCCGTGCCAGTCGATCTCCTCGACCTGCGGGCGCACCGGCAGGTCGAAGGTGACCTCGTAGACGTACGACCACCAGGACTGCCCGGCACCGCCCTCGTACAGGAACTTGAACAGCGGCGTTGGCTGCCGCAGCCCGCTCACCCCCAGCTCCTCCTCCGCCTCGCGCAGCGCCGCCTCGTCGTACGTCTCGCCCGCGCCGACGACGCCGCCGACGAACATGTCGTAGTGGGAGGGGAAGACGAGCTTGGTGGGGGTGCGGCGGTGCACGAAGATCTCGCCTGCCGGGTTCCTGGCGAGGATGAAGGCGCAGCGGTGCCGCAGGTTCTTCGCGTAGGCCTCGCCGCGCGGCGACTGTCCGACGACGTGGTCGTGCTCGTCGACGATGTCGAGGATCTCTTCGGAGGGGTTCGTAGGGGAGGGGTTCATGGGAGCGGAGTTCATGAACGGCAGGCTAGAACGGCTGACTAAAACGGTCGTCTGGAACAGCCGTCTAAAGGGGCGCGCCCACCCGGTCCCGCCCCGCCGTATCCGCGCCCGGCATCGCGGGGTGCAGCCCGAGCAGCACCACACCCGCCACGATCCCGGCGAGCCCCACCGCCTCCCACGTCAGCGCCGCCGTGTCCATCCGCAGCCGGTCGCCAAGGAAGCCCACGCCGCACGCGATCCCGGCCAGCGGCTGCGCCGCCGTCAGCGCGGGCAGCGACATCCGCAGCGGCGCCGTCTCGAACGCGCTCTGCACCAGGACGAGCCCCGTGACCCCGAGCACCAGCACCGCGTACGGCTGCCACCCGGTGAACAGCTCCGGCCAGCCGCCCGCGGCGAACCGCTGACCGCTCACCCGCGTCAACGCGTCCTGAACCCCGTACAACAGGCCCGCGGCCACCGCGAGCAGCGCGGGCCCCGCGCTCAGCCGGGAGCGCTTGGCGAGGGCCGCGAGGAGCAGCGCCCCGCCGACCATCACGCCGATGATCAGCCAGTGCCGCAGCGGATCCGTGACCGCGCTGCCGCCCTCCGGCTGACCGGCCACGATGAACGCGGTGACGCCGCCCGCGAGCAGCACGAGGCCCGCCCAGCCCTGGCGGCCGAGCGGCTGTCTCGTCTGGCGGCGGGAGAGCAGCAGGGCGAAGAGGAGGTTCGTGGCGAGCAGTGGCTCGACGAGCGACACCTCGCCCTGACCGAGGGCCATCGCGCCCAGCACCATCCCGCACACCATCAGACCGATCCCGCCGAGCCAGCGCGGCACCCGCACCAGGTCGAGCAGCAGCCGGGGCGAGAGAAAGTCACCGAGCGGGGCGCGCACCGCCGCGTTCTGCTGGAGGACGAATCCGATGCCCAGACAGAACGCCGCGCTCACGGCGAGGACGAGGACGACAACCGACACCCTGTCGACGATAGCGGCCCCCGCCGTGCCCCGCGCGCGAGCGGCGGCAGTCGGCTGTCCTCCGGCCGAACTCACCTGCTTCTTCGGCGAGTTGGTGATGTCCGTCACCGCTTGACCTTGACGCGACCGCCCCCGACCCGCTTTGCTGTTCGTTGATCATCACCCATATCTGAAAAGTCGTAAGGACCCCGCCGCGGTGACCCCACCTCCGCCTCCGCTCGGGCGCTCCCGCAAGAAGCCCGCGCACTCCTTCGACCCCGCGCTCGACGACTCCGAACTCGTCACGGCCCGCACCGCCCTCGCGCAGGGCCGCTGGACCGCCGCCAGGTCTCTGCTCCGCGCCACCGGCACCGACTGGGACCTGCGCGGCCATCGCGTGCTGGGTCTCGCGCGCGAACCCACGGCGCGCGTCTGGACCCGCGACTGGCTGCTCGCCGAACCCGGCTCCACGGACGCCGTCGTGCTGCTCGCCTGCGCGAGCGTGCTGCGCGCCGTCGCCGGCCGCGGCCGCCCCGACGAGGTGCGCGCGGCGTGCGCCGAAGCGGCCGAACTCGTCCCTGACGACCCGACGCCCTGGCTCGGACTGCTGCTCCTGGAGCGGGAGTTGGGGGACGAGGCGGACGTCGTGCGGCTCTTCGACGAGGTGCGGCTGCGGCATCCCGGCCACCACCACGCCCACCACCTGATGGTCGCGCGGCTCGCCGAGCGGCGCGCCGACGTCGGCCAGGACCCGCTGCACGAGGTGTACGACTTCGCGTCCTGGGCGGTCGAACAGGCCGCGCCCGACTCGCCGTTGGCGCTCCTCCCGGTCGTCGCGCACGCCGAGCGCTACCGGGTGCTCGCGCGGGCGGGCGTGCTCCACGGCGATCCGGAGCTGTCCGGGCACTGGACGGGGCGGCGGGCCCGGCTCGTCCTGAAGTCCGCGTTCGACTGGTGGCTGCAGTGGGGCGGCACCCGCGAACGGCCCGGCGTCACGCACCCGCGCGGCCGCGTCGACCTCAACTACCTGGCGCACGCGCAGTACTGCGCGGGACACCGGGCCGAGGCCACCGCCCTGTTCCACCGGATCGGCCGGCACAACACGCCCGAACCCTGGTCGTACGCCGACCGGGACCCGCACGAGGCATTCCGCTCCGCACGCCGCACGGCACTCGACTCGCCCTGACCCACCGCCTCTTCCAGCCACGAAGGACTCCCCATGAGCGCGAACAAGAGACCACCCGAGGCAACGCACCCCGCCGACCAGGCCGCCCCGCCCGACCCGGGCATCAACACCTACCGGGGCGAGGCGGGCGCGCTGCGCGCCGGTCGGCTCGGCACGGTGGGGCTGCTGCTCTCCGTGCTGGCCGCGACGGCGCCGCTGATGGTGGTGGCCGGCGTCATGCCCACCACGTTCGCGGTGGTGGGCGCGGTGGGCCAGCCCCTGCTGTTCCTGGCGCTCGGCGTGGTCCTCGCCCTGTTCAGCGTGGGCTACGCGGAGATGAGCCGGCACGTGCACAACGCCGGGGCGTTCTACGCGTACATATCCCGGGGGCTCGGCCCGACGGCCGGGTCCGCGGCGGCGCTGGTGGCGCTCGTCGCGTACAGCGCGTTCCAGGTCGGCATCTTCGGCATGTTCGGCTTCGAGGTGTCGTCGCTGGCGCGTACGTACCTGGACGTCGGCATCGCCTGGTGGATCCCGGCGTTCGTGGCGGTCGCCGTCGTCGCCGTCTGCGGGCTGCTGAAGATCGACATCAACGCGCGGGTGCTGGGCGTCCTGCTCCTCATCGAGGTGGCGCTCGTCGTCGTCTTCGACATCGCGGCGTTCGGCTCGCCCGGCCCCGAGGGGGTCTCGGCGCACGCCTTCAACCCGGAAACGCTGTCAGGCGTGGGCATCGGCACCGCGCTCTGCTTCTGCATCTCGGCGTTCGCGGGCTTCGAGCAGGCGCCCGTGTACGCGGAGGAGACCAGCCGCCCGCACATCCTGGTGCCGCGGGTGATGTACCTGGCGGTGGGCGGCGTCGCCGTCTTCTTCGCGATCAGTTCCTGGGCGCTGACGGTGGCCACGGGCCCCGGGGCCGTCGTCGGCACGGCCCAGAAACAATCAGCGGGCCTCCTCTTCTCTCTCACCCAGGCCCGCCTCGGCTCGACCTTCACGGACGTCATGCACGTCCTGTTCGTCACCGGGATGTTCGCGGCGATGCTGAGCTTCCACAACGTCGTCGCCCGGTACGCGTTCGCCATGGGCCGCGAGGGCCTGCTGCCGTCCGTGTTCGGGCGCACCAGCAGGACGAGCGGGGCTCCGGCGGCGGGTTCGGTGCTCATCACGGTGATCGCGGCGCTCGCCGTCCTCGTCTTCGCCCTCACGGACTCCGGCGCCGAGGGCGACCCCACGGCCCCCGTCCTGCGCCTCTTCACCTGGGGCGGCAACGTGGGCGCGCTCGGCATCATCCTCCTCATGGCCACGGCCTCCCTCGCGGTCATCGTCTTCTTCGCCCGCCGCGGCTCGGCCCGCGCCCAGGCCTGGCGCCTGACCGCATCCGCCGCGGCGGGCCTCGCCCTCCTCGCCATCGCCGCCTACACGGTCAAGGACTTCGACATCCTGGTCGGCTCCGGCCCCGACTCCGCCCTCAACTGGGCCCTCCCCGGCATCATCGCGGCAGCCGCCGCGGCGGGCGCCGCCCACGGCCTCCTCCTCCACCGCCGCAACCCCGAGACCCACGCCCGCATCGGCCTCGGCAACGAGGCCTTCCAACTCGACCAAAAATCCCGCCCCTCAAGCCCCGCCGGCCAATCAAGCCCCGCCGGCGATTGAGGCGCGGGGTCCGGGGCCCGGTTCCGGCAAATCAAGCCCCTGCGGCGCTTGAGCAGCGGGGTCCGGGGCGGAGCCCCGCGACCGCCACCACAGGTGACGAAACGCTGACGTCGACCGCACCCCCCTGTCCCGCACCCCACCCGTGGTGCTCGAATCAAAGGGTGACACCAGACCACGGCCCCCCGGTGGGCCGCCGCATCGTCCTCGGCATGCTGGCCGCGGGCACCCTCACCGTGGCCGCGGCCCCCACCCTCCAACGCGCCTTCGAAACGGTCACCGCGAACGACCCCACCGGCCTCACGGGCGCACTCCCGAACGGCGGCGGCTTCCGCTACTACTCCGTGGCGGCCTCCGTCCCCCACAAGTCCGCCACCACGTACCGCCTCACGGTGAACGGCCTGGTCGACCACCCGTCGACGTACACGCTCCCCGAACTGAAGGCGATGCCCCAGACCCGCCTCGTCCGCGACGTCCAGTGCGTCACGGGCTGGCGCGTCCCCCGCACCCCCTTCGAAGGCGTACGGCTCTCGCGGCTCCTGGACGCCGCGGGGGTGCGCCCCACCGCGCGAGCCGTACGCCTCACCTGCTTCGACGGCACGTACAGCGAAAGCCTCACCCTCCAACAGGCCCGCCGCGCCGACGTGTTGGTCGCCCTGCGTATGCAGGACAAGGACATCGGCCACGCGCACGGCGGCCCGGCCCGCCTCTACGTAGCCCCCATGTACTTCTACAAATCGGCGAAGTGGCTCTCCGGCATCACGGTCACCGACGACGTACAGCCGGGCTACTGGGAGGAACGCGGCTACGACATCGACGCCTGGGTCGGCCGCTCGAACGGACGCGACGATGCCCCTACGCACTGAAGTCCCGCCCTCCGTCCGCCGCTTCACGCACGCCGAACGCTGGGTCCACCGCACCACGGCGACGTTGATGGGCATCTGCGTCGCGACCGCCGCCTGCCTCTACGTCCCCCAGCTCGCGGAACTCGTCGGCCGCCGCTACCTCGTGGTCACGCTCCACGAGTGGTCGGGCCTGCTGCTTCCGGCCCCGTTCCTGCTCGGCCTCGCGTCCCGCGCGTTCCGGGCGGACCTGGGCCGCCTGAACCGCTTCGCCGCACACGACACGGCCTGGCTGCGCGCCGCACTGCGCCGCCGCCCCGGCCGCCCCGCCTCGGGAAAGTTCAACGCGGGCCAGAAACTCTGGGCGGCCTGGCTCGCCGGAGCCGTCCTGCTGATGCTCGGCACGGGCCTGCTCATGTGGTTCACGCACCTCGCCCCGCTCGCCGTACGCACCGGCAGCACCTTCGTGCACGACTGGCTGGCACTCGCGCTCGGCATCGTGATCGCGGGCCACATCGGCATGGCGGTCGGCGACCCGGAGGCGCGTAGGGGCATGCGCACGGGCTTCGTCCGCCGCGACTGGGCGGCACGCGAACACGGCGAGTGGCTGGACTGAACACGCGGCGAGGGCGCCCCGCCAACCGGCGGGACGCCCTCGTACAGCATGTGCGGGCAGAGCCGCTAGATCACCAGCGACAGCAACAGCACCAGCGCACCCGCGACGACGGAGATGATCGTCTCCATCATCGACCAGGTCTTCACCGTCTGTCCGACGCTGAGCCCGAAGTACTCCTTGACCAGCCAGAACCCGGCGTCGTTGACGTGGCTGAAGAACAGCGAACCCGCGCCGATGGCGAGGACGAGCAGCGCCGTGTGGGTGTCGGTCATGTTCGCCGCGAGCGGCGCGACCAGACCGGCGGCGGAGACGGTGGCGACCGTCGCCGAACCCGTGGCGACACGGATGACGACCGCGATCAGCCAGGCAAGGAGCAGCGTCGGCAGGCCCCAGTCCTTGGAGATCTCCATGACCATCTCGCCGACGCCGGAGTCGATGAGCGTCTGCTTGAAGCCGCCGCCCGCGCCGACGATGAGGAGCACGCCCGCGATCGGGGCGAGGGACTTCTCGGTGGTGGACTGCAGCTTGCCCTTGGTGAACCCGGCCGGGCGGCCGAGGGTGAACATGCCGACGACGACGGCGACGAGGAGCGCGGTCAGCGGGTTGCCGATCACGTCGAAGGCGCGCTGCACGGTGGCGTCGGGGTTGTCCACGATGATGTCGACGAGGGCCTTGGCCAGCATCATCACGACCGGCAGCAGGATGGTGAGCACGGAGGCGCCGAAGCTCGGCCGCTTCTCCAGTTCGTCGGAGGCACGGGCCGGAATCATCTTCTCCGGCGCCGGGACGTCGACCCACTTCGCGGCGTACTTCGAGAACACCGGACCCGCGATGATCACCGTCGGGATGGCGACGAGGATGCCGAGCGCGAGCGTGATGCCGAGGTTGGCCTTGACGGCGTCGATGGCGACGAGCGGCCCGGGGTGCGGCGGGATCAGCCCGTGCATGACGGAGAGACCCGCGAGCGCCGGAATACCGATCCGCATGAGCGAGTAGTTGCCGCGCTTGGCGACCATCAGCACCACGGGGATCAGCAGCACGATGCCGACCTCGAAGAACAGCGGCAGGCCGATCACGGCGGCGATCAGCACCATCGCCCAGGGCATGGCCTTGCCGCCGGACTTCCCGGCCTTGGCGAGGATCGTGTCGACGATCTGGTCGGCGCCGCCGGAGTCGGCGAGCAGCTTTCCGAGGATCGCGCCGAGCGCGATGAGCACGCCGACACCGGCGACGGTGTCACCGAGTCCGGCGCTGAAGCTCTCGATCACCTTGTCAAGGGGCGCACCGGCGAACGCGCCGAGCGCGAGCGAGCCGATGGTCAGCGCCAGGAAGGCGTGCATCTTGAACTTGGTGATGAGCAGGACGATGACGGCGATGCCCGCGAGCACGGCGATCCCGAGCTGGGCATGGCCCGCGGACGTGATCGGCTCGACGGTGTCCGCTGCCAGCATCTCGACGCTGAGTCTGGTCACGGTCTAATCCCTTGAACGAGTGGGGGGAGGACGGGGTGGGGGGAACGGGCAGGAAAGGAGGAGGGCCTACGAGGCCGGGGCGGCGGGAGAGCCGAGCCCGGCCAGGGCCTCGGCGGCCCGGTCCGCGATCTCCTCCGGCGTCCCCGCGACATCGACGGCCACGCCCGCCTCGTCCGCCGCGAGCGGCTGGAGCGTGGCGAACTGGGAGTCGAGCAGCGAGGTGGGCATGAAGTGCCCCTCGCGATGCCCCATCCGCTCGGCGATCAGCTCGCGCGAGCCGGTGAGGTGGACGAAGACGGCGCCGGGAGCCTCGGCCCGCAGCCGGTCCCGGTAGCTCCGCTTGAGCGCGGAGCTGGAGACCACCCCGCCGAGCCCCGCCCGGCTGTGCGCCCACCGGCCGATGGCATCGAGCCAGGGCCAGCGGTCGTCGTCGGTCAGGGGGGTGCCGGCCGACATCTTCGCGATGTTGGCCGCGGGGTGGAAGTCGTCGCCCTCGGCGTAGGGGACGCCGAGTCGTTCGGCGAGCAGGGGACCGATCGTTGTCTTGCCGGTTCCTGCGACGCCCATGACCACGACGACGTGGGGGGTGCTCATCGGGTACTGCCTCGCTGTCTTCTTCGACATCGCTGTGACACCTCACTGAAACTCAATGGTCAGATGAATTCAAGGGGGTGTGACATATAAGTCAGACCATTGGGGTCGGGGCTAGGGTTGTCCCATGACCACAGAGGGCCGGGGCCTGCACGCCCGCGTATTGGAAAGTCTCGGTCCCGCGATCACGGCGGGCGAGTACCCCGCGGGAAGTGTCCTGCGTACGGACGAACTCGCGCAGCGCTACGAAGTCTCGCGTTCGGTCATGCGCGAGGCGGTCCGCGTCCTGGAGTCGATGCACCTGGTGGCCTCGCGCCGCCGCGTCGGCGTGACGGTGCGGCCCGCCGCGGAGTGGAACGTCTACGACCCGCAGGTCATCCGCTGGCGCCTCGCCGGCTCCGACCGGCCGCGCCAACTGCGCTCTCTTACGGTCCTCCGGTCCGCGGTCGAACCGGTCGCGGCGGGCCTGGCGGCCCGCAACGCGAGCGCGGAGCAGTGCGCGGCCCTCACGGAGTGCGCACTCGGCATGGTGGCGAACTCGCGCGGCCACCAGCTGGAGGGCTACCTCCGCCACGACGTCGAGTTCCACCGCATCGTCCTCAACGCCTCCGGCAACGAGATGTTCGCCCACCTCGGCGACCTGGTGGCCGAGGTCCTCGCGGGCCGCACCCACCACCAGGTCATGTTCGAGGACCCGGACCCGGCGGCCGTCAGCCTGCACGTCAAGGTCGCGGAGGCGGTGCGCGAGCGGAACGCGGAGCGCGCGGAGGAGCTGACACGCGAAATCGCGGTCGGGGCGCTCCAGGAGTTGGACATCCTGGCACCCTGACCGCGATCCCGGATCCGGTTCCCCACCCGTTGCGGCCGACTCCCCCCGCCCTGCCGCCTGCCCCGCCTCCCCACCCAAGGCTGTGCCGCAGAGCGGCACAGCACCCGGTAGGGAAGGCCAGAATCCTCGGGCTTCAGCCCGAGGAGCATGTCAATCGATGAAGTCCCCGTCGACGTACACCCACGCCCCGCCGACGCGCGAGAACCGGCTCCGCTCGTGCAGCTCGCCGCCCTTGTACCGGGCGCGGAAGGTGACGGTGCCGCGCTGATGGAACGCCGACCCGTCACCCGCCTCCACGATCTCCAGCCCGGTCCACTCCGGGGCATCACCGAAGTCGATCCCGGGCGGCCGGGTGTCCGGATGCCAGGTCCGCAACAGGTACGGGGCGTCCTGCCGCACGAACGCGACATACCGCGACCGCATCAACGCCTCTGCGGTGGGCGCGGCGGCACGACCGGAGTGATACCGCCCGCAGCACTCCTCGTAGCCGACGGGGAGCCCGCAGGGGCAGGTGGTGGGGGTGGGGCTGATGCGCGACATGCCCCCATTGTGACGGACCATCCAAGCCCCTACGCCGACGCTCAAGCCCCTGCGGCGCCTGAGTAGCGATTCCCGAGGCGAGGGCCACCAAATCAAGCCCCTGCGGCGCTTGAGCAGCGGGGTCCGGGGCAGAGCCCCGCGACCGCCACCACCCGCGCGTGAGCGCTACTCCGAGGAAGGGGCGGGCTTGGGGAAGAGAAACGAAATCCCACCCAACACAACGGTCAACACCAACGCCCCCACCGCATCGACCCGCGAATCCGGCATCACGACCAGCGACACGAACATCGCGCCGACCACGACCAACACCGCCCAACTCAACCACGGGAACAACCACATCCCGGTCCCCGCCGCAGGCACCCGCCCCGCCCGCCGATCCCGCCGCCCGAGCACAATCTGCGCCCCGGCCACACTGATCCACGTAACGAACATCGTGTCCCCGGCCATACTCACCAACCGGTCGAACGCCGTCGTCGGATGCACGACCTGCAGCATCACGCAGCACACGGCCAACGCCACCGTGAACAGAATCGCGTTCCGCGGCGCCGACGTCCGCGACACCCTCCCGAACGCCGCCGGCGCATCCCGGTCCCGCGCCAGCGCGAACATCATCCGCGAACTCACGTACACCTGCGAGTTCATGGTGGACACCATCGCCGCGAACAGCACGACCTGAAGCACCGCCGACGCGTTGTCGAGCCCAAGATGACTCAACGTCGCCGCGAACGGACTCTCGCCGACGGCCCCCGCGTCCCACGGCAGCAACAGCACCACCACCGCCAGCGATCCGAGGTAGAAGACGCTGACCCGCCACAGGATCGACCGTGTGCACCCCCGGATCGCCTTCGCCGGATCCTTCGCCTCTCCGGCCGCGACGGTCACGATCTCGGACCCGGAGAACGAGAACATCGCCCCGGTCATCGCGAGCAGCACCCCCGCCATCCCGTGCGGCAGAAACCCGCCGTGCCCCAGCAGATTGCTCGTCCCCGGCGCATCGGTCCCCGGCAGCAGCCCGCCCACGGCGACGAGCCCGATCCCGATGAAGGCCACGACCACCGCGACCTTCAGCCAGACCACCCAGAACTCCATCTCGCCGTACGCCCGCACCGACGTCAGATTGACCACGGTGACGAGGCCGACCAGCACAAGTGCCGCCACCCACACGGGAATCGCCGGCACCCACCCGTGCAGGATGGTGCCGGAGGCGATCGCGTCGATGGCGAGCCCCAGCGGCTACCCCACCCAGTACATCCAGCCGCCCGCGAACCCGGCCCACCGCCCGAACGCGAGCCGCGCGTACACGGCGAACGCGCCCGTGTCGGGCCTCGCCACCGCGAGTTCGGCGAGCATCCGCATGATCAGTACGACGATGAGCGAGGTCAGCGCGTACGAGAGCAGGATCCCGGGGCCCGCCTGCCGGATCCCGGCGCCGGAGCCGACGAAGAGCCCGGCGCCGATCGCGCCGCCGATGCTGATCATCGTCATGTGCCGGCTGTGCAGCCCCTGGGCGAGGCCGCCGCGCCGGGCGCCCGCCGAGCTGTCGAGCCCGGGGCGCCCCTCGGTCAGCACGCGGGCACCGCGGGGGACGCGGCCCGGCACAGCGCCTCGAACAGCGGGGCACGCAGGGCGGGTTCGGGCACCTCCGCCTCGGGATGCCACTGCACGGCGACGACCCAGCCACCTTCATCGGTGGCGCTCTCAAGTCCCTCTACGCAGCCGTCCGCGGCCCGCGCCGTCACCCGCAGCCCCTCGCCGACCCGGTCCACCGCCTGATGGTGTCCCGAGGCGATGGGCAGCACGTCCGTGCCGAAGGCCCGCGCGCACCGGCTGTCCGGTTCCAGCTGGACGTCGTGCAGCGCCCACTCCTCGCCGGTCTCCGCGGGCGGATCGTGCACGACGGAGCCGGGCGGCAGGTCGACGTGCAGGGTGCCGCCGCGCACCACGTTGAGGAGTTGAAGCCCGCGGCAGATGCCGAGCAGCGGGAGCCGGGCGTCGAGCGCGTGCCGCAGCACGGCCAGGTCGAGGCGGTCCTGCTCCTGGTTGACGTCGTACAGGGCGGGGTGGTCGGCGGGCCCGCCGTACAGCGCCGGGTCCACATCGCCGCCGCCCGGCACGACGAAGCCGTCGCACGCCTCCAACGGGTCGCCGGGGCCGAGGATTTGGGGGCGCGCCCCCGACGCCCGTACGAGATCCACGATCGCGTCGAAGACGCGGGCCGCTCCGACCACACGAGGGTCGGTGCCGGGGGCGTCGGTGACGCTCAGCCGGACAGGTATGCCGATGACGGGCACGGACGCGCTGCTCATAAGCTCTCCATTGGGCAAGGCAGGACTGAACGCAGCGAAATCTAGAGGTTAGAGTTCATGGAATACAAGGGTGGATACAAAGGTGGGTACAAGAGTGGATGCGCAGGTGCGTGCGCGGGCGGGTACAAGGGTGCGGATGACGACGACGTGGCCTGGGGCGTGGTGACGACCCGTGGATGACAGCGGCTGGAGCACACACATCCGCCCCGTGCGCGCGGGCGGCGCCGCCGAGGCGATCGCGCGGCGCCTGAGCGAACTGATCGGCGCGCGCATGCTCGTCGCGGGCGACCGCTTCCCGTCGGAGAAGGCGCTCGCCGAGATGTTCGGCGTCGCGCCCATGACGGTGCGTCACTCCGTGGCCGTGCTGCGCGCGGAGGGCCTCGTCGAGACGCGGCGCGGCTACAAGGGGGGCACGTACGTCGCCGACGACGTGCTCACCCGCGTGAAGGAGCTCGTCGGCCTGCACCCCTACACGGTGGAGCAGATCGAGGAGTTGACGGCGTGGCGCCAGGCGATCTCCGGCGAGGCCTCGGCGCGCGCGGCCCGCCGCGTCGCCGAAGGGGCCGACGCGGACGCGCGCCTACGTGAACTGGCGGCCCACACCCACGAGTTGCTGCCCGAAGCGGACGCCTACCGCACCGCCGACGCCACGTTCCACCTCTGCATCGCCGAACTCTCCGGCTCCCGGCGCCTGTTGGAGGCCGAGCAGGGCATCCAGGACGAGCTGACCCGGCTGCTTTCCAGTCACCCCGGCGGCGCCGAGGCCCGCTCGACCCCCGGCGAACTGCACGACCCGCTCACCCGGGCGATCCTCGCGGGCGACGCGGAACGGGCCCGCGAGGAGTTCAGGATTCACGCGCAGGCGACGGCGGACATGTGCCTGATCTTCACGTCGGACACGTGACCGTGAGGGTGGGCACGTGACCGGCCGGAGGTCCCGGAGGTCCCGGAGGTCCCGGAGGTCCCGGCCTCACGCTTGTTCCGCCCGGAACCCCGCCGGCGTGACCCCCGTGTGCTGCTGGAAGAACTTCGAGAAGTTCGCCGAGTCCGCGAAGCCGACCGCGACCCCGATCCGCCCCACCGGCACCTCCGTGTGCGCCAGCATCCGCTTCGCCTCCAGGATCACGCGCCGGTCGATGAACGCCTTCGGGGTGAGGCCCGTCGCGGCCCGCACCGCCCGGACCAGCGTGCGCCGCGAGTAGCCCAGCTCATCGGCGTACGCGCTGACGCTGTGGTTGGACGTGAAGCCGTGCTCGACCGCCGTGCGGAACCGGGAGAACGCGGAGGCGGCGGCGTCCTGTTGCGGGTTCCCGTCCTCGGCGGCGGCCTGCGCCGACACATGCGCCACGCGCAGCATCAGCGCCGTCAGGGTGTGCCGCAGCACCGAGGTGTGCAGGCTCAGCGGGAGCGTGACCGTGTCCAGGTACTCGCGGCGCAACTGCTCCAACGAGGCGTCGAGCGCCGCGAGTTGGGCCGGGTCGGGGTGCAGCAGCGGGGGCCGGTCGTAGCGGTACAGGCCCGTCGCCTCGACGATCGCGCGCGGCAGGAAGCCCGGCTGCATGGTGAGGGCGGTGCCGACGTAGCTGTCCTCCGTCGAGAAGCCGTGCACCTGGCCAGGCCGGATCCACAGGATGTCCCCGGCCCCCACCTCGTACTCGGTGAAGTCGATCATGTGGCGTACGGGGCCTTCGCGGAAGAACAGCAGGACGTGGAAGTCGATGCGGTGCACGCGCCGCGAAAGACCCACGCCGCCGGCCCAAGGTCCCTCCGAACCCATCGGTCCGACCTGGATGCCGACGCCGGACAGGGAGGCGCTCGGGTCGAACGGGTAGGTGCGGATCCGCGCTCGATCTTCGGGGGACGCCCGCAGATGTGCGCTCGTCTGTGAGGGGTCCTGCTCCGTCATGCACTTTCCTTGGGCTCGGCCTGTTCGCGTGTCCCATTTTCACCGAACGCTGGCACGGGGGCACCTGTCGAGCCAAAAGTATGACCTTTACATTCGTAGGTGCTTCGACCTGGGACTTTGGTCCCGGGCGAGTGGTGTCTTTCGACACCAAGGCAGGACAACGGATGTGAAGGAAGCTGGACACATGAGCACGCAGACACCGGACGGACTCGACCCCTTCGCGCGGCCCTTCGAGTGGACCGAGAATGACCGGCGTGCCGTGGACACCGCGCGCCTGCTGGCGGCGGACGCCGTGCAGAAGGTCGGCAACGGACACCCCGGCACCGCCATGAGCCTGGCCCCCGCCGCGTACACGATCTTCCAGAAGGCCATGCGCCACGACCCGGCCGACCCGGAGTGGACCGGCCGCGACCGCTTCGTCCTGTCGCCCGGACACACCAGCCTCACCCTCTACACGCAGCTCTTCCTCTCCGGCTACGAGCTGGAGCTCGACGACCTGAAGGCGTTCCGCACGCAGGGTTCGAAGACGCCGGGCCACCCCGAGTACGGGCACACCGCCGGTGTCGAGACCACGACCGGGCCGCTCGGCCAGGGTGTCGCCAACGCCGTGGGCATGGCGATGGCCGCCCGTTACGAGCGCGGCCTGTTCGACCCGGAGGCCGCCGAGGGTGCTTCCCCGTTCGACCACACCATCTGGGCGATCGTCTCCGACGGCGACCTGGAGGAGGGCGTCTCCGCCGAGGCCTCCTCCATGGCGGGCCACCAGAAGCTCGGCAACCTCGTCTTCGTCTACGACGACAACCACATCTCCATCGAGGGCGACACCGCGACCGCGTTCTCCGAGGACGTGCTGAAGCGCTACGAGGCGTACGGCTGGCACGTGCAGCGCATCGCGCCCACGGAGAGCGGCGACGTCGACCCGAAGGCCCTGTACGAGGCGCTCGCCGCCGCCAAGGCCGTCACCGACAAGCCGTCCATCATCGCGATGCGCACGATCATCGCCTGGCCCGCCCCGACCAAGCAGAACACCGAGGGCTCGCACGGCTCCGCGCTCGGCGACGAGGAGATCGCCGCCACGAAGAAGGTCCTCGGCTTCGACCCCGAGCAGACCTTCATCGTCGAGGACGAGGTCATCGCCCACACCCGTAAGGCACTTGACCGCGGGGCCGAGGCGCACGCCGCCTGGGACAAGCAGCTCGTCGAGTGGCGCGCCGCCAACCCGGAGCGCTCCGAGACCCTCGACCGCGTCCTCGCGGGCCGCCTCCCCGAGGGCTGGGAGGACGCGCTCCCCGTCTTCGAGACCGGCACGAAGGTCGCCACCCGCGCCGCGTCCGGCAAGACCCTCCAGGCGCTCGGCCCGGTGATCCCCGAGCTGTGGGGCGGCTCCGCCGACCTCGCCGGCTCCAACAACACCACCATCGACAAGAACTCCTCCTTCCTCCCGAAGGGCAACCCCCTTCCCGAGGCCGACCCGTACGGCCGCACCGTGCACTTCGGCATCCGCGAGTTCTCGATGGCCGCCGAGATGAACGGCATCGCGCTGCACGGCAACACCCGCATCTACGGCGGCACGTTCCTCGTCTTCTCGGACTACATGCGCAACGCCGTCCGCATGTCGGCGCTCATGCAGCTCCCGGTCACCTACGTGTGGACCCACGACTCCATCGGCCTCGGTGAGGACGGCCCGACCCACCAGCCCGTCGAGCACCTCGCCGCGCTGCGCGCCATCCCCGGCCTGAACGTGGTCCGCCCGGCCGACGCCAACGAGACCGCCATCGCCTGGCGCGAGATCCTCAAGCGCGCCGCGGAGAAGCCGGCCCCGCACGGCCTGGCGCTCTCCCGCCAGGGCCTGCCGACGTACGAGGCCAACGAGGACGCCGCCAAGGGCGGTTACGTCCTCGCCGAGGCGTCCACCGGCACCCCCGACGTCGTCCTCATCGCCACCGGCTCCGAGGTCGAGGTCGCCGTCGCCGCCCGCGAGCAGCTTGAGGCCGAGGGCGTCGCCACGCGTGTCGTGTCGATGCCGTCCGTCGAGTGGTTCGAGGAGCAGGAGCAGTCCTACAAGGACGCCGTCCTGCCGCCGTCGGTCAAGGCCCGCGTCGCGGTCGAGGCCGGGATCGCGCTGACCTGGTACCGCTACGTCGGCGACGCCGGCCGGATCGTCTCCCTTGAGCACTTCGGCGCCTCCGCCGCCGCCGGGACCCTCTTCGCCGAGTTCGGCTTCACCGCCGAGAACGTCGCCGCGAAGGCCCGCGAGTCGCTCGCCGCCGCCCGCGCCTGACCCTTTACGTATTCGTAGAAACACGCACGTCCGAAAGAAGATGAAGCAGAACATGAGCAACGCCGTCGCACCCCTCAAGGCACTGTCCGACGAAGGCGTTTCCATCTGGCTGGACGACCTGTCCCGCACCCGCATCGAGTCCGGCAACCTCGCCGAGCTCATCGCGGACAGCCACGTCGTGGGCGTCACGACGAACCCCTCGATCTTCCAGGCCGCCATCGGCAAGGGCGAGGGCTACGAGGAGCAGCTCGCCGACCTGGCCGTCCGCAAGGTCACCGTCGACGAGGCCGTCCGCATGATGACGACGCAGGACGTGCGCGCCGCCGCCGACATCCTGCGCCCCGTGTACGACGCCACGCAGGGCCGTGACGGCCGCGTGTCGATCGAGGTCGACCCGCGCCTCGCCCACAACACCGAGGCCACCATCGCCGAGGCCAAGCAGCTCGCCTGGCTCGTCGACCGCCCCAACGTGATGATCAAGATCCCGGCCACCCTCGCGGGCCTCCCGGCGATCACCGAGGTCATCGGCCTCGGTATCAGCGTGAACGTCACGCTGATCTTCTCCCTCGACCGCTACCAGGCCGTCATGGACGCCTACCTGGCCGGCCTGGAGAAGGCCCACGAGCGCGGCCTCGACCTCTCCTCGATCCACTCGGTCGCCTCGTTCTTCGTGTCGCGCGTCGACGCCGAGATCGACAAGCGCCTCGACAAGATCGGCACGGACGCCGCCAAGGACGCCAAGGGCAAGGCCGCCCTCGCCAACGCCCGTCTCGCCTACGAGGCGTACGAGCAGGTCTTCGCCTCCGAGCGCGCCACCAAGCTGGAGGCGGCCGGCGCCAACAAGCAGCGCCCGCTGTGGGCCTCCACCGGCGTCAAGGACCCCGCGTACAAGGACACCCTGTACGTCGACGAGCTGGTCGCGACCGGCACCGTCAACACGATGCCCGAGGGCACCCTCAAGGCCACCGCCGACCACGGCGAGATCACCGGCGACACCATCACCGGGCGTTACGAGCAGGCGCGCGCCGAGCTGAAGGCCGTCGACGCGCTCGGCATCTCGCTCGACGAGGTCACCCAGCAGCTCGAGGACGAGGCCGTCGCCAAGTTCGAGATCGCCTGGAACGACCTGCTCGCCACCGTCTCCTCCCGCCTGACGGAGGCTGAGGCCAAGTGAGCGTCACCGCTCAGGACTGGCGGAACCCGCTGAGGGACCCCCGCGACCGCCGCCTCCCGCGCGTCGCGGGCCCCTCCGGGCTCGTCATCTTCGGCGTCACCGGCGACCTGTCCCGCAAGAAGCTGATGCCCGCCGTCTACGACCTCGCCAACCGCGGCCTCCTCCCGCCGGGCTTCTCGCTCCTCGGCTTCGCACGGCGTGAGTGGGAGGACCAGGACTTCGCGCAGGTCGTCCACGACTCGGTCAAGCAGCACGCCCGCACCCCCTTCCGCGAGGAGGTCTGGCAGCAGCTCGCCGAGGGCATGCGCTTCATCCCCGGCGACTTCGACGACGACACCGCGTTCTCGCAACTGCGCAGCGCCGTCGACGAGTTGGACGAGAAGCGCGGCACCAGCGGCAATTACGCGTTCTACCTCTCCGTACCGCCGAAGTTCTTCCCCAAGGTCGTGCAGCAGCTCAAGAAGCACGGCCTCGCGGACGGCCCCGAGGGCTCCTGGCGGCGCGCCGTCATCGAGAAGCCGTTCGGCCACGACATGGACTCGGCGCGCGAGCTGAACAGCATCGTGCACGACGTGTTCTCGCCCGAGCAGGTCTTCCGCATCGACCACTACCTCGGCAAGGAGACCGTCCAGAACATCCTGGCGCTCCGCTTCGCCAACCAGATGTACGAGCCCATCTGGAACCGTTCGTACGTCGACCACGTGCAGATCACGATGGCCGAGGACATCGGCATCGGCGGCCGGGCCGGCTACTACGACGGCATCGGCGCCGCCCGCGACGTCATCCAGAACCACCTCCTCCAGCTGCTCGCCCTCACGGCGATGGAGGAGCCGGCCTCGTTCGACGCCGAGTCCCTGGTCAACGAGAAGCTCAAGGTCCTCAAGTCGGTGCGGTTGCCGAAGGACCTCGCCAAGGAGACCGTCCGCGCGCAGTACGCGCCGGGCTGGCAGGGCGGCGAGAAGGTCCGCGGCTACCTCCAGGAAGACGGCATCGACCGCCAGTCGAAGACCGACACGTACGCCGCCGTGAAGCTGGAGATCGACAACCGACGCTGGGCGGGCGTCCCGTTCTATCTGCGCACCGGAAAGCGCCTCGGCCGCCGCGTCACCGAGATCGCCGTCGTCTTCCAGCGCGCCCCGCACTCCCCGTTCGACCACACTGCTACGGAAGAGCTCGGCCAGAACGCCGTCGTCATCCGCGTCCAGCCGGACGAGGGCATGACGGTGCGCTTCGGATCCAAGGTGCCGGGTACGTCGATGGAGATCCGCGACGTGTCCATGGACTTCGCCTACGGCGAGTCGTTCACCGAGTCCAGCCCGGAAGCGTACGAGCGGCTGATCCTGGACGTGTTGCTGGGCGACGCCAACCTCTTCCCCCGTACGGAAGAGGTCGAGGAGTCCTGGCGCATCCTCGACCCCATCGAGGAGCACTGGGACAAGGTCGGCAGGCCCGCCCAGTACGCCTCGGGCAGCTGGGGCCCGAAGGAAGCGGACGAGATGCTCGCACGAGACGGACGGAGCTGGCGCAGGCCATGAGGATCGACCTGACCGACACCACGGCAAGCAAGATCAACAAGGCGCTCGTCGAGGGGCGCCGGGCCATCGGGACGCCCGCCGTGGGCATGGTCCTGACGATGGTCATCGTCACGGACGAGGAGAACGCCTACGACTCGATCAAGGCGGCCGAGGAGGCGTCCCGCGAGCACCCCTCGCGCACCCTCGTCGTCATCCGGCGCACCAACCGGCTGCCGCGCGACCGCCACGGCAACCGGCTCGACGCCGAGGTCCGGGTCGGCTCCGAGGCCGGCACCGGCGAGACCGTAGTCCTGCGCCTGTACGGCGAGACCGGCAAGCACGCCGACTCCGTCGTCCTGCCGCTGCTGCTTCCCGACGCCCCGGTCGTCGTGTGGTGGCCGGTCGACGCGCCCGACGTCCCCGCCAAGGACCCGCTCGGCGCCCTCGCCGCCCGCCGCATCACCGACGCGTACGCCGTCGAGGACCCGGTCGCGGCCCTCGCCCAGCGCTCCAGGTCCTACGCCCCCGGCGACACCGACCTCGCCTGGACCCGCCTCACCCCGTGGCGCTCCATGCTGGCCGCCGCCCTCGACCAGGCCCGCGCCGACATCGTCTCCGCGGCCGTCGAGTCCGAGGCCGACAACCCCAGCGCCGAACTGCTCGCCCGCTGGCTCGGCGCCCGCCTCGGCGTCAAGGTCGAGCGCGTCACCACCGACGGCCCGGTCGTCACCGCCGTACGCCTCGGTACCCCCGGCGGCGAGATCCGCATCGACCGCCCCGACGGCCCGCTCGCCACGCTGACCCTCCCCGGCCAGCCCGAGCGCACCCTCGCCCTGAAGGTCCGCTCCACCGCCGAGCTGATCGCGGAGGAGCTCCGCCGCCTCGACGCCGACGAGATGTACGCCGTGGCCCTGCAGGCAGCCGACCACGGCACAGTCACCAAGGAGTCCGTTCAACATGCCTGACAGCAACCCCCTCCTCACCCGCCGCCCGCAGTGGACGGCCCTTGAGGACCACCGTGCGAAGTTCAACGGCACGCACCTGCGCGACCTGTTCGCGAAGGACTCCGCGCGCGCCGAGCGCTACGTGCTCTCCGTCGGTGACCTGCACATCGACTACTCCAAGCACCTGATCACGGACGAGACCCTCGCCCTCCTCCAGGAACTCGCCACCGCCACCGACGTGTTCGGGCAGCGCGACGCCATGTTCCGCGGCGAGAAGATCAACACGACCGAGGACCGCGCCGTCCTGCACACGGCCCTGCGCGCCCCGGCCGACGCCGTGGTCGAGGTCGACGGCGAGAACGTCGTGCCGAAGGTCCACGAAGTCCTCGACCGGATGGCCGTCTTCGCCGACTCCGTGCGTACGGGGGAGTGGACCGGCCACACCGGCAAGCGGATCCGCAACGTCGTCAACGTCGGCATCGGCGGCTCCGACCTCGGCCCGGCGATGGCGTACGAGGCGCTGCGGCCCTTCACCGCCCGCGACCTCACCCTCCGCTTCGTGTCGAACGTCGACGGCGCCGACCTGCACGAGGCCGTCCGCGACCTCGACCCGGCCGAGACGCTGTTCATCATCGCGTCCAAGACCTTCACGACGATCGAGACGATCACCAACGCGAAGGCGGCGCGCGAATGGCTGCTGTCTTCGCTGGGTGACTCGGCGGCGGTCGCGAAGCACTTCGTCGCCCTGTCGACGAACGCCGAGAAGGTGTCGGAATTCGGCATCGACACGGCCAACATGTTCGCGTTCTGGGACTGGGTCGGCGGCCGCTACTCCTTCGACTCGGCCATCGGCCTCTCGCTGATGATCGCCATCGGCCCGGACCGCTTCCGCGAACTGCTCGACGGCTTCCGCCTCGTCGACGACCACTTCCGCACGGCACCGGCCGAGGCCAACGCCCCGCTGCTGCTCGGCCTGTTGGGCGTCTGGTACGGCAACTTCCACGGCGCGCAGTCGCACGCGGTCCTCCCGTACAGCCACTACCTGTCCAAGTTCACTGCGTACCTCCAGCAGCTGGACATGGAGTCCAACGGCAAGTCCGTGGACCGCGAGGGCCGGGGCGTGGAGTGGCAGACCGGCCCGGTCGTCTGGGGCACCCCGGGGACCAACGGCCAGCACGCCTACTACCAACTCATCCACCAGGGCACGAAGTTGATCCCGGCGGACCTCATCGGCTTCGCCAAGCCGGTCGACGAGCTGTCGGACACCCTCGCGGGCCAGCACGACCTGCTGATGGCGAACCTGTTCGCGCAGGGCCAGGCGCTCGCCTTCGGCAAGACGCCGGAGGAGGTGCGCGCCGAGGGCGTGGCGGAGGACCTGGTCCCGCACAAGACGTTCAAGGGCAACCACCCGACGACGACGATCCTCGCGAAGGAGCTCACCCCGTCGGTCCTCGGCCAGCTCATCGCCCTCTACGAGCAGAAGGTCTTCGTCCAGGGCGCCATCTGGAACATCGACTCCTTCGACCAGTGGGGCGTCGAACTCGGCAAGGTCCTCGCCAAGCGCGTCGAGCCGGCCCTGACGGAGGGCGCGGAGGTCCCCGGCCTCGACGCGTCGACGCGGTCCCTGGTCGACACGTACCGCAGCCTGCGCGACCGCACCTAGTCCTGTCCTACTCCTGCCCTACTCCTGTCCTACTCCTGCCCTACTCCTGTCCTACTCCTACGCAGCCCCAACTAGCACTGAAGGTAAGTGAACTGACATGCAGCTCGGTCTCATCGGTCTCGGCAAGATGGGCGGCAACATGCGCGAGCGCATCCGCCGCGCGGGCCACGAGGTCATCGGCTACGACCGCAACCCCGAGGTCTCCGATGTCGCCTCCCTCGCCGAACTGGTCGAGAAGCTCGAAGGCCCGCGCGTGGTCTGGGTGATGGTCCCGGCGGGCGCCGCCACCCAGTCGACGGTCGACGAGCTCGGCGGTCTCCTCTCCGAGGGCGACATCGTCGTCGACGGCGGCAACTCCCGCTGGACGGACGACGAGAAGCACGCCGAGGAGCTCGCCGCCAAGGGCATCGGCTTCGTCGACGCCGGTGTCTCCGGCGGCGTCTGGGGCCTGGAGAACGGCTACGCCCTCATGGTCGGCGGCTCCGAGGAGAACGTCGCGCGCGTCAAGCCGGTCTTCGACGCCCTCAAGCCCGAGGGCGACTACGGCTACGTCCACGCGGGCAAGGTCGGCGCCGGTCACTTCTCCAAGATGGTCCACAACGGCATCGAGTACGCGATGATGCAGGCCTACGCCGAGGGCTGGGAGCTCCTGGAGGCCGTGGACTCCGTGGACAACGTCCGCGAGGTCTTCCGTTCCTGGCAGGAGGGCACGGTCATCCGCTCCTGGCTGCTCGACCTCGCCGTCAACGCCCTCGACGAGGACACCCACCTCGACAAGCTGCGCGGCTTCGCGGCGGACTCCGGCGAGGGCCGCTGGACCGTGGAAGCGGCCATCGACAACGCGGTGCCGCTGCCCGCGATCACGGCCTCCCTCTTCGCGCGCTTCTCCTCCCGGCAGGAGGACTCGCCGCAGATGAAGATGATCGCGGCGCTGCGCAACCAGTTCGGCGGCCACGCGGTCGAATCCGCCAAGTAACCCTCCGGGGACCGGGGGGTACCCCCACCCCGGCCGAGCGGGCCCACCTCGACCACGGGGTGGGCCCGCTCGGCGTACGACGACGCGGCCGACCGCCCCACGCCTCGGACCCTGGCTTTCCCGACCCCGCTCCTACGCCTCGGGCCCTGGCTTGCCGGGCCCCGCTCCCACGCCTCGGACACGGGTTTGCCCCACGCCTCGGGCCCTGGCCTGCCCGGCCCCGCTCCCACGCCTCGGGGCTCCGCCCCGGACCCCGCTGCTCAATCGCCGCAGGGGCTCGAATGACCCACCCGTGGTGCCCGCGTCGCCTGCCGCGCTCCGCCCATCTCCCTCCCACCCGCCCCCTCCGGGGGCGTCGGCCCGACGGGGTGCCGCACCCGCCTCGGGCAATCCGCCGCCCACCCCGGCTCCCCACCCGTTGCGGCCGACGCCACGCGCCTTGTGTCACCTGCCGTCAGCCCCGGCTCCCCACCCGTTGCGGTAGGCCGCACCCGCCTTGGGCAATCTGCCGCCTAGGGCGGCAGGGTGGGCAAGGCGGCCCCCGGTGCGGCGTGTCAGGGAGGCGGGGTCCGGCCCCGGTCGGGCCTGGCGCACGCCGGTGCCGCACCGCAGGAACGTGGGGCCGAGCCCCGGTCGATGTCACGGCCCCGGTGTCGCACCGCAGGTCCCCGGTCGACGTCACGGCCCCGGTGCCGCACCGCAGGTACCCCCGCCGCAGCGCAACGAAAGACCCGGCCCCGCTACCCGACGCCCCGCCACACCTTCGCGTCGAGGGTCACGTTCTTGCCCTCCGTCTTGCCCTGGAGCGTCAGCAGCCCCACGTCCCCAGACGCGCTGACCACACACATCCGCTGCCCCACCGGCAGGTTGTACACCCACTGGAAGTCCTGGGACCCCGGCGCCGCACGGCACGCGTCGAGCGTGCTCGGCTGCCCGGCGTCGAGCAGCGCGAGCGTGGCCCCGGACGCGCTGCCCGGCGCGAGCTGCGCCCCGTCGCTGAACACGGAGTACGTGAGGTCCCCGTTCGAACCTCCCTCACCCGCCTTCGGCCCCAACGGATCGTCCGACAGGGACAGCTCCTGGCCGTCCGTCAGGACCATGCCGGGATACGTCGACGGATCCGGTGCCTCCGACGTCGGCGGCGCACTCGTGGTGGGTGCCTCGGGAGAGGCCGCCCCGCCGTCGGGCGCACCCGAAGGCGCGGGACGCGCGGCCGACTTGGTGGGCTTCGGCGCCTTCGAGGCGCTCGGCGACGCGGACTTGGACGCGGAAGCCGACTTCGACGCGGACCCCGTCACCTCCGGCGAGCGGGCGGCGACCGGCTTCTCGGCCTTGTCGTCCCGGGTGCCCCCACCCGGCACGAGCCACAGCGCGACCCCCGCACCGCACGCGACGAGCGCGACCCCGACGGCCGCGAGCAGCCACCCACGGGACCGCTTCCGCGGCGCCGTCGTACTCACGGCCGCGGTCTCCGCGCCCGCGGGCGAAGCCGGAGCCGGGGCCGGGGCCTGCGGCTGACGCCCCATGACGTAGGGATCGGGCAACGCGGCGGGGGAGCCGGGTACATCGGGTGCGGTCGGCGGATGATCCTGCCCGCCCTGCCGGCCCTGCCCGTCCTCCCCGAAGCCCTCCGGCGGGCCGAACACCCCACCGGACCCGGACCCGGAGCCGGACCCGGAGTCGGCGCCCCCGGCACTCCCCGGCGGCGTAGAAAGCCCCGTCGGCTCCGCCCCCGCCACCCGCGCCCCCTCGGCCCGCGCCGCGATCCCCTCGGCGAGCTCCCCCGGGAGCCACGCGTCCGTCGCGGGCCCCGGTCCGCCGGGCTGTGCCTCGCGTATGACCTGGACCGTCTCGATGACCTCCCGTACGGTCGGCCGGTCCTCGGCGGTCTTGCTGAGGCAGCGGGATATCAACTCCCGCAGCTCGTCCGGGACTTCGGAGAGATCCGGCTCCTCGTGCACGACCCGGTAAAGCACCGCGTGCGGCTCGCCCTCCCCGTACGCGGTGGAACCGGTCGCGGCGAACACCGCGGTCTGCCCGAGCGCGAACACATCGGCCGACCCGCTCGCCGAACCGCCGAGCACCTGCTCCGGAGCCATGTACGCGACCGTGCCCACGGCCGCCCCGCTGCGCGTCACGGACGTCGCGTCGGCCGCCCGCGCCACCCCGAAGTCGATGACGCGCGGCCCGTCGGAGGCAAGGAGTACGTTCGACGGCTTCAGGTCGCGGTGCACGATGCCCGCGTCGTGCACCGCCTGCAACGCCTCCGCGATCCCCGCCGTCATCCGCAGCACCGTGTCCACGGGCAGCGGCCCGTGCTCGCGCACCGCTTCGGCGAGCGAGGGCCCGGGCACGTACGCCGTCGCGCACCACGGATCCGAACCCTCCGTGTCGTGGTCGACGACCGGCGCCGTGTAGAGCCCGTGCACCTTGCTGGCCGCGGCGACCTCCGTACGGAATCTGCGACGGAACTCGGGATCCTCGGCCAGCTCGGGTCTGATCACCTTGACCGCGACGGCCCGGCCGCCCGGCGTGTGTGACAGATAGACACGTCCCATTCCGCCGGCACCGAGCCGCGCGACCAGGCGGTATCCGCCCGCCGTCCGCGGATCCTTGTCGTCCAGCGGACGGAACTGACTGCTGCCGGGCTCCCTGTTCGCCCACACGTCCCGCTGCACCCCCATGTTGCGTCGAGGGTCCATTGCATCACGTGACGCAAAGCACCTCACCGGCGCGTCGCTTGAACGATCGTCAATACGCGTACGCGCCGGTGGGGTGCGGGCCGCTGCCCCGGTCCGGGGTTCCGCTGCCCCGGTCCGGGGTCAGCCCTTCTTGGCGTGGATCCGCGTGCGCGTCTCCTCCGCCTGCTTCTGGACCCGCTTCTGCACCTGCGCCGGCACCCCCTTGTCCTTGAAGACACGGGTCATCCGGCCGAGGACCTGGTCGGCCCGGTGGAGGTCGCCCTCCTTGGCGTGCACCCGGGCCAGCCGGCGCATGGCGGCGTTGAGCGTCATGTTGTTGAGCCCCGCGTCACCGGTCGAGGCGTCGATGGCGGCGGTGAGCTGCGAGACGCTCTCCTTGATGTCGGGCCTGCGCACCTCGATCCGGCCGGAGTGCACACGCTGGAAGTCGCGGCCCGCGTTGGCGCCCCTGGCAAGGCGCGCGTACACGGCCAGCGGGTGCGAGCCGAACCGCTCGACGACCTCGCGGAGCGCGTTGTCGCCCGCCGAGAGTTGCGGCGCGTCCGAGCCGAGGAGGGCGAGGAGCGTGCCCTGCTGGTCGCCGATGAGCAGCTCGCCGACCTGCTGGTCGGTGCGGTCCACGGGCTGCCTGACCAGCACCGTGCGCGGCTGCGACACCACCCGGGAGCCGTCCGCCGCCTGGTACACGGCGACGATCCGGTAGCGGCCGGGCTCGCTGAAGTACAGGCCCTCGGCGCCGAAGCCGAGATACACGGTGTCGTAGATCGCCGGGTCCGCCGCCGTGAGCCTCGTCGTCGCCTCCGGCCCGTGGTGGCCGGAGCAGATGCGCGTCATGGGCCGGAACGGCCGGGAGCGCCCCGACGGGTCGGTGATCGCGAAGGCCACGCGCTCGCCCTTCGGGCTGAGGTCGGTGGCGACGGTGACATCGCCGCGGGTGCGGACGAGCTTGATGTCCGCCATGACGGGCTCGCCGTACCCGAACGCCTGCTTGCCGCCCAGTTCCAGGCGCAGCCCCGACTCGTCGGTGACGGGCAGCGAGAACGCCTCACCGCCGCTCAGCTCAAGGGCGGCGTTGATGGTCCAGTTGTCGCCGCCGGGGACGATGTACCGGTAGAAGCCGTGCCGCAGATGGCGCAGCTCGTCGTCGGAGAACTGGAAGGGGAACGCCTTCCAGAACGCCTCCGAGCCGTTGCCCGCCGAACTCCGGTAGTTCTGCGGGTAGTTCATCCAGGACAGCTCGCCGTACCCGTTCTCGGGACCCAGCGGCGCGGGCGGGCTCGCCAGGTTCTTCTGCCAGGAGTGCAGCATGTTGAACGCGTGCCCCAGCTCATGGACGTACGTGTGCAGCTCTACGTTGCTGCCGACCAGGCCGTAGGCCTCAAGGGCCTTGTAGAACACGGCCATGCCCTGGCGGTGGGATCCCATCTGGTCGAACATGATGCCGCCGACCGCGTCCTGGAGGTACTTGGTCGCCACGAAGGTCCACAGCTTCCACTGCGGTACGTCGCGCTGGAGGCTGAAGTTGGCGACCATGGCGGCGTGCAGCTCGGCCTCGGACCAGCGCAGATCCTCGCCCGAGCTGTCGTTCGCGACATTCGTGGTCCCGGCGACCCGCATCTCGACGCCCGCCTCCGCGAACGCCGACGACACCGATATCCGGCGGTCGCGGTAGCCGGGCGGGGTGTCCGCCGACGCGGTGTCGTAGTCGACGAAGTTCGCCGTGCCGGACATCGTGTCGGTCTCGAAGTCGACCGTGCGGAACGCCGAGGCCTCCCACGTGAGCTGCCACTGGTCGCCCTCCGTCCAGGCGGGGACGGCGAGGATCAGATCCGCCTTGCCCGCCGTCTGCCCGGCCGCCACGCGCGGAATGACCACCTGGATGTCCGTGCGGTTCGACGGATTCGCGAACTGCACGCCGCCGGTCTGGTTCAACTGGACCCGCGTCTGGGACAGATACACGCGCAGCGCGTTCGCACGGAAGGAGTTCGTGTACGTGACGGTGTCGCCGCTCTTGGTGAACACATCGCCACTGGCCACGCACAGCGCCCGGTCACCCTCGAAGTCGAGCCGCAGCTCGACCCTGGTGGTGGCGGTGTCCATGACGTAGCGACCGCTGAACGGCCGGTACGGAGTGAGGTACTTGGCGGGCAGCTTGCCGAGCCCGGCGAAGAGGGTGGAGAGCTTGCCGGTCTTCTCGACGCCGCTGCTCCAGTTCAGGATCAGCCCGTCCTCGCCCTTGACGAGCAGCGTGCGGCGCGCCCCCGAGGCATCGGGCAGCGCCACCACGTGGTCGAGGTCGCCGCGGAAGCCGACCGGGAGGCTCGCCCAGCCGGCCGCGCCGGTGGCCTCCGGGCCCTCGGTGATCAGGCACTCGCGCTCCACCCCTGTGCTCCAGTTCAGGGTCAGCACGCGCGAGCCCTTGAAGAAGTACGTACGCCACTTGCTGTCCGCCGAGTTGGGCGCCTGGAGCAGGGCGTCGAGCCCGGAGCGGTAGCGCACCGGCAGGGCCGTGCCCCAGTTCCCGATCTGCGACCACGCGGCCTCGGTGCCGGTGCCCTTGTCCCAGTCGTACTGAAGCGCCCGGTCGCCGTGGAACAGCATCGTCTGCCACGCCGTGCCGTCGCTGGGCAGCTGGAGCACGCCGTCGCTGTACCAGTTGAAGTTCTGGTACGCGCCGATGCCCCGCAGCTTCCCTCCGGCCACGGAGGCCCAATTGCCGTCCTCCACCAGGCCGCTCTCACTGATCACCGCGGTGTCGGTGCTGCGCAGGAACAGCGCCTGCCAGGTCGCTTGCGGATATGCGAACGCGCCCGCGAACCCGGTCGTCTTGTGACGCATGAATGCCATGGTGCTCTCCTTTTTGCCGGGGCATGGGCGAATTGCCCGGCACGGGGGAGCGTGGCACTGAGCCGGAAGTTCCGGGAGGTCGGAAACCGGCCAGCAACAACGAAAAACGCAGGTCATGACTGTGAAGTCATAACCTGCGTCTGACGGTTGCCTATTGAAGTGTCCGAGGGGGGACTTGAACCCCCACGCCCGATAAAGGGCACTAGCACCTCAAGCTAGCGCGTCTGCCATTCCGCCACCCGGACTAGGTGTCTGCCGCTCTGTGCGGGGTGTTCCCCGCAGCGACACAGAGAACATTACCAGGGATTCGCAGTGCCCCGATCACACCCCTGTCACCCGCGGGAGAGAGGATGAGAGGCATCCACGGCCACAGGTCACAGAGGTCAGAGAGGAAGCAGCGTGAGCGAGCCGAGTACGGGCAGGGCGGTCTCCGGGCAGGACGAGGTCGTCGACCTCTGCCGCGAACTGATCCAGATCGACACCAGCAACTACGGCGACCACTCGGGTCCCGGCGAGCGCAAGGCCGCCGAGTGGACGGCGGAGAAGCTCGCCGAGGTCGGCCTCGAACCGCAGATCTTCGAGTCGCACCCCGGCCGCGCCTCCACGGTCGCCCGCATCGAGGGCGAGGACCCCTCAAGGCCCGCCCTCCTCATCCACGGCCACACCGACGTCGTCCCCGCCAACGCGGCGGACTGGACGCACCACCCGTTCTCCGGCGAGATCGCCGACGGCTGCGTCTGGGGCCGCGGCGCCGTCGACATGAAGGACATGGACGCGATGACCCTCGCGGTCGTCCGCGACCGGCTGCGCAGCGGCCGCAAGCCCCCGCGCGACATCGTCCTCGCCTTCCTCGCCGACGAGGAGGCCGGCGGCGTGTTCGGCGCCCGCCATCTGGTCCGCAACCACCCGGATCTGTTCGAGGGCGTCACCGAGGCGATCAGCGAGGTCGGCGGCTTCTCCTTCACCGTGAACGAGCAGCGCAGGCTCTACCTCGTCCAGACGGCCGAGAAGGGCATGCACTGGATGAAGCTGAGCGTGGCCGGCACCGCGGGGCACGGCTCGATGATCCATCGGGACAACGCGATCACCGAACTGTCCGAGGCCGTCGCCCGCCTCGGCCGCCACCAGTTCCCGGTCCGCGTCACCAAGACGACGCGCGCCTTCCTCGACGAACTCGGCGACGCCCTCGGCACCGAGCTCGACCCGGAGAACATGGAGGGGACCATCGCCAAGCTCGGCGGCATCGCCAAGCTGATCGGCGCCACCCTCTCCAACACCGCCAACCCCACTCAGCTGGGCGCCGGTTACAAGGTCAACGTGATCCCCGGCGAGGCCACCGCGGGCGTCGACGGCCGCTTCCTGCCCGGCCACGAGGACGAGTTCCTCGCCGACCTCGACCGGATCCTCGGCCCCAAGGTCAAGCGCGAGGACGTGCACGCCGACAAGGCCGTCGAGACCACCTTCGACGGGGCGCTCGTCGACGCCATGAAGACCTCCATCGAGGCCGAGGACCCGATCGGCAAGGCCATCCCGTACATGCTCTCCGGCGGCACCGACGCCAAGTCCTTCGTGGAGCTCGGCATCCGCAACTTCGGCTTCGCGCCGCTGCAGCTGCCGCCCGAGCTGCACTTCGCCGGCATGTTCCACGGGGTCGACGAGCGGGTGCCGGTGGACGGCCTCAAGTTCGGCGTGCGGGTCCTGGACCGCTTCATCGACGCGTCCTGAGCCTCCCGACGTCAACCCGACACCGGGGCGCAATCGTCCGCACGTGCGCACTTGACTGAAAAGAGTGAAAGGGAGCGGGCGCTCGTAGCCCCATCAGTTTCTCCTCGTTACAGGTGGTGCAGTCCGCGGCTGGGACTGCATTGCCAACAAGGAGGAATAATGATCAAGAAGGTCGTCGCCGCTGCGGCTGCCACTGGTGGTCTGGTTCTCGCGGGTGCGGGCATGGCCGTCGCCGACTCCGGTGCTCAGGGTGCTGCCACGCAGTCCCCGGGCGTCGTTTCGGGCAACGTCATTCAGGCGCCTGTTCACGTCCCGGTGAACGTGTGCGGCAACACGATCTCCGTGATCGGGCTGCTGAACCCCGCCTTCGGTAACACCTGCACCAACGACTGACGTTGTTGTGCCTCACCCCTTGAGGGTTTGAGCCCACGGCCCCGGAGTGCGCGCCATGCACTCCGGGGCCGCCGGGTTGTCCAAGGCTCCAGGACAAGACTTCTAAGGCAAGGCAGGGAAACCTATGCGACAGGTCATGCGCAAGGGCCTGATCACCGTGGCGGCCGCGTCCGGTGTGCTCGCCGCGACCGGCGGCTACGCGCACGCGGACTCCGGTGCGGACGGCAGCTCCTCGGACTCGCCGGGCGTCCTGTCCGGCAACTCCGTCGAGGCGCCCGTGGACGTACCGGTGAACGTCTGCGGCAACACCATCAACGTCGTCGGACTGCTCAACCCGGCGTCCGGCAACGGCTGCGACAGCGGCTCGGACGACGGCGGCGGCAAGGAGAAGGCCGCCGAGCGGTCCTCGGGCGACAGCGCGCAGGCCTCCGGGCAGAGCAGCGACTCGCCCGGCGTCGGCTCCGGCAACCATGTGTCGGCTCCGGTGCACGTCCCGGTGAACGTGTGCGGCGACTCCATCGGCGTCGGCTCGATCGGCAACGCGACGAGCGGCAACGGCTGCTCCGACGAGGGCGGTGGGAGCAGCGTCGGCACGCCGCCGCCGAGCTCCGACACTCCGTCGAACCCGACCACCCCGCCCACGCGCAGCGGTCACATGCCCAACGAACCGGGGACGCAGACCGTCGCCATGCCCGAGGGCGAGTCCCAGCTCGGGCAGACCGGTAGCCCGAGGGCGACCGGCGAGCTCGCGGAGACCGGCAGCTCGATGCCGATCGGCGCGGCCGTCCCGATGGCCGGAGGCGCGCTGCTCGCGGGTGCGCTGCTGTACCGGAAGGCGAACGCGGCGTCGTGACGTCGGGCGGTACGCGGCTGTGATGTCAGGCGGTACGAAACGGAGCGGGCCCCGGGGACGGGGCCCGCTCCGTTTTCGTCTTCTCTCTCGCCCTGCCCTCGTCAGGTCACCATGTGGCCCGTACCTGGCGGATGATCCGTCGGCGCAGCCGCACGCGGCGACTGCCGTCGCGGCGCAGGCTCAATCGGTCCAACTCCCAGTGTCCGTACTCGGCATGGTCCGTCAGCAGACGCGTCGCCTCCTTACGGGATACCCCGCGAGGTACGTACACGTCGACAAATTCGTATTCCGGCATCGCATCTATTGTGCGGGCAGCGGCCCGGTACGGATAGCGTCTGCACTATGTCTGATGCTGCGCAGCCCACCGCTGCCGAGGTACGCGCCGCCGCCGAGGCGGTCAAGGCAGCGCTCGACGCCCACTTGGCGGCGGTCGAGCGCCGGTCGGGAGAGGACGACCCGGCCGTCTACGAAGCGTTCAACGAACTCGCCGCCGCGGCCGAGGAGTACGACGAGCTCCTCTACGACCGCTACGACGAGGTCACCCCCTTCGAGATCCCCGGCGGCGAGGACTCGCTGCCGCCGTACGCGGGGCCCGAGGAACCGAACGCGTTGAGCGTGCTGATCCGACGCGACTACGCCGTGGTCGAGCCGCAGCGTCTGCTGGCGCAGGCCGGGAGGGTCGCCGACCTGGACGCGGACGCGGACGTGGACGCGGATTCGGAGTCCGTGAACGGGGCGGGGAGCAGTGTGCACGCGGCGCTCGGCGTGCTCTTCGGTGAGTTCGAGCCCGACGAGATCGCTTCCCGGCACAAGGAGTTCGGTCTTGAGGAGGGGGACTCCACGCTCTGGGTCACGGCGTCGGACGAGCCGGCGGATCCGGGGGACTGGCTGGAGGGGCCCTTCGAGCAGGTGGATCCGCAGCGGGTGGTGTGTCGGTTCGATGTGAGTGCGGTGTTCGACGACGAGGACGGCGCCGCCGACTTCGACGAGCCGCTGGAGGAGGCCGACCGCTAACCGCTCCGGGGCGGGCCGGTCCTCTTCCCACGCCACGGGTGGGTCCCGCCACACCGGGGTTGCGGTTGCGGGGCTCCGCCCCGGGCCCCGCTGCTCAATCGCCGCAGGGGCTTGAAATGGCGCGCTGCACCGGGGCTGCGGCCTCCCGTAACGCCCATCCACGCTCGTCCTGCCCCATACACCCGCCTCATCTCCCACCACCCGCCCCGCCTTGGGCGGCAGCGTGGGCGAGGCGGGGCGCGGTGGGTGCGGGACTGTGGGCGTCGGTCAGGGGGTGGGGATCTGGGGGCGGATCAGGGTGCGTAGGCGGGTGGTGCGGGGTTTCGCGGCGATGTCGGAGACGGCGCGGGGGAGGGCCGTGTCCGCGCCGTGGACCACCGAGAGGTGGCGCTCGCCGCGGCCGAACGCCGTGTACACCCAGGGACGGCTGAGCGTCTGCGTGGCGTCGCCCGGGAGTACGACCACGGCCGCGGGCCATCGGATGCCCACGGCCTGATGACCGGTGATCGCCCATCCGTGGCGGACCGCGCCCCGGTCCACCTGCTCCTTCGGTACGTGCACGGGCGCCCCGTCACAGTCGAGCCGCAGCCCCTCCGCGTCGGCCCCGGCCACCGTCCCGGGCCGGATCCGCCCGCGCCCGGTCACGTACACCACCCGGTCCCCGGGGTCGAAGCCCCCGAACTTGCCCGGCCCCGGGTTGAGCCGCTCCTTCAGGGCTACGTTCAACGCCCGCGTCCCCGCCGCACCGCCGTGCCCCGGCGTGATGACCTGCGTCTGCTCGGCCGGCACCCCGATCGCCCGCGGCACCGAGTCCGCGACGAGCTGCACGGTCCGGTGGATCGCCTCTGCCGGTTCCTGTACCGGAACGATCACGACTTCCTTGCCGGGGGCCTCCACCTGGTTCAGCTCACCGATGCCGATTCCCGACACCAGCTCGCCGATCGGGCCGAAGTCCGGCGTCCGGGAGGCTACGCGCGGGCAGACGGCGGCCGCCGCGACATCCGCGAAGACCCGGCCGGGGCCCGCCGACCACAGCGTCCCCGGGTCCCCGCTGAGCACGACACCCGTCCCGTCGGCGAGCAGCTCCACGAGCATCGCGGCGTCGGCCACGTCCAACTGCGGCGCGTCCAGGACGACCAGGAGGTCAAGGGCGAACGCCCCGTCCTGGTCCAGGCCGGGGCCCTCCGTCTGCGCCAGCAGCCCCGCGACGGTCGCCGTGGCGCTCTCCGGCGCGTCGGCGCCGAGGAGCTCGGCGGCCCGGCGCCGGCCGTCCGCGCTGTGCGCGGCGACGCACACCCGCAGCCCCAGCCTCCCGGCCGCCTCCGCCGCGGCGACGGGCTCGGCGCGGGCCGCCTCCCCGCCGGTGTGCAGTACGAGGCGGTGGGCGGCGATCGCCCTGATCAGCTCGGCGGTGCTGCCGCGCGCGGCGTCGGCGGCTCCCTCAAGGCCCTGGGCCTCGGTCGAACTGCCTTCCTTGGGCGCGGCGTTGATCAGTCGGGCGAGGCCGTCGGCGAGGCTCTCCTCGGCGAGCGCGTACCGTTCGAGCCCGACCAGGACGCGTACAGGACGCTCGGCTTCCTCTTCCTCGCTGTCGGCTTCGGCCTCATCGGCGGCGGTCGGTGCGGGCGCGTCCTCCAGCGGGTCCTGGAAGATCAGCGCGTCGCCCTCCGCGACGGCGCTCTGCACGGCTTCCTCCGGATCCGGCACCCCGCGCTTGCCGAGCGCCTCGGCGAGCACCGGCAGGTCGAGGGCCGTGTGCCCGGCGTCCGCGGCCTGGTCGAGCAGCCATACGGTGACCGCGCGGCCCCGGCGCTCGTCGTCGGGACCGGTCTCCGCGCCGAGCAGCGCCCGCGCGAACCCGTCGGCCTGCTCGGGCCGCACCCCGGCGACCCGCAGCAACAGCCATGGGTCCGCCCGCAGTTGCTCGCCCGCGCCCTCGCCGAGGGTCGCGGCGGTCGCGGCGGCGAGCGACTCGGGCGCGCCGCCCTCGGTGAGCACGCCCCGCACCGCGGAGACGGTGTCCGGGTCGGGCCCCGCCTGCGGGGCGGCCTGCGGCGTGCGTACGGGCTCGGTGGCGGGCGCGGCCTCCCGCCGCGGCTCGGGTTCCGGGCGCGCGAGCGCGGGGGCGGCGGCCGGCTTCTCCCCGCTCTCCACCGCGCGTACGGCGGCCATCAGGTCGGCGGCCGTCCCGCTCAGCTTGCCGCCGGCGTCGATCGGCGCCTCCTTGGCGGCCTTGCGCGCGGCGATTCGCTCCCGCAACTCCCGCTGCGCCGCCAATTCGGCTTCCGCCTCGGACAGCTCACCGGCGTCCTGCGCGGCATCACCCTTCTCGCCGGTGGCGTCACCCTCATCAGTGGCCCCGGCCTCATCGGTGGCCCCGGCCTCATCGGTGGCCCCGGCCTCATCGGTGGCCCCGGCCTCATCGGTAGCCTCGGCCTCACCGGTCGCCTCGGCCCCATCGGTGGCCTCCGCCGGGTCGGGCGCACCGTCGAGGTGCTCCGTGTCCGGCCCGGCGTCGGGGCGGGCCCCTGACTCGTTCTCCGCGGCAGCGGACTCCGTACTCACAACGTGCTCCAGTCCTGATCGGGATAGCGGTGCACGGGCGCCGACACATCGTCGAGCGCCTGGCAGATCTCGTCAGGAAGACTAAGGGCCTCCACTGACAATGCCTCCGTGAGCTGCTGTGTCGTCCGCGCGCCGACGATCGGCGCGGCCACTCCCGGCCGGTCCCTGACCCACGCGAGAGCGACCTGCAGCGGCGTCACCGCCAGCCCGTCCGCCGCTATGGCGACCGCGTCCACGATGTGTGTCGCCGGCTCGTCGAGGTACGGCGCGACGAACGGCGCCATGTGGTCGGAGCCGCCGCGTGAGTTCGTGGGGGTGCCCGTGCGGTACTTGCCGGTGAGGACGCCGCGGCCGAGCGGCGAGGAGGGCAGCAGGCCGATGCCCAGGTCGAGCGCCGCCGGCAGCACCTCGCGCTCCACGCCCCGTTGCAGCAGCGAGTACTCCATCTGCGTGCTGGCGAGCCGGGTGCGCGCCCCGGGCGCGGCCAGCTGCCACGTACCGGCCTTCGCGAGCTGCCAGCCGCAGAAGTTCGAGACGCCCGCGTAGCGCGCCCGCCCGCTGCTGACGGCGATGTCGAGGGCCTGGAGCGTCTCCTCCAGCGGGGTGTCGGGGTCGTAGGCGTGCACCTGCCACAGGTCGACGTGGTCCGTGCCGAGGCGGGCGAGGGAGGCGTCCAGGGCCGCGAGGAGATGGCCGCGGGAGCCGTCGAAGCGGCGGTCGGGGTCGGGGACGCTGCCCGCCTTCGTGGCGATGACCAGGTCGCGGCGCGGCACCAGGCCCTCCACCAGCTTGCCGAGCAGATACTCCGCCTCTCCGTCCCCGTACACGTCCGCCGTGTCGACGAGCGTGCCGCCCGCCTCCCAGAACGCCTTCAACAGGTCGGCGGCGTCGTGTTCGTCGGTGTCCCGGCCCCACATGAGGGTGCCGAGCCCGATCCGGGACACACGAAGGCCGGTGCGGCCGAGATGCCTCTGCTCCATGGGCGCTGAGGTTACTGGCCGAAGGTCAAGAACGGGGCCCCTGTGGATATCTGTCGCCGGGGTCGCCGGGTTAGGGTGCCGGGCGAGGAACCTTACCGATGGGTAATTCACCGGACACGGCACGGCGTTAAGGGGATGTGGTCAATGAAGCTCGGCATCAACCTCGGCTACTGGGGCGCGGGAATGGACGCGGACAACCTCGCCGTAGCGAAGGAGGCCGATCAGCTCGGTTACGCGGTGTGCTGGGCCGCCGAGGCCTACGGTTCCGACGCCGCCACCGTCCTCGCGTACGTCGCCGCGCAGACGGAGCGGATCGACGTCGGCTCGGCCATCTTCCAGATCCCGGCCCGCCAGCCCACGATGACGGCGATGACGGCCGCGACCCTCGACTCGCTGTCCGGGGGCCGCTTCCGGCTCGGCCTCGGTGTGTCGGGGCCGCAGGTCTCCGAGGGCTGGTACGGCGTCAAGTTCGACAAGCCGCTGGCCCGCACGCGCGAGTACGTCGACATCATCCGTAAGGCGATGAGCCGGGAGCGGGTCTCCCATGAGGGCGCGCACTGGACGCTGCCGCTGCCGGGCGGCCCCGGCAAGCCGCTGAAGCTGATCGTGCACCCGGAGCGCGAGCGGATCCCGCTCTACATCGCCGCGATCGGCCCGAAGAACCTGGAGCAGACCGGCGAGATCGCCGACGGCGCCCTGCTGATCTTCCCGGCGGCCGAGCACCTGGAGGAGACCGCGCTCCAGCACATCCGCGCGGGCCGCGAGAAGGTCGGCAAGACGATGGAGGACTTCGACGTCTGCCCGACGGTTCCGCTCGCGCTTGGCGGGGACGACGAGGCCTCCGTGAGCGCGCTCGCCGACATGTTCCGTCCGTACACCGCCCTCTACGTAGGCGGCATGGGCAGCCGTAAGCAGAACTTCTACAACCAGCTCGCGCAGCGCATGGGCTACGAGAAGGAGGCCGCGGAGATCCAGGACAAGTACCTGGACGGCGACAAGGAGGGCGCCGCCGCGGCCGTTCCGCAGCAGCTCATCGACTCCACGACGCTGCTCGGTTCCGTGGACCGGATCGCCGACCGGATGCGGGCCTACGCCGAGGCCGGTGTCACCACGCTGACCATCAACCCGGCCGGGCTCACCCTGGACGACCGGCTCGCCTCGCTGCGCGCGGGCACGGAGGCCATGGAGCGCGCCGGACTCGCGTAAGCGATCCGAGGGAGGGATTTCTGCGGCCGTGGTGGGGGCTCGGGGGGTCTTCCCCGCCACGGCCGACACGTAGCTCAACGCTTCACCAGGGGCCTGGTTACGGCTCCGTACCGCCCCTGGAGTCCTCCTTTCGGACGAGTTGACCCGGATAGCTGTTGCCCCGCCCCATGTCCCGCATTTGACTCGGACTTTGCAGATCTGTGCGGTCCGGTGCGCGAGATGGAGGATGCGGATGCTGTCGGCCAAGAGTCTGTTCCAGGAGATCATCGACAACGACGAGTCGTTCCGGCTGTTCTGCTCCATCGCGGCCAGCGGCGAGGCGCAGGGCGGCTGGGAGAACGGGCGGATCGCCGCGCTGGTCCCCGAGAGCCAGCGCGCCCTCGCCCCCAAGATCACGCGGCACGGCGCCGACGAGGACAAGCACGGGCGGATCTTCCACGCGCTCCTGAAGAAGCGCGGCCTGGAGCCGGTGCCCGTCCCCGACGAGGCCGACTACACGATGCTCCTGGAGCACCACGGCATCGGGCTTGCGCACGAACGGCTGCGGCGCGACGAGCGGCTCTCCGTGCAGGACGTCGTCACGTACCTCGTGCACAGCCGCGTCACCGAGCAGCGGGCCTCCGAGCAGATGGTGATGCTGCGCAAGCACTTCGCCCGGCACCCGGACATCGGCCGCGCGGTCAAGATGATCTCGAACGACGAGGACAACCATCTCGCCTACTGCCACGAGGAGTTGCTGCGATTCGCGTACGCGGGGCACGGGCGGGCCATTCAGCGGATCCTGCGCGAGTGCGCGCTCGCGGAGATCGCGGTCTACCGGGACGTGAGTCTCGCCGTGATGGATCACATGGGGCGGATCCTGGGGTGGAGCAAGGCGAAGGCGGGGGTGCTCGCGGCGGGGATCCACGCGGTGTACGCGTATGAGCGGTTGGGCGGGTGGCGGCGGATGGTGTCGTTGGAGATGCCGGAGCGGCGGGACGCGCTCGGGGGGACCGCGACGACGTCGGTGGAGTTCGCGTGAGGTGTCGCGCGGCTACAGCCAGCCGCGGCGTTTGAAGAGGCGGAACAGGAGTAGTTCCAGGGCGGCCATCAGCACGATCACCGCCGGATACGACCACACCCAGTGCAGCTCCGGCATGTGGTCGAAGTTCATGCCGTAGATGCCCGCGATCATCGTGGGGACCGCGGCCATCGCCGCCCACGCGGAGATCTTCCGCATGTCGTCGTTCTGGCGGACGCTCATCTGGGCCAGGTGGGCCGACAGGATGTCCGAGACGAGGCGGTCCAGGCCGTCCACGGACTCGTTGACCCGGGTGAGGTGGTCGTTCACGTCGCGGAAGAAGGGGCGCGCCTCCTCGTGCACGAACGGCACGGCGGCCAGGCCCCAGGGGCCGACCCCGGCGAGGCGGGCCAACGGCAGCGCCAACGGGCCCGTCGCGCGGCGGAATTCGAGGATCTGGCGCTTGAAGGTGTAGATCCGCTCCGCGGTGTCGCGGGAGCCGCCGCCCTCCGGGGAGAAGACCTCCGTCTCCAGCTCCTCCAGGTCGGTCTGGAGCTCGGCCGCGACCTCCAGGTAGTGGTCCACGGTGGCGTCCGCGACCGAGTACAGGACCGCCGTGGGCCCCTGCCGCAGGAACTCCGGCTCGGCCTCCAGGCGCTGTCGTACGGCCTTCAGGGGAGCGCCCTCGCCGTGCCGCACGGTCACCACGAACGAGTCGCCCAGGAACAGCATCAGCTCGCCCGCGGACACCTTGTCGCTCTTCGGCTCGTACACGACCGGCTTGAGGACCACGAACAGCGAGTCGTCGTAGACCTCCAGCTTCGGCCGCTGGTGCGCCTTCATGGCGTCCTCCACGGCCAGCGGGTGCAGCCCGAACTCCTCGGTGACCCGGTCGAACTCCTCGTCGCTCGCCTCGTGCAGCCCGATCCACACGAACGCGTCGCCGCCCGTCGACCGTGCCTCGTCGAGGGCGTCGGAGAAGTCCGCGGGGCCCTCGATGCGGCGGCCGTCCCGGTAGATGGCGCAGTCGACGATCACGAAGCGAATTCTTCCCAGTGCCGGGCACTGCCGCACGTTGTCGTGTGCTTAGGGTGGGGCACATGCCCACGCTGATCCTTGTCCGGCACGGACGGTCCACCGCCAATACCGCGGGGGTGCTCGCCGGGTGGACGCCCGGAGTGGCGCTCGACGAGCGCGGGGCCGCGCAGGCCGCGCGGCTGCCCGAGCGGCTGTCGGGCCTGCCCCTCGCCGAGATCGTCTCCAGCCCCTTGCAGCGCTGCAAGGAGACCCTGGCGCCGCTGCTCGCCGCCCGGCCCGAGAGCACCCTGCGCACCGACGACCGGATCGGCGAGTGCGACTACGGCGACTGGTCGGGGCGCAAGCTCGCCGAGCTGTCCGACGAGCCGCTGATGCAGGTCGTGCAGCAGCACCCGACGGCCGCCGCGTTCCCCGGCGGCGAGTCGATGCGGCAGATGCAGCACCGCGCCGCAGAGGCGGTACGTGAGTGGAACGCGCGCGTGGAGAGCGAACACGGCGAGGACGCCGCCTATGTGATGTGTTCGCACGGCGACATCATCAAGTCCCTTGTGGCGGACGCCATCGGGCTGCATCTGGACCTCTTCCAACGGATCTCCGTAGAGCCGTGTTCCATCACGGCGATCCGTTACACCCGGCTTCGCCCCTTCCTCGTACGCCTCGGGGACACCGGGGACTTCGCGTCCCTGGCGCCGCGCGAGGAGTCCCAGGGCACGGACGCACCTGTCGGAGGCGGCGCGGGCGCACCGTGATCGTCGGCCGCAGTAGGGTGAAGCAGCCGTAAGCGCATTCAGTCGATCCCGATCCCATGGAGACAGGACGTGTCCCGTCAGGTGTTCCTCTACGACCCTCCGGAGCGGTTCGTGGCCGGTACGGTCGGGCTCCCCGGGCGCCGCACCTTTTTCCTGCAGGCCACCGCAGGAACCCGGGTCACCAGCGTCGCGTTGGAGAAGACCCAGGTGGCCGCGCTCGCCGAGCGCATGGACGAACTGCTCGACGAGGTCGTGCGGCGCAGCGGGGGCAACGCCCCGGTGCCCGCCGTGGCCCCCAGCGAGATCTCCGACACCGGGCCCCTGGAGGCGCCCGTGGAGGAGGAGTTCCGCGTCGGCACCATGGCCCTGGCGTGGGACGGCGACGAGCAGCGCATGATCGTCGAGGCGCAGGCCCTGGTCGAGCTGGACGCCGACTCCGAGGAGGACCTGGCGGAGGCCGAGGAGAAGCTGCTCCAGGACGAGGAGAACGGCCCGCCGATGCTCCGCGTCCGCCTCACCGGGAACCAGGCCCGCGCGTTCGCCAAGCGGGCCCTTGACGTCGTCAACGCGGGGCGCCCGCCGTGCCCGCTGTGCAGCCTGCCGCTCGACCCGGAGGGACACGTATGTCCGCGCCAGAACGGATACCGGCGCGACGCGTGAGCGACGTGCGCGACCGGGACCTACTCACCCTCGGTGAGCTGCATGTGGAAGGGCAGATCCGCGAGGCGTCGAACGCGGTGCTCGTGTGCACCGTCACGCACGGTGGCCGCGAGGCGCGGTGCGTCTACAAGCCCGTACGCGGTGAGCGTCCGCTGTGGGACTTTCCCGACGGGAACCTGGCGCGGCGCGAGGTCGCCGCGTACGAGGTCTCCGAAGCGCTCGGCTGGGGCCTGGTGCCGCCGACCGTGCTGCGCGACGGGCCGTACGGCGAGGGCATGTGCCAGCTCTGGATCGACGGGCCCGGAGAGGGCGCGGAGGGGCCCGAGCTGCTGGCTCTCGTCGACCGTGAGGAGCCGGAGGAGGGCTGGAAGGCCATCGGGTTCGCCGACGTCGGAGAGGGCCGTACGGCGCTGCTCGTGCACGCCGACGACGACCGGCTGCGGAGGCTCTCCGTGCTCGATGCCGTGATCAACAACGGGGACCGCAAGGGTGGGCATCTGCTGGTCGACGGTGACGGGCATCTGTACGGGATCGACCACGGGGTCACCTTCAACACCGAGGACAAGCTGCGGACGCTGCTGTGGGGCTGGGCGGGGGAGCCGTTGACCGAGGAGGCGACGGTGGCGTTGGAGGCGTTGCGGGCGGGGCTCGGGGAGGGGGAGCCGCTTGCGGTGCGGCTCGGTGAGCTGGTCACGGCGGTCGAGGTGGAGGCCGTACGGGGGCGCGTCGCGGATCTGTTGAAGAGTGGGCGGCACCGGGAGCCCGGTGGGGACTGGCCGGCGATTCCTTGGCCACCGGTGTAGTGCGGCCCGGGCCGGGGTTGCGGTCGCGGGGCTCTGCCCCGGACCCCGCTGCTCAATCGCCGCAGGGGCTTGAAAGACCGGGGTTCTGTCCCGGGCCTCGCTGCTTGAGCGCCGCAGGGGCCATAAACCCTTGAGCTTGATCGTGCAAGAGGGGGGCTTCGGACATTGGGAGTGGTCCGGTTCGTATCCGGAAGGGGCGTCCGGTTACGCTCGACGCATGCATGCCTGGCCCGCTTCTGAGGTCCCCGCCCTGCCCGGCAAGGGCCGCGACCTCCGGATCCACGACACCGCGACCGGTGGGCTCGTCACCCTCGACCCCGGTCCCGTCGCCCGTATCTATGTCTGCGGCATCACGCCGTACGACGCGACCCACATGGGTCACGCGGCGACCTACAACGCGTTCGACCTCGTGCAGCGCGTGTGGCTCGACACCAAGCGGCAGGTTCACTACGTCCAGAACGTGACGGACGTCGACGATCCTCTTCTTGAGCGGGCCGTGCGGGACGGTATCGAGTGGGACGGGCTCGCCGAGCGCGAGACCGCCCTGTTCCGTGAGGACATGACCGCCCTTCGGATGCTGCCGCCGCAGCACTACATAGGCGCCGTCGAGGCGATACCCGGAATCGTCCCGCTCGTCGAGCGGCTGCGTGACAGCGGCGCCGCGTACGAGCTCGAGGGCGACATCTACTTCTCCGTAGAGGCCGATCCGCACTTCGGGTCCGTCTCGAACCTCGACGCCGAGGCGATGCGGCTGCTCTCCGCCGAGCGCGGCGGCGACCCGGAGCGTCCCGGCAAGAAGAATCCGCTCGACCCGATGCTGTGGATGGCCGCACGGGAAGGTGAGCCCAGCTGGGACGGCGGCTCGCTCGGACAGGGGCGGCCCGGCTGGCACATCGAGTGTGTCGCCATTGCCCTGGACCACCTCGGGATGGGTTTTGACGTGCAGGGCGGGGGGTCCGATCTCGCCTTTCCGCACCACGAGATGGGCGCCTCGCACGCGCAGGCGCTCACCGGCGAGTTCCCGATGGCCAAGGCGTACGTGCACGCCGGCATGGTCGGGCTCGACGGCGAGAAGATGTCCAAATCCAAGGGCAACCTCGTGTTCGTGTCGAAGCTGCGGCGCGACGGGGTCGACCCGGCCGCCATCCGGCTCGCGCTCCTCGCGCACCACTACCGCTCCGACTGGGAGTGGACCGACCAGGTGCTCGCCGACGCCGTGGCCCGCCTGGAGCGCTGGCGCGCCGCCGTCTCCCGGCCCGACGGGCTGCCCGCGGAGGCGCTCGTCGAGGAGATCCGCGAGGCGCTCGCGGGCGACCTGGACTCGCCCGCCGCGCTGACCGCCGTCGACCGCTGGGCCGAGGCCCAGTCCGCCGGTGGCGGCACGGACGAGGGCGCCCCCGGCGTCGTATCGCGTGCTGTGGACGCCCTGTTGGGCGTGGCGCTGTAGTCGGCCGAACAACAACCACCAAGAGGGCGCCTCCCCGTGAACCGGGGAGGCGCCCCTTCCGTTCCGCGGCCGCGTATCAGACGCGCTGCACCCGGACGCTCCGAAGGATGCTCGGTGACCCCGAGTCCCAGATGCCGACGACCTGGTGGCCGAAGGCGAAGGCCTCCTGGATCTCGTCGTGCGCCTGCGGGGTCGGGTTGTTGAGGACGCGGAACGTGTTGTTGATGCGCAGGAAGATCTGCTCCGGCTGGCCCGGCAGCGGCTGCACGACGTCGATGTAGGCGTCCGCGATGCCGGCGGCCAGGGCCTGCTGCTGCACCTGCTGGAGGGACTGCTGGATCGCGGACAGCTGGACCTGCTGCAGCATCTGTTGCGCCTGCTGCTCCATCTGCTGCGCCTGCTGGTCCTGTTGCTGCCCGTACTGCTGGCTGTAGCCGGACTGCTGCCCGGACTGCTGGCCGTACGACTGCTGCCCGCCGAGCTGCTGGAGCAGCTGCTGGTACGGCTGTTGCTGGCCGAGCTGCTGGAGCTGTTGCTGGAGCTGCTGTTGGCCGTAGGGCTGTGAGCCGTACGACTGTGAGCCGTACGACTGCGGGCCGTACGACTGCGGGCTCATGCCCTGTTGTTGCTGGTAGGGCGAGGTGCTCGGGAACTGCTGCTGGCCCATCTGGGGGGTGATGCTCATGCGGGTGCCACCTTCCATGAATGGTTGGTCGCGTTCGATGGTTGGGTGCGTTGCCTCAGCCCGTGACGACCAGGCCGACGACCTCGTCGTCCGAGAACCACACACGTACGTCGGGCCGTCCCCCCGCGAAGGCGGCGTGCACCGCCTGCCGGGTCTCGGGGGACGGGTTGTTCAGGTTGCGCCAGGAGCCCGCCACGAACAGGCGCAGGCGGGGCGGGAGTTCGGGCGGGTAGGGGATCAGCTCGTCCCAGTAGCGCTCGGCCTGGCCCGAACCGACCGTCGAGGGCAGGAGGTTGGTGACCGCGCCCTTGATGTCGGGCCGGTTGCCGATGCGTTGGGAGGCGGGCCGCCCCGGGGCGTCCTGCTGCGGGGTGCCGGTCACCCGCAGGACCTCGCGGGCCCGCCGCGACGTCATCGGGCGCTGACCGCCTGCCTTCAACATGCCCTGGAGGGCGGTCAGCGCGCCGACGACCACCGGGGAGGCGGACGAGGTGCCGGAGAAGGTGTCCGTGTACCAGGCGATCTCCTCGGCGCCGCCCTGCAGATCGCCGGGCCGGTCCCAGAAGCCGCCGGTGGTCGTGACCTCGCGGCCCCAGCCCTGCGCGTCCACGCGCGCCCCGTAGTTGGAGAACGCCAGGCGCGAGCGGTCCGGGCCGTGGTCGCGGCCGTGCGTGCCCGGAGGCGGGGCGCCCGCGCCGACGAGGACCGCGTCCGATGAGCGGTTCGACGGGTTGAACGGGTTGTGCCACCACGCCGGGAACGAGTCGGGCCGCCGCTCGTACACCGCGTCGTCCAGGGACTCCGCGCCGTTGCCCGCCGCGCCCACGACCACGACGCCCTTCGCCGTCGCGTACTTGATCGCCGCGAAGTCGTCGGGCCACCACTCAAGGGCGATGTAGCCGCGCTGGTCGTCGCGCGGCTCGAAGTCGAACCGCGGCCCGGGGCGGTGCAGTTCGATCAGGATCACGTCGCCCGCGCCCAGGCGCTCGGCCGCCGCGTGGATCGCCGCCGCCGTGCCCACACCCTGGAAGGACGCCGCCGCGGTCACCGCCTCCGGCGCGATGCCGGTGACCCCGCGTTCGTTGCGATCGCCGCCGATCACCCCGAGGACCGCCGTGCCGTGGTTGCGCCACGCCACGTCGGAGATCGGCGTGCCGACCACGATGCCCGCGAGCTTCGCCGACAGGTCCTCGTGCCCCAACTGCCAGGCGCCTTCCACGTCGATGACGGTGACGCCCTCGCCGCTGCCGCCGAGCCGCCGCCACGCCCACTGCGCGTCGATGCCGGCGGGCGCGGGCCCCAAGTAGCCCTGGCGGCCCGTGTAGTCGGGCGTCGCGGCCGTCTTCTCCTTCAGCCGCCGCGCCTCCTCGAAGTCCTCCGGCGACGACGCGGACGACGAGGCGCGCGCCGCGGGCACCGCGCCCGGCTTCACGTACGCCGTGTCGATCTCCGGAAGCGCCGCGATCCGCGCACGCAGCTCCTGCGCCCGCTCCGCGCCGCCGCGCACCCGGTAGAACAGCGCCAGGTCGGGCACGTCGGCCCCGGGCGCCTCGTCCGCGCCCTGGACCCGGTCCTCGCCGCCGAACAGCGGTTCAAGCGCGAGCTGTTCGTCCCCGAGGAACATGTTCAGCGCCGATACGTCGGCGCCGGCGGCGGAGCGTACGCCGTCCGCCCGGACCCGAAGTCGGGCCTCGGGGCGCGCCACGACGATCAGTTCCTCTTCCGCCCCGCGATAGGTGAAACCGGATCCGTCCGGTCCAGGACCCGCCGCTCCCGGACCCTGCGCCGGGCTCGCGTGCTGGTCGGTCATCGGTCCACAGCTCCCCTCGCCACATCTGGTCGTACGGGTCGTCTGCTTGTGCCGTGTCGTGCGGTGTCGTGCCGTGTCGTGTTGTGGTGTTGTGCCGTGTTTCTCAGCGGCTCGTCGGGGCTCACCCTGCTACGCGGACGCCCGTCCGTCCACCCCTCCTCTCCCAACTACGTTTCAAATCCAGTTGAGTTGGGAAACCCCTGCAATCTGTCCGGAAACAGATGTCACGTGGCAAACCGGCCAATCGCTGCGGGCGGGCGTCGTATGTGTGGTGTTATATCGGCGTCATTCGACCCGAAGGCCGGGCGGCGCTCCTGCCGCGCCGGCCCCTGCGGAAGGACGCTCCATTGCACCGTTCCTTCGCACGTAGACGATTCCTGGCCGCCGGCGCCGCGGGCGCGGTGGCCGTCACCGGTCTCGCGGGCGGCACCGCCCACGCGGCCGATTCCCGTGCGGCGGGCGCCGGTTGGCCCCGCCGCTTCTTCCTGCCCGACGGATTCCAGCCCGAGGGCATCGCCATCGGCGCCGCCCCGTACGCGTACTTCGGCTCGCTCGCGGGCGGCGACGTGTACCGCGCCTCGTTCGCCACCGGGCGCGGCACGCTCCTGTCCACCGGGCTCGGCGCGGCGCACCCGACGGCCGGGCTCAAGATCAACGACTATGGCCGGCTCTATCTGGCGGGCGCCACCAGCCGCGAGATCCGGATCGCTTCGGCGCGCGACGGCCGGATCGAGCGGACGTACGTCGTCGGCTCCGAGGGCACGATGGTGAACGACGTGGTGCTCACGCCGGGCACCGCCTGGTTCACCGACTCGTACAAGGCGCAGCTCTACGGCGTCGCGCTCGGGCGGCGCGGCGAGCCGGGCAAGCAGTGGACGCTGCCGCTCAAGGGGGACTGGGAGCAGGGCCCCGACTTCACGGCCAACGGCATCGAGCGCACGCCGGACGGCCGCGCGCTCATCGTCGTCAACACCGTCGCAGGGGGCGGCAGCCTGATGCGCGTCGACCCGCGCACGGGCGTCGCGCGCGCCCTCGACCTCGGCGGCGCGACGGTGCCGAACGGCGACGGGCTGCTGCTCATCGGCCGTCTGCTGTACGTCGTCCAGCAGTGGCAGAACGTCGTGGACGTCTTCCGGATCGACGCGGCGGGCACGCGTGGTGCGGCGGTGGCCCGGATCACCGACCCGCTGTTCCGGATCCCGACGACGGCCGCGGCCTGGGACGGGCGGCTGTATCTGCCGAACGCCCGCTTCGACGTGGAGGTGCCGACGCCGGACACGGAGTACGACGTGATCGCCGTCGATCAGGTGTGACGTCGGACGTGACACCGGACATGACACCGGACGTGACGCCGGATGTGGAATGAGGAGCGGGCCGGGACCAGTCCAGTGGTCCCGGCCCGCTGCCGTCATCCGTCGTGCGGCGTGGTCATTCGTCGCCGTCGTCGCTGTCCGGGCGCGGCGGCTTCGGCGGCCTGGTCCGGCCGCTCGGGTTGTCGCGCAGGTGCGAGGAGCCGTCGCCGCCGTCCGTGGCGTGGCCGCCGGGACCGGCGCCCGGGTCGCGGCGCCGCAGATAGCGCTCGAACTCCCGGGCGATGGCCTCTCCGGAGGCCTCCGGGAGCTCCGCGGTGTCGCGGGCCTCCTCCAGGGACTGCACGTACTCGGCGACCTCGCTGTCCTCCGCCGCCAGCTGGTCCACGCCCAACTGCCAGGCCCGCGCGTCCTCCGCCAGGTCGCCCAGCGGGATCCGCAGGTCGATCAGGTCCTCCAACCGGTTGAGGAGGGCCAGCGTCGCCTTCGGGTTCGGCGGCTGCGACACGTAGTGCGGGACGGCCGCCCACAGCGAGACCGCCGGGACGCCCGCGTGCGTGCAGGCCTCCTGGAGGATGCCGACGATGCCCGTCGGCCCCTCGTACTTGGTCTCCTCCAGGTCCATCCGCGTCGCCAGGTCCGCATCGGAGGTGACGCCGCTGACCGGCACAGGCCGGGTGTGCGGGGTGTCGCCGAGCAGCGCGCCGAGCACGACGACGAGCTCGACGCCCAACTCGTGCGCGAAGCCGAGCAGTTCGTTGCAGAACGAGCGCCAGCGCATGGACGGCTCGATGCCCCGGACCAGCACCAGGTCGCGCGGCTTGTCCCCGCCGATCCTGATCACCGAGAGCCGGGTCGTCGGCCATGTGATCTTTCGCACGCCGCCTTCCACGAAGACGGTCGGCCGGTTGACCTGGAAGTCGTAGTAGTCCTCGGCGTCGAGCGCCGCGAACACCTGGCCCTTCCACTCCTTGTCGAGATGCGCGACCGCGGTGGAGGCGGCGTCGCCGGCATCGTTCCAGCCCTCGAACGCGGCCACCATGACCGGGTCGACCAGCTCGGGAACCCCCTCGAGCTCGATCACCCAGCGCCTCCTTCCGACGTGCCCTCGCGTACCTGCCCACCTTACGGCGTGCACGGGGGCTCCCCGCAGCCCCCTTACGGGCGCGGACTGCCCCCAACACTGCCCCGTGCCGGAGTGGTCCACTCCACCGACGGGGCGGCGGGTGCCGGGGCCACGGGCCGCACCAGCAGCCACACCCCGCACACCAGGGTCAGCGCCTGCGCCCCGGCGAGGAGGCTGAAACCGGCGCCGAAGCCGTGGCCGCCGCTCGCCGCGATGGCCACGCCCATGAGGGTGGGCATGAACGCCGAGACGAGGTTGCCGACCCCGTTCACGACGCCGTACGCGCTGCCGACGAAGTGGGCGGGCGCGCAGTGCTGGACGAGCGTGGGGATCGCCGGACCCTGCAGGCCCCAGAAACCGCCCGCGAGGATCAGCCCGGTGGCCGCGAGCCCGTCGCTCTCCGCGCCCGCGACCAGCAGCACGCAGACCGCCGTGCCCGCCGAACCCACCACGAACGGCAGCGCGAGCAGCCGCCGAGGCAGCCGGTCGAGCAGCAGCCCGCCGAGGAACCCGGACACCAGCGACATCAGGAACGGCAGCGCGGAGACGAACCCCATCGCCCCGATCGAGAAGTGCCGCTCGCGCAGCAGGTACGAGGGCAGCCAGGCGCTCGACCCCCACAGGTACGCGAGCGTGGCGATCTCGACGACCAGGATGGGCGCCAGCCGGGGCATCCGCAGCGCGCCCTTCAGCGTCGCCCCGAAGCCCGGCCGCTCGGCGGCTGCGCGCACCCCACGGCCCCGTACGAACAGCAGGATCAGCGGCAGCCCGATCACCGCGTTCAGGGCGGCGAGGGCGAGGAACGAGGTGTGCCAGTCGAAGCGGTAGACGAGGTACGTGATCAGGGGCAGGCCCGCGGCCGTGCCGAGCGACACCCCCATCGAGCTGACCGCGTTCGGGCGGCCCGCCTCGTGCGGCGCGAAGTGCTCGCGCACGTACATCGTCTTCAGCGAGAACAGCGGGCCCTCGGCCGCGCCGAGCAGGGCGCGCAGCGCGGTCAGGGTGAGCGCGCCGAGCGCGTAGGGGGACAGCAGCGTCATCAGCGACCAGAGGGCGACGCTGACGACGAGCCCGCGGCGCACCCCGAGCGACGTCTCGTAGAACGGGGTGAGCACGAACGCCGCGATGCCGTACCCGATGAGGAACACGGTCGACAGGGCGCCCTGCGCCGTCGGGTCGCCGGTGATGCCGAAGTGGTCGGTGAACGCCTTGTCCGTGATGAGGACGGAGACGTTCACCCGGTCCACGTAAGAGATCAGGACGATGACCAGGAGGCTGACGACGCCCGCCCAGCGGGCCCGGGTGCTCATGCGCCGGCGGCCTGCTTCTCGGTCGACTGCTTCTCGGTCGCCTGCTTCTCCGCCTCGCCGCGGTACATGCGGCGGAGGCGGACCACGCCGAGGTCGTGCTGGTAGAGGTTCTCCCGCTGGTCGGCGTCGGAAGGCATGGCCTCCAGCATTTCGCGGTCCTGCTCCAGGACGGCCCAGTGCCGCTTCTCGATGAGCGTCTTGTAGAGGAAACGCCAGGTATCGCGCTGCCAGTCCTGGACCTTGCGGTAGCGCCAGAAGAAGACGGCGCAGCGGCCCTCGTCGACCGGGCGGACCATGCCGACGATGCCGAACGGGCCGCCGGGGCCCGCGGACGGCGGGTACGGGATCGACAGGTCGACCCAGTCCACGCCCGTCCGGCACAGCTCGACCCAGTCGAAGTTCACGCCCCGCTGGTCGGTCTTCTCGAAGAAGTAGCCGCGGTCGGTCTCCCGGATGCGGAACTTGGCGGTGGTGTCGCCGTCGAACATCGTGTGCGAGTCGTGGTGCAGGAACTGGCCGTGCATCGGGTCGAGCAGGTTCTCGACGCCGTAGCGCCACGGCACGTCCCACTCGGCGTAGCACAGGAACGCGTCGGTGTCCGGGTCGGTCAGATGCTCGGGGAGCGTCAACTCGGCCGGTTCCGGGTGCTGTTCGTCACCGAAGTACGCGAGGACGGCGCCGGCCACCTCGCGCACGGGCAGCGACTGGACGAGCTTCTTGCCCTCCAGGTTGCAGCCGGGCAGACCGGGAACGGAGGACACGGTGCCGTCGGTCTCGATCTCGACTCCGTGGTACCAGCAGGCCACTCTGTCGCCCAGGTGTTTTCCGAGCGAGAGCGGGGCGCCGCGGTGCGGGCAGCGGTCGGCGAGCATGCTCAGGGTGCCGTCGGAGCGGCGGAAAAGCAGCCACTGCTCGCCGAGGACGGTCACCTTGCGCATGGCGCCGGGCGCGACGAAGGAGGACGGGACGACCGGGTGCCACTGATTGCGCAGGCCGGTCGCGTAGATCTTGTCGGCGGTCAGAGCCATGGTGGGGTCACGCTCCCAGTCGGTGCATCTCGGCGCGGAAGGATTCCTCGGTCCACGGCTGCCCGTCGGGGGCGTGGACCTGACGGGCGTTCAACCCGGTGACGACGTCGGCCAGTTCGTGACCGACCTTGGTGAAGACCTCTTCGAGCGTGGCCGCGAGCTTGTACTCGTAGGGGCTCGGCTCGTGGGTGCGGGACTGGTGGATCTCCAGGTACGGCCAGTCCGTGGGGGTCGCGGTGCCAGGCATGGCGTGTCTCCTTACAGGTCGAGTACGAGGCGGGAGCCGGCCGCGCAGCGCGAGACGCAGATCATCATCGAGGCGCTCGCGGCGTGCTCGGCTTCCGACAGGAGGAAGTCGCGGTGGTCGGGGGCGCCTTCGAGGACGCGGGTCTCGCAGGAGCCGCAGATGCCGTCGCGGCAGGAGCTGGCGACGTCGATGCCCGCGGACTCGGCGGCCTCCAGGATCGAGGTGTCGGCGCCGACGGTGAGGGTCTGCCCGGACGTGCGGCACTCGACCTCGAACTCGCCGTCGTCCGCCTTTCGTTCAACGGCTGGTGCCGCGAACCGCTCCAGGCGCAGACGGTCGCCGGGGCAGCGCTCCTCGATCGCGGCGAGCAGCGGCTCGGGGCCGCAGCAGTAGACGAGGGTGCCTTCGGGAAGGTCCGAGAGCGTCGCGTCCAGGTCGATGTGCCCCCGCTCGTCCTGCGGTACGAGGGTCAAGTCCCCGCCGAGCGCGGCCAGTTCATCGGTGAAGGCCATCGAGGCCCGGCCCCGGCCGCCGTACACCATCCGCCAGTCGGCGCCGCGCCGCGCGGCCTCCCGCGCCATCGCGAGGATCGGCGTGACACCGATGCCGCCCGCGACGAACACGTACGCCGGGGCGTCCTCCAGGGCGAAGTGGTTGCGCGGCTCGGAGACGGTGACGGTCTGGCCGGGGCGCAGCTTGGTGTGGACGTGGCGCGAACCGCCGCGCGAGGACGGCTCGTTGAGGACACCGATGCGGTACGTGCCGCAGTCGGCCGGGTCGCCGCACAGGCTGTACTGGCGGATCTGGCCGCCGACGTGCACGTCGAGGTGGGCGCCCGGCTCCCAGGCGGGGAGCGGCTTGCCGTCGGGGTGTGTCAGCTCGACGGACAGGACACCTTCGGCCTCCCAGGTCATCCGCCGGACCAGCAGGTCCAGGTGACGCTCTTCAGTCATGGCGGTGGCCTCCTTACGCGCCGGGGATCTTCACGGGCGGGGTGAACGGGTTCTTCATCGGGCCGAGCGCGGCCAGGTCGACCTCGACGAGCGTCGGCCCGTCCGAGCCGACGGCCTGCTCGATCACCGGGCGGGCGTGCTCGGCGTCCGAGATCCGCAGATACGGCAACCCGCAGGCACGGGCGAGGAGTTCGAAGTCGGGCGTGGCGAGGTCGACGCCGGAGCGGCGCTCGCTGTAGCGGTCCTGCATGTTGCGGAGCACGCCGTAGCCGCCGTCGTTGAAGACCAGGACGGTGAGGCGCGGCCGCTCCTGGGCGACGGTGAGCAGTTCGCCGAGGTGCACGGCGAGTCCGCCGTCGCCCGCGATGACCACGCTGGGCCGCTCGGGGGCCGCGAGCGCGGCGCCGATGCCCATGCCGAGGCCCTGCCCGATGCCGCCGCCGCGCGGGAACACGTTGGAGCGCGGGTCGTACATCTCCAGGAGCCGGTTGCCCCAGCTGCTGGACGGGATCGTGACGTCACGCGCCACGACGGCGTCACGCGGCAGGGCGGCGCGCAGGGCGTCACAAATGGCCGCCTGCGGGCCGATGTTGTCGTGGAGGGTGGCGCGGACCTCTTCGCGTACGTCCTTGACCCGGGCCGTCCACGAAGGCTCGGCGGCGCGTGCGTGGGGGAGGAGCGCGGTCAGGGCGTCGGCGGCGTCGGCGTGCAGGGTGTGCGCGGCGGGGTAGACGCGGCCGAGGGCGGCGGCATCGACGTCGATCTGGATGTGCCGTTCGGCGCCGGGGAGCTTCAGCCCGTAGTCGGCGGTCTCGTTGGACCGGAAGTGGGTGCCGATGGTCAGCAGCACATCCGCGTCCGCGAGCAGCGCGCGCCCGGCGGGCGTGGTGGCGAAGTTGCCGATGACCTGCGGGTGGTCCTCGGGGACGCTGCCGCGACCGGAGTTGGAGGTGAGCAGACCGGCGCCGGTCGCCTCGACGAGCGCGGTCAGCTCGGCGCCGGCGCGGGTGGCGCCGCCGCCGGCCCAGATGAGAGGGCGCTCGGCGGACGCCAACAGTGCGGCGGCGGTGGCGAGTTGGTTCGCGTCCACGGAGGGCTTCCCGGCATCCGTGGTCTCCCGGGTGGCGTCCGTCTGCGCCGCGTACTGCAGGTCGATCGGCCACTCCACGCTGGCCGGGCCGCCGGGCGAGGCGAGCGCGGCGCGGGCGGCGGCACGGAGGGTGGCGCCCGCCTCCTCGGTGGACCGCACGGTCGCGGCGTACGCGGAGACGGCGTCCAGCATGCCGAGCTGGTCCTTCGTCTCGTGGATGAACCCGCGCCCGCTGCCCAGGAATTCGGCCTCGACCTGACCGGTGACGTGCAGTACGGAGGTGCCGGAGGCCAGCGCCTCGATGAGCGAACCGGCGGCGTTGCCCGCGCCGGTGCCGGTGGAGGTGAGCGCGCAGCCGATGGTGCCGCGGGCGCGGCCGTACGCGTCGGCGGCGTTGACGGCGCTCGCCTCGTGCCGCACCGGTACGAAGCGCAGCTCCCGGTCGACGGCCTCGACCAGCGGCAGGTTGTGCACGGAGACGATGCCGAAGACGGTGTCGACGCCGAGTTCCTTCAGGACGGCGACGAGGAGGTCACCGCCGTTGGCGTACGTCGTATATGACGTATCAGACATGCGATCTGACATGCGATCTGACATGCGAACTCCTCAGAGAATGCCGCGGCCGACGCCGCCGCAGACATCGATGCTGGTGCCGGTGATGTACGAGGCGCGCGGCGAGAGCAGCGCGACGATCGCGTACGCGACCTCCTCGGCGCGGCCGAGCCGGCCGAGCGAGACGCCCCGGTCGGCGGCCAGTTCCGCCTGCCAGTCCTCGTACGACATCCCGGAGTCCGCGGCGGCGTGCCGGCGCGTCCACTGCCCGGTGTCGACGAGCCCGAGGCACACCGAGTTGACCCGGATGCCGTCCGAAGCCAGCTCCTGGGAGAGGGACTTGGAGAGGTTGAGGATGCCGGCGCGGGCGGCGCTCGTCGTGATCAGGCGCGGCTCGGGCTGCTTGGCGAGGACGGCGTTGACGTTGACGATCGAGGCGGCGTCGGAGGCGCCGAGGTACTTCCGGGCGGCCTCCAGCGGATTCAGCACACCGGCGAACTTCAGCTCCAGCTCGTCGCGCCAGTCGTCCTCGGTGGTGTCGTCGAGGCGCTTCATGCGGGACTGGCCCGCGTTGTTGACGAGCCCGTCGACGCGGCCGTCGAAGGCCTCGGCGGACGCCGCTACGAAGTCGCGTACGGCGGCTGCGTCGCGCACGTCGCAGGTCGCGGTGAAGAGGCGGTCGTGCGTGCCGATCCGCTTCAGGCGGTCGGCGTCGCGCCCGCAGGTGGCGACGTTCGCGCCTTCGTCGAGGAGGGCGCGGACCGTGGCCAGGCCGACGCCCGAGCTGCCTCCGGTGACCACGTAGGTCCGGTCGGCGAGGCCCAGATCCATAACTCAGTTACTCCAGTACGGCAGTTGAGGCAGTTGAGGCAGTTGGGTCAGTTGGTTCAGTCGGGTCAGTTCATGGTGAATCCGCCGTTGACGGCGATCACCTGTCCGGTCAGATAGCGGGACTCCTCGGAGAGGAGGAAGGAGGCGAGGCCGGTGAGGTCGTCGGGCTGCTGCGGCCGGGAGATCGCCCGGTTCGCCGCGTACAGGCCGTGCCGTTCCTCGGGTACGCCCTCGGTCGCCTCGCACTCGGTGAGGCCGGGGGCGAGGGCGTTCACGGTGATGCCGCGTTCGCCCAGCTCCCGTGCCATGGCCCGCGTGAGGGCGATGACCGCGCCCTTCGACGTGATGTAGTGCGCGAGCCGCGGGGAGCCGTAAAGGGCCGCGTCCGAGGCGATGTTGACGATGCGTCCGGTCGGGCCGAACAGCGGGTGCAGCGCCTTGGAGACCAGCCAGGGGCCGCGCGCGTTGACCGTCATCAGGCGGTCCCAGACCTCGATGTCGATGTCCTGGAACTCCTTGCCGCCGACGCCGTTGGCGAGCGCGGCGTTGTTGACGAGCCCGTACAGGCCGCCACCCAACTCCCGTACGAATACGGCGAGTTCGTCGACGGAGGCCGGGTCCGCCACGTCGCACCGTACGAAGTGCGCGTCGTGGCCCTCGGCCCGCAGCTCCGCCGCCGCCCGCTCGCCGCGCTCGGGGTCCAGCTCCGCGAGGACGACCCGGAAGCCGTCCGCCGCGGCCCGGCGGGCCATGGCCAGTCCCAGGCCACGGCCCGCCCCGGTCACGACAACGGTCTGCCGTGCATCAGTCACGGGTGACGCCGTGCATCGGCGAGTACTCGGGGTACGACGGCACCTGCGGCTTCTGCGTGCCGATGACGACGCAGAACAGGGCGTCGGTGTCGCCCTCGTTCTTCAGCGAGCGGGTCACACCTGCGGGCACGACGATCATGTCGCGGTAGCCGAGGGTGCGGTACTCGACCTCGTCCGGGCCGCGGTGCACGCCCACGCGGACCTCGCCCTCCAGGACGAAGAAGGCCTCCTCCACGTCGTGGTGGGTGTGGGCCGGGCCCTCGGCGCCGGGCGGCAGCAGCATGTTGGAGAAGGTGAAGCCGCCCGACGGGAGGATGCGGCTGTCGCCCTCGTGGTTGCCGGTGGCGCCGGAGCCGACGTAACGGATCTGGCCGCGGCGGTACTGCTTGCCCGCCTTCTCCTGGAAGGAGAGCGTGTCGAAGTCGGCGACGCGGGACTCCTTCGAGGCGATGAGGGAGTCGGTGTACTGGGCGAGGTCGCCGCCGTTGTCGTACTCGGTGGTGGTCAGAGGCATGGTGTGGGCCTTTCGAAAGGGTGTCAGCGCGTGACGATGTGCAGGTGGGACAGGACCCAGGCGTTGAACCGCTCGGGCTGTTCCTGGTTGGCCAGGTGACCGGCGTCCTTGACGATCACGTAGGCCGTCTTGTGCAGGCCGCCGGCGAGGACCTGGGAGGCCTCGACGCCGGTGACCTTGTCGCGGTCGCCGCAGATCACGAGGGTGGGCGCGGTGACGGCGGACAGTTCGGGGCGCAGGTCGGCGCCTGCCATGGCCTCGGCGGCGTACCCGTATCCGGGCAGCCGCACGGAGGCGGCCATGGTGTCGACGACCCGCTCGACGAGTTCGGCGGGCGCGAGGTCCGAGACGAGGCGCGGCCCGCGCTTCTCGGCGAAGGCGCGCGGCCCGGCCTCGGCAAGCTCGGCGGCGCGCGCCCGCATGCCCTCGGCCTTGGCGGGGTCGGTGCCGGACCCGGCGCTGGAGTCGGCGACGATCAGCGACTCGACGAGCGAAGGGTGCCGGGCGGCGAGCCGCAGCGCGATCACGCCGCCCCACGAGACACCGAGGACGTGTGCGGGGCCGTCACCGTACGAACGGATCAGGTCCGCCGCGGCGTCCGCGAAGCCGTCGAGGTCCAACGGGCCTTCCGGATCGGGGGACTTGCCGTATCCGGGGGCGTCCCACGCGACCACGCGCGCGTGCTCGCTCAGCGCGGCGAGCTGCGGCGCGAACGCCGCCGAAGAGGAGCCGATGCCGTGCAGGCACAGCAGCAGGGGCCCTTCGGTACCCGCCTCCTCCACATGTACGGAGGTGTGGACGGCGGCCGTCACAGGATCTGCCCCGACCGCCCGGCGAGCGCGGCCACCGACCGCAGCACCGAGTACGGCACGACCTGGCTGGTCGCCGGGTTGCCCGGGTCGGGCCGGTGCGCGACCTCGAAGCGGTACGCGCCGTGCTCCCCGGACGCCTCGATGACATGACGCGTCCGCGTGGCCCCCGGATCGGCGACGACCTCGACCCGCACAGCGTCCAGGTCGCCGACGGCGAGGGCGACCGAGGCGGCCACGTTCGTCGACTTGGGGAACTTCACCGGAACGTCGCGCGCGGTGCCGGACATGACCACGACCGGGCCGTCCGCCGCACGCATCCGGCCCAGCAACTCCTCGTCCATCCACGGCTGTTCGAGAGTGGACGGCAACTTCGTCGTCGTCAGCCGCACGTCCTCGATCGGCCCCAGGGCCCGCACGGCCTGGAGGAGGTCGAGGCCGCCGACGGCGCCGCCCGTGAAGAACACCCGGCCAGGACCTGCCGCGAGCAGCCGCTTCGTCAGCTCGTCGTCGGTGAGGGCGCCGGTCGAGGCCACGAGCAGATCGGTGCCGGAGGTCAGGACGCGCTCGCCCCACTCCCGTACGACACCCTGACCCGCCGCCTCCACGATCAGGTCGCAGCGGTCGATGGCCTCCTCGAAGGCGACCTGCGGCGCGGGCGCCGCCTCGCCGAGCGGACGGTTGTCGACGATGCACGCCAACTCGGCGCCCTGGACGTCTCCTTGGGCGAGCGCCGTGCCGACGACGCGGCCGATGGCGCCCCAGCCGACGAGCCCGATCCTCAACGTACTGCTCACTTGCGCACTCCTTCCGGGACGACCGGGGATTCCGGTTCCGGGACGACCGGGGACTCCGGCGAACCGGCCATGTGACAGCGGATCTCCTTCGACGGCGCCCCCGCCGTCCCCCACAGATCGGACAGCTCGGGAATCCGCCGCCACACCTTGGCGATCCACCGGTCCTCGACGATCTGCGCGACCTCGGACGTGTACTCGCAGACGAGCCCGGTCGGGTCGGTGAAGTAGGAGAAGGTGTTGTTGCCGGGCCCGTGCCGCCCAGGACCCCACTTCGGGACGATGCCGTGGTGGCGCAGTCGGCCGAGGCCGCGCATGAAGTGGTCGACCGAACTCATCTCGTACGCCACGTGGTTGAGGGACACCCACTCGGCCTGGTTGAACGCGATGCAGTGGTGGTCGGCGTTGCAGCGCAGGAACGCCATCTGGTGCTCGGACCAGTCGGACACGCGAAGCCCGAGGACGTCGCAGTAGAACGCGACGGCGGCGTCGATGTCGGGGGTGTTGAGGACGGCGTGCGTGACACCGACCGGCACCGCCGCCTGCTGCCCGCGCGGCGCCACCGCCCAGGTCTCGGCGGACAGTTCGACGAGCCGGCCCTCGTGGTCGTGGAAGCGCAGGCCATAGCCGCCGCCGACCTGGTCGAGCGGTCCTGGCCCTGCGACCGGCACGATGCCGCGCGCTTCGAGCCTGCGCGCCGCCTCGTCGATCTCGGCGGGCGTGGCGACGGCGAACACGAGGCGGCCGAGCCCGGTGCGCTCGGAGCGGGTGAGCTGGAGAGCGTGGTGCTGCTCGCCGGTGCCGCGCAGCCAGCTCGCGCTGTGCTCGGACTCGACGACCTCCAGGCCCCACGCCTCTTCGTAGAAGTCGGTGGCCTCGGCGAAGGACGGGGTGAGCAGCTCGACGGAGCGCAGCGCGCGCAGCCGGGCGATCGGCGGGTGCGGGGGGCGAGTGGGATGCGTGGGGTGGGGCATGGGGAACTCCGTTGCGGGGGTGGTCAGTTGGCCCAGGGGAGCGGGGCTTCGGACGTGCCCCAGTACAGGGACTTCTGGCGTTGGTAGGCGCGGATGGCGTCGCGCCCCTTCTCGGTGCCGAGGCCGCTGTCCTTCATCCCGCTGAACGGGGTGGACGCGCTGAACTGCTTGTACGTGTTGATCCACACGGTGCCCGCGTCGATCCGGCGGGCCAGGTTCCAGGCGGCCCGCGCGTCGCGGGTCCAGATGCCGCAGGCCAGGCCGTACACCGAGTCGTTGGCCTGGCGGACCAGGTCGTCCTCGTCGTCGTAGGGGAGGACCACCAGGACGGGGCCGAAGATCTCCTCCTGGCAGGTCCGGGAGTCGTTCGCGAGCCCGGCGAGGACGGTCGGCAGGTAGTACGCGCCGTTCTCGTACGCGGGGCCTTCGGGCGCGGCGCCGCCGCACAGCACCTCGGCGCCCTCCGAGCGCGCGAGGTCGACGTACGCGGCGACCGAGTCCCGGTGCTCGGCGTGCACGAGCGGGCCCACCTGCGTGTCGGGGGCGGTGCCGGGACCGACCCGCAACTTCCGCACCCGCGACACGAGTTCGCCGACGAACGACTCGTACAGCGACGCGTGCACGAACAGCCGCGAACCCGCGATGCAGGACTGCCCGCTGGACGAGAAGATGCCGAACATCACGCCCGCCAGGGCCTGTTCGACGTCCGCGTCCTCCCGCACGATCGTCGGCGACTTGCCGCCCAGTTCGAGGGAGGCGGGGATCAGCTTGCGGGCGGCGACCTCGGCGATGGAGCGGCCGGTCTCGGTGCCGCCGGTGAAGCCGATCCGGCCGACGAGCGGGTGGCGTGCGACCGCGTCCCCGACGACTCGGCCGCTGCCCGGGAGGACCGACAACAGGGCGGTGGGAAGGCCGAGTTCGGTGAGGGCCCGGGTGATGATCCGGCCGAGCTTCAGGGACACGAGGGGCGTCCAGGCGGCGGGCTTGAGCAGCACCGCGTTCCCCGCCGCGAGCGCGGGCGCGATCTTCTGCGCGTCGCTCGCGACCGGCGAGTTCCACGGGTTGATCGCCCCGACCACGCCGATCGGCTCGTGCACGCTCATCGTGACGTACGGGCCGCGCGAAGGCGTGATCGCCTCTTCCGCCGTCTCCAGGGTGGCGCCCAGGTACCGGAAGGTGCCGGCCGCGCTGAGCGCGAGCGCCTTCGTCTCGGTGAGCGTCTTGCCGGTGTCGGCGGTCTGTGTCGCGGCGAGGTCGTCGGCCGCTTCCTCGGTCAACTCCGCGATCCGGTACAGGAGTCGGGCCCGCTGGTGCGGGAGCAGCTCGCGCCAGGCCGGGTCGGCCGCGGCCTCGGACGCCGCCCGCGCGGCCTCGTCGACCTCTTCGGCGGACGCGGTGTGCACGGTGGCGATGACCTCGCCGGTGGCGGGGTCGACGGTGTCGAGCGGGGCGCCGGCGCCGTGCCGCCACTGGCCCGCGACAAGGATCTCGGTGGCGTGCTGAGGCACGGCGGGACCTCCAGGGAAGGGTGCTGCGAATGACCAAGCGCTAGAAAGCTAAGCGCTTAAATGTTTCTTCGCAAGAGGGTCGTGGGTTAGATGTGGAGGCTCTTCAAACCTCCACATCTCTAAGTGGCTAACCATTGACCGCTTAGGAGTTGGCTTCTACTGTCACCGCATCCACCCTGCGGAAGGACCCCTCCCATGACGACTGTGGCCGGTAAAGCCGGACCGCCCGGGCAGCCCGGACCGACCGGTCAACAGGGCCTCGGCTCTGTCGCGGCCAGACTCGAACGGCTGCCGCACTCCCGCTGGCACGTCAAGGTGCGCTTCCTCATCGGAGCCGTGACCTTCTTCGAGGCCTTCGACCAACTGCTCGCCGCCTCCGCCCTGCCCGTCCTCATCAAGGACTGGCACCTCAGCACGGGGCAGGCGACCTTCGCGGTCACCACCGGCTCCGTCGGCATGCTGCTCGGCGCGCTGGTCGCCGGATGGCTCGGCGACCGGATCGGCCGCGTGCGCACGGTCGCCCTGGGCGTCGCGATCACCGGCCTGGCCAGCCTCGCCGTCGCCCTGTCGAACGGGATCGAGCTGTTCTCGCTCTTCCGCTTCGTCCAAGGGCTCGGCATCGGCGGCGTCGTCCCGGTCGCGGCCACGTACATCAACGAGATCTCCCGCTCCGACAAGCGCGGCCGCTTCGTCCTGCTCTACGAGATGATCTTTCCGGCCGGACTGGCGGCCGCCAGCCTCGTCGCCGTGTGGGTCGTGCCGAACCTCGGCTGGCGCGCGATGTTCGTGCTGGGCGCGCTGCCCGTGCTGATCGCGGTGGCGCTGCCGAAGCAGGTCGCCGAGTCGCCGCGCTGGCTGCTCTCGCAGGGGCGGACCGAGGAGGCCGAGAAGGTCATCGCCCGGATCGAGTCCGAGGTCGAGCGGGCCGTCGGCGAACCGCTGCCGCAGCCGGGCCCGGCGCCCGTGCAGGAGACCGGGCGCGGCCGGCTGCGGGACCTGTTCACCGGCCGCTATCTGCGCCGCACCGCCGTGCTGTCCGGGCTCTGGTTCGTCGCGTACTACGTCAACCACGGCATCTCCACGTGGCTGCCCTCGCTCTACACGAAGAACTTCGGCCTCGACCTGACGACGGCGCTGGTCTACACGCTGCTCAGCAACATCACCGGTCTGCTCGGGACCTTCGTCGTCGCGCTCGTCATCGACCGGATCGGGCGGCGCCCGGCCCTGGTCGCCGCGCTCGGCGGCACGGCGCTCGCCCTCGGGATCCTGTCCCTGGTCGGGGTCACATCGGGGCTCCAGGTCGCCCTGTTCGCGTCGTGCACGACGTTCTTCGTCTACGCGATCAACGCGGGCCTCTACCTCTACTCGCCGGAGCTGTACCCGACGCGCAACCGGGCCACCGGCGCCGCCTTCGGCGGCCTGTGGAACCGGCTCGGCGTGATCCTCGGCCCGATCACGGTCGGCGCGATCATCAGCTCCGGTGGCGGACTCGGCGTGGTCTTCGCGCAGTTGGCGGCGGTGGCGGCCGTGGGCGCGATCATCGCCCTGTTCGCGGTGGAGACGAAGGGCAAGACGCTGGAGGAGCTCAACGCGTAACGGGAGTGCGCGGTGCGGGGGTGTGCTTCGCGGCGCCGGGTCCGAGTGGGCCCGGCGCCGCCGTCATTACGGGAGCGCCTGGCCCAACGCCCCGAGCAGCGCCCGCAGTTGCCGCCGCTCCTGTGGCCGCAGCCCGTCCAGCAACTCCCGCTCACCCGCCGCCCGCTCCGCCGCGACCCGGTCGACCAACTCCCGCCCCGCCCCGCTCAACCGCAGATACACGATCCGCCGGTCCCGGTCGTCCCGCTCCCGCTCGATGAGCCCGGCCCGCGCGAGGCGGTCCGCGTGCTGGGTCACCGCGCCGGCCCGGACCGCGCCCGCCGCCGCGAGTTCGCCCATGGTGCGGCGGTGCGGGGCGGGGGAGCGGCGCAGCTCGGCGAGCACCTCGAAGGCGGCGAGGGAGAGGCCGTGCCGCTTGACGACGCGGCCGATCAGCCCCCGGTAGCGGTCGGCGCAGTCGGTGAGCGCGGCGAAGACGCGGGTGTCGGCGTCGGTGGCCGGGGAGTCCCCGGGGCGCGGCTCACCGGAGCGCGCGGACGCCCCGACCGCCGCGGCCAGCACCTCCGTGAGCAGCCGCTCCAGGTCGGCCGTCGGCACCGAGCGGGCGGGCTCGTGCGCGAAGAGATAGCGCTCCATGATGACGCCGAACAGGACGCTGCGGATCATCCCGATCCGGGCCGCCGCCTCCCGGGTCTCGCCGAGTACGTCCTGCAGCGGCCGGGTCACCAGGCGTTCCAGGAGCTCGCTCAACTGCTCCGCGCTGGGCGGGTGGTTCAGCGCCGAGCGGATGAGCGCGGCGAGCGGGTCCTGCGCGGAGAGCCGGTCCCAGCGGTCGAGGTAGGAGTGGGCGAGGGCCTGCGGGAGGCCGGCCGGATCGTTGCCCGCCTCGTCGAGAAGCCGGTCCGTGACACCGGTGCCCTCGCCGACGACGGCGCGGAAGAGCCCGTCCTTGGACCCGAAGTACGCCATGACGAGGCCCGGCGTCACCCCGGCCTCGGCGGCGATGGCCCGGATGCCGGCGCCCTGGTACCCGTGCGCCGCGAACAGCCGCCGCGCCGCTTCGAGCACGGCCCGCCGGTTGCCCTCGGGGTCGTGCGCCCGGCCACGCCGCCTGTCCTGCTGTGCCTCGTCCACGGCGCAACAGTAGTCGAGGCCACTGACACGCTCGTTTCTGCACGACTGTTCAAAGAGGTATGCCGTGCCAAGACTGAGTGAGATGGACCTCTTGCCAAATCGGTAGTTCAGTGTCAATCATTTCAGGGCTAAGGAATACGAGCTCCGAGAGGCCTGGTGGCAGACGGTTTGAAACCCACACCCTTCGACTACAGCGCCCCACGCTCCGTTCCGGAGGCGCTCGCCCTGCTCGCCGACGAGGACCGCGACCCCAAGGTCGTGGCCGGCGGCCAGTCGCTGATCCCGATGCTGAGCATGCGGCTCGCCCGCCCCGGCCTCCTCGTCGACATCACCCGCATCCCCGGCCTCGACGCCCTCACCGTCGACGCGGACGGCGCCCTGCACATCGGCGCCGCCGTCCGCCAGTCCGCTGCCGCCGCCGACCCCCGGCTCCGCGAAGGCTGGCCGCTGCTCGCCGCCGCGATCGGCCACATCGGGCACCCGCAGATCCGGGCCCGCGGCACCGTCTGCGGCAGCCTCGTGCACCACGACCCGGCCGCCGAACTCCCCACCGCCGCCGTCGCGCTGGACGCCCGCTTCGTCATCGCGGGCCCGGCGGGGGAGCGCACCGTCCCGGCCGAGGAGTTCTTCGTCGCCACTTTCCAGACCGCCGTGGAGCCGGACGAACTCCTCACCGAGGTCGTCTTCCCGGCCCGCGGCGGCTGGGCCTTCGAGGAACTCGCCCGCAGGCACGGCGACTTCGCGACGGTCGGCGTCGCCGTCCTCCTTGAGCGGTCCGGGGCCGAGGTCGGCTCGGCCCGCGTCGTCTGCTGCGGCGTCGGCCCCGCCCCCGTCCGCCTCCCCGCCGCCGAAACGGCGCTGACCGGCACCGACGCGGGCCCGGCCGCCCTCGCCGCCGCCCGCGAGGCCGCCCTCGCGCACCTCGACCCCTCCGACGACGTCCACGCCACGGCCGCGTACCGCCGCGAGGCCGCCGCCCACCTCCTCGTCCGCGCCTGCACGACCGCTTGGGAGCGCACCCGATGACGACCACGCCGAGCCCCACTCCAGTGAACCCCGCCGTACGGACTCCGCCGCTCGCCGAACCCTCCGGCTGGCACGAGATCCGCCTCACCGTCAACGGAGCCCCCGTCACTGCCCAGGTCGAATCCCGGCTGCTGCTCAGCGACTTCCTGCGCGACCGGCTCCGTCTCACCGGCACCCACGTCGGCTGCGAGCACGGCGTGTGCGGGGCCTGCACCGTCCTCGTCGACGGCACCCCCGTCCGCTCCTGCCTCACGCTCGCCGTCCAGTGCGAGGGCGCCGAACTGCGCACCGTCGAGGGCCTGACCAGCGCGGACGCGCCGCTCACCCCGGTGCAGGAGGCGTTCCACGCGTGCCACGGCATGCAGTGCGGGTTCTGCACCCCCGGCTTCCTCATGACGGCGACGGCCCTCACCGAACAGGGCGAACGGCCGGGCGACACCGAGGTCGCCGACGCGCTCAGCGGCCACCTCTGCCGCTGCACCGGCTACCGCAACATCCGCCGCGCGGTCGGCCAGGCCCTCGACGAGACGTACGAGGGTGAGCACACGAAGCGAGGGGAGTGCCCCGCATGACCACCAGCGCCCCATCCACCACCAGCACCCCATCCGCCCCCAGTGCCCCATCCGCCACCACCGCGCCACCCGCCACCTGGATCGGCCGCCCCGTCCCCCGCGTCGAGGACGACCGACTCCTGCGCGGCAACGGCCGCTACGTCGACGACATCGACCTGCCCGGCGCCGCCGAGGCCGCCGTCCTGCGCAGCCCGCACGCCCACGCCCGCGTCGAGTCCGTCGACGTGACCGCCGCGCTCCAGGCCCCCGGCGTCCTCGCCGTCTGGACCGGCGCCGACGTCGCCCACCTCGCACCCCTCCTCAACAAAGAGGAACTGCGCACCCCGCCCCGCCTCGCCGAACTCCTCGACCCGCGCGTCGAGTTGACGCCGATGCCACTGCTCGCCACCGACAAGGTCCTGTACGTCGGCCAGCCCGTCGCCGTCGTCTTCGCGGACAGCCGCTACCTCGCCGAGGACGCCCTCGAACTCGTCGACGTGCGCTACGCCCCACTGCCCGTCCTCGTCGACCCCGACCACGCCCTCGACTCCGACGCCCCACTCCTCCACGACCACCTCCCCGACAACACGGCCGTCGCCATCACCACCCAAGTCGGCGACCCCGACGCCGCGTTCACCTCCGCCCACACGGTGATCAGCGAGGAGTTCCAGGCCCACCGCTACGTCGCCTCACCCATCGAGACCCGCGCCGTCGCGGCCCGCGTCGACCCCTACAGCGGTGAACTCACCGTCTGGTCCAACACCCAGACCCCGCACCGCGTCCGCGAGTCCATTGCCACCACCCTCGGCCTCGACGGCGAGACCGTCCGCGTCATCGCCACCGACGTCGGCGGCGGCTTCGGCCAGAAGGGCATCCTCTACGTAGAGGAAATGCTGATCCCTTACGCGGCACGGGAGTTGGGCCGCCCTGTGGTCTGGCGCGAGGACCGCAACGAGAACCTCACCGCCGCCTCGCACGCCCGCGAACAGCTCCACCGCATCGAACTCGCCGCCGACGCCGACGGCCGGATCCTCGCCGTACGCGACCGCATCACCGTCAACTTCGGCGCGTACAACATGACCGGCCTCGTCGTCCCGTACAACTCCCTGTGCCACCTCCTCGGCCCCTACCGCATCCCGAACGTCGACATCGACGTCCTCGGCGTCCTCACCAACACGGCTTTCGCGACGCCTTACCGGGGCGCCGGACGCCCCGAGACGGTGTTCGCGATGGAACGCGCGATGGACCGCCTGGCAGCACAACTGCGGCTGGACCCGGCCGAGTTGAGAGCCCGCAACCTCATCCACCCCGACGACATGCCGTACTCGACCGGCCTCGTCGACCGCTCCGGCAACCCCCAGTCGTACGACTCCGGGGACTTCCCCGAACTCCTGCGCCGCGCCCGCGCCAAGGTCCAACTGCCCACGCAGGCACGCGAAGGCAAGCACATCGGCGTCGGCTACGCCATGTACATCGAGGCCACCGGGCTCGGCCCCTTCGAGACGGCCCGCATCGACATCGCTCCCAGCGGCCGCGTGAAACTGGCCATCGGCGCACCGTCCCAAGGCCAGGGCCACCGCACCTCGATGGCGCAGATCGCCGCCGACGCCCTCGGCGTCCCCCTCGGCGTCATCGACGTGGTCGGCGGCGACACCTCCGCGACCCCCTTCGGCGTCGGCACCATCGCCAGCCGCGCCCTCGTCAACGCGGGCAACGCCACCCACCGGGCAGGGAAGCTCGTACGCGAAAAGGCGCTCGCCCTCGCGGCCCGCCGCCTCGACGTCCCACCCGCCGAACTGACCCTCACCGACGGCGTATTCACGACGAAGGCCCCCGACGGCCCCACCCTCACCCTCGCCGAACTCGCGGGCCGCGCCCCGCTCCCCGGCACCCCCGAACCCACCGACGGCCGGCACGGCACCGAACTCAGCGAGACCGTCCACTTCCGCCCACCCGGCTTCGCCGTCGCCAGCGGCGCCCACGCCGCGGTCGTCGAAGTGGACGAAGAGACGGGCGAGTTGGAGATCCTCCAGTACGTCGTCGTCCACGACGCGGGCGTCATCGTCAACCCGCTGATCGCCGAGGGCCAGGTCACCGGCGGCATCGCCCAGGGCATCGGCGGCGCCCTCTACGAGGAGATGATCTACGGCCCCGACGGCCAGCCCCGCACCGGCACCTACATGGACTACCTCGTCCCCACCTCCTCCGAGATCCCCGACCTCGACATGGACGAGATCCACTCGCCGAGCCCCATGAACGACCTCGGCGTGAAGGGCCTCGGCGAAGGCGGCGCCATCGCCCCGCAGGCCGTCCTCGCGAACGCCGTCGAGGACGCCCTGCGCCCCTTCGGCGTCGTCGTCCGCCGCGGCCCCCTCTCCCCGAGCCGCATCCGCGCCCTGCTGCGCACCCCCTGACGAACGGAACACCAGCGTGCAACTCGACCACACCTTCACCGTGCCGGCCGCGCCGGACGACGCCTGGAAGCTCTTCCACGACCTCGGCCGCGTAGCCCCCTGCATGCCCGGCGCGGTCCTCGACACCCTCGACGGCGACACCTTCACCGGCCGCGTGAAGGTCAAGGTCGGGGCCGTGCAGATGAGTTACCGGGGAGAGGGCACCGTGACCCGCGACGAGGCCGCCCACAGCATGCGCCTCGACCTCTCCGGCAGCGAGACCCGCGGCGCGGGCACCGCCTCGGCGACCGTCACCGCCGAACTCGTCGCCGACCCGGCCGGCACCCGTGTCCGCGTCCGCACCGACCTCGACATCACCGGCCGCCCCGCCCAGTTCGGGCGCGGCATCATGACGGAGGTCGGCGACCGCATCGTCGGCCAATTCGCGGACCGCCTGGCCGAGTTGATGTCGGCGACCGAGCCCGTCTCGACCCCTGCGTCCACCCCGGCCGAACCGGAAGCCGTCGACCTCGGCGCCGCGGCCCTCCCCGTACTCCTCAAGAAGGCCGCCGTCCCGGCCGCGGCGGCGCTCGCCGCGGTCATACTGGTCAAGGTCGCCCGCGATCGCTTCAGGGGTAGAATTTTCAGGGGCGTAACACTTCGCGCCCGCTCATGAGACATGCGTTGTGATGCGAGGGGACGGGGATGGCCGAGCGGAAGCCGAAGCGGCGCGACGCCGTGGCAGAGATCGTGGCGGACTGGGCGCGTGAACGGCCCGAGCTCGACACCGGCCCACTGGAAGTGCTGGCCCGCCTGCACCGCTCGTTCCTGCGCTACAACACCAAGCTCAACGCGTCGATCGAGCGGCACGGCCTGTCCGTCGCCGGCTTCGACGTCCTGACGGCCCTGCGCCGCGCGGGCAAGCCGTACCGCCTCACCGCCGGACAGCTCGCCGACTCCGGGCTCGTCTCGTCCGCCGGGGTCACCCTGCGCATGGACCGCCTGGAGAAGGACGGCCTGATAGTCCGCGAACGCGACGCCGAGGACCGCCGCGTCGTCTACTCCCGCCTCACCGACCTCGGCCTCGCGACGGTGGACCAGGTATTCACGGACCACCTGGCGAACGAGGAGCGCATGCTGGCAGGCATCTCCCCGTCCGAGCGCCGCCAACTGGCCCGCCTCCTGGGCAAGTTGGAACACTCGATCCTGGACGCGGACGAGGACACATCAAGCCCCGCCGGCGATTGAGGCGCGGGGTCCGGGGCAGAGCCCCGCGACCGCACCCCCGTCGCAGACGACAACAGAAGGGGCGGCTCCCCCCGTGGGAGCCGCCCCTTCTGCCGTCCGGAGGACCTACTTCTTGTCGAGCAGATCCTGCACCTTCGACCGCACGTCATCCGTGTCGAGCCCACGAATCGTCAGCGTCGTACGCCGCCGCAGCACGTCGTCCTGCGTCTCCGCCCACTCGTGATCCCGCGCGTACACGACCTGCGCCCAGATCTCCGGCGCATCGGGGTGCACCCGCTCCGCCAGCGCCGGGTCCTCGTTCGCGAGCCGCGCGATGTCGAAGGACAGCGAACCGTAGTGCGTCGCCAGGTGCTTGGCGGTGTCGGCGCCCATACGCGGGCCCGGCGCCGGGCTGTCCACCAGAAGCCGGTGCGCGACCGCACGCGGGTTGGCGACACCCGGCAGCGGCAGCTTCTTCGGAAGGTTCTTGATCTCCTCGAAGTCGTCGCCCAGCGGGTGACCGGGCAGCTGCTCCAGCTTCTGCATGACCGTACGGCCGATGTGCCGGAACGTCGTCCACTTGCCGCCCGCGACGGACAGCATGCCGCCCTTGCCCTCGGTGACGACCGTCTCGCGCTTGGCCTTCGACGTGTCACCGGGGCCACCGGGAAGCACGCGCAGGCCCGCGAAGGCGTACGTCATGTTCTCCCGCTTGAGCTGCTCGTCACGCACCGAGAAGGCGGCCTCGTCGAGTATCTGCTCGATGTCCTTCTCGTTGACCGCGACGTCGCCCGGGTCACCCTCGTACTCCTCGTCGGTCGTGCCGAGCAGCAGCATGTCCTCCCAGGGGAGGGCGAAGGTGATGCGGTACTTGTCGATCGGGGTGGCGAGCGCGGCCTTCCACGGCTTGGTGCGCTTCATGACCAGGTGCGCGCCCTTGGACAGGCGGATGGACGGCGCCGAGTTCGGGTCCTCCATCTTGCGCAGGTGGTCGACCCACGGCCCGGTCGCGTTGAGGACCAGCCGGGCGTTGACGCCGAACTCCGCACCGTCCATCCGGTCCTTGAGCTCGGCACCGGTCACCCGGCCGTTGGTGAACCGAAGCCCGGTGACCTCGGAGTGATTGAGCACAACAGCACCGGCATCGACGGCCGCACGCACCGTCATCAGCGCCATCCGCGCGTCGTTCATCTGGTCGTCGCCGTACACGGCGACGGCCTTCAGGTTGTCGGTCCGCAGCTCCGGCACATCACGCTGCGCCTTCTCCGGCGACAACAAATGCCCCACGCCATCACCGAACGCGGACAGCGCCGAGTACGCGAAGACACCCGCGCCCAGCTTCGCCGCGCCGTGCGGGCCGCCCTTGTAGATGGGCAGGTAGAAGGTCAGGGGGTTGGCGAGGTGCGGGGCCACATTGCGGGACACCGCACGCCGCTCGAAGTGGTTCTCCGCGACCAGCTTCACCGCACCGGTCTGCAGGTAGCGCAGACCGCCGTGGAGCAGCTTGGAAGACGCGGAGGACGTGGCGCCGGCGAAGTCGCCGGCGTCGACCAGGGCCACCCTGAGACCGGACTGCGCCGCGTGCCAGGCAGTGGAGATGCCCAGGATGCCGCCGCCGATGACCAGGAGGTCGTACGTCGCCTTGGAAAGCTGCTCGCGGGTCTCGGCGCGGCTCGGGTTGGAACCGGCGACCGGGTGCGTTCCGAGGGCAGGCACGGTCTGGAGGGTGGACTGGGTACTCATGGTGGGGTGTTACTCCTCGACAGAGCTGTCTTCGAGCCAGCCCATGGACCGTTCGACGGCCTTGAGCCAGTTCTTGTACTCATGGTCACGGGTGGCCGCGTCCATGCGGGGGGTCCACTCGGCGGCCCGGCGCCAGTTGGCGCGGAGCTCGTCGGTGTTGGACCAGAAGCCGACGGCGAGGCCGGCGGCGTAGGCGGCGCCGAGGCAGGTCGTCTCGGCGACCATCGGCCGCACCACGGGCGCGTCCAGGAAGTCCGAGAGGGTCTGCATCAGCAGGTTGTTGGAGGTCATGCCGCCGTCGACCTTCAGCGCGGTCAGCTCGACGCCGGAGTCCTTCGTCATGGCGTCGGTGATCTCGCGGGTCTGCCAGGCGGTGGCCTCTAGCACGGCGCGCGCGAGGTGCGCCTTGGTGACGTAGCGGGTCAGACCCGCGATGACACCGCGCGCGTCCGAGCGCCAGTACGGGGCGAACAGGCCGGAGAAGGCGGGCACGAAGTACGCGCCACCGTTGTCCTCGACCGAGGACGCCAGCGTCTCGATCTCGGCGGCCGACTTGATCAGGCCCATCTGGTCGCGCATCCACTGCACCAGGGAGCCCGTGACGGCGATCGAGCCCTCCAGCGCGTAGACCGGCTTCTGGTCGCCGATCTGGTAGCCGACCGTGGTCAGCAGTCCGGAGTACGAGTTGATGGCCTTGTCCGCCGTGTTCATCAGCATGAAGGTGCCGGTGCCGTACGTGGACTTGGCCTCGCCCTCGGCGAAACAGGTCTGGCCGAACAGGGCCGCCTGCTGGTCACCGAGCGCCGAGGCGACCGGGATGCCGCCGAGCAGGTCGCCCAGCTTGCCGCCGGTGACCTCGCCGTAGACCTCGGCGGAGGAGTGGATCTCCGGCAGCATCGTCATCGGGACGCCGATGGAGGAGCAGATGCGCTCGTCCCACTGCATCTCGTGCAGGTTCATCAGCATCGTGCGGGAGGCGTTGGTGACGTCGGTGTAGTGCTTGCCGCCGTCTGTACCGCCCGTCAGGTTCCAGATGACCCAGGTGTCCATCGTGCCGAACAGGATGTCGCCGCGCTCGGCGCGCTCGCGCAGGCCCTCGACGTTGTCGAGCAGCCAGCGGGCCTTCGGACCGGCGAAGTACGACGCGAGCGGCAGGCCGGTCTCGCGGCGGAAGCGGTCCTGGCCGACGTTGCGCCCGAGCTCCTTGCAGAGGGCGTCGGTGCGGGTGTCCTGCCAGACGATGGCGTTGTGGACGGGCTCACCGGTGTTCTTGTCCCAGAGCAGCGTCGTCTCGCGCTGGTTGGTGATGCCGATGGCCTTGATGTCGTCGCGGGTGATGCCGGCCTTGGTGATGGCTCCGGCGACGACCTCCTGGACGTTCGCCCAGATCTCGTTCGCGTCGTGCTCGACCCAGCCCGGCTTCGGGAAGATCTGCTCGTGCTCCTTCTGGTCGACGGAGACGATCCGGCCGTCCTTGTCGAAGACGATGCAGCGGCTGGACGTGGTGCCCTGGTCGATCGCCGCGATGAAGGGGCCGGTGGTGTGTGCGTCGGTCACGGTGTGCTCCTCGTGGTGCGTGGGGTGGTCGGTTTCGGCGGCGTCGCTCAGAACAGCTGGTAGATGGCGCCGGCGAGGGCACCACCGATGAGCGGACCGACCACCGGGACCCAGGCGTACGACCAGTCCGAACCGCCCTTGTTGGGCAGCGGGAGCAGCGCGTGCACGATGCGCGGGCCGAGGTCACGGACCGGGTTGATGGCGTAGCCCGTGGGGCCACCGAGGGAGAGACCGATACCCACCACGACGAGCGCGGTGATCAGGGCGCCGAGCACACCGAGGCCGTTGCCCTCGGCGTTCAGGCCCTGCGTGAGGATCGCCAGGACGAGCACGACCGTGGCGATGATCTCCGTGACGAGGTTCTGCAGCATGTTCCGGATCTCGGGACCCGTGGAGAAGACGCCGAGCACCGGACCGGCCTCGGGCGCGGACTTCGGGTCGACGAGACCCTCGTCGCCGTCCGTGCCGTTGTGCGCGGCCAGCACCTCGCGGTCGGTGAGGTGGGCGTGGAACTGCCCGTAGTACGCGAGCCACACCAGGACCGCGCCGATCATGGCGCCGAAGAGCTGGGAGACCAGGTAGAGCGGTACGTCGCTCCACTTCGTGCCGCCCTCGATGGCGAGACCGAGGGTGACCGCGGGGTTCAGGTGCGCGCCGGAGACGCCGCCGGCCAGGTAGGCACCGGTCAGGACCGCGAAGCCCCAGCCGAACGCGATGGCGACCCAGCCGGCGTCGAATGCCTTCGAGCGCTTGAAAGTGACGGCGGCGCAGACGCCACCGCCCAACAGGGTGAGTATGGCGGTACCGATGGTCTCGCCGATGAAGATGTCGTGGCTGGACACCCGCGACTCCTTTGTCCTTCGTCCAGGTGGTAACCCGAGTAACGAACCTCCCGGGTCCCTTTCCGGTGGTCCGAGACCCTCAAGGCGAGGGTCGGGTCCGGTCTGGCCTGCTGACACTCTAACGCGTATTGCCGGTAGGTGTTCGACAATGCCGACCGATGGACGCGAGTCTCGCTCTGCGGTTCCCGGCTCGTCAAGGGATCTCTTATCGAATGCGCGATCGTTATTGATCGCCTCTGGCTATCGGACCGCCGTTGTCGGTCGGCAGGCCGGTGGGCGTTCAACGATGGTCACCCGGATCGGTGCCGCCTGCACCTTGGGGCCCGCCTGCACCTTGGGGCCCGCGGGCGCCGCCGCTCAGAAGCGGCTGGCGCCCAGATCGCGGGAGACGGCGCGCGCACAGTCGCGTACGGCGGCGATCAGCTCGGGGCGCAGCCCGCCCGGAGTCCCGCCCGCCGCGTCCTCGGGGGCCTTGCAGACCCGCTCCACGGCGCCCGTGATGCCCACCGCGCCCACCGGCATCCGGTGCCGGTCGTGGATCGGGGCCGCGACCGAGGCGACGCCCTCCCAGGTCTCCTCCACGTCGGCCGCGTACCCGCGCGCGCGGGTCAGGTCGAGCACCGCCTCCAGGTCGCCCGGATCGCACACCGTGCTCGCCGTGAAGTCCTTGCGCTCGGCCTCCAGGACCTCGCTGTGTGCCACCGGGTCGTACGCGGACAGCACCTTGCCCAGGGCCGTCGAGTGCAGCGGCTGCATCGCGCCGACCTCCAGGACCTGCCGGCTGTCGTCCGGCCGGAAGACGTGATGCACGATCAGCACGCCCTGCTGGTGCAGCACACCCAGGTAGACCGCCTCGCCGCTGGAGCGGGCCAGGTCGTCCGTCCACACCAGGGCGCGCGCCCGCAGTTCGTGCACGTCGAGGTAGCTGTTGCCCAGGCGCAGCAGTTCGGCGCCCAGTTGGTAGCGCCCCGAGGCGGAGTCCTGCTCCACGAAGCCCTCGGCCTGCAGCGTGCGCAGGATGCCGTGGGCCGTGCCCTTGGCGAGGCCGAGCGCGGCGGCGATGTCGGAGAGGCCGAGCCTGCGCTCACCGCCCGCGAGCAACCGGAGCATGGCCGCGGCCCGTTCGAGCGACTGGATGTTGCGTGCCATCGCAGGCCCTTCCTCCCTCGGTTCCTCAGGATGCGACGTTCGACAATGCTGAACAGTATCGGTCGTTGCCGACCTCCGGCGAGCGCGGCGTGCGCCAATATTTCCATCACCAGGAGATCGCCCGCGGATCGACGCGTTTCGGCCACGACACGCGCACAACGTTCCGGACCGTGGACGCACTCACGACAGGACCATCGTCCCCGCTACCCTGACCGGGTGCGTCTCCGGGGAGTGGGGACGCAAAGCCGACAGCCGTCGCACCTCTGGGAGAACTTTCATGGCCTCGTTGCCAACGCCCGCATCCGATCCCCGCGCCCGTGTGGACGCCTTCCGAGAAGCCCTCGCCACCCGCGTCGTGGTGGCCGACGGAGCGATGGGCACCATGCTGCAGGCGCAGGACCCGACCCTCGAGGACTTCCAGCAACTCGAGGGCTGCAACGAGATCCTCAACCTCACCCGCCCCGACATCGTGCGCTCCGTGCACGAGGAGTACTACGCCGTCGGCGTGGACTGCGTCGAGACGAACACCTTCGGCGCCAACCACGCGGCGCTCGGCGAGTACGACATCCCCGAGCGCGTCTTCGAACTGTCCGAGGCGGGCGCGCGCGTGGCCCGCGAGGTCGCCGACGAGTTCACCGCGAGCACCGGACAGCAGCGCTGGGTCCTCGGCTCCATGGGCCCCGGCACCAAGCTGCCCACCCTGGGCCACGCCCCGTACACCACACTGCGCGACGCCTACCAGCGCAACGCCGAGGGCCTCATCGCCGGCGGCGCCGACGCCCTCCTCGTCGAGACGACGCAGGACCTCCTCCAGACGAAGTCGGCGCTGCTCGGCGCCCGCCGCGCCCTGGACGCCACCGGCGCCAACCTGCCCGTCATCTGCTCGGTCACCGTCGAGACGACCGGCACCATGCTGCTGGGCTCGGAGATCGGCGCGGCGCTCACCGCGCTCGAACCGCTCGGCATCGACATGATCGGCCTGAACTGCGCCACAGGACCCGCCGAGATGAGCGAGCACCTGCGCTACCTCTCCCGGCACTCGCGCGTCCCGGTCTCGGCCATGCCGAACGCCGGTCTGCCCGTCCTCACCAAGGACGGCGCCCACTACCCGCTCACCGCGGAGGAGTTGGCGGACGCGCAGGAGACCTTCGTGCGCGAGTACGGCCTGTCGCTGGTGGGCGGCTGCTGCGGTACGACGCCCGAGCACCTGCGCCAGGTCGTCGAGCGCGTCCGCGGCACCGAGCCCACGCAGCGCACCCCGCAGCCCGAGCCCGGCGCCGCCTCGCTCTACCAGACGGTCCCGTTCCGCCAGGACACCGCGTACATGGCGATCGGCGAGCGTACGAACGCCAACGGGTCGAAGAAGTTCCGCGAGGCCATGCTGGAGGCCCGCTGGGACGACTGCGTGGAGATGGCCCGCGACCAGATCCGCGAGGGCGCCCACATGCTCGACCTGTGCGTCGACTACGTGGGCCGCGACGGCGTCGCCGACATGAACGAACTCGCGGGACGCTTCGCCACCGCCTCCACCCTCCCGATCGTCCTGGACTCGACCGAGGTCGACGTCATCCAGGCCGGCCTGGAGAAGCTCGGCGGCCGCGCGGTCATCAACTCCGTGAACTACGAGGACGGGGACGGCCCCGAGTCCCGCTTCGCGAAGGTCACCAAGCTCGCCCGCGAGCACGGCGCCGCGCTGATCGCGCTGACCATCGACGAGGAGGGCCAGGCCCGCACCCCCGAGCACAAGGTCGCCATCGCCGAGCGGCTGATCGAGGACCTGACCGGCAACTGGGGCATCCACGAGTCGGACATCCTCATCGACTGCCTGACGTTCACGATCTGCACGGGCCAGGAGGAGTCCCGGGGGGACGGCATCGCCACCATCGAGGCGATCCGTGAACTCAAGCGCCGCCACCCCGACGTACAGACCACCCTCGGCCTGTCGAACATCTCCTTCGGCCTCAACCCGGCCGCCCGCATCGTCCTCAACTCCGTGTTCCTGGACGAGTGCGTGAAGGCGGGCCTGGACTCGGCGATCGTGCACGCGAGCAAGATCCTGCCGATCGCGCGCTTCGACGAGGAGCAGGTCACCACCGCCCTCGACCTGATCTACGACCGGCGCGCGGAGGGCTACGACCCGCTGCAGAAGCTGATGGCGCTCTTCGAGGGCGCCACCGCCAAGTCCCTCAAGGCGGGCAAGGCCGAGGAGTTGGCGGCCCTCCCGCTGGAGGAGCGCCTGCAGCGCCGCATCATCGACGGCGAGAAGAACGGGCTCGAAGAGGACCTGGACGACGCGCTCCAGGACCGCCCCGCCCTCGACATTGTCAACGACACCCTCCTGGAGGGCATGAAGGTCGTCGGCGAACTGTTCGGATCCGGCCAGATGCAGCTGCCGTTCGTGCTGCAGTCCGCCGAGGTCATGAAGACCGCGGTGGCGCACCTCGAACCGCACATGGAGAAGTCCGACTCGGAGGGCAAGGGCACCATCGTGCTCGCCACCGTGCGCGGCGACGTCCACGACATCGGCAAGAACCTCGTCGACATCATCCTGTCCAACAACGGCTACAACGTGGTCAACCTGGGCATCAAGCAGCCCGTCTCCGCGATCCTGGAGGCCGCGGAGGAGCACCGGGCCGACGTCATCGGCATGTCGGGACTCCTCGTCAAGTCGACCGTGATCATGAAGGAGAACCTGGAGGAGCTCAACCAGCGCAAGCTGGCCGCCGACTTCCCGGTCATCCTCGGCGGCGCCGCCCTCACCCGCGCCTACGTGGAGCAGGACCTCCACGAGATCTACGAGGGCGAAGTCCGCTACGCCCGCGACGCGTTCGAGGGCCTGCGCCTCATGGACGCCCTCATCGCGGTCAAGCGCGGCGTGCCCGGCGCCACCCTCCCCGAACTCAAGCAACGCCGGGTTCCCAAGCGCGACATCGCGATCGAGGAGCAGGCCGACGAGGGTCCGGTGCGCTCGGACGTCGCGGTCGACAACCCGGTCCCCGAGCCGCCGTTCTGGGGCACCCGCGTCGTCAAGGGCATCCAGCTCAAGGAGTACGCCTCCTGGCTCGACGAGGGCGCCCTGTTCAAGGGCCAGTGGGGCCTGCGCCAGGCCCGTACCGGCGACGGACCCACGTACGAGGAGCTGGTGGAGACCGACGGGCGGCCGCGGCTTCGCGGCTGGCTCGACAAGCTGCACACCGACAACCTGCTCGAAGCGGCCGTCGTGCACGGCTACTTCCCCTGCGTGTCCAAGGGCGACGACCTGATCATCCTGGACGACGCGGGCAACGAGCGGACCCGGTTCACGTTCCCGCGCCAGCGCCGCGGAAAGCGGCTGTGCCTCGCCGACTTCTTCCGCCCGGAGGAGTCCGGCGAGACCGACGTCGTCGGCCTCCAGGTCGTCACCGTCGGCTCCCGGATCGGCGAGGAGACGGCGAAGCTGTTCGCGTCCGACTCCTACCGCGACTACCTCGAACTGCACGGCCTGTCCGTCCAGTTGGCCGAGGCACTCGCCGAGTACTGGCACGCGCGCGTACGCAACGAACTCGGCTTCGCCGGTGAGGACCCGGCCGAGATGGAGGACATGTTCGCCCTGAAGTACCGGGGCGCCCGCTTCTCCCTCGGCTACGGCGCCTGCCCGAACCTGGAGGACCGCGCGAAGATCGCCGACCTCCTGGAGCCCGAGCGGATCGGCGTCCAGCTCAGCGAGGAGTTCCAGCTCCACCCCGAGCAGTCCACCGACGCCATCGTCATCCACCACCCAGAGGCGAAGTACTTCAACGCGCGGTAATCGACACCAGTCGTACACTGGTCGGTCCAGCGCAGGCCGGTTGCCCTTCCGCTCCACGGAGGGCAACCGGCCTCTTCGTCCCTCATGGAGGTGTACGGATGACCAGTACGGTCCCCGCACTCGGTACCCGAACGGCCGAAGGCTCCACGCTCCAGGCCGTGCTCCTCGACATGGACGGAACACTCGTCGACACCGAGGGATTCTGGTGGGACGCCGAGGTGGCCGTCTTCGCCGAACTCGGCCACACCCTCGACGACTCCTGGCGGCACGTCGTCGTCGGCGGGCCCATGACCCGCAGCGCCGGCTTCCTCATCGAGGCCACCGGCGCCGACATCACCCTCGACGAGGTGACCGTGCTGCTCAACGACGGCTTCGAGAAGCGCATCAGCGAGTCACTGCCGCTGATGCCAGGGGCCGCGAGACTCCTCGCCGAACTCGCCGCGCACCGCGTGCCCGCGGCCCTCGTCTCCGCCTCCCACCGCCGCATCATCGACCGGATCCTGCACTCGCTCGGCGCCCACAACTTCCGCCTCACCGTCGCCGGTGACGAGGTGTCACGCACCAAGCCGCACCCCGACCCGTACCTGCTCGCCGCGTCCGGGCTCGACGTCGACCCGGCTCGCTGCGCCGTCATCGAGGACACCGCCACCGGCGTCACCGCGGCCGAGGCGGCGGGCTGCCAGGTCGTCGCCGTACCGTCCGTCGCCCCCATCGAACCCGCGCCGCGGCGCACCGTCGTCCGCTCCCTGGAACACGTCAACGTTCCTTTCCTGCAGGGCCTGATGACGCCCTGACAGCCACGGGTGGCAGGAGTGGCCGAATCGACGCGTCCACCATCGCCATCGACGGTGTGAGCTTTCCCACTCTCCTGAGGGGTGACAGGCCCGCGGGCCCATGCTGCGCGACCGCGCTCCGCGCCCCGAGGGGTGACCTTGTGTCCCGATTGGCCACCCCATGCGACGAACCTTCCTCCTGAGGTGTTTTCGGTGCGTCCACGCCCGATTCCACAGCGTGATGAGGGCCCCGCTCCCGCGCCCGCGGGCCGCTCGGGCGGGCCCATTAATCTCGTCGCGAGAACATCGCCGTACCCTCCCGCCACCCACGCGTCCCACCCCTGACGCCGGGACGGCGGGTTCAACAGCTCTGGAGAACTTCGAGCATGAACCGCAAGACTTTGGTGCTGCCGGCCATCATCGGTCTGCTTGCCCCCGTACTCGCCGCGTGCGGCGGGTCCGACAGCGGGGACGCGGGCGGCGATGCCATCAAGGTGGGCACCACGGACCGGTTCATCGCCTCCGGCAAGGTGCCCGCGCCGTTCGACCCCGCGTACGCCTATGACACCGGCTCCTGGAACGTACTGCGCCAGACCGTGCAGACACTCATGGCGATGCCGCGCAGCGGCAGCGGAGAGCCCGTGCCCGAGGCCGCCGAGAGCTGCATATTCTCCGACAGCGGCAGCGAACGCTACGCCTGCAAGCTGCGCAAGGACCTCAAGTTCGCCGACGGCAAGCCCGTCACCGCGGCCGACGTGAAGTACTCCATCGACCGCGTACGCACCATCAAGAGCGGCAGCGGCTCCTACGGACTGCTCTCCTCGATCGACACCATCGAGACCCAGGGCGACCGCGAGGTCATCTTCCACCTCAAGTCCCCGGACGCCACGTTCCCGTACAAGCTGGCCACGCCCACCGCCGGCATCGTCGACCCCGACGAGTACCCCAAGAACAAGCTGCGCACCGGCTTCAAGGTGAACAGCTCCGGCCCGTACACCCTCAAGGCCCAGGTCAAGAACGACACCGTCGTCAAGACCGTCTTCACCAAGAACCCCCACTACAAGGGGCAGTTGAAGCCGAAGAACGACAAGGTCGAACTGGACTCCTTCGCCGACTCCGACGCCATGGGCAAGGCGCTGGAGAAGGGCGACCTCGACATGATGACGCGCACCATGTCGCCGAAGCAGATCAAGAAGTACTCGGACAACCCGCCCGGGAACATCAACCTGGTCGAGATGCCCGGCATGGAGATCCGCTACCTCGGCTTCAACACCAAGGCCGACAGCGTCAAGAACAAGGCCGTACGACAGGCCATGGCGCAGCTCGTGGACCGCGGCGAGATCGCCTCCAAGGTCTACGGCACCAGCGCCGAACCGCTGTACTCGCTCGTCCCCAGCGGCATCACGGGACACCAGAACTCGTTCTTCAACAAGTACCAGAACCCCAGCAGGTCCAAGGCCGCGTCGATCCTGCGGCAGGCCGGCATCCACACGCCCGTCAAGCTCACCCTGCACTACACGAGCGACCACTACGGATCCGCCACGAAGAACGAGTTCGAGCTCCTCCAGAAGCAGCTCAACTCCAGCGGCGTGTTCGACGTCGACATCAAGGGCGACAACTGGGACACCTACCGCGACGCCCAGCTCAAGGGGAAGTACGACGTCTACGGCCTCGGCTGGTTCCCCGACTTCCCGGACGCCGACAACTTCCTCGCGCCGTTCCTCGACAAGGACAACTTCCTGGCGTCCCCGTACGTCAACCAGAACATCCGCGGCAACCTGATCCCCGCCGAGCGCCGCGAGGCCGACCGGCTCACCGCGTCCAAGCCCATCCAGCAGATCCAGGACACCGTCGCCGACGACGTGCCCGTCCTGCCGCTGTGGCAGGGCAAGCAGTACGTCGCCGCGCGCGACGACATCACCGGGGTGGAGTGGGCGCTCTCCGCCTCCTCGGTGCTTCAGCTGTGGGAGCTGGGCCGCGGCGTCAGCGGCTGAGCCCACCGGGGCCGGCTCCCACCGGCCCCAGCCCCGTCCGCTCGACCGAAGACAAGGCACGTACGTGAGAAAGCGCAATCAGTGGCTGGTCATGCCCCTCGGCGCGGGACTCGCCGCGGCACTCCTGACCGGCTGTGGCTCTGACGAGAGCGACTCCGCCGACAGCGGCGACTCCGTCGTCATGGGAATGTCCGACGACATCCAGGCCACCGACCCCGCCTCCGGCTACGACCCGGGCTCGTGGCTGCTGTTCAACAACGTCTTCCAGTCGCTGCTCAGCTTCCCCAACGGCGGCACCGAACCGCAGCCGGAAGCCGCCAAGGAGTGCCACTTCAGCGACAGCACCACCAAGGTCTACCGGTGCACGCTGCGCCCCGGCCTGACGTTCAGCAACGGCCACGCGCTGACCTCGAAGGACGTCAAGTTCTCCTTCGACCGCACGATGCGGATCAACGACGAGGCCGGGCCCGCGATCATGTTCCCGATGCTGGACAAGGTCGAGACCCCCGACGCCAGGACCGTCGTCTTCAGGCTCAAGTCCGCCGACGCGACCTTCCCCAGCAAGATCGCCTCCGGCGCAGGATCGATCGTCGACCACACCGAGTACCCCGCCGACAAGCTGCGCACCGACGGCAAGGCCGTCGGCTCGGGCCCGTACAAGCTCGACTCCTTCGGCAAGAAGCAGGCCGATTTCTCGGTCAACGCCAAGTACCAGGGCACCGCCAAGGTCAAGAACTCCGGCGTCACCATGAAGTTCTTCCACGGCGACCAGAAGGGCCTCAAGAAGTCCCTGCTCGGCGGGAACGTCGACCTCGCCTACCGCGGCCTCGCCGCCAAGGACGTCGCCGACATCCAGAACTCCGGCAACAAGAACCTCGACGTCATCGAGGGCACAAGCGCCGAGGTCCAGCACCTCGTCTTCAACACGGACGACCCCGTCGTCGGCAAGCTCGGCGTCCGCAAGGCGATCGCCCACCTCATCGACCGCGACGCCCTCATCGACGACGTCTACGACCAGACCGCCACGTCCCTGTACTCGATCATCCCGGCGGGCATCACCGGCCACAACACGGCCTTCTTCGACAAATACGGGCCCCGCCCCTCGAAGAGCAAGGCGGCCGCCGCACTGCGCGCCGACGGCATCACCACGCCCGTCAAGCTCACCCTCTGGTCCACGCCCGCGCGCTACGGCCCCGCCACCGACGCCGAGTTGAAGACCGTCGCCAAGCAGCTCAACGCCAGCGGCCTCTTCGACGCCGACGTCAAGTCCGTCGAATTCGCCCAGTACGAGCGGGACATCAAGTCCGGCAAGTACGGCGTCTACGTCAAGGGCTGGGTGCCCGACTACCCGGACCCGGACAACTTCACCCAGCCGTTCTTCGGCAAGGGCAACGTCCTCGACAACGGCTACGACAACCGCACCATCACCGACCGGATCATCCCGGAGACCGGCGCCCAGAGCGACCGCTCCGCGACGGCGACGCGCTACGAACAGCTCCAGAACATCGTCGCCGACGAACTGCCCATCCTGCCCATCTGGCAGGCCAAGCAGTACGCCGTCGCCAAGTCCGACGTCTACGGCCTGGAGAACTGCCTCGACGCGTCGACCGTGTTCCGCTTCTGGGAGATCAGCAAGGGCTGAGCCGCCAGGGGCCTGTGGGGAAGGCGGCTGTGGCTACTGCGCGCCGGGGCGGACCAGACCGCTCTCGTACGCGTACACAGCCGCCTGCACCCGGTCGCGCAGGCCCAGCTTCGTGAGCACATGGCCGACATGGGTCTTCACCGTCGTCTCGCTCACGAAGAGGTCCGCGGCGATCTCCGCGTTCGACAGGCCGCGCGCGACCAGCTTCAGGACCTCCACCTCGCGCTCCGTGAGCGTGTGCAGCGTGTCCGGGACCGGCTCCTCGCCCGACGGCAGATGATCCGCGTACTTGTCGAGCAGCCGACGCGTGATGCTCGGCGCCAGCATCGCCTCACCGGCCGCCACGACGCGGATCGCCTGCACCAGCTCGCCCGCGGGCGCGTCCTTCAGCAGAAACCCGGAGGCCCCCGCCTTCAACGCCTCGACCACGTACTCGTCGAGATCGAACGTCGTGAGCACCAGGACCTTCGCCGGACCGTCCTTGCCGGGACCCGAGATCTGCCGCGTCGCCTCCACGCCGTCCATCCGCGGCATCCGGATGTCCATCAGCACCACATCGGGCTGCAACGCACGCACCTGGTCCAACGCCTGCAGACCGTCCCCGGCCTCACCGACGACCGCGATGTCCTGCTCGGCCTCGAGGATCATGCGGAAGCCCGTACGCAGCAGCGGCTGGTCGTCGACCAGTAGGACGCGGATGGCCACGAAACTCTCCTTCGATCCTTCGATAGACCCGGCGCCCCATTCTGCCCTGCCGGGCGGGGGCCGCTCGGGCCGGGTAATTCAAGCCCCGCCGGCGATTGAGGCGCGGGGCCCGGGGCAGAGCCCCGGCCTTTCACCGCAACGAGGCGTCCGACGAAGCCACCCGGAGCGGATACGGCGGAGGCGTACCCCCGAACTCCGGACACACCGCCTGGTGGTCACACCACCCGCACAGCTTCGACGGTCTCGGCCGCCAGTCCCCACTCTCCGTCGCCTGCCGAATCGCCTCCCACAGCGCCAGCAACTTCCGCTCCACCCGCTCCAGATCCGCCACCACCGGGTCGTACGTCACCACGTCCCCACTGCCCAGATACACCAGCTGCAGGCGCCGCGGCACAACCCCCTTCAGACGCCACACCACCAGCGCGTAGAACTTCATCTGGAACAGCGCGCCCTCCGCGTACTCGGGGCGCGGCGCCTTGCCCGTCTTGTAGTCGACGATGCGCACCTCACCCGTCGGCGCCACATCCACCCGGTCGATGATCCCGCGCAGCTTCAGGCCGGAATCCAGCTCGGCCTCCACGAACAGCTCCCGCTCGACCGGCTCCAAACGCGTCGGATCCTCCAGCGTGAACCACCGCTCCACGAGCCGCTCCACGTCACCGAGCCAGCGCGTCATCCGCTCGCCCTCGGCATCGTCCACGAACAGCTCCGCCAGCTCCGGCCTCGCCTCCCGCAGCCGGTCCCACTGGCCGGGAATCAGCGACGCGGCGCGCGGCGCCGTCCGCTCACCCGCCGGCGTGTCGAAGAGGCGCTCCAGGACGGCATGGACCAGCGTGCCCCGCGTCGCCGCCTCGCTCGGCTTCTCCGGCAGCTTGTCGATCACCCGGAACCGGTACAGCAACGGGCACTGCATGAAATCGCTCGCGCGCGACGGCGAGAGCGAGGCCGGCGGCGCGGCTGCGGGCTTTTCCGTGCTGGTCTCCATGACGTACGACGATACGGGCACCCACTGACAATCAGGTGTCGGTCAGGCACCTGCACGCCCCGCCGCGTCTTGCGTAGCGTGGCGCGGGGGAGTCGACGGGGGCCGACCGACACTGTCCGCATACCATCGACGCCAGAACGTCCCGCCGGGCGGCGGGAATCGCTTCGAAACGAGGGGACCGAGGGATCACCGTGGACGAGAGCGGGCAGCCGCAGTCCGGCACCGGGAAGGCGACGCCGTCCCGGCCGCCGGCCGCGGTCGAACCGAACGCGACCGAAGCCCGCGAGACCAGCGAGGCCCAGCCGGACCCGGAGGACCAGAAGGCGGCCACGCGGCCGGAGGACCAGGGGACCGGCACGGAGCCGAAGGACCGGGCGCCCGACGCGGCCCCGCACACCCCCGGCACCCCGGACGACGACACCACCCCGGCGACCCCGGAGGCCGACCCCACCCCGGCGACCCCCCAGCCGCACGACACACCCCCCGCACACCCCTACGACCTCCACCCCGAGCGCGCCGCCGCCACCTCCGGCAAGCGCAAGGGCGCCACCAAGGGCCCCACCAAACGCCCCGAACCGCGCGGCGGACTCCTCATGGGCCGCCCCTTCGGCGTGCCCGTGTACGTCGCCCCCAGCTGGTTCCTCGTGGCCGCGCTCATCACGTGGGTGTTCGGCGGCCAGCTCGACCGCGTGCTGCCCGAACTCGGCGCCGCCCGCTACCTGGTCTCCCTCTTCTTCGCGGTCGCCTTCTACGCCTCCGTACTCGTCCACGAACTCGCCCACACCGTCGCCGCCCTGCGCTTCAAGCTCCCGGTGCGCCGCATCCAGCTCCAGTTCTTCGGCGGCGTCTCCGAGATCGAGAAGGAGTCCGAGACCCCCGGCCGCGAGTTCGTGCTCGCCTTCGTAGGGCCACTGCTCTCCCTCGTCCTCTCCGGCGTCTTCTACGTAGCCATGAAGGCCGTCGAACCCGGCACCGTCCCCGGCGTCCTCCTCGCCGGCCTGATGATCTCCAACCTGATCGTCGCCGCGTTCAACCTCCTGCCCGGCCTGCCCCTCGACGGCGGCCGCATGCTCCGCGCGGTCGTCTGGAAGCTCACCGGCAAGCCCATGAGCGGCACCATCGCCGCCGCCTGGGTCGGCCGCGCCCTCGCCATCACCGTCCTCATCGGCCTGCCCCTGCTCACCCAGTCCGGCGCCCTCGGCGAGAGCGCGGAGGACGTCGGCGGCGCCGACACCATCACGGACGCGCTGCTCGCCGCCATCCTCGCCGCGATCATCTGGACCGGCGCCGGCAACAGCCTGCGCATGGCACGGCTGCGCGAACACCTCCCCGAACTGCGCGCCCGCACCCTCACCCGCCGCGCCGTCCCCGTCGAAGCCGAAACCCCGCTCTCCGAAGCCCTGCGCCGCGCCAACGAAGCCGGGGCCCGCGCTCTCGTCGTCGTCGACCCCGAAGGCGAACCCCACTCCCTCGTACGCGAGAGCGCCATCGTCGGCGTCCCCGAACACCGCCGCCCCTGGGTCCCCGTCAGCGGCCTCGCCCAGGACCTCACCGACGGCATGCGCGTCTCCGCCGAACTCGCCGGCGAGGAACTCCTCGACACCCTCCGCGAGACCCCCGCCACCGAATACCTCGTCGTCGAGGAGAACGGCGCCATCTACGGAGTCCTCTCCGCCGCCGACGTGGAGCGCGCCTTCGTGAAGGCGATGGCCCGCCCTTCGTAGAGCCGCCGTGACCTCCGTGGTCGGCGGCCCCCGCCGGGCCCGGTAGGCTGTTCACATGTCCGAACCGACCGGTGCCGCCCGCAGGCGCGGGCTCTTCAAGGTCGGGGACCAGGTTCAGCTGACCGACCCCAAGGGCCGCCATCACACGTTCACGCTCGAAGAGGGAAAGAGCTTCCACACCCACAAGGGCTCCTTCCCGCACGACGAGCTGATCGGCGCACCCGAGGGCAGCGTTGTCCGCACCACCGGAAACGTCGCCTACCTCGCGCTGCGCCCCCTGCTCCCCGACTACGTCCTGTCCATGCCCCGCGGCGCCGCCGTGGTCTACCCCAAGGACGCGGGGCAGATCCTCGCCTTCGCCGACATCTTCCCCGGCGCCCGCGTCGTGGAAGCGGGCGTGGGCTCCGGCTCGCTCAGCAGCTTCCTGCTGCGCGCCATCGGCGACGACGGCATGCTGCACTCCTACGAGCGCCGCGAGGACTTCGCCGAGATCGCCAAGGGCAACGTCGAGCGCTACTTCGGCGCCCCGCACCCCGCCTGGCAGCTCACCGTCGGCGACCTCCAGGACAACCTGGTCGACACCGACGTCGACCGCGTCATCCTCGACATGCTCGCCCCCTGGGAGTGCCTCGACGTCGTCAAGAAGGCGCTCGTCCCCGGCGGCATCCTGTGCTGCTACGTGGCCACCACCACGCAGCTCGCCCGCACCGTCGAGTCCATCCGCGAGATCGGCTGCTTCAACGAGCCGACCTCCTGGGAGTCGATGATCCGCAACTGGCACGTGGAGGGCCTCGCCGTCCGCCCCGACCACCGGATGATCGGCCACACCGGCTTCCTGCTCACCGCCCGCCGCCTCGCGGACGGCGTCGAGCCGCCCATGCGCCGCCGCCGCCCCGCCAAGGGCGCCTACGGCGAGGACTACGAAGGCCCCAACGCCGACGGCGGAGGCCGCGGCCGCTGAGCCCACCTCCGTAGCCGAACACAACGCACCGGCGCCGCCGCCCAGTTCCCCCGCACGACCGGGAACTCGGCGGCGGCGCCCGTTCGTTCACAAAGCGGCAGCACCAGGACCAGGGACCAGCCAGGCACCGGCGGCGTACCAGCCGAGAAAGCACGGACCCCGCCGTTCCCGCGCACTGTGACGTATGGCACGATGCTGGCCACCCCCACCGGCACAGCCCTCACAGGAGACCCTCCTCGTGCAGCAGCCCCCCCGGCAGACGCTCCCGGAACTGGCGCACACCACCACACGGCCCATCCACTGGCTGGCCACTGCGACCGCCCTCGCGGCCGTCGTCGCGGCCTCCGGCTTCCTGCAGCCGGACTCCGCCACCGCGGCCCAGGCCGGCACCAAGACGCCCGCGCACAGACCCGCGGCCGTCGCCCCGCCCGATCCGGCCGCCGTCCACTTCCCGCTCGACTGCGGCCCCGTCAAGGCCAAGGTCGTCAAGAAGGCCGCCGGTGACCTGGACGGCGACGGACGCCCCGAGACGGTCGCCGTCGTCCGCTGCGACGCCGGCGTCGGCACCCCGCCGAGCGGCATCTACGTAGTCACGCAACCCGCGGGCGCCAAGCCGCGCGTCGTCGCCACGCTCGTCGCCCCCAAGGACAACAACTCGGTGACGGACCTCGCCATACAGGACGGCTCCGTCCTCGCGAACCTGGAGGGCTACTCCTCCGACTCCGTCCCGCGCTTCCGCCCGGACGTCCACGAGAAGGCCAAGTGGCAGTGGAAGGACGGGTCGTTCGTCCGCTCCACGCCCTCCGAGGCACGCGCGGTCTGACCCACACGCAACGGGCCCCGTCCACCGAAACATCGGCGGACGGGGCCCGTTCGCGTACGTAGAGTGACGGATCTCCGCTAAATTCTCACTCAGCGTCAGGTCCGTAGATCTCGACCCTGTCCTCGACCCGGCGCACATGAATGCAGTCGCCAGGACACTCCTTCGCCGAAGCCACCACATCCGTGAGAAGCGGAAGCGGAACGGGCGTTGAGGCACCGGTGTCCTGCAACAGCTCGTCGTCCGCGCTCTTCACATACGCGAGACCGTCGATGTCCAGCTCGAAGACCTCGGGAGCGTACTGCGCGCAGATCCCGTCCCCGGTGCACAGATCCTGATCGATCCACACCTCCAGCGGAACGCTGCTGTCGGTACCGGAACCGGCCTCTTGCCGCACGGTCATGTCTCCTGCCGTTTCCTGCGTCGCGGCCCCCGAAAGGCTCCTTCGAAGGAGCAAGTCGGGCCAAGCCTGACGGGTGTTGAACACTTCGACCCTACAACCGGCCGCTTTCCGATGTTGTTGGGTGGGTATTCCCCTGGCGTGAGGGAGAGCGCAAGGGTGAAGATCGGACACACCCCATCGTCTTTTTGATCTAGGGGTTTCAATCGACACCCGCCCAGGTAGGGTCTGGAAGCGTCCAGCTCCCCTTGGAGGAGGTGAGGACCGTGGCAGCCCACGACGACGACATCAACCGCGGCATCCGCCCGGGACGAGGGTCCGAGGACCCGGCCGGGCAGGTTGCCTATCTCGAGCAGGAAATCGCCGTCCTGCGGCGCAAGCTCGCCGACTCTCCGCGACACACGAGGATTCTCGAAGAGCGGATCGTCGAGTTGCAGACCAACCTGGCCGGCGTGTCCGCCCAGAACGAGCGACTCGCCAACACACTCCGCGAGGCCCGCGACCAAATCGTGGCCCTCAAGGAAGAAGTCGACCGGCTCGCACAACCACCGGCAGGCTTCGGAGTCTTCCTCTCGGCGAACGAGGACGGCACCGCCGACATCTTCACAGGCGGCCGCAAACTCCGCGTGAACGTGAGCCCAAGCGTCGAACTCGAAGAGCTCCGACGCGGCCAGGAACTCATGCTCAACGAAGCGCTCAACGTGGTCGAGGCCATGGAGTTCGAGAGCGTCGGCGACATCGTCACCCTCAAGGAAATCCTCGAGGACGGCGATCGAGCCCTCGTGGTCGGGCACACCGACGAGGAACGGGTGGTACGGCTCGCCGAGCCGCTCCTTGACGTCACCATCCGCCCCGGCGACGCCCTTCTTCTCGAACCCCGTTCCGGCTATGTCTACGAAGTCGTACCGAAGAGCGAAGTAGAGGAACTCGTCCTCGAAGAGGTCCCGGACATCGGCTACGACCAGATCGGCGGCCTGGGCAACCAGATCGAACTGATCCGGGACGCGGTCGAACTGCCCTACCTCTACCCGGACCTCTACAGGGAGCACGAACTGCGGCCGCCCAAGGGCGTCCTGCTGTACGGGCCCCCAGGATGCGGAAAGACCCTGATCGCCAAGGCGGTCGCCAACTCCCTCGCCAAGAAGGTCGCGGAAGTGACCGGACAGGCCCAGGGAAAGAGCTACTTCCTCAACATCAAGGGTCCCGAACTTCTCAACAAGTACGTCGGCGAGACCGAGCGGCAAATCCGCCTCGTCTTCCAGCGCGCGAGGGAGAAGGCCAGCGAAGGCACCCCCGTCATCGTCTTCTTCGACGAGATGGAATCGCTGTTCCGCACCCGCGGATCCGGCGTCAGCTCGGACGTGGAGAACACCATCGTCCCGCAGCTGCTCGCCGAGATCGACGGCGTCGAAGGCCTCCAGAACGTGGTCGTGATCGGCGCCTCCAACCGCGAGGACATGATCGACCCCGCCATCCTTCGACCCGGACGACTCGACGTAAAGATCAAGATCGAGCGCCCGGACGCCGAAGCGGCCAAGGACATCTTCGGCAAGTACCTCACCGAACGCCTCCCGCTGCACCTCGACGACCTCGACGAGCACAGCAGCGACCGGGCCGCCACCGTCCACGCCATGATCCAGACGGCCGTGGAGCAGATGTACGCCGAGTCCGAGGAGAACCGCTTCCTCGAGGTGACCTACGCCAACGGCGACAAGGAAGTCCTCTACTTCAAGGACTTCAACTCCGGCGCCATGATCGAGAACATCGTCGGCCGCGCCAAGAAGATGGCCATCAAGGCCTTCCTCGAACAGAACCAGAAGGGCCTTCGGGTCTCCCACCTCCTCCAGGCTTGCATCGACGAGTTCAAGGAGAACGAGGACCTGCCCAACACCACCAACCCGGACGACTGGGCCCGAATCTCCGGCAAGAAGGGCGAGCGGATCGTCTACATCCGCACCCTCGTCACCGGAAAGCAGGGCGCGGACACCGGACGCTCCATCGACACGGTGGCGAACACCGGTCAGTACCTGTAAAAGACAGGGTGGCTGCGGGTGCCCCTACCGGGTACCCGCAGCCGACTGTTTTGCGGCACCACCGTGCGGCACCCCCACAGGAACCGACCACGCCGACCACCGCTCGAAGCCGGAGCGAATTCAATGACGCAAATGATCTCCCCACCAGCGCAAAGGCGTTCTAGGCTCTGTCCTGCCGCCGAGTCGCGCAGTGCGGGGACGGGCACCGCACACGCACCGGAGAACCAGCGGTACTTGAGCGACGCCCCCGACCGAGGGCGCTGCCGGGCAAGGAGGGCCGCATGACCGTACGGCGAGTAATGGGCATCGAGACCGAGTACGGAATCTCCGTCCCCGGCCACCCCAACGCCAATGCCATGCTCACCTCGTCCCAGATCGTCAATGCCTACGCCGCGGCGATGCACCGGGCCCGCAGGGCCCGCTGGGACTTCGAGGAAGAGAACCCGCTGCGCGACGCCCGAGGCTTCGACCTCGCGCGCGAGGCGGCCGACGCCAGCCAGCTCACCGACGAGGACATCGGCCTGGCCAACGTCATCCTCACCAACGGAGCGCGCCTCTACGTAGACCACGCACACCCCGAGTACAGCGCCCCGGAGGTCACCAACCCCCGCGACGCCGTGCTCTGGGACAAGGCCGGCGAGCGCATCATGGCCGAGGCCGCCGACCGGGCCGCCCAGCTGCCCGGCGCCCAGCCCATCCACCTCTACAAGAACAACACCGACAACAAGGGCGCCTCCTACGGGACGCACGAGAACTACCTGATGAAGCGGGAGACCCCCTTCTCGGACATCGTGCGCCACCTGACCCCGTTCTTCGTCTCGCGCCAGGTCGTGACGGGAGCCGGCCGCGTCGGCATCGGCCAGGACGGCCACGACCACGGCTTTCAGCTCAGCCAGCGCGCGGACTACTTCGAGGTCGAGGTGGGCCTCGAGACCACGCTGAAGCGGCCCATCATCAACACCCGCGACGAGCCGCACGCCGACGCGGAGAAGTACCGCCGCCTGCACGTGATCATCGGCGACGCGAACCTGTCGGAGATCTCGACGTACCTCAAGCTCGGCACGACGTCACTCGTCCTGTCCATGATCGAAGACGGTTTCATCGCGGTCGACCTGGCCGTGGACCAGCCCGTCCGCACCCTCCACCAGGTCTCCCACGACCCGTCCCTCAAGCACCTGATCACCCTCCGTAGCGGCCGCACACTCACCGCGGTCCAACTCCAGATGGAGTACTTCGAACTCGCCAGGAAGTACGTCGAGGAGCGCTTCGGCGCCGACGCGGACGACCAGACCAAGGACGTCCTCAGCCGCTGGGAAGACGTGCTCGGCCGCCTGGAATCGGACCCCATGAGCCTCTCCGGCGAGCTCGACTGGGTCGCCAAGCACGAGCTCATGCAGGGCTACCGGCGCCGCGACAACCTCGAATGGGACGCCGCGAAGCTCCACCTCCTCGACCTCCAGTACGCCGACGTACGCGCCGAGAAGGGGCTCTACAACCGCCTCGCGGCCCGCGGCAAGATGAAGCGCCTCCTGGACGAGAACGAGGTCGAGAACGCCCGTACGAAGCCGCCTGAGGACACCCGCGCGTACTTCCGCGGGCGCTGCCTGGAGCAGTACGCGGACGACGTCGCGGCGGCCTCCTGGGACTCGGTCATCTTCGACCTCCCCGGCCGGGACTCGCTCCAGCGCGTCCCCACCCTCGAACCCCTTCGCGGCACGCGCAACCACGTGAAGGAGCTCCTTGACAGGTGCCGCACGGCCGAGGATCTGGTCCGGGTGCTCTCGGGTAACTGATCTGCGGCAGGGGAATCACAGAGGTGGGCCCCGCACGTTGAACAAAGTGCGGGGCCGATGTCAGAGCCGACGCGTAGGGTTCTGATCACGAACGAGCTGTTATCTCGAACCGAGCGGGGTGAGCTGTACATGGCAACCAAGGACACCGGCGGCGGACAGCAGAAGGCGACGCGCTCCACCGAGGAGGTCGAGGAGCAGGAGGTCGACGAGCAGTCGACCGAGGACCTCAAGGAGCGGCAGGAGAAGCTGAGCGACGATGTCGATTCCGTCCTGGACGAAATCGATGATGTGCTCGAAGAGAATGCTGAGGATTTCGTGAGGTCCTTCGTTCAGAAGGGTGGCCAGTAGGGCCCTTTTCCCTTCGAATCGAAGGCCGCGTGGCTGGTATGGAAGTCTCGGGAATGAGGCGCTGCTCGCGGTGCCAGGAGCGATTGCCGAGGGTGGCGTTCGCCAGTAACAAGTCCATGCCTGATGGCCTTCAGGCGTATTGCCGGGAGTGCTCCGCCGAGTACTACCGGCAGCGCCAGGAGGCCAAGGGCAAGAAAGTGCGTGTGAAGGTCGCGGTGCCGCCCGGCCACAAGCGGTGCCCTCAATGCGAGGTCGTGAAGCCGCACGCCGAGTGGGAGCGCAACAAGTCCTCCTCGGACGGTTGGTCGAGCTACTGCCGAAGCTGCCGAGCCGAGCGCAACCGGATCAGCTACTTCAAGCGCAAGTACGGCCTCACGCCCGCGGAGTTGGACGAGCTGGTGCAGCAACAGAAGGGTGTTTGCTGTATCTGCTTGGATGCTCCCGCTGAACATGTGGATCACTGCCACGAGACGGGTAGGGTCCGTGGCGTACTGTGCTTCAGCTGCAACGCAGCCCTGGGGCAGTTCAAGGACCGGCCCGATGCCATACGGCGGGCCGCAGCATACGTGGAAGGAAACGCGTGGAAGCCAACCCTCGTAGCACCGGGCGTCTACCGGCTGCCTTCCTGACGCCGGGATCTTCGTCCTTCATGGACTTCCTGTCCGAGCATCAGCCCGAAATCCTGCCGGGCAACCGGCAGTTGCCGCCGACGCAGGGCGTCATCGAGGCCCCGCACGGCACGACCATCGTGTCCATCACGTTCCCCGGCGGCGTGGTGCTCGCCGGTGACCGGCGGGCGACGATGGGGAATGTGATCGCGCAGCGCGACATCGAGAAGGTCTTCCCGGCGGACGAGTACTCGGCCGTCGGTATCGCCGGCACCGCCGGTCTGGCCGTCGAGATGGTGAAGCTCTTCCAGTTGGAGCTGGAGCACTTCGAGAAGGTCGAGGGTGCGCAGCTGTCGCTGGAGGGCAAGGCGAACCGGTTGTCGACCATGATCCGGTCGAATCTGGGGATGGCCATGCAGGGGTTGGCCGTGGTGCCTCTGTTCGCGGGGTACGACGTGGATCGCGAGAGGGGCCGGATCTTCTCGTACGACGTCACGGGCGGCCGCAGCGAGGAGCACGGCTTCGCCGCCACCGGTTCCGGTTCGGTGTTCGCGCGTGGGGCGATGAAGAAGCTCTACCGCGAGGACCTGACGGAGGAGCAGGCGACGACGCTGGTCGTGCAGGCGCTGTACGACGCGGCGGACGACGACTCGGCGACGGGCGGTCCGGACATGGCGCGGCGGATCTTCCCGATCGTCACCGTGATCACGGATGAGGGCTTCCGGCGTCTTTCGGACGACGAGTCGTCGGGGATCGCCCGCTCGATCCTGGAGCGGCGTCTGGAGCAGCCGGACGGCCCGCGGGCCGATCTGCTCTGAGCCGGACCGCTTCTCTTCCTTGGTTGCCTACTCATCGAGCCCCTGAGAGTCACTGACAGAAAGGGACGGATAGCCGGTGTCGACGCCGTTCTATGTCTCACCCCAGCAGGCGATGGCCGACCGCGCGGAGTACGCGCGCAAGGGCATCGCTCGCGGTCGCAGCCTGGTTGTGCTGCAGTACGCCGACGGCATCGTGTTCGTCGGCGAGAACCCGTCCCGCGCTCTGCACAAGTTCAGCGAGATCTATGACCGGATCGGCTTCGCGGCCGCCGGTAAGTACAACGAGTACGAGAACCTTCGGATCGGTGGCGTGCGCTACGCGGATCTGCGGGGTTATACGTACGACCGTGACGATGTGACGGCCCGTGGTCTGGCGAACGTGTACGCGCAGACCTTGGGCACGATCTTCTCCAGCGCGGGGGAGAAGCCGTACGAGGTGGAGTTGGTGGTCGCCGAGGTCGGTCAGTCGGCCGAGGGTGATCAGATCTATCGGTTGCCGCATGACGGGTCGATCGTCGATGAGCACGGTTCGGTGGCCGTTGGCGGTAACGCGGAGCAGATCAGTACGTATCTGGATCAGCAGCATCGGGACGGCATGACGCTGTCGGAGGCGCTGAAGTTGGCTGTGACGGCGTTGTCGCGGGACACCAATGGTGGCGAGCGGGAGATTCCCGCGGAGCGCCTTGAGGTGGCGGTCCTGGACCGTACGCGGCCGCAGCAGCGGAAGTTCAAGCGGATCGTGGGTCGGCAGTTGTCGAATCTGCTCACGGCCGAGGGGGCTGCCGCGACGACGGAGGCCGAGTCGGAGGCGGTGTCCGACGACGAGGGTTCGTCTTCGTCTTCGTCCGAGGACGAGTAGTCCCGTAGTCCCGTAGCTGTTCGTGTGCCCCGGCCGGTGTCGCTCCGGCCGGGGCACACGTGTGTCAGTCGCGGGGCGTGGCCGGTCCGGTGGAGCCGCGGACGATCAACTCGACGGGGAGTGGGGCGGTTTCGGCCTCGCTGTCGTCGAGGACGCCGAGGACGGCGAGGAGTGCGCGCATGCCGTGTGCGCCGACCTCTTCGGCGGGCAGCCGCACGGTGGTGAGTTCGGGTTCGATCGCGGTGGCGAGGGAGAGGTCGTCGAAGCCGGTGACGGAGAGGTCGTCGGGGATGCGCAGGCCCATGCGGCGGGCGGCTTTGTAGGCGCCGGCGGCGAGTTTGTCGTCGTCGCAGACGATGGCGGTGGGGTGGGTGAGGCCGGAGGTGCGCAAGGCGCGTTCGGTGGCGGCGAGGGCGTCCTCGACGGTGAGGGCGGAGCGCACGGTGCGCACGGTGGTGTCCGGCAAGGGGGCGGTGCGGGCGGCGAGTTCGTGGGCCCGTACGTCGAAGGTCCAGGACTGGACGGCGGAGGCGAGGTGCAGGAAGTGCCGGTGGCCGTGGGCGAGGAGGTGGTCGGTGATCTGCCGGATGCCGTCGGAGAGGTCGAGGTTGACGGTGGTGGCGCCGGGGCTGCCGGTGGGGTCGCTGTCGAGCATGACGAGGGGGAGGTCGTCGTCTCCGCGCAGGGCGGTGAGGGCGTCGGCGGCCATGGAGGAGGCGAGGATGCCGTCGAGGGCGGCGCGCGCGGAGGGGAAGGGGTCGCGGGCGGGGCCGATGCCGTCGGGTGAGGGGTAGAGGACGACGCCGAAGTCGTGCTGGGCGGCGACGCGGGCGGCTCCGGTGTAGACGCCGGCGAAGAACTCGTTGGTGAGTGCGGGGACGACGAGGAGTGCGGTGCGGGTGCGGCCGGTGCGGAGGTTGCGGGCCGCGAGGTTGGGGCGGTAGCCGATCCGCTGGGCGGCGGCGCGGACGCGTTCGGCGGTGGATTCGGAGACGCGGCCGTGCCATTTGTCGCCCATGACGAGCGAGACGGCGGCCTGTGAGACGCCTGCGGCTCTGGCCACGTCCCTGCTGGTGGGGCGGGCGGTCGTGGTGCCGTCCGGGCCGCTTGTCACTGGTGCCTCCGTAGGTGTCGTCCAGAGGTGCTCGACGTTATCGGGTGGCTCTGCCAGTCGGGCACGTGGTACGTATAACGTCTCGACGTTATACGTAAAACGTCAGGCGTCGCAGGGCCGGGCGTCACGGCGACAACTGGAGGGCGGGGGCGGGTCGATGGCCGCGGGCTATGCGGAGATCCTCAGGGCGCGGCACGCGATGCGGCTGCTGACCGGGACGCTGGTGGGGCGGCTGCCCAATGCCACCGCGCCGATCGCCGTCGTGCTGTTCATCCGCGCCGAGGGCGGCACGTACAGCCTCGCGGGGGCGCTCGCGGCGGTGTACGGGGTGGCGAACGCGATCGGGCAGCCGGTGCTGGGGCGCCTCGTCGACCTGCGGGGCCAGCCGAAGGTGCAGTTGCCCGCGGCGGTCCTGTCGGGGCTCGCCATGACGGTCTTCGCGCTCGTCGGCACGGACTCGCTGCCCGTGGCGTACGTGGCGATGGCGCTGGCCGGGCTGTTCACGCCGCCGCTGGAGGGCGGTCTGCGCGCGCTGTGGCCCAGCGTGCTGCCGCGCGAGGAGCAGGTGCACACGGCGTACGCGATGGACGCGATCGCGCAGGAAGTCATGTTCACCGTCGGGCCGTTGCTGGTGACGCTGTGCGTGTCGCTGTGGTCGCCGATGGCCGCGCTTGTGGTCCTGAATGTGATCGGGGTGCTCGGCGCGCTGTCCGTGGTGGTGTCGAAGCCTTCGCGCGCGTGGCGTTCGGCGCCGCGTGAGGCGCACTGGCTGGGGGCGCTGCGCTCGCCGGGGCTGCTGGTGCTGCTCGCGACGTTCCTGTTCATCGGGATCGCGCTCGGTTCGATCACCGTGGCGGCGATGTCGTACGCGGAGGGGCGCGGCGGCGACACGGTGTACGGCTGGCTGATGGCGGCGATCGGGCTCGGCGCGCTGGTGGGCGGTGGTGTCTACGGGGCGCGGCAGTGGACCGGCGCGCCGGAGACGCGACTTCGGCTCCTTGTGGCGCTACTGGCGCTGTTCTATGTGCCGTTGACGCTGATGCCGGGGCCGGTGGCGATGGTGGCGCTGACGGTGGTCGCGGGCGTGTTCCTCGCGCCGTGCATCGCGTGCGCGTTCATCGTGGTGGACCGGCACGCGCCGCGCGGGACGGTGACGGAGGCGTTCTCGTGGCTCGTGACGACCTTCATGGTGGGCTCCAGTGTGGGAACGGCCGTGGCGGGTCCGGTCGTCGAGTGGGCGGGCACGCGGTGGGGGTTCGCCGTGCCGGCCGTCAGCGGGGCGGTCGCGCTGGTCGTGCTGCTTTCAACGGGTCGGGTCCTGGGGGAGCCGCGCACGTCCGGGCGTGTCGCGCGCTCGTCGGAAAATGATCCAAACCGTGCTGCCGAACCCCGTTTCAGCTCGGGGGATCGGGCGTAATGTTCAGTCATGGACCGCCGCATTTTCGGGCTGGAGAACGAGTACGGCGTCACATGTACGTTTAGGGGACAGCGCCGCCTGTCTCCTGACGAGGTGGCGCGGTACCTCTTCCGCCGTGTCGTGTCATGGGGCCGCAGCAGCAACGTCTTTCTGCGGAACGGTGCCCGCCTTTACCTCGATGTCGGGTCGCATCCGGAATACGCAACTCCCGAATGTGACAACGTGACCGAGTTGGTCACGCACGACAAGGCGGGCGAGCGCATTCTGGAAGGCCTGCTCGTCGACGCCGAACGCCGCCTGCACGAGGAGGGAATCGCCGGCGACGTATACCTGTTCAAGAACAACACCGACTCGGCTGGAAACTCCTACGGCTGCCATGAGAACTACTTGGTGGCGCGGCACGGGGAGTTCTCGCGGCTCGCGGACATTCTCATCCCCTTCCTGGTCACCAGGCAGTTGCTGTGCGGTGCGGGCAAGGTGCTGCAGACTCCGCGCGGCGCCGTGTACTGCGTGAGCCAGCGTGCCGAGCACATCTGGGAGGGCGTCAGCTCCGCGACGACGCGTTCCCGGCCGATCATCAACACCAGGGACGAGCCGCACGCGGACGCGGAGCGGTACCGCCGCCTCCATGTCATCGTCGGCGACTCGAACATGTCAGAGACGACCATGCTGTTGAAGGTCGGCGCGACCGATCTCGTACTGCGCATGATCGAGGCGGGCACGGTGATGCGGGACCTCACCCTGGAGAACCCGATCCGGGCGATCCGCGAGGTGAGTCACGACATCACGGGCCGCCGCAAGGTGCGTCTGGCGAGCGGCCGGGAGGCCTCCGCCCTCGAGGTGCAGCGCGAGTACTACGAGAAGGCCGTGGACTTCTGCGAGCGCCGGGGCATCCGCACCGGCACCGTCGAGCAGGTCCTGGAGCTGTGGGGTCGCACGCTCGATGCCATCGAGACCGAGAACCTGGACCTGGTGGGCAACGAGATCGACTGGGTCATGAAGTACAAGCTGATCGACCGCTACCGCTCGAAGCACAACATGACGATGTCGCACCCGAGGGTCGCGCAGATAGACCTCGCGTATCACGACATCCACCGGCAGCGCGGTCTCTACTACCTCCTGGAGAAGAAGGGCCAGGCCAAGCGGATCTGCAACGACCTGAAGATCTTCGAGGGCAAGTCGGTGCCGCCGCAGACCACGCGCGCGAGGTTGCGCGGCGACTTCATCCGGCGTGCCCAGGAGCAGCGTCGTGACTTCACGGTGGACTGGGTGCACCTGAAGCTGAACGATCAGGCGCAGCGCACGGTGTTGTGCAAGGACCCGTTCCGCAGTGTGGACGACCGGGTGGAGAAGTTGATCGCCGGTATGTAGGTGAATGGACACACTGAGCAATCCGGCCAGGGGCCTCGTGCGAATCATTCGTACGAGGCCCCTGGCCGTACCTTGGATTGTCAGGGTGAGGGCCTAGAGTGGCCGGACCTTATTCGAGCGACTTGAGGACGATTGTGCGACGCCGACTTGCAGCTCTACTGATCGTGCCGGCACTGGCGCTGACCGCGACGGCCTGCGGCAGCGACGACGGCAAGAAGGATTCGGCGGACAAGGCCGATTCGTCGTCCTCCTCGCCTAAGGCGGCGGCGGTACCGAAGGCGGTCGACAAGGCCGACCCGATGCCCGAGGTCTCGGGTGCGTACGGGAAGCAGGCGAAGATCTCGCTGCCCAAGGGCGACCCGAGCGACAAGTTCGTCGTGCACACGGTGTCCGAGGGCGACGGCCCGACGGTGAAGAAGAACGACCTGGTGTCGATGAACTTCACGGGCAAGGTCTGGAAGGGCGGCAAGGACCTCGGCTCGACGTACGGGTCCCAGGGTGGCGGCGACCAGATGGTGACGGCGGGCGCCGAGGGTCAGCTCCCGGCGTTCTCGCAGGCCGTGCTCGGGCAGAAGGAGGGCAGCCGGGTCCTCGTCGTGGCGCCGCCGGCCGCGGGCTTCGGCAGCCAGGGCAACCAGCAGGTCGGCATCAAGGGCACGGACACGCTCGTGTTCGCCGTGGACGTCGGCAAGGTCATCCCGAAGAAGGCCGAGGGCAAGCAGGCCTCGATCCCGTCGAACCTGCCGCAGATCCAGGCCGACAAGGAGGCCCCGGCGACGATCTCGGTGCCGAAGAGCGACCCGCCGAAGGACCTGGTCGACAAGGTGCTGATCCAGGGCAAGGGTGACGAGGTCAAGAAGGGCCAGACGGTCACCATGCAGTACAGCGGTGCCGCCTGGAAGATCAACGAGGGCAAGAAGAAGGCCGAGCTGTTCGACTCGTCCTGGAAGAGCGGCCAGCCGTTCACGACGCCGATCGGTGCCGGTCAGGTCATCAAGGGCTGGGACCAGGGCCTCGTCGGCAAGCACGTCGGTGACCGCGTCCTCCTGGTGATCCCGCCGGACCAGGCGTACGGCAAGAAGGCGCAGGGCAAGACGCTGCCGGCGAACTCGACGCTGGTCTTCACCGTGGACATCCTCGCCGCGCACTGAGTCACGCACTGAGTAACGCACTTAGGCACGCACTGAGGCACGCACCGAGCCGTCACGCACCGCGCGGCGGAAGATGGCAGACTGTCCCGGTTGCAGAGCAGTCAACAAGCAGGAGCACTTCACGTGAACATCGACAAGCCCGAGGTCGACTTCCCGATCGGCGACCCGCCGGCGGACCTTCAGATCAAGGACCTCTGGGAGGGCGACGGCGCCGAGGCCAAGGCCGGCGACTTCGTGAAGGTCCACTACGTGGGCGTGTCCTTCTCCACCGGCGAGGAGTTCGACGCTTCCTGGAACCGGGGCAAGCCGCTGGAGTTCCAGCTGGGTGCCGGTCAGGTCATCACGGGCTGGGACAAGGGCGTGCAGGGCATGAAGGTCGGTGGCCGTCGTGAGCTGACCATCCCGGCGCACCTCGCGTACGGCGACCGCGGCGCCGGTGGCGGCCGCATTGCCCCCGGCGAGACGCTGATCTTCGTGTGTGACCTGGTCGCCGTCTGAGCGAGTCACACCCTGACCGCGAGCGGTCAACCCCGAGGCCCATGCCACCTGGCATGGGCCTTCGGCTTTTGCCAGTGCCTTCCCGAGCGGTACGGTCATCCGTCGGGAGTCATCTGATGAAAGGGCGTCGATGGCGATTGCCAAGGCCGAGCGGCTGATGAATCTGGCGCTGTGTCTGCTCGGGACGCGGCGTCCCCTCAGCAAGCGCGAGCTGCGCGGCTCCATCGAGGCCTACCTCGAAGCGGGCAGCGAGGATTCCTTCAACCGGATGTTCGAGCGCGACAAGGACGACCTGCGCGAACTCGGCCTGGTCATCGAGACCGTGGAGAACCTGGACGGCGAGGTCGGCTACCTCGCCCGCCGCGACAGCAACCGGCTGCCGCCCGTCACCCTCGACGCCGAGGAGGCCGCCGCCCTCGGCCTCGCCGCGAAGGTCTGGCAGCAGGCCCGCCTCGCCGGCGCCGCCTCCGGAGCGCTGCAGAAACTGCGCGCCGCCGGGATGCCCGAGGACGTGGACCCGTACGAGAGCCATGGCGCGCTCGAACCCCGGATCCCCGCGCACGAGGCGTCCTTCGAGCCGCTGATGCTGGCCTGCCGCGACCGCCGCCCCGTCGTCTTCGACTACCGCAAGGCCACGGCCGCGCGCCCCGAGCAGCGGCACGTCGAGCCGTGGGCCCTGGAGTGCTGGCGCGGCCACTGGTACCTCGCGGGCTGGGACCGCGACCGGCAGGCCGAGCGGGTCTTCCGGCTGTCCCGGATCACCGGGAAGGTGCGCTCGCGGGCCGGGCAGTTCACGGCGCAGGTGCCGGACGTGGTGACCGTGCGGGAGACCGTGGCGAGCTGGGCGGGGGAGACCGCCACCCGCTCCGCGTCGATCAGGCTGCGCGCGGGCGCCGGTTACCCGCTGCGCGCCAAGGCCGTCTCCGTACGGGAGTTGGGCGACGGCTGGGACGAGGTGGAGATCCCGTACGGGCACGGGCTCGACGCCTGGCTCGTGGAGTTCGGTCCCGACGTGGTGGTGCTGGAGCCCGCCGAGCTGCGGGCCGATGTCGTGGACCGGCTGCGCGCGGTGGCCAAGGGCTGAGGGGGAGTACGGACGACCATGGCTTCCAACGCCATTGACCAGACCCGGCGGATGCTGTCGCTGGTGACGTATCTGCGTGAGCGCCCCGGCGCGCGCGTGGAGGACGTCGCGCGGGCCTTCGGCATCACCGAGGACGAGCTGATCTCCGACCTGGACGTGCTGCCGCTGTGTGGGACGAGCTTCCGGGGCGGCGACCTGCTGGACATCGACACCGACGGCGACCGCATCTGGTGGCACAACCCGGACGACGTCGCCGAGCCGCTGCGGATCGCCGCCGACGAGGCGACGGCGCTCCTGGTGGCGGCTCGCGCGGTGGCTACGTTGCCGGGCCTGCGGGAGAGCGACCGGCTCGCGCTGCTGCGGGCGACCGCGAAGCTGGAGGCGGCGGCCGGGGAGGTCGCGGGCGCGAGTGCGCGGCTGAGTGTCACGTTCGAGTCGGAGGGCGGCGTCTTCGCGGACGTCGACCGGGCGATCTCCCAGGGGCGCCGGCTGTGGATCCGCTACTACTCGCCCGCGCGGGACGAGGTGACCGAGCGGGAGATCGACCCGATCCGGCTCGTCTCCGTGGGCCACACCTACGTAGAGGCGTGGTGTCGTCGTTCGGAGGCGCGGCGGACGTTCCGGCTTGACAGGGTCGCCGAGATCAAGGTCCTGGACGATCCTTCGGCGCCGCCGGAGGTCGAGCTGCGGGACCTGTCCGAGGGGCTTGTGCAGCCCGCCGCCGAGGACCCCGAGGTGGTCGTCGAGGTGGGTCCCGGCGGGCGCTGGGTCGCCGAGTACTACCCGCACGACAGCGCCGACGAGCTGCCGGACGGCGGGCTGCGGATCACGCTGCGCACCCCGGACCCGTCCTCGCTGCGCAGGCTCGCGTTGCGGCTCGGCGGGGACGGGCACATCGTGTCGCCCGCCGAGCTGGCCGGCAGCGCGCGGGACGCGGCGCGCGAGGCGCTGGCCGCGTACGACGGGGCGGCGTGAGGGAGTTGGACGCGAATCCGGATCCACGGCGACGTATCGCTACGTATGGTGCAGAGCGGACAAAAGGTGCGAGGTGCTCGAAATGACTGGTGTGGCCGGTTTCACTGACATCGCCGAGATGTCCGCCACGGTGCCCTCGGGGGTGCCCGTCGTCTTCAAGGCCGCCTGCCCCGACTGCCGCGCCCGCTTCGAACTGGCCGCGTCCGCGATCCGGTTGGCGATCGGCGGCAGCCGCCGCACCACCTTCTACTCGTTCACCTGCCCCGAGTGCGAGACGTCCGTGCGCAAGCCCGCCGGTGAGCGCATCATCGAGCTGCTCACCGGTGGCGGGGTCAGCACGCTCCGTCTGCACCAGACCGTCTAGGCTCGGCGCATGTTCTGGGCGATGCTGGCGGTAGCTGTGGGTTTCGTGGGGCTCGCCGTGCTGGCGGTCCTCGCGGTGCGGGTCTTCGTCGAGGCGCAGCGCCTCGGGCGCCAAGTCGCCGACACCACACAGCGGATCAACCGCGCGGCCGAGGATCTGGAGCGGGCCGCGGTGGGCGTCGCGAAGGCCGGCGGCGACGCCGTCTGACACCCCGTCGCACCGGTGGAGACGGGATGGTAAGCGCTTTACCGCTGCGGCCTGTCGGGTCGGCGGGATCGGCGGGTACGCTCCCTTAGGCGGCCCCGTAGTGAGGCGGCGGGTCGCAATTGGGAGGATGCACGGGCATTGCCTCGTGTTTACCCCCACGGGATACGATCGCTGCCAGCACGGTGGTCGGACAACAGTCCGAGGTCCGATCGGTACCGGCAGCCCCGCCCCCTGCCGCCTCAGTGAGAAGGTAAACGGATATGTTCGGAAGGCTCGGCGCACCCGAGATCATCCTGATCCTCGTAGTGGTCATTCTGCTGTTCGGCGCGAAGAAGCTCCCCGACATGGCGCGTTCGCTGGGCAAGTCGGCCCGCATCCTCAAGAGCGAGGCCAAGGCCATGAAGGGTGAGGGCGGCGACAAGTCGGCCGCTCCTTCCGACCCTCCGCAGCAGGACGGTCAGCAGCCGCGCACCATTCAGGCGTCCCCTGGTGACGTGAACAGCTCGCGTCCCGTGAACGAGCAGCCGAACCAGACGACCAAGAGCTGATCGAAGGCCGCCCCTGCCATGGCGGCCTGCCGCACGAGATGAGGACGTGGGTTGCTCAAGTCTGCCCGCAAGCAGGAGAAGGACCCCGAGGGGCGGATGCCGCTCGCGGAGCACCTGCGCGAGCTTCGCAACCGGCTCGCGAAGGCGCTGGTTGCCATCGTCGCGGTCACGATCGTCGCCGCGTTCTTCTACAACGACATCATCAACCTGATCACCCGGCCCATCCTCGACTCGGTCGGCTGTGAGCAGTCGTTCTCGGAGCTGGCGAAGTCCACATCGGACGAGCCCTGCGCCCAGATCACCCTCAATGGTCTGCTGACCCCCTTCACCCTCGCGCTGAAGGTGTCGCTGATGGTCGGCGTCGTCGCCGCCTCGCCGGTCTGGCTGTACCAGCTCTGGGGCTTCGTGGCGCCCGGACTGCACCGGCACGAGAAGAAGTACGCGTACGCGTTCGTGGGCACGGGCGCGCCGCTCTTCGTGGCCGGCGCCTACTTCGCCTACTCGGTGCTGCCGACGACGGCGAAGGTCCTCATCGACTTCACGCCGGGCAATGCCCAGAACCTGCTGCCGCTGGACGACCTGCTCGACCTCGTGCTGCGCATGGTGCTGGTCTTCGGCCTCGCCTTCGAGCTGCCGCTGCTGCTCGTCTTCCTGAACATGATCGGCGCCATCACCGGCAGGCGGATGCTCGGCTGGTGGCGCGCCATGATCATGGGCATCACCGTGTTCGCCGCCATCGCGACGCCGAGCACCGACCCGCTGACCATGATGGCGCTCGCCGGGCCGATCTGGATCCTCTACTTCGCGGCCGTCGGCTTCTCGCTGCTCAATGACCGGCGCAGGCGCGTGAGCGAGGCCAACGGCCCCGCCGACGACGAGGCCTCCGAGCTCGACCTGACGCCCGAGGACATCGGCGAGATCGAATCCGTCTCGGCGAGCCGTGCGCTGCCCGAGCAGGCAACCTCCGATGGCGGGGCGCGGCCGGACCGGGTCAACGGTTACGACGATGTGACCTGAGGTAACTCCAGTTCAGGGCGGGGTACTTGTTAGTGTCCGCCCGTGAGCAGTGAGATCACCCTCTTCGTCAATCCCACCGCGGGGCGCGGCCGGGGCGCACAGGCTGCGCAGCCGGCCGCCGCTGCTTTGCGGGCGGCCGGGTTCCAGGTGCGTACCGTCGTCGGTGCGGACGCCGACGACGCGCTGGCACGCGCGCGTGAAGCGGTGGCGGAGGGGACCGGGGCGCTGGTGGCCGTCGGCGGGGACGGGCTGGTGAACCTCGCCCTGCAGGCCGTCGCCGGGACCGACACCCCGCTGGGGATCGTCGCCGTCGGCACCGGGAACGACTTCGCGCGGGCGCTGGGGCTTCCGATCCGTGAGCCGGGCGTGGGCGGGGCGCTCGTCGCCGAGGCGCTCAAGGGCTCGCTGGTCCGGGACGTCGACCTCGGGCGGATCGGCGACCACTGGTTCGGGACCGTGCTCGCCTCCGGGTTCGACTCCCGGGTCAACGACCGGGGCAACCGGATGCGGCTGCCGCTGGGGCGTTTCAAGTACGACCTGGCGATCGTCGCCGAACTCGCCACTTTCAAGGCCGTGCCGTTCAAGCTGACGCTCGACGACGGGTCCGTACGGGAGGTCGCCGCGACGCTCGTCGCCGTCGGCAACGGAACCTCGTACGGCGGCGGCATGCGGATATGCGCCGACGCCGAGATGGACGACGGTCTTTTCGACGTGACCGTCGTCGGGGACTGCTCGCGGACCGAGCTGGTGAAGGTGTTTCCGCGGGTCTACAAGGGGACGCATCTGAGCCACCCCGCCGTCAGCGTGTACCGGGCCTCGCGCGTCGAGCTGGCCGCCGAGGGGATCACCGGGTACGCGGACGGGGAGCCGGTCGGCGCGTTGCCGCTGGTCGCGGAGTGTGTGCCGGGGGCCGTGCGGATCCTCACCAGGACCCCCTGAGCGGGCCTTACCGGATAATGATCGTCCGATGTCAGTGGTCGTCGGTAGGCTGGAAAGCACGATGACAGAGGACCTCTCCCCGGCCGAGCGGTATGCGGCAGCCCGTAAGCGGGCCGCCGAGCAGGCCACCGCACTCGCGTCCTTCCGCGAGATGTACGACTTCGGCCTCGACCCCTTCCAGATCGAGGCGTGCCAGGCGCTGGAGGCGGGCAAGGGCGTCCTGGTCGCGGCGCCCACCGGCTCCGGCAAGACGATCGTCGGCGAATTCGCCGTGCACCTCGCCCTCCAGCAGGGCAAGAAGTGTTTCTACACGACGCCCATCAAGGCGCTCTCCAACCAGAAGTACCAGGACCTGGCGAAGAGATACGGCGCCGACAAGGTCGGCCTGCTGACCGGCGACAACAGTGTGAACAGTGACGCGCCCGTGGTCGTGATGACCACCGAGGTGCTGCGGAACATGCTGTATGCCGGATCGCAGTCGCTGCTCAACCTCGGATACGTGGTCATGGACGAGGTGCACTACCTCTCCGACCGCTTCCGCGGCGCCGTCTGGGAAGAGGTGATCATCCACCTCCAGGAGTCCGTGACGCTGGTCTCCCTGTCGGCGACGGTGTCGAACGCGGAGGAGTTCGGCGACTGGCTCGACACCGTGCGCGGCGACACCGAGGTGATCGTCTCCGAGCACCGGCCCGTGCCGCTGTTCCAGCACGTGCTCGCCGGGCGCCGGATGTACGACCTCTTCGAGGAGGGGGAGGGCAGCAAGAAGGCGGTCAACCCCGACCTGACGCGGATGGCGCGCATGGAGGCCAGCCGCCCCTCGTACCAGGACCGGCGGCGCGGGCGCCACATGCGCGAGGCCGACCGGGAGCGGGAGCGCAGACAGCGCTCCCGGATCTGGACGCCGGGCAGACCCGAGGTCATCGAGCGGCTCGACTCCGAAGGCCTGCTGCCCGCCATCACGTTCATCTTCAGCCGCGCCGCCTGCGAGGCCGCCGTCCAGCAGTGCCTGTACGCGGGCCTGCGGCTCAACGACGAGGACGCGCGGGCCGAGGTCCGCGCCATAGTCGAGGAGCGCACGGCGGCGATCCCCGACGAGGACCTGCACGTCCTCGGCTACTTCGAGTGGCTCGAAGGCCTGGAGCGCGGCATCGCCGCCCACCACGCGGGCATGCTGCCGACCTTCAAGGAGGTCGTCGAGGAGCTGTTCGTACGCGGCCTGGTGAAGGCGGTCTTCGCGACGGAGACGCTCGCGCTCGGCATCAACATGCCCGCGAGATCCGTGGTGTTGGAGAAGCTCGTCAAGTGGAACGGCGAGCAGCACGCCGACATCACGCCCGGCGAGTACACGCAGCTCACCGGCCGTGCGGGCCGCCGCGGCATCGATGTCGAGGGCCACGCCGTGGTGCTGTGGCAGCGCGGCTTCAGCCCCGAGTACCTGGCGGGCCTGGCCGGTACGCGCACGTACCCGCTCAGATCCAGCTTCCGGCCCTCGTACAACATGGCGGTGAACCTGGTCGAGCAGTTCGGCCGACACCGGTCGAGGGAGCTTCTGGAGACCTCGTTCGCCCAGTTCCAGGCGGACCGCTCGGTCGTCGGGATCTCCCGGCAGGTGCAGAAGAACGAGGAGGGGCTCGAGGGCTACAAGGAGTCCATGACCTGCCACCTCGGCGACTTCGAGGAGTACGCGCGGCTGCGCCGCGAACTCAAGGACCGCGAGACCGAGTTGGCCAAGCAGGGCGCCGCGCAGCGGCGCGCGCAGGCGGCGGCCGCGCTGGAGAAGCTCAAGCCGGGCGATGTCATCCACGTACCGACCGGGAAGTTCGCGGGTCTCGCGCTCGTACTCGACCCGGGCATTCCGGCGGGCCGGTCCAACGGGCATCGCGGCTTCGAGCACCACGACGGGCCGCGGCCGCTGGTGCTGACCGCCGAGCGGCAGGTCAAGCGGCTCGCGTCCATCGACTTTCCGGTGCCGGTGGAGGCCCTTGAGCGGATGCGGATCCCGAAGTCGTTCAATCCGCGCTCGCCGCAGTCCCGGCGCGATCTCGCGTCCGCGCTGCGCACGAAGGCCGGGCACATCGTGCCCGACCGGCACAAGAAGAAGGGCCGTTCGCAGGCCGCCGACGACCGGGAGATCTCGCGCCTGCGGGCCGAGCTGCGCGCGCACCCGTGCCACGGCTGCTCCGACCGCGAGGACCACGCGCGCTGGGCCGAGCGCTACTACCGGCTCAAGCGGGACACCGGTCAGCTGGAGCGCCGCATCGAGGGGCGTACGAACACGATCGCGCGGACCTTCGACCGGATCGTCAAGCTCCTTACGGAGATGGACTATCTGCGCGGCGACGAGGTCACCGAGCACGGAAAGCGGCTCGCGCGGCTGTACGGGGAGCTGGACCTGCTCGCCAGTGAGTGCCTGCGCGACGGCGTCTGGGAGGGGCTGAACCCGGCCGAACTCGCGGCGTGCGTCTCGGCGTTGGTGTTCGAGGCGCGGGTCGCCGACGACGCGCTGGCGCCGAAGCTGCCCTCGGGCAAGGCGAAGGCGGCGCTCGGCGAAATGGTGCGGATCTGGGGGCGGCTCGACGCTCTCGAGGAGGAGTTCCGGATCAACCAGGCCGAGGGCGTCGGGCAGCGCGAGCCCGACCTCGGCTTCGCGTGGATCGCGTACCAGTGGGCCTCCGGGAAGGGGCTCGACGAGGTGCTGCGGGAGGCGGAGATGCCGGCCGGGGACTTCGTCCGGTGGTGCAAGCAGGTCATCGACGTGCTCGGGCAGATCGCGGCGGCCGCCCCCACGGAGGGCTCCACGGTGGGCCGCAACGCCCGCAAGGCGGTCGACGCGGTACGGCGCGGCGTCGTGGCCTACTCCTCGGTGGGGTAGGAGAGTTGGCGGGGTAGGAGAGTGGCGCGGACCCGTCGATCCGGTGAATTCGACCGCGCCGCTCTCATTGATGGGGATCCCCTGAACGAAGGACGGGGGCGCCCGCGGGCCGCGCGACGGCCGGAGAGCGGGCGCCATCCCGTGCGCCGGTGCGCGAACACGCTGCGCAGACGGCCGAGTTCGGCCGCACGGACGCCATTGCTCCATGTGTGCGAATCGCGACCGAGCGTGTAAATGGAGCGAGTGTATTCCTGTCGCGGGGCCGATTTCAGGCCCTTGCTGAATATGCCTCAGCGATGATCCGGTCCGACTAAGCTCGCTCGCAGCGCACCGAGTTGAGATGGATTCGGCCGCTTGTTCCCCTATGTGCCGAAGTTCTGTGATCCGGCGCCTCTCAAGTGTGGCCAAGCGTGACGAACCACCCCACGAACCACCCGAATTTCCCCGACCCGACCGTTCAGAGGGCATACATGGTGAGTGTTCAATCGCCTCCCGGTGGCCGAGAAGTCCCCTATCTGCGCGTGCTGTTGCTGCCCGCCATGGTCATGGCGGCCGCCACCGGAGCGGCCACCGCGCTGGTCACGCAGCCCGCTCGACTCGCCGTCGCCCTGTGCGGCGCGCTCGGCGCGCTCCTCGTGCTCGCCGTCTCCGCCGAGACCGTCCGCCGCGGCCGCGTGAACCGCGCGCAGCGGGCCCAATTCACCCGGCACGTAGCCGAGTTGGAAGCGCACATCGCCGCCCAGGAGCACCGGACGATGCGGGTGGCCAAGGAGGTCTTCCCGTACGCCCTGTACCGGATGCACTGCGGCGACAAGCCGTACGACGCGGTCCGCAACACCTGCGAGGCCGAGCCCGCCTTCCGCGATGTCACCGCGGGCGAGCGCGAGTTGATGAGCATCGCCCTCAAGGAGATCGACTCCGAGATCACGATGCGGGACGCCGCGCAGCGCGCCTTCGTCTCCATCGCCCGCCGCGTCCAGGCCATCGTGCACAAGCAGGCCGAGGAACTCCGCGAGATGGAAGAGGACCACGGCCGCAACCCCGAGGTCTTCGACGACCTGCTGCGCGTCGACCACGGCACGGCCCTGATCGGCCGCCTCGCCGACTCCGTCACCGTCCTCGGCGGCGCCCGCCCCGGGCGCCAGTGGCCCAGGCCCGTCAAGCTCTACAGCGTGCTGCGCGGCGCCATGTCGCGCATCCTCGAATACCCGCGCATCGACCTGCACGCCATCTGCGACGTCGCCATCAGGGGCGTCTCCGTCGAGCCCGTCATCCACGCCTGCGCCGAACTCCTCGACAACGCCACCCGGTACTCGCCGCCCACCACCCGCGTGCACGTCACCGCGGTCGAGGTGCAGACCGGCGTCGCCATCGAGATCGAGGACGGCGGCGTCAGCCTCAGCGAGGAGCAGCGCCGCAAGACCGAGGGCATGCTCGACAAGGCCAAGGCCGGCACCGACCTCAACGACCTCGGTGAGAACCCGCGGCTCGGCCTGTCCATCGTGGGCCGGCTCTGCTCGATGTACGACATGCAGATCTCGCTGCGCCAGTCCGCGTACGGCGGCGTGCGCGCGGTCCTCGTCGTGCCGCGCGACATGATGAGCACCCAGCCCGCCCCCGGCCTCGCCCACGGCATCGGCGCCTCCGCCGTGCCGCGCGTCGACCACACCGGCGTACCGATCAAGGAAGAGCCGCGGCTGAAGAAGACGCGCCGCCCCACCACGGGACCCCGTCCCGTCACGGGCCCGCGCCCCTCCGCCCCGCTGATCGCCGCGATGGAGGAAGACGACGTACCCGTGGTCACCGAATGGCGGGCCAACGGGTTGCCGCAGCGGCGCAGGAAGTACGACACGAAGGTCATCGAGGACCAGATCATCGTGACGCCCCGCAACCCGGACCTCTCGACGCCGCCACCGGCGGCGCCGGCCGCTCCTGCGGCAGCCGAGGCACCGGCTCCGGCCCCCGCGCCGGCCGCGGAGCCGGACGAGCACAGCGGGCCCGAACTGCCCGAACCCGGCCTGTGGGTCGAGGCGTTCATGAACGGACTGAAGCCCGAGGGGGGCCAGGCCGAGGCGGCCGACGCGGTGGGGGAGACCGCGCAGGACCAGGAGGGCTCGGCCAAGCCGCATGAAGACGCTTACAACCAGCAGGTCGACGAGGGAGACCGCCAGTGATCCAACAACGGGCCAATTTCGACTGGATGCTCAAGGAGCTCGCCGAGTGCGTGCCCCAGGTGCGTCAGGTGGTGGTGCTCTCCTCGGACGGCCTGCGCATCGCCCGCTACGGCGGCGACCCGGACGCCGCCGACCGGATCGCCGCCGCCTGCGCGGGACTTCAGTCACTCGCGTCCGCCGTCGCCACGGAAATCCCCGACAGCAGCGGCCAGATGAACATGGTCATCATCGAGGTCGACGCCGGCTTCTTCTATCTGATGGCCGCGGGGAAGGGCGCCTATCTCGCCGTGCTGGCCGACCAGTTCGTCGACGCGGGCCTCGTCAGTCACCAGATGCGCGATCTCGTCATCCGGATCGGCGCCCACCTGACGAGCCCGCCCCGGCGCAACGGCCAGACCGTATGACGCACCGCCCACCAGAACCCCCCTTCCGGGAACCGCCGCCCAAACGCGAGCGCCGGGCACCGCAGAACAGCGGAAAGCCCGACCCCGAGCGCCTCTACGTCATCACGGGAGGCACCGACGGCAGCGAGCGCGCGCCGCTCGACCTGGTGACGCTGATCGTGGCGCGCGGCGAACCGCCGCCCTCGGCCCCGCCCGAACAGGCCGCGGTCATACGGCTGTGCAAGACCCCCCTGTCGACGGCTGAGATCTCGGCCTACCTCCAACTGCCGTTCAGCGTGGTCACCGTGCTGCTCGGCGAACTCCTCGCGGCCGATCTCGTGCAGGCGCGCGCGCCGGTGATCCGAGGCGCGGTCGCGGACCGTTCCCTTCTCGAAGCGGTGATGCATGGACTACAGAAGCTCTGACAGCGCGACAGGCCCCGGCCCCGGCACAGGTACCGACACCGCGACGACCGTGCACATCCCCGGCCCGCGGGCCGAGGAGCGGCTGCCCGACACCGTCACCTCCGCCGTCAAGATCGTCATCGTGGGCGGCTTCGGCGTCGGCAAGACCACCATGGTCGGCTCCGTCAGCGAGATCCGCCCGCTCACCACCGAAGAGACCATGACGCAGGCGGGCATCGGCGTCGACGACAACTACGGCTCGGACACCAAGACCGCGACCACCGTGGCGATGGACTTCGGCCGCATCGGGATCACCGAGGAACTCGTCCTGTACCTCTTCGGCACGCCGGGGCAGGAGCGGTTCTGGTTCCTGTGGAACGGGCTCTTCGAAGGCGCGCTCGGCGCCGTCGTGCTCGTCGACACCCGCCGCCTCAAGGTCAGCTTCGACGTCATCGGGCGGCTGGAGGAGCGCGGCGTCCCGTTCGTGATCGCCAACAACACCTTCCCCGACGGGCCGCGCTACCCCACCGAGGAGCTGCGGCACGCCCTCGACCTGGACAGTTACGTCCCCATCATCGACTGCGACGTACGCCGCAGGGCGTCGAGCCGCGAGGTGCTGCTCACGCTGATGCGGTTCCTGCACGAGATGGCGCTGCACCGCGCTTGAGCCCCCCGCGTCCCCATCCCGTCCCCCCACCGTCGTCCGTCACTCTCACCACCCGTCAGTCGACCACACCGACCGGAGCGTTCTTGTGACGTCATCCTCCCAGCCCCCACAGTCGTCCACGTCGTCCACCGGATACGACGCCCCCGCGGATACCTCGCTCGCGCCGCCGCCGGGCTGCCCCATGCACGCCCTCGGCCCCGACGGACTGCGCCGGCTGTACGGGCCCGAGGCGGACGCGGACCTCGCCGGTGTGTACGAGAAGCTCCGCGCCGAGTACGGTCCTGTCGCCCCGGCCCTCATCCACGAGGACGTACCCATGTGGGCGGTGCTCGGGCACACCGAGAACCTCCAAATGGTGAGCACCACCGCCCTGTTCAACCGGGACTCCCGCAACTGGAGCGCCATCAAGGACGGCACCGTCAAGCCCACGCACCCGCTCGCCCCGGTCTTCACCTGGCAGCCCATGTGCTCGATGGAGGAGGGATCCGAGCACCTACGGCTGCGCAGCGCGGTCACCGCCGCCGTCGACACCGTGGTCCACCGTGAGCTGCGCCGCTCCATCAACCGGGCCACGCAGGAGATCATCAACCGGTTCTCCGAGCGCGGCACCTGCGAGGTCGTCAGCGAGTTCGCCGAGCACCTTCCGATGATGGTGATGCTGGAGGTGCTGGGCGCCCCCGAGGCGTACAGCGAGCGCTTCGTGCAGGCCGCCCGCGATCTGCTCAGGGGCAGCGAGACGGCCGTCGCGAGCAACGAGTACATCATGGGCATCCTGATGGACCTCGCCGTGCGGCGTCGCGCCGAGCTGCTTGAGGACGACTTCACCAGCGCCCTCATCGCCGCCCCCGCCGCGCTCACCGACGACGAGGTCGCGCAGCATCTGCGGGTCATCCTCATCGCCACGCACGAGGGCGGGGCCAACCTCATCGCCAACGTGCTGCGGGTCGTGCTCACCGACCCACGGTTCCGCGCGCGGCTCAACGGCGGGCAGATGACCGTGCCGGAGGCGGTCGAGCAGTCGCTGTGGGACGAGCCGCCGTTCAGCGCCAACATCGGCTACTTCGCCAAGGCGGACACGGAGCTGGGCGGGCAGCGCATCCGTGCCGGGGACGGCCTGATCTTCGGCATCCAGCCGGGCAACGCGGACCCGAGGGTGCGGCCCGAACCCGGCGCCCACATGATGGGCAACCGCTCGCACCTCGCGTTCGGCGGCGGGCCGCACGAGTGCCCCGGGCAGGACATCGGGCGTGCGGTGGCGGAGATCGGCGTCGACGCGTTCCTGATGCGGCTGCCCGACGCCGAACTCGAGGTACCCGAGAGCGAGTTGAGGTGGACGTCGACGATCATGGGGCGGCACCTGGTGGAGCTGCCGGTGGACTTCACGCCGCGGCCGCCGCAGGACGTGAAGTCCCAGCCGGGGCAGTTGCCGGCGCAGCGGCCGGAGTGGCGGGTCGGTTCGGGCGTGCCGCCCACGCCGCCGCCCGCGCCGTCGTCGACGCCGCAGCCGGTCGCGACGCCGGTGGCCGCGGCTCCCGATCCCGTCGCACACGCGCCGCGCCCGTACGGGTATCCGGAGGCGCAGGAGCCGGTCAAGCGTGGTGTGTGGCAGCGGTTCCTGCGGTGGTGGCGTGGTGAGTGAGCCGGGTTCCTAGGGTTCCGGTTCCTAGGGTTCTTGGGGTTCCTAGGGTTCCTAGGGTTCTTGGGGTTCCTGGCGGGGCTCCCGGTTCCACTTCTCGTACGCGGTCCAGGCCGTGAGTTCCCTTCGACTCATGAAGTGGTGCTCACGGCCTGTCACCGGATCCGTGAACTCCAGGGTGCGGGACAGGAGTTGGAGGGGGCGTCGGAAGTCGTCCGGCGCCGGTGTCGGCTCGACGGTCTCCGGGAAGAGGGGGTCGCCGAGGATCGGCAGGCCGACGCGGTTCATGTGGACGCGCAGTTGGTGCGTGCGGCCGGTGTGCGGGGTGAGGTGGTAGAGCCCCAAGTCCCCCTTGTGGTCGGCCAGTTCGATGTGGCTCTGGGCGTTGGGCTCGGCGCCCGGCACCTCGAACGCGGCGAGCCGCCCCGGCGCCTTCTCGATGCGTGAGCGCAGGGTGACGGGGAGCGTCACCTGTGGGTCGTACGCGGCGACCGCCTCGTACTTCTTGGTGACGCGGCGGTCGCGGAACAGGGTCTGGTACCGGCCGCGGTCCTCGGGCCGCACCACGAACAGCACGAGGCCTGCGGTGAGGCGGTCGAGGCGGTGGGCCGGGCTGAGGCGCTCGATGCCGAGGTCGCGGCGGAGGCGGGCGAGCGCGGTCTCGGTGACGTGGCTGCCGCGCGGTGTCGTGGCGAGGAAGTGCGGCTTGTCGGCGATCACGATGTGCTCGTCGCGGTACACGACCTCGACGTCGTACGGCACGGGGGGCTCGGGGGCGAGGTCCCGGTGGAACCAGACGTTGCCGCCGATCTCGTAGGGGGTGTCGGGGGTGACGGGGGTGCCGTCGGCGGTGACGAAGGCGCCCTGGGCGATCATGGCGTCGATCACGTCGGCCGGGGCGGGGAGGCGGGCGACGAGGTGGTCCCGCACGGTGCGCTCCGCTGGGGTGGCGGGCATGCGGACGCGGACGGCGTCGATGCCGGAGCGCTGCGCCAGCGGGGAGGGGGGTGGGGTGGGGCGCTTGCGTCTTCTCACGTGGGTCAAGGGTAGGCGCGGCGACGGGGGCGCGGTCGCGGGGCGCTGCCCCGGACCCCGCTGCTCAATCGCCGCAGGGGCTTGATTTGGGGTCACCCGCCGCTCGGGGCTTGATTTGGTCGCCCGCCGCTGAGGCCTTGGGATGGGGCGCCCGGCGCCCGGCGCCCGGCGCCGGGGACCGGCGTCCCTCGTTGCCGGAAACCGGACACTGGAGACCGTCGGTGGGCGGCCGGGAACTGGAGGCCGTCGGTGGGCGGCCGGGAATTGGAAGTCGTCGGTGGTCAGGGGGCTTCCTGTTCGGCCTCGACCTGGGCGTTCCAGTCGCGCTTGGAGGCTTGCCAGCCGTCCTCGTTGTGGCCGAGGCGCCAGTAGCCGGAGATGGAGAGGTCCTCGCGGGGGATGGCGCGGTCCTTGCGGAGGTGGCGGCGGAGTTCCTTGACGAAGCCGGCCTCGCCGTGGACGAAGGCGTGGACGCGGCCCTCGGGGAAGTCCAGGCCCGTGACCGAATCGATGAGGGCCTGGCCGACCGGGCGGCCCGCGCGGTGCAGCCAGGTGACCGGGGCCGGGGAGTCGATCTTCTGCTCTTCGTCGGGGTTCTCGACCTCGATGAAGGCGTGGGCCCGGGCACCCTCGGGGAGCGCTTCGAGGGCGGCGGCGATCGCAGGGAGGGCGCTCTCGTCGCCCGCGATGAGGTGCCAGTCGGCCGTGGTGTCGGGGTGGTAGGCGCCGCCGGGGCCCATCAGGTGGATGGTCTGGCCGGGTTCGGCGGCCGCCGCCCACGGGCCGGCCAGGCCCTCGTCGCCGTGCACCACGAAGTCGAGGGTGAGCTCGAGGGCGCTCGGGTCCCAGGCGCGCACCGTGTACGTACGCGTCACCGGCCACTGGTCGCGGGGGAGTTCCTCGCGGATGCGGGCCATGTCGAAGGGCTCGTCGTAGCTGACGCCGGGCGGCGCGAAGAGCAACTTGACGTAGTGGTCGGTGTGTTCGAGCTCCTGCGGGAAGTCCGCGAGGCCCTGCCCGCCGAGCACCACCCGCCGCATGTGGGGCGTGAGGCTCTCGGCGCGCACAACCTGTGCGGAGCGGGCCTTGCGGGGCGGGCGTGCGGGGCGCTCGGCCATGGGGTCTCCCTCGATCCACTGCTAGTTAGGTATGCCTAAGTTAACACCTCATTCTGAGAGGGTGATGAGGAGGCGTTGCAAAGAACCTCCCAAGCCCCAGCGGGCCGCCAAGTCGTCGAGCGCCGCAGGGTCGCGCGGCTCACGTGGCAGCGTCGTGTCCACCTTCGGCAGCGGTACGTCGCCCGCGACGCGCACCACCGTCGGGGCCACCGCCAGATATGGGCGCGCCTCGTCGAGCCGCTTGCGCTGGGTCGGCGTCAGCTTGGACTTGGGGTCGTCGACCGCCGCCATGATCCCGGCCAGGTCCCCGTACTGCGCGAGCAGCTTCGCCGCCGTCTTCTCGCCGACGCCCGGCACGCCCGGCAGGCCGTCGCTCGGGTCGCCGCGCAGGAGTGCCATGTCCGCGTAACCGGCGCCGTCCACCCCGTACTTCTCGCGGAGCAGGTCCTCGTCCGTCACCTGCAGCGTGCCGACGCCCTTGAGCGGGTACAGGACGCGGCGCTGCAGCTTGTCGTCGACGAGCTGGAAGAGGTCGCGGTCGCCGGTGACGATGTCGACCGGGCCCTCGGCGCGGCCCGTGAACGTGCCGATCACGTCGTCCGCCTCGTACCCCTCCACGCCCACCCGCGCGATACCCAGCGCGTCGAGCACCGCCTCGATGACCGGGACCTGCGGGGAGAGGGTGTCGGGGATCTCCTCCTCGTCCGGCGAACCGGCCGCGGTCTCCTCCGCGACGCGGTGCGCCTTGTACGAGGGGATGAGGTCGACGCGCCACTGGGGGCGCCAGTCCGCGTCCATGCACGCCACGAGGTGCGTGGGGCGGTGGTCGTGGACGAGACGGGTGATGAATTCGAGGAGCCCGCGCACCGCATTCACCGGAGTGCCGTCCGGGGCCCTCACCGAGTCCGGCACCCCGAAGTAGGCGCGGAAGTACAGAGATGCCGTGTCCAGCAGCATCAGGCGGCGGTCCGCCGATCCTGCCGTGGAGTTCGTGGATGTCGTCTGGGTCACGCTCGCATCATGCCGCACACCACTGACAGTTACCGACTGTGAGTAAGTGAACAGTGTGAGTGAAGTGCTGTGAACTGGGTAACTTCTTCGTTTGGTTCACATAAACGGGGGCAAGCGCCATCTCGGAGCAGAGCCGGTCCGCGCTTCAACTATTGAAGTGGGCGGGTCGGTCAAGCGGACGGATCCGCGTCGCTCTACGGCCCGCCGGCGGGGGAGGCGGGCCGTGTTGGTTCGACCCGAGAGGTGTATGTGTCCAGGCTTGAAGCCGAAGACCTGTACAAGGTGTTCGGCAGACGACCCGCTGAGGCTGTGGAGAAGCTCCGCAGCGGTGCAGACCGTGAGGAGTTGCGCGCCGAAGGAACCACCGCCGCCGTGATCGACGCGTCGTTCACGGTCGAGTCCGGCCAGATCTTCGTGGTCATGGGCCTGTCCGGGTCCGGTAAGTCCACGCTCCTGCGCATGCTGAACGGGCTGTTGGAGCCCACGGCGGGTCACGTCCGTTTCGACGGTCAGGACCTGACGACGCTGTCGCCGCGCGAGCTGCGCGAGGTGCGTTCGCACAAGATCAGCATGGTGTTCCAGCACTTCGCGCTGTTCCCGCACCGCTCCGTGATGGAGAACGCGGCGTACGGCCTGGAGGTGCAGGGTGTGCCGCGCGCCGAGCGCGAGGAGCGGGCGATCGAGTCGCTGCGCCTGGCGGGTCTGGAGGGGTGGGAGAAGTCCTTCCCGGACGAGCTGTCGGGCGGTATGCAGCAGCGTGTGGGCCTGGCCCGTGCGCTGGCCACGGACGCCGATCTGCTGCTGATGGACGAGTCGTTCAGTGCGCTCGACCCGCTGATCCGTCGTGACATGCAGGACCAGCTGCTGGAGCTGCAGAAGACGCTGAAGAAGACGATCGTCTTCATCACCCACGACCTGAACGAGGCCATGCGGCTGGGCGACAACATCGCCGTCATGCGCGACGGCCGCATCGTTCAGATCGGTTCGGCCGAGGACATCCTCGTCACGCCGGCCAATGACTACGTCGCGTCGTTCACGCAGGACGTCGACCGCTCCCGCGTGT
>NZ_JASERL010000015.1 GCF_030766935.1 Streptomyces sp. KL109B | reverse complement strand
ACAGTTCCCCTGTTCAAGGTGGAGACGGGGCCGCGTGGTGCTTCTGCACCGCGCGGCCCCGTCCGCGTAACGGGACGATGCGGGTACGACGAAAAGGACCCATTGACGCCGATCACGCCGACAGTTAACTTCGCTATACGGATTGTTGATTCCGTGAAGTGGAAACATCGAGCATATGGAGAGTGCACGAATGGGTCAGCAGGAGAAGGTGTCGACGAGCCTCGCGGGCACGGTCAGCGAGAGCATCAGCGCCTCACTCGCCCCGGTCGACGCGGAGCTCGCCCGCCGCTACCCGGGAGACCCCGGCACCCGTCAGCCCGTCCACACCGTCTACGTCCCCGGTGACGCGTTCAATGCCGAGACCATCCGCACCTGGGGCGACAAGGCCCTCGCGCAGCTCGACGAGCACGCCCCGGACGCCGCCTCCTTCGCCGCCGTCCTCGGCCTGAGCGAGAAGCTCGCCGAGCCGGTCTACAAGGGCGTACGCGCGAAGCTGGAGCGGGAGCCGATCGAGGACCTGCGCGTCGACTTCGAGGACGGATACCGCCCGGAGTCGGACGCCGACGAGGACGAGACCGCCGCGCGCGCCGCGCGCGTCATCGCCGAGGCGTACGCGAACGGGACCGCCGCCCCGTACATGGGCATCCGCATGAAGTGCATGGAGGAGGCGGTCCGCGACCGCGCCATCCGTACCCTCGACATCTTCCTCACCGGCCTCATGGAGCACGGCGGCCTGCCCGACGGCCTGGTCCTCACCCTCCCCAAGGTCACGTACCCGGAGCAGGTCACGGCCATGGTCCGGATCCTCGAAGCCTTCGAGAAGCAGCACGGCCTGGAGGCAGGGCGGATCGGCTTCGAGATCCAGATCGAGACCAGCCAGTCCATCCTCGGTGGCGACGGCACCGCCACCGTGGCCCGCATGATCGAGGCCGCCGAGGGCCGCGCCACCGGCCTGCACTACGGCACCTTCGACTACAGCGCCTGCCTCGGCGTCTCCGCCGCCTACCAGGCCAGCGACCACCCGGCCGCCGACTACGCGAAGGCCGTCATGCAGGTCGCCGCGGCCGGCACCGGGGTCCGCGTCTCGGACGGCTCCACGAACGTCCTCCCGGTCGGCTCCACGGAGAAGGTGCACGACGCCTGGCGCCTGCACTTCGGCCTCACCCGCCGCGCCCTGGCCCGCGCCTACTACCAGGGCTGGGACATGCACCCGGGCCACATCCCGACCCGTTACGCCGCCGTCTTCGCGTTCTACCGCGAGGGCTTCGAGGCCGCAGCCGCGCGCCTCGCCGCGTACGCCAACCAGTCCGAGGGCGACATCGCCGACGAGCCCGCCACCGCCAAGGCCCTCGCCGGGTACCTGCTGCGCGGCCTCGACTGCGGCGCCCTCGACACCGCCGAGGTCGCCCGCCTCTCCGGCCTCACCCGCGCCGACCTGGAGTCCTACTCCGCCCCCCGCCGCGGCGACCTGACGGCCACGGCCCAGTAGCACCGCCCCGCGAACCACCACTGCCCCTCCCCGGGGACGGCCGGGGAGGGGCAGTGGCGCATTCACACGTCCGCACACCACGGTGCGGACAAATCAAGCCCTCTGCGTCGCGTGCTCGGCGCATTCATGGCGTCCGCATGCCACGGTGCGGACAAATCAAGCCCCTGCGGCGATTGAGCAGCGGGGTCCGGGGCAGAGCCCCGCGACGTCACCCCCGGGGTGCCGCACCGGACCTACCGGGGCCGCAACCGATCCGGCCCGCTCAACCCGCAGGCGGAATCTCCCCCGACCCCCGCCGAATCAACCGCGTAGGAAGCTCTATCCGCTCCGGCGCCAGCCCCGCCCCGTCCAACTGCAGAAACAATCGATCCGCCGCCGTACGCCCCAGCTGCGCCGCATCCTGCGCCACCACCGTCACCCCCGGCTTCAGCAGGTCACCCAGTTCGATGTCGTCGAACCCGACCAGGGCGACACCCCGCTCGCGCTCGGCCAGAACCCGCACCACCGTCACCGTCACACGGTTGTTGCCCGCGAAGATCGCCGTAACCGGATCCGGGCCCGACAGCATCTCCTCGGCCGCCCGCCGCACCCGCTCCGGATCGGTGACACCGAGCGACACCCACCGCTCGTCGACGTCGAGCCCGGCCTCCTCCATGGCGGCCCGGTACCCACGAAGCCGCTCCACCGCCGTGTGGATGCGCGGCTGGTCACCGATGAAGCCGATCCGCCGATGCCCGTGCGCGATGAGATGGGCGACCCCGTCCCGCGCGCCACCGTAGTTGTCCGACAGCACCACGTCCGCGTCGATCCTCCCGGCGGGCCGGTCCACGAACACGGTCGCGACACCCGCCGCGATCTCCGGCTCCAGATACTGGTGGTCGGCCCCCGCCGGGATCACCACGAGCCCGTCCACGCGCCGCGCGCACAGCGCCAGCACCAATTCCTGCTCCCGCTCCGGGTCCTCGGCACTGGACCCGTTGATGAGGAGCGCTCCGTGCGCCCGCGCGACCTCCTCGACGGCGCGGCTGAGCGGACCGTAGAACGGGTCGGCCAGATCCTCCAGGACGAGTCCGATGCTCGCCGTACGCCCCTTGCGCAGGACGCGCGCGCTGTCGTTGCGCCGAAAGCCGAGCGCGGCGATCGCCTCCTGGACACGGCGCTCGGTGTCCTCGGTGACACCGGGCTCCGCGTTCACGACGCGGGAGACCGTCTTCAGGCCGACCCCGGCGCGCGCCGCGACGTCCTTCATCGTCGGGCGGTTGCCATAGCGGCTTTCGGTACGGGGGGCGGTACGGTCCACTGTGCGCTGTCCTGTCCTGTCGCCTGGGCGTGTGGCGTCGAGCATAGGGCCTGGACAACGTTGTCAGATGCGGGAGAGACTGTCTACCATCGCCCCGGCCGCTGTCCGCGACCATCGACGCGACCGCCTTCGGCCCGCCCCTCGACCTGCCTTTTCCGGGAGACCAGACACCGATGCACATGGACCTCGTCGCCGCGCTCGACATCGGCGGCACCAAGATCGCCGGTGCCCTTGTGGACGACCGGGGCCGGCTCCTCGTACGGGCCCAGCGGCCGACCCCCGCGCAGGAGGACGGCGACACGGTGATGGGCGCGGTGGAGGCGGTGCTCGGCGAGCTGACGGCCGCCGCGCCGTGGCCCCGGGTGCGCGCCGTGGGCATCGGCAGCGCCGGTCCCGTGGACCGCTCGCGGGGCACGGTCAGCCCGGTCAACGTGCCGGGCTGGCGCGGATATCCGCTGGTCGACCGGGTGCGCGCGGTCACTGGTGAGCTTCCCGTCGAGCTGATCGGCGACGGCGTCGCGATCACGGCCGCCGAGCACTGGCAGGGCGCGGCCCGCGGCCACGACAACGCGCTGTGCATGGTCGTGTCGACCGGTGTCGGCGGCGGCCTGATCCTGGGCGGCGAACTGCGCCCCGGGCCGACCGGCAACGCGGGGCACATCGGCCACATCAGCGTCGACCTGGACGGCGACCCCTGCCCGTGCGGGGCGCGCGGCTGCGTCGAGCGCATCGCCAGCGGTCCCAACATCGCCCGCCGCGCTCTGGCCGAGGGCTGGAAGCCGGGCCCCGACGGCGACGCGACCGCCGCGGCGGTGGCCGAAGCGGCCCGCGCAGGTGACCCGGTGGCGATCGCCTCGTTCGAGCGCGCGGCCCAGGCCCTCGCGGCCGGCATCGCGGCGACGGCGACGCTGGTGGAGATCGACATCGCGGTGATCGGCGGCGGCGTGGCCAAGTCGGGCGACGTCCTGTTCACGCCCCTGCGCCGCGCGCTGCGCGACTACGCCACGCTGTCCTTCGTCCAGGGCCTCACGGTGGCCCCGGCCTCGACCGGTACGGACGCGGGCCTCGTGGGCGCGGCGGCAGCGGCGCTGCGCGGTACGGGCTCGGGTGTGAACGGAGTGCCGCGACAGGCGGTGTGAGGCGCTGCGCGGCGCGGGCGTTGCGCGGCACGCCACTTCCGGCCGACCGTACGGGGGCGGAAGCCGCGCCCTCGCCCGCCCGTATGCCCCGTCGATTCACCCCGCGACAGGCGGCTGCCCACGGTCCTCCGGCGCGTCCGGGTCACGGCACACCGCCTGCTCCACGGTCTCCACCGGTGTCAACAGCCTGGTCAGGCCGCCGAGTTCGATGAGGCGGAGAGTGAGGCGCTCGTGGCAGACCACGGTGACGCGGCCGTCCCGGTCGCGGGCCCGGTGGGCGGCGCGTACGAGGAGCCGGAGCCCGGAACAGTCGATGAACGTGGTCCGGGTCAGGTCGGCCACCACCAGGCGATAGGGCCCCGAGGTCAGGGAGTCGAAGAGCGGGGCGAGGTGGTGGAACGCCAAGATGTCGATCTCGCCGAAGAGTTCGACGACGACGCAGTCCCCTTCGGCGCGCAGTCGGGGCGCGGGAAACTCGTCGTCGTACGTGGTCGTCTCGTCGAAAGAGCCGACAGCGTAGCCCTGGTGACAGCTCCGAAGCATCTGGACCCCCGGGTCAAGGGCCCGTCCGGAACCGAAAGCGGTGCCGGTCGGGCGGGATGAGGCCACCGGGGTCCAGGGTGCCAGGTCGAGCACGCTAGCCGGACGGCGGTCACGCTGGGTCGACGGAACGATTCCTGGGCGGATAACGCCACTTGATGGGGTGAATTCCCCGGAATCCACTTGACAGTTGGCGCTGCCTTGCTCTCCCGATGCACCCGGTGTGTTCGGCTCGCACCCCGTGTGAACTCCGCACCGTCGCCGACCGCGCACACACGGTGTCGCTCGCGGTGGGGTCGCGCTTGACTGGCCCGGAGAGAGCGGGAGGCCGGGATCAGGCCGATCGCCCACCGTCGGGCAGCGGTGGGTGCCATTGAGCCGTCGGGTCTCCCGTGCGCGTCTCCGGGCTCCCCCCGATCCCCGGAGACGCCCGGGCGGTGTCATGGCGTGCGACCGCCTGGTACGGAGGGCCCGTCTACCGCGACTTCCCTGGGCGGTGGGCGGGCGCCGCACGTCGGCCGCCCACTGGACCGCAGTTGCTGGCCCATACACCGATCCCCTCATCAGCGGCTGGTTTCCGTGGCAGGGTGTTCCGGGCAAGCCACAGGGGGCCGATGGAAGAGGGGGAACCGTGATCGTCTGGATCAACGGGGCATCCCGTGCGGGAAAGACCACCGCGGCGCGGGAGTTGATCGACCTGATCCCCAATTGCACACTCTTCGACCCCGAGGTGATCGAGGAAGACCTGGAACGGTTGCTACCGGCGAAGCGGCTCGCCGAGGTGAACACCTATCAGGACCTGCCGATCTGGCGGCGCATGGTCGTCGACACGGCGGCGGCGCTCCTCGCCGAGCTGGGTGGCGTACTCGTGGTGCCGATGGGACTGCTGCGCGAGGAGTACCGCGACGAGGTCTTCGGGGGGCTCGCGGCCCGGCGGATTCCCGTGTGCCATGTGCTGCTCGCTCCAGGGGAAACGATCCTGCGCACCCGTGACCCCGCGGGCGAGCCCCCCGCCGACATCGAGCACTACCGCGTGGCGCTCGGAGGCTGGCTCGCCGCCGACGCGTACCCCGTCGACAACGGCGGCCTGTCCCCGTACGAGACCGCCGTCCGGATCGCCGCGGCGCTGCGCACCGGGGACGCGGCCTCCTGCGACATCGTCCAGACGCCCGAGCCGACCGCGGAGACCGTCGCGGCGGGGGTGCTGCTCTTCGACGACGAGGACCGGGTGCTGCTCGTCGACCCTACGTACAAGCCCGGTTGGGAGTTCCCCGGCGGGGTCGTCGAGGCGGGCGAGGCACCCGCGCGCGCGGGGGTGCGCGAGGTGGAGGAGGAGACCGGCATACGGCTCGACGACGTGCCGCGCCTGCTGGTCGTCGACTGGGAGTCGCCCATGCCGCCCGGCTACGGCGGCCTTCGCCTGCTCTTCGACGGTGGCCGGCTCGCGGGGGCCCGGGCGAGCGAAGTGCTGCTGCCGGGGCCCGAGTTGCGCGCCTGGCGCTTCGTGACGGAGAGCGAGGCCGCGGTGATGCTGCCGCCCGTGCGGTTCGAACGGTTGCGCTGGGCTCTAAGGGCGCGTGAACGCGGGGCGGCCCACTACTTGGAGGCCGGGGTGCCGGTGGGGTGAGCGCGCGCCACGGCCGTGCGCAGCGCCTCGCCCGCCCCGCCCACCAGCGGGTCGCCGTGCCCGAAGCAGGCCACCTCGCTGTCGAGCGCGGCGAGCCGCCGGTACGAGGCGATCGCCCGCTCCTTGTCGAGGTTGAACACGCCGAGGACGACCTGGCCGTCCAGCGGTGACACGGCGATCGCGTCGCCCGTGAACAGCACGCCGTGGTGCGGGAGATGGATGCCGATCGAGCCGTCGGTGTGGCCGGGCGCGCCGACCACCCGCGCCCCGTCCCCGAAGTCGAGCGTGTCGCCGTCCTCCAACTCCCTTACTTCGTAAGGGAGCACAGGGGCGGCGGGCGGCGCCGGGAGCTGGGCCAAGGCATGCGCGTGGAGGGGGCGTTCCCAGTCCTCGTAGACCGGACTTGGGCCCGTCGCCTCGCCGCGCACGTACGGGGCGTCGAGGCGGTGCGCGGACACCTCGGCGCCGCTGAGGCGCGCGAACTCCCCGGCGCCGCCCGCATGGTCCTCGTGGAAGTGCGTCAGGACGATACGGCGTACGTCCTCGGGGGCGTGGCCCCAGTCCCGTACGACGTCCGCGATGGGCCCGCCGGCTCCGGGCGCGCCCGCGTCGATCAGGGTCAACTCCCCGTCGTCGCGCCAGAGGTAGGCCTGGCCCACGGGGAAGCGCAGCATGCGCAGGCGGGGCGTGAGGTCGAGGACTTCGGTGGGTGCGTAGGGCGTCATGCCCGCGACCGTACGAGGGGCGCGGGCAGGGCGACGTACGACTTGGCCCAGAGCAGATTCGCCCTGGGGGCGCGTCAGTTGGCGGACGCGTACTTCTGGAGGAAGAGGGCCTCGGCGACCGAGAGGCGCTCCAGTTCCTCGGGGGAGACCGACTCGTTCACCGCGTGGATCTGGGCCTCCGGCTCGCTCAGGCCGATGAGGAGGATCTCCGCCTCCGGGTAGAGCGCGGCGAGCGTGTTGCACAGCGGGATGGAGCCGCCCTGCCCCGCGTACTGCATCTCCTGGCCGTCGTACGCCTGCCGCATCGCGTCGGCCAGCGCCGCGTACGCGGGGCTCTCGGTGTTCGCGCGGAACGGCTGGCCCTGGCCGATCTGCTCGACCTTCACCTGGGCGCCCCACGGGGTGTGCGCCTCGATGTGCGCCATGAGGAGCTTCGTGGCCTCCGCGGCGTCCGTGCCAGGCGGCACGCGCAGGCTGATCAGCGCGCGGGCGCCGGCCTGCACGGACGGCGTCGCGCCGACGACCGGCGGGCAGTCGATGCCGAGGACGGTCATGGCGGGGCGCGCCCAGATGCGGTCGGCGACCGAGCCGGAGCCGATCAGGTCGACGCCGTCGAGCACCTTGGCGTCCTTGCGGAACGCGTCCTCGTCGTACTGCAGGCCGTCCCAGGAGGCGGACGGGTCCAGGCCGTCGATCGTCGTCGAGCCGTCCTCGGCGCGCAGCGAGTCCAGTACGCGGACCAGGGCGGCAAGCGCGTCCGGGGCGGCGCCGCCGAACTGGCCGGAGTGCAGGTTGCCTTCGAGGGTGGCCATCTCGACGCGCACCAGGGTCATGCCGCGCAGCGTCGCCGTAGCCGTGGGCAGGCCGACGCGGAAGTTGCCCGCGTCGCCGATCACGATCGTGTCGGCCGTGAGCAGCTCCGGGTGCTGCTCGGCGTAGCGCTCAAGGCCGCCCGTGCCCTGCTCCTCGGAACCCTCCGCGATCACCTTCACGCCGACCGGCACCCCGCCGTTCGCCTTCAGCGCGCGGATCGCCAGGAGGTGCAGCAGCACACCGCCCTTGCAGTCGGCGGTGCCGCGCCCGTACCAGCGGCCGTCCGCGCGCTCCGTCAGCTCGAACGGGGGCGTCACCCACGCCGACTCGTCCAGCGTCGGCTGCACGTCGTAGTGCGCGTACAGCAGCACCGTGGGCGCGCCCTCGGGGCCCGGCAGGAAGCCGTACACCGACTGCGTGCCGTCCGGGGTGTCGAGCAGTGCCACATCCTGGAAGCCCTCTGTGCGCAGCGCGTCGGCGACCCAGTTCGCGGCGCCCTCGCTCTCGCTCCTCGGGTACTGCTCGAAGTCCGCGACCGACTTGAAGGCGACCAGTTCGGTCAGCTCCGCCTTGGCCTTCGGCATGAGCGAGGCGACGGTCTCGGCAATCGGACGCGGCGACATGGGCACGCTCCTCGTGGGTGCGACGTTGTGCAGGGTGTGTGCTTCAAGCTGTGCGGAAGATCCTCCCACAGCGGGCTGACACACGGCCCGCCGTAGGATGCCTGGGACAGGTGCGGCAGGCATTCCAAGATGGGCGAAACGGGAGCAGCAGACCATCGTGAGCAGCGAGAACCCGGCGACGGGCGGCACGGACGGCAACGAGACGGGCTACGACGGGCAGTCCGGGAGCGTGGACGGCGGGCAGTCCGGGAGTGTGTGGGACGTCGTCGTCGTGGGCGCGGGCCCGGCCGGGGCGTCCGCCGCGTACGCGGCCGCGAGCGCGGGGCGTCGGGTGCTGCTCCTGGAGAAGGCCGAACTGCCCCGCTACAAGACGTGCGGCGGCGGCATCATCGGCCCGTCGCGGGACTCGCTGCCGCCCGGCTTCGTGCTGCCCTTCAAGGACCGGGTGAACGCGGTGACGTTCTCCCTGAACGGCAAGTACACGCGCACCCGGCGCTCCAAGAAGATGCTGTTCGGGCTCATCAACCGGCCCGAGTTCGACGCCCAGCTCGTCGAGCACGCGCAGAAGGCGGGCGCCGAACTGCGCACCGGCGTCACGGTGACGCGCGTCGAGCAGCACGGCAGCGCCGTCCCCGACCGGCGCACCGTCGCGGTGGGGCTGCAGGACGGCGAGACGATCCTCGCGCGGGCGGTGGTCGGAGCCGACGGCAGCGCCAGCCGGATCGGCGCGCACGTCGGCGTGGAGATGGACCAGGTCGACCTGGGTCTTGAGGCGGAGATCCCGGTGCCGGAGCCGGTCGCGGAGGACTGGCGGGGGCGCGTGCTCATCGACTGGGGGCCGATTCCCGGCAGTTACGGGTGGGTGTTCCCGAAGGGGGACACGCTCACGGTCGGCGTGATCTCGGCGAAGGGCGAAGGGGCCGCCACCAAGCGGTACTTGGAGGACTTCATCGCGCGGCTCGGGCTCGCCGGCTTCGAGCCCTCGATCTCCTCCGGACATCTGACGCGCTGCCGCGCCGACGACTCGCCGCTCTCGCGCGGGCGGGTCCTGGTGTGCGGCGACGCGGCGGGGCTCCTGGAGCCGTGGACCCGCGAGGGCATCTCGTTCGCGCTGCGCTCCGGGCGGCTCGCGGGGGAGTGGGCGGTGCGCGTCGCCGAGGCGCACGACGCGGTGGACGCGCGGCGGCAGGCGCTGAACTACGCGTTCGCCGTCAAGGCCGGGCTCGGCGTCGAAATGGCCGTCGGCAAGCGGATGTTGACCGTCTTCGAGCGCAAGCCGGGGCTGCTGCACGCGGCGCTCACCTCGCTGCGCCCCGCATGGAACGCGTTCGCGAGGATCACCCGGGGCTCGACGACCCTGGGCGAGCTGGTGCGGACGCATCCGATGGCGGGGCGGGCGCTGTCGCGGCTCGACCGCTGAGGGCCGCCGACGGTCACTCGCCGACCGTGATGCGGAACACCGGGTGGTCCGGCGATGCGGCGGAGATCTCGTCGTCCGTCGACTTCGCCGTGACGCCCTTGAAGTAGTCGTTCACCTGCCAGCCCCACCGCTCCAGGTAGGTGCGCAGCACCTCGCGCTTGAGGTCGTCGTCGGCCAGCTCGACGGCCTCGAACGCGCGGACCTTGCGGCCCACCCGCAGCTCCCCGCCGCCCGCGGCGTGCATGTTCTTCACCCACTGCGAGTGGCCGCGGGCCGAGACGAGGTACTGCTCGCCCTCGTACGTGTGCGGGTTGACCGGGATGCGCTGCATCTGGCCGCTCTTGCGGCCTCGTACGGAGAGCTCCGCGGAGCCGGCGAGGCTGAGTCCGCGGCGGGCCAGCCAGCCGATCGCCTTGTTCATGCGCGCGGCGGAGGGGGTGGCCTTGAGGTAGTAGGGCTCGGGCTGTGCGGCCATGGTGACTCCCGGAGAGAGTTTTTCGAGAGCGGTGCTCTCGCTTGAGAGCAGTGTGCACGGGTTCGGTGATCCAAAGCAAGAGCGGTGCTCTCTTTTTTGAACAGTGCACCGCAATGTGTGCGGCGCTCCGCCACCGTGGAAGACTCGACCCATGAGTACGAGCCGCAGCACACCCCCACGCGCCACCAGTGCCGCCCAAGGAGCCCGCGCCCGCGCCCGGCAGGAGGTCACCGCCGCCATCAAGGACGAGGCGCGCAGACAGCTCGCCGAAGGCGGCGCTGCGAAGCTGTCGCTGCGCGCCGTGGCCCGGGAGCTCGGCATGGTCTCCTCGGCCCTGTACCGCTACTTCCCCAGCCGCGACGAGCTGTTGACCGCGCTCATCATCGACGCGTACGACGCGCTGGGCGCGGCCGCCGAGCATGCCGACGTCGGCTTCGTCCGGACGTCGTCGGCCACGGAACGCTGGACCTCGGTGTGCGTGGCGGTGCGCGACTGGGCCCTCGCGTATCCGCACGAGTACGCCCTCATCTACGGCTCCCCGGTGCCCGGCTACACGGCCCCGGACACCACGGTCCAGGCGGCCGCGCGCGTGGGGCAACTGCTCATCGGGATCGTGCGCGACGCCCATCAGGGCGGCGGCGTGACCGCGCCCCCGCTCGCGGACGCGGTGCGGCCCGAGGCCGAGCGGATGGCGGCGGAGCTGGCGCCTGACCTGCCGCCGGAGGTGGTGGCCGCGCTCGTTGCCGCGTGGGCGCAGCTCTTCGGGCTCGTCGGTTTCGAGCTGTTCGGCCAGTTCAACCGGGTCGTCGAGGACCGCTCGGCCTTCTTCGCGCACGCCGCGGCACGGCTCGCGAAGGACGTCGGGCTCACCCGATAGCCACCACCCGATAGCCACCACGCGCGCGTACTCCCCGGGAAGTACGCGTGATCACCTCGCACGGCGGACGCCCGATGTCGGACCCGGCGCTTAGCGTGGCGACATGGACGAGCAGCGCGTACGCGACGGTGGTCCGCCCCCGCGGTGGGGCGGTCCACCGTGGCTGCGTGCCCGGTGGGGGAGCGGGCTCGCCGGGAGCGGGCCTGCTGGGAGCGGCCCTGCTGGGAGCGGCCCTGCCGGGAGCGGCCCCGCCGGGATCGGGCCTGCCTGGAGCCGGTCTGCCGAGGGCGGGCGCCGGTGGCCGTGGCGGTCCACGCTGCTGGTCACCGCGTTCGTGCTCCTGGGCACGAACTTCGCCGCGCACGGGCAGGCGGGCGAGCGCGCCGACCTCGACGTGTTCGCGCGGCTCCTGATGCTCGCCGGAGGCGCACTGCTGCTGTGGCGGCAGCGGTACCCCGTCGCCGTCGCGTTCGGTACGACGGCGTGCGTGACCGTGTACCTGGGCGCCGGGTACCCGTACGGCCCGGTGTTCCTGCTCGTGGCCCTCGCCTGCTTCTCCGCGATCGTGGCGGGCCGCCGGTGGGCGGCGTGGGCGGCGGCCGGGATGCTCTGGGCCGGCCATCTGCTCATCGGGCACTGGCTGTACGCGTATCTGCCGCCGACCGGCGACGGGCCCGCCTCCTGGGGGCAGGAGGGAATCGTCGCGGCCTGGGTGCTCGCGGTCATGGCGATCGCCGAACTGGCCCGGGTGCGCCGCGAGCAGTGGGAGCACGCGCGCGTGGAGCGGGAGAAGGCCGCGCGGCGGCGGGCCGACGAGGAGCGCCTGCGCATCGCCCGCGAACTGCACGACGTGCTCGCCCACTCCATCTCCGTGATCAACGTGCAGGCGGGCGTCGGGCTCGCCCTCCTCGACACCGACCCCGAGCAGGCGCGGACCGCGCTCACCACCATCAAGAGCGCCAGCAAGGAGGCGCTTGGGGAGGTGCGGCAGGTCCTCGACACCCTCCGCGCCCCCGGCGACGCCCCACGCGCCCCGGCCCCCGGCCTCGACCGGCTCCCGGAACTCGTCGACCAGGCCGCGAGCGCCGGACTCACCGTCGACGTCATCACAGACGTCGCCACGGACGGCACCACCGACGGCACCCGCACCGCGCTGCCCCCGGGCACCGACCTCGCCGCGTTCCGCATCGTCCAGGAGGCGCTCACCAACGTCGTACGGCACTCGGGCTCACGCCACGCGCGCGTACAACTCACGTACACCGACAGCGAATTGACCCTCACCGTCGACGACGACGGGCCCGCGACCCGCGCCGACGCGGGCGGCAGCGGCAACGGGCTCGCCGGAATGCGCGAGCGCGCCACCGCCCTCGGTGGCACGATCGAGGCGGGACCGCGCGACGGCCGCGCCGACGGTGGGTTCCGAGTGGTGGCGCGGCTGCCGCTCACCGCCACGAACCGGGAGGCCACGCCGTGATCCGCGTACTGCTCGCCGACGATCAGTCGCTCGTCCGCGCCGGATTCAGGGCGCTGCTCGACGCGCAGAACGACATCGAGGTCGCGGGCGAGGCCGCCGACGGCGAGGAGACCGTGCGGCTCGTGTGCGAACTGCGCCCCGACGTCGTGCTCATGGACATCCGCATGCCGCTGCTCGACGGCCTCGCGGCGACCCGGCGCATCAGCGAGGACGCCGGGTTGGAGGCGGTGAAGGTCGTCATGCTGACCACCTTCGAGCTCGACGAGTACGTCTTCGAGGCCATCCGCTCCGGCGCCTCCGGGTTCCTCGTCAAGGACACCGAACCGGACGAACTGCTGCGCGCCGTACGGGCCGTGGTGCACGGTGACGCGCTGCTCTCGCCGGGCGTCACCCGACGCCTCATCGCCGAGTTCGCGGCCCGCTCGAAGGAGCCGGAGGCCGCCGCTCCGCTCGCCGAACTGACCGAGCGGGAGCGGGAGGTGATGGCGCTCGTCGGCATCGGCCTGACCAACGAGGAGATCGCCCGCCGCCTCGTCGTCAGCCCGCTCACCGCGAAGACGCACGTGAGCCGCACGATGGTGAAGCTCGGCGCCCGCGACCGCGCCCAACTGGTCGTGCTGGCCTACGAGTCGGGGCTCGTCCGGCCGGGGTGGCTGGGCTGAGCCGGACCGCGGGTCACGGGGCGCCGCGCGGGGCGACGATCCCGGACTCGTAGGCCAGCACCACGAGATGGGCGCGGTCGCGGGCGTGGAGCTTGGACATGGCACGGTTGATGTGGGTCTTCGCGGTCAGCGGGGTGATCACCATGCGCGCCGCGACCTCGTCGTTGGACAGCCCGTGGGCGACCAGGACGACGGCCTCGCGCTCCCGGTTCGTCAGCTCGTCCAGGCCCTTCGCCAGGCCGGGATGCGGCGGCTGGGTGACGTAACGGTCGATCAGTTTCCGGGTGATGGACGGCGCGAGCAGTGCCTCGCCGCGCGCCGCGACCCGGACCGCGTGCAGGAGGTCCTGCGGCAGGATGTCCTTCACCAGGAACCCGGCGGCGCCCGCCCGCAGCGCGTCGAAGACGTACTCGTCCAGGCCGTAGTTGGTCAGGACGACCACGTGCACCTGGTCGAGGGCCGGGTCGGCGGCGATCCGGCGGGTCGCCTCGATGCCGTCGACGACCGGCATCCGGATGTCGAGCAGCACGATGTCCGGCAGATGCCGCCGGACGAGTTCGAGGCCCTCCTCGCCGTCGGCGGCCTCGGCCACCACCTCGATGTCGTCCTCCAGGTCGAGGAGCGCGCGGAACCCGCTGCGGATGAGCGGCTGATCGTCGACCAGGACCACCCGGATCGTGCGCCCCGCGCGCCCGGTCATGGGGTGCGCTCCACGGGCAGCTCGGCCAGGACCCGGAACCCGCCCTCGGCGCGCGGCCCGGCGCGCAGGGTGCCGCCGAGCGCCGTGACACGCTCGTTCATGCCCAGCAGCCCGATGCCGGGCAGCGGGGCGGAGCCGGGCCGGGCCCCGCCGTCGTCCTCGACGCACAGGGTGAGGGAGCCTTCGCGGTGCTCGACGGTGACCTCGGCGGTGCGGGCGGCGGCGTGCCGGGCGACGTTCGTCAACGCCTCCTGGACGACGCGGTACGCGGTGCGCTGCACGGCGGCCGGCACGTCACGGGGCGCGCCCTCGACCGTCAGCCGCGTCTCCAGGCCGCCCGTGCAGGACCGCTTCACCAACTCCGGTATGTCGTCGAGGGTGTGCGGCGGACGAGTGTCGTCGTCGCGCAGCGCCTCCAGCGTCGCGCGCAGCTCCCGGCTCGCCTCCCGGCCCGCCTCCTGGATCGCCAGCAGGGGCTCGGGCGGCCGCTCGCCGCGCCGGAGCGCCACGTGCACGGCGACCTCGGCCTGGAGCTTGACGATCGAGATCTGGTGGGTCAGTGAATCGTGCAACTCCCTTGCGATCCGCAGCCGTTCCTCGTCGGCGCGGCGCCGCGCGGTCTCCTCCCGCGTGCGCTCCGCCTCGTCCGCCCGCCGCTCGGCCTGCCGCAGCGCTTCCCCCGCCGCGCCGGCCGCGACGAGCCAGCCCAGTTCGAGGGCGCCGCGCGAGTGCGTGAACGCCGCGCGCACCGAATCGCCGCCCGGCGAGACGAGATACGCGAGCGGCAGCGCCGCCATCACCGCGACCGACGCCACCACCGTGCTCAGCCGGTGGCCCTCGCGCACCGCCGCGTACACCGCGAACAGGAACGCCACGACCGGCACATCGACGCCCGCCGCCTGGTGGCCGACCGCGCACAGGCCGGTGACCGCCAGGACGGCGACCGGGGCCCTGCGGCGCGCGTACAGCGCGAGCCCGCCGGTCAACAGCAGGGCGTGGCCGAGGAGTTCGAGCCGGGTACCGGCCCGGGCGCCGGAGAGATCGGCGGCGAGCAGCAGCACCGTCACACACCCGGCGATCACCGCGTCCCTGACACCCGCCCGCACAGCGAACCGTTCCGTGCCCATGCGCGCAATGTAGCCGCGGTGCGGCACGGGCGGACCGTGCGCGCGGAGGACCGGCGGGCTACCGCGGACGCGGTACGGCGACGGCGGCTGCGGCAGCCGCGGTAGCCCGAAGAGTCCACGGCTGCCGGACGACGGGTCCCCGGCCCCGGCGACATCCTCGAAGCGTCAACTCGCAACGCGGCGAAGGTGAAGGAGAATCCCATGTCGGGCTTGATGTCAGTGCGGTCGGCGCTCGTCTCCGTCCAGGCGGCCGACGCCGACACCCCCTATTGGACCGCCGAGCGCGTGTGGTCCTCGGCCGCCGCGGGCGTCGGACTGATCGGCGTGATCTTCGCCGTCCTCGCGCTGACCGGCCGGATCGGTGACCGCGCCGGCAAGGCCGCGTTCGCCGCCCAGGTCGCGGGGCTCGTCGCGATCGTCGTCGGCGCCGTCGACCTCGCACTCGCCGACGGCGGCCCCGGCACCGGCAACGGAGTCGTCGGGGCCGGCCTCGCCCTCGTACTCGGAGTGGCCGCCGTGGTTGTCGGCCGACGGGCACGCCGCCGGCCGCGCGTGGACCGGGCGGCGCGGCACCAGCCGAGCCGGTGACGTCAGACCCCCGAGTGCTCCCGCCAGAACGCGGCCAACGCCGGGTCCCCGCTCACATCGGGGAACGGCAGCCGGTTCCACAGCGCCAGGTACAGACGCACCGCGGGACCGGACAGTTCGCACTCCGCCTCGCCCGAGGCGCCGCGCTCGGTGGCCGGCGGATCCTGTGTGATCCGCACCGTCCACACGGCGTCAGGGCCGGCGTCCGTGGCCCGTACGCGCAGGGTCCGGGGCACGTCCGAGCGCACCCGGCTGCGCTCGCGGGCGTGGAAACCGGCGAGCAGCTCGTCGATCCCGTCGGCCGCGAACTCCGCGGTGATCGGCTCCTCGTGGACCGTCCTGGCCAGCGCCGACTGCGCGTCCACGCGGTGCACGGTCGTCTCGTGCGCCTGGCGGCGGGCCCAGAACGCCAGCGGCGAAGGGGCCGGGAGGAAGGCCCAGCAGTCCAGGTCGGCCGGGGCCGCCGTGAGCGTGTCGACAAGTCGTCGATGGCCCTCGCGGAACCAGGCGAGCAGTTCCGCGCCGTCCAGGCCGACCTCGTGGTGGCCGATCCCGTGCGGTTTGCGCTGCTCCGCCACGTAAGAGGTCGCCCATTGGTGCACCGCGCCCTGGTGACGTAGAAGATCGCGGATCTGCCAGCCGGGGCACGTGGGCACCTTGGCGTCGACGCCCGCCTCTTCGGCGGCCGCGGCGAGCGACCGGCCCTCGATGTCGACAATTCGAATGAGTTCGGCAATCTGCATGGGCAGAGTCTGCCGTCCGAAGCGCCCACGGGCGCAAGCGGGTTGACGGGCGCAAGCGGGTTGACGGGCGCAAGCGGGTTGAACTTCTACGTCGTCGCCACCCGCCGCGTCGCGAAGCCGATCGTGGCGGCGACGGCGGCGAGCAGCGCCACGCTCGTCAGGGCCGCGGACAGCGAGAACCAGTCCGCCATGAAGCCGATCGCGGGCGGCCCGAGGAGCATGCCGCCGTAGCCGAGCGTGGACGCCGCCGCGACGCCCGTCGGGCCCGCGAGCGCCCCGGCCCGTTCGATCGCGACGGGGAACAGGTTCGCCAGGCCGATGCCGGTGATCGCGAACCCGAGGAGCGCGAGCCACACCGTGGGCGCCAGCGAGCCGAGCAGCATCCCGGCCGCGCCGGTCAGCCCGCCGGCCACCAACGTCCGGGTCCTGCCGAGCCGTTCGAGCAGCGCCGTGCCGGTGAGCCGGCCGATCGTCATGGCGAACGCGAAGCACGAGTAGCTGGCCGCCGCGACGCCGGGGTGGGCGTGCAGGTCCTGCTCCATGTGCAGCGCGCTCCAGTCGGCCAGGGCGCCCTCGCCGTACGCCGTGCACAGGGCGATGAGCCCGAAGACGAGGACGAGCAGCCGCGTACGCCCGTCGATGCGCGTACGGGCGCCGGTTCCGGTGGTCTCGGCGGCGGGCGTACGGTCCACGGGGCGCGGCGCCGGGTGCCGCAGCAGCGTCGGCGCGGCGCACGCGGTCACGACGAGGCCGATGACGGCGATTCCGATCAGGTGCTTGGTGGGGGACAGGTGCCCCGCGACCAGGCCGCCCAGCCCCGACCCGACCATCCCGCCGAGGCTGAACGCGGCGTGGAAGCTGGGCATGACCGGCCTGCCGAGCGCGCCGACCAGGTCGACGGCGGCGCTGTTCATCGCCACGTTGATGCCGCCGTACGCCGCCCCGAACGCCAGCAGGACGAGGCCGAGCGCGACGGGCGAGTGGGTCAGCGGCGGCAGGATCACGGTGAGCGGCAGCAGTACCCCGCAGGCGACGGTCACCGCGTGCGAACCGAAGCGCCGGCACAGCCGCCCGGTCAGCATCATCGTGATCACGGCCCCGGCCGAGACCCCCAGCAGCGCGAGCCCGAGCGCACTCGCCGACGCCCCGGTCTGCGCCTTCACAGCCGGAATCCGCACCACCCACCCGGCGAAGACGAAGCCGTCGAGCGCGAAGAACGCGGTGATGGCCAGGCGCAGCCGGGCCAGGGACGCGGCGCGGGGATCGTCGACGCTGACGCCCCGGAGTTTGTTCAGTAGCGGCACAAAAGGCAGGGTAGGCCGGACCCCGGATCCGAACAAGGGGGTTTCCGAGGCCCCCGGCGTCTGTGGGCGCCGTCCCTATGAGCCCCGCCGTCGGACGAGAGGCAGCGGGGTCCGGGGCAGAGCCCCGCGACGTAGGAAACGCCCCGGTCACACGGTGAGTACGCGCACCCCCGCCTCCGTGAACCGCCCCACAACCCCGTCATCCGCCCCCGTATCCGTCACCAGCACATCCACCTCCGCCACGTCACAGATCCGCGCGAACGCCCGCTGCCCCAACTTGCTGGAATCCGCCGCCACCACCACCCGCTCCGCCCGCTCGCACAGCATCCGGTTGATCGCCGCCTCCGCCTCGTCGTGCGCGGACGCGCCGTGCGTGACGTCGAGGCCGACCACACCCAGCACCGCCGTGTCGAGGGTGACCTGTCCCAGCACCCCGTCGGCGAGCGGGCCGATCAACTCGTACGACTGCGGGCGCGCGACCCCACCCGTGAGCACGATCTTGAACTGGGGCCGCACCGCGAGCTCGTTGGCGATGTTCAGCGCGTTCGTGACGATCGTCAGGGCGGGCGATCCGGAGGAGAGGTCGGGCCGGACGGCGAGCGCCCGCGCGACCTCCGTCGTGGTCGTGCCGCCGGTGAGGCCGACCGCCTCGCCGGGGGTGAGGAGTTCGGCGACGGCCTTGGCGATGCGCTGCTTCTCGGCGGCGCCGAGCGCGGACTTGTAGCGCAGCGGGAGTTCGTAGCTGACGCCGTGCACGACGGCCCCACCCCGGGTGCGTACGAGCATCTGCTGCTCGGCGAGGCCGTCGAAGTCGCGGCGGATGGTCGCGGCGGAGACGCCGAGCTCGCTCGCCGCGTCCTCCACGTCCAGGCGCCCGCGCTCGACGAGCAGTTCGAGGAGGGACTTCCAGCGGGCGTCGCGGGACATCGGCGGCTCTCCAACTCGTCGTTCAGTACGGGATCGGTACGGGGTCAGTACGGGATCAGTGCGGGATCAGTGCGGGATCGGTTCGGTGGCACGACCTTAACCGGCCTGCGCGCTAATGCTTGATTGTGCGCGAAAGCTAGCTATATCTTGCAGGAACACGCAGAATCGGGAAGACGCAGAGCAACGCATCCAGCGGGTGCGCCCCACGGGCGTACCCCATCGAGGAGTGGGGGAACGGTATGAGCCACGTCGAGGACGAGCTGAACAGCCAGCCCGAGTGCTGGACGCGGGCCGCGGGCCTCGCCACCCGGCACAAGGCCGCGCTGCCCGCCGCAGGGGAGCGGGTGGCGATCGTCGGCTGCGGCACCTCGTGGTTCATGGCGCAGGCCGCCGCGACGCTGCGCGAGCAGGCGGGGCAGGGCGAGACCGACGCGTTCGCGGCATCGGAGTTCCCGGCGGGACGCTCCTACGACCACGTGATCGCGCTGACCCGCTCCGGCACCACCACCGAGGTCCTCGACCTCCTCGCCGCGCACCGGGGCAGGGCCCGCACCACGGCGATCACCGGTGACCCGGCGACCCCGATCGCGGACGCCGCCGACGACCTGGTCGTCCTCGACTTCGCCGACGAGCGCTCGGTCGTCCAGACCCGTTTCGCCACCACCGCCCTCACCCTGCTCCGCGCCCACCTGGGCCTGCACGACGAGCAGGCGGTCGCCGACGCCCGCACGGCGCTCGCCGAGCCGCTGCCCGAAGGGCTCGTGGACTGCGGCCAGTTCACCTTCCTCGGCCGCGGCTGGACGGTCGGCCTCGCGAGCGAGGCGGCGCTGAAGATGCGCGAGGCGTCCCTGTCGTGGACCGAGGCGTACCCCGCGATGGAGTACCGGCACGGCCCGATCAGCGTCACGACGTCCGGTACGGCGACGTGGATGATCGGCGAGGCCCCCGAAGGTCTCGCCGGGCAGGTCGCCGCGACCGGAGCGCTCTGGATCGAGGGCCGCCTCGACCCGCTGGCGGAACTCGTCCGCGCCCAGCGCCTCGCGGTGGCCGTGGCAGCCCGCCGCGAGCTCGACCCGGACCGCCCCCGCCACCTCACCCGCTCGGTGATCCTCGACGCCAACTGACCGTCCCCGCCAAGGACTTGAGAAGGGAGGGGCCGTGCCCCTCGCAGCAACAGGGACCCTCGTCGGCGCGGCGGCGGCCCGGCGCGGCGCCGTGGCGGCGTTCAACGTCATCACCCTCGAACACATCGAGGCCGTCGTCGCGGGCGCCGAGTCCGTCGACGCCCCCGTCATCCTCCAGATCAGCGAGAACGCCGTCCGCTACCGCCACGGCCGCATCCTGCCGCTGGCCCGCGCCGCCGTCGCCGCCGCCGAGTCCGCGCGCGTCGACGTCGGCCTGCACCTGGACCACGTACAGAGCGACGAACTCCTGCGGCAGGCGGCCGACGCAGGGTTCGGCTCCGTGATGTACGACGCCGCGCGCCTGCCCTACGACGAGAACCTCGCCGCGACCCGCGCCGCCGCCGACTGGGGGCACGCCAACGGCCTATGGGTGGAAGCCGAGTTGGGGCAGGTCGGCGGCAAGGACGGGGCCGGGCCGCTGGACGCCCACGCGCCCGGCGCCCGCACCGACCCCGGCGAGGCCCGCGCCTACGTCACGGACACCGGCGTCGACGCGCTCGCCGTCGCCATCGGCTCCTCGCACGCCATGACGACCCGCACCGCCACCCTCGACCACGACCTGCTGAAGCGGCTCGCCGACGGCCTCGACGTACCGCTCGTGCTGCACGGCTCCTCGGGCGTGCCGGACGCGGAGCTGGCCGCGGCCGTCCGCGCCGGCATCTCCAAGGTCAACGTGGGCACGGCCCTGAACATCGCGATGACCTCCGCCGTCCGGGAGTTCCTCACCGCACACCCGGAGGCGGTCGACTCGCGCAAGTACCTCAAGGTGGCACGCGACGCGATGGCACGCACCGTGGCCGAACTGATCGGGGTGGTGCGCGGCTGAGCGCCGTCGTCCGACGGCGCCCACGGCGCGCGCCCAAGGCGCCGTCCTCTCAGTCCAACGCCCCCTCGTGGTACTGAACTCCCGGATTCCACAGCAGGAACCCCTTGATGCCGTCGGACCTCGCCGCGTCGAGCTGCTCGCGGACCTCCTTGTCGCCGTACGAGACACCGAGGGAGAAGTCCTGGATCCACGGGATGATCTGCGCGTCGGTGTGTTTCGTCTTCTTCGCGAAGGCGGCCAGCGAGCGCTTGGTGATCGGATACGGCTGGGAGTTGGGGTCCGAGACACCGTATTCGCCCTTCGCCCAGTGCGAGGGGTAGATCATCGGCGAGATGTAGTCGGCCTCCTGCGCGAGCATGCCGACGTCCTGGGCGATCTCCTTGGGCCGGTCGACGGCGATGCCGAACACCGAGACACCGAGGAACGCGTGGTGCTTGCGGACGGCGGCACGTGTCTCGCCGACGACGTCGGCGACGGAGCGCTCGGGGCTGGTGTCACCGAGGCCCGGGAAGGACATCTTGCGGATCGGGCCGTCGGGGCGGCGGATGTAGTCGTAGAGGATGTCGTCGAAGCCCAGCTTCGCTGCCTCCTCGGCCAGGTCGATGTTGTACTTCCTGACCTCCTTGTTCGCGAAGTTCGTGAACGACAACTGGCCGTAGCTGCCGCCGTTGTAGGCGCCGCCGCCGGGGGTGCGCACGACGCGGTCGCGGTGGCCTGTCTTCCACGACTTGGTGGCGAGGATCGGATCGCGGAAGGCGACGATGCGGCCGACGACCGCCCCGCCCGCGGCGTGGATCTCCTTGACCGCCTTCTTCGCGTCGTAGTACCCCTTCGCCGCGCCGATGCTCTTGGCGAGCGGCACCTTCGAGTCGTAACCGACCTCGCCGAGCTCGTCCTTGATGTCGAGCTGCACCGCGTTGATCTTCTTCTGCTTCAGCATCTTCATGACGGGCCCGCGCAGCGCGTCCGAGGCCCAGCCCTGCGCGCTGACGTGCACGGTCCTCAACAGCGGCCGATGTACGGTGAGTTCGGCGTCCTCGCGGGCCGTGTTGCCCGCCGCGTCGGTCGCGGTGACCGTCGTACGCCCCGGTGGGCGCGGCAGCCGTACCGCGAAGGAGCCGTCCTTCGCCGGCTTCGCCGCCCGCCCGGCCACCGTCACCTTCTGGGCGCCCGCCGCCTCGCCCCGCACGGTGACGGGCTTCTGGAACCCGCCGGCCTTCGTGTCGGCCACCTTCAGGCGGGGCGCCGCGGTGTCCACGGTGAGCTTCCGCGTGACCTCGGTGTCACCGCCGAGCCACGAACCCGGCTGGGTGACCCGCAGTTGGTGTGTGCCGTCCCGTACGTCGCCCAGGTCGACGGAGAGGCCGCCGCCCTGCCCGGCCCGCGTGCGCAGCGGCTCGCCGTCGAGGGTCACCTTCGTGCCCTTCAGCTTTCCGCCGTCGGCGCCCGTCACCTCGAACTCCCCGGAGCGCAGCACCTGCGCGCCCACCTCGCCGTCGCGCGGCAGGCCCACGAGGTTCAGGGAGGTTCCGTGTGCGGCGCGTAGCGAGAGTGTGCCGCCTATGGCGAGAACCAGTGCGAGCAGTACGCACACGAGGATGACGGGCCTTCTGCGTGGGAAGCCCGCCGGAGAAGCACTGGCGGCCGAATCGGACGTGGAACCGGATGAGCGGGAGGTGGGGGAGCGGAGCCAGTTCTTCCAGTCGAGCCGCATCAGCAGATCCTCCAGGAGGTCTCGTGCGTCGTGGTCTACTGCGCCTTCTGTGTCTTCTCCGTCTTCGTCGTGTGCACCGAATCGCCACAACTTCCGTAGCCGCTCTGGTCCTTGTGGCGGGGGTGGTCTCCTGCGGCGGTACCGGGGGCGATGCGCACAATGAGGGGTCCAAGCCCCCGCGGTCCGCCGATGACCGGCAGGATTCCCGCTCCCCGGGCTCCGGACACACGTCCGGGGCTGCGAAACCGGCCAAACCTCCCGCGCCGGAAAAAGTGCGCGCCAATGAACTCGGCGCGGTGCCGGTGCTGATGTACCACCAGATCGTCGACGACCCGAAGAGCGCGTACGACCGCACACCCAAGGACTTCCGCACGGAACTGGAACGCCTCGCCCGCGAGGGCTACGTGCCCGTGACCGCGGGCGACTTCGAGACCGGGAAGATCGACATTCCGGCCGGCGCCCACCCCGTCGTCCTCACCTTCGACGACTCCACCGACAGCCAGCTCCACCTCGGCTCCGACGGGAAACCCACCAAGGACTCGGCGGTCGGCATCCTGCGCGACGTCGCCGCCGCACACCCCCGCTTCAAGCCCCGCGCCACCCTCTTCGTGAACGGCGACGCCTTCGCCGCCACCGGCCAGAAGAAGGCCCTGACCTGGGCGCACAAGAACGGCTTCGAGATCGGCAACCACACCCTCGACCACGCCAATCTCGCCCAGTCCGGAGCCGCCAAGGCCCGCGCCCAGATCGCCGAAGGACAGAAGTCCATCACCCGCGACGTCCCCGACGCCGACGTCCGCTCCCTCGCCCTCCCGTACGGCGTCCAGCCCGAGCCCGCCTCCCTGGGGCTGAACGGCAGCGCGTCCGGCACGACGTACAAGAACCGGGGCGTCTACCTCGTCGGCGCGAACCCGGCCCCCTCGCCGTACGCGGACTCCTTCGAACCGGCCGCGATCCCGCGCGTCCGCTCGGGCGCCGACAAGGGCAAGGACGGCGGCTTCAGCTCCGCGCACTGGCTCGACCAGCTGGCCGCCGGGAAACTCGCCCGCTACACCTCCGACGGCGACCCCGAACACATCTCGTACCCGAAGGACACGGCCGCCCGCCCGGGCAAGGCGGCGCCCAAGGACCGGTTGCGCCCGTACTGAGCGGCGGCTGCCCCACCGCCTTCGGCGACACTGGGACCCATGAACGAACTGTTCGCCCGCGACCGCACGGAGCCCGCCCCCGGCGCCGTCCACGTCCCCGACTGGCTCGACGCGCGCGAACAGCGCCACCTCGTCGAGCTGTGCCGGACGTGGGCGCGCCCGCCCGCCGGGCTCCGGGACGTGCGGCTGCCGGGCGGCGGCCGGATGAGCGTGCGGCAGTTCGGGCTCGGCTGGCACTGGTTCCCGTACGGGTACGCGCGCACCGCCGTCGACGGTGACGGGGAGGCGGTGAAGCCGATGCCGGAGGAGCTGGTGACGCTGGGACGGCGGGCGCTCACGGCCGCGTACGGGGACGCCGGCGCCACCGATCAGGATCCGTACGACATCGCCCTGATCAACTATTACGACACCGGCGCCCACATGGGCATGCACAAGGACCGGGACGAGAGGTCCACGGCGCCGGTCGTCTCCCTCAGCCTCGGTGACACATGTGTCTTCCGGTTCGGCAACACCGAGACACGTACGAAGCCGTACACGGACGTCGAGCTGCGCAGCGGTGACCTGTTCGTGTTCGGCGGGGAGTCACGGTTCGCGTACCACGGGGTGCCGAGGACCGAGCCGGGGACGGCGCCGCCCGGGCTCGGGCTCGACGGGCGGCTCAACATCACGTTGCGGGTCAGCGGGTTGTAGCGGCGGGGAGCGGCCAACGGTCCGCGGATCGGCCCCGCGGCGTTCACCGGCTACCATTCCTCAGCGTGATCAGGGCGAGGAGTTGCTGATGGGCGGCGGCAAGGCGGCCTCCGGGACCGGGGGCCACACGGCGGGCGACGCGGCCGGGCGGCCACCACGGCTGGAGCGGGGCCGCAGCGCGCTCGGACCCGCGCTCGAACTCGTCCACACCGGGCGCGCCCCGACCCGCGCCGTGCTCACCGCGGAGCTCGGCGTGACCCGCGCGACGGCGGGCGCCGTCGCCGCCGAGCTGGAGGCGCTCGGCCTCATCCGCATCGACGCCAAGCCCAGCGCCGCGTCCGGCTCCCAGGGCCGCCCCTCGCACCGCCTGTCGGTGGCCGACGACGGGCCGGTGGCGCTCGCGGCGCAGGTGCACTCGGACGGCTACCGGGCGGCGCTCGTCGGCCTCGGCGGCGGCATCGTCGCGACCACGCCGGGCTGCGAGATCATCGACCCGGACCCCGCGCACGTACTGCGCTCGGTGGTGGAGGCGGGCGTGCGGCTGCTGGAGACCAGCGGCCGACGCTGCGTCGGCGCGGGCCTGGCCGTCCCCTCGGCGGTCGCCGAACCCGACGGCACGGCCCTTAACCCGCTGCACCTGGCGTGGCCGGTGGGCGCCCCGGTGCGGCAGATCTTCACCGACTGCGTACGGGAAGCGGGCCTGGGCATCCCGGCGTTCGCGGCCAACGACGTCAACCTGGGCGCGCTCGCCGAACACCGGCACGGCGCCGGACGCGGCGCCCGTGACCTGCTCCTGGTGGCGACGGGCCACCGGGGCGTGGGCGGCGCGCTCGTCCTCGACGGGCATCTGCACACCGGCAGTTCGGGCCTCGCCCTGGAGGTCGGCCACCTCACCGTGAACCCTGAGGGCCGCCCCTGCCACTGCGGAAGCCGCGGCTGCCTCGACGTCGAGGCGGACCCACTGGCCTTCCTCACGGCGGCGGGCCGCACCCCCGACCCCGGCGGCTCGCTCCTCGAACAGGCCCGTGACCTGCTTGCGAACGCCAAGGACGCCCCGGAGGTCCGCACGGCGACGGCCCTCCTGATCGACCGCCTCGGCCTCGGTCTCGCCGGACTGGTCAACATCCTCAACCCGGACCGCATCGTCCTCGGCGGCCTCCACCGCACCCTCCTCGACGCCGACCCCGAGCGGCTGCGGGCCGTCGTGGCGGACCGCAGCCTGTGGGGCCGCAGCGGAGGCGTCCCGATCCTGGCGTCGACGCTGGACCACAACAGCCTTGTGGGCGCTGCGGAGTTGGCGTGGCAGCCGGTGCTGGACGACCCGCTGGGGGCGCTCAGCGCGGGCTGACGCCGACGACCGGGACGGGCACGGCTTCCTCCACCCGCTTCCTACGCTCCGTCAGATCCGGTACCAGCGAGGCGATCCCGGCGAGCGCGAGCGCCAGACCGAGCCAGAGCGGCGCGCGCAGCCCGTACGCGTCGATGACGACACCGCCCACCGACGTCGCGACGACGATGCCGAGCGTGATGCACGAGGTGTGCACGGCGTTCACCAACGCGCCCTCATTGGCCCTGCGCTGCACCCGGACCACCATCGCCGGGTTCATCGTGACGCCCACGAGGCCGATGCCCAGCATGCACACCACGGCGGCCGTGCTCAGCTGCGCGAACAGCGCGAACCCCAGCAGGAACAGGGAGTTGAGGACGAGCCCGGCGAGCAGCACCGGCAGCGTGCGCCGGTCGGCGAGCCGGCCCACGACCATGTTTCCGATCACGGTCGCCGCACCGTACGCGACGAGCAGCAGCGGAACGGTGCCCGCGCCGAAGCCCGAGATCTCCGTGAGGATCGGGTTGAGGTAGCTGAACGCGGCGAAGGTGGCGCCGATGACGAGCGTGCTGGTGGACAGCGTCACCCAGACGCGTGCCGACCTGAACACCCCGAACTCCGAGCGCAGTTGACCGCCTTCCGTGCTCGGCGCCACCTCGGGCACCCCGACGAGCGTGGCGGCGGCGGCCAGTACGGCGAGAGCGGAGATCACCCAGAACGCGGCGCGCCAGCCCAGGTGTTCACCGACGAACGTGGCGATCGGCAGGCCCAGCAGGGTGCCGAGCATCAGTCCGTTCAGCGCCACGGACACGGCACGGCCGCGCACTTCGGGCCGGGTGAGGCGGGCGCACATCGCCAGCGCGACACCGAAGAAGGCCTGCGAGGCGATGCCGGTGACGATGCGCGCGGCCATCATCACGGCGTACGAGGACGCGAGTGCGGCCAGCACGTTGCCCGCGAGGAACACCGCGAACAACACCATCAGGGCTCGCTTCTGAGGGACTTTCAGCAGCGCGACGGTCAGGAACGGACCGCCGAACGCCATCGCGACGGCGAAGGCGGTGATGAGATACCCGATCTGCGGGATCGTCGCGTCAAGGCCATCCGCCATCTGCGGCATCAGACCCGCGACGACGAACTCGCTGGTGACCATGGCGAAGATGCCGAGGGCCAGGACGTATACGGCGCGTGGCATGGGTGTCCCTCCAGGAGACGCTGGTTTCGAGTGGTGCGTTTTGGATGGTGCAGTACAAAATCGGGGCATGGCTGACCGAGGAGTGTGCGTGTGCTGCGCTGAACGCGGAGGTGGTGGCGGAGGTGCGAGTGGGATCAGCCGGTGAGCGCGTCCATGGCGATGCGCGCCGTGGACTCCAGGACCGCACGGTCGGCGCCGCCCTGTCCGGCCACGCGCATCCCGCCGATCACGGCGTTGAGGAAGCGCGCCAACTCCTCCGGCGGGCGCCGCGAGGCGATCGAACCGTCGCGCTGCCCGGCCGCGAGCACGGTGCGCAGCGCCGCCAGCCGGACGTCCTGGTCCCGCTCCAGCAGCCGCGCCGACTCCGGGTCGCGCCCCGCGAGCTCCACGGTGGTGTTCACCGTGAGGCAGCCGCGGCTGCGCCCGTCCTTGCGGGTCGCGGCCTCGGTGTCGACCGTCATCGCGAAGTGGTCCCGGATCCGGTCGAGCGGCGCGCGCTCGGCGTCCTCCAGGATCTCCAGCTGGTTCGACGTCATCCGCTCGATGTATCGGGTCAGCGCGCGCGTGAACAGGTCGTGCTTGCTCGCGAACGTGTTGTAGATGCTGCTGCGGCCCAGTCCGGTGGCGATGCACAGATCCTGCGTGGAAGTGGCCTCGTAGCCGTTCTCCCAGAAGGCGTGCATCGCCGCGTCCAGGGCCCGCTCCTCGTCGAACATCCTCGGTCGGGCCATGAGGGGAACGCTACCTGTTTTGGATCGGTCAGTGCAATACCGGGCGCTCGGGTCGGGAGAGGTGCAGTACCTGGTAGCGGTCGCCCGGGGCCTTGGGGGTGTCGTGCGCCCACACGGAGAAGGTCAGCAGCTCCCAGGTGCGGGGGTCGATGGCGGAGGCGGCGTACAACACACCCTGCTCCAGCGCGAGTTGAGCGGTGAACTCGACCGCCTCTGCGGCCAGTTTGGGGAGGTCGGTGCCCGCCTCGATCGGGGTGCGCTGCCGCACGGCCGTCCGTGCCGCGGCTGTGTCCGCCGACCCCTCCTCGTACGCGACACACGTCCAGTGCTGGACCACCGGGCGCCCGAAGTCCTCGACGATGCCCTGGAATCCGGGGCCCCAGAGGAAGGCGTTCATGCCGGCCGGGGAGTTCCACAGGTAGAACGGCGCGTACTGGTTCACGGGGGAGCCGTCGACGCCGCGTACCCGCATCAGATAGGCCTTGGCGGCGAGGCCGGGGAAGTCGTCGAGGAGGTGTCCCTTGGTCTCGACCCGGCGGCGGATGATGTCCATGTCGTAGTCGGCGGGCAGGGTGATCTCGTACTGCATCGCGTGCATGGGCGGCATCCTCAGTGGTGTGTGCTGCCGGAAGTGGTGGGTGGGGTGGGGGAGAGGAGGGCCAGCAGGCCGCGTGTCCCCGCGTCGAACGCCGCCGTGTTCCCCGAGGCCCGCGCCAGCACGTACCCGCCCTGCACGGTCGCCACCACGGCCGCCGCGATCTCGTCCGGCACCAGATGGGACGCCAACTCGCCGCTGTCCACGCCCTCTTGGACGACCTCGGCGATCCGGCGCTCGATGTACGCGATCGTCTCGTCGACCGGCGCCCGTAGTTCATCGCTGACGATCACGTCCGGGTCCATCGTCAGCCGCCCGACGGGGCAGCCGCGCAGCACGTCGCGCTCCCGGAGCAGGTACGCGGCGATCCGCTCGTACGCCGTGCCGCCCCCGGAGAGCAGCCGGTCGACCAGGGTGCGCATCTCGGCGCCCGTGCGCTCGATCGCGGCGAGCGCCAGGTCCTGCTTGCCGGTGAAGTGGTGGTACATGCTGCCCTGGCCGACGCCCGCGCGGTGCAGGATCGCCTTCGGGCTCGTGCCGACGTACCCGCGCTCCCACAGGAGCTCGCGGGTCGTCTCGATCAGTCGCTCCTGAGTGGTGGCCATGGCCACACTGTACGTACCAGTAGTTACAGCCGCAAGGAGCAGCCCGCCCACCCACGCGTACTCCCACGGAGGTACCCGCACTGCCGCTGGCCGTACGACGACTCGGACCCCCTTCGCGAGCGAGTCTCGACTCATCACCACGAACGGCCTCCGGCACAGCGCGCCGGGCGCCACACACCATGGGAGTTGAGTCAGATGCAGACCCTCGCGGAATTCGGTCCCGGCAACGGCCCCGGACCCTGGATTCTCCTCTTCCCGCTGATCTGGGCCGCCGTGATCGTCGGCGTCGTCACGCTGCTGCGGCGCACCGTCTGGCGCGGCCGACGCGGACCCTGGCGCCCCGGCTTCGGCCCCGGCCGCCCCGGCGTCGACGAGAACTCGCCGATCGCCGTGCTCGGCCGGCGCTTCGCCGCCGGTGAGATCGACGAGGACGAGTACTGGCGCCGACTGACCGTGCTGAACGAGGAGTTCGGGCACTACGCCGCCGACCGCGGAGCCAAGGGCGGCGCGTCATGACCGCCACCGCCGCCGCCTCCACGCGCACCCCCACCACCCTCGCGGCGCGCGTCGAGAACGCCGTCAAGGTGTACGGCTCCGGTGACACCGCCGTCCGTGCCCTCGACGGTGTGAGCGTCGGCTTCCGCGCCGGAAGGTTCACCGCGATCATGGGGCCTTCGGGGTCGGGGAAGTCGACCCTGATGCACTGCGCGGCCGGGCTCGACACCCTCACCGAGGGCGCCGCGTACATCGGTGACACCGAGCTCGGCGCCCTCGACGACCGGCGGCTCACCCTGCTGCGGCGGGACCGCGTCGGGTTCGTCTTCCAGGCGTTCAACCTCGTACCGACGCTGAACGTCGCCGAGAACATCACGCTGCCGATCGACCTGGCGGGGCAGCGCCCCGACCGCGAGTGGCTCGACGCGCTCATCGATGTCGTAGGACTGCGCGACCGGTTGCACCACCGGCCCGCCGAACTCTCCGGCGGGCAGCAGCAACGCGTCGCCGTGGCACGGGCGTTCGTGGGCAGGCCCGACGTCGTCTTCGCCGACGAACCGACCGGCAACCTCGACTCACGCTCCGGCGGCGAGGTGCTGCGGCTGCTCGGCGACGCGGCCCGCCAGGCCTCGCGCGCGGTCGTCATGGTCACCCACGACCCGGTCGCCGCCGCCCACGCCGACGAGGTCGTCTTCCTCGCGGACGGCCGCCTCGTCGACCGGATGGAACGGCCGACGGCCGACACCGTCCTCGACCGCATGAAGGCCCTCGACGGGCCGGACCACGCACAGGGAGGTGTGTCGCCGTGAACGCCTCCGTGCGCCTCAGCCGCACCTCCCTGCGCGCCCACAAACGCCGCTTCGCCGGAACGTTCTCCGCCGTCCTGCTCGGCGTCGCGTTCCTCACCGGGACCCTCGTGATGGGTGACACCCTGCGCGCGAGCTTCGACTCGATGTTCGCGGGCGCCAGCAGCGGCACCGACGCCGTCGTCCGCTCCGGAAGTGTCATCACCACCCCCGGCGAGAGCCAGGGCACCCGCAGCCCGGTGGCCGCCTCGCTCGCCGACGACCTGGCGAAGGTGCCGGGCGTCGCGGCCGCCGCGCCGAACATCCAGGGCGCCGGCCAACTCGTCGGCGCGGACGGCAAACCCATCGGCGGCCAGGGCCCGCCCACCCTCGCCGGCAACTGGATCGACGACCCCGAACTCAACGCGTACCAGCTGTCCGACGGCCGCACCCCGCGCAAGAGCGGCGAGGTCGTCGTCAACCGCGGCGCCGCGAAGACCGGCGATCTGAAGGTCGGTGACACCACGACGCTGCGCACACCCGACCCGCTCAAGGTCACCGTCGTGGGCCTTGCCACCTTCGGGGGCGAGGACGGCATGGCGCAGACCACCTTCACGGGCATGACCCGCGCCGACGCCGAGAAGTACCTCACCCCGAAGCCGGGGGAGGCGTCCACCATCCAGGTGCGGGCAGGGCCAGGTGTCAGCCAGCAGGAGCTCGTCGACTCCCTGACCGGCCACCTCCCCAAGGGAGTCGAAGCCATCACCGGTGAGGAGTCGGCGCAGGAGAACACCGACATGATCTCCGGCCAGTTCCTCGGCCTCTTCACCACCTTCCTGCTCGTGTTCTCGGGCATCGCGCTGCTCGTCGCCACCTTCTCGATCCACAACACCTTCGCCATCGTCGTGGCCCAACGCACCCGCGAGAACGCCCTGTTGAGGGCGCTGGGGGCCGCGCGCCGCCAGGTCGCGCAGGCGACGCTCGTCGAGGCGGGCGCCGTGGCCGTGGTGGCATCGGCCGCCGGGCTCGTGGGCGGCATCGGCATCGCGGCCGGACTCCAGGCACTCTTCCCGGCCATCGGATTCCCGTTCCCCGAAGGGGACTTGGTCATCAGCCCGCTCTCGATGCTGCTGCCGCTGGCCGTCGGCATCCTGGTGTGCCTCGGCTCGGCGCTGCTGCCCGCCCTGCGCGCCGGACGCACCGCGCCGCTCGCCGCGCTGCGCGAGAGCGCGGTCGACGACTCCGGTGCCTCGCGCCGCCGCGCCGTCATCGGCGGGGCCCTCGGCGCCGCCGCGCTCGCGGTCACCCTCGTGGGCGTCCTGGCAGCCCCCTCGATCACCCTCGCTGGAATCGGGGCCGTGCTCGTCCTCGCGTCGTTCGTGGTGCTCGGCCCGGTCGCGTCCACCTCCGCCGTACGTACCCTGGGCGCGCCCCTCGACCGGCTGCGCGGCGTCACCGGATCCCTCGCCCGGCGCAACGCCCTGCGCAGCCCGAAGCGCACCGCCGCCACGGCGAGCGCGCTGATGATCGGCGTCGCGGTCGTCTCCCTCTTCACCGTCTTCGGCGCCTCCCTGAAGGCGACCATGGATCAGACCGTGAACCGCTCCTTCGCGGGCGACGTCGCCGTCTCCACCCCGTCGTTCGGCGCGGGCGGCAGCGGCCTCAGCCCGAAGCTGGCGCCCGCGATCGCCGAACGCCCCGAGGTGGCGAGCGCGGTCGGCCTGGGCCGCGGCGTCGCCGAGGTCGACGGCAAGGGGCGCGCCCTGACCGTCACCGACCCGGCCGCCCTCGGCACGTCCTTCGACCTCGGCACGGTCGACGGATCGATGGCCGACCTGGGCCCGCGCGGCCTCGCGCTCACCCGCGCGGAGGCCGACAAGCAGCACCTCGCGGTCGGCGACACGGCGCGGCTCACGTTCACCGACGGCACGAAGGAGGCGTTCACCGTCCGCGCCGTCTACGGACAGTCCGAGCTGGCGGGCGACTACGTGATCTCACGCGAGGCATGGGCCCCGCACCGTACGCAGGACTCCGACACGCTGGTCTCCGTCACGTTCAAGGACGGCGTCGCCACGGCCGACGGCACCAAGGCGGTCGAGAAGGTCGCGGCGGCGTACGGCAATCCGGATGTGCAGACCCGCGACGCGTACGCGGAGTCCTCGGCGGGCGGCATCGACATGATGCTCACCCTCGTCTACGCACTGCTCGCCCTGGCCGTCGTCATCGCGCTGCTCGGCATCGCCAACACGCTCACCCTCGCCGTGCACGAACGCACCCGCGAGCTGGGCCTGCTGCGGGCCGTCGGCCAGACCCGCGGGCAGCTGCGGGCGATGGTCCGCTGGGAGTCGGTGCTGGTCGCTGCGTTCGGCACGGCCGGCGGACTGGTCCTCGGCGGCTTCCTCGGCTGGGTCCTGGTCGAGGCGTCCGACGGGGCGAGCGACAGCGCCTTCGCGTTCGCGCTGCCGCCGGTCCAGTTGGCGATCGTCGCGGTCGTCGGGCTCGCCGCGGGCGCCCTCGCGGGCCTGCGCCCGGCACGGAGGGCGGCCCGCCTGGACGTACTTCGGGCGATCGCCATGGAGTGAGCCACGTATCGCCAGTGAAGATCACCGCCCGGTCAGCCTGCGACGGCCGACCGGGCGGGAGCATGCTGGGACACCCGACGCTCGAGCGCGTCGGTGCGGCGCGTGGGCTTCGCCGCGCGCACCGGATACGACGCGAGGGCCACCGCCTGGGCGGGCGCGGGCAGCGCGAACCAGACGACCTTGCCGTCCTTCCCGTCCTCACCGTGCGCCCGCACCCCCCAGCTCTGACTCACCGCGGCGATCATCGCGAGACCGCGGCCGCAGGTGGCGAGCGGGTCGGCGTCCCGTACCTCGGGGAGCCGTGGATCGTGGTCGTGCACCGAGACCGTGAGCGTGCCGCCGAGCAGCTCGATCTCCACGGTGCAGAGCTTGTCCGGCTGGGCATGCCGGTGGACGTTGGTCAGAAGCTCGGTGACCCCGAGCGCTGCCAGCTCGATCAACGGATCGAGGTGCCAGTAGCGCAACTGCGCCGAGACGATTCTGCGGACCTGACCTATCCGCGACGGCAGGGCCTGGAGCTCCACCGTGCAATGCCTGTTCGGCTGGCTGATCACGGCTGCGACTCCCCGAAGTTGAGTCCGGAAGAAGACGAAAACGGATCGAGCGGTGCGACCGTGCGGCGACAGGACCGCCCGCTCCGTGTCCGGCGGGCTGGTTCGCAGCGTCATCGCCGGTAAACCCTGAGTAGTGATGTGTGACCAGCGTGACTCAGGGGGCGTGGGCGTGCAACTTCGACGACGGTCCGCTGCGGGGTGGTGCGTTATCCGGTACGCGAGGTGGCGGCGCCGGACGCGCCGGCGGCGCGCACGGCCTCGATGAACCGCCGGGCCGTGGAAGCTCCCGCCGCTCCCGCGTCACCGGCGCCGGTCTGTCCGCCGAGGTGCAGCAGATAGCGCCGTCCGTCCACCGCGGCGGTCGCCCGGTCCTCGGAGCCGAACCAGGGCCTGCCCGCGCGGACTTCACCCAGGGGCGCGCTGTCGATCTCGCTCCCGTAGCTCGTGAGCAGTTCCAGCCTGCCGTCCGTGATCCGGATCTGTCCCGCCCGGGTCAGGGAACGCAGCCGCCGACCGATGCGCACGCCCGTCGCCGTGAACTCCGGCTCCGCCATGCCGTTTCGCCCCCTCGCGTGGGTGTCTGCGGTGCAGTCTGCACGCGTCTGGCCAGGAACACCAGTGTGCATGTGGACGGACTGTGAAGCCTTGGGTGCACCTTGTAGGCGTGCCCGTGTGCGCCCTCGCGTGCGCCCTCCCAGCCCTGCCTTTGAGGCTCCCAAAGATGCGTTTATGCAGGTGAGAAGCGTGCGCAAGGTGCTTATGATCGAGGTGTCCGGCCGCCGTCGGCGCCTCGGACCGGCGCTCGGGCGTGACGTCCGGGCATGACGTGAAGGAGCCACGCGGTGAGCACCACGGAACAAGGCCGACCCACGAGCGAGGGCACGCGGTCCTCCGGCCCCCTGCCGACGCTCGACGTCGACCACACGGACGCCGACTACCGCACGTGGCTCAAAGAAGCGGTACGAAAGGTGCAGGCGGACAACAACCGCTCGGCCGACACCCACCTGCTGCGCTTCCCGCTCCCCGAGCACTGGGGCATCGACCTCTACCTGAAGGACGAGTCGACGCACCCCACGGGCAGCCTCAAGCACCGACTGGCGCGCTCCCTGTTCCTCTACGGCCTGTGCAATGGCTGGATCCGCCCCGACCGCCCGGTCATCGAGGCGTCGAGCGGCTCGACGGCCGTCTCGGAGGCGTACTTCGCGAAGCTGATCGGCGTCCCCTTCATCGCGGTGATGCCGCGTACGACCAGCGCCGAGAAGTGCCGCCTCATCGAATTCCACGGCGGCCAGTGCCACTTCGTGGACGACTCCCGCACGATGTACGCGGAGTCGGCGGCCCTCGCGTCCCGCACCGGCGGCCACTACATGGACCAGTTCACGTACGCGGAGCGGGCCACGGACTGGCGCGGCAACAACAACATCGCCGAGTCGATCTACCGCCAACTCGCCCTGGAACGCTACCCGGAGCCCACCTGGATCGTCGCCACGGCCGGCACCGGCGGCACCTCGGCGACGCTCGCCCGCTACGTCCACTACATGCAGCACGACACCCGCATCTGCGTCGCGGACCCCGAGAACTCCTGCTTCTTCGAAGGCTGGACGACCGACAACCCCGACGCCAAGAGCGACTGCGGCTCCCGCATCGAGGGCATCGGCCGTCCCCGCATGGAACCGAGCTTCGTGCCCGGCGCCATCGACCGCATGATGAAGGTCCCCGACGCGGCGAGCGTCGCCGCCGTCCGCGCCCTCGAATCCGCCATCGGCCGCAAGGCGGGCGGCTCGACGGGCACGGGCCTGTGGAGCGCCCTCAAACTCGTCGCCGAAATGGTCGCCTCCGGCCACACCGGCAGCGTCGTCACCCTCCTCTGCGACCCGGGCGACCGCTACCTCGACAAGTACTACTCCGACGAGTGGCTGGCCGCCCAGGACCTGGACATCACCCCGTACGCGGAGTCGATCACGCGCTTGCTGGAGACGGGCGAGTGGCGTTGCGGCGGCCCGGCCAAATCAAGCTCTTGCGGTGACTGACGGGGGCGTGACCCGGGCAAATCAAGCCCCTGCGGCGATTGAGCAGCGGGGTCCGGGGCGGAGCCCCGAGTCCGCAACCACGTCACCCGGTTCACACACTCGCCGCCGACAACTTCCGGTCAAGCGCCCCCACCGCATCCCGAAACGCCCGCCCCAACCCCGCCTTCGCCAACTTCATCCCCACCCGCACCCCAGCAGGCGCATCCACGGCAAACGTCCACTGAACCCGCGCCCCTCCACCGGAAACCCCCTCGATCCGCCACTCCTCCAACAACGCCCGAACCCCCGGCACATTGGCCTCGTCGACCCGATACGCGTACACGCCGGAGGCCTCCGCCGCGACGATCGTCTCCAGGAACCGCGTCCCACCCTTGAGCCGAATCTCCCGCCGCGCCCCACCATCCATCGGCCGCGCCAGCGTCACCGCCGAGAACCACGTCGGCCACCCGACCACATCCTCGGCAAGCGCCCGGTACACGGCATCCGGCGCCGCCGACACCTCACGCGCGAACACCAGCCGCAGCGGCGCACTCTCGACGAAGTCGAGCTCGACGGGGCGAAGACGGCGTGCCATGAAGACCCATCCCCCAACAGTTGATTGCGGTGACTCCGGCTGAACTCCGGGCCCGGCAACCATAGCTGGCACCCCGTCAGATGTCTGTACCGCCCTCCGGCGCCTCCGGCGCCTCGGTCTCCCCGGCCACCACGAGCCGCATGTGCTCGGCCACCTCCGCGCGCGCCTCGACCGGCAGCCCGCCGTCCGTCACCAACGCGTCCACCTGGTCCAGCGTGGCGAACGAACTCAGCCCCACCGTCCCCCACTTGGTGTGGTCGGCGACCACGACGACCCGCCGCGCGGACTGCACGAGCCGCCGATTGGTCTCCGCCTCCGCGAGGTTCGGCGTGGAGAGGCCGGCCTCCGGGCTTATCCCGTGCACCCCGAGGAACAGCACATCGAAGTGCAGCGCCGCGATCGCCTGGTCGGCCACCGGACCCACCAGCGAGTCCGAAGGCGTCCGCACGCCCCCGGTCAGCACCACCGTCGCCGCCCCCTGCCGGGAGGTCGCCGCACCGCGCTGCGCGGCGTGGAACACGTCCGCCACCCGCACCGAGTTCGTGACCACCGTGAGGTCCGGTACGTCGAGCAACTCCTTGGCCAGCGCGAACGTCGTCGTACCACCGGAGAGCGCGATCGCCGTACCGGGCGCGGCCAGCGGCGCCGCGGCCCGCGCGATGTCCTCCTTGGCGGTCAGCTCCAGGCCCGACTTGGCCTCGAAGCCCGGCTCATGGGTGCTGGCCTCGACGACCGGGACCGCCCCGCCGTGCACCTTCTCGACGACACCCTGCCGGGCCAGCGCGTCCAGATCGCGCCGGACCGTCATGTCGGAGACACCGAGCTTCCTGGTCAGCTCGTTGACCCGGACGCCGCCGCGGCGACGCACCTCGTCGATGATCAGGGCGCGGCGCTGCTCCGCGAGGAGGTTCTGATTCTCGCTCACGTCCGTCGGATCCCTTCGCCTCGTCCCGCCTGCCGCCACCGCCGTACCGGCCAGCGCTTTCGCGTCATCCTCGCACGCGCCACCGACACCCGGACCACCACCTGCGCGGCATGCGGTGAACGGGGCCGGGCGCATCGGGGAGATTCCGTGACGAGGGGTGCCCGAGTGGACGTTGAGCCGCGATCCTGGTCCTGTTCAGGAACGGGGGACACATGAATACGACACCATCCACCGAGTCGGCATCCACCGAGTCGGCATCCACCGAGTCGGCCACCGAGCCGTCCACGACGCCGGACGAGACCGCCCTGGAACTCCTCGTCCACGGAGTCGGCGGCACCACACCTCAGGAGATGCTCGACGACCCGCAGACGGTGCGGGTGTCCGGCGACGACACGGCCGCCGTCTTCCGCCGCGGCGAGGACGCCGACGCGGAGGACCGCCCCGACGACTACCGGGGCAAGCCCGTCCCCGAGGCGTACGTGTGGTGCAACCTCACCTCGGGCAACGGCTCGCGCGCCCTGTGGCTGCTGCTCCTGCCCTTCATGGTGGCGAACCTGTCGCACTGGATGCGGCCCAACGCCCGCCGCAAGTCCCGCAACGTACGCCTCTACGGCCTGCTCGTCCGCCTCGTCTCGCTCACCCTCACCGTCCTCCTGGTCGGCGCCGCCTGCGAGGTCGCGCTCGACCTGACGGCCTGGCAGTGCGCGGGCACCGCGGCCTGCGCCGAGCAGCGCGCCTGGCTCGGCTTCCTCTCCGTGGACGCGCACGGCGGTGGCGGCTGGTGGAGCCAGCCCGGCCGCCGCCTCGCCCTCGCCTCCCTCGTGCCGACCGCCCTCGCCGTCCTCCTCTGGTACCTCTCGCACCGCACCTGGAGCGCGTACGAGACCCAGCGCCCGCTCCCGCACATGCCCGAGCCCACCGACGGCGAGGTCGACAACGCCCTTGGCAGGCCCGGCTTCTGGTACGGGCGCCGCCTCGTGGCACGCCTGCGCAGCGCGCACACCGCGGCCGGATTCCTCACGGTGGCCGCCGCCGTCGGCACGTCCGCGGCCCGCTTCGACCGGGAGGCGGGTGGGCCAGCCCTGCTCGACGTACTGGGCTGGGTGATCGTCGCCGCGTTGGCCGCCGGAACCCTCGCCGTCATCGGCGTCGTCGTGCACCGGGGCCGCAAGGAGAACCGCGTCGACGACACCCTGGACCGCACCGTCGTGCGCTTCCTGCCCTACGCTTCGCTCGCCCTGCTCGCCGTGACCATGGTGTACGCGGCCTGGTCGCGCCCCGGCTGGCATTCCTCCGGACGGCTGCCGGGCGACGCGACGTTCGGCGGCATCGCCCTCGTGCAGGGCGCGTTGGTGATCGTCCTCGCCTTCGTCGCGCACGCCATCTACCGCACCGCCCGCGACCCACGCACCGCGCTGCGCGGCCTCGGTGGCCCCGCCACCGCGATGCTCGCCTGCGCCCTCGGCGGCGTGATGACCGGCGGGATAGCGCAGCGCGTCGCCGACTGGCTGGACGGCACCAGCGGCCTCATCAAGGGCCCGCCGGTGCTGCTGTCCTGGCAGGCCTCCGTCATCCCGCCGCTGCTGATCGTGCTCGCCGTCCTGTGCGCGGCGCTCGCCTGGCGCACCGCACGCATCAAGAAGCGCGAGACGGTCCAGGTCGCGGCCGACTACCACCTCGACGCCAAGCCGGGCGACACCACCGAACCGCCGGACGCCGCCCGCACGGAGCGCATCGCGGGCACGCGCGCGCGTGCCGCCCTCACCGACAAGGCGCCGTTGATGATCGGCGTCGTCTCGTCGGTGACGCTGCTGCTCGGCGCGCTGGCCATCGTCGGTGCCTGGACCACGGGCAAGGTGCCGGCGACGGCGTTCCAGGGGTCGTACGCGATCGTGGAGGGGGCGGCCGAGTCCGCGCAGGCCCTCGGCTCCTGGCTGATCGGTCTCGGTTTCATACTCTTCGTCACGTGGGGGCGCCGCGCCTACAAGGACGCGTCCGCGCGGCGCACCATCGGCATCCTGTGGGACGTGGGCACCTTCTGGCCGCGCGCCGCGCACCCCTTCGCGCCCCCGTGCTACGCCGAGCGCGCCGTCCCCGACCTGACCTGGCGCATGGCCACCTGGACGCAGGCCACCGGGGGACGCCTCATCCTCTCCGGGCACTCCCAGGGCAGCGTCCTCGCGGCGGCCGCGGCCTGGCAACTGCACCCCTCCGTAAGGAAGCGCGTCGGACTGCTCACCTACGGATCGCCCCTGGAGCGGCTGTACGGGCGCTGGTTCCCCGCCCAGTTCGGGCCGGAGGCGCTGGCCTCGCTGCACCGCCAGGTCGACTGCTGGCGCAATCTGCATCGCGGGACCGACCCCATCGGCGGCCCGATCAACCTGCCAGGCGAGTGCGGCCCCCAGGTCGATCATGCGGCGCTCCTCGACCCGCTCGCGTACGGCCGCACCCCCCAACACCCGCTGCCCGCACCGATCCTGGGCCACGGCGACTACCAGGCCGACCCGGTCTTCGCCCAGGAACGCGCGCGGTTGCTTGCCCGCCTCAAGCCGGGCGGCGTACCGCAGCAGCGGCCGGATGCCGAGGGCGGGCAGGCTGAGGGGGAACAGGCCGTTCAGGGCAGTTCCGGCAGGTCCTCCGCGTAGAGCAGCGTGAGCGCGTCGGTGTCCAGGGCGTCCAGCTGGGCGACCCGTCCTGCGTGCCGCTCCACCATCGACTCGAACGTCTGCCGCGCGGTGCGGCCGTTGCCGAACGCTGGCCCCTTCGGGAGCGCCGTGAAGTACTTGAGCAGTGCTTCCGGCGTCCCGTCGGCGAGGCGGTACTCGTGCTCGTCGGCCTGCTGCTCCACGATCCGCAGCAGTTCGTCGGGCACGTAGTCGGAGAACGTGATGGTCCGTGAGAAGCGGGACGCCACACCGGGGTTGGTGGACAGGAAGCGCTCCATCTCCGCCGTGTAGCCCGCGACGATCACGACGACCTCGTCGCGGTGGTCCTCCATGAGCTTCACGAGTGTGTCGATCGCCTCGCGGCCGAAGTCGCGCCCGGAGTCCTCAGGGGAGAGGGCGTACGCCTCGTCGATGAACAGGACGCCGCCGTGGGCCCGTTGGAAGGCCTCCTGGGTGCGGATCGCGGTGGAGCCGATGTGCTCGCCGACCAGGTCCACCCGGGACACCTCTACGAGGTGTCCCTGACCGAGCACGCCGAGCGCCGCCAGGATCTCCCCGTACAGCCGCGCCACCGTCGTCTTGCCGGTGCCGGGGGAGCCCGTGAACACCAAGTGCCGCCGCACAGAAGCCGCTTTGAGACCGGCCTCCTGGCGCCTGCGGCCCACCTCGATCATGTCGGTGAGCGCCCGCACCTCGCGCTTGACGCTCTCCAGGCCCACCAGAGCGTCCAGTTCACCGAGGACGTGCTTGGACGTGCGGGACGGCTGCGCGGCCTCCTGAGGGGCCGCTGAGGGCCGCTGATCGGGCACCGCGCTGAGCAGCCCGGCGGTCTGTGTCGCGGTCTGCACGGCCGGCTGCGCGGCGGCCGTCGCGCCGGGGCGCACCCCGCCGCTCTCGTCGCTCGTGCAGTCCTCGATCAGCGGACCGTCCTCGGCGAACTCGTAGCCACCGCGCGAACACCGCTCCGTACGGCACTTCTTGAGGCTCGTACGGCACCCGTCGATGACGTGGAACCCGAAGCCGCCACTGCCCGTGACCCGGCAGCCGTGGAAGCTGCCCCGGCCGCCCGCGGACACGTAGAACCCGGCTTCGGCGGGGGAGGAGACCGTGCAGCGCTCGATCGTCGGATCGGCGCCCTTCGTGACGATCACGCCCGTCTGGGTGTCGTCCACCGCGCAGCCCGCGAGCGTGCCGCCGCTGCCGTGGTCGCGGAACCAGGCGCCCGTCGCGGCCTCCCGGATGCGGCAGTCGTCGAGCTGCGCGGTCGCGCCGTCGCTCACCGACACCGCCGTGTTGCGGACTTGGGAGAGGTCGCTGTCGACGACGTCCACGCGCGAGCCGCGATCCAGCACGAACAGCGCGTCCGGAACGTCGTGCACCCGGCAGGACTCCAGCACGGCGGTCGCGCCGTCGCTGACCCAGACGGCCGGATAGTCGCCCGTACTGTCGTGGATCTCGCACTGATTGGCGTCCACGCGCGTGCCGGGGTCCCACACCGACAGGCCGTTGCGCCCGAACTGCCGCACCGTGGAACGCGTCAGCGTGAGCACGGAGCGGGAGCGCAGGTCGATCGCGTTCTCCGGCACGTCGTGCACGCGGCAGTCGGCGAGCGTGAGCACCGCGTCCGTGTCGAGCGTGACGCCGTCCCCGGTCGTGCGGTGCACGTCGCAGTCGGTCAGGTGCGCGGCGGCCCGGCCGGTGATCTGCACACCGGAACCCTTGACCTCGTACACCTCGCAGCCCACGGCCTCCAGGCCGGAGTGCTCACCGGTCGCGGACAGGCCCGCACCCGACGTGTGGTGCACCCGGCAGCGCTCCAGGCGCGGGTGCGCGCCACCGCGCACCGCGACGCCCGCCTGCCCGGCCGCGACGACCTCGCACTCCTCGAACACGCCGCCCCCGCCGTCGAGTACGGCGATGCCGACGCCTCCGGGGTTGTCGACGGTGCACCGCCGCACCGTGGGCCGCGCGCCGCCGCGCACCTCGACGCCGGCCGCGGACCGCGTCACCACGCGGACTCCGACGATCTCCGGGGCGCCCTCCTCGACGAGCAGCGCGGGCGACGCCGCGTCCTGCCCCTCGACGTGCAGGTCACGCACCGTCGCGGAGGCCCGTACGGTCACCGCGACGCCGTCCGACGGCGCGATCCGCACGGAACCGGGCGAGCCCTCGGGACCACGCACCGTCACGGCCCGCCGCACCACCAGATTCTCCCGGTACGTGCCCGGGGCCACGGTCAGTACGTCGCCGTCACCGGCCGCCTCCAGGGCGGCGGCGAGCGACGCGTACTCACCCGTGCGGCGCCGCCATCGCGACGTGCTGGTGTGCGTCACCTGGACCGAGCCCTGTGCCATGGTGCTGATCTGCCCCCACCTCGTCGTGCGCCGGAAGTGGGCGCGCCGCGCGCGCCGTTGCTGCTGCCACTTCCCGTGTTCTGCCTGCCAAAAGGTGGGTCCACCGTAGCGTGCGCGGGGCACGGCGGTTGACCAGAGCCACGAGCCTGCCGGCCGCCGTCAACTGCCCGTGCCGGTCCTGCCCCAGTCGGGTCCCGCGATGTCCCAGGCGCTGTCCCAGCGCGCGTACCGGCGGCGCATCATGCGCCACAGCACCAGGCGCCTGCTGCCCTCCACGAGCCCGGTGACGGCGACGGCGGCGCCGAAACCTGCGAGCGCCGCGTGTGTGGCGGCCGTGGGCCGGTCGAGCGGCCGGGCGACGGCGCGGCCCTGATCGTCCGTCCACACCGGGAACCTGTCGCCGTGGTGCGGCGTGGTGAGCGGGGCGACGACGCGGTCCTGCCGCGGCGTGCCGTCCGGCGCCTTCCAGGACGCCACCACGCGCGTGTGCGCGTCCCGTGCCGTGGAGGTCTCCGGGTCGGAGTCGAGCGGCGGTTGTGCCAGCTTCTTCACCACGGTCGCCGTGACCTCGTGGCGCATCCTGTGCTGCTCCTCAACCGATCGGTACAGAGCGTCACGCGACAGGGACCCCGCGATGACGCCGAGCACCGGCGCGGCGACGACGATGAGGATCAGAGCGACCAGGGCGACCCAGGCCTCGGCCAGGTCAGTCCCGCGGCGCACCGGATTGTGGCGCCAGCGCCAGAGCCCGATCAACGCTCGCACGGTCTGCACCCCCTTCCGGGTCCGTCTTAACCCCGAACGGCAGCGCCCGCATGTCGGAGGAGAGAAGAGAGAGCGACATCACCTGGCTTGCTCGCCCCTGCCCACCGGCGCTTCCGACGCTGCCATTGTCTCTCAACGAGCATGCCGCGGCGCCGGGTTCCCCGGCCGGATGACGGTTATTCGAGGATCGTCAAGGGATCTCCGATCCGGACGGTGCCGGTGGACTCGGGCACCAGATTCGTACCGAAGCACAACTGGTCACCGAAACGACGGTGCCGCGCCAGCGTGCGCAGCGGCTCCTTGCCACGCTCCGCTGTCTGCTGGTTCGTCGTCGTCACCACGCAGCGGCCGCTCTTCTTGGTGATGCGGAAGGCGACCTCGCCGATCGCTATGCGCGACCAGTCGTCCTCCGCCCACGGAGGGGTGCCGGAGAGCACGACATTCGGCCGGAACCTGTTCATGGGCAGCGGGCCCTCGTCGGAGTGATCCCCTTGGGCGATCAACGAGTTGAGGGCGTCGAGGGAGGAGAGCGTCGTCAGGAGCAGCGGGTAGCCGTCGGCGAAGCTCACGGTCTCGCCCGGGCGCGCGTACTCGGGGTCGATGGGGCGTCTGTGCGCCGGGTCGTCCAGGTGCATCAGGCGTATCTCGGAGTCCAGGTACGCGCTCCACCACGCGTGTGCCGCGTGGTCGGCGGGGACCGCCTCGACCTTGTCCGACCAGACCTCGATCGTGCTCGTCGACCCCGGCTCGGGAACCTCGACGGTCAGCGGGTCCATCCCAGGAGCGGACACACGAATGCCGCCGCCGGGCAACTGCTCGGCGGCGGCCAAGGCCAGCCGCGGATGCGGCCGTTGGGTGACGATCTTGTCGTCTGCGCCCACCAGCACCCAGCGCCGGTCTCCGGCCAGGCCCCATGGCTCCACGACGGCCTCACGCGGAGCGTGCCCCCGGACCGCCTTGAGCGGGTGGACGTGGATCGAACTGATTGCTGGCTGCGACATGCCGGCAATTCTGCCAGCAGCCACGGACATCGCCCGTGGCGACGGGGTCGGAGCGGGCTGGGCCGGGTGGTCCCGGCCGTGTCGGGTCAGTAACCGCGGTACTGCTGGCGGTTGTAGGGATCCTCGTACGGCGCGGGGGCGGGGCGCGGCGTCGCCGGGCGCATCGCCTCGTAGCCGGTCGCGGGGCCGGGCGCCGGGCGCTGCGGCTGCTGTTGGGCCTGCGGGCCCGGGTAGCCGCGCGGGGCGCTCGCCTGCTGCGGGATGTACGCGGTCGGGGCGGCCTGCATCGGTGCCTGCTGCGGCTGCGGGTAACCGTACTGCGGCGCGGGCGCGGAGGGCGCCGACGGCAGGGCGGGCAACGCGGCCGGGAGCGCGGGGAGGTGACTGTTGCTTTCGTACGCGGAAGGAACCCGGATCGGGGCGATCTGGGGCGTGCCCCGCTCTGCGACGAGAGAGTCGTAGATCGGGGTGTCCGGGAAGGACGGCGCGGAGTAGTAACCGCCGCCATATGTGGAGCGGGGGGAGGTCATGACACATAAGTTAAGCCCACGATGTGGTCGTTGGGGTAGACCGATAAGAGGGTTCTTTTGCGTGTCGTGTGTGACCGCGCGTCCTCAATGCGAGCGAACTTGGGAAAAACGGTCGTCGGACGGGCACGTTTTCCTGTAGGGCCCGAGTTTTCGGTGGGTTACCGGCGGTTGGCCAGTGATCTTCGAACATGCCTCTGGGGGGTAGAAGGCACCCGGGAATACCTTGGCCGGTAAGCCGAAGGCCGGCGTTGGGGGCGGACATGACAATACCTAAAGGATCGAATGTCGCGCTGACGGCTTCGGCCGTACGCGTCGAATTGGGCCGACGTTCAGGCCCCGGAGTCCCCGACGTCGATGCCTCGGCGCTCCTGCTCGCTTCCGGAAAGGTGCGTTCCGACGCGGACTTCGTGTTCTACAACCAGCCGGAGCACGCCTCCGGAGCGGTGCGGCACGAGGGCAGGTCCACGAGCGGCGGCGCCGTCACGGACACCCTCTTCGTCGACCTCGCGCGCGTGGAGCCCGCCATCGAGCGGGTGGTCCTCGCGGCGTCGGCCGACGGCGGGACGTTCGGTCAGGTACCGGGCCTGCACATCCGCGTCGTCGACGCCACCGACGCCACCGAACTCGCCCGCTACGACAGCGCGGACGCGACGAGGGAGACAGCCTTCGTACTCGGCGAATTGTACCGGCGCCAGGGAGCCTGGAAGTTCCGCGCGGTGGGCCAGGGCTACGACAGCGGGCTCGAAGGCCTCGCGACCGACTACGGCATCACGGTGGACGAGCCGCAACACGCGCCGCCCACCGCGCGACCGACGAAGGTGACGCTGACGAAGGCCGCCCCCGCCGTCTCCCTGGCGAAGCAGGGCGGCACCTCCGGAGCACTGCGCGTGAACCTCAACTGGCAGGTGCGCAAACAGCTCCGCGGCCGGGGCCTCGACCTCGACCTGTGCGCCCTGTACGAACTCGCCGACGGCAGCAAGGGAGTTGTCCAGGCCCTCGGCAACGCCTTCGGGGCGCTGCACCAGCCCCCGTACATCCAACTCGACGCCGACGATCGCAGCGGAAGCCTCGCCACCGGCGAGAACCTGACCATCAACCTCGACCACACGGAAGCGTTCCGCCGCATCCTCGTCTTCGTCACCATCTACGAAGGCGCGCGCAGCTTCGCCGACCTCCACGCGACGGTCACGCTCCAGCCCGCCCAAGGGGCGCCGATCGACTTCTCCCTGGACGAGTGCACGGTGCCGTCCCCGGTGTGCGCGCTCGCCCTGCTCACGAACAGCGGCGGCGACCTGACCGTGCGGCGCGAGGCCCGCTACCTCGTCCCCGACCGCGGCGTCAGCCCCCAGCGCACCGTGGACCGCGCCTACGGGTGGGGCATGAACTGGACGCGGGGCCGCAAGTAGCGCGCTGCGGTGGACCGTTCACCCCTGGTCGGGCGCCGCGTACGTGCGTCCCTTCCAGGCCGCGCCCCGCCCCCTGTAGTGCTGCACGGCGGAATCGACCGTCATCAGGAGGTACAGCAGCGCGGTGAACGGCAGTAGGGGCGCCAGCCACAACGTCTGCCCGTAGTAGCGCAGCATGGGGAGGTACGTACCCGCCATCACCGCCCAGGCGAGCGCGCCCAGCACCGCCGTCGGTGTGCTGCCGGTGAGTAGACCCGCGATCAGCGCGGCGGGCGGCACCAGATACACAAGGGCGAGCCCGAGCACGGTGGCGAGCAGCACCAGCGGGTTGTGCCGCAGCTGTGCGTACGCGCTGCGCGACACCATGCGCCACAGATCCGCCAGGCGCGGATACGGCCGCACACTGTCGACGCGCTCGGCCAGGCCCAGCCAGATCCGCCCGCCCGAACGCTTCACGGCCCGCGCGAGCGACACGTCGTCGATGACCGCCTGCCGGATCGCGTCCGGGATCCGCGCCCGCTGGGCCGCCTCGGTGCGCAACAGGACACAGCCGCCCGCCGCCGCGGCCGTGCGGCCCTCCGCGGCGATCCAGCGGAACGGGTACAGCTGCGCGAAGAAGTACACGAACGCCGGCACCACGAGCCGCTCCCACACGCTCGCCACCCGCAGCCGCGCCATCTGCGAGACCAGATCGAATCCGCCGGTGCGCGCCGCCGCCACCAACTCCCGCAGGCTGTCCGGCTCGTGCGCGATGTCGGCGTCGGTCAGGAGCAGGAACTCGGGCTCACGCGCGCGTGCCAGGGCGATGCCGTGCCGCACCGCCCACAGCTTCCCGGTCCAGCCCGCGGGCGGCTCGCCCGGCGAGTCGACCGTGAGCGCGAGCCCGCCGAACCGCTCCGACAGGGCCCGCGCGACCTCACCCGTGCCGTCCGAGCTGCCGTCGTCCACCAGGAAGATCTCCGCCCGCCCCGGATAGTCCTGGGCGAGCAGCGACGGCAGGCTGTCCGGCAGCACCTCCGCCTCGTCCCTGGCCGGCACCACGACGCACACATCCGGCCAGTCCTCGGCGTCCGTGCGGGGCGGCAGCCGCAGGTCGGTACGCCAGAAGAAGCCCTGGCACAGCAGCAGCCACACCCATGCGGCCAGCGAAGCCGCGGTGATCCACGCAACGACGTCCATCCGCCGCAGTCTGCCCCACCGGCACGGGCGTTGTCGGAGCCATCGTCTATGGTTTCCGGGTGAAGATCGCGCTGATGGACTCCGGAATCGGACTGCTCGCGGCCGCCGCCGCGGTACGGCGCCTGCGCCCGGACGCCGACCTCGTGCTCTCCTCCGCCCCGGGCACCATGCCCTGGGGGCCGCGCACCCCGGAAGACGTGACCGAGCGGGCGCTCGCCGTCGCCGAGGCCGCCGCCGCGCAGGGCCCGGACGCGCTGATCATCGCCTGCAACACGGCCTCCGTGCACGCCCTGCCCGCGGTGCGCGCCCGCCTCGAGCCGCGGATCCCCGTCATCGGCACCGTCCCCGCCATCAAGCCCGCCGCGGCGGGTGGCGGCCAGGTCGCCATCTGGGCCACGCCCGCGACCACCGGCAGCCCGTACCAGCAGACGCTGATCCGGGACTTCGGAGGCGGCGCGCAGGTCACGGAGGTGCCCTGCCCCGGCCTTGCCGACGCCGTGCAGTGGGCCGACGAGGACGGCATCGACCGGGCCATCGAGGCCGCGGCCGCCCTCACTCCCCGTGGCGTAAGGGCCGTCGTCCTGGGCTGCACCCATTACGAGCTGGTCGCGGAGCGGATCCGCGACGCCGTGCAGCAGCCGGACACGGACCGGCTCGTCCTGCACAGCAGCGCGGGCGCCGTCGCCGCGCAGGCGCTGCGCCGGGTCGGCGCGGGCCCGCAGCCGGAGCCGGGCGTGCGCGGCCGGCTCACCGTCCTCCTGGGCGGCCGGGAGGACACGCTCCCCAAGGAGGCCCTCGCCTACGCGGAAGGCCGCGAGCTGCGGGCGCTCAGCCACGCGGGCTGAGAACCCGCCTGGTCCGGCCCCTCGTGCCCGCAAGGCAGTGCCGTAAACGCGGAACCTGAGTAGGCTCGAATCATGAGGGAACACGCCCCCGACGAGCCCGCAGGGCGACGCTCTTCCGCCCCCGCGACCGATATCTGGACCGGCCGCGCACACAACCGTGTGCAGTGGCTCCTGGCCTGTGGTGGGCTCGCCTGCCTGGCCCTGGGCATCGAACTGGCCGTGGACAACTCGTGGGCCACGGGGATACTCGCCCTGGCCATGTCCGTGGTCGGCCTGATCGCCGTGGGCCTGCTCATCCTGTTCGGCACCCTCGCCTTCCTCCATGTCGCCGTGAAGGTCGACAAGGACCACCTCGAAGTGCGCTGCGGCCACGTCGGCCTGCCGCGCCGCCGCATCCCGCTCGCCCACGTGGTCGAGGCGGACTTCGCGCCCCGCGTCACGCCCCGGCAGTGGGGCGGCTGGGGCTACCGCTGGCGCCCGGAGATCGGCACGGCCGTCGTCGTGCGGCGCGGTGAGGGCGTGGTGCTCCACCTCGGCGACGGGCGCAGGTTCACGGTGACCGTGGACGACGCGGAGAGCGCCGTGCGGCACATCCGCGACCGGCTCAAGCCGACCGCCGCGGGCCCGGTCGTCTGACGCACACAGGACCCGGCCCACGAGACACGGTCGCCCGGCCCATGAATCTCAGTCGCGGCCGCTCCGGAACACCCCCGGGGCGGCCGCTTCGTCGTCCGGTGGCGCGTCCGTGAGGGGCTCCGCCGTGGCGATCCCCGCGAGCAGGCCCACGCCCGCCGTCACGGTCGTGAAGCTGAGCGCGTTGCCGACCGTCGCCATCGTCGCCACCGCGGTCAGCGCGGCGCCCGCCGCCAGCACCACCTGCGTCGAGCGCGCGGAGCGCCACAGGACGTACAGCAGCCAGCAGTAGGCCGTCGCGAGCAGCAGCACGCCGACGACGCCCTGCTCGGCCGCCACCTGGAGGACCGCGGAGTGCGGCTTGCCGTCGGAGAGCGGGAACTGCGCGAGCGTCGGGCTGAGGTCCTCGAAGCGGCCGGGGCCCGTGCCCAGGGTGGGATCGTTCTCGGCAAGGTGCACGGCGTCGCGCCACAGCAGGACCCGCCGCTGCGACAGCCACGTCTCCAGGGACGCCGTCGGACCCGGCGGCAGGGCGTTCTTCGCGAGGGCCACACCGATGCCGGCCACGACGGCCGTCGTGAGACCGAGGCCGGTCAGGCCGGCCGCGCGGCTCCGTAGGCGGGCCGCCGCGAGCGAGCACAGGACGACGCCCACGCAGGCCGCGATCCCGGCCGGGGAGTCGACGACGGCGGCCACCACCGCGCTGCCCGCGGCCAGAACGTGCAGCACGACCCGCGCGGCCGGGCGCCGCGCCGACCACGCCGCGCAGCACAGCGCCCCCGCCGACACGGCGAGCAGCGCCGCCGTCGCGCCGACCCGGCCCATCGGCGTCACGACATCCGGGGTGGGGACCGCGTACGGGGTGGTGAGCGCGAGACACAGGCCGCCGAACCCGACCGCGCAGGACGCGGCGACCGGGACGAGCGCCCCGCCGATCCGCCCGCACGCATACCCCGCGACCACGGCGAGCACCGCCAGGAGCACCCCCTCCGGCCTGCCCGCGCGGGCGGTGGCGCTGATCAACGACCACGCCGCGCAACACCCGAGAACCGCCACCCCCACGGCGTCGGAGGCCCCGCCGTGCCGCCGCACGGCACCGCCCGTCCCCGCACCGGCCGACCACCCCGTCGCACCCACCCGCCGCCCCCCGACGTAGACGGGCCCCGGACGCCGGGCCGGACGCGGCCGCGTTGTCGGGACTCGGGCACACGGTAACGGCTGGTGGATCGCGGCGGGCCGGTGTTGCGCAGGAACGATGCGGCGCGGAGCCGCTGCGGTGGGTGCCGAACCGGCATGTCGGGCTGACAGCGACGCGCCGTACACTCCCCGGGTGACCGCCACCGCACCTCCCGTAGCCCCGTCGGACGAGCCCGCCGAGTCGTCCGGTCGCCGCTTCCACCTGCGACGGTTCGTGCCGCTCGCGCTCGCGGTGATCGCCGGGCTGCTCCTGTACGTGAGCGTCCCGCCGCGGGAGCTGCCGTGGCTCGCCCCGATCTCCTTCGCGCTGTTCGGCGTGGCCGTGTACGGGCGGCGGCTGCGAGCGGGCTTCGGCCTCGGACTCGCCTTCGGGCTCGCCTACTTGGTGCCGCTGCTGTCGTGGACGGGCGTCGACGTCGGTCCGCTGCCGTGGCTCGCGCTCGCCGCAGCGGAGGCGCTGCTCGTGTCACTCGCAGGCATGGGCGTCGCCTATGTGTCGCGCCTCCCGCTGTGGCCCCTGTGGGCCAGTGCGATCTGGATCGCGGACGAGGCACTACGCGCGCGTGCCCCGTTCGGCGGGTTCCCCTGGGGGAAGGTCGCCTTCGGGCAGCCGAGCGGCGTGTTCCTGCCGCTGGCCTCGCTGGGCGGCACCCCGCTGCTCGGCTTCGGCGTGGTCCTGTGCGGCTTCGGGCTCGGGGCTCTCGCGCTGCGCGTCAGGAAGATCCGCGGCGCGGCCCCCGGCGACGCGGCGACGGGCAACTGGAAGGACGGGAAGCTCGCCGCCGCGGCCGCGTTCACCGTCGCCCCGATCGTCGCCGGAGCGGTCGTGATGCCCTTCGTGGCGACCTCCGCCGAGGCGGGCACCGCGCGCGTGGCGCTCATTCAGGGCAATGTGCCGCGCATGGGCCTGGACTTCAACGCACAGCGCCGCGCCGTCCTCGACTACCACGTACGCGAGACCATGAAGCTCGCCGCGAAGATCAAGTCCGGGGAGGTCAAGCGCCCCGACCTGGTGCTGTGGCCGGAGAACTCCTCCGACATCGACCCGTACGTCAACCAGGACGCCTACGACGAGATCACCAAGGCCGCACAGGCCGTCGGCGCCCCGATCTCGGTGGGCGCCGTGGTCACCGCCGCAGACGGCACGCCCCGCAACCGGCTCATCCAGTGGGACCCGAAGACCGGTCCCGGCGCCGTCTACGACAAGCGGCATCTGCAGCCCTTCGGCGAGTACATGCCGTACCGCGGCTTCTTCCGGATCTTCAGCAAGGACGTCGACCGGGCGGGGAACTTCGTCCCCGGCAAGAAGGCCGTCGTCTTCGACATGGCGGGCACCAAGGTCGGCAACATCACCTGCTACGAGGCCGCGTTCGACGACACGGTGCGCGACCAGGTCCGTGAGGGCGCGCAGATCCTGTCCGTGCCGAGCAACAACGCGACGTTCGAGCGCAGCCAGATGACCTACCAGCAGCTCGCCATGGACCGGGTGCGGGCCGTCGAGCACGGCAGGGCCGTGATGGTCCCCGTCACCAGCGGGGTCAGCGCCGTGATCGCGGCGGACGGCTCCATCGAGCAGCGCACCGGCATGTTCGAGCCCGCCACGCTGCTCGCCGACGTCCCCAAGCGCACTTCCCAGACGCTCGCCACGCGCGTGGGCGCGTGGCCCGAGGCGCTGCTCGTGGCGATCGGTGTCGGTGGCCTGGGGTGGGCCGTCGTACGGGCCCGCGCGGGGCGCCGCTCGGAGGGCTGACGGGGCCCTTGGCCTGCCGGTTCGTTGTGGCGTACAGGTAGGGTCGTTCGCATGGCGACTCCTGAATTCATCCGTACGATCCGGGCCACCGCGGGCCACCAGTTGCTGCTTCTCCCGGGAGTCAGCGCCGTCGTCTTCGACGACGAGGGCCGGGTGCTCCTCGGGCGGCGCGCGGACACCGGCAACTGGTCGATCATCGGCGGGATCCCCGAGCCGGGCGAGCAGCCCGCCGATGTCGCCGTGCGTGAGGTCTTCGAGGAGACCGGCGTCGAGTGCGTCGTCGAGCGGGTCGTGCTCGTGCAGGCCCTGGAGCCGGTCACGTACCCCAATGGTGACCAGTGCCAGTTCATGGACACGTCCTTCCGCTGCCGGGCCACCGGTGGCGCGGCCCGCGTCAACGACGACGAGTCGCTGGACGTCGACTGGTTCTCCCTGGACGCGCTGCCGCCGCTCGGCGAGTTCGCGATGTTCCGGATCAAGCAGGCGCAGGCCGAGGGGCCCACATGGTTCGAGACCACGACCGAGCGCTGAAGTATGGGTGCCGCCCACATCGGGCGGCGCTGATCAACTGCCTAGGGTTCTTGTCATGACGCCGCGCACCTCGCTGACCACGCCCGCCGCCCCCGAACTGGACCTCGGCGGCCGCACCGCACTCGTCACAGGCGCCGCCAGTGGCATCGGCCGGGCCTGTGCCCTGCGCCTCGCCGCGGCGGGCGCCAAGGTCAGAGCGGTGGACCGGGACGCGGCGGGGCTCGAGGAGTTGGCAGGGGAGGCCGATGGCGTCGAGCCGTACGTCCTGGACCTGACCGACCTCGACGCCGCGGAGGAGGCGGCGGCCGGCACCGACGTCCTCGTGAACAACGCCGGAATCCAACTGGTCCGGCCCATCGAGGAGTTCCCGCCCGACGTCTTCCACACCGTCCTCACCGTAATGCTGGAGGCCCCGTTCCGGCTGCTGCGCGGCGCGCTGCCGCACATGTACGGGCAGGGCTGGGGGCGCGTCGTGAACGTGTCGTCGGTGCACGGGCTGCGGGCCTCCGCGTACAAATCGGCGTACGTCGCCGCGAAGCACGGCCTCGAAGGTCTGTCGAAGACGGCCGCGCTGGAAGGGGCGGCGCACGGCGTCACCTCGAACTGCGTGAACCCCGGCTATGTGCGCACGCCGCTCGTCGAGCGACAGGTCGCCGACCAGGCCGCCGCGCACGGCATCCCCGAGGAGCGGGTGCTCGGCGAGGTGATGCTGCAGGACAGCGCGATCAAGCGGCTCGTCGAACCCGCCGAGGTCGCCGAGGCCGTCGCGTATCTGTGCACGCCGCACGCCTCGTTCATGACCGGCACGTCCCTCGTTCTCGACGGCGGCTGGTCCGCCCACTGAAAACCCCTGAATTTTGCGGAGTTTGGGAGGATTCGTCACGGAGTGCGGTCGCTCGGCAGAGTGACGGGGACTCCGCGACGACCCGAGTTGTCCACAGGCCTAGCAGGCCCGACCGCCCGACGGGTAATGCTTGTCTGCATGTCGCGCCACCAACCGCACTCACCCGCCGCCTCCGGCCCGGTCGTCACCGAGGACCCGCAGGCCCCGTTCCTGGAGCTGCTCGCCAGGGGCGCCTCCGCCGACGCCTATGAACAGCCCGTGCTGCTCGCACGGGCCGAGGGCGCGACGCCCGAGCGGATAGCGGCACTGGAAGCGGCCAAGGCGCTCGCGCTGCGCGTGCGCGCCGACATGGAGGGCAGGCGGCGCCGCGAGGCGGAGCTGTCCGCGCTGTTCGAGACGGCGCACGACCTCGCGGGCCTGCGCGACCTGGACGCGGTGCTGCACGCCATCGTCCAGCGGGCCCGCTCGCTGCTCGGCACCGACGTCGCCTATCTGACACTGAACGACCCGGTCAGGGGCGACACCAGCATGCGGGTCACCGAAGGCTCGGTCGCGGCGCGCTTCCAGCAGCTCCGCCTCGGCATGGGCGAGGGACTCGGCGGCCTCGTCGCGCAGACCGCGCGGCCGTACGTCACCGACAACTACGGGCAGGACGTGCGCTTCCAGCACACCCACAGCATCGACGCGGGCGTCCGGGACGAAGGGCTCGTCGCCATCCTCGGTGTCCCGCTCATGCTGGGAGCGCAGGTCATCGGCGTGCTGTTCGCCTCCGACCGGCGCACCCGGATCTTCGAGCGCGAGGAGATCGCCCTGCTCGGCTCGTTCGCGGCGCTCGCCGCGGCGGCCATCGACACCGCGAACCTGCTCACCGAGACCCGGCAGGCACTGTGCGAGCTCGAGCGGGCCAACGAGATCATCCGGGACCGCAGCGGCGTCATCGAGCGCGCCTCCGACGTGCACGACCGGCTCGCCGAGCTGGTGCTGCGCGGCGGCGGAGTGCACGACGTGGCCGCCGCCGTCTCCCAAGTCCTCGACGGAACCGTGGAGTTCACCGACCCGGAGGCGGCGCCCTGCCGCGCCGTCAAGGCGTCCCGCTCCGACGGGCACGCGGTGCGGTACGAGGACGACTGGGTCGCGGCCGTCGCCGCAGGCGGCGAACTGCTCGGCGCTCTCGTGCTGCGCGGCCACCCCGGCCTCGACCCGGTCGACCAGCGCACCCTGGAGCGCGCCGCCATGGTGACCTCGCTGCTGCTGCTCGCCCGGCGCTCCGCGGCCGAGGCCGAACAGCGGGTGCGCGGCGAGCTGTTGGACGACCTGCTGGACGGGCGCGACCGCGATCCGCGGCTGCTGCGCGAGCGGGCGCAGCGGCTGCACGCCGACCTCGACGCGACGCATGTGGTGCTCGCCGCCCGCCTGGAGGGCACCGGGGACGCCGAGCAGGAGGCGGCCGCGCGCCGCCGCCTGGGCTCCGCCGCGGGCCACCTCGCGGCGACCCGGCACGGACTGGCCGCCCCGCGCGACGGCGGCACCGTCCTGCTGCTGCCGTTGTACGCCACCAACGCGTCCGCGCTTGCCGCACACGTCGCGAGCAGACTCTCCGAGACCGTCCACGAGAGCGTCACCGTGGGCGCGTCCGCCCCGGTCGCCGAGCTGGCCGAGCGCGCCGAGCGGGCGGCAGCCGCCTACGCCGAGGCGCAGCGCTGCCTCGACTCGCTGCGGCTGCTCGGCAGAGCGGGACAGGGCGCGGCGGCCGAGGACTTCGGCTTCCTCGGGCTGCTGCTCGCCGACAGCAGGGACGTCGCCGGGTTCGTCACCCGCACCATCGGTGCCGTCACCTCCTACGACGAGCGCAGAGGCACCGACCTGCTGCGCACCCTCGACGCCTACTTCGCGTCCGGCATGAGCCCGGCCAGGACGAAGGACGCGCTGCACGTGCACGTGAACACGGTCGCGCAGCGCCTGGAGCGGATAGGCAGCCTCCTCGGCGAGGACTGGCAGGCGCCGGAACGCGCCCTTGAGATCCAACTCGCCCTGCGGCTGCACCGGCTGGCGGACCCCGGCCGGTCATGAGCCGGTCGTGAGCCGGTCATGAGCGTCAACGCCCATGACGCCAAGGGGTGTTGACCGGCGATCGACGACATGACCCGAGTGGCACTATGGACAACGCGGCGCGTGCGGGACGCGACGGTACGAGGGGACGGGGGTGGGGCCGATGTCGTCTTCGGCGGACGATCTGGTGAGCGACGGGTTGGCACACGTCTGCGGAGAGACGGACCGGCTCCGGGAGGACCTGGGCGGCGCCGCCACGCTCCTTGACGAGGTGCTCGGAGCCGCTCGGGCCGGGCGGGATCTGCGCGAGCCGCTCGACGCGCTGCACCGGGCGATCCGGGCGACCGGGGACGTACTCGGGGTGTACGGCGGATCGCACCCGCGCCGCGACCCCGGTGCGGCCGTGGCGGGGCTCTCCCCGGTGCCGACGGAGAGCGCGCACGTGTGCCCGTCCGGCCTCTGCTCCCGGTACGTGTGGGCCGACCGGGTCGGCGAGGCACCCGTGTGCGAGGTCAACGGCCGGCCCCTGCTGCGACAGCGGCTGCCGTGATGGGGGGATTCCTCGGCGAGCTCGGCAAACGGCTCGCCGAACGGTGGCTGTCCCTGCTGGTACTGCCCGGCGTCCTGTACCTGGCGGTGGCGGCAGCGGCACGGGTGCTCGGGCAGCGGGACCCGTTCGCCGTGCACCGGCTGACCGCACAGGTCACCGAGTGGGCCAAGGCCCCCGCGGCGACCACGCTCGGCGGGCAGGTCGTGCTCCTCGCCGCCGTCCTCCTCGGCGCGGCGGCCGTCGGCCTGTGGGCCCAGGCACTCGGCTCGTTCGTCGAACGGGCCGTGCTGGCCGCCGGGTGGCGGTCGCTGCCGAGACCGCTGCGCCGACCCGTCGCGGCCCGCGTCGAGTGGCGCAGACGGCGCTGGTCCGCGGCGCGAGAGCGCTACCACGGCGCGCGGAACGCCGCGGCACGCGCGCTGGCGACCCGCACCCCCTTCGACCACAGCGAGCGGCACGTCGCCCACCACGCCATGACACGCATCGCGCAGGAGCGACCGGAGCGGCCCACCTGGAGCGGCGACCGCCTGCACGCCGTCGCCCTCCGCCTCGACCGCGATCTGCGCCTCGACCTGGCCGTGGTGTGGCCTGTGCTGTGGTTCCACGTCCCGCAGGAGACCCGCGGCGAGGTCACCGCGGGCCGAGAAGCCGTCAGCGCGGCGGCGGCGCTCGGCGGTTGGGCCGTGCCGTACGGGCTGCTCGCCTGGTGGTGGTGGCCCGCCGCGGTCGTCGCCGCCGTCATGGCCGTCACCGCCCGCAAGCGGCTGCGCCTCGCCCTGGAGGCGTACGCCCAGACCGTCGAAGCGGTGACCCGGCTGCACGCCGGCGCGCTCGCCCAACAGCTCGGCATCGAACACACCGGCGTACTCCCACCCGAAGCGGGAGCCGCGCTCAGCTCCCACCTGAGGGGCGGGGCCGCGCCGGACTAGAGCCTGATCCAAACGACAGGCCCTGGATTCCCTACGAACGCACGGGGTGGAAACAATGGCCGTACGGGACACAGGACTTGCCGCGGTGCGGGCCCGGCTGGAACGGGCCTCCGACGCGGGGACACCACCCGCGGTGCTGGAGCCCGCGGCGGAGACCGAGGCGCGCGAACTCGCGGAGGCGATCGGCACCGGGGCGGACCCCGACGCCCGGTGCGCGCTCGGCTGGCTGCACTGGCACCGCGCAGAGGCCCTGCCCGAGGCGGCGAGCGAAGCGGAACTCGCCTCCGCCGTCGCGATGTTGACCACGGCCTTCGTGCACGGAGCCGGTGTCGACCGGATGCCGGGCCCGCTCCTTCCGACCGTCGCGGCCCGCGCGGTACCGATCGCCGACGCCCTCCTCGAACGGCTCGACGACGGCATGGACGCCCGGCGGATCACCGAGCTTGTCGGCCTGTGCCGAAGGATCGTCCAGGCGACGCCGGAGGGCAGCCCGGAGAAATGGGCGCGGCTGTCCAACCTGGGGGCCGTGCTGCGCCAGCGGTTCCTGATCTCCGGGACGCTGGCCGACCTGGACTCGGCGATCGTCGCCACCGACGAAGCGGTCGGCGCCGTGTCCCCGGACCACCCGATGCGGGGCAGCGTGCTCTGCAACATCGGCGTCATGCTGCAGACCCGGTACGAACGCTCCGGCGTCCCCTCCGACCTCGACCGGGGGATCGCCGTGCTGGAGGCGGCCGTGGCGCACGCCGAGGCGGCGCGGTACGCGCTCGCCGGCTGCCTCACGAGCCTCGGCAACGCGCTGCGGATCCGCTACGACCGGGACGGCGGGGACGCCGATCTGAACGCCGCCGTCGCCGCCACCGAGCGGGCCCTGACCGTCGAGGCCGGGGACCCCTCGGCGCTCGCCAACCTCGGGATGATGCTCACGGTCCGGTACGAGCGCCACAAGGCGGCCGCCGACATCGAGAAGGGCGTCGCGCTCCTACGAACCGCGGTGGAGGTGACCCCAGAGGAGTTCCCCAACCGCTGCGGGCGACTGTCCAGCCTCGCCAACGCTCTGCGGCAACGCCACGCGCACAGCGGCGCACCCGCGGATCTGGACGAGGCGATCGCGACGGCCCGCGCCGCCGTCGCCGCGGCAACGGACGGACACCCGCTCAACGGCATGTTCCTGTCCAACCTGGCGGCGTTCCTGCAGATCCGGTCCGCCACCACCGGGTCCGCCGAGGACTTCGACGCGGCGATCGAGGCCGGGTCGGCCGCCGTCGCGGCGCTGCCCGAGGACAGCCCGCCACGCGCGGGCGCGCTCGCCAACCTCGGCCGGATGTTCCGGGACCGGTTCACGGCCCGCGCGGCGGCGGGCGACCTCGACTCCGCGATCTCCACCCTGGAGCGCGCGGTGGCCGCGGCGGGCGGCGCCCCACGGCGCGCGTCCTTCCTCCACGACCTGGCCATCGCGCACCACATGCGCGCGCAGCACACCACGTCGCCCGCCGACCGGGACGCGGCGATCGAAGCGGCCCGCGCCGCCGTGGAGCTGGGCCGGACCGACACCCCCGACCGGGCCGAGCACCTGGTGCTGCTCGGCGTGCTCCTGAGGGACCGCTTCCTGGCCGCGGGACCGGCCGCCGACCTGGACGAGGCCATCGACTGCGGCAGGGCCGCCGTGGCCATCGCCGTCCCCGACGCGCGGGCGCGGGCCAACCAACTGTCCAACCTGGCGGCCCTGTTGGACACGAGGTTCCAGCGCACCAAGGACCGCGACGACATCGAGGAGGCGCTGCGAGCCATCCGGGAGGCCGTGGCACTCGATCCCCCCGACGACCCGCAGCGGCCGGCGTACCTGTCGAACCTCACCCACATGCACCGGTCCCGCTTCGAGAGCACCAAACAGGTGCCGGAACTCGACGCCGCCGTCGCGACCATCGCGTCGGTCCTGGAGACGACACCCCGCGACAGCGGCCAACGCACCATGTACGTACGCAACTTGGCGGCCGTGCTGCAGACGAAGTACGAGGCGACCCGCTCCCGCGCCGACCTGGACGACGCCATCGCCAGGATCGAGGCCGCCGCGGACCTCGTGCCCGCGGACGTCGAAGTGCTGCCCGGCGGCGGCATGGAAGCCATCGCGGACCAGGTCGCGCGGCTGCTTCGCGACGAGCACGCCGTACAGCTGCGGGCCTGTCTCGCCTGGCTGCACCTGAACCGGGCGGCAGGGCCGCTCCCGCAACACCAAGTGCGTACCGCGCAGCTCGTCGCGATGTCGCTCTACCGCGTCTGCTTCCTCGCCGGTGACGACTCCATGTCGGAAGGAGTGCGGACCTGGGCCGCGCGGGACACCCGACCCGTGGTGCTGCGTCTGCTGGTACGCGCCCAGGAGGGAGCCGACCCACGCGTGACCGCCGCTCTCCCGGACCTCTGCCGACGGATCCTCGACGCTCTCCCGGACGGCGACCCGGCGCGCGCGGGCGCCACGGACCTGCTGGCGCTGGCCCACTGGGCGGAGTTCAACCAGAGCGACACGCTCGGCTCCCTGGACGCGGCCATCGACACCCTGCGCGCCCTGGTCGACGCCACGCCCCCTGACGACCCCGACCGGCTGGGCAGGCTGAGCCTTCTGGGCAGCTTCGTCGGCGCGCGCTACGAGCGCACCGGGAACGTCGCAGACCTGACACCGGCCGTGGACGCCACCCGCGCCGCCGCGCGGGCCGCCACCTCCCCGGACGAGCGGTCCGCACACCTCGACGCGCTCGCCGCCGCGCTGAACAACAGGTACACCGGCGCCGGCTCCGCCGCGGACCTGGACGAGGCCATCGAAGCCTGCCGTACGGCCCTGCGGCTGGGCTCCGCCGCCGACGCCGACGACGCCGACACCGACGCCGACGCCGACGCCGACGCCGACGCCGCCCAGCGAAGCCGCGTCACCATGTTGGTCCTTCTCCTGGGCCGCCGGTTCGAGCTGCGCTGGGAGCCCGCCGACATCGAGGAGGCGGTCGACCTCGGGCAGCGCGCCGTGGAGCAGTTCCCGGAGGGTGCCGAACTGGCGGGCTGCCTGGGCTACTTGGCGTCCGCGTTCGAGACACGGTTCGAGGCCACCGGCCGTGTCGCGGACCTGAACGCGGCCGTCGACCACCGCCGCAAGGCCGTACGGATGACCGCGAGGGCCGACGAACGGCCCGGTCAACTGGCCGCACTCGGAGGCCACTTGAGGCTGCGCTTCCGGCGGACCGGCGCGCGTGCCGATCTCAACGAGGCCATCGAGGCGTGCCGGGCCGCCCTCGAAGGGACGCCGGAGGACCACGGGGTGTACGCGGGGCGGCTGTACGAGCTGGCGCTCGTCCTGCGCATGCGCTTCGAGGAGACCGGGGAGCTCTCCGACGTGGACGAGGCGGTCGACAGGGCGCGGACCGCGCTGCGCCGCACCCCGCAGTCGCACGTCGACCTGCCCCTGCGCCGCTCGGGTCTGGGGACGGCGCTGCTGGTCCGCTACCGCCGCACGGGCGTCGCGGAGGACCTGGACACGGCGATCGCGAGCTTCCGGACCGCCGTGGCGGCCACCCCGCCCGGACACGTCAACCACGCACGCTTCACGTCCAACCTCGCGCTCGCGCTGTGGTCCCGGTTCGAGGCGACCGGCGAGTCCGCCGACCTGACATCGGCCATCGAGAGCGGCGAGCGGGCGCTGGCCGGCACACCGGAGGGCGAGCCCGACCACGCGTGGCAGGCGGTGAACCTGAGCGAGGCGCTCAAGAGCCGGTTCGATCTGACCGGGGACCCCGCCGACCTGGACGCGGCGATCGACCACGTGCGGGTCGCCGTCCGCGACACCCCCGACGACCACCCCCAGCGCGCCAAGAACCTGTTCGCCCTGGGAGGCATGCTGCGTCGCCGGGCAGCCCGCGCGGACGCCACCGCCGACCGCGACGAGGCGTTCTCCGTGTGCGCGGAGGCGGCCGAGTTCGCGTACGGAGCCCCCTCCGTGCGGATCAGTGCGGCGGCCGCAGCGGCGTCCATGATCGGCAGGACCGCCCCGGCACGCGCCGCGGAACTGCTGGAACACGCCGTACGACTGCTGCCGGACGTGGCCCCGGACCAATTGCGGCGCGGCGAGGTGCAGTACGCGCTGCGGGGCGCCGCGGGACTCGCGGCCGACGCCGCCGCGCTGGCCCTCGCAGCGGCGCCCGGCACGGAGCAGGAGCGGGCCAAGCGCGCGCTGCGCCTCCTGGAGGCGGGCCGCGGCGTGCTCCTCGGCCGCGCGCTCAACGCCCGCGAGGACCACACCGGCCTGCGGGAACGGCACCCCGAACTCGCCGAACGGTACGCGCGCCTGCGAGACCTGCTCGACCAGCCTCCCGGGGACCGCCCCAGCGCTCCCCAGGAGCGCCACCGGACGGCCGACGAACTCGCCGCGACACTGAGCGAGATCCGGTCCCAGGACGGGTTCGCGTCGTTCGGGCTGCCGCCCGCCGTCGACGAGCTGCTCGCCGAGGCCGCGCACGGCCCCGTCGTCGCGTTCAACGTGAGCCGCTACCGCAGCGACGCCCTCCTGCTCACCGACGCCGGCATCAGGGCGGTCCGCCTTCCGGAGCTGCGCCACGACACCCTGCGGGAGCAGGTCGACGCCTTCTATTCGGCGCTGCGGGTCTGCGCCGACCGGGCGGCGGAGCCCGCGGCGCGGCGCGGTGCCCAGGCCGCCATCCACGCGGTCCTTGCCTGGCTCTGGGACAGCGCCGCCGAACCCGTGCTGCGGGCGCTCGGACACCTCACCACCCCGGCCGACCAGGACGCGTGGCCGCGCGTGTGGTGGATGCCGGGAGGACTGCTCAGCCTGCTCCCCGTGCACGCCGCCGGGCACCACATGGACCCCGCCGGGCACCACAGGGCCCCCACCGAGCACCACACGGACCTCGTCGGCGACGCTCCGCGCGACACCGTCATGGACCGGGTCGTCTCCTCGTACACGCCCACCGTCCAGGCCCTGCGGCACGCGCGGCGCAGGCCGTCCGCGCCGACCGGTCCGGCCAGGGCACTGATCGTGGCGATGCCCACCACCCCGGGCGTGCCGGGGGAGCTGCGCAATGTGCCGACCGAGGTCGACCGGATCGGCGCGCACCTCTTCCACCCGGTCCTGCTGGCGGAGCCTGCCCCCGGCACGCAGCCGTCCGCTCCGCTGCCGACGAAGCGGAACGTGCTGTCACGGCTGCCCGGCTGCCAGATCGCGCACTTCGCCTGCCACGGGGCCAACGACGTGGTCGACCCCTCCCGGAGCCGACTGCTGCTGCACGACCACGACAGCGACCCGCTGACCGTGGCCAGTCTCGCCCCGGTCCGGCTCGACCAGGTAGAGCTGGCCTATCTGTCCGCCTGCAGCACGGCGGTGACCAACACCGACGGCCTCGCGGACGAGGCGATCCACCTGGCCGCCGCGTTCCAACTCGTCGGCTATCCGCACGTCATCGGCACCCTGTGGGAGGTCGACGACATGATCGCGGTGGAGGTGGCCGAGCACTTCTACCGCTCCTTGCACGCGGACCACGGCTCCCTGAACGTCGCCGAGGCGGCCGAAGCGCTCCACCGCGCGACCCGTGCCGTGCGCGACCAGTACCCGGCGCTTCCCTCCCTGTGGGCGGCGCACCTGCACGCGGGAGCCTGACGTGCCGTCGGCGGACCGGGCAGGCGGCACGTCAGGCCCTCGATGTCACACGCGGTGCGCGCCGGAGGGCCGATCGGACGGCGCCGCCCCGCCGCCGACCCCGTGCCCGGCACCGGCACCGGCACCGGCACCGGCGTCGGCGTCGAGGTCGGACAGGTCGCGGTGCCGGGTCTCCTTGGCCACGCCGACCGCGATCAGCGTCAGCAGCGCGGCCGCGACGACGTACAGGGCGATCGGCGTCGAGGAGCCGTACTCGGACAGCAGCGCCGTGGCGATGAGCGGCGCGGGCGCGCCCGCCGCCACCGAGGCGAACTGCGCGCCGATCGAGGCCCCGGAGTACCGCATCCGCGTCGCGAACATCTCGGAGAAGAACGCGGCCTGCGGTGCGTACATGGCGCCGTGCAGCACCAGGCCGACGGTCACCGCGAGGAGCAGGCCGCCGAAGTCCGCCGAGTCGATCAGCGAGAAGAACGGGAACATCCACAGGCCGACGCCCGCCGCGCCCAGCAGATACACGGGCCTGCGGCCGACCCGGTCGGAGAGGGCGCCCCAGGCGGGGATCACCGCGAAGTGCACGGCGGACGCGATGAGTACGGCGTTCAGCGCGGTCTGCTTCGAGACGCCGGCCGAGGTGGTGGCGTACACGAGGATGAAGGCGGTGATGACGTAGTAGCTGATGTTCTCGGCCATCCGCGCGCCGATGGCGACCAGCACGTCACGCCAGTGGTGGCGCAGTACGGCGACGAGCGGCATCTTCTCCACGGTGTCGCTCGCGGCCGCCTTGCGGGCCTCGGCGCGCGCCAACGCCTCCTTGAAGACGGGGGATTCGTCGACGGACAGCCGTATCCACAGACCCACGAGCACGAGTACGCCGGAGAGCAGGAACGGGATGCGCCAGCCCCAGTCGTCGAACGCGGCGTCCGAGATCAGCGCGGTCAGCGCCGAGAGCACACCGGTCGCGAGGAGCTGTCCCGCGGGCGCCCCCGTCTGCGGCCAGGACGCCCAGAAGCCGCGGCGGCGCGCGTCGCCGTGCTCGGAGACGAGGAGCACCGCGCCGCCCCACTCGCCGCCGAGGGCGAAGCCCTGGACCAGGCGCAACACGGTGAGCAGCACCGGCGCGGCCGTGCCGACCGTCGCATGGGTCGGCAGCAGACCGATGGCGAAGGTGGCGCCGCCCATCATCAGCAGGCTCACCACCAGGAGCTTCTTGCGGCCGAGCCGGTCGCCGTAGTGCCCGAAGACGAGCGCGCCCAGCGGGCGCGCGGCGAACCCGACGGCGTACGTCAGGAAGGAGAGCAGGGTGCCGACCAGGGGATCGGACTCGGGAAAGAAGAGCTTGTTGAAGACCAGCGCCGCGGCGCTGCCGTAGAGGAAGAAGTCGTACCACTCGATCGTGGTGCCGATGAGGCTCGCCGCGACAATGCGCTTGAGATTCCCGGGCGTTGGTGGAGCGGTTGCTGCGGAGGCCATGTGCACCACTTCCAGGCGTTGGGCGTTGGTGGGGACGTGTCTGTGCTGGCACAAGGTAGGAACACGCAGGTCAGCGGCACATGTGGTGGGGCACCATACTTTCGGGGCCGACTGTGGCCGTTCGGCACGGACGAACGTGGACCGCAGGCCACGGGCACGGGCGGCTACGGGTGCCGGTCCGCTGGCTGTACGGCAGGCTTGAGTCGTACGCGGAGGGGGCTGGGGTCGGCCGGAGGTGGCGACGATGAAGCCCGTGCGGGCGCTGGAGCGGATCGCGTTCCTGCTGGAGCGCGGCGGTGCGCCCACCTATCGGGTGCGCGCGTTTCGCACCGCCGCGCGCGTGGTCGACGACCTGGGCGACGCGGAGCTCGCGCGGCACCTCGCCGCCGGATCGCTGGAATCCCTCAAGGGCATCGGCCCCAAGACCGCCGCCGTGGTGCGGGAGGCCGCCGCCGGGCAGGTGCCGGACTACCTCACGCACCTGGAGGACGAGCTCGCCCGCACGGTGCCGGTCGAGGGGGACGTGGGCGTCGCGCTGCGGGCGCTGCAGCGCGGCGACTGCCACCTGCACTCCGACTGGTCCGACGGCGGCAGCCCCATCGAGGAGATGGGCCGCGCGGCACGGGACCTCGGCCACGAGTGGGCGGTGCTCACCGACCACTCGCCGCGCCTGACCGTGGCGCGCGGACTGTCGCCGCAGCGGCTGCGCGAGCAGTTGGACGTGGTGGCCGAACTCAACGCGACCTGGGCGCCGTTCCGGCTGCTCACCGGCATCGAGTGCGACATCCTCGACGACGGTTCGCTCGACCAGGAGCCCGAGCTGTTGGAACGCCTCGACGTGGTCGTCGTCTCGGTCCACTCCAAGCTGCGGATGGACGCCGCCGCGATGACGCGCCGCTTGGTGGCCGCCGTGCGCAATCCGCACGCCGACATCCTCGGTCACTGCACCGGGCGCCTCGTCACCGGCAAGGGGCGGCCCGAGTCGACGTTCGACGCGGAGGAGGTGTTCGCGGCGTGTGCGGATGCCGGGACGGCCGTGGAGATCAACAGTCGGCCGGAGCGGCTTGATCCGCCGCGGAGGTTGCTGCGTAAGGCCGTCGCGGCCGGGACCTTGTTCGCCATCGACACCGATGCGCATGCCCCCGGGCAGTTGGACTGGCAGTTGTTCGGGTGTGCGCGGGCGGAGGAGTGTGGGGTTCCTGCGGAGCGGGTCGTGTCCACGTGGGCGGCGGGGGAGTTGCTGGCGTGGGCCGGTGGGTCTTCCGGCTCCACGGGGTGAAAGATCGGGGCTCTGCCCCGGACCCCGCTGCTCAATCGCCGCAGGGGCTTGAATTGCCGGAGCCGCTTGATGGGCCGCGGGGGATTGAATTGCCGGAGCCGTCGGATGAAGGCCGGAGCCGTCGGATGGAGGCCGGAACCGAAGGTGCGGGCGGGGGCGTGTACCGGGTACGTACACGGGGGGTGTCGTGCAGATCGTTGAGGTGACCGGGTTCGCTGTCCGATCCGCGGTGGTGACGTTGCGGAGGAGCGGAACGCCGCTGGAGTTCGTGGTGTTTCCGATGCTGCACGTCGCGTCGCCGACGTTCTACGCCCAGGTCCGGCGGCGGCTGCGGGACTGCGACCTCGTCGTCATGGAGGGCATCCGCGGGAAGTCGGCCGTGGTGAGCACGCTGACGCTCGCCTACCGGTTCGCCCCTCGCTGGAGTCGCAACGGCCTGCAGTTGCAGCGCGCCGACCTGCTGCTCCCCGAGTCCGTGCCGGTCGTCCGCCCGGATGTGACCGCGGCGGAGGCGGTCGCGGACCTGAAGGCGTTGCCGCGGTGGGAGTATCTGATGCTGCTGGTCGCGGCGCCCGTGATGGGCCTGGTGTTCGCGGTGCGCGGGCCGCGCGCCTTCCTCGACGAGGACCTGGAGGTCGGCGACCTGGCGACGACGGCACGGGCGGAGGAGCGGGCCGACAACGCGATCGTGAAAGCCATGAGTGACAGGCGCGACCTTCGGCTGCTCGACGCGCTCGACGCGATCCACGCCGCGCACCACACCGAAGCGCTGCGGGTGGCCGTCGTCTACGGAGCCGGACACGTCCCGGCGATCGTGGCCGGGCTGCGGCAGCGCCATGGCTACCGGGCCCGGGACGCCGAGTGGCTCACGGTCTGCGTCCCGGCATAACCCCTTCCACCCGGCCACCCACACCCTTCCACCCGGCCACCCACACCCCTCCACCCGGCCATCCGCGATCTTGGCGGGCGGACCCCTTTCCGATCCGGGGCGCCGACGAGATATCTTGATGTCGAGCAATCAGAGACAAGACTCAAGACTGCAGACGACGTGGAAGACGTGGAAGCGGAGCACCCGGTGACTGACTCGACCATCATTTACACGCACACAGACGAGGCCCCGGCCCTCGCGACGTATTCCTTCCTGCCGGTCATCGAGGCCTACGCGTCCACCGCCGGCGTCGGCGTCGAGACCCGCGACATCTCCCTGGCCGGGCGCATCCTCGCCCAGTTCCCCGAGTACCTCACCGAGGAGCAGCGCGTCCCGGACGCCCTCGCCGAGCTCGGCGAGCTGGCCAAGACGCCGCAGGCCAACATCATCAAGCTGCCGAACATCTCGGCCTCGGTCTCGCAGCTCAAGGCCGCCATCGAAGAGCTGCGCGAGCACGGCTACGCGCTGCCGGACTACCCGGACGAGCCGAAGACGGACGAGGAGCGCGAGGTCGGCGCCCGCTACGACAAGGTCAAGGGCTCCGCCGTCAACCCGGTCCTGCGCGAGGGCAACTCCGACCGCCGCGCCCCCGCCTCGGTGAAGAACTACGCCAAGGCCCACCCGCACCGCATGGGCAAGTGGACCGCCGAGTCCAAGACGAACGTCGCGACCATGGGCGAGAACGACTTCCGCTCCACCGAGAAGTCCACCGTCGTCCCGGCCGACGACCAGCTGAAGATCGAGCTCGTCGCCGACAACGGCACCACCACCGTGCTGCGCGAGTCCGTCAAGGTCCTCGCCGGCGAGGTCGTCGACGCCTCCGTGCTGCACGTCGCGCCGCTGCGCGAGTTCCTCACCGCGCAGATCGCCCGCGCGAAGGAGGAGGGTGTGCTGTTCTCCGCGCACCTGAAGGCCACCATGATGAAGGTCTCCGACCCGATCATCTTCGGCCACGTCGTGCGCGCCTTCTTCCCGGAGACCTTCGCCCGCTTCGGCGCCGACCTGGCCGCCGCGGGCCTCTCCCCGAACGACGGCCTCGGCGGCATCTACAAGGGCCTCGAGACGCTCGCGAACGGCGCCGAGATCAAGGCCTCCTTCGACACCGAGCTGGCCGCGGGGCCCGACCTGGCCATGGTCGACTCGCACCGCGGCATCACCAACCTGCACGTGCCGTCCGACGTCATCATCGACGCCTCCATGCCGGCGATGATCCGTACGTCCGGCCACATGTGGAACAAGGACGACCAGGAGCAGGACACCCTCGCGGTGATCCCCGACTCCTCGTACGCCGGTGTCTACCAGGCCGTCATCGACGACTGCCGCGCCAACGGCGCCTTCGACCCGTCGACCATGGGCACCGTCCCGAACGTCGGCCTCATGGCGCAGAAGGCCGAGGAGTACGGCTCCCACGACAAGACCTTCGAGATCAAGGCCTCCGGCACCGTCCGCGTCACCAACCAGGCGGGCGACGTCGTCCTGGAGCAGCAGGTCTCCGAGGGCGACATCTTCCGCGCCTGCCAGACCAAGGACGCCCCGATCAAGGACTGGGTCAAGCTCGCCGTCACGCGCGCCCGCGCCACCGGCGACCCGGCCGTGTTCTGGCTGGACGAGGGCCGCGCCCACGACGCCCAGCTGATCAAGAAGGTCGAGCAGTACCTGCCGGAGTTCGACACCGAGGGCCTGGACATCCGTGTCATGTCCCCGGAGGACGCCACCAAGCTGTCCGTCGAGCGCATCCGCCAGGGCCTCAACACCATCTCGGTCACCGGCAACGTGCTGCGCGACTACCTGACGGACCTCTTCCCGATCCTGGAGCTGGGCACCAGCGCCAAGATGCTGTCGGTCGTCCCGCTGATGAACGGCGGCGGCCTCTTCGAGACGGGCGCCGGCGGCTCCGCCCCGAAGCACGTCCAGCAGCTCGTCAAGGAGAACTACCTGCGCTGGGACTCCCTCGGTGAGTTCCTCGCCCTGGCCGTCTCCTTCGAGCACCTCGCCACCTCCACGGACAACGCCCGCGCGAAGGTCCTCGGCGAGACCCTGGACCGCGCCACCGGCACCTTCCTCAACGAGGACAAGTCGCCGACCCGTCGCCTCGGCGGCATCGACAACCGCGGCAGCCACTTCTACGTAGCCCTGTACTGGGCCCAGGAGCTGGCCCAGCAGACCGAGGACGCCGAGCTGGCCAAGGCCTTCGCGCCGCTCGCCGAGAAGCTCTCGGCGAACGAGCAGAAGATCGTCGACGAGCTGATCGCCGTCCAGGGCTCCCCGGCCGACATCGGCGGCTACTACCAGCCCGAGTCGGCCAAGGCCGACAAGGTCATGCGCCCGTCGCAGACCCTGAACGAGGCGCTGGCCTCACTCGTCTGATCCCCGTACGGATCGCACTGCCCCGGCCGGCCGTCGCGCCGACCGGGGCAGTGCTGTTCACGCTGCGCTGAAGCACCCGCTTTTGACGCTCTTCCTACGCCCTGACCTGGGTAGGGTGCACCGATGAGCACTCTGGATGACGCGCGCCCGGGCATGGACCCGGCGATCCGACCGCAGGACGACCTCTTCGGGCATGTCAACGGCCAGTGGCTGGAGACCGAGCCCATCCCCGACGACCGCTCCAGCTGGGGCCCCTTCGTGCAGCTCGTGGACGTGGCCGAGCAGCAGGTCAAGGAGATCATTCAGGAGATCGCGGCCGGCGGACCCACCAGCCTGGACGCGGCCGAGGCGCGCAAGATCGCCGACCTGTACGCGTCGTTCATGGACGAGGAGGCCGCCGAGGCCCGCGGGCTCGACCCGCTCCGCCCGCTGCTCGACGAGGTGGCCGGGCTCGGCGACGTACAGCAGCTCGCCGGCTTCCTCGGCCGCTTCGAGCGCAAGGGCGGCTCCGGCCTCTTCGGTGCCTATATCGACACCGACGACAAGAACTCCGACCGCTATCTCTTCAACCTCCTCCAGGGCGGCATCGGCCTGCCCGACGAGTCGTACTACCGCGAAGAGAAGTTCGCCGAGATCCGCGAGAAGTACGAGGCGTACCTGACCGAGCTGTTCACGCTCGGCGAGCACGCCGACCCGGCGGGCGCCGCGCGCACCGTCCTCGCCCTGGAGACCCGGCTCGCCGAGGGCCACTGGGAGCGCGCGGAGACCCGCGACGTACAGAAGACGTACAACCTCACGACCTTCGACGAACTCACCGCGCTGGCCCCGGCGTTCGACTGGCGCGGCTACGTCGCAGGGCTCGGCGGCAAGGACGAGACGCTCGCCGAGTCGTGCGTGCGCCAGCCCTCGTACCTCACGCACCTGTCCACGGTCCTCACCGAGGTCCCCATCGAGCAGTGGCGCGACTGGCTGCTCGCGCGCGTGCTGCGGTCTGCCGCGCCGTATCTGTCGACGCCGTTCGTGCGCGTCAACTTCGAGTTCTACGGCAAGACGCTGAACGGCACGCCGGAGCTGCGCGCCCGCTGGAAGCGCGGCGTCGCGTTCGTCGAGGGCGCCATCGGCGAGGCCGTCGGCAAGGAGTACGTGGCCCGGCACTTCCCGCCGCGCTCCAAGGCGCTCATGGACGAGCTGGTCGCCAACCTCCTTGAGGCGTACCGCCAGTCCATCTCCCGGCTCGACTGGATGACCGATGAAACCAAGGAGCGGGCGTACGAGAAGCTCGCCACGTTCCGGCCGAAGATCGGCTACCCGGACTCCTTCCGCGACTACGCGTCGCTCACCGTCGTCCCCGACGACCTGCTCGCCAACGCCTACGCCGCCGATGCCTTCGAGCACGACCGGCAGATGGCGAAGATCGGCGCGCCGGTCGACCGCGACGAGTGGTTCATGCTGCCGCAGACCGTGAACGCGTACTACAACCCGGGCACCAACGAGATCTGCTTCCCGGCCGGCATCCTCCAGAAGCCGTTCTTCTCGCCGGACGCCGACGCCGCCGAGAACTACGGCGGCATCGGCGCCGTCATCGGCCACGAGATCGGCCACGGCTTCGACGACCAGGGCGCCCAGTACGACGGCCAGGGCAACCTCAACGACTGGTGGACCGCCGACGACAAGTCCGCCTTCGAGGCGAAGTCGAAGGCGCTCGTCAAGCAGTACGACGGGTTCTCGCCGCGCAACCTTCCCGGCGAGTTCGTCAACGGCTCGCTGACCGTCGGCGAGAACATCGGCGACCTCGGCGGGCTCACCATCGGGCACACCGCGTACAAGATCGCGCTGGACGGCGCGGCGGTGCCGGTCGACGGTGAACTCACCGGTACGCAGCGGCTGTTCATGAACTGGGCGTACTGCTGGCGCACCAAGCGGCGCAAGGAGCAGGAGCAGCAGTACCTCACCATCGACCCGCACTCGCCGCCGGAGTTCCGCGCGAACATCGTGCGGAACCTGGACGAGTTCCACGAGGCGTTCGCCACGGTTGACGGGGACGGGTTGTGGGTTGCGCCGGAGGATCGGGTGCGGATCTGGTGACGTGATTCCCGCGTGGACCGGACGGTTGACGCCGTCCGGTCCTGCGTCTCGGGGCTCTGCCCCGGGCCCCGCTCCGCAATCGCCGGAGGGGCTTGACGGGGGTTACCGGACCGTGAGAACGATCTTGCCCGTGGCCGCGCCGCTCTCGCCGTACGTGTGCGCCTTGGCGGCCTCGTCGAGCGGGAGGACCGTGTCGACGACGGGACGGAGCTCGCCGTCGGCGGCCAGCGCGGCCAGCGCGAGAAGGCCGGCGTGGTCCGGCTCGACCGCGTTCCAGTCGTAGCCGAAGCCGCGGGCGCGGGCGTCGGCGACGACCGCGGGGTCTTGGCCGGGGGCGAGGGTGACGATCCGGCCGCCCTCCCGCAGCACCTTCAGCGAGCGCGGGGCGTAGTCCCGGCCGACGGTGTCGAAGACGACGTCGACGTCCGCGACCGCCTCGGTGAAGTCGGTGGCGCGGTAGTCGATCAGCTCGTCGGCGCCCAGCGAGCGGACCAGGTCGTGCTTGGCGGCGCTCGCCGTGCCGATGACGTACGCGCCCCGCGCCTTGGCGATCTGTACGGCGAGGTGACCGACGCCGCCCGAAGCGCCGTGCACGAGGACCCGCTCACCGGCCCGCAGCCGGGCCGTCTCCCTCAGGCACTGCCAGGCGGTGAGCCCGGCGAGCGGCAGCGCGGCGGCCTCGATGTGGGTCAGGGCGTCCGGCTTGCGGGCGAAGTGCCGGGTCGGCCCCGTCACGAATTCGGCGTAGCCGCCTGCCTGCGCGGGGAAGCGCGGCATGCCGAAGACCTCGTCGCCTGGGCGCACGAGGCTGACGCCGGGGCCGACGGCCTCGACGGTGCCGGACACGTCGAACCCGAGGATCCGCGGGTCGCCCCAGGGCCCGAAGCCGCCCTGACCGCGGGCCATGAAGTCGGCGGGGTTCACCCCGGCCGCGTGCACCCGGACGAGGATCTCGGTCAGGCCGGGCTCGGGGCACGGTACCTCGGCCGGCCGGAGGACTTCGGGGCCGCCGAGCGTGGTGGCGACGATCGCGTGCATGGTGTTGCTGTTGCTGGACGGCTCGGACATGGCCGGGGGTTCCTTTCGTCGTGGGCACCGGCGGATACGCTCGCCGTGCCCCTTACGACCATGGAACGCCCGCGCGCCGCCCTCAACCAGGGAGAGATCTCTCCCACTCCGGCACGCCCCTCGCCCCGGTGGCAGGCTGGTCCCATGAACCGCGACCCCCACCGCGGTGACCTGGGGGAATTCCTCCGGGCCCGCCGCGCCGAACTCGATCCGGCCACCGTAGGGCTGCCGACCGCCGGCCCGCGCCGCGTCGCGGGGCTGCGCCGTGAGGAGATCGCCGAGCTGGCGGCGATCAGCACCGACTACTACGCGCGCCTCGAACAGGGCCGCATCCAGGCGTCCCCTTCGGTGCTCGACTCGCTGGCCCGCGTCCTCGGCCTCGACGACGACCAGCGCGTCTACCTGTACGCACTCGCCGCCAAGGACGACTACCGCCCGCCGCCCCGCAGGTCACGCTCCACGGCGCACCCGCAGTTGCAGCGCATGATCGACGACATGGCGCACACCCCCGCGGTGGTGATCGGGCCGCGCACCGAGGTGGTCGCGTGGAACGACATCGCCGCCGCCCTGTTCACCGACTTCGGGCGGATCCCGCAGGAGGCGCGCTACTACATTCGGCTGCTGGTCACCGACCCCGTCCTGCGCGAGCTGTACGTGGACCGGGAGGGCGTCACCCGGCTGGCCATCGCCCAACTGCGGATGCACAACACGGACAACCCGGGGGACGCCCGACTGCAGGCACTGGTGACCGAACTCTCCGCCCTGGACGAGGACTTCCGCCGCTGGTGGGCCGCCCACGACGTGGCCGTCCGGGACACCGGGACCAAGCACCTGCGCCACCGGGTCGTCGGTGATCTCCACCTCGACTGGAACGCCGTCGGCTGGGCCGCCGACCCCGACCTCCAGATGATCGTCTGGACCGCCGAGCCGGGCTCGCCGTCCCACGCCCGCCTGCGCTCGCTCGCGCTCGCGGAGACCGCCGGCTGAGGGCAGCATGATCGGAAACGGCGTCCCGGGCGGCTGCCCACGGGGCGGCCGTCGCGCCGACCGACGCGACGGCTGTCGCGGGCCGAGTCGGTCGGGCACCGAGCGATTCTGGTGGGCCATGGGTCACGGGCCACGACTCATGGCCCGTGATGTCAGTCCTTCTTCTGCGCCGACTGCAGCGCCGTGATGCACGTCGCGATCGCCGCCTGCAGCTCCTCCAGGCGCTGCAGCATGTCGTCCTCGACGATGTCGTCGATCTCCTCGGCGGCGACGTCGTCGAACGTCAGCTCCTCGAAGGCCTTCGTGGCCTTCTGGAGGCTGCTGTAGAACTTCGCGCGGCGCTCCTGGACCCGCAGCTCGGGGTCCTTGTCGACGGTCTCGGCGACGAGCGTGCGCACGGTGTCGTACGCCTCGCGGGCCCACTCGCCCGCCTCCTCGTCCTCGTCCAGCTCGTCGATGAGGGAGAGGTGCCGCTCGGCCTCCTCGCGCAGCTCGGGGGAGGCCTCGATCTTCTGCCCTGCGGGCGTCTTGACCTCGCCCTCCTCCGCGATCCTGCGCACGTACTCCAGCTGGCCGCCGGTCTTGGTCTCCTCGGCGACGGCCTTCTTCAGGTCGTCCGTGCGCACGATGTCCCGCGCCATGCCCGTGCGCAGCACCGGGTCCTCGTCGAGGCGGTCCATCAGCGCCTTGCGGGCGGCCTCCGCGGTGCCCGGGTCGGCGAGGATCGCGGCCCGCAGCGCCGTCGGGTTCTCGGCGACCTCCAGGGCCTTCGTCGGGCGGATGCCCTCGGCCTCGGCGGCGTCGGTGATCGCCTGGCCGCGCACCGAGGTCGCGCTGTTGCGGGACACGTAGTACGACAACCAGACGTCGGCGTCCGGGAGTTCGACGTCGGCGCCGGGCGCGAGGGCCTCGAACTGGGGGACGAGGCCGTCGTCCGCCGCCCGGTCCCACGCCTTGTAGAAGCGCATGACACGGTCCGCCGAGCAGCCCGCGAGCGCGGCGAACTTCCGCGCCGAGACCTTCGGCGAGTCCGCGGCGGGCTGGCCGCCGGGCCGCACGCTGCGGGCCACCTTCAGGGCGAAGGCCCAGCCGCCGGTGCGGGCGTAGACGCCGAACTCGTGGGCGTCGACGGTGATGGACTCCGGTACGTCGCCGGGGGCCGGGTCGTCCTCGGGGTCCTCGGCCGCGACGGTGTCGGCGGCGACGGGGACCTCGGTGGGCGGCGTCCAGAAGTTGTCGGATCCGCTCTCGGCCGGGGCGTCCGGCGCGTCCGGGGTCTCGGTGGTCGGCGGGGTCCACGTGTTCGTGGTGTCCCCGGGCTCGGCCGTCTCCTCGTGCGCGGGCACGGGCTCCGCGGGGGCGTCGTCGCCGGACGGTGCGACGGCGTCGGACGAGTCGATGGCTACGCTCACGTAGGCACTCCTGAGTGATCAAGCGTGTGTGGGTTGACGAGCTACTTTATCGCTCCGATTGGGCGGGTTTGCGCGCGAGTTGTCACAACGGCGCGGCGTGGCGCGGTGTGGAGCGGGGCGGGACGTCGGAAGGCCCGGACGGGCCCGCCATTCGCGGCTCCCCCTTCTGCGAACAGCGGGCCCGGGCCCGGCCTCGACCGTGCGCCGCGGCGGGAGGGCGAGGGCACGGGAGGCTCGATACCGCAGGATCTCAGCGGGTGGTCGTCCCTGTGACGGGGCCAAGGGGCCCTCGGGGTGGGCCGAACGGCCCGGATGTGCGGTGCGGTGGGTTCGTGTGGACCGGGGTGTAGTGGTCGAAGGTGGTCTCCAGGGTGGCCTCGCCGCGGGTGAGGGAGGGGAGTTGTTCTTGGAGTCGGCGGATTCGCTCCGCGGGGATCAGGCCGTGGATCGTGGTCCAGGTCGGATTGGTCGACGTCGCGGGGCGCTGCCCCGGACCCCGCTCCTCAATCGCCGGAGGGGCTTGATATGCGGCTTGGTAGGCCCCGAGACGCGTGAGTGCCGGCATGACCGTCGCGTACACGTCCGCCGGGATGTCCAGGTGGAAGCGGTGCATCGGCTCGCACACGGTCGTGCCCGCGAGGGCGAGGGCGCGCATCAGGACCAGGGGGGTCAGGCCGCGGAAGTCGCCCGCCGTGCTGGACATCGACTTGTCGAAGACGGCGTGCGCGTGGCTCTGGCGTGGTGCGTAGCCGGAGCGGAACAGGGTCACCGCGCAGTCCGTGACCTGCCAGCCGAGCAGGCCCTCGCGCAGGGTGCGGTGGACGGTCTCCTCGATGGCCCGGATGAAGGCCATGGGGAGGGAGCCCAGTTCGATGCCGATGCGGAAGGTGACTCCCGAGTCGACCGGGGCCGGATCGACGCGGAGGCCGATGGTGGCGAGGAACGGGTTGCCCTCGTCCTTCATCGCCGCGGCGGCCTCGCCCGGGCCCGTCGGCCGCTCGACGCACAGCGGCCTCGTCTCCCGGAACGTCACGTCGAGCCCGAACTCCTCGGCGAGCGTGGCCTGGACGACCTCCTTCTGCACCTCGCCGTAGAGCGAGAGGAAGATCTCCTGGCGGGTGTCGTCCTGGCGCAGCCCGATCAGCGGGTCCTGCTCGGCGAGCTGGGTGAGCGCGGCGAGCAGTGAACCACGCTGCCCGGGGCGCACCGGGTCGACGACCGTCTCAAGCGTCGGCGGCGCGAAGTGGTGCTCCTCGACCGGGACCCGGTGGTCGCCGAGGTCGTCCCCGACGCGTACGCCGCCGAGTCCCCACAGCCGCGCGACCTGCCCGGGACCCGCCTGCGCGACGGGGACGTCCGCCCCGTCCGCGAAGACCCGCACCCCCGTCACCCGGTCCTCCCCGCCACCGGGCAGCGCGAGCCGGTCCCGCACCCGGAGCGTCCCGGTGAAGACCCGGGCGTACGCGACCTTCTCGCCGGCCGGGCCCCGCTCGACCTTGAACACGCGGGCAGAGAGCGGGAGTTGGGCTCTGCCGACGTCGCCGTCGGCCGGCGGGAGCAGCCGTGTGATGCCGTCCACGAGGTCGTCGACGCCCGCGCCCGTCATCGCCGAGCCGAAGTACACCGGATGCGCTTCCGCGCGCGCCGTCTGCTCGGCGAGCGCGTCACGCAGCCGCCCGTGCGTCAGCGACCGCTCGTCCTCGACGTACGCCTCCAGGATCGCGTCGTCCCGGAGCGACAGCACGTCGAGGAGGCGGGCGCGGTGGGCCGCGTCCCCGTCCTCGTACGGGATACAGCGCGCGTCCCGGCCGCCGAGGCCGCGCGGCACCGTGTTCATCGCGACCACGGCGGGAGTGAGCTTGGCGCGCAGGTCGTCGAGGAGCGCGGCCTCACGGGCGCCGACGCGGTCGACCTTGTTGACGAACACCACGGTGGGGATGCGCAGTCGGCGCAGGGTGCACAGCAGGACGCGGGTCTGCGCCTGCACGCCCTCCACGGCGGAGACGACGAGCACCGCACCGTCGAGCACCCCGAGGACCCGCTCGACCTCGGCGATGAAGTCGGGGTGGCCGGGGGTGTCCACGAGGTTGACGGTCGTGTCGTCGTCGACCGGGAACGACACCACGGCCGACTTGATGGTGATGCCGCGCCGCCGCTCCAGGTCGAGGGAGTCGGTGCGGGTGCTCCCGTCGTCGACCCGGCCGAGCTCGTCGATCACCCCGGCCGTGTGCAGGAGCCGCTCGGTCAGGCTGGTCTTACCGGCGTCTACGTGCGCGAGAATGCCCAGATTCAGCAAAGCCACTGGCAGTCGAGTCCTTGGATGAAGGGAATGCCACGGCGGGGGTCGCGGTGGCCATCGGAAGGAACTTGACTGCGGCGCGCATGGGTCGGTCCTTACGCTCGGGGTGCGCGGCCCGGTGCCGCACAGGGATCAGTGCAGCAGCGGGCCGCGTGCCCCGGCAACCGAATTACGCCCCGTCGGCCACCCGCGCCGACCACCGCTGCTCGACCTTCGCGAGCCGCCAGTAGGCGATCGCCGCCGCCCACACGACCACGAACAGGGCGACGATGACGTATCCGACGTTGTCGAGGTCGAGCCCGGCGATCCAGCCGGTCACCGCGTCCGTCAGATCGAGCTTGTCGTGCAGCACGCCCACGAGTTCGATGGTCCCGATGAAGAACGCGACCGCGATCGACAGACCGGTGATGGTGAGGTTGTAGAACACCTTGCGCACCGGGTTGGAGAACGCCCACTGGTACGCGAAGTTCATGAACGTGCCGTCGAGCGTGTCGAAGAGGCTCATGCCCGCCGCGAACAGCAGCGGCAGGCACAGGATCGCGTACCAGGGCAGGCCCGCCGCGGCGCCGCTGCCCGCCATCACCATCAGCGTCACCTCGGTCGCGGTGTCGAAGCCGAGGCCGAAGACGAAGCCCAGCGGGAACATCTGTCCTGGCCGGGTGATGGACTTCGTGAAGCGGCCGAGGATCCGGTTCATGAACCCGCGCGAGTCCAGGTGCTCTTCGAGCTCCCGCTCGTCGTACGAGCCCGCGCGCATCGCCTTGAAGACCTTCGCGATGCCCATCAGGGCAACGAGGTTGAGCGCCGCGATCAGATACAGGAACGTACCGGAGACGGTCGTGCCGACGACGCCGAGCACCTGGTGGGTGCGGGAGTCGTCGCTCATCAGGGTGCCGGCGAGGGACGCCCCGCCGGCGACGAGCGCCGCCATCACGACCACCACACTGGAGTGGCCGAGCGCGAACCAGAAGCCGACCGACACCGGGCGCTTGCCGTCCGCCATCAGCTTGCGGGTGGTGTTGTCGATGGCCGCGATGTGGTCGGCGTCGAAGGCGTGCCGCATGCCGAGCGTGTACGCCGTGATGCCGAGGCCGATACCGAAGGCCTTGTTCCCGACCTCGTAGTGCCCCGGCACCACGAGCAGGAACAGCACGCCGAACGCGACGACGTGCAGCGCGACGATCACCGCGATCAGACCGGCCGTGCGCAGCGTGTCCTCGCGACGCCAACGGAAGGCTGCGGAAGGGGAGTTCAGGGCAGGGGTGGGGGCAGGGGTCGGGGAGTTCCCGGGCAGGGTCATGCGTCGATCACGCTCCAGCACCTCGTGGATCACTTCGTGAGATGCCGCGGCCGGTCTCCTGGCTTACGAGCGTGCCCGCCGCTCCGGCCTTCCCAGCGGCTGGATGCCGCCAGTGGCGCACAGGTGGAACGGCGCGCTCCGGACCCGTGTACGCGCGGTCCGAAACCCGATCACAGTGGCGAGGGCCGCTCCGGACTTGACCCCTGAAGGGGCGTCACCGGTCTTCCCGAGCACCACGGCTCCGAACACCCTAGACGGTGCGACTAGGCGGTGCGTTCGCGGGCCCGCGCGATCTCCTCGTACGCCTTCTCCCGCCCCTCCCAGTGCGAGCCGTCGACCGACTTGCCCGGTTCCAGGTCCTTGTAGACCTCGAAGAAGTGGGTGATCTCCAGGCGGTCGAACTCGGGGATGTCGGCGATGTCGCGGGTCCCGTCGTGGCGCGGGTCGTGGGCGGGGACGCAGAGGATCTTCTCGTCCGGGCCCTTCTCGTCGCTCATCACGAACATGCCGATCGCCCGGCACTCGATGGCGCAGCCGGGGAACGTCGGGTCGCCGGTGAGCACGAGGGCGTCGAGCGGGTCGCCGTCGCCGCCGACCGTGCCGTCGATGTAGCCGTAGTCGGCGGGGTACTGGGTCGACGTGAACAGCATCCGGTCGAGCCGGATCCGGCCGAGATCGTGGTCCATCTCGTACTTGTTCCGTGAGCCCTGCGGGATCTCCACGATCACGTCGAACGCCTCGGCGCGTGCCTGACTGCTGCCCAATGTGGCCTCCTTGCCGCATTCCGACGCCACGAGTGTGCGCTGTCCGCGGCGAGGGCGGAACCCCTCAGGCGGCCGGGGGAATGATGAATTCGAGTTCGGGCCTGTCCCAGGCGACGGCCGGCGGACGGGCGAGCACGGTGCCGGTGCGGCGCGCGCCCATGCCCCGGTAGAAGCCCTCGGCCGGCGGGTGCGCGACGACCCGGACGTGGGTGAGCCCCGCGGCCCGCGCCCGCTCCCGCATGTCCGCGATGAGCAGCCGCCCTATGCCGAGGCCCTGCGCCCGGTCCGCGACGAACATCAGGTCCAGCTCCGGCGGCGCGGTGAGCAGCGCGTAGAAGCCGAGCACGCGCTCGCCCTCCGCCGCCTGGTCCACCGCTACGTAGACGTGGTGTGCCTCTATGTAGTCGGGCCCCACCCGGTAGCCCGCCACCATGGAGGCGTAGTGCCCCTTGTAGGCGCTGGAGCCGCGGACGAGGCGGGTGAGGCGCCGGGCGTCCCGCGCGGTGGCCCGCCGGACGGTGACGGCCGGTGCGCCGCCACGACGCGTAATGCTCGCGTTCATACGTCGAGTATTACGCATCCGGGGGCGGGCTCAGGCGCCGGGCACCGTGGAGTGCGCCTGGCGCAGGAAGGCGGCGTTGTCCGGGGTCTGGCGCAGCTTGTCGAGCAGCGCCTCGTAGCCGGAGGTGCCGTCCCGGCCCTGGAGGGCGCGCCGCAGCCCGCGGGAGACCGCCAACGCGGGGGCGGGCAGCAGGAGTTCCTCGCGCCGGGTGCCGGAAGGGGTGAGGTCGACGGCCGGGTGGACGCGGGCCTGCGCGAGCGTGCGGTCGAGGCGCAGCTCCATGTTGCCGGTGCTCTTGAGCTCCTCGAAGTAGTAGTCGTCGGCGCGGGAGCCGGTGTCGACGAGGGCGGTGGCGAGGACCGTCAGTGATCCGGCCTCCTCGGCGTCCCGGGCCGCGCCGAACAGCCGCTTCGGGCCGAGCAGCGCCGCCGCGTCGACGCCGCCGGACAGGGTGCGGCCGCCGGACGACGCCGCGTTGTTGTGCGCCCGGCACAGGCGGGTGAGGGAGTCGAGGAGGATCACCACGTCGCGGCCCTGCTCGGTGAGGCGCTTGGCGCGCTCCACGGCGAGTTCGGCGAGCCCGATGTGGGCCTTCGCCGGGCGGTCGAACGTGGAGGCGTACACCTCGCCGCGCACGGAGCGGCGCATGTCGGTGACCTCTTCGGGGCGCTCGTCGACGAGCAGCACCATGAGGTGGACCTCGGGGTGGTTCGCGGCGATCGCGGCGGCGAGCTGCTGCAGCAGCACCGTCTTGCCGGTCCTGGGCGGGGCGACGATCAGGCCGCGCTGCCCCTTGCCGACCGGCGTGAACAGGTCGACGACGCGTCCGGCGAGCCCGGCGGCCGGGTGTTCGAGGCGCAGCCGCTCGCTGGGGTGCAGCGGGGTGAGGTCGGCGAAGCGCGGGCGGCGGGCCACCGCTTCGGCGGGGGCGCCGTTGACCGTCTCGACGGCGGTCAGCGTGCGCGGCTTCGCGGCACGGGTGCCCTCGATCAAGTCGCCCTTGCGCAGGCCGAGTCGGCGCACGAGGTGGGCGGGCACCTGGACGTCGTGAGACGTGGGCATCAGGTCGCCCGAGCGCAGGAACCCGGGCCCGTTCCCGCCGATGTCGAGGACGCCGGCGGCGCGGACGGGTTCTTGGTGTGGTGTGTCGGTGGTGGTGTTCGAGGTCGTCGTGGTGGTGGCCGTGGTCATGGCGATCACAGGTCCTTTCGCGGGCCGTGCCGCGTTCGCGCGGCGGGCGTGCAGAGGCAGGGAAGGGGTGGGAATCCGGCGAGAGGCAGGGGGCGTACGGCGCCGTGGGCGCCGCGCCCTGCGGCCGGGGAGAACCTGGTGGGTGCGGTCACGGGTGAAGAGCCCGTCAGAAGCCGCTGACCAGGTGTGATGTGCGCTGAGTGGTGACGTCGGAAAGGTCGACCATCGAGCGCTGAGAGATGAGATTCGGTACCGGCGCCTCGGAACGGGCGAGCACGTGTACCGCTAAGAGCGTACCACCCGGGCCCGGGCACGCAGGGGCCTATGCTGATCCGCCATGTTCACCGATCAGGGTCCCACCCTCCGCGAGCTGGCCGTTCAGGCGATGTCGTCGGTCGAGCGCGGCTACGACCTGCTGGCGCCGAAGTTCGACCGCACGCCCTTCCGGACCCCGGACGTCGTGCTCGACGCGGTGGGCCGCGGGCTCGCCGGGCTCGGCCCGTACGACGCCGGGCTCGACCTGTGCTGCGGCACCGGGGCCGGGCTGCGGGTGCTGCGCGAGGCTGGGGCCGGGCGGGCCGTCGGGGTCGACTTCAGCGGCGGGATGCTGGAGGTCGCGCGGGAGGCCGAGCCGGGGGCCGGGTATGTGCGCGCGGACGCGCTCGCGCTGCCGTTCAGCGAGGCCTTCGACCTGGTGGTGAGCTTCGGGGCGTTCGGGCACTTCCTGCCGCGCGAGTGGCCCCGGCTGTTCGCCGAGGTGTGCCAAGTGCTGCGCCCCGGCGGCCGGTTCGCGTTCCCGATGCCCGCGCCCGCACGTCCGGGTTCGCCGGGCTACTGGGCGATGCTCGGCTTCGACGGCGTGATGCGGGTGCGGAACGCGGTGTGGCGGCCGCCGTTCGTCATGTACTACCGGCCGTTCCGACTCGGCGACGTACGGCGGGAGTTGGACCGCGCGGGCTTCGACGTCGCCCTGTACGCGCTGCCCGAGCTGGGCGAGCGGCCCGACGGCAGCCCGCGGTGCAGGCTCGTCGTGGCCACTCGCCGCTGACGGGGGCTCAGCAGGACGGGGTGGCGCCGTTCGCCGGCTGGTGCGTGGTCGCGGCCCGCACCTTGTTGTAGTTCGCGACGTACGCGTCGTGCACGGCCGCGTCCTCAAGCTGGAGCATCGTCTCGTCGCTCTGCCGCAGCGAGTTGCCGCTCCAGTTGTGGCTGCCCGTCCACACGATCTTGCGGTCCGGGACGCCGTAGTACTTGCCCTCCACGGCGATGTACTTGTCGTGGATCCAGGTGGTGTCGGCCTGGCAGTAGTAGCGGGCGATCACGCCGCCGTACACGCTGGACGTCTTCGCGAGCAGCGCCGAGAGCGACTGCTGCTCCAGGGCGCTCGCCGGGTTGTAGTTCTGCGAGACCTCGACGTAGCAGCCCTCCGCGTCGAGCGCGGCGAGGCGCTGCGCCAGGTAGGGGCGGCTGAAGATGTTCATGGCGACGCGTATTCGGGTGCGGTGGTTGTCGGGCGTGCCCACCTGGCTGTTCCCGAAGCACTCCACGTGGTCGAGGAGAGTGGCGACGGTGTCCTCGGACGGGTCGTTGTACGGCTGGCCGTTGCTCTCGGCGCGCGGATAGAAGTGCGCCTTGGCCTTGCCGGACGTCACCGGGGGACGGCCCGTGTCGTAGTAATTGTTGTTGGCCGTACGGGACTTCAGGTCGTCGAAGTAGGCGTTGTACGCGGTGTACATGCCGTCGTTCCCGGCGAGGACGAGGGCGTTGTTCCAGCCCTTCGTGCCGTCCCGGCCGTTGTGCAGATTCGCCGATGACTGGACGACGACGTTCGGCGTGCCCTGCGTGCTGGACAGGAGCAGGAACTTGTTGTGGTTGATGGCGTCGACGGAGCCGAGGGTGCGGGTGCCTATGCAGCCGCGCCCCGCCCCGCAGTTCATCACCCACGACGCCTTCGAGGTGTCGCCGCCCAGCGCGCTCGACAGGCTCTGGTACGGGGCCATGTCGACGGCCGTGCTGTCGAAGATCGCCTGCACAAAGACCCCGCGCGCGTGGGCCGCGAGCAGCGCGTCCGTGACCGTGGGGTCGTCCGCGTAGAACATCGCGAGCCGGATCCGGGAGCCCGCCGGGGCGCCGTTGATCAGCTCGACCTGCCGGACCACGATGGCCTGCTGCTCGGCCGCGGTGCCGCCGGGATTGTTGAACACGGCCTCGGTGCCCACGGCTTGGGCGGCGGCGGGCGCGGGGCCCGCCTGGGTGAGGACGGCGGCGCACAGGGCGGCGGGCAGGGCGACGACGCGTAAGACGGATCTCCAGAGCAAGGCGATGCCTCCTGGGGTGTAGCGGCTCCAGTGGTGCAGGTGTGCGAATCCTGCCACGACCGTCCGTCAGTTGACCCCTGGAATTTCCGCGCCGAGTCCGGTGCCAGGCGCGAGCGCCAACACGCCCACCTTCCCCGTGTGTTGACCGCGCTGCACGAGGCGCGCCGCCTCCCCGGTCTCCTCCAGCGGATACGTCGCCGTGAGCGCGGGACGCAGCAGTCCGCGCTCCAACAGGCGGTGCGTGGCGGCCTGTTCGTCGAGGTTGGCGCCGTGGCTGCCGATGACCCGCTTGAGCCGCATCCACAGGTACCGGTTGTCGAACTCGTGCTGGTAGCCGCTGGTCGACCCGCACGTCACGACGGTCCCGCCGCGCCGCACCACGTACACCGACACCCCGAACGTGGCCCGGCCCACGTGCTCGAACACGATGTGCGGGTCCTCGCCGACGGCCGCCCTGATCAGCTTGCCGAGGCGGCGGCCCGGCACGGACGGGTCCTCGGGAACCCCACCGTCGAGCCCGATCTCGTGCCGGTTCACCACGACGTGGCAGCCGAACTCCCGCGCCCGCGCCGCCTTTTCCTCGCTGCTGACGACGCCGACGGCGATGCCGCCACCGCCGCGCACCAACTGGGCCGCGTACGCGCCGAGTCCACCCGCCGCGCCCCAGATCAGCACCACGTCACCCTGTTTCATCCGGGCTCCCCGGTCGCTCACCAGCATCCGGTACGCCGTGCCCGCGCACAGCGGATTGCTCGCGGCCTCCTCCCACGTCAAGTGGGCCGGTTTGGGGAGGAGTTGGCTGGCGCGGGCCACGCAGTAGTGGGCGAGGCCGCCGAAGTTCGTCTCGAAGCCCCACGCCAACTGGCCGGCGCCCAGCATGCCGTCGGCGTGCGTCGCCGGTTCCTCGTCGTCGACGTACGCGGGCGACACCACCACCCGGTCGCCGACCCGCCACCGCCGCACCCCGGCGCCCGCCCGCACCACCACACCGGCCGCGTCGGAGCCGACGACGTGCTGAGGTGTGTCGTGGCGGGCCGCCCACGCGCCCTCGCGCCCGAACCGGCGCAGGAAGGCGAAGGTCGGCACCGGCTCGAACATCGCCGACCACACCGTGTTGTAGTTGATGCCGCTCGCCATGACCGCCACGAGCACTTCGTCGGGGGCGAGTTCGGGCATCGGCACTCGCCCGACGTGGATCGACTTGCGGACGTCCTTGTCGTCGACTCCGGCGAACGTGTCGACGTCCTCGGCCCGCAGATGCGCCGCCGTGTAGTCGGCGGGCACGGGCAGAGCGGACAGTTCTTCGGGGGTGGCTCCCGCCACCACGGCGGCGGCGAGCGGATCGTGTTCCATGGCGTGCCTTTCGACGTAGGGGAGGGGGCGGGTCAGTTCTGGGGCAGGCCGAGCCCGGCCGCGAGGGTGGGCCAGGACTCCTTGAACTCCCGCTGCCAGTAAGGCCAGGCGTGCGAGCCCCCGCCGTAGAGATGGGTCTTCGCGGGCACGCCCAGCGCGTCGAGCCGCGCGGTGAACTTCTTCGCCTGCCCCCACAACGTGCCTTCGAGGACGGCGCCTTCGAGGTTCCCGAAGTCGTCGCTGGGGATGCCGCTGCCCTGCGCGACGTAAAGGCGTGTGTCCTTGAGCCGGGAGGCGAGGGCGTACGGGTTGTGGGCGGTCCAGTTCGTACGGTGCAGCAGGGGGTTTCCCCAGAGGGTGCTGGGGAGTTGGCGTTCGCGGGCGACGATCGCGTTCACGACGGTGACCATGCCGAGCGCCGTCGTGTCGAGGATCCCGCTGTACGAGGCCGCGGCCCCGAAGGTGCCGGGGTGGCGGGCCGCGAAGGCGAGCGCGCCGTAGCCGCCGGTGGACACCCCGGCGACGGCCCGCCGCGGCCCCGCGTGGAACGCGCCGCGCAGCAGTTGCGCCACCTCGTCCACCTGGAACGTCTCGTAGTCCGGCGAGCGGCGGCCGAGGTTCCACCAGTCCGTGGGGATGCCGGTGGGCCCCGAGGAGGGCATGACGGTGATGACGTCCTGACCGGCCAGGAAGTCCTCGACGTCCGTCTCGCGGGACCACGACGTGTAGTCGTCGTGCGCGCCCTGGAGGAGGTAGAGGACGGGGCGTTCGCGGGTGGGCGCGGCGGCGTACGAGGCCGGGAGCAGGACGCGTACGGGGACGTCGGCGCCGACGGCGGGGGAGCGGACCGTCAGGTCGACGGTCCGCTCGTCGAGCCACTTCTGGCCGACGATCCGGGCGCCGTCCTCGGCGGTGGCCGTGGCCGTGGTCGTGGCCGCAGTCGTGGCGGGATCGCCGTGCGCGGTGGCGGCGCCGAGCGCGCCGCCGGTGGCGAGGAGGGCGACGGTGGCGGCGAGGGCGGTCAGGCGGGTGTGCGTGCGTCTGCGCCTTCGGTGGTGTCGGGAAGTGAGCATTGCGGCTCCAAGTGGCCGGTGCGGCAAGGTCAGTTGAGGGCTCGGGTGATGTCCGCGGCCAGTGCGTCCACCACGGGTGGGTCGAGGAGTTCGAGGTGGTGGCCGGGGAGCGGGGTGACCGTCAGGTCGGGGCAGTACGTGTCCCAGCCGAGCGCGTCGTCCGTGCGCTCGTAGCGGGCGTCGCGGACCGTGTGGGGCGCGGGGCGTGTCGCACGGAAGAGCAGCGCCCGGCCCGCGTACGGCCCCGGCGTGTGGCGTTCGCCGCTGCGCAGGTCCAGGTACGAGGTGCGCTGGTGCGCGAGCACGGAGCCGGGCAGGTCGACGGCCTGCTCCAGGAGCTTGAGCACGAGGTCGATCTGCGCGGTGTCCGTCAGCGTGCCCAACTCCTCGTAGGGCGGATCGAATTCGATGCCGTACGTGGTGGTGATGTACGTCGCGAAGTCCGCGAAGCGGCGCCGCGCGTCCTCGGCCGGGGAGCGGGTGGGCGGGGCCGGGAGCGGGAGGATCGAGTCGATGAGGACGAGCGTGGGCACCTCGCCGTGCCGCGCCAGGAGGCGGGCCGCCTCGTGCGCGACGACTCCGCCGTACGACCAGCCGCCCACGACCCACGGACCTTCGGGTTTCAACTCGCGTATCCGGCGGGCGAATTCGGCGGCGCGGCCCGGTACGTCGTCCGGCGTCTCGACCCGGTCGAAGCCGAACACGGGGCGCTGCCCGTCGAGGCGCGCGGCGAGCCGCCCGTACACGTCGGACGAGCCGCCCGCCGCGTGGGCGAGGAACAGCGGGGTGCCGGGGCCGTCGCCGGGGAAGGTGCGCAAGAGGGGGCCGGGGGTGCCGTACGTGGGGAGTTCGGCGGGGTCGGGGAGTACGGCGAGGGCGGGGAGGGCGGCGGCGGTCGGCGGGTCGTCGAGGAGGGTCGCCACGCCGCGCAGCGTCCCCTGCCGCAGCAGCACCCCCGGCTCCGGCGCCGCCCCGAACTCCCGCTCCACCGCCGCCCGGATACGGACCGCCGTGAGCGAGTCGAGGCCGAGTTCGGTGAGCGGGACATCGGGGTCGAGACGGTCGGCGCCGAACCCCATCACACCCGCGACGAGGGCGCGCAGCCGGTCGAGGCGGGTCACAGGGGCCGCCGCCGAGTCACCCACCGGCGCGACGGGCTCCGGTGTCTCGCCCGCCCAGAACCGGCGGTGGCGCCAACGCGGCGAGGGCACGTCCACGATCCGGCCGCCGGGGTTGAGGATCTCCCGCGCGGACGGCACCGGGCAGCCGTGCACCAGGAGCGAGGCGAGCGAGGACCGGAAGGTGACCGCGTCGTCGGTGCCCCGGCGCAGCGTGGGCAGGATCAGCGGCGCGTCACCGCCGACCGCCTCCAGGGTGCGGGCCAGCGGGTGCGCCTGCGTGGGATGCGGGGCGACCTCGACGAACACCCGGTGCCCGTCCTCGGCCGCCGCCCGCACCGCCTGCGCGAACCGCACAGGTCGGCGCAGGTTCGCCAGCCAGTACCCGGTGTCGTACGGGTCGTCGGCGCGCGGGTCGTCCAGGACCGTGGAGTAGCGGCGGCACTCGGGCCGCCCGTGCGGCACCGCGCCCAGTTCCCAGGCGAACTCGTCGAGCAGCGGATCGACGTCGGGGGAGTGCCCGGCACCCGTCACCGGAAGCCCGCGCGCGAAGCCGCCGCGCGCGGTGACCCGGGCGACGAACGTGTCCACGTCGGAGGCCGATCCCGTGACGACGCACTGCGCGGGCGAGGCGTGCACGGCGACGTTCAAAGTCTCCAACTCGCGGGCGGAGTCGGCCACGTCGGACGCGGGCACGTCCGCCACCGCCATCGCCCCGCCCTCCAGCGTGGCCAGCAGGCGCGAGCGCACCGCCACGATCCGCGCCCCGGTCCCCGGGTCCAGCGCCCCCGCCACGACCGCCGCCGCGATCTCGCCCAGCGAGTGCCCGACGACGGCCGCCGGCTCCACCCCGTACGAGCGCCACAGTTCGGCGAGCGCGACCTGAAGGGCGTACAGGACGGGCATCACGACGGCCGGGGACGACAGGTCGGCGTCGGGGGCGGTGGCGGCGCGCGGGTCGACGCCCGCGTGTTCGCGCAGGGCCGGTGCGATGCGGTCGAGGCTCGCGGCGAACACCGGCTCCGTGGCGAGGAGTTCGCGCGCCATGCCGGGCCACTGCGAGCCGTACCCGGAGAAGACCCATACGGGGCCCGTGGTGGGCCGGGCCGACGTCGCGGTGACGAGGCGGCTGTCCGGTGCGCCGGTGGCGAGGCGGCGCAGGGCCGTCGCGGTGCCGGGCAGGTCGCGGGCGACGACGGCGGCGCGGCACCGGCCGCGACCGGTGCGGCCCGACAAGGTGCGGGCCAGGTCCGGGAGTTCGGTGCCCCGGCTCTCGGGGGAGTCCAGCCAGTCCGCCAACTCGCCTGCCTGCGAGCGGAGTCGGTCGTCCGTGGGCGCGTCGATGAGGGTGATGGCCGGTTGGCCGGGCGGGCGTTCGGTGTCCGCCGTCGCCGGGTGCGGGTACTGGGCGAGCGCCACGTGCGCGTTGGTGCCGCCGAAGCCGAACGCCGAGACGCCCGCCGTCGCCGTGCCCGAGTAGCGCGGCCACGGCTGCGGGGTGTCGACGACGCGCAGGCCGAGCGCGTCGAGGTCGACATGCTCGGGCGGGCCCGTGAAGTGGAGCTGAGGCGGCAGCTCGTCGTGGTGCAGCGCGAGGACCGTCTTGATGAGCCCGGCGATCCCGGCGGCGGCCTCCAGATGGCCCAGGTTCGTCTTCACCGAGCCGATCAGCAACGGCAGTTCGGGCGAGCGGCCCCGGCCGAGCACCGCGCCGAGCGCACCCGCCTCGATGGGGTCGCCGAGCGGGGTGCCGGTGCCGTGCGCCTCCACGTAGTCCACCAACTGGCCATCGGAGCCGTGCATTTGAGCGAGCAGGGCGCGCTGCGCGGACGCGTTCGGCGCGGTGAGCCCGTTGGAGCGGCCGTCGGAGTTCACCGCCGAGCCCGTGAGCAGGGCGAGGACCCGGTCGCCCGCCCGCTCGGCGTCCGCGAGCCGCTTGAGGACGACGACGCCGCAGCCCTCGCCGCGCACCATGCCGTCCGCCGCCGCGTCGAACGCCTTGCACCGGCCGTCGCCCGCCAGCGCCCCCGCCCGCTGGAAACCCAGCGTCACCGCGGGCGACAGCAGGACGTTCACGCCCGCCGCGAGCGCCGTGTCGCACGAGCCGTCGCGCAGCGCCCGCAGCGCGTGGTCGACCGCCACCAGCGACGACGAACAGGCCGTGTCGACCGCGAGGCTCGGCCCGCGCAGATCGAGGGCGTACGAGAGGCGGCCCGCGGCCACACTCAGCGCGCCACCGGGAGCGGTCCACGGCGTGACCGACCGGGGATCCGAAGCGGTGAGATGGGCGTACTCGGTACCGCTGACGCCGACGAACACCCCGGTGCGGGTCCCCGCGAGCGAGGGCGCGGGCAGCGCGGCGTGGTCGAGGGCCTCCCGCGCCACCTCCAACAGCAGCCGCTGCTGCGGGTCGAGCGCGACGGCCTCGTCCGCCGCGATGCCGAAGAACTCCGCGTCGAAGTCCGCGAGTTCGGGGAGGAACGCGCCGTGCCGCGAGAGGTCGGCGGGGAGTTCACCGCCGGGTGGCACGAACGGCTCCCAGCGGCCGTCCGGAACCGTGCCCACGGCGTCCCGACCCTCGGTGAGCAGCTTCCAGTACGCGGCCGGGGAGTCGGCCCCACCGGGGAAGCGGCAGCCGACTCCGACGACGGCGACGGGCTCACCGGGCCGGCTCGTCGCGCCCTGCCCCTGAAGCGCCTCCTGCGAAGCCGCCTCCTCCGGAACCCCCGCCCCCGTCAGCGCCGCCACCAGCGCGCCCGGCGTCGGCGTGTCCCACAGCTGCGTCGCAGGCAGCCGCCGCCCCACCGCCTCGCCGAGGAGCCCGGTCAGCGCGACCGCGTCCCGCGAGGTCAGGCCGAGGTCGGCGAACGGCCGGTCGTCCGTCACCTCGTCCGCCGCCACCCCGTACCAGGCGCCGAGCCGCTCGACCAGCACCTCCCGCACCCGCTGCCCGGCGCTCACCGCGATCCCCCGAGCGCTCCGGTGAGGAACCGCTCCCGGCAGGCGGCCCGCGCCACCTTCCCGCTCGACGTGCGCGGCACCGAACCGGCGGGCACCAGCACGAGATCGGCAAGCCGCAGACCGTGTCGCGCGGTGACGGCCCGGCGCGCCGCGAGGCACGCCGCCAGCGTCATGTCCTCGTCGGGCTCGGTGCCCCGCCGCACCTCCGCGACCACGACGAGACCGCCGTCCGGCACCTGGAACGCGGCAATCCTGTCCCTGCGCAGCAGCGCGCTGAGGGCGGGCGCGGACTGCACCGACTCCTCGATGTCCTGCGGATAGTGGTTGCGGCCGTCCACGACGATCAGGTCCTTGAGCCGCCCGGTGACCAGCAGCCCGCCGTCGTGCAGCGCGCCCAGGTCCCCGGTCCGCAGCCACCCGTCGTGGAAGGTCTCGGCCGTCCGCTCCGGCTGCTTCCAGTACCCCGACCCGACGTTCGGCCCCCGCACCTCGATCTCGCCGACCCGCCCCGCGTCGAGCACGGCCCGCGAGTCCGGGTCCGCGATCCGCACGTCCTGGCCGACCGGCCACCCGCAGTCGACGAGCCGCGCGCCCCCGCCCGCACGCGCGGTCACGACACCCTTCGCGAGCTCGGCCGCGTCGCACTCCACCGTGCGCGGCGGCGCGTCACCCCGGTCGGCGGTCACGAACACCGTCGCCTCGGCGAGCCCGTACGCGGGACACAGCGCCTCGGGCGCGAGCCCGGCGCCCGCGAACGCGGCGGCGAACCGATCGAGCGTCGCGGGCCGCACCGGCTCGCTCCCGTTGAGCAGCGTCGCCACCCGGTCGAGCCGCAGGTCCGTGACGTCGGCGGCGTCGACGCGCGCCACGCAGTAGTCGTACGCGAAGTTGGGCGCGGCGCTGATCGTGCCCGGGTAGCCGCCGAGGAGGCGCAGCCAGCGTTCGGGGCGCTCCAGGAACGCCTGCGGGGTGAGCAGCACGGACGGATACCCGGCGAACACCGGCGCCGCGATGCTCAGCACGAGACCCATGTCGTGGAAGAGCGGCAGCCAGCCCACCGCCGTGCTCAGGCCGGGCGCCGCGCCGACCGCGGCGACGGCCTGCCGGGCGTTGGCGACGACGTTCGCGTGCGTCACCATCACCCCGGCCGGGGCGCGGGTCGAGCCCGAGGTGTACTGGAGGTAGGCCACGTCGCCCGGGGCTGGGCGGGGCAGCCGCGAGCCCTCGGGCGCGGGTGGCAGGTCGTCGACGGCGAGCACCTGAGGCTGCCCGGCCCGAGCCCGCGTGAACGCGTCGACGTCCTGGTGCGAGTCCGTGTCCGTGAGCACGCACGCCGGTTCGCAGTCGTCCAGCACGGACTCCAACCGCCCCGCGTGGCCCGGGAGTTCGGGCCAGAACAGCGGCACCGCGATCACCCCCGCGTACAGGCAGCCGAGGAACGCCGCGGCGTAGTCGAGGCCCTGCGGCAGCAGCAGCGCCGCGCGGTCGCCGGGCACCGCCGTCCGCGCGAGCCGCTCGGCGACCGCACGGGCCCGCGCGTCGAGGGCCCGCCAGCCGAGCGTGCGGTGCAGTCCGGGCGAGTGCGGATCGGGGAAGTCGACCTGGGTGAAGGCCCGTTGGTGGGCGTGCTCGGCGGCCCACTGGTGCAGCCGGTCGGTGAGGAGCGGCGTGGCCTCGGGTGACATCTCGTGCGTCATGGCGGCTCCATGGGGTGGTGGGTGCCCCAGGTTCCGCCGGGGCGCGACGGCGGAGAAAGACGAGTCGCTGACAGTTGGTCCGGTCCGAACTGTCAAACCGGTGACAACTCGGGGCGGCGGAATCGGCGCCTCGCAGAGCAGTGCGCGCACCGTGCGCGAACCGAGAATCCCCAGGGAGAGGCGTCGTTCCTGAGGCGTAGGCGTAGGCGTAGGCGTATGCGTAGGCGTATGCGTAGGCGTGAGTGTCGGTGAGGACGGGAGGTGCGGGATGCGGCGGGGAAGGCTGTCGGCCCTGCTGGTGCTGTTGTGCCTCGCGGGCTTCCTCACCACGCTCGACAACACGGTCATCAATGTGGCCCTGCCCACGGTGCAGGACGAACTCGGCCTCGACGTCGCCGACTTGGAGTGGGTCGCGACCAGCTACGTGCTGTCGTTCGGGGCGCTGCTGCTCGTCGGCGGGCGGCTCACCGACCTGGTGGGGCGGCGGCCCGTGCTCGCCGTCGGCCTCGTCGTGTTCACGGCCTCCTCCGGCGCGGCGGCCCTCGCCGACAGCGGCGCCGCGCTCGTCGCGGCGCGCGCCGTGCAGGGGTCCGGGGCCGCGCTCGTCATCCCGGCCTCCCTCGCCGTCGTCGCGGCCGACCTGCCGGCCGGGCGCCGCGCCACCGCCGTCGGCCTGTGGACGGCGTCGCTGGCCGTGGCGCTCGCGCTCGGACCGGTGATCGGCGGGTTCGTCACCGAACACTGGGGCTGGAGCTGGGTGTTCCTGCTGAACGTGCCGTTCGGCGCGCTCGCGCTGCTGCTGGTGCCTGCCGTGCCGGGCGCGGAGCGGTCGCGGGACCGGGGAATGGGTCGGGGCCGGGGCCGGGGCCGGGGCCGGGCCGGTGGATTGGTGGGTCTCCTCGACGTACCGGGAGTCGTGCTGTCCACGACGGCCCTGTTCCTCCTCACGTACGCGCTCGTGACCGGCGGCGAACACTCCTTCAGCACCCCGCCCGTGCCGCTGTTCCTCGCGCTGTCGGGCGCGGCGGGCCTCGCCTTCCTCGTCGTCGAGGCGCGCACGTTCCTGCCCCTGATCGATCTGCGGATGCTGCGCGACCGGTTCCTCGTCGGCGGGGTCGCCGCGCAGGTGCTGTGGGGCATCGGTGTCAACGGCGTGTTCTTCTTCACCGCGCTCTACCTCCAGCACGTACTCGGATTCTCGCCGGTGAAGGCGGGGTTGGCGTTTCTGCCGCTGGCCGGGGCGCTGCTGCTGTGCACGCCGCTGGCCGAGCGCGCGGCCCGCCTCATGGGCGCCCACCGCTCCATCGCGGCCGGGCTCGCGCTCGTCGCGGTCGGGCTGCTGTGGGTGTCGGGCACCGGCCTGCACGCCTCGTACGCCGACCTGCAGCCGGGTCTGGTCCTGATCGGCGTCGGCTCTTCGCTCACCACACCGCTGACGGTGCGCTCGGTGGCGGGTGTGCGCGCGACCCGCACCGGCATGGCCTCGGGTCTCGTCAGCGCCGCCCGCGAGATCAGCGGGGTGTTCGGCGTCGTACTCGTCGGCGTCGTCCTCACCCGCACCGAGCGCGAGGCGCTGCGCGACGGCGTCGACCCGCGCACGGCCTTCCTCGACGGCTACGACACCGGGCTCCAACTGGCCGCCGGGTGTGTGCTGTTGGGGGCGGTCGTCACGTTGGTGGCGTTGCGGAGGCCCGGGCGGCACCGGGGCCGGGCCGCCAGGTGACGCCGGGTCCTGGAGTGCGGCCGAGGAGCGTGACGTAGCCGTCGGGGCCGCGCACCGCGAGGCGCCCCGTCCGCAGCCAGCCGCCCACCAACAGGCCGGTGGTATGGCCCAGTTGAGGCCCGCGCAGCAGCAACTCGCCCGCGTGCCCCGGTAGTACGTCCACCTCCGGCACCCCCTCGACCGCGATCCGTACCTCCGTACCGGGCAGCGGCAGGCCGACCGTGCCGGGACGGGCGTCCGCCGACGGCGGGTTGGCGAGCGCGACACCCGCCGCGGCCTCGGGCCCGTACGCCTCGACGACGCGCGCGTCCAGCGCGGCGCGGGCCCTGTCTCCCGTCCCCGGGTCCAGCGGCGCGGTGAGGATCGTACGGACCGTGGCCAGCGCCTCCCGCTCGTGGGCGGGCCGGTCGAGGAGGCCGCGCAGGGCGGCGGGCGGCGCCGCGAGCAGGGTGGGGGCGCGGCGGCGGGCGGCGCGCAGCACGGCCAGCGGGGCCGGGTCCCGGGGCGCGAGCACGGTGCGGGAGCCGGTGAGGAGGGGCGCCAGCACCGTGAGGACGAGGCCCTGGGCGCGGTGGACCGGCACCAACGACATGACGCGGCCGCCCGACTCCCCGTGCCAGGCGGCCAGTTGGCGCGCCGCCGCGACGAGGTTGCGGTGCCGCAGCCCGACCGGCGTGCCGTCCCGCGGGTGCAGCACGACCGCGAGATCACCGGGGGCGGGTCCCGCGGGCAGCGGGGCGGAGGCGTGGCGGGTGTCGAGGTCGCCGTAGCCGACGCACACACCCGGCGCGTCTTCCCGTGCGTCTCCCTGCACGACCTCCTGCGCGGCGTCCCCGTCCACCGCCACCACCGCCCGCAGCGCCGCACCGCGCCACGCCCGGGAGACCTCCGTCGCCGCACCGCGCGGCGCGACGACGACCACCGCGGACGTGTCGGCCCACCGCCGCGCCGGATCCAGCGGCACCACCACCGCCCCCAGCCGCCACACCGCATGACACACCACCACCGACTCCCGGCAGTCCGGCAGCAGCAGCGCCACCCGTTCCCCGGGCCGCACCCCGAGCCGGGCGAGGCCCGCCGCGACCCGGACCGCCGAGCGGCGCAGCGCGCGGAACCCGGTGCGCCGCCGACCGGGTCCGATCAGCGCCGTGCGCGCGCCGTGGCGGCGGGCCGCGTCGTCGAGCAGCGCTGGCAGGGCGAGGGCGGGGGAGAGTGGCGGCGCTTCGCGACGCCCACCCGTGAACAGGTCCGTCATGACTGGATCGTGGCGCACCGCACACCCCCGCCACTTGTGTCCCTTCGCGCAGCACCGGGCGCCGTCTTGTCACTCCGGTGACAAGGCTCACCCCGGTTTCTGTTCGCCTTCTACGGGTCCCCACAAGAACCCGGCAGTATCGTCACCGCACCCTGACGGACCTGCACACGGAGGGAGCGCACATGCTCGACACCGCCAACGGCACGCGCGAACGGACCGTGAACGGCGCCCCGTTCAGGAACTTCCCCGCCGAACTCGACGACCAGCTCCGCCCGTTCCTCGGCGACCTCACCGAAGAGGTCGTGCGCGCCATCAGAACCGAGATCGCCGAGTACGCGCGGCCCATGGACGACACGTACATGCACGTCGTGCACCGCGGCGTCGAGCAGGCCCTCGAAGGTTTCCTCGCCCGCGTCGCCGACTCCGAGACCGACTGGGAGGACGTGAAGGCGACGTACCAGCGGATCGGCAGGGGAGAGGCGGACGAGGGCCGCAGCCTCGACTCGTTCCAGGCGGCGCTGCGGCTCGGCGCCCGCGTCACCTGGCGGCGCGTCACCGAACTCGTCCAGGCCGACCGGCTCCCGCCCAACGTCCTCGTCGCCTTCGGCGAGGCCATGTTCCTGCACCTCGACGAGATGGCCGCCGCCACCACCGCCGGATACACGGAGGCCAGGCTCCACACGGCGGGCGAACTCCAGCAGCGACGCAGCCGCCTCATCGACCTCCTCACCGCCGACCCGCCCGTCTCCCCGGAGGCCATCGCGGACCTCGCGCACACCGCGCAGTGGCCGGTGCCCCGCGAGATCGCCGTCGTCGTCAGCGACGACCACGGGGCGGGGGAGGGCAGCCGGCCCATCGTGCCGCCCGAGTTCCTCGCCCGCTTCGACGGGCAGCCCGGCATCGTCGTCGTACCCGACCCGGAGGGGCCCGGCAGGGAGCGGGCCATCTCGGGAGCGCTGCGCGGACTGCGCGCCGCGCTCGGCCCCACCGTCGCGCTCGACGCGGGCGCCCGCTCGCTGCGCTGGGCCCGCGACGCCCTCGACCTGGCGCGCCGCGGCACCCTCCCGCACACCGGGCTCGTCCGCTGCACCGACCACCTCTCCACGCTGCTGCTCTTCCGCGACGAGGACCTGGTCGCGGAGCTGGCCCGGCGCCACCTCGGCCCCCTCGACACCATCCGCCCACCGCACCGCGAACGCCTCGCCGAAACCCTGCTGTGCTGGCTGAGCTGTGCCCGCAACGCCAGCGAGGTCGCCCAGCGTCTCGCCGTGCACCCGCAGACCGTCCGCTACCGCCTGCGGCAACTGGAAGAGGTCTTCGGCGACAGCCTCCGCGACCCGTCCACCCAGTTCGAGATGCAGGTGGCGTTACGGGCGACGCACCTGCGCCGGCAGGGCGGGGAGTGACGCCTCTCAGTTGAGGTCCGCCGGATCGCGCCAGGGGCCCGCCCCGCCTAGCGTGTACCCATACCTGCCGGGCCGCGCCGTGCCCGGCGACCGACAGAAGGGTGTCGTGTCATGTCCACTCGTCCCGAGGGCGCGCCCGTCTGGGCCGACGCCATGTTCCCCGACCTGGAGGCCGCGAAGGCCTTCTACGCGGAGCTGTTCGGCTGGACCTACGACGAAGGCAGCCCCGAGTTCGGCAACTACACGCAGGCGAGGACGCCGGACGGGAAGCACGTCGCGGCGCTCGTGCCGCAGATGCCGGGCGCCGAGGGCACGCACCCCGCCTGGAACCTGTACCTCGCCACCGAGGACATCGCCGCGGTCGCCGAGCGGATCAAGAACGCGGGCGGCAGCCTCATGATGGACCCGATGCAGGTCGCGTCGTTCGGCACGATGGTCACCGCGCAGGACCCGGCGGGCGTCGTCTTCAGCGTCTGGCAGCCCGACACCCACGACGGCTTCGAGAAGGTCAACGAGCCCGGCGCGTTCTGCTGGGCCGAGGTCAACACCCGCAACGCCGCGAAGACCGACGCCTTCTTCCCGGCCGTCTTCGGCTACGGCGTGAAGAAGATGGCCGACGACAAGATCGACTTCAACGTCTGGGAGCTGAACAGCGAACCGGCCATGGGTCGCATGCAGATGACGGACGACTTCCCCGCCGAGGTCCCCTCGCACATCAACGTGTACTTCGTCGTCGAGGACTGCGACGCGGCCGTCGCCACCGTCCAACGCCTGGGCGGACAGCTGTACTTCGGGCCCCTGGACACCCCCTTCGGCCGGTTCGCCTCGGTCGGGGACCCGCAGGGCGCCGCGTTCTCCGTCATCGACGTGACGGCGGCCAAGGGCGAGATGCCACAGCTGTCCTGACGGTCATTCGGATTCCGGCAGCGCGAACCCCAGCTCCTGGGCGGCCAGTTGGGGTGTCGGCTGCGCCCACCGCTCCACCGCGGCGGCGCTCTGCGTCGACGACAGGGAGCGCGGCTCGGCCCGGTCGAGGTAGAGCGTGCCGCCCAGGTGGTCCGTCTCGTGCTGCACGATGCGGGCCGGCCAGCCCGTGAACTCCTCGTCCATCGCGCGCCCCCGTTCGTCGAGGGCGCGCAGCCGTACCCGCTCGTGCCGGGCGACCACGGCCTGGTAGCCCGGCACGCTCAAGCACCCTTCGTAGAAAGCCACTTGGCGGCCGTCCACACCCTCGTACGACGGATTGACGAGCACCCGGAACGGCTGCGGCAGCCGCCCTCGCGCGTCCCGCACCTCCTCGCTCACGGCCGCCGCGTCCTCGATCACCGCGAGCCGCAGCCCCACGCCGATCTGCGGTGCGGCGAGCCCGACGCCGGGCGCGGCGTGCATGGTGACCCGCATCGCGGCGATCAGCCGGGCGAGGAGTTCGTCCGGCAGCTGCCCGTCGAAGGGCTCGGCGGGGCGGCGCAGCACGGGGTCGCCCGCCGCGACGATCGGCAGCGGCCCCTCGGCGGCGAGCAGGGACTCGACGTGATCACTCAGTGACGTGAACGGCATCGCGCCAGCATGCCAAGCGCGCCCGCGCCCGTGACCTGCGGGGTAGGGGAATGCGCGGGGCCCGCCGATCGTTCTGGCCTTCTGGCCGTCCTGAACGGATGGGGCGGCAGTGGCACAGGAGAAGGTTCGAAGGTCCCGACCGTGACGCAGGCACAGGCACAGGCACAGGCACAGGCACAGGTACAGGCGCAAGCGCAGACGTACGAAGATGATGAGGGCGGCACCGCCGGCCGGGCCGTGGGCGTCGATCGCGCGTACCACCCCCTCGACCACCCCGCCCACGCCGCCCTCACCGGCCCGCACGCCCACTTCGCCGAGCGCAGTGGCCGCGCCCTGCGCTATCCCACCGCCGTCACTCCGTGGACCGCGCTGCCCCCGGACCCCGGGCCCGAGGACTGGGCGGCCCTCGCCGCCTTCGCCGCGCCCGACGGCACCCTGCCCCTCCTCGGTACGGACGTCGAGGTGCCGGACGGCTGGGAGACGACCGTCGACCACGAGGGCGTACGGCTCGTCGGCGACGCCGTCGACGCGGTGCCCGACCCGGAGGCCGTCCTCCTCACCGCCGCCGACGTCCCGGAGATGCTCGACCTGGTGGCCCGCACCCAGCCGGGCCCGTTCACGCCCCGCACCGTCGAACTCGGCACGTACCTCGGCATCCGCGAAGGCGGCGCGCTCGTCGCGATGGCGGGCGAGCGCCTGCACCTGCCCGGCTACACCGAAGTCAGCGCCGTGTGCACCGACCCGGCCCACCGGGGCAAGGGCCTCGCGGGCCGCCTGGTCAAGGCCGTCTCCGCGGTCATCCGGGACCGCGGCGAGACCCCGTTCCTGCACACCGGCGCCGCCAACACGAACGCGATCCGGCTGTACGAGTCCCTGGGCTTCCACCTGCGCACCACGACCCGGTTCCGCACGGTGCGTGCGCCGGAGCACATGGTGCCGGGGGCGTAGCCGCGCGCGTCACTCCTGGGACAGCGCGTACGCCCGCTGCCACGCGATCGACACGGCCTGCGCGACGCCGCCCATGACCGTCGCGTCCTCGCCCGTCGCGGACGTCGCGAACCCGGGCAGGGGCAGCGGCACGAGTTCGCCGAGCCGCTGTTCCACGGGTGCGATCAGGCGCTCGGCGTGCGCGCCGAGCGCCCCGCCGCCGAGGACGACGAGCTTCGGGTCGAGCAGGGCCACGATCGGCACCAGGGACCGCGCGATCAGGTCGACCTCCCGCGCCACGACGGCCTCGGCGGCCCGGTCCCCGTCCTGCGCCGCCCGGAAGATCCGGTCTACGCCCCCGGCTCGTCCCGCGACTCGTCGTTGTAGCGCACCAAGTAGTCCGCGAACCGCTCCAGGTCCTCCTCCGGCCAGTCCGCGAGGCGCTCGCCGAAGATCTGGCGGCGGTTGACGGTCACCTGGCGCAGGAGTTCGGCGCCGGCCTCCGTCGGGTGCAGGACCTGGACCCGGTGGTCGTCGGGGTCGACGCGGCGGATCACGAGGCCCGCCCGCTGCAGCGCGGCGACCTGGCGGCTGACCGTCGACTTGTCGAGGGCGTAGTGCGCGGCCAGGTCCGTGGCGCGGCAGCCGCCCCGCTCGTCGAGGTGGGTGAGCAGCGAGTACGAGACGAGCGAGAGCTCCGGGTGCATCCGCGCGGCGGTGGCCCGCGCGCGGCGGGCGAACGAGGTCAGCTCGCGCTGAATGGTTTCCACGGCCGCCTCACGGTCGGTCGCGCGATCTGCCTGGGCCACGGTGGTTCCTTTCGGGGGTGCTCGTTGCACTCTACAACCCAGCGCGCCCGGCTTCGCGGGGACGTGGCGCGGATCTCTTATGCAACTTGTTGCAAAATATCAGCGGCTTCCTCTACAACTGAGTCGACCGTTCACCGATCACTGACTGCCGATCACTGACTGCCGATCACTGACTGCCGTTCACTGACTGCCGTTCACTGATCACCGTTCACCTTCACCGCTCACGGAGGGGCCCCATGAGCCGCTACCCGCACCTGCTCGCCCCGCTCGACCTCGGTTTCACGACGCTCCCGAACCGCGTTCTGATGGGCTCGATGCACGTGGGCCTGGAGGAGGCGCCGAACGGGTTCGCGCGCATGGCCGAGTTCTACGCCACCCGCGCCCGCGGCGGCGTGGGACTCATGGTCACCGGCGGCATCGCGCCCAACGCCGAGGGCTGCACCTTCGACGGCGGCGCCAAGATGACCACCGAGGCGGAGGCCGCCCAGCACCGCCAGGTCACCGAAGCCGTGCACGCGGCGGGCGGCCGGATCGCCATGCAGATCCTGCACTTCGGCCGGTACGCCCACCACGCGGACCTCGTCGCGCCGAGCGCCATCCAGGCGCCGATCAGCGCGCACACGCCGCGCGCCCTCACCGACGACGAGATCGAGCGGACCATCGAGGACTACGCGCGCGCCGCCGAGCTCGCCAAGTCCGCCGGGTACGACGGCGTCGAGGTGATGGGCTCCGAGGGCTACCTCATCAACGAGTTCATCGTCTCCGCCACCAACCACCGCGAGGGCCGCTGGGGCGGCTCCTACGAGAACCGGATCCGGTTCGCCGTCGAGATCGTGCGGCGCGTGCGCGAGCGGGTCGGCCCCGACTTCATCCTCATCTACCGCCTGTCCATGCTGGACCTGGTCCCCGGTGGCTCCACCCTCGACGAGGTCGTGCACCTCGCCAAGGAGATCGAGGCGGCCGGAGCCACCATCATCAACACCGGCATCGGCTGGCACGAGGCCCGCATCCCGACCATCGCGACGTCCGTGCCGCGCGGCGCGTACACCTTCGTGACGAAGAAGGTCATGGGCGAGGTGAACATCCCGCTCGTCACCACCAACCGCATCAACACCCCTGAGATGGCCGAGGAGTTGCTCGCCGACGGCGCCGCCGACATGGTGTCCATGGCGCGCCCGATGCTCGCCGACCCGGAGTTCGTGAACAAGGCCGCCGCCGACCGCTCCGACACCATCAACACCTGCATCGGCTGCAACCAGGCCTGCCTCGACCACATCTTCAGCCTGCAGATCACCTCCTGCCTGGTGAACCCGCGCGCCTGCCACGAGACCGAACTCGTCCTCGCACCCACCCGGTTGAAGAAGAACGTCGCCGTCGTCGGCGCGGGCCCCGCCGGGCTCGCCTGCGCCGTCAGCGCCGCCGAGCGCGGCCACGACGTGACCCTCTTCGACGCCGCCGCCGAGATCGGCGGGCAGCTCAACGTCGCCCGCCAGGTCCCCGGCAAGGAGGAGTTCGACGAGACGCTGCGCTACTTCCGCTCGCAGCTCGAACTGCACGGCGTGAACGTCAAGTTGGAGACCCGAGTCGAAGCCGACGACCTCCGCTCCTACGACGAGGTCGTCGTCGCCACCGGTGTCACCCCGCGCACCCCGGCCATCGACGGCGTCGACCACCCCAGCGTCGTCAGCTATCTCGACGTACTGCGCGACAAGGCGCCCGTCGGCGAGCGCGTCGCCGTCATCGGCGCGGGCGGCATCGGCTTCGACGTCGCCGAGTACCTCACCGACGGCGGCGAGAAGGCGAGCCTGGACCCGGCCACGTACTTCCGGCAGTGGGGCGTCGACATGGACTACGCCGACCGCGGCGGCCTCGCCCGGCCCGAACGCCCCACCCCGCCCCGCCAGGTGCACCTCGTGCAGCGCAAGACCACCAAGGTCGGCAAGGGCCTCGGCAAGACCACCGGGTGGATCCACCGCACCGAACTGCGCCACCGCGGAGTCGCCATGGTCGCCGGAGCCACCTACGACCTGATCGACGACGCGGGCCTGCACATCACCGTCGAGGGCGAGCGCACCCTCGTCCCCGTCGACACCGTCGTCCTGTGCGCGGGCCAGGAACCCCAGCGCTCGCTGTACGACGACCTGGTGTCTGCCGGACGTACCCCGCACCTGATCGGTGGCGCCGACGTGGCCGCCGAACTGGACGCCAAGCGCGCCATCAAGCAGGGCACCGAGGTCGCGGCGGCGCTGTAGAGACCGGGTGGTCACGTGTCCGGGCCCGCCGGACACGTGACCACCCTCACCTACTCGTACTCTGGGTCACATGTCACTCCCGCACGCGATCCTCACGGCGCTCCTGGAGAAGCCGTCGTCGGGCCTCGAACTGACCCGCAGGTTCGACAAGTCCATCGGCTACTTCTGGTCGGCGACGCACCAGCAGATCTACCGCGAGCTGGGCAAACTGGAGCGCGACGGACTCATCCGCGCGCTGCCCGCCGAGGCACCCGCGCGCGGCCAGAAGAAGGAGTACGAGGTCCTCCCCGAGGGCCGCGCCGAACTCGCCCGCTGGACCGCCAGCCCGCACGACCCCAAGCCACTGCGCGACCCGCTGCCGCTGCGCCTGCGCTCGGCCGCGGTCGTCGGCACGGCCGGCATCGCCGAGGACCTGCGGCGCCATCTCGCCCTGCACCGCGAGCAGTTGGCGACGTACCAGGACATCGAGAAGCGGGACTTCCCGCCCGGGAAGAACACCGAGGCCGACCGTCTCCAGCACGCGGTGCTGCGCGCGGGCATCGACCTGGAGCGGTTCTGGGTGGACTGGCTGGAGCGGACGCTGACGGAACTGGACTGAACCTCAGCCCCGTTGGCCCGCGCGGCCGTCCCCCGTGGTCACCTTCCGCTCCTTCGAGAACGCGCCCCACGTCCCGTCCGGCAACTGCGCGCGGATCCTCACCCGGTGCTCCACGCGCGCCTTCTTGCCGATGTAGAAGCTGTACGTCGCCGAACCGGCCGGCGCGCTCTCGCCCCACACCACCGTCGTCGCCTCCCGGCCGTCCAAGTACACCTGGTACGCGGGGACCTCGCCGCCGGTGCGCGGCGGCGTCCACGCGAGGTCGATGTAGAACGCCCCGCCCGCGCGCCGCGTCGACGCCTCGAAGTCGGAGGGCGCGGTGCCAGGCCCCTCCTCGCCGCCGCCCTTCGCGGTCGTCAGATGGAGGGTCTCGCTCGCGGCCGAGGTGTTGTCGGCGGCGTCCCGGGCCCGCACGCTGAACGCGTACGCCGTGCCCGGCCGCAGCCCCGTCAGGAGCGCCCGCGTCTCCTTCCCGCCCACGCTGTGGATCTTCGCGCCGCCCTGGTAGATGTCGTACGAGGCGACACCCCTGTCGTCCGTCGCCTTCCGCCACGACAGCGAAACGGCCCGCCCGCCGTCCGCCTGCCCGCGCAGTCCGGTCGGCCGGCTCGGCGCGGCGTGGTCCGCCTTGACGGCGGCCGGGGTGGTGACGGTGACGCGCGTGCTGACGGGGCCGAGCGAGCCGTCCTTGCCGCGGGCGCGCACCGTGAACACGTAACGGGACTTCGGGGCGAGCCCGGTGACGTCGACCATGTGCTGCTCGGCGGTGAGCCGCTCGACGCGCTTGCCGCCGCGGTACACCTCGTACCCCTTGAGCTCCGCCGTGCTCGCGGGCCTGTTCCACATGACGTGCACCGATGTGGCGCTGCCCGCCTGCGCGGTGACCCCGACCGGCGCGGAGAGGGCGGGCCCCTGCGCGTTCGCGTCGTCGGACAGCAGCCCGCAGGAGGTGAGCGAGGCCACGAGCGCGGCGGCGCAGGCCGCCCGGGGCAGCAGGGTGCGTGGGGGGAGGCGTCGCACGGAGGGCCTTCCGTTCGAACGGATTGGTACAGACCTGTATGGCACGAGGGGCGGGTTTCCTCAAGGGGTTCGCGCCAACAGGTCTGTACCAGACGCCCATCGGGGACCGGTCTTCGCCTCAGCCCTTCCGGTACGTGTACGCCTCCGATGCCGCCGCGGCGACCGCGTCCAGGTCCGCCCCGGTCGAGGCGGTGACGACGGCGGCGATCGCGCCCTCCACGAAGGGGGCGTCCACGAGCCGTGTGCCGTCCGGGAGTCCCGTGTCGTCGGGGTCCTCGGCCAGCAGCGCCTTCACGGTCAGCACGGCGCTGCCGAGGTCGACGAGGACCGCGACGCCCGCGCCCCGGTCGACCTCGGCGGCGGCCGCCGAGATCAGCTCGGAGCTGGTGCCGAGGCCCCCGTCCTCGGTGCCGCCTGCCGCCGCGACGGGCGCGGTCGCGCCGCCACCGGAGAGCCCGGTCGCGAGCCGCGCCACGGACTCGGCGACGTCCTTGCTGTGCGAGACGAGCACGATGCCAACGGGCTTGTCGGGCGCGCTCATTCGCCCGCCCCCTTCCCGGCCGTCTCCGCAAGGGCCGCGATCAGCAGCGCCGACGACGTGGCGCCCGGGTCCTGGTGCCCGATGCTGCGCTCGCCGAGATAACTCGCCCGCCCCTTGCGGGCCTGGAGCGGCGTGGTGGCCTCGGCGCCGTGCTCGGCGGCCGACCGCGCCGCCGCGAAGTCCCCTTCGCCCAGCGCGTCCACGGCCGGTACGAGCGCGTCCAGCATCGTCTTGTCGCCGGGCGCGGCGCCGCCGAGCGCGGCGACGGCGTCGACCCCGGTCTTCAACGCCGCGGCGAAGTCCGACCCGCTCACCTCGGAGGCGTCGCCCAGCGCCTTGCCGGTGCGGCGCAACAGCGTCCCGTACAGCGGCCCCGACGCCCCGCCCACCGTCGAGATCAACTGCCGCCCGGCGAGCGTGAGTACGCCTCCCGGGGTGTCCGGCGCGTCCTTGTCGAGCGTGGCCCGCACGGCGTTGAACCCGCGTTGCAGATTGCTGCCGTGGTCCGCGTCGCCGATCGGCGAGTCGAGTTCGGTGAGCCGGTCGGCCTCGCGGTCCACGGCCGCGGCGGCCGTCGTCAGCCAGCGCCGGAAGAAGTCGGCGTCGAGCACGTAATCTCCTTGCTTGGTAGGTACGTTGACGATCTCTGGGTCGTGGGGCCGGTTCACATGCCCCAGCGCAGCCCGGCCGTGCTGACCGGAGCGTCCCAGAGCCGCAGCATCTCCTCGTCCGCCTGGCAGAGCGTCACGGACGCTCCCGCCATGTCGAGCGAGGTCACATAGTTCCCGACGAGCGTGCGGGCCACGGCGACGCCGCGCTCGCCGAGCACCCGCTGCACCTCGGCATTGAACCCGTACAGCTCCAACAGGGGCGTGGCCCCCATGCCATTGACGAGGACGAGCACGGGGCTGTTCGGATTCAGGTCCTCAAGGACGGCGTTCACGGCGAAGTCGGCGATCTCCCCGGACGTCATCATCGGCCGCCGCTCCCGGCCCGGTTCGCCGTGGATCCCGATCCCCAACTCCAGCTCACCGGAGGGGAGATCGAAGGTGGGCGCGCCCTTGGCAGGCGTACTGCACGGGCTCAGCGCGACCCCGAAGCTCCGCGAACTCTCGTTGACCTGCCGCGCGATCGCCTCGACGCGCTCCAGCGGCTGCCCCTCGTCGGCGGCGGCCCCGGCGATCTTCTCGACGAACAGCGTCGCCCCCGTGCCGCGCCGCCCGGCGGTGTACAGGGAATCGGTGACGGCGACGTCATCGTTCACCAGCACCTTGGCGACCTGTACGCCCTCGTCCTCGGCGAGTTCGGCGGCCATGTCGAAGTTCAGCACGTCACCGGTGTAGTTCTTCACGATGAACAGCACACCCGCGCCACTGTCCACCGCGGCCGCCGCCCGCACCATCTGATCCGGCACGGGCGATGTGAACACCTCACCGGGACAAGCCGCCGACAACATCCCGGGCCCCACGAACCCACCGTGCAACGGCTCGTGCCCCGACCCGCCCCCCGACACCAACGCCACCTTCCCGGCCACCGGCGCGTCCCGGCGCACGATCACCCGGTTCTCGACGTCCACGGTCAGCTCGGGGTGGGCGGCGGCCATGCCGCGCAGGGCGTCGGCGACGACGGTTTCGGGGACGTTGATCAGCATCTTCACGGGTGCCTCCGGTGACGGTTGTCGGTCCAACGCCAGTATCAAGGGGAGACCTGTGCGGAGCACCCGTTGGGGCGCGAAAACACCCGGGTACGGAGCTGGACCGCAGGTCGGGGCCGGTCGGGTGGGGGCGTGAGCGGTTGCGGGGGTTTGTGCCTCGGTTCACGATGTCAGAGGCCGTAGAACATCAGAGCGATTGCGTTCCGTGATGAGACGCAGGGACTCTCATGCGTCTCATCGCGGTTTCCGGAGCGCTCTGCTCTCCCCTTTGTGAGGTGCCTGATGGTGCTCGCCGCCGCTTCGTCCACGCTCGTCGCCCCCGGCGCGCGACACGGCTGGGACATCCCCGCCGAAGGTCACGCCCGACGGGTCCGGGCGCTGAGGCCGGAGATCCACCGCATCGTGGACGAGGTCACGGACCGTGGCAGGTTCCACTTCGGGCCGCAGACCGCGGCGCTGGAGCAGCGGATGCGTGCCGAGTGGGGCGGCCACCCCGTGGCCACCACCTCCTGCACCCAGGCCCTCGCCCTGGCGTTGCGCACCGCGGGCGTCGGCGAGGGCGACGAGGTGGTCGTCCCCGCCGCGACCTTCGCCGCGACGGCCTTCGCGGTGGCGGGTCTCGGGGCCGTGCCCGTGGTCGTCGATGTCGACGAACCCACGCTCACCATGTCGCCGGAGGCGCTGCGCGGCGCCGTCACCCGACGGACGCGCGCCGTGATCCCCGTACATCTGCACGGGCACATGGCGGACATGCCCGCTCTGCTGGCCGTCGCCGCCGAACACCGCCTCGCCGTCGTCGAGGACTGCGCGCAGGCGTCCGGCGCGGCGCTGTACGGGCGGGCCGCCGGTACCTGGGGCGACTTCGGGTGCTTCTCGTTCTGGGTCGGCAAGTGTGTCGGCGGACTCGCGGACGGCGGCGCGGTGATCACCGACAGCGAGGAACGGGCGGCGCGGGTGCGCCTGCTCTCCGACATGGGCCGCCCGCCGGGCAAGCGCCACGTCCACGAGGACCGCGGCACCCGGGGCCGGCTCGGGGAGCTGGACGCCGGGCTCATCGACCTCGAACTCTCCCTGCTGCCAGGGTGGTTGAAACGCCGTCAGGCGATCGCCGACTACTACGACACCTGCTTCGCCGACAGCCCGGTCGGCACCCCGCCCGTCCTCCCCGGCCACCGGCACGCCTACTACAAGTACGCCGTCGCCTGCCCCGACCTCCCCGGCCTCACGGACTTCCTCGCCCACCGCGGCATCCAGGCCGAACAGGTCTACCCGTACCTCCTCCCCGACCAGCCCGCCTTCCGGGCCATCCCGCACCGCAGCGAGACCACGACACGCTCCGCGGGCGGCGCCCGCCGCCTGTGCCTGCCCGCCTACCCCGAACTCACCGACGCCGAGGTGGAACACGTGGCCGCGTCGGTCCTCGCTCACGCCGACGGGCGCGGCGGCGGACACGGCGGCGGACGGCGGACCCGGACCGGCGGGGAGGAGGCGCGGTGACGGGCGGCGGCGCGGGGGGCCATGCGACAGCATCCGCCGACGCGCGGGAGCGGGCATCCCGACTGGTCGCCGGTGGCGTGCACGGCTGCGCGCTGACCTGGGTCGACAACAGCGGCATCACCCGCGTCAAGGCCGTGCCGGCCGACCGGTTCGCCGACGCGGTGGAGCACGGGGTCGGCATGTCCCCGGTGTTCGACGTCTTCCTCCTCGACGACTCGATCACCGAAAGCCGCTACGTCGGCGGCCCCGACGGCGACCTGCGCCTGCACCCCGACCCGCGCCGCCTCACCGAACTCGCCGCCCAGCCCGGCTGGGCCTGGGCCCCGGTCGACCGCTACGACCAGGAGGGCGGGCCGCACCCGTGCTGCCAGCGGCAGTTCGCCCGCCGGATGTACGAGGAGGCGGCCGCGGCCGGCTTCGACGTACGGATGGGATTCGAGACGGAGTGGGTGGCCACCGTCGCCGGCGAGGGCGGCGCGGAGGGCGCGGGCGGCGGCCCGGCCTACGCCACCACAGGACCCGCCTACGGGATGTCCCGCCTCGTGGACCTGTCGGCGTACCTCGGGGAGTTGCTGCGCGCCTTCCAGGCCCAGGGCGTACGGGTACTGCAGCTCCACCCCGAGTACGCGGCGGGCCAGTTCGAGGTGTCGGTGGCCCCCGCCGACCCGGTGACCACGGCCGATCTGGCCGTCCTGGTACGGGAGACGATCCGCGCGGTGACCGGGCGGCACGGCCTCGTACCCGTCTTCGGGCCGGTCGCCGAGGCCGGAGCCGTCGGCAACGGCCGGCACCTGCACACCAGCCTCTGGCGCGAGGGACGCAACCTCTGTCGCGGCGGTGACGGCGCCGCGGGCCTGACCGCTGAAGGCGAGGCCTTCTTCGCGGGCGTACTGCGCGAGTTGCCCGCCCTCATGGCCATCGGCGCACCCTCCGCGGCGAGCTACCTGCGGCTCCAGCCGAGCCACTGGTCCGGCGCTTACCACTGCTGGGGAGTGGAGAACCGCGAGGCGGCCCTCCGCCTCGTCCCCGGCCCGTCCGACGATCCCTGCACCGCCAACGGCGAGGTCAAGTGCTTCGACGCGGCGGCGAACCCGTACCTGGTCACCGGGTCCGTCATCGCCGCGGGCCTCGCCGGGGTCCGGGACCGGCTGACACTGCCCGAACCGGTGGCGGGCGACCCGGCCCGGGGGCACCGCGCGCAGCGGCTGCCGTGCTCGCTGCCCGAGGCGGTCAAGCACTTCCAGGACTCGGCCGTGCTCCGTACGGCGCTCGGCGACCCGCTCTTCGAGGCGCTGCTCGCCGTGCGCCGTGCCGAGTCCGAGCTGTTCGCGCAGGCGACGGCCGAGGAGCTGGCGCACGCCGTGCGCCACGTCTACTGACCCCCCCCAAGGAGTGCGCTCACATGTGTCGACTCTTCGCCCTGACCACCGGCGGCCCGCGCGTCCAGGCATCCCACTGGCTGCTCGACTCGCTGACCAACTTCGCCCAGCAGAGCACCCGACAGCCCGACGGGACGGGCCTCGGCTGGTTCTCGCTCGGCAATGAGCCGGTACGCGACCGCTCCGGCGTCGCCGCCTTCGAGAACGAGGACTTCATCGCGCAGGCCCGCAACGTCGTGTCGCACACCATCGTCAGCCACATCAGATACGCGACCGCGGGCGAGGTCGACGTCCACAACACCCACCCCTTCGACATCAACGACCGGCTGTTCGCCCACAACGGCTGCCTGCGCGGCGCCGAGACCCTCGACGGGTGGCTGAGCGACGTCGACCGGGCACACGTCGAGGGAGACACCGACTCCGAGCTGATCTTCGCGCTCATCTCCGCGGAGATCCGCCGCACCGGCGACACGGGGGAGGGCATCATCGCCGCGATCACCCGCATCGCGGCCGAACTCCCCGTCTACTCCCTCAACTTCGTGCTCGCCGAACCCGACCGCCTCTGGGCCCTGCGCTACCCGGACAGCTGCGAACTGTGGGTGCTGTCCCCGGACGGCGGCGGCTTCGCCAGCGGGACGCGCGGAGCCACCGAGCAGACCGCCGAGGGCAACGTCCCGGCCTGGGTGATCGCCAGCCAGCGCCTCGACGACGACCCCGACTGGCGCCTCCTGGACCCGGGCGAACTCCTGAGCATCCAGCACGGCGAGGCCACCTCCCAGCACCCCTTCGCCCCGCCCGCCCACGTGCTCACCCTGGACGACATGCGCGGCGAGGAGATCCCCGTGGACTTCAACCCGGTGTGAGGGTTGACGGCAGTTCCCGCGCGGCGGGCCACGAGGGGGGGGTGCGTCGAGCCGGTTCCGTGCACTCTGCTGTCATGGCCCTTTACCGGTGTGGCAAGTGTCGCGGAGGGGGCGCCATGGGAAGCGTCGCGGTGGTCGTGGGAGGTGGCATCGGCGGGCTGGCCGCCGCCATCGGGCTGCGCCGCGTCGCGCGGGCAGTACACCGGTGGCACCCGTACGCCCGGCGGGAGTTGGCTGGCCCGGATGGACGGCGCCGCGCTGGAGCGGGCGGTCGGCGCGCCCATCATGGGGATCGAGCGCGCCACCCTGCACCGGCTGCTGCGCGCGGCACTGCCCGCGGAGGCGCTGCTGGTGGGGCGCGAGGCCGGTCCTGTCCGGCAGCTCGGGCCCGGAACCGTTCGGGTCGACTGCGGTGACACCTCGATGAACGCCGATCTGGTCGTGGCCGCCGACGGGGTCGGCAGCCGGGTCCGCGGCAGCCTGTTCCCCTCTCGTCCCGGACCTGTCCACAGCGGATCCTCCGTCCTGCGCGCCATCACCGAGCGGCCGCTCGACCTGCGCACCGACTTCGAGCTGACCTGGGGGCACGGCGCCGAATTCGGGCACATCGCCTTCCCCGACGGGCGCGCCGAGTGGCACGCGGTCCTCAACCTCCCGGCGGCCACCCGCTTCGCCGACCCGCTCGCCGAACTGCGCCGACGCTTCGGCACCTGGCACGCCCCCATCCCCGCCCTGCTCGACGCGACCCACCCCGACGCCGTACTGCACCACGACGTCAACGAACTGCGTACGCCGCTGACTTCGTACGCCGTCGGCCGGATCGCGCTGCTCGGTGACGCGGCCCACGCGATGACACCGAACCTGGGGCAGGGGGCCTGCCAGGCGCTGGAGGACGCGGTGACGCTGGCCGCCGCCCTCGGCTCCGAACCCACCGTCGACGCCGCGCTCGCCCGGTACGACGCCGAACGCCGCCCCCGTAGCCAGGCCGTCGCCCGCGCCGCCCGCCAGGCCGGACGCATGGGGCACCGGCTCGCACACCCGCTGCCCGTCGCGCTGCGCAACACGGCGATGCGCCTGACACCCTCGGGCACCGCCGTACGCATGATCCTCCGGCACCACGACTGGACCCCGCCACCACTCCCACAGGACAAGGGACTTGGGTAACGGCCGCGCTGTACGGTGACCGCGTGGATCACGACGAGCGGGTGCGGCACGCGTCATCGTTCGGGGCGGCTGCGGCCGCGTACGCCGAGCACAGGCCCAACTACACGCAGGACGCCGTGCGTTGGGCGCTCCAACCGGCTCCCGGGCGGCGGGTGCTCGACCTCGGTGCCGGAACCGGGAAGCTGACCGCGACCCTGGGTGCCCTGGGGGCCGAGGTCGTCGCCGTCGAGCCCGACGCGGAGATGCTGGGGGAGCTGCGGGCCGCCGCGCTGCCCGGGGTGCGCGCGTTGGAGGGCAGCGCCGAGGCGATTCCCTTGCCGGACGGGGCAGTTGACGCCGTCGTCGCGGGCAACGCCATGCACTGGTTCGACATGGCCGTCGCGGGGCCGGAGATCGCCAGGGTGCTCGCGCCCGGCGGCGTACTGGCCGGGCTGTGGAATCTCATGGACGACGAGGTCGAGTGGGTCGCCGGGCTCGCGCGGGTGGCAGGCAGCGCGGTCGTCGGGCCGCGCGACACGCCTGCCGCCTGGCGGGCCGCCACCGAAGACATGCATCTGCCGAAGACAGGTGGGGACGTGCGGTTCGGGGCGGCGGAGCGGGCCGAGTTCCCGCACGAGCAGCGGCGTACCGCGGACTCGCTCGTCGAGACCCTGGCGACGCGCGCCGGGATGCTGGTCATGACGGGGGAGGAGCGGGAAGCCGTCACCGGGCGGATCCGGGAATTCCTCGCGGGCACGCCGGAGACCGCTCACGGTGTGTTCGGACTGCCCATGCGGACGGGGGTGTTGCGCGCGCGGCGGCTGTGACCTGCCGCGCCGCTCACGGCGTGGGGACGGGCGCGCCCAGACGGTAGCCGTCGTCGGCGGAGAACGCGGCGGCGACGGCGAAGCGGTCCGCGCGCACCAGGGTCTGACGCCACTCGACCTGGCGCCCCGTGTTGTCGTGGCCGAGGCGGTCGATCGCGAACAGGGCGGTGGACTCAGGGCAGTCGAGCAGCTTGCGCTCCGCGCGCGTGGGCACGACGGCGCGAATGCGCTCCCAGCCGCCACTGATGTGCGTACGACAGTGCCGCTCCAACTCGTCGTAGAGCGCGGTGTGCGTGAAGTCGACGGAGAGCAGCGGGCGGGCGATGTCCGCGGGCAGCCAGGCCCGGTCGACCGCGAGGGGCTCCCCGTCGGCGAGGCGGAGGCGTTCGAGGTGGAAGAGGGGAGTGGACTCCTCCAGGCCGAGGCGCGCCGCGATGACACCGTCCGCGCGCTCGTCGAGGCGGCGGACCACGCTGCGCTGCACGGCGCCGACGTCCTCGACGGAGCGGAACAGGCTGTACGCCTCGCCCACCTTCTGCTCCAGTGGCCGGCTCGCCGCGAACCGGGACACCCGGCCCCGCTGCGCCGTGACAAGCCCCTCCGCGCGCAGCGTGCGCAGCGCCTCGCGGACCGTGTGCCGGCTCACCCGGTACTCGGCGACGAGATCGTGCTCGCCGGGGAAGACATCGCGGAACTCGCCGTCCTCAAGGCGGCGCAGCAGGTCGGCGCGGAGCTGCGACCACAGCGGCTTGCCCGCGGACCGGGTGAGCGGACGGGGGCCTGACTGGGAGCTGCTGGTGGGCACGGATGCATGCTCGTTCATTTGCGGGGGCGGCGCAAACCTCCGGACCGGCTCCACGGGATCACACCGCGGCGTCGATCAGCATGAACGCCGCCGTCGCGAGCAGCATGATCGCGAACGTGCGCTGCAAGGCCCGGCCGGACAGCTTGCCCGCGAGCCGCTTGCCGTCCCACGCGCCGAGGACGGCGGCGCCGACGAACGGTCCGAGCACCTTCGGGTCGACGGAGATGCCCTCGGTGCTCAGGCGGGTGGTGAGGGAGACGAGCGAGTTGAGGAGTGTGACGACGAGGCTGGTGCCGACGGCCATCCGCATCGGCAGGCGCAGCACCGACACCAGGGTGGGGACCGCCAGGAAGCCGCCGCCCACCCCCAGCAGACCGGTCACCGCGCCGAGCCCCGCCCCGGCCCCGGCGGTCCGCACGGGACCCGCTCGCTGAGTCCGTACGTCTCCAGGTACGCCGGTGGGTGCGTCGGGGGCCACCTCATCGGGTACGTCGCCGGGGCCGGGCCCGGCGGGGACCGTCGCCACCCGCGCCTTCGCGGGCGGCGCGGCGGCGCGGGCCCGGGTGCCGCGCAGCATCACGACGGCCGCCACCGCCGCGAGCACCGCGAACGCCGAGGTCAGCAGGGGCTGCGGGAGGCGGTGCGCGAGCACGGACGCCGCGACGGTCGGGACGACGCCGACCGCCGCGAACAGCAGGCCGGTGCGCCAGCGGATGTTTCCGGTGCCCGCGTGCCGGGCGAGGGCCGTGGCGGAGGTCGCGGTGACGATGACCAGGCTGGCGGTGCCCGCGTCGGCGGGCGACACACCAAGGACGTACACCAGGGCCGGTACCGCGAGCACGCCGCCACCGCCGCCGAGGCCCCCGAGGGCCAGGCCGACGACGGCGCCGCACAGCACGGCGAGGATCACGACGCTCACGCGGGGACGCCGCCCTCGCCGGCCCGGTGCTCTACCGGGCCGTGCCAGGCGGCGAAACCGCCGCGCAGATCGTCGGCGTCGAAGCCGCGGGCCCGCAGCACGGACGCGGCGACGGACGAGCGGTTGCCGCTGGCGCACAGCACGACGAGCGGCCGCTCGGGCGTCAACTCGTCGACGCGCGCGACGAGTTCGGGCAGCGGGATGGTGCGGGCGCCGGGCACGGTGCCGGTGTCCTCGATCTCGCCGGGGCCGCGCACGTCGAGCACGGTGGCGCCGTCCCCGAGGGTGTCGGCGAGCGCGTCGGGCTCCACGCGCGCCACCGACGTCAGGTGCTCGGCGCCGAGGGCGTCGACCTCGGCGGGCAGCGCGCCCAGTACGCGGTCGTAGCCGATGCGGGCGAGCCGGTTGCGGGCCTCGCGCGCGGCGGCCGGGTCCCCGCACAGGACGAGGTCGGCCCCGGCCGGGAGCACCTCGCCGCACAGCTCGGCGAACCGGCCGCCGAGCGGCACGTTGACCGCTCCGGGCAGGTGGGCGGCGGCGAAGGGGTCGGGGGCCCGGGTGTCGAGGACGAGCGCGCCGTCCGCCACGGCGGCCAGCGCGGCGTCGAGGGGGAGCGTCGGCACGGGGGCGTCCTCGTCGAGCACCGGGCGGGCCTCGCGGTTGCGCGCCGAGGTGTACGGGAAGTAGGCGGGCGCGGCGGGCTGGCCCGCGGTCACCACCTCGACGAACGCGTCCTCGGACATGTCGGCGAGGGCGTAGTTCTCGCGGCGCTGGGCGCCGATCGTGGAACTCGGCTCGCTCGACAGGTTCTTGCCGCAGGCCGAGCCCGCCCCGTGCGCCGGGAAGACGCGGGTCGCGTCGGGGAGGGGGAGCAGCCGCTCGCGGGTGGAGCGGTAGAGGGCGCGGGCCATCTCCTCGGCGGACCGGCCGCGCGCGCTCAGCAGGTCGGGGCGGCCCACGTCGCCGATGAACAGGGTGTCACCGGTGAGGACGCCGTAGGGGATGTCGTCGTCCGGGTGCTCGCGCACGACGACGCACACCGACTCCATGGTGTGTCCCGGTGTGTGCACGATCTGGAGGTCGACCGAGCCGAGGCCGATGTGCGCGCCGTCGTCGAGGGGGTCGGTGTCGAAGTCGACGTCGGCGGCGGACCCGTAGGAGATCCGGGCGCCGGTGCGCTCGGCGAGTTCCAGGTGGCCGGAGAGGAAGTCGGCGTGGACATGGGTCTCGACGACGCGCTCGATGGTGAGGCCGTGGTGTGTCGCGGCGGCGAGGTACTCGTTGACGTCGCGCTGCGGGTCGACGACGACGGCGCGGCCCGTGGTGCGGTCGCCGATGAGGTACGAGGCGTGCGAGAGGCAGTCGAGGTAGAATCGCTCGAATATCAGCGGGCCGGTGACCGGGTCGTCGGTGACGGGGTCGTCGGGCATGACGGACTCCTTGAACAGGGGGGGGGAGCAGGGGGCAGGAAGGTGTGCGGGGATTACGCGAGGCCGCGCAGCATGAGGTTCCAGTACAGGAACGGCAGTCCGTGCCGCTTGAGGTACCACATGTCCGTGCGCTCGCGGACGGTGTCGATCAGCGGGATCGACGGCGTGGGCCGCCCGCTGTAGTCGAACTCGGCGAGCAGCATCTTGTTACGGGCCGTGGTCAGCGGGCACGAGGAGTAGCCGCCGTAGGTGGCGGTGGGCTCCCGGCCGTTCATCGTCGCGAGCAGGTTCTCGACGACCACGGGCGCCTGCTTGCGCACGGCCGCGCCGGTCTTGGAGTTCGGCGAGGACCCGGCGTCACCGAGGGCCCAGACATTCGGGTACCGGGTGTGCCGCAGGGTGTGCTTGTCGATCTCGACGTAGCCGGCCGGGTTGTCGGCGTCGGCGAGCGGGCTCCGCTTGAGCCAGTCCGGGGCGCTCTGCGGCGGCACGAGGTGCGCCATGTCGTACGGCAGCGTCGTCTTCTCGCCAGTGCCGTGGTCGGTGACGACGAGCTCGCGGGACTCGGGGCGCACCTCGGTGACCTCGCTGCCGTAGTGGACGTGGATGCCGTACCGGCGGGCCACGCCTTCAAGGACCTGAGCGAACTCCGGGACGCCGAAGATCGCGTCCGTGGGGATGACGAGGTGCACGTCGATGCGGCCGAGCACACCCTGCTGACGCCAGTAATCGGCGGCGAGGTAGGCGATCTTCTGCGGGGCGCCGCCGCACTTGATGGGCCCCGGCGGCATGCTGAAGACGGCGCTGCCGGAGCGGGTCTCGCGGATGAAACGCCAGGTCGCGGGCGCGGTGTGCGGCAGGTAGTTGCTGGACAGGCCGTTCTCGCCGAGCGCGGAGACCTCCAGGCCCGGCACGCCGTCCCAGTCCAGCTGGATGCCCGCGCACACCACGAGGTGGTCGTAGCTCACGACACCGCCGTCGTCCAGGGTCACCTCCTGGGCCTCCGGGTCCACGGCGACCGCGGCGCGCCGGATCCAGCGCACCCCCTTCGGCATCACGGACCTCTGCGGGCGCACGCTCTCCTTGAGCGGTGCCCGGCCGCCACCGACCAGCGTCCACAGCGGCTGGTAGTAGTGCCGCTCGCTCGGGTCGAGGACCGCGACGTCCCGCTCGCCCGCGCGCCGCAGCCGGGCCGCGACCGAGACACCGGCCGAGCCGCCTCCGACGATCACTGTCCGGTGGTGCTGCTTGGTCACCAAGGCAATCCCTCCCGATAATGTACGTACATCTAACCTAAGGCGAGTTCCCCCTGGCGTTCAAGTGACCCAGGGGGTTCTGGCTCCGAGTGTCCGTACATTTGCGAGGGGGTGTACACGCTGGACGGGCGGGCGGAGAATCGGCCCATGCGCGTCAAAGCTCTCGACCACGTGGTGCTGAACGTGGCCGACATCGAGAAGTCGCTGGAGTTCTACACGGGACGCCTGGGCCTCGCGCCCGAGCGGGTGGAGCGGTGGCGGGCAGGGGAGGTGCCGTTCCCGTCCGTGCGCATCGACGACAGCACGGTCATCGACCTGTTCGCCGCGCCGCGCGCCGAGTCCAACGTCGACCACCTCTGTCTCGTCGTCGATCCCCTGGACTGGCAGGAGGTCATCGACTCGGGTGACTTCGACGTCCTGGAGGGGCCCGTTCCGCGCTGGGGCGCGCGGGGTCAGGCGCAGTCCGTGTACGTCAAGGACCCGGACGGGAACACCGTCGAACTCCGTTGGTATCCGCAGGACATGGAGGGCGCGGAGGCCTGACAACTCCGTTGACCACGCTAGAACGGCCGTGCGACCGTGAGGGAAATACGGGCCGACGTGTGGATGGGAAGCGGATACTGTGACGGACTCCATTGAATCGACGGCCCTCGCGGTCGACGGCGACCGCAGCCTCACTCCGGCGCAACTCGACGTCTACGAGAAGGAGTTCGCCGCCCGCCCCGCCAACCGGCTGATGCAGAACGCCGTGACGCAGACGCCGGTGGACGACATCGCCCTCGACCGCCGGATCGTCACCGCCGTCGACCACTCGGTCTCGCACCACCTGGACGACTGGAAGGTCACCAACCAGAAGCGCAGCGGCCGCTGTTGGATGTTCGCCGGACTCAATCTGCTGCGCGTCGGCGCGGCGGAGAAGCTCGGCGTGAAGGACTTCGAGTTCTCCCAGAACTACGTCCTGTGGTGGGACAAGTTCGAGCGCGCCAACTACTTCCTCGAGAGCGTCATCGACACCTCCGACCGCCCCGTCGACGACCGTACGGTGGCGGGCCTGCTCGCCGACCCGATCAGCGACGGCGGGCAGTGGAACATGTTCGTGGCGCTCGTCGCCAAGCACGGCCTCGTACCCAAGTCGGCGATGCCGGAGACCGAGAGCTCCTCGTCGACCGGGTCGATGAACCGCGCCCTGATGAGCCTGCTCCGGCAGGGCGCCCGTGACCTGCGTGGCGCGGTGGCCGATGGCGTGGAGGCGCAGCGCGCCCGCAAGGCGGAGGTGCTCGGCGCCGTCCACCGCGTGCTCAGCATCCACCTCGGCACACCGCCGCGTAAGTTCCTGTGGCAGTGGCGGGACAAGGACCAGGAGTTCCACCGCGACGGCTGGACGACACCGGCCGAGTTCGCCGCCGCGTACGTCCGGATACCCCTCGACGAGTACGTGTGTCTGGTCCACGACCCGCGCGAGTCGAGCCCCGTCGGCCGCACCTTCACCGTCGAGCACCTCGGCAACGTCGTCGAGGCGCCGCCCGTGGTGTACCTCAACGCGGACATCGACGTGCTCAGGCGCCTCAGCATGGAGGCGATCGTCGACGGCGAGCCGGTCTGGTTCGGCTGTGACGTCGCCCAGCAGATGCGCGCCGACCTCGGCATCTGGGACGCCGCGCTCTTCGACTACGAGGCCGTCTACGACGCGCCGTTCACGCTCGACAAGGCGGACCGGCTCGTCCACCACGAGACCCAGATGACGCACGCGATGCTCTTCACCGGCGTCGACGTCGTCGACGGCGAGCCGCGCCGCTGGCGGGTCGAGAACAGCTGGGGCGAGGAGAAGGCCGACAAGGGCTTCTGGACCATGAACGACTCGTGGTTCGGCGAGCACGTCTTCGAGGTCGCCGTCCGCCGCTCCGCGCTCCCGCCGGAACTGGCTGCCGCCCTCGACGAACCGCCGATCGTGCTGCCCTCGTGGGACCCGATGGGCGCGCTCGCCGACTGACCGTCAGCCGATGGCCGAGGGGTGCTCGGCCAGTGGCGTGACCTCCAGCGACATGTACGGGAACAGCGGCAACTCCCAGAGCACCGCGTGGAGTTCGTCGTTGTCCCGTACGTCGAAGACGCTCAGGTTCGAGTACTGGCCCGCGCAGCGCCAGATGTGCCGCCAGACACCCTTGCGCTGAAGGTCCTGCGAGTACGCCTTCTCGCGGGCGATCGTGTCCGCGCGCACCTGCGGGTCGAGGTCGGTGGGGATACGGACGTCCATCTTCACGGCGAACAGCATGAGAGCTCCTTACGGCCTATGGCCGGGGTGGTGTGTCAGGCGGGGTCGAGCACGAAGTCGTAACGGACCTCGTGGCCCGCGCCGTCCGCCGCCGCCCCCGGGGCCAGGACCAGCTCCGGCTTCACGGCCCGCGCGATGTCGTCCTCGATGTGGCTGCCGCCCTTGAAGTACAGCTGGGTGGTGACCAGTTGGTGGCCGGGCGCCGACACCTTGAGGTGCAGGTGGGCGGGGCGCCACGCGTGCCAGCCGGCCGCCGCGATGAGGGTGCCGCAGGAGCCGTCGGTGGGGATCTGGTACGGCGCCGGTTCGATGGTGCGGATGGCGAAGCGGCCCTCGCCGTCGGCGGCGACCGTGCCGCGCAGGTTCCACTCGGGGAGGTCCGGGGCGTACTGCGAGTAGTAGCCGTCGTCGTCGGCGTGCCACATCTCGACCCGTGCCCCGGAAAGGGGTGTTCCGTCGACGGAGCGAACCTGGCCCTGGAAGAGGAGCGGCGTGCCCCGCTCGTCGGGGCGCATGGGGAGGGTGGCATCGGCGGGCAGGGCCGGGGCGTCGGGGACGTAGTACGGGCCCTCGATGGTGCCCTTCGAGCCCTCGCGGGAGGCGTTCGCGACCTCCTCCACGACGTGCTCGATCCACACGTCGAGGAACAGCGGCCACTCGCCGTCCTCACCGACCTGGATCAGCCACGCCTTCAGCGCGTCGTACTCGGCGTACGTGACCCGGTGGCGGCGCACGATGTCGCGGACGGCCGCGAGGAGTTCGGAGGCGAGGGTGTCGACGCGCTCCGTACCGCTCGCGGCGCCGGAGCGGGACTTCTGGGCGAAGGCGGCGGTGGCGGCGTTCCCGGACGCGGCGGCCGTGGCCTGTTCGGCGGGCGTGGTCATGATGGCGGATCTCCTTGTCAGGTAAGAAGGTTGAGAGGGACGGGAGTTCAGTGGTCCTGGCGGTAGCGGGCCAGCTTCTCGGGGTCCAGCGCGATGCCGAGGCCCGCGCCCTCGCGCACCCGCAGCGTTCCCTCGCTGATGCGCAGCGGCTCGGCGAGCAGGTCGTCCGTCATGTCGAGGAAGTTGGAGAGCTCGCCCGCACGGCGTGAGGTCCCCTCGAAGGCCGCGCCGAACGCGACCGAGCACAACGAGCCGAGCTGGCCGTCGATCTGATTTCCCATCACCACCTCCACGCCGAGCCCCTCGCTCTCGAAGAGCACGCGCTGGGAGTGGCTGAAGCCGGTGCGGGCCGTCTTGATGCTGATGGCGGTGGCGGAGCCGCCGAGCAGCTCGCGGGTGACCTCGCCGGTGCGGGTCGCGCTCTCGTCGGCGACGAACGGGACCGGGCAGTCCGCGACGAGCCGGCGACGGCCCAGCACGTCGTCCGCCGGGCACAGCTCCTCCGCGAGCGTCAGGTCCAGGTCGGCCATCGCACGCAGGGCCCGCGCCGCTTCCGAAGGCGTCCAGCCGCGGTTGCCGTCGACGTACAGCTCGACGCTGTCGCCGAACTCCTCGCGCAGCGCCCGGCACACGTCGACGTCGAGCCGGAAGGGGCGGCGGCCGACCTTCACCTTGAACGTCGTGATGCCGTACGTCTCCCGGATTCGCCGCGCTTCCTCCGCCATTGCCTGCGGCGGCGCGAAGCCCAGCATGTGCGAGACCCGCATGAAGTCGCCGTGGCCGCCGAGGAGTTCGGTGACCGGCAGTCCGGCCGCCTGCCCGACGATGTCCCACAGGGCCATGTCGATCGCCGCCTTGGCGGTCGGGTTGCCGACGGTGCGGTTCAGCCGGGCGTGCACCGCCTCCCGGCGCGTGGGGGAGAGGCCGAGCAGCTGCGGCTCGAAGATCTTCCCGATCACCGCGACGATGGACGCCTGCGTCTCGCCGTACGTGAACGGGCGCGGCGGCGCCTCCGCCGTACCGGTCAGACCCGCGTCGGTGTGCACACGGACGAGGACGTGCTCGGCGGTGTGCACCTCGCCGCTGGCGAACTTCAGGGGCTTTCGGTACGGGATGGCGAAGGGGACGGCCTCGATACCGGTGATCTTCATCGTGCTCCTGGAAGGGGAATGGGGGCGGGCGTCAGTACAGCTCGATGACGAGCCGCTCCGACCTGGCCCGCGACACACACAGCGCCAACTGCTCCCCGGACGCCCGGTCGGCCGCGGACAGGCAGTTGTCCCGGTGGTCCGGGGTGCCTTCGAGGACACCCGAGACGCAGGAGCCGCAGATGCCCTCCTCGCAGGACTTGAAGACGTCGATGCCGCCCGCCTCCAGGACGGAGAGGATGGACCGGTCGGCGGGCACCTCGAAGACCTCGCCGGTGTCCAGCTCGACGGTGAACGCCCGGTCGGCGCTCGTGTCCACCTCGGCGGCCTCGAAGTGCTCGATGTGCACATGTGCCGAGCCGACGACCGGCTCGAAGGCCTCGGTGACCTGCCGCATGAAGCCCTCGGGACCGCACGTGTACACGTGCGACGCGCCGGTCAGCCCGCGCGCGGTGGCCGCGAGCAGCGCCGGGCGCTCGGCCCGGTCCGTCCCGAAGCGGAGCCGCACCCGCCCCGGGAACGCGACGCGCCGCTCCAACAGGTCGACGAACGCGGCCTCTTCGCGGCTCCGGGCGAAGTAGTGCAGCTCGAACTCGGCGCCCCTGCGGTGCAGTTCGTACGCCATGGCGAGCAGCGGGGTGATGCCGATGCCGCCCGCCACCAGGACGTGCCGGTCGGTGTCCGTGTCCTCGGCGAGGCGCAGCAGATTGCGCGGGCCGTCGATCTCCAGGCGGTCGCCCGCCCGCACCCCGTGCAGGGCGAGCGAGCCACCGCGCGAGGACGGCTCCCGCTTCACCGCGATGAGCAGCGACGACGGGGCGGACGGCGGGCCGCACAGCGAGTACTGGCGCAGCACACCGGTCGGGCCCGTCACATCGATGTGCGCGCCCGCCGGGTACGCGGGGAACTCCGCCCCGTCCGCCCGCACGAGCCGCAGCGCGCGGATGTCGGCCGTCTCCTCGGTCACCTCCCGGACCCGCACCTCGACGCTCACAGCAGGAACCCGGCGGCGGGCACGGCGTCCTCGCTGTCCACGAGGCGTACGACCTTCAGCGCGATCCGGTCACCCGCGTCGGACAGCCGGACCCGGTGCGTGACCTCGGCCGCCCACAGGTCGTGCCGCCCCCGCTTGTACGCGACGAGCACCTGCGCCGAGCGCAGTGTCACCTCCGCGTCGCCGACCTCCTCGGGCACGAACCGCGACACGGTCCGCACGGTGCGCGCGGCGTCCACGGCGGCGATGGCGTAGCCCTCGGTCATGCGGGTCACCCGCATCCGCCGCATACGGGCGTCGTCGTACACCATGTTCAGGGAGCCGGCGTGGTCGTCGGTCGCCGGGTCGATGGGGATCACGTAGTGCGCGTCGTCGGCGTACAGCGCCTGCCACTGCTCGTACCGCCTGCGGTCGAGGAGGTCGGCCTCGTGCCAGACGAGGGAGACGGCGCGCAGCACACGGGGGTCGGAGAGGCCGAGGAGTGCTTCGGCCGGAGTCACCACCGAGTCAGTCATCGCGCATCATCTCCTTCCACTGCGCGTACGCGGCGCGCATCCCGGTCTCGTCGGTGACATGCGCGGTCGGCCAGCCCTCGGGGCTCGGTGTCTCGCGGGCGAGGCCCCGGTTGACGAGGATCGGCATGTCGGGCGCGGCCCGGGCGCCGCGCTGGACGCGGTCCCAGCCCTCGGCGTCGTCGGGGGTGCCGAAGCCGAAGGGGCCCTGGAAGTGCTCGTGGATGCGCAGCCGTTCGCGGTTGACCGGGTCGACGACCTCGGGCGGCCCGTCGGGTCCGATCGCCACGTGCTCGATGAGTGTCTCGTCGGGGCCGAGCGGGCGCAGCACCCGCAGGAAGGAGTTGGACATCGACACGTTCGGGAACAGGTTGAGGTTGAACCCGGTGCCGTGCACGGCCCGCACCAGCTTGCGGACCGCCGCGTCGTCGAGCCCAGCCTCCTCCAACTCCCGTACGAGGCCGTCGAATCGGGGTTGCAGCGGCTCCGTGCCGTCGTCGGCGTCGAGGTCCGCGTGCCCGGGCACCATCTGCATGACACTGTGCCCGTGGCCGAGGTCGTGGGTGACCGCATCCGGGTCGGTCATGAAGGACATCATGTCGGCCGTCTCGGCGTCCACGGACGCCATCCAGGAGCGGTGCACGATGGGGAAGTGGTAGCCGTCGGTGGTGTTCTCCAGCTGGATCTTCCAGTTGCCGCGGAAGCGGAACCGGTGGGTGCCCAGCACCTTCACCGGGTAGCCGCCGCCCTGCTTCATGAACCGGTCGATCCACAGCCGCACATCACCGAGGAAGTCCTCAAGCGGCTCGATGTCCTCGGCGAACGTCGCGAAGATCATGCCGCCGTACGACTCCGTGCGCAGCCTGCGCAGCCCCAACTCGCCCTTCTCGACGACGCCTTCGTAGCCGTCCGGGTACGGGATGCCGCGCAGCGCCCCGTCGAGGCCGTAGGACCAGGCGTGGTACGGGCAGGTGAAGCCATTGGCCTGACCGGTGCGCTTCTCGCACAGGCTGGCGCCGCGGTGCCGGCAGCGGTTGAGCAGCGTGTTCACGTTGCCCTTGCGGTCCTTCGTCACGATCACCGGCTGCCGGCCCACGTACGTCGACTTGAAGCTGCCGGCCTTCGGCAGCTCGCTGTCGTGGGCGACCCACACCCAGGTCCGTTCGAAGATCGCGGTCAGCTCCCGCTCGAAGAGCCGGGGATCGGTGTACATGCGGCCCGCCACGCGGTCCTCGCCCACCAGGTCGTACGGGGCGAGGCCGTGGACGGTGTCCGCACTGAACTCAAGCGTCATCGTGCCTCCGTCGTTCGGTGCCCAAGACGCTAGGCAGGCGGCGGGGCGCGAACAATCGGGAATGGCCTCGCCCCGCATAGGGGAAATCCTGCGACGCCGCGAAGGAACTCTCGATACCGCGAGCCACCCGCGCCGCCCTACCGTGACAGCCATGACACCCGTGACACGCAGGGCAGCGACGGTGGACCACCTCACTCAGAACCAACTCTCCCCGAACCAGCGAGCGTTCCGCGACGCGATGGCGAACCTCTCCGCAGGCGTCAACATCGTCACCACGGACGGGCCGCGGGGCCGCGCCGGCATCACCGTGAGCGCGGCCTGCTCGGTCACCGACGACCCGCCCACCATGCTCGTCTGCATCAACCGGTCCAGCCGCAGCCACGACCTGTTCACCGACAACGGCCGCGTCTGCGTCAACGTCCTCGGCCCCGACCACGCCGACGTCGCCAAGGCCTTCGCGGGCGGCGTGCCCGCCGAGGAGCGCTTCGCTGCCTGCGGCGACGTCTGGGACCACACCGTGGCCGACGTGCCGGTGCTCAAGGGCTCCGCCGCCTCCGTACTCGGCCGCGTCACCGGCACCGCCGAACGCGGCTCGCACACCGTGATGTTCATCGAGGCGGAACGCGTGCTGGTCGGTGAGGACGGGGCGGGCGCCCTCGTCTACTTCCGCCGCCGCTTCCACTCGATCCCTACGTCGCTGACCGCGTGACCGGCGCGACACGGGGCGCGGACGAGCCCCGGCACACGACGTTGACCTGCTACAACGACACCTTCGACTACGGCTGGCGGCATGTCGACCTGTTCACCCACGACGCCGAGGGACACGAACTCGGCTGGGTGCACTGGACCGTCGACGCCGACGGGCCCGAGGCCGCCGATGCCGTCACCGCCCGCGTCGAGCCGACACTGCGACGCACCTCCCCGTGGCGCCACTCGGTCAGCGCCGCAGGGATGGACTACTGGGAGGCCGACGCGCGCTGGGAGGACGACGACGTATGAGCACTCTGTGGCAGCCCTGGTCGCTACGGGAACTGGTGGACGACCTCGCGGCGGGACGCACCACGGCGCGCGCCGCGCGCGAACGCGCCGAGACACGCATCGCGCGGACGGACCCGCAGGTGCGGGCGTGGGTGACACCGGTCGCGGAGACCGACGCGTCAACTACCGGACCCCTCACCGGAGTTCCCTTCGGTGTCAAGGACATCATCGACGTCGCGGGACACCCCACACGGTGCGGTTCACGGCTGCGCGCCGACACCGCCCCGGCCACCGAGGACGCGGCGATCGTGCGGGCCTGGCGCGCCACCGGAGCCGACGTCGTCGGCAAGACCGTCACCACCGAGTTCGCCTTCTTCGCGCCGGGCCCCACCCACAACCCGGCCGCGCCCGGACACACCCCGGGCGGCTCCTCCAGCGGTTCGGCGGCGGCCGTCGCCGCCGGGCAGGTGCCGCTCGCGATCGGCTCGCAGACGGCGGGCTCCGTCACCAGGCCCGCCGCGTTCTGCGGCGTCGCGTCCCTGGTCATGACCCACGGTCGGATCCCGGTCGACGGAGTCGTCGGCCTGAGCCCCAGCCTCGACAGCCACGGCTGCTACGCCGCCGGGGTCGGGGACCTCGCGCTCGCCTGGAACGCCCTCACCGGTGAGCGGCCGGGGGAGGCGGCGTCACCGCGCGTACTCCTGTGGAGTGCCGAACCCTTCGGCGGGGTGAGCGACGCGATGCGGGAGGCCGTGGACACGGCGCGGGCGCGGCTGGGAGCGGCCGGAGCCGTCGTGGACGCCTTACCCGAGGAGAAGCTCGTCGCGGAACTCGCCGCCGCCCACCCGGTGGTGATGGCCTACGAAGCCGCCCGCGAACGCGCGGCGGAACTCGACCACTCGGCCCAACTGAGCGCGCCCCTGCGCGAGTTGCTGCACATCGGCGCCGCCACCTCCGAAGCCGACCACGCCGCCGCACGCGCGACGGTCGAGGCGGCCCGCGCCCGGATCGCCGCGCTGTTCGCCACGTACGACGTCGTGCTCGGCCCGGCCGCGCTCGGCGCCGCCCCCGCCGGGCTCGACGCCACCGGCGACCCCGTGCTCAGCCGCGCCTGGCAGGCCCTCGGCCTCCCCGTCGTGACCGTGCCAGGACTGCGCGACGCGGACGGCCTGCCCCTCGGTGTCCAGGCCGTCGGCCCGCCCCACGGCGAGACCCGGCTGCTCGCGCACGCCGACCGGATCCAGGCCGCGCTCACGACACCCACCGGCAAGGAAGGCACCGAAAGCCGATGAGCGACCCGCACACCGTCGCCACCCTCCTCCAGCGTGTGGAGACCCTCGAAGCGGAGGCCGACATCCGCCGCCTCCAGGCCCGCTACATGTTCCTGTGCGACACACCATGTCCCGAGTTCGGCGTCCGCGACGACGCCCACCGGATCGACCTCATCATGGAGCTGTACGCGGAGGACGCCGTATGGGAGGGCGTCGGCGAGTACTACGACGGACAGTTCGGCCGCGCCGAGGGCGCCACCGCGATCCGCGCCCACTTCGAGGCGTTCTGGGGAGAGCGCCAGGAGCCCGAACTCGTCCTCAACGCGCACTACTTGACCTCCGAGCAGATCCACGTCGACGGCGCCACGGCCACCGGACAGTGGATCCACATGCAGCCCTGGCTCTACGCCGACGGCACCGCGCTGCTGCGCTCCAGCCGCCTCAACAACGCCTTCCGGCGGCAGGCCGACGGCACCTGGCGGATCACCCGCACCCGCACCGAGAACGTGCTCGTCGCACCCCTGCCGACACACTTCGCCGAGAGCCGGCCGTCCACCTCCGTGCTGATGCGGCCCTGACGATTCCCGCCAAGCCTGTACGAACGGCCTGGTCACGAGGGATGGTGGCAGCACATGCGACGCGCCACGCCGCGTCGCCGTCCGGAAGCGAGGAAACATGACAGGTGTACCGGCCGCCGAGCTCGTGTACGTACTCGACGACGACGAGGAGCTGTGCCGCTCACTGGCGTGGCTCCTGGAGTCCGTGCACATCAGGACCGAGTGGTTCACCGACGCCGACACCTTCCTCGCCGCCTTCGACCCCGACCGCCCGGCCTGCCTCGTCCTCGACGTACGCATGCCGGGCGTCGGCGGATTCCACGTACAGGAACTCCTCAACGAGCGGGGCGCCGCGCTGCCCATCGTCTTCGTCTCCGCGCACGGTGACATCCCCATGTCGGTGCGCGCCCTGCGCGCCGGAGCCGTCGACTTCCTGGAGAAGCCCTACGACCCGCAGCGGCTGCTCGACATCGTGCAGGGCGCCCTGCGGGTGGCGGGCGAACGCTACGCGCGCCGCTGTGAGCAGCGGACCCTGCGCGAGCGGATCACCCACCTCAGCCCCCGCGAGCGGGAGATCCTGCGGCAGGTCGTCGAGGGGGTGCCCAGCAAGGTGATCGCGCGGCGGCTCGGGATCAGCCTGAAGACCGTCGACGCCCACCGGGCGCGGATCCGGGAGAAGACGGACGCCGACACCCTCGGCGCGCTCATCGCGGACATGATGCGCTGCGGACTGCGCCCCGAGGAGGTGTGAGCCGCCGATGCCCGCCACCGCCGAACTCGGCTGCCCCGACCTGGCCCGCCTCTTCGAGGTCATCGACCACTGCGTCCTGGTGCACGACGCCGGGACCAAGGACATCCTGTGGGCCAACCCCGCCGCGCGCACCGCGCTCGGCTTCACCCTCGACGAGCTGAAGCCGCTCAAGGCCCCCGACATGAGCTCCAACGCGGCGCAGTACGCCCGGCACATCGGCGTCGCCTGGCTGCAGCGCGCCGCCGACCAGGGCCGCAGCCGCATCGAGTGGTGCTACCGGTCGAAGTCGGGCACCGACATCCTCAGCGAGGCACTCGCCGTGCGCGTGGAGCTGTCCGCCGGGCCCGTCGTCATGGTGCAGTTCCGCGACATCGCGGAGGAGAAGGCCACCCGGCGCGATCTGACCCGCACCGAGGCCAGGCTGCAGGCGTTCCTGCGCAACCTCGACGAGGGCATCGTGGTGCTCGACGACGACGGCCGGATCCTGTTCGCAGGGGAGTCGGCGGGCAGCCTGCTCGACCGGGACCCGGACGACATGCTCGGCACGGACTTCACGACGTTCCTCGCGGCCGACTCCACCGCCGTGCTGCGCGGCGTCCTGCACGACACACCACGCGGCGGCCGGCCCACCGACGCCCGCTACCGCCTCGCGGCCTCCGACAGCGTCGGCCCCGACCGCTGGTTCGCGGCGCGCTGCCAGTACATCGACATCGAGAACGACCTGCGCGGACTGCTCCTCCTCTTCCACGACATCACCGACACCGTGCACACCGAGGAGGAACACCGCCGCGACGCCCAGTACCTCAACCAACTGGCCCGCCACAACGCGATGGGTGACATGGCGATGGCCATCGCCCACGAGGTCAGCCAGCCGATCGCGGCCGCCCACAACTTCGTCGCGGGCACTCTCGGCCGCGTCGACGACAGCCACGAGGCGCCGGACCCGCTGCGCTGGGGCCTCGACCACGCCACCCGCCAGCTCGAACGCGCCACCACGATCCTGTCCAGCCTGCGCGCCTACGTGCTGCGCCTGGAGGACGCCAAACGCTCCGTCGACCTGAACGACGTCGTCGCCGACTGCCGGTACTTCGTCGATGTGCGCGCCAAGGCGCACCGGGTCGCCGTGCGCTGGGAACACACCACGGACGACCTGCCCGTGAGCTGCGAGAAGGTGCTCATCGGACAGGTCGTCATGAACCTTGCCTTCAACGCCCTTGAAGAGATGGCCCGTTGGCCCGAGAATCCGGGACCCGTCACCATCACCACGCGCCGCCACGAGGACCGCGCCGAGGTCGAGGTACGTGACACCGGAGGCGGCCTCCCGACAGCCCCCGGCGACCGGATCTTCGACGGGGCGTTCACCTCGAAGGGCAACGGCCACGGCATCGGCCTCGCCCTCAGCCATCGCATCATCTCCCGCCACGACGGCCATATCGAGGCGTTCCCGAACTCCCCGCGCGGCGCCGTGTTCCGGTTCCGGCTGCCGCTGCTCCCGGGGCTCTAGGCGTGGGCGTCACACGGTCGACGGGCGCTCAGCAGCGGTTGGGCACGTTGCCCGTCTCGCTGCCCTTGAGCAGGCCGCCCCAGACCCAGCTCTGACCCGAGCCGAGGAGCACCCACTTGTTGTGGGTGTAGCCGTTCTGGCTGATGGTCTGGCCGTAGTCCCAGCAGATGGCGCTGAACCGGTAGTTGGCGCCGACGGTGTAGTTGATGCCGCACGAGAGGTACGGGCAGCTGCGGACGTTCGCCTCGGTCCACGTGTAGACCCAGGTGTTGGCGATGGCCTGGTCGGCCTTCGGCGACGGGACGCCCCGGTCGGTGGGCGTCGCCGCGGAGGCGGCGGGCGCGAACATCCCCGCGGCGGCCAGCAGACCTGCCGCGATCGACGTGGCGACCTTGGCTCTTGTGCGCATGAGTGGTTCCCCCTGTTTGAAGTGGATCTACTGGGACATCCAGCGTGAAAGACGCTAACGGGTGCCAGTGGGACTAGTTAGTCATGTACTGGCCAATACGGTAATGAGAGGTGTCATTCCGGTACTTCGGGTTCAGGTTCGTCATCGGGCTCGGCTGAGCAGGGGAAATCCCCTATGCGGTCGCACTCATTCCCAATTGTTGGCGCGCAACGGCCCGCCTAGTTTTGAGGCTGAAAAGGGTTCGAGCGATCAACTCGCCGGTCGGGCAAGGGAATGACGCATGACGCAGACTTTGGACAACGTGCTGGATGTGGTGGCCGCGCGCAGGGCGGAATTCGAGAACGGGCGGCACGTACCGCGCGAAGTGATCGCCGAATTCAAGAAGGCGGGAATCTATCGGGCGAGCGCCCCGCGGCGTTTCGGCGGCGAACCGCTGCCCCCGGCCGAATTCCTGCGCATCATCGAGCGGATCTCCAAGGTCGACGGATCGGCCGGCTGGGTAGCCAGTTTCGGCTCGTCCCTGATCTATCTGGCGGCGCTGCCGCTGGAGACCCAGGAGCGGCTGTACGCCGACGGTCCCGATGTCGCCTTCGCCGGCGGCCTGTTCCCCGTACAGCCCGCCGAACCCGTCGCGGGCGGCTACCGGGTGTCGGGCCACTGGAAGTTCGCGAGCGGCTGCAAGGGCGCCGACGTCCTCGGCGTCGGCATCAAGGCCGGCGAGGACCGGGCGGGACGGCCGCGCACCGCGCTGCTGCGCCCCGAGGACGTCGAGATCGTCGAGAACTGGGACGTCATCGGGATGCGCGGCACCGGCAGCCACGACCTCGCCGTGCACGGCGTCACCGTCCCCGAGGAGTGGACCTTCGTCCGCGGCGGCACCCCCACCGTCGACGAACCCCTCTACCGCTACCCGGCCGTCCCGTACGCCGCCCAGGTCCTCGCCGTCGTCGGCCTCGGCGTCGCCCGCGCCGCGCTCGACCAGGTCATCACCGAGGGCGGGCGCGCCAGTTACACCGGCGGCCCCGTCGCGGCCGACCGCGCCGCGTACCGGATCGCCGTCGGCCGCGCCGAGGCCCGGCTGCGCTCGGCCCGCGCCTTCTTCTACGAGACCACCGAGGAGGTGTGGGACACCGTCCTGACCGGCGACCCCGCCACCGACCACCAGGCGAGCCTGCTGCGCCTCGCCTCCACCACCCTCGCCCACGAGTCCTTCGCCGTCGTCCGCGCCGCCTATCAACTGGCGGGCATCCGGGCCATCGCGGACGGCAGCCCGATGCAGCGCTATCTGCGGGACGCCTCCGTGGTGCCGCAGCACGCGTTCCTGCAAGAGGGCCTGTACGACGGGGCGGGCGCGGTGCTCATGGGCGTCGACCCGTTCCCCGGCTACCTCTGAGAATCAACGCCGACCCACCGACGTACGTACCCCAACTCCCTTACCCCGTCGTCCCGTTCACGAAAGGTGTGACCGCATGTCCACGTCCCCCCAGGCACCCCTGCGGGTGCTGTTCTGCATCGGCGTCAACCAGAACTTCTTCGACCTGCCGACCGGCCAGGGCAAGGCGGTCTGGGACGGCTTCACCAGCATGCTGCGCCAGCTCCACGAACTGCCCGGCGTGCACGTCATCGGCACCATCGACGACGACCAGCACATGGTCGGCCCCTCCGGCTCCTGGCCCTGGACCAGCTACGTCCTCGCCGACGTCGTCGACCAGCCGACCGTCGCCGCCGCCTGCAACCTCTTCCGCACCGTTCAGGTCGGCGAGTACGGGCTGTGGCGGTACATGAAGATCGAGGCCCGCGTCGGCCGCCCGCTGCCGGACGTGACCAAGTGAGCCCGCAGGGAGTGGGGGAGCGCTGGGAGGACGACACCCACCGCGTGGTCCTGGTGACCGGCGCGGCCGGCGGCCTCGGCGGATGTGTCGCCGCGCGGTTCTACGACCACGGGTACCGGGTCGCCCTCACCGACCTCGACGAGTCGGCCGCCGTCGAGGCCGCCGCCGCGCTCGACCCCACCGGCGAGAACGCCGTCGGCCTCGGCCTCGACGTCCGCGACAAGGACGCCTTCGCCGCCGCCCGCGACCGGCTCGTCGAACGGTGGGGCGCGGTGCACGTCCTCGTGAACAACGCCGGGCACTCCAAGGTCGAGTCACTGATGGACATCACGCCGGAGAGCTTCGCGGCCGTCGTGGAGACCAACATGCACGGTACGTTCTTCGGTTGCCAGGTCTTCGGCGGGTACTTCGCCGAGCGCGGCTACGGACGCATCGTCAACGTCGGCTCACTCGCGGGCCAGAACGGCGGCACCGCGACCGGCGCCCACTACGCGGCGTCGAAGGGCGGCGTCGCCACGCTCACCAAGGTCTTCGCGCGTGACCTCGCCCCGCGCGGTGTCACCGTCAACGCCGTCTCGCCAGGACCGCAGGACCTGCCGGTGGTGCGCCGCACCGTCGACCCCGACACGCTCGCGCGGACGGAGGCGATGATCCCGGTGGGGCGGCTCGGGCGGCCGCAGTTCATCGCCGACATGGTCGTCCTGCTGGCGGCCGAGCACGCCGACACGGTGACCGGGGCGTGCTGGGACGCCAACGGCGGGCTCTTCATGAGGTGACGGGCGCCCACATCATGAGGTGACGGGCGCCCACAGCCGGTCGGCCTCGCCCGCGGCCAGGCTGCCCCGGTAGACGTCGATCTTGTGGTCGATCATCTTCAGGTTCTCCTGCGTCTCCGCCAGCCTGGCCAGCACGTCGGCGCGGTGGGCTTCGAGGAGCGCGAGCCGCTCCGCCTCGTTGCCGGGACCGGCCGCGACCAGCTCCGCGTAGGCCCGGATGCCCCGGATCGGCATGCCGGTGGCGCGCAACTTGGTGCAGATGACGATCCACTTGAGGTCGAGCCGGTGGTAGCGGCGGCGGCCGGTACTGGTGCGGTCGACGGGGCTGACGACGAGGCCGGCGCGTTCGTAGTAGCGCAGGGTGTGCACGCTGACTCCGGTGCGGCGGGCGGCCTCGGCGATCGGCACACCCTCGTCGGGGAGGGCTCGGGACTCGGGGTCGGCTGGGGACTTGGGTTGGGCTCGGGACTTGGGTTGGGCTCGGGACTCGGGTTGGGCTCGGGACTCGGGTTCGGGCTTGATTTCGAGCACGCTCTCAATTCTAGCGTCGCGGACATGAGTTCCCCCTCGCTCTCTCCCGTCGCGGCCCGGGCCACGAGCCCGCGCCGCAAGTCCCTCGTCCTGGCGGTCTGCTGCCTCAGCATCGTGGTCGTCATCATGGACGTCTCCATCGTCAACGTCGCGCTCCCCGCCCTCCGCCGCGACCTGGGCGCCTCCGAGTCCGGTCTCCAATGGACCGTCGACGCCTATACGTTGGTGCTGGCCGCGTTCCTCGTCCTGGCCGGGTCCACCGCGGACCGGGTCGGCAGGCGGCGCGTCTTCCGGATCGGGCTGAGCGCCTTCGGCGTGGGATCGCTGCTGTGCGGGCTCGCGCCGGGCATCGGCTGGCTGATCGCGGCGCGGGCGGTGCAGGCCGTCGGCGGCACCATGCTCAACCCGGTGGCCATGGCGATCGTCGCCAACACCTACACCGGAGCCGCCGAACGGGCCCGCGCCATCGGCGTGTTCACCTCCATGTCAGGGCTCGCCCTCGCGCTCGGACCGATCGTCGGCGGCGGCCTGGTCGACGCCCTGGGCTGGCGGTCGGTGTTCTGGATCAACGTACCGATCGTCGCCGTGGCGCTCGTGGGCTCGGCGCTGTTCGTGCCGGAGTCCCGCGCCGACCGGGCCCGCCGCCCCGACCCCGTCGGGCAGGCGCTGATGGTGCTGGTCCTCGGCTGCCTCGTCTTCGCGATCATCGAGTCCGGGGCGCTGGGCTGGTCCTCGCCGACCATCGTCGGGCTGCTCGCGGTCGCGGCGCTGGGAGCGTGGGGCCTCGTACGCTATGAACCGCGGTGCCGTGAGCCGCTGTTGGAGCTTCGGCTGTTCCGCAGCGTGCCGTTCAGCGCGGCGATCGTGACGGCGCTGGTGGCGCTGTGCGGGTTCGGCGCGTTCCTGTTCGTCACCACCCAGTACCTCCAGGACGTACGCGGCCTCTCGCCGGTCGCGGCCGGGCTGTGTCTGCTCCCGGTCGGGGTGCCGGTGCTGCTGGTGTCGAGGGCCGTCGGGCGGCTGGCCGGCGCGCGCGGCCCCCGGCTCCCGCTGGTCGTCGCCGGGAGCGCGCTCGCCCTCAGCGGCGGCCTCTCGCTGTGGGTGGGGCCCGACACCCCGCTGGCGGTGGTCCTCGGCGTGCACCTGCTGTTCGGCGTCTTCATCGGCGCGGTCAACCCGCCGATCAGCAACGCGGCGATCGACGGGATGCCGCGCTCGATGGCGGGCCTCGCCGGAGCGCTGGCCTCCACCGGGCGGCAGACCGGAACCACGCTGGGCGTGGCCGTCGCCGGCGCCGTCGTGGGGCCGCATCTCGCCGGTGGCGGCGCGGAGTTCACCGGTGCGGCGCACCATGTGTGGTGGCTCGTCCTGGTGCTCGGCGCGAGCGTCGTCGGGCTCGGGGTGCTGGCGTCGAGCGCGTGGGCACGGGGTACCCGGGCGTCTACAAACGATCTTCACAGATTCATGGCCTGAGCATGACTTGGTGTAGACATAATCGCAGTCATGGATCTCTACACCCGCACATGCCGAAGGCATGCGCACCGTCAGCCGCACGCCGACCGACGGGTGTTGGGGGTCCCACCGCTCCCACGCACGGAGCGCGCGGGAGCGAGGGGCTGATGGCGCGGCGGACCTTGCTGCGGGTGTTGCTGGAGGAGCGCGGCTGCCACCGCTACGCGGCGTTCGACGCCGAGTTCGGGCGGGCGGCCGAGCTCGCCGCGAAGGAACTGGGCAGGCCCGCGCTCGGCACGGTCACCGCGTCGCAGGCCACGTGGAAGCGGTGGCTCAGCGGCGAACAGATGCCGCGCGCCGACACCGCGACCGTCCTCGAACACTGGCTGGGCGCCGACGTCATGACGCTGCTTCAGACGGTGGCCGAGGACCGGGACACGCCGCGCTCGCTGATCGACGAGGACGTGGCGCGGGCCACCGCGCGGGACCTCGACGACGCGTTCGGCGGCTCCTCGCTCCGCTTCTCCGAGACCACCACCGGACTCGAAGGACGCTGGTACCTGTCGGGGCGGCACCGCTTCGACGGCACCCAGTTACCCGTGCAGATCTACGAAGCGGACGAGCACGACGGACTCGTCGTCATCGGCGCCGCCGACCAGCCGCACGTACGGCACTTCATCCGGCCCACCCGCAGGGCCCTCGTCCTCGCCGTGTCGAAGGAGCGCGCCTACGCCCTCGACGCCGCGTACGCGAAACGCAGCCGCGTCCCCGGCGGCGACATGCTGACCATCCCGTCCGCGTACCTGGTCGACCAGCTCACGTACGCGCTGCTGTGGGCGATGACCAACATCGACGACAGCCTGCAGGCCGACGACGCCGTGCTGCACGCCGAACGGCAGCGCCTCGGCCCGTACCTCGGCCAGCCGCGCTCGGCCATGGCCCGCGCCGCGATGCCGGAACTCAGCAACGTGAGCGCGGCATGGCTGGGCATGCACGTCTGCGCCCGGCACATCACCCGCCAACTCGCGGGGACCAGCGCGCCACCCCTGTTCTGGACCCCCGTCCCCTCCGCCGAGGACGCCGCGGCCTGGCTGTTCTTCGCCTGCTGGCCCGAGTACCAGCGCGCCGTCGAGGACCACGGCGACGCCGCGGCCCCCTCCGAACGGGCCCTGTACATCCCCGACGACGTCCTGCGCGAAGCCCGCCCCCACGAGCGGATCCTGCTGTGGCTCGGCGTGGCCCTGATGGAACTGCACGGACTCGAAGTACGCGTGTACGCCGACCCCGGATACGCGCGCACCGACGCCTTCGTCGTGGTCCCCGACACCAAGGTCATCGTCACCAACTGGATGGCGGAGCACGGCATTTGGCACGTCGACACCAGTGACGCGCTGACCGACGTCCGGGCCTGCGCCGAACTCCTCGACCGGGCCCGCGGGCACGCCGTCACCGAAGGCGCGACGCCGGAGCGACGGCTGCGCTCGCTCGCCGACCGTCTCGACCTGGACTGGGAGTGGCTGACGCGACGCTGCGCCGAACTGGCGGAGTTCGGCACCGGAGGGCTGCTGCGCCCGCGCAGTCGACTCGTCGACACGGCGGAGCTCGACGCCGTCCTCGCCTTCGCGGGACGCCTCGGCGAGGCCGACCCGCCAGACGGCGCACCGGCCGTCGACGGAACGACCCTCAAACGACCCTCGGGATTCGTAGCCCCGAACGCCCGGGACGCCGCAGGGTAGTTCAAGATCCTGACGTGGCTGTTGCCCGAGGTGCCGGTGTGGCGGCCCGTCCGCCGCGCCTCGCGCCCCGTACTTCGCGCGGGCGCGCCCGCGCCGCGTGGTGACGGCCACCGTCGGGGCCCACCCGCCGACGCCGGTGCGCGTCGCACGCTTCCCCTACCGAGGAAACCCCCCATGCCTGACTATTCCGCGGAGGGCGCCGCCACGGGCGGCCGCGGCCTGCACCGCGGCAAGCCCGCGCCGACGCTGCTCTCCGAGAAGGGGCTGCGGCAGCGCCTGACCCTGCTCGCCGTCGCGCCCACCGCGTCCGTCACCGTCGCGGCGGCGGGCGCGTACGCGGCGTGCGCCGGTACGGACTCCGCCGCCGTGGCCTGGGGCGCCGGGACCGGGGCCGCCGTGGTGTGCGGGTCCGCCCTCACCCTCGCCTGGCGCGCGGCCCGCGCCACCGCCCGTAACCTGCACGCCTCGCAGACCGCCCGCGAAGCCACGCTCGCCGAGCGGTCGGCCCGGCTGCGGGCGGTCCTCGCGGAGCGCATCGAAGGCATCCAGCAGGCGGCCCAGCGGATCCAGCAGGGCGAACCGGCGGGCGCGCCCGCGGCGGCACCGGACGGGGTGACCGACGCGCACCCGCTCACCGCCCTCGAGTACGAGCTGCACCACGGGCTGCACGCCACGCACACGGCGGTCCTCCAGGCGGCGACGCGCCGCCAGCTCGACGCGTTCACGACGATCGCGCGGCGCCTCCAGTCGCTGGTCGTCCGCGCGCTCAAGAGCCTCGACGAGGCCGAGCGCATCGTCGAGGACCCCGAACTGCTCAACACCCTGTTCGGCATCGACCACTTGATCACCCGGATCCAGCGGTCCGTCGAGTCCATCGCCGTGCTCGGCGGCGCCGTGCCGCGCGAGATCCGGCACCCGGTGCCGCTGGCGACGGTGCTGCGCCAGGCCATCGCGGAGATCGAGCAGTACCCGCGGGTGCGTGTGCTGCCCGTGGCGGGCGGCGTGCAGGTGCGCGGCCACGCCGCCGTCGAGACGATCCACCTCGTCGCCGAACTCGCGGAGAACGCCACGCGCTTCTCGCCGCCCAGCAGTCAGGTCCTGATCCGCTCGGAGATGGCCGGGTCCGGGATGGTGATCGAGGTGGAGGACCGCGGCCTCGGCATGTCGGACGAGGACCGCCGCCGCATGAACGAACTCCTCGCGCACCCCGAGCAGTACGACGTCGAGCAGCAGCTCAAGGACGGCCGCACCGGCCTCTTCGTCGCCGCGAAGATCGCCCGCCGCCGCGGCCTCACGGTCCGCCTCGAAGCCAACATGTACGCGGGCACCCAGGCCATCGTGATCCTCCCGCACGCGGTACTGCACGCACCGTCGGAGGGAACCGCGTCCGCGTCCACCGGGACGGGGGCTTCGGCGCCGGTGGGCGCGTCGGCGCCGCGCGCCGGGTCCGCGGCGGTCCCGGGAGCCGCGGTGGCTTCTGGGGCGGCGGCGGGTTCGGGGGGCGGGCCGTCGGCGGGTTCGGGGGGTGGGCCGGGTGTGGGCCCGGAGTTCGGGTCCGTGGCGGGTTCTGGGGTTGGGCCGGGTGTGGGTCCGGGGTCCGGGCCCGCTGCGGTTGCGGGGTCCGGGTCTGGTGCGGGTCGGGAGTTCGGGTCTGCCGGGGTTGCGGGGTCCGGGCCTGTCGCGTCGGCGGCGGCCGCCGTCCCGTCGCAGGCGCCGTTCAACGCCGAAGGGGATGCCGCGCGGCACGCGTCGATGGGGCCGAATCCGGCGTATGTTCCCGGGCCGCGCGCGCCCGAACACGCCCAGGCGGAGGCCTCCACCGCCCCCCGTACGTCGCCCGACGGACCGCCCCGGCCGGACGGCGTGCCGGTCGGCCCGGTGGGCCCGGTCGTCCAGGCGGGCGCGCGGCCCGCGTCGGGTGTGGACCGGGTGGCGATGACCGCGCCGGGGACCGCCGCGGGCGCGGGCCCGATGCGGGGCACCGCGGGTGGCGCTGACCCGATGATCGGGATCGGCCGGCAGGCCGGACCCGAGTCCGAGGGATGGATCGGGCAGCAGGTCGGACCCGAACCCGGGGCCGGGATCGGCCAGGAGGCTGGCAGCAGGTCCTGGACCGGTGTCGGGCAGGACGCCGGGACCGGGTCCGGTGCCGGGCCGGAGGCCGGAGCCGGGATCGGGCAGGACGCCGGGACCAGGGCCGAGCCCGACGTGGCATCCCAACCCGCCTCCCTGCCCCGCCGTATCCCCGGCAATCCGGCCACCGGCCACATCCCGTCCGCCGCCACCCCCACCACGGCCTCCTCGCGCCGCCGGCACTCCGCCCCGTCCCCGGGCGTGCTGCCCCAACCGGGACCCGGCGGTTCACGGGGCCCGGTGCCCGGCGCGGCGGCCTCCGGCGCCGCATCGGGACCGGTACCCGGCGCGGCGGCCCCCGCCAACCCCACCGACCCCACACCCCCACCGACCCCGCCCGCGACCAACACGACCAACACGACCGACCCCACCGAAACCACCGACCCCACCTCGACCCACCGTCCCCCACTGACCCAACGGACCCGCCGCGGCGCCAGCCACCTCGCCCCCGAGTTGCGGCACGGCGCACCCGTTCCGGACGGCCAACTTCCGCCGCAGGCCGACCTCGACGGCGGACTGCTCGCCCGGTACGCGCACGGCGTCCAGGCGGCCCGCCAGGAACCGTCCCGGTCCGACGACGAACACCAGGAGAACTGACACATGACCACGCAGGCGCCTTCCGAGGACCTCGACTGGCTCCTCGCCGACTTCGCGGCCCGGGTGCCGCATGTCCTGGGTGCCGTACTGGCCTCCAGCGACGGCGTCACCCGCTACCGGCACGGATTCGACGACGCCGCGGCGGACCGGCTCAGCGCCATCGCCACGGGAATGTGCTCGCTCGGCAGCGGGCTGACCACGATCCACGCGCCGATGGCCGGCGTGGAGCAGGTCATCGTGGAGTGCGCGGGCGGCTACCTGTTCGTCTCGAAGGCCGGGCTCAACGGCGTGCTCGGCGTCCTCGCGGAGCGCGAGGCGGAGGCCGGCGTCGTCGGCTACGAGATCACCATGCTCGTACGCAGCGTACGAGGCCACCTCGGCACTCCCACCCGTCTCAGCCCGGCGCCCTCCGGCGACTGGGCGCAGTGACCGAGGGACCGGTGGACGGCAGCGATCCGAACCCCGAAGGGGCGGCGTGGCTGGCGGAGGACATCGCCACCACCCGCCCGTACGCCCTGACCGGCGGCCGCACCACCCCCGGCCACCCGCTCGGCCTGGCCACCCACATGCGGATCGACGCGGAGCGCCCCGGTCTCGTGCTGGCGCCCGAGGGCGCCCAGGTCGTCGACCTGTGCCGCACCGAACCGCGCTCCGTCGCCGAACTCGCCGCCCGGCTCCGCCTGCCCGTCCAGGTCGCCAAGATCATCCTTTCCGACCTCATCGACTCCCACGTCCTGGCCCCCACGGTCCCGCCCCGCGACGCCGACGGCGGCGACCCCAACCTTCTGGAGGCAGTCCTTGTCGGCCTACGCAGCCTCTGACATCCCGCTGACCGCGCTCAAGATCCTCGTGGCCGGCGGCTTCGGCGTCGGAAAGACCACGCTGGTGTGCGCGGTGAGCGAGATCGAACCGCTCACCACGGAGGCGGTCATGACCTCCGCGAGCGCCGGGCTCGACCGGCTCGACGGCGTGGAGCACAAGACGACCACCACGGTCAGCATGGACTTCGGCCGCATCACGCTGTGGCAACAGCAGCTGCAGATCCTGCTGTTCGGCACCCCGGGCCAGGACCGTTTCTGGTTCATGTGGGACGACCTCGCGCTCGGCGCCATCGGGGCGGTCGTCATGGTGGACACCCGGCGCATCTCCGACAGCTTCGCCGCGATCGAGTACTTCGAGGACAGACGGCTGCCGTTCATCGTCGCCGTCAACGAGTTCGACACCGCGCGCCACCAGTACACGTCCACCGAGGTCCGCACCGCCCTCGAACTGGATCCGGAGGTGCCGGTCGTGCTCTTCGACGCCCGCCGCTCCGACACCGGCCGGCACGTCCTCATCGCCCTCGTCGAATACGCCCTGACCCTCAGCCGACGCCACCGCGCGCCGACCATGATCCGCTGAACCCGCCGACCCTCCCCGCTGGAGCGACCATGCCGTACGACGCCCTCACGGGCTTCCACAACCCGGCCGACGACACCGAACTCGCCGCCAGGAGCGAGCGATTGAGGCAACTCGGTCTCGGTGAGCCCGACGAGCGCTTCGACCGGCTCGCCACCGAACTCGCGGGCGCCGCCGACACCCCGTACGCGATGGTCAACCTGATCACCGAGCAGCAGTTCTTCGTCGGCCTGCACACCCCCGAGGGCACCCGGCACACCATGGTGCCGCAGGACCACACCGCCACCGAGGTCGGCCGGATGATGTCCCGCGACCACGGCTACTGCCCCGAAGTCCTGTCCCGCCGCAAGCCGTTGGTGCTGCCCGACGTGTACGCGGCGCCCCGCTTCGCGGGCAACCCCGTCGTCGACGAACTGGGCATCCGCGTCTACCTGGGCGCCCCGCTCATCGACCCGCACACCGACCTCGTCCTGGGCACGGTGTGCGCCGTCGGCACGGAGCCCCATGCGCTCGACACCGGCCACAACAGCCTGCAGCTCATCAAGAACGTACGGGACGAGGCGATGCGCCTGATCTACGAGCGGGCCGGCGAGCCGCTTACCTAAAGCTGGACGGGCTGGGCGAGCTGCTCGGACCAGCGGCTGCGGGACGTGCCAAGGGCGACCTCGGCGAGGCGCAGCACCTGGATGTCGGAGGTGCCCGCGGGGGAGTAGATGTGCATCGCGTCCCGTACGAGGCGCTCTATGGGGCGGTCGGGGAAGAGCCCGGCCGCCGCGTGTATCTCCATCGCCGTACGCCCCGCGGTGATCGCCGACTCCACGCCCACGTACTTGGCGTTCATCAACTCCGCGTCGCAGGACGCCCCTTCGTCCAGCAACTGCGCGGCGTTGTACGCGAGGAGCCGCGCCGTCATCAGGCCGGACTGAAGCGCGCCGAGTTTCTGGCGCACGGTCGGCTCGGCGCTCAACGGCTTGCCGTAGCGCTGCCGTTCGGACACGAAGCGGACCGTCTCCTCGACGATCGCCTGGTGGATGCCGAGTGAGACGGCGGTGAGGTTCGGACGCCCGTACAGGATGCTGGAGGAGTACGCCACGTCCAGGCCGCGGCCCTCGCCCGCGAGCAGATTCGACGCCGGGACCCGGCAGTTGTCGAAGCGAAGCTCGCCGAAGCTGAAGCCGTGCAGCCCCATGGCGGGGGTGTGCGGGGCGAGGCTGAAGCCGGGCCTGTCGGACTCGACGAGGAACGCGGAGAGTCCGCGTGAGCCCTCCCCGGTCCGCACGACGACGCCGTGCAGATCGCCCACATGGCTGTTTCCGACGTACACCTTGCGGCCGTTGAGGACGTAGTCGTCCCCGTCGCGGTACGCGCTCGACTCCATGCCGAGGACGTGGCCGCCGGACTCGGGTTCGGTCACCGCGATCGTCGGAAGGCAGTCACCGGAGGCGACCCGCGGCAGCCAGGCGCGCTGCTGGGCGGCGTCCCCGAAGTGGATGATCTTCGCGACGCCCAGCTGGGAGGCCTGCGCCATCGCGCCCATGGCCCCGCTGACCCGCGACAGCTCCTCGATGACGATCGTCTTCGCGAGGTGCCCGAGCCCCATCCCACCGAACTCGGCGCCGACGGTCACCCCGATCCACCCCTGCCGGGCGATCAGCCGCGCCAACTCGACCTCGACACCCCGCGAGGCCTCCATGTCCGCGACCCGGGGCGCGATCTTCTCCTCGGCGAACGACCGCACCTCCGCCCGCAGTTCTTCATGACGGCCCGTCATGACATAGGCGCTCATGGTGCGGCCTCTCCTCCGTGTGTCCCGGTGATCATTCCGATCACCTTTACATTGACCAGCAGCGGTCCCGAAAACACGGGCGTATCAGGGTCGTTCGGGGGTCGTTTCCCTCCTGCCCGGCGTGGCGCGACCACCCCTGAGGTCGCTCCTCCAGGAGGCGGATCGCCTCGTGGAGGAGCGGGGGAGCGGCGCGAGAGCGCGAGAACTGTCCGTACTGCGGCCCGGTCCTGACTCTTCGACGACCACGAAGTGCCTTCGCAGGGAGGAGGCGTTGCCGGTGGATTCCCCCGGCGCCCGTAACGGCGCGACGTATCGCCGTCGTACGGAGTGACGTATCGCCGTCGTACGGAGTGACGAGACAGGAGGTTCACCCATGGAGAAGCCCGCAGAGGTGCCCGAGTCGCGGTCCCGACGGATACGCGCCGCGCTGCGCCGATACCGCGCGGAAGCGGTCCGCGGCCTGGTGAGCGGCGCGTCCACCGCGACCGGCGGTGCCCTCGTCACGGCCGTGGTGGTGTGGTGGCGTTCCCGGTAGGCCGGGTCCCCGCCCGGAGGTCAGGTGACCGGAAACCGTTCCGGGCGGTAGTCCGCCAGCAGCTCGGCCCTTCGCCCGGTGAGGATCTCCTCGGCGAGCAGGCGGCCGAGGACCGGGCCGAGGGTGATGCCGCTGTGGGTGACGGCCTCGTAGTAGCCGGGCACCGACGGCACCGCTCCCACCGAGGGGAAGCCGTCGGCGGGGACGGGGCGGTTGACCACTCGGGTCTCGACCGGGTGGGCGGCGGACAGTGCGGGGACGACGTGTCGCGCCGAGGCGTGCAGCAGGCGGCCGAACTCCTCCGGGGACGCCGGCCCCGTGTCCGAGTCGATGAGGGCGTCGACCTCACGGCTGTGGAGCACCATCGATGTGTCGCCGTCGGGGCGCACCTCGATGTGGGGTGTGTGCATGGCCCGGTGGACGGGGACGGGCCCGCCGCAGTCGATCCGGCTGACGGCGCCCGGCTCCCGCCGCATCGGGAGCCGCCGTCCGACGAGCCCGGCGACGTGGGAGGCGTCGGGCCCCGCCGCGTTCACGACGGCGTCGGCGTCGAGGCGGCTACCGTCGGAGAGGGTGACCGTGTGCGGGCCACCGCCACCGCCGCCGGTGCCGGTGTCGATGGTGCGGACCGCGGCGCCCGTGCGGAGTTCGGCCCCACCCGCCACGGCCTCGTCGACCAGGCGGCGCACGAGTCGCCGCCCGTGCACCCACGCCTCGTCCGGATAGTGGAGCACGGACGCGTCGTCGGGGAGGGCGACGGCGGGTTCGAGTCGGCGGCGCGCCTCGGCGCCCGTGCACACCTCGACCCCGTAGCCCCAACTCGCCAACAACTCACCCGTGTTGAGGAACTCCGCCTCCGTCGCAGGATCGTCCGCCCAGCGCAGATGCCCGCCGGGGTGCCACCACGAACCGGGCCCCACGGCGGCGGCCAGCTCGCGGTGGGCCGCCATCCCGGCGACGTTCAGGTCGAAGTAGGCCCTGGTGACGGTCTTGTTGCTGGCGTTGACCCACGAGAAGGACCAGTTGGTGACACCCGCGCCCGGTCGCTCCGCCGCGTCGACGAGGACCACCCGCGCGCCCCGCCGGGCCAGATTCCAGCCCACGCACGCACCCAGCACGCCCACGCCGACGACCGCGACCCGCTCAGTCATGACCGACCCTGCCTCCCTCCGCGTCCACCAACGCCAGCAACGGCTCCCGTTCCCCCTCCGTCACATACCCCGCGTAGTAGTCGTACAGCGTCCGCCGTGAGATTCGCGCCGCCGCAAGGCCGTCGCCCGCGCGGATGGCCGCCAGGACCTCCTCGTGGTGGCGCAGCGACGTACGCATGAGGGCCTCGCGGTTGTCCGCGTGGGCGACCTTGTCGGCGATGAGGGTGCGGACGGCGCCGCGGACGACCTGGTTGGAGACCTCTATCAGGGCGTTGCGGCTGGCGCGGGCGACCACCTCGTGGAAGGCCACGTCCGCCTTGCTGAAGTCCTCGTAGCCAGAGGTGATTGCCGCCGACATGTCCGTCACCGTCCGCTCCATCGCGGACAGTTCGTCGCTCGTGCGCAGCCGCGCCGCGAGCTGGCTCGCCGAGCCGTCGAGGATCATGCGGAAGGAGATCAGCTCGGCCATCGAGACGGTGTCGAAGCGGGCGAGCCGCGTCATCTCCTTGGCGAGTCCCGCCGTGCTGAACGGCAGGATCTCCGGGCCGCGCGGGTCACCGGGCCGGGAGCGGATGAGGCCACTGCTCTCCAGGACCCGCAGCGCCTCCCGGACCGTGGGCCTGCTGGCGCCGAACTGCGACACCAACTCCCGCTCGCTGGGCAGCCGCTGACCGGGCTTCAGGTCGCCGCGCGCGATGGCCTGCTCGATCTGCTCGACGATGCGCTGGTACAGCCGCACGGGCGCGACCTGCTCGAACCGCGCCCCGTCCGGCGTCATGGTGTCTCCCCATTCTCCCCGTGCTCCCCGTGCTCCCCGTGCTCCCCGTACTTGCCGTTCTCCCCGTACTCCCGGTTCTCCCCGTTCCCGCCCGGGAGCGCCCCGCCCGGGAGCGCCCCGTCCGGCCACCTCGGCACCGCCGCGGCCGGTCGGTGCCGCTCGTACCACGCGGCCGCCCGCAGGACGCCGAGGTCGTCGAAGCGGCGCCCCGACAGCTGTACGCCGATGGGCCGACCGTCCGCCGTAAAGCCGCAGTTGACCGTCGCGGCGGGCTGGCCCGACATGTTGTACGGGGCCGTGAACCCGATGTGGGACATCGTCCGGCCCGGCTCCATGAACGGCATCGGCTGCTCCGCCGCGAACGCCGCCACCGGCGTCACCGGTGAGAGCACGAGGTCGTACGGGAGGGTCGCCTCGACCGTCCTGGCCTGGATCCGCATGATCTGCTGGTAGCAGTGCAGCACCCGGGTCCCCGGCACGTCCGCGCCCTCCCGGCACCAGCCCATCACGTACGGGTGCACGCGCAGCGCGGCATCGGGGGACAGCTGGCGCAGGTCGTTCCAGGAGCGGACCCGCCAGAACAGGTCCAGGTCGTCGAGGAGTTCCTGCGTCATGAACGGCTCGACCGGTTCGACAGCCGCGCCCGCCGCCTCGAACACCTCGGCCGCCGCGCGCACCGCCGCCACCACCTCCGGGTCGCGCGCGCCGCCGCACCCCGCGTCCAGGTGCAGCCCCACCCGCAGGCCGCGCGCCTCGCACTCCAGGCGCGACCAGTCGATGTCCTGCGGCGGCAGGCTCGTCCAGTCGCGCGGGTCCGGGCGGCTCAACACCCGCATGAGCAGGGCCAGGTCCGCGACCGTGCGTGCCATCGGGCCCGCCGCTCGCCCCAAGTAGGGCGTGTCCAGCGGGATTCGGCCGTCGCTCGGCTTGAGGGTGGCGAGCCCCAGCCACGTACCGGGAAGGCGGATCGAGCCGCCGATGTCCGAGCCGACGTGCAGCGGGCCGTACCCGCCGGCGGCAGCCGCGCCCGCTCCCGAGCTCGAACCGCCCGTCGTCCAGGCCGGGTTCCAGGGGCTGCGCGTGATGCCGTGCTTGCTGGAGACGCCGGACGACAGCATGCCCCAGTCCGGCATGACCGTGGAGCCGAGCACCAACCCGCCCGATTCCAGGACCCGTTCGGTGATCGGCGCGTCCCGCGCGGGCACGACCGGCGCCACGCCCGCGTTGCCCGAAGGCATCGGCACACCTCTGCGGCCGATGTTCTCCTTCAGTGTCACCGGCACCCCGTCGACGGGACCGAGCGGCGCCCCGGCCGTCCAGCGGGCCTCGCTCTCCTCGGCGCGCTTCCGGGACCCGGCGGGGTCGTCCCGCACCCAGAACGCGTTCAGCACACCTTCGCGCGCCTCGATCACCGACTGCACGGCGTCGTGCACCTCGACCGGTGACACCGAGCGGTCGGCGAAGCGGGCGGTCATCTCGACGGCGGACAGGGTGGCCAGGTTCTCTTCGCCGCGCATCGGCATCCGCAACCTCTCCTCTTGACAGGCGCCGCGTCAGTCGTCACGGTACCTGTCAAGTGAGCTTACTGGTCAGGCCAGTTGCAGCGGAAGGTGTCGTGCATGGCGCGGGACAGCAAGACGGCTCGGCTCGTCCGGACCTCCGGAGCCCTTCTCTCCTGCCTCCTCCTGTCCGCCACGGCCGCGTGCACCGCCGGGTCCACCGCCGCCGGATCCCGCCCCGAAGGCCCAGGGGACTCCCTCGCGATCGGTGTCACCGCCGAACCCGCCAACCTGGACTTCACGAAGACGGACGGCGCCGCCATCCCGCAGGCGCTGCTCTACAACATCTACGAGAACCTGGTGAAGCTCGACCAGCACGGCCGGATCCGGCCCGCGCTCGCCCGCTCCTGGGAGCTGTCGAAGGACCGCAGGACGTACACCTTCCACCTCACCAAGGACGCCACCTTCAGCAACGGCGCCCCGTTCACCGCGAAGGACGCCAAGTTCTCCATCGAGCGCGTCGTCCCCAAGTGGACCGTCGCGCTGAAGGCCCAGATGAGCGTCGTGGACCACGTACGGGCCGTCTCCCGCGACGAGTTGAGGGTGACGCTGAAGAGGCCGAGCAACGACTGGCTGTACCGGATGACGACGCGTACCGGCGCGATGTTCAGCCGCACCGGAGTCGACAAGCTGGCGACGCGGCCCGTCGGCACAGGACCGTACGAACTGAAGAAGTGGAACCGCGGCGACTCCCTCACGCTCGCCCGCCGCCCCGGCTACTGGGGACCGGCACCGCACTTCGACACGGTCACACTCAAGTACTTCAAGGACCCGACGGCGATGAACAACGCGCTGCTCACGGGCACCATCGACATGATCGGCGCGATGCAGTCCCCGGACTCCCTCTACCGGTTCGAGAACAACCCCAAGTACCGCGTCATCGAGGGCTCCACCAACGGCGAGGTCATGCTCTCCCTGAACAACGGTTCAGGGCCCATGCGGAGCAAGAAGGCCCGGCAGGCCGTCCAGTACGCCATCGACCACAAGGCCCTCGTCGACACCTGCTGGGGAGGGCGCGGCAAGCTCATCGGCAGCATGGTGCCGCCGACCGACCCCTGGTACCAGGACCTCACCGGCCTGTATCCGTACGACAGGGACAAGGCGCGCCGGCTCCTCAAGGAGTCCGGTCAGGCCGGACACACCCTTCGGCTGCGCATTCCGACGCTGCCGTACGCCACCGCCTGCGGCACCGTCGTCAAAAGCCAGCTCGAACAGGCAGGATTCAAAGTCGAGTTGAGCCAATTGGAGTTCCCGGCGGCGTGGCTCTCGACCGTGTTCAAGAACGCCGACTACGACATGACGATCATGTCCCATGTCGAACCCCGAGACATGGCCGCCGTGTTCGGCGACAAGAACTACTACACCCGCTACGACAGCCCCGGATTCCGCGATCTGCTGGCGAAGGCGGATGTCGGCAGCCAGGAAGAGCAGCTGACGGCCATGCGCGCCGCCGCCCGGACACTCTCGAAGGACGCCGCCGCCGACTGGCTGTTCCTGCTGCCGAACCTGATGGTGGCCGACGCGGACATCACCGGACTGCCGGTGAACAGTGTCACCGAGTCCCTCGACCTCACCGGCCTCGGCCGGTCCGGCTCCTCCCACCCCTCCAGCCGGTCCTGAAAGGCGGCCCCAACCGATGATCGTCCGACTGGTGCGGCGGCTCGCGATCCTGGTGGCGAGCCTGTTCGTGAGCTCCGTCGTGGTGTTCGCGTTCATGGCGGTGCTGCCCGGCGACCCCGCGCGCGTCGCCCTCGGCACCGGCGCCTCCGACTCGGCGGTGACGGCGCTGCGCGAACAGTTCGGCCTCGACCGCCCCCTCCTCGACCAGTACACCGGCTGGCTGCACGACCTGGCCACCTTCGACCTCGGCGACTCCTACATCTCCCACACACCCATCGCGCCGCAGCTCACCGACCGGCTCCTTGTCACGCTGTGGCTCGTCGGCACCGCCATGGTCATCGCCTGCCTCGTGGCGGTGCCGCTCGGCACGCTGATGGCGGTACGGCACCGCAAGCCGTCCGGGCTCGTCCTGTCGGCGCTGTCCCAACTCGGCGTCGCTGTACCGGCGTTCCTCGCCGGCATCCTCATGATCACCGTGTTCGCGGTGGGGCTCGGCTGGCTGCCCGCGAACGGCTGGACCCCGCCCGCGGACGATCCGGCGCTCTTCCTCAAACAGCTCCTGATGCCCGCGCTCTCCCTCGGCCTCGTCCAGGCCGCCGTCCTCACCCGCTACGTCCGCAGCGCCGTCCTCGACGTGCTGCGCGAGGACTATCTGCGCACCGCCCGCGCCAAGGGCCTGCGCCCGACGCAGGCTCTCGTAAGGCACGGGCTGCGCAACGCGTCCGTGCCCGTGGTCACCGTCCTCGCGCTGCAACTCGCGACGCTCCTCGTCGGCGCCGTCGTCATCGAGCGCGTCTTCGTGATCCCCGGCCTCGGCAGCCTGCTGCTCGACAGTGTCGCGAGCCGGGACCTCATCGTCGTCCAGGACGTCGTCATGATCCTCGCGGCGGCGGTGCTGCTCGTGAACTTCCTGGTGGACCTGGCCTATCTCGTGATCGATCCTCGACTCAGGGTGCGTGGGTGATGGCTGCAAGCGAAGTCCTTGACACGGCCGTGGTCGCGCGGCGCCGCCGCGGGCCGCTGCCCGGCTCGCTGCTCGTCGGCGGGACCGTCGTCGCGCTCGTCGTCGGCATGGCGCTGCTGTCCTTCGTATGGACACCGCACGACCCGACGCTCGTGGACCCGGCCGTCCGCCTCCAACAGCCGTCCGCCGACTACTGGTTCGGCACCGACAAGTACGGCCGCGACGTCTTCAGCCAGATCCTGATCGGCTCGCGGACGACGCTCTACGTCGGGTTCGTCGCGGTCGGCGTCGCCGCGCTCGTCGGCGTCCCGCTCGGCATCCTCGCCGGGATGGGCCCACGCTGGGCGGGCGAACTCCTCATGCGCGGAAACGACCTCGTCCTCGCCTTCCCCGCCCTGCTGCTCGCCATCATGCTCGCCGCCGTCTACGGCGCGGGCACCGGCGTCGCCATGATCGCAATCGGCATCGCCGCCATCCCCAGCTTCGCCCGCCTGATCCGCGGCGGCACCCTCCAGGTGATGAGTACGGAGTACGTGACGGCGGCGCGGGCCGCCGGGCGCGGGCCGTTCGCCATCGCGCTGCGGCACGTGCTGCCGAACGTCAGCGGCCTCGTCATCGTGCAGGCCTCCGTCGGCTTCGCCCTCGCCGTGCTCGCCGAGGCCGCGCTCTCCTTCCTCGGCTTCGGCACCCCGCCACCCACCCCGTCCTGGGGCCGGATGCTCCAGGAGAGCCAGGAACTCCTCGCCGCCGCGCCCCGCCTCGCAGTCTTCCCCGGCCTCGCCATCGCGGTGGCCGTGCTCGGATTCAACCTGCTCGGCGACGGGCTGCGCGACCGATTCGACCCCAAGGTGGAGGACCGCCGATGACCGCCGCAGTGGACACCCCGCCGGACGAGGTGCTGACCGTGCGCGGACTCGACGTACGGACGAAGGGCGACGGCGGCGGCCAACCGCTCGTCCAGGACGTCGAGTTCACCATCCGGTCCGGTGAACGCGTCGGCCTCATCGGCGAATCCGGCTCCGGCAAGTCCCTCACCTCGCTCGGCCTCATGGGCCTGCTCCCCGAAGGACTGCACGCCACCGGCTCGGTGAAGCTGGCCGGTGTCGGCCACGACCTCATCGGCGCCGACGAGAGACACATGTCCCGCGTCCGCGGCAAGGACATCGCCATGGTGTTCCAGGAGCCCATGACCGCCCTCAACCCCACGATGCGCGTCGGCCGCCAGATCGCCGAGGTCCTCCTCGTGCACCGCACACGCCCCGACCGCGCCTCCGCCCACGCCGCCGCCGTGGACCTCCTCGACCAGGTCGGACTGCCCGACCCGGCGACGGCCGCGCGTGCCTACCCGCACCAGTTCTCCGGCGGCCAGCGCCAGCGCGTCGTCCTCGCCATCGCCCTCGCCAACGACCCCGCCCTGCTGGTCTGCGACGAACCCACCACCGCCCTCGACGTCACCGTGCAGGCCCGCGTCCTCGACCTCATCGTGCGCGGCGTCCAAGGGCGCGGCTCGGCGCTCCTGTTCATCACCCACGACCTGGCCGTGGTCGCCACGGCCTGCGAGCGTGTCATGGTGATGTACGGGGGCCGGGTCGTCGAATCCGGGCCCGTACGGGAGGTGTTCACACGCCCCCGGCACCGGTACACACAGGGACTGATCGGCGCGTCCGACCTGACGGCCGTGGACGAGCGCGGCCGCCTCGCCACCATCGCAGGAACGGTGCCACCGGCCGGCGCCTTTCCCTCCGGATGTGTCTTCCGCAGCCGCTGCACCGCCGCCACCGATCGCTGCGCGAACCGCCCCGAGTGGACCCCGACGGGCCCCGACTCCGGCTACGCGTGCTTCCACCCGGTGCCGGACCCCGCGACGACGGTTCCGGACCCCGCGACGACGGCGCAGGACCCCGCGACCACGGCGCAGGACCACAAGCGCCAGGGGGTAGACCGTGCCTGAGCAGCGGCCGAAGCGCACCGACGCCCTCCGCGTCACCGACATCACCCGCGACTACCACCGCCCCCGCACCTCCCTGCGCACACCCTCGCCCCCCGTACAGGCGCTGCGGGGCGTCACCTTCTCCGTGCCGCGCGGCCAACGCTTCGGCATCGTGGGGGAGTCAGGGTGCGGCAAGTCGACGCTGCTGCGCATCCTCGCCGGGCTCGACAAGCCGACATCGGGCACCGTCGAGGTCGAGGGACGTGACATCACGCGGCTGAGCGAACGCCGGCTCCGTTTCGTCCGCGAACGCCTCCAGCTCGTGTTCCAGGACCCGATGAGCTCGCTCGACCCACGCATGCGGGTGGCCGACACCGTCGCCGAACCACTCGTCGCGCAGGGCATCGGGGACCGCAAGCGGCGGGTGGCCGAACTCCTCGAATCCGTCGGCCTCGACGCGGCCGCCGGGCGCCGCTACCCGCACCAGTTCTCCGGCGGCCAGCGCCAGCGCATCTCCCTTGCCCGCGCCCTCGCCCCACGCCCGCACATCCTCGTGGCGGACGAACCGGTCAGCGCCCTTGACGTGTCCGTACGCGCCCAGGTCCTCAACCTCGTCACCGACCTCGTCGAGGAACTCGACCTGACGCTCGTCCTCGTCTCCCACGACCTGTCCGTCGTACGGCACGTGTGCGAGCGCGTCGCCGTCATGCGGGAGGGCGAGATCGTCGAGATCGGCCCGACGGAACAGCTCTACGACAACCCCCAACACCCCTACACGCAGCGGCTGATCGCCGCCGTGCCCACGCTGGAGAAGGCCCTCGCGGGCGTGACCGCGGCCGACCTCAACCAGGACCTCGACCAGGAGTACGCGGAGCCCCCGGAGCCCCCGGAGCATGCGGCACACCAACAGCAGGAGGAGTACCGCGCGTGAGTGCACAGTGGGCGACGGAGTGCCCCGACGGCCTGCCGGTCGGCGACACATGGCTGCCGGCACCGTCCAGTGAGGAGGTCCGCTTCCCGTACGACGGGACGGTGATCGGCCGCGCGCCGGTCGGCGACACCGCACTGGCGGTCCGGGCACTGGACGAGGCGGTCGCGGTCCGTGACACGGTCGCCCGGCTCCCCTCGCACACCCGCGCCGCGGCCCTGACCGCGACCCACGACGCCCTCGCCGCGCGCCGCGCCGACATCGAGCGACTCCTCGTACTGGAGACGGGAAAACCGCTGGTGGACTGCCGGGTCGAGGTGGACCGCACGCTGCTGACCCTGCGGACGTCCGCCGAGGAGGTGGCCCGGCTGCACGGCGAGACGGTCCCGCTCGACCTGCTGCCCTCCGGCGAGGGACTGCTCGGCTTCTGGACCCGCAAGCCGATCGGCGTCGTCGTCGGCATCGCCGGCTTCAACTACCCGCTGCTGCTCGCCGCGCACAAGGTCGCGCCCGCGCTCGCGGCGGGCTGCCCCGTCATCGCCAAGCCCGCCCCGCAGACACCCCTCGCCACCCTGTGGTTCGCCCACCTGCTGCGCGAGGCGCTGCACGAGGCCGGGGCGCCACGGGCGGCGGTCCAACTCGTCACCGGGGGACCGGAGGTGGGCCGGGCGCTCACCACCGACCGCCGGATCGGCGCGGTGTCCTTCACCGGCTCCGCCGCCGTCGGCCACCGTATCGCCAAGGACGCGGCCCCCACCAAGACGCTCCTCGAACTCGGCTCCAACGCCGCCCTGTTGGTGGCCGCCGACGCCGACCTCGACGCCGCCGCGGACGCCGTCGTACGCGGCGGGTACTACGCCTCCGGGCAGGCCTGCATCAGCGTGCAGCGCGTCGTCGTGGAGGACGCGGTGCGCGAGGAGTTCGTGGCCCGCCTGAAGGCACGTGTCCCGGACATCACGACCGGCGACCCGCGCGAGCCCGACACACGTGTCTCGGCCCTCATCGACACGGCCTCGACCGCGCGCGTACGTACGTGGGTGGAGGAGGCGGTCAAGGCGGGCGCCACGCTCGCGGCGGGCGGCCGGGTACTCGACGGCGGCGTACTGGAACCGGCCCTCCTCCTGGACCCGGACCCCGAACTCGCCGTCTGGAGCGAGGAGGTCTTCGGCCCAGTGGTGTGCCTCCGCTCCGTCCCCGACATCGACTCGGCGTTCGCCCTGGTCAACGCCTCGCGCTACGGACTCCACGCCAGCGTCTACACCGCGTCCCTGGACACCGCGTTCGCCGCCGTCGACCGCCTGGAGGCGGGCGGCGTCGTCGTCAACGAGGTCCCCGGCTTCCGCTCCGACACCATGCCGTACGGCGGCGTGAAGGACTCCGGGACCGGCCGCGAGGGCCCGAGGTTCGCGATCGACGAACTGACGGTGACCCGCATGGCAGTGATCCGCCCGAGCACGCGGAACACGCAGAAGAAGGGCCGGTGACACGGTGACGACGGAACAGCCGACGGAAGGTCCGACGGAAGATCCGGCGGAAGGCGCACAACGCCCGGACTACGCACGCCTGTTCCGCCTCGATGGACGCAGAGCGGTCGTCGTGGGCGCCGGCGGCGGCATCGGCAGGGAGAGCGCGCTGGCCCTCGCCGCGCACGGCGCCGACGTGGTGTGCGCGGACCGCGACGCGAAGGCGGCGCGGGAGTCGGCGGCGCTGGCCCCCGGGATGTCGGCGTACACCCTGGACGTCCTCGACACGGCCGCCGTCGACCGCGCCGCCGACGACCTCGGCCCGGTCGACGTCCTCGTGTTCACGGCGGCGACGAACGTCCGCAAACGCCTCCTCGACTACACGTCGGAGGAGTTCGACCGGGTCGTCTCCCTCAACCTGCGGGCCTCGTTCGACCTGGTCCGGGCGTTCGGGCGCGGGATGGCGGAGCGCGGCCGGGGCAGCATCGTCGGGTTCAGCTCGATCCGCGCCGTGACCGTGGAACCCGGCCAGGGTGTGTACGCGGCCACGAAGGCGGGGCTCGTCCAGCTCGCCCGGACGGCAGCCGCCGAACTGGGCCCTTCCGGCGTGCGCGTGAACACCATCGCGCCGGGCGTCGTGTCCACCCCGCTGACCGCGCAGATCCGCGCCGTACCGGAGTGGTCGGACGCGTACGCCGACAAGAGCGCCCTCGGCCGCTGGTCACGCCCCGACGAACTCGCGGGCGCGGTCGTCTACTTGGCCTCCGACGCCTCGTCGTTCGTGACGGGCAGTCAACTGTTCGTGGACGGCGGCTGGACGGCGATCGACGGCCGGTACACCCCGCCGAGCTGATCCGACCCCGGGCGGGGGGGGCGTTTCACTGCTCGTGCGGGCGGCGCGCCACGAAGACGTACTCAAGGCCCGGCCGGTCGGGTGCCTCGCGCACCTCCACCACCTCGTAGCCCTGCGCGCGCAGATCCCGCTCGACCTCCTCCCGCTCCCGGAAGCGCAACGTCGAGTCCGAGGTCAGGACCGCACCGTCCGCGCGGAACACGAACGTCCCGCGAAAGGTCACCAACGGCCCGTCCACGTCCGTCACTTGGTTCCAGTGCTCGACCGGGCCGACACCCGGAACGTCCGTCACCTGCCGGGTGCGCGCACGGGTCCACCCCTCCCAGGCGCGGCGGGCCGGAACCCGGGTCTCGAAGACGAGGTGTCCGCCGGGGCGCAGGGCCTCGTACGCTCCTCGCAGCGTGTTCCGCCACGCCCGCGGGTCGGCGATGGCCTGGGCGGCGTTCGCGGTCATCGTCGCGAGGTCGACCCGCAGCGGCGGCAGCGCGGACACGTCGCCGCTGATCCACCGCACCCGCTCGGCCCCCGGCTTGCCGCGTGCGACGTCGACGGAGGCCGCGGCCGGGTCGACGCCGGTGACCTCGACCCCTTCGTCGGCGAGGAGCAGCGCGAACACCCCGGTTCCGCAACCGATGTCCAGTACCTGGCGCGCCCGCAGCTCCCGCGCGATCCGCAGATAGGCGTCGAGGTCGCCGCGGTCCGGGTCGAGCGGATCGTAGAGCGCGGCGAGTCTGGGGTGCCCGAAGCATGCGTCAGCCATGCGGCCGACGATAGGCACGCGACTTGATCATTGTCGCGTCAAATATTGGGCGATACACGAGAGTTGGGAGCGGTGTGTTCCGTTTACGGGTGTGGGTGATCGGGCACGGTCCCGGGCCGGTGATCATTTTCACCGAACGACCGCACGACCGAAACGCACGACCGAACCGCGAAGAAACGGTGGGAGCAACACCATGCCCGATCTCCACTTGAAGACCCTGAAGTGCGTCACCCAGGAGGACCTGACCTTCGACGACGACGTCATACTCAAGGTGAACGGCGACAACGTGCTGTTCACGTCGATGGACGACGGCGAGAGCTACAAGGTCGACCAGTACATCTCGTTCACGTCCAAGGCCGTCGTCAAGCTCTACGAGGCCGACTACAACCCCGGCGACGACGACGACTTCCTGGGCGCGCACACGGTCCGAAGCGGCAGCGGCACGCTCCACTTCACCCGTGACGGCGCCAACTACCAGCTGTCGTACGCGGTGAGCTAGAGGCGAGCACGTCGTTCAGCGTGCGTCGAGCGCTCGTACCGCGGCGTCCGCGACGACGGCATCCTGCCAGGCCATGCCCGATCCCTTGAACAGGACGGGCCGGTCCGGGGCGAGTTCCGACTCGCCCCGGACGACCGCCGCCATGGGCACCAACCGCCCGGCGGACAGCACCCCTTCGGCCACCGGGAGCACGATGTCCCCGCACTCCCGCAGCGCCGTGGCCGGATCCTCCACGATGACTTGAGCGCGCGCCGTCAGCGCCGAGTCGACCTCGCGGGCGTCGGGGTCGTGCGAGCCGACGGCCAGCACGACCGCGTCGTCGGCGAGCAGGGCCGAGTCGAGGACGGGGGTGGGGGAGGGCGTGGCACACACCACCAAGTCGGCCCGGCGGAGCCATGGTTCGACGTCCCCGGGCGTGACCACCCTGTCGTCGCCCGTCAGCTCAGGGTCCGCCCGCGACGGATCCCGTACGACGTACGTCACGTCGTCCAGCTCGGCGCCGACATCCCGCAACGTCCGTACATGGCCTGTCCCTTGAGGCCCCGCTCCGAACACCACGACGCGCCACCGCCGCCCCGGCCGGGTCAGCAGTGGCAGCACCGCCGCGACCGATACCGCCGGGGTGCGCAGCGTGGTCAGCGCCGCTCCGTCGACGATCGCGGCCGGGGTGTAGGACGGTGGCCGGAAGACGAGGTGGACGCCCTGGATGCGGGGCAGTCCGCGGTCCGCGTTGCCGGGCACCGCCGAGATCGCCTTCACCCCGACACCGAACTCGGATGCGGCGGGCATGGCCAGCAACTGGCCCGCCCCATCCGGTAGTTCGAGGATCGAGCGGGGCGGGCCCGCCGTCGGGTCGAGGCCGCCGGCGAGGGCCTCGCGGAGGGCGGTGACGGCTTCGCGCGGCGGCAGCAGTTTCGTCAGTTCGTCGGCGCCGATGTACTCGATCTTCGTGGACTGCGGCATGTGTGCTCCTGTCCTGGTCCGCGCGGGTCCTGGTCCGCGCGAATCCTGGTCCGCGCGGGCCCTGGGTCCGCTCGGGTCCTGGGTCCGCTCAGGATTCGGCTGCTGTCTCGGATTCCGGATTCGTGTGGAGGATGTCGCGCACCTGGTCCGCGGCGCGCAGGATGCTCTCGCTCATGAAGTCGCTGAAGCGGGCGATGTTCTCGAGGCGCGCGGCGGCGGGGGAGTCGCGGCCGAGGACCCCGACGCCCTGCCGGGCGATCTCGGCGACCTCGGCGGTGCCGCGGGCGCTCGCGACCGTCGACTGGTACCAGACGTCGTCGTCGACGACATAGCGCTCCCGGCGCCCGGCGTCCCGCTGACGCCGGATCAGGCCCTGCCCTTCGAGGAAGGCCACGGACTTGGAGACGGAGGCCGGGCTGACGTCCAGGCGGTGCACGAGGTCGGCCGCCGTGACACTCCCCGTGTCGCTGGTGAACAGGCATGTCAGCACGCGCGCCGTCATCTTCGGCAGCCCCTGCCGCATGAGCAGGGTCGTGAACGTCTCCTCGTACTCGCGCACCGCCCCGTCGTCACGCCCGCGCGCGGGTTCCCGGGTGCCGCGTCCGGAGGGCGGGGGCTGCTTGCGGCGGTGGGCGCGGCGCTCGGTGGCGCGGTGCGCGAGGTCCGCGCGGTAGGAGGTGGGGCCGCCGTTGCGCATCACCTCGCGTGTGACGGTCGAGGTGGGGCGCTCCAGGCGGCGGGCGATCTCGGCGTAGGCGAGACCGTCGGCGAGCCCCACCGCGATCTGCTGCCGCTCCTGCTGGGTGAGCCGGCCTCCGGGCATCCCCACCACTCCTCGGTCCGTTCCGTGGTCCCTGGCCCCGTCAGCGTAGCGTTCACGCTCATCCCAATGCAACGGAGTCGCGCATTCTGTTGCGTTAGACCGCCATCCGTTGCAACGAAATTGATGCTCTGAACTGCTGCAATGTAATCGCAGCGCAATAACATCGTTGAGTGATCATGAAACGCAACGTAGCTTTTCATCCATCGGAAACAAGCCCGGCACCACCCGAACCAAGGAGAGCACGATGCGTACGTTCGACACCCCCGCCACGATCTCCGCCGTCCTGCACCTCCCCGCCGGCCGTATCCAGGTCATCGCCGCCGACCGCGCCGACACCACCGTCGAGGTCCGCCCCGCCGACCCCGGGAAGGGCCGCGACGTGAAGGCCGCCGAGCAGACCACCGTCGAGTTCGCCGACGGTGTCCTGCGGGTCGACGCCCCCGCCGAGAAGAACCAGTTCCTCGGGGCGTCCGGCGCCATCGAGGTGACGGTCCAACTGCCCGCCGGTTCCGGGGTGCGGGCGACCGCGGCGGCCGTGGAGTTCCGCGGCGTCGGACGGCTCGGCGACCTCGTCTGCGAGGGCGCGCACGGCGCCGTCAGGATCGACGAGGCCGCGAGTGTACGACTGGCCGCCTACGCAGGTGATGTCACGGTCGGCCGACTGGCGGGACCCGCAGACATCACGGTGCAGAAGGGCGACATCCGCATCAGCGAGGCCATCTCCGGCACGCTCGAACTCCGCACCAGGATGGGCGATGTGACGGTCGACGCCGCGCCCGGCGTCTCTGCCACCCTCGACGCGGGCACCGGCTACGGCCGCATCGACAACACGCTGATGAACACCGAGGGCGCCAAGGCCGCCCTCACCATCCACGCCACCACCGACCACGGGGACATCACCGCGCGCAGCCTGTGACCCCCCTCTCCACCGCGATCCCCCCTACGGCGGCTCAGTCCAACTGGGCCGCCGTACGCGCGATCCGCTCCAGCTCGTCCGTCAGCGGATGCGGCGACCGCGCCGGACGCACGAAGACCAGCGGCGCCGACGGGGCGTCCGTGATCGTCACATAGCGCACCCCGGGGTGCGGGTGATCGCGCGCCGAGCGGGGCAGCACCCCCACACCCCGGTCCGCCGCGACCATCTCGATCCACTCGTCGTACGTACGACAGGTGACGGCCACCTCCGGGCGCGCCCCGGCCGGCCACAGGGCGGGCCCGACCGTGCCGCTCAGCTTGTTGACCACCAGGGCGTGGCCGGCGAGCTCCGCCCAGCGCAGCCGACGGCGGCGGGCCAGCGGGTGCCCGGAGCCGACCGCCGCGACCCGCTCCTCCATCCCCAGCTCGACCACGTGCAGGCCGGTCGCGGGGGACGGGTGGCCGTGGATCACCGCGGCGTCGGTGTGTCCCGTGGTGACACCGGCCGTGCGCTCGTCACGCCGGACCAGCTCCAGACGCCCGCCGGTCCCCCGCTCGAACTCTCTGATGAGCCGCCGCGTCAGCTCGCTCGGCAGCAGCCACGTGAACCCGAGCCGCAGCGCGGGCCGCTCGCCCACGGACCGCAGCGCCGAATCCAACCGGGGCAGCACCGCGGTCAGTTCGGCGTGCAGCCGCTGCCCCGCCTCCGTCAGCCGCACGCTGCGCGTCGTACGGTCCACGAGACGCACACCGAGCGCCCTCTCCGTACGCGCCAGGGAACGGGTCAGGGTCGGCTGGGTGACCCGGCAGCGCTCCGCCGCCCGGGAGAAGTGCTCCTCCTCGGCCAGCACCAGGAACCAGCGCAGATCCCGCAGCTCCACATCCACGGGATCGTTCTCATTCATACGCCCAGTGTATAAAACCTGGCCGCCGCACATTTCTCTTGCCGCACCGCACTCCCTAACGTCGAAGGACATGAACATCGGCAGCATCCTCGACGCCCCGGCCACCCCGCTGAACGGACCGGCCTTCCCGCACGGCCCGTACCGCTTCGTGGACCGGGAGTACCTCAACATCACCTATCGCACCGACCCGGACGCGCTGCGCGCCGTGGTCCCCGAGCCGCTCGGGATCGACGAGCCGCTCGTGCGCTTCGAGGTGATCCGGATGCCCGACAGCAGCGGCCTCGGCGACTACACCGAGTCCGGACAGGTGATCCGCGTGACCGGACTCGACGGCGAGGCGGCCGACTACATCCACTCCATGTACCTCGACAACGGGCCCGCGATCGCGCTCGGCCGGGAGGCGAGCGCGTACCCGAAGAAGCTCGGCACACCCCGCCTCTGCACCGACTCCGACACCCTGGTCGGCACCCTCGACTACGGATCGCTGCGGGTGGCCACCGCCACCATGGGCTTCAAGCACGCCACGCTCAGCGAAGAGGAGGCGCGCGAGGAGGTCGCCGCGCCCACGTACATGCTCAAGATGATCCCCGGCTACGACGGTGGCAGGCCCCGCATCTGCGAACTCGTCCGCTCGCGGATCACCGACCTCACCATCAAGGGCGCCTGGACGGGACCGGCCCGCCTCCAGCTCTTCGAGCACGCCCTCGCCCCGCTCGCCGACCTGCCCGTACGGGAGATCGTCAAGGTCTCGCACGTCCTCACCGACCTCACCCTGCCGCGCGCGGAACTCGCCCACGACTACCTCGCGCGGCGATAGGCGGCGTCCCCCGCTTCGTCACTCGTAGCTTCGTCACTCGCAGAAAGGCACCCAGGTGAGCAGCACGTCCTCCTCCCACTCCTCCGACTCCTCCCACCCCTCCGATCCGGCCGGCCGCCGCGCCCTCGTCACCGGCGCCGCCAGCGGCATCGGCCGCGCCACCGCCCTGCGCCTGGCGCGAGCCGGGGCCCACGTCATCGGGCTCGACCTGAACGCGCATGCCGTGCACAGCCTCGCGGCCGAGACGGGCGGGGACGCGGTCGTCGCGGACCTGTCCGAGCTCGACACGCTCGACTCCGTCGTCCCCGAGGCCGACATCGTCGTGAACTGCGCGGGCATCCAACAGGTCGCGCCGCTCCACGAGTTCGACCCGGAGAAGTTCTCCCTGATGCTGCGCATCATGCTGGAGGCCCCGTTCCGGATCATCCGGAAGTCGCTGCCGCACATGTACGAGCAGGGCTGGGGCCGCATCGTGAACATCTCCTCCATACACGGGCTGCGCGCCTCCGAGTTCAAGGGCGCGTACGTCACCGCCAAGCACGGCCTGGAAGGGCTGTCGAAGGTGGTGGCGCTGGAGGGCGGCCCGCACGGCGTGACCTCCAACTGCGTCAACCCCGGCTACGTACGCACCCCGCTCGTCGACAAGCAGCTCGCCGACCAGGCCCGCGCGCACGGCATCAGCGAGGAGGAGGTGCTGCACTCCGTGATGCTGAAGGACGCCGCGGTGAAGCGGCTCGTGGAGCCGGAGGAGGTCGCCGAGGCGGTGGCGTTCCTGTGCGGTCCGCAGGCCGCCGTGATGACGGGCACGGACCTGGTCATCGACGGCGGGTGGACGGTCGGCTGATCACGGGGCGAGACCGGCGAGCCCGCGAGCGGGCACCGGGCGGCCGGAGAGCGCGTCGAGCAGGAGCCGCTCCCCGAGGGGCTCGCGCAGCTTCACTTCGACGCGCTCCAGCTTTCCCTGCTTGGTGCAGGTGCGTTCACCGTCCGGGTCGGGGTCCGGCACGGTGGCGGACAGGACGACACTGCCGCGCGTCTCCAAGGCCTCGACCGCGGGGCCCTTGTCGCAGACGCCGTGGATGGCGACGACCGTCACCTTCCGTCCGTCGGAGGGGGAGGCCCCGAGGAAGCGGTCGAGCGGGAGGCCGGGGAGGTCGTGGGTCGGTGCGATGGGGGAGCGGGGTGCGGCCGACGGGACGGCGGCGGCCTGCTTCAGCGGGGTCGAGTAGCCGTCGAGCGTGTAGATCCAGGCGGGGACGAGCGCCGGCCCACGGCTGGTGGCCACTGTCATCCGCCCCAACTCCACCGCGCGTACCGAGAGATGGGGCTCGTTCGCGTCACTCGGCCCGGCCAGCGCGTCGTACGACTCCTCGGCCCCCACCAGCGGACGTACGACGGATGCGCCCCCGGACGGCCACGTCACCTCTCCGGTCTTCGGGGCGGTGCCGGGCAGGCCGCCGCCCGCGAGCTTGAAGTTCCGCCGCTCGTACGCCTGTTGGTCGGCGCCATCGTGAAGGCCGCCGCGCGGCAGCCGCACCGGCTCCCCGGTGGGGTGGTAGCCGGCGGTGCGCCACGCGGTGGCCGCGGGGGAGCCGTCCCAGGCGTCGGCGACCCGCCGGGCCCGCTCCGCGAGCGCGTCCCCGCCGTCGCCCGCCACCTTCCCGGCGCCGCCGCAACCGGTCACGGCGACGAGCCCGACGACGGACAGGACGACGAGGCGCGCCCACCGGCCGCCGGAGCGAACTCCCCCGCTGCGCATGTGTCCTCCTGGACGGTCACCGGACGGTCAGTAGACGTGCAGCCCACGCTCGTTCAGCACGGTCTGCACCCTGGTGAAGTAATTCCGGTACGTGCCGCTGGAGCTGGAGGTGCACACCGTTTCGCTCGTGCCGCCGGAGAGCATCCCCAGAGCCACCGTGCCGTGCACCGCCGGTCCACCGCTGTCGCCACCGAGGGCGCAGTTGTTCGTCTCCATCATCCCGTAGAGCGTCTCGCCGTCGATGTTGACGGTCGTGCTCGTCTTGGTGACGTTGCCCGTCAGGTCCTGGCTGCTGACGCCGATCCGGTCGATGTGCTCGCCCTCCGTCGGGAACCGGGAGCTCTCGATCTGGTGGTAGTCGCCGCCCCAGTACCGGACCGTGCCCAGCGGGTTGATGCTCGTGACGTCCGCCTTGATGCTCGCCCAGTCGCACGCGCGCGTGGAGCCGTCACAGGTGCCGGTGGTGCCGCTGGTGCCGGAGCCGAAGGTGTACGCGGTCTGGGTGCCGATCTTGGCGTTGTTGTGCGCCATGTACCAGGTGTTGCCGGTGCCCGGCACGCAGTGGCCCGCGGTGAGCGTGTAGATCGTCCCCGAGGAGTTCTTCGTGTTGAACCCGGCGCTGCACAGCCAGCCGCTCGACGTGATCCCGTTGGCGCCGCGCAGGTCGGTGGCCTTGAACTTCAGCTTGGTGTCGAGCCTGTTGACGCGGATCGCGTCCGGGTGGGCCTGGGCCAGCTTCTCGATCTTTGCCCGGCCGGCGGCCGGTGCCCCGTCGAAGACGTCCACGCTCACCTGGTTGGCGCTCGCCTCGACGCCCCAGCTCGTGTTGGGGATGTTCCCCAGGGCGTCCAACTTGCGGTGCAGCGCGTTCAGTTCGGCGGTGCTACGAGCGACCAGCTCCGGGGTCCCGCCGGCGTCGCGGACGGACTGCGCGGCGGCCTTGTCGGTCACCGCGACGACGGTCCGGCCGTCCTTGACGTACGTGCCGCCGGTCCGGTCGGCGCCGAGCTTCTTCGCGAAGGCCGTCGCCTCGGCGGGGGAGGAGAGCGGCTTGGCGGAGCCGTCCGCGGGGCCTTCCGCCGAGCCGGGCAGGGCCGAGGCGGGCAGCGCGGTGGCGGCGGACAGCAGCAGCGCGGCCGCGGCCAACTGCGCGAGTCTCTTACGGGTGTGTCTCGTGCGGGCGTGTCCCATGGTGCGTCCCCCCAGGGCTGCGTGAGTGCGATGTGGCCAGAGAAAGTTAGGTAGGCCCGGGGTATTTGAACTGACGAATTAGCATATTCCTCGACGGTTCTGGCCGGTTGTGACCGGACCACGAACGGCGGGCAACACGGCCCCGGGCCCGGGACCAGGGCCTCCGTACCGGGCGACGCCCCGACCACGGCGTACCGAACAGCGCCGAATTGGCCGAAAGCCGTGCGGGGCCGGGGCCGGAGGGATTCGGCTCGGCCCGGCGACGGCGATTGTCAGACCCGCCTGAGAGCATCGAGTCATGTTGCAGGTCTGTCCGAACGGCGCGCGAACCCGCGCCGAGTGCGCCCACCTTCCCGTGCGCCCCGAGGAGTTGGCGGCCGCGGCCCGTGGGGCCGTCGCCGCCGGGGCCCGGGACGTCCATCTCCACCCCAAGCGCGCGGACGGAGCGGACACCCTCGACCCCGCCGTCGTCGCGGCTGCCGTCAGCGCGGTGCGGGCCGCCGTCCCGGGCATACCCGTCGGCGTCACCACGGGCGCGTGGGCGACGCCGGACGCCGCGGCCCGCGCCGCACAAGTGCGTGCCTGGACGGTGCTGCCCGACCACGCTTCCGTGAACTGGCACGAGGACGGCGCCGAAGAAGTGGCCACCGCCCTGCTCGACCGGGGCATCGGCATCGAGGCGGGCATCTACTCCGGAACCGACGCGGCCCGCCGCTTCCTCGCCTGGCCCGAGTCCCACCGCGTGCTGCGCGTCCTCGCCGAGATCACGGAGACCGCCCCGAGGGACGCGGCGCGCGCGGCCGACGACCTGCTGGCCGAACTCGAACCGGCCGCCGCGATCACGCCCGTCCTCCTGCACGGCGAGAACGGCTCGGCCTGGCCGGTCCTCCGCCTCGCCGTCTCCCTCGACCTCGACATCCGCATCGGCCTTGAGGACATACTGCACCTCCCCGACGGCAGACCGGCCGCGAGCAACGCCGAGCTGATACGGGCGGTGGGCTGACGCCGCGTGCGCGGGGCGTCTTGAGTGGTCAGGCGCGCAGGCCCGGATGCGGCCGGTGCCGGGCGGGCGCGGACGGCGACTCGTCCGGCTCGACGAAGAGTTCGGGGCGCTCGGCCTGGATCGTGCCGATGTCGTCGAAGACACCCTGGAGATGACCGCGCAGCGCCTCCTCGGCCCGCGCGGCGTCGCGCTGTTCGAGGGCGTCGACCACCGCCCGGTGCTCGTCGATGAGGTGCTCGATGCGCCGGGGCAGCGGCAGGCTCAGACGGCGGGCCCGGTCGAGGTGGGCCTTGGCCGTCGTGACCGTGCGCCACAGGGTGCGGTGCCCGCTGGCCTCCATCAGGCGGCGGTGGAAGTCCTCGTCCTGCTCGAAGAACGCGTCGTCGTCCGCCGCCTTCAGCGCCGCGCCCTGCGCGTCGAGGATGGCCCGCAGCGCGGCGATGTCCTCCGCCTCGGCCCGCTTCACCGCCTCGCGCAGCGCGGCCAGTTCGAGCGCCTCCCGCATGAACTGCGCCTCCAGGACCGCGTCGACGCTGATCCGGGACACGAACGTGCCGAGCTTCGGGAAGATGTCGACCAGTGACTCCTCGCCCAGCAGGATCAGCGCCTCGCGCACCGGGGTCCGGCTGACGTCGAGCTCGGCCGCGAGTTCGTTCTCCGACAGCGGGGCGCCGGGCGGCAGTTCGAGCGAGGTGATGCGGGCGCGCAGCAGCGCGTGCACGCGGGCCCGGTTCGACTCCTTGGGGCTCGCGCCCGCCGTGCGCCGTGTCGTCGTCCTGCTTCGTCGCTGCTCGTCCCGCATGCCGTCACCCTCTCACCTCAGCTGCGGAAATTCTTACATACAAGGCTTGTATGTAAGAGGTGACGCAGGTAGAAATGGCACGCCTGATTCCGCAGACCGGAGGTCGACGATGACCAGCCACCCCGTCACCGGGTCCGAGGTGACGAAGCCGTCCGGCCCGCCCGCGCACCCGCACACGTCCCCGCCGCCGCGCCCGCGTGGCCGCGGCAAGAACGTCCGTTGGGGCATCGCCGTGCTGTGCTTCGGCGGACTCGCGGTCAACTACCTCGACCGCTCCACGCTCAGCGTCGCGCTGCCCGCCATGTCCAAGGACCTGCACATAGGCCCGGAGACCCAGGGCTTCATCCTCAGCGCGTTCTTCCTGACGTACGCCGTGTGCCAGCTGCCCGCGGGCGCGCTCCTCGACAAGTACGGGGTGAAGCGGGTCTTCGCGCTCGGCGCCATCTGGTGGTCGCTCGCCACCGTCGGCATGGGCCTGGTGCGCGGCGTCGGCTCGCTCATCGGGGCCCGCATGCTGCTCGGCGCCGGCGAGGCGGCCGGCTATCCGGCGCCCGCGAAGGCCGTCTCGCGGTGGTTCCCGCGCCACGAACGCACCCTCGCCAACAGTGTGTGGGACAACGGCGCCCGCGTCGGCACCGCCGTCGCGCTGCCGCTCGTCACCGCGCTCGTCTCCGCCTTCCACTGGCGGATCGCCTTCGTCGCCTGCGGGCTGCTCGGCTTCCTGTGGATCATCGGCTGGTGGCGGCTCTACCACGAGCCCGCCGACCACCCGAAGCTCAGCGCGGAGGAGCGCGAGTACATCGAGGCCGGGGGCGCCCGCGTCGAGGAGGAGACGCCCGCCGGGGCGGCGGACGCGGACGCGCCCAAGGTGCGCTGGCGGGACCTGTTCCGGTACCGGACGGTCTGGGGCATGATGCTCGGCTTCTTCTGCCTCAACTACGTCATCTACTTCTTCATCACCTGGTTCCCCAGCTACCTCGTCGACGAGCGCGGCTTCGACCTCCTCTCGCTCGGGTTCTTCGGCACCGTCCCCGGACTCGTCGCCATCGCCGGATCGCTGCTCGGCGGCTTCACCGCCGACCGGCTCCTGCGCAAGGGCTGGTCCACCACCAGGGTCCGCAAGACGTGTCTCGTCACCGGCACCCTGTGCTCGTCCGTGATCGCGCTCGCCGTCGTCGTGCCGACCGCGTCCGGGGCGCTCGCGCTGCTCTCCCTGAGCTACGCCTCGTTGACCTTCGCCACCGCGTCCGTCGCCTCGCTGCCCGCCGATGTCGCCCCCACCCCGGGGCACGTCGCCTCCCTCGCCGGCATCCAGAACTTCGCCTCGAACGTCGCCGGGGCCCTCGGCCCGGTCGTCACGGGCTTCCTGCTCGCGGCGGGCGGCGGCTCCTACCTGGTGCCGCTCCTCGTGTCCGGGGCGCTGTCGGTCGTCGGCGCGCTGACCTACGCGTTCGTCATCAAGCGCGTCGAGCCGCTGCCGGTGCGGGCCTGAGGGCCTGAGAGCCTGCGCATCGGTGCAAGACATTTCGTACGAGAGAAAGGGGTGCCCCGTGGCCACCACCACGCACCGCGCCGCCGTCCGCGCGGCCGTGCTGCACGGGCCCAAGGACCTGCGCACGCAGGACCGTCCGCTGCCCGAACCGGGCGAAGGGGAAGTGCTCGTCGCGGTCCGCGCCGTCGGCCTGTGCGGCTCCGACCTGCACTACTACGAGCACGGCGAGAACGGGCCCAACGTGCTGCGGCAGCCGACCGTCCTCGGCCACGAACCGTCCGGGATCGTCGTCGGCCACGGCGCGGGCACCGACGAGCTGCCGCACGGGACGCCCGTCGCCGTCGAGCCCGCGCACCCCTGCGGGCGCTGCGCCCTGTGCCGAGCCGGGCGGTACAACCTCTGCCCGAAGGGCACCTGCTTCGGCTCGCCGCCCACCGACGGCGCCCTCACCGAACTCATCGCCGTACCAAGGGACTTCGTGCATCCGCTGCCCGAAGGCATGGACGTGAAGCTGGGCGCGCTGATCGAGCCGCTCGCGGTCGCCGTGCACGCGGTGCGGCGCGCCGGGGTCGAGCCGGGGGAGCGGGTCCTTGTCAGTGGGGCGGGGCCCATCGGCGTACTGGTCGCGCAGGTCGCCGCCGCGAGTGGGGCGGCCGTCACGGTGTCCGACGTGGCGGCCGAGCGGCGGGAGTTCGTTGCGGGGCTGGGTGTTGAGGCCGTGGACGCCGCCGTGCTCCAGCCCGATCCGGCGCGGGCGCATGCGCTCGCCGACCCGGACGGCTACGACAGTGTCCTCGACTGCTCCGGCGTCGGCGCCGCGCTTGTCTCTGGTATCCGCGCGCTGCGGCCCGGTGGCACGGCGGTTGTCGTCGGCAACCCCAACCGCCCCGTCACCGAACTGCCGTTGGCGTGGATGCAGCGGCAGGAGATGGCGTTGCTCACCTCGTTCCGGTACGGGGCCGGGGACTTCGCGGCGGCCGTGCGGCTTGCCGGGGGCGGGCGGGTGCGTCTCGATGGGCTCGTCACCGCCGAGTTCCCGCTGGAGCGGGCCGACGAGGCGCTGCGCGTGGCGCTCACCGACCGTACGCAGATGAAGGTGCTGGTCACCTCCGGTGGGGTGGGCGTGTGAGTGCGCTTCCGAGGTTGGGGCGGGGCGTGTTGTCGCGGTCGGCCGGGGCCCGCGCCGTAAAGGATTGGGGCTCTGCCCCATACCCCGCTCCTCAATCGCCGGAGGGGCTTGATCGTGTATCGCCGGAGGGGCTTGGTCGTGAATCGCCGGAGGGGCTTGGTCGTGCCGGCATCGTTCACCTCGGCCTCGGTAACTTCCACCGTGCCCACCAGGCCGTCTACACCGCCGAAGCGCTGCGACACACGGACGGGCCCTGGGGGATCACCGGGGTGTCCACCACGCCAGGGAGGCGACCCCGGCCGGTCATCGAGGGGATGGCCGAGCAGGGCGGGCTCTACAGCGTGCTCACCCTGCACCGCGACGGCGGCTTCGCCGCGACCGTGCCCAGTGTGCATCGCCAGGGGCTGGTCGCCGACGGGCAGGGGGCGGACGTGGTCGCCGCCATCGGCAGCGCGGACACCCGCATCGTGTCCCTCACCGTCACGGAGAAGGGCTATACGTTCGGCGCCGACGGGCGGCTCGACCTCGACGACCCGCTGGTCCGCGCCGACCTCGCGGGCGGCACCCCGCGCACCGCGCTCGGTCTCATCGCGCGCGGGCTGCAGCAGCGGCTGCGCGCGGGCGCCCCACCGGTGACGCTGCTCAGTTGCGACAACCTGATGGACAACGGGCACCGGCTCCGTACCCTGCTCGGCGAGTTCGTCGACGTGCTGCCCGCGGCCGAACGCGAAGACCTCCAGGCGTACGTCGACGGGGCGGTGTCGACGCCGAACGGCATGGTCGACCGGATCGCCCCTGCCACCACCGACGAGCACCGCGACCTCGCCGCCCGCGCGCTCGGTGTCCGCGACACCGTGCCGGTGCCCGCCGAGCCGTACAAGCTGTGGGTGATGCAGGACGACTTCCGCGCGGGGCGGCCCGCCTGGGAGCACGCGGGCGCGGTGTTCACGAAGGACGTCGCCCCGTACGAGGTGATGAAGCTGCGCCTGCTGAACGGCGCCCACTCTCTCCTCGCCTACCTCGGCCTGCTGCGCGGCCACCGCTCCATCGACGCCGCCGTGGGGGATGAACTCCTCGGCGGGGCCGTTGAGTTCGCGATGCGTGAGGAGATTCTGCCGACCGTTTCCGAACCCGATGGCATGCCAGGCGCGGCGTACATCGGGGAACTCCTCGAACGGTTCGCCAACCCGGCGCTCGGCCACCGCACCGCCCAGGTCGGCTCCGACGGCTCCCTGAAGATCCCCGTGCGCTGGGCCGGAACCCTCACCGAGTCACTGGCCGCAGGCCGCGTGCCGCGCGTGCTCGCGCTCGGATTCGCCGCGTACGTAAGGGTGATGACGGTTGAGGGTGCGTACGACGAGCCGTCGCTCGGTGCCGTCCATGACGGCGCACGCGCCCGACTCGTCGAGCTGGCGGCACGGGCGAGCGGGCCCGAGAGCGCGGCCCGGCTGCTGCTCGCCGAAGGCGGCCTGCTGCCTCAAGAGGCGGCGCAGGACGAGGAGTTCGCGGACGCCGTCGCCGAGTTCGCCCGAATCCTCGACGCGCACGGCGCGGACGCCGCACTGCGCGCCGCCCGCGACTGAGCCACCCCGCCACCCACGTCCCGTAGAAGAGTCCAGAGAGAGAACGGCACCGCATGCCCTGCACCATCACCTCCGCCGAGGTCTTCGTCACCTGCCCCGGCCGCAATTACGTCACCCTGAAGATCACCACCTCCGACGGTGTCACCGGCATCGGAGACGCCACCCTCAACGGCCGCGAGCTGGCCGTCGCCTCCTACCTGCGCGACCACGTCTGCCCGACGCTCATCGGCAAGGACCCCGCCCGTATCGAGCAGCTGTGGCAGTACCTCTACAAGGGCGCCTACTGGCGGCGCGGTCCTGTCACCATGACGGCGATCGCCGCCGTCGACGTCGCCCTGTGGGACATCAAGGGCAAGGTGGCGAACCTGCCCGTCTACCAGTTGCTCGGCGGCGCGGCCCGCGATGGTGTCACCGTCTACGGACACGCCAGTGGCAACACCATTCCCGAACTCCTCGACGACGTACGGCGGTTCAGGGACAAGGGCTTCCGCGCGGTGCGCGCCCAGGCGGCGGTGCCCGGCCTTGAGCGGGTCTACGGCATGCGCAAGGGCGACGGAGACACCTACGAGCCGGCCGACGGGAACCTCCCGACCGAAGAGGTGTGGGACACCGGCGCGTATCTGGACTTCGTGCCCCAGTACATGGCCGCCGTGCGCGAGGAGTTCGGCTACGACTTCCAGCTGCTGCACGACGTGCACCACCGGCTCTCCCCGATCGAGGCCGGCCGGCTCGGCAAGTCCCTTGAGCCGTACCGGATGTTCTGGATCGAGGACCCGACACCGGCCGAGGACCAGGAGGCCTTCCGGCTGGTGCGGCAGCACACCACGACGCCGCTCGCCGTCGGCGAGATCTTCAACTCGATCTGGGACTGCCAGCACCTCATCACCAACCGCCTGATCGACTACGTCCGCGCCTCCGTCTCGCACGCGGGCGGCATCACGCACCTGCGCCGCATCTTCTCCCTCGCCGAGCTGTACGGGGTGCGCTCCGGTTCGCACGGCGCGGGCGACCTGTCCCCGGCGTCGTTCGCCGCGGCCCTTCACCTCGACCTGTCGATACCGAACTTCGGCATGCAGGAGTACATGGCCCATCTCCCCGGCTACGAGGAGGTGTTCCACACGTCGTGGACCTTCGAGGACGGCCTGATGCACCCCGGCGACCGCCCCGGCATCGGCGTCGACTTCGACGAGAAGGCCGCCGAACGCTTCCCGTACGAGCGCAAGTACCTGCCGGTGAACCGGCTGCGGGACGGAGGGGTGCACGACTGGTGAGCGGCGGGGGCGTGCCCGAACGGCAGACCCGGGGCCCATCCCGAGGCCCTAGCCTGTGGTGGCCGTTCGTGTCGTCGGCCGTCTGGAGTGGTGAGTGCTCATGTCCCTGACCGATCCCGTGCAACTGCGTGCCGCCGGTGTGAGTCTCGTGTTGGCGGCGGAGGGCGACGGGCTGCCGGGCGTCGTGCACTGGGGCGCGGACCTCGGCGACCTGGACGGCGCGGGCCTCGCCGCACTGTGCCGAGCCGTCACCCCGGCCCCGGTGCACAACGAGGCCGACCGGGTGGTCGCCCCGTCGCTGGCGCGCGAGCACGCCGCGGGCTGGAACGGGCGGCCGGGGCTGACCGGGCACCGCGCGGACGGCACCGCCTGGTCGCCGTGGTTCCGGTGCACGCGGCTCGACGTCGACGACCGAGGGGGAGCCGGTCGCGGAGGCCGCGTCGTCGCCCACGGTGAGGACGCCGACGCGGGGCTCGCGCTCGTCCTCGAAGTGGAGCTGACCGAGGAGGGGTTGCTGCGGCAGCGGGCCGAAGTCGCCTCCACGGAAGGCGTGTTCGTGGTCGGCGGTCTCGCGCTCACCCTCCCCGTGCCGCCGGCCGCCACCGAACTCTTCGACCTCGCCGGACGCTGGGGACGCGAACGGGCCCCGCAGCGGCGCCCGTTCACCGTCGGCGTGCACGCCCGCGAGAACCGGCGGGGCCGCACCGGGCCCGACGCGCCGCTGATCCTCGCCGCCGGCACCCCCGGCTTCGGCTTCCGGCACGGCGAGGTGTGGGCGCTGCACGTGGCGTGGAGCGGCAACCACCACACGTACGCCGAACGGCTCGCCACCGGCGCCGCCGTCCTCGGCGGCGGCGAACTGCCGCTGCCCGGCGAGATACGGCTCGCGCCGGGGGAGCGGTACACGACGCCGTGGGTGTACGCCGCGTACGCCGACGCCGGACTCGACGCGATCGCCGCACGCTTCCACGGCCACCTGCGCGCACACCGGCCCCGGCCGAAGCCGCGCCCCGTCGTGCTGAACACCTGGGAAGCCGTCTACTTCGACCAGGACCTGGACCGGCTCACCGAACTCGCCCGGCTCGGCGCCGAGGCGGGCGCCGAGCGGTTCGTGCTCGACGACGGCTGGTTCCGGCACCGCAGGAACGACCGGGCGGGCCTCGGTGACTGGTACGTCGACGAGAGTGTCTGGCCGCGGGGGCTCGGGCCGCTCATCACCCAAGTACGCGGACTGGGAATGGAGTTCGGGCTCTGGGTCGAGCCCGAGATGGTCAACCCCGACTCCGACCTGGCCCGCGCCCACCCCGACTGGCTGCTCGCCACCGGCGGCAGGCAGCCGCTCACCTCACGCCACCAACAGGTCCTCGACCTCGCGCGGCCAGGCGCGTACACGTACATCCTCGAACGCCTCGACGCACTGCTGACCGCGTACGACATCTCGTACCTGAAGTGGGACCACAACCGGGACCTGATCGACGCGGGACACGGCCCGCACGGCACGCCAGGGGTGCACGCGCAGACGCGCGCCGTGTACCGGCTGCTCGACGAAGTGCGCGCCCGCCACCCTGAGGTGGAGATCGAGTCCTGCTCCTCCGGCGGCCTCCGCGTCGACCTCGGCATCCTGGAACGCACGGACCGGGTCTGGGCGAGCGACTGCATCGACCCACTGGAGCGGCAGCGGATCCAGCGCTGGACGGCGCAACTGCTGCCGCCCGAGCTGATCGGCGCACACGTCGGAGCGCCGCGCTCACACACCACGGGCCGCACCCACGACCTGGCCTTCCGCGCGGGCACGGCCCTCTTCGGCTCCTTCGGCATCGAGTGGGACCTCACCACGGCGACGCCCGCCGAGCGCGCCGAACTCGCCCGCTGGGTCGCCCTCTACAAGGAGCTGCGGCCGCTGCTGCACGGCGGCACGACCGTACGCGCCGACTCCCACGACCCCGTGCTCGCCGTGCACGGCGTCGTCGCACCCGACCGCGCCGACGCCCTGTTCGCCGTGGTCCAACTGGACGCCCCGGACACCTCGGTGCCCGGCACGGTCCGCCTCCCCGGCCTCGACCCGACCTGCGCCTACCGGGTGAGCACGCAGCCGCCGGGAGACACCCCCGCGCTGCGGCAGACGGGGCCGACACCGTGGACCGGCGGCGAACCGCTCGTGCTCAGCGGCGCCGCCCTCGCACACGTCGGCGTCCGCGCGCCCGCCCTGTACCCCGAGCAACTGCTGCTGATCCGGGCACGGGCCGTGTGACTCGCCGCGGCCCCAGCTCTGCCTTGTGAGCCCCTGCGGCGATTGAGCAGCAGGGTCCGGGGCGGAGCCCCGAGGTGTTGGGCAACGGTCCCGGCAGCCCACCTCGACCGGGCCCGGCTCAGCCGAGACACTCCCCGGGCGCCGTGCCCCGGTGGGTCAACGGCAGGCCCAGCTGGGCGCGTTCGGTGAGCCAGCGAGTGGGGCGGTGGCGCGGGTCGCCCGTGCTGGTGTGCAGGGCGCGCTGCAGGTCGAGCAGGCGGGCGGCGCCGATCCGGTCGCCCCAGGCCAGCGGGCCCGTCGGGTAGCCGAGGCCGAGGGTCACCGCCAGGTCGATGTCCTCCGGGGCGGCCAGCGCCCGCTCGGCGATCGACGTGGCGACCGACACCACGGAGACGATGAGGCGCTGCGCCACCGAACCCGCCGCGTCCCGCACCACGGTCACGGTGTGCGGCTGCCCGCCGGGGGCCGGCCGGGCCAGTACGGCGCGGGCGTCGCGGGCCGCCGCCGGATCGGCCGCCGGGGTCACCGACAGCACGCGGCGGCCCGTCGTGACGGACAGCGGGTCGACGCCGAAGGCGCGTTCCGCGGGGAGTCCTTGGGCGGCGACCGCGGCCGCCACCGTGGTGCCCCAGACCGGGACCAGCACGAGGGCGTCGGCGGACGGGTGCTCGCCGTCCTCGACGGTGGCGCCGGACGCGCGCAGCGCCTCCCCGAGCGCCCCGTCGCCCGCCACGAACACGGGCCGCCCGGCGTCCCCCGCCACCGGCGCTTCCTCGGCGGGACCGGTGGCGTCGGGCCCGTACGCGTACCAGCCCTTCCCTGTCTTGCGGCCGTGCAGGCCCGCAGCGACCCGGTTCGGGGTGAGGTACGAGGGGCGCAGGCGTGGTTCGTGGCGGAAGCCCTGCCAGATCGAGTCGATGACCGCCGCCGTGACATCCAGCCCGGTGAGGTCCATCAGCTCGAACGGGCCCATCCGCAGGCCGAGTACGTCACGGACCACCCGGTCGATGTCCACCGGTTCGGCCACCGACTCCTCAAGGAGCGCGAGCGCCTCCGTCACCAGGCCGCGCCCGGCGTGGTTGACGAGGAAGCCGGGGGTGTCGGACACCGTGACCGCGCGATGCCCGCAGCTCTCCACCAACTGCGTGAGAAGCGGCGGGAGTTCGGGGCGGGTCGTAGCGCCCGGCACCACCTCCACGATCCGCATCAGCGGCACCGGGTTGAAGAAGTGCAGGCCCGCGAGGCGCGAGGGATCGTCGAGCGTCGCGGCGATCCGGGTCACCGACAGGGAGGACGTGTTGGTCGCGAAGACGGTCCCGGCGGGCAGCACCCGCTCCAGCTTCCCGAACACCTCCGCCTTGGTGTCCAGGTCCTCCCGTACGGCCTCGACGACCAGCTCCACGTCGGGTCCCGGCGCCCACGGGTCGTCCAGCGGGACGAGGCGCGCCACGGCCGCCGCGCAGTCCTGCGCCGACATGCGGCCCTTGGCGACGGCGCGCTCCAGCATGGACCGCACGAAGCCGACGGCTTCCCGCACCGCCTCCGTCCGTACGTCGCTCACTTCGACGGTGTGCCCGCCGCTCGCGGCCCACTGGGCGATGCCGCGGCCCATGGCTCCGGCGCCGACGATCCTGATACGCATGGCAGTTGGGGACCTTTCGTGGGGTCGGAAGGGTGCTACGAGGGTGTGTCAGCGGAGGTAGACGCGGCCCGGGTCGACGTCCTCGCGCAGGAGGCGCAGCTCAGCCGCCGTGGGCGGCTCGACCGTCGCCACGTCGTCGGCCACCTTCAGGTCCCAGCCCGTCGCCGCCCTGACCCGGTCGACGGTGACACCGGGGTGGACGGCGGTGAGACGCAGCTCCTCGCCGATGCCCCCGCGGGAGAGGACGCCCAGTTCGGTGATGACGCGGGTGACGCCGACGCCGAGCGGCCGGATCCCCTCTTCGAGCGCCCGGTCGGGGCCGGGTGTCGTGCAGAAGTCCAGCGCCTCGGTGAAGGAGCGCGGGTTGTGGCGGCGCATCACGACGAACACCTCACGGGAGTTGGCCATCACCTCGATGCCGCCACCGGACCCGGGCAGCCGCACCGACGGGCGCTCCCAGTCGCCGATGACGGACGTGTTGAGGTTGCCCCAGCGGTCGATCTGCGCGGCGCCGAGGAAGCCGACGTCGATGTGTCCGCCCTGCAGCACGCTCCCGAACAGCGTCGGCATCGAGAGCACCGCCTCCGCGCCGGTGATGAGGACGGCGTCCGCGATGGTCTCGGGCAGGTGCGAGGGGTGCGCTCCGCAGACCCCGGACTCGTACACGACCTCGATCCGCGGGGCGACGGTGAGGTGTGCCAACTCGGTTGCCAGCGTGGGCAGTCCGATGCCGGCGAAAACCGTGCGGCGCGCGGCCAGTTCGCGGGACGCGACGACGGAGAGCAGCTCCGAGGACGTGATGGCCCCGGACCCGGAGGACCCGGAGGACCCGGAGGACCCGGAGGACTCCGAGGACTCCGAGGACTCGGACGTAGTGGTCATGGCCAGTTCCTTGTCGTGTGTCGTGCTCACAGTCGCCGTCCGTAGTTCACCGGTGCGCTCAGCGCCTCGCCGACCGCGAGCCCCGCCCAGAACTCCTCGCCCTGCTTGGCGACGTACTCGGCGTGATCGGCCGTCCCGTACACCCACTCGGCCAGCCACTGACGCAGCCGCTCCGGATCCTTGCTGATGTGCGACCACGCCCGGTAGAAGGCGTTGTCCCGGTCGTAATAGCCCTGCGCGAACGACGGGTGCGCGCCGCGCGGGCACACCACGACGGCGTCCACGGCGTGCGCCGGGACGAGCGTGCGATTGGGGTCCGAGCGGACCACGTCGTCGTCGACCAGCTCCTCGACCACGACGACCGCCTTCTTCGCCGCGTACACGGCCTCGGCCTGAATGCCCGTCAGGCCCCAGATCTGGGTGTTGCCGAGGCGGTCCGCGCGCTGCGCGTGGATGATCGTGACGTCCGGGTTCACGGGCGGCACGACGTAGATCTGCTCCTCCTCGCCGTCCGGCCCCGGGTACGGCGAAGTCACTTTGCGCAGCGCGTCGTTGACGCTCGGCAGGTCGCTGCCGCCGTAGCTGCGCAGGGGGTGGAACGGCAGGCGCTGGGCCCCGGCCAGATAGCGGCAGATCATCCCGTAGTGGCTGTACTCCTCGAACGCGAGCGGCGCCGGGTCCGCGTTCTCGATCCGGCGGCGCAGCTCGCCGAGCGAACCGGCGGAGGAGTTGCCGACGAAGGAGGAGACGAGCCGGGAGACACACCCTCCGGCGAGCATCTGATCGACGACGATGTCCGCCGTCATCCGCACCACCGTGAGGTCCCTGCGGCCCTGCCGGATGATCTCGTGTCCTGCGGCGGTGGGGACGAGGTGGGTGAAGCCCTCGATGCTGACGGTCGCGCCGTCCTCCACGAAGCTGGCGATGGCCTCCTTCATCGACATGACCTTTGGTGACGCGGACTCGGACACGGACGCGGACACGGTGCTCCTCACGGCGTGTGTGCTGGTCGCCCTACCGTTTCAGCGCCTATTGATTGCCGTCCAATACCAAATTAAGGTCGAATCAAGACCGCAGACTAATGAATGGGGGCCGGGCCGCATGGAGCTTCGCCATCTCACGGCCTTCACCGCCGTCGCCGAGGAGCTCCACTTCGGCCGGGCCGCCAAGCGGCTGCAGATGGCGCAGCCGCCGCTGAGCCAGCAGATCCGGCAGCTGGAGAAGGAGCTGGGCGTCCAGCTCTTCGAGCGCAACACCCGTTCCGTGCGCCTGACCAGCGCGGGGGAGTCCTTCCTCGAACCCGTACGGACCGTGCTCGACGACCTCGACACGGCGGTGCGGGCCGCGAAGGCCGCGGGGCGCGGCGAGTTCGGCCGGGTCACCATCGGCTTCGCCGGAGCGTCGAGCCACGAGACACTGCCCCGCCTCACCCGCGCCATCCGGGCCGCGCACCCCGCCCTCGAACTCGTCATGAAGGGCCAGACGTACGCCAATGTCGCCCTCGACCGGGTCGCCGACGGCACCCTCGATCTCGGCTTCGTACGGCTCCCGGTGACGCAGCCGGGCGTGGCGTACCGGGTCATCGACGAGGAGGAGCTGCTGTGCGCGCTGCCCTCCGACCACCGCCTCGCCGCGCTCGACGAGATCCCCATCGACGTCCTCGCCGAGGAACCCTTCGTCTCCTTCCCCGCGAACGCCGGATCCACGGTGCGGGACGCGATGGTGGAGACCTGCGAGGCCGCCGGGTTCAACCCGCGTGTGGTGCAGGAGGCCCCCGACTCGTACACCATCCTGGCGCTCGTCGCGGCCGGCGTCGGGGTCACGCTCACGGTGTCGTCGGTGCGGCACATCCAGCAGACCGGGCTCGTCTACCGGCCGCTCGCCGGGCCGCCCATCCGGCGCCAGGCGGCCCTCGCCTGGCGCGCCGACAACCCGTCCGCCGCGCTGCGCGCCGTGCTCGCGGTGTGCGAGGACGCGCTGCCGACCCCCGAAGGCCCCCCACGGAGACCATTGAGACGCCATCCGTCTTGATCCGCTGGGAACTTGGTATTGGACCGACTCAGCGCTCGGGTGCGAGGGTCGCCTCACGCCCCGAGCCCCCGAAAGGTGTTCCGTCATGCCCGAACAGGCCGATGTCGTCATCTGCGAACCGCTGCGCACCCCCATCGGACGCTTCGGCGGGGCCTTCGCCCGGCAGACGCCCGCGGCGCTCGCCGCGCGGGTCGTCGCCGAGATCGTCGCCCGCACCGGCATCGACCCGGAGCGGGTGGACGAGGTGATCCTCGGGCAGGCCTACCCGTCCTCCGACGCCCCGGCGATCGGCCGCGTCGCCGCCCTCGACGCCGGCCTGCCCGACACCGTGACCGGCTCCCAGATCGACCGACGCTGCGGCTCCGGGCTCCAGGCCGTGCTCGACGCCGCCATGCAGATCCGGGCGGGCTTCAGCGAGGTCGTCATCGCCGGTGGCGCCGAGGTGATGAGCGCCGCCCCGTACTACACGCACGAGGGCCGCTGGGGCATCAAGGGCCCCGGGCTGCAACTCCACGACTCGCTCGCGCGCGGCCGGGTCACCGCCGGCGGCATCCACCACCCCGTACCCGGCGGCATGATCGAGACCGCCGAGAACCTGCGCCGCGAGTACGGCATCAGCCGCGCCGACCAGGACGCCATCGCCCTGCGCTCCCAACAGCGCGCCGCCCGCGCCGTCGAGGAGGGCCGCTTCGACGCGGAGACCGTGCCCGTCACCGTACGAGGCCGCAAGGGCGACACCGTCGTCGCCGCCGACGAGCACCCGCGCCCGGACACCACCGCCGAGCAACTCGCCGCGCTGCGGCCCGTGATGGGCACGTCCGACCCGGAGGCCACCGTCACCGCGGGCAACGCCAGCGGGCAGAACGACGCGGCCGCCGCCTGCCTCGTCACCAGCGCCGCCACCGCCGAACGGCTCGGCCTCACCCCGCTCGTCCGCCTCGTCTCCTTCGCCCGCGCAGGGGTGCCCGCCGCGACGATGGGCATCGGCCCCGTCCCCGCCACCCACGCCGCCCTCGACCGGGCCGGTCTCACCCTCGCCGACCTCGACCTGATCGAGCTGAACGAGGCGTTCGCCGCCCAAGTCCTCGCCTGCACCCGCGCGTTGGGCCTCGGTGACAAGGACCACGAGCAGCGGATCAACGTCAACGGCTCCGGAGTCTCCCTCGGCCACCCCGTCGGCGCCACCGGCGCCCGCATCCTCGCCACCCTCGCCCACGAAATGCGACGCAGCGAGTCCCGCTACGCCCTGGAGACCATGTGCATCGGCGGCGGCCAGGGCCTCGCCGCCATCTTCGAACGCATCCCCGCCTGAGCCAATCCAAGCCCCTGGGCGCCTGGGGCGGTTGAGCCAAATCAAGCCCCGCCGTCGGACGAGAGGCAGCGGGGTCCGGGGCAGAGCCCCGAGACCGCAACCCCGTCACACGCACCCGCACCCGCACTACTTGACAGGCGTCATCCGCTCCGCAAACCCCGGATGCCCCTTCAACCAGGACCGCACCGCGCTCTGCTGCTCCCCCTTGCCGGCCTTGTTGATCACGGACTCCAGGCCCATGAGCTGCTTCTCGCTCATCTTGAAGTCCTTGATCCAGCCGGCCACCCGGGGATGCTCGGATGTGAAGCCCTTGCGGCCGATGCCGCGCAGGTCGTCGCCCTTGCCCCAGGCGTGCTTGGGGTCCTTCAGGTTCTTCATCCGGAAGTCGGCGTAGGCCCAGTGCGGCGTCCACAGGCTGACGACGATCGGCTTCTTCGCCGCGTACGCGCGCTTGAGCTCGGCGAGCATCGCGGGCGTCGAACTGTCGACGACCTTCATCTTCGAGCCGAGGCCGTAGGCCGGGATGACCTTCTTCTTCAGGATGGCCGTCAGGCCCGCGCTCGCCTCGATGCCCGTGATCTTCCCGCCGAACTCGCCCGCGTGGGTCCTCAGATCGGCGAGGGAGTCGACGCCCTTCACGTACGCGGGCACGGCCAGCTTGTTCTCCATCTTGCCGGTGTACCAGGTGCCCAGGGACTCGACGTCCTTGCCGTACTTCTTCCAGTACGGGGCGTGCGTGACGGGAAGCGAGGCGTCCGTCTGGAAGTCGACGTCGCCGCGGGACAGCGCCGTCCACAGCGGGCCGAGCTCGAACTGCTTGACCTGCACCTCGTAGCCGCGCCGTTCCAGGGCCTCCTTCCACAGGTACGTGGTGGCGGTGGCCTCGTCCCAGGGGATGTAGCCGATGGTGACCTTCTCGCCGTTGCCGACGCCCTCGACCGTCTTCTTCTCGGAGCCGCCGAAGACACCGAGGCCGCTCGCGACGAGCGCGAGGACGACGACGCCGATCCCGGCGAACGCGGGGCGCGGACGGTGGTGCCACAGCTGCGCGCCGAAGCCCGTGACGGCGGCCCGCTGCTTGGCTGCGACGCGGCGGCCGAGCGGCGACACCTGGGTGCCGAGCGCGCTGGTCATGCGGTCGAGGTAGATGGCGAGCAGCACGATGCCGATGCCGGCCTCCGCGCCGAGCCCCACGTTGAGCTGGCCGATGGCCTCGTTGACGTCGCCGCCGAGCCCGTCGGCGCCGACCATGCCCGCGATCGCGGCCATGGACAGGGCCATCATGATGACCTGGTTGACGCCCGTCATGACGGTGGGCAGCGCCAGCGGGAACTGCACGCGGAGCAGCGTCCTGCGGGGCGTGGTGCCGAACGCCTCGGCGGCCTCGACCAGTTCGCGGTCCACCTGCCGGATGCCCAGCTCGGTGAGGCGGACGCCGGGGGCGAGGGCGAAGACCAGGGTGGCGACGATGCCGGCGGGGGCGCCACTGCCGAAGAACAGGATCGCCGGGATCAGATAGATCATGGCGGGCATCGTCTGCATCAGGTCCAGGACCGGTCGTACGGTCGCGCTGACGCGGTCCGAGTACGCGGCCCAGACCCCGAGCGGCACCGCGATGACCAGCGCCAGGATCGTCGCGACGAGTACGAGCGACAGCGTCATCATCGCGTGTTCCCACAGTCCGAGGGAGTCGATGAAGGCGAAGCCGACGAAGGAGAGGACACCGGCGAACAGGCCGCGCAGCCACCACGCGCACACCGCGAAGATGCCCGCGAGGAGCAGCGGTTGCGGGGCGTCGAGGACGGCGAGGATGCCGTCGTAGCAGCCCTCGAAGACGGTCTTGAAGAAGTCGAACAGCCAGGCCGCGTGGTTCAGCAGCCAGTTGACCGCCGTGTTGACCCAGTCGCCGAAGGGAATTCTAGGCATTGCCGGCGGCCTCGCTCTTGGTCTCGTTCTCGTTCCCGGTCTCGTTCCCGGTCCCGGTGTCGTTCCCGTTCCCGGTGTCGCTCCCGGTCCCGTTCCCTGTCTCGGCCAGCACCGACAGCAGCCGCTGCTGGCTGACCACGCCGGTCAGCACCTCGTCCTCGACGACGGCGACGGGCTGCCCGCCGCCGCGCGCGCACGGCACGAACAGTTCGGCGAGTGGTGTCTCGGGGCCGACGCGGGCGGCCGCGTGGGCGAGCAGTTCGCTGTCGGTGCGCCCCGAGTCGGCCGAGCCCGCGCGCAGGTCGGCGGTGGACTGCATGACGGCGCCCGCGGTCAGGACGCGCGAACGGTCCACGTCCTGGATGAAGTTGGCGACGTAGTCGTCGGCCGGGCGGACGAGGATGTCCTCCGGAGTGCCGTTCTGCACGATGCGGCCGTCGCGCATGACGGCGATGCGGTCGCCGAGGCGCATGGCCTCGTTGAGGTCGTGCGTGATGAACACGATGGTCTTCTTGAGCCGCTTCTGCAGGACAAGGAGCTGGTCCTGCATGTCGCGGCGGATCAGCGGGTCGAGGGCGCTGAACGACTCGTCCATGAGCAGCAGGTCGGCGTCGGTGGCGAGCGCGCGGGCCAGGCCCACACGCTGCTGCATACCGCCGGACAGCTCGTCGGGGAAGGACTTCTCCCAGCCCTCGAGACCGGTCAGTTCGAGGGCTTCCAGGGCCCGCTTCTCGCGCTCCGCCTGCGGCACACCTTGGACCGCGAGGCCGTACGCCGCGTTCTCAAGGACGCTGCGGTGCGGGAACAGCGCGAAGTGCTGGAAGACCATGCTGATCTTGTGCGAACGCACCTCGCGCAGCTCGCGCGGGGACAGCGTGGTCAGGTCCTGGCCGTCGAACTTCACGTGTCCGGCCGTGGGTTCCGAGAGGCCGTTGAGCATGCGCAGCAACGTGGACTTCCCGGAGCCGGACAGGCCCATCACGACGAATATCTTGCCGGTCTCCACGGTGAAGGACGCGTCGATGACGCCCGCGACGGTCCCCTCGGATCGCAGCTCCTCGCGGTCGGCTCCGGCGTCGAGCCGCTCGACCGCTTCTTGCGGTTGCTTGCCGAACACCTTGTAGAGGTGCGTGGCCTCCAGCCTCACTGACACATGAACCTCGTATCTCCTCGACCTGCGAAAAGTTGTGGAATCAAGCAACCTTCCTCGGCCGTGGCGCCTGCCCCGCGTTCGGGCGGGCAAACGGACGCTCGGTTACGACCCGGTGTCGGAGGCGTAGAAAACGGGGCATTCCGGCACATCGGTGGCGATGACGAGGCCGGAGGTGAGGGACTCGGCGGTGGCGCGGGTGATGACGGTGGCCGCGTAGCCGTCCCAGGCGGAGGGGCCGGTGGGTGGCAGGCCCGCCGCCACGTTCGCGACCCACTCGCGGAACTCGGTGTCGAAGGCGTCGGCGAACCGGCCCGTCCAGTCCGGCAGGATCGCCGTGCTGTGCGCGCCCGCCGTGCGCACCCCGACGGCCGCCGGATCGGGCAGCCGGACGAGCCCTTCCTCGCCGACGGCCTCGCACTGGATGTCGTAGCCGTAGCGGCAGTTGACGAAGACCTCCAGGTCGATCCGCACACCCTTCGCGGTCTCGAAGAGCATGAACTGGGGGTCGATGAGGTGCGCGGGCTTCTTCGTCGTCGAGCGGGGCGTGATGACCTGCGCCGACACGAACTCGTCGGCGAGCAGCCAGCGCAGCACGTCGATCTCGTGCACGGCCGTGTCGAGGGCCGCCATGTCGGAGGTGTACGCGTCCACGGACGACGCGTTGCGGTGCGCGCAGTGCACCATCAGCGGGGTGCCGATCCGGCCCGCGTCGATGACCTCCTTCAGCTGCCGGTAGCCCTGGTCGTAGCGGCGCATGAAGCCCACCTGGACGAGCCGGGAGCCGTGCGCCCGCTCCGCCTCCACGATCTTCAGGCAGTCCGCGGGCGTCGTCGCGAGGGGCTTCTCGCAGAACACCGGCTTGCCCGCCGCGATCGCGTTCAGGACGTGCTCGGCGTGCGTGGGACCCCACGAGGTGACGAGCACCGCGTCGACGTCGTCGGCGGCCACCAGCGAGGCACCGTCGGCGAGCACCCGCGCGCCCGGATACCGCGCCGCCTCCGCCGCCCGCTCCGCGTCGATGTCGGTCACGGCCGTGACCCGGGCCCCGGCGATCACATCGGTGAGCCGCCTGATGTGCTCCCGGCCGATCCAGCCGGCACCGATGACACCTATGCGTATGACACCCCTGCGTACGGTCATGACCTGCCCCACCTTCGCTGTCGGCGCGCTCCGATCCCGGTACGGTGGCGCTTGCTCAAATGTCATGTCAACGCCGCTCCCGGGGCTCCGCCCCGGACCCCGCGCCTCAAACGCCGGCGAGGCTGGAATCACCGGGGGTGTCGTGTCCGCACATCCCCTCCGGGAAAGGCCCCTTGGTGACACCGGAACTCCCCGCCGACCCGACCGTGCTGCACCCCATGCCCGACCAGCCGCGTGTCGTCCTCCTCAAGCCCCTGGTGACGTCGCCGCTCATCGAGGTCGGCGAGTTCTCGTACTACGACGACCCGGACGACGCGACGGCCTTCGAGACCCGCAACGTGCTGTACCACTACGGGCCGGAGAAGCTGGTCATCGGGAAGTTCTGCGCGCTGGGGGAGGGCGTGCGGTTCATCATGAACGGCGCCAACCACCGCATGGACGGCCCCTCCACCTTCCCGTTCCCCATCATGGGCGGCTCCTGGGCCGAGCACTTCGACCTCATCACCGGTCTGCCGGGGCGGGGTGACACCGTCGTCGGCAACGACGTGTGGTTCGGGTACCGGGCCATGGTGATGCCCGGCGTCCGGATCGGGCATGGGGCGGTGATCGCCTCGGGTGCGGTCGTCGTCGACGACGTCCCCGACTACGGCGTCGTCGGCGGCAACCCGGCGCGCGTCATCCGTCGGCGGTACAGCGACGAGGACGTCGAGCGGCTGCTCCAAGTGGCGTGGTGGGACTGGCCGTTGGAGCACCTCACGGCCCATCTGGCGGAGGTCATGTCGGGGAGCGTCGACGACCTGGAGCGGGCCGCGCCGAACCGGTGAGTCAGGTGTGCGGCGCGGCCCGTTCCGCCTCAGTGCAGGCAGAGGCAGAACGGATGCCCGGCCGGATCCGCGTACACCCGCCAGTTGGTCCCCGGGTGCACCTGGTCCGTCCGCTCCAGCAGCGTCGCGCCGAGGGCGAGGACCCGCTTCTCCTCGCCCTCCAGGTCGTCCACGTCGAAGTCGAGGTGCAACTGCTGCGGCCGCTCCTGGCCGGGCCACTCCGGCGGCCGGTAGCCCGCCGCCCGCTGGCAGGCGATGGTGACGCCCTCGAAGCCCTCGACGTCCACCCAGTCGGGATCGTCGGGGTCGACGACCGTCCGGCCGCCGAGCATCTCCGCGTAGAACTCGGCGAGCCGAATCGGGTCGTCACAGTCCAGTGCGACTGCCTGTAGCTTTCGAATCACTTCCGGCACTCCTCGCTCATCGGTCGCTTCCGCGACATCCTGCACGGGAAGTGTCGTACCCGCCACCGTGGCGGACACACCGGGCGTGGCGGCGGGTCGCGTCAGCCGCGCCCGATCAAGTCCCGCTCCGGCGCCGGAAGTTGCTCCGTGGCCTCGGCCGCCCGCACCGCGGCGTCCGGGGCGCCCGCCCGCCGCCACAACGGCTTCAGCCGGTACGTGCACAGGTACAGCCCCACCGCGACCGCCGCCGCGACGAGCATGCTGAGGTCGCCTGCTCCCGGGTGGGCCGCGGCGAAGGCGCCGGTGTAGAGGTCGGACACCCAGAACGGCACGGACGCCGCGACGCCGCCCGCCCAGGCCACCAGGCCCCAGTCGACGATCCTGGAGCGGTCGTAGAGCTCGGCGATCCTGCCGGGGTCGCCGCGTCCGCCCAGGTAGAAGTCGATGAGGAGCACGGCGGCGAACGGCGCGATGAAGTACGCGGTGAGGTTGAGGAACACCTTGAACTTGTCCTCCGTGCCGGAGGCGCCCCACAGGCTGATCCCGTACGCGAGGACGCAGATTCCGGCCACCGCCTGGGTGCGGGTGACGGGGATCTTGAGGGTCTGGACGGAGATCGCGCCGCCGTAGACATTGAGGAAGTTCTGGGCCAGCGCGGAAAGGCCCACGGCGACCAGCGCGGGCACGGCGAACGGGCCCATCAGCTCGTGCAGGGCGGTGATGGTGTCCGAGCTGGACGCGGAGGCGCCGACCACGACGCCGAGGATGCCGAGCCAGCTGATGGTGAGGAAGTTGCCGAGCGCGGTGTACCAGGTGGTCTGCCGGACGACCCTCGCGGTGTCCGGCAGATAGCGCGAGTAGTCGGAGGCGAACGGCGCCCACGCCACGAGGAACGCCAGGAACCAGCCGCCCAGCGTGATCGAGCCACCTGCCGCGCCGACATAGCCCTCCGCGTGCGGATTCGCCTCGAAGAGGCTGCCGCCGCGGGCCACCGCCACGACCGTGATCAGCACGAACAGCGGGGTCAGTACGTACGTCAGCGCCCGCTGCAGGAAATTGATCATGTTGTAGCCGAAGACGGCCACGACCAGCTCGACGACGGTGAGCAGCAGCGCGCACAGCCAGTACGGCAGGTGGCTCAGCTCGGCGAAGGCCTTGCCGCCGAGGATGACCGTGACGGCCGCCCAGCCCACACCCGAGAACACGTTGATGTACGCGACGGGCACGAAGTTGCCGAAGAAGCCGAGCGGGCCGCGCGCCTGGATCTGCTGCGGCACACCGAGCCGCACACCCATGCGCGACATCACGGCCATCAGGGCGGCGCCGACCCCGGCGCCCACCACGATCGCGCCGACGGCGGTGGCGAAGCTCAGCCCGAACCACGCGGCACTGAAACCGAGCAGGATCACCGGGAAGTTGAGCCCGGCCGCGAACCACACGAAAAACTGTGAACTCGGTTTGCCGTGCCGCTCGTTGTCGGGGATGTGGTCGACGCCGAACGGCTCGACCTTGGTGACGGCGCTGCCGTAGACGGGTGCGCCCTGTGCGTCTTGAGTCATGGCGTGCTCCGGAGGACGTGGATGCGGGGGCGGACGCGAGTCACCAAGGGAGCGGCGCCGTCTGGGAGATGTCGAAGAAGCCGCCGCCGCTGTAGACGAGCGGGGCGACCTCGGAGTGCGACGCCGACACCACACGTCCGGTGAACACGGTGTGGCTGCCGGCCTCCAGGCGCTCCCCGATCTCCACCTCAAGCCGGGCGGCGGACCCTTCGAGCAGCGGGGCGCCGTGCTCGCCGGGCGCCCAGTCGAGGGCGGCGAACTTGTCGGTGCCCTTGCTCGCGAACACCTTCGCCACGTCGAGCTGGTCGGCGGCGAGGATGTTGATGCCGATGTGGCTCGCGCGGTGCAGCGCGGGGTGCGTCGACGAACTGCGCTGCACGCACACCAGCACCATCGGCGGGTCGAGCGAGATGCTGGAGAACGCGTTCACCGCGAGCCCCTTGGGGGTGCCGTCGTCGTCGGTGGTCACCACGGTGACACCGGTGATGAACTTGCGGTGCACGCCCTTGACCAGGTCGGCGTCGACGGCGGCCTCGTGCGCCGTCGTGATGATGCCGAGCGCTTCGAGCAGCTGACGGGAGTCGAAGGTGACCGACTCCTCGGTGACGGTGTCCCCGTCGAAGCGGGCGAAGGTGGCCCCAGACACCTCCACGGGGCGCCCGGTGGGCGGCACACCCATGAAGGTGTCCGTGTGCCGGCCGGTGCTGCGCCAGCGGACCGCGAGCCGGTCGCCGTCCTCGACCAGGTCCTCGATCTCGGTGTGCAGATCGGGGAACGCGGCGCGCACGGCGCTGATGCTGTCCTTGAACCCGGCGCGGTCCTGCGCGGTTCCGGCCGGACCGCGACGGCGTACGTAGCCGGGGCTCAACACGTCGTCCAGGGCGTCGACTTCGCCCCGGTTCCAGGCCGCGTCCCAGGCGGCGCGGAGGCGGGCGGGGCGGTCCGCGCGGGTGTGTTCCAGCGTGAGTGACATGAGGGTGCGGCTCCCTTGAACGCTCTTGCATGGCAGTTCTGTTGTATGGCAGAGGACCGTAGGAATGGGGCGTCCGTGATGTCAATGGTTCGGGCGGGATTCGCGCCTCCTCGTCTTGCTTTTCTGTGAATACGGAGGTCGGCGGCGGGAGATCCCCGCCGACCCTTGACGGGCTTTCCGGCTGCCTCTTAGCCTCACTGCCATGGCACAGCATCAATCAGCAGGCCAACAGCTGTGGGCCACGCCCACAAGAGGCCGACTGCGCAAGGTCGTTACCGTGGTGGACGAAGTCCTCCTGGAGCTCGGTCGGCCGGTCGCCACTCCCGTACGACGCGTCGCAGCGGCCGCCGTCATCGAGAACCCGTGGGCGGGGCGCGGCTTCGTCGCCGACCTCCAGCCCGAGGTCGAGGACATCGCGCCCGGGATCGGCCGGCTCCTCACCGACCGGCTGATCGAGACACTCGGCGGCGTGGAGCACGTCGAGGCGTTCGGGAAAGCGGCCGTCGTCGGGCTCGACGGGGAGGTCGAGCACGGTGGCGCGCTGATCCACACCCCGTACTTCGGCAACGTGCTGCGGGAGTTGACCGAGGGCACCTCGATCATCGTGTTCAGCGACGACCGGCTCGCGGCCGGTGAACCGCTCACCGTCCCGGTGTGGCACAAGACCGCCGCCGCCACCCGCTCCCACTACCAGACGGTCCAGATCCGGGTCCCGGACGCGCCCCGCCCCGACGAGATCGTCGTGGTCGCCGCCGCGGCCTCGGGCCCGCGCCCCAACGCCCGTATCGGAGACCGCCGCCAGGACCCCGTGGTCCGCCTCGCCGACTTGGAGACCGCCCGATGAACCTCCGCAAGATCCTGACGTACGTCGAAGACATCCACGCCGAGGGTGGCCGCCCCGTCGACTCGGTGGCCCGCACCGCCGTGGTGCTCGCCGTGATCGAGAACCCGTGGGCGGGGCAGGGCTTCGTCGACGACCTGCTGCCCGGCATCGACGAAGTGGCGCCCCAGCTGGGCGAGTTGCTCGCGCCGCGCGTCGTCGACGCGCTCGGCGCGCCCGTCGAGGCGTACGGCAAGGCCGCGATCGTCGGCCTCGACGGGGAGGTCGAGCACGGCAGCGGGCTCATCCACACGCTGAAGTTCGGCGACCACTTCCGCAAGGCGGCGAACGCCACCACGCTGCTGCCCGCCGTGGAGAAGCGGGCCGTGGCCGGCGGTGTCTTCGACATCCCGCTGAAGCACATCACCGACGCCACCATCCGCTCGCACCACCAGAGCGTCGAGGTACGGGTCTCGGACGGGCCGCGCGCCGACGAGATCGTCATCGGTCTGGCCGCTGCCGCGCAGGGCCGCCCGCAGGCCCGCCTCGCCCCGCTGGCCACCGAGCAGTAGGGCGGCCCCGCCATGGACAAGCCGCCCCTCGTACTGCTGCACGGAGTCGGCCTCGACCGCACCATGTGGGAGCCCGTCACCGCGCTGCTCGCCGACCGGTTCACGGTCGTCGCGCCCGACCTGCCGGGACACGGCGCCCGGCCGCCGGTGCGCGGAGACATCACGCTCGCGGAACTCGCCGACGGGGTCGCCGAACACATCCCGGCCGGCTCGCACGTGGTCGGATTCTCGCTCGGCGCTCTTGTGGCGCAACAACTGGCGTTGCTGCACCCGGAGTTGACGCGCACGCTCGTCTCGGCGAGCTCCGTCTGCCGCCGCACCCCGGCCGAGCGGGCGGCCGTCCAGGCCCGGCTGCGTACCGCCGAGAGCGACTTCGCGGCGAGCACCGAGGCGTCCATCGAGCGCTGGTACGCGGACACCACCGTGCCGGACGATGTCGTCGAGCGGACGCGGGCCACCCTCGCCGCCAACGACGTCGACTCCTTCCTCGGCTGCTACCGGGTGTTCGCGAACGCCGACGCCGAACTCGGCCCGCGGCTCGGTGACATCACCGTGCCGTCCCTCGCGGTGACCGGGGAGAACGACCCGGGATCCACGCCGGAGATGACACACCGGCTCGCCGCGGCGCTGCCCGACTGCCGGGCGGTGATCGTGCCCGGAGCACGGCACATGCTGCCCGTCGAGCGCCCGGAGGCGTTCGCGGACACCCTCACCACCTTCATCGGAGAGCGCGCACATGTCTGACCCCACGCCCGCGACGGACCTCACCACGTGGCGGCACTTCATCGGCGGCCGGTGGGTCGAGCCCGCGTCCGGCGCGTACTTCGACAGCGTCGACCCGGCCACCGGCCGCACCCTCTACCGCGCCGCCCGCGGCACCGCCGCCGACGTCGACAAGGCCGTGACCGCGGCCCGCGAAGCCTTCGAGAACCCGGACTGGCGCGAGCTCAGCCAGACCAAGCGCGGCCACCTGCTGCGCCGCCTCGGCGACCTGATCGCGGAGAACGCCGAGGAACTCGCCCTCATGGAGTCCCGGGACAACGGCAAGCTGCTCCGCGAGATGCGCGGCCAACTCGCCTCCCTCCCCGAGTACTTCCACTACTACGCCGGCCTCGCCGACAAGATCCACGGCGAGACCGTCCCCACCTCCGACCGCGCCGTCCTCAACTACACGGCGCGCGAACCCCTCGGCGTCGTCGGCGCGATCACCCCGTGGAACTCGCCGCTGACCCTCACCACGAGCAAGCTCGCCCCCGCCCTGTGCGCGGGCAACACGGTCGTCGTCAAGCCCTCCGAGTACACCTCGGCCAGTGGCCTGCGCCTCGCCGAACTCGCCCTGGAGGCCGGGTTCCCGCCGGGCGTCGTCAACGTCGTCACCGGCTACGGCGCCGAGGCCGGGCAGCCGCTCGTCGACCACGAGGGCCTCGCGAAGATCTCCTTCACCGGCTCCACGGCGACGGGTTCGAGGATCGCCGCGACGGCCGCGGGCCGCTTCATCGGCTCCACCCTCGAACTCGGCGGCAAGTCCCCGCAGCTCGTCTTCGAGGACGCCGACGTCGCCAACGCCGCCATGGGTGTCATCGCCGGAGTCTTCGCCGCCGCCGGGCAGACCTGCATCGCGGGCAGCCGCGTCCTCGCCCACCGCTCCGTCTACGACGAGCTCCTTGAACGGGTCTGCGAGCGCGCCAAGTCCATCCGCGTCGGCGACCCCCTCGACGAGGCCACCGAACTCGGCCCGCTCGCCTTCGAGGCGCAGCGCGACAAGGTCGCCGCGTACGTCGACCTCGGCCGCGAGGAGGGCGCCCGGGTGCTGACGGGCGGCGCACCCACCGACGGCGGCACGGGTGGCTGCTTCTACGAGCCGACCGTCCTCGTCGACGTCCACAACGACATGCGGGTCGTACGCGAGGAGATCTTCGGCCCCGTCGTCGCGATCATGCCGTTCGACACCGAGGACGAGGCCGTACGCATCGCCAATGACACCGAGTACGGCCTCGCGGCAGGGGTGTGGACCACCAATCTGTCCCGCGCACACCGGGTCGCGGGCCGCCTCGACGCGGGCACGGTCTGGGTCAACACCTACCGGGCCATGTCCCCGATGTCCCCGCGCCAGGGCTTCAAGGCCAGCGGCGTCGGCGTCGAGCACGGCACCGAGACCATCAAGGAGTACACCCGCCTCAAGAGCGTATGGATCAACACGAGCGAGGAGCCCGTGGCCGATCCGTTCACGATGCGGAGCTGAGGGCCGTGCCCCCACCCCGACAGGCACTGCTCCCGCACCCGTCCTCACCCACCGTAGAGAAGGAGTTGTCATGAGGTTTTCGCTGTTCGTGCACATGGAGCGCTGGGACGAGTCCGCCTCGCACCGTGAACTCTTCGAGAATCTCACCGAGTTGACGCAGATGGCCGAGGCCGGCGGGTTCAGCACGGTGTGGGTCGGCGAGCACCACGCCATGGAGTACACGATCTCGCCGAGCCCCATGCCGATCCTCGCCCACCTCGCGGCGAAGACCGACACCATCCGGCTCGGCGCGGGAACCATCATCGCCCCGTTCTGGCACCCGGTCCGGGCGGCGGGGGAGACGGCCCTCCTCGATGTCATCAGCAACGGGCGCGCGGAGGTGGGCCTCGCCCGCGGCGCGTACCAGATCGAGTTCGACCGCCTCGCCGACGGCCTGAAGGCCAGCGACGGCGGCAAGCACCTGCGTGAACTCGTCCCCGCCGTAAGGGCGTTGTGGCAGGGCGACTACGCGCACGACGGCGAGATCTGGCAGTTCCCGACCTCGACGAGTGTGCCCAAGCCGGTGCAGCAGCCCACCCCGCCGATGTGGATCGCCGCCCGCGACCCCGCCTCGCACGACTTCGCCGTCGCCAACGGCTGCAACGTCATGGTGACCCCGCTCATGAAGGGCGACGAGGAAGTGGCCGCGCTCAAGGAGAAGTTCGACACCGCCGTGGCCAACCACCCCGAGGTGGAGCGCCGCCCCGACATCATGGTGCTGCGCCACACCCACGTGCACGCGCCCGAGGACCCGGAGGGCTGGCGCCCGGCCGCCGAAGGCATCAACAAGTTCTACCGGACCTTCGACGCCTGGTTCGGCAACAAGAACACCCCGGCCAACGGCTTCCTGGAGCCCAGCCCCGAGGACAAGTTCGCCGAGCGCCCCGAGTTCGCGCCCGAGGCCCTGCGCAGGACCGCGATGATCGGCACCCCCGCCGAGGTCATCGAGCGGCTGCGCGGCTACGAGGAGTTGGGCATCGACGAGTACAGCTTCTGGATCGACAACACGCTCTCGCACGAGGAGAAGCGGGAGTCGCTGAAGCTGTTCATCAAGGAGGTCGTCCCGGCCTTCCAGTGAGCGGTGCGGGCCCGGCCGCTTGCATGGCAGTCCCGCGTATCCCTGTCAATTGACGCTACACAACCCAGCAGACTAGGTTCACGTGCCATGCAAGAGACCAGCATGCAGGCGAAGGTCGCCGAAGAGCTGCGCCGGATGATCATCAGTGGGGAGCTGCCGCCGCGCTCCAGCCTCTCCGAGATGACGCTGTCGCAGACCTTCGGCGTCAGCCGCACCCCGATCCGCGAGGCCCTCAAGCAGCTCCAGATCGAGGGCCTGGTCGAGGTGCGGCCACGGGTCGGCACGTTCGTCGCCGTGCCCTCGCGCCGCGAGATCACCGAACTCTTCCAGATGAAGGAACTCCTCGAAGGCGCGGCGGCCCGCCTCCTCGCCTTCCGAGGCAACGTCCCCGAGGTGGAACGCCTCGCCACCACCATGCGCGAGGCCGACGAGGCGGTGCGGGCCGGCGACTCGGACAAGTACGAGAAGCTGGTGCACGACTTCCACGAGCTGATCATCGTCGGGGCCGACAACTCCAAGCTGGAGGCCCACTACCGCACCCTGATGAACCAGCTCGCCTACGCCCGCCTGGTGCGCACCTCCCTCGCCCAGCCCGGCCGCCTCAGCGAGTCCGACCACGAGCACCACCGCGTACTCGACCTCATCCTCGCCAAGGACGGCGACGGCGCGGAACGCGTCATGCGCGAGCACGTGCGCCGCAGCCACCAGGCGCTCATGGCGGGCATGGACGACGACCGGTTCAAGGACTGACTCCGACACCTGGTCCAACGACCGTTCAGTCGCCCACCGTCCCGTCTGCCATCTCCCGCAGGACGTCGATGTGCCCGTTGTGCCGGGACGTCTCCTCGACGAGGTGCATCAGGATCCAGCCGAGGGTCACGTACGTACCGTCCCTGACCGGGCGCTTCGCCGTCGCCGACAGCTCGGTTTCGGCGACGAGCCGGCGGTACCGGGCGCTCTGCTCCTCGTACTCGGCGACGAGTTGCGGTACCGGCGTCTGCGCGCCGATCCGCATCTCGCGGTCCGGGTCCTCGTCCGTCCACGGGCCCTCGGTGTCCTCCTCGCCGAAGAAGATCACCTGGAACCAGTGGTACTCCACCCACCGGAGGTGGCTGATGAGGCCGCCCAGCGTCATGAGCGGCGAACCCGGGAGCGGCGCCGCTCCCCCGTGTTCCGGCGCGAGGCCCGCGCACTTGGCGACGGCCGTGGCGCGCGCGTAGTCGAGGAACGTCGTCAGCATCGTGCGCTCGTCCCAGGACGAGGGCATGTCGGTACGGGGCGCGGGTGTGGTCGCGGGTGCGGGCGCTGGCGTGGTCATGGCGGGATCCTGGCACGGGCCGGACCGCTCCGGTACCGGATTACGCCGCCACCGGATTACGGCGCCCCGAGTTACGGCGCCCCCGCCCCCTTCAGGCGCTCCCGCAGCGTCCCCGCGAACTCCTCCGCCCGACCCAGCTGTTTACGCAGATCCGCGACGCGGTCGGCGGCCGCCTGCTCGAAGTGGCGTACGCGGTCGAGGAGTTGCTCGCGTTCGGCGCCCTCGGGAGGCGGGGTTGCGTCGAGGCGGTCGGTGGCGTCGAGGAGGTCGCGCATCTGGTCGAGGGTGAAGCCGAGGGGCTTCATGCGGCGGATCACCATGAGGCGGGCCACGTCGTTCTCGGTGTAGAGGCGGAAGCCGCCCTGCGAGCGGGCGGACGGGATGACGAGGCCCGTCTCCTCGTAGTGCCGGATGGTGCGCAACGACAGCTCGGTCCGGTTCGCGACCTCGCCGATCTGCATGTGCTGCTCGCTGCTCACGCCCACCACTACCGATCTCTACCCTTACGTTAGGGTAGGGTTGCTCTTCGTTCGGGGCGGCCGCGTGCCGCCCTTTTCCGTGCCCGACCACGACAGGTTACGTTTCCTTGCCCAGTGCGATGTCCCCCTCCTCCCCGACCGCCCGGCTGCGCGGACTGCGCCGCCCCGACTGGTGGTCCGACCCGAAGGTGTGGCGCACCGAGATCCTGGGCGGGCTCGTGGTGGGGCTCGCGCTGATCCCCGAGGCGATCTCGTTCTCGGTCATCGCGGGCGTCGACCCCGAGATCGGTCTCTTCGCCGCGTTCACCATGGCCGTGACCATCTCGATCGTGGGCGGGCGGCGGGCCATGATCTCGGCCGCCACGGGCGCGGTCGCGCTGGTGATCGCGCCGCTCAACCGGGAGCACGGGTTCGGGTATCTGGTCGCCGCCGTGATTCTGGCCGGTGTCTTCCAGATCGTCCTCGGGGCACTCGGCGTCGCGAAGCTGATGCGGTTCGTGCCACGCAGCGTCATGGTCGGCTTCGTCAACGCCCTCGCCATCATGATCTTCATGGCCCAGGTGCCGGAGATGACGGACGTGCCGTGGGCGGTGTACCCGCTGATCGTCGGCGGGCTCGCGCTGATGGTGTTCTTCCCGAAGGTCACCAAGGCCGTCCCGGCGCCGCTCGTGTCGATCGTGATCCTGACCGTCGTCACCGTCGCCGCCGGGATCGCGGTGCCGACGGTGGGGGACAAGGGGGCGCTGCCGTCCTCGCTTCCCGTGCCGGGGCTGCCGGACGTGCCGTTCACCTTCGACACGTTGAAGATCATCGCGCCGTACGCGCTGGCCATGGCGCTGGTGGGTCTCATGGAGTCCCTGATGACGGCCAAGCTCGTCGACGAGATCACCGACTCCCGGTCGTCCAAGACCCGCGAGTCCATCGGCCAGGGCATCGCCAACATCGTCACCGGCTTCTTCGGCGGCATGGGCGGCTGCGCCATGATCGGGCAGACGATGATCAACGTAAAGGTGTCGGGCGCCAGGACGCGGCTGTCCACGTTCCTCGCGGGTGTCTTCCTGATGGTGCTGTGCGTGGTGTTCGGGCCGATCGTCTCCGAGATCCCGATGGGCGCGCTGGTCGCCGTGATGGTGATGGTGTGCTTCGCGACCTTCGACTGGCACTCCGTCGCGCCGAAGACACTGAAGCGGATGCCGGCGGGCGAGATCGTCGTCATGGTGCTGACCGTGATCGTCGTGGTCGCCACCAGCAATCTCGCCATCGGTGTCGTCGTCGGCTCGATCGCCGCGATGGTGATCTTCGCGCGGCGGGTGGCCCACGTCGCGGACGTCACCTCGGTCACCGACCCGGACGGCGGCCAGGTCGTCTACTCGGTCACCGGAGAGCTGTTCTTCGCGTCCTCCAACGACCTCGTGACGCGGTTCGACTACGCCGGTGACCCCGAGAAGGTCGTCGTCGACCTCTCCGCGACCCATGTGTGGGACGCCTCGTCGGTGGCGGCGCTCGACGCCATCGAGACCAAGTACGCGGAGCGCGGCAAGAGCGTCGAGTTCGTCGGCCTCAACCCGGACAGCGCGGCCCTGCACGGAAAGCTGAGCGGGGAGCTGGCCGGCAGCGGCTGACCGCCACCGGCGGGCCGGGCCTACTTGGGTTCGGTCGCGATCTGGATCAGGTTGCCGCAGGTGTCGTCGAGCACGGCGGTCGTGACCGGGCCCATCTCCAGCGGCTCCTGCGTGAACCGGACTCCGAGCGCGGTCAGCCGCTCGTACTCGGCGTGCACGTCGTCGACGGCGAACTGGGCGAGCGGGATGCCGTCCGCGATCAGCGCGTCCCGGTAGGGCTTGACCGCCGGGTGGCCCGAGGGCTCCAGGAGGAGTTCGGTGCCGCCGGGCTCCTCGGACGACACGACGGTCAGCCAGCGGGCGCCCCCGCCCAGGTCCTCGTCGTGCTTCTTCTTGAAGCCGAGGATCTCGGTGTAGAACTGCGCGGCCTTGGCCTGGTCGTCGACGAAGACGCTGGTCATGTGGATCTTCATGGGGTGCTCTCTTCCGGGTCCGGCCTGGGGTCTTCTGGGGTGAGCCACCGCTCCGATATCTCTCGAAGGGGGGCGGTGTTCAGGTCGTGGAACTTGTAGCGGCCCTCCCGCCTGGTCTCGACGAGCCCGGCCGTCTCCAGCACGGCGAGGTGCTGGGAGACGGCCTGCCGGGACAGGTTCAGCCGGTGCTTCATGGTCAGCCGGGAGCAGATCTCGAAGAGGGTCTGCCCCGGCTTGAGCGTCAGCTCGTCGAGGATCGTACGGCGGGTGGGGTCGGCCAAGGCTTTGAAAAGGTCATCGGCCACGACGCCAGCATAGGCAAGTGTTCGCTTGCCTATCAACCGGAAGGGGCCGTGGCGCGGGTACGGCCTTGTCCGGTGCGGCGCCGCCGCATGTGGGCGCGGCCGTCGCGGCGCTCGGGCTCCTCGCGCCCGTCGTCGCCGCACGGTTCGACGACGTGACACCACCCGTACGTAGTCGGGTGCGCGCGGTGTGTAACTGGTGAACCCCGCACCGTCGTTACCCAACACCCCGGTCCCGTCGGGGTGTTGGCGTGAGTGAGACTCAAAAGTCGCGAATGTCCGCATATCCGCATGTAATTGGACGGGCGACGGCAACCCCGCGCGTCACGCTCAGCACCACAGAACGGGCGCTCCACGCATGAAGTTCGGTTTTATTGTCTTCAACGCCTATGGAATAGGCGGCACCATCCGCTCCACCATGAACCTCGCGGGCGCACTCGCCGAGGCGGGCCACGAAGTGGAGATCGTGTCGCTCGTGCGCTCCAGGGAACACCCCGCGTTGAAGCCGCCACCCGGAGTGAGGATGCTGCCGCTCGTGGACGCGCGGCCCGACTCCCCGGCCTTCGACCCCGAGCACGACCCGGCCGCCAACCCCTCGCGGCTCTACCTCCGCGCCGACGGCCCGTACAAGCTCGCCAGCACCCGCACCGATCAGCGCGTCGTCGAGTGGTTCGAGCGCACCGACGCCGACGTCATCGTGGGAACACGACCCGGCATCAATGTGCTGCTCGCCGAACACGGCCCCCGCCGCGCCCTGCGCATCGGACAGGAACACCTGACCCGCGCCCTGCAGAAACCGGCCATCGAGGCCGCCCAGGACCGGGCGATCGCCGCCCTCGACGCGTTCACCACCGCCTCCTACGCCGACGCCGAGAGCTACCGCGAGGCCCTGCCCGGAATCGGCACCGAGATCCGCTGCGTACCCAACGGCGTCCCCGTACCGGATGTCGCCGCGTCGACCGGACGCACCAAGGTGGTCGTGGCGGCGGGCCGGCTCATACCCGTGAAGAACTACGCCCTCCTCATCGAGGCCTTCGGACACGTCGTGGCCAAGCGCCCCGACTGGTCGCTGCGCCTCTACGGCCGCGGCCGCCTCGCCGGGCAGCTCCGCGAGCAGATCCTGGCATCGGGGCTGAGTGACCACGTACGCCTCATGGGAGCCGTCGCACCCATCGAACCGGAGTGGGCGAAGGGCGCCGTCGCGGCGGTCTCGTCGAACGCCGAGTCCTTCGGTATGACCCTCGTCGAGGCCATGCACGCGGGCCTGCCCGTCGTCGCCACCGACTGCCCGTACGGGCCCGGCGAGATCCTCGACGACGGACAGGACGGCTACCTCGTCCAGCCAGGCGATCCCGAGGAGTTCGCCGCCGCGCTGCTCGACCTCATCGAGGACGACGAGCGGCGCCACGCGATGGCGGAGGCGGCGCGCGCGAAGGCGCTGACGTTCACACCGCGGACGGCGGCCGAGCGATTCCTGGCGCTGGTGGCGGAGCTGCGGGGACCCGGAGTCCTCGTGCCGGCCCCGGCGGCGCGGCGACCCATGTCCGGCCGGGTGCGCAGGCACGCCGGTACCGTCGCCCGCCCCGTGCTCCGCGCCTCCCTGCGCACCCCCGTCCTCGCCCCCGCCGTCCGCGCCCTGATGCCGAAGCGCGCCCAACGCCTCACCCGCGTCCCCGGCTTCCACCCGGTGGCCCGCGCGACGGCCGCGCCGGGCGGTGACATCGAGGTACGTGTCACCGGGGTGCCCACCCACCACGCGGTACTCGTCCTGCGCCGGGGCGAGGACGAACTCCGCCTGCCGCTGCACCGGGAACCGGAGGCCCTGCGCGCCCGCGTGGGCCGGGACCTCGCGCTGGACGAGGGCGAGTGGCACTCGTACGTCGAGCAGACGGCGACCGGCGTACGCCGCCGGGTGCGCGCCCTGACCGTCGAGACCGCCGAACTCGTCGGCCGCGCACCGGATGTGACGGAGGGTCAGGTCATCTCCCGGATCCCCTACGCCACCTCCAACGGACACCTCGCCGTACGCGCCTGGGCCCGCCCCGCACACCTGGAGATCGGCACCGTGGACACCGGTGAACCCGCCACCATCGTGCAGGGCACGATCTTCGGACGGCCGCTCGGGGACGACACCGTGGTGGTGGCGTCACTGCGCGGCACGCGGACCTCCTTCGAGTCGGCGGAGGTCGTGGTCTCCGACGGCCAGGTGTGGTTCTCGCTGCCGCACGCCGACTTCGCCGAGCACAGCACGGCACGCGGCGACGACCGCGAATTCTGGGACGTGCACCTGGTCGACGGCGGGACCCGGATCCCGGTCGGCCGCATCGGCGGAGACGTGCCGATGCGCAAGGGAACCGACGCCGTGCCCCCGGCCTTCCACACCCGTCCCGGAGGCCAACAGGTCCGGATGCGCCCCTACTTCACCGCAGACAACAGCCTGGCGGTGACGGTCCGCGAGGTGACCCCGACGCCCGCCACGGCGGTGCGTGAGCGGACGTCGGACGACGCCCGACTCACCGGCATCGTCTAGCGCGCCGCGGAAGCGACGTCCTGCTTGCGGATACGGCCCCCGACTCCGGTACCGCGCACCGTGGACAGGTCGACGCCCGACCGGGCGGCGAGCCTGCGGACCAGCGGGGTCGCATGGGCGGCGGAGGCGGCGGAGACGGAGGCGGGAGCGTCGCCCGCCTCCGCGCGCTCCTCCGTACCCGTCAGGCCATAGTGCCGGGCAGCCCGTTCGGCGGCGTCCGCCGCGACCTCGCCGCGCGCGGCCAGCGTACGCAGCACGTGCACGACGATCGACTCGGCGTCGACCCCGAAGTGGCGGCGCGCGTTGGCCCGGTTGTCGGAGAGGCCGAAGCCGTCGGTGCCGATGGACGTCCACTGCTGGGTCACCCACGGCGCGATCTGGTCGGGCACCGCCCGCATCCAGTCCGACACCGCGACGACCGGACCGGGCGCGTCGGCCAGCGCCTCGGTCACGTACGGGACCCGGCCATCGGCCTCCGCCTCCATCGCGTCGCGGCGCAGCAGCGTCCAGGACGGCGCGGACCACACGTCGGCGGCGACGTTCCAGTCCTTCGCGAGCAGTTCCTGCGCCTCCAGAATCCAGTGGATCGCCGTGCCGGAGGCGAGGAGTTGGGTGCGCGGGGCGTCGGTAGCGGGGTGGTCGATGGCGCGGTAGCGGTACAGGCCGCGCACGATGCCCTCCTCGACACCCTCCGGCATCGGCGGCTGCGTCTTCGTCTCGTTGTAGACGGTGAGGTAGTAGAAGACGTCCTCCGGGTCCTCCCCGTACATGCGCCGCAGGCCATCGCGGACGATGACACCGACCTCGTACGCGAACGCCGGATCGTACGGCAGACACGCCGGGTTGGTGGAGGCGATCAAGTGCGAGTGGCCGTCGGCGTGTTGCAGGCCCTCGCCCGTCATCGTCGTCCGCCCCGCCGTCGCGCCGACGACGAAGCCGCGGCCCAACTGGTCGGCCAGCGCCCAGAACTGATCGGCCGTCCGCTGCCAGCCGAACATCGAGTAGAAGATGTAGAAGGGGATCAGCGGCTCGCCGTGGGTCGCGTACGAGGTGGCGGCGGCGGTGAAGGAGGCCAGTGAACCGGCCTCCGTGATGCCCTCGTTGAGGATCTGACCGTCCCTCGACTCCTTGTAGTAGAGGAGCTGGTCGCGGTCCACGGGCTCGTACGTCTGGCCCTTGGGGGAGTAGATCCCGGCGGAGGGAAACAGGGACTCCATGCCGAAGGTGCGGGCCTCGTCGGGGACCACGGGCACCCAGCGCGGCCCGGTCTCCTTCTCCCGCAGCAGGTCCTTGACCAGGCGGACGAACGCCATCGTCGTGGCGATCCCCTGACTGCCCGAGCCCTTGGCGAGGGTCTCGAAGGGTTTGGCGGACGGCGCCGGGAGCGGGCGGTTCACGACGCGGCGGGCGGGGACCGGGCCGCCGAGCGCGCGGCGGCGCTCCTGGAGGTAGGCGACCTCGTCGGAGTCGGCGCCCGGGTGGGCGTACGGGACGAGGTCGTCGCCGAGCCTGGAGTCGGGGATGGGAAGCTCCAACAGGTCGCGCATGGCGCGGAATTCCTTGCCGGAGAGCTTCTTCATCTGGTGGTTGGCGTTGCGCGACTCGAAGCCGGGGCCGAGCGTCCAGCCCTTCACCGTCTGCACGAGGACGACGGTCGGCGCGCCCTTGTGGTCGACGGCCGCACGGTACGCGGCGTGGATCTTGCGCGGCTCGTGGCCGCCCCGCGACGTACCGACGATCCGGGCGAGGTCCTCGTCCGAGTACGGCCGGGCGAGACCGGCGAGCGGCCCAGCGAACAGGCGCTCGCGGATGTACGCGCCGTCGCGCGCGGCGAAGGTCTGCAACTGGCCGTCGGGCAGGGTGTCCAGGGCGTCGAGGAGCAGGCCGTCCGCGTCCGTGGCGAGCAGCCCGTCCCACTCCACGCCCCACGGCACCTTGACGACGTTCCAGCCGGCCGCCCGGAACTGCGCCTCCAGCTCTTGCATGATCTTGAAGTTGCCGCGCACCGGGCCGTCGAGGCGCTGGAGGTTGCAGTTGACGACAAAGGTGAGGTTGTCGAGCTCCTCGCGGGCGGCGAGGTTCAGCGCGGCCGTCGACTCCGGCTCGTCCATCTCACCGTCACCGAGGAACGCCCACACATGGCTGCGGCTGGTGTCCTTGATGCCCCGGTGCTGGAGGTAGCGGTTGAAGCGGGCCTGGTAGACGGCCGAGATGGGGCCGAGGCCCATCGACACGGTGGGGAACTCCCACAGCCACGGAAGGCGCCGCGGGTGCGGGTACGAGGGCAGTCCGCCGCCGCCCGCCTCCATCCGGAACCGGTCCAACTCGCCCTCGTTCAGGCGCCCTTCGAGAAACGCGCGGGCATAGACACCGGGTGAGGCGTGCCCCTGTACGTAGAGCTGGTCGCCGCTGCCGTCGGCGTCCTTGCCCTTGAAGAAGTGCTGGAAGCCGACCTCGTACAGCCAGGCGGCGGAGGCGTAGGTGGCCATGTGGCCGCCGAGGCCGCCGCGGTCGTTGCCGCGCGTCACCATGGCCGCGGCGTTCCAGCGGTTCCACGCGGTGATCCGCGACTCCATCGACTCGTCGCCGGGGTACGCCGGTTCGGCGTCCGTCGGGATCGTGTTGACGTACGGCGTCGAGGAGGGCGGCGGCAGCGGCACACCCGCGGCGAGCGCGTGGTCGACGACGCGCCGCAGGAGCCGGCCCACCCGCCGCTGACCGACGGCGCCGACCGCGCCGTCCACGGAGGCCAGCCACTCGGCGACCTCCTGCGGATCGGGCTCGGGAAGCTGGTCCAGCTGGTGGTTCGAGTACACCGGGGACACCGGGGACACCGGGGACACCGGGGACATCGGGGACACCGGGGGCACCTGGGACATAGGGATCGCCTGTCCTTCCGCACTGTGAAAGATCGTTTCCTTCATGCAGAAGCTAGGCCGGGCCGGATGGGCCGGTCAATGAATACCGGCAAGTAATTTCCAATGATCGATCATTTGCGGGCGTAGTCCATGACGTGCCGCTCCATCAGCCGACCCAGGTGCGGATCACCGCGCCGCAACCCCTCGACGAGCTCCTCGTGGTCCTCCGCGTTGTCGTGCAGATCCGTGCGCAGCCACCCCAGGGACAGCCGCGTCCAGGCCTCCACGCCGAGCCAGTCCCAGTGCCGGATCAGCACGGGGTTGCCGCAGGCGTGCACGATGGCGCGGTGGAACGCGACGCCGTGCAGGGCCTGTTCGTCGGTCTTCCCCTCGGTGGCGGCGTGCCGCATCGCCCGCAGGTGCCGTTCGAGGCCGGTCACGTTCCCGGCCAGGCGCGGAGCGGCGAGCATGACGGCCCGCCGCTCCAGTGAGGCCCGCACCAGGTACACGTCGCGCAGCTGACCCAGCGTGAGTTCCTGTACGCGCACGCCCTTGTTGGGCGCGTACGTCACGAGGCCCATGGTCTCCAGCTCGCGCAGCGCCTCCCGCACCGGCGCCTGGCTCACGCCCAACTCCTGTGCCACGCGCCGCTCCACGACCCGGTCGCCGGGCCCCCAGCGGCCCGCCACCAGACCTTCGAGGACGAAGCGGCGGACCTGCTCGTGCAGCGGGACGCGGGCGAGGGGGCCGGAGGACGGCGCGGAAGTGGGCGAGCTGGGCACGGTGGCTCTCCTACGGTGCGGGCGATGCGGGCGTTGCGGGCTCTTTGAGCAATGATCGATCAGAGGCTACGGTATCGGTCCCCGGCTCCGGCAGCGCCCGGAACAGCAGCCAGCTCAGCAGCGGCATGACGATGAGCGGCGTCAGCGCGGTGCGCAGCGACGTATGGTCGGCGATGCTGCCGATGAGGGGGCTCGCAAGGCCGCCGATGCTCACGGTGAGGCCGAGCGTGATGCCGCTCGCGGTGCCGACGCGCGAGGGCAAGTAGTCCTGGCCGAGCGTGACTTGGAGCGAGAACGGGACGTAGAGCCCGGCCGAGGTCAGCGCGAGGAAGCCGTACAGCGCCGGACCCGGCACCCACACCACGCCCGCCACCGAAGCGGCCGTCAGCAGGTACGACCAGCGCGAGACGGTGACCCGGTCCCAGCGTCCCGCCAGCGCGCCGCCCAGGACGCTGCCGACCGCGCCGCCCACGTACAGCACGAACAGGGCGACGGTGCCCGCCACCTCGCTGCCGCCCATGCGCTGCGTCGCGTACAGGGAGATGAAGGTGCTCAGGCCGGTGAAGACGATGGAGCGGCACACCACCGCGAACGACAGGCGGACGAACGCGGGCACGTCGTCCCGCGCAGGGGCCGCGTCGGCGGCGGAAGCTCCGATGCCCCGGCGGCCGAGGGCGCGCAGCACCGGCAGGCAGATCGCCGCGCCGACCGCCGCGGGCAGCACAAGCAGCGGCGTGAGGTTCAGGCCGCCCGCGGCGATCGCGGCGGCCACCAGGAGAGGGGCCAGCGCGAAACCGATGTTGCCGCCGAGGGAGAACCAGGCCATGGCGCTGTGGCTGCCACGGCTCGCGAGCCGGGCCACCCGCGCGGACTCCGGGTGGTAGGCGGCGACACCGATTCCGGAGATGGCGACGACGGCGAGCGTCACCGCGTACGAGTCGCTGACCCCGCTCAGCGCGATGCCGACGCCCGCGAGCAGCGTGCTGAGCGGGAGCAGCCAGGGCATCGCCCACCGGTCGGTGAGCAGGCCGAAGACCGGCTGGGCCACGGAGGAGAGGAGGGACGCGGCAAGCACGATGCCGGACACGGCGGCGTAGCTGTAGGCGCGTTCGGCGACGAAGTACGGGACGAGCGAGGCGACGGCGCCCTGATAGACGTCCACGCACGCGTGCCCGACGGAGAGCAGAGGGATGGAGGTGTTCTTTCGCACCGGATCATCCTCGCCACGGGCTGCCCTGGCCCGCTTCCGATAACCTGCCAGACAATGCCGAAGATCCGCCACGCCGTCCGCCACACCCCGGTGGCCCCCACGTACGCCCGCCACATGCCGCACGGCGCCGAGATCGACGCCCACCGGCACGACGACCACCAGATCGTCTACGCGGGCCGGGGCGTCGTCGCCGTCACGACGGACGCCGGTTCGTGGGTGGCGCCCGGGACCCGCGCCCTGTGGGTGCCCGCCGACACCGTCCACGCCCACCAGGCGCACGGCGACGTCGAGTTGCATTTCGTGGGGCTGCCCGCGACGACGAACCCGCTGGGCCTGGCCGCCCCCGCCGTGCTCGCGGTCGGCCCGCTGCTGCGCGAGCTGATCGTCGAGTACACGCGCGGCGCCCGGGAAGGCGGCGCCGAGGGAGAACGCCTCGAAGCGGAAGCCTCCGAAGGGGAAGCCTCCGAAGCGGAAGCCTCCGAAGGGGAAGCCTCCGAAGGGGAGGGCCCCGAAGGGGAAAGCCCCGAACGCGCCCGCCTGCGCGCCGTCCTGCTCGACCAGCTGAAGCTCTCCCCGCAGCAGCCCCTGCACCTGCCGACACCCACCACCCCCGTGCTGCGCGCGGTGTGCGACCTGCTGCACGCGGACCCGGCCGACCGCCGCACCCTGGCGGAGCTCGGCCGCGAGGTCGGCGCGAGCGACCGCACCCTGTCCCGGCTCTTCCGCGCCGACCTCGGCATGACGTTCCCGCAGTGGCGCACCCAACTCCGCCTCCACCGCGCGCTGATCCTGCTGTCGGAGGGGACGCCGGTGACGACCGTGGCGAACCTGTGCGGATGGTCGTCGACCAGCGCGTTCATCGACGTGTTCCGGCGGGCCTTCGGACATACGCCGGGCTCGCACTAGCTGCCGGGCGGACCGCTCAGGGCCGCTCCCGTGGGCGGCGGCGGCCGGTCGGCAGCGGGAGCGGGGCGGGCCCGGGGACCACGGTGTTGGTGACCGTGCCGATTCCCTCTGCGGTCAGGGTGACGGTGTCGCCGGGCTTCAGCGGCGGGGGTGTCCGCTCGCCGCGCACACCCCACAGTTCGGCGAGGCAGCCGCCGTTGCCGCAGGTGCCGGAGCCGAGGAGGTCGCCGGGGACGACACGCGTACCGCGCGAGGCGTAGGCCACCATCTCCTCGAACGTCCAACTCATGTTGGACAGCAGGTCCTTGCCGACGACCTCGCCGTTCACCTCGGCCGTGAGCGAGAGCCGCAGCAGGTCCTCGGCGTCGCGGTACGGGTCGAGTGCGTCGGCGGTGACGAGGTACGGGCCGAGGGTGGTCGCGGTGTCCTTGCCCTTGCAGGGGCCGAGGCCGACCTTCATTTCGGCGGACTGGAGGTCGCGGGCCGACCAGTCGTTGAACACCGTGTAGCCGATGATGTGTTCGCGGGCTGCTTCCGGGGTGAGGTCGCGGCCCTCGCGGCCGATGACCGCGCCGACCTCCAGCTCGAAGTCGAGGACGGCCGAGCCGGGTGGCATGGGAATGTCCTCGCCCGGCCCGTACACGGCGTGCGGGTTGGAGAAGTAGAACGTCGGCGCCGCGTACCACTGCTCGGGTACGCCCACCGCCCCGTCGACGGAGCGGCGTACCCCCTCGACGTGCTCCTCGAAGGCCACGAAGTCCCGTACGGACGGCGGCTGGAGGGGTGCGTGGAGCCGGACCTCGGAGAGGTGCGGCCCCGGTGGTGTGTCGAGGGCGGCGCGGCCGAGGGCCAGCAGGTCGGGCAGGCCCGAACCGGCGGCGATCACCTCGGTGAGAGTGCGGGTGCCGGGCAGCGGACGGAGGGTGTCGTCGTCCGCGACGACGGCGACACGTGTCTCGTGCCGGTGGGTGTACGTGGCGAAGCGCATCGGCGGCTCCAGGCGGGGGAGTTGGGGGAGTTGGGGGAGTTGGGGGAGTTGGAGGAGTGCTTAGACCGGCGGGGCGACGAACACGCCGCGGTCGGGGTCGTTGAAGGACTCCTTGGCGACGAACTCGTTCATCGCGTTGGCCGTGCCCCACTGGTCGGTGACCTCGGGCTTCGAGAAGTCGTAGATGTGCGGGTGCCAGGTGTCCTCGTCGAGTTCCTCCAGCTCCGTCGTGTACTCGACGGTGTTGCCGTGCGGGTCGAGGAAGTACGTGAAGGTGTTGTCACCGGCGAGGTGCCGGCCTGGCCCCCAGATCTTCTTGAACCCGGCGCGCATGACACGCCCCGAGCCCCGCATGTACTCGTCCAGGCCGCGCATCTCGAACGACACATGGTGCAGCGCGGTGTGCGGGCCCTGCGCGATCGCCATGGAGTGGTGCCGGCTGGAGATCCGCATGAAGTGCATGACCTCGCCCATGTGCGGCGAGGAGAGGGTGTCGGAGAGCGCGAAGCCGAGGTGGCGCTCGTACCACTCCCGAGTCCGGTTCAGATCGGGGGAGTTGAGGACGACGTGGGAGAGCTTGACCGGGATGGCCTCCTTCTCCTCGATCCTGCGGTGCCGCCGCGCCTCGACATCGGCGGAGACCTCGATGGTGCGCCCGTCGACGTCGAAGAAGCGGAAGCCGTAACCGCCGCCGGGAGTGTCGAGCTTCCCAGGACGGGATACCAGCTGAACGTCCCCCGCGAGGAGTCGCTCCGCGAGCGTGTCGACATCGGCCGGGCTCGCAGCCCCGTACGAGACGAGGTCGAGGCGCTTCTCCTCGGCCTTGCGCAGCCGGACGACGTACTGCTCGGGGGAGCCCTCGGCGGCCAGGAAGGACAGGCCGGAGTCCTCGGTGGTCGTGGTCAGGCCCCAGACGCCGGAGTAGAAGTCGAGCTGCTTCTCGTAGTCGGGCACGGCGAGGTCGACGTGGCGGAGGTGGGTGAGCAGGCGTGCGGTCATGGTGGATCAGTCCTTCCGGAGGAGGGCGGCCGCGGTGCCGCCCCGGACGGCGTCGAGGTCGGCGGCGGGCAGCCCGGCGGCGCGCAGGTCGCCGAGCGGGTCCGCGCTGCCCATGTCGAAGGGGAAGTCGGAGCCGAGCAGCACCCGGTCGGCTCCGGCCACGCGCACCAACTCCCGTAGTGCGTACGGGTCGTGGACGAGCGAGTCGAAGTAGAGGCGCCGCAGATAGCTGCTCGGCGCGTGCGCGCACGCCTGGGCGTCGGTGCGGGCGCGCCACGCGTGGTCGGCGCGGCCGATGTGGGTCGGCAGATAGCCGCCGCCGTGCGCCGCGACGATCCGCAGGCCGGGGTGGCGGTCGAGGACGCCGGAGAAGATGAGGTGGGAGAGCGCCACCGCGTTCTCGGTCGGCTGGCCCACGCTGTTGGACAGGTACCACTGGTCGAGCCGCTCGTCGAGCGTGCAGCCGAACGGGTGCAGGAACAGCAGCGCACCCGTCTCGGCGGCCCGCGCCCACAGCGGTTCGTACGCGGGGTCGGAGAGCTCGCGACCGGGCGCGTGGCTGGACAGCTCGACGCCCAGCAGCCCCGAGTCCAGCGCGTGGTCGAGTGCATCGACGGCCAGACCTGGGTGTTGAAGCGGCACAAGTCCCAGTCCAAACAGGCGTGTTGGGGCCTGCGTGCAGTGCGCCGCCACCGCCTCGTGGGCGAGCCGGTACACCTTCTCCGCGGTCTCGGCGTCGGCCCAGTAGTGGTAGTGCGAGGGCGACGGGCTCACCAGCTGGACGTCCACGCCCTGCTCGTCCATGGCCGCGAGGCGCGCGGTGACGTCCGTGAGCCGGGCGAACCGCTCGCGGATCATCGCGCCACTGACGGTGAGCGCGTCCGGGCCGTTGCGCCGCGCGTCCAGCTCCCTCGCCGCCTCCAACCCCGGTAGTCCGGCGACCAGTTGCTCGATCTCCGGCAGCAGGACGTGGGCGTGCACGTCGATGGTGGGGGTCGTGGTCACGGCAGCTCCCGCAGCATGGTCATCGTGCGGCCCATGAGGCCCGGCACGTCGGCGTCGCGGACTCCGTCGAGCTGCCACTGGCCGATCTGGACGGACGCCTCGACGACCGGCCGTACGCGGGCGATACGCCGCTCGTAGTACGCCTGCAGCAGCGCGTCGTCCCAGGTGTCGGTGGCGGTGAGCAGCTGGGCGAGCACCCAGGCGTCCTCCATGGAGAGGGCCGCGCCCTGGGCGAGGGTCGGGGGACAGCAGTGCGCCGCGTCGCCGACGAGCACCACACGGCCGCGGTGCCACGAGCCCTCCACCAACATGCGGTCGAACCACGTGTAGTTGACCTGCGTCGGGTCGGTGATGTGCGAGGTGATCTCCGGCCAGTGCCCGCCGTAGGCCGACGCGAGGCGGCGCATCTCGGCCGCGTACGCGTCTGCCGGAATCGTCGCGCGGTCGCGCTTGTCCTCGACGACGTACGCGTAGATCGTGGACTCGCTCGTCGGACAGTAGCCGGCGATGTAGGCGGGGCCGCCGTACGCGAGGTCGGTGCGGGTGAGACCGGCCGGGCGCGGGACGGCGACGCGCCAGATGGCCATGCCGGTGGGCTCCGGCCGGTCCGTGATGCCGACGGCGGCGCGGGTGGTGGAGCCGAGGCCGTCGGCCGCGATGACGAGGTCGTAGCGGGCTTCGGTGCCGTCGGTGAAGCGGACGGTGACACCTGCCCCGTCGACGGACTGCTGGAAGGACTCGGCGCGGACGCCGAGGCGGACGGTGGCGCCGCTCGCGCGGACCGCGTCGATCAGGATGGCCTGCAACCGGGGGCGTTGCATGCCGACGGTGGCCGGCAGGTCGTCGCCGCCCGTGCGCAGGTCCTCGGAGACGTGCAGGACGGTGCCGTCGGGGGCGGTGATCCCGACCGCGTCGAAGCCGTACCCGGACTTCTCGACCCGGTCCCACACACCCAGCTCGCGCAGCACGCGCAGCGCGTTGCCCTGGAGGGTGATGCCGGATCCGGCGGTGGCGTTCCAGTCGTCCTTCGCCTCGACGAGGTCGACCGCGACCCCGGCGCGGCGCAGCAGGATCGTCGCGGCGTTGCCGGCCGCGCCACCGCCGATGACGAGGACGGTACGGGGGGTGCTCATGCGGGGAACTCCTCTGTTCCACAAGGTGGTTGACGGGTCACTTGACGGCAATCGGGTTGACCGGCGAGCCCACCGCGCCGGTGATCGGCAGGGGAGCGGCGGTCAGCCAGAAGTCGTACGCGCCGTCACGCGCGCAGTCGTCGGCGAGCGCGTCCAGGTCCCACATCTCGCCGATCAGCAGCCCCATGTTGGGGATCGCGACCTGGTGCAGCGGCTGGAAGGCGTGCTCGAACTCGTTCGGCCGCACCTCGAAGCCCCAGGTGTCCGTGGCGATCGCCGCGATCTCCGTGCGGTGCAGCCAGCCCGCCGTGCCGAACGACAGGCCGGGCGCGGGGCCGCCCGCGTACTCGCCCCAGCCCTCGCGGCGCGCGCGGGCGAGACGTCCGGTGCGCACGACCACGATGTCGCCGCGGCCGACCGACACACCATGGGCCTCGGCGGTGGCGGCCAGGTGGTCCTCGGTGATGGCGAAACCGTCGGGCAGCTCCCCGTCCGCACCGCCGCCCCGGTCGCCGACGTCCTGGCCGCCGACGACCCGGCCGACGTCGAGGAGCACGCCGCGACCGGCCACGTACGGCGCCATGTGCTCGATGCCGGTCACCAGATCGCCCTCGGAGGTGACGGTGCGGGCGGCGTCCCGGCCGTTCCACGCCTTGCCGTGGTCGAAGATGTGGCCGAGCCCGTCCCACTGCGTCGAGCACTGCAGCGGCATCGCGATCACGTCGTCGGCGCCGCCCATGCCGTGCGGGAAGCCCTGGTTGGCGAGGGCGGCGTCGGTGCCGGTGTCGAGCATGGTGTGCACCGGGTTCGTGCGGCGCCGCCAGCCCTTCTGCGGCCCGTCCATGTCGAAGCTCTGCGCCAGGGAGAAGCTGACGCCGCGCCGCACCAGCGCCGCGCCCTCCCGGCGCTTGGCCTCGTCGAGGAAGTTGAGCGTGCCCAGCACGTCGTCCTCGCCCCAACGCCCCCAGTTCGAGTACGACTTGGCGGCCTCGGCGATCGCGCCCTCGGGGTCGTGCCGGTCCAGGGTCACCGGGCCACCTCCGCGACGCAGCGGGTGCGCTGCGCGCCGAGCCCGGTGACGGACGCGTCCATGACGTCGCCGTCCCGCAGCAGCCTGCCCCAGTGCATGCCGTTCCCGGCCGGGGAGCCGGTCAACACCACGTCACCCGGCAGGAGTTGGGCCGTCTGCGACGCGTACGACACGATCCGCGCGACCGAGAAGATCATGTCCTTCGTCGACTCGTCCTGCATCGCCTCGCCGTTGAGCTTCAACGTGACCTGGAGATCGGACGTGTCACCGACGGAGGGCGCCGGGACGATCCACGGCCCGAGCGGCGTGAACCCCGGCGCGTTCTTGCTGCGCATCCAGTCCGTGCCGATCTGCGGCATGTCGCGGCGGAACACCGTGGCACGGTCGGTGAGGTCGTTGGCGATCGTGTACCCGGCGACGTACTCCAGCGCCTCCTCGACCGACACCCGGTGCGCGGGCCGGCCGATGACCGCCGCCAACTCCAGCTCCCAGTCCGGCTTCTCGGCCCACGCGGGCAGCACCACGTCGTCGTACGGGCCGGTGACGGCGCTCGGCAGGCCGATGAACACGTACGGCAGGTCGTCGGCGGCCCGGCGGTCCATGATGTCCGCCGCCTCGGCGCGCCGCTCCTCCTCCGGACGCTCGTCGCCCGGGGCCCGGTGCGCGACGTGCAGGTCGATGACGTGCTGCCGGTAGTTGGCACCCGACTGCACCACCTGGCGCGGCGCGACCGGAGCGTGCACCCGGAACGAGTCGACGGACGGAGCGTCCGCCGGGGCCGCGTCGGCAAGGCCCGCGAGCCGGGGCTCCAACTCCGGCCACCGGTCAAGGACTTCGAGCATCGTGAGGCGGGCGTCGCCGAGCGCGGCACGCAGGTCCACCACGGCGCCGTCGGCGCGGACGAGGGCGGGGAAGGCGGGGTGGCCGGTGCCGGACAAGGTCGCGAGGGCGTACGGGCCGGCGAACAACGGGGAAGCCGCTTCGGCTGCTTCGGGTTTCACAGGTGTGTCCTCCAGATGGCGTCGTGACTAATCTGGCCCCTGCACCCCCGATCAGGGAAATAGATTGTGTGGATGTGGAACATCCATGGGACGAATATCCTTGAGCCGTCGCCGCCGACCAGCCGCTAGGAACACCCGTGAACCTGTCCCGCCTCGACCTCAACCTCGTCGTCGCCCTCCGCGCCCTGCTGGAAGAGCGCAACGTGACACGGGCCGGTCACCGCGTCGGGCTCAGCCAGCCCGCCATGAGCGCGGCCCTGTCCCGGCTGCGCCGCCACTTCGGAGACGAACTGCTCGCCCGCAACGGCGGCCAGTACGAACTCACCGCGCTCGGCAAGGTGCTGCTTGAGCGCACCTCGACCGCGTACGACCTCCTGGAGCGCCTCTTCAGCAGCCAGGCCGCCTTCGACCCGGCCACCGAGAGCCGCACGTTCACGCTGCTCGCGTCCGACTACGCCGTGGCCGTCTTCGGCGCCGCCCTCGCCCGCCGCATCCACACCGAGGCGCCGAACGTCCGGCTCCGCTTCACCGGGACTCCGCCCACCGTCGTCGAGGACCTCGGCGTGCTGCTCAGCACCACCGACGGACTGCTGATGCCGCACGGCGTCGTCAGTGACATGCCGCAGACCGACCTGTTCCACGACGAGTGGGTGTTCCTCGTGGCCGAGAGCAACGAGCGGGTCGGCGAGCGGCTCGCCCTGGAGGACCTGTCCCGGCTGCCCTGGGTCACGTACCAGCGGACCTACGACGCCCCCGCCGTACGCCAGTTGGGGATGCTCGGCATCGAGCCGCGCGTCGAGGTGTCCGTGGACAACTTCGCGATGCTGCCCTTCCTCGTCGCGGGCACCGACCGCATCGCCCTCGTGCAGCGCCGCCTCGCCGCACTCCTGCACTCGTCGGCGCCGGTCCGGGTCCTGGCGCCGCCCTACGAATCGGTGCCGCTGCGCGAAGCCCTGTGGTGGCATCCCGTGCACACCCACGACCCGACACACCTGTGGCTCAGGGAGCTGGCCGAGGAGGTCGGCGCGGAACTCACCCCTTGACCCGCTGCCACGGCGTACGCCGATGATGGCCGGGTGAGGACACAGAGCGGCGAATCGGTACTGTCCAGGGCCGTCCGGATCTTCGAGGCGTTCACGCCCGACGAACCGGCCCTGACGGTGTCGGCGATCGCCCGGCGCACCGGCCTGCACGTGGCCACGGCGTCCCGCCTGGTCGCCGAGCTGGTGGCGCACGGCTTCCTCGCCCGGGACACCGGCCGCCGGGTGCGGATCGGGCTTCGCATGTGGGAGCTGGTGACACGGGCCTCGCCCGCCCTGTCGCTGCGGGACACCGCGATGCCGTTCATGGAAGGTGTGCACGACGTCGTCGGCCACCATGTGCAACTGGGCGTACTCGACGGCGACGAGGTGCTGTTCCTGGAACGGCTGAGCGCGCCCGGCGGTGTCATCAACTACACCCGGATCGCCGGCCGACTGTCCCTGAACGCGTCCTCCGGCGGGCTTGTACTCCTCGCCCACGGCCCCGCCGAACTGCGCGAGCGGGTGTGCGCCGAACCCCTCCACCGGTACACCGCGCACACCCCCGCCACGGCGGCGCGGCTGCGCGCCCTGCTCGCCGACATCCGCAGGCAGGGCTTCGCGTACTGCCCCGGATACCTCCACCCCGACGCGCTCGGCATCGCCGCGCCGGTGCGCGACGGACACGGCGACGTGTGCGCGACGCTGTCCGTCATCGTGCCGAACGAGGAAGGCGCGACGGCCGTCGTGCCCGTGGTGCGCACCGCCGCACGCGGCATCTCCCGTGCGCTGGCGGCGCGTTCGGCCCCGGCCCCGGCTCCGTCCCTCACCGATTCGTCTCTCACTGATTGAGAAAGGCCTCGAAGGCGCCTTCGCCCGCCCCGCATCCTTCCTGGACATCCAACGACGGGAGGCGACAGCGTGGTCGGGACCGGCATGGTGACAGGCAAGGAAGAGGTGGCCGAGGGCGTCGTGTCCCTCACCCTCGCGGACCCGGACGGAGCCCGGCTCCCGGACTGGACACCCGGCGCACACATCGACCTGGTCCTCCCGGACGGCACGGTGCGCCAGTACTCCCTGTGCGGCGACCGCTGGGACGCGCACACCTACCGCATCGCCGTCCTGCGCGAACCGGACGGCAGGGGCGGCTCCGCGTACGTGCACGACCGGCTGCGGGTCGGGGACCGGGTCGGGATCGGCGGGCCGCGCAACAACTTCCCGCTCGCCCCCTCGAATCGATACCTCTTCATCGCCGGAGGCATCGGCATCACCCCGCTCCTGCCGATGCTCCACCAGGCCGAACTCCTGGGCGTGGAATGGCAGTTGCTGTACGGCGGCCGGACCCGGTCGTCGATGGCCTTCCGCGACGAGCTCCTCGCCTCGTACGGCGAGCGCGTGCACATCGTGCCCCAGGACGAGCGGGGGCTGCTCGACCTGGACGCGTGGCTGGGACCGCCGCCCGAGGGCGCCAAGGTGTACTGCTGCGGGCCCGCGCCGCTGCTCGCCGCCGTGGCGCAGTCCGGAGCGGGATTGGGCCCGCACGCGCTGCGCACCGAACGGTTCAGCGCCGCCGAGCGGGGCGCACCCGTGCGGGACACCGCCTTCGAGGTGGAACTGCGGCGCAGCGCGCGGACCGTGCGCGTGACCCCCGATGTGTCGGTCCTGGAAGCCGTGCGCGGGGCCGGCGTCGAAGTCGTGTCGTCCTGCGAGGAGGGCACCTGCGGGACGTGTCTGACTCCGGTGCTCGACGGCGAGCCCGACCACATGGACTCGCTCCTCAGCGACCACCAACGGGCCGCCCACGACTGCATGTTGGTGTGCGTCTCCCGGTCCTGCGGGGACCGGCTCGTACTGGACCTGTGAGCTCGTACCGGATCCGTGAGACAGGAGTGTGTGACATGACCGAGGTGACCGCCGCGCCGCCCGTCGACGACATCGACCCGTTCGCCCTGGAACACCTGCTGAACCCCGAACCCCTGCACCGGAAGCTGCGCGCGGCCGGACCCGTCGTGCGCCTCGCGCGCTACGACGTGCACGCCCTCGCCCGCTACGAGCAGGTGCGTGCCGCGCTCATCGACTGGCAGCGCTTCGAGTCCGGCTCCGGAGTCGGACTCGCCAACTTCCGCCACGAGGAACCCTGGCGCAAGCCCAGCGTGCTCCTCGAGGCCGACCCGCCCCTGCACGACGCCCCACGCCGCGTGCTCCGCGACATCCTCGCCCCGCCCGCCCTGCGCCGACTGCGCGACCTGTGGGCGAGGGCGGCGGACGAACTGGTCGACCAAGTCCTCGCCGAAGGAACCGAGTTCGACGCCTTCACGGAGCTGGCCGGAGCCTTCCCGCTGCGCGTGTTCCCCGATGCCGTGGGGCTCGGCCCCGACGGGCGCGAGAACCTGCTGCCCTACGGGAACATGGCCTTCAACGCCTTCGGCCCCCGCAACGAACTCGTCGCCGCCGACGCGGACCGGGCCGCCGAACTCGGCGCGTGGGTCGGCGCCCAGTGCGCCCGCGAGGCCCTCGCCGACACCGGCTTCGGCGCGGACATCTGGGCGGCCGCCGACCGCGGAGACCTCACGTACGAGCAGGCCCCACTCGTCGTACGCTCCCTGCTCACCGCCGGAGTCGACACCACCGTGCACGGCCTCGCCGCCTGCCTCTACGCGTTCTCCACCCATCCCGAGGAATGGCAACGGCTGCGCGCACGGCCGGAGTTGGCGCGCGTCGCCTTCGAGGAGGCGATCCGCTGGCAGTCACCCGTGCAGACCTTCTTCCGCACCGCGACGACCGATGTCACCATCGCGGGCGCCGTGATCCCCGAAGGCACGAAGATCCTCATGTTCCTCGGCTCCGCGAACCACGACCCGGACCGCTGGACCGCCCCCGAGCGCTTCGACCTCGCCCGGGACCCGTCCGGGCACGTCGGTTTCGGCATGGGCCTGCACCAGTGCGTCGGGCAGCACGTGGCCCGACTGGAAGCGGAGGCGCTGCTCACGGCGCTCGCCCGAAGGGTCGACTCGTTCGAGCCGACGGGCGAGCCCCGGCGGCACGCCAACAACACGCTGCGGTCGTGGGAATCCCTGCCGCTGCGGGTCCGCCCCGCCGCCTGACAGGGCGGGCGGTGTCACTGCTTGCGCGCCGAGGCCAACTCGTCCGTGAGCAGCGCCGCCTCGCCGACCTGACCCGTGCGGTACGCGGCCCGCGCCACCAGGTGCGCCGCTACCGCGCTGGTCAGGAGCTGGAAGAAGGCGACGAGGGCGAGCGTTCCCAGGTCGACCGCCGAGCGCAGCCGCAGTGCGACGCCCGCGACGAGCAGCAGCATGCCGAGGGTCTGCGGGTTGGTCGCGGCGTGGCTGCGGGTCAGCACGTCCGGGAGCCGCAGCATGCCGATGACGCCGGTCAGGCAGACCGCGGCGCCTGCGAAGAGGAGGGCGGATCCGGCGAGATCGGTGACGGTGTGCCAGTTCACGGGCGCTCCTTGGTGTCTTGGCCCGGCGTCGTGCCCCGGCCCTTCCTGAGGGAGACGGCGCCGGGCCGCGTCCGTACCCCTGGCCGGTCGCGCGCCGCGATGAAGCGGGCGATGGCCACCGAGCTCGTAAAACCGAGGAAGGCGATCACCAGCATGATCGAAAGGTAGTAACTGGTCCTGGTGATGGCGGCGTTGATGCCGATCCCGGCGATGATGAGCACCGCCGCGATGTCCACGGACACCGCCCGGTCCAGCATCGAGGGGCCGCGCCAGATCCGCACCAGGAGCAGCGCGCCCGCCAGGACGATGAGCACCAGCGCGCCGTTGAGCAGGATGTCGTCGGCGAGTTTCACGCCTCTGGCCCCTTTCCTTCCGGGAGTTCGTCGGTCGCGGCCTGCGCGAGCCGGTCGATCTCCTCGCGGGTGCCGAAGGCCCGTACGACGAGGTTCTCCAGGCGCCGTACGTCGACGCGGGCGCGCTCCACGGCCTTCGGGTCGTCGGCGTGCGAGACGTGCAGGAACAGGGTGGCGGTGGCGCCGTTGACCTCGACGAGCGCGCCGCCGGGCACGCTGGACACGGCCACGGAGGTCGCCGCGATCATCAGGTCGGTGCGGCAGCGCAGCGGCACCGCGATCACGGCCGACGGCCCCGGCCTGGCGCGCAGCGTCTGCCAGGTCACGGTGACCGTCGACGAGGTCATGTCGTACAGCAGGTAACCGGCGAGCCGCACGATGCCGATCGGCCGCAGGCGCAGGTCGAGTTCGACGGCCGGCAGCGGGAAGACCAGGCACAGCGCGATCGCGACGACCACGCCACTGATGGCGTTGCCCCAGGTCAGGCCCGACCACAGCAGCATCCAGATGACGGTGAGCCAGGCGATGAGCGGCAGGTCGATGCGGCGCCAACGCGCCTTGGGGCGGGAGGCGTTCACGGGGCGAGCACCGCCTCGACGTAGGGCGTACGGGAGAGGAGTTCGGCGGCCGAGCGGTCCGCGAGGCCGGTGAGCGGGGTGGCGAGGAGCGTGTACGAGAGGCCGAGCAGGACGGCGGCGGCCGTCGCCGCCGTCATGACACGGGGGATGCGGGTGGTAGTGCGTACGCACACGGCGGTGGCCGTCGACGTGCCACCACCTCCACCAGCCCCGCCACCCCCGCCGCCTCCGGCGTCATCGGGCGCCGAGTCCGGATCGTCGCTCTCCTCCAACACATCGCCCTCCTCGGCGGGCTGGGTCGCAGCCGCACGCCAGAACACCAGGTTCCACACCTTCGCCATCACGTACAGCGTCAGCAGACTCGTCACGGCCGCCGCCGCGAGCAGCGTGTACGACCAGGCCCCGCCGTCCGCCGCACCCGCGCGCATCAGGCCCAGCTTCCCGAGGAACCCGGACAGCGGTGGGATCCCGGCGAGGTTCATGGCGGGCACGAACCACAGCGCGGCGAGCAGCGGCGCCGAGCGCATGGTGCCGCCGAGTCGGGTCAACTCCGTTGTCCCGTACCGCTTTTCGAGCAGCCCCGCCGCCAGGAACAGTGTCGTCTGTACGGTGATGTGGTGGGCGGTGTAGACAATGGCGCCGCCGATGCCGCCCCGGCTGCCGAGCGCGAGTCCGTACAGCATGAAGCCGATGTGGCTGACGAGCGTGAACGAAAGGAGCCGCTTCAGGTCGGTCTGCGCGACCGCACCCAGAATCCCGATGATCATCGAGAGGAAGGCGACCGCCATCAGCGCGCCCGAGAGCCTGTTGCCCGGGAAGAACAACGTGTCCGCACGGATCATCGAGTACACACCCACCTTGGTGAGCAGCCCCGCGAACACGGCCGTCACCGGCGCCGGAGCCGTCGGATACGAGTCCGGCAGCCACGCCGCGACGGGGAACGCCGCCGCCTTCACCCCGAACACCGTGAGCAGCAGCACATCCGCCAAGGTCCTTACGCCCAGCGGGAGTTCGGGCATCCGCTGGGCGAGCTGCGCGAAGTTCACCGTGCCCACCGCCGCGTAGCACACGGCGATTCCGCAGAGGAACACCAGCGAGGAGACGAGCGAGACGACGACATACGTCGAGCCCGCCCGCACACGTGGCTCGGTGGCGCCCACCGTGAGCAGCACGAAGCTGGCCATCAGCATGATCTCGAAGCCGACGTACAGGTTGACGAGGTCGCCCGCGAGGAAGGTGAGGGACACCCCCGCGACCAGGACCAGGTACGCCGGGTGGAAGACGGCGATCGGCGCGCTCTCCTCGCGGTCCGCCATGCCCTGGCTCATCGCGTAGATCAGCACGATGAACGTGACGGCGCCGGACACCAGGAGCATCAGCGCCGCGAGCCGGTCGGCGACGAGGGTGACACCGAGCGGCGGCCCGAAGTCCCCGAGGTGCACGACGAGCGGGCCCGTGCGGTCGGCCGCCACGAGCAGGATCACATCGACCGCGACGACCGCCGCGAGCACCCCGACCGTGATGAGCCGGTGCAGCCAGCGCAGGCGCGGCCCGATGAACAGGGTGAGCCCGCACACCACGAGGGGCAGCACGACGGGCAGTGGGACGAGGGAGTTCACCGGGTCTCCTCCGGGCGGGACGTGGCGGGCTCGGCGACGGTGGGCGGTGGCGGGTCCGCGCCGAGCACGTCGTCCCACAGGTCGCCGTCCGCGTCCCGCGCGCGGGCCTGGTACGCACGCTCGGCGCGCAGCCTGCGCCGCTGGTCTCGGCGCTCGTCGCGCCAGGCGCTCGGGCCCTCGCCGCGATGGATCTCGCGCAGCTCGGCCCGCTCCGCGGAGATCTCCGCGCGCAGCACCACGCGCCGGTCCGCGACGTCGTCCGGCACGAAGTCCGAACCGGTCAACTGGCTGCTGCGGTACGCCATCGCGAGCACGAACGCCGTCGTGGCGAGGGTGATGACGACGGCGGTGAGGATGATGGCCTGCGGCAGCGGATCCGTCACGCGGGCCCGCTCGACCCCCGGGTACAGCAGCGGAGGGAACCCGGCCGCGCCCGTCGAGGCGAGCACCAGCAGATTGACGCCGTTGCCGCACACGATGATGCCGACCAGGACCCGGGTGAGGCTGCGGGTGTGGATGAGGATGCCGCCCGCGGTGGTCAGGACGACCGCGCAGATCAGCAGGGTGAGACTGACGGTCACGAGCTCTGCGCCTCCCCGGCGAGCGCGAGCCTCGCCCTGTACTCGGTCTGCTGGTCGATCTTCGAGCCGAGCGCCCGTACGACATCCAGGACCACCCCGAGGACCAGCAGATACACCCCGAGGTCGAAGACGACGGCGGTGCTCGCGTGCCAGTCGCCGATCAGTGGCAGGTGCCCGTGCCAGGTCCAGCCGTGCAGCACCGTGCCGTCGGCGAGCCCGACGAGCGCGACCGACGTCGACAGGGTGAGCCCGAGCCCGGTGAAGAAGCCCGGATGGACGGGGGCGGCGGCCAGCAACTCGTGCCGCCCGCCCGCCAGATAACGGATCGTCAGCGCGACCCCGGCGACGAGCCCGCCGACGAAACCGCCGCCCGGCAGGTTCTCCGCGCACAGCAGCAGATACACGGACAGCATCAGGATCGGATGGAAGACGAGCCGGGCCACCACCTCGAAGACCACCGAGCGGTGCTCGGGCGCGAGCGTGTCACCGGCCACCAGCCAGCTCCGCTCGGGCGCGCCCTGCCGGTACTTGGCGGGCACCTGGAGCCGCGACGTCGCGAGCGACCACGCGGTCACCCCGCCCGGCAGCCGGGACGGTGACGCCGCGGCCGAGGCCCGGCCCTGTCGGCGGTGCACGTACAGCAGGCTCGTCACACCGAGGACGGCGACCGCGAGGACGGCGGACTCGCCCATGGTGTCCCAGGCCCTGAAGTCCACGAGGATCGTCGCGACGACGTCCTTGAGGCCGTGGTGCGCGGTCTCCTCGGTCATCGCGGCGCCCGCGGGCTCCGCCGTGCGCGCGCCCGTCGCCAGCCACACCGCGCACGCCACCGCGACACTGCTGCCGAGCGCGAGCAGCATGCTGACACCCCACCGCCAGGTCCGCTGCGTGTCACCGAAGAACACCGGAAGCCGCCGCAGCACGAGGACCAGCACCACGGTCGACACCGTCTCCACGCCGAACTGCGTGAGCGCCAGGTCGGGCGCGCCCTGAACGACGTACAACAGCGCGGTCCCGTACCCGGTCAGCCCTGCGAGGACCGCCGCCTTCATGCGCCGCTGGACGACGAGACACATCAGGGCGCAGGCACACGTCAGCGCGCCGACGGCGGCCTGCATCGGGTCGTCCCACAGGCGCGGGGCCGGGGTGTCCTGCCAGGGCCGGTCGGTGGCGAGCACCGCGACAAGGCCGACGAACATGACACCGAGCACGGTCGCCACGTAGGAGGGCAGCGACCCCTTCTGTACGGTGCCCGTGATCTGCAGCGCCGACCGCTCCAGGCCGAGCACGGACCGCCCGAACACCTCGTCCGCCTTCGGCCAGGCGAACCGCCGTCCAAGGCGCACCACCGGCTCCCGCGCCACGAACAGCACGGCGCCGCCCGCCCACGCGAGCAGCGACAGCCAGAACGCCGTCCCGAAGCCGTGCCAGAGCGCCAAGTGGTAAGGATGCGCGGGGAGTTCGTACTGATCCGCGTACCGCTCGAAGAGCGTCGACAGCCGGCCGATGCCGGGGCCGAGGACGAGGCAGCCGAGCGCGAGCAGCGCGGGCGACGCGAGGAACGTGACACCGACCCGGTGCACGGAGGTGTCCGGGGCGCCCGGCTTGCGCGCGAACGCACCCCACAGGAAACGCAGTGTGTACGCGGTGGTGAGCGCGGACCCCGCGACGACACAGGCGAGCACCCAGCGCTCGGCCACACTCCCGTGCAGCAGCGCGTCGAACGCCGCCTCCTTCGCCGCGAACCCGAGCAGCGGCGGCAGCGCCGCCATCGACGCACCCGCCACGACGGCCACCGCACACACCCACGGAAGTCTTCGCCCCACCCCCGAGAGCCTGCGCAGATCGCGGGTGCCGGTGGCGTGGTCGACGATCCCCGTGACGAGGAACAGTGGCGCCTTGAACAGGGCGTGACCGAGGATCATCGCAATGGTGCCGAGCGCCGCGTTGTACGTTCCCGCGCCCGCGAGCACCACGAGGAAGCCCAACTGGCTGACGGTGCCGTAGGCGAGCACCAGCTTGAGGTCGTTGAGGCGCAGCGCACGCCAGCCGCCGAGCAGCATCGTGACCGTGCCCAGCGTCAGCACCACCGGCCGCCAGGGCGCGACATCGGCGAAGGCGGGGGCGAGCCGCGCCACCAGGTACACACCCGCCTTCACCATCGCGGCGGCGTGCAGATAGGCGCTGACCGGGGTGGGCGCCGCCATCGCGTTCGGCAGCCACATGCTGAGCGGCCACACCGCCGACTTGGCGAGCGCCCCGCACAGGATGAGGACGAGCGCCGCCGACAGGGTGCCGCTCGCGGCGGGCGGCGACTCCAGGATCCGCGAGATCCGGTACGTACCCGCCAGTTGACCCAGCATCAGAAAGCCGACGAACATCGCGAGCCCGCCGACCGAGGTCACCGTCAGCGCCTGGAGGGCGCACCGGCGGCTGGCCCGCTTCTCGCTGTCGTAGCCGATGAGGAGGAACGACAGGACGGTGGTGAGCTCCCAGAAGAGATAGAGACTCATGAGGTCGTCGGCGAGGACGAGCCCCAGCATCGCGCCCGCGAACGCGAGGAGGTTCCCGCCGAACGCCCCCAACTGCCGCGCCCCGCCCTCGAAGTAGCGCACGCAGTAGAGCAGTACGAGCGCCCCGATACCGGCGGCCAGCAGCACCATGACCAGCGACAGGGCGTCGAGCCGGAACGCGATCTCGACGTCGTAGTCCTTGATCCACCACCACGCCTCTTCGCTCGGCCGCCCCGTGCTCACCGCGCCCCACTCGGAGAGCGCCCAGCCGAGCGCGGCGGCGGGTGGCAGCGCGAGCAGCACGAACCCGCGGGGCCCGGCCCGGCGGATCAGCGGGGCGGCGCAGAGGGCGACGACGAAGTGGGCGAGGACCAGTGCGGTCATACACGATACATATCGGGTGAAAAGGGGTGCCGAGGGTGGGGCGCGCCGGGGGAGCCCCACCTTTCGGTGTGTCTGGCGCTACACGGTGCCGCCCGGCCTCAGGCGCACCGGGAGCGCGGTGTGGCCGTTGCTGATGAGGGTGGGGTACGGGGCCAACTCGGCCGCCGGGATGGCGAGTTCGAGGTCCGGGAAGCGGTCGAAGAGCAGCCGCAGGGCGGTCTCGACCTCCAGGCGGGCGAGCGGGGCGCCGAGGCAGAAGTGCACGCCGTAACCGAACGCGAGGTGTTCCTTGGAGGGGCGGGTGGCGTCGAAGGCGTCCGCGGTGTCGCCGTGCAGATCCGGGTGGCGGTTGGCGGCGGCGAACGAGGCGAGGATCGGCTCACCCTTCCTGATCACCTGGCCGTCGGGCAGCGGGATGTCCTGGAGCGGGTAGCGCAGCGGCAGGTGCTTCACGGCGGGTTCGTGGCGCAGGGTCTCCTCGACGATGTCGTGCCATGTGCAGCGGCCGGAGCGGACGTGGGCCAGCTGCTCCGGGTCGGTGAGGGGGGCGGTGACCGCCTGGTCGATGACGTTCACGGTCGTCTCGTAACCGGCGCTGATCATGAGGAGCAGCGTGTCGCGCAGTTCGTCGTCGGAGAGGGTGCCGCCGTCGCCCTCGTCGTCGTGGGTGGCGATGAGCAGGGACGTCATGTCGTCCTCGGGGTGGGCCTGTTTGGCCGCGATCAGTTCGCCCAGCAGCTCGTAGACGGCGGCCGTGTTCTTGGCGGCCTCGTCGGCGGACAGGGTGGTGGCGAAGATCCGGTCCACCATCGTGCGGAACTGGCCGCGCTGCGCCTGAGGCACCCCCATCAGGCGGCTGACCACGGCGATCGGCAACGGGTACGCCAAGTGCTCGCGCAGGTCGACCACTTCGCCGGCCGGGAGTGCGTCCAGCGGGTCGAGGATGCCGGTGACGAGTTCCTCGATGTCGGCCTGTAACGCGGTGATGCGGCGGGCCGAGAAGGCGGGGGCGATCATGCGGCGCAGGCGGCGGTGGTCGCTGCCGTAGGCCGTGAACATGTTGTCGACGGCCACCCACAGGGCCAGCGGCCAGGTGGTGAGCGCGTCCTCGTAGCCCGGCCAGTGGGCGCGGGCGTTCTTGGATATGTGCGGGCTGGTGAGGAGTTGCTTGAGGAGGCTGGGATCCGAGACGGACCAGGCGGTGACGCCGAGGACGTCCACGCGGGTGGCCGCGCCGCGCGAGCGGAGGGCCTGGTGTTCGGCGTGGTGGTCGGAGGCGGTGGGGTCCAGGACGAGTACGGGGTCCTGCCGGTCGGGCATGACGGCTCCTTGGCGTGGGCGTGTGCTCGACGTGAGCCTCCTCCCGAGGGGCAGCGGGCGTCCAGGGGGCGTCTCGGGTCCGGGCGCGGGAGCCGGTCCTACGACGCGGGGCGCTGCCCCGGACCCCGCTGCTCAAACGCCGCAGGGGCTTGATGCGGCCGGGTTGCCACCACTCCGCCGTCGACCAACAGGTCCGTGCCGGTGATGAAGGAGGCGGACGGGGAGAGGAGGAACGACGTGGCCTCGGCGATGTCGTTCGGGGTGCCGGGGCGGGCCGCGGGGGAGGTCTCGATCATGGAGCGCATGGGCGAGCCGTGCTCACCGGCCAGTTCGGCGCGGCCCATCCGGGTGGAGATGACGCCGGGGCTGACGGAGTTGATCCGCGCGCCGCGCGCTCCCCACGCCCGCGCCGCGGCTTGTACGCGCAGGTGGTTGGCGCGCTTCGCGAGGGCGTAGGCGGCGCCGGGGTCGGACAGGGCGTCGGGGCGCAGGAACGGCAGGGAGAGCAGCTCGTCCGTGGGCGTGGAGCGCAGCGCGGACTCCACCTCGGGCGGCAGCGGCGCCATGTGCCCCGCCATCGACGCGATGACCACACCCGCACCGCCCGCCGCGACGACCGCGCCGAACTCCTCCAGGACCAGCGCCACCCCCAGCAGATCCACGGCCAGCACGGCCGCCGTCGGCGCCTGCACCGGGGACAGGCCCGCCGTGTGCGCGACCCGCGTCACCGGACCCAGCGCCGCGGCGGCCCGCGCGAGGTGCGCGACGGACGCCCGCTCGGAGACATCCACCCGCACCGGGGTGACGTCGTAGCCGTCGGCCGTCAGCTCGTCGGCCGCGGATGCCAGCAGCTCCTCGTCGAAATCGGCCGCGACCAGCTGCGCCCCCGAGCCCTGACGGCGGGCGATCTCCCGCCCCATCCCGCCGACCCCGATGACGACGACCACAGGCTTGGACATGAGTTCTTCTCCTTGTCGATGAGGTGGATGATGACGTTGATGATGCGGATCGGGTCCCTGACGTGCTGCATTACGCTGCCAAGGTGACGAACCCCTCCGAACCCGACCAGCCCGGCCGGCCCGACCAGCCGGACCAGCCCGACCGGGCCGACCGGCCCCGCCCGGCCAACCAGGGCCGCCGTGTCGCCGCCCGCAACCGGGCCGCGCTCATCGCGGCCGCCCGGGAGGTATTCGCCGAGCACGGCCTGAACGCGCCGCTGTCCTCGGTCGCGCGGCGGGCCGGGGTCGGCCAGGGGAGTCTGTACCGGCACTTCGCCGACCGGGTGGCCCTCGCCTCGGCCGTGCTCGACGAGAACGTACGGCAGATCGAACGGGCCGCCGCCGAGCCGGACGCGAGCCTCACGTCCGTGCTCGGCGTCGTCACCTGGCACATCACCCGGTCCACCGCCTTCGTCGACCTGCTGCGTGTGCGCGGCAACGACGAGCAGGGGCGCGAGCTGTCCGCGCGGGTGCGCGCGGTGCTCGACGGGTACGAGAGCGCCGGACGCGGGCTCGGCGCCGACGAGTTGATGCTCGCCATCGCGATGGTGTCCGGCGCCGTCGCGGGCCCCACCCTCGCCGAGCGGGAGCGCCTGGCGCGCGCCGCCTGGGGGCTGCTCGGCATCGAGGTGGGGCCACTGCGGTCCATCGAGCTCGTCGACGAGTGAACGGGCGTCAGCCCCCGTTCGACAGCCGGATGCCCTTGGCGAGCGCGTCGAACTTGTAGACGTAGCCGCCCTTCGGACCGCTGACCGTCATGTACGCCGCCGTACCGCCCGGCTTGATCGCTACGTTGGTGGCGGACTGCAGCCCCTTCGCCTCCTTCGCCGGCACCTCCACCGTGCCGAGACGCTCCCCGTACTTGCTGAAGACGGCCATGGCGGGGCGCCCGTGCAGCGCCTGGTACAGATTTCCGTCGGCGTCCACGGCGATGGAGTCGGTCTGCGCGACACCGCCGTTGACGTGGATGGCCTCGTGCCGCGTGGTGACCGCGGTCTTCTTGGCGTCGAGGAGCAGGTACGAGACGGTGTCCTTGGCCAGCTCGCTGATCCACAGCCCCTTCTGCTCCGGGTCGAGCATGACGCCGTTGGGATGCGCGAGCTCGTCCGCCAGGACGGTGGCCTTCTCACCGTCGCGGTCGATCCGCACGATGCGGCCCTCGGCCTCGCCCGTCTTCATGCCGTGCAGATCACTGACGTACAGATTGCCGTCGTCGTCGAAGGCGATGTCGTCCGGGTTCATCGGGGAGCCGTCGACGTCACCGGAGAAGAACGTCCGCGGGTCCGAACCGTCCTGCTCGACGCTGAGCACGTCGCCCGACTGGTACTCCGTCAGATACACGCGCCCGTCGTGCGGACTGATCTGCGCGGAGGTGTACGCGCCCTTCTTGTCGGTGTAGACACCCTTGTGCTTCCCGGTGCGCACATCCACCGAAATCAACTTCGGCTCCCCGGCCGGCGCCGTGACATCCACGACCCGCAGGTCACCGTCCTCACCGAGGACGGGCCCTTCGAGGAGCGTCATGCCAGTGGCTTCGTGGGGGCTGGTGACGTGGGAGACCTGGGTGGCCCGGATGGTGCGCTCCTCCCCGGAAGCCGGGGCGGACCGCCCGTCCGAGCTGTCGGCGCTCTGCGTCCCACACCCGGCGAGGCCGAGGAGACCGACGGTGGCGGTGAGGGCAGTGAGGGTGTGCGTCCTGGTGGGCATATGGGTGTGCATTCCTTCGTGTTGGGGGGATAGGAGGGCCGGTCTTTCAAGCCCCCGCGGCGGGTGGGCATTTCAAGCCCCTGCGGCGATTGAGCAGCGGGGTCCGGGGCAGCGCCCCGCGACGTCGACCACGGTCGACCCGAGCGATCACGCCACCGACCAACCCCCGTCCGACGGCAACACCACCCCGTTCAGGTTCACCGCATCCCGGCTCAGCAAAAACGTGACGGACGCCGCCAACTCCTCCGCCCGCGCGATCCCCGGTATCGCCACCCGCATCCTCGCGGTCCGCGCGGAGCCGTACACCGCCCCGGCCGGCACCTCGATCCCCGTGGCCACCGCCCCCGGCGCCACCGCGTTGACCTGCACCCCCGTACCCGAATACTGGTACGCCGAAGACTTCGTCAGCCCCACCAGCGCGTGCTTCGACGTCGTGTACGCCGCCCCGGCCGCCGACCCCCGCAGCGCCGCCTCGGACACGATGTTCACGATCCGGCCGCCGCCCGCCGCGAGCATCCCCGGCACCACGGCACGCATCAGCCGCATCGGCCCGTCGACGTTGATGCGCATGACGCGCTCCCAGATCTTGTCGTCGACCTCGTGCACGGCGGCGTCGTCGTCCATCACGCCCGCCACGTTCGCCAGCGCGTCCACCCGGCCGCCCGCCGCGCCGACGATCGCCTCGGCGGCGGCCGGCTCGGTGATGTCGGCGGTGACCGGAACCAGCGGCTCGCCCAACTCGCCCGCCAGGTCGGCGAGTTTGTCGCCGGACACGTCGACGGCGACGACCCGGCCACCCTCACGTACGACACGCGAGGCGACGGCCCGGCCGATGCCGGAGGCGGCGCCGGTGACCACGACGGTCTGCCCGGCGAAGCGCCCGGAGGTGACCTGCTCGGTCCACGGCTCGGGGGTCCCGATCTCGATGCCCGGGTCCGTGGTGGCGGTGGCCGTGGTGGCGGTCGCCGGGGGAGCGGTCGGCAGCCCCTCCGGGACCTCGCCCGTCTCGGCCGCGGTGACCAGCGCGTCCACCAACTCCGCGGGGAACTTCCCGCCGGACATCGCCACGATCTGCTCGAGCGGCAGCCCCAGCGCGGGCGCCAGGGCCTCCTCGCTCTGCCCCTGCGAGGCCAGCATGCCGCGCAGGAGCTGCCCGGCGGCGGGATTCGCGAGCCAGTCGCGCAGCGGAGAGGCGGGGGTGAGGTTCGACATCGCGGGCCTTTCAAGTCGAGTCGCTGCATGGGGCGGCCGCACCGGACCCCTACCGGACAGTGTTGTCCGGTTGTTGGGTTACGGTACCGGTGACCGCGCGGAAGTCCCAGGGCGGGCACCCCTTCCGCCGCACACCCCCACGAGAGGAAGCCGCCGCATGACGAACCTGCCGCAGTGCGCCACGACCCCCACCCCGCAGGAGACGGCGGCCCTGCGCGAGCGCTACCGCGCCGAGCGCGAGCGCCGCGTCCGCCCCGATGCCACGGCCCAATACCGTTCCACCACCGCGGAGTTCGGCTACTTCGCCGCCGACCCGTACACGGACGGGACGACCGCCGAGCGGGAGCCGCTGAGTGACACGGTGGACGTCGCGGTCGTCGGCGGCGGCTTCGGCGGGATCCTGGCGGGCGCGCGGCTGCGGCAGCGGGGCGTCGCGAAGGTGCGGGTCGTCGAGCAGGGCGGCGACTTCGGCGGCACCTGGTACTGGAACCGCTACCCCGGCATCCACTGCGACATCGAGTCGCACGTCTACCTGCCGATGCTGGACGAGACCGGTTACGTACCCGAGTGGAAGTACGCTCCGGGCGACGAGATCCGGCGGCACGCCGTGCGGATCGCCGAGCGCTTCGACCTCTACGAGGACGCGCTCTTCTCCACCACCGTCACCGCCCTCGACTGGGACGACGACGCCCACCGGTGGCTGGTCACGACCGACCGCGGCGACGCGTTCCACGCCACGTACGTCGTCACCGCCACCGGCACCCTCTCCGAGCCCAAGCTGCCCGGCATCCCCGGCATCGAGGACTTCAAGGGGCACACCTTCCACACCTCGCGCTGGGACTACGGCTACACCGGCGGCGGCCCCGACGGCGGCATGACGGGCCTCGCCGACAAGCGGGTCGGCGTCGTCGGCACCGGCGCCACCGGCGTGCAGGCCATCCCGAAACTGGCCGAGGACGCCCAGCAGTTGTACGTGTTCCAGCGCACGCCTTCCGCCGTGGACGTCCGCGGCCAGCGGCGCACGTCCGCGGCGGACGTCGGCGCCGAACAGCCCGGCTGGGCGGCCGAGCGACGCGAGAACTTCCTGCGGATCGTCTCCGGCGAGGACGCCGAGCGGGACCTGGTCGCCGACCGGTGGACGGAGTCCGCGGGCCTGCTCGAAAAGCTGCTGCCGAGCTTCCGCCGGGACGGCGAACCGGACTTCGAGGCCGCGTACGAGGCCGCCGACCACGCCACGATGAACCGGATACGCGACCGTGTCGCCGCCGAGGTCACCGACCCCGGTACCGCCGAGGCCCTCAAGCCCTGGTACCGCTACGCCTGCAAGCGGCCCACCTTCTCCGACCTGTACCTGCCCGCCTTCAACCGGCCGAGCGTGACGCTCGTCGACACCGCGGACACCCATGGCATCGAGCGGATGACATCACGCGGGGTCGTCGTGGGCGGGGTGGAGTACGAGATCGACTGCCTGATCTTCGCGACCGGCTTCTCGGTCGGCGTCTCGGGAGTCACCTCGGGGAAGCTGCCCGTCACGGGCCGGGACGGGCTCCAACTCCTGGACTCCCTCGCCCGGTTCGGCCCGCGCACGCTGCACGGGTTCACCAGCACCGGCTTCCCGAACCTGATCCAGCTCGGCCCGATGCAGAACGCCTCCAGCGTCAACTTCAGCCACATCCTCGACGAACAGGCCACCCACGCCGCCGCCCTCGTCACGGCCGCCGAGAAGGCCGACGCCGTCCTGGAGCCGACCCCCGAGGCGGTCGCCGGCTGGCGCGCCACCTGCGCCGAGAACGCCCCCGACCACGAGTGGTTCCACGCCGAGTGCACCCCCGGCTACTACAACCGCGAGGGCAAGGGCCGCCCCAACGGGCCGAACGCCTACCCGCACGGCGCGGTCGCCTTCCACGAACTGCTGCGCCGCTGGCGGGAGGAGAGCGTGGCGGAGGTGCTGCGCGCCAAGGGGTGAGCCGTGAGTGGGGGGTGGGGGGCGGACGGGCCCGGGGGCTCGGCTACGTCCGTTCCACGTCCGCCATGAACTGGTGGTGGTCCGAGAACTCGCTGTGGTGCACGGCGTGTTCGCGGGCGGTGTGGCCGCGCAGGAAGACGTAGTCGAACTTGCTGCTCCAGTCCGTCGTCGTCGCGCAGCCGAGGGCGGGGGCCGGGTGGCAGTCGGGGTCGGCGTCCTTGGCGAGGCGCCACATGGGGGCGAGTTCGGGGGCGTCCGGCACGGCGTTGAAGTCGCCCAGCGCGATGGTGTGTTCGTGCCGGGCCACCTCCTTCGCGAAGACCTTGATCTGTCGCTCGCGGACCGACTCCTGGCTGAACTGGGCGAGGTGCGTGTTGAAGACGCGCGTGGGGCGGCCCGCGACCGCGGTGGTCACGGCCAGGTAGCCGCGGTCCTCCGAGCCGCCGTCGGGGTACTCGGTCGTGACGGGGTCGGTGATCGGCGCCGCCGAGAGGATCGCCTGGCCGTACCCGCCGGGGCTCCACGGCAGGCCGCCGCACCGGCCCCAGTCGCGCAGCACCGACCCGTACTCGACGTGGTAGTCGAGCCCGTAGAAGGTGCGCAGCTGGCGCCGGATCTCCTCGACGTCCCGCACGCACGCCTCTTGCAGGGCGACGACCTGCGGCGCGTACGTGGCGATGTCGGCGGCCCGGCCCGGGTTCTGGCCGCTGCCGCAGGGATTGCAGAGGTTCCACGTCATGACCCGGTCGGGCACGATGTCCCGGGCGGCGTCCGCGGGCAGCGGGAGCGGGTCGGACACGAGGGGGCCGCTGGGGGCGCTCGGCCCGATGAGCAGCGCGCAGGCCGCGGCCGCGGCGACCGCGCCCCACCATCTGCGTCGTCCCAACTCCGGTACCTCCTCCGGCAGATCCTGTCATCGGACGGCCGATGTCAGTCGGGCAACGGTCGATCCGCGACGACATTCTTCATCACGAGCGTCGAGTTGAGGCGCTGCACCCCGGGCAGGCGGGCGATCTGCTCGTCGTAGAGCCGCTGGAAGGCGGTCAGGTCGGCGGCCGCGACGCGCAGCAGATAGTCGGGGTCGCCGAACAGGCGCTGCGCCTGCAGCACATGGGGCAGCGCGGCCACCGCCTCCTCGAAGGACGCGACCGTGTCCCGGTCCTCCCAGCCCAGGGTGACGAAGACGAGCGCCTCGAAGTCCAGGCCCACGGCCGACGGGTCGACGACGGCGCGGTACCCGCGGATCGCGCCCGCCCGTTCGAGGTCGCGCAGGCGGCGATGGCAGGGCGAGACGCTGAGCTGCACGCGCGCGGCCAGCTCGGTGATGGTGAGGCGGCCGTCCAGCTGCAGCTCGGTAAGAATTTTCCGGTCCATGGCGTCCATGGAGAACATTCTCCCTCGGTCGGCCCGATCCTGGGGTAAATGAGGGAACACCTTCGGGCGAATCCGGCCTAGCCTTCCCCACGTACAACTGCACGTGAGAAAGGCCCGGCACACACACATGGACACGACCACACTGGCGGCATTCCTGGCGGTGGACCTTCTGCTGGTGTTCACACCGGGCGCGGACTGGGCGTACGCGATATCGGCAGGGCTGCGGGACCGCTCGGTGGTGCCGGCGGTGGCGGGGCTGCTGGCGGGGTACGTGGGGTACACGCTGCTCGCGGTGGCGGGGCTCGCGGTGCTGGTGGCGAGTTCGGCGACGCTGCTCACGGTGCTGACGGTGGCGGGGGCCGGTTACCTGGTGTGGCTCGGCGTCGGTGTGCTCCGCAAGCCCGCCGTGCTGACGGCCGACGAGGAGCCGGCGGGCGCCTCCCGCCGCCAGGTCATGCTCAAGGGCATCGGCATCAGCGGCCTCAACCCCAAGGCCCTGCTGCTGTACCTCTCCCTCTTCCCGCAGTTCATCCACCCCGCGACCGGCTGGCCGGTGGCGGCACAGACCGGCGTCCTCGGCACCCTCCACATGGCCGCCTGCGCCGTCGTCTACCTGAGCGTCGGCGTACTGGCCCGCACCGTCCTGAAGACACGACCGTCGGCGGCGCGGGTCGTGACGCGGATCTCCGGGGTCATGATGATCGCGATCGGTGGTTTCCTGTTGACGGAACAGATTCTGTAGCCGACCCCAAGGACCCCGCGTGAACGCCGAGTTGGAAGAGAACCGGGCCGCCCGCATCCGCCTGCTGCCGCTGCGCGTCGAGCACGCCGAGGAGATGGTGGACGTGCTCGCCGACCCGTCCCTGCACACCTTCATCGGCGGCACCCCCGACACGGTCGAGGAACTGCGGGCGCGCTACCGGCGGATGGTCGCGGGATCGCCCGAGCCCGGAGTCCGATGGCTGAACTGGGTGGTCCAACTCCGCGCCGAGGCACGGCTGGTGGGCGCCGTGCAGGCGACTGTCACGGGCGACATCGCGGAGGTCGCCTGGGTGGTGGGGGCCCGGTGGCAGGGGCGCGGCATCGCGACAGAGGCCGCGCGGGAGCTTGTCGCGTGGCTCAAGGGGCAGGGGATCGGGCAGTTCGTCGCCCACATTCACCCCGAACACCACGCCTCCGCCGTCGTCGCCACCGCGTGCGGGCTTACGCCCACCGACGAGTGGCACGACGGCGAAGTGACGTGGCGGTCGCGTGGTTGACGGGGGTCAGCGGAAGGCCGGGAGGCCGGTCAGGGTTTTGCCGATGACCAGGGAGTGGACCTCGCTCGTGCCTTCGTACGTCAGCACCGATTCAAGGTTGTTGGCGTGGCGCAGGACCGGGTATTCGAGGGTGATGCCGTTGGCGCCGAGGATGGTGCGGCACTCGCGGGCGATCTGGATGGCCTCGCGTACATTGTTGAGCTTGCCCACGCTGATCTGCTCCGGCGTGCCGCGGCCCTCGTCCTTGAGGCGGCCGAGGCGCAGCGCGAGGAGCATGCCCTTGTCGAGTTCGAGGGTCATGTCGGCGAGCTTCTGCTGCGTCAACTGGTAAGACGCCAGCGGGCGTTCGAAGACCGTGCGGTCGCCGGCGTAGGAGATCGCCGCCTCCAGGCAGTCGCGGGCCGCGCCGAGCGCGCCGAAGACGATGCCGAAGCGGGCCTCGTTGAGGCAGCCGAGCGGGCCGGAGAGGCCGCGGGCGTTCGGGAGCATCGCGTCGGCGGGGAGGCGGACGTCCTCCAGGACCAGCTCGCTGGTGACGCTCGCGCGCAGCGACAGCTTGCGCTTGATCTCGGGCGCCGAGAAACCGGGCGTACCGGCCGGGACCAGGAAGCCGCGCACCCCCTCCTCCGTGCGGGCCCACACCACGGCGACGTCCGCCACCGAACCGTTCGTGATCCACATCTTGGCGCCGTTGAGCACCCAGTCCGCACCGTCGCGCTTCGCGTTCGTCCGCATCGAGCCCGGGTCCGAACCCGCGTCCGGCTCGGTCAGGCCGAAGCAGCCGATCTTCTCGCCCGCCGCCATCCCCGGCAGCCACTGCTGCTTCTGCTCCTCGGAGCCGTACTTCCAGACCGCGTACATCGCGAGCGAACCCTGCACGGACACCAGGCTGCGCAGCCCCGAGTCGACCGCCTCCAGCTCCATGCAGGCGAGGCCGTACGAGACGGCGCTGGTGCCCGCACACCCGTAACCCTCCAGGTGCATGCCGAGCACGCCGAGCCCGCCCAGTTCGCGGGCGAGCTCACGGGCCGGGATGGAGCCGCTCTCGAACCACTCCGCGACCTTCGGGCGCAGCTCGCGCTCGCCCATGGTGCGCACCGTGTCCCGGATGGCGCGCTCCTCCTCGCTCAACATTCCGTCGATGTCGACAAGGTCGAAGGGGTGGAGGGGAGTTGAAGACGACGGCATCGCGGCCTCCTTGGCTGCTGACAGATCCGTGAGGGGACGCTAGGGTGCGGACACGGATGCGGATATCGGATTTTGGATCCAACTTCTTGAAGTCCTCGGATCGTAGCCGCACGCCCACCGCTTGCCAAGGTTCACCTGGCCAAGGTTCCACAAGGAGAACAGCCGTATGCCGACGCCGACCACAAGGCCCGACTCCCAAGGAGCCCTCGCGGGGCTCGTCGTCGCCGACTTCGGCCGGGTCCTCGCGGCCCCGTACCTCACGATGCTCCTCGCCGACCTCGGTGCCGAGGTCATCAAGGTCGAGCGCCCCGGCGTCGGCGACGAGACCCGCTCCTGGGGGCCGCCCTTCGCCGACGGCGAGGCCACCTACTTCCTCGGCGTCAACCGCAACAAGCGCTCCGTCGCCCTCGACCTCACCGAAGACTCCGGCCGCGAGGCCGCCCGCGCCATCGCCGCCCGCGCCGACGTCCTCATCGAGAACTTCCGCCCCGGCACGATGGACCGGCTCGGCCTCGGCTACGACGAGTTGAAGGAGCTGAACCCCGGGCTCGTGTACTGCTCCGTCACCGGATTCGGCGCGGCCGAAGGCGCCGCGCTGCCCGGCTACGACCTGCTGGTGCAGGCCATGGGCGGACTGATGAGCGTCACCGGTGAGCCGGGCGGTCAGGGCACGAAGGCCGGTGTCGCGCTCGTCGACGTCATCACGGGCCTGCACGCAGGGCTCGGCGTCATGGCCGCGCTGCGGCACCGCGAGGCCACCGGCGAGGGCCAGAAGGTCGAGGTCTCGCTCCTCACCTCACTCCTCTCCGCGCTCACCAACCAGGCATCGGCGCACGTCGCCGGGGGAGTGGTGCCACAGGCGATGGGCAACAAACACCCCAGCATCGCCCCGTACGAGGTGCTGGACGCCAAGGACCGTCCGCTGGCGCTCGCCGTCGGCAACGACCGCCAATTCGGCGCCCTGTGCGCCGAGCTGGGTGTCCCGGGCCTCGCCGCCGACCCGCGCTTCGCGAGCAACACCGCCCGCGTCGCCCACCGCGAGGAACTCCTCGCCGAACTCACCGCGCGGCTGCGCGAGCGCGGCGCCGACGAGTGGTTCGAGACACTGACCGCCGTCGGCGTGCCCTGCGGACCCATCAACGACCTCGGCGAGGCCTTCGCGTTCGCCCAGCGCCTCGGCCTCGACACCCGCGTACACATCGACGACCCGAACCGGGACACCCCCGCCGCCCAGGTCGCCAACCCGATCCGGCTCAGCGCCGCCCCCGCCGCGTATGCCACCGCGCCGCCGCGCCTCGGCGAACACACCGGGCAGATCCTCGCCGAGCTGGGGCTTTCCGGCGAAGCCGCGGCGGGCGATGTCAGTGCGGCTCCGTAGGATGACCCACACCAGTCACGAGGAACAGGAGCCGCCATGACCACCCCCGCGAACCGGCGGCGGCCCCCCACGGCGCAGCAGTTCGTCCTCGAAGAGCTGCGCCGGGCCATCACCAGCGGGGAGATCAAGCCCGGCATGCCGATCCGGCAGGACGCGCTCGCCGAGCAGTTGGGCGTCAGCCGCGTCCCGCTGCGCGAGGCGCTGAAGACCCTCGAAGGCCAGTCCCTCGTCGTGCACCACGCCCACCGCGGCTACTTCGTCGCCGAGCTCTCGCTCGCCGAGCTGCGCGAGGTGTACCGCATCCGGGAGATCCTGGAGGCGGAGGCCGTACGACAGGCGATGAGCGCGGGCGACGGCTCCGTGCTCGACGCTCTCGAAGAGGCCCAGCGGGAGGTGGAGGCGCAGGCCGCGGCGGCGGACGTCGCGGCGATGGCGGCGGCCAACCGCCGCTTCCACTTCGTCCTCTTCGAGGCATCCGGCATGCACCGCCTCGTACGCCTCATCGCGACCCTGTGGGACGCCACCGACGCCTACCGCTCCCTCTACTACGCGGACTCCACCAGCCGTACGCATGTCGTCGGCGAACACCGGGCGGTGCTCATCGCGCTGCGCGACGGGCGCACGGAGGACGCGGTGCGGATGCTGGACGAGCACCGGGAGCACGCGGTGGTGGCGCTGGAGGGACTGCTGGGCGGGTAGCCGTAACCACGTAAGCCCTGTGCGTGAAGGGCCCCTGCCGGACGTCCGGCAGGGGCCCTCACTGCGTACGTATGTCAGCAGACGCTGTCCGCCGGCTTCGGGTTGCCGAGGCCGAACAGCGGGCGAAGGCGCAGCCCCGCCCACGTGCCGAGGATCGCGACGGCGCCCCAGATCCAGCCGTGCAGCGAACCGGACGCGATGCCGGCGAGGTACGCGCCGATGTTGCAGCCGCCCGCGAGGCGCGCGCCGACACCCATCAGGATGCCGCCGAGGACCGCGGCGATCGCCGTACGGGCGGGGATGCCGCGGTGCAGCTTCCACACGCCGCCCGCCGCGGCGGCCACGGCCGCGCCGACCATGATGCCGATGTCGGTGAGGCTCGTCTTGTCGGCGAGCACCGGGCCCGCCAACTGGGCGGCGCTGTCCGGCTGCTGCCAGAACGCCCACGTCTCGGGCGAGCCACCGAGCGCGCCCACGACCTTGCTGCCCCACAGCGAGAAGGCACTCGTCACACCCCACGCGCCACCCGACACGAGCAGCACCCCCGCGCCGAGCACCGCGAGCACCACGGCACCCGCGGCCAGCGGCCACGAGCCCCGCAGCGTACGAAGCAGCGCGCCACGCGCCGACGGCGGAGTGCCGACCGGCGGGGGATTGCGGCGGGCCTGCACGGCGCGCGCGACGAACCAGATCGCGGCGAGCGCCACGATGCTGATCGCCCACGAGCCGAACCAGCCGACATGGTCGGACAGCAGGTACGGGTCGAGCGCCGGCAGATCGCTCCACAGCCCGAACTGCCAGGCGGCGAGGGTCGAACCGACGATGAACCCGAACAGGGTGAGCACGATCGACGTCTGCCCCGAGCCGACCGCGAACAGCGTGCCGGACGCGCACGCCCCACCGAGCTGCATGCCGATCGCGAACAGGAACGACCCCACGATCAGCCCGATCCCGATCGGCCCCGCACTCGGCGCGGGCACCGAGCCGAACAGGCCGCTGCCGGTGCCGATGACCAGCGCGAACAGCGTCACGGTCGAGCCGAGCAGCAGGGTGTGCGCCCGCAGCCCGGTGCCGTTGCCGACGGCGACGAGCTGCCGCCAGGCCGAGGTGAACCCGAACCGCGAGTGGAACAGGGCGAAACCGAGCCCGATCCCGAGCAGCAACAGGACGCCCGGCTTCGCGCCGTGCGCCACGAACACGTAGGCGTCGAGCGCGGCACCGATGACCCCGGCACCGATGAGCGGCCCCCACCGGGTGGGCGGCGCGGCCTCGGCGACCGGGGCGGGCGAGGAGGTGGGGGACGGGGCGAGCAGGGCGGCGCGCGGCGGCGCCCCTACGGGGGGAGCGGTGGTCACGGGAGATCTCCGGCAGGGGGAGTGGGAACGGCTCGGACAGGTGGGGGGCAGGTGTCAGCGACGACAGAGCGCGTCGTCGACACTCCACGTCGTGGCCGCGAAGAGCGCGAGAGCCAGGTGCCGAGCGGGTCCGAACATGCGTCCACTTTAGGGTTCGCGGCGGGGTGCGTGGGGGCGTGTCTCACATCGCGGGAATTCAAGCCCCGCCGGCGATTGAGGCGCGGGGGCCGGGGCAGGGCCCCGAGAGCGGGGCCACGGTGACGCCACCGAGCGGCGGGCCGCGACGCAGCACCCGGTCAGGCGGGATACGCGTGCGTCTGCGTCGCCTTCACCGTCGCCCAGACCTCCGCCCCGGGGTGCAGCCCCAACTCCGCCGCCGCCACCGTCGTCAGATCCGCGGCCAGCGCAAGCTCCCCGCTCAAGGCCGCCCGAATCTGATCCCCGTGCGTCTCCATCCCGGAGACCTCGCACCGCCACGAATTACGCGCACTGGACCCGCTCGGCCGCTCCCGGTGCAATGTCACCGCACTCGGCGGAAACGCCACGAACACCGGACCCGCCAGCTCCTCGGTCGTCGTGATGACAGGCCCACCGTCGGCCACGTGCACCGCATGCCCCTCGGCGACGCCCCGGTACAGGTTGAGCCCCACCAACTGCGCGATGTAGTCCGTGCGCGGGCGCCGCGCGACGTCCGACGGCGCGCCCTCCTGCACCACGTGACCGTGCTCGACGACGACGAGCCGGTCGGCCAGCACCATCGCGTCCAGCGGATCGTGCGTGACGAGCACCGCCACCGCCTCGAACTCGGCGAGATGGCGCCGGAGTTGGGCCCGCACATCGAGCCGCGTACGGGCGTCGAGCGCGGCCAGCGGCTCGTCGAGGAGCAGCAGCCGGGGCCGCGTCGCGAGCGCCCGCGCGAGCGCGACCCGCTGCGCCTGCCCCCCGGACAGCCGCCGCGGCTTCGCGCCCGCGTGTGCCGCGAGCCCCATGCGGTCGAGCCACGCCCGTGCCCGCGTACGGGACTCGGCCTTCGTCGCGCCCTGGCAGCGCGGACCGAACGCCACATTGTCGAGCGCGCTCAGATGCGGGAAGAGGAGGTAGTCCTGGAACACCACGCCCACCGGCCGGGACTCGGGCGGGGTGCGGTCCAACGCCGCGCCGTCGAGCCGCAGATGCCCCTCGTCGAGCGGCGTGAGGCCGGCGAGCGCGCGCAGCGCGGTCGTCTTCCCCGCCCCGTTCGGCCCGAGCAGCGCGACGACGTCGCCGGGCTCCGCGCTCAGCGTGACATCGAGCCGGAAGTCGCCCCGGTCCACGACGAGCCGCGCGTCGAGGCCGCCGCCGCTCACATCCTCGTACGCCACAGTCTTCTCAAGGTCCGTCATGACGCGGTCATCCAACGGTCACGCAACCCGGCGAGCACCGTGATCGACACGGCGAGCAGCACCAGGCTGAGGGAGATCGCCGCCGCCGGGTCGCTCTGCATGGCGAGGTACACGGCGAGCGGCATGGTCTGGGTGCGGCCGGGGAAGTTGCCGGCGAAAGTGATGGTGGCGCCGAACTCGCCGAGCGCCCGCGCCCACGCGAGCACCGAACCCGCCGCGATCCCCGGCGCGATCAGCGGCAGCGTCACCCGCCGGAACGCCGTGAACCGGGACGCGCCCAGCGTCGTCGCCGCCTCCTCGTACCGCGGATCGGCCGCCCGCAGCGTCCCCTCGACGCTGATCACGAGGAACGGCATCGCCACGAACGCCTCGGCGATGACGACACCGGTCGTCGTGAACGGCAGCGTGATCCCGAACCACTGGTCCAGGTACTGGCCGACGACACCGTTGCGGCCGAGCGCCGTCAGCAGCGCGACACCACCCACCACGGGCGGCAGCACCAGCGGCAGCGTCACCAACGCCCGTACGACACCACGCCCCGGGAACTCCGTGCGCGCGAGCAGCCACGCCAGCGGCACCCCGAGCACCAGACTCACCAGCGTCGCCAACGTGGCGCACACCAGGGACAGTTGGAGCGCCTGCCACACCTCGGGGCTGGTCAGCTGCTCGGGCAGGTCCGCCCACGGGGCCCGTACGAGCAGCGCGAGCAGCGGCACCACGAGGAACGCGAGACCGACGATCGCGGGCGCGAGCAGCGGCAGGGGAGGGACGCGGCCACGGCGGCGCCGCGGCCCGCCGCCCCGCACGGTGTCGGTGGCCGGCACGCTCACGGCTTGAGGAATCCGGCCTCGGTCAGTGCCTGCTGCCCGTCGCCGGACTTGACCAGCTCGATGAACGCCTTGGCGGCGTCGGCGTTCGGCGCCTTCTTCAGCTGGGCGATCGGGTAGTCGTTGATCGCGTCCTTGGACTCGGGGAACTCCACGCCCTCCACCTTGTCACCCGCGGCGTGCACATCCGTCTTGTACACGACGGCCGCGTCGGCCTCCTTCAGCTCCACCTTCGTCAGGGCGCTCTTCACGTCCTGCTCGTACGAGACCGGGGTGAGCTTCAGCTTGCTCGCGGCCAGCGCCGTCTGCGCGGCCGACCCGCACGGCACCTCCTTCGCGCACAGCACGACCTTCTGGCCGGGCTTCGTGAGGTCCTTCAGGGACGACACCTTGTGCGGGTTGCCGGGGAGGGTGGCGATCTCCAGCTGGTTGCGGACGAAGGTGCTCGGCCTGCCCGCCGCGTCCCCGGCGTCCGTCACGGTCTTCATCGTCTTCGGGCTCGCCGCCGCGAACACGTCGGCGGGGGCGCCGCCCGTGATGCCAGCGGCGAGGCTGTCGCTGCCGCCGAAGTTGAAGGTGACCTTGGTGCCGGGGTGCTCCTTCTCGAACTGCTTGCCCAGCTTCGTGAAGCTCTCCTTGAGGGAGGCCGCGGCGAACACGTTCACCGTGCCGGACAGCTTCTTGTCACTGGAGGAGGAGCCGGACGCCGAATCGGAGGACTGCGCGTCGGACGATCCGCAGGCGCTCAGCGTCAGCACCGCCGCCGCCCCGACGCCGGTCGCCTGGAGTATCCGGCGGGTCGTGGTCCTGCGCGCGGAACGGGTTGTCACGGTTCAGCTCCCCTACGTGTCCTGGAACGCTTACGCCGACCATACTGCCGCATCTGCCAGGCAGAAGTCGCCTGTGGGTTCGCATGATCCCGATGGATGGACGGGTCAGGTGTGCATGTGCGTTCGTACGTACACGGTGGGGCGCAAGGAGTCACGTACGGTCGACATGGACATTCGTCGACTTCACGCGCGCCGTCGCCTCCATGCCGACCTCAAGACCGAGCTCCTCCACCGCCTCCCGCGTAAGGAGCGACACCAGACGGTGCGGCCCGGCCTGGATCTCCACCTGGGCGGCCACGTCCCCGAGCTTCACGGCCGTCACGATGCCGGGGAAGGCGTTGCGCACCGAGGTGTACGAGGGGTGCTCGTCGTTGTCGTCACCCGCGGCCAACTCCACGGAGAACGCGGCGAGATCCTTGCCCTGGACCACGCGCCGCCCGCTCGCGTCGCGGTGCGTGTCGATCCGCCCGGCGTCCGCCCACCGCCGCGCGGTGTCGGGGCTGACGCCGAGCAGCCGTGCGGCCTGGCCGATTGTGTAGGACTGCATGCGGCCAAGATTACGTCCGGCCGCCACGCGAAGATCGCTCAGCGCACCCGGTGGGACCGCGGCACGACACGTACGGTCAACACCGCGGCGCCGAGCCACAGCACGGCCGCGAGTACGCCGATGTGGTGCAGCCCCACCGTGAACCGGGCCGGCGAATCCGGGTCCCGCGCCAGCGCCCCGAACACCGCGATGCCGGGCGCGCCCGCCGCCTGCCGCGCCGTGTTGTTGACACCCGACGAAAGACCCGGCCGCTCCGGCGGGCCCGCCTGGAGCGCGGCGGCGACCACGGCGGCCGTGAGCAGCCCCATGCCGAGCCCGAGCCCGAGCAGCGTGGGCAGCACATCGGCGTACGAGGAGGTGGGTGTCAGTGCCAGCAGGCAGGCGGCGCCCGCCGCGCCCACCAGGAGACCGGCGACCATCGGCGGCCGCGGCCCGAGACGCGCGGCGAGCCGCCCCGTGAACGGCGCGCACACGGCCAGCGGAACGAACAGCGGCAGCAGCAGCGCGCCCGCCGTCAGGGCGTCGTGGTGCTGCACCTTCTGCAGATACAGCGTCAGTACGAAGCCGAGGTCCTGGCCGATATGGGGGAGTGCCACATTGACGACGGTGACGTCGAGCTGCACGAGGAACATGCCGACGCACATAAGGCTCGCCTACAGGTGCGCGAACAGCTCCTCCAGAGGCGCCGGTACGCACCCCGCGTCGCACGCCGCCTCCGTCAGCAGCCGCCCGTAGCGGATCTTGCGGCCCGCTTTGGTGCCGAGGAAGCGGCGCAGCCGGCGGTGCGCGGACTTGTCCTGCTGGGCGGGCTGGCGGGCGAAGGTCTGCCAGGGGTGCCACTCGCCCGCGTCCCGGACGAGCGCCTCGACGCGGTCCACGCCGAGCGCGCGGATGAACTCGTCCTCCAGATCGGCGACGCACACGAGGACGGCGTCGCGCCGCGGCTCCAACGCCCGGTCGTAATACCGCCGTTCATGCTCGTCGCACAGCCCGGTGAGCCGCAGCCCGAGCCCCGGCGCGCCGAGCAGCCGGGCGTACCGCCCCACGTTCATGGCGCCACCCATGCACACGACGCACACCCCCTCGGCCGCGAGGTCCCGGCCGCGCCGCCCGGCGAGCGCCTCGACGGCCGCGACATCGCTGAGGCCTTCGAGTAGCACGGCGCCGCGCACGCGAAGGCGTCCCGCCAACTCCCGCGCGGGTTCCTCCGGCCCGCCCGCCGCCCAGTCGCCGACCGCGTCGTGGAACGCCTTCATGCCCGCCGTGTCCGTCGTCTCCGTCACGCGCTCAATCCTCTGATGGTGAGGGCCAGGAGCCCGTGGTCGAGGCCGACGATCAGCCGCCCTTCCACCCATGTGACGGCAAGCGCCGGGTGATGTACAGGGATTTGTTCGACCGGCGACAGCGTCGCCAGGTCCCAGAGGCGGACGGTGCGGTCGCTGCTCGCGGTGGCGAGGAGACGTCCGTCGATCACGGTGAGCGCGTTGACCGCGCCGCTGTGGGACGCGATGCCGCCGACCGCCGCCCCACTGCGCGCGTCCCACAGTTGTACGAGGCCGTCCGCGTGCGCGGTGGCCAGCGCGGTGCGCCCGGCGAAGGGGACCGCGCACATCGCGTACGTGTCGTGTGTCTCGACGTGCTTGACGCGCCGCCCGGACGCCGGGTCCCACAGCCACACCGCGCCGTCGAGCCCGTCGGTCGCGGTGGCGACACGTGGGTGGCCGTCGACGTCGACGGGGCACATGGCGTAGATCCCCGTAGGGAAGCGGCACGTGTGCGTGACCTTGAGCGTGTACGGGTCCCACAGCTGGGCCGTGCCGTCCGCGTGGCCCGTGGCCAGCAGGGTGTCGCCGCCGAGAGAAACCGTACAGATGGTGTACGCGGGGGAGGGGCTCGCCCGCCCCACGGCGACCTCCAGGTCGAGGGGGTCCCACCGCCAGACGGCTCCGTCGTCCCCGCCTCCGACGAGCTGCGCCCGGCCGTCGAGGACGACGGGGCACACCGCGCGCACCCAGTCGTCGTTCGTCCGCAACGTGACGACGGGGGAGGCGGACTCGGGTTGGAGGACGCGCGTGGTGCCGTCGTCGCCACCCGCCGCCACCCAGACCTTGTCGGTGCCGCCGTACGCGGGTGAGAGCGCGCGGACCGCGCCCGTACGGGCCGTGCGCGGGGCCTCCGGGTCCCACAGCCGCACCGTGTGGTCGGCGCCGCCGCTCGCCAGCAACTCCCGGCCGCCGACGGGCAGTACGCACAGGGCGTCCACGGAGTCGGAGTGGCCCTGGAGGGTGCCCGCGGCGGCGCCCGTGACGGGATCCCACAGCCGCACCACGTCGCCGCTGGGCGCGGCGAGCAGGGTCCGGCTCCCGACCCGTACGGAGCAGAGCGTGGACGCGAGCTCGTCCCTGGCGAGGATGTGCACGTTCTCGTCGTCGGCCGGATCCCACAGGCAGATCACGCCGTCCGCGTCGAGCCCCGCGAGCATGGTGTGCCGGCCGATCCGCACGGATGTCAGGGCGTTGCTGGCGTCGTGTCCGCGCCTGACGCGCACGCACTCCCGGGTTCCTGGGCGCCACAGCTTGATGCTCCGGTCGTCCTCGTCCCCGCTGGACGCCAGGAGTGTCTCGCCGTCGAGCTCGACCGCGCACACCCGCTCCACCCAGCCGGAGTGCGCTTCGAAGATCTCGCTGCCGCGTTCCCCGGTCGGGTCCGACAGGATGATCTGGCCCTCCGTGGTGGCGGTCGCGAGAACGGGGCCTTCGGGTGTGTCGAGCGCGCACAGATCGCGGATCAGACCGAGGCCGAAGTCGGACAGCCGACCCGCCGAGCGCTCCTGGGTCTCGTTCCACAACGACACGTTGAGGTCCGAGGCCACCGCGAGGTACGCCTGGCCCGCCACCTGGAGGCCGCACATTCCTCTCATGTGGCTGAACTCGGGTGTAAGACGCCGTACTTGGCGTGCGGTGACCGGGTCCCACAGGCGTACGGTGCCGTCGGTGGCGGCGCTGGCGACCAGCGTGCCGTCCTGCGGGCCAAGGGCGCACACGGCCCGGATCTCGCCGGTGTGGCCTTCGAGCACCGCCTCTTCGTCGCGCGGCGCGATGGTCGCCCACTCGGCCCGGTACGGGCCTGCGTTCGCCGTCGACCGATAGGCCTCTCCCGCCCCCTGAAGGCTCTCGGTCACACTGAACAGCGCCGCCCGCCGCGCAGGACCGACGCCGATCGCCTCCGGTGTCCTGCGCAGGAGTTGGGCGCGCTCGCGCATCGCCCCCGACGCCTCGCCGCCCGCCGGGATGAGCCGCCGCAGATCCGCGTGCAGCGCGTACTCCTCGTCCGCCAGCAACTCGTCCACGACGCGCCCGCGCACCGCGTGTCGCGGCAGCGACCGCAGCAGATAGCCGGGCGCCCGGTCCCAGCCCACGCCCTGCCCGTAGGCCAAGAAGGCGCGCGCCAGGGCGCGTTCGTCGGCGTCGCTCCCGCCGCCCCCGGCCTCGTTCCCGCCGCCCCCGGCCTCGTTCCGGCTGCCTTCGGTGGCGCGGCCCTGCCGCAGGCCGTCGTCCAGCGCCTGGTGGAACAGCCGGAACACCCCGGTGTTCTGCTCGTTCACCCCGGTCTCGACGAGGAAGTTCGCCGCCGACGACCGCGCGAGCGACCGGAGTTGATTCTCCGTCAGTCGGTGTCCCGTCAGGGCCGCGACGCCCTCCCGCCACAGCGCCAGCGGCAGCCCCGGCGCCTCCGCGTACGCGAGGACGCTCAACACCTCGGCCGCCGGAGCGCCGTCGACCGCCGGGAGCCGCGCCAGGTACTCCTGGAGGGCCGCGGCGACGGTGGGTGTGAACGCGATGGCCGCGGGCGGCACCGCGCGCGTGTCGTGCAGGCCGTGGCCGCGCGCGGTCAGCCCGGCCACGAGGAAGTTCGCGTCCGCGAGTTCGGCGATCCGGGTCGCGACGGGCAGGGCCGTGCGCTCCTCGCCGTACGGGTTGTCGGGGCGCTCGTCGCCCTGGAGCCGGAGCGTGGCCATCGTGTACGCGACGAGGTCCGCGGCGGCGAAGAACGCGGGGTCGTCGAGGTCGATGACGCGGGCGGCCGGGCCGAACGGGTCGAGCAGGCTGCCCGCGTCGTCCCCGCGCCGGCTGCCCACCACGACCCGCACCTGGAGGTCCGCGCAGGTCTCCGCCAGCGGGATGGCGATGTGCCGGGCGATCATGCGGGCCTGCTGCGCGCTGGTCGCCTCGTCGAGGGCGTCGATGACCACGACGAACGGGGTGTCCGGGCGGGCGGGGCGCTCGGTGAGGGCGGTGCGCAGCACGTCGGCCAGCTCGCTCGCGCGCTCGGGAGGCGGCGCGGAGGCCGCGCTCGCGATCTCCTTGGCGACCTCAAGGGCCGTCTTGCCCTTGGCGTGCACCGCGCAGGACACCGAGCCAGGCGGCGCCCGCACCCCCTCGTCGTCGGCGGGCAGTGACGCCGCGATGCCGGGATCCGCCGAGGTCACCACGCGGCCGAGCACCGCAGACTTGCCGACACCCGGCGACCCGGTCACCACCAGGGCCTGGCGCGGCGCTGCGGCGCACGTCATCCAGTCGACGATCTCGCTGAGCGCGGCGGTCCTGCCCCGGAACCGGAAACCCCGCTCGGCGTCCGTGCTGACGCCGCGGGCCCGCGGCCGCCAGTGCCGGCCCGCCTCCGGATCCTCGTCGAGCGTCCAGCCCCACGCGGCGAGCGCCGTCTCGCCCGCCGCCTCCGCCGACCAGTCGGCCAGCAGCGCCAGCTTCTGCTCGGGCAGACACTTGTCGGCCTGGTGCAGCGTGAAGGCCCGCGCGTCACCGGAACCGCTGGCCTGCCCCACGAGACCGACGACCGACTGGTACGTGGGTGACCACAGCGCGGCGCCGCTGTAACCGGACTTGACGGGGTAGCGGGAGGACGTGTCGAGGCGCACCCACCCGTAGGCGAGCGCCTCGCCCACCGTGCCGTCCGAGGAATTGCCGAAGAGATCGCCGTCGGGGAAGCCGAACGCCCACCACGCCTCGCCCACCAGCGCGGCGGGCGCCGGTCTGCGCAGCCGCGCCGCCGCCTCGCCCGGCACCCGCTCGTCGAGCACGAGGACCGCCACGTCCTGCGCGCGCCGCTTCGCGGGGGACTCGGGCGCGACCACCTCGCGCACCCGCAGGCGACGGTCCATGAACTGGTCCGACTTCGGGAACGCCACCCACAGTTCGCCCTGCTTCTCCCACCCGGGACAGGCGACGTGCGCGCAGGTCAGCACCCGCCGGTCGTCGATCAGAAAGCCCGACCCCAGCGCTCTCTCGTCGTACTCGGAGCCGTGCACCGCCGCCACCCACGCGTCGGTTCCTGGGCGCGGGCCGGAGCCCGGAGCGGCGTTCATCGCGGCGCGTCGGCCCCGCCCGCAGCCCCGCCCGCCGCGCCACCCGTTGCCGCGTCCGCCGCGTCCGCCGCGTCCGCCGCGTCCGCCCCGTCGGCCGGGCGCCACACGAGGGACACCTCGAAGTTCGCGTCCGTCGCGGCCCTGGCCACCAGCCAGTTGGCCGTGCCGCTCACCTTGACGCCGAACTTCACCTGCACCTCGGCGGGTTTCAGGGCCACCGCCTGGTCGAGGACCGCGCGCGCCGCCTCCACGGCGGGACGCGCCGCCTCGCGCACCCGGCCCACCACGTCGCCGCTGCCCACCTGATGGAACTCGTCCGTCGGATCGATCTCGAACCGTACGACGGTCTCGTCGTCCAGCGCGTACGACACCACTTGCTCCGACATGGCGGACCTCCCCGTTAGGCGTCGGCACAGTTTAGAGGGCGATCAAAGGGCGGTACCGGCCCGGTAGTTGAGGACGTGGCGCACGCCCCGGGGAACTCGGCCGAACCGCCCCCGCACGGCCCGGCCCGGTACTAGCTTGGAGGTCCCGACGCACCCCAGGGACCGGCATGGACGCCACACCCGCAGCACCCCGCCTCCTCGAACGCGACCTCGAAATGGCCGCGGCGACAAGGGCGTTGGACGCGCTGTGCGGACCGCGCCACACCGGCGGGGTCGTCGTCTACCGGGGCGAGGCGGGCGTCGGCAAGACCGCGCTGCTCACCCGGATCTCGGCCGCCGCCCGCACCCGCTGCACCGTGTACGAAGCACGGTCCGGCGAGTCCACCACGCACCAGCCCTTCCATCTCGTACGCCAACTGCTCGGCCCCGCGCTCGACGACGCCGTGCCCCGCGCCCTCGGCCCGGCCCTCGGCGTCGCGGGCCCCGCCCTCGGCCTGACCGCGCCCGGCGCCCGCCCCGCCGACCCGCAAGGCGTCCGCGACGCGCTCGACACCCTCCTCGCCGAACTGGCCCGCGAGCGGATCACCGCACCGGAAGACCCGAAACCCCTGGTCCTGCTCGCCGACGACGCCCACTGGGCCGACGGCGAGAGCCTCACCTGGCTCGCCTCGCTCGCACCGCGCCTCGCCGCCCTCGCGGTCCTGCTCGTCGTCGCACACCGCCCCGAGGAACTCGCGGACACCCCGCGCGCCTCCGCCGCCCACCTCGCCGCGCTCGCCCGCGCCGCCCGCCTGCACGTCACCCTCCAGTCCCTCACCCCGGAGGCCACCGGCGACCTCGTCCGCGGCGTCCTCGGCGACTTCGCCGCCGACGAGTTCTGCCGCGAGGTCTGGGCGGTGACATCCGGAAACCCGTACGAGACCGTGGAGTTGCTCGCCAAGTGCAGCTCACGCGGCCTCGCCCCGACACCCGACGCCGCCCCGGTCCTGCGCGCCTTCGCCACCACGGCGCGCGGCGGCGGCATCGTGGCCCGCCTCGGCGAACTCGACCCGGACTGCAACCGGTTCGCCTGGGCCGCGGCCGTCCTCGGCACCGACATCACCTTCGCCGCGGCGACCGCCCTCGCGGGCCTCGCACCGGAGCGGGCGACGCACTGCCTCCAACTCCTGCGCGAGGCAAGGATCCTGGCGCCGCCGGGCGGAGGAGCGACGGGCTGGTCCGCCCAGGACGCGGCGGACGCGGCGGACGGGTTGGGCGGCCGGCGCGGCGCACGCGGCAACGTCGTCGACCCCTCCGAACCCCTCGACTTCCAGCACCCCCTCGTCGGCACCGCCGTCTACCGCAGCGTGCCGCCCGCCACCCGCACCGCCCTGCACGGCCAGGCCGCCTGGACGCTCACCGGGCACGGGCACGGCCCCGCCGCGATCTCCCGGCACCTCCTGGAGATCCATCCCGACGACGACCAGGAAGCGGTACGGCTGCTGCGCGCGGCCGCCGCCGAACACCTCGCCGTCGGCGCCCCCGAAGCGGCCCGCCGCTGCCTGGAGCGCGCCCTGCGCGAACCCCCGTCCGTCGTCGACCGCGCGCAGGTCCGCTACGAACTGGGCTGCGCCTGCCTGCTCTCCTCGCCCGCCACGACCGTCCAGCACCTGCGCGCCGCACTCGAACTCCCCGGCCTCACCGAGCAGTTGCGCATCGAGGCCACCCTGCGCCTCGCCCAGGCCCTCGCCCACGGCAACCAGATGCGGGACGCCGCGCGCTGCGTCGCCGACAGCGCCGCCGTCACCCCGCCCGGCACCCAGCAAGTACGGCTGCTGGCCGCCAGGTTCATGTACGAGTCGTTCCTCGCCGAGGAGGACGACGGGCCCGCCCGTTCCGAGCAACTCCTCCTGCTCGCCGACGCGTTGCCGGGCGCCGACAACGCCGAGCGCGCCCTGCTCACCCTGCGCGCCTTCGACGCGATGCTGCGCGGCGAGCCCGCCGACCAGGTCTCCGACCTGTGCGACCGTGTCCTCGTCGAAGGGCGGCTCGCGCCAGGACTCGGCTGGACCGACACCGAGTGGGGCTTCGAGATCCCCGCCCTCCTCGGCATCACCCTCGCCTACGTAGACCGGCTGCACGACGCGGAGGTCCTGTTCACCGAGGCGCTGCGCACCTTCGAACTGGGCGGCTGGAGCGGCGCCCACCTCGCGTTCGCGCACATCCTGTGCGGAGCCGTCGAACGAAGGCGCGGCCGCCTCGTGGAAGCCGAGGCGTACCTCCGCGAAGGGCTGCGGCTCGCCGAACGCGTCGGGGAGCGCGCCACCGTCCAATGGGACGCGCTCTGCCTCCTCCTCGACACCCTCCTGGCCCGCGGCCACATCGACCGCGCCCAACAGCTCGCCGACGACTACGCGTTCTGCCCGCCGTACCCCGACGCGCTGATCCTCCCCGACGCCCGCTCGGTGCGCGCCCGCCTCCTCCTCGCCCTCGGCCGCACCAAGGAAGCACGGGCCGAACTCGAAGCCACGGCCGTGTCCACCGCGCGGCGCGGCCGCCACAACGTCCAGTGGGCGCCCTGGCCGTACGACCTCGCCGACGTGATCGCCGCGGAGGATCCGGCCCGCGCCGCCGCCCTGATCGCCGAGGCCCGCCACTGCGCCGATGTGCTGGGCACCCACAGCGCCATCGGCGAATCCCTCCGCCGCGCCGCCGCGCTGGCCCCACCGGACCACGCCCCCGCCCTCCTCACCGAGGCCGTCCACCACCTCGCCGCATCCCCGGCCGCCTACGAAGAAGCCGCCGCCCGCCTCGACCTCGCCACCTCCACCACCGACCCCACCCAAGCCCGCCGCGCCCTCACCCTGGCCGAAACCTGCGGCGCGGACACCTTGGCGGAACGGGCCCGTGCGCTGCTGTAACGCGCATCATCAAACCACCGCGGCAATCGAACAGACCTCTTCAAGCCCGCGCGGCGCTCGCGCATCACGCCCGCGCCCGGATCCCCACCATTCAAGCCCGCGCGGTGCTCGCGCATCACGCCCGCGCCCGGATCCCCACCAATCAAGCTCGCGCGGTGGTCGAGCGTGGCGCGCGGCCGGATCCCCACCAATCAAGCTTGCGCGGTGGTCGAGCGTCGCGCCCGCCCGGAGCCCCACCAATCAAGCCCTCGCGGTGCTCGCGCATCGCGCCCGGCCCGAGCCCCACCAATCAAGCCCCTGCGGCGATTGAGCAGCGGGGTCCGGGGCAGAGCCCCGCGACGTAGGCAACCCCCACCGCAACCAAACCCGGTTCACCCCACCGTCGACTCGGCCCGCCACACCCTCACCAACTGCCCGAACTCCGTCACCTGCACCAACACATGCGCCCGCGCCGCCTCCTCCGCCCGCTCCGCCGCCCCCGCGGCAACCGCGTCGGCAATCGCCCGATGCTCCGCAAGCGACCTCCGCATCCGGTCCGGCACCCTCAACTGCAGCCGCCGGTACGGCTGAAGCGCCCGCTTCAACGCATGCGCCTGCTGCCGCAAATACTCGTTCCCGCACGAGTCGTAGACCACGGCGTGGAAACGCGCGTTGGCGTAGTAGTACCGATCCGCGTCCCCCGCGTGCGCATGCTCCTCGCACTCCCGCAGCGCGTCCTCCAACTCGTCGAGCGCCGCCCGCTCTATCCGCCGCGCCGAAAGCCGCGCCGCCATCCCCTCCAGCTCCGCCATCACCTCGAAGCGCTCGGCCAGCTCGGACACGCTCAGCTCCGTCACGTACGTGCCCTGCTTCGGCCGGATCTGCACCAGGCCGGACCGCTCAAGCGCCTGCAAGGCCTCCCGCACCGGCGTGCGCGAACACCCGAACTCGCGCTCAAGCCGCGCCGGGTCAAGCCGCTCGCCTGGCCGGTACCGACCGTCGACGACCGCGTTCTCCAGGGCGTCGCGCACCCGCCTGGCCTCCGGGACTCGAGCCATCTCCACCTCCGAACGCCCAGGTTATCCGCACGCTCCAGGGGGTAGCGCCGGTGCTTCCCGTCATCTACGGTGCGCTGTTATATACATCACGGCCCACGATGCATATCAACCTGCGCATCACAACGTGGAGAGGAGCGGCGGACATGGAACGGCCCGACGGCTGGCTGCTCACCGACCTGTACCGGGCTCTGGGTGAGCGGCGCACGGCCCACCCACGGACCGACGCCTCGCCCGACGCACCCCTCGACCACCTGCTGGTCGCCTGCGAAGTCCTGATGAGCGACGTCGGCGAGGCCTCCATGCGCGCCGTCGCGGCCCGCGCCCTCGCCGCGTACGAGGCCCTCGACAACGATGCCCGGCTCGCCTTCTTCACCCACATCACCAAGACGTACGACGCCGACCCCGACCAGGTCCGCGCCGCCTACCGCCGCTGGGAGGAGGCCCGCGCCACCGGCTCCCAGGGCGAGGCCGAGCTCGTCCGCCTCTTCGACGTCGTCGAACCGGCCCGCCAGCAACTCCTGCGTCGCATGAACCACGCGCCCGACGCCACCCTCGCCCTGGTCCACATGCGTGCCGACCTGCGCCGCCTGCTGCCCGCCCACCCCGAACTGCGGCCCCTGGACCACGACTTCCACCACCTGCTGACGTCCTGGTTCAACCGCGGCTTCCTGCGCATGCAGGAGGTCACCGTCGACTCGCCGCCGCAGCTGCACCAGCACCTGCTGCGTGGCGAGAAGGTGCACCCGATGGCCTCCGAGGCCGAACTGCGGCGCCGTGTCGAGCCCGAGGACCGCCGCGTCTACGCCTTCTTCCACCCGGCCACCGGCGACGTACCCCTCATCTTCGTAGAGGTCGCCCTCGTACGGGGACTGCCCGACAGCATCGCCCCGCTCCTCGAACCCGGCCCCGCGCTCGACCCCGCGGACGCGGACACGGCGGCGCTGTACTCCATCAACAACGCGCTCGACGGCCTCGCCGGAGTCTCCTTCGGCAGCTTCCTCATCAAGCAGGTCATCGAGCAAGTGGGGGAACAGCTCCCGCACTTGACCCAGTTCGCGACGCTGTCCCCGATCCCCGGATTCCGGACCTGGCTGGAGCGCGGCGCCGCCGACGAATCAGAACTGCACGCCCTGGCCGATGAGTTGAGCGCGGCCGACGCGCCGACCGCCCTCGACGCCGAACGCGTCCGCCCCCGCCTCCTTGCCGCCCTCGCCCGCTACATCACCGTCGAACGCCGCCCCGACGGCCGCCCCCTCGACCCCGTCGCCCGCTTCCACCTCGGCAACGGCGCCGCCGCCTGGCAGCTCGACTGGCCCGCCAATTCCTCGCCCGAAGCCTGGCGGCAGTCCTACGGCGCGATGATCAACTACCGCTACGAACCGCACCGGTTGGAGCGCCGCCACGAGGACTTCGTGCGCCGTGGCGCCGTCGCGGTCGGCGGCCCCCTCAAGGAAGACTTCCCGCAGGACGGGGCCCCGTACGACCGGGCCCCGGCAGCAGATCTGAAAGGAACCACCCCGATGGCAACGGCCCCCTTCCGCAGCATTCACCGGTCCTTCGTCGAACAGACGGAACTCCGGCCGGACAAGGCGCTCTTCGAGCTGCCCGACGGGCGGTCCGTGACCTACCGACAGACCGAGGACCTCGTACGGCGCATCGCGGCGCGCCTCGTCGCCGACGGTGTGACCCCCGGAGATCGCGTCGCCACGCAGGTCGACAAGTCGGTCGAGGCGATCGCCCTCTATCTCGCGACGTTGCGGGTCGGCGGCGTGTTCCTGCCGCTCAACACCGCCTACACCGGCGCCGAGATCGACTACTTCATCGGCGACGCAGAGCCCCGTGTCCTCGTCTGCCCGCCGAAGCGCCGCGCCGACCACGCCCACCGCGAGGGCGCCGATCTCGTCGTCGAGACCCTCGGCACCGAGGGCGACGGCAGCCTCCTCGAAGGCGAGGCCCACCACGACGACGTGTACGAGGCCACCGCGAGCGACCCGGCGGCCATCCTCTACACCTCCGGCACCACGGGACGCTCCAAGGGCGCCGTCCTCACCCACGAGAACCTCGCCTCCAACTGCGAGGCGCTGCTCGGCAGTTGGCGGTTCACGTCCGATGACCGGCTGATCCACGCCCTGCCGATCTTCCACGTGCACGGCCTGTTCGTCGCCGCCAACATGGTGCTCGCGTCCGGCGCCTCCATGTACTACCTGCCGAAGTTCGACGCCGACGCGATCGCGGAGCTGCTGCCGCGCGCCACCGTGCTCATGGGCGTACCCACCTTCTACACGCGGCTGTTGAAGCACGAGAAGGTCACCCCGGAGACCTGCGCCTCCATGCGCCTGTTCGTCTCCGGTTCCGCGCCGCTGCTCGCCAGCGACCACGAGGCGTTCGAGGCCCGCACCGGCCACGCCATCCTGGAGCGCTACGGCATGACCGAGACCGGCATGAACACCACCAACCCGTACGAGGGCGGGCCCCGCAAGCCCGGCACCGTGGGCATGGCGCTGCCCGGCACCGAGATCCGCGTGGTCGACGCCGAGACCGGGAAGCCGGTCGAACAGGGCGAGGTCGGCAGCGTCGAGGTCCGTGGCCCGAACGTCTTCGCCGGCTACTGGCGGATGCCGGAGAAGACCGCCTCCGAGTTCCGCGAGGACGGCTTCTTCATCACCGGCGACCTCGGCCTCATCGACGAGGACGGCTACCTCTGCATCTCGGGCCGCGGCAAGGACCTCATCATCTCCGGCGGCTACAACGTCTACCCCAAGGAGATCGAGACGCTCCTCGACGCCCACCCCACGGTCCTCGAATCCGCTGTGATCGGCGTCCCGCACCCGGACTTCGGCGAGACGGTCGTCGCCGTCGTCGTCCCCGCGCCCGGCCAGGAGCCGAACGAGCGGGACCTCATCGACGCCATCACCGCCGACCTCGCCCGCTTCAAGCACCCGCGCGCCGTACGCGTCGTGGAGGCGCTGCCGCGCAACGTCATGGGCAAGGTCCAGAAGGCCGAACTCCGCAAGACCTACGGGGACTTGTTCACGACGGCCTGACCCCCTTCTCTCTGCCCCCTTCTCTCTGCCCCTTTCTCTCTGCCTTCTTACCTCTGTGTTCTGTCCCGGTCTCTCAATGTGGAGTAGACGATGGTCCTCTATGGAGTAGCGGCGCTGGCGGTGTGCATGCTCACGGGCACGCTCGTCGGTGAATATCTGGGCGCGGCGCTCGGCGTCGACGCCAATGTCGGCGGCGTCGGCTTCGCCATGATCATGCTGGTGTTCGCGACGCACTGGCTGCGCCAGAGGGGGAAGTTCCCCGAGGCCAGCGAGCAGGGCGTGCTCTTCTGGAGCGCGATGTACATCCCCATCGTGATCGCGATGGCGTCGACGCAGAACGTCTACAAGGCGGTGACCGGCGGGCCGATGGCGCTGTTGGCGGGCCTTGTCGCGCTCGTCGCGGGATTCGCCCTGGTGCCGGCGGTCGCACGGATCGGCGGCAAGGCGGAACCGCTGCCGCCCTTGAACGACACCCCTGTTGAAGAGCCCGCCGCCGAGAAGCAGGGGGTCTGACGTGGATACCTTCGTCTCCGTCTGCAAGGACAACGGGCTCATCGTCGCCTTCGCCCTCGTCGGCACCCTGATGGCGGTCTCGGCGTGGCTCTCCAAGAAGCTGACCCGCGGGCGGCTCCAGGGCTCCGCCATCGCCATCGTCCTAGGCCTCGCGCTCGCCTACTGGGGCGGCTCGGCGACCGGGGGAGAGGCGGGCGTCGCCGACATCACCGCGCTCTCCGGGATGAGCCTCATGGGCGGCGCGATGCTGCGGGACTTCGCGATCGTCGCCACGGCGTACGGCGTCGACCTGAAGGAGATCAAGCGGGCCGGCCCGTCCGGCGCGCTGTCGATCCTGCTGGGCGTCGTCGTCTCCTTCGTCGCCGGGGCCCTCGTCGCCGCGGCCTTCGGCTACCGCGACGCGGCCTCGCTCGCGACCATCGGCGCGGGCGCCGCCACGTACATCGTCGGCCCGGTCACGGGCACGGCGGTGGGCGCGAGTTCGGACGTGATCGCGCTGTCGGTCGCCGCCGGCCTTGTGAAGTCCGTGGTGGTGATGGTGGGTACGCCGCTGGTGGCGCGCCTCATCGGCCTGAACAACGCCAAGTCGGCGATGGCCTTCGGCGGCCTGCTCGGCACGACGTCCGGTGTCGCGGGCGGCCTCGCCGCCACTGACAAGCGCCTCGTCCCGTACGGGGCGATGACGGCCACCTTCTACACGGGCGTCGGCTGCCTCCTCGGCCCGTCGGTCTTCTACGTGTCGTTGCGGGCGCTCGTCGGCGGATGATCCCCGCCTAAGGCTCCATCGGATTTGCCTAAAGGTATTAGGCAGGTGCAGAGTGGTTGTCGGTAGTGATCGGAGGGGGCTGAGCGAGAGGTCGTACGGGCATGGCACGCGTCGGACTGACCGCGGAGCGGCTCGCCCGCGCCGGGGCCGAGCTCGCGGACGAGGTCGGGTTCGAGCACGTGACCGTCTCCGCCCTCGCCCGGCGCTTCGACGTCAAGGTCGCGAGCCTGTACTCGCACGTCAAGAGCTCGCACGAGCTGAAGACGCGCATTGCCCTGATCGCCCTCCAGGAGCTCGCCGACCGGGCCGCCGAGGCCCTCGCCGGGCGCTCCGGCAAGGACGCGCTCACCGCCTTCGCCAACGTCTACCGCGACTACGCCCGCGAACACCCCGGCCGCTACGCCGCCGCCCAGTACCGGCTCGACCCGGAGACGGCGGCGGCGAGCGCGGGAGTGCGGCACGCGCGGATGTCGCGGGCCGTCCTGCGCGGCTACGACCTCACCGAGCCCGACCAGACCCACGCCGTCCGACTCCTCGGCAGCGTCTTCCACGGCTACGTAAGCCTCGAATTGGCCGGCGGATTCAGCCACAGCGCACCCGACTCGGACGAGAGCTGGGCGCGCTCCCTGGACGCACTCGACGCCCTGCTGCGGAACTGGCCCGCACAGGCGTAACCGCTCAACGGTCCACGTGCCCGTCCACACTCAGCACACCCTTGATCAACGGATTGACGCCATCATGAACACCCCGAACCCCGTCCATGGCTTGACCAGTACCCCCATAACGGACGAGCTCGTCCACGGCGCGATCGACATTGAGCGCACCGCACGCGGCGGCCTCCTCCCGCACCGCCTCCCCGACTGGGCCCGCGCCCAGAACACGGACCCCCAGCTGGCCATGGCCGAGTCCCAGCCCGCCGGCGTCCGCCTCGCCTTCCGTACCCGCGCCACGGTCGTCGAACTCGACACGGTGCCGACCAAGCGCGTCTACGTAGGCGTGCCCCCGCGCCCCGACGGCCTCTACGACCTGCTCGTGGACGGGCGGCTCACCCGGCAGGGGAGCGTCGCGGGCGGCGACACCCTGACCATCGACATGACGAAGGGGAGCTTCGAGCACACGACCGGCGAGCCCGGCACGCTGCGCTTCGACGGCCTGCCCGACGCCGCCAAGACCGTCGAGATCTGGCTCCCGCACAACGAGACCACCGAACTGGCCGACCTGCGCACGGACGCCCCCGTAGAACCCCTCGCGCCCGCCGGGGACGCCGAGGACGCCGGACGCACGGTGTGGCTGCACCACGGCAGCTCCATCAGCCACGGCTCCGACGCCGCGAGCCCGACGACCACCTGGCCCGCGCTCGCCGCGTCCCACGGCGGCGTCGAGCTGATCAACCTGGGGTTCGGCGGCGGCGCGTTGATCGACCCGTTCACCGCGCGCACCCTGCGGGACACCCCGGCCGACATCATCAGCGTCAAGCTCGGGATCAATGTCGTCAATGCCGACCTGATGCGCATGCGGGCCTTCACCCCGGCCGTCCACGGCTTCCTCGACACCATCCGCGAGGGCCACCCGACGACCCCGCTCCTCGTCGTCTCGCCGATCTTCTGCCCGATCCACGAGCAGACCCCGGGACCCGGCGCCCCCGACTTCAGCACGCTCGCGAGCGGCCAGCTGAAGTTCATGGCCACGGGCGACCCGGCCGAAGTCGCCCAGGGCAAGCTCACCCTTGAGACGATCCGCGCCGAGCTGGCCCGCATCGTCGCCCAGCGCGCCGCCGAGGACCCGAACCTGCACTACCTCGACGGCCGCGAGCTGTACGGCGAGCAGGACCACGCGGAGCTCCCGCTGCCGGACGCCCTGCACCCCGACGCGGCCACCCACTGCCGCATCGGCGAGCGCTTCGCCGACCTGGGAATCGGCCCGCTGATCGATCAGCCGAACGGGCGGGTTAGCATATGAGCGCCGCCTAGCTCGAAAGAGACGCACGTGACTGTCAACGACGACTCGTTCACCAACTGGAAGCACCGCGAGGAGACCGCGGAGGCAATGATCCCGATCATCGGGAAGCTGCACCGCGAGCGGGACGTGAACGTCCTGCTGCACAGCCGCTCCTTGGTGAACAAGTCGGTGGTCAGCCTGCTCAAGGCCCACCGATTCGCCCGCCAGATCGCCGGCGAGGAGCTCTCGGTCACCGAGACGATGCCCTTCCTGAAGGCCCTCGCCGAGCTCGACCTCGGGCCCTCCCAGATCGACATCGGCATGCTCGCCGCGACGTACAAGGCCGACGAACGGGGCCTGAGCGTCGAGGAGTTCACCGCCGAGGCCGTCGCGGGCGCCACCGGCGCCCTGAAGCTGGAGCGCGGTGAGGGCCGCGACGTCGTCCTGTACGGCTTCGGCCGCATCGGCCGCCTCGTCGCCCGCCTGCTCATCGAGAAGGCGGGCTCCGGCAACGGGCTGCGGCTGCGCGCCATCGTCGTGCGCGGCGGCGGCGAGCAGGATCTCGTGAAGCGCGCCTCCTTGCTGCGCCGTGACTCGATCCACGGCCAGTTCCAGGGCACGATCACCGTTGACGAGGCGAACAGCACGATCAACGCCAACGGCAACGCGATCAAGGTGATCTACGCCAACGACCCCTCCGAGGTCGACTACACGGCGTACGGCATCAAGGACGCCATCCTCATCGACAACACCGGCAAGTGGCGCGACCGCGAGGGCCTCTCCACGCACCTGCGCCCCGGTATCGACAAGGTCGTCCTCACCGCGCCCGGCAAGGGCGACGTGCCGAACATCGTGCACGGCGTCAACCACGACATGATCAAGCCGGACGAGAACATCCTGTCCTGCGCCTCCTGCACCACCAACGCGATCGTGCCGCCGCTCAAGGCGATGGCCGACGAGTACGGCGTGGTGCGCGGTCACGTGGAGACCGTCCACTCGTTCACCAACGACCAGAACCTGCTGGACAACTACCACAAGGCCGACCGCCGCGGCCGGTCCGCGCCGCTCAACATGGTCATCACCGAGACCGGCGCCGCCTCCGCCGTCGCGAAGGCCCTGCCGGACCTCAAGGCGCCGATCACCGGCTCCTCGATCCGCGTGCCCGTCCCGGACGTCTCGATCGCCATCCTCAGTCTGCGCCTGGGCCGCGAGACGACTCGCGAGGAGGTTCTCGACCACCTCCGCGACGTCTCGCTGACCTCGCCGCTGCGCCGCCAGATCGACTTCACGGACTCGCCCGACGCGGTCTCCAGCGACTTCATCGGCTCGCGGCACGCCTCGATCGTCGACGCGGGCCCGACCAAGGTCGACGGCGACAACGCGATCCTCTACCTCTGGTACGACAACGAGTTCGGCTACTCGTGCCAGGTGATCCGCGTCGTCCAGCACGTCTCCGGCGTCGAGTACCCGACGTTCCCGGCGCCCACCGCCTGACCACGCGCGCGTACAGCACCCGAGGCCGGTCCCGCAGCATGCGGGGCCGGCCTCGCGGCACTTGACGGGATGATCAACCAAGCCGCAGGATGGGGGGCATGTTCACGCATCGCACCCACGCTCCCGGAACGGCCATCGTGCCGGACCGATGTGGTTGTGCGCGCAGCGGCTTGTAGCGGACATCTGAAGTCCCTCGTCGCTTAAGTCACCGTACGTTTATTACGTCACCGCACGTTTTTCCGCCGCGCCCCGCCGACCCTGGTGCGGGCCGCGCACGTACGGGCATCGCCCGCACCCCCATCACCGCGTGCCTTCGGAGAGCCTCATGTCCGTCATCGACACCCCGCCCACCCAGACGCTCCGCCCCGCCCACATCCCCGCCGACGGCCTCTACGAGGGGCGTCGCGTCCTGAACCGCACCCCCGAGGGCTGGCAGGACCGCCCCTACGAACTCTTCGAGCTGGTCCCGCAGGGCGCCACCATCGGCGCCGAGATCCGCGGCCTCGACCTGAACCGGCCGATCTCCCCGGAGCTGCGCGAGGAGTTGAACCGGGCGCTGCTCGAATGGAAGGTCCTGTTCTTCCGCGGCCAGCACCTCAGCAGCGAGCGGCAGCGTGAATTCGCCCTGAACTGGGGCGAGTTGGAGACCAACCCGATCCTGGAGCGCGGCGACAGCGACGACGTCGTCCGCTTCGACAAGGGCGCCGGCGGCGTGCCCAGCTACGAGAACGTGTGGCACACCGACGTCACCTTCCGCGAACGCCCCGCCCTGGGCGCCGTGTTGCAGCTGCGCGAGGTCCCGCCGTTCGGCGGCGACACCATGTGGGCCGACATGGCGGCCGCGTACGACAACCTGTCCGACGACGTGAAGGCGCGCATCGAGGGCGCCGAGGCCGAGCACGACTTCCTGCCGGGCTTCCGCCGCTTCTACGGTCCCGAACGGCTCGCCCAGTGGCAGGAGTTGTTCCCGCCGGTCGTCCACCCCGTCGTGCGCCGCCACCCCGAGACCGGGCGCCGCATGCTGTTCGTGAACACCTCCTTCACCACCCGGATCCTCGGCATGGAGCGCGCCGAGAGCGACCGGCTGCTGCGGCTGCTCTACCAGCAGGCGCACGTGCCGGAGTTCCAGGTGCGGTTCCACTGGCAGGCGGGCGACATCGCGTTCTGGGACAACCGGGCCACCCAGCACTACGCGGTCGCCGACTACGGCGACGCCCGCCGGGTCGCCGAACGCGTCGCCATCGCGGGGGACCGCCCCTTCTAGGCACCCGGAGGAACTGGTGCGTGCGGCGGCCCGAAATCCCTCTCCCCGGTGAGGAGTTGGGCGGGCCGCCGCCTCGATACTGGGCTCGCGGGACATCCAGTCATCCCGCGCCTGGACCGGGCCACGAGGAGCCGCACCATGCGCCTGCCGAGCCGAACTCCGCTGCTGTCGAGCCGCACCATGCGGCTGCCGCACCGCGCCGGCCCGTACGTCGTCGACGGGGCCCTCGCGGCCCTCGTCCTGTTCGCCGTGTCGCTGCAGTTCCTCTTCCCCGACGAGGACGGCGACCCGCTGTCCTGGCAGGGCTTCCTGCTGGGCGCGGGCACGGCGGTGCCGCTGATCTGGCGGCGGCGCGCGCCGTTCCTGTGCGCGTCCGCCGTCTCCTGTGCCACCCCGGCGATGGCCGTGTACCACGCGCCGCCGCCGGACGTCGCGTACGGCGGGCTCGTCGTGCTCTACACGGTCGCCGCGTACTCGGACCCGATACGGCGCCGCGTCATGCTCGTCGGCTGGATGATCGGCGCCTCGGCGACGATGGCGATGAAAGAGCACGCCGAGCCCTTCGAGTACGCCTTCCACCTGCTCAGCCTGCTCAGCGCCTTCGGTTTCGGCGTGCTCGCCCGTACCCAACGCGCGTACACCGCCGCCCTGGAGGAACGCGCCCGCGCCGTGGAACGGGAGCGCGCGAACGACCGCGCCAGGGCCGTCGCCAGCGAACGCGCCCGCATCGCCCGCGACATGCACGACGTCGTCGGCCACGCCGTCAGCCTCATGGTCGTACAGGCCGAGGCGGGACCCGTCGTGGTGCGCAGCAACCCCGCGCGGGCCGAGGCCGCGTTCGACGCCATCGCGGGCGCCGGACGCGAGGCCATGCAGCAACTCCGCCTGATCCTCGGCGTGTTGACGGACACCGGGAACGGCAGGAGCGGCGGCCTCGAAGCCCCCGTCCCCGGCCTCGCCCGCCTCCCCGACCTGATCCGCCAGGTCTCCGCGAGCACCGACGTGACCGTCACCCTGGACATCACAGGGCCGCCCCGCCCCCTCGGCCCCGAAACGGAGACGGCCGCGTACCGCATCGTCCAGGAAGCCCTGACCAACACCGTCAAGCACGCGTACGCTGCCCGAGCGGACGTACAACTCGACTGGGGGGAACGGGAGTTGGCGATCACCGTGACGGACGACGGAACCGGCGGCGGCGCGCCGGGGCCCGATGCGGGCCGCGGGCTCGTCGGTATCGAGGAGCGCGCCGCGGCCTGCGGCGGCAGCGCGCGCAGCGGGCCGGGCCCGCACGGCGGATTCCGGGTCACCGCACGGCTGCCCGTGGCCCACAGGCCCGCCGCCGAAAGAGCGCCATGAGCATCCGCGTCGTCGTCGCCGACGACCAGGAACTGGTGCGCAGCGGCTTCACCATGATCCTCGACGCGCAGCCCGACATCGAGGTCGTCGCCGAGGCCGCCGACGGGAACGAGGCCGTCACCGCCGTGCGCCGGCACGCCCCGGACGTCCTCCTCCTCGACATCCGCATGCCGCACATGGACGGCATCGAGGCGGCGCGCCGCGTCTGCGAACAGTCCGGTTGCCGCGTCGTCATGCTGACGACCTTCGACCTCGACGAGTACGTCTACGACGCGCTGTACGCGGGCGCGTCCGGGTTCCTGCTCAAGGACGTGCGCCGCGACGACCTCGTGCACGCGGTGCGCGTCGTCGCGGCCGGCGACTCCCTCCTCGCCCCGTCCGTGACCCGCCGCCTCGTCGCCGACATCACCCGCCGTCGGCCCAAGTCCCCCGAACCGACCGGCCTTTCGGGCCTCACAGCCCGCGAGACCGAGACCCTGCGCCAGCTCGCGCGCGGCCTCACCAACGCGGAGATCGCCGCGACCCTCCACGTCAGCGAACACACCGTCAAGACACATGTCAGCAACGTCCTGAGCAAGCTGGGCCTGCGCGACCGCGTGCAGGCGGTCATCTGCGCGTACGAGTCGGGCCTCGTGGCGCCCGGATAGGCCCGGCTCGCGCCGCTCACCCGATCAGGGTCCGCTTCGGACGGACCACGCAGAACTCGTTGCCCTCCGGGTCCGCGAGCACCGTCCACGACTCGTCGCCGCTCTGCCCCACGTCCGCGCGGCGCGCCCCGAGCCCGACGAGCCGCTCGATCTCGGCGTCCCGGTCGTCGGCGGCGCAGGTCAGGTCGAGATGCAGCCGGTTCTTGACCGCCTTGCGGTCCGGCACCGGCATGAAACAGATGCCGACCGGGGCGTTCTCGTCCGGGCCGATCACCACCTCCCGCTCCCGCTCCGACAGGATCCGCCAGCGCAGCGCGGCCGCCCAGAACCGGGCGAGCGCGGGCAGGTCGTGGGCGTCGATGACGATGTGGTGCAGCGCAACAGGCATGCGGGCCACTGTGCCCCGCGCGGCCCGCGCCTGTCCCTCACTCGCGCGACCCATCTCCGCGGTCCCGCCTCCCTCTCGCGCGTGAGCCGCCAAAACGCCCGCCCCGGCGATCCGCAGGACACCCCCGCGCGGCGACTCTGACGGGGACCCACCGGAACCCGCCGAGGAGGCGTCGTGCTCAGCACACTCGCAAGGGTGGCGACCCGCCGCCCACGAACCGTGATCCTCACCTGGATCGCCCTGATCGTGCTCGGCTTCGGGCTCGGCACCGGCGTCTTCGGCCGGCTCTCCGACGCGGTCCCGGACGTGCCGGGCACCGAGTCCGACCGCACCGCCCAACTCCTCGACGACGTCGACCCGCGCGGCGAAGCGCTCACCGCCGTCGTCGAGGCGCCGCGCGTCACCGACCCCGAACTCCGCGCCCAGGTGGAGCGGTCCGTCGCGGACCTGCGGCGTGTCACCGGCGTCGCCGCCGTCCCCGACCCGTACGCCACCGAGGGCCTCGCCTCCCGCGACGGCCGCGCGCTCATCGTGCCCGTCACCCTCAAGGGCGGCCTCGACGACGACCAGGAGGACGAGACCGTCGACGCCGTCGCCGACCGGGTCAAGGCGATCGACGGCGGCGACGTGCACGTCAGCGGCGGCCCGCTGCTCGGCAAACAGCTCGGCGAACGCGCCCAAGAGGACGTCAAACGCGCCGAGTTGATATCCCTCCCCGTCGTACTCGGACTGCTCCTGCTCATCTTCGGCGGACTGCGGGCCGCCGGTCTTCCCCTGCTCGTGGCGGTCAGCGGAGTGGCGGGCGCGTTCCTCGCCCTGTTCGGCTTCAGCCAGATCACCGAGATCTCCGTGTACGTCGTCCAGGTGACGACCATGCTCGGCCTCGGCCTCGCCGTGGACTACGCGCTGCTGATGGTCGTGCGGTTCCGGGAGGAGCGGCGGACCGGCGCGGACGTCGCCGAGGCCGTGCACCGCACCGTCGAACGCGCGGGCCGCACCATCCTGTTCTCCGGCCTCACCGTCGCCGTCAGCCTCAGCGGACTGCTCGTCTTCCCCAGCCCGTTCCTGCGCAGCATGGGCCTGGCTGTCGCCGCCGTCGTGGTCGTCGACATGCTCGCCGCGCTGACCCTGCTGCCCGCGCTGCTCACCAGGTTCGGCGCCCGCATCGCCCCGGCGAAGAAACTGCCGCCGGGCGCCGAGGGCCGCGTCTTCGCCCGCCTCGCCCGCTTCGCGGCCCGCCGCCCGCTCGCCGTCACGACCGTGAGCGTCCTCGCCCTGCTCACCCTCGCGCTGCCGGTCTCCAACCTGCGCATCGACATCGGCGACGCCCGCCAACTCCCCGCCTCCACCGAGGCCCGACAGGTCTACGACGCCGTGGACGCGCACTACCCGGCGGGCGCCGGCGTCGACCCGATCGTCGTCGTGGCGCGCCCCGGCACGGACCCGGCGTTCGCCTCTCGGGTGAAGGCCCTGGACGGGGTCGCGTCCGCCGAGACCCAGACCCTCGACGACGGCACCCGCGTCCTGCGCGTCACCCCCGCGGGCCCCGCGGACGGCGCCACAGCGACCCAACTGGTGGAAAAAGTACGGGAGTTGCGCGCCGACGAACCGGTGAAGGTGGCCGGTACGGCAGCCCGCCTCGTCGACTTCCGACACATGATCGGCGACCGCGCGCCCTGGGCCGCGCTCACCGTCCTCCTCGGCATCCTGGCCCTGCTCTTCGCGTTCACCGGCTCCGTACTGATCCCGCTGCGCACGGTCCTCACCACCCTGCTCAGCCTGGGCGCCGCGCTCGGCGTGGTGGTTCTCGTCTTCCAGGACGGACATTTCGCGTCCTGGCTCGGCGGGGAGGGCCTCGGCTCGCTGAGCCTGACCGCGCCCCCGCTGATCGTCGCGATCGCCTTCGGGCTCGCCATGGACTACGAGCTGTTCATCCTCGCCCGGATGCGCGAGTCGTGGCACGCGACGGGCGACGCGCGGGAGGCCGTGGTGACCGGACTGCGCCGCTCCGGCCGCGTCGTGAGCTGCGCGGCGCTGCTCCTCGCCGTCGTCTTCGGCGCCTTCATGACGGGCGGCTTCGCCCCCATCCTGGAGATCGGCCTCGGCCTCACCCTGGCCGTCGTGATCGACGCGACGCTCGTACGGATGCTGCTCGTACCGGCGACGATGGCGCTCATGGGCACGCGCGCGTGGTGGGCACCGCGAGCGCTGCGCACGCTGCACGACCGGTTCGGCCTCCACGAAGAGGCCCCGTCCGAACGGGAGTTGGTGCCGCGTCCCTGAGAACGGCGTACGCGCGTGGGCCCCGGACACACGGTCCGGGGCCCGGAACGGTCTCCGTCAGACGACGGCGATCGAGCGGCCCGCCCACTCGGGAGCGGGCTCCGTCAGCTCGGTGAAGCGGTCACGGACGGCGGCCGGGAACTCGGCCGCCTTTCCCGCCTCCTGGTCGACGTGGATCGCCAGCAGCTCGGTGGTAGCCACCGGAGCCGCGTTCGGCGCCGGCTCGCCCGCCTCGTCGTCCACCACGAACATCTCGTGCGTGAACCGCGCCTTCTTCGACGCCGCCCCCAACACCCGCGTACGGATGGCGAGATGGGCGCCCTCGGGCACGTCACGCAGATAGCGTATGTGCGACTCGACCGTGTAGAGCGAGCAGTGCGTGGTCTCCCGGTACGTGGAGTCCAGGCCCGTCTCGATCATCATGGCGTCGGTGGCGTGCCCGAAGGCGAGCACGTAGAACGCCTCGCTCATGTGACCGTTGTAGTCGATCCACTCGGGGCGGACGGTGCGGTGCAGCAGGGGGAGCCCGGTGGTCGTGGTCATCACTGGCCCGCCTTGGGGTTCAGGCGGCCCGTGGCGCGCAGCACGTCGATGACGCCCTGGTCGCGCTCGGCGACGAGCTCGGCGATGGAACGGCCGTCGGCGGCGACATCGCAGCCCGCGACCACCGAGTCGTACAGCTGCTTGTCGAGCTCCGGGGCCTCAAGGCGCGTCCACGGCGACTTCAGGGACGGGCCGAAGTGGTCCAGCATGTGCGCCATGCCGCCCTCGCCGCCCGCGAGCGCGAAGGTCAGCATCGGGCCCATGAACGCCCAGCGCAGACCGGGCCCTTCGGTGATCGAGTCGTCGATCTCCTTCACGGTGGCCTCGCCGTTGGCGACCATGTGCAGCGCCTCGCGCCACAGGGCCTCCTGAAGGCGGTTGGCGATGAAGCCCGGCACCTCGCGGTCCATCGTGATGACGGACTTGCCCGCGACGTCGTAGAAGCGGGACGCCCACGCGGTGGCGTCGGCGTCGGTCTTCTCGCCGCCGACGACCTCGACGAGCGGGATCAGGTACGGCGGGTTGAACGGGTGGCCGACGACCAGGCGCGCCGGGTTCGCGGCCGTGGTCTGCATGTCGGTCATCGGGTAGCCGGAGGTCGACGACGCGATGACGACGCCCTCCGGGGCGGCCGCGTCGAGCCGCGACAGCAGATCACGCTTGAGGTCGAGGTCCTCCGGCGCGCTCTCCTGCACGAACTCGGCGTCGGCGACGGCCTCTTCGAGGGTCGGGGCCACCGTGAGCCGGTCGCGGGAGGCGCCCTCGGCGAGACCCATCTCGGTCAGGGCGGGCCAGGCGGCGTCGACGAGGCGGCGCAGCTTCTGCTCGGCGTCGGGCGCCGGGTCCCAGGCCGTCACGTCGTAACCGCGCGCCAGGAAGTGGGCGACCCAGCCGCCGCCGATGACGCCGGCTCCGACGCAGGCGACCCGGCGGACGTCTTCGGGAGCGGTGGTGGGGGAGGTCATGAGGGTGGTGCTGCCTTCCGGTGGGGGTTGATCAACGTTGAGGGGGGGAGTGGGAGAGTTTCGTGTGTGGTGGGGACGCGGTTCAAGGCCGCGGCTTCAGGCCGAGCGTCGCGCGGGCCTCGTCCGGCGTGGCGACGCGCGAACCGAGGGATTCCGTAATGGTGACGGCGCGCTCGACGAGCTGGGCGTTGGTCGCCTTGTTGCCCTTGCCGAGGTACAGGTTGTCCTCAAGACCGACACGCGCGTGCCCGCCGAGCAGGATGGACTGCGCGACCCACGGCATCTGCATCCGGCCGAGCGCGAAGCTCGCGAACTGGGCGCCCTCCGGCAGCATGTTGACCATCGACTGCAGCACGCCCGGGTCGGCCGGGGCGCCCCACGGGATGCCCATGCACAGCTGGAACACGGTCGGGTCGTCGAGCAGCCCCTCCGCGAGCAGCTGCTTCGCGAACCACAGCTGACCGGTGTCGAAGATCTCCAACTCCGGCCGCACACCCAGCTCCTGGATGCGCTTGGCGCCCTGGCGCAGCATGTCCGGCGTCGACACGTACAGGTTCGAGCCGTCACCGAAGTTCAGCGAACCGCAGTCGAGCGTGCAGATGTCGGGCAGCAGGTCCTCGACGTGCGGCAGCCGGTCGAGCCCGCTGACGAGGTCGGTGCCGGCCAGATGGGTCGTCGGGTCGTCCGGGTCGATCACCAGGTCGCCGCCCATTCCGGCGGTCAGGTTGATGACGACGTCGACGCCGGTCTCCTTGATCCGCTCGACGACCTCCCGGTACAGCTTCGTGTCCCGCGACGGCGCACCGGTCTCCGGGTCCCGCACATGAATGTGCACGACCGCGGCCCCCGCGTCCGCCGCCTCCACGGCGTTCTTCGCGATCTGCTCGGGCGTCACGGGAACGTGCGGACTCTTCCGCACGGTGTCACCGGCTCCGGTGAGCGCGGCGGTGATGATGACGTTCTGGTTGGGCATGAGAACCTCCCGGGTTGATCAACTTTTAGCCCCTGCGGCGATTGAGCAGCGGGGTCCGGGGCAGCGCCCCGATCTTTCAAGCCTCGGCGGTGGATGACCACGATCAAGCCCCGCCGGCGATTGAGGCGCGGGGTCCGGGGCAGCGCCCCGCGACGTCGACTACGGCTCCGCGATCACACAGTCCACGTAAGAGAGCAGCGCCGCGTGCATCGCATCAGCGGCGGCGTCGACCGTCTCCCGGCTCACCGAAAGGACTTGCGTGGCCAGCCCGTCAATGAGCGCGGTCAACGCATACGCCGCGGCCGCAGGATCAACGGAGGCCCGAAACACCCCCTGGTCGACCCCGCGGCGCAGAACGTCCGCCACGGTCTCCCGCCACTGCCGGTAGTACTCGGTGTGCAACCGCCCCACGGTCGTGGACCGCGCGGCCTCGGCCCACAGGTCGAGCCACACCGTCCACTGCCTCCGCTGCTGCTCGGTGCGCGGCGTCTGCAACTCGATGAGCTGCCGCAGCTCGGCCGCCGCGTCGTCCGCCTCCGCGAGATGCGCGGCACGCTGCGCGGTGTCCTCGTCCATGCACCACCGCACCGCGGCCTCCAGGAGGTCCGCGCGACCGGGGAAGTGGTAGTGGATCGCGGCGGTGCTGGTGGCGCAGGCGCGGGCGATGTCGGAGACGCGCACCGCGTGGAACCCGTGCTCGGCGACCAGCCGGACCGTCTCACGGACGATCTGCAGCGGCCGCCCGCCCGTCACGGGCGCGGACTCCGGGGCCTCGGCCTCGGCCTCCTGCGGCCGCGCGCCGAGCAGCCAGCCCGCGTCGACGCGCCCTTCGTCGGCGATCCGCGCCAGCTCGGCCGCCGTGAACCGGCGGGTGCCGCTCAGGGAGCGGGACAGCTTCGACGGGTCCATGACGATCCGGCGCGCGAACTCGCGCTGGCTGACACCGGCCGCCGTGATGACCTCACGGACGCGGGCGGCGGTGTCGGCACGGGGTGCCTCGTTGCTGGATTCCACGGTGGAAGACCCTAACCACATGTTGAGAAGAACTCAACACAGAGCTCGCCCATATCCCGTAAACACAGGCCATTGAGCCTCTGACTTTCTCATCAGTCACCATCACAACACCGTCGAGGATTCGTATACGGTTCGTATACAACGCGCGGCGCACACAAAGAGTGCGCTGTGAATCGTGCCAACACCCTTGCCTCCAGGCGGTGTTGACCCTCTAAGGTGCGGCCCTACGTTCCCGCCGAGCACCAGGGCCCCCAGGGGGATACCCATGCGCCGCACGCGTCGCTCGCTCACCGTCATCCCGGCCATGGCGCTGCTCGCCGCGACCGCGGCCTGCGGCTCGGACGGCTCTTCGCCCGGCTCCGCCAAGGACAGCGGCGGGTCCGGGGGCACCACACAGCTCAAGATCGGCGTCATCCCGATCGTCGACGTCGCGCCCCTGTACCTGGGGCAGAAGAAGGGCTTCTACGAAAAGCAGGGCCTGAGCCTGTCCATGACCATGGCGCAGGGCGGCGCGGCGATCGTGCCCGGCGTCGTCAGCGGCCAGTTCCAGTTCGGCTTCTCGAACTCCACGTCGCTGATGGTCGCCCAGTCCAAGGGCGTCCCCGTCAAGGTCGTCGTCAACGGCGTCGGCTCGACCGGCAAGGACGGCGCGGACTTCGGCGCCGTCGTCGTGAGCAAGGACAGCCCGATCAAGTCCGCCAAGGACCTTGAGGGCAAGAAGGTCGCCGTCAACACGCTCAAGAACATCAATGACACCACCGTCCGGGAATCCGTCCGCAAGGACGGCGGCGACCCCTCCAAGGTGAAGTTCGTCGAGCTCGCCTTCGACCAGATGCCCGCCGCCCTCGACAAGGGACAGGTCGACGCCGCCCAGGTCGTCGAGCCCGCCACCGCCACCGTCAAGGCGCAGGGCGGCCGCGTCATCGCCTCCAACTATGTGGACACCGCCCGCAAGTTGACCGTCGCGATGTACTTCTCTTCGAGTCAATACATCGATCAACACCCGGACATCGTCAAGAAGTTCAACGCCGCCACCCAGCAGTCCCTCACCTACGCCAACGGCCACCCCGACGAGGTCCGGGACATCGTCCGTACGTACACGAAGATCCCGCAGTCCACCCTCGACAAGGTGACCCTGCCGGCCTGGCCCGCGCAGTGGAACCGTCCCTCGCTCGACACCCTCGCCAAGCTCGGCGACCAGGACGGCCTGTTCGCGAAGACCCCCGACCTGGACGCGCTGCTGCCGTGATCCCCGGCCTCGTCGGACTGCTCGTGTGCGCGGCACTGTGGGAGGCGGCGGCGCGCACCGGCCTGGTGAACCCCGACTTCCTGCCGCCCTTCACGACCACCCTGAAGGCTCTGCGCGGCGAACTCGCCGACACCGCCTTCTGGACCGCCCTCGGCGACACCCTCACCGGCTGGGCGCTCGGCCTCGCCCTCGCCACCGCGGGCGGCGTGCTCGCGGGCCTCGTCATCGCCACCGTCCCGTATCTGCGCGAACTCACCGCGTCCACCGTCGAGTTCCTGCGCCCCATCCCGTCCGTCGCGCTCATCCCGCTCGCGATCCTGCTCTACGGCACGCAGCTGCGCTCGGTGCTGCTGCTCGTCGTGTACGCCGCGTTCTGGCAGGTGCTCGTGCAGGTGCTGTACGGGGTACGCGACGTGGACCCGGTCGCAGAGGACACCGCGCGCGCCTTCGGGCTCGGCACGTGGGCGCGGGTCCGGCACGTCGTGTGGCCGACGGCCCTGCCGTACGTGATGACGGGTGTACGGCTCGCGGCGTCCGTAGCGTTGATCCTCGCCATCACCGTCGAACTCGTCATCGGTGCACCGGGGTTGGGACACCGGATCAATGTTGCGCAGAGTTCGCAGGCCGTCCCGGACATGTACGCATTGATCCTCGTCACTGGATGCCTCGGCGTATTGATCAACACTGGAGCGCGCTTCGTGGAACGCCGCGCCCTGTCCTGGCACCAGTCCGTACGAGCGCAGGCCCCGGCGTGAGCCGCACACTCCGCGCCCTGCGCGCCACCGCCCTCGCAGTCGCCCTCCCGTGCGTCCTGATCGCCGTCTGGTGGTTCGCCTCCGACGCCAGCACCAGCTTCTACGCACCACCCCTGCGCACGATCCTGTCCCGCTTCGACGACACCTGGACGCCCGCCCGTCTCCACGACGACGTCCTGCCCAGCGTGCTGCGCCTGCTCGCCGGATACGCCGCCGCGGGCGTCGCCGGAGTGGCGCTCGGCGTCGTCCTCGGCTCCTCGCGCCGCGCCCGCGCGTTCTGCGAACCGGCCCTCGAGTTCCTGCGGGCGGTGCCGCCACCCGTCCTCGTCCCCGTGATCATGCTGTTCGCGGGCATCGGCGACACCATGAAGATCGCCGTGATCGCCTCGGGGTGTGTCTGGCCGGTGCTGCTCAACACGGCCGCGGGCGTACGCGCCGTGGACCAGGTCGCGGCCGAGACGGCCCGCTCGTACGGCATCGCGGGAGCGGCCCGACTGCGCCACCTGGTGCTCCCCGCCGCGAGCCCGCAGATCTTCACGGGCCTGCGCCAGGCCCTGTCCATCGGCGTCATCCTCATGGTCATCAGCGAGATGTACGCCTCCAGCAGCGGACTCGGCTTCGCCGTCGTGGAGTTCCAACGCTCCTTCGCCGTACCGGAGATGTGGACCGGCATCCTCGTCCTCGGCCTGCTCGGCGTGGTCCTCGCGCTGCTGTTCCGGCTCGTCGAACGGCGGGTACTCGGCTGGTACCACGGATCGCGCGGGGCGCGGCGGAAGGCGGGCGACGGCGGTGCTTGAGGTCAACGGGCTGCGCAAGCTCTACGAGGGTTCGGGGCGGCAGGTGGAGGCGCTGCGCGACCTGACGTTCCGGCTCGACGCCGGCGAGCTGGTGTGCGTCGTCGGCCCCTCCGGATGCGGCAAGACGACGCTCCTGAAGTGCGTGGCCGGACTCCTTCGCCCGACCGGCGGCACCGTCACCCTGGGCGGCGTACGCGTGACAGGACCGCGCCCCGGCCTCGCCGTCGTCTTCCAGGAGTACGGGCGCAGCCTCTTCCCGTGGATGCGGGTCGCCGAGAACGTCGAACTCCCGCTGCGGCAACGGAAGTCCATGCCCAGGGCGACCCGCCACGCGCGCGTGGCCGAGGCCCTGGCAGCGGTCGGCCTCGAAGGCGTCCACCGCGCCTACCCGTGGGAGCTCTCCGGCGGCATGCAGCAACGCGTCGCCATCGCGCGCGCGTTGGCGTACGAGCCGGACGTGCTCCTCATGGACGAGCCGTTCGCGGCCGTCGACGCCCAGACCCGCGCCGACCTGGAGGACCTGGTGCGCGGCCTGTGGCGGGAGCGCGGCATGACGGTCCTGTTCGTCACCCACGACATCGACGAGGCCGTCTACCTGGGGGAGCGGGTACTGGTCCTGAGCGCGTCGCCGACCGTGGTCCTGGAGGACGTCCCGGTCCAACTACCCGCAAAACGCGACCAGTTGACGACGCGGGCGGACGCCCGGTTCACGGCCCTGCGGAGCCGGGTCCTGGAGCTGATCCGCGAGGGCGGCGGCGCCGGAACCGGTGACGGGCCCCGTGACCAGGTCGGCGACAGCCCCGATGACCTCAAGAGCCCCCGGTAACCCCGCGTACCACCGCACGCCCCGCCCGATTTCCCCGACCCGCCCCCGAATGCCTTACCGTGTGGCCGTGGACAGTCAGGGTGAGCGGGCGGTTCGGCTGCGCCTGACCGGGGCCGCGGCCCTCGCCGCAGTATCGGGCGGGGCGGGAGCATGGGCGTACGCGCGCAGCGGCGCCTCCGCGGCGGATCTCGTACGGGACCTCGCGGTGGGCTGGGCGTACGCGATCGCGGGCATCGTCGCCTGGCGGCGCAGGCCCGCCAACCACACCGGGCGCCTCATGGTCGCCGAGGGCATCACCTGGTTCTTCGGAAACCTCCAGGGCACCGCGTCCCCCGCCCTCTTCGCCTTCGGCGCCTGGTGGGAGGCGCTGAACATGGCGATCCTCCTGCACCTCATCCTGTCGTTCCCCGAAGGCCGCCTCACCTCGGTCCTCACGCGCCGCCTGGTCCAGGGCGCGTACGGGCTCGTCGCCGTCGGCGGACTCGTACGCACGCTCCTGTTCGACCCGGCGACGCAGACCGGGGCGACGTACCTGGACTGCCGCGACTGCGGACCGAACCTGCTGCACGTGCCCGCCTGGGACGGCCTCTTCGGCCCCTTCGACGCCGCGTACCACGCCGCGGGATGGGTGCTCTCGGTCGTCGCGGCCGTCGCGATCGTGCTGCGCTGGCGCCACGCGTCCGCCGCCCGTAGGCGCGCCCTGCTGCCCGCGTGGATCGGCATCGGCGTCGCCACCGTGTTCCTCATGTGGGACATGCTGTTCTACGTAGTGCCCTGGTTCGGCGGCGTCGGCTCGCTGCCCGAACAGGCCGTCTACCTGATGTCGGACCTCGCTCAGGTCGCCGTCCCCTTCGCCTTCCTCGCCGGCCTCCTGCGCATGCGGCTGCAGCGCGCCGAGGTCAGCGGTCTCGTCATCGACATCGGCACCGACTCCGACCCGGCGCGGCTGCGCGACGCGCTCGTGCGCGTCCTCGGCGACCCGACGCTGCGGCTCGGCCTGTGGGACGAGGAACGCGGCGCGTACGTCGACGGCGCGGGCCGCGAGCTCGGCGGCGCCCAGCGCCCGGGCCGCACCGCGGTCGCCGCCGCCGACGGCCGCCCGCTCGCCCTGCTCCACCACGACCCGGCCCTCGACGAGGACCCCGAACTCCTCGCGTCCGTGGCGGCCGCCCTGCGCCTCGCCCTGGAGAACGTCTGGCTGCGCACGCGCGCGAAGGACGTCGCCACCCGCATCGTGCAGGCCGCCGACGCCGAGCGCGGCCGCCTGGAGCGCGATCTCCACGACGGGGCGCAGACCCGCCTCGTCTTCGCCCTGATGTCCGTACGCCGCGTCCAGAAGGGCCTCACGGACCATCCCGACGCGACGCTGCGCGAGGCCGCCGACGAGGCCGAGTCCAGCCTTCGCCTCGCCATCGACGAACTGCGCGGCATCGCCCAGGGCATCCACCCCGCCGTCCTCACCCGCGAAGGACTCGCCGCCGCGCTGAGCACGCTCGCCGAAGAGGCCGCCCTCCCGGTCGTCGTCGCCGCCGAGCCGCGCCGCTACGACCCGCTCGTCGAGTCCACCGCCTACTTCACCGTCTGCGAGGCCCTGTCGAACGCGGCCAAGCACGCCGACGCCCGCGCCGTCAGCGTCTCCGCCCGGCACCAGGAGGGCCGCCTCGTGGTGGAGACCGTCGACGACGGCGTCGGCGGCGTCGACCTCGCGCGCGGCACCGGCCTGCGCGGCCTCGCCGACCGGCTCGCCGCCGTCGACGGCGTACTGCACATCGACAGCCCCGCAGGGGGCGGAACCAGAATCAGGGCGGAGCTTCCGTGCGGGTGATCGTGGCCGAGGACTCGGCACTCCTTCGGCAGGGGATCGTACGGCTGCTCACCGACGAGGGCATCGAGGTCGCCGCCGAGTGCGGAGACACCGCGCCGCTGCTCGCCCTGGTGGCCGAGCACACCCCGGACGCGGTGCTGCTCGACATCCGGATGCCGCCCACCCATACCGACGAGGGCCTCCTCGCGGCGGCGGCTGTACGCGCGGCGCACCCGGAGACCGGCGTGCTGCTGCTGTCCCAGTACGTGGAGACGACCGCGAGCGTCCGCGCCCTCGCCGAGCGGCCCGAGGGCTTCGGCTACCTCCTGAAGGAGCGCGTCGCCGACGCGGAGGAACTGGGCGGGGCCCTGAAGCGGGTGGCCGCGGGGGAGACCGTCGTCGATCCGCTGGTCGTCGCCCGCCTCATGGACGCGCCGCGCCCGCACGGACCCCTCGACGAACTCACCGGCCGCGAGCGCGACGTACTGGCGCTGATGGCGGAGGGGCGCTCCAACGAGGCCATCGCGCAGAAGCTGGTCATCGGCGGCAAGACGGTCGAGACGCATGTGCGCAACATCTTCGCCAAGCTGAGCCTGGAGTCGGACCCGGCCGAGCACCGCCGCGTCATGGCGGTGCTCCGCTTCCTGCGCGGCTGACCCCCGTCCGCCGCGACAGCCCCCTCGGGCCGCTGCTCAGGTCCCGGCTACCCGCTCCGTCGGACGACGCGCTTCCCCCGTAGCCCCCGTGCTCCCCCGTGCGTCGTCCGCGGAGCGGTGCCGGACCTCCACAGTAGGCGGGCCGACCGGCGGGGACATCAGGGCCAACCCTGAGATCCGGAAGCGACCCAGGGGCCACGGACGTGACCCAGGGCACATTCCCCCGAGCCGGGTGACGAGCGTAGAGTCCCCCAAGGACGGCAAAACTAGCAGCGCTAATTAACGGCTGCCCGGCCTTCCCGACCTGGTCCACCGCCGCACCAGCAGTCAGTAGTACGGAACGGAGCGCAACCCGATGGCCACCCTCTCGCTCGCCGCGATCCTCGCCGACAACGCCCGTCGGCACCCCGACAAGACGGCCCTCGTCGCGGGCGAAACGCGCCTCACCTTCGCGCGGTTGTGGCACGACGTCCGCAAGCAGGCAGCCGCCCTCACCGAGCTCGGCGTCCGCCCCGGCGACAAGATCGCGCTCATGGCGCCCAACACCGTCGAGTTCCCGCGCGCCTACTACGCGGCCATCGCGGCCGGCGCCGCCGTCGTCCCCGTACACCTGCTCCTGTCGGCGCACGAGGTCGAGCACGTCCTCAAGGACAGCGGCGCGACGCTCCTGCTGTGCCACCCCGCGCAGGCCGAGACCGGCGAGGCGGCCGCCGCGGCCGTCGGCGTCCGCACCGTCGCGCTCGGCGCCGACGGCGAGCTGGAGAAGCTCACGGACGCCGCCGATCCCCTCGCCACGTACGCCACCCGCGACGCCGACGACGCGGCCGTCGTCTTCTACACGAGCGGCACCACGGGCGTCCCCAAGGGTGCCGTGCTCAGCCACCTCAACCTCGTCATGAACGCGACCGTCGACGCCTTCGACTGCAACGAGTACAGCCCCGGCGACATCGTCCTCGGCGCCCTGCCCCTCTTCCACGCCTTCGGGCAGACCGCCTCCATGAACGCCGTGTGGCGCGCCGGCAAGACGCTCGTCCTGATGCCGCGCTTCGACGCCGCCAAGGCCGTCGAGCTGATGGTCCGCGAGGGCGTCACCGTCTTCCAGGGCGTGCCCACCATGTACGTCCATCTGCTCGCGGCGGCCGAACAGGCGGACACCCTGCCGAGGTTGCGGGTCGCCGTTTCCGGCGGCGCCTCGCTCCCGGTCGCCGTCCTGGAGCGCTTCGAGCAGCTCTTCGGCGCGCCCGTCCACGAGGGCTACGGGCTGAGCGAGACCTCGCCCGTCGCCGCCGTCAACCAGCCCTGGTACGGCGCCAAGGCGGGCACCATCGGCCACTCCATCTGGGGCGTCGACGTCGAGGTCGCCCGCGCGGAGCTCGACGACCGCATCGAACTGCTGCCCACCGGCGAACTCGGCGAGATCGTCGTCCGCGGCCACTGCGTCTTCTCCGGCTACCTCGGCCGCCCCGAACAGACCGCGCAGGCCCTCGTCGACGGCTGGTTCCGCACCGGCGACCTCGGCACCAAGGACGAGGACGGCTACCTCCGGATCGTCGACCGCAAGAAGGACGTCATCATCCGCGGCGGCTACAACGTCTACCCGCGCGAGGTCGAGGAGGTCCTGATGCGGCACCCCGGCATCGACCACGTCGCCGTCATCGGCCTGCCCGACGACGTGCACGGCGAGGAGGTCTGCGCGGTCGTCGTGCCCAAGCCGGACACCGCGCTCGACGCCGCCGAACTCACCGCCTGGTCCAAGGAACACCTCGGCAAGCACAAGTACCCGCGCCGCGTCGAGTTCACCGACCAACTGCCGCTCGGCCCGAGCATGAAGGTCCTCAAGCGCGAACTGCGCGCTACGTACGCGGGGTGACACGTAACCCGTATCACCATGTGGCGCCCCTGACGCGGGACGGATAGTTGGGTCTAGCATCCGTCCCGCCATGCACGACATATTCGGGATCACACCCTGGGAGTTCTCCGCCCTGGCCGCCGCGGCCATGGTGGTGGGGTTCTCCAAGACGGCCGTCAGCGGCGCCAATACGGTCAGCCTCGCGGTCTTCGCCGCGATCCTGCCCGCGCGCGAGTCCACCGGGATACTGCTCCCCATCCTGATCTGCGGCGACATCCTCGCCGTGCTCACCTACCGGCGGCACGCCCACTGGCCCACCCTGTGGCGGCTGTTCCCCGCCGTCGGCGCGGGCGTGGTCCTCGGCACCGTCTTCCTCGGCTTCGCGGGGGACGGGGCCGTACGGATGTCGATCGGCGTGATCCTGCTCGTCATGGCCGGCGTCACCGTCTGGCGCCGCAAACAGGCCGCGGCCCCCGAGGCCGATGCGACGCCGACCCGCACGGCGCGCGTCAAGGCGGGCTCGTACGGAGTGCTCGGCGGCTTCACCACCATGGTCGCCAACGCGGGCGGCCCCGTGATGTCCATGTACCTGCTGTCGGCCGGCTTCAAGAAGCTCGGCTTCCTCGGCACCTCCGCGTGGTTCTTCCTCATCGTGAACTCCGCGAAGGTGCCGTTCAGCGTGGGCCTCGGCCTCATCGACGGCCGTTCGCTGCTCCTGGACGCCGCGCTCGCCGTTTTCGTCGTCCCGGGAGCGCTGATCGGCAAGGCCTGCGTGAACCGGATCAACCAGCGACTCTTCGAGCAACTCGTCATCGCGGCGACGGTCCTGGGCGGCCTCCAACTCCTGCTCCGCTGAAGGCCGTTCCCACAGGCGACCGGGCGACCGGGCGACTACATGGGGACGAGGGTGCGCTCCGTACCGGGCCTGCTCCCGGCACCGGTCGCCATGTCCTCCACGAGCAGCCGCTTCGCGATCGAGTCGACCGCCACCCGCAGCTCCCCGTCCGCGGGCCTGCCGACATCGGCCTCGACCTTCTTGCTGAGCCAGTCGCCCCACGCGCTGTTGATGACCTCCGACTCCCGGCTGCCCGCCTCGGTGTGCGAGAAGTACGAGCCCGTACGCGTCAGATAGCCCTCGTCGACCATCCGCTGGAACACCGGCACCAGCACCTCCGGCGGCACCCTGCGGCGCGCCGCGATCATGCCGAGGCTCGCGTGCCCGACCATCCGCGTGAAGAAGTCCACCTGCATCACGGCCCACGCGCCTGCGACGTCGAGCCGGGTCTCGGACCGCTCCAGGATCTGCCGCGCCGTGTTGAGGTTCGTCTCCTGCACCATCTTCGCGACGGCCCGTTCCAGCACGTGCGCCGAGTCGCCGGTCGAGGGCTGCGCGAAGCCCTCGCCCATGTCCGCGGAGCCCGCGCGCGCGGTGTCGCGCAGCTCCACCTGCTTGAGGAACAGCGCCACCAGGAACCCGATGACCGCCACCGGCACCGTGCACAGGAACACCGTGTGCAGCGAGTCCGCGTACCCGTTGACGATCGGCTCCCGCGCCGCCGCCGGCAGACTGTGCACGCCCTGCGGGCTCTGCGCCGCCTTGGCGAGCGCCTCCGGGGTGAGACCGGTCCCGGCCCGCGCCGCCTCCGCCACGCCCTGCTTCAGGTTCGGCCCCAGGCTGTTGGCGTAGATCGTGCCGAACACGGCCGTACCGAACGAGCTGCCCAGCGTACGGAAGAACGTGACACCGGACGTCGCCGTGCCCAACTCCGCGTACTCGACGGTGTTCTGTACGGCGATGGTCAACACCTGCATGCACAGACCAATGCCAAGACCAAGGACAAACATGTACACGGACTCAAGCCACGCACTGGTCGAACTGTCCATCAAGGACAACAGATACAGCCCGAGCGCCATGACCAACGCACCCACGATCGGGAAGATCCGATACTGCCCCGTCTTGCTGACCACGTTGCCGGAGAAGATTGAGGCGATCAACAGACCGATCACCATGGGCAAGGTGCGTACACCCGAGATCGTGGCCGAGTCCCCGTCCACGTACTGCAGATACGTCGGCAGGAACGTCATCGCGCCGAGCATCGCGAAGCCCACGATGAAGCTGAGGATCGAGCAGACCGTGAACACCGGGTTCCGGAACAGATGCATCGGCAGCATCGGCTCCGTCGCCCGCGTCTCCGCCCAGCAGAAAAGACCCAGCGCGACGACACCGCCCACGAAAAGACCGATGATGACGCCCGAGCCCCACGCGTACTCGTTGCCGCCCCAACTGGTCCCCAGGATCAGGGCGGACGCCCCGACCGCGACGAGCGCGATGCCGAGGTAGTCGATGATCGGCTTCGCCGCCGACTTCACCACCGGGATGGTCCGGGCGGCGGCGATCACCACGACGATCGCGATCGGTACGTTGACGTAGAACGCCCAACGCCACGTCAGGTGGTCCGTGAACAGGCCGCCGAGCAGCGGTCCGATGACGGTCGAGACACCGAACACGGCACCGATGGCGCCCTGGTACTTGCCGCGCTCGCGCAGCGGGATGACATCCGCGATGAGCGCCATCGCCGTCACCATCAACCCGCCGGCACCGATGCCCTGCACGGCCCGCCACGCGATCAGCAGCGACATGTTCGTGGCCAGTCCGCACAGGAACGAACCGGTGATGAAGATGATCGCGGAGAGCTGGAAGACGATCTTCCGCCCGAACATGTCGCCGAACTTGCCGACGAGGACCGTGGCCACGGTCTCCGCGAGCAGATACGCCGTCACGACCCACGACATGTGTGCCGCGCCGCCCAGGTCCGAGACGATCGTCGGCAGCGCCGTACCGACGATCGTCTGGTCCAGGGCGGCCAGCAGCATGCCGAGCATGATGGTCCCGAAGACGACGTTGCGACGCCGCTTGTCGAGGACGGGGGGCGCTTGTTCGGCGGCCGGAGGCGGGGCTGCTTCTTCGGTGGTCGTCACTCTCGCAGGGTCACATCGGTGCCCGGGCCACGCATGTGGGTGGGGGCCGGACCGGTGACGCGCACCCCACGCCGTGTCAGATCAGGCGCGGCGCGGCGGAAGCGGCGTCCACGGGTGCGGAGGACCGCTCCACCTCGTCGGCGAGGCCGCGCGCCCATCCCACCAGCGCCTCCCTGTCGAGGCCCGCGGGCGCGACGCCCTGCCAGGCCGCGAGGCCGTCCGCGCCGCGGCGCAGCAGCCGGGCGCCACCGGTCGCGTTGCCGCGCGCCGCGTGCGTGAGGCCCACCGCGGTCTGCGCCAGCGCCCGCCACAGGCCGCGCTCCGCCTCGGGCCCCGACTTCCACGCGTCCTCGAAGACTTCGTGGGCGTGGAACGGCCGCCCGGCGTCGAGCAGCGCCTGCGCCTCCGCGACGCTCTGCGCGGCCGTCCGCACGACACCCTCCGGCTGCCGGTCCACGCCGGCCGTCCCGTAGGGGAGTGGCCGCCCGAGCCCGTCCCGGGGCCGCGCGTTGCGTGCCCGCCCCTCCTCGTCCCGGTCCCGGTCACCCATGCGTGAAGTGCTCATTCCCCGATTCTCACCCACCGGCCCCCGCGCCCGCGGATCCGGTTTCAAACCACCCCTGAGCTTGGGGTATTGTTCTTCTTGTCGCCGCCAAAAGGGCCGGGAGAAACCGGGCCGGGGGCAGTCGACATCGGGACGTGGCGCAGCTTGGTAGCGCACTTGACTGGGGGTCAAGGGGTCGCAGGTTCAAATCCTGTCGTCCCGACATTTTATGTCGGTTGCTGTACGTAGTTTCCGCAGCTCAAGGGTCATCTTCGGATGACCCTTTTTGCGTGTCCACGACAGGAGTCGGGGAGCAGCAGGGAGCACAGGGAGCAGGGTTTTGCTCCCTGTGCTCCCTGCCGGTCGCGGTCGTCAACATGACTTGACGGTCAATGCCTCGGGCGGGTGGAAATTGGTGGGGCGGATTGCCCGGGGTGTCGCGGGAAAACGGGGTTGGGGAGCACGGTGGTCAAGTGCTCACCTGCTCCCTGGTGACTTTTCAAAGGGGGTCGTCGAGTCGCGAGCACTTGACCGATTTCGGTGACCCCTTGTCACGAGAGTCATGTGTGCTGCATCGAGGTGTTGAACGAGTGCGGCTCTCGCGGTGCAGGTGGGAGGGGGTGGCGAGGGGTGGGTGTGACAACTTGGCTGTGGGGAGGCGCCGTTGTGCGCCGTTGGCGGAAGTTCGGGGATACCGGAGCGGTCACAGTGGGTAGCTCCGGCGGCTGGCTCGGCGCGGGCGCGATGGATAGCTGTGTCCCGGAGTGAACCTTCGTGATCTGCGGATTCGGAGACGAGAGAGCTGACTTTGAAAGGACGGAGCCCAACTACGCTTCTGCTATGCGGAATTCCAAGGCCTTCAAGGACGCGGTCGCGCAGACGTTGTCCGCGCCCGCCCATCGCGGTGTCACCCTCGCCCGGCCATGGTGGAAGATTCCATTGAGGACCGGATCACGGCGGTCGCGGCGCACCTCGGCATTCAAGTCGGCTCCGCCTGGAGGTACTTCGATGCGTTCGTCTCCAGCAAGCGAGAGCGGTGATTGAGTGGCCTCGGCAGGTGCCGAAACCCGCTCCCGCCTGGATGGACGAGGAATTCAGCAAGGGCAGGCCCCTCATGCCCATCCTCGTCGTCGGCTCGGACGCTGCCCGACGGTGTAACGAGAGCAGGAACCGGGGGCACCTCGTGTTGTCTGTCAGCGCAAGCACGATCGAGTGCAAGAGTTGGGCTGTGGCGGGACCATAGATTCGTTGGGCGATAAGCCGAGCGCGCTCTGGATCAGCCGCGGCCACTGCCCTGGCGATAGCGGCCCTGTGCGCGCCGGAAACCCTGTCCATCCAGGTCAGGCCGCTGAGCGGTGGTACTCGTGGAGGGTGCCTCCGAGTCGGTCGCGGCGGTGGATGTCGAGGTGCGCGAGCTGGATCGGGTCCGTGACCGGTTCGGGGGCGGCGCGCAGCGGGGCGGCGCCGTGGAGGGCTCGGTGGGTGCGGTGCTGGTTGTAGAACTGTTCGTACTCGTGCAAGGCGTGACGCAGGTGGTTCTCGTTCCAGATGAGGGTGCGGTCCAGGAGTTCGCGGCGGAGGCTACGGATCCAACGTTCCATGATCGAGTTCATGCGGGGTACCCGGACGCCGCTGAGGACGATCTCGATGCCGGCGTCGCTGAGGACCTGGTCGAACAGGGCGGGGAACTTCGTGTCGCGGTCGCGGATCAGGTATTTGACCTTGGTGCTGGCTTCTTCGAGGTCCATGGCGAGGTTTCGTGCGGCCTGGGTGACCCAGTCGGCGGTGGGGTGGGCGGTGGTGCCGAGTACACGGATGCGGCGGGTGGCGTGTTCGACGACGGCGAGTATGTACTGGCGCTTGCCGGTCAGGGTGACGGTCTCGATGAAATCTGTCGCCAGGAGGACGTCGGCCTGGGAGCGTAGGAAAGCGGTCCAGGTGGTGGTGGCTCGGCCGGGGGCCGGCTCGATACCCTCGGCTTTGAGAATCTCCCAGACGGTGGAGGCGGCGATCTTGATGCCGAGAGTGGTGAGCTCGCCGTGGATGCGGCGGTAGCCCCAGGACGGGTTTTCGCCAGCCAGGCGCAGGACCAGGAGGCGGATGGAGCGCACGGTCCGGGGTCGGCCTGGGCGGCGAGGTCGAGAGGCGTTCGCGTGGCGTTGTTTGAGCAGGTCGCGGTGCCATCGCAGGACGGTGTCGGGACGTACGAGCAGCCGTAGGCGGCGTAGCGTCTCTTGGGGGAGAGGTCGGAGGAGCGCGGCCAGGAATGCTCGGTCTGCTGGTGCGAACTTGGCCCGTTGTGGGCCGAGTTGCCGTTCCAGGACGGTGATTTGATGGCGCAGGGCGAGGATCTCGATGTTCTTGTCGCGATCGCTCGCCGGGAGCAGCCGCAGCATGGCGAAGGCGTTGGTCACGGTCAGATAGGTCAATCGAAGCAGCACGGCCGTTCATCATGCCGGGCTGCCACGGCGCGATGACGGCTTGAGTGGCCTGCGCGGATGGGGTTCTCGGCACGCTCAAGGTGCGGCGTGCGCTGTAGTCCCATTTTGCCGCTATGAACTTGCGATGCCAGGCCAGTAGCGTGTCCGGAGTGACGGGGAAGACCTGGCGCCAGCGGTGACGGGGTATCAAGCTGGATATTGCCGCCAGCCAGAACCGGTCCGCGGGCTCGTAGCGGATCGGGCTGGCGAGTTGGCGGCGTAGGACCGTGTTCTCGTGCCGGAGCACGAGTATCTCGGCGGCCTTCGCGGTGTCGCTGCGCAGCAGAACCCCGGGGACGGACAACAGCTTGCGGGCCACCTTGTACAGCAGCGAAATAACCACGCGGACATCGTGCCAGTGGTGATCGCTTGCCCGTGCCCACCACCTGCAGCGATGAATTTCCGAGCCCGACACCCGGATATCTCGGCGTGCCGCCTCCGGCCCGAGCGCCGGTGGGCAGGATCCGGTGAACGCCGCCGCGCGCCGCCCCGTCTCTGGGAGGATCGCCCCAACAATCCTGGGAGAGAGCCGACTTGACCACCAGCGGCACGTACGACTCCGAGTGCAGTGCGTGGCGTGAGCCCAAGCCTCGAGCACGGCGGCGCCGCGCACGTCGACCTTCTCTGCACCAACGAGGGCGGATCAGGTGTCTGCGCCTCACTGAGAAGCATCCGAATTTGGTCTTGGGTTAGACACGTCAGCTGCTCCGAAGGTGATTCGGCCTGTTCCTCCTACCACTCTGACGTGCTGGGCGCTTCCCATCAGAATGTTGCGCACTCCGTCTCGAGGCCTCTGTTGTTGGGGCTCCTCCTCCCTCGCCTGTGGACGCACCATGGAGCCCTCTCCTGTGGTGATCGCTGGCCTGTTCTCAAATCCGGTCTGAGGTCCTCCGCCGTCCCGGCGTGCGCACTCGGTGACGGTATCGATGCAGGTCAGCAGGACCTGCAACATAGAGAATCCCTTCCCGTCGTAGGTCTCGCTGGAGTTAAGGCGGGCAATATGGGTGTCGAGGAGACTGACGGCTTCTGTGAGCTGGGCAAGCTGAGCAACGTCACAGTGGCGGATCGAGGCGTGGAGGCTGAACTGCGCCTGGACCAAGTCGTCGAACCACTCGCGTTGGTGTTCCTGGTTAAGGACTGCCGCGCCACCCCCGTTAGCGAATTCCGATCGAAGGTTCGCTGCGCGAAGGAGGTGGCGCAGGGCTCCGTCATAGGCAGCAGTGCGCTGGTCTCGGCTCCACTTCCTGTCCTCTCGACGAGCCTGCCTTCTTTCAGAGAGTGCAGTTCCAAGCAGCGTGGTGAGCGCTCCCAGCAGTGCACCAACCAGTCCGATAATCGCCGCCGCCATCCAGAGCCCTCGCAATCCGCAACATCAACTCGGTTCAGGAGTAAGGCGTCCAGGCAATCGCATCCGTTCCTCGAATGCACCAACTCGGTTGCTGGGGGCACCCGAGTGACTTCCATCGATCAGGTCGCCATGTTGGCAACGCTCGGCTCAGTGTGGGCGTGCTCTCCGTCGGCCACAACCTCGCGGACCACGCGAGCGGGCAGTGCGACAACGACATGCCCTGATGTTCCTGACGCGCCACCACCAAGCCGAGCTGTGGCCTGAGTTAGAAGCCGTATCTCAACCGAACGTGCTCTCTTGATTTCTGCTGGTCAGGCATGGTGCGGCTCCGAATGAGGGAGGGGTCCGGCGTCTGGTTTCCGCTCCATGAGCAAGGGGTGCGCGGTGGCGTCGGTGCTGGGAATGCTGGAGGAGCGGGAGACAGCGGCCCGTGTGCGGGTGGAAGGGCTCCGGGAGGAAGTCGCCCATCTGGCTGGGGTGTTGGAGGCCGCGGAGATCGAGCTGGACCGGCGGGTGATCGCGCGGGAGGAGCTGGTCGAGGCCCTGGCCGTGTCCGCCGCGGAGACGACTGCCGTGCCCGGGGCGGAGCAGGAAATCGTGCCCTCGCCCGCGCCGGTGCCGGGGTCGGTCGTGCCTCCTTGGCGCGAAGGCTTGCCGGTGACGGTTCTGGCGCCGGACTACCAGCGGATCCTGGGCGTGCTCGATGAGCGGCGGCCGGCGGGCCAGGGACCGCTCAGGGCCAGGGAGATCGCGATGGGACTGGGCCTTGGGTCGACGTCGGCGAAGGTCGAGGGGGTGCGCTCGAAGGCCAGGCGCCTGGCGGAGCGCGGGTGGCTCGTGCAGGAGGCGTCGGGGGCCTTCACTGCCGGCCGGCGGCGTGTGGCCGTGCCAGGCGACGGCTCATCCGCGTGACCATCGACCACCGGATCATCGCCTCGCTGCTGGCCGGCAACGTCTCGTAGTCCCGGGCCAGTCGGCGTGAATGCATCAGCCACGCGAACGTGCGCTCTGCCACCCAGCGTCTGGGCAGCACCACGAATCCCGTCATGTCGTCGGTGCGCCTGATGATCTCCAAGGTCAGGGCGAGTTTGTCCCGGCACCAGTCGACGAGGCCGCCGGTGCAGCCGCCGTCGGCCCAGACCAGGCAGATGTCACGGTGCAGGCGGCGCAGCCGGGTCAGCAGGCCCGTCGCGGCATCCCGGTCGCCGATGTTCGCGGCGGTGACCGCGACGACCAGGAGCAGGCCGAGGCAGTCGGTCACGATGTGCCGCTTGCGGCCGCCCACCTTCTTCCCGCCGTCGTAGCCGCGTGAAACGGATGGCACCGAGGCCCGCGGCCTTCACCGACTGCGCATCGATGATCCCGGCCGTCGGCTCCGCCTCACGGCCCTCCCGCTCACGCACCCGTCCGCGCAGCCGATCGTGGAACTCCGTGATCAGTCCGTGTTCGCGCCAGCGGCGGAATAAGGCGTAGACCCGGCCCCAGTCGGGGAAGTCCGCGGGCATCGCCCGCCAGGAGATCCCGCCCGCGACCAGGTAGCGGATCGCGTCCAGCAGCTGGCGGTGGCAGTAGCCCTCGGGCTGCCCGCCCCGGCCCTTCAGCCAGGCCGGCACCGGCAGCAAAGGCCGGACAGCCGCCCATTCCGTGTCCGTCATGTCGGAGGGATACCGGCGTTCCCGGTCCGGGTGGTCGGCCGCGTTGCCGTACACATGCGCGAGGCAATCACACGATGGAGCAGCCAAGTTGAACTGAACGGGTTCGCACGCGTACAACAACGACACTAGGGCCTCCCGGCACTGCTCGGTCAGATTCGCATCCCCGAGCTACCGAGAGGCCCTGTCTTCATGCCCGCACAACGGGAAGATCACCCCGGCGGGAAACCTGTTCGACCCGCACGTTCCACGATCGGTTGAGATACGGCTTCTGAGTTAGCGCAGTCAACTGACCAGGCCGCGCACATCACACTCGGACTGCTCCCGGCCGCCCTGCTCCTGGCCAAGCTCAGCTGTGAGATTGTCTGTATCTGTGGCTCTACCCGGTTCGTGGACGAGATACGTGCAGCGAACCGTGAACTGACCTTGGCAGATGTCATCGTCGTCGCGCCCGGCGAAGCAGACGAGCCGATCACCAACGAAGTCCTCGTCGCGCCACAGCCCGTCGAGGCGGTCGCGTACCCATATCGTCGTCGTACCGGCCGGGTTGCTCGTCCGCGCGATCTGCGCGGTCAGAGAAGGGACTTGCTCACCGGAACGGGGGCGGAGCGACAACGGGCACCTCGACAGCTGCATCCGTCAGCGGAACTCCCCGAGCATGCCCGTTGATCATGCTGCCGCATCGAGGAACTCCAAGATCCCCGACAGAGTCAAGCTCAGTGCGGCGCGCATCGTTGCCACGGCAGCGCGTCCGCTACCTGCTTGATCAAGTAGCGGACGCCCTGCTGGTCGTCGGGATTGATCCACAGACTGTTCCGGAAAACGGCTGCCGCGACGTCCGTCTCGCCGTGCGTGAGCCCCTTCGCCGACAGCGACAGCACCATCTCGTCCACGCCGGACAGGCGCCGCTGACGCTTCTTGACGATGGCCGGCTCGAACGTGCCCGCCACGTCCCTGGGGACCTTGACCTCGACCGGGCCGACATCGGTCTGCACCGTCTTCGCCCGCGTCCCGTTACGGGAATTGCCGCTGCCCCGGCCCTCGGCGTCGTGCTTGTCGTATCCGAGATGATCGGTGATCTCGCCCTCCAGGGCGGACTCCAACACCCGCTTGGTCAGCTGCTGCAGCAGTCCGCCCTCGCCGGTCAGCTGCAGACCCTCCGACCGGGCCCGGTCCACGAGCATCGCGACCAACTGCTCGTCACTCGCTGGTACGACAGCCGCCGGCTCGCCGTCTGGTATCTGCTCGATGGTGGTGTCGCTCATCTGGCGTCTCCTTGATCATCGGATCCGCCGATCATTGAACACTCCCGGACAATGATCGTCTCCAGGAAGTCACAGGACGGCAGGGCCTCGGCCTGCGAGCGCGGGAAGTCCGCCTAAGGGCTGTCCCGCAACGATCTTCAAGTGAGTGTGGCGCATGGGTCGACTCCGCCGGACTTGTCTCGAACTGGTCGGAGAAGCTGGAGATTTGGCACACGCCCGTTGCGTAGTCTCGTTGCGTGCAGTGGCATCTGGTACTCGGCTTCGTGGCTGCAGTCACACCCCTGACGTTGATTCCCGGAACGAGCTTCACGCTGGTCACGCAACAAGTGATCGCGGGTTCGCGGTCCGACGGCGCCCGCGCCGCTCTAGGGTCGGCATGCGGGCTCCTGGTCCATGCG
>NZ_JASERL010000014.1 GCF_030766935.1 Streptomyces sp. KL109B | reverse complement strand
GGCCTCACTGCCCTTGATTCCGTGGGCACCATACTTTCCGAACTCGCGTGTTCTGTCCGGCATTCCATCCACCTCCACCCTCAAACAAACTGGCTGACCCCAGAATACCCTAACTGACGTTAATCCACTGCCTTTTAACGCCCTTCAAGGGCGAAGTATCCAGAGCCATAGAGATGTTGAGGCCGCACCTCATTCCGAGTTATCTTTGCTACAGCACACACTCTTGATGTGAGTAGCGCCAAGTGTCGCGGAGTAGTTGCCCGCCACCGAGCGGACTCGCGGCACCCCGCGACAAGGGCACCATCATGATGAACATCCTTTTGAAAAATCCGTCCGCGACAGCGCTGCGTGCATCACACGCAAAGAGCAGGGCCTCCCGGTACTGCTGCTCGGTCGATTCGCATCTCCGAGTTGCCGAGAGGCCCTGCCTTCGCCCACGTACGCCCTAGCGGTGGGTCACGCCTTGTCCTGCCGCCGGGTTACCGGTTGCTGATCTCGTCCAGCGCGGACGGGTACTTCCAGCTGTCCGTGAAGTACCAGCCGGGCTTGAGGGTCTCCCAGTAGTCCGAGGCGTAGTCGAGCTTCACGTGGTACTTGACCGAGTAGCTGCAGTTGTTCGACACCTTGAGGTGGTCGGTGACCCCCGAGGTGGACAGCGAACCGTGGCGCGCGCACGAGGGAAGGCCGGACCACGCGATGCCCTTCATCGGCTCCACGCCGCCCCCCGCGTGCGGCTGGCTCTGGCTGCCGGCCGCCGTTGCGGCCGGGGCGAGTCCTTCAGCAGTCGCGGTCGGCGCGGTGAGCCCCGCGAGCATGAGCGCGGCGCCTACGCCGACGGCCACCTTGCTGCTTGTACGCATACCGTTCTCCTCCCTTGAGGTGCTGTGCTCGTATCACCAGGGTCATACCGGGACAGGAACGGTCTCCTGAGTACGGGTACTCATACGGGAACTCAGATGCCCGAGAGGTGATTTGGCTTCGTGTGAGTAGTTGAGGGCCATTGGCCAAATGGATGCCTCCGAAACACCCACCGCAACACCCCAGCGGATCGCGGACCCGACCACGGCATCGGTCACGGAGCACAGTTCGTGGCGGGAACCGGAACAGTTTCTAAAACTAGTGATCGTTGACTATAGAAGCGGGCTCGGCCATGCTGAGCCCATGACTGGCTTTCACCTGGCGCAGGTCAACATCGGCCGCCTCGTCGCCCCGCTCACCGAACCCGAACTCGCCGGCTTCGTCGACCAGCTACCCGTGATCAACGCACTCGCCGACCGCAGCCCCGGCTTCGTATGGCGCATGGTCGACGACGCCGGTGCGGACGCCACCGGCTTCCGGCCCGACGGCCACGACGACCTGCTCCTGATCAACTGCTCGGTCTGGGAATCGGTGGAGGCACTGCGGAACTTCACCTACCACAGCGATCACCTGCGCGTTCTCACCCAACGCCGCGCCTGGTTCCAGCGCATGACCAAGGCCTACCAGGCCCTGTGGTGGGTACCGGCCGGGCACCGTCCCAGCGTCACCGAAGCCATGCAACGCGTCGCCCACATACGCGAACACGGCCCCGGCCCCCACGCGTTCACCTTCCGCGACCCCCACCCCGCCCCGGCCTCGGCCCCCGCCCCCCATCCCGGCAGAGCGCTGAACCACGTACTCGCCGACGTGTCGCGGCCGACGGCCGACGGCCGGGGGTCCTAGCCGCCCAACGGGACGTCCTTGCCGGTCAGTTGGGCGCGGATACCCTCGTCGGTGACGGTGATTCCGCGCAGCCGCAGGTCTCCCGGGAGGTCCTTGGGGAGGCGGGCCGAGAATTCCATCTTCTGTGCCACCTTCGGCTCCTGCACCTTCCGCAGGCCTTCGATGAGCGACGGGTCGATGCCGGCGGGCTTGAGGAGTTCGGGGTGGTCGGTCAGGGTGTCCAGCGCGCCCCCCTTGAAGGGGGTGCCCGGCAGAAGTCGCTGGCCTGTGGTCTGTTCGACCGCGTGCTCGTCCATCGTGTCGACGGCGGACGTGGTCAGCTGGAGGCCGCCACCCTTGCCGGGGGTGTAGGTGAGCAGGCCCGGCACGACGAGCCGGGTGTCCTCGACGGAGAGGCGCAGGCCGTGTTCCCCGGTACGTTGCAGATGTGCGTGGGCCCGGATCTTGGCCTGCTTGCCGGCCACCGGCAGGTCGCCCTTGGCCTGCACCGTGTTGGTTCCGCTGCCGGGGGCCAACTTCACCTGGGACGCGCCGACTTCGCGGTTGAGGTCGGCGAAGTCGAGGAAGACGTCTCCGTTGACCTTGCTCAGGACCGCGCCCTTGACGGAGGTGGGGAGGTTGCCGACGATCCGGACGTCGTCGACGGAGGCCTTCACCTGGGCGATGGAGACGGGCCCGGCGGGCACGTGGGGCACGTTGACCTCCACGCGGTCGATATTGCCCATGGCGGCCTGGGCGAGGAACGGGAAGCTGTCGATGTGCACCTCGGGTGCGGCGTGCAGCTTCAGCGCCTCCTGCACCTTCTTGCCTGCCATGTTCTGTGCGTAGAGCACGGCCCAGCGGTCGCCGAGCGCGAGGAATGCGAGCGCCACGACAAGGCAGAGACCCAGTTTCACTGTCGTACGGACCCGGGAGCGGCGGGGCTTCGGGGTCGGCGTCGGGTCGCCGGGTCGGGTCTCGGCGTTGCCGCCCGGTTCCTCAGTTGCGGTGCGGCTGCCGGGGACGAGGGCCGCAGAGTCTTCGGAACGTCCGTTCTCCATCATCCCCATATGCGAACACACGACCCCCGCCACACCCAACTCCGTACAACTCCATGCGGGCGTCGACGAGTTCGTCGAGGTCCGTGACACCGTCACCAGCGGCTGTCGGGCTCGCCGCCGACCTGCCGCCGACCTGCCGCTGTGGGTCGCTCGTGAAGATTGCGTGGCGACCCGGCGGCTGGGTGGGAGCGTCCGTCGCTCGCGGTGCTTACCTGCGGGAGTACGGGAACACAGGAATACGGGAGTTCGGGAGTCCGGCCGACGGGCGCTCGATCGGAAGAAGCACTCGGAAGAAACGGGGACGAGAACATGCCCACCATCCATCTGAAGACGCTGAAGTGTGTCGCGCAGGAGGACTGGACCACCCACGACGACCCCCGACTCGACGTGAACGGCGAGAACATCCTGCTGCCGCGCATGCGCGACGGGGACAAGTACCCCATCGACGCGTACCACGTCTTCGACGGCGAGGTCACCGTCACGCTTCGCGAGGCCGACGCCCTCCCCGGCGACCGCGACGACCTCCTGGGTTCCCACACACTCTCCGAGGAGGGCAGCGGCATCCTCCACTTCACCAAGGACGAGGCCAACTACCAGCTCTCCTACACCCTGACCCGGAACTGACTGACATCTGCCATCTGACATCTGGCATCAGTCGTTCGTGACCGGCCCCGGCGGGACATCCGCCGGGGCCGTTCCATGCTTCGGGCGCCTGGGCAGCCGCGTAGGGGGCCATCTCGGCGACGCCACGAACCGCCGAATGTTACGCAAAACGTAACTCAATTCCCTTTTTGTCGTTCCATGGGTACATGCCCTGTTTTCGTAGCCGACTGGATACGTCTTTGCCCCGGTTCAGTGTGATCGTCCCCGCGTATCAGGTTCAGGCGTACCTCCACGCCTGCCTCGATTCGGTGCTCGGCCAGTCCTACGCCGACCTGGAACTCATCGCCGTCGACGATGCCTCGCCGGACGGCTGCGGCGAGATCCTCGACTCCTACGCGGCGCGTGACCCGCGTGTCACGGTCGTCCACCTCCCGCAGAACGTCGGCCTCGGCCGGGCCCGCAACGCGGGGCTCGCGCGGGCGGGCGGGGACTACGTCGTCTTCCTCGACAGCGACGACACCCTCACCCCCGGATCGCTCGCCGCCGTCGCCGACCGGATCAAGGAGACCGGCGAGCCGGACGTCCTGATCTACGACTACGCCCGCGCACACTGGGACGGCAGCCTGGTCCGCAACCAGTACGCGCAGCTGCTCGACGAGTCGGGCCCGCAGCCCTTCCCCCTCGCCGACCGCCCCTCGCTCATGCGCCTGTTGATGGTCGTATGGAACAAGGCGTACCGCCGCGAGTTCCTCGCCGACAGTGGCCTGACCTTCCCTCCCGGCTACTACGAGGACACCGCCTGGACGTACCCGGCGTTGATGAAGGCGGACTCCATCGCCACCCTCGACCAGGTCTGTGTCCACTACCGGCAGCGCCGCCAGGGCAACATCCTGTCCACGATCAGCACGAGACACTTCGACGTCTTCGACCAGTACGACCGGGTCTTCGCGTTTCTCGATCAGCACCCGGAACTCGGCGACCGCTGGCGGGCGGTGCTGTTCCGCCGGATGGTCGACCACTTCTGCACGATCTTCACCACCCGCGGCCGGCTCCCTCGCGGCAGCCGCGCGGAGTTCCTCCGCCGTGCCCGCCGCCACTACGCCCGCTACCGCACTCCGGGCGGTCCGGTGAAGCGTCCGACCCGGCTGCGGCACGGCCTCGTCCGCCTGGGCGCGCATCGCGTGTATCGCGTCATCACAGGGGTGCGCAAGGCCCTGGCACACGCCCTGCGCCGCCTCAGACGCTCGGCCCACGTGGCGCGCGGTGCGGCTCTGCAGCTCCACTACCGCGTCCAGTGCCGGCTGCCCGTGCAGGACGATCTCGCGGTCTTCTCGGCCTACTGGAACCGCGGCTACTCCTGCAGTCCCGCGGCGATCGAGTCCGCCGTGCGCGACCTCGTCCCCTCGATGCGTACGGCCTGGATCGCACGCCCCGCGTACACCCACACCGTGCCGACCGGAACCCGCCGTCTGACCCCCGGCACGTTCTCGTACTGGACGGCTCTGGCCCGCGCCAAGTACCTGGTCAACAACGTCAACTTCGACCGCAGGCTGCGTAAGCGCCCCGGTCAGGTCCTGCTGCAGACCCACCACGGCACACCGCTGAAGAAGATGGGCCTCGACCTCCAGGACCATCCGGCGGCGGGCGGCGGCATGGACTTCGCGACGCTCATGAAGAACGTCGACAAGTGGGACTACAGCCTCTCGGCGAACCGGCATTCCACCCTCATCTGGGAGCGTGTGTACCCGGCCGGGTACACCACCCTCGAGTACGGCAATCCGCGCAACGACGTCTTCGCGAGGGCGACCGAGACCGACCGCGCCCGCACCCGTGAACTGCTCGGCATCCCCGTCGGCGCGACCGTCTTCCTGTACGCCCCCACCCACCGGGACTACGAGCGCACCCAGACGCCCCGCCTGGACCTCGCCCGGCTGTCGCGCAGTCTGGGCCCGCGGTACGTCGTCCTGACCCGCGCCCACTATCTGGCGACCACGGACGAGAGCGCGACGGAACTCCACCCGCGCGTCATCGATGTGTCGGACCATCACGCGGTCGAGGAACTCTGCCTGGCCTCCGACGCGCTGATCACCGACTACTCGTCCCTGATGTTCGACTACGCGGCCCTGGACCGTCCGATCGTCCTGCTCACGGACGACCACGCGGCCTACGAGGCGGCCCGCGGCACGTACTTCGACATCCGCGCCTTCCCGCCGGGCCCGGTCGCCCAGTCCCAGGACGAACTCGTCGACATCCTCGCCACCGGCCACTGGAACGGCTCCCGCTCCACCCAGCTCCGCACCGACTTCCGCGCGCGCTTCTGTCCGTACGAGGACGGGGGTGCGACGGAGCGGGTGGTGCGGAGGGTGTTCCTGGAGGAGGGCGCGGGGGTGTCGGCACCCGAACTTCCGGACGAACAAAGGTTGCCGCAGTCCGCGCCACGGCACCGACCACGCACCTCCGTACACCACCACCAGCAGGAGTCGGCGGCTCCACTCTCCCCTTCCCAGGAGAGCTGACAGTCCCCCAGGAACCGCAGCCGCACCCACCGCCTCCGGAAAGAGCAGCCACAGCGAAATGCCCACAACCCGAACCACTGCCGTCGTCCTCGCCGGGGGCACCGGCCAGCGCGTCGGTCTCGCCCTGCCCAAGCAATTCGTGAAGATCGCCGGGCGGACCATCCTCGAGCACACGCTGAGTGTCTTCGAAGAGGCTCCGGACATCGACGACATCCTGCTTCTCATGGCACCGGGGTATGTCGACCGGGCCCAGGAGATCATCGACAAGGCCGGTTTCACCAAGGTCACCCGCGTACTCGAGGGCGGCAGCACTCGCAGCGCCACCACCGAGCGGGCCATCGAGTCCCTGACCCAGCGGCTGCCTGCGGGGCAGGACCAGAAGATCCTGGTGCACGACGCGGTACGCCCGTTGCTCTCGCAGCGCATCGTCAGTGACTGCGTGGCGGCTCTCGACACCCATCAGGCCGTCGACACCGCTATCCCGACCGCCGACACCATTATCGTGACGCGCACCCACGGCACCGACGGCGAGTACATCACCGACGTGCCGGAACGTGCCCGATTGCGCCGCGGCCAGACCCCGCAGGCCTTCCGCCTCTCCACTCTGCGGACCGCCTATCAACTGGCGTCGTGCGACCCGGCGTTCCAGGCGACCGACGACTGCACGGTCGTCCTGCGCTATCTGCCCGATGTGCCGGTCCATGTGGTTCCCGGCGACGAGCACAACATGAAGGTCACCGAGCCGGTCGACATCCACCTCGCCGACAAGCTCTTCCAACTCGCCTCGCACACCGTGGCCAGCCAGCGTGACGAGGCCGCGTACACCAAACTGCTCACCGGCAAGTCCCTGGTCGTCTTCGGCGGCTCGTACGGCATCGGAGCCGACATCGCTGATCTGGCGGGCCGATACGGTGCCCAGGTCTTCGCTCATGGGCGCTCCACCACCGGCACACATGTCGAGGACGTCGAGCAGGTCACTCGCGCCCTCGCCGACGCCCACGCTCAGGCCGGCCGGATCGACTACGTGGTGAACACCGCGGCTGTCCTGCGCGTCGGTCTCCTCACCGACTGCGAGGACTCCGTTATCCGTGAGGCCTTGGAGGTCAACTACCTCGCGCCGGTACAGATCGCGAAGGCCGCCCACCCGTATCTGGCCGAGACCGGAGGCCAGTTGCTGCTGTACACCTCTAGCAGCTACACCCGTGGCCGAGCCCAGTACAGCCTGTATTCCTCCTCCAAGTCCGCCATGGTGAACCTCTCCCAGGCGCTGGCCGACGAGTGGGCGAACGACGGTATTCGCGTCAACTGCGTGAATCCGGAGCGCACCAGGACTCCGATGCGGGTCCAGGCGTTCGGTGAGGAGCCCACGGGCTCTCTGCTCACGTCGGAGACCGTGGCCCGCTGTTCTCTCGACGTGCTGCTCTCCACACGCACCGGCCAGGTCATCGACGTCCGGCTCGATCCCGCCGGCTCGCCCTCCGTCGTCGACACGTCGGGGTCCCGCTAATGCTGCCAGCCGTCCTGCGAGGCCCGCGGCCGTGGGCCACAGGCGCCTTCCTGCTTTCGTACTGTGGCCTCGCGGTCGTCATGCCATTGGGATCGGTGCCAGCGTTCGCCGCTTTGGCGACGGTCTCCTACGTCGCCGACGCCCGGCTCTCCGCCAAGAACACCCGGCTCTTCCGCTCTCTGCGCAACAACCGGCTCGGGGTGACCCTGCGCTTCGCGCTGCGTCAAATGCTGTTGCTCGGCGTGCTTTACCAGGCGGGGATGTCCATCGTCGCGGCGGTGTATGTCTTCACGCTGTTCTATGTGCTGCAGGTGCCTCAGTCGTTCCTTCTCGGCAGGATCAGACGTGCCCGAAAGCTCCCGCTGGAGACCAGGAACATCGATCTGGCCGCGCTGCACATCCCTGATACTCCGTCATCGCTCGTGATGAGGCGGGCCTTCGAGAAGACCCTCCACCTGGATGTCTTCGCCGTCGCCGGCCTGTTGGTATCCGCACAGACCGGTGCCGCGTGGTGTGCACTGGTCGGTTGCGTCCTCACGCCGACGCTCCTGGTGGTGCACAACGCGACGGTGGTGAACGCCTGGCTCAGGGCGCGCCGAACCCCGTCGGACGAAACCATGATCGAGCACATCGACACCTGGCTGAAGGACTACCGGCCCACGGTCGCCCTGTACTTCTCCGGCATGAAGTCCTCGGAGTACCAGGTCAACATGTGGCTGGACACTCTCGCCGGTCTCGGTGAACGGCCTCTCCTGCTGCTTCGTGATCGGCACATCCACGCCGCACTCGCCCCGACCCCGATCCCGGTTCTCTGTGTCCCCAACGCCAACCTGGTGATGAACCTGGACTTCTCGACGGTACGGGTGGTGTTCTACGCCGCGAACGTCGGGCCCAACATCCACATGCTTCGGATGCCGACCGCGACACATGTCTTCATCGGCCACGGTGACAGCGACAAGCAGGCATCGGTGAACCCCTATGCGAAGGTCTACGACGAGGTCTGGACGGCGGGACGGGCCGGCCGGGACCGCTGGGCCCTCGCCAATGTCGGTGTACGCGACGAGAGCATTGTCGAAGTCGGGCGTCCACAGCTGGCCACCATCGAGCCGTCCCTCGGTCTGCGGCCCGCCGATCGGCCGCTCACTGTCCTCTATGCCCCTACGTGGGAGAGCTGGGAGCCCGGCGCAGGGATCACGTCCGTGACCGACTCCGGCGAACTGATCGTCCAGCGGCTGCTCGACTCCCCGCTCGACATCCGGATCCTCTACAAGCCGCACCCGTACACCGGGGCTCGTGATCCCGAGGCGAAAGAGGCGAGCTGGCGCATCACCGAGCTGCTGAAGCAGGCCAACGCATCGGCGCATACAGAGGTGGACGAAACCGGGATCGCCCCCCTTCAGCAAGAGGTGTCGACGGTCAATGCCGAAGTCCGGGATCCAGTCGGTCGGCGCCGGTCCAGTGCGGATGCCGCCGAGCGCTCCCGGGACGCTTTTCTCGACGACGACGATGCCGCGGCCATGTCCCTGCTCGCCTCCCGGCGCGACCGGCTCTACTGGGAGTCCAGGCCCGACCGCCAGCACGTCGTGATCGAACCCGACGGCCCGCACCTGTACTCCTGCTTCAATCAGTGCGACCTATTGATCTCGGACATCTCCAGCGTGGTCTCCGATTTCGTCGCCAGCGGAAAGCCTTACGCCATCGTGGACGGCGCGGAACTCGGCGAGGACCTTTTCCGCAAGGAATACACCGCCGCCGTCGGCGCGTACGTGCTCTCTCCCTCGGCCGAGGAGCTCGACGACGTACTGCGGATCGTCGTGGGAGACGCACCGGACCACCTGGCGCAGGACCGGCTGGAGCTCAAGAAGTACCTGCTCGGTCCGGACGAGCCGGGCCCCATGGACCGGTTCATTCGCGAGGTTCGTCGACTCGCCGGCTCTCATGAACCGCCCGCGACTCAAATCCCTGCCCCGCTGGAGAGTTCAGCCCAGGGGCTGGGCAGTGAGAAGCATTCTCCGAAGCCGAGGTGAGTTTTGACGCTCATCGACTTCACGCTGCGAAACCCCACCCTCAGACTCAAAGAAAAGGTGACCCGATGGAAAAGGTAGCTGTCATCGGACAGGGGTACGTAGGACTACCGCTGGCCATGGGTGCGGTGGACGCCGGGTTCGACGTAGTCGGAATCGACGTGGACACGAAACGCGTAAAGCAGCTGTCGAACGGCGAGTCGTTTGTCGAGGATATCCCCTCGGAGAGACTCGTCGAGGCCATCACCACCGGACGTTACTCGGCCAGCACCGACTGGCAGGATGCCGCCGGGTACGACATCTGCGTGATCACGGTTCCCACTCCGCTCGTCGAGGGCGCCCCCGACCTGGAGTACGTGATGGAGGCAGGGCGGTCGGCCGCGAAGCTGCTTCACCCAGGGGCCACGGTCATCCTGGAATCCACCACATACCCTGGGACCACGGACCAGGTACTGCGCCCGCTCCTGGAGAATGCGAGTGACCTGACCGCCGGGGTGGATTTCCATCTCGGCTACAGCCCGGAACGCATCGATCCAGGAAACCGCGTCTGGACGCTGGGGACCACACCGAAATTGGTATCCGGGATCGACGCCCCGTCCCTCGAGCGCGTCAAGGGCTTCTACGACAAGATCGTGGGCCAGACCGTGCCTGTGTCCTCTACGCGTACGGCCGAGCTGGCCAAGCTCCTGGAAAACACCTTCCGGCACGTCAATATCGCGCTGGTGAACGAGATCGCAATGGTCGCCCGCGATCTGGAGACGGACATCTGGGAAGCCGTCTCTGCGGCGGCGACCAAACCCTTTGGCTACATGCCCTTCACTCCGGGCCCCGGCGTGGGTGGGCACTGCCTGCCGATCGACCCTTCCTACCTTTCCTGGCAGGCCAAGAGGAAAGCCCGGCAGGAGATCCGCATGATTTCCGTGGCGAACGACGTAAACGAGCACATGCCCGACTACGTGGTACGGAGAATCACCAGTGGCCTGAACCGCAACTCGTTGGCGACTAAGGGCAGCAGGATCCTGATCCTCGGGCTCGCGTACAAGAAGAACACCGGGGACTCGCGTGAATCGCCCGCATTGGCGATCGCCACTTCGCTGGTCGGCATGGGCGCCAACGTACGCGCGGTCGATCCGTATATCGATCCCCTCAAGGCGCCAGACTCCGTGGAGTGCGTCGCCCTGACGGAATCGGAGGTGGCGCATGCCGACGCAGTGGTCATCGCCACCGATCACGACGAGTTCGACTTTGACCTGGTAGCCCGTAGCGGCAAATACATCTTCGACACAAGGCACCGCTGCTCAGGACCTCAGGTCGACCATCTCTAGACCTCCGACGCACCTCAACAGAAGGGAAATCCCTGTGCGTGATCCTGAGATCAGCATCATCATTCCGGTGCACAACGCGATGCCGTACCTCACCAAGTGTTTGGATTCGGTGCTTCAGCAGACCATTGGAATCCAGCACATCGAAGTCGTCGCCGTGGACGACGGATCCACCGACGACTCCGGCATCGAGCTCGATCGCTTCGCCGCGCAGCACCCTGAGGTCTTTCGTGTCGAGCACCAGCCGGCGTCCGGCGGACCCGCCGCGCCTCGGAACAGGGGCCTGGAGCTCGCCAAGGGACGCTTCGTCTTCTTCCTCGACGCGGACGACTTCCTCGGCCCTGAAGCCCTGCAGCGACTCTTGGACGCCGCCTCGAGGAACGGCTCCGATGTCGTACTGGGAAAAATGAAGGGCGCCGGAGGCAGGGGCGTCCCTGGTTCCATGTTCCGCGAGAACCAGGCCGACGCCGACCTGTTCACCTCCAGGGTCTATTGGACTCTCAGTGCCCTCAAGCTGTTCCGGCGGTCGCTGATCGAGAAGCACCAGCTGCGTTTCCCGGTCGAGCTGCCCAACGGATCGGATCAACCCTTCACCGGACTCGCGTACCTGCGGGCCAAGCGCATCTCGGTCGTGGCGGACTACGACTGCTACTACGCCGTGCGACGCGACGACGGGCAGCACGTCACTCGCTCCGGCGGGGCCATGCCCCGCGTCGCCTTCTTGGAGCAGATGTGCCGGCTCCTGAGTGACGAGGTCCCCGCCGGGCCGAAACGCGACAGCTTGCTGCTCCGCCACTTCCAGATCGACATGCCGCATGTACTGCGGCACCTCGTGCGAGAAAACGACCCGGAACAACAAGAGATTCTCTTCGCCCGCATCACAGATCTGGTGAGGGAGCACTACAGCGAGAACATCGCGGTACGTTTGCACCCGCTGCTCCAAATGCACTACCACATCGTTGCGCACGGAACTCTGCAACAGCTGTGCGACATCGTTGGATTTTCCCGTGAAAAGCAGCCCTATGAGGTGACACTCCAGAAGGATCGGGTACTCGCACTGTTCCCTCATGCTGACGACCCGGACCTCGCCGTTCCGCTGCGATGCGTAGACGTCACCGACCATCTCTCGCTCCATCACCGCCTGACCTCATACGAGTTCACGGGGTCGGAACTTCATCTGACGGGTGAATCCCGCTGGAAGGAGACCCATTCAACCGACGGACTGCGCGTCACCGTGGTCCTGCGTGAGCGCGGGTCCGCCGAAGTCGAGTACACAACGGAAGCCAAGTTCGTCGACGACAACCGCTTCGAAGCCACCGTGGATCTCCTCACGTGTGCTCAAGGCGCTCCGCTTCGCGACGGAATTTGGTACGTGTTCCTCCGGGCCGCACAAGGTGACGCCACGAAGACGGTTCGGTTCGGCAGCCGCCGGGCTCCCGGGATGAACACCAACCGCTGTCTCCACATGGCGTCCAACGGCTGCGGTGGCATCCGGGGCACGGCCGCGTACTTCACTCAGCCACATGGAAATCTGAGTCTCGACCTGGGGGAACAGAAATACTCCGCACCCAGGGTCGTGCATGTGGACAGCGCGAACTGGTCCGGCACCAATCTGATGCTGCGCGGCCGCATTCCCGCTCACCATGGATCCGGCGACCTCGCCCTTCGCGTCACAGAACATGGCGGCTCGGTACGTGAACTCGACCTGCCGCACCAACAGGGCGAGTTCACCACGGTTATTCCCATGGACAGGCTGGGCAGGGGAAGTTGGTCTCTGAAAGTCTGCGCCGACCGCTCGTCGAAGTCTGAGGAGTGGCTGGTTCCCGCAACGACGGTTCCCACAGGGATTCGATGGCAGAAGCTCTTCTCCCTGCCCGCCTACGCAAAGCCTCTCCCCGACCACGCCACTCTCACCTTTCGAGTGGATTCGGTCAGGCCGTGGATCGGTCTGCAGCGGAGAGTGTCTAAGGTGTCACAACAGTGGTTCCGCCGCCGCTGATTCCGTTCCCTTCCCCTGTCCTTTAGGAGAGGTAGGCCATGAAACTGAACCCCACTCTCGCAGTGTCCGAGATCCCGACGGGCTCCGCGGTGAATACGTCCAAGACCGATCCGGTCACGCCGTCGCAAGGTAGTCCCACGAACAAGACGTACAGCGGAAAATCCGCGCAGTCCGTCACCCTCCATATGTCTGGAGAGGAATCCAAACTCTTCAAGGAGTACCTGGCAGGGCGCCATCTCTATCTCGAGTTCGGGTGCGGCGGTTCCACTGTGGCGGCCGCCCAGGCCGGAATCCAGCGAATCGTGTCCGTAGAGAGCGATCTGGCCTGGATCAACATGCTCAGGGAGCACCCTTCCCTCGGCGGGAAGGACGTCACGTTCCATCACGCGGATGTCGGGGAGACCGGCGCTTGGGGGAAGCCGACGTCCGACAGGTACGCGTTCAGATGGCCCACCTACTCCCAGATCCCGTGGGCCGAACTCGGGGATGCCGTACCTGACGTTGTTCTGGTGGATGGGCGGTGGCGCGTGGCATGCGCACTGCAGACCATCGTGCGCTGTCCTCCGACAACGCTGCTCATGTTTCACGACTTCTGGAAGCGGGGCCATTACCACGGCGTCCTGAACTACACGGATCACGTAGCGACAGCAGGGACGCTGGCCGTGCTCCGGCCACGCCAGAACGTCGACTTCCGTGCGCTGGCAACGGATCTCGCCACGCACACTCTCGACTACCGCTGACCTTCGGCTTCCAAGCCGGGCACCTCGTCCGGCTTGGTCTTCCCGCACTGCCGGCGGGTGGGCGCGGGGGCGACGGGGCGCTGGTTGAGAGGTGTCACCGGCACCGGGGTGGTGTCGTCGAGGAAGACTCGGCGTACGACGCGTTCGGCGGCGTGGCCGTCGTCGAACTGGCAGAAGCGGTGGCGGAATTGGGCGCGGAGCGAGGTGGACTCGGGGCTGTTCCAGATGCCTTCGGTGAGCAGGTGCTCCAGGTCGTCCTGGGTGCGGGCGACGGGGCCCGGTGGCTCGTGCAGGAGGTCGAAGTAGGTGCCGCGGACGGCGCGGTAGGTTTCCCAGTCGTCCGCGTAGATCACGATCGGCCGGTCTAGGACGGCGTAGTCGAACATCGCGGAGGAGTAGTCGGTGATCAGGGCGTCGGCGGCGAGGTAGAGGGTTTCGACCTGGGGGTGGGCGCTGACGTCCTTGATCCGGCCCTCGCTCCACAACTGGCCGGACTGTGGGGCGGAGTCGTAGAAGTAGTGGCCTCGTACGAGGAGGACGGTGTCGGGGCCGAGGGTTTCGGCGAGGTGGGTGAGGTCGAGGCGGGGGACGAAGGTGCCCTCGTACTCGCGGTGTGTCGGCATGTAGAGGAGCGCGGTCACGCCCTCGGTGAGGCCCAATTCGCTTCGGGCCCGGTCCACTTCGGTGGCGCCCGCGCGGGCCAGTGCGTCGTTGCGCGGGTAGCCGGTTTCGAGGGTGGTGTGGGCCGAGGGGTAGGCGCGTTCCCATACGGCTGTGGAGTGGGTGTTGGAGGAGATGCCGTAGTCCCAGCGATCGCAGCGCTTGAGGAGTGTCTCGAAGTCCATGTGTGTGGAGGCCGGGTAGCGGCGCTGGTCCAGGCCCATGGTCTTGAGTGGGGTGCCGTGGTGTGTCTGGAGGTGGATCTGGCCTGCACGTTTGACCACGGAGTCGGCGAAGTTGACGTCGTTGACGAAGTACTTGGCGCGGGCCATGGCCGACCAGTAGGCGTGTGAGCCGACCATGACGTGCTCGGTGCCGGACGGGATCCTGTGCGCGCAGTCGGGGCGGGTCAGCCAGATGTGGCGGATGTGCGGGGCGAGTTGCGCCAGGCGTTCGGCGATCGCGGCCGGGTTGCCGGTGACGCCGCGGCTCCAGTAGGAGGAGAAGACGGCGAGGTTGTGGTCGAGGGGTCTGCGCAGTTCGGCCTGGTAGTGGGCGGACATGGCGGCCCGTTTGGCGACGCGGGCGGCGTTCGATGCCCGGCGGCGGGCGGCCCGGGTGCCGCGCACCGCTTCGTGCAGGGCGCGCATGGCCGGGTGGAGGTCGCGTTCGAGGAGCGCGTAGCGGTGGCCGCGTCCGCCGCCGGGGCGCCGGTAGCCGTTGGGGCGGCGGGTGCGGTAGTGGCGGGCGGCCTCGTGGAAGAACTCGGCCTTGTCCCGCTCGGGGAGGCGGTCGGGCTTGGTGTAGATGGTGAGGTAGTGGTCGACCATCTTTTCGAACAGGCGGTTCCGCCAGGGGTCGAGTTCCGGGTGGGTGTCGAGGTGGGTGAAGAGGTGGTCGTACTGGGCGAAGACGTCGAAGTGCTTGCGGCTGGTGGTGGCGAGGATGTTGCCGCCCTGGCGGCGTTGGCGGTACTCGACGCACACCCGGTCGGCGACGGCGATGCGTTCGGCCGTGATCAGCGCGGCGTAGGTCCAGGGGACGTCTTCGTAGTAGCCGGTGGTGAAGGTGAAGCCGTGTTGGGTGAGGAATGCGCGGCGGTAGGCCTTGTTCCAGACGACCTGGAGCAGGTCGAGGAGGCCGGGGCGGTCGGTGAGACGGAAGACGTCGGGGCCCTGTTCGGCGAGGAGGTGGGCGACGCTGTTGGGGCGTCGGCTGTCGTCCCAGTAGGTGCGGGTGTAGTCGAAGACGAGGAGGTCGGGGTCGGCGGTGGCGTCGAGGCGGGCGGCCATCGCGGCCAGGGCGCCGGGGGTGAGCGTGTCGTCGCCGTCGAGGAAGAGGACGTAGTCGCCGACGGCGTGTTCGAGGCCGGCGTTGCGGGCCCGGCCGAGGCCGACGTTCCGTTCGAGGTGTACGGGGCGGACGCGGGGGTCGGCCGACGCGTAGGTGTCGAGTATGGCGCCGCAGTCGTCGGGTGAGCGGTCGTCGACGGCGATCACCTCGAAGTCGCCGTACTCCTGAGCCACCACCGAGTCCAGGCATTCACGCAGGTACCCCTGCACGCGATAGACGGGGACCACGATGCTGAAACGCGGCATGGGCGGCGACTCCTGTCGGTTTGTTGTCGGGCGACTATATAGCGCCTTCAGTAACAAACAGACACATTAGGCCATATGGGCTTTTGGGAGTTGGTGCGTCGCATGGTGTGCCGCGGTGGCGGTGGTGGCCGTGGTGGGCCGTGGTGTGTGTCGGGTCAGTCGTCCAGGACGACCACACATGCCGTCAGGTGCCATGTCTCCGTCGGCTTCGCGGACAGGTCGATGTCCACCTCGCGGCCCGATGCGCCGCCGTCCAGGGGGATGCGGAGCCACGTGAATTCGCGGCCGTCGAGTTGTTCGCTGCGGGCCCGCTCGGTTCCGTCGACGGTGACGACCAGGGTTCGGTTGAAGGTGTTGGGGTCGCCGGTGAGGAGGTGGGCCGTGCAGGGGCCGGGCGGGAGTTTGAGGCGGAGTTTCGTGGGGGCGGCGGCGCGTACGTAGTCTCGGCGGAGGGGGTCGAGGAGGCCGGTGTCGGTGGCGTCGAGGGTGTCGCCGACCCAGCCGAACTCCGCGCCCTCGTGCCAACTGGTGTCAGGGGAAAGGCGGTTGTAGTCCTTGAAGAGCGGGGAGGTGTCGGGGCCCGCGTCGAGGGCGTGGACGCAGCGGGACGCGGGTGGCACGACGACGGTCTTGGCGAGGCTGCGCAGTGAGGAGTCGAGGGCTCGTACGGAGCCCGACGCGGGGCGGGCGTGCAGTGTGGCGAGGGTCGGGGTGTGCGGGGGCACGACGGGGAGCTTGGTGGTGGTGTCGCCGAGGGAGTCCACGTAGCAGGTCTGTGGTTCGGTGCGCCAGTCGTCGGGGGCGTCGAGGGTGACGGTCGTGCGCAGGCCGGAGCCGGTCGCGTTGACGATCTGGACCGGGAGTTCGGTGCGCTCGCCGCCGAGCAGGGCGGTGTCGGCGGGGGCGACGGTCGCCTGGATCCAGGAGCGGTGTGCGTCGCGGATCCGGCTGAGTTCGAACCAGTAGGCGACGAGGGTGTCCCGCCACTGTGCCGCCTTGTCGGCCTGCTGGGTGAACTGGCGGTCGACGTCACCGAAGCGCCGCAGGTCGATGCGGCGGCGCAGGGTGTTCCAGTCGGCCCGCATGTCGGTGACGCGGGCCGCGCCGTCGAAGTGGGTGTCGTAGATGTGCTGGATCACGGTGCTGCCGCCGGCGAGGCGGTGGGTGTACGGGACGTGGTGGAGGAAGAGGAGCAGTTCCTCGGGGCAGGTGTCCAGGGATTCGTAGGTGTCCCTGGTGGGCGGGGCGTAGAGGTGGGTGTATCCGTCGCCGGTGGCGGCGGTGCGGTCGTAGCCGATGCCCTGGCGGTCGGACTTGTGGAACTGTGTCGTGGTGGTCGGACTGGGGTCGAAGTGCCCGGTCACCGAGCCGTCCGGCGGGTGGGTGAGGTAGCCGGTGCCGAGGGGTGAGGTGTAGTCCTCGTACGTGTGCCAGGAGTTCAGGAGCAGTGCGGACACGGTCTCGACGACGTGCGGGTCGTTGCCGAAGGTCATCCGCGTCCATTCCTCGGCGAGGCTCTCGGCGGACAGCTCGGGGTTCCAGGCGAGTCGGCCGTAGCCGTGGGTGTTGGCGGCGGCGAGGTGGGAGCCGGTCCAGTTCCTGGAGTCGCCGAAGTTCATGACTCCGGCGAAGCCGAAGTGTGTGTAGGGGTGGGCGCGGCCGGTGACGACGTCGGCGACGGTGCCGTTCTCGCCCGCCTTGTGGGTGTCGAAGTCCAGGACTTCCTTCCACTGCGGGACCAGGTAGCACAGGTGTGTCGCGTGTCCGGTGTACTCCTGGGTCACCTGGAGCTCGATCATCGAGTTGGTGTCCGGGAGGGAGCCGAAGAGGGGGTGGGCGGGTTCGCGGACCTGGAAGTCGATGGGGCCGTTCTTGATCTGTACGACGGCGTTGTCGGCGAACTTGCCGTCGAGGGGGGTGAAGTCGGTGTAGCCCTGGCGGTCCCACTTCGCGTCGGTGTCGTGCACGAAGGCCCGCCACATGACGATGCCGCCGTACGGTTTCAGGGCCTTTGCGAGGAGGTTGGCGCCGTCGGCGTGGGTGCGGTCGTAGTCCAACGGGCCTGGTCTGCCTTCGGAGTTGGCCTTGACGAGGAAGCCGCCGAAGTCCTCGATCCTGCCGTGGATCTCCTTGGCCTTGGCCGCCCACCAGTCCTGTACCGCGTCGTCGAACGGGTCGGCGGTGTCGAGTCCGCCGAGGTCGATGGGGGCGGCGAAGTTCGCGGTGACGTAGAGGGTGACTCCGTAGCGGCGCAGCACGGAGGCGAGTGCGGCGAGTTTGGTGAGGAAGGGTTCGGCGAGGTAGTCGGCCGGTGTGTTGACGTTGTTGATGACCGCGCCGTTGATGCCGAGCGAGGCGAGGGTGCGCGCGTAGTCGGTGTAGCGGTCGTCGAGCCGCGGCAGTCGGTCCCAGTCGAAGAAGGAGCGTCCGGCGTAGCCGCGCTCGATGGAACCGTCCTTGTTGTCCCAGTGGTTGGCGATGCGCAGCGGCGCGGCGGGGCGTTCCGTGATGTCGAGGTGGTCCAGTGGGCGCTCGGTCTGCAGGAGCCGGAGCAGGTGGAACGCGCCGTAGAGGACTCCCCTGTCGGTGCGGGCGGCCACGAGTGTGCGCCGGGCGCCGTGGTGTGTGGCGGTTCGGATGACGTAGCCCTCGTCACCGAGTGGTTCCAGGTCGGCGGTGGGGACGAGTGCGCGGACCAGTGGGGAGGTCTTGGGGGTGCCCACGACGAGTGCGGCGCCGGGCCCTGGTGTCTCGCGTGGGGTCGTTCGGGCGCCGAGGAGGCCGGTGAGCCCGCGGGTCAACTCGTCGACGGCGGCGCGCTGTTGGGGGCCGCCGCCCTGCCACACCAGGGTGCCGAGCGCGGTTCGGTACCGCTGCGACAGGGCCGGGTCCTCGATCCTTCGGTAGCGCAGCCACAGGTCGTAGCCGTCCTCGGCGGGGAGCACTCCGGTGGCCTGTGACCGGAGGTCCCTGGCCGGGTGCGCCGAGGCCGGCGCGGAGAGTGCGAGCGGGCCTGCCGTGCTTCCCAGGGCGGCCGCGGCCAGGAGGCCGCGGCGCCGGATTCCTGAGCTCATGCTTCTCGCTTCCGCCGAGGAACGCACGTGTGCGTCCGGGCCAGGATCGGGGCCCGGCAACGGTCACACGCGTCTCGACAGGTGTCAACACACTCGCCCAGAAAGGAACATTGGGCAACGCCGCATGGCGCGCGCCGGGTCGCGGGTCGCTCGTCGCGCGTCGCGTCAGGCGGCCTCGCGGTCGCCCCTCGCGGCGGCGCCTCTCTTCTCTTCCTGCCTCTCTTCCTTCCGATCTCGACTATTCGGTTCGCCGCCGCGAACGAGACTCAGGTGCAGTCGTCGACGGTCTCCGGACTCCGGGCGGGGCGCTCCGCCCATTCGGTCCTCTATACGGTCCATGCCGAGCAAGAGCAGCCCCATGGCCGGCAGGAGCAAAAGAGCCACGATCAGCATCGGTGGCGTCCTTTCCTCGACTTCTCACTCTTCGCCTGCCCCGGTCAAGGACCCCTATGGCCCTGATGATGTGATGATTCCGTAACGCTAGGGATTGCCGCTGATATCGCTATCTGGGCGATTTCCGCGTCCTCATCGAGAAGCGGCCAAGCGGTCAGTGGGTCCGTCCCAGTTCCGCGTCCTCCAGGCGGGACTCCTCGCGTGCCTCCTCTATGTTCTCCAGCACGCGTTCGCGCGGGAGTTGGGCGCGCAGCGCCAGGAAGTAGACGAGCGCGGTGAGTGCGAGGTTGGCGGCGAAGCCCCAGCCGAGGCCGATCCAGCCGAGTCCGCCGTCGTAGTCGCCGATCCAGCTGATCACGGCGAGGCCGATCAGCCAGGGCAGCACCCAGGTCGCGCCCGCGCGCCAGTCCATCTTCGGGGCGCTGCCCTTGTCCAGGGCCTGGAGGACAGCGAGGAAGACGAAGCCGATGCAGATGGTGAGGAAGAGTTTGTAGTTGGTGTTCCAGCCCGCCCAGTACACGATCAGGTTCGCCGAGTAGAGGCCGAGGAAGGGGATGATGTCGCCGCCGGGAATCTTGTACGGGCGTTCGTGTTCGGGTATTTGGCGGCGCATGACGGCCAGGACGAGGGGGCCCGAGCCGAAGGACAGGACGGTGGCGGAGGTGATGAAGCCGACCAGTTCCTGCCAGCTCGGGAAGGGGAGGAAGACGATGAGGCCGAGGACGAAGGTGACCGCGAGGCTGACCAGGGGCGCGCCCTTGGGGGTGGTCTTGGCGAGGGCCTGCGGCGCGTTGCGGTTGCGGGCCATCGCATAGGAGATGCGGGCCGTGACGGTGGTGTAGATGAGGCCGGTGTCGGCGGGTGAGATCACGGCGTCGACGTAGAGGATGTAGGCGAGCCAGCCGAGGCCGATGGCGCTGGAGATGGCCGCCAGGGGGCCGAAGTCGTTGGCGAAGGCCAGATTGAGCCAGCCGTGCGAGTGCTGGAGGTCGCTCTCCGGGACCGCTCCGAGGAAGGCCACTTCGAGGAGTACGTAGATCAGGCCGGTCAGCAGCACGGAGCCGATGACGGCGAACGGGACATTGCGCCGCGGATTGTCGGTCTCGCCCGCGAGTTCCACGCCTTGGCGGAATCCGAGGAAGGAGAAGGTGATGCCCGCGGTGGAGATGGCCGTGAAGATGCCTTTGGCGCCGCCGGGCGCGAAGCCGCCGTATTCACTGGCTCCGATGTTGTGTCCGTGGAAGGCCGTGACGAGGAAGGCGACCACCACCAGGGCGATGGCCAGCAGTTTCCACCAGACGAGGACGTTGTTGACGCGGGCGAACCAGCGGATTCCGTAGTAGTTGAGGAGCACGAAGAACGCCATGCCGAACACCGCGACCACATAGCCGAGCGTGGTGAGGGTGTAGGCGCCGTTCGCCTCGTGGAAATCGGTGAAGTGCGCCCATTTCGTGGCGTATTGGAGGGCGCCCTCGACCTCGATGGGGGCCACCGTCGCGGCGGCGATCCAGGTGATCCAGCCCATCGTGTAGCTGGCGAAGGAGCCGAAGGAGAGGTGCGGGAAGCGCACCACTCCCCCGGACACGGGAAACATCGTGCCCAGTTCGGCGAAGCACAGGCCGATGAGCAGGATCATCACCGCTGCTATCGCCCACGAGAATATGGAGGCGGGTCCGGCTATCTTCGCCGCGTTCAACGCGCCGAAGAGCCAGCCGGACCCGATGATGGATCCCACACCCGCGAAGAGCAGGCTGATGCGACCCATGTCTCTGCGTAGCGCTGTTCGTTGCTCCGAGGATTTTCCGGAAGACTCGGTAAGCGTGGCCATCACCACATCCGTCCCTGATCCGCGGCCCACTCTTTCGAGGTCGCTCGCTTGATCTGTACTGGTCTGTACTGGGCGGCCGTCTGCCCTGCCGATCGAGATCCATGCAGCATGAATCTTGTTTTGCCAAATGATGTACGTGGCAAGGGCGTTGGCATACGTGGTGATGGCCTGCCGTCAGCCGTCCTTGGCCGTGTTCACCGGCGGCGTTTCCGTTTGCACCGGTGCGGAGCCCGGCTCCTCGCCGTTCATGACCCGCTTCGCGGTGACCCGGTCCAGTGCCCCCTCCCAGCGCGACACCGCGAACACGGCGACGCAGTTGCCGAGGAGGTTGGTGGCCACCCGCATCGAGTCCATGATCCGGTCGACGCCGAGCAGCAGCGCCACCGCGGCGGCCGGGATGACTCCGAGCGCGGAGGCCGTCGCGGACAGCGCGAGGAACGCCGAACCGGGCACGCCCGCCATGCCCTTGCTGGTCAGCATGAGCACGAGGACGACGGTGACCTGCTGGCCGAGGGTGAGGTCGACGCCGACGGCCTGGGCGATGAAGAGGGTGCCGATGGAGAGGTAGATGGAGGCGCCGTCGAGGTTGAAGGAGTACCCGGTCGGCAGGACGAGGCCGACCGCGTCGTCCCGGCAGCCCGCCGCGCGCAGCTTCTGCATCATGCGCGGCATCACGGTCTCGCTGGAGCCGGTGCCGAGCGCGAGCAGCAGTTCCTCGCGTGTGTAGCGGACGAACTTCCAGAGGCTGAGTCCGGTGACCGCCTTGAGGGCGAGGGCGAGCAGCACGAGGAAGAGGAGGGCGACGCCGTAGCAGACGGCGATCAGCTTTCCGTACGTCGACATGGCGCCGACGCCGTATTCGCCGACGAGGTGGGCAGTGGCTCCGAAGACCGCGAGCGGGGCGAGCTTCATGATGTAGCCGACGATGGTGAAGACGACGTCCTGGGCCTGCTCGATGAACGGCAGGATCTGGGGCACCTTCCGCTGCCCGAGGTGGAGCAGCGCGGCGCCCACGAGGCAGGCGAGGACGAGGACTTGGAGCAGGGAGTTCTCGGCGAAGGCGCCGACGGCGCTGTCCGGGAGGGACTCCAGGATGAACTGGGCGGTGGAGGGCAGGTGCCCGCCTCCGGTCTGTTCGTCGACGGCGCTCTTGTCGAGGGTGGCCGGGTCGACGTTCATGCCCGCGCCGGGTGCCAGGACGTTTCCGGCGAGCAGTCCGATGACGAGGGCGACGGTGGTGGCGACCTCGAACCAGATCAGCGCCTTGACGCCGATGCGGCCGAAGGCCTTCAGGTCGCCTGCCTTGGTGATGCCCGCGACGACGACGCAGAACACCAAGGGGGCGATCATCGCCTTGATGAGTCGTACGAAGCCGTCGCCGAGGGGTTGCAGGGCCGCTCCGGCGTCCGGCCACAGGCGTCCGACAAGGACGCCGAGCAGCAGGGCGATCAGGACTTGGGCGAAGAGGCTGGTGCGCAGGAGGCGGCCTGCGCGGCGTGCGAGGTTTCTGTTTCCGACTGTGTGCGCCATGGGGCACTCCTACATGGGCGGATATTCTGCATCACGGAAGATCAATTCCGCGGTGCATCACTATCGTTGACACCCATGCGTCGTGGAAGGCCCCACATCAACTCCGCATAAGATCTTGGAGATTGCTCCAGACGCGCTTCAACTGCGCTTGCGCAAGGTGATGTACGGCTCGAAGGCGTCCAGGAGCAGTTCCCGCATGCGCGGCGCGTCCATGTCCCCCGTACCCGCGAGGACTTGGATGGCGAGGCCGTCGACGAGGCCAGTGAAGCGGTCGGCCAGGGCCTGTGGGTCGACGCCTTCCGCCATGCCCTCGCGCCGGCAGGTGCGCACCAGGTCCAGGACGACGCTCCGCCAGCGGGCGTAGACACCGCGCTGCCCGTCGCGCAGGCTCGGGTCGAGGATCGCCTCGTTCCACGACTGCACCCACACCGACCACTCGTCGGCGTCCTCGGCCGTGGTCGTCAGCTGCACCTCGATGAGTCGGCGCAGCTTCTCGACCGTGCTGTCGGCGGTCTCGAACTCGGCTTCCAGGCGGGCGTGGAAGCGGTCCGCGTAGAAGACGAGCGCGGCGCGCAGGGCGTGGTCCTTGGTCGGGAAGTGGTAATGGACGGTGCCGGTGCTGGTGCCGCAGGCCTCGGCGATGTCGGCGACGCGCACCTTGTGGAAGCCGCGGCGGGCGATGAGCCGGGCGGTGGCCTCCAGGATCTGGGTGCGGCGCAGTTCGGCGTCCACGGCGTCGGCGCGCATACGGGTGCCGGGCGCGCCATTGGCACCGCCTCGTGGCGCGGGTGGCCGGCCCGCGCCGGTCCGCAGATAGCGCTGCGACACCTTGCCGACCTGCGCGATGGCGGCGATCTCGGGGTCACGCAGGCGGCGGTTGCCGCGCAGCGCCTTGGACAGGGCGGTGGGGTCCATGCCGACGCGGTCGGCGAACTCCCGCTGGCTCATGGGCGCGGCGAGCACCACCTGCCGGGCCCGCTCGGCGAGTGCGAGGGCGGGTGCGGGTGCCGGTTCGGGCGCGGGTGCCGGTGCGGATGCGGATGCGGATGCGGGCGCGGGTTCAGGTGCCGCCTCGTCCCCGTTGTCGGACGCCATGCCGGTTCAGCCTTCCGCCTGCGACGAGAGTGCCGTGATGACTTCGTCGGCCGCCCGCGCCCCCGAGGAGAGGGCGCCGTCGATGTAGCCGTTCCACACAGTAGCCGTCTCCGTTCCGGCCCAGTGCAGCGTCCCGGTGGGTGCGCGCCAGCCGTGCCGGGCGTAGCCGGTCCAGCCGCCGGGGGTCGCGTACGCCTCGTATCCGCCGCGCGCGTGCGGGTCGTCGGACCAGTTCTTCTCGGTGTAGTCGCGGGGGTGGGCGGCGCCGTCGCCGACGACGGAGGCGAGGCTCGCGAGGCCGCTCGCGCGGCGCCCCGGTGCGTCGAGGCGGCTCCAGGCGCTGAGCCGGTCGCCGTAGACGAAGCCGACGAGCACGCCGTGCGCCGCGTCCGGCGGCGAGTTGTCGAACACGACGCCGACCGGCCCGTCGTCGTAGAGGGTGGCGATGCCGGAGAGGCCCGCCGCGCGCCAGAACGGGGTGTCGTACACGGCGTGGATCTTCGCGACGCGCCCCATTGGGGTGTGCGCCAGCCAGCCCTCCCTGCTGCTCGGCAGCGTCGGGGCGAAGGTGAGGGCGCGGGTCGCGGGCGGCGGGAGCGCGACGATGGCCCGGCGTGCCTCGTACACGGTGTCGGCGGTGTGCACCCGTACGCCCTCGGTGTCGTGCTCGACGGTGCGGGCGGCGGCGCCGAGACGGACGCGGTCGCCGAGGAGGCGGGCGACCGCGCGGGCCGGGGCGGCGGCGCCGGTGACGAAGCGGCTGTCCTGCGCGCAGCCACGGGTCTCCATGAGCTGTTCCCAGCCGCCGGCCGCGGCGACGTAGAACAGCACGTGGAAGAGGGAGATCTCGTACGGTTCCGCGCACCACACGCCCTGGACGGCGAGGGCGAGTCGGCGCAGGGCGTCGGGGTCGTCGGTGCGGGCGCGGAAGTAGGACTGCGCGGTCTGCGCGTCCCATGCGGCGAAGTCGGGGGTGCGCCACGGCTCGGTGGTGTCCACGGTGCGGGCGAGGGCGTCGATGTCCTCGGTGATGTGCGTGTACGCGGTGATGCCCGGTCCCTCGGCGGGCGCGGCCCCGAGGTAGGGGACGGCGCTGCCGTCGTGCCACACCTCGATGTGCTTTCCGGTCTCCCAGGTCGGGAAGGTGGCGCAGTCGAAGCGGGTGGCGAGGGCGGCGAGGCGGGTCTGCGTGGGGCCGATCCACTGGCCTCCGTGGTCGATGCGCACACCGTCGTCCCGGGTCTCGGTGAGGACCCGGCCGCCGACCCGGTCGGACGCCTCCAGGAGGGCGAAGTCGACTCCGTGGTCGTGGAGTTGGAGGGCCGCGGCGAGGCCCGCGTAGCCGCCGCCGACGATGACGACCTCGGTCTCGACGAGGTTCGTTTCGGTCTGTTCCCACATGACGGAAGAGCATGTCGCAAGACTGATCGTCGAGTCAATCGTTGCGAGCCGTCGCTGCGTGAGCCCTTGACAGGCTTCGCCGTACGCGCATCATTGAGCCTCGCGTCAATCTTGCGATTCCCCTACCCCGGACGGGGGTTCGACCGTGCCAGACATTTCACGCAGCACCGCCGACGAGCGTGCCGGCGGCCCTCCCGCGCAGGGTCTGCGCGCCAACGCGCTCGGTATGACGACGAGCCTGATCCTGTCGGTGGCGTCGGCCGCGCCCGCGTACAGCCTGGCGGCGACGCTCGCGTTCATCGTGGCCTTCGTCGGGTTCCAGGCGCCGTCGATCGTGCTGCTGGCGTTCGTGCCGATCCTGTTCGTGTCCTTCGGGTACGCGGCGCTGAACCGGCAGGAGCCGGACTGCGGCACGATCTTCACGTGGGCGAGCCGGGTCCTCGGGCCGCGCGTCGGCTTCATGGGCGGCTGGGCCATCATCACGTCGTTCGTGCTGGTGCTCGCGAGCCTGGCGCAGGTCGCCGGGCAGTACGTCTTCATCCTGTGCGGGGCCGACGGCATCGGCGCGGACCCGTCGAGCCCCTGGGTACTCCTGGTGGGGCTCGGCTGGATCGCGCTGATGACCGCCGTCTGCTATCGCGGCATCGAGGTGGCGGCAGCCGTGCAACGGGCGCTGCTGTTCCTGGAGTTCGGCATGCTGGCCGTGTTCTCCGTGGTCGCGCTCGTCCGCGTCTACACCGGGGACGCGGGGCCGGGCGCCCGGCTTCCTCGGCTGTCGTGGCTGAACCCGTTCGAGATCCCCTCCCCCAGCGCCTTCGTCAGCGGTCTGGTGCTGATGCTGTTCATCTACTGGGGGTGGGAGACGGCGCTGACGGTGAACGAGGAGACGACCGACCGGCACCGCACGCCGGGGCGGGCCGCCGCCTGGTCGACGCTGACGCTGCTCGGGCTGTATCTGGTGGCCACCGTCGCGACGCTGGCGTTCGCCGGGATCGGCACGAGCGGTATCGGGCTCGGCAATCCCGACAACTTCGGTGATGTGTTCTCCGCCATCGGCGGCGCCGTGTTCGGCGACAGTGGCCTCGGGTCCTTCCTGTGGCATCTGCTGGTCCTGATGGTGCTGACGTCGGCCGCGGCCTCCACCGAGACGACCGTGCTGACGCTCGGCCGGACCATGCTGGCGATGGGCCGTCGGGGCGCCGCTCCGCGCGCGCTCGCGAAGGTGCATCCGCGGTACTCCATCCCGCAGTTCGGCACGATCGCGACCGGGCTCGCGGGCGCGGTCTGCTACATCGTCATGAACTTCCTGAGCGACGGTCAGGTGATCGGGGACGCGGTGTCGTCCTGCGGCTTGATGATCGCGTTCTACTACGGGCTCACCGGCCTGACGTCGGCCTGGGCGTACCGGGGCCAGTGGCGGCGCAGTGCAGGGGATCTGTGGCTTCGGGTCGTGCTGCCCGCGATCGGGGGTCTGGTCCTGCTCGCCGCCGGGGTGTGGAGCCTGCGCAACGACTGGGACCCGGCGAACAGCTACACCTCCTGGACGCTCCCCTTCGCCCCGCACTGGCACATCGGCGGCGTCTTCCTCATCGGCGTCGGCACGCTCGTCATCGGCTGGCTGCTGATGCTGGTGTACGCGCGCGTGGCCCCGGAGTTCTTCGACCGCACCGGCCCGCGGCGGGACGAGCGCACCCCGGCCGCCGCGCCGCACGAATCCGTACCGCGGTGACCGACCCTTTCCGTAGCCGGTGACCGCCCCATGACCACCCCCTCCCCCGACCGTCGACTGAGGAGCCCGTCATGCCCCTCCCCTCGCCCGACCCCTGGGAACCGACCGAAGAGCAGCAGGCGTTCGTGCGGCTCGCCCGTGACTTCGCCGCCACCGAGATCCGGCCGCGGGCCCGCGCGGTCGACGACGCCGCCACCGAGTCGCCGCTCGACCTGTGGAAGAAGGCCGCCGCGACCGGACTGACGGACTTCATGATCCCGGCCGAGTACGGCGGGGGCGGCGTCACCGGCCTGGCGACGCAGGCGCTCGTCCAGGAGGAGCTGTGCCACGGTGACATCGGCATCGGGAACCTCCTGACGTCGAACGGGTTCTTCGCGGACCCCGTCCTGGAGCTCGGCACGGACGCGCAGAAGGAGCGGTGGCTGCGCCCGCTCACCGGCTCCACCCCGCCACTGACCGCGCTCGCCGTGACGGAGCCCGACCACGGCTCGGACGCGGCGGGGATCCGCACCCGGGCGGTGCGCGAGGGCGACCACTACGTGCTCAGTGGGCAGAAGACGTGGATCTCCAACGCGCCGTACGCGAGCCGGTTCGTGGTGTTCGCGACGGTCGACCCGGCGCTGCGCGCCCGCGGTGTCACGGCGTTCGTCGTCGACCGGGACACTCCGGGGCTGACCGTGGGCCGGCCGATGCGCAAGATGGGGCAGCGGGCCATCGTGAACGCCGAGGTGTTCCTCGACCGCGTACGGGTCCCGGTCGCCGACCGGCTCGGCGAGGAGGGACTGGGGTTCTCGGGCCTCATGCGGACCTTCGACGCCTCCCGGATCCTGATCGGAGCGTCCTGTACGGGACTGTGCCGGGCGGCGCTCGACCTGGCCGTCGACTACGCCCGCGAGCGCAGGCAGTTCGGGGTGCCGATCATCGAGCACCAGTCGGTGGGCTTCCGCCTCGCCGACATGGCGACCCGCGCGGACACCGCGCACCTGGTGACGATGCGGGCGGCCCGCCTGTTCGACCAGGGCCGCAAGGTGACGACCGAGGCGGCGACGGCGAAGCTGGTCGGTTCCGAGAACGCCATGTTCACCACCTGGGCGGCCGTGCAGACGCTGGGCGGCAACGGCTACTCGCAGGAGTTCCTCGCCGAGAAGTGGATGCGGGACGCGAAGCTGGAGGAGATCGAGGAAGGCACATCCGACATCCAGCGGCTCATCATCTCGCGGGCGCTCGCGGCATCATGACGACCCTCGACGTGTTCCGCGCGCCGCGCTCCGTCGCCGTGGTCGGCGCCACCGACAACCCCGCCAAGTGGGGCCACTGGCTGGCGCGCGGCGCCCTCGCCGGGCGGCACAGGCGCCGGGTGCATCTGGTCAACGCCCGTGGCGCGACCGTGCTCGGGCAGCCGAGCCACCCCGCCCTCGACGCCCTGCCCGAGGTGCCCGACCTGGTCGCGTTCGCGGTGCCGGCGGCCGCGCTCGCCACCGGTGTCGAAGGGGCGGTCGCCCTCGGGGTGCCGGGGCTGCTCGCCATCACCTCCGGAGTCGCGGATCCCGCGGCGCTGACCAGGACCGTCAGGGCCGGTGGCGCCCGCCTGGTGGGCCCGAACTGTCTGGGCCTGTACGACGCGTCGGCCGAACTGGAGCTGGCCTGGGGCCGGTTCACGGCGGGCTCGCTCGCGGTCGTGTCGCAGAGCGGCCAGGTCGGCCTGGAGATCGCCCAGTTGGCGGCGGCGAGCGGCGTGGGTGTCTCGCGGTTCGTGTCCGTCGGCAGCCAGCTCGACGTCAGCGCGGCTGAGGTGCTCGCCGACCTGGTCGACCACGAATCCACCCGGGCCGTCGCCCTCTACCTGGAGAGCTACGGCGACGGTGACGCACTGCTGGACGCCCTCGACGCGCTGCGCGCGGCGGGCAAGCCGGTGCTGCTGCTGACCGTGGGGGCGAGTCCGGCGGCGCGGCAGGCGGCCCGTTCGCACACCGGCGCCATGACGTCCGCGCTCGACGTCGTGGACGCGGCCTGCCGTGCGGTCGGCGCCGTACGCGTCGACACACCCGCCCAACTCGCGGACACCGCACACGTGTTGCTGCGGTCGGCTCCGGTGCGTGGGCCTCGCGTGGCGATCGTGGCCGACAGCGGCGGGCAGGGCGCGGTCGCGGCGGACACCGCGGCCCGGCTCGGCCTTGACGTCGTCGAGCTGCCGTCCGCGGTGCGGCGACGGCTGGCGCGGCGGCTGCCGCCGGGGGCCGGGCGGGCGAACCCGGTCGACCTCGACGGCGCGGGCGAGCGGGACCTGTCCACGTATGCCTCGGTGCCGGAGTGCCTGGCCGACCCGTCGGTCGTCGACGCGGTCGTGCTGAGCGGGTACTTCGGCAGCTATGGGCGTGACATCCCCGCGCAGGCGGCCGCGGAGTCGGAGGCGGCGCGCGCCCTGGGCCGCCTCGCCGCGGATCGGGGGCTGCCCGTCGTGGTGCACTCGATGGCCGAACGCACTCCGGCGCTGCGGGAGTTGGAGGTGTCGGGTGTGCCGACGTTCACCGATGTCGAGCGGGCGCTGCGGGCCGTGGCCACGGCGCACCGGCTGGCCCGGCAGCCGCGCCGCCCCCGTACCCGTGTCCGGCGTGCGGCTCGGGTGGCGCCTGGTGTGCCCGTGGGTGCGGGGTACTTGGCGGCGCGCCGGCTGCTGGGCGAGGCGGGTGTGACCTTCCCGCAGGCGGTGGGCATCCCGGCAGGTACCCGGGACCCGGCGGAGGTGGCGGCCGCGCTGTCGGCCCCGGTCGTGCTCAAGGCGGACTGGCTGGAGCACAAGACGGAGCACGGCGGTGTGGCCACCGGCCTGTGGGACCCCGGCGCGCTGCGAGCCGCGTACCAGGACATGGTGGAGCGCCTGGGGCCGCACGCCTACGTCGTCGAGGAGATGGACCGGCGGCCGGACGCGGTCGAGGTCGTCGTCGCGGCCCGCCGGGACCCGTCGTTCGGCCCGCTCGTCGCGGTCGGCGCCGGGGGCGTCCGGGCCGAACTCGCCCGGGACCTGGTCCTCGAACTGGCCCCCTGCTCCCGGGCCACCGCGCACGCCATGCTGCGCGGCCTGCGGATGGCGCCCCTGCTGCGCGGCTGGCGCGGTCGCAGCCCCGTCGACGTGGAGGCCCTGGTGTCGGTCGTCGTCGCCGTGTCCGAGGTGATCGCCGGGCGGGCGGACATCGGTGAGGTCGAGCTCAACCCGGTGCGGGTCGCGGAGCGGGGCGCGCTCGCGGTGGACGCGCTGGTCGTCGCCGCCGGGGCCGTGCGGGGGCCGGGCGGCGGCGGGTCCGGCAGGCTCTAGGTGGAGACCTCCGCCGCGGTTCGGGGCGGCTGCGGCGGGGCCGCGTCCCGCGGGTAGATCATCCGGTCCGGGACGCGGTGCCGTTCGCGGCGGGCGAGGATCCAGTACAGCACACCCGGCAGTGTCAGCCCCACGATCCACGAGATGTCCGCGCCGCCCAGTGGGGCGACGAACGGGCCGGTGAACAAGTCCGTTGCCATGAACGGGAGTTGGGCGAGCAGGCCGAAGCCGTACGAGACGAGGGCCGGGGCCCGCCAGGATCCGTAGCGGCCGTCGGGGTCGTTGAGGGCGGGGATGTCGTAGCGCTCCTTCGCGACGAGGTAGTAGTCGGCGAGGTTCACCGCGCTCCATGGGGTGAAGAAGGCCAGCACGATGAGGAGGAACGTCGAGAACGTGTTGAGGAAGTCGCCGCGCCCCGCGAGCGCGAGGACGGCGCCGGCCACGATGATGGCGGCGATGTAGCCGACCCGGCCGCGCGGCGAGAGGCGGTAGGGCACCGCGCCCCCGCGCCGCATCCCGGTCACGCTCGTCACGGTCGACATGAACGCGCCGTACGTGTTGAGCACGGTGACGGTCAGCTTGCCGAGCGCGATGACGAAGTAGAGCACGGCCGCCATCAGGCCCGCCCCGCCCAGTGACACCACGTACGTCACCTCATGGCCCACGAACGCCTCCCCCGCCGCCGCCGCGGCCAGCGCCCCGAAGGCCATCGACCACTGGGCGCCGAGCGCGGTCCCCGCGAGCGTCCAGCCGAACGTGGCGCGCGCCGAGGTCGAACGCGGCAGGTAGCGCGAGTAGTCGGCGACGTACGGGCCGAAGGACAGTTGCCAGGACGCCGACAGGGACACGGCGAGGAGGAACGCGGGCAGCGCGAAGCTGTGGTCGGAGAGGACCGCGCCGATGTCGTCGTGCTGGAGGAGGCGGATGCCGAGGTAGACGAAGGCGATGCCGCACACGACTCCGGCGAGGCGGCCGAGGAAGTGGATGAGGCGGTAGCCGACGGCGGCGGCGACCGCGGTGACCGCGGTGAAGATGAGGATGCCTGCGACCGGGCCGAGGTGGGTGAGTTCGCCGACGGCCTCGCCCGCGAGGACGGTGCCGCTCGCGGTGCAGCCGATGAACATGAAGACGGCCAGGATGAGCGGCACGACGGCGCCGCGCACTCCGAACTGGGCCCGTGAGGAGATCATTTGGGGCAGGCCGAGGCGGGGGCCCTGCGCGGAGTGCAGGGCCATGACCGAGCCGCCGAGCAGGTTCCCGGCGAGCAGCCCGATGACCGCCCAAAAGGCCGTGGCGCCGAGCACCACCGCGAGGGCGCCGGTGACCACGGCGGTGATCTGGAGGTTCGCGCCGACCCACAGGGTGAACTGGCTGAAGGCGGTACCGTGCCGTTCCTCGTCCGGTACGACGTCGATGGAGCGTGACTCGACGAGCCCGCCCGGCCGCTCGCCCGCCGTCGCCTTCTCGTCCGTCGTCGCCTTCTCGTCCGTCGTCTTCGTCTTCTCGTCCGCTGTCGGCATCGCGTCACCGGCTTTCGTGTGTGCTCAGGACGGTGCCGATCGCGGCGACGAGCTGCCGCAGTTCGTCGTCGGTGGTGATGAACGGCGGGCTGATCTGCACGGTGTTGCCGCGCAGCGGTCGCGTGACGAAGCCGTGCTCGACGAGGTCGTCGGTGACCGCTTCGGCGCTGATGTCGTCGACGAGGGCGACACCACCGAGGAGGCCCGCCACACGTGTCTCGACGACGGACTCCCGCGTACCGAGGACGCGCAGCTCGTCGGCGAGTACCTGCTCCAGGTCCGCGACCCGGGGCACCAGCTTCTCCTCGTCGATGATGTCGAGGTTGCGCAGCGCGACGGCGCAGGCGGTGGCGTGCCCGGAGTAGGTGACACCGTGCCGGAAGACGGGGGTGTCGTCGGCGTCCCGGTAGAACGGCTGCCAGATGTGCGGGGCGACGAGGACGCCGCCGAGCGGTGCGTAGCCGGAGGTGACGCCCTTGGCGAAGGTGACGAGGTCGGGTGCGAGGCCATAGCGTTCGGTGGCGAACATGTGGCCCGTACGGCCGAATCCGGTGATCACCTCGTCGATGATGAGCAGGATGTCGTGCTCGCGGCAGATGCGCTGCAGGCCCTCCAGGTATCCGGGCGCGGGCACGATGACACCGCCGGTGCCCTGTACGGGTTCGGCGACGAGGGCGGCGATGTGTTCCGGGCCGATCTCCCGCACCGTGCGTTCGACGGCTTCGATGTCGTCCGTGGACACGCGGGCGGTCTCGGGGACGAGGGATTCGGTGCCGTAGCCGGTGCGGTTGAAGTCGAGGCCCGCGATGCTCGTGCCGTAGGCGTGCAGGCCGTGGTACGCGAACTCGCGGCTGAGGATCACGGTTTTGCCTGAACGGCCCTCGCGCTGCCAGTGCCTGCGGGCGAGCTTGCAGGCGACGTCGATGGCGTCGCTGCCGCCGCTGCCCAGGATGACCTTGGGGTCGTCGATGGGTGACAGGTCGGCGAGGCGTTCGCCGAGGGCGACGGCCCGGTCGTTCAGGTAGCGGCCGAAGACGTGGTACGTCTCCAGGCGGCGCATCTGGTCGTCGGCGGCGCCGGCGAGTTCGGGGTGGGCGTGGCCGACGTTGGCGTGCCAGAGGCCCGCCGTCCCGTCGAAGAGGCGGCGGCCGTCCGTGCTGTACAGGTAGCTGCCTTCGGCGCGTTCGATGGTGAGTTGGCGTCCGAGGACGGACGGGAGGTGGGCCTGCGCGCTCCACAGGGCGGGGCCGGTCAGGACGGGCGCGTTCTCCTGGGCCATGAGGGTCTCCGTAAAGGTCAAAGGTGGGGGGAGGTGTGTGTCAGTGGGTGGTGGCTCGCCGCCGGGCTCGTACGAACAGGTACGTGGCGAGGATCGCGGCGAGGCTCAGCACGCTCAGATAGAGCTGGGAGCGGGCGTCGGGGACGAGGAGCATGGAGCTCAGGACGACGACGATGCCCGCGAGGGTGGCCCAACTCAAGTACGGGTAGCACCACATGCGCAGCTTGAGCCGGTCCGGGGCCTCGCGTTCCAGCTGCCGCCGCATGCGCAGCTGCGAGCCGGCGATGATGGCGTAGACGAACAGGCCGACGGCGCCCGCCGAGTTGATGATGAAGTCGAAGATGGTGTCGGGTGCGACGTAGCTCATCGCGACGGCCACGTAGCCGACGGACGTGCACGCGAGGATGGCCTTCCAGGGGGTGCCCTTGCGGCTGCGGTCGGCGACCCAGCGAGGGGCCCAGCGGTGGCGTTGCAGGGCGAAGAGCATGCGGGAGGCCGTGTAGAGGCCGGAGTTGAGGACGGACAGCACGGAGGTGAGGACGACGACGTTGATGACGGTCGTGGCGGCGGGCACGCCCAGCTTGCCGAAGGCGGCCGCGTACGGGCTGGTCTCGACCGGGATGCGGTCCCACGGTGTCATCATCACCAACAGCGTGACGGACCCGACGTAGAAGATGATGACGCGCCACACCGTGGACGACGTCGCCTTGACGACGGACTTGACCGGGTCGGTGGACTCGGCGGCGGCGATGGTGACGATCTCGGTGCCCACGTAGGAGAAGATCACGAGGACGACGCCGTGCAGGACGGCCGAGACACCATGGGGGGCGAAGCCGTCGAGGGCGACGTTGCCCACCGACAGCGTCGCGTCCGGCCACAGGCCGAGGGCGAACAGGGTGCCCGCGACGAGGAACACGACGATGGTGACGACCTTGATGGACGCCAGCCAGAACTCGGTCTCCCCGAAGGAGCGCGTGGACACCAGGTTGGTGGCCGTCAGGAGTGTCATGAGGACGAGCGAGAACACCCACTGCGGTACGCCGGGTATCCACAGCATCAGCAGCTTCGCGCCCGCGACCGCCTCGAAGGCGACGACGCCGACCCAGAAGTACCAGTACAGCCAGCCGATGGTGTAGCCCGCCCAGGCGCCGAGCGAGGTGCGGGCGTACTCCATGAACGAGCCGAGGGTCGGCGACGCGGTCGCCATCTCGCCGAGCATCCGCATGACGAGGACGACCAGGAGGCCACCGAGCGCGTACGACAGGATGGCGGCCGGTCCCACGGTGTGGATGACGGCGCCGCTGCCGACGAAGAGGCTCGCGCCGACGATGCCGCCGAGGGCGATCATCCGTACGTGGCGCTGTCTGAGGGTGCGGGGCGCGTCGGCGGGTGGCTGCTCCTGGGCCGTCCGGTCGTCGCCCGGGTCGATCCGGTCGTTCTCGCGAGTTGTCCGCACGGTTGAGGGCCCTCCTGGGCGTCGGCGGCCGAAACAGTGCGCAACTGTAGAACAGTTCTACTGTTCGGCACCAGGGGGCGCCTGGTGGCTACGATGACGTCATGACGGCACTTGACGGGCTGGTGGCCCAGCGGACCACGACCGCGCAGCAGATCGCCGACGGCCTGTCGGAGCGGATCCTCGCCGGGGCGTTCCGGCCGGGCGAGCGGCTGCGCGAGAGCGCCATCGCGGCCGAACTGGGCATAGCCCGCAACACGGTTCGCGAGGCGGTCCGGCTCTTGGAGCACGGCGGTCTCATCCGGTTCCAGGCCAACCGCGGGGCGGTGGTGATCTCGCCGACGCCGCGGAGTGTCGACGAGCTGTACACGGCGCGCGAGCACTTGGAGGCGGCGGCCCTCGCGGCACCTCTCGGCGCGAGCCAACTCGCCGCTGTGGAAGGGGCGTACGAGCATCTGGTCGCGGTCACGGCGTCGCTGCGTCGCGCGGACATCGTGGCGGCGGACCTCGCCTTCCACGGCGCGATCGTGGCGGCGCTCGGCAACGCACGCATCGACGCGTTCTACGCGGGCCTCACGCGTGAACTGCGCTTCTACCTGATGGCGTTGTCCGCGCACGAGCGGGAGAACGAGAATCCGCGCAAGCTGCTCGGCGAGCACGAACCACTGATGGCGGCGATCCGCGCGGGCGACGCGGAGCGCGCCCAGCGGGAGGCGCGGCACCACATCGCGTCCAACTGTGCGCGGGTGCAGGAGATCTTGGCGGGCTGCGGCGGCGGGTGACCCCGTTCGCGCCGCGTTACGGACTCACGGCGTCACGGCTTCAACGACTCCCTCTCGCCACCCGTGGACTCGCGTACCTCAAGCCAGTGCGGCGCCGTGTGCACCTCGAACGGTGGTGGCTCCTCGGCGCGGACCCGGTTGACGAGGCACTTCACCGCGAGCGACGCGATGGCCGCCTTGTCGGGGACGACGGAGGTGAGCGACGGTGTGCCGTAGAGCGCTTCCTCGGAGCCGTCGACGCCGGCGAGCGCCACGTCGCCGGGGATGCTCACGTCGGCTTCGTACAGGGCTCGTCGGGCGCCGACGGCGAGCAGGTCGCTGAAGCAGAACACGGCGTCGGGGCGTTGGCCGGGCGGCAGTGCGGTAAGGGTGCGCATGGCCTGGAGGCCGCCCCGCCGGTCGAAGTCCTTGACCTGGGGCGCGAGTCCGGGATCGTAGGTCAACCCGGCGGCGTGCAGCGCCTGTTGGAAGCCTTCGAGGCGTTGGCGGCTGGTCGCGGAGCCCGCCTTGTCGACGCCGATCGCGGCGATCCGGGTGCGGCCGAGGCCCGCGAGGTGTGCGGTGGCCTCGCGGGCGGCGGCGACATTGTCGATGAGGACGTGGTCGGCGACGACACGGTCGCCTTCGTAGCTGCGCTCACCGAGCAGTACGAGGGGGAACTGGTCGGTGACGGGGGCGAGTTCGTCCGGTGTGACATGGAGCGGTGACAGGATCACTCCGTCCAGGAGTGACGCGCCGACGCCGGTCGCGAGGCGCAGTTCCTCCTTGGTGTCACCGAGGGTCTCCTCGATGAGGACGGTGAAGCCGAGCGCGGCGGCCTCGGCGCGTACGTGGTGGGCGAGTTCCGCGAAGTAGGGCGTCGCCAGGTCGGGGACGGCGAGGGCGATCAGTCCGCTGCGTCCGGTGCGCAGGCGGCGGGCCGAGGGGTTGGGCCGGTAGCCGAGCTCGCGGACGGCGCTCATGACGCGGGTCCGGGTGGCTTCGGAGACGCGCGGAGCGTCGCGTACAACGTTGGACACCGTCTTGATGGACACGCCCGCACGCTCGGCGACGTCCTTGAGCGTCACTGCTGCCACTGACCTGCTCCCCTCACGTCGTATCCCCTGATTATGCACGCAGTGGAGGCAGTTGGCATCACCGAGGTGGGTCCGATCCGATCCGCAACAGAGGGCCGACAGAGGGTTGACCGCTGCGACTTCCCCTGGTTACAACGTTGGAATCTCTCCTCCCTCCTGGAAGGTCCCCATGCCCGAGCCCCGAAGCGGCCCGCGCCCTCTCCCCGGTCGCCGGGCCGTCCTGTCCGCCGCGGCCGCCGGGGTCGGTGCCGCGCTGGCCGGTACGCTGTCCGGCTGTTCCACCGCGAGCGGCGGCACGTCGCGCGGTGTCACCCTCAGGTTCTCCTGGTGGGGAAACGACGACCGTGCGGCGCGGACCGAGAAGGCGGTGCGCCTCTTCGAGAAGGAGCACCCCGGCGTCACCGTCCGCACGTCGAACGGCGAATTCGGCGCGTATTTGCAGAAGTTGGCCACGCAGGCCGCGGGCGGCGGCATCCCGGACGTGGTGCAGCTCGACTACCGGCAGGTGTCCCAGTACGCCGGTGGTGACGCGTTGATGTCCCTGGACGAATTCATCGAGCGCGGCACCGTCGACACGTCCGGCATGGAGCACGCGTTCCTGCGCACGGGCACGTACCGGGGCGGCCAGTACGCCCTGCCGATGGGGCGCGGCATCACCGGTTTCGCGTACGACTCGGCGATCTTCAAACGGGCGGGTGTCGGCACGCCGCGCCCGGACTGGACCTGGCAGGAGTGGGCCGAGGCCAACAAGAAGGTCACCGCGCTGGGCCTGAGGTCCCCCGACGGCCGCCGCGTGCGCGGCGCCAACGACGGCGGTGGCAACGAGGACGTCTTCGAGGACTGGCTGCGTAGCCGCGGCGGCGAGCTCTACAAGAGCCAGACGGAACTGGCGTTCACCGAGGACGACCTCACCGAGTTCTGGACGTTCTACGACCGGCTGCGCAAGGCGGGCGCCGTGGCCGCGCCGCAGGACACGGTGCAGGCCACGAACACCGAGATGTCCCCGATGGGCCGCCGGCTCGCCGCGTCCGACTTCACGTGGGACGCCCCGTTCCCCGGTTACGTAGATCTGCTGGGCGATCAGGTGCACTACGCGCCCGTGCCGACGACCGACGGCAGGCAGGGCGCCTACTTCAAGCCGAGCATGCTGATCGGTATCGGCGCGCACACCCAACACCCCAAGGAGGCCGCCCAGTTGGTGGACTTCCTGCTCAACGACGTGCGGGCGGGGGACATCCTCGGGTTCTCCCGGTCCACCCCGCCCAACCGGACGATCGCGGCGCGCGTCGGCAGGACGCTGAAGGGGCCGGAGCTGGAGATCTACCGGTACGCGCAGGCGATGGAGAAGTACGGCCTCGACGCGCCGCCGACCGCCCCGCCGCCCGGTGACCTGGCGATCCAGCCCACGTTCACGCGCGTGCACCAGCGCATGATCTACGGCCGGGCCACGCCCCGGCAGGCGGCGCGCGAACTCATCGACGAGGCCAACAAGGAGCTGAGGTCATGAGCGCACTCACCACGAAGGCGCCCGCCCCGGCGTCCCGGACACCCGAGCGGCAAGACAACGGCAAGCCGCGCCGCCCGGTCCGTGAACGGCAGTGGCCCGCCTACGTGTTCCTGTCGCCGTGGATGATCGGCGCGGTCGTGCTGACCCTCGTACCGATGGCGGTGTCGCTGTACCTGTCGTTCACGGACTACAACCTGTTCGACCCGCCGAAGTGGATCGGCCTGCGCAACTACACGGACATGCTGTTCGACGACCCCCGCTACTGGCGGTCGGTGGGCACCACGATGCTGTACGTCGTGGTGGCGGTGCCGCTGAAGCTGGGGCTCGCGCTCGGCGCGGCCATGCTCCTGAAGAACCTCGGCCGGGGCCGGGCCTTCTACCGCAGCGCGTTCTACGCGCCGTCGCTGCTCGGGGCGAGCATGTCCATCGCCCTGGTGTGGCGGGCGCTGTTCAACGACGGCGGCACCGTCGCTGACGCCCTCGACAGGATCGGTATCCACGCGGGTGGCTGGGTCGGCAACGCGGATCTCGCGGTGTACGTGATCGTGCTCCTGACGGTGTGGCAGTTCGGCGCCCCGATGGTGATCTTCCTGGCGGGGTTGCAGCAGATCTCGCCGGACCTGTACGAGGCGGCGGCGCTCGACGGGGCGGGCCGGTGGCGGCAGTTCGTGTCGGTGACCGTGCCGATGCTGTCCCCGGTCGTCTTCTTCAACCTGGTCCTCGAAGTCATCAACTCCTTCCAGGTGTTCACCCCGGCCTACGCCGTCAGCGGCGGCGAAGGCGGGCCCGCCGACTCGACGCTGTTCTACACGCTGTACCTGTACGAGCGCGGCTTCACCGCCTCGCACATGGGCTACGCCTCGGCGATGGCCTGGCTGCTGCTCATCGCGATCGGCGTCATCACCCTGATCCTGTTCCGGACGTCCCGGTCCTGGGTCTTCTACGCGGACGACAACGAGGGGGCGGCGCGATGAACATCGCCGCGAAGCGGTGGCTGCCGCACACCATCGCCGCCGTGTGCCTGCTGGTGCTGCTGTACCCGCTGGCCTGGCTGCTGGCGACGTCGCTGAAACCGGCCGACGAGGTCATCGCCAGCCTGAACCTGTGGCCGAGCCACTTCGAGTGGTCCAACTACACGACGGCCCTCGACGGGGTGTCGGGCGTTCCCGTGAGCCGGCTGCTCGGCAATACGCTGCTGATCGCCGGTGGCGCCGTCGTCGGCAACGTGGTGTCGTGCTCGCTCGCCGCGTACGCCTTCGCGCGGCTGCGGTTCCGGATGCGGGGGCCGATGTTCGCCTTCATGGTGGCGACGCTGATGCTGCCGCACCACGTCGTGCTGATCCCGCAGTACATCATCTTCAACCGGCTCGGCCTGGTGGACACGTTCTGGCCGCTGATCCTGCCGAAGTTCCTGGCCACCGAGGCGTTCTTCGTGTTCCTCATCGTGCAGTTCATGCGGGGTCTGCCGCGTGAGCTGGAGGAGTCGGCGCGGATCGACGGCTGCGGCCCGTTCCGCACGTACTGGGCGATCACGCTGCCGCTGAGCCGTCCCGCGCTGATCACCACGGCGATCTTCACGTTCATCTGGACGTGGAACGACTTCTTCACGCAGATGATCTATCTGTTCGCTCCGGAGAAGTTCACGATCACGCTCGCGCTGCGCAGCTTCGTCGACCAGGGCAGCACGTCCGCGTACGGGCCGATGTTCGCCATGTCGGTGATCTCGGTGCTGCCGATCGTGCTGTTCTTCTTCGTCTTCCAGCGCTACTTGGTGCAGGGCATGGCCACGTCCGGACTGAAGGGCTGAGCCGTCATGACCACACACATGTCCCCTGCCGGGCGTCGCGAGCCCGGTGAGGTGTTCGGCGGCGGCTTCACACTCTTCGCGGACATGCTCCTCGTCGGCCTCCTGACGAGCCTCGCCTGCCTGCCGGTCGTCACGGCGCCCGCCGCGTTCTCGGCGGCGTCGGCGACGCTGCGGGGCGCGGCGCGGGACGGGAGGACGGTCAACTCGCGTGTCTACGTGGGTGAGTTGCGCGCCCGCCTGACCGGGCGCGCCCTGTTGGGCGGCCTGCTGCCGCCAGCCCTCGCCGTGCTTCTGCTGCTCGACGGCGCCCTGGTCCGCTCCGGGCTTCCGGGAGCGCGGGTCCTGGCGCCCGCCCTGCTGCTGCTCGCGCTGGGCGCGGCGGTCGTGGGGCTGCGGGCCACGGCGCTCGAAGCACCACACCAGTTGTCCGTGCGGGAGGGGCTCGTGCGTACGCTCGCCGAACCGCGCGGCAGCCTGCTGCTCGCGGGCGCCGTCGTCCTCGCCGCGCTTCTCGCGTGGGCGATGCCGATGCTCGTGCCGCTGCTCGCGGGGCCACTGGCGTTCGCCGCCACCGCCGTCGACCTGCGCCACTCCCCCGCCGACGGGGCGGCGTCCTGACAGCCGGGCTCCGCGAAATCCCCGGAATTTTCCTGAACAGCGCACCACACCACCGGAGTTCTTCTTGTCTCACACCCACCTCGACGTCGCAGGACACCCCCGGCCGCAGCTGGTCCGTGACCCCGACTGGCGGGACCTGTGCGGTCCGTGGGGGTTCGCCCACGACGACGCCGACCGCGGTCGCGCGGAGCGCTGGATGGATCCGGAGGTCACCGGGCCGTTCACCGGCGTCGTGACCGTGCCCTACCCGCCCGAGTCGGCGGCGTCCGGGCTGCGGGACACCGCGTTCCATCCGGTGCTGTGGTACCGGCGCACCGTGGACGTGGCCCGTCCCGCCGCCGGGCGGCGCCTGTTGCTGCACTTCGGCGCGGTCGACCACCGGGCGGAGGTGTGGGTCAACGGGCTCCCGGTGGGGCGGCACGAGGGCGGGCACACCGGGTTCACCTGCGACATCACCGATGCCGTCGACGGGGACGGCGAACAGCTCGTCGTCGTACGCGCCGAGGACCAGCCGCTCGACGTGACGCAGCCGCGCGGAAAGCAGGACTGGCGCCGCGACCCGCACGTCATCTGGTACCACCGCACGTCGGGCATCTGGCAGCCGGTGTGGCTGGAGGAGGTTCCCGAGCGGCACATCACGACGCTGCACTGGACCCCGGACGTCGCGAACGCCCGCGTACGCTGCCGGGTCCGGCTGAGCCGGTGGCCCGCGGCGCCCGTGCATGTGTCGGTGCGGCTCGTGCTGGGCGAGCGGGTCCTCGCCGACCAGCGGACGCTGTGCGAGGGGCAGGAGACGACGTTCGACATCGCGGTGCCCGCGCTGCGGCACGGCCAGGACCGGGACGAATTGCTGTGGACGCCGGAGCGCCCGCACCTCGTGGACGCGACGGTCGAGGTGGCGGACGCGGCGGACGGCGCCCCGGTGGACCGTGTCATGTCGTACGTCGGGCTGCGTGACATCGGCTGGGACGACGGCCTGTTCCTCCTCAACCACAAGCCGTACTTCCTTCGGCTCGCGCTGCAGCAGGGCTATTGGCCGGGATCACACCTCGCGGCGTCGGCTCAGGAGCTGCGCCGGGAGGCGGAGCTCGCCAAGGAGATCGGCCTCAACGGGCTGCGCGTCCACCAGAAGATCGAGGACCCGCGCTTCCTGTACTGGGCCGACCGGTTGGGGCTCGTGCTGTGGGAGGAGATGCCGTCCGCGTACGCGTTCGGCGCGACCACGGTCGAGCGGGTGATCGCCGAGTGGACGGAGGCGGTGTCGCGCGACCTGAGCCACCCCTCGATCGTCGCGTGGATCCCCCTCAACGAGTCCTGGTCCGTGCCGAATCCGGCGCTCGTGCCCGAGCAACGCCACTTCATGGACGCCCTCTACCACCTCACCAAGGCCCTCGACCCGTCCCGCCCCGCCGTCTCCAACGACGGCTGGGAGATCTCCGCCGCGGACATGTGGGGCGTGCACGACTACACGCAGCGGGCGGACGTGCTGCGCGAGCGGTACGGTCAACCGGCGGTGCGGCGCGGCGAGTTCACGGAGCAGTGGCCCGGTGTCCGCCGCCTCACGCTCGACGGGGTGCGCCACGAGGGGCAGCCGGTCGTGCTCAGCGAGTTCGGCGGCGCCACCTTCGAACCGGCCGAGGGCGCCGAGTGGTTCGGCTACGACACCGTGGCCACGGACAAGGAGTTCGCCGAGCGGCTGTCCTCGCTGGTGGGGGCGGCGGTGGACTCGGGGCTCGCCGGATTCTGCTACACGCAGTTCACCGACACCGAGCAGGAGGTGAACGGCCTGCTGACGGCGGGCCGCGAGCCGAAGCTGCCGGTGCCCGAACTCCGCGCGATCCTCACGCGGACCCGCGACTGATGGAGGTTCCCGCACATGTCACACCACCTGCCGCCCACACCACCACCCCGGCTGCCGCTGCCGCTGCACCGTCGTGGCTTCCTGCAAGCCGTCGGCCTGACGAGCGCCATGGCCGCGCTGCCCGCGCTCACCGGCGCCGACTCGGCGTGTGCGGCGGACGGTTCGGCCGCGCCCCCGGACGACATCGCGGCCACCTACCACCGGGTCCTGCTGATCCACACCCGCTGGTCCGAGACCCAGTGGGACGGTGCGGCGGGGCACTACACCGCGAAGGACTTCGGTTTCGCCGTCGTCCTCGGCAACGCGGTGCTGCTGACCCACGGCACGTACGACAGTGCGCGGGCCGGTGTCGACCGTGACACCCTCAAGGCGCGCACGCTGGCCACCATCCGGCACTTCGCGGCGTCGAACCGGCTGACGGGCGGCACCGAGTGGGGCCGGAAGCTGTTCTTCGACACCACCTTCCAGTCGTACTTCGTGCTCGCGGCGCGGCTCCTGTGGGACGAGCTCGACGCCACCACCCGCTCCCGCGTCGACACGATCACCCGTGAACAGGCCGCGTACACCACGTCGTTGGGCACGGGCGACGATCCGGACTCGGGCGACTGGACGCCGAACGGCCTCAAGGGCGGTCACGCCGGTGACACCAAGCTGGAGGAGATGGGCCTGTACGCGCAGACCCTCGCGCCCGCCCTCGCCTGGGCCCCTGACGATCCGCGCCGGGGCGACTGGGAGTCCGGATACGGTGTCTGGTCGCGCAACGAGGCCGGTCTGCCGCCCGCCGACCTGGCCAATCCGGCGCTCGTGGACGGGGTACGCGTCTCGCGCAACTCCGCGCGGAACCTGTACGACACGTTCATCGTCGAGAACCACGGCTCCTTCGGCCCGCACTACCAGGAGGAGTTGTGGCGCACCTCCGGCCGGAACGCGGCACACTTCCTGGCGGCCGGGCGGCCGCTCCCCGAGGTCCTGACGCGGCAGCCGAACGCGCGGCCGCTCTGGCGCACGCTCCTTGGTGTCATGAGCGATGCCGGTGAACCGCTGATGCCGATGGTCAACGACCGCGAGCACCTGTACGGCAGGGATGTCATCCCGCTCGCGTTCCTGGCGCGGGTGACGGGCGACCGGTCGGCGGCCTGGGCCGAACAGGCCCTGGCGGAGCGCCTGGAGGCGTACCAGAAGTATCCGCCCCAGTACCGCCTCGCGAAGTTCTCGGGTGAGCCGAAGTACGAGCCGGAGGCCCGCGCCGAGCTGGCCATCAGCTATCTGCTGCATGTGTGGGCGGCCGAGCGCGGTGATGAGCCGGTGCACCCGTACGCGCGTGAGGAGGTGTTCGAGCACGCCCGCGGGGTCACGGACTTCGGCGCGGGGCCCGGGCTTGTGTCCCATCAGTCGCGGGCCGCGTGGGCGGGGGCCGTCGGCAAGTCCGGTTTCGTGAAGTTCGGCTGGCAGCCGGGGCACGACGACTGGCTGTTCAGGCTGAGCGGCGCGACACCGATGTTCCTGCCGTCCACGGCGGGCGAGGTCACGGCGCGCGAGGTGCGGGTGTACGAGTCGGTGCGCGACGGCTTCGACGGCAGTGCGAGCGTACTCCAACTGGGCGGCGGCTACGCGGGGTTCGCGACGCTGCCGACGGGTTCGGTGGTCTACGCGAGCACAGGTACCGGCGCGGGCGAGGGCCATCTGGAGGTGCACAACCTCACGATGCCCGGCATGGCGGGGCTCGACGGCTCACGCGCCTACCGCTTCGAGGAGGGCGGTGTCTCGGTGCGGGCCCGGGACGAGGACGGGTCGGGTTCGGGTGCGCGCGTCGATCAGGTGGAGGTGCCGCGCACCGCCGTCCGGCACGTACGGATGCTCGGTGTGCGCCCCGACCCGACGTACGGGTACTCGCTGTACGCCCTGGAGGTACGGGACGGGGCCGATGGCCCGGATCTGGCGCGCGGCGGGGCGGCGACCGCGTCGTCCAGCGAGACCGGCAGGGGTGCCGCTCTCGCCGTCGACGGTGACCCGACGACCCGGTGGGCGGTGGCCAAGGCCGAACGGCCGCGCGCCGACAGCTGGTTGGCCGTCGACCTGGGTGCCACGCACGACGTCGATCGCGTGACGGTGCGCTGGGAGGCCGCCGCCGGGCGCGCCTACCGTGTCCAGGGTTCGACGGACGGCACACACTGGGAGGACCTCGCCACGTGGCCGGAGCCGGACGTGCGCAGCCGTGGTGGCTGGCTCGACGTCGACGGGCGGGCCGGGCTCGTGGTGCGGGGCGGCGGGCATCCGATCGCGGTGTACGGGGACACGATCGTCGCGGCGGACGGCCCGGCGGCGCCCGTCGTGGTGGAGGGTTTCGCGGAGGCGTCGGCGGGCGCGCTGCGCGCGGCGGCCACCGGGCCCTTCCCCACGGCCGCCTCCGGTGCGGTTCATGTGTCGCTCACCGATGGGCACTTGGCGGTGTTCAACCTGTCGGGCGGGCGAGTCACCACGCCGGTGTCCGTCCCGCAGGAGGGCACACGTCGTACGGCCTTCGAGGGCGACCAGACCGTCACCGACGACGGCACTGCCTACCATGCCGAACTCGACGCCGGACAGGCGGTGTTGCTCGCCCCGCGCTGCACGCTGACCCCGCTCTCCGGCGACCGCCTCCCCACCGGCCTGCGCATACGGGTCGTGGACGGCGCCACCGTCCGGCTCTCCGGCGCCGCGTGCCGGGTCCGGGTGGCGGCGCAGGGCCGTAGCGCGGTGGCCGTGGTGACGCGTGCGCGGGAGACGGCCGTGCACCTGCCCGGTGCCACCGCGTTCCCGTTGGACGATCTCGCGCTGGGCCGGAGCGTGTTCCCGACCGGTCCGCTGCCCGACGGCATGTCCGATCCGGGCGCGGCGGTCGACGGGGACCGGTCGACCTCGTGGCGGCCGGGTCCCGGTGGCCGCCTGGTCGTCGACCTCGGCGAGGACAGAGCGGTCCGCACCGTGGAGGCGCAGTGGACGGTCGGCGGCGCGCCGCCCGCCGAGGTGGAGCTCAGCGCCGACGGGCTCGCGTACCGGGGCGCCGGCCGCCTCGACGGGAAAGGCCCGGAGCGGACCCTCAAGCTCGGCTCCGCCACCGCGCGGTACGTCGCGTTCGCGGTGGTGGCGGGCGGCCGGGCCACGGACGCGCGACTGGTCCGCCTGTCCGTGCGCTGAGGCGGTCGCGCCCTCGTTCGGCACGACGGGTGGTGTGCCGTAGGTCAGTCGCTCGCGGGGGCGGGGGCCGGGGCGTCCTGCGGCGACGCCTCCGGTGCCGCCTCCGGTGCCGCCTTCGCGCGCCGCCAGGGGCCGCGGAAGAACAGCGACGCCGGCACGAACACGGCCATGCAGCACACCGACACGATGAGCCACGCGCGCCAGCCGCCGGACTCGATGACACGGGGCACCGCGACCAGCACCACCACCGCCATCGCCTTGGTCAGGAAGGTGAACACGCCCCACGCGGTGCCCTGGAGGCGCGGGTCGATGTCCTCGGCGTTCTCGGAGAAGTTCGCCATCCACGGCCCGTAGGCGCAGCCCATCACGCCGCCGATGAGGGCGCCGGTGATGGCGACGTGCAGGTGTGACACGTCGTCGCGGCCGATGAGGCTCGCCAGGTAAGCGGTGAGGACGATGCCGCCGACCGTGCCGCCGACACAGAACGGCTTGCGCAGTTGCAGGCGGTCGGAGAGCCGGCCGGAGAGGACGAGCGTGAGGATGTTCAGCGTCCAGAACGCCGCCATGATCTGGGAGGCCCGCGCCGCCGTCAGGTCGAAGCTCTCCGCGAGCATGGTCTGCCCGTACACGGTGAGTGTCACGTACAGCACCAGCCAGGACGCGATGCCGATGACGTGTGCCCAGACGGCGCGGTGTGCGAACAGGTCGCGGACGCGGGGTGGTTCGGTGTGGTCGGCGCGGCCGAGTGTCTCGCGTTCGGACTGGACGATGCGGGCGCGCAGTTCGGGTGACAGGTCGGCGATGTTGAGGGCGATCACCACGGAGAGGACGAGCGAGACGGTGCCCATGATGACGAACTGCGAGCGCCACGAGTCGTCGAACAGCGGCAGCGTGAGGCTGGCGACGGCGGCGGCGAGGAAGCTCGCGCCGACCGGGCCCCAGGTCCAGAAGCCGAAGGCCTGCGCGCGGCCCATCCGCGGCGAGAAGTCCCGCACGAGCGGCGCGGTGCCCGCCATCGCCATCCCGTCGACCACCGACAACACGGCGCGTACGGCGAGGAGTTGACCGGGTGAGTGGACGGTCGTCATCAGGAAGCAGCACAGCGCGGTGAGCATCAGCAGCGGCACGATGAGCCGCACTCGGCCGACGGTGTCGGTGAGCCGACCGCCGACCATCGACGCGATGGCGCCCGCGACGAGCGCGGTGGCGGAGACGGCGCCGTACGTGGTCAGTGACATGTCGAGGTCGTCGAGGAGCAGTGGCACGACGGGCGCGATCTGGCCCTCGTAGGAGGCGATCAGGACGGCGAGGACGGCCATCGACAGGATGCGCATCCGCTGCCGGGAGTTGGGGTAGTGGTCGAGCTCGCGCACCCGGAAGAGCCGCGGGCGCGGGCGTCCGCCGGTCACGCGCCGGCCCCGCCGCACTCGCCGGCCCGGCCGCACTCGCCGGCCCGGCTTCACTCGCCGATCCCGCCGAGTCGGACGTGCCCCTTGATGAGGTTACGGGCGATGGTGCGCTTCTGGATCTCGTCGGTGCCTTCGAAGATGCGCAGCAGGCGCAGCTCGCGGTACCAGCGTTCGATGGGGAGTTCCTTGGTGTAGCCCATGCCGCCGTGGATCTGGAGGACGCGGTCGACGACCTGGTTGGCCATGACGGCGCCGTTGAGCTTGGCGATGGAGGAGGCGTGCCGGGCGTCCATGCCCTGCTGGGCGCGCCAGGCGGCGTACAGGGTGAGCCACTTCGCGGACTCGATCTCGACCTGGGAGTCGGCGATGTGCCACTGGATGGCCTGGTAGTCGGCGATGGGGTGGCCCATGGAGTGCCGCTGGCGGGCGTAGTCGACGCCCATCTGCAGCATGCGTTCGGCGGAGCCGATGGCGCGGGCGGGGATGAGGTAGCGGCCCTGGCCGATCCACCGCATGGCGAGGTGGAAGCCCTGGCCGACCTCGCCGAGGACGTTGCGTCCTGGGACGCGTACGTGGTCGAAGACGAGGGAGGCGGGTCCCCACTGGCCCATGGTGGCGATGGGTTCGGACTTCCAGCCCATGTCTCGGTCGACGAGGAAGCAGGTGACTCCGCCGTCGGCGCCCTTGTCGGGGTCGGTGACGGCGAACACCATCACGAAGTCGGCTTCGTTGCCGCCGGTGATGAACGTCTTCTCGCCGGTGATCAGCCAGTCGTCGCCGTCGCGGACGGCGCGGCTGCGGATATTGCGGGCGTCGGAGCCGGCGCCGGGTTCGGTGATGGCGAAGCAGGAGCGGCGCTCACCCTCGATGGTCGGCAGCAGGTACTCCTGTTTCTGCTGGTCGTCGCAGGAGTAGAGGATGTTGTCGGCGCCGCCGCCGAAGCTGAAGGGGACGAAGGTGCGGCCGGTCTCCATCGCGATGATCGCGGACATGACGGCGCCGAGGTTCATCCCGCCGTACTCCTCCGGGGTGTTGACACCCCAGAAGCCCACCTTGCGGGCCTTGGCGCGGAGTTCGGCGATCTGTGCGGGGTCGACACCTGGCCGTCCCGCGCGTTCGTTGCGGAGCACGTCCTGCTCCAGCGGCATCACCTCTTTGGTGATGAACGCGCGCACGGTGTCCCGGATCTGGCGTTCCTCGGTGGACAGCGAGAAGTCGACCACGGCAGTGCCCCTCAATCCTGGAACGGGAATCTAGGAATGAGTTCAAATTGCCTGCGGCGGGGCAGTGGGTCAAGAGGTGGGAAGCGGTCGGAGGGGGCAGCAGGATGACACGCAAGGCGGTGCGGACCGCGGTCAAGGACAACGCCTGGCAGTGGAGCCGCACGGAGCAGACCCGCCGCACCCTGCTCGACGCGGCCCGCGAGGTCTTCTGCGAGCAGGGGTTCACGGACACGGCGATCGTCGCGGTGGTGCGCAGGGCCGGGTCGAGTGTCGGCAGCCTCTACCACCACTTCGGCGGCAAGACGGAGCTGTTCGTGGCGCTGTGGGAGGACTACGAGAACTCCCGCGAGCGCGAGGCGTCCGAAGCGGTGGCCGCGGCGCGGGCGGCGGGCGAGACGGATCCGCTGGAGCTGTTCCTCGTCGGCACGCGCAGCTTCCTGGAGGGGTGTTGGCGGCGCCGTGACCTGATCAAGCTGTGGATGGACGGGGACGGGCCGCCGGGCTTCGAGCGCATGCGGCGGGCGCGCGGCCTGGAGTGGATCCGGCAGAACGCGGTGCTGCTGGAAGCGGGCAGCGAGCCGGTGGACCGGCTCGTCGTCGGGGTCCTCACGTCGGTGATCGGCGAGGCGGGCCGGGAGATCGGCACGTGTGCGCGCAAGCGGGACGCCGACGCGATCTGTCACGCCACCGTCGCGCTCATCCGCAGGCTGGACCCGCTGCACATCGACCCGCTCCGTACGCACTGAACCGACTTCACGGCCTGAACGGCATGCACGGCATGCACGGCATGCACGGCATGCACGGCATGAATGTACCGACCGGGCTCAACACACTGAACGGGCTCAACGCACTGAACGGGCTCAACGCACTGAAGGGAACACACGTGGCACAGACCGAGGACGAGGCGCCCTATTTCACCCTGCGTGGTGACACGTTCGTGCCCGAGGAGCACGCGCGCGGCTGGTGGGCGCCCGGCACGGTGCACGGCCGGCTCCTGGGCGGGCTCGCGGCGCGGGCGCTGGAACGTGAACACGCCGATGAGGGGCTGCACTTCGCCCGGCTGACGGTCGACCTGTTCCGCACCGCGCCCTTCGCCCCGGTCGAGGTCACGACGGAGCGGGTGCGCGACGGGAGGCGGATCCGGGTGGCCGACGCCGTCGTGCACGGCGGGGGTAAGCAGCTGGCCAGGGCCAGCGCGGTGCTGCTGCGCACGAGCACACCACCGCCGGGACACATCCCCGCGACCGGGCCGTGGGACGCGCCACCGCCGGAGGAACTGCTCGCCGCGCACGGCCGTACGCAGTTCTTCCGCTTCGACGAGGAGCTGCGGCCGGTGCGGGAGTGGCGCGGCGATGAGCGGCGCCGGTCCTGGATGCGCGACGCCCGCCCGCTGGTCGGCGGCGAGGCCCTGTCACCGCTGGTCCGCGCCGCGCTCGCCGCCGACACCGCGAGTCCCCTCGCCCACGCGGGCGACGACGGCCTGCGCTACATCAACGCCGACTACACGCTCTCCTTGAGCCGCCTCCCGCTCAGCGACGAGATCGGCCTCGAGGCCACGGCGCACACCGCCGAGGACGGCATCGCGGTCGGCCACTGCACCCTGTACGACGCGGCGGGCCCCATCGGCTACTGCACCACGACGGCGCTCGCGAATCCGGCGCCGGAGCGGTGAACTTGCGCCGAGGTCGCGGGTCATACCCCCGGGTTCTCCGGCACCGGCAGACACTCGGCGAGCAGGTCGACGACATCGCGCCAGGCGCGCCGCGCGTGCTGTGGGTGGTAGCCGACGCCGGGGACCGTGACGTGACCGACCGGCGGGTGGTGGAAGGCGTGCAGGGCGCCGCCGTAGACGGTGAGGCGCCAGTCGACGCCCGCGGCCCGCATCTCGGCGGTGAACGCGTCCCGTTGCGCGGGCGCCATGATGGGGTCCTCCGAGCCGACCCCGGCCCACACGGGGCAGCGAATGCGCGCCGCCTCGCCCGGTCGTCCCGTGGTCAGTGCGTTGACCGTCCCGATCGCGCGCAGGTCGACGCCGTCGCGGCCGAGTTCGAGGCCGACGGCGCCCCCGGTGCCGTAGCCGACGGCGGCGATCCGGTCGGGGTCGGTCCGCGGTTCGGCGCGCAGCACGTCGAGCGCCGCGTGGCCGATGTCCCGCATCCGGTCGGGTTCGGCGAGCAGTGGCAGGCAACGGGCCCGCATCTCCTCGGGGTCGCTCAAGTAGCGCCCACCGTGAAGATCAAAGGCCAGCGCCACGTATCCCAGTTCGGCGAGGGCATCGGCCCGGCGCCGCTCGACGTCGCTGAGCCCCGTGCCCTCCGGCCCGAGCAGCACCGCGGGCCGACGACCGTCACCGGCCGGGAGCGCGAGATGCCCGCGCATCGGCAAGCCGTCGGCCGCGTACTCGACCGTGCGTGTCGTGGTCGTTGTCATGTGTCTGGACTGTAGTGATCGTTGAGCCCGGACCGGCCGGTGTTCTGCCGGCGGCAGAACACCGGCCGGGTGTCCCTCTCGCCTACAGTGCCTGCACTTCGTCGTACGAGAGTGTGTCGCCGGTCGGCCGCCGCCCGTCGCGGATGGCGCGCGCGGTGGCCACGGCCTCGCCGAGTGCTCTGCGGTAGAGCAGGGAGCCGAGGCTGACGCGGCGGACGCCGAGCACGGCCAGTTCGTCGAGGGTGGGGCCCGTGGGCGAGTAGAGGACGTTGAGAGGGAGTTCGAAGCGGGACGTCAGCGCGCGGATGCGGTCCGGGTCGGCGAGTCCCGGCACGAACAGGCCGTCGGCGCCCGCCTGTTGGTACGCGGCGAGGCGCTCCTCGGTGCCGTCGTGGCCGAGGCCGAGCCAGTGGGTGTCGGTGCGGGCGTTGACGAACAGCCCGGGGGCGGCCACCTTGACCGCCGCGATCTTCGCGGCATGGCGCTCGGTCGGGGTGAGGGTGCCGTCGGCGCGGCCGTCCTCCAGGTTGATTCCCGCGGCGCCTGCGTCGGCCAACTCGCGGGCCAGTTGCGCCACTTGGTCCGGGTCCTCGCTGAAGCCGCCTTCCATGTCGACGGTGAACAGGAGAGTGCCGCGGCCCAGTTGGCGGGCCAGGGCGAGGGTGGCGCCGGCGGTGGCACCCGCGCCGTCCGGGAGCCCCGCGGCGGCGGCCACGCCGAGGCTGGTGGTGCCGACGGCCGCGAACCCGGCGGCGGCGAGGGCGGCGGCCGAGGCGCAGTCCCAGGCGTTCGGCAGGAGCAAGGGGGTCGGCTGCCGGTGCAGGCGGGCGAAGGCGGTCGAGGGGTGTGGGGCGAGGGTGGTTCGGGGGTGTGGGGTGGGGGCGGTCCGGGAGTGTCGGGTGAGGGCGCCCGCCGCCAGGGCCATGGCGTGATCCCGTCCGGGGCAGACGCGCGGCGGCGCCCCGAAGGCCAGCGGCGGATCGCCGTCCGCCGGGCCCACCGCGGTGGCGTCCAGCAGCACCAGTTCCCCGGCGGCGACCGCCACCTCACCGACCTTGGTGTCCCGGGCGGCGACGCGGCGCAGGGCGCGGACGGGCGGGTCGTCGCGGAGGGTCGCGTGGAGCAGCGCGTCCACGGGAAGGCGGGTTTCGGCATCGGCGGCGGACCGGGCATTGCGCACGAGTGCGGCGGTGGCGTCGCAGGCCTGGACGAGGAGGCAGATGCGGGCGGCGACCAGTTCTTCGGCGTCGTGCGGCTCCGCGCCGCCGAGCGACTCCCTGCCGCCCTGCCCCTCCCCGCCCGGAGACAGCAGTCGTACGAGGAGTTCCACCGCCGCGTCCGCCCTCGCGTCCTCGCCGCCGAAGTAGGCGGCGGCGACCGCTGTGATCGATTCCGCCACGGTCCGTGGTTCGCGGTAGCCGAGCGCCTCGGCGAGGGTGCGGACGACGTCGGCCCCGGTGGCATCGGACCAGCGGCTCGCCGCGTCCCGCAGCCGCGTCGGGTCGAGGCGGGCCAGCTCGGCCTCCACCAGTGCGCGGCGCCGCGCGTGCGGCTCGCCGGAGCTGAACCGGGGGACGGTGGACCGCAGCCAGGCCATCGACGCGCCGGTCCTGCCCTCGGGGCCCGCGGGCAGCTCCGGCACCAGGTCCGGGTTGGCCAGCGCCGCGCGTACGTCGTCGTAGTCGTGGACCTCGTGCACGGTTCGGTTCATGCGGTCGACGCTAGGCGGGGAACCGTTCGGGGCCGGCCGAAGCGTGCCCGGTGTCCGCCGCCCCGCCGCGCAGCGCCGCGTCGAGCGCCCTCATCAGGTGTGCCACGCGGCTCTTTCCGTGCGGCGCGGCGGGGTACCGGCTCAGTACCTCGACGACGGCGGGCGTGGCGCGGCGCACCGCTTCGGTGTCCGCCTCCTTGGCGGCCCGGTGCGCGTCGAGCGCGGTGACGCGCTGCAGCCGGGACCGCTTCGCTCCGCCCACGAAGTCCCACGCGGCGTCGACGGCGGCTCGCGTCCGGGGGTCGTCGGGAACGGCGGCCTCGAACACGGGGAGGGCCTGTTCAGCGCTCTGCGCGGCGTACCGTGCGACGGCGCGCAGCTCGTCCATGGTCAGGTCGAAGTCCCCGGTCACCGTCGTATCCGTCACCGTCGTACGGGACACCGTCGAATGCGTCGGCGTGGTCCTGGGTGTCGTCGGCATGACGCGATCCTCTCACCCGGACCGCACGAGTCACCCGGGCCGCCCGAGTCACCCGGACCGCACGAGACCTTGGGCCCGGCCACCGTCGGGCCCTTCGCCTCTGTGCGCCGCCCACCCGCCTCGGCGACGGTAGTAGGGACGGAAGTGAAGTGACGCGTGCACCGCAGCGCGCGCGACCACCTTCCCGAGGCCGCACCGAAGACGAGAGCCCCGGCAGCGCGACAGGCTGCCCGCAGCGCCACCGGTCCGGGCCTGCCACTCGACGGAAAGGTTTCTCACCGATGGCCACGCGCGACGGACGACGGTTCCCACTGCCCCGCCGGAACCCCGACAGGCGGCACCGCAAGGACGAGCGCACCCGCAAGCAGCGCGTCGTGCGCCGCCTCGTATGGGTCGTCACGGCCGTCCTCGTCGTCTGCCTCGGCACCGCCGGCTTCGCGTACTGGCGCCTCGACCACAACGTCTCCGGCATCGACCTGTCGAAGGTGCTGACCGACGCCGACGACTCCGGCGCGATGAACATCCTCGTGATGGGCTCCGACTCCCGCTCCGGCGACAACGGGGACCTGGCCGGCGGCGACACCGGAGGCACCTCCCGCTCGGACACCACGGCCGTCGTGCACATCAACGAGGACCACACCAAGGCCGAGACGGTGTGGATTCCGCGCGACACGCTCGTGGACATTCCCACGTGCACCGACAGCGACGGAAACACCGTTCCCGCGCAGCAGGACGCCATGTTCAACTCGGCGTACAGCGAGGGCGGTCCGGAGTGCACGGTGAAGACCGTGGAACAGATGTCGGGTCTTGAGCTGAACCACTACGTGGAGCTGGACTTCTCCGGGTTCGTGCAGTTCGTCGACGACATCGGCGGTGTCACCATCACCACGACCGAGGACATCGACGACCCGGACAGCGGCTTCGACGAGCCGGCCGGCACGCACCACCTGGACGGCGACGAGGCGCTCGCGTTCGTCCGTACGCGGCACGGCGTCGGCGACGGTTCGGACCTCGACCGGATCCAGTTGGAGCAGCAGATGGCGACGGCCGTCATCGACCAGGTGAAGAGCCTGAACCTGGTCACGCACCCGAAGCAGGCGTACGACATCGCGTCGGACCTGACGAAGTCCCTGACCACGGACACCGGTCTGGACTCGATCTCCTCGCTGCTCGGCCTCGGCAAGAGCCTCACCGGCATCGGGGCGGACGACGTCACGCAGGTGACGCTGCCGACGCAGACCGCGCCGAGCGACCCGAACCGGGTGGTGCCCAAGTCCCCGGACGCGGGGCAGGTCTGGGACGCGCTCAAGAACGACAAGTCGATCCCGTCGTCCATCGTGCACGACCAGCGGGCCAACCCGGCCAACGGCTCGTCGTCCGGCTGATCAACCGAGGGGCCCCAGAAGGCGGTTACCGCGCCGTCACCCGCCGCAGCAGCCGCAGAAACTCCTCCCGCTCCCCCGTGGAAAGACCCTCCAACAGCTGATCACTCACGTCGATCACACCGGGCGCGAGACGGGCCACCAGGCGCCGACCCCCGTCCGTGATGCGTACGAGCTTGCGGCGGCGGTCGCGCTCGTCCTTCTCGATCTCCAGCAGACCGCGGCCCCGCAGCCGTTCGAGCAGCGGTGCCGCGGTCGACTTGTCGAGGTGGGCGGCGGCGCCGAGCGTGCCCTGGTCCATGTCTCCGTGCAGTTCCAGCAGGCTCAGGACGGTGAACTGCGGGCCTGTCAGGTCCTGGTGGACCTGTTCGTACCAGAGCCTGGTGTGCAGTTGGTTGAGCTGGCGGGCCAGCGGACCGAGCCCGTCGAGCGCGGCCTCCAGCGCCTCGGCGTGCGTGCTCTTCCCGGGCTTCGGACGGGACATCGACAGGACCCCTCGGTTGATTAGGACGTACACGTACTTTACCGTGAAGCGCATAGGACGTGTACGTAATAACTGTGCGTGGCGCATGCGCGACGCACAGGACAGGAGGGTGTCGGTCATGACGCAACGCGGCAGTGCGCTCAACTTCCGTGATTTCGTGCGGGAGTTGCTGGACGCGGGCGACGCGGTGGACATCCGTGAGCCGGTCAGCCCGACGCTCGAAGTCGGCGCCGTCACGCGGCGCGTCTATGAGACGCGGGGCCCCGCTCCCCTCTTCAGCAACCTGACCGAGGGTGCGCCGGGGCACCGGATACTCGGCGCACCCGCCGGTCTCACCGGACGCGCGGACGGCGCGTACGGGCGGCTCGCCGCGCACTTCGGGCTGCCCCGCGAGACGACGCCCCGCGCACTCCTGGAGAAGCTCATCTCCGCGATGCACGCCGAACCTCTCGCGCCGCGCGTCGTCGACGGCGGCCCCTGCAAGGAGAACGTCCTGCGCGGCGCGGAGGTCGACCTCACCCGCTTCCCCGTGCCGTTGCTGCACGCCGAGGACGGCGGCCGGTACTTCGGGACGTACGGCTTCCATGTCGTGCGCACACCCGACGGCCGGTGGACGAGCTGGTCGGTGAGTCGCACCATGCTGCACGGGCCGCGCACCCTGGTCGGGCCCGCGATGCCGCAGCAGCACCTCGGCATGATCCACCAGATGTGGCGGGAGCGCGGCGGGCCCACGCCCTGGGCGATGGTGCTCGGCGCCCCGCCCGCAGCGCTTGCCGCCGCGGGCATGCCACTGCCCGCCGAGGTGAATGAGGACGGGTACGTGGGCGCTCTCGCCGGCAGCCCCGTCGACGTCGTCCGTACCGAGCTGCACGATCTGTACGTACCCGCCAACTCCGAGATCGTCCTGGAGGGTTGGATCAGCCCGGACGAGACCGCCGACGAGGGGCCGATGGGCGAGTACCACGGGTACTCCTTCGCCGGGAGCAAGCGGCAGCCCGTGTTCCACGTCGAGACCGTCACCCACCGCGACGAGCCGATCCTGCCGGTGTGCGTCGCGGGACTGCCTCCGGAGGAGAACCACACCATCTGGGGCACGATGATCTCGGCGACCAGCCTGGACCTGCTGCGCTCCAGCGGCCTCCCCGTCTCCATGGCCTGGTGCTCGTACGAGGCCGCGACCTGCTGGATCGCCGTCGCCGTGGACATCGAGCGGCTGGCCGCGACGGGCATGGGCGAGCGGCAGCTCGCCGACGCCGTCGCCGAGGTGCTGTTCGGCTCGCACACCGGGTGGCTGGTGCCGAAGGTGATCCTGGTCGCCGACGACATCGACATCACCGACATCGACCAGCTGGTGTGGGCGATGGCGACGCGCTACCACCCCGGCACCGGCGAGTACGTGTACCCGCGGGCGCCGGGCATTCCGATGGTTCCCTACCTCACGCCGGATGAGGCGCGCGACGGCCGGGGCGGGAAGGCCGTCATCAGCTGCCTGCTGCCCGCCCAACTGGCCGGCTCCGCACCGGGGATCACCGCTTCGTTCCGCGACTCGTACCCCGAGGACGTACGGCGACGGGTCCTGGACAAGTGGACGGCGTACGGATTCCGCCACTGAGGACCGGGGGGCGCGGCGGCAGGGCAGGGGGCGACCGGCTCAGCGCACGACGTCGAAGACGTTCTTCTGGAGCCCGTTCGCGTACGCCTCGTGCTCGACGAGCTTCAGGCGCTGGCTGTCCTTGTCCGTGGCGCTGAACAGGCGCTTGCCCGCGCCCAGCAGCACCGGGAAGACGAGCAGGTGGTAGCGGTCGATGAGGCCCGCGTCCGAGAGGTTCCGGTTGAGGGTGGCACTGCCGTGCACGATGATCGGGCCGCCCTCGGTCTCCTTGAGCGCGGCGACCTCGTCGAGCGAGCGCAGGATCGTCGTCTCGCCCCAGTCGGACACCAGGTCGCCCTGCTTGAGGGTGGTCGACACGACGTACTTCGGCATCGGCTTGTAGTGGGCGAAGTCCGCCATCCCGGGCCACACCGGGCTGAACGCCTGGTAGCTGACCCGGCCGAGCAGCATCGCGGTGGCCTCGGTCTGCTCCCTGCCCTTGATCTCGTACGCCTCGGGCACGAAGTCGATGCCCTTGAACGTCCATCCCGAGTTGCGGTACTCGGGCTCGCCGCCCGGCCCTTCCATGACTCCGTCGAGGGAAACGAAGGCCGTGCTGATCAACGTACGCATATCGGATCTCCCTGAATCTGCGCCTGTTACCTGTGGACTCTGCACCAATTACCTTTCCTTGACCGGCGTGTGCGGCGAAACTCATCGTTTTGTCGAGGCCCGCTCCCACAAATGCGCTTGGGTGATGCGCGGTGCGGTGGGGCGTTCCCCCGCGATCAGGGACTGGAGGATGTCGAGGAGCGCGCCGGAGCTGCCGACCGGGTCGAGTTCGAGCGCGGAGATGGTGGGCCGTGCGCCCCGGGAGTGCTCGGAGTCGGAGCCGGCCGCGACCATGACCCGGCCGGGGACCTCGACGCCTTGGGACATGAGTCCCTCCTGGACGCCCGCCGCGTGCCGGCCGGTCAGGCAGAAGACGGCGTCCGGGAGGCCGTCGGCGGCGATCCGGCGGGCCAGGTCGACGCCGCCCTCGACGCCCGCGCGTTCGGCGAGTTCGTAGAGGCGCGGCGGGAGGCCGCGGTCCGCGCACCAGGACGTGTAGGCCGCTTCGTGCTCGCTGTTCCAGGCGTTCGCGTCGGTGCCGCGGACCAGGGCGACGGTGCGGGCGCCGCGGGCCGCCAGGTGGTCGAGGACGAGGCGCGCGGAGGCCGCGTCGTCCTCCGACGCCCAGTACGGGAAGTCGGGGCGGCCGGGGGCGCTGCCGTAGGTGACGTAGGGGATGCCGCGCCGGTCGAGGAGGGCGACGACCGGGTCGTCGCGGTGCGGGTTGGTGACGATGTAGCCGTCCATGGAGAACGCCAGGGGCGGCACCGGCGACCGGGTCAGGTCGGGCACCAGCATGAGGCTCAGGCCACGGGCGAGGGCCTGTGAGGCGGCGGCGCCGACGAACTTCTCGAAGACGTCGACGCCTTCGGGCTTGTAGTCGCCGAGCGCGTCGAGGGAGCGGAGCACGAGGCCGACCGCGCCCATCGTGGAGCTGCGCATGCCGCGCGCGAGGGCGTCCGCCGCGTACCCCATCTCGTCGGCGGTCTCGCGGATGTGCGCGCGGGTGGCGGCGCTCAACGTCCCCTTGCCGTTGAGGGCGTGCGAGACGGCGGTGATCGACACCCCGGCCCTGCGGGCCACGTCCTTGATGGTGATGCCCTGCGCGCGTGCCACTTCCCGTCCCGTCCTCTCGTCCATGCCCAGGCCCGTGCGAACCCGTCCTGGCCAGGCATTGTATAAAACGTTTTACCTTCCTACGGTGATCCGCGCCCCCTCCCCCGTCCTGGAAGGAATCCCGTGTATCTGCACACCCTGACCACCGACACCGTCGACCCGAGCGAGCGCGGGGCGCTGCTCGGCGGCCGGTTCGGCGGCGAGATCCGGCGCGGCGCCGCGCTGTACCTGGAGCACTTCGCCGCGCTCGGCCTGCCCGATGAGCGCGTGCGCGAGCTGGCCGAGCGCAGCCATGAGGCGCTGCGGGCGTGGGCTCCTGGTCTCGCCGCGGAGTCGGACGCCTGCGCGGACGCGGCCGGTGTCGAGCGGTGGCGGGTCGCCGCGGTCGGCGCCCGCACGGAGATCCTCGCGGCGTGCCCGCCCGCCGGTGAGGGCGAGTGCTCGACGGCCGTGTACGCGCCCGGGGGCGGCGCCGCCCCGCAGACGGTGCAGACGTGGGACTGGCACGAACACCTCGTGCCCGACGCCCTGTTGCACGCGTTCACCCCGGCCGAGGGCCGCACGGTGAAGCTGTTCACGGAGTTCGGCGCGGCGGCCAAGATCGGGGTGAACAGCGCGGGCCTGGGCGTGCACTTCAACATCCTGTTCCACCGGGCGGACGGCGCGGGCGGCGGCGTTCCCGTGCACGCGGTGGCGCGCCGAATCCTCGACGAGGCGGACACCCTCGAAGAGGCCGTGGAGCTCGCGGGGTCGGCGCGGGTCTCCGCGTCCACGTCGCTGACCGTCGTGACCGCCGACGGCGGCGCCGCGAGCCTCGAACTGTCCCCGCGCGGGCTCGCCGTGGTGCGGCCGGGCGACGACGGCTGGCTGCTGCACACCAACCACTTCCTCGACCCGGAACTGGCCGCCGGTGATGTGTGCCCGGGTGACTCGTCGACGGCGGAACGCCTCGCACACCTCGGCGCGGTCCGGGCCGCGCTGCCGGGGCTCGCGCCGGCCGAGCGCGCCAAGGCGCTGTGCGGGAGCGCGGGTTCGGGCGCCGTGGTGTGCATGCGGCCCGACGCCGCGAAGCCGCCGCACGAGCAGTGGGGCACGCTCCTGACCGTCGGCCTCGACATCGCGGGCGGCGGCCTTGACTACGCGGTCGGGACACCCGACATCGCGGCCGAGCGGGGCTTCTCCCGCTTCTGACACGCCGCCTCCCCCGCCCGCCGTCTTCGAAGGATCAGCAAGGACCAGCGATGACACAGACCGTCAGATCCGGCCCGCCGCAGCAGGCCGCCACCTCCGTGAACGTGGTCCGCACGTTCTTCATCTCCGGCTTCGGAACCGCCCTGGAGTTCTACGACTTCATCATCTACGGGCTCGCCGCCGCGCTCGTCTTCCCGGAGGTGTTCTTCCCGAGCTTCGATCCCACGGTGGGCACCCTCGTGGCGTTCGCGGCGTTCGGCAGCGGCTTCGTGGCGCGTCCGCTCGGCGGCATCGTGATCGGTCACTTCGGCGACCGGATCGGCCGCAAGGCGATGCTGGTGCTCACGCTCCTGGTGATGGGGTCGAGCACGTTCCTCATCGGCTGTCTGCCGACGTACGGGGCGTTGGGCGTGGCCGCGCCGATCATGCTGGTCGTCCTCCGCCTCGTGCAGGGTTTCGCGGCGGGCGGCGAGTGGGGCGGCGCGTCGCTGTTCGGCATCGAGAACGCGCCGCGGGACCGACGCGGCCTGTGGGGCAGTTTCACCAGCGCGGGCATCGGCATCGGCTCGCTGTTCGGCACCGGCGTCTTCACGCTGGTGACCCTGCTTCCCCAGCGTGCGCTGGAGAGTTGGGCCTGGCGGGTGCCGTTCTGGCTGGGCGGGCTGCTGGTCCTGGTGGGGGTCGTGGCGCGCTCGCGGATGCCGCACGAGGAGCGCCGCACCGAGTCGGCGCCGCGCGTCCCGATCCTGGACGCCGTCAAGCGGCACCCGCGCCAGATGCTGCTCGCCATCGGCGTCGCGTTCGGCTACAACACCCTCGCGTACATCGGCTCGATCTTCACGGTGACGTACGCGGAGGAGCGCGGCTACAGCCACACGCAGTCGCTGCTCCTCCAGGTCGCGGGCTCCATCGCGTTCATGGTCGCGGTGCCGGTGATGGGGCTGCTCTCCGACCGGTTCGGCCGCAAGCCGGTGGTGATCCTGGGGACGCTCGCGTACGGCGCGTTCTTCTTCGCGTACTTCCCGATGGTGGACGGTCATGTGCTGCTGCTGGCGACGGTCGCGTACGTGGTGGTGAACGTGTTCATGGCGGCGCCGCAGGGCTGCATTCCGGCGTTCCTGGGCGAGCAGTTCTCCGCCGCCACCCGCTACTCGTCGATCTCCGCGACGTACCAGGTGGGCGCCGCGCTCGGTGGCGGTACGGCCGCGACGACGGCGACCGCGCTGCTGCTCGCCTTCGACGGGAACCCGATCGGGGTGGGGCTGTACTCGGCGGCCGCTGCGCTCGTCCTCGCGCTGTGCGCGTGGGGGCTGCGGGAGACGTTCCGGGTGCCGACGGACGAACTCGGCACGGCCCAGGGAGCGCGCCGCGCCTGACGCGATCGCGGCCCTTGCCAAACATTCCGCGCAACTGATCTCATGCTCTCCGATCGTCAACAGTCCAGTTGTTGACAATAGACATTCTGAGAACATGAGATCAGCGGAAGGCACACCGCCATGGATCCTCTCTCGCATCAACCGGCCGGCGGCGACAGCGGCGGCGGACGCCCGCCGGTCCCGCCCAAGACCCTCCGCCGCGTCGTGGCCGCCGCCGCCATGGGCAATGCCATCGAGTGGTTCGACTACGGGATCTACGGCTATCTCGCGGTCCATGTCGGCCGCGCCTTCTTCCCTTCCGGCGACTCGCTCTCCCAAATGCTGTCCACGTTCGGCGTGTTGGCGGTGTCGTTCGCGGTGCGCCCCTTCGGGGGCATGGTGTTCGGTCCGCTCGGCGACCGCATCGGACGCCAGCGGGTCCTCGTCCTGACGCTGTCCCTGATGTCGCTCGCCACCTTCGCGATCGGTGTGCTGCCGACCTACGCGACGGTGGGGGCTGCCGCGCCGCTGCTGCTTGTGCTGTGCCGGATGCTGCAGGGCTTCTCGACGGGTGGCGAGTACGGGGGTGCCGCCACCTTCATGGCCGAGTACGCGCCGGACCGCAGGCGCGGGTTCTTCGGCGCGTTCCTGGAGTTCGGCACGTTGATCGGCCTGACGTCGGGCGCGGCGCTCGCCACGTTCGTGTCCACGGCGGTCGACCCGGCGACGGTCGACGCGTGGGCGTGGCGGGTGCCGTTCCTGGTGGCGCTGCCGCTGGGCGCGGTCGGCCTGTATCTGCGGATGCGGCTGGAGGACACTCCGGTGTTCCAGGAGATGGCGGAGCGCGAGGCGACGTCGAAGGTGCCGCGCCGCGAGACACTGAAGCACTGGCGGATGATCGGCATCCTGATGGCGTTCACGCTGCTCCTGAACGTCACCGACTACGCGCTTCTGACGTACATGCCCACGTACTTGAAGTCGGTCCTCGGCATCGGTGACCTGGCGAGCGACCTCGTGCCGATGACCGTGATGGTGGCGATGATGGTGGTCATCCTGCCGATCGGCGCGCTCACCGACCGCGTCGGCCGCAAGCCGGTCGTGCTGACATCGTGTGTCGGCTCGCTGATCCTGTCGGTGCCGGCGGTGTGGCTGATCGGTCGCGGCTCAACCGCCGCCACGGTGGCGGGCGTTGCCGTCCTCGGCCTGCTCCTGGTGATGCTCCAGGCGTCGGTGGCCTCGACACTGCCCGCCCTCTTCCCGGCACACGTCCGCTACAGCGCCTTCGCCATCGGCTACAACTGCGCGACGTCACTCTTCGGCGGCACGGCTCCCCTGGCCATCACGGCACTGATCGCGTCGACGGGCGACCACCTCGTGCCCGGCTACTACATGGCGGCGGCCGCGCTGCTCGCCCTGGTGCCGCTGATCCGGATGCCGGAGACGGCGGGCCGCTCGCTGCGGGCGGCGGCGCCGGAGGAGGCCGGGGTGTCCGTACGGGCGTGAGGGACGGCGTACGGAAGTGACGGCGTACGAAAAGGGGGCGGCACCCGGTGTTGGGTGCCGCCCCCTTTTTTTCGTGGTGTGCGGGGCGTGGTGTCTCAGCGCTCGCGGCGGGTGCGCAGGGCGTCCCTGAGGAGTTCCGCGAGGTGTCGGGGGCGGCGGTCGGAGAGTTGGGTGATCTGGGTGCGGCAGCTGTAGCCGTCCGCGAGGACCACCGTGTCGTCGGCCGCCTCGCGCAGCGCGGGCAGCAGGGTGTGTTCGCCGACCGCGACCGACACGTCGTAGTGGCCGTCCTCGAAGCCGAAGTTGCCGGCCAGGCCGCAGCAGCCGGAGTCGAGGCGGCCGCTGTCCACGCCGACGCGGGCGAGCACCCGGTCGTCCGCCTTGCTGCCGAGCGTGGCGTGCTGGTGGCAGTGGGTCTGGGTGAGGGCGGTGACGTCGTCGAGGTGGCCGAAGTCGACGTCGGGGGCGCGCTGGTCGAGGAGTTCGGCGAGGGTCATCGTCTGCTCGGCGAGGCGCTCGGCGCGCGGGTCGCCGGGGAACAGCTCCGTGGCGTCCGAGCGGAACAACGAGGTGCAGCTGGGCTCCAGGCCGATCAGCGGCATCCCTTCCTGGAGGTACGGGTCGACGGCCTTCAACGTCCGCTCCAACACCCGCTTGGCCATGTCGAGTTGCCCCGTGGTGTGCCAGGTGAGTCCGCAGCAGAGGCGGTCGGGCGGGAGGACCACCTCGAAGCCGGCGTGTTCGAGGACGAGGACCGCCGCGCGGCCCACTTCGGGCGACATGAACTCCGTGAAGGTGTCCGGCCAGAGGAGGACCTTGCCCCTGCTGCCGGGGGCCGGGGTCTTGGGGCGCTTCTTGAAGCTCGTACGGAAGCGGCGTGACGCGAAGGGCGGGACCGGGCGCTCCGGGGCGATGCCGCCCGCCTTCTTGAGGAGACCGGCCGCCTTCTTGTTGCGCGTCACCGCGTTGACGAGGCCGGGGGCAAGGCCCGCCACATGCGACCACAGGGGCAGCCAGCCGAGGGCGTAGTGGGAGGCGGGGCGGCGCTTGCCCTTGTAGTGGTGGTGCAGGAACTCCGCCTTGTAGGAGGCCATGTCGACGCCCACGGGGCAGTCGCTCTTGCAGCCCTTGCAGGACAGACACAGGTCGAGGGCCTCGGCTGCCTCCTCGGACTGCCAGCCGTCGGTGATGACGTCGCCCTGCACCATTTCGTAGAGCACGCGTGCGCGCCCGCGCGTGGAGTCCTTCTCGTCTCCGGTGGCGCGGTAGCTGGGACACATCACGCCGCCTGACGCGGTGCGGCACTTGGCGATGCCGACGCAGCGGCGCAGCGCCTTGGACAGGTCGCCGCCGTCCTCTTGGAGCGCGAGCGTCGTCGTCAGGGAGAGGGTGGGGCGGTGGCCCGCGGTGATGCGGAGGCGTTCGTCTGCGGGGCGGGGATGGACGAGGATGCCGGGGTTGAGGCGGTTCTCGGGGTCCCAGACGGCCTTGAACTCGCCGAAGGCTTCCATGGCTTCGGCGCTGTAGACGAGCGGCAGGAATTCGGCGCGGGCCTGGCCGTCGCCGTGTTCACCGGAGAGGGTGCCGCCGTGCTTGGCGACCATTTCGGCCGCGTCCCTCATGAACGTACGGAAGATCCGTACGCCGTCCGCCGTCTCGTGGTCGAAGTCGATGCGGATGTGCACGCAGCCCTCGCCGAAGTGCCCGTACGGGGTGCCCTGGAGGCCGTGCGTCTCCAACAGGGCGGCCAGGTCGCGCAGGTAGTCGCCGAGGTGCTCGACGGGGACGGCGGAGTCCTCCCAGCCGGGCCAGGCCTCGGAGCCGTCGGGGGCGCGGGTGGCGAGCCCGGAGCTGTCCTCGCGGATGCGCCACAGGGCGGCCTGCTCCTTCGGATCCTGTACGAGGCGTACGTCGACGGCGCTGGTGTCCTTCAACAGGGCGTCGGCGCGGGCCCGTTCGGCGTCCGGGTCGGGTGTCGGGTCCGTGTGGCCGAACTCGCACAGCAGCCATCCCGCGCCTTCGGGAAGCATCTCCTCGGGGCGGGCGTCGGGCACGTTGCGGCGCAGCGCCGCGACCTGGTCGCCGCCCAGGCCCTCGCAGGCGATGGGCTCGTGGCGCAGGACGTGGCGGGCGGCGTCACCGGCGGCGGGCAGGTCGGAGAAGCCGAGCGCCACGAGGGTGCGGCGGGCAGGGAGGTCGACGAGCTTGACGGTGGCCGACACGACGACGGCGCAGGTGCCTTCGGTGCCGACCAGGGCGGCGGCGAGGTCGAAGCCCTTCTCCGGGAGGAGGTGTTCGAGGCTGTAGCCGGAGACCTGGCGGCGGAAGCGGCCGAACTCGGTGCGCAGCATGGCCAGATGGCGGTCGCGCAGGTCGCGGAGGCGGGCGTGGATCTCGCCGGTGCGGCCGCCCTCGTCTATGACGTGCTGGAGTTCGTCCGCGTCGAGGGAGCGGAGGCGGATGCGCTCGCCGTCGTAGGTGAGGACTTCGAGTTCGACGATGTTGTCGGCGGTGCGGCCCCAGGCGACGGAGTGCGTGCCGCAGGCGTTGTTGCCGATCATGCCGCCGATGGTGCAGCGGGCGTGCGTGGAGGGGTCGGGGCCGAAGCGCAGTCCGTGCAGTTTGCAGGCGTCCTGGAGGCGGTCGAGGACGACGCCGGGCTCGACGCGGGCGGTGTGGGCCTCGGCGTCGATGTCGAGGATGCGGTTGAGGGAGCGGGAGGTGTCGATGACGACGCCGTCGCCGACGGCCTGGCCCGCGATGGAGGTGCCGGCGCCGCGCAGGGTGACGGCGACGTCGAGGCCGTGGCAGGCGGCGAGGGCGGCGGCCAGCTCGTCGGTGTCGGCGGGCAGGACGACGGCGGCGGGGACCTGCCGGTAGACGGAGGCGTCCTGGGCGTACTCGGCGCGGCGCCGCGTGCCGAAAGCGACCTCGCCGCGCGGGACGGCGGCCCGCAGCGCGCGCTCCAGCTCGCGCAGCGTCGCCGGGTCGGGGCTGTCGGGGCGGGGCGCGGCGGATCCTGGCGGGGCGACGGGGGCGGACATCTGGGGCTCCTTCGGGCGGGGTGGCGGGTGGTGCGCAGGCGTGCGGCCGATCACTCACGGCAGTGGCGCGGAACGCGGTCACGCGGAACGCAGTGGCGCCCCGGCGCGGCGGGAGGCCGGCCGGGGCGCCAGTGGAGGTGCGGGGCGGCGCCGATCGCGCCGCACCCGCTCCTGCCGGAGGCGTCAGCCGAGGACCGCCGCGACCGACTCGCGCCACAGGCGCAGGCCCTCGTCGATCTGCTCACCGTTGACGACGAGCGGCGGGATCATGCGGACGACCTGGCCCTGCGCGCCGCAGGTGAGCAGCAGCAGACCGCGCTCGGCGGCGGCCGCGTGGACGCGGGCGGCGGTCGCGCCGTCCGGGGAGCCGTCGGCGGTGACGAACTCGGTGCCCGCCATGAGGCCGAGGCCGCGGACGTCGCCGATGCCGCCCTGGCCGCCGACCGGGTAGGACGCGGCGACCTCGCGCAGCCCGGCGAAGAGCTGCTCGCCGCGCTCGCGGGCGTTCTCGACGAGCTTCTCCTCCTGGATCACGTCGAGCGTGGCGATGGCCGCCGCGCACGCCACCGCGTTGCCGCCGTACGTGCCGCCCTGCGAGCCGGGCCAGGCCCGCGCCATGAGTTCCTTGGACGCCGCGATCGCCGAGAGCGGGAAGCCGCTGGCGAGGCCCTTGGCGGTGACGATGATGTCGGGCTTGCCGTCGAAGTGGTCGTGGCCCCAGAACTTGCCGGTGCGCCCGAACCCGGTCTGCACCTCGTCGATGATCAGCAGGATGCCGTGCCGGTCGGCACGCTCCCGCAGGCCCCGCAGGAAGGCCGTGTTGGCGGGAACGTAGCCGCCCTCCCCGAGGACCGGTTCGACGATGAAAGCGGCGGTGTCGGCGGGCGCGGTGACCGTGGCGAGCAGCTGGTCGAGCTCGCGCAGCGCGAACTTCGTCGCGGTCTCCTCGTCCCAGCCGTAGTAGAACGCGGCGGGGAACGGCGCGAGCGCGACGCCCGCCATCAGCGGCCCGTACCCGGAGCGGAACTTGGTGGCCGACGTCGTCATCGACGCGGCGGCGAGCGTACGGCCGTGGAAGCCACCCTGGAAGGCGACGATGTTGGGCCGGCCGGTGGCCTGCTTCGCGAGCCGCATCGCGGCCTCGACCGCCTCCGAGCCGGAGTTCACGAAGAAGAGTGAGTCCAGCCCGTTCGGCAGCACCTCGCCCAGGCGCTCGCTGAGCGTGCGCAGCGGCTTGTGCATCACGGTCGTGTACTGGCCGTGGATGAGCTTGCCGACCTGCTCCTGGGCGGCGGCGACCACCTTCGGGTGGCAGTGCCCGGTGGACGTGACGCCGATGCCGGCGGTGAAGTCCAGGTGGGCACGGCCCGACTCGTCGTAGAGATGGACGCCCTCGCCGCGTTCGGCCAGGACGGGGGTGGCCTGCTTGAGGACGGGGGACAAGGCACTCATGGACGGCTCCTCGCTCGGTGACCGGACCTGCTGCGGATCTTCTGCCCACAGATCTTCTACGGAGATCAACATCGGGCTGCGTCGTAGGATTGTCAACAACCTACACTCATGCAAGCATGCAATTCCGCGGCTGTCCACGAGTGAGCCGGGCCGGGAGTTCCAAAACCACGGGAGTCGAAGTGAGTGCAGTGAGCGAGCAGCAGACAGAGCGCGAGCGGGCGGTCGTCGCGTCCGTGCCCGACGGGCTGTTCATCGGCGGCAACTGGCGCCCGGCGGCCTCCGGCGCGACCTTCGGCGTCGAGGACCCCTCGGTCGCCCGTGAGCTGCGCACCGTCGCCGACGCGGGCGCCGAGGACGCGCGCGCCGCCGCCGAGGCGGCGGGCGCCGCGCAGGAGTCCTGGGCGGCGACGTCGCCGCGCGAGCGGAGCGAGATCCTGCGCCGCGCCTACGAGCTGATCATGCAGCGCCAGGACGAACTGGCCCTCCTGATGACCCTGGAGATGGGCAAGCCGCTGGCCGAGGCGCGCGGCGAAGTGGCGTACGGCGCCGAGTTCTTCCGCTGGTTCGCCGAGGAGGCCGTCCGGATCGAGGGCGGCTACCAGACCTCCCCCGACGGCAAGGACCGCTTCGTCGTGATGAAGCGCCCGGTGGGTCCCGTCCTGCTGATCACGCCGTGGAACTTCCCGCTCGCCATGGGCACCCGCAAGATCGGCCCGGCGATCGCGGCGGGCTGCACGATGATCATCAAGCCCGCCGAGCAGACGCCGCTGACGATGCTGAAGCTCGCCGAGATCATGACGGAGGCCGGCGTCCCGGCCGGTGTCCTGAACGTGCTGACGACCTCCCGCCCCGGTGACGTCGTCGAGCCGCTCATGCGCGGCGGCGTCATCCGCAAGCTGTCCTTCACCGGCTCCACGGCCGTCGGCCGCCTCCTCATCGAGCAGAGCGCCGAGCACGTGCTGCGGGTCTCGCTCGAACTGGGCGGCAACGCGCCGTTCGTCGTGTGCGAGGACGCCGACCTGGACAAGGCCGTCGAGGGCGCCATGGCCGCGAAGATGCGCAACATCGGTGAGGCGTGCACGGCCGCCAACCGGCTGTACGTGCACGAGTCGGTGGCCGGCGAGTTCGCCGAGAAGCTCGCCGCGCGGATGGCCGCGCTGGGCGTCGGGCGCGGCACCGAGGACGGTGTCACGGTCGGCCCGCTGATCGACGAGGACGGCCGCGGCAAGGTCGAGGAGCTGGTCGCCGACGCCGTGCAGCGCGGCGCCAAGGTCCTCACCGGTGGCGAACGCGCCGACGGCGAGGGCTACTTCTACACGCCGACCGTCCTCACCGACGTCTCCCCCGACTCCGCCCTGATGAGCCAGGAGATCTTCGGCCCCGTGGCCCCCATCCTCACCTTCACCGACGAGGACGAGGTGGTCGCGGCCGCCAACGACACCGAGTACGGCCTGGTCTCGTACCTCTTCACGGAGAACCTGGAGCGGGCGTTCCGGCTGTCCGAGCGCCTGGAGACCGGCATGGTCGGCCTGAACAAGGGCGTCGTGTCGAACCCGGCGGCCCCCTTCGGCGGCGTGAAGGCGTCGGGCCTCGGCCGTGAGGGCGGCCGGGTCGGCATCGACGAGTTCCTGGAGACGCGGTACCTGGCGATGCCGCTGGGCTGACCGCCGAGCCCCCTCAGCCTCCCCATTTTCCCCGTACGTTGATCATCGATCAGACCGGAGCGACTGCACCCATGGACCGTTTCATCGAGGTCTCCCTGCCCAAGCGCGGCGTCACCGCCACCGCGAAGCTGCTCGACGACCGCGCGCCGATCACCTGCGAGGCCATCTGGAACGCGCTGCCGCTGGGCAGCGACGTCTACCACGCGAAGTACGCCCGCAACGAGATCTACACCCTCGTCCCTGCCTTCGCCCCGCAGGAGCCCCCGCTGGAGAACCCGACGATCACGCCGATCCCCGGCGACCTGTGCTACTTCACCTTCTCCAACACCCAGATGAGCACCGCCTCCTACGGCTACGAGGCCGCCGCCGAGCAGCAGGGCAACCAGGCGGCGCACGCCGAGCGGGACATCGTCGTCGACCTCGCCCTGTTCTACGAGCGCAACAACCTGCTGATCAACGGCGACCAGGGCTGGGTCCCCGGCATCGTCTGGGGCTCGGTCGTCGAGGGCCTCGACCGGCTCGCCGAGGCCTGCCAGGACCTGTGGCGGGCGGGCGCCATCGGGGAGTCGCTGCAGTTCAAGCGCGCGGAGTGAGGTAGGCGGGGCGCATACCGGAGGGGCGGGTCACAACGGGTCACAGTGGGTCCCCGAGGGGCCCGTGCTCCCCCTCCAGGCCCTTGGCCCAGTACGCGGCGAAGTCCGGCTGCGTGCCGTCGATGTCGGTGAACCCGTACTCCTCGTACAGCCCCCATGTGGCCAGCGCCCGGCCCGACTTGGCCAGTACGTTCGGGTCGGCGGCCAGCGCGGCGACGGCCCGGCCGAGGTAGGCCGGGGTCTCGGAGTGCGCGAAGTGCGGGTCCCTGGCCGCGCCGTCGCGCCAGTTGGCCTCGGTGACCCCGAAGTGGTCGAGCATGGCCTCCGAGCGCAGGAATCCGGGCGTGAGGGCGACGGCCGCGACGCCGTGGGGCCGCAGTTCGGCGGCCTGCGCGACGGCGAGGCGGATGACGGAGGACTTCGCCAGGTCGTAGAAGAGGGTGCCGCGGTAGCGGGCGGTGTTGCCGTCCGTGACCTCCACGACGAGGCCGCTCCCCCGGGCGACCATGAGGGGGAGCGCGTACCGGCTGGTGATGATGTGTGTGTCGACCGCCTGCCGCAGCAGCCGGAACCCGGTGTCCAGGTCCTGTTCCCACAGCGGGTGTTCCCAGTCGGTCAACGGGTCGCCGCCCCATACGGAGTTGACGAGGACGTCGAGCCGCCCGTCCTGTTCGGCGGCGATCCGGTCGACGAGGGCGCGGACCTCGTCGGGGCGGCTGTGGTCGGTGCGGACCGGGATGCCGTGGCCACCGGCGGCGGTGACCCGCTCGGCGGTCTCCTCGATGGTTTCGGGGCGGTCCATGTCGGAGCGCCCCTCCGCCTTGCCGCTGCGGCCGGTGACGTACACCGTCGCGCCGGCGGCTCCGAGTTCGACGGCGATGCCGCGTCCGCCGCCGCGCGTACCGCCCGAGACGAGGGCGACCTTCCCGGACAGCGGGCGTGCGTCGGTCGTCATGTGGCCTCCGAGTGTCGGTTCCGGCAGGGCCTTGAACCGTAGCGGCCGCCACTGTCAGTCGAAGACTGACCAGCAGATGTCGTTGCGCAGCCGCTGGTCGTCCAGGACGAGTTCCCTTACGGCGTCCGGGAGTCGGTCCCGCTGCCAGCGGCACTCGGCCCGGCCCGCGCGCTCGGCCTCGCTCTTGGGCACCGACGCCCGTACCGCCTTGATCGCGTATGCCGCCGCGCCGAGTTCGTGCGCGGCGACGTGCGCGACCACCGCGGCCTGCCCCGCCGCGAACGCCGCGTGCCGGGCCGCTCCTTCGAGCACGCGCGCCGCGGCCATGGCGTGGCCTCCGGCGGCGCGCGAGTCGGACATCCGGATCTCGCCGCGCGTCCAGGCGCGGACCTGATCGAGGGCCTGGCGAGGGCGCGGGTCGGCCGGTGCCACCGCTTCGAAGAGCGGCAGTACGTGTTCGGCGCACGTCGCCGCCCACAGGGCCAGGAGGTGGTGGTCGGCGTCCGTGAGGGTGCCGCCGCGGCGCAGGGTGATGAAGCGGGGGTCGCGGATCTTGGGCAGGATCACGGGTCAGGCACCCGTCCCCTTCGGGAGCACGGCGTGCGGCACCCATCCCGCGCGCCCCTGGGCGTTCTCGCACCAGCTCCAGCCCGACTCCGGGTCGTCCTCGACGACGACCAGTTCCTCACCGGTCGCCACGGGCAGCTCCTGGGTGTCGTAGGCGTGCCGGACCTCGGCCGTCGGGCGGCCCTCTCCCAGATACCGTTCCGGCACCCAGCCGGCGCCGCTGGCCGTCGTGACGAACACGAAGGCGGGCCACGTGGTGTCCCGCTCCCCCACCCGCACCTGGTCTCCGGGCCGGACCCGGATCGGAGCCCGCTCGGAGATCTCGTGATCGGTGACGGCCTGCACACGCATGACGGTCAACTCCCCTCCCCCGACTCCCCCGACTCCCCGAAGACGACTTCGGCGGGAGCGACCAGCCTACCGGCGGTACCGGCGCCCGGTACCGCCGGTGGACGCCCCTCAGCCGACGGGCGCCGTGCCCACCACGCCCGCCCCGCGCAGCGCCGCGTGCAGCACCGCCGAGGCGCGCAGGATCAGCTCGTCGCCGTGGCGCGCGGCGACCAGTTGGGCGCCCACCGGGAGGCCCGCGTCCGTGACGCCGCAGGGGACCGTGGAGGCGGGCTGCTGGGTGAGGTTGAAGGGGTAGGTGAAGGGGGTCCAGCCGGTCCAGCGCTGGTGGGAGCTGCCGGGCGGCACCTCGACGCCCGCCTCGAACGCCGGGATCGGCACGGCGGGCGTGAGCAGCAGGTCGTACGTCTCGTGGAAGCGGCCCATGCGGACACCGAGCGCCATGCGTGTGTCGACGGCGCCCAGGTAGTCGAGCGCGGTCTTGGCGGCGCCCTCGCGGCACGCCTCCTGAAGGCCCGCGTCGAGGCTCGCGAACTGCTCGGTGCCGAGGTGCTCGACGACCTTGGCCGCTCCCGAGAACCACAGCGTGTGGTACGCCTCCACGGGGTCGCTGAAGCCGGGGTCGGCCTCTTCGACGTCGGCACCGAGGTCGGCGAGGAGGCGGGCGACGGCCGCCACGCGCTCGGCCACCTGCGGGTCGACGGGGGCGCCCGCGAGGGTCGGGGCGTAGGCGATGCGCAGTCCGCGCAGGGAGCCGTCGGCGAGGGCCTCGGTGACGGCGGCGCGGTAGCTGCCGCGCGGGGCGTCGAGGGCCGACCAGTCGCGGCTGTCGAAGCCGGTGACGACGTCCATGAGGAGGGCCGCGTCCTCGACGGTGCGGGTCATGGGGCCCGCGTGGGCGAGGGTGCCGAAGGGGCTCGCCGGGTACAGCGGGATGCGTCCGTACGTGGGCTTCATGCCGAAGATTCCGCAGAACGCGGCGGGGATGCGGACCGAGCCGCCGCCGTCCGTGCCGATGGACAGCGGGGCCATGCCGGCGGCGACGGCCGCGGCGCTGCCGCCGGAGGAGCCGCCCGCCGTGGTCGAGACGTCCCACGGGTTGCGGGTGACGCCGGTGAGCGGGTTGTCGGTGACGCCCTTCCAGCCGAACTCCGGCGTCGTCGTCTTGCCGACGAACACGGCGCCCTGTTCCCGCATCCGGGCGACGCACGGCGCGTCCTCGTCCCACTCCCGGTCGGGCGAGACGGTCAGGGAACCGCGCAGCGTGGGGCGGCCCTTGGTGAGCATCAGGTCCTTGATGGAGGTGGGCACGCCGTCGAGGAGGCCGAGCGCCTCGCCGCGTCCGCGGCGCTCCTCGCTGGCCCGCGCCTGCGCGAGCGCCTCCTCGCGGTCGACCAGGCAGAACGCGTTGAGCTTGCTGTCGACGGCCTCGATGCGGTCGAGCACGGAGGCCGTGGCCTCGACCGGGGTGAGGTCGCCGCTCTCGTAGGCGGCGAGGAGTTCGGTGGCGGTGAGCGCGTACGGCTCCTGGGGGGCGGCGGGTGCGGCGGGGGTGCTGGTGGTGGTCGTGCCGGTCGTGCTGGTCATCGGGGGCCCTCCTCTGATGCGGCGGATGCGGCCTGCGGGGCGTCCGCGACCGGTACGTAACCCAGTTCCTTGTCCACGACGTTGCGCAGTGGACGGCCCGCGCGCCAGCGCGCGAAGTTGTCGGCGAAGACCTCGGCGAGGTCGTCGAGCCAGGTGTCGGTGTCGGCCGACATGTGCGGGGAGACGAGCAGGTTCGGCGCGGCCCACATCGGGCTGTCGGCGGGCAGCGGCTCCTCCCGGAACACGTCGAGCGCCGCGCCACCCAAGTGGCCCTCTTCGAGGGCGGAGAGCAGGTCCTTCTCGACGACCATGGGGCCGCGTCCGACGTTGATGAAGCGCGCGCCGCGCTTCATCCGGCCGAACGTGGCGGCGTCGAACAGGTCCTGCGTCTGCTGCGTCAGCGGCGCCGCGCAGACCACCCAGTCGGCGCGCGCGAGCAGCCCGTCCAGCTCGTCGAAGGCGTGCACGGTGCCGACCTCGGGGTCGTCGTCCCTTCGGGTGCGGCCGACGAGGGCGGTGTCGATGCCGAGGGCGCGCAGGGTGCGCACGACGGCCCGGCCGATGGGCCCGCCGCCGAGCACGACGGCTCGGGTGCCCCAGACGCGCTGGGTGACGCGGTGCCGCCAGACCCGGTCGCGCTGGCGGTCGTAGGTCCCGGCGAAGTCCTTGGCGAGGGCGATGACCTGGCCCGCGACGTACTCGGCGATGGGCTGTTCGAAGACGCCGCGCGAGTTCGTGAGGATGGCGTCGGACTCGCGCAGGGCAGGGAACATCAGCCGGTCGACCCCGGCGCTCGCGGTGTGCACCCAGCGCGGTCCGCCCCGTTCGGGCCAGGCGGCGGGCAGCGCCTCGGTGCCGAACTCCCACACCAACAGGGCGTCCGCGTGTGGCAGTTCGGCGGCGAGCCGGTCCTCGGGGATGCAGACGAGCTCGGCGTGGGCCGACACCTCCTCCAGGCCGTTCGGCCGGTGGTCGGCGAGCACCAGAACGCGGGATTTCTCGGTCTTCGGCACGGCGTTCCTTCTGGTCGCGCGGCGGGGCGCGGCGACGGTTGGAGCGGACGGTATGCGAGGTGCGGGACGAGGGTTGACCATGGGGGGACGAAGCCCCGTGAGGGCCAGGGGAAACGACATCCCCTGTGCTGATTTCCCCGGCTCTTTACCGAGGCTTTCACCACGATGAACGAGCCGTCCCCCGTAGGGGATTGACACGCTAAGCAGCCGATCTTTACGTTGTCAACAATCTACAGGTGCAGCGCGGGACATCTCCGCTACCCGTAGGCCGCCCGGCAAAACCCTTCTCCGCACCACCTGCCATCACGTCCACCTCAGGCGTTCGGACCGGAAACCCGTACGCGTGCAGCCATGAAGGGGCTCTGCATTGGACATCACGACCTTCGGCGGACCCGTTCCGCAGCGCGGCATCGGCGTAGTCGCCCCGTTCGACTTCGCGCTCGACCGTGAGCTGTGGCGTTGGATCCCCGAGGAGATCTCCCTCCACCTGACCCGAACCCCGTACGTCCCCGTGGAGGTCAGCGTGGACATGGCTCGCTTGATCAGCGAGCACGAGACCTTGCACAACGCCGTCATGGCGCTCGACGCGGTGCGGCCCGTTTCCTTCGCGTACGCGTGCACGTCCGGCAGTTTCGTCGGCGGCACGGCGCACGAGCAGGCCATGTGCGCCTCCATGAGCGGCGCGGGCCGCGGCGTACCGGCCGTGACGACCTCCGGGGCGCTCCTGGAGGCCGTCACCGAGCTTGGCGCACGCCGGGTCAGCGTGATCACGCCCTATACGGCGTCGCTGACCGACTCGCTCGCCGACTTCATGGGCGAGGCGGGGGTGGACGTGGTCGGGCGGCAGTACATGGGCCTGACCGGGGAGATCTGGAAGGTCGGTTATCGCAACGTGGTGGAGCTGGCCCGCTCCGCCGACCTCACGCACGCCGACTGTCTCTTCATCAGCTGCACGAACCTCTCGACGTACGACGTGATCCCGCAGCTGGAGGCGGAGCTGCGGATCCCGGTGATCTCCGCGAACCAGGTCACGATGTGGTCGGCGCTGCGGCACGCGGGCGCCGAGGCCGCGGGTGACTACCAGTCACTGATCGACCCGGCGGCCCGTGCGGCGCTCGCGCCCTACCAGAGGCGGGTCATCGCGCCGCCGCCGATCACCGCGGCGGCCGTCGCGGCGGAGGCCGCCGACTGGGAGCGGCTGTCCGCGTCCGAGTCCGCCGCGGCCGCTCCCCCGGAAGAGCCGATCGCGGACATCGACCTCGGCTGAGGCCCTCTCCCGTACCGCTGAGCCCTTGTGCGGTGCCACGCCCGTGGCACCGCCGTTGCAGCTCTTCCTACTGTCAACAATCTACATTTGACCGGATTCCCGGTACACTGCCTGCACGAAAGGACGTCGAAAGCATGAGCGAGAAGACCACGCGCGTCGGGTTCCTCTACCCCGGCCACTCCGCCGAGGACGACTACCCGCGCCTCGAGCGGATGATCGGCGGCGGCGCCCGGCTCACGCTCGTCCACACGGACATCGGCGTGGACGCGCACCGGGTGGACGACCTCCTGGAGATGGGCTCTACGCACCGTCTCAAGGCGGCGCTCGGCGAGCTGCTCGCGCAGCCGCAGGACGTGGTCGTGTGGGCGTGCACCAGCGCCAGCTTCATCTTCGGTCCGGACGGTGCCCGCAAGCAGGTCGCCGAGCTCGCGGAGGCGGCGGGCCTGCCGGTCGAGCGGGCCTCCTCGACGTCCTTCGCCTTCGCGCACGCCGTGCAGGCGCTGGGGGTACGCCGCCTGGCGATCGCCGCCACGTACCCGGACGATGTGGCGGGCTACTTCGTGCGGTTCCTGGAGCACCACGGCGCCGAGGTCGTCTCGGTGTCCGGGCAGGGCATCATCACCGCCGCCGAGGTCGGCACGCTGGGCCGCGAGCAGGTCCTCGAACTGGCCCGGGAGAACGACCACCCGGACGCCGAGGCGATCCTGCTGCCCGACACCGCGCTGCACAGCGCCGCCTGGCTGGACGACCTGGAGGAGGCCGTCGGCAAGCCCGTTCTGACGGCGAACCAGGTCACCGCCTGGGAGGGCCTGCGGCTCGCGGGCGACGAGGCGCCGCGCGAGGGGCTCGGCTCGCTGTTCCGCCTCTCCCGTAGTCCCCATTCCCCGACCCCCGCGGCCGTGTGAAGCGCCGGCCGCGCCGATGTGAGGAAACGAACTGAATATGGCCACTGCGAAGACGCTGCGACCGGTCAAGCGTGAACCCGCGGCGACCGTCATCGCCGCCCAGCTCACCGAAGCGATCATGGACGGCACCCTGGCGCCCGGCACCCAGCTCGGCGAGGCCGAACTGGCGAGCCAGCTCGGCGTGAGCCGGGGGCCGCTGCGCGAGGCGCTGCAACGCCTCGTACAGCAGGGCATCGCCGTCAGCGCACCGCATCGCGGCGTCTTCGTGACCCGCCTCGACGAGGACGATGTGCGCGACATCTATCTCGCGCGCACCGCCATGGAGTCCGCGGCCTGCCACCTCGTGCTCCAGAAGGACCCGCAGGCCACGGCGGCCCACCTGGAGAAGGCGCACCGCAGGATGGAGTCGGCGGCGCGGCGCGGCAACGACGCGGCGCTGAGCGCCGCCGACATGGAGTTCCACCAGGTGCTCGTCGAGGAGTCCGGGAGCCCGCGCCTGCAGCGCATCGCGCAGACCCTGTTCGTCGAGACGCGGATGTGCCTGTCGGTCCTCACCGACGACCACCCCGACCCGGACGCGCTGGTCGAGGAGCACGCGGAGCTGATCGAGGCGCTGCGCGACGAGGACGAGGAGCGGCTGCTCACCCTCCTCGACGCGCACATGCAGGACGCGGTGAACCGCCTCACGGGCGAGTCCGCGCAGCCGGTGGCCGAGCCGGACGCGGCGGCGGGCTGACCCGCCGCCGCGCACGACCCGCTCCCCCGTGGGCCGCTCAGCGGCCCATCAGCGGCCCATCAACGGGCCATCAGGACGAAGACTCCCCAGCCGAGGTACTCCCGCTGGTACCGCGTGTACCGGGCGGGCTCGGTGGTGAGTGTCTCCCGTACCTCGGCGGCCATCTCGTCGTCGGGGTTGGCGTCGAGCCAGCGGCGCATGGTGAGCCACTGCGCCGCCTGGTACCGGTCCCAGCTGTCCTGGTCGGCGAGGACCATTTCCACGACGTCGTACCCGAGCTCGCCGAACCGCTCGACAAGGTCCGGCAGCGGCAGGAAGTCGTCCCTGCCGGTGGCGCCGCAGGCCTGGGCGGTGTCTTCGTCCGGTACGTCGCGCCGCCAGTACGGTTCGCCGATCAGCATCAGGCCGCCGGGACGCAGGCTCTTGGCGAGCAGGTCGACGGTGCCGGCCACGCCGTTGCCGATCCAGGTGGCGCCGACGCACGCGGCGACGTCGACCTGCTCGTCCGCGACGTGTCCCGCCGCGTCCCCGTGCACGAAGGTGACACGGTCGGCGACGCCGAGTTCGGCGGCGCGGGCGCGGGCCTGCTCGGTGAACATCGTGCTGATGTCGACGCCGGTCCCGGTGATGTGGTGGTCCCGGGCCCAGGTGCACAGCATCTCGCCCGAACCGCTGGCCAGGTCGAGGACGCGGGTCCCGGGCGCCATGCGCAGCGCCCGGCCCAGGTCGGCGAACTTGCCCGGGGTGAACGGGTTGTGGATGCGGTGGCTACTTTCGCGAATGGTGAAGATGCGTGGCAGATCCACGAGGGGTGTTCCTTACGTTCGATGAGGTCGGGGAGTTCACGTAGGGCGGTCGACCGGAGTCGGCCACCGTCGCTCGGACCGTCATCAAGCACACCTCGTTCAGCACGTATCGATCTTCGACCCACTCAACGTAGGTCTTCCGGTTCGATGTCTCCACCGAATTTCTCGCGCCCTGTCGGAAATCCGTGAATCCGGGTACTCCGGCATCGGTTTTCCGGGGTTCGGCCCACCTGGCTGGCCTCGATGCCGTCCGAGGACGCAGGGTGCTCACGGTCGAGGGAAGAGTCGAGCGCGGTGCGCGGCGCCGCAGGAGAGGGTTTTCGTGAACGTGGCGACAAGGGCGAACGGAACACAGGAGCGGCGGGCCGTCACACTCGTCATGGCCTGTGTCGGGGTGTTCGTCGCCTATCTGCCGGTGACCTCCGTGTCGGTGAGTCTTCCGGCGATCCAGCGGGCGCTCGGCGCGTCCACATCGGAACTGTCCTGGGTGTCCGACGCGTTCGTGCTGCCGATGGCGGCGCTCATCCTGACGGCGGGCGTGTTCGGCGATGTGCACGGGCGCAAGAAGGTGTTCCAGGCGGGCCTGGCGTTCACCGCGATCGGCGCCGCGACGGCGCTGTGCGCGCGGTCGATCGAGGTGGTGTGGACCGGTCAGGCGCTGGCCGGGATCGGCGCGGCGGCGCTGCTGCCGACGACGCTGGCGATGATCAGTCAGGCGGTGCCTGATCCGCGTGAGCGCGGCAAGTTCGTGGGGCTGTGGGCCTCGTCGCTGATGGCGGCGCTGGCGGTCGGGCCGCTGATCTCCGGCGTGATCCTCGACCACGCGTCGTGGCGCTGGATCTATCTGCCGTCCATACCCGTGGCGCTGCTCGCGATGGCGGTCGCGGCCCGCCTCGTCAGGGACTCGCGTGCCCCGCACGCGCGTGCCCTGGACTGGCCGGGGCAGATCACCGCGACGGTCGCCATCACGGCGCTCGTGTACGGGGTGATCGAGGGCGGCGCCGAGTCGTTCTCGGACGTGCGGGTGCTGGTGGCGCTTGGCCTTGCCGTGGTCGGCCTGATCGCCTTCGTCGTCTTCGAGCGGCGCAGCGCCAGCCCGATGCTCGACCTGAAGCTGTTCCGCAGCGCCGGGTTCAGCGCGACGAGCCTCATCGCGATGATCACGTTCATGGGGCTCATCGGGTTCTTCTTCGTGCTGAGCCTCTACTTCGGCATGGTGCAGCGGCTCGACACCCTGGACGCCGGGTACCGGCTGCTGATGGTGACCGGTGTGTGCTTCTTCGTCGGACCACTGGCCGGTCGTGTCATGCACCGGGTGTCGCCGCGCGTGCTGATCAGCGTCGGTCTGCTGTGTGCGGCGGGCGCGCTGTTCGCCCTGATGTCGCTGACCGCCGACACCTCGTTCGGGCCGATGTCCTGGCGGCTCGCGCTGCTGGGGCTCGGGATGGGTCTCGTCGTCACCCCGATGACGGCGACGGCCGTGTCCTCCGTGCCGCACCACCTGGCGGGCATGGCCGCGGCGGGCAACAACGCGTTGCGGCAGGTGGGCGGCGCGCTCGGTCCCGCGATCCTCGGCGCGCTGCTCACGTCGAGGTCGACGGGGAATCTGGCCGGGCACCTGGCGGATGCCGGGGTGACCGGGTCGGCGGCGGAGCGGATCGTCGGTGCCGCGGAGGCACAGGGGCTCGGGGCGGTGGCCCAGTTGGACCTCGGGGCGGACCGGGGGCGGGCCCTTGGCGCGCTGTCGGAGTCGTTCCTCGACGGGATGCAGCTGTGCCTGGTCGTGGCGGGTTCGCTGGCCGTGCTCGCGGCGCTGGTCGGGGCGGTGTTCCTGCGCCGGCCCGAGCCGAAGCCGGCCACGGAGCCGAAGCCGGAGCCGGTGCCCGCGCGGCGGGAGCCGGTGTCGGTGCCGCAGCGGACGACCGCTTCCGCGACCGTTTCCGAGCACGAGGAGCCGGTCGCGGGTCCCGCTCTGTCCGGCTCCGTGCGCGACGCCTCGGGCGCGGCCCTGTCGGGAGCCGTACTCACCCTCATCTCGCCCTCGGGTCAGCAGCTCGCCCCAGCCGTCGCCGGGCCCGACGGGCACTACCGCGTGCCCGTTCCCGGTCCCGGCGCCCATGTGCTGATCACGACGGCGGAGGGCCACCACCCGCACGCCACGAACCTCGTCCTCGACGGCGACCGGCCGGCCGCGCACGACATCCTGCTGTCCGGCGCGGGCAGCCTCACCGGCAAGGTCCTCGGCGCCGACGGCCTTCCCGTGGCGGGCGCCGTCGTCACGGTCACGGACGCGCGCGGCGACGTACTGGCGAGCGGCACCACGGACACCTCCGGGGGCTACGCGTTCGGGGACGTCGCCGAGGGGGAGATCACGGTCTCCGTGGCCGCCGAGGGGTTCCGGCCGACCGCCGTCGCGGCGCGCGCCGACCGGTCGGCGACGGTGCTTGCGGAGATCACGCTCCGTCCGGGTGTCCGCCTTCAGGGGCAGATTCGTACGAAGTCGGGGCTGCGGCCGCTGTCCGACGCGCGCGTCACCTTGCTGGACGCCGCCGGGAACGTGGTGGGCACGTCGACGACGGGTTCGGACGGCGCGTACGCCTTCGGTGATCTGGACGCCGGGGAGTACTCGCTGGTCGCGAGCGGGTATCCGGCGTCGACGCGGACGGTGTCGGTGAACGGCCGCGCGGTGGACCGCCTCGATCTCGATCTGGCCCACCCGCAGGGCTGAGCCCGTCGGTCGGCGGTGATCGGTCGGCGGTGCTGCTCACGGCCGCGCGGCCAGCACCGCCGCGAGGCCCTCCCGCAGGTCCTCGACGAAGTACTCGGGAACCTCCATCGCCGCGAAGTGTCCCCCGCTCTCGGCCGTCCGCCAGCGGACGATCCGCCGGTACCGCTCCTGCGCCCAGGGGCGGGGGCACTTCTCGACGTCGTGGGGGTATCCGGTGATGGCGGCCGGGACGTCGACGCGGAGTTCGGGGTCGAGGGAGTTGTGGCTCTCGTAGTAGATGCGGGCCGCCGACGCGCCGGTCCGGGTCAGCCAGTAGAGGGTGACGTCGTCGAGCACGCGGTCCATGGGGATCGTCTCGAAGGGGCTGTCCTCGGTGTCGGACCACTCGGCGAACTTGTCGAGGATCCAGGCGAGAAGGCCGACCGGTGAGTCGACGAGCGAGTAGCCGATGGTCTGTGGCCGGCTCGCCTGCTGCTTCGCGTACGCGGCCCGGCGCTGCCAGAAGTCGCGGGTGTCCTCGGCCCATTGGCGCTCGACCTCCGTCAGCCCGTCCGTCGACAGGCCGGGCGGGCCTTCCGCGAACGTGGTGTGGATGCCGAGCACGTGCTCGGGGAACCGGCCGCCGAGGACCGTGGTGATGTTGCCTCCCCAGTCGCCGCCGTGGGCCAGGAACCGGTCGTAGCCGAGTCGCCCCATGAGCTCCACCCACGCGGCGGCGATCTTCTCGGTCCCCCACCCGGTGGAGGCCGGCCTGTCGCTGTAGCCGAAGCCCGGCAGCGAGGGGACGACGACGTGGAACGCGGGCTCCTCCGGGTCCTTCGGGTCGGCCAACTCCTCCACGATGTCGACGAATCGGGCGACGCTGTCCGGCCAGCCGTGCGTGAGGATCAGCGGGGTGGCGTCAGCGCGCGGCGAGCGGCGGTGCAGGAAGTGGATGCCCAGGCCGTCGATGGTCGTACGGAACTGGCCGATGCGGTTGAGGCGGTCCTCGAAGGGCCGCCAGTCGTACGCGGTGCGCCAGTGGTTCACGACGTCGACGAGGTCGGCGAGCGGAACACCCTGCTCCCATCGGGCCGGTCCGGCCCCGGCGCCGCGCACCGTCTCGGCCTCCGGCAGCCGCGCGGCGGCGAGGCGCGCGCGCAGTTCGTCGAGCTCGGCTTCGGCCGCGTGGGCTTCAAATGCTTGTACGTCGGCTTGTACGTCGCTGGTCGGGCGGGGCATGGAACCTCCTGGCCATCGTGGAACCGGCTAAGACGGTTCTAGCAGTTCTCCGCGCCGAGCCGCAACCGGCTAAGGTGGTTCCATGTCCGCTGCGTACCCTGATTTCCGCCTCGGCAAGGTGCTGGCCACGAGCTTCACGGGCACCCTGTCGGAGCGTCATGGCGATCCCGTCGAGCGCATTCCGGTTCCGGACCGGCTCATGGACTGGCTGGCGGTGTACGGACTCGCCGTGGACTCCTGCACCCTCGCCCAGCTCGAACTCGCCCGGGAGCTGCGGGAGTCGATCCACGCCGCCGCCACAGCGGCCGCGGCCCACGAGCCGCTCCCCGGGCCCGCCGTCCGCACCATCAATGAGTTCAGCGCGCACGGGCGGGCCGCTGCCGTCCTGACGACCGGGGGCGAGCGGCGCTGGCGGCTCGGAGCGAACCCCGCCGCCGCCTCCGTGGAGGACGCCCTCAGCGTGATCGCCGCCGACGCGGTCGACGTCATCGCGGGCGAACGGGACGGAAAGCTGGCCCTGTGCGCGTCACCGACCTGCCGGGCGGCGTTCTTCGACACCAGCCAGAGCCGCACCCGCCGTTGGTGCGACATGAACACGTGCGGGAACCGCCAGAAGAAGGCCCGCTTCCAGGCCAACCAGCGCAAGACCTCCAGCAAGACCTCCAGCAAGACCTCCAGAACGGCGAAGTGACCCGGCGTGCTCGACACACTCGACCTCCAGGTCCTGCAGGCGCTGCAGCTCGACGGGCGGGCGCCGTTCAGCCGGATCGCGGCCGTGCTCGGCGTCTCCGACCAGACCGTCGCCCGCCGCTTCCGCCGGTTGCGCGGCAGCGTGGGCCTGCGGGTCATCGGCGTCACCGACGAGGCGCTGCTGGGGCGCAGCAGTTGGCTGGTGCGGCTGCGCTGCGCGCCCGACGGCGCGGAGCAACTCGCGGGCGCCCTGGCGCGGCGCCCCGACACCTCGTACGTGGGGCTGCTCTCCGGCGGCACCGAAGTGCTGTGCTCGATCAAGCCGCGCGGCGGGCAGGAGGACGAACCGCTGCTCGCGCGGCTGCAGCGCACACCCCTCGTCACCTCGGCGACCGCGCAGTGCGTGCTGCACGCGTTCTACGGGGGCCCGGTCGGCTGGCTCAACAAGATCAACGCGCTGGACGCGGACCAGGAGGCGGCGCTGCGCGTGCCGTTCACCGAGCCGTCCGCGACCGCCCCTCCCCCGGTTTTCGACGACGCCGACGAGACGCTGCTCGCGCTGCTGCGCCGGGACGGCCGGGTTCCGCTCACCGAACTCCAGGCGGCCACCGACCAGTCGGAGTCGGTGGTGCGGCGGCGCCTGGACCGGCTGCGTTCCAGTGGCGTCCTCTACTTCGACGTACAGCACACGCACGAGCAGTTGGGGCGTTCGGTGATGGCGGCGCTGTGGCTGACGGTTTCCCCGTCGGCGCTCGCCGATGTGGGCGCGTCCCTCGCGGCGCACCCGGAGGTGCGGTTCGCGGCGGCGGTGACCGGGGTGGCCGGGGTGTTCGCCGCGACGGTGCACCGCGACTCCCGGGAGCTGTACTCGTATCTGAGCGACGGGATCGGGGCTCTCGGCGGCGTACGGTCCGTGGAGAGCGCCCTGTTCGTACGGCAGGTCAAGCAGCTGACGTACGAGCCGGGGCGCTGAACACGCTTACGGGAAAGGTCAGTTGCCGCCCGCGCCCTGCTGGGCCGCGACGCGCACGCGCATCCGCCCGCCGAACGTGACCAGCACCAGACAGCCGAGGGCGACGACGGCGATCGCGGTGAGCATCACCGAGTACGGCAGCCACGTGGACAGCGTCGCGAGGACGGTGGGCAGCAGGAACCCGGAGTAGGCGAGCGTGTAGTAGATGCCGGTCAGGCCCGCGAGGTCGTCGGGGCCCGCCATCCGCTGGATCTCCAGGAGCCCGGAGACGACGGCGATGCCGTATCCGGCGCCGAGCGCGACGGCCGCAGCCGCGGCCAACCACGGTGACAGGACGGCGGAGTTGACGGCGCACAGCACCGTGCCGAGCAGCATCACGGACATGGCCGCGACGGGGGCACGGCCGGTGCGGACCCCCGGTCGCCCGTCGAGCCACTTCGCGAGCGGCTGCACGGCGGCGCCGGTGCCGAGGGTCAGTACCGTGAGCGCGGTCGCGTAGGCGAGGCCCCAGCGACCGACCCGGTTGTCGACGAGCTGCGGCATCACCGCGTACGCGAGTCCCGCCGCGCCGAACACCCACGGCGCCATCGGCAGCACCACCCAGCGGAAGCGGCGGCGGGCCGCGGCGGGGACGCGCAGGTCGGCGGCGAGTGCGCCGAGCAGCGCACGGAGCGAGCCGGCGGCCTCGCGCGCCGCGGTCCGCGTCTCGGGGACGCGCAGGAGGAGTACGGGGACGGCGGCGGTGAGGGCGATGTGGACGACGTACGGCGTCACCATCGGCCAGGGGCCCCACTGGGCCAGGGCGCCGGCCACGCCCGCGCCGAGGGCGAAGCCGGCCGTCTGGCAGAGGGAGGCGCGGCGCGCGGCGGCGCCGGTGTCCGCCCCGGTCGACAGTTCCTTGACCCAGCTGCTGCCCACGGCCATGGCGATGCCGACGGCGACGCCCGTCATCAGGCGGCCCACGTAGATGGGCCAGGCGGCGTGTCCGCCGAAGCACAGGACGAGGCTGGCGACGATGGAGGCGACGGTTCCCGCGATCATCACGGGGCGGCGTCCGCGCCGGTCGGACATCGGCCCGGCGAGCAGCAGCCCGGGGACGAGGCCGACGACGTACGCGCCGAGGAACGCGTCGACGCTGAGGGTCGAATAGCCGCCCAGCTCGCGGTACATGAGCAGGAGCGGGGTGAACTGGTTGCCGCCCCAGCCGCAGACGAACATCGCGGCGGCGACGGTCTTCCACTGTCCGGGGCGTATGGGAGCGGCCGACGGTTCGGTCGACTGCTGGACGGCGTGCGTGTCGAGCATCGTGAGGGCAGGGCCCTTTCAGGGGTGGCAGGTGTGCGGGGGGGGTGGGTCAGTGCTGGGGGCCGTGTGTCGTGGCCAGGTGGGTGCGCAGGGCCTCGGCGAACGCGGCGCCGTCCCGTGCGCCGAGGTGGCCGAGCAGTGCCTCGTGCTCGTCGGCGAGGCCGGGCAGTCGCTCGGGCCTGTGGCCGAGAGCGGAGACGCTCATGCGGCGTTGCCGGTCGCCGAGGGTTTCGTAGAAGCGGGCGGCGATGGCGTTGCCGGAGGCCTCGACGACGCCGCGGTGGAACGCCTCGTCCGCGACGGCGAAGGCGCGTACGTCCCCCTCCCCCGCCAACTCCCGCTGCCGCGCGACGAGTTCACGCAGCCGCTCCTCGTGTTCGGGAGCGAGGCCGACGCGTGCGATGCGTTCGGCGGCGGACTGCTCGACGGCCTGCCGCATCTCCAGCACGTCCGCCGCCTCCCCCGGCGGTACGGGCACGACGACGGCGCCGCGCTTGGGGTGCAGCGTCAGCAGTTCCTCGGACTCCAGGCGCAGGAACGCCTCGCGCACGGGGGTGCGGCTCACCCGCACGCGCTCGGCGATCTCGCCCTCGCTGATGAGGCTGCCGCCGGGGAGTTCCCCGGTGAGGATCAGCTCCTTGGTGACCGCGTACACGGTGCGCGCCGCCGAGGTCGACTTCGTCCGCTGGGGCTGGGGTTGAGGCATACGGGGACCCTAGCAGGCATAGATACAAGCTTGTATCTATGCCCCCCCTCTGCTGCTGCTTTCAGGCCGCCGCGGACGCCTCGTCGGCGATGGTGCGGTCCTCGCCGGAGGGGTGGGTGAGCTGGTGGACGAGGGCCGCGATCACGCCGCCGACCAGTGGTGCCACGATGAACAGCCACAGCTGGGACAGCGCGTCGCCGCCCGCGAAGAGCGCCGGGCCGAGGCTGCGCGCCGGGTTGACGGACGTGCCGGTGAGCGGGATGCCGACGAGGTGGATCACGGCGAGGGCGATGCCGATGGGCAGGCCGTCGAAGCCGACGACGGCCACGCGGTGGGTGACGCCGAGGACGACGAAGACGAGCAGGAACGTGAGGACGACCTCGGCGAGGAACGCGCCGCCCATGTTGATGTGCACGTCGGAGCGGTCACCGTAGCCGTTGGAACCGAAGGCCCCGTCGGTCTTGAGCCCCGGCACCTGCTTGGCCAGCAGGAACAGCAGGGCGGCGCCGACGATGCCGCCGACGAACTGGGCGATCCAGTAGCGGACGGCGGTCTGTACGTCGATGCGGCGGGCGCACAGCATGCCCAGCGTGACGGCCGGGTTCACGTGGCAGCCGGAGATCGGGCCGAGGGTGTACGCCAGGGCGAGCAGCGTGAAGCCGAAGGCGAGGGCGATGCCGAGGGTGCCGATGAACTGGGCTCCCAGGACCGCCGATCCGACCGCGAAGAACACCAGCAGCAACGTGCCGAGAAATTCTGAGATCAGGGCTCTCGTCTGCATCTCCGCCATCTCCACCATCTCCAGCACCTCGAAGGAACGGTCGGTTACTAGCGAGGCTCACGCCCATGGGGCGGCGGCGCAGATCGAGGCGGTTCGAATGCCGCCGTTCGGGTGGCAGGTGCGCGGGCGTGCGGGGGTGCGGGGGTGCCGGGGTGCCGGGGCGCGTCAGTCGGCGCCCCAGGACTCCAGGAGTATGTCGACGACTTCGTCGAGGTCGGCTCCGGCGAGGTCGTCGAAGGCGCCGGAGTGGCGGGCCAGCAGCACTCCGGCGACGGAGGCGACGAGGACGTCGGCGCGCAGGCCAGGGCGGTCGCGGCCGTCGCGGGCGAAACGCTCGCGCAGCGGCTCGACGAGCCGGGCCTGGAGGGCGGCGCGGGCGGCGTCCTGCGCGGCCCGGTCGGTCGAGGGCTGGACGGCGACGCGCAACAGCGGCACGGGTCCGCGCCGCTCCGCGCGCCGCGCGACCTCGCGGAGCCTGGGCTCGGTGAGCAGGTCGGCGGGGGCGGTGTCGCCGTGCTCGGCGTGCAGCACCGCCACGTACAAGAGGGCCTTGCTGCCGAAGTAGCGGGAGATGAGGGCGGCGTCGACGCCCGCGCGTTCGCCGATCTCGCGGATGGTGGTGCGGTCGTAGCCGCGCTCGGAGAACAGCTGGGTCGCCGCTTCGAGGAGCGCCTCGCGGCTGCGGGCGCTGCTGCGGGCGCCGTTGCGGCGTCGGTCGGGGGCGGTGCCGCCGGCCGTCATGTGCGGCTCGCTTCGGTGCGGGCCTCGGCGCTCGCGGCGGCCGCGACGACGGAGGGGCGCGGGCGGGCGCCGGTGCGGGTGAGGGCGACGGCGATGACTCCGGTGGCCAGGAACGCGGCGCAGCCGACGAGTCCCGCGTTGTGGTAGCCGTCGTTCGTGGGGAGCGTGGCGCCGGGGGCGGTGGAGGCCTGGAGGACGACGGCGCTGAGCGCGCTGCCGGTCGAGTATCCGATGTACTTCACGACCTGATTGAAACTCATGGCGCTGCCGGTCTCCGCCGCGGGCACCCCGGCGACGATGAGGCCGGGGGTGACGGCGAAGGTGACTCCGACGCCGAGTCCGGCGAGCGCCATCATGGTGCCGATGCCCCACAGGCTGGAGCGGGCGAGCAGGAAGCAGACCAGCGAGCCGAGCGAGAGCAGGCAGCCGAGCGGCAGCATCCGGGCGGGCGTCGCGGCCCGGCCCATCGCCCGCACAAGGCGCCCGGTGACGAGGCTCGCGGCGGAGAACGGCACGAGCAGCAGCCCGGTGACGACGATGGACGCGCCGAAGCCGTAGCCACCGGATTCCGGGGTCTGTACGTAGCGGGTCACGAGGGAGATCAGCAGGTACGTGCCGACGCCGCCGACCATCGTGGTCAGGTTGGCGACGAGTACGCCGCGGTCCTTGACGAGGCGGACGCGGACGAGGGGGTGCGTGGAGCGCAGGGAGTGGGCGATCCAGCCGCCGAGGAGGACGATCGCGGCGACGGCCAGGGCGATGAGCCGTACCGATCCCCACCCCCACCGCTCCCCCTCCGCGAGCGCGAGGAGCAGCGCCGCCATGCCGCCCGCGAGCAGCAGCGCGCCCGGCACGTCCATGGGGGTGCTGGGCCGGTGCGGCGGCTTCGGCACGACGATCAGGGTGGCGACGAAGGCCGCGGCGGCCGTGCCGACCGCGAACCAGAACCCGGCGTACATGCCGAGGTACTCGGCGAAGAGCCCGGTGATCGGGTAGCCGAGTCCGATGCCCGCGGCGGTGGTCAGCGACAGCGTCGTGACCGCGCCGCGCGCCTTCTCCGGCGGCAGCGCGTCGCGGGCGGTGGCGATGGCCAGCGGTACGAGGCCCATGCCGACGCCCTGTAGTGCGCGGCCCGCGAGGAGGCAGGCGAAGCCGATGGGCAGCGCCGCGAGGAGGCTGCCGACGAGGACGGCGGCGAGTCCGCCGAGGATGACGCGCTTGCGGTGCGGACCGTCCCCGAGCCGCCCCATCACGGGGGTCGCGATGGCGCCGACCAGCATCGTGACCGTCAGCGCCCACTGCGCGGTGGAGACGGCGACGTGGTCCTCGGCGGCGATGGTCGGGATCAGCGGCGCGCCGAGGCTGCTGACGACGGCGACCAGCATGCCGAGGCCGACCAGTACCGGTACGAGGGCGCGGGGGTGGCGGAGCGGGGCCGGGGCCGGGTCGGGGGCTTGGGCGGGGCTGGGCGCGGGCGTCGGTATGGAGGGCTGCACGGAGGGCTGCAAGGTCTTCCCGTTCATGTCATCAAGCGATGTCATCGCATGATGACACGGTGACCTGGGGTTCTTGGAGCTGAAGGGGTCTTCGGTGGCCGACCTCACACGGCGGCGGCCGGCAGCTCCACGGTCACGCGCAGGCCGCCGCCGGTGCGAGGGGCGATGGTGAGCGTGCCGTCGTGGGCGCGGGTGAGGGACGCGACGATGGCGAGGCCGAGGCCGACGCCCGCGTGGTCGCCGTGGATGCGGTCGGTGCCGCGCCGGAAGGGTTCGGTGAGGGTGGCGACCAGGGCCGGGGAGAGTTCCTCGCCGGTGTTCTCGACGGTGAGGCGCGCCGTGCCGGGGCGCACACCGGCGCCGGTGGTGACGCGGACGGTGCCCCGCTCGGGCCGGTTGTGGACGATCGCGTTGTGCACGAGGTTCGTGGTGAGTTGCAGCAGCAGCGCCTGCGAGCCGGACGCGCGGGCGGGTTCGCCGTGGGTTTCGAGGGTGACGCCGTGGCGCTCGGCGAGCGGGAGCAGGGTCTCGACGGCCTCCTCCGCCACGAGGGACAGGTCGACGTCCTCGCGGGTGAAGGCGCGCCGCTCGGCCCGGCTGAGCAGGAGCAGCGCCTCGGTGAGGTCGATGGCCCGGGTGTTGACGGCGCTGAGCCGGTCGACGAGTTCGTCGATGTCGCGGTCGGGGTCGGCGCGGGCCACGTCGAGCAGTGACTTGGAGACGGCGAGCGGGGTGCGCAGTTCGTGGGAGGCGTTGGCCGCGAAGCGCCGCTGTTCGTCGACGTGTGCCTGGAGTTTCGCGAGCATCGCGTCGAAGGCGTCGGCGAGTTCGCGGAACTCGTCGCGCGGGCCCGCCAGTTGGATGCGGTGGGACAGCGAGCCGCGCGCCGCCGCGCGGGTGGCGTCCGTGATGCGGTCCAGCGGGGCGAGCACGCGTCCGGCGAGGAACCAGCCGCCGGCGAGGCCGAACACGAGCAGGAACACCATGACTCCGGCGGCCGCGGGCGCGAAGCCGCGCAGCAGCTCGGAGCGGACCAGGATGCTGCCGCCCGCGACGGAGGTGATGTCGGGCAGGGAGTGCTCAATGTACAGCCACATCGCGGCGAGCAGCAGGACCCCGGCGACCATGAGGAATCCCGCGTAGCTGAGGGTGAGCCGGACGCGGACGCTGAGCCCGCGCTCCCTGTCCACGGCTTCCACTGCCTCATCCACGGTTTCCACTGCTTCCACTGGCCGCTCCCCCGTCCTCGGGTCGTACGTCGATGCGGTAGCCGACGCCCGGTTCGGTGGCGATGACCCAAGGTTCGCCGAGCCGTTTGCGGAGGGCGGAGACGGTGATGCGGACGGCGTTGGTGAACGGGTCGGCGTGCTCGTCCCACGCGCGTTCCAGGAGTTCCTCTGCGCTGATGACGCCGCCTTCCGCGCCGACGAGGACCTCCAGCACGGCGAACTGCTTGCGGGTCAGCGCGACGTACCGGCCGTCGCGGTACACCTCCCTGCGGAACGGGTCGAGGCGCAGGCCCGCGATCTCCCGTACGGGTGGCCGGCTGTGGCCGCGCCTGCGGTCGAGGGCGCGCAGCCGCAGCACGAGTTCCTGGAGCTCGAACGGCTTCGTGAGGTAGTCGTCGGCGCCGAGTTCGAACCCGGACGCCTTGTCGTCGAGGCGGTCGGCGGCGGTGAGCATGAGGATCGGCATGCCGCTGCCGGAGGCGACGACGCGCCGGGCGACCTCGTCGCCGGACGGTCCCGGGATGTCGCGGTCGAGGACGGCGATGTCGTACGAGTTGACGCTCAGCAGGTCGAGGGCCGTGGCGCCGTCGCCCGCGATGTCGGCCGCGATGGCCTCGAGGCGCAGCCCGTCGCGTACGGCCTCCGCCAGATACCGCTCGTCCTCGACTATCAGCACACGCATGCGTCTCACGCTACGAGCCGCCGCATATCGCCGGCATATCGAAAACCGCAGACGTTCCGGCAACATCGCGCCGCCTTCACTGGCGGCATGACTCAGAGCAGCTTTCCCGAACACACTCTTCCCCTACGAACCGCTCCCCTACGAACCGCTCCCCTACGAAAACGTCCCCGTCGCCGGACGCGGCGGCTGCTCGCCGGCGGCCTGGTCGCGGTGACGGTGGTGACCGGCACGGTCGTCGCGTCGGGCACGGCGGACGGTGACGTGACCGACGGGACGACCGTGTTCGACGAGGACGTCCCGGCCGTGGGCAAGCTCGATCCGGGACTCGGCGACGCGCTGCGCAAGGCCGCCGGGGACGCCGCGGGCGACGGCGTCGAGTTCCGGGTCAACAGCGGCTGGCGCTCCCCGGAGACCTCCGAGCACGTGTCGGGGGACGCGGTCGACCTCGGCGGCTCGGGGGCCGCGGAATGGCTGTCCGAGCACGGTGCCCGCTACGGCCTGTGCCAGATCTACGCCAACGAGCCATGGCACTTCGAGCTGCGCCCCGCCGCCGTCGACCGCGGCTGCCCGGCCGAGTACGCCGACCCCACCGAGGACCCGAGGTTGCAGAAGTGACCAGTACGCTCCGCACGGCCGACCGTGCACAAGAACGTCCGGCCGGATCCGGTGGCCGGGGCCCGGTGCGCGGCGCGCGCCGCGCATCGGGTCCGTGGCGGCGCGGGCGGGTGCTCGCGGCGCTCGCGGTGCTGCTCGGGCTGCTCATGGCGCTGCACGCGTGGCTGCCGGACACGGCGGGTGTCGGCAGCCTGGTGGAGACGTTCCTGCCGTGGTTCGGCCTCGCGATACCGGTGCTGCTGCTCGCCGCGCTGGTGCGCCGCTCGGCCTCCGCCGCCGTCGCGCTGCTGCTGCCGGCCGTGGTGTGGACGAGCCTCTTCGGCGGGCTGCTGTTGGGCGACGGGGCCCACGGGGGTGGCAGTGACCTCACCGTGGTCAGTCACAACGTCGGCGCTGACAACCGGGATCCGGCGGGCACGGCCCGCGACCTGGCGGCGTCCGGCGCGGATGTGCTCGCGCTGGAGGAGATCACGGAGCGGGCCCGCGGCACGTACGAGAAGGAGCTGGCCGATGCGTATCCGCACCACACCGTGCTCGGCACGGTCGGGCTGTGGAGCAAGTCGCCGCTGTCGGACGTCGAAGCGGTCGACACCGCGATCGACGTGGGCCCGCTGGGCGCCGCGAAGCCGGACTCCGTGAAGGCCGGCTACAACCGGGCGCTGCGCGCGACGGTGGCCACGGACCGGGGGCCGGTGGCGGTGTACGTGGCGCACCTGGGGTCCGTGCGTGTCATGCCGCGTTCGGGTTTCTGGACGGAGAGCAGGGACCGCAACGCGCGGGCGCTGGCGGAGGCGATCGCCGCCGAGAGGAACGAGCGGGTGGTCCTGCTCGGCGACCTCAACGGCAGCACGGACGACCGGGCCCTCGTGGGGCTCACCTCGCGCCTCGACTCGGCGCAGGAGGAGGCCGGGAGCGGCTTCGGCTTCAGTTACCCGGCGGACTTCCCGGTGGTGCGCATCGACCAGATCCTGGTCGGGGGCGTCACGACGGACCGCTCGTGGGTGCTGCCCGCGACCGGCAGTGACCACCGGCCGGTGGCGGCGGGGCTCAGTTGGTGACTCGGGCCGACGCTACGATCCCGGCGGCAGCTGCACCGTCATGATCAGGTGGCAGGTGCCGTCCCCCGCGCCCCGGTACCCGTGCGCGGCGTCCCCGTCGAAGGTGGCGGTCTGACCGGCCGCGACGGGGTGTTCGGTGCCGTCGACGACGAGCGTCATGCGTCCGGCGGTGACGCTCACCGTCTCGACGACCCCGGCCTGGTGGGGGTGGCTCGGATACTCCTCACCGGGTTCGAGGCGCCAGCGCCACACCTCGACGGGGGCCGGGCCCGCGGTCGTCAGCATGAGGCGGGCCTCGCCGCCCTTCTCCCCCTGCCACAGCGGCAGCGCCTCGTCCCCCGACACGACGCGCACGCGCGCCTCGGCGGGTCCTTCGAGGAGGGCGGAGACCGAGACGCCGAGGGTGTCGGCGAGCCGGATGAGGGTGGCGAAGTTCGGGTTGCCCTGGGCCTTTTCGAGACCGACCAGGGCGCCTTTGCTGACCTTGGCGCGGCGGCCGAGCTCGTCCAGGGAGAGGCCGGCGCGGGCGCGGGCCGTCCGGACATTGCGCGCGAGGGTGCGCAGGGCTTCCTCGGTCTCGGGCACCGGATCACCTCACGGTCGTTTTGATGTACGGTCTAGTCGTTCCACTGAATCGTACGGCATGAACGGCATGCCACCGCATGACAAGGAAAGTTTCGTGATCGCTCTGCTGCTGGCCCTGGGCAGCTCTCTCGCCTACGGATGCGCCGACTTCCTCGGCGGTCTCGGCGCCCGCAAGGCGCACGTGCTGCGGACCGTGATGGTCGCGGCGCCCGCCAGTCTCGCGGTCGAGCTGCTGCTGTGGCCGTTCCTCGGCGCCTCGTTCGGATCAGGCGCCGTGGCGTGGGGCGCGGCCTCCGGTGTCGCGTCGGCGGCGGCGTTCGCGATGCTCTACAAGACCCTCGCCATCGGGCCGATGAACGTCCTGTCCCCCGTGACGGCACTGGTGTCCGCCGCGCTGCCGGTCGCCGTCGGCCTGTCGCAGGGCGAGCATCTCGCCACGGCGGGGCTCGTGGGGCTGCCGCTCGCGCTCGTCGCCGTGGTGCTCGTCAGCGCCGGGAGCGGCGCGGGCTCGGCGCGGCCCTCGCGCACGGCGCTGCTGCTCGCGTTCGGTGCGGGCGCGGCCATCGCGCTGCAGTTGGTGTGTCTGCACCAGGCGCCGTCGGACAGCGGTGTGGCGCCGTTGATCGTGGGCAGGGCCGTGTCGTCGGCCGTCACGCTGGGCGCGGCCGGGCTGATGTTCCGGCGGCTCGGCGCGGAGAAGCCCGCGTACGGGATCTCGGCGGCGGCCGGCGTGCTCGACTCGCTCGCGAACCTGCTGTTCCTGCTGGCCGCCCGCAGCGGCGACCTCACCGTCGTCGCCGTCATCACCGCCCTGTACCCGGCCGGTACGGTGCTGCTCGCGCGCGGCGTGCTCGCGGAGCGCATCCACCGGGGGCAGTTGGTCGGCCTGGGGACGGCGGCGGTGGCCGTCAGCCTCCTCGCCCTGACCTGACCGTCCCCGCCACCTCGGACACGTAACAACACACACGTGACAACGCACACGTGACAACACGCACGTGACAACACGCACGTGACAACACGCACGTGACAACGCACACAAGACCCAGAAACGGAGCCCCAGATGCCCGCCTTCCACCTCACGCCCGCCGTCGCCGAGGCCTTCCCCGACACGCTCGTCGCCGTGGTCACGGCCACCGGCCTGCGCGGCCACGAGCCGTGGCCCGACACGGTCGCCGCCGTGGACGGCCTGGAGCGGGAACTGGCCGACGGTTCCTGGCAGCCCGCCGACGAGACCGACCCGCGCATCGAGGCGTGGCACACCGCGTACCGCTCCTTCGGCACCAATCCGCGCCGCATCCGCCCCAGCGTCGACGCGCTCGGCCGCCGCATGGCGAAGAAGGGCGCGCTGCCGCGCATCAACCCGGCGGTCGACTCGTACAACGCCGTCTCCGTGCGGCACGGGCTGCCCGCCGGGGCCTTCGACCTCGACCATGTGACGGGCGACGTCGTCGAGATCCGGTACGCGGACGGCACCGAGGAGTTCACCCCGCTCGGCGAGCCGGACACCGTCGAGCACCCCAAGCCCGGCGAGATCGTCTACACCGACTCCACCGGCGTACTGACCCGGCACTGGAACCACCGCGACGCGCACCGCACTTGTGTCACCGAGGACTCGACCCGCGTCGCGTTCCTCATGGAGACGGTGCGCGCGGACCGCGACGGGCACCTGCTGAAGACGGCGGCCGAGGAGCTGCGCGCGCTGCTCGCACCGCACGCGGAGCAGGTCACCGTGGAGTACGTCGCCGGGGCTCCGGCTGCACAGTGACTCAGTCGGTCGTGCGGGCGCGGCGGCGCGCGGTGAGGACGTCGGTCCAGTCCTGCCAGGCGCGGTCGGGGCCCTGGGGCCAGGTCATCGCGTCGAACTCGTCCCGGTGCCCGGTCCAGACGTCGGCCGCCGCGAGCCAATGGTGCGGACGGTGGCCGGCCGCCGCCTCGTACAGGCGCGCGCGGCGCTCTTCGGCGAGGGTGGGGTCGTGGTCGACGGCGGCGGCGAAGACCGCGACGGCCAGCGGGGCGAGCGCATCGTTTTCGAAGCCGCCGTCGAGGAACGTCGCATGTGCCTCGTCGAGGAGGGTGTCGACGACGCCGAGGGGAACGGTTCCCGTGAGGGCGACCGCGCGTGACGTGAGGCACTGGGCGACGCCCACCTTCTGGCCGAGTTCGCGATTGAGCGCCTCCGCGCGGTCGATGATCGTCAGCGCGCCGGCGGGCCGGCTCCAGCAGGAGGCGAGGGCGACGTGGCGGGTGGCGGTGGCCGTCATCAGCGGGGAGCCCTCCGCCAGCGCGGCCTGCCGGGACCGCTCGAACGCGGTGACACTCTCGTCGAACTGTCCTGCGTGCAGGAGGATTCCTCCGATCTGCTCCCAACGCCGGTAGTCGGACTGCCGTTTGGCGGCCTCGCCGTCTCCCTGGCTCTCGATCGTCCGCGCGGTGGCGAGCGCTCCTACGAGGTCGCCGCGGCGGCTGAGCCAGTTCGCGAGCGAGGACCGCGCGACGGGCGCCAGCCAGTCGCCGCTGTCCGCCCCTTCGATGACCTCGCGGTAGAGCGCGCCGGCGTCGCCGTGCCGCATTGCGTACGCGCCGCCCAGACATTGGCACGCCAGCCGGCGCATGTCCCCGGTGAGGTCGGGCGAGCGATGAGCCAGGGTGTAGCGGTCGAGTGCCTCCTCCACCGTTCCGACATGGCGCTCCAAAATGCCGTCGAGGATGTGCATCAAGGCATGGCCGCGGGCCGTGAGGAGGGGCTCGGGCTGGCTTCGGGCGCCGTCGATGGCGGCCCAGGCGCCCTGCGACTCGAACTGCATGATGACCTGCGCCAGGGCATCGGCGTCGACATCGGTCGTGGCGTACAGGCTCGCCAGTTGCCAGAAGGCCAGCGCGTGAGTGCGGCGGTCGCGCCGCAGGGACGAGGCCGGGTCCTGGAGCCAGGATGCCCAATGGTGCGCGAGCCGCCCCTCCGCCTCCCGCCACTCCTCCGGTGACCAAGGGCTGGACGTCGCCGCGTCGTGCACCCGCACCGACGTCTGCAGCAGTTCGTGCACGGAGTGCAGACCATCGCCTCGTACGGTGACGAAACCGCGCTCCAGGAACCGTTCGATCGCGGCGGCGCGCAGCCCCGGCAGCGCGACGTGGAGTGTCTCGCGGTCGAAGACGCCGAGGAGGGCCGCCGTGCGCAGCAGGTCGGCCTCGTCGTCGTCCAGGTCCTCCATCATCCGTACGACGATCTGCGGCAGCCCGCGCGCGAAGTCGTCGGCGGTGGGCGTGCGGCCGCGTGTGGCCAGGTTGCGGAAGTGCTGGGCGGCGACGTCCAGGTAGAGCGGGAGGCCCGCGGACATGGCGGCGATGGAGGCGCGCAGCGGCGCCGGGACGGCCGGTGTGCCGTCGGGGTTGAGGAGGCAGCCGCTGAGGTAGTCCTCGCAGTCCGGCGCGGACAGCTCGCCCACCCGGTACTGGTCGCCGCCCGTCTCCGCCACCAGGCCGGGCCAGTCCGTCGGACCCGCGTACTCGAAGGTGGCGGCGCGGAGTTCGGAGCCCCAGTCGAGTCGGTTGCGGGTGGTGAGCAGGGCGGTGACGGAGGGCAGGTGGAAGATGCTGCGGGCGACGGTGTCCTCCAGGTCGCCGCGGCGGGCGCGGTGCGCGCCGTGCGAGACGTGCTCGAAGGTGTCGAGGCAGAGCAGGACGTCGACGTCGCCGTGGCGTTGCAGCCGGGCGAGGTCCCAGCCGAGCAGCAGCGGCAGGTGCAGCCGCAGTTCCTCCAGGTCCTCCTCCTGTACGCAGGCCGTGAACCAGGGGCATTCGCGTTCCAGCGTTCGTGTCTGCCGGGCGTGCCGGATCGCTTCCCAGGTCACGGCGAGGGCGCGGGTCGCGCCGCCGACCACGGGTCCCGCGCTGTCGAGGAGGCCGGTGGCGAAGTTCCGCAGGTTGCCCGCGAGGGCCTCCCGGTCGACGAGCCCGCCGAGCAGGGACTGTTGGTGGACGAATTCGTGCAGCGAGGCGCCCGGGTGCCTGCGGGTCCAGTACAGGGCGAGGCAGGTGTCGAAGGCGGGGAACGACGGCGCCAAACGTGCCAGTCCGGCGCGCAGGGCGAGCAGGTACAGCTCGGGGTCGCGCGCCGAGGGTTCGGAGAAGTCGATGCGGATGGCGGCCCGCCGGGTGCCGCCCGGTTCGGGCCGCAGGCCGAAGAGGCGCTCGCACTCGGCGCTGAGCCGGGTCTTACCGATGCCGCCCGCGCCGTGGAAGACCAGCACGTTGCGCCTGGGTTCGCGCAGACCGAGGTTGAGGTCGGGGTCGACGAGGCGCGCCGCGCGGACCTCGTCGGCCTTGGCGAGGAGGGCGGCGGTCTCGCTGTGCCGGTTGGTGAAGAGCTGCTGCGCCGAGAGCGAGCTGCCGAAGCGGACCGACCTGACCTCGTCCGCGATGCCCATCCGGTCCCCCGTCCGCGCCCGGCCACCGTGCGGTGGCCACAGCGATCAGGAAAGCCGGACGCGACCCGTGGCGTCAACCACTGTGTGCATCCGGCATCGGGTTCCCGTCGGGCCGGATCAGACCGAATAGGCCACCCGGAACCCCGTGTTGCCCGAGGTGCTGTCCGCCGTGTTGGAGGTGCGGGCGGCGACGCGGTAGCGGTTGCAGTACGAGTGGTGGCACAGGTAGGAACCGCCGCGCATGACACGGGTGTTGGGGTCGCCGCCGGCCTGCCACAGGTCGGCGTTCCACTCCCACACGTTTCCGGCGACGTTGTACAAGCCGTAACCGTTGGCCTGGTACGCGTGGACGGGGGCCGTGCCCGCGTAGCCGTCGTCCTCCGTGTTCTTGGTGGGGAAGGTGCCCTGCCAGATGTTGCACATGTGCGCGCCGTCGGGGGTGAGTTCGTCGCCCCAGGCGTAGCGGGCCTGGTCGAGGCCGCCGCGGGCCGCGTACTCCCACTCGGCCTCGGTGGGCAGCCGGCCGCCCGCCCACTTCGCGAAGGCGACGGCGTCCGCCCAGCCGACGTGGGTGACCGGGTGGTCCCAGCGGCCTTCGAGGTCGCTGCCGGGGCCCTCCGGGGCGCGCCACGTGGCGCCCTCCACGCCGCACCACCACGGGGTGGCGTCGGGGCGCGGCGAGATCTTCCGCAGGTGGCCGGGGAGGAACTTCGCGAACACGTAGCTCCAGCCGAAGCGTTCGGCCTCGGTGCGGTGCCCGGTCGCCTCGACGAAGGCGGCGAAGCGGGCGGTGGTGACGGCGTACACGTCGATGGCGAACGCCTTCACGCGCACGGAGCGCACCGGCCCCTCCGCGTCGCCGGGGTTGGCTTCGGCGTCCTCGTTGCCCATGCGGAAGGTGCCGCCGGGGAGCGTGACACGTGTGTCGTAGGCGGGCGCCTCGCGAGGTGTGACGGTGAGTGCGAGCGGTTCCGCGGCGGCGGCACCCGAGGGGCCGCCGTCGCGGGACGGGGAGCAGCAGCTCTTCACGCCACGCCCTCGGACTCGAACGCGGACAGCGTCGTGTCGTAGTCGGTCGGCACGTCGTACATCGGGGTCATCCAGTGGTAGAAGTTGTCGCCGCGGTCGCGCAGCAGGTGGTACAGGCGGTGCATCAGGTCCGTGCGCACCTCGCGCAGCTCGGGGTGCTCGTACCGGTTCTGCAACTCGTCGGGGTCGGCCTGGAGGTCGTACAGCTCATTGTGCGACTCGGGGTTCACGACCAGCTTGTAGCGGCGCGTCCGGAGCATGCGCTGAGGGTACGGGAAGTGGTGGCCGTGGTACTCGGCGAGGTGGTGTTCGGCCCACTCGGGGTGCTCGCCGTTCGCAATCGGGAGCAGGCTGCGGCTGTCGACGGCGGGGCTCGCGTCGGCGCCGGCCAGCTCCAGGATGGTCGCCGTGTAGTCGGTCAGTGACACGAACTCGTCGCGCACCTGGCCCGCCGCACCGCCGGGGACGCGGAGCAGTCCGGGGATGCGGTAGATGTCCTCGTACATGGCGGGGCCCTTGTCGTGCAGGCGGTGGGCGCCGGTGAACTCGCCGTGGTCGGCGGTGAAGCAGACGGCGGTGCGCTCGTCGAGGCCGAGGTCGCGCACGGCCTGCATGATGCGGCCGATCTGCTCGTCGATGAGGGTGACGTAGCCCCAGTACGCGGCGATCAGCTTGCGGCTGTCTTCGAGGGGCATGGTGTCGAAGGCCCACAGCTGGCTGTAGTTGCTCTGTACGGGCGGCTTGTTCGCGAACGTCTCGGCCATGGAGGCGGGCAGTTCGACGAGCTCCGGGTCGTACATGTCGAAGTACTCGTTCGGCAGGATGTACGGCAGGTGGGGGCCGAAGAAGTGGGTGGCGAGGAAGAAGGGGTTGCCCTTGCCGCCCTTCTCGTCCTCGGCGAACCGGCGGAGCATTTCGATGGTGCGGGTCGCGAGGTAGTACTCGAAGGTGGCCTCGACGGGCTGGTGGAGGCGGGCCGCGAGGAGGTTGCCGGGGCTGCCGTTGGGGGTGGTGCCGCGCATCCGGTCGGAGATGGCGTACTCGGGCAGGCCGTTCTCCTTGAGGTAGGCGAGGTAGTCGGGGTGGTCGACCGGGTTGTGCCAGCCCTCCAGGTTCGGGCCCTCGAAGCCGTAGTCGGCGGCGGTGCGCTTCACGCCGCCGTGCCACTTGCCCATGAGGCCGAGGTTGTAGCCGCCGCCCTTCAGCTGCTCGGCGAAGGTGAACTGGTCGTCGGCCAGATCCTCCAAGTACCCCACGTTCCGCTCGTAGTTGGCGAGCAGCTTGTGCCGGAAGGGGGCCGCGCCTGTCAGCAGGCTGGCGCGGGCCGGGGTGCAGATGGCGGTGGGTGTGTAGCAGCTGTCGAAGCGGGTGCCCTCGGCGGCGATCCGGTCGAGGTTCGGGGTGCGCACGTGCGGGTTGCCGTAGGCGCCGAGGGTGTCGACCCGGTGCTGGTCGGTCATGAGGAAGAGCATGTTGTGGCGCACGGCGTGGCCTTTCGGATCGTACGAGGGGGGTGTTCGGTCGGGGTGCGGTGTCGAGGTGCGGTGGTTGTTACGAGGCGTGGGTGGCGGCGGCTTCCGCGTCGGAGGTCCCGTCGGCTTCCGTGTCGCGTGCCGCGGTGTCCTGCGTCGAGTACCCCGCGAGCAGTGGTGACTCGTGGAAGACGAGGGCGAGCGCGCCGAGGGCGCCGGAGCGTTCGCCGAGCGCCGCCGGGACGAGTTCCACGCCGCGGTGGACGCGGGTGGGTGTGTAGTGGCGGAAGGCGTTCTCGACGGGGCCGAGGAAGACGGGGCCGAGCTCGGCGAGCTCGCCGCCGATGACGACGCGGCGCGGGTCGGCGGTGCTTGAGGCGGCGGCGAGGGCGCGGCCGACGGCGTGCGCCGCGCGTTCCACGGCGGCCCGCTCGGCCTCCTCGCCGTCCGCGAGCGCCTGTGTGAACCGGCCCCAGCTGCGCCGCCCGGCCGCCCGCAGCAGCGCGGGCACCGCGGCGACCTGCTCCAGGCAGCCGTGCCCGCCGCACCAACAGCGCGCCCCGTCCGGGTCGACGCTGATGTGTCCGAGCTCGCCGGCCGCGCCCCGCGCTCCCCGGAACAGCAGTCCACCGGCGACGAGCCCGCCGCCGATGCCGTACGAGAGCGTGACGTGCAGGGCGTCGCCCGCGCCGCGGGCCGCGCCCCAGATGGCCTCGCCGAGGGCGGCGAGCCGGGTGTTGTTGTCGGCGAGGACCGGTACGTCGAGGGCCTCGGCGACCGCGTCGGCGACGGTCCTGCGGCGCTCCGTGGTGTCTCCGGGCCCCGGTGTGCCGATACCGACGCCGCCGAGTCCGGCGAGGTCGATGCCTTCGCGTGCGGCGAGGTTGCGCAGCAACTCCAGTGCGGCGCCCGCCTGTTCACGGTCCGGGGAGCGCAGTGCGTGGTGGGTGCCGGCGAAGGCGGTGACTTCGTGCGCCGCGTTGGCGATCGCGACCGTGATGCGCTCGCGGCCCACCTCGATGCCGACCGCCTGGGCGGACCGCGGGTTGAGGGTGAGCCGGTGCACGGGGCGGCCCCGGCCCGAGGGCGGGCCGGCGGGTTCCTCGGTGACGACGCCGTCGGCGAGGAGCTGTCCGACGATGCCGGAGAGCGTGGTGCGGGAGAGCCCTGTGGCGGTGCCCACATCGGCCCTGCTGCTGGGGCCCTGCCTGCGCAGCACCTGGAGGACCCGCTCCACGTTCCCGTACCGCAACCGGCGGAGCACGGTGGGGTTCTTGACCACTGCCATGCGTCGGATACTCCCCCGCCTCCGGCATTTTCGTCAAGACTCGCGACAGAAATCAAAAGTGCTGGTCGCTACCCCCTTGATTTTCGTCGGAGTGTTGACGCTAATGATGCGGAGCCGACCAGCAAGGGAGCTGTTCATGCCTGCCGTCACCCGGACCCAGGTGTCCGACGCACCGGGCGCGGATGTCCGATCACGCCGTACACTTCTGCTCTATCTCTGTGGCGCCTTCGGCGGTCTGCTGTCGGGGTACGACATGGGCATCGTGGCGGGCGCCCAGCTGTTCCTCACCCGGGATCTGGGGCTGAGCGCGTGGATGCAGGGCGCGTTCGTCAGCTCGCTGATGATCGGCGCGATCGCCGGCTGCTTCGCGGCGGGGCCCGCCACCGACCGCTGGGGGCGCCGCCCGGTGATGCTCGGCACGGCCGTGGTGTTCGGGGCGGGCGCGCTCGGCATGGCGCTGGCCGCGGGGCCGTGGCCGCTGATCGCGTTCCGGGTGATCACGGGTGTGGCCGTCGGCCTGTCCTCGTCCGTGATCCCCAGCTATCTCTCCGAGCTGGCGCCGACGCGCATCCGCGGCCGGGTCTCCACGCTCAACCAGATGATGATCGCGGTCGGCATCTTCGTGTCGTACCTCATCTCGTACCTCCTCTCCGACGCCGGTGCCTGGCGCTGGATGCTCGGTCTCGCGATCGTCCCCGCCGCCGTGCTGTTCGCCGGGATGTGGACGCAGCCGGAGACCCCGCGCTGGCTGGTGGCGCACGGGCGCGCGGACGACGCCAAGGCCGTGCTGCTGCGGCTGCACACCGAGGAGGAGGCGGAGGCCGAGCTGCGGGACATCCGCGCCGCCGCGCAGAGTGCGGACGAGCGCCGGGGCCGTCTGAAGGAGCTGTTCGCGGACCTCCGGGTGCGGCGCGGGCTCTGCGTCGCCGTCGCGATGGCGGTCATCCAGCAGGTCATCGGCTCCAACACGATCGTGTTCTACGCGCCGACGATCCTGAAGGCGGCCGGTTTCGGGGACTCCGCCGCCCTCCTCAACAGCGTCGGCCTCGGCCTCCTCTCCATCGTCACGACGTTCGTGACGGGCCGCCTGGTCGACCGGGTGGGCCGCAAGCCGCTGCTACTGACCGGGCTGGTCCTGATGATCGTCAGCATGAGCACGCTGTGCGCGGTGTTCTCGCTCGGCCTGCTGCACGACACGTTCGGGCAGGTCGCGGCCGTGGGCAGCCTCGCCCTCTTCAAGGTCGCCTACTCGCTGAGCTGGGCGCCGCTGCTGTGGGTGATGCTGCCGGAGCTGTTCCCGCTGCGGGTGCGCAGCGTCGGCGTCAGTGTCGGCTCGGGCACCAACTGGGCCGCGAACTTCGTCGTCTCGCTGGTCTTCCCTGTGCTGTTGACGGCGGGCGCGGGCGTGGCGTTCGCGCTCTTCGCGGGGATCTGCGTGCTGGCGTTCGCGTTCACGGCGGCGTTCGTCCGGGAGACGGCGGGCCGGTCCCTGGAGACGCTGGAGCGCACCGCCTGACGCGCTACGTGTGTGCCTGTACGAGGGCGTGGGCGCCGCTGACCCGCCACTTCTGGTGGGGTTCGGCGGCGTCCAGTGCGCCCCGGACCTCCGGGTCGAGCCCCACGATCACGTCGGACTTCAGCGTGCGCAGCGCGACCACCGGGGTGGGCCAGTACGCGGTGCGCTCGGCGAACGACGTGGTCGGCTCCCACAGGCGGTCCCCCACCAGGCGCCGGTAGTTGAGGTCGCCCTTCAGTACGGTCAGCGTCGTCGCGGCGAACTCGGCGCGCAGGTCGTCGGGCATGTCGGCGTACGGCAGCGGCGCGCAGGAGAACGGGTGGGCGCGCAGGAGCAGCCGCCCGTCCCCCATCGCCGCCCACAGCCGCCCACCGGCCTCGGCCGCGCCGCCGCCCGCGCGTGTCAGATGCCGTACGCAGTCGACGACGTCGGCGGTCATGGCGTCGGAGACGTAGTACGGGTACGGCTTGACCTGAAGCTCGACGCGTGCGGCGCGGCCGTGGGTGAGGAGGTGGTCGGCGAGCAGCAGGTCGGCGAGGAGTTCGCGTCCGGAGTTGTCCGCGACGAGGCTGACCGTGGCGCCGCCGCCCTTCGGCAGGGCGGCCCAGACCGCGTCGGAGTCGTCGGCGACGAGCCGGGTGTCGGCGCCCGGGTCGGCGCCGCCCGCGTCGATCCGGAAGCCGAGGTCGGCGCGGTTGCCCCAGAGCGCGCCGAGGAGCAGGCCGCGCTCCCGCTCGGCTTCGGAGGCGGTGGCGAGCCGGTCGACCGCGGCGAGTTCGGCCTCGGTCTCGGGTGTGTCGAGCTCGGCCCGCTTGAACGGCTGGAACGGGTCGACGCCCTGCCAGGCCCCTTCGGTGAAGTAGCCGACGGCGCCGAGGAGTTGGCGGTAGAAGTAGCTCTCCGCCCACAGGAACGGCGCGTCGAACCACGGCCGCCCGAACCACTCGCCGCCCCACGCCTCCCAGCGCTCGCGGTCGTGCGCGGTGTCGTCGAGCGGTTCGATCACTCCGTCCGCGGTGTTCCGCAGCAGCGCGTCGAGGGCGCGGTGCTGGTGCGGGCCGTACGGGAACGCGGCGCGCACCTTCTCGATGAGCGCGGGGTGCCGCTCGGCGAGGACGGCGCGGGCGAAGGAGCCGGGGACGTCGCCGTGGATGACGGGGGCGGTCGGGGTGTCGGGCATCGGTGGGTGTCCTCCGAGGTGGGGTGGGTCCCGACCTTAACCGGAGTGGACGTGGCGCCCGGAGAACTGGGCCAGTGCCGCGGGCAGCCGGTCGGCCAAGTACGCGTAGTCGTCGAGGTCGTTGTAGAGGTGTGCGGACAGGCGGAGGAAGCCGCGGCCGTTCCAGGTCGTGACGGCGGTCTCGCAGCCGATGGCGTCGGCGATGTGGTGTTGCAGGGCGTGCGCGGCGTCCTGGTCGGTGGCGGTCCCCTCGGGCAGTGGGACGAGGCGCATGGCGGGGGCCGGGCTGCCGTCGACGGCGGCGGTGTCCACGCCCAGCGCGTCGGCGAGCAACTTCTGTGCCTGCCCGGCGAGTTCGGCCATCCGGTGGCGCGCGGTGTCCCAGCCGAAGCGTTCCTCGACGAAGTCCAGGGAGCGCGGCGCCGCGAGCCACGGCGTGAGGTCCAGCGTGCCCTGATGGTCGAACCGCTCGGGGAAGGGGTACGGCGCGCCCCAGGAGTCCGTCAGCGGGTACAGCCGCTGGGCCAGGTCGCCGCGCGCCACGAGGGCCGCCGTGCCGCGCGGCGCGCAGGGCCATTTGTGCAGGTTGCCCACCCAGAAGTCGGCCTCGCCCGCGTCCGCGACCGGGTCGGCGAGCATGCCCGGCGCGTGCGCCCCGTCGACGAGCACGAGGGCGCCGGCCGCGTGGGCGTGCGCGGCGATGTCGGCGACCGGGAAGAGCCGGGCCGTCGCCGAGGTGACCTGGTCGACGACGACGAGGGAGGTCGGTGCCGCGCTGTCGCGGAGGGCGTCGGCGAAGCGCGCGGCGATGTCCTCGGGCGTCGCGTCGAGCGGTATGTGCAGGGTCCGCACCCGCGCGCCCGCACGCTCGGCCGCGCGCCGCACTCCCATGGTGACGGCGCCGTACGAGTGGTCCGTCAGCAACACCTCGCTGCCGGCGGGGAGTTCGACCCCGCCGAGGACCGTGCTGACACCCGCGCTGGCGTTGGGGACGAGCGCGAGCGTGTCGGGGGTGACGCGCAGGTGCCGGGCGAGTTCCGCGCGGGCCGGCGCCACCCGCTCCGGGAGCCCGCGGAACCACCGGCACGGGTTGCCCTCCATCTCCGTACGCAACTCCCGCAGCGCGTCGAGGGCGACTCGGGGCACGGCGCCGAAGGAGCCGTGGTTGAGGTGGCGTACGTCGGGGTCGAGGGCCCAGGCGTCGAGGGGGTGGGAAGACATGTCGCTCCGCGGGTCGTCCGATGACGGGGTCGGTCCGGGCGATGGTGTCACCCGCGGGTCCGTCACGGCCAGAGGGCGGGGGTGGCGGGGGTGGCCCACACGGGGTTGGAGGCGGCGAGGGCGGAGGCGTGCGAGCGGTTGCACGAGGCCCAGAAGTACGGGTCGTCGCTGGCGGCGTGCAGTTCGGCGCGGTAGGGGCCGGGCAGCGGGCGCGAGTCGGTCACGCGGAGGTGCGCGGGCCCCTCGGCGTCGACGGGTTCCATGTGCCACAGCAGCCCGCCGCGCAGGACGAACAGCACGGCGGGGCGGGGTGTGTCGAGGTGTACGTCGAGGTGCAGGGGTCCCCCGTCCAGCGGCACGCTCCCGCCCATGCCGCAGCGCCCGCCGCCGTCCGTGTGGGCGGCCAGCCGCAGCCCGGCGCCTCGCGACACGTACGCGTCGCCCGCCCGGAGCGCACCGATGATGCCCTCGCGGGTGGGCTCGGCCCGTACGTGGGTGGTGACTTGACCGAGTCGGTGTTCCGGTTTCCGGGGGTGGTGGCAGTCGGTGCCGGCGACGCCCGTGATGTGGTGACCGGCGGCGAGGAGGCGGTCCCACAGCCCGACGGCCGCGTCGTTATTGGCCCCTTGGCCGAAGTTGTCGATCTCCAGGAGGTCGATGTCGTCCCAGGTGTGGTCGTCCCTGCGCCAGGCCTGGCGGCCGCTGAAAGGGTGGTTGACGCCCACGAGTCCGCCTTGGTCGTGGACGTCGCGGGCGGCGTCGGCGAAGTCCCATCCTTCGGCGTCGACGTACGTTCCGGGCCACCGGGTCAGGCCGTGCAGGTTGGCGTGGCCGAAGTGGGAGGTCAGCTCGATGGAGCGGAGCAGGACGAGACCGTCGGCGGCCCCCTGTTCCTCCAGGCTCGTGAGCTGCGCCCAGTGGCTCGACGTGTAGTGGTCGCTGACGGCGAGGAAGTCGAGCCCGGCGGCGCGTGCGGCGTCGAGCAGGGTGGGGAGGTCGGCGGAGCCGTCGCTGTGGAGCGAGTGCGAATGGAGTTCGCCGCGCAGCCAGGCGGGTGGCGACTGGGATGGCGACTGGAGTGGCGACTGGGGTGACGGCTTGGTAGCGCTGCGCACAACTCGCCCACCAGGAGCCGGTGTTGGGGTGCCGGCCGCCGTGTCCGTCACGTACACCCGCAGCTCGTAGTCGCCGCCTTGCGTGAACCGGTCGAGGTCGACGCGGATCGTCCACTCCCCCGCGGGCAGCGGCCCCGGGTGGCAGCCGGGACTGGCCCGTCCCTCCCCCACCTCGAAGGTCAGCCGCCTGGGCCCGGGGTCGCCGGGGCACTGGACGTGGCCGCGCAGGAACCCGACGGGGTCGAGGGCGGCGGCGTAGAGCTGGAAGCGGTCCGTGACCTTGTGGAAGTCCAGCTCGACGCGGAGTGTGCCAACGCCTTCGGGGAGGGTGAGGGCGCGGTCGAGGTACTGGGCCATGGTGGCGGAGGGGTCGATGGTGCGGTTGTCCCGTAGGACGCACTGGCTGTTCACGCGGCCTCCTTGATGCGCGGCACGGGCGGGCTCGTCCGTCAACATACGCGTGGGGGGGGCGTGCGCCGGGGCCGCCAGGACAGGCCCTACGGGACGAGGAGCGCGCCGAGTCCGCGCGCGTCGCTCGCGTCGGGCAGGCCGAATACCGCGCCCTCCAACTCCCGGGCCCGTTCGGGCGTGAGCGAGCGGCGGGCGAGACCGTGGAACTTGTCCCGGACGGCCGCTTCGCCGAGCGGGTTTCCCGGGGAGCCACTGGGCTCGGTGACCCGGAGCGAGCGGCGTCGCCCGTCGGTGCGGGTGACGGTGACGACGGGCTCGTCCTGCGGCGGCATCGCGTCGTCGACCTGGAGCTCGACGCGGTCCATGGCGACACGGGCCGCCGCCCCGGTCCTGCGGCCGTCGGCGTACGCGTCGAGTCCCGCGTGCCCGTGGGCGAGGACGGCGGCCAGCGCGTAGGGGAGGCTGAGCTGGGCCGCGGCGAGGGTGGCGGGGACGACGACCGCGCCCGAGTGGTCGCAGCCACCCGTGTCGTCGACCTCGCAGGCGTGGCTGGAGACGCCGTTGACCAGGGCCGCCGCCCGGGGTGTCAGCCGCTCCGGGCGCCCCCACACGGGGATGTCGCCCGGCTCGTCGCCAAGTACGGAAAGGGCGATCCGGCTCTCGTCGCTGCGCGCGCCCGCGAGCCCGGCGCCCAGGGTGTCGAGAAGGTGCAGTACGGCTTTGCGGCGGGTGGCTTCGGGGAGGTCGGCTTACGTGGTGCCGGTGATGTGTCGGGCGAGCCGGGTGAGTGGGCGCGGAGATGTCATACGGCGTGCTCCCGCTTCGACCGCAGCCCGGCGAAGAGGGCCGCCGGGTGGCCGGGGTCGTTGACGGGGTGGTTCGCGCGCCACCAGTCGGCGACCTGCGATCCGGTGGCGAGCCAGACATCGGGGAAGCCGACCGGCTGCGCCAGGTGACCGGCGCGCCCGTGCGCGGATTCCGCACCCCGGCGGGGGAGTGGCGGCCGGGCCTCGGCGCCCGCCTCGCCGACGCGGGCAAGCGCTGCGCGAGGAGATGTACCGGGGTGCCATCGAGGGCGGCACGTCGCTGCGCGAGAGCCAGGTCGCGGAGAGCCTCGGGGTGTCCCGCAGCACGGTGCGAGAGGCGCTTCACGTCCTCACGGCGGAGGGCCTGTTGGTGCGGCGACCGAACCGCGGCGTCGAGGTGCGGGTGCTCACAGAGGCGGAGATCGAGGAGGCGCATCTGGCGCACGCCAAGGCGTTCATGCCGACGGCCGGTTGACCGGATCGGTGTCGACAGGGTCGGTGTCGACCGGGTCCGTGGGGTGCTCGCCGCGCGCCCTGCGCCGTCTGCGCAGCAGCGCGTACGAGGCCAGGACGACGACGACCGTGAGGAGGCTCGCGGCGAAGTCGGCGCGGGTGGCCGGGAGGACGGCCATGGCGAGGATGACGAGGGCCATCGCGCCGATCGTGAACCAGCTCAGGTACGGGTAGCCCCACATCTTCAGGGTCAGGGAGCCGGGGTCCTCGCGTTCCAGGCGTGCGCGCAGGCGCAGTTGGGAGAGGGCGACGAGGAGGTAGACGAAGAGGGCGACCGCTCCGTAGGAGTGCACGATGAACGAGAAGACCGTGTCCGGGGAGACGTAGGCGAAGACCACGGCGACGTAGCCGAGGACGGTCGCGAGGAGGATGGCGCGGCGCGGGACTCCGCTCCCGCTCAGTTTGGTGAGGCCGCGTGGCGCCTCGCCCTCGCGGGTGAGAGCGAAGACGATGCGGGAGGCCGAGTAGAGGCCCGCGTTGAGGGAGGAGAGGACCGCGATCAGGATGAGGATCCGCATGAGGGTGTCGGCGCCCGGGATGCCGATCTCCTGGAGGGCGGCGATGTACGGGCCGCCGTTCAACTTGTCCGAGCTCCACGGCACGATCGCCACGACGAGGAAGATCGAGCCCACGTAGAAGAGCAGGACGCGCAGGACGACGGAGCGGGTCGCGCGGGCGACGTTGCGGCCCGGTTCCGCGGACTCGGCGGCGGCGAGCGCGGCGATCTCGGCGCCGGTGAAGAAGCCGACCGCCGGGATGATCGAGGTGAGGACCGGTCCGACGCCCATCGGCAGGAAGCCGCCGTGCGCGGTCAGGTTGTCGACGCCGCCCGCGTCGTGCGCGCCGGGCCACAGGCCGACGACGAAGACGAGGCCGACGACGAGGAACACCGTGATCGCGGCGACCTTGATGGAGGAGAACCAGTACTCGAACTCGCCGAAGGTCTTCACGGAGAGCATGTTGACCGCGGTGAGGATCAGCATCAGGGCGAGGCTGATCGTCCACAGCGGGAGGCCCGGGAGCCAGGCACGGACGAGTTCCGCGCCCGCGACCGCCTCCAGGGCCACCACGTTGACCCAGAAGTACCAGTACAGCCAGCCGATGGTGAAGCTGCCCAGCGGGCCGAGGGCGAGGCGCGCGTAGGCGTGGAAGGAGCCGACGGCGGGGCGGGCCACGGCCATCTCGCCGAGCATCCGCATCACGAGGATGACCAGGCCGCCGGCGAGCGCGAAGGAGATGACGGCGGCGGGTCCGGTGTCCTGGATGACGACGCGGCTGCCGACGAAGAGGCCCGCGCCGATGACACCGCCGATCGCGATGAGTGTCATGTGGCGCTGCTTGAGCGCGCTGCGCAGTCCTGGTCCGCCGGGCTCCTCGCCGCTCGTGCCCTGCTCCCGCAGGGATCGGTCGCTGGTGTCCGTCACGTCCGCCTCTTCTCCGTATGGCTGCGCGCCGCGTCATGATCACGCGGCGCTGCCGGACAGTGTGGGCACGCCCGACCGCGCATCGGGCGTGTTCAACGAACCGTTCACAAGGCTGAAACGTCAGCCGATGGCGCGGTCGACCGAGGCCACCATCTCCTCGACGCCTTCGAGGAGTTCGCCGAGCACCGCGTGGTCCGCGACGAGTGGTGGCGCGATCATCAGCATCGTCGCGCCCCGGTCGTCGGGCCGCAGCACCACGTTCGTGCGGCGCATCGCGTCGGGCAGGATCTCGCGCAGGATCCGCGTCGACTGCTCCTCGGTGAGTTCCCGGCCGGTGTCCCGGTCGGCGGTGAATTCGACCGCGTAGAAGAATCCGGTGCCCCGGACGTCGGCGACGACCGGGTGGCGGGCCGCGATCTCGTCGAGTCCCGCGCGCAGGGTCGGCCCCAACTCCCTTACGTTTCCGGGGATGTCCTCGTCGCGCATCGCGCTGATGTTGGCGACGGCGACGGCCGTGGACACCGGGTGGCCGCCCCAGGTGGCGCCGTGCGTGAAGGTGCCGCCGAGCGGCGAGTCGTACAGGCCGCGGACGAGGGGTTCGCGGACGATGGCGCCGCCGAGCGGGGCGTAGCCGGAGGTGGCTCCCTTGGCGAAGGTGACGAGGTCGGGTACGACACCTTCGGCGGCGCTGCCGAACCAGTGGCCGAGCCGGCCGAAGGAACAGATGACCTCGTCGGCGACGAGCAGGATGCCGTGGGCGTCGCAGATGCGGCGCAGTTCGCGCCAGTAGCCTTCGGGCGGGACGAGGGCGCCGCGGCCGTTCTGCACGGGTTCGGCGAAGACGGCCGCGATGGTCTCCGGGCCCTCCTCGGCGATGACCTGTTCGATGGCGCGGACGCAGTCCAGCTCGGCGGCAGGTCCGCAATCCCCGGTGAATCCAAGGGTGTTGGGGACGTGCCGGATGCCCGGCAGGAGCGGGCCGAAGGGGTCGCGGATCTTGGGGAGGCCGGTCACCGAGAGCGCGCCGAGGGTGACGCCGTGGTAGGCCATCGACCGGCTGATGATCTTCGTACGCTCCGGCTGTCCCTGCGAGCGGTGGTACTGGCGGGCGAACTTGATGGCGGTCTCGACGGCCTCCGAACCGGAGTTGACGAAGTACGTCACGTCCAGGTCGCCGGGCGCGAGTTCGGCGATGAGGCTCGCCGCCTCGATGGCGGGCGGGTGGGCGGCGCCCCAGTTGGTGGAGTACGCGAGGGTCTCCATCTGCTTGGCCCCGGCGGCCACCACGTCACCGCGGCCGTGGCCGATGTTCACGCAGAACAGGCCGGAGAGGCCGTCGAGGTGGCGCCTGCCCTCGTCGTCGTAGAGGTGACATCCCTCGCCGCGGACGTAGACCGGCGGCGGGGTGTCGTACCAGCCGCTCCGGCGGGTGAAGTGCGGGCCGAGGTGACGTTGGGCCCTGGCACGCAGGGTGGGGTCCTGGGGCACGGTGCGCTCCTTCGCTGTCACGTTCACGGTCGCTGTCGCTGTCGCTGTCGCCGTCGCTGTCCCTGTCGCGTACGCCTTTGTGGTCACAGCAGGGCTTGGTCGACGTCGACGTGCTTCATGTCGTGGGCGTCCGCCACCGGGCGGTAAGTGAGGCGTCCGGCAAGGGTGTTGATGCCTTGCTTCAGCGCCGGGTCGGCCGCGGCGGCGGCCCGCAGACCGTGGTCGGCGATGGCCTGGACATAGGGCAGGGTGACGTTGGTGAGGGCGTGGGTGGAGGTGTGCGGGACGGCGCCGGGCATGTTGGCGACGCAGTAGAAGAGGGTGTCGTGGACCCGGTACACGGGGTCGGCGTGCGTGGTGGGCCGGGTGTCCTCGAAGCAGCCGCCCTGGTCGACGGAGATGTCGACGAGGACGGCGCCGGGCTTCATGCGGGCGACGAGGTCGTTGTCGACGAGCCGTGGCGCCTTGGCGCCGGGGACGAGGACGGCGCCGATCACCAGGTCGGCGTCGAGGACGGCCTGTTCGAGAGCGAGCCGGTTGGAGGCCAGGGTCGTGATGCGGCCCTGGTACATGCGGTCGGCGGCGCGCAGCTTGTGCACGTCGGTGTCGAGGAGGACGACGTCGGCCCACATGCCGGTGGCGACGGCGACGGCGTTCATGCCCGCGACTCCGGCGCCGATGACGACGACGCCGGCGGGGCGGGTGCCGGAGACACCACCGGTCAGGACGCCGCGCCCGCCTCCGCCGCGCATCAGATGGTACGAGCCGACCTGCGGCGCGAGCCGCCCCGCGACCTCGGACATCGGGAAGAGCAGCGGCAGCGAGCCGTCGGCCGCCTGCACGGTCTCGTAGGCGACGCCGGTGGTGCCCGCGTCGAGCAGGGCCTCGGTGCAGGCGCGGGAGGCGGCGAGGTGGAGATAGGTGAACAGGGTCTGGTCGGGGCGGAGCCGGTGGTACTCATCGGCGACCGGTTCCTTGACCTTCAGGACGAGGTCGGAGGCGGCCCACACGTCGTCGGCCGCCGCCAGGACGCGGGCGCCGGCCTCGGCGTAGTCGGCGTCGGGCAGCGCGGAGCCGGTGCCCGCGCCCTCTTCGACGGTGACGGTGTGGCCGCGTGCGGTCAGTTCGTGGACCCCGGCCGGGGTCAGGGCGACGCGGAACTCGTTGTTCTTCACTTCTCGCGGAATGCCGATCCTCACGGTGCGACTCCCATCGGTCCGTGGACGGGTGCGCTCGACACGAGTTGGGGGCGGAGGCCGCACGGTGGGTGCGGGCCCGCACGGGGTGGGTGGCGTCGGTGGTCGCGCTCTCGTGCGACGGGGCCACCACGGCTACCGTGCCGAAGGGGACGGCGTCCGCAACAGGTCCAGTTGTGTGCGCACTGAGGGTGCCAGGCCGACGGCGGCGAGACGGAGGCGCTACGTGCCACGTACGTTGATCGAGATCGAGCGGGGGCGCGGCGAGCCCCTGTACCGGCAGGTGCGGCAGGCGATCGAGCACGGCATCGCGTCGGGGCGGCTCGACGCGGGCGGCCGGCTGCCGTCCTCGCGGGAGCTCGCCCAGGAGTTGGGGGTGTCACGGAACACGGTGACCGCCGCGTACCAGGAGCTGGTCGCGGAGGGGTTCGTGGAGAGCCGGGCCCGGTCGGGTCTCTTCGTCAATCCGCGGATGCCGCCGCACGCTGAGCCCGGGCCCGCGCTCCCGCGCGAGGGTGCCTTCGACTGGTCGGGGCGGCTGCGGGGCCGCGAGGGCGACCGGCTGCCGCACATCGAGAAGCACCAGGACTGGGCGCGCTACCCGTACCCGTTCCCGGCGGGGCAGGTAGAGACGCGGGCCTTTCCGGCCCGCGCCTGGGTGCGGGCGCTGAACCGGGCGCTCGACCGGCCGCACGCCGCCTGGTCGTTGCAGGACTGCGTGGCCGACGACGACCCGCTGCTTGTGGACATGGTCCGCTCCCGGCTGCTGCCCGCGCGGGGTGTCGCGGCGGAGGCGGACGAGGTGCTCATCACGATCGGCTCGCAGCAGGGCCTGTACCTGCTGGGCCGCTCGCTGCTCGGTCCCGGCGCGGTGGCGGCGGTGGAGGATCCCGGATACCTGGACGCGCGGCACATCTTCCTGCGGGCCGGGGCCCGGCTGCGTCCGCTGCCGGTCGACGAGGGCGGGCTGCGACCGCCGGACACCCTGCGCGGCATCGACCTGCTGCATGTGACGCCCAGTCACCACCATCCGACGAATGCCACCTTGGGTCCCGGGCGGCGGGGCGCGCTGCTCGCGGCGGCCAGGGACGCGGGCACGGTCGTCGTGGAGGACGACTACGACAGCGAGTTCCGCTACGAGGGCAGCCCGACGCCCGCGCTGAAGTCGCAGGACACGACGGGGCAGGTGGTGTACCTGGGCACGTTCTCCAAGTTCCTCGCGCCGGGGCTGCGGCTCGGGTATCTGGTGGGCTCTGCGGAACTCGTGGCGCATCTGCGGGAGTTGCGGCGGTATTCGGTGCGGCACCCGTCCGGTCACTTGCAGCGGGCGCTCGGCCTGCTCATCGAGTCGGGCGACTACCAGTGGGCGGTACGCCGCAGCAGGGCGCGCCTCGCGTCGAAGTGGCGGCTGACGCGGGACGCGGTGAACGCGTCGCTGCCGTGGGCGAGTTCACCGGCGCCGGGCGGGGTGAGCCTGTGGATGGCGGGGCCGGAAGGTCTCGACTGCCGGGAGCTGGTGGCGCGGGCGCGGGAGCGGGGCGTGCTGGTGGAGCGGGGTGACATCTTCTTCCTCGACGGTCCGGAGCGGCATGCGCTGCGCCACTTCCGGGTCGGTTTCGCCGCGCCGCGTGCGGACGTGATCGAGCCGGGGATCGCCGTCCTGGGCGACGTAGTACGGGAGTTGCCGCCGTACACCGGGCAGCCGCACGCCCAGGCGCCCGGTGAGACGTTCACCCCTCGTCCGCCTCCACCCGCGCGATCCGCTCCGCCGCCCGCCGCAGCACCGGCACCAGCTCCACGGCCCGCTCCACGCTGACCCGGACGACCGGCGCCTGGAGCGCCACGCACTGGCGCACCCGGGAGCCCGCCGGGTCGCCCTCCGGGCTGCGCGGCACCGGCACGGCTGCGCACACCAGACCGGGCAGGAACTCCTCGTCGTCCAGGGCGAATCCGTCCTCGCGCACCTGCTCCAGGTCGGCCTCCAGGGCGTCGGGGTCGGTGCGGGTGCGCGGCGTGAACGTCTTGAGCGGGGCCGCGGTGAGGATCTTGCGGCGTTGCGCGGCGGGCAGGAACGCGAGGATGAGCTTTCCGCTGGCGCTGCAGTGCACGGGCACCCGGGAGCCGGGGCGCAGGGCGAAGCGGAGCGGTTCCGGTGTCTCGACGCGGTCGAGGTAGACGACCTCGGGTCCGGCGGGCGCGGTCAGGTTGCAGGTCTCGCCGATCTCGTCGACGAGGTGGCGCAGCACCGCGTGCCGGGCCGCGTGGTGGGTGTCGTGGGTGAGCAGGTCCTCGGCGAAGGCGCGCAGCCGGCCGCCCGCGCCGTAGCGACGGCCGTCGCCCTGCCGGTCGAGGAGGCCCGCGCCCTCCAGTTGCCCGAGCATCCGGTGCACGGTGGGCTTCGGCAGCCCGGTCTCGGCGACCAGTTCGGTCAGGGTGACCAGGCGGTCGGTGCGGGCGATGAGTTCCAGCAGGGCGAACAGGCGCAGGGCCGGGGTTCCGTCTTCCATGTGCACCATCCTCAACTCTCCGTCGGGCAGGGCGAGTTGCCGAGCGCCTGAACGTAGCAGCCGGTCCCGGATTTCGGTACGCACGGTTGACGCTCCCGAGACGACGGTTCTACGGTCCTCGACGTGTCCCGTTTTTGGGAACACCACGTACCGGATCCCGGAACCTGCCCTCCCTCACCGCACATGCGCCACCCCGTACCAGCACCGACCGCACGTCGAAGGGTGGAAATCTCCATGGCCAGCAACGCGTCGCAGCCGAACACGCCGCAGCCCCAGTTCACGACCGAGGACGGCCGTCGGGTGGCCGCCGGTGTGCAACGGATGACCCCGTCCGAGTCCTTCGTGGAGACCCTCGTCTCGCACGGGGTCAAGGACATCTTCGGCATCATGGGTTCGGCCTTCATGGACGCGATGGACATCTTCGCGCCGGCCGGCATCCAGCTGATCCCCGTCGTGCACGAGCAGGGCGCGGGCCACATGGCGGACGGCTACGCGCGGGCGAGCGGCCGGCACGGCGTCGTCATCGGCCAGAACGGGCCCGGCATCTCGAACTGTGTCACCGCCATCGCGGCGGCCTACTGGGCGCACTCCCCCGTCGTCGTCGTGACCCCGGAGGCGGGCACGATGGGCATGGGGCTCGGTGGCTTCCAGGAGACGAACCAGCTCCCGATGTTCGAGGAGTTCACCAAGTACCAGGCGCACGTGAACAATCCGCGCCGGATGGCGGAGTTCACGGGCCGCGCCTTCGACCGGGCGATGAGCGAGATGGGCCCGACGCAGCTCAACATCCCGCGCGACCACTTCTACGGTGACATCGAGGCGGAGATCCCGCGCCCGTCCCGGCTCGACCGGGGGCCGGGCGGCGAGCGGAGCCTGGAGGAGGCGGCGCGGCTGCTCGCCGAGGCCGAGTTCCCGGTGATCGTCTCCGGTGGCGGCGTCGTCATGGGTGACGCGGTCGAGGAGTGCAAGGCGCTGGCCGAGCGGCTCGGCGCGCCGGTCGTCAACTCGTACCAGCACAACGACTCGTTCCCCGCGAGCCACCCGCTGTGGTGCGGGCCGCTCGGCTACCAGGGCTCGAAGGCCGGGATGAAGCTGATCGCGCAGGCCGATGTGGTGGTCGCGCTCGGCACCCGGCTCGGCCCGTTCGGCACGCTGCCGCAGTACGGGATGGAGTACTGGCCCAAGGACGCGAAGATCATCCAGATCGACGCGGACCACCGGATGCTGGGCCTGGTGAAGAAGATCGAGGTCGGGATCTGCGGGGACGCGGGCGCCGCCGCGCGCTCCCTCGTCGGCCGGCTCGAAGGCCGCGCGCTCGCCTGCGAGCAGAACCGCGCCGCGCGTTCGGCGACGATCCGCGCGGAGAAGGACGCGTGGGAGAAGGAGCTCGACGGCTGGATCCACGAGACGGACCCGTACAGCCTCGACATGATCGCCGAGCAGGACGGCGAGGACGGCTCGTGGCTGCACCCGCGTCAGGTGCTGCGCGAGCTGGAGAAGGCGCTGCCGCCGCGCGTGATGGTGTCCACCGACATCGGCAACATCAACTCGATCGCGCACAGCTATCTCCGCTTCGAGGAGCCGCGCTCGTTCTTCGCCCCGATGTCCTTCGGCAACTGCGGCTACGCGCTGCCGACGATCATCGGCGCCAAGCTGGCCGCGCCGGAGCGCCCGGCTGTCGCCTACGCGGGCGACGGCGCGTGGGGCATGAGCATGGGCGAGATCATGACGGCCGTACGCCATGACATCCCGGTGACGGCGGTGGTGTTCCACAACCGGCAGTGGGGCGCCGAGAAGAAGAACCAGGTCGACTTCTACGACCGCCGGTTCGTGGCCGACGAGTTGGAGAGCGAGTCGTTCGCCGGGATCGCCCGCTCGATGGGCGCGGACGGCGTCGTCGTGGACCGGCTCGAGGACGTCGGCCCGGCGCTGACCAAGGCGGTCGCGGCACAGATGGACGAGGGCCGCACCACGGTCATCGAGGTCATGACGACGCGTGAGCTGGGCGATCCGTTCCGCCGTGACGCGCTGTCGAAGCCGGTCCGGTTCCTGGACAAGTACCGGGACTACGTCTGAGCGCTCCCACCGCCTGCCCCCCCTGTCCCCTCACACCTGGTGGTGATCATCCGTGCCGAGCCCGCTCCCCCGCCCCGCCGATCCCCTGCACGCCGCCGACACGATCCTGTACGGCGGCACCGTCCGCACCCTGGACGCGGCCGGGCACACCGGCACGGCGCTCGCGGCCCGCGACGGGAAGGTGCTCGCCGTCGGCTCCGACGCCGATGTGCTGACCCTCGCGGGCCCCGGCACCACACTCCGCGACCTGCGAGGTCGGTGCGCGGTGCCGGGGTTCATCGAGACCCACAACCACCCCACGTTCTTCGGCCTCACGCTCGCCGCCGAGGTCGACGCGGGCAGTCCGCCGAACGACCGGATCGCGGACATCGTGGCCCGCGTCGAGCAGGCGGCGCGCCACACCGAGCGGGGTGACTGGATCCGCGGCTACCGCTACGACGACACCCTCCTCGCCGACGACCGGCACCCCACCCGCACCGACCTGGACCCGGTGTCGCCGCACCATCCGGTGTGCCTGCAGCACATCTCGGGCCACTTCTGCGTGCTCAACTCGGCGGCCCTGGACCGCCTCGGCATCACACGCGACACACCGGAACCGGTCGGTGGTGCCATCGTCCGCGACGCGTCGGGCGATCCGACCGGGGTGCTGGCGGAGACGGCCGCGTTCGCCGCGTACGCGGGCATGCCGCACCCGGACGTGGACGACCTCGCCGACGCGATCGGGCGGGCAGGCGACGCGTATCTGGCGGCGGGTGTCACCACGGTGCACGACACCGGGCTCGGACTGATGGGCGGCCCCGGCGAACTCGACGCCTACCGCAGGGCCCGGCTGAGCGGGCGGCTGCGCAACCGGATCCAGGCGTATCTGGTGCAGGACCTGTTCCCGGAGCTGGCCGAGGGGCGGCTGAGTCCGGTCGAGTCGGCCGTCGCGGGGCTCGGGGACGACGAGTTCCGGGTGGCCGGGGTCAAGATGTGGGCGGACGGCTCGATCCAGGGCCTGACGGGGTGTGTCTCGGACGGCTACGCGTGCGCGCCGGACAAGCACGGGCTGCTGATCTTCCCGCCGGACGACCTGTCGCGGCGCATCGCCACCCTCCACGAGGCGGGCTGGCAGGTCGCCGTGCACGGCAACGGCGACGGAGCGATCCAGGCCATCCTCGACGCGTACGAGAAGCTGGGTCTCGACCCTGAGTCCGCGGACCGGCGGCACCGCATCGAGCACTGCCAGATGGCGGGTGAGCGCCAACTCGCGGACATGGCGCGGGCGGGCGTGCACGCGTCGTTCTTCGTCAAGCACGTCTACTACTGGGGCGACCGGCACCGCGACCGCTTCCTCGGGCCCGAACGGGCGTCCCGCATCGACCCGTTGGCGTCCGCGCGCCGCCACGGTGTCACCTTCGGCCTGCACTCGGACACACCCGTGGTGCCCGTGCCACCCCTTGAGGGCATGTGGTGTGCCGTCGACCGCATGACACGCGACGGACACCAACTCGGCCCGCAGCAGCGGGTCGACGCGGAGACCGCACTGCGCGCCTACACCAGCGAGGCCGCCAAGCTGGCCTTCGAGGAGGACCGCAAGGGAACGCTGGAGCCGGGCAAGCTGGCCGATGTCACGGTGCTGTCCGAGGACCCGACCGGCGGCGGGGAGCGCAGCCTGCGCGATCTGACGGTGGAGGCGACGGTCATCGGCGGCGACGTGGCGTGGGAGCGAACACCGGGAGGTCCGCGATGAGTTCGCCGCCCTCCGGGCCCACGCGCCGACTGCCACGCAGCCTGTGGCTCGGTCTCGGCGTGCCGTCCTTCGCCCTCCTCGTGGTCATGCCGCTGCTCGCGAACACGGACGTGTACGTGGCGGGCATCCCGCTGCTGTTCCTGTGGGTGTTCGCGTGGTTCCCGCTGACCAGCGTGTGTCTGAAGCTGGCGTGGCGAATGGACCGGCACGCCTACCCCGAGGACACCACAAGCCCGGAGGAGGAGGTGTCCCGGTGATCGCCACCGTCTTCTTCGTCGTCATGGCGGCCTCCGTCCTCGTCGCGTTCAGCGCCCGGCGCGGCATCCGCAAGGTGTCCATCAGCGAATACCTGGTGGGTGGCCGTTCGTTCCCGCCGTGGCTGCTGTACTTCCTCGCGGTCGGCGAGGTCTACAGCATCGGCACGATGATCGGTTTCCCGGCCGGGATCTACGCCAAGGGCGCGAGCTACGGCGTCTGGTTCCTCGGCTACATCCTCCTTGCCTATCCGCTCGGCTACTACGTGGCGCCGCTGATCTGGCGGGCCGGTGTCCGCTACGACGCGATGACCATCCCCGACGTGTTCGGCCGGCACTTCCGCAGCCGGAGCCTCGAACTCATCACCGCGCTCGCCCTGTTGGTGGCCCTGGTGCCGTGGGGTCAGTACCAGTTCATCGGCATGCAGGTGGTGCTCACGGCGCTCGGCCTGCCCATCACCCCCGTACAGGCGGTGATCCTCGCGGGCGTGATGGCGTTCCTGTACGTCGCCGTGTCCGGGGTCAGGTCGCCCGCGTTCGTGTCCATCCTCAAGGACGGCCTCATGGTGCTCGGTGTCGTGGCCGCGGGTGTCGCCGCGCTCGTCGCGGGTGGTGGCATCGAGGCGGTCACCGATCCGGCGGCGGTGCCGCGCGCGCAGGTCACCATGGCGGGCAGCCCGATGGTGTTCGCGCTGACCACCATCGTCTTCCAGGCGGTCACCTTCTACCTCGGCTTCTCCGCCGGCTACATCTTCACCGCACGCTCCGAGCGGGCCATCAAGTCGTCGACGGTGTGGATGCCCTCGTACATGCTGATGTACCCGTTCCTGGTGGCGACGGCGTACTTCGCGTACGCGGCCGGGAAGCATGTCGCCGATCCCAACACGGTGTTCATGGACGTCGTCCGTGATGTGCTGCCGGACTGGCTGGTGGGGGTGGTCGCGGGCGGCGCCGGGCTCTCCGGGGTGCTGGTGCTCGCGGTGACGGCGCTGTCGATCGGCGGCATCGTCTCCCGCAACCTCGCGCCGAACCTGCGGCCCGAGGTGCAGCGCAGGTGGACGACGCTGGCCGTCGCGGTGTTCCTCGTCGCGGCCGCCGTGCTGACGCTGACCGCTTCGTCGCTGATGCTGACCGTGCTCAACCTGACGTACTACCTGCTGGGGCAGCTCATTCCCGGCTGGTTCGCGCTGCTGTTCTTCCGGCGGGTGCGGGCGTGGGCGGTGGCGACCGGGATGATCGCGGGGGTCGCCGCTTCGCTCGTGCTGTACGTGGTGGAGCCGAACCTGGGAGGTGTCAACGCGGGCCTCGTGACGGTGGTGTTGAACGCCGCGCTCACCTTCGGCCTCAGCGCGCTCGCCCGCTCCCGTCCGTGTGCGACGGAGCCGCCGCTGGTGGCGGAGCCGGCGCCCCGGCCGGTCGCGGCGGACGAGGAACCGGCCGCACTGCGCTGACCGTGACCGTGTGTGCGGCGGACCCGGAGCGGGTTCGCCGCTGGTCCGCCGCACACACCAGCCTCACGCCCCGGCGAGCGCCGCGACCTCCGCCGCCGTCAACGTCTTCCCGTAGACCCGGAAGTCGTCGAGCGCGCCCTTCAGATACGGGTCGGCGTACTGGGACTTGCCGAGGTATCCGGCGCGGATGTGGTTGCCGAACATGTCGGGCCGCGCGGTGACGTGTTCGTTGCGGCCCTTTTCCGCGCCGTCGACGTACAGCACGGCGGTGCCGTTCCCGTACGTCACCGCCACATGTACCCAGGTCCCGGTGGGGAGTTGGGGGACGTCGATGCGCTCCTCCGCCCCGGCGCCGCCCGCGGTGACCGCGAAGCGCAGGGTTCCGGCGTCGCTGCGCGGGGTCAGGAACAGGTTGGCGGTGGGACCGGTGCCGATGTCGAAGACACGTGTCCACGCCTGGGGCGCCCCGTCGAGCCTCACCCACGTCGCCACGGAGTACGCGGTCGCGCCCGCGAGCACGTCGTCGGCCAGCTTGACGTAACCGCCGTCGCCGCCGTCGAGAGCCACGGCGCCACCGATCTTCCCGCCGGTCGTCCACGCGGCGCCGCCCATCAGTTGGGCGGTCCTGCCGTTGCCCGTGGCGTCGGCGGCGGTCGTCCCGGAGGTCTCGTCGAAGCGGTGCCAGGCGGCGAACTCCGGTGGCGGGGGCGGCGGTTCGCCCGTCAGCCAGTACGCCGTGTAGTGCACGTGGTGGGTGCGGGCGATGGGCAGCAGGGTGACATCGGCGTCGTCGGCGCGCGCCGTGAACGCCATCGGCGCCGCCGCCGTCTGCTTCACCGACTTCGGGTCGAGGCGCGGCATCCGCATCGTGGCACGGTCGCCGTACTGCCCGGCGAGCACCACGGGCCCGTACAGCACGGCCTGTACGTCGGGGTCGTCGGGCGTCGGCTCGACGGCGATCCGCATCGGGAGGGTGACCTCGACCCGGTCGCCGGTCCGCCAGCGGCGGCGCAGCGCGAACCAACTCCCCGGCGCGGGACGGTCGTTGAGGGCACGGCCATTGAGGGTGACACGCGCGCCGCTCGTCCACGACGGGATCCGTACGCGCAGTTCGTGGTCGGCCCTGCCCGCCGTGACGGTGAGCGTCGTCGACGCCTTGTCGGGGAACCCGGTGGTCTGCCGCCAACTGACGCCCTTCGCGCGCCACTTGACCTCAGCCGGCACGAACAGGTTCACCAGCAGCCGCTCGTCGTCGTGCGAGAAGACGGTCTCCGCGAACTTCGCCTGTGTCTCCATTCCGGAGCCGTGGTCGCAGGAGAAGTTGTCGTAGTCGGTGGAGTACGCCTTCGGGTCCTCGCCCATGAACGACGGCTGCTGCTTGTACGAGCCCGGCGCGAGGCCCGTGTAGTAGATGTTGAAGCCGTGCGCGGAGTCGGGGTCCTGCTCGCCGAGCATCTGGTTGAACAGCGTGCGCTCGTAGTAGTCGAGGAGGTCGACGCGGTGCGGCGCGTGGAAGTGCATCAGGCGGGTCAGCTTGAGCATGTTGTAGCTGTTGCAGTTCTCGCAGCAGCCGTTGGAGAGCTGCGCGGCGATGGCGTCCGGCTCGTGGAAGGCCTCGCCGTTGCTGTTGCCGCCGATGACATAGGTGTGGTGATCGGTGACGATCTGCCAGAAGTTCTCGGCGATGGTGCGGTAGCGGTCGCCGAGCCCCTCCTCCCACAGCCGCAGCGCTCCCACCATCTTCGGTATCTGGGTGTTGGCGTGCAGTCCGGCGAGCTTGTCCTCGTTCTTGGCGAGCGGGTCGAAGACGACGTCGTGGGTGAACCGTTCGGCGACCTTCAGCCAGTTGGTGTCTCCCGTGATGGCGTGCAGGTCGGCGAGTACGTCGTTCATGCCGCCGAACTCCGTCTGGAGCACGCGCTGCATCTGGTCGTGGCTGAGCGCCCCGGTCCGCCGGTCCACCCAGGCGGCCTGCCGCAGCACCACGTCGAGGGCCTGCTCGCTCCCGGCGAGACGGTGCTGGTCGACGAGGCCCGCCATGATCTTGTGGATGGTGTAGTACGGCGCCCAGACCCCGGACCCCGCTTCGAGCCGGTCGAAGAAGCTCTCGGGGTACGCGGACAGATACCCCTTCCCGAACCCGGCCCCGGTGGACGCCTCCTGACACTCCGCCAGCGCGGCGACGAGCGCCCGCCCCTTGTCACGTACGGCGGTGTCACCTGTGTTGGCGTACGTCAGCGCGAGCCCCGACAGCAGATGGCCCGTGCTGTGGCCGCGCAGTTCCACGTCGGGCGCCTCCCAGCCGCCGCAGGGCTCGGCGTCGGAGGGCAGGCCGACGTTCTTGCGGAAGGTGTGCAGCAGTCGGTCGATGTCGACGAAGTGGAGGTAGGCGGTGTTGCGGGCCTGGTTGTCGCGGAAGGCGCCGGGCAGCAGGGCGACGGCGTCGAGGGGGAAGGGCTCGACGGCGCCGGCGGCGGTGGCGGTGGCGGTGGTGGCTCGGGGAGCGGAATCGGATCCCGGCGCGGGGCCCGCGTACGCCGCCGTCCCCAGGCCGATGGGCAGCGCGGCGGCTGCGGCCCCGGTGGCGGCGACGGCGATGAACGTCCGTCGGTCGGGTCTCTCGGTGCGGCTCACGTCGTTCTCCTCGCGCGTCTCATTGTTCGCGATTTCGGACAGTGAACGTAACTCCGGACGCGAAGATTAGGCTCGGCGCACACCATGGTCAACACCCCGTGCATACCGGCCCATTGCCGCGGACAGGGATCACGCCACCCGCCCCTCACACCCGACTCACCGACCGCGCAAGGAGTCAGCGATGCCCCTCGCCCCCTTCCACCTCGCCATCCCGGTCGACGACCTCGCGGCCGCCCGCGACTTCTACGGCAAGGTGCTCGGCTTCGCCGAAGGACGCTCGGACACCCGGTGGATCGACTGGAACTTCGGCGGCCACCAGGTCGTCACCCACCAGGTCGGCGACGGCACACCCCGCGCCGGGCGCGAGGCCGTCGCGGGCACCAATCCGGTCGACGGGCACGAGGTGCCGGTACCGCACTTCGGCCTCGTGCTCCCGGTGCCCGAGTTCCAGCGCCTCGCCGAACGCCTCACCGCCGCGGGCACGGACTTCGTGATCGAGCCCTACGTACGCTTCCAGGGCGAACCCGGCGAACAGTGGACGATGTTCTTCCTGGATCCGGCGGGCAACGCCCTGGAGTTCAAGGCGTTCGCCGACCCGGACCAGCTGTTCACGGTGTGATCCGGCTAGCCTGCGAGCCGCGGCGGTCCCTGCCGCGGCACCCGACGAAAGCGAACACGGACATGACCACCACCGCCCGCGCCACCGTGCAGCACGAGGACGAGAACACCCGGGTCACCCGCTGGGACTTCGAGCCGGGCCAGAGCACCGGCCGTCACACCCACGCGTACGACTACGTCGTCGTCCCCGTCACGGACGGCGAGACCGATGTCATCACCCCCGACGGCACGGTCACGCGCAACGAGCTCCGCTCGGGCCGCTCCTACGCGCGCTCGGCGGGCAGCGAGCACGAGGTCGTCAACGCGGGCTCGGCGCCGCTGGCCTTCGTGGAGGTGGAGCGCAAGTAACCGCCGGAAGGCGAGCCGGTCCCGGGCCGCGGGGCCGATGAGTTCCCCTTCCGGCGGCGGTCTCCCCTGTGTCAGCCACCTACGGCTCACCGGAGGAGTTTCCGTGATCGACCTGAAGCCCGCCTGCGACCGGATGATCGACGTACTGGCCGCCGTGACCGACGACCAGCTCGCCTCGCCCACCGCAGGGAGGCGCCCGCGCCCGAGGCGTCCGGTGACTGGCGGGTGAACACGGCGAAGAGTGTGCGGGCGCTCGGCGACGCCTGGGACGACCCGGAGGCGTGGGAGGGCGAGACGGAAGGGCCCGGGTTCGTGCTGCCGAACGGCACCTGGGGCAAAGTCGCGCTCACCGAGATGGTGGTGCACGCCTGGGACCTCGCGAAGGCGACCGGCCAGGGCTTCGACCTGCCCGATGACACCTTGCGCGCCTGCTACGACCATGTCTCCGGATTCGTGGACCAGGCACCGCTGCCGGAACTCTGGGGCCCGCCGGTCGGGACACCTTCCGACGCGCCACTGATCGACCGGATCGTGGGCTGCACGGGCCGCCACCCGTAGACACACCACGGCATGCGCCACCGGCACACCCCGAATCCTCACCGTGCACCCTGCACAGCCACCTCCACCCCACAGTGCACTCGGCCCAACCCACCTCCCCGGCGGCCGCCGTAGCGTGCGGGCAACCGCAGTCGCTTTGGAGGTTCGATGGCCGCCGCACGCGCCGTCGGGGTCGACGATCACGCCCTGACCAGAGTGCCCGATGCCGCCCGTTACAGCTGGTGGTCCGTAGCCGTGCAGCGGTTCGGGCAGATCTCGGGGCTCAGCCAGTTCGTGCTCGGCGCGACGCTGGGCTTCGGGATGGACTTCTGGACGGCGTTCTGGGCGCTCACCCTCGGCTCGGTGATCGTCGAGGTGCTCTCGATCTTCGTGGGGATCATCGGCGTACGGGAGGGGCTTCCGACGTCCGTGCTGGCGCGCTGGACCGGCTTCGGCCGCGTCGGTTCCTCGCTCATCGGGCTCGCGATCGCGCTCAGCCTCATCGGCTGGTTCGGCATCCAGTCGGCGATATCCGCGGACGCGCTCGCCGGTCTCGTCGGGGTGTTCCCCGCGCCGGTCTGGTCGGTCCTGTTCGGGCTCGGCGTGACGGCCGTCGTGCTGTGGGGCTTCGGCTCCATGAAGTGGGCGGCGTACGTGACCGTGCCCGCGTTCCTGCTGCTCGTGGGCTGGTCCACGGTGCACGAGCTGGTGCGCTACGACATCGGGGGCCTGGTCGCCTCCGCGCCGCCGGGCCCGCAGCTCTCGCTCGTCCAGGGCACGACCCTCGTCGCGGGCGGCGCCATCGCGGGCGCCATCATCACGCCCGACATGACCCGCTTCAACCGCTCCACCTCCGACGTCGTCAAGCAGACCGTGGTGGGCATCTCGCTCGGTGAGTACGTCGTCGGGCTCGCCGGTGTGCTGCTCGCACACGCCACCCGGTCCGCCGACGTGACCGCGATCGCGGTGTCCTCGGTGGGCTGGGTCGGCACGCTCGTCGTCATCATGGGCGCGCTGAAGATCAACGACTGGAATCTGTACAGCTCGGGCCTCGGCGTCGTGAACTTCATCGAGTCCGTCTTCGGCCGCAAGGTGAACCGGGCCACCGTCACCGTCGTGCTCGGCGTCGTCGGCAGCCTCCTCGCGGCGGCGGGCATCCTCGACCGGTTCGCCGACTTCCTGACGCTGCTCGGCGTCGCCTTCCCGCCCATCGCGGGCGTGATGATCGCCGAGTACTTCGTGGTCAAGCGGTGGCGCGGCGAACTGGAGTCCTCCCGGGCCGCGGGCGCGCTGCCCGCGACGGCGCCGACCTGGGTCCCGGCGACGATCGTCGTGTGGGTGCTCGCGTTCTGCGTCGGCGAGTTCGTCCACTGGGGCCTGCCCAGCATCAACTCGGTCGTCTTCGCGTTCCTCGCGTACGTCGCCTTGGGCCGGCTCGGCCTGGTGCGCGGCGTCGGTGTGTCCCGCGACACGGGAGCCGGTGCCGGGGTGTCCGATGGGACCGCCGTCGCCCTCGAAGGCGACGGCTCCCCCGCCTCCCCGACCACGACCACCACCCCTCACGTTCCCGCCGCCCCCAGCGGCGCCTCCCGCTAAGGAGAGACTTCCGTGCGTATCGGAATCGATGTCGGCGGCACCAACACCGACGCCGTCCTGCTCGAAGGACCCCGGGTGCTCGCCACCACCAAGTCGGCGACCAGCCAGGACGTCACGTCCGGCATCGTGTCCGCGCTCGAGGCGCTGCGCGCGCAGCACCCCTTCGACCCGGCGGCGGTCGGCGCCGTGATGATCGGCACCACTCACTTCCTCAACGCGCTCGTCGAGGCCCGCGGCCTCGCCCCGACGGCGGCGCTGCGCCTCGGCCTGCCCGCGACGTCGGCGCTGCCCCCGTTCGTGGACTGGCCGGAGCGGCTGACGCGGGCGGTGGCCGGGCGGCCGTATCTGGCGCACGGCGGGCACGAGTTCGACGGCCGGAAGATCGCCGACCTGGACGAGGACGAGCTGCGTCGGCACGCCGCCGACATGGCCGCGCACGGCGTCAGGTCGGTGGCCATCTCGTCGGTGTTCTCGCCTGTGAGCGACGAGTTCGAGGTGCGGGCCGCCGAGATCCTGCGCACGGAGCTCGGCCCGGACGTGGCGCTGTCCCTGTCCCACGAGATCGGCCGCATCGGCCTGTTGGAGCGGGAGAACGCGACGGCCGTGAACGCGGCGCTGCGGGAGCTGGCCGCCGGAATCGTCGACGGCCTGGCGGGCGCGGTCGCCGGCTTCGGCATCACGGCGCCGCTGTATCTGAGCCAGAACGACGGCACGCTCATGGACCTGGAGTACGCCCGCCGCTACCCGGTCGCCACATTCGCGTCGGGCCCGACGAACTCGATGCGCGGCGCGGCCGTCCTGTCCGGGCTCGACACCTGCGCGGTCGTCGACGTCGGCGGCACGACCAGCGACATCGGCGTCCTCACGCAGGGCTTCCCGCGCGAGGCGGGGACGGCCGTGGACGTGGCGGGGGTGCGCACCAACTTCCGGATGCCGGACGTGCACAGCATCGGCATCGGCGGCGGCTCGCTGGTCGTCGACGACGGCGGCCGGGTCACGGTCGGCCCGCGCTCGGTCGGCTACCGGCTCACGGACGAGGCCCTCGTGTTCGGCGGCTCGACGCTGACCGCCACGGACGTGGCCGTGGCGGCGGGTCTCACGGACATCGGCGACCGCTCGGCGGTGGCACACCTGGACGCGCGCGTGGTGAAGGAGGCGCTGGACACGATCGCCGCGGACGTGGCGCGGGCGGTGGAGTCGATGCGCACGTCCCCGGAGCCGCTTCCCGTGGTCGCGGTCGGCGGCGGTTCGGTGCTGCTGCCCGACACCCTCCCCGAGTCCGGCACGGTCCACCGCCCCGACCACTTCGCGGTCGCGAACGCGATCGGGGCGGCCATCGCGCAGGTCGGCGGCGAGGTCGACCGGGTCTACGCGATCGACGCGGGGCGCCGCGAGGCGGTGCTCGACGAGGCGCGACAGGAGGCGGTCGACCGGGCCGTCGCCGCGGGCGCCAACCCCTCGGGCGTCCGGATCGTCGAGTTCGACGAGGTCCCCGTCCCGTACCTGCCGGGCAACGCCACCCGGATCCGCTGCAAGGCCGTGGGCGACCTGCAGCAGGTCGACTGATCCGCCGCACCCCACCTACGTAAGAAGAGGTACGAACACATGAGCTGGACCCTGGGCCTCGATGAGCTGGACGACCTGGCGCGCGGCGCCGCGATCCTCGGCACCGGAGGCGGCGGCGACCCCACCATCGGGCGCCTCCTGGTGCGGGAGGCGATGCGCGAGCACGGTCCGGTGACCGTCCTCGACCCGGACGAGGTGGCGGACGACGCGTTCGTGATCCCGGTCGCGAACATGGGCGCGCCGACCGTGATGGTCGAGAAGCTGCCCGGCGCCGACGAGCCAGTGGCGGCGCTACGCGCCCTGGAACGCCTCACGGGCCGCACGGCGGACGCGACGATGCCCATCGAGTGCGGCGGCAGCAACTCCCTCATCCCGCTGATCGTCGCGGCCCGCACCGGCCTCCCCGTCGTCGACGCGGACGGCATGGGCCGCGCCTTCCCCGAACTCCAGATGGAGACCTTCCACGTGTACGGGATCCCGGCCTCGCCCCTCGCGATGGCCGGCGAACACGGCGAGACGTGTGTCTTCGACACCGGCGCGGACACCAAGCGCCTGGAGGACCTGGCGCGCCGCGCCACGGTCGGCCTCGGCGGCGGCGCGGCCATCGCCGAGTACTCGATGACGGGCGCCCAGCTCAAGCGCACCGCGGTCCCCCGCACGCTCTCCCTCGCCCTGTCGCTCGGCCGGGCGGTCCGCGAGGCGCGCGAGGCGCACCGGGACCCGGTCGAGGCGCTCGGCGAGGCGGTGGGCGGCACGATCTACGGTCACCTGCGCGTCCTGTTCCACGGCAAGGTCACCGACGTGGAACGCCGCACGGAGGGCGGCTTCGCCCGCGGCCGCGCCACGTTCGCCGCGTTCGAGGGCGACTCGGCCCTCGAACTCCGCTTCCAGAACGAACACTTGGCGGCAGTCCTCGACGGCGAGCCCATCTGCGTCGTCCCGGACCTGATCTGCGTCCTGGAAGCGGACACCGGCGAACCCATCACCACGGAAGCGCTCCGCTACGGCCAACGCGTCACGGTCATCGGCATCGCGGCCCCCGCCATCATGCGCACCCCGGAAGCCCTGCGGGTCTTCGGCCCATCCTGCTTCGCCCTCCCGTACACCTTCCAGCCGCTGGAGGACCGCCTGCCGCAATAGGGCTTCGGCGGCGGGTGACCATATTCAAGCCCCTGCGGCGATTGAGCAGCGGGGTCCGGGGCGGAGCCCCGAGGCGCAGGGGGAAGGTGGCGCTGCGAGAATCGGCGGCGTGCCACAAACGATCACCACGGCCGACGTCCCCACCCTCGTCACCGGCGTCAACGTCCTCGGCTGCGGCGGAGGCGGCGACGCCGCGTCCTTCGCGTCGATGCTCCGCCACACCCTCGGCCCGACCGGCACCGTCACCTGGCACGACGCCGACCACACACCCCACCCCACCGACCCCGTCGTCGTCCCGGTCGGCGTCGTCGGCGCCGTCAACGTACTGAGCGAGAAACTCCCGAACGGCCACGAGTTCCGCGAGGCCATCACCGCGGTGACCCGCTGGACGGGAGGCCCCACCCCCGACGCCCTGATGGCCGCGGAGGCCGGTGGCCCCAACGCCCTCACGGTGCTGCTCGCCGCGCTCGACCTCGGCCTCCCGGTCATCGACGTCGACCTGATGGGCCGCGCCCTGCCCCGCCTCGACCAGCTCAGCTGGGCGGTGCGCGGCCTCCCGGTCACCCCCTGCGCCCTGGCCGAACCGGGCGGCCAGATCCTGGTCGTGGACCGCACGGACGCCCGCGGCCTGGAACGCACGGTGCGCGCCTTCCTGGCGGGCGCGGGCGGCTGGGCGGCACTCGCCCTCGCCCCGGTCCGCCTCGGCGCGGTGCGCGACGCGTGCGTGCACGGCTCCCTCACCCGCGCCCTGGGCATCGGCCGCGCCCACGCCACCCTCCCGCCCCGCCCGGCCAGGGCCGACGTCGCGGCGGCACTCGGCTGCCGGGTGCTCGCGGCGGGCCGGATCCGTGAGGTCGCCCGCAGCGAGGCCCCCGGTTTCGGCCGCGGCAGCATAACGGTGGTGGACGCGGCGTCCGGCGCCGTCGTCCGCCTGGAGACGGAGAACGAGATCCTGCTCGCCCTGTCCGACGGCGAGGTCACCGCGACCGTCCCCGACGTGATCTGCCTCCTCGACCGCCGCACGGCGCTCCCCGTGGCCATCGACCGGATCCGCCCCGGCCAGGAGGTCATCGCGGCGACCCTTCCGGGCCCGGAATTCTGGCGCGACCCCGGCACTCGGCCGCATGTGTCACCACGGGCGTTCGGCCTCGACACGGAGGCCGTCGACTCCGAGGCGGTCGCCCGATGACCGGCACACCCCCCACCGGCACCTCCTCCCACACCCCCGGCGGCGTCCCGCTCTCCGCCATGCTCGCCCACCCCACCTGGCACGACGTCACCCTCCTCGCGGGCCCCCGGGACGACCGCCCCGTCCACCACCCCGTAGCCGCACAGGACTTGACCCACTCACCGCCCGAGGATCGCGCCGGCCGGCTCCTCGTCCTCCTCGGCGGCGCCGACCGCGGCGACTGGCGGCTGGACGCCCTGCTGCGCCGCGCGCACAGCGCATCCGTCGCGGCGCTGCTGATCCCCGAGGTGACACCTCTGCGCACCTCGTCGACGCTGCTCGCCGACCGCCTGCGGCTGCCCGTCCTCGGCTCCCCCGACCCGCTCGCCGCGTACCTCGCCCTGGAGCGGACGACCGCCGAACCGGCCCTGCTGCGCGCCGATTCGACCCTGCGCACCGCTCAGGTGTGTGCCCGCGCGGACGGCACCGTGGACGCGTTGCTCGCCGATCTCGGCGCACTGCTGCACCGCCCGATCGCCCTCATCACCGCCGACGCCCGACACCTCGCGGGCGACCCGGCCACCGTGACCGGCGCCGAACAGCACACAGTGGCCCACCAGTTGACGGGACCCCCGCTCCCCCGCCCCCTCGACCTCCCCGGCGGCGCCCGCCTGATCACCCATCCCGTCGGCACGGAGCGCGTCCGCCCCCGCCTCGCCGTCCGCCTGCCCGCCCGGCTCGCCCCGGAGGCCGACGCGGTGGCGGCGGCGCTCGATGTGGCGTCCGGCGCCGTACGGGAACGCCTCGCGCTGCGCCGCCTCGACCTGGAACGCAGCGCCCGCCACCGCACCTCCCTGCTCGGCGAGTTGCTGCGCCCGGCGGGCGGCGAGATCCCGGACGCGGTGCGCCGGCACGCGGTCGAGTTCGGCTGGCGCCTCGACGGCTGGCACACCGGCATCCGCATCGGCACCGGACCCGACGTCGACGTGGCGGGCCTGCGCGCCGAGGTCACGGACGCGTTCGCGGCGGAGTCGCTCGCCGCGCAGGTCGTCGAGCAGGGCGACGGCTGGTCCGCCTGGACCAGCGCCGACCAGGAGCCCTCGACCAGCGGCATCGAGCAGCACGCCGCAGCGGTGCGCCGCGTGCAGCGCCGGCTGCCCGAGGTGCTGCACGCGTACGTCGGGGTGGGCCGCGCCCACCCCGGTCCGACCGGCATCGCCCGCAGCCTCGGCGAGGCGGCCGACGCGGCGCGGCTCGCGCAGGGCCGGGAGGCGAGCGGCCGGTTCTTCCACGTCGACCGCCTCGGCCTCGCCCAACTCCTCCTCGCCTGGACCCGCACCGACACCTTCCAGCCCGCGGCCCGCTCCCTCCTCGCCCCGCTGTCCGGCGAACCCGGCGACCTGGTGCACACCCTCACCGCGTACCTCGACGCCGAGTCCTCCACGGCCGAGACCGCCGCCGTCCTCGGCGTGCACCGCAACACGGTCGCGGCGCGGATCGCCCGCGTACAGCAGCTGTTGAGCGTCGACCTCGCGGATCCGGACGAGCGCCTGGCGCTGCACCTGGCGTGCCGGACGGCGATGGACGGATGACATGGGAACGCAGGCCACGATGCGGGACGATATAGGTCACGATCTGACCTAGTGGCTGTCTAACGTGTTCGTACCGAGCACCGAACGGGCTCACCGACGCGAGAGGCGGACACCATGACCACCAGCGAGCAGACCACCACCCCCGTCACGGGCGAGCGCGCCGACCTCCTGGCGGCACTGGCCAAGCAGCGGCACTTCCTGACCTTCCCCACCCGCGACCTGACGGACGACCAGGCGCGGCAGCACACCACGGCGAGCGAGCTGTGCCTCGGCGGTCTCATCAAGCACGTCACCGAGGTGGAGCGCGGCTGGGCGGGCTTCATCCTCAAGGGCCCTGCCGCGATGCCGGACTTCACGGCGATGACCGAGGACGACTGGGCGGCCCGCGAGAGGACCTTCCAGCTGGGCCCCGACGAGACACTGGCCGGGGTGCTGGCCGCCTACGAGGAGACCGCGCGCGCCACCGACGAGCTGGTGGCGACCGTGGCCGACCTGGACCACAAGTGGCCGCTGCCGAAGGCCCCGTGGAACGAGCCGGGCGCCGAGTGGTCGATCCGCCAGGTCCTGATCCACATCGTCGCGGAGACCGCGCAGCACTCGGGCCACGCCGACATCATCCGCGAGTCCCTGGACGGTTCCAAGAGCATGGGCTAGGTGTGCTGTTCGGGCCCGTTGGTGACTGGCCCGCCGGTGTCCCGAGGACCGATGATGTCAGCCATGACATCATCACGTGCGAACACCCAGGTCACCACCGAACTGCTCGCCTCGCTCGCCGACGGCTCGGTGCGCGTCGTCGACCTGACGGCGCCGCTGTCCTCGGGGACACCGATCCTTCCGCTGCCCGAACCGATGCGCCCGATACCGCGTTTCGAGCTGGAGCGGATCGCCGACTGGGACGATCCGGGCGAGATCTCGTTCCAGAACCACATCCACACGGGCGAGCACGTGGGTACCCACTTCGACGCTCCGGTGCACTGGTCGTCGGGGCGGGACCTGGAGGACGTGGGGAGTGTGCCGGCGGCGCGGCTGGTGGGTCCTGCCGTCGTGGTGGACAAGTCGGCCGAGTGTGCCAAGGACCCCGATCATCTGTTGGGGCTCGACGAGTTGAAGGCGTGGGAGCGTGCGCACGGCGCCCTGCCAGAGGGCGGCTGGCTGCTGTACCGCACGGGGTGGGACACCCGCTCCGACGACGAGACGGCGTTCCTGAACGCGGACGACAACGGCCCGCACACCCCCGGTCTCACCGCCGAGTGCGCCCGGTACCTGGCGGAGGAGACGGGGATCGTCGGCATCGGCGTGGAGACGGTCGGCACCGACGCCGGTCAGGCCTTCCGCTTCGAACCGCCCTTCCCCGTGCACCACTTCATGCTCGGCAACGGCAAGTACGGTGTCACGCAACTGCGCAACGTGGCCGAACTTCCGCCTACGGGCACGGTGTTGGTGGTCGCGCCGCTGCGCATCGTCGGCGGCTCCGGCAGCCCCACCCGCGTACTCGCGCTCGCCCCTGTCACGGAGGGCGCGTGAGCATGCTGGTACGGGAAGCCATCGGCCGCGAGCTGCACCGGCTCGGTGTGCGCACCGCGTTCGGCGTGGTGGGCAGCGGCAACTTCCATGTCACGGGCGCGCTCGTGGCGGCGGGCGCGCGGTTCGTGGCGGCGCGGCACGAGGGCGGCGCCGCCGTCATGGCGGACGCCCACGCCCGCACGAGCGGCGAGGTCACGGTTCTCACGACGCACCAGGGCTGCGGGTACACCAACTCCCTGACGGGGGTAGCCGAGGCCGCGAAGAGCCGCACGCCGCTGCTCGTGGTGACGGCGGAGGCGACGGGGCGCACGTCGAACTTCCACGTCGATCAGCCGGCCATCGCCGAGGGCGTCGGGGCGGTGTCGGCGCGCGTCCGCTCCGCGCGCACGGCGCTCGACGACGTCACCCGCGCGTTCCGGCTGTGCGCCGAGGAGCGCCGCACGGTGGTCCTCAACGTTCCCATCGACGTACAGGACGAGCCGCTGCCCGCCGACGCGGTGGCGCCGCGCCGCCGTCCGGCCCCCGGGCTGCCCCGCCCTGCGGCCTCGGACGTCGAGTCCTTCGCCGAGCTGCTGCGGGGCGCCGAGCGGCCGGTGTTCGTGGCGGGTCGTGGCGCGCGCTCCGCCGGGGCGGGCGAGGCGATCGCCGCGCTGGCCGAACGCACGGGGGCGCTGCTGGCCACGTCGGCGGTGGCGCGCGGCCTGTTCGCCGGGCGGCCCGGTGGCGACTGGTGTCTGGATGTGGCGGGCGGCTTCGCGACGCCGCTGGCCGCCGAGCTGATCTCGGGCGCCGACCTGATCGTGGGCTGGGGCTGCGCCCTGAACATGTGGACCATGCGGCACGGCCGCCTCATCTCCGACACGGCGCGGGTCGTCCAGGTCGACGTCGACCGCGAGGCCCTCGGCCGCACCCGCGACATCGACCTGGGCCTGTGGGGCGGTGTCACGGAGACCGCGAACGACACCGCTTCACACCTGCCGGACGCGGCGCGGGTCACCGGTTATCGCACCCCGGACGTCGCCAAACGCCTTGCCAGCGAGGGGCGTTGGCCGCAGGTCCCGTACGAGGACGGCACGGGCGGGGGCCGTATCGATCCTCGTACGCTGACCATCGCGCTCGACCGCATGCTTCCGGCCGCGCGCACGGTCGCCGTCGACTCCGGCAATTTCATGGGCTATCCGAGCATGTACCTCGACGTGCCCGACCAGGACGGCCTCTGCTTCACGCAGGCCTTCCAGTCCATCGGCCTCGGCCTGTCGACGGCGATCGGCGCGGCGCTCGCCCGCCCCGACCGGCTGCCGGTGGCGGCCTGCGGGGACGGCGGATTCCTGATGGGCGTATCGGAGTTGGAGACGGCGGTACGGCTCGGGCTGCCGCTCCTGGTGGTCGTCTACAACGACGCCATGTACGGCGCCGAGGTGCACCACTTCGGGCACGAGGCCGGGGCGCCCGCTCCCGATCTGTCGACCGTCACCTTCCCCGAGACGGACCTCGCGGCGCTGGCCCGCGGCCAGGGCTGCGCGGCGCTGACGGTGACCGCGGAGGAGGATCTGGCCCCGCTCGCCGAGTGGCTGAAGGCGCCGGACCGGCCGATGGTGATCGACGCGAGGACGACGCGCGACGAGGGTTCCTGGTGGCTTCACGAGGCCTTCGGTCACTGAGGCCGGTCCCTCGGGACCGGCGGCGACCCCCGCCGGGAATCGGATACGAACATCGGCGGGGGTCACCCACGAGAAAGCACGGCTCCCCTTCGCGCGCTTCCTCGTCGGTTCCGTCCAGTGTGCCGCGGGACCGCGGGAGGAAGCCCCAGCCGGCACACCTCGGACGGAGGACCACAGTCGCGTTGTCGGCGATGCGACTGTGGCGTCTACAGCCAAGTTGCCCGGGGACCAGGGGCGTTGAAGAGGGTTACCCCCTTCGGTACATCCAAACGTATGGCACATGCCAGAGGCGTCTCAAGACCTGCTTTGCGCCTAGGTCGGCCGAATTCGCATGAGCCATGGGCACGTGCATATTTCTGTCGCGGCCTGAGTGTTTCTCCTTAGTGGTCTTGTGTGCTTGTGCGCATGGGGGACGCTTGTGCGTCCCGCCGGGCGCGCCATGCCACTGGCCAGCCGACGGCGAACGCCGCGAGGACGACCGCCTGCCCGGTGCCCAGTCCTTCCGACACGGTCGGCCCTTGGCCCACGATCAGCAGGCCCGCCACCACGAGGGCCGGCAGCACGGCGCCCGCCGTCCACCCCCAACCTCGGCCCGCGGCCCTCGCGCACACCGCGGCGGTGACCAGGATCAGTGCCACGACGGCGCCGAGGAGCATCCGCGCGGGCCCCGGCAGGGCGCTGTCCGCGTCGGCCACCGCCCTGCCGAGCACGGCCGCGAGCGCCGCCACGGCTCCGGCGAACAGGCAGTGCAGCGGCAGCACCAGGTGCACGGGGAGCGCCTCAGGGGCGAGCAGCGGAAGCCCGTGCGCGCCGCCCAGCAGCGCGAGCGCCCACACGAGGACGAGGATGGCGAAGGCGCCGACGGCGACGATCCGCACCGAGCCGTTCCACTCGGCCTCTCCGGCGGCGTCGACGGACTGGACGAGGCCCTCGCCGAGGACGATCAGCACGAACAGGCCGAGGCGTTCGGAGAGGTGCGCGAGGTCCGCGGTCACCAGCTCGGGCTTCTGCAGGGCCCGGCGGCCCCGCTCGCCGATGTCCCGGGCGGGGCGCCCGGCGTCGGCGCGGCGTTCCTCCTGTTCGAGCCTTCGCTGTACGCGCTCCCTGGCCTGGTCCCAGTGCTCGTCTACCGCCTCCTGCATCCCGGCGCGCGAGACCCGCACCATGACGAACACGTCGATGGCGAGGCCCAGCGCCCACAGCCACAGGCGGCCGTCCCCGTGCACCCACAGCGACACGATCCACGGCACGAGCCCGCCGCTGAGCTGGAGGATCGGCAGGTCGACGACCACCTGCCCGGGCCGGTTCGCGGCGCGGGACGCGATCGTGCGCACGACCACGTAGGCGAGGGCGAACGCGAACGCCTTCTCGTCCGACTCCCGCACCCCGGGCACGGCCGCCGCCATCACCGCCATCCCGAACATGGCGACGATGACGACGAGCGTGCGGGCCCGGTCCTGGGCCACATTGCCGTACATCGTGAACATGACCCAGACGGACCAGAACGCCAGGAACAGCAGCCCGTACTCGCCGAGCGCGGCCCAGGTCGGACCGGTGTGCAGCAGGTGGGCGAGCTGTCCCACGCCCGCGACGACGATCAGGTCGAAGAACAGTTCCAGCCACGAGGCATGGCGTTCGGCGGCGGGCTCGTCCACCACGTCGAGAGAATCCGGCATACCGGAATTATCTACGCAACAGGTGCCGCATGTGCGGAGTGCCGTGCGCGGCGCGCCCCGGGAACGCACCGCCTGGCATGTGCCAAACGGAAAGTCCGGGCCGGTCGCGGCCGTTACCGGCCACCCCCTACCGGCCAGTCACCCGAGATCGGCGAATCCCCTGACCAGACAGGCGAGTTGACGTATGGTCGGCCAATGGACGGAGCGCAGTGGTTGGCCTCCTGTCACCGTAAGCCGAGTTCGGCATATGCCGCTTGGGAGCGTTCGCCGTTTCTGGCGAGGCTTCCGGCGGGCCGCGCCTGGGACGCCTTGTGCGTACAACAGCCCCTCGGTCTGACGGTGTTGTGGGAGCTGGGCAAGGAGGCGGACGCCGTGCCGGTGCTCGAGGAGCACGCCAAGCCGCGCCCGGTCTTCTACATCCTCACCGGCCTCGACGCGACGGACGGCGCGGACTGGCCGGAGGCGGAGGACGTGCGGATGCTCACGGCGGGCGAGGAGCTGTCGATGCCCTCGCCGGACGCCGACGCCATCACGGGCGTCCGCCACCACTCGTTCCTGTGGCGCACCCCTCCGGACGGCTCCGGCAGGCTCGCCGACGCCCAACTCCTGCGCACCGCACTGAAGTCGGCGCTTGACCCCTGCCGCCAGGCCGAGCGGATAAGAGCGGCCCGCGCCGTCTTCTGGGCGAGCAAGCGGCACAGCCCCTGAGACGGCCCCGCGCGGGAATCACCCACAGCCGATGTCTGTACTGTGCACTGGTACCGGTCGTCCAAGGAAAGACCGGTTGTCCCAGGAAGGTGATCCCCCATCGCCAGCAACACAGGCAGCAATACAGGCAGCACGACAGCCAGCAGGACCGTGCACATCCCCACCTCCGACGGACAGGCCGACGCCTTCGTCGCCCACCCCGACGACGGTGCCCGGCACCCGGGCGTGCTGCTCTACATGGACGCCTTCGGAGTGCGTCCCGTGATCGAGGAGCTCGCCCGCGAACTGGCCGGACACGGCTATTACGTCCTCGCGCCGAATGTCTACTACCGGCGCGGCGCCACGCCCGTCGTGGAGCTTCCCGAGCACATCAGCGAGGAGAACAGGCCCGAGATCTTCGGCAAGCTGATGCCGCTGCTCGAGGAGCACACCGCCGAGCGCGCCCTGAGCGACGCCGATGCCTACGTCGACTTCCTCACCGCACAGGCCGAGGTCGCCGACGGCGGGATCGGTGTGACCGGCTACTGCATGGGCGCAGCGCTCGCGCTGCGCACCGCGTCGGCCCGCCCCGACCGGGTCGCCGCCGTCGCCGGATTCCACCCGGGCATGCTCGTCACGGACGCCCCCGACAGCGCGCATCTCTCCGCCGACAAGGTCGCCGCCCGCGTCCACCTCGGCCTCGCCGAGGGCGACCTCACGCCCGAGGCGGTCGCCGAGTTGAACAAGTCCTTCGAGGCCGCCGGCGTCGAGCACGCCATCGAGCTGTACCCGGGCAGCGTGCACGGCTTCACGATGGCCGACACCTCCGCCTTCGACGCGGACGCGCTGAAGCGCCACTGGGACCGGCTGCTGCCCCTGCTCGACGGCGCCCTGCGCGACGCCGCCTGAGCGGCTACTCCTCGCCCTCGGGCGCGGCGCCCGCCGTGTAGACGTCCTTGACCTTGACCTCGGTGACGCCGCGCCCCTCGGGGAAGACCCGCCGCCAGTCGCCGATGACGTGGAGTTCGTCCGTACCCATCGCCCGTACGACGGTGAGTCCTTCCTCGTGGCTCTTCAGCGCCTTCATCCAGAGGTTGGAGAAGGCCTGGGAGCGGATGAGGTGCATCCAGTCGGGGCGGTACAGGTCCCGGTTGTAGTTCGACTCCCCCATGGTGGACACGAACTTGGAGTACATGGCCTTCACGTACTCCAGGGTCACCTCGTCGTCGGCGGCGATCGCCGTGTCCCGCGCGTCCTTGAGAGCGGTGCGGAACTTCTCCAGCAGGTTCTCGGTCGCGCCCGAGGTGTACGACTCGTGGATCTCGGGCGGCTCGCACAGCCCGTACTTGGGACCGGACAGGCGCTGCAACAGGCGCAGGGTCGGCTCGGTCACCCACAGCGGTCCGGGCTCGTCGCGCTGCCCGATCGGGTTCGGCAGGTCCGCCTCGTGGTCCCAGTGCGGCGGCGTGATCAGGTGGACGCCGGAGCGGCGCCGGTCGTGGCCGAACCCGGTCGAGTGCTCCAACTGCCCGATCGGCAGGTGGGTCTTGAGCGCGGACAGGTAGGCGCCGTTGATGTCGAGCGCGGTCACCTCGTGCTCGCCGGGCGGCAGTTCGGCCCGCGTCCACTTGGGACGGGCCTCCCAGATCTCGTCGGCGCCGCGAGAGGTCCGCTTCTTCAGGACGTCCGGCATCCACGGGTACGCGACGACGTCGTACCTGGCGCCCTTGCGGGTCTCGTCGAGGAGCGCCATCGCGTCCGGGATCGCGCGCTTGATCAGCGCCGCGGTCGCCGCCTCGACGTCCCCCGCGTGTTCGGCGAGTGCCGCGCCGACCGTCCGCCCGATGAAGTCGGTGGGCTCGTTCGCCGGCTGGAAGGCGCGGCGGGTGGGGGTGGTGCGGCGCTGCGGGCGGGGGCGGGTGGCGGGCGCCGGTTCCGGTGTGGACTCCGGCTCCGCTTCCTGTTCCTGTTTCTGTTCCGGTTCTGCCGCGGCTGGTGTCGTGCCGCAGTCCGCCGGGTCGAGGTGCTGGGCGAAACCGGCGACGCGCTGCTGTGCGGGCTGCCCGCACAGTACGCACGGCTCGGCCTCGGCGAGCGCTTCGACGTCGTCGCCCTCATCCTGCCGGACGGCGGCCGGCGCGGTCTCCGGTTCGGGCTCCGCCTCCGCCTGCGCCTCCGCCGCGGGCTCGTGCTCGGGCTCGGCGAGCTTCGCCGCAAGACCGTCGAGGAAGTACGCGTACTTGCTCCGGATCTCGCCCGCCGGGTCGCGCCCCGCCTCCCACGCGGAGAGCGTCGAAGGGTTCACCCCGAGCGCCCGCGCCACCTGCGCCTTGGTCAGGCGGGCCGACTCGCGCAGCTCGCGCCGTACGTCGGGTGCGGGGAGTTCGGCCTCGGGGGTGACGGAGGCCAGCAGTGAGTCGATCGCGTCGAAGTCGCTCATGCGCCGCTCGCCTCCCACTCGACTTCCCGATCCGGCACGGCGCGATTCTGCCATATTCGATCTACGTACGAAGTACCTGATGACCTCAGTACCTGTCCGCCGACCCCAGATACTGCTCCGCGAACGCCATGGCCGCCGCCCGCGACGTGAACAGGCGACGCAGCCTCGCCAGTGCGGTGCCGGTGCGGAACGGGTCACCGTACGACGCCCCGTGGTACACCTCCGACAACCACTGCGAGAACTCCTGGTAGTCCCATACGCGCCGCAGACAGACCTCCCCGTACCCCTCCAACCCCCGCTCGTCGCCCGCCAGTTGGCGCGCCACGATCGCGTCCGCGAGCAGGAACGCGTCGTGCAGGGCGAGGTTGAGGCCCTTGGCCGCGATGGGGGCGATTAGGTGGGCGGCGTCGCCCGCCAGGTGGAGGCGGCCGTACGTCATGGGTTCGGTGACGTAGTCGTGCATGTCGAGGACCCGTTTCTCGATCAACTCGCCCTCGGTCAGCGGCTTGGCGCCCTGCGCGGCGAGGCGACGGCGCAGGGCGTCCCACACGCGCTCGTGCGACCAGGTGTCCGGGTCGTCGCCTGGCGGGCACTGGAGGTAGTAGCGGGTGACGTCGGGGCTGCGCGGCATCTGCCCGGCGAAGCCCTCCTCGTGCATGCCGAACAGGACGCTGTCCGCCGACGGCGGGGCCTGGGCGAGCAGGGCCAGCCAGCCGATGCCGTAGTCGTGCCGCGCGACGCGCACCCGACCGGCGGGAACCGCCTCGCGTGTCACTCCGCGCGCCCCGTCGCACCCGGCGACGAACTCGCAGTGCAGCACGCGCCGTTGACCGGTCTCGCCGCAGGTGTACGAGACCGAGGGCCGGTCGCCTTCCAGGTCGTGGAGGCGTACGTCGCGTACTCCGAAGCGGATGTCTCCGCCGCGTACGTCGGCGTACTCGCGCACGAGGTCGGTCACGAGCAGTGGCTGGGGGTAGACGAAGTGGTGCTGCCCGGTCAGCTCGGCGTAGCGGAAGTGGTGTCGTTCGCCCGCGAAGCGGAACTCGCACGCCGTGTGCCGCTCGGCGCGGTCCAGGAGGTTCGTGGCGAGGCCGCGCCGGTCGAGGGCGTGCACCGCCCACTCCTCGATGACACCGGCCCGCGGCCGGCTCTCGACGAACGTACGGGTCTCGCACTCCAGGACCACGCAGTCGACACCGGCGGCCCGCAGGATGTTCCCGACGGTGAGTCCGGCGGGCCCCGCACCGACGACGACGACCGACGCGGAACCTGAAGTGCGGTGCGGGATGGGCGAGTTGGGGCCGGTCTCGGCGTCGGTCATGCGGCCCATTATGGGTCAGACGACGTCGCCGCGATCCACCGTCTCCGCGCCCTCCAGCGGCGCCCGTTCCAGAAACGCGACCGCTTCGGGCACCCGGTCGCGCAACCGCCGCAGCCCGGCGGCGGTGAGGGTGCGGCAGCGGGTGTCGCGTTCGGCGACGACGTTGCGGGTGCGGCGGGGCGGGAAGTCGGCGGGGGTGAGCGCGGCGCCGGGGCCGGCCGACCAGGTGCGGCGCGTCGTCACGGAGTCGGCGGCGTCGGCGCACACGGCGAGCCGCCCCGACTCGACGTACCAGAGGACGATCCGGTCGAGGGGCCGGGCGCGCGGGGGCTCGACCGACGCGCCCGCCGGGAGGTCGAGCGCGTCGAAGGCCTCGGAGAGGGCGGCGCGCAGCCCGGCGTCGGCGGCGCCGAACAGGTCGCAGTCGGCGAGCGGCACGGGCAGGTCGGGGTCGAGGCCGAGCCCGGTGAGGAGTTCGTCCTCGCAGGCTTCCAGGGCCCGGCCGAGGTCGGGGAACTCGTCGGTGGTGCGGGTCATGGCCTGCCGTTCGTCCGGGTCGGCGAGCACCATGCGCAGGTCGCGGGCGCGCAGTTCCTCTGCGAGGCCGCGCAGCAGGTCGGCGGCGACCGGTTCGATGCGGCCGACGCGGGTGAGGTCGAGCACGAACCACCGGACGGGGTCGGGGAGTTCGAGGGCGGCGCGCAGGGTCTGTTCGGCGGTGGCGAAGTCGAGGTCGCCCTGGAGGACGTGGACGCGGATCCGCTCCGGGTGGGTGTCGAGGGCGGCCCGCTGGGCGCGGGTGCGGTGCCGCAGGGAGCGCAGCGGGGTGGAGTGCAGGGAGCGGGGCGGCAGCGGGCGTCGTTCGGGGGCGGTGGCGCGCATCAGGTGCAGCCCGAACTGGTCGGAGATCAGATGGCAGGCGGCGATGCCGCGCACACTGTTGCCCTTCTCCTCCAGCGGCGGGCTGAACACACCAATACCGAACTGGCTCGGCAGCGCCACCCCGATCGCCCCGGACACCCCGCTCTTCGCGGGCATGCCGACCCGCAGCATCCACTGGCCCGACGCGTCGTACATGCCGCACGTGGCCATGACGGCGAGGACGTGCTGGGCGTGCCGGGTGGCGACGACGCGTTCGCCGGTGACGGGGTTGATGCCGCCGCCCGCGAGCGTCGCGTGCATGACGGCGAGGTCGTCGCAGGTGACGAGGACGGAGCACTGCCGGAAGTAGACGGCGAGCTCCGCCTCTACGTCGCCGGTCAGCGAACCGGCGTTGTGCATGAGGTAGGCGAGGGCGCGGTTGCGGTCGCCGGTGGCGCACTCGGAGGCGTACACGGCCTCGTCGACGGCGAGGGGCCGCCCCGCGAAGGCGCTCAGCCCCTCCAGGATGCGGTCGAAGCGGGCCTTCGGGGTGTCCCCCGCGACGAGTGAACTGGTCACGATGGCACCGGCGTTGACCATCGGGTTGGGCGGGCGTCCGGTGCCGGGTTCGAGGCGGATCGAGTTGAACGCCTCGCCGCTCGGCTCGGCGCCGACCCGCGCGAGCACGTTCTCCAGGCCGTGGTCGGCGAGCGCGAGCGCGAACACGAACGGCTTCGACACGGACTGCGCGGTGAACGGCACGGCCGTGTCCCCGCTCCCGTAGACCTGCCCGTCGAGGGTGCAGAGGCTGAGTCCGAACAGGCGCGGGTCGACGCGGCCGAGTTCCGGGATGTACGAGGCGGGCTCGCCGTCGTTGAGATCGCGCAGCCGCAGCCGCACCCGGTCGAGGAGTGCGGTCAGCGGGTCGTGTGCGTCGTGCGCTGCGGCTTCCGGCTCGTGTCCCATTCCGCCCATCGAAGCGTATGGGGTACGCCGCTGCCTCTCGAAAACCTCTGGCCCGCGGCCGTCCGAGGCAGCAGAGTGACCGCATGACCGACACCGATCGCAAGAACGATCTCCTGCGCTACCTCCAGGACGCCCGCGACGCCCTGCTGTGGAAGCTCGACGGCCTGTCCGAGTACGACGCGCGGCGCCCGCTGACGCCGACGGGCACCAATCTGCTGGGCCTGGTCAAGCATCTGACGGGGGTGGAGGTGGGGTATCTCTGCGACACGTTCGGCCGGGCGCACGACGTGCCGCTGCCCGACGCCCAGGACATGTACGACAACAACGCCGACATGTTCGCGGCCGCCGACGAATCGCGCGAGGAGATCGTCGAGCGCTACCGGCGGGCCTGGACGCACGCCGACGCGTCGGTGCGGGAACTCTCCCTGGACACGGTCGGCGCCGTGCCGTGGTGGCCGAAGGAGCGCAACGAGGCCACGCTCCACCACCTCCTCGTACGCGTCCTGGGAGACACCCAGCGGCACGCGGGCCAGGCCGACATCCTCCGCGAGGGCCTGGACGGCGCGGCGGGCTACCTCGCGGACAACGACAGCCTGCCGCCGCTGGAGTGGGAGCGGTACCGGGCCCGCCTGGAGGAGATCGCCGCGAAGGCCGCCGGCTAGTTCGGCGCGTGCTGCGCCGCAAGCCGTACCGGCGCGTTCTGCGCCCCGTACCCCTGGTAGCCGTCGTCGCGCTGCGCGAGTTCGAAGAAGACGCGGCCCACGGTGCGGGTGTAGCAGTGCCGGAAGGCGCCGTGTGCGTCGCGGTCGTAGAGGATGCCGAGGTCCTGGTACGTCTCCAGCTCGCCGGGCGCGAACTCGAAGCGGGCCGCGAGGTCGTCGTAGTAGTTCCCCGGCATCGGCAGCAGCTCACCGCCCGCTTCGCGGAAGCGGCGCGCGGCCGCGACGACGTCGTCCGTGGTGAGGGCGATGTGCTGGGCGCGGTCCTGGTCCTCGCCGGGGCCCGGTCCCGCGCCGAGCGCGATGCGGACGGCGCCGTCGGCGGTGGCGACGGCGCGGCTGCGCAGCAGTCCGTACGGGTCGGCGACGTCGACGCTCGCGGTCGGTTCGAGGCCGAGCACGCTGCGGTGGAAGAGGGCGGCCTCGTCGAACTGGTGCCAGGGCTGGGTGAGTTGCAGGTGGTCGACGCCGGTGATGTCGGTCTCGGCGGGCCGCTCCCCCGTGGGCTCGAAGTCCCGGGTCCAGCTGGGGAGTTCGGGGCGGCCGGTGGCGCAGAAGAAGAGTTCGGTGCCGTCGGGTGCGGCGACCGCGTCGAGGAGTACGTCGCCGGTTCCCCGGCGGCGCGGCAGGACCGGGGCGAGCAGGGCCTCGGCGCGGCGGGCGGCGGCGGCCGGGCCGGGGGACTCCAGGCCGACGGCGGCGAGGACGGTGCCGTCGCGGCGGGCGGCTGGCCCGGTGTTGAGGAGCACGCGGGCCTCGCCCTGCTCCCACAGGTCGACCGGTTTGCCGCGGTGGCGTCCGGTGCGGGTGAAGCCGAGGGCGGCGAGGAGGTCGGCGGCCGGGGCGACGTCGGGGGTGACGAGTTCCGCGAAGGCGACGCCCGTCGGCACCACGGGTTTGGGCAACCCGCCTTCCCCCACGGCCTCTTGGAGTGCGAGGAGCGAGCGCAGCGCGTCCACGGCGGCGGGCCCCGCCTCGGCCTGCCGGAACACGTCGTTGAAGATTTCGAGGGACAGCGGCCCCTGGTATCCGGCCCGCAGGACGTGCCGCAGCAGTCCGGCGACGTCGAGGTCGCCCTGCCCGGGGAAGCAGCGGTAGTGGCGGCTCCAGCGCAGCACGTCCATGTCGAGCAGTGGCGCGTCGGCGAGTTGCAGGAAGAAGATCTTGTCGCCGGGGATGTCCTCGATGCCTTCGAGGTCCCTGCCCTCGGTGCCGCGGGCGAGGATGTGGAAGCTGTCGAGGCAGGTGCCGAGCGCGGGGTGGTCGGCGGCCTCGACGATCCGCCAGGCGTGGTCGTACGTGTTGACGTGCCGGCCCCAGGCCAGCGCCTCGTACGCGACCCGGATCCCGAAGTCGCTTGCCCGCTCGGCGAGTTGGCGCAGCTGCTCGGCGGCGAGCGCGTCGTCGCCGACGGATTGCGGTGACACGCTGGAGCACACCAGGACGGTGTCGGCGCCAAGGCGTCGCATGAGCCGGAACTTGTGCTCGGCGCGCCGCAGATTGCGCGCGAACACGTCGTCGGGCACGGCCTCCATGTCGCGCATCGGCTGGTACAGGTCGATGCTCAGGCCGAGGTCGGCGCAGCGCTCGCGGACGTCCTCGGGGGTGAGGGGGCTCGCGAGCAGGTCGTTCTCGAAGATCTCGACGCCGTCGAAGCCCGCGCGGGCGGCGGCGGTGAGCTTCTCGGTGAGCGATCCGCTGAGCGAGACGGTGGCGATGGAGGTGCGCACGGGGCTCCTTCCGGAGGGGGCGGGTCGGAGGGTTGCGGTGGTCGGGCTCAAAAGATCGGGGCTCTGCCCCGTGCCCCGCTGCTCAATCGCCGCAGGGGCTTGAGGGGATGGCTGGGGTTGCTCGTAGTGCGGTCTCCGCGCCTGCCAGATCGGCGAAGTGGGTGAGCATGCGGGAGGCGTCCGGCTCCCGCCCGGTGAACAGGCGGAACGCGTCGACGGCCTGGAAGACGGCCATGCCGCCGCCGTCGAGTACGTCGCAGCCCGCGCGGCGCGCGGTGCGGACGAGTTCGGTCTCCAGGGGCCGGTAGACGACCTCGGCGACCCACAGGGCGGGGCGCAGCAGCTCGGCGGGGAGCGGGAGGCCGGGGTGGGCGGCCATGCCGGTGGGGGTGGCGTGCACGATGCCGTCGGCCTCGGCGAGGTGCGCGGCAAGCGCGTCGGGCGCGGCCGGCAGCGCGCGCCCTTCGCCGAAGTGCCGGTTCAGGGACGCGGCGAGGGCGGCGGCCCGCTCCGGCAGCGCGTCGACGAGGACGACGCGGCCGGCGCCCAGGGTGAGGACGGCGTGCGCGACGGCGGCGCCCGCTCCCCCTGCGCCGAGCTGGACGACGCGCTCCATGCGGGCGTCGGGCAGTCCGCGCGCGAAGGACGCGGCGAAGCCGGTGACGTCGGTGTTGTGGCCGACGGCCCGGCCGCCTTCCTCGAAGACCACGGTGTTGACCGCGCCGAGCGCGGCGGCCTGCGGCGACAGCTCGTCGAGGTGCTCGATGACGAGCTGCTTGCAGGGGTGCGTGACGTTCAGGCCGTCGAAGCCGACGGCGCGGGCGGCCCGCAGCAACTCCCCCACGCCCTCGGGGCGTACGCCGAGTTCGGCGATGTCGAGCCGCCGGTACAGATACCGCAGGCCCTGCCGGTCGGCCTCCCGCTCGTGCAGGGCGGGGCTGAGCGAGGGACCGATGCCCTCGCCGATCAGACCGACGAGATACGAGTCCTGGGGCACGAAGGTCCTCCGTAATGTACGAACTGGTTCGTTACTCATATCAAGCCCGGCGCCCCCGTGGGAACCCCCGGCTCCTACAATCGCCGGATGACCACTGTCGAAGACCCGGCTCCCCGCCAGGGGCGCATCCGTGACGCGGCCCGCACCAAGGCCGAGATCCTCAAGGTCGCCACGGAGGAGTTCGCGCGCGCCGGGTACACGGGCGCCCGCGTCGACGAGATCGCGGCCCGCACCCGCACCACGAAGCGGATGATCTACTACTACTTCGGCGGCAAGGAGCAACTGTTCACGGCCGTCCTGGAGCGCAGCTACGCGGTGATCCGCGAGGCCGAACAGGAGGCCGACGTCGAGGGCCTCGCCCCGGTCGCCGCCATCCGCCGGCTCGCCGAGCTGACCTTCGACCACCACGAGCAGCACCCGGACTTCATCCGCCTGGTGAGCATCGAGAACATCCACGACGCCGAGCACATCACGGCGTCCGAGACGATCGGCTCCCTCAACTCGCCCGCGATCGACGTGATCCGCCGGATTTTGGAGGCGGGCCGGGCGGAGGGCGTCTTCACGGCGGACGTGGACGCGGTCGATCTGCACGCGATGATCAGCTCGTTCTGCTTCTTCCGGGTCTCCAACCGGTCCACGTTCGGCGCCCTGTTCGGCCGCGACCTGACGGCGGCGGACCGCCGCGAGCACTACCGGACGATGCTGGGCGACATGGTGATCGCGTACCTGACGACGGGCGGCGCCGAGCGCTGAACCGAGCACTGGACCGAGCAGTGATCGGCACGTACCTCCTCGTCGCGACCTCTTGACAGGCGGGAAACACGGGCGCAACATCGCTGGCCATCCGCTACTAACTATCCAGTGGGTTAATTAACCCGGCCGGCCTCCGGTCCGCCGGGTCGATGAGCCCAGCCCTTGCCCAGCGCTCAAGGAGCCCGCGTGTCCGTCCCCGCTCAGCCACCGCGCGCACCAGAGGGCCAGCCCCGCAAGGCGGCCATCGCCGCCTGGAGCGGCAGCGCCCTCGAGTACTACGACTTCTTCATCTACGGCAGCGCCGCCGCGCTCGTCTTCCCGAAGGTGTTCTTCGACGAGTCCGATCCGGCCGACGCCACCCTGCTCTCGCTGGCCACGTTCGGCGTCGCGTACGCCGCGCGGCCGGTCGGCGCGTTCTTCCTCGGGCACATCGGCGACCGCCTGGGCCGCCGCAAGATCATGGTGTTCACGGTGGTCCTGATGGGCCTGTCGACGTTCCTGATCGGCTGTCTGCCGACCCGCGAACAGATCGGCGGATTCGCGCCGTTGCTGCTCGTGCTCTGCCGCATCCTGCAAGGCATCTCGGCGGCGGGCGAGCAGTCGAGCGCGGGCTCGATGACCTTGGAACACGCGCCGGAGGACCGGCGCGCGTACTTCACCAGCTTCACCTTGAACGGCACCCAGGCGGGCCAACTCCTCGCCACCGTCGTCTTCCTGCCGATCGCGGCGCTGCCCGAGGACCAACTCCTGTCCTGGGGCTGGCGGATCCCGTTCTGGCTGAGCCTCGGCGTCGCCGTCGTCGGCTACGTCATCCGGCGCTCGCTCGACGAGACGCCCGAGTTCGCCCGCAAGGCCGAGTCCGGCGAGGTCGCCAAGCTGCCGCTCGCGGTGCTGCTTCGCGACCACTGGGTGGACGTGCTGCGCGTGATCGGGGGCGCGCTCGTCGCCTCCGTGAGCACCATCTTCACCGTGTGGGCGCTGTCGTACGCGACGAGCGACACGGTCGGCATGGACCGCTCCGCGATGCTGTGGGTGGGCGCGCTCGCCAACCTGGTGGCGCTCGCCGCGATCCCGCTGTGGGCGCGCCTCGCCGACCGGATCGGCCGCAGGCCCGTCTTCCTGACGGGCGCCGTGGGCAGCGCGCTGCTGATGTTCGGCTACCTGTGGGCGATCTCCACGGGCTCGTACGCCTTGACGTTCGTGCTCGGCATCCTGGCGTTCGGCGTCGTCTACAGCGCGGCGAACGCCGTGTGGCCGGCCTTCTACGGCGAGATGTTCCCCACCCGCGTACGGCTGTCGGGCCTGGCGATCGGCACCCAGATCGGCTTCGCCATCTCCGGTTTCGCGGTGACGTTCGCGGCGCAGATCGCGGGCCCGGGCAACGACTGGTTCGCGGTGGCCCTGTTCACGGCGGCGCTGTGCGTGCCGCCCGTGATCGCGGGTCTGACGGCCCGTGAGACGGCCAAGGTGCCGACCGCGCGGCTGGGCGAACGGGATGCGGGGCACGGCGTGTTGAAGGACGCGCCCGAAGCGGCCGTCTGAGGCCGGGCGAATTTGGCGCCGGGCCTCAGGGAGTCGAGGTCCGGCGCTTTCCGGTGCCGACGCCGGCCTTGCGCGCCGCGCCGTGCAGCATCTTCAGGGCGACGAGCAGCACCCCGATGTCGTCGAGGTACACCGGGTCGGGGATCAGGTCGACCGGCGAGATCGTGTAGACGACAGCGGCCCAGAACAGCGCCTTGTGCTGCAACGGAATGCCCGCGTCGACGAGCAGCTTGCGCGCCTTGAACACCCGGACCAGGAGCACGGCGGCGGCCGCCAGCATCGCGAGCGCCACGAGGCCGCCGAGAACGATCCACGCGGTGCTGTCCATTCCGGTCCCCCCCTGGCTCGTGCGGTCGAGACGTCCCAGGTTAGACGGTATGGGCCGGTCGTCTCCCCACATGCGAGGCGCGGCTCGTCGGGCGAGGATGAGTTCCGAACACGCAAGCGGGAGTTCGCGAGCCGGAGGGGCGATCGGTGCTGATTTTCGTGGCGATGATCCTGGGTGGGATCGGCGTGGTCTGCATTGGCATCACGGCGCGGCGGATGGTGTCGGGCGACGTGGCGCTCGGCCCACCGCTCCTCGCGCTCGCGACGGCGTTCGCCGCGGCGGCGCTGATGCTCACGGCGATGGTGCTCGGACAGTGACGTAGGCCCTCCGGGCCGCTGCGGACCTCTCTCCGGATCTCTCCGGCCCCCTACGGGCCCCAGGTCTCCTCGTCGTCCACCACGTGCACCGCGGCCTCTTCCGCCGACGCCGCTCCCCCGCCGAATCCGGCGTCCGTCGCCGTCATGTCCTTCTCGGTGTCCTCGTGGGCGCCCTCGTCCGGCGCGATCAGGCGGCCCGCGCGCCATGTGCCCACCTCTGAGTCCAGCGGCTCGCCGTCGCCGTCGCGGAGATCCCCCACGCCGTCGTCGCCGTCCTCACCGGACTCCAACGCCTCGTAGGCGTCGATGACGGGGTCGGGCCGCTCCTCCGCGAGGCGCTCGTCGAGCGTCTCGCCCGCCTGCCGCTCCGCCGCCGTGTTGCCGGTGTGCTCGACGGCCAGCGGGCGCTCGGGCGGCGACCATCCCTCGTCGTACGGGTCCACGCCGCGGTCGTTGAGGGTGTCCTCCACTTCGAGGATGCCCTCGTCGTCGCGCACGTCAGGGCCCGAGGGCTGATACACCTCGTCGCCCATGGCCGAGTCGTCGCCGCGCTCGGTCATGTCGAATCGCCTCGTCTCCTCGTCGCCGTGCTCGGTGTCACACATCCAGCGTGCACCAGTACCGGCGGCCCGGCCGCTTCGGGGGGCCACGCGCGCGTGCGCGAGGATGCTCCCGCGCGGCGCGGCTGTCCTGCCGACGCCACCGGTTCGGGGACAGGAACGTCCCTCGTGGGGTGGGGCTGGTGGCGAAATCCTTGAGTGACCGCGCGACTACGGGAAGAAGATCTACGGCCGGAAACCCGTCCGGCCGACTTCTCATCCGTCCCACCTCATCTGTCCCATCGATTCAACGGAACGAGGTCGTCGCATGCGCCGCACCGGATTCCTCTCCCTCGCCGCCGCCCCACTGCTCGCCTTCGTGCCCGCGGCGCCGCCCGCCCAGGGCCTGGCCGTCACGGAGCCCACGGCGGACTCCGTGCACACCTCGGGCGGCAGCATGTTCGTCACGTGGCGCAACGGCACCGGCAAGAAGCTCGACATGTGGCTGGTCCGGGGCGACGCGGCCCGCGTCGTGCAGCTCGCCTCGCGGCTGACCGCGGCGCCCCGCAGCGAGACGTCGACCGTCCTGCCGAACGTGCCGGACGGCGACGGCTACGCGATCGAGCTCGTCAGCCGCGACGGCGACGAGCGCGGCTACAGCCGTTCGTTCGCGGTGGGCCCCGAGTCCCGGCCCGCGGGCGGCCCCGCCGTGGCCGACGGGGCCCGCCTCACCGCTCCCGGCCCGCGCTGACCGCGTCCGGCGCCTTCGCCCGCGCCCGGACCGGCAGCACCCCGACGACGAGCCCGGCCCCCGTCGCGGCCAGGCCCATGGCGACCACGCCCGGCCAGCCGCCCGCGGCCCACGCCACGGTGCCGGCCAGCGAGCCCAACGCGATCCCGAGGAAGCGCAGGGTGAAGTACACCGTGTTGAGGCGGTTGTGCGCGGCCGGGTCGAGGGTGAACAGGACGGTCTGGCAGACGGCCTGACCGCCCCAGACGCCGACGTCGAGGACGATCACGCCGACGACGAGCGCCACGAGCGAGCCATTGCCTCCCGCGCCTCCCGGCAGCAGGATCAGCCAGCCGGCCAGCACCAGGGTGGTCAGCAGGGCGATGGCTCCGCGCCTGCCGAGGCGCTCCGCGCTCCGCCCCGCGTACGGGGAGGCCAGCGCGCTCACTGCGGCGACGAGGCCGAACATCCCGGCGGCCGTCGACCCGAACCCGTACGTGTCCGTGACCAGGAACGTCAGCGTGGTCCAGAACGCGCCGAACGCGATCCCCACCAGCGCCCCCGACACCACGACCCGCGCCACGAGCGGCTGCCGGACCAGGCCGGGCAGCGAGGCGAGGGCGGTCTTGTACGAGGTCGGGGCCGTCTTGTACGAGATGGGGTCGCGTCCCGGCGCGGTCGGCAGCCGGCGCGCGAGCACGCCCATCAGCGCCAGCGCGAGCAGGCATGACGTGACGTACACGGTGCGCCACCCGGCGATCTCGGCAAGGGCGCCCGCGTACGCGCGCGAGGCGAGCACGCCCACGAGCAGTCCGCCCTGCACCGCTCCGACGGTCCGCCCGCGCCCTGCTCCGCCGCCCTCCGCGTCCGTCAGGGCCACGGCGAGCGGGGTGATCAGCTGCGGCACCGGCGAGCACAGCCCGAGGACGAGGCTCGCCACCGCCAGGAAGGCCACGTTCGGGGCGAGGGCGCAGGCCGCGAGGGCGAGCGAGGAGGCGGCGGTGAGGGCGAGGACGATGCGTCGCCGGTCGTGGCTGTCGCCTGCCGGGACGACGAGCAGGATGCCGAGCGCGTAGCCGAGCTGGGTGGCGGTCGCCACCGGGCCGAGCGCGTCGGGCGAGGCGCCGAGGGAGGCGGCGACGGAGCCGAGGATCGGCTGGCAGAGGTAGACGTTCGCGGCGGTCACGGCGCAGGTGACCGCGAGGAGGACGGTGGGGGCCTGGGTTCTGGGATGAGGTGCGGCGTTCACATACCGCGACGTTAGGCCGCCGACCGATGGCACACTTTCGTGGTCGAGCCAGAACCTGTCGAGAGTGCGCCATGTACGGAAAGAGCGAGGACCGGGACGACTACCAGGACGTGCCGCGTCCCTTGGCGGCGATGGCCCGTGACCTGGCGGACGGCCATCACATCCCGCCGCACCACCACCGCCGCGCCCAGTTGATCTACGGCACGACGGGCGCCATCACCGTCACCACCGAACACGGCTCCTGGGTCGTGCCCGCCACCCGCGGCGCCTGGCTCCCGGCCGGCCTCACGCACGCGATGACCTGCGCGGGAGCCGTCGCCATGCGCACCCTCTACATCGCCGAGGACGCGACGGTGCGGCTGCCCGCCGAGCCGACCGTGGTCTCGGTGTCCCCGCTGCTGCGCGAGCTGATCGACGAAGCGACGCGGCTCCCGGTGGAGTACGACACCGAGGGCCGCGACGGCGTCCTGATGAGCCTGCTGCTGCACGAACTCGCCCCGCACCCGGTGCCCGCGCTGCACCTGCCGACGCCGGCGGACCCGCACCTGGACGCCCTGTGCGCGGCGATCCGCGAACGACCCGGCGAGCACTGGACGACACCGCGAGCGGCGGCGTACGCGCACCTCAGCGCTCGCAGTCTGCAGCGCGGGTTCGCGGCCTCGACAGGAATGAGCCTGGCCCGCTGGGTTCAGCAGGCCAGGCTCATTCACGCGGTGACGCTGCTCGCCAGGGGCGTGCCCGTCACGAAGGTCTCCGGCGCGGTCGGCTACGCCACGCCAAGCGCGTTCACGGCGATGTTCCGCCGCGCACTCGGCACGCGGCCGACCGCGTACTTCAGCTGAGTTCCCCGGGCCTCGCGTCCGTACGTCACTTGAGGGCGACCAGCGACGCCAGGCTCAGCAGGCCGACGAGGACGCCGCCGCAGATCCCGACGCAGCGCGCCTTCAGGCGCTCGTAGCGCTTGCCGTACTCCTCGCGCAGCTCGGCGGCGCGCGCCACGATCTGGCCGAGCGCCGCCTTGTGGAAGGCGAGGCGCTCCTCGACGAAGACGCGCTGCACCTCCTCGCGCTGCGCGCCGGTGAGCCAGTCGAGCCGATCGGTGAACGCCTCGGCCTGTTCGTGGGCCTCGGTGACCTTCGAGTTCCACAGCAGATAGCCCTCCATCTGCTGGATTCCCGCGTCCACGTCCTGCTCGGTGCTGCTCATGCGGACGCGTCCTCGTGCCGGTTCTCGGCGTGGTCGAGGGCGGCGACACCGGGATGGTGCAGGTCGAAGGCCGGGGATTCGGAGCGGACGCGGGGCAGGGTGGTGAAGTTGTGCCGGGGCGGCGGGCAGGAGGTGGCCCACTCCAGGGAGCGGCCGTAGCCCCACGGGTCGTCGACCTCGATCTTCTTGCCGTACTTGCCGGTCTTCCAGACGTTGTAGAAGAACGGCAGCATCGACAGGCCCAGCAGGAACGCGGAGATCGAGGAGATCGTGTTCAGCGCGGTGAAGCCGTCGGACGCGAGGTAGTCCGCGTAGCGCCGCGGCATGCCCTCGACGCCCAGCCAGTGCTGCACCAGGAACGTGCCGTGGAAGCCGATGAACAGCGTCCAGAAGGTGATCTTGCCGAGGCGTTCGTCGAGCATCTTGCCGGTCATCTTCGGCCACCAGAAGTGGAATCCGGCGAACATCGCGAAGACGACGGTGCCGAACACCACGTAGTGGAAGTGCGCCACCACGAAGTACGAGTCCGAGATGTGGAAGTCCAGCGGCGGGGCCGCCAGGATGACGCCGGTGAGGCCGCCGAACAGGAATGTCACGAGGAAGCCGACCGACCACAGCATCGGTGTTTCGAAGGACAGCGAGCCCTTCCACATCGTTCCGATCCAGTTGAAGAACTTCACGCCTGTTGGCACGGCGATGAGGAACGTCATGAAGGAGAAGAACGGTAGTAGTACGCCACCGGTGACATACATGTGGTGCGCCCACACCGTGATGGACAGGCCGGCGATCGCGATCGTGGCGCCGATCAGGCCCGAGTAACCGAAGATCGGCTTGCGGGAGAAGACCGGGATCACTTCGGAGACGATGCCGAAGAACGGCAGGGCGATGATGTACACCTCCGGGTGTCCGAAGAACCAGAAGAGGTGCTGCCACAGCAGCGCGCCGCCATTTGTCGCGTCGTAGACGTGCGCACCGAACTTGCGGTCCGCCTCCAGGGCGAACAGCGCGGCGGCCAGGACCGGGAAGGCCAGCAGCACGAGGACGCCGGTCAGGAGCACGTTCCACGTGAAGATCGGCATGCGGAACATCGTCATGCCGGGCATGCGCATGCAGATGATGGTGGTGATGAAGTTGACCGAGCCGAGGATCGTGCCGAAGCCCGAGAAGATCAGCCCCATGATGCCCATGTCGGCGCCGATGCTCGTGGTGTGCACCGCGTCCGACAGCGGCGCGTACATGAACCAGCCGAAGTCCGGGCCGCCCTGCGGGGTGAGCAGCGCGGCGGCCGCGATCAGCGAGCCGAACAGGTACAGCCAGTAGGCGAACATGTTCAGGCGCGGGAACGCGACGTCGGGGGCGCCGATCTGGAGCGGCATGATCCAGTTCGCGAAGCCGGAGAACAGGGGTGTCGCGAACATCAGGAGCATGATCAGGCCATGCATCGTGAAGGCCTGGTTGAACTGCTCGTTCGACAGGATCTGCATGCCTGGGCGGGCCAGTTCGGCGCGCATGAAGAGCGCCATGATGCCGCCGACGCAGAAGAACGCGAACGATGTGATCAGGTACAGCGAGCCGATCGTCTTGTGGTCGGTGGTGGTGAGCCACTTCACCACCACGGCTCCGGGCCGCCGTGCGTGTGCGGTCTCCGAGTCCGGTGCCTCGGCGCTCGCCGCCGCGCTCTCCGTGGACGTCATCAGGTAGTCGCTTCCTTGGCCGGTGTAAGACAGGACACGACCACGACTAGCGGACGACACGACGAGAACCGGGGACACGCGCGCCCGCGCGTCCCCGGTTCCCTCAAATGCAGCAGTGGGCTCCCTCAGCCCGCCAGCCGGATGTCGTGCCGCACGGCACCCAACGCGTCCTCCACGGTGACCAGTTCGGCGCGCGGCGTGTGCTTCGACGCCGAGATCACGAGCGTATGGGTGCCCGTGGGCAGCCCCTCGACCGTGTAACTCCCTTGCGTCACCGCTGCCTTGGAGAGGCGCTTGCCGCGGGCACTGATCACGGTGATCCAGGCGGGGCAGCCCTCGGGGTGCTCGGCGCACACCACGTGGCCGGTGACGCGGGCGCGGCCCACGGGGGCCGCTTCGCGGCGCGGCTGGGGTGCCGGGGCCTGCGGCTTCGGCTTGGGAGCCGCGGCGGCAGCGGGCGCGGCCGGGGCCGGGGCCGGGGCCTTGGCGGGCTGCGGTTCGCCCCAGGCCGCCATGACGGCGCGGGTGCGGCGCTGCATCGGCGAGGCGGGCCGCTGCGCGGCGCCGTTCCCGGTGGCGACGGGGAGCCCGGCCTGCTCGGCGTACGCGGCCAACGTCTCGTCCAGGGCGTCGAGTTCGCGCAGCGCTGTGTGCAGGCGCTGGGCGCGCGGGCCCGACCCGGCGGGGGCCAGTTCGGAGCGCAGCTCACGAAGGAGTGGGCTGACGCGCCGGTACGTGCCCTCGGGCTCGCCGGTCGCGAAGAACCGGTCGAGTTCCTTGAGGGACGCGGTGACGGTGGCGGTGACGAGGCGGGCGCGTTCGACGAGCCGGGGCGGCAGGTCGATGTCTATGTCGGCGGCCGACGCGAGCGCACGGGCGTGGCCCGTGGCGGAGGTCAGCAGGGCGACGCGGTGCTCGGCGGCCGGGCCGCTGACGCCGACCGGCATCCGCACGAGCGGCTTGGCGACGGCCTGCACCTGGAGCAGCGCGGCGTCCACGGCGCGGGCGGCGCCGCGCAGCCGTACCGGGGTGTCGGGCTGCGTCCAGCGCTGCTCGACCTGGGCGACGACCTGGGCGAGTACATCTACGTAGCCGCGCTCGGCCTCCTGGACGACGGTGCGGCGGGCCAGCGGGAAGATGAGGGCGGCGCAGGCGGTGGCGACGAGGACGCCGAGCCCGTTGTCGAGCAGCCGCTCCCCGAGGAGGTGTTCCATGCCGCTCTCGGGCGTGCTCATCGCGTACAGCTGGCACAGGGCGACGACGAGGCCGACGACCCAGCAGGCGTAGGCGCGGGCCATGCCCCAGGCGCCGAAGGTGAGTCCGACGACGATGACGGCGAGCGTCCAGTAGACGTGGTCACGCCCGATGAGATGGACGAGCAGAATGCCGAGGACAGCGCCCACCACGGTGCCGACCATGCGGTGCCCGAACTTGCGCAGCCGCTCGTGCGTGGTGTTGGTGCCGAACAGCGTGATCATCACGCCGACGAGGCCCCAGTAGAAGCGGTGCGGGTCGATTGCGTCGGAGATCGGTACGACGATGGCGGCGGCCACGGCGGCGTGCGCGGGGACCCGGATGTACGGGATGGCGCGGCGCCAGCCGGACTCGGTGCCCGAGGCGAGCACGCGCCGGGTGGGGCCGGCGGAGCCGGGCAGCCGGTTGTTCTCCAGGGCGACGGTCGGCTTGAACGGCACCTCGGCCTTGCCCGCGACGGCGCTGGCGCCGAGGGTGAGCCAGTTGTGCAGGGCGCGGGCGAGGGAGTCGAGGAGGTGGCCGACGCGGCGCGCGAGCACCGCGGCCTCCACGTCCTCGGCGGACGCGGCCGGGTCGGCGAGCACGGCCTCGGCCCGCTCCTGAATGTGGGCGGCGGCGGGCTGGAGCCCCTCGGCCTCCCGTATCGGGGTGTCACGGGCGAGCACGAGGCCGACGGCGAGCGCCTCGCGCAGCTGCTCGGGGACGGGCAGCCGGGTCAGCTCCTGGACGGCCTGGCCGATGCCGCGCAGTGCGAGCTCGGCGTCGAAGAGGTGCCGGTGCAGCAGCTCGGCGGCGTCGGGGTCGGCGGCGACCTCGGGCTGGGCGAGGCGGGCGTCGATGGTGACGGTGGTGATGTTGAGGCGGCGCAGCGAGCGGCTCATGCGGCGCACGGCCCGCTCCTGGTCGGCGTCGGGGTCGACGGCGTCCACGGCGGCGTCGGCGACGCGCCGCGCCTCGACGACGAAGGCGCGCTGGGTGCGCAGCAGGTCCTCGCGGGGCATCGGGTAGCACAGCAGAAGCCGCGTGATGAGCACGGCGGCGGCGGACACGAGCGCCACGGCGAAGGCCTTGCCGACGAGCGCGGCGGGGATGCCCGCGAGCATGCCGACCATCATGCCGTTGAACAGCATCATGCCGGTGACCAGCGGAATCGCCCCGAACCTGGCGAGCAGGAAGGTGACGGCGAGCGCCGCGATCATCAGCACCATCTGCGGCACCCGCTTGCCGTTCATCTCCGCGCACACCCACAGCGCGGCGGTGTACGGGAACGGCATCCACAGGATGGCGCGGGCGAGGCGGTCCCAGGTGTTCTCGGCGACCGCGAAGGCGCTCATCAGGCCCATCATCCCGGCGACCATCATGCCGATCATGTCGGGGATGCCGAGGGCCTCGGCCATCGCGTAGCCGACGGTGAGCGCGGTCACCATGGCGACGAGGGTGCGCCAGCCGGTCTGCAGCTGACCGAGTCCGGGGTCGGCCGCGAGGCCCCAGTCCCACCATCTGCGGGGTCCGGCGACCCGATGGGGCGCGAGGTCCACTCCTGGCGGGGCTTCGTTCGCGGCGGCGTGCTGGTCCGGCAAGGTGCCCGGGGTGGTCAACTGGCCTCCGATTCCATGGCGTTCAACAAAAGGTTCAGCGCATCCCGCGCGGTCGACACCGCGCGCTCCGGGTCCTCGACGGCGCCTTCGCCGCGGTGCAGCGCGGTGAGCAGGGCGGCGGCCATCCGCTGCCGCCCCGCCTCCAGCAGGGCGCGCCCGGCGGGTGTGAGCGAGGTCTCGACGGCACGCCGATCGTCCTCGCACCGCCGCCGCTCGACGAGCCCGGCGTCCCCCAGCTTCTGCAGCAGCACGGTGACGCGCGGCTGCGCCATACCGGTACGGGCGGCGAGCCCGGTCACGCGGCACGGCCCGCTCTCCAGCGCGTCGAGCAGGGCGACCTGGCTCCGCGTGAGCCCGAACTCCCCTTCCCTGAACAGGGTTTGCCCGAGCTGAGCGATCCCCCTCAACAGCCCACGAGCAGCGCCTTCGATGCGCTGGGCCTCGGTGGCGTCGACGAACCCCGGAGATAGATGCATATAGAAAGAATATACATGCGCCTTACAACCTCCCAACGCCGGGGTACGCAAGGTGACCAAAATCAAGCCCTCGACGGCGGGCGACCATAATCAAGCCCTCGGCGGCCGGCGACCACAAATCAAGCCCTCGACGGCCGGCGACCACAATCAAGCCCCTGCGGCGATTGAGCAGCGGGGTCCGGGGCGGAGCCCCGTGACGCCAACCCCGTGGACCCGCAACCCGTCCGGTGAGAAACTCCACGCGTGGACGGGGGGAGGATCCTCGAACGGGACCACGAGCTGGCCCGACTCGCCACCTGCACGCGGGACGCCACCTCGGGGGCCGGCTCCGTCGCGCTCATCCTCGGAGAGGCCGGCATCGGAAAATCGAGCCTGGTCCGCGCCCTGCCCCCGGTACTCCCACCCGCCGCCCGCCTCCTCGTCGGCCACTGCGACGACCTGGCCACCGGCCGCCCCCTCGGCCCCCTCCGCGACCTCGTCGGCAGCGTCGGCACCGGCCTCGCCCGCGCCGTCCGCGAGGCCGACGACCGCCACCGCGTCTACGAGGCGCTGCACGCCGAACTGTCCTGCGCCCCGCACCCCGCCGTACTGGTCGTGGAGGACGTGCACTGGGCAGACGAGGCGTCCCTGGACGCCCTGCGCTATCTGGTGCGCCGCATGGAGCGCCTCCCCGCCGTCCTCGTCCTCACCTACCGCGACGACGAACTGGACCGCGGCCACCCCCTGCGCCAGCTGCTCGGCCAGATATCCGGCGCGCCCCGCGTCCACCGCCTGCCCCTCTCCCCGCTCTCCCGCGGGGCCGTGGGCGGCCTCTGCGCGAAAGCCGGACTCGACCCGGCCCAGGTCTACGCGGTGACATCGGGCAATCCGTTCTTCGTGTCCGAGGTCCTGGCCGCGGGCGGCACCGGCGCCGTCCCGCCGACCGTGGTCGACGCCGTCCTCGCCCGCCTCCGCCGCCTCGACGACACCTCACGCGACGCGCTCGAACAGCTCGCGGTCGTCCCGTCGGCCGTGGAGCGCCCCCTCGTCGACGACCTGCTCCCCGGCGGCTGCGCCGCGCTCGCCGCCGCGGAGCAGGTCGGCCTGCTGGAGGTGGCTCCGGACCGGGTGGCGTTCCGGCACGAGATCATCCGCCGCGCCGTCGCCGACTCGCTGCCCGCCGCACGGCGCATCACCCTCGACCGCGCGGTGCTCGCCGCGCTGGTGGCCGCGCCCGACGCCGACCGCTCCCGGATCGTGCACCACGCGGCGGCGGCCGGTGACCTCGACGCCGTGGCGCGGTACGGACCGAGGGCCGCGCGTGACGCGGCGCGGGCGGGCGCGCACCGGGAGGCCGCCGCGCATCTGCGCCTCGTCCTGCGGCAGCGTGCCCGCTACTCCCCCGCCGAACTGGCCGATCTCCTCGAACGGTTCGCGATCGAGAGCTACACCATCGGCGACTCGACCGCCGCCGTCGCGGCCGAGCGGGACGCCGTCGAGCTGCGCCGCACGCTCGGCGAGCCCCGCTCGCTGGGCGCCGATCTGCGCTGGCTGTCGCGGATCCACTGGTGGGCGGGCGACGCGGCGGCGGCCGAGGAGGCGGCGCGCGAGGCCCTCGCCGTGCTCGAACGGGCCGGTGACGACCGCCTGTTGGCGCTCGCGCTGAGCAATACGGCGCAGTTGCGGATGCTGTCGGACGCGTACGAGCAGGCCGTCGAGTACGGCGAGCGGGCCATCGCGCTCGCCCGGAAGGCGGGCGATCCGGCGATCCTCGCGCACGCGCTCAACAACGTAGGATCGGCGCGCTGGCGGGACGGGGACCCGCTGGGCGAGCGGCAGTTGGCGGAGAGCCTGGCGGTGGCCCTCGGCTCCGGCGAGGTGGAGCACGCGTGCCGCGCCTACGCCAATATCGTCTGGTCGCTCATGGACGATCTGCGGTTCACGGAGGCGGACCGGCACCTCGGCCCCGCCATCGACCTTGCCGACCGCGCCGAGCACGTCGGCTTCCTCACCTACCTCCAAGTGGAGCTGGCGCTGCGGAAGTTCGCGGCGGGCGACTGGCAGGCGGCCGAGCGGTACGCGCGCCTCGGCGCGGACGTGTTCCCGCCCGCCCGCTGCCCCGCGCTCACCGTCCTCGCCCGCGTCCGGGTGCGGCGCGGCACCCCTGGCGGCGAGGAACTCCTCGACCGGGCCTGGCGGATCGCCATCGACACCCGTGAGCTGCAGCGGATGGGCCCGGTCGCGGCGGCCCGTGCGGAGGCCGCGTGGCTGCGCGGCGACCTGGCGGGGGTGCGCGCCGCCGCCGGGCGGGTGTACGAGCGGGCGCTGCGGCTGGCCGCGCCGCAGCGCCACGAGCTCGGCCACTGGCTGGCGCGGGCGGGCGACCCCGTACCGGCGGACGGCTCGACCCATCCGTACGCGCTCCAGGCGGCGGGCCAGTGGGACAAGGCCGCCGAGCTGTGGCGCACGGCCGGCTGCCCGTACGAGGAGGCCGCCGCCCTCGCGCAGAGCCCCGACCCGGCCGTGAAGCTGACCGCGCTCACCACACTGGACGCGCTGGGCGCCGCGCCGCTCGCCCGCCTGGTCCGCGCCGATCTCCGCGAGCTCGGCGTACGCCATGTGCCGCGCGGCCCGTACGCCGCGGCGCGCCGCAACCCGGCCGGCCTGACCGACCGTCAACTCCAGGTCGTACGCCTCCTGATGGCGGGGCTGACCAACGCGGAGATCGCCGAGCGCCTCGTCGTCTCCGTGCGCACCGTCGACAACCACGTCCGCGCGGTCCTGGAGAAGCTGGACGCGCCCACCCGCCGCCGGGCGGTGCGGCGCGCGGCGGAGCTCGGCCTCACGGCACCCGGCGAACCGTAGCCCTCGGCACCCGGACAGCCGAAACGTAGGTACCCGCACGGCCCGAGGTGGGTGGCCGCCACGCATGCCCGCCCGTGCGCGACGCCCGTAGAACGGGGCGGACGACATCCACTCGACACGGGGGACCGCATGGGCACCACACCCGCACAGGCCGCGCGCCGTGAACTCACCGGTTTCCGGGGGGATTTGATCGGCCCCGACGACTCCGGTTACGAGGCGGCCCGGGCCGTCTACAACGCGATGATCGACCGGCGTCCCGCGCTCGTGGCGCGCTGCGCGGACGCGGGCGACGTGGCGAGCGCGCTGGCCTTCGCGCGCCGCCACACGCTGCCGTTCGCGGTGCGCGGCGGCGGACACCACGGCGCGGGCCTCGGCACCTGCGAGGGCGGTGTGGTCGCCGACCTGGCACCCATGAACAGCGTCGAGGTCGATCCGGACGCCCGCACCGTGACGGTCGGCGGCGGCGCCACCTGGGGGCTGGTCGACGCGGCGACGCACGAGCACGGCCTGGCGACGCCCAGCGGCATCGTCTCCACCACCGGCGTCGGCGGCCTCGCGCTCGGCGGCGGACTCGGCCACCTCACGCGGCGCTGCGGGCTGACCGTCGACAACATCCTGGCGGCCGAGGTCGTGCTCGCCGACGGCAGTTCCGTACGCGCGGACGCCGACACCAATACGGACCTGTACTGGGCGATCCGGGGCGGCGGCGGGAACTTCGGAGCCGTCACGTCCTTCACGTTCCGGCTGCACGAGGTGAGTCAGGTGGTGGCGGGTCCGACGTTCTGGCCCGCCGAGCAGAGCTCCGAAATCCTCACCGCCTACCGGGAGTTCCTGCCGTCCGCGCCGCGCGACGTCAACGGCTTCTTCCTGTACGGGGCGGTGCCGCCGGCCCCGCCGTTCCCCGAGGAGCTGCACCTGCGGAAGGTGTGCGGCGTGGTGTGGTGTCACACGTCCGGGGACCCGGAGGCGGCGCAGCGGGCGATGGCCCCCTTCCTCGGCACGCTGCCCGCGCCGCTGCTGCACGCGGTCGCGCCGATGCCGCACCCGGCGCTGCAGTCGATGTTCGACGGCCTGTACCCGCCGGGCGACCAGTGGTACTGGCGGGCCGACTTCGTGAAGGAGATCCCGGACGAGGCCGTGGCGCTGCACGCCAAGTTCGGCCCGGAGACACCGTCCGCGCAGTCGACGATGCACCTGTACCCGATCGACGGCGCCGCCCACGACGTCGGCCCGTCCGACACCGCGTTCAGCTACCGGGACGCGCGCTGGGCGAGCGTGTACGCGGGCGTGGACCCGGACCCGGCGGGCGCCGAGGTGCTGCGCCGCTGGACGGTCGACTACTTCGAGGCGCTGCACCCGTACTCGGCGGGCGGCGCCTACGTGAACATGATGATGGACGAGGGGCAAGAGCGGGTGCGGGCGAGCTACCGCGGCAACTATGCGCGCCTGGCGCGGATCAAGGGGGCCCTCGACCCGGACAATGTGTTCCGCAACAACCAGAACATTCAGCCCGATCCTGCCGCCTCGACGGGGTGAAGGGATCGGGGCTCTGCCCCGGACCCCGCCGCTCAATCGCCGCAGAGGCTTGATGTACGTAGCGTAGGTGCATGTGTTGGAGTGCGACGGCCGATCTGGTGGCGGGTGGCGCGGTCACCGGCGTGGGCGTGGGGTGTGTGGCGCGCGCGGTGCGCACCCGGCCGCGGGCCGTGCTCCTCGCGGCGCTGCCGCTGCTGCTCGGGGCGCACCAGGTCATCGAGGCGGTGATCTGGAACGACGGCGGCGGCACGGGCGCCGCCGTCGACGCGTGGGCGGTGATCGCGCTGCCGCTGCTGCCGCTGTGGGTGCCGGTGGGTGTGTGGTGTGCGGTGGGCGCCCGCGCGCGGCTCGTGGTGCCGCTCGTGGCGGGGGTCGTGACGGCGGGGGTGCTCGCGTACGTGCTGGCGACGAGCACGGTGACCGCGGAGGTCCGCGGGCACACCATGGGGTACGCGATCGGTCTGCCGCACGCCGGATGGCTGCTCGCGGGCTATCTGGTGGCGACGATCGGGGCGCTGCTGCTGTCGGGCGAGCGGGGGCTCGTCGTGCTGGGGGTGCTCGCGGCGGTCGTCGCGGCAGTGTGCGCGGCGCTGTGGCGCTGGGAGTTCATCTCCACATGGTGCGCGGGCGCCGCGCTCTGCTCGGTGGTGCTCTACGTGTGGCTGCGGCCGCGCGCCGCCGTCACTCGGTGATCGTGACGCAGGGCAGGCCGACGCTAGCGTCGCCGCGGAAGCCCTCGGCGCACAGGCGGGTGCCCGGGGCGAAGTGCCGCTGCGGGTAGGCCTGGTCGCGGTAGGTGCGGAACGCGTCGACGTCCTCGACCTTGGTGTTCGCGGACCAGCCGTCGGTGGTCCATACGCGGGCGGTGATGCGGTTCGGCTGGTTGGTGTTCACGACGGACACCTCGACGCGGCCCAGGTAGGTGCCGGAGTCGTAGGTCTCGATGCACACGGCGTTGTTGCACCACTTCCCGTCGGCCGCGGCCGGCTGGCCCACGGCGATGACACAGCCGAGGGCGGCGACGGCCGCGGCGGCGGAGGAGACGAGCTTCTTGAGGACGGACATGGGGTGCTCCCTGTGCTCTCGTACGACGTCGATGGGCGCGGACGTCCGCGCTTCGCGCGCATCAACGTCGTACCGGACCAGGGGTTACGTCTTCTCCGACGCCTTCGCCCGGATGGCGAGGTCCCCTCCGTCGACCTCGACGAGGATCCGGCCGCCCGCCGCGATCTCGCCGTCGAGGAGCATCCGGGAGAGCCGGTTGTCGAGTTCGCGCTGGATGGTGCGGCGCAGGGGGCGCGCCCCGTACTCGGGTTGGTGGCCGCGCCGGGCCAGCCAGTCGACGGCTTCGGGGGTGACGTCGATGGCGATGTCCTGGGCGTGCAGGCGGCGCCGGGTCTCGTCGAGGAGGAGGTCGGTGATGCGGGCGAGCTGCTCGGTGCTGAGCCGCCGGAAGATGACGATCTCGTCGACGCGGTTCAGGAACTCCGGGCGGAAGTGCTCGCGCAGCGGGCGCAGCACCTGTTCGCGGCGTGCGGTCTCGTCGGCGGCGGCGCCGTCGGAGCGGAAGCCGAGCGCGGCGCCGCGTCCGGTGAGGGCTTCGGAGCCGAGGTTGCTGGTCATGACGATGACCGTGTTGGTGAAGTTGACCGTGCGGCCCTGGGCGTCGGTGAGGCGGCCGTCGTCGAGGACCTGGAGGAGGGTGTTGAAGACGTCGGGGTGTGCCTTCTCCACCTCGTCGAGCAGGACGAGGGAGTACGGGTGGCGGCGCACGGCCTCAGTGAGCTGACCGGCCTCCTCGTGGCCGACGTATCCGGGTGGCGCGCCCACGAGCCGGGACACGGTGTGGCGTTCCTGGAACTCGCTCATGTCGAGGCGGACCATGCGGTCCTGGCTGCCGAAGAGCGCCTCGGCGAGGGCGCGGGCCAGCTCCGTCTTGCCGACGCCGGTGGGGCCGAGGAAGAGGAAGCTGCCGATGGGACGGTCGGGGCTGGCGAGCCCGGCGCGGGAGCGCAGGACGGCCTCGGCGACGGCGGAGACGGCCTCGTCCTGGCCGATGACCCGCTCGTGCAGATGCTGTTCGAGGCCGAGGAGGCGCTCCTTCTCCTCCTGGGTGAGGCTGCTGACGGGGATGCCGGTCTGCCGGGACACGATGTCGGCGATGTCCTCGGCGGACACCTCGACGATGTGCCCGTCCCCGGGGTCGGGCTCGCGGGCGCCCTCGATGCGTGCGCACAACTCGCCTATCCTGTCGCGCAGTTCGGTGGCCCGTTCGTACTGTTCGGCGGCCACGGCCTGGTCCTTGTCGCGGGTGAGGTCGTCGACCTCGCGCTCCAGGGCCCGTACGTCGGTCGTCTTGGTGCGGTCGCGAAGGCGGACGCGGGCGCCCGCCTGGTCCATCAGATCGATGGCCTTGTCGGGCAGGAACCGGTCGGTGAGATAGCGGTCGGAGAGGTCGACGGCGGCGAGCAACGCCTCGTCGGCGTACCGGACTTGATGGTGCGCCTCGTAGCGGTCGCGCAGCCCGCGCAGGATCTCCACCGCGTCCGCCGTGGACGGCTCGGGCACGAGGATCGGCTGGAAGCGGCGGGCGAGCGCGGCGTCCTTCTCGATGTAACGCCGGTACTCCTCCAGGGTGGTGGCGCCGATGACATGCAATTCGCCGCGCGCCAGGGCGGGTTTGAGCATGTTGCCCGCGTCCATCGAGCCGCCTTCGGAGCCGCCGCCGGCCCCGGCGCCCACGACGGTGTGCAACTCGTCGATGAACACGATGAGTTCGTCCGGGTGGGCGCGCACCTCGTCGATGATGCCGTTGAGGCGCTCCTCGAAGTCGCCGCGGTAGCGGGTGCCCGCGACGACGCCCGACAGGTCGAGTGTCACGAGGCGGCGCCCTGTGAGCGTCTCGGGTACGTCGCCGTCGGCGATGCGCTGGGCGAGTCCCTCGACGACGGCGGTCTTGCCGACGCCCGCGTCGCCGATGAGCACGGGGTTGTTCTTGCCCCGCCGTGAGAGCACCTCGACCGTCTGCTCGATCTCCTCGTCGCGGCCGATGACCGGGTCGAGGCGGCCCTGCCGGGCGCGGTCGGTGAGGTCCTCGCCGTAGCGGTCGAGGTTGGGGGTGGGCGCCGCGGGCTTGGCCTGCTGGCCTGGCCTGGGGGACTCGGCGGGTCCCTGGGCCGGTGGCTGCGGGGGCGGGTCGGGGGTGAAGCGGGCCTGGTTGAGGAGGTGTCCGGCCGCCGAGTCGGGGTTGGCGGCGAGCGCGAGCACGATGTGGTCCGGGCCGATGTAGGCGACGCCCGACTCGCGCGCGATGACATGCGCGTCGAGCAGCGCCCGCTTGACGGCGGGGGTCACGGAGAGGGACTGCGGGGTGCGGCTCTGCTCTCCGCTGCCCGCGTGCCGGTCGATCTCCCCGGCGAGCCGGTCGGGGTCGGCGCCGGCCCGGGTCACGAGGGAGCGGGTCGGTTCGAGGGAGAGCGCCGCCCACAGGAGGTGTCCGGTGTCGAGGTCGCCGCGGCCGTGTTCGGTGGCGTAGTTCGCGGCCGTGGCGACGAGGTGGCGGGCGGGCCCGCTCATCAGCCTGCCGATGTCGATCTGCCGTCGGCCGCCGCCGCTGGGGCCGCCACCGCCGAGGAACCGGGCGAAGAAGTCGCCGAAAGGGTCCTGTCCGTAGCCGTCGGACCCGGTGAATCCGCTGCTCATACCCATCCGTTCCGGCGCACGCACCCGGTGTCGGGGGCGCTGCCTCGTCGCCGTCCGTCTGGGGTGCGCGTAGCCCACTGCGGCGTGGATAAACGTGGTGGACCCCATGGGGCGCGGGCGTCCGCCGTGCGGACGACGACCGGACGGCACAGAACGTACAATTTATGGGTGTTTCGGGCGCGATCCGCGTGTCCGGGAAGGCGAGGTGACGTCATGGCCGGACCGACCCCGACGACCCCGACGACCCGGCCGCACCGGGCCGCGCGGACCTCCGTCGCCGCCGCGTTCGTCTGCGTGAGCCTGTTCGCGGCGGGCCCCGCGACGGCCGACGACGGCGACGGCGACGGCGGCGACGCCAAGGGCAAGAGCGCGCGGGAGCTGGCCGACGCGGCGAAGAAGGAACTCCTGGACGCGAAGTCGCTGCACCTGAGGATGCGCAACAGCACCGATGACCGGGACTCCCGCACCCCGTCGACCTTCGACCTCCGCCTCGACGAGGACGGCAACTGCGCGGGCAAGCTGCGCATGGGCACGGGCGGCGCCAAGGGCGGCAGCGTCGACCTCGTGAAGCGCGGCGACGAGGTGTGGATGAAGCCCGACGCGACGTTCTGGAAGGCGCAACTGCCCGGACGCAGTGGCGAGTTGGCGGCCGATCTGATCGGCGACCGGTATGTGCACGGCACGACCGACGACCCGATGCTCGACGGCTTCTCCCGCACCTGCGACCTCGACGCGTTCCGCGAGCGCCTGAAGGACGGCTCGGACCGCGCCGCCAAGGACACGCTCACGAAGGGCGACCAGAAGAAGCTCGCGGGCACCGAGGTCGTGCCGCTGACCGCCCGCGACGACGAGGAGCGCAGCACGCTGTACGTCACCGCGGACGCGCCGCACCGCCTGGTGCGCGCCACCGAGAAGAGTTCGGGCGAGTCCCTGACGATGACGCTGACCGGCTACGACAAGCCGGTGCCGGACAAGACACCGTCGGCGGACGAGTCGATCGACGTCTCCGAGCTGCGCGGCACGGATCCGACGGAGGCGCCGCACGCCGCCTGACACCCTCCCCCGGCCGGCTCAGCCGCCCTTCGGGTAGCGGACGAAGAGGATGCCCTGGACCTCGCCGTCCGGCGCGCCGTAGAGGTGCGGGACGTCGGCCGCCCACTGGGCGTGACCGCCGGGTCCGGCGGTGCGCGGCGCGTCCGGCGGGCCGACGACGGCCGTCCCGGACAGCACCATCAGGCTCTCCGTGGTGCGCGGGACGTGCGCCGAGGACTCCTGTGTGGCGCCCTCGGCGATGGTGACGCGGAAGACGTCGGTGGCCGCGTCATCGTCCTCGTACCGCTCGATGAGCACGGCGGTGACGGCGCTGCCCGTGACACCTTCCGCGCCCGCGCCGGCGCCTGAGGGCGGGTCGTCGAGTACGGCGCTGAGCGGGCGGCCGAGCGCGGTGGTCAGGGCGTAGAGGGTTTCGAGGGTGGGGTTGCGGCGGCCGGTCTCCAGCTCGGAGAGGGTGCCCTTGCCGACGCCGGAGCGGCGCGCGAGTTCGGACAGGGAGAGCCCGTTGTCCTCGCGCAGCCGTTTCAGCCTGCGCCCCACCTCGTCGCCAAGTCCCATCGCCCGGTCGTCCCCTCTCGCGTCTCGCGCCGCTGGGCGCGTGTTGACGTGTCACTGCCCGCGTCCTTAGTGTTCCACAAACAGAACGTTCCGTTCATGGAACGCTCTGCCTCTCCCCTGCCCGCTACCTGCCTTCTGCCTCTCCCTGCTGTTCGGAAGTGACTCCCGCATGTCCTCGCTCGCCCGCATACGCGCCCTCGCACCGCCCTCGGCCGTCGCGGCGGGCCTCATCGCCACCACCGTCGGTGTCACCAGCGCGGCGGCCATCGTGTTCACGGCGGCGCGGGCCGCCGGGGCGGACGCGCGGGAGGTGTCGTCGTGGATGCTGGCGCTCGGCGTCGGGATCGCCGTCACCACCGTGGGCCTGTCGCTGCGCAACAAGGCGCCCGTACTGACCTCTTGGTCGACTCCGGGTGCCGCGCTGCTCGCGACGAGCCTGAGCGGGGTGTCGATGGAGAAGGCCGTGGGCGCGTTCGTGTTCAGCGCCGCCCTGACCGTGGTGAGCGGGCTTACGGGGTGGTTCGCGCGGCTCATGGACCGGATTCCGGTGCCGCTCGCCTCCGCGCTGCTCGCAGGTGTGCTGCTGCACTTCGGGACGGGTCTGTTCGCGCAGATGGGCGGGCACTTCGGGATCGCGTTCCCGGTGTTCGTGCTGTACCTCCTCGCCCGTCGGCTGCTGCCGCGCTACGCCGTGGTGGTCGCGCTCGCCGGAGGCGTCGCCGCCTCCGTCCTCACCGGTGGCTGGCACCTGGAGCGGGTCCAACTGTCGCTCGCGCAGCCGGTGTTCACGGCTCCGGAGCTGGACTGGAAGGTGCTGATCAGCGTCGGTGTGCCGCTGTTCGTGGTCACTATGGCCTCGCAGAATCTGCCGGGTGTCACCGTGCTGCGCGCGTCCGGGTACGAGGTGCCGATCTCGCCCGTCCTGACGTGGACCGGTGTCGCGCAGGCGGTGCTCGCGCCGTTCGGCGCGTTCGGCCTGAACCTCGCGGCGCTGACCGCCGCGATCTGCACCGGCGAGGAGGCGCACCCCGACCGGCGGAAGCGCTACCTCGCGGCCGTGTGGGCGGGCGTCTTCTACCTGTGTGTCGGACTGCTGGGCGCGACCGTCGCCACGCTGCTCACGGCGATGCCGCAGGCGCTCGTCCTGGCGGTCGCCGGGGTGGGCATGCTCGCCACCATCGAGTCGGCGCTTGCGGGTGCTCTCTCGGACCCGAAGTCGCGGGAGGCGGCCGTCGTCACCTTCCTCGCCACCGCCTCCGGTGTGACGCTGCTCGGCATCGGGTCGGCGTTCTGGGGACTGCTGGCGGGCGTGCTGACGACGGTCGTCACGTCGGTGGCACGGCGCGGGAAGACCGGGGCCGGGTCCGCCGCCCCGCAGCCGGTCAAGAGCGACTCGCGCACACCCGAGCGAACCTCCGCGTGACGACGGACCACGCCGCGACGGCCGCCGCCTCATCGGCCACCGCCGCCGCATGCAGCGCGTCCCTGTCGTAGCCCTGCCGGGCCAGCGGTTCGGGGTCCCACCCCGCGATCCGCCCGGCCGCAGCCTCCGGATGGAACTGCACGCCCCACGCCCGCTCCCCCACCCGGAACGCCTGATGCGGGCAGGCCTCGGTGGACGCCAACCACACGGCGCCCGGCGGCAGTTGGGTGATCTGGTCGACGTGCCGCTCGATCGCCGGGACCGTCTCCCCGAGCCCGTGCAGCAACGCGTCGTCGGCGGCTTCGGGCCGCAACGTGATCCGCGTGCTGCCGTACTCGGGCCGCCCGTGACTCCCCCGTACGCCGCCGCCCGCGACCTGCGCGAGGAGCTGCCCGCCGAGGCAGATGCCGAGGACGGGCGTGCCCGCGTCGAGGGCCTGCGCGGCGAGACGGCGGGTGGCGGGGAGCCAGGGCGCGCGCTCGTCGTCGTCCGGCAGGAATCCCCCGCCGAGCACGATCAACGGCCTTCCGCCGAGCTTCTCCGGCAACTCCTCACCCTCGTACGGCCGCAGCACCTCCAGGCCCACCCCCGCCTCACCCAGCCAGTCGCCGACCCGCCCCGGGCCGCCGCTCCTGGTGTTCTGCACGACGAGGACGGGTTCAACCGGTCTGCTGCTCACGCGTGTTCGCCTCGTTTCGTATGGTGCCGGGGCCCAGGTCCCGCGTAGATCCACGGCCCATGCCCTGCGTAGCTCAACGCAGCAGATCAGCGCGTGACACCTCCCGTCAACCGTCCGCCGACAGGGCCGCGTCCTACGCTGAGTGTCATGTCAGAGCCCGCAGCCGCCGCCACCCGCCTCACCGGCCGACCCACCACGGCCGAGCGCCGCTTGTCCTCGCACCTCGCCGAGGTCACCCTCGACGACGGCCGCGTGGTCATGGTGAAAAACGCGGACGACCCGGCGGCGGTGCGCGCGGAGGCGGCCGGGCTGCGGTGGCTCGCGGCCGTCGGCGCGGTGGCGGTGCCCACGGTGCACGGGTACGACGAGCGGTGCCTGGTCGTGGACCGGGTCGCGGAGGGGCGGCCGACCGGCGACATCGCCGTCCGGTTCGGCCGGGATCTCGCGCGGCTGCACGGCGCGGGCGCCCCGGCGTTCGGCGCGGCGCCGCCCGAAGGGCCGACGGAGGCGTACATCGGGCTCGCGCCCATGCGCAATGTGCCAGGCGACGACTGGCCCCGCTGGTACGCCGACCACCGCGTCCTGCCCTACCTGCGGAGCGCCGTCGACGCGGGCACCCTCTCCCCCGCCGACGCGAAGCCCGTCGAGCGGGTCTGCGAGCGGCTGCCCGAACTCGCGGGCCCACCCGAACCGCCCGCGCGCCTGCACGGCGACCTGTGGAACGGCAACCTGCTGTGGGGCGCCGACGGCGCGGCCCACCTCATCGACCCGGCCGCGCACGGCGGGCACCGCGAGACCGATCTGGCGATGCTGCACCTGTTCGGCGCGCCGCACCTGGACCGGATTCTCGCGGGCTACGAGGAGGTGGCCCCGCTCGCCGACGGCTGGCGGGACCGTATCCCGCTGCACCAGCTGTTCCCGCTCCTGGTGCACACGGTGCTGTTCGGCGGCGGCTACGCGGGGCAGGCGGTCGCGGCGGCGCGCTCCCAACTCGCGTAGTGGCTCCCCTCTAGAGCAGACCGAGGATCACGTCGAGGAGGCCCGTGGGGTCGGTGGTCGGGGCGGGCGCCCAGTCGATCCGCGCGTGGACCGTGCCGGTCAGCAAGGGGTCACCCGCACGCAGGTCGGTGCCCAGGATCGAGTTGAGCCCGGACGCGGCCTGCGCGCCCAACTGGAAGGCGCTGCCGTCATCGGAGTCGATGCTGCCGTCATCGGAGCCGATGGTGAGCTGCGACCGCCGGCCGTCGGCGCTCGGGGCGAGACGCAGCGCGCTCGTGTCGAAGCGGCCGAGGACGAGGCCTCCCTGGTGGTGGGACGCGGTGACGGTGCCGGTGTCGAGGTGGATCTCGACGGCGTAGAACTCGGTCTTCCTGGTGCCGGCTCCCACGAGGAGCGTGCCGGTGGTCGTGATCCTGCCGCCGGTGACGCGGGTGCCGTCGTGGACGACGTTCCCGCTGGACAGGGCCAGTCTGGCGCCACCGTGCAGTCCGAGTGCGGTGTTGGGCGCGAGGTCGACGCCGCCGCCCGTGACAGGCGAGGACTGGTCGTCCGCGGCGGGCGCCGCCGCGCGCACGGGCGCCTGGACCGGGGCGGCGTGCGCGGCGGCGGGTGCGGCGAGTGCCGCCGCGACCGCCGTGGCGACGGCAAGGGCGCACAGTCGGGTCGTACGGCGGGAGAGGTGTGCGGAAGACATGGCGGTACCGGTCCTTCGGTCGACGTGGAGGGGTCGCTGGGCCCCTTCCACGCCGACCGCCACCGTCTCCCGCGCCACCGCCCGACTCCACTCGACCGGGCCCCGCGCGCCTACGCCGTCGCGAAGCGCGTGAGCACCGCCTCCGGGCGCACGCCGGGCAGTGCCGCGCGGAACGTCCGGTAGTAGCCGAGCTCTTCCTTGCTTCGCAGCTCGGGGGCGCCGTCCTCGGCGACGGCCGCCGCGAACTCCGCGTCCGTGATGCGGGTTTCCCACAGCGGGCTCAGGACGCTCTCGGCGCCGCTGCCCGTGCCGAACTGCTCCTTGCGGCGCCACAGCAGATGTTCCGGCAGCCATCCGGCGAAGGCGCGCCGCAGATGTCCCTTCTCCATGCCGTCGGCCTCAAGTCCCTTCACCGACGCCGGAAGTGACATGGCGTGCGCGATGACATCACGGTCGAGGAACGGGACACGTGCCTCCAGGCCGTGCGCCATGGTGACACGGTCGCAGCGCTGGAGGTTCAGGCCGTGCAACTGGCCGATGGTGCGGCGCAGTTCGGCGTCCAGCTCGCCCGGCTGCGCGTACCGCTCGTGGTAGTAGCCGTATCCGGCGAAGAGCTCGTCGGCGCCCTCGCCGGTGAGGACGGCCTTGACGTGCCGGGCGGCGAGTTCGGAGAGGAACCAGTTCGGGACGGCGCTGCGGATGAGACTGGCGTCGAAGGACTCCACGCACCCGACCACCTCGTCGAGGGCCCGCGCCGCGGCCTCGGCGTCGAGCACCGCCTCGTGGTGCTCGGTGCCCAGGAACGCGGCGGCCTCCCGCGCGGCGAGCAGGTCCGGGGAGTCCTCCGTGCCGACGGCGAAGGTCTTGAGGCGCCGCCCCTGGCGGGCGTACGTGTCGGCGGCGACCGCGGCGACGAGGCTGGAGTCGAGCCCGCCGGAGAGGAACACACCGACCTCGACGTCCGCCATCAGATGCCGGCGCACGGAGTCGGCGACGGCCTCGAAGGTGGCCTTCTCGACGACCTGCTCGGACACTCCGCCCCAGCCGTCTCCGGCCGCCTCGGGCACCGGCTGCGCGAAGCGCCGCAGGCCGTCCTCGGGGGTCCACCAGCAGCCGGGCGGGAAGATCTCGGCGCTCGGCTGTACGTCGGGGTGGAAGGCGCGCAGTTCGGAGGCGAAGTGCACGGCGGTGTCGGTGCGCGCCCAGTACAGGGGCTTGACGCCGATGGCGTCGCGGGCGGCGACGAACCGGCCGCCGGGCGTGGCCGCGCACAGCGCCCACATGCCGCGCAGCCGGTGCAGGCCGTCGGGCCCCTCCGTGCGCAGCACGGCGAGCGCCGCCGCCGAGTCGGAGGAGGACGAGCCGAAGGACGCGTCCGGCAACTCCTCGCGCAGTGTCTCGTGGTTGTAGATCTCACCGTTGCACACGAGCGACCAGTCGTCGTCGCCCGCGGTGCCGCCGAGGGGCTGGTGGCCGCCGTCGAGGTCGACGATGGAGAGGCGGCGGTGGCCGAGCCACGTGTGTCCGCCGACGATTCGGCTCCCGCTGTCGTCGGGTCCGCGGTGGGCGAGCCGGTCGAGCATGCCCTGCGCCGCCGCGTCGGCGCACTCGGTGTCGGGACTTCCGTGATGACTGTGTATGGCTGCGATTCCGCACATGTGGATCGACCATAGGGCGGTCCGTGCGAGGACAACAATGAGAGTTGCTGTATACGCACGCCGCTGGCAATCTTCCCGTCATGGCAGCGGAGAATCTCAGCAGCGTGCACCGCGCGCTCGACGTGCTGCGCGCGCTCGCGCAGGGCCCGATGGGCGTACAGGAAGTGGCCCAGGCGGTGGGCCGGGAGAAGACGCAGGTGTCACGGACGCTGAAGGTCCTGGCGCAGGAGGGGTTCCTGGAGCGGGATCCGCGCACGCTGCGCTATCGGATCGGCTGGCAGCTGCTCGCGCTGGCCTCGTCGGCGGGCGAGGAGCGGCTGTACGGGGAGGCGCCGCCGGTGCTGCGGGATCTGGTGCACCGGGTCGGTGAACCGGCGTATCTGACGGTGCTGTCGGGGCACGGCGTGGTGACGGTGCTGACCGAGCGCACGTCGCGCGGGCTCCAGGCGCACGAGTGGATCGGCCGCACCTCGCCCCTGAACTGCACGTCGGCGGGGCGCGCCCTGCTGTTCGCGCTGCCCGACGACCAGATCGCGGCGCTCCTCGCGACCGAGGCGGGGGCGCCGCTGCCGGGCACGGACGCCGCGCCCCGCGACGTACCGGCCGTCCTGGAGCGGCTGCGGGCGGAGCGGGCGCGCGGCTACGCGGTGGCGGCGGAGGAGATGGAGCCGGGCCTGACCGCGGTCGCCGTCCCGGTGCACGACCACCGGGGCGACGTGGTGGCGGCGGTCAATGTGTCGGCGCCCGTGTTCCGGCTGCCGCCGGAGGCGCTTCCGCAGGTGGCGGAGGCGGTGGTCGCGGCGGCGCACCAGTTGTCGGCGAGGCTCAACGGGGCGCCGCCGGCCGCGTGAGTCCGGGGGCCGCGGACCACGGGCACCTACCGGGCGACGTGGGCCACGGCCGCGTATCAGGGGACTCGGGCCACGGCCACGTAGATGCCGCTGTCCTCGGGCTCCGGCGCGTTGTCGTCGCGGAACCATTCCGTGGCGGTCGTCAGGCCGGGTGCCACGAGGTCGAGGCCGTCGAAGAAGCGGGCCACGCCGTCCCGGGTGCGCAGGCCGAGCTTCATGCCCGCCTTCGCGTACTGCTCGCGCACCTGCGCGCCCTGCTCGACGAACAGGTCCGACGCCGCGTTCGACAGGGTGAGGTAGCTGCCCGACGGCAGCTCGGACACCAGCGAGGCCACGATGCCGTACGCCTCCTCGTCGTCCGCGACGAAGTGCATCAGCGCGATCAGCGACAGGGCGACGGGGCGGCCGAAGTCCAGGACGGTGCGGGCGTGTTCGAGGATGGCGGCCGGTTCGCGGACGTCGCCCTCGATGTAGTCGGTGACACCTTCGGGGCTGCTCACGAGGAGGGCCTGCGCGTGCGCGAGCACGATGGGGTCGTTGTCGGTGTAGACGATCTTGGCGGTCGGGACCGTCCGCTGCACGATCTGGTGCAGGTTCGGCGCGGTCGGGATGCCGGTGCCGATGTCCAGGTACTGGTCGACGCCCTGCGCTGCGAGCCAGCCGGCGGCCCGGTGCATGAACTCGCGGTTCTGCCGCGCCGCGTCCCGCGCCTCCGGCGGCAGTTGGGCACCCACGGCCTCGTCGACGGGGTAGTTGTCCTTCCCGCCGAGCAACCAGTCGTAGACGCGCGCTGGGTGCGCCTGACTGGTGTCGATACGGGGCCGGGATGCGGGTGCCGTCATGAGACTCTCCAACGTCGCAGAGGGGGCGGGACGATGTCTGTGACCTGCCCGCAGTGTGTCATTCCAACTCCCCCATCCTTTCACGGAGTTGCAGGTCACGGCGGGTGTGCGGGCGACAGCGCACGGTACTCGCCGAGCTGCCGCGGCGCCGTCCGCCCGCTACTCTTGACCGCCCACTCATGATCCACCCGGAGGAGCCACCGTGCGCGACTGGGAATCCGAGCTCGGCCTTGAGCCGCACGGCGAGGGCGGCGCCTTCCGCCGCGTCTACACGAGCCCCCACACCCTGTCGACGCCGCACGGCCCCCGCCCCTCCGCGACCTCGATCTACTACCTGCTCGACGAGCGCAGGCCGAGCGGACTGCTGCACCGCAACCGGAGCGACATCCTGCACTTCCTGATCGACGGCGGCCCCCTGGAGTACCTGACCGTGGACCCCGGAGGCACCCTCCGGCGCACCACGCTGGGCCCGGACGACGAGCGGTTCCTGCTGGTGCCGGGCGGCTGGTGGAAGGCCTCGCACCTGACGGACGGCGCCCGCCACGGCCTGGTGGCGGAGGTCGTCACGCCCGGCTTCGACTACGCGGACCACGAGTTCGCGACGGGCGCCGTACTGGACGAGTTCCCGCATCTCGCGGACGCGCTCAGGGAGTTCGTACGGAACTGAACCGGGCCTCGCCCGCGCCGCTCAGCCGAGTGTCCGCACGGGCTCGCCCGCGAGATACGCCTCGATGTCCTCGACGGCGCCCTGGAAGAAGCCCTCGTAGTTGCGCCGCGTGACATAGCCGAGGTGGGGCAGGCCGAGGAAGTTCGGGGCGGTGCGCAGCGGGTGGTCGGCCGGGAGCGGCTCGACGTCGAAGACATCGCTGCCCGCGCCCGCGATCCAGCCCTCTCGCAGCGCCCGCACGAGGGCGTCCTGGTCGACGATCGCCGCGCGCGAGGTGTTCACCAGGTACGCGGTGTCGCGCATGCGGCGCAGCTCGTCGGCGCCGAGCAGACCGCGGGTGCGCTCGCTCAGGACGAGGTGCACGGAGACGAAGTCGCTGGTGTCGAGGAGTTCCTCCTTGGAAGCGGCGAGGGTGACACCCTCCTCGGCCGCCCGCTCGGCGGTGAGGTTCCGGCTCCACGCGGCCACCTCCATGCCGAAGGCGGCGCCGACGCGTGCGACCCGCGCCCCGATCTTGCCGAGCCCGAGCAGGCCGAGCCGACGCCCGTGCAGGTCGGCGCCGAGGGTGGACTGCCAGGGGCCGCCGTCGCGCAGATTGCCGCCTTCGGTGAGGACGCCGCGGGCGAGGCCGAGAAGCAGGGCCCAGGTGAGTTCGACGGGCGGTTCGGGGTTGCTTGCGGTGCCGCAGACGGTGACGCCGTGCGCGGCGGCAGCGGCGAGGTCGATGGAAGCGTTGCGCATGCCGGAGGTGACGAGCAGCCGCAGCTTCGGCAGCCGGGCGATCAACTCGGCCGGGAACGGGGTGCGTTCACGCATCACGACGACGATCTCGCAGTCACCGATCTCCGCGACGAGCTCGTCGTGCGTATCGACATAACGATTCAGGTACCTGACGTCGACACGGTCCGAGAGGCGGTCCCAGTCGGCAAGTCGCGGGGCGACACCCTGGTAGTCGTCGAGTACCGCGCACTTCAGCATGCTCACCATCGCTCCCGGTTCGAAGATCGTCCGGAAACCCTAACCGGGAGCGCTGGTACGGACTTTCGCGCGGTCCCTTGACGGCCCCTCACCCCACCCCTTAAATCAACTCTTGAACGGAACACATCAAGCGCAGCTTTCTTGCCTTCACTTTCTGGCGTGCCGCGGGACGGCACGACCCCCTACCCGAAGTGATGTGATGCCCCATGCGCAGTTCACTCCGTCCACTGAGCCGCAGACTTCCGCTGGGCGCGGCGGCGCTGCTGTGCGTCGCCGCGGCCTTCGTCCCCACGGCCAGCGCGGCCGGGACCGAGGGCGAGGCCCACGCCGCGGCGGTCACCTTCTCCGACGACTTCGACGGGCCCGCGGGCTCGGCGGTCGACGGCTCGAAGTGGCAGCTGGAGACGGGAGACAACGTCAGCAACCACGAGCGGCAGTACTACACATCAGGCACCAACAACGCCGCCCTCGACGGCCAGGGCAACCTGGTCATCACCGCCAAACGCGAGAACCCGTCCAACTACCAGTGCTGGTACGGGACGTGTGAGTACACCTCGGCGCGCCTCAACACGTCGGGGAAGTTCGAGACGACGCACGGCCACGTCGAGGCCCGGATGAAGCTCCCGCGCGGGCAGGGCATCTGGCCCGCGTTCTGGATGCTGGGCAGCGACATCGGCTCGGCGGGCTGGCCGAACTGCGGCGAGCTCGACGTCATGGAGAACGTCGGCTTCGAACCGTCCACCGTGCACGGCACGATCCACGGCCCCGGCTACTCCGGCTCGGGCGGGATCGGCGCGGGCTACACCCTGCCCGGCGGCCAGGCCTTCGCGGACGCCTTCCACACGTTCGCGGTGGACTGGACCCCGAACAAGATCACGTGGTCGGTGGACGGAACGGTCTACCAGACCCGGACGCCCGCCGATGTCGGCGGCAACCAGTGGGTCTTCGAGCACCCGTTCTTCCTGATCCTGAACCTCGCCGTGGGCGGGTACTGGCCGGGTGACCCCGACTCGAGTACGCAGTTCCCGCAGCGGCTACTGGTGGACTACGTACGCGTCAGCACGTGAACGGGAGCAGGTGAACGGGAGCACGTGAACGGGAGTAGATGAAGGAACGGCGGGAGGGCCCGGCGCGGTGCGCGCCGGGCCCTCCCTGTTCCGTTCTCCCGCGTTCTACGCGTCGGTGGTGCGGCACTCCGGATGGCCCCAGCCGTCGGGGTTCTTGGCGATGTCCACGCCGGCGGCGTACGTGCGGCCGCAGCGGCAGCGGCCGGGGAACTTCGCCTTGATGGTGCGCGACGAGGAGCCGGAGGAGGCGGCCCGCTTGGCGGGCGCCGACTTCCTCGCGCGCGGCGGCTTGGCGGCGGACGGGGCGGACGGCGGCGGTTCGGGCGAGCCGAGGGCGCTGCCCGCGTCCTGCTGGACCACGGCGGCCTGGCTCGCGGCGCGGTCCGCGAAGTCGTTGAGCGGGTCGCCGTCGACCTGGTGCGCGGGCACGTACTTGAACTCGACCGCGCGGCCCTCGAGCAGCGCGTCGATCCGCTGCACCAACTCCTGGTTGGCGACGGGCTTACCGGCCGCCGTCTTCCAGCCCTTGCGCTTCCAGCCGGGCAGCCACGTCGTGACCGCCTTCATCGCGTACTGCGAGTCCATCCGCACCTCGAGCGGCACGTTCGCGTCGACCGTGCTCAACAGCCGTTCCAGGGCGGTGAGTTCGGCGACGTTGTTCGTCGCGGTGCCGAGCGCGCCGGCCTCCCACCGCACGGGCTTCTCGTCGCCGTCGGCGACGACCCACGCCCATGCCGCGGGTCCGGGGTTTCCTTTCGACGCGCCGTCACACGCGGCGATCACACGTTCTGCCATGCCTCGATCATGCCAGGTCCGCCGGAGCGCAGAAGAAAGCCCCGGCCGCGACGGGGGACCACGGCCGGGGCGGCTCTGGTGGGACACGGATGGCGGTCGCCTCTCGGCGGGGGGCTCCGTGGGGCTTCAGCCGAACGATCTTCCCCACGGGCAATAGGTGAGGCCCGGGGACACTGTTCCATCCGTGTCCACGTCTTGCTCAACGGACGGGATGGCAGGGTTGTTCCCGGCGGCGCCGGGGCGGGTCGTGAGGTACGTCACGGAGCGCTCCGCTTGATGGCTGTGCGGCTTGCCGACTGTTCGGCTTGATGGCTGTTCGGCCCGGCCGCGTCGCCAAGTCCACGACGACACGACGACACGACGACACGACGAAAGGAACCCTCCGCAATGCCCGAGCCGCGCGCGGCCCGCGAGGCCGACCACCCGATGCTCGTACGACGTGTCCAGGAGTGGTGGGGCGACTCGCGCACCCCGCAGGAGGCACGCGAGTTGTCGCTGCTGCTCCCCCGCCTGTTCCTGCAGTTCTTCGCGGGCACCAGCCTGGTCGCGGAGGACTCCTCCGGCGTACGGGCGTTCCTGGTGGGCCTGTACGCCGCCGACGACGACACCTCCGCGTACATCCACTTCGTCGGGGTCGACCCGGCGCTGCGCGGCACGGGCGTGGGGCGGGGCCTGTACGAGGAGTTCTTCCGGCGGGCGGCGAGGGCCGGGCGGCGGGACGTGCGGGCGATCACCTCGCCGGGGAACACCGGGTCCATCGCGTTCCACCGGGCGCTGGGGTTCGTGGTGGAGCCGGGCGACCGGGAGGTGGGCGGGGTCGCGGTGCGTGACGACTACGACGGGCCGGGGCAGCACCGGGTGTGTTTCCGGCGTCCGTTGTAGGGGTTGCGTGGAGGGTCGACGGGGTCGGGCGTTCTAGGCTACGCCGATGATCTTCAGCCCGGGTTCCCGACGACTGTCGGCGCTGGTCCTCTGCCTGACCGCCGCGTTCGCGCTGTCCGCGTGCGCCGGGTCTCCCGGCCCCGCGGCCGATTCGCCGCGCGTCCAACGGCCGACGCCGGACGCCGAGTTCGACTACCAGATCGGTGGCGCGTACAAGCCTCCGCCGGGGGTGCGCGCCGTCGCCCGGGACCGCGGGGACTCCCCCGCCCGCGGCCTCTACAACGTCTGCTACGTCAACGCCTTCCAGGCCCAGCCGGACGCGCTGCGGTGGTGGCACAGCCACCACGACGACCTTCTGCTGCGCGACGCGGACGGGCGGTTGGTGATCGACGAGGACTGGGACGAGCCGCTCTTCGACATCTCCACGTCGGCGAAGCGGTCGCGCCTGGCAGACATCGTCGGCGGCTGGATCGACGGCTGCGCCGACGACGGCTACCAGGCCGTGGAACCGGACAACCTCGACTCCTACGAACGCTCCGACGGACTGCTCGACTCCTCGGACGCGGTCGCGTTCGCCCAGCTCATCACCCGGCGGGCGCACCGGGCGGGCCTCGCGGCCGGCCAGAAGAACACGGCCGACCTCCTCCCCGAACACCGCAGCATCGGCTTCGACTTCGCGGTGGCCGAGGAGTGCGGGCGCTACGGCGAGTGCCGGGGGTACGCGTCGGCGTACGACGACCGGGTCTTCGCCGTCGAGTACCGGGAGGCGGACTTCGAGCGGGCCTGCCGGGCGTGGGGCGACCGGTTGTCGATCGTGCTGCGGGACAGGGATGTGCGGCCCGAGGGTACGAAGGGGCATGTCCGACGGGCCTGTTGAGCGCGTCCCCGCACGCATCCGTCCCTCATGTGGCGCTCAGCGCGTCGAGGCGGCGTTTGATCGCGTCGAGGGCGCCGGGGCGGCGGCCCGGCACCTGTTCGCGCAGGGCGGTCAGCGCGGCGGCGTGCCCGCGGGCCCGGCCCGGGTCACCGACCTGCTCCCACTGGTGGTGGGCGCGGTCGACGGCCGCCTCCACGTCCTCGTCGGACGGCGCCTCGCCGCGCGCCATGCGGGCGTGCGCCACGCCGATCCACAACTCGCAGCTGCGGCCGGGTTCGTCGGCTAGGCGGGCGAGGTCGGCGCGGACCTCCATCCAGTGGATGACCTCCGCCGACCGAAGCCCGTACACCCGCAGCGCCTCGCTCTCCCACATCGCCGCGATCGACGCGGCCTCCCCGTGCCGCCCCTCCCGCACGGCCACCAAAATCATCCCGTGCGGATCGGCTCCGCCGGGGGGTGGGGGTGTGGCTTGGCTCGCGGCGGCGGATGTCGGGGGTTCGGTGGGGCGGGCGGGGGCGTGGGCGGGCATGGGGGGTGCGGTGGGTGCCACCGGGGCGGGTTCGGGGTGCGGAGCCGGGGCGGGCGCGGGCTGTTCGGCGGGTGACGTGGTGACGGGGGCCGGGGGCTCGGCCGGGGCCGGAACCGGGGGCGGCTCTGCGTCCGGGGCCGCGTCCGTGGTCGATATCGGGGCCGTGCCGGGCGTGGCGCCTGACGCCGGGGCCGACGTGGTGACGTCGGGCATGGCAGGGCCAGGGGCCGGGCTCGCCGCCGGGGCGGGAACCGGGGCCGGCGTGATGGCGTCGGACGTGACCGAGCCGGGAGCCGGAGTCGGCGTGCTGACGTCGGACGTGGCAGGGCTGGGGACCCGAACCGGGGTGGGTGCCGGGACTGCGCCGGGGCTCGGGAGTGGTTCCGGTGGCGTGGACCGGGGGTCGGCCTCGTGGGGCATGGCCCCGGGACCGGCCGCGTGGGCCGTGGACCCGGGACCGACCCCGTGAGGCGCGGACCCAGGACCAGCCGCGTGGGCCGTAGACCCGGGACCGACCCCGTGGGGTGGGGACCCGGAGCCGACCCCGTGAGGCGCAGACCCAGGACCAGCCGCGTGGGCCGTAGACCCGGAGCCGACCCCGTGGGCCGTGGACCCAGGACCGACCCCGTGGGCCGTGGCCCCGGAACCGACCCCGTGGGGTGGGGCCGGGGAGTCCAGGGACACGAACAGCGCGTCCTTGGCGCCCGAGCGTGCCGCGGCCTCGTCGTGGAGTTGGGGCCGGGCGGGGCGGGAGCCGGTGCGCCAGATGTCGGCGTAGGCGCGGAGGTACGCGGGGGTGAGCGTGGTGCGGCGGGGCGGCGGTGGCACCACCCGGCCGAAGAGGCTCGTGCCGTGGCCGAGGCCGAGACCGCCCGCGCGAACGTGCTGGAAGGCGTCCGCGTCGGCGACGAGATCGACGACGACGGTCGTGGTGTGCGGGCGGCGCAGGGTGAGTTCGCCGGTGAGCCAGTGCCAGGGCAGCGCCGTGTAGCGCAGCGTCGACGGGGTGGTGCGGGCCAGGGCCAGGTGGAGGAGGCGCTGGCGCTGGTCTATGTGGAGTTGGCCCGTGACGTAGAGGTGGAGCGGGCCGGGCTGCGCGGCGACGGTGCGCAGACGCGTCAGGACGGCCTGCGGGTCGAGCGGGTCCGCGAGTTCGACGACCGTCGCCGCCGACGTGCCGGTGAGCACGCCCGGCGGCACCGCCGCGAGCGTCGGCAGCACGGCGGCCGCGTCGATGAGGCACCCCTTGCCGGCGGGAGCGGCCGCGAGCAGCAGCGCCGTGCCGGGCTCGGGGGTTTGTGCCTCGTTGTTGCCTTGCGCATTGATCACCACAGCAGAACCGTAACCGCAACACAGAGCGTCGCGCTGCCGTCACGGAACCTCAAGTGGCCCCGAGGCGGTAGGTTTTCAGCCCTTTTTACCCGAAGGGTGCGGACACCGTAGGCGGTCTCCGGTAACGGGCGCCCCCTCCACCATGCTCCGGTCGTACGTCACTTGCGTCACATCACGCCCCTCGCCCCCGACCGCCACCCGGAAGACGGGGCCGAATCCGGCCACGGGGCGCAGCTTCGCGCCGGGCAGGGCGGCGGCCAAGGAGGGCGCGTAGCGGGCGCGTTCGGGGTCGTAGGTGACGAGGGTGGGGCCGTGGCGGCGGGCGCTCGGCGCGGCGGTCTCCGTGACGTCGAAGCCGTTCGCGCGCAGCCCGTCGGCGACGCCCGCGTCGTCGACGGCGACCTTGGTGTCCTTCGGCGGCATGCCGACGGGGACCGGGCCGCCGGACTTCCGGGTGGAGGTCAGCGGACGATCGGTGCGCAGCGCGTCGAACATCCGCTTGGCCCGCTTCTTGTCCCACAGCAGCGAGGACCCCCACTTCGGGTCCCGGTAGTCGAAGTTCGCGATGGGCACGGTGGCGAACTCCGTCCGGCGCGGCGTGAGTTCACGCATCCGCCAGGCCAGGGAGAGGAGCGTGCGCAGCTCCGTGTGTCCGTCGGTGCGTACGTGCGCGAGCAGCGCGCGGGCCGTGCGGGCGGTCGCGGCGGGGTCCTGGAAGACCTTCGCGTCGGCGAGCCGCGCCAACATGCCGAGCAGCAGCTTCTGTTGGCGGCGCACCCGCCCGAGGTCCCCTGGCGGGTCGACGTGCCGTGCGCGGACGTACCGCAGGGCGTGCCGGCCGTCGATGTCGTGGGTGCCGGCGGCGAGTCGGAGCCCCGAGTTCTCGTCGCGCAGCGGCTTGTCCGCGCACACCTCGGCGCCGCCCAGGTCGTCGACGGCCGCCACGAACCCGCGGAAGTCGGCCTCCAGGTAGTGGTCGACGCGCACCCCGGTGGCGCGTTCGACGGTACGCACGGTCAGGTCGCGGCCCCCGTGGTCGTACGCCCCGTTGATCTTTCCGCTGTGCGCGCGGTGGCGGTGCCCGGCGAACGGGACGAACGAGTCACGGGGCAGCGAGACGACGCTGAGTCGGCGGCCGTCGGCGGCGATGTGCACGAGCATCAGCACGTCGGTGCAGCCGCACTCCTGGCCGCCGACGTGCAGCCGCTGGATCTCGTCCCGTGTCATCCCGCTGCGGCGGTCGAGGCCCGCGACGAGCAGGTTGGTGCCCTTGTCCTTGCCCGCCCCCATGCCCTTCCCGTCGGCGGAATCCGGACCCGCGCCGGTGCCGGGCCCGCCCTGCGCGGGTCCGGCACCGGCGAGCGTGGTGATCAACAGGGCTGCCGCGGCCACCGAGTGGCGGCGGCGGAGACGGTGGTGGGGGGCCATGGACGTACCTCCGTCGTACGGATGGTGAGGGCGGGCGCCCGGATGGGCGGGCGCGACGAGACCCCTTTACCCTGGGCTGCGGCATTTGTCCCGCACGGCCACGCCCGATTCACCGTCATGTCCCCACGATCCCCTCCCCCGTTGACCCCATCGGGCCCATCGGACCCATCGGACCCATCGGCCTCGTCGACCCCGCTACCGGAAGCAGCCGCCACAGCGACGTCACTTCCGCCGCGCGTGCGGCACTCAGCGGATCCGTACGGCCCCGGTCACCACCACGGGCCCGTGGGTGGCGCGGCCGGACGTCGAGCCGATCCGCGACCCGCAGGCCCGCCGCGGCGAACGCGGCCAACAGCCAGTCGCGGCCGCGCAGCCCCAGGTGTTCGGCGAGGTCGGAGAGGATCAGCCAGCCCTCGCCCCCGCCGGGTTCGAGGCGTTCGGCGAGCCCGTCGAGGAAGCCGCGCAGCATGCGGGAGTCCGGGTCGTACACGCCCTCGTCCAGTGCCGCGACGGGCCGGGCGGGGAGCCATGGCGGGTTGCATACGACGAGGTCGGCGCGGCCTGCCGGTGGCCACAGGCCGGCGTCGCTCACCTCGACGCGGTCCGCGAGGCCGAGCCGGTCGACGTTGTCGCGGGCGCAGGCGAGCGCGCGGGGGTTCGCGTCCGTGGCGACGACGCGGCCGACGCCGCGCCGGGCGAGCACGGCGGCGAGCACCCCGGTTCCGGTGCCGAGGTCGAAGGCGACGCCGCCGACCGCGCCGCGCGGCAGCGGCGCCGCGCCCACCAGGTCGACGTACTCGCCCCTGACCGGGGCGAACACCCCGTAGTGCGGATGGACGCGGTCCCCGCCGAGCGCGGGCACGGGGACTCCGGTGCGGCGCCATTCGTGGGCGCCGACGACGCCGAGCAGTTCGCGCAGCGGTACGACGCCGGGCGTGCCGGGGGCGGGTCCGTACGCCTCCGCGCAGGCGCGGCGCACGTCAGGGGCGCGGCGCAGGTCGAGGCCGTGGTCGGCGTCGAGGGCGACGAGCAGCATGCCGAGGATCCTGGCACGGTGGGCCTGGTTCCTGCGGTGCTGGTGGAAGCCGTCGGCGGGCGGCAGCGCCCGTTCGACTCGGCGGCCGAGCGCGCTCAGCAGGTGCCGGGCGCCGTGGTAGTCGCCGCGCCACAGCAGCGCGGTGCCTTCGCAGGCGTAGCGATACGCCACCCGCGCGCTGATCCGGTCGTCGGCGGGCACGACGCGCCGGGGCGGGCGTCCGCCGCCGAGCGCGCGCCAGGGCGCGGCGTGGGTGGTGTCGGTTTCGGGATCGGTCCAGTGCAGGACGGTCACCGTGGGAACTCCTCGTAGTGGAACGTGCGGGGCACGAAGCGCACTTCGGCGAGGAGCGGGAAACGGCCCGGAGGTCGTCTCCGGGCGAGCGCCCGGGTCAGCCTCGGCTCCGCCCCCGCGTCGCGGTGCGCGGGGCGGAGTCGCCGAGGACCAGTCCGGGAACGATCGCGTGGGCCGAAGTCATGGCGTCGATTCTCGCACCCCCAACTCGCACCCCGAGAGGAGCCCCGGCCTCAGGACCCGGCGTCAGGACTCGGCCTCAGGACCCGGCCTCACCGGTACCCGGTGACATCGGCCGGCTTGTCCGCGTCCTGGACCTCGACGAGGTAGCGCCAGGCGTCGGGGCTGCTGCCGTCGAGGTCGGTGTAGCCGTAGACGCGCGCGAGACCGCCGCTGGACTGGGACGTTCCGTTGAACCGGGCGACGTCCGGGTCCGCGGCGAGCGCGGCGACGGCGCGGCCGGTGTACCGGGGCGTCTCGGAGATCGCGAAGTGCGGCTGGGCCGTCAGCGCCTCGCGCCAGGTGTCCTCGGTGACACCGAACACGTCGAGCATGATCTCCGAACGCATCCAGCCCGGCGTCAGGGCCACGGCCGTGGCGCCGCGCGAGCCCAGTTCGTGGCCGAGGGCGAAGGCCATGCGCAGCACCGAGCTCTTGGCCAGGTCGTAGAAGAAGGAGCTGCGGTAGTTGGCGCCGTTGTACTCGGCGGTGCCGTCGGTCATCTCGATGACCAGGCCGCCCGGCGTGCGCAGCAGCAGCGGCAGCGCGAAGTGGCTGGTGATGGCGTGCGTCTCGACGGCGAGTCGGTGCAGCCTCAGTCCGTTGTCGAGGTCGTGCTCCCAGACCGGCGCGTCCCATTCGAAGAGTTTCTCGCCGCCCCAGATGTCGTTGACGAGGACGTCGAGGCGGCCCTGTTCGCGGTCGATACGTTCGACGAGGGCGCGGACCTGGTCCTGTTCGAGGTGGTCGGTGGGGACCGCGATGCCGTGGCCTCCGGCGGCGGTGACGAGGTCGGCGGTGTCCTCGATGGTCTCGGGGCGGTCGTACTCGGACCGCTGGGCGCGGGTGCTGCGGCCCGTGACGTAGACGGTGGCACCGGCCGCGCCGAGTTCCACGGCGGTGCCTCGGCCCGCGCCGCGGGTGGCGCCCGCGACGAGGGCGACCTTGCCGGTCAGGGGTTGTTGTTGTCCGTCCGTCGCGGGACGTGGGGTGGGGGTGTCGGGCATGGGGTGTCTCCCGTTGTCACGGTGTGCCGGTTGTCGTGGTGTGTCGGTTGTCGTGGTGTGTCGGTAAGTCGCCATGTCCTCTCGCTCCTACGAGCATGTCCCGGAATCCCGACATCCCCTGTCCTGCTTTCGGGCCGACTTCGCCCCACTGACACCAAATACCCATAGGGGTATATGGTGATACCCTCGGGGGTATAAAGTCGATCTAGCCATGCAACCCCACCCCGCACCCCCACCCCACCGGAACAGGAGAGACATGAGCACCACCCTCGCCCCCGCCGAGCTGCGCGGCAGGGCCGCCGACGACACCCTCGTCCTCGACGTCCGCGCGCCCGCCGAGTACGCGTCCGGCCACGTGCCCGGCGCGCTCAACGTGCCCGCCGACCTCATCGACGCGCTGCTGCCCGAGCTGCGGGACGCGGCCGAGCGGCGCCGGATCGTCGTCGTGTGCGCGGCGGGGCAGCGCTCCGCCGCCGCCTGCGCGAAGCTCGCGGAGGCCGGCGTCGACGCCCTCGGCCTGGACGGCGGCACGCAGGCGTGGACCGCCGAGGGGCTGCCGGTCGACACCGCGGAGCGCCCCGAGCGCGCCGTCTGGGCGATGGACCGGCAGGTCAGGTTCGCCGCCGGTTCGCTGGTCCTGCTCGGCCTCGCGCTCGGCCGCCGCACCCCGAAGAGCCGCCTGCTCGCCGCGGGCATCGCCTCCGGCCTCGTCTACTCGGGCGTGAGCAACACCTGCGGCATGGCGGCGCTGCTCGGCAAGCTGCCCTTCAACCGTCCCGCGCCGGGCACGCTCGACACGGCCCGCGCGGCGCTGCGCTCATGAGCGGCACGGGCAACCCCGAGGCGATGGACGCCGTCCTGAAGCGGCTGCGCCGCGCGCAGGGCCAGCTGTCCGGCGTCATCGCGATGATCGAGGCGGGCCGCGACTGCAAGGACGTGGTCACTCAACTCGCCGCGGTGTCACGGGCGTTGGACCGGGCCGGATTCAAGATCATCGCCTCCGGCATGCGGGACTGCATGAACGCGGCGGACGGCGAGCAGCCGCCGCTCAGCGAGGACGAGCTGGAGAAGCTGTTTCTTTCGCTGGCGTGACGCCGTCGGCTGGCGCGCCGCGCCGCTTCGGGGTGGCGCGCCCCAGCAGTACGACACCGGCGAGCGTCACGACGCCGCCTGCCACCTCGACGAGCGTCGGCGTCTCGCCCAGCCACAGGTACGCGACGACAAGGGCCACTCCCGGTACGAGGTACAGCGCGGCGGTCGCCGCCGTCACGGTCAGCCGGGCCACCGCGTACCCCCACACCACGAACCCGGCGGCGGACGGCAGCAGCCCCAAGTACAGGGCGGCGAGCGTCGCGTCGAGCGGGGCCCGCACCACCTCGCCGAGCGCGCCCGGCGCCAGCGGGAGCAGCAGCGCCGTGCCCGCCCACATCGCGTAACAGGCGACTTCGAGGCCGGTGCGGTGCCGCAGCAGCGGCTTGATGGCGAAGTGGTACACGGCCTGCACGACCGCCGCGCCCATGACGGCCCAGGCGGCGACGCTGTAGCCGGTCTCGCCGCCGGTGAGGGCGATGAGCGCGCATCCGGCCAGCGCCGTCGCGGACCCCACGACGGTGCGCCAGGTCGCCCGCTCCCCCAGGAACGCGACGGCGAGCAGCGCGCTGAGCGCGGGCCCGTACCCGTCGAAGGCGGGGCGCTGCCCGTGCCGGACGAGGCCGCCTTCAACGTGATGTCCGCGGTGACGGGGACGCTGACCGCGCACTACGCGTACCTCGCCACGCTCTCCTCGTGGGTCACGGACCACGGCATCGACGCGGGCGACGCCGACCGGTACGTCCGCGGGCTGTTCCAGGGCGTCGGCCGCGCCCTGGGGGACGAGACCCGCTCCCTGGACCGGCTCGCGGCCGACCACGAGACACCGAAGGGGAACAACGAGCGCATCCGCACCACCTGGTTCACGCAGGCCAACGCGGCAGCTCTCGGCGAGGCCCTCGACGGACTGCTCGACGACCTCGGACGGCCGTAACCCCGCCGCGAGGCCTTCGCGTCACCCGATCACGAACGGCAACTCGGCTGCCAGCGCGCCCAGTTCGGACCGCTCCCGCGCCGTCGCCGTCCGGCGGCCGGTGCCGACGAGGAGGGCGTCCGCGTCGGCCCAGGCGGCGGGGAAGCGGGCCCCGGCGATCTCCTCCAGGAGCGCACGCGCCCCGGCGAGGCCCTCCGCGGGCGGGCCCGGGACCTCGTCCGGGAGGTGGGCGACCAGGTCGAGGTGGTGGAGGGTCCACTCCAGGACGTACGCCGTGAGGTAGTCGCCGACCGTGAGGATCTGCTCCTGCGTGCTCACGCGGGCGGCCGGATCGGCGAGTTCGGCGGCGCGGCCCGCCGCCGAACCGACGTCGTCGAGGTGGAACGTGAGCAGCGCCGGGTCCTGGTAGGCGGCGGCGAGGCGGACGGTCAGCGCGTCGAGCGGGTCCTCTCCGGTGGGCGGCTCGTGCGCGACGTGCCAGTACGTCGCCGCGTTCACGGTCGGCTCCGCCGAGGCCGGTGTCACCAGCGTGATCAGCACGTCCTGCGCGTCGATGACCAGATGGCACACGAGGTCGCGGACCAGCCAGCCGGTGCAGCCGGAGGGCTGCGCGAAGGCCTGCTCGGGAAGGGCGGCGACCGTCGCGCGCAGCGCGGCCCATGAACGCGAGAAAAGATCCACGACGGCACGCTAATCCGACGGGGGTGGCCGGACAAACGCGTTCCGGGCGCGTCGGTGACCGCTCCGTCGACTACTACCCCGTCGACGACTACCCCGTCGACGACCGTGCCGTCGACGGGCTGACGTACTACTCGTTTCCGGTCCGCTTCGGGCGGTGCCTGCGGCGCAGCGGGACGACGTCCATCGACGCCAGCCGCCGCTCGTCCGCGACGAGTTCGATGCCGGTGATGCGGGGCGGGTCCGCCGTGAGGTCGACCTCGACGGCGAAGGCCACCTTGAGGGTGCCCGCGTGCGACCACACGAATCCGGCCGCGCCGTCGAGCAGGGCGAGCCGTGCGGCCTTGGCGCGGCCCGCGTACAGGGAGGCCACGGCGCGCGCGCCGACGATCTCCGGTTCCGAGCCCATCGCGATCGCCGCGCCGTCCGAGCGGACCACGACGTCCGGGTCGAGCACGGTGAGCAGGGCCTCGAAGTCGCCGCCCTGTGTCGCGGCGAGGAACGCGTCGACGACCTCGCGGCGCCGCTCCCGGTCCGCTGCCTCCGCGGCGCGCGGGTCGGCGTCGCGCACCCGGCGCCGTGCCCGGCTGGCGAGTTGGCGGGTGGCGGCGGGGGTGCGCTCCACGATCGGCGCGATCTCCTCGAAGGGCACGGCGAACAGGTCGTGCAGCACGAACGCGAGGCGCTCCGCCGGGGCCAGCCGGTCGAGGACAACCAGCAGCGCGAGGCCCACCGCGTCGGCGGTGACCGCCTCGTCCGCCGGATCCACGGGGCCGGGGCCGTCGCCCGGCTCGTCGTCGCGCGCCTCCAGCGGGTCCTCGCGGCGGGTGGCGCGGGCACGCAGCGCGTTGAGGCAGATCCGGGAGACGACCGTGGTCAGCCATGCGGCGAGGTTGTCGATGGCCTCGGGCTCGGCGGTGCGGCTCAGCCGCAGCCACGCCTCCTGCACCACGTCGTCGGCCTCGGCGGAGGAGCCGAGCATCCGGTGGGCGACGGCGCGCAGCCGCGGTCGGTGCTCCTCGAAGCGGGCGGCCAGGACTTCGGCGTCGGCCATCTGTCACACTCCTGCGTGCTGTCGTGTCATGGCAGTGCGCCACCCATGGTCACCGCAAAGGAGAGCCACATGTCGCAGGCCGCGCCCGCCCGTTCGGCGAAACAGCGCAAGCAGGACACCCTCGACCGTCTGGAGCGCGAGGTCGATGTGTGGGTCGCGACGGCCGGGCCCGAGGGCGGCGCGCCGTACATGATGCCGCTCTCCTTCATGTGGCTCGACGATTGCGTGTACGTGTCGACGCGGGCCACGAACCCCGTGGCCCGCAACCTCGTGGCAAACGGACAGGTGCACCTGGGCATCGGGCCGACACGGGACGTCGTACACATCATTGGTCGCTGCGAGGCGCTGGCCGACGACGAGGTCACCGAGGAGTTCGGCGACGCGTTCGCGGCGCGGGCCGGGTTCGATCCACGGGAGGACGCCGGAGCGTACGTGTACTTCCGGATCCGGCCCGTACGCGTCCAGGCCTGGCGCGAGGCGAACGAGCTGGCGGGCCGTGACCTGATGCGGGACGGGGTGTGGCTGGACGCCGACTGATACGACGGGTGCCCCCGCCGGACTCCGGAAAGCGCGGCGGGGGCACATGTCGTACGGGAAGGGGAAGGGGCTTGGGGCCCGGAGGTCAGCCGACCGGCTCCGGCTCCTTCTCCGCGGCCGGACCCGCGTTCTCCGCGTGCCAGTCGTCGTTGTCGGCCAGCGGCTTCTCCTTCAGTACGAAGGCGAGGACCAGGCCGACCGCGAAGACGGGCAGCAGGTACAGGAAGATCGGAACGAGCGCTTCCTGGTAGGAGTTGACGACCGTGTCGCGCAGATCGGCCGGCAGCGCGCGGACGAGCGCCGGGGTCAGCGAGTCGCTGTCGCCGACCTTGGCCGCCGCCTCCGCCGGGATGCTGGACGCCAGCTGGTCCGTGAGGCGGCTGGCGAACACGGCGCCGACGACGGCGGTGCCGAGGGTCGCGCCGATCTCCCGGAAGAAGTTGTTCGCCGAGGTGGCGGTGCCGACCTCGGCCGCCGGGAAGTCGTTCTGCACGGCGAGCACGAGGGTCTGCATCATCAGGCCGACGCCCGCGCCCGCGAGACCGACGTACACGCACACCAGCCACACCGGGTCGGAGACGTCGAGCGTGGACATCAGGAACGCGGTGAGCATGATGATGACGGTGCCGGCGATCGGATAGACCTTGTACTTGCCGGTCTTGGACATGATCGCGCCGGACGGCAGGGCGGTGCCCATGATGCCGACGACCATGGGGATGAGCAGCAGTCCGGACTCGGTGGCCGACTTGCCGTAGACCATCTGCAGGTAGGTGGGCATGTAGCCGACGATCGCGAACATGCCGAGACCGATGACGATCATGCCGAGCAGGGTGGCGACGTTGAAGATCGGCGAACGGAACAGGTGCAGCGGGATGACCGGCTCCTTGGCGCGCTTCTCCGCGACGAAGAACAGCACCCAGGCGACGACGGCGCCGATGCCGAGGCCGATGACCAGCGGGTCGGACCACTCGTACTGCGTGCCGCCCCACGAGGCGAACAGGACCGTGCACGTCACGGCGGCGGCCATCAGGATCGTGCCTACGTAGTCGAGCGTGACCTGAACCGCCTTGCGCGGCAGCTTGATCGCGACGGCGGCGACGAAGAAGGCGAGGATGCCGAGCGGCAGGTTGATCCAGAACGCCCAGCGCCAGGAGTGCGCGTCGGTGAACCAGCCGCCGAGCAGCGGTCCGACGACGGACGACAGACCGAACACGGCGCCCATCGGGGCCATGTACTTGGCGCGCTCACGCGGCGGCACCAGGTCGGCGATGATCGCCTGCGAGGTGATCATGAGGCCACCGCCGCCGAGGCCCTGGAGGGCGCGGCCCGCGATCAACGTGCCCATGTTCTGGGCGAGTCCGCAGACCACGGAGCCCACCAGGAACAGGGCTATGCCCGCGAGAAAGATGTTCTTGCGGCCCATGAGGTCGCCGAGCTTGCCGTAGACCGGCATGCCGATGGTGGCGGCGAGGATGTACGCGGTGGTGATCCAGGCCATGTGCTCGATGCCGTTGAGCTCGCCGACGATGGTCGGCAGCGCGGTCGAGACGATGGTCTGGTCGAGCGCGCCGAGCAGCATGGTCAGCATCAGCGCGGCGAAGATCAGGCCGAAGTTGTGCGGCTTGACGGTGCTCTCGTCGACCCCTTCGAGCCCGGCGGCCGCCGGGTCGGGGCCGGAGTTCATGCCCTCGGATGCGGGGGCGTGCGTCATTGCGGTGTTCTCCGATGTGAGTGTGTGCCGGACATTGCAGCCCCTCCGGCGCGTGAGGAGCGGGGGCCGGGGCATGGAACCCCGGATTGTCGGCGCCGGACGGGCACGTGACCGCGAAGGGGGAGTCGGTCACACGAGAGAGGGGGCGGTGCGCCTACTTCACGGCGGCCGGCCCAAGAAGGGCGCGCAGCGCGTCGAACGACTCCCGTACGCGTCCGGCGGGACCTTCCTCGTGGTCGCTCGACTGCGACCACCGCTTGATCCCGCTGCGTACGGTCGACATCGCGACGCCCGCGAGCAGTTCGGCGGCCTCCCCCTCCGGGGAGGTGCCGGTGCGCCGGGCGATGAGACCGGCGAGGTCCCGTTCGACGGCCTCGCACTGGGCGAGGAACGTGGCGAGGACCGAGGGCACGCCTTCCGCGATGCGCAGCGAGTCCTCCAGCTCCTGCGGCTCGGGGGCCGCTTCCTGGAGGTGGTCGGCGAGGATGTCGCCGAGGTCGCGCAGCACGGCGTCGGCCCCGCTCCCCTCGCCCTCGGCGAACCGGTCCGCGAGAGCGGGCGGGACCGCGCCGGGCAGGGCGAAGAGGGCGGCTTCCTTGCTGGGGAAGTAGTTGAAGAAGGTGCGTGGGGAGACGCCGACCTCCTTGCTGATCATCTCGACCGTGACCTGTGCGAAGCCGTGCTCGCGGGCGAGCCGGACGGTCGCCGCGTGCAGCTCGGTGCGCGTCTGGCGGCGCCTGCGCGCGCGGAGGCCCTCGGCGGGGGCGCTCGGCTGCTGCGGGTCGGGGTCGGTCACGGCGAGATTCTTGCACACTGTGCAAACCTTGCGCGCGCTGCACCCCCCGCCTCACGGCGTGCCTCGCGTCACACTTTCGCGCTAGGGTCGTATGTCCGCTTTTACCGGGTTCGGAACTGATTCAGGACTGGGGAGACTTCCGATGCTGCCGATGCTTCCGATGCCGCAGACGCTTCCGATACGCGTACGCCGTCTCGCGGGAAACACCGCCGCCACGGCCACGGCTCTCGCCCTCGCGCTGACCGCGCTGAGCGGGATCGCCGCGCCGACGGCGGAGGCTGCCGCCCGGTGCGGCGAGAACGATCTCACCGTGCGCGCCGAGCCCTCCGACGACAGCGCGGACATCCTGAAGCTGAGCGTGCGCAACGACTCCTCGAAGGCCTGTGTCGTCGACCGCGTCCCCACGGTCACGTACGGGGATCTGGACGGGGCGGCGCTGCCGCTGCCCACCGTGCCGCACGCCGGACGCACGCTTGCCGCCCACGACACCGCGTACGCGGCGGTGCTCTCGGTCTCCGACCCCGAGGACGCCGAGGACGAGGCCCCGGCCGTCATGTACGTGACGGTGTCGGCGCTGCCCGACCAGGAGGGCCGCAGCTTCCAGGCGCTGACTCTCGGCTCACCCACGGGTGTGCGGGTGTGGGAGCCGGTGACGACGCTGTGGCAGTCGTCGCCCGCGAAGGCGCAGAAGGTGCTGGAGGAGCAGACGACGGGCCGCGACAGCATGGTGGTGTGATTCACCGCTCTCTCCGGGACGAAGGCCCCGCCACTCGGGACCTTGGACCCGCTCCCCGGCCCCACCTCCCGGACCTAGCCTTGGGTGTAACAGGCACGGAAACCGAGGCACGACGATGGCCCATCTCCCTTACCCGAGCGGCCCCCGACCCACGCGGCAGAAGCGGCGCTCGGCACGTTCCCGGCTCACACTCGGCGGCGGGGTCGTCGCGGCGGCCGTCACCATCGGCGTGATGGCCGGGTCCGGCGGCGCGGACACCGCGGAGGCGGACAGCACGACGCGGTCGGCCGACGACGTGACGATCAAGGACTCCGGCCTCGCGGTCGAGAACACGTCGGGCAAGCGGACCTACCTCGTCAGCTACAAGATCACCAACACCGGCGACCGGGCCGCCGACTACGTCGCCCAGCTGCGGTTCCTCGACAAGAACGGCGACCTGCTGGGCTCGACGGATGTCGACGCGGCCCGGCTCCCCTCCGGGGACTCCACGGCGGACACGGTCACCGCGGACCTCGACCACGGGTCGGTCGGCGACATCACCGCGGTCGAGGTCGGCACGGTCGACCGCGCCGAGACCGACTGACGCCCCTCAACGACGGCTCAGCGCCCGCGAACCCCGGTGCCTGCGCGCGCCGGTCAGCGCCGAGTCGTCGTACACCCGCGCACCCGGCAGCCGGTGCCGGGCAGCGAGCAGGGCGGCGTCCACGTCGCTCGTGCCGGTGGCGACGCACAGGCTGTACCCGACGTCGTCGAGCCGCCGCCGAGCGGCGGGCCCTCCTTCGTCGGCGTCGAGCGCGCTGAGTGTCTCGTACTCGCGGACGAGGTCGGTCAACAGGGCGGGATGGGCGAGCAGCATCTGCGGGCGCTCCCTTCCGTCGTCGTCTTCTGTCACACGGTCCGCCCTCCGGCTCCCCTGTCACAGCGGCCCAAAACCGGTGCGGTTCACGCGCTCTCAGTACGCTGCCGTGGAGCGCACCCGGTGGTGCTTCGGGTCAGATCGGGGTCGGGTGCGCGGAGAGTGACTCCACCGCCACCAGCGAGGCCTCGTCCTGGAGGCGGCCCCCGGCGTGGTGCAGCAGGTCGGCGGAGAGCGCGGCGGTGAACGGGGCGAGCGGCAGGGCGCTCAGCTCTGCGGCACGGTCGGCGAGGGGGTAGTGGCCGCCGTCCGCGTCCCGGATCTCGGTGGCGCCGTCGGTGTGCAGCAGCATGCGGTCCCAGGAGGACGCCGATATCTGCTGGGCGCCGCACCAGCCGTGCGCCGGGTCGAGCCGGCCGAGCGGCGGCGCCGGGGCGGGCACGGCGGCCGGAACGGCGGAGCCGTCGCGGATCAGGAGGGGCGGCGGGTGCCCGCAGCAGACGAGTTCGGCGGAGCCGTCGGGGGCGACCGTCACCAGCGTGGCGGTGACCGCCGGGTCGTCCTCCTCGCAGTGCGCGACCAGCGAGTGCAGCCGCACCGCGAGGACCTCCAACGTCCGCTGCACGCGCGCGAGTCGGCGCCAGGTGCGCAGCACCTTCTCGGCGGTCCTGGCCGGTTCGGGCCCCTTGCCCGGCACGTGCCCGATGAGCAGCCGGGCCCCGTACGGCGAGTCGACGACGCCGTGCAGATCGCCTCCGGAGCCGCCGGGCCCCGTGCCCACCGTCAGCCGGCGGGCACTGACGCCGAGCGTGCCGAACGTCTCGGGCAGAGAGGTGGCAGAGGACGGACGGGTGGTCATGAGGGCCTTCCGGAAGGGGGTTCCGGACGCTTCAAGTCCGGTTGTGACGAGGGCGCGCGGCATGGTCGGCGCGGCGGTCGCGGCGTTCCGGGAAGTGTAGTCAACCGGGCGCGCCGTGTGACGGTTTCCCCGAAGAGCGGCCGGAATCCCACGGTCCTGTGCCGACTCCCCTTGTGCGACTGCCCGTTCGGGTGGCCGTCTTGTGAAGGAGGTCCGCACACACCCGATTTACGCCTAGCCTGGCGGCGTGAACCCCCGTATGCACTCCAGCCCCGCCCGGCGCACGCCCGGGGAACTGCCCGCCGAGACCACCAGTTTCGTGGGGCGGCGCCGGGAGTTGGGGCAGGTGGCGGACGTGCTGGCGCGGGCCAGGCTGGTCACGCTGACCGGTCCGGGCGGCGTCGGCAAGACACGGACCGCGGTGCGGGCCGCGCGCGAGCTGCGGGGCGCGTATCCCGACGGAGTACGGCTCGTGGAGCTGTCGGCGCTGCACGACCCGGAGTTGCTCGCGAACGCCGTGGCCGCCGCGCTGGACCTCCCGGAGCAGACGGCGCGGCCCGCCCTCGAAGTGATCGCCGACCATCTGGAGGACCGCGAGCTGCTGTTGCTGCTCGACACGTGCGAGCACCTGGTCGACGCGTGCGCGATGCTCTGCGACGAACTGCTGCGCTCCGCGCCCCGGTTGAGGATCGTCGCCACCAGCAGGCAGCCGCTCGACGTGCCCGGCGAGCACGTCCTGGCGATCGGCCCGCTGAGCATGCCGGAGCTCGCGCCGGGCGGCGGCGACCGGCGCGAGTGCGACGCGCTGGCCCTCTTCGCGGACCGGGCGTCGGCGGCGGTGCCGGGGTTCACGGTCGGCGAGGACAACCGGGCGGACGTGCTGGCGCTGTGCCGCAGGCTCGACGGGATCCCGCTCGCCATCGAACTCGCGGTCTCCCGCCTTCGCGTACTGTCCCTCGACGAGATGCTGGCCCGGCTCGACGACCGGTTCCGGCTGCTCACGGGCGGGCGCCGGACGTCGGTGCCGCGCCATCAGACGCTGCGTACGGCGATCGGCTGGAGCCACGATCTGTCGACGGCGGCGGAGCGGCTGCTGTGGGCGCGACTGTCCGTGTTCGCGGGCGAGTTGAGCCTCCAGGCGGCCGAGTCGGTGTGCGCGGACGACGATGTGCTGCCCACGGACGACGTCCTGACCTCGCTGATCGGCCTCGTCGAGAAGTCCGTCGTGGTGCGCGTCGAGACTCCGGAGGGCACGCGGTACCGGATGCTCGACACCATCCGCGAGTTCGGCCTGGAGCAGCTCGCCGTGCTCGGCGGCGAGGAGCGGACCCGGCGGCGCCACCTCGCGTACTTCCTCGACGCGGCCCGCGCCTTCGACGAGGAGTGGACGGGCGACGCGCAGATCCCGCTGCTGCGGGCGCTGGTCCGGGACCAGGCCAATCTCCGGGTCGCCCTGGAACACTGCGCCGCGACGCCCCGCCTGCACTGCGACGGGCTGGAGTTGGCGACGGCGCTGTGGGGGTACTGGCACGCCACCGGGCTGCTCACCGAGGGCCGCTACTGGCTGCGCCGCGCCCTGGACGGCTGCCGCGACGAGACGCCGCAGCGGGTGAAGGCGCTCTGGCTGATCAGCTGGTACATGGACCTCCAGGGCGAGCGGGGCAGGAACGAGGAGCTGCTGAAGGAGGCCGAGCAGCTCGCCGCGCGGATCAACGACCAGGTCGGCGCCGCGTGGACGCTCTCCTTCCAGGCGCACCGCCGGTACTTCCTCGGCCACATGGACGGCTGCGCCGAGGACTTCGACGAGGTCCGCACGCGGCTGACGGCGCTCGGCGACGACACGGGCCTGCTGATGCTCGGCTTCTACGGCGGGTTCATGCTGATCCTCGCCGGCGAGCACGAGAAGGGCATCGCCTGGTGCGACGACTCGCTGGGGCGGGGCGCCGAGTATCCGGGCGAGCAGTGGGCGCGCGGCTGGGCGCTGTGGGTCAAGAGCGTGGGGCTGTGGCTGAGGGGCGATCACGAGGCGTCCGTGGAGTGCGCGCGTGAGGGCATCCGCAGCAAGGCGGCGCTGCACGACCTGATGGGGCTCGCGCACTTCATGGAGGGCCTGGCCTGGCGCGCGGCCGAGCTGCGCCGCTTCGAGCGGGTCGCGGTGCTGCAGGGCGCGGCGGACGCGCTGTGGCGCAGGGCCGCGAAGGAGGCCCGGTTCGCCATCCCCGTACTGCACGAACTGCACACGCGGGCCGCCGAATCGGCGCGGTCCGCGCTCGGCGCCGACGGCTACCACCACTCCTTCGAGGAGGGCGGGGCGCTGCCGCTCGACGCCGTGGTGGATCTCGCGCTCGACGACGAGTCGGGGGCGTCCCCGGACGTGCCGCCGCAGCGCTCGGGCCCCACCGACGTACTCACGCCGCGCGAGCGTCAGGTCGCCGCTCTGGTCGGCGAGGGCCGCACCAACCGGGAGATCGCGGCCAAGCTCGTGGTGTCGAAGCGGACGGTCGACTCCCATGTGGAGCACATCCTCACGAAGCTCGGTTTCACCTCCCGTTCCCAGATCGCGGCGCTGCGCGCCGAGGTCGCGGCGGACTGTGCCGTTCCGCCGCCCGAGGTGTGACGAAGCAGGTCGTCGAGGGGCCGACAGCCGCTACCTTGAGTACGAAAAGACACCTCACCGAGGCCCCACGGAGGCCGGATGGCCGAGGACGGTGCACGGGGGTCGGGTCCGCTGCCGAGGCTGCGGCTCGACGAACTGCTCGAAGAACTCCAGGTACGTATCGGAGCGGTCCGCCGTACCCGAGACCGCTTGCAAGGACTCCTTGAGGCGGTCCTCTCCGTCGGCCAGGAGCTGAATCTCTCCCAGGTGCTGCGGCGGATCGTGGAGGCGGCCGTGGTCCTGGTGGACGCCGAGTACGGGGCGCTCGGAGTGATCGGCGAGGACCGGCGCAAGCTGTCGCAGTTCCTGCCGGTCGGCATCAGCGACGAACTGCGCGCGGAGATAGGCGAGTTGCCCTCGGGGCACGGCCTGCTGGGTGAGCTCATCCGGCACCCGGAGCCGCTGCGGCTCTCCGAGCTCGCCGAGCACCACGCCTCCGCGGGCTTCCCGCCGCACCATCCGCCGATGCACACGTTCGTCGGCACCCCGATCCGGGTGCGCGACGACGTGTTCGGGAACCTGTACCTGACGCAGAAGCGCGGCGGCGTCGACTTCGACGACGAGGACGTGGCGGTGCTGCAGACGCTGGGCGCGGCCGCGGGCGTGGCGATCGAGAACGCGCGCCTGTACGAGGAGGTCAGACTCCGGGAGCGCTGGCTGCAGTTGAGCGCCGACTTCACCGGGAGCCTGCTGTCGGGCGCCGACCAGGCGGAGGTGCTGCGCCTCATGGTGGACCGGGCGCGCGAGATCGCCGCGGCGGACCTCGGGGTGGTGGCGCTGCTCGTCCCCGGCGACTCCCTGCTGCACGAGACACTCGCGCTCGGGGAACGGGCCGGGGCGCACACCGACGTGACGCTGCCGCGCGAGGGCACGTTCGCCGGGACGGCGCTGAACACGGGCGCGCTGGTGACGTCCGACGACATCCGCAAGGATCCCCGGATCACCTACCAGCCGGACCGCTGGGAGGGCCTCGGGCCCGCCGTGGCCGTGCCCATCGGCACCTCCGACGGCGTACGCGGGGTGCTGATGCTGGCCCGCCGCGCCGAGCACGCGCCTTTCTCCGCCGCCGAGTTGATCCCGCTGAGCGGCTTCGCGGGGCAGGCGGCGCTGGCCCTGGAACTCGCGGACCGGCGGCGGGACGCGGAGCAGATGAGCCTGCTCGAGGACCGCGACCGGATCGCCCGCGACCTCCACGACCTGGCGATCCAGCGGCTGTTCGCGACCGGGATGACACTGCAGAGCGCGCAGCGGTTCGTGCAGCACCCGGAGGCGGCGGAGCGGCTGCTGCGCGCCGTGGACGACCTGGACACCACCATCAAGATCATCCGCTCGACCATCTTCGGGCTGCGCGAGCGCGGCGACCCGCCGACCGGTTCCGGGCTCCGGGTGCGGGTCGTACGGGCGGTGGAGGACGCGTCCCACGTCCTGGGCTTCACCCCGTCGTTGCGCATGGAGGGCCTGATCGACGCGGATGTGCCGGGCCCGCTCGCCGACGACGCGCTGGCCGTGCTCGGCGAGGCGCTCACGAACGTGGCCCGGCACGCGCACGCCTCGTCCGCCGATGTCGCCCTCGTGGTGCGCGGCGGCGCGTTCGCGCTGACCGTGGCGGACGACGGGGTGGGCATCGCCACGGTCTCCGCCGACCAGCGCAGCGGGCTCGCCAATCTCGCGGCGCGGGCGGGGCGGCGGGGCGGCGAGCTGTCGACGACGGCGCGCGAGGGCGGCGGCACCCTGCTGGAGTGGTCGGTGCCGCTCGCCCCGTGACCGGGCGTCAGGGGTGGTGGTTGCGGTCCTGCGGCAGCCTCGTCGCGATCACGGCTGCCTGGATCCTGCGCTCCACGCCCAGCTTGGCGAGCAGCCGCGAGATGTTGTTCTTGACCGTCTTCTCCGACAGGAAGAGCCGCCGCCCGATCTGCCGGTTGGTGAGGCCCTCCCCCACGAGCGCGAGGATGTCCCGCTCGCGCTCGGTCAGTTCGACGGATTCGACGGTCTGCGCTCCCCCGCCGCCGGGCCCGCCCTGCTCCCCCTGCTCGGGACCGCGCAGGCTGCGCATCAGCCGGGCGGTCGTCGCCGGGTCGAGCATGGACTGGCCCGCGGCGACGGTGCGCACCGCGGAGACCAGGTCGGAGCCCTTGATCTGTTTGAGTACGTAGCCGCCCGCGCCCGCCATGATGGCGTCGAGCAGCGCGTCGTCGTCGTCGAACGACGTCAGCATGAGGCAGCTCAACTCCGGTATGAGCACGCGTAGTTCGCGGCAGATCGTGATGCCGTCGCCGTCCGGGAGCCGCACGTCGAGCACGGCCACGTCGGGCCGGAGCGCGGGCCCCCTCGCGATGGCCTGCGCCGCGGTGGCGGCCTCCCCGACGACGGACATGTCGGGTTCGGCTCCGAGGAGGTCGCGCAGTCCGCGGCGGACCACTTCGTGGTCGTCGAGCAGCAGGATGCGTATGGGCCGGTCCGCTGAGAAAGTACGTGGCTGTGACATACGGCCCCCTCGGATGCGGTGTTTCCCAGACGGATGGATGCGAACCCGTCTAGATCCTGGGGCCGGACGGACTGATCCGCCAGGGCCGAACGGTCCAGTTCACCGGCGACGTCGGCCCTCGCTTCCGCTACGCGGCGTCCGATCCGTACGGCGCGTAGAGGTCGAGCAGCCGGGTGCGGGTGACGCTGAGCCGGTGGGCGAGGACGCGGCCCACCCACTGGGCCACGAACGAGCCGAGGCCGGGGTCGGACGCGCACAGCAGCCGGACGGTGAACGCGTCGAACTCGTGGGCCCTGACCCGGGTTTCGGCCTGGGCGCCGAGCTGCCACACGTACGGCGGGAACAGCCACGACCAGCCGATGAGGTCTCCGTGGCCGAGGTACTCGACGACGGGGGCGCGCTGTCCCGGCACCCGCATGTCGAGGGCGACGGTGCCGCTGCGCACGATCCAGAAGCGGTCGGCACGGGAGCCCTCGTCGAAGAGTCGGGCGCCGTCCGGGAAGGTCACGTCACGGGCGAAGCGCATCAGCCGGCCGCGGTACTCCTCGGGCAGGGTCTGGCTCATCCGCGGTGCCGTGGTGGTCATGGGCGGCCTCCTTCGGTGGCTCGGACGAAGGACCGGAACGCGCTTCCCTGGTGGTGGCGGGTGCCGCCGGGGCCCAACTGTCGGCGGAGCGGGGCTCCGGCGGCGTCCTCGCGTCCCTTCCGGACCGTCGTCCTTGCGATACCTCGACGATGACGGCTGCGGGCCGCAGGGGGCAGGGGCCGAACGGCTCCGGCGCCGGGCCCTGTCGGCTCTGTCGTCGGGCCTGTCGGGTCCCTGAGCAGGCGCTCAGCCCTTTAGGTGCCGTCCCGCCCGGCCCTGCCGACACCGTCCCTACGCGGGCCGCCTGCTCCACTCCGGTCCCACGCGGCGCCAGTCCCGGTCCCAGGCCGCGAGCCTGCGGCGGTCGAGGACGCGGCGCAGGGTGAAGCGGGCGAGCAGGGCGAGGGTCGCGGTGGTGGCGGTGACCAGGAACGCGGCGGTGAGCGCGCGGGCCCAGACGGCTTCGGAGCCCCAGGGTTGGGTGGTGACACGGCCGCGCTTGTCGAGCCAGACGGTGGCCGGGTCGCCCCGGTCGAGCCCGGCGGACACCGGGGCCGTCGCCACGACGGTGCGCCGCCCGCCGTCGGTCCAGCGGACCTTGACCGGGTACGTCACCGAGTTCTGCGTGCCGCTCTGCGACGGTACGTAGTCGGGGGCGTCCTCGACGAGCTCCGCCCGCACGTGCTGGCGCTGCGCCACCTGGGCGCGGGCGTGTGCGAGGGCGTCGTCGTGGGCGGCCCAGCCGGCCGCGGCGCCCGCGGCGGGGGCCACCAGGAGGGCGATCAGTCCGAGCAGCAGCGCCGCCCAGCCCTCGACCGCGTCCGACCTGCGCCGCAGGGGGTTCCCCTTGGCTTGCCTGAACTTCTTGCAGGTCGTCATCGTCACCTCCCTGCCAGAGTAAGGCCACGCTCGCGCTAGCGAGCTGCCCGGCACAGGGGCCGAACGGCCCCTCGCAGAGGGCCGGTTCGCCTCTCCCTTCGCAGGTCGGGCCGGTGAGACGGTCCCCGGAACCGGGGCCGTCAGGCACCGAATCCCGCCGTGCTCCACACGAGTGAGCACCGCCGTCCGTGGAACCCGCGACGGCAGCACACCGACCGTGTCACCGCCATGGAGAGGTTCCCGCCATGACCAGTACCCGCGTCCTGAGCGTCGGGACGGACGCCTCCCGCGAGAGCGCGCACGCCGCGGACTGGGCGGCCCGCGAGGCACTGCGTCGCGGGCTTCCGCTGCGGCTCGTGCAGGCCGCGGACGCGGAGCGGGAGGTGCCGCGGCTGCCGGACGTCGACATGCCGGGCCGCGGCGTCCTCGACCTGGTCGCGCTGCGGCTCTCGTACGCGCACCCCGCGCTGGAGATCATCGCCCGGCGGCGCTCCGAGCAGCCGGTGACCGCGCTCTTGGAGGCGGCGTCGGAGTCGGAGACGCTGGTGCTCGGCTCGCGGGGCTTCACCGGCTACTCCGGGTTCCTGGTCGGCTCGGTCGCCCTCGCGGTCACGGCGCGGGCGCGGCGTCCGGTGATCCTGGTGCGGGCGGGCGGGCTGCCGGAGGACGAGCGGGAGGGGCCGGGCTTCCGCCCCGTGGTCGTGGGGCTCGATGTGACGGCGCCCGCCGACGAACTCCTCTCGTACGCGTTCGAGGCGGCGGCGCTGCGCGGCGCGCCGCTGCACGTGCTGCACGCCTGGACCTTGCCGCCGTTGCACGGCCATCGGCCCGACGGGGCGCAGCCGGGCGACGCGGCGCGGCAGGAGGAGGGGCTGCGCAGGTCCCTCGCGGAGGCGGTGCGGACCTGGCGCTCGAAGTATCCGGAGGTGCCCGTCGAGGAGCTGCTGCTGTACGGGCAGCCGGGCCACCATCTCCTCAAGGCGGCGACGGCGGCGAGCCTGACGGTGGTGGGCCGGCGGACCTATGCCTCGCATCTGGGTGCGACCGCGCACTCGGTGGTGCACCACGTGACGAGCCCGGTGGCGATCGTCCCGCACAGCTGAGGGGCGCGGCACGGCCCCGACGAATGTCCCCATCACGCAAACGCCCCGCAAGTTCTTGCGCTAATCTTGCGCTCCATGACGCGCAGACTTGCTCAGGTGGCGAAGAAGGTCGGGGTCAGTGAGGCCACGGTCAGCCGGGTGCTCAACAACAAGCCGGGCGTATCGGAGGCGACCCGTCAGTCGGTGCTCACCGCGCTCGACGTGCTCGGCTACGAACGGCCGACCCAACTGCGCGGCGAGCGGGCCCGGTTGGTGGGCCTGGTCCTGCCGGAGCTGCAGAACCCGATCTTCCCGGCGTTCGCGGAAGTGATCGGTGGCGCGCTCGCCCAGCAGGGCCTCACCCCGGTCCTGTGCACGCAGACGAAGGGCGGCGTCTCGGAGGCGGACTACGTGGAGCTGCTGCTGCAACAGCAGGTCTCCGGTGTGGTGTTCGCGGGTGGTCTGTTCGCGCAGGAGGACGCCGAGCACGGCCACTACCAGCGGCTCGCCGAGCGTCAGGTGCCGGTGGTGCTGGTGAACGCGTCCATCGAGCGGCTCGGTTTCCCGTGTGTGGCGTGCGACGACGCGGTCGCCGTCGAGCAGGCCTGGCGGCATCTCTCCTCGCTCGGCCACGAGCGCATCGGCCTCGTCCTCGGCCCCGACGACCACATGCCTTCGCAGCGCAAACTCGCCGCGGCCCGCGCCCTGGAGGGCCGGCTGCCCGCCTCCGCGGTGGAACGGGCGATGTTCTCCCTTGAGGGCGGGCACGCCGCGGCGACCCGGCTCATCGGGCGCGGCATCACGGGGATCATCTGCGCGAGCGACCCGATCGCGCTCGGCGCGGTGCGGGCCGCGCGCCGGGCGGGGCTCTCCGTGCCGGGCGATGTGTCGGTGGTCGGCTACGACGACTCGGCGTTCATGAACTGCACGGAGCCGCCGCTGACCACGGTGCGCCAGCCGATCGAGGCGATGGGGCGGGCGGCCGTGGAACTGCTCGTCGCGCAGATCCAGGGTGGTTCGGTGCCGCCCGGTGAGCTGCTGTTCGAGCCCGAGTTGGTGGTGCGCGGCTCGACGGCGCCGCCGCCCCCGGCCACGTAGAGACGCCTCGAAGACGCCTCAACTCCCCCACGCCACCGTCCTGTTCATTTTTTGCGGAATACGCGCGACATCTTGCGCTCCACGGGTGGCGGTGCTTGAGTGTGGCTCGCCCCGGCACCCCGGTCTCGCCGACCGCGGCGCCGCGGGCCTCCACGTTCCTGCCTGCACAGGCTCAGGCCCGAAGGGGACCCACCGATGAGAAGCACCTGGCCGCGCCCTGCCCTCCGTACGTCCGCCGCGGCGATCGCCACGGCCCTGGCCCTGGGCTCGCTCGCGGCCTGCGGCACCAGCAGCTCCGACGACGGGGGCGGTGACGGCGCGGGCGCCGGGTCGAAGGCCGACATCAGCGCCCCGCTCGACCCGAAGACGAAGGTCTCGCTCACCATCGACTGCATGCCGCCGAAGGCGAAGGCGGCCGAGCGCCGGCAGTGGATCGAGGACGTCAAGACGTTCAACAAGAAGTACCCGAACGTGACGATCAACGGGAAGTCGACCGCCGGACAGTGCGAGGAGCCGGCCCGCTTCACCGCCGCCCTCAAGGCGAAGTCCCAACCGGACGTCTTCTACACGTACTTCACCGACCTCCAGCAGGTGCTCGACAACAACGGCGCCGAGGACATCACCCAGTACGTCACCAAGAAGACGGTCCCCGCGCTCGACTCGATCGACCCGAACGTGATGAGCGCGCTCAAGAAGGACAACAAGCTCTACGGCCTGCCCACCAGCAACTACACGATGGGCCTGCTCATCAACCGCAAGCTGTTCAAGAAGGCGGGCCTCGACCCGGACAAGCCGCCGACGACGTGGGACGAGGTGCGTACGGCCGCCAAGAAGATCGCCGGGCTCGGGGGCGGCGTCTCCGGGTACGGCGAGTACAGCGCCGAGAACACCGGCGGCTGGCACTTCACCGCGACGATGTACGGGCTCGGGGGCGACGTCGTCTCCTCCGACGGCACCAAGGCCGCCTTCAACGACGCGACCGGCAAGCAGGTCGCCCAGCAGCTGCACGACATGCGCTGGAAGGACAACAGCATGGGCAAGACCCAGCTGCTCAAGTGGGGCGACCTGCAGAAGCAGATCGCCTCCGACAAGCTCGGCATGTTCCTCGCCGCGCCCGACGACGTGACGTACATGGTCCAGCAACTGGGCGCCGATTACGACAACTTCGGGATGGGCCCGATCCCCGGCGGCAAGGCCACGCTGTTCGGCGGCAACGACTACATGATCAAGAAGGGGTCCTCGCCCGACAAGATCAAGGCGGCGATCGCCTGGCTGAACTTCAAGACGCTCACCCCCGGCAAGGGCCAGTTCGACTGGGCCCGCACCAAGCAGGACAAGCTCCCGGTCGGCCTGCCGCAGCCGAACTTCTTCACCGGCTCGGTCAAGGCGGAGGACCTCCAGTCGCGGACGAACAACGCGACCATGCCCGTACGCAACTTCGAGCCGTTCATGGCGAATCCGGTGCGCGGCAAGGCGGAGCCGCCGAAGGCGCAGGAGGTCTACAAGGTCCTCGACAACGTCATGTCGGGCGTCCTGACCAACAAGAACGCGGACGTCGACAAGCTCCTGTCCACCGCTGAGCAGCAGGTCAACCAGGTGCTGGCCAACCAGTAAGCCGCCCCGCCACCACCTGTGATCCGAGGAGTGACCATGTCGGCCCCGACGCTGCCCGCGAAGCCACGGCAGTCCGCACCACCCGCGCACAAACGCCAACTCGGCAGCCCTGACGGCTCGTTGGCGCGCACCGTGAAACGCAACATCTCCGCCCACGGCTTCCTGATCGGCGCGGTGCTCTGCTTCTCCTTCTTCTCCTGGTACCCGATGGTCAGGGAGTTCCTCCTGGCCTTCCAGAAGACGAAGGACGGCCGCACCACCTGGGCCGGCTGGTCCAACCTCAGTTACGTCTTCAACGACCCGGCCTTCTGGCAGGCCTGGCGCAACACCCTCCTGTTCACCGCCCTGGCCCTGCTCCTGGGCTTCGCCGTGCCGTTCTTCGTGGCGGTGCTGCTCAATGAATTCCGGCACGGCCAGGGCTACTTGAGGATGCTGGTCTACCTCCCGGTGATGCTGCCCCCGGTCGCGTCCGTGCTGCTGTTCAAGTACTTCTACGATCCCGGGTACGGCCTCTTCAACCGCGTCCTCGGCGTCTTCGGGATACCGGAACAGCAGTGGCTGCAGTCCACCGACACCGCGATGCTGTCCGTGGTCATCGCGGCGACGTGGATGAACATGGGCGGGGCGACCCTCATCTATCTGGCGTCGCTCCAGGGCATCCCCGGCGAGCTGTACGAGGCTGCGGAGCTGGACGGCGCGGGCCTGTGGCGCAAGATCTGGCACGTGACGATCCCGCAGACGCGACTGATCCTCTCGCTGATGTTCCTGATGCAGATCATCGCGACGATGCAGGTCTTCACGGAGCCGTTCCTGCTGACGAACGGCGCGGGCCCGGAGGGCTCGACCACGACCGTCGTCTATCTGATCTACCAGTACGCCTTCAACTTCAACAACTACGGCGGCGCGGCGGCCCTCGGCCTCGTCCTGCTCGTCCTGCTCGCGGGGTTCTCCGCGGTGTACGTGCGACTGAGCCGCTCCCAGGACGACTGACTCCCAGGCCGACCAAGGAGACGTTCCATGGCCAGCGACACGATGCGCCCCCGCACCCTGATATCCCCCGCCCAGCTCGGCCGGCGCCGCGGGAAGATCCTCTACTGGACGGTCTTCGGCCTCACCATGACCCTGTTCACGCTGGTCTTCCTGGGCCCGCTGTACTGGATGGTGACCGGCGGCCTCAAGACCACGGCGGAGATCGTCCAGTCCCCGCCCACCCTGGTGCCGGACAGCGTGCACCCGAAGAACTACCAGTCCGCCTGGCAGGTCATGGACCTCGCCAAACTCCTCTTCAACACTCTCTACTACGCGTTCGGCGCGCTCGCCTTCCAGCTCGTCCTCGACGTGGCGGCCGCCTACTCGCTCTCCAAGCTCCGCCCGATGTTCGGCAACGTCATCCTCGGCATGATGCTGGCGACGCTGATGATCCCGGCGACGGTCCTCGTCGTCCCGCAGTATCTGACCGTCCTCGACGTGCCGATCTTCGAGCGCAATCTGCTCAACTCGCCGTGGGCGATCTGGCTGCCGTCCGTCACCAACGCCTTCAACATCTTCCTGCTCAAGCGGTTCTTCGACTCGATCCCGCAGGAGCTGCTGGACGCGGCGTCCATCGACGGCGCCTCCTCGCTGCGCACGCTGCGCTCGGTGGTCCTGCCGATCTCCCGGCCGATCCTCGGCGTCGTCTCCATCTTCGCGGTGGTCGGCGTGTGGAAGGACTTCCTGTGGCCGATGCTGACGCTGCCCGACCCGGCGAAGCAGACGCTGAACGTCGGCATCTACTCGCTGTCCAACGGCGTCCCGCAGAACCAGCTGATCGCCGCGCTGACCATCGCGTCCGTGCCGACGCTGATCCTCTTCCTGCTCTTCCAGCGGAACATCATGAGCGGCCTGACCGCCGGCGGCCTCAAGGGCTGACCCCCGCCCCGCTCACCTCCCACTTTGCATCCTTGCGCGAAAGGAACCCTTCGTGGTGGCCGACGACTGGTGGCGCAGTGCTGCCATCTACCAGGTGTACGTCCGCAGCTTCGCCGACGGCGACGGCGACGGCACGGGCGACCTCGCCGGTGTCCGGGCCCGGCTGCCGTATCTGGCCCGGCTCGGCATCGACGCCATCTGGTTCACGCCCTGGTACCGCTCGCCGCTCGCGGACGGCGGCTACGACGTGGCGGACTACCGGGCGATCGACCCGGCGTTCGGCACCCTCGCGGAGGCCGAGAAACTGATCGCGGAGGCACGGGACCTCGGCATCCGCGCGATCGTCGACATCGTGCCGAACCATGTGTCCAACCAACACCCGTGGTTCCAGGCCGCGTTGGCGGCCGGTCCCGGCAGCCCGGAGCGCGAACTGTTCCACTTCAGGCCGGGACGCGGCGCGCACGGCGAACTGCCGCCGAACAACTGGCCCTCCCAGTTCTCGGGCGGCACCTGGACCCGCGTCCCGGACGGCGAGTGGTACCTGCACCTGTTCACGCCGGAGCAGCCGGACCTCAACTGGGCGCATCCGGCGGTGCGTCAGGAGCACGAGGACGTGCTCCGGTTCTGGTTCGAGCGGGGCGCGGCCGGCGTCCGCGTCGACTCGGCGGCCCTCCTCGCCAAGGACCCCGCCCTCACCGACGCGAACGGCGACGACGACACGAGCGGCTACATCGACCGCGACGAACTGCACGACGTGTACCGCTCCTGGCGCGCCGTCGCGAACGACTACGACGGCGTCCTCATCGGCGAACTGTGGCTCCCCGACCCGGAGCGCTTCGCCCGCTATCTGCGCCCCGACGAGCTCCACACCGCCTTCAACTTCGACTTCCTGGCCCGCCCCTGGGACGCCGCCGAACTGCGTGCCTCCATCAACGCCACGCTCGCCTACCACGCCCCGGTGGGCGCGCCCGCGACCTGGGTGCTGTGCAACCACGACGTGACCCGCACCGTCACCCGCTACGGCCGCGCCGACACCCGCTTCGACTTCGCCGCGAAGCGTTTCGGGACGCCGACCGACCTCGGCCTCGGCCTGCGCCGGGCCCGCGCGGCGGCGCTGCTCTCGCTGGCCCTGCCGGGCTCCGTGTACCTGTACCAGGGCGAGGAGTTGGGGCTGCCCGAGGTGGAGGTGGACCGCGCACACATCCAGGACCCGATGCACGCCCGCTCGGGCGGCGTCGACCCCGGCCGGGACGGCTGCCGGGTGCCGCTGCCGTGGACCGCGCACGGATCGACGTACGGCTTCGGGGACGCGGGCGAGGGTGCGGGCCGGACCGCCTGGCTGCCACAACCCCCGGACTGGGGGGCCTACGCCGCCGAACGCCAGGAGGCCGACCCGCACTCCATGCTCTCGCTCTACCGGACGGCACTGCACCAACGGGCATGCCAACCGGGCTTTCGTGGCGCCGAGTTGACGTGGCTGCCCTCGGCCGAGGACGTACTCGCGTTCGGCCGCGGCCAGGGCCTCGTCTGCGTCGTGAACCTCGGCGCGCTCCCCGTCGACCTCCCGCCGCACCACGAGGTGCTGCTCACCAGCGACCCCCTGGACAGGGACGGACGGCTGGCACCGGACACCGCGGTCTGGCTGCGTACGTAGGCGGGGCTACGTCGTTCGGCGGGGCGGGTGTTCACCGTACGTATGAACACGGCATACGCCCCGCCCGACCACGCGTTCGACGGAACTCCACGAAGGAGGCTACTTAGAGGACATGGGCATATGCCGTAAGCACCACCGCATCGTGTATGGCCAAATCCCTTACGGGGCAACGCGGCCTGTGCCAGAGTCTTTAGCGGTCCTTCCGTCAGCCGTGGCCGTCTGTGCCTGCATCGGAGTCTCCTCATGCCGCCCCATGCCTTCGCGGACCGCCCCGCCGGCCAACCGCCGGAGCGGGGCACGGTCGAGGCGCTGATCACGCAGACGCGTCGGCTGCTCGGCGAAGTCGACGCGGTACGCCGCGAATCCGCGATGACGGACGAGGCCGACGCCGAGTCCCGCTGGCAGCGCGCCCTGTACGAACTCGCCGTGCATCAACTCAGCGATCTCGACCGGCACTTGGCCCAGCTGCGCGAAGGCCCCGCTCCCCTGCGGGGCCTGCCGCCCCAGCGGCCGAACCCGGCGCCGCAGCGGTCCGGTTCGCTGCTGAGCCGGGTGGGCAGCGCCGAATGGAATCTGCTGACCGACGAGGCCACCTGGTCCAGCGAGCTGTACCAGATCCTCGGCAGGGAGCCCGGCGCGCCCGCGCTGACCCTCGATGAACTGCCCGCCCTGGTGCACCCCGACGACCAGCCGAAGCTGACCGCGATGGTCACGGACTGCCTGATCGACGGCAAGCCGATCGACGGGGAGTTCCGCGTCGTGCGCCCGGACGGCTCCGTGCGCACGGTGCACATGATGGGCGAGCCCGTGCTCGACACCGACGGCGCGACCGCCTCGATGTGGGCGGTCGTACGCGACGTCAGTGAACTGCGCCGCAGCCAGCGTACGGTGAGCGAGACCCGTGACTCGCTCCAGCGCCAGCGGCATGTCGCGCAGACCGAGCACCGGCTCGCGGTCGAGCTGCAGGAAGCCGTGCTGCCGCCGTGGCGTGGCTCCCTGCGGCTCCCGCACAGCGGCCCCGGCGGCCTCGATCTCGCCGCCCAGTACTTCCCCTCGCCCGCCGGCAATCCGATCGGCGGCGACTGGTACGACGCTCTCGAACTGCCGGGCGGCCGAACCCTGTTGACCGTCGGCGACCTCACCGGACACGGCGTGGCCGTCAGCTCCGGCATGGCGATGCTGCTCGGCGCGGTCCGCGGCATGGCGATGTGCGACGCGGCGCCCGGCGAGCTGCTCGGCTCCCTGAACCACCTCCTCGACTCATCGGCGCAACCGGCGCTCGGCAGCGCCCTGTGCTGCCGGTACGACCCGGCGGCCCGCACACTGGCGTGGGCGCAGGCGGGACACCCCGCACCGCTGCTCTTCCGCGACGGGACGGGGCGTGCGCTCACGCCACCCGAAGGCGTCCTCCTCGGCGCCACGTCCGGCGCCGTCTACGGGCAGGCCGAAGAGCCGCTGCGCGCCGGGGACCTGCTGGTCCTGCACACGGACGGCCTGGTGCCACGGCGCGGCTCGACCGCGTCCGTGGGCCGCCTGCTCGCGCTCGCGGAGCCGCTGACCGCGGCCCGTGACGCGCAGGACTGTGTGCGCGTGCTACGGGACGAGCTGGGGCAGGGCGAGCGTGAGGACGGCGCGTGTGTGCTCGTGGCCAGGATCGGTTCCTGAACTCCTGGTTCCTTGTTGTTCCCGGTTCCTTGTTGTTCCTGGTTCTTTGTTCCTGATTACGCCTGCATGCGCTTGATTGATTACGCCTGCATACGCTTCCCCGTCGCCCTCGGCAGTGCCAGCTTGATCTCCTGGCGCAGGTCGTCGATCTTCGGGTAGTCCGCGTAGTGACCGGTGAGCCGGTACATCTCGCGGAGCCGGTCCCAGGTGCGGTGCGAGGAGTTGGAGCCCATCGAGGAGAGCGCCAACCGCGCGTACCTGTCCGCCTGTTCGGGGTCGTCGGCGATGAAACAGGCCGAGGCCATCGACAGATGGTCGAAGATCTTCGAGCGGTCCCGGCCGCCCACCCGCAGCGCCAGCGCCTCCTGGGCGTGCCGCTGCGCGATGACGGCAGCGGACGGGTCGTGCTCGGCGAGGGTGCGGTAGGCGAGGGCCTGCATGCCGTGCAGGTCCGCCTCGTCGAACATCTGCATCCAACTGGGCGGTGGCACATCGCCCTTGTCGGAGACGAAGAGTTCCTCGGCCTGCCCGAGCGTGCGGCGCATCGCCTGGCCCTTGCCCAGGGATGCCTGCGCCCAGGCCTCGATGGTGCAGAGCATCGCCTTCGTGCGCGGCAACACCTGGTCGCCTGAGCCGGACTTGGCGAGCTTCATCAGGTCGAGCGCCTCGCCGGGCGCACCCAGGTGGATCTTCTGGCGGGCGGCCCGCGACAGGGCCTCGCCGGCCCGCGGCCGGTCGCCGCCCTCGCGCGCGGCGTGCGCGGCGATGACGAAGTACTTCTGCGCCGTGGGCTCCAGGCCGACGTCGTGCGACATCCAGCCCGCGAGGACCGCGAGGTTGGCGGCGACGCCCCACAGGCGCCGCTGCAGATGGTCGGGGTGGCGGTAGGAGAGCATTCCGCCCACTTCGTTGAGCTGGCCCACGACCGCCTTGCGCTGCAACCCGCCGCCGCGGGAGGCGTCCCAGGCCCGGAACACCTCGACCGAGCGCTCCAGTTCCTCGATCTCCTGGGAGCCGATGGGGGCGGCCTCGTAGCGGTCGAACCCGGCCGCGTCGGCGGTGGCCGGAGAGGACAGCGGATGGTCGGTCCTGGGGGCGTCGGCCACGAGGGCCGGGTCGGTGTGCAGCCAGTCGTGCATGGCGCTGCTGAGTGCGGAGCCAGCGGCGAGCGCGGCACCCGCGCCCACCAAGCCGCGTCGGTTGAGCATGAGGTCCATTCCCGTGAATTCGGTGAGGACCGCCGCTGTCCGCTCGGGCGCCCACGGCACTCCGTCAGGGCCCTGTTCCTCCAGGCCCCCGCCGCCTTGCCGTCTCCCTACGCGCCCGTGTCGGACGAGACCGAGGTCCTCGATGGTCACGACACGGCCGAGTCGCTCGGTGAACAGCGCCGCCAGCACCCGCGGTACCGGATCGCGCGGGATCTCTCCCATGTCGATCCAACGCCGCACCCGCGAGGTGTCGGTCGCCAGCTGCGCGTGGCCCATGGCCGCGGCCTGCCGGTTGACCAGTCTCGCGAGTTCGCCCTTGGACCAGCCGGCGAGGCCGAACAGGTCGTTCAGGCGGGAGTTGGGTTGTCCGTTCACGTAAGCCCCCAGGTTCTCGGCTGAAATTGACAGTAGCCCCCTGTCAGTTGCAGGGCGACTATTCGCCAGGGTTCGCCAGGGTGCGCCAGCTGTTGTGCTCATGGACGCCTGGTGTCAGGTAGGAGTGCGCCATCCCGACCCGGCCGCCACAGGGCATTCCCCAGGGTGTACCGAATCGGCCGGGCCGGGCCGGCGCAGGCAATTCACTGGCACACGAAGGGATCTGTTTCGCCCATGTACGCAGCATCGTCCTCCGTGTCCGCCCCACCCCGGCCGCCCCGTCCCGCCCGACCGGCGGTCGGCGGAAGCGGCCCGTACCTCGACCCCGCGCGGCCCGCGGCCCCGACGCTGAACGGCATCGCCCGCCCGCGTCGCGCCCCGGGGCTCGGTACTCAACCGCTCAGCGGGAGACTCGACTTGTCCGGCCCTCAGGGCGCCCAGCTGCGCACGGCGATCGCGTCGGTGCACCGGATCTGCCCGGAGTTCCATCCGGTGCAGGTATTGCGCCGCTCCCCGCGCTCCGTCCTCCTCGTCGGGACGACAGGACGCAGCACCGCCGTCGCGAAGTGTTTACTGGACCACGCGCCGGCCTTCGCCTCGCGGATCCGGCACGAGATAGCCGCATACCGCTCGTTCGTCCGACACCGGCCTCCGGTACGGGTGCCCCGGCTCATCGCCGCGGACCCCGACAACGGCACGCTGGTGATCGAGCGGATGCCCGGCCGGGTGGCGGCCCTGCAGCGCCACCCGGTCGAGGCTCCGCCGCGGGCGGACGTGCGCGCCGCACTCGGCGCGATCTGCCGGCTCAACCAGTGGCGGCCTCCGGCGGGCACCTTCGACGCGCCACTGGACTACGCGGCCCGGATCAACCGCTTCCACGAGCTGGGTCTGCTCACCGACCGGGACATGGGAGACCTGCAGAAGCTGCTGCACGGCATCGCGCACACCTCGGGCCGCGGCGGCATGGGCCAGTTCTGTCACGGCGACGCCCTGCTCTCCAATGTGCTGCTCGCCCCCACGGGTCCGGTGCTCGTGGACTGGGAGCACGCGGGCTGGTACCTGCCGGGGTACGACCTGGCGACGCTCTGGTCCGTGCTCGGTGACGCGCCGGTGGCGCGGCGTCAGATCAGTCAGCTCGCGCAGTCCGGCGGCCCGGCCTCGCGTGACGCGTTCCTGGTCAACCTGATGCTCGTACTGACTCGGGAGATCCGTACGTACGAGACGGCCGTGCAGCGTTCGCTGCGCGAGGAGACACCGGCGGCGTCCGCGGCCCAGGGCCACCCCGGTGGCACCCCGTCCGGCGAGGAGCAGCGGCTGTTGCTGCGCCGCCTGCACGACGACTGCAACATGGCCCGGAGGGCGGTGCGTGCGGCAGTCGGCACTCGCTGACGGGGACGAACGATCCGCGGGGCGCCCGGGAGGTCACCAGGGCGCACCGCGGATCTTCGTATGTGCGCGTCCTTGTGTGTGGGTCCGTATGTGTGCGGCCAGTGGTTCACACCACTGACGCGTCGCAGGCGGTCGCACCACCGCGTACGAAAGCCGCGCACACGCCCGTTGACTTGGGAAATCCCGGGGAATCAACCCTGTGCGTCGCATGATTGACGGATCGTCGGCGAGCCGATACCACTGAGCCACCATCGGCCCGCAGGCATCGCGCAGCATCCACACCCCGGCGTTCCCAGGAGGCACCGTTGCACCGGTTCAGCCGTACTTTTTGCCACAGACGCACCCTCGCCGCGGGCGGCGCCCTCGGCGTGGCGGCGCTGCTGTTGCCGCTGCTCGGAGCGGCTCCACCCGGCCCTGCGGCCGAGGCGCCCTCCGCCCGGTTGCAGGGCGCGTTCGCCGCGGCGGCGGCCGAGTACCAGGTACCGCAGAGCGTGCTGCTCGGTGTGTCGTATCTGCAGTCGCGGTGGGACGCGCACAACGGGGCGCCCAGCGTCACGGGCGGCTACGGCCCCATGCACCTGACCGACGCCCGCGCCGCGCTCGCGAAGGCCGTGGCGCACGACCACGCGGAGGGCGACGCGCGCGGCGACGACTCGCGGGCCCCGCTGAAGGCGTCGGACGCCGTGCCGGCCGAGGGCCAACTCCCGGCCCGGCTGCGGACGTTGCCGCGCGCGGCGCAGCTCAGCGGACTGTCGGCGGACGAGCTGCGCAGCGACCCGGCGGCCAATGTGCGCGGTGGCGCCGCGCTCCTCGCGGCCGCGCAGAAGAAGCTCGGCAAGCCGTTGAGCGACCGTCCTTCCGACTGGTACGGGGCGGTCGCGAAGTTCTCCGGAGCGGACGACGCCGCGACGGCGGGCACGTACGCGAACGATGTGTTCGCGGTGATCCGGGACGGCGAGCGGCGCACCACGGACGCCGGGCAGCGGGTCACCCTTGCCGCCGATCCGAAGGCGGAGCCGCGGGCGGCGCAGATCGAGAGGATGGGCCTGCGCAAGGCGGACGCGGGCGACACCGAGTGCCCGCGGACGGTGTCCTGCGAGTGGATCCCGGCGCCGTACGAGGAGTTCGGCGACGGCGACTACGGCAATCACGATCTCGCGGACCGGCCGAAGGACCAGAGCATCGACTACATCGTCATCCATGACACGGAGGCGACGTGGGAGCAGACGCTCAAGCTGGTGCAGGACAAGACGTATCTGGCGTGGCACTACTCGCTGCGCTCGACGGACGGGCACATCGTGCAGTCCATCAAGAACAAGGACGTCGGCTGGCACGCGGGCAACTGGTACGTCAACGCGAAGTCGATCGGCCTGGAGCACGAGGGTTTCCTCGCGCAGCCGGACTCCTGGTACACGGAGGAGATGTACCGGTCGTCGGCGCGCCTGGTGAAGTACCTCTCGAAGAAGTACGGCATTCCGCTGGACCGGCAGCACATCCTCGGCCATGACACGGTGCCGGGTCCGACGACGTCCACCATCAAGTCGATGCACACCGACCCGGGGCCGTACTGGGACTGGTCGCACTACTTCGCGTTGATGGGCAAGCCGTTCCACCGGACGGCGGGGCCGGACGGCGGGCTTGTGACCGTGGCCCCCGAATTCGCCGAGAACCAGCCGAAGTTCACGGGCTGCGAGAAGGCGGGTGTGGCGTGCGCGCCGCACGGGTCGAGCGCGGTGCGGCTCTACTCGGAGCCGAGCGAGGACGCCCCGCTGATCAAGGACATCGGCCTGCGGCCCAATGGCGATCCGTCGACGATCGACGTCAACGACATGGCGTCGCGGGTGTCGGCGGGCCAGCAGTACGCGGTCGCGGGGCGCGAGGGTGACTGGACGGCGATCTGGTACCTGGGTCAGAAGGCCTGGTTCAAGAACCCGTCGAAGCAGCCGACCGCCGTGTCCGCCAAGGGACTTGTGGTCACGCCGAAGCCGGGTGCGAGCGACGTCCCGGTGTACGGGAGGGCCTACCCGGAGAAGGAGGCGTACCCGGAGGGCATCACGCCGCAGGCGGTCTCACCGCTGCCGTACAAGCTCCTGGCGGGCCAGCGCTATGCGACGGGTGGGACGACCACGGGCGAGTACTTCTACTCCCCCACGTTCGACGTGTCGAAGCACAAGGTGGTGAAGGGCTCGGACGTGTACTACGAGATCCAGTTCGGGCACCGCGTCGCGTATGTGCGGGCGGCGGATGTGACGGTGCTGCCGTCGACGGTGTCCTGACGGCGACCGGCTTGTAGCGCTGCTCAGCCCTGCTGGAACAGTTCCGCCGGCAGCGGCTTGAGCAGCGCGTACAGGTCGTCCGTGATCGGGCGGTCCCAGGACGCGATGGTCACGAGCACGTTGTCGCTGCGGTCGAACTGCACGCAGGAGATCCGCGTCTCGGACAGCTTCAGGCGGCGCACCACGAGGAGGTTGTCGCCCTGCATCACCGGGACGTCCTCCACGTCGGTGACGGTGACTTCCTCGTCGTTCTCCAGCGCTACGAGGAGCTGGGCGACCTCGAAGGGGATCTCGCCCTCGCCGACCTCGCGGGCCGGGGAGCCCTCGGGGAGGTTGCCGATGACCATCGCGGGGCCGCGGCCGCCGAAGAGGTCGTAGCGCAGGAACACGCCCTGGCAGGTTCCGTCGGGGGCGGGCAGCAGGCCGGCACCGAGGTTGCCCGGCCAGTCGCCCGGGTCCATGGCCAGGACGTCGAAGTCGGGACCCGCGGGGGTCGCTGCGCGGCGGCGGAGGAAGGACATGCGGCCAATGGTACGTCGACGCTCCGCGTGGATCGGGTTCGGGTCGTCCTGATTGACGCCGACGTCTTCGTTCGCGGCACCGGGGGCTGTGCCCACCCGTTCCGCCGTGCGGAACGCCTGCCCACAGCGGTGCGGACTACTCCCCCAGCGCGGCTGCGAGCCCGGAGGGCTCCGTGCCGAGTTTGCGGTACGCCGCGGAGAGGAGCCGTACCGTGGTCGGCTCGTCCAGACGAAGCTCCGCCGCTATCTCCGCCGGGCACAAGCCGCGCACCGCGCACCGTGCTGCGGCCCGCTCACGTGCGGTGAGCGTGTCGGTCACCGCGCCGCGCAGGGGGCGCGGCCGCAGGCCCGACGCGGCGAGTTCTTCGCGGGCGTACTGGACCAGGCCGTCGGCTCCGCAGCCGACCGCCGCGTCGAGCCCTCGGTAGAGGTGGTCGGCGGCCTCTTTGGAGCGGCCCTTGCGGCGCTGTTCCGCGCCGAGGGCGACGAGGGAGCGGGCCAGCTCGTAGCCGGCGGGTGAGCGTTCCAGGTGGGCGACGGACTCCTCCAGGAGCTTGCCGCGGTCGGTGCCGACCGAGACCTCGGCCGCGGTGCGCAGCGCCTGGCCGATGCCGGACGGGGTGCCGAAGTGGCGGGCCCGCTCGACGGCGTCCGCGGCGAGGGCCCGGGCCCGCTCGGGTGCGTCCGGGGCCTCGGCGCGGGCGAGGTGCAGCTGCCAGGGGCACCAGGCGGGGTTGCGCATGCCGCGCGGGTCGAGGCGGCGGCCCGCGGCGGCGAGTTCCTCGGCGGCCTCTTCGGTGCGGCCGAGCGCGAGGAGGAGTTCGCCGTACACGGTCTGCGCGTCGGGGAAGACGACGGCGGCGGGGAACGGCTGTCCGAAGGAGTGCGCGTCCGCCACCTCCTTGGCCTCGGCGATCCGGCCGCGCGCGAGCAGCACTTCGACGAGGGTGCCGACGGCGTACCAGTGGGCGGGGGTGCCGGGTCCTACGCGCTCGGCGAGGCGCAGGCCCGCGCGCACGAAGTCCTCGGCCTCGGCGAGCCGGCCGCGCCGGTGGCGTACGTAGCCGAGCAGGGTGTACGCGAAGGAGAGGTGGCCGCCGCGCCAGCCGGACTGCTCGAAGTCGGCGATGCCCTCGACGAAGAGGTCCTCGGTGCGGCCGGGGCGGTCGGCGTAGAGGAAGGCCATGGCGACGAGGACGGGGACCTCGAAGCCGCGGTCCTCGTCGGCGGCCCAGCGCAGGCCTCCGGCGAGGGCGCGCTCGGCGTACTGGATGACCGCGGCGGCTCCTTCGCCGCGCAGGGTGGCGTCCCAGGCGCGCAGGCCGATGATGTAGCGCTCGGTGAGGTCGCGTCCGCTGAGCCGGTCGGCGAGTTTCGCGAGGCGGCGGGAGCGGGCCGGGGAGTCGGGTTCGTCGGCGCGGAAGGCGTCCCACATGAACTGTTCGGCCTGCATGCGCAGGCGGACGCGCGGGTCGTCGGTGACGCGGATCTCGCGGGCGAGGGTCTCGGATGCCTCGGCCAGGCGGTCGGTGTGGGCGAGGACTTGGGAGAGGCGGTAGACGATGCCGTGGCGCAGGGTGGGGTCGGTGATGGGTTCTTCGAGGGCGGCGCGCAGGTGGTTGACGGTGGTGGCGGGTTCGGTGAGGAGGGAGGCGCTGCCGAGTTCGTAGAGGACGGCGGCGCGGTCGTCGAAGGCGGGTGGTTCGCGCAGGGCGCGGGCGAGGTAGCGGCGGGCGGCGTCGGGGGCGCCCGCGCGGACGGTCTCGGCGGCGGCGGCGCGCAGTTGTCGCACGACCCACGGGTCGCCTTCGGGGTGGGTCTCCAGGAGGTGCCGGGCGGCTGCGATGGGGCCGAGTCCGGCGTCGAGGACGGTCTGGGCGGCCTTGCCGTGCAGGGCGACGCGGAGGGGTCCTGGGATGGCGCGGTAGACGGCGGTGGCGATGAGCGGGTGGACGAATTCGAGGGGTTCCACGCCCTTGAGTACGCGGGCCATGCGCAGCCGGTCGGTGGCGTCGGTGGCGTCCTCGAAGCCCAACCCGGCTACGTTGGCGGCGAGTTCGGGTGCGATCTCGGTGCCGAGGACGGCGCAGGCCCAGGCGAGGTGGACGGTGGCGGGGCCGAGGCGTTCGATGCGGGCTACGAGGCCGCTGCCCCGTGCGGCGGCGGCGAGGTCGCGCAGCAGGTGGGCGCCGTTCTCGGTTGGGGTGAGGCCGCGGTCGCGGACCTTGGCGGTCAGCTCGACGGCTTCGAAGGGGTTGCCCGCGGTGACGGCCCAGCACTCGCGGCAGAACGCGTCGTCGGCGTGGCCGCCGAGGGATTCGCGGACGAGTGAGGCGATGGCGGTGGCGCTGAGCGGTTCGAGGCCGAGGGTGCGGCGCCCGGACCTGCCGGGGAGGCCGCGCAACGCCTCGGCGTGGTCCGGGAGTTCTTCGGGCCGGTAGGCGACGACGAGCAGCAGGGGTAACTCCTCGGCGCGCGGGGCGAACGCGGCGAGCCAGCTCAGGGACTCGGGGTCAGCCCAGTGGGCGTCGTCGAGGACGAGCACCATGGGGGCCTGCTGTACGGCGAGGTGGGTGAGCACCCAGTCGAGGCCGTCGCGCAGGCCCTGCGGGTCGGGTGGCGCGCCTTCGGTGGGGGCGCACAGGCCGAGGGCGGGGCCCACGATCGCGTACCAACTGCCCAGCGTGGCCTGGAGGTCGGCGGCGGGGATGCCCGCGAGGCGCGGCTGGAGGAGTTGTCGCGCGACGTGGAAGGCGACGCCCTGCTCCTGGTCGCCACCGCGCGCGTACAGCACGGTGCAGCCTTTGGCGGCGGCCCTGCGGCGCACCTCGGCGAGGAGGGTCGTCTTGCCGAGTCCGGCGGGCGCGGCGACGGCGAGCAGTGCGCCGTGCGGCCGCTCCGGGGACTCTCCACTCCCCTTGGCCAGCCCGGCCAGCTCGTCCAACACCACGTCCACAGCGGCGAGTTCACTGTCCCGCTCGAACAGTCTCCGCCTGCCCCGGCCGTCGCTCCGCACCATGGCGCACCCCCACCCGCGGCGCGGTCGCGCACCGCGGTTTCCAGGCAGCTCAGCGTACGCCGGGGCGAGTCCGCCGGAGTGTGATGCGGGGTTCTTGGTACGGAATCGTGTGCCGCGGGCGCGGATAAGGTACGGGCGCATGAACCGGAACGTGCTCGACTACTGGCGGGCCGGCCTGGACGCGGTGCCGGAGGAGGTATGGGAGCACCCGTCCGTCGAGGTCCTGCTGCTCGCCGACAATCGCCTCGCACACCTGCCCGCGCCCATCGGCACCCTCTCCCGCCTGCACACCCTCGACCTCGGCCACAACCGCCTCACCTCGGTCCCGCCGGAACTCGGCGACCTCACCGGCCTGACCCGCTTCCTGTACCTGCACGACAACCGGCTCACCGAACTGCCGGATTCGCTGGGCCGCCTCGACCGACTCGGGTACCTGAACGTCGGCGAGAACCGGCTGACGACGCTGCACTCCACGCTCGGCTCGATGACCGGGCTGGTGGAGCTGCGCGCCCAGCACAATCGGCTCGCCGCACTGCCGGAGAGCATCGGCGGGCTCTCGGCGCTGCGGGAGCTGTGGTTGCGGGGCAATCGGCTGTCGGCGCTGCCCGCCGCCGTGCGGGACCTGGCGGAGTTGCGGGAGGTGGAGTTGCGGGAGAACGCGTTCGAGGTCGTGCCCGGGGCGCTGCGCGGGCTGCCGCGGCTGCGCCGGGTCGACCTGCGGGGCAATCGGCTGCGGGAGCTGCCGGGGTGGCTGGCGGAGCTGCCGTGTCTGGAGAAGCTCGATCTGCGGTGGAACGACGTGCGCGTCCCGCCCGGTCTGCTCGACGAGCTGGCCGGGCGGGGGTGTGTCGTGCTGCGGTGAGCCGGGGTGCGGCTCAGTCCTCCTCGGGCTCCGGCGGCACCACGGCCACCGGGCTCGCCGCGTGCAGCAGCACCGCGTGGGTGACCGAGCCGAGCATGGGGGCGGGGCGGGTGAGGCGGCGGCGGTGGCGGCCGACGACGAGGAGGTCCGCTTCGCGGGAGTTCTCGACGAGGCGGCCCGCCGCGTCGCCCGGAAGCACGGAAACCTCAACCTCAACTTTAGGGTTAGATTCGCGCAGCTCCTTGAGGGTTTCCTCGGCCACTCGAAGCGTGTCGCGCTCGGCCGCCTCCTGGTCGACGGTCGTCGGCGTGAAGTCCCCGTACGCGGTCCAGCCGAGAACGGGCCACGGGTACACCACGACGACGTGCGCCCGCGCCCCGGTGCGCGCCGCGTGCGCGAAGGCGAAGCCGAGCGTCGCCAGGTCCGGGTCGTCCGTCTTGAGCCCGACCACGACGCGCGGCCCCGCGGGAACGGGCTCGTCGCCGTGCACCTCGCGGCCCGGCCGTGGCACCACCACGACGGGGCAGGCGGCATCGCGCGCCGCCGCCACGCCGTTGGAGCCGAGCAGCAGGCTGGCGAATCCGCCGCGGCCGCGCGAGCCGAGGACGAGGAGCTGTGCGTCGCCGCTCATCTCGGGCAGCACCACGGCCGGAAGCCCGGTCCGGCTGATGAATTCGAGCGGCGGCAGCCCCTCGCGGCCCTCCAGGTCCTTGCGCAGCTGCGTGAGGACCGTGTCGTTCTCGGGTTCCTCGACGAGGCCCGCCGCGAGCACCTCGGCGCGGACGAACGGCGCGTACTGCCGTACGTGCACGACGCGCAGCTCGGCGCCGCGCCGGTTCGCTTCGGCGAGCGCCCACTCCAGGGCGCGCAGGCTGTCCTCGGAGCCGTCGAACGCGGCGAGGACGGGCTGGGAGTGCGGGCTTGCCATGATTACGTCGCCTCCGACACCGGGCGCGTCGCCGCGCCCTCATTGACCGGCTGTTCCTGTGGCCAGGCTCGCAAAAGCCAGGGCCACAGGACAGGGTCGTAGGTCCCGTGTCGGATCTACGTAGGCAACTCCATGGCTGCGTATCGCTACGTGAGGTCGAACTCGCCCTCGCGGGCGCCGCTCACGAACGCCCCCCACTCGGCCGGCGTGAAGATCAGGGACGGGCTCTCGGGGCTGCCGCCGTTGCGCATCGCGATGAAGCCCTCGACAAAGGCGATCTGGACATCGCCGAGACCTCTGCTGCTGGAACGCCAGTCAGCCCCACTGAGATCCAGGTCCGGCTTCTCCCACCCCATGAGCGGGTGCTGGTCGATGGTGCTCTCGGCCACGTCCGTGCTCCTCCCGGTTCGTCGTCCGTGCGCCAGCCTAGCGATCGGCCCGTGCCCCGCACAGGCCGCGAGAGCGACGAAGGTCAACGCGCGTTCATCGGGTGGGTGGTTCGGAGCCGACGAGCCACATGGAGAAGAACTGCGAGCCGCCTCCGTAGGCGTGCCCGAGGACCTTCCGCGCGCCGTCGACCTGGTGTTCTCCGGCCTGTCCTCGCACCTGGAGGGCGGCCTCGGCGAAGCGGATCATGCCGGAGGCGCCGATGGGGTTGGTGGACAGGACGCCGCCCGACATGTTGACGGGGAGGTCCCCGTCGAGTTCCGTGACGCCGGATTCGGTGAGTTTCCAGCCCTCTCCCTCGTCGGCGAACCCGAGGTTCTCCAGCCACATCGGCTCGTACCAGGAGAACGGGACGTACATCTCGACGGCGTCGATCTCGCGGCGCGGGTCGGCGATTCCGGCCTGCCGGTACACGTCGGCGGCGCAGTCCTTGCCGGCCTGCGGGGACACGAAGTCCTTGCCCGCGAAGAGGGTCGGCTCGCTGCGCATGGCGCCGCCGTGCATCCAGGCGGGCGGCTTCGGCGAGCGGTCCGCGCCCGCGCGGTCGGTGAGGATCATGGCGCAGGCGCCGTCGGAGGAGGGGCAGGTCTCGGAGTAGCGGATGGGGTCCCAGAGCATGGGCGCCGCCTGGACCTTCTCCAGGGTGATGTCCTGCTCGTGGAGGTGTGCGTAGGGGTTCTTGAGGGCGTTGCGGCGGTCCTTGTAGGCGACGAGGGAGCCGACGGCGTCAGGGGCGCCGGTGCGTCGCATGTAGGCGCGCACGTGCGGCGCGAAGAAGCCGCCGGCCCCGGCCAGCAGTGGCTGCTGGAAAGGGATGGGGAGCGAGAGGCCCCACATGGCGTTCGACTCGGACTGCTTCTCGAAGGCGAGGGTGAGTACGGTGCCGTGGACGCGGGCCGCCACGAGGTTCGCGGCGACGAGCGCGGTCGAGCCACCCACGGATCCGGCCGTGTGCACGCGCAGCATCGGCTTGCCGACGGCGCCGAGGGCGTCGGCGAGGTACAGCTCCGGCATCATGACGCCCTCGAAGAAGTCGGGCGCCTTGCCGATGACGACGGCGTCGATGTCGGCCCAGGTCAACTCGGCGTCGGCGAGGGCCCGTTGGGCCGCTTCGCGGACGAGTCCCGCGATGGAGACGTCTTGGCGGGCGGCGACGTGCTTGGTCTGGCCGATGCCGACGACGGCTACGGGCTCCTTGGCAGACACGGCTTTCGACATCACTGGTCCTCCCCTTCGAGTACGGCGACCAGGTTCTGCTGCAGGCAGGGCCCGGAGGTGGCGTGCGCGAGGGCGCGCCGGGAGCTCCCGCCGTGGATGCGGGCGGCGGCCTCGCCGATGCGGATGAGCCCGGCGGCCATCACCGGGTTGGCGGCGAGCGCGCCCCCGGACGGGTTCACACAGACGTCGTCGCCGAGGCGCAGGGCGCGTCGCAGGACGACTTCCTGCGAGGTGAACGGGGCGTGCAACTCGGCGGTGTCGACGGGCCGTTCGAAGGCTCCGGCGTTCTCGGCGGCGAGCCGCGTCGAGGGCGAGTCGGTGAGGTCGCGCACCCCGAGGCTGTGCGCCTCGATGCGGTGGTCGATGCCGCGGATCCAGGCGGGCCGCTCGCACAGCTCGCGCGCCCGGTCCCCGGCGGCGAGGATCACGGCGGCGGCGCCGTCCCCGATCGGCGGGCAGTCACCGGTGCGCAGCGGATTTACGACGTAATCGCCGTGGGGGACGTTTCCGCGCAGTTGGGCGTGCGGATTGTCGGCGGCGGACTCGCGGCTGCGGGCGGCGACTCCGGCGAGCGCGGGCTCGTCGGTGTGCCCCTCGTCGATGAGTGCCTGCGCCTGGAGGGCGGCGAGCGCGACGGAGTCGGGCCACAGCGGGGCGACGTAGTACGGGTCGAGCTGGCGCGTCAGGACGTCGCGTACGGAGCCGGGTGAGGACTTTCCGTACGAGTAGACGAGCGCGGTGTCGGCCTCGCCGGTCAGCAGTTTGGTCCACGCTTCGTACATGGCCCAGGCGCCGTCCATCTCCACGTGCGACTCGGAGATCGGCGGCCAGGCGCCGACGCCGTCGAGGGCCATGGTGAAGGAGAAGGCGCGTCCCGCGAGGTAGTCGCTCGATCCCGAGCAGGTGAACCCGATGTCGCTGGTCTTCAGTCCTGTACCGGCGAGGACCTCGTGCAGGACGGGCATCAGCATCTCGACTTCCGACTGTTCGTCGGAGGTACGTGTGTGGTCGGTCTGCCCGAAGGCGACGACGGCGATGTCCCGGATCGGCGGCCGCATCAGATCATCTCCCTGTAGGTCTCGTAATCGGCGTCGGGTTCACCGGTGGGCCGGTAGTGGTCCGGGTAGCGCCCGCCCTCCGTCCACACCGGTTCGACGCGAAGGCCCATCCGCACCTCGTCGTACGGGATGCCGGCGATGCGGCCGTGCAGGGCGAGGTCGGCGCCGTCGAGGGCGATGTGGGCGTACACGTACGGGACTTCGATGTCGAGGTTCTTCGCCTTGATGTTCACGATGCAGTACGTGGTGACGGTGCCGCCGGGGCCGACCTCGACCTGGTCCGTGGTGGCGACGCCGCAGGTGGGGCAGGCGCCGCGCGGCGGGATGTACACCTTGTGGCAGGAGGGGCAGCGCTCACCCACGGTGCGGCGTTCGGCGAGGGCGTTGATGTAGCGGGTCTGGGCGCCGCCGGGGCTGTAGGTGTAGTCGAGGCGGGCCTCGGCGACGATGCCGGTGACGGGTTCATCGAACTCGCCGCTGTGCGGGGCGACTTGAGAGGGAGCGTCGTCACCCTCGTATGGTTCGAAGCACGCGATGTCCGTGATGGCGCCCTCGCGCTCCTCGGCCCAGCGGATTCGGACGCGCTGTCCGGTGTGCACGGCGTCGGGTCCGGTGACGTCGAGGGCGTGCAGCAGGGCGGTGTCGGCGCCGTCCAGCTTGACGAGGACCCAGGCGAAGGGGGTGTCGAGGGGCTGGCCGCGCCGTGGTTCGGGGTTCCAGGCCCAGGTGGTGACGGTGCCGGTGGCGCCGACCTCGACCAGGTCGCGGATCTCGTCGGCGGTCACGGGGTCGTACTCGACGGGCGGCACCATCACCTTGCCGTCCGTGGTCTTGACGCCGAGGACGACGCGGTCGCGCAGTCCGCTGAGGAAGGCGGACTGGACGGGGCCGAGGGAGCGCGTGAAGGGGAACTCCACGACCAACGGCGCGCGCAGCACCTCCGGTTGGGCGGTGGATGTCATGAGGCCTCCTTGGAGTGCGGTCGAATGGGTGGGGGGGTGCGGTGACTCACTCCCGGCGGAACTCGGCGGGGCGCTTCTCGGCGAACGCGCGGGCGCCTTCCTTCGCGTCGGCGGTGTCGAAGATGGGCCAGCCGCGCTTCAACTCCGAGGCGAGGCCGTCGGTTTCGGTCATCTCGGCGGTCTCGTAGACGGAGGCCTTGACCGCCTCGACGGCCAACGGGCCACAGGCGTTGATCTGTTCGGCGATTTCGAGTGCCGTGTCGAGCGCGGTGCCGTCGGGCACGACGCGTCCGACGAGCCCGATCGCGGCGGCCTCCGGCGCCGGGTAGGGCCGACCGGACAGGAGCATCTCCAGGGCGTGCGTACGAGGCACCTGGCGCGGCAGCCGCACCGTGGAGCCGCCGATGGGGAAGAGGCCGCGCTTGACCTCGAAGAGGCCGAACGTCGCCGACTCCCCCGCCACCCGGATGTCCGTGCCCTGAAGGATCTCCGTGCCGCCCGCGACGCAGTGCCCCTCGACCGCCGCGATGACGGGCTTTCGGGGCCGGTGGTGGCGGAGCATCGCCTTCCAGTGCAGATCGGGGTCGGCCTTGAGCCGGTCCCGGTAGTGCTCGCCCTCCATGCCCTTGCCCGCGAGCGCCTTGAGGTCCATTCCCGCGCAGAAGACACCACCGGCCCCGGTGAGCACGATGGAGCGGACCGAGTCGTCCGCGTCGGCCTCCAGCCACCCGTCGTAGAGGCCGACGAGCATCGGCAGGGACAGCGCGTTCTTGGCCTCGGGCCGGTTCAGTGTGAGTACGAGCGTGGCGCCCTCGCGGCGCACGTCGAGATGTTCGGTGCCACCCATGACGGGTCCTCCAGTCAGCCGCAGCCTCGGACCTGGAACAGGTTGCAGGAGCGCACGTGCCAGTTCAAGAGTTTTCTGACACTCAGTCAGTTTTCTTGTGCGAGGGCCCTTCCCCCTTACTCCCGGTTCTGTTCTGATGACGGCCAGGAGAGAGTTGCGGCCTGGATCAGGAGGAGCGCGGTGGAGTACAACCTTGCCGACCTGTTCGAGTCGGTCGTCGACGTGGTCCCCGACCGCGAGGCGCTCGTCTACGTCGATCACCCCGGTACGGGCGCGGAACGCCGGCTCACGTACGCGGAGCTGGACGCGGCGGCGAACCGCGTCGCACACCACCTCATCGCGGCCGGGATACAGCCCGGCGAGCACCTGGGCCTGCACCTCTACAACGGCATCGAGTACCTGCAGACGGCCCTGGGGTGCCTGAAGGCGCGCGTCGTGCCGGTGAACGTCAACTACCGGTACGTGGAGGAGGAGCTGGTCTACCTCTACCAGGACGCGGACCTCGTGGCGCTGGTCTTCGACGCCGAGTTCACGCCGCGCGTGGCGGCGGCGCTGCCGCGCACACAGAAGCTGCGGCACCTGGTGCGGGTGGGTGCGCCGGAGGCGGACGCGCCGCCGTTGAAGGCGGTGGACTTCGAGGAGGCGACGGCGCAGGCATCGGACGGGCGCGGGTTCCCGTCGCGCTCGCCGGACGACCAGTTCATCATCTACACCGGTGGCACGACGGGCATGCCGAAGGGTGTGATGTGGCGTCAGGAGGACCTGTTCTTCGCGGGGTTGGGCGGTGGAGCGCCGACTGGTGAGCCGGTGTCACGGCCACAGGAGCTGGCCGAGCGGGTGGCGGCGGGCGGTGACGGCATCACGTTCTTCCCCACTCCCCCGCTGATGCACGGCACGTCGACGCTGACCGCGTTCATCGGCTTCAACTTCGGTCAACGCGTCGTCATCCACCGCAAGTTCGTGCCGGAGGAGGTGCTGCGCACCATCGAGAAGGAGAAGGTGACGAGCGTTTCCTTGGTGGGCGACGCGATGCTGCGCCCGCTCATAGACGCCCTGAAGGGGCCGCTCAAGGGCACGGACTGCTCGTCGATGTTCAGTGTCTCGTCCTCGGGCGCCATCATGTCGGACACGGTGCGCCGGCAGTTCCAGGAGCTGGTGCCGAACACCATGCTGCTGAACAACTTCGGCTCGTCGGAGTCCGGCTTCAACGGCACGGCGACGGCCGGTTCGGGCGCGGGTTCCGGATTCCACGTGCAGGTCAACTCCCGTACGCAGGTGGTGGATCCGGCGACGTACGAGCCGGTCGGGGTCGGCGAGGTGGGCCGGATCGCGCAGCGCGGTCACGTCCCGCTCGGCTACTACAACGACCCCGCGAAAACCGCCGAGACCTTCTTCCAGAAGGGCGACGAGCGGTGGGTGCTGCTCGGTGACATGGCGACGGTCGACGCGGACGGCATCGTCAGCGTGCTCGGGCGCGGCTCGCAGTGCATCAACACCGGCGGCGAGAAGGTGTATCCGGAGGAGGTCGAGCAGGCGCTCAAGTCACACCCGGACATCTACGACGCGCTGGTGGCCGGGGTGCCGGACGAGAAGTGGGGCAACCATGTGGCGGCGGTCGTCCAACTCGCGGACGGGGCGCCCCAGTTGACCCTGGAGACGGTGCAGACGCACTGCCGCACGCACCTCGCCGGCTACAAGATTCCCCGGCAGCTGGTGGTGACGGACACCATCCAGCGTTCGCCGAGCGGCAAGGCGGACTACCGGTGGGCGCGGCAGGTGGCGGCGGAGGGGAAGGGCTGAGCCCGGCCCCCCGTTGCGCCCCCGGTCGAGTCAGTCGAGGCAGAACTCGTTCCCCTCGATGTCCTGCAGCGTGATGCAGGACTCGTTCTCCTCGTCGGCGTGCTGGGTCAGGACGTGTGTCGCGCCGAGCTTCATCAGGCGGGCGGCCTCGGCTTCGAGGGTGGCGAGCCGTTCGTCACCCACGAGACCGATGCCGGCCCGCACGTCGACGTGCACCCGGTTCTTGACGACCTTCCCTTCGGGGACGCGCTGGAAGTACAGGCGCGGCCCCTCCCCGGTGGGGTCGGCGGCGGCGGACCATGCCTCGTCCTCGTCCGCCCCGGGCGGCATGACGTATCCCAGCACCTCGCACCAGAAGCGGGCGACGCGCACCGGCTCCGCGCAGTCGAAGGTGATCTGCATCTTCTTGATCGCTGTCACCGGCGCACCATAGCAAGGGTGTTCCCCTGTCGCGGTGGGATTTTCTCGGTTGCCGGGCCCCAGGACCGGTGCTGAAGTGCCTCCATGGATCACACGGCGGTACGGGACCTGTTCGACCGGCAGCTGCGGCGCGAGGCGCGGCCCGACGAACCGGGGGCGCGGGTGGAGCGGATCGGCGACGTCGTGCGCCACGTCGGGCCCCCGGAGGGCTGGAGCGCGGTGCTCTGGTCGGACCTCGACGAGCACACCGCCGACGCGGCGATCGCCGAACAGGTCCGATTCTTCGGCGAGTTGGGCCGCGACTTCGAGTGGAAGACGTACGGCCACGACCGCCCCGCCGACCTCCCCGAACGCCTGACGGCGGCCGGTTTCCTGGCCGAGGCCCCGGAGACCCTGCTCGTCGCGCGGACGGCAACCCTCCCCCTCGACACCGCACCCCCTCCAGGAATCCGTCTGCTCCCCGTCACCGAGGACGCGCACGTGGAACTGGCCGCGCGGGTGCACGCGAAGGCCTTCGGGGACAGTGGCACGCGCCTCGCCCACCAACTGCGCACCCAACTGGCCCAGGCCCCGGACACCATCCCCGCGGTCGTCGCGCTCCACGGCGACGAACCGGTGAGCGCGGCCCGCATGGAACTCCACCCCGGCACGGCCTTCGCGAGCCTGTGGGGCGGCGGCACGGTGCCGCAATGGCGGGGCCACGGCATCTACCGCTCCCTCGTCGCCTTCCGCGTACGCATCGCGGCCGAGCGCGGATTCCCGTACGTACAGGTGGACGCCTCGCCGTACAGCAGGCCGATCCTGGAACGGCTGGGGTTCGCGGCGGTCGGGACGACAACGCCGTATGTGTGGGAGCCCGACCCCGCCCGGTAGCCGGTCGCGCCGCATCTCTTGACGACTGCGGACCCTCCTTGAATTACTGATCACCAGCAGGGCAACCGAATGATCGGTCGGGAGTTTCGGGAGTGCGTGCGATGGCGTCGACGGCGACGGACTGGTGGGACGAGGGCGAGCGGCTCGGTCTGGACGAGTTGCGGGGGCGGCAGTTGGAGGGGCTGCGGTGGACGTTGCGGCGGGTGTATGAGCGGGTGCCGTTCTATCGGGAGGCGTTCGACAAGGCGGGGGTGCGGCCGCAGGACTGTCGGTCGCTGGCGGATCTGGGGCGGTTCCCGTTCACGGGCAAGGCGGATCTGCGGGCGAACTATCCGTTCGGGATGTTCGCCGTGGAGCAGTCCAAGGTGCGGCGGTTGCACGCGTCGAGTGGGACCACCGGGGTGCCCACGGTCGTGGGGTACACCGAGGGTGATCTGTCGGTGTGGGCGGACGTGGTGGCGCGGGCGATCCGCGCGGCGGGCGGCAGGCCGGGGCACAAGGTTCATGTGGCGTACGGGTACGGCCTGTTCACGGGTGGGCTGGGTGCGCACTACGGGGCGGAGCGGCTCGGCTGCACGGTGATTCCGGCGTCCGGTGGGATGACCTCGCGGCAGGTGCGGCTGATCCTGAACCTGAGGCCCGAGATCATCATGGTGACGCCCTCGTACATGCTGACCCTGCTGGACGAGTTCGAGCGGCAGGGCGTCGATCCGCGCACCACGTCCCTCGAGGTCGGCATCTTCGGTGCGGAGCCGTGGACCGAGGAGATGCGGCGCGAGATCGAGGAGCGGGCGGGGATCGACGCGGTCGACATCTACGGGCTGTCCGAGGTGATGGGGCCGGGTGTCGCGCAGGAGTGCGTGGAGACCAAGGACGGGCTGCACATCTGGGAGGACCACTTCTATCCGGAGGTCGTCGATCCGATCACGGGTGAGGTGCTGCCGGAGGGCGAGCACGGCGAGTTGGTGCTCACGTCCCTGACCAAGCAGGCGATGCCCATCGTCCGGTACCGGACGCGGGATCTGACGCGGCTGCTGCCGGGGACGGCGCGGCCCGCGTTCCGGCGCATGGAGAAGATCACCGGGCGCAGCGACGACATGGTGATCCTGCGGGGCGTGAACCTGTTCCCCACGCAGGTCGAGGAGATCGTGCTGCGCACGCCGGGCGTCGCCCCGCACTTCCAGCTCCGCCTCACCCGCGAGGGCCGCATGGACGCGCTCACGGTGCGCGCCGAGGCCCGGCCGGACGCGACGCCGGAGGAGCGGGACGCGGCGGCGCGGGCCATCGCGGCCGGGATGAAGGACGGCGTGGGCGTCTCGGTGGCCGTCGAGATCGTCGAACCGGAGTCCCTGGAGCGCTCGGTGGGCAAGATCAGGCGCATCGTGGACGAGCGGAATTCCTGAGCCGTACTACCTCACTCGACGTACGCCTGCGTCAGACGTCGTACGGAGTTTCACACAGTCGTTCGCACACGCACGGTGCTCCGCCGACTACCGCCTCATACGCTCGACCTCATGACTCACATCGCACCCAACTCGCCCACAAACAGCGACAGTTCGACCATCTTCGAGAAAATTGGCGGCGCCGACGCCGTCGGCACGGTCGTGGACATCCTCTACGACAGAATCCTCGCCGACGAGGAGCTCGCGCCCTACTTCATGGACGTCGACCTCGACCGTCTCAAAGAGCACCAACGCCTCTTCGTAGGGCAGGCGTTGGGTTCCACCGAGATCTATCCCGGCCGCGTCATGGCGCACGCGCACGCCCCGCTGGCCATCACGGACACCGCCTTCGACCGCGTCGTCGACCACCTCGGGGCCGCGCTCGCCGAGGCCGGCGTCGACGAGGCCACCATCGGCACGATCGCCGGCACGCTGAGCCCCTTACGGAAGGACATCGTCACGGCCTGACCGCGGGGCGCGCAGAAGCGGTGGCGCGACGCCGCCGGGCCGCCGTACGGTGGATGACGTACCGCATCGCACGGCGGCCTCCGACACCCACTCCGTATCCGGAGGTCCCGCATGTCCGCCCAGCCAGCGGTACGCCCCTTCCGCCGCGCCGACCGCGACCAGTTGACGACGCTGATCAACGCGCATGTCGCCGCCGTCGTCCCCGGCCTCTCCGTCTCCGTGAACACCGTGCTGAGCAGCCTGGAACGGCAGCCGGACGAGTTCGTCACCGACCCGTGGGTCGCCGAGCGCGTCACCCTCGTCGCCGAACAGCGCGGCCATCTCGTCGCCGCGGCACACCTGCTGCGCTACCGCGACGACGCCTCGGTCGGCTCCGAGTACCGGGACGCGGCCGAGATCGGCTGGTTCCTGCACCGGCCGCCGTCCTCGCTCTGGCCCGGCGCCGAGAAGGCCACCGACCTGCTGATGGCCGGCTGCCTCACCCAACTCACCCGCTGGCGGCCCCGCGCGCGCTACGCGGACGGCGCGCTGCCCGCCCCCGCGATCTACGGACTGCCCCGCCCCTGGCCGCACATCCGCGAGGCGTACCTGCGGGCCGGGTTCCGGCACACCGGCGGCACCGAGGTGGTGCTGATCGCGCGGGCCGACGAACTCCCCCGGCCGCGGGCCCGCCAGGACCTCGCCTTCGAGCGCACCCTCGGCGAGTCCGGCACGCGCTTCACGGCGTACGCCGACGACGGGGACGCCGTCGGCTTCATCGAGGTCGACACGGCGCTCGGCCGCCCGGAGCGCATCGGCCAGTCACCGGGCCTCGCCGACATCGCCAACCTGCACGTCGCCGCGACCGAGCGCGGCCCCGACCTGGCGCACCAGCTGCTCGCGGAGGCCGCCGACTGGCTGCGCCTGTGCGGCGCGGACCGCGTCCTGGCGTACGAGGACGCGGGCGACGCCGCGGCGATCGGGCTGTTGCGCAGCGCCGGGTTCCGGGAGTTGACGCGGACGGACCGGGGGTGGCGGCTGACGCCCGGGTAGTGCCCCTCCCCGCAGGGCTACTCCGTCAGCCGGTCCCGCAGTTCCCGCTTGAGGATCTTGCCGGAGGCGTTGCGCGGGAGCTCGTCCACGAACACGATGCGCTTCGGCGCCTTGAAGTGGGCGAGCCGCTCGCGCGCGTGGGCGATCAGCGCCTCCTCCGTCACCTCGACCTCGGCGGAGCGGACCACGACGGCGGTCACCGCCTCGATCCACCGCTCGTCGGGCAGCCCGACGACGGCGGTCTCGGCGACGGCCGGGTGGGTGTAGAGGGCGTCCTCGACCTGGCGTGAGGCGACGAGCACGCCGCCGGAGTTGATGACGTCCTTCACCCGGTCGACGACGGTGAAGTAGCCCTCGCTGTCGCGCACGGCGAGGTCTCCTGACCTGAACCAGCCGTCCCGGAAGGCCTGTTCGGTCTCCTCGGGCTTGTCCCAGTAGCCGTCGCAGAGCTGCGGGGAGCGGTAGACGACCTCGCCGGGCGTGCCGTCGGGCACGTCCTTGCCGTCGTCGTCGACGACCTTCGCCTCCACGAACAGCACCGGCCGCCCACAGGAGTCCATCCGGCCCTCGTGCTCGTCGGGTCCCAGGACGGTGGCGAGCGGGCCGATCTCGCTCTGCCCGAAACAGTTGTAGAAGGCGAGTCCGGGGAGCCGGGCACGCAGCCGTTCCAGGACCGGTACCGGCATGATCGAGGCGCCGTAGTACGCCTTGCGCAGCCCGCTCAGATCGCGGGCGGCGAACTCCGGGTGCTGGGAGAGCCCGATCCACACCGTGGGCGGCGCGAACAGGCTGTCGGCCTGCCCCGTCTCCACCAGGTCGAAGACCCGGTCGGCGGCCGGCGCGTCGAGGATCGTGTTCGTGGCGCTCACCGCCAGGTACGGCAGCAGGAACACGTGCATCTGCGCCGAGTGGTACAGCGGCAGCGCGTGCACCGGCCGGTCCGTCTCCTTGAGGTCGAGGGCGTGGATGGCGCTCACGTACTCGTGGACGAGCGCGCGGTGCGACATCCGGGCGCCTTTGGGGAGTGCCGTGGTGCCGGAGGTGTAGAGGAGCTGCGTGAGGTCGTCGGCGTCCGGGGATTCCCCGTCGTACGGGGCGGTCGCGGCGAGCCGCGTGAGGAGCGTGTCGTCCGCCTCGCGCAGCGCCAGCACCCGTACGTCGCCGGGGAGCCGGTCGGCGATGTCGGGGTCGGCGAGGACGAGCGAGGTGCCGGACTGGCGGACGATGTACGCGAGGTCGTCGCCGGTGAGGTTCTGGTTGACGGGGACGTGCACGAGGCCCGCGCGGGCGCAGGCGAGGAAGCCGATCAGGTAGGCATCGGAGTTGTGCCCGTAGGCGCCGACCCGGTCGCCGGGCGCGAGGCCCTCGGCGCGCAGGGCTCCGGCCGCGCGGGAGACGGCGTCGTCGAGTTCCTCGTACGTCCATGAGCGCGGCCCGTAACGCAGGGCGACGCGCGCCGGGGTGCGGCGGGCGCTGCGGCGCAGGACTCCGTCGACGGTGCTGGTGGCGGCTGCGGCGGCGGTTGACCTCGTCATGGCGTGATCCTGCGGGGTCGCGGGGGCGGGGTCAAGGTGTGCGTGTCATGGGCCGGTGCGGGGCTCTCGGCACGGGACATACCGGTTGGTACGCTCTGGCGCACCTCGCACCGCTCAACCACCTCTGTCCGCAGCACAGTTGGGAGCACGATGCGCACACGCCCAGGACACAGACGCCTCGCGGCCCTCGGGGTCGCCGCCCTGCTGACCGCGCTCACCGGGACGGCCTCCGCGTCGTCCGCCGCCGCCGAGCGCGGCGGGCATCCGCGTGGCGGCGGCCTCTCCGCCACCATCCGCTACACCGAGTACGGCATCCCGCACATCGTCGCCAAGGACTACACGAACCTCGGTTTCGGCACCGGATGGGCGCAGGCCGCCGATCAGGTGTGCACGCTCGCCGACGGGTTCGTGACGCTGCGCGGGGAGCGCTCGCGCGCGTTCGGCCCCGACGCGGCGCCCGACGGCTCGCTGTCGTCGGCGACGAAGAACCTCTCAAGTGACTTGTACTTCAAGGGTGTTCGCGAGGCGCACACCGTGGAGAAGCTGCTCGACGTGCCCGCGCCGGCGGGTCCGAGCCGCGCCGCGAAGGACGCGATGCGCGGCTGGGCCGCCGGGTACAACGCGTGGCTCAAGCAGAACCGGATCACCGACCCGGCGTGCGAGGGCGCGGACTGGGTGAAGCCGATCACCTCGCTCGACGTGGCGACGCGCGGCTTCGCGCTCGCGGTGCTCGGCGGTCAGGGGCGCGGCATCGAGGGCATCACGGCCGCGCAGCCACCGACGACCACCACATCGCAGGCCGCCCCCAGCAAGTCCGACGTCGCCGACGCCGCCCGCGAGTTGTTCGAGCAGGACGACTCCGACATGGGCTCGAACGCGGTGGCGTTCAGCGGCGCGGCGACCGCGAACAAGCGGGGCCTGCTGCTCGGCAATCCGCACTATCCGTGGCAGGGCGGCCGCCGCTTCTGGCAGTCGCAGCAGACCATCCCCGGCGAACTCGACGCCATGGGCGGCTCGTTGCTGGGCAGCACCGGCATCTCGATCGGCCACAACGCGCACGCCGCGTGGAGCCACACTGTCGCGACCGGCGTCACCCTCAACCTCCACCAGCTGACCCTCGACCCGTCCGACCCGACGACGTACGTGGTCGACGGCGAGAAGGAGAAGATGACGAAGCGGGACGTCACCGTCGCGGTGAAGGGTGGCCCGGACGTCACCCGCACCCAGTGGTGGACCCGCTACGGTCCCGTCGTCACGAACCTCGGCGCCTCGCTCCCCCTCCCCTGGACGGCCACGACGGCGTACGCCCTGAACGACCCGAACGCGGTCAACCTGCGCGCGGCGGACACGGCGCTCGGCTTCAGCAAGGCCCGTTCGACGGCCGACATCCTCGCCTCGCTGCGCCGCACGCAGGGCCTGCCGTGGGTGAACACGATCGCCGCGGACTCCGGCGGGCACTCGCTGTTCACGCAGTCGCAGGTGCTGCCGCGGATCACCGACGACCTCGCGGCGCGCTGCTCGACGCCGCTCGGCAAGGTGACGTATCCGGCGTCCGGCGTCGCGGTCCTGGACGGTTCGAAGACCGACTGCGGGCTCGGCAGGGACAAGGACGCCGTGCAGCCGGGCATCATGGGCCCGTCCAGGATGCCGGTGCTCAAGGACGCCCCGTACGCGGAGAACTCCAACGACAGCGCGTGGCTCGCCAACGCGGACACGCCGGTCACCGGCTACGAGCGGGTCTTCGGGAACATCGGCACGCAGCGCTCGATGCGGACGCGCGGCGCCGTCGAGGACGTCGCGGGCATGGCCGACAAGGGCGGCCTGACGGTCGCGGACCTGCAACGCCAGCAGTTCGCCAACCGGGTGCCGGCCGGTGACCTCGCGGCGGCGGACACGGCGAAGGCGTGCGCGGCGCTCCCGGGCGGCACGGCAACCGGCAGCGACGGCACGGCGGTTGACGTGTCGAAGGCGTGCGACGTGATCGGCGCGTGGGACCACACCATGAACACCGACAGCCGGGGCGCCCTGCTCTTCGACCGGTTCTGGCGGAAGCTGACGGGGGCGGTGCCCGCGGCGCAGCTGTGGAAGGTGCCGTTCTCGGCGTCCGACCCGGTGCGCACCCCGAACACCCTCAACACGCAGGCCCCGGGTTTCTCCACCGCACTCGCCGACGCGGTCGCCGAGTTGAACGCGGCGAAGATCCCGCTCGACGCGAAGCTCGGTGACCACCAGTTCGTGACGCGCGGCGGCGAGCGCATCGCCGTGCACGGCGGCACGGAGTCGCTCGGCGTGTGGAACAAGGCCGAGTCGGTGTGGAACGCGGCGGGCGGCGGCTACACCGATGTCACCACCGGGTCGAGCTACATCCAGGCGGTCGGCTGGGACGGCGGGCGCTGCCCGGTGGCGCGCACCCTCCTCACGTACTCCCAGTCCTCGAACCCGAATTCGCCCCACTACAGCGACCAGACCCACCTCTTCTCTCAGAAGAAGTGGGTCAAGGAGCGCTTCTGCGAGAGCGACATCCTCAAGTCGCCCGCGCTGAAGGTGGTGCGGGTGCGCGGCTGACGGACGGGACGTCGCGGACCCGGGTGGTCTCAGACCGCCCGGGTCCGGCCCTCCCAGTACGGGTCGCGCAAGCGGCGCTTGTAGAGCTTGCCGTTGGGGTCGCGGGGCATCGTCTCGATGAAGTCGACGCTCTTGGGCCGCTTGTAGCCCGCGAGTTGGGTCTCGCAGTGGGCGAGGATCTCGGCGGCCAGGGCGTCGTCCGCCGCCCGGCCCTCGGCGACCTCGACGACCGCCTTGACCTCCTCGCCCCAGTCGTCGTGCGGGATGCCGAACGCGGCGGCGTCGGCGACGGCCGGGTGGGTGAGGAGCGCGGACTCGATCTCGGCGGGGTAGATGTTGACGCCACCCGAGATGATCATGTCGATCTTGCGGTCGCGCAGGAACAGATAGCCGTCCTCGTCGAGCACGCCGAGGTCGCCGACCGTGAAGAAGTCGCCGATGCGGTTCTTCTTCGTCTTGCCCTCGTCCTTGTGGTACGAGAATCCGCCGGTCTTCATCTTCATGTAGACGGTGCCGAGTTCACCGGCGGGCAGCAGCTTACCGTCGTCGTCGTAGACCGCCAACTCGCTGATGGGCCAGGCCTTTCCGACCGTGCCCGGCTTCTTCAGCCAGTCCTCGGCCGTCGCGAACGCGCCGCCGCCCTCGCTCGCCGCGTAGTACTCCTCGACGCAGGTCCCCCACCAGTCGATCATGGCGCGCTTGACGTGGTCGGGGCACGGCGCGGCGCCGTGGATCGCGTGCCGCATGGACGTCACGTCGTAGCGGTCCTTGACCTCCTGCGGGAGCGCGAGGAGGCGGTGGAACTGGGTCGGCACCATGTGGGTGTGCGTGCACTTGTGGGTGTCGATGAGGCGGAGCATCTCCTCGGGCGTCCACTTGTCCATGAGGACGACGGGGTGCCCGATGTTCAGGGCGGCGCCCGCGAACTGGAGGACGGCCGTGTGGTACAGCGGGGAGCAGACGAGCGCCACGTTGCCGTCGAACGGCTTGATGCCGAAGATGCCGAGGAACCCGCCGAGGTACGCCTCCTCGGGCAGCTTGCCCTGGAGCGGACGCCGGATGCCGCGCGGGCGGCCCGTGGTGCCGGACGTGTAGTTCATGACCCAGCCGAGCGTGCGGTCCTCCGGCTCCGACTCGGCCTGCCCGTCGAGGAGTTCGGCGTACGGGCGGAAGGTGTCGACCGTGCCCACCGCGTACCGGTGGTCCTCCGGGAGCCCCGCCTCGTCCGCCGCCGAGCGGGCCGCGTCGGCGAACCGCTCGTGCGCGATCAGCACCTTGGCGCCCGAGTCCGAGACGATCCAGGCGATCTCGGGTCCTACGAGGTGGTGGTTGACCGGTACGAGGTAGAAGCCGGCCTGCGAGGCGGCGAGGTAGGCGGTGAAGAACTCGACGCTGTTGGGGAGGACGACGGCGAAGGCGTCGCCGCGTTCCAGACCGGCCGCGCGCAGGCCGTGGACCATCTTGTTGGCGGCGGCGTGCAGGCGGCCCGCCGTCCACGGTTCGCCGTCCGGGGCGGTCATGACTGTGCGGTCGGGGTCGGCGGTGGCCTGGGCCCAGAATCCGTTGGGGGGTGTGCTTGTGCTGGTCACTCGTTCACTCACCGTCCTGCGATCTTGTTGATGCGGTCGATCGCCTTCTCGAAGCCGCGCGTCAGGTCGTCGAAGACCGCCTGGACGCTGCGCTCCTCGTTCATCCGCCCGACGATCTGCCCGACGGGCGTGCCGAGCAGGGGCTCCACCTCGTACTTCTGGATCCGGGACACGGCCTCGGCGACGAGCAGGCCCTGCAGTGGCATCGGCAGCGGTCCGGGGCCCGTCGGGTCGTCCCACGCGTCGGTCCACTCCGTACGCAGCTGACGCGCGGGCTTCCCGGTCAGGGCGCGGGAGCGCACGGTGTCCCCGGAGCCCGCCGCGAGGAGCTTGCGGGTGACGGCGGGCGAGTGCATGTCGGCCTCGGTCGTCGTCAGCCACACCGAGCCCAGCCACACACCCTGCGCGCCGAGCGTGAGCGCGGCGGCGACCTGCTGGCCGCTGCCGATGCCACCGGCGGCGAGCACCGGCAGCGGGTCGACGGCCTCCACGGCCTCCGGGGTGAGCACCATGGAGGCGATCTCGCCGGTGTGGCCGCCGGCCTCGTAGCCCTGCGCGACGACGATGTCGATGCCCGCGTCCGCGTGCTTGCGGGCGTGCTTGGCGCTGCCCGCGAGCGCGGCGACGAGGACGTCGTGCTGGTGGGCGCGGGCGATGACGTCGGCGGGCGGCGAGCCCAGCGCGTTGGCGAGGAGTTTGATCGGGTAGTCGAAGGCGACGTCGAGTTGGCTGCGGGCGACCTGTTCCATCCAGCCGGTGATGCGCCAGCCGGACGCCTCGCCCTCGGCGAGCTCGGGGACGCCGTACTTGGCGAGGGTGTCCTGCACGAACTTCCGGTGCTCCGGCGGAATCATGGCCTCGATGTCGGCCTCGGTGACGCCTTCGACCTTCTTCGCGGGCATCACGACGTCGAGGCCGTACGGCCGGCCCTCCGCGTGGGCGTCGAGCCAGTCGAGGTCGCGTTTGAGTTCGTCGGGTGCCGCGTAGCGGACCGCACCGAGCACGCCGAAGCCCCCGGCCCTGCTGATGGCCGCGGCCACCGCAGGAAACGGCGTGAAGCCGAAGACGGCGTGCTCGATCCCCAGTTTCTTGCTCAGCTCCGTCTGCATGCGCGCAGGATGCCGCAGCGCGCCGGACGACGGAAGGGGTTTTCTGATGCGGCGTCAGATTCTTCGCTTCGTTCTTCACTTCGCGGGCATGCCGCACGGGTGTTGACACGAGGCAGCGCTGACAGCGAAGTTTCATCCGACTCGGCAGATCCCGAAAGAATTTTTCAGAAGGGCCTCGTCCATGAGCGGAGCACCCGAAGCAGCGGACAGACCACGCGGAGCCGGCGAACCCACTGGCTCCGGCCTCACCCGGCGGCAACTCGGCGCCGCGGGCCTCGCGTTGGGCGGCGCCCTGGCCGTCGCCCCGTTCCCCGCGGGCCCCGCCGCGGCCGCCGCCTCCGACTCCGGCTCCGCCGCCCACCGGCCCACGCTGCGCCGCGGCTCCCCCGAGCGCGCCGGGCTGCTCGCGGGCCATCTGCGGCAACTGGTCGCCGACGCCGAGAAATACCTCGGCACCTACCCGGGCGGCCCCAAGCACCCCTGGTACGCGGGCGCGGTGCTGCTCGCGGGGCGCGGCGGCACGGTCGCGCTGCACCAGCCGATCGGCAAGGCGGTGCGCTACTCGCACTACGACGACACGACGGACACCGGCATCGAGTTCCCGGCCGAGCAGCAGATCGACATGGCGCAGGACACGGTCTTCGACCTGGCGTCCGTGTCGAAGCTCTTCACGTCGATCCTCGCCGTGCAGCAGATCGAGCGCGGCGACCTGGACCTCGAGGCGAAGGTCGCCTCGTACCTGCCGGACTTCGCGGGCGGCGGCAAGCAGGATGTGACCATCCGTCAACTGCTCACGCACACCTCGGGTTTCCGCGCCTGGATCCCGCTCTACAAGGAGCCGACCCGCGAGGGCCAGATCGCGCTGATCTGGAAGGAGACCCTCCTCAACGCGCCCGGCACCAAGTACCTCTACTCCGACCTCAACCTCATCTCCCTCCAACTCGTCCTGGAGAAACTCACCGGCAAACCCCTGGACGTCCTGCTTCGCGAGCGGATCACGGGGCCGCTCGGCATGCACCGCACCCGCTACAACCCGCCCGCCGCCTGGAAACCGAAGGTCGCGGCGACCGAGGACGCGCGCGCCCCGTGGTCGGGGCTCGACCGGGGCCTGGTGTGGGGCGAGGTGCACGACGAGAACGCGTTCGGGCTCGGCGGCGTCGCCGGCCACGCGGGCGTCTTCTCCACGGCGTGGGACCTGGCCGTCCTCGGCCGTACGCTGCTGAACGGCGGGGTCTACGGCGACGCCCGCATCCTCTCCGAGAACTCCGTCGACCTCATGTTCACGGACTTCAACACCGACTTCCCCGGGGACGAGCACGGCCTCGGCTTCGAGCTCTACCAGCACTGGTACATGGGCGCGATGGCGACGCCGCGCACGGCGGGCCACACCGGCTTCACCGGCACGTCCCTGGTCCTCGACCCGACGACCGACTCGTTCCTCATCGTCCTCGGCAACTCCGTGCACCCCGTGCGCAATTGGCGATCCGGCTCCGCTCCCCGGGTCGCCACGGCCAACGACATGGCGCGCGCGGTCGCCGTCCGGCCCAAGCACGGGCGCACCGCCTGGTTCTCCGGCATGGCGAGCGCCACGTCGGCGACCCTGACACTGCCCGACCTGCGCCTCGCCTCGCCGAAGTCCCGCCTCACCTGCGACCTGTGGTGGGACACGGAGCCGCACTCCGACTTCCTGTTCCTGGAGTCGTCGACCGACGGCGGCGCCACGTGGCAGGCACTGCCGTTCACGACGGACCGCTCCGACACCCATCCCACGGGCGCGGTCGACGGCTACGCCGACCGCGCCTGGCACCGCCTCTCCGCCGACCTCGCCCCCTTCGCCACATCCCCCCTCCGCCTCCGCTGGCGCTACGCGACGGACCAGCTGTACGTCGGCCGGGGCGCCTACGTCGACGGCATCCGCGTCCTCGACGGGGCGGACGTGGCCTTCGACGAGGCACGCCCGGCGGACGCGTCCCGCATCGAGGCGAAGGGGTGGACGGCGTCGCGGGACTGACCGACTTGTCATAGAGCCCCTGCGGCGATTGAGCAGCGGGGTCCGGGGGCGGAGCCCCGCGGCCGGGTCAACGGCCCAGCACGACCATCGCGGCATTGTGCCCCGGAATCCCGCTGACCCCGCCTCCGCGCACTGCACCCGCCCCGCACAGCAACACGTTGGCGTGCTCCGTCTCCACACCCCACCGGCCGGTGCCCCGCGTGGCGTACGGGAACGACAGCTCCCGGTGGAAGATGTTGCCGCCGGGCAGCCGGAGGTCGTGTTCGAGGTCGAGCGGGGTCTTGGCCTCGATGCACGGTCGGCCGTCGGCGTCGGACGCCAGACAGTCCTCGACGGGCTCGGCGAGCTGGGCGTTCAGTTGCGCGAGCGTCGCCTTCAACAGCTCCGCGCGCGCCGCGTCGTTGTCCTCGGCGAACAGCCGCGCCGGGGTGTGCAGTCCGAAGAGGGTGAGCGTCTGGTAGCCGCGCTCGACCAGCTCCGGCGCGAGAATCGTGGGGTCGGTCAGGGAGTGGCAGTAGATCTCGGACGGCGGAGCGGAGGGCAGGGCCCCGCCCGCCGCCTCCGCGTACGCCGTCGCCAACTGTCCGTACCCCTCCCCCACATGGAACGTCCCGGCGAACGCCTCACGTGGATCGACGGACGTGTCCTTGAGCCGCGGCAGCCGCTTCAGCAACATGTTGACCTTGAGCTGCGCTCCCTCGGCGGGCGCCGGCGGGGTGTCGCCTGTGAGCCGGGCGAGGTCCTGCGGTGACGCGTTGACGAGGACGTTCCGCGCGGCGATCGTGCCCTCGAAGTCACCTGTCCGGTAGGAGACTTCGGCCTCGGCGCCGTCCGTCTCGATCCGAGTCACCTCGTGCCCGGTGACCAGGTCGGCCCCCGCCGCGCGCGCCGCGTCGGCGAGCCCTTCCGTGAGGGCGCCCATGCCGCCGACCGGGACGTCCCAGTCACCCGTGCCGTTGCCGATCACGTGGTACAGGAAGCACCGGTTCTGGGCCAGGGACGGGTCGTGGGCGTCGGCGAACGTGCCGATCAGACCGTCCGTGAGGACCACGCCGCGCACCAGATCGTCATCGAAGTGCCGCTCGATACCTACGCCGATGGGTTCCTCGAACAGCAGCCGCCACGCCTCCTCGTCGCCGACCCGCTCCCGCAGCGCGTCCCGGGAGGGCAGCGGTTCGGTGAGCGTCGGAAAGACCCGTTCGGCGACGCGCCGGGTCGTCTCGTAGAAGCGGGTCCACGCCTCGTACTCCCGCTCCCCACCGGTCAGTTGGCGGAACGCGTCACGGGTGCGCGCCTCCCCGCCACCCACCAGGAGCCCCGTCGGGCGGCCGTCGCGGACGGTCGGGGTGTACGAGGAGACATCACGGCTGGCGGTGGCGAAACGTAGCCCCAGATCGGCCACGATCTTCTTCGGCAGCAGACTGACCAGGTACGAATACCGGGAGAGCCGGGCGTCGACGCCCGCGAACGGGCGGGTGGAGACGGCGGCGCCTCCCGTGTTCCCGAGGCGTTCGACGACGGCGACGGACTGTCCTGCGCGGGCGAGATAGGCGGCGGCCACCAGGCCGTTGTGGCCGCCGCCGACGACGACCGTGTCGTACCGGTCGCGGAGATCATGTGCGGTCATGGCCCTTGGTAACACGGGCCGCGTGCGTCGGACCAGAGGTCAGGCCCGCGCCCCCGCGGGTTCCGGCTCCGGAGCCACCGTGACCGGCCGCTCTCGGTCGTCCCGCATCAGGAAGCTCGCCACGACAGTGAGCACGGCGACCGTCACGGCCATCCACACGTACGCCTGCGAGAAGCCGATCGCGGCGTACGCGGCGCCGAAGACGGTGGAGAACAGGGCGACGCCGATCTGCTTGGCGAAGTTGAAGCCGAGCATGTAGGCGGTCGCCGAGATCCGCACGTCGAACATCCTGGTGAGGTACTTCATCACCGACACCAGCATCAGCGGCATCTCGAACGAGGCGAGCAGCCGCCACACCACGAGCAGCGCGGTGTGCGTGAACAGGGCCGCGCCCAGGATGCGTACGACGAGGATGGTGGCGAAGAGCAGCAGCCCCTTGCGGGCGCCGACGCGGTTCACGAACCACGGTGTGAACACCATGACGCCGGCCTCGAGGAACACCTGGACCGCGACGACCCGCGAGAACAGCACGTTGGCGTCGCCGCTGGTGACGAACTGGGCGAAGTAGTTGGGGAACTGCTGGTCGAAGACGTCGTAGAGAGCGGCGGTGCCGAACATCAGCAGGACGAAGCCGAGGAAGCTGCGATCGCGCAGCAGGTGTCCGACGGCCTCCTTGGAGATCCGCCGCGCGCCGGGCTCCGTCTCCTCGGCCGGGGCCTCCTCCGGCACCGGCGTACGCGCGAGGAGAAGCAACGTACCGAGCAGCAGCGCCGAGCAACTCCCCGCCCACCACACGCTGTCCGGGTTCGCCGCCCACAGGATGCCGCCGACGAGGTTGGCGGTGCCGCCCGCGAGCGAGCCGAAGAGGCGGGCGTGGCCGTATTCGAAGCGGTGGGCGCGGCTGTTGCGCTCGTTGAACGCCTCGACGACGCCGACTCCGGAGTTGAGCGCCAGGCTGAGGTAGATACCGCCGACGGCCGCCGCGAGGTACTGGTTGACGTCGATCAGCGGCAGGAACACGAACCCGAAGAACGGGCCCATGAGCGCCGCGCACACCACGACCACCGAGAACAGGTGCTTGCGGAAGCCGAGCCGGTCCTGGAGGTAGCCGTACAGCGGCTGCAGCACCAGCGCGGTCACCGCCATCACGGTGTTGACCATGCCGATGGCGGCGGGGCCCATGCCGCCCTCGTTCTTCAGCCAGATCGGCAGGAAGGTGAAGGTGAGGGCCCAGATGCCGAAGTAGAAGAAGTACAGGCCGCCGAAGTTCCAGAAGACGGGCCTTCTGAGCGACTCCGCGGCGCTCACCGGGACAGACCCGTCGCGGGCAGGACGGCCGTCTCGTCGGCCGAAGGGGTCGGGCGGGTGTCGGCGACGGGCACGCCCCACACCGGTTCGCCGTCGGCGTCGAACGGCAGGATCTGCGCGCGGGCGTGCCGGTTGGGGTCGCGGAGCGGGTCGCCGACGATCTCCGTGTAGGTACGGGCGTGGTAGACGAGGACCGTGTCGCCGTCCTCGGTGGTGGTGAACGAGTTGTGGCCGGGGCCGTACTGGCCGCCTGCGGGCTCGGAGACGAAGACGGGGTCCGGGGACTTGGTCCAGGAGGCCGGGTCCAGGAGGTCGCCGCCCGCGTCCGCCGTCAGCAGCCCCATCGCGTAGTCGATGCCGGTGGCGGCGCCCGAGTACGTGAGGAACACCCGCCCCTCGCGGACCAGCACGGACGGGCCCTCGTTGACCCAGAACCCCTTGATCTCCCAGTCGAATTCGGGACGGGTGAGGAGGACGGCCGGGCCGCCGAGGGTCCACGGGTTCGCCATCGGCGCGATGTAGAGGTTGGAGTGGCCGCGGATCGCGTTGTCCTGCTGCGCCCACACCAGGTACTGCCGTCCGTCGAGGACGAAGCTGGTGGCGTCGAGGGCGAACGACTCCCAGCCGGTGTCGACCTGGCCCCGATCCACCCACTCCCCCGTGAGCGGGTCGTCGGCCGCGCACTCCAGGACGTATATCCGGTGGTTGAACGTCTCGTTGGCGCCGGGGACGTCGGCCTTCGGCGTCTCGTCGGGGGCGGCGGCGTAGTACACGTACCAGCGGCCGTCGACCCGGTGCAGTTCCGGCGCCCAGATGAGATGGGACCGCGGTCCTTCCGTGTGACGCTCCCAGATCGTCACCTCGTCGGCCGCCTGCAGGGCGGCGAGCCGCTCGGCCCCGCGCAGCACGATCCGGTCGTACGCGGGGTGGGACGCGGTGAAGTAGTACGTCCCTTCGTGGCGCAGCACGCACGGGTCGGCGCGTTGCAGGACGATCGGGTTCGGGATGTCGTCCGGGGGCGTCACACGGTCGGTCATGCGGTCTTCTCCTCGTTCAGAACGATCAAATGCCGTCAGCTGTTCGCGCTGGTGTCGCGGGTGCGGCGGCCCTTTCCGCCCTCGCCGAAGTGCCTCCACACCAGGAAGGCCAGGCCGAGCAGGAGCATCCCGCCGCCGGTCCACAGGTTGAGGTTGAGGCCCTGCGCCTTGTCGATCTCGGCATCGGAGGCGCCGAAGCCGAGGACCGTGAGGACGAGTCCGTAGGCGACGAACAGGCCGCCGATGACGAGCCGGATGTCGAAGAGGGCGGACGCCGTGCCCGACTCCTGCTCCAGCGCGTCGACTTCCTGTTGCAGGGCTTCGTTGTCCGACTGGGGTGCGGGTGTCGTCGTCATGCGTCAGCTCCAGTACGGGATGTAGAGGGCGAGGGCGAGGATCAGCGCGCTCCAGCCGAGGACGGCGGGCCGCCGGTACCAGACGACGGGCTCGGTGTCGGCCGCCGCGAGGGCCGTCTCGGTGCGGGTGGCGGTGGCCACGCCGCCCTGGCCGCCGAGGTCCGTCCCGGACAGTTCGAGCGGCTCCGTGTTCGGGTCCGGCGCCGTCGTCCCGTAGACCAGGCCCGCGATCTCGTGCTCCGGCTTCGGCGCGGTGAACAGGGTGACGAGCACCATGACGAGCGCGCCGACGACGAGCGAGACGATGCCGGAGACGAAGTTGGCGCCCTGGTCGGTGGGGATGTCGACGAGGCCGCCCTTGTAGACGACGAAGTAGTTGACCATCGCCGCGACTGTGCCCGAGAGCAGGCCCCAGAAGCCGGACTTGACCGAGGTCCGCTTCCAGAACATGCCGATGATGAAGACGACGAACATCGGGGTGTTGAAGAAGGAGAACAGGGTCTGGAGGTAGTTCATGATGTTCGAGAAGGACGAGGCCAGGAAGGCCGTCCCGACCGATATCAGCACACCCACCACCGTGACGATCTTGCCGGTGCGCAGGTAGTGCGCGTCGTCCGCGTCCTTCTTGACGTAACGGGCCCAGATGTCCGTCGTGAACACGGTGTTGAACGACGACACGTTCGCCGCCATGCCCGCCATGAACGCGGCGAGCAGACCGGTGACGGCGATGCCGAGGACACCGTTCGGCAGCAGCCGCTCCATCAGGTACGGGATCGCGTCGTTGTACGTGAGGTCGGAGCCCGCGGTGCCGATCTTCGGCACGAGGGCGGCGACGACCAGGCCCGGGATCATCACCAGGAACACGATGAACATCTTCGGGAACGCGGCGATGAGCGGTGTGCGCTGCGCGGCCGAGAGGTCCTTGGCGGACAGGGCGCGCTGCACCTCGGCGAAGTTGGTGGTCCAGTAGCCGAAGGAGATGACGAAGCCGAGGCCGAGCACGATGGTCAGCCAGTTGGCGCCGAGCGGGTTGGCCTCACCGATCCCCGTACCGCCCCACGCCGTCATGAAGTTGTGGCCGTGGCCCGACTCCAGGGTGTGCGAGAGCCCGCCCCAGCCGCCGACGCGGCGCAGGCCGACGATGGTCAGCGGGATCAGCGCGGCGAGGATCACGAAGAACTGAAGGACCTCGTTGTAGATCGCCGAGGACAGGCCGCCGATGGTGATGTACGCGAGGACGAACGCGCCGGCGACGACGATCGCGACCCACTGCGGCCAGCCGAGCAGCGCCTGCACGACGAGCCCGAGGGCGTACAGGTTGACTCCGGCGATCAGCACGGAGGCGACCGCGAAGAGGATGGAGCTGAGCAGGTGCGCCGACTTGTCGTACCTGAGCAGCAGGAACTCGGGGACCGAGCGCACCTTCGACTTGTAGTAGAACGGCATCATCACCAGGCCGAGGAAGACCATGGCGGGGATGGCGCCGATCCAGTACCAGTGCGTGACGTAGACGCCGTACTGGGCGCCGTTGGCGGCCATGCCGAGGATCTCGGTGGCGCCGAGGTTGGCGGATATGAAGCCCAGACCGGTGATCCAGGCGGGCAGGGAGCGGCCGGAGAGGAAGAAGTCGAGGCTGGTCTTGATGGAGCGGCGGGCGGCGAACCCGATGCCGAGGACGACGACGAAGTACATGCCCACGAGGGCGTAGTCGATCCCGTTGATGTCAAGACGCAGCCCGCTGGCCAGTTGCTGCATGGGTCGTACTCACTTCATTGTGCGTGCGGGTTGTCTGTGGATTCCTTGCGGACTCAGATCGCCTGGTGGAGGCGGTGGAACGCGGCGTTCCAGCGCAGTTCGTGCGCGAAGGAGCGGGTGGTGGTCGACCCGTCGATCAGGGCGAGTTCGACGTCGAGGATGTCCGCCAGGTCGGCGAGGTTCTCGGCGGTGAGGGCGGTGGACAGGACGGTGTGGTGGGCGCCGCCGGCGGTCAGCCAGCACTCGGTGGAGGTACGCAGGTCGGGGGCGGGCGCCCAGACGGCGCGCGCGACCGGCAGGTTCGGCATCGGGTGCGGGGGCTCGACGACCTCGATGGTGTTGGCGGTGAACCGGAAGCGGTCGCCCAGGTCGGAGATGGCGATGGTGACACCGTCGCCGGGCGCGGCGTCGAAGACCATGCGGACCGGGTCCTCGCGGTCGCCGATGCCCAGCGGGTGGATTTCCAGGCGGGGCTTTCCGGCGGCGATGCTCGGACACACCTCCAGCATGTGCGCCCCGAGGATGAGGCCCGCGCCGTCGGGCGCGAGGTCGTACGTGTAGTCCTCCATGAAGGACGTGCCGCCGCCCTCCGGAGTCATCGCTTTCAGGGCGCGCAGCAGCAGCGCCGTCTTCCAGTCGCCCTCGCCGCCGAAGCCGTAGCCGTCGGCCATCAGCCGCTGCACGGCGAGGCCGGGGAGCTGGCGAAGCCCGCCCAGGTCCTCGAAGTTGGAGGTGAACGCGGTGAAGCCGCCCTCGGTGAGGAAGGTGCGCAGACCCGCCTCGATCCGGGCGGCGTAGCGCAGCGACTCGTAGCGCTCGCCGAGGAGTTCGGGCGCGATGTCGTACTCGTTCTTGTACGTGTCGACGAGCGCGTCGATCTGCTCATCGGTGACCGCGTCGACGACCTCGACCAGGTCGTTCACGGCGTACGTGTTGACGGACGCGCCGAACCGCAGCTCGGCCTCGACCTTGTCGCCCTCGGTGACGGCGACGCCGCGCATGTTGTCGCCGATGCGGGCGAGCCGGGTGGAGCGGAAGGCGGCGGCGCCGCGCGTGGCGCGCTCCCAGGAGGTGAGGGAGGACTGGACGGCCGGGTCGGTGACGTGCCCGGCGACGGTCTTGCGCGGCTGGGCGAGCCGCGTCTGGATGTACCCGAACTCGCGGTCGCCGTGGGCGGCCTGGTTCAGGTTCATGAAGTCCATGTCGATGGTGTCCCACGGCAGCGCCGTGTTGGCCTGCGTGTGCAGGTGCAGCAGCGGCTTGCGCAGCGCGTCCAGGCCGGTGATCCACATCTTGGCCGGGGAGAAGGTGTGCATCCAGGCGATGACACCGGTGCACTCGTCGTCGGCGGTGGCGGCGGTGAGGGTGCGGCGGATCTCGTCGGTGCCGGTGAGGACGGGCTTCCACTCGACGTCGAACGGGAGTTGCTCGGCGATGGCGCGGGACTGCTCGGCGACCTGGGCGAGGGTCTCCTCGCCGTAGAGGTGCTGGCTGCCGGTGAGGAACCAGATGGTCATGGTGGTGCTCCTGTGGTGCGAAATGTCTTGCGGCGGTCGATGGTGCCTACGGGCCGTGGCTACTGGCCGGCCGTGCCTACTGGCCGTACGCGTTCTGGTAGCGGGCGTAGAGGCGGTCGATGTCGGCCTGGGCGATCGGCAGCGGGGCGCCGAGGGTGCGGGTGAGGTGGACGGTGCGGGCGACGTCCTCGCACATCACGGCGGCCTTGACCGCGGCCTTGGCGTCCTTGCCGACGGTGAACACGCCGTGGTTCTGCATGAGCACGGCGGGCGAGCGGTGCTCCTTGAGGGTGGCGACGATGCCGCGCCCGATGGAGTCGTCGCCGATCAGCGCGAACGGGCCGAGCGGGATCTCGGCGCCGAACTCGTCGGCCATGGCGGTGATGACACAGTCGATGGCCTCGCCGCGGGCCGCGAACGCGGTGGCGTACCCGGAGTGGGTGTGCACGACGCCGCCGACCTCCGGCATGTTCCGGTACACGTAGGCGTGCGCGGCCGTGTCGCTGGACGGGCGCAGCGGGCCGGCCAACTGCTTGCCGTCGAGGTCGCACACGGAAAGCGCCTGCGGGGTGAGGTCCTCGTACGAGATCCCGGACGGCTTGATGACGAACAGGTCGGTGCCGGGGACCCGGCCCGACACATTGCCGGAGGTCCAGGTGACGAGCCGGTTCGTGACGAGTTCGGCGTGCAGCTCGCAGACCTCGCGCCGGGCGGTGTCGAGGGCGTCGACGAACGCGGCGAGGGTGAGCGAGGTGCCTTCGGGCGTGGGCAGTTCGATGGCGGTGCTCATGCGGCGGGGACTCCCTGGCGGTTGCTCTTGCGGTGGGCGGCGTCGGACTTGATGTCGTGCAGGGCGTGCAGGACGGTGCCGTCGGCGAGGTGGTCGTGCAGGTGGCGGTACTGGGCGTAGAGGCGGTCGTAGGCGGCGGCGCGCTCGGGGTCGGGCAGCCAGGCGTCGCGGGTGCGGGCGCCCATGGCGTGGGCGGCCTCGCGGATGTCGGCGTAGCGTCCGGCGGCGACGGCGGCGTGGATGGCGGAGCCGAGGGCGGGCCCCTGGTCCGAACCGACCGTGGACAGCGGCATGTTGAGGACGTCGGCGTACACCTGCATGACGAGCGGGTTCTGTACGAGGCCGCCGGCGGCGATGAACTCGGTGACGGGGACCCCGGAGTCGTTGAAGGCCTCGACGATGGTGCGGGCGCCGAACGCGGTGGCCTCGACGAGCGCCCGGTAGACGTCCTCGGGCTTGGTGTAGAGGGTGAGTCCCGCGATGACGCCGGTGAGGCGGTGGTCGACGAGGACGGAGCGGTTTCCGCTGTGCCAGTCGAGCGCCACGAGGCCGTGCTCGCCGACCTCTTGGGCGGCGGCGAGTTCGCTGAGGTACGTGTGCAGGCTGACGCAGCGCCGCTCGGCCTCCGCGTGGTACGCCGGGGGCACTTGGTGGTCGGTGAACCAGCCGAAGATGTCGCCGACGCCGGACTGCCCGGCCTCGTATCCGTACAGTCCAGGGACGATGCCGTCGCGGACGACGCCGCACATGCCGGGGACCTCGGCGAGCTTGTCGGACGGCATGACGTGGCAGGTCGACGTGCCCATGATGGCGGTCATCTGGCCCGGCTCGACGGCGTCGGCGGCGGCGGAGGTGACATGCGCGTCGACGTTCCCGACGGCGACCGCGATGCCCTCCGGGAGGCCGGTGAGGCGGGCCGCGGCGGCAGAGAGGCGGCCGGCGAGCCCGCCGAGCGGGGCGAGGTCCGGCTCCGCTCCCCCGTCGGGGCCGGAGCGGGTGCCGATCCCGTCCGTGAGCTTCGAAGTGAAGCCCGCGAAGCCGGGGTTGAGGGCGGCGAGGAAGTCCTCGGACGGGTAGCCGCCGTCCTGGAAGATGCCCTTGTACCCGGCGGTGCAGGTGTTGCGGGTCTCGACGCCCGTCAGCTGCCAGATGATCCAGTCCGCTGCCTCGATCCACCGCTCGGCGCGCTCGTACGTCTCCGGGTCCTCCTCCAGGACCTGGAGCGCCTTGGCGTACTCCCACTCGGAGGAGATCTTGCCGCCGTAGCGGGCGAGCCACGTCTCACCGCGCTCGGCGGCAAGGGAGTTGATGCGGTCGGCCTGCCCCTGCGCGGCGTGGTGCTTCCACAGCTTGGGCCAGGCGTGCGGGCGGTCAGGGGCGACCTCGCGCAGCGGGGTGCCGTCGGCGAGCGCGGGCAGCACGGTGCAGGCGGTGAAGTCGGTGCCGATGCCGACGACTTGGGACGCGTCGACACCGGCGGCGGCGAGCGCCTTGGGCACGGCCCGGGTGAGGACCTCGACCCAGTCGCGGGTGTCCTGGAGCGCCCAGTCGACGCCGAGCGCGGGGCCGCCGCCGGGCAGCTCCTCGGTGATCACCGCGTTCGCGTAGGCGTGCACGGCGCTGCCGAGCTGCGCGCCGTCCGAGACACGGACGACGACGGCGCGGCCGGAGAGCGAGCCGTAGTCGATGCCGATGACGTACTCGGGGACCGGGGAATGGGACACGGTGACTCCTGGCGGAAGAAAGCGAAGAAAGGCAATGAATCAGGGCATGTGACCGCTAACATCGCGGCGCGGGATCAACATGTGAGCGCTAACATCAGACCCTTCGGTCGGACGGGGACGGGAGGGGGTTTGGTTGTCCGGTGCTGGTTCTCAGCGCCGCGGCGGCGGACCGCTGCTCTCGCGCAACTTCAGTGTGGGTACGAGGACTTCGTCCACGACCTCGCCGGAGGCACCGGTCGCGGCGCGCGCCAGCAGGTCGATCGCCCGCTGGCCGAGCGCCCCGAAGTCCTGGCGGACCGTGGAGAGGGCCGGGGTGATCCAGGCCGCTTCCGGGATGTCGTCGAAGCCGACGACGCTGAGCCGCTCCGGCACGGACACCCCTGCCTCGTGGAGCGCCTTCAGCAGGCCGAGCGCCATGTGGTCGTTGGCGACGAACACGGCGGTGGCGCCACTGTCGAGCAGCGCGGCCGCCGCACGGTGGCCGTCGACGAAACTCCAGCCGCCGCGCACGAGTTCGGGCACGGGGCGGCCCGCGTCGCGCAGCGCCGTCCGCCAGCCTTCCTCGCGCTCGGCGGCCTCGCCCCAGCCGGCCGGCCCCGCCAGGTGCCACACGGTGTCGTGCCCGGCGTCGAGCAGCGCGGTCACGGCGGCGTGCGCCCCTGCCACGTTGTCGACGCGGACCGTGCACACGTCGTCGGCCCGGCCCGTGATGACGAGGGGCACGCCCTCGGGCACCGCGGCGACGGCGCGTGTGGCGAGCCGTTCGGGCAGGTCGAGGACGAGTCCGTCGACGCCGTTCTCGACGAGGAAGTCGACCGATTCGGCGACCCGGTCCTCGTCGGTGTCGCGGAGGCTGATGACGGTGCAGGCGTGGCCCGCTTCGCGCGCGGCGCCTTCCAGGCCCTGGAAGGTGGAGGCGCGGCCGTACAGTTCCGCGTTGTGCGTGAGGACGCCGATGGCGCCGCTGCGGCGCATGGCGAGGGCGCGGGCGATGCGGTTGCGGCGGTAGCCGAGCTGCTCGACCGCGGCGAGTACCCGTTCGCGGGTCTCGGGGAGTACCTGCGGGCTGCCGTTGAGGACGCGCGAGACGGTCTGGTGGGAGACGCCTGCGGCGCGGGCGACGTCGGCCATGACGGGTTTGCCCGCCTTCTTGGCCGCCTGCTTGTCGCCGTGCTCGCGCTGCACGCCCTTGCTGTCGGGCGCCATTCGCTCCACCTCCCGCGGGTCCTCATCATTGACGGCTCGCGCTGCACGCTGGTGCGTGTTAGCGCTCACAACCTAGGCAGGACGATCAGCGGGCGCAAGGAAATGTGACGCGGGCCACGCCGTTTTCACGGAGATGCCGCGGCCTGTTGGCGCAGCGCCGCCACCCGCCGGTAGAGGGCCACCGCGTCGGCGGTGCGGCCGAGTTGCTCCAGGCAGTGGGCCTCGTCGTTGCGGCTGGCGAGGGTGCTGGGGTGAGCCTGGCCGAGGACCCGCTCGCGGGCGGCGGCCACCGTCCGGTACTCGGCGAGGGCGTCCTGCCAGCGACCCAGCCAGCCGAGGCCGACGGCGACCTCGCGGCGGCTGACGAGCGTGTCCGGATGGTCCGGGCCGAGCACCCGCTCGCGGATCGCGCACACGTCGCGGGCCTCCGCGAGGGCCTCCTCCCAGCGGGCCAGCCGGCCGAGGTTCACACCGAGTCCGTGCCGGGCGCGCAGCGTTTCGGGGTGGTCGGGCCCGCTGACCCGCGTACGGTCGTCGATCAGGTCGCGGTAGAGCGTCAGGGCGTCCGCGCTGCGGCCCAACCGGCCGAGGCTGATGCCCATTTCGTAGCGGACGGCGAGGGTGTCGGGGTGGTCGGGGCCGAGCGCCCGCACTCGCGCCCGCGCGACCTCCTGGTAGGTGCGCAGGGCCTCGCCCCACCGGCCCAACTGGCCGAGCGTGTAGCCGACTTCGCAGCGGGTGACGAGCGTGTCGGGGTGGTCGGCGCCGAGGACGCGGGCGCGGGCGTCGGCGACCTCGCCCGCCATCCGGTAGGAGTCCTCCAGGCGGCCGAGCCTGCTGAGGTTGAAGGCGAGGTTGTGGCGGCAGCGCAGCGTGTCGGGGTGCTCGGGCCCCATGGCGCGCTCACGGGCGGCGAGCACGGCGGTGTACGCCTGGTGCGCCTCGAAGTGCCGCCCCAACTTGCCGAGGACGTACGCGACTTCCTGCCGCGCGCCGAGCGTGTCGGGGTGGTCCGGGCCGAGCACCCGCTCGCGGCCCTCCACGACGCCCCGGTATTCGCGCAGCGCGTCGGCGGCCCGGCCGGTGCGGCTGAGGGTGAAGGCGACTTCGTAGCGGCTCGCGAGGGTGTCGGGGTGGTCGGGACCGAGGGCGTGCTCGCGTTCGGCGGCGACCGAGCGGTGCACCTCGCCCGCCTCGGTCCAGCGGCCGAGCCGGCCGAGGCTGAGTCCCGCGTTGTGCCGGGAGAGCAGGGTGGCGAGCAACTCCGGTGCGGGCGCGGGTCGTTCCGGGGGCCGTGGCGGGGTGGCGGTGCGGTCGGTGTCGCGGGGGATCCACTCGCCGGAGAGCCCGGCGGCGGCGTCCGGGGGTGTGAACCTGGGGCCGGGGCCGCCGGTGGCCTTGTGTCCGGTGGTCATGCCGCGGGTCCAGGACGGCAGCCGGGGCTCGCGGGAACCGGGCCGCTCCGGCACCGACCGCTCCGGCACCGACTGTTCCGGCACCCGCTGCTCCGGCACCGACTGTTCCGGCACCCGCCGCTCCGGCGTCTGCCGTTCCCGTACGGGCCGCTGCGCGGCCTGCTCCCCGGTGCGCGGTTCGTGGTGCGGGGCCCGCATGGTCGGCACGTACCCGCCGGGCCAGGACCGGGCGCCTTCGGTGATCCGCCGGCCCAGTTCACGGGCGTCGCGCGGGCGTTGCTCGGGCTCCTTGGCGAGCAGGTCAAGGATGATCCGGTCGAGGTAGCCGGGCAGTTCGGGGCGGTGGCCGCGCGGCGCCTCGGGGATGGTGTCGCGGTGCCCGACGAGCACGGCCCACGCGTCCTCGAGGTCGAACGGCGGGGCGCCCGTGGCGACCTCGTACAGCACACACCCCAGCGAGTACAGGTCGCTGCGCTCGTCGACCTGGTCGCCGCCGATCTGCTCGGGCGACATGTAGTGCGGCGTGCCCATGGCGATGCCGGTGCCGGTGAGCCGGGCCGTGAAGCCGATGTCGTGGCCGAGGCGGGCGATGCCGAAGTCGCAGATCTTCGCGGTGCCGTCGCCGAGCCGCATGATGTTGGCGGGCTTCAGGTCGCGGTGCACGACGCCCTGTTCGTGGGTGTAGGCGAGGGCGGACGAGACCTGTTCGGCCATGTCGACGATGTCGTCGACGGGCAGCGGCGCCCTCGGACGGGTCTCATCGAGGAGCTGGCTGAGGTTCTTGCCCTCAAGGAGCTCCATCACCAGGTACAGGATGCCTTCGTACTCACCGAAGTCGTGGACGACGGTGATGCCGCGGTGCTGGAGGGAGGCGGCGACGCGTGCCTCTCTGCGAAAGCGCTCGCGCAGGATCCGGGTGAAGGACTGGTCGCGCTGCGGTCCGAGCGGCTTGAGGCACTTGACGGCGACGAGCCGGCCGAGCGACTCGTCGCGCGCCCGCCAGACCTCGCCCATGCCGCCCCGGCCGATCAGTTCGAGCAGCCGGTACCGCCCGTGGATCAGCCTGACGTCTCGCGTCTCCCCCACCCCTGGCATCTCCCGCTGTCGCCCCCGTCGCCTCGCTGCGCCCTCCCCGGCCCGTCCAGTATGGCTGCCCATCTGTCGACTTTGTACGGGGCGGGGCGGCTGTCGGCACCGAGTCTCCCCATGGCGCGCAGGATGTGTTTGGGCGGGAGTTGCCAGCGCACCCGGTCGGGAATCAGGCGCAGCGCGGTGCCGGTGGCGCGCAACCGGCGCGTGACGGCGGCCGGTTCGGGCGCCCGTCTGCCGTACAGCTCGTGGGCGTACGGCGGCAGGGCGGCGTACGCCAGGTTGGCCACGCGCCGCCAGAGCGCTTCGCGCGCGGGGATCAGCAGCGGGTGGGCGGGCGGCCGTTGCAGGAAGTCGTCGACGTCGCGGGCCTCGGGTCCCGCGGCGAGTTCGGGCCGCACCTTCTCGAAGTACGCCGCCAACTCGGCCTGGCTGCCCGGGACTTCGCCCGGGTCGAGGCCGACGAGCCGGGCGCTGGTGCGGTGTTCGGCGATGTACCGGTCGGCCTGCGCCTCGGTGAGCCGGAACCCGGAGCGGCGGGCGACGCGCAGGTAGGAGTCGATCTCGGCGCAGTGCACCCAGAGCAGCAACTCGGGTTCGTCGACGCCGTACCGCTCCCCCGTGTCCGGGTCCAGCGCCGTGAGCCGCCGGTGGATCCCCCGCACCCGCGCCCCCGCCTTCTCGGCGGCCTCACTCGTCCCGTACGTCGTCGTCCCCACGAAACCCGCGGTCCGCATGAGCCGACCCCACGCGTCCCGCCGGAAGTCCGAGTTCTGCATGACGCCGCGCACGGCCCGCGGGTGCAGCGCCTGGAAGTACAGGGCGCGCACCCCCGCTATCCACATCATGGGGTCGGCGTGCACCTGCCAGGTCACCGAGTCCGGGCCGAAGAGTCCGGGGTCCGCCTCGCTCATGTCGCACCTCCTGCTCGCAGCGTACGCACACGGCGGCGCCGGCCGACACGGCGGCGGCGGTCAGCGGGCGGTACCGGTGGCGAACGCGGGGAGCGGGGCCGGGACCAGCGGCAGCAGGACGTCGAGAGCGGCCTGGCAGGCGGCCACGGTGCGGGCGTTGTCGTCGGTGTCGCGGACCGTGACGCGGACGGTTCGGCCTTCGTACGCCGTCGAGAGCGGGGACAGGTCGCGCAGGTAGACGTCGTGGCGGCGGCACTCGCGGACCAGTTGGGCGGCGCTCGGTCCTTCGGGCGGGAGGGTCAGGGTGAGGAAGTTCGCGATGCCTTCCTCGACCACCACGCCCTCCCCCAACTCGGCGAGGTCGGTGGCGAGTCGGGAGCGCAGGGTGTGGGTGCGCAGCCAGTGGTCGGTGTAGTACGCGGGTTCGCGCAGGGCGGCGACGGCGGCCAGTTGGCCGGGCAGGCCGAGCGGCCAGGGCGGGGTCCAGCGGCGCAGGTGTGCGGCGGTGGCGGGGGCGGCGACCAGGTAGGCGGCGCGGGCGCCGGACAGGGCGTACGTCTTGGAGAGGGAGGCGCACACGACGACGCGTGGGTCGGTCGCGGCGAGCGGGGCCAGGGACTCGGCGGGGTCCGCGTAGCCGAGGTAGGCCTCGTCGATCCACCAGCGGGTGTGCTCGGGCGTGGCGGCGATCGCGCGGCGCAGCTCGGCGGCGGGGAGGTGGACGCCGGTCGGGTTGTTGGGGTTGACCAGGACGACGAGGTCGTAGCGGCCGGTGGCGACGGTCGCGGCGAGCCGGTCCGTGTCGACGCGCCAGCCGTCCTCGCGGCGCAGCCGGAACCGGTCCGTGCGGCAGCCGACGACCTCCTCGGTGACGTGGGCGTACTCGCCGTATCCGGGGTCCATGAGGAGGACGCGGCTGCGCGGGGTCAGCCACTGGCCGAACGCCCGGAAGATCAGGTCGGAGGATCCCGCGCCGACCGCGAGCGCCTCGGCGGGCAGCCCGTGGCTCTCGGCGATCTGAGCCATGAGCCCCTCGGCCGCGGCGGGCGGCGAGGTGCGGGTCAGCCACCCCGGGTCCTCGCTGAGCACCGCCCGCACCCCGGGCGCCGGCGGGAACCAGGCGTCCAGCACGTCGGCGGGCACGATGTGCTGGCGGCGGTGGAGCGTACGGAAGTCCGTACCGATGGCGGTGAACGAGTCACCACCGTGCTCGCAGCCTTCGGGGCGGGGCTCGAAGGGCACGTCGAGGCACCAGTCGACGCTGTCGCGGAGCCGTTCGAGGAGGCGGCGGTGGCGGGTGGCGGCCGATCGGGCCAGTTCGCGTACGTCGCCGGAGAGCACCTCGAAGGTGAGCGCGCCGCAGTGCACGGTGCGGCCCACGGGGCGCAGTCCGGCGGCGAGGTACATGCCCAGCAGGTCGTCGCGCCCCATGGCGACGACCCGGCGCCCGCCGCGCGCGGCGATCCAGCGCAGCGCCGCGTACATGAGGAGGGGCGCGGCCGCGGTGGTCCGCTGATCCGGCTCGACGGTGAGGATACGGACCTCGAACGCGTCGGGGTCGTCGAGTTGCGGCAGTTCGTCGCGGGTCAGGTACCTGTCGAGGCCGTAGCGTCCCACCCACGGCGGGGTGACGCTGACGAATCCGACGCGGTTCGTGCCGCGCGCGGCGACGAGGTACACGTTGTCGCCGTCGAGCCGGTCGCGCAGCCGCCCGTCCGGGGTCGGCGCGTGCTGGCCCAACTCCTGTGCGTACACCCGGTGCCGGAGTTCGTGGATCCAGTCCCGGTCCTCGGGTGTGGCGGCGCGCAGTTGCAGGTGACGGCTCATGGCTCCCTCGTTCCGCACGGCGTGGGGCGGCGCGTGTCCCATCGTGCGCGGGCGCGGGCGGTCGGGGTCAGGGCCGACGTGCGCAGTACGTCTGAGTACGGATACTCAGGCGCGCCCGCCGCCGGCCGCACTCGGGGCGGGTGCGGAACCCGGTCAGCGGCTTGATCGTCCTGATGGGCGAGGACCGGTACGGAAATCGAGCCTGGGCCGACCAGGCGCAACGGGCGAGCGGACAGGGCGACATGAGCGAGCGGGTCAGCGAAGCGGAAGTCTCCGAAGCGCGTACCGGGGCGCGTACCGGAGCGCGTACGGGCCGTGCCCGCGTGCCGTGGGGGTGGCGGCGCGGCCGGGTGCTCACGGCGCTCGCCGCCCTGACGGCGCTCGTCCTCCTCTGCCACCGGCGGGTCCCGAACACGCCGGGGCGTCTGGGCAGCCTGCTCGAGTCGTTCCTGCCGTGGTTCGGACTGCTGGCGACGGCGGCGCTGCTCGCTCTTGGCCTGCTGCGCCGGGCGCCGCTCGCGCTCCTTGCCCTGCTCCTCCCGGTGGCGGCGTTGACGTACCGCTTCGGTGGCCTGCTGCTGCCCGCGCCCGAACCCGGCGACCGCGACCTCGTCGTCGTACAGCACAACGCGAGCGACGAGAACGGCGATCCGTCCGGTACCGCGCGCTCGCTGGCCGCCGCCGGGCCCGACCTCATCGCCCTGGAGGAGCTGCTGCCGGGGGCCCGCCCGGCGTACGAGCGGACGCTGGCCGCGCGCTATCCGCACCACGCGGTGGCCGGCACGGTCGGGTTGTGGTCGAAGCATCCGCTCAGCGGCGTGCGGGCGGCGGACATCAAGCCGGCGGGGATCACGGAGCCCTGGAGCCGCGGGCTGCGCGCGGTCGCCGGGACGCCGGGGCAGGACGTCGCCGTGTACGTCGCCCATCTGCCCTCGATACGGGTCGGCGCGAGCGGTCTCGCGTCGGAGTGGCGGGACGAGAGCGCCCGGAAGCTCGGCGCGGCGGTCGCCGCCGAGAAGACCGCCGCCGTGCTCGTCCTCGGCGACCTCAACGGCACCGTCGACGACCGCGGCCTCGCCCCGCTGACCTCACAACTCGACGTACCGGCACGCGGGTTCGCCTTCAGTTACCCCGCCGGTTTCCCGGCCGCCCGCATCGACCAGGTGATGGCCCGCTCCGCGAGCGTCGGCCGGATCCGGACGCTGCCCGCCACCGGCAGCGACCACCTCCCGGTGCTCGCCCGGATCACGCTCGACGACCCGGTCAGCGCCGCACCCTCGGCATCCCGAGGCCGATCCACGAGATGATCTCGCGCTGGATCTCGTTGTTGCCGCCGCCGAAGGTGAAGATGACGGCGGAGCGGTAGCCGCGCTCCAGCTCGCCGTGCAGGACGGTCCCCGCGCTGCCCTCCTTCAGGGCGCCCGCCGCGCCGACCACTTCCATCAGCCAGGCGTACGCGTCCCTGCGGGCCTCCGAGCCGTAGACCTTGACGGCGGAGGCGTCCTGCGGGAGGAGGGTGCCCTCCTGGACGGCGTTCACCATCTGCCAGTTGAGGAGCTTCATCGCGTCGAGCTTGGTGTGCGTCTGGGCGAGGCGCTTCCTGACCCAGCCGAGGTCGATGACCCGGCGCCCGTCGGCGAGCTTGGTGTCCATGGCCCAGCGCTGTACGTCGTGCAGGGCGCGGATCGCCATGGTGCCGTGGGCGGCGAGGGTGACGCGCTCGTGGTTGAGCTGATTGGTGATCAGGCGCCAGCCCTTGTTCTCCTCGCCGACCCGCCGCGAGACGGGGACGCGGATGTTCTCGTAGTAGCTCGCCGTGGTGTCGTGGGAGGCGAGGGTGTTGATGACGGTGCAGGAGTAGCCCGGGTCCGTGGTCGGGACCAGCAGCATCGTGATGCCCTTGTGCGGGGGCGCGTCCGGGTCGGTGCGGACGGCGAGCCAGACCCAGTCGGCGGTGTCGCCGTTGGTCGTCCAGATCTTCTGCCCGTTGACGAGGTACGTGTCGTCCTCGCGCACCGCCTTCGTCTTCAGCGCCGCCAGGTCGGTGCCCGCGTCGGGTTCGCTGTAGCCGATCGCGAAGTCCAGTTCGCCGGAGAGGATCTTCGGGAGGAAGAACTCCTTCTGCTCGTCCGTGCCGAACTGCATGATCGTCGGGCCGACGGTGTTCAGCGCCATCAGCGGCAGCGGCACACCCGCCTGCGCGGCCTCGTCGAAGAAGATGAACTGCTCCATGGGCGACAGGCCGCGGCCGCCGTACTCCTTCGGCCAGCCGACACCCAGCCACCCGTCACTGCCGAGCCGGCGCACGGTCTCCCGGTAGAACCGCTTCTGCGCGGCCGGGTCCTCGTAGCGCGCGTACGCGTTCTCGGGCACGAGCCCGGCGAAGTAGGCGCGCAGCTCGGTGCGCAACTGCTGCTGCTCAGGCGTGTATTCGAGATGCACGGCCCCTCCTGGCGGTCAACTGTGTGGCTCAGGCGCCGACTTGCGACGGCTTACGACGGCTTGCGACGGCTTACAACGGCTTGACGGCGCACACAGTAGAACGCGTTTCAGGAATAGGGAATGCCGGGGACCAGAAGAACTGATGGACCGTCAGTCGAGTGTCACCAGGAAGTCCGTGCAGGCACGCGCGCACGCCCGGCACTGCTCGGCGCAGTCCGCGGCGTCGCGCTCGCGGTCGCAGGCGTGGGCGCACTCCAGGGTGACGGCCCTGCACCATTCGACCTGGAGCCGGAGCCCGTACTCGTCCTGGTGGGCCTCCTCCGAGAGCAGCCGGCAGGTCGCGTCGCACACCTCGACGCTGAGCAGCAGCGCGCGCCGCAGGTCGAGCGGGGCCTGCGGGGGGCCGCCGGACGGAACCGGGCGCACGGGTCCGTGCTGGTGCGGGGCGACGGGGCCCAGCTCCGTGGAGCTGACCAGCAGGGCGCAGGCGCGGGCACACTCCGTGCAGGACTGCGCGCACGCGAAGCGGTCCTCCAGGAAGCGGACGAGGTCGTCCTTGGGCGGTTCGGTCATCAGGGCACGGTCGGCGCCCGTGGAGTCCTCGGCGTGGGGGTGCGGATACTTCGCCAGGGAGGTCACCGGCCCGGCTCCTTTCCAGGGGACGTACGGCTGGGGGTGCGAGTAGCCGGATCGGCGGGCGCCAAACCGTGCGCGGCGGTGCGCGATCTCGCGGCGTCCGGGGTCAGGTCACCCGGTATTCCTCCACCTCGTCGCTCCTGAGCACCAGGCCGTTGCCCGGCCCGTTCCGGCCCGGCCGCACCGTGCCACCCGCCGGGTCGAGGACGCCCGCGAAGAACATCGACTCGAGGCGTACGTGGTCGTGGGGCCACTCGATGTGCCGGAGGTTCGCCGCGCAGGCCGCCGCGTCCGCGTGGGCGTGCGGGGCGCCGTGGGCCGAGATCTCCAGGCCGTGGGCGTCGGCGAGGGCCGCCGCGCGGAGGAACTCGGTGATGCCTCCGCAGCGGGTCGCGTCGACCTGGAGGCAGTCGACGGCGCCCGCGCCGATCATGCGGGCGAAGTACGGGAGGTCGTAGCCGTATCCCCCGGCGGCGACGTCGCACACCACGGTGTCGCGGACCAGGCGCAGGCCGGTGAGGTCGTCGGAGGAGACGGGTTCCTCGAACCAGCCGACGCCGAGGGTGCCGAGCGCGTCGCCGACCCGGACGGCCTGTTTGCGGTTGTAGCCGCCGCCCACGTCGACGTACAACTCGGCGTCCTCTCCGATGACTTGGCGGGCGCGGCGGACGCGTTGCAGGTCGCGGGGGACGGCCCTGCCGCACGCCTCGCCGACCTTGATCTTGACCTGCGTGATGTGCTGGCCGTGCACCCAGCCGCTGAGCTGCGCGGCGAGGTGGCTGTCGTGGTACGTGGTGAAGCCGCCGCTGCCGTAGACGGGCACGGTGTCCCGGGCCGCGCCGAGGAGGCGGACCAGCGGGAGGTCCATGAGGCGGGCCTTGAGGTCCCACAGGGCGAGGTCGACGGCGGAGATCGCGCAGCCGGCGATGCCGGGGCGGCCCGCGTCGCGCACGCCCTGGCACTGCGCCACGTGGGCCGACGGGATGTCGAAGGCGTCGCGGCCCTCTACGAGCGGGGCCAGTTGGTCGCGGACGACGTCAGCGGTGGCCGCCGGGGCGTAGGTCCAGCCGATGCCGGTGAGGCCGCCCGCCCGGGCCTCGACGAAGACGATCGTCGTGCTGTCCCAGGCGAGGGTGGCGTCGGCCTCGGGGGCGTCGGTGGGCACCGTGTAGGCGCTGGCGTCGACGCGTTCGACGGGCAGGCAGGTGCTGGGGGACTTGAGGATGCCGGTCGTCGTCATGGTCCGTCCTTGAGCTGCGGCAGCACCTTCGTCCGGTAGAAGTCGAAGAACTCCCGCTGGTCCGGGCCGATCTGACCGACGCAGACCCGGTCGCATCCGGCGTCCGCGAACGCGGCCAGCGCGGCGACGTGCTCCTCGACGTCGGGCCCGCAGGGCACCGCGCCCGCCACCATCTCCTCGGTGACGAGGGACTCGGCCTGCTCGATGTGGCGGGGCGTCGGCAGCACCTGGCCGAGTTCGCCCGGCAGCAACCGGCTCGACCACAGCCCGTGCGCGCGCCGCACGGCCGCCTCGCGGTCGGGCCCGTAGCAGACCTTCACGCCGCCCGCGGCCGGCTTCGCACCGCCGCCGCCCTTGCGGAACTGGGTGACCAGCTCCTCGTCGGGGCTCATGGTGACGTAGCCGTCGCCGATCCGGGCGGCGAGCGCGGTGGCATCCGGCCCGAAACCGGAGACGTCGATGGGCACGGGGTCGTCGGGCAGCGTGTGGATACGGGCGTTCTCCACCGTGTAGTACTCGCCGCGGTGGGTCACCTCGCCGCCCTCGAGAAGCCTGCGGATCACGGTGACGGCCTCTTCGAGCATGTCCATCCGGACGTGGGCGCCGGGCCAGGGGCCGCCCAGGATGTGCTCGTTGAGCGCCTCCCCGGTGCCGACGCCGAAGCGGAAGCGGCCGCCCAGTTGCACGGCGCTGGTGGCGACGGCCTGGGCGAGGACGGCGGGGTGGATCCGGACGGTGGGACAGGTGACCGCGGTCTCGACGGGCAGCGACACGGCCTCGGCGAGAGCCCCGATCACGTTCCACACGAAGGGGCTCTGCCCCTGCGCCTCGTTCCACGGGTGGTAGTGGTCGGAGATCCACAGGCAGTCGAAGCCCGCCTGTTCCGCCATCCGGGCCTGTTCGACGAGTTCACGCGGCCCGAATTCCTCCGACGCCAGAAAGCAGCCGTATTCGGCCATGCCGTCCTCCAGGGTTTCGTGCGCGGTCCAGCGGTTTATCGGTACCTGGCGGGGTTACTCACCATCGGTACCAGCGGCGCCTTCCACCAGTGGCACTCGTGCCGCGCATCACGAACCCGAGCAGCCACACCACCAGCACGGCGATGGCCACCCACCACAGCAGTTTCACGGCGAATCCCGCGCCGAAAAGCAGCAACGCGAGTAACAGAACCAACAGAACAGGAATCACGTCGAATACCTCCTAGGAACTCCGTGGGCGCCGAGTTCCCGCGAATTCCCCCCATATTCCGCCCACCGTCTGCGAGTTGTTGTGACCGCGAAGAATTCCAAGACCGACGATCACCGGACCCGGGTCACCGTCCTGGTGGCGCTCGCCGCGAATCTGCTGATCGCCCTCGCCAAGGCGGTGGGCGGGCTGGTCTCCGCGTCGCCCGCGCTGCTCTCGGAGGCGGCGCACTCGGTGGCGGACAGCCTCAACGAGGTGTTCCTGCTGGCCGCGCTGCGCCGCAGCCGCCGGCCCGCGGACCACAGGCATCCGTTCGGGTACGGCAAGGAGCGGTTCTTCTGGTCGCTGCTCGCCGCCGTCGGGATCTTCGTGATGGGCGGCTGCTTCTCCTTCTTCCAGGCGTTCCAGGCGCTGACGTCCGGCGGCCACGAGGAGTCGCGCGGTGGATACGTCGCCGGGCTCGTGGTCCTCGGTGTGGCGCTGCTCGCGGAGGGCGGCTCGCTGATCCGCGCCGTGCACCAGGTCCGGGTGCAGCCCGGCGACGGCATCGGCGCCGACCCCGCCCTGCGCACGGTGCTCGCGGAGGACGGCACGGCGGTCATCGGGGTGCTGCTCGCGGCGGGCGGGATGGCGCTGCACATGGTCACGGGCCGGATCGAGTGGGAGGCCGCGGCGTCGTTCTCCATCGGTGTGCTGCTGGTGTACGTGGCGTACCGGCTCGGCAGAAGCGCACGGGACCAGCTCATCGGCGAGGCGGTCGCCCCCGAGCTGCACCGCGACATCCGTGAACTCCTCGCCGTACAGCCGGAGATCGACCATGTGGCGGCGCTGCACACGATGCGCCTCGGCCTGGACTCGACGCTGGTCGCGGCGCGTATCGACCTCGCTCCCGGCATCGAGAGCGAGCGTCTTGAGCTGGTCTGCGAGCGCATCAAGCGGGCGGTACGGGAGCGCTGGCCGGAGGCGGACCAGGTGTTCCTGGACGTCGTGAACGCCCCGAAACCGGACCCGGAGCCGAAGCCCAAGCCGGTACGTGGCCGCTGAGCGCGGTCAGATCACGCGGAACAGGTCGGCGGCGGCGTGCACGTCCGTGAAGTCCTCCACGCACCGGAGGTTGTCGCACAGCGCGTCGAGGACGGAGTCGGCCTCGGCCGCGCGCGGGGCGCCTACCGCCACCCCGAAGACCCGGAAGTCGAGGCGGCGCTTGGCGGCGTTCCAGCCGCGCGTCCACTCCTCGGTGACGCCGCAGTCGTCGTCGGTGAGCAGCACGATGTCGCCGCGGGCGCGGGCGGTGTCGTCGAACTCCGCCTCCAGGACCTCGCGGGCGGCGTCGAGCGGGGCCTGGTAGCTGGTGCCGCCGCCGAGGAAGGTCTCCGCGAAGTCGAGGGTGGCGTCGAGGTCGGCGGCCCGGTCCGCGGGGAAACGGTGGACGCGCACCTTGTCGGCGGCGGAGAAGAGGATGCCGACGAAGTCACGCCCACCGGCCCGCGCCTGGTCGAGGAGCGCGAGCGCGCACGCCTTCGCCCACGCCTCCCGGGTGACGCCGCCGGGCCCGGCCTCGTACATGGAGTGCGAGGTGTCCACGCACGCGATGACGGCGCCGCGCCCGGTGGGCCGCTCACCCCGGCTGTCGTACAGCATCAGCTCCCCTGCGGCGTACCGCGCGGCGAACACGGCGCGCAGGGCGGGCACGCCGAGGCCGGACAGTTCGGAGGGGACGACGCGGGACAGGTCGTCGCCGAGGGTGACGCCGACGAGTTCGCCGGTGGCGTTCTCCACCTTGCGGGCGCGCTCACCGGCGGCCATCTCCCGGAACCGGCCGATGAGTTCGGCCCATTCGGCGAGCCGCCCGCCCCGCAGCCGCTCCGCGAGCCGGGCCCGCCGCTCGAACGGCAACCGCTCCAACTCCGCCGACTCGACACCCCAGGCCCGCATCAGCGCGGCTTCACGGCGTACGACGCGGGCGCCCTGCGCGGCGGCGGAGCGGGCGACGGTACGGACGGCGGGGGTGGCTGCGACGCCGGGGGCGGCTGGGGTACCTGGCGTGCCCGGGGTACCCGGCGTCCCGACCGCTGCCGCGGCCTGCCGGTCCCCCTCCCCCGCCGACCCACGCCCTTCCCGCTCCTCCCGCTCCTCCCGCTCCTCCCGCTCCAACAGCCCCCGCAGCGCGGGCCCCTGTGCCAGCAGCGCCAGCGCCGCCGCGTACGGGTCGCCCACCGTGTCTCGTCGGAGGTCCGCGAAGTCCGGCGACTCCAGCAGCGCGGCGACGAACTCGTGGTGGGCAGGCCACGACGGCGCCGACGGCTCCGCCGTGGGCTCACGCATCCGTACCCGCGCCTGGTAGGCGGCCAGGAACACATCCCTGAGCAGGTCCTCCGCGCCGGCATGGCGCGCGCCCAGCTCCCCCACCAACTCCCGTACACCTGCGGCCTGTTCATACGTGTCGCGCCACGTGAGCCGGTCGAACCGGTCCGCGACCACCACCCCGCTCAGGGCCGGTCCCCCGCCATGCCGACGTCCACGCCGAGGGCCTCGGTGAGTACCCGGGCGCGGACGGCGCGCTGGCGTCCGGTGACCCGGTCGATGGCGGCGGTGGAGCGGCCCGCGCCCGCCGCCTCCTCGCGCAGCCGCTCCAGACGCTGCCCCGCCGTGGCGAGCCGGTGGTGGGCCTTCTTGATGACCCAGTCGCTCAGCGCCTCCCTCGACTGCCCTGCCATGGCGTCGAGTTGGGTCTCCAGCTCCTCGATGGTGTCGGCGAGGTCGAGCGCCTCCTTGGCGTCCGGGTTGACCAGGTGCAGCACCTCGCGCTCGACGGTGGCCCGCTGGGCCGGCGAGTCCCACAGCACGTGCGTGAGCACCGACAGGTCGGTCTCGGCGACCTCGCCCCTGCCGTCGAGGTACGCGGACGCCTGGAGCAGCGCGACCGCCTGCCGCCAGCGCCGGTCGGAGGCGACGAGTTCCTTCCGGCGCAGGGCGGCCCGCAGCGTACACACCGCGTCGACGATGGTTTCGGGGACGTCCACGGCCGGTACCTCTTCGGCCACGGCCCTTTGCAGCGCGGCCAGTTGGACCGTCGTACGCGACGGTGGCACCGCGGAACGGCCGCCGACGGCCGAGCGGACGAGCGCGGCGAAGTTGGCGGGGTCCTCCAGGTAGCCGACCTCCATCCGCACAAGGAGCCGGTCGTAGATCGCGGCGGAGTCCTCACCCTCGGGCAGTTCGTTGCTGGCGGTGATGGCACCGATCAGCGGGCAGTGGATCGGCGCGCCCCCGTTCTCGGGGTGGTAGATCCGCTCGTTGAGGTAGCCGAGCGTCTCGTTGAGGGCGGCCGTCGAGCACTTGAAGATCTCGTCGACGAACGCGATGTGCGCCGTCGTGGCGCGCCCTTCGTACACCTGCCGGTACTCGCCTCGGGCCAGGGCGGCGACGTCGACGGGACCGAACATCCGGGTCGGCGCGGTGAACTTGGAGAGCAGGATCTCCCAGTACGCCGCCCCTTCGACCCGCCCGGTCAGCTCGCGCGCCAGCTCGGACTTCGCGGTGCCGGGCGGGCCGAGCAGCAGGGAGTGCTGACCGGCGAGCAGGGCGGTCACCAACGTCCGTACGACATCGGCGCGTTCGTAGAAGCGCTCCGACAGCTCCCCGCAGATCGCGCGCAGCCGGCCACCCGTGTCGCCCCGCTCCCCCACCGCGTCCCGCTCCTCCACCGCGTCCCGCGCGTCCTCCACTGCCGCTCCTCCCCCGCCCGCAAGGCCTCACCGTTCACACCGTTCTCAGGTCGAAGCCCAAAATACGTCAGTGCTCGCCCGCCACGCCCACCGCCGGGACCCGCACCCCCAGGGTGACCGGCCAAGGGCCCGGGAAGCCGGTTGGCTCCGCCCGGGCGGGGTACTCGGCGGGCGGTGCGCGCCACGAGGGCGCGACGGGAGGAGGCAGCGGAGCCATGAGCCTGGTGCAGGCGGGAGTGCTGGTCCTGGATTGCGCGGAGCCCGAGGAACTCGCCGAGTTCTACCGGACGTTGCTGGACGGCGAGATCGAGGCGTCGCCCGGCAGCAACCGCATCGACCTCGTCGGCGAGCAGGGAACGCGGATGGCCTTCCGCCGCGACCTGAACGCCGCCCCGCCGAGCTGGCCGCGCCCCGACGACTCGCAACAGGCCCACCTCGACTTCCTCGTGGACCAGGAGGACCTGGACGAGGTGGAGCGCCGGCTCATCGGCCTGGGCGCCCGGCCGCTGCAGACCCGCGGCGCCCGCGGCCCCAACGAGACGCGCCTGTACGCCGACCCGGCGGGCCACCCGTTCGCGACGCACTGCGCGAAGCAGCCTGCACCGAAGATCGGCTGAGCCGACCACGGGCACCCACTCCCGTCGTGGCGTCTACGAAACCGTCTACTACCGAACCACCACCGAACCGCTATCAAACCCGACCGAGTTCCTTCGGTTTTCGGTCGGAGAAGGAACCGATCATGACCACGAAGGAGCGCGCGCCGTACCCCGCAGAGACCAAGCGCGAGGTCAAGGGCAGGATCCGTACCTGCCGCCCCGCATGCCGCGACGGACGCGAGCCCTCCGGCATCGGGAACGACCGTGAAACGGACTGGAACGCGGACTGGAATCTGGTGCGAGGAGAGGACTGAGAGACCTCTTCCCGCCCCTTGTTTCCGGTTGTTTCCGGCATATGCTGTCGGTGCCGACGAGGGGAGGCGCTTGGCGATGCCCACCGCCGCACGGCCGAAGATCCTCGTCGTGGACGACCGCGACGACACCCTGTTCGCGATGGAGAGCGCGCTCGCCCCGCTGGGCTACCCCATCGACCGCGCCGCCACCGGCGACAACGCCCTCAAGGCCGTGCTGCGCGGCGGCATCGGCCTTGTCCTGCTCGACGTGCTGATGCCCGACGTCAGCGGCTTCGAGGTCGCGCACTACATGACGCGCCTTGAACAGACGCAGGACATCCCGATCATGATGATCACCGGCGCGGGCCAGGACCCCTCGCTCGCCACCAAGGCCTTCGAACTCGGCGTCGCCGACTTCGTCGTCAAGCCGGTCGAGCCCTGGGTGATGCGGACGAAGGTCCGCTATCTGTACGAGACGAGCCTACGCATGCAGTCTCTGCGCGAGCGCCTTCGGGCGTACGAGAACGGGGGCGACGGAAAGCCCGCGCCACCGGCGCACGCCGCCCCCGAGGAACCCCTGCAGCGCCCCGCCTGACCTGCCGCCGCGCCGCCGGGTGGCCATGGTCACACCGGCCGCGGGACTTCCGACCCCCGGATCGGTTGTACAGTACAACTGCACCAAGAGTTGTATAAGCCAACCGATTCGACCGTGGAGGTCCTGCTCATGAGCGGCTCGCGCGAACCCGCGCTGCGCCACGTCCTGACGCACCTGCTCACCCCGCTTCTGATGTGCGTCGGCATGGGCCTCGCCTATCTCGGAGCCTTCGCCTCTCCGGAGCCGCACCACATGCCGATCGCCGTCGTCGGCTCGGGCCCGGAGGCGAAGGTCTTCGCGCAGACCGTGAAGGACAAGGCGGGCGACGCGCTCGACGTCCGCACGCTCGACGCCCGCTCCGCCGCGGTCGACCAGCTCAGGACGCGGGACATCGACGGCGCCTACGTACTGGGCGACAAGCCCGAGCTGATCGTGGCGTCGGCGGGTTCGGACACCACCGTCTCCGTCGTCCAGAAGATCTTCACGCCGGTCGCCGCCGAGCAGGGCGCGCCCCTGAAGGTGACCGACGTCGTGCCGTCGGTGTCCGACGACCCGACGGGCCAGGGCCTGTTCTTCCTGCTCGTGGCGGTCAGCATCGGCTCGTACGCCTCCGTCGCGGTGATCGGCGGCGCGGGCGGCGCGCTGCGGATGCGCACCCGCGCGCTGCTCGTCGTGGGCGCGTCCGGCGTCGTCAGCCTGATCGGCGCCGCCTTCGCGGGCCCCGTCTTCCACCTCGCGCACAGCCACCTGTGGCCCCTGTGGGGCATGACGTGGCTGTACTCGGCGGGCGTGCTGGGGATCGGCGTAGGACTGCACACGTTCCTGAAGAAGTGGACGACGCTCGGCGTGATGGTGCTGTTCGTGATGCTGAACTTCACCAGCTCCGGCGGGATCTTCCGGCCCGAGCTGCAGAACGGCTTCTTCGGCGGCCTGCACGCCTTCTGGAACGGCGCCGGATACGTCGAGGGCGCCCGCAGCCTCCTGTACTTCGACCAGTACGACCTGGCCCGGAACATCTGGACGCTGGTGGCCTGGCTGCTCGTGGGCGCGGCCATGGTCACGGTCGCGGGCCTCTACGAGCGCCGTCGCAGGCCGGCTCCGGCGGCCGTGGAGCCGGTCGCCACGCACAAGCACAAGAAGGGCGCCGCGCCGCACGACGCGGATCTGGAGGAGGAGTTGGAGGAGGCCGTGGGCGTCTGAGCTCCGTCCATGTGGAGGGCCCCGCCGCTGCTGCGGCGGGGCCCTCCACGTACGTACCCGGGTGTCACACGCCCGCCGGGATGTCCTTCGCCCGCTTGCGGACCGCGAACGACGAGCCGATCTCCACGACGCCGACCACGAGCAGCCAGATGCCGGTGACGAGCGTCAGCACCGCCAGGGTCTCGAACGGCGACACGATCAGGACGACGCCCGCGAGCCCGGTGATGACACCGAGGAAGATCTGCCAGCCTCGGGCCGGCATGGCGGGGTCGGAGGCCGCGGCGACGGTCTGCGTGATGCCCCGGAACAGCCAGCCGATGCCGATCCACAGGGCGAGGAGCAGCGTCGACTCCATCGCGTCGCGGAAGCAGAACAGGCCGAGCAGGACCGACAGGGCGCCGCTGATGAAGCCGATGACGCGCATCCCGGCGGTGGCGTTCGTGCCGAACGCGGCGACGAGTTGGAAGATGCCGCTCACCAGCAGGTACACGCCGAACATGACGCCCGCCACGCGCAGCGAGGCGCCGGGCCAGATCAGCACGAGCAGGCCGAGGATCACCGAGGCGACACCCATGAGCAGCACGGCCTGCCAGGCCGATTGCGCGAGTCTGCCGAGCGGCCCCTGGCCCTGCCCCGGGGCGGGGCCCTCGCCGGGAGTCATGTAGGGGGACTGCGGTTCGTGCGGTGCTTGGGTCATGTTCGACTCTTCGCAGCGCGCCGCCCCGCCTGCCAGCCGTGGTGGGCCGAACGGATGACTCGGACGCGCTCCCGACTCAGGCGCTCTTTGCCGCGGCCTCGTGGCGTACGGAACACACCAGCGCGTCGTCCTTCACATCGGCCACGATCGTGTCGCCCTCGTCGGCCTCGCCGCTGAGCATCAACGAGGCCAGCCGGTTGTCGAGTTCGGTCTGAATGGTGCGGCGCAGCGGGCGCGCCCCGAACTCCGGCTGGTGCCCGTCCGCGACGAGCAGCTTCTTGGCCGCGTCGGTGACCTCCAGGGTGAGTCCCTGCGCGTGGACGCGGCGCTTGCTGTGGTCGAGGAGGTGGTCGACGATCTGGCCGAGGTCGTCCTGGGTGAGCCCGTGGAACAGGATGATCTCGTCGATGCGGTTGAGGAACTCGGGCAGGAACCGCCCGCGCAGGTCCTCCATCAGCGAGTCCTTGATCTCCGATACGTCGCCGTGGTGCGCGAGGATCCGCTGCGCGCCGATGTTCGAGGTCATGATGACGACGCAGTTGCGGAAGTCGACCGTCCGCCCCTGGGAGTCGGTGAGCCGCCCGTCGTCGAGGACCTGGAGCAGGGTGTTGAAGACGTCCGGGTGGGCCTTCTCGACCTCGTCGAAGAGCAGCACGCTGTACGGCTGGCGGCGCACCTTCTCGGTGAGCTGCCCGGCCTCCTCGTGTCCCACGTATCCGGGCGGCGCCCCGACGAGCCGGGAGACGGTGTGCTTCTCCTGGAACTCGCTCATGTCGAAGCGGACCATGCGGTTCTCGTCGCCGAAGAGCAACTCGGCGAGCGCCTTGGCGAGTTCGGTCTTGCCGACGCCGGTCGGGCCGAGGAAGAGGAAGGAGCCGACGGGCCGGTTCGGGTCGCCCATGCCGGCGCGGTTGCGGCGCACGGCCTCGGAGACCGCGGTGACGGCCTCGTCCTGGCCGACGACCCGGTCGTGCAGGGCGTCCTCCAGCTTGAGGAGCTTCTCCTTCTCGGTGGCGGTGAGCTGGGAGACGGGGATGCCAGTGCGGCGCGAGACGACGTCGGCGATGTCGCTCGCGGTCACCTCGACGACGCCCTCGCGGCGCTCCTCGATCCCGGCGAGCTCGCCCTCCACCTCGCCGATCCGCTGCTTCAGCTCGGACGCCTTCTCGAAGTCCTCGGCGGCGACGGCCTGGTCCTTCTCGCGCCTGAGCTTGGCGATCCGGTCCTCGCGGCTGACGACCTCGGTGGAGCGTCCGGCGCTGCGCAGCCGGACCCTGGCCCCGGCCTGGTCCATCACGTCGATGGCCTTGTCGGGCAGGAACCGGTCGCTGATGTACCGGTCGGACAGTTCGGCGGCGGCCGCCAACGCGCCGTCCCCGAACCGGACTTGGTGGTGTGCCTCGTACGCGTCCCGCAGCCCTTCGAGGATCTGCACGGTCTCCTCGACGCTCGGCTCCGGGATGGTGACGGGCTGGAAGCGCCGCTCCAGGGCCGGGTCCTTCTCCACGTACTTGCGGTACTCGTCGATGGTGGTGGCGCCGACGACGTGCAACTCGCCGCGCGCCAAGGCCGGTTTGAGCATGTTCCCGGCGTCCATGGAGCCCTCTCCTGTGGCGCCCGCACCGACGACGGTGTGCAGCTCGTCGATGAAGAGGATGATCTCGCCGCCCGCGTTCTGGACGTCCTCGATGACCTTCTTCAGGCGTTCCTCGAACTGGCCGCGGTACTGGGCCCCGGCGACCATCCCGGACAGGTCGAGGGCGACGACCCGCTTGCCCTTGAGGGTGTCGGGCACCTCGTCCGCCACGATGCGCTGCGCGAGGCCCTCGACGATGGCGGTCTTGCCGACGCCGGGCTCGCCGATGAGCACGGGGTTGTTCTTGGAGCGCCGCGAGAGGATCTCCACGGTCTGCTCGATCTCCTCGGCCCGGCCGACCACGGGATCCAGCTTGCCCGCCTTCGCCTCCTCGGTGAGGTCGCGGCCGAACTCGTCGAGCGTGGTCGTGCCGCTGCCGCCACCGGCCGCACCGGACGCGCTCGGCGCCCCGTCGGCGCGGGCCGCCCGGTCCGCGCCGCCGCGCAGCCCGTCGACGTCCGTGCCCTGGGCGCGCAGCAGCCGGGCGGCGCCCGCGTCCGGGTCGTCGAGGAGGGCGCCGAGGATGTGCTCGGGCCCGATGTAGGAGACGCCGGCCGCCTGGGAGCGGGCGTGGGCGGCGGTGAGCGTGCGCTTGGCGGCCGGGGTGAGACCCGGCTCGGAGGACGGTTCGCCGCTCTCCCCCGGCAGGATCTTGGCGATGGCGGCGGCGAGCGCGTCGGGTTCGGCGCCGGCCTGCGCGAGCAGCGTACGGGCCGGGTCGACCTGGGTCGCGGCCCACAGCAGATGCTCGGTGTCGAGGTCCGAACTGCCGTCCTCCGCCGCCTTGTTGGTGGCCCGGCCGATGAGCTCGCGCGCCGAGTCGGTGAGCAGCCGCCCGATGGGCACGCGCTGCACCTGGGGCGGCGCGGAGCCCGGGGACATGCCGAAGAACCGGTTCAGGAGTTCGTTGAACGGGTCGGGCGAGCCGAAGGGTGATCCGAAGGACATCGACATGGCGGGTTCTCCCGGTGGAATGTCACGGCAACACCCTTCACTGAAGCAACACCTTCCCGGCTACGCAAAGTGGGGGAAACCAGCACAATGGGTTCATGACCGCAAATCATGGCTCCGGTGACTTCGCCGTCCGCAGGGTCTACGACCCGCCCACTCCGGCCGACGGCACCCGCCTCCTCGTGGACCGGCTCTGGCCGCGCGGCGTCTCGAAGGAGCGGGCCGACATCGACGAATGGCTCAAGGACATCTCCCCGTCGAAGGAGCTGCGCTCCTGGTACCACGAGGACAAGGCGGACCGGTACGACACGTTCGCCGAGCGGTACGCCGCCGAGCTGGCCGAACCGGCCCGCGCCGATCTGGTGGACCGGGTGCGCGAGCTGGCGAAGCACGGGCGGGTGACGCTGGTGACGTCGGTGAAGGACATCGAGCACAGCCATGTGCCGGTGCTGCTGCGCCACTTGGAGGCGGGCTGAACCGTCCCTGAGCCGTCCCTGGGCCGTCCCGGGCGGTGCTCAGGCGGCGAGGCAGACGGTGCCGCGAGAGCCCTGGGCGGCGGACGTGACGGAGACCGTACGGATGGGCCGGGCGGCCCGCGCCAACTCCCCCTGGGCCAGGGCGAGTACGTCGACGAGCCCGAGCCCGAGCGCCCCCGCGACGGCCGCGAGCATCTCCGAAGAGGCCTCCTTGCGCCCGCGCTCGACCTCCGACAGGTAGGGCATCGAGATCCCGGCGACGTCGGCCACGTCCCGCAGGGTCCGCCCCTGCGCGCGCCTGCGCCGCCGCAGCACGTCACCCACGACGTGCCGCCAGAGGGGCTCGGGGACCGGGACGGGACGGGTGCGGCGCGACTCGTGGTTGCTCATCGGCCCACCGTACGAAGACGCGCGGCCACCTGCCCCGCACTTCGCCCACGGCGATATCGCCGGCCCCCGTAACGCTCAGCGCCGTACTACTCGGCCTACTCGGCCCGATCCCGCTCGTGCCGCAGCAGCACGACGCCGTTGCCGAACGCCCGCGTCTCCACGAGCCGCAGCGGGCGGTCGGTGAAGGTCTTGGCGGGGTGGAACATCGGGGTGCCGGTGCCGATGAGCACCGGGTGGACGTAGACGCGGAACTCGTCGACGAGGTCGTGCTCCAGGAACGTCGTCGCCAGGTTCGCGCCGTCGACGACGAGGTCGCCGCCGGGCTGTTCCTTGAGCGCGCGGATCGCCTCGGGCACCACTTCGGGCATGACGGTGGTGTGCCACTCGCCGGAGCCCGGCTTCAGGGTCCGGGAGAACACGATCTTCGGGATCTCGCGCCAGATGGCCGCGAATTCGACCACGGCGGGTGTGGCCTCGGGGTCCTGGTCCGCCTCGGGCCAGTACCCGGCCATCAGCTCGTGCGTGAGGCGTCCGCCGAGGATCCCGCCGAAGGAACGGCTCACGTCGTTCATGTGCTGGTGCAGTTCCTCGTCGACCCGGTGCCAGCCGATGTCCCGGCCGGGTGCCTCCATATAGCCGTCGAGGGACATGCCCATCATGAAAACGATCTTGCGCATCGGGTACTCGCCTCTCGCCGTCGACCGCCGTTCGCTAACCGCGTTCCCAGTCACACGGAGGTGAGGGGCAGGCGTGCGCGTCGTGTTCCTTGAGGGCGACGCTCACCAAACTCAGCAACAGCTGCACATCCGTGTCGCATTCGAGGAGCACGGTAATCCAGGAGTCTCCCGGTCGCACCCTTATGGCGCTGTTGTGTCGCAGCTGCGGAAGCAGTCGCTGCACCACCGACGAGGTCAGGTACAGATCGGCGCAGTCATCGGCATGGAAGTGGACGAGGTCGTGGCCCGCCGCGCGGAAGGCGTGCCCAACTGAGCACTGGGGCGGGCCACTTACCAGGTTCGGCCATGTTCCGAGTTCGGTCATGGCACGCTGGGCCGCGGTCATGCCTCCATCCTCGCGCACGCTTCACCCGGAGGACCAGCCCCGTCCACCACCCCGTCACAACGGGCGGGACGTCACCGCTGCTTCTCCCGGCGGCGCAGCTCGCGCCGGGCGATGGTCCGCTTGTGCACCTCGTCGGGACCGTCGGCAAGGCGCAGCGTCCGCAGGTGCGCGTACATGCTGGCGAGCGGGAAGTCGTCGGAGACGCCGCCTCCGCCGTGCACCTGGATCGCGAGGTCGACGACCTTCAGGGCGACGTTCGGCGCGGCCACCTTGATCGCGGCGATCTCGGTGCGCGCCTCCTTGTTGCCGACGGTGTCCATCAGGTACGCGGCCTTGAGGGTGAGCAGCCGCGCCATGTCGATCTCGATGCGGGCCTCGGCGATCCAGTCCTGGATGTTGCCGCGCTCCGCGACCGGTGACCCGAAGGTGGTCCGGGACTGGGCCCGGTCGATCATCAGGTCGAGGGCCCGCTCGGCCATGCCGATGGAGCGCATGCAGTGGTGGATGCGGCCGGGGCCGAGCCGCGCCTGGCTGATCAGGAACCCGTCGCCCTCGCCGGACAGCAGGTCGGTGGCCGGCACGCGGACGTTCTCGAAGAGCACTTCGGCGTGCCCCTCGCGGTCCTGGTACCCGAAGACGGGCAGCCCGCGAAGCACCTTCACGCCCGGGGCGTCGATCGGCACGACCATCATCGACTGCTGCCGGAAGGCGGGCCCGTCGGGGTCCGTCTTGCCCATGACGATGAGGACCTTGCAGTGCGGGTGCAGGGCGTTGGAGGTCCACCACTTGCGGCCGTTGAGGATGTAGTCGTCGCCGTCGCGCTCCATCCGCATCTGGATGTTGCTGGCGTCCGAACTGGCCACGGCGGGCTCGGTCATGGCGAACGCGGAGGCGATCTCACCGTTCAGGAGGGGCCCCAGCCACTTCTCCTTGTGCTCCTCGGTGCCGAAGAGGGTGAGGACCTCCATGTTGCCGGTGTCGGGCGCGTTGCAGTTGGTGGCCTCGGGCGCGAGCCCCGCACTCCGCCCCATGATCTCGGCGAGCGGCGCGTATTCGAGGTTGGTGAGTCCCGGGCCCCACTCGGGGTGCGGGTGGAAGAGGTTCCACAGGCCGCGCTTCTTCGCCTCGGTCTTCAGCTCCTCGATGACCGGCGGGTGGAAGTGCGGGTCGCCGGACTCGGCCATCTGCGCCGCGTAGACGGCCTCGGCGGGGTAGATGTGCTCGTCCATGAAGGCGAGCAGCTTCTCCTGGTACTCCTTGCCCCTGGCGGTCTGTTCGTACACGAGTGGTTCCTCCACAGTCGGTTCGTTCGGTGTCACACGCGGCCCGACTCGCCCAGCAGGCGGTCGAGTTCGGCGGCGGTCGTGGCGGCGTCGCGGTGCACGATCCCGGCGATGCCGATGCGGGCCGCGGACGTGATGTTCTGTTCCAGGTCGTCGACCATGACGGTCTGTTCGGGTGCGACGCCGAGGCGTTCGCAGGCGATGGCGTAGGCGCGCCGCGAGGGTTTGCGGACGCCGATCTCGCCGGAGATGGTGACGGCGTCGAACAGCGCGGGCAGGTCGAAGCCCGCGTAGCAGTCGTCGCCGAGGGAGTTGGAGAGCAGCCCGACGCGATACCCGTCGGCGCGCAGCTTGGCGACGAGCGCGACGGTGTCCGGGTCGGGCCGCAGGCCGGCCTGCATCCGGCGGACGAGCCCTTCGGCCGCGACGTCGGCGCCGTGGGCGCGCAGCCGCGCCGCGAACCCGTCCTCGAACTCGCCCTGCCCGATGAGCCCCTTCTCGTGCGCGACGAGCAGGGCACTGCTCTTCTCATCGTGCGTGAGCAACCGCAGCAACAGCCCGCTGTCACCGGCGAGTTCACGCCCGAGCTCCTCGAAGGCCCCGACGAGACTCGTGGTCAGCACACCACCGAAGTCGAAGAGGACGGCACTGCGCGGCTCGCTCATCGCACGGACTTCTGGTAGCGCCGCATGCCGCGCAGCCACCGGTCGTAATCGCTGCCCTTGTGCCGGTAGAAGTCGAGCACCTGCGGGTGCGGCAGCACGAGGAACCGCTCGTCCCCGACGGCCGCCACCACCTCGTCGGCGACGTCCAGCGGCTTGAGCAGGTTCCCGGCGTCCAACACGGCGCGGGCGGCGGCCTGTTCGGCGGGATCGGACGAGCGGGTGCCGGCCATCAGCAGCTCGGTCTCGACGCCCTGCGGACACAGGCAGCTCACCCGCACCCCCTCGTCCCCGTACGTGACCGAGAGCCACTCGGAGAAGGCGACGGCGGCGTGCTTGCTGACGGAGTACGTGGCGGAGCCGATCTGTGTGAGCAGCCCGGCGGCGGACGCGGTGGAGAAGAAGTACCCCTCGCCGCGCTCCACCCACCCCGGCACGAGCAGCTTCGCGGCGCGCACATGCGCCATGACGTTGATGTCGAGCGCGCGCTCCCACTCCTCCTCGCTCGCGCCGAGGCCCGAGCCACCGCCGATCCCGGCGTTGGCGAAGTACAGGTCGACGGGCCCGAACCGCTCCTCCGCGAGCGCGATCAGCTCCCGCAGCTGCCCGGTGTCACCCGCGTCCCCGGCCCGCCCCGCCACACGCCCGTCGTGCGCCTCCCCGAGCCGCCCCACGGTCGCGTCCAGGCGGGAGCCGTCGAGGTCGGTCAGCACCACACCACGGGCGCCCGCCTCCAGGAGCCGCTGCGCGACGGCCGCGCCGATACCCCCAGCGGCCCCGGTCACGACCGCGACCTTGCCATCGATCAACATCCCGCTCTCCACCCCTTCACTCACACCACTCGACCCTGTCCGCACAGCACCGTACTTGAATCCGACGTCAAGTTCTAGAGCGGCCTCACCGCTCAAGCCCGTACGGCCACAATCAAGCCCCCTCCGGCCCGCACTCAAGCCCCGCCGTCGGACGAGAGGCAGCGGGGTCCGGGGCAGAGCCCCGATCTTTTGGAGCCTCGGCGGCGGACGACCACAATCAAGCCCCGCCGGCGCTTGAGGCGCGGGGCCCGGGGCAGAGCCCCGCGACCGCACCCCCGGGTGACCGCACCCCTACCACCACGTCACCCGGACAACGGCCGAAACCCCGGCTCCCGCCCCTCCAAATAACTCGCCACCCCTTCCGCCGCGTCGGCCCGCCCGAACGACTCCTCCATCAACACCTCCGCCCTCCTCGCCGCAGTCTCGAAGTCCACCTCGAACGCCTCGCTCAACTGCTGCTTCATGACACTCATCGACGTAGGCGAACACCACGTAGCCAACTCCTCCGCATACGCCACCGCCTCCCCCAGCAACCGGTCCCGCTCGACGACCCGGTTCACCAACCCCATCTCGTACGCCTCCGCACCCCGCACCACCCGCCCCGACAGCAGCAGGTCCGCCGCCCGCGCCGGCCCCACGAGCCGCGGCAGCAGCCACGCCACCCCGTACTCGGCGATCAGCCCGCGCCGCGCGAACGACGTCGTGAACTTGGCCTCCGGCGTGCTGAACCGCACGTCGAAGTAGAGCGCCTCGACGAACCCGAGCCCCGCCGCCGCCCCGTTGATCGCCCCGATCAACGGCTTGCGCAGGCTCAGCGGATACCACCGCGGCCGCTCCCGCTTCGGCCGCTCCTCCCCCGCGTCCCCGGCGGAGCCGATCCGTTGCAGCTCGGCCATGTCGGCACCCGCGCAGAACCCGCGCCCCGCCCCGGTCACGACGATCGCCCGCACCTCGGGGTCGGCCTCGGCCTCGTCGAGGAGCTCGAAGTACCGGTCCTCCAGCTCATTGGTCCAGGCGTTGAGCCGCTCGGGCCGATTGAGCGTCACCACGCTGACCGCCCCCCGCCGCTCCGCGTACGCCAAAGGTTCCTCGGTCGTCGTCACGGTCACACTCCTCCCACGGTGCCGGGCACCGCTGTCGGGTCCTCGCGTACCTCGCGCGGATTGGTCTCACGCAGCACCCACGCGCTGCCGAACGTGAGCAGCCCCATCACCGCGACGAACACCGACACCCAGGTGGTGCCTCCGGTGCCACCGATGATGGCGGTCATGATGAGCGGGGTGCCGCCGCTGATGGTGAGCGCCGCGATCTGGTAGGCCAGCGAGGCACCGGAGTACCGCACGCGCGGCTCGAAGAGTTCGCCGATGTACGCGGCGAGCGGCCCGTACGTGAGCGACTGGCCGAAGCCACCCACCAGCACGGCCACCCCGAGCCACACCAACGACCCGGTGTTGACCAGCCAGAAGTACGGGAACGCCCACAGCACGATGATCGCCGCACCGACGAGGACGGCGGGCCGCCGTCCGACCCGGTCGGACAGCCACCCCGCCCACAGCACGAACAACGCCCCGACCGCTGTCACCGGCATCGCGACGAGCAGGATGGCGTCCTTGTCGAGCCCGAGGTGTTCGGCGGCGTAGCTGACGACGCCCGCGATGCTGATGTAGAAGAGGCAGTTGGTGCCGGCGAGCAGTCCGGCCGCGAGCAGCACGGTGCGCCACTTGGTGCGGATCACCTCGACGACGGGCGCCCGTGCCACCTTCTCCTTCTCGCTCTTCGCGGCGGCCTGCTCGGCCATCCGCCGGAACTCGGGCGAGTCCTCGACCTTGTTCTGTACGTACATCACGACGGGCAGCAGCACGCCGCTCGCCAGGAACGGGATGCGCCAGCCCCAGCTCATGAACGCCTCGTCCGATGCCGTCGCGCTCGCGAGGAGGAAGGCACCGTTGCCGAGGAAGACACCGAGCGAGACACCCATCTGCCCGAAGGTGCCCGCGTACCCCTTGCGTTTGGGCGAGGCGGACTCGGTGAGCAGCAGCGCGATGCCGCCCCACTGGGCGCCGCAGGCGAGGCCCTGGACGAAGCGCAGCAGTACGAGGAGCAGCGGCGCAGCCGCGCCCATGACACCGGCGCCCGGCAGGCAGCCGATCAGGAAGGTGCAGGCGCCCATCAGGGCCATGGAGATGACGACCATGGCCTTGCGGCCGTGCCGGTCGCCGAGGTGTCCCGCGACGACGCCGCCGATCGGGCGCGCCAGGAAGCCCGCCCAGAAGGTGCTGAACGACAGCAGGGTGCCGGTGAGCGCCGAGGAGTCGGGGAAGAAGACCTCGGGGAAGACCAGCGCGGCGGCCGTCCCGTAGAGGAAGAAGTCGTACCACTCGATGGAACTGCCGATGAGTCCCGCGGCGAGGAGTTTGCCCGACGCTCGGGTCGGGGGTGTCTCGGCGCCGGCTGCCTGCTCGGCGCCTTTTCGGGGCTGTGCGGTGGGCGGATTCACGTGCGGGGCTCCTCCGTCGTCCGAACATGTCACGACCGCTGCGGCCCTGCGGCCGCCCCCTGTATATTTGAACCCAACGTCAACTTCAATACCTTGAACACGCCCTTGAACAGGGCTTGTTGCGCCGACATCGAGGAGTTGCCTGCATGAGCGCCCCCACCGCCGCGGCCGAGTGGCAGCATGTGAAGTCCCGCCAGGTCGACACCAACGGGATCTCGCTGCGCGTCTTCGAGCACGGCCCCGCGGACTCCGACAAGCCACTGGTGGTGCTCTGCCACGGCTTCCCCGAGCTGGCGTTCTCGTGGCGCCACCAGGTGCTCGCGCTCGGCGCGGCGGGCTATCGGGTGCTCGCCCCGGATCTGCGGGGTTTCGGCGGGAGTTCACGGCCCGCGGAGCCCGAGGCGTACGACACACTCACCGTCTGCGCGGACCTGGTGGGGCTGCTGGACGAGGTGGGCGCGGACGACGCGGTGTTCGTGGGGCACGACTGGGGTGCGCAGGTCGTGTGGCACATGGCGTGGGAGCACCCGGAGCGGGTGCGGGGCGTGGTCGGGATGAGTGTGCCGGTGGCGCCGCGCTCGCCCGTGGCGCCGCTGCCCGTGATGCGGCGGCGGCTCGGTGACGCCTTCTACATGGTGTGGTTCCAGGAGCCGGGCGTCGCGGACCGCGCGCTCGCGCACAACGTACGCAGGACGCTGGTGACCCGGGAGATCTGGTCCGCCGAGTGGGCGGAGCGCCCGGACGAGAAGTTCCCGCCGCCGCGGTGGCTCGACGACGACGAACTCGCCTATTACGTCGAGGAGTTCGAGCGGACCGGCTTCACCGGCGGCCTGAACTACTACCGGAACCTGGACCGTACCTGGGAGCTGACCGAGCACCTCGCGGGACGCACCATCGACCGCCCCTCCCTGTTCGTCACCGGATCCGCGGACCCGGTGGCCCGCTTCATGCCCGCCGACCGCCTTGAAGAGGTGCTGACCGATCTGCGCGGACGGGTCGTGCTCGACGGGGCGGGGCACTGGATCCAGCAGGAGCGGGCCGGCGCCGTGAACGCCGCTCTGCTGGAGTTTCTCGACGGAGTCGGCTGATAGCATCCGCAGCCACCAGCCGTGGAAGCGCTGGTGACACGAGCGAAGGGACCGCGTTGGCTGCCCAGGCCCCGGCCGCAGACGGCGGCCAGAAGCAACCCATCACGCCCCGCAGCGCCCGCGGCGTCCGCACGCGCAACGCGCTCGTGACCGCCGCGCGCGAGGTGTTCGAGCGCGACGGGTATCTCGACGCGCGGATCACGGACATCTCCAAGGCCGCGCATGTCGCGTCGGGCTCGTTCTACACGTACTTCAACAGCAAGGAAGAGATCTTCCAGGCGCTCGTCGCGCAGGTGCAGGAGGAGATGCTGCACCCGCATCTGCGCGAGCGCACCGGCATCACCGATCCGCGCGAGATGATCGACGCGTCCAACCGCGAGTATCTGCGCGCCTACAAGAAGAACGCCCGCCTCATGGCGCTCTTCGAGCAGGTCGCCCAGGTCGACGAGACGTTCAAGCAGCTCCGCATCGAGCGGGGCAACGCGTTCGCGCGCCGCAACGCCAAGCTGATCCGCTCCCTCCAGGACGAGGGCCTCGCCGATCCCGGCCTCGACCCGCTGGTGACGGCGCACGCCCTGTCGGTGATGGTGAGCCGCATGGCGTACCTGGTGTTCGTCCTCGGCCAGCGCATCCCGTACGAGAAGCTCGTGACGACGCTCAACAAGATCTGGGAGAACGGGCTTCAGCTCAAACAGCCCGAGGCCTGACACACCCGACGCACCCGACGCACCCGAGGAGGCACCCTCATGCACCCCTTCCGCGCAGCCGTGGAGAAGGGCGATCTCGCGGCCGTCGAGGCCATGTTGGCCGACGACGTGGTCTTCCGCAGCCCGGTCGTGTTCAAGCCGTACCCGGGCAAGGCGATCACCGCGGCGATCCTGCGCGGCGTCACCCGGGTCTTCGATGACTTCCGCTACGTACGGGAGATCGGGGACGCCGACGGGCGCGACCACGTGCTCGTCTTCGAGGCGCGGGTCGGCGAGCGGCAGATCACCGGCTGCGACTTCCTGCACTTCGACGAGGACGGCCTGATCGACGACTTCATGGTGATGGTGCGCCCGCTGTCCGCCGCGCAGGCGCTGGCCGCCGCGATGGGCGAGCAGTTCGACCGGATCGCCGAGGAGGCGGCGCAGGCCGCCAAGTAGAGCCTGCCCGAGAGCAGTTCAGTTCAGTTCAGTTCAGCGCAGGCGGCCGTAGGGGTCGTGCTCGGCGGCGAGGTCGTCCACCAGCTCGAAGAGGACCTCGCCCGAGTCGGCCGCCGCGTTGACCACCGAGCGCACGGCGGCGCCGAGCCACACCATGTGCGGTGCGGTGCCCACGATGCGGCACGGCACGACGAAGTCCTCCGGGAAGCGGACCAGCGCCTCGTTGCGCGCGACTCCGGTGCCGCGGTGCACGACGCGGGACTGGACCACAACGCCCGGGCCCGCGCTGTACTCCGTCTTGAGCTCGCTCGACGCGCAGACCGGGCAGAGCAGCCGGCGGAACGACGGGGTGCCACACCAACGGCAGCGCTGATAGGCGAAACCCGCGTCCTGCGCGTCGGTGCCCGCGCGGCGCTCGATGCTCTCCGGCGCTGAGATCACTGACATCCTTCGGCCTCCCGCACTCACCGCTGTGCGCCGGGCGGCAGTGCCTCGACGCCCCATCAGCGTATGACACTGAGTGCCAGCCGGTAAAGACACTGAGTACCATCAACTTGCTTCGGGTGCCGTACACAGGGTGCGCGGTCAGCCGTCCCGCAGCGCCGACTCCACCCGCTGGATCACCCGCCACATCGGGGCCCCCTTGGGCGCCACCATCACGACGACGTCCTCCTGTTGGGGCTCGGGCGCCACCGCGCCGGCCGCGCCGCCCTCCCCCCAGGTGCGCCGTACGAGTCGCAGCGCGTGGTCCACCGCCCCCTCGGCGTCGTCCTCGCCGCCCGAACGCAGCCAGGAGCGCAGGCCGTTGTTGTGCGCGGCCACCACGGAGGCGGCCACCACCTCGGCCCGCAGCGCGCCGTCCGCTGCGCCGGCCCAGCGCTGCCGCAGATACCCGGCGAGCGTGCGCTCGTAGCGCCGCACGACCGACAGCTCGTAGGTCCGCAGCCCCGGCACCTCGCGCGTCAACTGGTAGCGCTGGACCGAGAATTCGGGGTTGGCCGCGTACATCCGCAGCACCAGGCTCGCGGCGTCGCACACCACGTCGACGGCGTCGCTCTCGTCGCCCGCGGCCTCCAGGAAGGCCGTCATGTCGGCGAGGCAGCTCTCGTGGTCCGGGAAGACCGCGTCCTCCTTGGACGGGAAGTACCGGAAGAAGGACCGCCGCCCCACCCCGGCCCGCGCCACGATGTCGTCCACGGTCGTCCGCTCGAAGCCGCGCTCCATGAACAACTGGAACGCCGCCTCGGCCAGCACCTCCCGCATGGGTGCCTTCTTCTGTGGCCCCGTGGACCCGTTGACCTCGCGCGCCTCGCTCATGCCGGGAACGTAACACCGCTCGGGCCACCTTGGCACTACGTACCTTTACAGAGGGAACTGAGTGCCATAAGTTGGCCATCAGTAGGAGACGAATGCAGTAGGGCAGTAGGG
>NZ_JASERL010000013.1 GCF_030766935.1 Streptomyces sp. KL109B | reverse complement strand
CTTCCTTTGTACTCACCCTCTCGGGCTTTCCTCCGGGCGCTTCCCTTCGATCTTACTTTTGGTTCTTGCTGTTTCGCGTTTCCGACTCTATCAGACCGTTTCACCGGCCGATTTCCTCGAAGTTTTCGCCTGCCTGAAGAATCCGCTATCGCGGTCTCTTCCGGCGAGATCGAACACTATCAGTCTTTTCTCGGCCCGCTGACCACACCCTGCAGACATGCAAAAGTAAGGTTCGCAATGCAACTAAGACTTGATAGATGCTGCCGGAGTGTTGGACGCTCGTTGGCGTCGGACTCCCCCAGGCAGGGGTACGACAGTACATCGGTCCCGAGCTTCGGCGCAAATCGTTTGCCTGCGGCCCCTACGTCCGCCAACCGGTACCTCTCGTAGGGAACCGGGACTTTTTATGACTTACGCTTCTGAACAGTGCGCCGTCCAGGACAGGCAGTGACGGCGATCCTGAATCTCCGCCCCCTGGGAGGCTTGCCATGACCAGTGTGACGTCCCCGCTCACCGGACGCGCCATCGGGCTCTCCGCTGTTCCTGACCCGGTGTTCTCCGGTGCGATGGTCGGCCCCGGCTCCGCCATTGACCCCGCGCGCGAGAAGTCCGACGCCGTCGCCCCCGTTGACGGCATCGTGGTGTCCCTTCACCCGCACGCCTTCGTCGTGGTGGACGAAGAAGGCCATGGGGTGCTGACGCACCTGGGCATCGACACCGTCCAGCTCAACGGCGAGGGCTTCGAGCTGCTCGTCAACAAGGGCGACACCGTGACGCGCGGGCAGTCGGTGGTTCGTTGGGACCCAGCCGCCGTCGAGGCCGCCGGCAAGTCGCCGATCTGCCCGGTCGTCGCCCTCGAGGCCACGGCCGAGTCCCTCTCAGACGTAGTCGAGGACGGGGACCTCAAGGCCGGCGACGCGCTCTTCGGCTGGAAGTGACACGCTCCGTCACTGACGGTCGGCTGGAAAATCAACGCGGCGGCAGCGCTCGCCGCACTATCGGAGACGGTGAGATGGAGACAACGCTGCGAGGCGTCGGCGTGAGCCACGGTGTGGCGATCGGCGAGGTTCGGCACATGGGAACGGCGGTGCTCGAGCCGCCGGCCAAGCAGATCCCGGCGGAAGAGGCCGAGCGCGAACAGGGGCGCGCCCGCCAGGCCGTCGAGGCTGTAGCGGCCGACCTGATGGCGCGCGGCAATCTGGCCGGTGGCGAGGCCCAGGCGGTGCTCGAGGCCCAAGCCATGATCGCCCAGGACCCCGAGCTGATGGCCGATGTCGACCGTCGTATCGCCGTCGGGAGCACGGCCGAGCGCGGGATCTACGACGCGTTCTCGCACTATCGCGAGCTCCTCGCCGGTGCCGGTGAGTACATGGCGGGTCGCGTCGCGGACCTCGACGACGTGCGCAACCGCATCGTGGCCCGGCTTCTCGGCGTCCCGATGCCCGGTGTTCCGGACAGCGACAAGCCGTACGTGCTCATCGCGCGTGACCTCGCGCCCGCGGACACCGCGCTTCTCGACCCCGCGCTCGTGCTCGGTTTCATCACCGAGGAAGGCGGGCCGACGAGCCACAGCGCGATCCTGGCCCGCGCCCTTGGAGTGCCGGCCGTGGTGGCTCTCCCGGGTGCGGGTGAGCTCGCCGAGGGCACCGTCGTCGCCGTTGACGGCAGCACCGGTGAGATCTTCGTCGACCCCAGTGCGGAGAAGCGCACCGCGTTGGAGGCCGCGGCCGCCGAGCGCAAGGCGGCGCTCGCCGCCGCGACCGGCCCCGGTGCCACGTCCGACGGTCACAAGGTGCCGCTGCTGGCGAACGTCGGTGGCCCGGCGGACGTACCCGCGGCGGTGGAGGCGGGCGCCGAGGGCGTCGGCCTGTTCCGCACCGAGTTCCTCTTCCTGGACGACAGCAAGAACGCGCCGTCCGAGGAGAAGCAGGTCGAGGCGTACCGGCAGGTGCTGGAGGCGTTCCCCCAGGGCCGCGTCGTGGTGCGTGTGCTCGACGCGGGCGCCGACAAGCCCCTGGACTTCCTGACGCCCGGCGACGAGCCCAACCCGGCTCTGGGCGTGCGGGGCCTGCGGACGCTGCTCGACCACCCGGAGGTGCTGCGCACGCAGCTGACCGCGCTGGCGAAGGCGTCCGAGGGGCTTCCGGTCTACCTCGAGGTCATGGCTCCGATGGTGGCCGACCGCGCCGACGCCAAGGCGTTCGCCGATGCCTGCCGTGCGGCCGGTCTGCAGGCGAAGTTCGGCGCGATGGTGGAGATTCCGTCCGCCGCCCTGCGTGCCCGGTCGGTGTTGCAGGAGGTCGAGTTCCTGTCGCTCGGCACCAACGACCTGGCCCAGTACACGTTCGCCGCGGACCGTCAGGTCGGCGCCGTCTCGCGTCTGCAGGACCCGTGGCAGCCCGCGCTGCTCGACCTGGTCTCGCTGTCCGCCGAGGCGGCGAAGGCCGAGGGCAAGAGCTGTGGCGTCTGCGGTGAGGCCGCGTCCGACCCGCTGCTCGCGTGTGTCCTGACCGGTCTGGGTGTCACCTCCCTTTCCATGGGTGCCGCTTCGATTCCGTACGTGCGGGCGACGCTCGCCAAGTACACGCTGGCGCAGTGCGAGCGAGCGGCCGCTGCCGCGCGTGCGGCCGAGTCCGCCGAGGAAGCGCGCAACGCGGCTCAGGCCGTGCTGTCCGGCGAGTAACCGAGCACGCTCGGCACGATCGGTGTCTTCGGAGGGCGCTCCGCCTTTGGGCGGGGCGCCCTCCGCGCATGTCCGCAGGGATCAGTGGCGGTGCCGCCCTTCCTGCTTCGTGTCGTCCACTGCTGGTGCGGTGCAGTAGTTCACGCCTGGTTCCGGAGCGGAGAGTTCACCGGAGTCCGCGTCGGTGCAGTAGGCGTCGAAGACCCGGCCCGCGGGGATCGGTTGGAGCGCTTCCTCTTTCAGGTGCCAGCCGTAGACCCGGGCTTCCTCGCCTGTGGCCACGCTGCGCACGATGACGGCGGAAGCTCGTCGCGTGACGATCGCCAGCGCCAGTACGGCGGTGACCTCCATGGCCGCGGACTCGTCGACCCTGACCGTGCCGGGTTCGCCGGCGTCGATGCGGAGTACGGCGTGCAGCGACTCCCTGTCGGTGAGCACGCTGCAGACCCAGTGGTGGGCGCCCTCGCCGATCGCGTCGATCACTCGGGCGACGAGGAACGAGGCCCTGGCGAAGGCCATTCGTCCGATGTCCTGCCCGCACGCGGCGCAGGGCCCCGTGCGGGACAGGACGGATGTCGCGTAATCCCAGGTCGCCTGGCGGACGGCCTCTTCCACGAGTTCGGGGACGAGGTCTGCCAGGGGCTGCCCCTGGTAGGCGATTCCGGGGCCCGTCGCGGCGAGTTCCGCGGTGAATCGCGTGCGGCTCGTGGAGCTGTCCGGGTCCAGGCCCTCCGCCGTGCAGAACTCCGCGAACTCGGACGGGTCGAAGAGGGTGACCGTGGTGTGTCCCCCGGCCGCGGCCAGGGTCTTGAGGAGTCCTTCCACTTGGCGCAGGTACGTCGTGTGGTCGTCGAAGGTGAAGCTGCGGTAGCGCCGCATCGCCGCGAAGTCCTGCTCGTCGGCCAACAGGCCGATGGTTCCCGCTACTTCGCGGCGAAGGACGCGCCGCATGCTGGTCGTCCGGCTGGGTTGCGTCTGCCCCATGATTCCCCCTGAGTGCGCTTGACTACTACTCACTCAGAGTAATCGGGGGCACTGACAACGCGACGCTCGGTGACGTCGTCAGGCGCGCTTGCGGGCGATCTCCTCGTAGAACTTGAGGAGTTCGAGGTTGTCGATGGAGCCGGGGTTCACGGCCTTTTCCAGCGGGGTTCCCTGGAGCAGGCGCTTGACGGGGACCTCGATCCGCTTTCCGGTGAGGGTGTGCGGGACGCCGGGGGCTTCGATGACCTCGTCGGGCACGTGGCGCGGAGAGAGCTGTTCGCGGATGACCTGCTTGATGCGGGAACGCAGTGCGTCGTCGAGTGCGGCGCCCGGGGCGAGGTGGACGAAGAGGGGCATCCAGTAGCCGCCGTCGGGCTGTTCCAGGCCGATGACGAGTGACTCACGGATCTCGGGGAGGCGCTCCACGGCCTCGTAGATGTCGGCGGAGCCCATCCGGACGCCCTGGCGGTTGAGGGTGGAGTCGGAGCGGCCGTGGATGACGACGGAGCCGCGCGTGGTCAGCGTGATCCAGTCCCCGTGGCGCCAGGCTCCGGGGTAGGTGTCGAAATAGCTGTCGTGGTAGCGGCTGCCGTCGGGGTCGTTCCAGAAGCGGATCGGCATGGACGGCATCGGGTTGGTGACGACGAGTTCGCCGACCTCGTCGGTCAGGGGGGTGCCCGAGGGGTCCCATGCCTGGAGGTCCGTACCGAGGGCCGGCGCCTGGAGCTCGCCGATGTGGACGGGGAGCGTGGGTACGGCTCCGGCGAAACAGGAGCAGACGTCGGTGCCGCCGCTGACCGAGGCGATCCAGAGGTCGTCGCGCACCTCGTCGTGGAGCCAGCGGAAGCCGTCCGGCGGGAGCGGGGAGCCCGTGGTGGCGACGCACTTGACGCGGGAGAGGTCGTGGTCGCGCGCGGGGTGCACGTCGGCCTTGCGGCAGGCCATGACGTACGCGGCGGAGGTGCCGAAGAAGGTTGCTCCGGTGAGTTCGGCGATCGCCCACTGAGCGCCGGTCTCGGGGTATCCGGGGCTGCCGTCGTAGGTGACGATCGTGGTGCCGGTGAGCAGGCCGCCGACGAGGAAGTTCCACATCATCCAGCCCGTGGACGTGTACCAGAAGAAGCGGTCGTCGGGGCCGAGGTCGCAGTGCAGGCCGATCTGCTTGAGGTGTTCGACGAGGATGCCGCCCTGCGACTGGACGATGGCCTTGGGGAGGCCAGTGGTGCCTGAGGAGTAGAGCACCCACAGCGGGTGGTCGAAGGGCACCTCTTCGTAGACGGGCGTGACGTCGGCGGAGGTGAGGTCGGACCACTCCAGGGCGCCTTCGGGGGCCTTGGTGCCGAGCAGCGGGATGTGTACCACCGCGCGCAGGGAGGGCAGTTCGTCGCGGAGCTCCTGAACGGTGTCGCGGCGGTCGTGCTCCTTGCCGCCGTAGCGGTAGCCGTCGACGGTGAACAGGACGACGGGCTCCACCTGCTGGAAGCGGTCCAGGACGCTGCGTGCGCCGAAGTCGGGGGCGCAGGAGGTCCAGACGGCTCCGACGGCCGCTGTGGCGAGGAGGGCGGCGGCGGCCTCGGGGATGTTGGGCAGGTAGCCGCTGACGCGGTCGCCCGGGCGGACGCCGAGGGCGCGCAGTTCCGCGGCCAGGGAGCCGACCTGCCGGCGCAGCTCGGCCCAGGTGACGGGGCGGGGTTCGTGGGTCTCGTCCACGTGGAGGATCGCGGGGGTGTCCGCGCGCGTGGGGTCGTCCGCCGTGCGCAGGGCGTGCTGCGCGTAGTTGAGCGTGGCTTCCGGGAACCACTCGGCGCCGGGCATGGCGCGGCTGCCGAGCACGCGCGCGTAGGGGTGCGTGAAGCGCACGTCGAACCACTCGGTGACGGCCTTCCAGAACGTTTCGAGTTCGGTGACCGACCAGCGGTGCAGCGCCTCGTAGCCGCCTTCGGCGGGCGCGCCGTGCTGTTCGGCCGCCCAGGCCTGGAACCGTGTGATCTGGGCGTCGGCGATCTGCTGCCGGTCGGGCTGCCAGAGCGGTGACGGGTTCGCGGTGGACATGATGCGGCTCCAGGAAATACGCGGCGTGTGCGTCTCTGGCGCGCACCGCGGAGTGTGCGCCTGACGCGGCTCACTGGACGATGCCACGTGATCGACTTCGGCACCAGGGTGTACCCCACATAGTCAGCCTCGCGAAGATGTGCTGTCACCACGGGTGAACGGCAGTTGAACGCGGCACGCACGCGTGCGCCTCGGTGGCAGGGTGAGCAGCATGGATGGTCGTGACCTGGTGCGCTTGGCGAAGACGATCTCGTTTGTGGGGTCGCCCCAAGGGCTGCGCGCCGTGCGGGCGTCGTGGCGGCATCGTCGCGCGGACTCCGTGGGGCTGCGCCGGCGGGGTCCCCAGCGAGCCAGGGTCCCGGGCTCCGTGGTCGGTGTGACGCCCGAGCCGGGTGGCGGTCTGGTGCGGTTCACGCGGTCCCGGCTGCGCATCACGGTCACGGTGAGCGGTGCTCTCTTCTGGGGCTGGGACGGTGCCGAACCCGAGCCCTCGTACGGGCTTGCCGGGGTGTGCCCAGAGGCGGATTCGCGGGCGGTGCTCGAGCCGGACAAGGACGGTGGCTGGCGGGTGGTGTCCGAGCGGGTGACCGTCGTGGTCTCCCGGCACGGCGCCTTGGAGGTGCGTACGCCTGGCGGGGTGCTGTTGCGCCGCGATCTGCCGCCGCGCTGGTGGGAGCCCGAGGACGGCGGCGAGGCGCGCTGGGCGCAGCGTTCCGAGGTCGCCGCGGACGCGCGCTTCTTCGGTCTGGGAGGGCGCGCCTGCGGCCCGCGGCTGCGCGATGCGACGTACCGGTTGTGGAACACGGATCCGGGCGGTTCGTTCGGTCCGCGGGACGATCCGCTGTCGCTGACGATGCCGGTGCAGATGGTGGTCGCGGACGCCGGGACGCACCTGGTGTTCCACGACAACACCTGGGACGGGGTCGTCGGCCTCCGTGAGGGCCGCGAGGGCGCGGGCTCCGGGCACGACTGCGCCGGGACGTCGGAACTGAGCATGGAGGGCGGCCCGTTGCGCTGCTGGGTGGTGGTGGGTACCCCCGCGCGCGTACTGCACGTATGGACTCAGTTGACCGGTGCGCCGACGGTGCCTCCGGGCTGGGCGCTGGGCCACCAGCACGCGCGGTGGGGGTTCGGGAGCGAGCAGGAGGTGCGTCGCGTCGTGGCCGGCTACAGGGAGCGCGATCTGCCCTTGGAGGCGGTCCATCTGGACATCGATCACCTCGCGGCGCGGCAGGTCTTCACCGTGGACCGCGAGCGGTTTCCCTCCTTGCCCAGGATGGCCGAACAGTTGCGCGGTGAGGGGGTCCGGTTGGTGTCGATCGTCGATCCGGCGGTCAAGGCGCAGCGGGGCAATGCCGTGTACGACGGAGGGCGGGCGATCGACGCCTTCGTGCACGACGCGAAGGGGCGGCCGGTGCGTGGGGTCGTGTGGCCCGGTGAGTCGATGTATCCGGACTTCACAGCGGAGCGGGTGCGCAAGTGGTGGGGCGGTCTCTACGAGGAGCGTCTCGCGCAGGGTTTCTCCGGCTTCTGGCACGACATGAACGAGCCGGTGTCCTTCGCGGCGTTCGGTGAGCCGACGCTCCCCCGTTCGTCGCGCCACGCGGTCGAGGGGCGCGGCGGAGACCATCGGGAGGCGCACAACGTGTACGCGCTGTGCATGGCGCGCGCGGGCTACGAGGCGCTGCGCGAACTGCAGCCGCAGGAGCGGCCGTTCCTGTTCTCGCGGTCCGGTTGGGTGGGGTTGCAGCGCTACGGAGGGACGTGGTCGGGGGATGTCGCCACCGAGTGGGCCGGACTGCGTGCCTCGCTCTCCTTGGTGGTGGGGCTCGGGTTGTGCGGGGTGCCGTATTCGGGGCCTGATGTGGGCGGGTTCGACGGGATGCCGTCAGCGGAGCTGTTTGTCCGCTGGTTCCAAATGGGCGCCTACATGCCGCTGTTCCGTACTCATTCGGCGCTGCGGGCGGGCCGGCGCGAGCCGTGGGTGTTCGGTGAGGAGGTGCTCGGGCACGCGCGCGTGGTGCTGGAGGAGCGGCGTCGCCTCTCTCCGTACTTCATGACCCTCGCGCGTCTCGCCCGGCGCACTGGCGCCCCGTATGTGCGGCCCTTGTGGTGGGGCGCTCCGGAGGACAGGGCGTTGCGGGACTGCGAGGACGCCTTCTTGTTGGGCGACTGCCTGTTGGTGGCCCCCGTCCTGGAGCCGGGAGTCGACCGCCGCACCGTGCGGCTGCCACCGGGGCGTTGGTACGACACCGCGACCGGTCAGGCGTTCGAGGGGCCTGGACAGGTCACGGTGGACGCACCGCTGTCGCGCATCCCGGTGCTCGCGCGTGGTGGGGCGGTTCTTCCCGTGCGCGAGCCGGACGGCGGCATCGCCTTGGAGGCGTGGGCGCCGGCGCCCGGGCGTTCGGGCGGCGGACACGCGGCACGTGAGGTCGGGGACGGCTGGGAGGAGCCGGAGATCGAGCGGTTCCGGGCACGCTGGAGCGAGGGGCGTGTGGTGGTCGAGGCGGACCGGGAGAACGGCGAGTGCGCACCGCGGTACCCGGTGCGCGTGCGCGGCCTGTGAGCGGTTCGCGCCGCATGGAGGCTGCGCCCGCGCGCGCGTGACGCCTACACGTAGCGGCCTTCGAACCAGGCCTTCACCGCCAGCGTGTGGAGGGGGAAGGCCAGTTCGGCCGGGCGGCGCAGGAGGTGCCAGCCGTCCGTCTCGTCGGTGGGCGCGCTGGCGGGCAGGAAGCCTGCCGGGCGCTCGGGCAGGAGGCCGAAGAGCAGGAGGTGGCCGTCCGGGGCGCTCATGGCGTCCACGAGGCGTACGTCGCGTGCCGCGGCGACGATGCCCGTCTCCTCCTGGAGTTCGCGGACGACGGCCCGCCTCCAGTCCTCCCGGTCGTCGATGAAGCCGCCGGGCAGCGCGGGCTCCCCGCGCGCTGGGGCGATGGTTCGGGTGATCGCGACGAGTGCCGTGCCGACGGTGTCGTACACGGGCTGCAGGGCAACGGCCACGGGGAGCGGGTTGCGGTAGGCGACGAAGTCGCAGGCCCGGCAGGTGCGGGGCCAGCCGTGCACCTCGGGTCCGTAGGCGGCCCCACAGCTCGAACAGTGGGAATCCGGAACGGGGTTGAGCGTGGGATGGGTTGATGCGGACACGGCGCGGACTGTATCCGATCACCGGGTGCCGGTCTTCCCCGACCGGTCCGCCTCCTGATAGGAGCTGATCCATGAATCGAGCCTCTACCGCTCTGCGGAAACTCGCCGCCGTGACCGCCGCCGCACTGCTAGGGGTGGCCGCTGCCCCTTCGGCCGCCGAGGCGACGCCCGACCCCAAGGCGCCCAAGGATTTCGTGGCTCTCCATGACGTCGATCCCACGATCATCCAGGAGATGCGCTACTACACGGCGCACGACTTCGTCGGTGAGCGCGTCGACGGCTACAAGAAGCCGATGTGCCTCCTCACGAGACCTGCCGCGCAGGCGCTCCACAGGGCACAGCTCGGCCTCCTGAAGGAGGGCTACTCCCTGAAGGTGTACGACTGTTACCGGCCACAGCGCGCGGTCGACCACTTCGTCCGCTGGGCGAAGGACCTCGACGACCAGAGGATGAAGGCGGAGTTCTATCCCCGCGTCGACAAGACCCGCCTGTTCGCGGACGGTTACATCGCGGAGAAGTCGGGTCACAGTCGTGGTTCCACCCTGGATCTGACCGTCGTGAAGCTGCCCGCCCAGCCCACGCGTCCTTATGTGCCCGGGGAGAAGCTCACGCCCTGCTACGGGCCCAAGGAGGAACGCTTCCCCGACAACTCGTTGGACATGGGGACGGGCTTCGACTGCTTCGACACGCTCGCCCACACGGACGACCCGCGCATCAAGGGGGTGCAGCGGGCCAACCGGGATCTGCTGCGCGACGCGCTCGGCGCTCAGGGGTTCGTGAATCTGCCTGAGGAGTGGTGGCACTACACGTACAAGCCCGAGCTGTTTCCGGACACGTACTTCGACTTTCCGATCTCCAGGCGTTCGCTGACGGGGCGGTGAGGTGACGGGTGCGACCGGAAGCACCCCCGTGGGTCCCGGTCGCACCCTCACCGTTACACGGACGCCGGCCGGACGTGGACGGTTCTGCGGGCCCCCTGACGTCATTCGGTTCCCCGTGGCACACTTCTGACGTTCCGTCAGATTCATTGCAGGGGAGGCGCTGTGGCGCGTACGCGTACACCTGTCGTGGCCGATTGGTTCACCGGAGAGGGGGACGACTTCCGCCTTCTGGGCACACGCTGTTCCGCGTGTGCGTCGGTGTTCTTTCCGCGCGAGGACGGGGCGTGCCGCAATCCCGCGTGCGGGAGTGGCGACCTGGTCGAGCAGCCCCTGTCGCGCCGAGGACGCGTCTGGTCGTACACGGACGCCAGATACCGGCCGCCGGAACCGTATGTGTCGGATCGGGAACTTCCGTGGGAGCCCTACCCGTTGATCGCTGTGGAGCTTGAAGCCGAGCGATTGGTCGTGCTCGGGCAGGGGGCTCCGGGCGTCTCCGTGGCCGATCTCGCGGTCGGCATGGAGGTGGAGGTCGTACCGGGTGTGCTGAACGAGGAAGGGGACGAGGCGACCGGGACGACGTGGACGACGTGGCACTGGCGGCCGACGGGGGTGACGGCATGACGGGGGACGTGGCGGTTCTCGGCGCGGGCATGCACCCGTGGGGCAAGTGGGGGCGGAGCTTCGTCGAGTACGGGGTCGCGGCGGCGCGGGCCGCGCTCGCCGACGCCGGGGTCGACTGGCGCGACGTGGGCTCGATCGTCGGCGCGGACACGGTGCGCGGCGGCTATCCCGGCTACGTGGCGGGCGCGACGTTCGCCAAGGCGCTCGGGTGGCAGGGCGCGCGCGTGGCGAGCGTGTACGCGGCCTGCGCCTCGGGGGCACAGGCGGTCAACACCGCGCGGGCGCAGATCCTTTCGGGCCTCGCGGACGTCGTGCTCGTGGTGGGGGCAGACGCCGCACCCAAGGGGTTCTTCAAGCCCGCGGGCGGCGACCGCCCGGACGATCCCGACTGGCTGCGCTTCCGCGCGCTCGGGGCGACCAACCCGACGTACTTCGGTCTGTACGCGCGCCGGAGGATGGCCGTGCACGGCGACACGCTCGAGGACTTCGCCCAGGTCAAGGTGAAGAACGCGGCATCGGGCAAGCTCAACCCGAACGCGCGCTACCGCAAGACGGTGACGGCCGAGGAGGTCGCCGCCTCCGCCGTGGTCGCCGATCCGCTGCGGCTGCTCGACATCTGTGCCACGTCGGACGGCGGTGCGGCGCTGGTGCTGTCCAGCATGGAGTTCGCGCGGCGGCACGGTGCGGCGGATCCGGTCCGCATCAGGGCCGTGTCGACGGTGACGCCGACGTATCCGAACACCGTGCTCGACCTCCCGGACATCGCCACAGACTCGGCCGCCGGGGTCGCACCGGAAGGCCCCACATTCCGCGCCTCGATCGCCCGCGCCGCCTACGAGGAGGCGGGAATCGGCCCGGAGGACCTCTCCCTGGCAGAGGTCTACGACCTGTCCACGGCCTTGGAGTTGCAGTGGTACGAGGACCTGGGGCTGTGCGGCGAGGGCGAGGGCGCCAAGATGCTGCGGGAGGGCGCGACCGCTCCCGGCGGCCGAATACCCGTCAACAGCAGCGGCGGCCTCGCCTCCTTCGGGGAAGCGGTTCCGGCGCAGGCGATCGCCCAGGTCTGCGAGCTGACATGGCAGCTGCGGGGCGCGGCGGGCGAGCGGCAGGTGGCCGGGGCCAGGGTCGGCATCACGGCCAACCAGGGCCTGTTCGGCCACGGTTCGTCGGTCGTCGCGGTGCGCTGACCCACGTATGCGTACGCAGCGTGGCGGTGCGCTGAGCGCTGCATGCGTACGTAGCGCGGCGGCGCGCCGAGCACCGTATGCGTACGCAGCGTGGTCGTGCGGGAATGCTGCGTGAACAGCGCGTGAACCGGCCCTCATGGGGTCCGTGTGACGCCATCATGCTGCCGTGCGCACCTGGTCGGACAGCCTCCGCTTCGCCTTCCAGCCCGTGGTCAATCTGGCCACGGGATCGGCGGCGGCCCTGGAGATACTCGCCCGCCCCGAGTCGGGCGGTGTGCTCGCGCGGGCACGTCGCGAGCCCGAACTCGACGGCGAACTCGCCGCGTTGGCGATCCGCGAGGCCGCGCGCCGGGAGACGCTGCTGCCGCTGCACGTGAACGTGTTCGCGGGCACGCTCGCCGACCTGGGCGGTCTCGACGCGCTGCGGTGCGCGGTGCGGGACGTGGGCAGGTTGCCTTGGGAGGTGACGGTCGATGTGGGTCCGCCCTTCACACACGTGCCGCACCGTGCGCTCCTGGAGGGCGTCGCGGTGCTACGCAAGGAGGGCTTCCGGGTCTGCGCGGACGGCGTGGGGGACGGCGACGTACCGCTGCGGCTGCTCGACGATCTGGCGCCCGACCTGGTCAAGCTCGACGCCTCGCTGCTGTCGCGCGGGGCGACGGTGCGGGCCATGCGGACGCTGTGCGAGGAGCTCGGCGCGCTGCTCGCCGTCGAGGGCGTGGAGACGGAGACGCAGTTCGCCGCGGCCAGGGGCGCCGGGGCGCAGCTCGCGCAGGGCGACCTGTTCGCTCCGGCGGCCCGGTTGCCGATCAGCGAGGTGTACGTCCCCGAACTACCCGCGGGAACCGGTGCGTCGCGACCTGCCGGGCCGCCGGTGCGGGACTTCGTGCGGCCCGCGGCGCTGCTGCCCGAGTCGGCCTCCGCGGAGCAGGTGCGGCGGCGGCTCACCGGGGCGGCCGAGGTGTCCGGGGTGCTGCTCGTGAACGCGGCCGGGGTGCCCGTGCGGTCGGTGCAGCGGGACCGCTTCCTGCTGTCGCTGTCCACGCGCTACGGGCACGCACTGTACGCCGACCGGCCCGCCGCGCGGCTCGGCGACCGGCCGCGCACGGTGGGCGTCACCGCGACCGCCTGGGAGGTGCTCGACGTGGTCGCGGACGGCGATGACGCCCGCACCGCGGACGATGTCGCCGTGGTGGACGACGCGGGGCGCTGCGTGGGCGTCGTACGCCTCACCGACCTCGTACGGGCGCTGGCCGAGAGCCGGGTCGAGGAGGCTGCCGGGCTCAACCCCCTGACGCGGCTTCCGGGTTCGGACGCCGTGACTGGCGAGCTGGACCGCTGGCTGGCACAGGGCCGCGGCTTCGCCCTGAGCTGGCTGGACATCGACGGGTTCAAGCAGGTCAACGACGGCGCGGGGTTCGCGGCAGGCGACGAGTTGATCCGGTCCGTGGGGCGGGCTCTCTCGCGTACGGAGTCGGAGGCCGTGCGGGTGGGGCACATCGGCGGCGACGACTTCCTGGTCCTCGCCGATCCGGAGCGGCTCAGTCCGCTGGCGGCCGAAGTGCTCGACGCCCCCTGGTCGGCCGGCGGCAGAGCGGTGACCCTGTCGCTGGCCACCGTGGTGTGCCCGCCGGGCAGCGTGCCGGACCACCGGCGCGCCGCCGCGCTGCTCGCCCCGCTGAAGAAGGCCGCGAAGGCGCTCACCGGGGCGAGTTGGGTGTGCGGGCAGGCGGGGCGCGAAGGTTTCGACGTGCGCCGCGGCGCGCACGCCACGGCTTCGGCGCCCCCTCGGAGAGGAGCCCGCGCCGCCGATTAACCGTTGCCGTCCGCGACCTTGACGCTCCAGTACGGCCGGTGAACACTTCCGGGTGTCAGTCGGCATCGCCGCAAATCGGCCTACCGCTGCTCGGGGTCCTCGCTGCCCCAGGTGCGTATTCCTGCCGGGGTGTGGCAGGTCAGGGCCGCTCCCCCACGTGTGGTTCCGGCTGTACGGGCACGCTCGTCACGGATGCCGGGCGGGGCGCGGGGCTCCCCTGCCTTCGGCTGCCGTAGTTCAGAACCAGCCATGGGAAACGCACCCTGCACGGAGGACCGGGGAGCAATGCCCCCGGGCGAGGGCCTAGGAGCCGCCATGAGCAACGGAGACATCTTCGTCGGTGAGGTCATCGGCACCGCCATCCTGATCCTGTTCGGCGCGGGCGTCTGCGCCGCCGTCACCCTGAAACACTCCAAGGCGAAGGCCTCCGGCTGGGTCGTCATCGCGTTCGGCTGGGGCTTCGGCGTGCTGGCCGGGGCTTATACGGCCGCGCCGCTGTCGGGTGGTCACCTGAACCCCGCGGTCACCATCGGCATCGCGGTCGACACCGGCAAGTGGGACAAGGTCTGGATCTATCTGCTCGGCCAGATGGTCGGCGCGATGATCGGCGCCGTCCTCGCCTACCTGGTGTATCTCGCGCAGTTCAACGCCAACGTCGCGTCGGGCGAGGGCGGCACGGAGGACGGTCCGACGCCGACGCTCGGCATCTTCTCGACGATCCCCGAGATCCGGAACCTGGTCGCGAACCTGCTCACCGAGATCATCGCGACGATCGGCCTGGTCCTGCCCATCCTGGCGTTCGGGCTCACCAAGGGGCTCGGCGAGTCCGGTACGCAGGTGCTGATCGTGGCGCTCCTCGTCGTCGGCATCGGTCTGTCGCTCGGCGGGCCGACGGGGTACGCGATCAACCCCGCGCGCGACCTGGGGCCGCGCATCGTGCACCAGTTCCTGCCCATTCCCAACAAGGGGACGTCCGACTGGAGTTACGCCCTCGTCCCGGTCGTCGGACCGCTCGTCGGCGGCGCGCTGGCGGGGCTCATCTACAACGCGGCGTTCTGACACACCGCCTGACACACAGCCTGATACGCCGCCTGATACGCCGCAGCGTTCCGAAGCGCAGAAGCACTCCCGACCGTCTTCTCACGAAGGGGTAGCCATGCCCGACACTTCCGTGAAGTACGTCGCCGCCATCGATCAGGGCACGACCTCGAGCCGCTGCATCATCTTCAACCAGGACGGCGAGATCGTCGCCGTCGACCAGCGCGAACACCGCCAGATCTTCCCGAAGCCGGGCTGGGTCGAGCACGACGCCACCGAGATCTGGTCCAAGGTCCAGGCCGTGGTCGCGGGCGCGATCGCCAAGGCGGGGCTGCGCGCGGACCAGCTCAGCGCCCTGGGCATCACCAACCAGCGTGAGACGACGGTCCTTTGGGACCGGGCGACCGGAAAGCCGGTGCACAACGCGATCGTGTGGCAGGACACGCGGACCTCCGCGCTGTGCAACGAGTTGGGCGGCGCCGACGGGCAGGACCGTTTCCGCGAGACGACCGGCCTGCCCCTGGCGAGCTACTTCTCCGGGCCGAAGGCGGCCTGGCTGCTCGACAATGTGCCGGGGCTGCGGGCCAGGGCCGAGCGCGGCGAACTCGCCTTCGGCACGATCGACTCGTGGCTCATCTGGAACCTCACGGGCGGCACCGACGGCGGCGTGCACGTCACCGACGTCACGAACGCCGGGCGCACCATGCTGATGAGCCTGGAGACGCTCCAATGGGACCCGTCGATCCTGTCGGCGATGAGCGTCCCGGAGTCGATGCTTCCCGAGATCCGTTCGTCCGCGGAGGTCTACGGAACAGCGGTCGGGCAACTGGCCGGCGTGCCGGTGGCCTCGGCGCTCGGCGACCAGCAGGCGGCCGTGTTCGGGCAGGCCTGCTATGACACCGGGACCGCGAAGAACACCTACGGGACGGGAAGCTTCCTGCTGCTCAACACCGGCAACCGGCCGGTGCCCTCGAAGAGCGGGCTGCTCACCACCATGGGGTACAAGATCGGCTCCGAGGCGCCCGTGTACTGCCTCGAAGGGTCGATCGCGATCACCGGCGCGCTGGTGCAGTGGTTCCGCGACCAGCTCGGCATCATCAAGACGGCCGACGAGATCGAGACGCTCGCCGCGAGCGTGGACGACAACGGCGGCGCCTACATCGTGCCCGCGTTCTCCGGCCTGTTCGCGCCCTACTGGCGCTCCGACGCGCGCGGCGTCGTCACCGGCCTCACCAGGTACGTCACCAAGGCGCACCTGGCACGTGCCGTCCTGGAGGCGACGAGTTGGCAGACCCGTGAGGTCGTCGACGCCATGTACCAGGACTCCGGGGTGCAGATCACGACCCTGAAGGTCGACGGCGGCATGACGAAGAACAACCTCCTCATGCAGCACCAGGCGGACGTCCTGGGCGTGCCCGTGATCCGGCCCAGGGTCTCCGAGACGACGTGTCTGGGCGCCGCGTACGCCGCCGGGCTCGCGACGGGCGTGTGGAACGACCTGGACGAGCTCAAGGCGCACTGGCAGCGCGACGCCGAGTGGACTCCCGCGATGGACGCGGGCGTTCGGGACCGCGAGTACCACAACTGGCGCAAGGCCGTGGACAAGAGCCTCGGCTGGCACGAGGACGGCGCGTAGACCACGTCCACGCGCGTGTGCACGCGCGCGTGGTGAGGTACAGCCATGCACGCGCGCGTATGCGGCGGTTCGGACCCCGGTCGGCGGGGGTGCGGACCGCCGCTTCGTGTGCTCAGGTCCCCGCGGGCTGCTTGTGTTCGGCCGCGTTCGCCGCGTGCCCGACGACGCTGATCAGGACCTCCTTGACCGACTCCTTGTCGCGCGCGTCGCACAGGACCACCGGAACGTCCTCGTCGAGGTCGAGCGCCTGCCGGACCGCGTCGGCGGGGTAACGGTCGGCACCGTCGAAGCAGTTGACGCCGACGATGAACGGTATGGAGCGCTTCTCGAAGTAGTCGACCGCGGCGAAGCAGTCCTCCAGGCGGCGGGTGTCCGCGAGGACGACGGCCCCGAGCGCGCCGGTCGACAACTCGTCCCACAGGAACCAGAAACGGTCCTGGCCCGGCGTGCCGAAGAGGTACAGCACCAGGTCGTCGCGGAGCGTGATCCGGCCGAAATCCATCGCCACCGTAGTGGTGCTCTTGCGTTCGACGCCCGCGATGTCGTCTACAGGGCGGCCCGCCTCCGTAAGAAGTTCCTCCGTGCGCAGCGGCCGGATCTCGCTCACCGCGCCGACCAGCGTCGTCTTGCCCACACCGAAGCCTCCGGCCACCAGGATCTTGAGCGTCACGGGCTCGACGGGGGCCTTGCGGCGCTCAGAACGCCCGAAGATCATGGTTTTGTCTCTCCTGCCTCGCTGATGTCGCTGTGTCGGGTGCTGCTGTTCGCGTCGGGCGGCCCATAGCCGCCGCCTCCGGGCGTCTCGACGACGAGTACGTCGCCGGGGGCCACGTCGGCCGTGTCGCTGCCGTCGAGCCGGTTGACGGTGCCGTCCACGCGCTCCACGGAGTTGGCGCCGAGCGCTCCGGGTGCGCCGCCCGCCATCCCGTAGGGCGGCACCCTGCGGTGCTGGGACAGCGTGGAGACGGTCATCGGCTCACGGAAGCGGATGCGCCGCACGGCGCCGTCGCCGCCCCGCCAGCGGCCCGCTCCCCCGCTGCCGCGCCGCACCGTGAACTCCTCCAAGAGGACGGGCAGCCGCCATTCGAGGACCTCGGGGTCGGTGAGCCGTGAGTTGGTCATGTGGGTCTGTACGACGGGTGCTCCGGGGAAGCCGTCTCCGGCGCCGGAGCCGGAGGCCACCGTCTCGTAGTACTGGTGGCGCGCGTTTCCGAAGGTGACGTTGTTCATGGTGCCGGAGCCCTCGGCCTGCACGCCCAGGGCCGCGTAGAGGGCGCCGGTGATGGCCTGTGAGGTCTCCACGTTGCCCGCGACGACCGCGGCGGGCGGCTCCGGTGACAGGAAGGAGCCGGGCGGCACGACGATGTTCAGGGGGCGCAGGCAGCCGTCGTTGAGCGGGATGTCGTCGTCGACGAGCGTCCGGAAGACGTACAGGACGGCGGCGTTGACGACAGCGAACGGGGCGTTGAAGTTCGTGTCCAGCTGGGCGGAGGTGCCGGTGAAGTCGATGGTGGCGCTGCGCTGCCCGCGATCCACGCCGACCCGGACGCGGATGACCGCGCCGGAGTCGGTCTCGTAGCCGAACTCGCCGTCCTCCAGGGCGTCGATGACACGACGTACGGATTCCTCGGCGTTGTCCTGTACGTGCTTCATGTAGGCGAGCACGACGTCCAGGCCGAAGTTCTCGATCATGCGGGCGACTTCGTCGACGCCCTTCTGGTTGGCGGCGATCTGAGCGCGGAGGTCGGCGAGGTTCGTGCGCGGATTGCGGGTGGGGTGCGGCGCCTCGGTGAGCAGGCGCAGCGTCTCCTCCTCGCGGAACCGGCCGGCCTCCACGAGCAGCCAGTTGTCGAAGAGCACTCCTTCTTCGTCGATGGTGCGGCTGTTCGCGGGCATGGAGCCGGGGGCGATGCCGCCGATCTCCGCGTGATGCCCGCGTGAGGCGACGTAGAACAGGATCCGGTCACCGGCCGTGTCGAAGACCGGGGTGATCACGGTGACGTCGGGCAGGTGCGTGCCGCCGTGGTACGGGTCGTTGACGGCGTAGGTGTCGCCGGGCCGCATGGTCGCGGCGCGGCGTCGGATGACCTCCTTGACGCTCGTGCCCATGGAGCCCAAGTGCACGGGAATGTGCGGGGCGTTGGCGACGAGGCTGCCGTCGGGGTCGAAGAGGGCACAGGAGAAGTCCAGGCGTTCCTTGATGTTGACGGACTGCGAGGTCGACTCGAGCCGGGCGCCCATCTGTTCCGCGATCGACATGAAGAGGTTGTTGAAGACCTCGAGCCTCACCGGATCGAGTGATGCGTCGACTTCAGCGCTCGAATCGGAACTCTCTGTAATCACCGAGCGTTTCAAGATCAGGTGGCCGTCGTCCGCGAGGGCCGCCCGCCATCCGTCGTCGACGACGGTCGTCGAGCCGTCCTCGGCGATGACCGCCGGCCCCTCGACGGGCTCGCCGGGCGGGAGTTGGGCCCGGTGGTGGAGGGGTACGTCCCGCCAGGCCCCGCCGGTGTGCAGGCGGACGGCGGCCGGGGCGGTCGAAGCATTGGGAGCGGTAGAAGCGGTGGCGCGGGGCGCGAGATGCGAGAGATCGGGGGGATCGGTCAGGCCAGTGGCCTCTACGGAGAGTGATTCGACGACGAGCGGTCGGTCGAGGGTGAAGGAGTAGTGAGCGCGATGACGTTTCTCGAAGGCGCGGGTCATGGTGTCGGGTTCGGCGAGTTCCACGGTGAGCGCGGTGTCCGTGCCGTCATAGCGGAGCTGTGCCCTGCGCACGATCCGAATGCGCTCCTCCGGGACGTCCTCGGCGCGCAGTTCCTCGCGTGCGGCGCTCTCCAGATCGTCGGCGGTCTTCAGGATGTGCGGCATCGAGGAGGTGTCGACGGTGGCCTCGACGGACTGCTCCCGCATGGCCGTCGTGTCGGCGAGCCCGATGCCGAGCGCCGACAGGACGCCCGCCATGGGCGGTACGAGGACGGTGCGGATGCCGAGTTCGTCGGCGACCTTGCACGCGTGCTGGCCACCCGCACCACCGAAGGTGGTGAGGGCGTAGCGGGTGACGTCGTGGCCCTTCTGTACGGAGATGCGCTTCACGGCGTTCGCGATGTTCGCCACGGCGACCTGGAGGTAGCCCTCGGCGACCTGCTCCGGGGTGCGCTCGTCGCCGGTCCGTTCGCGGATCTCGGTGGCGAGGGCGGCGAAGCGGTCTCGTACCAGCTCGTCGTCGAGCGGCTGGTCGCCTTCGGGGCCGAACACGTGGGGGAAGTACGCGGGTTGGACGCGCCCGAGGGCGACGTTGGCGTCGGTGACCGTCAGCGGGCCGCCGCCCCGGTAGCAGGCGGGGCCGGGCACCGCGCCTGCCGAGTCGGGGCCGACGCGGTAGCGGCTGCCGTCGAAGTGCAGCACGGAGCCGCCGCCCGCGGCGACGGTGTGGATGTCGAGCATGGGCGCTCGCAGCCGCACCCCGGCGATCCGCGTGGTGAGGACCCGCTCGTACTCGCCCGCGAAGTGCGAGACGTCCGTGGAGGTGCCGCCCATGTCGAAGCCGATGACCCGGTCGAAGCCCGCTCGGCCCGACATCCGGGCCATGCCCACGATGCCGCCCGCGGGCCCGGACAGGATGGCGTCCTTGCCGCGGAACTGACCGGCCTCCGCGAGCCCGCCGTTGGACTGCATGAACATCAGGCATACGTCGGGGAGTTGGTCGGCGACCTGGCGGACGTAGCGGCGCAGGACGGGCGACAGGTAGGCGTCGACCACGGCGGTGTCGCCGCGTGGCACGACCTTCATGAGTGGGCTGACCTCGCTGGACAGCGAGATCTGCGGGAAGCCGACGCACTCGGCGAGGGCGCCGATCTCGCGCTCGTGGTCCGGGTGGAGGTGGCTGTGCAGGCAGACGACGGCGACGGCCCGAATGCCGTCCTCGTAGGTCCGGCGCAGGGCCGCTTCGAGGGAGTCGAGGTCGAGCGGGGTGAGCACCTCGCCCTGGGCGTCCACGCGTTCGTCGACCTCGATGACGCGCTCGTGGAGCAGTTCGGGCAGCTCGATGCGGCGGGCGAAGATGCGGGGCCGGTTCTGGTAGGCGATCCGCAGGGCGTCGCGGAAGCCGCGGGTGATGACGAGGGCGGTCGGTTCGCCGCGCCGCTCCAAGAGGGCGTTGGTGGCGACCGTTGTGCCCATGCGGACGGAGTCGATGGGTTCACCCGCTCCGGCCACAGGCGCCGACTCCGTGTGCTCGCCGAGGAGTTCACGGATCGCGAAGACGGCCGGGTCCGCGTAGCGCGACGGATTGTCGGAGAGCAGTTTGTGTGTCACCAGGCGGCCGTCGGGCCGCTTGGTGACGACATCCGTGAAGGTTCCGCCTCGGTCGATCCAGAACTGCCAGCCTGCCACGTGTGTCTCCCGCCGTCCGCCCCATTCCTGTGCCCCGCAGGCTCCGCTGTTGCCGTTGCTGTTCCTGTCGCTGTCGCTGTCGGATCAGAGCGCTCTGAGGCCGTCGATCACGTCGCGGAGAATACTCGCGTCGGGCAGCTCCGCAGGTGGGACGGGGCGGGTCACATGGACGAGTTCGTCGTCGACGAGGTCCCCTATGAGGACGCGGACCACCCCTATCGGGAGGTCCAGTTCCGCGGCGAGCTCGGCCACGGACTGCGGGCTGTCCTGGCAGAGTTCGACGATGTCGACGTGTTCCGGCGACAGCGTCTGGTCCTTCGCCGCGTCGCGTTCGTGCTGTTCGGCGACGACGACGGCGATCAGGTCGAGCCGGTGTTGGGCCGCGCTGGTGGTGCGGCCGCGCGTCATGGCGTACGGACGAACGACGGGTCCCGCGTCGTCGTCGAACCAGTGATGCGTCTCCTGACCGTCTGGTCTCATGCCAACCCACTACCCTCCGGCGGGCAGATCCGTGCGCCGGGCCGTCCCCAGATGTGCTCCGACCCGCTTGACCAGCAGGGTCATCTCGTAGGCGACGAGGCCGACATCGGAATCCGCTTCGGACAGGACCGCGAGGCAGCTGCCGTCCCCCGCGGCGGTGACGAACAGGAAGGCGTCGTCGAGCTCGACGACCGTCTGCCGGACGCCCCCCGCTTCGAAGTGCCGGCCGACGCCCTTGGCGAGGCTGTGGAATCCGGAGGCCACGGCGGCGAGGTGTTCGCTGTCCTCGCGGCTGAGTCCCTCGGAGACGCCCGTGGGCAGCCCGTCACCGGAGAGCACCATCGCCTTGCGGATGCCGGCGACACGCTCGACCAGTTCGTCCAGGAGCCAGTTCAGCTCGCCGACGATACCGCTCGTGGTCTGCGCATTGGCCTTCGGCGCGGTCATCGACCGTCCCCCTCAGAGTTCGTTCCTTGTGCTGTCCCGTCGGCGCGTTCATCGCCCGCGGTGTTCTCCGCACGGCCGCGCCGCCAGCCGCGCTGGAGCGAGGCCATACGGCTGCGCACCTCGTCGGCGTCCCGGTCGGCGGGCCGTACGGAGGGTGTTCTGTCGTCGGCCGGTGCCGCGCGGTCGCCGCGCAGGTCCGGGCCGTCCTTCAACTGCGGGGCCAGGTTGGCCTGCCGGACGCGGCGGGGCAGACCGCCGGGGGGTGTGTCCGGTGTGGCGCCGGGCGTGGTTGTCTGCCGCTGGTCGTCGGTGGCGGGCTCGGGGCTCTCGGCCTTCTCCGTGGTTCCGGCGGCCTCACGCGGTGCCGTCGGCTCCTCGGCGGCGCGGGTGCGGCGCCTGGGCAGGCCCGCGGGGGTGTCGCTCGGTCCGTCGCCGCTGCCCCGGTCGTGCCGCTCACCCGGTTCGGGCGCGCTGCGGTCCGTCTCGCCGGGCCTGCTGTGGGTGACGGTCCGGCCGTGCGAGCTGACGAGCTTGGGGACGCGCCGGCGCGGGAGCGGCAGCGGCCCGTCCGGGCGGGCGTCCTGCTCGTCCCGGCCCCGGCCGCCGTCCCGCTCCTGCCCGTCGCGCCTGCCGGGGCGGCGCGGGCCACCCATGCGGCGGGAACCGTCCGGGCGGTCGCCTCCTGGGCCGTCGTCCTCGGCCTGCTGGTGCTGCTCGCCCGACGGACCGGTCAGGGCGCGACGGGGGCGGAACAGGCCGCCGCGCTCGCTGTCCTCGTCGCCGATGGCTCCGGGGAACTCGGTCATGTCGGAGGTCGTCAGCGGGGCCTCGAGCTCGACCGGTCCGTCGAGCACGGAGGCCGGAAGGCCAGGGAGCCCGGCCACGGTGTCCGCGGGGGGCCGGTTCGTCGAAGTCGGCGTGCGGCGGACGGCGTTGGGGCGGTCGAGGCGGAAACCGGCGCCTTCGGTGTCGGGGGCGTCCGTGAGGAGGGAGTCCGGGATGAAGACGACCGCGGTGGTACCGCCGTAGGGCGAGGGCTGGAGGGAGACGCGGATGTTCTGCCGCTGGGCGAGGCGGCTGACCACGAAGAGGCCGAGCCGGTCGGTGTCGGAGAGTTCGAACTCCGGTGTCTCGGCGAGCCGCAGGTTGGCGTCGAGGAGCGCGTCGGGGGCCATGCCGAGGCCCCGGTCGTGGATCTCCAGCGTGAAGCCATTGGCGACGCGCTCGCCGAGCACCTGCACGGCGGTGTGCGGCGGCGAGAACACCGTGGCGTTCTCCAGGAGTTCGGCGGCGAGGTGGGTGAGGTCGGCGACGGCGGGGCCGGTCACGGCGATCCGCGGCAGCCGCCGTACCTCGATGCGCTCGTAGTCCTCCACCTCGGCGACGGCGGCCCGCACGATGTCCATGAGCTGGACGGGCCTGCGCCACTGCCGGGACGGAGCGGCGCCGGACAGGATCACGAGGCCTTCCGCGTGGCGGCGCATGCGGGTGGTGAGGTGGTCGAGGCGGAACAGGTCGGCGAGTTCGTCGGTGTCCTCGGTCCTGCGCTCCATGGCGTCGAGCAGCGTGAGCTGTTTGTGCAGGAGGACCTGGCTGCGCCGGGCGAGGTTGACGAAGACCTCGGAGACGCCTCGGCGCAACTCGGCCTGCTTGACGGCGGCTTCGACGGCCGAGCGCTGCAGGGTGTTGAGCGCCTGGCCGACCTGCCCGATCTCGTCCCTGTCGTATTCGAGGCGCGGCGCCTCGGTCTCCACGTCGACCTGGTCGCCCGCGGCGAGGCGCCGCATCACTCCAGGCAGTCGCACTCCGGAGGCCTCGTGCGCTTCCAGGCGGAGTCGGCGCAGGTCACGGACGAGCGCGCGGCCGATGCGTACGGAGAGGTACAGGGAGACGAGCAGCGCGACCAGGCCCAGCACTCCGGCGACCCCGGCTCGCACCAGGACCCCGACGGCTTCCGGGCGGGCCCGGTCCTGATAGCGCTCGGTCGCGGCGGTGTCCCGGTCGACGAGTTCCTCGAGCACCGGCTGGGACGCCTTGTCCCAGCTCCGCGCGGTGACGCCCTTCGGCGTGCCGGGCGTTCCGTTGACGACCGCTTCCTCCGCGACGCGCAGCGGATTGGTGTCGGGGCTGCGCCAGTACCGCTGGAAGCGGGAGCGTTCGGAGTCGGGCAGCAGCGCGAGGTTGGTCTCGTAGAGGAGGGAGCGCTGGGCCACGAGGTCGGAGACCTGACGCAGTTCTTTCTGGGTGAACCGGCGGGCGACCAGGCCCGAACCGACCAGGGCGTCCTCCTGGGACAGGAGTTCGCGCGCCTTGAGCACGCCGACGAGGGCGCGCGCCTCGCGTTCCACCTTCGCGTCGTCGAGGGCGGTGAGGTCGAGCAGGAAGTCGTACGTCGGCGCGATCAGGCGGTTGTAGAACTCGAGGGCCTGGGCGCGGGTCACGGTGCCTTCGTCGACGTTCCGGCGCAGCGACTCGATGCCTTCCAGTCCCTCGACGGCGGCGTCGAGGGAGCCTCGCGCGTCGCTGTCCAGGTCGTCGCGGGCGTCGCCGTCGCGCACCTTCCCCTTGATCCGGGTGATCGACTCGTCGGCCGCCGTCCGCTTGGCGCGCAGCGCCGACTGGGCGTCGGAGGCGCGGGGGTCGGCGAGATAGACGAGCGTCTGGCGGCGTTCCGCCTGCAGGGAGCGGCCCGTGTCGACGAGGGGGTAGGCGACCGAGTCGATCGCCTTGCCCGCCGAGATCAGCTGGATGGCGGCGCGGCCCGTGATCACCGTGGCGAAGGCCCAAATGGCCGTCAGGGACAGCAACGGCACCAGCAACAACGCCACGATCTTCCGGCGGATGGACTTCCCGCGAAAGCGCATGGCCTCCCCCAGATCGGCCCCCTGTCTTCAGGGGCACACACGTGCGTCAACAAACGGCGCGAGCCTACTACTGAGACAGGAACAACTCGAAGACCTGTCCGGATGCTGTTCAGGCGAACTGCGGTGCAGACATCACGAGTTGTCCGGCATTGCGGGAGATTCCATCCGCTGGGGAGCGGCTCCGGCGGCGGCAACAATCGGCCTGTCTGCCTGAGGTGTTGGCCGGAACTGGGCGTACCTTCCGTTTGGACCGGTCGCGTTCGGTCGAGTTCGCCGGAACGGGAATCTTCACGGCCCACCGTTCGTCTTCATCACATAGGGCATCACGAGAGCGCGGCAATCGCGAGAGCACGGCAATAAAGCACGGCAATTCGGGCAGTCACTGTGCAGTGTCGGTGCGGGGGCATCGGCTTGAGGGTCGTCGAAGACCCGGGAGCGGTGGGGAGTGACGTGGCGATGGGCACGGCGGAGCGGAATGGACTGTGGGTCGAGGAGCCGGCGAGTCGGCGCCGGATGCCCGATCCGGTACGGACGGCCGCGGTGCGGGCCGTCCTGATAGTCGCGCTCACCCTGGTCCAAGCCATGATCGCCGTGCTGTGCACGCTGGCCGACTCCTGGCTGGCGTTCCCCATGGTGCTGAGCAGCGTGGGCAGCACGGTCGTGGCGACGTGGGGCGTCCTGGACGTCTGGGTGACGCGCCAGGTGTGGAACCAGCGGGCCGGCGTCGTCTCGGTCCCGGCCAGCACGGCCCGGCAGTTGCGCAGGGAGCGCCGCCAGGCCCGCCGCACGGCCAAGCGCCGTGGCGTCGCACGGCCGGACTCGGTCAACATACGCGGGCGCGGCGGGACCAGGCAGCTCACGCACAGCTGAGCCGCCCCGCCGCGCGGCCCGCCGTAAGGCGTGAGCCGTCGGGCGTTCCGCGTCAGCCGTCGACGGGCCGCTTGTACATCCTCGTCGCGGTGATCTCGCCGTGCACCGTCTCGCCCTCGGGGTCCTGCTGCGGCAGGCCGGGGCGCAGGTGCTCCTCGACGCTGATGTACTTCAGGCCCGCGCGCAGGTCCGCGTCATTGCGCATCCGGATCACGAGGGGGAACTCGGCGAGCGCCGTCGTGTCGAACAGGCCGGTGGTGTAGAGGAGTTGGACACCCAGCGCGTCGGACACCGCGCGCTGCAGTTCCAGCAGGTACGTGGCGTTGGCGCGGCCGATCGGGTTGTCGAGGAACAGCGTGCCCGCATGCCGGTGCTTGTCGCGGCCCCGGTCGTTGGAGCGCAGCGCCGCCATCGTGCAGTACAGGGCGATGGCCGCGGTGAGCAGCTGGCCGCCGGAGAACACGTCGCCCATCTGCCCGACGGGGACGCGCTCGGCGCGCAGCACCGCGTCCGGCTTGAGGATCTCGACGGCGACGCCCTTGGGCTGAAGTGCCGCGCTGACGCCGCGCAGCAGCAGGGACATGCCGTCGCGGCGCAGGTCGGAGTTCTTCTTCACGGCCGCGCGGGTCGCCTCGTCGACGACCTCGCCGAGCCGCTCGATGAGCGTGGCCTGATCGGGCTCCTCGAAGCGGATCCGGAGGAACTCCTGCCCGGACCACTCGCCGAGCCCCTCGGGCAGCCGGGACAGGCGCTGGGCGGAGCGGAGCGTGGCGAGCGAGGACTCCACGAGGCCGCGCAGCCGGTCCACGATCGAGTCGCGGTTGCGCTCCAGCTGGGCCAACTCGTCGGTGAGGACGCGCAGTCGGGGCGCGAACGCGTCGGCCCACTTCTGCGCGTGCTCGGGCAGGGCGGACGCGGGCAGCTCGCGGATCTGCTGGCGGGCGGGGGTGCGTACCTGCTCGTAGCGCGTCGAGTTCGCGTGCCGTACGAGGATGTCGCTGGCCTCGCGGACGGCGGCCTCGGCGGCGGACAGGTCGGCGGCGCAGCCGCGCAGCGAGCGCCGGGTCTCGGCCGCCGTCTGGCGGGCCTCCTCCAGGGCGCCGGGGTAGGGCTCGGGCTCCTCCTCGTCCTCGGCCGGGTCCGCGTGGTCGCGCAGCAGGTCGCGCAGGAGCGCCGCGGTCTCGTCGAAGCCGCCGGCCCCGTCCTCGGCGGCCCGGTGGGCGTCGAGGAGTTCGGTGTGGGCGGCGCGGGCGGTGCTCAACGCCTCGGTGCGGGCGGCGAGTTCGGTGGTGGCGGTGCGCAGCAGGGTCTGCGCGTGCTCGGTGTCGGAGGGGACGAGGTCCTCGGGCAGTTCGGTGTGCGCGTCGCCGTCCTCGGGCGCGTGCCGCTCGGCCTCGCCGCGCAGTCGGCCGAGCTGCTCGCTGGCGGTGGAGGCGCGGCTCTCCAGGAGCTGGACGAGTTCCTCGGCGCGGGCGGCGGCGGCCTGCCGGGAGGGGCCGTCGGCGCCTTCGGAGGTTTCCAGGAGGGCGGCGGCGCGCGTACGGACCTTGTTGCTGAGCCGGTCGAGTTCGGCGAGCGCGGCGGACTCGTCGGACTCGGCGCGGGCCTGCTCGGCCCTCAGGTCGGCGCCGACGCCCACCTTTTCGTAGACCTGGGACGCGGCGCGGTACGCCTCGCGCAGGGCGGGCAGTGAGGCCTTGGGGGCCTCCCCTTCGGGTACGTCGTCGGGGGCGCCGGCGATCTCGGCGCGCTCGGCGCGCAGCGTGCGGGCGGTGCGGCGGGCGTCGTCGGCGGAGCGCTGGGCGGCGCGCCGGTCCTCGTCGGCGGAGCGCGCGTGCTCCAGACAGGTCTGGGCGCGGGCCTCCGACTCGACGGCCTCGTCCGCGAGTTCGCGGACCTTGGCCTGCCAGCCGGCGCGCTCGCGCAGCCGGAACGCGAGCCCGGCGAGCGCGTCGGCGGCGCGACGGGCCTTCTGCGCCGCCTCCTGCCGGTCGTCGCGCACCCGGGTGGCCTCCGCGGCGGCCTCGTCGGCCTCGGCGCGCACCGTGCGGGCCTCGGCGAGCTCGGCCTCGGCCTCCTCGGCGAACGTACGGGCTTCGTGGGCGGTGGTGGCGAGTTCGGCAAGGTGGCCCGCGGGGCAGCCGGAGCGCCAGGAGGTCAGGCGGGCGGCCAGTTCGCGGTCCTTGGCGAGGCGCCCGGCGAGCGCCCGGATGTCCTCGTCGCGGCGGGCCGCGCGCTCGCGCAGCGCCTGCCGCTCCTCGTCGGCGGCGTGCTCGTCGTGCATCGCCGGGTTCGGCGGTACGAGGAAGACGTTCGCGTCGGACGCGTTCTCGGCCGGGGGCGGGGCGAGCAGGGCGGCAGCGGTGCCGACGGCGACGGCGGAGCGCGGCAGCAGGGCAGCTTCGGCGAGGGCCTCCCGCGCGCGCTCGTGGGCGGCGTCGTCGGTGATGACGACGCCGTCGACCAGTTCGGGCCGGGCCGCGAGCACGCGCGCGTGGTCGGCCGGGTCGACGGACTGGGCGAGGTAGCGCCAGCCGGGGAGGGCCGGGATGCCGTGCTCGCCGAGGAACTCGACGGTGGCCAGGACGTCGGGGCCGGGAGGCAGCAGGCCGCCGTCACCGAGGGCGCCGAGAATCCGGGAGTCGTCGGCGGCGGCCGTACGGAGTTCGAACAGCTGCCGCTCCGCGGCGGTCACGGAGTCGTCGAGCAGCGTCTTGAGGTCGTCTGCGGAGCGGTCGAGGTCTGCGGCGGTGAGGGCGGCCTCGGCGGACCCGGTGGCACGGCCCCCGTCGGCGGCGGACGCGTCCCGCGCGTCTCCCTCGGACCCACCGGACTCACCGGACTCACCGGGCTCGCCGGCCCCACCGGACCCACTGGACCCACTGGACCCACTGGACCCACCGGCCATGGAATCGCCGGACTGCCCACCCACGCCAAGCAGTTCGGCGACGCGCTCCTCCCCCGCGAGGGACGCCGCCGCCCGCTCCTCCGCCCGGTGGGCCTGCTCCGCGGCGCTCGCCGCGTCGGCGGCGCGGGCCGCAGTCAGTTCGGCGCGGGCCTCGGTGGCACCGGCCTCGCGCGCGTGCTCGGTGGCCCGGCGCGCGGCCTCGCGCGCGGTGTCCCACGCGGCGACGGTGGTCTTCTCCGCGTCGGCCGCGGCGAGCGCGGCGCGGGCCGGGTCGGCGTCGGGCGCGCTGTCGTCGATCCATCCGGCGCGGACGGCCTCGTCGGTCTCCTGCTCTACCTCGGTCAACCGCTGGCGCAGGTGTCCGAGTTCACTGCGGGCGCGCTGGGCCTCGGTGGCGGCGACGGTCGCGTCGTGGTGCGCCCGCTCGCCGGTCTCCTGGAGGACGGCGGAGCGCTCCTCCTCCTCGTTGGCGTGCGTCTCGGCCTGTTCGGCGGCGCCGTGCAGGGCGCGTACGAGTTCGGAGGCGGCCTTGGCGCGGGCCGCGAGCGCGGGGGCGGCGTCCCGTTCGGCCTCGCGGATGGCGACGGCCACGCGCGCGGAGCGGTCCGCGGCGGCGCGATGGCGAAGCACGGCCTCGGCGGCCTGCCAGGCGGAGTACAGGTTGCGCGCGTCGGCCAGTTCGCGCTTCTGCGCGGCGGCGGCCTTCTCGGCGCCCGCGAGCGCCAGGGAGGCGTGGCGGTAGGCGAGTTCGGCGGCGATCAGGGAGCTGCGCTCGCGCGCCGACTCGGCCTCGGTGACGGTGTGCGCGGCGGAGGTGACCTGCTGCGCGAGGTCCCCCGCGCGGCCGCGCTCGACGGCGGCGCGGGCGGACAGGCGGCGGGCGAGCGTGCGGGTGCGGCGCTCGGCGGCGGTGTGCACGTCACGCGCGCGTGCCCGCGTGTCGGCGGCTTCGACGATGCGGGTGAGCAGGTCGACGGAGCCCGCCGTGAAGTCGCGCTCGGCGATCAGTTCGGCGCGCCGCCCCAGCTTGTTCCCGAACCCGCTGACCAGGTCGGCGAGCCCGTCCGTGTCCCGGGTGTCGGTCACGGCGCGCAGCAGCAGGTCGGTGAAGTCGGAGTCCTTCTTGACGGCGAAGAGACCTGCGGCCTCGCCCTCGTCGGCGTTCATCTCCCGCTGGTAGCGGAAGAGTTCGGGGTCGAGGCCCAGGTCACCGAGGTGCTCGTTCCAGCGGTCGTGGATCTCCTCCCAGTGCACCTCCAGGTGCGGGTACGCCTTGACCGCCTCGGTCATGGCGTCTCGGAAGCCCTTCATGGTGCGGCGCCGCCCCTGCGCGCCGGAGGCGCCCTCGGTGGCGGGTCGTACGGCGCTGGACTCGGCGACCGGCAGCGAGTCGAGGCTCATGCCGGGGCCCGGCCGGAACGAGTACCAGGCCTCGGCGAACTTCCGCGGATCGTTGGAGACCTGCCGCCCCCGCCACTCGCTGACCTTGCCGACGACGATGCACTCGCCGGTGAGCGTGTGCTGCCACTCCAGGGCGACGTGTCCGCAGTCGTCGGCGAGGAGGAACTTGCGCAGCACACCGGAGCTGGCGCCGCCCAGGGTGTTCCGATGGCCGGGCAGCATCACCGAGAAGATCAGCTTGAGCAGGACCGACTTGCCACCGCCGTTCTCCAGGAAGAGCACGCCGGCCGGCGCGGGGCGGCGCGGCGGCCCGACGGGCTCGTCCTCGAAGAACTCCGCCTGGGTGGGCGCGGGATCGGGCACGGGCTCGCCGACGCCCCGCAGGTCAAGCACGGTGTCGGCGTAGCGCGCACCGGCGGGCCCAATGGAGTAGAGGCGAACCCGGGACAGCTCGTACATGGCGGACTCTCGTGGTAGGTACGGAAGTTGAGGCGGTTGTGGGGACTGCGGGGCGGCTACGAGTGGAAGGGCAGGCCCGCGTCGGCGACCAGCCCGGTCGCGTCCTCGTCCATCGGCGGCACGAGGCTCGCGGACCCGTCGGTCACGGGAACGACGCCCAGCTCCAGAAGTTCGGCCATCGCGGCCGTGCCGGCCATGTCGCGGACCTGGAGCTGGTAGCGGGCGGTGGTGCGGTACGTACCGCCCCCGTCGTCGCCGGTTCTCTGCAGGAAGCCGGAGTCGGTGAGAAACGCGACGGCCTTGCCGACGATGCCGGTCGTCGAACTGGCGAGGCGGCGCGTGTCCTTGGTGGCTCCCGTGGAGCTGCGGCGGGCCCAGATTCGCCAGGCCGCTTCGAGTCCGGGGGCCTCGGTCGCCGGGTCGGTGTTCTCTCCGGTCTCCTCGGCCCGCTCCTCCAGCTTCCGGCATGCCTGCCGGACGAAGGCGTCCACGCCGTTGACACTGACGCGGCCGATGTAGCCGTCGTCGGCGAGGTCCTCGGGGCGCGGGAAGGCGAGCGCGGCGACCGCGAGGTGGGCGAGGCCGTGCAGGAACCGGTCGGTGGAGTCGGTGGCCGCCTTGCGCGCGTAGTCGCCCATGCGGACGGCGAACACGGAGTCCTCGGCGGCGGTCACGGCCATCCCCGCGCGCGGGGACACCTCCAGGACGACGAGCCCGAGTCCGGTCGCGACGGCGTCGGCGAGCCGCGCGAAGGGCGGGTCCTCGCGGTAGCGGCGCAGCAGCTCGACGTACTCCTGGTCACGGGAGGGCTGCAGCTTCGGCTGGAGACCGAAGGAGACGAGCCGGGCCGCGTCGGCGGCGTCGGCCGGGGTGACGGGCGCCTGGGCCCTGGCCGAGCCCGAAGCGTCGGGCTCGCCCCATTCGGCGTGCTCTTCGGCGTACTCGGTCACGGGTGGTGCTCCTTCATGGGTGCTGCGTAGAAGTTCATGGGTGCTGCGTAGAAGTTCATAGGCGCTGCGCAGGAGTTCATGGGTGCTGCGTAAGGGTTCACGAGTGCTACGTGGAGGTGGCTCGGCATCACGCGGCCTCCGTCCGGTCGGTGGCCATCCCGACCGCGTCGAGCAGGGCCGTGCCCACGATGAGGTCGGCGCCGCCGAACTCCGCGTCGTCGAGCTCAGTACCGTCGTCCACCGCGAACAGCAGTTTCTCCTCGCCCTGGCGGTAGGCGGTGCCGACCGGCGGGCTCGCGGCGTGGACCGCCAACAGGGCTACCAGGTAGGGCAGTTCCGGGTCGCGCTCGCGGGCGTCGGCGAGCAGCCCCGACAGGCGGCGCGGCGCGTCCGATGGCAGGTCGAGCAGCTCCATGGCGCCCGCGAGCTGCTCCTCGCTGAACCGGCTGTCGTCCGGCGTGGCGATGAGGTCCGGCTCGGGCATCTCGGCGCCTAGGTGCTCGCGCTCCATGGGGGGCGTGAGCAGTATGTCGACGAGGTCACCGACGCGTACGGACACGGGCGTACGCAGCCCGGTGCCGCGCGCGAAGAACGCGTCGGTCGCCTTGGTCGCGCTCTCCACGGGGAGCGGCAGCAGCGGGGCGAGGAGCTGCCCGTACAGGTCGAGGCCCGCGCGCGCGGAGGGCGTCGCGAAGGCCTGTCGGTCCTGCTCCGCGCGGAACAGCGGACCGGCCTCCAGAAGGCGCGACTGCAGCTGCGTATGGCGGCGGATGCAGTCCTTGACGATGTCGACGAGCTCGGCGGCGCGGCGCTTGTGCTCGGGCTCCTCCGACTCGTCACGGGCCTTGCGGATGTTCGTCAGGATCGCGTTCTCGTGCCGGTACCGGTCCGCCACGTGGTCGAGCGCCTCGGCGATCATGTCGGGCACGGCCTGCAGCCAGTCGACGGCGCGCACATTGCGCCGCGTCGCGTCCAGCGCCTTGCGCAGCGTCTCCGAGTACTGCACGGTCCGGTACCTGGCCTGCTCGGCGGCGAGCTGGGCGTCCGCGAGGCGGCCGCGGCTGATCAGCACCTCCAGCTTGACCTCGGCGGCGATCTGCGCGCTGGTGACGTCGGTGTCGAGGGCACCCACCAGCACGTTCACGGCCTCGTCGGTCGTGCGGAGGTAGACGCCGCCTCCGTAGCCGGGCACTTCCTCGATCAGCTTGAAGTCGTAATCGCGCCGTACGTAGGCACCATCGGGACCGAACGTGCCGTACACGGCGCGGAAACCGCGGTCCACGCTGCCGACGTTGATCAGGTTCTCCAGGACCCAGCGGGCCACCCGCTCGTGCTCGGCGGCGGGGCGCTGCGGGGCCTGTGCGGCGATACGGGGCACGAGCCTGGCCACTATCTGCTCGTGGTCGGCGCCCGTGTCGAAGTCCATGTTCAGTGTGACGAGATCGATGGCGGAGAGCGCCACCTCCGCCATCCCGTACGTCGAGTACTCGCCCGCGAGATTGGCCTTGCGCACGTCCAGGTCGTGCAGCGGCGCGGTGCAGGCGAGCGCGCGGAGCCGCCGCGCGAGCCCTTCGTCGGCGGCCGGGCCCGGTGCGGGGCGCGGCCCCGCGCTGAGCTGGGGCGGAACGGATTCCGTGCTGGCAGGCAAAGTCACGGAGCACAGGTTATGCGCTGGGTCTGACAACGGTCGAAACGGCGCAGATCCGACGGCTTCGCGCGGGGGCCGCGGAGAACCCTATCCGTCCTTGGGCAGCCGCTGCCGGTACGCCTCGACGAGCCCGTCGCGGGAGTCGTCGAGGTACTCGCCGAGCAGCGTCTCGGCCGTGTCCCTGCGCCCGGCGCGCAGCATCTCCACGAGTTCCAGGTTCCGTGCCAGGTACGGCTCGTGGAGGCGGCGCGGGTCGTCCACGACGTGGAACGCGAGGCGCAGTTCGGCGAGGACGCTGCGCATCAGCTCGTCGGTGCGCTCACTGCGGGCGAGGGCGACAAGTTCGCGGTGGAAGTGGATGTTGGCCGTCGAGACGATCTTCCACTCGCGCCGCTCGGCCCCCCGGTGCCCGTCCGCGACGGCCTCGGCGACTCGGTCGAGGGCGTACGGCGGGTCTCCCAGGGACCGGACGACGGCGCACTCGATCATGCGCCGGGTCCGGTAGATGTCCTCGACGTCGTCGACGCTCAGGACGCGCACGAAGACCCCGCGGTTCAGCCGGTGTTCGAGCAGTCGCTCGTGCGTGAGCAGCCGGAACGACTCGCGCAGCGTATTGCGCGAGACGCCGAGGGCGCCTCCGATGCTGTCCTCCGACAGGCGGGTTCCGGGCGGGAAGTAGCCTTCCGCGATCCGGTTGCGCAGGATGTCCGCGACGCGCTCCGCGGTGCTGGTGCGTCCCAGCAGCGCGCGGTCGTCCGCGAGAGCGTTGAGTTCGTCCATGGCCACGGCCGAATTCAAGCGCAGTTCCTGGAACGAGACAACGTTGGTATCGAGGGATCGTTCAACGACCTACTGTGATCGCCCTCAGTGCCGCGAGCAGCCGCTCCACGTCCTCCGCGCTGCTGTAGGGGGCGAGACCCACGCGGACGCCGCCCGCGTCCCCGAGCCCGAGCCGCCGCGCGGCCTCCACCGCGTAGAAGGAGCCGGCGGGGGCGTCGACGCCGTGGTCGGCCAGGTGCCGGGAGACCTCGGCCGGGCTGCGGCCCGCGACGGTGAACAGGAGGGTCGGGGTGCGGCGCTCGGCGCGCGCGTACTGCGTGATGCCCATGGTGCCGCCGAGGTCCGCGAGCCCCTCCTCCATGCGCTTCCGCAGCGCGTCCTCGTGCTCCTCCAAGGCCACGAAGGAGGCGATGAGGCGCTCCCTGCGGGTGCCTCGCGCGCCCGCGTCGAGGTCCGCGAGGAAGTCCACGGCGGCCCGTGCGCCGGCGAGCAACTCATAAGGCAGCGTGCCGAGTTCGAAGCGCTCGGGCACCGCGTCACTGGACGGCAGCAGCTTGTCGGGGCGCAGCGATGCGAGCAGGTCGGCGCGGCCGGTGAGCACTCCCAGGTGCGGGCCGAGGAACTTGTACGGCGAGCAGACCAGCGTGTCCGCTCCGAGCGCCGCCAGGTCGACCGTGGCGTGCGAGGCGTAGTGCACCGCGTCCACATGGAACAACGCGCCCACTTCGTGGGAGAGGCCGGCCAGCGCGGGCAGGTCGGGGCGCGTGCCTATCAGGTTGGACGCGCCGGTGACGGCTACCAGGCGCGTACGTTCCGAAAGCACCGCCTTCAGGTGCTCGGGCCGCAATTCGCCCGTCTCCGGGTCGAAGTCGGCCCACCGTACGGTGGCGCCCACGGCCTCGGCCGCCTGGATCCACGGGCGGATGTTGGAGTCGTGGTCGAGGCGGGTGACGACCACCTCGTCGCCCGGCCGCCAGGTCTTGGCGAGCGTGCGGGACAGGTCGTAGACGAGCTGTGTGGCGCTGCGTCCGAACACGACGGTGTCGGGCGTGGTGCCGAGCAGATCGGCGTGCGCCGCGCGGGACTCGACGACGATCTCGTCGGCGTTGCGCTCGCCCTCCGTGGTCCGCCCCCGGTTCGCCAGCGGCCCGCTCATCGCCGCGGCGACGGCGTCGATGACCGGGCCGGGGGTCTGGGTACCGCCCGGCGCGTCGAAGCGGGCCGTGCCGGACTTCAGGGCGGGCACTTGGGCGCGGACGGCGGCGATGTCGAGGACCATGGCTCAACTCCTGGGTCGCGTGGGCAATACGGGGGCCTGCCGGCGGCGGGCCTCCCGGTCAGGGGCAGGCCGCACACCGCTGGCTCGTACCCTGAGCCGCTCCCGCCACTCCCACCTCATGATCGCAATCCCGTGGGGACGCCTCCGGGCCCGCGCCCTGGGGCGACGCTGCCGAACCGGGCCCCTTGGCCGCCGCCGAACCGGCATCTCCGCGCGGCGCCGCCAGACCCGCTTCCCGACGTGGCGGCGCCAAATCCGCATCCCCACTCGGCTTCGCCAGCCCCGCATCCCGACGTGGCGCCGAATCCGCATCACCGCGCGGCGCCACCAATTCCACGTCCCCACGCGCCGCCACCAAGCCCGCATCCCCGCGCGGCTCCGCCAAACCCGCACCCCCACACGCCACCTCCCACCCCGAAACCGACGCCAGTGCCGCCGCGACCCCGGCCGAGGCCCGGGCGTCCAGCCGCCCGCCGGTGCCGCGCACCTGGTGCCGCGCCTCGTCCGCGGCGAGCGCCAGGAGCTGGGGCAGCAGGTCGGCGCAGCGCCGCGCCACCCAGCCGGTGCCCGCCGTGGCGAGCCACCACAGGGCCGCGGCGCGGGTCGGCGGTGCTCGTTCCGGCTCGACGTCGGGCGCCGGGCCGAGCGCCTCCCCGGCGTCGGCGAGCACGGCGTGGAAGCGGGCCGCGAACCGGCGGTGCCCGCGCTCGCCGGGGTGCAGCCGGTCCGCGCTCCACAGGGCACGGTCGGCCGTCCAGTTCGCGTCGGCGGCGTGCAGATGGACGGCTCCGTGGCGTTCGGACAGGGCGTGGACCACGGAGTTGACCGCGCGCTGCCGACGCGCGAGAGGGCGCGCCAGGACGCCGGGCAGGCCCAGCAGGGCGCCCGGGTCGGGCAGGCAGGCGGTGAGCTGGACGGCGCCGCGCTCCGCGAACGCCCCGTACACGGCGTCCAGTCGGGCGGTCACGGCGTGGATGTCGAAGGTGGCGCGGAGGGTGTCGTTGACGCCGACCACGACGGAGGCGACGTCGGGGGCGAACGCGAGCGCGCGCGGCAGCTGCCGCAGCAGCACATCGGAGGTCTGCGCCCCGCTGGCCGCGAAGTTGCGGAATTCCACGGGGTCTTCGGCGGGGGCCAGGCTCTCGGCGAGCAGAGCGGCCCAGCCCCGCCACCCGCTACCGACGGGGTCGCCGATGCCCTCGGTGAGCGAGTCCCCGAGCGCGGCGAACCTGAGGGGAGGCGGGTGCCCGCTCATGCCGCGCCCCGCACCGGAACCGGAGCGGCCACGTCGTGCGCCGCCAGGAAGGCCGCCACGGCGGTGTCCCATCCGAAGCACTCGGCACGCGCGCGTGCCGTCTCCCTGCGCCGCCGCGTGGGCCGCCCGAGCACGTCCCGGACGGCGGCCGCGAACGCCGCGCCGCTGCCCTCGGCCACCGCCCCGGCCCCGCCGACCACCTCCGGCAGCGCGGAGGACGCGCTGACGACGACCGGCGTGCCGCAGGCCAGCGCTTCGAGGGCGGCGAGCCCGAACGTCTCGGCGGGCCCCGGCGCCAGGCACACGTCGGCCGTGGCCTGCAAGGCGGTGAGCGCGGCCGGGTCGGCGACGTGCCCCAGGAAGTCGACCGGCAACCTCCGCGCCCGCGCGCGTTGTTCGAGCCGCGCCCGTAGTGGCCCTTCCCCCGCTACTACGAGCCGGGCGGGCACCCCGGACCTGCGCAGCCGGGCGACCGTGTCGAGGCCGATGCCGGGCCGCTTCTCCACGGAGAGCCGGGTGCACATGAAGAGCAGCACCTCGTCCACGCGCGCGTACCGGGCACGCACGTCCCGGCTCCACGCCCCGGGCCCGCACCGTACGAGATCGACGCCGAGCGGCGCCCGCACCACGTTGCGCGCCCCGATCCGCACGAACTCGCGCTCGGCCCACTCCGTGGTGCACACCACGCGCGCGTAGGCGTGTGCCGTACGGGAGTTGAGCACGTCGGCGGCCCGTCGCGCGGCACGCTCCGGCAGGCCCCAGGTGCGCAGTACGCCGTGGGCGGTCTCGTGGGACACCATCACGGCGGGCACCCGCGCGCGGCGGGCCCACTCGCCGGTCCAGCGCAGCGTCGTCCGGTCGGAGACCTCGAGCCGGTCCGGGCGCAGCCGTTCCAGCAGCCGTGCCACGCGCTGCCGCTCGGCCAGGACGCGGTAGCCGCCGCTCGCGGGCAGCGGCGCCCCCGGCAACGTAATGACGCGCCCCTGAGGCGTCTGCACATCGGAGACGCGCACCCCCGGCACGATCAGCACCGGATCGTGTCCGGCCGCCAGGTATCCGGTGCCCAACTCCCGCAGCGCGGTGCGCAGTCCGCCGGACGCGGGGGCGACGAAGTTCGCGAGCCGTACGATCCGCAGCCGTCCGCGCGTGCCGCCACTCGTTCCCGTCCCCAGCCGCCCGCTCATGCCGCCACCGCCCCTGTGCCGGCCCCCGCCGACCGCGCGTGCAGCACCTCTACGTAGTGCTCGATCAGGAGGTCGCCCACCGCCTCCCAGCTCCGCCCGGCCACCGCGGCCCGCCCCGCCGTCCCGAACGCCGCGCGCAGTCCCGGGTCACCGGCGAGCGCCCACACCGCGTCGCGCACCGCGTCCGCGTCGCCGGGCGGCACGAGCAGCCCGGTCCTGTTGGGTGCGACGAGGTCGAGCGGACCGCCGGCCGCCGGGGCGATCACGGGCAGCCCGCTCGCCATGGCCTCCTGCACGGTCTGGCAGAACGTTTCGTAGGGCCCGGTGTGCACGAACACGTCCAAGGAGGCGAAGATCCGGGCGAGTTCGTCGCCGGTGCGCCGCCCCAGGAAGGCCGCGCCGGGCAGCGCGTCCCGCAGGGAGGACTCGCTGGGCCCGTCGCCCACCACCACGACGCGTACGCCGTCGAGGCCGCACACCCGCGCGAGCAGTTCCACGTGCTTCTCCGGCGCGAGCCGCCCCACATACCCGACCAGCAGCTCCCCGCGCGGGGCCAGGTCCGCGCGGAGCAGCTCGCAGCGCCGCTCGGGCCTGAACCGCACGGCATCGACGCCGCGCGGCCACAGCCGCACCCGGGGCACCCCGTGTGCCTCCAGGTCACGCTGTGCGGCGGTGGAGGGCGCGAGCGTGCGGTCGGCGGCGGTGTGCACGGCACGGATCCGCCGCCAGGCGGCCCCCTCGCCCGCTCCCATGTAGGTACGCGCGTAGCCCGCGAGATCGGTCTGGTAGACGGCCACGGCGGGCAGGCGCCACCGGGCCGCGGCCGCCATGCCGCGCATGCCGAGCACGAACGGGCCTGCCAGATGGACGAGTTCGGCCCGGTGCGCGGTCACGGCCCGCGCGAGGCGGCGCCCCGGCAGCGCGACGCGGACCTGCGGATAGCCGGGCAGCGGCAGGGACGGCACCCGGACGACGGGGCAGGGCGCCGCCGCGTCCGTCTCCGGCCCCGCCGGGGTGGCCGGGGCGACGACGAGGGGCTCGTGTCCGCGGGCGGCGAGGTGCCGCGCGGTCTGCAGGGCGCAGTGCGCCACACCGTTGATGTCGGGCGGGAAGGACTCGGTCACGATGACGACACGCATACGGGGTTTGTCGCCGCGCCGGACGTGCTCACGTCAAAGTGGATCTTTCCTGGCGAGGAACGGTCCGTGAGTTTCAGCCGCCCCTCGCCCGCCTTTCGACGCCCCGGGAAACACAAGGAGGCGGCCCGATGCCAACGGGCCGCCTCCTGTACGTCAGCGCGTCACAAGGCCGTCGCGTCCGGGCCGATGCGGCTGCGCACGGCGGTCTGCACCTCGTCCTCCTCGGCGGGATCGGCGGCGAGGCGGCGAAGTTGGTCGACGACTCGCGTATCGCCGGAATCGGCGTGCCGCGCGGCGACCTCGCGCGTGGTCTCCTCGCAGTCCCACAGGCACTCGACGGCGAATCCCGCGGCGAAGGACGGATCGGTGGCGGCGAGAGCGCGGGCGGCGCGTCCACGTAGATGCGACGAAGCGGTCTCGCGGTAGATGTGCCGCAGCACGGGGGCCGCGCAGCCGATGCCGAGCCGTCCGGCTCCGTCGACGAGCGGCCAGAGGGTGGGGTCGTCGGGCCCGTCGCCGCGTACTGCCTCCCGTAGGGAGGCGAGGACGAGTTCGCTGTCCTGTGCGCCGCCTCTGCAGGCGAGCATGCGGCCCGCGGCGGCGCCCAGCGCGTCGGGCCGGGGCGCCCACTGACGGGCCCGCTCCACGACGGCGACGCTGCGCATCCGCTCGAAGGCGTCGAGCGCGGCGTCCACGACCGCGCGGGAGGGGGCTTCCACCGCGGCCTCGATGAGGTCCAGTACGGCGGGGTCGTGCGCGTCGGCGAGGTAGCGAAGGGCGGTGCAGCGCGCCCCGTCGGTGCCGTCCTGCGCGGCCCGCACGATCTCGGCGTGGTCCTCCGGACCGGCCACGGCGGTCAGGCAGCGGGCGGCGGGCACGTACAGGACGGCGCCCCGCTCGAAGCCCTCCTGCGCCCAGTCGAACACGGCCTGCACGCTCCACTCGGGGCGCGGCCCCGACGGCCGCATCTGCCGCTGCCAGCGGTCGAAGGAGCCGGCTTCCAGCGCGGCACGCACGCGTGCCCCCACGTGCGGGCGCGAGTCCTCGGCCCACAGCCGCCAGGGGCGCGGCTCGAAGGCGTCGCGCACGGCGGCGGCGAGCTCGGCCCCGTCCTCGGCCGGGAAGCGGGCGAGTACGGGCTCGGCAAGGGCGCGCAGGCCCGCGTCGTCGTCGCGCAGGGCCAGCTCGTCGAGCGCCCAGGCCCAATTGCCGCCGAACGCGGCGTACTTGCGCAGCAGCTCCAGGGCGTCCCGCCTGCCGTAGGAGGCGAGGTGGCCGAGGACCGCGAGCGCGAGGCCCGTACGTGACTCCTCGGTGTCGAGGAGGTCCTCGGGGTCGAAGAGGTGCCGCTCGATCTCCTCGAGTTCGCCATGGAGATCGAGGTAGAGGCGGGCGTAGTAGAGCGAGCGGTTCTCCACCTGCCAGTCGTGGCGGGGATCGCTCAGCACACAGTGATTGAGAGCCGCGAGCGCCTCGGCGCGCGGCGCCGTCAGGGCGTGCAGCGTGCCGTCGCCGCGGCCCCGCTGCAACAGGCCGAGCAGCGTACCGCTGGGCGCTATGACCGGTTCGAACATGGGAAACAGCCTCACATCAAGCGTCGACGCAACCGGGAATGCTCACCTACCTGGCCACGCGACAACACGTCGGAGCGCCCGCCGTCTCTTGCTTGCTGCTACCCATTTCTCTGCCTCTCGTCCAAGGCCCGGATCCGGGCCGTTCACGGCCCGCTCTGCACGTGGGCACCACCTGCCCCGGCATCGCGTCCGTAAATCACGCCGTCATCATGACCCAGCGGCTCAGCCCACCGCGACCACATTTCCCGCACCCCCGTTTTTGCTGGTCAGAACCGGTGTGTCAGGAGTTGCCGAAGAGGTCGACGAGGTCCGTCTTGCCGAACATCCTGGCCGTGTCGACCGCCGACGGGGTTCCCGCGGCGGGATCCGCGCCCCCGTCGAGCAGCGCCCGGATCACGTCGTCCGCGCCCTTGAAGACGGCGCCCGCGAGCGGGGTCTGGCCCTTGTCGTTGGCGAGGTTGGCGTCGGCGCCGCGCTCCAGGAGGGCACGTACCGCCTCGGCGTGCCCGTGGTAGGCGGCGAGCATGACGAGCGTGTCGCCGCGGTCGTTCGTGAGGTTGGCCGGTACTCCGGCGTCCACGTAGCCCGTGAGTGCCTCCGTCTCGCCGCGTCGCGCGAGGTCGAAGATCTTGGTGGCCAGCTCCACGACCTCCGGGTCGGGGGCTTCGCTCATCGGCCGGACCGCCTTTCTCATACGTGCTGGTACGGCCGTGCAGCCGTACGAGTGAATCGACAGCGTACTGCCCGGCCGGGCACATGACCCGACCCCGCCGAGGCAAAGATCACGGAGAGTGCGGACGACCGTCCGGCAGCACGCTCGACCAGCTCATCAGCCCTTCGCCGATTGGGTGAAAGCCATGAATTTCCACCCATTTGCACCTTTTGTCGTATAGATACATGCTGTGAGCCTGGAAGAACTCATGGTGACTGTCCCCATCAACCAGGAGAAACCGTCATGATCCTGTCCATTTCGGGCGTAGTGCTGCTCGGCATCATCGTCTTCCTGTTCTTCCGCAAGGACGGCCTGAAGGCCTCGCACGCACTGGTCTGCGCCCTCTTCGGCTTCTACTTGGCGGGCACGGCCATCGCCCCGAGCATCAAGGCGGGCGGCGCGAGCCTCGCCAGCCTGCTCGGCGGGATCAAGTTCTGACGGCCCACACACCCGCACACACCTTCAGGAGACAGAAGTGGCCAGGCGCCCTCTCCCCCGCATTCTGAGCAATGGCAGCGCCTCGATCGCCCGGAGCCGGGACATGGCACGGACGGCCGCCGACAGCGCCACCGATGTTCTTCACCCCCTCATCACGATCACCCGTGGACTGCGCCGCCTGGCGGCAGCCGGACGGCGCAAGTGGGCGGACACCCCCAAGGAGCGGCGCGGACCGCTGCTCTTCCTGGTGGCCGCGGTGGTCCTCGTCGTGGTGTTCATTCCCTACGGGCCGCTACTGGCGTTCATCACCCTGATGGCGGCGGCCGCGTGGAAGGGGCGCGATCCGAAGCCGCCGGAGCAGACCGGCCCCGACGAATCGCAGGTCGAGCGCCTCTCGTCGCTCTACGAGGCGCTCGTTCCGTACTTCTCCGTCGCCGAGGACCCCAACCCGCTGTACGCGCACGGGGGCGACTGGGAGAAGGCCTTCAAGACGTTCGACTTCGACGGCGACGGCCGTGTCGACCGGATCGACATCCGCTACCCGGCCTACTTCACGGACGGGGAGGCGGAGTCGCGCGCCCGGATCGAGCAGTTGCTGCACGCCAAGCTCGGCCGGGGCCGCGAGTACCACTTCACGTGGGACGAGGAGGGCAACCACCTGTCGGTGAACGTGCTCGACCCGCTGCCCACGGACATCGCCGCCCAGCCCTTCGTGACCGCGCCCGGCGAGACGGTGCTCGGCTTCACCGACGGGACCGGCGTCCAGCGCACCCTGCCGGTCCTCGCGGGCAAGGACGAGCGGGACGTGCCGCCCGTCGTGTGGCGCACCGGCGTCCGCTCCACAGAGCCGCACCTGCTGATCGCGGGCCAGCCGGGCAGCGGCACCACGTCCCTGCTGCGTTCCGTCGCCCTCCAGGCCCTGCGCCACGGCGACGTACTGATCATCGAGGGCAGTGGGACGGGCGACTACGCGTGCCTGGTCGGCCGCGCCGGGGTGCTCGCCGTGGAGTGCGGGCTCGCGGGCGCGCTGACCAGCCTCGAGTGGGCCGCGCACGAGACGGAGCGGCGGCTGATCGCCGCGAACCGGGCACGGCAGGCCGGTCACCCCGCCCCGGACGACATCAAGCGCCCGCTGTGGATCCTCCTGGACCGCCCCAGCGCCCTGGGACACCTCGCCGCCGCGGACGGCCGCAAGGACCCGCAGACGCTGCTCCAGGTACCTCTCAGGCACGGCCGTGCGGCCGGCGTGACGGTCGTCGTGGCCGAGCAGTTCGACAGCCTCGACGCGCTGATCGACCCGGTCCGGCAGCACACCCGCGCGCGCGTGGTGCTCGGTCCTGCCTCTCAGGAGGAGCTGCACGACGTGCTGGGCACCGTGCCGCAGACGACACCGAACGCCGAGATCCCGGCCGGGCGCGGCTACGCCCGCCTGGGCACGGGCCCGGTCCACCGCCTCCAGGTCCCCGCCACCCCGGACCCGTACGACGACGCGACGAGCGAGGCGCACCGGCAGGCGGTCACGGCGCTGCTTCCGGAGCGCAGCACGCCGGGGGACGCGGCCGTCGAGTCGGTCCCGGACGAGACGCTCACGGACCAGGCCGAGGCGCTCGGGAACGCCGAAGGCAGCCTTCTGCGTAAGGGCTGAACGCAGCCTCTACGCGGCTTCCTCTGCGTAACCCCCGCTACGTAGAGCGGCAGCAGGTCACGCGATCAGGGTGCGCGGCACGTCCCCGCCCGCGCCCTGACCGTCCCGGACGAGGCGGGCCGCCGCCGCGAGCCGCGCCGCCGCCTCGTCGGCCACCGCGCCGCCCACGGTGAACGGCAGCCGTACGTACCCCTCGAAGGCCCCGTCGACGCCGAACCGGGGCCCCGAAGGGACCCGCACCCCGACCCGCTCGCCCAGCTCGGCGAGGCGCGAACCCGACAGGCCGCCGGCCTTCACCCACAGCGTGAGGCCCCCCTTGGGCACGTCGAACTCCCAGTCGGGCAGCTCCCGGCGCACCGCGGCCACCAGCGCGTCCCGGTTCTCGCGCGCCTGACCGCGCCGCAGCGCGACGGCCTCCTCCCAACCCCCGCTGTTGAGCAGCCAGTTCACCGCCAGCTGCTCCAGGACCGGGGTGCCGAGGTCCGCGTACGCGCGCGCGGCGACCAGGCTGCGGATGACGTCCGGGGCGGCCCGCACCCAGCCGATGCGCATGCCCGCCCAGAACGCCTTGCTGGCGGAGCCGACCGTGACGACGGTGGACCCCGCGGGGTCGAACGCGCAGACGCGGCGCGGCATTTCGGTGTCGGCGTCCAGGTGCAGCTCGGTCATGGTCTCGTCGACCACGAGCACCGTGCCCGCCGCGCGCGCGGAGTCGACCAGCGAGCGGCGCTGCTCCTCGTCGGCGAGCGCACCGGTCGGATTGTGGAAATCGGCGACTACGTAGGCGAGTCGCGGCGCGGCCTCGCGCAGCACCTGCCGCCAGCGGTCGAGGTCCCAGCCCTGGAGGCCGTCGGCCATCGCCACGGGCACGAGGCGCAGGCCCGCCTCGCGCATCAGTTGAAGGATGTTGGCGTACGAGGGCGACTCGACGGCGACGCGTTCACCGCGGCCCGCGAAGAGGTGGCAGATCGCGTCGATGGCGCCCATCGCGCCGGTCGTGACCATGATCTGTTCGGGCATGGTCGGGATGCCGTGCGCGGTGTACCGCTCGGCGATCATCGCGCGCAGGGCGGGCAGGCCGGCCGGGTAGTCGCCGTGGGTGTGGGCGTACGGAGGCAGTTCCTCCAGGGCTCCTTGGACGGCGCGCGTCAGCCACGGTTCGGGCGCGGGCAGGGCCGCTGTGCCGAGGTCGATCATGGAGCCGAGGGCCTCGGGCGGGAGCGGTTCGAGGCCGCGCGCGGGGAGCGGATTCCCGGCGGGCACGGCGGTCCAACTGCCCGCTCCCCTGCGGGACTCGAGGAATCCCTCGCCGCGCAGCGCCTCGTAGGCGGCCGCGACCGTGGTGCGGCTCACGGAGAGCGCCTGGGCGAGTTCGCGCTCGGCAGGAAGGCGTGTGGCCACCGGGACGCGGCCCTCCAGGACGAGCAGCCGGATCCCGTCGGCGAGGGCGCGGTAGGCGGGCGGGCGGCGGGTGCCGGGGCCCGCGGGGCGCGGCTGCTGCGAGGTGAGCAGCCGGGCGAGCTGGGTCGAGCCGATCGCCGAAGTCCACTGGGCCATGCGAGCCAGTCCACCTTCCTGGAATTGGCCATGGTTGGCATCCGATTCCACGCCACAGAGTGTCACGGGTCAGTCCAGTACCACTACACAGGGGGCTCCTCTTGTCCGCACCAACCCCGCCCACGGGCGGCCGACTCGTCCGCCGCCTCGTGCAGCTCTACGTAGGTCTCGCGCTGTACGGCGCGAGTTCGGCGCTCCTCGTGGAGGCGGGTCTCGGCCTGGAGCCCTGGGGCGTGCTGCATCAGGGGCTCGCCGAGCTGACCGGCATCTCCATCGGCGTCGTGTCGATCATCGTGGGTGCGATCGTGCTGCTCCTGTGGATCCCGCTGCGCCAGCGCCCCGGACTCGGCACCGTGTCGAACGTCTTCGTGGTCGGCCTCGCGATGGACGGCACGCTCGCCGTCGTCCCGGACGCGCACTCCTACGGAGTGCGTGTCCCATTGATGCTCGCCGCCATCGTGCTCAACGGGGTCGCGACCGGCCTCTACATCGCGGCGAAGTTCGGCCCGGGGCCGCGCGACGGCCTGATGACGGGGCTGCACCAGCGCACCGGCCGCTCGATCCGCCTCATGCGCACGGTCATCGAGATCGCCGTCGTGGCGAGCGGCTTCGTGCTCGGCGGCACGATCGGCGTCGGCACGGTCCTGTACGCCCTGGCGATCGGCCCGCTGGCCCAGCTCTTCCTGCGCCTCTTCGCCGTCCCCGCGTCGCCCGCCGGTTCCACCGTGGTCGCCGGCGGCACAGGGCGGCGGGCGATACTGCGACGGTGACCTCGCGCGTACGCCACCCCTACCTCGACCATCCCGGGCCGCTCGCCCTCGCCCACCGGGGCGGGGCGGCGGACGGTCTGGAGAACACCGTCGCCGCGTTCCGCCGCGCCGTGGACCTCGGCTACCGCTACATCGAGACCGATGTGCACGCCACGGCCGACGGGCGCCTCGTCGCCTTCCACGACACGACGCTCGACCGGGTCACGGACGGCAGCGGCCGGATCGCGGACCTCCCCTGGTCCACGGTGCGCCGCGCGCGCGTGGCGGGCACCGAACCGGTGCCGCTCTTCGAAGAGCTGCTGGAGTCCTTCCCCGACGTGCGCTGGAACGTGGACGTGAAGGCGGAGCCCGCCCTCGCCCCGCTGCTCGAACTGCTCCGCCGCACGCGCGCGTGGGACCGCGTCTGCGTCGGCTCCTTCTCCGAGGCCCGCGTCGCCCGCGCGCAGGCGCTCGCGGGTCCGCGCCTCGCGACCTCGTACGGCACCAAGGGCGTCCTGGGCCTGCGGCTCCGCTCGTACGGGATTCCGGCCGCGCTGCGCCGCTCGGCGGTCTGCGCCCAGGTCCCGGTGACACACGGGCGGGTCCGGGTTGTCGACCACCGCTTCGTCCGGGCCGCCCACGCGCGCGGGTTGCAGGTGCACGTGTGGACGGTGAACGACGAGAAGGAGATGCGGCGTCTTCTCGACCTAGGGGTCGATGGCATAGTTTCCGATCACATCGAGACGCTGCGGGACGTCCTCAAGGACCGGGGGACCTGGGTCTGACCACCGCCCCGCGGCGCCGGACGACGGGGACTACAAGGGGACACGGGTGGGCACGGAGACCGCACAGGAGGCGGCGACGGGGGCGTCGGCGCTCGCCGGGCGCAAGCGCGAGCAACGCGGCTGGTACTTCTACGACTGGGCGTGCTCGGTCTATTCGACCAGCGTCCTGACGGTGTTCCTGGGGCCGTATCTGACCTCGGTCACCAAGGCGGCGGCCGACCCGGACGGCTTTGTGCACCCCTTGGGGATCCCGGTCCGCGCGGGCTCCTTCTTCGCGTACTCGGTCTCCCTGTCGGTGATCCTGTCGATCTTCGTGATGCCGCTCGCGGGCGCGGCCGCCGACCGGACGGGCCGCAAGAAGCCGCTGCTCGCGCTCTCCGCCTACATAGGCGCGGCGGCGACGGCGGGGATGTTCTTCCTGGACGGCGACCGCTATCTGCTCGGCGGCCTCCTCCTGGTCGTCGCGAATTCCTCGCTGGCCGTCTCGATGGTGCTCTACAACTCGTACCTGCCCCAGATCGCGCCCCCGGAGGAGCGCGACGCGGTCTCCTCGCGCGGCTGGGCCTTCGGGTACGCCTCGGGCGCCCTCGTCCTCCTGTTGAACCTGATCCTCTACACGGCCCACGACACCTTCGGTGTCTCCGAGTCGACCGCGGTGCGCATCTGCCTGGCGTCGGCGGGCGTCTGGTGGGGCGCGTTCACCCTGGTTCCGCTGCGCCGCCTGCGCGACCGGCGCGCCCGGCCCGCGCCGGGGGGCGCGGCCCGGGGCCTGCGCCAACTGCTGGCCACGGTGAAGGACATGCGCCGCCACCCGCTGACGCTCTCCTTCCTCCTCGCCTACCTCGTCTACAACGACGGCGTACAGACGGTGATCTCCCAGGCCTCCGTGTACGGCTCCGAGGAGCTCGGCCTCGGGCAGTCGACGCTCATCGTCGCGGTGCTCCTGGTGCAGCTTCTGGCGGTGGCCGGGGCGCTCGCGATGGGCCGCCTCGCGCGCGCGTACGGCGCGAAGCGCACGATCCTCGGCTCCCTCGTCGCGTGGACGGTGACGATCGGGGCCGGCTACTTCCTGCCCGCCGGGGCTCCCGCGTGGTTCTTCGTGCTCGCCGCCGGCATCGGGCTCGTCCTGGGCGGCACCCAGGCGCTGTCCCGCTCGCTGTTCTCGCATCTTGTGCCCGCTGGCAAGGAGGCCGAGTACTTCTCCGCGTACGAGATGAGCGACCGCGGGATGAGCTGGGTGGGGCCCCTGGTGTTCGGCCTCGCGTACCAGCTGACCGGGAGTTATCGCGATGCGATCCTGTCCCTTGTCGCCTTCTTCGTGATCGGTTTTGGCCTGCTCGCGAGGGTTCCGGTCCGCCGGGCGGTGCGCGACGCGGGCAATTCCGTACCGGCCCGGATTTAGCACCTGAAGGCAAAGCCCGGTAGTGTACGCGGTTGGCCTGCCAGGCGTACCGTTACTGCACGTCCATATCGCAAAACGCTAGGTGACATCCTGCGTGAGATGTGACAAACCGGTCACCGGTGGGTACTGCACAGGTCAACAAGGCTGCGGCTCCGAAGGCGACGCATGACCCGGAAACCGGGAATCTTTACCGCCGACCGGACGTTGACCGGATGACGACGACAGCGACACCTGTCCTGTGGGCGACAAGCCCGGGAGGCACGATTCATGAGTGAGCGAGCTCTTCGCGGCACACGCCTCGTAGTGACCAGCTACGAGACGGACCGCGGCATCGACCTGGCTCCGCGCCAGGCCGTGGAGTACGCATGCGAGAAGGGGCACCGCTTCGAGATGCCCTTCTCGGTGGAGGCCGAAATTCCGCCGGAGTGGGAGTGCAAGGTCTGCGGGGCCCAGGCACTTCTCGTGGACGGTGACGGCCCTGAGGAGAAGAAGGGCAAGCCGGCTCGTACGCATTGGGACATGCTGATGGAGCGGCGCACCCGTGAGGAGCTCGAAGAGGTCCTCGAGGAGCGCCTGGCGGTTCTGCGTTCGGGCGCGATGAACATCGCGGTGCACCCGCGGGACAACAGCGGCCGCAAGTCGGCCTGACCCACGGGGCGCGCACCACGCACAACGGCCGGGGCCGGACACACGATGTGTGTCCGGCCCCGGCCGTTTGCCGTGCGACGGGTCAGGGCGTGAGCGGCGGGCGCGGGTCCGTGTCGTCATCCCGGCGCGGTCCCGGGCGCTCGTCGTCCCTGATCACCTCGCCCTGGATCACGGTGCCGCCGGACTGCCGCGTCCTGGCCTGCTGGTACGCCTCGCCGAAGCCGCTCTGGGACGCCGCGGCGCCCATCTTCCGCTCGACCGTGCGCTCCGTGTACCGGCTCACCGCCGTGCGCAGCGGCGGGACGAGCAGCAGCAGGCCCAGAACGTCCGAGAGCAGGCCAGGAATCATCAGGAAGAGCCCGGCGAGCATCAGCAGCCCATTGCCCTGCGAACGCTGCTCGGCGGCCTTCTCGGGGTCCACAGCGCCGCTCTGCTGGCGCTGCAGCGTCTCGGTGAGGTTCTGGAACGCCCGGCGGCCAGCGGACTTCATCACCACGGCGCCGAGCACGATCCCGGCCACCAGCAGGATGCCGAGCGTGAACCCGCCGATCGCGCCCGCCACCACCGTGAGCAGCCAGATCTCCAGGACCAGCCAGGCCGCGACGCAGAGCGGCAGGTAGCGGCGGACCCGGGAGCGCCGGGCCCCGGTGGACGGGTTGCGGGGCGGAGTGCCTGTGGTCATGCACCCAGTCTGCCTGGGCCCCGGTCCGATTGGCGTAAGCGGGAGATCAAGATCGCCCTCAGCGTAGGCGGGGCGCTCAGTGGACGTCCGGCTTCCCGTGGGCGTCCGGCTTTCCGTGGGCGTCCGGGTTGCGGCCCAGGACCTTGTCCACCCTGGCCCCCACGCCCCATGTGGTGACCCGCCACAGGGCTTCCACGACGATGTCCTTGCTCATCTTGGAGTCGCCCCGCTCGCGCTCCACGAAGGTGATGGGGACCTCGACCACGTGGTAGCCCTCGCGCACCGCGCGCCGGGCCAGGTCGACCTGGAAGCAGTACCCCTGCGAGGCGACCTCGTCGAGGCCGAGGCCCTCCAGGGTCTCCCGGCGGAAGGCGCGGAAGCCGCCGGTGACGTCGCGGATCGGGACGTCCAGGAGGAGACGCGAGTACGTGGAGCCGCCGCGGGAGATGAACTGGCGGGACTTGGGCCAGTTGACGATGCGCCCGCCGGGCACCCAGCGCGAGCCGAGGACCAGGTCGGCGCCCTTGAGCGCGGTCAGCAGGCGGGGCAGTTCCTCCGGCTGGTGGGAGCCGTCGGCGTCCATCTCGACCAGGACGCCGTAGCCGTTCTCCATGCCCCAGGCGAAGCCCGCGAGGTAGGCGGCGCCCAGGCCCTCCTTGCCGGTGCGGTGCAGGACGTGGACCTGCTCGTCCTCGGCGGCGAGTTCGTCGGCGAGCTTGCCGGTGCCGTCGGGGCTGTTGTCGTCGGCGATCAGGACGTGCGCCGCGGGCACGGACTCCCGGACGCGGCCCACGACGGGCTTGATGTTCTCCGCCTCGTTGTAGGTCGGGATGATCACCAAGGTCGTGCCCAGAGGGCCGAACGTCCGCCCACCGCCGTCGTTCACAGATTCCCCTTAAAACTTCCGTCCACAGGGGGACCACCATAGCGAGCACCGCAGTTCACGCCGATAAGGCGCCCTGGGTGAGCTGGTCGAGCTGGTCGAGCGGGAGACGGTACGGGGAACGAGTACCAACGCGTACCGACGAATACTGCGGATCGGGGCCGGGCGTCCTTCGGGCCGACCTGGGGCCCGCTGGCTGCGGGTCGACCGAAAGCCGTTGTCTACTGAACGCCCGGGCCCCACCCGGGTCGCACCTGGCCGACCGGCCGGAACGTTCCAGCGCCCCGTGGCGCGGGCGCTGGGCCTGGCTCCCAGTGGTGGTACGCCGGTGCGGCGCACCACCCCCTGACCCAGCTGCGTTCTACGACTGCCTGGACTTCCCCGGTCGTGCCTGGAGGTGGTGGACTCGGCCGAACCTACCCGTCGACCTCCGCGCTTTGTCAACAGGCGTACGACCTGCGCCTCTCCGTGAACTCCCCTGGTCAGCGCGGAGGATTCGCAGGTCGCGCGGGACCGTGCCGCGCCAAGATCGAAGTCGTGGCGCCCCGGTAATCACTCGTCCGGCCGTACGAAGACCGTCTGACCGAAGACCACCGTCCGCAGGCAGACTGGGAGTTGGGCTTCCGGGGAGAGGTCCGGCAGGCCGGGGGTTCCGGAGCGCGGGTCGGTCGACCAGCGGGCCACGCGGTCGTCGGGCGCCTGCACGACCAGCTCGTCCGTGCGCCACACGGCGTAGTCGGCGGGGGCGCCGGGGACGAGGATGCCCGCGTCGTCGCGGCCGACCGCGCGCCAGCCGCCGCGCGTGTGGGCGGTGAAGGCGGCGCGTACGGAGACGCGGTGTTCGGGCGTCCGGTGGAACGCGGCGGCGCGGATCGTGCCCCAGGGGTCGAGCGGGGTGACGGGGCTGTCGGAGCCGAAGGCGAGCGGGACGCCCGCCTTCAGGAGGGCCGCGTACGGGTTGAGGGTGCGCGCCCGCTCGGCGCCGAGGCGGTCGACGTACATGCCGTCCTCGCCGCCCCACAGGGCGTCGAAGGCGGGCTGTACGGAGGCGGTGAGGCCGAACTCCGCGAAGGCGGCGACGGTTTCGGGGGTGAGCATCTCGGCGTGCTCGACACGGTGTCTTGCCGCGCGCACGCGCGCGAGGCCGAGTTTTTCGGCGGCGGCGCGCATGCCGTCGACCACGGCGGTGACGGCGGCGTCGCCGATGGCGTGGAAGCCGGCCTGGAGGCCCGCCTCCGTGCACGCGACTACATGGGCGGCGATTTCCGCTGCCGACATGTAGGCGATGCCGTTGTGCGGTGCGGCGGTGATGTCTACGTAGGGCTCGTGCAGGCATGCCGTGTGGGAGCCGAGGGCGCCGTCCACGAAGAGGTCGCCCGCGGCGCCAAGGGCGCCGAGCGCGCGGGCGCGTTGAATGTCGCGGTCCGCCCAGTAGCCGGCCACGCGCGGTCCCGGTTCGGAGCGGGCGAGGTCGAGCAGGCCGGTGAAGTCGTCCTCGGAGGAGATCTCGGGGCCCGCGCACTCGTGGATCGAGCCGATGCCGAGGGAGGCGGCGCGCTGGAGGGCGGCGCGCTGGGCTTCCGTACGTTGCTGGGGGCCTACGGCGGCCAACGCGGCGGCGCGGACGGCGTGGTGGGCGTCGCGGGTCAGCGGGCCCTCGGCGTCGAATCCCGGGCGGTCGGTGATGCCGGGGACGAGGTCCAGGAGGGGGGTGCTGACGGCGGCCGAGTGCACGTCGATGCGGGAGAGGTAGACGGGGCGCCCCGCGGTGGCCTCGTCGAGTTCGGCGCGGGTGAGGGGGGTGCGGTCGGGCCAGCGGGCGGCGTCCCAGCCGTGGCCGAGGAGGACGCGGTCGGTGGGGTTCGCGGTCGCGTGTTCCCGTACGAGGGTCAGGGCTTCGCCGCGGGTGCGGGCGGCGGTGAGGTCGAGGCCGGTCAGGGCGAGGCCGGTCGACGTGGTGTGGACGTGGGCGTCGGTGAACGCCGGGGTCACCAGGGCGCCGTCGAGGTCGATCACCTCGTCCACGCCGTCCGCGAACGAGTCCGCCGCGCCTTCCGAGCCGACCCAGGCGATGTGGCCGGCCTCGACGACCATCGCGGTGGCGAACGGGTCGGCGGGGCTGTGGATCTCGCCTTGGCGCAGGAGGACGGTGCGGGGGGTGGGGGGCGTGCTCATGGTGACAGTTTCCCGTGTCCGTGGGGTGGGGGTGCGGCGGGGTCTGGTTTGGGTGCCGGGGTCGGTGCCTGCCGTCATCGGCGCGCGGCACCGGGGCTGCGGGGCCGTGCCGGGGTCGGCGCCAGTAGTTCTGTGCGCGCCGCACCGGGGCTCCGGGGCCGTGCCGGGGTCGGCGCCAGTAGTTCTGTGCGCGCCGCACCGGGGGCCGCCTTGCCCACCCTGCCGCCCAAGGCGGCAGATTGCCCAAGGCGGGTGCGGCCGACCGCCGGGGGTGGGGAGCCGGGGGCGACGCCGGTCGCCCCTGGCGGGTGCGGCCCACCGCCGGGGGTGGGGAGCCGGGGGGGCGGTTACCCAAGGCGGGTGGCGTCGGACGCCAGGGGTGGGGGCCGGGGTTGGCGCCGGTTGTCCCTGGCGATGGCGGTCGGACGCACCGGGTGGGGAGTCGGAGGCGGTGGCGGGTGCCCGTGTCGCGTGGCGGTGGCCGCGTCGGGTGGGGAGCCGGGGGGCGGTGGCGGTTACTCAAGGCGGGTGGCGGTCGGCCGCAACGAGTGGGGACCCGGGGCGCGCCTGCTGCGAGCGGGAGCCCCTGGAGGGAACGGGAGGGTGGGAGCTGGGCGAGGAAGCAGAGATCGGGCCAAGAGCCAGGGATCGGGCCATGAGGCAAGAGCTGGGCCGAGACACAGGGGCCAGGCCAAGAAGCACGAACCGGGCCGAGACGTACGGGTTGCCCGAGGTGGTGGGACGCCACCGGCCCGAGGTGATGGGGCGCCTCCGGCCCGAGGTGATGGGATGCCCCACCGGCCCGAGGTGGTGGGAAGCGCTCCCCATCCGGCGCGGCGCGAGTCGTCGTTGAGGGGCCCGGGGTGGCTAGATGCGTGGGGGGCGGGCCTCGTACGGGGTGGAGAGGACTACCGTCGTGCGCGTGGAGACGCCTGCCAGGGAGCGGACGCGGGCGAGGAGGTTTTCGAGTTCGTGGGGGGTTTCGACGCGGACCTTGAGGATGTAGTTCTCGTCGCCGGCCACGCTGTGGCACGCCTCGATCTCCGGGACGCCCGCGAGGCGTTCCGCGATGTCGTCGGGGGCGCTCGGGTCGAACGGTTTCACCGAGATGAACGCGGTCAGCGGCAGGCCGACCGACTCCGGGTCGACGACCGCGGCGTAGCCACGGATCACGCCGCGCTGTTCGAGGCGGCGCACCCGCTGGTGCACGGCGGACGTGGACAGGCCCGTGGCCTTGCCCAGGTCGGTGTAGCTCATCCGCCCGTCCTTGACGAGCAGCTGCACAATCTGTCGGTCGAGCTCCTCCATGCCGCTGAACCTACCGGTCCCTTGATCCTCTCGGATACCTGAAGGAACGAGATGGGCGATACGTCTACCGCCGGACGGGCAAGTCCATTCGACATGTGACGAACACCACAGGCCTCTGGCCGTGTCCATCGGCATGGGGTGATTACCTCGACGAGCGGGCGGGCAATGCTTGCTGTGGCCGAGGCCGCCACCATGGACATCCGCGGCCGGCCCACCCGAGGGGGAGAATCCCATGCAGAGTGTGAAGCGTTCCGGACGTCCTGGCGCGCGCGGCCGCCAGCAGGCGATCGCCGAGCCCCAGCCGGAGGGTGTCGATCCCGACGCCTTCGAGCGGGACGGGGCCGACGGCGAGGGCGACGGGTACGAGACGTTCGAGATGTACCGGGTGGCCTGCCCGGACTGCGGCAAGGCCATCGCCCTCCTCGCGGAGGAGGACGTGCTGCCGGAGCACGCCCATGTGACGTCGCCGTGGGACCCGTTCGGGCTCACCGTCTGCGTCGGCAGCGGCCGGGCCGTCACCGAGGCGCTGCCCACCGGCGACCTGGCGGGCGCTCAGGAGCAGGACGCCGCCCTCCTGTTGACGCTCCCTCAGGGGCTCGACTGGCGTACGCAGCCGTTCTCGCACGTCGGTGGCCCCGGTTCGCGGCCCATCCGGGTTCCGGAGCAGGAGCAGCCCGCTCGCAGCGTCGCCGCCTGACCGTTCACGCTCCGCGGCTCACGCTCCGCGGCGCTTGTCGGCCCAGTAACTGCCCCGCACCATGGCCCGCAGACTGTCGTGGTGCAGGATCAGTGTGTCCGGGTCCGCCGGTACGGTGGCCTCGCCGAAGTGGATCTGCCGGTAGGCGACGCGGAGCATCACGACGGCGTGCCGCAGGGCCGCGTAGAGCGTGTAGAAGTCCATGTCGCGCGGTGTGTGGCCGGTGAGTTGGGCGTAGCGGGCCTCGACGCGGTCGCGGCGCAGGAAGTCCGGCAGGCCGTGCTGGCCGAAGGTCTCCGTCAGGTCCTGGAAGAAGCGGTGCAGGTACACCGTCCAGCCGAGGTCGACCTCGCGCGGGGCGAGCGAGGCCATTTCCCAGTCGAGGACGGCGGCGGGCTCGAATCCGTCGTGGGTGTAGATGATGTTTCCGATGCGGGCGTCGCCCCAGTTGAAGACCGCGGGGCCCTCCTGCCGCGGCCACAGCGCCTCCAGGCGTTCGAAGGCCGACTCGATGAGGGGTGAGGGGCTGCGGCCCTCCACCACCCAGGCGTAGTACGTGCGTTGGGCGTCCACGTGTCGGCGTAGGGGGCTGCCTTCGCCGGGCAGTTCCAGGAAGTCCGCCCCGGGCGTCGGCACGCCGTCGTGCAGCCGTGCGAGGACCCGGATGCTGGCGTCCTCCAGGCGTTCGCGTTCGTCGTCGGTCGCCGCGTGCAGCCAATTGCCCTCGTACGTATAGGGCATGACGTCGGGCGGTACGCGGCCCGCGACGCGTTCCATGACGAAGAACGGGGCGCCGAGCGGGCCTTCGTCCTCCTCCAGCCACAGCACGCGCGGCACCGGGAGCCCGGTGTGCTCGGCCGCCAGGCGCATCGTGCGGTACTGGCGCGGCATGTCGTACACCGGGAAGATCGTGTACGCCGAAGGGTCAGCGGCGAGCCGCAACGCGCAGGCGCGTACGGGCGGTTCGGGGTGCTCGATGTCGAAGAGCAGGGTCTCGCTCGACATGCCGTTGGACTCGGGAACGGTCACGTTCACCGCCTTCGCCCCCGGAAGGCGCCGCCCCAGCCAGGCGGTCAGCCGCCGGGCGATCTCCTCGGGCTCGCGGGTGGACGTGCGGGGCCTGGGCTGTCGGGGCGCTGTCGCCATCGCCGAACTCCCTGTCCGTGAAGGATGGTTACGAGGAGTGGCCGGGGTCCACCGGGCCAGGAGCCACCGAGTCGAAGCCCGTGAAGCCGCTCGGGTCGTGCCGGCCGAAACTGCCGTGCTCGAAGATGCCGTACCCGACCTGCCCGTCGAGGGTGAAGCGGGCCGCGTGGTCGATGACTCCGTACGCGGCGCGCGGGTGGGCCGCCGGGTCCGACAGGTCGTACGTGCGCCGGTCCAGCCAGTCGCGGCCGCGCCAGGTGCCGTGCTGCCAGTCGTCGGCGGGTGGATAGCCCGCACCGACGGCGAGCGGGGAGGAGGCGAGGATCTCGACGCCGACCTCGAGTGGTTTGCGGTCGGCGGGGTCGACGAGGTGGATGACCGCGCTCTCGGGGTGGCGGGTGCCGGGGCGGTACGTGATGTCGGTCTGCGGCCAGCCGAGTTGGCGGTCGCGGTGGCCCTCGCGTACGACGGTGGCGTCGTTGAGGGTGCGGTAGCCGTCGGCGTCCTCCTGGGTGATCACCATGAGGAAGCGGTCGTGGAACCGGATCGGCGACCAGATCCAGTGGAAGCCCTCCGTGGGGTACTCCTGCGCGAGCCGGCCGCCCTCCTCCCCCGGCACCGGCCGCACACCCCAACTCCGGTCCCGGGTACCGGTCCAGCCGCCCACCCGGATCTCCCGGCCCCCGACCCGCAGCCATCCGTCGCACTGCCCGGCCTGCACGAACCGCTTGCCCTCCAGGGTGAGCCGCGCGCCCCTGCGCTGGGTGTGGTGCGGTTCCCACAGGGCCGGGAAGCCGGCGGTCCAATTGATCTCGTACGAGAGCCCGTCGGGGTCGTCCGGGTCGACGGCGCAGCTGAGGATGAAGTTCTTGAGCGGGCGCTCGACCATGATCTTCAGCGGGCCGACCCGCATGTTCATCCGCGAGTCCTCGCTCAGGGCGTCGGAGGCGCGGACCGCGTGCAGGGTGTCGCCGACGCGGAGGGTGGCGTAGGCGTCGATCACGCCCAGGTTCGGATAGACGCCGAGGCCGAGGATGAGCAGGAACTGGCCCCCGGGGTCGACGAGATGGAAGATGCAGCGGTCGTAGGCGTTGCGGTCGCTGGTCGCTACGTGCTTCATCGACAGCGGCACCTGATGGACGGGCCACTCGTCGAAGGCGACGGGACGATCGGCGGCCTCGGCTGCGGACACGGCAAACCTCCCTGGGAGCACGGCGGTTGACGTCGCCCGGAGGGGTGCGGCCTGCCCGGCGGCGGAGTTGACGGTACGTCAGCTCGGCTCGGCTGGCCAGACGTTCGACCGGCCCATGCCACGCGTACGGGTATGTCGTGAACTGACGCTCGAATTCGTCAACCAGTGACCCCGATCGTCCCCCTTTCGTTGAACGGGCATGACCACGACGCAGACCTCGGCACCTGCGCCCACGGGACGACGCAGGCGCATCCTCGTACCGGTAACCGCAGCCGCAGAATCGGTTCAGCAGGGCGAGCACGGCCAGCACGGCCAGCACGGCCAGCAGACTCAGCAGCCCCAGCAACAGACGCAGGATCCACAGTCACAGCAGACCGGGCAGCCCGGACAGACCGGGCAGACCCGCTCAACACCCCCGGCCCCACAGGCCGCAGGACCGCAACCGCTCCCCCGGCGGCAGCCGCAGCCACTCCCGCAGCCCCAACCGCCCCAGCCCCGCCCCCACAACCCGCCGATCTACCAGGCGATGGTCACCGCGTGGACCGAACGCGGCAGGACGCTGCCGGGGCGTGCGGACCCGGAGTGGGCGCGGCTGATCGCGCCCACCGTGCGCACCGGGCAGTTCAGCGCGATTCAGGACCGGCCAGGTGACGGGCGATGACCATGCGCTGGATCTGATTGGTGCCCTCGACGATCTGGAGCACCTTCGCCTCGCGCATCAGGCGCTCCGCCGGGAAGTCGGCCGTGTAGCCGTACCCCCCGAGGACCTGCACCGCGTCCGTGGTGACCTTCATCGCGGCGTCCGTGCACAGCAGCTTCGCCATGGCGGCCTGCTTGGAGAAGGGGCGCTCCGCGTCCCGCAGCCGGGCCGCCGACAAGTACAGGGCGCGGCCCGCCTCTATCTGAGTGGCCATGTCCGCGAGCATGAAGCGCAGCCCCTGGAAGTCGGCGATGGGCCGGCCGAACTGGGCGCGCCCCTTGGCGTAATCCACCGCCGCGTCGAGCGCGGCCTGCGCGACGCCGACCGCGCAGGCCGCGATGCCGAGCCGGCCCGAGTCGAGCGCGGAGAGGGCGATCTGGAAGCCCTGCCCCTCGTCCCCGATGCGGCGCGCGTCGCTCACCCGCACCCCGTCGAAGTGGATCTGGGCGGTGGGTGAGCCCTTCATGCCCATCTTCTTCTCGGGCAGCGCCGCGCTCAGGCCCGCCGCGCCCCCGGGCACCAGGAACGCCGTGATGCCGTGCGCGCCCTCGCCGCCGGTGCGGGCCAACACCGTGTAGAAGTCCGCGATGCCGCCGTGGGTGATCCAGGCCTTCGTGCCCGTGAGCACCCAGTCGTCGCCGTCGCGCACCGCCTTCGTACGAAGGGAGGCCGCGTCGGAGCCGGAAGCCGGTTCGGAGAGGCAGTAGGCGCCGAGCAGGCCGCCGCCCAGCATGTCGGGCAGGTGCTCGGCGCGCTGCTCCTTCGTGCCGAAGTTGGCGAGGGCGTGGCAGGCAAGCGAGTGCACGCTGACGCCGAGGCCGACCGTGAGGCGGGCGGCCGCGAGCTCTTCGAGGACCTGGAGATAGACCTCGTACGGCTGCTCGCCGCCGCCGAACTCGGCGTCGTACGGCAGTCCGAGCAGTCCCGCGTCGGAGAGGAGCCCGAAGGTCTCGCGCGGGAAGCGGCCCGCTTCCTCGTCCTCGGCCGTGTGCGGGGCGATCTCACGCCGCGCGATGTCGCGGACGAGCCGCAGCAGATCCTGAGCTTCGTCCGTCGGCAGTTGGCGCTCGACTCCTGGCTCCGGCATGGCGACGCTCTCCTCCCTGGGCGGGCACTGCGGCGACGACCGCCGGGTGGGCGGGCGGCGCCGGGTGGTCACTGCCGAGCCGATGCTGCCCCTCCGGATCACGGAAAGCGCAGACCACGCGGCTGCGGCGTGTTGAGTATTCCCGAAACGGAGCGCCTCGTCACTAGTTAACGACCGCTTACTCCAAAGTTTTTTCGCGCCCCCTCCGAGACTCCAGACGGCGCCGAAATTGGTTCGGACCATTGACCCCACTGGTCTAGTCCTTCTAATGTGCGGCGCGCAGGTCCACAGCACGAACCCCACGCTCCCCTCCCCCACGAGGAGACACGATGCTCAGACCGCACCTCCCCCGCAGGGGCTTCAAGGCCCTCTTCTCCGCCGCGTGTTGCGCCGTTCTCGGCGCGGGACTGCTGGCCGGCGCGGGCAGCGCCACCGCACAGCAACAGGCCGACGCCGCACCGAAGGCGGCCGGTTCGAAGGTCGTCGGATACTTCACCGAGTGGGGTGTCTACGACCGGAACTACCACGTCAAGAACGTCGACACCTCGGGGTCGGCCGACAAGCTCACGCACATCAACTACGCCTTCGGGAACGTCCAGGGCGGCAAGTGCGCGATGGGCGACTCCTACGCCGCGACCGACAAGGCGTACACCGCGGACCAGTCCGTGGACGGTGTCGCCGACACCTGGGACCAGCCGCTGCGCGGCAACTTCAACCAGCTGCTCAAGCTGAAGAAGAAGCACCCGGACCTCAAGATCCTCTGGTCCTTCGGTGGTTGGACCTGGTCCGGCGGGTTCGGCGAGGCGGCCAAGGACCCGGCCGCGTTCGCCCAGTCCTGCTACGACCTGGTCGAGAACTCGAAGTGGGCCGATGTCTTCGACGGCATCGACATCGACTGGGAGTACCCGAACGCCTGCGGCCTCACCTGTGACACCAGCGGGCGCGAGGCGTACAAGAACCTGATGGCGGCGCTGCGTTCGAAGTTCGGCGGCGACTACCTGATCACCTCCGCCATCCCGGCCGACGCCTCCGAGGGCGGCAAGCTGGACGCCGCCGACTACGCGGGCGCCGCCCAGTACGTCGACTGGTACAACCCGATGACGTACGACTTCTTCGGCGCCTGGGACGCGCAGGGGCCGACGGCGCCGCACTCGCCGCTCACCTCGTACGACGGGATTCCGAAGGCGAGTTGGCACTCCTCGGCCACCATCGCGAAGCTCAAGGAGATGGGCGTGCCCGCGTCCAAGCTGCTGCTCGGGATCGGGTTCTACGGACGCGGCTGGACCGGCGTCACGCAGGACGCGCCCGGCGGCACGGCGACCGGGCCCGCGGCCGGCAAGTACGAGCAGGGCATCGACGACTACAAGGAGCTGAAGAGCAAGTGCCCGGCCACCGGCACCGTCGGCGGCACCGCGTACGCGCGCTGCGGGAACAACTGGTGGAGCTACGACACCCCGCAGACCATCGCCGGGAAGATGGACTACAAGAATCAACAGGGCCTGGGCGGCACCTTCTTCTGGGAGCTGTCCGGTGACACCTCGGGCGGCGAGCTGATCAAGGCGATCAACTAGCCCGAACGGCAAGCGCCATGGTGCTCCCCTGTCCCGTACGGGTCAGGGGAGCACCGGCGCGGGGTACGAGGGCTCGAACTCCTCGATCACGCGCAGGGTATGACCGAGGGTGCGGACCAACAGGGCGCGCACCCGGCCCCGGTCGAGCTCCTGGTGGCCGATCCAGTCGAGCGTGATGCCCTCCACGCCGCACAGCCAGCCGAGCAGCGCCGTCCGCGCCAGGCGCGGCACCTCGGGCGTCCCGTACGCGGCCCTGGCGATGGTGTCGATCAGCGCGTCGCGCACCCCGTCCCTGATGGCCTGCACCTGGGCGTCGAAGCCGACGCCGCCCGTGACGATCGTGCGGTACGCCGCCTGGTTCCGCTCCGCGTAGCGCAGATAGCCGTCCACGGTGCGGTGCACGCGCTCGACGGGGGCCAGGTCGCCGACGCTGCTCGCGCCGTCGACGAGTTCGCCGACGGACTCCTCGATGATCGCCAGGTAGTAGCCGCGCTTGGACTTGAAGTAGTAGTAGATCAGCCCCTTGGCCACGCGCGCGTGCTGTGCGATGTCGTCCATGGACAGCGCGTCGTAGGACGTGTCGGCGAACAACTTGCGGCCGATGGCGATGAGTTCGGCGCGGCGGGCGGTGGAGCGGTCGGTGCCGTGCGCGGCCCGCTGGTGGCTGGTGTCGCTTGTGTCGCTGGTGTCGCTGGTGTTCACGTGCGGCCCTGGTCTCGGACTCCTGGCGGATGCCGCAGTATGGCAGACGCCTCGGTCACATCCAGCCGAGCTGGGTGACGAGCATCGCGAGGACCACGACGAAGGTCCAGCCCAGGACGTGTTCGAGGATCTTGGGCCCGTTGTCGTCGGGGCCGCCGGTGCGGGCGCGAGGGGCGGCGGCGGAAGCGGCGGTGGCAGAGCTTGCGGTCATGGGTGTCTCGCTCGGGTCGCGGTGCTGGTCCTGGCTCCCCCGGCGGCGCCCGGACCCCCTCCGGCGCCTTCTCCACCATGCCACCGGATCGCCGCCGCGCGGCCGAGAGCTTGGTCACGTACAACCGGGCCGCGCTGTGACGCGTCCCATATTGCGACGCGTTCCGTCCGACCGGAAGGTTCCCGATGAGCCCGCTCAGTACGTACCGGACACCCCGCCGCAGAACCCGTCTCGCCCTCGCCGCCGCGATCACCGTCACCGCGGCGCTGACCGGCCCGGCAGCCGTCTCCCGGGCGGCGACCGAGACCCCGACGCCGGGCGCCGCGGGCCTCGGCGACCCGATGTTCCCGCTCGACGGCAACGGCGGCTACACGGTGCGCCATTACACGCTCGACTTCGACTGGCAGGCGCCGCGCACCCCGTTCGCCGCCGCGACCACCGTCAAGGCCACCGCCACCCAGGCGCTCTCCCGCTTCGACCTCGACTTCGCGGGGAACGAGCTGCGCTCGGTGACCGTGAACGGGAGCGCCGCGCAGACCAGGCGCGAGGGCGACGAGCTGATCGTCACGCCCAAGTCCGCGATACCCAAGGGCAGTTCCTTCACCGTGCGGGTCAGGTACACCGCCGACCCGACGCAGGTGCGGCACCGCGACGACGCGATCGAGGACTACGGCTGGATCCCGACGCCGGACGGCACGGTCCTGTACCCGCAGCCCAACGGCGCCAAGATGATCTTCCCGTCGAACGACCACCCGAGCCGGCGTGCCCCCATCACGTTCCGCGTGACGACCCCCGCCGACCGGACGGCCGTCGCGAACGGGCGCCTCGTGGACCGCGCCGAGCAGGGCGACGGGCGGGTCCGCTGGACGTACGACTCCGAGCAGCCGCTCGCGACGCAGCTGGTCCAACTGGCCATTGGTAAGTTCCAGTTGATCGACGGCACGGGCCCCGACGGGCTGCCGCTGCGCGATGTCGTGCCGGACGACCTCGTCGCGCCGACGAAGCAGTACCGCGACCTCACGCCCGACCATTTGGCGTGGCTGCGGGAGAAGTTGGGCCCGTACCCCTTCAACCGGTACGGCGTCCTCGTCGGCGACACGGACCTCGGCGTCGCCCTGGAGACGCAGACGCTGTCGCTCGTCCCGAAGGCGGACCTGCTCGGCACCAAGGTCGACGCCGAGCGCAATCTCGTGCACGAGCTGGCCCACCAGTGGCTCGGCGACAGCGTCGGCATCGCCACGTGGTCCGACCTGTGGCTCAGCGAGGGCCACGCCCGCTTCTACGAGCGCTGGTACTCCGAGGAGCACGGCGGCGACAGCTTCGAGGCCGCCATGAAGACGGCCTACGAGAACCACGACCAGTGGCGCCACGACTACGGCGCGCCCGCCGAGCCCACCGAGCCGAACCTCTTCAAGCGCATGCGCTACGACGGCTCGGCGCTCGTCCTGTACGCGCTGCGCGCGCAGGTCGGCGCGGAGACCTTCGGGAGGATCGAGCGGGCGTGGGTCACGCAGTACCGGGGGAAGACCGCGTCCACGGCCGACTACATCGCGCTCGCCTCGAAGGTCGCGGGCCACGACCTGTCGGACTTCCTGCGTCCCTGGCTGTACGGCTCCAAGACGCCGCCGATGCCCGGCCACCCGGACTGGGTGGTCAACCCGGTCGTCACCGGCTGACCCCGGCCGTCACCGGCCGCCGACCCGCTCGTACACCACCCCGAAGTCCGTGTGCCACGCCTCTCCGTCCTTCGACGCCTCCCAGGCCCCCGTGAGGGTGTCGCCCGAGGCGTCGAAGCGGGCGGAGAAGCGCTGGTGGAAGTCGGGCGCTGACCGCCAGATCCGCAGCTCGCCCTCGGTCAGGCTCAGCCCGTACGCGCGGGAGACGCCGCGCCCGTCGGCGTAGAGCATCGTGAAGTGCCCGGCCGCGTCGTCGTACCCGATGTAGGCGACGGTCGGGAACGGGTGGTGTTCGCGCCAGCCCTCCGGGAGGACGAGGTCCGGCGGGAGGTCGGCGCGCTGCACGAGGAAGCCGCCGTCCGGTGTCCAGGCGTACGAGGTGGGGATCGGCCCGATGCGCGTGGACCCGCCGGGGAGCGCCCACTGGTGCCAGTCGCCGACGAGCGGGGCGAGTGCGCGGAGGGCGGGGTCGTTGGTGTTGCGCTGCCGCATCGCGGTCTCCTTACGTAGAGCGTCTCTACGTAAGGAGACCGCGGTGGGCGGTCCGGCTCATCGGTGCGCGGTCAGCGCACGCCCACCGCCGCCAGCGCCTTGCGCTGCCTGTCGGTCGGCTGGGCCGGGAAGTACAGGTAGCAGACGCCGCCCGTGCCGGAGACGACCTTGCCGTCGGCGTTGTAGCGCTTGGTGCGCAGCCAGATGTTCTCCCACTCGCGCCTGTTGTAGACGCGGCGGACCGCCTCGTCGCTGGGCGAGGCCGGGTCGTTGGCGATCACATCGCCGTCGGCGGTGAAGCCGATGACCGTCATCAGGTGTCCCGACGTGCCGTAGCCCGCTCCGGTCAGCTCCGACTTGAGGAACGACTGGGACGTTATGGCCGGGATGCCGGCCGCGATCAGCGTCTCCAGGTCCTTCAGGGAGGCGAGACGGGTGACGACGCCCTGCATGTCCTTGTACGTCGCCGCGTACGCCGCGTTGAACGGCCAGTTGCCGCAACCCTCGTACTGGTAGTCATACGTATAACGTGCCGCGTGGCAGACCTGTGGGTCGGCGAAGGACGGGTCGACCCAGGCCAGCTGCTCGGCCGTCGGCCTGCGGCCCCAGTACTCGATGATCATCTGCGAGGACGTGGGACTGCACCAGGCCTCGCCGCCGTTGTCGTACTCGGGGTACTGGCCGACGTGGATGTTCTGCGAGTAGCGCGGGACCTTCAACTCCTTGACGAGCCCCGGCGCGGACGCGGGCACCGTGAAGCGGTCCGGGATGTCCGAGCCCATGGCGCCGAGCCGCCACACCGTGGGCGACGCCTTGGAGCCCGGCGCGCGCAGCAGCGTGAGCCGCAGCCGGTACGAGACGAGGCGAAGGCCGGAGGCGGTGTCGTCGATGGAGAACGTGTCCGTCCAGATGCTCGACTTCCCGTCGGACTGGTCGTCCACCGAGGTGCGGCGGATGTCGGCGCTCTCGTCGTCGCCCGCCGTCCAGCGGCCCATCACGTACCACGGCGTCTCGGCGCCGTCCGTGTACGTGCCCTGGAGCTCGATCTGGATCCAGGTGCCCTTGGGGGTGCGCGCGTTCCAGGACGCGACGACCTCCGTGGCGGGTACGGAGAGCGCATGAACCGGGGAGAGCCACTCGGCGTACTCCCAGTCGGCCTTCTTGTGGAGGTGCGGATCGGTGTACGTCCGTGTGCCCGCGGGCGCGGCGATCGTCACGCCGGGGCGCTCGCCGTCGAGGGCGCGCGTGCCGTTCGCGGTGCCGGAGAGCCAGTCGGCGTACGACGTCCAGGTGCGGTTGTCCACGAGGCGGGGCGCCGCCTTCTTCTGCGCGGGCCGGGTGGCGTTCTGGGAGTTGCCGGAGGCGTGCGCGGGGACCGCGGCGGCCGTCGTGGCGAGCGCGGCGCCCGCGGCCGCCGCGAGCAGGGTTCTGCGGGAGAGGGGGGACGCGCTTTCGGGTCGGGTCATCGGCTGATCCCTCGGTCGACGGGTCGAACTGGTGTGGAGGAGTGCGCCAACTATGGCCGCAGAGGCGGGATTTCCACCAGCGTTCCGGGCCCGCGCCGCCGCACCAATATTGGTCTTCACCACTGGCATGACCTGCGGCGGCGCGCGCGAAACCGATCCGGGCCGCGTCGTACCCTTGCGGCCGTGAGCTACCACCATGTGCCCCTGTCCGAGCTGGCCGGGCGGATCCGCCGGCTGCCGCCCTCCTGCGGCCGCACGCGGCTCGTCGGCGTCGACGGGCACGCGGGTTCCGGCAAGTCGACGCTCGCGGTGCGGCTCGCGGAGGCGCTCGGCGGGGCGCCCGTGCTGCGGCTCGACGACATCGCGAGCCACGACGCCCTCTTCGCCTGGACCGAGCGGCTGCGCACGCAGGTCGTCGACCCGCTCTCCCGCGCCGAGGCCGCGCGCTACGAGACGTACGACTGGCACGCCCGCCGCTACACCGACGTGGCCGAACTGCCGCCCGCGGACGTCGCCCTGATCGAGGGCGTGGGGGCGGGAAGGGCCGAACTGCGGCCGGAACTCGCGGTGTTGCTGTGGCTCGACATGCCGCGCGAGGCGGCGTGGGCGCGCGGGCGGGCGCGGGACGGCGAGGCGCAGCGGGAGTTCTGGGACGGCTGGATCCCAGCGGAGCGAAAGCACTTCGAAGAGAACCCGTCCTTCCCCTTCGCACATCTTTTGGTACGCGAGTGTCCAGAGGGGTACGAGGTGCGGGAAGGGCCCGGTGGACGCCAACCCTCAAAGCCAGCCGTCACGCACCGTGATGAACCGCCAGCGGTGCGGTGAACCTCTGGAAACAGCCTTCCGCCACTTTGCACGAGAGCCCCAACTCTGCTTGACCGAGGGGCCGTACAGGACTTACGTTCTGAATGTGCGGCCTTGCGGGGCCGCCTCCAGACGCGAAGCCCCCGGTTGTTCCCCCGTGATCGGGGGCTTCGTTCTGCCCGCAATGCCCCTTCCCGAGCGCACCGAGGCGCACTTCGCTCACCCTGGGTCACCATTCGACACGGCGCTCACCTGCACCGAATCCCCCCTTTCGGACCCCGATCCGACCGACCCGCGCCCTACGGCCCACCTGACCCCCGCAGGTACGATGCCCTCGGTGCGGCCTACGGACGGCTCGCTGTCCGCATCGTGACAACTCCCGTCCATGACAGAGCGGTTCACAGAACGGTTCGACAGAGCGGTTCATCGGGGGCACGGTTTGTGGGGGACGTGATGGACTTCGGCACCGGTGCACAGGCCGGACCGGCCGACCTCGCCTGGCTGCGAGGCGTCGACGCCTACACCATGGGCGCCTATCCGCAGGCGGAGGACGAATTCCGCGCGGCGGTACGGATGGATCCGGGGATGGCCGACGGCTGGCTCGGGCTGCACGCGCTGCGCGTCGACACGACGACTTCGCTGCTGCGCATGTTCCGGCACCGCGACCGGTTCGGGGAGCAGCGCGCCCGGCACCGGCGCACGCTCAACTCCTGGTACTGGCTGGGCTGGTGGGTGCAGCCGGTGCTCGAGCACCCGCGCGATCTGCTGCTCGCGCACGCCTCGCACTGGCTGGACGGGCGCCATGTCCCGGACCTGGACCGGGCGCTGGCCACCCTGCCGCCGTTCGACGCGGACCCGCAGGTGCGGTTCCTGCACGCCTGCCGCTCGTACCTCGTGAAGGACTGGGAGCAACTGGTCCGGCACACCGACCCGTTGACCGACGACGCGATGCTCGGCATCGAGGCGGGCCTCTTCGGCGGCATGGCGCGGGTGCGCCTTGAGATGTACGGGCAGGCGGAGCCGCTGCTCTCCTCGGCCCTGATGCGCTGCCGCAGCGAGCAGCCGCAGCGCAAGGAGTTGCGCTACTGGCTGGCCAGGGCCCATGAGGGCACCGGGCGTTCGGCGGCGGCGCTCCCCCTGTACCGGGCGGTGCACCGGGTCGACCCGGCGTTCATGGACACCTCCGCGCGGCTCGCGGCGATCGCCGAGGCGGACGGGTACGGGGAGTTCGGCGACGGGGCCGACCTCACGACGCTGACCATGACGGGGTATCAGGACGGGCTCGACGGGGACCCGGGCGATCCGCTGTACGAGAGCGACGGGCGGGGGCTGAAGGTGTCCGATCCGGGGCTGTCGGCGCCGGGTGGGGCGGGTTCGGGTGCGGGCTCCGGGGTGGCTTCGGACGATGCCGACATGGTGCGGGAGAAGGCCGTGGTGCCGGTGCCCGCGCCGCCGCCGGCCTCCAGTACGGATCCGGTGCTCCTGGAGGAGGCGCTCACCGAGCTGGAGCGGATGGTGGGGCTCGAACCCGTGAAGCGTCAAGTGAAGGCGCTGTCCGCGCAATTGAACATGGCGCGGTTGCGGTCCGGGCAGGGGCTTCCGGTGCAGCCGCCGAAGCGGCACTTCGTCTTCTCCGGGCCTTCGGGGACGGGGAAGACGACCGTGGCGCGGATCCTTGGGCGGGTGTTCTACGCGCTGGGGCTGCTGGGCGGGGACCACCTGGTGGAGGCGCAGCGGGCGGATCTGGTCGGCGAGTATTTGGGGCAGACGGCGGTCAAGGCGAATGAGTTGATCGACTCGGCTTTGGGTGGGGTGCTGTTCGTCGATGAGGCGTATGCGTTGTCCAATTCCGGTTACGGGAAGGGCGACGCGTACGGGGACGAGGCGCTTCAGGTGTTGTTGAAGCGGGCGGAGGACAACCGGGACCATCTTGTTGTCATTCTCGCCGGGTACCCGGAGGGGATGGACCGGCTGCTCGCGGCGAATCCCGGGCTGTCGTCGCGGTTCACGACGCGGGTCGACTTTCCGTCGTACCGGCCGCTCGAACTCACGTCGATCGGTGAGGTGTTGGCCGGGGAGAACGGGGATGTGTGGGACGAGGAGGCGTTGGACGAGTTGCGGTCCATCGCCGGGCATGTGGTCGATCAGGGGTGGATCGACGAGTTGGGCAACGGGAGGTTCCTGCGGACGCTGTACGAGAAGTCGTGTGCGTATCGCGATTTGCGGTTGACCGGGTACACGGTTGAGCCCACGAGGGATGACTTGGCGACGTTGCGGTTGCCGGATCTTATGCAGGCGTATGGGGAGGTGTTGTCGGGCCGGGGGCCGTCCGGCGGTTGATCCGTCGGGGTGGGGCGGCCCCTCCGTTCCGTTCGGCGGCGCCGGGGTTGGCGTCGCGGGGCTCTGCCCCGGGCCCCGCTGCTCAATCGCCGCAGGGGCTGAAAATAGTCACCCGCCGCCGAGGCTTGAATGGATCGGCCGCCGCCAAGGCTTGAATGGATCGGCGGCCGCCAAGGCTTGATCTGGTTACGCCAGGGCCTCCTCACGGGTGCGGGCCGGGGGGACGCGTGGGGGGTCGGGGGTGCGGTGGGTGGGGTCTTTGACTTCGCCTACGAGGAGTTCGAGGACGTCTTCCAGGGCGACGAGGCCGAGGACGCGGCCGGAGGCGTCGGCGACCTGGGCGAGGTGGGTGGCGGCGCGGCGCATCACCGTCAGGGCGTCGTCCAGGGGGAGTTCGGCGCGGAGGGTGGCCATGGGGCGCCAGAGTTGTTGCGGGACCGCGCGGTCCGTGTCAGGGCCTTCGATGAGGTCGAGGACGTCCTTGACGTGCAGGTAGCCCATGAAGGCGCCGTCGTCGGAGCAGAGGGGGAAGCGGGAGTACCCGGTGCGGGCAGTCAACTCGATGATTTCGGCCGGGGTGACCGAAGGGCCGACCGTGACCAGGGACGCCTTGTCGATCAGGACGTCCGTCACCGGGTGCGAGCCCAGTTCGAGGGCGTCTTCGAGGCGTTCTTGCTCCTCGGGCGCGAGGAGGCCCGCCTGGCCCGAGTCCTCTACGAGGCGGTTGAGTTGTTCGCTGGTGAAGACCGCCTCCACCTCGTCCTTCGGGTCGACCCGGAAGAGGCGCAGGATGAGGCGGGAGCAGGCGCCGAGCGCCGCCGTCACCGGCTTGCAGAGGCGGGCGAAGGCGACGAGGCCGGGGCTGAACCACAGCGCCGTCTTCTCGGGCGCGGCCATCGCCAGGTTCTTCGGCACCATCTCGCCGATGACGAGGTGGAAGAAGACGACGGCCGCGAGCGCGATCACGTACCCGAGCGGGTGGATCATGCCGTGCGGGACGTGGGCCGCCTCGAAGACGGGCTCCAGGAGGTGGGCGACCGTCGGTTCTGCGACCGCTCCCAGGGTCAAGGAGCAGACGGTGATACCGAATTGGGCCGCCGCCATCATCTGTGGCAGGTGTTCGAGGCCGTACAGGACCTGTTTGGCGCGTTTGCCGGGGATGGGTTCGATCTGGCTGCGGCGGACCGAGACCAGCGCGAACTCCGCTCCTACGAAGAAGCCGTTCGCCAGGACCAGCAGGCCGGCGAAGACGAGTTGCAGGGCGCTCATCGGGCCGCCTCCAGGACGGGCGTGGGGGCGTCGGCGGTCTTCACGAGCCGGACGCGTTCCGCCCGGTAGTGGTCGACGGCGCGCACCGAGAGGCGCCAGCCGGGGAGTTCTGCCCTGTCGCCGGGGGCCGGGATGCGGCCCAGGAGGTCGGCGACGAGGCCGGCCACCGTCTCGTACGGGCCCTCGGGGACGTCCAGGCCGATGCGGCGCAGGATGTCGACGCGGCAGCCGCCGTCGGCGTCCCAGGCGGGGCGGCCGTCCTCGGGCGGGGCGGTGGCCAGCTCCGGGAGGTCGAGGCCGTCGTGTTCGTCGCGGACCTCGCCGACCAGTTCCTCCACGATGTCCTCCAGGGTGACGACCCCGGCCGTGCCGCCGTACTCGTCGACGACGACGGCGATCGGCTGCTCGCTGCGGAGGCGGGCGAGGAGGGGTTGCACGGGGAGGGTCTCGGGGACGAGGAGGGGCGGTTGCGCGATGCGGCTCACCGGTGTGCGGAGGCGCTCGTGCGCGGGCTTCGCGAGGGCGTCCTTGAGGTGGACCATGCCGATGATCTCGTCGATCCGCTCCCGGTAGACCGGGAAGCGGGACAGGCCGGTGGCGCGCGTCAGGTTGACCACGTCCTCGGCGGTCGCGGACGCCTGCAGCGCGCTGACCTTCACGCGCGGCGTCATGACGTGCTGCGCGGTGAGTTCGGCGAGGGACAGCGTGCGTACGAAGAGGTCGGCCGTGTCCTGTTCGAGGGCGCCCGCCTGCGCGGAGTGCCGGGCCAGGGAGACGAGTTCGCCGGGGGTGCGGGCAGAAGCGAGCTCGTCGGCGGGCTCGACGCCGAGGGCGCGGACGATTCGGTTCGCCACCGCGTTCAGCAGGGCGATCACCGGGCGGAACAGGCGGGAGAAGGCGTGCTGGGGGCCGGCCACGAAGCGGGCCACCTGGAGGGGCTTCGACACCGCCCAGTTCTTCGGTACGAGTTCGCCGATCACCATTTGCACGGCGGAGGCCAGGAGCATGCCGACGACGACCGAGATGCCGCCGACGGCGCCTTCGGGGAGGCCGACGGCGGTGAAGGGGGCGTTCAGGAGCTGGGCCAGGGCCGGTTCGGCGAGCATGCCGACGACCAGGGAGGTGATGGTGATGCCGAGTTGGGTGCCGGAGAGCTGGAAGGAGAGCTGCTTGAGGGCGTTGACCACGGTGCGGGCGCGTTTGTCGCCCGCGGCCGCGGCCTTCTCGGCGTCGGGGCGTTCCACGGTGACGAGGCCGAATTCGGCCGCGACGAAGAAGCCGTTGGCGAGGATCAGGAGGAAGGCGGCCGCAAGGAGCAGCAACGGGATGGTCATGCCGCCGCCTCCGGGGACGTGTGCGCCTGGGGGGCGCTATGTCGGGAGGGGGCGGCGCAGGTACTACCGGACGATCCGTCCATCGCTGGAGGGAGTCACTCCTCGGTTAGCAGGAGCCCTTGGCTCCGCCGGGGTGGCGGGGCACGGGCGGGGCGGCGCGTGTGGCTCGCCCCGCCACCAGATTAATCAAGCCGGGGACTCGGAGTCACCGGCAACGGGGGTGGCGTCTCGGGGCGCTACCCCGGACCCCGCTCCTCAATCGCCGGCGGGGCTTGAGTGGGTCGCCGATTCCGTCAGGGCGCGGAGCGCCTTGGCGTCGCGGATGGCGGATTGTTTGGCGATGCCGGGTTGGATGCCCATGGCGGCCAGACTGGTGCCGTCGGTGAGGTCGAGGAAGACCCAGGGGTCGCCGGGGCGGAGGTTGACGCGGACGATTTCGGCCCAGGAGAGGCGGCGGCTGCGGGCGACGTTCACCACCGTGACGCCCTCGGTGTCGGCGACGACCTTCGGTCGGGCGAGGAGCCACAGGACTGCCCAGAACAGGGCGCCGGTGAAGACGAAGCTGGCCTTCTCGCCCGGGCTCAGGCCCGCGAGGAGCAGCGCGACGATCGTGATCACGACGAAGGACGCCGCGCCGAGGGCGTGCAGGATGGCGCGGGTGCGGGACGGGCGGAACGTGACCGGGAGGGCAGGGGGCTCGGACATGACGAGGGTCCTCAGAGGCGGCAGGCGTGGATGGCCGTGGTGAGGATGGCCCGCGCGCCGAGGGCGTACAGGTCGTCCATGATGCGCTGGGCGCCCTTGGCCGGGACCATGGCGCGGACCGCGACCCAGCCCTCGTTGTGGAGCGGGGAGACCGTGGGCGATTCGAGGCCGGGCGTGAGGGCGACGGCCTTTTCGAGGTGTTCGGCGCGGCAGTCGTAGTCCATCATCACGTACGTCCGGGCGACGAGGACGCCCTGGAGGCGGCGGAGGAACTGCTGCACCTTGGGGTCGTCCGTGCCCTCGCCCTCGCGGCGGATCACGCAGGCCTCGGAGCGCATGATCGGCTCGCCGAAGACCTCCAGGCCGGCGTTGCGCAGCGACGTGCCGGTCTCGACGACGTCGGCGATCGCCTCGGCGACACCGAGTTCGATGGCGGTCTCGACGGCGCCGTCGAGGTGCACGACGTTGGCGTCCACGCCGCGCTCGGCGAGGTAGCGGGCGACGATGCCCTCGTAGGAGGTCGCGATCGTCTTCCCGGCGAGGCCGGCGATGTCCTTGACCGCGCCGGGGCGCGAGGCGAAGCGGAAGGTGGAGCGGGCGAAGCCGAGCGGCAGGATCGTCTCGGCCTTGGCGCCGGAGTCGATCAGCAGGTCCTCGCCGGTGATGCCGATGTCGAGCTTGCCCGAGGACACGTAGATCGCGATGTCCTTGGGGCGCAGGTAGAAGAACTCGACCTCGTTGTCCGGGTCGACCGTGACGAGTTCCTTGGACTCCTTGCGCTGCCGGTATCCGGCCTCATGCAGCATGTCCGACGCAGGCCCTGAGAGTGAACCCTTGTTGGGGACGGCGATGCGCAGCATGAGGGCGGATTCCTTTGCGTAGGTGGGGAGTTGGGGATGGGGCGAGGCGTACGCGGGTCTAAAGGTGCGCGTACACGTCGTCGAGGGAGATGCCGCGGGCGACCATCATCACCTGCACGTGGTAGAGGAGCTGCGAGATCTCCTCCGCCGCGGCGTCGTCGCTCTCGTACTCGGCGGCCATCCAGACTTCGGCGGCCTCCTCGACGACCTTCTTGCCGATGGCATGGACGCCCTTGTCGACCAGTTCGGCGGTGCGGGACGTGGCGGGGTCGCCGTTGGCTGCCTTGTGCTGGAGCTCGGTGAAGAGCTCCTCGAACGTCTTATTGGACATGGTGGCGTCTACTTTACGCGTCCCGGACCGGCCCTCAGCGCCAGGGCTCGGCGATCGTGCGGAGCGTGGTCGCGGTGGCGACGGCCGCGGTGACCGCCTCGTGTCCCTTGTCCTCGCTGGAGCCCTCGATTCCGGCCCTGTCGAGCGCCTGCTCCTCGGTGTCGCAGGTCAGGACGCCGAAGCCGACGGGGACGCCGGTGTCGACGGTGACCTGGGTGAGGCCCTGCGTGACGCCCTGGCAGACGTACTCGAAGTGCGGGGTGCCGCCGCGGATGACGACGCCGAGCGCGACGACCGCGTCGTAGCCGCGGCCCGCGAGGACCTTGGCGACGACCGGGAGCTCGAAGCTGCCGGGGACGCGGAGCACGGTGGGCTCGCTGATGCCCAGTTCGTTCAGGGCGCGCAGCGCGCCGTTGACGAGCCCGTCCATGACCTGCTCGTGCCACTGCGCCGCGATGACGGCCACCCGCAGGTCGCCGCAGTTCTTCACGCTCAGTTCGGGTGCACCCTTGCCGCTCACGCGCTTCTCCTCGTACGTACGTAGATCAACAGTCGGTTGTTACTGGGTTGCCGCTACTGGTTGTTGCAGGCCGACGCCGCGGAGGCGTCGAGCCACGGCAGGTCGTGGCCCATGCGGTCCCGCTTGGTGCGCAGGTAGCGCAGATTGTGCTCGCCCGCGGTGACCGGCATCGGCTCCCGCGCCGTGACCTTGAGGCCGTGGCGGGTGAGGGCGTCGGTCTTGTCGGGGTTGTTGGTCATCAGGCGCAGGCTGCGGACGCCGAGGTCGCCGAGGATCTGGGCGCCCGCCGCGTAGTCGCGGGCGTCGGCGGGCAGGCCGAGTTCCAGGTTGGCGTCGAGGGTGTCGCGGCCCTGCTCCTGGAGTTCGTACGCGCGCAGCTTGGAGACGAGGCCGATGCCGCGGCCCTCGTGTCCGCGCAGGTAGACGACGACGCCGCGGCCCTCGTCGACGATGCGGCGCATCGATTCCTCCAGCTGGGGGCCGCAGTCGCAGCGCAGGGAGTGGAAGACGTCGCCGGTGAGGCACTCGGAGTGGATCCGGGCGAGGACCTCCTCGCCGTCGCCGATCTCGCCGTGGACGAGGGCGACGTGCTCGACGCCGTCGACCGTGGAGCGGTAGCCGTAGGCCGTGAACTCGCCGAAGGCGGTGGGGAGTTGGACGGTGGCCTCGCGCTTGACCGTGGGCTCGGAGGTGCGGCGGTAGTCGATCAGGTCCTTGATGGAGATGATCGTCAGGCCGTGCCTGCGGGCGAACGGGACCAGCTCGGGCAGCCGCAGCATGACGCCGTCCTCGCCCGCGATCTCGACGATGGCGCCGGCGGGGCGCAGGCCCGCGAGCCGGGCGAGGTCGACGGCGGCCTCGGTGTGGCCGTCGCGGACGAGCACGCCGCCTTCCCTGGCGCGCAGCGGGAAGATGTGGCCGGGGCGGACGAAGTCGCCGGGCACGCTCTCGCCGGAGGCGAGCAGCTGGAGCGTGGCGGCGCGGTCGGCGGCCGAGATGCCGGTCGTGACGCCGTGCGCGCCGGAGGCGTCGACGGAGACGGTGAACGCGGTCTTCATCGACTCGGTGTTGTCGCCGACCATCTGCGGGAGTTCGAGCCGGTCGAGCTCGGCGCCCTCCATGGGGGCGCAGATCAGGCCGCGGCACTCGCTCATCATGAACGCGACGATCTCGGGCGTGATCTTCTCGGCGGCGACGACGAGGTCGCCCTCGTTCTCCCGGTCCTCGTCGTCGACGACCACGACGGGCCGTCCGGCGGCGATGTCGCGGATCGCCATCTCGACCGGGTCGAGGGCGAGGTCCTCGACCTCGTACAGGTTGGGTGCCGTGCTCATGCGCGGGCTCCTTCCATGGCCGTGGCCGGGGTGGCGGGGGCGGCGGCCGCGCGGGAGCGCAGCCACCAGTCGCGCATGCCCCACAGGACGAGCGCGCCGTAGATGACGTAGACGAATCCGGAGAAGGCGAAGCCGTTGGCGAAGTTCAGGGGGACGCCGACGAGGTCGACGAGCAGCCAGGCGAACCAGAACTCGACCATGCCGCGGGCCTGCGCGTACATGGCGACGACGGTGCCGACGAAGATGTAGGCGTCCGGCCACGGGTCCCAGGACAGCGTCGGGAACGCGGAGAACAGTCCGCCCACGGCGAGCGTGCCGACGGCCGCGGCGCCGATCAGGTAGCCGCGCTCGCGCCAGGTCGCGAAGCGGACGGCGATGGAGCCGTCCTGCGCCTGGCCCTTGCCGCGGTTCCACTGCCACCAGCCGTACAGGGCGACGAGGATGACGACGAGCTGCTTGCCCGCGCTGCCCGAGAGGTGGGCGGTGGCGAAGGCGGTGAGCAGGATGGCGCCGGAGAGGAGTTGGGCGGGCCAGGTCCATATGGAGCGGCGCCAGCCGAGCGCGAGGGCGATGAGGCCGACGGTGTTGCCGATCATGTCGGTCCAGAGGATGTGCTGGCCGAAGATCGTGAAGGCCTCGGTGTTGAGCCAGTTCACTTTCCGGCCTCCTGCTGGGTCAGCATCCGCTCGACGTACTTGGCGATGATGTCGACTTCGAGGTTCACCGGGTCCCCGGCCTGCTTCACGCCGAGCGTGGTCAGGGCGAGGGTGGTGGGGATGAGGCTGATGGTGAAGTAGTCGTCGGCGGCCTCGACGACCGTCAGGCTCACGCCGTCGACGGTGATCGAGCCCTTCTCGACGACGTACTTCGACAGCTCGGCCGGCAGCGAGATCTTGACGATCTCCCAGTGCTCGGAGGGGGTGCGCTCAACGATCGCGCCGGTGCCGTCGACGTGGCCCTGGACGACGTGTCCGCCGAAGCGGCCGTCGGCGATCATCGGTCGTTCGAGGTTGACGCGGGAGCCCGTGGTGAGCGCGCCGAGGCTGGAGCGCTTGAGGGTCTCGGCCATGACGTCGGCGGTGAACTCGTCGTTCTCGTGCTCGACGACGGTGAGGCAGACGCCGTTGACGGCGATGGAGTCACCGTGTTTCGCGCCTTCGGTGACGACGGGGCCGCGGACGCGGAAGCGGGAGGCGTCATCGAGGTTCTCGACGGCGGTGATCTCGCCCAGCTCTTCGACGATTCCGGTGAACACTTCCCGGGTCCTCCCTTTTCGGGCCTGGACTCCGGGGCACTGTCGTACGACGACGACAGAACGTACGGACAACGACACCGGGAGCGGGGAGCGACGCCGTGTTCGACACCTGTCCCGTGGGACCGGTGAAACAGCCGGCGACGCGCACTCGGGGTGCCCGTCCGCCGCGCACTGCCTCCCATCCGGACTTTAACCGTCGGTCCAGGAATTTCACCTGGTCAACCGGCCACTGGATCGTGACCGGGTCGCGGACTGTAACCGCCGGTTCGGACTTTCACCGACCCCGGAGTGCGCTGCTTCTGGTACACGGCCAGTGTGCCACGTCCGCTCGACGTGCATGCATGCGAACGGTGTGGCCTGACTCACAGGCGGTCGCGGGCGCGTACCGCACGGCTTGATTGAGATTGGTACAGACCTATTGACGGGTTGGTCTAGTCCTCTTAAGTTCCACGCAACTCAGCCGTGCACCACCGATCCCTCCACGGGAGGAACCGCCGTGCCGTACTTCAGACGCCCCAGACCCCCGAGACCCGCCCTTCTGGCAGGAGCCGCCGCGGTCGCCGGGCTGCTGCTCGCCTCGCTGCCCGCGAGCGTCTCGCACGCCGTCGACCACGAGGCCTGCCGCCCCGACGGCCTGTACGAGACGCCCGGCGTCGCCGTCCCGTACTGCTCGGTGTACGACGCCGACGGCCGCGAGAAGATGGGCACGGACCACCAGCGCCGGGTCATCGGCTACTTCACGGGCTGGCGCACCGGCAAGGACGGGCTGCCCGCCTATCTCGCCTCCGACATTCCGTGGGACAAGGTCACCCACATCAACTACGCCTTCGCGCACGTCGATTCGGGCAACAAGATCTCGGTGGGCGGGGACAGCGAGAAGAACGCCGCGACCGGAGTGACCTGGCCGGGCACCGCGGGCGCGGAAATGGACCCGGCCCTCCCCTACAAGGGCCACTTCAACCTTCTCAACAAGTTCAAGAAGCAGCACCCGAACGTCAAGACCATGATTTCTGTGGGCGGTTGGGCCGAGACCGGCGGCTATTTCGGCGACGACGGAAAGCGTGTCGACTCGGGCGGCTTCTACTCGATGGCGACGAACGCGGACGGCAGCGTCAATCAGGCCGGTATCGACACCTTCGCCGACTCGACCGTCTCCTTCATCAAGAAGTACGGATTCAACGGCGTCGACATCGACTACGAGTACCCGACGACGATGAAGGACGCGGGCAATCCGCTCGACTGGTCGCTCGCGAACGCCCGCAGGCCGGGCCTGGTCAAGGGATACGCGGCGCTGATGAAGACGCTGCGCGAGAAGCTGGACCGGGCGGGAGCGGCCGACGGCAAGCACTATCTGCTGTCGGTGGCGGCGCCGTCCTCCGGGTATCTGCTGCGCGGCATGGAGACCTTCCAGGTCCAGAAGTACCTGGACTACGTCAACATCATGTCGTACGACCTCCATGGCGCGTGGAACGAGTACGTGGGTCCGAACGCCTCGCTCTACGACGACGGGAAGGACGCCGAACTCGCGTCCGCTGGCGTGTATTCGACGTCTCAATACGGTGGCATCGGTTATCTGAACACCGACTGGGCGTACCACTACTTCCGCGGCTCGATGCCGGCGGGCCGGATCAATATCGGGCTGCCGTACTACACACGCGGATTCAAGAATGTGCAGGGCGGTACGAACGGTCTGTGGGGCAAGGCCCCGGCCACGACCTGTCCGGCGGGCGCGGGTCTGACGAAGTGCGGTGACGGCGCCGTCGGAATCGACAACCTCTGGCACGATCTCGACACCAACGGCAAGGAATCCCCCGCCGGTTCGAACCCGATGTGGCACGCGAAGAACCTTGAGAAGGGCGTCGTCGGTGACTACGTCACGAAGTACGGATTCCCCGCCGACACCAAGCTGACGGGCACGTACCAGCGGAATTACGACTCGACGCTCGTCGCGCCCTGGCTGTGGAACTCCGAGAAGAAGGTGTTCCTTTCCACGGAGGACGAGCAGTCGGTGGCCACCAAGGCGAAGTACGTCGCCGACAAGGGCATCGGCGGCGCGATGATCTGGGAGCTGGCGGGCGACTACGGCTGGAACGCCGGTAAGGGCCAGTACGAGCCGGGGACGACGCTGACGAACACGCTCTACGACGCCTTCAAGTCCACGACTCCGTACGGCGCGAAGCGGTCGAAGGTCGAGCTGCCGAGTGAGGCGCTCGATGTTGATGTGAGCTTCGGGGAGTTCCCGTTGGGCGACTCCAACTACCCGATCTCGCCCAAGGTGAAGATCACGAACAACACGAAGACGACGCTGCCGGGCGGCACGGAGTTCCAGTTCGACTACGGAACCTCGGCGCCTGCCAACGCCAAGGACCAGTCCGGGTTCGGCACGACGATCGTGCGCAGCGACCACAGCGGAAGCAATGTGGGCGGCCTGAAGGGCGACTACAACCGGGTCTCGCTGAAGCTGCCGAGCTGGCAGTCGCTCGCGCCGGGCGCGTCCGTGTCGCTGGACTTCGTGTACTACCTGCCGGTGTCGACGCCGTCGAACTGGACGGTGAGCTTCGGCGGGAAGACGTACGGGCTGGCCGGGGATCTGACGCGGGGGGCGAAGGTGGTTGAGCCGGGGTCGGATTCGGGTTCGGGGACGGATCCGGGGCCGACGCCATCACCGACCTCGACCTCGACCTCGACTCCGACGCCTACGCCTACGCCGACCGGTGGTGCCTGTACGGCTCCCGCCTGGGCCGCCGCCGACTCGTACAACGGTGGCGCCGTCGTCTCCCACAAGGGCCACTCCTGGAAGGCGAAGTGGTGGACGAAGGGCGAGGAACCGGGGTCGACCGGTGAATGGGGTGTGTGGCAGGACCAGGGGGCCTGCTGACGCCACGGGCATCGGGCTCCGGTCTGGCAGGCTGAGCGGCGTGAACACGCCGCTCAGCCCACCAGACCGCGCCGCCGAGTTCGAGAGTCACCGGCCCCGGATGTTCGGCCTCGCCTACCGGATGCTCGGCTCCGCCGAGGAGGCCAAGGACACGGTGCAGGACGCGTATCTGCGGTTCGCCGCCGCCGAGCCGGGCACCGTCGAGCACGTCGGCGCCTGGCTCGCCAAGGTCGTCACGAACCTCTGCCTCAATCGCCTGACTTCGGCCCGCGTACAGCGAGAGCGGTACGTGGGCCCTTGGCTGCCCGAACCCGTCCTCACCTCGGACGGCACGCTCGGGCCGCTGGAGTCCGCCGAGCAGTTGGACTCGGTGTCCTGCGCGCTGCTGGTCCTTCTTGAGCGGCTCACGCCGACGGAGCGGGCGGTGTACGTGCTGCGCGAGGCCTTCTCGTACGGGTACCGGGAGATCGCCGGGGTGCTCGACCTCGGTGAGGCCAACTGCCGTCAGCTGTACCGGCGTTCGGTGGCGCGGATTCGGGAGGAACGGGCGCGGTTCGAGCCGGCGGAGCGGGTGCGGCGGGAGCTGGTCGAGGCGTTCGTGGGCGCGGCCCGCGAGGGCGATCTGGCCGGTCTCGAGAAGATCCTCGCCACGGATGTGCGGTGGTGGGGCGACGGCGGCGGCAAGGTCACGGCGGCGCGCAAGGCCGTCGAGGGCCGGGAGAAGGTGCTGCGGTTCCTGGAGGGCATCGCCGAGAGGTATCTGGTGGGCGTCGAGCTGTTCGTCGCCGAGATCAACGGGGAGCCGGGGATCGTCGCGCGGCGGGCGGACGGTGGCCTGTTCGCGGTGGTCTGCTTCGAGGTGCGGGAAGGGCGCGTTTCGGTCGGGCGGACGATCCTCAATCCGGACAAGCTGGGGTTCGTGACCCGGCAGCTGTCACATTCGGGTGGGCCGGCCGGTTCCTAGGTGGCGAGGGGCGTTCCGCAGGGGGACGCCTCGGCGCGAAGGAGCTGAGAACGCGATGACCACGATCCTGGTGACCGGCGGAACCGGCACGCTCGGCCGGCTCGTCACCGAGCGGCTGCGGGCGGACGGGCACGAGGTGCGGGTGCTGAGCAGGCACAGCGAGCCGTACGCGGTGGACCTTCGGGAGGGCGGGCCCGCGCTCGACCGGGCCGTGACGGGCGTGGACGTGATCGTGCACTGTGCGACGACGCAGACCGGTGGGGACGAGAAGGCGGCGCGGAATCTGGTGGCGGCGGCGCGGCGGGCCGAGGTCCCGCACCTCCTCTACATCTCGATCGTCGGCGTGGACAAGGTGCCCTTCCCGTACTACAAGGCGAAGCTCGCCGTGGAGCGGCTGATCGAGGAGTCGGGGCTCGGGTGGACGGTGCTGCGGGCGACGCAGTTCCACGACCTGGTGGTGACGATCGTGCGGGCGGCGGCGAAGTTGCCGGTGGTGTTGCTGCCGGCGGGGGTGAGTGATCAGCCGGTCGAGGTGGGGGAAGTGGCGGAGCGGTTGGCGGAGTTGGCGGTGCTGCCTCCGGCGGGGCGGGTGGAGGACATGGGTGGGCCGGAGGTGCGGACGTTCGCGGATCTTGCGCGTACGTATCTGGGGGCGGTGGGGAAGCGGCGGGCGGTTGTCTCGGTTCCGCTGGCCGGGAAGGCGTATCGGGCGTTTCGGGAGGGTGAGCACCTGGTGCCGTCCCGGCGGGTCGGGAAGGTGACGTTCGCGGAGTACTTGGCTCGGCGTTGACCGTTCCTACGCCGCGGGGCGCTGCCCCGGGCCCCGCGCCTCAAACGCCGGCGGGGCTGGATGCGGCTCTCTCTCGCCGCCGACAGCGAAAAAGGCTGGGGCTCTGCCCCATACCCCGCTGCTCAATCGCCGCAGGGGCTTGACCTATTAAGCCCCGCCGGCGATTGAGCCCCGGGGCGTCAGCCACGGGTGGGGTACAGGGTGGTCTGGGCCGACTCACGGGCCATCAGGAGCGCGCCGCGCAGAACCGCTCCGCCGCCCAGCTCACCGGCCCGCACCTCCGTCGCCAGCGGCGACATGCGCGACAACCTCTCGGCCACCCGCCCGGCAAGGGCCTCCCCTCCGGCGCGGCCCACCTCGCCCGCGAGGACCACGCACCCCGGATCGAGGACGGCGACCACCGCGGCGGCGCCCAGGGCCACTCGGTCGGCGAGGGCGTCGAGGAAGGGTGGGGGGCCGGAGCGGACCACGTCTGCCGCCCGTTCCAGCGGCTCGCGCGGGCCCACGAGGCCGTGTTCGGCGGCGAGTTCGAGGATCGCCGCCGAGCCCGCCAGGGAGTGGAAGCCGCCGTCGCAGCCGGACGCGGACGGCAGTCCGACCGTCCCCGGCACCGGCAGGAAACCGACCTCACCCGTACCGCCGGAGGCACCGCGCCGCAGCTTTCCGTCGAGGACGACGGCCGCGCCGATGCCGAGGCCGAGCCAGAGCAGCACGAAGGTCTCGCGGTCGCGGGCGGCGCCGTCGCGGCGTTCGGCAATGGCGGCGAGGTTCGTCTCGTTCTCCACCAGCACCCGCGCGGGCAGGCGTTCTTGGAGCGCGGCGATCAGGCTGCGGTGCCACCGCGGCAGGCCCGACGAGTCGCGCAGCGAACCCGTCGCGGGGTCGATGAGCCCGGGCGCGCCCACCCCGACCGTGTGCAGCCGCTCGGCGCCCGCCTCCTTCGCCGTGCGCTCCAGGGTCGCGACGGTGTGCTCGACCGCGGCCGATGCCTCCTCCCCCGCCGCCACCGGCACCGCCGCCTCGGCGAGCACCGTGCCCATCAGGTCGGCGACGACGAGACGTACGCCTTCGGTGCGGACGTCGAGCGCGGCGAGGTGGGCGAGGTCGGTCACGATGCCGTAGAGGCGGGCGTTCGGGCCGCGGCGCTGGGCGCCGGACTCGCCGACGACCGTGATGAGGCCGGCTGCCGTGAGGCGTTCGACGAGGTCGGCGACCGTGGGGCGGGACAGGCCGGTGCGCTCCTTCAACTGCCCTGCGGTGAGCGGCCCTTCGTCCTGGAGAAGGCGCAGCGCGAGCCGGTCGTTGATGGCTCGGGCGGTCCTGGGGGACGCGGGCACAGCGGGCGTGGCGGGCATGGCGGGATCCTACGCGGATATTCCTCTCACTATCAGGCAGGGTTCCTGATAGTTTACGGCGGCACGCACGCAAGGGACACCTGGGGAGGGCCTGCCGCATGGCAGAAGTGACGTATGCAGTAAGGGAGTTGAAGCGGGCGCGGTACGCGGTCGCCGCTGTTTTCTGTATTCATGGCTCGGTGACGGGGTCGTTCGCGACGCGGGTGCCGTGGATCCAGGAGCACGCGAGCGTGAGCCCCGGGCAGTTGGGGCTCGCGCTGGCGTTCCCGGCGATCGGCGCCTCGGTCGCGATGCCGCTGGCGGGCCGCGTCAGCCACCGCTTCGGCGCCCGCGCCGCGCTGCGCGGGCTCCTCGCGCTGTGGACGCTGGCGCTGGTCCTGCCCTCGCTGGCGCCGAACCTGCTCACGCTGTGCGTCGCGCTGTTCGTCTACGGGGCGACGTCCGGCATGGCGGACGTCGCGATGAACGCGCTGGGCGTCGAGATCGAGAACCGGCTCGACAAATCGATCATGTCGGGGCTGCACGGGCTGTGGAGCGTGGGCGCGCTGCTCGGCTCGCTCGGCGGCACCGTCGCCGCGCACCTGGGCGCGGACGCGCGACTGCACCACGCGCTCGCCGCGGGCGTCCTGACCGTCGCGGGCGTGACCGCCTGCCGGTGGGTGCTCGACCTGCGCCCGGCCGAGGAGGAGGAGCCGCCGCCGCGCTTCGCGCTGCCGCCCAAGTCGGCGCTGCTGATCGGCGCGGTCGGGTTCTGCGCGGTGTTCGCGGAGGGCGCGAGCCTGGACTGGTCGGCGGTGTATCTGCGGGACGTGCTCGACACATCGGCCGGGCTCGCGGCCGCCTGCACCACGGCGTTCACGCTGACGATGGCGGTGGTGCGGCTCGTGGGCGACGCGGTGGTGGACCGGTTCGGCGCGGTGCGCACCGTGCGGATCGGCGGCGTCGTGGCCACGCTCGGCGCGCTGCTCGTCGTCCTCGCGCCGGTCCCGGGGGTGGCGATGGCCGGATTCGGCCTGCTGGGCGTGGGCATCGCCGTCGTGGTTCCGCTGTGCTTCGCCGCCGCGGGGCGCAGCGGCCCGAACCCGAGCCAGGCCATCGCGGGCGTCGCCACCATCACGTACACCTCGGGTCTGATCGCGCCGAGCCTGATCGGCGGCGTCGCGCAGGCGACGAGCCTGGTGGTGTCGTTCTGCGTGGTCACCCTGCTGGCGAGCGGCCTCGCGGTGTTCGCGAAGGTACTGCGCGGCGGGGACCGTACGCGGACGGGGGCGGGCGAGCCGAGTCCCGCGCGCGCCGTGGATCCCGCGCCGTAGGAGGGGACGGTGGGCGGCCCGCTCCGCATGCGGGCCGCCCACCGTCACTCCTTCGAGACGATGAGCAGCAGCCGCACCTCGGAGTCGTCGAGGACCCGCCAGCGGTGCGGGAGCGAGCCGGGGTAGCTGACGACCTCGGTGGGCCCGAGCCGTTCCCTTCGGCCGTTCTCGAAGTCGATTTCGATCGACCCGGTCACGACGTAGATCAGCTCGTGCCCGGGGTGCTGGAAGTACTCCTCGAACTCGGCCGGTCCACCCGTGTACTCGATCGGCTGGACCGGCCAGTCGTGCCGGGTCAGGGAGCGCACCACGGCGCCGTTGGGGGTGTCGGTGCGCGGGACCCGGAGCCCGTCGCCCTCGCGCAGCACGTCCACTTCCTGCTCGGCGGGGTGCGCGAGGAGGGCCGAGATCGTGGTGTCCAGGGTGCGTGCGATCCGGTTCAGCGTGGTGATGCTGGCCGTGGTGAGCCCGCGCTCCAGCTGGCTGAGGAAGGCGTGCGACAGGTCGGCGCTCTCGCCGAGCTGCTGCAGGGTCAGCTTTCTGGCCTGCCGCAGGGACCTGATCCGCACCCCCAACAGCCGCATCAGGTGGTCGTCTTCGGGTCGGGGGCTGTCCGCGACCGGTTTGCGTGCCACGAGAGAAGACTACCTATCGCCGTCAGCCGAGCAGCGGGACGACCTCTTCGGTGAAGCGCCGCATCTGTTCGGCGGCCATGTCGTAGGTGTGCCCGGGGAAGTGCGGGAACAGCACCAGGTGTTCAAGGCCCAGGGCGTCGCGGTGGTGGGCGACGATTTCGGCGACCTCCTCCGCGGTGCCGACGGCCCACGTCTTCTGCGCGGTGGACTCCTCCAGGGTGGGGACGAGGCCGGGCGGCGCCGGCTTGCCGTCCGCGCCCATGTAGCCGCGGCTCCAGCCGAACGGCGCGAGCAGGTTCCAGAACTCGTCGTGCCCGCGCCGCCCCGTCTTCCACGCCTGCTCGTGGGTGTCGCCGATGTGGAACGGCAGCACCAGGATGCGGTTCTGGCCGGGGCCGAGCGCGTCGTCGTGGTGCTCGGCGTACAGCTCGGCGTACCGCTTCCACTGCGACTCGATGAACGAGTGGTGCTGGTTCCACCACACGCAGCCGTGCCCGGCCTTCGCGGCGTAGTCAAGGGTCGGCGGGCTGGTGACGGCCTGCCAGATGCTCACCGGGTGCAGCGGGCCGGGCAGCAGCGACAGGGTTTCGACCGGCTCGCCGTCCGGGCCCTCGGTGCCGGGCGGCGGGAACTCGAAGAACTTGCCCTTGTACGAGAAGGACTCCTCCGCGAGGGCGGTGCGGATGATGTCCATGTACTCGGCGAACACCTCGCGGTTGTGCTCGTCGGCCGCGGCCCGGGCGTCGCCCTCGGCGATGTGGATGTCCGCCTGGTGCGCGGCGAGGCTGCGCAGTTCGCGCGGGACGGTCCCGCGGCCGACGCCGAGCACCGCGCGTCCGCCGGAGAGATTGAGCAGCGTGCTGAAGTCCTCGGCGAGGCGCAGCGGATGCCATTGGGGAACGATGTTGAACATCGCGCCCACCTGGATGCGTCGGGTGCGCGCGACCAGATTGGCCTCCAGGAGCAGGGAGTTGGGGACGACCTCGTACCCTTCGTGCTGGAAGTGGTGTTCGGCGAGCCAGTAACTGTCGTAGCCCAACTCCTCGGCCAGTACGCCGAGTTCGAGAAGTCGCTCGGTCGCGTGCCACACCTCCTCACGAGAGGCCCGGCGCTGTCCGGCCGGGAGCCACTGTCCGTTCCGCACATCGGCCATCTCGATCGATCCGAAGTAGAAGACGCCGTATCGCACGCCGCACCTCCCAGTAGCGGGGCCGCTCCAGGGCGGGGCCGCCCCGGAGCGGGGTCGTCGAGCGAGGTCCGCCTCGACGCTCCTTGTAAGTGATACTTACATCGGCGTCGACGTCAAGACCGCGCGAAACGGCAATCACCCTTGACAGCACAGCCTGTTGGGCGAACTCTCGACTCCAGATGTTCGTGACATCAACAGTCGCCTCCCGTGGAGGGCCCCATGAGTGTCGAGCGCAACGGGATCGAACACGTCGCCGAGGACGAACGGCGGGGCAGAGTCTCCTCGTCGTTCACGCTCTGGTTCTCGGGAAATCTCCAGTACTCGGCCATCGTCGTCGGGGCGCTGCCCACGGCGTTCCTCGGCCTGAGCTTCGTCCAGGCCGCCTGCGCCCTGGCGGTCGGCACCCTCGTCGGGAGCCTGCTGCTCGGCCTCACCTCGTCGATGGGGCCACGGGCGGGGACGGCCCAAATGGTGCAGTCCCGCGGCCCGTTCGGGTACCTCGGCAATGTCCTGCCGACCCTGTTCCTGTTCATGACGGGCTTCGGCTTCTTCGCGGTGAACACCGCGCTCGGGGCCTACATCGTGCGGTACCTGTTCGGCATTCCGTTCCTCGGTGCCGTCGTCCTCGTCGCCGCGCTCCAGATGGTCATCGTGGTCATCGGCCACGACCTCGTGCACAAGGTCGAGCGGGCACTCGTGCCGGTCATGGGCGTGCTGTTCGTCGTGGTGACGGTCTACGGGCTGAAGGCCGGCGATCTGACCGCCCCGGGCAAGGGCGCCGAGCACGGCGTCGTCGGGGCCATGCTCACGGCGGTCGCGCTCAGTTCCTCGCGCACCTTCGGCTTCGCGATCTGCGCCTCGGACTACACCCGCTATCTGCCCACCGACACCAGCCGCAGGAAGGTCACGGGGGCGACCTTCCTCGGGGCCGCCGTGGCCGGGCTCTGGATGCATCTGCTCGGCGCGGCGATCGGCTCGGTCATCTTTCCGCAGAGCCCGACGGACCTCGTCACCGCCATCGCGCCGCCGTTCGTCGCGGTCATCGCGCTCATCCCGCTGCTGGCCTCGACGGTCGCCGCCGGTGTCATCGACATCTACTCCGGCTCGCTCGCCCTGCTGATCGCCGACATCCCGCTGCGCCGCTGGGTGTCCGCCCTCGTGACCGGGGTCGCCGGGGGTTCGCTCGCCTGGTGGGCCGGGGTCGGGGGCGGGGCGTTCGCCAACTTCCAGAACTTCCTTTTCCTGATGGGCTATTGGGTGGGTCCCTGGCTCGGCGTGACGCTCACCGACCATCTGGTGTTCCAGCGCGGGGACGGGGTGCGGGCGGCCTGGTTCTACGACCGCTCCTGGCGGCTGGGCCCCGGGCTTCCCGCCTTCGTCCTCGGCGTCCTGGTGTCCGTCCCGTTCATGAACCAGGAGCTGTACGTCGGGCCCGTCGCCGCGCGGTACCCCTTCCTCGGCGACATCACGTACTGGATCGGCGGAGCCGTCGCGTCCCTCGCCTACCTGGCGATCCGGTACAGCCGCAGGTCCTGGTCGGTGGGCGCCCGCACGAAGGGCGCCCCGGCCGCCGCCGGCCTGGACCGGAGCCCCGCGTGAGCGCCAAGCGGGGACTCGGCCCGCTGTACTACGGGACGGCCCAGCAGCCGTGGAGCCGTGGCGCCGCGGCCGGCCAATGGGTCGTCACCAGCGGCATCGACGGTGTCATCGACGACTCCGGGACCGCGCTGTCCGGCGTCGAGTCCCAGACGGTCATGGTCCTTGAGCGGATCCGGGCGATCCTCGCCGACGCGGGATGCGCCGTCGACGACATCGTGGCGCTCGACCAGTACCTGGCCGACCCCGCCGAACGCTCCGCGTACATGCGGGTGCGGGACCGGTGGCTCGCCGAGCACGGCCCCGGCCTGTACGCCCGGCGCGACTACGCGTCGCTGCTGGTCTATCCGCGCCTGGCCACGCCGCAGATGCGCGTCGAGATCCGGGCCGTCGCCCACCTGACCGGTCTTCCCCAGGTCCCCGGTCTTCCCCAGGTCCCCGATCCGCCCCACCGTTCCGATCTTCCCGGCCTTTCCGATCCGACCCCGCAGGAGGGTTCATGACGTCCCCGTCGCGCCGCTTCGCCGAGTTGAGCGTGGCCCAGGTCCGAAGCCGGTGCTCGGCCGACTCCGTCGCGGTCCTGCCGGTCGGCGCCGTCGAGCAGCACGGCCCGCACCTCCCCCTGATCACCGACGCGCTCGTCGCGGAGGCCGCGAGCACGGCGGCCGTGGACCGGCACGGCGAGGAGCTCGACCTGTGGCTGCTGCCGACGCTGACGTACGGCAGGTCCGTGGAGCACGAGTGGGCCCCGGGCACCCTGTCCCTGTCGACCAGCACCTTCGCCGCCGTACTCGCCGACCTCGGGCGCGGCGTCGCCGCCACCGGGATCCGCCGCCTCGTGCTGGTCAACGGGCACGGCGGCAACTCGTCCGAGATCCAGACGATGCTGCGCGACCTGCGCCGCGCCCACGGACTGCTGACCTTCGCGGTGAACGCGTTCCCGCCGCCGGAGGAGGACCCGTTCGCCGACGTCGAGCGGGGGCAGGGCATCCACGGCGGAGCGGGCGAGACCTCGCTCCTGCTGCATCTGCGCCCGGATCTCGTCGACATGGACGCCGCGGCGCCGCGCCTGCCGCGCGGCCTGGCCGACAACACGCACGTCCGGTTCGGCGGCACTGTGGGCTTCGGCTGGCTGTCCGACGACTTCGGCCCCGACGGCTATCTGGGCGACCCGACACGGGCGAGCGCCGACACCGGCCGCAAGGCCTTCGCCGCGATGACCGCACAACTCGGGGAGCAGCTGGCCGAGATCGCCCGCTTCGACTTCACCCACCACCTCGCCACACACCACCGCACCGTCCCCGTGCTCTGAAGCCACACCACCCGCCGCCACTCTCCCCCCACCCTCCGCCACTCTCCGTACGAAGGAACCACCATGCCCACACCGCAGTACGGCGACTATCAATACGAGATCTACTTCGACGCCCTCGACGGCATCGCCCCTCGGTTCCCGGTCGACGCGGCCTCGCTGGAGCGCAAGGCCGCCGAGGTGCTCCCCTGGTGGCTGCACTCGTACGTCGCCGGGGGCTGCGGCGACGAGGGCACGCAGCGCGCGAACACGGCGGCCTTCGCCCACCACGGGATCGTGCCGCGGATGCTGAACGGCGCCTACGAACGGGACCTGTCGGTCGACCTGTTCGGGATGTCGCTGCCCAGCCCGCTGTTCATGGCCCCGATCGGCGTGATCGGCCTGTGCGGCCAGGACTTCCACGGCGACATCTCCGTCGCGCGGGCCTCGGCGCGCACCGGCGTCCCGATGGTCGGCTCCGTGCTCATGCAGGACCCGATGGAGGACGTCGCCGCGCACTGCGGCGACACCCCGGGCATGTTCCAGCTCTACGTTCCCCGCGACCGCGACCTCGCGGCGAGCCTGGTCGAACGCGCCGAGGCGGCCGGATACCGCGCGATCGTGGTCACCGTCGACACGTGGACGACCGGCTGGCGGCCGCGGGACCTCAACACGGGCACCTTCCCGCAGCTGCGCGGGTACGTCCTGGAGAACTACTTCTCGGACCCGGCGTTCCTCAAGCGGCTCGCCGTGCCCCCGGCCGACGACCCGCGCGCGGCGGTCCGGGAGTGGATCGGGATCTGGGCCAACTCCCTGCACTGGGACGACCTTCCGTGGCTGCGCTCGCTCACCTCGCTGCCGATCCTGCTCAAGGGCATCTGCCACCCGGACGACGTCCGCCGCGCCCGCGACCACGGCATAGACGGCATCTACTGCTCCAACCACGGCGGCCGCCAGGCCAACGGCGGACTGCCCGCCCTCGACGCGCTGCCCGGTGTGGTCGAGGCCGCCGACGGGATGCCGGTGCTCTTCGACTCCGGGGTCCGCTCCGGCTCCGACGCGGCGAAGGCGCTCGCGCTCGGCGCGACCGCGGTCGGGATCGGACGGCCGTACGCGTACGCGCTCGCGGTCGGTGGCGTGGACGGCGTGGTGGCGCAACTGCGGTCGCTGCTCGCGGAGTTGGACCTGCTGATGGCGATCGACGGTTTCCCGGCCCTGGCCGACCTGCGGGCCGCGGGCACCGTACCGGTCAGGGCCTGAACCCTCCCCACGGACCAGGAGAGACAGACATGCACACGAAACAACTGCCGTCGTTCCGCGAGGTCCTGGGCCACTTCGCGTCCGGCGTGACCGTCGTGACCGGAGTCGACGAGCACGGCCCGGTCGGCTTCACCTGTCAGTCGTTCTCGTCGCTGTCGCTGGATCCGCCGCAGATCATCGTCCTGCCGGGACGGTCGTCGACGAGCTGGCCGCGCATCGCCGCCGGTGGCCGCTTCTGCGTGAACATCCTCGCCGACCACCAGGGGGACATCAGCACGGCCTTCGCGACGTCGGGCATCGACAAGTTCGCCGGCGTCGCCTGGACCCGCTCCCCCTCGGGGCTGCCGCGCCTGGACGGGACCTGCGCCTGGCTGGACTGCACGGTCGCGGAGGTCCACCCCGGCGGCGACCACTTCATCGTCATCGGCGCGGTCGACGACCTCGGCGCCGCGCTGCACGCCGACCCCCTGCTGTTCCACCGGGGCCACTACGCGGGCATGGCGGGGCCGGGGACCGGGCCCGCGCGATGACCGACGCACACGTACGCCCCCCGTGCTGGACGGGCGGGCGCCCCCGGCCCTACCCGGAGCGCTCGGCACCCTCGTCGTACTCGGTGGTCCCGGCGTCCAGGAGCGGCGGCTGCGGGGTGCCCGCCGCCTTCGACAGCCACCGCAGCGCGTGGTACCCGGTCAGCACGATCAGCGTGCCGAGGGCGATGCCGGACAGTTCGAAGTTGTCGGTGAACTTCAGGGAGACGCCGCCGATGCCGACGATGACACCGGCCGCCGCAGGGACGAGGTTGAGGGGCTGGCTGAAGTCGACGCGGTTGCGGATCCAGATCTGCGCGCCGAGGAGCCCGATCATGCCGTAGAGGATCACCGTGATGCCGCCGAGCACCCCGCCCGGGATCGCCGCCACCAGCGCCCCGAACTTCGGGCACAGGCCGAACAGGAGCGCGAAGCCGGCGGCCGCCGTGTACGCGGCCGTGGAGTAGACGCGGGTCGCGGCCATCACGCCGATGTTCTCGGCGTAGGTGGTGGTGGCGGGGCCGCCGGCCGCGGTCGACAGGACGGTCGCCGCGCCGTCCGCCATGATCGCCTTGCCCATCTGGTCGTCCAGCGGGTCGCCCGTCATCTCGCCCACGGCCTTGACGTGTCCCGCGTTCTCGGCGATCAGCGCCACCAGGACGGGCAGCGCGACCAGGATCGCGGAGGCGGAGAAGTTCGGGGCGTGCAGGGTCGGGAAGCCGATCCAGTCGGCGGAGGTGACGGCGGAGAAGTCGATCCGCCAGTGGTCGGTGACCTTCCCCGACCCGTCGACCGAGTGGATCTTCCCGGTCGTCCGGTCGAGCACCCACGACAGCACGTACCCGAAGAGCAGCCCCAGGAAGATCGCGACACGCGACCAGAAGCCCCGCAGCACCACCAGGGCGAGCCCCGTGAACAGCATGACCGCCAGGGCCGTCCACTGGTCCTGCGGCCAGTACGTGGAGGCCGTCACCGGCGCCAGGTTGAAGCCGATCAGCATCACCACCGCACCGGTCACCGCGGGCGGCAGCACCGCGTGGATCACCCGGGCGCCCAGGATGTGGATGGCGAGCCCGCAGCCGGCGAGGCACAGCCCGACGACGAGCAGCGCACCGGTCAGCGTGCCCGCGTCACCGCCTTGCGAGGAGATGACCGCGGACACCCCCACGAACGAAAGCGACGACCCCAGGTACGACGGGATACGCCCCTTCGTGACCACGAGGAACAGAATCGTCGCCACACCCGAGGCCATCAGCGCCAGGCTCGGATCAAGGCCCATGAGGACCGGAGCGACAAAACAAGCACCGATCATCGACACGACGTGCTGCGCGCCGAGCCCGATCGTGCGCGGCCAGCTCAGCCGCTCCGACGGCCTGACGACCTCGCCCGGCCGCAGCTCCTTCCCATCGCCATGCAGCGTCCACCCGAATCTCGACACGACCACACCTCACTACTCCGGTACGCCCCGCGCACCGCAGAGCCGACGTGATCCTCAGTCGACCACCCCCGCCATGGCAAACCAGGACGCGCGTGCGAGTGTCAGGCCCCGCCGGCGCCCCCGCCGCCCCACCGCACCACCTCCGGTCCTGGCAGCCCGAGTTGATCGAGGATCCGGGCGACGGTGTGGTCCACCAGCTCGTCCACGGTGCTCGGCCGACCATAGAAGGCGGGCATCGGCGGCACGATGCGGACGCCCATGCGGGCGAGGGCGAGCATGTTCTCCAGGTGGACCTCGTGCAGCGGACTCTCACGCGGTACGAGGACGAGCGGACGCCGCTCCTTGAGCGTCACGTCGGCGGCCCGGCCCATGAGCCCGTCCGCGTACCCGGCACGTATCCCCGCGAGCGTCTTCATGCTGCACGGCGCGACGACCATGCCGTCGGTGCGGAAAGAACCGGAGGAGACGGCGGCCGCCTGGTCGCCGGGCCGGTACGTGACATCGGCGAGCTTCTGTACGTCGCCGACGCCGCGGTCCGTCTCCAGCTCGATGGTCGTACGCGCCCAGCGGGTCAGGACCAGGTGCGTCTCGACGTCGGGCGCGGCGCGCAGGGCCTCCAGGAGGCGGACGCCGTAGACGGCACCCGTGGCGCCGGTGATCCCGACGACGAGCCTCACGCGGCGCCCCGGTCGAGCAGCTCGCGGGCGCGCGCGGCACGGGCCGGGTCCGTACGGATGCGTACGGCGTCGAAGTGCGGGCCGCGGGTGGCGTCGAGGCCCATGCGGGACGTGGTGCCGTCCGGCGTCGACGAGGGGTCGAGGGGGCTGCCGGGCAGTCCGTCGACCATGAACACGTCGGTGTGCGGCTGGAGATGGGTCGCCAACGCCCACAGCACCTGCTGATCACTGGTGATGTCGACATCCTCGTCGACCGCGACGACGGTCTTCAGATACGGATCCCACCCCAGCAGCGCGAGCATGATCTGCCGCGCCTGCCCCGGGCGGGCCTGACGCAGCGCGACGTACGCGTGGAAGTGCGTGCCGGAGTTCGGATAGTGCACCGCCGTGGCCTCGGGAAAGCGGGACTTCAACTGCTCGGCCATCTCGGACTCGCGCGGGATGCGGGCGAGGTTCAGATGCTCGGCACTGTTGCCCCCGACGATGTCGAAGAGGAGCGCGTCACGACGGCGCAGCACGCTGTGCACGGTGAGGACGTTGTTCGTGGAGCGGTCGGACGAATACCCGGAGAACTCGCCGAAGGGCCCCTCGGGCGCGCTGCGCGCCGGGTCGATGACACCTTCGAGTACGAGCTCGGCGGCGGCCGGGACACGAATGCCGTGCCGCGGCGTGCGCACGACCTCCAACGGGCCCCCCAACAACCCACCCGCCAGCTCACGCTCATCGACATCAGGCCCGACACGGGCGGAGGCCGCGAGCTGGAAAAGGGGATGGGCCCCGACGACCATCGCCACCGGCAGCGGCTCCCCGCGCTGTTCGGCGAGGCGCAGCAACTGCCACAGGTGGCCGCGGGAGTGCAGGCTGGTGGCGAGTTCGGTGCGGCTGTGCACGAGGGCGCGGTGGTAGCTGAGGTTGCCGGAGCGGCCCGGGGTGCCGGGCGGGGCCTCGGCCGTGATGACGCCGCTGGTGAGGTACGGGCCGCGGTCCGAGTCGAAGTGGGTGAGCAGCGGCAGCGTGGTCAGGTCGACGTCCGGGCCCTCGGCGACCGTGTCGAGGACGGGCCCGGTGGGGACGACGCGGGGTGCGGTGCGGCGGGCGGCGGCCTGCTGGTAGGCGTGGTGCAGGCCGGCCGGTTCGGTGCCGAGGAGGCGGGCGACGCGGCGGCGGGAGGCGAAGAGGTTGGTGACGAGCGTCGTCCCGCCGAGCCCCGACACCCGCGGGCACACGAGCAGTTCGGCACGCCCACGAGCGGCGAGCTCCGCCACCAGCGCGGCGACGTCCGCCCCCTCCAGCTTCTCGTCGACGGTGAGTACGTCGTCGGGGTGGGCGGCGCGGTAAGCGTCGAGGAAGCCACGCAGATCCTGCTCGACCGCGGCGTAGGGACGCTCAATGGCTGTCACAGCAGACCCCCGCGTGCACGCCTCCCGTGAACAGCTCGCCCCACGCCGGTGCTTCGACCCCCGTACCGAGGAGATCGAGCCCGGTCCGCACGGCCACCCGCGCCCCGTCGTGCACGGGCTTCCCCAACTCCCGCTCCACCATGGCGGCGACGGGCGCGACCGGCAGCTCGGTCCCCGCCACCACCAGACACTCGGCGTCCACGGAGTCGGCGCCCAGCAGCACGCGCCGAACATGCGACACGGGCAGCTCCGCCGCCTCACGCGCAGTGGCGAGCCCGAGCGCGGTCACGGAGGCAATCCGCAACCCCGCCGCAAGACACGTATCGGCGAGCCGCCCCGCCTGCCGCTCGGTCCCGGCAGTGATCAGAGCGATGGAATGGGTGGCATCACGGGCAAGCAGATCGAGCTGCCCGAGCGTGACGGTGGAGGCACGCACCCCCGCGGTCCGCTCAATGACCCGAGCCACGGCCCGCGCGTGCGCGGCCCCATCAAGCCCGCCGGACGTCCCGTGCCACACGATCCCATCAACCCCCGCCTGCGCCAACTGCTCGGCACCACGCCGCAGTTCGGCGGTATGGGTGTGCGTCAAGGCCGGCCCGTACGCGAACTCGGGCAGCAGCGCCCGGGCGGCAGGATGAGCGACATCGACCTGAACCGACGCACAAATCTGCCCGACCCACCGGTCTGCGCCGAGGGAGGTGGCGGGGAGGAGGTGTCCTATGCGTTGCATTCTTGGCGGCTCCGATCTGTTGCCGAACTCAAGCCCCCGCAGCACTCAAGCAGCAGGCGACCCACAATCAAGCCCCCGCGGCACTCAAGCAGCAGACGCCCACAATCAAGCCCCCGCGACGCTCAAGCAGCAGGCGCCCACCTTCAAGCCCCTGCGGCGATTGAGCAGCGGGGTCCGGGGCGGAGCCCCGCGGCCGGGGAGCGGCTGACCCCCACGGCCACAGGGCGAAACCCACACCTACGTACGAGCCACCCGGTCCAACGACGCGTACGTGTCGGTCAGCCGCAGCCGCGCCTCCTCCTGGTCCCGCGGCGGAGCCGTCGGCTCCAACCCCAACAACTTCGCCATGTTGTTGCCCAGGTACCCCTCCAGGTCCTCCTCGGAGAGGTTCATCCCCTGCGGCGGCGGCCCGCACAGCACCTCCAACTCCCGCGCCCACATGCCCGGTTCGTTCGGCGGCGAGTCCGTCCCGAACACCAGCTGATGGCGCTCCATCTGCTGCGCGAACTCCACGATCCGCGACTGCAGCAGCCACCCGGACTCCCCGTACACGTTCGGCGAGTCGAGGATCATGTACAGCGCCTCGAAGCAGTACACGCCACCGGTCTGCACACCGAAGTGGGCGAGGATGAAGTTGACGTTCGGGAACTCCCGGATGATCGGGTAGAACTGCGTCGGGATCGAGTACGGCCCGTCCCCGGTGTGGATGAGGACGACGACACCCAGCTCGTCGCAGACCCGCAGCACGGGCCGCAGCCAGTCGAGGGCCCGGTCGGGCCGGTAAGCGTGCATGTTGGCATGCAGCTTGAGCATCTTGTAGCCGTACTCCTTGACGTGGAACTCCAGCTCCTTCGCCCCGTTCTCGGGCCCGAAGCGCGGGTTGTACATGAAGTTCCCGATGAACCGGTCGGGGTACGTGGTGACCAGTTCGGTGATGTACGACATGTAGTCGCGGATGCCCTCGCGGCCGGTGCGCATCCCGTCCTGCCAGACGGAGTTGCCGGGCGGCGGCATGATGCAGCCGTAGTCGATGCGGCGCGGCTTGCCGTTGATCATGTACGGGCCGTCCATCATCTCCAGCGTGCGCTCACCCGTGAACGGGGAGCCGTCGTGCCGCCACGCCTGGTCGACGATGTTGGTCGGATGCATGTGGGTGTCGATGATCAAGGTGGTGTTTCCTTCCCAGCTGGTGCCAACCGTGTTCAGTGGTGGACCGTTTGGGGACCCAGGGCAGGGCCCGCCTCACCTCCCTCCGGTGTCGACGACGATGTCCTCGGGCCGCACCGGCACCCGCCCGAGCTCAAGCCCCGTCGCGGCACGCAGCGCGTTCGCGATGGCGGGAGTCGACGACAGGGTGGGCGGCTCACCGACGCCGTTGAGGCCGTACGGCGAGTCGGGGTGCGGAAGTTCGAGCAGGTCGATGGGGACGCGCGGCATGTCGGCGATGGTCGGGATCAGATAGTCCGTGAACGACGGATTGCGCACCCGCCCGCCCTCCACCCGCAGCTCCTCAAGGACGGCGAGCCCGAGCCCCTGCGCGCTGCCGCCCTCGATCTGCCCCTCCACGGCAAGCGGGTTCATCGCCTTGCCGACGTCCTGCGCGGTCGCCAGCTCGACGACCTTCACGAGCCCGAGGTCCGTGTCCACGTCGACGACGGCCCGGTGCGCGGCGAACGCGAACGCGATGTGCGCGTCGCCCTGCCCGCGTTCGTCGTCGACGGGGAAGGTCCGGCGGTGCGCGTACTCGTACTCGGCCTCCAACGGCCCGTATTCAGCGAGCAGTTCCGGCAGCGGCCGCCGCCCCTCCCCCAGCTCCTCCACCCGCCCCCTCAGCGCCTCGCACGCCCCCCGCACCGCTCCCCCGCTCATCCACGTGATCCGTGAGGCCGAAGCGGACCCGGCGTCCCCCACCCGCGTGTCGGCGGGCAGCACGACCACCCGCTCGACGCCGAGCTCGGTCCGTACGATCTGCGCCTGTACGGTGACGATGCCCTGGCCGCACTCGGCGGCGGCGGTGTGCACCTCGGCTACGGGCTCGCCGCCGTTCAGCACGAGCCGGACACGGGCGGTCGACCGGTCGTCGACGCCTCCGGAGAAGCCGATGGCCTTGACCCCGATCGCATACCCGACGCCCCGCCGCACGCCCTCCCCGTGACTGGTGTTGTTCAGCCCACCGGGGTTCCCGAACGCGCCCTCCCCCACTCCCGGAAGGGGCCGTGCCCGCAAGCGCTCAAGCAGCTCGGCCGCCGGCGCGGGACCGTCGACGGCCTGCCCGGTGGGCAGCACCGTCCCGGTCGTCATCGCGTTCCGAACCCTCAACTCCACTGGATCCATGCCGAGTTCACCCGCGAGCCGGTCGAGATTGGATTCGACTCCGTAGCAGGACTGCACGGCGCCGAAGCCGCGCATCGCGCCGCAGGGCGGGTTGTTGGTGAAGACGGAGAAGCCGTCGATCTCGGCGTGCGGCACGTCGTAGGCGCCGGCCGCGAAGTACGAGCCGTTGGCGATGACGACCTGCGAGGTGGAGGTGTAGGCGCCGCCGTCGAAGAGCAGCCGCGCCTTGACGAAGACGATGCGCCCGTCCCGCGTCGCGCCGTGCTCGAACCACATACGCGCGGGATGCCGGTGCACATGCCCGTAGAAGGACTCCTCGCGGTTGTAGCTCATCTTCACCGGCCGCCCGGTGCGCAGCGCGAGCATCGCCGCGTGGATCTGCACGGACACGTCCTCGCGCCCGCCGAACGCGCCGCCCACGCCGGACAGCGTGAGCCGCACCTTCTCGGGCGGCAGTCCGAGCGCGGCGCACATCTGGTGCTGGTCGTCGTGCAGCCACTGCGTCGATACGTAGACGTCGACGCCGCCGTCCTCCGCGGGGATCGCGAGCCCGGACTCGGGGCCGAGGAACGCCTGGTCCTGCATGCCGACCTCGTACGTGCCGCTGACGACGACCTCGGCCTCGGCGCGGGCCCGCTCCATGTCTCCGTGCCGGATGCGGACGTGCCGGACCACGTTGCCGCGCTTGCCGTCGACGCGCGCCTCGTGGACGAGCGGGCCGACGCCCCGTACGGCGTCCTCGGGGTCGGTGAGCGCGGGCCGCTCCTCGTACTCGATGTCGATCAGCGCGAGCGCCCTGCGCGCGGTCTCGGGATGGTCGGCGGCGACGAGAGCCACCGGCTCGCCCTGGTAGCGGACGCGATCCGCGGCGAGCACGGGCTGGTCGGAGACCTTCATGCCGTACGTCGACTGCCCGGGAACGTCCTCGTGCGTGAGCACCGCCACCACTCCCGGCAGCCGCAGCGCCGCGCTCGTGTCGAGCCGGACGATGCGGGCGCTCGGATGCGGGGAGCGCAGGGTCGCGCCCCACACCATGCCCTCGGCGCGCAGGTCGGAGGAGTACGCGAAGTCACCCTTGACCTTCAGTCGGCCGTCGGGCCGCTTGACGCTGATGCCGACGCCGTCTCGCGCTTCGGTATCGGTGGCGGTGCTCACGGTCGTTCACTTCCCTTCATGCCTTGCGACGTGCGGGAGTTGAGCGGTACGTGGTGCGGTGGTACGTGGCGCGTAGTGCGGTGGCGCTATTCGACGGGGCGTACGCGGCCGGGCTCGGCGGTGCCCGAAGGGCCCGGCGCGACCGCCTGCGAGAGGCGGATGCGCAGCTTGCGGATGTGGTCGCGGGCCGCGATGTCCGCGGCGTCCGGGTCGCCGGAGGTCATCGCCTCGAAGATGCGGCGGTGCTCGGCGACGGCGAGGCGCGGCGCCTCCTGGCCGCGCCACAGCTGGTGCAGGGCGAGGTGGGCGCGGCCCTGGATGGTGTCGAGAGCGGCGGTGAGATGGGCGTTGTCGGCCACCTCGCGGATCATGCGGTGGTAGGCCATGTCCATCTCGATGTGCGTGCGCTCGTCGACCCCTGTGCCGACCTCGCGCTCGTGCCGTTCGAGGAGTTCGCGCAGTTCGGCGACGCGCGAGGCGTCGAGGCGCTCGGTGGCCAGGCGGGCGGCGAGGCCCTCCATCACCTCACGGACGACGTACAGCTGCCGCACGTCCTCCACGTCGACCGTGGCGACCACGGCCCCCTTGTGCGGGACGTGCGTGGCGAGGCCGTCGTGGATGAGGCGCTGCACCGCCTCGCGCACCGGGCTGCGGCTGATGCTGAGCTGCGCGGCGAGCGCGGGCACGGAGAGGGCGTCACCGGGACGCAGCCGATTGGCCAGGACGGCGCCCTTCAGCTCCTCGTACGCCCGGTCGGCCAGGAGGCTGCCGGCCGCGACCGGATTGACCGCACGCTCTGCGCCCATCTCAACTCCCCCTCAACGCTTGCCCGTTGGAGATACATGTTGCATGTAATGTTCGGGCGCGTCAATGGATTCGACGTCCTCTGACGCCTCCTCCGGGCCCTCCGGGCGCTTCCTCCGCCGCCCGGAGGACCGCCCTCCGAAGGGAAGCCGCAGGTGGTGGAAGAAGAGGTTCAGGAGGACCGCCGTGAGCGTGCCGAGGATGATGCCGCTCTCGAAGAGCGCATGCAGCTGCCGCCCCGGCATCTGCTCGGCGAACTGCGGGAACGCTGTGGGCAGGAAGCCCACGCCGACGCTGGCCGCGACGAGGATCGTGTTGCGCTGGTCGGTCAGATCGGCCTGGAAGAGGATCTGCACGCCGACGACGGCGATCGTGGAGAACAGCACGATGGTCGCGCCGCCGAGCACGGAGGCCGGCATCGCGGCGACGATCGCCCCGACCTTCGGCACGAGCCCGAGCACCATCATGATCACGCCGGACGAGGCCACGATCCACCGGGACTTGACCCTGGTCAGCCGGATGAGGCCGATGTTCTGCGAATAGACCGTGCTGGGGAAGGAGTTGAAGACGCCGGCGACCGCCGTGGCGAGGCCGTCGGCGCGCAGGGCGCGCGTCACGTGCTTGCCCTCGACCTTCCGGTCCACGATCTCGCCGACGGCGAAGAACTGCCCGATGGACTCGACCGCGATGATCACCATGACGAGCACGACGGACAGCACCGCGACGACGTCGAAGCGCGGCGCCCCGTAGTGCAGCGGGGCCGCCGTGCCGAGCCAGGGCGTGGAGGCGATCCCCGAGAAGTCGGCGAACCCGGCGAGCGCGGCCACCACCGTGCCGATGACCAGGCCGACCAGCACGGCCACCGTGGCGAGGAAGCCCCGCGACAGCTTGTGCAGCAGCAGGATGACGACGAGCGTGACGGCGGCGAGCCCCAGGTGGGCGGGCGAGCCGAACGAGCCCTGGCTCGGGTCTCCCCCGCCCACCTGCCGCGCCGCGACGGCGAGCAGCGTGATCCCGACGATCGTCACGATCGTGCCGGTGACCAGCGGCGGGAAGAACCGCACCAGCTTGCTGAAGACGGGCGCGACGACGAACAGCGCGAGCCCCGCCGCGATCACCGCCCCGAACACGGTCGGCAGGCCCGCCTTCGCACCGCCCGCCGCGAGCCCCACCGACACCAGCGAGGGCACGGCGGTGGTGGACGTGCCCTGCACGACCGGCAGCCGGATCCCGATGCCCGGCAGGCCCGCCGACTGGAGGAGCGTGGCGAGGCCGCAGGTCAGCAGGGACGCGTTGACGAGGAGGGCGATGTCGTCGCCCTTCATGCCGATGCCCTCGGCGACGAGCAGCGGCATCACGACGGCGCCCGCGTAGAAGGCGAGCACGTGCTGGAACCCGTAGAGGACGAGGCGCCACACGGAGGGCACGGAGTCGACGGCGTCCTTGCGCCGCGCTACCGGCTTCTGTTCCGGATTCGGTTCCGGATTCTGTTCCGGTTTCTGTTCCGGATTCGGTTCCGGGTCCGGTTCCGCCGTGACCGCATCCGCCGTCCCACCCTGAACTTCCTTTTCGGACATGTGCGTTACTCCCTCCACCCGGTGTTCCGGGTGTTGTCTCGTTGCGCACTTACCGGGGCCGTGGACGGACGGCCGCAACCTGTCGCTTCCTGTCTTCTTCCGGGCGCTCGCCTGTCGCTCTCAGTTCCGCCAGGGCGTGGTGAGCGGGCCGAACCCGGCCCGCCTGACGAGGCGTTCGGCCCGCTCCTGGGCCTCGGCCATGACCGCCTCCTCGTCGACGAGGGTGCAACGCCCTTCCGCTACGACGACGCGTCCGCCGACGACCGTCATGTCCACGTCGCCGCCGCGCGCCGAGTAGACGAGCGCGGCGACGGCGCGGTGCAGGGGCCGCAGGTGGGGGCGGTCGAGCGCGACCACGGCGAGGTCGGCGGGGGCGCCGGGCGCGAGTACGCCCGCGCCGTTGCCGACGTACCGGCCGCCCTCCCGCGTGGCCAGTTCCAGGGCCTCCTCGCAGCGCGCCACGGCCGGGTCGAGCGTGTCGAGGCGCTGCGCGAAGAGCGTCTGCTTCATCACCTCGAACATGTCCTGGCGGTGCCCCGCGCTCGGCCCGTCGGTGCCGAGCGACACGACGGCCCCGGCGTCGCGAAGGCGGCGCAGCGGCATCACACCGGAGGCGAGGTACGCGTTGGAGGCCGGGTTGTGGGCGACGCCAGCGCCGTGTTCGCCGACGGCCTTGGTCTCGGCGTCGTCGAGCCAGACGGCGTGCGCGAGGGTGGCCCGCCCGTCGAGCAGCCCCTCCGCCGCGAGCCAGCTCACGGGCCTGATCCCGTACGCGTCGAGGTAGCTCGCCGGATCCTTTGCGCCCTCGCTGCAGTGCGTGTGCCAGCGGGTGCCGTGGGTGTGGGCCAACTCGGCGGCGCCGCGCACCAGTTCCTGGTCGCCGTAGCTGAGGTTGAGCGGGGCGGGCCAGATCTCGACGGCGGAGCCGGGCGGCCGGGCGCGCACGCAGTCCCGGGTGATGTCGAGTTCCTCGGCCACGGAGTAGCGGAACAGGGCGTCGGGCAGCCCGCGCGCGGCGGCGACGGCCGTCTTGTGCCCGACCATGCCGCGCGCGACGACGCCGCGGAGGCCGGTCGCCTCGATGGCGCCCGCCACGGAGAGAACCGTTTCGGCATCGGTCGGCGCGTAGTGGTTGTCGACGACCGTCGTGATGCCGGAGCGCAGCGCCTCCACCGCGCCGAGCGTCGCCGCGACCCGCGCGTCCTCGGCATCCATGGCGATCGAGTACGGCCACATGAACTCGCACAGCCACGGCCAGATCCCCTGCCCCTCGCCGAGCCCTCTGGCCAGGGCCTGGAACAGGTGGCTGTGCCCGTCGACGAACCCCGGCAGCACGGCCCGCCCCCGGCAGTCCACCACCCGCGCGCCCCGCCACCCGGCCTCGATCTCCGCGGCCGGGCCCACCGCCACGATCCGGTCGCCCGACACGGCGACGGCGCCGGGCTCGTACACATTCCTGCCGTCGTCCACGGTGACCACGTGTCCGCCGGTGAAGAGAAGATCGCAGTGCCGAACGGGGTCCATTGAGCCTCCAGGGTCCAGGGGGTCTCGGGCGCCAGCCACACGTCCGCGTTCATATTTCACATTGCATGCAACATATTCCGGCCATCGGAACTGTCAACCCCTCACGTCCGTACGGGACTTACCGGGCGGCGTCCCGGACCGCCGTTCCCTCGTTCCGACGTTCCCTCGTTTCGGGGACGCCTCCGGCCAGCCGACGCCCGCGCCGGGCCGCGGCTGGGACGCTGCGTGCATGGCGCAGTTGGAGCGGTTCGCACAGACCGGGGCCCCGGCCCCCGCTCAAGGGGGCTACACCCTCGACACGGCGGTCGACACAGTCGACGCGGTGATCGCGCGGATGCGCGCGCTCGGCGCGGATCTGCCGCCCCGGGACGGCGTGGCCGTCTTCAACCGGGTCTATCTCTCCGTCACGGAGGCGGTCGACCGGGCGATCGACGCGGGGGCCGCGGGCGGCTTCCCGGACCGGGGAGCGGCGGTAGCGCTGGACGTACGGTTCGCCGAGCGCTATCTCACGGCGGTCGACGCGGCGGCCCACGGCTCCCGGCCACCCGCCTGCTGGCGACCCCTGTTCCAGTTCCGCCGCCACCCCGGCGTGCGCCCGCTGCAGTTCGCGCTCGCGGGCATCAACGCGCACATCGGGCACGATCTGGCGCTCGCCGTCGTGGACGCCTGCCGGGCGCTCGGCTGCGAACCGGACGCGCTGGAGGACGAGTTCGAGCGCGTCGGCGACCTCCTCGTCACGCTGGAGGAGCGCATCCGCGAGGAGCTGATGCCGGGCCCCGACCTGCTCCAGGTCGCCGACCCACTGACCCATCTGCTCGGCGCGTGGAGCCTGGAGCGGGCCCGCGACGGCGCGTGGGGAGCGGCCCGCGCACTGTGGGCGCTGCACGAACTCCCTTCCCTGGCAGCCGAGTTCGCGCACCGCCTCGACACGTCGGTGGGCTTGGTGGGGCGGATGCTGCTCACTCCGCTGCCCGACTGACACCGCGGGAACATCCGCACCACAGCCGGGCGTTGACACACAGGCCCGCACCGTCGAGCAACTGTCGAGCAAAGGAGCACGAGCATGGCGACGACGACCCGACTCGGCCTCGGACTGCCCCAGATGAAGCAGTACGACATCGGCAGGGACGTGCCCGATGTGGCGCGCGCGGCGGAGGCCGTCGGTTACGACAGCCTGTGGGTCTTCGAGCGGATCCTGTTCCCTGAGCCCGCCACCCAGGGCCTGTACGGGATCCCGGGCCTGCCCTGGCCGGACCGGTACCGCTCGACCGCCGACCCGCTCGTCACGCTCACCCTCGCCGCGTCCGCCACGTCCCGGGCCCGCCTCGGCACCAGCGTCCTGGTGGCGCCGCTGCACGTGCCGTTCCAACTCGCCCGGACGTTCGCCTCGTTGGACGCGGCGAGCGGGGGCCGCGTTGTCGCGGGGGTCGGCACGGGCTGGTCGCACGACGAGTACGCGGCGGCCGCCGTGGCGCCGTTCGAGAAGCGCGGCCAGGTGCTCGACGAGTTCATCGACGTGTGCCGCGCGGTGTGGGGCCCGGACCCGGTCGCGTACGAGGGTGAGCTGACGACGATCGCGCCGTCCGTCGTCGGCCCCAAGCCGGCCGGACCGCTGCCGATCCTCCTCCCGGCCAACAGCCCGAAGGCCGCCCGGCGCCTGGTCGACAAGGCGGACGGCTGGATGCCCGCCGCGATGGGCGCGGAGGGCCTGAAGCAGCAGTGGGCCGGCCTCCAGGCGCTCGCCGAGGACCGCGGCCGCACCGCTCCCCTCCAGACGGTGCTGCGCGCCAACACGGCGTACACGCGCGACCCGTACACCGGCGACGACCGCAGGCCGTTCCAGGGCAGCGTCGACCAGATCGTCGAGGACCTGGTGGCGCACGACGAGGTGGGCCTGGAGGAGATCCTGATCGACCTCCAGGGCCCGGCCCGCGACGCCGAAGAACTCAAGGACGTCGCGGCCGAGGTGTACGAGAAGGCGCGCGCGGCGGGCGTATAGCCGACCGCGTATCAGTCCTCCGGCAGCTCCACCGGCGCGATCTCGTCGAACACGTCGCCCGGGCCGGGGTTCGCCGCGTCCGTGCTGCCGCCCAGCTGGTGCATGACGCCCCACACGGCGTTCAGCGCGGTCTGCACGGCGCCCTCGGCCCAGCCCGCCGTCCACGAGATGTCGTCACCGGCGAGGAAGATGCCGCGCCGGTCCTCGGGCAGCGTCTCCTGCATGAAGTGCGTGAACAGGCGGCGCTGGTAGCGGTAGTGGCCGGGCAGGTTCGCCTTGAACGCGCCCATGAAGTACGGCTCGTTCTCCCAGGACACGGTCACCGGGTTGCCGATGATGTGGCCCCGGATGTCGACCTTCGGGTAGATCTCGCCGAGCGACTTGAGCATGACTTCGAGGCGCTCGTTGGCGGACAGCGGCAGCCACTTCAGGCTGTCGTCGCACCACGTGTACGACAGGCAGATCACGGCGGGCTTGTCAGGACCGTCGTCGAGCAGGTACGTGCCGCGCGTCATCCGGTCCGTCAGCGTCATCGACATGACGTCGCGCCCGGTGATCTCGTCCTTGTCCAGCCAGAACGGCCGGTCGACCGGCACGAACAGCTTGCTGGACTCCATGTAGTGGGTGCGCTCGATCGCCGTCCAGTGGTCGATCGGGAACAGTTCGTCGTCGCAGTCCACCTTCGACAGCAGCATCCACGACTGCGCGGTGAAGATCGCCGCCTTGTACGTGCGGATGTCGCCGTCGGCGTCCGTGACGGTGATGTGGTTCCCGGCGGTGCGGGAGAGCCGGGTGACGGCCGGGCGCGGCTTGCCGTCGACGTGCAGCGTCGCGAGGGACGTCCCGTACGCCCAGTTCACGATCTTCTCCGGGGCGCGCTCCCACAGCCTGAGCGGGAGCTGCTGCGAGCCGCCGACGATGCCGCGGTGGTGGTCGTCGGCCTCGGTGTAGACGACGCGCAGGATTTCGAGGATCGAGTTCGGGAAGTCGGTGTCCCAGCCGCCGGTGCCGAAGCCGACCTGGCCGAAGATCTCCCGGTGCCGGAAGGACTTGAACGCCTCGGACTCGCAGAGGAACCCGTAGAAGGTCTGGTTGTCGAGCTTCTCGACGAGCTTGCCCCAGATCTCGCGGATGCGCGGCACGTCGCGCTCGCGCATCGCCTGGTTCATGTCGGAGAAGTCGGCGCCCTCGTCGAGGCACTTGTTCCACGCGTCGGCGACATCGCGGTAGACCTGCGGAAGGTCGTCGAGCGTCTCGGCGTAGTGGGACTCGCCCTTGAGGTCGACGACGGTCGAAGGCGTCGCCTCCGAAAGGGGGTTGGGGAACGCCTTGGTCTCCAGGCCCACCATGTCGATGTAGTGCTGAAGCGCCGTGGACGACGGCGGGAAGCGCATCGCGCCCATCTCGGCGGTCAGGCCGGAGGCCCCGGCGGGGGTGCCCTCGAAGCCGACCGTACGCAGCCGGCCGCCGATCTGGTCCGCCTCGTACACGACGGGCTTGAGGCCCATCTTCATCAGCTCGTACGCGGCGACGATCCCGGAGAGGCCGCCACCGATGACCGCGACCTCGGTGCCGTGCTCGGTCGCGGGTATCTGGCCGAGTCCCGCCGGGTGGGCGAGGAACTCGTCGTACGCGTACGGGAAGTCCGGCCCGAACATCGTGATGGGCGGCTGGCCCTCGGTGTGCTGGGCGGCGGTGGGCACCGTGGACGTCATGGGGTGCGGACTCCTTGCGGGTACTGAAGTGCTGGGCAGGAAGCGGGAGTTGGGCGCCTGGTCAGGCGGTGAGCGGGCCGTACAGCTCCGGACGGCGGTCGCTCAGATACGGGTTGGCCGCGCGGGAGGCGGCGAGGAGGTCCGGGTCGGCGTCGGCGAACACCAGCTCCTCGCCGCGCCCGGCACGCGCGCGTGCCACCCCGTCCGGACCCGCGAGCGTGGAGAGCCCGACGAAGTCGAACTCGCCCTCCGCGCCGACCCGGTTGACGTACGCGACGTACATCTGGCTCTCGAAGGCGCGCACCGGCACGACGGACTCGGCGACGAACTGGAAGGGGTGCATCTGCGCCGTCGGCACGAGCAGCAGGTCGGTGCCCGCGAGGGCGTGCGCCCGAACGTTCTCCGGGAACTCGACGTCGTAGCAGATCATCAACCCGACCCGCAGACCGCCGAGTTCGGCCTGGACCACGGGCTGTTCGCCCGGCGTGAACCGCTCCCGCTCGAAGCAGCCGAAGAGGTGCGTCTTGCGGTAGTTGGCGAGGCGGGCGCCGTCGGCCGCGACGAGCTGTACGGAGTTGAAGACGGCGGCTCCGTCCCGCTCCGGGTATCCGTACGCGACGGCGAGGCCGTGGCGGCCCGCGATGTCCGCGACGGCGTCCGCCGCGTCCCCGTCGGCGGGCTCGGCGAGCCGGGCGACGTCGTCACCGATCGCGTACCCGGTCAGGAACATCTCCGGCGCGACCAGGACCCCGGCGCCCGCGGCGGCGGCCCGCGCGGCGGCCGCGTCGAGAACCTTGAGGTTCGCGGCGGTCGAGCCGGGGTGTCCTGAGCTCTGGAGCAGGGCGGTGCGCATGCGTGTCCTCAACCGGTACGGGGGCGGGATTCGGGGTCACCAGAAATTTACGGTCGCCCGTGACCCGCGTACAAGAAGCACCCGTTGCACGCTGCTGAGCTGTTTGTTGCGCGATTTCCGCCCGGAACGGCGATTCGTTGTGCGAGCCGTGCGCCAGGGAAGCTACGCGGGCGAACCCGACGTGAAACGCCGCATCAGCGGCGACAGGACCAGCACGGACTTGGTCCGCTCGACGAACGGCTCCCCCGCGATCCGCTCCAGGACCCGCTCGAAGTGCCGCATGTCCGAGGCGAAGACCTGGACGATCGCGTCCGCCTCACCGGTGACGGTGGAGGCGGACGCGACCTCGGGATAGCGCTCCAGGCCCCGCCGGATCGCCTCCGGCGAGGTGTTGGAGCGGCAGTACATCTCGATGAACCCCTCGGTCTCCCAGCCGAGCGCGGCCGGGTCGACGCGCACCGTGAACCCGGTGATCGCGCCGGTGGCCCGCAGCCGGTCCACGCGGCGTTTCACGGCGGGCGCGGACAGGCCGACGATCTGGCCGATGTCCGCGAAGGAGCGGCGGGCGTCCTCGGCGAGGGCGTGCACGATGCGTTCGTCGAGATCGTTCAGCAAGGCAGGAGGTTCACTTTTCTGCGTCTACGAGACCGGGGTGTCCACGGATTCCGTGGCCGGTCGGGCCAGCCGGGAGCGGCGCATCCCGTAGCTGAAGTAGAACACGAGACCGACGACCATCCAGACACCGAAGACGATCCAGGTGATCGCGGACAGGCTGCCCATCATCCACACACAGAACCCGAAACCGACGACCGGCAGGACCGGCGACAGCGGCACGCGGAACGTGCGCTTCATGTCGGGGCGGGTCCTGCGCAGCACGATGACGGCGATGTTGACCAGGGCGAAGGCGAAGAGCGTGCCGATGCTGGTGGCGTCGGCGAGCTGGCCGAGCGGAATGGCCGCCGCGAGGACGCCGCAGAACAGGGACACGATGATGGTGTTGGCGCGCGGCGCCCCGGTCTTCGGGTGGACCTTCGCGAACACCTTGGGCACGAGACCGTCGCGGGACATCGCGAACAGCACGCGGGTCTGCCCGTAGAGCACGGTGAGCACGACGGACGCGATGGCGATGACGGCTCCGGCGGCGAGCACCGTGCCCCAGAAGGGCTGACCGGTGACGTCCTTCATGATCGCGGCAAGGGTCGCCTCGGAGTCGGTGAAGCCCGTCCACTTGCGGGCACCGACGGCGACCGCGGCCACGAGCACGTACAGCGCGGTGACGATGATCAGCGACAGCATGATGGCGCGCGGCAGGTCGCGCTGCGGGTTCTTGGCCTCCTCACCCGCGGTGGAGGCGGCGTCGAAGCCGATGTACGAGAAGAAGAGCGTGGCACCGGCGGCGCTGACGCCCGCCATGCCGAGCGGCATGAAGTCCTCGTAGTTGCCGGACTTGAAGCCCATGAAGCCGATGACGCAGAACAGCAGCAGCGCCGCGATCTTCACGGCGACCATGATGGTGTTGGCGCGCGCCGACTCCTTGGCGCCGCCGAGCAGGAACACCATGGCGAGCAGGACGACGATGAGCGCCGGCAGGTTGAATATCCCGCCGTCGCCGGGCGGCGCGGACAGCGCGTCCGGAATCGTGACCCCGATCGTCCCGTCGAGCAGCTCATTGAGGTACTCACCCCAGCCGACGGCGACCGCGGCGACCGAGACCCCGTACTCCAGGACCAGGCACCAGCCGCAGACCCAGGCGAGCAGTTCGCCCATCGTTGCGTACGCATACGAGTAGGAGGATCCGGCGACCGGGATGGTGCCGGCCAGCTCGGCGTACGAGAGCGCGGAGAACAGCGCCGTGATGCCGGCGATCACGAAGGACAGCGTGACGGCGGGTCCTGCCTTCGGGACGGCCTCGCCGAGCACCACGAAGATTCCGGTGCCGAGCGTGGCACCGATGCTGATCATGGTCAGCTGCCACATCCCGAGCGAGCGCCGCAGCGCCCCGCCCTCTCCTTGGCCGCCCTCCGCGACCAGGAGTTCCACCGGTTTGCGCCGCATCAGGCGGGCGCCGAACCCCGCGGGCGCGGGGGCGGCTTGCGGGGTGCGCGGGGGTGCGCCGTGGTCGAGCACGGGCTGGCTCCTTGATCGCTGCCGGGTGGGGTGGCCGCGGCGAGGGGCCGCGGCGGAGCACACCCGGAAAACGGGTCCCGCCGAGCAGGCCGAACCCCCGCCACGCAACGTACAGCGGATGACTTTAGAGCAGTTTTCTTCCCAGTCGTAATGCAGCAACCTTGCGCAGTCACGCATGATCGTTGCGCTACGTTCCGGGAGCCGAATGATTATTGCGCGCGGCGTTTGATCCGTTGCGTACGGAATGCCCGGAAACGACGACACCCCGCGCCCTCCGGAGAGGGACGCGGGGTGCGCGGCGGGGTGGCGGGGAGGGTCAGCTCCAGCTGGCGTGCAGCGGCTTGCCCTCGGCGTAACCGGCGGCGGACTGGATGCCGACGACTGAGCGCTCCTCGAACTCGGCGAGCGAGTTGGCACCGGCGTAGGTGCAGGAGGAACGGACGCCCGCGATCACGGAGTCGATCAGGTCCTCGACGCCCGGACGGGCCGGGTCGAGGAACATCCGCGAGGTGGAGATGCCCTCCTCGAAGAGCGCCTTGCGGGCACGGTCGTACGCGGACTCCTCGCTCGTCCGGTTCTTCACGGCGCGCGCGGAGGCCATGCCGAAGGACTCCTTGTACGCGCGGCCCTTGGCGTCGTGCTGCAGGTCGCCCGGCGACTCGTACGTGCCCGCGAACCACGAGCCGATCATGACGTTCGACGCACCGGCGGCGAGCGCCATGGCGACGTCGCGCGGGTGCCGCACACCACCGTCGGCCCACACGTGCTTGCCGTACTTCTTGGCCTCGGCGGCGCACTCCAGGACGGCGGAGAACTGCGGGCGGCCGACGCCGGTCATCATGCGGGTCGTGCACATCGCACCCGGGCCGACACCGACCTTGATGATGTCGGCGCCCGCCTCGATCAGGTCCTTCACGCCCTCGGCGGCCACGATGTTGCCGGCCACGATCGGCACCTGCGGGTCGAGCGCCCGCACGGCCTTGATCGCGGAGATCATCGACTCCTGGTGGCCGTGCGCGGTGTCCACGACGAGCGTGTCGACACCGGCGTCGAGCAGCTGCTTGGCCTTGCCCGCGACGTCGCCGTTGATGCCGACGGCGGCGGCGACGCGCAGCTTGCCGTTGGCGTCGACGGCCGGGGTGTAGAGCGTGGCACGCAGGGCGCCCGTACGCGTGAGGATGCCGGCGAGCTTGCCGTCCTTGTCGACGGCCGGGGCGTAGCGGCGGTTGGCGCCGTCCAGCTTGTTGAAGGCGTCGCGCGGGTCGATGTCCGCGTCGAGCAGGAGCAGGTCCTTGGACATGACCTCGGACAGCTGCGTGAAGCGGTCGACGCCGGTCAGGTCCTGGTCGGTGACGACGCCGACGGGCCGCTGCCCGGCGTCGACGACGACACCGGCGTTGTGCGCGCGCTTGTTGAGCAGCGCGAGCGCGTCCGCGACGGTCTGCGACGGCGCGAGGACGATCGGGGTGTCGAGCACCAGGTGCCGGGTCTTGACCCAGCCGATGACCTCGGTGACGACGTCGATCGGAATGTCCTGCGGAATGACGACGAGCCCGCCACGACGGGCGACGGTCTCGGCCATCCGACGACCGGCGATCGCGGTCATGTTGGCGACGACCAGCGGAATCGTGGTGCCCGTGCCGTCCGGCGACGAGAGGTCCACGGCCTGCCGGGAGCCGACGGCGCTCCGGCTCGGCACCATGAAGACGTCGTCGTACGTCAGGTCGTACGCGGGCTTGATGTCATTGAGGAAACGCACGTGCGGACATCCCAGTCGGTAGAAGGGGGCCCCAGAAGTCTGCTCCCGGGGCACAAAGCACGTACTTCATTTTCCCACGCGGCGAGCGGCCGAGTCTTCGGGCCGAACGTCCCAAGATCAACCCTGCTCGTTGGACGATCCTCCGAGCGAAACCCGCACGTCAACGGCGGTCGCCCGCTCGAACACCTCACGAGCGACCCGCCACTGCCCCGGCTCCCGCTCCGCGAAGTCCTGCCACCCGGTGACGAGCAGCACCCGCTCCCCGCCCACCTGCCCGGGATCGCTCAGGGCGTCGGCGAGCGCGTCCCAGTTCCGCCCGAACCACGAGGGCAGCGCGAGGGCGACGGCGACGCGGTCCATGAAAGCCGCCTTGTCACGCGCACCAGTCAGATCAAGCGTCACCACAATCAAGCCCCTCCGGACAATCAAGCCCCTCCGGCGATTGAGGAGCGGGGCCCGGGGCAGCGCCCCGCGACGTCAACCCCGCTCCCCGCAACAGTCACACCCCGTCCGGATCCGCCCTCTGCAACGCCGGCTTCGGCGCCGCCCCGGCGGCCAGCAGGAAGTCGGCCGCGGCGGTATCGGTGACCAAGGACGTCACCAGCCCCGACCGCAACACCGCGTCGATGGCGGCGGCCTTCCGCTGCCCACCCGCGATCGCGACGACCTCCGGTATCCGCCGGAGGCGATCCGCCTCCACGGTGATGCACCGCTCCCCGAGGTCCCGCCCGACCCGCCGCCCCTGCGCGTCAAACAGGTGCGCGGACATCTCGGCGGCGACACCGAGGGACGCGTAGTGCGCGCGCTCCTCGTCGCTCAGCATGTCGTGCACGGTCGAGATCCCCGGCTCCCACGAGCCGATGGACACGCACGCCACGGTGACCTTGTCGAAGTACTCGAAGGCGCGGGCGATCCCCGTCTGGTTGCGCAGCGCCGTCGCCGTCGCGGCGTCCGGCAGCAGCATCGGCGCGTAGATCGGGTGCGCGTCGCCGCCCGACACCTGCGCCGCACGCCGCACGGCCTCGACAGACCCGCGCTCCGCGGTCCCCGCGTCGTACACGCCCGTCAACTGCACGACGGTGCACGGCGGAAGCCGGTCGAGGGCGGCGGCCATGTGGATCGTGGAGCGGCCCCACGCGAGGCCGAGCACATCGCCCTCGGTGACCAGCTCGCCCAGCAGATCCGCCGCGACCTCCCCCAGGTTCTCCGGGTCGGGCGACTCGTCGACCTCCGCGGGCGACTCGACGACGACCGCGTGCCGCAGCCCGTAGCGGGCGCGCAGGGCGTCGGAACGCTCCGCGTCCAGTTCGGCAGGGACCCGGATCTCGATGCGTACGAGATCCCGCTCGAGGGCGGTCTCGAGAACCCGCGCCACCTTGAAGCGGCTCACGCCGAACTCCTCGGCGATCTGGATCTTGGACTTGCCCTCCAGGTAGAAGCGACGGGCCATGGCCGCCGCCTGCACCAGCTCCGCGGGTCCCATCCGCAGGGCCGCCCGTCCCGCCGATGATGCGGACACGGCGTTCTCCTCACTTCTCTTCTTTGTCTTCAGTCTCTTCAGTCTCTTCGGTAGCGCTCTTCGGTAGCGCTCTTCGACAACGCTCTTCGGTCATGCTCTTCGGTCATGCTCTTCGGCAAGGCCTCGACCGCTGCTCACGCCGTTCGTCGTTCACAACCTCGATACGCGGTTCATCCTTGCAGATCCGACGCGGTCGATCAGCCCTGAAGGAAGCCGTTCACGTACCCGTGGCTCAGTGGTCGCACGCCCAGGCCGCCGACGCCGTGGCGCCCTCCGCCTGGGTGCGCAGTGCACGTACCGCCTCTGCCGGGTCCTTCGCCCCGTACACCGCCGAACCGGCGACGAAGACGTCGGCTCCCGCCTCCGCGCACCGCTCGACCGTCGCGGCGGAGACCCCGCCGTCGACCTGCAGCCAGAGCTCCAGACCGTGCTTCCCGATCAGCTCACGGGTGCGGCGGATCTTGGGCAACATGATGTCGAGGAACGACTGCCCGCCGAATCCCGGCTCAACCGTCATGATCAGCAACATGTCCAGCTCGGGCAGCAGATCCTCGTACGGCTCGATCGGCGTGGCCGGCTTCAGGGCCATCGAGGAGCGGGCGCCCTTGGCGCGGATCTCGCGCGCGAGGCGGACGGGAGCGGCGGCGGCCTCCGCGTGGAAGGTGACGGAGCCGGCCCCCGCTTCGACGTACTGAGGGGCCCAGCGATCGGGGTCCTCGATCATCAGATGGCAGTCCAACGGGGTGTCCGTCGCGCGCGCCAGCGACTCTACGACCGGAACCCCGAGGGTCAGGTTCGGGACGAAGTGGTTGTCCATGACGTCGACATGGAGCCAATCGGCGCCTTCGACGGCCTTTGCCTCGTCGGCAAGGCGGGCGAAGTCCGCGGACAGGATGCTGGGGTTGATCTGCACGGCCATGCCCCAAGCGTGCCATGCCCGGCGCCCACCCTCCGCCTCGGTCCGGACCAAGACGTGCGACCGATGCCGAGCCGTGCCCACCCGTGCCATTCTTGGCGGCTCGCAGGAGGGGCCGGTACGCGGCCCCCTGGGGGAGGGCCGCGCGCGACGCGGGGCCGGGGGACGGACGCCATGGCGGACGACAAGAGCACGACGGGCACGGCAGGGGCGGCGGACACTTCAGGCGGCACGGCGGCGGGTGCGGGCGGCACCGCCGGCCCGGCGGGCCCGGGATCCGGGCGCCAGGGTGTGGCCTGGCTGGTGTGCGGCCGGCGCAGCAAGTGGCTGGTGCTGCTGCTGTGGCTGGTGGTCATCGTGGGCACCGCGCCGCTCGCCCAGAAGCTCACCGACGCGCAGGACAACGACGCCCAGTCCTGGCTGCCGGGTTCCGCCGAGTCCACCCAAGTCCTCGACATCTCCAAGGACTTCAGGCCGGAGACCATCCCCGCCGTGGTGATCTACGCGCGCGAGGGCGGGCTCACCGTCGCGGACCGGGCCCGGATCGCCAAGGACGTCACCCAGATCAAGCAGCTCGACGAGCACGGGGTGCGCGGCACGGAGACCCGAGGACCCGTCCTCGACAAGCGGTCCGGGGCGTCCGCCGCGCAGATCTACGTACCGATCACGATGGGCCCCGAGGGCTGGCAGCAGATCGCGCCCGCCGTGGACTCCGTCCGGGACCTGACCGGCAAGACGACGGACGGCCTGCAGATCCACATCACGGGGCCGGGCGGCACATCGGCGGACTTCTCGGAGGCGTTCGAGGGCATCGACTCGACGCTCCTCTTCTCCGCCCTCGGCATCGTCATCGTCATCCTGCTGTTCACGTACCGGAGCCCGTCCCTGCTGCTCGTACCGGTACTGAGTGTGGTGGCGGCGCTGTTCACGGCGCAGGCGCTGATCTATCTCCTGGCCGCGCACGCGGGACTCACGGTGAACGGGCAGAGCGCGGGCATCCTCACCGTCCTCGTGTTCGGCGCGGGGACGGACTACGCGCTGCTCCTGGTCGCCCGCTACCGGGAGGAGCTGCGCCGGCACGAGGACCGGCACGAGGCGATGGCGCTGGCCCTGCACCGGGCGGGCCCCGCCGTCCTCGCCTCGGGCGCCACGGTCGTCCTCAGCATGCTCGTCCTCCTCACCGCCGACATGAACTCGACGCGGGGCCTCGGCCCGGTCGCCGCGATCGGCGTGGCCGTGGCCCTGCTCGCGATGCTGACCCTGTTCCCTGCCCTCCTGGTGATCTTCGGCCGCTGGCTGTTCTGGCCGGTGATCCCGCACGTCGGCTCCGTGGAACCCACCGAGCGCGGCCTGTGGGCCCGCATCGGACAGCGCATCGCCCGCCGCCCGCGCATGACCTGGGGCGTGACGGCGGCGGCGCTCGCGCTCCTGTCCCTCGGACTGATCCAGCTGGAGGCGGCGGGCATCAGCAACGCCGACTCGTTCACCGACAAACCGGACTCGATCGTGGGACAGGAGGTCTCGGCGGAGTACTTCCCCGCGGGCACCGGCGACCCGCTCGTCATCATCGCGGACCAGGGGCACCGCGCCCAGGTGACCCGGGCGGTGGCCACGACCGACGGAGTGGTGGCACAGAGCATCGGCGTACCCCCGAACACCAAACCCCGGGCGGACGGCCGGATCCTCTTCGAGGCGACGACCACCGACCCCTCCGACAGCCAGGCCGCGAAGGACACGGTGGACCGGGTGCGCGCCGCGGTGCACGCGGTCGACGGCGCGGACGCCAAGGTGGGCGGCGGCACGGCGGCGCTGCTCGACATGGACCGGGCGACCGCGCACGACAACAAACTCGTGATCCCGCTGGTCCTGACGGTCGTCCTGCTGATCCTCTGCCTGCTCCTACGTGCCCTGATCGCGCCGCTGCTGCTGATCGGAACGGTCGTCCTGTCCTTCGCGGCGGCCCTCGGCATCAGCGCGCTGGCCTTCCGCCACCTCTTCGACTACGCGGGCGAGTCCACGGACTTCCCGCTGTTCGTCTTCGTCTTCCTGGTGGCGCTCGGCATCGACTACAACATCTTCCTCACGACCCGCATCCGCGAGGAAGCCGCCCGCCAGGGCACCCGCCCCGGCGTCCTCACGGGCCTCGCCGCGACCGGCGCGGTGATCACCTCGGCGGGCCTGGTCCTGGCGGGCACGTTCGCCGCCCTCGGCACCCTCCCGATGGTCGCCTTCGCCGAAATCGGCTTCGCGGTGGCGGTGGGCGTCCTCCTGGACACGTTCATCGTCCGCTCGGTACTGGTGACGTCCCTGTTCCTGGACGTGGGTTCAAAGGTCTGGTGGCCCAACTCCCTGACACAACGGGACACTTCGCGGACACAGTGACCCAAATCAAGCCCCTGCGGCGATTGAGCAGCGGGGCCCGGGGCAGAGCCCCGCAACCTCAGCCACGGCCGACCGCAACAAGACCTACGCGGTCCGCCGAATCAACGCCAAATACATCGCATCGGTACCGTGCAAGTGCGGCCACAACTGCACATCAGGCCCATCCCCCAACCCCGGCACCCCCTCCAACAACGCCCGCACATCCACCAGTTCAACCCCACCAACCCGCTTCACCACGTCATCGACCACCGCCCGCGTCTCCGCCAAGTGCGGCGAACACGTCGCATACCCCACGACGCCCCCGACCCGCACCGCCTCGAGCGCCTTGCGCAGCAGCTCCCGCTGCAACGGCCCGAACCCGTCCAGGTCCTCGGGACGCCGCCGCCACCGCGCCTCAGGACGCCTCCGCAACGCCCCAAGTCCCGTACACGGAACGTCCATCAGCACCCGGTCGAAGGTCCCCGGCCGCCACGGCGGACGCGTACCGTCCGCGGCGATCACCTGATACGGCCCCGGATTCCCGGCCAGCGCCTTGCCGACCAGCCCGGCCCGGTGCGGCTGCTTCTCCGACGCGAGCAGCGTCGCGCCCCGCTCACTTGCGAGCCCCGCCAGCATGGCCGCCTTGCCCCCGGGACCGGCACACCCGTCGAGCCACCGCTCGTCCCGCCCCTCGATCGGAGCGTTCGCGAGCGCAAGGGCAACCAGCTGACTTCCCTCGTCCTGCACCCCGGCCCGCCCGGACCGCACCACATCGAACGCCCCCGGCTCACCACCCTCGGCGAGCCGCACGGCGTACGGCGACCAGCGCCCCGGAAGCCCCGACTCCTCGCCCACCTCGGCGAGTACGGCCTCGGCAGTGGTCCGCCCCGGTCGCGCCACGAGCGTCACCTCGGGCCGCTCGTTGTCGGCCTCCAGCAGATCCTCGATCCCGGCACGCCCGCCGCCCAGCGAGTCCCACAGCGCCGAAACAACCCATCGCGGATGCGAATGGACAACCGCCAGATGGTCCTCGGGGTCCTCGTCGTACGGCGGCGCGACCCGCTCGACCCACCCGTCGAGATCGTCCCGCGAGACCTTCCGCAGCACGGCGTTGACGAACTTGGCCCGCCCGTCCCCGAGCACGACCCGCGCCAGCTCGACCGACGCGGACACGGCGGCGTGCGTCGGAATCCGCGTCGCCAGCAGCTGGTGCACACCCAGATTCAGCACGTCCAGGACCGGCGGGTCGACCTCCCGCAGCGGCCGGTCGATGCACGCCGCCACGATCGCGTCGTACGTCCCCTGCCCGCGCAGCGTCCCGTACACGAGCTCGGTCGCGAGCGCGGCGTCCCGCCCGTCGAAATCGCCCTTCTCGCGCGCCTTGCGCAACAGCGGCGGCAGCACGAGGTTCGCGTACGCGTCCCGCTCGTCCACCGCGCGCAACGCCTCGAAGGCGAGGATGCGCACGGGATCCTTCTTGGGACGACGGTGCGGCTTACCGGGATTGCCTGGCTTGCCTGACTTACCTGGCGTTCCGGAATTACGGGGGCCACGGCCGGGCTGGTCACTCAAAGGTGCTCCGCTGCTGGGATCGTACGGGCGCTACGCACGGGTCGTACGCCTAAATGAACCCTCCCAGCGTACGTCGCGCACGCCCGACGGACCCCCACGGACCCCCACGGACCCCCACGGGCCTCGGCCGGGCCTCAGCCCAGCCGCTCCCCCGCGGCGATCCGCGTGCCCCGCGCCCAGTCCGCCGCGGCCATCGGCTTCTTGCCCTGCGCCTGCACCCACAGCAGCTCGACGGCGTGCGAACCCGTACCTACATAGAGGTTCTTCTTGCCCGCGCCGATCTCGCCGGGAGCCAGATCCGTCCGGTCGGGCGCGAGGACGGCCGTACGCACCTTGAGCCGCTCGCCGCGGAACTCGGTCCAGGCACCCGGCGCGGGCGTACAGCCGCGCACCACGCGGTCGACGCGCAGGGCGGGCGCGTTCCAGTCGATACGGGCGTCCTCCACCGTGATCTTCGGGGCGAGCGAGACCCCGTCGGCGGGCTGCGCCACGGCCTCCACGGTGCCGTCCTCGATGCCGTCCATCGTGGCGGCGAGCAGCCCTGCCCCGGCGAACGCGAGCCGGGTCAGCAGGTCACCACTGGTGTCGGTCCCCCGCACGGCCTCGGTCACGGTCCCGTACACGGGCCCGGAGTCGAGCCCCTCCTCGATCAGGAACGTCGACGCACCCGTGATCTCGTCGCCCGCCATCACCGCGTGCTGCACGGGCGCGGCGCCCCGCCACGCGGGCAGCAGCGAGAAGTGCAGATTGACCCAGCCGCGGGCGGGCACGTCGAGCGCCACCTTCGGCAGCAGCGCCCCGTAGGCGACGACCGGGCAGCAGTCGGGGCCGATCTCCCGCAGCCGCGCCAGGAACTCCTCGTCCCGTGGCTTCGCGGGCTTCAGCACCTCGATGCCGGCCTCCTCGGCCCGCTCGGCGACCGGGCTCGCGACCAGTCGGCGGCCGCGCCCCGCCGGGGCGTCGGGCCGGGTGACGACCGCGGCGACCTCGTGCCGGTCGGAGGCGATCAGGGCGTCCAGAGCGGGAACGGCGACCTCGGGGGTGCCGGCGAAGACGAGCTTCATCGGTGGCTTACGGCCTCTCGGGGCAGGGTCACGGGCAGCGCACCAGTCTATGGGCGCCGTGCCGCGGGCGCTTACGGGGCGCACGTCACGACGCGCGCCCCGCGCATATGCGGATACGCCCGAACAGCGTGACCCCTCACCGGATGGCGCGTTGGTCAAGAAAGAGTTGACCAGTCAATGGGCCGCAATCGGTATCGGTACCGGTGTCAGTGATCGGTGCCGTTCATCGGCGCCGATGATCGGTGCCGATCTACAGGTGCCGGTGTCGCCGGACGCGAGCGTGGCCCCGATTTCTTTCCTTTTCACATCTACATCGCCGGTTCGAGAGGCTTGTTCATGGCCGACCACGCAACCCACGACGCCCAGGCACGGGCCAGCCTGCATCTCCTTGTGCGGGACATCGAGCGGGTCCGCCGTCAGGTGGACGCACTGCGCACCCTCACCGCGCAGTTGGGCAACGTCTACCGCCCGCGCCGCTCCGGTCCCTCCGCGGGCTTCGTCGTCTACGGGAGGGCGCCCGCCCCCACCGTCCGTCTCGCCCAGGAACTGCGCGACAGCGTCGAGACGTTGGTCACCGCAGCCGTGGACTTCGACCGTTCACTGGGGTTCTCGTGGGACGCGGTGGGCTCCGCGCTCGGCGTCACCAAGCAGGCGGTCCACCGCAGGTACGGGGCGCGCAGGGCCGCCACCCAGGCGGCGGCCGACGCCGAGCGCGGCACGGAGGCACCCGCGTCCGCCCTGCCGTCCCCCACGCAGGCCACGCGCCCCACGGTGCCGATGGGCGCGGGCCCGCTGTCCCCGTCGGTGCCGGCCGCCCGCGCGCTGCCGACCCAGCCGACCGCGGGCAGCTCCGGCTTGCGCGACGACACCCGCCCCGGCGTCTTCCCCGGCCCGCGCCACGGCTGAGCCACCCCGCCCCCCACTGCCTCCCCGTACATCAAGTCACGTACGGGGAGGCAGTGGTGTGTGGCGGTGTTGTGTGTAGCGGTGTGCGGCGGCGGGTGGCTTAGGCTGGGCGGCATGAGGCGATGGGCACGGCGTCGGGGCGCGACCGCGGTCGCTCCTGCGGTCGTGCTGCGCGGCGGCCTCGCCCTGCTGGTCGCCCTCGTCGGCGTCTTGTGCCTGTTCACGCGCGCGATGGAAGCGGCCGACCGGACGACGGCGGCCGAGCGGCCCGCGGTCACGGTCGCGGTCGCGGGCCCGCAGATGAGCGCGGCGTCCCACGCCTCCGCCGAGCCCACGGCTCCGTGCGGCAAGGAGAAGGCGGTGGCCGAGTCCGGCACGGTCCACACCCACAGCCAGGCCGACGCGCCCGCCCTCGCCGCCCCCGCCCAAACCCCGGACGTCGCACGGCAGTTCATCACGGACACCGTCCACTCCCGCACCTCCGGACCCGAGCCACCCCCACCCCCCGTCACCACCTCCGTCCTGCGGATCTAGGCCGACCCGTGTGGTCCCGCCTTCCCTCTCCCCGCAGTTGAACGGAGTCCTTCCTCATGCGCTCTTCCCGGCGCTCTGTCAGCCGGGCGGGCCGGTCGCTGCTCACGTGGCGGGCACGGCAGTGGTGGGTCGCGGGCGCCGGTGCGCTCGTCACCGCCGCCGTCGTCGGCATCCCCACGGATGTCGTGCCCAACCCGCTGTTCAGCCGTTCCGTCCCCGTCCAGTGGTGGAACTACCCCGCCCTCGCCCTGACCTCGGCCTTGGCAGGCCTCGTCCTGGGCACGTACGTCACGTCACCGCGCACTGAACGCGTGAGCCGCTTCGGCGCGGCCGGTGCGGTGCTGTCGTTCTTCGCGGTCGGCTGCCCGGTGTGCAACAAGCTCGTGCTGCTGCTGATCGGCACGTCCGGCGCGCTCAGCTACTGGGCGCCCTTGCAGCCCCTGCTCGCGGTGGCCTCGGTCGCCCTGCTCGCCGAGGCGGCACTGCGCCGCCTGAACAACGCGACGACCTGCACCCCCTGACATCTTCGTCACCTCTCCCCCTACGCGGAGTTCCCCCATGCCTGCAACACCTTCCTACCGCCTGCGCCTGTACCTCGCGGGTGGTGTACTCGTGGCCGCGGCGGCGACCGCCGTACTCGCCCTCACCGCGAACGGCGGCGACCACGACAGCACCGCGAACCGTGGCTCGGCCCGCGACAAGCCCTCGGCTGCCGCGTCCGTGTCCACCCCGTCCGCCGCCCCCGCCGACGAGGGGCTCCTCGCCCTCGCCCGGCGCAGCCCGTCCGACGCCATGGCCGTGGGCCGGGCCGACGCACCCGTCGTACTGATCGAGTACGCGGACTTCCAGTGCCCGTTCTGCGGCCAGTTCGCCCGCGAGACCGAGCCCGAACTCCTGCGCCGCTACGTCGACAAGGGCGTCCTGCGCATCGAGTGGCGCAACTTCCCCGTCTTCGGCAAGGAGTCCGACCAGGCCGCGCTGGCCGGCTGGGCCGCCGGAAAGCAGGACAAGTTCTGGGAGTTCTACGACACCGCCTTCGGCAAGCCGCGCGAACGCAACTCCGGCGAGTTCAGCGCCGAGAAGCTGGTGGCGATGGCACGCGAGGCGGGCGTGCCGGACCTCGACACGTTCCGTACGGACATGGCGAGCGCGGCGGCCCGCAAGGCGGTCGCACGCGACCAGGACGAGGGCTACCAACTGGGCGTGACGAGCACCCCCGCCTTCCTCGTCAACGACAAACCGATCCTGGGCGCACAGCCCCTGAAGACATTCGTATCGGCGATCGACGCGGCCACGAAGGAAACAGGTAAGGGGTCCGGAAAGGAAAACGAGAACGGGAACGAGAACAGGAACGGGAAGGGGTCCGGCGGACATGAATGACATCGGCCTCCTGGCGGCCTTCCTCGGCGGCCTCCTGGCCCTGCTCAGCCCCTGCAGCGCGCTCCTCCTCCCCGCGTTCTTCGCGTACTCCTTCACGAGCCGCACCCGCCTCCTCGCCCGCACCGCCGTGTTCTACGTGGGCCTGTGTCTGACGCTTGTGCCGCTCGGCGTGGCCGGCTCCTTCGCCAGCCGCCTCTTCTACGGGCAGCGCGACCTGCTGGTCACGGCGGGCGGCTGGCTGCTGATCGTGCTCGGCGTCGCGCAGATCGCCGGCTTCGGCTTCGGCTCGCGCCGCCTGGCGCGGGCCGCGGGACAACGACGTACGGGTACGGCCCTCTCCGTGTTCGCCCTGGGCGCGGTCTACGGCCTCGCGGGATTCTGCGCGGGCCCGATCCTCGGCGGCATCCTCACGGTCGCCGCGGTCGACGGGAGCCCGCTGCACGGCGGACTGCTGCTGGCGGTGTACGCCCTGGGCATGGCCGTCCCGATCTTCTTCCTCGCCCTGCTGTGGGACCGCTACGACCTGGGCCGCAAACGCTGGCTGCGCGGCCGGGAGGTGCGGGTGGGCGGCCGCATCCGCCTGCACACCACCTCAACGATCGGCGGCACCCTGTTCATCGCCCTCGGCATCCTCTTCCTCACCTTCGACGGCACGTCCGCGCTCCCGTCCCTGCTGAGCACGGACACCGAATTCGCCCTGGAGGAGAGGGTCTCCGACCTGGGCGCGACCGTCTCGGACACCACCCTGCTCCTGACGGCAGCCGCCATCGCCGCCCTCATCGCGACATACACCCTGATCCACACAATCCGCCAACTCCGCACCACCAAACACAAATAGCCCCACCCCGACCGAGGCGACACCACACCCCACCTCCCCACCCACGACGATCGGCGCCTCCCGCCTTGGGCAATCTGCCGCCAAGGGCGGCAGGGTGGGCAAGGCGGCCCCCGGTGCAGGCCGCACCCGCGGACGGCGTCAGCCACGGCACCAGGCAGAGGCGCACCCGCGGACGGCGTCGGCCACGGCACCGGTCAGGGGGGCGCACCCCACGCCCCCGCTCACCCAATATCCAGCGGATCCACCCGCACCCGCACCGGCTCCCCCACCCCCCTCGCCATCCTCGCCGCCTGCGCCTGCTTCAAGGCCCGCGCCAACACCGCCCCACTCCCCGGAGGGACCCGCACCAGCACCCGCTCCCACCGCTCCCCCACCGGCGCCCCGCCACCCCTCCGACCCGCCCCACCCGGTACCGCCTCCGGCACCGGAACCGGCCCCAACACCTCCGCGTCCCCCGGAAGTTCGACCGCCCCCATGAACCCGGCCACCGCCTCCGCCGTCCCCGTCACCGCCGCCATCCGCGACACCGGCGGAAACCCGAGCTCGGCCCGGTCCCCCAGCTCCCGCACCGCATGCCCCACGGGATCCCACCGCACAAGCGCCTGCACCGGCCGAAGCGTCGGCTCGGCCACCACGACCACCGCGCCCCCCGCCTCCTGCGACCGCACCAACGAAGCCGCCGCGACCCACCGCCTCAGCGCCTCCTCCCCGGCCCGCAGATCGGCCCGCCCCAACATCGCCCACCCGTCGAGCAGCAACGCCGCCGCGTACCCGCCCTCGGCCACCGGCTCCGCCCCCGGCGTGCTCACGACCAGCGCCGGCTCCCCGGACACCGTGTCCAACACCTGCTCCCGCCCCGACGTCCGCACCGGCACCGCGGCGAACGCCCGCCCCAACTCCTCAGCGGTACGCCGCGCCCCGACCACCTGCGCCCGCAACCGCGTCCCCCCGCACTCGGCACACTGCCAACGCTCCTCCTCACGCCCGCACCACCCGCACGCGAGCCCCCCGGTCGCCTCCCGCGCCTCCAACGGCCCGGCACACTGCCCGCACCGGGCGGGCTCGCGACACCGCTGACACGCGAGCCGCGGCACGTACCCCCGCCTGGGCACCTGCACAAGGACGGGCCCTTCACGCAGCGCGCCCCGCGCCACCTCCCACGCGAGACTCGGCAGCCGGGCGGCCCGCGCGGCCTCGTCCCGCGCCACTTCCCGGTCCCCCACGGTGCGTACGAGCGGAGCCACCCGCCGTACGACATCCCGCGACGCACTCACAGCAGCCGCCCACCCGCTACGTACAAGCTGGGCGGCCTCCACCGTGCAACTCCAACTCCCCAACAAGAAAGCGCACTTGTCGCGCGCGGCCCGCAGCTCCAACACCTCCCGCACATGCGGAAACGGCGCCCGGTCATCGCTGTGGTGCTGGTCCCCGTCCTCCCACACCACCACAAGCCCGAGGTCCCGCACCGGAGCGAACATGGCGGCCCTGGTCCCCACCACGGCCCGCACGGCGCCCCGCCGCACGGCAAGCCACTCGCTGTACCGCCGCTGCTGCCCGGCGTCGGCCGTCAGCAACGCGTGCTGCCCCTCCCCCAACTCCTCCCGCAGCGCCGCGTCGACCCGCGCCGCGAGCCGCACCGTCGGCACGACGACCAACGCCCCCCGCCCCGAGGCCAACGTGGCCCGCACGGCCCGCGCGATCTCCCCGGCCCACTCAGGACCGGGCAACGCCGTCCACACCGCCCGCGGCGACCCGCCCGCGGCCAGCGACCCGATCAGATCGGCCCCCCGCTCGTACCGCACCCACGACCCGGCCTCAGGAGCCGCGGGCGGCGCGGGCGGAGCGGGAAACTCCCGAGCCTCGGCCTTCCCGTGCCGCGGCGGAATCGCCAGCTGCAACACATCCGCGAGGCTCCCCGCGTACCGGTCGGCGACGGCCCTCGTCAGCCCCAGCAACTCCTCGTCCAGCACCCGCTCCGGCGACACCACCTGCGCCAACGCGGCAAGCGGCCCCTGATACTCAGCCTCGGCCACCCGCTCGATGAGAAACCCGTCGATCAACCCACCCCCCTCACGCCGCCCGCCTTGCACATTCCGGTTCCCCGCCCCGAACCGCACGCGCACCCGCACCCCGGGCTGCGCGACCTCGTCCAACTCCTTCGGCACCGCGTACTCGAAGTACCGGTCGAGATGCAGCACCCCCTTGTCCACGAGCACCCGCGCCACCGGCAACTCCTCGGCCAACGGCGCCCCCCGCCACGTCCGCGGCTTCGCCTTCGGCACCTTCGCCTTGCGCACACTCTCCCGAATCAACGCAAGCTGCTCCGGCCCGCCACCCCCGGCCTCTTCGCCCTTGTCGTTCTCGCTGCTCACACGTGCATTCCTACCAGAGGGCACCGACATCGGGCCGGGCCGCCGGATCGCCCGCCCCACCACGTGCCCGCTGTCCCCGCAACACCGCCCGTCCGGCCAAATCCGCCCGTGATCCGGACTGCGCACCGCACACGGGCGTCGCGTTCCGGCTCTGCCCGGTATCCCAACTGGAAACGGGAAACACCGGCCGTGGCCTTGCTCGTGTCGGCGCCGGAGGCCGACGCTGGCTGCCGACGACAGGCACCCCGGGCGAGTCACCGATGTCGGGCATGAGGGGGGAACATGCTGGAGCGGGCACCCGCGTTCGGCGCCGAACTGCGCCGCCTGCGCATGGCCGCGGAACTGACGCTGGCCGACCTGTCTTCCGCCGTGCATTACAGCAAGGGCCAGATCAGCAAGGTCGAGACGGGTCACAAGCGGGCGAGCGCCGAGTTCGCCCGGCTGTGCGACACGGCCCTCGGCGCCGGTGGCCGGCTGACCGCACTCGTACCGCCGGAACAACCACCTTCGCGGCGTGGAGTCATGACCGTGGGCGCGGCCTCCGTCCTGTCCCTGGCCTCGGCGCCGCGCGCGGCCGCCACGCCCTCCCACGACGAGCCGTCGGCCGCGGCATCGCTGCCGGAGATCACGCTGTCGCTCCTCGCGCACTACCGGCAGATGGGGCAGGTGACACCGCCCTCCGCCCTGCTGGCCCCGCTCACCGAGCAGACTCGGTCCGTCGCGGCGCTGGCCGCCGACGCGGGCGGCCGTACGAGCCGGGCGCTGTACCGGGCGGCCGCCCGTTTCGCCGAGTTCACCGGGTGGATGGCCCAGGAGGCGGGCGACGACGAGGCGGCGCTCCGCTGGACCGGCGACGCCGTGGAGCTCGCCGCGGCGGGGGAAGACCACGACCTCGCGTCCTACGCTCTCGTACGCCGCGCCCTCATCACGTACTACCGCGGTGCGGCCGGTGACACCGTCGCGCTCGTCGAGCCCGCGCGGGACGGCCGACTGCCGCCGCGGATCCGCGGCCTGGCCGCCCAACGCGCGGCGCAAGGCCACGCCTTGGCGGGCGACCACGACGCCTGCATGCGCGACCTCGACACCGCCCGCGCGCTGCTGACCGCCGACGTCCCGGCAGCGGCCGATCCCGCGCGTGCCACTCTCCTCGGCACCTCCCATCTCACCGACCCCGCGGCCATGGTCACCGGGTGGTGCCTCGTCGACCTGGGCCGCCCACAGGCCGCCGCCTCCGTTCTTGACCGCGAACTCGCGCGCGTCCCCGCCTCGGCGCTGCGCACGCTCGCCCGCTACGGCACCCGGCGCGCGCTGGCCCATGCCCTCAGCGGCGACATCGACACGGCGTGCGCGCACACGGCGGACCTGCTGCCCGCCCTCGGCACGGTCGCGTCGGCGACGGTGTCCCTGGACGTGCACCGCCTCACCCGGACCCTCGCCCGGTTCCACCGTCACCCCGCCTACCGGGCCATCGCGCCGCAGCTCGCCGCGGCGCAGCTCGTCGAGCCCACCTGAGCGGTCGCCGCACGAAGCCCGACCGGCTCCCATCCGCCCGACTCGCACCCGCCCGTCCCATCCGACCAGGAGGCGATTCCGCCATGCCCGACGTCTTCATCAACTACCGCACCGGCGACGGGGAACAGTTCTCCGCCACCCTCGAAAGCGCGCTGTCGGCCCGGTTCGGCGCCGACCGGGTGTTCCGCGCGAGCAAGGACATCCCGCCGGGGGCGCCCTTCGACCAAAGCCTGATCCACGGCGTCCGCCGCAGCGGCGCCCTTCTGGCGCTCATCGGTCCGGGCTGGGCGCAGCACCCCGGACTGCGGCGCCCCGAGGACTGGGTGCGCAAGGAAATCCTCGAGGCCTTCGCCAACGGGATCCGCGTCATCCCCATCCTGGTCGGCCGCCGGACGGAGCGCCCGAGCCGCGACCAACTTCCGGATCCCTTGGCCCACTTGGCGGACTGCCAGACGCTGCGTTACGACCACCAGTCCAACGCCCACGACCTCAAGCGCATCGGAGACGCCCTGGCCACACTGGTGCCCGAGCTCGCGGCCAGCGACAAGGACCGCGTGAAGCGGCGGCCCGATCCGGGGAGCACCACCAACACGTCGACAGGAGACAACCGCGGTTTCCTCGTCCAGTCGGACACGGTGGCAGGCGACATCAACAACAACAGCCCCCACCACAACGGCATCCACATCGGGCCAAGCCACCGGACGGTCAACCAGTCCGGCGACGGCGCAAGCTACGCCGAGGGCGACAACACCAACCACCACACCTTCGGCCGCAAGGACGATGAGCGTCGATGAGCGGCGACACGTACAACAACTACAACAACTACTTCAACGGCACCCAGCTCCTCGACCCGCCCACGGCCGCGCCTCGCCACGTGGCCGAAGACCAACTGGAGCGTCTGCAACGGCAGTTCGCACGCCCGGAGCGGATGAACGCCGCGTACGACACCTTGGAGTCGGAGCACACGGTGTTCCTGCACGGCGCCCAGGGCTGCGGCCGCAGCGCCGCCGCGCGTGTCCTGCTGTGCGAGCTTCCGTCGGATCGCGGGGCGTACCACGAACTCAATCCGGAGGTGCCGGACGGCGAAGGCTCCTGCCTGTCGGCCGACCTGATCGGCGCGGGGGACCGCATCCTGCTCGACCTGTCGACCGCGGACGTTCCTCTCTGGCAGGCCGTACGCCGGGAGCTGTCCGGTTTCCGCCATGAACTCCTGCGCAGGTCCGCGTTCCTGGCCGTCGTGCTCCCGCACCGCTTCGAGGACGATCTGCCCAGTGAGTTCGTCCGCACCTGGATCGGCCGCCCGGACACGAAGGAGGCCTTTGCCAGGCACCTGCGCAGTCACGGCATCGACGACGGCCTGTGGTCACCGCTGCCCGACGAGGCCCGCACCCACCTGGCCACGCGGCCCGCGATGGGAGAGCTGGCCCGGCTCGTCGGCCGGATCGCCGAGGCACGGGCCGCGGGACAGCCCACGGACACCTTCCACGACTGGCTGCGTACCGCGCTCGCGAGCCGGGCAGATCACAGCGCGACGCTCGACGCCCTGCTGCCGGACCTGCCGGAGGGCCGACAGCGGGCCCTCCTGCTGGCCTCGGCCCTGCTGGAGGACGCTCCCGCGGAAGCCGTCCACGCATCCGCGGCGCTACTGCTGCGCAGGGTGGGCTCCGCGGACGACGACCGTCCGATGCTGGAGCACCCGGGGCTGACCGAGCGCCTCGACCCGCTGAAGGCGCGCCTCACCGCCGACGGTCGCGTGCGGTTCGAGCGCCGTGGCTTCGCTGAGGCCACGCTGCGGTACTTCTGGGCCAACCTCCCGCACTTACGGGAGACGCTGCGCGAATGGTTCTGCGCCACCCTCAGGAAGACGCCAATGCCCGCCGAGCCGCGCGCCCGGATGGTCGGCCGCTTCACCGCGCTGTGCCTCTCCGTCGGCGAGACCACCCTGGTCACCCGCCTGATCGAGCAGTGGACCGCATCCCCGGCGCCCCGCGCGCCCGAGGTGACCGCGGCGGCCCAGGCCCTCAGACACGGCGTCCTCGACGAGGAACACGGCCGGGTCTTCCTGCGGCAGATGTACGACTGGAGCAGGTCCCCGGTGACGGACCCGCTGCGCGCCGTCCTCATCGAGGTCTGCGAGAAGGTCCTGTCGATCCACCGTCCCGACGCCGCGCTGGTCCGACTGCATCACCTCGCGAGGCGGGACCCGGAAACCCGCGGCGTCGCGGCGCTGGCCCTGCTGCGCTTCGCCGACCAGGACGCCAGGATCCTGCGCCGCCTGCTCTTCCGCCTCGCCACGACCCGGAACACCGATCACCACCGCGCCGACGCCCGCCTCTTCCTCCAACTCCCGGACCTGCCACCGGGGTTCCTGCTGCAACGCTCCCCGCGTGAGTGGGTGACCGCCTGCTGGGACCGGGCGTTCCTGCTGGAACCCGCCGAGTGGGGGCCCGCGGCACGCGCCTGGCTACTCCGGGCGGACGGCACCCAGGACGCCCGCCTCACCGACGCGGTGCTGCGGATCCTGACCGATGCGTCGCTCTCGAAGTACGCGATCGCCTCCCGCCTGTACGCGGACGCGCGGCGGACCACGTCACCGGCGCTCGCCGCGCGACTGCTGCACGCGATCAACCAGGCCCAGAGCACCGCATTCGCCGCTCGCGCCCACCGTCAGGAGGTGCCGGTCACATGAGTTCAGGCCAGAAGACCGTGTCCGTCTTCGTCAGCGTCATCGGCGCCCTACTCACGCTCATCCTCGGCCTCGGGCTGCACTGGCCGGTGTGGACATGGCTCGGCGCGATCGCGGTGCTGCTCGCGGCCGGTGCGACGGCGGTGACGCTCACCCGGCGTACCGCTCTGCGCGAGCGGTTCCCGGAGCACACGCTGCCGGAGCGGCCCGCGCCCCCGGTCGAGCGGCGCGAGGTGCGCGTCCACCGGGTGTCCCTCCCGAGCAACACCGAGGACTACGACTTCCGGTTCAGCGCCAATGTCCGGTGGTGCCCCACAGATCCCGGGGCGGGTTCGGTGGTCGTCGACCCGGGAGCCATCGCCGTGGAGTCGGTGCTCCAGCGGGCCTCCGCGGTCACCGCCACGATGGAGCCGGGCCGGGCGTCCCTGGTCCAGCACGAACTCAGCGGATTCCTCGCCTCGATGGAACCGGTCCGCGAGGGCCATGTGCTCGCCATGGCCCTCGACGTCGAACTCACGCTCTCCGAGGCCGACCGGACGCGCCTGGACCGGCTGGCAGCAATCCGCAAGGACGTGGCGCTCTGGGAACAGCAGCGCGCCTACGAGCAGAACAAGCGCGCCTACCTCGGTGACGACGTGCTGCAGAGCACGGGCAGCGCGGTCGTGTGGTGGCTCGCCAAGAACGACGACCACGTGGAGAAGACCGTCAAGGACCTCGGGCTGCTGGCGAAACTCGCCTCGGCGGCGAACGGCAAGGACGTCGACGAACACTTCCGCTATCTGGTGCCGGAGGCCTTCACACCGCTCTTCGCGCCCGACTCCGCAGCACCGCCCGAAGCCGGGCCCCAGCCACCGTCGCAGCCGCAGCCGCCTCCGCCCGCGCCTTCACCGGCGGACGTGTTCGGCGAACTCCTCCGCCGCATCGGCCTCGCCCCGGGCGACGATGCCGTGCCGCTGCTCGCCGAGCAGGTGTCCATGGCCGTGGCCCTCAAGGACGTGGTGGCCGCGGAGGAGATACGCCGCCGCTTCGCGGCCCCGTCCTTCGGAGCCCGCACGAACGGCGCCGCCCCGGCAGGAGAGCCCGAGAGCTTCTGAAAACGCGAAGGGCCCGGCCCTCCCAAAGGAGAGCCGGGCCCCACGAACCGTTCTTCGCAGCCCCAGGACCTACAGCCCCGCGGCCTTCCTCAGCGCATCCACCCGATCCGTCTTCTCCCACGTGAACTCGGGCAGCGCCCGCCCGAAGTGCCCGTACGCCGCCGTCAGCGAGTAGATCGGACGCAGCAGGTCGAGGTCGCGGATGATCGCGGCCGGGCGGAGGTCGAAGACCTCGGAGATGGCCGCCTCGATCTTGTCCGTGTCGACCGTGGCCGTACCGAAGGTCTCGACGAACAGACCGACCGGCTCGGCCTTGCCGATCGCGTACGCGACCTGGACCTCGCAGCGGGCCGCCAGGCCGGCCGCGACGACGTTCTTGGCGACCCAGCGCATCGCGTACGCGGCGGAGCGGTCGACCTTGGACGGGTCCTTGCCGGAGAAGGCGCCGCCACCGTGGCGGGCGTAGCCGCCGTACGTGTCGATGATGATCTTGCGCCCGGTGAGGCCGGCGTCGCCCATCGGGCCGCCGATCTCGAAGCGGCCGGTCGGGTTGACCAGGAGGCGGTAGTTCTCGGTCTCCAGCTTGATGCCGTCGTCGAGAAGCGCCTTCAGCTCGGGCTCGACCACGAACTCCCGGATGTCGGGCGCGAGCAGCGAATCGAGGTCGATGTCCGAGGCGTGCTGGGACGAGACGACAACCGTGTCGAGACGCACGGCCTTGTCACCGTCGTACTCGATGGTGACCTGGGTCTTACCGTCCGGGCGGAGGTAGGGGATCGTGCCGTTCTTGCGGACCTCGGACAGGCGGCGCGAGAGGCGGTGCGCGAGGTGGATCGGGAGCGGCATCAGCTCCGGCGTCTCGTCGCACGCGTAGCCGAACATCAGGCCCTGGTCGCCCGCGCCCTGCTTGTCGAGCTCGTCCTCGTCGCCCTCGACGCGCTTCTCGTACGCGGTGTCGACACCCTGCGCGATGTCGGGCGACTGCGAGCCGATGGAGACCGAGACGCCGCAGGACGCGCCGTCGAAGCCCTTCTTCGACGAGTCGTAGCCGATCTCGAGGATCTTCTCTCGCACGAGCGAGGCGATCGGCGCGTAGGCCTTCGTGGTCACCTCTCCGGCCACGTGCACGAGGCCGGTGGTGATCAGCGTCTCGACGGCGACGCGGGACGAGGGGTCCTCGCGCAGCAGCGCGTCGAGGATGGTGTCGCTGATCTGGTCAGCGATCTTGTCGGGGTGACCCTCGGTCACGGACTCCGAGGTGAACAGGCGACGGGACACAACGCTCCCTGTGGTTGCAGCGGCTGCTGGCTGATCATTTGGCGGACGGTACGGGGGCTGCGCCCGGCGCGTCCGGGAACAGTTTATCGGTCGTGCTCGGCCACCGGGCCACGTGTCTCGCCCACTGGGAGCTCTGTGACCTGCGACACCGCATTCTGCGATAGGACGATCGCTCTTTGGAAGACCGCGTCCCGCCCGAAATTGGCGTGTTTCCGGGGGTTCGATGCGACCGGAGCGGCGGAATGTGAAGTTAGTGCACCAGTGAGATTCCGCGCGTGTTCGGCAAGCGTTCAACCGGCCGACGACGGTGTGAGCCGACGGGCCACTTCGTCCCAGATGTGGTCGGCGAGCGTCTCCTTCGGGCCGTAAGGGACGGGCGTCTCGTCGCCGTCGGCGCCCAGGATCACGGCCTCGTTCTCCTCGGAGCCGAAGGTCTTGCGCTCCCCCACCTCGTTCACGACGAGCAGGTCGCAGCCCTTGCGGGCGAGCTTGGCGCGGCCGTTGGCGAGTACGTCGTCGGTCTCGGCGGCGAAGCCGACGACGACCTGTCCTGGGCGGGGCCGGTCGCCCGAGATCTCGGCGAGGATGTCCGGGTTGCGGACGAGCGCGACCGGCGCGGGCTCGGCGCCGTCCTTCTTCTTGATCTTTCCGGTGGCGTACGTCTCCGGGCGGAAGTCGGCGACGGCCGCCGCCATGACGACCGCGTCGGCGTCGGCTGCCGCCTTGAGCACCGCCTCGCGCAGCTGTACGGCCGTTCCTACGTGGACGACGTCGACGCCGGCCGGGTCGGGGAGCGCCGCGTTCGCGGAGAGCAGGGTGACCCTGGCGCCGCGCGCCGCCGCCGTGCGGGCCAGCGCGTAGCCCTGCTTGCCGGAGGAGCGGTTGCCGAGGAAGCGGACCGGGTCGAGGGGTTCGCGGGTACCGCCGGCCGATACGACGACGTGCCGGCCGATGAGGTCCTGCGGGGCGGCGCCGCGCGCGAGGACCCGGCGTACGTATTCGAAGATCTCGGCCGGGTCCGGGAAGCGGCCCTTGCCGGTGTCGACGCCAGTGAGGCGGCCGACGGCCGGTTCGATGACGAGGGCGCCGCGGCGGCGCAGCGTGGCGACGTTCTCCTGGGTGGCGGGGTGCTCCCACATCTCGGTGTGCATCGCGGGGGCGAAGACGACCGGACATCGGGCGGTGAGGAGCGTGTTCGTGAGGAGGTCGTCGGCGAGGCCGTGGGCCGCCTTGGCGAGCATGTCGGCGGTGGCCGGGGCGACGATCACGAGGTCCGCGTGCTGGCCGATGCGGACGTGCGGCACTTCGTGGACGGAGTCCCAGACCTCCGTGGAGACCGGGTTGCCGGAGAGCGCGGACCAGGTCGCGGCGCCGACGAAGTGCAGCGCGGAGTCGGTCGGCACGACGCGCACGTCATGCCCGGACTCGGTGAGGCGACGCAGCAGTTCGCACGCCTTGTAGGCGGCGATTCCGCCGCTGACCCCCAGAACGACCTTCGGCTTCGACGACACCGGTTCTCCCCTGACTCGATCACGTACGACTGGAAAACGAACGTACGACTCCATGACACACCACAGGCCCGACAGCTGCGCTGTCGGGCCTGAAGTACCGAAAAAACTACGAGGTGCTACTGAACCGGGCCCTCGATGGCCTCGGACGTCAGCAGCCCCGCGTTGATCTCACGAAGGGCGATCGAGAGCGGCTTCTCGTGGACGTGCGTGTCCACCAGCGGGCCGACGTACTCGAGCAGGCCCTCACCGAGCTGCGAGTAGTACGCGTTGATCTGACGCGCGCGCTTGGCGGCGTAGATGACCAGGCTGTACTTCGAGTCGGTGGCCTCGAGGAGCTCATCAATCGGCGGGTTGATGATGCCCTCGGGCGCGGTGATGGAAGAGGACACTCTCTGCCTTCCGATCGGGACGGGAAAAGACTGCTGGAGCTCAAAGAACAGCTCAAAGAACCTTCATCAAGGCTAGCAGCTCACCGGCCACGTCCTCGACGGAGGTATTGACAAGCGTGGTGTCGAACTCCTCCTCGGCGGCGAGCTCCACCTTGGCGGCCCCGAGGCGTCGCTCGATGACCTCCGGAGCCTCCGTACCGCGCCCGGTGAGCCGGCGGACCAGCTCCTCCCAGCTCGGCGGGGCCAGGAAGACCAGCTGCGCCTCGGGCATCGACTCCCGGACCAGGCGGGCGCCCTGGAGGTCGATCTCGAGCAGCACCGGTTCGCCCGCCTCCAGGCGGTCGAGCACGGCGCGACGCGGGGTGCCGTAGCGGTTCCCCGCGAACTCGGCCCACTCAAGGAGCTCGCCGTTGGCGATCAGCTTGTCCATCTCCTCGTCCGTGACGAAGAAGTACTGGACACCGTGCTGCTCGCCGGGGCGCGGCTTGCGGGTCGTCGCCGACACCGAGAGCCAGACCTCGGGGTGTTCCTTGCGCATATGGGCGACAACCGTGCTCTTGCCGACCCCCGAGGGGCCGGAGAGCACGGTCAGCCGCGGACGTTCACTCATGCAGCGATTATTCCAGTTGTTCCGGAGTGCCCCGGACCAGCCCCGGGGACTTCCCCGGGGCGGTCTCGGTCACTCAGGCGCCGGTGCTGCCGAACTCGCGCTCCAGGGAGGCGATCTGGTTGGAACCGAGACCGCGCACCCGGCGGGATTCGGAGATCCCCAGACGCTCCATGATCTGCTTGGCGCGGACCTTGCCCACGCCCGGCAGGGACTCGAGGAGGGCGGAGACCTTCATCTTGCCGATGACGTCGTTCTCCTGGCCCTGCTTGATGACCTCGTGCAGGGAGGCGCCGGAGTGCTTGAGTCGATTCTTGACCTCGGCCCGCTCCCGGCGAGCCGCGGCGGCCTTTTCGAGCGCGGCTGCGCGCTGTTCAGGGGTAAGGGGCGGAAGAGCCACGCCTACGTCACCTCGGATGTCGAACTGTCGGATACGGACCGGTGAGGAACCTAGTCGCCCCACACCTGGGGAGCAACGAACAACCCGCTGGCGTGCAGTTGACCGTTGACTCTCGACGGAGACTAGCGGCCATGGACGTCGGAGTCAGCGAGAACAGACGAAAAGTCCTGGTCAGCCTCTGTCGAGCCGTACATTTTGGACAAATCGACCAAGAATCTGGACAGGTTTCGGACGCAAAACCCGAGGTCGGCACGGAGTGCCACCCTTAAACCTCGCGCCGAACCGCCTCCGATCCCCCTCCTCAGGCCCCGGAAACCGCTTCCCGCACCTCGTCCGCGAACCGCACGGAGGCGTCCCGCAGGGCTGCGACCGAGGGCCCCGCCTTCAGGACTCCACGGCTCACGTTCGGTACGACATTGCGCACGGCGGAGCCGAACACCGACGGCAGATCGGCGGCCGTGGCACCCTGCGCCCCGATGCCGGGGGCGAGCAGCGGGCCGTTGATGTCGAGCTCGTACGAGGACAGGTCGCCCAGCGTCGCGCCGACCACGGCTCCGAAGGAGCCCATGGGCGTCTCACCCTTGTTCTCCTCTGCGAGGTGCCCGAGCATCGTCGCCCCTACGTTGCGCCCGTCGGCGCGCACCGCGTGCTGGACCTCGCCGCCCTCGGGGTTCGAGGTGAGCGCGAGGACGAAGAGGCCGGCGCCGGACTCGCGGGCGAGGTCGACGGCCGGCTTCAGGGAGCCGTAGCCGAGGTACGGCGAGACGGTCAGGGCGTCCGAGAACAGCGGGGAGTCCTTGCGCAGGTACGTCTCCGCGTACGCGGCCATGGTCGAGCCGATGTCGCCGCGCTTGGCGTCCATGACGACGAGGGTCCCGGCCTCCCGCAGGTCCGCGACCGCCCGCTCCAGGACGGCCACGCCGCGCGAGCCGAACCGCTCGAAGAACGCCATCTGCGGCTTCACCACGGCGACGGTGTCGGCCATCGCCTCGACGCACGCGCGCGTGAAGCTCTCCAGGCCCGCGATGTCGTCGTTGAGGCCCCAGGAGGAGAGCAGCGCGGCGTGCGGGTCGATGCCGACGCAGAGCGGGCCGCGCTCGTCCATGGCGCGGCGCAGGCGCGCGCCGAAGGGTTCGAGGACGGTCATGCGGCTTCAGCCTTCTTCCGGACATCGGCGCCGATCGCGTCGGCGAGCGTGGCGTGCGGGGAGTTGTGCAGGCGGGCGGCGAGGCCCTTGTGGATCGCGCGGGCGTAGCAGGGGCCTTCGTAGATGAAGGCCGAGTAGCCCTGGACGAGGGTGGCACCGGCGAGGATGCGCTGCCAGGCGTCCTCGGCGTTCTCGATGCCGCCGACGCCGACGAGGGTGATCCGGTCGCCCACGCGCGCGTAGAGGCGACGCAGGACCTCCAGGGAGCGCTCCTTGAGGGGGGCGCCCGACAGGCCGCCGGTCTCGTTCACGACGTCACCCGTCGTCTTCAAGCCCTCGCGGGTGATCGTCGTGTTGGTGGCGATGATGCCGTCGAGGCCGAGTTCGACCGCCAGGTCGGCGACCGCGTCGATGTCCTCGTCGGCGAGGTCGGGCGCGATCTTCACGAGGAGGGGGACGCGGCGCGAGGTGACGGTGCGGTCGGCGGCCTCGCGTACGGCGCTCAGGAGCGGCCGCAGCGACTCGGTGGCCTGGAGGTTGCGCAGGCCCGGGGTGTTCGGCGAGGAGACGTTCACGACGAGGTAGTCGGCGAACGCGGCGAGCCGCTCGGTCGACTTCACGTAATCGGCCGCGGCCTCGGCCTCCGGCACGACCTTGGTCTTGCCGATGTTCACGCCGACCGTGGTCTTGAAGACGGGGTTGCGGGAGGCCAGGCGGGCCGCCACGGCGAGCGAGCCCTCGTTGTTGAAGCCCATGCGGTTGATGAGCGCTCGGTCCGGCACGAGGCGGAAGAGGCGCTTCTTGGGGTTGCCGGGCTGCGCCTCCCCGGTCACGGTGCCGATCTCGACGTGGTCGAAGCCGAGCATCGACATGCCGTCGATCGCGACGGCGTTCTTGTCGAAGCCGGCGGCGAGGCCGAAGGGGCCGTGCATCCGGAGACCGAGGGCCTCGGTGCGCAACTCCTTGTAGCGCGGCGCGAGATACGCGGCTACGAAGGTGCGCAGAACGGGTGTGCGGGCCGCGAGGCGGATCCAGCGGAAGGCCAGGTAGTGGGCCTTCTCGGGGTCCATGCGCTTGAAGACGAGGTTGAAGAACAGCTTGTACATGCCTGAAGTCCTATAGGTCCTCACGAGGCGGTGGCCTCATGAAGAGGGGGACACCGTTTCGGTGTCCCCCTCTTGGGCTGCTAGTCGCGGGCCGCGGTCAGGTGTTCCGCGTGTTCCTGCAGTGAACGCACGCCCACGTCACCGTGGTTGAGCGCGTCGATGCCCTGCACGGCCGCCGCGAGCGCCTGGACCGTGGTCAGGCACGGCACGGAGCGGGAGACCGCCGCCGTACGGATGTCGTAGCCGTCGAGGCGGCCGCCGGTGCCGTACGGGGTGTTGACGATGAGGTCGACGTCGCCGGAGTGGATCAGCTGGACGATCGTCTTCTCGCCGTTCGGGCCCTCGCCCTCGGACTGCTTGCGCACGACGGTGGCGTTGATGCCGTTGCGCTTCAGGACCTCGGCCGTGCCCGAGGTGGCCAGCAGCTCGAAGCCGTGCTGGATCAGCTCGCGCGCCGGGAAGATCATCGAGCGCTTGTCGCGGTTGGCGACGGAGATGAACGCCCGGCCCTTCGTCGGCAGCGGACCGTACGCGCCCGCCTGCGACTTGGCGTACGCCGTGCCGAAGACGGAGTCGATGCCCATGACCTCGCCGGTGGAGCGCATCTCCGGGCCGAGAACCGTGTCGACGCCGCGGCCGTGGATGTCGCGGAAGCGCGACCACGGCATGACGGCCTCCTTGACGGAGATCGGCGCGTCCATGGGGAGCGTGCCGCCGTCGCCGGTCTTCGGGAGCAGGCCCTCGGCGCGCAGCTCGGCGATGGTGGCGCCCAGCGAGATGCGGGCGGCGGCCTTCGCGAGCGGCACGGCGGTCGCCTTGGAGGTGAAGGGCACCGTGCGCGAGGCGCGCGGGTTGGCCTCCAGGACGTAGAGGATGTCGCCCGCCATCGCGAACTGGATGTTGATCAGGCCGCGCACGCCGACGCCCTTGGCGATGCCCTCGGTCGAGATGCGCAGGCGCTTGATGTCGTAGCCGCCGAGCGTGATCGGGGGCAGGGCGCACGCCGAGTCGCCGGAGTGGATGCCGGCCTCCTCGATGTGCTCCATGACGCCGCCGAGGTAGAGCTCCTCGCCGTCGTAGAGCGCGTCGACGTCGATCTCGATGGCGTCGTCGAGGAAGCGGTCGACGAGGACCGGCCGCGAGGGGCTGATCTCGGTCGACTCCTCGATGTACGAGGACAGGCGCTCCTCGTCGTAGACGATCTCCATGCCGCGGCCGCCGAGCACGTACGACGGGCGGACGAGGACCGGGTAGCCGATCTCGTCGGCGATCGTCTTCGCCTCCGCGAACGTGGTGGCGGTGCCGTGCTTCGGGGCCGGGAGGCCGGCCTCGGCGAGCACGCGGCCGAACTCGCCGCGGTCCTCGGCGGCGTCGATCGCCTCCGGCGAGGTGCCGACGATCGGGACGCCGTTGTCCTTGAGCGCCTGCGCGAGGCCCAGCGGCGTCTGGCCGCCGAGCTGCACGACGACGCCCGCGACGGGGCCCGCCTGCTGCTCCGCGTGGACGATCTCCAGGACGTCCTCAAGGGTCAGCGGCTCGAAGTAGAGGCGGTCGGACGTGTCGTAGTCCGTGGAGACCGTCTCCGGGTTGCAGTTGACCATCACGGTCTCGTAGCCGGCCTCGCTGAGCGCGAAGGAGGCGTGGACGCAGGAGTAGTCGAACTCGATGCCCTGGCCGATGCGGTTCGGGCCCGAGCCGAGGATGATCACGGCGGGCTTCTCGCGCGGCGCGACCTCGCTCTCCTCGTCGTACGAGGAGTAGAAGTACGGCGTCTTGGCGGCGAACTCGGCGGCGCAGGTGTCGACCGTCTTGTAGACCGGGCGGACGCCGAGGGCGTGCCTGACCTCGCGGACGACGTCCTGGCGCAGGCCGCGGATCTCGGCGATCTGGCGGTCGGAGAAGCCGTGCCGCTTCGCTTCCGCGATCAGTTCGCGGGTCAGCTCGGGGGCCTCGGTGAGCTCGTCGGCGACCTCCTTGATGAGGAAGAGCTGGTCGACGAACCACGGGTCGATCTTCGTGTAGTCGAAGATCTCCTGGGGCGTGGCACCGGCGCGGATCGCGTCCATGACGGTGTTGATGCGCCCGTCGGTGGGCCGGACTGCCGCTTCGAGGAGCGCGGTCTTGTCGCCGATCTCGCCGACGAAGGAGAACTGCGAGCCCGCCTTCTCAAGCGAACGCAGCGCCTTCTGGAACGCCTCGGTGAAGTTCCGGCCGATGGCCATGGCCTCGCCGACCGACTTCATGGTCGTGGTCAGCGTGGAGTCGGCGCTGGGGAACTTCTCGAAGGCGAAGCGCGGGGCCTTCACGACCACGTAGTCGAGCGTCGGCTCGAAGGAGGCCGGCGTCTTCTCGGTGATGTCGTTCGGGATCTCGTCCAGCGTGTAGCCGACGGCCAGCTTGGCCGCGATCTTCGCGATCGGGAAGCCGGTGGCCTTGGAGGCGAGAGCCGAGGACCGGGAGACGCGCGGGTTCATCTCGATGACGATGATGCGGCCGTCTTCGGGGTTCACCGCGAACTGGATGTTGCAGCCACCGGTGTCGACACCGACCTCGCGGATGATCGCGATGCCGATGTCACGAAGGCGCTGGTACTCGCGGTCGGTGAGCGTCATCGAGGGCGCGACGGTGATCGAGTCGCCGGTGTGCACGCCCATCGGGTCGAAGTTCTCGATGGAGCAGACGACTACGACGTTGTCGTTCTTGTCGCGCATCAGCTCCAGCTCGTACTCCTTCCAGCCGAGGATGGACTCCTCAAGGAGCACCTCGGTGGTGGGAGACAGAGTCAGGCCCTGACCGGCGATGCGGCGCAGCTCCTCCTCGTCGTGCGCGAAGCCGGACCCTGCACCACCCATGGTGAAGGAGGGGCGGACGACGACGGGGTAGCCGCCGAGCTCCTCGACGCCCTTCATGACGTCGTCCATGGAGTGGCAGATGTACGAGCGGGCGGACTCGCCGTGGCCGATCTTCTTCTTGACCTCTTCCACGACCTCCTTGAACAGGTCGCGGTCCTCGCCCTTGTTGATCGCCTCGACGTTGGCGCCGATCAGCTCGACGCCGTACTTCTCGAGGACGCCCTGCTCGTGCATCGAGATGGCCGTGTTGAGGGCCGTCTGACCACCGAGGGTCGGCAGGAGCGCGTCGGGGCGCTCCTTGGCGATGATCTTCTCGACGAACTCGGGGGTGATCGGCTCGACGTACGTGGCGTCGGCGATCTCCGGGTCGGTCATGATCGTCGCCGGGTTGGAGTTGACGAGGATGACCCGCAGGCCCTCCTTCTTCAGCACCCGGCAGGCCTGGGTGCCGGAGTAGTCGAACTCCGCGGCCTGGCCGATGACGATCGGGCCCGAGCCGATGACGAGTACGGACTTGAGGTCGTTGCGCTTAGGCACGGGCGGACTCCATCAGGGACACGAAGCGGTCGAAGAGGTACGCGGCGTCGTGCGGTCCGGCCGCCGCTTCGGGGTGGTACTGGACGGAGAAGCCCGGCTGGTCGAGCAGCTGGAGCCCCTCCACGACGTTGTCGTTGAGGCACACGTGGGAGACCTCGGCGCGGCCGAACTTGGTGTCGCTCACCTTGTCCAGCGGCGCGTCCACGGCGAAGCCGTGGTTGTGGGCGGTGACCTCGACCTTGCCGGTGGTGCGGTCCTGCACCGGCTGGTTGATGCCGCGGTGGCCGTACTTCAGCTTGAAGGTGCCGAAGCCGAGGGCGCGGCCGAGGATCTGGTTGCCGAAGCAGATGCCGAACAACGGCGTCTTCTTCTCCAGGACGGCGGTCATCAGCGCGACCGGGCCCTCGGCGGTGGCCGGGTCGCCCGGACCGTTCGAGAAGAACACCCCGTCCGGATTTACGGCGTACACGTCCTCAGGGGACGCGGTGGCCGGCAGGACGTGCACCTCGATGCCGCGCTCGGCCATGCGGTGCGGGGTCATGCCCTTGATGCCGAGGTCGACGGCGGCGACGGTGAACTTCTTCTCGCCGATGGCCGGAACGACGTACGCGTCCTTTGTGGCGACCTCTTCGTAGAGGGAGGCGCCCTTCATGTAGGGCTGCGCCTGGACCTTCGCGACAAGCTCGGCCTCGGGGGCCAGCGTCTCGCCGGAGAAGATGCCGGACCGCATGGAGCCGCGCTCGCGCAGGTGGCGGGTGAGGGCGCGGGTGTCGATGCCGGAGATGCCGACGATGTTCTGCGCGACCAGCTCGTCGTCGAGGGAACGCTTGGCGCGCCAGTTGGAGGCCACGCGCGCGGGGTCGCGGACGACGTAGCCCGAGACCCAGATGCGCTTCGACTCGTCGTCCTCGTCGTTCCAGCCCGTGTTGCCGATCTGCGGGGCGGTCGCGACCACGATCTGGCGGTCGTACGACGGGTCGGTGAGGGTCTCCTGGTAGCCGGTCATGCCGGTGGAGAACACGGCCTCGCCGAAGGTCTCCCCCACGGCCCCGTAGGCGCGGCCGCGGAACACCCGGCCGTCCTCCAGGACGAGCACGGCGGGAGCGTGCGTGGCTCCCCTGGTGGAGGTGGTCATCGTGCGGTGCCTTCCGTCGTGACGTTCGAGACGTGCGTGGCGTTCGAGACGTGCGTGGTGTTCGAGACGTGCTTGGTGTTCGAGACGTGCTTGGTGTTCGTGTCGATCATGTTGTTGATGGCGGTGACCCAGTCGGCCTGCTCGGCGGCGTGGTCGGAGCGGAACCCGGAGTCGATCAGCTTCTCGCCGTGTGCCCACGTGACGATCAGCATCCCGCCCTCCGTGAGGACCTTGCCCGCGATGCCCTTGTCGAGCCTGGCCTCGCGCAGCGCGTCCGCCGGGACGAAGAAGTCGCTCGCTCCGGGGCGTACGACGTTCAGGCCCTCGTCGGTCAGGCTCAGCTCGACGCGGCTGCGGGTGCCGAGGCCGTGCGCCACGATGCGGTCGAGCCACTGCCCGGCGCTGGTGGAGCCGTGGTACCGGCCGCTCAGTTCCAGCTTGGCCGGGCCCTGCTCGGCGGGCATGTCGGCCAGCGGCGCCAGGTCTCCCTGGAGGGTGCCGCGCCACTTCCAGCCCTGACGCATCAGCCAGTAGACGAGCGCGATGAAGAGCAGCAGACCGACGATCCAGCCGATCCGGTTGGGCCAGTCCGTGACGTCCGCCGACTTCTGTTCGGCGGCCAGGACGTTGACGGCGAGTGGTTGCAGAGGAGTCACGCGAGCTTCCCGTCGGCGAGGGTGGCCTTGCCCCGCAGCCAGGTGTGGGTGACGCGCCCCGGCAGCTCACGGCCCTCGTAAGGGGTGTTGCGGCTGCGGGAGGCGAAGCCCGCGGGGTCCACGTCTCCACGGTAGTCGGCGTCGACGAGGACGAGGTTCGCGGGCTCACCAGCCGAGACGGGGCGTCCGTGGCCCTTGGCCTGCCCGATCTCGGCGGGCTTGACCGACATCCGGTCGGCGACGCCGGCCCAGTCGAGCAGGCCGGTCTCGACCATCGTCTGCTGGACGACGCTGAGCGCGGTTTCGAGCCCCACCATGCCCATGGCGGCGGCGGCCCACTCGCAGTCCTTGTCCTCGTGCGGGTGCGGGGCGTGGTCGGTGGCGACGATGTCGATCGTCCCGTCGGCGAGCGCCTCGCGCAGCGCCATGACGTCCTTCTCGGTACGCAGCGGCGGGTTGACCTTGTAGACCGGGTTGTACGAGCGCACCAGCTCGTCGGTGAGGAGCAGGTGGTGCGGGGTGACCTCGGCGGTGACGTCGATGCCGCGCGACTTGGCCCACCGCACGATCTCCACCGAGCCCGCCGTGGACAGGTGGCAGATGTGCACGCGGGAGCCGACGTGCTCGGCGAGCAGCACGTCACGCGCGATGATCGACTCCTCGGCGACGGCCGGCCAGCCGCCCAGGCCCAGCTCGGCGGAGACGGTGCCCTCGTTCATCTGGGCACCTTCGGTGAGGCGCGGCTCCTGCGCGTGCTGCGCGACGACGCCGCCGAAGGCCTTCACGTACTCCAGGGCGCGGCGCATGATCACGGCGTCGTGGACGCACTTGCCGTCGTCGGAGAAAACGGTGACGCCGGCGGCGGACTCGTGCATGGCGCCGAGCTCGGCGAGCTTGACGCCCTCCAGGCCGACGGTGACGGCGCCGATGGGCTGCACGTCGCAGTAGCCGTGCTCCTGGCCGAGCCGGTAGACCTGCTCGACGACGCCGGCGGTGTCGGCGACGGGGAACGTGTTGGCCATGGCGAACACGTTCGTGTAGCCACCGGAGGCGGCGGCGCGGGTGCCGGTGAGAACGGTCTCGGAGTCCTCGCGGCCGGGCTCGCGCAGGTGCGTGTGCAGGTCGACGAGACCGGGCAGCAGCACCTTCCCCTCGGCCTCGACGACACTCTCGACGCCGTCGCTCGAAATCCCGGTGCCGACCTCGGCGATCACGCCACCGTCGATGAGCACGTCCTGCGGCTCGCCGCCGAGCACCTTCGCACCACGGATAAGGGTCTTGCTCATGATTACTTCGTCTCCTCGGTACGAGAGTGGCTGACGGCGGGCTCGTTGCCGCCAAGAAGCAGGTACAGGACGGCCATGCGCGTGTGCACGCCGTTGGCGACCTGCTCGATGACCGTGCAGCGGTCGGAGTCGGCGACCTCGGCGGTGATCTCCATGCCACGGACCATCGGGCCGGGGTGCATCACGATGGAGTGCTCCGGCATCCGCGCCATGCGGTCGCCGTCGAGCCCGTAGCGGCGGCTGTACTCGCGCTCGGTCGGGAAGAACGCCGCGTTCATGCGCTCACGCTGCACGCGCAGCATCATCACGGCGTCGGACTTCGTGAGCGTCGAATCCAGGTCGTACGACACCTCACAGGGCCAGGTCTCGACGCCGACCGGCACCAGGGTGGGCGGCGCGACGACGGTGACCTCGGCGCCGAGCGTGTGCAGCAGGTCGACGTTCGAGCGGGCGACGCGGCTGTGCAGCACGTCGCCGACGATCGTGACGCGCTTGCCGTCGAGGCCCTGGCCGATCCCGGCGTCCGGGCCGACGAGGCGGCGGCGCATCGTGAAGGCGTCGAGCAGCGCCTGCGTGGGGTGCTGGTGGGTGCCGTCTCCGGCGTTGATCACCGGGGCGTCGATCCAGCCGGAGGTGGCGAGCCGGTACGGGGCGCCGGACGCGCCGTGCCGGATGACGACGGCGTCGACACCCATGGCTTCGAGCGTCTGGGCGGTGTCCTTCAGGGACTCCCCCTTCGAGACGCTCGACCCCTTGGCGGCGAAGTTGATGACGTCGGCGGAGAGCCTCTTCTCGGCGGCCTCGAACGAGATCCTCGTCCGGGTCGAGTCCTCGAAGAACAGATTGCAGATGGTCCGCCCGCGCAGCGCGGGCAGCTTCTTGATGGGCCGGTCGGCGACGCGGGCCATCTCCTCGGCGGTGTCGAGGATGAGCACGGCATCGTCGCGGGAGAGGTCGGCGGCCGAGATGAGGTGTCGCATCATCTGGGGTGCTCCGTAAGGCAGTTCAGGAGATTCGGGACATACGGGCGCGCGAGGGCACACCTTTCGAGCCGTACGCGCGCGTGCGCACGGCAGAAGGGGGTGCTACTGCTCGGCCGCCTGGGCGTCCGGCTTGGCGCCGAGCAGCACGGCGTCGCGGCCGTCCTCCTCGGCGAGCTGGACCTTGACCGTCTCCCGCAGCGACGTGGGGAGGTTCTTGCCGACGTAGTCGGCACGGATGGGGAGTTCGCGGTGGCCGCGGTCGACGAGGACCGCGAGCTGCACGGCACGCGGGCGCCCGATGTCGTTCAGCGCGTCGAGGGCGGCGCGGATGGTGCGGCCGGAGAAGAGCACGTCGTCGACGAGGACGACGAGGCGGCCGTCGATGCCGTCGCCGGGGATCTCGGTGCGGGCCAGCGCGCGCGGCGGGTGCATGCGCAGGTCGTCGCGGTACATCGTGATGTCGAGCGAGCCGACGGGGATGGCGCGGCCGGTGATCTCTTCGAGCTTCTCGGCGAGCCGGCGGGCGAGGAAGACACCTCGCGTGGGAATACCGAGAAGAACCACGTCCTCGGCGCCCTTGGCGCGCTCCACGATCTCGTGGGCGATACGGGTCAGTACCCGCGCGATGTCAGGGCCTTCGAGCACCGGCCGTGCATCGGAATGCTGCGTGTCCATACGAAACGGACCTCCTTCTCCGCCTCACGGGACGGACCTTAAAGGACGTCGGATTTGCGCCGTCAACACTACCAGCCCCGACAACGTCGCTGATCACCCGCCTGGAGGTGCGAGAACCCCGGATTCACGAGAAGGTCGGTACGGACCATTCGGCTTGACGCGGAAGAGTAACGCTGCGTAACCTCACAGTGAGTTACCAGCCACGCGGCGCAGCCGCTTAGTGATGCAGTGTCCGGGGAGCTATATGTCCAGCGAATACGCCAAACAGCTCGGGGCCAAGCTCCGCGCGATCCGTACCCAGCAGGGCCTTTCCCTCCACGGTGTCGAGGAGAAGTCCCAGGGACGCTGGAAGGCGGTCGTGGTGGGTTCGTACGAGCGCGGCGACCGTGCCGTGACCGTACAGCGCCTCGCCGAACTGGCGGACTTCTACGGCGTGCCGGTGCAGGAACTGCTGCCGGGCACCACCCCGGGTGGCGCCGCCGAGCCGCCGCCGAAGCTGCGCCTCGACCTGGAGCGCCTTGCCCACGTGCCGCCGGAGAAGGCGGGCCCGCTGCAGCGCTACGCCGCCACGATCCAGTCGCAGCGCGGTGACTACAACGGCAAGGTGCTGTCGATCCGCCAGGACGACCTGCGCACCCTCGCCGTCATCTACGACCAGTCGCCCTCGGTCCTGACCGAGCAGCTGATCAGCTGGGGCGTGCTGGACGCGGACGCGCGGCGTGCCGTGGCGCACGACGACGTCTGATACGGACGCGTACCGCAGAAACGTCACAGCCCTTGAGGGGCGGAGCCGCACGGCTCCGCCCCTCAAGGCGTTCCGGGCCCGGTGCTCGGATCGGGCCCGGCGCCGGGATCGGGCGATCGGTACCAGCACCCGGATCAGGCCCGGCGCTCAGATCCGGTACAGCCGCCCGATGACCTCGGGCAGCAGGCGTGCGCTCAGCTTCGGCGGCAGCGCCTGGAGCACCGCGAGCACGGGCGCCATCCGCTCCGGCAGCCGGCCGCCCTCTCCCACCCCGGCGAGCGCGAGCGCGATCTCGACCTCCTCCGAGGTCAGCGCGTCCGGGTCGAGGGTGGCCGCGGCCTCCACGACCTCCGGATCCACCCGAACGGGCCCCAGGTCACGAGCCCGTCCCACCGCCTTCTCCAGCTCGGCCAGCAGCAGCCGCACGGTCTCCTCGTCGGCCACGGCCGCGGTCACCGTCAGATGCAGCGTCGCCGGTGCGGCGCCGAAGGCCGGCTGCGGTTGCAGATACCAGCCGCTTCCCCCAAGCTCGTCCGCCACCACGAATACGTCGAGATCGCCGTCCGGGTCGTCGGATGCCACGGCGATCAGCGAGGCCTCGGGCCGCGCCGCGAGCCGCAGCCCGCCGATCCGTTCGATACCGTCCGCGAGCGCGACGGTGGTCCGGTGTACGCGCGTCGACAGCACCGCGTAACCCTCGGTCCCGACGCGCTCCGTCACGGCCCAGGCCGCCGCGAGGGGCCCGGCCGACTTGGTGCCCTGGAGCGTGGAGTTGACCACGGGGTAGCCGGGCCAGGCGGCGTGCGCGAACCAGCCGTGGCGGCGCAGGCCCGCGTCGCGGAAGAGGAGCAGCGAGGCACCCTTCGCCGTGTACGCGTACTTGTGGAGGTCGACGGAGAGGGAGGTCACGCCGGGCACGGTGAGGTCGAACTCCGGGACGTCCGGCGCGCCTTGGCCCTCTTTCGCGGCGAGGCGCAGGTGCCCGAGGTACCACCCGCCGATGCACGCGTCGACGTGGCACAGCACCCCGCGCCGCTCCGCCTCCTGCGCCACCTCGGCGACCGGGTCGACGACGCCGTGCGCGTACGAGGGTGCGGAGACGACGACCAGGGCGGTGCGCTCGGAGATCGCCGCGGCCACGTCGGCGGGGCGGACCTTGAAGGTGTCCGGGTCGACGGGGACGTTCACCACGCGCAGGCCGAAGAGTTCGGCGGCCTTGTGGAAGGCGGCGTGGGCGGTCTCGGGGAGGACGAGTTCGGGCTCGGTCACGCCGCGCTCCTTGCGGGCGTACTGACGCGCCGTCAGCACGGCGAGTAGGCAGCTCTCGGTGCCGCCGCTGGTGAACGTGCCCGCGCTGCCGCCGAGCAGCGCGGTGGCCCGCCGCACCAGGTCGTTCTCCAGCTCCACGACGCTCGGGAACGCCGTCATGTCGAGGCCGTTGACACCGGCGAAGGCCGCCTGCGCGGCGTTCGCGAGCTCATCGAGCCCTTCGAGCCCCGAGTCGTAGACGTACGCCATGGTGCGCCCGCCGTGTACCGGCAGGTCACCCGCGCGCAGGGCGGCCAGGCGCGCCAGGATCGGGTCGTCGGTCGTCATGCGGACTCCTCGTCTCGGTGGGTGGGCTGTTCGGACGCGTCCGGCACGACATCGTCGTCGAACTCGGCGCGCAGGCGGTTCAGTTCGGACTCGGTGAGGCGGTAGCGGGCCAGCAGCGGCAGGCTCAGCGCCAGCAGCAGGGCGGGCAGGGCGCCGAAGCCGACGACGATCGCGGTGAGCGCCGAGCCGGGCTGCGCGACGCGGTCGGCGGCATCGGACGAGACGAACCCGCCGAGCGCGAGCACGAGCCCGAACAGGCCGGGCCCCAGGGCGAGTCCGAGCGTCTCGCCCGCGGTCCACAGCCCGGTGAAGACCCCGGCCCTGCGCCGCCCGCTGACGTAGCCGTCGGCGACGATCGCGTCGCCCAGCATCGCGAGCGGCAGCATCTGCATGCCCGCGTACCCGACCCCGGCCAGGGCCACGGCTCCGTACACCAACCCCGGCGGCAGCTCCCGCCCCGCGGCGGCACCCACCGCCCCGACCAGGAAACACCAGGAGGCCCCAACCGCCGCGTTCCGCTTGCCGGTTCGGCGCCCGACGGCAAGCCACAGCGGCATCGCGAGCAGCGAAGGCACGATGAGGCAGGCGAACAGGAGCGTGGTGGCGCTCGGGCGGTCGAGGATGTACGTCGCGAAGTACTGGGTGCCCGCGAGCATCAGTCCGGTCGCGGCGGCCTGCACGACGTACGCGCCGAACAGCCACCAGAAGGGCGCGTTGCCGCGGGCGGCGCGCAGCTGCGCGAGGAGGGTCGACTCGGACGTTATACGTACGACGCTTTGCGTTGTACGTATAACGCCTGGTGGGGCAGGTGTGACGCCGCGCGTTGTACGTATAACGCCATCCGTTCCGCGCGCAACGCCATCCGTTGTACGTATGACTCCACGCCCTCCCGCCGTGGCGATCACCGCCGCCAGCATCCCCACGGCCAGCAGCCCGCCGACCGCCAGGCCCATCACCCGGTACCCGCCCGCGCTCCCCCGGTCGTCGCCGGTGGCGCCCGCGAGGATCGGGGCGAGGGAGCCGGAGAGCAGGATGGCCACGGCGAGGAAGGCGACGCGCCAGGCCATGACGCGGGCGCGCTCGTCCGGATCCCCGGTCAGTTCGGCGGGCAGCGCGACGTACGGAACCTGGAAGCAGGCGTACGCGGAGGCGCTGAGCAGGAACAGGGCCGCGACGTACGCGGCGGCGGGTGCGCCGTCGAGGCCTGCCGGGGCGGCGAACATGCCGGCGAAGCAGACCGGCAGGGTGAGCGCGCCGAGCAGCATCCAGGAGCGGCGCGGCCCGAACCGTGAGCGGATGCTGCGGTCGGAGCGGGCGCCGACCCACGGGTTGAACAGCACGTCCCACGCCTTGGGCAGGAAGACGAGCAGCCCGGCAAGGCCGGCCCCGACGCCGAGCACATCGGTGAGGTAGTACAGCAGCAACAGCCCGGGGACCGTGCCGAAGGTGCCGGTGGCGAAGGAGCCGAGGCCGTAGCCGACGCGTACCCGCGCCGGGAGCGCGCGCACCGGGCGAGGGTTCGGTCCTGTCGGTGACATGACCAGAACCTAATGAAGATCCCCTGGAACGCACCAGGCCCGGAGCAGAACATTGTTCATGTTCTGCTCCGGGCCCGCGGAACGGTGCCGCGCCGGGCGGTCGGGGCTCAGGCCTCGTCGCGGCGCAGGGTCGGCTTCAGGTCCTTGAAGCGACCGAGGAGCCCGTTGATAAACGCCGGGGACTCGTCGGTGGAGAACTCCTTGGCCAGTTGCACGGCCTCGTCGAGCACCACGGCGTCCGGGGTCCCGTCGACCCAGACCAGTTCGTAGGCGCCCAGCCGCACGATGTTGCGGTCGACCACCGGCATCCGGTCCAGGGTCCACCCGACGGCGTACTGCGAGATGAGCTCGTCGATCCGGGTCGCCTGCTCGGCGTACCCCTCGACCAGCTCCATCGTGTACTCGCTGACGGGCGGCTGCCGCGTGTCGCTGCGGGAGTGCCGGATCCAGTCCGCGAGGACCGTCAGGGTGTCGGCGCCGCGCTGGTCGGCCTCGAAGAGGATCTGAAAGGCGCGCTTGCGGGCCGTATTACGGGCAGCCACGGTTAGCTGTTCACCCGGCCGAGGTAGTCGCTGGAGCGGGTGTCGACCTTGATCTTCTCGCCCTGCGTGACGAAGAGCGGGACCTGGATCTGGTGGCCGGTCTCCAGGATGGCGGGCTTGGTGCCGCCGGTGGAGCGGTCGCCCTGGACGCCCGGCTCGGTCTCCTTGATGACCAGCTCGACGGCGGCCGGCAGCTCGACGAAGAGCACCTCGCCCTCGTACTGGGCGACCGTGGCCTCGAAGCCCTCGATCAGGAAGTTGGCGGCGTCGCCGACGGCCTTCTTGTCGACGTGCAGCTGGTCGTACGTCTCCATGTCCATGAAGACGAAGTACTCGCCGTCCATGTACGAGAACTGCATGTCGCGCTTGTCAATGGTGGCCGTGTCGACCTTGACGCCGGCGTTGAACGTCTTGTCGACGACCTTGCCGGAGAGCACGTTCTTGAGCTTGGTGCGCACGAAGGCAGGGCCCTTGCCGGGCTTGACGTGCTGGAACTCGACGACGGACCAGAGCTGGCCCCCGTCGAGCTTGAGCACCAGGCCGTTCTTGAGGTCGTTCGTGGAAGCCACGGTTGCGGAATCTCCTGGACTGACGTGGACGACCCAGGGGCACGCGAGCAGCCTTGCGGCTAGAGCGCGAGCAGCTCCTTGGTCGTGATGGTGAGTAGCTCGGGTCCGCCGTCCGCCTCGGGGCGGACGACGAGCGTGTCATCGATCCGGACGCCGCCCCGACCCGGGAGGTGGACCCCCGGCTCGACGGTGACCGGCACACAAGCGTCCAGTTTACCCATGGCAGCGGGGGCCAACTGCGGGTCCTCGTCGATTTCGAGTCCCACACCGTGTCCGGTGAGCGGCGCCAACCCGTCACCATACCCTGCCGCGTCCAGGACGTGCCGGGCGGCCCTGTCCACTTCCCGGCACTCGACGCCCGGCCGCAGGCTCTCGCGCCCGGCCCGCTGCGCGGCGAAGACGAGGTCGTACAGCTCGATCTGCCAGTCCGCTGGCGAGGTACCGATCACGAACGTACGCCCGATCTCGCAGCGGTATCCGCGGTACGTGGCGCCCAGGCACACGGAGAGGAAGTCGCCCTCCTCGACGCGGCGGTCGCTGGGTCGGTGGCCGGAGCGGCCGGAGTTCGGGCCGGTGCCCACGGAGGTGGGGAAGGCGGCGCCGTCGGCGCCGTGGTCGACGAGTCGACGTTCCAGTTCGAGGGCGAGATGCCGCTCGGTGCGTCCGACGAGGATCGATTCGAGCAGCTCACCGAGCGCCTGGTCGGCGATCTCGGCGGCGATCCGCAGACAGGAGATCTCCTCCTCGTTCTTGACGAGGCGGAGTTGTTCTACGCCGCTGTTGAGGTCGGCCAGGCGCAGTCGGGGCGCCACGGAGCCGAGTGCGCGGTGCCGGGCGACGGTGAGGTGGTGTTCCTCGACCGCGAGCGAGTCGGCGCCTCTGGACGCGGCCACGTCGGCGGCGGCCACGGCCGGGTCACCGGCGCGGGCCTCCAGTACCTGCACCCGCAGCGCCTCGTCGATGCGGCCGTCGGCGGGTTCCCCGCTGGGCGCTCGCGCGCAGAGCAGGAGGTCGTCGTCTCCGCCGGGGTCCCGGCCCAGCAGGAGGACGGCGCCGTGCGGTGCCGTTCCCGCCAGGTAGCGGACGTTGGCGGGCCGCGAGACGAGGGTGGCCGCGCTGCCGCCCGCCGTCGCGCGCTCTCTCAGCCGGTCCCGTCGGGCGGCGTACTCGTCTGACATGACGCGAGCGTACGAGCGGGAACGCGCCACGGCCGTCTCAGCGCGTCCCTCCGGGGGACGCCGGTCAAGCCCCTGCGGCGATGGAGCAGCGGGGTCCGGGGCAGAGCCCCGAGTCGTAGGAGGACGCTCCCGGAACCAACCACCCCGGTCTCACCACTGCGGCGGACTCGTGATCGCCCGCGCGAGCACCTCGTCGAGGACCTGCGCCGTACCCGGCACGTCCAGCTGGGAGTTGTCGATGATGGGGAGGCCGGAGCCGTACCAGCCCGCCATGCGCCCGTGGATACGGGCGACCTCCTCGTCGGTGAGGCGACGGTTCCCGCTGCGCCGGGAGTTGCGCTCCAGGACGATCTCCAGGCCGGGCAGCAGCACCACCGGGAGCAGCCCGGGCCCCACGTGCCGCTTCCAGCCACCGAGCCCCACCACCGGCCGGTCCGGGAACACGGCGTCGTCGAGGATGCAGGAGATTCCGTTCGCCAGGAAGTTCCGCGCGGCGAAACCGCAGGTGCGGCGGGCCAGGCGGTACTGCGCCTCGCTGTTGTCGTTCCACCCCGACTGCGGATCGGCGAAGCCGGAGCGGACCCATTCGCGTACGTCGTCGAGGCTGATGTGCGCCGTCGGTACGCGACGGGTCTCCGCCCAGTGCTTCGCGACGCTCGTCTTGCCCGCGCCCGCGGGGCCGATGAGCAGCACGGCGAGCGTCGTCGACGTCGGATCGGCGGGCGCCTGGGCAGGCGGCGGGCTCGGCACCGCGACCGGCCCGCCCGGCGGCAACTGCACGTGCCCCGTGGTCTCGCGGCGCGGCGGCTGCGACTGGGGCTGCGGGTGCGCCGCCTGCGGAGGCGGAGGCGGAGGCGGCGGAGGAGGAGGCGCGACGGGCGGCTGCGGCGCCTGGACGTGCGACGGCGGGGCGGCCGGAGGGTGCGGCGGCGCCCCGTTGAACCCGGGGACGCCTGGAGGCGGCGGCTGCTGCGCGTGGCTGGCCTGCGGCAAGGGGCCGACCTGTCCGTACGCCGCCCCGTGGGACGGCGGCAGCGGAGCTCCCCCTGCGTGCTGCATCCGGTGCCACTCCATCCCGTACGACGGTTACTTGGGCGCCGGCGAACGGGGCGCTACCGAACGGTACCGTCCCCGGCCGCCGTTGTGTGAACGGCCGGGGAGGTCCCGACGTGCCCGAACATGAACGGACCGGACTATTCCGCCACTTCGCCGTACGCGGCGAGCAGAACGGCCGGGTCCGGGCCCTCGAGAACGGTCGGCCGGCCGAGGCCGTCGAGGACGATGAAGCGCAGCAGGTCACCGCGCGACTTCTTGTCGACCTTCATCGTTTCGAGGAGCTTCGGCCACTGGTCGTAGCGGTAGCTCAGCGGCAGGCCGACCGACTCCAGGACCGTGCGGTGCCGGTCCGCCGTCGCGTCGTCCAAGCGGCCCGCCAGGCGGCCGAGTTCGGCGGCGAAGTGCATGCCGACGGAGACTGCCGCGCCGTGCCGCCACTTGTAGCGCTCGTTCTTCTCGATGGCGTGCGCGAGGGTGTGCCCGTAGTTGAGGATCTCGCGCAGGCCCGACTCCTTGAGGTCGGAGGAGACGACCTCGGCCTTGACCCGGATGGCGCGCTCGATCAGCTCGGAGGTGTGCTTCCCGGCCGGGGTGCGCGCCGCCTGAGGGTCCTCCTCGATGAGTTCGAGGATCTTCTCGTCGGCGATGAAGCCGGCCTTGATGACCTCGGCGAGCCCGGACACGAAGTCGTGCACCGGGAGCGAGTCAAGCGCCGCCAGGTCGCACAGGACCCCGGCCGGCGGGTGGAAGGCGCCCACCAGGTTCTTGCCCTCGGCGGTGTTGATGCCGGTCTTGCCGCCGACCGCCGCGTCCACCATGGCGAGCACGGTCGTCGGGACGGCGATCCAGCGCACGCCGCGCAGCCAGGTCGCGGCCACGAACCCGGCGAGGTCGGTGGTCGCGCCGCCGCCGACGCCGACGACGACGTCGGAGCGCGTGAAGTTGGACTGCCCGAGGGCCTTCCAGCAGTACGCGGCGACCTCGGCGGTCTTGGCCTCCTCGGCGTTCGGCACCTGGATGGCGACGGCCTCGTAGCCCTGGTCGGCGAGGTCGGCGCGCAGGGCCTCGCCGGTCTCGGCGAGCGCCTCGGGGTGGATCACGGCGACGCGCTTGGCCTGGTCGCCGATCAACGAGCCCAGCTCGCCCAGGAGTTGACGCCCCACCAGGACCTCGTACGGGTCCGTGCCGGCGGTGCCACCGACGTGGATCCGGGTGACCTGTTCCGGCTGCTCGCTCATGCCTGCTTCAACTCCAGTGCGTCGAGGACCGCTTCGGCGACCTCTTCGGGGGTGCGGCCGTCGGTGGCCACGACCACCCGGGCGACCTCGGTGTACAGATGCCGGCGCGCCTCCATCAACTCCCGCCACTGCTTACGGGGGTTGACGGCGAGCAGCGGCCGGGCCGCGTTCAGACCGGTGCGCTTGGCGGCCTCCTCGACGTCCATCGAGAGATAGACGACCGCGTGCCCGGACAGCAGTTCACGGGTGTCGGCGTCGAGGATCGCGCCGCCGCCGAGCGCGAGTACGCCCTCGTGCCCGGCGAGCGCGGTCGCCACGGACGCCTTCTCCAGGGCGCGGAAGTGCTCCTCGCCCTCGTCGACGAAGATGTCCGCGATGGCGCGGCCCTGTGCGGTCACGATGTCGTCGTCGGTGTCCCGGTAGGCGCAGCCGAGCCGCTCGGCGAGCAGCGCGCCCACCGTCGACTTGCCGACGCCCATCGGGCCGACGAGGACGACCTGGGGGCCGCTCACCGGATCTGGAGGTTGTCGAGGTACGACTCGACGTTGCGCCGGGTCTCCGGCACGCTGTCGCCGCCGAACTTCTCCGCCACCGCGTCCGCGAGGACGAGCGCGACCATGGCCTCGGCGACGATGCCGGCGGCCGGCACGGCGGAGACGTCGGAGCGCTGGTGGTGGGCCTGCGTGGCCTCGCCCGTGGCGACGTCCACGGTCTGCAGGGCGCGCGGCACCGTCGCGATCGGCTTCATCGCGGCGCGCACCCGCAGCAGCTCACCGGTGGTGAGGCCGCCCTCGGTGCCGCCCGAGCGGCCGGAGACGCGGCGGATGCCGTCGTCCGTCTTCACGATCTCGTCGTGCGCCTTGGAGCCGGGCACGCGCGCGAGGTCGAAGCCGTCGCCGACCTCGACGCCCTTGATGGCCTGGATGCCCATGAGCGCACCGGCGAGGCGGGCGTCGAGCTTGCGGTCCCAGTGGACGTGCGAGCCGAGGCCCACCGGCACGTCGTAGGCGAGGACCTCGACGACGCCGCCGAGGGTGTCGCCGTCCTTGTGGGCCTGGTCGACCTCGGCCACCATCTGCTTCGACGCGTCGGCGTCGAGGCAGCGCAGCGGGTCGGCGTCCAGCTTCTCGACGTCGGCCGGGGTCGGGTAGACGCCCTGCGGCGCCTTGACCGAGCACAGCTCGACGACGTGCGAGACGATCTCGATCCCGGCCGTCTCCTTGAGGTACGAGCGGGCGACCGCGCCGAGCGCGACCCGGGCGGCCGTCTCGCGGGCGGAGGCGCGCTCCAGGATCGGGCGTGCCTCGTCGAAGCCGTACTTCTGCATGCCGGCGAGGTCGGCGTGGCCGGGGCGGGGGCGGGTCAGCGGCGCGTTGCGCGCCATGTCCTTGAGGATCTCCGGGTCGACCGGGTCACCGGACATGACCTTTTCCCACTTGGGCCACTCGGTGTTGCCGACCATGACGGCGACCGGGGAGCCGAGGGTCAGGCCGTGCCGGACACCGCCCAGGAACGTGACCTCGTCGCGCTCGAATTTCATCCGCGCGCCGCGGCCATAGCCGAGGCGCCGCCGTGCCAGGTGGTCCGCCACCATCTCCGTGGTGATCGGAACGCCGGCGGGAAGTCCCTCCAGCGTCGCTACGAGTGCGGGGCCGTGCGACTCTCCCGCGGTCAGCCAGCGCAACCTGCTCAACGGTGCTCCTCATGCTCGCGCCATGTGTATGGGAACGATCCTCCCACGTCCACGGAGCCCGACGTTTCCGGTGTCCGGGGTGCGGACCACGCATGAGACACGAGCCACACGCCGAGGGTCAGCCGAGCGCCTTCACGCCCGCCTCGCGCATCGCGGCGAGCACCGGACGCGTCTCGCCGGTGAACTGCTCGAACTGGAAGACCGCCTGGTGAACGAGGAGGTCGAGCCCGCTGACCACCGCTCCGCCGCTGCGCTCCCAAGCGGCCGCCAGCGGCGTGGGCCACGGATCGTAGAGCACGTCGAAGAGCGTTCCGACACCCTCCGGCACCGCCTCCACCAGGTGGTCCGTGCCGCCCTTCGGCGTCGTGGCGACGACGAGGGGCGCCTCGAAGGCACCGGCCGCGTCCGCCCAGTCGGCGGCCCGCACCCGCACGCCAAGGCGCTCGCCCCAGCCGCGCATCTCTTCGGCGCGCTGTTCACTGCGTACGTACGTGACGACCTCGCCGGTGCAGATCCGGGACAGCGCGGCGAGCGCGGAGGACGCGGTGGCGCCCGCGCCGAGGATCGCCGCCGACTCGACCTTCTCCACGCCGCGTTCGTGCAGCGCGGCCACGATGCCCGGGATGTCGGTGTTGTCGCCGACCTTGCGGCCGTCGCCGGTGAGGACGACCGTGTTCACGGCCTCCACGGACCGCGCGGTCTCGGTGATCTCGTCCAGCAGCGGGATCACCGCCCGCTTCAGCGGCATCGTCAGCGAGAGGCCAGCCCACTCGGGCCCGAGTCCGGAGAGGAAGGCGGGCAGCGCCGCCTCGTCGGTCTCGAACCGGTCGTACCGCCAGTCGTCCAGGCCGAGCGCCTTGTACGCCGCGATGTGCAGCTGCGGCGAGAGCGAGTGGGCGATGGGCGACCCGAGAACTGCCGCCCTGCGTACGTCAGTTGCTTTGGCTGGCATTGAACTTGTCCTTCAACCTCTCGAACTCGGCGCCGGTCTTCGCGAACTCGGTCTTGTGCATGCCGTCCGTGGCCACGAAGTAGATCCAGCCGTCGTGCGTCGGGTCGAGCGTCGCGGCGAGGGCCACGTCGCCGGGGTTGCCGATCGGGCCCGGCGGCAGGCCCTTGCGCGTGTAGGTGTTGTACGGGTCCTTGTTGCTGTTGATCTCGGACTCGCCGATGTTGATGTTGCTCTGGCCCTTGAGGTAATTGAACGTCGAGTCGAACTGCAGGAGTTGGTTGGTCTCCGTGTTCGTCGACTTGAGGCGGTTGTAGACGACCTCGGCCATCTTCCGGAAGTCGTCGTGCGTCTTGCCCTCGGCCTGCACGAGGCTCGCGACGGTGAGCACCTGCCACGGGTTGTCGAGCTTGAGCTTCTTGGCCTCGCCCTCGAGGTCGAGCTTCTCGTACCTGTCGTTGGCCCGCGCCACCATGTCCTTCAGGACGTCCTCGGGCTTCATGCCCTTGGCGGCCGCGTAGCTCGACGGGTAGAGGAAGCCCTCCAGCGGGTCCTTCACACCACGCCGGTCGAGCGCCCAGTCGGGCAGACCGAGGTCCTTGTAGTCCTGCTTCGCGACCTTGGCCGTGGTGCCCTTGGCGACCTTCAGCTTCTTGTCGATCTTCGCGTAGACGGCCGCGTTGCGGGAGCCTTCGGGGATCGCGAGGTTGGCGCGGGCCGTCGGGCTGAGCAGCATGTCGACCGCGCTCGCGGCGGACATCTGCTTCTCCATGACGTACGCGCCGTCCTGGATCGACTTGCCCTTCGGGTCGGCCGACTGCGCGGCGACGAAGGCGTCGACGCTCTGCACGACGCCGGCGTCCTTGAGCTTCTGCCCGATGGTGTAGCCGCCGGACCCCTTCGGGATGATGACGGTGACCTGCTCGCCGTTGCCGTCGCCCGCGTAGTCCGGGGCCGCGCCGAAACGGTCCTGGTAGAACTGGTAGCCGAAGTAGCCGACGCCGCCGACACCGGCCGCGAAGATCACGGTCAGGACCAGGCAGGCACAGCCGCTGCGCCGCTTCTTCGGCTTCTTGCCGCCGCGTCCGCGGCGCCCGCCACGGCCCTCGTCGTAGTCGTCCTCGTCGTCACCGCCGCCGTTGAAGAACGCTTCCTCGCCCTGGTCGGGGCCCGCGTCCCAGCCGGTGTCGGGCTCGGGCGCGCTGCGCCGGCCCGGCGGCTGTGGCGGCGGGTAGGCGCCGGGGGTGTTGTAGTAGTCCGGCTCCTCGGCGTTGTACGCGGCGTGCTGACCGGTGCCGTACGGGTCGGCGGGGTCGGCGCCGTACGGGGACTGGCCGCTCGAACCGGCGTCCCAGTCCCAGCCGCCGCCCTGCCCCTGGCCGTGACCCTGGCCGCCGCCGTACGCCTGCTGTCCGTAGCCGGGGTCCTGGCCGTAACCGGACCCCTGGCCGTAGCCCTGCTGACCGGTGTCCCAGTCACCGCCGTATGCCTGCTGCGGGTCGTACTGCCCCTGGCCTCCGTAGGCGGCCTGGCCGTGTCCGGCCTGCTGCCCCCATCCCTGGTCCCCGTACAGCGGGTCCGCGGGATGCCACGGTTCGGAGCCTTGGCCCCGGCCATACTCAGTCATCGGTCCCCTACAAGCCGCGAGGCGGGGTGGGCCGCTCTCCGATCAGAAAGACCTGATCAGGTACTCCCGATCAGAAAGGGCAACCGTTCCGCCTCTTGATGCTGTGCGGCGGCTATTCGAACACCGCCGGTCGCGCGGAACGTTACCGTATCGCGATCAGATGACCACTTCGACGCCCTCGCCGGGAGCTTTACCTGACGCCCGTTCGGACTCCAGGGCCTGCTGAAGGATGATGACGGCGGCCGCCTGGTCGATGACAGAGCGGCCCTTTTTGGACTTAACGCCGCTGGCGCGCAGCCCCTGACTGGCCGTCACTGTGGTCATCCTCTCGTCCAGCAATCTCACTGGAACGGGTGCCACGCCCCGGGCGAGTTCGTGCGCGAAACCGCGCACCTTGGCGGCCGCGGGACCCTCGCCGCCCTTCAGGGAGCGAGGGAGTCCGACGACGATCTCGATCGGCTCGTACTCCTCGACGATCTGCTTCAGGCGCCGGTGGGCGGCCGGGACGTCGCGTCCCGGCACGGTCTCCACCGGAGTCGCGAGGATCCCGTCGGGGTCGCAGGACGCGACCCCGATCCGGGCGTCCCCCACGTCGATCGCCAACCGGCGGCCTCGGCGCATCAGTTCGCGGTCTCCGCGACGAGGCGCTCGACGGCGTCGATGGCGTCGCCGATCGCGGCCGGGTTCTGGCCGCCGCCCTGCGCGACGTCCGGCTTGCCGCCGCCACCGCCGCCGAGGGTCTTCGCGGCCGTACGGACCAGGTCGCCGGCCTTGAGGCCGCGGTCGCGGGCGGCGTCGTTGGTGGCGATGACCGTGAGCGGCTTGCCGTTGACCGTGGTGAAGAGGGAGACGACCGCGGCGCGGCCGCCCTGGATGCGGCCACGGACGTCGAGGACCAGCTTGCGCAGGTCGTCGGCGGAGGTGCCGTCCGGGACCTGTCCTGTGACGACGGCGACGCCACGTACGTCCTTGGCGCCTTCGGCGAGACCGGCGGCGGCCTGGAGGACCTTCTCCGCGCGGAACTTCTCGATCTCCTTCTCGGCGTCCTTGAGCTTGCCGAGCATCGCGGAGACCTTCTCCGGCAGCTCCTCGGAGCGGCCCTTGATCAGCTCCTGGAGCTGGGCGACGACCGTGTGCTCCTTGGCGAGGAAGCTGTACGCGTCGACGCCGACGAGGGCCTCGATGCGGCGCACGCCGGAGCCGATCGACGACTCGCCGAGCAGCTTCACCAGGCCGAGCTGGGCGGTGTTGTGCACGTGGGTGCCGCCGCACAGCTCCTTGGAGAAGTCGCCCATGGTCACGACGCGGACGCGCTCGCCGTACTTCTCGCCGAACTCGGCGATGGCGCCCTGCTTCTTGGCGTCGTCGATCGACATGACCTCGGCGTGCACGTCGAGTTCGCGCGCCAGGACCTCGTTGATCTTCTGCTCTACGTCGGTCATGACGGCCGTCGGAACGGCGGACGGGGAACCGAAGTCGAAGCGGAAGCGGCCCGGCTGGTTCTCGGAACCGGCCTGCGCCGCCGTCGGGCCGAGCGCGTCGCGCAGCGCCTGGTGCGTGAGGTGCGTGGCGGAGTGCGCGCGGGCGATGGCGCGGCGCCGGGTCACGTCGATGACGGCCTGCGCCGGGGCACCCACGGTGACCTCGCCGACCTGGACGACGCCCTTGTGCACGTAGACGCCCGGGACCGGCTTCTGGCAGTCGCGGATCTCGATGACCGCGCCGTTGTCCAGCTTGATGCGCCCGGTGTCGCCGATCTGGCCGCCGCCCTCGGCGTAGAACGGGGTGCGGTCGAGCACGACCTCGACCTCGTCGCCCTCGGTGGCGGCCGGGGAGGAGACGCCGTTGACGAGCAGGCCGACGACCTTCGACTCGCCCTCGGTCGACGAGTAGCCGATGAAGTCCGTGGCTCCGGCGGCGTCCGCGATCTCGCGGTACGCGCCGACGTTCGCGTGGCCCGTCTTCTTGGCCTGCGCGTCCGCCTTGGCGCGCTCGCGCTGCTCCTTCATCAGGCGCCGGAAGCCGTCCTCGTCCACGGACAGGCCCTGCTCGGCGGCCATCTCCAGGGTGAGGTCGATCGGGAAGCCCCACGTGTCGTGCAGCAGGAACGCCTTGTCGCCGGCGAGGACCGTCTTGCCGGCGGCCTTCGTCTCGGTGACGGCGGTGTCCAGGATGTTCGTGCCGCCCTTGAGGGCCTTGAGGAACGCGGCCTCCTCGGCGAGCGCGACCTGCTCGATGCGCTTGCGGTCGGTGATCAGCTCCGGGTACTGCTGCCCCATCGTGTCGATCACGACGTCGAGCAGCTCCTGCACGACCGGGCCCGTGGCACCGAGGATGCGCATGTTGCGGACGGCGCGGCGCATGATGCGGCGCAGCACGTAGCCGCGGCCCTCGTTGCCGGGCGTGACGCCGTCGCCGATGAGCATCGTCGACGTACGCATGTGGTCGGCGACGACGCGCAGCGAGACGTCCGAGTCGTGCTTGTCGCCGTACGCGACGCCGGTCAGCTCGGTGGCCTTGTCGATGACGACGCGCAGGGTGTCCGTCTCGTACATGTTCTGTACGCCCTGCAGGATCATCGCGAGGCGCTCGAGGCCGAGACCCGTGTCGATGTTCTGCGAGGGCAGGTCGCCGAGGATCTCGAAGTCGTCCTTGCCGGTGCCAGGACCGCGCTCGTACTGCATGAAGACCAGGTTCCAGATCTCCACGTAGCGCTCGTCGTTGACGGCAGGACCGCCCTCTTCGCCGAACTCGGGGCCGCGGTCGTAATTGATCTCGGAGCACGGGCCGCAGGGACCGGGCACGCCCATCGACCAGTAGTTGTCCGCCTTGCCGAGGCGCTGGATGCGCTCCTTCGGTACGCCGACGACCTCGTGCCAGATGCGCTCGGCCTCGTCGTCGTCGAGGTAGACGGTGACCCAGAGCTTCTCCGGCTCCAGGCCGTAACCACCCTTGTCCTGGGGCGTGGTGAGCAGCTCCCAGGCGTACTTGATGGCGCCTTCCTTGAAGTAGTCGCCGAAGGAGAAGTTGCCGCACATCTGGAAGAACGTGCCGTGCCGGGTCGTCTTGCCGACCTCTTCGATGTCCGGCGTGCGCACGCACTTCTGCACCGAGGTGGCGCGCGGCGCGGGCGGCTTGACCTCGCCGAGGAAGTACGGCTTGAACGGGACCATGCCTGCCGGGACGAGCAGCAGAGTCGGGTCGTCCGCGATGAGCGACGCCGAGGGCACGACCTTGTGGCCACGCTCCTCGAAGAAGCTCAGCCAGCGGCGACGGATTTCAGCCGACTCCATCAGTGGTCCTCATTCCGATTGTTGATCGAGTACCTGTTGTTCTCGAGGTACTTGGGTTGCTTGGTGTGTACGGCCTTCGTGGTGAAGGTGTTCTGGATGACCGCGAAGCGGCGCTGCGGCAGCTCCGCGGGATCCGGTTGCTCGTTGATGCCCAGGGCGTCGCCGAGTTCGGCCTCGCGCTCCGCCATGTTGTCGCGGACGTCCAGCGCGAAGTCCTTGAGCCTGTGGCCCGCCTCGACCGCCTTGTTGGCGGCCTGCGCGGCCAGCGACTCGGGAGTCAGCTGCTTGATCTTGCGGTTGACCTTGGTGGTGGCCCAGACGCCGGCGGCTGCGCCCGCGGTGAACCAGAACGTACGGCGGAACATGTCTGCGGTCAGTCCCTCTTGTTCCGGTTGGCCTTCTTGGCGCGCCGCGCCTCGGGGAGCGTGCGGCCCACGATCACGGTACGGCGCGACGGCTTGGCTGGCGCGTCCTTGCCCCGGCCGCCGATGGCACGGCGCACGCCGTAGCCGAACGCGGCGACCTTGACCAGCGGGCCGCCGAAGGTGGAGGCCACGGTGGAGGAGAGCGCCGACGCGTTCGACGTGACTTCCTGGACGTCCGAGGCGATCGAGTCGACGCGGTCGATCTGGGTCTGCGCGGAGCGCACCGCGGCGGAGGCGTCTGCGAGCAGTGGGACGGCCTGTTCGGTCACGTCCGCGACCAGCTTGGTGGTCGCCCTGAGCGTCTGGGCCAGCCTCACGAGCGCCACCGCGAGGAAGGAGACCAGAATCGCCCAGAAGACAGCCACCAGGATCCCGGCAACCTCTCCACCGGACACTTGGCACCGCTCCCTAGCTCTGCACGAAGCCTCTGTAGCCGTACGAACGCACAGCTGCCGAACATCGAAAAAGTCGTCCCCCGAGCCTATCGCGCCCGGCCCCACGCTCCGTACCGCATTCCGTTCCGCGACGGCGGACATTCCGGACAGTGATTGTACGGACCGCGTACGCCTGAGTACGCTCTGTGCCCCATGCGACGCACTTCGCGCCCCACAGATGTCCCCACCGGTCCCCCACAGCCCGGCAACCTCCCCCACGAACTGAACCGTTTCGTCGGCCGCGCCGCCGAACTCACCGACCTGGCCACGGCGCTGGAGGCCGGTCGTCTCGTCACCGTCACCGGTGTCGGCGGCGTCGGCAAGTCCCGCTTCGCCGCCCGCGCCGCCGCCGGCATCCCCGCTCCCCTGTGTCCCGACGGGGTGTGGCGGGTGGAGCTCGCGAGCGTGCGGCTGCCGGAACTCGTCGAGTACACGCTGGCCGAGGCGCTCGGTCTCACCGACCACACCACGCGCCCGCCCCGCCAGGTCCTGGTGGACCATCTCGCCGAGCGCAGGCTCGTCCTCGTACTCGACGGCTTCGAGCACCTCGTCGACGCGTGCGCCTCGCTCGTACGGGATCTGCTGCGCGCGGCGCCGGGGCTGCGGGTGATCGCGGTGGGCCGCAGGCCGCTCGCCGTCGAGGGCGAGCGGGTGTTCCCGCTGGCGCCGCTGACGCCGACGGACGCGGCGGAGCTGTTCGCGGACCGGGCGGCCGCGCTGCTGCCCGAGTTCCGTCTGGACGGGCACACGATGGTCGACGTGCTCGAGGTGTGTCGCCGCCTCGACTGTCTGCCGCTCGCGGTGGAGCTCGCGGCCGGGCGGCTGCGGGTGCTTTCGCCGGCGCAGCTGATGGAGCGGCTCGACGACCGGTTCCGGGTGCTGCGCGGCGGCGGGCGCGACGCGTTGCCGCGCCACCAGACGCTGCGCACCACGATCGGCTGGAGCCATGAACTGTGCACGCCGCAGGAGCGGTTGCTGTGGGCGCGCCTCTCGGTGTTCTCCGGCTCCTTCGACCTGGAGGCGGCGGAGTACGTGTGCGGGGGCGGGGGGCTGCACGCGGACGACGTCCTCGACGTGCTCGACGAGCTGCTCGGGCAGTCCGTGGTGGCCCGCGAGGAGACGCCGGGCAGGGTGCGCTACCGGATGCTCGACACGGTGCGCGCGTACGGCGCCGAGTGGCTGGACTCGATGGGCGACGGCGACCGGATGCGACGCAGGCACCGCGACTGGTACATGGGCCTGGCGACCTGGTGCGAGCTGGACTGGTTCTCGCCGCGGCAGGGCGAGGTGGCCGCGCGGATCGAGGCGGAGCTGCCGAATCTGCGGGTGGCCCTTGAGTTCTGCCTGACCGAGCCGGGCGAGACGCGTCTCGGCCAGTACCTGGCGGGCACGCTGTGGTTCTACTGGGCGGGCTGCGGGCGGCTCTCCGAGGGGCGGCACTGGCTGGACCGCAGCGTCGGCCTCGACGCCGCGTTCGACGACGACCTCGATCTCGGCCTGGTCGGCGACGACCTGGAGTTCGGGGCCGCGCGGCTCAAGGCGCTGTGGGTGCTCGGCTACGTCGCGATCCTTCAGGGCGACACCGTGCCCGCGCTCGCCGCGCTGCAGGAGTGCCGCGAGGAGGCGGACCGCACGGGGGACGCCACGGCCCTCGCGTACGCGGTGCACCGCACCGGCTGTCTGGCGCTGGTCACGGACGACATGCCGCGCGCCGAGAACCTGCTGCGCACGGCGCTGACCAGCTACCGGGAGATCGGCGAGCTGAACAGCAACGTGCTGATGGGCCAGGTCGAGCTGGCGATGACGCTCGCCTTCCAGGGCGAACTGGCCGAGGCCGTGGCGCTGTGCGAGGACGTACGGCAGGTGTGCGAGGACCACGGGGAGCGCTGGGCCCTCGCGTACGCGCTCTATGTGCTTGCGTACGCGCAGTGGACGGAGGGCTCCTTCGCACGGGCCCGCGCCATGCTCGACGAGTGCCTGGCCATCGGGCACGAGTTCCACGATCTGCTCGGTACGGTCCTGGCGATGGAGCTGCTCGCCCTGGTGACGGCCGAGGAGGGGGACGCCGCCGAGGCCGCGGTGCTTCAGGGTGCGGCCGCCCGGATGTGGCCGTCGGTGGGTCTTCCGCTGTTCGGCTCGGCGCACTACAACGCGCCGCACGAGCTGTGCGAGACGCGGGCCCGGCAGGCGCTCGGCGACGCCCGGTTCGCCGAACTCGCGCGCGCGGGCGAGCGGTTGGGGCACGACGAGGCGGTCTCGCGGGCGCTCGTGCGCGGGCGGCGGCAGCGCGCCGCGACGGCGGTGCCGCATCCCTCCCGCCCCGCGGAAGCGGTCCGGGAGAAACGTGAACCCGCCGCCTCGCACACCTGGAAAGGTGGCGAGACGGCGGGCTGAAACGCAGGGTGAGACTACGTCCGCTGGTCGGTCAGCGGGCGTAGTACTCGACGACGAGCTGCTCGTCGCAGATCACGGGGATCTCCTTGCGGTTCGGGTCACGGTCCAGGCGGAAGGCCAGGGCCTTCAGGTTCACCTGGAGGTAACGCGGGGTCTCGCCCTCGGGGGCGAAGCCACCCTCACGCGCGACCTGGAACAGCGGCTTGTTGCGGCTGCGCTCGCGGACCATCACGACGTCGTCCGGCTTCACGCGGAAGGACGGCTTGTCGACCTTCTGGCCGTTGACCTCGATGTGGCCGTGGACGACCATCTGACGGGCCTGGTAGATCGTCCGGGCGATGCCCGAGCGAAGGACCAGGGCGTCGAGACGACGCTCCAGCTCGATGACGAGCGCCTCGCCCGTCTTGCCCTCGACCTTCTTGGCGCGGTCGTAGGCGCGGGCGATCTGCTTCTCGCTCAGGTCGTACTGGGCGCGCAGACGCTGCTTCTCGAGCAGACGGACCTTGTAGTCCGAGTTCTGCTTGCGGCCGCGGCCGTGCTCGCCCGGCGGGTAGGGGCGGGCCTCGAAGTACTTGACGGCCTTCGGGGTCAGCGCGATGCCGAGGGCACGCGACTTCTTGACCTTGGGGCGGGACTGGTTCGCCATGAACCAAACACCTCATGTTTCTGATGCGAATACGGCTTCACCAGGGTTTGGGGAGGTCGCATCCGCAGCCCGGGAAACCCTCCTCACCGGGGTGAGACAGGGCAGCCGCTCCCAGAACTGGGCACATACGTGCAGCACGCGAGTGGCCCACCGACCGTCATCTCTGAGGTGGTGGGCTGCCCGCGACACCTTCGACGGTGCGCGACGCTCCTGGATCTCCTGTGCCGCGCGGTTTTGACGCCGTACGGTTCGGGGGATCCGGCTTGATGTCCCGCTCTGGTGGTGTCGGTCTCCCTTTCGGGATCCCGGACACGGGACACAGCACTTCGGAGAAGTCTACCGGATCAGCCGGAGCCCTCGCCGCCGGGGTCCTTCGCGGGCCCGCCGAGCCGCTCGCGGACCCGCTCCACCACGTCCGCGTACCGGGCCTCCGCCCCGTATCGCGTCGGCTGGTAGTAGCGGCTGCCGGCAATCGCGTCCGGCGCGTACTGCTGGGCGGCGATGCCGCCGGGGACGTCGTGCGGATACACGTACCCCTGCGCGTGGCCGAGCTTGGCGGCGCCCTTGTAGTGCCCGTCGCGCAGGTGCGGCGGCACGGGGCCGGCGAGGCCCTTGCGGACGTCTTCCATGGCGGCGCCGATGGCCGTCGTCGCCGCGTTCGACTTCGGGGCCAACGCCAGGGCGATCGTCGCGTGGCTGAGGGTGAGCGCCGCCTCCGGGAAGCCGATCATGGCGACGGCCTGGGCGGCGGCGACGGCGGTCGGCAGGGCCGTGGGGTCGGCGAGGCCGATGTCCTCGCTGGCGGAGATCATCAGGCGGCGGGCGATGAAGCGGGGGTCCTCGCCGGCCTCGATCATGCGGGCCAGGTAGTGCAGCGCCGCGTCCACGTCCGAGCCGCGGATGGACTTGATGAGGGCGCTCGCCACGTCGTAGTGCTGGTCGCCGTCCTTGTCGTACTTGACCGCCGCGCGGTTCACCGACTCCTCGACGCTTTCGAGGGTGACGGTCTCCTCGCCCTTGGCGATGGCCGCTCCGGCCGCCGCCTCCAGGGCGGTGAGCGCACGCCGGGCGTCTCCCCCGGCCACCCGCAGGATGTGCCCCTCGGCGTCCTCGGCGAGCGTCACGGCGCCGGCGAGGCCGCGCTCCTCCGTGAGCGCGCGGGCGAGGAGTCCGCGCAGGTCGTCGTCGGTCAAATGCTCCAGGGTGAGGAGCAGGGAGCGGGACAGGAGCGGGGAGATCACCGAGAAGTACGGGTTCTCGGTGGTCGCCGCGATCAGCGTCACCCAGCGGTTCTCGACGGCGGGCAGCAGCGAGTCCTGCTGGGCCTTGCTGAAGCGGTGGATCTCGTCGAGGAAGAGGACGGTCTCCTTGCCGTGCCCGCCCATAGCGCGGCGGGCGCCCTCGATGACGGCGCGGACCTCCTTGACGCCCGCGGTGATCGCGGACAGCTCCACGAACCGCTTGTTCGTCGCCTTGGAGACGACGTACGCGAGCGTGGTCTTGCCGATGCCGGGCGGGCCCCAGAGGATCACGGAGGAGGCGCCCGCGGGGCCGGAGCCGCCCTCGCCGACGAGTCGGCGCAGCGGCGAACCCTGCTTGAGCAGGTGCTGCTGGCCGACGACCTCGTCGAGGGTGCGCGGGCGCATCCGGACGGCCAGGGGGCTCGCGGTCGGGTCCTTCTCCTGGCGGTCTTCGGCTGCGGCGGTGAAGAGGTCGGGTTCCACGATCAGAACCCTAAGTCACGCCACTGACAACGCCCGAGGCGCGGCCGGTCGGGCCCACGCTCAGGCCCAGAGGCTGGCGCCCCAGCGCGTGAAGATCAGCACGATGATGATGCCGACGTGCAGCACCGGCAGGGCCCAGGTGAAGTCCTCGAAGAACGTCTTGAGGGGGCGCGGCGCCGGCAGGAAGCCGTTGCGGACGTTGAACGACGTGACGTACCAGAACATCAGGATCGTGGCGACCCAGGCCAGGCAGCACCACAGGCACAGGGCGTTGATCCGGTACAGGGACTGGAACTGCAGCCAGGTCACGAAGCCGACGCCGAACAGGCAGCCCGCGTTGAAGGTCAGCCAGTACCAGCGCGGGAACGTGGCGCGGGCCAGCAGGCTCATGCCGACGCAGATCACGATGCCGTACGCGACGAGGCCGAGCATCGGGTTCGGGAAGCCGAAGACCGAGGCCTGGTCGCTCTTCATGATGTTGCCGCAGGAGATGACCGGGTTCAGGGAGCAGCCCGGTGTGAAGTTCGGGTCCTCGAGCAGCTTGAACTTGTCGAGGGTGATGATCCACGAGGCGAGCACACCGGCCGCCCCTGTGATCACCAGGAGCAGCCCGAAGGCTCGGCTGCCCCCGACGGAGCGCGGGGCGGGCTCGGCACCGGTGTCACGGGAGACGGTGTCGCTTGCTGGGGTCGTCTTGCTCATCACGCCGATCCATAGGTGAGTGAGTACGCGAGAGGGGTCTTCTCCGGGCACGCTCATTGTGCCGCACCGGCCCCTTGCTCCACTGTCTGATGGTCGTAAGCATGTACGCCTGCGGAGGCCGAAACGTTCGAGGCCCCGGGGCGGAACCCCGGGGCCTCGAACGATGCGTGTGGAGCTACTTGAGCTTCGCGGTGAGGACGTTCACGATCTCGTCGACCGCGACGGCGTCCTGCTCGCCGGACTCCATGTCCTTGAGCTGGACGACGCCTTCGGCGAGGTCGCGCTCACCGGCGACGAGCGTGAACCGCGCGCCGGACCGGTTGGCGCTCTTCATGGCGCCCTTGAGGCCCTTGCCACCGAACGAGAAGTCCGCCGAGATCCCGGCCTTGCGCAGCTCGGTCACCTTGGCGAACAGCACGCGCCGCGCCTCGTCGCCGAGCGGCACCGCGAACACGCTGGTGGTGGCGGGCAGTTCGAGTTCGACGCCCTCCGCCTCCAGCGCGAGCACCGTACGGTCCACTCCGAGCGCCCAGCCGACCGAGGGCAGCGAGGGGCCGCCGATCATCTCGGAGAGGCCGTCGTAGCGGCCGCCGCCGCCCACCGCGGACTGCGAGCCGAGGCCGTCGTGGACGAACTCGAAGGTGGTGCGCGTGTAGTAGTCCAGGCCGCGCACGAGCTTCTCGTCGTCCTCGAAGGCGACGCCCTCGGCGGTGAGCAGCTCGCGCACCTGCTCGTGGTACGCCTTGCAGGCGTCGCACAGGTAGTCGCGCAGCATGGGCGCGCCCACGAGCTGCTTCTGGACGTCGGGCCGCTTGTCGTCGAGGACGCGCAGCGGGTTGATCTCGGCGCGGCGCAGGGTTTCCTCGTCGAGGTCGAGGCCGCGCAGGAACGTCTGCAGCGCCTCCCGGTAGACCGGGCGGCACTCCTTGTCGCCGAGGGAGTTGAGCAGGATGCGGAAGTTCCGCAGCCCGAGCGAGCGGTACGCCTGGTCCGCCAGGATGATCAACTCGGCGTCCAGGGCCGGGTCCTCGGCCCCGATCGCCTCGGCGCCGACCTGGGAGAAGTGGCGGTAGCGGCCCTTCTGGGGGCGCTCGTAGCGGTAGTACGAGCCCGAGTACCAGAGCTTGACGGGCAGGTTGCCGGCCTTGTGGAGGTTGGCCTCCAGGGCGGCGCGCAGCACGGACGCGGTGCCTTCGGGGCGCAGCGCGATCTTGTCGCCGCCCTTGGTCTCGAAGGCGTACATCTCCTTGGTGACGATGTCGGTGGACTCGCCGACACCGCGCGCGAACAGCTCGACGTTCTCGAAGCCGGGCGTCTCGATGTAGCCGTAGCCGGAGTTCCGCAGCGGTGCGGAGATCGCCTCGCGGACCGCGAGGTACGTCGCGGAGTCCGGCGGAAGCAGGTCGTAGGTGCCCTTGGGGGCCTGGAAGGTACTCACGGGAGGGTTCTCGTCACATTCCTCGTCGGGGAGCCCCGGTGGAGGGTCCCTGGCCGGCGGCCACCTGCCGCAGAAACGGGTTGGTGGCGCGCTCCTGGCCGATGGTCGTCTGGGAGCCGTGTCCGGACAGCACCACGGTCGAGTCGTCGAGCGGCAGGCACACGCGGGCCAGCGATTCGAGCATGTCGTCCATGGAGCCACCGGGCATGTCGGTGCGTCCGATGGAGCCGGCGAAGAGCAGATCGCCCGAGAAGAAGACGGACGGGATGTCCGCCGCCTCGGGCATCTGGAAGGTCACCGACCCCTTGGTATGGCCCGGCGCGTGCGCGACGGTGAAGTCGAGCCCGGCGAGCTTCAGGGCGGCGCCGTCGGACAGCTCCCGCACGTCGTCCGGCTCCCCCACGGTCAGCTCGCCCATGAGCGGCATGCCGATGGAGCGGCCGATGCCCTTCTCGGGGTCGCTCATCATGTAGCGGTCCGAGGGGTGGATCCAGGCCGGGACGTCGTGCGCCCCGCAGACCGGGACGACCGAGGCGACATGGTCGATGTGCCCGTGCGTGAGGACGACCGCCACCGGCTTGAGGCGGTGCTTCTCGAGCGCTTCCTCGACTCCTGGAGCGGCCTGGTGGCCGGGGTCGATGATCACGCACTCCTCACCCGCGGCGGAGGCAACCAGATAACAGTTGGTGCCCCAGGCCCCGGCGGGGAACCCGGCAATCAGCACAATCGTCCTTCGTGTGTCGTCGTAACGGAATGTCGTAACGGAATACGGCCGATCAGAGCCTACCGGCGCGGCCGATTCCACAGCGAACCCATATACGGTACGGGGCACTATCAGGGGCCCCAACAAGGTCACGAGACGTACGAGGAGAAGACCCGGTGGTCAGCAAGGATCAGCGGCAGCGTCAGCTCGCCCGGGAGAAGTTCCTGCGCCAGCAGCAGCGGCGCGAGTCCGCGCGGCGCAAGGCCCGCACGCGCAACACCGTGATCGCCTCCGTGCTCGCGGTGGCCGTCCTCGGCACGGGTGGCGCGTACGCCGCCGGGGCCTTCAGCGGCGACGACACGAAGGACACCTCCGGCGCGAAGGCGAGCCCGTCCGCTTCGCCTTCGCCGAGCAAGAAGGCGTCGGAGCCCAAGATGACGATCGACAAGAAGGCCAAGTACGACATGGTCTTCAAGACGAGCGCCGGCGACATCAATATCGCCATGGACGCGGCGAAGACCCCGCACACGGTGAACTCGTTCAAGCACCTCGCGGACAAGGGCTTCTTCGACGGTACGAAGTGCCACCGCCTCACCACCCAGGGCATCTACGTCCTTCAGTGCGGCGACCCGGAGGGCACCGGCGCGGGCGGCCCCGGCTACACGATCCCCGACGAGAACCTGAAGGGGCTCGGCAAGCCCGCCAAGGACGGCTCGGTGACGTACAAGGCGGGCACGGTGGCGATGGCCAACACCGGGCAGCCGAACTCCGGCGGCAGCCAGTTCTTCCTCGTCTACAAGGACAGCAAGCTGACGCCTACGTACACGCCCGTCGGCACGATGGACGCGAAGGGCCTGAAGGTCGTCAAGGACGTCGCCGCGAAGGGCGTCACGGGCGGCTCGGCCGACGGGGCGCCTAAGAAGGCCGTCAAGGTCGAGAAGGCCACCGTCGACAAGAAGTGAGGCCAGCGGCCGCCCCACGCGCGCGTAGGTGAGGAATTTGAGCCGCGCTGAGTGCGGACAGTGGGGCGGCCGTTCGCCTAGATTGGCTTCGTACAGCGCGGATTCGAGCCGCGTTGTGGAGGGCGGGCCGGGCCCGCCAGGAAACTGTGGACGATGCCCAGGGGCGAGGCGCCCCGCGCAGGCATCATGTGGAGGAGGCGCTGTGAGCAGCGACCCGTGGGGCCGCGTCGACGAGACGGGGACCGTGTACGTGCGTTCGGCCGACGGCAGCGAGCGTGAAGTCGGTTCGTGGAAGGCGGGGTCCCCGGAGGAGGCCCTTGCCTACTTCAAGCGCAAGTACGACGGCCTGGTCGTCGAGATCGGGCTCCTCGAACGCCGGGTGCAGACGACCGATCTGTCGGCCAAGGACGCCATGACGGCGATCGAGCACCTGCGGGAGCAGGTCACGGACGCGCACGCGATCGGTGACCTGGAGGCGCTCGGCAAGCGGCTCGACAAGCTGGTGGAGAGCGTCGAGACGCGGCGCGAGGAGCGCAAGGCCCAGAAGGCGAAGCAGTCCGACGAGGCCCGGCACGCCAAGGAGGCGCTGGTCGTCGAGGCGGAGGAGCTGGCCCAGTCCGAGCAGTGGCGGGCGGCCGGCGAGCGGCTGCGCGCGCTCGTGGACACCTGGAAGGGCCTGCCGCGGCTCGACCGGAAGTCGGACGACGAGCTGTGGCACCGCTTCTCGCACGCCCGGTCGGCCTTCTCCAAGCGGCGCAAGGCGCACTTCGCGTCGCTCGACGCGCAGCGCGAGGAGGCCCGTAAGACCAAGGAGAAGCTGGTCGCCGAGGCCGAGTCGCTGTCGAACTCGACGGACTGGGGTGCCACGGCGGCCCGGTACCGCGACCTGATGACGGACTGGAAGGCCGCGGGCCGCGCCCAGCGCGAGCACGAGGACGACCTGTGGAACCGCTTCCGGGACGCCCAGGACATCTTCTTCGCGGCCCGTAGCGCGGTGTTCGCCGAGCGCGACGCCGAGCAGGGCGAGAACCTCAAGCTCAAGGAGGCGCTCGCCGACGAGGCCGAGAAGATCCTGCCGGTCACGGACCTGAAGGCGGCGCGCGCCGCGTTCCGCTCGATCAACGAGCGCTGGGAGGCCATCGGCCACGTCCCGCGGGACGCGCGGCCGAAGGTCGAGGGCCGGATGCACGCCGTGGAGCGGGCCATCCAGGAGTCCGAGGAAGCGGAGTGGCGCCGGACGAACCCGGAGGCACGCGCGCGTGCCGAGGGCCTCACCGGTCAGCTGCAGGCCGCGGTCGACAAGCTCACGGGTCAGATCGAGCAGGCGCGTGCGCAGGGCAACAACGCGAAGGCCGACAAGCTGCAGCGTGAGCTCGATGGGCGGCAGGCGCTGCTGGACCAGGCGTTGAAGGGCTTGCACGAGTTCGGCGGGTGACGCTCCGCTGAGACCGGTACGTGGAACGGCCCCCGAGCACTGTGCTCGGGGGCCGTTCTCATGCCTCGGGGCGCTGCCCCGGACCCCGCTGCTCAATCGCCGCAGGGGCGAAAATCAGGGCCGTCGCGCCGACGTCACCCGGTACACGTCGTACACGCCCTCCACGCCGCGTACGGCCTTCAGGACATGGCCCAGGTGCTTCGGGTCGCCCATCTCGAACGTGAAGCGGGACGTGGCCACCCGGTCCCGCGAGGTCTGCACCGCCGCGGACAGGATGTTCACGTGCTGGTCCGACAGGACCCGGGTCACGTCCGACAACAGCCGCGAGCGGTCCAGGGCCTCGACCTGAATGGCGACCAGGAAGACCGAGGACTGGGTCGGCGCCCACTCCACCTCAAGGATGCGTTCCGGCTCGCGCGACAAGGAGTCCACGTTCACGCAGTCGCTGCGGTGAACCGATACGCCGCTGCCGCGCGTGACGAAGCCGATGATGGGGTCGCCCGGCACCGGCGTACAGCAGCGCGCCAGCTTCACCCAGACGTCGTCGACGCCCTTGACCACGACGCCCGGGTCCGCGTTCGAGCGGCGCTTGGAGCGGCCGCGTGAGGGCGGTGCGCTCTCCGCGATGTCCTCGTTGGCGGCCTCCTCGCCGCCGAGCGCCTGCACGAGCTTCTGGACCACGGACTGCGCCGTGACGTGGCCCTCTCCGATGGCCGCGTACAGGGACGAAATGTCGGGGTAGCGCATCTCGTGCGCGAGTGTGACGAGCGAGTCGCCGGTCAGGATCCGCTGGATCGGCAGGTTCTGCTTGCGCATGGCGCGCGCGATGGCGTCCTTGCCCTGCTCGATGGCCTCTTCGCGGCGCTCCTTGGAGAACCAGGCGCGGATCTTGTTGCGCGCCCGCGGCGACTTGACGAAGCCGAGCCAGTCGCGGGACGGGCCGGCGCCCTGTGCCTTGGAGGTGAAGACCTCCACCAAGTCGCCGTTGTCCAGGGTGGATTCGAGGGGCACGAGGCGTCCGTTGACGCGTGCTCCTATGGTCCGGTGGCCGACCTCCGTGTGGACCGCGTACGAGAAGTCCACCGGCGTCGCCCCGGCCGGAAGCGCTATGACGTCGCCCTTCGGCGTGAAGACGAAGACTTCGTTGCGCGACAGGTCGAAGCGCAGGGACTCCAGGAACTCGCCCGGGTCCTCCGTCTCCTTCTGCCAGTCGAGGAGTTGGCGCAGCCACGCCATGTCGTTGAGGTGGTCGTCCTTGCCGCCCTTGCCGGACGACTTGGGCGCGTCGGTGCGCACCTTGGAGGCGCCGGCGACGGCCTCCTGCTTGTACTTCCAGTGCGCGGCGATGCCGTACTCGGCGCGCCGGTGCATGTCGAACGTACGGATCTGGAGCTCAACGGGCTTGCCGTTGGGGCCGATCACCGTCGTGTGCAGCGACTGGTACATGTTGAACTTGGGCATCGCGATGTAGTCCTTGAACCGGCCCGGAACCGGGTTCCATCGCGCGTGGACCGTGCCGAGAGCGGCGTAACAGTCCCTCACCGTGTCGACGAGGACACGGATGCCCACCAGGTCGTAGATCTCCGCGAAGTCCCGGCCGCGGACGATCATCTTCTGGTAGACGCTGTAGTAGTGCTTCGGGCGTCCGGTGACGGTCGCCTTGATGCGGGCCGCGCGCAGGTCGGACTGCACCTCGTCGGTCACTATGGCCAGGTACTCGTCGCGCTTGGGCGCGCGTTCGGCCACGAGCCGCACGATCTCGTCGTACATCTTGGGGTAGAGGATCGCGAAGGCGAGGTCCTCCAGCTCCCACTTGATGGTGTTCATGCCCAGGCGGTGGGCGAGCGGCGCGTAGATCTCCAGGGTCTCGCGCGCCTTCTTCTCCTGCTTCTCGCGCTTGAGGTAGCGCATGGTGCGCATGTTGTGCAGGCGGTCGGCGAGCTTGATGACCAGGACGCGCGGGTCCTTGGCCATGGCGACGACCATCTTGCGCACGGTCTCGGCCTGCGCGGCCTCGCCGAACTTGACCTTGTCCAGCTTGGTCACGCCGTCGACGAGGAGCGCCACCTGGTCGCCGAAGTCGCGCTTGAGGGTGTCCAGGCCGTACTCGGTGTCCTCGACGGTGTCGTGAAGCAGGCCCGCCATGAGCGTCGCCGGGTCCATGCCCAGCTCGGCCAGGATCGTCGTCACCGCGAGCGGGTGCGTGATGTACGGGTCGCCGCTCTTGCGCTTCTGGCCGCGGTGCCAGCGCTCGGCGACCTGGTAGGCGCGCTCGACCTGGCGCAGCGTGGACGTCTCGATCTTCGGGTCGTTGCTGCGCACTATCCGCAGCAGCGGCTCCAGGACCGGGTTGTACGGGTTCGAGCGCTGTACGCCGAGGCGTGCCAGGCGGGCGCGGACGCGGTTGGAGGAGCCGGAGCGGGCGGCCGGCTGGTTCGCGGCGGCGCGGATCGCGGGCGGCGGCGTGGGGCGGGGCCGCTCGGCGGGGGGCTTGGGGCGTGACTGCTCGGCCGCTGCGCCGTTCCCGTTCGGCGGCGCGGGCTTCGGGGGCTTCGCGGGCGCGTCCGAAGACGCCGCGGCCTGTTGGTCCTGCGCGGCGGCGGTGAGTGGCTTGGCCTCGTCTGGCAACGGCGCTCCTCGTGCGCGACGGGTCCCCCGTTCAGGTCCCGGAGAGCCCATGGTATCGATCCGGAGTCCTCGGCTCGCCCTGGGCCGGTGGGACGGTTACGTATTCGTGGAACACCAGTGGCGGGCGCCGGATTCCTCCGGGCCCGCCAACAAGGCTATGACCTGCCGTTTTACGGATTCAACCGCTTCACCGCTTCACACGACCAGCAGGGCGTCGAGCGGGGCGCCCTGAAGCGCGGGTTCCAGGCGCTCGCGGCCGGAGAGGAAGCCGAGCTCCATGAGGACCGCGCAGCCCGCGACCTCGGCGCCCGCGCGGCGGATCAGACGCACGGCGGCCTCGGCGGTGCCGCCGGTGGCCAGCACGTCGTCGATCACCATGACACGGTCGTCGGCGCCGAGGTCCTCGGCGTGCACCTCGATCTCGGCGGAGCCGTACTCGAGGTCGTACGACTGCGAGAGCGTCGCGCCGGGGAGCTTGCCCGCCTTGCGTACGGGGATGAATCCGAGGCCCGCGCGGATCGCGACGGGGGCGCCCAGGATGAAGCCGCGCGCCTCCAGGCCGACGATCTTCGTGGCGCCGTGCCGGACGCACAGCTCAGCGAGGGTGTCGGTGAGGGCGGTGAAGGCCGGCGGGTCCGCGAGCAGCGGGGTGATGTCCTTGAAGAGGACGCCCGGCTCCGGATAGTCCTGCACATCGCGGATGCGGCTGAGGAGCAGCTCCTTGATATCGGTCATTTCTGCACCTCAGCGAGTGTGTCGGGCGATTTTCAACGCGCCAACCCTAGCAGTCGGCACTGTCGGGCGAACGGCAAGGGCGCCAGGGCCTCGACGGCTCCTGGCGCCCTTGTGGCGTCCGTGACGGATCGGGTGGATCCGGGTCAGCGGCGCTTGCCCGAGGGGCGACCGCGGCCCCTGTTGCGGACCGGCTGGTTGCGCGGGCCCGTGGCCGCGCCCGCGGGGGCGGCGTCCTCCGGCTCCGCGTCGTCCTCCGAGGCGTCGGCCTGGTGGCCGACCACGGCCGGCTCGGCCTTCGCCGCGGCGGCGGCCCGCTTGGCGAGGACCCGCTTCTTGAGCGCCTTCATCTTCGGGTCGCGCTCCTTGAGGTCGGCGACCAGCGGAGTGGCGATGAAGATCGAGGAGTACGCACCGGCGGCGAGGCCCACGAAGAGCGACAGCGAGATGTCGTTCAGCATGCCCGCGCCGAGGAAGCCGCCGCCGATGAACAGCAGGCCGCCGACCGGGAGGAGCGCCACGACCGTGGTGTTGATCGAGCGGACCAGGGTGGAGTTGATCGACCGGTTCGCGACCTCGCTGTAGGTCCAACGGGTCTGTTTCTCCAGGCCCTTGGTCTGTTCCTTGAGCGAGTCGAAGACGACGACCGTGTCGTAGAGCGAATAACCAAGAATGGTCAGCAGACCGATCACCGTGCCCTGCGTGACCTCGAAGCCCACGAGGGCGTAGATCCCGACGGTGATCGTGATGTCGTGGATGAGCGCGACGAGTGCCGCGAGCGCCATCCGCCACTCGAAGGCGATCGCCAGATAGATCACGACGAGGACCATGAAGATGGCCAGGCCCTGCCATGCCTTGTTGGCGATCGACGCGCCCCAACTGGGGCCCACCAGGTCGGCGTTGATGTCGTCGGCCTTGATGTCCATGTCCTTGGACAGCTCGGCCTTGATCTGGTCCGACTTGGCCGTGTCGACGCCCGCGACCTGGATGCGCAGACCGCCCGAGCCGAGCTCCTGGACGACCGCCGGGTGGCCCGAGGCGTCGGCGGCGTACTCCTCCGCCTTCTGGGCCGAGACGCTGGTCTTGGGCGTCGTGAAGATCGCGCCGCCCTCGAACTCGATGCCCATGTTCAGGCCGCGCACCGCCAGGCCGACGATGGCCGTGATGGTGATCAGGATCGAGACGCCGTACCAGATCTTGCGCTTCCCGATGAAGTCGTACCCGACCTCACCGCGATACAGCTTGGCGCCGAGATTGCCCAGCTTCGACATCTCACGCCTCCTTCGGGTCGACAGGGCGGGTGGCGCGGCGCGTGCGACGCAGCGGGGGCTGCACGCCGAGGCGCTTCGGGTCCAGGCCGGACCACTTGTGGCCGCTCGTGAAGAACTTGGTGCGGGCCAGGATCGTCATCAGCGGCTTCGTGAAGAGGAAGACCACGACGACGTCGAGCAGGGTGGTCAGGCCGAGCGTGAACGCGAAGCCCTGCACCTTGCCGACGGTCACGATGTACAGCACCGCGGCCGCGAGGAACGACACGAAGTCGGAGACCAGGATGGTGCGTCGGGCCCGGGGCCAGGCGCGCTCCACCGCGGGCCGCACGGTGCGCCCCTCTCTGACCTCGTCACGGATTCGCTCGAAGTACACGATGAACGAGTCCGCGGTGATACCGATGGCCACGATGGCACCACAGACGGCCGGCAGGTTCAGCGCGAAGCCGATGGCCGGGCCGAGCAGCGTCATCAGGGTGTACGTGAGGATGCCGGAGGTCAGCAGCGAGGCGAGCGCGATGAGCGACAGGCCGCGGTAGTAGACCACCAGGTAGATGATGACCAGCGCGAGGCCGATGGCGCCGGCGATCAGACCGGCGTGCAGCTGCTCACCGCCGAGCGCGGCGGTCACCGAGGTGACGCTCTGCTCGTGGAAGGTCAGCGGCAGGGCGCCGTAGGACAGCACGTTCGCGAGGTCCTGGGCGGACTCCTGGGTGAAGGAGCCGGAGATCTCGGCGTTCTGGCTGAGCGTGGAGCTGACGCTGGGGGCGGAGACGACGTCGCCGTCGAGGACGATGGCGAACTGGTTCATCGGCGACTGCTGGCTCTTGAGCTTGCTGGTCGTCGCGGCGAACTTCTTCGAACCGCCGCTCGTGAACTCCATGTTCACGACCCACTGGCCGTTCTGCTGGTTGATCGTCGCCTGGGCCTTCTTGACGTCCTTGCCGCCCACCTCGGACGGGCCGAGGATGTACTTGGCCCACTGCCCCTGGCTCTTACCGCAGGCAATGATCGGGTCCGTGGACTTCGCGCCCTCGTTGACCTTGGTGCGGGCGGCCCGGTCCGTGCAGTCGAGCTGCGTGAACTTCTTCTGCAGCGCGGCGGTCGCCGGGTCGGTGCTGGCGCTGGGGGTGGCGCCCGGGGTGGTCTTGGCGTCGTCGCCGCTCTTCGCGGAGGCGCTCGGCGTCGCGTCGGCCTTGAGGCTGTCCGTGACGGCGCGGCCCTGCGTGGTGGCGCTCGCGGACGGCGTGGCGGCCGACTTCTCGGTCGCCTTGTCCCCGCCGCTCGTCTTGTCCGAGCCGGTGGCCTTGTCGGTCGCCTTGCCGCCCGAGGTGGCGCTCGGGGACGGGGTGGCCGACTTGTCGCCCTTGCCGCCGGTGGGAGCGCCGGCGGCCATCGTCATGACCGGACGGAAGTAGAGCTGCGCGGTCGTGCCGACCTGCTCGCGGGCCTGCTTCTCGTTCGTCCCTCGCGGGATGTTGACGATGATGTTGCTCTTGCCCTGCGTCTGGACCTCGGCCTCGGAGACACCCATGCCGTTGACGCGACGGTTGATGATGTCCGTCGCGGTGTCCATGTTGGTCTTGTTGATCGCGTTGGGCTTGCCCGGCTCGTTCTTGGCTTCCAGCGTGATGCTGGTACCGCCCGCGAGGTCGATGCCGAGGCGCGGCGTGAACGTGCCGGAGGCGAACATCCCCCCGACGAGCGCGACCATGATGATCACGATCAGGCCCAGGGCACGGCCCGGCTTCGACTGGGCACCTGCCCCTCGGCTCTTCTTAGGTGTGGCCACCTTCTCGTACTCCCTCTCCATCCGTCCGGCATCGGGGTTGGGTGCCCGGACGGCCATGAAATGGTCGAGAGTCCGCGCGCGTCACGCACGAACGGGAACCGCGGGGCACATCGAGCGGTCGCCCCACGGTTCCGGTCGTACTACTTCGCGTCGGACTCGCCGTCGGTCTTCTTCGCCTCGGCGTCGTCGGCCTTGTCGGCCTTGTCGGCGTCCGCGGCCTCGGTCGGCTCGGCCGATTCGGCCGGCTCGTCCTTCTTGCCGAGGTCGATGCGCGAGTCGTCGGCGGCGGTCTCGTCGGTCTCGGTGAGGGAGGACGCGTCGTCCGGGACGACGGCGCTGTCGGTCAGTTCGTCATCGTCAACGACTTCCTCGCCGTGAACGATGCGGTTGTACTCGTCATCGGTGAGCACGGCGCCGATGGCGTTCTTCGCGAACATGAGGTGGACGCCGGGGCCGGCGTCGAGGAGAACCGCGTCGTCGTGGACCTCCTTGACCGTCGCGTACATGCCCCCGATCGTGCGGACGCCGGAACCGGGCTGCATCTCATTACGCATGTTCGCGGCCTGCTGCTGCTTCTTCTTCGCAGACCGGGTCATCAGGAACATGGCCCCGATGAGCACGATGAACGGGAGGAGGGTCACGAGACTCACGGGTAGGAACTTCCTTCATTCGGCCGCGTCGAAATGCAGCCGTGTCGATGATGGGGTATTACGCCGCCGTAAAGGCGACGTCGGCGGAGTCTAAGCGAGTCCGCACTGTGGGAACAACGCTCAGCATGGCACCGGGGTTCCAGCCCCGGCGAGTACCCGCGCCGTCAGGCCCCGAAGAGGCCCGGCTGGCCGCCTGCTCCAGGTCTCCCTTGGGGTGCGGTGAGTCCCAGGTGGGCCCACGCGGCGGGGGTCGCGACACGGCCCCTGGGGGTGCGCGCCAGGAGTCCTTCCCGTACGAGGAAGGGCTCGGCGACCTCCTCCACGGTCTCACGCTCCTCCCCCACGGCCACGGCAAGTGTCGAAAGTCCCACAGGCCCGCCGCCGAACAGCTTGAGCAGGGCTTCGAGCACGGCGCGGTCGAGCCGGTCGAGGCCGCGGCCGTCCACCTCGTAGACGCCGAGGGCGGCGGAGGCGATGTCCCTGGTGATGTCGCCGTCGGCCTTGACCTGCGCGTAGTCGCGTACGCGGCGCAGCAGGCGGTTGGCGATGCGGGGGGTGCCGCGGGAGCGTCCGGCGATCTCGGCGGCGCCTTCGGTGTCGATCGCCACATCGAGGAGGGACGCCGAGCGATGGATCACCCGCTCCAGCTCGGTGGGCCCGTAGAACTCCATGTGGGCGGTGAAGCCGAAGCGGTCGCGCAGCGGCGGCGGCAGCAGCCCCGCGCGCGTGGTGGCGCCGACGAGGGTGAAGGGCGGCAGTTCCAGCGGGATGGCGGTGGCGCCGGGGCCCTTGCCGACGATGACGTCGACGCGGAAGTCCTCCATCGCCATGTAGAGCATTTCCTCGGCGGGCCGGGACATCCGGTGGATCTCGTCGAGGAAGAGGACCTCACCTTCCTGGAGGGAGGAGAGGATCGCTGCGAGGTCTCCGGCGTGCTGGATCGCGGGGCCGCTGGTGATGCGGATCGGGGCACCCATCTCCGCCGCGATGATCATGGAGAGGGTGGTCTTGCCGAGGCCGGGGGCGCCGGAGAGCAGGACGTGGTCGGCGGTGGCCCCACGCGCGCGGGCGGCGCGCAGCACGAGGTCGAGCTGTTCCCTGACCTTCTCCTGGCCGATGAACTCGTCCAGGTCCTTGGGGCGCAGGGCCGCCTCGACGGCCTGGTCCTCCGTGTCGGCGACGGAGCCCACCAGCCGCTCCGCGGCGGGCCCGACGGGCCGGTCGGCCTGCGGCGTCGCGGCGTCGTCGGTGGTCTCGTCCCAGTTCATGTGGTGTGCCTCGCGTAACGGGTCTACGTGTACGTGTACGTGTACGTGTACGTGTACGTGTACGTGTACGTGTACGTGTCTACGGGATCAGGGGGCGGCGTCGGCCGACGGGCTAGCGGGTGCGGTTGAGGGTCTGGAGCGCCGCCTTCAGGAGCTGGCCCACCTGCGGGGTGCCCTCGGTGGCCTCGGCCTGCGGGGCGACAGCGTCGACCGCCTCGTCGGCCTCTCTCGTGGCGTAGCCGAGGCCGATCAGGGCGGCGTGCAGCTGCTCGCGCCAGCCGTTGGTGACGGCCGTGCCGATGGCGGGGCCGCCGGTGCCGAGGGGCTCGCCGAGGCGGTCCTTCAGCTCCAGGAGCAGCTTCTGGGCGCCCTTCTTGCCGATGCCGGGGACGGCGGTGAGCGCCTTCTCGTCGCCGGTGGAGACGGCTCTGCGCAGCGCGTCCGGGCTGTGCACGGCGAGCATCGCCTGGGCCAGGCGCGGTCCTACGCCGCTCGCGGTCTGCAGCAGCTCGAAGGTCTGCTTCTCGTCGTCGTCCGCGAAGCCGTACAGGGTGAGCGAGTCCTCCCGTACGACGAGGGAGGTGGCGAGCTTGGCCTGCTGGCCGATGCGGAGCGCGGACAGCGTGTTCGGCGTGCACTGGAGGGCCATGCCGACACCGCCCACCTCGACCACCGCGGCGTCGGGGGCGAGGGCGGCGACGGGGCCGCTGACGAAGGCGATCATGCGGTACGGCCTTTCACGGTGGCGGTTCGGGATGCCTTGGATGCCTGGGCCGCGTGCTGGGCGACGGCCTGCTGGAGTCTGTTCTGCGCGGGGGCGCGCCAGATGTGGCAGATGGCCAGGGCGAGCGCGTCCGCGGCGTCGGCCGGCTTGGGTGGTGCGTCGAGCCGCAGCAGTCGCGTCACCATGGCGCCCACCTGCGCCTTGTCGGCGCGGCCCGTGCCGGTGACGGCTGCCTTGACCTCGCTGGGCGTGTGCAGCGCCACGGGGAGACCGCGGCGCGCGGCGCACAGCATGGCGACGGCGCTTGCCTGGGCGGTGCCCATCACCGTGCTCACATTGTGCTGGCTGAACACCCGCTCCACGGCGAGGACTTCGGGGCGGTGCTCGTCGAGCCACTGCTCGATGCCCTGCTCGATGGCGACGAGGCGGTGGCCCAACTCGGCGTCGGCGGGCGTCCGTACGACGCCGACGCCGCGCATCGTCAGGGGCCTCCCCGCGACCCCCTCGACGACGCCGACACCGCAGCGGGTGAGCCCTGGGTCGACCCCCAGTACACGCATGCGCGCCCCCTCCCGACCGCGAGTGATCTTCGAATGGCCTCCAGGCTATCGGCTGCCACTGACAACGACGGCGGGCCGGGGAGACGTGTCTCCCCGGCCCGCCGCTGTGATGCCCGTGCGCGGCAGCGCCTACGCGTCGACCTTCTCCATGACCTCGTCGGAGACGTCGAAGTTGGCGAAGACGTTCTGCACGTCGTCGCTGTCCTCAAGCGCGTCGATCAGCTTGAAGATCTTGCGTGCGCCCTCCTCGTCCAGCTCGACCTGCATGGTCGGGACGAAGTTGGCGTCCGCCGAGTCGTAGTCGATGCCGGCGTCCACCAGGGCGGTGCGGACCGCGACGAGGTCGGTGGCCTCGGAGAGCACCTCGAAGGACTCGCCCAGGTCGTTGACCTCCTCGGCGCCCGCGTCGAGCACGGCGCCCAGGACGTCGTCCTCGGACAGCTCCGCCTTGGGGACGATCACGACGCCCTTGCGGTTGAACAGGTACGAGACCGAGCCCGGGTCGGCCATCGAGCCGCCGTTGCGCGTCATGGCGACGCGCACGTCGGACGCGGCGCGGTTGCGGTTGTCGGTGAGGCACTCGATGAGCACCGCGACACCGTTCGGACCGTAGCCCTCGTACATGATCGTCTCGTAGTCGGCGCCGCCGGCCTCGAGGCCGCCGCCGCGCTTGACCGCGGAGTCGATGTTCTTGTTGGGCACCGACTGCTTCTTCGCCTTCTGAATGGCGTCGAACAGCGTCGGGTTGCCCTCGATGTCGGTGCCGCCCATGCGCGCGGCGACCTCGATGTTCTTGATCAGCTTCGCGAAGAGCTTGCCGCGCTTGGCATCGATCACGGCCTTCTTGTGCTTCGTCGTAGCCCATTTAGAGTGGCCGGACATCTGCCTGTCTCCTTCGCGTAACCAATGAACGAACGCCAGAGATCCTACAAGGAACCCGCGGCGCTCTTTGCCCGCACCATGTCCACGAACAGCGCGTGGATCCGGTGGTCCCCGGTGAGCTCGGGGTGGAAGGACGTCGCCAGGGCATCGCCCTGCCGAACTGCGACGATGTGTCCCTCGTGCTCGGCGAGCACCTCCACCTCGGCGCCCACGGACTCCACCCAGGGGGCGCGGATGAAGACGCCCTCTACAGGATCGCCCTCGACTCCCTGTACGTCGACAGCCGCTTCGAAGGACTCGTTCTGCCGTCCGAAGGCGTTGCGCCGCACGATCATGTCGATTCCGCCGAAGGTCTCCTGGCCCGAGCGCGGGTCGAGGATCTTGTCGGCGAGCATGATCAGGCCCGCGCACGTCCCGTAGACGGGCATGCCTTCGCGTACGCGCGCGCGTAGAGGTTCCATCAGGCCGAAGAGGTGGGCCAGTTTCGAGATGGTGGTCGACTCGCCGCCGGGGATCACGAGCCCGTCGACCTCGGCCAGTTCTTCGGGGCGCCGCACCGCCCTGGCCACGGCATCGGCCGTGGCCAGGGCGACGAGGTGCTCCCGTACGTCGCCCTGGAGCGCCAGGACTCCGACAACGGGGGTGCTCATGGGCGCTTACCAGCCCCGGTTCGCGTAGCGCTCGCCCTCGGGGAGGGTGTCGCAGTTGATGCCGACCATGGCCTCGCCGAGGTTGCGGGAGGCCTCGGCGACGATCTTCGGGTCGTCGTAGAACGTGGTGGCCTTCACGATCGCGGCGGCGCGCTTGGCGGGGTCGCCGGACTTGAAGATGCCGGAGCCGACGAAGACGCCCTCGGCGCCGAGCTGGCGCATCAGCGCGGCGTCGGCGGGGGTGGCGACGCCACCGGCGGAGAACAGTACGACCGGCAGCTTGCCGAGCTCGGCGACCTCCTTGACCAGCTCGTACGGGGCGCGCAGGTCCTTGGCGGCGGCGTACAGCTCGTTGTTGTCGAAGCCGCGCAGGCGGGCGATCTCGTTCTTGATCTGGCGCATGTGGCGGACGGCCTCGACGACGTTGCCGGTGCCTGCCTCGCCCTTGGAGCGGATCATCGCGGCGCCCTCGGCTATGCGGCGCAGGGCCTCGCCCAGGTTGGTGGCGCCGCAGACGAACGGGGTCGTGAAGGCGAACTTGTCGCTGTGGTTGACCTCGTCGGCCGGGGTGAGCACCTCAGACTCGTCGATGTAGTCGACGCCGAGCGACTGCAGCACCTGGGCCTCGACGAAGTGGCCGATGCGGGACTTGGCCATCACCGGGATCGAGACGGCGCCGATGATGCCCTCGATCATGTCCGGGTCGGACATCCGGGCCACGCCGCCGTCCTTGCGGATGTCGGCCGGGACCCGCTCCAGGGCCATCACCGCGACGGCGCCCGCGTCCTCGGCGATCTTCGCCTGCTCGGGCGTGACGACGTCCATGATGACGCCGCCCTTGAGCTGCTCGGCCATGCCGCGCTTGACGCGGGCGGTACCGGTGGCGGGGGTTTCGGAAGTGGACACGGGTGACCTCACTCGGTGAAGAAGGCTTTTGCAGCACCGAGGAAACCTCTGGGGAACAGGCCACTACAAGGGCCAATGGGTAGCCGGTGGATCCTTTTGGCCTGGGATCCCATTGGCCTGGGATCTAGTTGGTGGCGCGGTCGGCCAGCGCCGTCGGCGGTTCGTCGTCCATCTCGAAGGCCAGCGGGAACGGGGCGTGCCCGGCGAGCCGGAACCAGCGGACCTTGCGGTGGCGGCGCAGCGCGCGGGCGGCGCGTACGGCGTCGTTGTGGAAGCGGCGGGCCATGGGGACGCGGCGGACCGCCTGCGCTAGCTCCTCCGACGCCTCGTCGCCGCCGGGGGCCTCGCGGACCACCTCGACCTGGTCGGGCTCGTTGAAGACCGCCCTGAGCGACTGGCTGAGCTCGCTCTCCGCGACCTCGCGCTGCTCCTCCTCGGCCTGCCGCGCGGCGTGCGCGGCCTCGTACAGGACGATCGACGCGGCGGGGTCGAGGACGCCGGACGTGGCCAGTTCCTGGGCGACCGAGGCGCGGCGCAGGAGTTGGGCGTCGAGGGCGGCGCGGGCAGCGTCGATACGGGCGTGCAGGCGGTCGAGCCGGCCCGCGGTCCAGCTCAGGTAGAGCCCGATCGCGAAGAGGGCTACGGCGATCCAGATGAGGGTGACGGTCACGGGCGGCAAGGCTACCGGGACGCTCCACGCCAGGACGCGAGGCCTCAGTCCCTCGCCAGGCCCCAGCGCGCCCGCAGCCCCGTGCGCTCGTCCGCCGCCACCGCCGCCGCGCCCTGGGCCACCGTCTCGTAGACCGAGAGGATGTCCGCGCCGACCGTGGACCAGTCGAAGCGGCGGACGTGCTTGCTGCCACGCGCGCGTAGTTCGGCGCGGCGCTCCGGGTCGCCCAGGAGGCGCAGGGCGGCGACGGCGAGGGTGTCGGCGTCCTCATTGGTGAAGAGTTCACCGGCCGCGCCCTGGTCGAGGACCTGGGCGAAGGCGTCCAGGTCGGAGGCGAGGACCGGGGCGCCCGCCGACATGGCCTCCACCAGGATGATGCCGAAACTCTCGCCTCCGGTGTTGGGCGCTACGTAGACATCGACGCTCGCCAGAAGGCGCGCCTTGTCCTCGTCGCTCACCATGCCGAGGAATTCGACGCGGTCGCGCATCTCCTTCGGGAGTGAGGCGACCGCCTCGTCCTCGTCGCCGCGCCCGGCGACCAGGAGACGCGTCTGCGGGCGCTCCGCGAGGATCTTCGGGAGCGCCTTCATGAGCACCGGCAGGCCCTTGCGGGGCTCGTCGATGCGGCCGATGAAGCCGATCGTGTCCCCCTGCCACTCGGCCTTGGGCTCGGCCCGCGCGAAGAAGTCGACGTCGACGCCGTTCGGGATGACGACCGCGTCGCCGCCCAAGTGCTCGACCAGCGTACGGCGCGCGTACTCGCTCACCGCGATGCGCGCGCTGATCTTCTCCAGGGCGGGCTGGAGGATCGGATACGCCGCGATCATGGCGCGCGAGCGGGGGTTCGACGTGTGGAAGGTCGCGACGATGGGGCCCTGCGCCGCCCAGCACGTCAGGAGGCCGAGCGAGGGCGAAGCCGGTTCGTGGATGTGGATCACGTCGAACGTGCCGTCGTGCAGCCATCGGCGTACCCGCGCCGCGCTCAGAAAGCCGAAGTTGAGGCGCGCCACCGAGCCGTTGTACGGCACGGGAACCGCGCGCCCCGCCGACACGACGTACGGCGGCAGCGGGGTCTCGTCGTCCGCGGGAGCGAGGACGGACACCTCGTGCCCCAGGGCGATGAGGTGCTCCGCCAGATCGCGGATGTGGAACTGGACGCCGCCCGGCACGTCCCAGGAGTACGGGCAGACGATTCCGATCCTCACGCCGGCCTCTCTTCGAAACTCTCGAGGTCGGCGAGCCACAAGCGCTGCAGCATGTGCCAGTCCTCCGGATGGTCCGCGATCCCCGTGGCGAAGGCATCGGCCAGCGCCTGCGTCATGACAGACGTCTTCTCGGCCCGAGTACCTGTCTCCGGCACATCGACGGGCGGATGGACGCGTCCGCGCATTATGGGTGAGTCGTCGTACCAGAGGGTCACCGGCAGAAGCAACGCGCCGGTCTGCTGCGCGAGCATCGCGGGCCCCGCGGGCATCCGCGTCGTCTCGCCGAAGAACTTGACCTCCACACCGGAGGACGACAGATCCCGGTCGGCGACCAGACAGACGAGCCCGCCGGAGCGCAGCCGCCGGGCGAGCGTCCCGAAGGCGGAACCGCCCGTGTGGGGCAGCACCTCCATGCCGAGGCCCTCCCTGTAGGCGACGAACCGGTCGTACAGGGTCTCCGGCTTGAGCCGCTCCGCGACGGTCGTGAACGGAGTGTCCAGCTTGGTGGTGACCCAGGCGCCCGCGAGGTCGTAATTGCCCATGTGGGGCAGCGCGAGGACGACGCCCCTGCCGGAGTCCAGGCCCTCGGTGAGGTAGTGGACGTCCTTGACCGAGAAGCCCTCCTTGATGCGCTCCTTGCTCCACGCGGGGAGCCGGAAGGACTCCATCCAGTAGCGCAGGTACGAGCGCATGCCCTTCTGGGAGAGCTCTTGCAGCCGCTGTGGCGTGGCGTCGGGCACCACGCGCGCGAGGTTGGCCTCGAGGCGCAGCACACCCTTGCCGCGCTTCTTCCAGACGGTGTCGGCGATCGTGCGGCCGAGGCGGTTCGCCACCGGCTCGGGAAGCTTCTTGACGGTCGCCCAGCCGAGCCCGTACAGCGCGTCCGTCACCCGCTCCTGTGCCCCGCTCACGAGCCGGCCCCCTCCTGGGCGGCCGCCGCCGCGTCGGCCTCGGCGGACTCCCGGCGCACCGTCACCACGCGCTGGATCAGCGTGACGAGGCTGCCCACGGCGACGATCCACAGGGCGACGGGCAGCAGGTACTGGATGCCGGGCACGCCGAACTTGTGCAGCCCGGCGAAGCCCGCGGCGACGAGCGAGATGACGAGCCGCTCGGCGCGCTCGACGAGCCCGTTCACGGCGACGGGCAGGCCGATCGCCTCGCCGCGCGCCTTCGTGTAGGACACGACCTGGCCGCTGGCGAGGCAGAAGATCGACACGGCGCACAGGACGCTGTCGTCGCCCCCGCCCGCGTACCAGAGCGCCAGGCCACCGAAGATCGCGCTGTCCGCGACCCGGTCGAGCGTGGAGTCCAGGAAGGCGCCCCAGCGGCTGGAGCGGCCGAGCTGGCGCGCCATGTTTCCGTCGACGAGGTCCGAGAAGACGAACAGCGTGATGACGACGGTTCCCCAGAAGAACTCGCCGCGCGGATAGAAGACCAGCGCACCGGCCACGACTCCGGCGGTGCCCAGGAGCGTGACCGCGTCGGGGCTGACTCCGCGGCGGATGAGAAACGCGGCGAACGGTGTGAGGACACGCGTAAAGAATGCACGCGCGTACTTGTTCAGCATGGCCTTCCCGAGGGGTCGGTGGCCGCGCGGCCCCTCTGGCCACCGGCTGGCCCATCGTAGCCACGCACACGTGCGAACCGTGGACGGGCCGCACGCGTGGGCGTGCGATCCCGTACGACGTATGGACGCACAGTGACCCGAGTGGAAAGCTCGAAGACACCGCGGGCGTCGCCGAAGCCGCCTCCGCACGCGGATTCGCGTGTCCGCGCCCACAGGCCTCATACGACCCCCACAAGGCCGATGACGACCTAGGACCTCACCGAGCAGCAAGCAACCGGGAGGCAAGGCATGGGCGACAAGACCAACGGACACCCCGGAGCCGCCGGCAGGGCAGCGACGGCCGACCATCCCGCGTCCGTACGGAATGTGGTGCTGGTCGGCCACAGCGGATCGGGCAAGACGACCCTGGTGGAGGCCCTCGCGCTGACCGCGGGGGCGGTGAACAGGGCGGGCCGGGTCGAGGACGGCACATCCGTCTCCGACTACGACGAGATCGAGCACCGCCAGCAGCGCTCGGTCCAGCTCTCGCTCGTCCCGCTGGAGTGGGACGGATTCAAGATCAATATTCTGGACACCCCCGGCTACGCGGATTTCGTCGGGGAGTTGAGGGCCGGTCTGCGAGCCGCGGACGCGGCCCTTTTCGTGGTCTCGGCGGCCGACGGCCCCGAGACGATGGCCGGCGCGACCCGCATGGTGTGGGAGGAGTGCGCGGCCGTCGGCATGCCGCGCGCCATCGTGATCACGCACCTGGAGGCGGCCCGCGCCGACTTCGAGGACATGACGCGGACCTGCGCGGAGATCTTCGGCGGCGACGACCCCGACGCCGTGCTCCCGCTGTACCTGCCGCTGCGCGGCGAGCCCGCCCCGGACGGGCACGCGCCCGTGACCGGCCTGATCGGACTGCTCTCGCAGCGCCTCTTCGACTACGCGTCGGGCGAACGCAAGGAGTCCGAACCGGGCGAGGAACAGGCCTCGCTGATCGAGGAGGCGCGGAATCGTCTCATCGAGGGGATCATCGCGGAGAGCGAGGACGAGACCCTCATGGACCGCTACCTGGGCGGCGCGGACATCGACGTCAAGACGCTCGTCGACGACCTGGAGCGGGCCGTCGCACGCGGCGTCTTCCACCCGGTCCTCGCGGCGGCCCCGGCCGCGGAGGGCGCCCGGCAGGGCATCGGCACCGTCGAACTCCTCGAACTCATCACAGGCGGCTTCCCCACTCCCCTGGAGCGCGCCACCCCCGGCGTGCACAAACGCGACGGCAAAGAGCTCGACATCCACGCCTGCGACCCCGAAGGGCCGCTGGTGGCGGAGGTCGTGAAGACCGCGTCCGACCCCTACGTAGGGCGGGTCTCGCTCGTCCGCGTCTTCTCCGGCACCCTGCGCCCCGACGAGACGGTGCACGTGTCGGGCCACGGGCTCACCGACCACGGGCACGAGACCCGCGCCCTCCATGAGGCGGACGAGCGGGTCGGCGCGCTCTCGGCACCCTTCGGCAAGCAGCAGCGCACGCTGACGCACTGCATCGCGGGCGACCTGGCCTGCGTCGCGAAACTGAGCCGCGCGGAGACCGGGGACACGCTCTCGGCGCGCGAAGAGCCGCTGATGATGTCGCCGTGGGAGATGCCCGACCCGCTGCTCCCGCTGGCCATCCAGGCGCACAGCAAGGCCGACGAGGACAAGCTGTCACAGGGCCTGTCACGCCTTGTCGCCGAGGACCCGACGATGCGCCTCGAACAGAACCAGGACACGCACCAGTTGGTGCTGTGGTGCCTGGGCGAGGCACACGCCGACGTCGCCCTGGAACGGCTGCGCAGCCGGTACGGGGTGCAGGTCGACGTCATCCCCCACAAGGTCTCCCTTCGGGAGACGTTCGCGAACAAGTCGGCGGGGCGCGGCCGGCACGTGAAGCAGTCCGGCGGCCACGGCCAGTACGCGATCTGCGAGATCGAGGTGGAGCCGCTGCCCGGCGGCTCGGGCATCGAGTTCGTGGACAAGGTCGTCGGCGGCGCGGTGCCCCGGCAGTTCATCCCGTCCGTGGAGAAGGGCGTGCGGGCCCAGGCGGCGAAGGGCGTCGCGGCCGGATATCCGCTGATCGACGTGCGGGTGACGCTCCTCGACGGCAAGGCGCACTCGGTGGACTCGTCCGACGCGGCGTTCCAGACGGCGGGCGCGCTCGCGCTGCGCGAGGCGGCGTCCGACGTACGGATCCATCTCCTGGAGCCGGTCGCCGAGGTCGAGGTCCTCGTCGGTGACGACTACGTCGGCACCGTGATGAGCGATCTGTCCGGGCGGCGCGGCCGCGTCGTCGGCACCGAACAGGCGCCGGGCGGACGGACCTTGGTGCGGGCCGAGGTGCCGGAGATCGAGATCGGCCGGTACGCGGTCGACCTGCGCTCCCTCTCGCACGGCACCGCGCGCTTCAGCCGCGGGTACGCCCGGCACGAGCCGATGCCGGCCCAGCTGAGCGAACGGATCCGCGAACAGGCCCAGGACGCCCCGTAGCCCGAACTCCGGCTCAGCGGACCGGAACCACGCGCCCGGCTCCCGCACCGACCACCGGCTTTCCGTTCCTCGGGGCCGGTGTCGGTGGTGGCCGCTACGCTGGTCGATGATCAGCCGGATCGGGCCGACAGCGCGTCCAACAGGTGTGCGGGGCCGGGAAGTCGGGAAAAGCCGCAGCGACGGCGTGCGGTGATGGGGGTGGCAGTGGCGGACACGATCAAGCCGGCTTCGGCCGACGGAATCTTCGACTTCCGGCCGGGCGCGCAGATCCCGCTGCAGGGATCGGCGGGCCAGACCGCCGCGACCTTCGCCATCGCCTCGGCCGCGTACCGGGACGATCCGGCCTCGAAGATCGAGGACGCCAACAACGAGTGGCACAAGTCCGAGGTGAAGAAGGGGAGATGGTCGCTGCTCGCCCCGAATCTGGGCGAGGCCTTCTCGCGGGCCGTGCAACTGCGCATGCTCGGCGGTGCCCGTAAACCGCTCATCCAGTCGTTCGGCACCGAACCGCAGGTCGTCGTGGAGCACTGCCTCGCGGCCAACCGGATCCGCCGCCAGCGCGACAGCCTGCTCACGCTCGTGACGGTGGTGTTCGGCTTCCTGTTCCTGCCCGGATTCCTGCTCTGGGTGACCGCCTTCGAGATCCGCCGCAGGGACACCCACCGGGTGGAGGCCGCCGAGAAGGAGACCAAGGAAGCCGCGAGCAAGGGCGCCAAGGAGAAGAACGAGGCCAAGAAGAAGGAGCGCGAGGCGCGCGGCCGGGCCGCCCTGACCATGGCGGTGATGGCCATCCTGTTCGTGGTCGTCGTGATCGCCCTCGTCCGGATGCCGCTCGCGGGCGGCTGGGCCTGGTACCTGCGGGCCGCGTTCGTGGCACCCGTGGTCGGCGGCTTCTGGGCGCGGCGGATCTGCGAGCGCACCGCGCACGACCTGCGGGACCGGTGGGGCGGGCTGCTCGCCGGCGGCGGGATCGGCGCGAAGATCCCGGAGGCCGTCCCCGGCAGCCCCGGGGAGACCGCCGCGGAGCAACTGCGCCAGAACCTCGCCAAGTTGTCGGCCGAGCAGCAGTCGAACTCCGTGTTCTACGCGGGCCCCAAGGGCATCCTCGGCATGGGCACACGCTGGGGCGGATGGCAGCTGGCCGAGGACCTGCTGCCGAAGGACCCCGACAAGGACATCCACCCGTTCCGCAGCTGGGACGTCATACGGGCGATCCACGACCAGCTGCGCCTCCTGGAGCGCAAGCCCATCCACACGGGCGGCTTCCCCACGCCTTCGGTCAAGCACTGGATCGTCTCGCCGATCGGTGAGAACGCGAAGAGCGTGACCCGCCCCTCGGGCGTGAACGTCGAAGCGTTCGAGACGAGGCCGCACGAGATAGAGCGGATCTGCAACGAGCAGCAGTTCGGCGGCGGCAGCCGCCACTACCTGGGCGTCCAGTTCACGCTCTGGGACGGCCAGTTGGTGATCACGATGCTGATCACGGTGACGGTGCTGCACCAGACGCTGCGCATAGAAGTGACCGGGCACGCGCTCGGCCCGGTGCACTCGCTGTTCACCTCGAAGCCGGAGCCGAAGAAGAAGGAGATCTCCAAGTCCATACGGTTCTGGGAGACCACCCAGAAGACGCTCCCTCTGGTCACCTCGGACGAGGCCGTCCGGATCGCGGTCCGCGCCCCCTTCACCTGGTACCCGCCGCTCCTCGACCACATGGGCGGCAAGCTGGTGCTGCCCGAGCCCTTCGGCCTGCGGCACGCCTGGGCCGACCAGCCCTGGCGGCACCGCTTCATGGCCGACGACGCGCTGCGCACGGCGACGCCGGTACTGCGCGTGGTGCACGCGGCGGCCATCAAGGTGCTCGACGAACACGACGTGAACACCGAGAAGTTCGGCGCCCGCTCGGGCTTCCTCAGCGGCGCGGTCCAGGACCCGACACCCGGCAAGGCGGACTCGTACGACGCGTAGCGGGCGCGTACGACGCGTAGGCGGGACCCAGGACCCGCACCGCGGCCCCCGTACCGCGGCCCCCGTGCCACGGCCCCCGTACCGCGCGGGCCCCGCTCCCCCGGCGACGCTCAGTCGGTCGGCCAGGCCTTCGCCACGGCGGTGCGCGTGTCGGCGAGCATCTGCGGCAGCACCTTGGTGTGGCCGACGACCGGCATGAAGTTCGTGTCGCCACCCCAGCGCGGAACGATGTGCTGGTGCAGATGGGCCGCGATGCCCGCACCGGCCACCGCGCCCTGGTTCATGCCGATGTTGAAGCCGTGCGCACCCGAGGCCGAGCGCAGCGCGGTCATGGCGCGCTTGGTGAAGTCGGCGAGCTCGGCCGTCTCGTTCAGGTCGAGATCGGTGTAGTCGGCGACGTGCCGGTAGGGCAGCACCATCATGTGCCCGCCGTTGTACGGGTACAGGTTGAGGATCGTGAAGACGTGCTCGCCGCGCGCCACGATCAGCGCGTCCTCGTCGGACTTGCCGGGAGCCGCGCAGAAGGGACAGCCGTCGTCGGCTCCGGGGCCGCTCGGTTTGCCCTCGCCCTGGATGTACGCGATGCGGTGCGGGGTCCACAGACGCCCGAACCCGTCCGGCTCACCCACTGGACCGACCTGCTGCTCCGGCTCACTCGTCATGCAATGCAGCATATGGCGTCACCTCAAGGAGGCGTGTCGCCGGGTACCGCCCCAGGTCGGCGCGGGCGATGCTGTCGGGATGACCGACACCCCACTCGCCCGCTGGGAGCGGCACAACGGCGTCGTCCTCGCGGTGGCGTCCCTCGTCTACCTCGCCGGGTACGCGGTCCGGGTCCTCGGCCACGGCCTGCCGGGCGCCGTACGGGACCTGTGCCTGGCGCTCACGCTCGCCGCGTGGGCGGTGTTCGGCGTGGACTACGTGGTGCGCCACCACCTGAGCGGACAGCGCTGGCCCCGCTTCGTCCGCAAGCACTGGCTGGACACGCTGGTGCTGCTCCTGCCGCTGCTGCGCCCCGTACGGATCGTGCAGGCCTACGAAGCGGTGCAGAAACGTCGAAACGAGCCGCGGCTCGCGCTGCACGCGCGCGTGATCGCGTACGCGGGCCTCTCGGTGACGCTGCTCGGCTTCGCGGGGTCGCTGGCGCTGTACCAGCAGGAGCACGGGGCGCCCGGCGCGGACATCCGCAGCTACGGCGACGCGGTGTGGTTCACCTGCACGACGCTGTCGACCGTGGGCTACGGCGACCTGGCCCCGGTGACCCCGCTGGGCCGGGTCGTGGCGGTGGGGGTGATGGCGTGCGGCCTGGCGCTGCTGGGCGCGGTCACGGGGTCGTTCTCGTCGTGGCTGTTGCAGGTGTTCGCGCGCGAAGGGGAGCGGGAAGGCGAGAGGCCCCCGGGGGACTCCCCGGAGGCCTCACACCGTACGGACTGAGCGGATCAGACCTGCGCCCGCTCCTCCACGACCTTCGCGATCTTCGCGATGGCCTCGTCGACCGGGATGCCGTTCTCCTGCGAGCCGTCGCGGTAACGGAAGGACACCGAACCGGCGTTCATGTCCTCGTCACCCGCGATGACCATGAAGGGCACCTTGGCCTTCTGCTGGTTGCGGATCTTCTTCTGCATCCGGTCCGAGGACTTGTCGACCTCGACCCGCAGCCCCTGGGCGCGCGCCTTCTCGGCGAACTCCTCCAGGTACGCCACGTGCCCGTCGCCGATCGGGATGCCGACGGCCTGCACCGGAGCGAGCCACGCCGGGAACGCACCCGCGTAGTGCTCAAGGAGCACACCGAAGAACCGCTCGATCGAGCCGAACAGGGCGCGGTGCAGCATGACCGGCTGCTGACGCGAGCCGTCCGCGGCCGTGTACTCCAGGCCGAACCGCTTCGGCTGGTTGAAGTCGACCTGAAGGGTCGACATCTGCCACGACCGCCCGATCGCGTCCTTGGCCTGCACGGAGATCTTCGGGCCGTAGTACGCGGCGCCGCCCGGGTCGGGCACGAGCGGCAGGCCCTGCTTCTCGGCGGCGGAGCGCAGCGCCTCGGTGGCCTCGGCCCAGTCCTCGTCCGTGCCGATGAACTTGTCGGAGTCGTCGCGGGTCGACAGCTCCAGCTCGAACTCGGTCAGGCCGTAGTCGCGCAGCAGGTCGAGGACGAAGGTGAGGAGCTTGTCGAGCTCCTCCGCCATCTGCTCCTTGGTGCAGTAGATGTGCGAGTCGTCCTGCGTGAAGCCCCTGGACCGGGTAAGGCCGTGCACCACGCCCGACTTCTCGTACCGGTACACCGTGCCGAACTCGAAGAGCCGCAGCGGCAGTTCACGGTAGGAACGGCCCCGGGACTTGAAGATCAGGTTGTGCATCGGGCAGTTCATCGCCTTGAGGCGATAGTTCTGCTCGTCGAACTGGATGGGCGGGAACATGCCCTCCGCGTAGTGCGGCAGGTGACCCGAGGTCTCGAAGAGGTGCTCCTTCGAGATGTGCGGGGTGTTCACGAACTCGTAGCCGGATGCCTCGTGGCGGCGCCGCGAGTAGTCCTCCATGACCTTGCGGATCACGCCACCCTTCGGGTGGAAGACCGCGAGGCCCGGGCCCAGCTCGTCCGGGAAGGAGAACAGGTCCAGCTCGGCGCCGAGCTTCCTGTGGTCGCGCTTCTCTGCCTCGGCGAGGAACTCCAGGTACGCCTTCAGCTCGTCCTTCGACGGCCACGCGGTGCCGTAGATGCGCTGGAGCTGCGGGTTCTTCTCGCTGCCGCGCCAGTAGGCGGCGGCCGAGCGCATCAGCTTGAACGCGGGGATGACGCGGGTGGTCGGCAGGTGCGGGCCTCGGCAGAGGTCCTTCCAGCACAGCTCGCCGGTCTTGGCGTCGAGGTTGTCGTAGATGGTCAGCTCGCCGCTGCCCACCTCGGCGTCCGCGCCGTCGGCGGCCTGCGCGGCGCTGCCCTTCAGGCCGATGAGCTCCAGCTTGTACGGCTCGTCGGCGAGCTCCACGCGCGCGTCGTCGTCCGTGGTGACACGGCGCGAGAAGCGCTGCCCCCGCTTCTGGATCTCCTGCATCTTCTTCTCGATGCGCTTGATGTCCTCGGGGGTGAACGGCTCCTTGACGTCGAAGTCGTAGTAGAAGCCGTCCTTGATGGGCGGGCCGATGCCGAGCTTGGCCTCCGGGAACAGCTCCTGCACGGCCTGCGCCATGACGTGCGCGGTCGAGTGCCGCAGGATGTTCAGTCCGTCCTCGGAGGAGATCTCGACGGGCTCGACGGTCTCGCCGTCGGCGAGCTCGTACGCGAGGTCCTTCAGCTCACCGGCCACACGCGCGGCCACGATGGTGCGCTCGCCGGGGAAGAGCTCGGCGGCCGTAGTGCCCGTCGTCACCACGCGCTCTTCCCGCTCGGAATCGCGTTGGATGGTCACACGGACGTCAGACACCGGTCTTCTCCTACCTGAAGATGGAACGCCGCGCCATTACCTGTGACGCGCGCAGCAACGATCGTACCGAGTCACCGAGGCCGCTCGCGAAACGGTTAACCGGGGCGGCGGCCCGGCGGCCGGGCGACTGTCAGTGCCGGGCTCTAGCGTGAGACGTATGACACTCGACTGGAACACGCTCCTCGCCGACCAGCTCGACTGGCACTGGCGCAATCAGCTCCGCGACCGCCTCGCGGGGCTGACCGACGACGAGTACTTCTGGGAGCCCGTGGCGGACTGCTGGACCCTGCACCCGCGCGGCACCGGGACCGCCCCCGTCCAGGGCGGCTCCGGCGATTTCACGATCGACTTCGCGTTCCCGGAGCCGGTCCCGGCCCCGGTCACGACGATCGCGTGGCGCCTCGGCCACATCCTGGTGGGCGTGCTCGGCATGCGGAACGCGTCGCACTTCGGGGCGGAGCCGGTGGACTACATGACGTACGACTATCCCGGCACGGCCGCCGAGGCCCTGGACCGTCTGGACGCCGCGTACGCGCGGTGGATCGCGGGGGTCCGCGGCATGGACGAGGAGGCGCTCGCGCGTCCGTGCGGCCCGGCCGAGGGCCCGTACGAGAAGGAACGGATGGCGACGCTCGTGCTGCACATCAACCGCGAGACGATCCACCACTGCGCGGAGATCGCCCTGCTCAGAGACCTGTACGCGCACCGCCCCCTGAAGGGCTAGTCCTCCTCGAAGCTAGTCGTCCCCCGCGCACGCCTCCTCGAAGAAGTCCAGGTTCTCCTGCAGCGACTTCATGAGCCGGTCCCGCTCCGCCTCCTCCACCTGCACGGGTACGACGCCGGTCGCGCCGGTGAGGCGACGGAATCCGCCCCGGCTCTCCAGGCGCCCGTGCACGCGGATCGGCAGGCCCACCAGGTGCGCGTGCCCGGCGATCCGGTACGCCTCCTCGTCGAGCGTCATCCGTACGTGCGGCACCTCGACGCCCGCGATCACGCGCAGCCGCACCGTGCCCGCGCCGCGCGGCCCGGCCCTGCGCATCCGCACGACGGTGCCGGTGACGCGGACGGAGACGGCGGGTTCGGCGTACTGGTAGCGGGCCCCGGCCTCGCGCAGCACGTCGAGGTCGCCGGGTGAGAACTCGACGGGGGCGTCGCCGTCCGTGCACTCCCCCGGCACTCCGGCGGCGGGCGCCCAGGCCACGCCGACGCGGGCGCCCTCGGTGCCGCGCACCAACGCGACGAGCGCCTCGGTCAGTTCATGGCTGACGCCCGCCTCGATCGCGCCGTCGAAGGCGTCCATGCCGCCGGTGGCCCGCCGGTAGTCGACGGCCTCGCGTGCCGCGTACAACGCCTGGTGCAGCCGCACGGCGAGCGAGCGCCCCGTGGCGACGGGCACGAACGCGGTGAGACGGCGCCCGCCGGACGCCGTCTGCACCAGTACGTTCTCCAGGGCCGCGGTAGCGGGCCGCCGGTGCCTGGCCCCGTAGTACCCGGCGCGGCCACGCGCGGCGAGGGCGCCCGCGAGCAGCATCTGCCGCGCCGCGCCCCGCAGTTGTTCCTCGGCGGTCCAGGACGAGGCGCCCGCGGGCCCGGCCGGCACGTCGCGCGTCCAGCGGATCTCGTCGCTGGGCACGGCGAGCGAGACCAGCACCTCGCGCGCGGACGGTGTGCCGCTGCGCTCCAGCGCGACGAGCGCCTCCCCGAGCAGCTCCTCGCTGTCCGGGAAGGCCCGGCTCTCCGGCACGAGCAGGCTGGTCCGCGCCCCGGCGCCCGGCGGCGTCCAGCGCGCGTACCGCCCGGCGGCCCCGCCGCGCCGCCGCCAGCCGTGCCGGTCGAGGAGGGCGTTGAGTACGGCGGGGTCGACCTGCCCCGGCTCGGGCCCGACGACATCCACGGGGTGACCGCGGCCGACTCCGAGAGGACGCAGGGGCTCGTCGATCGGACGGTGCTGCTGCATCACGTAACTCCCTTCCGCCCCGGCCCTGTTGAACGGTCAGGGCCGTCCACCCGCGCCCACCCTGGTCATGATTTCGCAGAGCGCGCGGTCGTCGAAGATCCGCGCCGTGGGGACGCGCACGGTGGTCCTGCGCCGGCCCGTGACCTGCTGCCCGGCGAGGTTGGTCCAGTAGCAGCAGTGCCTCAGGTCGAGGCGATCATGGCTGGCGCGCAGCCAGTCGTCCTGGGAGCGCGGCACGAGCATCACGACGAGGATCTTGTGCACCGAGACCGGGGTGCGGGCCAGCTTCTCCAGGTGCGCGTTGTCGAGCGTGAACGCGAAGGACGGCCCCGGAGGGTTCGGCGCGACCTGGTACGTGGCCTTGAGCTGCACTTTGATGGTGACCTCGTCGTCGACCGCGTGCCCCGGCGAGCTGTGGCTGACATGCCAGTCGATGCCGTTGTCGGGGAAGGGCTGCGAGAGCGAGCATCCCGCGGCGGCGGCCACCGCGTGCAGATAGCCGACCTGCAAGGTCTCCATGCAGGCGGTGGTGGCGAGAGTGCCGCGCGGCGGTGCGATCCGCTCGGGCAGCAGCCCGCCTCGTTCGGGCCGCGCGAGCGCCATGGTCCAACTGGCCTTCCGGGAATGCGGGTTCGCGCCGATGGCACCCCCGCTGAACTGCCATGACTCGTACCTCTGTTGTGACCCCTTTGGGTACGACGCAAACAGCGCGGGTATCACCGCTTGGGGCAGGGACAGCATGTCGACGGGATGTCATCTGCCGCGCGGGACGCAGGAGTTGAGAAATCATGACGTGCTGGTACGAGGGGCCTTTGGCTGCCTTCGACACGGAGACCACGGGCGTGGACGTGGAGAGCGATCGCATCGTGTCCGCCGCGATCGTGGTGCAGGACGCCGCGGGGACGCGGCCGCGGGTGTCGCGCTGGCTGGTGAATCCCGGGGTGCCGGTGCCGCCCGGCGCGACCGAGGTGCACGGCCTGACCGACGAGCATCTGCAGTGCAACGGACGCTGGCCGGCGCCGGTGATGGAGGAGGTCGGCCGGGCGCTCGCCGAGCAGGCCGCGGCGGGCCGCCCGCTCGTCGTCATGAACGCGCCGTTCGATCTGACGCTCCTGGACCGGGAGTTGAAGCGGCACCGGGCCTCCTCGCTCAGCCGCTACCTGGAGACGTCGTCCCTGTGCGTGGTCGACCCGCGCGTCCTGGACAAGCACCTGGACCGCTACCGCAAGGGCCGCCGCACGCTGACGGATCTGTGCGAGCAGTACGAGGTGGAGCTGGCGGGCGCGCACGACGCGGCGGCGGACGCGCAGGCGTCGCTGGACCTGGTGCGGGCGCTGGGCCGCCGTTTCGCGTCCCGCCTGGAGCGCCTCTCCCCCGCCGAGCTGCACACGCTGCAGGCGGTCTGGCACGCGGCGCAGGCCCGCGGTCTGCAGGCCTGGTTCGCCCGCACCGGCAACCCGGAGACGGTGGACCCGGCGTGGCCGCTGCGCCCGGAACTCCCGGCGGCAGCCTGATCGTTCCCCCGTCGGGGCCCCGAAGGCAGAAACGAAAAACCGGCCCGCCTGCACGGCGGACCGGTCATTCTCCGGGTGGGCGATACTGGGTTCGAACCAGTGACCTCTTCGGTGTGAACGAAGCGCTCTCCCACTGAGCTAATCGCCCGGGAACGCGTTGAACAATACAGGTCGCGGCGCCCACTGTTCAAACCGGTCGCGTGCGGTCGCCACCGGTCGCCCTCAGGCCGGCCGCAGGCGCGCGGTCAACCCCCGCCGCCCGCCGCGCATCATCCACGCGTGGTTGGCGAGGAACACCGGCCGGCCCGGCACCGCGAAGCGCCGCATCAGCGGCTTGCTCACCTCGACCTCCTGGTCGTACACGGCCCGCGTCCCGCCGCCCACGCGCGCGTGCAGCGTCCATCGCGCCCAGCCCTCCAGGTCCCCGGTCATCGCGACCTCCAGCACCCCGGCGGCCGGGTCGCGCCGCCGTTCGCGCGCCGTGACGTGCAGCTCGTACGGGAGGAAGGACCGGAAGACGGCGACGCCGCTGGAGTCGCTTCCGTCCAGCGGCGTCACCGAGCGCACCTGGGGCCACCACCGCGGGTACTCCTCGGCCCGCTCGAGCACCGCGTACACGGCGCCCGGCGGGGCGGGCAGTTGCCACACACTGCGAAAGCGGTAACGGTTCCAGTCCATGCCCGAAGTCTGCCGGGGTCAGGGCATCTTGTCCCCGACCAGCGCGAGGTTCTCGATGGCGGCGAGTCCGTACAGGGCGGTGTCGTTGGTGTAGACCCAGTTGGCCTCGGTGCCCGCGACGAGCGTCACGGGCCCTTCGACCTTCTCGGTCTTCCAGGGCGCGGACTCCTTGTAGCCGTCGGAGCCGTAGAACTTCTCCCAGGCCCGCTTCGCCAGCTTCTCGTCACCGGTGCGTACGGCGGCGTAGGCGTCGAGCCTGGAGTGGCCCTGGAAGAGGATGAGCGAGCCGAAGTCGGCGCCGTAGCGCGCCTTCTGCTCCGCCTTGGTGGCGTTGAAGTAGCGGCAGTAGTCGTAGTAAGCCTCCTCGAACTTCGGCATGTCGACCTGGTCGATCAGCTCGGCGCACAGCTCGTTGAGGCCGAAGACCGCCGACAGGTGGGAGACGCCGACGACGGGCTTGTCGGCGACGGCGAACCTGCCGGTGTCGAGGTCGTAGAGCCCGCTCCCCTGCACGAACCCGTTGGGCTGCGCGGCGATGGTCTCCATGGTGGAGAGGACGCGCGCCTTGGCCTTCTCCCACTTCGGCCCGCGCCGCTCCCACTCGGTGAGCCAGGCGGAGACGAGGCCGCTCCAGTCGGTGCCGAAGCCGATGGACAGGGCGTGCGGGTCGGGCTTGTAGTCGGTGTCGGTGCGGACCTTGCGGTTGGGGTCGAGCACGAGGAACGTCTCGTCGGAGTCGACGTTGGCGTGCATGAGGTCACCGACGCGTTCGTCGCCGGTGAGGAAGTAGTAGTAGCGGCGGTACGTGGTGTTGGCGATGCGCTGCTGTTTGGCGCTGTCGGCGTAGTGCTGGACGCCGTGCCGGGTGCCGAGTCCGGCCCATTTGCCGAGGTGGTAGACGTCGACCTCGCCGGTGTGCCGGGTCATGGCCTCGGCGAAGCGGAAGATGTCGGCGCGCCCGGAGCGCAGATAGGCGAGCCACAGCCAGATGTCCGGCGACAGCTCCGAGTTGTCCCACGCGTAACCGCCCACGTCGTAACGCCACTGGTGGCGTGCCGGGTCGTAGGAGTGCATCACATCGCCGTAGTCCCAGAAGCCGTACCAACGGCGCATCTCCACCTGGTCCTTGTAGTAGGTGAAGAGGAAGTCGAGGTGGTCCTCGATCTTCGCCTTGGCGGGGGTGGAGCGGTCGGGCTCGGAGTAGAGGCCGGGGCCGAGTACGCGCGCCCCGATGAGCTGCTTCGGCGGCGCGGCGAGCTGCGGCAGCACGCGCACGGCGGCGACCTGCCGCGCGAGCTCCTCGGGCTTCGGTGTCGCGTCATTCGCCCAGAACATCAGCTCGCTGGTCCGGGCGATGCCGTACGGGGTGCCGAATTCGGGCTCGTAGTCCTCGTATGTGATGTTGAGGCCTTCGAGCTGCTCCGCGTACGTGTCCTGGCCCATGCCGTCGTGGTAGAAGCGCAGGTCCATGGGCTGGGCTTCCGGGGACCAGAGCCACAGGGTGACCTCGGCCTCGTCGGTGTGGGCGTTCCGGATGTCGAGGCCCGCCGGGTGCTTCTCCCAGAAGTCGCGGAGGCCGAAGGAGAGTCCGCCGCTCGGCCCGCCGACGTACCCGAACCCGCTGGCCCGGCGGCCACCTCCGGCCCCGATCCAGCCGTAACCGCCGTTCTTCGTACGCTTCTTGAGCGTGAAGCCGTCCGCCGACAGCTGGGAGAGGGTGTAGTCGCCCCACTCGGGGATGTACTTCAGGCGGGTGGTGACGCGCTGGTCCCAGGTGGCCGGGTCGGGCAGCTTCTCGCCCGCGAACTGGGCGGCCTGCACGGCGGCTCCCGGGTCCCTGCGCAGACCGGTGATGCCCTGGACGGCTTCGCGCAGCATGCCGGTGCCCTCGCCGCCGATGCGGATGTGCCGGTCGTACGCCTTGTCGCGCATCGGCACGGTGAAGCGGACGCCGAGCCCGCGGATGAAGTCGCCGGACGCCTTGCCGGGCTCCTGGGTGCCGTCGTACGTGATGGTGTGCACCATGCGGAAGGACTCGGCGCCCGCGTAGAAGTAGAACCGTATGGAGAAGGGCAGCCAACTCCTGTTCCCCTTGCGGTGTTTGCCGTCGACGCGGACGACGGCGCGGACCGGCCCCTCCTGCTCGACCTTCGTCTCCTCGATGACGGATTCGAAGCGTTCGTACTTCGCGGCCCTCTGGTCGCCGTCCTCGATCTCGCCCTGGCGCAGGAGGACGAGCCGGCCGTCCTTGGCGATCTCGGTGGAGCCGCGGGTGACGGTCTTGACCAGGCTCGATCCGCTCTTGCCGAGCTTGGCGACGACGACGCCGGTGTCGACGGTGACGGCTCCGCCGCTCGTCGTCACGCTCACCTTCTTGTCGGGCGCGGTGGCGGTTCCGGCGGCGAGTGTCAGCTTGCCCGCGCCGACGCCGGGGCCGACGGCGTGCGCGGTCCACTTCAGGGAGCCGTCGGGCCACTGGGCGAGCGGCCAGGTCTGGACGGGGACCCGCTTGCCGTCCTCGGTGGTGAGGGCGAACTCCTGGCCCTTCTCGTACGCGCCCTTGGGCCACGGCACGCCGACGGTGGAGCCGGGGGCGGCGCCGAGCCCGCCGTCCTCGAGCCAGCCGAGCGTGACGGGCCCGGTCGCCGCGGGTGCGGCGGCCTGGCCCGCTGCCTGCGCCGCTTGCGCGTCCTTGCCGCCGAGCGCCCAGCTGAACTGCGCGGCGGCACCGGCGACCGCGGCGGCCTTGAGGAGGGACCTGCGGGGAATGGGGGACATCGTCGTTCCTTTCCGTGCATGTCAAACGAGCGGTACGAGAAGGGGGTTGGGGGTACGCGAAGGGGGTGGGGGGAGGTCCGAATCAGCGGGCCCGGCCGCGCTCCTCCACGGCGACCGCCGCCCCGGCGAGGACGCCGAGGACCGGGATCGCGAGCGGCGTGAGGAACTCGGCGCTGAGGACGACGAGCGCGATCCCGCACACGAGGAGCAGGGATCCGCCGGGGGTCCGTGCCGTACGCCGGGCGGCGTCGCCGAGCAGCGCCCGCCAGGAGCGGCCCGGCTCCCAGACGGCGGCGGCCCGCAGTACGACCACGGCGCCGCCGATGAGCGCGAACACACCGACTGCGGCGGCGAGTCGGCCACCCGGGAGCCCGGACCGCGCGACCCGCAGATCGACCCAGACGGCCGCCACGGCGCCCACTCCGGCCAGCCCGACGAGCCACCCCCGCCGCGCCGCGAGGCGGACATCGGCCACGACCTCCCGCCAGCCGCCCGTCTGTTCACCGATCCGGCGGCGCAGGTGCCGGGCCCCGGCGGCGAAGGCGGCCGGAGCGGTGACGACCGGCACGGACGCGAGCGCGATCCACACCCCGGTGAGCAGGCACTCGGCGAACACGGCGAACCCGACCCGCCGCCGCGACTCGGCCACCGGCGCCGCACGCCGCGCCCCGCCTCGCACCGCGCCGCCCCTCACTTGAGCCCCGACGTGGCCATGCCGTCGATGAGATAGCGCTGGAAGGCCATGAAGAAGGCGATGACCGGGATGAGCGCCATCATCGCCATGGCGATCTGACCGCCGTAGTCGGAGATGCCCTGCTGGTCGCGGAACATCATCAGGCCGAGCGAGACGGTGTATTTGGAGGGCTCGTTGAGGTAGATCAGCGGGCCCATGAAGTCGTTCCAGGCGTTGATGAACGTGAAGATCGCGCTGGTGATGAGGGCGGGCCGGCACAGCGGCAGCACGATCGACCAGTAGATCCGCAGGTGTCCGCAGCCGTCCAGCCGGGCGGCCTCGTCCAGTTCGCGCGGCAGCCCGCGCATGAACTGCACCATGAGGAAGACGAAGAACGCCTCCGTGGCGAGGAACTTGCCCGCGAGCAGCGGCACGTACGTATTGATGAGTTCGAGCTTCTGGAACATCACGTACTGCGGGATGAGCAGCACGTGGTACGGCAGCAGCAGGGTGCCGATCATCAGCGTGAAGAGCAGGTTCCGGCCCCGGAACTGGATCTTCGCGAAGGCGTACGCGGTGAGCGAGCTGGAGATGACGACGCCGACGACCGCCATGCCCGCGTAGAACAGCGAGTTGGTGAAGAAGGTGCTGATGGAGATGCCGGCGATGCCGTCGGCGAGGCCCTTGACGTTGTCGAGGATGGGGTCGGCCGGGAAGAGGTCGAGCGAGCCGACGATCTTCTTGCCCGGCTTGAAGGCGGCGCCGATCACCCAGACGACGGGGTAGAGGACGACACACAGCACGGCGAGCGCGAAGACGTGCCAGACGACGGACCCGGTGCGCCCCCGCGGATTGGCACTCCGCACCGACTCCTGCGTAACGGTGGTCACTTGACGTCCTCCTCGTAGTGCACCCACTTCTTCTGGGACCAGAACAGGACGGCGGTGACGAGCGCGACGGCGAGCAGCAGCATCCAGGCCATCGCGGCGGCGAAGCCCATCTGGGACTGCTGGAAGCCCTTTTGGTACAGGTAGCAGGTGTAGACGAGGGTGGCGTCGGACGGTCCGCAGAAGGTGTTGGAGACGACGTACGCGGATCCGAAGATCTGGAACGAGTGGATCGACTCCAGCAGGACGTTGAAGAAGAGCACCGGGGAAATCATCGGCAGGGTGATGCTCCAGAACCTGCGCAGCGGCCCGGCCCCGTCCACGGCGGCGGCCTCGTACAGCTCGCGCGGCACCTGCTTGAGCCCGGCCAGGAAGATGACCATGGGAGCGCCGAACTGCCAGACGGTGAGCGCGACGAGCGAGTAGAGGATGAGGTCGGGGTCCCCGATCCAGCCTCCGAGGTTCAGGCCCAGCGAGCCGAGCCCTTTGTCGACGACGGCGTTGTCGGAGAAGATCGCCCGCCATACGAAGCCGACCGAGACGCTGGCCCCGATCAGCGACGGGGCGTAGAACGCGGCCCGGTACAGGCCCTGGCCGCGGCGGCTCTGGTTGAGCAGCAGGGCCACGCCGAGGGCGAGCAGCAGCTTCAACGGGGTGCCGATGACCACGTACTTGAGGGTGACCTGCACGGACTTCTGCCAGCGCGGGTCGTCGAACATGGTCGTGAAGTTGTGCAGGCCGACCCACTTGGGCGCCGCGAACAGGTTGTAGTCCGTGAACGCGTAGTAGAGCGAGGCGATCATCGGCCCCGCCGTGAGCAGCAGGAACCCCGCGAGCCACGGCGACATGAACAGATAGCCGGCGAGGTTGTCGCGCCGTCCCCGTCGCTTCTGTGCGACGGGTCGGACAACGTTCACCTCGTCGGTCAGGACTGTGGCGTCCTTGACGAGCGACATGGTGCTGTTTTCCCCTCGGGAACCTTCGGGAACGTAGGGGTTCTTGTCAGGCCTGGAAGGCCGCTTCGGCCTCGCTGAAGAACTGCTGCACCGCAGCCGGAACCTTCTGCTTGCCGTTGGCCACGTCTCCGGCGATACGCAGGAAGGCGGCCTCGACGACATCCGCGCCCGACGGGTGCGGCGTGATCTTGCCGAGCACCCCGGCCTTGTCGACCTCGGTCTCGTACGCGGCGATGCCCTTGTTGGCCTCGGCGACCGCCTTGTCGGACTCTGCGCCCGGCTTGTACGCGTCGAACTGCTCCTGCGTCGCGAGCACACCCATGTCGTAGCCGAGGATCTCGCCGACTTCCGGGTCGTGGACCATGAAGTCGATGAACTTGGCGGCCTGCGCCTGGGCCTTGCACTTGGTGGAGATCGACAGCATCAGCGAGCCGAGGTACTGGCCGGTGCCCTTGCCGTCGGAGGTCGGGATCGGCGCGAGCCCGTAGTCGGAGTCGCCCTCGCCCTCGTAGCGCACCGAGAAGTTGTCCCAGACGAACTCACTCGCCGCGAGCCCGGCGGAGAGCCCGGACTTGGGCTTGACCTGCTCGATCTTCTTGGGGTCGGCGACGATCCCGGACTTCACGCGCTTGTAGTAGTCGGTCCACCACTGCGTCAGATCGTCCTCGGTGAAGCCGAGTTTGCCGTCCTTGAAGAAGGCCTTTCCGTTCTGCCTCAGGTACGGGTCGTAGAGGTACATGACGCCGGCGTAGCCGGTGTCGCCCGCGATCTTCAGCTTGTCCTGGATGGTCTGGAGCGCCTTGAAGTACTCGTCCCAGGTCCAGCCGAACTTCGGCTCCACGCCCGCCTTGGCCCACGCCTTCTTGTCGATGACGAGCGACATGGTGTTGGCGCCGACCGGAACCGCGACCTGCTTGCCGCCCTCGACCTGACCCGCCGCCTCGACGCCGCCCCGGAAGTTCTTCAGGCTCAGATTTCCCGCGTCCACCTGGGACTTGAGGTCGAGCAGAACTCCGCGCTTGTCGTACTTGGCGAGGAAGGCAACGGAGTTGAGGAATACATCCGGAGGATTTCCGCCCGAGGCCTGCGTCTGGAACTTCTCCCAGAATGCCTGGTAATCGGTGAATTCGGGCTTGATCTTGATCTTCGGATTCTTCTTCTCGAAGAGCGCGATCGCCTTCTTCATTTTCACGGCGCGCGGTTCGCCGCCCCACCAGGCGAACCTCAGGGTCGCCGGACCGTCCGCGTTCCCGGCGTCTCCTGACCCACCGTCACCACCGCACCCGGCCGCCGTCAGACCGAGCGCGGCGACCGACGCCCCCGTCGCCTTCAGCAGCCCTCTTCGACCAAGATCCCTGTTCATCGGCACAGCCAGCCCCTCCACCTGCGCATTGAATCGTTTTAGGTAAGCGCTTGCCGAGCAAAAGTAGAGACGGGTGGGGGGTGCGTCAACAGTTCGGACAAAGATTGACGTCGAAGCGGTTCGAAGGCGCAGGTCGGCCACGAAAAACGCCGAGAGCCCCGGAGACTCGATGTCTCCGGGGCTCTCGGTCCGGGTGGGCGATACTGGGTTCGAACCAGTGACCTCTTCGGTGTGAACGAAGCGCTCTCCCACTGAGCTAATCGCCCGGGCGCAGGAAGAACATTACCCCATGTCAGGGGGTGCCTGGGACCACTCTGCGCCGCCCTCGGTCACTGCTTGATGTTCCACGGCATCTCGAGCCCGAACTTCCAGACGTAGACCCCGCCGAGCACGGCGATGATCACCACTCCGATCGTGGTCAGGATGATGTTCCGCCGTCGCACCTTCGGGTCCAGCGCGCGCTGCGTGGCCTCCGTGACCTTCCGCTTCGTCCAGCGCAGCACCAGCTGCGCCCAGACGAACTCGGTCGCCCAGATCGCCATGCCGCCGAAGATCACCAGCCAGCCGGGCCCCGGCAGCGGCAGCATGATCACGCCGCCCACCACGACCGCGAGCCCGACGATGAAGACCCCGACCTGCCAGCTCAGGTGCAGCGTCCTGCGGGCCTGGATGAACCCCGGAGCCCGCGAGCCCAGCGGCTTCGCCTCGGCGTCCGCACCCTCGGAACCCGCCCCGGCGGTGCTCGGTTCGGTCGTCTCCGGCGCCTCGGGCCCCTTGGCCCCCTTGTCACTCCCCGTATTCATGGACTCAAACCTACCGGACCGTTTCGCGTCACCGGAATGGGCGTTCCTCCATAAGAAAGACTCGGCCACACGAGCTACCTAAAGACGCTCAAAACACTCAGAGGGGTTTACAACGGCACCGTAGGTGGCATGTCGATTTCGCCGACGTGCGAATCCCCGAGCGCACACTGAGCGAAAGGCCCTGGCGCTTATGAACACCACGGTCAGCTGCGAGCTGCACCTGCGCCTCGTTGTGTCGAGCGAGTCCTCCCTGCCCGTTCCCGCAGGACTGCGGTATGACACGGCCGATCCCTATGCCGTGCACGCCACCTTCCACACCGGAGCCGAGGAAACAGTCGAATGGGTGTTTGCCCGCGACCTCCTCGCCGAAGGCCTCCATCGGCCGACCGGCACCGGAGACGTCCGAGTCTGGCCGTCCCGCAGCCACGGTCAGGGCGTTGTCTGCATCGCCCTGAGCTCACCCGAGGGAGAGGCTCTGCTCGAAGCCCCGGCGCGGGCCCTGGAGTCGTTCCTCAAGCGGACGGACGCCGCCGTGCCACCCGGCACGGAGCACCGCCATTTCGACCTCGACCAGGAGCTCTCGCACATCCTCGCGGAAAGCTAGCGCCGCGGATCCAGGAGGCCCTCGCCGGCACCCAGTCGGCGTGAGCAGCGCGAGAGCGTGCCGTGCCGTCCACTCGGGGAGACGGCACGGCATCACGGTCGGGACAACCGCATACGGCATACACCGGCGCCGTCGCCGTGGGAGTTTCCACGGTGGCGGCGCAGGTGCGTTCCGGGAGGCCCGCAGGGACTAGGCTCGTGCGGCATCGGCGGGCAGCAGCCCTACCCCAGGCCAGGGAGCGAATCGTGCTGATCACCCACGACACCCGGTGCGCGCTGGACACCGTGGTCGATCTGGTGAACACGACACCGGACGGCGAGACGACGGCGGACGGGCTCGCCAGTCTGACGGCGCTGACGGATTTCGTACGAAGGAACGATGTCAGCGAAGTCGGCGTGCTCACGGAAGACGATCTTCGTGCGGTGCGCACGGTGCGTGAGCGGTTCGCGGCGGTGTTCGCGGCCAGTGATCTGCGCGTCGCGGCGGCGGTGATCAACGAGCTGGTCGCAGAGGCGGGCACCACGCCGCGTCTCACGGACCACGACGGCTACGACTGGCACATGCACTACTTCGCGCCCGGCGCCTCCGTCGCCGCCCATCTGGCGGCCGACTGCGGGATGGCGCTGGCGTTCTTCGTGGTCGCCGGGGAGCAGGAGCGGCTGCGGCGCTGCGAGGCGCCGGACTGCCGGCACGCGTTCGTGGATCTGTCCCGCAACCGCTCGCGCCGCTACTGCGACAGCCGTACCTGCGGGAACCGGCTGCATGTCGCGGCCTATCGGGCGCGGCGCAAGGAAGCCGCGGGCTGAAACCGTTCAGGACGGCGGGCCCGCGGCGGCCCTTTCACAGGAGGAGCAGGTTCACAGGAGGAGCAGGTCGTGCAGCGCGGCCATGAGGAGCAGGCTGCCGATCACCCCCAGGAAGATCATCAGCGGGGGTTGGGAGAGCGCGAAGAGGCAGCCGCGCTGCCTGTCCGCCTGCTTCTCGGTCGGTACGGGTGTGGGCGGCGCGGGCTCGCTGGGGAGCTGGGGCGCCTGCCCCTGGTCGGCGTCCAGCTGGTCGGGCAGCTGCGGTGTGTCCAGCATCTCGCCGCGATGATGACCTACTTCACGGCTGACGGGCGCTCAATACGCCACTTTTGAGGGGTAGTTGGCCGAGACCCGTGACAGCACGCGTCCCGCGTGCGTTGACGTCAGATTCCGTGCTTCTTGAGGATCGCCTCGATGTCGCTGAAGTCCTCGGCGGGCTCGGCCTTCGGCTGCTTCGGCTGGGCCGCCGGTGCGGGTCGCCGGCTCTCGCCGAGCGAGGGCGCCGACGCCGCGGGGGCGACCGCCTCTGGCTCCTTGCGCCTGCCGCCCACGCCGCGGCGCCGCTCGACGGCCCGCGTGCCCATGAACAGCAGCCACGCCCCGCCGAGCACGCCGAAGCCGGCCCAGGCGGTCGGGCTGAACGCCGTGTCCACCGCCCACTCGACCGCGCCCGTCATCACCAGGCCCAGCGGGACCAGGGCGTACGCGGCGGTACGGGCGGCCTTGAGGAACCGCTTGCGGAAGGCGAGAACCCCGGCGATGCCCAGGCCCGCCACGGCTACGGCGGAACACACGGTCTCGGCAATCATCCGGTCCTCCCGAGTTCGGACAGCGTGGGGCGCTTCGCCCCCTTACATCCTGCACCGGCCGGGGGTCCGCGGGCCACGCCCGGGGCCGGGCTCGGCCACATCTGGGGGACATCTCGGGGTCGCGGCTCCTCCGGAGGTCCAGGTTGGAGGCGCAGGTCCGTGTTGGGGCGCGGCGTGCGGTCCTGGGAGACTTGCTCCCATGAACGCCCCGAACCCGATCCTTGACGTGTGGTGCGAGCTGCAGTGCCCCGACTGCCGCTCGGCCCTGGACGACCTCCGCGCGCTGCGGGAGCGCTACGGCGACCGCATCGAGCTGCGCCTGCGGCACTTCCCGCTGGAGAAGCACAAGCACTCCTTCGCCGGTGCGCAGGCCGCCGAGGAGGCGTTCGCGCAGGGCAAGGGGTGGCCGTACGTGGAGGCCGTACTCGGGCGCGTCGAGGAGTTCGACCGCAGGGGCGAGAAGTTCCTCGTCGAGGTGGCGGGCGAACTCGGCCTGGACGCCGAGGAGTTCGACACCGCGCTGATCGACGGCCGGCACATCCTGATCGTCGACGCCGACCAGGCCGAGGGCAAGGTGATCGGCGTGACGGGTACGCCGACGTACGAGATCGGCGGCGAGATCCTGCACGGCGGCAAGAGCCAGGAGGGGCTGCGCGAGCGGATCGAGGAGATCGCGGACCGGCTGCTCGCCGAGCAGGGCTGACCTACAGCAGCTGTTTGTAGAGGAAGTAGCGGGTCGGCTCGTAGCCGAGCGAGTCGTAGAGGCACTGGGCGGTCGCGTTGTACGCGAAGACGTTGAGGCCGATGCGGGTGGCGCCCGCGGCGATCGAGTCGGTCTCGGCGAGCAGCATCAGCGAGCGCCCGTGGCCGCGCCCCCGGTGGTCGTTCGACACCTCGACGTCGTAGACGAACGCGCCGTCGGGCCGCTGCGCCACCCAGAGCGTGCCGACGCTCTCGCCCGCGTGCTCCAGCACGCTGAGCAGTACGTCCGGGGTGGCGACGCCCTCCGGGAGCAGTGCGGCGTGGTCGTGGTCCGCCTTCTGGCGGGCCTCTTCCTCCGTGGCGCCGCGCTCGACCCAGGTGCGCGCGTATCCCGCCTTGGTGTGCGCGAGCCAGGGCTCGTACTCGGTCTCCGTCATGCGCCGCCCGACGCTGCCCTCGGGCAGGGCGGGCGGCGATTTCGGCAGGTCCTTCGCCATGTTCCGATTGCGTTCCACGTAGCCGAGCGCGCCCGCGAGGCGGAGCAGGCCCTGCTCGTCGGCGGGGACGGCCGTCTCGATCCGGCGGCAGTTCCAGGACCGGGCGACCTCCTCGGCGGCGAGCGCGGCGACGGTGCCGCGCCCGCGCCCCCGGTCCTTCTCGTCGATGCGCAGATCCTGGATCTGGGCGACGGACGAGCCGAAGACCGGGTGCGTGGCGAGGTGCAGGGTGCCGACGGGGCGGCTGTTCACGCACACCGCGTAGTGGCGGGAGCGTGTGCCGTCGGGGGTGCGCTGGAGCGGCTCGGTCGGCCGCAGGGTCGTCGTCATCACGGCTGTTGTACCCACCCGTACCACCGACGGTACAAGGGTTTTACGGGGCCGGGCGGTCCGTCTTTTCGGCTGGGGGTTCGGGGGTTATCCCCCGAGACAAATCAGCACGGGTCAAGGCGGTCTGCCGCCCGCTCGTCCCACACCCGCATCGCCTTCGCCGTGACCGGGCCGGGCGCGTCCGTCAGGTCGCGGTCGTCGACGCGGTGCACGGCCTGGATGTCGCGCAGCGTCGACGTCAGGAACACCTCGTCGGCCTCCGAGAGCACGGAGAGCGGCAGGTCCGTCTCCTTGGCGCCGGTCCACTCGATGGCGAGGGCGCGTGTGACGCCGGCCAGCGGGCCCGCGGTGAGCGGCGGGGTGTGGATCTCGCCGTCGAGGACGACGAAGACGTTCGACCCCGTGCCCTCGCACAGCTGCCCCACAGTGTTCGCGAACAGGGCCTCGGTGGCTCCGAGTTCGCGGGCACGGGCCAGGGCGACGACGTTCTCCGCGTACGAGGTGCTCTTCAGGCCCGCGAGGGCGCCGCGCTCGTTGCGGGTCCACGGGACGGTGACCACGGCGGTGGTGTCGGGGCGCCGCGTGGTCTCGCCGAGGGCGACGACGAGCGTGGCGCCGTGCTCGCCGCGGTCGGAGCCGAGGGGCGAGAGGCCGCCGGTGTAGGTGATGCGGAGGCGGCCGAGGGCCATCGGGTTCGCGTCGAGGACGGCGGCGCAGGCGCGGCGCACCTCGTCGAGGTCGGGCTCGGGCAGGCCGAGTCCGCGGGCCGAGCGGGCGAGCCGGTCGAGGTGCCGGGTGAGCGCGAACGGCTTGCCGTCGACGGCCTTGACCGTCTCGAAGATGCCGTCGCCCACGGTGAGCCCGTGGTCGAAGACGGAAACGCGCGCCGTCTCGGTGTCCTGCAGCCGGCCGTCGAGCCAGATCTTCACGGGTTCCCGCCTCCTACGAATCTGTGTACGTTCCCGACGCTACCGCCAGCAGCCGCGACGCCTTAAGCTCGGTCTCCCGCCACTCGCGCTCCGGGTCGGAGCCCCAGGTGATCCCGGCGCCGGTGCCGAAGCGAAGGAAGTCGCCGTCCGCGCCGCGGTCGATCCAGAAGGTGCGGATCCCGACGGCCAGTTCGCCGGTCCCCCGGTCCGCGTCGACCCAGCCGATGCCTCCGCAGTAGGGGCCGCGCGGCGCCGTCTCCAGCTCGTCGATGATCCGCAGGGCGCTGGACTTCGGGGCGCCGGTGACGGAGCCGGGCGGGAAGGCGGCGTCGAGCAGCTCGGGCCAGCCGGCCGCCTCGGGCAGCTCGCCGCGCACGGTCGAGACGAGGTGCACGAGCCCCGGGTGCTTCTCGACCACGCACAGGTCGGGGACGGTCACGCTGCCGGTGGCGCAGACGACGCCGAGGTCGTTGCGGACCAGGTCGACGATCATCACGTTCTCGGCGTGGTCCTTGTCGAGGAGGTCGTCCTCGGTGCGCCCGGTGCCCTTGATCGGCCCCGACTCGACGATCCGGCCGTCCCTGCGCAGGAACAGCTCGGGCGAGGCCGTCGCGACCTCCACGCCATGACCGGGGATCCGGACGGTGCCCGCGTACGGCGCCGGGTTCCCGCGCGCGAGGAGGGCGGTGAGGGCGTCCACATCCGCGTACGGGGATATGGGTGCGGAGAGCACGCGGCAGAGGTTGGCCTGGTAGACCCCGCCGGTCGCGATCTGGGCGCGTATGCGGCGCACACCCTCCGTGTACGCGGCGTGGTCGAGGGACGACGTCCAGTGCGTCGGCGCCGGTCCTGGCCAGCCACCGGGGCGCGGGGCGGGCACCGGTGCGCTGCGGACGTCGCCGAAGCGGGCGCAGGTCAGGCGCCCCTCGAAGTCGGCGCAGACCGCCCAGAAGCCGGTGGAGTCGAGGGCGGCGGGATCACTGGTGACGTCACGCAGGTCGGTCGCGACGAGCTCGCCGAAGCGGGCGAGAGCAGGGAGAGTGTGCACGTCGCCGAGTCTAGGTCGGGTGCCGGGAGGCCCACCTGAGCAGGACCTTCGCCGGTGGCACCGCAGCACGCTGCGCAAACGCGTTTTTGTGCTGGCCCAGGAATCCGCTAGAGTTCAACACGTCGCCGGGACGCGGAAGCGAAACGGAAAGACACGCGAACGTAGCTCAGTTGGTAGAGCGCAACCTTGCCAAGGTTGAGGTCGCCGGTTCGAACCCGGTCGTTCGCTCAGGATGTGGGGGATCTTCCCGAACCCCCACGCTCCTGGTGGAGTGGCCGAGAGGCGAGGCAACGGCCTGCAAAGCCGTCTACACGGGTTCAAATCCCGTCTCCACCTCCAAGCGCGATTAGCTCAGCGGGAGAGCGCTTCCCTGACACGGAAGAGGTCACTGGTTCAATCCCAGTATCGCGCACTGGAGCCGCAAGGCTTCCATCCCGGACGATTAGCTCAGCGGGAGAGCGCTTCCCTGACACGGAAGAGGTCACTGGTTCAATCCCAGTATCGTCCACTGCCCCTTGAGGGTTCCCGCGCGATTAGCTCAGCGGGAGAGCGCTTCCCTGACACGGAAGAGGTCACTGGTTCAATCCCAGTATCGCGCACCAGCAAGAAGCCCCCGGTCCTTCCGACCGGGGGCTTCTTCGTGCTGTGCGGCCGTTCAGGAGGAGAACAGCATCCGGCCGAAGCCACGGTTGTGGTGACCGTGGTGGCCATGGTGACCGTGGTGGCCGCCGTGGTGCGGGGCTCCCCAGGCCGGGGCGGCGGGGGCCGGTGCCGGGTAGGCCTGCGGGGCGGGCGGGGGCGGCGGGGCCTGCTGGCTCCACTGCGCCTCCATGCGGGTCAGCGACTCCAGCTCGCCGTAGTCCAGGAATATCCCGCGGCAACCGCTGCACTGCTCGATCTGGACGCCATTGCGGTTGTACGTGTGCATCGGTGCGTGACACTTGGGACACTGCATGCTCGGCTCAACTCCCTGCCGTTCGGTGTCGCTTCGCCGGAACACTTCCCGGCTTCCTTCCACGGCACCCTACTTGGCCAGTTCGTTCTCCAACCGCGGCGGGACGGATGCCATTCGGGCGCAGGCGTCGACGACCGCCTCCTCCACCTCGTCGAGCGCGCGGCCCGCGTCGGTGGCCTTCGCCACGGCGAGCGCGGCGGTCTGCACGGTGAGGGCGCGGGCGGGGACGTCGAGGGCGGGCCAGGGGTCGGGGAGGGTCAGTTCCTTTGCGCCGCCTGTGCGTTGGTAGGCGGTGAGGAAGCGGGCCCAGTCCTCGGGGGCGAGGAGGCCGCAGGCGAACCAGGCGGCGGGGCGGGCCAAGTCCCAGGCGGGGTCGCCGATTCCGAGGTCGTCGACGTCGATCAGCGTCCAGGCGCCGGAGTCGGCGGGGTGCCGGACGAGCTGGCCGAGGTGCAGATCACCGTGGCAGAGGGCGCTCGCGTGCGCGTACGGGGCCTCGGCGCGGGCCCAGGGCGGCAGGGCGCGCCAGGCGGCTTCGATGGGGCGTGCGGCGGGGTGGGCGGGGGCCGAGGCATGGAGGCGGGCCACGGCGCGGGCCGCCTTGGCCGGGCCGCGCATCGGCGGGAGCGCGGGCGGCAGTTGGTGGGCCGGGGTGGTGTGGAGGCGGGCGAGGAGGGTGGCGGCCTCCTCCCAGGGGGCGAGTTCCGGGTGGTCCGGGTCGACGGGGGTGCCGTGCGGCCAGAACGTGACGAGGCGGTCGTCCAGGGCGGCGGCCGTCGGGCGCAGGGGGCGCAGCAGTACGCCGCCGAGGTCGGGGTGGGCGGCCACGGCGAGGCGCAGGTCCAGCTCGGCCCGCTCGGTGCCGGGGGCGTGGGCCTTGGCGACGGTGTCGCCGTGCCGGACCACCGTGGCGTCGGGGCGGTCGGCGAGGGTGGTGGCGCCGCAGACGCAGGAGATGCCCGGCGGGTGGGCCGCGCCTCGGGCCTCGGCCCTCAGCGCGGGAAGGATGTGCGTGCTCACGGGCCGCAGCCTACGGGTGGCGCTCCCCCGCCGTGCGGCCGGGAAATGGCAAAAAATAATGCTGCGCGCAGCTCCCCAGCTGCGCGCAGCATTTGTGCCGTCCGCCGCACCCCCGTCCCCACGGGGTTTCATGGCCGGATGTCCCCGCCCGGACCGCTCTTCCGGGCCTGGGAGCGCCGCTCAGCGCCCCAGCATCACGCCCACGGACGACGCCTGTGTGACCATCGCGTCCCAGCCGCCGAACACGACGACGAGCAGGGCCGCGAGAGGGAGAACCATGGCCGTGGCCACCAGCGGGTGCCGGCGGTCGGCCCGGTGGGGCCGTGTGCGCAGTGCTGTGGTGCGCGGTGCCGTGTCCGCCATGGCCCTCTCCCGGTCGAAATCTTGAGTTCTTGCGTCCTTGTGACTTCTTGCTTGTGACTTCTTGAGTTTGGCAAGCGGCGAGTGCCTGACCTCGGGGGACGAGTGCTGCACCCGCCGCTTGACCTCAAATCTATGAGTGCGGGGCGGCCGAGGCGTCATGCCCTCGTACCGATTGCCGGGCCTCCCGGAGGATGACCGTGCGCACCCCACGTACTCCCCTGGGTGGAGACCAGGGCCTAGGACTCGGGGATGACCCCGAGGGGGCGGCCGACGCGGGCCTCCCGTTCGGCGGGATCCTCGCGTGGGACGGGGTGTTCTACCAGGGCGAGGACCCGGGTCGCCATGAAGCGCGCGGTGCGCACCACGGATCCGGAGCGGGTGACTTCGCTCACTTCCACCACCCCCCTGCGCACCGCCGTCTCGACCCTTCGGCCCGCCCTGCCGGCCACCACCTCGTACGTGCGCGTCGTGTCCCCGGCGTCCACGACTATCTCGACCCGGTCACCCTTCATGGGTCCAATCCCCCTTTGGCGCCGCCTTGTTGAGAACGGGACGATTGCCAAGGCGCCCCGCTCCCGCGCTCCCTGACCACCTCTCAAGTTTCCCACCGGGCACTGACAATCGAATCCGGCGTGAGGGCGCGGCCTCTGCGCGCCGCCGTGCGCGAAAACGTAAGCTGTGGCTCGTCAGACGGACCGGGCAGCAGCGGGGATGGACATGGCGATGATGCGCCTGAGGCGCGAGGACCCGCGCGTCGTCGGCTCGTTCAGGCTTCACAGACGCCTGGGAGCCGGCGGGATGGGTGTCGTCTATCTCGGCTCCGACCGGCGCGGACAGCGGGTCGCGCTGAAGGTGATCAGGCCGGATCTGGCGGAGGATCAGGAGTTCAGGTCGCGGTTCGCGCGCGAGGTGTCCGCCGCGCGGCGGATCCGCGGCGGCTGCACGGCCCGGCTCGTCGCCGCCGATCTGGAGGCCGAGCGGCCGTGGTTCGCGACGCAGTACGTGCCGGGTCCCTCGCTGCACGACAAGGTGGCGGAGGAGGGTCCGCTCGCGGCTTCCGATGTGGCGGCCGTCGGCGCCGCCCTGTCGGAGGGGCTCGTCGCCGTTCATGAGGCGGGGGTCGTGCACCGGGACCTCAAGCCGTCGAACATTCTGCTGTCCCCGAAGGGGCCGCGGATCATCGACTTCGGTATCGCGTGGGCGACGGGCGCTTCGACGCTGACGCACGTGGGGACCGCCGTCGGCTCCCCCGGGTTCCTCGCGCCCGAGCAGGTGCGGGGCGCCGCCGTGACCCCGGCGACGGATGTGTTCGCCCTCGGGGCCACGCTCGCGTACACGGCGATGGGCGACTCGCCCTTCGGGCACGGCAGTTCCGAGGTCATGCTCTACCGCGTCGTACACGAGGAGGCGCAGCTGGCCGGGGTGCCGGACGCGCTCGCGCCGCTGCTGCGGGCCTGCCTCGCGAAGGATCCGGAGGAGCGGCCCAGCACGCTGCAACTGTCGCTGCGGCTCAAGGAGATCGCGGCCCGCGAGGCGCAGGGCGTCGTCACGGAGCCGCGCCCGCCCACGCCGCGCACGGCCGAGCAGGACCGGCCGACGGGGCGGATCGCCGACCAGCACGCGACGTACGAGGGTCAGCGCACCCAGCGGCGTACGCAGCCGGGGACGCCCGCGCCGCGCCCCAGCAACGGCAGGAGCAACGGTTCGGGGCCCGCCCGGAACACCAACAGCCGCCCCGGCAGCAACGGCAGGTCGGGGCCGCGCAGCGGCGCGGGCCGTCCCGCGCCGCGGACGAACGGCACGGGCGGCGGGAAGAAGCTGCGGCCCGCGAACCCGCGGCTGCTGCGGCAGCGGCTGTTCGTGTTCGTGGTGGTGACGCTGCTGGTGGCGCTGGCGATCGCGGCGGCGCAGGGCTGCCAGGGGCCGACGCGCGGCCTGGGCGGCGACAGCGACGTACAGAGGACGACAAGTTCCGCGCGGGCGCTGCCGCTTCCTGAAAGCTAGCCGCTCAGAGTTCGGGGCGGCCCGTCGCGACGGCGTAGAAGGCGACGGCTGCCGCCGCGCCCACGTTGAGCGAGTCGACTCCGTGGGCCATCGGGATGCGGACCCATTCGTCCGCCGCCATCAGGGCCTTGGTCGACAGGCCCTCGCCCTCCGCGCCGAGCATCAGCGCGACCCGGTCCATGCGGTGCGGTGCCACCTCGTCCAGGGACTTGGCCTGTTCGGCGGGGGTGAGCGCGAGGAGTTCGAAGCCCGCGTCGCGGACGGTCTCCAGGGACTTCGGCCAGGCGTCCAGACGCGCGTACGGGACGGAGAAGACCGCGCCCATGGAGACCTTCACGGAGCGGCGGTACAGCGGGTCCGCGCAGTCGGGGGACAGGAGTACCGCGTCCATGCCGAGGGCGGCGGCCGATCGGAAGATGGCGCCGATGTTGGTGTGGTCGTTGACCGACTCCATGACGACCACGCGGCGGGCGGTGGTGAGGAGTTCGTCGGCGGTGGGGAGCGGTTTGCGCTGCATGGAGGCGAGGGCGCCGCGGTGCACGTGGTAGCCCGTGACCTGTTCGGCCAGGTCGGGGGCGACCGCGTAGACCGGGGCGGGGACCTCGTCGATGACGTCGCGCATGACGTCGACCCACTTCGCGGAGAGCAGCATCGAGCGCATCTCGTACCCGGCGAGCTTGGCGCGCCGGATGACCTTCTCGCCTTCGGCGATGAAGAGGCCCTCGGCCGGTTCGCGTTTGCGACGCAGTTCTACGTCGGTCAGGCCCGTGTAGTCGGACAGGCGCGGGTCGTCGGGGTCGTCGATGGTGATGAGACCTTGGGGTTCAGCCACGGGTCGATACTGCCTTGTTCTGGGTGTGGTGCCAACGGTTGGGGGGCCTTGTTGTTACCGCTGGTTACTTCTGTGGCTTGCCCGGGTTCTCGTGCACCACGTCGCCGATCACGATGACGGCCGGGGGCTTGACGCCCTCGGAGACGGCCCGTTCGCCGACGGTCGCGAGGGTGGCGTCGACGCGGCGCTGGGCGGCCGTGGTGCCCTCCTGGACGAGGGCGACGGGGGTGTCGGGCGACTTTCCGTACGAGACGAGGGCCGCGGCGATCTTTGCGATCTTGTCGACGCCCATGAGGATCACGAGCGTGCCCTTCAGCTTCGCGAGGGACTCCCAGTCGACGAGCGAGCGCTCGTCGTCCGGTGCCACGTGGCCGCTGACCACGGTGAACTCGTGGGCGACGCCGCGGTGGGTGACCGGGATGCCGGCCGCGCCGGGGACGGAGATCGACGACGAGATGCCGGGGACGACCGTGACCTCGATGCCCTCGGCCGCCAGCGCCTGGGCCTCTTCCATGCCGCGGCCGAAGACGAAGGGGTCGCCGCCCTTGAGGCGGACCACGGCCTTGCCCTGCTTGGCGTGCTCGATCAGGGCGTCGTTGATGGCCTCCTGGACCATCTGGCGGCCGTACGGGATCTTCGCGGCGTCGATCACCTCGACGTGCGGCGGGAGTTCGTCGAGGAGGTCGCGCGGGCCGAGCCGGTCGGCGATGACGACGTCGGCCTCGGCGAGGAGGCGGCGGCCGCGCACGGTGATCAGGTCCGGGTCGCCGGGGCCGCCGCCGACGAGCGCGACACCGGGCCTGTGGGTGCGCTGGACGGTGACCGTGCCGTCGTGGAGGGACTCGACGATCGCGTCGCGGACGGCGGCGGTGCGGCGGGGGTCGCGGTCCGCGGCCGAGGTCGTGAGGACGGCGACGGTGACGCCGTCGGCGCGGCCGGTGGCCGGGGTCCAGGCGGTGGCCTCGTCGGCGTCGTCGGAGCGGACGCACCAGGTGCGGCCCGCCTCGGCCTCGGCGGAGGCGGCGTCGTTCGTCTGCCGGTCGCTGGTGGCCACCAGGGCGTACCAGGTGTCGGCGAGGTCGCCCTCCTCGTAGCGGCGCTTGACCCAGGTCAGTTCGCCTGCCGTGGCCATGGCCTCCACGGAGGGCGTGGCCGAGGGGGAGATCAGGGTGATGTCCGCGCCCGCGGCGATCAGGGCGGGGAGCCTGCGCTGGGCTACCTGGCCGCCGCCGAGGACGACGACCTTGCGGCCGGTCAGGCGGAGACCCACGGGGTAGGCGGGGTGGTCGGCGGCGGGCATGCGGTGTCCTCTGGCGTGCGGGTGTTTGTGGGTGAGCGTACGTCGTGGGCGTGACGTGGAGGTTTCGAAGGCCGGGGGCTGCGCCCCCGGACCCCCAAAAGATTGCGCAGTTCCCCGCGCCCCTGATCGGCCTACTTCTCCGTGACGCCCGCCGAGTCGAACGTCGCGACCTCGTGCATCGCGCGCGCCGCGCTCTGCACGATCGGGAGCGCGAGGAGCGCGCCCGTGCCCTCGCCGAGGCGGAGGTCGAGGTCGACCAGGGGGCGCAGGCCCAGCTTGTTGAGGGCGGCGACGTGGCCGGGCTCGGCGCTGCGGTGGCCCGCGATGCAGGCCGCGAGGACCTCGGGGGCGATGGCACGGGCCACCAGGGCGGCCGCGCCCGCGCTGACGCCGTCAAGGACGACCGGGGTGCGCAGCGACGCGCCGCCGAGGAGGAGGCCCACCATCGCCGCGTGCTCCAGGCCGCCGACCGCGGAGAGGACGCCGATCGGGTCCGCCGGGTCCGGCTTGTGCACGTCGAGGGCGCGGCGGACGACCTCGACCTTGCGGGCGTGCGTCTCGTCGTTGATGCCGGTGCCGCGTCCTGTGACCTCGGCCGGGTCGACCTCGGTGTAGACCGAGATGAGGGCCGCGGACGCCGTCGTGTTCGCGATGCCCATCTCGCCGGTGAGCAGCGCCTTGTTGCCCGCCGCGACGAGGTCGCGGGCCGTCTCGATGCCGACCTCGATGGCCTCCTTGACCTCCTCGCGGGTCAGCGCGGGGCCGGTCGTCATGTCGGCCGTACCGGCGCGCACCTTGCGGGGCAACAGGCCGGGCGTGGCCGGGAGTTCGGACGCGACGCCGACGTCGACGACGCAGACCTCGGCGCCGACCTGGCTCGCGAACGCGTTGCAGACCGCGCCGCCGCCGAGGAAGTTCGCCACCATCTGGCCGGTGACCTCCTGGGGCCACGGCGTGACGCCCTGCGCGTGTACGCCGTGGTCGCCCGCGAAGATCGCGACGGCGGCCGGCTCCGGGACCGGGGGCGGGCACACGCGGGAAAGGCCGGACAGCTGGGCCGAGATGATCTCCAGCATGCCGAGCGCCCCTGCGGGCTTCGTCATCCGCTTCTGCCGCTCCCACGCCTCGCCGAGCGCCTTCGCGTCCAGGGGGCGGATGTTGGAGACGGTCTCCGCGAGCAGGTCGTGCGGGTCCTCGCCGGGCAGCGCGCGGCGGCCGTACGTCTCCTCGTGCACGACCCACGACAGCGGGCGGCGCTTGGACCAGCCGGCCTGCATCAGCTCCGGCTCCTCCGGGAACTCGTCGACGTAGCCGACGCAGAGGTACGCCACGACTTCGAGGTGCTCGGGCAGGCCCAGGGAGCGGACCATTTCGCGCTCGTCGAAGAAGCTGACCCAGCCGACGCCGAGGCCCTCGGCGCGGGCCGCCAGCCACAGGTTCTCGACCGCGAGCGCGGAGGAGTACGGGGCCATCTGCGGCTGCGTGTGGCGGCCCAGCGTGTGGCGGCCGCCGCGGGTCGGGTCGGCGGTGACGACGATGTTCACCGGGGTGTCGAGGATCGCCTCGATCTTCAGTTCCTTGAACTGCTTGGCCCGGCCCTTGGGGAGCGACTTCGCGTACGCGTCCTTCTGGCGCATCGCCAGTTCGTGCATGGCACGGCGGGTGTCCGCGGAGCGGATCACCACGAAGTCCCAGGGCTGCGAGTGGCCCACGGACGGCGCCGTGTGGGCCGCCTCCAGGACGCGCAGCAGCACCTCGTGCGGGATCGGGTCGCCGCGGAAGCCGTTGCGGATGTCGCGGCGCTCGCGCATCACGCGCAGCACCGCCTCGCGCTCGGTGTCGTCGTAGGCGGGGGCGGGGGCGCCGGTGGGGGCCGGCGTCCCGTCGGCGGGCGTCGTGTCCGCGTCAGCGGGGTGTGCGTCGGCGACGGGCTCGGGCTGCGGCGCCAGGTGCTCGGGTTCGCCGGTCAGCTCGGCGGGGGCGAGGGTCTGCTCCGCGGGGTCGGCCGGGCCGGTCGGGTCGGTCGGGTCGGCGGGGTCGTCGGTTCCGGTGGCTTCGGCGGTTCCGGTGGCCTCGGCCGGGGCGGCCTCGGGCATCGGGATCGCGCCGGAGTCGCCTTCGCGGGGGGCCGGGACGGAGGCGGTCGGCTCCGTCGACTCCGCCGGTTCCACCGGGGCCGCCGACTCCACCGGTGCCGTCGGTTCCGACGGTTCCGTCAGGTCCACCGGCTCCGCCGGTTCCGTCGGCTCCGTCGGCTCCGTCGGCTCTGCCGGTTCCGCCTGGGCAGTGGCGGGCTGCGGGGCCTCGTGCTGTGCGGGCTGCTCGTGCTCGTCCGTCGCGGGTACGGCCTCGGGGGCGGCCTGGGCCGGGATGTCCGCGGGGGCGGGGTGGGCCGTGAGCGGCTCCGTCATGGGTTCGGCGGCGGGCGGCTCGGTGTCCGTGGGGGCCGGTGCCGCGGCGTTCTGGTCCGGTGCGGCGGGGGTGTCGTGCTGGTCGGGCGCGGGCTGCGGGTGGGCTGCCGCGTTCTGCTGGCCGTGGCCGTGGCCGTGGTCGATGCCCGCCTGCTGCGCCGGGGCGCCGTTCTCTTCCGTCACGCTCTGCTGCCCAACGACGTCTTGCTGATCTGTTGCCGCACCCTGCTGACCGGCAACGGGCTGCCCGTCGGCCGTCGCGTCCTGTTCCGCGACGCCCTGCGGGTCGTCCGTGCCCGGCTGCTCGGCCACGGCCTGCCGCTGTTCGACGGCCTCCTGGCCGACAGCGCCCTCCACGTAGCCCACGTCCTGCTGGCCGGGAACCGCCGGGGACCGCTCCTCGGGAGACTCCGTCGCCTGCTCCTCCGGGAGCGGCGGGACCGTCATCGCCTGGGGCGGGGTCGGCGCCAGGTGCGGGGTCGTGGGGACGACGCCGTCCACCGGCACGAACTGGCCGAGGGTCTGGTCCGCGGCGGGCTGCTGGGCGTAGCCCTGCGGCGCGTAGTCCGCCTGGAGCGGCTGCTGCGGGTGGTCGGTGGCGCCCTGGCCCTGCTCGGCGTGGGCGGCGTACGGGGCCTGGCCCGCGTACGCGCCGACCGGCATCGGTTCGGCGGCGACCTGGGCGAACTCCTGGGCGGGCGCGGGCGTTTGAGCCTGCGCGTAGGGCTGGTGGTGGGCCCCCTGGTCCGCGTACTGATCCCCGTACTGGTCTGCGTACTGCTCGGCGTACTGCGCCAGGTCGGGCTGTGGAGCGACCGTTTCTGCGGGCGCCGACGGCGGCACGTCGTGGCCCGGCTGCTGCGCCTGCGCGGGCTCCCACGGTGCGGCGCCCTGCGGCGGGATGTCCAGGTACTCCGGGCCGGTGGTGGGCGGGCCCGACGATGGGGCCTCCCCTGCTCGAGCGAAGCCGGGAGCTTGGGGATGGGCCGGCATCGGGTGCGGCGGGGTCTGCTGCGCGGGGCCGCGGTCGGCGAGCGAGCGGACCGGGCTGCCGTTGCTGTCCGGGACCGCCGGGCCCATGTGCAGCGGGCGGCGCGGCTGGGCCTGCGCCTGGGCTGCGGCCTGCGCCTGGGCTGCGGCCTGTGCCTGTGCCGGGGCTTGGGCCGGTGCCTGGGCCGGTGCCTGGGCGTACTGCTGGCCCTGGCCCTGGCTGTGGCTCTGCTCGGCGCCGTAGTCGTGGTTCTGGTCCGTGGGCTGCTGCTGGGCGTGGGGTGCCTGCGGCTGGCCCCACGCGCCCTGCGAGCCGGGCATCAGGAGGAGCTCGTCCTCCTCCGCCGTGGCGTCGGCGGGGTCGAGGAAGGTGTACGCGCCGGGGGCGGGAGCGCCCGGCTGGTCCACCGCGCCTGCGTTCTCCGGCAGCCCTTCGCCGCCCGGAACCTGACCGGTGTCGGTCATGCCTACCCCTCGCCCATCGAATGAGAACTTCCTGGCCGCCCCCGGCCGTCCGCCGGGACTGCGAGCGCCTTTCCGAAACTGCCGCGCTGCCCGGAGCGGCGCGTCGACCGCCCGTCAACAACAACGAGCACGCGCGCCGCGCGGCACGAACCGCCCCGGACAACAGGCATTGTCCCGGTCGGAGCGTGGCCACGGAACGTAGTTCGACCATGGCCTTCTGTGGACTGCGCCACGTTGCGCGTCCTCCGGTCACTGCCGTACCACACGCACCTCAAGAGTGGTGCGTTTTCGGGACATTGGCGTACGAAGGGCCGAACGTCCCGGTGCGGTACAACGATCGGCCAGCCTACCGCGCGCGGCGCGCCGCCAGGGTCACGGGTGGCGTACGGGCAGGCGCCCGGAGAGCAGGAAGCCGACGGTCCGCTCCTTCTCCGTCCAGGCGCGAGTGTCCAGTTCGACGGATTGCAGGAGGGCGCACTCGACGTCGTATCCGTGCTCCGTCAGGTCCCTGCCGATGAGTTCGGCGGCATCGCGTGTCGCGGCGTGCGTGACGATGCGCGCGGGGCGCCGGTCGGCGACGGCCGAGACGACGGCCGCTCCCCCGCCCCCGACGCGTACGACATCGGGCTCCGGGAGGTCTTCGAGGACGTGCGGCGCCGTGCCGTGCACGATCTGGACCTGGACGCCGAAGCGGCGGGCGACGGCGAGGGTGCGGGCGCAGGCGTCGGCGTCCAGGTCGACGGCGATGACGGCGGCGCCGAACCGCCCGGCCTCCGCCGTGAACGCGCCGCTGCCGCAGCCGATGTCCCACACGAGGTCGCCCATGCGCGGGCCGAGGCGGGCGAGTTGGGCGGAGCGCAGTTGCCGCGTCTCGCCCTCGCCGAAGGGGCCCGCGTACTCCTGCGTCGGCAGTGCCCAGCCGCGCGGGCCGACGTCGGGGTCGCCGCCGGCCCGCCAGTTGCCGTTCTCCGGGGCGCCGGTGACGGGGCCTCCGATGACGATGACGACGTTGGGGTCGCGCCACGCGTGGTCGGCGGCCTTGTCTGAGGTGACGACGGTGACCTGTTCGCGGTCGGTGCCGAGTTCCTCGCAGATGACGAAGGTGCGGTGGACGCCCTCCAGGAGCAGGCCGAGTTCGGCGGGCCCGGCGCCCGGTGACGTAAGAACGGCGACCTTGGTGTGGGCGCGGCACACATTCACCGCGCGTCGCAGGGTGCGGCGGTGTGCGACGACCACCTGCGCGTCGTCCCACGGCATGCCCGCGCGGGCGAAGGCCTGGGCGACGGAGGAGACGGCGGGGACGACCTCGACCTCAAGGCCGTACTGGGGTGCGCGCAGGACGCGTACGACGCCGAAGAAGCCGGGGTCGCCGTCCGCGAGGACCACGGCGGTGCCGCGGTGGCCCGTGATGCGGCGGGCGGCGAGGGCGACGCTGCCGAGCCGGATGCGCTCGGCGCGCTCGGGCACCTCGGGGAGCGCCAGGTGGTGCGCGGCGCCCGCCACGAGGGTGGCCGCGCCGAGTGCTGAGCGGGCCGCGTCCGTCAGCGGCGAACCGTCCCAGCCGATCACCGTGACCCGGTCGGCCATCGTCGTCAGTCTCCTGGGTGTGCTCGGGTACGTACGTGCCCATGCGGCTCGGAGGTCGGGGGCGCCGCCCGGGTCGGGGCACCGTGAGCGTACCTGCCCGGAGGGTCGACCGCCCGTGAGGTCAGTTCCAGTCCGAGAACGCCGTGAAACCCCCGGCCTCCGCCAGCTGCTCGGTGACGCCCTCCAGGTCCTCGGGCAGCAGGCTCCACACGATGAAGTCGGTGCGGGCCTCGGCGAGGCCGCCGTCCTCGGTGCGGGTGCGTGCTATGCACGCGTTGCGCAGGACGCCCTCGCTGATGCAGCCGATCTTCTGGGCGACCTGCTGGGCCGCGGTGTTGTCGGCGGCCGTGCGCAGTTCGATGCGCTCCACGCGCTGGTCGCGGAAGAGCCACTGGGCGGTGGCGAGCGCGGCCTCCGACGCGTAGCCCTCGCCGCGCGCCCAGGGGGCGACGATGTACGAGAGCTCGGTGGACCGCACGTGCCAGTTGGTCTTGCCGAGCTGGATGACGCCGACGAGCCGCTGGGTGAGGAACTCGGCGACGGCGAGGGTGAGTCCGGTGCCTGCCTCCCGCTCCCGCGGCGCGTCCTCGAAGATCCAGGTGCGGGCGCCCTCCTCCGTGAACGGCTGCGGCACCGAGGTCCAGGCGGTGACCAGCTCGTCGTTCATCATCTCCGCGAGCGCCGGTACGTCGTCCTCGTCGAGCGGACGCAGCACCAGGCGCTCCGTGCTGATGGAGACCTCGGGGAAGGTGTTCGTCATGCGCCGCTCTCCATAACCTTCGGTGACCTTCGTTGGCCTTCTACCTTCGCGTCGGGCCTCGTGAACTGCCCAGCATGCAGCATGAAGACACGTAACTGCACATGGGGGCCGCCCCTGTTGCCGGGAGCGGCCCCCATGAAAGGGCACGGATCGGACCCGTCGGAGACGGATCGGACGCGTCTCCTGACGCGTCTTCTGGCGCGTCAGAAGGAGGGCAGCACCGAGCCCTTGTACTTGTCCTCGATGAACTTCTTGACCTCGGGCGAGGTGAGGAGCTTGGCGAGCTTCTTCACGCGCGGGTCGTCCTGGTTGCCGTCCTTGACCGCGAGCAGGTTGTTGTACTCGTTGTTCTTCGTGGACTCCAGGGCGAGGGCGTCCTTGGAGGGGTTGAGGTCGGCACCGATGGCGTAGTTGCCGTTGATCACCGCGGCGTCGACGTCCTTGAGGGAGCGCGGGGTCTGGGCCGCCTCGACCTCCTTGAACTGGAGGTCCTTCGGGTTCTTCGCGATGTCCTGCGGGGTCGCGGCGGCCGCCGAGCCCTTCTTCAGGGTGATCAGGTCGTTCGCGGCGAGGAAGCGCAGGGCGCGGGACTCGTTGTCGGCGTCGTTCGGGAGGGCGACGGTGCCGCCCTTCTTGAGGCCGTCGAGCTTCTTGGCCTTCTGCGAGTAGAGGCCGAGCGGCTCCAGGTGGACGGTGGCGACCGACTTGAGGTGCGTGCCGTTCTTCTTGTTGAAGTCTTCCAGGTAGGGCGTGGTCTGGAAGTAGTTGGCGTCGACCGAACCGTCCTCGGTGGCGTTGTTCGGCGTGACGTAGTCGGTGAACTCCTTGACCTCGAGCTTGAGGCCTTCCTTCTTCGCGAGGTTCTTCTTTATGTAGTTGAGAATCTCGGCGTGCGGGACGGGAGTCGCGGCGACGACCAGCGGGTCGGAGGCCTTGTCCTTGGTGTCGGCCGTGTCGGAGCCGCAGGCCGTCAGGCCCAGGGTGAGGGCGCCGGTGGCGAGGACAGCTGCGGTGATCTTGGTGGTGTTACGCACGAAAAGTGCCTTTCTCCATCGGTGGTGCAACCCGCCGGGTAGGACGGGGAGAGCGGGATTCAGCCGGTCTTGGTGGCGGTGGCAGCCGTACGGCCGGCGAAGAGGTTGAAGCGGATCGGGTCGCCGCCCTTGCCCGCGCGGCGGTGCAGGACGCGCGCGCCGCTGTCGCCTGCGAACTGGATGAGCGAGATGACGACGGCGAGGATCGCCACCGTGATCCACATCAGGTTGGCCTCGAAGCGCTGGTAGCCGTAGCGGATCGCGATGTCGCCGAGGCCGCCGGCGCCGACCGTGCCGGCCATCGCGGAGTAACCGATGAGCGCGACGATCGTGGTGGTGGTCGCCGAGATCAGCGAGGGCAGCGACTCGGGCACGAGGACCTTGCGTACGACGGTCCAGGTGTTGCCGCCCATCGACTGCACGGCCTCGATCAGACCGCTGTCCACCTCGCGTACGGACGTCTCGACGAGCCGCGCGAAGAACGGGATGGCGCCGATGGCGAGCGGCACGATGGCGGCCTCGCGGCCGATGGTGGTGCCGACGATCACGCGCGTGAAGCCCATGAGGGCGACCATCAGGATGATGAAGGGCATCGAGCGGACGATGTTCACGATCTGCCCGATGACCTTGTTCACGAACGCGTTCTGCAGCAGTCCGCCGCGGTCCGTGAGGACGAGGAGGACGCCGAGAGGCAGCCCGAAGACGATCGCGATCAGCGTGGACCAGCCGACCATGTAGAGGGTGTCCCAACACGCCTGGGACAGCAGCGGCTGCATCTCCGACCAGGTCACTTGGCGACACCTTCCTTCAGCTGTACGGGCGTCGGCGCGCCCTGGACGTCGACCTGGAGGCCCTGTTCGCGCAGGAAGCCGATCGGGACGACGTTCTCGTCGTAGCCGCCGGGCAGTTCGATGCGCATGCGGCCGACCTGCTTGCCCGCGACGGTGTCCATCGCGGCGCCGAGGATCGAGATGTCGACGTTGTAGGTGCGGGAGAGCTGCGAGATGACCGGCTGGGTCGTCGACTCGCCGTGGAAGGTGACGTCGATGACGGTGCGGTCGGGGCCGCCTGCCTCGCCGCCGACGGGGAAGAGCGCGGAGGCGAGCTGGGAGCCGGGCGTCGCGAGGAGTTCGCCGACGGTGCCGGACTCGACGATCCGCCCGTGCTCCATGAGCGCGGCGGAGTCGCAGACGGTCTTGACGACGTCCATCTCGTGCGTGATGAGCAGCACGGTCAGGCCGAGCTGCCGGTTGAGGTCGCGAAGGAGCTGGAGGATCGAGCGGGTGGTCTCCGGGTCGAGGGCGGACGTCGCCTCGTCGGAGAGCAGCACCTTCGGGTCGCCGGCCAGCGCGCGGGCGATGCCGACGCGCTGCTTCTGGCCGCCGGAGAGCTGCGCCGGGTAGGACTTGGCCTTGTCGGCGAGGCCGACGAGGTCGAGGAGTTCGAGCGCCTTGGCGGAGCGCTCCTTCCCCGACTTGCCGAGGATTTCCAGCGGCAGCTCGATGTTGTCCTGCACGGTGCGCGAGGACAGCAGGTTGAAGTGCTGGAAGACCATGCCGATCCGGCTGCGCGCCTCGCGCAGCTCCTTGCCCGCGCGCGAACCGCGGCCCGCGAGGGCGGTGAGGTCCTGTCCTGCGACGGTCACGGTGCCGGAGGTCGGACGCTCGAGGAGGTTCACGCAGCGGATGAGCGAGGACTTGCCGGCGCCTGACTGGCCGATGACGCCGTACACCTCGCCTTCGCGCACGTGCAGATCGACGCCGTCGAGGGCGGTGACCTCGCGGCCGCGCGAGCGGTAGACCTTGGTGAGGCCCTTGGTGGTGATCACGTGGGTTTCCGTAGCTGTCGAGTGCGCGGCACGCGGGGCGCCGGGCACGGGGCATTCGGGGCGCGACAGACTCTCGCTCCGGGCGTGGAGCGGTACCGGTGTCAGTACGGAGAAGCTGTGCGCGGGGCAGACCCTGTCACACGAACGTGGACGGGACAGGGCGCGCGGATCTCGCTTCGGGGCACGAGAAAGGCGGGGTGGGGGCCCTCAGAAGGCGCACATTCGACACATACAAGCAGTACCGGGCGTCATCGTCGCCTCGGTCGCAAGGGTGCGGCTGCTCGTCGTGTTCATGCGGCAAGTAAAACAGATGTGAGGACGCGAGAGGCCCCTGCCGTCCGTATAGCGGACAGCAGGGGCCAATGCTCTACGTGGGGTCAGAGCGCGGCGGAGATCTCCACGCCCGCGTCCGTGACCTGCGCGGACACGGCCGAGAGGTCCTTCACCACGAGGTCGGCGGAGAGCTCGTCCGCCTCGTGCGTTGTGGTCAACGCCACGGTCTTCATGCCGCCCGCGCGGCCTGCGGCGAGACCGGCGGGGGCGTCCTCGAAGACGACGCAGCGCTCCGGGTCGACGCCGAGCTTCCCGGCGGCGAGCAGGAACGGCTCGGGGTTCGGCTTGCCGTGCGTGATGTCGTCGGCGGCGATCAGCAGCGGCGTCTTGATGCCGACCGCGGCGAGCCGGGCCTCGGCGAGGCGGCGGGTGGCGGAGGTGACGACGGCCCAGTTCTCGTCGGGCAGCGAGGTCAGCAGGTCGAGCGTGCCGGGCAGGACGTGGGTGCCGCCGTTGGGCACGTCCTCGACCTCCAGCTCCTCGATGCGCTTGACCGCGCCCGCGACCTTCTCGGCGGGCAGCAGGTCGGCGGCGATTTCGGCGGCGGGGCGGCCGTGCAGTTCGACGGCGGCGAAGGCCTCGGCGGTGATCCCGTACTCCTCGGCCCAGCGGGTCCAGCAGCGGTACACCGACTCCATCGACGAGAGCAGGGTTCCGTCGTTGTCGAACAGCAGGGCGTCAGCGGTGATCTTCATATGTCCCGAGGGTACGGGGCACCCCGGGGCCGAGCGCATCGGGTCTTTTGGCCCGTAATAGGCTCACGGCCATGCTTGATGTCCTGACCCTGGTGACGGGTCTCGCCGCGCTCGCGCTCGCGGCATGGTGCGGTTACGCCGCGTATCGCGACCAGCCGACCAAGGACTGGCACTTCATCGGCATGGCGGTGGTGTCGGTGCTCGCGCTGGCGCAGCTGGTGGTCGGGATCGTGCAGCTGGCGCGGGGCGAGAAGCCGGAGCAGGGCACGACGATCTTCGTCGCGTATCTGATCGGGGCGTTCGCGTGCGTGCCGGCGGCGGGCTTCATGTCGCTCGCCGAGCGCACCCGCTGGGGTTCGGTGACGGTCGCCGCGGGCGGCGTCGTCCTGGCCGTGCTCGAAGTGCGGCTCTTTGACATCTGGGGAGGATGAGGTGGCTGTGACCTCTTCGGAGAAGCCCTCCGGCTCGGGGCAGTCCGGTACGGAGAAGCCCGGCAAGCGCCAGCGGCTGATCGGCGGGCCCGGCATGCTGCTCGTGTGGCTGTACGGCGTGATGGTCGTCGGAGCCGTGTCGCGGTCGGCCGTGCAGATCTCCACCGAGTTCGACAAGGCCCCGCTCGCCTACTCGCTGTCGGCGGTGGCGGGTCTCGTGTACGCCTTCATCACGTACTCGCTCGTGCGCGGCGGGGACACGGCGCGGCGGGCCGCGTTCGTGTGCTGCGCGCTGGAGCTGCTGGGCGTGCTGGTGGTCGGGGCGTGGACGCTGGTGGAGCCGTCCGCGTTCCCGGACGCGACCGTGTGGTCGGACTTCGGGATGGGCTATCTGTTCATCCCGGTGCTGCTGCCGCTCACCGCCATGTACTGGCTGCGCAAGGGCGTGCTGCGGCAGCAGCGGCCGGAAGCGTCGAACTGAGCGTCAGGCGCTCGCGGCGAAGGCCTTGGCCTCGACCGGCTTGACCAGCGTCACCACGGTGAGCCGGTCGTCGACCCGCTCCGTGGACACCGCCTCGTAGCCGTGCTGGCGGTACAGGCGCAGGTTGTGGTCGCTGCGGTGCCCGCTGAACAGCTGGAAGCGCTTGGCGGCGCCCGCCGCGCCCAACCGGGCCTCCACCGCGCTCAGCAGTCGGCCGCCCAGGCCGTGGCGCTGCATCCGCGGGTGCACGATCAGCTTGTCGATGTGCGCCGTTCCGTCGGCGTCGACCGTGCCGCGCACGGAGGCCACCACCTCGTCGCCGAGTCGGGCCACGAGCACGGTGCCGCTGGTGAGTTCGGCCCTCACGGAGTCCAGGGACTGCGTGAGCGGTTCGATCGAGTAGTCCCCGTAGAGCTGCGCCTCGCTCTGGTAGCAGAGGTACTGGAGCTTCAGAATCTGCTCGGCATCCGCTTCGGTCGCCGCAGAGATGGTCACGCTCATGCCCATGTGTGCATGCCTCCCGCTCACCTGTTCGCCGGTTGTCCTTCACCCTTTTCCCCGGCGGGCCGTGAGCGCAACCTCGGAGGGCAGGATTCTGCGCAGGCATCCCAGACATCTGGAACGTTCCGGCCCAAGGCTGCCCTGTGAGATACCCAACTCGCCTGCGATTTCCCGGTAAGTGAGGTCTTGCGGGGACAGCAGCGCCTCCATGAGGCGCGGGCAGCGTCCCGGCAGCCGCCGCACCGCCCGGTACAGCGCCCGGTCGCGTTCGCGGGCGAGCGCGCGGTGTTCGGGGTCGGTGGTGGCCGGGTCGGCGGGGTCGGCCGGGCCGGCGGCGGGATCGACCCCGTACGGCCGTTCGTGCAGGGCCGTACGCCGTTGGAGGCGGGCTTCGACGCGGACCGCTTCGCGGAGCCAGGCGGCGGGGTCGGTGGGCGGGCCCTGGCCGCGGAGGTGTTCCAGGAGGCGGACCCATACGGCCTGTTCGAGGTCGCCGGGTTCGACGGTCGTCGCGCCCGGGAGTTCCGCGCGGACCTCGGCGGCGAGGAGGGGGCGCAGCGGATCGATCACGGAGTCGTACGTCGTATATGAGATGTCGTACGCGGTGTGCGGGGTGTTGTCGTACGTCATATACGACGGGACGGGCCGCCCCGGCGGCTGGTTGCCGGGGCGGCCGGGTCTCACTCCAACCGGCGTGCGGCGGTCAGCCGTTGACGAAGTCCTCGCGGGCGAGGAGCGCCGTGTCGCAGTTGTCCGAGAAGATGCCGTCGATGCCGGTGTCGTAGTACGCCTTGAAGGCACCGAAGGCGTCGCCGTACGCGTTCGGGTCGGTGCCCTTCTTGAAGTCGGCCGGCAGGAAGGTGTTCTCGTTGCGCATCGTGTACGGGTGCAGGACGAGGCCCGCCGCGTGCGCGTCCTTGACGAGGGTCGTGGGCTGGGTCAGCTTGCCGTTCGCGTCCTTCGGGATGATCAGGTCGAGGGTCGGCCCGATGCCGTTCGCGTACGTCGCGATCTCGGCGAGCCCCTTGGGGGTGATCAGGTCGGCGACGGTGCGCGGGTCGCCGGTGTCCACGAAGTCGTACGGGCGGGACTTGGCCGTGGAGAGCAGGACGGCGAGCGGGTTGCCGACCAGCTTGTTCATGCGCTGGATGCTGGTGGGCTCGAAGGACTGGATGATGACGGGCGAGTTCTTCCGGTGGAGCCCGTGCGCCCGCAGGATCTTGGCCAGCCGCTCCTCCAGGCCGAGGTTCTGCTTGCGGAAGTAGGTGGGGTGCTTGAGCTCCGGGTAGATCCAGACCTCGCGCCCGAGCTTCTTGCTCTGCTCGGCGCGCCAGCGCAGGACCTCCTCGAAGGTGGGGATCTCCCAGCGGCCGTCGTAGATCGTGTTGCGCTGGCGGGTGGCGGGGATGCGCTCCTTGGCGCGCAGCGTCTTCAGCTCGGCGAGCGTGAAGTCCTCGGTGAACCAGCCGGTGGTGGCGACCCCGTCGAGGCTCTTCGTCGTCTTGCGGTCCGCGAACTCGGGGTGCTCGGAGACGTTCGTCGTGCCGCCGATTTCCGGTTCGTGACGGCATACGAGATGGCCGTCCTTGGTCGGGCAGAGGTCGCCCGCCTCGATGATGTGCGCGCCCATGTCGAGCGCCAACTGGTACGAGCCGAGCGTGTGCTCGGGGCGGTAGCCACTCGTGCCGCGGTGTGCGATGACCGTGGGCACGGGGAGGCCCGCGAGGCCCTTGCTCATGTTAATCGCGCCACTTTCTCTCTCGGCCGCTCTTGCGGTTCCGGCCGCCCCGAGTGCTGTCGCGCCCGCGCCGAGCACCGCGGCACCGAGCAGTGCGCGCCGGCCGACCGCCCCCGCGGTCGGTGACTGCCGCGCCCCCTGCGCGAGCTGTGACTTCTCGTTCCCCTTGTTCCCCATGACGCACTCCTCCCACCAAGTACTGCCTTGCACCTGTCAAAGCGAGGTCGATCGTAGGGGTGCGGAAGTGACGAGTGGGAGACCCTGGACGGAACGTCGGGGTGATGCGGCATGGCGCACGGGCGTTTCCCGCGCATCAACGGGGCGCCAACTTCGGTCAACTCCTCGTATCCAGTCCGTGAACCCGATGTGCGCGGGGTACTCGTGCGCGAGTATCGTCCTCACCTGCACAGACTCCTCGGTCCAATCCAGGTGTCAACCACCGCTCATTCGTTGACCCATTCGTTGACCCATTCCTTGACATCGGAGGGCTCGTTGTCCCGCTTCGCGCTCATCAAGGCAGTGCTCGGCCCGATCATGCGCCTGGTGTTCCGCCTACGGGTGGAAGGCGCAGAGAAGATTCCGGGGAACGGTCCCGTCATCCTGGCGGGCAACCACCTGACGTTCATCGACTCGATGCTCCTGCCGCTCGTCTGTGACCGGCAGGTCTTCTTCATCGGCAAGGACGAGTACGTCACCGGCAAGTCCCTCAAGGGCCGCCTCATGGCGTGGTTCTTCACCGGGGTCGGCATGATTCCCGTCGACCGCGACGGGGCCAACGGTGGGGTGGCCGCGCTGATGACCGGCCGCCGGATCCTGGAGGAGGGCCGCATCTTCGGCATCTACCCGGAGGGCACGCGCTCCCCCGACGGACGCCTGTACCGGGGCCGGACCGGCATCGCCCGGCTTACGTTGATGACGGGTGCGCCCGTCGTCCCCTTCGCCATGATCGGCACGGACAAGTTGCAGCCGGGCGGTGCGGGGATCCCGCGGCCGGGCAAGGTGACCGTGCGCTTCGGCGAGCCGATGGAGTTCTCCCGCTACGACGGGATGGGGCGTGACCGGTACGTGTTGCGGGCCGTGACGGATTCCGTGATGGCGGAGGTCATGCGGTTGTCGGGGCAGGAGTACGTGGACATGTACGCGACGAAGGCCAAGGCAGCGTAAGCGCTGGCCGCTGCATTACGGGTACGCGGGCCCGGCCCACCGGTTCTTTCCTCCGGTGGGCCGGGCCTTTCGCCGCGCCGCGGCCGACGCCCCTGGAGGGGGCGGGTGGGTGGCACAGGTGGGCCAATCAAGCCCCTGCGGCGATTGAGCAGCGGGGTCCGGGGCGGAGCCCCGAGGCGTGGGGGCGGGTTACTGTTCGAGGCGTTGGTGGCGGAGGAGGAACCAGGCCGCGACGGACGTCGCCAGCAACACCACCGCACCGACCCCCGCCGCAACCTGCAACCCGTCGACGAAGGCCGCCCGCGCCCCGTCGAGCACCGCCTCCGCCTGCCCCGCCGGCAACCCGGACACCGCCTCCACCGCCCCGCCAAGGGAATCGTGCGCCGCGACCGCCACCCCCTCCGGCGTACCCGCCGGAACCGTGAACCCGGAGTACACACCGGTGACGATCGACCCGAGCAACGCGATACCGAGCGCCGTACCGAGCTCGTACGCCGTCTCGGACACCGCCGACGCCGCCCCCGCCTGCTCCTTCGGCACGCTGGACAGAATCACGTCGGCCGTCACCGTGAACGAGAACCCCGCGCCCACACCGACGACGAGCAGCACCGCGCCGAGCAGCGGATACCCGGTCGACTGGCTCAGCGTGGTGAGCGCGGCCAGCGCGAGGCCGACCGCCGCGAGCCCACCCGCGACCACCCCACGTACCGAGAAACGCCGCGCCACCGTACCGGCGACGAGCCCCGCCGCCACCGCCCCGACGGCCGCCGGGAGTTCGGCGAGGCCCGCCTCGAACGGCTGGCGCCCCTGCACCAGTTGCAGGAACTGGGAGAGGAAGAAGACCAGGCCCGCCAGGCCCAGAATCGTCAGCAGGTCGGCCAGGACCGCGCCCGAGAACCCGCGGTTGCGGAACAGCCGCATGTCAAGGAGTGGCGCCTCCAGCGTGAGTTGGCGCCGCACGAACCACACGAGCCCCGCCACACCGACGACCGCCGACACCGCGACACCCGCACCGAAGCCGTGCGCCGCCGCCTCCTTCACCGCGTAGACGACACCGATCATGCCGACCAGGGACAGGAAGACACTCACCAGGTCCCACGGCCCCGGCACCGGGTTCTTCGACTCCGGGATCAGCTTCGCGCCGACGACCACCAGGATCGCCATCACCGGCAGGTTGATCAGGAAGACCGAGCCCCACCAGAAGTGTTCGAGCAGAAACCCGCCGACGACCGGCCCGACCGCCGCGCCCGCCGAGGCCATCGCTCCCCAGATGCCGATGGCCAGCGACCGCTCGCGCGGGTCGTGGAAGATGTTGCGGATCAGCGCCAGCGTGGACGGCATCAGCGTCGCGCCCGCGACACCCAGCAGGGCGCGCGCCAGGATCATCAACTCCGGTGTCGTCGCGTACGCGTTGAGCACCGACACCGCGCCGAACGCGACCGCGCCCGTCAGCAGCAGCTTCTTGCGTCCGATCCGGTCGCCGAGGCTGCCCATGGACACCAGCAGACCGGCGATGACGAACGAGTACACGTCCCCGATCCACAGCAACTGCGTGCCCGAGGGCTTCAGGTCCTCGCTGATGTAGGGGGTCGCGAGGCCGAGGACGGTCGCGTCCACGGCGACGAGCAGCACGGCCAGCACGAGGACGGAGAGGGCGAGCCACCGCGCGGGGCGGGACGTCACCCCCTCCGTCGCGGAAGTGCGCTGTTGTGTGCTGGTCATGGTTCCACTCTCCGTATTGCGCCGCCGAGCAGCAGCTCGACGATCATGAATTGGAAGTCCTTGGCCGCGACGCGGCCGTCCTGTACCGCCCAGGCGCCGCTGCCGATGAGGCCGTAGAGCGCCTCGGTCAGCCAGGCGGGTGTCAGGTCGATCCGGAACTCGCCCGCTTCCTGTCCGCGCCGGAACAGCGCCTCTATGCGGGCGTCCAGGTGCGCCCACCCGGCGTTCTGCTCCTCTCCCTCGAAGAGCTGGTTCTCCGTGACGAGGAAGGCGAGCAGCGGCGCCGCCGGCTCGACCTCGCGGACGAGCCGGCGCAGCGCCTCGACGGCCGGTCCCGCGTCGAGCCCGGCCCGGTCGAGCGCCGTCGCGCACTCGGCGATGCCCAGTTCCTCGAGGGCGCGGACCAGCGCGTCCCGGCCCGCGAACTGGCGGTGCAGGGTCGCCCGGCTGATGCCGGCGGCCCGCGCCACCTCGTCCATGGTGGCCGTGGATTTGCGGGTGAGCAGGGCGGCAGCGCTGCGCAGCACCTGGGCACGATCGACAGACATGAGACGAGGATACGTCACATGAGACATGAATGTCTCACGGGAGGCGTGGGCGTCTCGTATAGCTCAAGTGGCCGACCCCCTCACGCAGTGTTACGACTGTCGGGACGTTCGACTCCCGGGAGGTACCGGCATGGGGTGCTGCATCTTCGCCGCGATGGCGGCCATCGGGCCGCGGGTGGCGCTGATCATCACGTGGCTGTTCACCAACCTCGTGGACCGCGCCTTCACCGGCGTACTGCTGCCGCTGGTCGGCCTGATCCTGCTGCCGTGGACAACGTTGGGTTATGTCCTCGCGTACGCGCCCGTGGTCGGGGTCCGCGGGATCGGCTGGGTCGTGATCGTCTTTGGTCTGCTGCTCGATCTGTCGAGCTACGGAGGCGGGGCACGGGCGCGCCGCTGACGCCCAGCCCGTCCGGGCACGCGGACGCCGAAGGGCCCGGCCCGTCCACGGATGGACGAGCCGGGCCCTTCGGCGTGCCGACGGCTACTGGTTCGTCACGGCTGCTTCTTCGCGTCGGCCCACGTGCGCTGCACCGTCAGGTCCTGCTTGACCTCGGCGAGCTGGGTGGCGACCGCGCTCGGCGCCGTGCCGCCGCGGCCGGAGCGGGAGGCCAGGGCGCCGGGGACGTTCAGCACCGTGCGGACCTCGGGCTTGAGGTGCTCGGAGATCTTGGCGAACTGGTCGTCGGTGAGGTCGTCGAGCTCCTTGCCCTCCGACTCGGCGACCTTGACGCACTCGCCCGCGACATCGTGCGCGACGCGGAACGGCACGCCCTGCTTGACCAGCCACTCGGCGATGTCCGTGGCGAGCGAGAAGCCCGCCGGGGCCAGCTCCTCCATGCGCTCCCGGTTGACCGTGAGCGTGGCCATCATGCCGGTGAACGCCGGGAGCAGAAGAGCCAGCTGGTCGCAGGAGTCGAAGACCGGCTCCTTGTCCTCCTGGAGGTCGCGGTTGTACGCGAGCGGGAGCGCCTTGAGCGTGGCCATCAGGCCCGTGAGGTTGCCGATGAGGCGGCCGGACTTGCCGCGCGCCAGCTCCGCGATGTCCGGGTTCTTCTTCTGCGGCATGATCGAGGAGCCGGTGGAGAAGGCGTCGTGGAGCGTGACGAAGGAGAACTCCTTCGTGTTCCACAGGATGATCTCCTCGGCGATCCGCGAGATGTTCACGCCGATCATCGCGGTGATGAAGGTGAACTCGGCGACGAAGTCACGGGAGGCCGTGCCGTCGATGGAGTTGGCGGAGCTGCCGTGCTCGAAGCCGAGGTCGCGGGCCACCGCCTCCGGGTCGAGGCCGAGGCTGCTGCCCGCGAGGGCGCCCGAACCGTACGGCGAGACGGCCGTCCGCTCGTCCCACTGCCGCAGCCGCTCCGCGTCCCGGGACAGGGACTGGACGTGCCCCAGGACGTGGTGCGCGAAGAGCACCGGCTGGGCGTGCTGAAGGTGCGTACGCCCCGGCATCGCGACGTCCGGGTGCGCCTCCGCGAGGCCGACGAGGGCCTCCTGGAGGTCGGCGATGAGGCCGCCGATGACGCGGGCCTCGTCGCGCAGGTACATCCGGAAGAGCGTCGCCACCTGGTCGTTGCGCGAGCGGCCCGCGCGGAGCTTGCCGCCGAGGTCCGGGCCGAGGCGCTCCAGGAGGCCGCGCTCCAGGGCGGTGTGCACGTCCTCGTCGGCGATGGTGCCGGTGAAGGAGCCGTCCGCGACGTCGCCCTCCAGCTGGTCGAGGCCGGCGAGCATGCGGGTCAGCTCGTCCTCGGTGAGCAGTCCCGCCTTGTTGAGCACGCGCGCGTGGGCGCGGGAACCCGCGATGTCGTACGGGGCGAGGCGCCAGTCGAAGTGGACGGAGGCGGAGAGTTTCGCCAGGGCCTCGGCCGGGCCGTCGGCGAACCGGCCGCCCCAGAGGCGGACATCGCCGTTGTTGCTGCTCACGTGCTCTGCTCCTCAAGCCGGTGGGTGTGCGTGCCGTGGACTGACCGTCACGCATGCATGATTATGCAGGGTACTGCATGATTCGTCAATCGTGCGGTCGGAGCCCCGCGGCAGCGAGGGCGCATGGCCGGAGATCCGCCGGGTACCCGGCACTGTCGTGATCAAGCGGACCGGCGTCCCGATGCGCTCCCGCGCCCTGGTCGGCATGGGTGTGGGCGCGCTCTCCCTGTCCGTCGCGCCCGTCCTCATCGACCTCTCCGGCACCTCGCCGGGCACGGCCTCGTATCTGCGCTGCGCGCTCGCCCTGCCGCTGCTCGCGCTCCTGTGCGCGCCGGAGCGGCGCCGCGAGGGGCCGCCGGGCGCCCGTCATCTCGCGCTCGCGGCGCTGGCCGGGGCACTGTTCGCGGGCGACATGCTGCTGTGGACGGCGGCCATCGGGGAGGTCGGGGCCGGCCTGTCCACGGTCCTGGTCAATGTGCAGGTGGTGCTCGTGCCGCTACTGGCGTGGCTGGTGGACGGGGAGCGGGTCACCCGGCGCTTCCTGCTGTGGCTCGGGCCGCTCGTCGTCGGTGTCGCGCTCACCGGCGGCGTACTCTCCGACGCGGTCGGCGACGAGCCGCTGCTCGGCACCGTGCACGCGCTGCTCGCCGCGCTCTGCTACTCGGGGTTCCTCTTCCTGCTGCGGCGCGGCGGCCTGTCCGGGCGGGTACGGCAGACGTATCTGACGGTCACCGCGTCCGCCGGGCTGGTCTCGCTCGGGGTCGGGGCGCTGTGGTCCGGCGTGACGTTCGCGCCGGGGTGGGCGGCGCTCGGCTGGCTGGCCGGGGCCTCGCTGACCAGCGGCGTGATCGGCTGGCTGCTCGTCGCGGTGCACTCGCCGCGGCTGGCGAGCCATGTCGGCGCCGTGCTGCTCCTGCTCACCCCGGCCGGCGCGCTCGCCTGTGGGGCCGCCGTCCTCGGCGAACGCCCCACGCCCCTCCAACTCGCGGGGTGTGCCCTGCTGTTGGCCAGCGGCTATTTCGCCGTACGGACATCAACGACGGACGACGCGTGAACGCGGCATCATCCTGGCATGGGAAAAAGTCATGACCGCATAGCCGGGCGGCTGCGCACCTTCATCGAGGAGCAGCCGATCTTCTTCACCGCCACCGCCCCGCTCTCCGGCGACGGCACGGTGAACCTCTCCCCCAAGGGCCTCAAGGGCTCCTTCGCCGTGCTCGACGAACTGACCGTCGGCTACCTCGACTTCGCGGGATCCAACGCGGAGACCATCGCGCACCTCCGCGAGAACGGGCGGATCACGCTGATGTGGTGCGCGTTCCAGGGCCCGCCGAACATCGTCCGGGTGCACGGCCGCGGCGAGCCCGTGTTCCGCGACGACCCGCGCTTCCCCGAACTGCTCGGCCACTTCCCCGACATCGACCCGACCCGCAACGGCCTGCGCGCGATCATTCTCGTGCACGCCGAGCACATCCGTGACACCTGTGGCTACGCCGTGCCCTTCATGACGTACGACGAGGATCGCGACCTGCACGGCAGGCGCTTCGAGCGCGAGGACGACGCGGGGCTCGACGCGTACTTCCAGAAGAAGGAGTACATCGCGACGAGCCTGGACGGCCTGCCGGGGCTGCCGCTCCCGCTGCCGCCCGCTACGTTCTGATTCATGCGTCCTGTACGAGTATGTGCTGCACGAGCGGTACCAGCTGTACGAGTGGTACCAGCTGTACGAGTGGGTGTCGCCGGTGTCGTCGCCGTCTGCGCCGCGTTCGGCGTCGCGCCCTCGGCGACCGCCACGGCCGCTCCGCTGCCCGCCCGGATGGCGGACACGGGCGGCGGCCGTCAGCTGATCACGGCCGAGGCGCCCCGGGCGTCCTCGACCACCGGCACCGTCACCTGGTGGGACCGGAAGGTGAACGGCCAGTGGGCGAAGGCCGGTTCGGCGCCCGCGCGGTTCGGGGCGAAGGGGCTAGTGGCGGGCGGCAAGCGGGAGCAGGGCACCAACACGACACCCGCCGGGCTCTACGATCTGCCCTTCGCGTTCGGCGTCGAGGCGGCGCCCGCCGGGACCACGGCGACGTACCGGCGCGTGCACCGCGACTCCTGGTGGTGCCAGGACAACGCCTCCCGCTCGTACAACCGCTGGACCGAGCCGCGCCCCCGCGACTGCCGCGCCGCCGAGTCCGAGCGCCTCGCCGACTACGGCACGCAGTACGCGCACGCCCTCGTCGTCGGCTTCAACTACCGCCAACCCGTGCACGGCCGCGGCGCCGGAATCTTCCTGCACGTCAACGGGCGCGGGGCGACGGCCGGTTGTGTGTCCGTGCCCGCGGACTCCATGCGGCGGATCGTGTCGTGGGTGCGTCCCGAGCGGGCGCCGCACATCGCGATCGGGACGGCGGGCGGGGCGACGGCGATCACCGGGTACTGACTGGGTACTGACCGGGTACTGACCAGGTAGCGAGTCCCGTGTAAGGACCACATAACGAGACAGGGTTGCGCGGGCCGGGCGCTCGGGCGTTGCATCGCCCGGTGCGAAGCGAATCCGAACAGACGTCCCCCTCCTCTCCCCCGGCGGAGACCCCGGTGGAGCCCGCCCCGTCGGCCGGGTCCGCCGACCGTGCCGCGCGGCTCGCGGTCACCGTCTTCCCTGTGCTCGTCCTTGTGGCGGGTGCCTGGGGTCTCGCCTCCCCGGGCACCTTCGCCTCGTGGGGCACGAACGTGCCTTATCTGCTGGGCGTCGTGATGTTCTGCATGGGGCTCACCATGACCCTCACCGACTTCAAGGGCGTCGCACAGCGGCCCTGGGCGGTGGGGCTCGGGCTTGTCGCGCACTACGTGATCATGCCAGGGCTCGGCTGGGTGATCGCCCACGCGCTCGGTCTGTCCCCGCAGTTGGCGGCCGGTGTCATCCTCGTCGGCTGCGCTCCCAGCGGCACGGCGTCCAACGTCGTGACGTATCTGGCGCGCGGCGACGTCGCTCTGTCGGTGTCCGTCGCGACCGTCTCCACGGTGCTGGCGCCGCTGATCACGCCGCCGTTGACGCTGCTGCTCGCGGGCGAGTACCTGCCGGTGGACGCCGGGTCGATGATGACGGACATCCTCAAGACCGTGCTGCTCCCGGTGATCGCGGGGCTGGTCGTACGTCTTGTGCTCGGCCGGTTCGTCGACCGGCTGCTGCCCGTGCTGCCGTGGCTGTCCGCGCTGACGATCGCCGTGATCGTGGCGGTGGTGGTGGCGGGGAGTGCCGATGCGATCAAGTCGGCGGCGGCGCTGGTCATGGTGGCGGTGGTGCTGCACAACGGGCTGGGTCTTGCGCTCGGTTATGGGGCCGGGAAGCTCGGTCGGCTCGGTAAGCCGGCGTCGCGGGCCATGGCCTTCGAGGTCGGTATGCAGAACTCGGGGCTTGCGGCTTCCCTGGCCACGGCCCACTTCAGCCCGCTCGCGGCGCTGCCCGCCGCGGTGTTCTCCGTGTGGCACAACGTGTCGGGGGCGTTGGTGGCGGCGTGGATGTCGTATCGGGCGCGGGCGGCCGAGCGGGGCGCGGAGGCGTCGGCGGGCGCGGAGGCGTCGGCGGGCGCGGAGGCGTCGGCGGACGCGCGGTAGAGGCCGGGGCTCCGCCCCGGACCCCGCTCCTCAAACGCCGGAGGGGCTGGATTCACCCGCCGGAAGGGCTGGAATTGCCCTCCGGCGGGGCTGGATCGGCCGGGGTACCGAGCGGAGCGGCTAGTGGTTGTTCTGGGCCAGGCGGAGCATGTGGTCGGCGAGGGACTGGCCGCCCGCCGGGTCGCGGCTGATGAGCATCACCGTGTCATCGCCGGCGATCGTGCCGAGGATGACGTGGAGTTCGGCCTGATCGATGGCCGAGGCGAGGAACTGGGCCGCGCCCGGCGGGGTGCGCAGGACCACCAGGTTCGCCGAGGCCTCCGCCGAGATGAGCAGTTCCCCGGCGAGGCGGCGCATCCGCTCCTCCTTGGCGGATTCGCCGAGGGGGGCCTGCGGGGTGCGGAAGCCGCCTTCGCTGGGCACGGCGTAGATCAGCTCACCGCCGGTGTTGCGGATCTTGACCGCGCCCAGTTCGTCGAGGTCGCGGGAGAGCGTGGCCTGGGTGACCGTGAGGCCGTCGTCGGACAGCAGTTTCGCCAACTGGCTCTGGGAGCGCACGGGTTGGCGGTTGAGGATGTCCACTATCCGGCGGTGCCGCGCGGCGCGGGTCTGCGGCACCGCGGCCGCCGCCGCGTGTGCGAGGTTCGTGGCCGCGGCTACGTCTCTCTCCGCTTTGCTGCTCATCGTCGTCGTCCCATTCCTCAGGATCGTCCTTCGTCCTCGGCTGCCGTGTCCAGTACGGCGGGCAGCGCCGCGAGGAACGCGTCCGCCTCGGCGTCGGTCAGGTTCAGCGGCGGCATCAGCCGGACGACGTCGGGTGCGGGCGCGTTCACCAGGAGGCCCGCGTCCTGGGCCGCCTGCTGCACCTGCGGTGCGCGCGGCCCGGTGAGCACGATACCCAGCAGCAGGCCCTCGCCCCGTACATGGCTGGCCAGGGGGTGTCCGAGCGCCTCGACGCCGGACTTGATGCGCTCGCCGAGCGCCTTGGTGTTCTCCAGGAGTCCTTCGCCCGCGATGGTGTCGAGGACGGCGAGGCCCGCCGCGCAGGCGACCGGGTTGCCGCCGAAGGTCGTGCCGTGCTGGCCGGGCTTCAGCAGCTTGGCCGTCTCGCCGAAGGCGATGGTGGCGCCGAGCGGGAGACCGCCGCCGAGGCCCTTGGCGAGCGTCACGACGTCGGGCTCGATGCCCTCCTCCGCCTGGTACGCGAACCAGTGCCCGGTCCTGCCGACGCCGGTCTGCACCTCGTCGAGCACGAGCAGGGTGCCGGTGGCGCGGGTGATCTCGCGGGCCGCCTTGAGGTAGCCGGCGGGCGGTACGACCACGCCGTTCTCGCCCTGGATCGGCTCGATGATGACGAAGGCCGTGTCCTCCGTGACCGCCGACCTGAGCGCGTCCGCGTCTCCGTACGGGACGTGCGTGACGTCGCCGGGCATCGGCGTGAAGCCGTCCTGCTTTCCGGGCTGTCCTGTCAGGGCGAGGGAGCCCATGGTGCGGCCGTGGAAGCCGCCGGTGGTGGCGACCATGTGCGTACGGCCCGTGAGCCGGCCGATCTTGAACGCGCCCTCGTTGGCCTCGGCGCCCGAGTTGCAGAAGAAGACGGCGCCGTCCCGGCCGAAGAGCTGGAGGAGCCGCTCGGCGAGGGCGACGGGCGGTTCGGCGACGAAGAGGTTGGAGACGTGGCCGAGGGAGGCGATCTGGGTGGAGACCGCTTCGACGATCGCCGGGTGGGCGTGGCCCAGCGCGTTGACCGCGATGCCGCCGACGAAGTCCAGGTACTCCTTGCCGTCGGCGTCCCACAGCTTGGCGCCCGCGCCCTTGGCGAGGGGCAGCCTGGGGGTGCCGTAGTTGTTCATCAGGGCGCCCTGCCAGCGCTGGGTCAGTTCCGCGTTCGTCCCGGTCATGATGGATCCCCCTGATTCGGCTGTTCCGCGTCGGCCATGACCATCGTGCCGATGCCTTCGTCGGTGAAGATTTCCAGCAGGATCGAGTGCTGGACCCGGCCGTCGATGACGCGGGCGGTGTGCACGCCGTTGCGCACGGCGTGCAGGCAGCCCTCCATCTTCGGGACCATGCCGCTCGCCAGCTCCGGGAGCAGCTTTTCGAGTTCGGTGGCGGTGAGCCTGCTGATGACCTCGTCGGAGTGCGGCCAGTCCTCGTAGAGGCCCTCGACGTCGGTCAGCACCATCAGCGTCTCGGCGTCCAGCGCAGCAGCGAGTGCCGCAGCCGCCGTATCAGCATTGACGTTGTAGACATGCGAGTCGTCCTGGGAGCGGGCGATCGAGGAGACGACCGGGATGCGGCCGTCGGCGAGCAGGGCCTCGATGGCGCCGGTGTCGATCTCGGTGATCTCGCCGACGCGGCCGATGTCGACCAACTCGCCCTCGATGCGGGGCTGGTGCTTGGTGGCGGTGATGGTGTGCGCGTCCTCGCCGGTGATGCCGACGGCGAGCGGTCCGTGCTGGTTGAGCAGGCCGACCAGTTCGCGCTGCACCTGTCCGGCGAGCACCATCCGTACGACGTCCATGGCGTCCTCGGTGGTGACCCGCAGGCCCGCCTTGAACTCGCTGACGATGCCGTGCCGGTCGAGCGCCTTGCTGATCTGCGGGCCGCCGCCGTGCACCACGACCGGCTTGAGTCCGGCGTGGTGCAGGAAGACGACGTCCTGTGCGAACGCGGCCTTCAACTCCTCGTCTACCATGGCGTTTCCGCCGAATTTGATGACGACGGTCTTGCCGTGGTGCCGGGTCAGCCAGGGCAGCGCCTCGATGAGGGTCTGCGCCTTGGGGAGCGCCGTGTGTTTGCGGGCGGAGGCCGGCTTGCTGTCCTTGGTCTCGCTCATGAGCTGTACGCGCTGTTCTCGTGGACGTAGTCGGCGGTCAGGTCGTTGGTCCAGATCGTCGCGGTCTCGGTGCCCGCGGCGAGGTCGGCGGTGACGACGACCTCCCGGTAGCGCATGTCGACCTTCTCGCGGTCCTCGCCGACGCCGCCGTTCTTGCAGACCCAGACGCCGTTGATCGCGACGTTCAGCTGGTCCGGCTCGAAGGTGGCCTGCGTGGTGCCGATGGCGGACAGGACGCGGCCCCAGTTGGGGTCCTCGCCGTGGATGGCGCACTTGAGGAGGTTGTTCCGGGCGATGGAGCGGCCCACCTCGACGGCCTCGTCCTCGCTCGCGGCGTTGATCACCTCGACCTTGATGTCCTTGCTTGCGCCCTCGGCGTCGCCGATGAGCTGCCTGCCGAGGTCGTCGCAGACGAGCCGGACGGCCGTGGCGAACTCCTCGTACTCGGGGGTGACTTCGGCGGCGCCGGAGGCGAGAAGGAGCACCGTGTCGTTCGTCGACATGCAGCCGTCGGAGTCGACGCGGTCGAAGGTGACGCGGGTGGCGTCGCGCAGCGCCTTGTCGAGGGTCTCGGTGTCGAGGTCGGCGTCCGTGGTGAGGACGACGAGCATGGTGGCGAGGCCGGGGGCGAGCATGCCCGCGCCCTTGGCCATGCCGCCGACGGTCCAGCCGTCGCCCTGGTGCACGGCCGTCTTGTGCACGCTGTCGGTGGTCTTGATGGCGATGGCGGCCTTCTCGCCGCCGTGCTCGGAGAGCTGGGCGGCGGCCTTGTCGACGCCCGGCAGCACCTTGTCCATGGGCAGCAGCTCGCCGATGAGGCCGGTCGACGCGACGGCGACCTCCCCGGCGTTGACCTCCAGGACCTCGGCGACCTTCTCGGCGGTGGCGTGGGTGTCCTGGAAGCCCTTGGGGCCCGTGCAGGCGTTGGCGCCACCGGAGTTGAGGACGACGGCGGAGACGAGGCCGCCCTTGAGTACCTGCTCGGACCACAGGACCGGGGCCGCCTTGACGCGGTTGGAGGTGAACACGCCCGCGGCCGCCTGGCGGGGGCCGCGGTTGACCACGAGGGCCAGGTCCGCGTTCCCGCTGTTCTTGATTCCGGCGGCGATGCCCGCGGCCTGGAATCCCTTGGCTGCCGTCACACTCACGGCGCGACTCCGATCGTCGAGAGCCCGGTGGTCTCGTCGAGACCGAGGGCGATGTTCATGGATTGAATGGCACCGCCGGCGGTGCCCTTGGTCAGGTTGTCGATCGCGGCGATGACGATGACGCGGCCGGCCGCCTCGTCGTACGCGACCTGGATCTGCGCCGCGTTCGACCCGTACACGGCGGCCGTCTGCGGCCACTGCCCTTCGGGCAGCAGGTGCACGAACGGCTCCTCCCCGTACGCCTTCTCGTACGCGGTCCGTACGGCGTCGAGCGTCACGCCCGGCTTGGCCTTGGCGCTGCACGTGGCGAGGATGCCGCGGGGCATCGGCGCGAGCGTCGGCGTGAAGGAGACGGAGACCCGCTCCCCCGCCGCGGCGCTGAAGTTCTGGATCATCTCGGGGGTGTGCCGGTGGACACCGCCCACGCCGTACGGCGACATGTTCCCCATGACCTCGCTGCCGAGCAGGTGCGGCTTGGCCGCCTTGCCCGCGCCGGAGGTGCCGGAGGAGGCGACGATCACGGCCTCGCTCTCCACGATCCCGGCGGCGTACGCGGGGACGAGGGCGAGCGAGACGGCCGTCGGATAGCAACCGGGAACCGCGATGCGCTTGGACCCCTCCAGCGCGGCGCGGCCACCCGGCAGTTCGGGAAGGCCGTACGGCCAGGTGCCGGCGTGCGGGGAGCCGTAGAACCTCTCCCAGTCGCCCGCGTCCGTCAGCCGGAAGTCGGCCCCCATGTCGACCACGAGGACGTCCGGGCCGAGCTGCTCGGCCACGGCGGCGGACTGCCCGTGCGGCAGCGCGAGGAACACGACATCGTGCCCGGCGAGCACCTCCGTCGTGGTCTCCTGGAGGACTCGGTCGGCGAGCGGGTGGAGGTGCGGCTGGAGAGCGCCCAGGCGCTGCCCCGCGTTCGAGTTGCCCGTCAGGGCGCCGATCTCCACCTCGGGGTGCGAGAGCAGCAGGCGCAGCACTTCGCCGCCCGCGTATCCACTCGCTCCCGCCACTGCTGCGCGTACCGCCATGGAACCCTCCTCTTGGATGGCATGACTATACGTCGCCGTGCACGTTTATGCAATCGTGTGGCGGCGGGGCCTCCGCTTGGCCTGGAGCGCACTCCAAGCCATAGCGTCGACGACGGCGCACCGCACCGGCGTCACCACAGGACCACCACAGGAGGCAGCACCCCATGTCGAACCTTCCCACTCGCCGCCTGGGCGCGCTCACCGTCTCCGCGCAGGGCCTGGGCTGCATGGGCATGAGCCATGGCTTCGGCCCGTCCGACGACGAGCAGTCGATCGGCACCATCCACCGCGCCCTGGACCTCGGTGTCACCCTGCTCGACACGTCGGACTTCTACGGCCAGGGGCACAACGAGGAGCTGATCGGCCGGGCCCTCACCGCGCCCGGCCGCCGTGAGCAGGCCGTCCTGGCGACGAAGTTCGGCTTCGCCAACAAGCTGGGCGACCCGACGGAGATCCGCGGCGACGCGGCCTACGTCCGCCAGGCGTGCGAGGCCTCGCTGCGCCGGCTCGGCGTCGACCACATCGACCTGTACTACCTGCACCGTGTCGACCGGAGCGTGCCCATCGAGGAGACCGTGGGCGCCATGGCCGAGCTGGTCGAGGCGGGCAAGGTCCGCCACCTCGGCCTCTCGGAGGCGGGCGCAGACACGCTGCGGCGGGCGTCCGCGACGCATCCGATCGCGGCGCTGCAGAGCGAGTTCTCGCTGTGGACGCGCGACCTGGAGGCGGAGGTCCTGCCGGTGTGCCGGGAGCTGGGCATCGGGCTCGTACCGTTCTCGCCGCTGGGGCGCGGCTTCCTCACCGGCGCCTACAAGTCGACGGAGCAGTTCAAGGAGGGCGATCTGCGCCGCACCCAGCCGCGCTTCACGGACGGCAACCTGGAGCGCAACCTCGCGATCGTCGAGCGCCTGGAGGAGCTGGCGGCCAAGAAGGGCGTCACGGCGGGCCAGTTGGCGCTCGCCTGGGTGCAGCACCAGGGCGACGACGTGGTGCCGATCCCCGGCACCCGCCGCCAGAAGTACCTGGAGGAGAACGTCGCGGCCGCCACGCTTGAGCTGTCGGCGGACGACCTGGCCGCGATCGACGCGGCGGCCCCGGCGGGCGAGGTGGCCGGTGACCGCTACGACGCGGGCAGCATGAAGTACGTGAACGGCTGACGGTCGCGCCGCTCCGTACGGCGAGCGTGGCGCGCGCGGCGACGGGGGTCCCGGCCGCTCCCCTCCTCGCCGCCGGGCACCGCGCGCGCCAACTCACCGCAGGATCCGAGGGGTTCAGCCCTTCTTGATCCTCAGGAACGTCACCGAGTTCCCCGGGAAGGTGTACGTGAACCTGTCGCTCACCCCGTCGAACGTCGACGTCACCGGCCGCACGGGCCGCTCGGTCGCCGTGTTCTCCGCGTCCGGCGCCGCGCTGAGCGTCGTGACGGCCGCCGAGTCCGCGACGTCGGCGCCGCCGAGGTCGACCTTCGTACGGGCCGCGGAGTCCTGGGCGTTGACGACCTTGACGATGAGGTCGCCGGTCTTCTTGTCCTCGGTGACGACCTGGCGGAACGGCTCGGCCGGCTTGTCGTCCTTGAAGGAGCCCCACTCCTGGCCGTCGAGGTAGAGGGTGACCTGGCGGCCGCGCACCTTGATGTCGATGTCGTAGGCGCGCCCTGTCTCGATCGAGCCGGCTTTGGAGACGAGCGTCGACTTGCCGCCGTTCACGGCCTGTTCGACGGCGGACGAGGTGTTGTTCCAGCCGCCGAGGTTCCACCAGTAGTAGTTGCCGGTGTCCTTGACGCCGAAGGCGACAAGGAAGCCCTCCTTGCCGGACTTCTTGGTGGCCTTCACGTGCAGGTCGTAGTCCTGCCAGCTCGGGTCGCCGGCGGTGACCAGGGTGTTCTCGGCGGCCGCGTCGGACTGCACGTACTGCCCGTCCTGGACGCTCCAGCTCCCCTTGCCGCTGCCGGTCCACTGTCCGGCGTCGCCGCTGAAGTCGTCGCTCAGCAGCGTCTTCCCGTCGGCGTCCGTCACCTTTACGTCGTCGTACGCGGCGCTGGTCGCCCAGGTGGACAGGCCCACGGCGCCGGTGATGGGTTCGAGGGTCGAGGGGGTGGCGGTGGCCTTCGAGGGGACGACCTGGTCGCCGACGTTGCGCATGAAGAGCTTCTGCACCTCGTAGTCGGCCGAGCCCCAGGACTTCTGGTCGTTGAACCAGATCATGTCGGGCTTCCACTGCACGGTGTCGGTGCGCGCGAACAGCGGCGCGTAGGAGGCGAGTTTGACGACGTCAGCGTTGCGTTCGAGGCCCGTCATGTAGGCGGCCTCGGACATCGCGTTGGTCCACTGGTTGCCGAGCGAGGCGTACTCGCCGAGGAAGACCTTGGGGCCCTGCCGGTCGTAGGAGTCGTAGCGCTCGTTGTTCTGGAGGAACCACTGCGGGCTGTTGTAGTAGTGCTCGTCGACCATGTCGACCTTGGCGTCCTTGTTGAGCTTCCACGCCGTGTCGAAGGTCGTGCCGCTGTCGTCGGGGCCCGAGTTGGAGATGACCTCGACGTTCGGGTACTTGGCGGCGATGGCGGCGCGGAACTGCTTGAAGCGGGCGAAGAACTCGTTGGGAAGGTTCTCTTCGTTGCCGACTTCGAGGTGGGTGAGGTGGAAGGGCTTGGGGTGGCCCATGTCGGCGCGGAGCTTGCCCCACTTGGTGCTGGTCGGGCCGTTGGCGAACTCGATGAGGTCGAGGGTGTCCTGGATGTGCCGATGGAGCAGTGCGTCGTCGTCGGTGGCCTTGTTCTGGCCGCAGCCGGTGACGAGCGCGGGGACGACGGGCAGCGGCATCGCGCCGATGTCCTCGGCGAACTGGAAGTACTCGTAGTAGCCGAGGCCGTAGCTCTGGTTGTAGCCCCAGAAGTTGGCGTTGGTGGCGCGCTGCTCGACCGGTCCTACGGTGTCCTTCCACTGGTACGAACGCTTGCGCTCGTAGCCGGAGGCCGCGTCGTACCCCTTCATGGAGCCGGTGTTGACCAGGCAGCCGCCGGGGAAGCGCACGAAGCCCGGCTTGAGGTCGGCGACCTTCTCCGCCAGGTCCTTACGTAGACCGTTCTTGTGCCCCTTGTAGGTGTCGCGCGGGAACAGCGACACCATGTCGAGCGCGGCGTCCTTCGTGGTGGCGACGGTGAGGCGGCCGGTGGTGGTGTCCTGGCTCGGCGTGAACGTCGCCCTGTACTGGGCCCAGCCGCCGCGCGTGCGCACCTTGCGGGGCGTCGCGAGCGCACCGTCGGCGTCCCCGAGGGTCACGGTCAGCTCGGCGTCGCCGCGCGCCCACACCGAGAAGTCGTACGTGGCACCCTTCTGGAGGGTGTAGCCGGTGCCGTAACCGGAGTTGGTGGCACTCGAACCGGCGGCGAGCGAGAGGTAGTTGCGGTTGCGGGCGTTCAGCCGTCCGTCGTCGTCGGCGACCTTCGCGGTGCCGGTGGTCTTCCAGGCGGTGAGCGGGGTGTAGGCGCCGTTGTCGGCGGTGGAGTACTCGAAGGATCTGTTCTGTACGAGTTCGGCGTAGAGGCCGCCGTCCGCGGCGCGGTTGATGTCCTCGAAGAAGACGCCGTACATCGTGTCGTCGATGGCCGCGCCCGAGCGGGCCGGGTCGACGGTGACGGAGTAGTCGGTGACGTCGGAGGTGTCGGGGGCGTCGGGGGCTTCCGCCGCCGACGACGGCAGTACTGCCGCGCCCACCAGCAGGGAGCCCACCGCGGCCCCGAGCCCTAATCTCCAGTGCCTCATACGCGCTCCCTAGGTTACTTGTTGTTCGATATCTCGTACGTCGTCCTAAACTGCGAACGGCAAGATAGAAAGCAGCGGTACGCGCGTCAACGGTTCGCGCAGAGGTGAGCGGGAGTGGTGTGCGTGACGGAGGAACTCTGGCCGGTTTCCGACGTGTTGGCGTTCCTGGCGGGGCGCTGGCGGGTCGAGCGGACGGTGCGGGACCTCGCGGCCGACGTGACGGGGACGTTCAGCGGGACGACCGATTTCACGGCCGAGTCCACGGCCGGGTCCACGGCCGGGTCCCCGGCCGAGGGCGGCGGGCTGCTGCACTTCGAGTCGGGGACGTTCGAGTGGCACGGGGTCGCGCGGCCCGCGGAGCGGACGCTGCGCTATCTACCGGGGGCGGACGGGGACGGCACCGCCGTGGTGCGCTTCGCCGACGGACGCTTCTTCCACGACCTGGACCTGCGGACGGGGCACCACGTGGCGGACCATCCGTGTTCGGCGGACCTGTATCGCGGCGAGTTCACCGTGTACGACGCCGATCGGTGGCGGACGGTGTGGCGGGTGAAGGGGCCGGCGAAGGACCTCCGGCTGGTGACGGAGTACCGCCGGGCGTGACCGTGTCCGTGGCGGTCAGCCGTGGGTACGGCCACGGGGCTCCGCCCCGGACCCCGCTGCGCAATCGCCGCAGGGGCTCTAAGCGGTGAAGTACAGCGCCATCCACTGCTCCGGCTTCTCCAGGGGCTTGAAGCCCACCTCCTCGTACACGCCGTGCGCGTCCTGCGTCGCCAGGAGGACCCGGCGGATGCCGAGCGGCTTGAGGTGGTCGCGGACGGCCGTGACCATGGCCTTACCGATGCCCTTGCCCCGAGCGGAGCGGTCCACGTAGACGTCGCAGAGCCAGGCGAACGTGGCGCCGTCCGTGATCACGCGCGCGTACGCGACCTGTTGCCCCGAAGCGGTGTCGTAGACGCCGAAGTTGAGGGATCCGGCGACCGCCTTGTCCTGCGTGGCGCGCGGGCGGTCGAGGGCCCAGTAGGCGTCCTCGGAGAGCCACGCGTGGACGCGGTCCGCGTCGAGTCGGGCGGGGTCGGTGGAGAGCTCGTAGCCGTCGGGCAGTGTGCTGGTCATCCGGGGATCCTCACAGGTCGGACGCGTGCGCGTCGAGCCGATTCGGGCCCAGCACCTCGGCGCAGGCCGCGTTCAGGCGGCGTACGCCCTCGGTCAGCTCGGCGGTCGTCGCGACGCCCACGAAGCTCAGCCGGACGTGCGGCGCCGGGGGTTCGGCCGAGAAGTACGGGCGCCCGGGGGCGACCGCGACGCCCGCGCGCAGGCCGCCCGCGACGAGCGCGGCCTCGTCGCCGCCCTCCGGGAGGCGGAGCCACAGGTGGTAGCCGCCGGCCGGGACGTGCGTGAGGTCGAGCGCGGGCAGGTCCGCGGTGACGGCGGCGGCGAGGATGTCGCGCCGCGACCTCAACTCGCCCGCCAGCGTACGCAGATGGCGGGGCCAGGCCGGGGAGCCGACGAGTTCGAGCGTGGCCTCCTGGAGGGGGCGCGGCACGAAGAGGTGGTCGACGACCTGGATCGCGCGCAGCCGTTCGAGGACCGGTCCGCGCGCGGCGAGGCAGCCGATGCGCAGGCTCGGCGACGTCGCCTTGGTGAGCGAGCAGACGTGCACCACCACACCGTCCGGGTCGTCGCTCGCCAGCGGCCTCGGCAGCGGCCCCGCGTCCTCGTGCACGAGGCGGCGCACGAAGTCGTCCTCGACGATGAACGCGCCCGCCTCCCGCGCGATCCGCAGCACTTCGGGGCGGCGGTCGGGGGCGAGCATCGCGCCCGTCGGGTTCTGGAACAGCGGCTGGCACACGAAGAGCTTGGCGCCGCTCGCCTTGAAGGCCCGCGCGAGGAGTTCGGGGCGCACCCCGTCCCGGTCCACCGGCACCGGCACCGGCCGAAGCCCCGCCGCCCGCGCGATCGCCAACATGCCGGGGTACGTGGGCGATTCGACGAGGACGGGGGCGCCGGGCGGGGCGAGCGCGCGCAGCGCCGTCGTGAGGGCCGACTGACCGCCGAAGGAGATCAGCACGTCGGACGCGGAGACGGCGCCGCCGATGCCGCGTGCGAACCACTCGCGCAGTTCGGGCAGCCCGTCGACCGGCGGCTTCGCCCACGCGCCGGGGCGGCGTCCGGCCCGCGCGAGGGCGGCGGACAGGGCGGCGCCCGGCTGCAGCACCGGGTGCAGATAACCGGTGTTGAGCTCGATCACGCCGGGTGGCGGCGGCGCGAGCGTCACCAGGACCCCGGCCGCGTCGACCGCGCGCGGCACGACCTCGGTCGCGGCGTCCGCGCTCAGCGCGACCTCCTGCCAGGAGGTGTCGCCGACGGGCCCGGTCGCGGCGCGCGCCTCGGCACGGAAGGCACCGGCTCCGGGCCGGGTGACGACGAGGCCCTCCGCGGCGAGCTGCGCGAGCGCCCGCGAGACCGTCACCGGGCTCACCTTGAAGCGGTCGACGAGGGAGCGGCTCGACGGCAGCTTTTCACCCGGCGAGTAGCGGTTCAGCTCGGATCGGAGCTGTTTCGCCAGTTCACCCACGCTGCTACTCTGTTGCATGAGAGCACAGAATAGCGCTACCACACCGATTCGGGTAGCAGTTGCCGACCGGCCGACCCCCTCGGCGGCCCAGCCGGGGTCGAACCGACCAGGGTCGAACCAGCCGGGGTCGAGTGGGAGCAAGGCCGGGTCGACGAAGCTCGTCGGCACCCTGCTCGCCGCCGTCGCCGTCACGTCCTTCTCGCTCACCTTCCCCGCCACCGCCTGGGGCCTCGAGGGCTTCGGCCCGTACTCGCTGATCAGCGTGCGCTGCGTGCTGGCCGCGCTCGTCGCGGGCACCTGCCTGCTGGCGCTGCGCGTACGCCCTCCGCAGCGGCGGCACTGGGCGGGGCTCGCCATCGTCGCGTCCGGGGTGGTGCTCGGCTTCCCGCTGCTCACCACGCTCGCCCTTGAGACGGCGACGACCGCGCACTCCGCCGTCGTGGTCGGCCTGTTGCCGCTGACCACGGCCGTCTACTCCTCGATACGCACCGGCTCCCGACCCTCGCGCGCCTTCTGGGTCGCGGCGTGCGCGGGCGCGGCGGCGGTCATCGCGTTCACGGTGCAGCAGAGCGGCGGCGCCCTCACGCGGGCCGACCTGTTCCTGTTCGCGGCGCTGCTGATCTGCGCGGCGGCCTACGCGGAGGGCGGCCGGCTCGCGTCCCTGATGCCGGGCTGGCAGGTCATCGCGTGGGCGCTCGTGCTGTGTCTGCCGCTCGCCGTGGCGGGGGCCGCGCTCTCACTCCCGTACGAGACCGTGCACCTGACCGGGCACGCGATGGCGGGGCTGCTGTGGGTGGCGGTCGGCGCGCAGTTCCTCGGCCTGGTCATCTGGTACAAGGGCATGGCGATGATCGGAGTCCCGAAGGCGAGCCAACTCCAGCTCGCCCAGCCGCTGTTGACGCTCGTGTGGTCGGTCGTCCTGCTCGGCGAGGCACTGCCGGTGGCGGCGCCGCTGACGGCGGTGGCGGTCCTGCTGTGCATCGCGGTCACCCAGCGCGCGCGTGGCTGAGACGGGTCCCAACCCCCGCGCGCCGCCGTACACTTGCCGCAACGCACGGCACGTACGGCACGTCGAGGAGGTCACTCCTGATGCGCGCAACCGTAGGCGACCAGCTCCTGGTGCACGGCCGGATCGTCGGTCAGCACGACCGGGTGGCGCAGATCATCGAAGTGCTCGGCGCGGACGGCGATCCGCCGTTCCGCGTCCGGTTCGAGGACGGCCACGAGGCGATCATGTCGCCGGGCCCGGACGCGGTGGTCCGGCACCCCACCGTCAAGAAGGCCTGACCCGGTCGTAGTGGTCCTCGACCACGCGGGCCATCGCGCCGATCCGGTCCTGCCCGACCTCCTTGGCCGAGAAGAACACGTGTCCGCGCACCTCAGGGAAGCCGTCCGCGAACGTGAGGTGCCGGGACAGCTCGGCCGGGTCCTGCCAGGCGGCGGGCTGCGCCGGGTCGCCCGCCTTGTAGAGCGCCTCGCCGATGTAGAGGCGCACGCCCGTGCCGCGTACGGCATCGGCCCACCACGGCACGAGCTTCGCGTAGTCGGCGGCGGCGAAACCGACATTCCAGTAGACCTGCGGACATACATAATCAATCCACCGCTCGCGCACCCACTTACGGGTGTCCGCGTGCAGGTTGTCGTAGGTCTGCACGCCTGCCGTGGTGTCGGAGCCCAGCGGGTCGGTGGCCTTGTTCCGCCACACCCCGAAGGGGCTTATGCCGAACCGGCAGCGGGGCCTCGCCTTCTTGATGCGCGCCGCCATCTCCTGGATCAGCCGGTCGATGTTGTCCCGCCGCCAGGCCGCCTTGTCCGGGAAGTCACCGCCGTACGTCTCGTACGTCGCGTCGTCGTCGAAGACCTGGCCGACGACGGGGTACGGGTAGAAGTAGTCGTCGAAGTGCACGGCGTCCACCGGGTACTTCTCGACCGCGTCCAGCATCGCGTCCACGACGAAGCGGCGGACCTCCGGGATGCCGGGGTTGTAATAGAGCTTCCCGCCGTACGCCACGACCCACTCGGGGTGCAGGCGGGCCGGGTGCGTGGGGACGAGGCGGCTGGGGTCGATGTGGTTGGCGATCCGGTACGGATTGCACCAGGCGTGCAGTTCCAGGCCGCGCGCGTGCGCCTCCGCCACCGCCGTGCCCAGCGGGTCCCAGCCGGGGTCCTGGCCCTGGGTGCCGGTGAGGACCTGGGACCACGGCTCGTACTCGGACGGCCACAGCGCGTCGGCGGTCGGCCGGATCTGGAAGATCACCGTGTTCAGCCGGCGGCGTACGGCGGTGTCCAGATGCGCGATCAGCTCGGCGCGCTGCTCGTCGGCGCTCAGGCCCGCCCGCGAGGGCCAGTCCCGGTTCGCGACCGTGGCCAGCCACATGCCCCGCAGCTGCCGCCGCACCGGCACCGATGAGGCGACGGCGTCCCCCGCCGTCAGCGCGCTCAGCGCGAGGGCCGCGCCGAGCGTGAATCCGCGCCGCGAAAGGCGCACATGCCGTGACGGCTGACGTGCCGAATGACGTGACGGCTGACGTGCCGAATGACGTGAGATACGTCCCATAGTTCCCCCCAAGCCCCCTGTGACACGGTGTTGTCCGCATGAACAGCCGTTAACCCGGACTCCACCCCTCCCATGTCTACGGGGTAACGTGCGGTTCCGGAAGCCCCCGGAGAGACACTGTGCCCCTGGTACCGGTGATCCCGGACGATCAGCGAAAGGCACGAGGTGACGGACACCTTGAGTGACATCCAACGCGTCGGTGTGGTGGGTTGCGGCCAGATGGGCGCCGGGATCGCGGAGGTCTGCGCCCGCGCGGGCCTGGACGTGAAGGTGGCCGAGACCACCGGCGAGGCTTTGGAGTACGGCCGTACCCGGCTGCTCAGCTCGCTCGCGAAGGCGGCCTCGCGCGGCAAGATCACCGAGGAGGAGCTGGCGGAGACGCAGGAGCGGCTCACGTTCACCACGGACCTCGGCGAGTTCGCCGACCGGGACCTCGTCATCGAGGCGGTCGTCGAGAACGAGCAGGTGAAGACGGAGATCTTCCAGGTCCTCGACCAGGTCGTGACGCGGTCCGACGCGATCCTCGCGTCGAACACCTCCTCCATCCCGCTGGTGAAGCTGGCCGTGGCGACCTCCCGCCCGGACCACGTGGTCGGCATCCACTTCTTCAACCCGGCGCCGGTGCAGAAGCTCGTCGAGCTGATCCCGGCGCTCACCACGTCCGAGGGCACCATCAGCCGCGCCCAGGTCATGGTGGAGAAGACCCTCGGCAAGCACGCGATCCGCGCCCAGGACCGCTCGGGCTTCGTGGTGAACGCGCTGCTGGTGCCGTATCTGCTCTCCTCGATCCGGATGTTCGAGTCCGGCATCGCGAGCCGCGAGGACATCGACAACGGCATGGAGCTCGGCTGCGCGCACCCGATGGGCCCGCTCAAGCTCTCCGACCTGATCGGCCTCGACACCATCGTCTCCATCGCGGACTCGATGTACGAGGAGTACAAGGAGCCGCTGTACGCCGCTCCCCCGCTGCTGCAGCGGATGGTCGACGCGGGCCGGCTCGGCCGCAAGTCCGGCTCGGGTTTCTACACCTACGCCTGACCACGCACCGTAATCCGCGAGTGGGCCCTGTGTTCTTCGGAGCACAGGGCCCACTGCGTTCGCACGGGGTGCGCGCGGCTGACTCGCATATGCCTTTCGCACACGCTCCCGCCGCGCCCACCAGGCGAGTTGACTTCCGATACGTACATCAGTGACGACGCGCTGATGTCACGCACAAGGAAGGAGCACACTCGTGACCACCGACCCGGAGAATCCAGTGGTCCTCCCCGAAGAACTCGCAGAGTTACGACGGGTCTTCGAGGTCCGACTGGCCCGCATCGACGGTCAACTGGCCTTGCACACACACCGCGACGACCAGACCGCGAAGGATCAGGACGATCTGAGCAGTCGGGTCAGCGCGCTCGAGAACACCCGCTGGCCCCTGCCCACGGTGGCCGCGCTGACCTCGGTCGGCGCGCTCGCCATCGCGGTGTGGCAGGCACTCGGTCACTAGGCCGTCCGGCCTGTGGGCCCGGGAGGGGGCCCTAACCGAGATTCAGGTGGTGCAGGAGAAGCAGTGCGGCCGCCATATTGGCGGCCGGGACCTCTCCGCGAGCGATCATGTCGGGGACGAGTTTGAGATGGACCCATTCCCTGCGGTCCGACTCGAAGTCGTCCTGGGGGTGGCCGATGTACGTTCCCTCGTCGGTCCAGTAGATGTGGTGCCGGGCGTCCGTGAGGCCGTTGGACGGTTCGACGCTCATGAGATGCCGCAGCGGTCCCGGCCGCCAGCCGGTCTCCTCCTCCAATTCCCTCGCCGCCGCGTACGCGATGTCCTCCCCGTCCTCGACGACGCCCGCGGCGAGTTCCCAGCCCCAGCTGTCGGTGATGAAGCGGTGCCGCCACAGCAGGAGCACTTCGTGCGCCTCGTTGACGATCGTGGCGACCGCCACGGGGCGAAGACGTATGACGAAGTGGTCGAGGTGCCGGCCGTCCGGTAGGGCGACGTCTGCCAGGTTGACGCTGAACCACCGGTTTGCATACACAGTTTGTTCGTTCTGTTTCGTCCACTGCACGGTTCTGCCACCTTCCGCCGAGTTGATGGCAATATCGCAGCAGTGGCGTTCGCGGGCTCCCCGCGCAAAGGCTCACAGCGGGACGCGCAGCGCTCCGTCGATGAGTTCGGCGGCCTCGGCCGTACCAGCGCATCCGCTGCGTACGAGGTGCTCGCGGACGGCCCGGAGTCTGTCGCGCAGACGCTGCGACTCCATCCCCCGAGCGGTCTCGGCCATTTCCACGGCGGTGGCCACGGCTTGTTCCGCGTTCCCCTGTCTGAGCTGGATCTGGCTCAGCACGGCGAGCCGGTGCACACGACCCCGATCGTGCGCCGGGGTGTGCACCGCCTCCTGCGCGTGCTCCTTCGCGGCGGCGTAGTCACCGAGGCTCAACAGGGCCTCCGCCACCTGTACGTTGACGAATCCGGGCTGCACGTAACCCGTCTCGTCCGGTTCGTGCCCGCGCCGGATGCGGTCGGCGGCGGACTCGGCACGCCGGATGCACTCCAGGGCGCTCGTGCCGTCACCGAGGTGCGCGTACGCCTTCGCCTGCATCGCGTACAGATCGGAGGCGAGCGCGGGCGAGATGTGCCGCCCGGCGGCGCGCAGCGCGGCCTCCGCGAAGGCGACGGCCTGCCGGTGGTCGCGCATGTGCAGCGACTGGTTGACGAGGAGCGCGATGACGTACGCCCCAAGTCCCCTGTCCCCGCTGGCCTTTGCAAGGCGCAGCGCCTGGTGGAAGTAGCGCTGCGCGAGCCCGTGCGCGTCCGAGTCGTACGCGCAGATGCCCGCGATGGCCACCAAGCCGCCCGTCGCGCGGTGCAGTTGGCGTCCGGTGTCGTCGGTGTAGCTGCCGCGAAGCAGCGGCGCCGCCTCGGTGTTGAGGAAGCCGACGATGCGGCTGCGGGTCGCGATGCCGCCCGCCTTGCGGTACATCTGCTCGTAGTGGGCGCGGGCCGAGCGCATCATCTCCAGGTCGGCGATGCTCACCGGGTGGCGGCCGCCGCGCGACACGTCGTTGTCCTCCGGCGGGTTCTCCCACTCCCACACCGGCATCACGGCGGGGGTGCCGGTGACGGCGGGCGCGTCCAGGATGTGCCGGCGCTGCTGCTGGTCGGAGCGCCACAGCGCGGTCGCGCGCTCCACGAACCCGGACAGCGTGCTGATGTGCGAGGCGACCGGTTCGCAGGAGATGCCGAGGCCGATGTCGTCGAGGGTGACGTGCCGCTGGAGCCGCGCGGCGAGCACCTCGCAGATCAGGTCGGGCACCTGGCCACGCGGCCGCTGGCCCTTCAACCAGCGGGCCACGGCGGTGTGTTCGTAGCGGAGGGCGAGGCCGCGCGCCTTGCCCACCTGGTTGACGTGCGCCGCGAGTCCCGCGTGGGAGATCCCGGCCTCGTCGAGAATCGCGTCGAGCAGGGTGTTGGGCTGCATCGGAGCCTCCGTTGCCCTCCATTGGCTCGGTGTCCGCCAGCCTAATGGAGTCCGGTTCACACGGGGTGTGATCGGAATGCCCAAGTCCGTGGCGTGTGCGCGCTGTTGTGGCTGTTATGAACCGGGTTGACTGAACTGCCTCGAAAGAGGCCGGCCGGGCCGTCGGCTCCCCCTCGTACAGCGCGGCGGCCCGTTACCGCGTCGTCCGCCCGCTCGCCTGCCCGACACACTCCGCGACGGGCGGACGGCGCGCCCTCCGGCTACCGCTTCCTGACGAGGGGTCGGCTCAGAGCACCTTGTGGGCGGTGCGCAGAGCCGTCTCGGCGTGCTGGGCGGGCACCCTGCTCCGGTCGTTGCGCAGCACCAACAGCGCGGCGTCGTCGGCGAGACGGCCGCCGACGTGGCACAGGAGTCGGCTGTAGACGGCGTGGATGACGGCCTGCGGCACGACGGGCCCGTGGCGCACGGCGGTGGCGAGCGTGGAGCGCAGCGGGAAGAACCGGCCGCGCGGATCGCGGGCGTCCTCCAGGCCGTCGGTGTAGAGCAGCATCCCCTCGCCCGGCCGGATCCGCCCGCAGCGCACCGGCGGCAGCTCGGCGGGCAGCGGGAACGGGCCGAGCGGCGGCAGCGGATCGCCCCCGCTCATCGCCTCCACGCGGCGGGCGGCGCCCGGCCGCAGCAGATACGGCCACGGGTGACCGCAGTTGAGGGCGTACACCGCGCCGTCCCGCCGGATCTCCAGGAGCAGCACCGTCACGAACTCCTCGGCGAGCGGGTTCTCCGGTTCCCCGCCACCGGCGGAGGGGTGCTCGTCGCGGGCGCGCTGGCGCAGGTACCGGGCGTGTGCGCGCTCCAACCTCCGTAGCAGCGGCCCCAGTTCGTCCTCGTCGTGGGCGGCCTCGCGGAAGCTGCCGAGCACGGCGCCGACGGTGCCGACCGCGGCCAGGCCGTGTCCTCGTACGTCGCCCATGACGACGCGGACGCCGTGGTCGGTGGCCACGACGTCGTACAGGTCGCCGCCGATGCTGGCGCCGCGGTCGGCGGAGTGCTGTCCGGCGGCGAGCACGAGCCCGTCGAGCCGGGGCGGCGGCGGGCGAAGGAGCGCGGACTGGGCGGCGGTCGCGGCGGCCTGCGCGTCCCTCAACTCCCGCATGAGGCTGCCGCGTACGCGCAGTATCAGGCCGGTGCCGACGGCGAAGAAGACGGCGCTCGTCGTGATCCGCGCGCCGAACCCGTCCAGCTGCGCGAGCGGGCAGACGAGCTTGTACGTCATGGCGACGGCGCCCCACACGGTCGGCAGGCCCAGCATCAACGTGCGCCGGACGCGCCGGGGTTCGGCTCGGGTGGGTTCCGTTGTCTTCGTACGGATCATGCCGACGGCCCCCTCGGCCCAGTACAGCGCACGCCGGGTCGGCCCGGCGGCCGCAATGATTCTGTCGACCGCCTGCCCGTTCGGACCACGCCACAGAGAATCATCACCCGAATGAGTGAGGGAGGTCCCCGGAACCGCTGAGGGGCGTATCCGGTGTCCCGGATACGCCCCTCACGTGCGGCTTCGCGCGCCGTTACGCGCCGCGCAGCACCGCGCCCGTGCGCTCGGCGGCCAGCGCCACCGCGGCGTCGCGGGCGGCCGAGGCCTCGTCGACCTTCAGGGTGCGGTCGGCGGCCCGGAAGCGCAGCGCGTAGGCGAGCGACTTCTTGTCGGCGCCGAGCTGCTCCGCGTTCTCGTACACGTCGAACAGGCGCAGCGACTCAAGGAGTTCACCGGCGCCCTCGCGCAGCACCCGCTCGACCTCGCCCGCCGGGACCGTCTTGTCGACGACCAGCGCGACGTCCTGCGTGGCGACGGGGAACGTGGAGATCCGCGGCGCCTCGACCAGGCCGGTTCCGGCCTGCTCCAGGGCATCGAGGTCCAGCTCCATCGCGCAGGTGCGCTCGGGCAGGCTCAGCGCCTTGACGACGCGCGGGTGCAGCTCACCGGCGTGGCCGACCAACTGCTCGCCCACGTACAGGGCGGCGCAGCGGCCGGGGTGCCACGGCTCGTGCTGGGCGGCGCGGACCGTGAGCTCGACGTGCGCCTCGCGGGCGAGGGTGCGCGCGGCCTCGATCGCGTCGGCCCAGTCGGCGGGGCGGCCCTTGCCCCACCAGCCGGCCTGCTCGCGGGCGCCCGCGAGGACGACGGCGGCGTGCCGGGGCTGGGCGGGCAGCGCCGCGTCAAGGCCGGCGATCTCCTCGTCGGTCGGGCGGCGGTCGACGGGGAGGCGGACCGGGGCGGTCTCCTCGCCGGTCGGCCGGAAGACGAGGCCGGTCTCGAAGAGCGCCAGGTCGTGGCTGCCGCGGCCGTCGTTGCGACGCAGCGCGGTCAGCAGGCCGGGCAGCAGCGTCGTACGGAGCGCGGGCTCCTCGTCGCTGAGCGGGTTGATCAGCTTGACGACGGTGCGGCGCGCGTCGTCCGCCTCCAGGCCGAGCTGGTCGAAGACGCCCTCGCCGATGAAGGGGTAGTTGAGCGCCTCGACGTACCCGGCGCCGGCAAGCGCGCGGCCGACGCGGCGGTGCAGGCGCTGGCGCGCGGTCAGGCCGCGGCCCGCCGGGGGCTTCGGCAGCGTGGAGGGCAGGTTCTCGTAGCCCTCAAGGCGGATGACCTCTTCGGCGAGGTCGTTCGGGTCCGCGAGGTCGGGGCGCCAGGACGGCACGGTGACCGTCAGGGCGTCCTGCCCGTACACGTCGCAGCCGACCTCCTGGAGGCGGCGCACCACGGTCTCGCGGCCGTACGCCACGCCCGCCACCTTGTCGGGGTGGTCGGCCGGGATGGTGATGGTGTGCGGCCCGGACGGGGCGACGACCTCGGTGACCCCGGCTCCGGCGGTGCCGCCCGCGAGCAGCACGAGCAGGTCGACGGCGCGCTGGGCGGCGGCGGACGCGGCCTGCGGGTCGACGCCGCGCTCGAAGCGCTTGGACGCCTCGGAGGGCAGCTTGTGACGGCGCGCGGTGCGGGCGATGGAGACGGCGTCGAAGTGCGCGGCCTCGACGACGACATCGGTGGTCCCGGCGCCCTCCTCGTGGTCGGCGATCTCCGTGTTGGCGCCGCCCATCACGCCTGCGAGGCCGATCAGGCCGCGCTCGTCGGTGATGACCAGGTCCTCGGCGTCGAGCTTGCGCTTGACGCCGTCGAGGGTGGTGAGCGCCTCGCCCTGCTCGGCACGGCGGACGCCGATCGCGCCCTGGACCAGGGAGCGGTCGTAGGTGTGCAGCGGCTGGCCGAGCTCCATCATCACGTAGTTCGCGATGTCGACGGCGAGCGAGATCGGGCGCATGCCGACCTTCTGCAGGCGGCGCTGCAGCCAGATCGGGGAGCGCGCCTCGGGCTGCAGGCCGTTGACCGTACGCGCGGTGAACCGGTCGCAGCCGAGGCGGTCGGTGACCCGCACCGGGTAGCCGTCGGCGTTCGGCGTGGGCACGTCGAGGAGCGCCGGGTCGCGCAGCGGCAGGCCGTAGGCGATGGCGGCCTCGCGGGCGACGCCGCGCATGGACAGGCAGTCGCCGCGGTTGGCGGTGACGGCGATGTCGAGGACCTCGTCGATCAGTTCGAGCAGCTCGATGGCGTCGGTGCCGACCTCGTGCTCCGGCGGCAGCACGATGATGCCGTGCGTGCCGTCGTCGCCCATGCCCAGCTCGTCGCTGGAGCAGATCATGCCGTGCGAGGTCTTGCCGTACGTCTTGCGCGCGGAGATCGCGAAGCCGCCGGGCAGCTCGGCGCCGGGCAGGACCACGACGACCTTGTCGCCGACGGCGAAGTTCCGGGCGCCGCAGACGATCTCCTGCGGCTCACCGGTGCCGTTCTTGTCGCCGACGTCGACGGTGCAGAAGCGGATGGGCTTCTTGAAGCCCTCCAGCTCCTCGATGGTCAGCACCTGACCGACGACGAGGGGGCCCTTGAGGCCCGCGCCGAGCTGCTCGACGGTCTCGACCTCAAGGCCTGCGGACACCAGCTTGGCCTGCACGTCGCGGCCGGTCTCGGTGGCGGGGAGGTCGACGTACTCCCGCAGCCAGGAAAGCGGGATACGCATCAGATCTCCATCCCGAACGGCCGGGTGAAGCGGACGTCACCCTCGACCATGTCTCGCATGTCTTCGACGTTGTGGCGGAACATCAGCATCCGTTCGATGCCGAACCCGAAGGCGAATCCGCTGTACTTCTCGGGGTCCACACCGCAGGCGACGAGCACCTTCGGGTTGACCATGCCGCAGCCGCCCAGCTCGATCCAGCCCTCGGAGGAGCAGGTGCGGCAGGGGCGGTCGGGGTTGCCGACGGACTCGCCGCGGCACACGTAGCACACCATGTCCATCTCGGCGGACGGCTCGGTGAACGGGAAGAAGTTGGGCCGCAGCCGCGTCTTCATGTCGTCGCCGAAGAGCGCCTGGACCATGTGGTCGAGGGTGCCCTTGAGGTCGGCCATGGTCAGGCCCTCGTCGATGGCGAGGAGCTCGACCTGGTTGAAGACGGGGGTGTGCGTGGCGTCCAGCTCGTCGGAGCGGTACACGCGGCCGGGGCAGATCACGTAGACCGGCGGCTCGCGGTCCAGCATGGAGCGGATCTGCACGGGCGAGGTGTGCGTGCGCAGCACGACACCGGAGTCCTCGGCCTTCGCGTCGGCGCCCTGCACGAAGAACGTGTCCTGGGTGCCGCGCGCCGGGTGGTCCGGGCCGATGTTGAGCGCGTCGAAGTTGAACCACTCGGCCTCGATCTCCGGGCCCTCGGCGACCTCGTAGCCCATGGCCACGAAGACGTCCTCGATGCGCTCGGAGAGCGTGGTCAGCGGGTGCCGGGCACCGGCCTGGCGGCGGTCGTAGGGCAGCGTGACGTCCACGGCCTCCTCGACCAGGACGCGCGCGTCGCGCTCGGCCTCCAGCTCGGCCTGGCGGGCGGCGAGGCCCCGGCCGACGGCGGCGCGGGCCTGCCCGACGAGCTTGCCCGCGGCGGCCTTGGCCTGCGGCGGCAGCGCGCCGATCTCGCGGTTGGCGAGCGCCAGCGGCGAGGTACCGCCGGTGTGCGCGACCTTGGCCTCCTGAAGCGCCTCGAGCGAGTCCGCGGCGGCGAAGGCGTCGAGCGCCTCCTTCTGGACGCGCTCGATCTCTTCCGGTTTCAGTGCCTCGACCTCGACAGGGTCGTACGACTTGTTCGGTGCCGACATCTCTTCCCGTGCTTCCGATTGGCGTGGCTGATGGTCCCGCAGACGCGTTCGACGGCCGTCGAGTGGCGGGGACGCAAACGTGCCAAAGGACGAGTCTAACGGGGGTGAGGTGTACGAATGCGCCCGTGGGGCCCCGGTACTCAGCTGGTGAGATACGCCGGCGTCGCCACGGGCAACGTAAATCGAAACTCGGCGCCGCCACCGGGCGCCCGCCCCACGGTGATCGACCCGGCGTGGGCCTCCACGATGCCCTTGACGATGTAGAGGCCGAGGCCCGTGCCGCCGCGCTTGCTGCCCCGCCAGAAGCGGGTGAAGACGCGGTTCATGGACTCCTCCGGGATGCCGGGGCCTTCGTCGGACACGGTGACCGACGTGCCGGTGGGCGTGGTGGGCTCGACGTCAATGGTGACGGTTCCCTCGCCGTGCCGCACGGCGTTTTCCAGCAGATTGCTCAGGACCTGGTCGATCTTGTCCGGGTCGGCCCAGGGGTCGGGCAGCGGGTGCTGGACGCGCAGCAGGAACCGGTCGGCCGCCTGGCCCGCCGCGACGTGCGCCTGGATGTGCCGGGAGACGGCGGCCGCGATGTCGACGGGCTGGCGCCGAAGCTCAAGCCGCCCGGAGTCGATGCGCGAGATGTCGAGGAGCTCGGCGATCAGCCGCGTCACCCGGTTCGCGTCCGCGTCGACGGTCTCCAGCATCAGCCGCTTCTGCTCGTCCGTGAACCGTTCCCACTTGGCGAGCAGCGTCGCGGTGAAGCCCTTGACGGAGGTCAGCGGCGAGCGCAGCTCGTGGGCGACGGTGGCGATCAGCTCGGCGTGGCTTCGTTCGGTACGTCGCCGGGCCTCGGTGTCCCTGATCGACACGACGACGCGGTGCACGGGCCCGGTCGGCCGGTCGCGCACATAACGCGCGGTGACCAGGACCTCCCGGCCGCCGGGCAGCAGCAGGTTCCGCTCGGGCTGTCCGGCGCGCGTCGCGAGCCCGTCGTACGGGTCGGTGAGCTGCCACCAGCGCCGCCCTTCGAGGTCCTCTAACGGAAGGGCACGTTCGAGCGGTGCGTCGAGGGCGGATTCGGCCCGGACGGCGGTGATCCGCTCCGCGGCGGCGTTGAAGCAGATGACGCGGCCGCGCTCGTCCGCGACGACGAGTCCGTCGGGCAGGTCGTCGGGGTGGACGCCGAGGGCGGCGAGCTCGTCGGCCCCGGACGCGCCGGCACCGGCCGGCCCGCGCGCACCGCTGCCGTTGACGACGCTCATCTCCCGCGCTCCCCCTCCCGGCGGTCGAACCGGAAGAGTCACCCTACTAGCTGGGTGTGACGGAGCGGCACCCTCCGGGGGCGCGCTGCGCACGCGCGGACGCGTACAGGCAAACGGCCGCGGCCGTCGCGAGGTTGAGGCTCTCGGCCTTGCCGTGAATGGGCACGCGGACGACGGCGTCGGCGAGCGCGCGGGTCTCCTCCGGCAGCCCCCACGCCTCGTTGCCGAAGACCCACGCGGTGGCGGCGCCCATGCTCCCCCGGTCCAGCTCACCATCGAGGTCGTCCTCCCCCGCCCCATCGGCGGCGACGATCCGAACCCCCGCCTCCTTGAGCCCGGCGACGGCCTCCTCGACGGGTACGCCGACGGCGACGGGCAAGTGGAACAGGGACCCGACGGAGGCGCGGACCGCCTTCGGGTTGTAGACGTCGACGGACGCGTCGGTCAGCACGACGGCCTCCGCCCCGGCCGCGTCGGCGCAGCGCAGCACGGTTCCGGCGTTCCCGGGGTCGCGTACGTTCGCGAGTACGGCGACGAGCTTGGGCCGCGCCGCGAGGATCTCGGTGAACGGGGTGTCCAGGAACCGGCACACGCCGACGAGCCCCTGCGGAGTGACGGTCGTCGAGATGTCGGCGATGACGCCCTCTTCGGCGAGGTGCACCCGCGCCCCGGCGTCCCTGGCCTCGCCCACGATGTCGGCGTACCGCTCCGCGGCGTCGACGGTCGCGAACAGCTCGACGAGCCCGCCGTGCGCGGCCGCCTCCCGCACGGCCTGCGGCCCCTCGGCGAGGAACTGCCGTTCCTTCCCCCGGAAATTCCGCTTCGCGAGCCGCCGCGCGGCGCTCACGCGCGGCGACTTGGATGAGATCAACTCGGGCGTTGCGACCATGCGCCTAACTTTCGGGGTGGGTGACGGTGTTGGGGACCGGTTCCATGGTTGCGCAGCACCGCGCCGACTCGGCAGATTGCCCAAGGCGGTTGCGGCCCAATCAAGCCCCGCCGGCGATTGAGGCGCGGGGTCCGGGGCGGAGCCCCGTGCGGTGCGGCGCAACGAACAACGTGGGACCCGCAAGCCAACGGGCTTGCGGGTCCCACGTCACATGCGGCTCAGCGGAGCGTTCACGCCGCCTTGGGCGCGTTCACGTCCGCCGGAAGCGCCTTCTGCGCGACCTCGACGAGCGCGGCGAACGCGTTCATGTCGTTGACGGCCAGCTCGGCCAGCATCTTGCGGTCCACCTCGATGTTGGCGGCCTTCAGACCCTGGATGAGGCGGTTGTACGTCATGCCGTTCTGGCGGGCAGCGGCGTTGATGCGCTGGATCCACAGCTGACGGAAGTCGCCCTTGCGCTTCTTGCGGTCGTTGTAGTTGTAGACGAGGGAGTGGGTGACCTGCTCCTTCGCCTTGCGGTACAGACGCGAACGCTGACCGCGGTAGCCGCTGGCCTGCTCGAGGATCGCCCGACGCTTCTTGTGCGCGTTCACCGCGCGCTTGACGCGTGCCACTTGTTAACTCCTTGTAGCGGGGCCGGGGTTGTCTTCACCCGACCCGAATTCGAATAGTCCCGGTCCAGCCGACGTACAGGGCGCGATCACGCGCCCGTACATCACTTGCCGAGAAGCTTCTTGATCTTCGCGGCGTCGCCCGGGGCCATCTCGGCGTTGCCGGTGAGGCGGCGCGTCACGCGGGACGACTTGTGCTCGAGCAGGTGGCGCTTGCCGGCGCGCTCACGGAGCACCTTGCCGGAGCCGGTGACCTTGAAGCGCTTGCTGGCACCGCTGTGCGACTTGTTCTTCGGCATGGCGCCGTTCTCTCCTCGTCAGTGGCATTCCCGGGCCGGTCCGTGCGTGGCGCGAACCGGCCGTGGTGGAACGTCAGTTGTGTCAGTTGGTATCCGTGGCGCACGGGCTGTGCGCGGCACGGATCATGCCTCGGCCGGAGCCTCGGCGGGGGTCTCGGCGACGTCCTCGTCGGCCTGCTCCTCGGCGGCGTTCTGCGAACGTCCCGGGTTGGCCTTCGCGTCGGCCTTGCGAGCGGCCTGGGCCTCGCGGGCCTCGGCCATCGCCTCGGTCTTCTTCTTGTGCGGACCGAGGACCATGATCATGTTTCGGCCGTCCTGCTTCGGGTTCGACTCAACGAAACCGAGGTCCTCGACGTCGTTCGCGAGACGCTGCAGCAGTCGGTAGCCGAGCTCCGGCCGGGACTGCTCGCGACCACGGAACATGATCGTGATCTTGACCTTGTCGCCCTGCTTGAGGAACCGGACGACGTGACCCTTCTTGGTGTCATAGTCGTGCGGGTCGATCTTCGGCCGGAGCTTCATCTCCTTGATGACCGTGTGCGCCTGGTTCTTGCGCGCCTCACGGGCCTTCATGGCCGACTCGTACTTGAACTTCCCGTAGTCCATGAGCTTGCATACGGGCGGACGGGCGTTCGCCGCCACCTCGACGAGGTCGAGGTCGTACTCCTGAGCAAGCTCAAGGGCCTTGGCAAGCGGAACAATCCCGACCTGCTCGCCGCTGGGACCGACAAGTCGCACTTCGGGAACGCGAATCCGGTCGTTGATGCGGGGCTCGGCGCTGATGGATCCTCCTCGGTAGCACCACACGACGGCCTGGCGGACCGCCGCGTACGTTTGTGACGTAAGTACCAACCGCGCCGACGCACAAAAAATGCCCCGGACGGTACACACGCGGGGCTCCATGAACTACCGGAGCACCGCCACGGTGAACCGCGGGGCGCAGTATCGGACGGTTCCGTCGTCCGTACGGAACGACGGTGACCGTCTGACCGGTGACCCACCGCCCTGGTCGGGCGGTCAGGTGGGAGATCGGAGCCTCCACTTGTGGGCCGGGCACCTGATCCGTGAGGACGTGGGTTTCCGGCCGGTCGTTACACAAGGTTAGCAGGACTTGGGGGGTGCGCCCAATCGGGTGCGCGGGACATATCGTGGGGCCCATGAGTGACGCGACCCCCGCAACCGAAACCCCTGATTACGACGCGCTGACCCGCGACATCGCCGACGTGCCCGCCGTCGAGGTCATCGTGACGGTCGCGGTGAACCTGATGAGCGCCGCCGCGGTGAAGCTGGGCCTCACCGAGGAGGGCGACACCCACAAGGACCTCGACGAGGCCCGCAAGCTGATCCACGCGCTGGCCGGGCTGCTCGACGGCAGCGCCACGGAGATCAGCTCCTTCCACGCCGCTCCCCTGAAGGACGGCCTGAAGTCGCTGCAGCTCGCGTTCCGCGAGGCATCGGTGGTGCCGGACGAGCCGGGCCAGGGCCCCGGCGAGAAGTACACGGGCCCGATCTACGGCTAGGCCCTCCGGCCGCTCGGCTCACCCACGTACGTAGAGGGGCTCGCCCGGTGGCGTCGCCTCGACCGGCAGGAGTGCCAGGTCGAGGCCGCGCACCAGGCGGGCCCTCAGTGTTTCGTCGGCGGCGATGCGGGTGGCGACGGCCTGGGCGGTGGCCTGGACGTCGGCGTCCGGGTCGAGGACCAGGGCGAGCGTGCCGTCGGCCCGGCCGGAGCCCAGGTAGGCGCGGGCCACGGACGGCTCGGCGGCGACCGCGGCGCGGGCGGCCTCGCGGACGGCCGGGTCGGCGAGCGGGGCGGTGTCGGTGCGGCCCTCCGCGAGCGCGTACAGGGCGGGGCCCGTCAGTTCGTACGGGACGGGGCCCGCGACGTCGAGGACGACGGTGTCGGCCTGTTCGTGGGCGGCGGCCTGGAGAGCCTGGTGGAGGGGGACGGCGACCGGGCGGGCCTGGGGGTCCCACAGGGCGAGCGAGGCGATCGAGGTGAAGGCGGGCAGCGCCTTGCGGCCGGCCGCCTTCAGGGTCGGGACCGCCATGTCGCTGGTCTTCTCGCGGCGCAGGCCGCCCGCCCGTCTCCCGCCACCGCCCTTGTTTCGAGCTTCGCGCCCCTCCTCATTGTCCTCCTCGACCTCACCGAGCACGGCGACGACCGGGACGAGCAGCCGGGCGTCCTTGAGGAGCTCAAGGACGGGGCCGTGGGCCGTGCGGTCCTTCGACCACGCGGCCAGGGCCTCGGTCAGGCGCGGGTCGGCCGTGCCGTCGTCGTCGGAGAAGCCGGGGTCGGGAATGTTCTTGTTCGCCACGGTCGCCGAGCCTACCGAGCGGCCGGGGACGATTCTCAGCGGACCCTGAGACGCGGCTCAGGGTCCGCACAGAGCGGCGGCGGAGCATCGCGGCATGTCCCGTCGAACGAGAAGACGCGGCTTCGCCGCCACCGCCGTCGTACTCACCGCCGCCGTCGGCGGCACTACGGTCTACGCACAGACGCGGCCGCACGACGCGGCCGTCCTCGTCTCGCACACCGCCTCCGCACAGAGGAGTCCCACGACCGTGGACAAGGACACCGAGCTGGCCACGGCCGTGCAGGCGGCCGCTCAGGGGCACGACGGCGAGGTCTCCGTCACCGTGTACGACGAGACGAGCGGGAGCGGCGCCTCGTACGCGTCGGGGGACGGGACGTACGACACCGCGAGCATCGTGAAGGTCGACGTGCTCGCCGCGCTGCTGCTGCGGGCGCAGGACGAGGGGCGGGAGCTGACCGTGCGGGAGCGGACGTACGCCACCGCGATGATCGAGAAGAGCGACAACGACGCGACGACCGCGCTGTGGGACGACATCGGCGGGGCGGACGGGCTCGACGCGGCGAACGAGCGGCTGGGACTCACCGGGACCAGCGGTGGCGACGGGTCCCTGTGGGGGCTCACGCAGACCACCGCGGCCGATCAACTCGCCCTGCTCAAGCAGGTGTTCGGGGTCGGTGACGGGCTCGCCCTGACCAAGGAGTCGCGATCGTACGTCCAGGAGCTCATGGGCAATGTGGAGAGCGACCAGGCGTGGGGCGTGTCCGCGGCCGGGGACGGCGCCGCGTTGAAGAACGGGTGGCTGCGGCGCAGCACCACCGGGTTGTGGGACATCAACAGCGTCGGCGAGGTCACCGCCGGCGGGCGGAAGTACCTGGTGGCCGTGGTCTCCAACGGGAGCGTCACCAAGGACGCGGGCGTCGGGCTCGTCGAGGATGTGGCGCGGGCCGCGGTGCCGGTGGTCAGCGGCGCGGCATGAAGCGGTGGCCGCGCCACAGGTAGCCGGCCGCGCCGAGGAGCAGCACGCCGAGGGTGCTCGCGAGGACCGTCGCCCAGGTGGCGAGGCCGCCGGCGGAGTCGTCGTCGGGGCCCGGACCGAAGTACTTCTCGCCGTACGAGGCCGAGGTCAGGCGCTGTGGTTTCAGTTTCGCGCCCGCGGTGATCGCGGCGGCCGGGTCGACGAGGCCGAAGCCGCGGGAGTCGTCGCGGCCGCCGGAGGGCGGGTCGTCGGCGGTGTCCTCCATGAGCTTCTTGAGCTGCGCGGGGCTGAGGCCGGGGTGCGCGGCGCGGACCAGGGCGACGGCGCCCGACACGAACGCGGACGCGGCGCTGGTGCCCCACGCCGAGTAGTACTTGCGGTCGGGGTCGGCCGTGACGATGTTGCGGCCCGGCGCGGCCACGGAGGCGTACCAGCGGCGGGTGGAGAACGAGGCGCGGGCGCCTGACGAGTCGACGGCTGTGGCGGTGATGACGCCGGGGTACGCGGCCGGGTAGGAGACGTGGTCGCCCTGTTCGCCGCCGTTGCCCGCGGAGGCGACGACGGAGACGCCCTTCTTCAGCGCGTACTGGACGGCGGCGTCCTCGCTGGCCTCGGGGTGGGCGGTGTTCGAGTCGTCTCCGAGGGACAGGTTGATGACGTCGGCGCCGTGGTCGGTGGCCCAACGGATGCCGTCGGAGAGGGCGTTGCCGCGGGTTTCGCGGGCCTTGGCGCGGGACGGGTCGCCGTCCTCCAGGATCACCCGCACCGGCAGGATCTTCGCCTGCGGGGCCACGCCCATGACGCCGTCGCCGTCGTCCTTGCCGTGTCCGTGGCCCGCGATGATGCCGGAGATGGCGGTGCCGTGCCGGGCCCAGGGGCGGTCGCCGCGCTTCGCGCCGAAGCCGACGAGGTCCTTGCCTTCGAGGACGTTGCCCTTGAGGTCGGGGTGCTCGTCGTCGACGCCGGTGTCCAGGACGGCGACCGTGACGCCCTTGCCGCGCGTCGTCTTCCACGCGTCGGCGGTGTGCAGCGCGGTGAGGCCCCACTGCTGGGCGCGGACGGTGTCGGCGTGGGCGGCGGTGGTGGGGAGGAGGGTGAGGAGGGTGGCGGTGCCGAGGGCCGCGAGGGTGCGGGTGAGGGCGTGGGTGGGGGTGTGGGTGGGGGTGTGGGTGGGGGTGTGGGTGGGGGTGTGGGTGGGGGTGTGGGTGGGGCGGAGGCGGCGGTTTTTGGCGGCGGCGCCGCTTGCGGATCCGCTGCGGTTCCTGCTTCTGGTGCGGTTCATCGTTCTGCTACTGCTCCGTGTCCCGGTCCGCGGACTTCTTGACCGTCTTGCGCAGGTCGCGTTCGATCCGGTCGGCGATGCCCTGCGCGTCGTGGCCGAGGCCCGCCTGGGCGGGGGCGCTGGTGGAGCCGGACTTCATGGCGTCGGCCGCGGGCTGCGGTTCGCTGACGCTGCGGCCGTCGGCGAAGCCGGAGACCGCGTACACGACGACCGGGGCGTCGGTGAGGATGTTGATCGTCCAGGACGCGCGCTGGCGGTCGCCGAAGCCCTCGGCGACCGTGCCCTTCGCGGCGTAGGGCCGGGGCATGAGGTCCTCGCGGCGGTCCAGGCCCTGTTCGAGGAAGCGGGAGCGCAGCGCCTTCGTCGCCTCCGCGTCGGCCTTCGTGAACATCAGGCCGACCGTGGTGACGTTGCTCTGCGTGGCGTCGGTGTAGGTGGCGCGCAGCAGGCGCAGGCAGCCGGCGGAGCGCAGCGCCTTGTGCAGCAGCGGGTCGAAGGCGTGGGCGCAGGTGCTGTCGGGGGCGACGGCGATCCGGGTCCAGGTGCGGTCCGCCCTGCCGGGGCCCGCGCCCTCGCCCTTGAGGGTGCGCGGGAACAGCCGGTCGACGGGGACGCCGTGCCAGAGCTGTCCTGCCTCGCGGTAGGCGGCCTGTACGGACGGGGGGCCGTCGTCGTCGCCGGTGAGCATGGAGCCCGTGGTGGCGCCGCCGATCAGGCCGAGGCCGAGCACGACGCAGGCCGCGGCGGCCGCGGTGCGGGGTTTGAGGCGGGAGCCGATGGGGCGCAGGAGGGTGGTGCGGTCGTCGTAGTGCTCGGGGCGGGCGAGCCGGACGAAGGGGCGGCCGACGGTTTCCGGGCGGGGGGTGAGGTCGACGCTGCCCACGGAGCGGCGGGGTGGGGTTGAGGGCATCGGTGGGGTCGGCGGAGCCGGGGGTGCGGTCGCGGGGCGCTGCCCCGGACCCCGCTGCTCAAGCGCCGCAGGGGCTTGATTTTGGTCGCCCCGGATCGGGCGGAGGCGGGTTGTGCTCTCGGCTTGGGTTTCCTTCGGCGGCTGGGCCGGGGGAAGGGGCACACCGGTGCTCTTCGCCGGCGGTGGGCCGTCCGGGAGGCGGGACGACGGGGCCGGGGGTGGTGGTGTGGAAGGCAACGGTGGGGCCGTGGGGGGAAGTTCGGTGGGCCGGGGCGGGGATGTGGGGCGCGGCGGGACGCGCCGGGCTTCCGTACTCATGCCTCCCCCGTTTCCTCGGCCTGCGTGCGCGTCACTCTAACGGGCCCGGCCAGGTCAACGCGTACTCCGCACACGGGTCGCACACGGGATCGACCGATCCATCACCATCCGTCCCCCTACCCTGCGGTAATCCTGTCTGGCAGGCTTCGGCCATGACACCGCGCGCCGCCGATCGGGCCCGGTACGACCGGGCCACCGCTCATCTCGACGCCCCTCTGGCGATCGTGGATCTGGACGCCTTCGACGCCAATGCCGACGACCTGGTGCGCCGGGCCGCCGGGAAGCCGATCCGCGTCGCCAGTAAGTCCGTGCGTTCGCGCGCCCTGTTGGAGCGGGTGCTGGCCAGGCCAGGGTTCGCCGGGATCATGTCGTTCACGCTCGCCGAGTCGCTGTGGCTCGCGCGGTCGGGGTTCGAGGACGTGCTACTGGCCTATCCGTCGGCCGACCGGGACGGCTTCGCGGAGCTGGCGCACGATCCGAAGCTGGCGGCGGCGGTGACCGTGATGGTCGACGATCCGGCGCAGCTCAGGCTCATCCAGGACGCGCGGGACGGGGGCCGCGAGGAGATCCGGGTCTGCGTGGAGCTGGACACGTCGTGGCGGACGCTGGGTGGCCGGGTCAGGGTCGGCGCGCTCAGGTCACCGCTGCGTACGCCCACTCAACTCGCCGATCTGGCCCGGGTCGTGAGTCGCCGTCCCGGGTTCCGGCTCGTGGGGATCATGGCGTACGAGGGTCATGTCGCGGGCGTCGGGGACGCGCTGGCGGGGCGGCCGGTGCGATCGCGGGCGATCCGGCTGATGCAGGCCGCGGCCCGCAAGGAGCTGGCGGTGCGGCGGGCCGAAGTGGTGCGTGCGGTGCGGGGCGTGGCGCCCGACCTTGAGTTCGTGAACGGGGGCGGCACGGGGAGCGTGCAGCACACGGCGGCGGAGGAGGCGGTGACCGAGATCGCGGCCGGTTCCGGGCTGTATGTCCCGCGGCTCTTCGACAACTACACGTCGTTCACGGGGCGTCCGGCCGCGCTCTTCGCGCAGCCCGTGGTGCGCAGGCCGGGGGTCGGGGTGGTCACCGTGCTCGGTGGCGGGTATCCGGCCTCGGGGGCGGCGGGTGTCGACCGGCTGCCCGTGCCGTATCTCCCGGAGGGGTTGCGCTACGACGCGCAGGAGGGCCCGGGGGAAGTACAGACGCCGCTGCTCGGGTCGGCCGCCGACGACCTGCTCATCGGCGACAAGGTGTGGTTCCGGCACGCGAAGGCCGGGGAGTTGTGCGAGCGGTTCGAGACGCTGCACCTGGTGTCGGGCGACCGGGTCGTGGAGACGGTGCCGACGTATCGGGGCGAGGGCTATACGTTCTTGTAGCCACGTCTAGCCACGTCCAGCCACGTCACTGTGGCCCTCGCCCCGTACGTGCGTCAGGAGTTCGCGGATCCGTAGATGGTGTCGGTCTGGTCCGGCACGACCGAGCCGTCGTCCCTGAGCAGCGGGCCGAAGCCGCCCTCCGGCTTGTTGTATCCGGCCGTCGAGCACGGGTACGTACCGGTCTTCTGGGGCAGCGGCTCGATGAACATCGGGTTGGCGACCCAGCGGCCGTCGGCGTTGTCGTAGGCCCGGCACATGATCTCGGGCTTGTTGCGGTTGAGGACGAGGTGGGAGCCGGTCGCGTCGCCGACGAATGTGACGTCGGTGTCGGCGTCACCGCCGCCGAGCGCGATCCGCTTGTTCCACTTCTGCTTGTCCCAGGCCGACTTCCCCTTGATGTGGAAGATGTCCTGGTTGATCCAGCACCGCTTGCCGTCGATGTACGGGATGGCCTCGCCCTGCGTCCTGCCGACGCCGCCGCAGCCCTCGTTGTACGTGGTGATGCGGCCCCGGGAGTCGAGGACGGAGCGGATGGCGATGGTGTGGGCGCGGTCGATACCCACACCCGCCGACCAGACCTCGGTGACCGGCTCGGACCCGGCCGACACGATGTAGACGTCGAAGCCGGCCTTCTGGAGCGTACGGATCAGGTCGCGCTGCTGCTCGTAGTACCGGACGTAGCCGGGGATGGTGTGGGTGCCCAGCTTCTGCGTGGAGCCGATGGGGGCGGCGAGGGCCTCCTTGCGCGCGGCGGCGGCGTACGACTCCAGTTCGGGGACGGTGTGGCCCGCGAAGAGCTGGGGCACCCAGGCGTACTGGGGCACGGTGCGCCGGTGGTTCCACTCGCCCGCGAAGGCGGCGGCGCCGCTCATCGTCTTGCCGGACTCACGGATGTTGAAGATCTCGTCCGTGCAGTCGGTGTCGGTGGAGGTCGGCAGCGGGGACCCGACGGGGACGTCGGTGCCGCAGGCGGCGGTGAGCGCCTTGTCGGCGTCGTCGGTCAGCCACTTGCTGGTCTGCTTCCAGCTCGCGGGCCGCAGGATCTTGTCGTGCTTGAGCGACCAGGCGATGGTCGCGTCGGTGACGTCGTTCTTGGCGACGGTGTTGTCCCAGTCGAACGCGGCGACGGGACGCGGGCCCTTGTGTCCGCCGCAGATGCCCCGTTCGTCGATCATGCGCTGGAGCTTGGCCCGGTTCTGGCCGTACCAGGGCAGCTTCTTCGACAGCTGGGGGCAGTTCGCGGAGGCGGGCTGTGCGGACGTGGCGGCGGCCGCGGGAGTGGCGAGGCCGGCGGCCGCCAGCAGGGCGGCGGCCGCGACCGAGGTCCACGCGGCAACATGTCTGTTACGCATGTGAGTGGACCGTACACGCGCCGGGGCGATGCTCACAGGGTTCTCACACTGGTGTCACGTACGCGCCCGAAATCCCGCCGTCGACCAGGAAGTCGGTGGCGTTCACGAACGCCGCGTCGTCGCTGGCGAGGAAGGCGACGGCCGCCGCGATCTCCATCGCCTCGGCGAACCGGCCGACCGGAATGTGCACCAGGCGGCGGGCCGCCCGCTCCGGGTCCTTCGCGAACAGTTCCTGGAGGAGCGGGGTGTTGACCGGGCCTGGGCACAGGGCGTTGACGCGGATGCCCTCGCGCGCGAACTGCACGCCCAGCTCGCGCGACATGGCGAGGACGCCGCCCTTGGACGCGGTGTAGGAGATCTGCGAGGTGGCGGCGCCCATCCGGGCCACGAACGACGCCGTGTTGATGATGGAGCCCTTGCCCTGGCGCCGCATGTACGGGATGGCGGCCTTGCAACACAGGTACACGGAGGTGAGGTTGACCTCCTGGACCCGCTTCCACGCCTCCAGGCCCGTTTCGAGGATCGAGTCGTCGTCCGGGGGCGAGATGCCCGCGTTGTTGAAGGCGACGTCGACCGAGCCATAGGTGTCGTACGCGGTCTTGAACAGCGCCTCGACCTGCTCGGCGTCGGTGACGTCGACCTGGACGAAGGTGCCGCCGACCGCCTCGGCCGCCTGCTTGCCCGCGGTCTCGTCGATGTCGCCGCAGACGACGTGCGCGCCCTCGGAGGCGAGGCGGCGGGCGGTGGCGAGGCCGATGCCGCTGCCGGCGCCGGTGATGACGGCGGTGCGGTCGACGAGGCGGCGGCAGATGATGTCCTGCGAGTCGGTCACTGAGCGGGCCCTTCCGTGCTGATTTCCGTGCTGATGAAGACGTTCTTGGTCTCGGTGAAGGCGGCGAGGGCGTCGGGCCCGAGTTCGCGGCCGATCCCCGACTGCTTGGAGCCGCCGAACGGCGTCCAATAGCGCACCGCGGAGTGCGAGTTGACGGACAGGTTGCCCGCGCGGACGGCCCGCGAGACGCGCAGCGCGCGCCCCACGTCGCGGGTCCAGATCGAGCCCGACAGGCCGTACGGCGTGTCGTTGGCGAGGCGTACGGCGTCGGCCTCGTCGGTGAACGGCAGCAGGACGGCGACCGGGCCGAAGATCTCCTCCTGCGCGCAGCGCGAGTCCGGGTCCTGACCGGTCAGCACGGTCGGCGGGAACCAGAAGCCGGGCCCCGACGGGGCGCTGCCCCGGATCGCGGGGGCGTCGTCGGGCACGAAGTCCCTGACCCGGTCGAGCTGAGCGCGCGAGATGAGCGGGCCCATCTGCGTCTTCTCGTCGGCCGGGTCGCCGACGACGACGGCGCGCACCCGGTCGGCGAGCAGCTCGGCGTACTCCTCGTACACCGGCTCCTGTACGAGGATCCGGGTGCGGGCGCAGCAGTCCTGGCCGGTGTTGTCGAGGAAGGCGAAGGGGTCGGCGGCGGCCGGGAGGTCGGCGTCGGCGAAGACGACGTTGGGGCTCTTGCCGCCGAGCTCCAGGGTCACCGGCTTCACGCGGTCCGCGCACGCGGCCGCGACCCGGGTGCCGACGCGGGTGGACCCGGTGAACACGATCTTCGCGACGCCCGGGTGCTCGACGAGGGCGTTCCCGGTGACCGGGCCCTCCCCCGGCAGCACCTGGAACAGCCCCTCGGGAAGCCCGGCCGCCAGGGCGAGTTCGGCGAGCCGCAGCGCGGTGAGCGGGGTCGTCTCGGCGGGCTTGAGGAGGACGGCGTTGCCGGCGGCGAGGGCGGGGGCGGTTCCCCAGGCGGCGATCGGCATCGGGAAGTTCCAGGGCGCGATGACGCCGACGACGCCGAGCGGTTCGAGGAACGTGACGTCGAGGCCGCCGGGGACCGGGATCTGACGGCCGTTCAGGCGCTCGACGCCCCCGGCCGCGTAGTCGAGCAGATCGCGTACGTTGCCGGCTTCCCAGCGGGCGTTGCCGACGAGGTGCCCCGCCTCCTGGACCTCCAACTGGGCGAGTTCTTCGAGGTGTTCATCGACGGCGGCGGCGAAGCGGCGCAGCAGCCGGGCCCGGTCGGCGGGGGTGGCGGCCGCCCAACCGTGTTGTGCGCGGGTGGCGCGGGCGACGGCGGCGTCGACCTCTTCCCGGGTGGTGGTGGGGACGGTGGCCACGAGCTCTTCCGTGGCCGGGTTCAGTACGTGCAGCGGTGCCAATGCGGTCCCTTTCACAGCCTTCCGAATTCACAGCCTTCCGATTCCTCGGGGCTATAGCCGTTCGAATCCCCGACGCAGCTCCCAGTCGGTGACGGCGGCGTCGTACGCGTCGAGTTCGACGCGCGCCATGTTGCGGTAGTGGTCGACGACCTCGTCCCCGAAGGCGGCCTTGGCGAGGGGGCTGTTGGCCCACAGGTCGGCGGCCTCGCGCAGGGTGCCGGGGACGTGTTCGTAGTCGGCGGTGTAGGCGTTTCCGGCGCAGGCGTCCGGGAGTTGGAGCTTGTGCTCGATCCCGTACAGGCCCGCCGCGACGAGCCCGGCGACGGCGAGGTACGGGTTGACGTCGCCGCCCGGGAGCCGGTTCTCGAAGCGGGTCGAGCGGCCGTGGCCGACGACGCGCAGCGCGCAGGTGCGGTTGTCGTGACCCCAGGCGACGGCGGTCGGCGCGAAGGAACCAGGCTTGAACCGCTTGTACGAGTTGATGTTCGGCGCGTACAGCAGGGAGAAGTCGCGCAGCGCGGCGAGCTGCCCGGCGAGGAACTGCCGCATGACCTCGGACATTCCGTCGCCGTCGGGACCCGCCATGACATTGGCGCCGTCGGAGTCGGCGAGCGAGAGATGGATGTGGCAGGAGTTCCCCTCCCGCTCGTTGTACTTCGCCATGAAGGTGAGCGAGCAGCCCTCCTGCGCGGCGATCTCCTTGGCGCCGGTCTTGTAGATCGCGTGCTGGTCGCAGGTGACGAGGGCGTCGTCGTAGCGGAAGGCGATCTCGTGCTGCCCGGGGTTGCACTCGCCCTTGGCGGACTCGACGGTCAGCCCGGCGCCCGCCATCTCGTTGCGGATGCGCCGCAGCAGCGGCTCGATCCGCCCGGTCCCGAGCACCGAGTAGTCGATGTTGTACTGATTGGCGGGCGTCAGCCCCCGGTAACCGGCGTCCCAGGCCTGCTCGTACGTGTCCTTGAAGACGATGAATTCGAGTTCGGTGCCGACCTGGGCGGTGAGCCCGAGTTCGGCGAGCCGGTCGAGCTGGCGGCGCAGGATCTGGCGGGGCGCGGCGACGACCGGTAAGCCGTCGTTCCAGGCGAGGTCGGCGGTGAGCATGGCGGTGCCGGCGTTCCAGGGGACGCGGCGCAGGGTGGCGAGGTCGGGCCGCATGGCGAAGTCCCCGTACCCACGCTCCCAGGAGGACATCTCATAGCCGTCGACGGTGTTCATCTCGGTGTCGACGGCGAGCAGATAGTTGCAGCCCTCCGTGCCGTGGTCGAGGACCTCGTCGAGAAAGAAGCGGGCGGCGAAGCGCTTGCCCTGGAGCCGGCCCTGCATGTCGGGGAACGCGAGGACCACGGTGTCGATCTCGCCGCACGCGACGAGGGCGTGCAGTTCCTCCACGGTCAGCGGGGGTGTGCGGTCTGCCACGGGAAGATCCTCCTCAAGCTCAACCGGAAGCCACAACGTACGGGGCCGGGCTGCCGCCTGGGAAGAAGCCGTAAGCCGTTCGGCGGGGCGGCTGCCCGCATGCTGAACGCCCCGGTGGCGCGCTCCCCGATCTCGTACGCTCGGGGATTCGGTACGTACGGCATCGGGGAGCGCGACACCATGGTGAGCAGGCCGCTGATCGGCATCAGCACCTACCTGGAGAACAAGGCCAGTTGGGGCATCTGGGAGCTGCCCGCGGCGCTGCTGCCGGCCGGCTATCCGCGGCTCGTGCAGGACTCGGGCGGCCTCGTCGCGATGACTCCCCCGGACGACCCGAAGCACGCGCCTTCGGTGGTGGCGCGGCTCGACGGAGTGATCGTGGCGGGCGGCCCGGACGTCGACCCTGGCCAGTACGGCGCGCAGCGCGACCCGCGCACCGGACCGCCCGCCGCGGAGCGCGACGCGTGGGAACTCGCCCTGATCCGCGCCGCGTTGACCTCGGGCACGCCACTCCTTGGCATCTGCCGCGGCATGCAGCTCCTGAACGTGGCCCTCGGTGGCACGCTGACGCAGCACATCGAGGGCCACGTGAAGGAGACGGGTGTCTTCGGCCAGCACACGGTCACCCCGGTGCCGGGCACCCGCTACGGCGACCTCGTCCCCGACCCCACGGACGTCCCGGCCTACCACCACCAGGCCGTCGACCGCCTCGGCAAGGGCCTCGTCGCCTCCGCCCACGCCGACGACGGCACCATAGAGGCGGTCGAACTGCCGGGCATGACCTGGGTGATGGGCGTCCAGTGGCACCCGGAGATGGGCGAGGACGCCCGCGTCACCGAAGGTCTGGTACGGGCCGCGAGCACGCCCCACGGCTTCTGAGCCGCCCCTTCAGCTCTTGAGCCTGGCCTTGAGCCACGCCAGGGCGGCGTCGCCCTGCGCCCGCTGGAAGGGCCGCAGCGTGGGCAGCCCCGGCGGGGTGGGGCGCGTCGCGTGGTCGAGGAAGAACCCGGCGAGCGCGGCGAGCGTCCGCGTGACGCCTTCCGGGTCGGCGGCGCGGCCCAGCGGATGCGCCGTGAACACCTCGTCGGGGTCGGGCCCGCCCTGCGCCCGTACGCACGGCAGCATGAGCAGCAGGTCGAACCAGGGCGCGGCGCGCACAGCGTGCGGCCAGTCGACGAACACGACACGGTCGTCGTCCGTCAGCAGCATGTTGTCGGCCCGCAGGTCGGCGTGCGCCAGCGTGTCCCCGCCCGCGAACCCGGCCCAGGGCGCGGCGAGTTCGGCGAGCCACTCGGCGTTCCGCACGCCCCACGGATCGAACCCGGCCCCCGCCACCCGCCCCTCGTCGACCAGCCCGCGCCACCCGTTGAAGTCGGGACCGAGCACCTCACCGGCGCTGCGGGCGGGGAACGGGGCGGGCGTGAGCACCCGGGCGAGCCGGTCCACCGCCCCCAGCACCCGCCCCAACTCCCCTTCCCGCCACGGCACGTGCGGCTGCCGCCCCACCACGTCCTCGAAGGCGAGGGCGACCCACCCCTCGTCGTCGTACACCCCGAGCAACCGCGGCGCCGGAACCCCTTCCGGCAGCGCCGCGGCGTTCCGCGCCTCCGCGCGGTGAAAGCGCGGACTGAGCGGATTGGTCTCCGTATCGACGGCCTTCACGAACGCCCGCCGCCCATCGGCAAGCACCACCCGCACGGCCACCCCCGGCGAAAACCCTCCACTTTGCGTCACCGCCCCGACCACCCCTGCCCCGAGCACCCCCTCGACACCACGCCGCACCCGCTCGGGCAGCGCGCTCCAGGGGGTCCGCACACCGCTTGCACTCGGAGCCCGACCCATAAACCGATCGTGCCGCCCCCGACCTCTCAGGTCGACCCAATAAAGGCCCTGGTGACGATTCGCAACCCCAAACAGCCCCGCCGGCGATTGAGGCGCGGGGTCCGGGGCAGAGCCCCGCGACCGCAACCCCGGCTCGGCGTCACCCGGACCGGGTCAGCGACAGCAGATCACGCGCGGGCCCCACCGGCAGGTGCCCCGTCGGCCACACCGCCCGCAACTCCCGCGCAAGCCGCACCCCCTCCAACGGCACCGCCACCAACCGCCGCGCCGCCAACTCCTCCCCCACCGCCAGCTCACTCAACACGGACGGCCCGGCCCCACTCACCGCCGCCGACTTCACCGCCGTCGTCGACGACAACTCGATCAGCGGCCGGGCGAGCCCACCGAGCGCCGCTTCCAGGACTTGCCGCGTCCCCGACCCCTCCTCGCGCAGAATGAGCGGCGTCGCCGCCAACTCCCCCGCCGCGAGCGCCTTCCGCCGCCGCGACCACGGATGCCCCGGCGCCGCCACCACGATCAGCCGGTCGTGCGCGATGACCGCCGAGTCGAGCCCTGCGGGAACCGTGAGCCCCTCCACGAACCCGAGGTCCGCCTCCCCGCCGAGCAGCCGCTCCGCGACCGCCGCCGAGTTCCCGGCCAGCAGCGACACCGCCGTGTCCGGCCGCTCGGCCCGCAGCGCGATCAGCCACCGCGGCAGCAGATACTCGGCGATCGTCATGCTCGCCGCCACCCGCAGCCGCGAGTCACGCCGGTCCCGCAGCGCGGACGCCCCCGCGTCGAACTGCTCGGCGGCCTCCACGATGGGCCGCGCCCAGTCCGTGACGAGCGCGCCACTGTCGGTGAGCCGGGAACCGCGCGGCGAACGGTCGACGAGGGCGAGCCCCAGCTGCCGCTCCATCGACCGGATCCGGCTGCTCGCGGCCGGCTGCGTAATACCGAGGGCCCGCGCGGCGGCGCCCAGACTCCCGAGCCGCGCCACCGCGAGCAACAACTGCAACGCACCCAGCTCGGGCACCCGATGCGCAAGCCCGGCGTCCAGTGCCACTTCTCCCTCGCTCATAAGCCCAGGTTATGCCCTGATAGCGAGAACACCCCTGGTGGGGGCCCGTGCCCGGCGGGACCGTAGAACCATGGTCACCGCCGCCCACCCCGCACCCCACGCCCATCCCGTCGCCCGCCCCACCACCGGCGTCCGCGCCGCCGTCCGGCACCTCGGGCCGAACTGGTACGCCGCCGTCATGGGCACCGCGATCATCGCCAACGCGGGCGCCACGCTCCCTGTCCGGTTCACCGGCCTGCGCACCGCCTGCACGGTGTTCTGGGCACTGTCGTTCGTGCTGCTCCTCGTGCTCCTCGGCGCCCGCGCCCTGCACTGGAGGCACCACCGCGACCGGGCCAAGGAGCAGTTGCTCGACCCGACGGCGGCGCCGTTCTACGGCTGCCTCTCGATGGCGCTGCTCGCCGTCGGCGCGGGAACGGTCCTGGTCGGCCAGGACTGGATCGGTGCGCGAGCGGCGATCGCCATCGACGTCGTGCTGTTCGTCGCCGGCACGGTCATCGGGCTCGTCGCGGCGGTCGCCATCCCGTACCTGATGGTGGTCCGGCATCGCATCAGCGCCGATGAGGCCTCACCGGTGTGGCTGCTTCCGGTCGTCGCGCCGATGGTGTCGGCCGCGGTCGGGCCGCTGCTTGTGCCGCATCTGCCGGGCGGTCAGGCGCAGCAGACGCTGCTGCTCGCCTGTTACGCCATGTTCGGCCTGAGCCTGCTCGCGACGCTGGTCATGCTGCCTGTCGTGTTCGCCCGGCTGGTCACGGCGGGGCCGTTGCCGTTGGCGCTGACCCCGACGCTGTTCCTCGTCCTCGGGCCGCTGGGGCAGTCGACGACGGCCGCGAACAAGTTCGCCGATGTCGCGGGCGGCGTGCTTCCGGAGTCGTACGCGCACGGGTTCACCGCGTTCGCCGTGCTGTACGGGGTGCCGGTGATGGGGTTCGCGTTGATGTGGCTGGCGTTGGCGCTTGCGATGGTGGTGCGGGCGCGGCGGCAGGGCATGGGGTTCGCGATGACGTTCTGGGCGTTCACGTTTCCCGTCGGGACGTGTGTGACGGGGGCGGAGGGCCTTGGGGCGCACACGGGGCTCGCGGTGTTCGACGGGTTGGCCGTCGTGCTGTACGTGGGGTTGGTGGCGGTCTGGGTGGTGGCGGCGGCCCACACGGTGCGTGGCCTGCTGACCGGGCGGCTCCTCTCGGCGCCCCGCTGAGAGTTGCGGTTGACCGTTCCTACGCCGCGGGGCTCCGCCCCGGACCCCGCTCCTCAATCGCCGGAGGGGCTTGATTTACCGGAACCGCCGGAGCCGCCGCAGGGGCCTGATTTGTCAGGCAACCGGCGGCGCAGCTCCCCCGCCGCCTCCTCCAACGACGGTCCGTACCACGTCAGATGGCGGCCGCTCACCAGCACGCTCGTGGCGTCGAAGCACTCGGGGCCGTCGTCCGCGGTGAAGCGGTACGGCTCGTCCGGGAGGATCACCACGTCCGGCTTGCGGGCGCGGAGTTCGTCGAGCGGGATCCGCGGATAGCGCTCGCTGTGGCCCGCGTACACGTTGTCCACGCCGAGCCGCGCCAGCAGGTCCCCCGCGAAGGTGTCGCGGCCGAGCACCATCCAGGGGCGTCGCCAGATCGGTACGACGGCCGTCAACCGGCTCCCGCCAACCGGGAGTTCGGACCACGCGGCCTCCGCGGCGGCCAGCCACCCCGGCCGCTCCGTCGCCCCGCAGGCGCGCAGCACCCGCTCCAACTCCCGTACGGCCTGCGGCAGATCACGTACCTCCGTGACCAACACCTCGACACCCGCGGCGCGCAGAGCGGCGAGGTCCGGCTCCCGGTTCTCCTCCTCGTTGGCGACGACGAGGTCGGGGCGGAGCGCGAGGACCGCCCGCACGTCCGGGTTCTTGGTGCCGCCGATGCGGGGGACGTCCAGGTCCGCGGGGTGTGTGCACCAGTCGGTGGCGCCGACGAGGACGCCGGGCAGCGTCACTGCGATCGCTTCCGTCAGGGACGGTACGAGGGAGACGACACGCACGGCGGCGCGGCCTACTTCGGGCCCGGCTCGTCGACCGCGTCGATGTGCTCGGCGACCGCCACCACGAGCACCCGCGCGTCCCCGACGGTGGCCCGCCACCGGTGCCGTACGCCACCGGTCAGGTACAGGGTGTCGCCGCGGTCCAGCCGGTAGGCCCGCCCCTCCGCCTCGACCTCGACCGCGCCCTCGGTGACATGCATCAGCACGTCGTTGCGGAGCTGGAACTCGCGGCCCGGGTCGTGGTCGCCGACGAACTCCTGGGCGTGCATCTGATGGTGGCCGCGGACCAGGGAACGTACGACGAAGTCCGTGCCGTCCTCGGCGACGGAGGCGTCGTCCGCCCGCACCAGGTCGACGGTGCGCGCCGGGTCGGCGGCGGCGAGGAGTTCGACGGCGGTGGTGCCGAGCGCGTCGGCGACCTTCTCCAGGGAGCGGCGGCTGGGCCTGGCCCGCTCGTTCTCGACCTGGCTGAGGAACGGCACCGACAGGCCGCTGCGCTCGGCGACGGCCGACAGGGTCAGTTCGAGGGAGCGCCGACGGCGTCGTACGGCCGCGCCCACGCGAAGTGATTCCTTGTGTTCGTCCATGGCCCGCGCTCCCTCCCGCTGGTCGCCCTGCCCGTTCCCGCTTCGCTCGCCCGGCTTATTCGCCGGGGACCCGCGCCCCGGATTGGTGTACCCGGTTCGTTTGAATGCACCCTACGCATGTTCACCCCGCCGTTTCATGTGAGCGGGGGAAAGCGGTGGGTCACGATCGGGCCGCGCCGTCCCGCCCCGACGAACGCCGCGAGGGGCGGGCCCCCTTACGGGAACCCGCCCCTCGCACGGCTGCACGCGTCAGTGAGCCGTCAGAGTCATCAGAGTCGTCAGGAAGCGGTCATCCGCTTCTCGACGTCCTGGTGCGTCTCGAGCCACTTGGAGACGGCCGCCTCCTCGTGTCCCTGACCCTGCTTCTTGATCTCGGACTCCAGGCTCGCCAGCTCGTCCTCGCTCATCTTGAAGTTCTTGATCCACTTCGTGAGCTGCGGGTACTTGCTGGGGAACTCCTTGTTGGAGATCGTCCGGATCGTGTTGCCAACGCCGAACTTCTTCTTCGGGTCCTTGAGCTTGGTCAGCTTGTAGTCGCTGTACGCCCAGTGCGGCGACCAGAGCAGAACCGCGACCGGCTCCTTCTTGGCGTACGCGCGCTTCAGCTCGGCCAGCATCGCCGGCGTGGAGCCGTCGACGACCTTGTACTCCTTGTCCAGGCCGTAGCCGGGCAGCACGTCGTTCTTGGCGGTGTTCATGACGCCGGTACCGGGCTCGATACCGATGATCTTGCCGTCGAACGTCTTGCCCTTGCCCTTCAGGTCCGAGAGGGACTTGACGCCCTTCACGTAGGAGGGAACGGCGACTTCCAGGGAGGTCGGGCTGTACCAGGTGCCCAGGTCCTTCAGGTTGTTCTTGTTCGCTTCCCAGTAGTTCTTCTGGGCGTGCGGCAGCCAGGCGTCGAAGTTCACGTCCAGGTCACCGCTGCCGAGACCGGTGTAGACCGGGCCGACGTCCATCTGCTTCAGGTTGAGCTTGTAGCCCTTGCGCTGCAGCACGTGCTTCCAGAGGTACGTCACCGCGACGTCCTCGTCCCACGGGAACCAGGCGACGGTCACCGGGCGCTTGGTCTCCGCGGCGGGAGCCTGCTTGACCGGGGCCACCTTGTTGACGAAGCCGGGGTTCTTCTTCAGCCACGTCTTGACGGCGTCCTGCTGCTTGCCCTTGCCGGCCTTGTTGATCTCCGCCTCAAGACTCGTGAGCTGCTTCTCGCTCATCTTGAAGTTCTTGATCCACTTGTTGGCCTCGGGGAAGTCCTTGCCGAAGCCCTTGCGCGCCAGCGAGTGCACGCCGTCGCCCTTGCCCCAGGCGCCCTTCGGGTCCTTGAGCTTGGTGAGCTTGTAGTCGTTGTACGCCCAGTGCGGCGACCAGAGCGTCGTGACGATCGGCTTCTTCGCGGTGTACGCGCGCTTCAGCTGCGCCAGCATCGCCGGCGTCGAGCTGTCGACGACCTTGTACTCCTTGTCGAGCCCGTACTCCTTGAGCACCTTGCTCTTCAGCAGCTGCATCTCGCCGGCACTGGCCTCGATGCCGGTGATCTTGCCGTCGAACTTGTCGGCCTGGCCCTTCAAGTCCTCCATGGACTTGATGTCCTTCATGTAGGACGGGACAGCCAGTTCCAGGGACGTGGGGCCGTACCAGGAACCCAGGTCCTCAAGCTTCTTGCCGTACTTCTTCCAGTACTGGGCGTGCGTCGTCGGCAGCCAGGAGTCCGTCTGGAAGTCGACGCTGCCGTCGGCGAGCGAGGTGTACAGCGGACCGGCGTCCATCTGCTTGACCTGCGCGTCGAAGCCGCGCTGCTCCAGGATCTCCTTCCACAGGAACGTGGAGGCGACGCCCTCGTCCCAGGGGATGTAGCCGATGGTGACCTTCTTGCCCTGGCCCACGTTCGTGGACGCGGCCGTCGGGTTGGCACCGCCGCTGTTCTGGCCGAACATGCCCATGCCGCCCGCGACGAGCGCGAGGACGACGACACCGACCACGGCGACGGCCGGGCGGGGACGGTAGGACCAGATCTTCAGGCCGTGCGCGGCGCGCAGCTTGTTGAGCGCGCGGCGGCCGAGCGGCGAGACCTGCTGGCCGAGCGAGCTGGTCATGCGGTCCAGGTAGACCGCGAGGATCACGATGGAGATACCGGCCTCGGCGCCGAGACCGACGTTCAGCTGGCCGATGGCCTCGTTGACCGCGCCACCGAGACCGCCGGTGCCGACCATGCCCGCGATGGCGGCCATGGACAGACCCAGCATGATGACCTGGTTGACACCGGCCATGATCGTCGGGAGGGCCAGCGGCAGCTGGACGCGCCACAGGGTGTTGCTCGGCTTGGTGCCGAACGCCTCGGCCGCCTCGACCAGTTCCTTGTCGACCTGCCGGATGCCCAGCTCGGTCATGCGCACGCCCGGCGGCACCGCGAAGATCAGCGTCGCGACGATGCCGGCCGGGGCACCCGAGCCGAAGAACAGAATGGCCGGGATCAGGTAGACCATCGCCGGCAGCGTCTGCATCAGGTCGAGGACCGGACGGAACAGATTGCTGATCCGGTTGGAGCGGGCCGCCCAGATGCCCAGCGGTACGCCGATGAGCAGAGCGATGATCGTCGACACGAGGACGAGCGACAGCGTCAGCATCGCGTCGTCCCACAGCTCCAGGTTCTGGATGAACCAGAACCCGATGACGGTCAGTACGCCACCGAGCGTGCCGCGCAGCCAGAAGGCGATCACGGCGAAGATGCCCGCGAGCAGCAGCGGTTCGGGCGCCTGGAGGAGGTCGCTGAGACCGTTGTAGACGCCGTTGAAGATGTCCTCGAAGAAGCCGAACAGCCAGTCGAGGTGGGTCAGCATCCACTGGACGATGTCATTGACCCAGTCACCGAAGGGAATCCTAGGCACCGGCATTCACCTTCTCCGCCGGCTCGTCGCCTTCGCCACGCGGCGACGGGACGGCATCCTTCTTGTCGTCCTTCGCGAGGCTCGCGGCCTCGCCGTTCTCGGAGGTCGCGGGGGTCTCGACCGTCTTCATCGGCTCACCGAGCACGGCGAGCAGCCGCTGGCGCGGCACCACACCCAGGAGCGCGCCCTCGTCGTCGACGACGGCGACGGGTATCTCGCTCGTCGAGCACGGCGTGAACAGGTCGATGATCGGCGCGTCCTTGTGCACCTTCGCCGGAGCATCGGCCACCCGGTAACCGTCCTCGGGCTCGGCCATGATCGCGCTCGCGCTCA
>NZ_JASERL010000012.1 GCF_030766935.1 Streptomyces sp. KL109B | reverse complement strand
CCTGCCGACATGTCCTCGAATGCCGGTGACCTCCGCCACGTCATGCTCGGCTCGATCTTCAAGCCCGAGGTTCCCCTGGGTCCGACCCGGGACACCTCCGTCACCTGCCACGCGTCGGCAGCCGGCAAGGGCAAGCTCCACGGAAGCCCCGAGTGCCGCGCACTGCGGTCAGCCGCTTCTGTGAACCAGTTCGACATCGCGTTCGGCCAAGCCGTCGAGCGGCTCTGTACGAACTGCCGGTGGGCTTAGTTCACAGACAGCCCGATCCTGCCGCTTGGCGCGGCCGTGAACGACGTGGATTCTCACCATCTGCCTCGACAGGGACCCCGAGGACGAGGAGGACATCACGGCCGAGCGTGACGCGGCCATCGCCCTCTCCACCGGCGACAACCCGCCCCACACCAATAACGTCGGCGACGGGGCTGCACCGCTCCCAACTCTGGGGGCACACCACGACGTTACCTTCGCTTCGTGCTCGCTCTTGGGGCACGCCTCGTGCCGCGCGGCAAACGCTTGGCGTTCGGGTGGGGCCGATTCCCGAGTTCCGACGCAGGTCGCAACGAACTGAGAGATGCCGTAAGCGTGGCATCAAGCGACCCGATGTGTCCGTCGTAGTAAACGCCGGCAAGATCCCTAGTTGCTTCGTCGTACAGGAAGACGACGCCTCGCGGGATGCGGAGCTGATGTTTCTTCGCGCGCAGGTAGTCGCGGAGGCTCTTCTCTTCTCCGACTACATCTTTCCCGGCCGGGAGAGTGGCCCAGACAAGCAGCCATCCTTCAGCCGGATCCACCACTCCTGTGACAGGCACGGTAAGGCTGCGGCCGTTACCGCTCGGCGATGGGTTGTTAAGCAGGTCGTCGCCGTTTCGCGCGAACTGGTGTTGAGTCGTCGTTGCCCCTGACAGCAACGTTGCACCGATACTCAGCCAGCCGGAGACGTTTCGTGACTGGAGTTCGTCAATGAGCGATGCGACGGGAGGCGTCGGCATTGTCGGCTTCGGCGCGGTCTCCTTGCCCTCCCCAGTGCGGCCCTTGGTGTAGTACCACTGGTCCAGTGCATCGGTGCGGCTACTCAAGAAGACCGGTTCCTGTGAGCGGTAGCGGCGCAGCTCCGCGGTTGTTGGCTCGGGCATGAACGGGAACGCCATGCATACCCGTGCGGGGTCGGGTCCAACCCAAAGGCCCGCCTCGAAGAAGTACAGGAAAAGATCCAGTTCGTCGGGCGCGTTGAACATGACGGTGACGTCAGGGTTGCGGCGGCGCCGGAGGTACAAGAGGAACTCAGCCGGTCGAGCGACGAGTTCGGTGATGAGTTCAAGGTCGTGCAGCGACACGGTCCAGGGAATGTTGTCGAGACTGAGCAAGCCCGCCCGCACCAATTCCGCAGTGGCCGTCATTATGGTCGAGAGATCATCGAGGCTGACGGTCATGGTGTGGATCTCACGGATGTGGCTGAGGTCACCCATCCTTCACCCTCTATGCGAAGACCGCCGTCCCGCTCGATCCCGTCCTGCATCCGGCCAGCTTGTTCGGCCGCCTTCGTAATGATGCCGGTCAGGTCGGTGCGGATACGTGTGGTTTTGCCACCGCGAGAAAGAGCGGTCAAAGTGACGGCCTTGTCCTCGACGAGGATCGCGACGTCGTCGAGGACAACGAGGTGAGCTGTACCGAGATTTGTGGAGTCCCCGGACTGCCAGCGGCCATCGCTGCCCACATTCGTGCCCTGGTCAACGGGGACTCCTGAGCCGGGCGGAGGGCGGAACGCCCCTCACCGGTCCTGGGAGAGCTTGTACAGGTCGGCCAGTCGGCCGCCGTTGTGCAGGAGTTCGTCCCAGGTACCTTCTTCGGGGATGCGGCCTTCGTGGAGGACCACGATGTGGTCGGCGATCCGGGCGTTCTCCAGGTTGTGGGTCACGAAGAGGGCGGCCTTGCCCACGGCGAGCCGTTTGAACCGGCTGATGACCTTGTGTTCGGCGCGGGCGTCCATGGCGCTGGTGGGCTCGTCGAGCATGAGCATCGCGGCGTCGCGGTAGAAGGCGCGGGCGAGGGCGACGCGCTGCCACTGGCCGCCGGACAGGTCGGTGCCGCTCCAGTTGGAGGAGGCGACGAGGGTGTCGAGGCCGTAGGGGACTTTCGCGATCACTTCGTCGGCTCCGGCGGCTTCCAGGAGCAGGGCGTCGTCGTCGGTGCGGGCCTGGCCGAGGTGGATGTTCTCGCGGAGGTTGACCGGCCAGCGGGTGTAGTTCTGCGGGACCCGGCCGACGCGTGGCCGCACGGTGGCCGGGTCGGTGTCGGCGAGGTCGGTGTTGCCCCAGGTGACTTTTCCGCCCCGGTTGGCGATGCGCAGTCCGGTCCAGGGACACCGCCTGCTCACGCTCCAGCCACAGCAGACAGGGGCCCTTTGTCTGGGACTGGAACGGGACGCTGTTGCACGACAACGACGCCGTCATCGGGACGCGGCGAACACGGCGTTCGGGACTGAGTCAGTAGTGGGCTGTACTGCGTGCCCAAGCTGCAGTTCTACGAGCGGCTTACGGGCCAGATGGCGACGAACGCCGAAGCTGAAAAATTTCCGCTCGTGGCTTCGGAGTTGAGGGGTAAAGACCCAGGTCACGCGAGTGGTACTTCTCCGACGACAACGACGTCCTGGAGTACGGGAAACATCTCCAGCGGCAAGCCTGTGGCCTTCCACGAGCGCCTCGGAGGCGGACGCCCGAGGTAACCCGCTGAACCGCTGGAAGACGCTACCCCTGCCAGATATGAACCATTTGCCTTATGCGGAGCGTCAAAAATCCGGAGTCCTTTTGTACACAAGCGGCTCATGACGGGGCGCACAGGAAGTGTGCTGTCATAGAGGTCAACTCAAAAGCCCCGCTGGGCCGTTGGGGTCGCATCCGTTCGGCTCAGCGGGGCTCGCGAAGGACATCGCCTGCCCTGAAGGAAGGGACCTCCCGTGACCGATTCTACTGATCGACGGAAGAATGAGGCCGTCGGACGCCTACGGATCCGCCTAAGCGGCGTGCAGTGTTACCTGCGGACGATCGCGGACCATACGACGCGTGGCGCGGCCTATTCCGCCGGCAGTGCAGGATTTACCGCCGCGCTGCTCTGGTGGCAGACACGTCACTGACCGCGGGGCCGGCGCCGGACCTGTCATGAGGAGCCGAGTCAAACGCTCCGGGTTCCCGGCATACGCCGCCCCGATTCCGCAACGGCGTGCAAGCATGAAGACCTCGGCCCGCTGGATTCCCCCGTACCCGCGGGCCGACAGACTAGGACAGGCCATCGTGCTTCCTCGTGGTTGAACTGGGCGTTCACCAACGAGAGTTACGCGGTGGCCCACCCCCCTGTTCAGGGAACGGTACCCACCCGTGGAAGTGCGCCCCGGGCAGACGCCCCGCGCACTCCCAGCCGTTGATCGCCAACACCATGACGAGAGACACGATCCCGTCCAGCGCCCAGAGGCGTTCCCGTCACCGGGCAGGGTGAAGCAGCCTGCGGGATCCCCACCTGAGCACCGCCCCACTCACTGAGCCCTTTCCAACCTGCTCGTGGCGCTCTCAGTACGGCGCCATCACCAAGTCGCCGATCACCCGCATCCCAACCTGGGCCGCCAGCCACGGTGCACGTTCGGCCTCGGCTTGCTTGACGTGAACGAAGACTGTGTGGTCGCTTGCAGGCTCCTCCAAGTCGAGATCCTGAGCGTGCACGCAAAGCGTGACAAAGGCGCCTCTGGATCCACCTACACCCAGACGCAACTCCGGAACGTCGGGCCAGGCGCTGAAGTCCCACCGCACCGCCGCGGAGGTGTCGCCCATTGCCTGAAGGAACGGCTCCACGGTCTCCGGCGCCTGAGCCCAACTCCGCAGCCGGATAGGCAAGCCCACCGACGGGTCCTCCGCCCTCTCCGACGAGCTGCCTCTCCCCTCTTCCGCCCACCATTCCGCCTCAGGCAAGACGGCCAGCACCGCCGAAAGAGAGTCAGCCGAATTGACCCGCATATCAAAATCAACTTCGAGATCACTCAGGTCAGCGATCTCGAGCAGCTTTCCCACGATGCGCAGCCCCTCGGAGAGGTCCGCCGTTCTCAGAATGGGCTGCGCGTAGAAGTTGGACACGACGACCAGTCTGCCATTGAGTGAGCGTTGCCCAACTTGCCCCGGAAGTCGGGCGATTGAGCTGACAGCCACGTGAAGCCCCTGGTAGATGAGTTTTCGACCAACAAGAAGAACCATCTCCACCAGAGGCTTCGTGTGCTTGTCTACCCGTCGGGCGTCGACGTGTCCAGCTCTGCCCTCCGCTTCCTCGCGCAACAACTGCAGCAGCATCGCCGTGTGATCGGCACCCGTTGGCGACGGCTGACCGCCGGCCGCCAAGCTCTGCTTGCGCTCGCCCATCTGCGCGACGGGCAGACCTACGCCCAGCTCGCCGCCGGGATCGACATCGGCACCACCACCGCCTACCGCTACATCACCGAGGCTGTGGAGCTCCTTGCCGACCTCGCGCCCACCTTGACCGAGGCCGTGCGGGTCGCCTCGACGAAGGCGTTCGTCCTCCTGGACGGAACCCTGCTGCCGATCGACCGCACAGCCGCCGACCGGCCCTTCTACTCCGGGAAACACAAGAAGCACGGCATGAACGTGCAGGTCGTCTCGGACCCCCTTGGCCGTCTGCTGTGGGCTTCACCGGCCCTGCCCGGCGCTGTCCACGACGTCCGCGCAGCACGCGAGCACGGCATCGTCGACGCCCTTGCCGCAGCAGACGTCGCCGCCTGGGCCGACAAGGCATACCGCGGAGCCGGTGGCACGGTCCGAACTCCTTACTGGGGCAAGTGGGAGACGTTGTCCGCAGGCCAGCAGGCGGTCAACCGATCCCACGCCAAGGTTCGCGCTCTGGCCGAACGGGCCGTCGCCACCCTCAAGACCTGGCGGCTGCTTCGAAAGCTCCGCTGCTCGACCACCAGGATCACCGGCCTGGTCCAAGCCGTCCTATCCCTGCACCTGGCCAGCTCAGACTGAGGTTGGAAAGGGCTCACTGAGCCTGTTTCAACCTCCTCTCTAGGCTTGCCTGTTGGGCTGACGTCATGGAGAAGCACCTGGTAGACGGCTTTTCGACCAAGAGAATCCGGATCCACCAGAGGCTTCACGCGTTTACCTATCGCCCCGGTATCGACCTGTCCAGCTCCACCCTGCGCTTCCTGCCGGCATCCCCGTCGCGGTCGCGTGCCGGGGACTGAAGCTCGCCCCACAGTCCTACTACCGCTGGCTGGAACGGCCGGTGGGCGAGGCCGAGTTCGAGGGGGCACATCGCGCGAACGTGATGTTCGACGCGCATCGGGACGACCCGGAGTTCGGAAGTCTCCGCCTCCAACCTAAGAGCCAACATCGCCGACACGTGGTGCAGATGACAGAAGGACGACCGGCTTCGAACCTCAGCTCCTCGACCCACGCATCGCGTGACAGGCCCGGCCCCGGCCCGGCGGCTCACCCCGTTTCACGCGGACACCCGGCGGTCCCGGACCTTCTACACCTGCCGCAGACCGAACTCGTCGTCGTACGACAGCGCGAGGTCGCTTTCTGGTCGTGGCCCGCACCGAGTACGCCACCCGCCGAACACCGCGTGCTGTTCGCCCATGAACGGGCGCACGTCACCCATCGGCACGCGCTGGTCTGCACGGCGGTGGTCGCGCTTGGCGCGCTTCCGGCGTTCTACGCGCTCGACGCCACCCAGGACCTGCTCGAACTCCTGGAGCACGCCATCACGTGACGTGCACACCGCCACGTGACCCGCTGGCCGCACCCGCGCCGCCCGCCTCCGCCCCCACCGTGAACCCGATCGTGGCCCCGCCACCCGCCCGGTGCCCCGCGTACGCCACGCCGCCGTGGGCCGTGGCGACCGCGTCGACGATGGCCAGGCCGAGGCCGGAACCGGGGAGGCTGCGGGCGCTGTCGGCGCGGTAGAAGCGGTCGAAGACGCGCGGCAGATCGGTCTCGGCGATGCCGGGGCCGCGGTCGCGCACCTCCACGCGGGGTCCTGAGACGGTGACCTCGATCGGCGCGGTGCTCTCGCGGTCGAACTTGGCGGCGTTCTCAAGGAGGTTGGTGACCGCCCTCTGCAACGCGGCGGGCCGGCCCTCCACGACGGTGTCGTCGACCTGTACGAGGATGTCGCGGCCGGTACGGCGCCGGGTGAGGCGCGCCGCCTTCCGCACGACCTCGGCCAGTGGCGTCGCGGTCGGCTCCTCCGCGTCGCGGTGCCCGGCGGCGAGTTCCACCAACTCGTTGACGAGGTCGGTCAGTTCGCGGGTCTCGTCCTTCATGTCGGTGATCAGCTCGGCGCGGGCCTGCCGCGGCAGGTCGTCGATCCGGTCCAGGAGCGCGGCGTTCATGCGCAGGCTGGTCAGCGGGGTGCGCAGCTCGTGGCCCGCGTCCTGCACCAGGCGGCGCTGCAGTTCCTCGGAGTCGGCGAGCCGGCCCAGCATGTCGTCGAAGGCCCGGCCGAGCCGGCCGACCTCGTCCTTGCCGGTGACGGGCACGTTCACGTGCAGGCGGTGCCCGGCGGCGACGGTCTCGGCGGTCGCGGTCAGCCGCACCAGCCGGCGCGTGATGCGGCGCGCGAGCCACCAGCCGCTCAGCCCCGCACCGACGATCACGACGCCGGTGAACAGCATCGTCCGCTGCTGCAGCGTGGCGAGCAGGTCTTCGGTGTCGCTGAACTGCTGGGCGACCTGCACCGCCCCGCGCCCGTCGCCGAGCGAGACCGTGGCGACGCGGTAGTGCTCGCCGCCGACCGTGGCGTGGTAGTGCTCCACCCGCCCGGCCCTGCCGTACGCGGCGGCCTCCCGGTCCTCGTGGTGCACAGGGAGGGCGGGGCTGCCGTGGTCGTCGATGTGTCCGGTGGGGCCGAGGACCTGGACGTTGGTGCGCATGCGGCGGGTGAGATCGTCGCGCGGGCCGTCGTGGTCGGGGTCCGAGCTGTAGTAGTCGCGCGGCGACAGGTGCTGCTGCTCGACCTGGCGCACGAGATCGCCCGTGACGCCGTCGAAGATGCGGTCCTGGTCCACCCGCACGAGCCGGGCCGCGGCGTCGTAGCTGAGGAAGCCGACCAGCACCGTCACCGAGGCGGCGATCGCGGCGACGGAGACCGCGAGGACGGTGCGCAGGCTGCGCCGCGGCCGCAGCCGCTCTCGCCGGCCGGGCCGCGGGCCGCCCGGCGTGGGGGGCTCGGACATCAGGACTCCCGGAGGGTGTAGCCGACACCGCGGACGCTCTGGATGGGCGCGGGCCGGCCGGGGCGGTCGAGCTTGCGGCGCAGATAGCCGATGTAGACCGCCAGGTTCTTGGAGCTGGGGCCGAAGTCGTAGCCCCAGATGCGGTCGTAGATCGTGCCGTGCTCCAGTACGTGCCCGGCGTTGCGGATCAGCAGTTCAAGGAGGTCGAACTCGGTGCGGGTCAGCTCCAGTTCGTCCGCCTCGCGCCAGGCGCGGCGGGCGTGCACATCGAGCCGGATGCCGAGGGCCTCGACGACGCCGGACACCCCGGGGTCCGCGCCGCTGCCGGTGTCGTTTCCGTTGCCCGCTCCGGTGCCGCCGTCCGCTCCGGCGTCCTCCATCTCCAGCGGGGCGCGGCGCAGCAGCGCGCGCAGCCGGGCGAAGACCTCCTCGACCTCGAAGGGCTTGGGCACGTAGTCGTCGGCGCCGGCGTCGAGGCCGGCGATACGGTCGGAGGTCTCCACCTTCGCGGTGAGCATGAGGACCGGTGTGCGGTCGCCGCCCTCACGCAGCACCCGGCACACGTGCAGCCCGTCGATGCCGGGCATCATCACATCCAGCACCACCACGTCCGGCTGCTCCTTGTGCACGGCGGCGAGCGCCTGTACCCCGTCCGCGACTGCGGTGACCCGGTAGCCCTCCAGGCTCAGGGCGCGTTCCAGGGCATGGCGGATGGCGCGGTCGTCCTCGGCGAGCAGCACAGTCTTCATTTCGCCCACTCTGCCCGCTGTCCGCACCCGCGGGGCAGGGCGAGCGGGGGCGGACAGAACCTTCTTACCCACCTCTCACCTGGTCTCTTACCGGAGCCTCACCGACCACAAGCCGTCGGCTTACCCCGCACCGACAACGTGGGCCCCATGCCGTTGATCGACATGAACCGACATGAGTGGAATCGGCGTGGGAGGAGCCGTCACCCGTCCTTCCAGGAGGGCGGTGCGGCCGTCGCGCCGTTCGTCGCCCAGGGGCGGTACGCGGGTGAGCCGGGGGCCACACGGCATGAAGCGCCGCGGTTCCCGCAGCGCCTGGCCGGCCTGCGCCCGGCGTCGCACGCGGCGCGGCTGGTGACCTTCGCACTGATCGGCTCGACCGGATTTCTACCGAACCTGGTGGCCCTGCACCTGCTGATCGCCGACGGGGTGGCGTCTCTTCCCGCCGAGGCGGTGGCCAACCAGTTCGGCGTGGCCTGGAACTTTCTGCTGGTGGAGGCGCTGCTCTTCCGCGACCGGAGGCTGTACCGGCGCGGAGCGGACCGCGCGGCCTGTTTCGCCCTGCTGGCCAACGCCGATCTGGTACTGCGCATCCCTCTGATCGCGTGGCTCGTTCATCACCTCGGGACGGCCGTCCTGCCCGCCACGGCGCTGGCGCTCGCGGTCACCTGCACGTTGCGGTTCGCCGCCACCGAGGCGCTCGTCTACCTGCCCCGCACCCGGCGTCGGCCCTCCGCCGACCGCATCGCGGACCCGTCCCAAGCGCTCAGCCCGCGCTGAGCCACGCCGAGCCCGGAGAAACAGGAAACCCAATGAAGATCGCCTTTCTGCTGCACAACGCCTACGGGGTCGGCGGCACCATCCGCACCACCTTCAATCTCGCCGGCGCCCTCGCCGAGCGCGGCCACGACGTGGAGATCGCCTCGATGCTGCGGCACCGCGCCCACCCACGCCTGACGCTGGACCCGCGCGTGCGCCTGGTCCCGCTGGTGGACCTCAGGGAGAGCGGCCCGGACGTGGCCGACCCCGCCTTCGACGAACCGTCCCGCGCCTTCCCCGCCGCCGAAAAGCGCTACCGCCAGTACAACCTGCTCGTCGACCGGCGCGCGGAGTCGTATCTGCGGGCCTGCGACGCCGACATGCTGATCGGCACCCGCCCCGGCCTGAACGTCTACCTCGCCCGGTTCGGGCGCCGCCGGGCCGTGCGCATCGGCCAGGAGCACCTCAGCCTGTCCGTGCACAGCAAGCGACTGCGCACCGAACTCGCCGTCCACTACCAGGACTTGGACGCCATCGTCACCACCACCGAAGCGGACGCGGCCGACTACCGCCGCCGGATGCCGCTGACCGCCGTCGAGATCCTCGCCGTGCCGAACAGCATCCCCGACCCCCTCCCCGCCCTGATCCCCGCGCCCTCGTCCGGCACGGAGAAGGTCGTGGCGGCGGCGGGCCGCCTGGTGAAGGGCAAGCGCTTCGACCTGCTCGTCGAGGCGTTCGCCACCGTAGCGGCCGAGCACCCCGACTGGCGGCTGCGGATCTACGGCGGCGGCCCTGAGCGCGACCACCTGCGGCAGCAGATCGAGGAACGCCAACTGACCGGCCACGTACGCCTGATGGGCTCGCACACCCCCATCGAGCCCGAACTGGCACAGGCCTCGCTCCTGGCCCTGTCCTCGGACGCCGAGTCCTTCGGCATGGTCATCGCCGAAGCCATGCGCTGCGGGGTGCCCGCGGTCGCCACCGACTGCCCGCACGGCCCCGGCGAGATCATCCGGGACGGCGTCACCGGCCGCCTCGTCCCCACCGGCGACGCACCGGCCCTGGCCGCCGCCCTCTGCCGACTGATCGACGACGAGCCGCTGCGCCATCGCATGGCCGCCGCCGCGGTGCGGGACGCCATCCGCTTCGACCCGGCGCCGCTCTCCGGCCGCTACGAAGACCTCTGCGCCGAGCTGGCCGCGACCCGCGCGCGACGCCTGCGCGAACGCAGGACGGCCACCCTCCGCACCCGCGCGGCCCGGATGGCCCGCCGCACCGGCCTGTCCCCGGTCCTGCGCCTGGCCCACCGCGCCGTCGCCGCACTGCGTGAGCCCGACTCCGTGCACCGCCCGGCGTGACCCGCCCGCCACCAACCAAGGGCACCGACCGTCGACGAAGGGGAGGACATGACCGCCACCCTCACGCCCACCAGGCCGCACCCCTCCCGCCCCGCACCGCCGCGGCACCCCGCGCGCCGCATCCCGTGGCTCGCACTCGCCGCCCTCCTCTACGCGGCCGTGCAGCTGCTCGCCGTCGTCCCCGCCCACCTGGGCCTCGGCTGGGACGAGACGGTGTACGTGTCGCAGGTGGACCCGCGCACCCCGGCGGCCTTCTTCAGCGCCCCGCGCTCACGCGGCATCAGCTACCTCGTGGCGCCGCTGCTCGCCGTCACCGCGTCACCGACCGCCCTGCGCGTCACCCTCGCGCTCGCCTCGGCCGCCGCGCTGTACGCCGCGTTCCGCGTCTGGCGGCCGCTGCTCGGCAGGGCCCCGGTCGCGCTGGCGGCACTGGGCTTCGGCACGTTGTGGGTGACGGTGCTGTACGGGTCCCAGGCCATGCCCAACCTGTGGGTGGCACTCGCGGCGGTGGCCGCGGTCGGCTGGTTCCTGCGCGCCGCCGGACCGTCGGCGCCCCGCCGCGCGTACGCGATGCTCGCGGCCTGCACCGCGGCGGCCACCCTCTTCCGCCTCTCGGACGGATTCTGGCTGGCGCTCCCGCTGCTGACGGGGACGCTGCTGGTGCGCGCCTGGCGCCGCCCGGCTCCGCTCCTCGCCCTCCTGGCCGGCCTCACCCTCGGCGGCGCCCCGTGGATCGCCGAGGCGTACCGGCGCTTCGGGGGCATCGGACCCCGCCTGCACGCCTCCAGCGCCACCGAGGGCGGCATGCGCCCGCACTGGAACGTCCCCGCCGCCTGGCACGACCTGAACGGCCCGCTGCTGTGCCGCCCGTGCACGGCCCAACTCACCCACCCCGCCCATACGTTGTGGTGGCTCGCCCTCCCGGCCCTGACGGCCGCCGCCTGCGGCCTGGCCGTACGCACCCGGCGGCCCGGCACCACGCTTCTCCCGATCGCCTGCGCACTGGCACTCGGCGCCCCGTACCTCCTGCTCATCGACTACTTCGCCCCGCGCTTCCTGCTCCCCGCGTACGCACTGCTGTCACTGCCCCTGGCAGCCCTGGCCGTCCACGTGGTGCGCGCCTTCCGCCCGCGCACGGCCCGCGCCTTCGCTCTCGCCGCCCTTCTCGCCCTCGGCGCGGCCCACTTGGCGACCCAGTACGCCGGCCTGCACACGAACCTCGCGGACGCCCGCACGAGCACCGCCCACTACGCGAAAGCGTCAACGTCCCTGCACCGCCTGGGCCTTCGCGCCCCGTGTCTGATCGCGGGCGAACACGCCCCACCCATCGCCTACGCCACCGGCTGCGCCTCCGCGAACGTCACGGGCAACAACCTCGACACCACCCCCACCGCCCTGCGCCACGCGGCCGCCCACCACCCCACGGCGACCCTGACCCGCGCACACCACACCCCCTTCTACGCCCACGGCTGGACGCCGCACCCCCTGCCCGGCACCGGACTCACGGCGTACACGCCGCCTCCGGACCTTTGGCACGGAGAACAACCGCCAGAGCTGACGGTCGACAGCCGCCCCGCCTCTCCGCTTGACCCGTAGGCCGCGGACGACACGGCGCCCTCCGGCCCCAGCGGGCGGCGTCGTCGGCGGGCCCCACACCGCACACCGGGCGAAGCCCGCCCTCCCCCCGCCCCGTTCCATCCGATTAGCGGTGCGGGGCACACGGCGAACATCGACGGTTCCGAAGCGGGTGTCCCCCGTCCGAGCCGAAGCCACGGATCAGCGTTCGGAAAATTGACACCCTGTCAGCCCTCGGCAAGGGGATGGTCGCACTGCGACTCCCGCTGTTCGTGATGCTCCCCCACCGATAGGCACGACAGCGTCGCCGCCCGCGAAGCCCTCTTCCAGCTCCTGCAGCCGGAAATCACCGTCGCCTGGGCCGAGCAGGGCGACTGGTGAAGCGATAGCGACGACTTCGCGGGCCGAGCAGGTTTAGCGCTGCTGTTCCGTGCCTTCATGGGCAGCAAAGTCGGGGTCTCCCGTGACCAGTTCGTAGCCGGGCGGCGCCGCTTGTACGCAGTGAGCAGCCGACAGGACCCACTCCTCGGTCGTGATGCTCCCTCCGCAGTAGTGGAATCCCTTCCCCATGACGATCGCTTCGTCACCGAGGACGATGACGTCGGGATCGTCGGCAGCGAAGGCGCTGCCAGCGGTCATAGTCGCGACGGCTCCGATCGAGAGCAGGACAGAGGCCAAGAGGCGCGTGGAAGTTTGCATGTCCGGTCTAACGGCCCTGGCTACTGTTGCGTAGCGGGTAACCACCGGAACAGACGCAGCATTGGCACTGGGGTGACCGTGTCGAGGAGTCCGCCCGCGCGGGATCGAGGCGCTCGGCGTGGCACCCCGGGCCAGTGGGCCGAGACGCGGCACCTGCGGCGCGCGAGAGCGAGGATCGTTCCGTCGATCCGGACGCCCCGACCGCCGTCCTCGTCGGGCGGGGCGCCTATGGACAACCCACTTGCTTCCAAGCCGTAACCCTGTGGGCCGTTGCGCGTTCTTCGGCCATGAAGATCAGGAAGTTTGCTGTGGGCGTCGCGCTCGCTCTGGCCGGCACGTCGCCGATCCCGCTCGCCGCCTCGGCCGAAGCCGCCGCTGACAGCGTGCTCGATTTCTGCGAGAACAAGGCGGACGGGAACTACTGGAACCCAGAAGGCCTGGAAACCTACATCGCGTGCAGCAACCAACTCGCGTACGTGATGCCCTGCCCTGCGGGCCTGCTGTACGACATGACCGTGGGGCGGCCGTGGGGCGAGTGTATGCTTCCGCGCAACGTCGACTTCGAGGCGTACGCCGAGTACCTCGCCGAATACGAGTCGAACAACTCCTGACGCCTGATGCACTCAGCCTGCCCCGGTCGTTGGACGCCGGCATGTTGCTTGGCTCACGGCACGGGGGGACGGTGCCCGTCGCATGCCGCGCCTTCCCCGCTACGACCGGGTGCTGCGGGATCGTCACGTACTCCTCGCCGCCGTCAGGCCACACCTGGTGCGTTCCGCATGACAGCGGACGTACCACGAGCATCAATACCGGTCGGCCGCGACCAGGTCATGTCCCCTGTGATGGTGTAGCGGTGGGCAGTTCGTCTCGGGTTTCCTCGTCGGAGTAGATCTTGTCCATGCTGTCCTCGGAGAGGTAGCGACGACCGAAGGCGATCCATTCGTCGTGCATCTCGTTGAGCACCGCAGTGGTCAGCCGCAGCAGTGCGGCGGGGTTCGGGAAGACCTGGACGACATCGGTACGGCGTTTGATCTCGCGGTTGATCCGCTCCAGCGGGTTCGTCGACTGGATCTTCTTCCAGTGCTGGGCGGGGAAGACCGCGAAGGCCGTGAGGTCGTCCTTCGCCTCCAGGAGCATCTCTTTGACCTTGGGGAACTGTCGGCCGAGCATGTCGGCGACCTCGTCGAGCCGGCGTCGGACCGCTGCGGCGTCGGGCTATGCAGAGATCGCTGCTACACCACTCGGCGGGACAACATCCGGTCTCGACCGTGTGTTCCACGGCCAGAGAATGCGCGAGGCTGACTTCGATCAGGTCGCGGCAGACAGCGGTCCCACGATGCACACAGCCAGCGAGTCCCGGTCCACGCAGCGGGTGCCCGGTGAGCAGGACGTCCACGGACAGGCCGAGCAGCTTGGTCAGGCTCGCGCGGTAGGCGCGCCCGGAGTGGTAGTACACCGGGAGTCTTTCCGCCGACCCCCTGCGCTGCACCGCGTCGCCCGCGATGAGGAGGCGCTGCGTCGGCTCGTAGAAGCAGACGCTCCCCGCGGTGTGGCCCGGTGTGGCCAGGACCTCGAAACGCAGCCCGCCGAGGTCGAGTACCTGCCCGTCGCTGATCGGGTCGAGGACGGCGATCGAGCCGCCGCCCGCCGCCGCTCCGCGCCCGTCGGCCAGCGCCATGCTGACCCATGCCGGTGTGGCTGCCGGGGCCAGTCGCAGAAGGTCGGGCCCACTGCTGGGAGTGTCAGCGCTCATGGTCCGCGGCCGCCTCCGTCGCCGCGGCTCCCCTCGGTGTCGAGCGGCGCCATACGATCACTCCGGGCAGGCCGTGGGCGCCGGGCAACGCGTCAGCCGGCACCGCCTGATCCAGAATGGGCACCGCCCCGCTGCTCGCTCCTTCGATCAGAGCGTACGGAGTGCATGAGGCCAACAGACCGAGGGAGTTCGCGAAGTGTCTGTAGCTGCTGTCCTCGGCCGCGGCTCCGGACAGAATCGCCGTCACATCCCGGTCCGCGCAGTCTGCGGCAAGCCGTGCGAGCAGCGCCAGGACGGCGGGGTGGGCCTCGGGACGGATCGAGCCCACGGGCCCACTGCGGCGGCCCCGGGCCAGCGTGAACTGCGTGAGGTCGTTGGTGCCGATCCCACAGGCCGCAGGCGTCACGCCGCGCTCCTGGCGCAGGTGGTCGGCCCACAGGCCCGTACAGAGTGCAGCGGCTGGGGTCTCGACCTCCCAGCCGAAGCCCAACCGCCCCGCCGATGCCCTGCCGCTGGCAAGCCGCACCCCTGATGGCGTCACATGGTCGATGACCGCAGCCAGTTCCGCATAGGAGGCGACCATGGGCGGCGCGATCACGAAGCGGGCCGTGTGTCGTCCCTGCGCCTGCGCCACGAGCGTGGCCAAGAAGCCGATCGCCTCGGGGAGCTTCTCCAGAAGCAGCGCTGTGCCGCGAGGCCCGGCCTGGGAGGTGTAAGCGTCCCCGAAGTCGAAGAGACACCCTCGCGAGCCCACGATGGTGCGAGACGAAGGAGGAGACGGCCCGTCAATTCCTGCTGGAGCAACGGGAGATGGACTGATCCTACTTCCTGGACCAGGCGCTGCGCCAGCACGTCGTCCCGCTCGTCGGACGCAACCTGGCGCTGTCCCGGGTGTGGCAGCCGGAACAGGACGGGACTCTCCTGCCCCACCCCTGGATCTACAGCGCGGCCTACGAGGCCAACTGCCGCCGCAACAAAGCCCTGTTCACCGAGTTCGGCCGCATCTTCCACGACCTCGGGCAGGCCGGAATCCGCTACGCCGTCCGCAAGGGCCCGGTCCTGTGCCAGTCCGTGTACGAGGACGCGGGCATCCGGCGCATGGCCGACCTCGACCTGCTCATCGAGGAGAGCTCCTACCCGGATGTCCAGGAGCTCCTCACGGAGCGGGGCTACGCGCAAGGACTGCAGTCGCGCAATGGCACGGTGGTCACTCCGTACGCGCGGACCACCCGGGCCTTCTGGTCGATGCACCTCAACAACAAGCTGCCGTTCAAGAAGCCGACCTCCGACCCGGACGTGGACTTCTTCGAGGTGGACCTGTGCCTCAATCTCTTCCAGCAGAAGTCCCACGGCAGTCTGGACACCACCACGCTGCTCGACCGCTCCGTGTCCACGCGGATGTGCGGCGCCGAGACACGTGTGCTCGCTCCGTCCGACCACCTTCTTGATGTGTGCCTGCATCTGTACAAGGAGGCGACCAGCTATCTGAGCATCGAACGGGGCAAGGACGTCACCCTGATGCGCTTCCTGGACGTGGCGGAGTCCGTGCGGCTCATGGACCATCGGGCGACCGAGGAGTTCACCGCCCTCGCGGCTGCCGCCGGAGCCACCCGCGAGGTGTACTTCGCGCTCGGCTTCGCCCGGCAGCTCTACCCGGACGCCGTCCCCGAGGGCCTGACCAAGGCGCTGCGGCCGGACGACGAGGACTATCTCGACGAGTACGGCGCGCTCGACGGAAACACCGGCCGCTGGCCCACCCCGTTCCTCGACAGGCTCTTCGACCCGGACCGCCGCCGGCACGTCGCGGGCTCCTCGACCATTCCGCACCAGTGAGCACGGTTCCCGACTCCACCACGGTCGACGCCCCGGAGCGCACCGGCCGGGAGCCCTTGTGGACCAGCGCGTTCGCCAAGTACTTCACCGCGCGCACCACGTCGCGCCTGCGCGACGAGATGATGCCGGTGGCGCTGGCCGTCGCGGTCCTCGGGCTCGGTCACGGCGCCGCGGGCGTCGGCTACGTCATGGCCGCGTTCATCGCCCCCGAGGCGCTGTTCGTCATCTTCGGTGGCGTGCTCGCCGACCGGTTCACCGCACGCCGGATGATGATCGGCGCGGATCTTGCGCGGCTCCTCGTCCATGCCGCGCTGTCCGTACTGTTCGTGGCGGGAGACCCGGCACTCTGGCTGATCCTGACGCTCGCCGTGGTCAGCGGCTCCGCGACCGCGATGTTCCAACCGGGCGTCTCCAGCATGGTGCCGCTCGTCTGCGAGGACGTACAGCGTGGCAACGGGGCGCTGCGTGTGGCGGAGGCTGTCGGTTCTCTGCTCGGCCCCGCTCTGGGTGCGGTCCTGGTGGCGACGCTCGGCGCGGGGGTGGTCTTCGCGGCGAACGCCGCGACCTTCACGCTCAGCATGGTTTTCCTCCTCCTGCTCAAGGTGGCGCCGCCGCCCGTGAGCACCGGGGGCTCCTCCTTGTGGGAGAACCTGCAGGAGGGCTGGTACGAGTTCCGGGCGCGCCGTTGGCTGTGGGCGGTCATCGTGGTGTGGGCGGTGAACGGGCCGCTCGTGTGGGGCCCGGCCCGGCCGCTGACCGCCACTGTCATCATCGGCGACCACGGATCATCGGGTTTCGGTACCGTCCAGGCCGCGCTCGGGGCCGGGACGATCGTGGGCGGCCTCATCGCCATGCGGCTGCGCCCCGCGCATCCGTTGGCCGCGGGATCGCTCGCGATGTTCGGGTTCGCGCTGCACCCCCTGGCCATGGTCTTCGACTTCCCTGTCTGGGCGCTCGGTTGCTGCTTCGCGGTGGCCGGAGCCAGTTGGACGTTCTGGGGCGTGCAGTGGACCACCACTGTCCAGACCCAGGTGCAGCCGGAGGTCCTGAACCGTGTCTACGCCTACGACGTGGCCGGCTCCATCATGACCAACCCCATCGGCCGCGCCCTGGCAGGCCCGCCGGCCCTGCTCCTGGGGGCCCGCGAAACGCTCTTCATCGGCGTCCTGATCTGCGGCGCGAGCTGCGTGACGCTGCTGTCGATGCGCACGATCCGCACGCTACGCCGCAGAGGGGCCACTCCATGACGTACGAGACTCCACAGGGGCTTTGCGTGTACGGGACGGCGTACCAGCCGCGCACCACCGGCCACATCTCGCTCGCCGACCTCGCGGCACTGGCGCGCGAGGCCGAGAAGAGCGGCTTCGACGGGCTGCTCACGTTCTACGACCATCACAACCACGACCCTTGGACGATGGCCGCCGCGATGCTGCAACACACCGAGCGGCTCGCCCCGTTGGTGGCCGTACAGCCCTACGCGGCACCACCGTTCACCACGGCCAAGGCGATCCACAGCCTGTCGTCGCTCTACGGCAGGCGCCTCGACCTCAACCTGATCGTCGGCTCGTCGCCGACCGAACTGAGCCAGGTCGGCGACACCACCCCGCACGACGCACGCTATGAGCGGGCCGCCGAGTACATGGACGTGGTGAGTCATCTGCTGCGCTCGGACGAGCCCCTCGACCACGACGGCACCCACTATCACTACCGGCAGCTCCAGGTCTTCTCCCGCACGGCCGAGGCCCTGCTGCCGCGCGTCTTCGTGGCGGGCTCGTCGGAGGCGAGCCGCTCGGTGGCCCTGAAGGTGGGCGACGTCTCGGTCACTCATCCCGAACCTGTGTCGGACTTCGCCGTGGAGTTCGCCCGGTGGCACGACAAGGGACTCGAACTCGGCGTCCGCTTCGGCCTGTTGGCCCGTACGACCGATGCGGAGGCTTGGGAGGCGGCACGTGCCGCGTACCCCGTCGGCCGCGCGGCCCATATCGAGACCGTGTTCAAACGCCGCTCCGAGTCGGAGTGGAGCAGACGGCTGGCCCACCTCGCCACGGACGGTGACCTGTACGACGAGGTGTACTGGACCGGCCTCTACCGCAGCGGAAAAGCCGCGGCGCCGCTGCTCGTGGGCAGCTACGAACGGGTCGCGGAGTACTTGGAGCGGTACCTCTCCCTCGGTATCCGCACCTTGCTCCTGTCCCAGGTCCACACCCGGGAGGACTTTCGCCACGCCTCGCGAGTGCTGTCGCTGCTTCGCACGACACGTACACGCACGTGACAGCACCGGTGGACATTCAAGCGGCCGTCGCAACACCTCGTGACCAGAGAGAAGCCCGCAGGCCAAGAGCCACTGAGGGCCGGCGTCGGGCGGAGCGCGGGTGGCTGGTGCTGGAGAGGACCCGCTTCGGCCCGCCCGGCGCGAAGCGGTCGAGGAGACGGGCCTGGAACTCGGCGTGGGCACACCGGCATTGACCCTCACGCACATCCCGTGACGCTCGCGCCGCGGGTGCGTGACGTCCTCGCCGAGTACTTGGCGGCGCGGCGTAGCAAGGGTTCGTGACCTGCGAGCATCGACGACGAACATGTTCGTTACGATCGCGGCATGACTGCGAAGCGAGAGCCGGCCAGCCGGCGTGAACGACCCGCGAAGCCCGCCCTGACCCGACGCGGGATCGTCGACGTGGCCGTGCGGGTCATGCGGTCCGAGGGGCTGGAGAAGGTCACCATGCGGCGGCTGGCCCAGGAGCTGGACACCGGCCCGGCCTCGCTCTACGTATACGTGGCCAACACCGCCGAGCTGCACGCCGCCGTCCTGGACGCACTCCTGGGCGAGGTGGAACCGCCCGCCGACGAGCCCGGGGCGGACTGGCGCGAGCAGCTCGTCGCGGTCCTGACCTCGTATGCGTATCTGCTCTTCGAGCACCCGCAGCTGGCCCGGTCCGCGCTGGTGGCCCGCCCGAGCGGCGAGAACTACCTCGATCTGGTCGAGCGCCTGCTGCTCCTGCTCTCCCGCAGCGGCGCCCCCCGCGCGCAGGTCGCCTGGGGCGTCGACAACCTTCTGCAGTACGCGACGGCCACCGCCGCCGAGCAGGGCACACAGGAGCGCGACCCCATGAGCCAGGACGACTGGGACGCCCTCACCCGCGCCACGTACGGGGTGGACGAGTCCTCGCATCCCATGATCAAGACGCACCTTCCGGCCCTGCTGTCCGGAACGGAGAGCGACAGGCTGGCCTGGGGCTTCCATGTCGTGATCAACGGCATCACCCACACGCCCGTCCCGGCTGCCGAGGGCTGAGCGCCTGACCAGAATGGGGCGCGTGGACCCTGGCCCCGACCCCGGGGTGCAGGCACTCATCGACGAACTTGTTCGTAGCGAACGCGTTCGTTACCGTGGACATGTGGGCGCCGACAACGGTTCACCCGTGGCGTCACGCTCCCCTCCCCCGCTTGGAGTTCCCAGATGAGCACGCACTACCCCATCGCGATCATCGGCGGCGGCCTCGGTGGCCTCACCGCCGCCCGCGTCCTGCACGTCAACGGCATCGAGTCGGCCATCTTCGAACTCGAGGCATCCCCCGAGGCGCGTACCCAGGGCGGCATGCTCGACATCCACGAGGAGAACGGCCAGAAGGCCCTGCACGCCGCCGACCTCTACGACGGCTTCCGCAAGATCATCCACGAGGGCGGCGAGGCCATGCGCCTGCTCGGGAAGGACGGCACCGTCCACGCCTCCGAGGAGGACAGCGGCGACGGGGGCCGTCCCGAGGTGGACCGCGGGGACCTGCGCGACCTGCTCACGAACTCGCTGCCGGACGGCACGATCCAGTGGGGCAAGAAGATGACCGGGGCCCGCGCCCTGGACGGCGGGCGCCACGAGGTGACCTTCGCCGACGGCACCACCATCACCACCGACCTGCTGATCGGCGCCGACGGCGCCTGGTCCCGGGTGCGGCCGCTCGTCTCGGACGCCAAGCCCGCCTACACCGGCATCTCCTTCGTCGAGACCGACCTGCTGGACGCGGACACCCGCCACCCGCACAGCGCCGAAGTCATCGGCGGCGGATTCTTCATCTGCCTCGGCGACGAGCGCGGCTTCCTCGCGCACCGGGAGACCGACGGCAGCCTCCACGTCTACACCGCCCTCAAGGCGGACGAGGCCTGGCTGGACACCGTCGACTTCACCGACCTGGCGGCGGCCAAGAAGGCCGTGCTCGCGCACTTCGAGGGCTGGGACGAGTCCCTGCGCGACCTGGTCGCCGACGCGGACACGATGACCCCGCGCCGCATCCACGCCCTGCCGGTGGGCCACCGCTGGGAGCGCGTTGCGGGCGTGACCCTGCTGGGCGACGCCGCCCACGTGATGTCGCCGTTCGCGGGAGAGGGCGCCAATCTGGCCATGTTCGACGGCGCCGAACTCGCCTCCGCCATCGCCGCCCGCCCCGGCGACACCGAGGCCGCCCTGGCCGCCTACGAGGCAGCCCTCTTCCCGCGCAGCGAGGCATCCGCCGCCGAATCCGCCGAGAGCCTGGACAGCATGTTCGGCCCCCGGGGCCTGGAGCGGATGGTGGCGTTCTTCTCCAGCGGTCCCGTCGGCCAATAACCGCTGTCCGCCGAGGAGTTGGCCGCCGCCGCGCCTTCCCTGCCCGTCGTCTCCCGCTCACAGGAGTCACGTTGCCGAAGATCGCGATCATTCTCGCCAGCACCCGCACCGGCCGCGCCGGAGCGAACGTCGCCCAATGGGTCCTGGAACAGGCCACTCGGCGCGGCGACGCCGACTACGCACTCATCGACCTCGCCGAGGTCGATCTGCCGCAGATCGACGAGCCGTTCCCGCCCGCCATGGGCCGCTACACGCACCCCTACACCCAGCAGTGGGCCGCCACGGTCGCCTCCTTCGACGGCTTCGTGATCGTGACCCCGGAGTACAACCACTCCTTCCCGGGCGCGCTCAAGAACGCCCTGGACCGCGTCTACGCCGAGTGGAACAACAAGGCCGTCGGCCTCGTCTCCTACGGCGTCGACGGCGGGGTCCGCGCTGTGGAAGCGCTGCGCCCGGTCCTCGGCGCGCTGCAACTCGCGGACGTCGCCGCTCAGGTCACCCTGAATCTGCGTACCGACTTCGCGGACTTCGGCAAGACGTTCACCCCGGCAGAGCACCAGGGCTCCGCCCTGACGACGTTGCTCGACCAGCTGCTCCCCTGGACCGAAGCGCTCACCGAGGTCCGCGGCGCCAAGGTCGCCGCCACGGCCGAGTAGCGCGGAAAGGCTCCACCGTGCACACGCACACCTGGACATACGCCCCTTACCCCGAAGTGACCGTCCCCGTCGCAGAGTTCGGCACCGGAACCCCGGTGCTCCTGCTGCACGGCGCCGCGGGTCCGGACAGCGTCGGCGACCTGGCACGGCGGCTGGCCGACCGTCACCACGTCATCGTCCCCACCCACCCCGGCTGGAACGACACCCCACGGCCGGACTGGTTCACCGGCATCGACTCCCTCGTCGAGTGCTACCTCGACCTCCTGCACGAGCAGGGCCACAAGGACGTCGCCGTCATCGGAAACTCCATGGGCGGGTGGGTGGCCTCGGAGACGGCGGTCCGCGACCGCGGCCGGCTCATCAGCGAGCTCGTCCTCATCAACGCCATCGGACCGAAGATCGAGGGCCACCAGATCCGCACCCCCGGATCCGGCCGCCCGCCGGGCCCGCCGCGGCCGCCGGCCGACAACGGCGCGCCCCGGCAGGGCCCCACCGCCGCCTCCATGGCGGCCCTCAAGGCGTACGCGGGTGACAACATGGCCGACCCCCGCCTCAGGACCCGGCTCGCCCGTCTCGCGCTGCCCACCCTGGTCCTGTGGGGAGAGCAGGACACGGTCGTCACCCCCGACTTCGGCCGCGCCTACGCCGCCGCCATCCCCGCCGCGCGCTTCGAACTCGTCAAGGACGCCAACCACGTCCCGATGAGGGAACAGCCGCAGACCGTCGCCGACCGCGTCCGCGCCTTCCTCGACGACTCCCGAAACTGACCACCGGGCCCCGCGATACCGGCCCGTCGCGGTGCGGCTCGACGCAGCCGTCGAACCGGGTCCCCGCGCCCGGCGACGCACCAGCGGTCAGGAGCACTCGGCCGGTGGCGCCGTCGCAGCCGCGGAAGCCGACCCGGACGATGACGAACAATCGAAGGGGGCGGGGGTGTGGCCTTCCCAGATCTGGCGGGATGCCTGTTCGGGGTAGGGCAGAGTCCTCGACTCGGCGTCCAGGACTCGGGTGAGGTGCTCGCCGGGCCGGTGGGCGGGCCAGCCCGCGTCGCCGGTGGTGATGAAGCGAACCCATGTCTCCTGGAGTTCGCGGGAGAGCGCGTCGGCCTCGGGGGTGGGCTCCTCGCCGATGAGCTGGGTGCCGACGGGGCTGTCCAGCGTGCCGAACGCGAGGGGCACGTCGAGGCTGTGGCAGGCGCCCAGGATGCCGTCGAGGGCCGGGGCGGCCCAGCACAGTTCGAACAGGTAGGAGGTGCCGCCGGCCGCGGCGTTCGCCTCGGCCAGCTTCAGTGACGGCATCCGGAAGAGGGCGTCGGAGTACACCGTCTCCACCAGCTCCTCCGGGCCTGCCTGCGGGAACGCGGCACGGTAGGCCCGCGCGCCGTCCGGTCGCGGGGCGAGCAGTTCCAGGGCCGCGTGGGCGTCCTCCTCGGTGAAGGTGCCGTACCGTCCGCTCACGACGCTGAAGTACCGGAATTCGTCCCGGGTGTGGCCGACGAGCAGTTCGGTCCCGCTCGCCCGCGCGCCGGTCAGCGCCGACCAGGGCGTTTCCGTGAGGACCTCGCCGTCGACGACGGGGCACAGTGCGGTGCCGGTCTCCGTGAGGCGTCCCCAGCTCTCCCGGTGCGCGTGCAGGCCGGCGTTGAAGGAGGTGAGTTCGGCGGCCATGTGCCACGGGTCGATGTCGCGCAGGGCCTCGGCGGTGGGGGCCGCGGCGCCGAGCCGGTCCGCGAACGCGGCGGTGACCTCCCGTGCCAGAGCGGGGGTGCTGTGCAGACCCGGCACCGAGTGGGCCATGGCCCGCCGGAACAGGCCGCGCGCGGACTTCATCGTCAGCAGGGCGGCGACCGAGCCCGCCCCTGCGGACACTCCGCCCACGGTGACCCGGTCCGGGTCTCCTCCGAAGGCGGCGATGTTGCGCCGCACCCACTCCAGCGCCGCGATCTGGTCGAGGAATCCGCGGTTGGGCGGCGCGTCGTCGAGGAACGCGAACCCTTCCGCGCCCACCCGGCAGTTGATGGTCACCACGACGACTCCCGCCTCGGCCAGCGCCGCCGGGTCGCACATCGGGTCGCTCGACGCCGCCGAGAGGTAGCCGCCCACGGGGATCCACACCAGCACCGGCAGTCCCGCCGCGCCGGGATCCGGAGTGCCGACGTTGAGCGTCAGCCAGTCGGTGCCCTGCGGGGACACGTCGACCGGCAGGGACAGCGGCACCACGGGGCCGAACTCGACCGCCTGCCGCGTCCCCTCCCAGCGGTGCGGCGGCGCGGGCGCGGCGAAGCGGAGCTCTCCGACCGGGGGCTGGGCGTAGGGGATGCCGCGGAACACCGCGTGCCCCTGCCGCCAACGCCCCCGCACCACACCCTCCGTCGTCCGTACCTTCGGCTGTTCGGACATGCCGCTTCCTTCCTCGCGTGGACTCCAGGATTATGGGTCATCTGTATTATGTCGACTGTATTGGAACAGTTCTCGGGTACGGGAGAGGGGTCGGCGTTGCCGAAACAGGTGGATCACCGAGGCCGCCGCGAAGCGATCGCCCGCGCACTGTGGCGGGTGGTGGAGCAGCGCGGCGTCACACAACTGACGATGCGCGTGGTGGCGCAGGAGGCGGGCATGTCGCTCGGGCAGCTGCAGCACTACTTCGCCTCCCGGACGGCCATGCTCTCCTTCGCCATGGATTTCGCGTCCGAGCAGACCTCGGTGCGCGTACAGCAGGGGCTCAAGCGGCTCGGTGACCGCCCCCACCCCCGCGACGTGCTGCGCCTGACCCTCGCGGAAATGCTTCCCCTGCACGCCGACGCCCGAGCGACCAGCCGGATGAGCGCCGCCTACGTCCTGGAGGCACTGCACGACCAGACCGTGCACGAGCAGGCGCGCCGCGGCCTCGTCCAAGGGCGGGACCTCGTCGAGCAGTTGGTCCGCCAGGCGATCACCGACGGACACATCGCCCCCGGCCACGACCCGGCGACCGAGACCAACCTCCTCCTCGCCCTCACCGGCTTCACCTCCCTGATCGAACTCGCCGTGATCGAGCCCCGGGACGCGCTCGCCGCGATCGACGTGCATCTGGACCGGCTGTTCAGCGGTACGTGACCCGCCCGGACATGGGGGCAGGTGGGGACAAGATCAGCTCCAGCGCGGATCACGGCGCCCGGCATCGGTTGGCCGGAGACCGCCCAGGGTGTTGGTCACCGAGTCCCGGTCCGGATCGACCGCCCCGCAGCACGGCCCGAAAGACACCACGCGAATACGGAGACCCGGGCCCACAGCAACCGCTCCTGCGGCGTGCACAGTTCGTGGCTCCAGCCGATCGCCGTACGCAGCGCCTGGTGCCACGGCGGATGGGCGTCGTACGCCTCTTCTTCCGTCTGTCCCAGCACCGACATGCGGTCGTCGAGGCGGACGGCGAGTTCGGCGGGCGGCAGTTCACCGAGCCGGGCGGCGGCCAGTTCGATCGCGAGCGGCAGCCCCTCCAGGCGACGGCACAGGTGCACCACGTCGCCCTGATCGTCCTCGGTGACCGCGAACCCCGGCACCGCGGCGGCTGCCCGCTCGGCCAACAGCACCACGGCGTCGTTTCCGCTCGCCGCGGGGTCGTCCGGGTCGGGGACCGGCATGGGCTCGACCGCCGGTGTGCGCTCGGCCGACACGTTCAGCGGGCGGCGGCTGGTGGCCAGGATGCGTAGTCCCGGTGCCGCGTCCAGGAGAACTTGGGCGGTCAGCGCGCAGGCATCGGTCAGATGCTCACAGGTGTCCAGGACCAGCAGCAGTTCCCGCCCAGCCATGTACTCGGCCAGGACTTCGATCATCGGCCTTGTGGACTGGTCGGCCAGGGGCAGCTCTTCGGAGATCGCCAGTGCCAGTATGGCCCCGTCTTGCAGCGGTGCCAGTTCCACCCACCGGGCCCCGCCCGACCCCACCCGGCCCCGCCGCCTGCGACGAGAGGGATCATCGTGCTCGCCCGCGGAGCGGTGTGTGACCGACAGTGAGAAAGCGTCCGCAATCGGGAACGGTCGGCGCACACCGGATCGGTCGGTGTTCCTGTGCGCTCAGATCCGGTCACCACTCCGCCGCGTGCTTCACAGCTGCCCGACGGCGAGCGAGGCAGGTCTGCTCCGGGGGCACAGCGATCGCGACGAGGGCCGCACAGAACCGACAGAGGCCGCCCGCGCCCGTCTAGGAGCGGGGCGCGTGTCCTGGTGGGCCGCCGTCGGGTGCGTGTGACCGTGCGCCGCCGAGGAGGAGGTTCGTGACGCCGGAGACGTCCAGGACGCGGCGCACCGCCGTACTGACGCCGATGAGGCGCAGGCTGCCGCCGGAGTTGGCTGCCCAGCGGTGGTGGCGTATGAGCAGGTTGATTCCGCTGGAGTCGGTGAACGGCACGGCGGTGAGGTCGAGTTCGCAGTGTCGCGGGTGCAGCTGTGCCAGGGCCTTTTCGAGTTGCGGTGCGGTCTGGATGTCGAGTTCCCCGTGTGCGCGCACGAGGACGAGGGTGCCGGTGTCCACGACGCGGACGCCGAACGGCGGCGTGTTCATTCGGTTCACTCCTCAAAGCCCCCGCTTGAAACGCCAGTTGGAGGTCCATGGAAGCACAACCGGGCCGGGGCGCACGCGGGTCTCCAGGACCCGGCCCCCGGGTCCTGCCTTCCCGTCCGCTCCGCTATCCCTCCGCGGTGATTACGGGGAGGGACTCGAGCCCCCGGACCAGGCGGGTTCGCCTCCAGGCCAACTGGTCCGCCGGAACCGCCAGATGAAGCCCGGGAAGGCGCGCCAGCACGGCCCGCAACACGATCTCCACCTCGGCCTTGGCCAGGGGAGCGCCGACACAGCGGTGGATGCCGTGGCCGAAGGCGAGGTGGGCGGCGGAGTCCCGGTCCAGGTCGAGTGCGTCCGGCCGCGGGAACCGTGCCGGGTCCCGGTTCGCGGCCCCGAGGGCGACCAGCACCGGAACGCCTGCGGGGATCTCGGTGCCGCCGAGCGTGACGTCTTCCGTGGTGAAGCGGAAGGTGGATGTGCTCACCGCGGAGTCGAAGCGCAGCAGTTCGTCCACGGCGCCGGGGATCTCGTCCGGGCTGCGGCGGAGGCGCTCCAGCTGGGCCGGGTGCCGGAGGAGCGCCAGCAGGGCGTTGCCGAGGGCGTGGGTGGTGGTTTCGTGTCCGGCCACGAGCAACAGGACCGCCAGGGAGACCAGTTCCGGCTCGCTCAAGTGGTCTTCTGCGTCGCGGACGGCGATCAACCGGTCCAGAATCGAGCCGCCAGGACTGAGGCGTTTGGCCGCGATCAGGTCCGTCATGTACTCCGCCATCGCGTGCGAGGCCGCGTCGGTCATGTCGGGCTCCCCCGACGCGAACAGTTCCGCGGACCAACGCCGGACGTCGAGCCGGTCGGCCGGTGGTACGCCGAGCAGTTCGCAGATCACGGTGACCGGCAGCGGCACCGCCAGGCCGGCCACGAAGTCGAATGGTTCGCCGGACCGCCACTGATCCAGCAGTTCTTCGGTGACGCGGGCGATGAACGGCCGCAGCCGGGCGACGGACCCGGTGGTGAACGCCTTCGTCACCAGCTTGCGCAGCCGGGTGTGCTGGGGTGGGTCGCTGGCGAGCATCGTGTGGGCGACGGCGGGGTGCGGACGTCGCCGTGATTCCTTGCCCGCGAAGAAGGCGGACGTGTCCTTGGAGAGCCGTACGTCGTTGAGGGCCTCTTTGGCCTCCGCGTAGCCGGTGACGACGTAGTTGGTGCGTCCGCCGGAGCCTGTCGGTACGGGCCGCACGGGGCAGGTGGCCCGCATGGCCGCGTAGGCCGGATACGGGTCCCGCAGGAAGCCGGGGTCCTGGGTCGGGTCGGTCATGGTGTCAGGCTCCAATGGTGTGCGGTCGGCCGGAACATGTTCCCCGAGACCGTGCTGGACACAGACCGGCAATCCCTAGAAGCGCACGGCCTCGCTCCTTCGGATGCTGGAGACGTGCCGGCTTCTCTTCTGTCACCGTCGATCCCATCGAAGGCAGGTCGGAGTGCACCTCGTGTCATTGCGCGGTCCAGCCCCCGTCGACGGCCAGGAGCGCGCCGGTGACGAAGGCGGACGCGTCGGAGGCGAGGAAGGCGACGGCCTCGGCGACCTCCTCGGGGCGTCCGATCCGGCCGGCGGGGTGGGCGGGGCCGAACGAGGCGAGCATGTCGCGGCCGTTGTCGACGACGCCTTCCATGATGTCGGTGTCGATGACGCCGGGCAGCACGGCGTTGGAGCGGATGCCCTTGGGGCCGCCCTCGATGGCGAGCACCTTGGTGATCTGGGCCAGGGCGCCCTTCGACGCGGCGTAGGCGGTCTGCGTGGCGAAGGCCACGACCGAGGAGACGGAGGCGATCGAGACGATCGCGCCGCCGCCGGTGGCCTCCATGGCGCGGAACGCCTCGCGGGCCTGGACGAAGTTGCCGCGGGCGTTGACGCGCAGGATGGCGTCGAAGTCCTCGGTGGTGGTCTCGGTGATCGACTTGTTCAGGGTGCGGCCGGCGTTGTTGACCAGGATGTCGAGCCCGCCGAAACGGCTCGTCGCGAGGTCCGTGGTGGCGCGCGCGAGGTCCTCGTCGGCGACATCGCCCACGAGCGCGGCCACGTTGTCGGGGTCCTTCGCGGCGAGTTCCTCGACGGCGTCGGAGCGGTCGGTGACGACCAGGCGGGCGCCGCGGTCGCGCAGCAGCGTGGCGGTGGCCAGGCCGATGCCGCGGGCGGCTCCGGTGACGACGGCCACTCGGCCGGTGAGGTCCCAAGTGGTGGGGTGGCTGGACTGGTTCGGGGCGGGGGTCACAGGTTTCTCCAGGGGTGCGATGCCGGTGCGCGGGGCGTCTCTTGTGCCTCGTACATCTCGTACGCCTCGTACGCCTCGTACGCCTCGTACGCCTCGGCCGTGTGTTTCCGGCATCGAGACTGGACCCGCCGGAGCGTGCGCAGGAAGGGCGGGATCTTCCTGGGTGCAGCGCACCCAGGAACGGCGCTGTCCCCGGATCTAGCATGGGCGGCATGACTCATTCGCAGCTCGGCGCCTACCTCACCGCGCGGCGCGCCCGCGTCACCCCGGCCGAGGCGAACCTGCCCGTCACGGGGCAGCGGCGGGTGCCGGGGCTGCGCCGCGAAGAGGTGGCCGCGCTCGCGGGGATCAGCGCCGACTACTACGTACGGCTCGAACAGGGGCGGGAGCGTACGCCGTCCGCGCAGGTGCTCGACGCGCTGGCCGCGGCCCTACGGCTCGACGAGGACGGCCGCCTGCACCTGTTCAGGATCGCCGGGCTCGCCCCGCGCCCCCGGGGCGCCGCCGTCACGGAGCGGGTCGAGCCCAGCCTGCTGACGCTGATGGACGCCTGGCCGCACAACCCGGCCATCGTCTACAACCGCGCGTACGACGTGCTGGCCTCGAACGCCATCGCCGACGCGCTCTTCCACGGCTGGACGCACTCCCGCAATCTGATGCACGTCGTGTTCACCGACCCGGCCGCCCGGACCTTCTACCGCGACTGGCACGAGGTGGCCCGCAACTCCGTGGCCGGTTTCCGGCTCGGCCACGGCGTGGCGCCCGACGATCCGCGGATGCGGCAGGTGCTCACCGAACTCCTGGACGGCAGCGCCGAGTTCGCCGACCTGTGGGCCCGGCACGACGCCCGCGGCAAGGCCCTGGAACGCAAGCGCTTCGCCCACCACGACGTCGGACCACTGACGTTGACCATGCAGACCTTCGACGTCCGCGCGGCGCCCGGCCAGGAACTCGTCGTCTACCACGCCGAGCCCGCCTCCCCCAGCAGCGAGGCCCTCGCCCTCCTCGGCTCCCTCGCCGCCACCGAGCGCCACGCTTCGTGAACCGCCTCGTCAGGCGCCCCGTAGTCCCCGGTGAGCGCTGATCCCCGACCGCGGCGCGATCGAGACAAGACGAGAGAGGGATGCCATGTCGCGGATTCACATCCCGGTCGACGAACTCACCGACACGATGGACGCGTTGAAGGACATCCGCGCCCGGATCGACAGGACGGCGAAGCTGGACAACGTCGGCTCGGAGGGCGATGTGGGCGACTCCGGTCTCACCTCGGCCGTCAACGGCTTCGACAGCGCGTGGCTGGCCGGCCACGAACGCGTCCAGGAGAACGTGGACACGTTCAAGGACGCGGCGCAGGGCATCGTCGACAACTTCACGGCCACGGACGACGAGGCCGGGACGGCACTCGATGAATGACACACCGATAACCGGCTCCTCGATGAACGACTCCATGAATGGCTCGATGAACAACTCCATGAATGATCCGAACGACCCGAACGACCCGAGCGATCCGAACGATCGGAGTGCTCCGGATGAGATGCGGGACGCGGACGGCCGGCCGCGGCTGCTGCCCTCCGACGAACGGCCGCAGGGCGCCCCGGCGCGCTACACCCTGAACTACCCGTCCACGTGGTCGCACCTCGACCTCGACCCGTCCACCAGGGACGTCGCCATCCGGCGCCGCGTCGAGGAGGAGGCGGCGAAGCTGCGGGCCAAGGGCAAGGCGGTGGACCGGGACCTCGTCGACGAGCTGATCCGGGGGACCCGCAGGAGCGCCCGCGAGGCGTACGCGCGGGGCGCCCTGCAGATCGCCTCCCTCATTGCGTTCCTCTCGGACGGCAACCCGCTCTCGGCCACGGCCCTGGTCCTGCGGACCCGCATCCCCGAGGGCGAGTCGACGGACCTGGGGGAGCTGATGCTGACCGGCGGGATCCACGTCAACAGGACGTCGCCGGGCCGGGGTTCGGAGCTGAACCAGGTGCACATCATGGAGCTGCCGGAGGTCGGCAGCGTCGGGCGGCTGACCACGGTCGAGGACTTCGACCACGGCGGTCCCGCCCCCGTCCGCACCGCCGTGCACCAGGTCGTGATCCCCGTGCCGTCGAGCCGGGACCTGATGGTGCTCGCCAGTACGACGCCCAATATCAACATGGCCGAGACGTTCTTCGAGGTGTTCGACGCCATCGCCGGCACCTTCCGGTTCCACGAGTCCGCGGAACCCGAGGCTCCGGCACCGAGCGAAGGAAGCGAGGTCGGAGCGTGACGACACGGCCACCCTTGACCGAATGGGAGTCGGTCTTCGGTCTCTCGGAGGACCCGACCCCCGGCGACCCGGACGTCCTCGAACAGCTCGCCTCCGAGTACGGGACCGTCTCCTCGGACGCTCAGTCCGCCCACTCCGTCGTCGCCCGGATGGACTCCAACGAGCTCGGCGAGGGCGAGTCCATGGAGAAGCTGCGCGGCAAGCTCAGCGAACTGCCCACGCAGACGGGCAAGTTGCAGACTTCGTACGAGATGGCCTCCGACGCGATCCTGAAGTACGCGGACCGGCTGCGGGAGAGTCAGGGCCAGGCGGACCAGGCCCTGAACCAGGGCCGTGCGGCGAAGGACAAGCTGGACGCGGCCATCGTGGTGGCGGCCGCGGCGAGCGCCCACGTGGCCGGTCTCGACCTCGCGGAACCCCCGCCGCCCCACGACGAGGAGGCCCGCAGCCACGCACGGCGCGCGATGACCGACGCGAAAATGGCGCAGGACGAGGCCACGCGGGACGTCGAGTCGGCGGAGTCGGAGCTCGAAGCGGCCCGGATGCTCGCCGTCGACGCTCAGGAGATCCGTACGTCGGACGCGGCCATCGCCAAGCGGGAACTGGAAGAGGCCACGGACGAGGCGGTCGCGGCGAAGGCCTGGTGGGAGAAGATCGGGGACTGGCTGAATCTGGCGTTCTCCGTCGTCAGCGCCATCCTCGGCGTCATCGCCCTGATCGTCACCGGTCCCGTCGCGCTCGTCATCGGCGGTCTCTCCGTCGCCCTCGGCGTCGGCTCGGTGATCATGTCGGTGGTGAAGGGGGCGCAAACCGGGGAGTGGGACATCATCGGCATCGTCACAGGAACCATCGGGTCCATCCTGGGCGGCGTCGGTCTCGCGCTCGGCAAGGGCGTCAGCGCCATCGGCAAGGTCGGCCTGGGGCAGTGGTTCAAGAACCTGTTCCGGTACACGCCGGGTGCGGGGGCGGAGCGGATCGAGTTCGACATCCTCGACGCCCTGGGACGCGTCACCGAGACCGCCACGCACTTCCCCAAGCCGATCCTGTCGAAGCTGGACCTCTTCATCAGCGGGTCCGGCCTCTTCCTCGGCATCAGCGGCTTCATCTACTCGATCGTCGAGGCCGCGGGAGGAGCGGAGGGCACCAAGCTGCACACGAAGCCGGCGTAGGCGCTCCCCCGGCCGTCACACCCGCTCGAAGCCGTCACACCCGCTCAAAGACGACCTCCCCGTCGAACACCGTGAGGTCGATCGGCAGTGCCGGGATGTCGTGCGGGTCGGTGGCGCGCAGATCGCCGCCGAGGACGCACAGGTCGGCCACCTTGCCCGCCTCGATGCTGCCCTTCCAGGACTCGGCGAAGTCCTGGCGGGCGGCGTTGACGGTGTAGGCGCGCAGGGCCACTTCCAGGGTGACGCGTTCCTCCGGGCCGCTCACCCGGCCCGTCGCCTTGGACTCGCGCAGCAGCATCGCGCTGACGCCCTGGCGCCAGTTGGGCTCGGTGATGGGGGCGTCGGAGCTGGCGCACACCGCGACACCGGCCTCGTTCGCGGAGCGGACCGGCCACTGGTAGTCGGAGCGCACCTTGCCGACGACCTCGTCCATCAGGTCGGCGATGGTCCACTTGATGGCCGGGTTCATGTTCACGCCGTAGCCGTGCGCGGCCAGTTTCTTGAGGCTCGCGGCGGACACGAAGTCACCGTGGATGACGTAGTGGCGCGCGTCGGGCCGCGGGTGGGCGTCGTGGGCGGCGACGAAGGAGTCCACCACCGCGTCGATCGCCCGGTCCCCCGTGACATGCACGCCCAGCTGGTACCCGGCCTCGTGGGCGATCCGCACCATCTCGGCGAGCTCCGCCTGTTGCAGGCCCGGGTCGGAGCCGTGGACGCAGAGCGCGCCGCGGCCACCGCCCGCGTAGGGCTCGCTCATCCAGCCGGTCTCGTTGGGCGGCACACCGTCCGCGAACACCTTGACCCCGATGACGGCGAGCCGGTCGGCCGCCACGTCGTCCGGTACTCCGAGCCCTGCCAGGTTCTCCCGTACGTCGGCCGCCGAGCCGCCCATCGGTGCGGGCAGCAGCAACACGCTGACGCGGGCGGCCAGTTCACCGGCGCGGGCCAGCTCGACGTAGGCGTCGAGCGAGTCCGTGCCGAGGCCGCCGCCGAGGATCCGGGTGCCGCCGGGGCCGAGCCCCGGCTCGGTGTAACTGGTGATGCCCTCGGCGTGCAGCGCTGCGACCGCCGACCGGATCGCCGCCTTGCGCTGGGCGACGGTCGCGGGCGGGACCAGCTCCTGGACGGCCGCTTGTGCCGCCTCCTTGAGGATGCCGGTGGGTACGTCGGCGGCGTCGGTCTCGATGACACCACCGGGCGGCGCGGTGACACCCCGCTCGATGCCGGCCAGTTCGAGCGCCTTGCTGTTCGCCCAGGTCATGTGGCCGGAGAAGTCGGTCAGGCAGACCGCGTGGTGCGGGGCGGCGGCGTCCAGGTCGAGGCGGTGCGGGCGCCGCCCCGGGTCGGCGACACACTCGGCGAGGTACCCGACGTCCCAGCCGATGCCGGTGATCCACTCCCCTGCCGGTGTCTCGGCCGCGGCCCGCCGCACCGCGTCGGCGATGTCCGCGATGGACCGCACGGCCGGGTGCCCGACGGCGAGCGCGAACGGTGGCCGGGTCAACCCCCATGTAGCGCCGTGCAGATGGGAGTCGTTGATGCCCGGCAGCACGGTGCGGCCGGCGAGGTCGAGCGATCGGGTGCCGGGTCCGGCGAGCGCCCGGATCTCCGTGTCACTCCCCACGGCGAGGATGCGGTTTCCGCGCACGGCCACGGCCTGCGCGACGGTGAACTCCGAGTCGACGGTGAGCACTTCGCCGCCGGTCAGGATCAGCTCGGCCGTTTCGGACATGGGTGACCTCTCTGAAGGGGACGTGGTGCGACGGGTCAGGTGGGTCAGGCGGACACTCGGATCGTTTGAGGTCAAACATTAGGAGGGCGGGAACGCGCGGGCAAGGGTTGTGCGGGCATCGCGCCACACATAACGTACGGCCCCAAACAACCCACCCTTCCCGCCCCGCACGATCACCACCACCACGGAGAACACATGCACCCCACCGCACCCTCGACTCCCGTGCATCTCGTGGCGGGTGCCAGCAGCGGCATCGGCGCGGCCGTCGCCGTGCGGGCCGCCGCGGCCGGGGCCCGCGTCGCCATCTGCGGGCGCCGGGCCGACACCCTGCGCAAAGTCGCCGGTGACTGCGGAGCGACGCCCTACGTCGCCGATGTCACCTCCCGCGAGCAGGTCGAGGGCCTGGTGGCCGATGTCGTACGGGACCATGGACGGCTCGACGGCATCGTCGCCAACGCCGGGGTGATGCGTCCGGGCGGGGTGCTCGACCTCAGCGACGAGGACTGGGACGCGACGCTGCGCACCAATCTCACGTCGGTGTTCCTGCTCGCGCGCGCCGGAATGCCGCAACTCGTCGCATCCCAGGGTGCGTTCGTGACGGTCGGCTCCATCGCCGGGCTGCGCGCGTCGGGCGGCATGTCCGCGTACGCCGCGTCGAAGGCCGGAGCCACCATGCTGACGACGACGCTCGCGGCCGAGTTCGGGCCGCGTGGTGTGCGCGCCAACACGGTGTGCCCGGGGTGGACGCGCACCGGGATGGCCGACGAGGAAATGCGGGAATTCGGCGGCCCGTTGGGGCTCGGGGTCGAGGATTCCTACGAGCAGGTGACCGCGCTCGTCCCGCAGCGCCGCCCCGCCGAGGCGCGGGAGGTCGCGGAGGCCGTGCTGTGGCTGCTGGGCCCGCACTCCTCGTACGTCAACGGCACCACGCTCACCGTCGACGGTGGCACCACGGTCGTCGACCCGGGTGCGGTGCCCTTCGAGTTCCGGGTCACGCCGCGGTGACACCGGGCAAGTACGAGCACGGGGCCCGGCTCCTGGGCGGCGCGGCGCCCCTGTGGCACGCGGCGGGCACGCTGCTGTGGGGGTCACCGGGGCTGGTCGAGGCGCACCACCGCACGGAGGCCGGTCCGATGTCGGCGCTCGGCGCGGAGCGCTTCACCCGCGAGCACACGTACGGTCAGGCCCTCCCGGTCGACGAACTCGTGAACGCAGCCCTCGGTCTCGGCTTCACCTCACGCGGTCAGGTCACGACCATGTTCGACGGCCTCAGGGACCTCAAGGACCTCAAGGAGGGGAACTGGGCGCCGGATGCGGGTAGTTGAGCTATGCCTCGGATCGGTACGACTCCAGGCGGTCGGCCAGTTCTGTGGGGTGGCCGAGCATGGGGCAGTGGTCGCCGGGGAGTTCGTCGGGGGTGATGCCCAGGCGCTCCCGCACGATGCGGCGCATGAACTCGGCTGGGAAGAAGCGGTCGTCGCGGGACAGCAGGAACTTCGTGGGCACGTCCGGCCATGCGGCCAGCGGCCATGGCACCAGGAACGGTGTCGCCGACTGTGTGCGCGTGTGCTTGTCGGCCTCGGCGGCCAGTTCCGGCGGGGTGTCGTGGTGGAAGAGGGCGGTGTCGTCGTCGGGGTGCCTGCCGTCGCGTTCGTCCTGCTCGCGCCTGGCCTGCTCGTAGCCGGTGTTGGCCCACCACTGGCCCGGGGTCTCCCCCGGTGCCGGGATCTGCGCCTGGAGCATCACGAGCAGGTCCACCGGCAGGCGGTCGCACACCAGCGGTGCGGTGAACCCGCCGAAGGAGTGGGCCACCAGGATCAGGCCGGTGCGGTCGCCGATGGCGTCGACCACCGTGTCGGCGTACTCGGCCAGCCCGGCCGAGTCGTCGTCGCACGGCAGGTCCACCGCCACCACGTCATGGCCCCGCCCACACAGTTCGGCCTCCAGCAGATGCCAGTACCAGGGGCTGGTCCCTGCTCCCGGAATCAATACATACGTAGCCATCGTCAGCGAGCTCCTCGTTTGCGGGCGCCGTGGTCGATGCGGTGATGAGGCGAGCGCGCCCGCGATCGTTGTGTGACGAACCACCTGGCCACCCTCGCGGCGCACTCCATGCGTCGAACGAGGACGTGGTGGCCGCATTGTCCAACCGGAGAACACCCTTCGGAAGCCGCACAGATAGGCCGAAACGGGCCATTCCGACGGCTACAACGCCGCACCGTCGACGAGGCGGGGCGAGCACCCTATGCATGTAACAGCCACTGTTCCCTTGGCGCTGTCCTGAGTGGGGCCCCGGCAGTCGGCGGCCGGGGCCCCGTTCACGTCTCACAGAGTCTGGTGCTCCTCCTGCCTCGGAAGGTCGGCGGAACGGTCGAATGCCGTCGCCCGGTCCACCTCTTGCCGCACGGCGTGCCGGGTACCGGAATTGATGGCCCAGCGGGCGATCAGGAACGACAGGGGCGTCGCGAGGATGCCCGCCGCGAGGGCCGTGATGTTCTTTCCCGTTCCCAACATGTGCACGCCGAGAAATAGGAGTGTGCCGCTGAATAGCAGGTTCACGAGGCTCGACAGGGGAAAGCGGAAGAAGGCCCGCCACGTCGGCTTTGTGCGGCAAGTGATGTAGGTATTCAGCAGGAACGAGCCGACGACGCTGACCGAGAATCCGATCACGTGGGCGATCAGATACGGGATCCAGCGGTTGAGGGAGGCGTAAACGGCCATGTAGACGGCGGTGTTGATGATTCCGATCAGTCCGAAGACGACGAACTGCCGAAAGGTGCGCAGCCCGTCGCGCTCCCGGACCGGGACCCGGACTGTGACTGGGACTGGGACTGGGACTGGAACCAGGGTCGGGGTCGGGGCCGGAATCGGCGGCGTTCCGGTGCCGTGGGCGCTCGCCTCGGTCTCCCGCACCACGTAGGGCGGCCTGCGTTTCGTCTCGCCATAGATCCGGCCGACGTACTCGCCGATGACGCCGAGGGTGGCGAGTTGGATGCCGCCGAGGGCCGCGACGGCGACCAGCAGCGTGGCGAAGCCGGGCACGTCGACGCCGTGCGTGACGACGTTCGCCGCGATCCACAGCGCGTACGCGAAGGCCGCGAGCGCCAGCGCGAGCCCCGCGTAGATGACCAGGCGCAGCGGGCGGCTGTTGAAGGAGAGGAGGCCGTCGATTCCGTAGTTGAGCAGGCGTCGGCCGCCCCATTTCGACCGTCCGGCGGCGCGGCCCACGTTGTGGTACGTGAAGCTGACGGTGTCGAAGCCGATCCAGGAGAAGATCCCTTTGGAGAACCGGTTGGCCTCCGGCAGGTCGAGCACGGCCCGCACGGCGCGCCGCGACAACAGCCTGAAGTCGCCCTCGCCGTCGACGACATCGACGTCCATGCAGCGCCCCATGGCCCGGTAGTACGCCGAGCTGACGGCCCTGCGCAGCACGCCCTCGCCGGAGCGGTCCCGGCGGGCCACGACCTGGTCGTAGCCGTGCTGTCGCAGTTCGAGCATGCGGCACAGCAGTCCGGGCGGGTGCTGGAGGTCGGCGTCCATCAGGGCCACGACGTCGCCGCGTGACATGCGCAGCCCCGCGAGCATGGCCGCCTCCTTGCCGAAGTTCCGGCTGAAGGAGGTGTAGCGGACGCGCTCGTCCGTGGCGGCGAGGGCCCGGAGTTGGGCGCGTGTGGTGTCGCGGCTGCCGTCATCGACGTAACAGATCTCGAAGGTTCGCCCCGTCCCGTCCAGGACTTCCAGGAGTGCGCGGTGAAATGCGTGGATCACCTCTTCTTCGTTGAAACACGGCACAACAACTGAGACCTGACACGCTTCCATTTGCCACCCCAGCAGGTGTGTGAAGTGCGGCCTTTACGACCACGGCACCACCATGACGCATCAACTCAAGATAACGGTAAGAAGGCAGGGCTGAACGGCTGTGTCTATGTAGGCTCGTGACGGCGACACATTTCGGGCCGAGATGGCGGAACCGGTTGTCGGCACACTGCAAAACGTATCTTCGCGCCGGGAGATATTCCGTCCGGTGCCAATGGGAAGGCGGCAGTCCGTGGTCCACGCGCCGGAAGAGGTCGTTCGCGACCGGGGTACTGGTGTCGTACCGGAAGAGCGGAAGCCGGGCGGCCGGTGGACACGCGTGCCGCCGGGGCTGCTCGCGCTCCTGCCGCTGGCGGTGTTCGCCTTCGCGGCGTGGACCGCCCGCTGGGTGCGCCCCGGTGGCGACGACTGGTGCTTCCTTCCAGTGGTTCGCGACGGTGGACTGCCCGCCATGGTCGGCAAGTTCTACCTCCACGACAACGGACGGATCGTCAACGCCGTTCTGGTGTGGGCCTATGCCCGGTTCGGCGAGGCGGGTCAGCGGTGGTTCGCGCCGGCCTGCGGGGTCGTCGTACTGGCGCTGCTGTGGGCCTTCGTCGCGGCGGTCGTGCGGGCCGCCCGGCTGCGTGTTCCGCGCGGGGTGCCGCTGTTGGTGGCGGCCATGGTGACGGCCTTGTTCCTGTTCGGCTCGCCCAACACCTACAAGACGTTCTACTGGCCCGCCGCCGCGGTCTCCCACACGCTGCCCCCGGTGTTCGCCTGCGCGGCCGCCGTCCCGGTGCTGCGGGCGGCGACCCGGCGCGGGAAGGTCCTGGCGCTGCTCGCGGTCGTCGTCACGGGCGTCGCCCTTGGCCTGCTCTCGGAGGAGACGAGCGTCGTCGTCGCGACCGCCCTCGCGTGTGCGCTGCTGCTCAGCGGCCGCCTCTTCCCCGCGGCGCGCCGCCGGTTCCTGCGGGTGTGCTGCGGGGCCGGCATCGCGAGCACGGCGATCGGCGTCCTCGTCCTCTACACATCACCCGGCTCGGTGCGCCGCAGGGAGCGCAAGCACGCCTCGACGATACTGACGGCCGACTCGCTGCTCGGGGCCTTGCGGGGCTTCGGCGAGATCATGGCCTCGGTGCTCACGACCTGGCCGTACGTGGGGGCGCTCGCGGTCGGCCTCGTCGTCGGTGTGCTGGTGTCCGGCCCGGCGGGGCGCGTCGTCCCCGGCAGGAACCAGGTACTGGTGGCCACTGCCTGGGTCTGCACACTGCTGGTCTCCGGCTACGTGTGCACGGTGATCACGTATCCCGTCTTCGGGAAGGCGGTGGTGTCCTCGACCCGCCTGTGGAACGACTACCTCCTGCTCTACGTCCTGCTTCTCGTGTACGTGGGCGCCCTCGCCGGGTGTGTCGTGCGGGGCGGGGTCCGGGGCCGGGGCCGGGTGCGGTCGGCGACTCCGGTGCTGGCCGCGGGTGGTGTGGTGTGCGCCGTCGTCTGTCTCTCGCTCACCGCGTCGCTCGGGGGTCTGGCCTCGGACATCACCGCCCACGCGCACGACTGGGACCGCCAGGACCGCGCGATGCGCGCCCGGGCCGCCGCCGGCGGCGAGGTCCTCCCGTACAAGCGGCTCCCGCTGGCCAGGATGACCGAACCGTTCCGGCACGGCGGGCGCGCGAAGTGGCCGGCCTCGTGCATCGCCCACTACTACGACGTGCGACACATCACCCAGAGCCACAAGCTGCCCTGACAACTGCGTTCCCGCGTACGGGACTTGTGTACGTGCACATCACACCTTACGCTCGGCCGGTCCGCGGTCGAGGGACGGCCGCCTGCCGAACTGTGCGAGGAAGCGGTCAGGATGCGACGACTGGTGGGCCGGATCATCCTGACGTGCGCGCTGGTGGCCGGTGTCGCGGTGGGGCCCGGCAGCACCACGGCCTCCGCCACCACTGCCGCCCCCGCCACCACTGCCGCCCCCGCCACCACTGCCGCCTCCGCTCCCATTGCCGCCTCCGCCACCACCGCGCCGAAGACCTGCGGCACCCCATCGGCCTCGGACCCCTTCGGCACCGCCACCCCAGCGCAGGAGAACCTGGACGCCGCCCGACTCGTCTCCGCTGTCACCACGTTGAGCACGCGGCTGCGCCTGTCGGTGCAGGTCTTCCGCAACAACTGTCTGGTCGCCACGCATCCGCTCGAAGCCGTCGGCGGGGCGGTGCACAACAATCTGTGGAGCGCGACGAAGTCGGTCGTGTCGATGCTCACCGGAATCGCCGTCGGCCAGGGCGAGTTGCGCCTCGACGACCCCATCGGCCGGCACCTGCCCACCGGCCCCGGCTGGGGCGACGCGGCACATCGCGCCATCACCGTACGACAGCTCCTGACGCAGACCAGCGGCCTGCGGCAGTCCATCGTCTCCGAGGCAGCCACCACGGGAACCGATCCGCATCTCGCGCAGGAGGCGCTGTCCCAGCCGTTCGTGCACAAGCCGGGGACCACCTTCCAGTACAGCCAGCTCGGCCCGGCCCTGCTCGCCTACGTCGTCCAGCGCGCCGTCCACCAGGACCTCGTGGACTTCGCCCAGGAGCGTCTGTTCGGCCCGATCGGCATCGAGCGCGGAAGCTACTTCTGGTTGCGCGACCGCTCGGGAAACGCCTACGGCTACGCCCACCTCTTCCTGACGCCACCTCAACTCGCGCGCCTCGCCCTGCTGATGAGCAACCACGGGCGCTGGAACGGCTCCCAGGTCGTCCCGTCCTCGTACGTCGCCGCCGTCAGCCGGCCCCATGCAACCAACGGCTGTTACGGGCTGCTGTTCTGGACCAACCGCGGAAAGCCGTGCACCGGAGCCGACATTCCCACGGCCCAGACCTTGCGGCGCCACGCGATCCCCTCGGCGCCTGCCGACGCCTACGAAATGAACGGCACGGGCGGCCAACTGGCCATCATGATCCCCAGCCTGAACATGACGGTGGTCACCACGGGATACTTCGGCAGCCTGGCCCTCGACCCGCCCGTTCTGCTCGGTTCGGCACCGGACGAAATGCAGTGGACGTTCTTCCGCGCCCTGATGTCTGCCGTCGAGGACGCGCACGTCCACGATCCGGGCCCCTACCCCGGCGACCCCATCGACCTGGACGTGAACCCCAGGAACTACCTGGATCCGGCGGTGCTGCTCAGCGACGCGGTCACCAACCCGCACTGCAACCTCGTGTTCTGCGACGGGACCATTCCCACGAAGGGGCTGGCGCAGAACCTGCGGGCGCTGCCGGGGCTGCTGTAGCGGCGGCCTCCTGGACGAGCAGGCCCCCGAACGAGCGCTCAACGTAGGCCCTGACGGCCCTGCGTGACAAGGGGTGCGGGTCCGCACGGGCGGAGGGGCCAACTACCCGGCCGTGGGGGCGACATCCTCCCGGTAGGCATCGGCGTAGTGGACGGTCGCGGCGCGTTCGGCCTGGCCGACGAAGGCCGCAAGGGCCTGCGGGCCGTGTTCGGGGAGTGCGGCCACGGCGCGCTCGATGGCGTCGAGAGCGGCGTTCGCCCGGGAGCGCAGTGCGGTGAGGTCGTGTCCGACGAGTTGGCCGTCCCGCTTCCGTACCTGCCCGTTGACGAGCACGGTCTCGACGTCGGCCGCGCCGGACTGGAGGACGACGGTGGCGGCCGGCGCGCTGGAACGCACCACGTTCCAGCGTGGCTTGACGACGATCACGTCGGCGAGCTTGCCGGGCGTCAGGGAGCCGATCGCGGACTCCAGGCCCATGATCCGGGCGCCGTTGGCGGTGGCCCAGGTGAGGGCGGAGCGCACGGTGAGGTCGAGTTCGAGCGGTGCGCGGCCCTCGGCGTGGACGGGCAGGCAGTCCATGGCCCGCTGGTGTTGCAGGGCGAGGCGCAGCTGGCCGAACAGGTCGCCGGAGCCGCAGATGACACTGTCGGTGCCGATGCCGGGTGCGATGCCGTTGCGCATCGCCGGGCGGATCGGCAACAGGCCCATGCCCATTTGCAGTTCGGTCTCCGGTGAGGTGGCGACGTGCGCGCCGCTGTCGCCGAGCAGTTTCCACTCCTGCTCGTCGAGGCCGTTGCAGTGCACGTGCAGATGGCCCTCGCGGAGCAGGCCGTGGTCGTGCAGCTCGCGCAGGCCGCGCAGCAGGGAGGAGCCCGCCGCCGCGCCGGTGTGCGAGGCGCCGTGCACGTCCAGTTCGGCTGCCTGACGGATCTCGGCGGCCGTGTCGTGGAACGGGATGGTGCCGAAGTCGCTGTAGAGCATGCCCATTTGGTGCATGGCGTCGTCGCCGGAGAAGTGCTCGGCGCGGACGCGGGCGGCGTCGGCCAGGCGATCGGTGTGCCGCTTGAACCCCGGGGGTTCGTAGTCGTAGCGCTGCATGCCGTACGCGTACACGGAGCGCAGGCCCGCGGTCCGCAGGCCCTCGATGTTGGCGTCGGCGTGCTCGGGGCTGTTCACGCAGTCCGAGCAGTCGAAGATGGAGGTGACACCCGCGTCCAGCGCCTCCAGGGCGCCGACCAGGGTCGCCGTGCCCATCTCCGCCGCCCCCATGACGGCTCCGGTGCGGTAGAAGGTGTTCGCGATGAATTCCAGCAGCGCCTGGTCGGCGGAGATGCCGCGGAGCAGGGCCAGCCAGGTGTGCCGGTGGCTGTCGATCATGCCGGGCAGCACATAGCCGCCGGTAGCGTCGATGCGTTCGGCGTCCACTCCGGCCAGCTCCTGCGCCGAGCGGGCGACTTGGACGATCCGCTCGTTCTCGATGAGGACGGCGCCGCCCGGGATGTCGCCCAGGGAGCGGTCCATGCTGATCACGTGGCCGCCGGAGATGACGGTGCGTCGGGTGCCCATGGGGCTGACTCGATTCCGGCCCTCGGGGGCCTGTCAGGGGTGGCTGGTGGCGTGGGAGGTGGCGTGGGTGGCGGCGTGGGTGGTGGGTCCGCTGATGGCGTGAGTGGTGGGTCCGCTGGTGGCGTGGGTGGCCGGTGTCTGCGGTGCGGCCGTCGCCAGGCGGCGCAGCCGGGTGATCGGCATGCGGTGGTTGACGGTGGCGGCCGCGACCGGGGTTTCGTGTGCTTCCCATTGCAGGAGGAGGCGGCGGTCCGCGTACGAGCCGTCGAGAACCGTCGGCCGCGCGTCGGCGGGGATGGTGCCGCAGACCTTGACGGCGAGGCCGAACTGCTCGGTCCAGAAGTAAGGGCGGGCCCGGTACTTCGCGGCCGTACCCGGGTTCAGGAGCGCGGACGCGGCGGCCGTCGCCTGGTCGAGCGCGTGTGTCCACAGCGGGGTGCGGGCGCTCGCCCCGCCGTCCCGCCACGCCACCACGTCGCCCGCCGCGACGATGCCCGGCGCCACCGTGAGCGTGCCGTCGACCAACAGGCCGCGGTCGAGCGGCAGTCCGGAGCCGGCCAGCCACTCCGTGTTCGGGAGGTCGCCCGCGGCGGTGACCACCACGTCGGCCGCCACTCGCACGTCCTGGCCGACGACCACCGCGCCGCCCGCCCCGTCGGACGCGACGGCCACCGGGCCGCCGGGCCTGACGAACCGTACGCCCGCGTCGTGGGCCGCATGGGTCAGCAGGTCGGCCAGGTAGCCGCCAAGCTGGCGTCGCATCGGCGGCTCGGGGTCGACGACGGTGACCTCGCGGCCCAGTTCCCGGCAGGCGGAGGCCACTTCCATGCCGAGGGGGCCGCCGCCGATGACGGCCACGGTGCGCGCGTCGCGCACCGCGGAGCGCAGGGCGAGGGCATCGTCCATGGACCGCAGCCGCAGCTCCGGCGCCCCGTCCGCCACCGCCAGGCTGCGGGCACGGGCGCCGGTGGCCACGATCAGCCCGTCGTACGGGAGTTGGTCTCCGTCGGACAGCAGGACGCGGCGCCGGTCGGGGCGCAGTCCGGTGGCCCGGGCCCCGAGCCTCAGGTCGACGCCCTCGGCGAGCGGCAGCGCGGCGGACTCGGGCTCCGCCCGGCCCTTGAGGATGTCCTTGGAGAGCGGTGGACGGGTGTAGGGCGGTCGGTGTTCGTCGGAGACGAGCGTGATGCCGCCGTCGAACCCGGCCGTGCGCAGCGCGCCCGCGGCGGTGGCCGCGGCCAGCGAACCACCGACGATCACGATGTCCCGCAGCACGCCGGTCACTCGCGCACCCGCAGCGCGGCCACCGGGCAGACGCCGACGGCGGACCGTGCGTCGTCCTCCAGGTCGGTCGGGATCGCCTGGTCACCGTGGACCAGGTGCAGGTCGCCCTCGTCATCGAGGCGGAACAGCTGATCGGCCCGTTCCTCGCACATGCCGTGCCCCTCGCATCGGGCGGTGTCAACGATGATGTGCATCGGTCTCCTTCGTCGTGGGAGGTCTGTAGGTCGGTCGTCAGCGGGTCGTGCGGATCCGGGTAGGGACGGAGTCGAAGGACCGCATGAGGCTGTTGACGGCGCGCACGGGTTCGTCCACCTCGAAGCGCGCGACGCGTTCGGCGAGCGCGGTGAGTACGGCGTGTGTCTCCAGGCGGGCGAGGCCCTGCCCGGCGCAGCCGTGCGCGCCGTAGCCGAAGCCCACGTGGTCGGCGGGGTCGCGCAGCACGTCGAAGTCGTCCGGGCGGTCCCACTTGGCCTCGTCACGGTTGGCCGAGGCGAACATGACGAGTACCTGGGCGCCGGCGGGGAGCGGGACACCGGCGAGCGTCGTGTCCCGTGCGACGCGGCGCCCGAAGGCGCGGACGGGTGTCTCGTACCGCAGCACTTCCTTGAACGCGCGCGGGACGAGGGACGGGTCGGCGCGGACCAGGTCCCACTGCTCGGGGTGGCGGGCGAACAGCCAGACCGCGGTGGACAGGCCGGTGACCGTCGTGTCCAGGGACGGCACGATGTAGTCGATCATCAGGGAGACGGCCTGGTCCGTGTCGATGTCACCGCGGTCCAGGGCGTCCAGGACGCAGTGCGCGACGCCCTCCGGGCGCGCGGCCCGGTCGTGGACGAGGTGATGGGCGTAGCCGGCCATCGCCTCGGACAGTGGAAGCGACTCCTTCGCACGGGAGTTGAGCGGGCCGTGGCAGTTGAAGTTCGCCGCCGCCCAGTCGACCAGGTGCTCCCGGCCGTCCTCGGGGATGCCGAGGAAGTCGGGGACGATCGCCATCACCATGGCGCGGGCGAGGTCGTGCACGGCGTCGAACGAGCCCTGGTCGACGAGGCGTTGGACGAGGCCGGCGGCGGTGGACTCGACCGGTTCCCGCATCGGGCGCAGGGCCTTCGGGGTGAGTTGGTGGCCGACCAGGCCGCGCAGGAAGGTGTGCCGGTCGCCGTCGCTCGCGAAGGTGGAGCCCCGGATCAGCGCGTTGTAGTGGGAGTTGAGGGACACGCCGTCGCCGGTGCGGAACGTGTCGTCGTCGGCGAGGACCGTGCGTACGTCGGCGTAGCGCGGGATCGCGTACACGTCGTGCCGGTCGAGGCGCACGACGGGGCCAAGCTCCCGCAGTCTGCGGTAGTGCGGGTACGGGTCGGTGATGGCGTCGTCCGCGTAGAGGTCCTCGGAGTAGACGGGGAGGTCGAGGGCGCTGATGCTCATCCGGGGTGACGCCTTTCGTTCGGCAGGGCCCTCGGTGGGGCCGGTGCGGACTGCGCTGCGTGCCGGTCATCCTCGGGCGCGCCGTCGAGACGTGTCTAATGCCGATTTCCGGGCGCGGTATGCCCGTTGAGGCATGTCGTGGTGGACCGTGGAGGTACGTCGGATGCCCAGTGGAGGCACGTCGTGGTGGACCGTGGAGGCATGTCGTGGTGGACCGTGCAGGCATGTCGTGGTGCCCAGTGGAGGCACGTCGTGGTGTCCCGTGCAGGCATGTCAACTTCGGCACCTGCGGCGGCCTCCGGCTATGTCCGGGTGGGCATGTCTTGGCGCCAAGTCGGCATTCGACACACATGACCTGGGCTTCCAGGATGAGGCGCATCATCCACAGGAGGCATCGCGATGGCAATCACGCCCAGTGCTGCGGGCCGCCGCGCCGAGATCGTCGGCGGCGGCATCAGCGGGTTGACGGCGGCGACGGCGCTGGCGCAGCGCGGCTGGTCGGTGCGGCTGCACGAGCGCAATGAGCGGATCAGGGCGTTCGGCGCCGGGATCTATGTGTGGGGCAACGGGCTGCGGGCGCTGCGCGCGCTCGGCCGCTACGAGCAGGCGGTGGCGGGCGCGCACGTCGGCCCGGTGCTGGAGACGCGCGACCACCGCGACCGGCCCGTGGAGCGGCTGCCGATCAACGACCCCGGCCGGCCAGAGGTGTTGACGGTGCTGCGCGAGCGGCTGATCGGAGCCCTCGTGGACGGCGCGGTGGAGGCCGGTGTGGAGATCGCCGCCGGTTCCGAGGTGGTGGTGGCCGACCCGGACGGCACGATCCGCACCGCGAGCGGCGAGGAGGCGCGCGCCGATCTGGTGGTCGTCGCCGATGGTGTCAACTCCCGGCTGCGCGACCGGCTCGGGTTGCTGTCCTCGCGGGCCCGGGTGGGTCAGGGCGCGACCCGGCTGACCGTTCCGCGGGCGGAGGGGTATGTGGCGGCGGGCGACGCCGACAAGTACCTGGAGTTCTTCGCCGGGCGTCGCCGCGTGCTCTACACACCGTCCAGCGCCGATGAGTTGTACGTGGCGCTGGTGGCGGACGAGGACGACGCGGCGGGGCGCCGGGTGCCGGTCGACGTCGACGCGTGGGTCCGTTCCTTCCCGCATCTGGAGCGGCTGTTGCGGGCCTGCGCGGGGGTCGACGGCCGCTGGGACGCGTTCGAGTTCCTGACGCTGCGTGCCTGGTCGCGGGGGCGGGTGGCGGTCACAGGGGACGCCGCGCACGCCCAGCCGCCGTACCTGGGGCAGGGCGGGGCCTGCGCCATGATGGGCGCGCTCGGGCTCGCCGACGCGCTCTCCCGCGAAGGGGCCGGTGGCATCGAGGAGCGGCTCGCGGCGTGGGAGGAGCGGGAGCGCCCGCTGATCGAGCACACCCAGCAGTGGTCGTACCGGCTGCGGCTGCTCAACCGGGTCCCGGACGCCCCGCGTTCCTCGCTGCTGAGCCTGGCGGGCCGGTGCCGGACGTTCGGCACGTCGCGGCTGCGGGCGGCGATGGCGGTGCCCACAGGGGCCGAGCCGGTCGCCGGATCGGCGGCCTGACGGCCCGCCGGCCGCATCGCGAACACACCAAGAGCAGACCGGAACACACCGGATCACCCACTGGATCACCCACCGGATCACCCACCGGATCACCCACTGGATCACCCACTGGATCGCACCGGATCACACCACTGAGCGCTGACACACCACCGAACGCTGACACACCACTGAGCGCCGACACACCAATCTGAGGAGTCACCATGGACGCTGGCACCGAGCTGCGCACCGCGGTCGTCGACGGGCATCGCATCACCTACGACGTGCACGGCCCCGCCGAGGCACCTACGGTCGTGCTGTTGACCGGCTGGTGTCAGGACCACCGGCTGTTCGACCCGCTCCTGCCGTACCTGAGCGACACCCACCGGGTCGTGCGGATCGACTGGCGGGGGCACGGCGAGGACCGCTCCCCCGTCGCCGACTTCGGGTACGCCGAGCAGGCCGCCGACACCGTGAAGGTGCTGGACGAGCTGGGCATCGACCGGTTCCTGCCGGTGTCGACGTCGCACGGCGGCTGGGCGAACATCGAGCTGGCCGACCGGCTGGGGCCCGAGCGGGTGCCGACGGTGACCGTCATCGACTGGATCATGACGCCGCCGCCCGCCGAGTTCGCCGGGGGACTGGCCGAGGTGCAGGACCCGGAGCGCTGGACGCACGGCCGGGCCGGGCTGTTCGACACGTGGCTCAACGGCAGCGGGCACCCGCTGGTCGCGCGTCATCTCGACGAGGAGATGGCCGGGTTCGGCTTCGAGATGTGGGCCCGCTCCTGCCGGGTGATCGCGGACGCGTACGAGCGGTGGGGTTCGCCGCTGGAGCGGATGGCGGCGATGGCGCACACCCGGCCGGTCCGCCATCTGTTCTCGCAGCCGGACGCGGAGGCGTACGAGCGGGCGCAGCGGGAGTTCTCGGCCGGGCACCCGTGGTTCTCGCACCGTCGGCTCGGCGGTCCGACCCACTTCCCGACGCTGGACTCCCCCGCCCTGGTGGCCGAGGAGATCGTGGCGCTGACGGCGACGGCCGCGCGATGAGCGACCCGGCCGCGGACGCCGCGTATCAGGTGCAACACACGGTGAGCGAAGCGGAGTTCGCGCGGATGCTGCGGGCCTACCGGGAGCGCTCGGACGAGGCCGTGGAGGGACTCGCCGGGCATCCCGGGATCGCGTACGACGAGCCCAGTGGTGAGCTGCTCGACGTGTGGGGTCCGGGCCGCGACGGCGAGCGGCGCCCGGTGTTCCTCGTCGTGCACGGCGGCTACTGGCGCCGCCTGTCCCGGCTCGACACCGCGTTCATGGCGCGGGCGCTGGACGCCGAGGGCATCGCCACGGTGTCGGTGGACTACTCGCTCGCACCGGATGCGCCACTGGAGGAGATGGTGCGTCAGGTACGGGCCGCCGTCGCCTGGGTGTACCGGCGCGGGGTCGCGCACGGCCTCGCCCCGGAGCGGATCACGGTGGGCGGCAGTTCGGCGGGAGGTCATCTGGCCGGGGCGCTGATGGTGCCCGGCTGGCAGGAGGCGGCGGGGCTGCCCGTGGACGTGGTGAAGGCGGCGCTGCCGATCAGTGGCCTGTTCGACCTGCGGCCGCTCGTCGACGCGTTCTGCAACGAGTGGCTCGGTCTGGACGGGGAGCGGGCGGCGGCGCTGAGCCCGCTGCTCGCGGTCGGCCCCGGCGGCCCGCCCGCCGTGGTGGCGGTGGCGGAGCGCGACGGCTCCGGGTTCCTGGAACAGAGCCGCGCCTTCCGGGCGGCGTGGGCGGAGCACGCGGCGGCCGAGCTGCTCGTGGTGCCGGACCGGCATCACTACGACGTGTTCCTGGACCTGGCCGACCCGAAGTCCGAACTGTTCGGCCGGCTCGTGGAGTTGGTGCGCGACACCGGGAGAGCGCGGTGAGTCCGGCCGCGACGAGGTGGCGGATGCTCGGCCTCGTCACGTTCGGCTTCGTGGCGATGACGGTGAACTGGTTCGACGTGTCGACGGGGTTCGGGCCCATCGCGGCCGAGTTCGACCTCACGCCCGCCGCCACCGCGCTGCTGATCTCGGTGTTCGCGCTCGCGTACGGGCTGCTGCACATACCCGGCGGGTTCCTCGCCACCCGCTACGGGATGCGGACGGTGCTCGCGGCGGCGCTCGCCGTCGAGGGGGTCGGGGCGCTGTGCGCGGCGCTCGCCGGGAACTTTCCGCTGCTGCTGATCGCGCGCGGGCTGTGCGGGGCGGGCGCGGCGGTGTTCTCGGCGGTCGGGATCGCGGCGGTGAGCGTGTGGTTCCAGGGCCGCTTCCACGCGTTCGCGCTGGGTGTCTCGGCCGCCGGGTTCTCCACCGGCACGGCGCTCGGCCTGTACGCGTGGTCGGGCATCACGGACACCGCCGGGTGGCGCTGGTCGCTGGCGTACGGCGCGGTGCTGTGTGTGGTGGCTGCGGTCGGCTGCGCGCTGTACTTCCGGGTACCGCCAGGACAGGACCGGCTCGAAGGGGTGCGGATCGAGCGGGCCGGGCTGCGGCAGGCGCTCGGCAACCGGAACGTGTGGGCGTACGGGGTGGCGTTCCTCGGCACGTACGGCGGCTACTTGACGGGCTCTCAGCTCATCGTCGGCTACGGGAACGACCGCGGGCTGCCGGGCGGGGCGGTCGGCGCGGCCGGGTTCCTCATCGGCATCGCCGGGGTGCCGGGGAGTCTGGCGGCGGGGTGGTGCGCGGCGCGGACCGGGGTGCGGGTGCCGTTCCTGGCCGGGACGGTGCTGATGGGGGTGGGCCTGGCGCTGCTGCCGCTGTCGGGGACGGCCGGGTTCGTGGCGCTGGCCTGCGCCGTCGGCTTCCTGTTCAACTTCACGTTCGCGGTGTGGCAGTCGGCGCCCGGCCGGGCGCCCGGGGTCGAGCCCGAGCACCTGGGGACGGCGGTCGGGCTGATGCTGTCGGTGGCGGCGATCGGCTCGTTCGTGCTGCCGCCGGTGTTCGGGGCGGTCCGGGAGGCGGCGGGGTACCCGGCGGCGTGGGCGGTGCTCGCGGCCGTCGGGATCGCCTGCGCCCTGGCCGCGTTCGCCGCCCGCGGGGAGCGGGCCGCGAACGCCGACGCGTCGTCCGCCACGGAATCGGGACCGGCTCCGCGCACAGCCGCGCCACGTTGACGGAGCCGACCCGCGGCACAGGACCGGGTCGGCGCACAGCCGGCCGCCCCACCCTCACGGAACCAGGACCGGGGCGGCACGCAGAGGTGGCGGCGCCGGTGTGCGAGGCGCCGAGGATGCCGAGTTCCTGGACGAGGCGGATCTCGGCGGCGGTGGCCGCGAACGGCACCGTACCGAAGTCGCTGTAGAGGACGCCCATCCGGGACAGGGACCGCGGGTCGTCGCCGGGGAACAGTTCCGCGCGCAGCGCGCGGGCGTCGTCGACGCGCTGCGTGTGGGCGGTGAAGGCGGGCGGCCGGACGTCGTACTCCTGCATGCCGTAGGCGTACGTGTGTCGGATCCCGGCCGCGCGCAGCGCCTCGACGCCCGCGCGGGCGTGGTCGGGGGAATTGACGCAGTCGCAGCAGTCCAGGATCGTCGTCACGCCCGCGTCGAGGGCTTCCAGGGCGCCGACCGTGGAGGCGGCGTGCAGGTCCTCGGCGCGGACGAGGGAGCCGATGCCGTAGAACGTGGTGGCGAGGAACTCCGGCAGCGACTGGTCGGCGGACGCGGCGCGCAGCAGCGCCATCCAGGTGTGCCGGTGGCTGTCTATCAGGCAGGGCAGGACGATGCCGCCGCGGGCGTCGACGCGTTCGGCGTCGGCGCCGTCCAACTCGTCGGCGCGGGCGGCGACGGCGGCGATGCGGCCGTCCTCGATCAGCACGGCGCCCTCGGGGTGGTCGCCGAGTGCGGGGTCCATGGTGACCACCTGGCCGCCGGTGATCAGGGTGCGCCTGGGGCTCATGCGGGCCTCCCGGATGGGTCCGCATCGGGGTTTCGGCCGACCGGGCAGGTCGGCCGTGTGCGCCGATGGTTCCGGGCGTCGCCGGGGGTGCGCCAATGCCTGTTCCCCCAGGGGGTATAGCCATCGGGGCATACCACCCCTTCCGTAGACACCTCGTACGGCATTACGGTGCGCCTTTATGGACCTTCCCCGGCTGCTTGACGGCCGCCTCAAGCTGCGTCATCTGATCCTCGTCGACTCCCTGTCCGAGCAGGGCAGTGTGGTGGCGGCCGCCGCCGCGCTGCATGTGACTCAGCCGGTGGTGACACGTGGCCTGCACGATCTGGAGGCCATCCTCGGTGTGGAGCTGTACGAGCGCGGCCCGCGCGGGGTGACACCAACGGTGTTCGGCACCGCCTTCACCGAACACGCCCGAGCGGTCCTCGCGCAACTCACGCAGGCGGCGCGACATGTGTCGGAGATCGCCGACGCCGATCGCGGCACGGTGACCGTGGGCACCCACCTCGCCGGTTCCAACCTGCTGCTGCCGCGCGCCATCGCGGCCCTCAAGGCCCACCATCCGCGCCTCACGGTGTCGGTGCGGGAGGCGACGCCGGAGACACTTCTCGTGGACCTGGAGGCGGGCCGGCTCGACGCGATCGTGGGCCGCCTTGTGGGCCCTTCGGCGACGGGGACGGTCAGCCGGACGCTGTACCAGGAGTCGGTACGGGTGGTGGTTCGGGCGGGGCATCCGGCGGCGCGCATGGACCGGCCCACGCTGGAGGACCTGCTCGCACACCCGTGGATCCTGCCGGGCACCGAGACCGTGCTGCGGCGCGAGCTGGAGGAGTGCGTGGCCCGCTCCGAGCTTGAGCTGCCGGAGGAACGGGTGGAGTGCACCTCGTACCTGACGGTGCGGCAGCTGCTTCTGGAGACCGACATGGTGGCGGTGCTGCCGGGTCTCATCGGCCGGGACGACCCACGGCTGACGGCGCTGCCCGTGGAGTTGGGCCGGATCGGCCACCGGGTGGGTGTGACGACGGCGGCGCAGCGGCCGATGGGGCCTTCGGCGAAGGCGCTGATGGGCGCGTTGCGGGAGGCGGCGGACCGGCTCACGGGTGCCGCACCGCAGGACCCGACCCCGCCCCACCGGGCGCTATGCCCAAACGGCTAAGCCCGGCCCCTCAAAGGGCATTGGACGGGCATGGCCCGGCCGCCGCAGGCTGAGTGCGCAGCTTGACGACGGGTGACAGCGCGCCCCGTCAGGGGGACGCGGATCACGGCCGGGCGAAACGCCGCCGCCGTGCTCCGCGCCGAAACGAGAACCCCACACCCCAAGGCGCGTGACGGAAAGGCGAACCGTGCGGATGCGTATGTCGCACTACGTGGGCGGAGCGTTCCTGCCGCCGGACGACGGCGGGACATTCCCCCTCATCAACCCCGTGGACGGCACCGAGACCGGCCGCGTACCCGAAGCCGACGCGGCGACCGTGGACGCCGCGGTCGCCGCCGCCCGCGCCGCGGCGGACGGCCCCTGGGGAGCCACCGCGCCGCAGGAGCGCGCCGCCGCGCTGCACCGGATCGCCGACGCGATCGACGCGCGGTTCGACGAGTTCGTCGACGCCGAGGCCGCCGACACCGGCAAGCCGTGCGACCTCGCGGCCACGGTGGACATCCCCCGCGCGATCGGCAACTTCCGTGCCTACGCGGACCTGTTGTACGGCCGCCCCGAACACGCCTGGGCCACCGACGTACCGGGCTGGAGCGGCGGCGCCGGGCAGGCACTGAACTACACCGTGCGCAAGCCGCTCGGCGTGGTCGCGGTCGTCTCGCCGTGGAACCTGCCGCTGCTGCTGCTCACGTGGAAGGTGGCTCCCGCGCTGGCCGCCGGGAACACCGTCGTCGCCAAGCCGTCCGAGGAGACACCCTCCACCGCGACCCTGCTGGCCGCCGCGATCGGCGAAGCGGGGCTGCCGGACGGGGCGTTCAACCTGCTGCACGGCCACGGCCCCGGCGCCGCCGGGGAGTTCCTCACCGCGCACCCGGGCGTCGACGCCATCGCGTTCACCGGTGAGTCGGCGACCGGTTCGGCGATCATGCGCGCGGCGGCGGACCATGTCACGCCGGTGTCGTTCGAACTCGGCGGAAAGAACCCGGCGTTGGTGTTCGCGGACGCCGATCTCGACGCGGCCGTCGCGGGCACGGTCCGCTCCGCGTTCACGCACTCCGGTCAGATCTGCCTGTGCACGGAGCGCGTGTACGTGGAGCGGTCGGTGTTCGATGAGTTCACGGCGCGCCTCGCCGAGCAGGCGCGTGCGTTGACCGGCTACGGGCCGATGATCTCCGCCGCCCACCGCGACAAGGTGCTGTCCTCCTACGAGTTGGCGGTGCGCGAAGGGGCGACGGTACGCGCGGGCGGCGGCGCGCCGAAGTTCGGCGACGAGCGCGACGGCGGCTTCTACGTCGAGCCGACCGTGCTCACCGGGCTGCCGCCCGAGGCCCGCGCCGTACGCGAGGAGGTGTTCGGTCCGGTGTGTCACGTGGCGCCGTTCGACACCGAGGAGGAGGCGCTGCGCCTCGCCAACGACAGCCGGTACGGGCTCGCCGCCACCGTGTGGACGCGGGACCTGTCGCGCGCGCACCGTGTCGCGCCCCGGATCGACGTCGGCACGGTGTGGGTGAACTGCTGGAACCTGCGCGACCTGCGCGTCCCCTTCGGCGGGACGAAGGCGTCCGGGATCGGCCGGGAGGGCGGCGGGCATTCGCTGGACTTCTTCTCGGAGCCGGTGAACGTGTGCGTCGCGATCGACGAGGAGGTGTCCCGATGACGGCATCCACGGTGGACACGGCGGCGCTCGCCGCCGAGTTGGACGACGCGGCCCGGGAGGGCCGACTGACCGCCCGCCCCAGCGACCGCGCGCCGATCACGGTGGAGCAGGCGTACGACGTGCAACGCGCCGTGTTCGCACGCCGGTTGGCCAGGGGTGAGAGCGCGGCGGGCGTGAAGATGGGCTTCACGAGCCGGGCGAAGATGGCGCAGATGGGCATCGACGACGTCATCTGGGGCCTGCTCTCGACGGCGATGCGGGTCGCGGACGGGAACGTGCTCGACGCGTCCGCGCTGGTCCACCCGCGGATCGAGCCCGAGATCGCCTTCCGGATCGGCCACCGGCTCTCCGGTCCTGTCTCCCCCGAGGAGGCGGCGCGGGCGGTGGACGGGGTGTGTGCCGCGTACGAGGTGCTCGACTCCCGCTACGAGGGCTTCGACTTCACGCTCCCGGACGTGATCGCCGACAACGCGTCGGCCGCCGCGTTCGGCTGCGGCCCGTGGCACGCGCCGTCGGCGGACGTGGACCTGGCCGACCTGGGGCTGCGGGTGGAGATCGACGGGCAGACCGCCGCCACCGGCTCGTCCGCCGCGATCCTCGGCGATCCGCTGCGCTCGCTGGCCGCCGCGGCGCGCCTTGCCGGGGCGGCCGGGACCGCCCTTGAGCCCGGACACATCGTGCTGGCCGGGGCGGCGACCGCGGCCGTGCCGCTGCCTCGCGGCGCGCGGGTGCGTGTCGAGGCGGACCGTCTCGGGTGTGTGGAGGCGGCGACCCGATGACTCCGGATTCCCCGACGACTTCGACGACTCGTCAGGAAGGCACCTCCGACGCGCTGTTGGTCACCGGCAAGGCGAAGCCGCGCGGCCGGTTCCCGCACCTGCGCCGCGCCGGGGACCTCGTCTTCGTCTCCGGCACCAGCTCGCGGCGGCCCGACGGTACCTTCGCCGGGGCGTCCGCCGACGCGATGGGCACCACCAGCCTCGACATCCGGGAGCAGACGCGGGCGGTCGTCGAGAACATCCGCGACCTCCTGGAAGCGGCCGGCGGCGGCCTGGCCGACGTCGTCAACGTCACCTCGTACCTCGTGAACATGAACGACTTCGGCGGCTACAACGAGGTCTACGCCGAGTTCTTCGACGAGACCGGTCCGGCCCGCACCACGGTGGCCGTGCACCAACTGCCGCACCCGCACCTGCTGATCGAGATCGCGTGCACCGCGCACATCCCCCAGACCCGCAGCGCCGGAAAGTGACCCGGTCGCAGCAGACCGGACAGTGATGAGGAGCGCCACCATGGCAGTCCTGCCGAAGCTCAGCAACGGAGTCCCCTTCAACTTCGAGCGCTGGATCGACGAGCACCGCGACCAGTTGCGCCCGCCGGTCGGCAACATCCAGATCTGGCGGGAGGCCGACCTGATGGTGACCGTCGTCGGCGGCCCGAACCAGCGCACCGACTTCCACGACGACTCCATCGAGGAGTTCTTCTACCAACTGCGCGGCAACATGGTGCTGCGGGTCATGGAGGAGGAGGGCAAGCCGCCGGTCGACGTGCAGATCAACGAGGGTGATGTGTTCCTGCTGCCCCCGCACGTCCGGCACTCGCCGCAGCGCCCCGAGCCGGACTCCATCGGCCTGGTCGTGGAGTTCGCCCGGCCGGCCGGGCAGGTGGACGGCATCGAGTTCTACTGCACCGAGTGCCACCACCTGATCAGCCGCTCCGAGATCCAGCTCGAATCGATCGTCGACGACCTGCCGCCGGTCTTCGAGGCGTTCTTCGGCGGCGACCGCCGCTGCCCGCACTGCGCCGCGATCCACCCGGGCCGCGAGTGGCCCGAGGAACTCCGCCCACGCACCCGCGTCCGCAACTGATCCCAACAGGCCGTACGGGCCCGGTGGTTGAGGTCCGATCGCCCCCGGCCCGCGCCCCGGCCTGCCGAGTACCACGGAGCAAGAGTTGACTGTCTTCGACGTCCACGCGCACGTCTACCCGCGCGTGACCCGAGCCGAGAGCCGCATCCTCGCGGGTGCGGGCGAACCCTGGCTGCGCGTCCACGGCGACGGCACCGGGATGATGATGAGCGGTGGCACGGAGTACCGGCCGGTCACCGAGGCGCTGTGGGAACCCGAACACCGTCTGGCGGAGCTGGACGCGCTCGGCGTGCACCGCCAGGCGGTCTCCTCGACGCCTCTGATGTTCGGCTACGGCGCCGGCCCCGCGGCGGCGGCCGAGTGGTGCGAGCTGGTCAACGCCCGCATCCTCGACCACTGTTCGGGGTCGGGCGGCAGGCTGCTTCCGCTCTGCCAAGTGCCGCTCCAGGACACCCGGTTGGCGTGCGAGACCGTGTCCAAGGCGCGCGCGGCCGGGCACCGCGGCGTGCACATAGGCAACCACCTCGGCGAACGCCCGCTCTCCGACGGCGGCCTGACGGAGTTTCTGGCGCACTGCGCGGCCGAGGACATGCCGGTCCTCGTGCACCCGTGGGACATGCAGGGCGACGCGCGGCAGGACCGGTACATGCTGCGCTGGCTGACCGGGATGGCGGCGGAGACCCAGCTGACCATCCTCGACCTGGCACTGTCCGGGGCGTTCGAACGGCTCCCGGACTCCCTGCGGCTGTGCTTCTGTCACGGTGGCGGCTCGTTCGCCTACCTGCTGGGGCGGGCGGACAACGCGTGGCGGCGACGGGACATCGTGCGCGCCGACTCACCGAAGCCGCCCTCCGCGTACACCGACCGCTTCTTCGTCGACTCGGCCGTCTTCGACCCGCGCGCGCTGCGGCTGTTGGTGGACGTGATGGGCGTCGAGCGGGTGATGCTCGGCACGGACTTCCCCTTCCCCCTCGGCGAGCAGGACCCCGGCGCGGTGGTCCGCGACTGCCCCACCCTCACCGAAGCCGACCGGGCCCGCATTCTCGGCGCAAACGCGGAGTCGTTCTTCGCCCCGAACGGGACGGGAGAAAGTCGCCACCGTTGATTCGGGCGGAGCCGAAACACCCCTTCGATTCGATTTCTTCCCACTAAATACCAGCCCTGGATGACGTCCGCGCGAACAATTCGGTGAGCGACCCGGATCGCAGTTGACACGCGGGGCGGCGAACCGCATCATCAGGGACGGCGGAAATCACGAAGGCAACGGGGGACAAATGAATTCGCAATACGTTTCCGGAATTGAGGGCATCTGCGAATCCCTTTCCGGGAAGAGCTACCACCTGGTCCCGGGCGACCAGGTGAAGGAGCTCCTCCTGAAGCGGTCCGGGAACGCGCTGGCCGATCTGGACGCGTTACGGGACAGCTGGAACCGAATGCCGCTCGACGGCTACATGGCCGACGGAGGCCGCTACCGGCGCCGGCGGCACGCCACGCTGAGCGCGCCCCGGGCGAGCGACGACTACCGGGTCGAGGCCCACCGGCCGCACTATCAGACGCTGGACTTCAACGACCTCAACGGCGGGGTCGCCCGGCACTACGAGCCGTTCGAGGACGAGATCCTGCGTGGCAGCACGATGGACAGCCTGATCAGGCTGGGTGCCGGCGTCTTCGGCCGGCTCGCCCCGTACTCGGGCTGGCACATCGAGGCGCACCAGTTCCGCATCGAGGTGAACGGCGAGGAGGTCGGCAGGCCGACCCCCGAGGGGGTGCACAGGGACGGTGTCACCTTTGTCCTGATGGCCATGATCGGCCGCCACAACGCCATCGGCGGCGAGAGCACCATTTTCGATCTGGAGAAGGCCCCGGTGGAGAAATTCACCCTGGCCGAAACCCTCGATCTCGCACTCGTCAATGACGAACGCGTCTACCATGGTGTCTCACCCATCGAGCAATTGGATCCCGGGACCCCCGCCTCGCGTGACGTACTGGTGATCACCTATCGCCACAAGCCCTGACATAGAAGGCGGAAAACGGGGAAATGGGTCAGATAATCGCCGTAGCGGTCATCACCATTCTGGCTGTCATCAGTCCCGGTGCGGACTTCGCGATGACCGTCCGCAACAGCTATCTGTACGGACGGACCGCGGGACTTCTGGCGGCTGTGGGCATCTCCCTCGGAGTGCTCGTCCATGTCACCTACACCATGCTCGGCGTGGGACTGCTGGTGACGCGCACTCCGGCCCTGTTCACGGCGATGAAGCTGGTCGGCGCCGCGTACCTGGTGTTCATCGGGTACAGGACGTTCGTCACGAAGGCCAAGGTGGACATCGACCTCTCGGACGGCGGCGGCCTTTCGAAGGCCGGGGCGCTGCGCACCGGGTTCCTGACCAACGCGCTGAACCCCAAGACCATGCTGTTCGTCCTGAGCACGTACACGCAGGTGGTCAGCGCCGACACCCCGGTCGCCCAGCAACTCGGCTACGGACTGTTCATGTCCTTCGCGCATCTCGTCTGGTTCGCCCTCGCGGCGACCCTCTTCTCCAACCCGAGCCTGCGCGCCCGGCTGCTGCGGCGGCAGGCCGTGCTGAACAAGGTGATCGGCACCGTGCTCGTCGGCCTGGGCATGGCCCTGGCACTCACCCCGTCAGTCCAGTGAGACCGGCTCCACCCGGGGATCGGCGACGGACCGGTAGTCGGCCGTGGACAGCGCGAGCGAGCGGTCGAGTCTGGCGGCGTTGAAATAGAACTCGGGGTGGTTCAACAGGCCGGGGTCCACGATGAGTTCCAATCGGTCGTCGAAGGAAAAGGGAAGAATGGTGCCGCTCGGCGACTTGGCGAGTTCCTCGGCGATTCCGGGCGACGCGAAGCCCGCGTAACTGCCGCCGTAAAGCGCCTTCACCGCGGACAGGTCGATCCGCTTGTCCCCCGGCACCACCACCAGGGCGTGCCGCTTCTCCTTCTTGCCGATCTTCACCATCACGACGATGCACTTGGCCGCCTGCCCGAGCTCATGCCCGCGCAGGCGGCTGACCGCTTCGGTCCCGCCCTCCGGAGCGTGCTCGATCACCCGGTACGCGGCCCCGTGCTCGTCGAGCAGGGCGAGCAGTTTGCCGTAGGTTCCATCGGCGTCTTCCGGTCCCATCAGTTCCTCCTGTGTCACATGGTGTCTGTTCACTGGCGCGCCTCGCCGCCCACACTGTGGTGGTTGTCGAGTTGTTCGAGCAACGCGGCCCCGGAGCCGTCCAGTTCGTACAGGACCCGGACCCCCGCCCGGCGGCGTTGCACCACTCCCGCCGCCACCAGCGAGGTGAGGTGCTCGGACACCGTGCTCGGGGCGAGGCCGAGCGTCGCGGCCAGCGCCGAGGTGGTGGTGGGCGCGACGAGGCCGCGGACCACGCCGGCCCGGCTGCGGCCCAGCAGGATCTCCAGCCGGTCGCCGCGGCCCGGCACGTCGGACCGCCGGTCGGCCCGTGCGTCGCCGACCAGGGCCGCGGCCCCCTTCGCCTGGAAGGACAGGGCCTTCGTGCCGTCCGGAGCCGCGGCGAAGAAGGACGCGCCGCGGCCGAACAGCAGCGGAACGATGACCAACTGGGACACCCCGGGCGCCAGGACGGGGAAACGCAGGAGAATCTCCGCCTCGGTGGCCGCCCGCAGGGGCGCGGCGAACGGAGCCAGCGCGGCTCGCCAATACCGTGGCAGGAAGGCGCACAGCTCGGCGACGGCCGCCTCCGGATCACAGTGCAGGGAGGCGACTTCGGGCGGTGTGCCCTGAGGAAACCACTGCTCCAGTTCCGCCCTGACCCGGGCGGGCGACACCGCGCGCAGCGACTCGATCTCCTCGTCCAGGTCGCACTTCGCCGAAAGGGGAACCACGGTGAGAAACGAGGGAAGCGTGCCTCCGCACGCGGAGTACAGAGAGCGGAGCCACCCGGGAACCACGAGTTCCGAACGGTGCAGTGAACGCCGGGCGTTCTCCGCCCAGTTGGCGTAGGGCCAGGGGACGGGGCCCCGCGGGGACGCGAGGAGTCCGATGCTGGCCAGGCTCTCCCACAGCGGACTTCTGGCGATCCGTACGGCCCCGTGCTCGGATTTCCGTAACGGAATCCCCATCACGTGTACTCCGCCGTCGCCGCCCCGGCATCCGGTGCCGGGACCACCGGGTGGCCGGAGGCCGCCGGTGGTGCGTAGGTGCGGGAGACCCAGGTTCCGGCCACGGCGAAGGCGGCCATGGTGGCCGCGAGGCTCCAGAAGCCCGCCGTGAGGCCCGAGTTGGCGAACCAGCCGACCATCGGCATCAACACGGCCGTGCCCAGGCCGATGGCGAGCAGCCGCAGGGATGCCATCTTGCCCTTGGCGTCGTCCTCGGCCCGCTGCTGGAGCGAAGTGAGCAGCCAGGTCAGGCTGTTCAGGTTGGCGAAGCCGGCCAGGAAGAAGGCCAGGAAGTGCACCGCGCTCGATCCGCCGAGCGCGAGCGCCGCCGCTGCGCCGCCCTGGAGGAGCAGCCATACGGGCAGCAGCCGTTGGGACACCAGCCGGCTCGTGAAGAAGGACGCGCTGATCATGCCGACCGCGAAGGTGGCCTCCAGCGCGGCGATGTACCAGCCCTGGCCGCCGCGCGCGGCGTCCGCCAGCGGGATGACCAGGGTGCTCAGCCCCTGGGCGAGCACGAAGTCCGCGGCGCACAGGGCGATCATCACGAAGACCGCCTTGTCGGCGCGGTAGCGGCCGAGCATGCGCCGCCACTCCCCCACCGTGCCGGCCATCGCCGTGGTGAGGGTGTGCACCGACAGCGGCGCCGTCGTCTCGGCGGAGGTGAGGCGGACGCGGCTCACGACGAGCGCGCAGGTGGCCGCCATGACGACGTCGACCAGGAGCGCCTGCGCGGCGCCGCCCCACGTCAGGATGAGGCCGAGGAGCGCCATGCCGGTGAGCGCGCCCGCCTGGAACGCCACCCCGATGAGGCCGTTGAACCGGGTGATGTGGGTCTGGTCCACGTGGTGCGCCGTGAGCTTGAACAGGGCGGAGCGCTCGATGTTGTCGAAGACGGCGAGCAGCGCGGCCACCGCCACCATCCAGGGCACTGCCCGGTCGCCCGGCAGCGTCGCGAGCCCGATGATCAGCAGGACGGTGACGGCCCGACCGACGCCGCACAGGGCGTACACGCGCTTGGAGCTGACGGCGTCCACGAGCGGTCCGCACAACGGCAGCACGCAGAACGCGGCCACTCCTTGCAGGGTGAGGACGAGCGCGAACGCGGCCGGGCTGCCGGTGCGTTCGTAGAGCAGCTGGCCCATGGCCAGGGTGTGGATGCCCACGCCGACGCTGGAAAGGGAGATCGCCCAGAGCATCATGCGGGCCACGTGATCGCGGAACATGTCGCGGAACATCAGGCGGCCACCGCCAGTCTGCGGTCGATGACGGGCTTCACCTTGCCGCTGACCGCGTTGCGCGGCAGCTCCCCTTCGGCGAGGCACTCGACCCTCAGCTCGTACAGGTCGATCGACGCGTCGAAGTCCTGCCAGTCGCCGAGGACCGGGAATTCGGCGGTGAGGAGTTCCCGTACGCGCTCGGGCGGCAGGGCGCCAGGGGACTCGGTGCGGAGGGTCAGGATCTCCTTGCTGCCCTCGGTGTGGACCTCGATCTGCAGCTGGGAGACCTCCAGTTCGGCCAGGGCGTCGAGTACGTCGCGGTACAGGACGGTCTCGCCCTTGAAGCGGATCAGGCCGTCCGAGCGCCCCAGGTACTCCAGGACCTTTCCTGACACCCCGCACGGGCAGTCGTGGTGGACGACGCGGCCCTTGTCGCCGATGCGGTAGCGCACGAGGGGGCCCTCGAACTTCTGCAGGCAGGTGACGAGCAGTTCGCCGACCGTGCCTTCGGGCAGCACGGCGCCGTCCTCGTCCACCACCTCGATGAGGTTGTAGTCGTCGTTGACGTGGTGCAGGGTGCCGCCGAGGCGGGTGCACTGGTGGCCGAGCTGGGCGCCGTCGTTGGCCGCGAGCACGCTGGAGACCACGCGGGCCCCCAACTCCCGGCGCAGCCAGTCCTTGTCGGTCTCCGTCATGGGCGTGCCGCCGTAGAGGACCTTCTCGATACGGAACGCGGGGTCGCGGCGCTTGGCGTCGCGCAGCAGCGGCAGGATCAGGGCGGGCATGCCGAGGACGACGTTGGCGCGGAAGCTCTCGGTGAGCATCAGCAGATCGTCGACCGTGACGAACTGTCCCGTCGTGCAGCACTCGACGGGCATGCGGGAGAACTCGCTGAACGACGTGGTCAGTCCGCCGTACATGCCGCCGCCGAAGAGGGTGTTGACGATGCGGTCGCCCGGTTCGACGCCGAGGTCGTACCAGACGGGTACGGCCTCGCGGACCATGTTGTCCCAGTCGCCGCGCGCGTAGCGGATGAACCTCGGGTTGCCGCCGGTGGCGCCGGAGCGCAGGACCTCACCGGTGGCCGCGCCGTCGGCGCACATCGCCCGGCTCGCGGGCAGCGAGTTGGCCTCAAGGGTGGCCTTGTCCAGTACGGGCAGGGCGGTGAGGCCGGAGGTGTCTGTCACGTTCGGAAGTGCCGCGTAGTGCGGGGTGCGCCGGGCGCGGGCGAGGAGGTAGCGGATGCGGGCCGCCATCCTGCCCTCGTACTGGGCGGAGTCCTCGCTGCGGGCCCGCGCGAGCGACAGGCCCGGCCGGTGCCTGCGGCGCAGCAGCCCGTGCGCCCAGGGGGCGGTGCAGTCGAGGGCGAGCACCGCGTCCAGGGGCAGCTCCGGTACGTCGACGAGTACGCCGGGGACGTCCGCCCCGGGCTCGGCGGTGGCGCCCGCGGGCAGCGGCACGCCGGCCGCGCGCAGTGCGTCCATGACGGTGGTCCACAGCGCGGGCCGCGCCGAGCGTACGGTCACCGGGTTGCCGAGGGCCCAGGCGAGCAGGAGCCCGCGCAGTGTGGCGTCGGCGGACGCGTCCACCGACGCGTCGTCCAGGACCACGGCGCCGACGGGCCCGTACTCCAGCACGTCGTTGCTGTCGGTCAAGGGCTGCCAGGGGTACTGGCAGACGCCGTCAAGGAGCCGCTCCAGACCCTCGTAGAGCTGGGAGCTGTCGAAGCGGCGCAGCGACGCGGCGCTGCCCGCGCGGGTGAACTCGGCGCGCAGCACGCCGAGTTCGCCGCGGTCGATGGCGCGCTCGACGTGTTCCACGGCGAGCAGCAGGTCGGTGGGGTAGTGCCTCACAGGTGTGTCCTCTGGTGGGGTGGGCGCTGGGCGGCCAGGCGTGCGGCGGCGAAGGCGCGCAGCACGTGTTCCGGGCGGCGGTGCAGGACGTGGACGCGGTCGGGGCCGTCCTCGGTGTGGGTGGTGACGGCGGCGGCGTGCCGGTGCAGTGTGTAGGGCCGGGCCGCGGCGGTGTGAAAGACGGTGGGGCGGTCGCGGGAGAGGTCGGTCCACTCCCGGTGGCCGCCGCCGAGTGCCGCGCGGGAGAGCTCCATCAGGTCCGGGTGGCACAGGCCGGGGCGCAGCGCCGTGAACCGGACTCCCTCGGCGGGCGTGGTGAGGTCGACGCAGGCGGGCCCGTCACCGGTCGCCCGCTCGTCCAGCGCGGCGAGCGCGAGCTCGGCCGCCCAGTCCTGTTCCGCTCCCCGGCGGGGCAGCAGCAGCGCGTACGGGAAGGCGCAGCGGCGTTCGGACTCGGCGGCGGGGCCCGCGACCTTCCAGATGGCGCAGACGCGTCGCGTGGTGCCGAGGGAGACGACGTTGACGTGCAGTCCCGAGGGTGGGGAGGGCATGAGGGGTCTCCGGCTTCGTTAGGATCGCTTGCGCGGTCTCGCTCAGCCGCGCGGCGTGAGCCGCACGACGGACTTTCCGGTGTTGTCGCCGCGCAGCATCCCGAGGAACGCGTCCACGGTCCGCTCGAAGCCGTCCGTCACACTCAGCCGGTCGGTGACGCGTCCGGAGCGCAGGTGCGGCACCAGGAACTCCTCCAACTCGGCTTGTACGTCGCGGTGGTTGGCGACGAGGAAGCCTTCGAGCCGGATGCTCTTCTCGACCAGGTCGAACAGGTTGCGGGGCGCCGCGGGCGCGGCGGCCGCGTCGTACTGCGCGATGGCGCCGCACCAGGCGATCCGGCCGAACTCGCGCATCGCGCCGATGGCCGCTTCCAGGTGCGCGCCGCCGACGTTGTCGAGGCAGACGTCGATGCCGTCGGGTGCGGCCTTGGCGAGCTGTGCGGCGAGGGAGGGGCCCGCCCGGTGGTCGAAGGCCGCGTCGAAGCCGAGCCGTTCGGTCAGCATGCGGACCTTGGCCGCCGATCCGGCGCTGCCCACGATCCGGCCGGCGCCGAGCAGCCGGGCGAGCTGTCCCGCCGCGGTGCCGACGCCGCCCGCCGCCGCGGAGATGTAGAGGGTCTCGCCCGGCTGTAGTCGGGCGACTCGGGTGAGGGCCACATAGGCGGTCAGGCCGGTGCCGCCGAGCAGGCCGAGGAAGGTCTCCGGCGCGATCCCGTCGTAGTGCGGCAGCACCCGGGCGTCGGCGGCGGTCAGGACCGTGTGGGTGCGCCAGCCGTCGCGGTGGAAGACCAGGGCGCCGGCGGGGAGTTCGGGGCTGCGGGACTCGGTGACGCGGCCGATGGAGCGGCCTTCGAGGGGGCTGTCGAGGTCCCAGTCGGCGTCCATGCACTCGCGCATGTACGGGTCCACGGACAGCCACAGGTTCTCCACCAGGGCGTCGCCCGACTCCAGTGCGGGCAGGGCGAGTTCGACCTCGGCGAAGTCCTCGGGCACGGGCCTGCCGCGGGGCCTGCGGACCTGCTGGACGGCGCGGGCCGTGGGTGCGGTGTCACTCATGCCGCCCGCTCCTTCGCCACCTGGGGCCGGGTCGATACGCGGACGGCGCGGGCGCACTCCGTGAGGAAGCGGCGCAGTTCCGCGGCGTCGGAGTGTGATGCCTCGATGAAGACGGGGACCTCCCACTCCTGGTACGTGATGTGTCGCGGGGTCTCCTGGTCCGGGGCGAGGACGTGGATGCGGTCGGCGCACGGGTGGGCGCGGATCCAGGCGGGCACGTCGATGTGCCGTTCGCTGCCCGCGTCTACGTCCAGATGGTGGCCGGGGAAGGCGAGCCAGCCGTGGTGGCGGCCGGTGGGCGGCGCGCTCTGCGGGCGCGGGAGCCCGAGCCGGACGGCGATCTCGTGGGCGGGCAGGTGCACGCCGGTGTGCTGCTCGTGGGTCTGGACGACGGCCGCGCCGCCGACCCGGTTGGCGACCTCCAGGAAGACCAGCTCGCCCCCGCCGGTCTCGCCGCCGGTCTCGAAGAACTCCAGGTGCAGGGAGCCCTCCTCGATGCCGATGGCGCTCACCGCCCGCTCGGCGAACTCCCGGTACCGGGGCAGGACTTCCTCCTGGTGCGAGCCGAGCGGGGTCCCCGACGCGTAGTCGACGGGCTTGTTGACGTACCGGCTGACCGACAGGCTCGCGATCCGGCCGTCGACGACGAGGCCGTCTGCGTGCAGGATGTCGCCGTCGATGTGCTCCTCCAACTGGAACTCCCCGGGGTCCTGGAGCTTCCGGTAGGCGCTGAGCGCGGCGCGGGCCGTCTCGTGCACGGTGACGTCCTCGCTGGAGGCGCCCCGGCGCGGCTTGAGGACCGTGCGGCCCTGCCACGGCAGCGGGCGGCACGGCAGCGGGTCCGCCACGAAGCGCGGGAAGCGCAGCCCTGAGTCGGCGAGGGCCTCCTTCATGCGCACCTTGTCGCGGACCCGCTCAAGACGTTCGAGGTCGGGCCCCTCGATACCCAGGTGCCGGCGGACGTGCCAGGCCTCCGTGATGCCGAACTCCGAGAGCGCGAGCACCTTTTCGTAGCCGTCGGCCGGTGAGGTGCGGGCGCGGATGCCGTCGACCAGGTCCTCGTCGGCGTCCAGGACGAGGCGCTCGCAGCGCAGTTCCTCGGGGAGGTCGGCCATCCGGTGCGGGTGTCCGATGTACGTCACGTGGTGCCGCTCGTGGTCGATGCCCCGGTGGTAGGAGATCTTCCGGTACGGCACCTGGTGGATGACGAGGATCTTCATTCCTGGTACTCCAAGGTCGTGATGCCCCAGCTGAAGCCCATGGCGCTGGTGGCGAGCATGATCAGGTCGCCGGGCCGCAGCCGGCCCGCGTCCCGGAGGTCTCCGAGGGCGATGAGGGTGTCGGCGCCGCCCATGTGGGCGAGGCGGTCGTAGTTGAAGACACTGCGCTCGGCGGGGATGCCCAGGGCGCCGAGCAGCCGCTCGTGCATGTCGCGGTCGCCGTGGTTGATCAGGAAGTGGGCGATGTCGTCCCGGGTGCGTCCCGCGGCGTCGAGGTTCTCGTCGACCAGGGCGGTGAACTGCCGTACGTAGGCGTCCGCGAGGCCCGTGCGGTGGGCGCCGCGCCGGATCAGTACGCGGCCGTCGGCCGGTTCCCCCGTGTAGTAGTCGGCCCAACTGCCGTCGGTGCGCATGGCGGAGTGCAGGAACCGGAAACGGCCCGCACCGCCTTGAAGCAGCACCGCTGCGGCCGCGTCACCGAAGTTGAACAGCGCCTTGGAATCCGGGTCACCGTAGTCCACCATCCGGCTGAGCCGGTCCGCGACGAGGACGAGGGCGTACTCGTCCTCGCGCAGGGCGCCCGCCGCGCACAGCAGCCGGATCGCGGTCATTCCGGCGTTGCAGAAGTTCGCGACCTCGTAGCAGTGGGCGTCCTCGGCCCCGAGGAGGTGGCCGACCTTGGCGGCCGGGGACCAGAAGGGCCGGTCCCACTCGCCCGAACCGGCGTAGACGACCTGCCGGATCCGGGAGGCCGCCACGCCGGTGCGGTCGAGCACGGCACGGGCCGCGCGCAGCGCCAGCTCCCAGGACCGCTCGCCGTCGGCGAGCACCGGGAAGCTCTCGCAGTGCGTGATCCGTGCCAGGTCCGCGAGGGCGACACCGGAGGCGCTGTGCATCGCCCGGATGTCGGCCCTCGCGGAGGGGAAGGCGACGTCGAAGTCGACTATGCCGCCCACTGCCCGCCCTCGATGCTGACCCGGTGCACGGTGCGGTCGACGCCGGGCGCCACCTCGGTCGCCGCGTGGTAGGTCGTCGCCGTCTTCCACACCACCAGGTCGTTGGTGGTCCAGCGGTGCGTGTAGACGTGCTCGGGGTCCTGGATGAGCGCGTCGATCAGCGCGAAGAACTCGGCGTTCTCGTTGGCGTCGAAGCCCACCACGGAGTGCATGTACTCGGGGGCGCCGTACAGGTACGGGCGGCCGGTGTCCGGGTCCTGGCGTACGAGCGCGTGCTCGACGGGCGGGTACTCCTGGTTGACCAGCTCCTTGAACTCGGCGATGGACAGGCCGACGTGCTCGGCGGAGATGCGCTGGCGCTTGGTCACGGTGTGCAGGGCGGTCCGGCCGGCGATCCTGTCCTTCCACTCCTGGGGCAGGCGCTCGTAGACGTCGGCGGCGCTCGCGTACAGGGTGTGGCCGCTGGTGCTCGGCACCTGGACGCCGTGCAGCATCGTGTAGGGCGCCGGGTCCTTGGTGTACGAGGAGTCCTGGTGCCAGAAGTTGCCGACCCGGGCGACGCCGACGGGGCGGTTGGCCTTCATGGCGTTCGAGGAGATCATGATCTCCGGGTGCTCGGGGTGCCGGTATTTCGCCATCAGGAACGGCACCGGCCGGCCGACCTTCGTCGCGAGTTCGATCTGCTGGGCCGGGGTGAGTTCCAGGCCGCGGATCACCGCGAGTTCGTGCTGGTGGACGAGGCCGAGGAAGTGCTCGAAGACCTCGGGCCGCTGCAGGTCGTCGGCGTCGACGCCGGTCAGTTCGGCGCCGATGAACGGGGTCAGCCGCTGTGTCTCCATGGATGTCTCTCCTGAGTGAGAAGGTGTGAAGGACCGCTTCGGGTCCGCTTCGGTTCCGGTTCAGGACTCGTCGAGGCAGACGCGCAGGGCGTCGACGAACTCCTCGATCTGCCGCTGGGTGCGGAAGGGCGCGACGGTCACCCGGAACCGCTCGCCGCCCTTGGCGACGGACGGGTAGTTGATCGGCTGGACGTAGATGCCGAACTCGTCGAGCAGCCGCCGCGAGATGCGCTTGACGCGCTCGCCGCCCGGCACGAGCACGGGGACGAGGTGGCTCGGCGCGTCGATGAAGTCGATGTCGGCGGCGTGCAGCGCGGCCCGCATACGGGTCGCGTTCTCCCGCAGCGCCCGGCGCAGTTCGGCCCCTTCCGGGGACTGGACGACGTCGAGGCTGCACCGGGTCGCGTCGAGGTTCGAGCGCGGAATGGTGGTCGTGAAGATGAATCCCGGAGCGTGCGAGCGCACATAGTCCAGGGCGGTGTCCGGTCCCGCGACATAGCCGCCGGTGGTGCCGAGGGCCTTGCCGAAGACGCCCTGTACGAAGGTGGGCCGGTACTCCCCGATTTCCTCGCAGATTCCGGCGCCGGTCGGGCCGTTGACGCCGATGGCGTGGGTTTCGTCCAGGTAGGTCATCGCGTTGTACCGGTCGGCGAGATCGCAGATCTCACGGATCGGCGCGATATCGCCGTCCATCGAGTAGACCGACTCGAAAACGATCAGCTTCGGCCGCTCGATGTCGTACTGGGAAAGCAGTTCTTCCAGGGCCCGCACGTCGTTGTGCGGGAATACGTGCTTGGCGTTTCCGGAAGATCGGATTCCCTCGATCAGGGATCGGTGGTTGAGGGAATCGGAGAAGACCACCGTCTCCGGAACCGCGGTCAACAGCGTGGACAGCGTCTCGAAGTTGGCGACGTATCCGCTGGAGAAGACCAGCGCGCGCGGCGCCCGGTGCCAGTCGGCGAGCCGGCGTTCGAGGTCGACGTGTGCCTCGCTGGTTCCCGCGATGTTGCGCGATCCGCCGTTTCCGGTGCCGTGCCGCCGGGTGGAGGCGATCTGCGCCTCCATGACCTTCGGGTGCTGGCTCATGCCCAGGTAGTCGTTGGTGCACCAGACCTGGATGCGCCTCCCCTGGTGGATCGCGTGGCCGGGCTCCGCCGCCAAGTAGGAGCAGGGTGTGAACTCCCGGTAGAGCCCGGCTTCTTTCAGATTCTCCAGCCGCTTGTGCAGCCCGACGAAGACAGAGTCGAGCGATGATTCGAGCGGAACGGCCGACATGGCGTCTCCTACGGGAAAAGGGTGGAAGCGGAGGAAGGGCGTACGGATCGCGTCAGCCCCATTGCGAGTCGTCCGGCGACGCCCCCTGCTCCATGGCCGGCGCCGCGGACACGGCCTTCTCGGCGCCGGACGACTCGCCCGCGGAGCCGTCGACGGAAATCCCCAAAACCGTCAGAACCGCTGCCGTGAGGCCGATGAGAGCGTGCTGAAGAATGCGCTGCTCGCGCATGAGAACCCCCCAGGTTTCTGCCGGGCCGAATCGATCGGGCCCGTGACCAGAATCATGGGGTCCGCCGCTGGTCGGACAAAGGGATGTCCTGGAGCATGAACGTGCAACGACAGGACATGAAGGATCGATATATGTGCACAAACTTGGTCATAGCGGGCGATAGCCCTGTGTCCGAGATCTGCGCGGAGGGCCTGAGCTTCTACGCGGAGGCCCTCAAGGGGGACGGGATATCAGAGGAAGGTCCCGAATGTCTGCTGGCGCTGGGGCTGTTGCGGCGGACGCCGGGGGGCCGGTTCGCCGCGGTTCCGCCGGGCCTGGCCGCCCACTCGGTGATGCGCCCGGTGGAGAAGACGATCGAGGAGGCGCAGCAGGCCCTCAGCGTGGCCCGGTCCTCCCTGCACCGGGCGGAGGCGGTCTACTGGGGCAGCGCGCGGGGCGACGACGAGACGTCGTCCATCCGGGTCGTCCGCGGCGCGGACGTCATCAGCGCCACGCTCTCCTCCGCCGTGCACTCCTGCCGTGAGGAACTCCTGACCGCGCAGCCGGGAGGCGGCCGCCCGCAGGAGCTCCTCGAGGCGGCGCTCGCCAGCGATCTGCCGGCGCTGCGGCGCGGGGTCCGCCAGCGGACCATCTACCAGCACACCGTCCGCACGCACGGGCCGACCCTGTGCTACGTGGAGCGGGTCTCGGCCGCCGGTGCCGAAGTCCGCACCCTGGACGAGGTGTTCGACCGGCTCATCGTGTGCGACCGCAGGATCGCCTTCGTCCCCGATCCGGTGGCGGAGCGCCGCCAGGTCGCGCTGGCCATCGAACACCCAGGCGTGGTCCGGTACTTGGTCGGCCTCTTCGAGCACTCCTGGGAGCGGGCCGTCCCACTGCCCAGCACGCCGAACGAATACCGCCCGCCGCTACTGCTCGACGAGACCCGGCGCGCGGTCCTTCAGCTGATGGTCAACGGCTACACCGACAAGACCATCGCGGGCCGGCTCGGGATGAGCGTCAGGACGGTGGCCACCCATATGGCCAAGGCCGCTGAGGCGTTCGACAGCCGCAGCCGCGCCCAACTCGCCTACATGATCGCCAAGTCGGGCCTGCTCGACGAGGAGCTTCCCGAGCCCGACGACCGCGCGCCGGTGACACCGCGCAGCGTCCAGAGCCCGTACACGGCCAGCACCGGTTTGGCGAGCAGCCACTCGCCGGGCCGGTAGTCGTCCGCGCGCACGAGCCGTTCGGCGAGGTCGGGGCGCTGCCGCCGCAGGTAGGCGCGGGCCTTGAGCGCGTGGGCGGGCTGGGAGACGACCTTGATGCGGTCGGCGTGCTCGACGAGCGGGATCACGTGGCTGACGTTCTCCCAGGTCGTCGCGCTCGCCTCCTCCAGGACCACGGCGCCGTCGTACGCGAGGACCGACCGCGCGTACCGGGCCATCAGCCGCGCCTCGGTGACATCACCGCCGACCGCGCCACCGCTGAATACCAGGCGTGTGTCGCGCGCGACGGCGGACCGGACACCCGCGCGAACCCGCCACCGGTTGACGAGATTCGCCGTCCGCCGCGCGTTGCGGAACCCCAGCACGACCACCACCTCCGAGCCACCACCACCGTCCCCCTCCCCCACGAGCGCCCGGGACCAGCGCCGGTTCAGCCACTCGCCCCAGGCCAGGACCCCGGCGAGCCCCGTGACCGTCACTGCCGTCGTACGTCGCATGCGGCGACCCTAAGCCCCGGGCAGGCCACCACACCTTGATGCCCCGGGCACGCCGTCACACCTCTGATGCCGGTGACACACGGTGTCACTCAACTACCGTGCGTATTTACCGCGCGGGGTGACCCGCACCCGACTCGACGGAGAGGGCTCCTCATGACACCCACCCACCTGCTCGGACGCTCCCTGGGCCTCGCGGCCGCCTCGGTCACCGCGGCGGTCGGCGCCCTGGCCGCCCCGGCCTCGGCCCTGGACTCGGCGTCGGAGCCGGACCCGCTGCCCACCATGACCGTCGACTTCGGCTACGAGGACGAGCAGCCCAGCGGCGCGGAGGGCCAGCAGTTCGACGGCGACGCCCGACTCCTCGACGCCACGGGGGAGTTGGTGGGTCGGTTCTACTACGACTGCACCGCGCAGGCGCCCGGGAAGCAGACGGTGGGCTCGATGTGTTCCGGCGCCTATGTCATCGACGGCAGGGGCGAGATCTTCACCCAGGCGTTCAAGCCCATCCAGAAGGACGAGGACACCATGCCCCGGCCCACCCGTTCCGCGGTGATCGGAGGCACGGGCGACTTCAAGGGCGCGACCGGCGAGGCGACGATGCTGCCGCACAGCGCGCCGGACACCAACACCGTCGTCTTCGACTGACACATGCGCGACGGCGCCCTCGTCCGCCACCTTCCGGCACACGGCGATGAAGCGTTCGCCCCGGGCCCTGTCGTGCCACGCCGGGGAGTCCCAACAGCGCATGACGTACGTGCTGCTGTGCAGCGCGAAGAGGGAGTCCGCGTCGGCGTCGGTGAAGGGGCGCAGCCGTAAGCGGGCGGTGCGCAGCGATGGGGTGGCCAGAGTCATGGACCCCATCTTGCGTCACCGCTACGCCGTGTTCGACTGGGCCGACCGTCCGATACGCACCTCGGGCGAGCCCCGCACCGTCGAACAGGAGCCCACCGCATGACCACCGACGCCACCGCCGACCACGCTCTCGTCGCGGCGGCCCGCCGCCTCGCCGACGACGTCCTCGCTCCCGCCGCGCAGGCCCACGACCAGGGGGGCGTCACGCCCGAGGCCGTCGCGGCCGTCAAGGCGTCCGGGGTGCTGGGCGTCAACGCGCCCGCGGCGTACGGCGGCGCGGACGCACCGGCGGCCGTCGGCCGTGAGGTCGCCGAGATCCTGGCGGGGGCCTGCTGCTCCACGTTCTTCATCCAGGCGCAGCACCACACGCCGGTGCGGACCCTTGCCACGGGCGAGGAAGTGGCGCGCGAGCGGTGGCTGCGGCCGCTGGCCGAGGGCGAGTTGCTGGCGGGGATCGCGTTCTCGCACCTGCGCGCGTACCCGAAGCTGCCGGTGCGGGCGTCCCGGGTCGCGGGCGGCTGGCGCTTCGACGGGCGCGTGCCCTGGTACACCGGCTGGGGCCTGAACGACATGTTCCTGCTCGGCGGGGCGACCGAGGACGGCGAGGTGGTGTTCGCCGCCGCCGAAGCGCGCGAGCAGCCGGGGCTCGCCCCCACCGCGCCGCTCCAACTCGCCGCGCTCACCGGCTCCCGCACGGTCGGCCTGGTCCTCGACGGGCTCGTGCTGCCCGACGAGGCGGTGGCGGTGCGGCTCCCGTACGAGCGGTGGGCCACGCAGGACCGGCCGAAGAACACCAACACCAACCCCGCCGTGTTCGGCGTGGCCCGCGCCGCCCTCGACCTGCTCGACGCGGCGGGCGACGGCGAGGCGAAGGAGACGGCGGCGGTGCTGCGCGAGCGCATCCATGTCGTGCGCCGCGACGCGTACGCCCTCGTCGACGAAGTCCCCGCCGCCGAGCGCCTCGACGACCGGCTCGCGGCCAAGACCCGCGCCTACGACCTGATGCGCGCGGCCACCACCGCGGCCATCGCGGCGGGCGGCGGGCGCGCCTTCGGCCTGTCGCAGCCCGCCCAACGGCTGGCCAGGGAGGGCCTGTTCCTCGTCGTGCAGGGGCAGACGCCGGAGGTCCGCTCCGCCCATTTGGCGGCGCTGCGCGCGTGACCGGGGCGGTGGGTGGTCGTTGGGTGTCGCGTCCGATGATCATGGTCAAGGGTGGAGTCGCGCGTGACGATGCAAGACAACTGGTCCGGTCCGGTCGACGACGTGGTGCGCGTCGACGGGCACAGCCTGAGCCTGGCGCAGGTGGCCGAGACCGCCCGCACGCCTCAGCGGCGCGCGGTGGTGCTGTGCGCGGAGGCGGAGCGGCGCATGCGGCGCTCGGTCGACGTGAAGGAGCGACTGGTCGACGCGGGGGTTCCGCTGTACGGGGTCACCGCCGGCTTCGGCGACAGCAACACCCGGCAGATCTCCGGCGCGAAGGCGGCGGCGCTCCAGACGAACCTCGTCCGGTTCCTGTCCTGCGGCGTCGGCCCGCACGCCGCCGACGAAGTGGTGCGCGCGACGATGCTCATCCGGGCCAACTGCCTGGCCCGCGGCCATTCGGCGCTGCGCCCGCACGTCGTACGGCTGCTGCTCGACTGCCTGAACGCCGGGCTGCTGCCGCTGGTCCCGGAGCGCGGCTCGGTCGGCGCGAGCGGCGACCTGATCCCGCTCAGCTACCTCGCCAACCTGCTGACGGGGCAGGGCGAGGTGCGCTGCGCGGGCGAGGTGGTGCCGTCCGCCACGGCGCTTGAGCGGGCCGGTCTGGAACCGGTCGAGCTGGTGGCCAAGGAAGGGCTCGCCCTGCTCAACGGGACGTCGTTCATGTCGGCGTTCGCGGCGCTCGCCGTGCACGACGCGCGCAGGCTGGCGTTCGCCTCCGAGGTGTGCACGGCGCTGACCTCCCGGGTCACGGTCGGCAACCCCGGCCACTTCGCCCCGTTCGTCTTCGCGCACAAGCCCCATCCGGGGACCGCGCGCAGCGCCGCCGTCGTCCGTACGCTGCTGGGGTCCGCCGCCGCGGAGCCCCGGGCCGCGGAGCCCGAGGCCGCCGGGCAGGACGGCGGCCCGGGCGTCCCGGAGGCGGGGTACCGGCAGTTGGATCGGCCCATTCAGGACAGATACTCGATCCGCTGCGCCCCGCACGTGACCGGTGTGCTGCGCGACACCTTGAGCTGGGTGGAGCCGTGGATCGGGACGGAGGTCAACTCCACCAACGACAACCCGCTGTTCGACGCCGACACCGGTCGGGTGCACAACGGCGGGAACTTCTACGGAGGTCATGTCGGGCAGGCGATGGACGCGCTGCGGACCGCCGTCGCCGGTGTCGCGGACCTCCTGGACCGGCAGTTGCAGCTGGTCGTCGACGAGAAGTTCAACAACGGCCTGACGCCCAACCTGATCCCGCGCTTTCCCGAGGACAGCCGGGAGGCGGGTCTGCACCACGGTTTCAAGGGCATGCAGCTCGCCGCCTCCGCGCTGGCGGCCGAGGCGCTGCACCTCACGATGCCGGCGACGAGCTTCTCCCGGTCCACCGAGGCGCACAACCAGGACAAGGTCAGCATGGGCACCATCGCGGCCCGCCACACCCGCACCGCCGTCGACCTGACCCTGCGGCTCACCGCCATCCACCTGCTGGCGCTGTGCCAGGCCGCCGACCTGCGCGGCACGGACGTGCTGTCCCCCGAACTCCGGCGCGTGCACGCCCTCGTACGAAAGGTGTCGCCGTTCGTCGAGGGCGACCGGGCCCTGGAGCACGACATCACGGCCGTCGCGGACCTCGTACGCGGCGGAGCCCTCGACCTGGAGGACGAGCCCGCCGGATAGCCGGGCTCAGCGCCCCCGCCGCACCCGCGCCGCCTTCCGCGCCTCCGCCAGCTTGCGGGCCTCGTTGGTCTTCCGGGAGGCACGGCCGCCGGAACCCGAACCGGAGCCGGTGCCCGAACCGGCGGCGCGCTTCGGGTCCTTGGTGCTGCCGAGGCCGCGGAACGGGGTGTTCTGGTTCTTGGCGCGGGACGCGGCCGGGGAGCCGTCGAGCGGCTTCCCGGAGGGGGCCTTCGCACCCGTGATGCGGCTCAGCTCCGCCTCGCCGGAGCGCACCTTCGTGGTCTTCGCCGTGACCTCGGCGTCCGCCAGGACCTGGCCCGTCTCGCGGCGCTGCCCGGACAGGACCAGCGTGACGACGGTGCCGGAGCGGCCCGCGCGCGCCGTGCGGCCCGCGCGGTGCAGGTAGTCCTTGGGGTCGGTGGCCGGGTCGACGTTCACGACGAGGTCGAGGTCGTCGACGTGCAGGCCGCGGGCGGCGACGTTCGTCGCGACCAGCGCGGTGATCTCGCCGTTCTTGAACTGGGCGAGGGTCTTGGTGCGCTGCGGCTGCGCCTTGCCGCTGTGCAGCGCGGCGGCCGGCACTCCGCTCGCCCGCAGATGCCGGGTGAGCTGGTCGACGCCGTGCTTCGTGTCGAGGAAGAGCAGGACGCGGCCTTCGCGGGCCGCGATCTCCGTGGCGACGGACCAGCGGTCGGGCCCGTGCACGACGAGGAGGTGGTGCTCGATCGTGGTGACCGCGCCGCCGGACGAGGGGTCGACGGAGTGGGTGGCGGGCTCGCGCAGATAGGTGCGCACCAGGTGGTCCACGTCGCCGTCGAGGGTCGCGGAGAACAGCATGCGCTGCCCGTCGGGGCGCACCTGGTCGAGGACCTCCGTGACCTGCGGCAGGAAGCCCATGTCGCACATCTGGTCGGCCTCGTCGAGGACCGTGATCCGCACCCGGTCCAGGCGGCAGCCCTTGCGGCCGATCAGGTCGTGGAGGCGGCCCGGCGTCGCGACGACGACCTCGGCGCCGTCCCGCAGCGCCGCCGCCTGCCGCCCCATGGACACCCCGCCGACGACCGTCGCGAGCCGCAGCCGCAGGGCCTCCGCGTACGGGGTGAGCGCCTCCGTCACCTGCTGCGCCAGTTCCCGGGTGGGGACGAGGACGAGGGCGAGGGGTTCCTTCGGCTGTGCGCGGCGGCCGGCGGTGCGGGCGAGCAGGCCGAGGCCGAAGGCGAGTGTCTTGCCGGAGCCGGTGCGGCCCCGGCCCAGGACGTCGCGCCCGGCGAGCGCGTCCGGCAGCGCCGCCGCCTGGATGGGGAAGGGCGTCGTGACGCCCTGCTCGTCGAGCGTGCGCAGCACCGTGGCCGGCAGGCCGAGGTCCGCGAAGGACGGGGGTCCGTCCTGCTGCCGGGCGTCGGCACGTGCTGATTCGCTCACTGAGAGCCTTCCTCCGAGGGGACCGGACCGTACCGGGGAAGGCGCGGCGGCAAACGCTCAACGCTAGCACGGAGCCCGCCACCGGGGCCGCGGCTCACGAGCGGGCCCGTCCAACTCCCCCACCGCCTTGCGGAGTTGGAAGGACACGGCACGGCCGGGCCGGATATCGTCACCGAAGAGTGGATCCGAGGGGATCCGAGGGGAAGAGACGGCTATGGGGGGGCTCGCGTTGGATTGCCTGACCGAAGTGGACGACGACGACACCAACGACACCGTCTCCGACGCTCAGCCCGCGGTCCTGCCCACCGCGCTGCGCGCCCCTCTCGGCCTGGTCGCGGCCCTCTCCGCCCTGCTCGTCGCCGCTCTCGGCGTGCTGTACGCGGGTGACGGCGCGGGCGGCGCGGTGGACTCGTGGCTCGTCGACCCGACGGCGGACAGCGTCGGCAGCCCCTGGCGGGGCATCGGGCTCGCCATCGACTTCCTGGGGGAACCCGTGGGCTCGGCCGTGCTGGTCGCGGCCGTCGTGACCGGCTGCCTGCTGCTGCGATGGCCGCGCGGGGCGGTGCTCGTCGTCGTCGCGGTCGCCGTGACGGTGGGTGTGGGGACGGCCCTGAAGACGGTCGTCGGGCGCACCATCCACGGTCCCGAGAACCTGTCCTACCCCAGCGGCCACACCGGATTCCTCACCGCGCTCGCCCTCACCGTGGCGCTGCTCGCGGCCGGGCGCCTCGGCCTGGGGAGAGCGGCCGGGGCGTGGCTGGTGTGCGGTGCGGCGCTGGTCGCGGGCGCCGTCATGGGGTGGGCGCAGGCCGCCCTCAGCGCCCACTACGTGACCGACGTGCTCGGCGGCTGGTGCCTGGCGCTCGCGGTGGTGCCGCTGACGGGGTGGCTGGTCGACCGGGTCGCGGACGCCCGCCGACCAGCCACGCCCCGCTGAGCTCACACCAGGCGTCGGAACACCGGCTTCACCGGCCTGCCGCCCACCCACGGCGTGGGGTCCCCGGCGTCAAGTGCCTTGCGGTACACGGCACATGCCTCGGCCACCACGTCGACGGTGGCGTCGATGTCGTCCTCGGTCAGCGCGCTGCTCACCACGAACGACGGGGCGAGCACCCCGCCCATGAGGAGACGGCGCAGGAACAGGGTGCGGTACGGCTGCGAGGGCTGCCCGGTCTCGTCGAGGGTCGCGAAGACCAGGTTGCTGGCACGTCCTCGTACGAGGACGTGCTCGGCGACCCCCATGCTCGACGCGGCCTCCCGGACCCCGGCGGCCAGGCGCTCGCCGAGCGCGTGCAGCCGCGCCGTGATGCCCTCCTCGACGTACGTGGTCTGCACGGCCATCGCGGCGGCCAGGGAGTGCGTCTCCGCGCCGTGCGTCGTGGACAGCAGGAAGACGCGCTCGCCGGAGTGCCGCAGTCCGCCCCGCTCCATCAGGTCCCGGCGCCCGGCCAGCGCCGACACCGCGAACCCGTTGCCGAGCGCCTTGCCGAAGGTCGACAGGTCGGGGACGACTCCGTACAGGCCCTGGGCGCCCGCCTCCGACCAGCGCAGGCCGGTGATCATCTCGTCGAAGACGAGGACGCAGCCGTACCGGTCGGCGAGCGCGCGCAGTCCGGCGAGGTATCCGGGAGGTGGCTCGGTGTGGGCGGCGGGTTCGAGGACGAGGCAGGCGATCTCGTCCTCGTAGCGGGTGAGGAGTTCCTCCGTGGCGGCCAGGTCCCCGTACGGGAACGACACCGTGAGTTCGGTGGTCGCAGCCGGGATGCCCGCGGACATGGGGGTGACGCCGATGAACCAGTCGTCGACGGAGAAGAACGGGTGGTCGGCGCAGATCGCGACGCGCGGGCGGCCGGTCGCGGCGCGGGCGAGGCGGACGGCGGCGGTCGTGACGTCGGAGCCGTTCTTCGCGAACTTCACCATGTCGGCGGTCGGCACGGTGGCGAGGAACCGCTCGGCGGCCTCGGCCTCCAGGATCGACGGGCGTACGAAGTTGCTGCCGCGGTCGAGTTCGCGGCGGGCGGCCTCGGTGACGCGCGGGTGGGCGTGGCCGAGGCTGACGGAGCGGAGCCCGGAGCCGTACTCGATGTAGCGGTTGCCGTCGACGTCCCAGACGTGGGCGCCGCGGCCGTGGCTGATGACGGGGGCGAGGTGCTCGGGGTACTGGTCGTCGCCCTTGGCGTAGGTGTGGGCGCCGCCGGGGATCATGGCGTGCAGTCGGTCGTTGGCCGCGCGCGACGCGGGCAGGTCGATGTCCTCGGCGGGCACGATGTCTTCGGTGGTCACGGCGTCTTCGGTGGGCACGGTGTCTTCGGTGGGCACGACGGCCTCAACTCCCCTTCTGCTTGAGGACTTCGGCGAGGCTGGGCGCCTGCCGGTCGCGCTGGGACATCGCGGTCGGCGGCAGCGGCCACGGGATGGCGAGCTCCGCGTCGTCGAAGGCGATCGTCACGTCCTCGGACGGGTCGTGCGGGCGGTCGATGCGGTACGAGGTGTCGGCGGTCTCGGTCAGCGCCTGGAAGCCGTGCGCGCATCCGGCCGGGATGTAGAGGGTGGCCTGGGTGTCGCCGGACAGCTCGAAGGTGGCGCGATTGCGGTACGTCGGGGAGTCGGGCCGCAGGTCGACGACGACGTCGAAGATCTTCCCGTACGAGCAGCGCACCAGCTTGGCCTCGCCCTTGCCGGAGCGCAGGTGCATTCCGCGCAGCACGCCGCGCACCGAGCGGGACACGCTGTCCTGGACGAAGGCGTGCGGGTCGAGGCCGACGGAGCGGAGCACGTCGGCGTCGAAGGTGCGGCAGAAGAAGCCGCGTTCGTCGGCGTGCGGAGTGGGTTCCAGCAGGAACGCCCCGTCGATCTCCGGGACTTCGGTCAGTTTCATCGGTTCCCCCGAGGTGCGTGGTGGTGTGTGCGGCCGGTGGTCGGGAACACGGCGGCGGTCAACGCCGTGAATTGGTCGGCCAGTTGGCGTGTCGCGTCCTGGTTGCGGCCGGTCAGGGTGCGGCGCAGGTCCGCCGAACGCTTCTCCAGGTCCCGGAACTGTTCGAGGAGCCGGTCGGCGTCGACCTCGCGGGCCGGATGGCAGTACGTGCCGAGGCCCATCCGCTCCATGAGGGCGTCGCTCTTGGCCGCGTAGGTGAGGGCGAGCGTCGGAGTGCCGGACTTCAGGGCGCAGATGAGGTTGTGGTAGCGGGTCGCGACGACGGTGTCGGCGGCGGCCGTCTCCTTCATCAGGTCGGCGAGGGACGCCGGTTCGGCGGCGGTGACGAGGGGCGAGTCGACCGCGTCGAGGATCGCGCCGACCACCGTCACGTCGCAGTCGTCGCCGGTGAGCAGCCGCACCCGCCTGCCGTCCTCGACGAGCGCCCGCACGAACCGGGTCGTGCCGTCCACGTACCGGCGGTGGATCTCGTCGGCGCGTGCCCGGTCGTCGTTGCCGCCGTGGAAGTCCATGACGCCGACGCAGACCGTGCCCACGTCCGGCGTGGCCCCGGGGGTCGGCAGGGCGAACGCGAGGTCCGGGTAGACCGCGTCGCGCGCGGTGTTCACGCCCATCGCCCGCATCGCGTCGCGGGACTGGGTGTCGCGGTAGGAGCGGTAGGCGGCGAGCCGCGCCGACCAGCGGACGAGGGCGCGGGTCGCCGGGACGCGGATCTTCGCCGCGCCGACGCTGACCAGCGCCACCTTCGTACCGAACAGCCTGCCGCTCGCGCACAGCAGGAACAACGAGTACGGGAATCCCCACGGCCGCAGCGGCAGCGTGGCCTCCAGGACGCCCATGCCCGGCACGATCACCACGTCGTGGCGGCGCACCCAGGCGGCGGTGCGGGCGATGTCGACGAGTTTGCCGACGCCCTTCGACGCCAGCGCGCCCACCCGGGAGGCGGTCGCGTACTCGCCGCGGTTCCAGTGCAGCCGGGTCGCGGGAATCCCGTACCGGGCGGTGACAATCTCGGGTCCGCCGCACAGCGCGTCGACGATCGCGTCCGGGTGTTCGGCGCGCAGGTAGTGGAGCACGGCTTCGAGGGAGCCGTCGTTGCCGAGGTTGCCGGAGCCGAGCAGGCCGAACACCCCGACGCGTACGCGGCTCATGGCTTGCGCCCCTCGCGGCCCGCGACGATGTCGTCCACGGACACCTTGTACGTCGCCGGGTCCACCGGCGCCCGGTCCTCGACCCGCTCCCCCGCTCCCGGCCTCGCCCGGCTGGTCGCCCACGTCGCCAAGTGCCCGTAGCAGGCACGGCGTTCGGCGGAGGACAGCGGGGCGCGCCGGATCGCGGACACGAACCCGGCGACGTACTCGGCGAGCAGGCGCGGCGTCGGGTGCAGCCGGCCCGCGCGGCGCGGGTCGAGGTTGACGCAGCGGGCGCGCTTGGAGGGGTTGGCGCGTTCGGCGCGGGTGGGGTGGTCGCGGCGGAAGTAGAGCAGTTCCGGCACTTGGTGGAAGGGGCCGTGCAGGCCGATCTCGGCGACGAAGGTGCGGTCGGCGTGGTGGTAGCTGTCGTGCGGCTTCACCTTGCGGAGCACGTCGGCGCGGATGACGCCGTAGAAGTCGTCGCCGCCGGGTTCGAAGAGCATGCTGCGGAACCGTTCGGGGGCGGACGGCGAGGCGGTGTTGAGGGTGTAGGTGTACGGGACCTTCACCTTGCCTTGCTCGTCGATGACGGCCTGGTCGGCGTGGGCGAGGACGACGTCGGGCCGCTCGTCGAGGGCGTCCACGCAGCGGGCCAGCAGGTCGCGGGCGTACAGGTCGTCGTGCGAGGCCCACTTGAAGAGTTCGCCGTCGCACTGGGTGAACACGTAGTTGTGGTTGGGGGCGGCGCCGATGTTCTGCGGCAGCCGGATGTAGCGGATGCGGGAGTCCTTGGCCGCGTAGGTGTGGCAGATGTCCTGCGTCCCGTCGGTCGAGGCGTTGTCGGTGATGACCAGCTCGAAGTCCTCGTAGGTCTGGCCGAGGAGCGCGTCGAGGGACTCGGCGAGGTACTCCTCGCCGTTGTAGACGGGCAGGCCGATACTCAGCCGGGGTCGGTCGGTCATGGGGTCCTCGCTTCGGGGGTGGGGTTGTGGTGGTGCTCGCGCAGGGCGGTCCGCAGCTGCAGCCACCACACGACGGAGCCGGTGAGGGTGGCGGTGGCGACGCCCCAGGCCGAGCCGACCGTGCCGCCGACGGCCGCGCCGCCGAGCCCGCCGCCGACGTAGAAGACGGAGGCGAACAGCTGGGAGCGCAGGCTGCGTCTGGCCGCGCCGAGCGCGCGCAGTCCTGCCGCCGCTCCGGTGCCGAGCCCCGCGCCCGCGACGCCGAGCGTGACGGGCACGATGAGCTGCGAGGACGCTGCCCATACGTCGCCGAGGACGAACTCGCCGCCGCTGTCCGGTACGAGGAGCAGCGCGGCGCCCCACAGCAGCGCGGCGACGGCCTGCCCGCCGCCGAGGAGGAGGCAGAACTTCCCGAGCCGGTGCGGGGCGCGGCGCAGCACGCGCGCCGCCTCCGCGACGGTCACCAGCGAAAGGCCCATGAGGACGGCCATGAACGGGCCGAGCAGCAGCTCCGCGCCGCGCACGACACCCACCGCGCCGACCCCGACGATCACGCCGAGCCCGTACGCCCGCAGTTGGCTGCCGCCGCTGTTGCTGACGTTCTCGACGAGGTAGCGGGAGCCAAGGTCGCGGTGCGCGCGCAGCCACTCGCGCGCGCCGGTCACCCGGGGCCGGATCCCGGACTGGAACCAGCCGTACGCGGCGGCCACCGCGGCGGAGCCGCCCCAGGCGAGCACGAACGCGGCGACGCCGCCGACGCGGGCCGCGATCAGCAGGGCGGGGACGAGCGCGACGCACCACACCACGTCGTTGACGAAGGCCTTGCGCCCGGTGCCCGCGGCGAAGAACGCGAACCGCCAGGAGTCCTGCAACAGCAGCCCCGGCAGGACGACTCCGAGGCACGCGAAGGCGGGCCCGACCCGGTCGCCGAGCGCGAGGCCGACCACGAGGGACGCCGCACCGAGGGCGCAGCCGACACCGAGCGCGGTGCCCGAGGACCGGGCGACCGCCCGTCGCCACGACTCCTGGGACACCCCGCTGAAGCGCACCATGAGCGGGTCGGTGGCCAGGCCGCGGGAGACGTTGAGGACGACGCCGTACGTCACCCAGGCCAGGCTGAACACGCCGAACGCGGTGACGCCGAGGGAGCGGGCCACGTAGATGCCCACCGCGAAGTTGGACATGCTGGAGGCGGCCTGGTCGGCGAGGCCCCAGGACAGCCGGCCCGCGAGGGCCCGCTTCGCGGATCCGGCGGACGGCTTCGTGGTCCCCTCCCCGTTCGTGGCGCCCTCCCCCTCGGTGGTCGTCGACGTCATGCCTTGACCAGCCCCGCTTCGCGCAGCGCGGCGGCCGCGTCGGCGACGGTGTCGAAGGGCAGCCCGGAGCGCTCGGCGATGTCCAGGAGGCTGTGTGTGCCGTCGGACAGGTTGAGCACCCACAGCATCGCCATCTGCGCCTGTTTGGTGTCACTGCGCCCGCCGAGCGCCTCGTACAGCCCGCGCCGCCCCAACTGGGGTTCCCCGTACGGGCTTTGGTTGTGGTACGTGCGGTTCCGGTCGAGCACGGCGAACGCCTCCCGGCACACGGCGAGCGTGTCGGCCATCGCCTCCGGGGTGACGAAGTCCGGGTTGTCGCCCGAGGTGTGGTACTCGGGGTACTCGGCGTACGGGGTGCGGGTGAGCGAGCCGACGCCGAGGTCGAAGCCGGGCGAGCAGTACTGCCGCTCGTCGTAGCCGTACGGCGTGAACTCCTTTATGGTGTGCGGCCGTTCGGAGGTCCGCAGCACATGCCGCAGGACCCGGTCGATCTCCGCGTCGCCGCGCCTGCTCTGCTTGTACGTGATGTCACCGGGGTCGCCCGCGCAGGCAAGCACGAGCCCGTGCTTGACCCGGTCGACCCGCTCCTTGTTGCGGGCGAGCCAGGTGATGGCGCCGATGGTGCCGGGCGCGAAGATGAACCGGTAGGTGTAGTACGGGTTGCGCTCCGCGAGCTCCCGCGCCAGCTGCACCGCCACCGCGACGCCCGCCATGTTGTCGTTGGCGAGCGCCGGGTGGCAGATGTGGCACGAGACGATGACCTCGTCCGGGACCTGGCCGGGGACCACGTGCTCGGCGTACGTGAGGTGTCCGTCCTCCAGCGTCGAGTCGACACACACCTCGTACTCGCCTTCCGGCATCGCGTCGAGGGTGTCCTGAGCGAGGCAGAAGCCCCACTCCGGTTTGTAGTAACTCGTGCGGTACGGAACGAGGTTCGGCTGTTCGGGCAGGGTGTGCAGGTGCTCGCGCAGCTCGGACAGGGGCAGTGTCGCGGACACCGGGACGCTGTAGCCGAGCACGTGCAGGCTGGACGCGGCGAAGTCGACGAGCCGGTTCCCGGCGGCGTCGGCGATGTACGCGTCGCGGATGTTCCACTCCTGGGGCACCGTCCAGTCGAGGACCTGGGTTCCGGTCGGCACCTCGTGCACGTCGAGCGGGATGTGTTCGCCGATGATGGCCAGGGTGGCGCGCACCCCGTCGCCGGTGATGCTCCGGCAGAGCGGGTACAGGCGCTCCACCAGGGCGTGCATCTCCGCTCCCGGCCCGGTCACGGGCGCCACCGCAGGGTGTCGTCGACGGTGCCGGCCTCGGAGGCGGAGCGGAGCACGGCGAGGCGGGTGAAGCGGTTGTCGAAGGCGTCCTTGGTGAGGCCGAACTTCCGGTAGGCGTCGGCGAGTTCGAGGGCGCCGCGCTTGACGTCCCACTCGCAGTCGAAGCCTTCTATCGCCGTGCGGAAGCGGGAGAAGTCCACCCGGTACGAGCGCGGGTCGGCGCCGGACTCGCCCGTGATCCGCACCTTCGCCCCGGTGACCGCCTCGGCGACCTGTTCGGCGATCTCGGCGACGGTGACGTTGTTGGTCTCGCTGCCGATGTTGAACGCCCGGTCGTGGACCGCCTCGCGGGGCGCGGTGAGCGCGGCGGTGAAGGCACGGGCGATGTCGGCGGCGTGCACGAGGGGGCGCCACGGGGTGCCGTCGGAGAGGACGAGCACTTCGCCGGAGAGCAGCGCGTGGCCCACCAGGTTGTTCAGGACGATGTCGGCGCGCAGCCGCGGCGAGTAGCCGAAGGCGGTGGCGTTGCGCATGTACACCGGGGTGAAGTCGCCGTCGGCGAGGGCGTGCAGGTCGTCCTCGACGCGCACCTTGGACTCGGCGTACGGGGTGACGGGGCGCAACGGGGCGTCCTCGCCGACGAGTTCGTCGCCGCCCGCCGCGCCGTACACCGAGCACGTGGAGGCGTACAGGAAGCGCTTGACACCGGCTTCGCGGGCGAGGCGGGCGAGGTGGACGGAGGCGTGGTGGTTGATGTCGTACGTGAGCTCGGGCGCGAGCGAGCCGAGCGGGTCGTTGGAGAGCGCGGCGAGGTGGATCACGGCGTCGACGCCCGCCACGTGCTCGGCGGTGACGTCGCGGAGGTCGACCCGGTGTCCCTGCGGGTCGTCGGGGGTCGGGCCGAGGACGCAGTCGGCGAACAGGCCGGAGTCGAGGCCGACGACGTCGTGTCCTGCGGCCTTGAGGACCGGGGCCATCACGGTGCCCAGGTAGCCCTGGTGTCCGGTCAGTAGTACGCGCAAGGTTCAATCCCCCTGAGTGGAGCTGCCCGGGGTACAAGTCCCCAGGTCGAGCGTGAGTTTGGTGACGGCGAACGCTTCGGCGTAGCGCTCGTGGCATTCGATGCCGCGGATCCGGGCGAGGCCGAGGAAGGCCTCGCGGTCGTACCAGGGGCGGTGCCGCTGGGATGCGTAGTGCTCCTGGAGCAGCCGCACCTTGTCCTCGGCGGTGTCGGGTGTCAGTGGCTGGTAGGCGTTCATGCGGCCGAGGTCGCCGTCCCATTTGACGATCTCGTAGCCGAGGACGAGGTGGTCGCGGAACGCGGTGGGCATCAGGCGCGCGAGGCCGCGGTGGTCCTGGTGCGCGTCGTCGGTGCGCGGGGCGAGGACGAGGTCGGGGTCGGTGCGCGTGCGCAGTTCCTCGACGGCGGACTTGGCCTCCTCCCAGTGCACGGGCATGCGGCCGTCCGGCAGTTTGAGCACGGTCAGGCGCAGGTCGGCGCCGGGGCAGAAGGCGGTGAGCGCGGCCCGCTCCTCCTCCTCGCGCTCGCTTCCGCCGCCGGAGAGCACCAGCGCGTCGACGCGCAGGCCGGGTCGGGCCCGGCACAGCGCGAGCAGCGTGCCGCCCGCTCCGATGGCGATGTCGTCGCAGTGCGCGCCGACCGCGACGACACGGTCCGGGCCCGTGCGGCCGGCTTCGAGCCGGATCACGCGCCCACCTCCACGCCGCCGCGCTCCCACACGGCCCACGGCCGGTCGCCGCGCGCGTAGCCGGCGTCGAGCGCGGCCCGCTCCTTGACGGTGTCGGTGGGCTTCCAGAAGCCGCGGTGCTGGTGGGCCACGAGCCGTCCCCGCTTGGCGAGTTGGTGGCAGCCGTCGGCGACCAGGTCCCCGTTCTCCGGGATGTGGTCGAAGACCTCCTGGCGGAGCACGAAGTAGCCGCCGTTCTCCCACAGCGGCATGTCGCTGACCGCGGTGATGCCGCCGACGAGGCCGTCCTCGCCGAGGTCCACGCAGTGGAAGGAGGACTGCGGCGGCACGACCATCATCGACGCGCCCGCGTCGCGCTCCGCGAACCGGTCGACCATCTCGTCGAGCGGCGCGTCGGTGAGGACGTCGGCGTAGTTGGCGAGGAACATCTCGTCGCCGTCGAGGTGGTGGCGGACGCGGCGCAGGCGCTCGCCGATCGGGGACTCGATGCCGGTCTGCGCGAAGGTGATCGTCCAGTCGGCGATGTCGTTGGACAGCAGCTCGGTCTGCCCGTGCCTCAGTACGAAGTCATTGGACGTGGTCTCTTCGTAGTTGAGGAAGAAGTCCTTGATGTGGTGGGCGCCGTAGCCGAGGCACAGGATGAACTCCTTGTGCCCGTAGTGCGCGTAGTAGCGCATGACGTGCCAGATCAGCGGGCGGGGGCCGACCATCGCCATCGGCTTGGGCACGTCGTCCGAGGCGCCGCTGCGCATCCGCATCCCGTAGCCGCCGCAGAACAGAACGACCTTCATGACCTCTCCTCGACGGTGCTCGGTTCGACCACACTCAGTTCCGGGATGGGGAAGACCAGGCGGCCGCCCCACTCGTGCACGAACGCCAGTTGCTCGGTCAGCTCGGCCCTCAGGTTCCACGGGAGGATCAGGACGTAGTCCGGCTTGTCCTCGGCGATCCGCTCGGGCGGCAGGATCGGGATACGGGTGCCGGGCGTGAACCGGCCGTGCTTGTACGGGTTCCGGTCGACCGTGTAGGCGAGCAGGTCGGGGCGGATGCCGCAGTGGTTGAGCAGCGTGTTGCCCTTGCCGGGCGCGCCGTAGCCGACGACCGACTTGCCCTCCTCGGCCGCCGTGATGAGGAACTTGAGGAGGTCGCGGCGGACCTTGGCGACGCGGGCGGAGAACTCGGTGTACCCGGAGAGTTCCTGGAGCCCGGCCGCCTTCTCCCGCTCCAGTACGTCGGCCACTCGCTGCGAGGGCTCCCCCGCCACCTCCGCCGGCCGTGCCCACAGCCGGATCGAGCCGCCGTGCGTGGGCAGCAACTCGACGTCCACCAGGGCGAGTCCGCCGCTGGCGAGTGCGCGGATCGCGGAGGCGACGGTGTAGTACTGGAAGTGCTCGTGGTAGATCGTGTCGTACTGGTTCTCCTCGATGAGGGTCAGCAGGTGCTGCACCTCGATGGAGACCCAGCCGTCGTCCGCGACCAACGCGCGCAGGCCCTGCGTGAAGCCGACGACGTCCGGGATGTGCGCGTACACATTGTTGGCCACGACCAGGTTCGCCGGGCCGTGTTCGGCGCGGACCGCCGCCCCCGTCTCCGGGGACAGGAACTCGGTGAGCGTGGGGACGCCCTTGTCGCGGGCCGTCGCTCCGACGTTGACCGACGGCTCGACGCCCAGGCAGCGGATCCCCCGGTCCACCACGTGCTTCAGCAGATAGCCGTCGTTGCTCGCGACCTCCACCACGAAGGCGTCCGGGCCGAGTCCGGCCTTCTCCACCGCGGCGGCGACGAAGGCGCGCGCGTGCTCCACCCAGGACGTCGAGAACGACGAGAAGTACGCGTACTCCTTGAACGTCTCCTCGGGCGTGATCAGCGGCGGGATCTGCGCGAGCCAGCAGTCCGTGCAGACCCGCAGGTGCAGCGGGTACGCGGGCTCGGCCAGGTCGAGCTGGTCCGCGGCGAGAAAGCTCTCGCACGGCGGTGTCGCCCCCAGATCGACGACGCTCGCCAGCGTCGCCGAGCCGCAGAGTCGGCACTGTGTCATTTACTGCCCCCCATTGATTCCGTCCCCCATTTGTTCCGATGGTTCCGATGGTTCCGACCGGCCCGCGATCGCGGCCCGGTACTCCTCTTCCAGGCGCCGCAGCCCGACGGCCGGGCTGAAGCCCCGCTCGTACCGGAGCCGCGCCGCATCGCCCATCTCCCGGTTGCGGGCCGGTTCGGCGGTGATCCGGCGCAGGCAGGACGCGAGCGAGGTCCGCTCGCCCGGCCGGTGCAGCAGCCCCGTCTCCCCGTCCGCGACGAGTTCGACGAACGCGCCGTGGCCGGAGGCGACGGCCGGCACCCCCGCCGCCATCGCCTCCGCGACGACCAGGCCGAAGGTCTCCGGGGCCAGCGAGGGCGCCACCACGGCGACCGACCGGGCGACGGCCTTGCGGACCTCGTCCGGCGCGAGCAGCCCTTCGTAGCGCACGTCGTCGCGGCCCGCCGCCCACGCGGACACCTCCGGTTCCAGCGGCCCGGATCCGGCGATGACGAGCGGCACGCCCACCCCGCCCTCGGCGGCGACCATGTCCCACGCCGCCATGAGCACCCGTATCCCCTTGGCCTCCGCGAGGCGGCCGAGGAAGAGCAGTTGCTCGCCCTCGCCCTCTCGACAGACTCCCGGGTCGGGTACGAAGTTGTGCTTCACCGAGAGCTTTTCGGCGGGCATCCCGGACGCCACCAGGACGTCGCGCTGCGCCGCCGAGATGCACAGGAACCGCTCGACGTCCGACCACCAACGCCGCCTGTTCACCGTCAGGTTGACGGCGAGCGGCACCGTCGCGAGCCGGGAGTTCCGGTAGCAGCCGTGCCGGACGGCGGGCAGCGGCACCTTCCGGCCGACGCAGTCCGTGCACAGCCGGCCGTCCCGCTGCAGGGTGCCCGGCGGGCACACCTGGTAGTAGTTGTGCAGCGTCGTGACGACGGGCACGCCGACGTCCGTGCAGGCGGCGATGACGGCGGGCGACAGCAGCGGGAACACGTTGTGGACGTGCACCACGTCCGGGCGTTCGGCGCGCAGCCTGGCCGCGAGTTCCTTGCGGACCGCCGGGTTCCACGGCACGAGCAGCGGCACGGCGACCTTGCCGAGCAGGGAGCGGCCCGCGATGTCGTCGCTGCGCCGCTCGAACACCTCGACGCGGTGGCCGGCCGAGCGCAGCAGCGCGACCTCCTCTGCGACGACCCGGTTCTCGCCGCTCGGCTGCCCCGACGAGTAGTAGTTGTGGATCACGAGGATGTGCACGGTCACCTCACCTCCCGGTCCCGGGCCCAGCGCGGGACGCGTCGTCGGGGCACCGCGGGCGTCACGAACGGCGTGGCCGCCGCGGGGGTCGCGAGGAGCGTCGCGGCGAGCGCCAGGTGCAGCAGGTACGGCGAGGCGTCGCCGAGGCCCGCCTCGGTGTACGAGGAGATCGCGACGTAGGAGATCAGGAAGATCGCGCAGGCCCGTTGCAGGGATGGCGGGCGCAGCATCGCGACGCCGCCGAGGACGAGGATGACGGACGCGACGAGGGCGACGCCGATGAGGCCCTGTTCGTTGTAGACGGCCAGCCAGCTGTTGTCGATGGGAAGGCCGCCGAAGGACTTGTCGCCGAGTCCTACGCCGAAGAACTGCTCGACGGTGGAGCGGGGCGCCGACAGCAGGGCGTCCCAGACCTTGGCCCGCCCGGTGAGGCTGGTGAAGTACTCCTTGGTCTGGCCGCGCAGGAACCACGCCTGGACCGCGGACGCGAAGCCGACGGCGGCGATCGTCACCACGAGGACCGCCCATCCGAAGAACCGCCGGGCGGCGGCGCTGCTCAGCAGCAGCGAGCAGATCGCGAGCGCGAGCCCGGCGAGCAGGCCGACCGTGGCCGTGCGGGTGTGGGTGAGCGCGAGCAGGACGAGCGAGGGGACGATGACGGCGGTCGCGCCCGCCTTGTCGACCTTGCGGCCCACCAGGAGCAGCACCGTCAGCCCGATGATCACCGCGGTGTACTGGCCGATCTGCGGCGGGGTGAGCGGCCACAGCGCGCCGACGAGCCGCCCGCCGTAGAGCTCGGGCATGGCGGCGCCCGGCGAGATCAAGAGGCCGGCGACGACCGTCACCAGCACGCCCGCGTACATCCGGATGTGGTAGCGGACGAAAGTGAGGCTGCCGTCCCACCAGCGGCTGACGAGCCACAGCGTGGCGACGAACAGGGCGAGGCGCCCGCAGCGGAACAACGCGCCGAACCCGACCGCGAGTTGCAGGCTGGAGATCACGCTCGGCACGAGCAGCATGGTCAGCAGGAACAGGAAGGCGCTGGACCTGATGCGCAGCCGGGTGTTGAGGGCGAGTGCGAGGGCGAACGCGGCGACCAGCGAGCCCATCGTGACGAGCTGGATGATGGAGCGCGGGATCGGGAAGATGGTCTTCGCCCCGGCCGAGCCGAGCGTGTTGAGGCCGAGCAGCAGCCAGACGATCCCGACGGCCCTCGGTGTGCCGACCGTGTCGCGCTGTTCCATGGCCATCTCAACCACCGGCCTTCCGGCCGAAGGTGCTGCCCGCGTCCTGCTTGTACGGGGTGTCCTGCCAGGCGTCGCGGTCGACGACCTTGCTCTGGTCCTCGACGACGAACTTCCAGGCGCCCTGGTACTCGTTGTCGTGCCAGCGGTTGCCCTGCTTGCGGGCGATCGCCTTGGCCACCTTCTCGGCCTTGTACGGCGACCACTTCGGGTACGTGCCGTACAGCGAAAGGAGCCCCATGCGGTCGCACTTGTCGGTGCACTTGACGACGGACTTGTCGAGGACGAAGCGGTTGTCGTGGATGTCGACGCGCTGCGTCTTCCACCGGCAGTCGTCGTAGAGCGGCGCCTTCGCGATCGCCGGCCGCGCGCAGCGGTCGACGTCCTTGACGAGGAGGGTGCATTCGCCGGTGGAGGTGTTGGCGGGGCTGTTGCAGAACCGGTTGGCGTTCTCCCAGAGGGTGATGCCGTTCCAGTTGTTGTCCAGCAGGTTCCCGTAGATCTCCAGCTTGTCGGTGCGCGCCTTGACGCGTGGTTCGCCGCCCGCCTCGGAGACGTAGATGGTGGCGTACGGGAAGCTGTCGCCGCGCTTCGCCGACTTGCGGCTGCCGACCCAGTTGTTGTGCCGCATCGTGTTGTTGCGGATGACCGCGTTGTAGCTGGTCTCGTACATGAGCGCGGCGCCGTCGTTGGACTCGAAGAGGTTGTTCTCGATGCGGAAGTCGTTGTTGTTGTTGTCGGCCCAGAAGCCGACGCCGCGGTTGTCGTGCACCCAGTTGCCGCGGATGTCGGCGCCGTTGACGGCCCAGAACTTCATGCCGCCTGTGCAGCCGCAGCCGGGCTGTTTGCGCTCCCAGTCGTCGGTGTTGTTGCCGACGATCTCGTTGTCCTCGACGACGAGGTCGCGCGCGGTGTCGCCGTCCTTGTAGCCGTTGATGCCGTACTGGCCGTTGTCGCGCAGGCAGTTGGCGCGGATCCGCTGACGGGCGCCTGTCATCATCCCGGCGCCGGAGTTGCGCTGGATCGTGGAGTGCTCGATGACCCAGTCGTCGCCCGAACCGTGGTTGACGACGCCCTCGTTCTGCGGCGGGACGAAGCCCTGGACGGTCAGATGGCGGATCACGACGTGGGTGGCCGTGCCCCCGAAGGCGTACTGGTTGACCTTGCGGCCGTCGAGCACGGCGCCGGGCGCCCCGAGGTAGCGGTCGCCCTTCTTGGGGATGACCTGCGCGTACTTCTCCGCGTCGAGGCGGTGCTTGCCGGGGCGCAGCCAGAACGTGGTGCCCGCCGGGTGGCTCTTGGTCTTCGCCGCGAGGTCGTTGACCACCTTCGGGTCGACCGTCACGGCGCCCTTGGGTGCCTTCTTCGGTCCGTCCGACGGCTTGTCGCACACGCGGGCCACGGGCGATCGGGCCCCGGACTCGGTCGGTTTGGCGCTCGGCTTCGGCTTCTCCTCGGGGGTGCCGCTGGTGCAGGCGGTCGCCGCCGGCAGGACCAGCGCGAGGAGCGCCGCCGGCAACGTCCAGTGCCGCCACTTGATACCCACGTGTCCCCTCCCTTCCTCAGCCCTGGAACCTGAGCACGGTGGTGAACTCGCCCGTGCCCTCCGCTTGTCCGGTGCCGACGAGCGTGGTGGCGGGTTCCTTGCGGCCGAATCCGGCGGAGTACCAGCCGAGCGGTGGGCCGCTCTCGCCGCGGTGCGCCTGCCAGTCGAGGCGCTCGGGCAGGTCGAGCACGGCGGAGCGCTCCTCGCCGTCGCGCGACCAGGTGAGCCGCGCCCGGTGTCCTTCCAGTTCGGCGGTGATCTCCGGGCCGAGGTGGAAGGCGAGGCGCAGCTGCGGGCGCGCTGCGCCGCGCACCTCGTCGCGGATCATCAACTCCCGTGTCTCCGGGTCGAGTTCGACGCGGCGGCGGTGCGTGGACCCTTCGTAGCCGTCGTGTTCGGCGGACCAGCGGGCCGCGCCCGCCTCCCGGACGGTGGTGCGGGCGTGCCGGGTCCACAGGAACGGTCCGCCGGAGGTGGACTGGTCGGCGCCGTCCAACTCCAGGGTGTTGTGGCCGAGGGTGGAGCGGAAGTACTGCCGCCACTCGGGCTGCCCGTGGTAGCAGTACGTTCCCGGGTCGGCGAGCACGTCGACGCCGTCGTGCCTGACCTCGACGGACAGCGCGTCGGCGTGGGCGTGCGCGGCGATGGACAGGAAGCCGTGCGGGCCGCCGTCGCAGCGGCACCAGATCTCCTCCGGGCCGCGCAGCACGGTCAGCCCGGCGTCGGCGAAGTGCCAGGGCCGGGCGGCGGGGCGCTTCACGCGCGGGGCTCCGTGCTTGATGAGCGAGGCGATCAGCGGCGTACGCACATCGCTTCCGGTCACCGTCGGCCACCAGCCGAGCCGCCCGAACACGGCGTCCCCGGTGGCGAGCAGCGAGCCCCAGCGGTCGGTGCCGGGACCGTCCAGGATCAGGCCGTGCCCGTCGTCGGCGTCGCCCTGCCGGGGCGGTCGCAGCCGGTTGTCGACGACGGCGGCCAGCGCGTCGGTCATCCGCAGCAGCACGATCCGTACGGTCGCGGGGACCGGCACCCCGGCGGCGTCCGCCTCGGCGAGCGCGGCGAGGCCCAACTCCAGGACGAGGCCGTGGTATTCGGAGGCCAGCTCGCGGTTGAGGCCCGAGTGGAAGGTGTTGGAGCGCAGATGCCGTTCCAGGGAGCGCAGCGCGGCGGCCCGCCAGCGCGCCGACGCCGAGAACCAGTCGAAGGCGCAGGCCGCCGCGAACTGCCCGGCGGCTTCCGCGATGACGTGGTTGTTCGCCGAAGAGCCCCGGCTGGGGAAGGCGGCGAGCCAGCGCTGGTGGTGCCAGATCTGATGGACAGCCACCGGGTTGTCCTCGAAAAGACCGGCCGCGCCCCGCCAGCCGTCCAGCAGCCGCCGCACCCACACCCAGGAGATGAGCCGGATGCCCAGCTCGATGCCGCTGATCCAGTGCACGCCGCGCAGCGGCGGGTTCGCCGCCCACCAGGACCGCAGGTGCGCTGCGACGCGCTCGGCGTACCGCTCGTCGCCGGTGATGGCGTACGCGGCGGCGAGCACGGTGAGGTACTGGTGCCGGGACGGCTCCCAGATCTGCTTGATGTCGCCGACGACGTCCTCGTCCCGGTACGGCACGCCGAAGGCGTAGCCGAACGGGGCGCGGCGGCCCGTCTTCGGGTCGTGCCACCAGTCGGGGTCGACCATGTCGTCACGGACGACGCCGAAGAACTCGGCGTGCCCGTACATCAGCCGGTCGGCCTCCGCGATCAGGCGTTTCGCGGCGTCCGGCGGCACGTCGGCGAGCGCCCCGGCGGGCAGCACGGCGGTGAACCGGGCGCCGGTGACGGCCGGGGAGTTCGGCCGCGCCGTGCGCCAGCGCCGTCTGCGCACGGCGTCACCGGCCCGGCCCGCGACCTCCTGCGGCCCCATCCGGGAAAGCCGCCGCAGGTACCAGCCCACGCTCATCGTCATCGCGCCTCCGCCAGGGTCACGGGGGCGCCACTGGCCAGGCCCGTCCGCACGGCGAGCGTGGCGGCGGTGGTGGCGGCGAGGGACTTGAGCGGCACCGGCATCGGGCCGCCGGTGCGAACGGCCCTGACGAATGCGGCGAGTTCGGCGCTCTGCCCCTTGTCGCGGGCCTTGGGCAGCCGTGAACTCACCCACCGCTTGGGGCTGTAGACGGAGGCGCGCACGAAGTCGTCGAGGCGCAGCGCCTTGCCGTCCGCGACCAGGTCGAGCGTCTCCTTCGGGAAGGCGGCCGGTCCGCTCGTGACGTAGCTGATGGTGGCGGTGGAGCCGTCGGGGTAGCGGAGCACGACCTGGAGGTCGTCGTTGCCGGCCGAAGCGGTGGCGTACACGGACACCGGGTCGGCGTCGAGGAGCCAGCTCGCCGTGTCGATGAAGTGGCCGCCCTCACCGGCGAACCGGGAGCCCTCGCTGCCCTGTTGGAGGTACCAGCTGCCGTGGTCGAGGCGGCCGGCGTTGACGAGGTAGCGCAGGTGCGCGGGGCCGGTGCGGGTGCCGAAGCGGCCTTGTGCCTCGCGCAGCAGCGGCGCGAAGCGGCGGTTGAAACCGACCTGGAGCCGGTCGTTCCCGGACTCCTCAACAGCCGTGAGAACACTGGCCAGTTCGTCCTCGCTCAGCGCGAGCGGCTTCTCCACGAAGACGGCCTTGCCCGCGTGCAGCGCCTTGCGGGTGAGGTCGGCGTGCGAGCTGTGCCGGGTGACGACGAAGACGGCGTCGACGGAGTCGTCGCCGAGCACGGCGTCGAGGTCGGTGGTGGCCTTGGCGAAACCGAACTTGCGCTGCGCGTTGGCCCCCGACAGCGCCGTCGTGGTGACGACGGTGGCCAGCTCGACGCCTTCGCGCTGGGCGAGGTGCGGCAGCAGCATGGACGTGGCGTAGTTCCCGGCGCCGATGAAGGCGAGGCGTACGGGGGACTTGGTGGGGCGCCGCTTCCCGGGCGCGGCCGGGACGGCGGGCACGGTGACGGCAGACGTCTCGGGTTCCGCCGCGCCCGACTGCTCGGGGTACCTGAACAGCACGGCGACGGCCTTGAGGTCGCCGTCCTTCAACTTCTGGTATGTCTCCACGGCATCGTCGAAATCCGCGACGTGGGAGACCAGTGGCTCGACGTCGACCTTGCCGCGCGCGACCAGGTCGAGGAAGCACGCGAGGTTGCGGCGCTCGGTCCAGCGGACGTAGCCGATCGGGTAGTCCCGGCCCTCCAGCTCGTACTCGGGGTCGTAGCGCCCGGGGCCGTACGAGCGGGAGAAGCGGACGTCGAGTTCCTTCTCGTAGTACGCGTTCCAGGGCAGGTCGAGGCGGCACTTGCCGATGTCGACGACGCGGCCCCGGTCCCGGCAGAGGCGGGCGGCCAGCTCGACGGGGCCGTTGCTGCCGCCGCCCGCTGCCAGGTACACCTGGTCGACTCCGTGCCCGTCGGTGAGTTCGGCGACGGCCGACTCGACGGCCGCGGACTCGGGGTCGCCGCACGCCACGGCGCCCTGCCCCTCGGCGAGTTCGCAGCGCGAAGGGTCGGGGTCGACACCGACGACGCGGACGCCGGAGGCGGTGAGGAGCTGCACGACGAGCTGGCCGATCAGGCCGAGGCCGATGACGAGCGCCGACTCACCGAGCTGCGGCTCGCCCTGACGCACTCCCTGGAGCGCGATGGAGCCGACCGTGCCGAAGGCGGCGTGCCGGGGCGCGAGCCCTTCCGGCAGCGGGGCGTAGAGGTTCTTCGGCACCCAGTTCAACTCGGCGTGCAGCGCGTGCTCGTTGCCCGCGCAGGCCACGAGGTCGCCGACCTTCACGTCGTCGATCCCGGCGCCGACCTGCTCGACGATCCCGCACAGCGAGTAGCCGAGCGGCGTGTACGAGTCGAGCTTGCCCATGACCTTGCGGTAGGTGGCGGGCACTCCGTTGGTGGCCACGGACTGCATGACCTTGGCGACCTGGTCGGGGCGCGAGCGGGCCTTGCCCAGCATCGACATGCCGGCCTCGGACACCTTCATCATCTCGGTGCCCGTGGAGATCAGCGAGTACGCGGTGCGGACCAGCACACCGCCCGGCTTGCAGCCCGGCACCGGCACGTCGAGCACGGCCAACTCGCCGCTCTTGTAGTTCTGAACAACTTGCTTCACGCGAACTCCCCTGTAATTCCTATGCCGTTGACCGTGTGCTCTTGCCGGACCCAGAGGTCGCTTCGCGATACCAGTACTCGAGGGTCAGTACGTGCCACAGATGCTTGGAGTGGTCGCTCTGCCCTGCCGCGTCCGCCGCCGCGAGCCGCTGGAGGGCGTCGCGGCGCAGGAACCCGGAGCGGACCAGCTCCCCTTCGTTGATCACCTCGCGTACGAGGGGCGCCAGGTCCCGGCTCATCCAGGCCCGCAGCGGGGCGCTGAACAGGCCCTTGGGCCGGTAGACGATCTCCTTGGGCAGGATCGTGGTGGCGGCCTCCTTGAGGACGGCCTTGCCCTGCCTGCCGACGATCTTCCGCTCGCCGGGGATGGCGAACGCCGCCTTGACGACCTCCACGTCGACGTACGGCACACGGACCTCGGTGGAGGCGGCCATGCTGGAGCGGTCGGTGTACGTGAGGTTGAGGCCCGGCAGGAACATCCGGGCGTCGCCGAGGCACATGCGGTTCACGAAGTCGTCGAGGTCGTTGTCCTCGTACGTGTCCGCGTGCTCGGTCAGGACGTCGTCGACGGTCCCGGCGAGGTCCGGGTCGATCAGGCCGAGCAGCTCGGCCCGGTCGTACATGGTGTAGCTGCGCCGGAACGCGGTCTCCTCCGGCAGTTCGGCGAACGACAGGAACCGCTTCGCGAAGCGCACCGAGCGCAGGCCGCGCTTCGACGTGGCGACCGGCAGCCGCTCCACCGTCGCGGACACGCCGCGCCGCACGGGCCGGGGCACGCGCTGGTAGCGCAGCGCGATGAGGTTGGCGAGGTGCTTGCGGTAGCCGGCGAAGAGTTCGTCGGCGCCCATCCCCGACAGCATCACCTTGACGCCCGCCTCGCGGGCGGCCGTGCAGATCAGGAACGTATTGATGGCGGCCGGGTCGCCGATCGGCTCGTCCAGGCTGTACGTCATCCGCGGCAGCAGGTCCAGTACGTTCGGCGCGATCTCGATCTCGTGCAGGTCCACGCCGAAGCGGGCGGCGACCTGCCGGGCGTAGCGCAGATCGTCGGGCATGGCCTCGAACTTGGCGTCCTCGGCGCGGAATCCGATGGTGTAGGCGGAGATGCCGGGCTGGTGGCGGGCGGCGAGGGCGGTGAGGTAGCTGGAGTCGAGGCCGCCGGAGAGGAACGTCGCCACGGGCACGTCGGAGAGCAGGTGTCGCTTCGTCGACTCGTCGACAATGGCGGCGAGGTCGGGCCGCTCGCCCGCCCGCGCCCGGTCGCGGCCCTCGGAGGCGACGTCCTTCAGGTTCCAGTACCGGCCACGCTCCACTTGGCCGTCCGGCCGGAATCTCATCCAGCTGCCCGGCGGCAGCTTCTCCGCATCGCCGTACGCGCAGCGGGAGTCCGGCACCCAGTAGTAGAGCAGCGAGGCGACGAGCGCGGCGGGGTCGGGGCACAGGGACGTCGCGGCGGCGAGCGCCTTCAGCTCGGAGGCGAAGACGAGGCCGCCGCCGCGCCGCAGCAGGAACAGCGGCTTGATGCCCAACTGGTCGCGGACGAGGACCAGTTCACCGGTGCGTTCGTCGAAGATCCCGAACGCGAACATGCCGCGGAGCCGTGGCAGGCAGTCGGTGCCCCAGCGTCGCCACGCCTCCAGGAGGACCTCGGTGTCAGAGGTGCCGCGGAAGCGGACTCCGGCCGCCTCCAGTTCGGCGCGGAGTTCGGGGGCGTTGTAGATCTCGCCGTTGTAGGTGAGGGCGAGGCCGTCCGAGACCATGGGCTGGGCGCCGGTCTCGGACAGGTCGATGATGGACAGCCTGCGGTGCCCGAACTGCACCTCACCGTCGCCGACGGGGTGGCCGTAGCGGCCCGCCCCGTCGGGGCCGCGGTGGGCGAGGGTGTCGGTGAGCCGGTCGGTGACGACCTTCCCGTCCGGCCACCGGTAGGTGCCTGCGATGCCACACATGTGCTAGCGAGCCTCCTGGTCGTTGTCCGCGCCGCGTGCCGCCCAGGCGGGCTTGCGCTCCGTGCGCCGCTGGCCGGAGCCGTTCTGCCGGGCGGCCCGTTCGCCGCGGCCGCGCAGCGCGATGTGCAGCCCGTCCCACAGGGTTCCGTCGGTACGGTCCCGGGGGTCGGGGTCGATCAGCACGACGCCGAGCACGGGGATGCGCTGCTCGGCGAGTTGGCGTGCCACGGTGTGCAGCCAGGCGGCACTGCCGTGCCCGGCGCGTACGACGAGCACGGTCTGGGTGCCGAGGTACTGGAGGTCGGTCCACGCCGTCCCGGGTGCCACCGAGCCGACACCGACGCGGCGGTCCTGCGGCGAAAGCGCGGGGGCGTGCTCGCCCGCGACGATCCGCGGGTCCCCCGGCTGCGGGCGGAGGTTGGCGAGCTCGGCGCCCGGCAGTCCGTCGACGACGAGCACGGGGCCCTCCGCCGCGAGGGCCCTCGCGAGGTCGAGGGCGATGGCGCTCGTACTGTGCGCGCAGCCCAGTTCGAGCAGCGACAGCGGCTCCGGGGAGCCGTGCACGATGCGGGACAGCGTCGTAGTGAGCCGCTCGCGGGTGAGCCTGACGCGGCCGCGCCGCAGCGGCCCGCCGCGGCGGGGCAGCTCCGCGACGACGGAGGCGCCCAGGTTCGCGGCGATGTCCCGGCGCAGCACGGGCCGGTCCCCCACCAGGGCGCCGACGGCGGAGATCGCGAGCCCGAGGACGAGGCCGAGGACGAATCCGATCGCCCCGTTGGTCGCGGCGGTCATGGGCAGCGAGTGCCGCACCGCGCGCGGGGCGTCGACGATCTGCGTACCCGCGATGACCTTGGGTGTGCCGGTGCGGGCCTCGGCGGCGCGCTGGTCGAAGTCGGCGATCCGCGAGTTGAGTTCGGCGCGCCGGGAGAAGAGTGTCTCGATGCCGGCGGAGTCCTCGGGGGTGCTCTCCGGGGAACGGTCGCCGATCTCCTTGTTGACGCGGGCGAGTTCGGCCCGCATCCGGTCGCGCTGGTCGAGCAGGGCCTGCGCCTCCGCGTTCGCGGTCTCGCGCATCCGCTTGACGTGGTCGGCGATGAACGCGTCGGCGAGCGCCTTGGCCCGGTCGACGGCGAGCGCGTCGCTTTCGCCCGCCACGTCGATCTGCAGCACGTTGTTGGTCAGTCCGGTGCCCCGGTACTCCTTCATGAAGTCCTCGGGGCTCTCCTGGGACTTGAGGGTCTTCAGGGCCTCCCGGGCGATGCGGGTGGTGGCCAGCACCTCGGTGTCGGTACGGATCAGGGTGCCCGTGTCGTTCGGCTGGTCCTCCGGGTGGGAGACGAGCACCTTGGTGACCGCGCTCGGCGGGGGCGGCAGCAGGACCGCCACGGCCACTCCGGCGAGCAGTCCGAGCAGCGCCATGGCGAGCCAGAGGCGGCGGCGCCTGCGCACCGCCACCACCAGCGCGTGCAGGTCGAAGAGCGGAGTGGCCGCCGAGGACTCCGGTGTGCTGTTCGTCGTCACGCCGAACCTCCCGTCGCGTGCCCGCGCACCGCGAGCGCCGGGGCGGCGTGGTCCGGCGGTCCTTCGGCGGATCGCGCGGGGCCCGTCAGGACGGGTCCTGCGACGACGATGCCGACGATCTCGTGGCGGCCGTCGGCGCAGGCCCCGGCGATGCCCGCGAGTTCCTCCGCGGTCCAGCTGCCCGCGCTGAGCACGACGACGGCCCCGGACTCGCTGCCGCGGTCCGGGACGATGGGCCGGTCGACGGGGACCACCACGGTCCGCAGCATGGGGTACCCCCGGCCGGAGGAGGTCGCGGAGGGTTCGCTGCCGGCCTCGGCGACGAGCTGCCCCGCGGCCCGCAGGGCGAGTTCGTCGCCGTCCGGTACGACGACCAACAGCCGCCTGGGGGCGGGCAGTTGGTTGCGCAACTTGGCGCACACGCGGCGGAAGCGGGTGCGTCGGACGGCCTCGTCGCCGGACTTCTGCGGCGCCGGTACGTCCCACCGGATGTCGAGGCCGAGCAGCCGCCGGAGCCCGGCCTTCGCGCCGCCGCCCTGTGCCCGGTGCGCGCGCAGGTCGCCGGGTACGTCGACGGTGCCGAGGAGTTTCGAGCCGAGCGCCGCCGCGATCTCCGCCTCGCCGCGCAGCCGACGGTTCATGCGGGCGGCGGTGAGGTGGGCGATGACGGTGACGATGAAGAACAACAGGGCTCCGGCGACGACGAGTTGCAGCCGCGTCGGTGGCGCCTGCCCGGTGGGTTTGGCCGCGGTGTCCATGAGGACCATGCCTGCCTTGTCGCTCGCCGGGTCGGTCTCCTCCAGCTTCTTCATGGCCTCCTCCAGCGAGGTGCGCAGCTTCTCCAGCGCGGTGCGGGCCTGCACGCTCTCCACGGTCCGTCCCGGGTCGGCCGCGCCCGCGAGTTCGGTGATGCGGCGGTTGGTGTCCTGCACCTTCTTGCGCAGCGCCTCGGGGCCCGCGGCGGCCGCGGGGTCGGTGGCGCCGCCCGCGATCCGGGCGGAGAAGGAGACGAGCTCCTTCGCCACCCGGTTGGTGAGCTGCTGCGCGCGCTTCGGGTTCTCGGCGGCTCCGGAGATCGTGATGACGTTCCCGTCGGCGGCCTTGGCGCTCACCCGCTTCCGCAGTTCGCTGCCGTCGACGCCGTTCCAGCCGAGCTTGGCGGCGGCGCGGTCCGTCACGGACGAACTGGTCGCGATGTCCACCTGGGTGAGCATTTCGCGCTCCTCCCACTGCCCCGGCAGCAGCACCGACGCCGATGCCGTGTACCGGGGCGGGAACACCATGGACATGCCGTAGCCGACGAGGGCGCCGACGACGGTGAGGGTGGCGAGCAGCCGCCACCTCCTGCGCAGCATCCGGCCGATCGTGACCAGGCGGATCGTGTCCTCGCTCAACGACGCCGCCTCCTCCTTGCCGAGAGCGGGCCGCCGCCGGAGCGCACCGCGGTGCGGGCGCGGCAGGCGGCGGCGTAGGCGGCGAGCAGCGCGTCCTGCGAGTTCCGCCAGGAGAGCGGGCCGCCGATCCGCTCCTGCCCGAGCTTGCCCATGCGGGCGCGCCGGTCCGGGTCGTCGAGCAACTCGCCGATGAGCGCGGCGAATTCGGCCTCGTCGTCGGCACGCGCGTAGAGGGCGGCGTCTCCGGCGGAGACCCGGGCCTCCCGGAGGTCGAACGAGACGATGGGGCGGCCCATCGCCATGTATTCGAGGACCTTGTTCATGGTCGACACGTCGTTGAGCGGGTTGCACGGGTCAGGGGACAGGCAGACGTCGGCGGTGGACAGGTAGCGCACCAGGTCGGCGTCCGGGATGCGCCCGGTGAACTGCACCTGGTCGCCGAGGTCGAGCTCGCGGGACAGCTCCACCATGGCGTCGAAGGCGTCGCCCGAGCCGACGAACACGGCGTGCCAGTCGGTCCGTCCGAGCTCGTCGCGCAGCTTGGCGAGCGCCCGCAGCGCGTAGTCGACGCCGTCCTGGGGCCCCATGACGCCGAGGTAGCACAGCAGATGGGGCTTGCCGCGCTTCAACTCCGGTTCGGGCGGGACCGGTTGGAACCGCTCGATCGCGGGCGCGCTGCGCACCACGAAGACGTCCTCCGGCCGTTTGCCGCCGCGGCTGACGGCGACGTCCCGGTAGCTCTCGTTGGTGGCGATCACGATGTCCGCCGCCTTGTACGTGCGCCGTTCGAGGGCGCACACGGCGCGGTACAGGAGGTCGTTGCCCCGGTCGAAGCGGGACAGGTACAGCTCGGGCACCAGGTCGTGCTGGTCGAAGACGAACTGGGCGCCGCGCCGCCTGGCCCACCGCGCGGGCAGGTACAGCAGGTCGGGCGGGTTGCAGGCGTGCACGACGTGGACGGGGCCCACCTTGCGGACGAGGCGGGCCGTGTGCCACAGCGCGGAGCCGTACTCCTTGAGGTAGCCGGCGGGTCCTCCGGTGGCCGCGGTCAACGGGTAGCGGTGGATGTGCACCCCGTCGATCACGGCTTCGGCTTCCGTGTCCCGCTTGGTTCCCTGGGGGCAGATGACGTGCACGGTCCAGCCCGCGTCGCGCAGGGTGGTGCACTCCTGCCAGACCCGCCGGTCGAAGGGGACCGACAGGTTCTCCACGAGGATCAGCGCGCGCCGCCCAGGTCCAGAGGCGTCGCGGCCGGATCCGTCCTCGTTGTTCGGTGCGTCACCGATGGCGTTACCAAGCAAGGCCCATGTATCCCGGTTCGGCCCGGCGCGCTTCGGCGTCGGGTAGGCGGATGAGGTCGACGACCGCCGGGCCGCCGCTGTGCGGCAGCGCGTCGAGCACGGCCTGGTCCTTGGTCCCGACCAGGCACACCTCGGCGTGCTGGAGGACCTCGTCGACGGAGTCCGCGAGCAGTTGCGCGAGGTGTGGAAGCCGCTGCTCGATGTACTCGCGGTTGGCGCCCATCAGCCGCGAGAGGCTCACGTTGGCGTCGTAGATCTTGAGCTCGTACCCCTTGCCGTAGAGCCGCTCGGCCAGCTCGACGAGCGGGCTCTCGCGCAGGTCGTCGGTGCCGGGCTTGAAGGACAGGCCGAACATGCCGACCTTCCGCTTGCCGGTGCGCTCGACGAGTTCGACCGCGCGCTGCAAGTGGTCGGCGTTCGAGGCGAGTACGTGCGCGAGGATCGGCACGGAGACATCGGCGCGCCGCGCGGCGTGCACGAGGCTGCGCAGGTCCTTGGGCAGGCAGGAGCCGCCGAAGGCGAAGCCGGGGCGCAGGTAGGCGGGGCTGATGTTGAGCTTGCGGTCGGCGAGGAACACGTCCATCACCTGGTGCGAGTCCACGCCCAACGCCTGGCACACGGCGCCGAGTTCGTTCGCGAAGCCGATCTTCAGGCCGTGGAACGAGTTGTCGGCGTACTTGATCGCCTCGGCCACCGGAACCGGAACGCGGAACACCTCGCCGGGCAGCCCCTCGTACAGGGATGCCACGACGTCGCCGCTGGCCGCGTCGAATTCGCCGATGACGGTCTTGGGCGGGTCGAAGAAGTCCCGCACGCTGGTGCCTTCGCGCAGGAACTCCGGGTTGACGGCGACGCCGAAGTCCACGCCGGCGGTGCCGCCGACGCTCTTCTCCAGGATCGGCACCAGCAGGTTCAGGCAGGTGCCCGGGAGCATGGTGCTGCGGAACACGACCGTGTGCCGGCTGCCGCCCTGTTCCCCCCGCTCGGCGAGCGCGGCGCCGATCTGTTCGGCGACCCGTTCCAAGTAGGTGGTGCACAGGCTGCCGTTGGGCTCCGACGGCGTGCCGACGCACACAAGGGACACGTCGCTGCCCAGGATCGCCTCGCGGACGTCGCGGGTGGCGCGCAGCGCGCCGCTCCCGACGACCTCGGCGGTGAGTTCGCCGATCCGCTCCTCGACGACCGGTGCCTTCCCGGCGTTGACCAGGTCGACCTTGGCCTCGCTGACGTCCACGCCGATGACTTCGTGGCCCTGCCCCGCGAGGCACGCGGCCGACACACATCCGACGTAACCAAGCCCTAAGACGCTGATTCTCATGACCGTTCCTCCCCCTCGACGGGCCCTTGTGGCCCGCCGTCCGTACGCCGCCGAAGCGGCGCCCCCCTTGCTCGACAGGGCTCAGTAGGCCCCTTGTCCGTGCAGCACGGCCCGTAGCGTCTTCCACAAGATCACCGTGTCCAGGGCGAGCGACCAGTCCTCGACGTACCGCAGGTCGAGGCGGACGGCCTCCTCCCACGGCAGGTCGCTGCGCCCGCTGATCTGCCAGAGCCCGGTGAGCCCCGGCTTGACGAGCAGCCGCCGCCGGATGTCGGGTCCGTACGCGGCGGACTCCTCCGGCAGTGGCGGGCGCGGGCCGACGAGCGACATGGACCCGGTGAGTACGTTGAACAGTTGCGGGAGTTCGTCGAGCGAGTAGCGGCGCAGTACCTGCCCCACCCGGGTCACCCGCGGGTCGCGGCGGAGCTTGAACAGCAGCCCCGCGCCCTCGTTCCGGTCGGCGAGTCCTGCGCGTTTGTTGTGGGCGCCGGTGACCATGGTGCGGAACTTGAGGATGGTGAACTCGCGCCCGTCCTTGCCGACGCGGCGCTGCCGGTAGAACACCCCGCCCCTGCTGTCCAGGAGTACGAAGAGCCCGACGAGCACCATCAGCGGCGCGAACAGCAGGATCAGGAACGCCGAACCGAGCCGGTCGACGACTTCCTTGATCGCCCGCCGTCCCCCGGTGAAGGCCGGCATGCTGACCCGCAGGAGCGGTATCCCGAGCACCGCGTCGACGTGCAGCCGCGGTCCCGCGACCTCCATGAGGACGGGCGCCACGACCATTTCCGCGTCGCTGCCCTCCAGGTTCCAGGCGAGGCGCTGCAGCCGGTCCGGCGACCAGTGCGGGTCCGGGGTGACGGCGACGACCCGGTATCCGTCGCGGCGCACGTGGTTGGCCACGTCCGTCAGCCGTCCGACGACCGGGACCCCCTCGAAGTGGTCACCGTCGAGGCCGTGGCTCTCCGACATGCAGATGGCCTCGACCCGCCAGCCGATGTGCGGGAACTTGCGGGTCCTGGTGATCAAATCGCTGACGGTGGCCGGGCTTCCGGCCGCGAGGACGGGGCGCAGGCACCGGCCCTCCTTGCGCTGTCTGTGCAGCCACAGGCGCAGCAGATAGCGGGCGGTCATGGTGACCAGCGCGATCGCGGGGATCGCGACGAATATCCACAGCTTGATGTTCCGCGAGGTCAGGGCGATTCCGCCGAGCGCGAGCACGACGGTCGCCGTGAACAGCGAACGCCCGAGCCTGCGGAATTCCTCGGCGCCCTGGCCGAGCACGGCGGGCGCCCAGGAGCGGCTGACCGCCAGTGCCCCCAGGACCAGTAACTCGGTCCCGAAGGCGAGTATCTTCCACTTCTCGTGCCAGTTGGCCGCGTCCCTGACTCCGAAGAAGCCGCCGAAGGCGGCCACGACGAAGGCCGTTGCCACGGTGTCGCTCACGATCACGATGCGGCGGTAGCGCTGTTCCCAGTCGCTCGCGGGCCGACGTAACTCCCCGTCCCCCGGGCGTCCGCGCTCCGGTGGGAACGGGCTGATCAAGTCCCCTTGCTGTACCGCCCCGTCCTGGTCGCCAGCGGGTTCGACGTGCTCGCCCAACACGGTTACTCCCCCCTGGGAGGCGCCCCCGCCTCCCGCGCTGTTCCCCTCCTCGGGAGACCCCCCGGCCCCCGCGCCGCACTGCTCCTCCCCCTCGGGAGGCCCCCGCCTCCCGCGCATGACTTTCGGCATTTCCAGCGCTGTGTGGGCAATCCGCTCAGTCTTTGGCGGACTTGCCCGGTCCGCCCCGCGTTCGGAGCGTGAGGTGCGCGAGTCCCTGGAGTCCTCGGGCGCTCCCCGCGCCCGGGCCCGTCTCGGGCACCAAGAATTGATCACCCCCCGTTGTGACTCCGGCAGGCGCGGCGGTCAACCGCCCCTGACTGCCGGAGCAATAGATCATTATTTGTCGCCTCGTGTCCGAGCGTGCCCGGCATGTGAAGCGAAGCACGGTCAATCTAGACCATTGAGACCTCCCATAGAGAGGGATGTGTGGAATTTGTGGTCACCACCTGAAGCCACCTACACGTATCAGTCACCCCCCAACCACCCCTCGGAGCCCGCGATACCCCTCACGACCTGCGGAATCACGAGTTCACCCGGCCACCGGACGCGCCGCCTCCCCGGCTGATTTCGCACGGATTCACACGCCAGGGGCGTGCGCCCGGCGGGCGTTCCGGAGCGGCGTCCCACCCCGGGCCGCGAACGGGCCATTGGGCGGAACGGCGAACCCGGCGACGGGCACGGGCAGCCGCGCCGACAGTCGCCAGCCGAAACCGAAGAGCCCGTTGCCCGTCCCCGAGTCGTACGACAGCGTCAGCTTCGGCCCGTGACGCAGGCGATCACCCGCCGCACGGACCGCGGAGTGCCGCGCTACGCGGACGCCGCACCGGGGAGCGACGCCTTCCCCATCAACGACGACTTCCTCTTCAACGGGGAGGAGCTGGTTCCGGAACTCGGCCACGAAGGGCCGGACGAGCGGGCGCCGTGGCCACGGCGCGCGGATCGCGTCCTGATGTTCCACCACTTCAAGGACGAGCCGGGGGTGGGCGAGAGCTGTCTGGTCCGCCTGGACCGCACCCCGGCGGGCTTCAACGAACGTACGCGGCACGGGGATTGGGCCCCGTACGCCACATTCGGCTCGACGAGGTGGGGGTGTTCGTCAAGGCGACGGACCGACTGACGGACCCGCGGGTGGCGCGGTTGCGCAAGGCGACGTTCGACGGGAAGCCGCTGAGTGACCTGAAGGGCTGGCTGCGCCGCACCGACATCGTCCAGGCGCTCATCGACGACATCTGGCTGCTCTGCCACTGCACCGTCACGTTCGACAGGACGTGAGCGGTTCCCCAGGAAGTCGTCCTACGGTTCCTCGGGCCCGTCCTCGTCCAGTTCGAACCAGACCGTCTTGCCCTCCGGGTCGGGGCGCAGGTTCCAGCGGTGGGCGAGGAGGTCGAGGAGGACGAGGCCGCGGCCGGAGGAGGAGAGTTCGCCGGGGGCGCGGCGGTGCGGGACCTCGTCGCTGCGGTCGGAGACCTCGACGCGCAGCCTGCGCCGGCCTTCGGGGCCCTCGATGTCGGCGCGCAGGACGGCGGCGTGCTCGGTGTGGATGAGGACGTTGCCGAGGAGTTCGGAGACGAGCAGGAGCGCCGTGTCGACCTGCTCGGGGCGGGCCCAGTCGTGCAGCAGCCCCTGGAATTCGATGCGGGCGTCGGCGATGCCCTGGGCCTGGTCCTGTTCGAGGGTGAAGCGGAGGTTGCGGCCGGGCCCGTCGGCGTGGTCGGCGGAGGGGTCGCGGCGCAGCAGCAGCAGCGCGATGTCGTCCTCCGTGAACGAGGTGACGGGCCGGTCGCCGGGCTGCGCCGCCTGCGGGGCGACGACGGCGTCCATGAGGCGGTCGGCCAGTCCTTCGAGGTCGTCGGGGCCGCCGGGGGTGAGCGCGGTGCGCACCCGGAGCCAGCCGGAGTACATGTCGTGCCCGCCGGACTCGATCAGCCCGTCCGTGCACAGCATCAGGATCTCGTTGTCCCGCAGCGCGACCTCGCTGACCGGGTAGTCGTCCTCGCCGAGGTCGAGCCCGAGCGGCAGCCCGCCGCGTACGTGCTTGAGCAGGCAGGTGCCGTCCGGCAGCCGCAGCACCGGGTGCGGGTGCCCGGCGCGGGCGATGCGCAGGACGCCGGTCGCGGGATCTGCCTCCAGGTAGACGCAGGTGGCGAAGCGGCCCTCGTCGAGCGAGGCCAGGAAGTGCGAGGCCCGGACGAGGACGGCGTCGGGTCCGTGGCCCTCGGCTGCGTAGGCGTGGATGGCGGTGCGCAGTTGGGACATCAGGCCGGCGGCCTGGACGTCGTGTCCTTGTACGTCGCCGATCACCAGGCCGAGGCGGCCGCCCGGCAGGGCGATGCTGTCGAACCAGTCGCCGCCGACCATGAGCCCGCCGCCGGTGGGGACGTACCGGGCGGTGACGGTGAGCCCTTCGGGGCCGGGGCCGATGCGGCCCATGCTGCTGCGCAGGCTCTGGGAGAGGGCGAGGTCGGCCTGCCCGTCGTAGGTCTGCTCGATGCTCTGGCCGAGCAGCCGGGCGAGCGTCACGAGGAAGGTGCCGATGCCGCCTGTCATCTCCACCGGGGCGTCGAAGACGACCATCCATACGCCGGTGAGCTGGCCGTACGTGTGCAGCGGCAGGAACGCCCAGGCCGCGTGGCTCTCCCGGTCGGCGTACCCGGCGGCGGCCGGGAACCGGTCGCGGTACTCCCCCGGCGAGGTCAGCACCACGGGCCGCCCGGTCCTCGCCACCTGCGCGGCCGGGTGCTCGGTGCGCAGCGGCAGCCGGAACGCCTCGGCCTCGCCGTCGCCGTCGCCCTCGCGCAGCCCGAACCCGCCGACGCAGTACAGCACTTCGCGGTCGGCCCGGAACACGGCCTGCGCGCACAGCGGGAAGTCGTCGGCGGTGAGCTGGGAGATGAGGGTGAGCGCCTCCCCCAGCGAGGCGACCCGGGCCAGCGCGTGCCCGGTCACGAGCAGATCGGTTTCGCGGTGCCGCGTCCGCGGCGGCTCCCCCTCGGCGCGGGCCCCTCCGGAGGCGGGCCCGGCGAGCCGGTTGAGCCCGTCGACCTGCCGGACCTCCGCCTCGTACCCGCCACCCGGTCCGCCCTCGCCCGGTCCGGGTCCGGGTCCGGGTCCGGGTCCGGGTCCACCGTGCTCCTCGGCGTCCTCGTCGAGCTCCTCGGGGTGTCCGTGCTCGCGCCCGCCAGCCACCTGCGGCACTCCCCTCTGCTCGTCGCTCTCCGGCCTCTCCCATGGTCCGTCGATCGGCGGCGCCGCGCCTGCTCACGGCCCCCGGATGCCGCCCCCTGGAGGACGCCCGACCGGGGCGGGGTCGTGGCTCAGGCCAGCCAGGCGAGGGCCGCCGCCGTGAGCGCGCGGACGCCCGTGTCGAGGGTGGGCTCGACGGCCGGGGCGAAGTGCGGGCTGTGGTTGACCGGGACGTCGGAGGTGAGGCGGCCCGCCGCTGCCGCCTTCTCGTACGTCGCCGGGTCCGTGCCGCCGATTCCCCAGTAGGTGAAGGGGACGCCGAACGCCTCGGGGATGCGGCTCATGTCCTCGCTGGCCGGCTGGGCCTCGATGGTGTGGGCCTGCTCGCCGAAGTGCTCGGTGAAGGCGGCGGCGACGGTGCGGGTCGGAGCCTCGTCGTTGACGGTGGGCGGGAAGGCGGAGAGGGGCTCGAACTCGGGGTCGCGGGTGGCGCCGGACGCCGTCGCCTCGGCGCGCACGATGCGTTCGACGGCCTCGTGGACGGCGGTCCGTGTCTCCTCGTCGTACGTACGGACGTTGAGTTGCAGCTCGGCGCGGTCGGGGATGATGTTCGGTCCCGTACCGGCCGTGATGGCGCCGACGGTGAGCACGGCGGGGGTCGCGGCGGCGAGTTCGCGGGAGACCACCGTCTGGAGCCGGACGACCGTCATCGCGGCCATCACCACGGGGTCGACGGCGTTCTGCGGCATGGAGCCGTGGGCGCCGCGCCCGTACAGGGTGACCTTCGTGCTGTCGGCGGCGGCGAGGAAGGAGCCGGGCCTGATGCCGACGTAGCCCGCCGGGTACGGCAGGACGTGCTGGGCGAGGACGACGTCCGGCCGGGGCGAGCGGTCGACGAGGCCGTCGGCGACCATCGCGTCGGCGCCCGCGCCGTTCTCCTCGGAGGGCTGGAGGAGCACCACGAGCGTGCCCCGCCAGGCTTCCCGGGCCCCCGCCATGAGGCGGGCGAAGGCGAGCATCGTGGAGACGTGCACGTCGTGGCCGCAGGCGTGCATGACGGGGACCGTCTTGCCGTCGGCGGCCTCGGCGGTGGCGGTCGACGCGTAGGGCAGGCCCGTCGCCTCGGCCACCGGCAGCCCGTCCATGTCGGCGCGCAGCATCACCGTGGGGCCGTCGCCGCCATCGCCGCGCAGCACGCCGATGAGGCCGGTGCCGCCGATGCCCTCGGTCACCTCGAAGCCGTCGGACCGCAGGGACTCGGCGGCCTTGGCGGCGGTGCGGTGCTCCTGGAAGCCCAGTTCGGGGTGGGTGTGGAGGTCCTTGTAGAGGTCCTCCAGCCAGGGGCGGAGTGCGTCGAGTCCCTTGAGGACGGTGTCGGTCGCGCGGGTCACGGGGGCTCCCTTCCGGCCTGCGCCCCCGGCCACACAGGGGGCGCCTCCCTCAGTAGAACCCGCGCGCCGCCCTACCGCCCGCTCACTCCTTGTAGTCGGGCGCGACCCGCTCCACGAGCCGCAGCAGCGCGCCCCAGGCCAGGTCGTACGCGATGTCGTCCTCGATGTCCGACGAGGCCTCGCCGGTGAGCTGCTGGGCCGTGTACTCGCAGACCTGCTCGGCGGGGATGATCAGCCCGCCGCCCGCCTGGGCGGTGACCTGGATCTCGCAGGCCTTCTCCAGGTAGTACATGCGCAGGAACGCCTGCTTGGCGCTCTCCCCGACGGTCAGCAGTCCGTGGTTGCGCAGGATCAGCGCGGGGTGCGTGCCGAGGTCGGCGACGAGGCGCTCCTGCTCGTCGAGGTTGAGGGCGACGCCTTCGTAGTCGTGGTAGCCGACGCGGTTGTGGAACTCCATCGACATCTGGTTGACGGGGAGCAGCCCGCCCTGCTGCGCGGCGACGGCGCAGCCCGCCTTGGTGTGGGTGTGCAGCACGCAGTGGGCGTCGGGGCGGGCCTTGTGGATCGCGGAGTGGATCACGAATCCGGCCGGGTTGACGGGGTGCGGGCTGGGCTCGACCGCGTTGCCCTCAAGGTCGATCTTCACCAGGTTCGAAGCGGTGATCTCCTCGAAGAGCAGGCCGTAGGGGTTGATGAGGAAGTGGTTGTCCGGCCCCGGAAGGCGCTGCGAGATGTGCGTGAAGATCAGGTCGGTCATGCGGAAGTGCGCGACCAGGCGGTAGACGGCGGCCAGTTCGCGGCGCAGCCGCCACTCCTCCTGGGCGGCGGCGCTGTCGTCGGCCGTGACGGGGGTGGCGAGGGTGTCGGTCACGCGAGGGCTCCTTGCGTACGGGAGGTGTGGCGGGTTGTCGGGTCGACGACGGGGGTGTGGGGGCGGCCCGTGGTCCACCAGGCGAGGACGTTGCGCGCGGGTTCGGTGACGTAGGCGCGCAGCGAGGCGTCGGAGAGGAAGGCGCTGTGCGGGGAGAGCAGCAGGCGGGGGTGGGTGCGCAGGCGGTCGTCGGGGGTGGGCGGTTCGACGGGGAAGACGTCGAGGGCGGCGCCCGCGAGCAGGCCGCTGTCGAGGGCGGCGAGCAGCGCCTCGGCGTCGACGAGGTCGCCTCGGGAGACGTTCACGAGGAGGCTGCCGGGGCGCATGCGGGCGAGGAGGCCGGCGTCGACCATGCCCTTGGTGTCCGGGGTGGAGGGGACGTGCAGGGAGAGGATGTCGGCGCGGGCCACGAGCGTGTCCAGGTCGTCGGCGCGTTCGACGCCCGCGGGCCAGTCGGTGGCGCGCGGGTCGTACGCGGCGACGCGGCCGAAGAGGGGTGCGGCGAGGCGGGCGAGGGTGCGGGCGATGCGGCCCATGCCGACGAGGCCGAGCGTCAACTCGCTTGCCCTGCGCGGTACTTCGCCGAGTTCGGTGTTCCAGCCGCCCGAGCGGACGACGGCGTCGGCCTGCGGGAGGCGGCGGGCGAGGGCGAGCGACTGGGCGAGGGCGTGCACGGCGACGTCCTCGGTCGCGGCGCCCGGCAGGTTCGCGACCCAGAGGCCGCGGCGCTCCGCCTCCGCGGTGTCGATCATGTCGTAGCCGGCGGACATGGTGGCGATCATCCGCACCTTGGGCAGGCGGTCGAGGAGGTCCGCGTCCACGCGCGCGTACCCGACGACGAGCGCGTCCGCGTCGTGCGCGGCGGCGGTGATCGCCTCCGGGTCCCGGCTGCCGACGACGCGTACGTCCCAGCCGGCGTCGGTGAGGAGCTGGACACCGGGCACGGGGTCGAGCTCCTCGGTGTCGGTGATCACGGCGACGGGGCGCGGCACACCATCCTCCAGAGAGAAGTCAGGAATGATTCGGTTGGCTTACGGGGATTGAACTTACGTTTCGACTGCATACCTTGTCCAGGCCGGATGAGACGGTCGCCCGTGCCGTGAACAAGAATGAGCGGGCACCCGGCCGACCAGCGGCCAGGACGAACCGAACCGTTGAGGGGAACAGCACGTGGATCTCGACGAGACCGACCAGCACCTCGTGCGCGAGCTGCAGACCGACGGCCGTCTCACGTACGAGACCCTGGCCCAGCGCGTGGGCCTGTCGCGGCCCGCGGCGCGGATGCGGGTGCAGCGGCTCCAGGAGTCGGGCGCCGTGCGGGTCGTGGCGATCGTGCACCCCGCCGTGCGCGAGCTCTCGGCCTCCGCGCACCTGGCGATCGACACGGAAGGCGCCGCGGGTCCGGTGGCGCGCGCGATCGCCGAGCTGCCCGAGGCCCCGTTCGTGACGCTGACCAGCGGGCGGCGCGCCATCATGACGGAGCTGCGCACGGCGGGCTTCGGCGCGCTCGACGAGGCCATCGAACGGATCCGCGCGCTGCCGGGCGTCCGCGCGGTGGACACGCTCGTCGCGGCGCGGCACGTGAAGGACCCGTACCTGCTGACGCGGGAGCCGACGGTGAGCGCGCTGGACGCGATGGACGAGCGGATCCTCGCCGAGCTGGAGGACGACGGCCGCCTCGCCTTCGCGGAACTCGCCGCGCGCGTCGGCCTGTCGGCGGGCGCGACCCGTGCGCGCACCCTGCGCCTCCTTGAGGGCGGGGTCGCGAAGGTGGTCGCACTGGTCAGGCCCGAGGTGCTCGGCATGGGGTATCTGTGCGGGTTCAGCCTGCGGGTCGACGGCGCGGCGGCGGACGTCGCGGAGCGGATCGCCGGCTTCGAGCGCGTGACGTTCCTGTCGACGTGCCTGGGGCGTGCGGAGCTGGTCGGCACGGTCACGGCGGAGTCGTTCGCCGCGGTGCGCGCCACGATCGAGGAGATGCGGGAGCTGCCCGCCGTGCGCGAGGTGGAGAGCTGGCTGCACCTCGAACTGGTCAAGGAGCGGTACGACGTGGGGCCGCGCACGGAGTGAGCGCGCGGGCGACACCGGGGCGCACAGTCGATACGTAAGCGAAGAGTCGAAACAGCTTTACAAACATTCTTCCCTTGACCCTCTGGTCAACCAGTCGTTCGCTCTTTATCGTTCTGCGAGCCGAATCGTCTGTCGGCACCCCCTGTACGCTCCCGGTCGAAAGCAGGCCTGCCATGCCCCGCTCCCCCGAGCACACGCTCCTCGTCACCGGTGCCGCCGTCGCCGCCGCCGGTACCACCGTCAGGGCCGAGGCCCTCGCCGTGCGCGGCGAGCGCGTCGTGCACGTCGGCACCGTCGAGGAGGCCCGCGCCGCGCTCGGCGGCCGGGTCGACGAGGAGCTGACGCTCGACGGCGGCCTCGTGCACCCCGGATTCGTCGACGCACACTGCCACCCGGTGATGTACGGGCAGGCGCTCGCCTGGGTCGATCTGCGGCCCGAGCGGGTGCCGGACATCGACACGATGGTGGAGGTGCTGCGGGAGGCGGCCCGTGACCTGCCGGGCGGCGTCCCGGTGCGCGGCTTCGGCTACGAGCACCGGCGGCTCGCGGAGGGGCGGCACCCCAGCTGCCACGACCTGGACCGGGTCGCGGACGACCGCGAGGTCTACGTCATGAACGCCTCCGGGCACGGCGGCGTCGTCAACTCCCATGCCCTGCGCACCTGTCGGATCACGGCCGGCACTCCGTCGCCGGAGGGTGGCAGCATCGGGCACTTCGAGAACGGGGAGCCCGACGGACAGTTGTGGGACGCCGCCTGCGACCTGCTCACCGGACCGGCCGGAGTGAAGATCGGCAACCACGGGCCGAACTTCCACCTCTCCGAGCCCGAAGACATCATGGCCGACCATCTGCTGCGCGCCCAGGAGGTGTTCCTCGCCGCCGGTGTCACCACGATCGGCGACGCGCAGGTGTCGCGGCGCGAGATGGAGACGTATCTGCGGGCGCGGGCGGACGGCGCGCTGCGGATGCGTGTGAGCGCGTATCTCACCTCCGCGCTGCTCGACACCGCCCTCGAACTCGGCGCCGTGCGCGGCTTCGGCGACGACCAATTCCGCGTCCAGGGCGTCAAGTTCTACGCCGACGGCACGCTCGGCGGCTGGACCGCGTACTTCCCCGAGGGGTACGCCGCCGACTGCTGCCACCACGGGCAGCTGTACCACTCGGTCGAGGAGTACGCGGAGATCGTGCGGCGCGCCCACGCCGCCGGTCTGCAGACGGCGACGCACGCGCAGTCCCCGTACGCGATCGGGATGGTGCTCGACGCGATCGAGAAGGCGCAGGCCGACCGGGCGCGCGACGACATGCGGCACCGCGTCGAGCACTCGGGGCTTCCGACGGACGAGCAGATCGAGCGGATGGGGGCGCTCGGCGTCGTACCGGTGATGCAGCCTCAGCACCATCTGCGCACCGGCGACGGGACGTTGACCGCGATCGGCGGCCTTGGACACCGGTACAACCCGGCGGGGCGGTGCCACGAGGCGGGGGTGCCGGTCGTCTTCTCCTCGGACGCGCCGGTGGCGCCGCCCGCGCCGTTGGAGGCGGTGGCCGCGGCGGCGACGCGGCGGACGGTGCTCGGCACGGTGCTGGGTGACGAGTCGTTGCGGGTGTCCGTGGCGGCGGGGCTCGACGCGCACACGGGGGCGGCGGCGCGGGCGCTGCATCGTGAGGATGCGGTGGGGGCGTTGGCGCCGGGGATGCTGGCGGATTTCGTGGTCCTGGATGCGGATCCGCTGCGCGTGCCTGTGGAGGAGTTGGGCGGCGTGCGGGTTCGTGAGACGTGGGTCGGTGGTGAGCAGGCCTGGTCCGCGTAGTTCTTTGCGGCCGTGACGCCGTGTGCGCCGCGCCGTGGTTGCGGTTCGCGCAGTTCCCCGCGCCCCTAAAAGAACCGTGGTTACGGATGCGCCGTGCCCCGCGCCCCTAAAAGACCCGACTCCCCCCTGCCGGAGGCTCCCGTCCCATGACACGTTCCACGCAGAGTCCCTTTCGGACGGCGCTTGCCGCGTTGTCCGGTACCTCCATCGAGTGGTACGACTTCTACGCCTTCGCCACCGCCGCGGCGATCGTCTTCAACGACGTGTTCTTTCCCGCCGACATGCCGACGGCGCTGAAGACGATCTCGTCGTTCGCGACGTTCGCCGTCGGCTTTCTGCTGCGGCCGCTCGGCGGCATCGTCTTCGGGCACATCGGTGACCGCGTCGGCCGCAAGAAGACGCTGGTCATCACGCTCCTGATGATGGGCATCGCGTCGTTCGCGATCGGTCTGCTGCCGACGTACGACCAGGTCGGTGTCCTGTCGCCGATTCTGCTGATCACCCTGCGCCTCATCCAGGGCGTCGCCATCGGCGGCGAGTGGGGCGGCGCCGTGCTCATCGCCGTGGAGAACGCGCCCGAGGGGAAGGCCACGTTCTTCGGGTCGTTCGCCCAACTCGGTTCGTCCGTGGGCGCGTTGTTGTCCACCGGGATGTTCAGCCTCATGAACCTCTTCGGTGACGCCGCGTTCGACAGCTGGGGCTGGCGCGTGCCGTTCCTGGCCTCCGCCGTACTCGTCGTCATCGGGCTTGTCGTCCGCGCCAAGCTGGAGGACTCGCCGGTGATGGAGGAGATCCACGCCGAGCAGGGCGAGTCGAAGCGGCTGCCCGTCGCCGAGGTGCTGCAGAAGGACTGGAAGACCGTTCTGACCGGGGTGTTCGCGTTGGCCACGGCGACCGGTGGCTACTACGTGGTGACCAGTTATCTGCTCTCGTACGGCACCGAGTCCCTGCACCTGAAGGAGTCGATGCTGCTCAACGGCCTGTCCCTCGCCGCGTTCCTGGAGCTCGTCGTCACGCCGCTGCTGGCGCTGCTCGGGGACCGGGTCGGCGCGCACAGGGTCGTCGTGGCGGGGCTCGCGGGGGTGGTGCTGCTGTCGATCCCGCAGTTCATGGTGCTGGGCGGCGGGAGCGTCGCGCTGATCTACCTGATGATGCTCGCCATGCGGCTCGTGATGTCGGCGCTGTACGGGCCGATGGCCGCGATCCTCGCCGACGGGTTCGCCCCGCACGTGCGGTACACCGGCATCTCGCTGTCGTACCAGATCTGCAACATGGTGTTCGCGGGCTTCGCCCCGGTGACGGCGGTCTGGCTGTCGTCGCTCGCGGGTGGCGCGTACTGGCCGACGGCGCTCGCGCTGATGGCCGTGTCCGCGCTCGGCATCTGGTGCACGCTGCGGCTGCGGGTCCACCACCAGCGCCGTGTCGCGGCCGCTTCGGCGACCGCGACACAAGAGGCCGTGGCGATCTAGTACCGCTGGGCCTTCGCCACGCTCGCCTTGAGGTGCGGCTCGGGGGGCTTGGTGCTGATCGCGAGCGGTTGCGCCCGGCCGCCCGCCTTCAGGTCCTTGGCGCCGACGACCTTCGACTCGACGAGCTTGCCGTCGGGGTCGGTGAAGTCGACCTGCACCGCGTACGAGGCCGTCTTGTCCGTGGTGTTGGTGATGTGGACGACGACGGCGCGCACGCCCTTGGTGTCGGCGATGCGCTTGCCGGTCAGTTCGACGTCGCGCACCGCGTTGCCCTGCCCGTCGGCCTTCTTGAGCTGCTTGGTGAACTCCTGGCGGTTGCGCTCGACGTCGGCCGAGACGGACGCCTCCAGTTCGCTGGCCCGCGCCGACGCGGACTTCGCGGCCTCGGACGCGGAGGCCTTCAGCTCCTCCTTCTTCGAGGCCGGCGAGGACGGGTCGACGGAGGTGCGCGTCGCGCTGGGCCGAGCGCTGGCCCCCGTGTCCTCGCCGCTCTCGCTGCCGCACGCCGTGAGCGCGAGGACACCCGCCAGTGCGCCCGCGACCGGCCCGATCGCCTTCCGGGCCCGCATCAGAACCTCAGCACCGCGGCGACGCGCCCGGCGTCCGCGAGGGTGTCGTCGGGCACGAACACCACCTCCGCGCCGGTCTCCAGGGCGGACTCGACGACCTCGTCGACGATGTCGTGCACGGCGTCGATGTCGTCGTCGGCGGCCGGTTCCAGGTGGCCGTCGCCGGCCCGCACGGTGATCCGGTAGTTCTCCTCCACGACGAGGCGGCGGATCCGCCCGTCCTGGGCCTCCTGCCACACCTCGTCGACGCCCGCCGCGTACTTCCGCTCGCCGCGCGCCTGCTCCAGCTGGTCGAGCGCCTCCGCGACCACGAGCCGCGCCGCTTCCTGCCGGGCCGGGGCCACCGCCTGCGCGACCTCCTCCGCGGTGGCCTGCGCGAGGCCGCCGACCGGCACCTCGATCGCCGTGTCGGCGACGCTGCCGACGTCCGCGAGGAGCGCAAGCGCGGCCGACTCCCCGGTGACGTAGAGCCGCCTCGGCCGTCCGGCGAGCGCCTCGGTCAGCGCGGTGTCCGCGTCCCGGAAGAACTGCCGGGTCTGCTCGTCGCGGAAGGTGCTGGGGAGGTCGCCGACGCGTTCCTTCCGCTCGGCGTCCGGGTCCTCCAGGCCGCGGGTCAGCGGGAAGCCGTGCCCGGTGTCCTCGGTGACGCGCTCGCCCCTGCCGTCCCACAGCGCGATCCGGTCGGCCGCCAGGGTCAGCACCCAGTAGGGGCGGCGCGCGGCGTCCGCGGCGACCAGGTTCCGGGTGAGGAAGGTGTCGGCGAGGACGACCCGCTCGGGGACACTCCGGTCGACGACCCACGCCTGGTGCTCGCCCGGCGCCGCGAAGACGAGAAGGCCGTCGCGCACATGGGCGAGGTCGATCTCCTGCACGGCGGCCCGCAGCTGAGCGACGACGTCCTCGCGCCGCTCCTTCGTCACCCCCGGATCCGCGGTCAGCTGCCGTTCCGCCTCGCTGACGAGGTTGCCGAGCCGGACCGGGTCCTGGCTGTTCTCCGGTGGTCTGCGGTGGGTGGGCATCGCCAGGGACACGGCCGGATAGGCGCGCGGTTCCCGCAGCTCGCGGAGGATCACCGGGGTCAACGAGGAATGCATGGCTGCTTGTCCTTCTTCCGTGACGTCGTCGAGGACGGCTCGCACCATGCTGCCCACAACTCGCATATCCGGCATCTGGGGAGAAAACTGTTGCCTGAGCGTCCCAGATCCCACATGCCACGAACGAACGAAGGGGGCGGACATGGCGGAGCAGCAGGCCTCCCCGCCGACCGCGAAGCTGACGCTTTTCACGCTGACCACCATGGTCATCGGCTCCATGGTCGGCGCCGGAGTGTTCTCGCTCCCCGCGCGGTTCGCCGAGCAGACCGGCGTGGCGGGGGCCCTCATCTCCTGGGTGATCGCCGGTGCGGGCATGCTCATGCTCGCCTTCGTCTTCCAGTCCCTCGCCGTCCGCAGGCCCGATCTGGACGCGGGCGTGTACGCGTACGCCAAGGCGGGCTTCGGCGAGTACGTGGGCTTCTTCTCCGCCTTCGGCTACTGGGCCAGCTCGTGCGTGGGCAATGTGACGTACTGGGTGCTGATCATGTCGACGATCGGCACGATCTGGTCGGGGCTCGGCGAGGGGGACACCGCGCTCGCGGTGATCCTGTCGTCGGTCGGCCTGTGGGCGTTCTTCCTGATGATCCGGCGCGGCGTGAAGGAGGCCGCAGCGATCAACAGGATCGTGACCGTGGCGAAGGTCGTGCCGATCCTCGTCTTCGTGATCCTGGCGCTCGTCTTCTTCGACCCGGGCGTCTTCGCCGACAACTGGGGCGGCGCCGACTACGCGGGCTCGCTGTTCAGCCAGGTGCGCGGCACGATGCTCGCCACCGTCTTCGTCTTCCTCGGTGTGGAGGGCGCGAGCGTCTACTCGCGGCACGCCAAGCGCCGCGAGGACGTCGGGCGGGCGACCATCCTCGGCTTCCTGTCCGTCTTCGCCATCTTCGCCTCCGTCGTGATCGTCTCGTACGGGATCATGCCGATGAGCGAGATCGCGGAGCTGCGCCAGCCGTCCATGGCGGGCGTCCTGGAGGAGGCGGTCGGCACCTGGGGGAAGGTGTTCATCAGCGTCGGCCTGATCGTGTCGGTGCTCGGCGCCTATCTGGCGTGGACGCTGATGGCGGCCGAGGTGCTGTTCGTCGCCGCGAAGGACGACGACATGCCGCGCTTCCTGCGCCGCGCGAACCCGGCCGATGTGCCGGTGCCCGCCCTGCTCATGACGACGATCCTCACCCAGGTCGTGCTCGTCGTCACCGCGTTCTCCGACGACGCCTTCAACTTCGCCCTCGACCTGACCAGCGCCCTCTCCCTCATCCCGTATCTGCTCGCGGCCGCGTTCGCCGTGAAGATCGGCATGCGGTCCGATCCGCTCACCGCGGGCAGTGGCGGCCGTACGTCGAACCGGGAACTGACCATCGCGTGGCTGGCCGTCATCTACACGGCGTTCCTGCTGTACGCGGCGGGGCTGAAGTTCGTCCTCGTCTCGCTGATCTTCTACGCACCCGCCACCATCCTCTTCGTCATGGCCCGCCGCGAGCAGGGCCGACGCATCTTCTCGCCGCGCGAACTCGTCATCCTCGCCGTCTCCGTGATCGGTGCCGTGGTCGGCATCGTCGCGCTCGCCGCCGGCTGGATCAGCCTCTGAAGCCCCTGACACCTCCGAAGCCGCTTACCGACCCCGTCCCACCCCTGCCTTTCTTGGAGGCACCCGTGACCGACCCCGACAGCACCACTCCCGCCCCGTACGGCGTCCACTCCGAGGTGGGCCGGCTGCGCAAGGTGCTCGTGTGCGCGCCGGGGCTCGCGCACCGCAGGCTGACCCCGACCAACGCGGACGACCTGCTGTTCGACGACGTGATGTGGGTGGAGAACGCGCAGCGCGACCACGCCGACTTCGTCAACAAGCTGCGCGGGCGCGGCGTCGAGGTCGTCGAGCTGCACGAGCTGCTCGCCGAGACGATGGCGATTCCGGAGGCGAAGTCCTGGCTCCTGGACCGGAAGATCGTGGCGAACCAGGTGGGGCTCGGGCTCATCGACGACACGCGCGCGTTCCTGGAGGGGCTCGACCCCCGGCAGCTCGCCGAGTTCCTGATCGGCGGGCTCGCCACCACCGACCTGCCCGACGACTACCGCTCCCCTTACGTGTCCCTGGCCCGCGAGTCCACCGGCGTACGCGAGTACCTGATGCCGCCGCTGCCCAACACCCTCTACACCCGCGACACCACGTGCTGGCTGTACGGCGGCCTCACCCTCAACCCGCTGTACTGGCCCGCGCGGCACGACGAGACGCTCCTGATGAAGGCGGTCTACGAGTTCCACCCGGACTTCGTGGGTTCGACGGTGTGGTGGGGCGATCCGGAGCGGGAGTGGGGGCAGGCGAGCTTCGAGGGCGGCGACATCATGCCCGTCGGCAAGGGCGTCGTCCTGATGGGGATGAGCGAGCGGACCTCGCGGCAGGCCATCACGCAGGTCGCGGCGTCCCTCTTCGAGCGGGGCGCCGCCGAGCACGTCGTCGTCGCCGGAATGCCGAAGCTGCGCTCCGCGATGCACCTGGACACCGTCTTCACGTTCGCCGACCACGACATCGTCACCCTCTACCCGAAGATCATGGACTCGGTGCACAGCTTCTCGCTGCGCCCCAGCGACAAGGCTCCGGGCCTGGAGATCATCGACGAGGGTTCGGCCCCGTTCACGAAGGTCGTCGCGAAGGCGCTCGGCATCGGCGACCTCCAGGTCATCGAGACGGGCGGCGACGTGTACGCGTCCGAGCGCCAGCAGTGGGACAGCGGCAACAACGCGGTCGCCCTCGAACCCGGCGTCGTCTTCACCTACGACCGCAATACGCAGACGAACACGCTGCTGCGCAAGGCGGGCGTCGAGGTCATCACCATCGTCGGCGCCGAACTCGGCCGGGGCCGCGGCGGCGGCCACTGCATGACCTGCCCCATCAGCCGGGACCCGCTCGACTACTGACGCGGCCGTAGGCCGGGTACGGTCGAAGGCATGGGGAAGGTCGCGCTCCATACGCTGGTACGCGCGGTGGCCCTCGTCGTGGCCGCCGTCGCCACGCTGACCGTGTGCGCGACGGCCACCGTCCGAGGCACCCTGCTCGACCCCGGCTTCCACGACGGCGTGCTCGACGAGCAGCACGCCTACGACCGGCTCTACAACGAGGTCCTGGTCGACCCGGAGTCCGCCCCGGTCACCCGCGCCCTGCTGGCCCGGCTCGAGGTGCCGGAGGCCCAGATCACCTCCAACATCAAGCTGGTCCTGCCGCCCGACACGCTGCGCGACCTGACGCGGCAGCAGATCCACGCCGTGGTCGGCTACTTGAACGGCGACCGCCAGGACCTGCGGCTCGTCGTCGACCTGCGGCCCGTCCTCGCCAACCTCGGCGACCTGGCACACACCTACTTCGGCGATCTCGTCGCGGGCGTGCAGCACCGCTCCGAGCCCGACTTCGGCCGGTTCCGGCAGGCGCTCACCGACGGGGTGCGCGACCTCGCCCATGGGCGCGCGCCCGAAGGGCTGCCGAAGCTGCCGCTGACGGCGGAGCAGGCGAGCCGGATCGCCGGCACACTGCTCACCCTCGTACCGGCCGGGCAGCGCGCGACGCTGCGGCCCGAGGTGGAGACGGCGCTCGCGGACGGGGACCTCGGGACCGCGCTCGCCGCCGTCGCCCCGGTCACCGTCTCGGCCGACACCCGGGGCGCCGCGGCCCAGCTGCGGCAGCTCGTGGACGGTGGCACCTGGGACCTGACCGACACCCTCAAGGCGTCCGGCAACGACCTGTCAGGGCTGCGGGAGGTGCGCCCGTACACGGCGGTCGGGCTCGGGGTGCTCGAAGTCGTCGCGGCGGGGCTGCTGTTGCTGGCGCTGACCGCGCTGTGGCTGCTCGGCCCGCGCCAGCCGGGGCGGCGGCTCGTGCTGCTCGGGGCGCCGCTCGTGGTGGGCGGGGCGCTCGCGGCGCTCGCCGCCTGGGTGACGCGGATCGTCACGGACGGGCGGCTCGTCGACCCGCCCGCGTCGTGGCCGCCGAGCCTGACCCGGCTCGTCGACGACGTGCAGGGCGCCGCCGTGAGTCATGTGACCGGGACCGCCCTGTGGGCCGCGCTCGTCCCCGTGCTCGCCGGGTCGCTGCTCGCCGGGGTCGGCCTGCTCGCCAGGTCGGGGCTCGCGGGCCGGGTCCCGAGGGTGGTGCGGCAGCGGTTCGGGTCGTCGCGGCGGGCGGTGGGGCTCGGGTTCGGGGCGGCGGGCGTGGCGGTCGCGGGGATGGTGCTGATGCCGCTTGCGGCGTCCCCTGCGGCGGCCCGGGAGTGCCAGGGCAGCACGGAGCTGTGCGACCGGCCGTACGACGAGGTGGCGTATCTGACCGCGCACAACGCGATGTCGACGACCGCCGACCACTTCATCGGCCCGCTCCAGGACCCGCGTATCACCGCGCAGTTGGACCACGGGGTGCGCGCGCTGCAGCTCGACACCTACCGGTGGGAGACGCCCGAGCAGTTCACTGAGCGCCTGGACGACTCCGACTTCACGGCGGAGCAGCAGGCGCTGGTGACCTCGGCGGTCAACCGGTTCAGCCCGCCGCGCGAGGGGCTGTGGCTGTGCCACTCGGTGTGCAGGGCCGGGGCGATCGCGCTGGTGCCGACACTGCGCGAGATCAAGGAGTGGATGGACGACCATCCGAACGACGTCCTCACCCTCATCATCCAGGACGGCATCTCCGGCGAGGACACCCAAAAGGCGTTCCGGCAGGCCGGGTTGGACGACCTGGTGCGCAGGCCGGACGCCGAGCCGGCGAAGCCGTGGCCGACGCTCGGCGAGATGATCGACAGCGGCCGCCGTCTGATGGTCTTCGCGGAGAAGGCGGACGGCCCCGCGCCCTGGTACCGGAATTTCTACCGCTACGGGATGGAGACCCCGTTCACCTTCCGCTCCCCCGACCAGATGAGCTGCGTCCCGCATCGCGGCGGCGACGACAAGCGGCTGTTCCTGATGAACCACTTCATCACCAACAACGGCGGCAGCCGCATCGACGCGGGCACGGTCAACGCCCGCCGCTTCGTCCTCGACCGGGCGGAGCGCTGCGAACGCGAGCGCGGCAGACCGGTCAACTTCGTGGCCGTGGACTACGCGACGATCGGGGACGCACGCGGCGCCGTGGACGCCCTCAACGCCCGACGCTGACCTCCGGATCCGGAGGCCGCGGGGCCCTGTGATAGTTTCGCCGAGCCAGTCGTACCTTTGTGTGTTTTTGTGCGCACACGGGTCAGGGAATCCGGTGCGAATCCGGAACTGACGCGCAGCGGTGAGGGTGACGGGCGGAGCACACTGCCACTGGGCCTGCGACACCGGGCCTGGGAAGGCGCTCCGCGCGGCCGACCCCGAGTCCGAAGACCTGCTGGCGGCCCCCGGGCGCCGCGTGGCGGCGGGGGCGGGACCGTAGGCCGGCTCCGCGTATGAGCCCTGGACGCGAAGGAAACTCCGTGCTGTTCGCACGTCAACTCCGCCGATGCATACCGCTGTTGGCGGGTGCCCTGCTGCTCACCGGGTGCGGCACCACGACCGGGGCCGCCGAGGACGACAAGGCCGGCGGTGGCGGGGTCACCCTCGACAACTGCGGCAGGAAGGTCGAGGTCGAGCACACCCCGAAGCGGGCCGTCGCCCTCGACCAGGGCTCCGCCGAGATCATGCTCTCGCTCGGCCTGGCGGACCGGATGGTGGGCACCGGCACCTGGACCGATCCGGTCCTGAAGAACCTGGCGAAGGCGAACGCGAAGGTGTCGCGCCTCGCCGACCGCTACCCGTCGTTCGAGAAGGTCCTCGGCACCGAACCCGACTTCGCCGCCGCCTCGTTCACGTACACCCTCGGCAAGGGCGGTGTGGCGTCGCGCGCGGAGTTCGAGAAGCTCGGCGTGCCCACGTACCTCTCCCCCAGCGACTGCGTCGGCAAGGACAACGGCGACGGGGACGGCGTACGGACGAAGACGCTGGGGCTCGACGCCGTGTACGGCGAGATCCGGGATCTGGCGCGCGTCTTCGACGTGGAGGAGCGCGGCGAGAAGCTGATCGACGACCTCAAGTCCCGGGTCCGTAAGGCCACTTCGGGCCTGGACGCGCACGGTGTCGACGTCGCGTACTGGTTCGCGAACTCGGACTCGCCCTATATGGCGGGCTGTTGCGGGGCTCCCGGTGTCATCACCAAGGAGACCGGGGCACGCAATGTCTTCGACGACACACGTGCCGAGTGGCCGCAGGTCAACTGGGAGACGGTCGCGGACCGCGACCCGGACGTGCTGGTCATCGGCGATCTGACGCGCCGCTCGCAGTCGGCGGAGTCGGCCGCGCAGAAGATCAGGTTCTTGGAGTCGAATCCCGTCACGAAGCACATGACGGCCGTCAAGAAGAAGCGGTACGTGCGCCTCAGCGGGCAGGCGATGAACCCGACGATCCGGACGGTCGACGGTGTGGAGCAAGTGGCGGCCGGGCTGCGCGAGTTCGGCCTCGCCCGATGACGGCCGCCTCCCTTCGCGCCTTCCCACGCTTCCGGTTCCGGGCCACCCTCGGCTGGGCGGCCGGGCTCGCCGCGCTGTGCGCCTCCGTGGCCGTCGCGATCACCATCGGGCCGGCCGAGATCCGGGTCGGCGACGTGTGGGCGGCGGTGGGCGACCGGATGGGGCTCGGCACCTCGGACCTGTCGCCGATCCGGGACGGCATCGTATGGAATCTGCGGCTGCCGCGGACGCTGCTCGCGGCGGTGTGCGGGGCCGGGCTCGCGGTGTGCGGCGCGGTGCTCCAGGCGCTGCTGCGCAATCCGCTGGCCGATCCGTTCGTGCTCGGTGTGTCGTCGGGGGCGTCGACCGGGGCGGTGCTCGTCGTGGTGCTCGGGCTCGGCGGCGGCGCCATCTCGGTGTCCGGCGGCGCGTTCGTCGGAGCGGTGTGTTCGTTCGCGCTGGTCCTCGTGCTGAGTCACACGTTGGGCGGCAGCACGGACCGGGTGGTGCTGTGCGGGGTCGCGGCGATGCAGCTGTTCTCGGCGCTGACCTCGTTCGTCGTCCTCACGTCCGCCGACGCGGAGACGACGCGCGGCGTGCTGTTCTGGCTGCTCGGCTCGCTCAGCGGCGTCGGCTGGACGGAGGTGTGGCTGTGCCTGGCCGTGCTCGTCGTGGCGCTCGTGGTGTGTCTGGCGTACGGGCGGACCCTCGACGCGTTCGCCTTCGGGGCGGAGGCCGCGGCCACGCTCGGCGTCCAGGTGGCCCGCACACGCCTGGTGCTGCTGTGTGTGACGGCGCTGCTCACGGCGGCCCTTGTGAGCGCGGCGGGGGCGATCGGCTTCGTCGGCCTGGTCCTGCCGCACGCGGCGCGAGCCCTGGTGGGTCCGGGGCACGCCCGGCTGCTGCCGGTGACGGCGCTCTCCGGGGCGGTGTTCCTGGTGTGGGTGGACACGGTGGCGCGGACGGTGCTCGAACCGCAGGAGGTTCCGGTGGGTGTGGTGACGTCGCTGATCGGTGTGCCGGCGTTCGTGCTTGTGCTGTACCGGGGACGGAGTGTGCGATGACGGCGGCGGGGCTGAGCGCGGAGCGGGTGTCGTGGTCGCCGGGCGGGGCGCTGGTCCTCGACGGGGTGAGCCTGACCCCGCGGCCGGGCACCGTCACCGGGATCCTCGGCCCCAACGGCTCGGGGAAGTCGACCCTGTTGCGGCTGCTCGCCGGTGTCCTCGCCCCGTCCACCGGCGTCGTCACCCTCGACGGCGACCCGCTGGCCTCCGTGGGCCGCAGGCAGGCCGCGCGCCGCATCGCGATGGTGCAGCAACAGTCCGACGCCCAGGTCGAGTTGACGGTCGCGGACGTCGTACGCCTGGGCCGGGTCCCGCACCGCCGCGCCTGGCAGCCGGCGTCGGCGGCGGACGAGGCGGCCGTGCGCGCCGCCCTGGAGCGCAGCGGCCTCGCCGACCGGGCGCACCGCCTGTGGCACACGCTGTCCGGCGGCGAACGCCAGCGCGTCCAGATCGCGCGCGCCCTCGCGCAGGAGCCCCGCGAGCTGCTCCTCGACGAGCCGACGAACCACCTCGACATCCAGCACCAGCTCGAACTCCTCGACCTGATCGGCACCCTGGACGTCACGAGCGTCGTCGCCCTGCACGACCTGAACCTGGCGGCCACCTACTGCGCGCGGGTCGTCGTGCTGCGCGCGGGCCGCGTGGTGGCGGCGGGCGAGCCCGGCGACGTACTGACGGAGGAACTCATCGCGGACGTCTACGGGGTGCGGGCCGAGGTCACCCTTCCGGGTACCCGCCCGCACATCCGCTATCTGGGCACCACGTAACTCATGGGCACCACATAGTTCACTCGAAGCGGTCGGTGTCCCCCGCCCCGCGCCGTACGATCTCGGCCTCGCCGCCGGAGAAGTCGATGACCGTCGTGGGCACGGTGCCGCAGTCGCCGGAGTCCACGACGGCGTCCACCTGGTGGTCGAGCCGCTCCTTGATCTCCCAGCCCTGGGTGAGCGGTTCCTCCTCGCCGGGCAGCAGCAGCGTGCTGGACAGCAGCGGTTCGCCGAGCTCGGCGAGCAGGGCCTGCGTCACGACGTGGTCGGGGATGCGCACGCCCACGGTCTTCTTCTTGGGGTGCTGGAGCTGCCGCGGCACTTCGCGCGTGGCGGGCAGGATGAACGTATAACTGCCGGGCGTGGCCGCCTTGATGGCGCGGAACACGTCGTTGTCGATCTGTACGAACCTGCCGAGCTGCGCGAAGTCCTGGCAGACGAGCGTGAAGTGGTGCCGGTCGTCGAGCTGCCTGATCTGCCGGATCCGGTCCACGCCCGCCTTGTTGCCGAGCCGGCAGCCGAGCGCGTAGCAGGAGTCCGTGGGGTAGGCGACGAGGGCGCTGTCGCGGATGCCGTCCGCGATGGCGGAGATGAGACGGGCTTGCGGGTTTGCTGGGTGCACGTCGTAGTACCTGGCCATTCGGCGAGCGTACGGGATCGAACGCGCCACGCCGGGGTACACGGAGGGCGAATCGGGCACGCACGCGCGACAATCCCGACACCGGCCCACCCTGCCCTCGCTTCAGCGCGCCCACGGACCCATACTGGTCGCGCCCCGATCACTCACAGAACGACTCCATGGCGAAGAAGAACGCAACCACGACCCCCGTCCCCGACACCGTGTGGCTCGGCCGCGGGCGCCATCTCGGGCCCGAGCCCGAGCGGGACGTCCGGCGCAACCTGATCGCCCTCAAGGCGGCGGGGGTGCTCGACGACTTCCTCGACCTCGACCCCGAGGACGCCTCGCGTTCCACGGTGCTGCACCCGCGCGAGGAGGACGCCGTACCCGGGCCCGGCGCCCGGCGGGTCTTCGAGGCGCGCTGGCGGGTGGCCGAGAACGTGACGGTGCGCGGCCAGCTCACGACGTACGACCCGGAGCCCCGCAAGCACACCGAAGGCGTCACCTGGATCCTCGCGGCGGAGGCGGAGCGGGCCTGGGAGCTGGCCTGGCCGTCGCCCGCTTCGATGTTCTGGCCGGACAGCGACCGGGTGCCGTGGGACCACGACACGGTGGCGGGCCTTCGGCTGCGCGCGCCGAACCACCTCCCGAAGGACGACGACGCGCTGCGCCGCCTCCTGAAGGACTGCTCGCGCGACAGCTGGTACGTGCAGGTCGTCATCCACGAGGCGATGACTCCGGACGCCCAGGGGCAGCGGTCCATCATGCGGCACCTGCCGCCGAGCCTGCAGCACCGGGTGATCGAGCACCGGGCGACGCCGGAGCAGGCGCAGATCGTGGACTTCGGGCTGCGCAAGGACTTCAAGGCGGGGCTGCCGCGCGGCGGGGGTGTCGTGCTGCCGACCACGCCACCGCACCCGGACTACGCGGCGGACCGTTTCACCGTGCGCAGCGTGTTCCTCGACGGCAGCGAGCCGACCGAACTCCTCGACCGGATCCGGGAGTTCACGGCCTTTCCGCGCCCGCTGACCGCCGAGGCGGAGCAGGCCCTCACGCGGCTGCGCAAGGGCTGGCACCTGCTGACGCCCGACGAGGAGCTGACGCACGCGCAGGACATGGTCACGAAGTACGCCGAGGCGCTCGACGCGATGACGCGGTCCCGGGACAGCTACCGCGAGGCGGCGGAAGCGGCGCGGGCGGCGCTCGCCGAGGCGACGGGCGGCGACGGCGTGCCGCGCCCGCCGGTGGATCCGACGGGCAAGGACGCGTCACCGTTCGGCACGCTCGGCAAGGCGTTCGGCCGCTTCAGGGGCCCGCACAAGTAGCCGCTTCGGCCGCGCGAGCTCAGCCCAGTTCCTCGTCCGCCTCGTCGGTGTCGCCCGGGTCTCCCGGGTCGGACATCCGCAGGGCGATCTCCTGGAGCAGCTCGCTGGAGCTGACGTCGCCGCGCCCCTCGTCGTGGACCTTCGCGAGCTGCGTGAAGAGGAACGCGAAGGCCTCGACGAGCGACACGCTCGCCGGCATCAGCGCGGCGATGGTGAGTTCGGCGGCCTCCTCCGCGGTGGCCCCCGAAGGGATCTCGATGGTCGGGAACACCTCCGACACGAGCCGCCCCAGTTGCGTCAGGTCGGTGTCGAGCGTCTCGCCGTCGCTGAGCCTGCGCACCATCTCGTGGGTCTCGGTGAGCACGCCGATCGCCCGCAGAATGATCTCCCTCTGTTCCATGTGCGGAGCTTATGCGCCGGGCCGGCCGCGCGTGCAACGTGGTCGCAACGTCCTGCCCGTTTGACTGGCGTGTCATGAGCGACGTACCCCGCGTGGAGCTGACGTCCGCGGCCGCCGACCTGGTGCGGCGGCTGCGCGAGGCCCACGGTCCGCTGATGTTCCACCAGTCCGGCGGCTGCTGCGACGGCAGCGCCCCGATGTGCTACCCGGAGGGCGAGTTCCGCACGGGAGGCTCCGATGTGCTGCTCGGCGAGCTCGCCGTGGAGGGGGTGGCCGAGCCCGTCTCGTTCTGGATGTCGAAGAGCCAGTACGAGGTGTGGAGTCATACGCGGCTCATCGTGGACGTCGTCGAGGGGCGCGGCAGCGGGTTCTCGCTGGAAGCACCCGAAGGCGTGCGTTTCCTGATCCGTTCCCGACTTGTCGGCACCTAGCCATCGACGCACGGCGCCACGTCTGCTGAACTCCCCGCATGCAGACGAGACTTGGCACTCTCGGTAAGAGAGGCAGAAGAACCCTCGCGGCCCTCGGGTTCGCGTCGCTGCTGGCCGGTGCCGCCCTGACGGGCGCGGCACCGGCCGGCGCCGTTTCGGGCGAGCCGGTGGCGCCCGGCGTGACGTACACCGAGTTCGACGTGCCGGCCGCCAAGGGCACCGCGCACGCCCATGTCCTCACCGTCGACCTGACCGATCCGCGCGTGCGGGTCGACCTGCTGCACCCGGGCGTGGTCGGGGCCCGCGCCACGGTCTCCGCGATGTCCGACGCGGCGGGCGCGGTCGGCGGCGTCAACGGGGACTTCTTCAACATCACGGAGAGTCAGCACCCGGGCGTCGAGGTCACCGGGGCCTCCGTGGGACCGGCGATCGCGGCCGGGCACACCCTCAAGGCGGCCGTGCCGAACGGGCAGCGCTTCGGCCCGGCCCTGCCGCCCGGCACCTCCACGCAGGACGTCCTCGGCGTCGGTGTCGACCGGCGGGCGCGGCTCGACAGCCTGGCGCTCGACGGCTCGGTCCGCACCCCGGACGACCGGATGCCGCTCGGCGGGCTCAACCAGTACGCGCTGCCGGTGGGTTCGGTCGGGGCGTTCACGAAGGACTGGGGCAGTGTGTCGCGGGTGCGGGCCACGTGCGGCACGGACACCCAGCGGGCGGCTCCGTGCAGCACGGACACGTTCGAGGTGACGGTGCGGCACGGGCGGGTGGTGTCGTCGGCCGACACTCCCGGAAGCGGACAGATAGCGGCCGGGAGCACGGTGCTTGTGGGCCGGGAGGCCGGGGCGCAGTGGCTGCGCAAGCTGTCGCCGGGTGAGCCGGTGACGGTGCATCACCGGCTGGTCGCCGCGCGCTCGGACGTTCCGTACCGCTTCGCGGTGGGCGGTTATCCGGTGCTGCGGGACGGTGCGCCGCTGCCCGGTCTGGACGCGGCGACGTCGGCGGTGCGCACGGCGGCCGGGATCGGGGACGACGGCCGTCGGCTGATCCTGCTGGCGCTCGACGGGGCCCCCGCCTATCGCACCGGCATGTCGATCGCCGAAGTGGCCGCCACGATGCGGTCGTTGGGCTCGGACGACGCGTTCAGCCTGGACGGCGGCGGTTCGTCGACGCTCGTGGCACGCCCGCCTGGCGCGGACACGGTGACCGTCCGCAACCATCCAAGTGACCCGCCGGAGCGCGCCGTCGCGAACGGCATAGGGGTGTTCTCGGCCGCGAAGTAGACCGCCGGGGTCTCTAGGGATCGAGGCTACTGACCAGGGACGCCGTGGAGTTGATGCCGTCGTGGATGGTGGGCGCGGCGTCGGTGCCCGCGAGCAGGAAGCCCAGCAGGAGACACACCAGCGCGTGCGAGAACTTCATCGCTCCGTTGCGCAGGAAGATCACCGCGACGATCACGAGCAACAGCACCACGGAAATGGACAGAGACATCGTCGAACCTCCTCCGCCACGTCAACACCGTGGCTATCGGCCGCAAGTGTGACGCAGCGGAGGGCGCCGACCGGGTCATGACCTGTCCCCCGAACGGGTGTTAACGGCCTGTCACCGGTCGCGTGTCCCGTCGTGTGTCTCCAGGAAGGCGCGCAGGCCCGCGAGGTCGTCGGTGTTGAGGTGGTCGACGTCAGCCGCCACCAACTCGGCCCATACGGCGTCCCGTTCCGGGCCCGCGACATCGGGTGTCGCCCAGAAGCGGACGCGCTGCCCGCGCTTGTGCGCGGCGCCGACGATGCCGCGCAGCCTCGCGCGCTCGGCGGCGGGCATCGGCCCGCTGCCCAGCCACGTGAAGTTGTTGGCCCAGTTGTCGCTGATGAGCGGGATGAAGGAGGCGGGCGCCGCGCTGCCGAGGTCGGTGAGGCGGCCGTCGTAGAAGGCGCTGCGTACCGTCTGCGCCTCCATGGGTGCGCGGGCGGCGCGGTCGCCGGAGACGACGGCGGTGACGGCTCCCTTGTGCACGCGTCCGCGCGAGTAAGTGGTGAAGAGGTGGCCGTAGCGGCGCAGTTGGCGGTCGAGTTCCTGGTACGTCGCCGCGCCGTCGGTCTTGATGTCGACGAGGAGTTGGAGCGGGGTGCGCCAGCCCCGGTACACCGAGCCGTGGTTGGCCCTCACGAGGGCGGCGAGCGGGTCGAGGTAGAGGGAGGTCAGGGTCCGGGAGGGGTCGAGGTCGACGGGGTCGTGGGCGACGAGCAGGTCACCGTTCACGAGGTAGATGTCGGCCTCGACGCTGTTGAACCGCTGGTCGAGCGCGTCGAACAGGGGCCGTGGGTGTTCGTAGTCGTTGTGGGCGTGGGCGCGCCGCAGCGGTCCCGGGCCGCGCTTGGCGCCGCCCGCGTGGGCCACCTGTGGCGCGGCGAGACCGGCGGCGAGCGCCGCGGCGAGGGTTCCAAGGGCTCTACGGCGGGTGGTGCGGGCCATGTGTGCCTCCCGTGGTGGGCCGGTGGGACACGGCGAGTATGCGGGGCGGAGCGGGTGGATCGGCAGATGTGGGACGGGAGTTGGCGTGATGGCCGCCCCTGGTTCACCGCGGGGCCGTGCCGCGCGTGGTGCATGATGAAAGATCACGTAGCCGAGAGACATCGAGGGATGTCAAGGGATATCGGGAGGAGTCGGCTGTGCGTCAGGTGGGGTCCGTGGTGGAGGTGCTGCGCGCGGTGCTCGGTGGCGAGTTGACCGCCGCGTACCTCTATGGCTCGGCGGTGTCGTCCGGTGGCCTCCGCCCGCACAGTGACGTGGACGTCTTCGCGGTGACGGACGGGCCCACGACGCACGGACAGCGCGCCCGCCTCGTCGCCTCGCTCATGGAACTGTCGGGTGGCGGTGAGGCCCGCCCGGTGGAGCTGACGCTCGTCCGGCTCGCGGACGTCCGCCCTTGGCGGTACCCGCCGGTGTGCGAGTTCCAGTACGGGGAGTGGCTGCGGGACGCGTACGAGCGGGGCGAGACACCGGAGCCCGGGACGGACCCGGACCTGGCGCTGCTCATCACGATGGTGCGGCAGGGCGGGGTCGCCCTGTACGGGCCGTCCGCCACGGAGCTGCTGGACCCGGTTCCGGAGGCCGATGTGCGGCGCGCGACGGTGGCCGGGATCCCGGAGCTGCTGGCCGAGTTGGAGTCGGACACCCGCAATGTGGTCCTGACGCTGGCCCGTATCTGGGCCACGCTCGCGACCGGCGAGATCCTGTCGAAGGACGCGGCGGCGGACTGGGCGCTGGCCCGGCTCCCGGACGGGGAGCGTGGGGTGTTGGCGCACGCGCGGGCGGTGTATCTGGGCGAGGCGGAGGAGGAGTGGGGGCCGTTGCGGCCGCTGCTGCGGTCGCAGGCGGAGGCGTTGGTGGCGGAGATCGGGCGGCCGGCGTGACAGCCCTCCGGCGGCCGCGCCGCCATCCGCACCCGCATCCGCATCCGCATCCGCACCCGCACCCGCACCCGCACCGGCACCCGCACCCGCACCCGCACCCGCACCGGGGCTACGCCCCCACCAACTCCCCCCACTCCACCGTCCGCCCGCACCACCGTTCAAGCAGCACCCGGTCGTGCCCCACGGCCAGCAGCCCCGCCCCGGTCTCCCGCCGGTAGTCCTCGACCACGCCCACCAGCGCGGCCGTGGTCGACGCGTCGAGCATGGCGGTCATCTCGTCGCAGATCAGCCAGCGGGGGCGCAGGGTGAGGGCGCGGGCGACGCAGGCGCGTTGCAGCTGGCCGTCGCTGACCTCGTGGGGGCGGCGGGTCAGGAGGTCGGTGGACAGGCCGACCGCCTCCGCCAACTCCCTTACCCGATCCGCGTGTTCGGCCCCCGTCGCGCGCAGCGGCTCCGCGATCAGGTCGGACAGGCGCAGGCGGGGGTCGGCGGAGAGTCGGGGCTGCTGGAAGACGACGCCGAACGCGGTGCGCTGGGCGCGCGGCGCGCGGTGGCGCCAGCCGCGGGCCGGTTCGCCGTCGATGACGACGCTCCCCGCGTCCGGGGTGTGCAGCAGCGCCGCGACGCGGGCGAGGGTCGACTTGCCGCAGCCGCTGGGGCCGAGGAGTCCGACGCTGTCGCCGGGGCGCAGGGTGAGCGTCACGTCACGGAGGACCGGGGTTCGGCGGTCGTAGCCCGCCGTGATGGAGCGCAGTTCAAGCACGGGTGGCCTCCTCGTACGACTCGTACGACTCGTACGACTCGTACGACTCGTGGGCCGGCACAGGGTGGTGGCAGGCCACGCCCTCCGCGAGTTCCGGCAGCCGCGCGCACGTCTCGTCGGCGCGCGCGCAGCGGGCGGCGAACGCGCAGCCTTCGGGGAGCGCGCCCAGCTCCGGCGGCATGCCGGGGATCGGCGTGAACTCGCGGTCGGGCAAGGCGTTCAGGAGGCCGCGGGCGTACGGGTGACGGGGGCCGGGTGTCCCGAAGAAGTCCTGGGCGTCGGCGAGTTCGACGACGCGGCTCGCGTACATCACCGCCACCCGGTCCGCGATCCGCTCCGCCGCGGCGAGGTCGTGCGTGATGAGGAGGAGCGCGCGGTCGGTGCCGATGTGCCGGCGCAGTTCGTCGACGGTGCGCTCGACGAGGTCCCGGTCGAGTCCCGTGGTGGGCTCGTCGGCGAGGAGCAGCGGGGCGTCGCCGACGAGGGCGAGCGCGGTCGCGGCGCGCTGCGCGAGGCCGCCGGAGAGCTCGTGGGGGTGGCGGTCGAGGTGGTCGAGGGGGAAGGCGGCCCGTGCGGCGGCCTCCTCCACGGCCGCCACGAGGCGCGGGCCCCTGCGGGGCGCGCCGGTCAACTTCCGCAGGGTCTCGGCCAGTTGTGAGCGGACGGTGCGGACCGGGGTGAGGTGTGCGGCGGGGCTCTGCGGTACGAGGCCGATGCGGCGACCTCGTACCGTGCGTGCGAGGGTCGCCTCGTCGGCCGTCATCAGGTCGGTCTCGCCGAGGCGCGCCGCGCCCGCCGTCTCCGCGTTCCCGGGCAGCAGTCCCAGGAGCGCGGAGGCGAGCACCGACTTGCCGCAGCCGCTCTCGCCGACGAGCGCGAGGCACTCCCCCGCCCGCAGTTCGAAGGTGGCGCCGCTGACGGCCCGTATGTACGCGCCGTCGCGCATCCGGAACCGTACGGACAGGCCGTCCACCGAAAGCACCGTGGTCGCCGTGGTCGCCGTGGAAGCCGTGGAAGCCGTGGTCACAGGGTCAGCTCCGATCGGCGGCGGGGGTTGAGGCGTTCGCGCCAGGCGCCCGCGAGGCCCGCGATCGCCAGGGTCGGCACGATGATGAACAGGCCGGGGAAGAGGGTCGGCCACCAGTCGCCCGCGAGCAGCGAGCCGCGTGCCGTCTGCACGAGCGTGCCGAGGCTGGCCTGGTGAGTGGGGAGGCCGAGACCCAGGAAGGACAGGGCGGACTCGTGCCAGATGGCGTGCGGGACCATGAGGACGGCGGCGAGCGCGGCCTGCGGCAGCACGCCGGGCAGCAGGTGCCGGGCCGTGACCCGCCAACGTGAGGCGCCGCCGGAGATCGCCGCGTCGACGTAAGGGCGCGAGCGCAGCGACAGCACTTCGGCGCGCACGATGCGGGCGGTCGACAGCCAGTGCGTCAGGCCGACCGAGATCACGACGGGCCAGACGCCCGGCCTGAACATCGCCACGATGAAGATGCCGAGCAGCAGGTGCGGCACCGAGGAGAAGGTGTCCACGACGCGCATCACGCCCCTGTCCACCCAGCCGCCGAGCGCGCCCGCGAGCGCGCCCACAGCCGTGCCGATGACGGTCGCGACGACGGCCGCCACCACGCCGACGAGCAGCGAGACCCGCAGCCCGTACACGCAGCGCAGCAGCAGATCGCGGCCGACGTCGTCGGTGCCGAACGGGTGTGCCCAGGACGGTGGTTGGAGCTTCGACGCCAGGTCGACGGCCTGTTGGTCGAGGTTCGTGAGCGGCGGCACGAGCAGCACGGCGAGGACCACCACCGACACGATCAGCGCCGACGTACGTATCCGCCACGCGCGCGTGGAGCGGCGCCGCACCCCATGGGCGCGCCATTGCAGGACGTGCTCAGCCATCGAAGCCCACCCTCGGATCGGCGATGCCGTACAGGAGGTCGGCGGCCCAGTTTCCGGCGAGGACGGCGAGGGTCGCGAGGACGGTGACGGCGGCGAGCAGCGGGAAGTCGACGGACGTGGCGGCCTGGACGGTCGCGGCGGCGATGCCCGGCCAGCTGAACACGGTCTCCACGAGCAGTGCCCCGGTGATGAGTTCGGGCACGCGCGAGCCGATGAGCGTGAGCACGGGCAGCGTGCCCGAGCGCAGGGCGTGCCCGAACAGGACGGTGCGCGGGGAGAGTCCGCGGGCCCGTGCGCCGCGCACGGGGTCCTCGTCGAGCGCGTCGCCGACGCCCTGACGTACGTACAGGACGAACCACGGCAGCTGCGAGATCGCCAATACGGCGGCGGGCAGCGCCAGATGGGACAGGACCTGTCCGGCGGTGACCGTCGACGAGCCGGTGTCGGTGAGTCCGCCGGCCGGAAGCACGCCGAGCTTCAGCGCGAACAGCCACACGGCGAGCAGGCCGAGCCAGAACGGCGGCGCGGCTTCCAGCGTGTACGCGAGGGAGGTGACGGCCCGGTCGAACCAGCCGCCCTGGCGGCGCGCGGCCAGCACCCCGAGGAGGGTGCCGAGCGCGATCGCGGCGAGGAACGCGGTGGCGGCCAGCAGGACGGACCAGCCGAGGCGTTCGCCGATGACCTGCGCGACCGGCTGCCGCATGACGGCGGAGTCGCCGAGGTCGCCGGTCAGCGCCGACGTCAGCCAGTGCCACCAGCGGGTGAAGAGGGGCTGGTCGACGCCGAGGTTGGCGCGCAGCTGGTCCAGGTTCTCCTGGGACGCGGTGAGGCCCGCCGTGCCCGCGTAGGCCTTGACCGGGTCGAAGGGGGACGCCGCGGCGATCGCGAAGACGCCGAAGGTGACGGCGGCCAGGACGGGCACGGCGAAGGCGATCCGCCGGCCCGTCAGGCGCGCCATCGGCCCCCAGGGGAGCCGCTTGCTCATGCCTTCCAGTCCTCCACGTTCCACCAGGGTCCGGAGGCGAGCCCGTGGTCGTGCGGCTCGACCTGTGTGGTCAGGTCGCCGAACTTCTTGTCGACCACGTAGAGGTGGTCGATGTGGGTGAGGAAGGTGTAGCCGGGGTCCTTCACCAGCTCGCGCTGGATCGTGTCGTACGCGGCCTTCCGCTTCGCCTTGTCGTCGGTGCGGCGGGCGTCCTCCAGGGCGGCGTCGACCTTCTTGTTGTCGTAGTGCGCCATGTTGTTGAAGCCGTCGCCCGCGAGCGAGGACTTGAGCATCATGTACTGGTCGAAGTCCGGGTCGGCGGGTGCGCCGCCGCCCGCGAGGACCGCGTCCTTGGGCATGCGCGGCATGATGACCTCCCAGGTGCCGCTCTCCACCTTGACGTCGATGCCGAGCTTCTTGGCGTCGGAGGCGTAGGCGAGGGCGTGGTCCTGGCGGAGCTTGTCGCCGGTGAGGTACCAGAGCGGGAAGGCGGCGCGCACGCCGTCCTTGCGCCGGATTCCGTCGGCGCCTGCCTTCCAACCGGCCTTGTCCAGCAGCTTCTTGGCCTTGGTGAGGTCGTGCTCGCGCTCGGTGCCCTTGGTGAACCAGGGGCTGTCGGTGGGCACCGGGCCGTACGCCGCCTTGCCCGCGCCCTCCAGGATCTGGTCGACCATGGCCTTACGGTCCACGCCGATGTCGAGGGCGCGGCGGATGTCGTTGTCGCCCGTGACCTTGTTGCCGGTCGGCAGGGTGACGACGCGGTAGTCGAAGGAGTTCGCCGCGTACGTCCGCTTCGCCGTGTCGGACTTGAAGGTCCCCGCGAGGTTGGGCGGCAGGATGGCGCCGTCGAGGTCGCCGGAGCGCAGCCGGGTGGCGCGCACGTCGTCGTCCTTGATGATCGCCATGGTGAAGTTCTTGATCTTCGGCGCGCCGCCCCAGTAGTCGGGGTTGGCCTTGAAGACGAGCTTCTCGCCCTTGGACCACTTGACCAGCTCGTACGGTCCTGTGCCGATGGGCTTGGTGGTGAACCGGCCGTTGTTCACGTCCTGTGCGCCCGCGACGTGCTCGGGGGCGATGGGCAGGACGGTGCGCTCGGCGAACGGCGCGTAGGGGTACTTGAGGTGGAAGACGACGGTGTCGTCGCCCTTCGCCTCGACGTCCTTCACCGCGTCCAGTTCGGTCTTGGACGCGTTGTTCGTCTTCTTGTCGAGGATGGTGTCGTACGTGAAGACGACGTCCTTGGACGTGAACGGCTTGCCGTCGCTGAACTTCACGCCGTCGCGCAGCTTGTACGTGTACGTGCGGCCGTCGTCGCTCACCTTCGGCAGCTCGGCGGCGAGCGCGGGCTTGAGCTTCATGTCGGCGTCGTGCGTGAGCAGCCCGTCGAAGATTTTCGAGTTGCCGTCCTTGCCGTAGCCGAGGAGGGGGCTGAGGCTGTCGGGCTCGTACGCGATGCCGACGACGGCGCTGCCGCTGCCGCCACCGCTCTTGGCATCGTCGTTCGGCGCCGCGCAGGCGGCCGCGGTCACCGCCAGTGCGGTGACCGCGGCCCCTGTTGTCGCGATCCGTGCCGGCCTGGCCACGCTCCCCACCCCTATTCAAGATCAGCCGTTATTGCGAACGGGTCGCAATAATGCCATCTCGTCAAGGAGAGGTAAAACGAGGGGCCGTCACGGAGCGCGCAGGTCGACCAGTTCGGCCAGCTCCTCCCGGTGCCGGCCCGCCGTGCCGAGCGCGATGGAGTCCGCCTTGGCGCGCTTGAGGTACAGGTGGATCGGGTGCTCCCACGTCATGCCGATGCCGCCGTGCAGCTGCAGCGCCTCCTCGGCGGCGTGCACCGCGACGGGCGCCGCGTACGCCTGGGCGACGGCGACGGCGATGTCCGCATCCTCACTTCCGCTCGCGAGCGCGTCGGCGGCGTTGCGGGCGGCGGCGCGGGTGTTGACCGTCTCCAGCCACAGCTGGGCGAGCCGGTGCTTGAGCGCCTGGAAGGAGCCGACGGGCCGGTTGAACTGGTTGCGCTCCTTCGTGTAGCGCACGGTCTCCGTCAACAGCCAGTCGGCGAGCCCCAGTTGCTCCGACACCAGGAGTCCGGCGCCGGACCGCAGCGCACGGCGCACGGGCGTCGCCGCGCTGTCGCTCAGCTGCCTGCCGGTGGCGCCCGCGAACGTCACGGCGGCCAGCGGGCGTGTGCGGTCGAGCGAGATCTGCGGTTCGACGGTGACACCTTCGGCGGCGGCGTCGACCGCGAACAGGCCGCTCGCGGTGGGCACCAGGAACACGTCCGCGGCGCCCGCGTCCGCGACTCCGGTGACGCGGCCGGTCAGCGCCCCGCCCTCCGCTCGTACGTCCCTGAAGTCCTGCCCCGCCGTCGCCGACAGCGGCACCGTGAGCGCGCCGATGGTGCGGCCGGAGGCGAGGGACGCGAGGAGTGCGGCGGCCTCGTCGCCCTCGCAGGCGAGCAGGGCCTCCGTGGCGATGACGGCGCTCGTCAGGTACGGGACCGGGGCGACGGCGCGCCCCAACTCCTCGATGACGACGGCCGCTTCGCGGTGCGAGGCGCCCTGGCCGCCGCGCTCCTCCGGGACCAGCAGCCCCGCGAGGCCCATCGTCTCGGCGAGGTTCTTCCACAGTTCGCGGTCGTGCGGCGCGTCCGTGTCGACGCGGGCCAGGACCTCGGTGGCGTCGCAGTGGTCGGTGAGCAGATCGCGGACCGCCGAGCGGAGCGCTTCCTCCTCCTCGGAGTAGAGGAGGTCGGGCTCGGTGCTGGGGGTGGTGGTCATCGGGCGAGGTCCTTCCAGGCGACGTCCTTGTCTGTGCGCGGCTCGGACGGCAGGCCCAACACGCGCTCGGCGACGATGTTCAGCAGGACCTCGCTCGTCCCGCCCTCGATGCTGTTGCCCTTGGCGCGCAGATAGCGGTAGCCCGCCTCGCGCCCGGCGAAGTCGACGATGTCGGGCCTGCGCAGGGTCCAGTCGTCGTACAACAGGCCCTCCTCGCCGAGGAGTTCGACCTCCAGGCCGCTGATCTCCTGGTTGAGGCGGGCGAAGCCGAGCTTCATGCCGGCGCCCTCGGGACCCGGGTGTCCGGCGACGAGCTGCTGGCGCAGGCGTTCACTGGTGAGGCGGGCGACCTCGGCGTCGACCCACAGCTTGACGAGGCGCTGGTGCAGGTCGTGGGTGCGCAGCTCGGGGCGCTCGCGCCAGGTCTTGGCGACGATGCCGACGAGCCCGCCCTCGCGCGGCACACGCATGCCGCCGATGGAGACGCGCTCGTTGTTGAGGGTGGTCTGGGCGACCCGCCAGCCGTCGCCGACCTCGCCGAGGCGGTGCGCGTCGGGGATCCGGACGTCGGAGAGGAACACCTCGTTGAACTCGGCCTCGCCGGTGATCTGGCGCAGCGGCCGCACCTCGACGCCGGGGTCCGTCATGTCGCACACGAAGTACGTCATGCCCTTGTGCTTGGGGACGTCCGGGTCGGTGCGGGTGACGAGGATGGCGAAGCGGGCGTTGTGGGCGTTGGACGTCCACACCTTCTGGCCGTTGACGATCCAGTCGTCGCCGTCGCGGACGGCGCGGGTGCCGAGCGCGGCGAGGTCGGACCCGGCGCCGGGCTCGCTGAACAGCTGGCACCAGACCTCCTCGCCGAGCCACAGCGGCTTCAGAAAGCGCTGCTTCTGTTCGTCGGTGCCGTAGCGGAGGATGGTGGGGGCGGCCATGCCGAGGCCGATGCCGTTGCGCCGTGGGCGGTTGTCCGGGGCACCCGCCGCCTCCAACTCGGCCTCGACGACGGCCTGGAGGGCGCGCGGCGCGTCCAGCCCGCCAAGGCCCTCCGGGTAGTGCACCCAGGCGAGCCCGGCGTCGAAGCGGGCGCTGAGGAAGTCCTCGCGGGAGGTGCTCGCGACGGGGTGCGCGGCGAGGAACTCCTGTGTACGGGAGCGCAGTTGGGCTGCATCGACGGTCATTCTCAGGCTCCTTCCGTACGGGCGTTCAGCCCCGGCACCACCACGACGCGGCCCGTCGTGATGCCGTCGGCGACGCGCTGCACGGCGGACGCCGCGTCGCTCAGGTCGACGCGCTCGCTGACGAGGGGCTTGATGGCGCCGCTCGCGGCAAGCTCGGTGAGCTTCTGGTGGCAGTGCGGGATCAGCTTCGGGTTCTTGGTGGCGTACAGGCCCCAGTGCAGCCCGACGATCGAGTAGTTCTTCACGAGCGCGTGGTTGAGCGCGGCGGTCGGGATGGCGCCGGAGGCGAAGCCGATGACGAGGATGCGGCCCTCGAAGGCGACGACCTTCGTGGACTGCCGGTACGCGTCGCCGCCCACCGGGTCGTAGATGACATCGGCGCCGCGCCCGCCGGTGGCCTCCTTCACGGCGGCGATGACATCCTCGGCGCGCCGGTCGATCACGACGTCACAGCCCAACTCGGCGGCGACCTTCGCCTTCTCGGGCCCGCCGACGACGCCGATGACCTTGGCGCCCGCCGCCTTGCCGAGCTGCACGGCGGCGCTGCCGACCCCGCCCGCGGCGGCGTGCACGAGCAGCGTCTCGCCCGCCTGGAGGCGGGCGCGCTGGTGCAGGCCGAACCAGCCCGTCTGGTAGCCGATGTGCATCGCGGCGACCTCGGCGTCGTCGAGGGACTCCGGGGCCGGCAGCAGGCTGCGCTCGTCGGCGACGGTGTACTCGGCGAGTCCGCCGCGCGGCAGCACGGGGTTGGCGATGACCCGGCGGCCGTCCGCGGTCTCGCCGCAGATCTCCACGCCCGGCGTGAACGGCAGCGGGGGCGTGACCTGGTACTGCCCCTTGCACAGCAGCGCGTCCGGGAAGTTGATGTTGGCGGCGCGCACCTTGAGCAGAACCTGCCCCTCGCCGGGCACGGGGCGCTCGACCTCTTCGAGGCGCATCACCTCGCTCGGCTCGCCGTTCTCGTGCACTTGCCATGCCTGCATGCGGAGCCTCCACGGGGCTGCTCGGGCCTGCTTCGTCAAACCGGGTTCGGCCGCATACTAAGCGGTCGCTTGCCGATCTGTGAATGCCCTGGAGGCGGTCGATCGGCGGTCACTCCTCCTTCTTCTTGCGCGCGGGCCGCGCCCGCACGTGCATGCGCTCGCCCTGCGGACCGAACAGCACCAGGAACTCGGCGGGCCCCTCCCCCGTCGACCCGAACCAGTGCGGCACGCGCGTGTCGAACTCGACGACCTCGCCCGGCTCCAGGATCACGTCGTGCTCACCGAGGACGAGCCGCAGCTTTCCGGAGAGCATGTACATCCACTCGTAGCCCTCGTGCGTCTTCTGGTCCGGCTCGATCCGGCGCTGCGGTTCGATCACCTTGTACGCCTGGAGCCCACCGGGCTTGCGGGTCAGCGGGATCATGGTCCGCCCGCCGCGCACGATCGGCTTCGCCTGCACCCGGGGGTCGTCGACCGGCGGCGCGCCGACCAGTTCGTCCAGGGGGACCTTGTGCGCGCGGGCGATGGGCAGCAGCAGTTCCAGGCTGGGTTTGCGCAGGCCCGACTCCAGGCGGGAGAGCGTGCTCACGGAGATGCCTGTGGTCTCGGAGAGTCCGGACAGGGTGGCGCCGCGCTCCTTGCGCAGCGCGCGCAGACGGGGCCCGACCCCGGACAGGACGGCGTCCGTGCTCGCCTCGGGGTGCTCTTCTTCGCCGTGCGGATGACCTTGCCGATTCATGGTTCCATTGCAGTTTCGGCAAGCTCGTTTGTCAATCCCGCAGGGTCGGGTGCACCTTCGAGAGCACAGAGCGGACTTCGAGTGCGAGGTGGTCACCATGCAGACTCCGGTACAGATCAAGCGGAACGCGTACGACGTCGTGGTCGTCGGCGGTGGGACGGCGGGCCTGACGGCCGCGCTGATCCTGGGCCGCTCGCTCCGCTCGGTCCTCGTGGTCGACGCGGGCGAGCCGCGCAACGCGCCCGCCGCGCACATGCACGGCTTCCCTTCGCGGGACGGGATGCCGCCCGCCGAGTTCCTGTCCCAGGTGCGGCGCGAGGTCACCTCGTACGGCGTCGAGCTGGTACGAGGCCGGGTGACGGCGGTCGAGCCCGACGGGGCCGGGGAGTTCGAGGTGACGCTGGCGGAGGGTGACGGCCGGGTGCACGCGCGGCGCCTGATCGTCGCCACCGGCCTGGTCGACGAGCTGCCCGACGTCCCCGGCCTCGCCGAGCGCTGGGGGAACGACGTGATCCACTGCCCGTTCTGCCACGGCTACGAGGTACGGGACCAGCCCATCGGCGTGCTCTACCGCAAGGCCGCCGGCATCCACCAGGCACTCCTCTTCAGCGCGCTCTCCTCCGACGTGATGCTGTTCCTGAACGGCGCGGACGAGGTCGAACTCCCGGACGAGCACTGGCAGTTGCTCGCGGCGGCCGGGGTGAGCGTGGTGAGCGGAGAGGTCGACGGGGTCGAGGTGACGGACGACCGGTTGTCCGCGGTGCGGCTCGAAGGTGGGCGGGTGCTCCCCCGGTCGGTCGTGGTCGTGCCGACCGTGATGGTGCCGCGCGATTCGTTGCTGGGCGCGCTCGGGGCCCGGACGAAGGAGACTCCGGCGGGGCCGTTCGTGGAGGTGGATCCGACCGGGATGACCAGTGTGCCGGGGGTGTGGGCGGTGGGGAACGCGGCCGGGCCCGCGGAGCAGGTGGTCAACGCGGCGAGCGCGGGCTACCGGGCGGGGGTCACGATCCACGCGCAGTTGCTCCACGCCGACCTGGAGCGGGAGGCGGTCGATCTTTCCAGCCCCGCCGGCGTTTGAGGCGCGGGGTCCGGGGCAGAGCCCCGGCCTTCGGGCCCCACCAACACCCGGCGAGTCACTATCCCTCCTCCCACCGCAACAGATCACCCGGCTGACAGCGGAGCACCTCGCACAGCGCGGCCAGCGTCGTGAAGCGGACCGCCTTGGCGCGCCCGTTCTTCAGGACGGCGAGGTTGGCGGGCGTGATGCCCACGCGCTCGGCCAGCTCCCCCACGGACATCTTCCGCTTGGCCAGCATCACGTCGATGTCGACGACGATCGGCATCAGATGACCTCGGCCAACTCGGCCCGCATCTGAGCCGCTTGGGCCAACAGCATGCGCAGGACGAGCACGACGAGCGCGACACCCAGGATGGCCACGCCGATGCCGCCCATGATGAGGGTGACGCCCGGGTCCTCGCGCTGGCCGGGCGCGTTGATCGCGGTGACCGTGAACCACAGCAGGGCGACCGCCACGATCGCGCCGATCACCCCGTTCACGTACCGGAAGGCCGCGCCCGAGAACACGGTGCCGCGCCGCACCATCCCCACCAGCCGCCATACGCACCCCAGGGCGACCTGGACCGCCACCATGCCCAGGATCACGATCACACGCAGCGGCGTCAGCGGGAGCGAACCGTCCTCCGGATCGTTCCCGCTGATCAACGTCCACGCCATCGACACCTGGACGAACACGGTGCCGGCGAGCACCACCGCGAGTACGGCGCGCAACGCCCGTACGGCCAAATTCCCCATGCCCCGAACCACCTCCCATTGACTTACGACAAGAATCTATCGTTTTTCGATAGGCGCGGCAAACCTCGACCCCGTCGCGGCCATGGAAGGTTGAGCGCTCACGGGGTATCCATGTGCGCCATGACGGACGACACCTCCGCCGCCCCGCGCGGCCTCCCCGCCCCTCCCCCGCTCGGCGCCTGCGCGCTGCCCCCGGGTACGTACGACGGCCGGCTCGTCCTGGTGACCGGGGGTGGTACGGGGCTCGGGTGGGCGGTGGCCGCCGAGTTCGCGCGGCTCGGGGCCGGGGTGATGATCGTGAGCCGGAAGGCGGAGCATCTGGCGCCCGCGCGCGAGGAGTTGATGGCGGTCGAGGGCGCGGGGCTCGTCACGGCGGCGACGTGCGACATCCGAGACCCGGCCCGCATCACGGAGGTGTACGACGCGGCGTTCGCGGCGCACGGCCGGATCCCGGACGTCCTCGTGAACAACGCGGCCGCGAACTTCCCCGTTCCGGCCGAGGAGTTGTCGCCGAACGGCTGGCGCTCGGTGGTCGACATCACGCTCAACGGCACGTACTTCATGACCCGCGAGTTCGGCCGCCGGCACCTGTCGGCGGGTACGCCGGGTTCGGTGATCGCCGTGGGCGCCTCGTACGCGTGGACCGGCGGCCCCGGCTACGCGCACAGCTCGGCGGCGAAGGCGGGCGTGAAGAACCTGGTGGAGACGCTGGCCGTGGAGTGGGGCCCGTACGGGATCCAGGTGAACGGTCTGGTGCCGGGCCTCATGCCGCACGAGGACATGACGCCCGACATCCGGCAGAACCTGGACCGCGCGAACGGCGTCGACCGTGCGAGCGGTATCGACCGCGCCGACGACCCGGCCGGGCGCCAGCCCGCGCTCCGGGTGGGCGCGCCACGGGAGTTGGGCTGGGCCGCGACGTTCCTCGCCTCGCCCTACGCCCGTTTCGTCAGCGGTCACACGCTGGTGGTGGACGGGGCGAACTGGCAGCGGCGGGCGCTTGTCAACGCGCCGGTGACGCCGGTGCGGGAGCAGTTGGGGCGCGGCCCGTTCGAGGGCGGCTGACGGGTCGAGGTCAGCCGATGCGCTGCCCGTACACGTGGTCCACGGCCATCACCATCAGCACCCGCCGGTCGGACACCATCACCGAGCGGTACTCGGCCCAGTCCGGGTGCTCGCCCGCGGCCTTGCGGTAGTAGTCGACGAGCGCCTCGACCTCGGGCCCCTTGGGGTCGGTGCCCGGTCCTACGAGGGTCACGGCGCCCTCGGCGGTGGCCCAGGCCCTGCCGTCCGGGCTGGTGACCTCGAGCGCGGCGCGCGGGTCGCGGCGCAGGTTGGCGGTCTTGGCGCGGCCCTCGGTCATCGACACGTACAGGGTCTCGGTGTCGGGGTCGTAGAACGGCTGCACCGGCGAGAGCTGCGGCCGGCCGTCGGACTTGAGGGTGGCGAGCACGCCGAGCCCGCTCTCGGCGAGGAGGATGCGCGGGGCGAAACCTGTCGTCGTCATACATGGGTCAACAGCCCCCGCGCACGCTTGATTCCGCCCGTTCAGGCCCCGCGGAACTCCGGCGGCCTGCGCCGCGCCTTCGCCGTGTACCCCTCGGTCGAGTCCTCGGAGGTGAGCGTGAGGGCGGCGCTCATGGCGACGCGGTCGAGGGCGGCGTCGAGCCCGGCGTCGGCGTAGGCGTCGATGTCGCGCTTGACGGACCGCACGGCGAGCGGCGCGTTGCCGGCGATCTCGGCGGCGAGGTCACGCGCGGCGTCCTCCAACTCCCCCACGGGGAGCACCTGTTGCAACAGATTCAGCCGCCGCGCCGTGTTGGCGTCAATCCGCCGCCCGGTCAGCGCGAGGAACTTCGCCCACCCGGCCCCCGCCTCCCGCGCGATCCGCAGATCACCGCCCGCGTCGACGGCGACCCCCAACTGCGCCTCCGGCAGGGCGAACACGGCGTCATCGGCGGCGATCCGCACATCCGCCATCAGCGCGAGTTCGAAGCCGAACCCCAGGCAATACCCCTGCACGGCCGCGACCACCGGCTGCGGCAGCCGCGCGAACGCGGCGAACCGCTCGTGCGCCCACCGGATGCCCTCGTAGTACGCGTGGTGCCGCGCCGCACCGCTCTCCCCCTCGATGCCACCGCCCGGCGCGGTCACATCGATACCGGCACAGAACGCCCGCCCCTCGGCGCGCAACAGCACGACCCGTATCCGCTCGTCGAAGCGGATCCGGTCGGCCATCACGCCGAGCTGCCGACTGGACTCCCAGCTCCAGGCGTTGAGCTTGCCGGGACGGCAGAGCGTGAGCACGCCGACGCCGTTCTTGTCGTCGACATCGAGGCGCAGCCGCCGTTCATCGCCCTCGGGGATACGAGTGTCGGTCGTGTCGATCATCCGCGCAGGGTAGCGGCGGAGTCCCGCATCCTGAAGACACGTGCGCCTGCCGAACCGCGTCCGCTGCAGGGCGCGTTCAGAGGCCGAGCGACGACGCCCCCAGCACCGGGCGGAGCAGGTCGGTCGAGACACTCCACAGGCGCTCGGCGGTCGCGAGATCGAGCGCCCACTGTTTGACACCGTGCGGGTGCTGCGCGAGTTCGGCGTCGTCCGGCACCGTGTACGCCTCCTGCCCGTCGTCCAGGTAGTGGCCCCCGGTGCGGGCGAACTGCGGGGCGACAGCCGCGACGACGCCGGTGGCGGCACCCTGCTCGACCGTCTTGTACGTGAAGACGCCTGCCGCCTCGGCCGCGTCGAGCGACGCCTTCTGTTCGGGCGTGAAGTTCCGCTGCAGTCCCGTCGCGACACCCCCTGGGTTCACGGCGTTGGCCACGATGCCGTCGGCCGCCCAGAGGCGGGTCGCCTCGACGGCGAAGAGCGAGTTCGCCGTCTTGGACTGGGCGTAGGCGAGCTGCGGGTCGTAGGTGCGACGCTCGAAGTGCAGGTCGTCGAAGTCGATTCCGGCACGCATATGGGCCGTGGAACTGACCGCCACGATCCGCGCCCCGTCGCGCTCGGCCGCTCCCCGCGCCAGGGCGCGTCGCAACCCGACGGCCAGCGCGAAGTGGCCCAGGTGATTCGTCGCGAACTGCAACTCCCAACCCGCACGGTTGCGTTCGAGGCCGCCGGTGACGACGCCGGCGTTGTTGATCAGCAGATGGAGCGGGCCGTCCCACCCGTCGGCGAAGCGCCCGACGGAGGCCGCGTCGGCGAGGTCGAGACGGACGACCCGCGGCCGGACCCGAACGGTCGACTTCTCGATCCTTGCGGCGACGGCCTCACCGGCGACCGTGTCGCGGACGACGAGCGTCACTTCGGCCCCGGCGGCGGCCAGCACGCGCGCCGTCTCCGCCCCGAGCCCGGAGGAAGCCCCCGTCACGACGGCACGCAGACCGGAGAGGTCGATGCCGCGCAGCACCTCGTCCGCGGTACTGGAGGCAGTGAAGGGCGTGGTGATGAGGGCGGGAGCATCCATGCGCTCAACTATACGCACTTGACTGTATTTGTATAGCGCTCCCAGTACTCCTACGCTCAGCCCATGAGCAGCCCCGACGCCGACCGGCGCACCCTGGTCCTGGACTCCGCCATGACCACGTTCGCGCGCTTCGGATACCGCAAGACCTCGATGGAGGAGGTGGCGCAAGCCGCGCGCATCTCCCGGCCCGGCCTCTACTTCCTCTTCTCTTCGAAAGAGACCCTGTTCCGTGCCGCGGTCACCCAGACCCTGGAGCGGGACATCAGCGCGATCGACCGCACCCTGGCCGACACCGAACGCCCCCTTCCGGAACGCCTCGTGGAGGCGTTCGACCGGTGGGCCGGCCGGTACATCGGCCCGCTCGCGGGCGACATCATGACGGTCATCGAGGACAACCCCGGCCTCCTGGGCGAGATCGCCGACACCGCGCCACGCCGCTTCGAGGAACTCGTCACCGACGCGATCGCCGCCGAGTCGGGCCGAGCCGCGGCGGCCGCTCCCATCACCCGGACATTGATCAGCACGTCGATCGGCCTCAAGCACCAGGCCGCGTCACGGGAGTTCTACGTGGACCGGATGACGACCGCGGTCGCCCTGCTGCTGCACTGACACCACCCCCTCCCCATCCACTAGTAGACACTGTCTACTCCCTTCCGGTAGACAGTGTCTATGCACACGACCGACACCTCCGGCGGCAGCCTCCGCGAGCACCTCATCGACACAGGCGTGACACTCGTCGACACGGAGGGCACGGCCGCGCTGTCGCTGCGCGAGATCGCCCGCAGGGCAGGGGTTTCGCACGGCGCGCCCCGCCGCCATTTCCCCACCCACCTCCAGCTGCTGTCGGCGATCGCCCGCCGCGGCTTCACCGACCTGGGCGAACAGACCACGCGGGCGCTCGCCGACGCCGGGCAGGGGCCACGCGCCCAGGTGGCCGCCCTGGCGCGCACCTATCTCGGTTTCGCCGCGCGACACCGCGGCATGTACGAGCTGATGTTCCGCCACGACCTGCTGGAGAGCGGCGAGTTGGGGCTGCGCGAGACCAGCCTGCGGTTGTTCGCCGTACTCACGGACCGGGTCGCGGCGGCACGCCCGGACGCGGAACCCGCACTGGTGGCGGGCGCGTTGTGGGCGAATCTGCACGGTCTCGCCCAGCTGTGGGGCTGGGGCAGTCTCCAACTGGCCGCCGCCGTCGAGGGCATCGAGCCGCTGCTGGCCTCGGTGCTCGACGCCCACCTGGGCCCGGAGCCCCGATGAGCGGCCGCACCCATCGGTGTGTCACGCTCGCGGGCAGCGTCGTCGGAGCGGTCCTCGTCGCGCTCGACGGCACGGTCCTGACCGTCGCCCAGCCCGCGCTCCAGGACGATCTCGGCGCCTCCCTCGCGCAGGTCCAGTGGACCAGCACCGGCTATCTGATCGCGGTGGCGAGCCTGCTGGTGTTCGCCGGGCGGCTCGGCGACCGCTACGGACACACACGGCTCTTCGGGTACGGGATGCTCGGATTCGCCGCGTCCTCCGCCGGGGTCGGTTTCGCGCCGGACATCCGCTGGGTGATCGCCCTGCGCATGGTCCAGGGGGTGTGCGGCGCGCTGTTGCAGCCGGCGACGCTCGGCATGTTGCGGGCGGCGTACCCGGCGGAGTCGCTCGGCATGCCGATCGCGTTGCGCACCAGCGCGATCGGGCTCGCGGCGGCCACGGGCCCGCTGGTCGGCGGGGTGCTCACGGCGCATCTGGGCTGGCGTTCGGTGTTCTTCCTGGGGGTGCTGCCCGCGGCGGCGATCGCGGTGCTCGTCCTGCTGGTTCGGGACCGGGCGCCGTCCCCCGAGCCGCGCACGGCCGGGCTCGATCCGGTCGGTGCGCTGCTGCTCGCGGTGGCGCTCGGCTGCCTGGTCGCGGCGCTGGCCGCGCTGCCGGGAGCCGGCTGGTCGGCGGGCACGGTGCTGCTCGCGGCCGGTGCGGGGACGGCGCTGGCGGCCTTCGTCGTGCACGAACGTCGCGCGAAGGATCCGCTCCTGTCCCCCGCGCTGCTCGCGTCCCCGGCGGTCGCGACGGCGCTCGGCATCCTGCTGACGGCTTCGGCGGCGCTGTTCGGCACGCTGTTCACGGCCACGTACTTCCTTCAGGACGTGCTCGGCCTCGACCCGCTCGGCACGGCGCTGCGGATGCTGCCAGCCGCCCTGTGCATGGTGCTCGCGGCGCCGCTCACCCCGGTACTGCTGCGCCGCTGCGGGACCCGGGCGACGACGGCGGGCGGGACGCTGCTCCTGGCTGCCGGAGTGTTCGGCTTCGGCCGTCTCGACACGTCGGCGAGCCAACTGGCCATCTCGGCAAGCGCGTTCGCGATGGGTACGGGCTTCGGCACGGTGCTGGTCGGCGCGACGGAGTGCCTGGTCCGCCGGGCCGACCTCGGCGCGGCGGGCGTGGCGGGCGGTCTCCAGCAGACGGCGATGAACGTGGGTCCGACGCTCGGCGTGGCGACGGCGACGACCCTGCTCGCGTCCGGGACGGACTTCGTCGCGTCGATGGGCGTGACGCTGACCGCGCTCGCGGTCCCGCTGCTCGTGGCCGGTGCGGTGGCGATACGACTGCCCGGCAGAACGGCTCGGCGAGGATCGGCCCGAGCCCGCACGGAGACGCCCTGACGCGCGTGGCCCAGCCGGAACGACGGGCCGGAGCGACGCGCATCAGAATCAGCGGCCTCAAGGCCTCAGTGCGGGATCCCGTCGATCAGCTCCCGCGCCCCCTGCCGCAGCAGCGCCACCGCCACCGACATGCCGAGCGTCGCCGGGTCCAACGGGCCCGCCCACTCCTGCGCGTTGAGGACCCGCTTGCCGTCGGGGGTGAAGACGCAGGCGCGCAGAGACAGGTCGCCGGAGCGTTCGGCGCGGGCGTAGCCGGCGATCGGGGAGTTGCAGTGACCCTGGAGGACGTGCAGGAACATGCGCTCGGCCGTCGCCTCGCGCCAGGTGTCGCGGTGGCCGAGACCGGTGACCGCGTCGAGCGTCGCCTCGTCGTCCTCGCGGCACTGGAGGGCGAGGATGCCGGCGCCGATCGGCGGGCACATGACCTCCGGGGTGAGCACCTCGGTGATGACGTCGGTGCGGTCGATGCGTTCGAGTCCGGAAAGGGCCAGAAGCAGCACGTCCGCGTCGCCCGCCGCCATCTTCTCCATCCGCCGGTTGGCGTTGCCGCGCATCGGGACGCACTCCAAGTGCGGGTGGGAGGCGGCGAGTTGGGCGACGCGGCGCACCGAAGAGGTGCCTACGCGGGTGCCATCGGGGAGTTCGTCGAGGGTGCGGCCCGCCGGGTCGATCAGCGCGTCCCGGACGTCGTCCCGCTTCAGGTACGCGCCGAACGTGCACCCCTCCGGCAGCGGCCGGTCGGCCGGAATGTCCTTCAGGCAGTGCACGGCGAGGTCGGCCTCACCGTCGAGCAGCGCCCGGTCGACCTCCTTCGTGAACGCTCCCTTGCCGCCGAGCTTCGACAGATCGCCCATCCACTTGTCGCCGCTGGTCGTGACGGGTACGACCTCGGTGCGGATGCCGGGGTGGAGCGCCGCGAGCTCGGCGCGGACGCGCTCCACCTGGGCCAGCGCCATGGGCGAGGAGCGGGAGACGATACGGATCAACTCGGCTGCCATGGCGCAACTGTAGGGCAATCGGCTCGCGGCTTCCTCAAGGGGGCGCCGCTCACCTGCTGAACAGTTCGAACGGCACCGCCGGCGTCCCGCCGAACCGCTCCGCCGTCGCCTGCGCGTTCTCCGTGAGGAAGCCGCGGCAGTACGTCTCCGGGTCCTCGCTCGTCAATACCTCGATGTACGTGCGGTGTTCGAGGAGGGAGCTGATGGAGCGTTCGAGGCCGGCCGTGGCGTCGACGGCGTGCGTGGGGTGCGCGGTACCGAAGACGGCCACCCACCGCACCCCGCCCCACGGCTCCAGGCCCCGCCCGGTCAGCTCGGGGAAGATCCACCGGTTGCCCGCGCCGCCCGCCGCGTCGAGCGTGGCGCGGCCGACGGCGACGTGGTCGGGCGTGTTCCAGTGGGCGCCGTCCCAGGTGTCGCGGTGGTTGAGGGTGATGACGAGTTCGGGGCGGTGGCGGCGGATCGCGGCGGCGATGTCGCGGCGCAGCGCGGTGCCGTACTCGATGACGCCGTCCTGGTGGTCGAGGAACTCGACCGTCTCCACGCCCACGACGGCGGCGCTCGCCCGCTGCTCCCGCTCGCGCAGCGGGCCGCACTTGGCGGGTTCGACGGTGTCGATGCCGGCCTCGCCACGGGTGGCGAGTACGTAGGTCACCTCGCGGCCCGCGTCGGTCCAGGCCGCGACGGCGGCGGCGCAGCCGTACTCCAGGTCGTCCGGGTGGGCGACGACGGCGAGGGCGCGCCGCCAGTCCTCCGGCATGGGGTGGAGCGGGGCTTGGGCGTTCGGTTCGGGCGGGGTCATACGGGCAGCGTAGGACCCCGCCCGCGAACTCACACGTCGCCGCGTGCCATCGCAAGCAGCCGGTCGAGGACGCGCGGGCCGCCCGCCCGCAGGCCGTCGTGCTCGAACTCGTTCGTCACCCACGGCCGCAGGCCCCGGATCGCGCGGGCGGTGCGCAGGGCGTGCTCCGTGTCGACGTACATGTCGTCGTGGTAGACGGCGGCGACGGCCGGGACCTCGTTCGCGGCGAGCCGGGCCGGGTCGTACAGGGGCGCCCAGTCGGTGCGGGCCGCGAGCCGCTCGGCGACCTCGCGCAGCGGGCGCAGCGCGGGGTCGCAGTCGAACTGCCAGGGGTGGATGGTCTCGCCGGTGAACAGCAGCGGGCCGTCCCCCGCGACCGCCTTCGCCCCGTCGAACTGCGGGAATTCGGCGCGCACGCGCTCCGCGGACCAGTCGGTGGGGCGGCCGCCCTGCGCGTAGATCGCCTCGTGGACGAGGGCGTACAGCGGGTGGGAGCGGTACGAGAGCGCGCCCGCGACCTGCTCCTGGAACGCGTCCGACAGCTCGCGCCCGCCCGGGGTCCGCACGAAGGCGTCCTCAAGCAGATAGTGCAGCCGGTCGCTGCCGTCGCCCGCGCCGAGCCAGATGCCGAGGGACTGGAAGGCGGGGACGGTCAGCCGGTAGCCGTTCGGGAGGACGGGCTCGTGCTCATGGACGTACGAGGCGATGTCGCGCGCCCGCTCGACGTCCATCGGGTAACGGGCGTAGTGCGCCCGGACCTTGCGCTCGACGCGCGGGTACGCGGCGCGGTAGACGTCGTCGGCGTGCCCGTCCAGCGTCGGGAGGCCGCCCGTGATGATCGCGGTTTCCAGGCCCTCGGGCGCGGACGACAGGTAGCGGACGGCGCAGAAACCGCCGAAGCTCTGGCCGAGGATCGTCCAGGGCGCGCCGCCGGTGACCTCGCGGCGGATGTGCTCGCAGTCCCGCACGATCGAGTCGGCCCGGAAGTGACCGACGTACGCCGCCTGTTGTTCGGCGTCGCCGCGCAGCGGGAGGGTCTGGCGGTTGACGGTGGCGGAGGCGCCGGTGCCGCGCTGGTCGAGGAGGAGGACCCGGTAGTCCTTGAGGGCGCGGCCGAGCCAGTTCGGGGTGCCGGAGAAGCGGTTGGCGCCGAAGCCGGGGCCGCCCTGGAGGTAGACCAGCCAGGGCAGGTTCTCGTGCGCGCGCCCCGGTGCGACGGCCTCGCGGGCGAAGAGCTCGATGCGCTCCCCGTCGGGGGCGTCGTGGTCGAGGGGGACGGAGAACCGTCGGTCGGTGAGGACGACCCCGGCCTGGCGGTAGCTGGCGGCGCTCAATGCGGCTCCTGTGCGGCGGTACGAATAGGGCGTCCGCCCAGTTCAGCACATGGTCGTCGGAGTGGTGGGCACGGGTTCCAGGACCACCACCGCCGTCCCTGCGGGCCGCAGCGCCGCATGGGCGTCCAGCTTCGGTTCGGCCTCGCGCCAGCGGGCCCACAGCCGCTCCCGCTCCTCGCCGGTCGCGGCCCGCGCCCGTACCGTCCGCCGCTCGCGCCCCAGGTCGACGCCCGCCTCCGGGTGCGCCTGGAGGTTGAGCCACCACGCGGGCTCGGCCTCGCCCCACCCGTTCATCGCCAGCGACACCAGGCGCGGCCCGTCCGCCACGTACGCGATGATGACGCCGCGCGGACGGCCGGTGCGGCGGCCCGTCGTGGTCAGGCGCAGGGTGCCCCACCCTTTGCCGCGCGGCTTCCACAGCCCGGCCCGGCCGCCGGTGGCCCGGTACGCGCCCCGGTGCGCCGACCAGATGAGGCGGATGATCGGGCGTGGCGGCAGCCACGGAGGTTTCGTCCGGTCCTCGGTCGCCATGGCGGCCTCCCCCCACGCGCACTCGACTGCGGTAACGCAGCACGGTAGCCGTGGCCGACCGTGCCGGACAGTCCCCGGAGCGGGGTCAGCGCGGCCCGAAGCTCGACCCCCGCACCACCAACTCCGGCTGCAGCACGACCCGCCGGTGCTCGTGCGCGCGGCCCGGCTCGTCCGCCGCCTCGATCTCCTCAAGGAGGAGGTCCGCCGCGAGCGCGCCCATGTGGACCGCGGGCTGCCGCACCGACGTCAGCGGGACGGCGGCCGCCGCCGCGAACTCGATGTCGTCGTAGCCGACGATCGCCATGTCGTCCGGCACCCGCACCCCGGCCGCGTACAGGGACTGCAGGACGCCGAGGGCGAGGAGGTCGTTGGCGCAGAAGACGGCGGTGGGGCGTTCGGTGAGGCCGAGGAGGCGGGCGCCCGCGTCGCGGCCCGCCGCCACGTCGAGGCGCTCGGTGGGGAGTTCACGCAGGGCCGTGTCCGGGAGACCGGCCTCCTTGAGCGCGCGCAGGGCGCCCTGGCGGCGGTCCTCGACCTGGTTGAGGGTGTGCGGGCCGCTGACGTAGGCGAGGGAGCGGTGGCCGGCGTCGATGAGGTGGCGCACGGCGAGCGCGCCGCCGTTGACGTCGTCGACGGAGACCGAGCACTCGGTGGCGCCCTCGGCGACCCGGTCCACGAGGACGAAGGGGATGTCGTGGCGGCGGAAGGCCTCCACGGTCGGGCCTGTCGCCTCGGCGGGCGTCAACAGCACGCCGCGCACCCGCTGTTCGGCGAAGAGCGACAGGTAGTCCGCCTCCTCGGCGGGGCTCTGCGCGCTGTTGCACACCATCACGCCGAGCCCGGCGTCGCGCGCGGCACGCTCGGCGCCGCGCGCGACGTCCACGAAGAACGGGTTGCCCATGTCGAGGACGAGCAGGCCGATGATGCGGCTGCGCCCGGCGCGCAGTTGGCGCGCCGACTCGCTGCGCACGTAGCCGAGCCGCTCGATGGCGGCGAGCACGCGCGCGCGGGTCGCGTCGGCGACGGCGTCGGGCCGGTTGATCACGTTCGAGACCGTGCCGACGGACACCCCCGCGGCGCGGGCGACGTCCTTGATCCCCACGGACTGTCCCATCGGGTGTGGTCCTCCTGGTGAGCTGGTGCGGCGGCAGAGGGAGTGTACGTGGAGCGACCCGGCCGATGTTCGACAACTCGGACACATGGGTGAATCGTTTTCCGCCAGCCGCTCCGGCCCACCGTCCCACACCACCCCACATTGCCTCACACCTACCTCGTGCACACCTCTTGCCTCTCGCGGTGCCTCATTGAATCGTTTGAGGCGGACCACCTTCACCGACGAAGGGACACCCCGAGATGCGCAGCGACATACGTCGCAGAACCGTTCTCGCCGCGACGGCGGGCGCCGTGCCCGTCATCGCCTCCGCGGCCCCGTCCGCCACGGCGGCCCCCGCCGCACCGGCCGCCGCCCCCACCGCGCCGACTCCCCCGGGAGGCCCGGTCACCGGCCTCACCACCGAGCACCGCACCGACCCCCTCGGCACCGACGCCGCCCGGCCCCGCTTCGGCTGGCGGCTCGGTCCGGGGCGGCGCGGGCTCGCGCAGGGGGCGTACCGGATCACCGTGGCGTCGACGCCGCAGCGGCTCGCCGCGGGCCGCGCGGACGTGTGGGACAGCGGCCGCGTCACGTCGTCCGACTCGGTGGCCGTCGCCTACGACGGGCCCGAACTACGGCCGTCCACCGGCTACTTCTGGACGGTGACCGTCTGGGACACCGACGGCCGCCCGGTCGGCACCGCGCCCGCCGCCCGCTTCGAGACGGCGCTCCTGAGCACCGACGGCACCACCCGCTGGGACGGCGCCCAGTGGATCGGCATGAAGGGCAAGAAGCCGAACTCGGCGGGCGCGCCGCTGCTGCGCGGCCGCGCGGCGCTGCGCAAGGCGCCGGTCCGCGAGGCGCGCCTGTACGTGACGGCGCTCGGCGTCTACGAGGCGTACGTCAACGGTGAGCGCGTCACGGTCCCCGAGGCCGACGGCCTCACGCCCGAACTGCTCACCCCGGGCTGGACCAACTACGACACCAGCGTCAACTACATGACGTACGACGTCACGGAGTCGGTCAAGCGCGGCGGCGCCCGCGACGTGACGCTGGCCGCCGTCCTCGGCAACGGCTGGTACAACTCCCGCGTCTCCGAAGGCAGCACGTACTACTCCAAGGACGGCAACCCGCTCGCGCTGAAGGCGAAGCTCCTGATCCGGTACGCCGACGGCGGCACGCAGAGCGTCGTCACGAAGCCGGGCGCCGGCTGGAAGGCCACCGACACCGGCCCCTACCGCGCCGACGACATCTACGACGGGCAGACCTACGACGCCCGCGAGGAGCTGGACGGCTGGACGTCCGGCGGCTTCGACGCCTCGAAGTGGTCGGACGTCGAGGAGGTCGGCTACGCGGCGAAGTACCCCGACGCCAAGCTCACCGCGTACCCCGGAGAGACGGCCCGCCTGATGGCGAAGTGGGACCGCACTCCGCGGTCCCTCACCGTGTACTCCGAGGTCACGGGCGAGGAGTCCAGCCCCAACGGCAAGGGCCGCGTCGTCCCCGACCCCGCCCGCTCCACCGACTCGGCACCCGGCCCCGTCACCCTCCGCCACGGCGATACGGCCGTCTTCGACCTCGGCCAGAACATGGTCGGCGTCCCCCGCTACACCCTGCGCGGCCCGGCGGGCGCCGAAGTCGTCGTCCGCTTCGGCGAGATGCTCAACGACGACAGCAAGGGCGCGGACGGCCCGGTCGGCTCGCTCTACCGCGCCAACCTCCGCTCGGCGAAGGCCACCAGCACGTACGTCCTCAAGGGCGCGGACAACGGCGAGACCCACCAGGACAGCCTCACCTTCTACGGCTTCCGCTATGTGTCGGTGGAGGTGACCACGCGGGACGCGGAGGTCACCGTCTCCGGGCTCACCGGCAAGGTCGCCACCTCCGCGCTCCGCGAGACGGGCGACATCAGGACGAACGACGCCGACATCAACCAGCTGATCAGCAACGTCCATTGGGGCCAGCGCGGCAACTATCTGTGGGTGCCGACCGACTGTCCGCAGCGCGACGAACGGCTCGGCTGGACCGGCGACACCCAGGTCTTCTCCAACACCGGGCTCTACAACACGGACTCGGTCGCCTTCCTCTCGCACTTCCAGGACATCCTCATCGAGTCCCAGAAGACGTACGGCGTCGACGGCGCCCAGTTCACGGCGGTCGCGCCCGGCAACCGGTACAACGCGGCGGCGCCGTGCAGCGGTTGGGCGGACTGCGGGGTCGTCGTGCCGTGGACGGTGTGGCAGATGAGCGGCGACGCCACGATCGTCGACCGCAGCTGGGACGCGATGGTCCGCTACCTCGACTGGATCAGGAAGAAGGGCGGCGACAGCTACGCCGGACAGGGCGCGATCTTCGCCGACTGGCTCGCCTTCCAGAACACCGGCACCCAGCTCATGAGCGACGTCTACTACGCCTACAGCGTCCGCCTCATGACCCAGATGGCCCGCGCCACCGGCCGCACAGCGGAGGCGACGTCGTACGAGGACCTCTTCGCCCACATCCGCCGCGCCTTCATGAAGAAGTACGTCGCCGTGGACGGCGACAAGATCACCGTGCGGTCGAGCATCGGCGGCAAGCCCGCCATGGGCGGCGACCCCGAGGACAACAGCCAGTCGGCCCTCCTGTGGGTCCTCAAGCTCGGCTTCTACGACACGCAGGCCCAACGCCGCGCCCTGGTCGGCCTGTTGGCGGACAACATCGGCAACGACGCGGCGTACAAGGAGGCCCACCCCGACAGCGCCCGTGTCGACTACGCGGAGAACACCCTCTCCGTGGGCTTCCTCGGCGTGAACGTCCTCGCGCCCGTCCTCACCGACGAGGGCCGCCCCGACCTGGCGTACGAGCTGCTGCACCAGGACGCGATGCCGTCGTGGCTGTACTCGGTGAAGAACGGTGCGACGACGGTGTGGGAGCGCTGGAACTCGTACTCCAAGGAGGACGGTTTCGGCCCGGTCGAGATGAACTCCTTCAACCACTACTCGTACGGCGCGATCATGGAGTGGATGTACGCCTACATGGCCGGCATCGCCCGCGACCCCGACCACCCGGGCTTCCGCCGCTTCCGCCTCCAGCCGCACCTCGACCCGACGGGGAAGGTCACCGAGGTCGAGGCCCGGCACCTGTCCCCCTACGGGGAGATCACCAGCTCGTGGTCGCTGTCCGACGACGGCGCGCTGTCCCACGAGGCGGTGGTCCCGCCCGGCACCGAGGCGACCCTCACCCTGCCCGCGGTCTCGGCGGACGCGGTCCGGGAGGGCCGCACCCCGCTGGCGAAGGCCGACGGGGCGCGCTTCGAGGGCTTCGCCGACAAGGCGGCGACGTACCGGCTGGCGCCGGGGAGGTACCGGGTGACCAGCACCGTGCGGTAAACGCCGCGCCACCGGCGGTCACGCGAGGTGGAAGACCTCGGTGAGCGGGCGCATCGCGGCGTCGGGCGCCTGCCCGTCCAACGCCTCGAAGAACTCGCCCATTTCGGCCTGCCAGCGAGCGTTGACGTCGGTGGCGTCCATGGCGGCGCGCGCCTTGTCGAAGTCCTCGGTCTCCAGGTAGCCGACGAGCAGCCCGTCCTCGCGCAGGAAGAGCGAGTAGTTGTGCCAACCGCTCGCGGTCAGGGCCTCCCGCATGTCCTGCCACACGTCCTCGTGGCGGAGGCGGTACTCGTCGATGCGGTCGGCCCTGACCTTGAGGAGGAAGCAGACGCGTTGCATGTCAGTCATGGTTCGGTTCCTGTGTCCTCTTCCCGCTCAGAACTTGTAGTCGTCGATGTTCTTCTTGTTGAAGACGGTGGGCTTGCCGAGGGTGACGACGCCGTCCTTCTCGACCGTGTACTCGCCCATGTCGCCGGCCGTGAACTTCTCGCCCGCCTTGCCGGTGATCTGCCCGGACTCCAGGGCGACGGCGGTGTGCGCGGCGAGCGCGCCCAGCTTCGCCGGGTCCCACAGCTCGAAGGCCTCCACGGTGCCGTTCTTGACGTAGGCGCGCATGTCGTTGGGGGTGCCGAGGCCGGTCAGCTTGACCTTGGCCTTGTACTTGGAGCCGGAGAGGTACTGGGCGGCGGCCTTGATGCCGACCGTGGTCGGGGAGATGATCCCCTTCAGCTTCGGGTGCTCCTGGAGGAGGCCCTGGGTCTGCTGGAACGACTTCTGCGCGTCGTCGTCCCCGTAGGCGGTCGTGACGAGCTTGATGTCCTTGTAGGCGGGCTTCTTGAGCTCGTCCTTCATGTACTTGATCCACGTGTTCTGGTTGGTGGCCGTCTGGGCCGCCGAGAGGATCGCGATCTCGCCCTTGCCGCCGATCTGCTGGGCGATCTGCTGCACCTGCGTGCGGCCGAGGTCCTCGGCGGAGGCCTGCGAGACGAAGACGTTGCGGCAGTCGACCTTGGTGTCGGAGTCGTACGTGACGACGCTGACGCCGTTCCTCATGGCCTGCTTGAGCGCGGTGCACAGCGCGCCCGGGTCCTGCGCGGACACGGCGATGGCGTCGGCCTGCTGCTGTGTGAGGGTGTTGACGTAGGAGACCTGCCCGGAGGTGTCGGTGCCGGAACTGGTGCCGACCTCCTGGTACTTCGAGCCGAGCCCGGCGAGGGCCTTCTTGCCGCCGTTGTCGGAGGTCGTGAAGTACGGGTTGTTGACCTGCTTGGGCAGGAAGGCGACCGACAGGCCCTTCTTGGTCTTGGCGTTCGGGTCGGCCTTGCCCGCGGCGGCGGACTTGGCGTCCTCCTTGTTGGCGTCCGACTTGGTGGTGCCGCCGCAGGCGGTGGCGCCGAGGACGAGGGCGGTGGTGACGGCGAGCGCCGCGCCGATCCGGCGGGTCTGGTGGGACATGGCGGTTCCTTACGTGGGGTGGACGGGGTGAGTTCTACGGGTGGGCGCTCACGTGGCCGCTTCGGCCGTCCGCTTCCGGGACCTCGCCTGCGCGATCTGACGGCCGACGCGCGGCGCGAGGACGGAGATCACGAGGAGCACTCCGGTGACGACGATCTGGGACTGCGCGGAGACGTTGAGCAGGCTCATCACGTTCTGCAGCGTGCCGAGCAGGAACACGCCCGCGATCGCTCCGCCGAGCGTGCCCTTGCCGCCGTCGAAGTCGATGCCGCCGAGCAACACCGCCGCGATGACGGAGAGTTCGAGGCCGGTGGCGTTGTCGTAGCGGGCGCTCGCGTAGTGCAGCGCCCAGAAGACGCCGGTGAGCGCGGACAGCAGCCCCGTCGTCACGAACATCGACAGCTTGAGCCGCTTGACGCGCACCCCCGCGAACCGGGCGGCCTCCTCGTTCGCCCCGGTCGCGAAAAGCGAGCGGCCCATGCGGGTGGCGTGCAGCACGACGACGGCGATGGCGAGGAGCACGGCGAACGGCAGGGCGGCGTACGGGACGAACGAGTCGCCGAACCGGCCCGCGCCGAAGTCCAGGTACTGGGAGGGGAAGTCGGTGACCGAGTCGGAGCCGAGGACGATCTGGGCGATGCCCCGGTAGGCGGCCATGGTGCCGATGGTGACGGCGAGGGACGGCAGGCCGAGGCGGGTGACGAGCAGCCCGTTGACCAGCCCGCAGACGACGCCGAGGAGCAGGCAGATCGGGATGATCGTCTCGATGGCCATGCCGTTGTTCCACAGCGCGCCCATCACGGCGCCCGACAGGCCGACCGTCGAGCCGACCGACAGGTCGACCTCGCCGGAGATGACGAGCATCGTCATCGGCAGCGCGATGATCGCGATCGGGAGCGTGTTGCCGATCAGGAACGACAGGTTGAGCGCATTGCCGAAGTTGTCGACGAACGCGAACGAGCAGAGCAGCAGCACGACGAGGAGGGCGCCGACGGCGGTGTCCCAGCGCACGGAGTGCTTGAGGGAGTCAGGCATGGCGGGCGCTCCTCATCAGTGCGGCCTGCTTGCGCAGCACCGCGGCGACGCGCAGGGCCACGATCCGGTCGACGGCGATGGCGAGCAGCAGCAGGATCCCGTTGATGGCGGTGACCCAGACGGAGCTGACGCCGATGGCGGGCAGCACGCTGTTGATGGAGGTCAGCAGCAGGGCGCCGAGCGCGGCCCCGTACACGGTTCCGGAGCCGCCGGTGAAGGCGACGCCGCCGACGACGACGGCGCTGACCACGGTGAGTTCGTAGCCGTTGCCTGTACCGGAGTCGACATTGCCGAAGCGCGCCAAGTAGAGGGCGCCCGCGAGTCCGGCGAGCGCGCCGCACAGCACGTACGCGGTCATGATCCGCTTGCGGACGGGGATGCCGGCGAGGTTCGCGGCCTCGGGGCTTGAGCCGAGCGCGTACATCTCGCGGCCACTGCGGTAGCTGCGCAGGTAGTAGCCGACACCGACCAGGACGAGGGCGGCGAGCACGGCAAGCCACGGCACGATCCATACGCCGTCGTGCCCGAAGTCGACGAAGGCGTCCGGCAGGTCGGCGGCGACGATCTGCTGCGAGCCGACCCAGATGGAGTCGATGCCGCGCACCACGTACAGCGTGCCGAGGGTGACGACGAGCGCGGGCACCTTGCCGAGGCTGACGAGGGCGCCGTTCAGGACGCCGAAGACCGCGCCGATGGCGACGGCGTACACGACGGCGACGAGTGAATTGCCGCCGCCCTGAAGGTAGTTGCCCGCGGCGAAGGCGGAGATGCCGAGCACCGAGCCGACGGACAGGTCGACATTGCGGGTGATGACGACGACGGCCTGTCCGGTGGCGACGAGGACGAGGATGGTGGCGTTCAGGAGGAGGTCCTTGACGCCCTGCTGGGAGAGGAACTCGGTGTTCGACACCTCGGTGGCGAGCAGCATCACGACGAGCACGGCGGCGACGGCGAGTTCGCGCGCCTTGAACACCTTGTCGAGGAGGCGGCGGCCCGCGGTGGGCGGCGGCGCCGCGTCCTCGCGTACGGGTGGTGCGGTGACGGTCATGCCGCCCTCCCCGTCGCCGCCGCCATCACGGACTCCTCGTTCGCCTCGCCGCGCGACAGCTCCGCGGCGAGGCGTCCCTCGTGCATGACGAGCACCCGGTCTGCCATGCCGAGGATCTCCGGCAGGTCGGAGGAGATCATCAGGACGGCGACGCCGTCCGCCGCGAGCGACGAAAGCAGGCGGTGCACCTCGGCCTTCGTGCCGACGTCGATGCCGCGCGTCGGCTCGTCCACGATGAGCACCTGCGGTCCCGTGGCCAGCCACTTCGCGAGGACGACCTTCTGCTGGTTGCCGCCGGAGAGCGTGCCGACGACGTCGGCGAGCCGCGCGTACTTGACCTGGAGCTTCACCGACCAGTCGAGGGACCGGCTGCGCTCTGCCTTACGGTTCATCAGGCCCGCGCGGGAGGTGTCGGCGAAGCCGGTGAGGCCGATGTTCCGCTCGATGGACATGTCCATCACGAGGCCCTGGGCGCGGCGGTCCTCCGGTACGAGGGCGAGGCCGGCGTGCATCGCGAGGCTCGGCGCACCGGGCTTGAGCTTCCGGCCGAGCACCTCCACCTCGCCGCCGTCGAAGCGGTCGACGCCGAACACGGCGCGGGCCACCTCGCTGCGGCCCGCGCCGACGAGCCCGGCGAGGCCGACGATCTCGCCGCGCCGCACCTCGAAGGACACGTCGGTGAACACGCCTTCGCGGGTCAACCGCCGCACACTGAGGGCCACTTCACCGAGCTCGGTGTCCTGCTTCGGATACAGCTCGTCGAGGTCACGGCCGACCATGCGGCGCACCAGGTCGTCCTCGGTGAGCCCGTCGACCGGCTCGCTCGCCACCCACGCCCCGTCGCGCAGCGTCGTGACGCGCTGGCACAGCTCGAAGATCTCCTCAAGGCGGTGCGAGATGAAGAGCACCGCCGCGCCCTGTTCGCGCAGCGTCCGTACGACGCCGAAGAGGCGGGCCACTTCGCTGCCGGTGAGCGCGGCGGTCGGCTCGTCCATGATCAGGACGCGGGCGTCGAAGGACAGTGCCTTGGCGATCTCGACGAGCTGCTGGTCGGCGATGGACAGACCACGGGCCGGCTGGTCCGGGTCGAGGTCGACGCCGAGTCGCTTGAACAGGGCGGCCGTCGCGTCCTTCACCGAGGCGTGGTCGACGCGGCCGAAGGTACGGCGGGGCTGGCGGCCCATGAAGATGTTCTCGGCGATGGACAGGTCGGGGAAGAGCGTCGGCTCCTGGTAGATGACGGCGACACCGGCGTCGCGGGCGTCGGCCGGGCCGTGGAACTCGACCGGGGAGCCGTCGAGGAGGACGGTTCCGGTGTCCGGGCGGTGCACCCCGGCGAGGGTCTTGATGAGCGTCGACTTTCCCGCGCCGTTCTCACCGGCGAGGGCGTGCGCCTCACCGGCGCGCAGGCTCAGGGACACACCGCGCAGGGCGCGCACGGCGCCGAAGGACTTGCTCACCTCCTCCAGCGCGAGCACCGGAGTCACCCCGGTGGGCTCCGGTTCAGGTGGCGTCATGACAGGTCTCCAGGGGTCGAAGGGCACCCGGCGTGAAATGTTTCAGTGAAACGTTCCGGAAGCTAGCCAGGCCGCTCGCCGCAGGTCAAGGGGTTGGAACCGCCGGACTCCCGCTACGCACAGAACGATTCAGTAACGCGAAGAAGGTGCCGCACACCCTCTTGACGCCCCTTGCGCACGGGGTTAGCTTCGCCTGCGAAGTGAATCGATTCAGAGCCGTCTGAACCGAGCCAGAGTCAAAGTCAGAGGTGGACATGCCTGACATCGCTGCCGTGAAGGCCGCACTCGCCAACCAGCGGATCGAGACGCCGTCCTGGGGCTACGGCAACTCCGGCACCCGGTTCAAGGTGTTCGCCCAGGCCGGTGTGCCCCGCACACCCCACGAGAAGCTCGACGACGCGGCGAAGGTGCACGAATTCACCGGCATCGCCCCGAAGGTCGCGCTGCACATCCCGTGGGACAAGGTCGACGACTACGCGGCGCTCTCGGCGTACGCGAAGGAGCGCGGCGTCGAGTTGGGCACCGTCAACTCCAACACCTTCCAGGACGACGACTACAAGCTCGGCAGCGTGTGCCACCCGGACCCGGCGGTGCGCCGCAAGGCGGTCGACCACCTCCTGGAGTGCGTCGACATCATGGACGCGACGGGGTCCAAGGACCTGAAGATCTGGCTCGCCGACGGCACCAACTACCCCGGCCAGGACGACATCGTGGCCCGCCAGGATCGCCTCGCCGAGTCCCTCGCCACCGTCTACGAACGCCTCGGCGACGACCAACGGCTGCTCCTGGAGTACAAGTTCTTCGAGCCGGCCTTCTACACGACGGACGTGCCGGACTGGGGCACCTCGTACCTGCAGTGCCTGAAGCTCGGCGACAAGGCGCAGGTCGTGGTCGACACGGGGCACCACGCGCCGGGCACGAACATCGAGTTCATCGTGGCGCTGCTGCTGCGCGAGCGGAAACTCGGCGGCTTCGACTTCAACTCCCGCTTCTACGCGGACGACGACCTGATGGTGGGCTCCGCCGACCCGTTCCAGCTGTTCCGCATCCTGCACGAGGTCGCGAAGAACGGCGGCTTCGACCCGGCGACGAACGTGGCGTTCATGCTCGACCAGTGCCACAACATCGAGGCGAAGATCCCGGCGGTCATCCGCTCCGTGATGAACGTGCAGGAGGCCACGGCGAAGGCGCTGCTCGTGGACCGGGAGGCGCTGGGCGCGGCGCAGGCGGCGGGCGACGTGCTGACCGCGAACTCCGTGATCATGGACGCGTACAACACCGATGTGCGGCCGCTGCTGGCCGAGTGGCGTACGGAGCGGGGGCTCGCGGCGGATCCGGTGGCCGGGTACGCGGCGTCCGGGTGGCAGGAGCGGATCGTGGCGGAGCGGGTCGGTGGGGAGCAGGCGGGGTGGGGCGCGTAACCGTCACCAGTCAGTCCAACACCCGTACCTCCTCAGGGATTTAGGAATTCTCATGGCTACGCACCCTCAGGTCGCCGCCCTTCTCGACCGCTCGAACCGGCTCGGCGCCGACCCCCGCAACACCAACTACGCCGGCGGCAACACCTCCGCCAAGGGCACCGAGACCGACCCGGTCACCGGCGGCGACGTCGAGCTGATGTGGGTCAAGGGCTCGGGCGGCGACCTGGGCACGCTCAAGGAGGCCGGGCTCGCGGCCCTCCGGGTCGACCGGCTCAGGGCGCTGACCGAGGTCTACCCGGGCGTGGACCGCGAGGACGAGATGGTCGCCGCGTTCGACTACTGCCTGCACGGCAAGGGCGGCGCCGCGCCGTCCATCGACACGGCCATGCACGGCCTGGTGGACGCGGCGCACGTCGACCACCTGCACCCGGACTCCGGTATCGCGCTCGCCTGCGCCGCCGACGGGGAGAAGCTGACCGCCGAGTGCTTCGGCGAGAAGGTCGTGTGGGTGCCGTGGCGGCGCCCCGGCTTCCAACTCGGCCTGGACATCGCCGAGATCAAGGCCGCGAACCCGGAGGCCATCGGCTGCGTACTCGGCGGCCACGGCATCACGGCGTGGGGCGACACGGCGCGGGAGTGCGAGGCGAACTCCCTCTTCATCATCCGCACCGCCGAGACGTTCCTCGCCGAGCGCGGCAAGGAGGAGCCGTTCGGCCCGGTCATCGAGGGTTACGCGGCGTTGGGCGCGGCCGAGCGCCGGGCGCGGGCGGCCGAACTCGCGCCGCTCATCCGGGGGTTGGCGTCCACGGACCGCCCGCAGGTGGGCCACTTCGACGACTCGGGCGCCGTCCTCGACTTCCTGGCGTCGGCCGAACACCCGCGCCTGGCGGCGCTCGGCACGTCCTGCCCCGACCACTTCCTTCGTACGAAGGTCCGCCCGCTCGTCCTCGACCTGCCGCCGACGGCCGAACTCGACGCGGTGGCCGAGCGGTTGAAGGAGCTGCACGCCGAGTACCGCGAGGAGTACGCGGCGTACTACGAGCGGCACGCGACGCCCGACTCCCCCGCGATGCGCGGCGCGGACCCGGCGATCGTGCTCGTGCCGGGTGTCGGCATGTTCTCCTTCGGCAAGGACAAGCAGACGGCGCGGGTGGCGGGCGAGTTCTACCTCAACGCCATCAACGTGATGCGCGGCGCGGAAGCGGTGTCGACGTACGCGCCGATCGAGGAGTCGGAGAAGTTCCGCATCGAGTACTGGGCGTTGGAGGAGGCCAAGCTCCAGCGCATGCCGAAGCCGAAGCCGCTCGCGACGCGGGTGGCGTTGGTGACGGGCGCGGGCTCCGGCATCGGCAAGGCGATCGCGCACCGGCTCGTCGCGGAGGGCGCGTGTGTCGTGGTCGCGGATCTCAACGCGGACGGCGCGGCGGCGGTGGCCGAGGAGTTGGGCGGCCCCGACAAGGCGGTGGCGGTCACGGTCGACGTCACGTCGGAGGAGCAGATCGCGGACGCCTTCAAGGCGGCGGCGCTGGCCTTCGGCGGGGTCGACCTCGTCGTCAACAACGCGGGCATCTCCATCTCGAAGCCGCTCCTGGAGACCACGGCCAAGGACTGGGACCTCCAGCACGACATCATGGCGCGCGGTTCCTTCCTGGTGTCGCGGGAGGCGGCGCGGGTGATGCGGGCGCAGGGCATGGGCGGCGACATCGTCTACATCGCGTCGAAGAACGCGGTGTTCGCGGGTCCGAACAATGTGGCGTACTCGGCGACGAAGGCGGACCAGGCGCACCAAGTGCGGCTGCTGGCGGCCGAGTTGGGTGGCGACGGCATCCGCGTGAACGGGGTCAACCCGGACGGGGTGGTGCGCGGTTCCGGCATCTTCGCGGGGGGCTGGGGTGCGAAGCGGGCGGCGGTGTACGGGGTGGAGGAGGAGAAGCTGGGCGAGTTCTACGCGCAGCGGACCCTTTTGAAGCGGGAGGTGCTTCCGGAACACGTGGCGAACGCGGTCTTCGCGCTTACGGGTGGCGACCTCACGCACACGACGGGGTTGCACATCCCGGTCGACGCGGGCGTCGCGGCGGCCTTCCTCCGCTGACCCCTCCGGGGGCTGACCCGTACGGGTGGGCGCACCCCGTCCGACTCAGCCCACCCGCACGGGGCTCCGCCCCGGCCCCCGCTGCTCAATCGCCGCAGGGGCTCCAAAAACCGGGGGCGGGGAGGGGACTGCACGCCCAGCCCCGTCGCTTGGGGGCGCGGGGAACCGCGCACCCCAACCCCGATCGACCGCCACACACCACTCCCCCGCCCCGGGCCCCGTCGCTTGGGGGCGCGGGGAACCGCGCACCCCAACCACGGCCACCCGCCACACACCAACACCAACACCCCACCCACCCCCTCAAAGGCCACCACATGCCCACCACCCCCTACGCCGCGATAGACCTGGGCGCCTCCAGCGGCCGGGTCATGACGGCCGACGTCACGCCGGACACCCTCACCCTGACGGAGTCCCACCGTTTCGCGAACACCCCCGCCCGCACCCCCGACGGCCTGCACTGGAACATCCTCGCCCTCTACACCGGCATCCTGGACGGCCTCCGCCGAACCGGCACCCCGATCCGCTCCGTCGGCATCGACAGCTGGGCCGTCGACTACGGCCTCCTCGCCGCGGACGGCACCCTCCTCGGCAACCCGTACCACTACCGCGACACCCGCACGGACGACCGCACCGCCGAGCGACTGTGGGCGAAGATCCCCCCGGCGGAGCTGTACGCCGCCACCGGCCTCCAGTACGTCCCGTTCAACACGATCTACCAGCTGACCGCCGCCCGCGGCACCCCCCAACTCGCCGCCGCCCACCGCCTCCTCCTCATCCCCGACCTCCTCACCTACTGGCTGACCGGCCACCAAGGCACCGAACTCACCAACGCCTCCACCACCCAGCTCATCGACCCCCGCACCGGCGACTGGTCCCACGACATCGCGGCCCGCGCGGACATCGACCTGGACCTCTTCGCCCCACTCCGCCGCCCCGGCGACCCGGCCGGCCACCTCCTCCCGCACGTCCTCGCCGAGACCGGCCTCACGGGCCCGGTCCCCGTCACCACCGTCGCCTCGCACGACACCGCGTCGGCCGTCGCCGCCGTCCCGGCCACCGAGCCGAACTTCGCGTACATCTGCACCGGCACCTGGTCCCTCGCGGGCCTCGAACTGGACGCCCCGGTCCTCACGGAGGACAGCCGCGCCGCGAACTTCACGAACGAGCTCGGCATCGACGGCACGGTCCGCTACCTCCGCAACATCATGGGCCTGTGGCTCCTCCAGGAATGCCAACGCGCCTGGAATGAACCGGACTTGACCCACCTCCTCGACGACGGAGCGAAGGCCACCCCCCTCCGCTCCGTCGTCGACGCCGGCGACCCCGCCTTCCTCCCGCCCGGCGGCATGCCGGACCGCATCGCCGCCGCCTGCCGCGCCACCGGCCAGCCGGAACCCCGTACCCGCGCCGAGGTCACCCGCTGCATCCTCGACTCGCTCGCCCTCGCCCACCGCCGCGCCATCGAGGACGCCGCCCGCCTCGCCGACCAGCCGGTCGACGTCGTGCACATCGTCGGCGGCGGCGCCCGCAACCCCCTGCTGTGCCAACTCACCGCGGACGCCTGCGGGTTGCCCGTCGTGGCGGGCCCCGCGGAGGGCGCCGCGCTGGGCAACGTACTCGTGCAGGCACGGGCCGACGGTGTCCTCGGTGACCGGGCCGCGATGCGCCGGCTCGTCGCCGACACACAGCCGCTCGCGCGCTACCAGCCGCGCGGCGACCGGGCCGCGTGGGACGCCGCGGCGGCACGTGTCCACACCCCGTGACCCGCCCCCGCCCACGACGTACGCTGCACCCGACCGATGATCGACAAGCCGAAGGGGCCCCGATGCGTGTCGCACTCTTCCTGACCTGTGTCAACGACACGCTCTACCCGGACACGGGCCGCGCCGTCGTGAAGCTCCTGAACCGGCTGGGCGTGGAGGTCGACTTCCCGGCGGCGCAGACCTGCTGCGGCCAGCCGCACTACAACACCGGTTACCGCCGCGAGGCCGAGCCGCTGGCCACCCACTACGCCGACACCTTCGGACCCGGTCTCGCCGCGGGTGATTACGACGCAATCATCACGCCGTCCGGATCCTGCGCGGCGATGGTCCGCGAGCTGTACCCGCGGATGGGCGAGCGGGCGCGCGCGGAGGGGCGTGGCACCGCGCTCGCCACCACCCTCGCGCCGGTCGTTCCCAAGACGTACGAACTCACCGAGTTCCTCGTCGACGTACTGAAGGTCACCGACGTCGGCGCGTACTACCCGCACAAAGTGACCTACCACCCCACCTGCCACGGCCTGCGCTCCCTCGGTCTCGGCGACCGCCCCACCCAACTCCTCAGCAAGGTCAAGGGACTTGAGCTCGCCGAGCTGCCGGGTGCGGCCGAGTGCTGCGGCTTCGGCGGCACCTTCGCCGTCAAGAACGCGGACGTGTCGTCGGCCATGGGCGCCGACAAGGTGCGCAACGCCGAGTCGACCGGCGCGGACGTGCTGTGCGCCGCCGACAACTCCTGCCTGATGCACATCGGCGGCACCATGACCCGCCTGAACGTCGGCATGCGCCCCGTCCACATCGCCGAGATCCTGGCCGGCACCGAAGAGGAGCCCCTGTCATGAGCGGCACATTCGTCGGGATGCCGGCCTTCCCGAAGGCCGCGCACGACGCCGTACGCGACACCACCCTGCGCGCCAACCTGAAGCACGCCACGCACACCATCCGCGACAAGCGCGCACGCGCGGTCTCGGAGCTGGACGACTGGGCGCGGCTGCGCCAGGCCGGCAAAGAGATCAAGGACCACACCCTCCACCACCTGGAGCACTACCTCCTGAAGCTGGAGGAGTCCGTCACGGCCGCCGGCGGCACCGTGCACTGGGCGCGGGACGCCGACGAGGCCAACCGGATCGTGACCGGGCTCGTCCGGGAGACCGGCGAGTCGGAGGTCGTCAAGGTCAAGTCGATGGCCACCCAGGAGATCGGCCTCAACGAGCACCTGGAGGCCGAGGGCATCAATGCCTACGAGACCGACCTCGCCGAGCTGATCGTCCAGCTCGGCCACGACAGGCCCTCGCACATCCTCGTCCCCGCCATCCACCGCAACCGCGGCGAGATCCGCGACATCTTCGAGAAGGAGATGGGGAGTTGGGGCCGTCCGGCCCCGGAGAACCTCACCGACACACCCGCCGAGCTCGCCGAGGCGGCGCGCCTGCACCTGCGCGAGAAGTTCCTGCGCGCTAAGATCGGCATCTCCGGCGCCAACTTCATGGTCGCCGAGACCGGCACCCTCGTCGTCGTCGAGTCCGAGGGCAACGGCCGCATGTGTCTCACGCTCCCCGAGACACTCATCTCCGTCGTCGGCATCGAGAAGATCGTGCCGACCTGGCAGGACCTGGAGGTCTTCCTCCAGACGCTCCCCCGCTCCTCCACGGCCGAGCGCATGAACCCGTACACCTCCACCTGGACGGGCACCACCGACTCCGACGGGCCGCACACCTTCCACCTCGTCCTCATCGACAACGGCCGCACCGACACCCTCGCCGACGAGGTCGGCCGCCAGGCGCTGCGCTGCATCCGCTGCTCGGCCTGCCTCAATGTCTGCCCCGTGTACGAGCGCGCGGGCGGCCACGCGTACGGCTCGGTCTATCCGGGCCCGATCGGCGCCATCCTCAGCCCCCAACTCCGGGGCACCCAGAGCGAGATCGACGCCTCGCTGCCGTACGCCTCGTCGCTGTGCGGCGCCTGCTACGAGGTGTGTCCCGTCGCCATCGACATCCCCGAGGTGCTGGTGCATCTGCGCGAGCGGGTCGTCGCGGGCGGCCCGGCCACGCGCAACGGCAACAAGGTCATGCTCCGCCCCGCCAAGGGCCACGCCGCCGAACGCGCCGCGATGCGCGCCGCCACCTGGGCCTTCACCCACCCGGCCGCCCTCGCCACAGGACAACGCCTGGCCTCCCGCACCCGCCGCTTCCACCCGCGTACGGTGCCGGGCCCCGGCAAGGCGTGGACGGCGACCCGCGACCTGCCGAAGGTGCCCGCGGAACCGTTCCGCGACTGGTGGAAGCGTACGAACGGCGGAAAGGACACCGCGAAGTGAGCAGCAGGGACGTGATCCTCGGCCGGGTGCGGCGCGCGCTCGGCGGGCCGGTCGGGGCCCCGACCTCGTACGGCACGGACATCGACCGGGGCTATCTGCGCGAGCACGGGAACCGTACGACGGAGCAGACGGTCGAGCTCCTCGCCGAGAACCTCGCCGACTACCGGGCGATCGTGCACCGCGCCACCGCCGACGAGCTGCCCGCCACCATCGCCCGGCTGCTCGCCGAGCACGGCTCGCGGACCGTGGCCGTGCCGCAGGAGCTGCCGCGCGAGTGGCTTGCCGGGGCGGACCCCACACAGGTCCACGACCGCGCCGCGAACACCCCCGCCGAACTCGACGCCGTCGACAGCGTCGTCACCGCCTGCGCGGTGGCCATCGCCGAGACCGGGACGATCGTCCTCGACGGCTCCGGCGACCAGGGCCGCCGCCGCATCACCCTCGTCCCCGACCACCACATCTGCGTCGTACGCGTCCAAGACCAGGTCGTGTCGTCCGTCCCGCAGGCCCTCGAACGGCTCGACCCGGCCCGCCCGCTCACCTGGATCTCGGGCCCGTCCGCGACCAGCGACATCGAACTCGACCGGGTCGAGGGCGTGCACGGACCGCGCACCCTTGAGGTCGTCCTGGTGAGCGGCGGCTGAGGGGCGCGGCTAGCGTTGGTGACATGATCCGGTTCGACCATGTCACCAAGCGGTACGCGGACGGCACGACGGCGGTGGACGACCTCTCGTTCGAGGTGAACGAGGGCGAACTGGTCACGCTCGTCGGCCCTTCCGGCTGCGGCAAGACCACCACGATGATGATGGTGAACCGGCTGATCGAGCCGACGTCGGGTCACATCCACGTCGAGGGCGAGGACATCGCGGACGTCGACCCGGTCCAGCTGCGCCGCCGCATCGGCTACGTCATCCAGCAGGTCGGCCTCTTCCCGCACCGCACGATCCTCGACAACACGGCGACCGTGCCCGCCCTCATCGGCTGGAAGAAGGCGAAGGCACGGGCGCGCGCCACCGAGCTGCTCGATCTGGTGGGCCTGGACCCGAAGACGTACGGCAACCGCTATCCCGAGCAGCTCTCCGGCGGCCAGCGCCAACGCGTCGGGGTCGCCCGTGCGCTCGCCGCCGATCCGCCGGTCCTCCTCATGGACGAGCCGTTCGGTGCGGTGGACCCGGTGGTGCGTGAGCAGTTGCAGGACGAGTTCCTGAAGATGCAGGCGGCCGTCCGCAAGACGGTCCTGCTGGTCACGCACGACATCGAGGAGGCGGTGCGGCTCGGCGACCGCATCGCGGTGTACGGGCAGGGACGCATCGAGCAGTACGACACGCCGGGCGCGGTGCTCGGTTCGCCCGCGACGCCGTACGTCGCCGAGTTCGTCGGCGCCGACCGGGGCCTGAAGCGGCTTTCGGTCACGGAGATCGAGCCGGACGACCTGGAGCAGCCGTCGGTGGCCCGCTTCGCCGAGCCGCCCGCGCGGGCCGCCGCCCGGATGCGTGAGGAGGGGGCGCGCTGGGCGGTGGTGCTCGACGAGGGCGGTGACCTGCACGGTTGGATCGGGGTCGACGAGGCGTCGCTGGCCGGTCCGGACGGCACGGTGGGCGAGCTCGCGCACCGGATGAACGCGTGGGTACCGGTCGGCGCCCCGCTTAAGCAGGCGTTCGGGGTGATGCTCCAGCACGACGCGGGCTGGGTCGCGGTCCTCGACGGCGCCCGTTTCCTCGGCGTCCTGACCCCGGCGAAGCTGCACGAGGCACTGCGGCGCTCGGTGGACGCGGACGCGCAGGGTGTGGGGCGGGACGAGGTGGAGTTCGACTCGGTGGCGGACGCGTAGGCCCAGGGGACAGCCACGTAACCCTAAACTTTAGGTTGAGGGTTTGATCCGCGGTGGTTCATCGCGCGCAGGTTCTCGTCCTGTACGTCGCCGTCGGCCACGGCCCGTCCGGGCCGGTACGCGCCCAGTTCCTCGGCCTGTCTGCCGCTCGTGAGTTCCCGCGCGGCGAGCCGGCCGAGGACCGGGGCGAGGGTCACCGCGCTGTGCGAGACGAGGTGGTACAGGCCGGGCGCCGTGGCCGCCTCTCCGACCAGTGGCAGTCCGTCCAGCGGCACGGGTCGTACGCCGATGCGCGCGTCGGCGATCCGGCTCGCGCCCAGGCCCGGCACGACGGTGCTCGCGCGCCGGTGCAGCTCCGCCGCGAGGCCGTCGTGGCCCGCGCCGTTGAGCCGCGCGTCGACCTCCCAGGACAGGGCGAGCACGCCGCCGTCAGCCGTGGGCCGCAGGTCGATGCCGGGCGCGGAGAGGATCGCGGTGAGCGGCCCTTCGGCCGGGGGTCCGGTCTCCGCGACGAGCCCGGGGACGTGCCGCAGCGGCAGCCGCTGCCCGGCGAGCGCGGCGATCTGGTCGGCGGCGGGCCCCGCGCAGTTCACGACGGCGTCGGCGCCCCAGCTCCGGTCCCCGGCCTCCACCCCGACGATCCCCGTGCCGTCAGCGGCGCGCCGTAGCCCGGTGACGCGGGTGCCGTAGTGCGTTTCGGCGCCGTGCCGCCGGACCGCCGCGTCCAGCAGGGCGTGCACGAGGCGCGGCGCGTCGAACCAGGCGGTGGCGTCGTGCACGACGATCTCGCCGACGGCGCAGGCGGCCGGGTCGACGGCGGGCGCGAGCTCGCGCAGTACGGAGGCCGGGGCGGTGCGGCAGTCGTGGCCCCACTCCCGTACGCGATCGGCCCGTTCGCGCAGCGAGCGCTGCGCTTCGTCGCTGTCGGCCCACTGCACGAGCGGCGCCGGGTGCCGCCAGTCGGGACCGTCGAGTTCGTCGGCGAGGGCGCGGTGGCCGTCCGAGCCCTGGCGGTTGAGCCGGTAGTAGGTGTGCGGGGTCTTGAGGTGGGTGACGTCGGCGGCGAAGGTGGCTCCGGAGGTCCCGGAGGCGGGCCCCGCCTCCTCCAGGACGACGACTTCGACGCCCGCGCGGGCGAGGTGGTAGGCGACGCAGGCGCCCAGGACGCCCGCTCCGACGACGACGGCTCGATTCATACGGCTTCCTGTACGTGTCGCGGATGTGTGCCGCTGCTGCGGTTGGTCAGCCCCCGATTTCCCGCCGAACCGCAGCACACACCTCTCAACCGCCCTGCCGCAACAGTCCCTTGTCCTCCAGGTATGCCCGCGCGACGTCCTCGGGCAGCCGGCGCCAGCTGTCGACCTGCTGGTTCAGGGCGGCGAGATCCTGGGTGGTGAGTACGGAGTTGAGCGCGCCGAGCGCCTTCGCGACCTTGTCGTTGCCGGCCCGGGAGCGGTTGACGACGGGCACGATGTAGTCGGCGTTCTGCAGCTTCTTGTCGTCGTCGAGGAGCACGAGCCCGAAGTCGCCGAGGGTGGCGTCGGTGGTCGTGGTGAGCACCATCTGGTCCTGCCCGTTCTTGACGGCGTTCTTGGCCTGCGTGGTGCCTACGCCCTTGGGGTCGATCCCGGTCACGTCGATGCCGTAGACCTTCTCCAACCCGGGCTGGCAGTACGGCCGCTGTACGCACTCGTCCCCGGCGGCCACCCGCACCTTGAGCCCGGAGTCCCCGAGGTCGCTGAGCGTCTTGAGGTGATGCTTCTTCGCGTACGCCTCGGTGACCGCGAACGCGTTCTGGTCGACGGCCTTCCCGGCGTCGAGGACATCGAGCCCGCGCGGCGCGGCGAGCGAACGGAGATGCTTCATGGTCTCGTCGAGATCGGGCGACCCGACTGGCTTCGCGTCGGCGCCATTGGCCTTGGCGTTGAGCCAGTCGGCGAAGGTGGCCGCGTACTCGGGCACGACGTCGATCTGCCCGGACTCCAGGGCGGGTTCGTACAGTTCACGGTTGCCGACGGACAGCAGCTCGGTCCCGTACCCGGCCTGCTTCAGCAGCAGCGCGTACATATTGGCGAGCAGATCGCTCTCGGTGAACCCGGCGGACCCGATGACGAGATGCTTGCTGTCGCCGGGCGACGAGGTCACCTCCCCCCGATTCTCGAGCGAGGGCCCACCCCCACACCCACCGACCAACAACAGAACCCCCACCACCACAGCAACCCACTTCCCTTTCCTCATCCGGCCCTCCTCCCCCGCACCCACCCGGGTCCGAACCGCTCGACGATCTCGAACGCCGCCTCGACGACGAGCGCGAACCCGGCCACGAGCACGGCCCCCGCGACCACCTGCGGCGTACTGGCGAGATTGAACCCGGCGGTGATGATCCGCCCAAGGCCACCCCCACCCGCGATGGCGGCGATCGTGGCGGTCGCCACCAACTGCACCGCCGCGATCCGCACCCCGTTCAGAATCATCGGCAACGCGAGCGGCACCTCCACCTTCACCAGCATCTGCCGCCCGGTCATCCCCATCCCCCGGGCCGCCTGCACGACGCCCCGGTCGACGCCGCGCATCCCGACGTACGCGTTGGTGAGCAGCGGCGGCACCGCGAACAGCACCAGAGCGACCACCGTCGGCCCCTCGCTGAACTGCCCCAGCGGCGTGAGCAGCAACAGCACCAGGACGGCGAAGGTGGGCACGGCCCGCCCCACGTTGGCGACATTGACGGCGAGCGCCCCGCCCTTCCCGAGGTGCCCGAGCACGAGCGCGACGGGCAGGGCGATGAGGCAACTGATGACGAGGCAGATGAGGGTCAGGCTCACGTGCTGGGCGAGCCGGTGCCAAACGCCGTTGTCCCCGGCCCAGTTGGCGGAGTCGGCGAGCCAGTTCCAGGAGTCGGACAGCAGATTCACGCGCGCCCCGCTCTCGTCCAGGGAGTGAGCGCCCGCCCGATTCCCAGCAACAGAACATCGGCGACGAGCGCGATCACGACACACAGCACGGAGGCGCTGAGCACCTGGGCCCTGAAGTTCGTATTCATCCCGGCATAGATCAAATTCCCGAGGCCCCCGTACCCGACGATGGCTCCGACGGTCACCAGCGAGACGGCGGACACGGTGGCGATGCGCAGCCCGGCGAGCGCGGCGGGCAGCGCGAGCGGCAGTTCGACGGTGAGCAGCAGCCTGATCGGCCCGTACCCCATGCCGCGCGCGGCCTGCCGGGTGTCCTCGGGTACGGAGCGCAGCCCGGCGAGGATGTTCCGTACGAGGAGGGTGAGCGAGTAGAGGACGAGCCCGGCGACGACGAGCGTCGCGGAGAGCCCGTAGACCGGCAGCAGCAGCGAGAACATCGCGAGCGACGGAATCGTGTAGAGCACGGTCGTCAGCGCGAGCACGGGCCCGGCGGCCCACCCCCACCTGCGCGCCATGACCGCCAGCGGCACGGCGATGACGACCGCGATGGCGACGGCGACGACGGTGATCTCCAGGTGCTGCACGGTGGCGTCGAGCAGAATGTGCCGACGCGTGCTCAGATACTCGCCGCAGATCCAGTCGTTGCGGGCGAGACAGTCGTCGGGCGGCGCGGTGCCGGGCCCACCGTTCACGAGGCGCACCCGACCATTCCAGTGGCTCGGCCGCGGCTCGGCGCGCCGGGTGACCCGTACGGGCGTCGCGGCGCTGCCGGGAGTCCGAGGACAGGGTCTAGGTTGTCCGTCATGAGCAACCTTGACCGCGAGGCGGTGCCGTCGGTGTGCGGTGGGCGTGGATTCGTCGTGGCGGAGCCGGTCCGCGAACTCCTCAGCCCACGCCGCGTCCAGCTGGGCGAGTCCACGGAGGTCCGTCGTCTGCTGCCCAACCTGGGACGCCGCATGGTCGGCGCCTGGGCCTTCGTCGACCACTACGGCCCGGACGACATCGCGGACGAGCCCGGCATGCAGGTGCCGCCGCACCCGCACATGGGGCTGCAGACGGTGAGCTGGCTGCACGAGGGCGAGGTCCTGCACCGTGACAGCACGGGCAGCCTGCAGACGATCCGCCCCCGCGAGCTCGGCCTCATGACCTCAGGCCGTGCCATCTCCCACTCGGAGGAGAGTCCGCGCTCCCACGCCCGCTACCTCCACGGCGCCCAACTCTGGGTCGCCCTCCCCGACACCCACCGCCACGTCGACCCGCACTTCGAACACCACGGCTCCCTGCCGACGGTGACGTCCCCCGGCCTGACCGCCACCGTCATCCTCGGCTCCCTCGACGGCACGGCCTCCCCCGGCACGACCTACACCCCCATCGTCGGCGCGGACCTGTCCCTGGTTCACGGCACGGAGACCCGCCTCCCCCTGAACCCCGACTTCGAATACGCGGTCCTCGCCATGTCCGGCGACTCCCACGTCGACAACGTCCCCCTCCTCCCCGGCTCCATGCTCTACCTCGGCTGCGGCCGCACCGAACTCCCGCTGCGCGCGGAGTCCGACGCGGGGTTGATGCTGCTCGGCGGGGAGCCGTTCGAGGAGGAGTTGGTGATGTGGTGGAACTACATCGGCCGCAACCAGGACGAGATCACGCAGGCGCGGGAGGACTGGATGACGGGGTCGCGGTTCGGGGACGTGAAGGGGTACGACGGGGAGCGGTTGGATGCTCCTGAGCTGCCGCCCGTGCCGCTGAAACCGCGGGGTCGGGTGCGTTGAGCCGCACTTCTGCCGTCTGTTTCGGGCAGAGCCGAGTGAACGATGAAACCGCCTCGCCACTCACCGGTCTCCACGATTGCGCATGGCGCACCTGACGCTTGACGTGGACGCAGGTGGATCGAGTGGGCTTGCCGACGGTGTACGGGGTACCCGACGATCCGACATCGGTGCGAGTTCCGAGGTGAAACGGTGAGGACGACAGCAGGATCGTCCGGGTGGACGCGGCACCGGGACCTGGAAGCCATCCGTCGGGAGGCCCGGATCGCCGTGCAGCGCTCCTCGGAGATGAGGAAGCGGGCCCAGGTGATGCGTGACCGTGCCCGGCAGATGAGCGACAGAAACGTCACGTCGCTGGATCTCGTCCGCCTGCGTGCCGACGAGGGAGGCCAGGAGCGGACGGCGGAAGTGCGCTCCCAGTAGCCACGCGTCACCCCGACTCGCCCGTCAGCCGCAGGCCGGAGTGGACTATCCGGTTCGCGACGTCGCTCGTGGTCGTGCCGTCGCGGAAGGCCCGGGCCTTGATGAGGACCAAGGCGTCCGGGACGCTGCATCTGTGGTCCTTCTGTGTGTGCTTACTGATCACCGTCGCCTCCTTCGGTCTCCTCTTCCCGGCCTTGAGCGCCGTGGGCCAGAGCCGCGGCCGGGCGGCCCCGGGCACGATGTCGGCGCTGCTCGGCGTAGCCCAGTTCTCCTTCGGCGCCGCGGCCTCGCCTCTCATCGGCCTCTTGGGCACGCGCAGCACGACCCCCATGGCGGTGGTGATGAGCGCCTTCCTGGCGTTGACGACAGTGGGGGCGATCATCTGCCGACGCCAGGGCAGGACAACCGCCAGCAGCACCGTGCAGGTCAACTGACCGTGAGGAGCGGTCTCGCCGGGGGGTCCTCGGAGCCCGGAGAGCCCGTGAACCCACGCGGCCCCCGCCCGGCCGGTCCTGGCGTCAGGCGTTCCCCCGGGCCGGGCGGCGCACCGAGCGTGGCCGGTATTCCACCACCGTGAGCGCCAACGACACGTATCGCGCGACGAGTTCGTCCGGTGTCACCTCGCCGTCGGGGCGGTACCACTGGGCGATGGCGTTGCACATGGCGATGACGGCGCGGCGGGCGTCGTCCGGGTGGGGGGTGAGGAAGACGCCTTCGGTGACGCCGCGTTCGATGACCTCGCGGAACTGTTGGGTGCCGCGTTCCTCGTTCTTGCGGTAGCGGGCGAGGTGTTCGGGCTCCAGGCTGCGGCCCTCGGTGAGCACGATGCTGCTCTTGACCGGGTGCTCGATGCGGAACCGGACCGTCGCCGTGACGAGGGCCTCCAACTGCTCCGCGGGGTCGTCGCCGGCCTCTTCGAGGGCGGTGCCGCAGGTGCCGAAGTAGGCGTCGAGGCCCTCGTCGAGGATGGCGACGAGGAGTTCCTGCTTGCCCTTGTAGTAGTAGTACAGCGCGGACAGGCTGACCCCGGCGCGCTTGGCGATGTCGCGGATCGAGGTGGCCCCGTAGCCCTGCTCGGAGAACTCCTCGCGGGCGGCCTCGATGATGGCCTTGTGACCTGCGGGTCGAGTGGACACGTTGCTCCGATCCGGGCTGGCGACGGCTCAGTTCGCCCCGCAACTGAACATTCGTACAACGGGCGACGATCCTCGCCATGTTATCGCCCGCCCCGTCCCGCCAATCGGAGGCGTGATACACCCAGGTACTTGTGAGGTACACCGCGCGTGATGAACGTTCGCTCAATTCCGCTCGCCCAACCCCGCACCCCCTGGAGTCCGCATGCCCCGCCTCCCCCTCGAAGGCATCACCGTCGTCAGCCTGGAACAGGCCGTCGCCGCCCCCTTCGCGACCCGCCAACTCGCCGACCTCGGAGCCCGAGTCATCAAGGTCGAACGGCCGGGCCCCGGCGACTTCGCGCGCGGCTACGACGAGTCGGTGCACGGCCAGTCCAGCTATTTCGTCTGGCTCAACCGCTCCAAGGAATCCCTCACCCTCGACATCAAGTCCCCGGGCGGGCGTGAGGTGTTGGAGCGGCTGCTCGCCGACGCCGACGTGCTCGTGCAGAACCTGGCGCCCGGCGCCGCCCACCGCCTCGGACTCGGCGCCGCCGAACTCGCCGACCGACACCCGTCGTTGATCACCTGCGGCATCTCCGGCTACGGCACCACAGGCCCCTGGGCCGACCGCAAGGCGTACGACCTGCTCGTACAGTGCGAGACCGGCGTCGTGTCGCTGACCGGCTCGCCCGAGGAGCCCGCGAAGGTCGGCATCTCCATCGCCGACATCGCGGCCGGCATGTACGCGTACTCGGGCATCCTGACCGCGCTGTACGAGCGGCGGACGACGGGCGTGGCGCGCCCCGTGGAGGTGTCGTTGTTCGAGGCGCTGGCGGAGTGGATGGGCTCCCCCGCGTACTACACCGCGTACTCGGGGAACCAGCCGAAGCGCGTCGGCGCGCAGCACGCGACGATCGCGCCCTACGGCCCGTACGACGCCGCCGACGGCACGACGGTGCTGCTCGCCATCCAGAACGACCGCGAATGGGCCGCGTTCTGCGCCGTGTTCCTCGGCGACGCGCCGCTCGCCACCGACGAGCGCTTCCACAAGGGTTCCTCGCGTGTGGCCCGCCGCGACGAGCTCAACGCCATCGTCGCCGCCCGCTTCCGCGAACTGACGGCGGCCGAGGCGGTCGCGCTGCTCGACGAGGCGAAGGTCGCCAACGCGCGCCTCAACTCGGTCGCCGAGTTCTGGGACCACCCCGTCCTCGCGGGCCGCGACCGCTGGCGCGACGTGGGCACCCCCGGCGGCCCGGTCAAGGCCCTCCTTCCGCCCGCGACGCCCGGCGGCCTCACCCCGCGCATGGACCCCGTACCGGCCGTCGGCGAACACACCGACTCCGTCCTGCGCAGCCTCGGTTACGACGCCGACGCCATCTCCGCACTGCGCGCGGGCGGCGTGCTGTGAACGGCCTCAGGCGAAGGTGGCCTCGCCCGTGATGCCGGGTGCCACGCCCGGGAGCCCCGCGTTCAGCGCGACGCGCTCGTCCCCTTCGGGTGCGCCCCGCACCGCGAACTCCCGGGGCGCGAACAACGGCGCCTTCGCCCGGAAGGAGAACGCGGCGACCTGGCGCTCGGGCGCGTACCGGCGCGGCAGTTCGAGCAGCGACAGGGCCAGCAGCGGCCCGTGCACGACGAGGTCGGGATAGCCCTCGACGTCGCGCGCGTAGTCGCGGTCGTAGTGGATGCGGTGGGCGTTGTACGTCAGCGCGCTGAACCGGAAGAGGAGCGACGGGTCGGGGCGCAGGGTGAACGACCAGCGGGTGGTGGGCTGTTGGGGCGGCTGCTCAGGGGTGGTGGCGGCGGCTTGCTCGGACAGCTTGGGGGCGCCCGCCACGACACCACCCGGCCGCTTGTAGACGATGTCCTGCTCCTCGACTGTGCGGACCTCGCCCTCCACGGCGTACGCATGACGGACCGTCACCAGGAGCAGCGGCCCCGAGCCACCCTCCCGTACGCGGACGGACACCACCTCCGAGCGGCGCGTCACCAAGTCGCCCACCCGCAGCGGCGCGCGGAAGGTGTAGCGCCCGCCGCCGAACATGCGTCGGCGCTCGGGCAGCGGTGGCAGGAACAGGCCGTCGCGCGGGTGGCCGTCCTCGCCGAGTTCCGCCTGGGCGGGCCGGTCGAGGAGGTACAGCCAGTGCCAGAGCGGGGGCAGGGCGTCGCCCACGCCGCCGACCACCGGCTCCTGGTCGAACAGGCCCGACAGCGCCCGGGCGGGCGCGACGGTGAGGAACTCCGTCGTCTCGACCGGTTCGGGGCGCCACTCGGCCTCGATACGGGCGAACGCGTCCGCGTGACCCATCCCCGACGCGGTCATCGGCGGCCTCCGTCGTCGACTCGATGGCGGGCGATGTGCTGCTTGGCGATGACATTGCGCTGGATCTCGTTGGTGCCCTCGCCGACGATCATCAGTGGGGCGTCGCGGAAGTAGCGTTCGACGTCGAACTCGGTGGAGTAGCCGTAACCGCCGTGCACGCGGACCGCGTTGAGCGCGATCTCCATGCACACCTCGGACGCGTTGAGCTTCGCCATGCCGGCCTCCATGTCGGCCCGCTCCCCCGCGTCGACGCGCGCGGCGGCGTCGAGGGTGAGCAGCCGGGCGGCGCGCAGCTTGGTGGCTCCGTCGGCGAGGTAGTTGCCGATGGACTGGTGCCGCCAGATGGGCTGCCCGAAGGTGTGTCGCTCCTGGGCGTAGCGGGTGGCGTCGTTCAGGGCGGCCTGGGCGACGCCGAGGGCGCGGGAGGCGACCTGGATGCGGCCGATCTCCAGGCCGCGCATCATCTGCGCGAAGCCGGCCCCGGCGGCCCCGCCGAGCACGGCGCTCTCCGGCACCGTCACGTCGTCGAAGATCAGCTCGCAGCTCTCGACGCCCTTGTAGCCGAGCTTGGGCAGGTCCTTGGAGACGACGTACCCGGCGTCCTTCTCCACGAGCAGGATGGAGAAGCCCTTGCCCTCCTTCGGCTCGGTGCGGCACAGCAGCGCGATGAGCCCGGCGCGGCGCGAGTTGGTGATCCATGTCTTCGAGCCGTTGATGGTCCAACTGCCGTCCGCGCGGACCGCCTTGGTGTGCATGGCCTGGAGGTCGGAGCCGCCGCCTGGCTCGGTGAGCGCCATGGTGGCGCGCAGCTCGCCGGTGGCCATGCGCGGCAGGTACGCGGCCTGTTGCTCGGGCGTGCCGAAGGCGCGGATGAGGTACGTGACGACGGAGTGGCCGCCCATCGCGCCGGACAAGGACATCCAGCCGCGCGCCAACTCCTGTGCCACGAGGGCGAAGCAGGCGGTGGACACGTCGACGCCGCCGTGTTCGGCGGGCGCGAGCAGCCCGAACACGCCGAGTCTTTTCATCTGCTCGATGAGCTTCTCGGGGTAGGCGTTGGCGTGCTCCAACTCCCGTACGGCGGACAGGACTTCGTTGTCGACGAAGTCGGCGACGACCTCGACGACGGCGCGTTCGTCGTCGCTCAGGCGCGCGATGAGCGGGATCTCGGTCATGGCCATCGGCTACCTCACACCCTTCAGGAGGGCACGGCCGATGATCGTCTTCTGGATCTCGCTCGTACCCTCGTAGATGCGGAACAGGCGGGCGTCGCGGAAGCAGCGCTCGACGACGGTGCCGCGCATGTAGCCCATGCCGCCGTGGATCTGCACGGCGAGATCGGCGGCCTTGGACACCATCTCCGAGCAGTACAGCTTGGCGGCCGATGGCCGGATCTTGCGGTCCTCCCCCGAGTCGTACTTCTCCGCGGCGTCCAGGACCATCGCACGGCCGGCGAGCACCCCGGTCTGGATCTCCGCCAACATCGCCTGGACGAGCTGGAATTCGCCGATGGGCCGGCCGCCCTGCCTGCTGGACGCGGCGTACGAGACGGACTCGTCCAGGATCCGCTCGGCCATCCCGACGCACAGCGCCGCGATGTGCACGCGCCCGCGCACCAGGGACTTCATGGCGGCGCCGAAGCCGGCGCCCTCCTCCTCGCCGACGAGCGCGGACCGCGGCACCCGTACGTCGTCGAAGAACACCTCGGCCGTCCAGGCGCCCGCCTGCCCGGTCTTGCGGTCCTTGGGCCCGACGGCGACACCGGCCGACCCCGCCTCGACGAGGAAGACGGAGATGCCCTTCGTGCCGTACGGCTCCTCGCCGGTGCGCGCGAAGACGACGAACAGGTCGGCGAGCGGCGCGTTCGTGATGAACCGCTTGGAGCCGTTCAGTACGTACCCGTCGCCGTCCCGGACCGCCCGCGTGGTGAGCCCCGACGGGTCGGAGCCCGCCTCGGCCTCGGTCAGCGCGAACGAGGCGACGGCGCCCTCGGCGAGCCGGGGCAGCCAGGCGCTCCGCTGCTCCCGCGTACCGGCGTTGACGAGGACCTGGCCCGCTATCCCGTTGTTCGTGCCGAACATGGAACGGAACGCGGGCGTGGTCCAGCCGAACTCGAACGCCAGCCGCACATCCTCGGTCAGCGACGCCCCGAGTCCGCCGTACTCCTCGGGCAGCGTGTACCCGAACAGGCCCATGTCCGCCGCCTTGCGCCGGAGGCCCTCCGGTATCGCGTCGGTCTCCTCGATCTCGTCCTCGCGGGGAACGACGTCCTCTCGTACGAGACGGCGCACCGCGTCCCGTACGGCATTGAAGTCGGCGGCTTCCATGGTGTGAGCTCCAGGTTCTTACGCTGCGAGGGCGGGGTCAGAGCCTTTCGAGGATCGTGGCGTTGGCCATGCCGCCGCCCTCGCACATGGCCTGCAGTCCGTAGCGGATCCCGTTGTCCTTCATGTGGTGCACGAGCGTCGTCATCAGGCGGGCGCCGGAACCGCCCAGCGGGTGACCGAGGGCGATGGCGCCGCCGTTGGGGTTGAGGCGCTCGTAGTCGGCGCCGGTCTGCCGCTGCCAGCCGAGCGAGACGGACGCGAACGCCTCGTTGATCTCGTACGTGCCGATCTCGTCGAGGGCGATGCCCGACCGCTCAAGTGCCTTGGCGGTGGCGGGGATCGGGCCCTTGAGCATGGTGATCGGGTCGACGCCGGTGACGACGCCGGTGTGGAAGCGCGCGAGCGGCGTCCAGCCGTTGCGCCGCGCGATCTCCGAGGTCGTCACGAGCAGCGCGGCGGCGCCGTCGGAGATCTGCGAGGCGTTGCCCGCCGAGATGACACCGTTCTCCTTGAACGGGGTCTTCAGGCCGCCGAGCGCCTCGACGCCGCTGCCGCGGCGCACGCCCTCGTCGGTGTCGAAGACGGTGCCGTCCGGGAGGGTCACCGCGGTGATCTGCTCCTTGAAACGGCCCTCGTCGATGGCGCGGGCGGCCCGCTCGTGCGAGTCGACGGCGTGCCGGTCGAGCTCGGCGCGCGTCAGGCCGAACTCCTCGGCGATCATCTCGGCGCCGATGCCCTGGTTGAACCGGAAGTGGTCGTAGCGCTCGCCGACCAGCGGCCCGAACGGCTCGCCGACCTGGCCGCCCGCCCGCGTGGACCCCATCGGGACCCGGGACATGGACTCGACGCCGCCCGCGACGGCGATGTCGTACTGCCCCGCTATGACACCCGCCGCGGCCTGGTGCACGGCCTGCTGGGACGAGCCGCACTGCCGGTCGATGGTCAGGCCCGGCACGGACTCCGGCCACCCGGCGGCGAGCACCGCGTACCGGCCGACGCCGCCCGCCTGCTCGCCGACCTGGGAGACACAGCCCCAGACGACGTCGTCGACGGTGCCCGGGTCGAGGCCGTTGCGCTCGGCCAGCGACCTCAGGACGTGGGCGGAGAGGTCCACCGGGTGGATGCCCGAGAGGGCGCCGCCCTGCTTGCCCTTGCCGACGGGGGTGCGTACGGCGTCGACGATCACTGCGTCACGCATGCTGAACTCCTTGGATACGTCGGTGGGTTGAGCCCGATCACTGCGCCGATGGCTACTTCGGGGCCATGCGGATCGCGCCGTCGAGGCGGATCGTCTCGCCGTTCAGCATGGGGTTCGTGACGATCGACTCGGCGAGCCGCGCGTACTCGGCGGGCTGTCCGAGGCGCGCCGGGTGCGGCACCTGGGCGCCGAGCGAGTCCTTGGCCTCCTGCGGGAGGCGGCCGAGCAGCGGCGTCTCGAAGAGGCCGGGCGCGATGGTCATCACGCGGATGTTCGCGCGCGCCAGGTCGCGGGCGATCGGCAGGGTCATGCCGACGATGCCGCCCTTCGACGCCGAGTACGCGCACTGGCCGATCTGCCCGTCGAACGCCGCTACGGAGGCGGTGTTGACGATGACGCCGCGGTCGCCGTCGAGAGGCTCGCTGCCGCTCATGGCCTGGGCGGCGAGCCGGATCACATTGAAGGTGCCGATCAGATTGACCTCGACGACCTTGCGGAACGCGTCCAGGTCGTAGGGGCCCTCCTTGCCGACGGTACGGCCCGCGCCGCCGATGCCCGCGCAGTTGACGGTGATGCGCAGCGGGGCGAGCGCGGTGGCGGCGCCGATCGCGGCGGTGACATCGGCCTCACTGGTGACGTCACCGGCGACGAAGGTGGCGCCGATCTCCTTGGCGGCGTTCTCGCCGTCGGAGCTGGGCAGGTCGAAGATGACGACGCGGGCGCCGGAGGCGGCGAGGCGCTCGGCGGTGGCGCGGCCGAGGCCGGAGGCGCCGCCGGTGACGAGGGCGGAGGAGGTGGCGTCGATCTGCATGTCGGTTCCCTTCTGTGGATCCTGGCTTCTGTACAGGGGGAGTTCGGCCGGAAGACTCAAAGGCCGAGCGACTTGGCGATGATGGTCTTCATGACCTCGCTGGTGCCCCCGTAGATCCGCGAGACACGCGTGTCGGCGTAGAGGCGGGCGATCGGGTACTCGGTGACGTAGCCGTAACCACCGTGCAGCTGAAGGCACTTGTCGATGACGCGGCCGGCGACCTCGGTGCAGAACAGCTTCGCCTTCGCGGCGTCGGCGACCGACAGCTCGCCCTCGTCGTGCAGTTCGAGCGCCCGGTCGGCCATCAGCCGCGCGGCCTCGACCTCGGTGGCGCACTCGGCGAGCACGAACTTGGTGTTCTGGAAGTGGGCGACCGGCTTGCCGAAGACGGTGCGCTCCTTCACGTAGTCGGTGGCGAAGCGCAGCGCGGCCGCGGCGGTCGCGGCGCCGCCGATGGCGATGGTCAGCCGCTCCTGCGCGAGGTTGTGCGACAGGTACGAGAAGCCCTTGCCCGCCTCGCCGAGCAGATTCTCCACCGGCACCTTGACGTCCACGAAGGCGAGTTCGGCGGTGTCCGAGGCCTTGAGCCCGATCTTCCGCAGCTTGCGGCCGACGGAGAAGCCCTCGCTCGCCGACTCCACGCACAGGATGGACAGTCCGGCGCGGCGGTCCTCCGGATCGAAGGCGGCGGTGCGGGCGACGACCAGGACGAGATCGGCGAGCGCGCCGCCCGTGATGAACGTCTTGGCGCCGTTGAGGACGTAGTGCGTGCCGTCGGCGGACAGTTCGGCCTTCGTCTGGATGTTGGCAAGGTCGGATCCGGTGCCCGGCTCGGTCATCGCGATGGCGGTCATGAGGTCGCCGGTGGCGAAGCCGGGCAGCCAGCGCTCCTTCTGCTCCCGCGTCGCGTACGTGATGAGGTACGGCAGGATCAGGTTCGAGTGCACCGAGTAGTTGCCGAAGGAGACGCCCGCGCGGGTGGTCTCCTCGGCGGCGACGGCCGCGAACTTGAAGCTGGCCTCGCCGGCCCCGCCGAACTCCTCCGGCACCTGGATCCCCAGAACGCCCAACTCGCCGAGCCTGCGGTAGAAGTCGCGCGGCGGATGCCCCTGCTCCTCCCACTCGTGGTGGACGGGAACGACCTCGTTGGCGATGAAGTCCCGAAGCGTCCGACGGAACGCCTCGTGGTCCTCGTTGAACACCGTACGGCGCACGGCGACTCCTTCGAGTGGGTGACGGTGCGTGGTGCCATTGATGTACCTGTGCCGCAGACTCCCGCGTCGAACGATCGTTAAGTTATGTCTGTACGGCGAACCCTGTCCAGAACCCGCGAACCGGGGTGATCTGCTTCACGCCGAGTGGCGGAAGTGCAGCAGCGCCTCCTGCGTCACCGAGGCGACGAGTTCGCCGTCCCGGCTCCAGAACTCGCCGTACGCCAGGGTGCGTCCGTCGCCCGCCATCCGGCTGCGGCACTCGTACAGCAGCCACTCGTCCGGGGCGGCGGGCCGGTGGAACCACATCGCGTGGTCGAGGGAGGCGAGGACGACGCCCTTCGGCCGGGGTTCGCCGTAGGGGACGAGGGCGGTCGGGGCGAGCGGGGCGTCGGACATGTAGGCGAGGACGCAGGCGCGCAGGCCCGGGTCGTCGGGGAGCGCGCCGACGGTGCGCATCCACGCCTGACGTGTGACCTCCCCGGTGACGGACGCGGCGGCGGGTCGCGGCACCTCCCGGTACTCCACGGACGTACGGAGCGGATGATCCGCCGGCCGGTACGCCCAGCCGCTGGCGAGCCCTTCCGGCCCCGGCACGTCCGGCATGCCGGGGCCGCGCCAACTGCCGCCCCGCTGCGGCACCTTGAAGGAGACGCTCATGGTGAGCGCCTCCTTGCCGTCCTGCTCCGCGGTGATCTGCCGCACGGAGTAGCTGCGGCCGTCGCGGACCGTCTCGGGTATGTAGCGCACCGGCCGCTCCGGGGACAGCGGGCGCAGGAAGTAGGCGTGCAGCGAGTGCACGACCCGGCCGTCGTCGGCGACGGAGCGGTGGGCGGCGGCGAGAGTCTGGGCGAGGGCGGCGCCGCCGTAACCGCGGCCGGCGGCGCGCCCGGAGTGGCAGTGCCCCTCGAAGATTCCAGGGGTGTCCGTCTCGGCCACGGAGACGTTCTCGCCCTTGCCGAGCGGGCCGAACGCGACCTGCGGGCCCGGTTCACCCGCCCGACCCGGTTCACCCGCCCGCCCCGGCTCGCCCTCCCGCCCCGTACCGCCCGCACACCGCTCGCCCACCGCCGTCGGTTCGCCGACCACGATCCCGCTCACCCGCCCATCACACCTAGGGTTCGAAGGGCCCGCAGGCAGCCGGGCCCGGCCACCATCATTACGGCCACGGTCACGATGCCCGCACCTGCCCCCTCGAACGCCTCCCTCACCTCCCTCACCGCCGTCACCGCCGTCACCGCCTACGTGGTGTGCCCGGTGGCGGAATTAATTGGGTCGCGTACGCGGCGCGGGCCTGCCTAGGCTGGCTCCGCTGCTTCCGCACCGGCGCTCCTTGCCCGTGCGGCCGAACGACCGGGCCCTGTGGCCCACCGAGAGGGTGTACTTGATGACCCGGACCGCGCCGAGTGCGCCTCGCCCCGCCGTGCCGTGCGCACACCGCGGGTAGCCGACCGATTCAGCCGTCGAGGCCACTCGGCCTGCTCTTGCTGTCGATGACCAACTCCCCAGCAAGGAGCACCCGGTGTCCGAGCACACCCCAAGCCCCAGCAACACCCCCAGCCCCAATCCCAGCCCCACCCTCAAGGTCAGCACCTTCGTCTGCGCCTGGTGCGGCCTTACCGTGACCAGCACCGACCCGGACGGGCGGACCCGTAACCACTGCCCTTCGTGTCTGCACTCGCGGCATGTCCTGGACCACGTCCACGGCGGCCGTACCGAGTGCCACGGCCGGATGTCGCCGATCGCCATCGCCGTGCTCAGGACCGGCGACTGGATGATCGTCCACCGCTGCGTTCGGTGCGACGAGCTCACCTCGAACCCGGTGAGCCCCGATGACAACCAGTTGGTCCTGATGCGGATGGCGGTGCGGCCGCTGGCCCAACCACCGTTCCCTCTCGAAGCGTTCGGGACACTGTGATGCCGCGCCGCAACAGGACATCCGACCGGTACGACTCCGGGCGGCGGCGTCAGCGGGACAAGGACGTGCTCCACGACCAGCGGGACGGACACCGCGCCCGGGACTTCCGGTGTGTGGGCTGCCGTCTTGAGGTGTCACTGGACGCGCCGGGCAGCGGCCATCGCAACCACTGCCCGAACTGCCTGGCCAGCCTGCACGTGGACGCCCGGATACCCGGTGACCGGGCGTCGCCGTGCCGCGGGCGGATGACCGCGCTGACGGTGTCCGCGCGCCCGGACGGCGAATGGCTGATCGTCCACGAGTGCCTCTCGTGCGGCGAGCTCTCCACGAACCGTGTGGCCGGTGACGACAACGTACTGGTGCTCATGCGGCTCGCGGTGCGGCCGCTGCGGAACACGGGGCAGGCGGCGCATCGGACGCTGCTGATGCTGTGACGGACGGCCTGCCGGTACGAGGCTCCCTTGTACCGGCAGGCCGTGTCTCGCGCCCCGTGTTCCGGTCAGGCCGCCGTCACCGTCAAGTCCCCTTCACGCGGCACCGGTCGCAGCCGTCCCGACCGGTGCAGCCACGCCACCGCCGCCCCGCACAGCAGCCCCGTCGCCGCCAGACACACCCACGGAAGCCACGCGACACCCGTGTCGAAGAGGGCCCCGACGGCCAGGTTGCCGAGGGAGATCGCGATGCCGGACGCGGTGTTGTACGCGCCGTAGTACGTGGCGACGAGGCGGTCACCCGACAGGCGCACCACGGTGTCCATCTCGAAGGGGTAGAGCAGCGCCCCGCCCCACGCGAGAAGCGCCGCGCACGCGGTCAACGCCAGGACGCCGAGCACCGGTCCTTCGGCGCGGGGCAGCAGCGGCAGGAAGGCGACGCCCATCAGCGCGAGCCCGTAGGCGATGGCGCGCGGCCCGGACATCGTCCGCTTCGCCCACGCGGTGAGCCGCAGCTGCCCCGACAGCGCGGCCAGCGCCGACACGGCGAAGACGGCTCCGGTCACCAACCCCGTACGGTCACCGAAGAGTTCACGGGCACGCAGGGGCAGCGCCAGATAGACCTGGAAGGCGAGGACGTACGAGCCGGTCATCGCGGCGGCGAACAGCAGGAACGGCCGGTTCGCCGCGACGGTCCGCCAGTCCCGTGCGACGGCACGCCACGCGGGTTCCGCCGTACGGTTCTTCGGCGCGCGGGCCGGGAGCGCTCGCCACTGCTGTACGGTCAGGCCGCCGAAGACGACCGCCGCTGCCGCGCACACCGCCGTGAAGTCCCAGGCCAGCAGGGCGAGTCCGACGAGCGGGCCGACGAGGATGCCGGCCTGGTAGAAGACGTTGAAGGTGGCGAACGCCGCCACCCTTCGCTCCTCCCCCGCGTCGGCGGCCAGGTACGCCCGCACCGCAGGGTTGAACAACGCCCCGGCGAGCCCGGTCGCCGCGGATGCCGCGATCAGCGCGGGCAGCGAGTCGACGAGTCCGAGCAGCGCGAACGCGACCGTGCGCAGCACACACCCGGCGAGGATCATCGGCTTGCAGCCGTAGCGGTCGGCGAGTGTGCCGCCGATGAGGAACATGCCCTGCTGGGACAGATTGCGGACGCCGAGCACCAGACCGACGGTCCACGCGGCGAGCCCGAGGCCGTGCGCGAGGTGGTCTGCGAGGTAGGGCATCAGCATGTAGAAGCCGAGGTTGATGGCGAACTGATTCACCATCAGGAGGCGTGCGGGCCGGTTGAAGGACGTGAACTGGGCGCGGAAGCTGCTCATCGGACGACGTCCTTCGCGGCGGGGGTGTGCTGTGGGGTGGCCCGGCTCTTCTCGGTGGGGCGGCCGAGGGGGTCGCGGATCTTGTCGCAGCGGGTCCAGGAGGTGATCTCGTACGCGTCGGGCTCGGCGATCTCGTCCGGCTCGGTGGGTGGTTGGTGGCCCAGGAGTCCGTGCCCGGCGCACCAGTCGTCGTTGTAGACGGTCTCCAGGTAGCGGTGCGGGCCGTCGGGGAAGATCGCGGCCACGCGGGTGCCCGGCGGGTGCACCCGTGCCGCCCAGCCCGCGACGAGCGCGACCGCGCCGACGCTCCAGCCGCCCGACGCGTAGTGCGCGCAGGCGAGTTGGCGTCCCGCCCACACCGCTTCATGCGGGGCGACCCAGTGGACCTGGTCGAACGCGGCGTAGTCGACGTTCGTGGGGTGGATGCTGGAGCCGAGGCCGCGCATCAGGCGGGGCCCGGCGGGCTGCCCGAAGATCGCGGATCCGGTCGCGTCGACGCCGATGAGCGCCATCCCGGGGAACGTCTCGCGCAGCACACGCGCGGTGCCCGCGGAGTGGCCGCCGGTGCCGACGGCCGCCACCAGTACGTCCACGCGGCCGAGTTGGGCGATCAGCTCGGTGGCGAGGGGCGCGTACGCGGCTACGTTGTCGGGGTTGTGGTACTGGTCCGGGCAGTACGCTCCCGGGGTGCGGGCCATGAGCACGGCGACGGCCTCCCGGCGGGCCTGCTGCCAGCCACCCTCGGGGTGCGGTTCGCGGACCTGTTGGACGCTCGCGCCGTACGCGGCGAGCAGGCGGACCATCGCCGGTTCCATGCCGGGGTCGGAGACGACGGTCACCGGGTGGCCGTAGGTGAGTCCGGCGAGGGCGAGGCCGAGGCCGAGGGTGCCGCTGGAGGATTCGACGACGGGGGCGCCGGGGGCGAGTTCGCCGCGGCGGCGCGCCTCACGGACCATGTGCAGGCCCGGCCGGTCCTTGATGCCGCCGGGGTTGGCGCCCTCCAGCTTGGCGTGGAAGCCGCGCCCTGCCGGGGCGAACGGCTCGTCGATCCACAACACGGGCGTGTTGCCCACGAGTTGGGCGGGGCGGCGGGCGGAGAAGGGGGCCGGGGCGAGCGCTCCGGCCGGGCCCCGCAGGGACAGTTCCATGAAGTCCATGAAGGTACGGCTCCTTGACGCCCGGCGCGCGTGACGGCGCGAGGCGGTGGGTCGATCCTGGCGTGATGACACGTGGGCACGCGGACGCGGACGCGGGTGCGCGCTGTCGGCGTGCGGGATCGGATCGGCTATTGGCGCCAGACGCAGAGGAGCAGGTGGGCGGCCCCGCCGGAGGATGGGCGGGGCGGCCGGTCGGGCGGATGACCGTCCGGGACGCCCGGGCCGTGGGTGGTGGTGGCGAGGGCGAGCGGAGTGAGCGGAGGCGCGTCGGGGCCGGACAGGGACGGACCGGTGGGCCCCGACGCGCGGGGCCGGTCGGCGAGGTGCTCGACGTGCCCGTCTCCGGCGGAGTGGTGGTGCGCGGGCCCCGGGGCGGCGGCCTGCCCCGGCGACTGCGCCGCCCCGTGGTGGCCGCAGGCCGTGACCGTGACATCGAGGTGACCGCCGGCCGGGGTGGAGGCGTGCACGGTACCGGCGAGGTGCGCGATGACGACCACGACGAACCCGATCACGGACACCAGCCGACCCCACCGCCCGGAGGGGGTGGCAGGGCCGATACGGGATCCGATCACCCGCACACCGTAATCGATCGGTCACGGGTCGTCATGTTCGACACAGGGAGCGCGAGTTGACGCGGCGGGCCGGGGAGTCGCCGGGGAGTCGCCACGCGTACGCGGACTCAGCACGGGGGTTCGGCGGCGGTCGGCCGAAACGGGGTGGCGGGCCGCGCGGATCATGGGATAGAGACCGTGAGGTGCGGTCCGCGCGTCGCGGATCGCGCTGTGCGGATCGTGTGATGGAGGCGGATGTGTTGATAACTGTCGCGGACGTGGAGGCGCAGGCCGAGCGGATCTCCGGGCATGTCGTGCGGACCCCGACGGTGCCGAGCCCCGGGCTCTCCGCGCTGCTGGGTGTGCCGACCACGCTGAAACTGGAACTGCTGCAGCACACGGGCTCGTTCAAGGTGCGCGGCGCGACGGCGAAGCTGCTCGCGCTCGACGCGTCCGAGCGGGCGGCCGGTGTCGTCACGGTCAGCGGGGGCAACCACGGCATCGCCCTCGCCACGATGGCCGGTCTGCTGGACATCAAGGCGACCGTGGTGATGCCGCGCTCCGCGCCCGCGGCCGCGCGGAGCACCGCCGAGGCCGCCGGGGCGAGCGTGCACATCACCGACACCGTGGAGGAGGCGTTCGCCCTCGCCGGCGAACTCCGGGCCGCGGGACACACCTTGGTGCACCCCTTCGACGACCCGGTCGTGGTCGCGGCGCAGGGCACGGTGGGCCTGGAGTTCGCGCGGGACGCAGGGGAACTCACCGACGTGCTCGTCAGCATCGGGGGCGGCGGCCTGGTGTCCGGTGTCGCCACCGCGCTGCGGGGGCTGCGGCCAGGGGTCCGCGTCTGGGGTGTGGAGACCGAGGGCGCCCGGTGCATGACCGAGGCGCTGGCCGCAGGGGGCCCGGTTCCGGTCGAGGTGTCGTCGATCGTCTCGACGCTCGCCCCGCCGTCCGTGTCCCCACTCACGTACGAACATGTCTCCGCCCTGGTCACCGAGGTCCTCACGGTGACGGACGCCGAGGCCGTCCGGGGCACCCTCGACCTGGCCCAGCACGCGAAGCTCTGGACCGAGCCCGCCGCGGGCTGCCTGCTGCCCGCGGCCCGCCTCGTACGGGAGCGCGTCGGCGCCGACGCCGAGTTGGGCCTGGTGGTGTGCGGCGGCAACGCGAGCGTGCCGGACGTGGTGACCTGGGCCAAGGACCTCGGCGTGTACTGAATGGCCGTGCCGGAGACGGTGCGGCTGGGGAGGCGGGCGGCGGCGTGGCACGATCGACGCCGCCGTGGCCTCGGTGGTGCTGGCGGGCGCCGCACCGTCCACAGCCACCTCGTACGACTCCGGCACCGGGACACCCACGGCACGTGGACCAACCTCTGGTGGGCGAAGACCGACGACGACTCCGGCAACACCGGCGTCTTCGTCAGCGACGTCTACCTCACGGGCGGGGACAGGAACCCGCCGATCTCCGCCGCCACGGCCTCGGGGACGAGCGACGGCGCGAAGTGTGTCTGGCCGGGCACCGTCGTGTACGTGACATGGGGCAGCGCGGCCGCGAGACGGTCGAGGGTGTCCGGCATCGGCTGCCAGGTGTCCGCGCCGCGCATCAGCAGGGTGGGTACGGTGACGGCGGACCAGCGTGCCACGTCCACCGAGTCGGCGACCAGCGATTCGAGGTCCCGGCACCAGCCGGGCGCCTCGTCGGGTTCGTCGTCCGCCGACTCACCCGCGTCCATGAGCTCCAGCAGCGCGGCCGGGACACGGGCCACCTTCTCGGCCAGCAGCCGGTCGGCCCGCCGCCGCTCCCCCTTGGCATTGAGCTCCTCGAACTCGCGCAGCACAGGCTCCAGTTGCTCACCCGCCGCGTACAACGGCGGCTCCCACAGCACCAGGGAACGGATCGGCAGCCCGGCCTCCGCAGCGGCGGCGTGCAGGGCGACATTCGCGCCGTAGGACATGCCGACCAGATCGACGGGGCGGCCGATTCCGGAGATCAGCGCCGCGAGGTCCCCCACCTCGTCGGCGAAGCGCTTGGCGTAACGGCCCGGGCCGCTCGGGGCGTACCCGCGGCGGGCCGGCAGCCAGAGCTCGAACCGGTCGGCCAGGTGCTCGGCCACCGGCCGCCACGAGTGCGGACCGCCGCCGGAGCCATGGACCATGACCACGGGCGGCCCGTCGCCGAACCTCCGGTAGGCGACGTCGGTCCCGTCGAAGGACTCGAAGGACTCGAAAGACTCGCACGAGTCGGGGGCATCCATGCCAGGACCGTCGCACGCCCCATCCGCACCGGTCCACCCGATTTCGCGATCAAGACACCCACCGTGACCGGCGCGCATCGACCGATCGGACGACATCGGGGTCGTCCCCTTGCGCACGGCACGTACCCGACGGGGCGACGCCTCCCGCGCACACCACGGGTCAGGATCGTGACAACGCCCTACTCCTATACGCACCACACCCGACGGAGGTACGCGCGATGACCAACCGCCGCCTACGCACCCGCCTGTACGGCACCGTCACGGTCGGCGCGCTCGCCTTCGTCGCGGCCTGCACCGCGGCGCCGGACGACGCCGGGACGGACACCCGGTCCCCGAAGAGCTCGTCCAGCGCTTCGGGCGAACGGTCCCGGCCCGCCGCCTCGCCGGAGTCCTCCGCCGACCTGCTGAGCGCCGCGCGGGACGGTGACACGGACGCGGTCCGCGCGGCGGTGCGCGCGGGCGCCGACACGGAGGTACGTGACGACCGGGGCCGCACCCCGCTGCTGCTCGCCGCGCTCGGCGACCATGTGGCGGCGGCGAAGGTCCTCGTCGCGGCGGGCGCCGATCCGGACGCGCAGGACGAACAGGACGACAGCGCCTGGCTGGTCACCGGGGTCACGGGCAGCGCGGCCATGGCCCGCGCCCTCGTCCCCGCCGACCCGGACTACTCACTGGAGAACCGGTACGGCGGTACGTCGCTGATCCCCGCGGGCGAGCACGGCCACGCCGACTACGTGCGCGAGGTGCTGCGCGGCACCGACATGGACGTGGACCACGTCAACAACCTCGGCTGGACCGCCCTGTTGGAGGCGATCATCCTCGGCGACGGCGGCCGCGACCACCAGCGCGTCGTCTCCCTGCTGCTCGACGGCGGCGCCGACCCGAAGCTGGCGGACGGCGAAGGTGTCACCCCGCTCGCCCACGCCGAACAGCGCGGTTACGACGAGATCGCGGCGCTGCTGCGGGACGCGGGGGCGTGATCACGCCGCTACGGCGAGGTGGCGCGGGGCCCGCGTGGCCCGGCGCCGCGAGCGCGGCAGGCCGTCGACGAAGTCGCTGCGGGTGAGGACCGCGAGCAGGACGGCGGGCCGGTCGGTGTGGTTGGCCATGGACAGGCGCTCACCGCGCGGCACCATGACGCAGTTGCCGGGCGTCAGACGGATGGGGGACCATGAGGTGCAACTCCTGGCATCGGGTGGGAGGGGTGGGGATCAGGGGGTTCGGAGAGTGGGTGCGGGGCGATCCGCGAGGTCCGGTTCGAAGCCCATGCGACCGACGGACCGGCACCGGTCTGTCGGTCATGAGGGAATTAAAACGACTCCCGTCGGCTCACAACAGGGACAAAGGCCCCGACGGCCGGTCCGTGGGTGAGCCGTGGGCTACCCTTGCCGAGGCCGTGCAGCAGAACGAGGAGGTGGTACCCGTGAACGTATCGACGTGGGTGCTCTCCTCCGAGGTCACGGTCGGGCGATAGGTCGTCGTCCGGGAGCGCCGTTCCTGTGCTCTCCCGAAAGGCACGACCATGCATCTCCACTTCACTTCCGAAGAACGCCTTGATGACAGCGACGGCGCAGTCGTCGAGCGCTCATTCACCCTCGGCGACATCCCCGGCACCCTGTGGACCCCCGGATCCGCCGCCCCCGGCCGCCCCGCCCCGCTGGTCCTCATGTCGCACAACAACGGCCTGCCCATGGCGGACCCGCGGCTGGTGGCCCGCGCCCGGTACACCGCGTCGCGCGGCTACGCGGTGGCCACGATCGACGCCGCGGACTGCGGGGACCGGCCCCGTTCCGCCGCCGCCGAGCACGCCAGGTCCGAACTCCGCCGGGCGATGCGGGCGGGCGAGCCGGTCGACGAACACTTCGAGGCGCTCATCGGCCCGCTGGTCGAAGGCGCCGTCCCGGAGTGGCGGACCACTCTGGACGCCCTCCTCGAACTGCCGGACGTCCGCGGCCCGGTGGGCTACTCCGGCGGCTGGGCCGCCCTCGGCATCCGCCTCGCGGTGGTGGAGCCGCGCATCGTGGCGGCGGGCTTCTTCGCGGGCGGGTATGTGCCGCGCACCCAGCGCGAGGAGGCGCGGCGGGTGAGCATCCCGCTGCTGTTCCTCCTCCAGTGGGACGACGAGGGGAACCCCCGGCAACGGGCCCTGGAACTGTTCGACGCGTTCGGCAGCAGGGAGAAGACACTGCACGCCAACCCGGGCGGGCACATCGGCACGCCGTGGTTCGAACTCGATGACGGCTGCCGGTTCCTGGACCGGCACCTCGGCCGCTTCACCGAAGCGTAGCCGTCGGGAGGCGCGGCGGGAGCGGTCAGCGTGCCTCGCCGCTCATGGAGGTCAGGGGCGCCCACGTGTACCGCACGCGCACGCCGTGGTCCTGGAGCCAGGTGGTCTCGCGGTGTCGCAGTTCGTGCGCGGACTCCGGGGCGATGGCGCTGGGCCAGCGGACCAGGACCGCGGTGACGTGCCCCTTCTGCACCAACTGCCGCACCCGCCGCCACCCGAGGCGCTGGGCGGGGTCGGGCTCGCCGTAGGTGTCGGTGACGACTTCGGCGATCGTGAGGCCGCGTTCCTGGGCGAAGGCGCGGCCTTCCGCCTGCGCGCACTGTGTGGCGGACCCGACCACACCCGGGGCCCGGTCGGCGCATACGTACAGCACGGCGGGAGTTGCGGTGTCGCCGCGGGAAATCATGGACGCCTCCTGTAGGTGAAACGCGCCTTCATGTGCCTTCACTATGCGCGTGATCGCGCACACGCTGCAACCGACTCCCTGATAATTTCAGCAAGCCGGGTATCACCCTGGCGTCGTCATGAACTGACTGCCAGAATGGTCTTGTTGATGTTCCCTCAGGAGGTTGGGCGTGACGGAAGCCCGTTCCAGCGCGAGCAGCGCACCGACCGTGCTGCGCATGATCCTCGGCCGTCGGCTGCAGGACATGCGGCTGGCGGCGGGTGCCTCGCTGGAGGACGCGGCGAAGGCGTTGCGCGTGAAGCCTCTGACGATCCGTCGGCTGGAGAAGGCCGAGGTCGCGCTGAAGCCGCTCTACGTAGAGAAGCTTCTGGAGACGTTCGGCGCGGACCGCCAGGAGATCGAGGAGTTCGTCGACCTGGCGGAGCGGGCCAACGAGCCGGGCTGGTGGCACTCCTACCGCGACGCCGTGCCCAGTTGGTTCACCGCGTACGTCAGTCTGGAGACGGACGCCAAGACCCTGCGCACCTATGAACCCCAGTACGTGACGGGCCTGTTGCAGACTCCCGACTACGCGCGCGCGGTGCTGCGCGGCGGCCTGCCGAACGGCACCGAGGAGGACCTGGAGCGGCGCGTGGCCCTGCGGCTGCGCCGCCAGGGCCTGTTGGAGCGGCCGGACGCGCCCACGTTGTGGGTGGTCATGGAGGAGGCCGTCCTGCACCGGGAGGTGGGCGGCGACGACGTCATGCGGGAACAGATCGAGCGGCTCCTGGACATGTCCGAACTCCCGCACATCAGCCTGGACATCGTGCCCTTCTCGGCCGGTGCGCACGTCGGGGCATGCGCCCCGTTCACGTACTTCCGGTTCGAGGAACCCGAGCTGCCCGACATCGTCTACAGCGAACTGCTTTCCGCCTCCGTCTACTTGGACCAGCGCCCGGACGTCGTCGCCCATCTGGAGGCGCACTCCCGGATGGCGTTGCTGACGTCGTCCGACGACAGCAGGGCGCTCTTGAACCGTATGCGCAAGGAGTATTCATGACGGTCACCGACGAGGGCGTCTACAACGGGATGCCGGCCCGCAAACTCGGGGAGCAGGGCTGGGAGCGCCCGTGGAGTGGGCCCAACGGTGGTCAGTGCGTCGAGACGAAGCTGCTCGCCGACGGCCGCGTGGCCGTGCGGCAGTCGACCGACCCGGCGGGCCCGGCGCTGATCTACACGCCGGAGGAGATCGCCGCGTTCGTACGCGGGGTGAAGCAGGGCCTCGCCGATCACTTGGCCGCCGGGTGACCCGGCGGCGGACAGACATACGCGTGAAGGGAAGCACATGAGCACCAGGCAGGCCGGCCGGGGCCTCGACACGAGCCGGGCGCACTCGGCCCGGATGTACGACTACTTCCTCGGCGGCAAGGACCACTTCGAGGTCGACAAGGAGGCGGCCATGGTCGCCGCCAAGGCCCACCCCGGCCTCCCTGTCACCGCCCGTGAGAACCGGGCGTTCATGCACCGCGCCACGCGTGTCCTCGCGCAGGAGCACGGCATCCGGCAGTGGCTCGACATCGGCACGGGCATCCCCACCGAGCCGAACCTGCACCAGGTCGCCCAGTCCGTCGCGGTCGACGCCCGCGTCGTGTACGCGGACAACGACCCGCTCGTCCTCAAGTACGCCGAGCGCCTGATGCGCAGCACGACGCAGGGGCGTACGGACTACGTAGAAGCCGATGTGACCGATCCCGACGCGCTGATGGACCGCGTGGAGGACGCCGAGGTGCTGGACTTCAAGCAGCCCATCGTGCTGTCCCTCAACGCCCTCATGCACTTCGTCACGGACCCGCACGACCCGTACGCCATCGTCCGCCGGCTGCTCGACCCGCTCCCGCCGGGCAGCGCCCTCGCCATGAACCACTGCACGCCGGACTTCGACCCGGTCACGTGGAACAACGTGGCGGAGGCGTACACGAACTCCGGGACTCCGGTGCAGTTCCGCTCGCACGCCGACGTCGCCCGCTTCTTCGACGGCCTGGACCTGATCGAGCCCGGCATCATCTGCTGCCACCGCTGGCGGCCCGACTCCCCCGACGCCGGTACGGAGATCGCGGACGCCGAGATCAGCCTGCTCGCGGGCGTCGGCATCAAGCACTGACCCCGGCCACCGGAACCGGGGCGATCGTCAGCGGCTGCCCGCGCCTCATCCTCGTACGACGAGGACCGGGCAGTGCGCGTGCTGCAGCAGGGCCTGGCTGACCGAGCCGAGCAGCAGGCCCTGGAAACCGCCGCGGCCGCGGGCGCCCACGACGAGCAGCCGGGACTCCTTCGACGCGTCGATCAGGGCCGGGCGGACCCTGCCCTCAAGGACGCGTTGTTCCACGGAGACGTCGGGGTGTGCCGCCTGGCCGGGCGCGAGCGCGTCGGTGAGGGTCAGCTCGGCGTCCTTGCGCAGGTCGTCGAGGTTGGAGACCAGCGGGGCCGTCGCGTGGGGGCGTTCCTGGCCGTCGGCCGTCCAGGTGTTCCAGACGTGCAGGGCGAGCAGTGCGCTGCCGAGGCGGGCGGCCTCGGAGAACGCCGCGTCGAGTGCGGCGCCCGCGTCCCCGGAGCCGTCGACGGCGACCGCCACGGGGCCCTCGGGGGCGGCGCGGCCCCGGACGACGAGGACGGGGCAGTGCGCGTGGGCCGCCAGGTGGACGGCGACCGAGCCGATCAGGAGGCCGGTGAAGGCGCCCAGGCCGCGGCTGCCGACGACGACCAGGTCGGCGCGCTCCGAGCGGACGGCGAGAATGCTCAGCGGCTCGCCCGTGACGACCTCGCCTTCGACGTCCGTGAGGTCGGGCTCCGTGGCGCGCGCGTGCTGCACGGCGCCCGAGACGATGGTGTCGGCCTGTCCGCGCAGCGCCTCCGCCGCCGCCCCGACCGGGGCCTTCATCAGCGGCCAGATGAAGGCGTGCACGATCCGCAGCCCGAGGCCGCGCTGTCGTGCTTCCCGGGCCGCGACCGCCACCGCGTCGAGACTCGACTCGGACCCGTCGGCCCCGACCAGCACATGGCCCGCCATACGTGCGCTCCCTTGTCGTCCCTTGCTGCTGTCGTCCCTTGCTGCCCGCCCCCTTCCAGACTGACCCGAGGGGGCGAGCGGCGCACGGCGAGGGGGCTGGGTCCCAGGTGGGCACCCGGGTGTTCGAATGGCCGATATCCTGGGGCGATGGCTGACAGAACCGGCGGTGGGCCGCGGATCGACGAACGCGAAGAGCGCGCCGGCCGCGACGGCCGCTCCACCCGCTGGGACGAGCACAGGGCGCAGCGCCAGGGCGAGTTGGTGGACGCGGCGGTCGCGCTCATCGAGGAGGAGGGCACGCCCTTCCGGGTGCAGCGCCTCGCGGAGCGCGTGGGCCTGCCGCGGTCGGTGCTCTACCGGCACTTCAAGGACCGGGCAGGACTCGACGAGTTGATCCGGCGGCGGGTGGTGCAGTCGTTCATGCGCCGGATGGAGCCCACGCTCAGCTTCGAGGGCACCATCGAGGAGTCTGTGCGGCGGGTGGTGGGCGCGCACCTGGACTGGGTGGCCGAGCACCCGCGCCTGTACGTCTACATGGGCGTCGGCGAGCACGCGATGGGGGACGGCTCTCTGGTCGCCGACACCAAGACGGCCATCGCGCTGATGCTGAGCGAGCGCTTCGGGGACGTACTCAAGGCGCTGGGGGTGCCCGAGGCGCCGATCCGTTCGGTGGCGGTCGGCATCGTGGGTTTCGTGGACACCGCCGTCAACCAGTGGGTGCGCGACCCGGAACGCGAGCTGTCCAAGGAGGAGTTGCGCGCGATGCTGTGCCGCTCGGTGTGGGCGGTTCTCGACGCGACGCTGCGGGACCTGGGGATGGAGCTGTCGCCGCAGCAGCGCGTGGCGGATCTGGAAGGGGCGTGAGCGCGGGCCTTCGGTTCAGCGCACCCCGGGGACGGCCGTCGGCTCCGCCTGGGCGGCGCGGCGCAGCGACTCGGTGTCCGTGAGCTTGACGCGCGGTCGGCCCTCGGCCTCGCCCGCCGCGCGCTCCGCGTGGTCGATCGCGCGCCAGGCGTCCAGGCCCAGGGCGTCCGCGGCCACGCCGACGGCGGAGGCCGGACCCGTGAGGCGGCCCGCGGCGAAGTCGTCGAGGAGGGACTCGACCGTCTCGTGGGCGCAGGTCTTGTTGGTGCCGATGAAGCCGTTCGGGCCGCGCTTGATCCAGCCCGCTACGTAGACGCCGGGCTCGACGCGGCCGCCCTCGTGCGGCACGGTGGCGCGCGCCTCGTCGAAGGGCAGGCCGGGTACGGGGCGGGCGCGGTAGCCGACGGAGCGCAGGACGAGGCCCGTCTCCAGGGTTTCGGTGGCGCCGGTGGGGACGGCGCGGACCGTGCCGTCGTCGTCGGTGCGCAGTTCGGTGGGGGTGATCTCCAGGGCGCGTACGGAGTCCTCGCCGGTGAGCCGCACCGGGCTGGTCAGGAAGCGCAGCACGATGCGGCGGCGGCCCTCGACCGGGGTGCGGGCGGCCAGCTCCGCGAGCAGCCGCGTCTTGTCCGTGGCGTCGGGTGCGAGGTCTTCCGGCCGGCCTTCGACCGTGACGTCGACGTCCTTGAGGGCGGCGAGGGCGAGGAGTTCGGGGACGGTGAACGCCGCCTGGGCGGGGCCGCGGCGGCCGAGGAGGACGACCTCGCGGACCTTGCTGGTCCGCAGCGCGGCGAGCGCCCGGTCGGATATGTCGGTGCGGGCCAGGGCCTCGGGGTCGGCGGTGAGGATGCGGGCGACGTCGAGGGCGACGTTGCCGTTGCCGACGACGACGGCGCGTTCGGTGTCGAGGGGGTGCGGGTCGGCGGCGTGGTCGGGGTGGCCGTTGTACCAGGCGACGAAGTCCGTGGCGGAGACGCTGCCGGGCAGGTCCTCACCCTCGATGCCGAGCCGCTTGTCGGTGGCGGCGCCGACCGCGTAGATCACGGCGTGGTGCTCGCGCAGCAGGTCGGCGTGGGTGATGTCGGTGCCGATGTCGACGCCGAGCCGGTAGCCGAAGCCGGGCTGCGACTCGATGGCCCGGAAGAGCTCGGTGACCTGCTTGGTGTCCTGGTGGTCGGGCGCGACCCCGGCCCGCGCGAGACCGTACGGGGTGGGGAGCCGGTCGAAGACGGTGACGCGGACGCCGGGGTGGCGCAGCAGCTCGTCGGCGGCGAACAGCCCGGCGGGCCCCGCGCCGACGACGGCCACGCTCAACTCGCCCTCCGGCAGGGCGCGTTGCTTCGGTACGACGTACATCGGCGCGCGGTCGGCGTGCGGATTCTCCTTGTAGTAGGACGCGTTGAGCTCCAGGAACGGCAACTCGCCCTCGGTGAGCTTCGTGTGGGGCTTGAGGGCGTCCACCGGGCACGCCGAGGTGCAGGCGCCGCAGTCCACGCAGGTGCGCGGATCGACGTACAGCATCTCGGCGGTGGCGAAGCCGGGCTCGCCGGGCGCGGGGTGGATGCAGTTGACCGGGCAGGCCAGCACGCAGGAGGCGTCGGCGCAGCAGGATCGGGTGACGACGTACGGCACGGCGGGCTGGTCTCCGTTCGGGCGTTCTACGACAGGGCGGTGCGGGGTGGGGTGTTCAGTCGGCGAGTGGCGCGGGCTCGCCGCGGAAGCGCGCGGGGCGGCCGTCGATGCGCAGCGCCCGCCACAGCGGCCGTGACACCTTGTTCATCAGGCCGATGTCCTGGGCGAGCATCCGCACGTCGGAGAAGAGCTCGACGAGCATCTTCTGGCCCGCGTCGGACTTCCAGAACACTTCCTTGATCACCCAGTCCGGGATGCCGACGATGTCGGCGGACTTCTTGTCCGGGATCATGATGACGTCGCACAGGATCCGCATGATGAGCGGGAAGAGGACCGACAGGGCGCCGCGGCGGGCCTTGCCGTAGCGCGGGACGCGCAGGCGCAGGAACTCGTGGGCGAAGGAGATGTGCCGGGCCTCCTCCGCGATGTGGATCTGCATGATCCGCTGGGGCAGCGGGTGCACGGGCTCGCCGCTGCGCAGGGCGCCCTTCTGGAGGTGGTCGATGGGCTCCTCGCCGGCGAGGATGCCGGTGAAGAACGCCTCGGGGTAGAGGGAGCCGAACAGCGGGAGCACGCGGCTGAGTTGACGGAACCAGCGCTTGCCGCCGGGGGTGTCCACGCCGGTCCTGTTGACCAGCTCCTGGAACATCTGGGTGTGGTGGGTCTCTTCGGTGATCTCGTGGGTGAGGTACCTGAACTCCTGGTTCTGGTTGCCCAGTTGGTAGATGTAGTCGAGCGCCCCGCGCATCAGCAGGTTCTCGAACTGCATGCCCACCTTGGCGATGACCGCCCAGCGCCAGATCCCGATGCGGATCTGCGTCTCCAGCGGCTGCTTCTGGTACCAGGGGTGGGCGCCAAGGGCGTCCGCGGAGGTGAGGACCCAGCGGGGGTCGTCGGTGTCCACGGCGAACTCGGGGTCGTCCCACTTGATGTCGACGAAGGCGTTGAAGTTGACGTTGACGGAGCCCTCGGACAGGGTCCGCAGCCGGTCGTCGTAGTCCTTCTTGGACAGGTTCGGGGTCATCTTCGTCCTCGATCCTCGGTTGTCGGTGGCGCGGGTGCTGGGCCGGGCGGTGCGGGCGGGTCGGTGCGGGCGGACTCCGCGGACTCTCAGGCGGCGCGGGTCGGTTCCTCGGCGCGGGCCGTCTCGCCCGTCTTCCGGCCCGCCTTCTCGAAGCGCAGGGGGGCGTCCTCGATGGCGGCGTCCTGGAGCATGGCGCGGTCGCGGTAGTAGTTGTTCCACAGCTTCCACGGGTCGCGGGTGCCCTGGCGCGGCATGACCTTGTCGGCCCGCGTGATGTACCCGGAGGTCAACGCCTCGCCCATGACCGAGAATTGGGAACGGTCACCGTCGGAGGCGACCGGCGTGGCGATGTCGTGCCCGCCCCGCCGCATATAGGCCAGCAGGCGGGCGGTGTAGTCGGCCGCGAGGTCCGCCTTGAGGGTCCAGGAGGCGTTGGTGTACCCGATGACGAGGGACATGTTGGGCACGCCCTCGAGGAGAACCGCCTTGTAGAGCACGCGGTTGGTGACATCCACCGGGGCGCCGTCCACGGTCAGGTCCATGCCACCCATGAGGCGGACGCTCAGGCCCGTCGCGGTGACGACGATGTCGGCCTTCAGTTCCTCGCCGGACTTCAGGCGGATGCCGTCGGCGGTGAAGGTGTCGATGTGGTCGGTAGCGATGTCCGCCTTGCCGCTCTTGAGCACCTTGAACAGATCGCCGCCGGGCACGACGCACAGCCGCTGGTCCCACGGCTTGTACGTGGGGCTGAAGTGCCGCATGTCGACGCCCTTGCCCGCCTGGGCCCGTACGAGGCCGAGGAGCGCCTTGCGGGCGAGCTTCGGGTACTTGCGGCAGAAGGCGTAACTCCCGCGCTGCAGCGCGATGTTGCGGGTGCGGACCACCTTGTGCGTGAGCCGGGCGGGGGCGCGCAGCTTCTGCATGACCGAGGTGAGCGGGTCGATCTTCGGCAGGGTGAGGACGTACGTGGGTGAGCGCTGCAGCATCGTGACGCTCGCGGCGTCGTCGGCCATCGCAGGCAGCAGGGTGATGGCGGTGGCGCCGGAGCCGATGACGACGACGCGCTTGCCCTTGTAGTCCAGGTCCTCGGGCCACTGCTGGGGGTGGACGAGGGTGCCCTGATAGTCGGCCTCGCCGGGGAACTCGGGGCGGTAGGGCCGGTCGTAATCGTAGTAGCCGGTCGCGCCGACGAGGTAGCCGGCGCTGTACGACTCGCGCTCGCCGGTGGTCTCGTCCTCGACCTCGACGTCCCAACGACCGGTTTCGTGCGAGAAGTTGGCGCTGAGGGCGCGGCGCCCGAAGCGGATGCGTTCCAGTACGCCGCGGTCGGCGGCGGCGTCCTCGACGTACTGCCGGATCTGCGCGCCGTCGGCGAGGATGCGGGCGTCGCGCCAGGGGCGGAAGCCGAAGCCGAAGGTGGGCATGTCGGAGTCGGAGCGGATGCCGGGGTACTTGAACAGGTCCCAGGTGCCGCCGACCCGGGCGCGCCGCTCCAACACGACCAGTGACGCGCCGGGTTGATCGCGCAGGACGTGGGCAGCGGCGCTGATGCCGGATATTCCGGCGCCGATGACCATGACGTCGACGTGGTGTTGCTCCATTGCGGAGGGTCCTCACTCTCGCTCGCGGGCCCCTACTCGGTACTGCTCGGGACACTGACGGTGCTTCAGACGCGTGGTTCCACAGATGTGCGTTCCCGCAATTTACCTGCGACACCATGTTTCAGATACCGCCGGTAACGTGAGGTGGGTCACATTGACGTAGGAAGGAATCGGCGCAATTCGCGCGCAAAGCACCCGCCGAGCGATGAGTTCCGGCGACCCGGAGGGTCCACACCAGCGAAGGCGCGAGAAGCGCACCCCGTCGTCCGGAGGCACCATGACCAGCACCGGCAACGCAACTCCACCCGTCGTCGACTGCGCCACGTGGGAGAAGGAGCTGGCGGCCCTCCGGGTCCGGGAGAAGGCGGCCACGCGCGAGCTCGACGCCATCGCGGCGCAGCGGCGCCGACTGCCGATGGTCGAGATGCCCGAGTACGTGCTCGAGGGCGAGGAAGGCCCGGTACGGCTCGCGGAAGTCTTCGGCGGGCACCCGCAGTTGATCGTCTACAGCCACATGTGGCACGAGGGCGCCGCGTGGCAGTGCCCCGGCTGCACCGGATTCACGTCCCAGTTCACGCGGCTCGCGGGCCTGGAGAAGTTCGACGCCCGGTTCGTCGTCGTCACTCAGGGGCCGATCGACGAGGCGCTCGCGTACCGGAGCAAGGTGGGCAACACGATGACGTGGTACTCCACCGCGAACAGCCCCTTCGGCGCCGATGTCGGCGCCCCGCCCGACGCCGGGTTCGCGCTCAATGTGTTCCTGCGCGACGGCGACACGGTGTACCGCACCTGGCACACCGACGGGCGTGGCGTCGAGCAGTTCAGCTACTTGTTCGGCCTGATCGACGTCCTGCCGTATGGGCGGCAGGAGGAGTGGCAGGACTCTCCCGCGGGCTGGCCCAAGTCACCGACGTACAGCCGATGGGCCTCGTCGCAGGAGATCGCGGCGGCCTACGGCGCGGGTGGCGGCTGAGGTTCCACCCCGGAAGGTGCCACCCCGGCGCACCCGCTGCCGAACGCGCGGACCCGGTCAGTCGTCCTCGACGCCGAGTACGCGGTGCACCGTCTTGCGGGCTTCGTAGAAGTCGGCGTCGGAGACGTCCGGGTCGTCCTCGGTCTGGTCGAGCCAGTCCGACATCTCCTCGGGCGACAGCAGGTCGAAGCCCTTGGGGATGTCCAGCGTCGTGGTGCTCATGCGCAGCCGGGCGATGGCCGTCGCTTCTTCGACGCTGATCGTGCTCACTTCGTTCATCGCGCCCCTCCCATCGGGACTTCACGGGATCGGACGGGCGACCCTGCCAGACGCGCCCTGGGGGTGTCCAACCGACCACTCCCCGTGCGCGCGGGGACGCCACCGCGGGCGGCTCCCGTGCGCCCATGATCAATCGGGGCTGTTCGGCCCTGGCTTCTGGGGACTTTGGTCCTGGTTCGGCCGTCTTTGTGCCGGGCAGCAGGTCCGTTGCGTCCGGCCCTTCGGGCCGGGCCGTGACCGAGTCCGTCCAGTGGAAGCGACCGAGCATGCTCACGAGCAACCCGTCCGAGCCGACGACCCCCGCCTCCGTGCCGAACGACGCCGCCGACCACCTGGCGGATCTCGCCGTGGCCGCCTTCACCCGCGTGGTGTTCCTGACGCCGAAACCGGGGCTGCCGGACTGCCGGACGGCGCACACCCCGGCGAACTCCGTCTTCTCTTCGCTCGTCGGTGCCGGTGTCGGTCTGCACGGCTCGTTCCGCGCCGCCGCCGACGCGGGGGCGGACCTGGGGCGGCTCTCCGCGGCCTGCGACGACGCGCAGCTCCATGTCCCCTATGTCGGCTCCCTCAACGGCCTCGACGTCGCCGCCCGCGCGCTGTGCCTGCTGTCGGCGGCGTGGGCGCAGGGCGCGCGGAGCGCCGACCACGCGTGCCGCCTCGCCCTCGACCTCGACGCGCTGATCGAGCCGTCGGGCGACTTCCACGACAACTACCGGGCGCTGCCGGCGGAGGACCGACAGCGCCACATGGGGGCCGCCCTGGCCGCCCTCCCCGCGCTCCGCTCGGCGCGGGCGCAGGGCGTCCCCGAGGAGACGGCGCAGCTCGACGCCCTGCTCACGCTCATCGCGTCCATCGACGACAACCGCGTGCTGCGGGACAACGGGCCGCTGGCCGTGCGCCTGATCCAGCAGGACGCCGCCGCGGTGCTGGCCGCGGGCGGCGCCGGCACCGAGGAGGGGCGCCGGCTGCTGGCCGAGCTCGACGAGGAGACGCGCCGGTACGGGATCTGCCCCGCGACCAGCGGGGCCCTGCTCACGGTGCTGTTCTTCCTGGACTCCGTCGTCGAACGCCCGCTGCCGCTCACGACCTGACGGCCGCCGGGCACCGCATGGCGTAGGCGGACTGGCCCGCCACCACCCCGGCACAGAGGCTGAAGGGCACCGTCCGCACCGCCAGCACTGCCCGCACCACCCGCACCACCCGCACCACCCACGTCGCGCTCAGGAGGCACCTCCCCCGCATGGACGCCACCACCCCGGTGCCCGACGCCCGCACCCACCTGGCGCTGCGGGCGATCCGGGAACTGCTGCGGGCCCAGCGACGGCGGATCAGGAAGTACTCCGAGTCCTACGAGGACGCGCTCGCGCCACCGGCCACGGCCGCGGACGCGAGCGCGTCCCCGCCGCTCACGCCCTCGGGTCGCGAGGTCCTCGACGCCTTTCCCCAGCCCGCGCTGCTCGTGGCGCCGCTCCTGGACGAGACGGGCCGCCTCCATGACGCCCTGTACGTAGCGCAGAACGAGGCGGCCCGCGCCTACGCCGCCGAGCGTCTCCCCCACGGCAGCGTCCCTCCGTGGGAGGGGCCGACGTCGCTGTTCGAGCGGTTTCCCTCGCTGCGCGGGTCGCGGCTGCCGGACATCCTGGCCGACGTCCTGCGTGAGCGTTCCGCGCAGGGGCCCACGCCGATCGAGTGGGTCGTGAGCACGTCGTCGGGCCCGGTGCGGATCAACGACGAGGTGCGGGTCGCGCCGTGCGGCGAGCACCTGCTGATCAGCTGGGAGCGCGGGCACCGCCTGCACATGGCGGCCGCCGCCCAGAAGCTGGTGCGCACCTGCTGGGCGGAGTGGAACCTCGGCGACGACCGGGTCGACCCCTCGCGGGGCTTTCGCTCCGTGCTCGGCATCGACGGCCGCGCGGCCGTCCCGACCCTGTCCGAGCTCGCCGCCGCCGTCGCCCCGGATGGCCTGCCCGAGCTGTACCGGACGCTGTACGACGTCATCCTGCGCAAGCGCACCGGCGTCTGCGAGCTGCGCCTGAACGGCGCCGGTTCCCGGGTGATCCGGATGACCGCCGAGCCGGTGCGGATCGCCCCCGGCAGCCTGGTCTGGGCGCTGCGCGCCGTGCTCACGGACGTGACCGCGGAGCGGCGTCGCCGGGCGAGCGTCGAGTGCGCGGAACGCGAAGCGCGGCGCCAGCGCGAGCGCGCGGAGGCCGTCGCCGAGGTCGCCGACGTGCTGCGCGAGGCCGTTCTGCCGCACTTCCAGGACGAGCTGGCCGCCTACGGCCTGGAGGCCGCGGCCGTGTACCGGCCCAGCGCGCGGGAGGCCGGGGTCGGCGGCGACTGGTACAAGGCGCGCAGGCTCCCCGGCGACCGCCTCCTCGTCGCGCTCGGCGACGCCCGCGGCCACGGTCTGGCGGCCGCCACCCTCATGGCGAAGCTCCGTTACGCCCTCGCCGGGCTCGCCTACACCGAGCAGCGCGTCGAGCAACTCACGCAGTGGCTCAACGAGTTGGCCTGCGCCGACGGATTCGAGTCCACCGCGACCGCGATCATCGCCCGCTACCACCCGGAGCGCTGCCTGCTGCGCTGGACCTGCGCGGGCCACCCGCGCCCGGTCCTCGTTCGCGACGGCACGGCGGCCCAACTCCCGGACCCCATGGGCGGACCCGGGCTCCCGCTCGGCGTCCTGGGCAGAGAGACGTACACGGCGGCGGAGACGACGTTGCGCCCCGGCGACATCGTCCTGATGTACTCCGACGGTCTCACCGAGCGCCGTGCCAGCGACCCCGACCTCGACACCCTGCGCTTCTTCGACGCCGCCGAGCGGTGCGTGCGCGAGGCCGCGCCCGGTTCGGGGCACGAGGCCCTCAAGGAGTACGCCGAGCGCGTCGTCGCCGAACTCGACGGTCCGCACCGCTCCGACGACGCGACGCTCCTGGCCCTGCGGCGCTCCTAGCGATCCTTCACGCCGGCGGGGGGCGGCCCCCAACCCCGCCTCGCGTCCTGGGGGTTGTCGGCGGACGGCGAGCCCGCTTAACGTTCGATCAGTCCAGCCGACGACGGGAGCCCCACGTGTCCGACGCGCCCCTGAGAGCCGGTCGCCGCCTGTCCCTCGCCCACCAACTGGCCCGCCAGGCACGGCGTACGCCCGATGCCCCGGCCCTGCGGCACGGCGGGCGGGAGATCACGTACGCCGACCTCGACGCGCGCGTGAACCGGGTCGCGCGCGCCTACGCCGAGCGCGGTGTGGGCCACGGCGACCGGGTCGCCGCGCTGACCACGAACCGGATCGAGACGGTCGAGGCGTGGTTCGCGGCGCTGCGGCTCGGCGCGATCGCCGTGCCGGTCAACTTCCGCCTGGTGCCCGCCGAAGTGGCGCATGTCCTCGGCGACTGCGCGCCCACGGTGTTCGTCGTCGACGGGCCGCTCACGGAGGTGGGTCTGGAGGCGCGCCGCCTGGCCGGCTCCGACTGCCGGGTGCTGCACCTCGGGGACGGGCCCGCGCCCGCCGGCACGGAGGACTTCACCGCCGTGCGCGACGCGTACGACGCCGCTGCCGTCGAGGTCGACGTCGACGAGAACGACCCGGCGTTCCTGATGTACACCTCGGGCACCACGGGCCGTTCCAAGGGCGCGGTGCTCAGCCATCTCAACCTGGTGGTGAACACCCTCCACATGGTGGAGGTGCAGGCGCCGAAGCCCACCGACCGGGGGCTGCTCAACATCCCGATGTTCCACATCGCGGGCGTCGACTCGATCGTCGCCGCCGTCCTCAACGGCACCTGCACCGTCATCGGCGCCACCGTCGGTTTCGACGCCGCCGAGACGGTCGACCTGCTCGAACGGGAGCGGATCACCGGCTGCTTCCTCGTGCCGAGCCAGTGGAAGGCGATCTGCGAGGTGCCGGGCATCAAGGACCGCAAACTGGTGCTGAACAGCCTGAGTTGGGGCGCGTCCGCCGCCCCGCCCTCCGTCCTTGAGGCGATGAACGACACGTTCCCCGGCGTCGTCATCCGCAGCGCCTTCGGCCAGACCGAGATGTCGTCGGTGACCTGCTACCTGGACGGCGAGGACGCGGTCCGCAAGCTCGGCTCCGTGGGCAAGCCGGTCCGGCATGTGGACGCGCGGATCGTCGACGAGGAGATGCGGGACGTGCCCGTGGGAGAGGTCGGCGAGATCGTGTACCGGGGCGCGAACCTCATGCTGGGCTACTGGAACAACCCGGAGGCGACGGCCGCCGCCTTCGAGGGCGGCTGGTTCCACAGCGGGGATCTGTGCCGGATGGACGACGAGGGCTACATCTACGTCGTCGACCGCAAGAAGGACATGATCGTCTCGGGTGGCGAGAACATCTACTCCGCCGAGGTCGAGGCCGTCGTCGACCAGCATCCGAAGGTCGCCGAGGTGGCCGTCGTCGGGGTGCCGCACCCCGAGTGGGTGGAGACGCCGCGCGCGTACGTCGTGCCGGTGGACCCGGCCGACCCACCGACCGAGGCGGAGATCGCGGACTTCTGCCGCACACGTCTCGCCTCGTACAAGAAGCCGACCTCGGTCGTCGCCCTCGACGCGCTGCCGCGCAACGCCTCCGGGAAGGTGCTCAAGGTGCGGCTGCGCGAGGCCGCCGCCGACGACCGACAGGAGACGGAGCCGCATGTCTGACGCGCCGCACGAAGACCTGGACCTGGCCGAACTGCGCGCCCGCATGGCCGCGTTCATCGACGACGAGGTGATCCCCGCCGAGCGAGCCCTCGCCGGCCGCACCCCCGAGGCCCGCGCCACGCTCGCCGCCCTCCAGGACCGGGCGAGGAAACTCGACCTGTGGATCCTCGGCCATCCCGTCGAACTCGGCGGCAAGGGGCTGCCGTTGTACGACTTCGCGCTCGTCAACGAGATCATCGGGCGTTCGGAGTACGGCCAGTTGGCCGTCGGCACGTACACCATGCAGGACTCGATCATGCTCGACCTGTACGCCTCCCAGGCGCAGCGCGACCGCTGGCTCGCGCCCCTCGCCAACGCCGAGATCAGCCCGAGCGTCGGCCTCACCGAACCGGAGGTGGCGGGCTCCGATCCGACCCGGATCGCGACGACGGCCGTGCTCGACGGCGACGAGTGGGTGATCAACGGCCACAAGTGGTTCACCACCGGGGCCAGCCAGGCCGCCTTCACCACGGTCTTCGCGCGCACCGAGGACGACGCCGAGAACCCGCACGGCGCCGTGTCCGCGATCATCGTCCCGGCCGGTACGCCCGGCCTGGAGATCTCCCGCGTCCTGGAGACGATGGGCGACACCGAGGGCGACCACTGCGAACTCCGCCTCACCGATGTACGGGTGCCCGCCGACCACCTCCTCGGCGAGCGCGGCAAGGGCTTCACCATCGCGCAGCGCCGACTGGGACCGGGCCGGATCTTCCACTGCATGCGCTGGCTCGGACAGGCGCAGCGGGCCTTCGAGTTGATGGTCGAGCGCGCCAACACCCGTTACGCACACGGGTCGTTGCTCGCGGAGAAGGGCGAGATCCGGCGCTACGTAGCCGAGTCGGCGGCCGAGATCCAGGCGGCCCGGCTGATGACATTGGACGCGGCGCGCCGCTACGACCAGGACGGGCAGGCCCGCCTGGAGATCAGCATGGTGAAGTTCTGGGGCGCGCAGGTCCTGCACAACGTCGTCGACCGCGCCATCCAGGTGCACGGCGCGCTCGGCGTCACCGCCGACACACCCCTTGAGGGCATGTACCGGCGGGCCCGCTACGCGCGCATCTACGACGGGCCCGACGAGGTGCACCGCATGGTCGTGGCGCGCAAGCTGCTCGCGGACGCGAGTGCGGCGCCGTGGGCGGGGCTGCCCGCGTGAGCGAGGCCGAGGAGCTGCGGGAGCGGCTGCGGGCGCGGCTCGCCGAGTTGTGGGGCGGGCCCGTGGCCGTCGAGGGGTGGCGGCGGCTGTCCGGCGGCGCCAGCCGGGACTCCTGGTCGCTCGACGCCATCGCGGCGGACGGCGCGGCACACCCGCTCGTCCTGCGCTGCGACCCGCCGGTCAGGGCGGACCCCGAGGTGATGGCCCGGGAGGCCGCCGCCCTGGCCGCGGCGGCCGAGGCCGGGGTGCCCGTGCCCCGGCTCGTGGATCACGGCACGGGGCTCGGCCGCGCGCACCTGCTCATGGAGCGCGTCGAGGGCGAGACGATCCCGCGCAGGCTGCTGCGGGACGAGCGGTTCGCGGCGGTGCGCCCGAAGCTGGCCCGGGAGCTCGGCCGGATCCTCGCCCGCGTCCACGCCGTCCCCGTCGAATCCGTGCCGGGACTCCCTGACGTCGACCCGGTACGCCAACTCACCGACCTCTACCGGCAGTTCGACGACCCACGTCCGGCCGTCGAACTCGGCCTGCGCCACCTCGCCGAGCACCGGCCCCCGCCGTCCGCCCGCGGGCCCCGCCTCGTCCACGGCGACTTCCGCAACGGCAACCTGATGGTCGACGAGAGCGGCGTACGAGCCGTCCTCGACTGGGAACTCGCCCACATCGGCGACCCCGTGGAGGACCTGGGCTGGCTGTGCGTCAGGGCCTGGCGCTTCGGGTCCGCCGAGCCCGTGGGCGGCTTCGGCGCACGCGAGGAACTCCTCGCCGGTTACGCCGAGTTGGCGGGCGAGCGGCCGAGCGACGCGGAGCTGCGCTGGTGGGAGCTGTACGGCACGCTGCGCTGGGCGGCGCTGTGCCGCATGCAGGCCGAGCGCTTCCTGTCCGGCGCCGAACAGGCCGTGGAGTACGCCGTGTTGGGGCGCAAGGTGTGCGAGCCTGAGTACGACGTGCTGCTCGCGCTCGGCGTCGTCGCACCGGCCGCCGTGCCGGACGTCCTCGCCGACCGCCGCGACGGCACCTCCGCCGCTCCCCCGCACGACCGGCCGGGCGCCGACGCGCTCCTGCGCTCCGTGCAGACGTTCCTCACCGAGGAGTCCGCGGCCGATCCCCGGCTGCGCTACCAGTCCAGGGTGGCGGCGACCGCGATCGCCGTCGCCCGCCGCGAGGCCCTCCTCGCGCCCGCCCACGCGGAGGCCCACGCCCGCCGCCTGGCGGCGCTCGGCCGCGCCGACGACCGCGGCCTCGCCGAGGCGATCCGCGACGGCGCGGTCGCGATCGACGACCCCGCGGTCCTGGACGCCGTACGCGGCGGCGTCCTGGACAGGCTGGCGGTCGCCAACCCGGCGTACGCGGCGAGCACGTAGGCCCGAAGGAACACATACCTAAGGAGCACCCGCATGACCAGCAGCGAGGCCGCGCCCGAGACGGACCGGCGGGTCACCGTCACCGTGACCGACGGGGTCGCCGACGTACGGCTGAACCGGCCCGGGAAGCGCAACGCGCTCGACCCGGCGATGTTCGAGGCGCTCGTCACGACCGGTGAACGGCTGAAGTCCGAGGCGGGCGTGCGGGCCGTGGTGCTGTCCGGCGAGGGCCCCGACTTCTGCGCCGGGCTCGACTTCGCGGCGTTCGAGGCGATGCGCGACGGGGAGCGGCTCTCCGGGCTCGCCGCGCTGCCGCCATCGGACGGCCCGGCGCAGGCGGCCGGGCAGCGCGCCGCGTACGTGTGGGCGGAGCTGCCCGTGCCGGTGATCGCGGCGCTGCGCGGCAACGCGCTCGGCGGCGGGCTCCAGGTGGCGCTCGGCGCCGACATCCGGATCGTGGCGCCGGACGCCCGGCTGAGCGTGTTCGAGGTGGCGTGGGGGCTCGTCCCCGACATGACCGGGACACAGCTGCTGCCCGAGCTCGTGGGCCGCGACGTGGCGAAGGAACTCACGTACACCGCGCGGATCGTCGGCGGCGAGGAGGCCGCCCGCATCGGCCTGGCGACGTACACGGCGGACGACCCGCTGGCCGCCGCCCTGGAGACGGCGCGGCAGATCGCCGGCCAGAGCCCGCACGCCGTACGCGCCGCGAAGCGGCTCCTCGACCTCGCGGGCCGCACCGACCTCACGACCGGCTTCGCCGAGGAGCAGAAGGAGATCGGCGCGCTCATCGGCAGCCCCAACCAGGCGGAGGCGGTCGCCGCCCGCTTCGGCAAGCGGGCGCCGCGCTTCACCGACATCTGACACCCGTTGCCCGCCATCGACATCCGTACGTACAGGAAGACCGAGGACCGCCACATGACCGAGTTCACGGAGATCCGGCTGGGGATCGCCGACCACGTCGCCACCATCACCCTGCACCGGCCCGACCGCCTGAACGCCTTCACGCACACCATGGCCGCCGAACTCATCGCCGCGTTCGACGCCACCGACGCCGACGACGACGTGCGGGCCGTCGTGATCACCGGCTCGGGCCGCGGGTTCTGCGCGGGCGCGGACCTGGCGGGCGGCGCGGCCACGTTCGACCACGACGCGGTCGGGCGGGCCGGTGGGCGTACGGACTTCGGCACGATCGACGGGGCGCCGCGCGACGGCGGCGGGTGTGTGGCGCTGCGCATCGCGGCGAGCGTGAAACCGGTGATCGTGGCGGTCAACGGGCCCGCGGTGGGCGTCGGTTCGACGATGACGCTGCCCGCGGACATCCGGATCGCCGCCGAGTCGGCCCGTTTCGGCTTCGTGTTCTCGCGGCGCGGGCTCGTGCCGGAGGCGGCGTCGAGCTGGTTCCTGCCGAGGGTCGTGGGGATCTCGCAGGCGATGGAGTGGGTGGCGACCGGTCGCCTCTTCGACGCGGCGGAGGCCCTTGAGGGGCGCCTGGTGTCGCGCGTCGTCCCGGACGCCGAACTGCTGCCGACGGCGTACGCGCTCGCCGCCGAGATCGCCGAGAACACCTCCGCCGTGTCGGTGGCGCACGCGCGGCGCCTGATGTGGTCGATGCTCGGCGCGCCCTCGCCGTGGGACGCGCACCGCGCCGACTCGGCGGCCATGCTCCGGCTCGGTCAGGGGCCCGACGCCGCCGAGGGTGTCATGTCGTTCCTGGAGAAGCGCCCCGCGAAGTTCCCGTCCGTCCTCGCCGACCACACGGACACTCTGCCGTCGTGGCCCGAGCCGCCGCAGGACGTGCGCTGAGAGCCAGTGGCCGGGCTATAGGTGGCCGAGGTCGCGTACCGCCTCGTACGCGGCCTCGCTCTGGCGCAGCACCTGCCGCCGCAACTCCTCGACGGGCAGCTCGTTCTCGCCCATCACACCCGCCGCGAACCGGGCCGCGACCCCGGCGCCGATGCACGCCGAGCGCCACCGTGAGAACGCTACGTAGTACGGCAGCGACGACACATCGAGGCCGGCGGCCTTCGCGTAGGCGTCGACCAGTTCGGCGCGGTCGCAGAAGCCGGGCGCGGTGCTCGGGCCCGCTGTCGTCGGCGGCACCGTGTCGCCGGGGCGCTCCCACGTGGAGACGAGCCAGCCCAGGTCCGCCAACGGGTCGCCCAGCGTGGCGAGTTCCCAGTCGAGGACGGCGAGCACGGTGCCGTCGGGCGCGAAGGAGAGGTTGCCGGGCCGGAAGTCGCCGTGCACGATGCCCGTGCGCTGCGCCGGGACGTGGGCGAGCAGCGCGTCGTGCACGGTGTCGAGGAGCTTCGGGTCGGGGGCGCCGGATTGGTGCACCTGCCGCTGCCAGCGCCGCAGTTGGCGTTCCACGTAGCCGCGCGGGCGCGCCATGTCGCCGAGGCCGACGTCTTCCGGGTCGATGCGGTGCAGGGCGGCGAGCACCTCGACGAGGCTCTCGCCCGCCCGGCGCCGCGCGCCCTGCGGCCAGTCCCGCACGGAGTCCCGGTCGGCGCCCACCACGCCGTCGACGAAGCCCATGACGTAGAACTCGGCCCCGGTGACCGAGGCATCGTCGCAGTACGCGAGCGGCTCGGGCACCGGCACATCGGTGGGTGCCAGAGCGGTCAGGAAACGCCACTCGCGGCTCATGTCGTGCGCGGTGCTGAGCACTTGGCCCGTCGGTGGCCTGCGCAGCGCCCGTACGGTGCCGGTGGCGTCGGTGACCCGGTAGGTGAGGTTCGAGCGGCCTCCGGAGACCAGGTCGAAGGTGAGCGGTGGCGCGAGGCCCGGGACGTGCGCCGCGAGCCACTCCCCCACCCCGGGGCCGACGCCGCTCGTCACGCCGGGCCCTGCTGGGCGTACCTCGCCTTGAGCTTCCCCTTGACCAGCTTGCCCGTCGGGGTGCGCGGCAGTTCGTCCACGAAGTCGACGCTGCGCGGCGCCTTGTAGTGCGCGATGCGCTCACGTACGTAGGCGATCAGGCGCTCTTCGAGGTCCGGTCCCGGTGGGACGCCGGGCGCGACCTGGGCGACCGCCTTGACGGCCTCGCCCATGACGGGGTCGGGGACGCCGATCACGGCGACGTCCGCGAGGTCGGGGTGGAGGGCGAGGACGTTCTCGATCTCCTGTGGGTAGATGTTCACGCCACCCGAGATGATCATGAAGGTCTTGCGGTCGGTGAGGAAGAGATAGCCGTCCTCGTCGACGTGGCCGACGTCGCCGAGCGTCGCCCAGTCGTCGTGCTCCGGGTGCCGTGCGCCCTTGGTCTTCTCGGGGTCGCCGAGGTACTCGAAGGTGCCGTCGCCCTCGCGCGCGAAGTAGACGGTGCCGGTCTCCCCGGCGGGCAGCAGGCGGCCCTCGTCGTCGCAGATCCTGGGCTGGCCGAGGATGGGCCGGCCGACCGAACCGGGCTTCTTCAGCCACTCCTCGGAGGTGATCAGCGTCATGCCGATGCCCTCGGTCGCGGAGTAGTACTCGTACAGCTTCGGGCCCCACCAGTCGATCATCGCGCGCTTGACGTCGGGCGGGCAGGGCGCGGCGGCGTGCACGACGACCCGGTGGCTGGAGAGGTCGTAGGCGGCGCGGGTCGCATCCGGCAGGCGCAGCATGCGGATGAAGTGGGTCGGCACCCACTGGCTGTGCGTGACGCGGTAGCGCTCGATGGCGCGCAGCGCGTCCTCGGGGTCGAAGCGCTCCATCATGACGACGGTGCCGCCGAGCGCGTGCACGGAGGCGCCGTAGCGCAGCGGTGCGGCGTGGTAGACGGGCGCGGGCGACAGGTACACCGCGTTCTCGTCGAAGCCGTAGAAGAGGCGCAGGAGTTCGACGAGGGTGTCGCCCGGGTCGCCGACCTGGCGGTCCGGGAGTTCGGGGCGGATGCCCTTGGGGCGGCCCGTGGTGCCGGACGAGTACAGCAGGTCGGCGCCGCGCGGCTGGTCGGCGGGCGGCTGCGCCGAGGCCCCGGCGAGGGCGGCCGCGTAGTCGTCGTAGCCCTCGACGCTCCCGCCGTAGGCGAGCCGTACCCGCACCGCGTCCGGGACCTGCCCGGCGACGTCCCGCGCGAGGTCTTCCAGGGCGGCGGAGACGACGAGGGCTGCGGCGCCGGAGTCCTCGACGATGTACGCGATCTCGGGCGCGGACAGGTGGTGGTTGACCAGGGTGATGTAGAGCCCGGAGCGCACCGCCGCCCAGTACACCTCGTACGTGTGCGGGGAGTTGTCGGTGAGCAGGGCGACGACGTCACCGCGCCGCAGGCCCGCCGCGCTGAACACGTGGGCGAGCCGGATGGAGCGTTCGTCCAGCTCGGCGTAGGTCAGTTGGTCGCCGGTCGACGCCATGACGACGGCGGGGCGCTGCGGATGCTGACGGGCATGAGCACCTGGATACACGGGACGCCTTTCGCGGGGACGTGGACGCCGGTGGTCGTTGACTCTGGTGGCCGTTGACTCTTTCTAAGTCACCGTGCGAGGCGTCAGCAAGACGTGCGACACCATGAATTGATCGTTCGTTCAGGGGCTGGTGTCGCCGTGGGTGGCGGCCGTCCAGCGGCGGAAGGCCCGCATGAAGCTGGAGGGCTCCGAGTAGCCGAGCCGGTGCGCCAACTCGGCGGCGGAGAGCCGCTCGTGGCGCAGTCCGTCCTGTACGAGGGTGAGCCGTACGTCGTCCAGGAGGCGCCGGTAGGTGGTGCCCTCGGCGGCGAGTCTGCGGCGCAGGGTGCGCGAGGTGAGGTTCATGCGGCGGGCGACGTGCTCGATGCCGGGGTCGGGGCCGCCGCCCGCCAGCAGGTGCCGGCGCACGGTGCGGGCGGCGCCGCTGCCGCCGCCCGCCCGCTGCGCCACGAGGCGTTCGCACAGCTCGCGGCAGATCTGCGCGGTGTGCGGGTTGCCGTGCGGCAGCGGGTGGTCGAGGAAGGCGGCGTCGTAGACGAGGGCGGTCGTCCCGGCGCCGTAGCGGACGGGCGCGCCGTCGAGAGCCGCGGGCTGCTCGCCGCCCCGGGGCTCGGGGAAGGCGAGGTCGACGCGGCGCAGCGGGACGGGCGGGCCGCCGGCGAACACCTGGCGGCCGAGGGCGAGGTTGGCGGCGCAGTCCCGTTCGACGAGGAAGCGGCGTACGTCGGCGGGGATCCGGCCGCCGTCCATGCGGTGCTCGACCTGACCCGCCGCGTCGAGCACGGCGCTGTGCCGGGCGAAGCCGAAGGTCAGCGCCGAATAGCGCAGTCCGCAGCGGAACACGTCGCGCAGCGTCGGGGCGCTGAGCAGCGCGTACCCGAACAGGCCGAACGTGGTGACGTGGTAGCGCGCCCCCACCTCGATGCCGAGGCCCGGACGGTCACCGAGGCCGCGCAACAGGTTGCGGACGACGGCGAGTTCCTGTGCGGCCTCGACCAGGTGGTGCGGGTCGCGGAGCGCGTCCGCTGCGATGCCGGAGCCCGCCAGGCAGTCGGCGGCGCCCATGCCGCGCTCCGCCGCGAAGTCGAGCAGCAGGACCACGCCGGAGGCGGCGCGCGGAAAGTCCCAGTCGGTGAATCCTTCGGCGATGACCTCCGGCTGCGCGGCAGCCGTGTCCACCGACACGGTCATGACCGGCCCTCCGTCTCCCGGGGAGTTCATGACAGCACGCGGCTCTCAGCGGTCACAACCCGGCGTCGTGTCCGAATCTGTCCCGCCGTTGTCCGCTTCGGTCATGGAGGCGTCGGCGCGGCGCCCCATAGCGTGGAAAGCCTGCCTTGAGGCATATGAGGCAGGTGGCGTCGGCCCCGACCACCCCCTGGGAGGACGAATGCGGACCAAGGGAGCGCTGCTCCACAAGCCCGGCGAGGACTGGACGGTCGAGCCCATCGACGTCGGCGACCCGATCGCGGGAGAGGTGCAACTGCGCCTGGCCGCCTCGGGGTTGTGCCACTCCGACGAGCACTTCCGCGGCGGCGCCAACCTGGCCGCCTCCTATCCGCTGCTCGGCGGGCACGAGGGCGCGGGCGTGGTGACGAAGGTCGGCCCGGGTGTCTCCGGCATCGAGGAGGGCGACCACGCCGTCCTCGCGTTCATCCCGGCGTGCGGTGTGTGCCGCCCCTGTTCGCAGGGCTTGCAGAACCTGTGCGACCAGGGCGCGAACCTGCTCACCGGCCAGTCGATCGCCGACAACACGTTCCGTACGCACACCGCTTCGGGCGACCCGGTCACGCCGATGTGTCTGCTCGGCACGTTCGCCCCGTACGTCACCGTCAACCAGTCCTCCGTCATCAAAATCGAGAAGGACATCCCCCTGGAGACGGCCGCCCTGCTCGGCTGTGGTGTCTCCACGGGCTGGGGCTCCGCCGTCTCCATCGGCGACACCCGGCCCGGCGACACGGTCGTGGTCGTCGGGGTGGGCGGCGTCGGCATCAACGCGGTGCAGGGCGCGGCGGCGGCCGGGGCGCGGTTCGTGATCGCGGTGGACCCGGTCGAGTTCAAGCGGACCAAGGCACTGGAGTTCGGCGCCACGCACACCTTCGCCTCCATGGAGGAGGCGGCGGGGCCGGTCACCGAACTGACCTGGGGCGCCCAGGCCCACACCGTCATCCTCACCGTCGGCGAGTTGCAGGGCGATCAGCTCGCCCCGGCGCTCGCGATGACCGCCAAGGGCGGCCAGGTCGTCGTGACGGCCATCGCGGACATGACGCAGCTCGACGCCAAGGTCGGCCTGTTCGAACTCGCGCTGCTGCAGAAGCGGATCCAGGGCGCCATCTTCGGCGGCATCAGCCCCCGCACCCAGATCCCCCGCCTGCTGGAGCAGTACCGCACGGGTCAGCTCAAACTCGACGAACTGACCACGCGCACCTACACCCTTGAGGAGATCAACCAGGGCTACCAGGACATGCGGGACGGCAAGAACCTGCGCGGCGTGGTCCGTTACGGCGACGCGGACTACTGACCGCGCGCTACTGACCGCGGGCGCACTCGACCGGCCGCCGGCTCTCCCACCCGGCCGCCGGCCCGCTCACTCGTGCCCGTCGATCTCGATGTCGCCCGAGCGTGTCGGTACGGCGTCCAGCGCGGCCAGCGACTCCGCGTCGAGGGTGAGCGCGCCCGCCGCGACGTTCGCCACGAGGTGCTCGGGGTCGGCGGTGCCGGGGATCAGCAGCACGTTCGGCGCGTGGTGCAGCAGCCAGGCGAGGCCGGCCTGCGCCGGGGTCGCGCCCGCCGAGTCGGCGGCCGCGATCACGGCGGGCTCGTCGGTGACCTTGGGCATGCCGGGGAAGGCGCTGCCCAGCGGGAAGAACGGCACCCAGGCGATGCCCTCGGCGAGGCAGAGCCGCAGCAGCTCCTCGTCGTCGCGGGCCACGAGGCTGTACGCGTTCTGTACGCAGGCGATCCCGGCGGGCAGGCCGCGGCGCAGCTCGTGGAGGTCGACGTTGCTGAGCCCGATGGCGCCGATCTTGCCCTCGTCGCGCAGCTCGGTCATGACGGCCATCTGGTCGTCCATGTCGACGACCTGGTCGCCCTCGGCCCGCAGTCCCGGCCCGGCCTTCTCGGCGCGCCGCAGATTGACGAGCGGGATCCGGTCGACACCGAGGCTCTTGAGGTTGGCCTCGACACCGGCCCGCAGCTCCTCGGGCCGCTGGGCGAGCCGCAGCGGCAGCGGGCCCTCCGTGTCGGGGGCGGCGCCGACCTTGCTGACGACGAGGACGTCGTCCTCGGGGCGCAGCGCCTCGCGGATGACCTCGTTGGAGAAGCCGTGTCCGTAGAACTCGGCGGTGTCGACGTGGTCGACGCCGAGCTCGACGGCGCGACGCAGCAGCGCGACGGCCGTGGCACGGTCGGGCGCCAGGCGCGGCAGCTGCATCGCGCCGAACCCGACGCGCGAGACGTCACGGCCGAGCAGCCGCCCGGCGCCACCGGGGCGCGCGACGCCGCGAGCCGTGACGGAAGGTGAAGCAGAAGAAGCAGAAGAAGCAGAGGACGAAGAAGCAGAGGAATTGGAAGAAGACGCGGAAGAGGTCATGGAAATCCCGCCTCGTGCGAAGATGGAGAAAACGGAGGATCCTCCGTTACGTCGAAGGTAGCACAACCGGAGGAGCCTCCGCTTTGCCCGCGTCCACTTCTGAGCCGAGTGACCCGAAACCGCCGTCCGCCAAGGCGGCCGCCGAGCGCCCCGCCCGCGCGGACGCGCGCCGCAATCGCGAAAGGCTGCTCGCCGCCGCCCGTACCGCCTTCACCAGGGACGGCACGACCGTGCCGCTCGACGCGGTGGCCCGCGAGGCGGGGGTCGGCATCGGCACCCTCTACCGGCACTTCCCGACCCGCGAGGCCCTCGTCGAGGCCGTGTATTCGGCCGAGTTGGACGCGGTCACGGCCGCGGTCGAGCCGCTGCTCGCGGAGTTGCCGCCGCGGGACGCGCTGCGGGCCTGGCTCGACCGGTACGCGGACCTCGTCACGGCCAAGCGCGCCATGGCCGGCAGCCTCACCCTCGCGCCTGCCTCCGGGCGCGGTGTCACGGCGAACACGCGGGAGCGCCTCACGGCGTCGGTCGCCTCTTTCCTCGACGCGGGGGCGCGGGCGGGCACGCTCCGCGGGGACGTCCCCGCCGACGACGTGATCACGATGCTGCTCGGCATCTTCCTGTCCACGTCGAAGGGCGACCGCTCGGAACGCACCGGCCCGCTCCTCGACCTCGTCGTCGACGCGCTGCGCCCGCCGGGACGTGGCTGAACCGCACCGCCCGTCCGCCCGGCTCAGGTTTCACCCCCGCACACGTAGGCAATGCGCCCCGGACGATGATCACGACCTGCGGCCCCGGCACCCGCGCGGCCGCGGACGGGAGGCCATGTGCGGGCGAGCGGGCACGGCGACAGCGACGGCGATGCGAGCTTCCGGGCGAGCGGTACGAGCTTCCGGGCGAGCGGGACGAGCTTCCGGGCGAGCGGGACGACCAGGCGGCGGACCCTGCTGGCCGCCGGAGCCACGACCGCGGCGGGACTCCTGACGGGATGCGGCACCTCGGGCGCCGACGAGAAACCACCCGGCGCCGGCCGGGCCGCCCCCTCCCCCGCACACACCTCGCGCTCCCCCTCGCCGCGCCCCACCCGCCGCAGGCCCGAACTCCCGCGCGGTGGCCGCCGCGTGTTCCCCGAGCACCGGCTCGTCGGATACTGCGGACTACCGGGTGCCACCGCGCTCGGCCGGCTCGGCACGGGTGACCTCGACGACCGGGTGAAGGAACTCGAACGGCGCGGACGCGCCTACGCCGACGGGCGCCGCGTACTGCCGGTCCTCGAACTGCTCGCCACCGTCGCCAACCCCACCGCGGGCCCCGACGGCACGTACCGCACACGCACGCCCGATGAGACGATCCGCACCTTCCACGAGGCCGCGCGCCGGCACGACGCGCTGCTCCTGCTCAACATCCAGCCGGGCCGCGCGGATCCGCTCGACGAGGTGAAGGCCCTGGACAAGTGGCTGGCACACCCCGATGTCGGCATCGCCCTCGACCCCGAGTGGGAGATGGATCCCGGCCAGATCCCCGGCGACACGTACGGCCACACCACGGGCCCCGAACTCACCCGCGTCGCCGCCCACCTGGCCTCCCTCGTGGACCGCCACGACCTGCCGGAGAAGGTGCTGGTCTACCACCAGGTCGCCGAGTCGGTCGTGCACGACGAGCGCGAACTCGACATCCCCGAAGGCGTCGCCGTCGTCAAGAGCGCCGACGGCATAGGCGACCCCAGCCTCAAACGGCACACCTGGGAACGCCTCGTCGACCGCATGCCCGACCGCCTCCGCACCGGCTTCAAGCTGTTCTTCGAAGAGGACACGGAGGGCGGCAGCCACCTGATGACCCCCGACCAGGTCCTCGGCCTGCGCCCACGTCCTTCGTACGTGATGTACGAGTGAGCCGGGCCAGGCGTACGGGATCATGAGGCATGCTCCCTGACGACTGGCAACTCACCGAAGACGTCGACGACTTCCTCTCCCGGGCCGGGGACTTCCTCTCCTCCCGCCCCGCGCTCCACAACACACCACTGACGGACATCGAGAAGCTGCGCACCCGCGCCCCGCAGACACGCGGCCCCGAAACCCCGGTCTTCGGCCGACTGGAGTCGGAGGGCGAGGTCCGCGCCGCCTGCTACCGCACCCCGCGCGGCCGCCTCGGCCTCACGCCCCTCTCCGCCCCGCAGGCCGACCACCTCGCCGCCCGCCTCGCGGCCCTCGGCGAGACGCCCGCCGACGTCATCGCGGACCACGACACCGCCACCGCGTTCGCCGACGCGTGGCAGCGGCACACCGGCGCGGAGCCCGAGCCCTTCTGGCGGACCCACCTCTACCGGCTCGGCACGCTCACCCCGCCGAGTCCGCACCCCGGGGGACGGGCGCGGACGGCGGGCGGGGCCGACCACGAGCACGTCGTGCGCTGGTGCCGCGCGTTCTGCGTCGACGTCGGCGAGCAGCGCTCCATCGATCTGATCGACGCAGGATCCTGGGCCGAATCCCGCTTCGGCGACCGGCACTTCACCCTCTGGGAGGCCCCGGACGGCTCCCCCGCCGCGATGGCCGCCGCGACCTCGCTCGTCGGCGGCGTGACCCGGATCGACCCGGTCTACACCCCGGCGCCGCTCCGCGGCCGTGGCTACGCGGGCGCCGTGACGACCGCGGCGAGCCGCGCCGCGCTCGCCGCGGGGGCGACGGACGTCGTCCTGTTCACGGACCCGGACAACCCGACGAGCAACGCCCTGTATCAGCGCATCGGTTACGTCCACGTCGCGGACTTCGCCGGGTTCCGGTTCGCCTACCGGGACTCAGTGGCTTCGGCTGCCGTCGGATGACGTCACCAACTCGCCCGCGATCCCGCGTGCCCACGCCCCGATGCGCTCGAAGTCCCGGAAGTCACCGCCCCTGCCGTTCTTGACGATCATCCGGGCCATCCGGCCGCGGGCGTTCTCGTCGAGGCGCCCGCCGAACGTGACATGCCCGCGAGCATCCGTCCGGTCCGCCAGCCGACGCACTCCCGCCACCGGCGCGATGTCACGCTCCGACGCCGAGGCGTCCAGCGGTCCGCTGCTGAACAACCACACCGGGCGGGCGGCCAGTTCGTGGCGGGCCCGCCACGCGCAGCGGCGGGCGTCCCGGTGCCAGCGGCCCGCGTAGAGCGCGCCGCCGAGCACCACGGCGTCGTACTCGCCGACGATCCGCCAGGCCTGCGCGGCCGGCCGCACCGTGACGGCGCAGCCGGCCTTGGCCAGCTCCCCCGCCACGTGTTCGGCGATCTCTGCGGTGGACCCGTTCTTCGTCGCGTAGGCGACGAGCACCCTCGGCTCCTGTGAACCCATCTGCCCCGACCCCCTCGACACCGGTACCGATACCGACAGGGAGAAATCTCGCGCAGGGGCGGCGCGCTGTCACTGGGCCCATCGGCCCTGGTGCGGGCGTTACACGAGTCGTTCCTTGTACGCGATGGTCGCGCGCCGGGCCTTGTAGTGCGAGGAGAAGCCGAAGCAGAGCTGTGGCCGGGGCATCGGCCCGGTCCCGATCCGGATGCCCATGCCTTCCGGTTCCCGATAGCAGATACAGGTTCGAGCCGAACAGGCAGAAGCCCTGCGGGGTCTGCGGCGGGACGAAGAGGTTCTGGCGGCGCAGCAGCGGCGTCCCCAAGCGGCCCGAGGTGACCGTGTCCAGGCCGTAGACGTCGCACCCCTTCGCGTCCGCGGTGCTGTTCCAGTGGAAGGCGCGCGGGTGCCCGTGCCCTTCGGGGGTGCCCTTGTACGTGATCCGGCACAGCGCCGTGCCGAACCCTTCGCCGTCCTTGCTGGGCGTGGACGCGTACTCGACCCAGATGCGCGGCGGCGCCCCGTACGCGGTCGGTTCGACGCCGATCTGCGCGCCGTGCCCGAAGCCGCCGAGGTACATGCGGCTCAGCCTGCGGCTGCCGTCGCTGTTGAGCTGGAAGCGGCGGCTGGGCGGCAGCTTCCCGCCGGACACGACGTCCTCGGCCTGTGTCCCATGGACGGCCGCTGTCGCGACCGTTTTCTATGAACACGCCGAACGGCATCCCGTGGTGCCTGCAACGACTCCCTCGCACCCCACCTTCACCACCATCCCCATATCGGTCATAATCGGCACAACATGCACGACGTCACTGCCTGAGGAGGCCGTCATCACCATCACAGGACCCGCGCACAGTGCGGCCGTTGAACGGGCCTCCGGTGCCTCCCGGCTGTGGCACGGCGTGTTGGCCGTCGTCGTCCTGGCGGCGCTCGTCACGCAGCTCGCGCTCGTGTTCACCGGCGGCTCGGCCGCCGGGGCCGGGGACACGACGCGGGATCAGGCGGAGGTGGGGACCCGGCTGGTGCGGATGTTCAGTTACTTCACCATTCAGAGCAACATTCTTGTGTTGCTCTGCGCCGTGTCACTGGTGCTGCGGCCCCAGCGTGACGGGCCGGTGTGGCGGGTCCTGCGGCTCGACGCGCTGCTCGGAATCACCATCACCGGCCTGGTGTTCGCGATCGTGCTGGCGCCGCAGGTGCACCTCGAAGGTGTGTCGTTGTGGGTCACCGTGGGGCTGCACTACGTGGCACCGCCGATGACGCTCGTGGGCTGGCTCGCGTTCGGGCCGCGGGGGCGGATCGACGCCGGGTCCGTGGCGTGGGCGTTCGTGTGGCCGGTGCTGTGGATCGCGTACACGCTCGCACACGGCGCCGTCACGGACTGGTATCCGTATCCGTTCCTCGACGTGCACGCGCGCGGGTACGGGCTCGCGTTGCGGAACATCGCCGGGGTGATCGTCGTCGCGGTGGTGCTGGTCTGTCTGTTCGCGTGGCTCGACCGGGTGATCACGCGGCGGCTCAAGCGGCCGCTGCCACTTCCCGATCACATGTGACGCGGCAGCGTACGACGGTGCGCTCGGAGTCGACGCCGTCGGCGTTCAGCGCCAGGACCTTGACGACGTGTTCGCCGCGCGCGAGCGGCATGCCGGGCGTCCACGCCCAGGCCCCGTCCGCGGCGACCGGCACCTTGCCCAGGAACCGGGCGTTCTCCCAGAGCTGGACCTCGGCGGCGCCGGCCGCCACGCCCTCGAAGCGCACCGCTTCCGCGCCGGTCGCGGGTGCCGTGACGCGCGGGGCGTCCACCCAAGTGCCGGGCGCGGCCGTGGACTTGAGGTGGGCGTCGAGGTCGGGGCGGGGCGTCCCCGGGTCCTCGTAGCCGTTGCGCGCGAAGCCGATTCGGGGCGCGATGCCGTCGATCAGGAGGTTGAGCAGGCCCATGACGACGGGGACGTTGCGGCGGGCCACGCGGTCGTGGGCGGGGGCGTGCGGGGAGTCGGTCAGGATGAAGTTGAAGTTGGCGTAGTCCGAGAACAGCGTCAGGTGCGGCTCGATCTCCGTGCGGTACTGGGGGTCGCCGACGGCGGAGACCAGGTAGATGTTGGTGTCGCGGTGTGCGCTGTCGCGCACCAGCGCGGGCAGCGCTTCGTCGAGCTCGACCGCGCGCGCCTCGGCATTACGGCCCAGCATGTACGCGGCGGTGCGGGGATGCCGGTTCATGACGTACGAGCCGATCCTGAACTGCGGTACGACGGACACGACGTCGCGGTAGCCGTACTTGAGGCCGAAGTACAGGGCCGCGCTGCCGCCCTTCGACGTACCCAGCAGGACGCAGTCCTCGCGGGTCAGGTCGAGGGCGGCGGCGAAGCGGTCGATGAGCGCGACGACGGAGTCCTCGATGCCGAACTCGCCGTCCCTGCACAGGTAGTAGCTGTTGTGGCCGTCGAAGCTGTCACGGATCCACAGGACGTTGGCGCGGACGGTGTCGAGGACGCCGGTGGACCAGCCGTACTCGTCGGGGGCGTCGAAGTTGGCGAAGACGACGACCAGGCGCCGGTTGCCGCCCCTGGCGTGGAAGAAGCGGTAGTCGACGGGGACGGCTCCGGTGGTGTCGGTACCGGTGAACAGGCGGCGGCCGTGGGACGTGGCGGTGCGGGACATGCGGGGTGTTCCTCTGCTGATGGTGTGTGGGGTGGGCGGTCAGGCCGCGCGGCGGAAGCGGGTGCGGGAGGGCAGGGTGCGGGAGGGCAGGGCGCGGCGCTCGGGCACCCCGAGCATCCGGTCGACGACCCGGGCGGCGGCCGAACCGTCCTCCAGGTCGCAGTAACGCTCCTTGAAGTGGCGGTACTTGAGGGCGTACGTACCGGAGATCGCGTCGATGTCCCGTACGGCGTCGACGAGTTGACGCGAGGTGTCGAGGAGCGGGCCCGGCGCCGAGCGCTCGAAGTCGAAGTAGAAGCCGCGCAGCGTGTCGCGGTAATGGTCGAGGTCGTACGTGAAGAACAGCATCGGCCTGCCGGTGTTCGCGAAGTCGAACATCAAGGACGAGTAGTCGGTGACCAGCACGTCCGTGACCAGCATCAGGTCGGCCATGTCGTTGTACGTGGACACGTCGAAGACGAATCCGTCGCCCGCGCCCGGCACCGGGTCCACGACGTTGGGGTGGCGGCGCACAAGGAGGACGTGGTCGTCGCCGAGCCGGGCCCGCGCGTCGTCGAGGTCGACACGGAAGTCGAGCGTGTACTTGCCGGCGGCGTGGTACTGGTCGTCGCGCCAGGTCGGCGCGTACAGGACCACCTTCTTGTCCGCGGGCAGACCGAGACGCCGCCGCACGATCGCCGCGCGCCGCTCCTGCTCGGCGGGCGCGTGGTGGTGCACGTCGTTGCGCGGGTAGCCGGTCTCCAGCATCTCGCCCTCGAAGCCGAAGGCGCGGCGCAGGATGGGTGTGCTGAAGGAGTTGGGCGAGACGAGCATGTCCCACTGGCCGACCTCGGTGCCGAGGCGGTCCAGGTAGCCCTGGTCGGAGAAGTGCACGGACTCGATGTCGTGGCCGATCTTCTTCAGCGGGGTGCCGTGCCAGGTCTGGACGACCCTCTGGCCCTCGCGGCGCCGGAACCAGGCCGGGAAGTGGTTGTTGTAGACGAGGTAGCGGGAGCGGGCCAGGGCCTCGTACCACTCGGGCGACCACATGCGGACGGCGCGGGCGCCCTCGGGCACCTCGACCTGGTCGTCGCGGACGACCCACAGCAGCTCCAACTCCGAGCCCCTGCGCACCAGTTCGTCGTAGATGGCGCGCGGGCTGTCGGCGATCTGCGCGCCGCGGAAGCTGTCGAAGAGGACGGCGGCGCGCACCGGGCGCTTGCGGCAGGCCGGGTAGTGGCGGGTGCGCAACTGCCGCTGGCCGTACGGGCCTCGGGCGGCGGCCGGGATGCCGGAGTGGGAGCGCAGCGTGAACCGGTCGTGCTGCTGCGACTGCACCTCGAAGCGGCGTCCGGCCACGGTGTGTTCGCTGGGCAGCGCGGCGATCAGGTCGCGGCGCGCCTTCAGTACGAGGTCGCGTTCGCGGCCCGGCACGCGGAAAGCGAAGTCCCAGCGGCCCGCCGCGAGCGGCACCGCACCGGAGAGCCCGTGCACGCGCGCGGGGTCGAGTGCGAACCGGAACCGCCCGGCCACACATGCCACGGGGAACTCCCGCTCCTCCCCCTTGGCGCGCGAACGCACCACGAGGCGCAGCCCGGCCCGCTCGTCGGCGGTCAGGTTCGCCTGCCCGGGGAAGGCGCCCTCGACGGTCAGGGTGCCGTCGTCCGACCAGGTGCAGCGGTCGGCGACCGGCAGTTCGTCGCGTACGAAGAGCACCAGGTAGCCGGAGGCGTTGCGGAGCACGACGAGTTCGCGGTCGGCGGCCACCCGCTCGGGCAGCGGGTGGGCGCCGTCGGCGGTGTCGGGGGCGACGACCGGGTACAGCGGACGCTTGCGGCCGGGTATGTGCAGCGTGGTTTTCCAGCCGTTGCTGCCCGCGCCCAGGGCGGTGGCGGTGCCCTGCGCGGTGAGTTCACGCAGCGGGATCCGGGTGCGGAACGTGCACCAGCCCTCGCCGCCGTCCGTGAAGTCGACGGGCGCCGCGTGCTCGGCGGCCCCGGTGAGCGCGCGCACCCGCAACACCGCGGTCTCGGGTGTCTCCGGCGCGAGGAGTACGCCCCGCAGCTCAAGGTGGTCGCCGCTGACCCGGTGCCCGGTGACGCGGGCGCGCACGATCTCCACGCGGAGCTTGAGCGCGCCGCCCACGAAGAGGGGGACGACGCGGACGTTCTTGTCGACGTAGAAGTCCCTGGGGTGGGAGGCGCTGCCCGCGTCACCGGCGATGATCGACTTGTAGCGGAACAGGCCGCGGCTGAACGCGCCGACCGCGACGTCCCAAGTCCCCTCCACCCACTGCCCGTTGCGCTTGAGCCGCTCGGGGTCGATGGTCGCCTCGAAGCCCGACCAGTCGTAGGAGTACCGCTGCTGGCCCGAGTGCTCGGTGGCCTCCGGCGCGTACGTCGTCCGGGCGGGCAGCGCGAGGAACCGGCCCTGCTTCTTCTGGCGCAGGGCCACGGCCTTGAGGGAGTGGCGGCGCTTGCTGACGTCGAGGTTGCGGATGTAGGCGCGGCCCGCGAGCTTCAGCCTGCCGTCCTCCCACTCGGCGCTGACCAGGGAGCCGCGCAGGGTGAACTCGGGGCCCAGCCGGTAGGCGCTCTTGGGCACGCCGGTGCGGCGGTCGCCGAGGTGCGGGTAGGCGAGGTGGCGGCGCAGCCGTCGGCGCACCGGCAGCGAGCCACGGTTCCCGCGCTCGAATTCAAGGACGGACAGCAGCTCGTCGAGCCTGCCCGCGCGCACCAGGCTCCACTTCACGCGGTCGACGGCGCCCAGCTCCTCGACGATGCCCTCGCTCGCGCCCTCGACGAAGTCGGCGGCGTGCCGCATGAAGTAGCCGCGGGTCTCGTCGTCGGCGTCGGGCAGCACGTTGAGGTGGATCATGAGGTCGGACTCCAGGCAGGCCCGGTCGTAGCGCCGCTTGTGCTGGACGTACGCCGCGTCCTCGCGCGCCCGCTCGGCGAGATAGCGGCTCACCGAGCCGACAGCGGTGATCCGGTCGCGGACGTTGCCGAGCGCCTGGTTGGTCTGCGTGATCGACGGGGCGGCGCCCCGGTCCCTGCGCCGCCAGTAGTAGACGGGCGCAGCGACGACGTCGACGCGCTCGGCGCTGTAGTGGGCGACGAGGTTGACCCACACGTCCTCGTAGAGGATGCCCTCCGGGTACGTGATGCCGGTGCGGTCCCAGAAGGAGCGGCGGAACACCTTGTTCCACACGGTGCGGTCGAAGATCAGGTCGTGGTGGCGGGTGATGTGGGTGCCGCGCCGGTCCCGGGAGAGCCGCTTGTGGTGCAGGGTGGACGGCCAGGACGTGCGGGAGTTCATCATGCGTACGTTGCCGGACACGAAGTCGGAGCCGCTCTTGGCCAGGGTCCCGATCAGCAGCTCGTAGGCGTACTCCGGGATGACGTCGTCGCCGTCCACGAAGGCGAGGAACTCGGCGTCCGGGTGGACGGCCCGCAGCCCGGTGTTCCGGGCGTGGCCGGGGCCGTGCGCGTCCTGGCGGATCAGCCGGAAGCGCGGGTCGGCGGCGCAGTGCCGGGCGGCGAGCCCGGCGGAGCCGTCGGTGGACCCGTCGTCGACGAGGACGACCTCGAAGTCCTGGAAGGTCTGCGAGGCGATCGACCGCAGGCACTCCTCGAGATAGGTGTCCACGTTCTGGAACGGTACGACGACGCTGAGTCGCGGGGCGGACTCGGACATGGTGCCTCCGGGTTGGACGGACGCCGGTCACGGGCAGGAGCGGAAGCTCTGCGACCAGCCATTTCCATCAAAGCGGGGCAGTCCGGGGTATCCGTGGGAGACGTCGGGGCATCGCCTGGCAGTCCGCCGGGAACCGCGCGCGGCGGCTCCCGGCGGATTCACGGAAACGGAGCGGGTCACCCCGCCGAGCACCCCCGCTTCTCGAAGGCGGCCGTGCTGGTGTGGCTGCCGTCGGGCAGGTACGGGCCCATCACCCGCTTCTCGTCGTCACCGGTCCTCGTGTTCTGCGGAACGTGCGTGAAGCCCTTGTCCGGGAGCATGTTGCGCATCAGCACATAGGCGTCGTTCACGTGCCCGGCCCCGTCGCCGTTCTCCGGCCAGGCGATCCAGTCGACGCCGCACGCGGCCGTGGCATTGCGCGGCCGGTCCCCTGGCCGGCTCACGACCACGGTGTAGTAGCCGTCCTTGTCGGGGTGCACCTGCTCGTCGTACAGACAGCTCCGCTTGCCCTCGACGCGGGTGCTCCACGTTTCGTACGAGCACATCGACCAGTACCGCAGCTGTCCCGTCCCCATCCGCTTGTCGCCGTCGTACGTCGCCGGGGTCGTCGGCAGTTTGCCGCGCAGGACGGCGACGGGGCCGAGGTCGCGGCTGAGGTGGGCGGCGACGTAGGCGTTGTCGAGGTTGGAGTACTGGCCGACGGAGCGCGGCGGGGCCGGCACGCACTGGTCGTGGTAGGCGCAGTCGCGCTGCCACTGCGTGGTGTAGGCGGCGTGCCAGCGCACCGGGTCGGAGGCCGGGAAGCCGGCCGGTTTGCCGGGCTGTTCGCGCAGCTTGTTGTACTCGTCGATGGGCTGGATCCGGGGACCGCCGGGCTCGCCGGGTTCGAGGGTGTCGCACACCTTGGAGCCGGTCACCTTCGTGCCGTCGGCCAGGGTGAGGACCGGCTCGGGCAGTCCGACGCCGCCGGACGCGTCGCGGCCGCGGTCGGGGACGTAGACGCGGTAGACGAGCGACTGGGCGCTGCTGCCCGGCCTGCCCGCGTACAGGGTGTTCGGCTCCTGGTCCGCCGGGTCCTTCGGCGGGGTCCCCGGGTCGACCCGGACCGTCCAGTCGCGGTGCGGGAAGGTGCGCTTGGCGCCCGCGAGGAACGGGTTCCGGGAGCCGCGGTCGGGCTGGATCTGCTGGTCGTTGAGGGCGGTGAGCGGGGTGGCGGCGACGGGTTCGTAGGAGTTGAGGGACTGGTAGCGGGCGTGCGCGTAGGCGCCGTCGAGGGTCAGTTTCGCGCCCTTGGGGAGCGTGTAGTGGCTCGACCAGTACAGGGCGCCGGTGTCGAGATAGGCGTAGTTGAACTTGTCCTGGTCGGGGGTGAACGGGCCCGTCCAGAAGCAGGAACTCGCGCTGTCGGTGGCGGTGGTGGGTTCGTGGCGCTCCGCGGCGGCCGAGCCGGGCGGGGCGGCGAGGACGGCGGCGGGCAGCAGGCAGGCAGCGGCGGCGGGCAGCAGCCGGTGCCCCTTCCCTCGCGGGAACCTCGCCGGAAGTCTCGTCGGGAATCTCAATCGCATGGCGCTCCCAAATCACGTCATGTGGACCGCTGGACGAACTCGGTCCCACGGTGGCGCGAATCTAGGCAGCGTTTAGCGTTCCGTCAATGATCTGCGCAAGGTCAGGGCCGCGTACGGCAGTTGCACCGGAGTCGTACGGGAGTTCAGCGTTCAGCGCGCCGGGATCTCGGCCCACGCGCAGTGCCGTCCGCCCGCGAGGCAGCGGCTGCCCCAGGCCCCGCCGGTGAGACGGTCGACGAGCAGCAGCCCGCGCCCCCGCTCGACCGATCCCGGCGCGACGGGCGCGCGGCGCAGGACAGCGGCGGGCAGTCCGGGGCCGCGGTCGATGACCTCGACGCACAGGGTGCGGCTCACGCTGAGGCGCAACTGGTAGGGGCCGCGGGCGTGTTCGCAGGCGTTGGCGACGAGTTCGCTGGCGACGAGGACGGCCGCGTCGAGGGTCCGCGCGTCCACGGCGTACGCCTCAAGGGCCCGCCGCACCCGCTCCCGGGCCTGCGCCGCCGCCAATTCGACGGCCTGGTTCCAGGTCAGCAACGGGCGGGAGCGCTCGGCGTATTCGGGCAGCGCCTGCCGGCCGGGCGCGGGTCCTGAATCCCTCGACTGTTCCCTCGCCCCGTTCGCGCGGTAGACGTACATGACGGTTCCTCCGGATCCGTACGTGTGAGTGACTGGTGGCCGGATGGCCGGTGGCCGGGTGGCACCCTTTCCATGACATTCGGAGTAGCCGGGAAACCGTCTTGGATGCGCCGGGCGAACGCCGGGAGTTCTGTGGGAATCCGCCGGGAACCGGCCCCGCGCCGCGCGTCGCGTACGGTGAGCGCAGCTCAGCGGAGTGGCGAGGCGGTCTCGGGAGGCGGACTTGGCGGACAGCGGACACGGCACGGCGGGCGCGGCGGCGCCCCGCAAGAAGGCCGCCATGGACAGCGAGGCCACGAGCAGGCTCCTGGAGCAGGCCGCCCTCGAACTGATCGAGCGGGACGGCGTGTTGGCGGGTCTGAACCTGCGCGAGGTCGCCGACCGGGCCGGGGTGAACCGCGGCCTCGTCTACCACTACTTCGGCTCGCGCCGCGACCTGGTGCGTGCGGCGCTGCGCCGCACGGCCGCCGAGCGGCGGGCCCGGCTGCTGGTCGAGGACGGGCCGCGGCGCTTCGGCGACCGGGTGGCCCGGTCCGTGCGCGGCTGCGTGCGGTTCGCGTCGTCGATCCGGCTGCTCATGCTGCTGATGCTGGACGGCGACACGAAACTCAAGACGATGCCGCACCGCGAGCGCACCCAGGAGCGGCTGCGCGCCGACATCGACAGCGGGCACCTGGCAGCGGACGCGGACCCCGTCGCGCTGCACGCCTTTCTGCAGTCGGTCAACTACGGCTACGTACTGGCGCGTTCCTCGCTGGCCAAGGAGTTCGGCATCGGGGTGCGGGAGCTCGACGAGCGGTTCGTCGCGCTCCTGGAGCGGATGAGCGCGGGGGTCGACGGGCCGGCCGCGGCGGAGGGCGGCGAGGGTCAGGGCCCGCGGTCGGGGTCGAATACGTAGCCGTAGCCGCGCTTGGTGTGGATCGCGGGCGGCCCCAGGGGGTCGAGCTTGCGGCGCAGATACCGGATGTAGGTGTCGACGGCGTCGCGGCCCTGGTGGTGCGGGCCCCACACGGCGTCGAGGAGTTGCTGCCGCGACAGCACCTGCCGTGGGTGCGCCATGAGGAATGCGAGCAGGCCGTATTCGGTGGGCGTCAGCTCGACGGGGGTGCCGTCGCGGGTGACCGCGCGCGTCTCGGGGACCAGCAGGATGTCACCGACCCGCACGCCGGTCGCGGCCTCCGGCTCCTCGGTCCGCGGCGACTCCTTCGGGGCCGCGCCCTCGCGCTCCCACACGCAGCGCCGGATCAGCGCACGGATGCGCATCTGGATCTCGGTGAGGTCGGCGGGCACGACGATGTACTCGTCCGCGCCCGCCGCGAACGCGGCCACCCGCCGGTTGACCTCGGTGTGCCGGGTGAGCAGGACGACGGGCACGAAGTCCCCGCCGCCGCGCAGCTCCCGCACCACGTCGATCGCGCTGCCGTCCGGCAGGTCGGTCACGCTGATCAGCACGTCGGGGGCGGAGTCCGCGGCCCGCCCGACGAGTTCGGCGGCCGTCATCGCGGTCACGGCGTCGAGGCCGAGGAACTCCTTGCACAGCATGGCCGCGCGTTCGGTCGGGAGGTGCTCGCCGCAGCCGAGGAGAGCCTTGCGAAAGTGTCCAAGATAGGCGGAATGCACGCCTCACCTTAGGCAGACGGGCAGCACGAGCGGGCGGTGCCGCCCCGCGCGCCCCCTCCGACCGGGCCCCTGGTTCACCCTGCGCACCTCTTCACCCTGCGCGCCTCTTCACCCTGCGCACCCCCTGTCCCCACCGACCCGCCGCGTGAAAGGATGCGCGGGCACAACTCCCACACAGCACGCCCGCAGGAGGCTCCGCATGCGCAGGAGAACGGGCGGGCTGTTCACCACTGGTGACGGAACGGTGGTGATGCTCGCCGAAGAGCGCCCCGGCGCCGACGGCCTGTGGCGGATCACCGCCCGCACCCAGGACGGCCGGCAGATCGCCGAGGTCAGCTTCCGGCTGTGCGCGGACTGCGCGGTCGGCCGGATCCAGGCGATCTGGGTGGACGAGGCGTGGCGCCGCGAGGGCATTGGACACGAGTTGCTGCGCGGCGCGATCGCCGTCGGCGACGGCTTCCGCTGGACCACCACACTGCAGTCGTCGATGGGGCGCCGCTTCTTCGTCGCCACGAGCGCGTCGGAGGGTGTCGAGCTGCTGCACGGCCGGCCGCTGTGCCCGCACATGATGGGGCGGTGGGGCCGCGCCTGGGCGAGACGGACGGCGGCCTGACCCGACCGCCGTCGCCTCCCGGTCACCGCCCCCGGACCTCCTCGGACCTCCCCGGACTCCCCTGGCATGGACCGGCGCCCCACGGGTACACGGGGCGCCACCCGTCCACAGACCAGAGGCGACTCGACCATGAACCTGAACGACATGAACGACATCCCGCAGAACGGCCCCTCCACCGCTCAACAGGCGCTCAGCGCCCTCAGCCTGAACACCGAGGACCAGGGCGCGCTCGACACGCTCGCCGAGTGCGAGGTCCTGGTGCCCGTGCCCGACGAGATGGCCGAGGAGCCGGATTCGGAATCCCCCTCGCTGTCCCTGCCGGTCATCGAGCAGCCCGGCGGCGAGCAGTTGGTGCCGCTGTTCACGTCGGAGCTGCGCATGTCGGAGCTGCTGCCGTTCATCTCGCGCTGCACACCCGTGCCGTTGGGCGCGCTCGCCGCGCGCTGGCCGACGGAGCTGTCCATGACGATCGACGCGGGTTCGCCCGACGCCCTGACGCTCAACGGCGAGGGCGTCAGGGAACTCCTCGGCCACCGCTCCTGAGCCGGAGTGCCCCGTGCCCTTTCGTGACCGCACCCACGCCGGCGAGGAACTCGCCCTGCGGATGCTGGAATGGGCCGACTCCAGGTCCGAGGCGGGCGGGCTCGTCGACCCGGTCGTGCTCGCGCTGCCGCGCGGCGGTGTCCCGGTGGCGGCGCCCGTCGCGCACGCGCTGCACGCGCGCCTCGACGTCCTGGTCGCCCGCAAGATCGGCGTGCCGGGCCGCCGCGAGACCGCGATCGGCGCCCTCGTCGGCGAGGAGCCCCCGCTGTTCGACCGGGCGGCCCTCGAACTCCTGGGCCTGAGCGAGGACCGGCTCGGCCCCGACGTCGCCGAGGCCCGCGACGAACTGCGCCGCCGCGAGCACCTGTACCGCTCCGACCGCCCCGCCCCTCGGGTCGAGGGCCGCACGGTGGTCCTGGTCGACGACGGCCTCGCCACCGGACTCACCGCCACCGTCGCCCTGCTCTCGCTACGCCGCCGGGGCCCGGCCCGCCTCGTCCTCGCGGCCCCCGTGGGCAGCCCGCACACCGTTGCGGACCTGCGCGGCCACGCCGACGACGTGCTCTGCCTCGACCAGCCGCCGCACTTCCACGCGGTGAGCGCCGGCTACGAACGGTTCCCGCAGGTCTCGGACACGGAGGTGATGGACGTACTGAACGCGTTCCACGCCCAGGAGGAGCGCCACGAACACCACGAACACCGCCAACACCACGAGCGCCACGAGAAGAGCGGGCGCGGCCACTGACCCCTCCCGCCGGGAGGCCACCGACCCTCCCACCAGGAGCCACTGACCCCACCAGGAGGCACCCATGCGCATCGGGATCATCGGAGCGGGACACATCGGTTCCACGCTGGCCGGGCACCTCGCCGGCATCGGGCACGACGTCGCCCTCGCCAACTCCCGCGACCCCGCCACCCTCAAGGACGTCGTCGCCGACATCCACGGCCCGGTCACCGCCGTGGACGCGGCGCAGGCCGCGCGCTTCGGGCAGGTGGTCGTGGTGTCGGTCCCCTTCGGCCGCATCTACGAACTGCCCACGGCCGAACTGCGCGACAAGGTCGTCGTCGACACCTGCAACTACGATCCCGAACGGGACGGCCACGACGCCGAGTTGGACACCGACGCCACCACGTCGAGCGAGAAGCTGCGCGGCATCACGGACGCGAACCTCGTGAAGGCGTTCAACGCGATCTTCTGGGAGAACCTGCGCGACCGCCGCGCCCCCAGGGGCAGCCCGGAGCGCCTCGCCATCCCGCTGTCCGGGGACGACGAGGAGGCCAAGGCCGTCGTGTCGGGCCTGATCCGCGACATCGGCTTCGACCCGGTCGACGCGGGTTACCTGGGCGGCGGCGGGCGCAGGCACCAGCCCGGAACACCGGTGTACGCCTCGGAGTTGTCGGCCCGCGACATGGACGCGTGGCTGCACGTGAGATGAGCGGCGCCGTCACGGGTCGCCGTCACCAGCCGGTGAGCAGCAGGTGGTTCACGAGCAGCGCGAGCAGCGCCTGCGCGGCGAGCCACGGCCGGGCCCGGGGCAGGAAGGCGCAGGCGGGGATCAGCCACAGGGCGAAGGGCAGCCAGATGCGCTCGGTCTCCGCCTTGCTCATGCCGGACAGGTCGGCGACGAGCAGGGCGAGCAGCGCGGCGGTCACCAGGAGCGCGAGCCGTCCCGCTCCCCCGCCCCGCTCCTGCGTCCGGACGAGCCGCCCCGCCGCCCGCCGCAGCCCCGCCACCGTCGCCGTGCCGACGACGAGGACGGTGCACGCGAGATTGGCCCACACCCAGTAGCCGTACGGCCGGATGCCGCCCGCGCCCTGGTAGTAGCGGGTGCTCAACAGGCGGTACGCCTCCCACCAGTCGAACCCCGCGAGCGTGAACGCGAGCGGCACGACGACCAGCCCGGCACCGAACAACCCCACCAACGCGACCGGCCGCTCCCGCACCCTCGCCCGCCCCAGGAACACCACGGCGAGCCCGATCACCGCGAACAGCGTCAGCCCGTACGAGAGATAGCAGACGAGCCCGAACAGCAGCCCCGACCCGGCGGCCCACCCGACCGATCTCCCGCTGACGGCGAGCGCGAGCAGCGCCACCGCCCACGCGGCGACGGCGGCGAAGTACGCGTCGGCCGATGCCCCCATCCACACCGCGCCGGGCACGAGGACGAGGAACGGGGCGGCGCCGCGCGCCAGTTCCTCCCCGGCGAGCGCCCGCACGGCGACGAGCACGGCCACCCCCGCCGTCGCCCCGACGACGACACACCACATGCCCGCCCAGGCCCCGCCGCCGAGTCCGATCCGGTCGAGGAGGACGAAGGTGAGCGGCGCGGCGGGCGGGTGTCCGGCGGTGTGGGCGGGCCAGTGGTCGGGCGAGTCGATGAGGATGTGCCGCGTGTAGTCGCGCAGGGTGGCCGGGATGTCGTGGAAGCGGTCGATGACCTGGAGGTACTCGTACTTGGTGGTGAGCCTCTTCGCGATGCCTCGGTGCCAGCCGTCGATGAGGGCGAGGGAGAGGATCCAGGCCGTGGCGGTGGCCCAGACGGCCGCGAGCAGTGCGCCCCACCGCAGGCGGGCCGCGAGCGGGGGCCCGTACGCCACGACGGCGGCGGCGACGGCGAGCGCGGCGGGCGTGCCGGGGCCGATGTGCGGGAGCCACTTCCCGTACAGGGGTGGGACGCCGACGTGCAAAGTGCCGTAGGTGTTCTCGATGTGGCGGCCGACGACCACGGCGGCGAGGACGAGGAGGAGCGCGGCCGCGGCGGCGTACAGGTCGCGGCGCGTGCCGCGGGGTTCGGTGCGGGGGGTCACAGGGGAACGCTAGGCCGAGAGGCGGTCGGTACTGCGCCGACCGGCCCTGATGTCAGCGTTTCGTCATGAGTCGCGCACCCCTTTGAGGCGCGGCGCCGCTCTACGGTCGAGGCATGCGCGACACTCCCGCCTCGCCCTCCTTCTGGCGCAGCCCGCTGCGCGGCCCGTGGTTCACCTCGGTCCTCGGCCTCGTCCTCCTCCTCGGCATCACCGTGCTGTTCGTGACGGGCCTCGTCTCGTACGCCGCGTACAACCCGGATCTGTCCCGGATCAACGACAAGACACCGGACAAGGGGCTGCTCGGCTTCTACCTCTTCGCGTGGCCGACGGACCCGCACTGGCTGTACCGGCTGACGCAGGGCGTCCATGTCACGCTCGGTGTCACGCTGATTCCCGTACTGCTGGCGAAGTTGTGGTCGGTGGTGCCGAAGCTGTTCGCGCTGCCGCCCGCCCGCTCGCTGACGCACGCGCTTGAACGTGTCTCGCTGCTGCTCCTGGTCGGCGGCGGGCTGTTCGAGTTCGTGACGGGTGTGCTGAACGTGCAGCTCGACTATCTCTTCCCCGGCTCGTTCTATCCGCTGCACTTCTACGGGGCGTGGGTGTTCTTCGCCGCGTTCGTGGCGCATGCCGTGCTGAAGGTGCCCGCGGCGGTGCGCAATGTGCGAAAGGCGCGGGAGGAGGGCGAGTTGGTGGCGTCGCGGCCGGATCCGCCGACGGTGTCGCGGCGGGGTGCGCTGTGGTTCGTGGGAGGTGGCTCGCTGCTGTTGTTCGGTACGACGGTGGGGCAGGGATTCGACGGTCCGCTGCGCCGCACCGCGCTGCTGGCCCCGCACGGCGGCGCCGATCCGGCTTCGGGACCGAACGGCTTCCAGATCAACAAGACGGCGGCCTACGCGGGGATCGACCGCGCGGAGACGGCCGAGGACGCGTGGCGGCTCGTCGTGGTCGGGCGGGCGGGGCGCACGGTGCGCCTCGGCCGCACCGAACTCACCCAACTCCCCCTGTACAGCTCGGCGTTGCCCATCGCGTGCGTGGAGGGCTGGTCGACGTCCGACCAGTGGTGGCGCGGCGTACGGCTGCGGGATCTGGCGGCGCTTGTGGACCTTCCGGCCGAGGGCGACGATCCGCCGGACGTGCTCGTCGAGTCGCTGCAACGGCGCGGCGCCTTCCGCCGCGCGGCGCTGCGCGGCAACCAGGTCGCCGACCCGCGCTCACTGCTCGCCCTGTACGTCAACGGGGAGCCGCTCTCCGCCGACCACGGCTATCCGGCGCGGGTGATCGTGCCCGCCGCGCCGGGTGTCCTCAACACCAAGTGGGTCGCCCGGCTCACCTTCGGAAAGGTGTGATCCGCATGGCGATCCCCGTACGCCGGATTCCTTTCGGCAGTCCTCTCCAACTCCTTTTGCTGCTCTGCTCGTTCGCGCTCGCCGGGTACGCGGGGGTGCGACTCCTTGCCGACGACTGGTTCGGCGTGGCGCTGTGGTTCGTGGGGGCGGCGCTCGTGCACGATCTGGTGCTGGTGCCGTTGTACGCGGGGGTGGACCGTCTCCTTGTGCGGGGGTGCGCGGCGGCGGGGCGGCGCGAGCGGGTGGGGTACGTGCGGGTGCCTGCCGCCCTGTCGGCGCTGCTGCTGCTCGTCTGGTTCCCGCTGATCGGCGGGGCGGTGGACGAGCGCTACCGGTCGGCGACGGGCCGCTCCGCCGAGGTGTACCTGGGCCATTGGCTGCTGGTCACGGCGGCGTTGTTCGCGGGGTCCGGGGTGCTGCTCGCGGTGCGGCTGCGCAGGGCGGCGAAGCTGCGGCCGCCCACGGACCACTGACCGGCGGGGCGCAGCCCGGCCCCGGCGGCGTACCGGAGCAGGGCGGGGAGTCCGAGGCGGGCCCAGGGGAAGGGGTGGTCGCCAGGGTGTCCCAGGTGTCCGGGTGAGTCGGTGACCTGGACGCTGGCGCGCTCGTCCACGTCGACGGGCGCGGCCTCCGCCATCAACAGGCCGCCCGGGGTGAGGAGTTGAGCGACCCGGGCGAGGAGGGTGTGCGGATCGCCGCCGATGCCGATGTTGCCGTCCATCAGGAGCACGGTGCCCCAACGGCCCTCGCCCGGCAGCGGGTCGAACACCGAGCGGCACAGGGCCTGACCGCCGAGGCCGCGGGTCTGTGCGACGGCGGTCTCGCTGACGTCGACGCCGAGTGCGGCGCGGCCCCGCGCGGCGAGTTCCGCGACGAGCCGTCCGGGCCCGCAGCCGACGTCGAGCACGGCGCCCTCGCAGCGGTCGAGCACCCGCCGGTCCACGGTGTCGGCCCGCGCGCACCAGCGTTCGACCTCCAGCGGCAGCAGCCAGCCGTCGGTGCGGCGCAGGAAGAGCGGGCCGCGGCCGGTGCGCAGGGCGGTGGAGTACGGGTCGGCGCTCGCCCAGGGGGCGGCGGGTGGGGCGCTCATCGGGGGGCCTTCGTCGTGCGGGCGGACAGGCGGGCGGCGGGCGGCCGGGGCGTGCCGGCGGTGGCGGGTGGCCGCCCGCCCGGGGGCGCTTCGACGCGCGGACACCGGGCGGTCGTGCGCGCGCTCACCGTCCGGCCCCCGCCGTACAGCGCGCGAGGCGCGCCGCGAACCGGCCGTGCGGGGCCTGCGCTGCCACGATCGCGGCGTCCGCCGCGGTGTCCACGTCGCGCAGTGGCGGCAACTCGCGTACGCGCAGGCCCGCTTCGACGAGCCGGGCGCGCTGCGCGGCGCCGGTGTGCGCCGTCGACATGGGGACGCCGCGCAGCAGTTCCGGGTCGGGAGCGGCCAGGCCGAGGGCCCAGAAGCCGCCGTCGAGCGCAGGGCCGAACCAGGCGTCGCAGTCCGCGAAGTCGACCGTGAGGAGGTCGGGGCGGACCTGCGGGGTGTCCATGCCGATGAGGAGCGCGGGCCCGGAGCACGCGGCGAAGGCGGCGGCGAGGCGCTCGTCGAGGCCGCCCGCGCACTGCGGGACGACCTCGAAGCCGGGCGGCAGCCAGGGGCCGGGGGCGCCGTCGAGGACGAGGACGCGGCGGGCGGCCGGGGTCGCGGCGACCGCGTCGAGGGTGTCGGCGAGCGCGGCCTCGGCGAGCCCCGCCGCGTCCTGCGGGGTGAACGGCGGGGTGAGGCGGGTCTTGACGCGGCCGGGGCGCGGCTCCTTGGCGATGACGAGGAGGTCGACCGGCGCGGTGCGGGGTGTGCTCACCGTGAACTCCCTTCCCGTACAGGGGTCGTGCGGGGTGCGCTCACCTCGAACTCCCTTCTCGTACGGGGGTCTCGTTGAGGACCCGGCTCATGTCGCGCACCGCGTGCCAGGTGCCGCGCCAGGTACCGGTCACCTTGGACGCGCCGGTGCGCGGCAGGTACGGCACGTCGTGCTCGGCGATCCGCCACCCGGCGTCGGCGGCGCGCACCACCATCTGGAGCGGGTAGCCGCTGCGCCGGTCGGTGAGGTCGAGGCCGAGCAGCGCGTCGCGCCGTGCGGCGCGCAGCGGTCCGAGGTCGTGCAGGCGAAGGCCGGTCCTGCGGCGCAGCATGCGGGCGAGCGCGAGGTTGCCCGCGCGGGCGTGGGACGGCCAGGCGCCACGGGCCGTGGGGCGGCGTCGGCCGAGCACCAAGTCGGCTTCTCCGCCGGCCACTTCGCGTACGAAGGGGACGAGCCGGCCGGGGTCGAGGGAGGCGTCGCAGTCGCAGAAGCACACGATGTCGGCGTCGGACGCGGTGAGCCCGGCGTGGCAGGCGGCGCCGAACCCGCGCCGCTCCTCGCGCACGACGCGGGCTCCCAGCGAGCGGGCGATGCCCGCGGACCCGTCGGTGGAGCCGTTGTCGACGACCAGGGCCCGCCAGTGCGGCGGGATCCTCTCCAGCACCCAGGGCAGGGCCTCGGCCTCGTTCAGACAGGGAAGGACCACGTCGACCGTGGTGGGTGGGCTTGTCACGGCTCTCACCCTACGAGCCGGATTCCGACATACCGGACACTGGTTCCTTACGAAACACGGACGTCGGCCGCCGTCGCCCGGTCGCGGCGTCACGCGGCCGCGACGTGGTGCGAGTCTGGACGTATGCAGCAGTCATACGAGCCCACGGGCGCGGACCAGGACGGCGGGGCGGCCCGCGTCCTGGTCGTCGACGACGACCCGACCGTCGCCGAGGTGGTGGCGGGTTATCTGGACCGGGCCGGGTATCGCGTGGACCGCGCCGACGACGGCCCCGCGGCGCTCGCCCGCGCCGCCGCGCACCGCCCGGACCTGGTGGTGCTCGACCTGATGCTGCCCGGCATGGACGGCCTTGAGGTGTGCCGCCGGATGCGTGCGCGCGGGCCCGTGCCGGTCATCATGCTGACGGCGCGCGGCGACGAGGACGACCGGATCCTCGGCCTGGAGGTCGGCGCGGACGACTATGTGACGAAGCCGTTCAGCCCGCGCGAGCTGGTGCTGCGCGTGGAGTCGGTGCTGCGCCGCGCCCGCCCCGCCACGGACCGGCAGCTCCCGCTGCACGCGGCGGGCCTCACCGTCGACCCGGCGGCGCGCACGGCCACCCGGAACGGCGCCGAACTCGCCCTCACGCTGCGCGAGTTCGACCTGTTGACGTACTTCCTGCGGCATCCGGGGCGGGCGTACAGCAGGGAGGATCTGATGCGGGAGGTGTGGGGCTGGGAGTTCGGCGATCTGTCGACGGTCACCGTCCACATCCGCCGGCTGCGCGGCAAGGTCGAGGCCGATCCGGCCCGGCCGCGCCTGATCCGGACGGTGTGGGGCGTGGGTTACCGCTTCGAGCCGGACGCGCGCGTCGAGCCCGCCGCGCGGGAGGACCGACCGTGACCGTGCGCGACACCCTCCTCATCGCCCTGTACGCGTTCGCGGGCGCCGCCGCCACGGGTCTCGCGGGGGCGGGGGCGCTGCGGCTGCTGCGGCGGCGTTCGCTCACCGCCTCGCTCGCCGTGGTCTCGACGGTCGGCGTCGTCGCGATGCTGGCGGGGACCCTCGCCGTGGCATGGGCGATGTTCCTGTCGCCGCACGACCTGACCGTGGTGACGCTCGTGGTCGCGATGGCGGCGGTCGTCTCGCTCGGCACCGCCCTCGTACTCGGCCGATGGGTGGTGGCGCGCAGCCGCGAACTGGCCGTGGCGGCCCGCTCGTTCGGGGACGGCGGCGACTTCGCGGCGCCCGCGGCCCCGGCCACCGCCGAACTGGAGGAGCTCAGCCGGGAGCTGGCGGCGACCAGCGCCAAGCTCGCGGCGTCCCGGGAGCGCGAGCGCGCCCTGGAGACCTCGCGGCGCGAGCTGGTCGCCTGGATCTCGCACGATCTGCGCACCCCGCTCGCGGGCCTGCGCGCGATGGCGGAGGCCCTGGAGGACGGGGTCGCAGCGGACCCGGACCGCTATCTGCGGCAGATGCGTACGGAGGTCGAGCGACTGGGCGGCATGGTGGGCGACCTCTTCGAGCTGTCCCGCATCCACGCGGGGGCGCTGCCGCTCGCCCCGGCGAGGCTCTCCCTGTACGACCTGGTCAGCGACGCGCTGGCGGGCGCGGACCCGCTCGCGCGCGAGCACGGGGTGCGGCTCGTCGGCGATGAGGTGGAGCCGCTGCCGGTGGAGGTGGACGGCAAGGAGATGAGCCGGGTCCTGGGCAATCTCCTGGTGAACGCGATCCGCCGCACCCCGGCGGACGGCACGGTCGCCGTCGCCGCGCACCGTTCGCCGGACGGCGTCGTGGTGTCGGTGTCGGACGGCTGCGGCGGCATCCCGGAGGACGACCTGCCGCGCGTCTTCGACACCGGCTGGCGCGGCAGCCACGCCCGTACGCCCCCGGCGGGCGCGGGCCTCGGACTCGCGATCGTGCGCGGAATCGTGGAGGCGCACGCGGGCCGTGCGACGGTCCGGAACATCCCCGGCGGCTGCCGATTCGAGGTGACGCTGCCGAACGCGCCCACACCCTCCTGATCTGCGGCGACGCGGGCCCGATCGCGCCGCCGCTCGCGCGCGCACCGGGTCCGCGTTCCAATGGACGTGATCGTGTCGGACGGAAAACGACGCCTGGATCCATGCTTGACTTAGACATAGTCCAAGTTAGGATCGGAATCACGATCCGATTCATCACTGATCGCACCGAAGGAGCCAGCCTTGCCCGAGAACAACCAGAAGCCGCTGACCACGGTTGCCGGTGCGCCGGTTCCCGACAACCAGAACTCGGTGACCGCGGGTCCCCGTGGGCCGATGCTGCTGCAGGACCTGTGGTTCCTGGAGAAGCTCGCCCACTTCGACCGCGAGGTCATCCCCGAGCGCCGTATGCACGCCAAGGGCTCCGGCGCGTTCGGCACGTTCACGGTCACGCACGACATCACGCGGTACACGAACGCGAAGATCTTCTCCGAGGTCGGCAAGAAGACCGACATGTTCGCCCGGTTCTCCACGGTCGCCGGCGAGCGCGGCGCCGCCGACGCCGAGCGCGACATCCGCGGTTTCGCCCTGAAGTTCTACACGGACGAGGGCAACTGGGACCTGGTCGGGAACAACACGCCGGTGTTCTTCTTCCGCGACCCGCTGAAGTTCCCGGACCTCAACCACGCGGTGAAGCGCGACCCGCGCACCAACCTCCGCGACCCCGAGAACAACTGGGACTTCTGGACCAACCTCCCGGAGGCCCTGCACCAGGTCACGATCATCATGTCGGAGCGCGGCATCCCGGCCTCGTACCGGCACATGCACGGCTTCGGCTCGCACACGTACAGCCTGGTCAACGCCGAGGGCGAGCGGTTCTGGGTGAAGTTCCACCACCGCACGCAGCAGGGCATCAAGAACCTCACGGACGCCGAGGCGGAGGCCCTGGTCGGCAAGGACCGCGAGTCCCACCAGCGCGACCTCTACGACTCGATCGAGAACGGCGACTTCCCGAAGTGGAAGCTGTTCATCCAGGTCATGCCGGAGGCCGACGCGGAGAACTACCGCTTCCACCCCTTCGACCTCACCAAGGTCTGGTCGAAGAAGGACTACCCGCTGATCGAGGTCGGCGAGTGGGAGCTCAACCGCAACCCCGACAACTACTTCGCGGACGTCGAGCAGGCCGCGTTCACGCCCGCGAACGTGGTACCGGGCATCAGCTTCTCGCCCGACAAGATGCTGCAGGGCCGGCTGTTCTCCTACGGTGACGCGCAGCGCTACCGGCTCGGCGTGAACCACCACCAGATCCCGGTCAACGCGCCGAAGAACCCCGTGAACTCCTACCACCGCGACGGCTCCATGCGCGTCGACGGCAACCAGGGGTCCACGCCGGGCATCGAGCCGAACTCGTACGGCCGCTGGCAGGAGCAGCCCGCCTACCGCGAGCCGAGCCAGGCCGTGGGCGCCGTCGCCGACCGGTTCGACTTCCGCGAGGACGACGACAACTACTTCGAGCAGCCCGGCAACCTGTTCCGGCTGATGAACCCCGAGCAGCAGCAGGCGCTGTTCGCGAACACGGCGCGCGCGATCAACGGCGCGTCCCAGGCGACCGTCGAGCGGCACATCGCCAACTGCACGCAGGCCGACCCGGCCTACGGCGAGGGCGTCCGCAAGGCGGTCGAGGCCCTGGCGGCGGGAGAGCTCTGAGCGTGAGCGGGAGCGCCCTGACGCCCGAGCAGACGGAGCGTGTCCTCGCCCTCGCCATGGATCTGGCGCGGGCGGGCCGCTCCGCCGAGCTCGTCGAGTTCGTGGACCACGGGCTCCCCGTGGACGCGGCCGACGCGCAGGCCAACACCCTGCTGATGCTGGCCGCCTACCACGGTCACGCCGACACGGTCCGGACCCTGCTCCGCCTCGGCGCCGACCCGGACCTGCGCAACGCCCGCGACCAGTCCCCGCTCGCGGGGGCCCTGTTCAAGGGCGAGGACGGCGTGGTGGCGGTGCTCATCGAAGCGGGCGCCGACCTCGACGCCGGCACCCCGACGGCGCGCGCCGCGGCCACCCTGTTCGGCCGCGAGCACCTGCTGGCCGACCGGGCCGGCTGAGGGCCGGGGTCACCGCCGCATCGCGGCCCGCGCGAACTCCCGTACGCCGTCGTCGAACTGCACCTCCGGCTTCCAGCCGAGCTCGGCGCGGAGCCGCGCCGAGTCCGCCGTGATGTGCCGGACGTCGCCGAGCCGGTACTCCCCCGTCACGACGGGTTCGGGCCCGCCGTACGCCGCCGCGAGCGCGTGCGCCAGCTCGCCGACGGTGTGCGGGGTGCCGCTGCCCGCGTTGTAGGCGCGCAGCGCGCCCGGCTCGGCGTCGACCTCAAGCGCCACCGCGTTGACCTCGGCGACATCGCGTACGTGCACGAAGTCGCGGCGCTGGCGGCCGTCCTCGAAGACCCGGGGTGCCTCGCCGCGGGCGAGCGCCGAGCGGAAGAAGGAGGCGACGCCGGCGTACGGGGTGTCGCGGGGCATCCGCGGTCCGTACACGTTGTGGTAGCGCAGCGACACCGCCGTACCGCCGCTCGCGCGCGCCCAGGCGGCGGCGAGGTGCTCCTGCGCGAGCTTGGTCGCGGCGTACACGTTGCGCGGGTCGGCGGGGGCGTCCTCGCCGACGAGCCCCGGCTCCAACTCGGCGGCGCAGCGCGGGCACGTGGGCTCGAAGCGGCCCGCGTCCAGATCGGCGACGGCGCGCGGCCCCGGCCGTACGTCGCCGTGCCGGGGACAGGCGTAGCGCCCCTCGCCGTAGACGACCATCGACCCGGCGAGCACGAGCCGCCGCACTCCGGCGTCGGCCATCGCGGCGAGCAGCACGGCCGTCCCGAGGTCGTTGCGGGAGACGTACTCGGCCGCGTCCGCGACCCCGTCGCCGAGCCCGACCATCGCCGCCTGATGACACACGGCGTCCACGCCCGCCAGCGCGCGGGCGACCGCCTCCGGATCCCGCACGTCGGCGCCGGGGTCTTCCCGCGCGTCGAACACCACGGGTTCATGCCCGCGCGCGGCCAGCGCCTCGACGACATGGGACCCGATGAACCCGGCACCGCCGGTAACCAGAACTCGCATGCCGCCACGCTAGGGTCCCCGGCCCCGCGCACCACGCCACCGGGCCGATGCGTCACGACTCCGTAAGACCCCTCCCGCCCGACGCATGCCCCCTCCCGCTCGCCCCCTTGACACGTTTTGCATAATGCAAAGGTCAGAGTCTTGCACGGTGCAAAAGTAAGGTAGGGAAAAGAGTGAGCGGCACAGGAGGCGCCCTGCGGGCGCCGCGCCCGACGCTGGGCGCAAGGCGCCCGATGCTGGGCGGCCGGGGTTCGACGATGATGCTCGCGGTGCTCGTCGGCGCGGGGGCGGGCCTCGGCTCGATCGTCTTCCGCTGGTGCATCCAGACGTTCACGCGGCTGCTGTCGGGACACACCGACTACGCGGCGGCCCCCGGCAGCGCCAATCCGCACGTGCCCTGGCTCGGCCCCTTCTTCGTCGTCGTGGCTCCCGTGGTCGGCGGTCTCCTGTACGGCCCGCTGGTCAACCGGTTCGCCAAGGAGGCGCGCGGGCACGGGGTCCCGGAGGTGATGCTCGCGGTCGCCAAGCGCGGCGGCCGGATCAGCCCGAAGGTCGCCGTGGTGAAGACGCTGGCGTCGGCGCTGACCATCGGCTCGGGCGGTTCGGTGGGCCGGGAGGGGCCGATCGTGCAGATCGGTTCGGCGCTCGGTTCGACGCTCGGCCGGATCACCGGCCTGACCGAGGAGCGGCTGAAGCTGCTCGTGGCGTGCGGCGCTGCGGGCGGCATCGCGGCGACCTTCAACGCGCCGCTCGCGGGCGTGTTCTTCGCGATGGAGCTCATCCTGCGGGCCTTCACCGTCGAGGCGTTCGGCGCGACGGTCCTGGCCAGCGTCACCGCGAGCGTGATCGGCCGGGCCGCGTTCGGCGACGTGGCGTTCCTCAACCTGCCCGACTTCCCGGTCCAACACCTGGGCCAGTACGCCCTGTTCGCGGTCCTCGGGGTCGTCGCGGGCGCGGTCGGCGTCGGCTTCTCCCGCGTCCTGTACGCGATCGAGGACGCCTGCGACTGGCTGTGGCGCGGCCCCGAGTGGCTGCGCCCGGCGGTCGGTGGCCTGGCGCTCGGACTCGTCCTGCTGGCGCTTCCCGAGATGTACGGGGTCGGGTACCCGGTCCTGGAGAAGGCGACGGAGGGCGGGTACGCCATCGGGTTCCTGCTGCTCCTGCTCGTCGGCAAGATGATCGCGACGAGCCTGACCATCGGGATCGGCGGCTCCGGCGGGGTGTTCGCGCCGAGCCTGTTCATCGGGGCGATGCTGGGCGCCGCGTTCGGCGCCGTCGCGCACGGCCTGCTGCCCGGTACGGCGGGGCCCGTCGGCGCGTACGCGCTCATCGGCATGGGCGCCGTCTTCGCGGGCTCGTCCCGGGCCCCGATCACCGCCGTGGTGATCCTCTTCGAGCTGACCGGCGAGTACTCGATCATCCTGCCGCTGATGCTGGCGATCGTGCTGGCCACCGCCATCAGCCGGCTCCTCACGCGGGACACCATCTACACGCTCAAGCTGCGCCGCCGCGGCATCGACCTGGACGGCCCCGCGCCGGACGCTCCGCTGGGCGGTCAACTGGTCGCCGACGTCCTGGAACCGCTCCCCACTCCGCTGCCCGCACCCCTTGAACTCGCCGACGCCGCCGACCAGTTGAGCCGCTCGGGCCACGGCGCCCTGCCGGTGCGCGACGGGAACGGCGCCCACCTCGGCGTAGTGACGGCGCAGGCCGTGGCCGAGGCGCTGGCGGAGCAGCCGGACGGCGCGCCCGCCACCGTGGGCGAACTCACCCTGCACACGCCAAGCGTGACCACGGACCAGCCGCTCGCGACGGCGCTGCACACCCTGCTCGCGGCGCCAGGGACGGGTCTTCCGGTGCTGGCCGCGGGGGCGGACGGGCCGGTGGGGTGGCTCAGCCACCAAGGGGCGCTGCGGGCCCTGCACCATCCGGAGCCGGACGCGGCCGGGGACCCGGCACCGCTTCCACCGCCCGCACAGGCACAGCCCGCCTAGTTGGGGCCCACGGACCCCGTCGGCAGGTCGGCCCAGCCCAGTGGATGCAGGGTCGGGTCGGGGGTGCCGGGCGCCGAGGGCTCGCCGCCCGCCTCGTTGAACGCGTCCAGCGCGCCGATCAGCGAGGCCCGCTGCTCCGGGGCGAGACGCCGCACGATCCCCGCGATGTCCTGGCGGCGCCGCGCCGTCACGTTCTCCACGGTGCGGCGGCCCTCGTCGGTCAACTGCAGGAGCGTCTCCCGGCGGTTGGCGGGGTTGGCGCGGCGGTCGGCGAGGCCCGCCGCGATGAGCCGGTCCACCATCCGCATCGCCGTCGACGGCGCCACGCCCAACTGCTCGGCGAGCGTGACGAGTTTGGTGGCGCCGCGCGTCGACAGCACCACCAGCATGCGGAACTGAGCCAGCGTCACCCGGTCCTCCACCTCGGCGAGCGACCGGGCCGAGACCGCGACGAGGAGTCGCGACGCGGTGAGCACCGCGCGAGTCACCGCGTCGACGTCGGCATCCCCGTACCCGTACTCGTCCCCGTCCTCGTCCCCGCCCTCGCCTTCGGTCGGGCCCCCGTTCCCGCGCTCAGCCATGCGCCCTCCTCGCCGTGTCGATGCCCGCCAGAATCAGGTCGATCCCGGCGAGGAACTGCGCGCGGTCGTCGTGCTCGGACAACTCCGCCGCCACCTGACGCAGGAACGGATAGCGCGCGGCGTCGAGTTCCGCCCACCGCGCGCCGATCCCGCCGAGGAACGCCGAGCGGTCGCTCGCGCCCGGGAGCACGAGGCGGGCGTTCGCGGAGTTCTGCGCGGCGGCCCCCAGTACGTAATTCAGCAGCGCGGAGGCGGAGTTGAACTGCTCGGCCGTGGGAACGCCCAGCTCCCGCAGCCGACCGCCGAGCCCTTCGAAGATCTGCAGCAGCGCGGAACCCCACGGCTCGCGGGAGAGCTGCGTGCCCACCCAGGGGTGCGCGTCGATCGCGTCGAAGACGCCGAGCGCGAGCAGCCGGATCCCCTCGCGCGGCTCGGCTCCCCGGGCCACGTCCGTCACGACCTGCGTGATGACACCGTCGGCGGCCGTCGCGAGCAGCTCGTCCTTGTTCGCGACGTGCCAGTAGATCGCTCCGGCGCCGGTCGCGAGGCGCGCCGCGAGCGCGCGGAAGGTCAGCCCCTTCTCGCCTTCGGTGTCGAGGATCCCGATCGCCGCCTCGACGATCCGCCCCTTGGAGAGCGCGTCGCCGCGCCGCTCGGTGCGCTGTGCCCTGGTCGCCATGGGTCCCATTTTGACATGACTGGAACGTTGTTCCAAACTGGTTCTGGAACAACGTTCCAGCAGCACTGACAGTAGCACTGGTAAAGGAGCAAGACCATGAAGACCACCACGAAGACCACCACCCCCATCACCATCGTCGGCGCGGGCCTCGGCGGGCTCGTCCTCGCCCGCGTCCTGCACGTCCACGGCATTCCCGCGACCGTCTACGAAGCCGACCCCTCGCCGGACTCCCGCACCCAGGGCGGCCAGCTCGACATACACGAGGCCGACGGGCAGGCCGCGCTCGCGGCGGCGGGTCTCACCGAGGAATTCCGCGCGATCATCCACGAGGGCGCCGAGGCGCTGCGCGTACTCGACCAGCACGGCGAGGTGCTGCTCGACGAGCCCGACGACGGCGACGAGAAGCGCCCCGAGGTGCTCCGCGGCGACCTGCGCCGGATCCTGCTCGACTCGCTGCCCGAGGGCACCGTCCAGTGGGGACACAAGATCACCGGCGTCCGTACGCTCGGCGAGGGCCGCCACGAGCTGGCCTTCGCCGACGGTTCGACCGTGACCACGGGCCTGCTCGTCGGCGCCGACGGCGCCTGGTCGAAGGTGCGCCCGCTCGTCTCCGACGCCACACCCGCGTACACCGGCACCACGTTCGTCGAGACCTACCTGCACGACGTCGACGAGCGGCACGCGGCGACCGCCGAGGCGGTCGGCTCCGGCGCCATGCTCGCCCCGTCCCCCGGCAAGGGCATCAACGCGCACCGCGAGGCCGGCGGGATCATCCACACGTACGTCCAACTGACCCGCCCCGCCGACTGGTTCGCCGCCATCGACTTCGCGGACGCGGACGCGGCGAAGGCCCGTGTCGTGGCCGAGTTCGACGGGTGGGCGCCCGAGCTGACGGCGCTGATCACGGACGGCGGGTCCGCCCCGGTCGCGCGCCCGGTCCACACGCTGCCCGACGGGCACCGCTGGGACCGGGTGCCGGGAGTGACGCTGCTGGGCGACGCCGCGCACCTGATGCCGCCGTCCGGCGACGGCGCCAACCTGGCCATGTTCGACGGCGCCGAACTCGGCAGGCTCATCGCCGCGCACCCGGGCGACATCGAGGCCGCGCTCACCGCGTACGAGACGGCGATGTTCGCCCGCACCTCCGGGTTCTACGAGGACGCGCGTGACATCTTGGACCTCTGCCTCGGTGACCGTGCGCCGTACGGGCTCGTTGACTTCTTCACCGGCGCGCGCGAGGCGGAGCGGACCCCGACGAGGGCGTGACCCGGCACCGGCCAACAGTCCCGCAGCCCAGCGAAAGGCGCCGACGATGCCCCTCCCCCGCACCCCCGAAGGACGTCCGGCGCTGCCCACCGGCCTCCAGCGCCGGCTTGCCCGCCTCCCCATCGGCCTGTACCGCGCGGGCCTCGGCCCATTGCTCGGCAAGCGGCTCCTGCTGCTGCACCACAAGGGCCGCGTGTCGGGCCGGCACCGGCGCGTGGTCCTGGAGGTCGTCGCGCACGACCAGGAGCAGGGCACCTGGACGGTCGCCTCCGGCTTCGGCCCCAAGTCCGCCTGGTACCAGAACCTCAGGAACACCCCGCGCACCCTGATCCAGCACGGCTCCCACCGGTATCTCGTCGACGCGCACTTCCTCACGCCCGAGGAGGGCGCCGAGGTCATGGCGCGCTACGCCCCCGAACACCCGCGCGCCGCCCGCACGCTGTGCTCCTTCATGGGCTTCGACACCGACGGCGGCGAGGAGTCCTTCCGGGCGGCAGGGCGACAGATTCCCTTCGTACGCCTGGAGCGGGTGGACGACGCCCGGCGGTCGTAGCCCGTCCACCGCGCGTACGTCGGCAGGGCCCATGGTGCGACGCCGAGCGCGGCGGGACAATTGCCGGATCTGCCCCTCGCCGGGACGGACCCGGCACACTCGCCGAAGGTGGCGCCCGTGAGCGACGACGGCTGCAACGACGGCTACGGCAACGGCTTCGACAACGGCTTCGACAACGGTTATTACGACCTGGGAACGTTCCACCGCGAGATCACCACCGGCTCCCCCGAGGCCCAACTCTGGTTCGACCGCGGCCTGGTGTGGGTGTACGCCTTCCACCACGAGGAGGCCGTCGCCTGTTTCGAGCGGGCCGTCGAGGCCGACGCGGACTGCGCGATGGCGCACTGGGGGCTCGCCTACGCCCTGGGCCCGAACTACAACAAGCAGTGGGAGGCGTTCGACGAACTGGACCTGGTGTCGACCGTCGAGCGCACGCACCACGCGGTGCGGCGCGCCACGCTCGCCGCGGCGCGCGCCACCGCGCCCGAGCAGGCGCTGATCGACGCCCTCAAGTCCCGCTACCCGTCGGCCGCTCCGGCCCCCGACCAGTCGGTGTGGAACGAGGAGTACGCGCAGGCCATGGGCAAGGTCTACGCGAACCACCGGGACGATCCCGACGTGGCGACCCTGTACGCCGACGCCCTGATGAACCTGACGCCGTGGGCCCTGTGGGACCTGCCGTCCGGCCGCCCCGCCGACGGCGCCCGCACGGTGGAGGCGCGGGAGGCCCTGGAGCGCGCGCTCGCCCGCCCCGACGGCCGCGACCACCCCGGCCTGCTGCACCTCTACATCCACCTCATGGAGATGTCCCCGACTCCGGAGCAGGCCCTGCCGGTCGCCGACCGGCTCCGGGGCCTGGTCCCGGACGCGGGCCACCTCCACCACATGCCCACGCACATCGACGTGCTGTGCGGCGACTACCGGCGCACCATCGCGGCCAACACCCGCGCCATGAAGGCGGACGAGTTGGCGCTCGCGCGCGGCGGCGCGATGAACTTCTACACGCTGTACCGCTGCCACAACCTCCACTTCCGGCTCTACGCCGCGATGTTCGCGGGCCAGTCCGAGGTGGCGTTCGACTCCGTGGACCGCCTTGAGGCGGCGGTGCCCGAGGACCTGCTGCGCGTCGAGTCCCCGCCGATGGCGGACTGGCTGGAGGGCTTCCTTGGCATGCGGGTGCACGCCCTGGTCCGCTTCGGCCGCTGGCAGGACCTCGTCGATCTGCCGCTGCCCCGCGACCCCGACCTCTACCGCGTGACGACGGCGATGCTCCACTACGGCAAGGGCGTCGCCCTCGCCGCGACCGGCCGCACCCGGGAGGCGGCGGCCGAACGCGAACGCTTCACGTCGGCATGCGAGCGCGCACCGGAATCCCGCACCATCTACAACAACACGTGCCGCGACCTCCTCGCCATCGCCGCCGCCATGCTCGACGGCGAACTCGCCTACCGCACGGGCGACTTCGACCGCGCCTTCGCCGACCTGCGCCGCGCCATTCACCTGGACGACTCCCTCCCCTACGACGAGCCGTGGGGCTGGATGCAGCCGACCCGGCACGCGTACGGGGCGCTGCTCCTGGAACAGGGCAGGGTCGCGGAGGCCGCCGACGTCTACGCCGCCGACCTGGGCCTCGACGACACCCTGCCGCGCTCCCTGCGACACCCGAACAACGTGTGGGCGCTGCACGGCTACCACGAGTGCCTGCTCCGCCTCGGGCGCGCCGCCGAGGCCCGGATCATCGCCCCGCAACTGACGACGGCCCTGGCGGTGACGGACGTCCCGGTGCGCTCGTCGTGCCACTGCCGCCTGGAGACAACGACCGCGACCGGCCGCTGATCAGTCCTGCTCCTCCAACAGGCAGAATCCACCGCCCCGGCAATCGGCACACACCTCCTCCCCCGCGCCGCCGCGCCTCCCGCTGCCGTGACAGGCCCCGCACAGCCCGTCGTGCCACGTCGTCCCGTCCAACGCGTAGTGCGGGCGCGGATAGTGCGTGTCGGCCAGCACGCACTCCACCCGCGTGTCCGGGTGCCGTCGCACACACAGGTCCCGTCCGGGCTGCCGACGCCGAGGCTGCTCACTCATGACTGCCGCTTCCCCTTTCCGTACGAGTCCAGGTAAGCAGCCGCCACTGACAATCAGGCCGCGGCGGCCCGCTCGGCCGTGACCACCACCGCGGTGTACGGCAACGTGAACTCCCCGCCGAACGCGTCGATCGCGGCGCCGGTGCGCGCCACCAGGTCCTCCAGCTCCTCCGGCCGGTACGTGCCCGCCTCCCCGCTGGTACGCAGCTGCTCCAGCCACGCGTCGCGCGTGTACCCGGCCTCCCACTCGAAGCGCCACTCCTCGGGTTCGCCGAAAAGGCCGGTGTCGCGCAGCCCGTCGGCGACATTCGCGAAGATCGCGCCGTACGCGTCGAGGGTGGGGCGGGCCCACGGGTTGCGCGGCGAGTCGGGCAGGGCCTCGCGGTGGGCCGCGGCGAAGGCGTCCGCGAGGTCGGGGCCGGGGCGGAAGACGTTCCAGAAGAGGGCGAGGCGGCCGCGCGGGCGCAGCACCTCGGCCGCCTTCGCGGCGCCCGCGACCGGGTCGATCCAGTGCCAGGTCTGGCCCGCGACGACCGCGTCGAAGGTGCGGCCCGCGGGATCCCAGGCCTCGAACGCGCCGACTTCCACGTCGAGTCCACGGCCGCGGGCGTACTCCGCCATGCGCGCGTCGACGTCGACGCCGAGGACACCACAGCCCGCCGCCCGGAACTGGCGGGACGCGATGCCGGTGCCGCAGCCGACGTCGAGGACGTCCGGTCCTGGCGCGGCGGCGGCGATCCGGGCCACCAGGGCGTCGGGGTAGCGGGGCCGGGTGCGGTCGTAGCGCTCGGGGTCGGTGCCGAAGGACTCCGCCATGGCGCGGGCCTTGTGCGGTTCGTTCGACGAGGGACCGGACTGGTTCACATCCTGAGTGGGCATGCGCCCACCCTAGTGGGCACATGCCCACTCTTCTACTGTTGCCGGGGTCAGAGACCCGAGCCGAACGATGGAAACGAAGGAGAAGCGCAGGTGCCGACCGGTGTGGCCATCCGCGACGTCCGCGAGCAGCTCTTCGACGCGGCCGAGCGCGTCCTCATGCGCGACGGCGCCGCCGCGCTCACCAGCCGGGCCGTCACCACGGAGGCGGGCTGCGCCAAGGGCGTCCTGCACCGCCACTTCGCCGACTTCGACGCCTTCCTCGCCGACCTCGTCCTCGACCGCGCGGGCCGCATGGAGGAACGCGCCGCCGCGCTCGTCGCGTCCGCCGGCACCCGCGGCGTCGTCGACCTCCTCACCGACGCGCTGACGGACCTGTTCACTCCGGTCGTCGTCGCCATGGTCGGCCTGCTGACCTTCCGTGACGGTCTGCGCGCGCGGCTGCGGGGGGCGGGGCGCCCGGGCGTCACGGTCCTGGCGGACGCCACCGCGATGATCCGCTCGTACCTCGAAGCGGAGCGAAAGGCGGGCCGACTGGCGGCCCATACCGACATCGACTCCCTGGGCCTGACCCTCATCGGCTCGGGCCACCTGCTGTTCGCGAGCCGCGAGGACGGCCCGCCCACGGACGCGGACGTCCGCCGCGTCGTGACCTCGGCCGTCGCCGGGGCGCTGCCCCGCTAGACCCCTGACGCAAGCTCGCTGGACCCCTCACGCAAGACCGCCGCACCCCACCCCCATGGGCACATCCGCTCGACTGGACAACCGTCCGAGGGGGACGGCACGTTCGGCCGTCACTCACACGGGGCACCGGAGTTGGCCATGGTGGACGCCGCCGCGCCCGAGCGACAGCGCGGCCGCGTCCGGGCGGCGGTCACGGCACTGTGCGGGTGTGTTCCATGTGACCGCCGCCTTTCTCATGCCGGAGCACCGGCTCATGCCGGAACACCGGCCGGGCGCACCTGGGCGCCGCCTGAGCACCACCTGAGAATGTCACCCAAATTGTTGACAGTTACGTTGACGCTTGATGGCGTAGGGCCTGACGCGGCGGGAACCACTCGCCCCAAGAGCCATACGGGAGCCACGAGTTGAAGCACAGGGCGATCAACAGGGCCATCAAGCGCAGAAATGTCGTGATCGGGATCGGCGCGACGGCGGGCGCCGTGGCGGCCGGCGGCCTCACCCTCTCCGCGCGGGCGTCGACCGGGTCCACACCGGACGGGCCTTCCGGCGCCCTCACGTTCGACAAGGAGGCGTACACGGAGCTGACGACGACCGTCACCACCGACGACGGCGACAAGGAGGTGACGTACCACTTCTGGAAGGCGATCACGTATGTCGCCGAGCCGGTCGACGAGAAGTACCAGAGCCTCAACGTCAGCGTGCCGGTGGAGATCGACGGTAAGGCGGTCGACGCCTCCGGCGCGCCCATCCTCCTCGCCAACTCCATCGGGGGCTACATGCCGTCCTCCGTCGCGGACGCGGACGGCGTCGGAGGTGGCGGAGGCGGTATGCCCGGCGGTGGTGACGGCCCGCCCGGAGGCGGTGGCGGCCCGCTCGTCTCCAACCAACTGCTCGCCCTGGCCGCCGGATACGTCGTCGTGGAGCCGGGAGCTCGCGGGCGCACCCTGAAGGACGACGACGGCACGTACTACGGCACCGCGCCCGCCGCGATCGTCGACCTGAAGGCCGCCGTGCGCTACGTCCGCGCCAACAAGGGCCGGATCCCCGGCGATACCGACCGCATTGTGTCGGCCGGGACCAGCGCGGGCGGCGCCCTGTCCGCGCTGCTCGGCGCCTCCGGGGACAGCCGGAGCTACGCCGCGCACCTGGCCGAGCTCGGCGCCGCCGACGCCTCCGACGCGATCTTCGCGACCGGCGCCTGGTGCCCGATCACCGACCTGGAGCACGCCGACGGCGCGTACGAGTGGAACTGGGGCACCAACAAGCAGAACGACGGAACACAGGTCGACCAGGCGACATCGAAGCAGTTGCGCGCCCAATTCGCCGAGTATCAGGCCGCGTTGAGGCTGCGCAGGATGGACGGCCGCGGAACACTGACCGCCCGTAACTACGACGACTACCTCCTGACGCACTATCTGCAGCCCTCCGCCACCCGCTACTTGGCGGCTCTGCCGGAGGGCGAGCGCGCCACGTATCTCGCCGACAACACGTTCATCACGTGGCGGGGCGGGCGTGCCACGTTCACGTGGCAGGACTTCCTCACCCACGTGGGCGCGCGCAAGAAGGACACGCCCGCCTTCGACCCGTTCGACCTGTCCTCGCCCGAGAACAACGAGTTCGGCGCGGGCACCACCGAGGCGCGGCACTTCACCGCGTACGGCGCGCGGCACGACACGAGCGGCCTCGACAGCAGGCGCGTGGCGCCGGACATCCCCGAGAAGCTCGACCTGATGAACCCGATGCACCACCTGGCACGGCGCAATCCGGGCCGCTCCAAGCACTGGTGGATCCGGCTCGGCACGAAGGACAGCGACACGTCGCTGACCGTCTCCGCCAATCTCGCGGCGAGCGCGGCCGGGCTCGGCGACGAGGTCGACCACCGCTACTACTGGGACGCGGGGCACGGAGCCAATACCGACCCCGCGGACTTCATCGCCTGGATCGCCGAGGTGACGGGTTACCGGAAGAAGTAGGGCGCGAGGTGTGTACGGCACTGTGGCCCGGCCCTCTCGTAAGGGCCGGGCCACAGCGGCGTACGGGCACGGATCAACCGGCCAGCGCCGGCGCCCCCTTGCGGTCTCCGCTCCCCCGGTTGAGACCGGCCCTGATGGTGAGCGCGGCCAGCGCCATCATCACCGCGCCGAAGACGGCCGCCGCCGCGAACATCGTGAAGCCCAGGTCGGCGTGGCCCGCCGCGAGCAGCTGCCCGCCCAGCCACGGGCCGAAGACGGCGCCGAAGCGGCCCATGCCGGAGACCCAGCTGAGCGCGGTGGGCCGGTCCTCCTCGGTGTGGTGGGAGCCGACCGTCGCGTACACCATCGTCTGCCCGCTGAACAGGAGCAGTCCGGCGAGGAAGACGACGCCGTACAGCACAGCCACCGACATGTGCACGCCCATGAGATAGACGAAGACCGCGGTCAGCGCGAACCAGATGATGACGACGCGGCGCGGGCCGATGCGGTCGGCGAGGCGGCCGGCGACGAGCATGCCGACGATCCCGCCGACGTTGAGGAACGTCGAGAAGAGCAGCGAGTCACCGGTCTCGTACCCGAGGTCGCCCATGATCTTCGGCAGCCACTGGCCGACGCCGTAGACGAGCAGCAGTCCTGCGAAGGACGTCAGCCAGAAGCACAGCGTCGTCAGCCACTGGCGGCCGCGGAAGAGGGCCTTGAGGCTCTCCAGCTTGTCCTCGGCATGCCCCTTGGGCTCGGGGAGTTCGAGTCCGTACGTGCCCGCGAGGCTTCGCGCGTCCGTGGTGCGGCCGCGCGTGAGCAGGTTCGTCGGTGACTCCGGCAGCAGCTTCAGGGCGAGCGGCAGGAAGATCAGCGCGGGTATCGCGCCGACGACGAAGGCGGAGCGCCAGCCGAAGTCGTCGATCAGCCACAACGCGAGCAGCGGAGCGACGGCGCCGCCGGTCTGGTGGGCGGTCATGATGACTCCGGTGGCGAGCGCCTTGCGGGCGCCGGTGGTGAACTCCATGCCGTACGAGATGGCGATCGGCAGCAGCGCGCCGAGGCCGAAGCCGCACACCAGGCGGCAGAGGCCGAACACCCCGGCGCTCTGGGCGAGTCCGCAGCCGACGGTGGCGAGGGTGAAGATCACGACCGACGTGAAGACGGTCTTGCGGCGGCCCACCCAGTTGCTGACGGTGCCGGAGAGGATGGTGCCGACGAGCATGCCGAAGGTGGTGTAGCTGCCGATGTCACCGGCGGTGGCGTCGGTCAGGCCGAGCGCCTTCGACCCGAGCATGTGCGGCAGGGCGGAGCCGTAGATGAAGGTGTCGATGCCGTCGATGAACACGAGTGCCCAGCACAGGGCGATGACGATGGCGCGGCTTCTGAGGGAGGGGGCGGCTGTGTTTTCGGGCAGGGGGGAGCGGTAACGCGAGGACATCTTTGTTCCTCTCGTGCGGGCAGGTCGGGGGTGGGAAGGTCAGGGCGCGATCGGCGGGGTTCCGTGGGTGTGGAAGGACTCGATGGTCTTCAGGCCCCAGGCCTGGCCCTTCTTGCGCTCTTCCTCGGTCCAGGTGATCAGCGGCCAGTCGGGCGCGAGGACGAGACGGGTGAGCGGGTTGCACAGTTCGACGCGGTTGCCGCCGGGCTCGTAGACGTAGAGGAAGAACGTCTGCTGGATGGCGTGCTTGTGGGGGCCGGTCTCGATGAACACGCCGGTGTCGATGGCGAGATCGGCGGCGCGCAGGATGTCCTCTCGGTTGTCGGTCGCGAACGCGATGTGGTGCAGGCGGCCGTTCGCGCCGGTCCAGTCCTCGGTGTAGACGACGTCGTACGACTTGTTGGTGAAGGTCAGCCACTTGCCCGCGATGCGCCCGGTGTCGAGCCGGATCTGTTCGGTGGGGCGGGCGCCGAGGACGTCCGACTGGAAGTCGGCGTTGAGGGCGACGTCGGAGGCGAGGAAGTTCACGTGGTCGAGGCGGCGGACGCCGACGCCGCGGTTGGGCTTGGCCTGCGGCTGGTTCTTCAGCGCCGGCTTCAGCGCGTCGGGGGCCCGGTAGTGCTCGCTGTCCCAGTAGAGGGCGAGTTCGTGGCCGTCCGGGTCGGTGGTGACGTACAGCTTGCCGATGCCGGGCTCGTCCTCGGTCCAGTGTCCGGTGCCGCCGGACTCCTCGACCGCCTTGACGCGGCGCTGGAGTGCCTCCGCGCTGGAGGTGCGCAGGGCGAGGCGGCCGAGGCCGGGCCGTTCGCGGGCGGTGAGGACGAGGCTGTGGTGCTCGTAGTCGTCGAAGGTACGCAGGTAGACGGTGTGGTCGCCGTCCTGGCCGCAGACGGTGAGGCCGAGGAAGTCCGTGAAGAAGCCGACGCTGGCGTCCAGGTCGGGGGTGAACAGCTGGGCGTGGCCGATGTGCGCGATGTCGCCGAGCGGCGGAGTCATCGTTGACCTCCTGGAGTGGGTATGGGGCGCGGGAAGACCGTGCCGTCGAAGAGTTTCCGGGCGGTGCGGACGACGGCGGTGCGCCGGGCCGCCGGCCTGCCGTCGGGGCCTTCGGTGAGGCTGCTTTCGATGTCGATCGATCCGGTGGGGTGCTCGATGCGCAACCGGTCGCCGTCGGTGGGCGGTTGGGCGATGCCGTCGGCCACACCTCCCTCGATACGGAGGCCCGCCGCGACGCTCGCCGCGCCGAGCACGCCGATGGCGGTGTGGCAGCGCACGGGTATGAACGTACGGGTGGTGACGGCGCCGCCGTGCCGGGGCGGGGCGAGCAGGGTCAGCTTGGGGACGGTGGCGTCGGAGACGTCACCGAGGCCCATCAACTCGCCGGCGGCGAGCCGGATTTCGCGCAGCCGGACGGCCAGCTCCCGGTTGCTCTCCAGCTCCTCGGGGTCCTCGTATCCGGTGACCTCGCAGCCGGTGACCTTCAGGGAGTCGGCGGGGACGAGCACGGTCGGCATGCCGTTGTCGACGCAGGTGACCTCGGTGTCCGCGACGGTGTCCCGGGGGTGCCCGGTGGGCAGCAACGGCCCGTCGCCCGGCGGGAATTCGAGGGACACCTCGACGCCGTCCCCGAGATCTCCGGAGAACGTGGCCATGGCGAGGTCACCGGAGTTCACCATCCGGATACGTACCGAGGTCTCCCCCGCTCCCACAAGGCCGCGCTCGACCGCGAAGGGGCCGATTCCGGCGAGGAGGTTCCCGCAGTTCTGACGGTCCGACACCACGGGTTCTTCGACGCCCACTTGGAGGAAGAGGTAGTCGACGTCCGCCGCGGGGTCGCTGGACGGTGACACCACCGCCACCTTGCTGGTCAACGGGTGTGCGCCGCCGATCCCGTCGATCTGGCGGGGGTCGGGGCTGCCCATCACCCGCAGCAACAGCTCGTCGCGGGCGGCCGGTTCGGCGGGCAGGTCGTCGGCGAGGAAGTAGGCACCCTTGGAGGTTCCGCCGCGCATCAGCATGCAGCGCAGTTCCTCTGGCCCGGTCACGAGGTGTACTCCTCGTGCTCCTGGTACGTGCGGTACTCGACGCCGAGCCGCTTCAGGGTGTCGCGCAACCCGTAGCGGTCCAGGCCCAGTTGACCCTCCTGGAACGCCGCCCGCGTCGCGGCCTCCTTCTCCTCCCGGGCCCGGGACTTCTCGGCGGCCTCACGGGCCCGCTCGCGCGGCACGACCACGACACCGTCGTCGTCCGCGACGACGACATCGCCGGGGCGGACCCTCTCGCCCCCGATGACGACCGGTACGTTGACGCTGCCACCGGTCGCCTTCACCGTGCCCTGCGCGGACACGGCCGCCGACCAGGCGTGGAAGCCCATGGCGCGCAGCTCGGCCGTGTCCCGGATCCCGGCGCCCGTGACGACGCCTCGCACCCCGCGCCGCCGCAGCGCGGTCGCGAACAGCTCGCCGAACATGCCGTCCGTGGACGGCGACGTGGTGGTGACGACGAGGATGTCACCCTCCCCGCACTGCTCCACGGCCGCGTGGATCATGAGGTTGTCGCCGGGCCAGGACAGTACGGTCACGGCGGTGCCGGCGATGCGCGTGTCCCGTTGGTTCGGGCGCAGTTGATGGCCGAGGAGACCGGTGCGGCCCATCGCCTCGTGGACGGTGGCGACCCCGAATCCGGCGAGCGCCTCGACGTCCTCGGGGTCGGCCTTGGGCGGGTCGGTGACGATGACGCCGGGCATCAGGCGAGCTCCTTCGCGATCTGCGGATAGGGGCGCATGTACGCCTCGGCCATCGTGTTGTGGGCGAGTCCCAGGTTCGGCCCGGCGTTCCGCTTGAGCTGCACACCTCGGCGTACGGCCAGGTCGGTGTAGTACGCCCACAGGTGCTGCTGGGCGCCCAGGCACTCCATGGCCTCGCGCTTGGTGTCCCAGACCTCGGTGATGTCGAGGAGCACCTCGGGCTTGAAGCCGCTCATCTCGGGCTGGTGCGGCTCGAAGTAGAAGACGGGCGGGGCGCCGATGATCTCGCCTTCGCCGGGGTAGCCGATGGCCTGTGCGAGGACGCGGGCCTGGAGGGCCATGCGGTTCGCGGCCGGGTGGTCGCCGTTGTACGGGTCGTCGACCGGGTGCGTGAGCACGACGTCGGGCTGGGTGTCCCGGTAGACGGTGACGAGCCGGTCGGTCAGCTCGGCGCTCTCCACCAGCGGGTAGTCGCCGGCGTCGAAGAAGCGCACGTCGGCGCCGAGTACGGCGGCGGCGCGCTCGGCCTCGTCGCGGCGGATCGCCTTGATCTCGTCGAGCTTCCTGCCCTCGCGCCAGGCCTTGGCGGACTCGCCGCGCTCCCCGAACGTCAGGCACGCGATGGTCACCTTCTCGCCGCGGGCGGCGGCGAGCGCGATGGCGCCGCCGGCCCGCCACACGAAGTCCCCGGCGTGCGCGGTGACCACCAGGGTCGATCGTGGCTCCGGGGTGGTGGCGGGCGCGTGGCCGTTACTCATGACTGCATCTCCTTGGTGACAGGTGTGCGCCCGTCCCCCGGAGCGCTGTCAGTCGGCGCGCAACACGTCGATCACGCTGCGGAGGTGGGCGCGGGCGGCCGTCTCGGCCTCCTGCGGTTTTCTGGACCTGATCGCCTCGACGATGGCCAGGTGTTCACTCAGTGACTGCTGGGCACGCCCCGGCCGCAGCGCCAACTGAAAGCGGTGGCGCACTAGTTGGGCGTTGAGCCGCTCCAGGAGTCCGACGGCCGTGTGCTGGCCGGAGATGTCCCGGACGCGGGCGTGCAGTTGATGGTTGAGGTCGGAGTAGGTGAGTGGGTCACCGTTCGCGACGGCTTGCGACATGGCGTCGCCGAGCTCGGTGAGTCCGTCGAGTTGTGCGTCGGTGGCCTCCTCTGCCGCCTTCGCCGCACACAGTCCTTCGAGTGCCATCCGGCACTCCGTGATCTCCACGGCCTCCTCGACCGTGACCACCCGCACCCGCGAGCCGCGGTTGCGGATGCGCTCGACCAGGCCTTCGGCAGCCAGTTCGAGAAGTGCCGCGCGGATGCTGCCCCGCGTCACGTCGTACTGCTCGGCGAGTTCGTTCTCCACCAGCCGCTGGGCCGGTGACATGTCGCCGCGCAGAATGGCCTGCCGCAGTTGATCCAGCGCGTACTGCTTGGCCTGCTCTCCGGAGCCCGGACGGGCTTCCTTCGGCATGTGCCCTCCCTGAGTGAGTGCGTGTCGACGCTAAATCTAGGCCAACCAAATTGTCAACGATTTCGTTTACACACTCACGCGGGCTCACCCCACGACTCCTCAAGCGCCGCCCGCAGCGCGCCGAGCGCCTCCTCGCCGATGCGCTCCGCGAGCCGCGCCTCAAGTCCGTCGAGGGCGCGCCGCGCCCGGTCGTGGGCGCGCCGCCCGGCCGCGGTGCGGCGCACGAGCCGCTGCCGCGCGGAGGCCGGGTCGGGCGCCTGCTCCAGGAGCCCGTCCTCGATCAGGGCGCGCACGGCCTGATGGACGGTCTGCCGGGTCACGCCCATCCGGCGGGCCAGTTCGGAGACGGTGGTGCCGTCCGCGTCGAGCATCGCGAAGAGCTGCACCTGAGTGGGCGTTATCGGGGCGACTCCGCGCGCTTCGAGGGCCGCGAGCAGGCCGTCCTCGAACCAGCGCCTGGCCTCACCCAGGAGCTGCGGCAGATCACGTCGGGGCTCACCCATCACCGTCTCGTCCTTCCGGAAGTCTCCGCGGGACGGGCCCTTGCCCGTCGGCCGCGCGCCGTGTCAGGCTACCTGACACATACCGTCAGGCGACCTGACAAAGAGCAGCAGGACACACCACGACAGGAACAGGGCGACCCACCATGACCATGGAGTACGCGACGCGCTACCGCAGCGCCTCCCGCATCCCCGCCGACCCCTCGAAGCCGTACGTCATCGAGAAGGGGCACGGCGACCGGGCCCACCTCTTCGGCGATCTCGTCACCGTGTACGCGGGCGGCGAGCAGACCGACCACACCTTCAACTTCTTCACCGTGGAAGGCCCGAAGGGCGACATCATCCCGGCACATGTGCACGCGGACACCCATGAGGTGTTCTACGTGACGCAGGGCGCGGTCCGGCTCTTCGCCGAGGACCCCGAGGGCGAGCAGCTGGAACGGCTGCTGACGCCGGGTGACTTCGGGTTCGTGCCGAAGAACTGCGCGCACGCGTACCGCATGGAGCGCCACCACTCCCAGGTCGTCGGCGTCGCGGCCGGCCCAGGCGGCACCTTCGAGCGGTTCTTCGAGTCGCTGGGCACGCCGGTGGAGGAGATGGGCCTGCCCGCCCGGCCGTTCGTCCCCGAGCCGCACAAGTTCGGCACGGTGCCACAGCGGTACGACGTGCGTTTCCTCCCCGACCACGAGTGGCGGACGTCGTGACACCCGCCGACCCCTTTGCGGCACGCCGCTGACCTGGCAGATTGGGGTGCCCCTGTCCCCTGGTGAAGAGGTGCGCGATGAGCCCGCAGTTCGGCGACTACCAATTCGAGATCTACCTCGACGGACTGCGCGGCGTCACACCCACGCAGCCGATGGACTTCGCGACGCTCGAAGAGCGCGCGCGGGCCGCCCTCTCCCCCTCCGTCTGGTCGTACGTCGCCGGGGGCGCGGGCGACGAGCACACGCAGCGGGCGAATGTGCGGGCCTTCGAGCGGTACGGGCTCGTGCCGCGGATGATGGTGGGTGCCACGCAACGGGACATGTCCGTGGACCTGTTCGGGATGCGGCTCGCCTCGCCGCTGTTCATGGCGCCGGTCGGGGTGATCGGGCTGTGCGCGCAGGACGGGCACGGGGATCTGGCGACGGCGCGGGCCGCGGCGCGTACCGGTGTGCCCATGGTGGCGTCGACGCTGACGGTGGACCCGATGGAGGACGTGGCGGCGGAGTTCGGTGACACCCCCGGCTTCTTCCAGCTCTACACACCCACCGACCGGGCGCTGGCCGAGAGCCTCGTGAAGCGGGCCGAGGCGGCGGGCTACAAGGGCATCGTGGTCACGCTCGACACCTGGGTCACCGGCTGGCGCCCGCGCGACCTGGCGACGTCCAACTTCCCGCAGCTGCGCGGCCATTGCCTCGCCAACTACACCTCCGACCCGCGCTTCCAGGAGATCGCCGCGAGCACCGATCCCATGGACCTGGTCAGTTCCTGGGTCGGCCTCTTCGGCAACCCGCTCACCTGGGACGACCTTCCGTGGCTGCGCTCGCTCACCGATCTGCCGCTGATCCTCAAGGGCATCTGCCACCCCGAGGACGTACGCCGCGCCAAGGACGGCGGCGTGGACGGCATCTACTGCTCGAACCACGGCGGCCGGCAGGCCAACGGCGGGCTTCCCGCGCTCGCCGCGCTGCCCGGCGTCGTCGAGGCGGCGGACGGCCTGCCGGTCCTCTTCGACTCCGGGGTCCGCTCGGGCGCGGATGTCGTCAAGGCGCTGGCGCTGGGCGCGACGGCCGTGGGCGTCGGGCGGCCGTACGCATACGGGCTCGCGGTCGGCGGCGTCGACGGCCTGGTCCACACCCTGCGCTCGCTCCTCGCCGAGGCCGACCTCATCATGGCGGTCGACGGCTACCCGACGCTCGCGGACCTCACGCCGGAGGCACTCACCACGGTGTGACCAGCGCGGCCAACGCCGACGCCACGGCGTCCAGTCCTTCGTGCGGCGTCGTCGGTTCGTCGAGGTACACGTCCCGGCGCAGCTCCACCATGAGCGCGGCGACGCGCTGGTCCCGGCCGTAGTGCTCCAGCGGGACGTACGTCCCCGCGAAAGGTGTGTCGACGGCGGTCCCGCCGAGCCCGGCGAAGGCCTCGCGGGCCCGGTCGAGGAGCGCGTGGGGCGTGTGGAAGGGGTCGACGCCCAGGCAGACGGGCGGGCGCCGGCCCGCGCCGTGGAGTTCGTAGGGCAGGGCGCGGCTCGGGTAGGAGTGCACGTCGACGATCACCGCGCGGCCGGTAGCGGCCAGCCGGTCCGCCACGGCGTCGGTCATGGCCCGCGCGTAGGGGTGGAAGTACGTGTCCAGCAACTCGCCCTCGTCCGCCGGAGGTTCGGCCCGCAGTGGCTCGCGGTGCGTCGTGCGCGTGTAGACCGCGCCCATGCCGACCGCCCGCATCTCCTCCCGCTCGTCGGGGAACCGCTCCGGGTCGACGACCAGCCGGGACCGCTCGTTGACGAACCGCCACGGCGTGACTCTCGCGGCCCGCGCGGCGCGTTCCGCGACGACCTCGGTGTGCGCGTCGGTGATGAGGTCGAGCTCCCGCTCCAGGGCGGCGTCGTCAAGCAGCAGCCCTTCCCGTACGCGCGCCGGGATCGTCCGGGAGGCGTGCGGGACGTGCAGGAGCACCGGGGAGGCCGGGTCGCCGGGGAGCAGCCGGTACGGAGGGGTGGTGGTGCCTCGCGGGGGTGCGTCCGGGGTGGTGTCCGGGGTGGTGTCCGGGGTGGTGTCCATGCCCCTCACCCTCCCATCCGGGACGCCTCCGCCCGTCCAACTTCTGGGACACATGGTTTCGCTGGGTGGTCGACGGGTAGGGAGCCCAGCCGCTGCTACTGAATGGACAGTGAGTAGCTGGAGCGCGACAGGAGTACCTCACCTTGCCCGAAGCACCCTCAGAACTCGTGCGTCACCTGTGGATTCCACTCGCCGACGGCACCCGCCTCGCCGCCCGCGTGTGGCTCCCGGAGGGACCGGTCCGGCCGGCGCCCGCGATCCTGGAGTACATCCCGTACCGGAAGAACGACGGCACGGCCGACCGCGACAACAGCCTGCACGCCCGCTTCGCCGCGTCCGGCTACGCCGCCGTCCGCGTCGATCTGCGCGGCAGCGGCGACTCGGACGGGCTGATGCTCGACGAGTACGCGCAAGCGGAGCTGGACGACGGCGTCGAGGTCGTCGCGTGGCTCGCCGAGCAGGAGTGGTGCGACGGCACCGTCGGCATGATCGGCAAGTCCTGGGGCGGCTTCAACGGGCTGCAGATCGCGGCGCTGCGCCCGCCCGCGCTCAAGGCGATCGTGACGGTCTGCTCGACGGACGACCGGTACGCCGACGACGTGCACTACACGGGCGGTTCGCTGATCGCATCGGAGATGCTGCCGTGGGCGTCGACGATGCTCGCCTACAACGCGCGCCCCGCCGACCCGGCCGTGGTCGGCGACGCGTGGCGCGAGCGCTGGCTTGAGCGGATGGCCGACACCCCGGTGTACGTGGAGGAGTGGCTGCGGCACCAGACCCGCGACGCCTTCTGGAAGCACGGCTCGGTGTGCGAGGACTTCGGGGCGATCGAGGCGGCGGTCCTCGCGGTGGGCGGCTGGTACGACCCGTACTGCGGCGCCGTGCTGCGCCTGTTGGAGGGTGTCGGCAACGCTCCGGTGCGGGCGCTCGTCGGGCCGTGGGCACACACGTACCCGCATCAGGCGGCGCCGGGGCCCGCCATCGACTTCCACGGTGAGGTGGTGCGCTGGTTCGACCAGTTCCTGCGCGGCGAGGACACCGGCGCCCTGGAGGATCCTGCGCTGCGGGCGTGGATGCCCGAGTGGGCGGCGCCGGGGGACGACCGGGAGGAGCGTCCCGGGCGGTGGGTGGCCGAGCGGGAGTGGCCTTCGGCGCGCGTCGCGTGGCAACGGCTCGCGCTCGCCGGGGAGTCGGCGGGCGAGGAGGCGGTCGGGCACGACCCGCTGCGCTTCCGCGAAGCGCACCTCGACAGCACGCGCGTCCTCGGCACGGCGGGCGGCAGCTGGCTCCAATTCGGCGACGCGGCGGGCCAGTTCGGGCCGCAGGGCGCCGACGACGGCCTCGCGCACTGCTTCACCGGCACGCCCCTCGACGAGCGCGCGGAGATCCTCGGCGCCCCGTCCGTGACGCTCCGGGTGAGCGCCGACCGGCCCGCCGCACAGCTCGCGGTGCGGGTCAACGACGTGGCACCGGACGGCAGTTCACGCCTCGTCAGCCGCGGTCTGCTCAATCTCACGCACCGCGAGGGCCATGAGGAGCCGCTGCCGCTGGAGCCGGGGCGTCCCTACGACGTGACCGTGCCGCTGATGGCGACCGCGCACGCCTTCGCGCCCGGCCACCGCGTCCGCGTCGCGGTCTCGGCCTCGTACTGGCCGCTGGCATGGCCCTCGCCCGAGCCGGTCACCGTCACCCTGCACCCCTCCCCCGCCGCCGCGCTGCACCTGCCCGTACGGCCGCCGACGGACGCGGACGACACGCTGCGCCCGTACGGGGAGCCGCAACCGGATCTGCCGGTCGACCTGGCCACGTCGGGCGAGGCATCCTCGCGGCGCGTCGAGCACGATCCGGTCAGCGGCCGCACGGTCGTCGAACTCGCCATCAACGACGGGGAGTTCAAGGACCTGGCCGACGGCCTGTGGAAGCGGGGCGACGCCGTCGACCGGTTCGCGCTCACCGAGGGCGAACCGTCGTCCGCCGTCGTCGAGTGCGAGCGCACCGAGGAGGGCGGGCGCGGCGACTGGCACTGGAAGGTCGTCACGCACAGCCGGATGACCTCCGACGCCGCCGCGTTCACCGTCGTCAACACCCTCACCGCCTACGAAGGCGACACCCGCGTCTTCCATCGCACCACCGACGCCGTGATACCTCGGGAAGGGGTCTGAGCATGCGCAGACGTACGCTTCTGACCGGCTCGCTCGGCGTCCTCGCGGCCGCCGGCGTCGCCACCGCCACCGGTTCCGCCGCCGGAACCGGGCCGGTCGTCACGGTCGGCTCGAAGCAGTTCACCGAGTCGTGGGTGATGGGCGAGCTGTACGCGCAGATCCTGCGGGCGCGCGGCTTCGACGTCGTCCTCAAGTCCAACGTCGGCAGCGCCGACCTCATCGACCGCGCGCTGCGCAACGGGCAGATCGACCTGTACCCCGAGTACACGGGCGTCATCCTGCAGACGTTCGCGATGCCGAAACACATGCCGACGACGGCGCGCGGCACGTACGAGGCGGCGAAGCGGTTCGAGGCGGGGCGGGGTGTCTCGCTGCTGCCGCCGACCCCCTTCCAGAACCGCAACGCCGTCGCCGTACGCACCGCCGACGCCCGCGAGCACGGCCTCAGGACCATCGGCGACCTCAAGAAGCTGGGGAGGATCTCGTACGCCGAGTACCCCGACAACATCACGGGCCCGCTCGGCTTCGACGCCATCGTCAAGGCGTACGGCCTGCACGACATGAAGGTGCGGCCGCTCAACATCGGCCTCCAGTACCCGGCGCTCAAGAACGGGGACGTGGCCGCGGCCGATGTGTTCACCACCGACCCGCAGCTGCGCCGCTACGACTTCACCCTCCTCGACGACGACCAGGCCGTGTTCGGGTTCCAGAACGTCTCCCCCGTCGTGCGGACGTCCCTCGTCGAGCGGTACGGCGAGAAGCTCACCGAACCGCTGAACGCCGTGGACGAGTTGCTCACCGAGGAAGCCATGCAGGCCCTGAACGAGGCCGCCGCGATGATGCGGCTCAGCCCGACCCGAGTCGCCGACCGCTTCCTGAGAGCGAACGACCTGATATGACCGCGACCGAGGAGCACACCACGATGCAGACCGCTGCCGACATCGTCTTCGACGCGGCCACCAAGACGTACGACTCCGGGGCCGAACCCGCTGTCGACGCACTGTCGTTGACCGTTCCCGCCGGCGAGATCTGCGTCCTGCTCGGCGCCTCCGGGTGCGGGAAGACGACCGCGCTGACCCTCGTCAACCGGCTCACCGAGCTGACGAGCGGAGACATCCGGATCGGCGGCGCCAGCATCCGCGAGCAGGACGTCATCGAGCTGCGGCGCGGAATCGGCTACGTCATCCAACAGGCGGGCCTCTTCCCGCACTTGACGATCGAGGAGAACGTCGCGACGGTGCCGCAGGTGCTCGGCTGGAAGAAGCCGAGGATCACCGAGCGGACCCGCGAACTCCTCGAACTCGTCGGCCTCCCGCACAAGGAGTACGCCCACCGCTATCCCGCGCAGCTCTCCGGCGGCCAGCGTCAACGCGTCGGCATCGCGCGGGCGTTGGCGGCGGACCCGCCCATCATGCTCATGGACGAGCCGTTCGGCGCGCTCGACCCGGTGACCCGCGAGCACGTGCAAGGCGAGTTCCTGCGCCTCCAGGAACAGGTGCGCAAGACGACGCTGTTCGTCAGCCACGACATCGACGAGGCGGTCCGCATGGGCGACCGCGTCGCGATCCTCGCCAAGGGCGGCAAGCTCCTCCAGTACGACACCCCGGAGCGCATCCTGCGCGAGCCCGCCGACGACTACGTGGCCCGATTCGTCGGCACGGACCGGGGGTTGAAGGCGCTGACGCTGCGTACGCTCGGCGATCTGAAGCTGGACCCGGCGGACGGCGCCGAGGGTTCCCTGCGCACGGGCGACACCCTGCGCACCGCGCTGTCGGCGCTGATGGCCGGTGACGCGGAGCGTCTCTCGGTCTCGGACGAGGCAGGGAAGCCGGTCGGCTCGGTCACCGTCGCGCTCATACGGGAGGCGGCGTGAGTCTCCTGGCTTCCGGGCCGAACCCGGTCATCCCCGACTTCGGCACGGCCGGTGCGTGTGTCCGCGACAACGGTGTGTTCTGCGTGGACTGGTTCACCGCGAACTTCTCCAGTGTCTTCGGGCCCGCCCTCGTCCAGCACGTGCGCCTCACGGTGATCGCGGTCGGTATCGGCTTCCTGATCGCGTTCCCGCTGGCGCTGCTCGCGCACTTCCGGAAGTGGCTGGTCAGGCCGCTGGGCGGACTCACCTCCTTCCTCTACACGATCCCGCCGATGGCACTGTTCACGCTGCTCGTGCCGGTGACCGGGCTCTCGGTCCTCACGGCCGAGATCGCCCTCGTCGCGTACACACTCATGGTGCTGTTCAAGTCGACGGTCACCGGGCTCGGCGAGGTGCCGGAGGACGTACGGCGGGCCGGTGTCGGCATGGGTCTGACGCGGCGCGAGATCCTGTGGCGCATCGAGCTTCCGCTCGCGCTGCCCGCCGTGATCAGCGGGCTGCGGGTGGCGACGGTGACCACGATCAGCGTCGTCGAGATCGCCGCGTTCATCATCGACCAGGGGCTCGGCTCGCCGATCATCCAGGGCCTCCAGTCGCCGTTCAACACGCAGTTCATCGGGGCCGGGCTGCTCGCCGTGGCGCTCGCGCTGGCCGCCGACGGCCTGCTCGTGCTGCTCGGCCGGGTGCTCACGCCGTGGGCCAGGACGCGGAGGACCGTCTGATGCACACCTTCCTCGCGAGCTTCTCCTTCATGGCCGACCACCTCGGACTGCTCCTGGACCGCACCCTCGACCACCTGCTGCTGTCGGCGGTGGCCGTCGCGGTGGCGCTGGTGATCGCGGTGCCGCTCGGTGTGTGGCTCGGACACCGCGGCAAGGGTTCGTTCCTGACCGTGAGCATCTCCAACATCGGCCGGGCCCTGCCCTCGCTCGCCCTCATCGCCATCTTCCTCGGGCTGCTGGGCATCGGCTTCGTGAACGTCATGACGGCGCTCGTCATCATGGCGATCCCGCCGGTCCTCACCCACGCGTACCTGGGCGTCGAGCAGGTCGACGCGGACCTGGTGCGGGCCGCGCGCGGCATGGGTCTGACGCAGTGGCAGATCCTGTGGCGCGTCGAACTCCCCCTCGCCCTCCCGGTGTTGTTCACCGGCATCCGGATCGCCGTCGTGTACGTCATCTCCAGCGCGACCCTCGCGGCTGTCGCCGGGGGCGGCGGGCTCGGCGACATCATCCTCAACCAGGTGTCGTACGGCCTGTCGGGGGTGATCGCGGCGGCGCTGTGGGTGGCGGTGCTCGCGCTGGTCGCCGACGGCCTGTTCGGGGCCGTCGGCAACCGTCTCGCGCCGCGCGGGACGCGCGTACAGGGTTAGCCGCTCGGAGGCTGGCCCCGGGATCAGATCCCGGCGTCGCAGCACCCTTCGCGGCGCATGTGGCGGCCCACCGCCAGCCAGTCGTCACCGGTGGCCTTCAGTGTTCTGGAGGCCACCGGTTCGAACGAGCCGACCAGGTCGTCCTGTTGGAAGGGGACGCCGCCGCGCAGTACCGACGTCGTACGGATCAGGTCGTCGAAGTCGGTGAACGGGTCGCCGTCGACGATCGCCAGGTCCGCGAGCTTGCCCTCCTCCAGGGTGCCGAGGTCGGCGTCCGCCCCGAAGACGCGGGCGGGCATGAGGGTCGCGGTGTGCAGGGCCTGCGCCGCCGTGAGCCCGCCGCGGTGCAGGGCGCGCAGCGCGAGGTGGAGGTGCAGGCCGACCGGGACGAGCGGCTGGTCCGTGCCGAGCGCGATGTGGCCGCCCGCCGCGAGGACCCGCCGGTAGACCGCGAGTTCCGTGTCCAGGGTGGCGAGTTGGGCGGCCGTGGGCGGAGTCCCGGCGAGCTTCTCCACGGCGGCGGTGTCCCACGGCGGCATGAGCGTGGTGACACGCGGGTCGTCGGCGAGGGCCGGGTCGGCGCCGAGCAGCGGTTGCGCGGTGAACGGCGTCGCGATGAGGTGGAAGTCCCCGCTCTTCGAGTAGATCTCCGGGATGTCCTGCCCGGAGTGTCCCGTCGCCGTCGTCGCGTGCCCGAACTCCAGGCGCTGGGTGGCCTGGAGATGGGTCGTCAGGTCCTGGCCGAGCTGGATTCCGGGGGTGCACAGGTGGCTGCCGCTGCGCACGCCGAGGTGCTCGTGCGCGAAGGACGCCGCCTCCTTCATCAGCCAACCCGGGGCCCGCACATAGGTCTTGACGAAGTCCCAGTCGAGCGCGGCGGCCCGGTCGAGGGAGCGGCGCAGGCCCGCGCGGGTGCGGTGCGCGCGGCCCATGCTGTACGCGACACGCGGCCCGTCCAGCAGCTCCCCGGTGGCCAGCAGCCGCGGCCCGGCCAGCGCCCCCGCGTACACGGCCTCCCGGATGCGCGCCTGTTCGTACGCGAAGCCGCCGAGGGAGACGGCGGTGGTGATGCCGTACGCGAGTTGGAGCGCGGTCTGCCGGCCGCCGTAGGTCGACTGCCAGGGATGGGTGTGGGCGTCCCACAGGCCCGGGATCACGGTCTTGTCGGAGGCGTCGACGCGCTTGGCCGCGCCCCGGCCGCTCGCGCGGTGCGGGGTGACGGCGGTGATGCGGCCGCCCTCGACGGTGAGGTCGACATCGTCCCGGACCTCGGTCCCGGTGCCGTCCCAGAAGCGGCCCGCGTGCACGACGGTGTCGGCGGGGCGGGGGCGGCGGTGGTCGAGCGGGATCTTGACCGTGCGGGCGGTGCCCTTCGCCACGTCGAGGAGGCGGAGTCGGCCCGCGCTGAGATACAGGATGTGTCGGCCGTCGGCGGACCAGCTGGGGTGGTCGGCGGCCTCCTCGGTGATCTGCCGGGGTGCGCCGTCCGGGGTGCCGTCGGGGCGGACGGGCAGCAGCCACAGCGCGGATTCGACGACGACGGCCATGGTGTGCCCGTCGGGCGACCAGACCGGCCCGGAGTCGTAGCGGTCGGCGATCGAGACATGCGGCGCGACCGCGTGCACGACCGCCTTGCCTGACTCGGTGTCGACGACGCGTACGAGGTTGTAGCCCTCGCGGAAGCGCTGGTTGAGGCGGCCGCGGTCGCACAGCGCCACGTACCTGCCGTCGGGCGACCAGCAGGGCCTGCCGGGCAGCCCGCCGCTTCCCATCGGGGCGGCGAGGACACGCTCGGTTTCGGCGTCGAGGTCCCGGAGCACGAGGTTGCCGGACATGTCGATACACGCGAGGCGCTTCCCGTCGGGCGAGAGCGCGGGGAACACCCGGCCGCCCTCCGCGAGCACGGTCTCCTTCCCGCTGGCGAGGTCGTGGCGGCGTACGGAGAACAGACCCGCGCGGTCGTCGGCGTAGACGAGCGCCTTGCCGTCGGGGGTCCAGGACGGGGCGAGTACGTAGCGTGTGACGGGCGCCTGGACGACCTTGCGCGGCGCCCGGCCACCCGAAGTGCCGCCGACCCACAGGGCGTTGAGCGCGGCGAACGCCACCTGTTCACCGTCGGGCGAGAGCGCGGGCAGGTGCGGGGAGCGCACCGGGCGGGCTCCCCCGGCCTCGAAGTCGTAGCGCTTGACGCGGTAGTGGGGCCGGTCGACGGGCAACTGGGCGGTGAACACGACCTGTTCGCCCTCGCTGGGCGCGGCGGGGCGCAGGAGGCGGAAGCGGCCGTCGACGGTGAGCAGGAGGGTGTCGGGTCCGGTCCAGCGGGGTGGCACGGGGGCGAGGTCGCCGGGGACGTCGACCGGTTCGCCGTCGACGACGAGGGCGCAGGTGGCGGCGGGCGCGGGCGTGGTCCGCAGGTAGGCGAGGGGGCCCTTCGGGCCCGGGGCGACGGCGGGCGTCATGACCTGGGCGCCGGAGTCGTCGGTGTGCTCGGCGGTGACCGGCCCGGTGCCGTCGGCGGCGACCGAGGCGATGGTGGACGCCTTGAGGGTTCCGGCTTCGGTGGGCACGCCTCGTACGAACAGCACGCGGGTGCCGTCGGCGGACCAGGTGGGGTCGAAGTCCTCCCAGGCGCCGCCCTGTTGGGGGCCTTCCTGGCCGGGTGTGCCGGTGAGGCGGGTGAGGGTTCCGTCGCGTACGTCGACGGTCCAGATGCGGTACGGGGCGGCGGACTCGGGGTCGCCGCCGCGCTCGGAGGCGAAGGCGACGCGGGTGCCGTCCGGGGACCAGGCCGGGCCGCGGTCGTCCCACGGTCCTTCGGTGAGCTGCTTCGGCGTCCCGGACCCGTCGGCGTCGAGGAGCCACAGGTGGAAGCCGCCGCCCTGGTAGGCGCAGACGACGAGCCGCTTGCCGTCGGGGGCGAACTGCGGGCGGGTCGGCTCCAGTTCGGGGGCGGTGAGCGGGGTCGCCGTGCCGCCCTTGCGCGGGATCGACCAGAGGATGTTCTGGATCTCGGCGACGAAGCGGTCACCGGAGGGGGCGAGGGTGGCGGCGCCGTTGGTGGCGGCGGTGAAGGAGAGGGAGGTGGCGGCGGGGGCGGCTGGGGCCGCGATCGCCTGGGGTGCTTCGAGGAGGGTGCCGGCGCCCGCGGCGAGGGCTCCGGCCGTGGCGGTGGTGGTCTGGAGGAAGCGGCGGCGGGTGAAGGAGGGGCCGGTGCCGGGCGTCGTGGCGGGGGTGGGAGTGGCGGCGGGGGTGGTGGCAGGTCTGGTGTCCATGGTGCTCCCAGTGCGCGGAGGGTGTGTCAGTGACGTAACGGTGCGCGAGTCGGAGATGGGACGCACAGCAACATACGTGGCACACGCAGCGAGTCAACACGGCCTGGGGTGCGGACACAGGCGCCGACACATGGGAGCCGCCCGCCACTCTTGGTGTGACGGGCGGAAACCGGATCGAGCACCGGCAGTTGCTACTGCTCGACCGGTCCGGTGGGTCCGGTGAGCGGGAGCACCGTCTGGCACTTCACCGGGCGGGGGTGTGCGGGGTCGAGCGCGTTGAGGACGTGGGTGAGGGTGATCGGGTCGTACGGGGCCTGGAGGTGGTCGGAGTAGTCCTTGGCGCAGCTGTCCTGGAGGCGGATGTTGCGCACGGCCGCTCCGGGGCCCGCCTTGAGGTAACTGTTCGTGTAGGGCGTGACCACCTCGTCGTACTTGGTGGCGATGACGGTGTAGTCGACGCCCGGCACGGTGTCGCCGCCGGCGTCGAGGGCCTTGTTGAAGTCGGAGCCGATCTCCTGCTCGACGAGGGCCGGGGCGGTCTTGTCGAGGAGGCCGTTCACCGGCTCCAACAGGTGCAGCTGGCGGCCGAGTTCGGTGATGCCGGAGAGGGTGGTGCCGTGGTTGGACGGGGTGATGCCGACGAGCTTGTCGACCTTGCCCGCGGCGCTCGGGTCGTCCTTGAGGTAGGTGCGGGGCAGCGGGCCGCCGCCCTGCGAGTGGCCGACCAGGTCGACCTCGGCGGCGCCGGTCGCGCCGCGCACCTTGTCCACGAACGCGCCGAGCCAGGTGGCGCTGTCCTTCATGTGGCCGGTGCCCTGGATGGCCGAGGTCGGCTCGTCGCCTCCGTAGCTGAAGGCGTAGACGCAGTAGCCGTTGTTCGCCAACAGGGGTGCGGCGCCGCGCCAGTTGTCGTTCATGTTCTCGAGCGTGCCGTGGATGAGGACGACGGGTCGCGGGTGCTCGGCGCTGGGCCGGCAGTTCCAGTCGTTCGCGCCGGGAGGCGCCTCGCCGGGCTTGAAGAATCCGGCCATGAACCCCTTGGTGAAGTTGTACTCGACCGGGCGCTGCTCCTCGGTCGCCGTCGCGTGCGGGGAGCCCAGCGAGACAAGTCCCGCAATTCCGAGGGCACCCGCGGCGGCGGCGCCGAATATCCTGCGTCTCATTTTCCAGTACCGTCCCTTGCCGTCCCTTGTTCTGGAATGTGGAATGCGCGCCGCATACAGCGCGGCGTCGGACGGCGTGAAGCTAGGAGACGTGCGAGGCGCCGGGCAACGGTGTTGGCGCGGCGGGCCGTTGGGCGCGCAGGGCGGTGCCAGGAATCCCCCCGCGCGGCGGGCGAAGGTGTCACCGAAGTGAGCGCTTCGCCGAGTTCACGGCTCAAGTGATCCGCAATACCGCTGGTGAACGAGCGACTAGCACTGGTAGTTGACTTTCCGTCAACACCTTGACCCGCGAGTAACCTCGGCCCATACTCGGCGAACGGGCGGACCTGGCAGCGACCTGGCAGCAACCCGGGAGCGACCGGGGAGGGACCTGGGAGTGAGGGGATGAACGGTTCCGGGACGGCGGCCGTGCCGCCATTCGGTGGCGCCTGGGCGGCATTTCCGCAGCGCCTCGGGGACGAGCTGCGCAAGGAGAACCGCACCCTCGCGGCCGAGATCATCCACGAAATCCGGCGGCAAATACCGGAATTCTCCCGGCCGTTGTCCGGGCAGTTCGGAATGTCCATCCAAAACGGCGTGGAAACCGCCCTCGCGGAATTCGTGGACCGGGTCGGCGAGGGCGGCGGCGAACTCGACGCGCGGCGCCTGCCGGTCTACCGGGCGCTCGGGCGCGGCGAGTTGGCGGAGGGCCGCAGCCTGGACGCGCTGCAGGCGGCGTACCGGCTGGGCGGCCGGGTGGCGTGGCGCCGCTACGCGCGCGTGGCGCGGCGGCTTTCCCTGGGCACGGAGGCGGTGGCGCAGCTCGCGGAGACGGCGTTCACGCACATCGACGAGATCGCGGCGGAGTCCGTCGCCGCGTACGCGCGCGCCCAGGCGGACGCGGCGGGCACGCTGGGACGCCGCCGCCACCGCCTGCTCACCCTCCTGATCGCGTCGGACGCGGCACCGACGGAGGCGTTGGAGCAGGCGGCGCTCGACGCGGAGTGGGCACTGCCGGAGACGGTGGCGGCGGTGGCGTTGGGGCCGAGGGGGGAGGGGGCGGGTCCGGGGGCGGTGGGCGCGCGATCCCGGACCCCCGGAACGGAAGGCGCGCGGTCCGGGGCGCCGGGGGCGGGTTCGAGGGCGGAGGGTGCGGGGGCCGCTCCGGGCGTGGTGCCGCGAGGGCACGACCCCGGCGCCGCCTCCCCCGCCCGTCGCAAGCCGCTCCCCGTGGACGTCCTCGCCGAGCTCGACGGCCCCGCCCCCTGCCTCCTCGTCCCCGACCCCGAGGCCCGCCTCTCCGACCCCCGCCTGCACCGGCTCCTGCGCGAGCGCTCGGGCGTCATCGGCCCCGCCGTCCCCCTCGCCCAGGCCGCCGACTCGCTGCGCTGGGCGCGGACCCTGCGCGAACACGGCGCGGCCGACGGCAACGGCACCACCGGCGACGACGAGTACGAACCTGATGCCGAGCACGGGCAGTCCGGTGAATCCGGTGAATCCGGCGAACCCGTTCCCGCCGGGGCACCACGCGAAGCGGAGCAGCGCCTCACGGAGCTGCTGCTGCTCGCCGACCCCGCACTGGTCCGCCTCATGGCCGCGCGCCGCCTCGCACCCCTCGCCGGACTCACCCCGAAACAGCGCGACCGCCTCGCCCACACCCTCCTCGCCCACCTCCAGTGCCCGCACGGCAGCGCGCCCGAACTCGCCGAGCGCCTGGACATCCACCCGCAGACCGCCCGCCAGCGCCTGCACCACCTGCAACGCCTCTTCGGCCCCGCCCTGACCGACCCGGACGCCCGCTTCGAACTGGAGGCGGCCCTGCGCGCGGAGTCGACCGGCACCCGACCGTGAGGCCCTGACCTGCCCTTACGTCGCCAGGGTCACCGTGTTCGCCGCGCGCGCCCGCCCGCCCCTCCCTAACCTGATCACGTGGGAACCCCGCACACGGGACGTGCCGTACGTCTCACGCTCCGTGCCCGCCGAAGCGCCCGCGCCCTCGGAGGCGCGGCGGTGCGCCGGGCCTGGGCGTGGGCGGAACGCACCGGAGCCGTCACCGGCGAGGCGCCGGAGGCCCACCGATTCGCGTACTTCGGCACCGGCGCCCGGATCGGCTTCCCCGGCGGCTGCCGCTACGGCGAACCGTGGATCCACCTCGGCGACGGCACCCTCGTCGGCAGCCAGGTGACACTCACCGCCGGGCTCCTCCCCGGCCTGGACCTCGGCCCGGACCCCGTGCTCCGCCTCGGCCGCGAATGTGTCGTCGGCCGGGGTACGCACATCGTGGCCCACGAGTCCGTCACCGTCGGCGACCACGTCTTCATCGCGCCGAACGTCTACATCACCGACCAGAACCACGGGTACACGGACCCCAGCACCCCCATCGGCGCCCAGCCCCCGCACAACCACCCGGTGTCGATCGGGGACGGCTGCTGGATCGCCGCGGGCGCCGTCGTCCTGCCGGGCACCCGGCTCGGCCGGAACGTCGCGGTGGCCGCGGGCGCCGTCGTCCGCGGCACGTTCCCCGACCACTGCCTGATCGGCGGCGTACCGGCACGCGTCCTGCGCACGTACCCGCCGGAGCCCGACCGCCCTCCGTCCCCCTTGGCACCCACCCCGCCCACGTACGAGGAGAACACCGTGCCCACCAACGACCACGACCACGTCATCAACGTCATGATCGTCGGCGACTCGATCTCGCACGGCAGCAGCGGCGACTGGACCTGGCGCTACCGCCTGTGGACCCACCTGCGCGCCCACGACGTCGACCTCGACCTCGTCGGGCCGAAGGACACCCTGGACAACATCCGCACCGCCGAGGTCGGTGACGACGACGACACCTACGCCGACCCGGACTTCGACCGCGACCACGACGCGCAGTGGGGCAGGCCCTACGTCCACGAGAAGGAGGAGATCGAGGCGAAGACCCGCGAGCACGACCCCGAGTACCTGCTCGTGCTCCTCGGGATCAACGACCTGTTCTGGTACGGCGTGGAGCCCGAGCGGTTCGAGGCGAACCTGCGCGAGTTCGTGGCGCGGGCCCGCGCCGGGCGCCCCGGCGTCGCCATCGCGCTCGGCACCGTACTGAACTGCCAGAAGGCCGTGGACGAGCCCGCCTTCGCGGCCCGCGTCGACGCCACCAACGACCGGATTCGCGCCGTCGCCGCCGACCTCGACTCCGCGGCGGAGCCGCTCGTGGTCGCGGAGACCGCCGCCGAGTTCTCCGCCCCCGAACACACCTGGGACGGCACCCACCCCAACCCCAACGGGGAGATCCGTATCGCCGCGGCCTTCGCCGACACCCTCGCGGACCGCTTCGGCATCGGCTCCCGCTATCCGCGCCCGTACCCCGATGTGTCACCGGTGTCGCCGCAGGCCAAGGCCAACATCGACTGACGGAATACTCCTGCCGCCGCTTCCGTTGAGCCGGTCGAGCAAGGAGGAAACAGTGCAACAGCAACACCAGAGGACGCAGTACACGGAGCAGGCGTACTACACCCACGGGACGTCGGCGGAGCGCTGGGACCGCGCCCAGATGTTCTTCGACGCGAAGGAGTACGCGAACGCCGCCCGGGTCCTCGACGGCCTCGTCGAAGAGGTTCCCGAGCAGACCGGACCGCGCCTCCTCCTGGCCCGCTCGTACTACCACTCGGCCCAACTGCGCCGCGCGGAGAGCGAGTTGCGCACCATCGTGGAGCGCGACCCGGTGGAGCAGTACGCCCGCCTGATGCTCGGCCGCACCCTGGAGCGGCAGGGCCGGCACGACGAGGCGGCGCCGCATCTGCGGATGGCGGCGGCGCTGGACGGCGACTTCCCGGAGTAGCCGCAGAGTGCGTGCGAGGTGGACGCCGAGTGGGCGCGGAGCAGACGACCGCGCCCACTCGGCTAGCCTTGCCGAACGATGAACCGCACAGATCAGCCCACCCAGGCCCCGGCCCCCCGACTGACCACCCCCTGGGGAGACGTCGACCTCACCCGCTTCCCGGAGGACCCGCGCGAGCAGCTCCGCGCCTGGGACGCCGCGGACACGTACGCACTGCGGCACCTCGCCGAGTCCGGCACGGACCTGACCGGCGCGGTGACGGTGGTGGGTGACCGCTGGGGCGGCCTGGCCACCGCGCTCACGGGGGCGCCCGGGTGCACGCCGACCCTGATCTCGGACTCGTACCTCGGCCGGCAGGCGACGCACGCGAACCTGAGCCGCAACGGGCGCACGACCCCGCCCCTCCCCACCACCCAGGACGCCCCGCCCGCCAAGGTCGACGTCCTGATCGTCCGCGTCCCGAAGAGCCTCGCCCTCCTCGAGGACCAGCTGCACCGGCTGCGCCCCGCCGTGCACGAGAACACGGTGGTGCTCGGCACCGGCATGGTGAAGGAGATCCACACCTCGACGCTGAACCTGTTCGAGCGGATCATCGGCCCGACCCGTACGTCACTGGCGGAGAAGAAGGCCCGCCTCATCTTCACGACTCCGGACCTTTCCCTCTCCCCCGGCCCGAACCCATGGCCGCACACCTACCAACTCCCACCGGACATCGGCCCGTTGTCTTCCCGGCCCGTCGTCAACCACGCGGGCGTCTTCTGCGCGGAGCACCTCGACATCGGCACCCGTTTCCTCCTCCAGCACCTCCCCGAGGTCACGGGCGCGCGCAGCATCGTGGACCTGGGCTGCGGAAACGGCGTGGTCGGTACGAGCGCGGCGCTCGGCCACCCGGACGCGGACGTGCTCTTCGCGGACGAGTCGTACCAGGCCGTGGCCTCGGCTCGGGACACGTACGCGGCGAACGCGGCCGACCGCCCCGGCTCGGCCGACTTCCAGGTCGGCGACGGCCTCGCCGACACGCCTCCCGGCAGCGTGGACCTGGTCCTCAACAACCCGCCGTTCCACAGCCACCAGGCGACGACGGACGCGACGGCGTACCGGATGTTCGTCCAGGCCCGCGCCGCCCTCCGCCCCGGCGGCGAACTGTGGGTGGTCGGCAACCGCCACCTCGGCTACCACGTGAAGCTGCGCCGCCTGTTCGGCAACAGCCAACTGGTCGCGGGCAACGCGAAGTTCGTGATCCTGAAGGCGATCAAACGGGAGTCGCGTGCGCGGGGCCACCGCCACACCTGACAATGCCCCGGTGACCGACCCACACCCGTACTCACACCCGCACCCCCTCCTGGGGTACTTCACCCGCGCCCACGAAGGCCGCTTCCCGCCCTGCGACGGCGCGGTGACCGTGCTGCCCGCGCTCCCGGGCGGCCTGGAGTGCTCCGTCGCCTTCACCGGACACGCGGTCGTCGCGACCGCGCTGCCCGCCGCCGATGTCCTGGCCCACGGCCCCGACGGCTTCGGCGCCTCCCTCGCCCCCGACTTCCTGCGCCGCCTCGCGGGCCCCGCCGGATGGATCGGCTGCACCGACGCCACCCTCACCGCCCCCGGCACCGGCGGCGCCCCGCGCCTCCCCGACCTGACCGACACCGCCTCCACGGCCACCCACCCCCGCGTACGCCACGCCCGCGAACTGCGCGCCGACGTCCGCGTCCACGGCGACGAACGCGGCCTCGTCACCCTCGCCGACGGTCTCGCGGGACGCCGCGAGCTGAGCATCGAACTCCACGCGTCCCACGCCCCCGGCCGGGGCCACGGCCGCGCCCTCCTCACCGACGCCCTCTCCCTGGTCCCCGAGGGCGAACCGGTCTACGCCGCCGTCTCCCCCGGCAACGCCCGCTCCCTGCGCACCTTCCTGGCCTGCGGCTTCACCCCGTTGGGCAGCGAAGTCGTGCTCCGCCCCGCACGTCCTGCGCCCCAAAGCGCACCCCAAGCCGTGACTTGAGCCTTGTAGGAACGAATCCCTCCGGGCCACGATGCCCGCATGAAGGGTGATCTTTTCGCGAGTGAGTTCATGGTGCAGCCCGCCGCGGCGCCGGGCATGACCGTGCAGAACGCCAAGTCGATCCGGTACGTGGTCGACGGCGAGATGCTGGCTCGGCAGGGGGCCATGGTCGCCTACCGGGGGAATCTGAAGTTCGAGCGGAAGGGGCAGGGCGTCGGCGGCATGCTGAAGCGGGCCGTCACCGGGGAGGGGCTGGCCGTGATGAAGGTGCGCGGGCAGGGCGAGGCCTGGTTCGCGCAAGAGGCGCAGAACGTGTTCGTCGTCGACATCGAGCCGGGCGACGTGTTCACCGTCAACGGCCGGAACGTGCTGTGCTTCGACGCCACGCTGTCGTACGACATCAAGACCGTGAAGGGCGCGGGCATCAGCGGCGGCGGGCTGTTCAACAGCGTGTTCACCGGGCACGGCCGCCTCGGCCTGATCTGCGAGGGCAACCCACTCGTCATCCCGGTGTCGCCGCAGCAGCCCGTGTACGTGGACACCGACGCCGTCGTCGGCTGGACCGCCGCGCTCCGGACATCGCTGCACCGCTCGCAGTCGCTGGGCTCGATGATCCGCGGCGGCTCCGGCGAGGCGGTGCAGCTCATGCTCGAAGGCGAGGGCTTCGTCGTCGTACGACCCAGCGAGGCGACACCACAGAAGCCGACACAGCACTAGAGGTGTGCCCTCGGCGGTCGCGTACGGGTGGTGGCTCCGGGAGAATGTGGCCGATGGCTGCGACCGCCCGCTCCGCTCCGGACGCCGCCCCCGGCGTCCGGCTCTCCTCGGCGCGCGGGCGGTGGATCCTCGCGTGTGTGGTGTTGGCGTCCGGAATGGCGATGCTGGACGGCACGGTCGTCAACGTCGCGCTGCCGACGATGGGCCGCGACCTCGGCGCCTCCCTCTCCGCCCTGCAATGGGTCGTCAACGCCTACATGCTGACGCTGTCCGCGCTGCTCCTGTGGGGCGGCGCGATGGGCGACCGGATCGGCCGGCGGCGGGCGCTCGTGCTGGGTGTCGTGTGGTTCGCGGTCGCCTCGGCGGCGTGCGGGCTCGCGCCGGAGGAGGGCACGCTGATCGCGGCGCGGGCGTTGCAGGGGGTGGGCGGGGCCTTGCTGACGCCCGGCTCGCTCGCGCTGGTGCGGTCGGTGTTCCACCCGGACGACCAGGCGCGGGCGGTGGGCGCCTGGTCGGGTCTTACCGGTGTGGCGGGGGCGCTGGGGCCGTTTCTCGGCGGGTGGCTGATCGACGGGCCCGGGTGGCGGTGGATCTTCCTCATCAATGTGCCGATCGCGGCGGTCGTGGTGGCCATCGCCTTCCGGTACGTTCCCGAGAGCCGCGCCGCCGCGGCGGCGGACACGCCGTTCGACCAGGCGGGGGCGGCGCTGGCCGCGGTGTGTCTGGCCGGGGTGAGCTACGCGCTGATCGGGGCGTCGGGCGGTACGTCCGGGGTGGCGACGTGGCTCGCCGCGTGCGTCGGCGTCGTCGCAGGTGTCGCCTTCGTGGCGGTGGAGCGGCGGCGGTCCGCGCCGATGCTGCCGCCGTCCCTGTTCCGCTCGCGCCTGTTCAGCGCCGCGAACGGGATGACGCTCTGCCTCTACGCCGCGATCGGCGGCATCCTCTTCATCCTCCCCGTACAGCTCCAAGTCGCCCTGGGCTACGACGCGTTGCAGGCGGGCGTGGCGACACTGCCGGTCACCGTGCTGATGCTGCTGCTGTCCGCGCGGGCCGGTGACCTGGCGCGCCGGGTGGGGCCGACGCTGCCGCTCGTCGCGGGGCCCGTCGTCGCGGCGGCGGGCGTGCTGCTGATGCTGCGGATCGGCCCGGAGTCGACGTACGCGGCCGATGTGCTGCCCGCCGTCGCCGTGCTCGGGTTCGGCATGAGCCTCTTCGTGGCGCCGCTGACGACGACCGTCCTCGCGTCGGTCGCGCCGGAGCGCGCCGGTCTGGCCAGCGGCGTGAACAACACGGCGGCGCGGGTGGCCCAGCTCCTCGTGGTCGCCGCGCTGCCGCTCGCCGTCGGCCTGTCGGGCGACGCCTACACCCGGCCGGACGCCGTGAACACGTCGTTCCACCGGGCGGCGGTCGGCAGCGCCCTGCTGTTCGCGCTCGGCGCCGCCACGGCGGCCCTGTTCGTCCGGCCACGCGCGGTCCGCCCGCGCCTGGAGGCGGCGCCGCGCCCGCAGTGCCGGTCCCATCTCGGCGTATCCGCACCGGCGTTGGAGCCGGGCGAGGAGCCGCGGCGTCAGACTGAACCCCGGCCGGGACACTGATCGGACCACCGATCGGACCACCGACCGGACCACCGACCGGGACGTCAGTAGTAGCCCTTCGTCCCGTCGACCAGCTCCCGCACGATGTCCGCGTGCCCCGCGTGCCGCCCGGTCTCCTCGATCAGATGGATCAGCATCCACCGGAGGTCCACCTTGCCCGCGTTGTGCTCGGGGTGGCGGCCGACGTCGTCCAGGGAGGCCGCCGCCACGATCTCGTTGCTCCGGTCGCACTGCGCCTCGTAGTCGGCGAGCAACTGCTTCAGCGGCACTCCGTCCGTGCGCCAGTCCGCGTCCTCCTCCGACTCGTCGAAGGACGGGTTCAGCGTCTTGTCCCCACCGAGGAACAGCACTTCGAGCCAGAGGTGCTCCACCCACCGCATATGGCTGATGAGTCCGGCCATCGTCAACGCGGGCGACGTCGGAACGACCGAGCGAAGCGCGTCCGCATCGCTCAGGCCTTCGCACTTCCAACGCAGGATCTGCCGCTGGAGATCCAGCCAGCCAATGAGCGCCGTGCGCTCGTCGGACCGAAACGGGGGACGCTCGAGTGAAGGTGACATACCGGGGACGCTAGCCTGACCCACCCCCGGGTGTCCCGGGGTTTCGTCCGGACGTCCTAGAGTGGGGCGGTCTCGAAACAGCAAGGAAATGGGGATCAAGTGGTCGACATGACAGCCGCCGCGCGGAAGGTCTTCGACCGGTACGACGTCGACGGGGACGGGCAGTTGACTGCCGAAGAGTACCGGCAGGTCGTCGCGGAGCTCGGCGACACGGGTGTCACCGCGGAGGCCGCGCAGGACCTCATCGACACCATCGACAGCGACGGCGACCGCAAGGTCTCCTTCGAGGAGTTCCAGGCCTCCATGGGCCTCTGAACTCCGCACACCGCGCCACCACTTGTGCCCCCGGATCCGCCGATCCGGGGGCACAAGTGCGTATGGCGGACGTCGGTTCCTCGCGGGGACCTTGACAGGCCCACGACCACTTGTATGGTCTAGTCCAAGCAACGGCCGTTCCGCTTACGGGAGTTGACCCGACCTCTGCGTCGGGCGGCTTCCGCTGCCCCCTTCGCGCCTCTTGGCCCCACCCTCGAGAGGCCGGCCCGAGCGTGCGCCCCCACTTCACGCACGCCCCGGGAAGACCTGAAGTGAAGGAGTACGCATGAACGCCAGAAGGAAGACCGCCGCGCTCATCGGCGCGGCCCTCGCCCCGGTCATCGCCGTCAGCCTTCCCGCCGGTTCGGCCAGCGCCCACGGCTACATCTCCAGCCCGCCCAGCCGGCAGGCCCAGTGCGCCGCGGGCACCGTCTCCTGCGGTGACATCACGTACGAACCGCAGAGCGTCGAGGGCCCCAAGGGGCTGACCAGCTGTAGCGGCGGCAACAGCCGGTTCGCCGAACTCGACGACGACTCCAAGGGCTGGGTCGCCACCCCGGTCTCGCGCAGCACCACTTTCGAGTGGAAGCTGACGGCGCAGCACGCCACCAGCACCTGGCAGTACTTCGCCGGTGGCCAGGAAATCGCGGAGTTCAACGACAACGGCGCGAAGCCGGGCGCCACGGTCACCCACCAGGTGGACTTCGGCTCACTGACAGGCCACCAGAAGGTGTTGGCCGTCTGGAACATCGCCGACACGTCGAACGCCTTCTACGCCTGCATCGACGTGAACGTCGGCGGCTGACGGAACACACCTCGGTTCAGCGGCGCCGCGGGCCCTTCCCCCACGGCGGACCACCTCGGTCCGCCAGGGCCCGCGGCGCCGTACGTGCGTGCGCGCGTCGTGACGAGATGGTGTGTCGAGGAACGTACCGGGAAGCCGTCCCCAAGGTGCGCCGAGTGATCGGAATGCGCAGACTCGGCCCTGACGAGAAGAGATGAGGACGACGGCGAGAGGCGGCATCGGCACGTGTCCCACACACCTTCGGACGGCCCGACCTCCAGAGTCCGCAAGCGCATGCCGGAGTCGGTGGCGGGCCTGCCCCAGCACGTCCGCGAGGAACTGGCCCGCCGGCTTCGGCGCACCAAGCGGGGCTACCGCAAGCAGGACGTCCAGGTCGTCGAGAAACCACTGCTCAAGCGGGCTGTCGGCGCCTCGGCGCTCGGCAACTGCATGGAGTGGTTCGACTTCGGCGTCTACAGCTATCTCGCCGCCACCATCGGCAAGGTCTTCTTCCCCGGTGCCTCCCCCGGCGCGCAGCTGATCTCGTCCTTCGCGACCTTTGCCGCCGCGTTCGTGGTGCGACCGCTCGGCGGCCTGGTCTTCGGCCCGCTCGGTGACCGGATCGGGCGGCAGAAGGTGCTCGCCACCACCATGATCATGATGGCGGCCGGCACCTTCTCGATCGGCCTCATCCCGAGCTACGAGACCATCGGCATCGCCGCTCCCGTCCTCCTGCTCGTCGCCCGAATGGTGCAAGGCTTCTCGACCGGTGGCGAGTACGGCGGCGCCACCACCTTCGTCGCCGAGTACTCACCGGACCGCCGCCGCGGCTTCCTCTCCAGCTGGCTCGACTTCGGCACCTTCGTCGGCTACGCCCTGGGGTCGGCCCTGGTCACCGTCCTGAACATCGCCCTCACGGACGACCAGATGCTGCACTGGGGCTGGCGCCTGCCGTTCCTGATCGCGGGACCGCTGGGTGTCATCGGCCTGTACATGCGGCTGAAGCTGGAGGAGTCCCCCGCCTTCCAGAAGCAGCTCGACGAGCACGAGAGGAACCTCGCGCAGGAATCGGTCGGCAGCGAGTTCAAGACCATCGTCCGCGAGCACTGGCGCCCGCTGCTGGTGTGCATGGGCCTGGTCCTGCTCTACAACGTCACGAACTACATGGTCACCGGCTACCTCCCGACCTATCAGACGGAGACACTCGGCCGCTCCACCAGTTCGGGGGACGTCCTGGTCCTCATCGGCATGGTGTGGATCGTCGTCATCATCACCTTCCTCGGACGCCTGAGCGACCACATCGGCAGGCGCCCCCTGTACGCGGGCGGGGCGATCGCCATGATCGTCCTCGCCGTCCCCGCCTTCCTGCTCATCAAGTCGGAAGGCACCTGGGCCCCCGTCTTCGGCGTCCTCCTCCTCTCCACCCTCCTCGCCTGCTTCGCCGCGCCGAGCGCGGCCACGCTCCCCGCCCTGTTCCCGACCGCGGTCCGGTACGCGGCGATGGGCATCGGCTTCAACTTCGCCGTCGCGGCGTTCGGTGGCACCACGCCGCTGGTGACGGAGGCCCTGGTGAACGCGACCGGCAACAAGCTCGTCCCCGCCTACTACTTGATGGCAGCCGGCGTCATCGGCCTGATCACCGTCAAGTTCCTGCCGGAGAGCGCACAGCTCCCCCTCAACGGCTCCCCTCCGATGGTCGGTTCGACGGAGGAACAGAAGGAACTCATCGACACGTCGCAGGACTTGTACCGGTACGCCAAGGAAGACTCCTCGACACACTGATCGCGGATGCGGTGCCGGCACTGCGACGTGGGCGCGGCTCGGGCAAGGGGAGCCGCTCCAGTCCACAGCGCCGCACTCCAGGGGGTGGGGCTGTCCTCCGTCTCAGTCGGGTGCCAGCGGGATGGGCAACTGCTGCGACAGCTTGGAACGCTGGGGCACGAACGATACGAACAACAGACGCGGGAGCGGTTGTGACGGTTCGTGCAAGAGGTGCGACCCGGTGGGCAGGCGTGTGCGCGCTCTGGGTGGCAGCGGCAGCCGGAGGGGCAGGGGCCGTCCCGGCGGCCGTGGCTGTTCCCCGGGCGGAGCCGGCACGGGCCTCCCCTGCCGCCGGCTTCGAAGCCGGCCTCGAAGGGGCACTCGGGCAGGCGGTCGCGGACGGCTTCCCGGGCGTCGTGGCGTTCGCCCGGCGCGGAGAGCGGGAGTCACGGATGGCGGCCTGGGCGCCTGGTGCTGTAGCCACTGTTCCTGCTGTACGTGACCACCCTGACCTTGTCCGACTCCCCGGCGCCGACGGCGCTCGCCGGGCAGTGCTGAGCCACGTCCCGTCCATCAGCCCCTTGCTGTTATAACGTATACCGACTTACGCTGATCGAGGCGCAGCCGCGGCATCCACGTGCCGACCCGAACCGGAAAGAAGGCGACCCTTGAGCGTCTCCCCGAACCATGACTGCCACATGTGCGGCCTGGAGGACAGCGACGATGCCACCGTGGTGTTCCGTGACGACCTGTGGTCGGGGCAGACGGTGCCCGGCTACGACGTGCCCGGCTGGTTCGTTCTGCGCGTGCGACGGCACGCCGAGCGTCTGACGGGGCTGAGCGACGCGGAGTTGGAGTCCTTCGGCCGCCGTGCGCGGGACCTCACGGCGGCGGTCGGCGAGGTGACCGGCGCCCCGGCGACGTACCTGCTCGCCTTCGGCGAGAACCACCGCCACTTCCACGTGCTTGTCGTCGCCCGCACGGAGGACGTCCCCGCCGACAGGAGGAACGGCGACATCCTCAAACTGCCCTCGGAGCGGAGCGAACCCGAGGAGGCGGCACGGCTGGTGCCAGCAGTACGCGGCGCCTACCAGCGCCTCGCCGGGTCGGGCACCCAGGTCACCGTCGACGGCTGAGCACACCCATCGGTGACGCCGCCGAGATCACCGTCCCGATTCTGCCGCCCGGTGCCAGGTGACGGACCCGCGGCGGCGGGGTCTTCTCCTGCCCGCGTGCGGCCCGCGCGCCGGACCAGACACGGTCGATGCCGCTCAGAGCCTTCATCGGCACTCCCTCACCGCGTCAGGTCGAGCGCGGCCCGGATGATGCTGTCGCTGTCGATCTGGTGGTAGCGGTAGACGTCCGGCAGGTCGCCGCTCTGGCCGAAGCGGGTCACACCCAGGGCGCGCAGCTCGACGCGGTTGATGTTCGCGAGGAAGGCCAGGGTGTGCGGGTGGCCGTCCAGGACCGTGACCATCGGTGTGGCCCGGGAGGCGGGGAAGACCTGGTCGAGGATCCAGGTGTCGGCGTGGCCGTGTCCGGAGCGTGCGTCGAGGGCCTTGAAGAGCAGGCCGGGGCTGGTGACGCAGACGACGTCGGCCGCGATGCCCTGCTGCCCGAGCCGGTCGGCGGCCTGCAGCGCCTCGGTGGCCATGGCGCCCATGGCGGTGATCGTGACCTCCGGCCTCTCGACGCGGCGCAGCGGGTAGGCGCCGGCGACGACCTGGCGTCGGCGGCGTTCCCGGGCGGCGGGGTCGGTGGGTACCGAGGCGAGGGTCTGGTCGACGGGCCGGGTGGACAGGCGCAGGTAGGTGGAGCCGCCGTCCGGCCTGCCCAGGCGGGACAGCGCCGCGAGCAGGACCCATTCGGTGTCGAGGGCGAAGGCCGGCTCCCAGGTCGTGCAGCCGGGCTGCTCGATGCCGAGGGAGGGGGTGGTGATGGACTGGTGGGCCCCGCCCTCGGGGGCCAGGGTGACTCCGGACGGGGTGCCGACCAGGATGGACTGACCGCCCGCGTAGATGCCGAACGACCAGGGTTCCAGGGCGCGTTGGACGAACGGGTCGTACATCACGCCGATGGGGAACAGTGGCTTGCCCCAGCGGCTCCAGGTCGCGCCGAGTTCGCCCAGCATGCCGACGAGGTTGGTCTCGGCGATGCCCAGTTCGATGTGTTGACCCGTGGGCTTCTCGCGCCAGTGCAGCAGGGTCTCGGCGTCGTCGTGGAACCAGTTGAGGCGTTCGGACGGGGCCCACACACCCACCTTGTTGACCCATCCGCCCAGGTTGGTGGTGGAGCTGACATCCGGGCTGACGGTCACGACGCTCCGTGCCGCGTCGGGGGCCGCGCGCGTCAGGTCGAGCAGGACGCGGCCGAGCGCGGCTTGGGTGGTCGTCGTCCCGGTGGGGGTGCGGCCGATGTCGGTGGGCACCGTGGGTGGTTCGGCCGACGCGATCGGTTCCCTGCGCAGTCGGGCTCCGGCCTCGGCGCACAGCCGGCCCGCCTCGCTGTCGGCGGAGAAGGCGTCCCAGGGCCGGTCCGCGTCGGCACCGACCTGCGTCGCGAGTTCGTTGATCTGGTCCTCGGTCAGCAGGGAGGAGTGGTTCTGCGGGTGGCCCTGGGTGGGCAGCCGGTAGCCCTTGACCGTGTAGGCGAAGATCACGGTCGGGCGGTGGTCGTCGACCGAGTCGAGTGCGGTGTCCAGTGCGGGCAGGTCGTGGCCGCCCAGGTTGCTCAGGGCCCGCACCAGGACCGAGTCGTCCAACTGCCCGATCAGCGCCGCGATCGGCTGGGCATCCGCGCCCGTGCCGGGCAGACGGTCGCGCAGTTCGTCGGCGGAGCAGCGCAGGAGCCGCTGGTACTCGGGGTTGGGCATCGCGTCCATGCGGCGGCGCAGTTGCTCCCCGCCGGGGCGGTCGAACAGGTCCTCCAGCAGGGTCCCGTACTTGAGGGTGAGCACCTGCCAGCCGGCCGCGCCGAACATGCCCTGCAGCCGGCCGGCCGCGATGTCGGGCACGACCCGGTCCAGGGACTGCCGGTTCAGGTCCACGATCCACACCAGTTCACCGAGCCCGGCGACCTGGGGGTCCATGACCGCCTCCCACACGGCGCCCTCGTCCAGCTCGGCGTCGCCGACCAGCGCGTACTGGCGGCCTGCCGGGGTCCCGGGATCCGCGGAGACGTAACGGCGGGCGTTGGCGCCCCAGATGGTGGCGGTCGCGCCGATGCCGACGGAGCCGGTGGAGTAGTCGACCGGGTCGGGATCCTTGGAGCGGCTCGGGTAGCTCTGCAGGCCGCCGAACTCGCGCAGGGTCGTCAGATGCTCGGCGTCGAGGCTGCCTTGGAGATGGTTGATGGCGTGCAGAACCGGCGAGGCGTGCGGCTTGACCGACACACGGTCCTCCGGCCGCAGGTGCCGGAACCACAGCGCGGTCATGATCGACACCATCGAGGCGCACGACGCCTGGTGACCGCCCACCTTGAGCCCGGTCGGGTTGGGGCGCACCCGGTTGGCGTGGTGGACGATGGAGCTGGACAGCCACAGCACGCGCTCCTCGACCTCACGCAGGGCCTCGAAGTCGTCGGTCGCGCGGAAGGCGGCGGCTCGGTCGGGGGTAATGGTCATACGGATCGGACCTCCTCGTGACCTGCTGTCGCCGAAGCGAGGTGAGCGGTCGGGAATCGACGGGAGAAACGACAGAGGAAGACGACCTGCGAGCCCGCGAACGCCCAGGGCTCCGGTCGGTGTGCCGGTGGGGCGAAGGCCGGGTCGCGGCCTGGCTCGAAGCACCGGACGGTGCGCATCTGCCGTCGAGGAGATCATCCGTCCGGAAATACGCACAAGACTCCGCGTGATAACAGTGCAGGATGCTCAACATTTCCCGTCCAGCCCCAGGAAAGGCGTGCATCATGCCCAGCTCCGCGCGGATCGACTCCACCGACGCCCGACTGCTGCTCGCTCTCACCGAGCACCCGCGGGCCACCGCCGTCGCACTCGCCGACCGCGCGGGCCTCAGCCGCAACACGGTCCAGTCCCGGCTGGCCACGCTGGAGCGCACCGACGCCCTGTCGTCCTTCGAGCATCGCGTCAACCCTGCCGCGCTCGGCTATCCGTTGGCCGCGTTCGTCACCGTGCGGGTCGCCCAGCGCCTGCTCGACGAGGTGGCCACCGCACTCGCCGCCATCGGCGAGGTGCTGCAGGTCTACGGCCTGAGCGGCGACAGCGACCTGCTCGTGCACGTGGTGGCCACCGACGCGGAGGACCTGTACAGGACAGCCGGCCGGATCCTCGGCATCACCGGGGTCGAACGGACCACCACCGCCCTCGTGATGCGTCAGCTGGTCGACTACCGCATCAGCCCGCTGCTCAAAAGGGCGGCCGTCGACAAACACCAGCACCGGACCGCAAATTGATATAACTGATGGCATCCCGGAGCCGGCGAGGCTCGAGGACAACGCCCCAGGGAGACCGTCATGGCCGAAGCGAGCACCAAAGGCGTACGCCGCGTGCAACCACTGTCGGTCGTGGAGCAGGTGACCAAGGAGATCCGCCGGTCCATCCTCTCCGGCGATCTGCTCCCGGCGCAGGAGTTCTCGCTCCGGGAGATCGCCGGCCGTCTCGGCGTCAGCATGATCCCCGTACGTGAGGCGCTTCGTCACCTCGAAAGCCAGGGCCTCGTCATCACGACCCCCGGCAAGAGCGCGGCAGTTGCCCCGCTCAGCCACGACGACCTGCGCGCCATCTACCGCCTGCGCCGGCAGATCGAACCCGAACTCGTCGGCCGGGCCTGCCTGCTCCTGACCGACCGCGACCACGCTCGGCTCGTGGAGCACCTGGCGGTCATCGGTGACGAGAGCCTGGGGCTCGACGAGATCTACGAGACCCACCACGAGTTCCACCTGGACCTGCTGCGCCCCGCGGCCACCGAGTGGGACCTGCGGATCCTGGGCATGCTCTGGCACTCCGCCGAGCGCTACGTACGGCTGGCCTTCGGCGGCCGCGACAGCGACCCCGACGAACCGAGACGCCGGGAAGCCGCCCACGCCGAGCTCCTCTCCGCGGTGGCGAAGCGCGACCCCGGCAGCGCCGCCCACGCCGTACTGGTCCATCTGGACACCAACGAGCAGATCGCCCAGCAGGGCATCGCCGCGGTCGCCGACTGAACAGCCCGGCCGACCGCCGCGGGCAGGCAACCCGCCCGATGCCCTGCCGGGCGGGTCCCATGGGCCCGGACGAGCACGTTTCTTGATCAATTCCGGCCGCTCCTCAAGAAGTTCGCTTCGTCTCACCCTTGCTGTTATCACATATAGCTGCTTAGTCTGATGCGCATCGCGGTCGGCCGGTACGTGATCCCACCGTCTGCACAGTTACCCACCCTCTGCGAGGAGTCGACCATGGTGGCTGACCAGGAATTCCGTGATCTGATGGCCGGCGTATGCGCCCCGGTCACCGTGGTGACCGCCATGGCGGACGACCGTCCGCACGGCGCCACCGTGAGCGCCTTCGCCTCACTGTCCCTGCGGCCGCCCATGGTGACCGTCGCCCTGGACAGCAACTCCCAGTTGCTGGCCAGGATCGAGCGGACCCGCCGGTTCGGCATCAACGTGCTGTCGCACGCGCAGGGCGATCTGGCTCCGCAGTTCGCCCGTCGCTCCGCCGACCGGTTCGACGGTGTGGAGTGGCACCTGGACCACGGCCTGCCGCGGCTGGCCGAGGCGCCGGGCTGGATCGTGTGCGATCTCGCGCAGAACGTGCCCGGCGGAGACCACCGCCTGCTCCTTGGCTCGGTCGCGCACGCGCGGACCACGACAGCTCCCCCGCTGGTCTACGGCCACCGCACCTTCGGCACGCACTCCGGCTTCGCCCGGCGCCCGCGCCGCCCACTCACCGATCAGCTGCTGGCCTGCTCGCGCTGATCCGTCCCGCGGCACTTACGGCACCCCGCCGTACGCCGACTCCCGCAGCGGCGTGCGGCACCCCCTGCATTCAGCACGAAGGGACGACATGACCACCACGGCACCCACTCATCCCCCGCTCTCGCCCGCGGACGAGGCGGCAGAGCGAGCGGCGCTGGTCGCCCGGGCCGCGGAGCTGCGGCCGCTCGTGCGCCGGCACTCCGCGCGTACCGAGGCCGACCGCCGCGTCCCGCAGGAAGTGATCGACGCCCTGGCCGAGGCCGGGCTGTTCAAGACCGCCGTGCCCAGGCGCTACGGCGGGCACGAGGCCGGCGTGAAGACCATGCTGGACGTCTCCGCCCAGGTGGCGGAGGGCGACGGCTCAACCGCTTGGGTGGTCACCCTCATCAACATCTGCGCCTGGATGACGGGGCTGTTCCCGCAGCGGGCCCAGGACGACGTCTTCGGCGCAGACCCCAACGCCCGGGTCTCCGGCGTACTGGCTCCCACCTCCACCACCCGCAAGGTCGACGGTGGATGGCGGGTGACCGGGCGCTGGTACTACAACTCCGGTTCCCTGCACGCCGACTGGGCCGTTCTCGGGGTGCCGCTCACCGACGAGAGCGGAGAGGCCGTGGACCATAGCCTGGTACTGATCCCGGTGCCGGAGATGACGGTCGAGGACACCTGGTTCGTCGCCGGGATGAAGGGCAGCGGCAGCAACTGCCTGGTCGCCGAGGACGTGTTCGTCCCCGAGCACCGCGTGGTGTCCGTGCCCGCCGCCATCGAAGGTGACTACCCCACGGAGCGGGGCGACGAAGAGCCGCTGTACCGCTCGGCGTTCGTGCCCATTCTCTCCCTGGTACTGGCAGGACCCCAACTCGGTCTGGGTCGGGCGGCGTTGGAGATCGTGCGCGGCAAGGCCGGCCGGAAGCCGATCTCGTACACCTTCTTCGACACGCAGTCGGAGTCGGTGACCTTCCAGAACCAGATCGCCCAGGCCGCCATGATGATCGACACCGCCCAGCTGCACGCCTACCGCGCCGCCGAGGACATCGAGCGGGCAGCCGACCGCGGCGAGTACCCCGACACACTGACCCGAGCCCGGGTCCGGGCCGACACCGCGTGCGCCATCGAGCACGTCACCAAGGCCATCGACGTGCTGCTGTACGCGCACGGAGCCGGCAGCTTCGCCGACGTCAATCCGTTGCAACGGATCTGGCGGGACTCCGCCGTCGCCGCCCGGCACGCGGTCACGCTGCCCGCCGTCAGCTACGAGGTGTACGGCAAGGCGCTGCTGAACCTCGACGAGAAGATCACCCCGCTGGTGTGAGCGGGGCCTGTCGGGCCGCGCTCTCCAGCATCCATTCGGGCCGCCACGGGCGGCCACCGTACCCACGGAGCACATCGTGCGCATCGCCAATCTCTCCGGCCGTCTGGCTCTCCACGTCGACGGCCTCGCCGTCGACGTGGAGAAGGCCAGTGACGGCCTCTTCTCCGCCGACCCGCAGGCCGTCTACGGGCGTTGGGAGGAGTTCCGCACCTGGGCGGCCGGCGCCCGGCTGCCGCGCGGAGCCAAATTCGACGCCGCCGACCTCGGCTCGCCCGCCCCGGCGCCCGGCCAGCTCATCGCCGCAGGCCTCAACTACCGTGACCACGCCGCCGAATCCGGGTTCGAGCTGCCCGACCGGATGCCACCGGTCTTCACCAAGTTCAACTCCAGCATCAGCGGCCCCGTCACCGAGGTCACCCTCCCGCCCGGTGGCCACACCGACTGGGAGATCGAGCTCGTGGTGGTCATCGGCGCCCACGCCCACCGCATCGCGGCCGAGGACGGCTGGGAGCACGTGGCCGGCCTCGCCGTCGGCCAGGACCTCTCCGAGCGCATCACCCAACTCGAAGGCCCCTCACCCCAGTTCAGCCTGGGCAAGTCGTTCCCCGGCTTCACCCCGATCGGCCCCTGGCTCGTCACCCCGGACGACCTCGACAACCCCGACGACCTGGAAGTGCGCTGCACACTCAACGGCGAGGAGGTCCAGAAGAGCCGCACCAGCGAAATGATCTTCTCCGTTCCCGATCTGCTCGCCCGCCTCTCGGCCGTCGTCCCGCTGTCCCCGGGTGATGTCGTCTTCACCGGCACCCCGGCCGGTGTCGGCATCGGCCAGAACCCGCCGCACTGGATCGCCGCCAACGACGTACTGGTCAGCACCATCGAAGGCATCGGCGAGCTCCGCCAGCGCTTCACCAACTGAATTCCGACGCGTACGTACCACCGGTATCGATCCCGGTATCGATCAAGGAGGATCGACATGGGAGCCCCCAAGTTCGCCCACGTGGTGTTCCAGACCAGCAAGCCCACCGAGATGCGTGACTGGTACTGCGCGGTCCTCGACGGTCACACCGTCTTCCAGGACGACGCCCTGTGCTTCCTCACCTTCGACGAGGAGCACCACCGCGTAGCACTGATCACCCCGCCCGACCCGCTGGAGCGCAAGAGCCCCACCGCCGCCGGCGCCCACCACGTCGCGTACACCTTCGACAACCTCGACGATCTCCTGGCGCGCTACGAGAAGCTCCGGGAAGGCGGCTTGCTCCCGGCGGTGTGCATCGCCCACGGCGTCACCACGTCCATGTACTACCGCGACCCCGACGGCAACTTCGTCGAGATGCAGATCGACAACTTCGCCGAGCCGGAGCAGGCCACCGCGTACATGCACGGCGACGAGTACCGCGAGGACTCCGTCGGCCCCGCCTTCGACCCGGCCGCGCTGCTCGCCGCGCGCCGTGCCGGCGCCGCCACCGAGGAACTCACCGACCGATCCTGGGCACTCAAGCAGGACCTGCCCGACCCCATGGGAATCCTCATGGGCGGCTGAGCGGAAGCCGGTCACCCACCGGCGTGTACAGCGAGGACAGACACGACCAAGCCGCGCGGCGGGTTTCGGCGAAGGGACTTCGTACGCGGTGTGTCCGCCGGCACCGCAAGGTGCTGTGCCGGCCGGTCCGTCAGCTCGGTGCCGTGCAGATCCGTAGCGGTGCTTCTGCCCGTCGGCGACGGTGGCTACGGCAGCTGCCGGTCCACCGCGTGCCCGAGCATGTCGGACATGGCACGCGTGGAGCGCAGCAGTTCGGCCGAGAGGCCGGCCACGTCCTGCTCGGTCACGCCCCGTGCGGGCATCACGAGGGTGACGACGAGCGGGAAGGACTCACCCGCGGTGAACACGGGGGCGGCCACCGAGGTGACTCCGGGGATGACGCCTCCCTCCGTGGTGGCCACTCCCTCCCGCAGGACGTCGGCCTTGATCCGGTCGACACGCTCCCGGGTGGCGGCGTCCAGGGTCTTCACCTCCAGTTGCCCACGCAGCACGGGCTCGGTGAGCTGCGCGGGCAGATGCGCGAGGAACGCGCCGCCCATCGCCGAGGTGAGCAGCGGCATGGTGGCACCGACCCGGACGGTGATCGGCAGCGCATGGGCGCCGTACTCCCACCGCACGACGACGGGGCCGTGATCGCCCCACACCGCCAGGTTCACCGCGTGCGAGGTGGTGTCCCGCAGCCCCGGCAGGTGCTCACTGACAAGCGCCACTTCGTCCATCCTGCGGAGTGACTCGACGCCGAGGCGCCGCATGGCGGGCCCCATGTCGTACCGCCCGGAGCTGGGAGACTGCGCGACGAGGCCGACGCGGGCGAGGCTGACGAGATAGCGGTGGACCTTGCTCGGCTGCATGCCGCTGGCGGCGGCCAGCTGTGTCAGGCTCATCGGCCCGCGTCCCTCTTCGAGGGCTTGCAGTACCGTCATCGCCAGTTCGACGGACTGGATGCCCTGCCGCGCGGGTGCTGCCGCCTCGGCCTCGGAGTCGGAGGGACGCTGAGTTGTCACAGGGGCGATCATAGTGACCGGTTCAAGACCAGCTGTCCTTGGCCTTCGCGAGCAGCGAGGGCCGGGCATCAGGCATCGACGCCCGCGTCCGCCGCGCACGCGACACCGCGCACCACTCCCAGCAACTCGTCGGCCAGGTCGGCCGTCGCGTCGGGCCCGCTCGCCGTGCCGAACACGTAGCAATCGGGGCGGACCACGGCGGCGGAGCAGCCCAGTTCGGCGAACCAGTCGCGGTACGTGCCGTCCACGTCGTCGACGACGAAGGCTGCTCCCGGGTGCGCGGTGGTCCGCTCACCGAGGACGACGACCCGGACGCCCGCCCCGGCGAGGTCGTCGAGCAGTTGGTCACGTTCCAGCGCGACCAGGAGTTGCTCTTCGACGAGCAGGTGGAAGCCGCCGCCCACGATGTGGTCGAGGAGATCGCGGCGGGTGCCGTCGTCCACCACGCCCTGGACCGACAACTGGCCTTGCCCGGCACCCGAGTTGCGGGCGAACAGCCCGTTGTCGAGGCTCGGGAAGCGCATGGCCTCGGGTGCGTCGGACTCCGCGCGGCGGGCCAGCAGGATCCGGTCGCGCTCCGCGGCACGTTCCGGGTCGCGCAGGGTCTGGAGATGGCCGAGCTCGATGCCCTTCTCGGTCACCGCGCGGACATGTGGTTCACGCTCCGTCTGATAGGTGTCGAGGATGTCGTCCGGTGCGGTTGCGCGCAGGACGAGGTCCAGCTTGAACGCGAGGTTCTGCGCGTCGCGGAAACCGGAGCACATTCCCTGCCCGAGGAACGGGGGCATCTGGTGCGCCGCGTCACCGGCGAGCAGGACGCGGCCGCGGCGCCAGTCGTGCGCGATGAGGGACCTGAAGGTGTACGTGGCGACGCGGATGAGGTCGGCGTCGTCGGTCGTGAGGTAGGGGGCGACACGCTTCCAGACGCGCCGCGGATCGCGTTCGGCCCCGAAGTCGTCCACCGAGTCGAGCATGAAACTGAACCGGTGGTGTGCCGGGCCGAGCGAGATGATCGAGGTCGGGCTCCGCGGGTCGCCGAGCTGCAACGCGTACGGGACCCGGGTCGGGCGGCGGAAGCGGAAGTCGCACACCATCCAGGGCTCGGAGAAGCCGTAGTCGTGCAGCCCGACGTCCAGCGCCGAGCGCACGAAGCTGTTGCCTCCGTCGCAGCCCACGACATAGCGGGCGTCGTGCACTTGACGGCCTTCGGGTCCTTCGACGGTGAGTGTGACCTTCTCCGGGCTCTGTTCCAGGGCGACGACGGTGCTGGAGTGCCGCACTTCCACCTGGGGCATCGACCGGCACACGGCGTCCAGCGCCTCTTCGAGGTCGGGCTGGTACATCATGTTCCACTCCGCCCAGCCGCTGCGTCCCGGATCGGCGAAGTGCTGCTCGATCAGCAGGTCTCCGCCGCCGTTTCGCCATTCGTAGGTGGGCTGTACGCGCACCTTGGGGAGTAGCTCCTCCGCCACTCCGAGGCGTGCGAGCGTGCGCATGGTCTCGTCGTCGAAGCTGGCGGCCCGGGGCAGGTTGTAGAGGCCCGGGTACCGCTCGAGGACCAGGACGCGGTGCCCCGCCTGCCCCAGCAGGCCGGCCATCACCATGCCCACCGGCCCGTATCCCACCACGGCCACGTCCACCGCGCCTGCGTCCGCGGGCCGATCTTCGACGACACCGTCCGCACCCGTCATCGGGCGCCTCCCTTTCCTCGGGCCTTCCAGAGGGTTGACACCGACGGAACGTACGTTTCACCATCGATGAAGTCAATGCATATAAGTGAAACGCAGAGGGGTTGCGATGCGCACCATCGGCCTTGAAGAGCACTTCGTCACACCGGAGTTGGTGGGTTACGGCGCCTCGTCGGCCTCGATCCTTCAGCCCGGAAAGTGGCAGGAGGCGTCCCGGCGCCTCCTCGACCTCACCGGGGAGCGGCTGGCCGAGATGGACGCGGCAGGTCTCGACATGCAGGTGCTGTCCCTCAACTCCCCCGGCATCCAGGCCGAGTCGGACGCGGCGACCGCGGTCCGCCAGGCGGCGGCGGTGAACGACCTGCTGGCCGCAGTGGTGGCGGACCACCCCGACCGCTTCGCGGGCTTCGCCGCTCTTCCGTTGCAGGATCCGCAGGCGGCCGCGAAGGAGCTGGAACGCGCCGTGTCCGAACTGGGCATGCGCGGAGCCCTGGTGAACGCACACACCCAGGGCCGCTATCTCGACGACCCAGAGCTGCGCACCGTGTGGGAGCGCGCCGAGGGGCTGGACGTCCCCCTCTACCTGCACCCCGCCAACGGTGTCGGCACACCCCATGTCATCGAGGGCCACCCCGAACTCGTCGGGCCGATGTGGAGCTGGGGCACGGACACCGCCACACACTTCCTGCGCCTCGTGTTCGGCGGAGTCTTCGACGATTTCCCCGAGGCCAAACTGCTGCTGGGGCACATGGGCGAGGGCCTGCCCTACGCACTGTGGCGACTGGACTCACGCTGGGACTACCACAACCACCACGGCATCGAGCTGGCCCGGGGCAATCCCTCGGAGTACGTCCGCCACAACCTGTACATCACGACCAGCGGCGTCTGCTCTGCCCCTCCCCTGCTGTGCGCGCTCCTCGCGATGGGCTCGGAGCACATCCTCTTCGGCACCGACTACCCCTTCGAGGAGATGGCCGCGGCCACCGCGTTCCTGGAGACGGCCCCGGTCAGCGAGGCCGACCGGGCGAAGATCGCCCATCTCAACGCGGAACGGCTGCTCGGTCTCTAGTCGTCAACCCCCTTCCCCTCCCTTCAAGTCGCCCTCACACAAGGAGTCGCCGACATGCCCCGAGAGCGCGCCGCACGGCACTGGATCGACGGCGAGTGGGTCGGTTCCGCCCGCACCGCCGACAGCATCGACCCGGCCACGGGCGAAGTGATCGGTACGTACGCGGAGGCCGACGCCGCGGTGGGGCAGCGGGCCGTCGACGCGGCGACGCGCGCGTTCACCGAAGGCACCTGGCGCCTTGACCCGATGGCGCGGGCCACCGCCCTGAGCCACCTCGCCGACGCGTACGACGCGCGCATGGACGAGGTGATCGCCACCCTCAGCCTGGAGAACGGCAAGCTCCGGCACGAAGCGGGCTTCGAGGCGCACTTCATCCTGCGCGCACTGCGTTTCGCGGCGGGTCTCGCCGTGCAGCCGCACGGCCGGGTCACCGACACCCATCCGGGCCGCCAGGCCATGACGATCCGGCAGCCCGTCGGTGTCGCCGGCATCGTGGTGCCCTGGAACTCCCCCGCCTACCTCTGCGTCCGGGCGCTCGCCCCGGCCCTCGCCGCGGGCTGCACGGCCGTGGTGAAGATGCCCGGACAGGCTGCCCAGACCGCGGCGCTCATGAGCGAGATCCTCGCGTCCGTCCCCGACCTGCCGAAGGGCGTGGTGAACGTCGTCGTCGAGTCCGGCTCCGATGTCGCCCGCCTGCTGGTCGAATCGCCCCGGGTGCCCGTGATCAGCTTCACCGGCAGCACCGCCACCGGACGGCTCGTCGCCCAGGGGGCGGCGGCCCACTTCAAGCGGGTGGGGCTCGAACTGGGCGGCAAGACACCGCACTTGGTCTTCGCCGACGCCGACCTGGAGGCCGCCCTCGCCACCGCCGTCCAGTCGTGCACCGTCTTCGCCGGGCAGTTCTGCATGACCGGCAGCAGGGTCCTCGTCCAGCGGGAGATCGCCGACGAGTTCTCCTCCGCCCTGGCCCGGCGCCTGGAGAGCGTGCGTCCCGGCCCGGCCGCCGACCCGGCCAGCCAGATCGGCCCGCTGATCGACAAGGCGTCGGTCGCCCGGGTCGACGCCGCCGTGGAGGCGGCGATCGCCGCCGGCGCGAAGCCGCTCGTCCGCGGCGGCCCGAGCACTCGCCCCGAACTGGCGGGGGGAGCGTTCTACCACCCCACCCTTCTCGCGGTGTCCGACTCCTCGCTCCCGATCGTCCAGGAGGAGACCTTCGGCCCGGTGCAGACGGTTCAGGTCTTCGACACCGAGGCGGAGGCCGTCGCCCTCGCCAACGACACCGCGTACGGGCTCAGCGCCTGCGTCTGGACCCGGGACGCGGACCGTCCGCCGCGGGTGGCCCGGCAGCTCGACGCGGGGCTCATCTCCGTCAACAGCTGGGCGAATCTGACCGTCGAGTTCGAGGAGGGCGGCTTCAAGTCCAGTGGCGTGGGCCGGCTCGGGGGCCTGGCGTCCGTCGAGGACTTCCTGGAGCACAAGCAGATCACTCAGGACTACGCGTCGTACAACGGGTGACGGATGACGGATGACGGATGACGGACGACTCGGCGAGGGCACATCAAGGGCCGACCACAAAGCACCGCCAACCCTTTCTGTTATCACATATAGCACATACGCTCGCAGAGCCCCGAAGCAACTGAACCGGGCTCCGACGGGACCCACCTCTGGCAGGAGAGGCCACACATGGCCAAGCAGCGCGACGTTCTGACCTTTGAAGTCGACGGACACAAGATCACCGCACTGACCGCAGGACCGGCCGAAGCAACCGGCAAGCCCCTGATCGTCGCCCTGCACGGCGGCACGTACACGGCGCAGTACTTCGACGTCGCGGGCTCCCCTGAGGGGTCCTTCCTCGACGTCGCCGCCGCACACGGCCACCCGGTGCTGGCCTTCGACCGCCCCGGCTACGGCGGCAGCACCCCTCTCGCCCCCGAAGCCAACACCTTTTCACGGCACGTGGCTCTGCTCAGCGACGCCATGACCCAGGCGGCCACACGTCTCGGGGCCGACGGCGTGTTCCTCGTCGGCCATTCGATCGGCGGCATGCTCGCCCTGATGATCGCCGCCTCGCCCCCCGACGTCCCGCTGATCGGTGTCTCGGCGACCGGGATGGGGGCCGTCATCCCCGGCGGCGGAGCGGCCGAGGCTCTCGGCTCCCTCCCTCCGGACGAGACCGTGGACCTGCCATACCAGGAGCGGGACAAGGTGATGTTCGGCCCCGCGCACACCTACAGGGCCGAGGGGATGCGGCAGGCGCACGAGTCCTACGCGCCCGTGCCCGTACGGGAGTTGGTGCAGGCTCCGGCGTGGCCGAGGGAGCATCTGCCCGCCCTCGCCCCACGGGTCCGGGTTCCCGTGCACAACGCGCTCGCCGAGTTCGACGCCCTGTGGAGCAGCGGCTCTCAGAACGTCGCCCGGTTCGCCGCGATGTTCACCGCGGCCCCCTTCGTGGACGCGAGCGTCGCCCGGGACACGGGCCACTGCATCGATCACCACGTGCTCGGGGACGCGCTGCACCTGCGGCAGCTCGCGTTCGCCGAGGAGTGTGCGCACTGGGCTGCGACGCGGCAGCGGGCAGGAGACGAGACCTGATGCCGTCCGCCGACGCCGAGCCCCTCCCCCGGCATGTGCGGGTACTCATCGCCGGGGGCGGGCCGGTCGGTCTGGCGGCGGCCGTCGAGCTGGGCCGGCGCGGTGTCGACTGCCTGGTGGTCGAGCCGCGTGTCACCGTCTCCAGGGCTCGCCCCCGTTGCAAGACGCTCAACGTACGCACGATGGAGCACCTACGCCGCTGGGGTCTGGCCGAGCGCCTGCGGGCACGCGCCCCGCTGCCCACGTCCTGGGCGCAGGACGTCGTGTTCTGCACCTCACTGACCGGCAGGGAACTGTCACGTTTCAGGGGTGTGCTGGGGCTTGTGCCCGAGGGCGACCGCTTCCCGGAAGTCGGCCAGCAGGCACCGCAGTACGTCCTGGAGGAGGTCCTTCGCGACGCGGTCGACGAACTCGGCACATGTCGGCTCGCCCTCGGCTCGAAGGTGACCTGCGTGGACCAGGACGACGACCTGGTGTCCGTGACCGTCGAGGACCGTCTCGGTGACCGCAGCAGCGTCACGGCGGACTACGTGATCGGCTGCGACGGCCCGCGCAGCGTCGTGCGGGAGCAGATCAACTCCCGTTACCTGGGTGGGAAGTCACTGAGCCCGAACTTCGGCATGGTCTTCGAGAGCCCCGGACTGTGGGAGCACGTACGGCACGGGCCTGCCGTGCAGTACTGGGTCGTCAACCCGACCGCCCCGGCCCTGGTCGGCCCGCTGGACCGGGCGAACACCTGGTGGGCGATCGCCTTCGGCGTCGACCGGGAGACCGGTGAGCGCGAAGCGCGGCACATCATCGACGCGGTGGCGGGCAGGCATGTGCGGGCCAAAGTGCTGTCCACCGACCCGTGGACCGCCCGGATGCAGATCGTCGACCGCATGCGCCGCCGCAGGGTCTTCCTCGCCGGTGACGCCGCGCACCTCAACCCGCCGTTCGGCGGGCACGGGCTGAACACCGGGATCGCGGACGCGGTCGATCTGGGCTGGAAACTCGCGGCCGTGCTCGGCGGATGGGGCGGGCCGGGCCTCCTCGACAGTTACGAGGATGAGCGCCGCCCCGTCCAGGAACGCGTCATCCGCGAAGCGACCGCCAACATGCGCGTGCTCTCCACCGAGTTGCTCGCCGCCAACCTCGACGCGGCGGACGAGGCGGGTGCCGAGGCCCGGCGCGCGGCGGGCGCGCGCATCCAGGAAACCAAGAAGGCGGAGTTCCACGCCCTCGACCTGGTCCTCGGACTCCGGATCACCGCCTCACCGATCGTGCCCGCGGGCGGCGACGGACCGGAGGGCGCCGCGCGGACGGGCGCCCGACTGCCGCATGTGTTCCTCGACGACGGCCGTTCCCTGTACGACCTGCTCGGGGACCATCTGACGCTGCTCACCTTCGGGGACTGGGCGTCGGAGACCGCCATCGAGGAGGCCGCACGTCTGCGGGGCGTGCCGCTCACCGTGGTGCGGCTGCCGGAGTCGGCGCGCACCGACTACGCCGAGCTGCTGGGCAGCCGCCTGGTGCTGGTCCGCCCTGACCAGGTGGTCGGCTGGCTGGGGAACACGGCCCCCGAGGACGCCCTCGCTCTCGTGGACACACTGGTCGGCCGCGCGAACCCGGGCGGGTCGGCGGCGCCTCGCCGCGCTTGAAGGCCTCCGCACAGACCTGCCCGTATCGTCCGTCGATTCTTCAACAGGCGTGCTCCGCGGCTCCGTTGACCGGCACGTCTGCCCTCCGAACACCGGACTCCGCCCCGGCCGCGCCCTGTCCGAGGCACCTGCCTCGCGGCCGGGGCGGCCTGTACCCGATGAACGAGACAGCTGCGCACCCGAACCCCCTTTCCCGAAGGAAGTGGCCCGCATGAACACCCGCCCGTGGACGAGACGTCAGGTCCTCAACACCGCCGCCGGTACAGGCGCCGCACTCGCCGGCGCCACCACACTGATGGCCTCTGGCGTTGCCACGGCCCACGACGGCAAGCCCGACCGGGACGGCCGTCTGAGGATCATCGCCATCGAGGAAGCCGTCATGCTGCCCGGCCTCATCACCCAGGGCACGGCACTGAACGGTGCGATCCCCTTCAAACCCGAGGTCACCGCGCAGTGGATGAAGCGGCTCCCCGACATCACCGATTACCGGCTCGCCGACATGGACGCGAACGGCGTCGCCATGCAGGTGCTGTCCCTCACCCCGCCCGGTGTGCAGATGCAGCCCGACGCGGCCGTCGCCGTGCGGGACGCGCAGGTCGCCAACGACGCGCTGGCCGGCATCATCGCGGCCCACCCCACCCGGTTCGGCGGCCTCGCCGCGCTGCCCCTCCAGGACCCCGAGGCGGCCGTGCGGGAGGCCCGTCGTGCCATGCGTGACCTCAAGATGGCCGGGTTCCTGGTCAACGGCCACACCTGTGGCCACTACCTGGACGAGCCGCAGTTCCGGCCGGTGTGGGCCGCGCTCGAGGAACTGGGCGCCGCCCTCTACCTCCACCCCACTCCGGCCCCGGCCGGTGACTGGGGTCTCACGAAGGACCGCCCTGAGCTGGTCGGCCCGCTCTACAGCTGGGCGGCCGAGACCGGTGGACACGCCCTGCGGGTCATCCTCGGCGGGGTCTTCGACGACTTCCCCGGGGCCAGACTCATCGTGGGCCACATGGGCGAGTTCCTGCCCTTCCAGATGTCCCGCCTCGACGTACAGATCCAGAACATCAACACCCGCGTGGCGCTGAAGAAGAAGCCGTCCGAGTACCTCGTCGAGAACATCGCCATCACCACCTCGGGAGTCATGGACGACACCATGCTCCAGGCCGCCATCCAGGCCATGGGCATCGACAACGTGCTCTTCGCCGTCGACTACCCCTTCGAAAAGAGCGAACAGGCCGTCGGTTTCCTGCGTCACGCGAACCTGTCGAGCGGCCACCGCAAGAAAATCGCCCACCGCAATGCCGAGCGCATCCTGAAGCTGTGATGCGCCCAGGCACCGAGAGGCACACCGTTGGCGCCCCGCCCCGTGCTCGTCATGGTGCGCGGGGCGTCAAGGGTGGCCGCGGCCGGGGCGGCCACAGGGCCCATGTCATGCGCGGCCTCCCAACAGCCCCTTTTTCAGGAGGTCGTGGGCGCCCCGGCCGATACCCCGGGCTGCTCCGCTCCGGACGGACGGCGGGACGGTGTCAGCATCGCGATCAGGGCCGCGCCGAGGAGGGCCGGGACGACGAAGGCGTAGAAGCCGGCCTTGGAGGAGGCGATCAGCACGGTGACGGCGGCCAGGTAGCTCGGGCCGACGATCGCGCCGACACGTCCCACTCCGAGGCTGAAGCCCAGGGCGGTGCCGCGCAGCCGCGCCGGGTGGGCATGAGCGACGTAGATGTTGACGAGCGCCTGGGTGCCGAGCGCCCCGGAACCCGCGACGGCCGAGGCGGCGAGGAGCAGCGGGCGGGGCTGTGGTGTGCTCAGCGTGACCATGGCAGCGGCGGCGAGGAGGAAGCTCACGATCGTGGCGGCCTTCAGGAGTCCCCGGTCCGCGACCAGTGCGGCCCCGATGGTGCCGACCACGGCCCCGGCGTTGAAGGCGATGGAGAACTCCAGCGAAGAGCCGACGTCGTAGCCGGAGTCGACCATCAGGGCCGGGAGCCACGTGCTGGCACCGTAGACGATGACGAGGCCGGCGAACGTGGCCGCCCAGAACAGCAGGGTCGACCGGCGGTGGTTGGGGGCGAGGAGTTGGCCGAGCTGGTTGGCGGGGCGTTTGAGGGAGGTTCCGGTCGGGGTGTTCGCGGCTTCGAGCCGGTCCCGCCTCGGGTGGTCCCGCCTCGGGTGGTCCCGCGTCCCAGCGGGGACCAGGCGCCACACCACGGGGACCAGGAGCAAGGGGATGACCCCGAAGAGGAAGAGCCAACGGAAGTCCCATTCCGGCAGCAGGGTGCGGCCGACGACCCCGGTGAGAATCCCCCCGATGGGCAGTCCCGTGGTGGCGGCCCCGACCTGGAGGGAGTGACGAGCGGGCGTGGCGGCTTCGCTGACGTACGCGGTGACGAGGGGGATCAGGGCGCCGATGCCCATGCCGGTCAGGAACCGTGTCGCCGCGAACAGGGCGAGATCACCGGAGGCGGCGCTCAGGAGCATGCTCAGGGACAGCCAGACCAGGCTGACGAGCATGGGAAGACGACGGCCGTAGAGGTCACCGGCCCAGCCGGCCGCGATGGAGCCCAGGGGCATGCCGAGCGCGGTGAGACTGCCCAGCAGTCCCAGCGTCGACTTGGTGACGTCCCAGTCGGGATGGGACATCAGAGCGGGGCCGACCGACCCCAGGATGAAGAGGTCGTAGCCCTCGATGCACAGGATGACGAGTCCGAGGGCCACGGCGGGGCCGGGGCGGCCTCTTGTCGCGAGTGCGCCAGGGGTGGGGTTCATGTCCGTACTCCTCACGAGGGACTGCACGAGTGGAAGGCCACGGCGACGCCGAAGAAGGCATGCGAGTGCGTCCACACCCGGAAAACGGGGTGCCGCGGTAGGGATTCCTGCTTCAGAGAGCACACCCGGTGGACGCCAACAGCGGGCACCACAAGGGGAGTTGGATTGCCGGGACGCGTCGCCGGGCGTCACGGACATGCAAGGGCGCGGGAACGTCGGCGCGGGCGTGGCCCGTTCCGTCGTGTCACGTCGCAGGGAACTGGCAGTGATGCTGGAGCCCGACACGAGTGCGTGTCAATGCCCTCTGCCTACCGAATTCGGCGGCGACACCTCTTCCTCGCCGGATGGGGTCGCCAAGTGACACCAAGGCTTGCTGTTATCACATATTGCAGCTACGGTCGGTCCGATCGCCTGGGCCCCGAACTCTTCGGTCGGGGCCACCAAGGCCGCGCCCACCGGTGTCACCGCCGGATTGCCCGGCGCCCGGAACACCCGAGGCCCGCACGGCCGGCAGCCGCGCCACACCGAACTTCGCGTCGACGGCCGAGACCGGAGCCGACACCGGAGCCGACACCGGAGCCGTGTCCGGCCCGTGGCGAGGCCCCCGCACTTTCCGCATCCGCTCCGCAGAGAGGCACGAGAATGTGCATCAACCACACGAACCGGCGTGACTTCTTCAAGACGGCCGCGGTGGCCGGCATCGCCGTCGCGGGGGTGCAGGCCTTGGCCGGGCCCACCGTCGCCCACGCGCAGGAGCAGACCGGCAGCCTCGCCGAGAAGGTCGCGCTGACCAATGTGCGGGTCTTCGACGGCTCCGAGGTGACCGCACCGCGCACCGTGGTCATCGAGAACGGGCGGATAGGTGTCACCGCACTCGGGGCCCGCAGAATCGACTGCGCAGGCGCGGTCCTGCTGCCCGGCCTCACCGACGCGCACCTCCACCTGCAGGACGTCAACACCCTTCGGCAGCTGGCGGGTTCCGGTGTCACGACGGGCCTTGACATGGCCTGTTTCCCGCCCTCGGCCGTCGACTCACTGCGCGGCCTGCCCGGTCTGACCGACATCCGCAGCGCGGGCACGCCGGCGGTCGCGCCCGGAAGCGCGCAGAGCCAGCTGCCCACTTTCCCGCCGGACGCCGTCCTGACCGGCCCCGACCAGGCCCCCCGGTTCGTACGCACGCGGATCGCCGAAGGGTCGGACTACATCAAGATCATCGTCGATGAACCGGGCCTTGCCCCGGAGACCATCAGGGCCGTGACGACGTCGGCGCATTCCTTCGGCAGGCTCGTCATGGCCCACGCGACCACCACTGCGACGGTGGAGCGGGCGCTGGACGCCGACGTCGACATGATCCACCACGTCCCCCTGGACAGCGCCCTGTCCGCCGCGACGGCGGCACGCTACACCGCCACCAACACCGTGGCCGTACCCACCCTGACGATGATGGAGGGCTTCGCCGGCCTCGGGATCCCCGGCATGGACTACGCGGCCGCCGAAGGCAGCGTCGCCGCGCTGCGCCGGGCCGGCGCCCGGATCCTGGCGGGCACGGACGCCAATCGGACGCCGGGGATCCCGGTGCAGCCGCCGTTCGGCACCAGCCTCCACCATGAACTGGAGTTGCTGGTACGGGCCGGGCTCACCACCCGTGAGGCACTGCGGGCCACGACGAACCTGCCCGCCGAGTCCTTCGGACTGCGGGACCGTGGTGTCATCCGTCCCGGCTGCCGCGCAGACCTTCTCCTGATCGACGGCGACCCGCTCGCCGACATCACCGCGACGCGCGCCATCCGGGGTGTCTGGGTGGGCGGCGTGGAGTACTCCACCGCCGGCTGACCGGCAGCAGCGGACGGCCCGTGGCGACCGCGTCCCGGCGGACCGACGCAACGGGAACATCCTGCGGCTCCGCAGCGAGTTCGCCGCCCCGTCAGGCGGCCGGGGCCTGCTCGACGCCCGCACACCAGATGTGGCGCAGGGCGCGGGTGGCCCGGACGTCGTCCAGCGGGTTCCCTTCGACCAGGATCAGGTCGGCGCGGAGCCCGGGGGTGACGGAGCCCCGGTCGTCGAGGCCGAAGTGCTCGGCGGGCAGGGCGGTGGCGGAGCGCAGCGCATCGGCGGGGGTGAGCCCGGCCTCGACGAGCAACTCGAGTTCGTGATGGATGCTCGCGCCGTGCTCGACCTGGAAGGGAACCCCTGCCTGGGTGTTGGCGTCGGTGCCTGCCAGGATCGGCACGCCTGCGTCGCGCAGCGCGGCCAGGCTCCGCACCGCGTTGCGGTAGGCGGGCGCGATGCCCCGCGCTGCCGCCGTGCCTTCCATCATGGTGAGGGTGGGCACGCAGACCTGTCCCCGCACCGCCATGCGCGTGGCTTCGGCGGCGTCCAGCGGACGGTCCAGCGGGATGTGGGTGATGAGGTCGACGCCCGTGTCGAAGGCCATGAGGTACGCACCCGCGCTCGCGGCGTGCGCGACGGTCTTCCTGCCGTGTGCACGGGCTGCTGCCACCAGGGCGTCCACGGTCTCCCGGTCGGGTCCGCCCTCGCCGGGCGCCTCGGTCACGATCTTGATGTAGTCGGCCCCCGCCGCCACCTGGGCCGCCACGAACTCTCGGGCCTGGACCGGGCCGCGCACGACGGCGTCCTCGGACATGCCGGGGATCCGGGCGTGGGGTCCGCCGTCGCCGATGGCAGGTGTGCCGGCGCTGCGGATGTCGGTCAGGTGCGGCACCCGGCGCAGGGAGGCCAGCAGTTGTGGTGGCCAGGTGGCCATGTCCAGGGCGGTGGTGACTCCGTGGGAGGCGAGGGCGGCCAGTGTGTCGGCTCCGTGCAGGTGCACGTGGGCGTCGATGAGACCGGGCAGCAAGGTCATACCGGTGCCGTCCACCAGCCTGGCGCCCCCGGTCTCGGTCCGGGGTGAGATGACATCGCCGTCGATGACGACGGTACGCGGCTCGGTCAGCTCCCGGCCGTCGAGGACGCGGACATTGAGCAGGGCCGTCCTGGCCGGGCCGGTGGTTTCGGGGGCGGTTCGGGTCACCGGGGGTTCTCCTGTGCGTTGGGGGTCGTACGGCTGTGGGGGGCGTACGGCTGT
>NZ_JASERL010000011.1 GCF_030766935.1 Streptomyces sp. KL109B | reverse complement strand
ACGGGACAGCCCTTAGGTGCTTGAGCTTCGTTCGGGCGCAGGGGTGGCTTCGTTCACTAAAAAACGCCCCTTCACGCCGAGAATCAGCACTTCGCCGTGCAGGTGCCGGTAGCCCCCCGTGGGGATTCTCCCGGGCCAGGCGCAGGACCAGAGCGCGGATGGAGTGCACGGTGCGCGGTCGGCTTGGGCGCTTCGGTCGCGAGGCGGCAGCGTGGCGGCGTGTGACCAGGTTGCGGTGCCGGCGCAGGACCGTGTCCGGCCGGACCAACAGCCGCAGCCTGCGCAGCACATCTCGCGGCAACCGGTGCGGCAGCGCCGCCAGGAACGCCCGATCGTTTGGGCCGAACCACACCTTCTCCTCGCCGAGTTGGCGCTCCAGGACCGTGATCTGGTGGCGCAGGGCGAGGACCTCGACGTCCTTGTCCCGATCGCTCATCGGAAGCAGGCGCAGCACCGCGAACGCGTTCGCCACGCCCAAGTAGGCCAGTCGCAGCAGCATGGTAGATCATCATGCCCCGGCGCCATCAGCCAAAGCTGCCACGCTTCATACTCCGCCACACTGGCTTCTACCAGGACGGATGAGTTTTCGGCAGGGGCAGGGTTTGTATCGTATTGCTGTATTGGGCAAGCGCCAGCGATCAATTGAGCTCGACAGGAACTCGACAGGAATGGGGGCGGTCCTCGTGTCAGACAGCCGAGAGGTGGGCGCGGAAGACTTGATGGACGTCACGCACGATACTGACCGGGCTCGGAGTCTGCGACGTGCGCTGGACAGCCTGCGGGCCGGCCCCGATCCGAAGCTGCGGGAGATGGCTTCTGCGGTGCTGCGCGGCGAGTTGACGGCCCAGCAGGCGTTCACCGACCCGGAGTACACTTCCGCTCTGTTCGCGGGCGCTGCGGAGGTACGCCGTGCCGGAGAGCGGCGTTCCGCTGCCGAGGCGGACGAGGCGGGAGCACGTTTCACGGCCTGGCAGCGCGTACGTGATGCTGAGGGCGAGCGCGAGCGTGCCGAGCACGAAGCAGCGCATTGGAACCCGGGCCCGCGCTCGATGCCCAAGCACCGTGCCGCTCCCGGAACCTGATAGGCATTTCGACCTGCACCTCACGTTGCGCACCGCCCATCTTCCTTGGCTTTGGCGGGGTTTGGGCACCCTGCGACGTCCCGTAACTCGTCTCTCGTAGTAATGTTCGAACCTCGCTGAGTGGCCTTGAGGGGCCTACCCAAGCGGAGGGGAACGGGGATGGGAGTCGTACTGCCCGACGAGGCGGCCTGGGTGTTGGACCTCATTGGGGTGGAGTGGCCCAATGTCGACGAGGACGACTATCGGGACATGGCCGATGGACTGCGTTCCTTCGGGGCCCAGGTACGGGAGAGCAAGGATTCCTCGGAGCGCTTCGTCCGGGAGTTCCTGGAGAACAACGAAGGGCCCGCGACCGCCGCGTTCGAGCGGCACTGGGGCAAGGTCAGCGGCACGCATCTGGAACGTCTCGCCGAGGCCGCGGACCTCGGCGCGACAGCCCTGGACGGTGCCGCGTTCGCGGTGGCCGGAGCCAAGGTGGCGGCCATCGTCCAGCTGGGCATCCTCGCCGCGGAGATCATTGCCGCACAGGCTGCCGCACCGTTCACGCTCGGGCTCTCCGAGGTCGGTGCCCTCGGCGCCACCCAGGCCACGCGGCTGATTGTCCGGCGGCTGCTCAAGGAAGCGGAACATCTCCTGGTCGAGGAGTTGATGGCCGTCGTCATGGGCCCCGTCTACACCGCCCTCGGCGCGATGGCCACCGATCTCGTGATCCAGGTGGGCGCGAACGCCGTCGGCCTGCAGGACGGATACAGCGCGGGGAAGACTCTGCATGCCGGGAGCGCCGGCCTTTCCGACGGCTTGGACTCCGCCGCCGGTACGCTCACGGGGCGTGGAGGTGCCGAATGAGCGGCACCATACGCAACGACAAGGACCTGCACGACCGACTGGCCGACCGAATAACCTCCCAGGCCGAAGAGCACGAGACCGGTGCCCGCCCCCACCTGCGGCGCAGTCGCGCCGGGCTGGATCGAACACGTGGCCGCGGCACCATGGCGGCGGCCGTTGAGAGCGGTGCGGAAAAGATCCTGCGGGCAATCGAGGATGCCGAGGACGAGCTGCACAAGCACCTGCAGGACGTGTCCAAGGGCGTACGGGCGATGGGCGAGAACCACGCCCGCAACGACAAGGCCATCGAAACGATGCTGAACAGCATCGTCACCCGCTCCCGCGACCAGGATGCCGTCCGGGACGGAGGCGGGATCGGCAAGGACCGCCCGGACTCGACGAAGGACCCGCACAGGGTCTCCCTCGAGTGGCAGCCCGGCATGCCCAAGGCGGCCTTCGAACGGAAGGCGAGGGCCCTGCAGCGGCTCGGCGAGGAGGGGCACCTCTTCAAGTTCAAGGGCAGGACTCAGGACTACCGCGACCAGGAGATCACCAAGAAGTACAAGGGTGCCCTGGAAGCACTGATCCGCAGGAACCACCAGGACGACCCGGAGTTCGCCGAGGACGCCGCGAAGGCCGCCCGCAATATGCAGCCCGACCACGTCAACGAGCTCCAGACCGGTGGCCCTGATTCATGGCGTAACCTGCGAATGCTCGACCGGACCACGAACTTCCAGATCGGCACGCAGCAGATACGCCCGCAGATCAAGGACCTACCGGACGGCACCCCAATCGAAATCGATGTCAAATGGTGGCCAGATGACTAGCGCGAGCCCGGGAGCGTCCCGCCTGAACACGACGGTGGACGTTCTGCGTACAGCGCTTGCACAGAGCACGGATGTGCTCCAGTTCACGCTCGGCGGGAGTATCGACGAGGAGACGGCGGCCGCCGCGCAGGCCGACGGGGTGCCACGTGGCTTCCTGAACTTCTGCCGGGTGTTGGACGGCGTGAGCTGCGGGCCGAACATGCAGCTCTTCGGCTTGGAAGAAGCCGAGGAGCACCAGTTCTACTGCGGTCCAGTGGCCGACTCCCCGCTGGAGCTATCCCCCGAAAAACTGTTCTGCATCGGATTGCTCAACGACGTTCCCCTTTTCCTCGACCGCGCGGACGGCAGCGTTCTTGGTGTCCCGGAGGAGCACGCGGAGTGGGTCGACGCGGAGCGCTTCGAGCCGCTCGCGCCGGGACTGGAGGAGTTCTTCCTGGAGCGACTGGCCAGCCCAGAGTATGTGCGGTTTGCGTCGATCGACGACGAGTTGGTGGAGTACGACGACTGGATGAAGCTGCTGCGCCGGGCCGGTCTCGCAGACTGATGAGACCTGGCAGTCAAGCTTGCGCTTGGGCTTGGGCTTGGGCTTGGTCATGGCAGACGAGCGCAGGACGAAGATGAAGGGACAACAGAGGACGCATGGCGACCCATGAAGAGATGACAGAGCTGTTCGGCGTGGACCACGTGGTCACGTTGGACCGCGCTGTCGCCGACGAGCACGGAATCTCCGGGGCCGAAGCCGACGTGCTGTGCGACGTCGGAGTACCGGTGTTCGTTGACGTCCTGTTCACCTTGGACACCGCGGACGAGGGGCCCGACCCCTTCACGGTCGTACCCGTGGCAGCGGGCGGCAAGGAGAATCGCATCCTCGTACTCGGCGGCCCCACCGACGATCCCGAATTGCGGTACTGCCTCGACATGGAGCGCGGCTACGTGATCCTCATGTCGTTCGGCGAACAGCCACAAGCGGAGATCGTCAACCGGACCCTCGCCGACTTCGTCGAGTTCCTATACCGTTTCGCGCTGCGCACGAAGCACCTGGAACACGCCCCGCCGCAGGACCGTGCCCCGTACATGGAGAAGCTAGTGGAGTACCTGCGGGCGCGCGACAAGTACGCGTTCGCGCAGCCGGACAGCTGGTGGTCGATGGTCTTCGAGCAAGTCGGCTGAGCCTTGGTGCACGACCACGGCGCCTTCCATGGCTGCTGCTGGCCAGTTGATCGCGATTGCCCGCATGTGTACCTGTCGTCAGTGGTGGCCGGCGCGGTGTGACACCCAACAGCGCCGAATGTCTGCTCATAGCGTGCGACGGTTTCGTAAGTCTCCTTGTGGCGTCCCCCTGGGCGTAACGTTCGCGAAGAGGTGCCGTCGTCCCTTGACGGCGCCTGACGTCGCGTCACAGTGTTCAAGGTCTCGTGACGGGACATCGCACTTTGCTGGGGGTTGCGGGACTGGACCGAGGCCGGTGTGTGGCCTCGTCTGCACGCCGCCCACGTCCACCTCGCCACGTCCACCTCGCGTACTTGCGCCGGCACCTGACCATCACGATCACGAACGACACGACGGACCGGGCACCCGCCACCGCGCCGGGCGGATTCGGCCTCATCGGCATGCGCGAGCGCGCCCACTCCGTCGGCGGCGACCTGCACACGGGCACCCGCCCGGAGGGTGGCTTCGAGGTCGCCACGTCGCTGCCCCTGAACCCGACCGCCTCACAGAGGAGCGACTCCACTCCATGACCGCCACGGCTCCCGTCCGCGTGCTGATCGCGGACGACCAGGCACTGCTGCGTGACACCTTCCGCGTACTGATCGACTCCTGCGAGGACATGGAGGTGGTCGGGGAGGCGGCCGACGGCGCCCGGGCCGCCGAACTGTGCCGTGAGCGCCGTCCCGACCTCGTCCTGATGGACATCCGCATGCCGGGTGTCGACGGTCTTGCCGCGACCGAGGCCATCTGTGCCGACCCGGACCTGTCCGCGACTCGCGTCCTGATCCTCACCACCTTCGAGACGGACGAGTACGTGGCGCACGCCCTGCGCGCCGGGGCCAGTGGGTTCCTCGGCAAGGACGTGCAGGTCGACGTGCTGCTCGACGGCATCCGTACGGTGGCGGCCGGGGACTCCCTGCTCTCTCCCGCGGCCACCCGGGCCCTGATCACGCGCTTCCTCGCCACCCGCGCCCCGGACGCGCACCTCAGGGCCTCCGAGCGGCTCGCGGATCTCACCGCGGGCGAACGCGAGGTCACCGCCCTGGCCGCGGACGGACTGTCCAACACGGAGATCGCGGAACGGCTCTTCATCAGCCCGCTCACCGTGCGGACCCACATCCAGCGGGCGATGGGGAAGCTGAACGCCCGCGACCGTACGCAACTCGTGGTGATGGCCTATCAGGCGGGTCTGGTCCGGCCGGGACCGCAGAGATCCGCCTGAGAAGCTAGTAGGTCAATAAAGAGAGCGCTATTCTCGTCGCGCCGTTCCGTGCGAGCCGGCGAGAACGCCGCCGCGGCCCGGGCAGGGAGCGGACTCGAATCCGGCAGACCCAGAGGGGATTTCGTGACGCGAGACAAGGCAACGAGACGCGAGCAGCACACCGTTCCCGGTTCAGCCCTCACACTTGGCTCCCTCTCTCGCACCCGATGGCGCATCCTGCTGCTCCTGGCCGTCCTCGCGGTCGCGGCCGGTTCCCTGTTGCCATCGGCGCAGGCGAACCCGTCGGCGCGCGCCGACGCGTCAACAGGCGCTGTGGTGCCGCCCGCCCCGAAGCCGGAGCGGATCAAGGTGGAGGAGCTGCCGCTTCCGCCCACCGCCCCCTCCGACGCCAAGGGTTCCTGCACGTCCGACGTGAATCCCCGTCGCACCGGCTGCATTGACGCGGACTGGGATGCCCTGCAAGGAGGCGGATTCACGCGGGATCAGCGACAGGTGGCGGCGCGTGTCACCTTCGCGGGCGCGCCCGCCGCACCCGACCCGGCGAGTGTCTACACCGGCTCCCAGCTGATCCTGGTCAGGACCGACGGGTCCACGTTCCCGGGCGGCGACTCCTGGAAGTGCCTCACCTGCGGGATGCCGGACGCGAACCGTCAAGGTGTCACCGAGGCGGCGGACTACCCGATGCCGTTCGCCGACGGACGACGGCTGCTGGCCGGCGCCACGGTCTACGACTGCGGCCGGTACCGGCTCGCCTCGCCCGCGTGCACGCCGAAGCGGTTGCACGGCTACCCGATCCGCTGGAACGTGACGGCGGACGGCTCCGGCAAGGGCGGCGCACTCCGTGAACTGCGCCTGCACCCGGACCAGGTCCACCTCGGCTTCAGCGGCATCACCACCAGCGGCGCCCGCCTGGACCAGTACGGCTATGTGGGCCGGCTGACCTTCAACTCCGCGCCGAAGGCGGGCAGCCCCCAGGTGCCCCGCTACGACTTGACCAAGGTCAACCGTCTCTTCGACGCCGCCCCGGACAGGCAGCCCCTGCGGGTCGACCCCGACCACCCGGACCGGCTCGTCTTCGACCCGACCGTGCCGTCCGTCGGCGAACTGCGGGGCTTCAGCAAGGACGGCCGAGAAGTCACCTATGTAGGACATCCGGCCGAGTCCTCGAACATCGACGTGTTCGCCGCGCACCTCACCACCGGCAAGGTGCGGAGACTGACGAGCAACCCCGAGTACACCGACCCGGTGGACACCTCGCCCGACGGGCGGTGGACCGTCGCGCTCGACACGCGCGGCTCCGACCGGCAGATGTTCATGGCCGGCATGCGCGATGTGCCCGCCGTCACGGACCTGTTGACGACCAGCGCCGTCTCCTCGGTGCGCAACAACCACCAACGCCGCTTCTTTCAGCCGTACTTGATCGACCGGTACGGCGACCGGGGTACCTATCAGGGCCAGCGGTTGAACGCCGGTGACAGCGGCCCCGGCGGCATCGCCGACCCGAACTGGAACGCGGGCGCCGACCCGCAGTGGTCGCCCGACGGCACCGCGGTCATGTACTGGCAGCGCCTGGTCTCCGCTCCAGCCTGCGGAGGCGCCAACCCGCTGCCCTGCCCGACCTCGACCGAACCGGGCGGCCGCCACACGCGGCTCATGCTCGCCCGCCTCGTCGACCGCGAGCCCGCAAGGACGGAGAAGGTCCAGGAACTCCCGGACGACATCCCGTGGGGCACGCGCTACCAGCCCGGCAGCCCGGCACCGGTCCGTCCCTATCCCGCGCAGGGCACGTACACCCTGCCGGGCAAGTCCTCCGGGAAGGCCACGGTGGCCATCGTGTGGAACGAGGCCAGGACGGCGGTGAAGACGGTTTCCGTGCGCTACGACAAGTACTCGGCCGACGGGAGGACCTTCCTCGGCGGCACGGAGAGCGTGACCCGCAACAACCCGAACCCGACACTCCAAAAGCTCGACTGGGTATCGGACCTGAGGCAGACGGACGCGACCGGATCCGTCCACGCCACGAAGAAGACCAGTCCCGACGGCTTCCACCTGACCATCGATCTGCTCGAAACGGTCTTCGACGCGACCGGCACCCTGACCACGAGCGTGGGCGGACACACCTACACCCAGCCCGCCAACGGCACGTGAGCCCGTAAGGCCCCTGGCGCCCGTCACGGGACGCTGAGCACGATCTTTCCCGTGGCGCCTCCGGCCTCCCCGTACGCGTGCGCCTTCGCGGCCTCGTCGAGGGGGAACACGGTGTCGACGACGGGACGGAGCGAGCCCTCGGCCGCCAGTGCGGCCAGGGCCCGCAGGCCGGCGTGGTCCGGCTCCACCGCGTTCCAGTCGTAGGAGAGGCCGCGGGCACGGGCGTCGGCGATCACCTCGGGGTCCTGGGCCGGGCTCAGGGTGACCAGGCGGCCACCGTCGCGCGGCACCTGCACCGAGCGCGGCGCGTAGTCCCGCCCAGCGGTGTCGAAGACGACATCGCCGTCCTGCACCGCCTGCGTGAAGTCCGTGCTGCGGCAGTCGATCAGCTCGTCGGCGCCGAGCGAGCGCACCAGGCCGTGCTTGGCGGCGCTCGCCGTTCCGATCACGTACGCGCCCGCGCCTTGGCGATCTGTACGGCGAGGTGGCCGACACCGCCGGACGCGCCGTGGACGAGGGCCCGCGGCTTGACGGCGAAGTGCCGGGCGGGACCCGTCACGAACTGCGCGTAGCCGCCGGCCTGTGCGGGGAAGCACGGCATGCCGAAGACCTCGTCGCCGGGCCTGAGGATGCTGACGCCGGGGCCGACGGCCTCGACGGTGCCCGACACGTCGAAGCCGAGGATGCGCGGGTCGCCCCACGGGCCGAAGCCGCCCTGGGCGCGGGCCATGAAGTCGGCGGGGTTCACCACGGCCGCGTGCACCCGGACGAGGACCTCGGTCAGGCCCGGTACGGGGCGCGGAACCTCGGCGGGGCGGAGGACTTCCGGGCCGCCCAGCGTGGCTGCGGTGACGGCGTGCATGGTGCTGGAGCCGGGCTGCTCGGCCATGGCTGGGGGTTCCTTTCGTCGGCGCCACCGCGTCGCCGGAGACCTGTATCTCGACTGGAACGCCGTCGGCTGGGCGGCGGACCCGGATCTCCAGATGATCGTCTGGACGGCCGAGCCCGGCTCGCCCTCGCACGACGGGCTGCGCCTGCCGGCACGGACTACTTCAGGTCCTTGAGGCTCTTGCCGACGTCCGACAGCTTCCCCGCCTTCCCGTACCGGTCGCTGAGCCTGTACTTCGCGACGCCGCAGCGGTAGGCGCCCTTGTTGGCGCCGAAGTCGGCGGGCTTCCAGCCGTCCGGTGTCGCCTTCTCGATGTTCATGCACTTCACGGGGGAGTCCTGGACGGACACGTTCACCGGTGCCTGGAGGCCGCCGCCGGTCCAGTTGGTCTCCTTGCGGGCCGCGTCGTGGATGCACTTGCGGGTGAGGTCGTTGTCGCAGCTGGTCGCGGACTTGGCGAAGAGGAGCCAGGCGGACATCGCCTTGACCGCGGGGAGGGTGAGCTGCTTGCCGGCGGCGTACTTCTTGAAGAGGCCGACGACCTGTTGCGTCGCGGCGTTCGAGCCCGACTTCTCCATGGGGTAGATGCCGCTGACGTCGGCGAGGTTGTTCTGGGCGGCCAAGACCGCGGGGCCGGCGAGTTTGAGGAAGGCCGGGCCGTAGGCGTTGCTGTTCGCGTCGATCCAGTCGAGCTTGTAGTTCATCGCGGTGAGCTCCTGCTCCAGCTTCGCCAGTGAGCTGAAGTCGCCCATGAAGATCAGGCCTTTCACCTTCTCGTTCTTGATGGCCTGGGCGTACGGGGTCCAGTTGGTGACGCCGGACGCGGGATAGAGGTCCGTGTAGGCGGGCTTGATGCCTCGCGAGCGGAAGAAGTCCACGCGCTGGTCGAGGGAGGAGCGGGTGACCGGGGAGTCGCCGGAGATGATGCCCACGGAGTCGGCCGTGTCCGGGTAGGCGTCCTTGACCAGCCACTCGTAGAAGCCCGCGTAGCGGAAGTACGAGGGTCCGCCCGCCTGCATGGACAGCTGCAGTTCGGAACCCTCGTTCTGGTGCTGGACCGTCTGCGCGGGGAAGTCGGGGAGCAGGCAGGACAGGCGGTCCTTCACCCCGAGCCCGTCCAGCGCCGCGCTGCCGCCGGCAAGGACGAAGTCGGCGCGGCAGGCGTCGTTCACGCGCTGGCGGACCTCGACCATCTTGGTGTCACGAACCGTCGGGACGATCTTGCGCCCGTTGATGCCACCGGCCGCGTTGCACCAGGACGTGAACGCCTTGGCGGCGTCGGCGAACTCGGTGTTCTTCGTGAAGCCGACGTCCGACAACACACCTACGTGGATCTCCTTCGCGGTCACCCCCTGGGCCGGGGAGCCGCTCGGACTGCCGGGGCCGCACACGTTCTTGAGGTCGCCGAAGTCGCCCGACGCGGGCGCCGCCGCGGCGGCCTTCTCCTCGGTCTCGGGGTCGCCGCGGCCGGAACTGCTGTCGCCACGGGTGGAACAACCGGCCGCGAACAGCGCGGCGACCACCGTCAGGGCGGTGATGGTCCTCTGGGGCCTCACGGGCTGTCCTGCCTTTCGGGGAAGGGGATTTGACGAGGGCGGGGCTGTGCTGTGGGGGGTCAGCCGCCGCGCGCCGCCACCAGCGCGCCGCGGTTCACCTTGGTCGCCGCGCTGCGCGGCATGACATCGACGAACTCGGTCGTCTTGGGCAGCTTGTACGCGGCCAGCCTGGCCCGCGCGTACGCGACGACCTCGTCGTGGGTGGGCGGCGCGGCCGGGTCCGAGGGCTCGATCAGTGCGTGCACCCGGCGGCCCCACTCGGGATCGCGCAGACCGATGACGACGACGTCCGCGATGGCCGGATGGTCGATCAGGGCCGCCTCGACCTCGGCGGGGAACACGTTCGCGCCGCCGGTGATGATGATGTCGACGCGGCGGTCCAGGAGGTAGAGGTAGCCGTCGGCGTCCAGGTACCCGACGTCGCCCGCCGTCTGGAAGCCGTCGGCGGTCGCCTTGAGACTCGGGGCGTCGCCCAGGTACTCGTAGCCGTGGTAGCTGGGGGAGCGCAGGTAGATGTCGCCGGTCTCGCCGACGGGCACGTCCTTGCCGTCGGGGTTGAGGACGCGCAGCTCGGTGGCGCGCAGCGGCCGTCCGACGCTGCCCTGGTGTGTCATCCACTCGTCCGCGCGCAGGGCCGTGATGCCGAGCCCCTCGGTCATGCCGTACGCCATGACGATGCGTTCGGCGCCGATCAGTCCTGACCACCGGTGCACGAGCGCCGAAGGCATGGGGGCGGCGCCCTGGAGGATCCACTCCAGACTGCTCAGGTCGCGGTTCTCGACACCGGGCAGGTCCGCGATGCGCTGGAGCATGGTGGGTGTGGCGGTGAACGTCGTCACCCGGTGGCGCTCGACCGCCGAGACGACACGAGCCGCGTCGAACTTCTCCATGACCACGAGCCGGTCACCGTCGAACATGCCGAAGAGTGTGGTGAATCCGTTGGCGTGGTACATCGGCGCGAGGACGAGGATCGTCTGCGGGCGGGGGACCGGGGTCCAGGACTGCATGAGCGGGGTGCTGAACGTGGGGGCGTGCATGGCCCGGCGCGCGGTGAGGATGACCTTGGGGGTTCCGGTCGAGCCGCTGCTGCAAATGCCGTGCGCGTAGGGCGAAATGACGTCCAGTGGCAGGATGGGGACGTGCGCGCTCGTCGTTGCGTCGATCCACGGCATGTCCTCGGCGCCCAGGTGCACGGTCGCCCGCACCACCTCGCGCAACCGGTCCGACTCCCACTCGGGCAGATCCCAGCGCACCGGCACCGGGACTGCCCCCAGCTTCCAGGCGGCGAAGACACCGAGCACGAGCTGCGGCGAGTTGCGCAGGGCCAGCGAGAGACGGTCGCCCTCGGCGAGGCCGCGTGCCGCCAGTGCCCCGGCCAGTTGGTCGGAGCGGCGGTCCAACTCTCGCCAGGTGTAGCCGGATTCGGTGCCGTCCGCGGCGACATGGTGCAGCACCTCGGCGCCCGTGCACGATGCCGCCAGCTTTCTGATCAGTAGGGCGATGCTCGTTGCGCGTTCCATGGCCGTACTCCTCCAGATGAGCCGACGGGACGTTCGGTGACCGGGTGAGGTGTGTCAGACGCCGAGCAGGCCGAAGCTGTCGTGCCACGCGACCGCCTGTGCGAGCCGTCCCGCGTGCCGCTCGGTGATCGGCCGGTCGACGGCCCGCGTGATGCCCCACAGGAAGAAGCCGTAGGGAAGGTGCGCCCGGTACGCCCACCACGCCTCGTCCCGGCCGGGTGGTGTGCCGCCGTGCGCGGCGAGTCGGTCGAGATAGTGGTCGAGCAACTCCCCTTCGCTGCGGGCGCGTTCGTCGGGGTCGAGGACGGCCGCCAGGTGGTAGCCGACGTCGAGCGCCCAGGCGCCGTACTGCACCACCTGCCAGTCGATGAGGCCGGGGGACCCGTCGGACATGGCGTAGACGTTGCCGGTGTGCACGTCTCCGTGGACGAGGCAGCGCGGGTGTGCGGGCGACAGTTCGGCGAGCGCGTGCATCGCGGCGATCAGGCGGTCCGCTCGGCGCACCTCGGTGGTGACTTCCGCCGCCCGGCCGTCGTCGAGCTGGGCCTGCAGACGGTCCGGACCCATGTAGCGGGTGAGCGGTGCCAGGCGGGGCGGGAAGGCGGCGGCGAGGTCCACCGGCTGCTCGACGTCGTCCCGCGTCGCGGCGTGCAGGGCGGCCAACTGGTCGAGCGTCCCCGCTGCCTGGTCCCGGCCGAAGCCCATCAGCGGGTCGCCGAACCGGGTGCCGGATGCCACCAGGTCGTGCATCAGGAGCAGCGGGTGCCCGGTCTCCTCGTCCACCTCGGCGTGCACACATGGTGGCGTGCGTACGGGAAGTGCCGCGGCCAGCAGTCGGTAGAAGTCGACCTCGGCGCGCGAGGTGCCGCGCTGTCGGGAGGCCGGGTTGAAGTAGGCCTTCACGCACAGGGCCGACGGGGCGCCCTGGGCCTCGTCGTTCTCGTAGGCGACGTCGAAGCGGACCTTGGTGGCCACCGTTTCTATCCGCTCGGTCACCTCCGTGGCGGTGACGGCGACACCGGGGTGCCGCTGTCGCAGCACGGCGGTGAGCCAGGCCGGGGAGAGGGCCGTGTCCAGGTCGTGCGGTGCGGGGCCGCCGGGAAGGCTCGTGACCGTCATGACACCTCCACGGATCCGGTCGTCCGGTCCGGCCAGCCCAGAAGCCGGCGCGAACGCTCGATGAACGGGTTCGGCCGACCGGCCGCGGGCAGCTTCATGGAGCGTCGCGTGTGCAGCGCCAGGAGGCCCGCCTTGAGCCCGGCGAACACCTCGTGCCAGTGCAGATGCTCCACCGGGCGACCCGTCAACTCTCGCCAGAGGTCGAGGGTTTCCTGTCGTGTGCCGAGCCCGTCGAGGCGCCCGATGCCCTGCTCGACGCTGTGGATGTCGTCGAAGAGCAGCCACCAGCCGAGGTCGGCCATCGGCCCGGCGAGCGACGCCTGTTCCCAGTCCATGACCCCGACGACTCCGTAGGCGTCGTCGAACATCATGTTTCCGATGCGGGCGTCCCCCCACGACAGACCAGGAGCCGAGGTCGCCGGCCGGGTGGCGGTCACCCATGCGAAGAGCTCGTGCACGGAGGCGGGGATCTCGTCCTCCAGCGCCCAGGTCGCGAACCGGCGCCAGTACGTGAGCTGTTGCTCGTCGCCGGGCGCACCCTGGCCGGGGTCGTGGAGGAAGCCGAAGTCCTCGGCCGGCGCGCCGTGGATGGCGGCGAGCTGGCGAACGGCGCCCTCCCACAGGGTGCGGCGCTCGCCAGGAGTCGCCGTGGTCAGCCAGCCCGTCTCGTTGTACACGGGCATGCTCACCGGGACCCGTCCCCGCATCCGGCGCATCACGTAGAACGGCTGGCCGAGCAGCGCGGGGTCCTTCTCGTACCAGAGCGCTTCGGGTACCCGGACCGTGCCGAGGCGGCGCAGCGCGGCCAGCATCTCGTACTGGAGCCGGAATCTCGGCTCGAGGAACATCTGGTGCTCGGGCGCGGGTGCCACGCGCAGGACGAGTTCGTGCACCCGTCCTTCAGTGCGGGCGTCGAAGAGGATCGTCTCGTTGGAGACGCCGGCGCCCAGCGGATACACCAGGTTCGCGATCTGTACGTCGAGTGCGGTGCCCGCGCCGAGCCGGGTGGCCAGCCACGGCCGCAGGGCTTCCGCGGCCGCCTCCAGATCGCGGCCCTTGGCGAAGACCGGAGCCTCGCTCATGCTTCCCCCATCCCTTCGGCCGGGCCGCCGAACGCGGCCAGGCAGAACTCCCACAGCCGCCCGGCCACGTCCTCGACCGGCTCGTGCGCGGTGGCGAACGCGTAGTGGTGGTAGACGGACGTGACCAGCTTCATCGCGAACCACGCGTCCTGCGCCGGATCCCTCGGCCGCAGCAGCCCCAGGGTCGCCGCCTCCCGCAGCTCCCGTTCGACCAGGTCACCGAAGGGCTGGGCGGCGCGCGCCATCTCGTCGGGGAACAGCTGGTGCAGCCGCCAGTGCTCGGCGGTGATGAACCGCGGGCCCGTGCGCTCCCGCCCGCTGCCGAGCCCGTCGAGGATGTGGGAGATGTAGAACCGCAGCCGGCTCACCGGGTCGGGCAGCTCGCGTGCCGCGGACCGCATGCGCGCGGCCTGCACGGCGATGATCTCCTCGACGAGGGCGAGCAGGATGTGGTCCTTGCTCGGGAAGTGCCGGTAGATCGTCTGCAGCGCGACACCGGACTCGCGGGTCAACTCCTGCGTCGTGAAGGCGCTTCCCTTCTCCGAGGCGAGCCGGTGCGCGGCCCGAGTGATCGCCTGCGCCTGCTGGACACTGCGCGCCCGTGAGCGCTGCACGGAGGGTGAGCGGTCGGCCGCGTGATCCGCCCAGGCGGTGGTGTTCGGGTTCGACATGTGACCGGTCCTCGCCCTATGTGTCCGTGGTGGGTGTCAGCACGACGACGGGGATGATGCGGTCGGTGCGCGCCTGGTAGGTGTCGTAGTTGGGCCAGTAGTCGTTGACGGCCCGCCACAGGCGGTCGTGCTCGTCGCCCTCGGTGACACCGCGCGCGACGACCGGGATGTGCTCGCCCTTGACCTGGATCTGCGCCTCGGGGTGCGCGAGCAGGTTCAGATACCAGGAGGGATGTCTCGGGGCCCCGCCGGTCGAGGCGACGACCAGGTAGTCGTTGCCGTCCCTTCCGAAGATCAGCGCCTTGGTGCGCGGCTCGCCGGACCTGCGTCCCGTGGTCGTCAGGAGCAGGATGGACACGCCGTTCCACTCGTAGCCGATCTCGCCGTCTGTCTCCCGGTAGCGGGCCACGTGTTCGGCGCCGACGAGCGCCAAGTCCGGTTTCTGGTACGCGGGTTCACTCACGTCCATTCCCTTCCGTCGAGAGCTGGAAGACCACCGGGATCTCCGTCGCCCCCCGCTCGTAAAGACCGATGAAGCGCGGCGGCGCCGCGTCCGGATCGAGCCGCAGCCCCGGCAGCCGGTCCAGCAGCGCACCGATCCCGACCCGCATCTCGGCCCGCGCCACATGCATGCCGAGGCAGACGTGCGCGCCGCCGCCGAACGCGAACGACGGGCGCAGCTTGCGCGTGATGTCGAACTCGTCCGGGCGCTCCCAGCGCGCCGGGTCGCGGTTGGCCGCGCCGATGCACAGGTGCAGGACGGAGCCCTCCGGCAGGTGTACGCCGTGGAGTTCGGTGTCGCGCGTGACGTACCGGGAGAACATCGGGTCCGTCGGTGTCCAGCGCAGCGCCTCCTCGATGGCGGGCCGCAGCAGGTCACGGTCCTCGCGCACGGCCGCAAGGACATCGGGGCGCTGGAGGAGGGCCGTGAGCGTGATGCCCATCTGCTTCCACGTGGTGCCCGAGCCGGCCGTGAGCAGCAGGATCGCGAAGGAGTAGATCTCGGCGTCGGACAGCCGGTGCGCGACACCGTCCTCGTCCGTCATCTCGGCCTCTACGAGGACGCTGATCAAGTCGTCCTGCGGACGGGCGCGGCGGGCCGCCACGATCGGCGCGAGGATCTCCACGATGGCCTGCGGATCGCGCAGCGCGGCCCGGATGTCCAGGGCCCGTTCGACCGAAACACCGAAGCTGCCGGTGATCGTGAGGACCGGGACGGCCGCGCAGAAGTCCACGTTGAGTTCGGCGCGGCCGTCCTCGACGAACGAGTCGATGAGCAGGTCGACGGTCTGCTCGATCCAGTTGCGGATCCACCACTGCGCCTTGCCCGGCACGAACGACGGCTGGACCAGGGCGCGATAGCGGCGGTGCTGCCTGCCACCCATGGACAACATGCTGTTCTGCGCGGCGAGTTCACCGGTGCGCGGGTCGATGGGTGTCGGGGAGGCGGCGAAGACCTCCGCGTTGCGGTACGCCTCGTCGCAGGCGTCGTAGCTGAACGCGGAGAAGTGCGGGCGGTCCGGGTACGGCAGGCCCTGGAAGTGCGCGGGCCCGGCGTAGCCGGTGAGTTCGTGGACGGTGCCGGGGTGGACGGGGGCCTTCGCGCGCAGCCGGTGCCAGGCCGGGTACGGGTCGTCGCGGTAGCCGCCGCCGACCTGGGCGAGGTAGGCGCCGCGCAGGTCGAACAGTTCGCGGACCCGGTCGCGGTCGAGCGTCACGGGAGTTGTCATGCCGTCACCTCGCCACGTATCCGCCGTCGACGGGCAGGACGGCCCCGGTGATGTTGGCGGACCGGTCGGACACCAGGAAGAGGGCGGCCTCGGCGCAGTCCTCGGCGGTGATGGCCCGCCCCAACGGGTGGCCGGCCGCGACCCGTTGCACGGTCTGCTCCAGCGCCTGCTCGTCCGAGGTGTCGAGCCCGCCCGCCGGCATGAAGTTGGTGAGTGGCATCCCGGCCGGGCCGATGGCGTTGGCACGGATGCCGAAGGGGGCTCCTTCGATGGCGACCGCCCGCGTGAGCTGGTGCACGGCCCCCTTGGTGGCGCCGTAGACGGAGCCGCCCCAGGCGACAAGCCCCGCGACGGAACCCGTGTTGAGGATGACACCGCCGCCGCCCTGCCGCTTGAACTGCAGGACGGCCTGCTTGCAGCCGTGGAACACACCGGCGAAATTGACACCGACCAGGCGCTGGAAGTCCTCGGCCGTGTGGTCCTCAAGTGTCGCCCCGAGGCGGGGAGTCGGGATGCCGGCGTTGTTGAAGACGATGTCGAGCCGCCCGAAGCGCTCGACGGCCGCCACCACGGCGGTCACGACGTCCTCCTCACGGGACACGTCGCAGGCCACGGCCGCGGCGGTGCCGCCGGCCCTTTCGATCGCCCGCACCGTGTCCTTCGCGGCGTCGGGGCGGACGTCCGCGCACACCACGCGGGCGCCCTCCTGGGCGAAGCGCAGCGCCGAGGCGGCGCCCACGCCGGATCCGGCGCCGGTGACGATCGCGGTCCTTCCGTCGAGCAACACGCAGGTCACCCTCCTTCTTCGTCAGTGGCGGCTTCGTCGGTGGGAGCAAGAGTCAAGGCCTGGGTGGGACACCCCTCGACCGCGGTCCGTACCGCGTCCAGCGGCTCGGGCGGCCCCACGACCACGGCCTTCGCCTCCTCGTCGTGCGCGAAGGTGTCCGGCGCGTACACCACGCAGATGCCGGTACCGAGACACCGCTCCCGGTCCACGACCACCGCCCGGCCGGACACCTCAGGCCTTCGCCGAGGCGAGAACGGGCGGCTCGGCCGGGGTGAAGCGGTACAGCCGCTCCGCGTTGCCGCGCAGGATCTTGTACTGCCGCTCCGGTGACAGGTGGGCGATGCGGCTCTTGACGAGGTCGATGCAGTTCGGCCACGTCGAGTCGGAGTGCGGATAGTCGGTCTCGCACATGATGTTGTCCTCGCCGATCTCGTCGATGCTGGCGATGCCGTGGACGTCGTCGATGAAGCAGCCGTGGACGTGCTCGCGGAACGTGGCACGGATGTCGAGGGTGTCGAGGTCGACGGCGTCGCTGCCCGCGTGGTCGTTGAAGCGGACGCCGCGCTTGACCCAGTGCCGCTGCGTGTCGAGGACCTGCTCGGCGCGCTCCAGGAAGTACGGCATCCAGCCGATCTCCCCCTCCGACAGCGCGATCTTCAGATTCGGATAGCGCTGGAACATGCCGCTGAACAGCCAGGACAGCATGGCCCCCGAGGTGCGGGTGGCACCCCACGCCAGGTTGGCGAGGAACGGCGCGTCCGGCGCGATCTGCGGCACCGTGGAGGACGATCCGACGTGCATCGACACGACCATGCCGAGGTCGTTGGCCGCGGCCATCACCGGGTCCCAGTAGCGGCTCTTGTCGTGGATGGTCGGCAGGCCGAGCGGGGCCGGGTTCTCCGAGAACGCGAAGCTCGTGGCGCCCTTCGCGGCGCAGCGTTCCAGCTCCTTGGCGGCGAGCGCCGGGTCCCACAGCGGGATGAGGACGAGGGGGATGTAGCGGCCGGGCGCGGCGGCGCACCATTCCTCGATGATCCAGTCGTTGTACGCCTTGAGGCAGACGAGTCCGAAGTCGCGGTCACCGGCCTCCATGAACAGCTGCCCGCAGAAGCGGGTGACCGTGGGGAAGCACAGTGAGGCCAGGATGCCCGCCCGGTTCATGTCCTCGATGCGGGCCTTCGGGTCGTAGCAGCCGGGCCGCATCTCGCTGTACGGGAGCGGCTCGGGGCTGAACTCCTCCTTCGACTTGCCGACCACCGCGCTCAGTCCCGAGCTGGGGAACCGCTTGCCGTCGTAGACCCAGCAGTCCAGGCCGTTGTCGTCGGTCTCCATGTGCGGGGCCCGCTCGCGGTCCGCCTTCGGAACGCGGTCGACCCACAGGTGGGGCGGTTCGAGGATGTGGTCGTCGACGGAGATCAGCCAGTCGAGGGCGCCGTTGCCGGTCAGGTCCGGTGCGGTGTGGGCTGTGGACACGGGGGTGCTCCTTCAACTCGTGTGTGTCTTAGCGGAGTTCGCCGATGGCCAGATGCTTGACTTCCTGGAACGCGCGGATGCCGTCCGTTCCGCGCTCGCGGCCGAGGCCGCTCTGCTTGTAGCCGCCGCCGGGGGCGTAGGCGCTGAAGACGGCGGTGTTCACGTTGACCGCGCCGGTGCGCAGGCGGCGGGCCACGGCCGTCGCGGCGGCCGTGTCGGCCCCGTACACCTGGCCGGACAGGCCGTAGCGGCTGTCGTTGGCGATGCGTACGGCGTCGTCGAGGTCGCGGTAGCCGAGGACCGTGAGGACCGGGCCGAAGATCTCCTCCTGGGCGGCGGGGTTGTCGTTGCCGGGCAGGTCGAGGACGGTCGGCTCGAAATAGTGGCCGCGGGCGATGCGCGGGTCGAGACCGTGGGGCCGACCGCCGCCCCGGACGACCTTCCCGCCGTGCTCGGTGGCCAGCGCCACGAACCGTTCGCAGCGCTCCAGTTGGGCCGCGCTGATGACGGGGCCCAGAGTGGTGCCTGCCTCGTTCGGGTCGCCGACGACGAGCCGCCCGTACGCCCCGCCCACCGCTTCCAGGACTTCGTCCTTCCGCTCCTCGGGCACAAGCATGCGGGTCGCGGCGACACACGCCTGACCCGCGGTGGCGGCCACGACGGCGACCGCACCGGCCGCGGCCCGGTCCACCGCGTCGTCGAGGTAGATCTGCGCGGACTTGCCGCCGAGTTCGAGGGCGACCCGTTTCACGGTGGGCGCCGCCTGCGCCAGGATCCGGCGGCCGACGGCGGTCGACCCGGTGAACGACACCATGTCGACGGCCGGATGGCTGGTCAGCAGCTCGGCGCCCGCCGCACCACCCTCGATCACGACGCTCAGCACACCGGGCGGCAGCCCGGCCGCGTCGGCCGCCGCACCGAACACCAGCGAGGAGAGCGGGGTCAGCGGGCTGGGGCGCAGGACGACGGAGTTCCCGGCCAGCAGCGCCGGGACGATCTTCTGCAGCGCCATCACGATCGCCCCGTTGTAGGGGGTGATGGCCGTGACGACACCCACCGGTTCGTGTCGCAGCACACTCAGCGCGACCCGCCCGCGTACTAGCTCGTCGACGGGCACGGGGGCCGCCTCCTCGTGCGGCATCCGCAGATAGAGGTCGATCGCGCCGCGCGCCACCGCCAACCCGCCCTGCAACTGGGCGCGTTCGGCGAACGCCGCGGGCTGCCCGGCCTCGGCGACCATCGTGGCGACCAGCGCGTCCCGCGACGCCTCGACATGGTCGAGGAAGGCGTACAGGATCCGAGCCCGCTCGGCGGCCGGGACATCCGCCCACACACCGCGCTCGAAGGTGTCACGCGCCTCGACGGCCGCACGCTCGATCTCGGGGAGCGGTGTCACCGACACATCGGTCACGTGCGAGGCGTCGGCGGGGTTCTCGACGGCGAGTGTCTCCTCGCCCTCGATCCACTTTCCGGCGACGTACGAGCGCCGCTGCTCGATGAGGTCGTGCACGATTCCGCCCTTCTCGCGCCGTGAACCGGCGCCCTGCGCAGGGGAGTTGGTGGCTACCAGGGGAGTGCGCTGTACACGACCGCGCCGCCGTAATGAGGTGATGAGTGGCAGGCGAGCCCGAACGTGGTCCGCGCCCGCTGGCGCGGTCCGGCGCGCCCAGCCAACTGCAGGTAGCACTCGAGCATTTGGGGCACCCCGTGCATGCGCCCGTTGCCGAGCGCGCCCCCGCCGCTGAGAACCGGCAGCGCGCCTGGCGCGTCGCTGTCGATGCCCCCGTCGAGGACGAAGCGGTGTGCCTCGCCGGGCGGGCAGTAGCCCAGGGCCTCCAGCCAGAAGTACACGAACGGCGAGAACCCGTCGTACAGCTGGGGAACGTCGATGTCGGCGGCCTTCACCCCGGCGTGCTCCCACAGCCGGCGCGCCGTCCCCGCGCCCCCGGCCATGATGTCGTCGAGCGGCCAGTGCAGGGGCAGCCGCCGGGGTCCTGGCGCGCTGCCCGCGTACCCGGCCACGTACACCGGCCTGTGCGGCAGGTCGCGGGCCCGCTCGGCGGACGTGAGGACGAAGGCCGCGACACCGTCGACCGGGATGTCGCAGTCGTAGCGGCAGATCGGATCGTTGACCATCGGGGCGGCGAGGTACTCCTCGGCGGACAGCGGCCGCCCGTGCCAGTACGACCACGGGATCCGCGCCCCGTTCTTGCGCGCCTCGACGAGGACCGCCGCCATGGCCTCCCGGCTTGCCCCGTAGCGCTGGAGGTACTCGTTGTACGCGAGCCCGATCATCGGCAGCGGACCGAAGAGCCCCTGCGGCGCCGTCCACTGCTGCACCCCGCCGAACTCCCGCTGGACGGTGCCGTGGTACGAGGCACGCGGATTGTGCAGCGCGCGGTGGACGAGGACGTGGTCGGCGGCGCCGCTCGCCACGGCGTTGACCGCCATCGCCACCGAACCGGGGATCTGCCCGATGCCCTGGAACCCGGCGACGTAGGAGGGCCGTGCGCCCAGGTGCTCGGCGAGCCACGCCGGCGTGACCGTGCTGACACCGTCCTCGGCGGCGTGCCCGCCGGCCGTGGGGAACAGCGCGGATCCGACGAACCCGTCGATGTCCTCCGTGCGCAGCCCCGCGTCGGTGATCGCGGCGCGGGCCGTATCGACCGCGAGCGTTCCCAAGGGTTGCTCGGCATGCCGCCGCACGGCACTGTGCCCGTACCCGACGATCGCGACCTGCCCGCCGGCGGCGAACCTGCCGCTCATGACGTCACCTCACCGAGCGCGAACGCGGGCACGGAGACACCGGGTTCGACGTCCTCGAAGGCGACCTGAACCCGATCGCCAACGCGCAAGGGGGTGTTGGGCCCGTCCAGCAGCCGCCCGACCATCCGCAGCCCGGCCTGCTCCTCCAGCTCCACATCCACGAGGACGAAGGGCACCTCGTCCGCCAGGCCCGGCAGCGACGACTGCCGCACCACGGTCCAGGAGCGCACCGTGCCCCGGCCGCTCACCGGCTCGTACGAGAAGTCGGGGTCGGTCGCACGACAGTGCGGGCACGTCACATCGGGCGGCAGGGTGAAGGCCGTACAGCGGCCGCAGCGCGCGAGGGCGAGGGTGTGCCGCGCGGCCGCCTCCCAGTACGGGGCGGACCCCGCGTCCGGCACGGGCACGGGACGCAGCGCGCTCATGTGATCGCCCCCGCGTCCTTCAGCTCGGCGATCTTTGCCCAGTCGTAGCCGAGTTCGAGGAGCACGGACTCGGTGTGCTCGCCGTGCTCGGGCGCCCGGCGCAGGGCCGGCGGCCGCTCGTCGAACTGCACGGGAACGGTCGGCATCGCATACGAGCCGCCCCCTTCGAGCTCCACCTCGCCGAGGTAGTCATTGGCGACGACCTGCGGATCGGTCAGCAGCTCCTCGACGGCCTGAACCGGCGCCCACGGCGCGTCGATCCCTTCAAGGAGGCCCTTCCACTCCTCGAACGTGCGCCGCGCGAACTCGGCCTCCAGCTCGGCGACACACGCCTCCCGGTTCTCGCCGCGCGCCCGCAGATCGACGAAGCGCGGATCGTCGGCGAGCTCGGTACGCCCGATGAGCGCACAGAACTCCCGCCAGTACCGGTCCCCTTGGAGGAACACCAGCTGGATGTGGCGACCGTCCTTGGTCCGGTACGCCCCCACGAGCGGGTTCACCGAACCGCCGCGCCCGGACACCCCGCGCGGCTCTCCGCCCGCGAGCGCCGACAGCACGTCCGAAGACAGCGTCCACATCGCGGTGGCCAGCAGCGACACATCCACCACGGAGCCCTCGCCGGTGCGTTCGCGCTTCAGCAGCGCGCCGGCCACCCCGAACGCGAGCGCCATGGCGCCGTTGCGGTCGCCCATCGCCCCGCGCTGACTGATCGGGTACTCCCGCTCCGGCGGCGTCAGGACATGGGCCATCCCGCCCTGCGCCCAGAACGCGGACGAGTCGTACCCGGCCCGGTCGGCATGCGGGCCGCGGACGCCGTAACCGTGGCCCCGTGCGTACACGAGCCGGGGGAAGCGGCGCGCGAGTTCCTCGGCGCCGAGCCCGAGCCGGTCGAGGGCGCCGGGCCGCAGATTGGTGAGGAACACGTCTGCCGTGGCGAGCAGTTGGTCGAGCAGTGCTCGCCCCTCCTCGCGGCGCAGGTCGAGGGCGACGGACCGCTTGCCGCGGTTGGCGAGCGCCACCGAGAGGTTCACGCCGCTGCTGCCGTCGGTCCCGATCCGCTGGGTCGCGAGCCCCCGGTACGGGTCGCCCTCGGGGCGCTCGACGCGGATGACGTCCGCGCCCCAGTCGGCCAGCAGGGCGCCGGCGACCGGCACGAACACCCACTGGGCGAGCTCGACCACCCGTATGCCGTCGAACGCTTCGCTCCCCATCGAGCACCTCCCGCCCGCCGAGGCCCGAGTCGACCCGGCGTTGCCAAGGTAGAGGCACACTGTTGAATTTGGGAAGTGGCGTTCTCGCATTATTAGAGTTGCGCTCTTCTTCAGGTTTCGTCGGCCCCGTAATCCTCGCGCCAGGGGCCGGCGAGGTGCCCGCCGTCGACGACGAATGCCGCGCCCGTGCAGTACGCGCTCTCGGCCGTGCCACCGAGCGGCACGGGTGGCCGCGCATCACTCAGTCCAACGCCCGCGCCAGCACGGCGCGATGCCGACGCACCCACTCGTACGCCCCGCGTACCTCGTCGATCGCCCCCATGTCGCGCAGGCGGATCTTCGTGGCATCGCCCGAGTCGGCCCCGGCCTGGATGCCGCGCCAGCAGCGGTCCTGCCACCAAAGCACCATCGGCACCAGGCTGCGACGGTCCTTGAATCCATGGCTGTCGGCGATCAGCCGCATGCGCCGAGCCGCGTCGTCCACGTCGTTTGTCGAGGGGCCGAGGTCGAGGTACTGCCAGCACACATGGGCGACGTCGTGGACCCGCATGCCCGGCGCCGCGAGATCCCAGTCGATGAACGCCACCGGCCTCAGTACACCATCGGCCGGGCGATGGACCGTGTTCTTGGGCGACAGATCGTTATGGCATACGACCTCCTCGACGCCGGCCAACTCTGTGCCGACCGTGAGGTCGTGGAACTCGCGTGTCAGTCGGGCCAGGGCGACCAGGCTCTCGTCCGAGGAGACGGCCGACGGCCGCCGTGCCTCCCACGCGGCATGGCCGTCCAGGAAGTCGAGGACTTCACGCCCTTCGCCATTGGAGCCGTAATGTCGGGGTGCCCACCCCAGCCGGGTGTGGCGTGGCCAGTGGCCGGGTCAGCTGCCCGTGGTCCCGGTCAATCCGCCCAGGCAGAAGTCCCAGACCTCCTTGGACGTCACGGATGTCGACTTGCTGCCCGTCGGGACGCCGGGGGTCTGGGCCGTGAACATGGCCGTCTGCATGACGAGTGCGGCGACCCGGCGGGGCTTGGCGGCGTGGGCGTCGCCGGATGCGACGGCCTGCTCGACGAGTTCGGTGAAGACGTCGAGCAACGGCACGTGCGCCGTGGCCACTTGGGCGGGGTGCGAGGCGAGCAGCTGCATCGCGAAGTCGGTGAACAGCGGGCTCTGCTGGTTCGGGCGCGGCTGCGAGCTCTTGTAGAGGAGGTCGACCGCGACCCGCAGCCGGTCCAGCGGCTTTTTCTTGGCGGCGGTCGCCGAGCGGATCTCGTCCGCGGAGCGCGACAACGCGTCCTCGAAGAGCGCGAGAAGCAACTCGTGTTTTCCGTCGAAGTGCTGGTAGAAGCTGCGCAGTGACTGCTTGGAGCGCTCGACGACCTCCTGCACGGTGAAGTCGGTGGTGCCCTTCTCGCTCATCAACTCCTGGGCGGCGTCCAGGAAACGCTGGATGCGCTGCTCGGCGCGGAGCTTGGCGGCACGGGTGGACCGCTCGACGGCGCGCTGACGCCAGGCGGGCGGTGCGGGTTCGGCGGGGACGGCGTTCATGGCAGAACGATACTCCGGGTCAGTGGAAAGCGTGGGCCGTCGCCCTACCGAATCGTCCACCGCACGAATGTTGGACAAGATTCTCCTGCCCGGAACGTTGCTTCGCTTCAATAGAGAATGTAGTTTCCGCCGCAATCGAGGTATGCCCCCTGGGGAGGACCGTTGCGAAGGCTACTCATCGGCGTGGTCGCCGTGCTCGCGGTGCTGCTGGCCGGATGTTCCACCCGCTCGGACTCGAAGAACGCCGGCGCCGAGGACAAGGAGCCCGCCAAGGCGAGCGCCGCGGCCGCCGGCGGCGCCGACTTCGGAACACTGAAGGACGTGTGCGGCAAGGGCGAGGCCAAGAGCACCGGCACACAAGGCGTCACCGCGAAGGACATCAAGACCGGCGTCTTCACGGACGTCGGCTTCAACAAGACCCCCGATTTCGTCGACGCCGCCAAGGTGTTCACGTCCTGGTGCAACGACAACGGCGGGATCAACGGCCGCAAGCTCACACCCGTGACCCACGACGCGAAGCTCCTCGAGGTGCGCCAGCGCATGCAGCAGGCCTGCAAGGAGGACTTTGCCCTGGTCGGCGGGGCTGCCGCACTCGACGGGCTGGGCGTCAAGGACCGCCTGAAGTGTCTCCTCCCCAATTTCGCCGCCCAGTCGAGCCTGCCGCCCGCCATCGGTTCCGACCTGCAGGTGGTGGGCTCGGGACCGTACGCCGACTACTTCCAGTACGCCGGCCTCTACAAGTGGCTGATCACCGAGAAGTACCCGTCGTCCGCCAAGAACGTCGGCATCATCTCCGGTGACAGCCCGGTCACCAAGATGATGACGGCCCAGTTCAAGGAGTCCATCGCTCAGCTCGGCGGCAAGGTCTCCTACACCGAGCTGTACCCGGCGACCGGCGTCTCCGACTGGACGCCGTACGCCCAGTCCATCAAGAACAAGAAGGTCAAGGGCCTCGTCTTCCTGGGCGACTTCAGCTCGCTCGCCAAGCTGGAGCAGTCCCTCACCAGCATCGGATACGCGCCCGACTGGATCGACTCCAACAGCAACTCCTACGGAGACCCCTTCGTGAAGCTCGCCGGGTCGGCCCTCAAGACCCAGCACAACTACGCGGAACTGTTCGCCACGGCGCCCCTGGAAACGTCGTCGCCCACCACGGACAAGATCAAGCAGCTGTACGCCAAGTACGCTCCCGACGCGAAGGTCAGCTATCTCTCGCTGCGCGCCTTCGCCTCCTGGCTGCTGTTCGCCACCGCGGCCCGCGACTGCGCCGAACTGACGCGGACCTGCGTCTACGAGAACGCCACGAAGAACACCCGCTGGACGGCCGGCGGCATCCAGGCCCCGTTCGACCTGTCCGAGCTGCAGAAGCCGAGCACGTGCTACTCCATCGTCGAGGCGACCCCCGAGGGCTGGAAGCCGGCCGACTTCAAGCCGGACAAGGGCCCCTACCGCTGTGACGCGCCTGCCGTGAAGTACCGGGGCAAGTACGTCGAGCCCGCCACGCTCGCCGACGTCGGAAAGTCGATGTCCGATGTGAAGTGACCCCAGGCCGCCCTCTCCCGCCGCGCCTTCACCGTACGTAGGGTGAACGGCGCGGACGGGTTCGTCATCGGTGAGCGGAGAGGGCGGGTGGGGCCATGGTCTCGGCGCGGCATGAGGAGATACTCGAGGCGGCGCTCGAGGTGTTCGCCGAGCGCGGGTACAAGGGTGCGTCCATCGACGCGGTCGCGGAGCGCGCGGGCCTGACCCGGCAGGGTGTGCTGCACTACTACCCCAGCAAGAAGCGTCTGCTGTTCGCCCTGCTGCACCTGCGCGAGGACCTGAACCGGCAGCATGTGCGTTCCGACTGGAACGACCCCGACATGCCGGGCAGGCTGGCCCAGGCGCTCGCCTTCGACCAGGGCATCCCGTCCCTGGCCCAGGTGCACAGTGTGGTGATGGCGGAGGCGGCCACCGGCCAGGAACCGGCCCGGGGCTTCGCCCGGGAGCGCTATCGCGAACTGATCGACATGCTCACCGAGGGCTTCACCGGACGATACGGCGACCGTCTCCCGAGCGGGCTCACACCCCGCACCGCGGCCACCGCCCTGATGGCCCTCTTCGAGGGCATGCAGCAGCAGTGGATGGTGGACACGGACGACGAGCGCTACCAGGAGACCGTGCGGGACACCATGACGGTCCTGCTGCTGGGCACACAGCCCACGACACAGCCGACGACACAACCCGCCGCGCAGCCGACCGCGGCACCGGCCCAGGCGTCCTGAACGGTGGGCCTTCGGCGATCAGCGGGTCGACGAACCCGAGGATCGCCCCCGGGCCGCAGCGGCTTCGGGCTGCACGTGCGCGGCTGAGCCGCCTACGTGTCCGCGAAGCGGAGCAACGCGTCCTGTGCGTACGACGCCACCAACTCACCGCCCTCCGTGAGCACATCGCCCCGCCCGTGGCACCGCCCGTGCGCCGCGACGGGGCTGTGCTGGCGCAGCAGCAGCCAGCTGTCGCTGCGTACCGGCTGGTGGAACCAGAGGGAGTGCGAGGTCACGGCGGAGGCGAAGGCGCGGCCCGCGTCGTGCTGGGTGATGCCCGAGACCGGACGCAGCGCGGTGCCGATCAGGGTGAGGTCGGTGGCGTAGGAAAGCAGTGCGGGGCCGAGCTCGGCGGCCACCGGCGGGGTGCGTGTCCACAGTTCGTACGCGGGTGGCGCGGTGTCGGGGGAGTCGAGGTCCGTCGCGGCGCGGGTCTCCCAAGGCAGCAGTTCCAGGTCGATACGGCGCTCCTCGTCCGGCACGCCTCCCACCGGCTCGACGGTCTGCCGCGCACGCCCGCCCTCCCACGTGTGCAGGCTCACGGTGGCCACGGCGACGACCCCGTGCTCCTGCCGTGCCTGGATCTGCACGGCCGCGTATGTCCGCCCCTGCTGCACGCAGTCCGTCTCGTAGCGCACCGGCTCGCCGCCCTTGCCCTCGCGCGGGAACAGTACGTGCAGGGACTTCACGGCCTTGCCCGCGCAGGTGAGTTCGGCGACGCGCGCGATCTGGGCGAGGAGCTGGCCGCCGAACAGGCGGTGGTAGGCGAGCTGTTGGGAGGGCGCCTCGTAGACCCCCTGGCCGAGGGGCTTGGGCGCGAGGCAGTCGAGCAGGTCGTTCCACAGATCTGTCATGGCGACTCCAGGGCTCCTAGAGGTGTACGAGGCGGGGTGCCGTCCCGCGCGCCGCGATCGAGCGGCCGGCCTCGCGGGTGAGCTCGCGGGCGCTGCCGAGCAGGCCGTCGAAGGCGAGGGCGCGCTTCACATGCCGGTGCAGGTCGTGTTCGGCGGTGAATCCGATGCCGCCCAGGGTCTGTTGGCAGTGGCGTGCGGCGGTGCGGGCGGCCCGGCCCGCCGCCGCTTTGGCGAGGAGTGAGCTGAGCTCGCCGTCGGCGGCGATCAGTGTCGCCTCCGCGCCTTCCAGGGCCACCAGTGTCTCGGCGAGCTTGTGCCGGAGGGCCTGGAAAGAAGCAAGTGGGCGGCCGAACTGGTGGCGTTCCAGGATGTGTTGGCGTGCCAGTACCACCATCGCGCGACCGGTGCCGACCAGCCACCAGCCGAGCGCCTGCCGGGCCAGGGGCAGGGGGACGGGGGTGCCCGGTTCGGGCAGGACGCGCAGCGGAAGCTCGGGGTCGATGCCACCGAGCCCCGGTGCGGCCTCCCGCTCCCAGCACACCCACAGCCCGCCTGCGTACGGCATCGGCACACAGTCGCCGCCGAGCGGGCGGCCCTGTTCGTGCAGCAGCACGTCGTTGAGGACCGGGGCGTGCGCGCCCGTCTCGCCGAGCAGGCGGAAGACGGCACGGACCGCGTCACGGGGGTACTGCGTCAGCAGTTCGGACCAGCCGAGGTCGGTGAGTGCGCCGGTGAGTGCTGCCGCACTCACCGGTGATGTCATGACCTTGCGGAGGGTGTCCTCGAGCAGTTCACGTTCGGCGTTGTCCATGGTCACTCCTTGCCGAGGTCGAGCAGTCGGCGGGCCACGATGTTGCGCTGGACCTCGGCGGTGCCGCCGTAGATGGTGGCGGCCCGCGAGTACAGGTACTCCGTGCGCCAGGCCGGATCCGTCAGCTCCACCGCTCCGGGCAGCAAGTCCCGTACGGTGTCGAAGAGTTGCTGCTCGGCGGTGGCGAGGAGGATCTTGTCGACGGACGTCTCCGGGCCGAGCCGGCCGCCCGCCGCGAGCCGGGCCTGCGTCGCGTGCGAGCGGCAGCGCACCGTGTGCAGTGCCAGATACGCCTCGCCCAGCGCCGCCGCCTCGTCCTCGGCCGACGGCATCCGGTCCAGGAGCCGGTCGAGTCGGGTGTAGAGGTGGGCGACACGGTGCCAGAAGCAGGTGGAGCGCTCGTGCGGCAGCAGGTCCATGGCCAGCTTCCATCCGTCGCCCTCCCTGCCGAGCAGCCGCTCCTGCGGCACCCGTACGTCGTCGAGGAACACCTCCGCGAACTCGTCGACGCCGTGCATGGTGCGCAGCGGCCGCACCGTGATGCCGGGGGAGTCCATGTCGAGGAAGAAGGCGCTGATCCCGGCGTGACCGGGGTCAGGGCCCGTACGGGCGAGCAGGACGCACCGCGCCGCGTACTGGGCCAGGCTCGTCCACACCTTCTGGCCGGTGATCACCCATCCGTCGCCGTCACCGGAGCGGACCGCGCGCGTGGTGAGCGAGGCCAGATCGCTTCCGGAGCCCGGTTCGGAGAAACCCTGACACCACTGCTCCCGGCCGCCGAGCAGCCGGGGCACCATCTCGGCGGCCAGGGCGGGCGGCGCGTACGAGAGCAGGGTGGGGACGAGGACCTCGACCATCGAGTACAGGCCCGGCTCGGCGAGCCCGCGCGTCGCGACCTCCTCGCCGAGCACGGCCCGCAGCACGCTCGGTCCGCCGACACCGCCCACCTCCTCGGGCCAGCCGTGCCGCATCCATCCGGCGTCCCACAATTCCCTTCGTACACGGTCGAGTTGGGTGACGTGGGCGTCCAGTGAGCCGTCGGGTCCCGCCGTCGGTTCCGGGGACAGGTCGTGCTCGTCCAGCCACGCCCGCAGCGCCGTGCGGAACCCGGCGGTGTCCAGGGCCGTCACGCCCGCGTCCGCTCGAAGGCGTGCGGGCGGCCCGAGTCGTGGGCGCCGCTTCGGCGGATGAATGTCATCGCGCGGGTGTGCAGCCGCCAGCCGTCCTCGGTGCGCATGTAGGTGTCGTTGTAGTAGCCGATGCGCATGTCGTGCGCCGCGTGCTCGACGAAGCACAGGGGCTGTGTGCCGGTGGCGCTCCCGCCGTCATCGGCGAACTCCACGACCGGCGTACCCGTCATGAACAGCCCCTTGGGGGCGGCCGCGATCAACTCGGGGAAGTCGTCGAGCGGATAGGTGTCGCCGAACGCGCTGTAGCTGCCGTCCGGGGTGAAGACGGCCAGGACGGCGTCGGTGTCGCCCCGGGTCATCGCCACGGCGTAGCGCGCGAGCAGCTGCTGGATGTCGGCGAGGTCCTCGTACCTGCTGGGGGTCGAGTGATGTGTCGAGTGGTGTGTGGTCAAGGGCTTTGCCGTCCCTTCGGTCGGGGTGGTCGGCCACGCGACGTAAATGCGGGCTCCCGTGTTCGGATGGTTGATTCTCCGTCAATGAGAAGCTAGTTTCCACCCCTGGGATCCAGTGACACCGTCGCCACCCGCTCCCGGGCTCACCCCGCGGCCCGGCCGACCCCGGACGGTCGCCCATGGAACAGTTCCTCACCTTCGGCGTCGTCGGCCTGACCACTGCCGCGATCTACGCCATCGTCGGCAGCGGCCTCGTCCTGACGTACACGACCGCCGGTGTCTTCAACTTCGCGCACGGCGCCGCCGGCATGCTCTCGGCCTTCGCCTACTGGCAGTTGGCGTTCGGCTGGGGCTGGCCGGTGCCGCTCGCGCTCGCCTTCGTCCTGCTGGTGCTCGCACCCGGGTTCGGTCTTTTGGTGGAGCGGGTGCTGATGCGGCCCGTGCAGTCGCTGGGGGAGGCGGAACGGCTCGTGATGGCCGTCGCCCTGCTCACCGGCTGCATCTCCCTGGCCCGGTGGATCTGGGACCCCAGCGCCGCCCGCCCGCTGCGCCCGTTCTTCGCCGACAAACCCGCCATCGACCTCGGCCCGGCCGCCGTCACGTGGCACCAGGCAGTCACCCTCGTCGTCGCCGTGCTGGTCGCGGCCGGGCTGTGGTTCCTGCTCGGCCGCACCCGCGCCGGCACCGAGATGCGGGCCTGCGTCGACGACCGCGCGCTCGCCGGGCTCACCGGGGCCTCGCCGCAGCGCGCCGCCCGCCTCGCCTGGGTCCTCGGCACCCAACTCGCGGCCGTCGGCGGCATCTTGATCGCCCCCACCGTGGCCCTCGACGCGCAGCAGCTCTCCCTGCTCATCGTCTCCGCTTACACCGCCGCTGTCTTCGGCCGACTGCGCAGCCTGCCGCTCACCTTCGTCGGCGCGCTCGTCGTCGGCTGCCTGGAGAGCTTCCTCACCGGTTACCTCCCGCAGAACGACTACCTGCCGGGCCTGCGCCTCGCCGCGCCCGCCCTGCTGCTCTTCCTCGCCCTGATCGTCTTCCCGCACCGGCGGCTGCGCGGGCGCGAGCGGCGCCTCGTCCAGGTGCCGCTGCCCACCATGCGCGGCACCCTCGTCTTCGGTGGCTGCGTGCTGTTGTTCGCCGTGTTCCTGGTGACTGTCCTGAGCGGCGAGGGGCTCATCTCGTACGCACCGCTGTTCGCGCTCGGCATCGTCGCCCTGTCGTACGTGCCGCTGGCCGGGTACGCGGGGCAGATCTCGCTGTGTCAGCTGAGCATCGCCGGGATCGGCGCGATCGTCTGGGGACACCTGGGCGGTCAGGGCCAGTTGTGGGCGCTGCCGGTGGCCGTGCTGGTCGCCGCGGCGGTGGGCGTGCTCATCGCCGTGCCCGCGCTGCGACTGTCCGGCATCTATCTGGCCCTCGGCACGGCCGCGTTCGCCGTGGTCCTTGACCGCTGGGTGTTCACCCTGCCGTCCTTCGACCTCCTCGGCGTCCGCATCGCCCTGTTCGACCAGGGATCGGTCGAGGTCGCCGGGCCGGATCTGTTCGGCTGGCAGCTGTCGTCCGAGCGTGAACTCCTGCTGTTCTCCGCGGTGGTGCTGGCGCTCGTCTCGCTCGCCGTGGCCTGGCTGCGGCGTGGCCGCTTCGGTCGTGGGCTGATCGCGCTGCGCGACAGCGAGGCGGCGTACGCGACGCTCGGCGGCCGCCCGCTGGGCGCCAAGGTCGCCGTGTTCGCCCTGTCGGCCGGGATCGCCGGACTCGGTGGCGCCCTGTACGGGATGGTCCAACGCACCATCACCGCGGAGCAGTTCAACCTCGTCGCCAACCTGCCCATCTTCCTGATCGCCGTCATCGGTGGCCTCGGCGCGGTCGGCACCGGACTGTTCACCGGTATCTCCTACGTGGCCCCGCCCCAGCTCCTCAGCCACTTCGGCGACTGGGCCCACGACGCGTCGACGCTCCTCATCGCCCTCGCCGGCATGGGCCTCGCCCACAGCCCCAGCGGCATCGTGCCGAGGCTGCGCGCCGAATGGTCGGTGCTGGTGCGCGACCGTGTGCTGTTCCCGGTGACGGGCGCCGTCGTCGCCGTGCTGTGGGCGCTGTACGCGACGGACCTCATCGGCGGCGCACTCTTCCTCGTCACGACGATCGTCGCCACGACGGCGCTGCGCGTCTGGTCCACGGCGCGACAGTCCGAGCAGCCACGGCTCGACCCGGACCCCGTCGAATGGTGGGGGATCCGGCGGCCCTGGCGCAGCGAGGACCGGGAGGTGATCGCACGTGGCATCGCTGCGAGCTGACGGAGTCACCGTCGTCTTCGGCGGGAACCGCGCCCTGGACGAGGCCGGATTCGCGGCGGAGGCCGGCCGGATCACCGGCCTCATCGGCCCCAACGGCGCCGGAAAGTCCACACTGTTCGACGTCGTCTCCGGCCTGCGCAGGCCCCAGTCGGGCCGCGTGTCCCTCGACGGCGACGACATCACCCGCGCCACCCCCGCCCAGCGTGCCCGCCGCGGCATGGCCCGCACCTTCCAGCGCCTGGAACTCTTCGGGCGCCTCACCGTCCGCGACAACCTCCTCGTCGCCGCCGAGCTCGGCGCCCGCGCCCAGGACCCGGGCCGGATGGCCGACCGCATCCTGGAGCGCATCGGTCTCTCCGACGACGCGGACACCGCCGCCGACGCGCTGCCCACCGGCGCCGCCCGCCTCCTCGAAGTGGGCCGGGCCCTCGCGGGCCGCCCACGCGTCCTGCTCCTCGACGAACCCGCGGCCGGCCAGGACGCCGACGAGACCCACCGCTTCGCCGACCTGCTGCGCGACGTCGCCGCCGACGGCTGCGCGGTCGTCCTCGTCGAGCACGACATGGGCCTGGTGATGAGCGTCTGCGACCAGGTGTACGTCCTCGACCTCGGCAGGATCGTGGCCTGTGGCCCGCCCGCCGACATCCAGCAGGACCAGACGGTCCTGGCCGCCTACCTCGGGGAGGCCTGACGGTATGGGCCCGTTGCTCGAACTGCGCGGGGTGCAAGCCGCGTACGACCGCATCACCGTGCTGCACGGCGTCGATCTGAGCGTCGCCGCGGGCCAGGTGGTGGCGCTCCTCGGCCCGAACGGCGCCGGCAAGACGACGACGCTGAACGTGGCGGCGGGCGCGCACGCACCCAGCTCGGGCAGTGTCCGGCTCGGCGGACGCGATGTCACGGGTGCGCACCCGCGCGACCTCGCCCGCGCCGGGGTGTGTCTCATCCCCGAGGGGCGCGGAATCTTCCCCAACCTCTCGGTGCGCGACAACCTCCGCATGATGACGTTCACCGGCCGCGACCGCGCGGAGATCGAGGACATCGCCTACGAGCGCTTCCCGGTCCTGGGCGAACGCGCACGCCAGGCGGCGGGCACCCTCTCCGGCGGCGAACAACAAATGCTCGCTCTGGCCCGTGGACTGGCCACGGACCCCGCGGTCCTGCTCCTCGACGAACTGTCGATGGGTCTGGCGCCCCTGGTCGTCGGCGAACTGTACGAATACGTGGCGGAACTGGCCCGCCAGGGCGTAGCGGTCCTGGTGGTCGAGCAGTTCGCCACCGCCGTCCTCAAGATCGCCGACCACGCGGCCGTCCTCGTCCGCGGCGGCGTCCAGTGGCAGGGCCACCCCGACAGCTCCCTGCACGCCGAACTGTCCTCCTACTACCTCGGGAGCGCCGCATGACCGCACCGTCCGACCCGACCGCCGCCCGCGCCGACCGCTTCGTACGGGACCTGGCGGCCCTGAAGATCCCCGATCCGGCCACCGCCCGCAACACCCTGTGGCTGCGCGCCGGAGCGGCCCTCCTGCTCGTGGGCCTCGTCCTCGGCGTCCTCACCTTCCCGCTCACCCACGCCACCGAGGACCCCCTCGCCCAACGCGACGCCCTCGCCATCGGGTTGACCGGGGTGGTGTGCGCGGTGGTGGGCGGTGCCGTCTACCTGCGTTACTCCCTCACCGGCTTCCTGAGGTTCTGGCTGGCCCGGCAGTCGTACGACCTGTCGACGCTGGGGGAGCGGATCGCGGACGACGGCCCGGGTGAGGTGCCGGTGGAGCGGATCGCCGTGGACGGCGCGGAGGTCGCCCCGCGCCCGTGATCACCCGGGCGCGCGCAGGACGGGCGGCGGTCGACCTGCGCGCCCTCAGACCGTATAGCCGCCGTCCACCGCCAGATGCTGCCCGGTGATGAACCCCGCCCGGTCCGAGGCGAGGAACGCCACCGCCTCCGCGATGTCCTGCGCGCTGCCGAAGCGGCGCAGCGGGATGTTGCGGCGGGTGACCCGCAGGGCGGCGTCGTCGAGTTCGCCGTCCTCGATGAGGCGGGCCGCGATGCCGTCCGTGAGCATGCCGGGGCCGACGCAGTTGCAGCGCACGCCGTAGCGGCCCTCCTCGGCCGCGAGCGCCCGGACCACCGCCTCCACCGCGCCCTTCGTGCCCGAGGACAGGCCGTCGCGGACGGGGTAGCGGTGGGTGGCCGCGGTGGTGACCGCGACGACGCTGCCGGCTGTCTCCCTGAGCGGTTCGAGTGCCGGGTGCACGAGGTTGTAGAAGGCCTGTGCGTCGGTGTCGAGCTGTCGGCGGTACTGGGCCGGTGGGACCCGGCTGAGGTGCACCATCGGGACGTGCGGGCCCGCCGCGTAGACGAGTGTGTGCAGTGCGCCGAAGCGGTCCACCGCGGAGCGCACCGCGGCTGCGGCCTCTCCCTCGTCCGTCAGGTCCGCCCGCACGGAGTCGACCTGGGCGCCGTCCGCGCGGAGTTCGGCGGTGAGGGCCTGGGCCGCCTCCGCGTTCGAGCGGTAGGTGAACCGCACCGCGCTGCCGCGCCGGGCCAGCGTCCGGACGACCGCCGCGCCGATGCCGCCGGTGCCGCCCGCGACGAGCGCGGTGCCCTTGCGGTCGCCGAAGTCCCGCTCGTTCTCCGTCACCGTGCCAACTCCTTTGCGGTCTGCGGTCTCACAGGCCCAACGACTTCGCGACGATCACCTTCATGACCTCGCTCGTACCCGCGTAGATCCGGGTGATCCGCGCGTCCGCGTACAGCCGGGCTATCGGGTACTCGCGTATGTAGCCGTAACCGCCGAAGAGTTGAAGGCATCGGTCCACGCAGCGCGCCTGCATCTCTGTGCAGAACAGCTTCACGCGCGCCGCGTCCGCCCCGGACAGACGTCCTGCCACCAGCTCCGTGATCGCCCGGTCGAGCAGCGCCTGCGCCGCCTCCACCTCCGTGGACACCGCGGCGAGTTCGAACTTCGTGTTCTGGAACGAAGCCAGTGTGTTGCCGAAGACCTGGCGGTCCTTGGCGTACGCGAGGGTCGTGTCGAGCGCCGCGCGGGACTGGGCCACCGAGCCGACCGCGACCGTCATGCGCTCCTGCGGCAGGTTCCGGCCCAGGTAGGAGAACGCCTTGCCCTCCTCGCCGAGCCGGTTCGCCACGGGGACGCGTACGTCGTCGAAGGCCAGCTCCACCGTGTCCTGCACCCGGATGCCGATCTTGTCGAGCTCGCGGCCCTTCGTGAAGCCCGGCATGCCTTCCTCCACCACCAGGAGGGTGAGCCCCGCCCGGCGGTTGTCCGGGTCGGAGGACGTACGCGCCACCACGATCACCAGGTCGGCCAGCAGGCCGCCCGTGATGAAGGTCTTCGCGCCGTTCAGCACGTAGTCGTCCCCGTCCCGCACCGCCGTCGTGCGGATGCCCGCCAGGTCCGAGCCGGTGCCCGGTTCCGTCATGGCGATCGCCGTCAGGAGGCGCCCGGCGGCCAGCTCGGGGAACCAGCGGCTCCGCTGCTCCTTGTTCGCGTACGCGAGGAAGTACGGGAGGATCACGTCCAGTTGGGTGCGGACCGTGCCCAGCGTGACCAGGGCGCGCGACGCCTCCTCCTGGAGGATCGCGTTGTAGCGGTAGTCGTCGGTGCCCGCGCCGCCGTACTCCTCGGGGATCGCCAGGCCCATCACACCGATGTCGCCGAGCTGCTCGAAGATGTGGCGTGGCATGCGGCCCGCCCGCTCCCACTCCTCGTAGCCGGGCACGACCTCGCGCGTGACGAAGTCCCGCACCAGTTCCCGGAACGCCTCGTGGTCGGCGGTGTAGATGTCTCGGCGCACCCTGTACCAACTCCCGTACTCAGTCCAGCAGTTCCACGATCGTCGCGTTCGCCGTTCCGCCGCCCTCGCACATCGTCTGCAGGCCGTAGCGGATGCCGCGGTCCCGCATGTGGTGGATCAGGCGTGTCATCAGGACCGCGCCGGACGCGCCCAAGGGGTGACCGAGGGCGATGGCGCCGCCCAGCGGGTTGAGGCGGGCGGGATCCGCGCCGGTCTCGGCCAGCCAGGCCAGTGGAACGGAGGCGAAGGCCTCGTTGACCTCGTAGGCGCCGATGTTGGAGAGGGCGAGGCCGGCCCGGGTGAGCACCTGCACGGTCGCCGGGATCGGGCCCGTGAGCATCAGCACCGGATCGGCGCCCGTGACCGCGCCCGCCCGGTAGCGCACCAGCGGCGTCAGGCCCAGCTCCGCGGCCCGCTCCGGCGTCGTGACGAGCAGGGCCGCGGCTCCGTCGGATATCTGCGAGGCATTGCCTGCGTGGATCACACCGTTCGGGTCGAAGGACGGCTTGAGGCGGGCGAGGGTGTCGGCGGTGGTGCCCCTGCGCACCCCTTCGTCGGCGGTGAGCGGGTTGTCGGGGAACGGGGCGAGCTGGGCGTCGAACGCGCCCGAGTCCTGTGCCGCCGCCGCCAGCTCGTGGGAACGGGCGGCGTACTCGTCCAGTCGCCGCCGCGAGAAGCCCCACTTGCGGGCGATCCTCTCCGCCGACTCGCCCTGGTTGAAGCTGAAGTGGTCGTAGCGCTCCAGCACGCTCTGCGTCCAGGGCGCCCCGCCGCCGCTGCGTGCCGCTCCCAGCGGCACCCGGCTCATCACCTCGACGCCGCCCGCCACCACCATGTCGTACTGGCCGGACAGCACGGCCTGCGCCGCGAAGTCGAGCGCCTGCTGGCTGGAGCCGCAGGCCCGGTTCACCGTGGTCGCCGGCACCGTCTCCGGCCAGCCGGCCGCCAGCAGTGCGTAGCGGCCGATGTTCCCCGACTGGTCGCCGACCTGCCCCACGCAGCCCCAGATCACGTCCTCGACGTCGGAGGGGTCGATGCCGGTGCGGGCGACGAGTTCGCGCAGGATGTGTGCGGACAGCTCGCCGGGGTGGACCTCGGCGAGCGCGCCGTTCCGCTTGCCGACGGGGGTTCGGACGGCCTCCACGATCACGGCTTCACGATGGTCGCGTGTCACTGTTCACCCTTTCCGTGGTCGAGTCGTCGTCGGCGACACCGAGTTCGCGCAGGATGGCCTCCGTGTGCTGGCCCAGCGCGGGCACGTCGCCCATCGGGGGCGGTTCCCGTCCCGCGAAGACAGGTGGTGGCAGCGGTGCCGTGGTCCGGCCGCCCGGTGTGCCGATCTCGCGCCAGCGGTCACGGGCCGTGTGCTGCGGGTGTGTGAGGACTTCGCTGGGCGTGTTGAGCTTCGCGTTGCCGATGCCGGCGGCGTCGGCGGTCGCCTGGATGTCGTGGAGGGTGTGCGCGGCGCACCAGGCTGTGATCTCCGTGTCGAGACGCTCGCGGTCCGCGACCCGGTCTGCCGTCGTGGCGAGTGCGGGGTCGTCGGCGAGGTCGGGGCGGCCCAGGAGGTCGCGGGCGTAGCGCCGCCACTCGCGGTCGTTGGTCGTGCCGAGGACGACGGTGTGGCCGTCGGCGGTGGCGTAGGCGCCGTACGGGGCGACGGCGGGGGAGCCCATGCCCACCGGCTGTTGGTCGATGCCGGTGTGCCGGGTGTATGTGAGCGCGTACCCCATCAGCTCGGTCATGGTGTCGAACATGCTCAGCGAGACGGCGGCCGGAGCGGGCGACCGCCGAGGCCGTGCGCGTTCCGCCAGCAGTGCCGTGATGGACAGTGCCGCGTACAGGCCGGTGCACACGTCGGCCATGGGCGGTCCAGGCTTGGCGGGTGCGCCAGGGAGTCCCGTGATCGAGCAGGCTCCCGCCTCTGCCTGGACGAGGAGATCGTAGGCGCGCTTGTGGGAGAGCGGGCCGCCGGGACCGTAGCCGTCGATCTCCATGGTGATGAGATCTGGATGACGGGCCGTCAAGTCGGCGGCTGAGATGCCGAGTTTGCCGGCGGCGCCCGGAGCCAGGTTCGACACGAAGACGTCCGCGCGGTCGAGGAGCCGGTGCAGGACATGTGCGCCGTGGGCCGACTTCAGGTCGAGGGTCAGCGACTCCTTGCCGCGGTTGACCCACACGAAGTGGGCGGCGAGGCCGTGCACCACATCGTCGTAATAGCGGGTGAAGTCACCTACGGGCGCCTCCACCTTGATGACACGCGCGCCCAGATCGCCGAGCGCCCGCGTGCACAGCGGCGCCGACACGGCCTGTTCGACCGAGACGACGGTGACACCTTCCAGGGGCCCCGTCATGCGTCGTCCTCCTGGTAGGACGCGCGCAGTTCGTGCTTGAGGACCTTGCGGCTTGCGTTGCGCGGCAGGGCGTCGACGAAGCGGACGTGCCGTGGCACCTTGAAGTTGGCCATGGTGGCGCGCGACCAGGCGATGACATCGGCGGCCGTGGCCGTCTCGCCAGGCCGGAGCACCAGGTAGGCGCAGCCGACCTCGCCGAGGCGCTCGTCGGGCACACCGATGACGGCGGCCTCGGCGACCGGGCCGTGGTCGAGCAGCAGGCGTTCGATCTCGGCGGGGTAGGCATTGAAGCCGCCGACGATGAACATGTCCTTCTTGCGGTCGACGACCGCGAGATTGCCGTCGGCGTCCAGGCTGCCGATGTCACCCGTGCGCAGCCAGCCGTCGTCCCCGATCGCGGCCGCCGTGGCCTCCGGCTCGTCCCAGTAGCCGCTGGTGACGGTGTAACCGCGGACCTGTATCTCGCCCGTGTCGCCCGCCGGGACGGGCTTGCCCGCGTCGTCGGCGATCCGCACGTCCACGTCCGGGATGCGCCGGCCGTTGGTGCGGGAGACGGTGGCCGGACTGTCTCCGAGACGCGTGGTCGTGACGAGCGCGGAGGCCTCGGTCAGCCCGTACGCGCTCATCACGATGTCGAAGGACAGCTCGTCCTTCATCGCATGGATCAGCTGCTCGGGAATGGTGGTGCCGCCCGTCATGGAGATCCGCAAGGAGGAGGTGTCACGGCGGGCGCGGTCCGGTGCGGCGATCAGGTCCTGGAAGATCGTCGGCGGGCCAAGCATGACGGACACCCGTTCCCGCTCGATGAGTTCCAGGGCCCGGCCCGCGTCGAACATCGCCATCGGGACCACCGTCACCCCGTGCAGGAACGAGGCGAGCCAGCCCGCCTTGTAGCCGAAGCAGTGGAAGAAGGGCGGCACGACCAGGAAGACGTCCCCGGCGCGGAACGTGTACGTCTGAGCCATCCACCCGTACGCGCGCAGCGACTGACCGTGGGTGAGCACCACGCCCTTGGGGTGTCCGGTCGTCCCGGAGGTGAACATGATGTCGGAGACGGTGTCGGGCCCGACCCGGTCGATGGAAGCGTGGGCGGCGCTCTCGTCGACCGTTCCCGCACCCTGCGCGAGGAAGTCCTGCCAGGACAGGTCGGCGTCCCCGCGCTCGGAGCGCAGTGACACGGTGGTGCGCAGGGCGGGCAACTCGGGCTCGTGCTTGCGCAGTTCGGCCACGTAGTCGGTGTCGAGGAACGGCGCCGCGAACAGCGCCTTCGCCCCCGACTTGCGCAGAATGTAGGTGAGTTCGGCCGCCTTGAAGCGGGTGTTGAGGGGGACGACGATGCCGCCCGCGCCCTGGACGGCGAGCGCCGCCACGATCCACTCGGCGCAATTGGGCGCACAGATGCCGACCCGGTCACCAGGGGCGATGCCCAGCGCGAGCGCGGCGCGCACCGCCTGGAGCATGCGCTGTTCGAGGTCGCGAAAGCTCCACCGCGTCGTGCCGTCCACGAGGGCGGGCGCGTCGCCGTGCCGCGCGGCGGCCCGGCGGACGACGTTCGGGATGCTCAGGTAATCCTGGTCGTAACGCATCACGGGCTCCGTTTCCGGCACATGAAGACCACTCATGACACTCGCGAGGCCGACGGCAGGCGCAGCAGCCGTTTGGCGATGATGTTCCGCTGGATCTGGGAGGTGCCGCCGTAGACCGACGCCGCACGCGAGTACAGATACTCGCCGTACACGGCCCCGCCGGCGTCGTACAGCTCCTGCGGCAGGACCTGCAGGGCGGTCTCGTACAGGCGTTGCTCGGCGCGCGTCATCAGCAGCTTGTCGACCGACGACTCCGGACCGGCCGCCACACCTGCGAGGCGTTCGGCGGTGCGGCGGCGGGCATGCGCGACGAGCACCTGATAGTCGACGACACACCGCCCCACCGCGGAGACGAGGCCGTCGGGCAGGGCGCCTTCCCGCGTGCGGAGCTCCTGCCGCAGCCGCTCCAACAGCAGCCCGTACTTGGAGAGATGGCCGGTGTCGAGGGCGTTGCGTTCGTAGTTCACCGTCGTCATGGCCAGCCGCCAGCCGTCGCCCTCCGCACCGATCCGCTCGGCGGCCTCGATCGTCACGTCGTCGAGGAACAGCTCGCAGAACTCGTCGTCGCCATTGGCCGCCTTCAGCGGGCGTACGGTCACGCCGGCCCGGTCGAGCGGGAGCGCGAACGCGGTGATCGAGGTGTGTGCGGGAGCGTCGCGGTCGGTGCGGGCGAGCAGCAGGCAGTAGTCGGAGTACTGGGCGTAACTGGTCCACAGTTTCTGCCCGTTGACGGTGTAGTGCGTCCCGTCCGCGCTGCGCCGTGCGTGTGTTGCCATGCCCGCGAGGTCCGATCCCGCGCCGGGCTCGCTGAAGCCCTGGCACCACACGTCGTCGCCCGCGAGCATGCGGGGCAGCAGCCGGGCCCGCTGCTCGTGCGAGGCGAACTCCAGGAGGGCATGCGCGAGATAGCCGATGCGCGGCACGCCCGGGGCCCGGCAGGCGCCCAGCTCGTCGCTGACCGCCACCTGGTGCAGCGCGGTCAGGCCGCGGCCCCCGTACTCCTCGGGGACGTCAAGGCCCACCCAGCCGCCGGAGTGCAGCATGCGGTGCCAGCGGTGCAGGAAGAGGGCGGGTTCCTCGTCGGGGCGGCGCTCGGGGAGCGGGTGCCGGGCCAGCCAGGCACGCAGTTCCCGGCGCAGCCGCTCCAGACCTGACGGGTCGCCGAAGTCCAAGGGCGGTGCGTGCGTGGTCACTTCGCCTCCGTGGGCTCGGGCGAGGACAGGGCGAGGTCGGAGAGCAGTTCGGCGGTGTCCGTCAGGACCGTGGCGCCGAGGCGGATCCGGCGCAGGTACAGGTGCGCGACGTGCTCCCAGGTCTGGGCGATCCCGCCGAACACCTGCATCCCCGCGTACACCGCCTCCAGGGCGGACGCGTCGACCTCGGCCTTGGCGACGCGGGCGGCGGTGAGCGCGGAAGCGGGGGAGGAGTGGTCGAGGCACCAGGCCGCGTAACGGGTGGCACTGACACACGCCTCGACGGCCACGGTCGCGTCGGCGAGCAGGTGCTGCACCGCCTGATTGGCGCCGATGGGCCGCCCGTACTGCACACGATCGCGCGCGTACGCGGCACTCTGCTCGACGAACGACCCGGCCGCGCCGACAAGTTCACTGCTCACCATGGTCAGGGCCCAGGCCCGCCAGGCGTGCACCTGGTCGGTGGTCAGCCGGCCGAGGGTCAAGCCCTCGCCGGACACGGCGCGGACGGTGCGCAGCAGATCCGTGGTGGGCGCCGGTGCGCCGAGCACGTGAGTGCGTACGGTCCCGTCGGGGGCGATGCTGAGCGCGCGGTCCGCGCCGTAGGCGTCCCAGGCCACCAGTTCGCCGTGGCGGGCGAACCGCAGATCGCGACCGAGTGCCACGGTCGGTGCCCCGTCGGGCTCGCCCGCCGCGAGGAGCCGCAGCGCCTCGGGCGCGAGCAGCGCCGTCCCGAGGAACGAGGCGGTGAGCGGCTGCCTCCCGTACTCCTCCGCGAGCAGCGCACACTCCTGAGCGCTCGCCAAGGGCCGCGGGCCGTGCCGCAGTTCGACCAGGCCGAGCCCGTCGAGCGCCTTCTGGGCCGCCGTCATCTGCGCCGCCGTCGGCTCGGCCGATGTGCACCGGTGGTCGGCGGCGAACGTCGCGAGCGCCTCGCGGACCAGCCGGAACTCTTCCGCGTCCACGGTTCAGCCCTTCGTGCCCGCGCCGCGGCCCGGGCCGCCACCGGTGCCCCGTTCCGCGAGTGCGGAGACGATGCGCAGATAGTCCGGGCTGGTCATGGTCGCCTGCTCGGCCATGAGCGCGGCCTCCATGCCGCCGCGCGACATCTGCTCCACGACGACGGCGAGCGCCGCCTTCGTCGCGCGCAGCGCCTGTGGCGGCTGCGCCGCGAGGCGGTGCGCCAACTCCATGGCCTGCTCGCTCAGGTCGGCGGCCGGTACGACACGACTCGCCAGGCCGAACTCCACCGCCTTGGCGGCCGGGATGCGATCCCCGGTGAACAGATACTCCTTGGCCCGCAGCAGGCTCGTCAGGAGCGGCCACAGGGTGACCCCGCCGTCCCCCGCGACGAGGCCGACCGACACGTGCGGGTCGGCGAGGTAGGCGTCGTCGGCCATCAGCACGAGGTCGCAGCCCAGCGCGAGCGAACAGCCGAGGCCCACGGCCGGCCCGTTGACCGCGGCGACCACGGGCAGCGGAAAGCGGATCATGGCGGTCTGGATCTTCCGGTCGAGCCGGATCGAGCGTTCGCGCAGCGCGGCGTCGCTGTGGTGGCGCAGCAGGTGCCCGAAGTCCCCGCCTGCGCTGAACGCCCGTCCCGCGCCGGTGAGTACGACGGCCCGCGCGTCCTCGTCGGCCGCGATCTCGTCCCAGACCTCGGCGAGCCGGCGGTGCAATTCCGCGGACACACCATTGAGTTGGTCCGGACGGTTCAGCGTGACGACACGCACGTCCTTCTCGGCGGTCACGGTGAGGACGGGGCTTGGGTCGCCGCCCATGAAACCTCCTCGGCTCGAGCTCGGCTGGGGCCTGCGCGCCGAATCACGCTATGGGCACGCCGATGGAGTGTCAATGACCTTACCGCTGTGCGTAAATGGGATTCTCGTTTGTGGAGTGGCCTGTCCGGCCGCCTGGCGAAGGGCTTTCGCGGATGATGAAGCGTTCTGTGCGTGCCGCTGTGTGTGCCGCCGTGGTCGGGGCCTCGGCCTTCGTGACGGGACCGGCCGGGAACGCGGACGCAAGAGGGGAGGCGGCCGCGTCCGTGCCCAGGGCGCCGAGACCTCTGAACATCCTGCTCACCAACGACGACGGCTGGCGTGGGCCGGGCGGCGCCACCACCCCGTACATCGTGGCCGTGCGCGACGCGCTACGGGCCGCCGGACACCACGTGGTCGTGGTCGCGCCGGGAACCGACCAGAGCGGCCAGGGCGGCCGGGTGTCAAGCCGTGGTGAGAAGCTTCGGGTGGCCGGGCCCGAGAAGGACGTGTGGACGGTGACGCCCGGTTCGCCGTCCGACAGCGTGTACTTCGGGATGGACGAGATCTTCCCGCACGGCAAGCCCGACCTCGTCGTCTCCGGAATCAACCCCGGGTTCAACTTCGGCGCTCTCGTGAACCATTCCGGAACCGTCAACGCGGCCCTCACCGGCGTCGAGTTCGGTGTCCCCGCCCTCGCCATGAGCCTGGAGACCCAGCCGGACTGGCCGGAGGGCACCGAACTCGCGGCGGCCCCCGCGGCGGCGTATGTCGTCGACCTCGTCAGACACCTCGAGGCGCGGGCCCGGGACGGCCGACTGATGCCGCGGGGTGTGGCGCTCAACGTCAACTACCCGCTCGTGCAGGGCCCCGCGGACCCTGACACCGGCAGCCACCGACTCGCCGACCCGAAGGGGACCAGGGCCACGACCGTCCAGGGCGGCGCTTTCCTCGTGCCCGACTTCACCCCGGACGACGGCGCGTCCGGCCGCCCCGGCACCTACACAATGGGATACGGGGCCGTCGACACCTCTGCCGATGCGGGAAGCGACATCAGGGCGATTGCCGAGGACTACGTCAGTGTTTCCGCCCTGCAGGACGATCATGATGTGGACGGGCGTACGGAGGGGTGGGTGCGGGCGCTCGCGCGCGGGATGCGGTGACGCGCGGGCCGATGGATCTCAGGCGCGCAGGTATCGGCCCGGCGGCTCACCGTGACGCACGCCTTGAGGGTGCTGAGGGCGCGCCTCACACCTCCCCGCCCTCGATGTCCGCCAGCAGCCCCGTCACCCGCGCCCGGGCCCGCTCCACCACGCCTCCGCCCGGCGCCACATGCACCCGGCCCGCCTCGACGGTGGCGAGTGCCGCCTCCGCGACCTCGCGCGCCGACAGGATCCCGCCCCGGCCCGCAGCCATGCTCCGCATCGAGGTGGGAGCGCTGGCCGGCAGCCGGATCGCGCCGAGCGCGGCCGAGTTCTGCCCGAGCGGGGTGTCGACCAGGCCGGGGCACAGGACGGTCGCGCCGAGGGCGGGGGACACCCGTTTCAGCTCGGCGTCGAGGGTCTCGGTCAGGCCGACCACCGCGTGCATCGTGGTGGTGTACGGGGTCCGGTCGGGGAGCGGCGCGAGGCCGCCGGAGGAGGCCGTGTTGAGGATGTGCCCCGTGCCCCGCTCGAGCAGGAGGGGAGCGAAGGCCCGCACGCCGTGGACGACGCCGAGCAGCTTGACGCGGATCATCCGCTCCCACGTGCCGAGGTCCTGCTCCCACAAAGGGGCCGCCGGTGACACCAGGCCCGCGTTGTTGCACACCAGGTCCACCCGCCCGTACGCGGCCGTCGTCCGCTCCGCCAGTGAGCGCACCGATGTCTCCTCGCCGACATCGGCCACCACCGCGGTGACCTCGGCTCCGGCCTCCGCGAGTGCGGCCCGCGCCTTGGCCAGACCCTCCTCGCGTATGTCGGAGACGACAAGGCGGACGCCACGCGCGGCGAGCGCCTCGGCGAGTCCGTAACCGATTCCGCTGGCACCGCCTGTGATGACGGCGACCTGATCGTGCGTGATGCGCATCCGGACTCCCTGCGTCAGTCGTGGGTGTGTGCCGCGGTGGCGGCCCGGTCGAGCACGATGGTGGCGAGCTGGACGTGGGCGGCGTCGATGAGGCGGCCGTCGTGGCCGATCGCCCCGGTGCCCTCCGCCTCCGCCGCACGGTAGCGCGCGATGACGTCCTCGGCGGCGGACACCTCGTCCTTGGTCGGAGTGAACACCGCGTTCGCCAGGGGGACTTGGGTGGGGTGGATCGCCCACTTGCCGTCGAAGCCGAGCAGTGCCGCGTGGCGGGCCGACGTGCGGTAGGCCTCCGGTTCCCCGTACGCGGGGAACGGGGCGTCGATCGCGGCGATGCCCGCGGCCCGCGCCGCCGTCAGCACCTGGGCGCGGGCGTGGTGCCAGAAGTCGCCGGGGTAGGGGCCGAGCGGGTCGAAGTTGCCGTCGACCCGGGCCCGGAGCGAGACCGACAGGTCGCCCGCGCCGAAGATCAGCGCTGCCAGGCGGGGACTGGACTGCGCGATGGGCAAGGCGTTCGCGAGGCCCTCCGCGTCCTCGATGAGGACCTCCAGGGCGATCCGGTGCTCGCCGAGGCCGAGCTTTCGCTCGAGTTGGGTGAGCAGGACGTCGACCCACCACACATCGCGTGCCGTGCGCACCTTGGGGACGATGACGACGTCGAGTGCGTCCCGTGCTCCCGTGACCACTTCGATGAGGTCGTCGTGACACCACGGTGTGTCCAGGCCGTTGATGCGGACCGCGCGGAGCGTGCTGCCCCAGTCCTGGCCGGTCAGGGCCTTGACCGCGATCGCGCGGGCCGACTCCTTCACCGAGGGCGCGCACGCGTCCTCCAGGTCGAGGAAGACCAGGTCCGCGCCCGCGGACGGGGCCCTGGCACACATGCGCTCGCTGCTCGCGGGGGTGGCCAGTTCGGAGCGGCGCGGACGGTGTGCGGGCGGGTGGGTGCCCATCAGATCGTTCCTTCCTCGCGGAGTTCGGCGATCTTGTCGGGGGAGAGCCCCAGAAGGTCGCCGTAGACACGGTCGTTGTCCGCACCCAGCGCCTTTCCGAGATGTGCGACGTGCCCGGGTGTGTCACTCAGGTGCGCCACCGGTGCCTGGACCGTGACCTTGCCGAAGTCCGGGTCCTGCACGCCGACGAAGGTTCCGCGCGCCCGCAGATGTTCGTCCGCCAGCAGCGCGGGCGCGTCGTACACGGCCGTCGCGGCCGCCTCCGCCGCCTCGAACGCGGACATCGCCTCGTCCAGGGTGTGCCGGGACACCCAGTCGGCCACCGCCGCGTCGACCTCGGCCGCCCGTTCCTGGCGGCGCACGGGATCGATCAGGTCCGGGTCGCACGCCATGTCCTCGCGGCCGATGGCGCGGAACACGCGCGCGGCGATGCTGGGCGAGGCGCTGGAGACGGCCAGCCAGCGGCCGTCCGAGCTGCGGTAGGTGTTGCGCGGGGCGCTCGCCGGGAGCATGTTGCCGGACCTCCCCTTGACCAGGCCCAGTTGGTCGTACGCGAGCGTGCCCGTTTCCAGGAGGCGGGTGAGCGGCTCGACGAGGCTGACATCGACGAGCTGTCCGCCCGCCCCGTGCACGTCCCGGTGGTAGAGCGCCATCATCACCGCATAGGTCGCCGCGAGCCCGGCCACCCCGTCGGCGAGCATGAACGGCGGAAGCGTGGGCGGGCCGTCGGCCTGTCCGGTCTGGTGGGCGAAGCCGCTCATCGCCTCGGCGAGGGTGCCGTAGCCGGGGCGGTCGCTCTTGGGGCCGCCGCTGCCGAACCCGGTGATGTGCGCCATGACGAGGTGCGGGTGGGCCGCGTGGACGGAGTCGTAGTCCAGGCCCCAACGGCTCAGTGCGCTGGGCCTGTTGCCGGCCACCAGGACGTCACTGGCTTCCAGGAGCTGGTGGAGGAGGTCCTGGCCGGCCTTGGTGCGCAGGTCCAGCGTCGTGCACTTCTTGTTGCGGGCGATGCTCTTCCACAGCAGGCCGATGCCGTCCCGCCGGTCGCCCCAGGTGCGCATGGGGTCGCCGGAGCCGGGCTGTTCGACCTTGATGACCTCCGCGCCGAACTCGCCGAGTGCCGTCGCCACGGTGGGCCCGGCGGCGAGGGTGGCGATCTCGACCACACGTAGGCCGTGCAGAGGGCCATGGGTCATGGGCCACCTCCTCAGGTTCCGGTCAGTCGTGCGACCACGGGCGCGAAGCGCTCCGCCTCGGTCTGCTGCACGGTGATGTAGTTGGCGCCGAAACGCTCGCGGCGTTCCCGCAGGCGGTGGACCACGTCGTCCTCGGTTCCGATGAGTACGTTGGGGTGGTCGAGGAGGTCGTCCGGCGGGACGTTCAGGGTGCGGGCCACGCGGGCGGCGGCGGACTCCGGGTCGTCGGTGATCCGGGCGAAGAACGGTGAACTCTCCACCTCCAGCCGGGACATGCGCTCACCCGCCGCCTCTCGCACCAGGCGGTAGCGGTGCGCCGCTTCCTCCGTGGGGGTGCGGCCCGCATCTCCCCGCGTGTCGAACGGCACGTTCGCCAGGCTGACGATGTCCGCCTCGCGCGCCGCGAACGACAGCACCCGGCGCCGGGAACCCCCGATCATGACCGGCGGACGCGGGCGCTGCACCGGCAGCGGCAGTCCCGCGTGGTCGACGGCCGTCACATGCTCGCCACGCAGGTCGAGCGGCTCCCCGCTCCACTGCGCCTTGACCAGTGCCACGACCTCGACCAGCTTGTCCACGCGCCGCCCCGCGGGCGCGAACTCAAGCCCCATCGCCCGGTATTCGGGCTCGCTCCATCCGGCACCGATGCCGAACTCGAGCCGTCCGTCGGAGAGCAGATCGAGCGTCGCGGCCTCCTTCGCCAGCACACCTGGCACGTGGTAGTCGACACAGAACACCCGGCAGCCGACCCGCAGGGTGTCGGTCACCGCGGCGGCGGTGGCCAGCGCCGTGATCGGCGCCAAGTGCTGGGCGGGCCAACGGGCTTCGCGCTGGGCCGGACCCGGCCCGAGATAGTGGTCGGCCAGGAAGAGGGTGCTGTAGCCGAGGTCCTGAACGGAGCGAGCGGTGTCGCGCCACTCCTTCGCGGATGTTGCCTTCGTCGCCTGGACGGCGAACCTGAATGGCTGCACACTTGTCACGCAACTCACGATAACTGTCCAGCAGTTGAGGCGCCATGCCTCCGTCATGGTGACGGGAAACGGGAGGGCACATGGTCAAGCGCGCACGCTTCGCCGAGTACAAGGACCGCTACCGCAACTACCGCTTCGAGCTGAGCGAGGAAGGAATCCTGTTCATGCAGTGCCACACCGAGGGCGACAGTCTGGTGTGGGACTGGAAGGCGCACGACGACATGGCCGACGCCTTCGCCGACGTGGCCGGCGACCGCGAGATCAAGGTGCTCATCCACACCGGCACCGGCGCCAACTACAACGCCGACTGGGGCAGGCTGCCGGACGGTGAACTTCCCGACCCGCCCCTGTACGACGCCATGCCGGGCGTGCGCGGGCTGCGCAAGCTCGACGAGAAGGCCTGGTACAACCGCAACCTCATGTGGAACGTCCTCGACGTCGACGTGCCGATGATCAGCGTGGTCAACGGACCCTGCAACATCCACTCCGAAGTCCCGCTCATGGGCGACATCGTGCTCGCCTCCGACGACGCCTACTTCCAGGATGTCTCGCACTTCCCGCGCGGCCAGGTGCCCGGCGACGGGCAGCACGTCATCTGGCCGTTCCTCGTCGGCCACAACCGCGCCCGCTATTTGCTCCTGACCGGCAAGAAGCTCGGCGCGCAGGAGGCCAAGGAGTGGGGAGCCGTCGCCGAGGTGCATGCCAAGGACGCGGTCCTCGACCGTGCCTGGGAGCTGGCCCGCGAGCTCGCCAAGAGGCCGTATCTCGTGCTGCGCTACACCCGCCAGCTGTTCACCCAGAACCTCAAGCGCGCCTTCCTCGACGAACTCGGCCACGGGCTCGGCCGCGAGACCTACGCCCAGCAGGAGTTCTTCCCCTTCGGCGGTGGCATGGAGCCGCTGGACCGGGTGTACGACCAGAAGCCCTGGACCTGAACCATCCAAAAATGAAAGACAGTTATCTGGCGTACGACGCGAGTAACTGTCTACTATCGACTCACGGTGACAAGAGAACCGAGAGGACACGGTCCATGACGGAACTTCAGGAGCGACTCGCCACCGGCAAGGGCAAGTTCACGCCCGACTACCCGGAACTCGGCACCGGACCCGTCTCGTACGAGGACTGCGTCTCGCCCGAGTTCTTCGAGGCCGAGCGCGCGGCGATCTTCCAGCGGTCCTGGCTCTACGTCGGCCGCGCCGAGCAACTGGCCCGCCGCGGCGCGTACTTCACCCGCGAGTTGCCCGGCAACCTCGCCTCGATCGTCGTCACCCGCGGCGCCGACGGCCAGGTGCATGCCTTCCACAACGTCTGCGCCCACCGCGGCAACAAGGTCGTGTGGCAGGAGCACCCGCAGGAGGAGAGTGCCGGGATGTGCCGGCAGTTCCACTGCAAGTACCACGGCTGGCGCTACGGCCTCGACGGGCAGGTCACGCACGTCACGAACGAGCAGGAGTTCTTCGACCTCGACAAGAAGCGGCTCAGGATGCCGCCGGTGCACTGCGAGGAGTTCGCCGGGTTCGTCTTCGTCAACCTCGCCGACGACCCGGTGCCGCTGCGCAGCTACCTCGGGGACAGGCTCCTCGAACTGGAGCAGTACCCCTTCGAGAAGATGACTCGGCGGCACGGCTTCCGCGCGCACATCAAGGGCAACTGGAAGCTCGCCGTCGACTCGGTGTGCGAGTGGTACCACCCGCCGTACGTGCACGCGCGGTTCATCGACAAGGACGTCGCCAAGGCCGAGAAGATGGTGCCGCCCGTCGACTCCTACCACTACGACCTGTTCACCCCGCACATGCTCACCTCGGTGCCGGGACCGCCGCCGCTGCCGCCCCGCGAGCCCGGCATGCTCGGCCCGGCGCGCAACGACCAGAAGTGGGTGTACCGGCTCTTCCGCGCCGGCCTGTTCGGCCCGGACGACGTGCCCGACCTCGGCGGACCGCTGCCCGAGTTCCTCAACAAGGGGAACATCAGGTCCTGGGGCAACGACCAGTTCTGGCTCTTCCCCAACCTGTCCGTGCAGATCTGGGCCCGCGGCTTCTACATCACGTACACCTACTGGCCCGAGAGCGCCGACTCGCACATCTACGACATCGACCTGTACTTCGTGCCGCCCGAGAACGCCCAGCAGCGGCTCGCGCAGGAACTCGTCGTCGACAGCACCATCGAGTTCGCCATGCAGGACGTGAACACCATCGAGGCCACCCACTCCGGCCTCAAGTCCCGCGCCACCCGCGAGTTCCACCTCAGCGACCAGGAACTGCTCATCCGGCACTTCCACAAGACGATCCGCGACACCGTCACCGCCCACGAGGAGACGCGATGACCATGCTTCCCGAGGGCTTCGCCGAGCTCGAACCGTACGTCGCCGACTGGGCGCTGCCCACGCGCCAGGAGCGCTACGACATGCGCCTGTCCAAGGACATGACGGAACTGGGCGCCTTCTACGACGCCATCGCACCCCGCGCCGAGCAGGCCATCGCCCACCTCGACGGCCATGACCTCGATACCCTGCCTGAGCCCGAACTGCGGCTGCTGCGCCTGCTGTTCTCGATGATCCTCGTCAGTTACGCGGTCAACGTGTTCGAGCAGCCGAGCATCCCCGACGCGGGCGCCGCCTTCTTCGACACCCTCGTCGAGCCCGCGGTGTGAGGGCACGTACGCTCACGCCGATGAATGCGCAGACTCTCGCCGACGTCGACCTGCCGCGGTCCCAGACCGGCGCCAACCCGCAGCACCTGGTGCTCGGCCTGTTCACCGACCACTGGTCCCAGGCCGCCGAACCCCTGCCGTCCGCCGCTCTGGTGGCACTGCTCAGCGACTTCGGCAGCACCCCGGTCAGCGCCCGCGCAGCCATCGGACGGCTCGCCCGACGAGGCGTCCTGGAGGCGGAGAAGCGGGGGCGCCGCACGTACTACCGGATGACGCCGGGCACCGCCCGCGTCCTGGAACAGACCCAGCGCCGCATGATGGAGTTCGGAGCCCCCGGCCGCCCCTGGGACGGGCTGTGGACCACCGTCGTCTTCTCCGTCCCCGACGAACAGCGCGAACTGCGCCACGTCATCCGCGGGCGGCTGCGCTTCCTCGGCTACGCCGCCGTGTACGACGGCGTGTGGATGTCGCCGCGCGCCGACCACGAGCAGACCGCCGAACTCCTGCGCAGCGTGGGTGTGCGCAGTGCCACGGTGCTGCGCTCCACTCTCACGCACACCCAGGGTGACGGTGATCCGCTGGCGGCCTGGGACCTCGACGCCATCGGTGCGGCGTACGAGGAATTCATCGCCCGGTACGAGGAGCTGGCCGGGCGGACGGCCGCGGGGCAGGTGGGGTCCGCCGAGGCGCTGACCGCCCGCACCAAGGTGAAGAGCGAGTGGCTGCACATGGTGAGCACCGACCCCGAACTCCCCGCCGACCTGCTGCCCGCCGACTGGCCGGGGCACCGGGCGCGCGCCGTGTTCGCGCGGATCTACGACACCTTGGGCCCGCTCGCCGAGGTCCGTTTCCGCCAGATCGTCGCCGAGCAGGACCCTGCCCTGGCCGGCGAGGCCAACCACCGCACCACCGACGAGCACGCCAAGGAGCCGTGAGCCATGTCGCGTTCGATGTCCAGTGCCCGGGGTCGTCTCGAAGGGAAGGTGGCCGTCGTCACCGGAGCGGGTTCGGGCATCGGCCGGGCCACCGCGCAGCTGTTCGCCGAGCAGGGCGCCAAGGTCGTCTGTGCCGACCGCAGCGGACAACAGGACGATCTGGCAAAGGAGTTGGGCGAGGACATCGCCCTCGCCGTGCACGCCGACGTCTCGGACTCCGGCGACGTACAGCACATGATCGGCGCGGCCGTCGAACACTTCGGACGGCTCGACGTCCTGTTCAACAACGCCGGATTCGGCGGCCCCCGCAAACCCCTCGTCGACCAGGACGAGGCCACCTTCGACGACGTCATCGCCGTCAACCTCAAGGGTGTCTTCCTCGGCATGAAGTACGGCATCGCCGCCATGCTGCGCACGGGAGGCGGCTCGGTCGTGAACACCGCCTCGTCCGCCGCGCTCGTCGGCTGGAAGAAGCACTCCGTCTACGCGGCAGCCAAGGGCGGCGTCGTCCAGATGACGAAGTCCGCCGCGCTCGATTACGCGACGCAGGGAGTGCGGGTCAACGCCGTCTGCCCCGGCATGACATGGACCGCGCTCGCCGGCGCGAGCACCGAGCAGCCCGTTCCGCCCGCGGACGCCGAGATGAAGGCCCAGCCGATGCACCGCTGGGGCCTGCCCACCGAACTGGCCGCCGCCGTCCTCTTCCTGGCGAGCGACGAGTCGTCCTTCGTCACCGGGGTCGCACTGCCGGTGGACGGCGGCTACGTGGTGCCCTGACCCGGCGGCACCCACGCCGGATCCCGCTTCTCCAGGAACGCCCGCATGCCCTCCCGTGGTTCGGGCGACTCGTCGAGCGCCCAGAACATCGTCTGCTGGTCGATGACCCCGTACCGCTCGTTGAGCATCCGCTTGACGTGCATCCGCGCCATCGGCGGCGTCCGCAGCACCTCACGGGCCGCCGCCACCGCCGCCTCGCGCAGCGACGCGTGCGGCACGACACGTGCGAGGAGCCCGAGCCGCACGGCCTCCGCCGCGTCGAAGCGGCGCGCCGACAGCAGCAGGTCACGGGCGACCGCCACGCCCACGTGCGCGGGCAGCGCCGCCGCGAACGTCGCGTCCGGGATGCCCCGCAGCAGCTCCGGTACGCGGAACACCGCCCGGTCACTGGCCACGGCGATGTCGGCCATCATCGCGATCAGCAGCCCGCCCGCCTGGCAGATCCCGTTCACGGCGGCGATCACCGGGGCACGCGACTCCCGGATGGCGGTGAAGGGCAGGATGTCGTGGCCGATCGCCGACACGTCCGCGTCCCCCGGCTCGGCCCGGCCGCCCAGGTCACCGCCGGGCGCGAACACATCACCCGTGCCCGTGACGATCAGAGCGGCCAGGCCGGGGTCGGCGTTGACCAGGCGTACCGCCCGCTTGATGCCGAAGTACATCGCCGGCGTCAGGGCATTGCGGGCCCGCGGCCGGTCGATGTGACACCAGGCGAGGACACCGTCCCGCTCGAAGCGCAGCCCGGCCGCGCCCAGATCGTCCTTGTCGGAGCCGCTCACGTGATCGCGCCCGCCTCCTTCAGGGCGAGGATGCGCTCCCAGTCCATGCCGAGTTCGAGAAGGATCTGCTCGGTGTGCGCGGCGAACTCCGGGGCCGGGTCCAGATGATCGAGCGGCTCGGCGCCGAACTGCACGGGGCTGGCGACCAGTTCGAGATCGCCGGCCCGCGTCAGGTACTTGTTCGCGCGGACCTGCACGTCCTCGCCCACCTGCACCGAGTCCTGAACGGGCGCCCACGGACCGGACAGTGTCACGAAGCGCTCCGCCCACTCGGCGAGCGGCCGCGCGGCGATGGCCTCCGTCAGCAGCCGCACTCCTTCCTCCACATGCTCGGCGATCGACTCGGCGGTCGCGAACCGTGGGTCCTCGGCGAGTTCGGGACGGTCGATGTGCCGGCACACGTCCGCCCAGTACTTCTGCGGCTGCAGCATCACCAGCGAGATGTGCCGGTTGTCAGCCGTGCGGTAGATGCCGCTGAGCGGGTTCGCCATCCCATTGGGGCCGCCGGGCATCGCCATCACCCACGGCCGCTTCTTCGCGCGGGCCAGCGCGATGCCGTGCCCCATCGCCCACACCCCGCTGCCGAGCAGCGACACGTCCACCACGGATCCCTCGCCCGTACGCTCCCGTTTGACGAGCGCGGCGGCGATCCCACCCGCCAGGTTCGTCCCGGAGATGGTGTCCCCGAACGCGGGCACGGGCAGCGGCAGCACGCCTCCCAGGCCCTCCGGGGTGATGCTCGCGGCGGCCGAGGAACGCGCCCAGAACGCCGTCATGTCGTAGCCGCCCTTGTCGGACTCCGGACCGTTCGGCCCGAACGCGCTGCCCCGCGCGTACACGATGTCCGGCTTGACGGCACGGATGTCCTCGGGCTCGATCCCGAAGCGGTCGCGCGCCCGCGGCAGGAAGCTGGTGAGGAACACATCGGCGCCCGCGACCAGTTCGCGCAGCACCTCCATGCCCTCCGGTGTGGAGATGTCCAGGCCCAGGCTGCGCTTGCCGCGGTTGGCGTGCTCGATGTTCGGGTTGGGTTCGCCCTCCTCGATGACGAACGCACCCGTGCGGCGCAGGCCGCGCTGCGGGTCGCCGTTCACCGCGTGCTCGATCTTGATGACGTCCGCGCCCCAGTCGGCGAGGACGGCGCCGCCCGACGGCACGAAGCCGTACATCGCGACCTCGATGACCCGGATTCCTTCCAGGGGCCTCATGCCGACACCGCCGCTCCGAAGGTCTTCGTCTCCAGGAATTCCGCGAGCCCTTCGAGCCCGTACTCGCGGCCGACCCCGGACTGCTTGTACCCGCCGAACGGGCTCTCGGGCCCGAAGTAGTTGCCGCCGTTGATGCTGAAGGTGCCGCTGCGGACGCGGCGCGCCACGGCGACCGCACGCTCCTCGGACGCGGAGAAGACCGCGCCCGACAGGCCGTACGCCGAGTTGTTCGCGATCCGCACGGCGTCCGCCTCGTCCTCGTACGCGATGACGGACAGGACCGGGCCGAAGACCTCCTCCTGCGCGATCTCGCTGTCCGGATCGACACCGGACAGGAGGGTGGGCTTGTAGAAGAAGCCGGGGCCCGCGCCTGGTTCCCCGCCGCACACCAGCTTCGCGCCGTCCGCGACCGCGCGCCGCACCATCGCGTCCACCTTGTCGCGCTGGCGCTCGCTGATCAGCGGGCCCATGTACGTCGCCGGGTCGGCCGGGTCGCCGACGGGGATGTGCGCCATACCCTGCGCGACCATGTCGACGACGGCGTCGTGGTGCTCGCGCGGGACGAGCAGGCGGGTACAGATGGCACAGCCCTGTCCCGCGTGGCTGCACGCCATGAACGAGGCCATCATCGACGCACTCCGCAGGTCGGCGTCGTCCAGCAGGATCATCGCCGACTTGCCGCCGAGCTCCAGGAACACCCGCTTGACCGTCTCCGACGCCGCAGCCATGATCCGGCGGCCGGTGGCGGTGGAGCCGGTGAAGGTGACGACATCGACGTCCGGGTGGGTCGTCATGACCTCGCCCGCCTCCGGGCCGGAGGAGCTGAGGACGTTGACGACGCCCGGTGGGATGTCGGTGTGTTCGGCGATCAGCTCGCCGAGGGCGAGCGTGACGAGAGGTGTGTCGGGTGCGCCCTTGAGGACGACCGTGCAGCCGGCGGCGAGGGCGGGGGCGAGCTTCGCCAGGGCGATCTGGTTCGGGTAGTTGTACGGAATGATCGCCGCGACGACGCCTGCCGCCTCCTTCTCCACCCAGCGGTGATGACGGGCACCACGTGCCTCGGTGATGCCCAGGTCGCGGCTGAACTCGTACGTCGGCAGCAGGTCCGCGTACCAGCGCACCACACCGATCGGCTCCTCCAACTGGGCGCCCCCGGTGAGCTGGTGCGGGGCGCCGACCTCCGCGATCGTCAGAGCGCGCAACTCCTCCTTGTGGTCGACCAGGGCGCGGTGCAGCTGGCCGAGGCAGTGTGCCCGGAAGTCGCGGTCGGTGGACCACGACGTGGTGTCGAAGGCGTGGCGGGCGGCGGCGACGGCGGCCTCGGCCTCGGCCGGCCCCGCGTCCGGTGCGTGGCCGACGACGGCCCCGGTGGCGGGGTTGAGAGAGGCGAAGGTGGCGACGGTGGTGGTGAGGCGGCCGGCTATCAGCAGCCGCCGGTCGGGGGCCTTGCTGTCGGTCATGGGCGCGGTGCCTTCCTGGATCGGAGTGGGGCGGGGCTGCTGGGGTCAGACCTTGCGGGTGATGCCGCCGTCGACGCGGATGATCGCGCCGGTGGTGTAACTGGAGGCCGCGGAGGCGAGGTGCACGGCGAGCGGAGCCACCTCCTCGGGGCGGCCCATGCGGCCGAGCGGGACGAACGGGGCGTCGTCCGGATCCTCGGGCGCCCAGCCGCGCGACAGGTCCGTGCGGAAGGGGCCCGGGAGTATCGCGTTGACCCGCACCGTCGGCGCGTACGCCTCCGCGAGCCCGACCGTCAGCGCGTTCAGGCCCGCTTTGGCGCAGGCGTAGGGGAGTTCGCGGGTGCTGGCGGTGAGCGAGCCCGCCGTCCCCACGTTGATGATCGAACCACCGTCGTGCCCCGCCATGTGGGTCGCGGCGAGCGCGGCGAGGCGGAACGGGCCCTTCAGATTCACCGCGAGGGTCTTGTCGTACAGCTCCTCGCTGATGTCGGTGAGGTTCTCGTACGGCGGTGACATGCCCGCGTTGTTGACGAGGACGTCGAGGCGTCCGAGCCGGTCGAGCGTCTCGCCGACGAGACGGTCGCAGTCGTCCCAGCGGCCGGCGTGGAAGGCGACCGCCTCCGCGCGCCGTCCGGTCTCCTTGGCGATCGCGGCGGCCGCGGTCTCACAGGCGTCGAGCTTGCGGGAAGCGATGACCACGTCGGCGCCCACCTCGGCGAGAGCGTGGGCGATGGCGCGTCCGATGCCGCGCGAGCCACCGGTGACGACGGCCGCCTTGCCGGTGAGATCGTGGAGTGCGGCCAGATCGCTGCTCACGAGTGGAGGCTCCCTTCGTCGGCCACGCGTACGACGACCTTGCCGATCGCCCGACCGTCCGCCACGCACCGCAGTGCGGCCGCGGTGTCCGTGAGCGTGAACTCGGCGCCGATGTGCGGGCGTACGGTGCCCGCCGCGAACAGGGCGCGCAGCCGTGCCTCGTTCGCCGCGAAGTCCTGCGGCACGTGGGCCGCCAGGTCACGCAACTGGAATCCGGTCACCTGCACGCCCTTCAACAGGACGAGATTCATGGGCAGCCGGGGGATGCCTGCCGCGAACCCGATGGTGACGAACCGGCCGCCCCAGCGCACCGAGCGCAGCGCAGGCTCGGCGAGGTCGCCGCCCACCGGGTCGAGGACGACGTCCGCGCCGGCGGGCAGGGCCTCCTTCAGCGCGGCCCGGAGATCTCCCTCTCGGTGGTCGATCAACACCGTCGCGCCGTGCGTCTTGGCCGCCTCCAGCTTCCGGGCCGACGAGGCCACCGCCGTGACGCGCGCTCCGGCCAGCGCCCCCAACTGGACGGCGGCGAGCCCCACTCCGCCTCCGGCCCCGAGCACCACCAACTCCTGACCGGGCCGCACTCCCGCCACCGTGTGCAGCGCGTGGAACGCCGTGCGGTGGGCGACGCCGAACGCCGCCGCCGCTCCGAGGTCCACGCCGTCCGGTACCGGGGTCACCGACCGCGCCGCCGCCACGGCCCGCTCGGCGAACGCCCCGACCATCGCCGTCCCACACACCCGGTCCCCGACCCGTACTCCGTTCACGTCGTCGGTCACTGCCTCGACCACCCCGGCGAACTCGCTGCCCGGCACGAACGGCGGCGCCACCGGCACCTGGTACTCCCCGGCGACCAGCAGCACGTCCGGATAGTTGACGGCCGCCGCGCCGACCCGGACCCGCACCTGGCCGGGCCCGAGCGGGGGAGCGGGCACGTCGGCGATCCGTACGGCCTCCGGGGGCCCGTACGCCGTGCATTGTGCCGCCTTCACCGGGTCAGCACCCCCGCCACACGGGTGCGCGCTTCTCCATGAAGGCCATCGCCCCTTCCTTGGCGTCCTCGCTGGCGAAGACGGAGCGCTGGAGCTCGCGCTGCCGGGCGGTGGCACGGACCGGGTCGGTGAGCGTCGTGCGCACCAGCTCCTTCGCGGCCGCCAGCCCCATCGGGGCGTTCGCGGCGATGCGGCCCGCCAGTTCGAGCGCTGCCGTGAGCACGTGACCGGGTTCGACCACGGTGTTGACCAGACCGATCTCGCGGGCCCGTGCCGCGTCGACCGCGTCCCCGGTGAGGACGAGCTCCAGTGCGTGCGCCAGCGGAATCCGGGTGCCGAGCGCCGCCCCGCCCCCGGCCGGGAACAGCCCGCGCTTGACTTCCGGGAAGCCGAACGTCGCGGCCTCCGAGGCCACCACCACGTCACAGGCGAGCAGCAGCTCCATGCCGCCGCCGAGGGCACTGCCGTTGGCGGCGCCCACGACGGGCACGGTGCTGCCGCCGTCAAGCAGACGCTGATACGCCGCCCGCCCCGGATCGTCGTCCGACCCCATCCGCGTGCCGGACGCGAAGGCCCGCAGGTCCATGCCGGGGCAGAACACCCGGTCGCCGGTGCCGGTGAGGACGACTGCCCGGATGTCGGGGTCGGTTTCCGCTTCGAGCAGTGCCTCGCCCATGGCGCCCATCAGTTCAGGCGTGAGCGCGTTGCGGGCCTCGGGCCGGTTGAGCCGGGCGACCAGGACGTTCCCGGAGCGTTTGCGTATCAGTACGTCGCTCATCCGCGGTACCCCGACGTCCCGGCGAGTTCGGCGGCCTCGCGCATCAGCCGGAGGATCATCGGCCCGTACGCCTGCAGCTTCGGGTCGTCACCCGCCCGCTGGAAGCCCTGCTCAAGGACGATCGCGAGCTTCCACTTGGCGAGCACGCCGTAGTAGTCGAAGTCGTCGACCTGGCGGCCCGACACCTCGGCGTACCGGGCCAGGAGCTCGTCGCGGGAGGGCATGCCGGTGAGGTCGACGTAGCCGGATGTCGCCGCTTCGGGTGCGTTGGTGTCCTGCGGCCAGGAGTGGAGCATCCACGCCAGGTCGAGCTTGGGGTCGCCGACCGTGCCCATCTCCCAGTCCACGATCGCGGCGAGCCGGGCCGGGGCGCCGTCGCGGAACATGACATTGGCGAACTGGTAGTCGCCGTGCATCAGCCCCGGCACGTAGTCGAGGGGCTTGTGGGTGCGCAGCCAGGCGGAGGCCTCGTCGAGCCCGGGGATGTCCCGGCCGCGGATCCGCTCCAGGAAGCGGGTCCAGCGGTCCACCTGGCGTTCGTGGAAACCGTCCGGCCGGCCGAGTCCGGTCAGTCCCTTGGCCCGCCAGTCGACCTTGGACAACAGGGCGATCCCGTCGGTGAGTTGCTCCGCGAGACCTCGGCGTGCCACCGGATCGGAGGCGAAGGGCTCCGGCCACTTCCTGTCCGTCAGATTCATCGGCGACCAGCCGTCCACGAACCCCATGAGATAGAAGGTGCGCCCGAGGACCGACGGGTCCGTGCACACCGCGACCGCCGGAGTGTGCGGCACATCGGTGCCGGCCAGGGCCTCGATGATCCGCCACTCGCGGTGGATGCCCTCGTCGCGCGATGCGGGCGCGGAGGGCGGCGGGATGCGCAGCGCGCAGTGCAGGGGGCCGCGCCGGATCTCGTAGATCTCGTTCTGGGTGCCGCCGGAGACGAAGGCGTGCGTGAGCGGTTCGCCCTTGCCGGGCAGGTCGAGGCCGTCGAGCCAGCTCGCGAGGCGTTCGATGTCGATCACAGGTCCCGGTCCTCCTCGGGCGCGTACTTGGCGAGGGCCGCCGCGCGGCGGGTGGGGAGGTGGCCGGTCGGCCACGGGCCGTCGGCGGGACGGTGGTCGCGCAGCACCTGGCGAGCCACGGTCACCTTGTGGACCTCGGTCGGTCCGTCGGCCATGCCCATGACCCCGGCGCCGAGCATCATCTTCTGGAACGGCATCTCGTTGCTCATGCCGAGCGCCCCGTGCACCTGGGCCGCGCGCTGGGCGATGTCGTGCAGCACCTGCGGCATGACGACTTTGACGGCGGCGATGTCCTTGCGCACCGCTCGGTAGTCGTTGTGCTTGTCGATCGACCACGCGACGTAGAGCACGAAGAGGCGGAACTGGGTGAGCTGGGCGTAGGAATCGGCGATATAGCCCTGCACGAACTGCTTGTCGGCGAGCACCCCGTCCCTCGTGCGGCGGCCGAGCGCACGCTCGCACATCATGTCCAGCGCCTTCTGCGCGTGGCCGATGGTGCGCATGGCGTGGTGCACGCGGCCGCCGCCGAGCCGGGTCTGCGCGATGGCGAACGCCTGGCCGGGGCCGCCGAGGAGGGCGTCGTCCGGGACACGGACACCGTCGTAGTGGATCAGCGCGTGCGCGCCCTCGCCCATCGGTTCGTCGCCCAGGCCGACGTTCCGCTCGATCCTGATGCCCGGGGTGTCGGACGGGACCAGGAACATCGACATGCCCTCGTACGGTCCCGCCTCCGGGTCGGTCACCGCCATGACGATGAAGAACGCGGCCGTGCGGGCGTTGGAGGAGAAGAACTTCCAGCCGTCGATCACCCAGCCGTCGTCGTCGCGCACCGCCCGCGTCTCGAAGAGCGCCGGGTCGGCGCCCGCCTGCGGCTCGGTCATCGAGTAGCAGGAGAACACCTCGCCGTCGAGGAGCGGCCGCAGGTACGTGGCCTTCTGCTGTTCGGTGCCGAAGTGGGCGATGATCTCGGCGTTGCCGGTGTCGGGGGCCTGACAGCCGAAGATGACCGGGGCCCACTCGGAGCGCCCGAGGATCTCGTTGAGCAGCGCGAGCCTGAGCTGACCGTAGCCCTCGCCGCCGAGTTCGGGGCCGAGGTGGGCGGCCCACAGCCGGTGACGGCGTACCTCTTCTTTCAGAGGGTCGACGATCTTGCGCAGTTCAGGGCCGGGCGGGGTGAACTGCTGCCCGGGGAAGGCCAGATCGAGGGGCTCGACCTCCTCGCGTACGAAGGCGTCCGCCCAGTCGAGCAGCTTCTGGAAGTCGGGATCGGTCTCGAAGTCCCACGCCATGATCCGGTCACTTCCCGTCAGTGCTGGACAGCGGCGCGCCCATGTTGTCCAGGGCGACTCGTGCCTGGTCGAGCACAACTTCCGATGGGGGTGGTCCCTCCGCGAGGGAGGCCATCAGGCTCACGTCCTTGCCGAGCAGCCCGCCCGCCACCGCGCCCATGCGGGTGGGATCGCAGCCCGACGCCGCCAGCCGGCCGAGCGCGAAGCTGGCCGCGCTGCCGTGCCCGGCGACCTCGGCGAACCGCTCCGGCTCGACCCCGAGGCGCCGGCCGAGAGCGAGCGCGCTCGCTGCGAGCCCGAAGTTGGCCGTGAACAGCGTGTTGTTGAGGATCTTCGTGACCTGCCCGGCGCCCAGCGGGCCCAGATGCACCACCGGATCGCCGTACGTCTCGAAGACCGGGCGGCAGCGCTCCACCGCCTCGCTCTCCCCGCCCGCCATGACGAGCAACTTGCCTTCGCCCGCCGCCGGTCCGCCGCCGCTGACCGGGGCGTCCACGACGTGCGCTCCGCGTTCGGCGGCCAGGGCGCCCAGACGTCGGCACGTGTCCGGATGGACGGTGCTGTGCACCGCGAGCACCGCGCCGGGGCGCAGTCCCGCGAGCACACCCGCCTCGCCGAGGACGACCTCCTCGACGTCTGTGTCGCCCACCACGCACACGCCGACCACGTCGCAGGCGGCCGCCAACTCGGCCGGGGTGGCGGCCACGTCGGCCTTCGTCCCGGCGAACGGCTCCAGGGACGCGGCGCGGCGTGCCCACAGGGTCAGGGGAAGTCCGGCGTCCAGGATGCGCCGCGCCATGGGGGCGCCCTGGCTGCCCAGGCCGATGAAACCGGCGTGTGTCACAAGTCCTCCAACGCGAGGGATCCGCAGAGATCCGTACTGATCCGTCAGGCCTTCTCCGACCGCGTGGGCCTCCAGAACGTGCCCAGCAGCCCGGCCGTCGCCACCACCCCGACCCCGAGCGCCACACCCCCGCCCGTCCACCCGGTCACCTCGATGCCGAACGCCGCGTCCAGGGACCACGGACCCGCGCCGAGCACGGCGAGCGCGAGACAGCCCACCCCGAGCACGAGCACGTACTCGTAGCCGTCCTTCATGACGAAGAACCCGTTCGCGCGGTGTGCGAGCAGGCCCGCGACGAGCATCACGGAGATGACCGCCGCGCAGGCCAGCGGCGTGAGGAAACCGGCCGCGAGGAGCACTCCTGCCCCGATCTCCGTCGCCACGCTCAGCCACGCCTGCAGCCGCCCGTTCCGTAGCCCCAGGCTCTCGAACCAGCCCGCGGTGCCCGCGATGCGACCGCCGCCGCGCCAGTGGTTGAGCCCGTGCACGGCCATCGTCGCGCCGATCACCAACCGCAACAGCAGGACGGCGAATGCCTCCGCGCCGCTCATGCGGCCTCACCCCTCTCCGCTCGTTCCCGCTGCACCACGCACTCCTCCGCGAACGCCAGCACCCGCAGGTGATAGCTGCGGGCGGCGAGGCCCAGGCTCAAGTTGTGGCCGCAGCCCGCCTGTTCGTTGGACCGCACGCGCGGCGAACCGGTGAACAGTGCGGTGATCTCGGCGAGTGCGGCGGGCCCCGACTCCCACACCCGCTCATGGTCGCCGAGGCTGAACTGCACCGGAACGCGGACCTCGGCCGCGAGCCGGGCGAAGTCGCGCTCCACCCACACCCGCGCGGGCCCCTCGTAGGCGGGGGAGTCCGAGGCGATGTACGGGGTGTTCCACACGTCCTCGGCGTACAGCTCGGCCGGACCCCACAGTGTCTCGCGGGTGCCGGCCGGGCGTCGGCCCACCCGCCGGCGCGTCACCCCCGCCGCCTCCAGGGCGCGGATGGTGGCGGGCTGATGCCGCAGCCCGGTGCCCGCGATCTCCAGGCCGAGCAGGTGCCGCCCGCGCGGATCGGCCGCCATCCGCACCGCCAGTTCGCAGCCCGCCGAGTGCCCGGCCACGAACACGGCCGGGCGGCCCGGGAGTTGGTCGAGGAAGCGCTCCAGCGCCCGGTACGTCGTCTCCAGGCGGCGCTGCGGGTCGCGGTAGCGCTCGGCGTAGGGCGCGGAGATGCCGTAGCCGGGGCGGTCCATGGCGACGACCGCGTACCCGAGCTGGGCCCCCGTGCGCAGCAGCGAGAACTCCGGCCGCCCCGGGCAGTCGAAGTACAGCGAGGTGGTGCCGCCGCCGTGCAGCGCGAGGACGACCGCGCGGGGCGAGGGTGCCGAGCACACGCGCGCGGACAGCGGGAAGCCGTCCACCCGCACCGTCTTGGTGTGCACGCCCGGCAGCTCGGCCGGGTCGGAGGCCGCCCGCAGACGGCCGGGCAGCGGCGCCATCAGCCGGCCGCCCGCAGCAGCATGACCCCGCTGGGGGTGAGGCCACCGGTGCTGACGACGGCGGTGCGGGCACCGGCGATCTGCCGCGCGCCGGCCTCGCCGCGCAGCTGCGTGATCGCCTCGCGGACCAGGCCCATGCCGTGGGTGCGGCCGTGGGAGAGCTGACCGCCGTGCGGATTCACCGGGAGCACGCCGTCACGGGCGATGTTCTTGCCGCCGTCCAGGAAGTCCTTGGCCTCGCCGATCCCGCAGAAGCCCAACGCCTCAAGCCAGGAGAGGCAGTTGATGGTGAAGCCGTCGTACAGCAGGGCCACGTCCACGTCGTCGGGCCCCAGGTCCGTGCGCGTCCACAGATGCGCAGCCTGCCCCAGCACCTGCGGTTCGTGCGTCGATGTCGTCTGGTCCCACTCCAGGCGCTCGCCGATCTGCGTGCCGACCGCCTCCACGAGCACGGGCGGTTTCGGCAGCTCGCGGGCGGCGTCGAGGGCCGACACCACCACCGCGATCGACCCGTCGCACGGCACATCGCAGTCGTACAGGCCGAAGGGGCTCGCGATGGGCCGGGCGGACAGGTAGTCGTCCATGGTGAGCGGTTCGCGGTAGATCGCCTCGGGGTTGAGGGCGGCGTTCGCGCGCTGGTTCAGGGCGATCCAGCCGAGGGTTTCCCGGGTCGTGCCGTACTCGTGGAAGTGGCGCTGCGCGTTCTGCGCGAGGTGGATGGCGGCGGACTGCGCTCCGTACGGGGCGACCCACTGCGCGCCGTCCGCCACCCGGTCCAGTCGCGGCACCGGCCGCAGCCCGTCGCGCAACTGCTGCGTGTGCGTGGTCTCCCACACCGTACGGAAGCACAGCACGTGCCGGGCCAGGCCGCCCGCGACCGCCAGCATCGCGGCGATCACCGAGCCGGACGGGCCGAAGGTCTCCATGCCGCCGTTGTGCCAGGTCGGCCGGATGCCGAGCGCACACTCCACGGCGGTGGCGCCCCCCTCCCCGAAGCCGGCGCCGATCCCGGCACCCGGATAGGTGGCCAGACCGTCGATGTCGTCGAGGGTGAGCCCCGCGTCGGCGACCGCCTTCTCGCACGCCTCCACGGCCAGCGCCAGCGGCGGCACACCGAGACGGCGGCCGATGCGGGAGGCGCCCGCGCCGGTCAGCGCCGCCCGGTGCTCGAAGCGCTCGCCGCTCACCGGAGGGCGGATCCGAGCCCTGATTCCGTCGGGGCCCGGATCGTCGGGCGGCAGGGCGGGCAGCGGGTCCGGCTGCTCGGCGCACGGCCGGAACAGCGGCAGCCACACGTCCTCCACCTGCTCGAAGACGGCCTCCAGGCGCATTCCGAGGCGCAGTTCGGACGGCTCGCAGTCGACGAGGTTCGTGGTGAGCCGGACCCGCGGATCCTCGTCGACGGCCACCCGCGCCACCACGAACGGCGGCTGGAGACCGGCCGCGGGAAAGCGCTCGTTGACCGTGAAGGAGACCAGCGTGGCCGTGCCCGCGACCTCGGTCACGGTCAGCTCGTGGCCCCGGCAGTACCGGCACACCGGCAGCGGCGGATGGTTCAGCGCGGCGCAGTTGGCGCACCGCTGGAAGCGGAGCCGGCCGTCGGCGCCCGACGTCCAGAAGAACGCGGTGTCGTCGGTGAGCAGGGGCAGGGAACGCCGTGCCACAGGGCCTCCTCCACGGTCGGCGGGCATACGTCAGCGGGCGAACGTGGGGTGTCACCGGATGTCGGCCCGCTGGCCGCGCGCGGTCACCGGAGCGGCCAGGCCCTGCTCGTCGCAGGCCTTCTGGAGCTTGAGCAGCGTCTCGTCGAGCCCGGGCCCGAGCCGGGGTCCCGGCGTGAACGAGGCGGGCAGGTGCCGCATGCCGTTGATGATGCCGATGGAGTCGTAGTGCATCGTCCCCTCGGCCTCGCACACGTAGTCCGGCATCCGGTCCAGGACATGGCAGATCATCCGCTTGAACACCACACGTGCCACGTTGGACCCGATGCAGCGGTGGATGCCGAGGCCGAACGCCTGGTGGCGGTTGCCCTTGCGCTCCATGTCCACGGTGTTGGGGTCCGGGAAGACGGACGGGTCCCGGTTGGCCATCGCCCAGGACAGCCAGACCCGGTCGCCCTCCTTGAACTCCTGGCCCGCCATCTCGCAATCCACCGAGACCGTGCGGCCGTCGCCCACCGCCGGGGTGAAGTAGCGCAGGAACTCCTCGGTTGCCGGGTCGAGCAGCGAGTCGCGCTCGCGGCTCAGCCTCTCCCGCTCCTCGGGGTGGAGCGACAGCCACTCCACGGACCGCCCCGTCAGCGCGGTCGTCGTGTCGAAGCCACCACCGATCAGCAGCGCGAGGACACCCAGCAGGTCCATGTCGGACGGCTTGGTGTCACCGACGTCGGCCGTGAGCACCGCGTTGACGAGCCCCGGCCGCGGATTGGCGCGGATCGCCGCCATCTGCTCGAAGATGTCCCGCATCATGGTCATGTGCAGCTCGCGCACCCGCTCCCTGTCGGGGGAGTCCGGGGGTGTGTAGACCCCGGCGTGCGCGGGCTCGTTGTAGATCTGCCAGTTCTTCAGCGGGATCCCCATCATGGCCAGCGTGAACACCGCGGGCACCGGGTTGGCGAGATCCTCCACGAAGTCGATGCGGCCCGACTCGATCCGCTCGTCCAGGCAGGCCCGGATCAGCTCGTCCAGGAACGGGATCCAGCGCTGCACCGCCGCCGGGGACAGGTACGGGTTGAGGGCCTGGCGGTAGTAGCGCTGCTCCGGCGGGTCCATCTCCAGGAAGCCACCGCGGAAGCCCTGGCCCTGCGGCGGGTGCGGGATGGTGATGCCGTGGTAGCCGCGGCGCTCGCCGTTCACGTCGTGGTCGTTGGAGAGCTTGTCGGCCGAGCGCGCGATGTCGAAGACCGTCTGGTGCCCGGCGGCCACGAAGTGCCCGCCGTGGGTGTCCGACCAGGCCAGCGGGCAGCGGCCCTGCATCTCCTCGGTGATCTCGACGAACCGCTCCCGGTAGTCGGGGGCGTGCCGGTCGAACTCGTAGCGGCGGCTCTTGCGCGCCGCGTCGTCGTCCGTGCTCACGGTGGTGCTTCCTCCCTGTGGGCGGGGCCGGTCAGCCCGTGCTGGTCTCGGTGAGGGAGATGGCCCGCTCGGGGCAGGAGCGCATCGCTTCGCGCGCGGCCTCCTCCTCGCCCGCGGGTACCTCGTCGGCGACCGGCGACGAGTGCCCGTCGATCTCGCTGAGCTGGAACACCTTCGGCGCGATCATGGCGCAGAGGGTGTGACCCTGGCAGCGGTCCTGGTCCACGCTGACCTTCATGAACTCACCTTTCATCGATCGGTGGTGACGAGGCGTCAGCGCCGCCAGTCGTACCACTTGAGGTAGCCGCCCGCGTCCACGCGCAGCTGCACACCGGTGATGTAGCGGGCCTCGTCGGAGGCGAGGAAGAGGACCGCGTTGCTGATGTCGATCGGCTCGACGTACGGGATCGGCATCGCTTGCTGGACGGCGAAGCCGGGCTCGGCGTCCTCGCGGGTCGGGTGCTCCAGGTCGGGGCGGAACGACTTGTACATCGGCTCGCTCTGCAGCATCTGCGTATTGCAGTTGGTGGGGTGCACGACGTTGGCGCGCTGCTTCAACGGGGCGAGATTGCGGGCCAGTTCGTGCATGTACTCGGCGAGGGCACGCTTGGCGTACGCGTATCCGGCGCCGCCCGGGTTGGAGCCCGGGTTGTCGACGATGCCGTGCTCCATGAGCGCGGCCGTCGACGCCGTGGCGATCACCGAGGCGCCCTCGCGCAGCTGCGGCAGGCAGGCCTGGATCGCGTTGATGCTGCCGACCAGGTCCACGTCGACCGCGTCGGACCACGCCTGCAGCGGCGGCCTGCCCAGCAGCGGCGCGATGCCGGCCTGGGCCACGACGATGTCGATGCCGCCGAACTCGGCCACCGTGCGGTCCACCGCGTCCCGCATCGCCTCCATGGAGCGCACGTCGCCCTGGATCGCGAGCGCCTTGCGGCCCACCTTCTCCACGAGCCGCGCCGTCTCCTTCAGGTCCTCCGGCGTGGCCATCGGATAGTCGACCGTCTCGTAGTCGCGGCACAGGTCGATCGCCACGATGTCCGCGCCCTCCTCCGCGAGCCGCACCGCGTGACTGCGGCCCTGGCCGCGGCCCGCGCCGGTGATGAACGCGACCTTGCCCTCGACTCGCCCCATGCCGTTCTCCTCTTGTCGTCAGGTGGTGATGCAGGGCTCCGCGTCATCCAGTGCCGCGTGTGCCGCCGCCAGCGCGCCCAGTCGCGCCCCGATCCCGTCCGCGGTCTCACGGGCCACGGCCAGGTCCTTGTCCACGAACTCCCGTACGTCGTCGATGAACCGGTCCGCCGACCCTCGCGACGCCGCCCCCGCCAGCGCCCGGCTCGCCGCGCTGCCGTGACCGAGCGCCGTGAGCAGCACGCCCTCGTCCACGCCGAGGCCGCGGCCGAGTCGAGCAGCCTCCGTGACGAGCCCCAACTGGGCGGTGAACAGGGCGTTGTTGACCAGCTTCACGCTCTGCCCGGCGCCCACCGGGCCGACCGCGAGCACCGGGTCGGCGTACGCGGCGAGCACCGGCCGCAGCCGCTCCACGGTGGCCTTCTCGCCGCCCGCGAAGACGGTGAGCCGACCGGCCGCGATGTCGTGCGGACCACCGCTGACCGGCGCGTCCAGTACCTCGATGCCCCGCTCGGCGATCTCCTTGACGGTGTGCGGGCTCGCCGTGGTGTGCACGACGAGCACGGCGCCGGCCGGCAGCGCGTCGAGCAGGCCGCTGCCGAAGCACACCTGCCGTACTTGCTGGTCGGTGAAGACGCAGAGCACGAACGCGTCGACGCCCTCGGCCGCGTCCTCGACGCAATCGGCGACGAGCGCTCCTTCCTCGCCCAGCGCGGTCCGGCGCGCCGCGGTACGGCCCACGACGCACACCTCGTGTCCGGCCGTCACCAGGCGGCGCACCATGGGCAGCCCCATGCGCCCCGCACCGGCGAACCCGATCCGCTTCATGGGTGATCCACGCATTGCAAGAACACCCCTTCCGTTTCGCGAGAACTGTAATCTCGCCAAGGGGTGTGCGGAAGGTGTCGGCTGCGACTTTCTGCGCAACACCCGCCCGGTGTGGCCCTGTTGCCCGGCGATCTGGAGAATCATATTCTCTGATTCAGGAAATGAGACATGCGCCAACTCTCCGTCCCAGGAGGCACCGTGGCCCACCCCGAGCCACCGAAGGACGCCCGCGCCATGCGCAGGGCCGTGCTCGGTGACGCCTACGTCGACGCCGCCGTCCGTGCCGCACGGCCCGCCGTGGCCGAGTTCCAGGACTACATCACCGAGACGGCCTGGGGCGTGTGGGCCCGCGGCGGCGCGCTGCGCCCGCGCGACCGCAGCCTGCTGGTCCTCGCCATGACCGCCGCGCTCGGACGCATGGAGGAGTTCCGCACCCACGCCACCGCCGCGCCGCGCGCCGGCGTGACCCGGCAGGAACTCGACGAACTGCCCTTCCAGATCGCCGCGTACTGCGGCATGCCCGCCGGGAACGCCGCCCGCCGCTGCCTCACCGAGACCGAGGCCGCGCGCACCGGCGGGGACGAGGGCTGACCATGGCGACGGTCGGATTCATCGGGCTCGGCAACATGGGCGGCGCCCTCGCCGCGAACCTCGTGCAGCGCGGCCACCGCGTCCTCGCCCACGACAGGGCAGGCCCGGAACGCACCCCGGCCGGCGCGGACATGTGCCCGGACATCGCCGAAGTCGCCCGCGGCGCACACGTCGTGGTGTTGTCGCTGCCCGACGGGACCGCCAGCGAAAAGGTCGCTCGCGAGATCGCCGACACGGCCGGGCGTCGCACCGCGCACGTGGTGGACACCTCGACGGTCGGCGTGAGCGCCGCGCGCCGCGTCGCGGACCTCCTCGCGCGGCACGGCATCGGGCACGCCGACGCCCCCGTCTCCGGCGGTGTCGCGGGCGCCCGCGCCCGCACGCTGACCGTCATCTACGCCGCGCCCGACGAGGTCTGCGCCGCGATCGAACCAGTGCTCGCCGACCTCAGTGAGCGGCGCCGCAGAGTGGGGGAGCGGCCGGGGCTCGCGCAGGCCGCGAAGCTCGCCAACAACTTCCTGTCCGCGACGGCGCTGGCCGCCACGAGCGAGGCGCTGGCCTTCGGCAGGGCGGCGGGCCTGGACGCGGCGGTGCTGATGGACGTACTGAACGCCTCCAGTGGCCGCAGCGGCGCGACCGAGGACAAGTTCCCGCGCCACGTCCTCACCGGCAGCTACGACTCGGGGTTCGCCAACTCCCTGATGGCCAAGGACGTCGCGCTGTACCTGGGGGCCGTGGCCGAGCAGGGCGGGCCCGACGAGGTGGGCGCGCTCGTGGGTGCCCTGTGGCGGCGGTTCGCGGACGCGGAGCCGGGCGTCGACTTCACACGTGTGTCCCCGTTCGTCGAGGCAGCCAACAAGAGGAGCGAGCCGTGACCACCACCCCTGAGGCCGGGACCGCCTCCGATGCCGGACCGATCCGGCCCCGCATCGCACCGCTGCCCGTAAGGCAGTGGCCCCGCGCGATGCACGCCGCCCTGGCCGCCCTGACCCCGCCGCGGCCGCGCCATCCGGTACCGGAGAAGGGCGCCGACCGCCCCAAGGGCCTCAACGCACTCGGCGTGCTCGCCCGCTATCCCGAACTGACCCACGCCTTCAACGTGTTCAACGGTCACCTCCTCTTCGCCACCGCCCTCTCCATACGCCAGCGTGAACTAGTCGTCCTGCGGATCGCGGCCGTCCGTGAGTCCACGTACGAGTGGCGGCAGCACGTGTGGATCGCGCGGAACGAGGCGGGCCTCACGGACGAGGAGATCGCGGGCGTCGCGCAGGGGCCGCTGACGGACGCTCTGAGCGGTGCGGAGCGGGCCCTGCTGCGGGCCGTGGACGAACTGATCGCCGACGCGCGGATCGCCGACACCACCTGGCGCGAGCTCTCGGAGGTCCTCGACGAGCGGCAGCTAATGGATGTGGTGTTCAGCGTCGGCGCGTACGACACGATCGCCATGGCGTTCAGGACCTTCGGCGTGGTACTCGACGACGACCTCAAGGCGTGACGCCGCATGGCGAGTTGGCGTGAACAGGCCGTCGCCCGCACCGTGGACCCGGTGCGGGCGCGGGCCGAGAAGCGGGTGCAGGGATTCCTCGACGCCGCGCTCGAACTGCTCGCGGGCGAGGTGGGCAGGGACTTCACGGTCCAGGACGTCGTCCGGCAGTCCGGGCAGTCCCTGCGCAGCTTCTACCAGAACTTCGGGGGCAAGCACGAACTGCTCCTCGCCCTGCTCGAGGAGTCGGTGTTCAAGACCGCGGGGCGGCTGCGGGAGGCGATCGCCGACGAGCCGGATGCCGTCGGCCGGCTGCGCCGCTTCACCTTGGAGTACCACCGGCTGTGCCGACCGTCCCCGAGGCCGAGCTCCCTGCGGTCCGTCGAGATCCTCGGGATGGCCGAGTTCGCCCAGCAGCTGCTGACCGACGACCCCAAGGAGGCCGCCCGCGCCTTCGCCCCGATCTTCGCGCTCACCGAGGAGATCCTGGACGAGGCGGCGTCCGACGGCGTGCTCCGCGCGGACCTGGACCGTCGTGCGGTGGCCGGGGCCATGCTGCAGGCCATCATGTTCAACTCCTTCGCCCTGACCCTCGGCGGGACGGCGGTGCGCGGCCGTGGCGCGGACGCCGAGGCGCTGTGGGACCTGCTCGCGCACGGACTCATCGCCGAGCGGCGTCCACCCGAAGACGGAAACGTGCTTCTCGGGAATGGAGATGGTTGATATCGTGCGGCGGTACCGCACAGCTCGCTCGGCGCGCGTGAAAGGGGCACACCCGTGAAGGACCTGGAGGAGGTCGACCTCTTCAGCGACGAGGAGGTCGTGGCCGACCCGTATCCGTACTTCGAGGCCTTGCGGGGGCAGTGCCCCGTGCAGCGCGAGAAGCGGCACGACGTCGTCATGGTCACCGGCTACGACGAGGCGGTGGAGGTCTACAACGACACCGACCGGTTCTCCGCGTGCGTCTCCGTCACCGGCCCGTTCCCCGGCTTCCCCGTGCCCCTGGAGGGCGACGACGTCTCCGGCCTGATCGAGCGGCACCGCGACGAGCTGCCGATGAGCGATCAGCTGCCCACGCTCGACCCGCCGGTGCACACGGACCATCGCGCGCTGCTCATGCGGCTGATCACACCCAAGCGCCTCAAGGAGAACGAGGAGGCGATGTGGCGGCTGGCCGACGGCATGATCGAGGACTTCCTCGCAGGGGGCGAGGGCGAGTTCATCAGCGGGTTCGCCGGGCCCTTCACCCTCCTGGTCATCGCCGACCTGCTCGGCGTTCCCGAGGAGGACCGCGCGGAGTTCGCCGAGGAGCTGCAGGGCCGCCCGCGCGGCCGGGGCGCCATCGGCAGCACGGAGCACGAGGAACTCGGCCACACACCCCTTGAGTTCCTCTACGGCCGCTTCACCCGCTACATCGAGGAACGCCGCCGCGAGCCCCGCTCCGACGTGCTCACGGGACTGGCCACCGCCACCTTCCCCGACGGCACGCTGCCCGAGGTCGCCGACGCGGTGCGGGTGGCGGCGAACCTGTTCGCGGCGGGCCAGGAGACGACGGTACGACTCCTGAGCACCGCCCTGAAGATCCTCGGCGAGGACCGGGAGCTGCAACAACGCCTGCGCGCCGAGCGCCAGTTGATCGCCCCGTTCGTCGAGGAGTGCCTGCGTATCGAGTCCCCGGTCAAGGGCGACTTCCGGCTCTCCAAGGTGCCGGTCACTCTCGGCGGCGTCGACCTGCCGGCCGGCACCACCGTGATGGTCCTCAACGGGGCGGCCAACCGCGACCCCGAATGGTTCGACAGCCCCGACACCTTCGACGTGGAACGCCCCGGCGTCCGCCGCCACCTGGCCTTCGGCCGCGGCCCGCACACCTGCCCCGGCGCACCCCTGGCCCGTGCCGAGGCCAGGGTGGCCGTCGAGCGGCTCTTGGACCGCACCGAGGACATCCGGATCTCACAAGAACACCACGGCCCGCCGGACGCCCGCCGCTACCACTACGTACCGACGTACATCCTGCGCGGACTCACCCGCCTCCACCTGGAGTTCACGCCCGCGCGAGCCGAGGAAGGCCGGTGAAGGCCACCGTCGACGACGACCGCTGCCGCGGGCACGGCATCTGCTGCTCCACGTGCCCCGAGGTCTTCGACCTGAGCGACGACGGATACGCGACGGTCCTCGTCGCGGAGATACCCAGCGAGCACGAGAACGACGTACGGATCGCGGCCCGGGCCTGCCCCGAGCGCGCGATCACCGTCGACTGAGGGGGATTTTGCCGTGACCATCAACATCGCCTCCCCGATGCCGGGGAACGCCCGGACGCCGTCCTGCGAGCAACTGCGCGAACTGGACGAAGAGATCATCGAACTCCTGGCCCGCCGCCGCGCACTGGTCCGCGAACTGCCCGCCCCCGCCGGCCCACGCGCCGTCGACCCGTCCTTCACCGGCGCGGTGCGCGACACCGTCACCCGCTACGGCGAACAGCTCGGCAGCGGCAGCGAGTTGGTGGCCCGCGCGATCCTGGTGCTGTGCGACCCGGGGGACCGGGCGTAGCCGCACGGCATACCGAGGTGCCGCCCCTCCCGACGGAGGGGCGGCGCCTCGCTTGTGCGCTTCATTCGTACTCGACCACGACCGACGGCGCGTCCTCGTCCGGAATTGCCTGGCAGGTCAGTACGTAGCCCTCGGCGACCTCGTCGTCCATCAGTGCGTCGTTGGCCCGCATCGTGGCCGTGCCCTCCCGCAGGACCGCCATGCAGGTGGCGCAGTTGCCCGCCTCGCAGGAGAACGGTGGGGCGAAGCCCGCGCGGCGGGCGCTCTGCAGCAGGGTCTCGCCGGGGCGGTGGGTGATCGTCTCGCGGCGGCCGTTCATGACGACGGTGACCGTGCGGGGGTCGGAGGTCGGGGCCGGGGGCGGAGTGGGTCGTGGCCCCGGCGCCGCGCCGCCTCCGAAGCGCTCGCTGAACACCCGCCCCGTACCTGCCAGGGCCGACTCCACCAGCTCCATGAACGGCTCCGGCCCGCACACGTACGCGTCGGCCCCCGCGTCGGCGCCGACGAACTCCTTGATGTCCGCCGCCGCCAGGTATCCGCGGATGTCGTCGAAGTGACGCACCACCTCGACCCGGCCCTGATGGCGCGCGGCCAGTTCGGTCAGCGTGTCGTGAAAGATGGCCTGGCCGCGGTCCCGGTCCGCGCACAGCAGCCGCACACGGCGGTCGGTCGTCGCGAGCGCGCTCTTGGCGAGGGAAAGGACCGGCGTGATGCCACTGCCGCCGCAGAAGCCGAGCAGCGGTGTGTCGGCGGGGCGAAGTGTGAACTTTCCGCGGGCGGCGGTGAGTTCCAGCTCGTCGCCCTCCCGGACGTGATCGTGCAGCCAGTTCGACGCGGCCCCGCCCGGCACCCGCTTCACGGTCGTCGTGATCTCCTCGTCGAACCCGGGCGCGCTGGAGAACGAGTACGCGCGAGGCGCGGGACGCCCGTCGACCGTGATCCGGAAGATGCAGTACTGCCCGGCCTCGTACGTGAGCGGCCCGTCGAGAGGCGTGAGCGTGAAGGTGCGGGCGTCGGCGGTCTCCTGGACGATCCGCGCCACGATCGCGCGCCGGAACAGCGGGGGGCTCGGCATGGGCCTCCTCCTGGCAGCATCTGATGTGGTAACCGGCATCAGTTGCGGGCTACTTGGGCGGGAAGCGCAGCGCGCCGTCCAGGCGGACGACCTCGCCGTTGAGGTAGTCGTTCTCGCACAGGCCCTGGACCAGCGCCGCGTACTCCTCGCTGCGCCCCATCCGCTTGGGGAACGGCACCTGCGGCCCCCAGTACGCCTCCAGCTGCTCGCCGGCCTTCCCGTACGCGGGCGTGTTGATGGTGCCCGGCGCGATGGTGGTGACCCGGATGCCCAGCGGGGACAGGTCGCGCGCGGCGACCAGCGTCATGCTCGCGACGCCGCCCTTGGCCGCCGCGTAGGGGAGCTGGCCGATCTGACCCTCGTAGGCGGCGATGGAGGCTGTTGTGACGATCACGCCGCGCCCGCCCTCCTCCAGCGGCTCCTGGCGGGCGAGTGCGGCCGCGCCCAGGCGCAGCACGTTGAACACGGAGGTCAGGTAGTAGTCGATCGTCGTGCGGAAGCCGTCGAGGGGGAGCGGGCTGCCGTCCTTGCCGACCAGGCGGCCACCCGTAGCGGGCCCGCCGTGCACGTCCACCACGATGCGCAGCGGCCCGGCCGCCTCGGCCTCCGCGAGCGCCGCGTTGACGCTGTCCTCGGCGGTGGCGTCGGTGCGGACGTATCGGATACCGAGCTCCGCCTCGAGCGCCTTGCCCTTCTCGTCGTTGACGTCTGCGGCGACCACCTGTGCGCCCGCGGCGTGCAGCCTGCGCACCGTGGCCTCGCCGAGCCCACCCGTGCCGCCCACCACGATCGCGGAACAACCGGATATCTGCATGTGCGCAACCTCCCCACTCTTGAAAGTCCCGCTCTTCTGAAGTGAGAATAGCACTCTCATGAACATTGCGATGACTCTCGAGATGGCCGCGACGACGGGCGAGCGGCCCGCCGTCACCCTGGGCGAACGCTCCCTGTCCGCCGCCGAGTTGCTGCGCTTGGCACGCGCCGCCGCCGAGCGATTCCGCGGCGCGTCCGCAGTGCTGTACCGGGCTCCGAACCACCTCGCCTACCCGGTGACCCTCTTCGCCTGCGCCCTCGCGGGTGTGCCGTTCGTCCCGCTCAACTACCGACTGGGCGCGGAACAGTTGACGGAGATCGAGGCACGGCACCCCGGTGCCGAAAGGGTCGGACCGGAGGACCTGGACGGCCTGCTGGACGGGCCCGCCGCCCAGCAGGCCGATGACGTACAGGCGCCCTGGGACCAGGACGCCGTCGCCGTCATCCTCTACACCAGCGGCACCACCGCGGCGCCCAAGGCCGCCCTGCTGCGCCACCGCCACCTGCTCGCCTACGTGTTGAACACCCTGGAGTTCGACTCGGCGGCAGACGGCGACGCGGCGCTCGTCGCCGTCCCGCCGTACCACATCGCGGGTCTCACGAACCTGATGTCCAACCTCTACACCGGGCGCCGCGTCGTGTATCTGCCGGCGTTCTCCGCCGCCGAGTGGCTCGCCACCGTGCGCCGCGAGAAGGTCACCCACGCGATGCTCGTGCCGACCATGCTCGCCCGTATCGTCGAGGAGATCCCCGCGGGTGCCGACGCCGACGTGCCCAGCCTGCGCAGCCTTGCCTACGGTGGCGCCCGCGCGCCGCGCACCGTCGTGGAGAAGGCGCTACGGGCCTTCCCCGGCACGGACTTCGTCAACGCCTACGGCCTGACCGAGACCTCCTCGTCGATCGCCGTGCTCGGCCCCGCGGAGCACCGCGCCGCACTCGGGGCCACCGATCCCCTCGTGCGCGACCGGCTCACCTCCGTGGGCCGACCGCTGCCCGGCGTCGAGATCGAACTGCGCACGCCGGAGGGCGAGGTGTGCCCGGTCGGCCGCACCGGTCTCGTGCACGTACGCGGGGATCAGATCTCCGGCGAGTACCGGGGCCGCAGCGTGCTCGACGCGGACGGCTGGTTCCCCACCGGCGACCTCGGGCGCATGGACGCCGACGGCTATCTCTCCATCGAGGGCCGCGCCGACGACACCATCATCCGCGGCGGCGAGAACATCGCCCCCGCCGAGATCGAGGACGTCCTCCTCGACCACCCCGGCATCCGCGAGGCGGTCGTCATCGGGGTGCCGGACGAGGAATGGGGGCAGCGGATCGTCGCCGTCCTCGTCGGAACCGGCGACCCGGAGGAGATCCGACGCTGGGCGAAGGGCCGCCTTCGTACGTCCAAGACCCCCGACGCCGTCGTCTTCCGCGCCGACCTGCCGCGCACCGGCACCGGAAAACTCCTGCGGCGCACCCTGATCGCCGAACTGACCAAGTCGGACCCCCTGGACAACCCGGAGAAGTCCCATGCCTGAAGCCGTCATCGTCTCCGCCCTGCGCACCCCCGTCGGCACCGCCCGCAAGGGGACGCTGCGCGACACCGACGCCTACACCCTCGCCTACCGCATCGTCCGCGCGAGTGCCGAGCGGCTCGGCGAACTCGGCATCGAGCCGGACCGTATCGACGACGTCATGCTGGCCGAGGGCCTGTACGGCGGCGGCGTCATCGCCCGGCACGCCGCGCTCACCGCCGGCCTGACCACCGTGCCGGGCCTTGCCCACAACCGGCACTGCGCCGCGTCGCTGGCCGCTGTGCAGTCGGCCGCCGCCTCCGTCCGCTCCGGCATGGACGAGGTCGTGATCGCGGGAGGCGTCAACTCGGCGTCCACCTCGCCGCGGCTCCACTTCCACGACGAACCCTGGGTGCCGCCCACCCACCCCGACCGCCCCGACGCGCCCAACCTCGACATGTCGATCACCGTCGGGTGGAACGCCGCCGTCGCCGCGGACATCTCCCGCGAGGACATGGACGCCTGGGCCCTGCGCTCGCACCGCAAAGCGATCCGTGCCATCGACGAGGGCCGCTTCAAGGACGAGATCGTGCCCGTCGAGACCCCGCACGGACTCTTCGCCGTCGACGAACACCCGCGCCGTGACACGTCGTTGGAGAAGCTGGCCGGACTCAAGCCGCTGCATCCGGAGATCGACGGTTTCAGTATCACCGCGGGCAACGCCGCCGGTGGCAACGACGCCGCCGCGGCCCTCGCCGTCGTCAGCGACCGGCTCGGACTGCCCGCGCTCGCCACGGTCCGCGCCTGGGCCTCCGTCGGCGTCGACCCGGCCGACACCGGGCTCGCCCCCGTGCAGGCGATCCCGAAGGCACTGGCCCGCGCCGGGCTGCGCACCGAGGACGTCGACCTGTACGAGATCAACGAGGCGTTCGCGTCGATGTGCGTGGCCGTCGTGCGCCGCCTCGACCTCGACCCCGACACGGTCAACGTCAACGGCAGCGGCTGCTCGCTCGGCCACCCCGTCGCCGCGACCGGCGGCCGGATGCTGGTGACACTGGTCCACGAACTGCGGCGCAGGGGAGGCGGCGTGGGTGTCGCCGCGATGTGCGCGGGCGGTGGCATGGGTTCGGCCGTGGTGGTGGAGGTGCCGGCCCCGTGACCGCCCCATCCGCGTCCGAAATCTTGATTACCCATATCGGAGAAGCTAGTTTCCAACCGGATGGGGAAACGGCAGTGAGGAGCCGTCGATGACGTCAGCAGTCCGGGACCTGCGTCCCGGCCTCCAACTGGCCAGCGCCGTATGCGGAGTCCGCGTGATCGTCATCCGGGCTCCGGCCGGTGGCGGCCCGGAGCTCACATGTGGTGGCGAGCCGATGATCCCGGCCGAGACGGCGAAGCCCCCGGACTCCGGCGGCCCCGAGAGCGAGGCCGCCACCCTGATCGGCAAGCGGTACGTGGACGAGGCGGGCGGCGTCGAACTGCTCTGCACCGCCTCCGGACCGGGCGCGCTCGCCTGCGACGGCGCCCCGATGACCCTGAAGGCGGCCAAGGCGCTGCCCGCGTCCGACTGAAAGGCACCCCGCCATGCGGCACGACGACCTCATACTCATCAGCGTCGACGACCACATCATCGAACCGCCCGACATGTTCGTGAACCACCTCCCGGCCAAGTACCGGGACGACGCACCGCGCCTGGAGCACCGCGAGGACGGCACCGACGTGTGGCGCTTCCGCGACGCGGTCCTGCCCAACGTCGCGCTCAACGCCGTGGCCGGCCGCCCCAAGGAGGAGTACGGCCTCGAACCCCAGGGCCTCGACGAGATCCGCCCCGGCTGCTACGACGTGCACGAGCGCGTCAAGGACATGGACGCAGGCGGCATCCTCGCCCAGATGAACTTCCCTTCCTTCCCCGGTTTCGCCGCCCGCCTCTTCGAGACCGAGAACAGCGACCTGTCGTACGCGCTGGTGCGCGCCTACAACGACTGGCACATCGACGAGTGGTGCGGCGCCCACCCCGGCCGCTTCATCCCGATGGCACTGCCCGCGATCTGGGACGTCGACGCCTGCGTGAAGGAGGTGCGGCGGGTGGCCGAGAAGGGCTGCCACTCGCTGACGTTCACCGAGAACCCGGGCGCCATGGGCTTCCCCAGCTTCCACGACCCGTACTGGAACCCGCTGTGGCAGGCGCTGTGCGACACCGACACGGTGATGAACCTGCACATCGGCTCCTCGGGCCGCCTCGCCGTGCCGTCGGCGGACGGGCCGCCGGACACGATGATCACGCTGCAGCCGATGAACCTCGTGCAGGCCGCCGCCGACCTCATCTGGTCCCGCCCGATCAAGGAGTACCCGGACCTGAAGATCGCCCTGTCCGAGGGAGGCACCGGCTGGATCCCGTACTTCCTGGAGCGAATCGACCGCACCTTCGAGATGCACGCCACGTGGACCCTGCAGGACTTCGGCGGCAAGCTGCCCAGCGAGGTCTTCCGCGAGCACTTCCTGACCTGCTTCATCAGCGACCCCATCGGCGTGAAACTGCGCCACGAGATCGGCATCGACAACATCTGCTGGGAGGCGGACTACCCGCACAGCGACTCGATGTGGCCCAACGCCCCCGAGGAACTGCACGGAGTGCTCACCGAGCACCAGGTCCCCGACGAGGACACCAACAAGATGACGTACCAGAACGCCATGCGCTGGTACTCCTTCGACCCCTTCACACACATCAAGAAGGAGGAGGCCACCGTCGGCGCCCTGCGGCAGCGCGCCGCGGGCCACGACGTGTCCATCCAGGCGCGCAGCAAGCGGGTCGTGGAGCCCTCCCAGAAGCTCGAGTCCTTCCGGGCCCGGGCGAAGGCGGCCACGGCGGCCGCCAAGTGAACCGGACCCCCTTCGACCTCACCGGCCGCTCCGCCCTGGTCACCGGCGCGGGCGCACCCGGCGGCATTGGTGCCGCCGTCGCCCGCGCGCTGGCCCGGGCCGGTGCGGCCGTCCTGGTCACCGACGTGGACGGCGAGGCCGCGGCCGGCACCGCGGCAGCCATCCGCACCGACGGCGGCAAGGCCGACAGCGCCGCACTCGACGTGCGCGACCGCGCCGCGGCCGACGAGGCCGTCGCCCAGGCCGCCGCGCTTGCCGACGGCACACTGCACATCCTCGTCAACAACGCGGGTGTCACCGCGCCCGCCATGTTCCCCAAGCTGACCGAGGACAGCGTCCGCGCGATGATCGACATCCACGTCCTCGGCACCTTCAGCTGCGCCCAGGCCGCCCTCGCCCACCTGCCGGAGGACGGCACGGGCCGCATCATCAACGTGACCTCCTCAGCGGGCCTCACCGGCACCCTCGGCCAGGTCAACTACTCCGCCGCCAAGGCCGGGGTCATCGGGCTGACCAAGTCGCTCGCCCGCGAGCTGGCCCGCAAGAACATCCTCGTAAACGCCGTCGCCCCGCTGGCCGCGACACCGATGACCGAGACGATCCGCACGAACGAGAAGTTCGCGCCCGGCATGCTCGCCCGGATCCCGCTCGCCCGCTGGGCCGAACCCGACGAGGTGGCACCGGCGTTCGTGTTCCTCGCCTCCGACGCGGCCTCCTTCGTCACCGGCCAGGTGCTGCCGGTCGACGGCGGCCTGGTCATCTGACACCCAGGTCACCCGGCTCAGCCAGTTCGCTCAGTTCACTTAATTCGCTCAGTTCGCCCAGCTCACCCGGCCGAGGGGACGAGTCATGGAACCGCTGACCCTGCGCGCCCACGCACACCGCACACCCGACGCACCGGCCGTCCTGCTGGACGAGTTGTCCCTCACCTTCGCCGAACTCGACGACCGGTCCGCCCGGTTGGCCGCGGCCCTGCGAGCCGGAGGCCTGAAACCCGGCGACGGCATCGCCCTGCTGCTGGAGAACCACCCGTCCTTCCTCGTCGCGGCCTGGGCCGCCCAACGCTCGGGCCTGCGCTACACCGCCGTGAACAGTCATCTCCACCCGGCCGAGGTCCAGTACATCCTTGACGACTGCGGCGCCCGCGCGCTGATCGCCTCGGAGCGGATGGCGGAGGTGGTGGCGGGACTCGACCTCGACGCGATCGACGTACGGCTGTGCGCGGTCGGCGAACTCGACGGCTGGGCCCGGGTCGACCACGCGGTGTCCGCGCACGAGCCCTTGCCGGAGGCCGACGAGTCCGAGGGCCGCGAGATGCTCTACTCCTCCGGAACCACCGGACGCCCCAAGGGAGTGCGCAAGGAACTGACGGGAGCGCCGTTCGGTGACCCGACCGCGGCGCCCGCCCTCATCGCCCGCGGCATCGCGGGAAACGGGGGCGGCCTGCGCCCGGGCGACGTATTCCTCAACCCCGCCCCGCTGTACCACTCGGCGCCGCTCGTCTACTCCATGTCCATGCATCGCCTGGGCGTCCCCGTCGTCGCGATGGACGGCTTTGACCCGCGCCGCTGCCTGGAGCTGATCGAGCAACATCGGGTCACTCAGGCCCAGTTCGTGCCGACGATGTTCGTCCGCATGCTGCGCCTGGAGCGCGAGGAACGCGCACGGTACGACGTGTCGAGCCTGCGCGTCGTCGTGCACAGCGGGGCGCCCTGCCCGATCCCGGTGAAGCGGCAGATGATCGACTGGTGGGGGCCGATCGTCCACGAGTACTACGCGGGCACCGAGGACATCGGCAACACCGCCATCACCGCCGAGGAGTGGCTGGCGCACCCGGGCTCGGTGGGCCGGCCCGCCACCGCGTGCCACATCGTCGACGAGGGCACAGGGAAGGAACTCCCGTACGGGTGCGAGGGGTTGGTGTACTTCGAGGGCGGGCGCTCCTTCGCCTACCACAACGACCCGGACAAGACCTCCGCCGTGACCGACGCCCACGGCTGGCGCACCCTCGGCGACATCGGCCGGCTCGACGCGGAGGGCTACCTGTACCTCACGGACCGGCGCGCCCACATGATCATCTCCGGGGGTGTCAACATCTACCCGCAGGAGGCGGAGAACGTGCTGGCCGGGCACCCGGCGGTCGCGGACGTCGCGGTCATCGGTGTGCCGGACGCGGAGATGGGGGAGGCGGTCAAGGCCGTGGTCAAGCCCGCGCGACAAGGCGCCGGGACCGCGGAGTTGGCGGCCGAGCTGCTCGCCCACTGCCGGTCCGCACTCTCCTCCTACAAGTGCCCGCGCACCGTCGACTTCACCGACGCGCTGCCCCGTGACCCCAACGGCAAGCTGTACAAACGCCGTCTGCGGGAACGCTACTGGCAGGGCCACGAATCGCGGGTCGTCTGATGGCGGGGGACTGGTTCACGAGCCGCGCGGGGCTGGCCGACACGGTCGCCGTCGTCACGGGCGGGGCCGGCGGGCTCGGGAGCGCGATCGTCCGCGACCTGGCGTCCAATGGTGTCCGCACGGCCGTCGTCGACCGCGACGAGAAGGCGGCCCGCGCCCTTCAGGAGACGCTCCCCGAAGCCCTCGTCCAGGTGGGCGACGTCCGCGAAGAGCCCACGCTGCGAAGGCTCTTCGACGCCGTCGACAGCCGGTGGGGCCGCCTCGACATCCTCGTCAACGTCGTCGGCGGCACCTTCCGCGCCCCCTTCACCGAAACCGGCCCACGCGGCTGGGACGCCCTGATCCGCACCAACCTCAGCCATGTGCTGCACGCCTGCGCCCTCGCGGTGCCGCGGATCCAGGCGGGCGGCCGCGGCGGCAGCATCGTCAACGTGTCGACGATCGAGGCCCACCGCGCCGCGCCCGGCTTCGCGGTGTACGCGGCGGCGAAGGCGGCCGTCGAACAGTTCGCCCGCACCCTCGCGGTCGAGCTCGCACCGGACGGCATCCGGGTCAACAACGTGGCACCCGACTACGTGCCGACGCCGAGCCTGCGACCACTCGGGCAGGAAGGGGACGGCGCCCTGGGCTCGCCGCAGGGGCTCGCCGCGGCCATCCCCATGGCCCGCGCCGGCCGCCCCGAGGACGTGTCCGGCTGCGTCGTCTTTCTGGCCTCCGCCCTCTCCTCGTACGTGACGGGCACGACGCTGCACCCGGACGGCGGCACGCACGCGTCATCGGGCTGGTTCAACTGGCCGGACAGCGGCTGGGCCAACCATGTGCCGCAGCGGCTGCTGTAAGGGCGCCGCACCGTCGTGGACGGTGCGGCGCCGCCTCAGGTGTTGCGCCCGCCGTTGACCCCGATGATCTGCCCGGTGACGTACCCGGCCTCCTCCGACACCAGGAACGAGCAGGCCGCGGCGATGTCCTCGGGCCGCCCGGCCCGCCGTACCGGAGTCACCGCCGCGATGTCCTCCACGGAGTGGCCGAGCAGGCCGCGCCGCTCCGATCCGCGCAGCATCGGGGTGTCCACGAAGCCGGGCGGGATCGTGTTCACCGTGATGCCCTGCGGGCCGAACTCCAGGGCCAGGGACTTGGTCAGGCCGATGAGGCCGGACTTCGACGCGACGTAGTGCGTCATGTACTGCTGGCCCGAATGCGCGCTGGACGACGAGATGTTCACGATGCGGCCCCAGCCGGCGCCGATCATGTCGGGGACGGTGGCCTGGCACAGATAGAACGGACCACTGAGGTTCACGGCCAGGATGGTGTCCCAGGCCTCGTCCGTGATGTTCAGGAACTCCTTGAAGCCCGTCTTCCCGGCGTTGTTGACCAGCACCACCACGGGGCCGTAGGCGCCACGGACCTGCTCCACCGCCGCGTTGACCTGCTCGCGGTCGGACACGTCGACGCCACCGACGGCCATGGCCTCATGGCCGCACTTCCGCGCCTCCCCGGCCACCGCCTCCGCGGCCTCCTTGTTGAGGTCCAGGACGGCGGTCGCGAACCCGTCCGCCGCCATCCGCAGCGCGATGGCCCGGCCGATGCCGGATCCGCCGCCGGTCACCAGTGCCGCCCGCCGCTGTGTCGTACCCGTGTCGGTCATGCGATGGCCTCCTCGCCCGCCAGAGACGTGCGGTGCATCAGCCGCGACGAGGACTGCTCGTACGGCAGCGCCCGGTGCAGCATTCCGGTGTTGTCCCAGATCACCAGGTCGCCCTGATGCCACTGGTGGCGCAGCGTGAACCGTGGCTGCGTGGTCCAGTCGAGGAGGCGCGAAAGGAGCGCCTTCCCCTCCTCCTGCGGCCGTCCGACGACCGCGCCGGCCGTTGTGCCGAGCAGCATCGACCTGCGGCCGTCCTGGTGCGTCCACACCAGCGGGTGCTCGCGGGCCGGGTTGCGGTCCCAGGCGGCGCGTTCCTTGGGCGACGGGTTCGGTGTGACGTGCAGCTGCGAGGCGGCGAAGCTGTGGACGACGCGTACGTCCTCCAGGTCGGCCCGCTCCTCCTGCGTCAGTGCCTCGTACGCGGCGTAGGTGTTGGCGAACTCGGTGTCGCCGCCCCCGCCCCCGCCGCCGTCCACCCGGCGCGCGGTCAACAGCGTCGCCTTGTCCGGCACCTCGCTGGTCGTGCCGTCGATGTGCCAGAAGAACGTGGCCTCACGGTAGGCGGCTAGACGGCTCTTGGACGGGTCGCGGGTGATGGCCTGTACCTCGGGGTGGCCCGGTACGCCCCCGTTCGGCAGCGGCAGGACCTGGCCGAGGAGGCGGCTGAAGGCGACCAGGTCGGCGTCGTTCAGGTGCGCCTCGCGGTAGACCACGACGCCGCGCCGGTCGAGGGCCGCGCGGCATTCCTCGGCGACCGCCTTGTCGACCAGGCGGTCCCCCGCGAGGCCGGTGATCTGCACACCGGTGGTCGGGGTCAGCTCCGTGACGGTGACACTCATCGGTTGCCCCCGGCCTCGTCCGTCACCACTTCCACCTCGCCGAACGTTTTGCGCTCCATGAATTCCTCCAGACCGGCGACGCCCTTTTCCCGGCCGATTCCGGACTGCTTGTAGCCGCCGAACGGGGTGTCGGAGAAGAAGTAGTTGCCGCCGTTGATGCTGAAGGTGCCGGTGCGGATGCGCCGTGCCACGGACAGCGCCCGCTCCCGGTCGGCGCTGTGCACGGCGCCGGAAAGGCCGTAGATGGAGTTGTTCGCGATGCGCACGGCGTCGTCGTCGCCCGCGTCCTCGTCGTAGGGAATCACCGCGAGGACGGGCCCGAAGACCTCCTCTTGCGCGATCTCGCTGTCGGGGTCGACGTCGGCGAGCAGCGTGGGTGCGTAGAAGTACCCGGGATCGACGCGCTGTCCGCCGGTCACGAGCGTGGCGCCGTCCGCGACGGCGCGCCGCACCATCGCGTCGACCTTGTCGCGCTGCCGCTCGCTGATGAGCGGGCCCATGTACGTCTTGGGGTCGTTGGGGTCGCCGACGCGCACCCGCTCCAGGCGCCGGGCCACCTGCTCGACGATGGCGTCGTGGTGGCGGCGCGGCACCAGCATCCGCGAGGTGATCGCGCAGGCCTGGCCCGAGTGCAGACAGATCATGTACGCCGCGTACGTGGCGGCGCCCTTGAAGTCGGCGTCGTCGAGGACCACGAGGGCGGACTTGCCGCCGAGTTCGAGGAAGACCTTCTTCACCGTGTCGCTCGCCGCCGCCATGATGCGTCGCCCCGTCGGGCTGGCACCGGTGAACGTCACCACGTCCACATCGGGGTGGGTGGTGAGCACCTCGCCGACCGAAGTCCGCGACGAGGAGAGGATGTTGACGACTCCGGCGGGGATGTCGGTGTGCTCGGCGATGATCTCGCCGAGAGCCAGGGTGACGAGGGGAGTGTCGGGTGCGCCCTTGAGGACGATCGTGCAGCCCGCCGCCAGTGCGGGTGCCAGCTTGGCCAGGGCCAGCTGATTGGGGTAGTTGTACGGGACGATGGCCGCGACGACCCCGCCGGCCTCCCACTCCACCCATCGGTGATGGCGCTGCCCCTGGTACTCGACCACGCCCATGTCCTCGACGAACGAGTGGTTCTTGAGCAGGTCCGCGTAGTACCGCACCAGCTCGATCGGTTCGTCGAGCTGCGCCGCGTAGGTCAGCATGCGTGGCGCTCCGGCGTCGGCGATCGTCAACTCCCGCAGTTCCTCGCGGTGGTCGACGAGCGCGCCGTGCAGCTGGTCGAGGCAGCGGCGGCGCAGTTCGCGGTCGGTGCCCCAGCCGGTGGTGTCGAAGGCGCGCCGGGCCGCGGCCACGGCCTGGCGGGCCTGCTCCTCGGTGGCGTCCGGCGCGTGGCCCAGCAGCTCGCCGGTGGCGGGATTGGACGAGGCGAACGTGGTGTCGGCACCCACGAGTCGCCCGTCGATGAGTTGACGCCGTGACATGGTCTCCCTTGTCTCTCCCCTGGGGAACGGATGGCGTGGCACGTCGGGCGGGTGCCGGTCAGGGCCGGTACTCCGTGGCGACCTTGAGGATGTGCATGCGCGGCGCGGGGGCCGTGCGCAAGGTGTCCGACATCCCGAGCCTGCCGTCGGCCGCAGCGGCGGAGAGGTTCTTGACCGCCTGCTCCGGGTCGCCCTCGAGCGCGTAGTGGGCGATGTACGGGCCGTCCGGTGCGGTGGGCGTGAAGCGGACGGCGGACACGATGCCGTCGAGCGCCACCACTTCGGGAATGTGCACCTCGTCGTACCAGCGGTTGAACTCGTCCTCGACCTCCGGACTCGCGGGCCGGGACTCGACGTGCAGGACGTATCTGGCCATGGCTGCTCCGTCAGTTGCTTGGATGAGCGTTGATGGTATCCGCATTTCTCTCTACAGAGAACCCGATTCTCACTGCTGCTTCGCCGGCACGCCGAACCGGATCAGCGCATCCCGTCCTCGTGCACCATCCAGTGCACGAAGCGGTGCAGTGGATACATGGCGTCGTGCGGGTTGCCGATGGTGCTCGGCCCCGCCTCGCCGAGGCGCACCACCCGCTGTGCGCCGCAACTGGCCAGCCGGTCGCGGTAGTCGACCATCCGGTCGAAGGGATGGAAGCCGACCGTCTGCGTGGCCACGGTGACGCCTCGCACCGCGTCGTCGAGCGAGTCGACGCGCACCACGTTGGCGACCTTGTTGATGGGGTGGAAGTCCACCGGCTCGTCCGAGCGGATCACCACGCCGCTGCCGTCGGCCCGGCCCCACACCCGGAACTCGTCGTCGAGGAGTCGTAGTGTCTCGATCTGCTCGCGCAGCTCCATGTCGAGGGGCCGGCTGTCCCCGGAGGCCGCCGCCTTCGAGGCGATGTGCGCGTGCAGCCGCGCGCAGAATCGGTCCGCGTCGTCGTGATCCCCCTCCACGTACAGGAAGCGGCTCGCGACACAGGCCTCCTGGCCGAGCACCATCACGTCGGCCGCGGCGAGCTCGGCCGTCCGCTCCAGTGCCTCGCCGGTGACGAAGGCCTCCCGCCCGATCATCGAGATCGAGGTCTTCGGATCGAAGGAGACCAACTGGAAACCGGGGCCGAGATATTTGACGACGTTGTTGATCGCGTCACCGCCGCCCCAGGCCACGATCTTGTCGAAGTACTGCGGGCGGTACAGGACCCGCTCGACGGTCTCGTCGCCGCCGCGCCAGTACGCCGCCGACATGGACGCCACGACGGGGTGCCCGGGCTCGATGCTCGCCATGGTGCGCAGGATCGCGACGGTGGTGAACGGGTCGCTGGACGGCATCTTGAACAGGTTCACGGCCTTCACCAGCGCGCCCTGGGCGATCGACTTCACCGCGACGCCCGGCGAGTTGCCCGGCAGGACGTGGATCAGGCGCGGCGCGAAGGCCCGTACGTAGCTGTGGCGACCGGTGAAGTCCTCCTTGGGCACCCAGGTGTCCAGCGCCGCGGGGTCGGGGAAATTCTGCTCCACCACGGTGCGCAGCAGCCGCGCGTCGAGATAGGCCGAGGCGTGCCTGACCTGCTCTTCCAGGACCTCGCGTGGCAGGGGATGGGTGACGGCCATGCGCTCGACGCAGTCGGCGACGAACGCGTTGTCCGGTGCGCGCAGCCGCTCACCGGTCGCCACGAGGAAGTCGATGATCTCGGCGAGTGGCACATCGAGCAGGGGCGGCACCTCGCCGCGCGGATGCACCGCCCCGTCGAGGTCCAGGGCGGGCGTGGTGAAGGCGACGCCCAGGTCGCGGGAACGGTGGGTGCGGTCCTGGCCCTCGTAAAGGCGGCCACGCAGGAAGAACGGCGCCGACACACCCGCAGCGACCGCCGTCACGACACACCTCGCACATACGCGTCCACGGTGCCGGCGCACCCGATCTTGTCGTCGCCCGCGAGGTCCGCATAGCGCACGATGTCGTTGCGGATCGACGGACCGGCCGCCCCGCACGCGCACGGATCGAGGTCCAGGGCGATGCGGTCGCCGGTGATGACACCACCCCAGCGCCCGTCGAGCGCGAGGTCGAAGAACGCGGCCCGCCCCTCGACCTCACCGCGCTCATGCGGCAGTAGATGCTCCCCGGACTCGTCGAGCACGAACGGCACCACCCACGGCGGAACGTGGTAGCGGTCGCCCTTTCGGCACTTGGGCATGCCGGAGTTCAGTTCCTGCATCGAGTAGTTCTGGAAGTTCCGATCGGCCGGTATGCCGAACGTCTCGTGCACGAACTGCTGGTAGTCCGGCGGGAGTTGAGCGCGCTTGAGGCCGCCGCCGACGTACAGACAGTTGTCGGGGTGGAAGTCCTGACCGGAGTGGCCCATGTCGCGCACGAGCCGTGCCACCTGGTGCAGCGCGTTCCACATGCCGGAGATGTAGAGCTTCTCGGCGCGGTGCTCGATGAGCGTCTCGGCGGCCGTCACCATGGCCCTCTCCAGGGCCTCCTGGCGCTGAGCGGCGGTGCGCTCGAACTCGGCGAGCTCCTCCGGCGGCGCGGTTCCTTCGGCGATCTTCTTGCGGAGCAGGACGGTCCGCGTCAGGGAACCCACGGTGATCGGTGGCAGCGGCAGCCGGAAGCGTGGCTTGGCCGGGTCGCCGAAAGCCCGCTCCTGTGCCTCGGCGATCACCATGTTCTTCGGTACGGCGGTCGTCGGCGCGATGCCGATCATGCGGCGGTCGCCGGTCGGCAGCACACCGGAACCCCACGAGAACACACCCACCGTGTCCTTGCGGGACCAGTTCATGTCCCGCTCGGTGGCGAGGAGCATCGCCGACTTTCCGGTCGTGCCGCTGGAGCAGGAGACATGGTGGCCGTGCTCGCCGAGCCGCGCGATCCACTCGTCTATCCGGTCGCTGCCGTCGAGGTCCGAGGTGTCGACCGGAGTGAGAGGGTACGGCGACACGGTGCCCAGCCACTTCGCGAGCCGGTCCCAGCGCCCCTGTGTCAGGAAGTTCTCCGGGTAGCTCTTGTAGACGCTGTGCGGAAACAGCAGGGGCACGACGTCGGGCAGGTCGCGGATCTCGACGATGCCGGCCTCCTGGGCGCGATGGCCCAGCAGCCTGATGCGGCCCTTGCGGTCCTGGAAGCGTTCGTTCAGGGCCGCGAGCTGGGTCGACCGCAGGTCGTGGGCCGAGTGCGCGAAGCGGTCGGAGGCGTCAACGAGCGCTGTCAGCTTGTGTGTTGCGGTTGCTGAGGTCACGGGGAACACCCTTCTGTGAATAGCAACTCAGCCGTATCATTCGCACGGTTGGGGTCCCCGCACAAGAGGGAGGATGCCGTGAGCGAGAACGCCATTCCGCCCCGGGTCCGGGCGGGGCGGCCCACCCGCGAGCAGGCCGAGGCACGTCACCAGGAACTCCTCGACGCCGCCCTCGACTTGTTCCTCGAGCGCGGATTCGAAGTGACGACGATCGAGATGATCGCCGCGCGCGTCAGCATGACCAAGCGCACGATCTACGCCCGCTACCCGGACAAGGCGACCCTGTTCCGCGCGGCGATCCAGCGCGCCGTGGAGCGGCAGATCGTGCCGCAGAACGTGCTCGACGCCCTGGACCGGGGCGAGTTGAGCGCTACGCTCGAGGCCATCGCCCGGCTCCGCGTCGACCAGATCGCCTCGCCGCACGGGCTGCGCCTGCAGCACATCATCAACGCCGAGAGCCACCGCTTCCCGGAGATCTTCACGGCGTACGTCGAACAGAGCACACGCCCGCTGATCGAACACGTCGCCACGGTCCTCCAGCGCGCGGTCGACGCGGGGGAGATCGCTCCCACCGACGTCGACCACGCGGCGTCGGCCTTCATGAGCATGGTGGTCGGCGGCCGGGTCCGCGCCATCGTGGGCGGCCTCGATCCGACCCGAAGCGAACTCGACGAGCGGGTCCGATTCGCGGTGCGCCTATTGCTCGACGGGCTCCGGCCGCGTCCCGACATGTAGCCCCCCGATGTGCGGGCTGCTCGCCTGTAGGAGGACTGCCTTGATGTTCGACACGTCTCGCCCCGTCGTGGTGATCACGGGGGTCAGCTCCGGGATCGGGCGGGCCGCGGCCCGCCGACTCCTCGCGGACGGCGCCCAGGTGATCGGGGTGGGGCGCGACCCGCGGCGCACCGCCGAAGCCACAGCGGAACTCCAGGAGGCGGCCCGCGCGGGCGGTGGTACGTGCCTCATGCTGCGCGCGGACTTCGCGCTGATGGCGGAGGTGGCCCGGACGGTCGACGCGATCAAGGAGCATGCCCCGCACGTCGACGTCCTGGTCAACAACGCCGGCGGGGTACGGGACCGGCGGATCGTCACCGCCGAGGGGACGGAGGCCACCTTCGCCGTCAACCACCTGGCTCCGTTTTGCTGACCCGTGAACTGCTGCCGCGGCTGCGGGAGGCCGCGGCACTGCCCGGCCGCCGGCAGGCGCGGGTCATCACCGTCTCCTCCGAGGCCCACCGCCAGGTCGACGGGCTCGACTGGGACGACCTGCAGAGCTTCGAGGCCGCGCACAGCGTCGTCGGATACTGCCGGGCGAAGCTCGCCAACGTGCTGTTCACGCGCGAACTGGCCCGGCGCGAGCGGGCGTTCGGACTCGTGGCCCAAGCCCTGCACCCAGCCGTCGGGCGCGACGGACCCGAGTCGCGCCGCGCGGGACGGCGACGCCGCCCGACGGCTGTGGGACGAGAGCGAGGCCCTGCTGCGCCGACTGGGTCAATGAGGGGAACTCCGACGTGGTGCGGGAGTCTTACTTTCAAGAAATGAGAATGCTATTCTCGCCGCGTCCGGTGAGAGGAGCCACCCTGTGGATCAGATCCTGTACGAGGCGAAGGACGGAATCGCCGTCATCACGCTCAATCGTCCCGAGGCCGCCAACGCCCAGTCCATGGAGCTGCTCGACGCCCTGGACGCGGCCTGGAGCCGGGCGGCCGAGGACGACGACGTGCGCGTGATCGTGCTGCGCGCCAACGGCAAGCACTTCTCCGCGGGGCACGACCTCAAGGGTGACTCGCACACCCCCGACAAGATCACCCTGGAGCACATCTACGGCCTCGAGTGCCACCGCTACCTCGGCTATTCGCTGCGCTGGCGCAACGTGCCGAAGCCGTCGATCGCGGCGGTGCAGGGCAAGTGCATCGCGGCAGGGCTGATGCTGTGCTGGCCGTGCGATCTGATCGTGGCGGCGGAGAACGCCGAGTTCTCGGACCCCGTGGTGCGGATGGGGATCAGCGGCGTCGAGTACCACGGCCACACCTGGGAGTTGGGGCCGCGCAAGGCCAAGGAGATCCTGTTCACCGGGCGGGCGCTGACGGCCGAGGAGGCCGAGCGGACCGGCATGGTGAACAGGGTCGTCCCGCTCGACGAACTCGACGGCGCGGCGCGGGACCTGGCGGAGCAGATCGCACAGATGCCGGCCTTCGGCCTGCGGCAGGCCAAGCGAGCCGTGAACCAGACGCTCGACGTGCAGGGCTTCCAGTCGGCACTGCAGTCGGCCTTCGACATCCACCAGACCGGACACGGCAACGCCATCAGCGTCGACGGATACCCGATCCTGACCCGCCTCGACGACATGAAGAAGCACATCAAGCAGGCATGAGCACAGGGAGGGAGAGCCCATGGCTTCGCGCACGCTGCCATATCCCCTGTTCGACGCGGACAACCACCTGTACGAGACCGAGGAGACGCTGACCAGGCACCTGCCGGACCGGTACCGCGGCGCGATCCAGTACGTGCAGGTCAACGGGCGCACCAAGATCGCGGTACGCGGCCAGATCAGCGAGTACATCCCCAACCCCACCTTCGACGTGGTCGCGCGCCCCGGCGCCATGGAGGACTACTTCCGCCACGGCAACCCCGAGGGCAAGAGCCGCCGGGAGATCTTCGGTGACCCGATGCGCTCGGTCCCCGCCTTCCGTGCGCCCGAGCCCCGTATGAAGCTGATGGACGAGCTGGGCATCGACCGCACGCTGATGTTCCCGACGCTCGCCAGCCTCATCGAGGAGCGCATGCGGGACGACCCGGAGATGATCCACGCCGTGGTGCACGCGCTGAACCAGTGGCTCGACGAGGTCTGGTCGTTCAACTACCACGACCGCATCTTCACGGTCCCGGTCGTCAGCCTGCCCATCGTCGACAAGGCCATCGAGGAACTCGACTGGTGTGTCGAGCGCGGCGCCAGGGCGATCCTGGTGCGCCCGGCCCCGGTGCCCGGATTCCGTGGCCCGCGGTCCTTCGCGCTGCCCGAGTTCGACCCCTTCTGGAAGCGGGTCGTCGAGCACGACATCCTCGTCACGATGCACTCCTCCGACAGCGGCTACGCGCGGTACAGCAGCGACTGGGAGGGCGCCGGCGGCGAGATGCTGCCGTTCAAGACCAATGTCTTCCGGATGATGGACCAGTGGCGGCCGGTGCAGGACGCCGTGTCCTCCTGGGTGTGCCACGGCGCCCTGTTCCGGTTCCCGGAGCTGAAGATCGCCGTCATCGAGAACGGCTCCGACTGGATCGCGCCGCTGCTGCAGAACCTCGCCGACGTCTACAAGAAGGCGCCCGAGGGCTTCGCCGGCGACCCCGTGGCGGCGGTCAAACGCAACATCCACGTCAGCCCGTTCTGGGAGGAGGACCTCGGCGCGCTCGCGGATCTCATCGGCGAGGACAAGGTGCTCTTCGGGTCGGACTACCCGCACCCGGAGGGCCTCGCGGAGCCGACCAGCTACGTGGACGCGCTGGAGGGCATGAGCCAGGAACGGCAGGCGAAGATCATGGGTGGGAACCTGGCCCGGCTGCTCAAGGTGTGAGGTCCGTCGAACGGGTCGTGCTCAGTCCGCCTTGGCGAACCCGTGCGAGCAGAACGCCCACACCTCGTCGGCGGTGAGCGGATGCGCGGTGTCGTCGTCCGGGGCGCCTGCCGCCTGCGCGTTGAACATGACGGTCTGCATCGTCAACGCGGCCATCCGGTGCGGCGAGACGTCGGAGAGGAGCCGGCCGGCCTCCGCCGCCTCGTCCATCAGCTCGGCGAACAGCGCGAGCAGCGGGGCGTGCGCGACCTTCACCTCGGCGGGGTGGGAGACCAGCAGCTTGGGGGCGAAGTCGGTGAACAGCGGGCGCTGGGCGGCCGGATCGGGCACCGACAGCTCGAAGAGCAGGTGCACGGCGGTCTTGAGACGGTCCAGCGGATCGGACTGGCCGGCAGCGGCGGCCCTGATCTGCTCGGCCGTGCGCCCCAGCGCGTCCTCGAGCAGTGCGAGCAACAACTCGTGCTTGCCGTCGAAGTGCTGGTAGAAGCTGCGCAGCGACTGACGGGACCGCTCGACGACCTCCTGGACGGTGAAGCCGGTGGTGCCCCGCTCGGCCATGATGGCCTGCGCCGCGTCGAGGAACCGGCCCACCCGTTGCTCGGCGCGACGTATCGCGGCCTGAGTGGAGCGCTCGATCGCGCGCTGCTTCCATGCGGGTTCTTCGCTCGCCGTGCTCACCGACCCGCTCGTCTTCTGCGCCATACCAAGAACATTACTGCAGGGTACCCACGGGCCAGGCGGGGAACCGGCCGCCCGGCCCCGCGAACGAGACCATTACTTTCGCGGAACGAGAATGTTATTCTCTCGCGGTGCGCGGCAGCGTGCGGCGCGACGGAGCGCAGGCAGGAGGCCGGGATGCTCTTCGAGTTCGACTCGGATCAGCGACTGTGGCAACGGACCGTCCGGGAGGCCGTCTCCAAGGAGTGCACCCCGGCCTTCGTCCGGTCCGTGGCGGAGGGCGGGGCCGACCCCGCGCCGCTGTGGCGCACCTATCAGAAGCTCGGCTGGACCGAGTTCACCGACCCGGCCGACGCCGTCGAACTCGGCATCGTGCTTGAGGAGTTGGGGTACGCGGCCGATCCGACGCCCTACCTCGCGACCATGACCCAGTTCGCCCCGCTCGCCCCCGAGGTCGCACAGGAAGGGGTGTCGGGCGCCGCGGTGTTCGACGGGGTGCGGGTCCGCCGCGAGGGCGCCGGATGGACCCTCAGCGGCACCGCCACGTACGTCCTCGACGCCGACCGCGCGGAGCGGTTCGCCGTGGCCACCGGCGAGGGCGTCTTCGTGGTGCCCGCCGGCCAGGTCGCCGTGACCCCCTTGCCGGTCTTCGATCCGCTGCTGCACGTCGCCGATGTCACCTTCGACGACGTACGTGTCACCGACGACATCCGCACCGGGTCCGACCCGGGGCGTGCGCGCCACCTCGCCCTGGCGGGCCTTGCGATGACCATGGTGGGAGCCTGCCGGCGCATCCTCGACCTGGCCCTCGACCACGTCCGCACCCGCCACCAGTTCGGCGTGCCGGTCGGGTCCTTCCAGGCCGTGCAGCACAAGGCGGTCGACATGCACGTGGCGGTCGAGCGGGCGCGCGCCCTCGCCTACTTCGCCATGATGACCGTCGCGGCCGACGATCCGCGCCGCGAGGCGGCCGCCGCCATGGCCAAGGCATCGGCAGGAGAGTGCCAGTCCCTCGTGTTCCGGCACGGTGTGCAGCTGTTCGGGGCGATGGGGACCACCTGGGAGAACGATCTGCAGTTCGCGCTGAAGCGGGCCAAGGCCGGGGAGCTGATGCTCGGCGGCGCCGCCGAACACCGGGCCCGGATCGCCGAGCTCGCGAGCCGGAACGGGGGAGTGGCATGAAACTCACCTTCGACGACGAAGTCGAGTCCTTCCGCGCCGAATTGGCGGCCTTCCTGGAGGCGAACCTGCCGCCCGAGGCGGAGGCGGCGGAACGCTCCCGCTCCAGCGCCCACCTCCCCGACTGGGCCCGGCGCTGGCAGCGGACCCAGTTCGACGCGGGCTGGCTGCTGCCCGGCAACCCGCCCGAGTTCGGCGGCCGGAACGCCACCGTGGTGCAGCAGTACGTGCACCTGGAGGAGCTCGCGCGGCGCCGCATCTACCACACCTTCAACCCCCAGGGCGTCGGCATCATCGCCGCCTCCCTGCTCTCCTTCGGCTCCGAGGAGCAGAAGCGGCGCTGGGCAGTGCCGATTCTGCGCGCCGAGATCAGCGCGGCCCTCGGCATGAGCGAGCCCGGGGCGGGGTCCGACCTCGCCTCGCTGCGCACTCGCGCCCAACTCTCCGACGACAGGACCCACTTCACGGTCAACGGCCAGAAGGTGTGGACCTCCGGCGCCCACGACGCCGACGTGCTCCTGACGTTCGTACGCACCGACCCGGAGGCCCCCAAGCACAAGGGGATCAGCGTGCTGCTGATCCCCACCGACACCCCGGGCGTGACCCGCCGCCCCTTCGCGGCCTTCACGGGCCCCGACGACAAGGACTTCAACGAGGTCTTCTTCGAGGACGTACGGGTGCCCGCCGACAACCTCGTCGGCCCGCTCAACGAGGGCTGGCGGGTGGCCAACGGCTCACTCGGCCACGAGCGCACGCTGATGTGGCTGGGCGACGCCGAGCGCATGAGCGACCTGCTGCGCGACTTCCGGCCGCGTACCCCGCTGGAGAAGGACTGGTACGCCACCCTGGTCATGGACCGGCAGGCGCTCACCCTCCTCGGCACGGCCGCCCTGGCACGCGCCGCCCGCGGCGAGACCGATGTCCCCGCCCTGTCCGTGCTCAAGGTGTTCGGCTCCGAGGCCTCCCAGAAGGGCCTGGAACGAGCCCTGGAGGCGGCGGGGCCCGAGGGGCTGATCCATCCCAAGAACACGGCGCCGTACCACCACATGAGCTTCGACGACGCCTTCTCCAGCTGGTTCCACCGCTACGGACGCAGCTTCGGCGGCACCATCGCGGGCGGCACCTCCGAGATCCAGCGCGGCATCGTCGCGCAACGAGTACTCGGCCTGCCGCGCGGCTGAGATCTCCAACATCCGGTACGTGCACGGGACTTGTCGATCCGCGCGAAACCAACCTACCTTCACTTCAGTAGGTTGGTCGAAGGAGACCGGATGCCCGAGCCGATGGCAGATCAGGTGCCTGATCAGCGGCCGTACGCCACGCTGCTCGCCAAGGGCGAGGAGCGGCGTCGGAAGATAGTGACCGTGGCGCAGCGACTCCTCGTGCGCCACGGATGGCGCGCCATCACGCTCGCGCAGATCGCCCGCGAGGCGGGCATCAGCACGGCCGGTCTGCTGCACCACTTCGACTCCAAGGAGCAGCTGCTGCACGCGGTTCTCGACGCCCGCGACGTGTCCGACGACGCCTACCGCCAGCAGCCGGGCGACCCGCTGCGCCAGATGGAGAGCCGCGCCGAACGGTTCCACCGGGCTCCGGAACTGGTCGGCATGTTCGCCGTGCTCCTGATCGAGAACCTCGCGCCCGACGCCCCGCTGCACGACCGCTTCCTCACCCGGTACCGGGCCGGAGTCGACACCATCGCCGCGTTCATCCGGCAGGGGCAGGACTCGGGCAGGTACCGCACCGACCTCGACCCAGCCGTCAAAGCGGTGGAGATCGTCGCCTTTCTCCACGGGATGGAGACATCGTGGTTGCTCGACCCCTCGATTCCGCTCAGTGCCGTGTTCCGCGAGTACGCCAGGTCGCTCGCCGCGCAGCTCGCCCGGCCGGCCGGAACGCCCTGAGGCCGCGCCTCGTCCTCCTCGCGCCGACCGCGGCCGACGCGGTGCGCGGCGCGGGCGGCTGGCTGTTCGACCGGGCGGCGGCCGGCTGGGACGCCACGGCGCTCGTCGTACGCCGCGGCGACGAGCGCGCCCTGCGGATCCTCGGCGCGCACGCGGCCGATCTGGCGGCGGCGCCCGTGGCGTCGGCTCCCGGGCCGGGACGTCTCGCCGTCGCGGTGGAGGCAGGTCTGTACGCCACCGACGAGCGGGTACGACACCTGGTGGCGCGGACCCGCGAGAGCGGCCTCGCCGACATCAGGTTCTGGGGCGCGACCACGACGACGGACCTCGGCGACGGCGGCGGGCCGGCACACCACCGGCTCAGCGTCGCCGCCCGCGCCTTCAAACGCCGGGCGCTGGACGCGGTGGCGCCCGGCGCGTCGGAGCCGGTCGGCGCGGAGGAGTTCTTCCGGCGGGGCGGGGCGCTGCGGGCGGACCAGGGGCCGGCGGCCGTCGCGAGGAGTGTGCGCTGAGCCACCGGCCTTCGGGTCAGTGCGTGTACGTCGTACCGAACGCCTCCAGGAACTCCAGGGTTGCCGCCGCCGAGCGGTGCGGGCACGACACGGCAACCCATGTCACCCCGGCCTTCTCCAACGCGGCGAACGCCTCCCGGTGCCGGTCCGCCTCCAGGGCCGGCTCGCCGAGACCTGCGTCCTGGTACGAGTGCAGGACGTCGATGCGCTCACCGCGTCCCGCCGCGGCGGTGGCGCGGCGCACCTCCTCGATGGCGCGGGCCAGTTCGGGGAGCGGCCCGAGCGCCGGCGTGCGGGCCGTCGCGCTCAGTTCCGCGCCGCCGGACATCGGCATCCAGCCCTGCGCGCGCTCCGCCGCCCGACGCCGGCTCAGCCGCGAGTTGCCGCCGATCCACACCGGTATCGGCTGCTGCGCCGGACGCGGCAGGGCCTGCGCGTCACGGACGTTGAAGTGCCGCCCCGCGTAGCTGAACGGCTCCCCGCTCCAGTGCAGCGGCAGCACGTCCAGGACTTCGTCGAACAGGGCGTTGCGCTCCTCGAAGTCGACTCCCAGGGCGTGGAATTCGCCCTTGAGGTACCCGGCGCCGAGGCCGAGCGTCAGGCGCCCGCCGGAGAGCCGGTCGAGCGTCGCCGCCTGCTTGGCCAGCAGGAGCGGATTGCGGTACGGGGCGACGGCCAGATACGTCAGCAGCCGCAGCCGCGTGGTAACGGCCGCCGCGTGGGACAGCGCCACGAAGGGGTCCAGCGTCTGGTGCCCGCCGTGGTTCAGCCACCGCGCACCGGGTGCGGGGTGTTCGCTGAAGGAGAGGCCCGAGAACCCGAACTCCTCAGCGGCACGGGCCACTTCGGTCAGCTGCCCCGCGTCCAGCAGGTCGGCGTCCGGCCCCTGCGCCTCCGGGTAGTGGAACAGGAATCGCATCATCACGCATCCTCCGGTTCTGTGCGGATCTGTCGGCCGTGTCGGCCGCTGTGGCGGGTACGGCGAGGGCCCTGCCTGCGCGGACCGCTTGACGCACGATCAGACGGGAGAATACCGTTCTCACAACTAGAGATCGAGGTTATCGAATCTAGCGAGTACCGAGTCATCGACCGTGAGTGGTGTCGTCGGACTGGAGGGTCGGACCCCATGGCGCATTTCAAGAAGCCGGCTGAGGGCAGCTGGACCGAGCATCTGAAGATCGGCACCAAGCCGATCAGCTACGAGGACTCGATCTCGCCCGGGCACTACGAGCTCGAGCGGGACGCCATCTTCCGCAGGACGTGGCTCAACGTGGGCCGGGTGGAACAACTGCCCCGCAAGGGCAGCTACTTCACCAAGGAACTGGACGCCGCACGCACCTCGGTGATCGTCGCGCGCGGCACCGACGACGAGATCCGCGCCTTCCACAACGTCTGCCGCCATCGCGGCAACAAGCTGGTGTGGAACGACTTCCCGAAGGAAGAGACCAGCGGCGTGTGCCGCCAGTTCACCTGCAAGTACCACGCCTGGCGCTACGACCTGGAGGGCAAGCTCGCCTTCGTCCAGCAGGAGGACGAGTTCTTCGACCTGGACAAGGCCGACTACGGGCTCAAGACGGTGCACACGGAGGTCTGGGAGGGGTTCATCTTCGTCAACCTCGACCCCGACAACACCACGCCGCTGCGCGAGTATCTCGGCGAGTTCGCCAAGGGCATCGAGGGCTACCCGTTCCACAAGCTCACCCAGGTGCACAAGTACCGGGCGGAGATCGGCGCCAACTGGAAGCTGTTCATCGACGCCTTCGCCGAGTTCTACCACGCGCCGATCCTGCACTCGGGCCAGTACATGGCCGACGAAGCCCGCAAGATCCAGAAGTACGGGTACGAGGGACTGCACTACGCCACCGACGGCCCCCACTCGATGGTGTCCTCCTGGGGCGGCATCGCGCCCCCGCACGACCGCAAGATGGTCAAGCCCATCGAAGCCGCCCTGGAATCCGGCCTGTTCGGCCCGTGGAACGCCCCGGACATCGGCGTGGAGACCAAGGACCTGCCGCCCGCCATCAACCCGACCCGCGACAAGCGCTGGGGCATGGACTCGTTCGTGTTCTTCCCGAACTTCATGCTGCTCATCTGGCGGCCCAACTGGGTGCTCACGTACCACTACTGGCCGACCTCGTACAACACGCACATCTTCGAGGGCACCTGCTACTTCGTGCCGCCCTCCAACGCTTTCCAGCGCCTCCAACAGGAGCTGGCCGCCGTCTCGTTCAAGGAGTACGGGCTGCAGGACGGCAACACGCTCGAGGCCACGCAGACCATGCTCGAATCCCGCACCGTCGACACGTTCCCGCTCAACGACCAGGAAGTGCTGCTGCGGCACCTGCACGACTCCGCGCGCTCCTACGTCGACGAGTACCAAGGCTGAATCCCGGAGGTTCACCCCGCCATGGCCAATGTCTTTCCCGCCGGTTTCGAAGCCCTGGAGCCCTTCGCCGACTGGGCGGTCCAGGGCGAGAAGGCCCGCTACGCAAAGCGGCTCGCCAGCACCATGGACGAGCTCGACGCCTTCTACAACGCCGCGTTCCCGCTGCTCCAGGCCAACAAGGAGTACCTGGAGCGGGTCACGCTCGACGACATCTCGGAGCAGGACAAGCGGCTGCTGTGGCTGTTCTGCGCGCTGGTGACGGTCGCCTTCCCGGTCGAGGCCTGGCGGCAGCCGCGGGTCCCCGACTCCGGCCCCTCCAGCATCGACGCCGTCCTCGAACCGGCCGTCTGACCCGGGAGGCCGACCATGCCCCGCCCGCACACCCCACAGCCCCCCGTCCTGCTCCGCGCCGCCCGCCTCCTCGATGTGGACAAGGGTGAGTACGTCACCCCGGGCGAACTGCTCGTCGAGGGCGAACACATCACCCGCGTCGGGTCCGGCGCCGTTCCCGACGATGCGGTGATCGTCGACCTCGGCGACCTCACCCTGCTGCCCGGACTCATGGACATGGAGGTCAACCTGCTGCTCGGCGGGCCCGACCACCGCAGCCCGCTGATCGCCGTGCAGGACGATCCGGCCGTGCGCACCCTGCGGGCCGTCGCCAACGCGCGCAGGACCCTGCGCGCCGGATTCACCACCGTGCGCAACCTGGGGCTCTTCCTGCAGACCAACGGACTGCTCCTCGACGTGGCACTGAAGAAGGCCATCGACCACGGCTGGATCGAAGGCCCCCGAGTCGTGCCGGCCGGGCACGCGATCACACCCACGGGCGGGCACCTGGACCCGACGATGTTCCAGGCGTTCGCCCCGCACGTGCTGCCGTTGACGGTGGAGGAGGGGATCGCCAACGGTGTCGACGAGGTGCGCAAGGCGGTGCGCTACCAGATCAAGCACGGCGCGTGGGTCATCAAGGTGTGCGCCTCGAACGGCGTGATGTCGCACACCGGCCCGGCCGGCGCCCAGCAGTACTCCGACGAGGAACTGCGCGCCATCGTCGACGAGGCGCACCGCGCGGGACGCAAGGTCGCCGCGCACTGCATGGGCGAACAGGCGGTCACGGCCGCGCTCGACGCCGGCATCGACTGCATCGAGCACGGCTTCCTCACCAGCGGCGAGACCCTCGACCGGATGGTGCGCGAGGGCACCTTCCTGGTGGCGACCACCTCCCTCAACGACGAGATGGACACCTCGCACGCCGACCCCGCACTGCAGGCCAAGGCCGCCGAGGTGTTCCCGCGGGCGCGCGCCACGATCTCCGAGGCCATCCGCCGCGGTGTGCGAGTGGCCTGCGGCTCCGATGCCCCCGCGATCCCGCACGGGCGCAACGCGAAGGAGCTGATCGCGCTCGTGAAGCGAGGCATGTCCCCACTCGACGCCATCCGCGCCGCGACCACCGTCTCCGCCGCCCTCATCGACGTCGACGACCGTGGCAGGCTCGACACCGGCCTCCTCGCCGACGTGATCGCCGTACCCGGCGACCCCCTTTCGGAGGTCGCGGTCACGGGCGACGTCCGGTTCGTGATGAAGGGCGGCAGGATCCACCGCAACGACGTGGGCGGAGCCCGTCAGCCTTGAGGGAAGGTCGACACCATGTGCGGCAGATCGGCCGTCGTACGGATCCCGGGAGCCGCCGCGCACACCCACGGCACCGCGTTCACGGCGCGGTTCGCGGTGTAGCCGGGGTAGGTGGCGGCGGCGTTCTCGGGGGCCACCGGGAAGCGGACGGTGACATCCAGCGGGGCGTCACCGTCCACGGTCAGCCGCCAGCCGGTGTCCCGCAGGTCCCAGTCGCGGTCCAGGTCCTCGGTGCAGTACCAGCTCGCACGGAACCGCAGCACGGGTCGGCCCGCGCGCGTCCAGGCCACGGTGACCCGCTGCGCCGCCACCGAACCGGCCTCCAGCACCCCCGCGGCGATGGTCGTACGCGAGCGGGCGTACGCGAACTCGCCGTGCACCTCGGCCTGTTCGACCTCCAGGCCCAGCGCGTCGGCGACCACCCGCAGCGACGGCGCGAAGCTCGACTTCAGCGAGGCGAGTCGCCGCTCGTCGAACGCCTCGTGCCGCCCGCCGAACCCCATCACCTCGAAGAGCAGCCCGGGGGAGGGGCGCTTCGACAGATCGGCGAACTCCTCTATCAGTAGCCCGTCGAGCCGCCGCTGCACGGACGCGAGCACCAGCGGCAGCGCCTCCGTCACGAAGCCGGGGCTGCTGCCCGTGCTGTGGATGCTGCTGCCGCCCGCCTCACAGGCGGCCTCGATGCGGCGCCGCAGGGACTGGTCCATGGCCTCGGGGTGGTGAAAGTCGGTACGCGTGGCGACGACGTTGACGCCCGCCTCCAACAGCGCGCACACCGCGTCGGCGTCCAGCTCGCGCGGCGCGTAGAGCACACAGTCCGGCTTGAGGTCGAGGACATCCGCCAACTCCGTTGTCGCGCGCACGCCGAGCGGCGGAAGGCCGCACAACTCACCCGCGTCCAGGTCCGACTTGTCGGCGCCGTACACAAGGACGCCGACCAACTCGAGCTCCGGATGCTCGGCGATGCCCCGCAGCGTGCGACTCCCGATGTTCCCGGTCGCCCACTGGACGACACGGTGCGACGCCTTGCGTCCCGTTTCCGTCATGCCGGAAACGGTACTCTCGCCATAAGAGAAGCTGAATACCCGAGTAGTGGGCGCCGTGCCCTACTTCCCCCGCGACATCACCCGATCCGCCGCCGCCCAGTGCTCGTCGGAGACCCACAGCCGCGCGAAGGCCGTCGCGGCCTCCTGGGCCGAAACCCCCGGTGGCCGCACCACACGCTTGATCGACCGAGCCGGCCGATGCGCCAGCGCCTGGGCCGACTTCCGCCAGCCCGCCTCGAATTCACCCCGCGGCAACACCCGGTCCACAACGCCCTCCCGCTCGGCCTCACCGGCGCTCAGCACCTGCCCCGACCCGGCAAGCAGCAACGCCCGCCCCGGCCCCACCAGCGCCGCGAGCCGTTCGGCCCCGCCCCACGCCGGCATGATCCCCAGTGCGACCTGGTTGAAGGCGATCCGTACGTCGTCGGCCGCGACCCGGATGTCGGCGGCCAGCGCGAACTCGGCGCCGCCGCCGAAGGCGTGCCCGTTCAACGCGGCGATCACCGGCCCCGGAAACGCGGCGATGCGGTCGCAGATCGTGCGCATCCGCAGCGCCATCTCCATGGCGGCCTCTTCGGTGCGCAGCGCCGCCAGTTCCTTGAGGTCCCCGCCCGACACGAACGCCTTCTCGCCGGCCCCCTTGATGACGAGCGCGTGTGTCGTGCCACCGGACTCGGCCTCGTCGACGGCGTCGAGCACCTTCTCCAGCCGGTCCATCGTGGCGGGCCCGATGGCGTTGCGTGCGTGCGGACGGTTGATGGTGACGACGGCGAGTGCGCCGTCCAGCTCGAGGTCGACCATGCGAAGCCCTCCCGTAAGTGTGGAACCAGCATATGGAACATAGCTTCTCTATCTGAGAGAGTTTAATTCTCATACGCGTTCTCGCGTGCAGGGGCATGCCACGAGGAGGTTGGTTTCTTCCATGCCGACGATCCCGGTCACCGCGCTCAGAACGATCCCGCCCGAGCTGGCCCGGCGCTACGAGACCGAGGGCTGGTGGACCGTCGAGACTCTCGGTGAACTCCTGACGGAGCGTCTGCGGCTGGCCCCCGACGCGGAGTTCAGGGTGCATTCGAAGGTGCGCCCCTGGTCCGGCACCTTCGCCGACGTGGAGCGGTCCGCGCGGCGGCTCGCGGCAGGACTGCATGAGCGCGGCGTAGGGCCGGGCGACGTGGTCGCCTTCCAGCTGCCCAACTGGCGGGAGGCGGCCGTCGTGTTCTGGGCCTCGGCCCTCCTGGGTGCGGTGGTCGTGCCGATCGTGCACTTCTACGGCCCCAAGGAGGTCGGCTACATCCTGCGCTCCACACGGCCGAGCGCCTTCTTCGCCGCCGAGCGCTTCGGCCGCCAGGAGTTCCACCCCGAACTCAGCGCGTCCGTACCCGTGGTGGGAATCGTGGGACGTGATTTCGAGGAGCTGCTCGCCGACGAGCCGATGGCGGGCTTCCTGCCCGCCGACCCGGCCGCGCCCGCACTGATCGCCTTCACCTCCGGCACCACGCGCGACCCCAAGGGGGTGGTGCACAGCCACCAGACGCTGCTGTGCGAGACACGGCAGCTGTCCGCCGCCTACCCGCCCGACCGGGGCAAGCAGTTCACGGTCGCGCCCGTCGGGCACTTCATCGGGATGGTCAACGCGTTCCTGATCCCCGTGCTCGACGGCTCGCCGATCAACCTCGGTGACGTATGGGACCCGGCCCAGGCGCTCGACCTCATCGCCCACGAGGACCTGGTCGTCGGCGGGGGAGCGACGTACTACATGACGAGCCTGCTCGACCATCCGGACTGCACGCCCGAGCACGTCTCCCGCCTCAAGTACGCGGGGCTCGGCGGCTCCGCCGTCCCGTCCGCCGTGACGACTCGTCTGGAGGGGCTGGGCATCAGGGCGTTCCGCTCGTACGGATCCACCGAGCACCCCTCCGTCACCTGGGCCCCGCACGACGGCCCCGCCCGGATCCGGCTGCACACCGACGGCACCCCGCTGGGCGGCGTGGAGGTGCGCCTCGACGAGGACGGGGAGATTCTCACCCGCGGCCCCGACCTGTGCCTCGGCTACACCGACCCCGAACTCACCAAGTCGGCTTTCGACGCGGACGGTTGGTATCGCACCGGCGACATCGGCGTCGTCGACGAGGACGGCTGCCTGTCCATCGTCGACCGCAAGGCCGACGTCATCATCCGTGGCGGCGAGAACATCAGCGCCCTGGAGGTCGAGGAGGTGCTGCTGGGCATGGCCGGCGTCGCGGAGGCCGCCGTGGTTGCCGCCCCCGATGCCCGCCTCGGCGAGCACGCGGCCGCCGTGCTGCGCATGCTGCCCGGCCAAGTCCTGCCCGGCCTGGCCGAGTTGCGGGCGCACTTCGAGCGCGCGGGCATCGCCCGGCAGAAGTGGCCGGAGGAGATTCACGGCGTCGAGGACTTCCCGCGCACCGCCAGCGGCAAGGTGAAGAAGTTCGTACTCCGACAGGACGTTGTCTCGCGCAACCGGTGAGAATATGATTCTCCCAATCGGTTAAGGAGGATCTCATGCCTTCGCGCAGCCTGCCCTTCCCGCTGTTCGACGCGGACAACCACCTCTACGAGACCCGGGAGGCGCTGACCCGGTACCTGCCCAAGCAGTACGACGGGGCCATCGAATACGTCGACGTCCGCGGCCGCACGAAGATCGCGATCCGCGGGCAGATCAGCGAGTACATACCGAACCCGACCTTCGACGTCGTCGCCAGGCCCGGCGCGATGGAGGAGTACTTCAAGCTCGGCAACCCCGACGGAAAGACCCGCCGGGAGATCTTCGGCGAGCCGATGCGTGCCATCCCCGCCTTCCGCGAACCGGGCCCCCGTCTGCAACTCCTCGACGACCTCGGCATAGAGCGCTCCCTGATGTTCCCGACGCTCGCCTCACTCATAGAGGAGCGGATGAAGGACGACCCGGAGCTGATCCACGCGGTCATCCACGCGCTGAACGAGTGGCTGCACGAGACCTGGGGGTTCGTCCACCAGGACCGCATCTTCACCGTTCCCGTGGTCACGCTGCCGTTCGTGGACAAGGCGATCGAGGAGCTGAACTGGGTGGTGGAGCGCGGCGCCCGCGCGATCCTGGTCCGCCCGGCGCCCGTGCCGGGACCCGGCGGTGTCACCCGTTCCTTCGCACTGCCCGAGTTCGACCCGTTCTGGAAGCGGGTGCAGGAACTCGGAGTGCTCGTCACCTTCCACTCCTCCGACAGCGGCTACTCCAACTACGCCAACGACTGGGAGGGCGGCACCCGCGAGTTCCTGCCCTTCAAGCCCAATGCCTTCCGCCAGATCGCGGAGTGGCGGCCGATCGAGGACGCGGTGTCGTCGATGATCTGCCACGGCATGCTCTCCCGGTTCCCCGAGCTGAAGGTCGCGGTGATCGAGCAGGGCGCCTCCTGGGTGGAGCCCGTCCTCGGCCGGCTCGCCGACGTGTACAAGAAGATGCCGCACGAGTTCCAGGAGGACCCGGTCGAGGTCTTCAAGCGGCACATCCACATCAGCCCGTTCTGGGAGGAGGACATGGCCGCCCTGGGTGACCTCATCGGCATCGAGCGCGTCCTGTTCGGCTCCGACTACCCGCACCCCGAAGGCCTCGCCGATCCCCTCAGCTACGTCGACTTCCTCGGCAAGCTCGACGAGACCGACAAGGCGAAGGTGATGGGCGGGAACCTGGCCCGTTTGATGGCCCCGTGAGCGCCCCCGGAAGCGGCCCGGCGAACGTACCCGTCGGGGAGATGAAGTGGCGCAGCATCCCCGAGATGGCGCTCAGTGCCGCCGAGCGGTTCGGGGACGCAGAGGCCGTCGTGGACGGCCCGGTACGTCTCACGTTCCGTCAGCTCGCGGACCGGATCAGGGTGGCGGCGGGCGCCTACGCGCAGCACCTCGGCATCGGCAAGGGGGACCGGGTCGCGCTCTGGGCGCCGAACTCGGTCGACTGGATCGTCGCCGCCTTCGGGCTCACGGCCGCCGGGGGTGTCCTCGTCCCGGTGAACACCCGCTTCAAGGACGCCGAGGCACACGACATCGTGCGGCGCAGCGGAGCGAAGGCCGTCCTCGTCCACAACGGCTTCCTGGACCGGGAGTTCACGGCGCCGGACGGCATCCCGGCCATCGACGTGACCTCCGGCTTCCTGGCCTCCGGGACACCCTTCGAGCGCGAGGTCGGCGAGGACGACCTCGCCGACATCATCTTCACGTCGGGCACCACCGGACGCCCCAAGGGCGTCATGACCACCCACGGCCAGACCCTGCGCGGCTACGACGAGTGGTGCCGGCTGACCGGGCTGCGCGAGGGCGACCGGTATCTGATGGTCAACCCGTACTTCCACATCTTCGGCTACAAGGCGGGCCTGGTCGCCTCCTTCCTGCGCGGCGCCACCATGCTGCCGGTCCCCGTCTTCGACACGGACGTGGTGCTCGACCTGGTGGAGCGCGAGCGGATCACGGTCCTGCCCGGGCCGCCCACCCTCTACCACTCGCTGCTCGCCGCCCCGCCGGGCCGCGACCTGTCGACCCTGCGCGTCGCCGTCACCGGCTCCGCCGACATCCCGGTGGAGCTGGTGCGACGCGTCACCACCGAACTGCCCTTCCAACACCTCATGACCGGCTACGGGCTGACCGAGGCCGGCACTGTCACCGCCTCCCGTCCCGGCGACCCGTACGAGGCCGTCGCCACCACTGTCGGCCGCCCCTGCGAGGGATTCGAGGTGCGGGTGGCCGAGGACGGCGAGGTGCTCGTGCGCGGGTACGCCGTGATGAGGGGCTACCTGGACGATCCCGCCGCCACCGCCGGGACCATCGACCCGGACGGCTGGCTGCACACCGGCGACCTCGGGGAACTCGACCCGGAGGGCCGGCTGCGGATCGTCGGACGCAAGAAGGACATGTTCATCGTCGGCGGCTTCAACGCCTACCCGGCCGAGATCGAGGGCTTCCTCCTCGAACACCCCGCCGTCGCCCAGGCCGCCGTCATCGGAGTGCCCGACGACCGCATGGGCCAGGTCGGCAAGGCGTTCGTGGTGGCCCGCGCACAGGTCACCGCAGAGGACCTCATCGCCTGGAGCCGCGAGCGCATGGCCGGGTTCAAGGTGCCCCGGCACATCGAGTTCCGCAAGACACTGCCGCTGGGAGCCACCGGCAAGGTTCTGAAGGACCAGCTCATGGAGGAATCGCCGCGCTCATGACCGACGACGCCCAGGCCCGCACCCCGTCAGGACTTCCCCTGAAACCGGTCTACACCCAAGGCGACCGCGCCGCCGAGCCACCCGCCCCGGGCACCTTCCCCTTCACCCGTGGCAACTACGCGACCGGCTACCGGGGCCGCCTGTGGACCCGCCGCCAGTACTCCGGCTTCGGCACCGCCGAGGAGTCCAACCGCCGCTACCGCTACCTCCTGGAGCAGGGCTCGACCGGCCTGTCCGTGGCGCTCGATCTGCCCACCCAGTGCGGTTACGACTCCGACGACCCGGAGTACGGCGACGAGGTGGGGCGCGTCGGGGTCGCCGTGGACAGCCTCGCCGACGCCGAGCTGCTCTTCGAGCACCTCCCGCTCGACAAGATCAGCACCAGCTTCACCATCAACGGGACGGCGGCCATCCTGCTCGCCCTGTACGTGGCCGCGGCCGAGAAGCGCGGCATCCCGCGCGCGCAGCTCACCGGCACGATCCAGAACGACATCCTCAAGGAGTACGCCTCGCGCGGCACCTGGATCTGGCCGCCCGAGCCGTCGCTGCGGCTGATCGCTGACACCATCGAGTTCTGCGCCGCCGAAGTGCCCCGCTTCAACGCCATCTCCGTGGCGGGCGCCCACTTCCGCGACGCCGGGGCCAATGCCGTCCAGGAGATGGCCTTCACGCTCGCCGACGGCGTCACGTACTGCGAGACCGTCCTCGACCGCGGTCGGATGACCATCGACGAGTTCGCCCCGCAGATCTCCTTCTTCTTCTACACGCACGGCGATTTCTTCGAGGAGGTCGCCAAGTACCGGGCCGGACGCCGACGTTGGGCCACCCTCGTACGCGAACGCTTCGGCGCGAAGACCGACAAGGCGTGCATGTTCCGCTTCGGATGTGTGGCGGGCGGCGCCTCGCTCTACGCGCCCCAGGCCCGCAACAACACCGTACGGGTCGCCTATGAGGCGCTCGCGTCCGTCCTCGGCGGGGTGCAGTCCATGTTCACCGCCGCCTGGGACGAGCCGTTCGCGCTGCCCAGTGAGGAATCGGCGACGGAGGCGCTGCGCACCCAGCAGGTGCTCGCGTACGAGACGGGGGCCGCGTCGGTCGCCGACCCGCTGGGAGGTTCGTACTTCGTGGAGGCCCTCACGGATGCCACCGAGGAACGCGTCGTCGAGATCATGGACGACCTGGAGCGGCACGGCGGCATGGTCCGCGCCATCGAGGACGGCTATCTGCAGGGACTCATCGCCGACGAGGCCTACCGTGCCCACCAGGACATCGAGTCCGGCGCACGGCCCGTCGTCGGCGTGAACCGGTTCACGGCCGAGGCGCCGCCGCCGGACCTCGCCACGTACGAGCTCGACGCCGACGGGCGCGAACGGCAGCTCAAGCGGCTCGGGCAGGTGAAGGACGAGCGCGACGGTGCCGAAGTCCGGCGCACCCTGGGGGAGTTGAGGCGGGCCGCGGACTCGCCCGACGTCAATCTCATGGGGCCGCTCGTCGACTGCGCGGCCGCGTACTGCACGGTGGGCGAGATGTCCGACGTGCTGCGCGCGGCGTGGGGCGAGTTCCAGCAGCCGGTGGTGTTCTGATGGGGACGCGGATCCTGATCGCCAAACCCGGGCTCGACGGGCACGACCGCGGCGCGAAGATCGTCGCGCGGGCGCTGCGGGACGCCGGCTTCGAGGTCGTCTTCACCGGTATTCGCCAACGTGTCGCCGACATCGTCGCCACCGCCGTCCAGGAGGACGTGGCCGTCATCGGACTGAGCATTCTCTCCGGCGCCCACATCGCCCTGACCGCGCGGACCGTCGAGGCGCTGCGGGCCGCGCACGCCGAGGACATCGCCGTGGTGGTGGGCGGTTCGATCCCCGCCGCCGACATCCGCCGTCTGACGAAAGCGGGCGCCACCGCCGTGTACCCGACCGGCACACCCCTCGATTACATCGTGGCCGACATCCGCAAGCTGACCGCAGCCCGTTCGTGAGGAGCCCCCAGATGCGTATCGGAGTGATGTCAGGCCCCGAACGGGGCGACAGCGCACGCAAGGCCGCCCGGATGCTCGACGACGTCCGATGGGCGGAGGGAGCCGGGTTCGACACGGTGTGGGTGCCCCAGGTCCCGACCGACTTCGACGCGTTGACGGCCGTCGCGCTCATGGGGTCGGTGACCTCACGCATCGAACTCGGCACGGCCGTCGTGCCGGTCCACACCCAGCACCCCGTCGCCCTCGCCCGCGAGGCCCTCTCCGTGCACGCGGCGGCCGGGGGCCGGCTCGCGCTCGGTGTCGGGGCCTCGCACCACTGGATCGTGCGGGACATGCTCGGGCTGCCCTACGAGAAACCGGCCGCCTACACCCGCGACTACCTCGACGTCCTCAACCCGGCCGTGGGCGGCACGAGTTCGGTGGACGTGGAGAACGGCACCTTCACCGTCCACAACCCGCTCGGCCTCGCCCCCGTCGCCCCGCTGCCCGTCCTGCTCGCCGCGCTCGGCCCGGTCATGCTCCGCATCGCGGGGGAGCGCGCCGACGGAACCGTCCTCTGGATGGCCGACGAGCGCTCCGTCGCCGACCACGTGGTGCCTCGAATCACCAAGGCGGCCCAGGAGGCGGGGCGTCCGGCGCCGCGCATCGTCGCCGGTATCCCGGTGTGCCTGTGCCGTCCCAGCGAGGTGGACGCCGCCCGCGAGCGCGCCAACCGGATCCTCGGCGAGGCCGAGATCTCGCCCAACTACCAGCGGCTCCTTGAGTACGGGGACGCGCGCGACGTCGGAGACCTGTGCGCGGCGGGCGACGAGACGGCCATCAAGGCCCGCTTCCAGCGCTTCGCCGACGCGGGCGTCACGGACCTGTCCGTACGCCTCCTGCCCATCGGCGAAGGCCGCGAGGAACTCGTCGCCTCAAAACGCCGCACCCGCGAGACCGTGGCGGCGATCGCCGCGGAGCTGCGGTGAGTGCCGGACCGCTCGCGGGCATCCGCATCCTGGAGGTCGGCCATATCCTCGCCGGCCCCTACGCGACGATGCTCCTGGCCGACCTGGGAGCAGAGGTCACCAAGCTGGAACCGCCCGGCGGAGACCTGTCACGGCAGGTGTCCGACTCCTACTTCGCGAGCCTCAACCGCGGAAAGCGCAGCATCCGCGTGGACCTGACGACGGACGCGGGGCAGCGGCGGCTCCACGAACTCGCGCGTGAAGCACACGCGTTGCTCGTGAACCTCAAGCCGTCGGCGATACGCCGCTGCGGCCTGACATACGAGTCGCTCAAGTCCCACAACGACCGCCTCGTGTGCGTGGCCCTCACCGGCTACGGCATGGACGAGGGCGACGCGCCGGCCTTTGACTACGTCGTCCAGGCCGCCACGGGCGTCGCCGCCCTGACCGGCGACCCGGACGGCCCGCCACTCCTGCCCGGCTACTCCTCGGCCGACAACTCGGCAGGAATCACAGCGGCGTTGGGGCTGCTCGCACAGATCGTCTCCGGGCGTGGCGGGCAGGTGGACGTGAGCCTGCGCGATGTCATGCTCTCCCAGCTCAACTACCGCGCCGCCGCCTATCTCAACGAGGGCACCGTCCCGGGCCGCACAGGCGGCGCCCACTCCTACTACGTGCCGGCCCAGCTGTTCCCCACGGCCGAAGGGCACCTGGCGCTGTTCGTCACGCACGACGGCTTCTGGCGGTCCTTCGCCGCCGAGGCGGGCATCGGCGAGGCGGCGTTCGCGACCATGCAGGGCCGGGCGGCCCGGCGGGACGACGTGATCGCCGCCGTGACGAAGGCCCTCGCCGCGGACACGGCGGAGCGCTGGGAGGCCCGGCTTGGGCCACTGAACGTCCCGGCGGCCGCGGTCCGTACGCTGCCCGAGGCGCTCGGGCGCACACCCCGCGCGGTGATCGAGGCGGGGGAGTTCCGGCTGGTCGGGAGCCCGGTGCGGATCACCGGGTACGAACCGTCGTACGGGGCGCCGCCGCGGCTCGGGGAGCACGGCGTCACCGGGGACGGCATCGAGGACTGAACGCCGCGCTCACGCGTCGGGCGACGGCTCCGGCGCGCCGTCATAGCGCTTCAGGAAGTCCTCCACGAACGCGATGGTCTCGGCGTGCCGGGTCGACATGCCCATCGTGTTCTCCATCATCAGGATCCGGCCGAGCGCGTTGGTGAGCACCAGGAGCACGGCCGGTGACAGCTCGGCCGGAAGCTCCACCCCCAGTTCGGTGAGCCTGCGCGTCAGGGCCGCGACCTGTGCCTCCCGGTAGCGGTCCGCGTGCGCCGACAACTCGGCGCGGATCGCCTTGCGGTGGTTGGCGAGCGCCGCGAACTCGGTCGTGAGCGTATTGCCGGGGTGGCTGCTGAGCCGCCACAGCGTGCGCAGCGGCTCCGGCCCGTCGAGGACCCGGTCAACCCGTGCCAGCTCCTGCTCCGCGCGCCGTCGCAGCACCGCGAGGAACAGGTCGTCGAGCGTGCGGAAGTAGTACAGGACGAGTGCCGGCGCCACCTCGGCCTCGCGCGCCACCCGTCGTACGCCCACGGCCGCGTACCCCTCGTCCAGCATCAACCGCTCGGTGACGTCGAGCAGTTGCAGGCGGGTCTTCGAAGTCTCGGCGCCCATGCGGCGCGGCGCAGCAGTCATGCCGTCATTGTGCTTGACGGTGGCGATCCGTGGGTGTTAAACAGTCGTTCAGCACCTCGGTTAAACAGTCGTTCAGCATCATCCGGTATCGGGATGGAGGAACGTACCGATGGCACCAGGCGGTGGACCGCCCCCGCACGCCCCGTATGTGGGCACCAGCACCCCGCGAGTCGAGGACCCCCGGCTCCTGACCGGCAGCGGAACCTACGTGGACGATGTCGTGCGTCCCGGCATGCTGCACGCCCACTTCGTCCGCAGCCCCATGGCGCGCGCCCGCATCCTCGGCATCGACACCTCCGAGGCGCGCCAACTCGACGGCGTGCACGCCGTGTTCGTGGCGGCGGACCTCAACTCCGGTGTGCACGAGCAGTGGTACACCCTCAACGGCACCGACGACCCGGACACACCACGCCCACCGCTGGCCGAGGGCGAGGCGCGCTTCGTAGGTGATCCGGTCGCGATGGTCGTCGCCACGGACCGCTATGTCGCCGAGGATGCCGCCGAGTTGGTCTTCGTGGACTACGAACCACTGCCCGCGGTCGTCGACTACGCGAACGCCCTCGACTCGACGGAATCCGTGCACGCCGACCGGCCCGGCAATCTCGTCGGACAGCTCGGCGGGCGCCCCATGGCCGACCTCGACCCTCTCTTCAGCTCGGCCCCGCACGTCGTCAGCCAGACGCTGCACCAGCAGGCGTACGGCCCCGTCCCCATGGAGACCCGCGGCATCGTCGCCGAGTGGGCGGCGGCCGTCGGGGAGATGGCGGTCTGGGCGGCCACCCAGTCCCCGCACGAGGTGCGCGCCTTCTGCGCCCGCCTGCTCGCCATCGACGAACACCGGGTGCGCGTCGTGGCCCGTGACACCGGAGGCGGCTTCGGGCAGAAGGTGCTGCCCCAGCGGGAGGACATGTGCGTGATGCTCGCCGCCCGCCGGCTGCCCGCCCCGCTCAAGTGGATCGAGGACCGGCAGGAGCACCTGCTCGCCGCCGGGCAGGCGCGCCACGAGCACGGCGAGGCCCGCATGGCCTTCGCCGAGGACGGCACGATCCTCGCCGCGACCCTCGACCACGTCCAGGACGCCGGCGCCTACCCCACCCCGTCGCCCGTGCAGAGCGGCATCGCCGTCGGCATGCTGTTCCCCGGCCCGTACCGGATCCCGGAGGGCACGTTCTCCTCCCGGTTCGTGTTCTCCAACACCAGTGGGCGCGTGGCGTACCGAGGCCCCTGGCAGTACGAGTCGATGGCGCGCGAGGTCCTGCTCGACACGGCCGCCCGTCAACTCGGCCTCGATCCCGTCGAGTTGCGCCGCCGCAACATGCTCAGCCGCGACGAGCTGCCCACCACCAACTGCAACGGCATGCCCTACGACCACATGTCCCCACGCGAGACCTTCGAGCAGGCCCTGAAGATGCTCGACTACGACACCTTCCGCCGCGAACAGGAACGGGCCCGAGCCGCCGGACGCCACCTCGGCGTCGGCAGCTGCACGTATGTCGAACCGACCGCGGGCGCCACCCCCTTCCACGCCACCGAAGGTGCCACCCTCCGCATCGAACCCTCCGGCAAGGTCAACGTGTACGTCGCCGGGGGCTCCTGCGGCAACAGCCTGGAGACCACCGTCGTCCAGCTGACGGCGGACGCGCTCGGCGTCCCCGTCGAGGACGTCGGCACGATCCAAGGGGACACGGCCGTCACCCCCTACGGCGCCGGCACCGGTGGCAGCCGCTCCGGGCCCATGACGGCGGGCGCGATCGCCGAGACGGCCGGCGTACTCAGGGAACGCATCGTCGCCATCGCCGCGCACAAACTCCAAGTTCCGCTCGAAAGCGTCGAGTTCGCCGCCGGCCGGGCGCGCGTCGTCGGTGCTGCGGCCACCCTGACGCTCGCCGAGATCGCCCACCTCGCCTACTACCAGGTGCACGAGCTGCCGCCGGGGACCCCCGCCGGACTTGAGGCCAGTGGGCGCTTCCACACTCCGCACCCGATGATCTGGGCCAACGCGACCCACCTGTGCACCTGCGAGGTCGATCCCGTCACCGGAGAGGTGACACTGCTGCGTTACATCGTCAGCGAGGACTGCGGACCGATGATCAACCCGAGTGTCGTCGAGGGGCAGATCATCGGCGGCACCGTGCAGGGCATCGGCGGCGCCCTCTACGAGAGTTACGTCCACGACGAGGACGGCAACCCGCTCGCCACCACCTTCCTCGACTACCTGCTGCCGACCGCCACCGAAGTACCGGTGATCGAGATCGGACATGTCGAGACGGCGGGGCCGGGACCCGGTGGGTTCAAGGGGGTCGGTGAGGGCGGCGCGATCGGTTCCGCCCCGGCCGTCGTCAACGCCGTCGCCGACGCGCTCGCACCCCTTGGCGTACACATCAGCCACCTGCCCCTGACGCCCGCGTCGATCGTCGGTCTCATCGACGCAGCGCGGGCGCGGGAGGTGGCGGCCCCGTGAAACCCGCGCCCTTCACCTACCACGCACCCACCACCACCGACGAAGCGGTCGCGCTGCTCGCCGAGTGGGGCGACGAGGCGAAGGTCCTCGCCGGAGGACAGAGCCTCGTGCCGATGCTCGCCCTGCGGCTCGCCGCCTTCGGGCACCTCGTCGACCTGCGTCGCGTCGAGGAACTGCGTGGCATCGAGCGGCGCGCCGACGGAGCGGTACGCATCGGTGCGGCCACCACCCAGGCCGCCGTCGAGCGCTCCGAGGAGATCCGTGCCGCCGTCCCACTCCTCGCCCTGGCCACACCCCTCATCGGACACTTCCAGATCCGCAGCCGCGGCACCGTGGGCGGCTCCCTCGCACACGCCGACGCGGCGGCCGAATACCCCGCCGTCGCGCTGACGCTGGACGCGGAACTGGAGGCCGTCTCGCCGCGAGGGCGCCGCACCCTCCCGGCCGCCGACTTCCTCACCGGCATGTGGAGCACCGCACTCGCCGAGGACGAGCTGCTCACCGCCCTCACCATCCGCCCCTGGGACGGGCGTTGCGGATTCGCTGTCGAGGAGTTCGCCCGCAGGCGCGGCGACTTCGCCATCGCCGGGGCCGCCGTCGCGCTGCGCGTCGGGACCGATGGGCACATCGACCGGTGTGCCATCGGCCTGTTCGGACTCGGCCCGACCGCGAGCCGGGCCCGTACCGCGGAAGCCCAGCTCATCGGCGCCGACCCCGTCGAGGTGTCGCCCGACGACATCGGCGGCGCCGCGACCGAAGACCTCGAATCCGTCCCCTCCGATCTGCACGGATCCGCCCGCTACCGCACCCGCGTCGGCGCCGCCATGGTCGCCCGCGCCTGGCGCCGCGCCGTACAGGAGGCACTCCATGCCTGACCCGACGACCGTGGACATCCACGTACGTGTCAACGGAACCGGCCGCCGAGCCACCGTGTCACCACGCCTCACCTTCGCCGACTTCCTCCGCGTCGACTGCGGACTCACCGGCACCCACCTCGGCTGCGAACACGGTGTGTGCGGCGCCTGCACCGTCCTGCTCGACGGGGAAGCGGTGCGCGCCTGTCTCCTGTTCGCCGTGCAGGCCGACGGCGCGGAGGTCACGACCGTGGAGGGACTCTCCGGGCAGAACGGTGAACTCACCAAGGTCCAGGCGGCGTTCCGTGAGCACCACGGCCTGCAGTGCGGGTTCTGCACGCCCGGCCTCGTGGTCTCGGTCACCGCCTTCCTCGCCGAACACCCCAAGCCCACCGACGACGAGATCCGCGAGGCCCTCACGGGGAACCTCTGCCGCTGCACCGGATACCAGGGCATCGTCAACGCGGTGCGGGCGGCCGCCCAGGGAGAGGAGGCGCCCGCATGAAGCTGGAGAACACCCTCGGCATTCCCCTCCCGGTCGACGCCGCCTGGCAGGCACTGCTCGACGTCGAGCGTGTCGCGCCCTGCGTCCCCGGCGCCACGCTCACCTCCAGCGACGGTGACACACACCAAGGCAGGATCAAGGTCAAGCTGGGCCCCATCGGCCTCGTCTACCACGGCACCGTCACCTTCCTCTCCCGCGACGAGGAGGCGAAGGTCGTGGTGCTCGAGGCGGGCGGCCGTGAGAGCCGCGGGAACGGCACGGCGAAGGCCGTCGTCACCTGCCGCCTCTCCGCAGCCGGCCGCGACCGCACCGACATCCACGTCCACACCGAACTCACCATCACCGGCAGACCCGCACAGTTCGGCCGTGCCACCCTCGGTGAGGTCTCCGCGGCGCTGATGGACCGGTTCGCGCAGAACCTGTCGGCCGAGCTGTCCGCCGGCTCCGCCGCACCGGCGACCCCCGCGGCAACGGCCCCGCTCGACCTCGTCGAGGCCACCGCAGCAGGCGACGCGGCGCTCAAGCGCGCCGTCCCCGTCGCGCTCGCCCTCGGCGCCCTCCTCGTGCTCGCCTTCGCCCGCCGACGCCACCGCTGAAACACCGACCCGAGCCGACCCCACCCGTCAGGAACGAGGTACCCCATGCCCGGACGCGTAGCAGGCAAAGTCGCATTCATCACCGGAGCGGCACGCGGCCAAGGCCGCAGTCACGCCATTCGCCTCGCCGAAGAGGGCGCCGACATCATCGCCATCGATGTCTGCAAACCGCTCGACGGCGTCCAGTTCGCCATGTCGACCCCCGAGGACCTGGACGAGACCGTCAACCAGGTCCAGAAGCTCGGGCGCCGCATCCACGCCGTCCAGGCCGACGTCCGGGACCACGACGCGCTCAAGGCCGCCGTCGACGAGGGTGTCGAGCAGTTCGGCCGACTCGACATCGTCTGCGCCAACGCCGGCATCGGCAGCAACGGCGCGCTCATGCACCAGATGGACGAGAAGACCTGGCGCGACACCGTCGACATCAACCTCACCGGCGTCTGGCTCACCGCCAAGGTGTCGATCCCGCACATCATCGCCGGCGGCCGCGGCGGCTCGATCATCCTCACCAGCTCCGTCGGCGGCCTGCGCGGCCACGCCCACATCGGTCACTACGTGGCCGCCAAGCACGGGGTCGTCGGCCTGATGCGCACCCTGGCCTGGGAGCTGGGCGAACACAACATCCGCGTCAACACCGTCCACCCCAGCCAGGTCAACACCCCGATGGTGATGCACGAGGGGACGTACAGGATGTTCCGCCCCGACCTGGAGAACCCCACCGTCGACGACTTCGCCGAGGCCTCCCAGAGCATGCACATCCTGCCGACGCCGTGGGTCGAGGCCCGCGACATCAGCAACGCGATCCTCTACCTCGCCTCCGACGAAGGCCGCTTCGTCACCGGCAGCACACAGACCGTCGACGCGGGAGCCATGCTCAAATGACCACCGCCGAAACCCTCGCCTGGGACCCCTTCGACCCCGCCCTCGCCCAGGACCCCTACCCCCTCTACGCCCGCCTGCGCGAAGAAGCGCCGCTCTACTACAACGCGGAGCACGACTTCTACGCCGTCAGCCGGCACGCCGATGTGCAGAGCGGACTCGCCGACTGGCAGACCTACTCGTCCTCGCGCGGCGACATCCTGGAGATCATCCAGGCGAACGTCGACATCCCGCCCGGCACCCTCATCTTCGAGGACCCGCCCGTCCACGACATCCACCGACGCCTCCTCGCCCGCGTCTTCACCCCGCGCCGCATCGCCCAACTCGAGCCACGGATCCGGGACTTCTGCACCCGTGTCCTCGAACCGGTGACCGGCGCCGCACGCTTCGACCTCGTCGAGGCCGTCGGCGCCGAGATGCCCATGCGGGTCATCGGCATGCTCCTCGGCATCCCGGAGGCCGACCAGGAGATCTACCGCGACCGGACCGACGCGATCCTCGACACCACGGGCCGCGGCAGGCTCGACCCCTCCGAGATGCTGAACACCGAAGGGCTCCAGGAGTACATCGACTGGCGCAAGAAACACCCCTCGGACGACCTCATGACCGAGCTGACGACCGCCGAGTTCGACGACGAGAAGGGCGTGCGGCGCACCCTCACCGACGAAGAGGTGCTCACCTACTGCACGGTGGTCGCGGGGGCGGGCAACGAGACGACCGGACGCCTCATCGGCTGGTTCGGCGCCCTTATGGCCCGCTACCCGCAGGCCCGACGGGAACTCGCGGCCGACCCCTCCCTCGTCCCGGGCGCCATCGAGGAGATCCTGCGCTTCGAGCCGACCGGGCCCTTCACCGCCCGCTACGTGACCAGGGACGTCGAGCTGTACGACCGGACGGTGCCGGCGGGCAGCGCCATGCTCTTCATCCAGGCCGCGGCCAACCGGGACCCCGCCCGCTTCCCCGACCCGGACCGGTTCGACATCCACCGCGTCACCCAGCACATGTCGTTCGGCGTCGGAGCTCATTACTGCCTCGGCGCGGCCCTCGCCCGCCTCGAAGGACGGGTGGCCGCCGAGGAGATCCTGCGGCGCTTCCCCGACTGGGAGGTCGACTGGGACGGCGCGGAGCTCGCCCAGACCTCGACCGTACGCGGCTGGAAGACGCTGCCCCTGGTGATCGGGGGTGCGGGGCGATGACGGAACGGTGGGACGTGTCGGTCGACCCTCGGGTCTGCGTCCGCACCGGCCTGTGCGTGGCCTCCCTGCCGGACGCCTTCGAACGCGACGACCAGGGCCAGGGCCGGGCACGCGCCGCGTCGATGCCCGAGTCCGAGGAAGTGCTGGAAATCGCGGAATCGTGCCCGGTCGAGGCGATTTCGATCACCGGCACGGACAACGGGAAACCGGTGTTTCCCCCCGAGTAGAAGAGCGTGAAGGGGAGTCGCGAGCAGCTCCGCTCAGCGGGTTCGTTCGGGGCCGCCGCGCATCAACCGTCCTGAACGCTCTCAAGGATCACGTCGACCAGCCCCCAGTCCAGGGCCTCGTGCGCGGTCAACTGAACGCCCGACAGGGCCAGCCAGGCCGTCCTGTGGCGGCCGATGCGGCGAGGGATCCCGGCTGTGCCACCGGCGCCGGGGATCAGCCCCATGGCGACCTCGGGCAGCCGGATCCAAGTGTCGGGCGTCGCCACGATCCGGCCGGCGAACGAAGCGAGTTCGATGCCGGCCCCGACGCACGCGCCATGCAGATGTGCGGTCACCCGTTGCCCGCAACGGGCCAACAGGCCCGCCGGGCTGCGCTCGACGCGTACCCGGTGGGCGCGGGCAGAATCGGTCGACGAGCCGAACTCGCTGAGGTCGCCGCCGCTGCAGAACGCGGGTCCGCTGCCGCGCAGGTCCACCCGCGCGACCGAAGGGTCGGCGACGGCCACCGTCAGCGCCTCGCATAGAGCGTCCCTGGTGGCCGCGTCGACGGCATTGCGCACCCAGGGCCGGTTCAGGGTGACGCTCAGCAACTCACCCGCGCGATCCAGGCGCACCGGATGCGCGGCGGGCCGGGCGGCGCCGCGCGGCGTGCTCGCGAGCCAGTGCCGAAAGCGCGCGCCGCCCTGCAGGGCGGAGTACGCCAGCGACTCCGCCACCAGACGCTCCGGCACACCAAGACTCCGTCCCAGGCGCAGGACATGGACCAGCGCGACCGCCGCGTCGGCGCTCGCCTCGACCGCCTCACACAGCCGGGCGGCGCTCTCCCGGGGGTCCGGGCACCGAACCCAGGGGCGCGGCGCATCCTCGGCTCCGGTCAGGAGCACGTCGCACGCCTCGGCCGCGACGTCCACGGGGCGCGCGGCGAATGCGATGACGACGCGCGGCACCGGTTCGGAAAGGCGGCAGCCCTTCGTGCCACGACTGAAGTCGTCGTCGAGGTCGACGAGTTCCCAGGGGGTGTCCATGCGTTCCGGTACCCGCCCTCCTGCTGGATGTCTCCCGTTCGCGTCGGCGCGAGTGTAATTTGTCGATCCATACGGGAGAAGGGTGGTCGTCGATTTGGAGAACGTCGCTCTGCCTGGGGAGGGGGAGACGGGAGCCCGTCTTCTGGACGGGCCGCTGCGCCGGCTTCCCTCAGTCGCCCGGGACTTCACAGAGCTCACCGGTGTCCCGGTCGACCTCGACACGGAACTCTTCCTGCGGGCCCGGCTCGCCGGCTTCGCGCCTCCAGGACGTACCTCGTCGGGTGGCACCTGCCGCCTGCTGCGCGCCGCCGACGGCTGGGTGGCCGTCAACCTGGCGCGCGCCGAGGACCGCGCCTGTCTACCGGCTCTCCTCAATCTGCTCGGCGACAGGGACGAGTTGGCGGACGCGGTGGCTGGCAGCTCCGCCTCGGAGGTCGTCGGCAGAGCCCAACTGCTGGGGCTTGCCGCGGCTTCCCTCGGCTCGGAGCGGTGCAGCCGCGCGCCTGTGCGCCACGAACGCGTCGGTCCCACCGGTCCGCCCCGGACGCCCGAGGGGATCCGCATTGTGGACTTCTCGGCGCTGTGGGCAGGGCCGCTGTGCGCCCGACTGCTCGGCCTCGGCGGCGCCCAGGTGCTGAAGGTGGAGAGCACGACACGTCCCGACGGCGCACGTGGCGGCAGCCCGGCCTTCTACCGGCACCTGCACGACGACCACCAAGGTGTCGTCCTCGACTTCGCCGACCCCGCCGCGCTGAGCTCCGCGGTGGCCGATGCCGACGTGGTGATCGAGGCGTCGCGCCCCCGGGCCCTGCGCCGTGCGGGGCTCGACGCCGAACGGTTCCTCGCCGGGCGCCCCGGCCGCGTGTGGGCGAGCATCACGGGTTACGGGCGCGCCGACGACCGGATCGCCTTCGGCGACGACGCGGCGGTGGCCGGCGGACTCGTCGCGTGGCCCCTGGACGGCGCCGGCCCTGTGTTCCTGGGCGACGCCCTGGCCGACCCTGTCACCGGCCTGTACGCGGCCCGCTCCGTGGCCCGGTCGCTGCGGGACGGCGGCGGGCACCTCCTGGACGTCGCCATGGCGGCATGCGCGGCGGATGTAGCCGCCGCGGGGCGGTGATGCACCGTGCTGATCCGGGACGTGGAAGTCGAGGCGCTCGGGCGGGTGGACGTGCGCGTGGCGGCCGGGCGCGTAGTCGAGGTGGGGGCGCGGCTCGCCGGACGCGACGGGATCGACGGGCAGGGCGGTGCGCTGCTGCCCGGGCTGCACGACCACCATGTGCACCTCGCCGCGCTGGCCGCCGAGCAGGCATCCGTGCGCGTCGGCCCGGCGGACGTGGGCGGGGCCGAACGACTCGCGGAGGCGCTGCGGGGCGGGAAGCCGGGGGAGTGGGTGCGGGCCGTCGGCTATCACGAGAGCGTCGCGGGCCCCCTTGACCGAGCGGCGCTCGACCGGATCGTCGCCGACCGGCCGGTGCGCGTGCAGCACCGCAGCGGCGAACTGTGGATGTGGAACGGCGCCGCACTGCGCGCCGCGGGTCTGGACAGCGCCGGGGACGGCAGGTTCTGGCGCGCGGACGAGCGCCTGCGGCCCCGCGTCCCACCGACGCCTCTGGACCTGGCGGGGGTCGGCCGCCGGGCAGCGGCCCGTGGCATCACCGGGTTCACCAACGCCGACCCCGAACCCGCTGCCGATCTGCGCACCCTCCTCCGTCCCCTTCCGCAACGTCTCACCGTCCTCGGCCTGGACCCCGCCGCCCCGGTGAAGATCCGCCTGGACGATCCGACACTGCCCACACCGAACGAGCTCGCGACGCGCGTCGTGGCGGCCCGCCCCCGCGCCGTCGCCGTCCACTGCGTCACCCGCGTCCAACTCTTCGTCACGCTGCTCGCGCTCGACGAGGCGGGCAGCGTGCCGGGCGACCGCATCGAGCACGGTGCGGTGATCCCCACGGAGGCTCTCGGCTGGCTGGGCCGGCTCGGCGTCACCGTGGTCACCCAGCCGCACTTCCCGGTGGAGCGGGCGATGGCGTACGAGACGGACGTGGCCGACGACGATCAGGCCCACCTGTACCGCTGCGGCACCCTCCGCGCCTCCGGTATCCCTGTGGCCGCCGGCACGGATGCCCCGTACGGCACGGCGGACCCCTGGGCGGTGATGCGCGCGGCCGCTGGGCGGAGCGGTCCCGAAGGAGTGGCGCCGCGTGAGGCCCTCGGGCTCTTCCTGGGCGCTCCGCATGCTCCGGCCGGCCCGCCCCGGTCCGTCGCGCCGGGCGCGGCGGCGGACCTGTGCCTGCTCCACGTATCGCTGCGGGAGGCGCTCGAGAACCTGACGGCCGACTGCGTACGGGCGACACTTGTGGGCGGGCGCGCTGTATGAGGTGTGCGGCGTGCCGGGGGATGCTTCAGTGGGGCGTGCCGCGGGGCGGATCTGCTGCTGTTTCGCCCGCCTCCTCGGGCTTCAGCTCCAGTCGTTCACGCATGTCTACTCGTGCCGCCAGTCGCGCGAAGGCGCACACATGCCGCTCCATGCGACGCTTCGCGCCCTTCCCGTCCCGCTCCCGGATCGCCCGGGTGACCCGTGCGTGGGCCCGCACGGTCGCCCGGCGAATGTCGTCGTCCAGGAACCCCTCGATGTCCGTGGCCGCGTGGATCGATCCGGACAGGGCGCTCATGAAGCCGATCAGCAGCTCATTGCCCGACGCGCGGGCCACGACGGTGTGCCAGCGGATGTTGCCGCGCAGGAACCGCGGCACGTCACCGGCGGCGCCGGCGTCCACCAACTCCGCGTGGGCCGCATCGAGTTGTTCCAGGTCATGCTCCGTGCGACGGACGGCGGCCAGCTCCGCGCAGGCGGGCTCGAGGGCCTCCCTCGTCTCGTGCAGGGCGTCGAGCCGCAGACGCTGGCCCCGGATCACCAACTCGACGGCACTGGCCAGGGATTCGTGGTCGGGGCGGTGCACGAACGCGCCACCGCCCCGCCCCGGCCTGATCCGCAGCAGCCGCTCGACCTGAAGGATGCGCAGCGCCTCGCGCACCGTGGCGCGGCTCAGGCCCGTCTGCTCCGCCAACTCCCGTTCCGGCGGCAGCATCGAGCCCTCCGGGAGGCCACCGGAGAGGATGCGTTCCCGGATGTCGGCGGCCAGGACATCGGCCGCCTTCGGCACGGTGACGGGGGTGAACGACTTTCCGGCGACCACGGTTCAGTAGCTCCTCGGCAGGCCCAGCGTGTGCGAACCCAGATAGTTGAGGATCATCTCCTGGCTGATCGGCGCGATCTTCATCAGCCGCGCCTCCCGGAAAAACCGCGCGACCGCGTATTCCTCGGCGTATCCCATCCCTCCATGCGTCTGCAGCGCCCGGTCCGCCGCGTCGAAACCGGCCTCCGCGCACAGGTACTTGGCGGTGTTCGCCTCGCGGCCGCACGGGCGCCCGTTGTCGTACAGCCAGGTCGCCTTGCGCAGCATCAGCTCCGCGGCGTCGAGCCGGGCGAGGGAGTCGGCGAGCGGGAACTGCAGGCCCTGGTTCATCCCGATGGGCCGCCCGAACACCTCCCGCTCGTTGGCGTATTTGACCGCGCGCTCCAGCGCCACCCGCCCGATCCCCAGCGCCTCGGCGGCGATCAGCATCCGCTCCGGATTGAGCCCGTCGAGGATGTAGCGGAATCCCTGCCCCTCCTCGCCGACCCGGTCGGCGACCGGCACCCGCAGCCCGTCGATGAACAGCTCGTTGGAGGTCACGGCGTTGCGGCCCATCTTCGCGATGGGGCGGATGTCGACGTGCGCGCGGTCGAGATCGGTCAGGAACAGCGTCATGCCGTCCGTCTTCTTGTCCACGTCGTCCGCGCGCGTGGTGCGGGTCAGGAGCAGGATCTTCTCCGACTCCATGGCCTTGGAGATCCACACCTTGCGGCCGTCCACGACGTAGTGGTCGCCCTCGCGTCGCGCGAACGTGGTGATCCGCGTGGTGTCGAGCCCGGCTTCCGGCTCGGTGACGCCGAAGCAGACGTGCAGATCGCCGGTGGCGACGCGGGGGAGAGTGCGCCGCTTGAGCTCCTCCGAGCCGTGCACGACCACGGGATGCATGCCGAAGATGCTCAGGTGGATCGCGCTCGCCGCGTTCATTCCGCCGCCCGAGCGCGCCACCTCCTCGAGCAGCAGCGTGGCCTCGGTGATCCCGAGGCCATGGCCGCCGTACTCCTCCGGGATCGTCAGGCCGAGCCAGCCACCGCGCGCCACGGCGGCGTAGAACTCCTCGGGGAATTCGTGCTGTTGGTCCTTGGAGCTCCAGTAGGCGTCGTCGAACTCGCGGAGCAGTCCTGCGACGGCCTTGCGGATCGTTTCCTGGTCCTCACTGAGCTGGAAGTCCACGTGCGCACACCTCCGTGACGGCGTCATAGCTGACAAAGGTCAGACCGAAAGACGGTACTGAAGACTGCGTCCGCTGGTACAGGGGGCGGAGCGGAGACATGCCCGACGCTGGAGTGCGCTCCGCGTTGAGTACGTGGGCGTTGTGCGTGCCGACAAACACGTCCGTGCACGTCAGCAGACATGCCGGTATGCGTGGATCACGCCGCTGAGGCGGTCGTGTCGGCGAATGCTTAGGCGGTCGATTTGTTCCGGATCGAGGGGTTCGGGCGAGGCGTGGAGTGGGGCGGCTGCTTGGAGTGTTCGGTGCGTGCGGTGCTTGTTGTCGTGCTGCTCGTATTCCTTCAGTGCGTGCAGTGCGTGGCGCAGGTGGTGTTCGTTCCAGATCAGGGTGCGGTCGAGGAGCTCGCGTCGCAGGGTCCGTACCCAGCGTTCCGTGATCGAGTTCATGCGGGGGATCCGGATGCCGGTGAGGGTGGTGGTGATGCCAGCCTGCTCGACGATGTCGTCGATCGCTGGTGGGTACTTGGCGTCTCGGTCGCGGATGAGGTACTTGATCGCAGGGGCTTGTCCGGCGTCTTCCAGGTCCATGACCAGGTTTCGTTGCCCAGGACGCGGATCCTTCTGCCGGCGTGGTGGATGGCGACGAGGACGTACTGACGCTGGCCGGTGAGAGTGACGGTCTCGATGAAGTCCATCGCGAGGATCGCCTCAGCTTGGGAGCGCAGGAAGTTGGCCCAGGTGATTGGTGGTTCGCTGTGGGGCTGGGTCGATGCCGTCGGCCTTGAGGATCTCCCGGACGGTGGATGGTGCGATCCGGATGCCGAGGAGGGCGAGTTCGCCGTGGATGCGCTGGGGGTCAAGGGGGCGCAGGTTCAAATCCTGTCGTCCCGACAAGTTCGAACGATCGAACGTCGCGGGTGAAGGGCCGTTTTCGAACGGCCCTTTTTCTGTTGCTCCCACGCTCCCCGCTCCCAGCCCATAACCGGCCGTTCAGGGGCGGATGAGGGCCTTGAGGACCTGACGGTCCGCCATGGCCCGGTAGGCGTCCGGAGTCTGGTCGAGGGTGAAGGTCTGATCGAAGACGCGGCCGGGGGCGATGGTGCCGTCCAGGACGTCGGGCAGCAGCTGCTCGATGTACGCGCGGGCGGGGCTGGCGCCGCCGGTCAGGGTGATGTTGCGCATGAACAGACCGGGGCCGATCGGGCCCTCCTCGTACTGCGGCACGCCGAGGCGGCTGATGATGCCGCCGTCACGGACCGCGCCGAGTGCGGTGTCGAGGGCCGGGCGGGTGCCGACGGCCTCGATCACCTTGTCCACGCCGCCGGCCAGCTCGCGGATCCGGGCGATGCCCTCCTCTCCGCGGGCGGCGACGACATCGGTGGCGCCGAAGCGGCGGCCCAGGTCGGTGCGGGGTGTGTGGCGGCCGGCGAGGACGATCCGTTCGGCGCCGAGCCTGTGCGCGGCGAGGACCGCGCACAGGCCGACCGCGCCGTCCCCCACGACCAGCACGGTGTCGCCGCGGGTGACGCCAGCGGTGACGGCGCCGTGGTGGCCGGTGGTCATCACATCGGACAGTGCCAGCAGGGAGGGCAGCAGCGCGGAGTCGGCGGCCACGGGCAGCTTCACGAGGGTGCCGTCCGCGTGCGGGACACGGACGGCTTCGCCCTGGCCGCCGTCGACTCCGTCGAATCCGTACCGGCCGCCGTCGCGGCACGAGATGTGCAGGCCCTTGGCGCAGTAGTCGCAGGTGTTGTCGCTGTACGTGAACGGCGCGACAACGAGGTCTCCCGCCTTGAGGCCGGTCACGTCCGCGCCGGTCTCCTCGACGACGCCGAGGAACTCGTGACCCATGGGTCGGCCGGTGCCGGTGGCGGGCATGGACGCGTAGGGCCACAGGTCGCTGCCGCACACGCAGGAGGCGACCACGCGGACCACCGCGTCGGCCGGCTGGACGATCTTCGGGTCGGGCCGGTCCTCGACGCGGACGTCTCCGGCTCCGTACATCACTGCTGCACGCATGAGGGGGTTGCTCCAAACGGGGGGTGGGCTGAGATCGTGGCGGGGCGGCGTCAGCGCTCCAGCATGCGGGCCTGGGCCTCGGTGTGGGTGGCGCCCGCAGCGGGCGGCAGACCGGAGAGCCTTTCCAACTGCCCGGCGGTCAGCGTGACGGCGTCGGCGGCGGTGTTCTCCTCGACCCGGGCCACGCGCTTGGTGCCGGGGATCGGGGCGATGTCGTCACCCTGGGCCAGCAGCCAGGCCAGCGCCACCTGCCCGGGTGTGGCTCCGGCCTCGTCGGCCAGCGCCTTGACCTCGTCGGCCAGGGCGAGGTTGCGGCGGAAGTTCTCGCCGGTGAAGCGCGGGTTGCCGCGGCGGAAGTCGTTCTCGTCGAACTGGTCGGTGGAGCGGACGGTGCCGGTCAGTACGCCCCGGCCGAGCGGGGAGAACGGCACCAAGCCGATGTTCAGCTCCCGCAGCACCGGCAGGACACGGTCCTCGATACCGCGGGTGAACAGGGAGTACTCGGACTGGACGGCGGTGACCGGCTGCACGGCGTGGGCGCGGCGGATCGTGTCCGGGCCGGCCTCCGAGAGCCCGAAGGCTCGCACCTTGCCTTCGGAGATCAGCTCCCGCACGGCGCCGGCGGTCTCCTCGACCGGCGTGTGCGGGTCGACCCGGTGCTGGTAGTACAGGTCGATGTGGTCGGTGCCCAGCCGCTTCAGGGAGCCCTCGACGGCGGTGCGGATGTTGGCGGGGCCGGAGTCCAGGTTCCACGCACCCTCGCCGCCGTGGGAGACCAGGCCGAACTTCGTGGCCAGCACCACCTGGTCCCGACGGCCCTTCAGCGCGCGCCCGAGCAGCTCCTCGTTGGTGTACGGGCCGTAGATCTCGGCGGTGTCGATGAGCGTGACGCCCAGTTCCAGCGCCCGGTGCACCGTCCTGATCGACTCCGCGTCGTCGGTGCCGGAGCCGGTGTAGCCGTGGGACATGCCCATGGCGCCCAGCCCGATCCGGGAAACCTCCAGGTCACGCAGTTTGATGTACCGCATCTCGCCTTCTTCGCATCGTGGTGTCGCCCGGCATCCGTGTCGTCGTCCGGATCAGCGGATCGTGCCTGTGCCGCTCCGGAGAACCGATCACGATGTCGGCGTCTTGCCCAACCACCTTCGCCCGGATCGCGGCGGTGTGGCAGGGCGGGCTCTTCGGGGGTACTGACAGGGCCCCCCTCCCGCCCGCGCCGCGGGCACCGACCGGGTGAGACTGGGGTCATGGCATCCGAGAGCGCGCACAGCGAGGGCGCCGAGCTGGGCCGCTACCTGCGTGCCCGCCGGACCCAGACCAGCCCCGAGCACGTCGGCCTCACCATCGGCGCCGGCGTACGCCGCACCCCAGGGCTGCGCCGCGAGGAATTGGCCACCCTCGCAGGCATCAGCATCGACTACTACGTGCGTCTGGAACGCGGCAAAGAGACCCGCCCCAGCCCCGCCGTGCTCGACTCCCTCGCCCGCGCCCTGCGCATGGACGACCAGGAGCACCAGCACCTGCGCGAGCTCGCCGCCCGCGCCGCCCGCTACGTCGGCGAGCCACCGCCCGCCCCCAGCCGGACCGTGCGCCCCCATCTGAAGCTGCTGCTCGAGTCACTGCGCCCGAACCCGGCCTACGTCATCAGCCGCAGCATGGACATGCTCGCCTCGAACCCCGGCGGCCTCGCCCTGTACGCGGGCCTCGACGACTGGTCGGCCAAGCACCGCAACCTCGCCCGCTATCTCTTCCTCCACCCGGCCGCCCGCGATCTGTTCCCCGACTGGGACCGCCAGATCACCGCGTGCGTCGCCCGCCTGCGCGCCATCGCCGGGACCGCGCCCGACGCCCCCGACCTCACCAACCTCGTCGGCGAACTCCTCCTCAAAAGCCCCGACTTCGCGGGCCTGTGGGAGCGCTACGAGGTGACCGGCCGTAAGCCCGCCCACAAGACGTTCCACCACCCGCACGTCGGAACGATCACCCTCACCTCGCAGTCGCTGCACGTCGAAGGCACACCCGGCCAGCGCCTCGGCGTCTACACCGCCGAACCCGGCACCCCCGACCACGACGCCCTGCTTCTCCTCGACATGACCGCACCACGCCCCACCCCCAGGACCACCGGCCCGCAGCACTCCTCAGGCAGCTGAAGGATCGTGGGTGGCGGCCCATGAGGCGAGCAGGCGCAGGCCCTCCTCCGATGCGGAGCCGGGCTCGGCGGCGTAGATGGTCAGGGTCAGGCCGGGCTCGGCGGCCAGTTCGAGTCCCTCGAAGGCGAGGGTGAGGTCGCCGACGGTCTCGTGGTGGAAGCGCTTGGTGCCGGTGCCGTGGTGGCGGACGTCGTGGGCGCCCCAGCGGGTGCGGAACTCCTCGCTGCGGGTGGACAGTTCACCGACGAGGTCGTGCAGACCCTTGTCGTACGGGTTGCGGCCCGCCTCGGTGCGCAGGATGGCGACGGCCACGTCCGCGAACCGGTCCCAGTCCGGGTAGAAGCGCCGGGAGGCCGGGTCCAGGAAGTTGAAACGGGCGAGGTTCGCCTGGTTGGCGGGGGTGGCGTAGAGGTCGCGGTAGAAGGCGCGGGCCAGTTGGTTCGTGGCGAGGACGTCCATGCGGCCGTTGCGGACGAACGCCGGTCCCGCGGTGATGGTGTCCAGCGTCCACTGCAGGCTGCGGTGTGCGGTCCAGCCGTCCTTGGCGCGGCGGCGCCGTGGCCGGGTCAGGGCGTCGCTCCCGTCGGCGGCCTGCGCCAGGTTCAGCAGGTGGGCGCGCTCGGCGTCGTCGAGCTGGAGGACACGGGCGACCGCTTCGAGGACGGCCGGGGAGACCCCGGCGAGGTGGCCGCGCTCCAGCTTCGCGTAGTACTCCACGCTCATGTCGGCCAGGGCGGCGACCTCGCTGCGGCGCAGGCCCGGTACCCGGCGACGGGAGCCGGTGGGCAGCCCGGCCCGTTCGGGGCTGATCTTGGCGCGCCGCGAGGTCAGGAACTCGCGGACCTCGTCACGGTTGTCCATGTCTCGACCGTACGGCCAGGTGGGATCCGGAGCGATGTACTGCCGGTACACCCCTCGTCGGTGACTCGCTCTCCGCGCGGGACGGCGCTTGCCTGGGTGAGGTGGCACAACACCGGCGCCGCGTCCACCACACGCCGACACGCACATCCGTACACCTCGTTGCACCTCGTTGCACCTCGTTGGGAGCACACACCATGAACCCCACCTACGACTTCGTCGGCCAGGTCGCCCTCATCACTGGCGCCGGCTCCGGCATGGGCCTGGCCACCGCCCGGGCCTTCGCCACCGCGGGGGCCGCCGTCGCACTCGCCGACATCGACGGGAATGCCGCGAAGGCCGCCGCCGAACAGCTCGTCGACGACGGCCACCGGGCGCTCGCGCTGGTCTGCGACGTCTCGGACGAGGACCAGGTCGCCGCCGCCGTCGACCGCACCGTGGAAACGTTCGGGCGGCTCGACATGGCGTACAACAACGCCGGCATCATGGTCCCGCCCACCGACGCCGCCGACGAGAGCGCCGACCAGTTCGACCGCGTCCAGGCCGTCAACCTGCGCGGTATCTGGGCGAGCGTGAAGCACGAACTGCGCCACATGCGCGCCCAGGGCAGTGGCGCGATCGTCAACTGCTCGTCCCTCGGCGGCCTCGTGGGCAACCCCGGCCGCGCCGCCTACCACGCCGCCAAGCACGGCGTGGTAGGCCTGACGAAGAGCGCGGCCCTTGAGTACGGCTCCCGCGGCGTACGCATCAACGCCGTCTGCCCCGGCACCATCGCCACCCCGATGGTCGACGCCATGGTCGAAGGAGGCGAACTCGATCGCGGCCGGGCCGCGTCCGGCCAGGCCATCGACCGGCTCGGCACCGCGGACGAGATCGCCCAGGCCGTTCTGTGGCTGTGCAGTGACGGTGCCAGGTACGTCACCGGCGTCGCTCTCCCGGTCGACGGCGGCTACACCGCCCAGTGACACGGGCCGACCACGACACCCCACCCCACCCACCAACCCCACCCACACAGAAAGCGCACGGAAAGCCGTCATGGAACACATCACTCGGACCCCCACCCACCAAGCCCCCGCCGAACGCTTCACCGGCGACGTCTACCTCAACATGATCGAAACTCCGGCCGAACCCGCCCGCCTGGCCGCCGCCCTGGTCCGCTTCACCCCCGGCGCCCGAACCAACTGGCACTCCCACGCCAACGGCCAGACCCTCTACGTCACCGACGGAACCGGCCTCGTCGGCACCCGCGACGGCAGCGTCGTACGTGTCAGCGCCGGCCAGACCATCAAGTGCCCACCCGGCGAGGAGCATTGGCACGGTGCCACCGACACCTCCCTCATGGCGCACATCGCCATGGTCGTCGGCGACGCCAATGGCGACGGAACCACGTGGCTGGAGCCCGTGACCGACGATCAGTACACCCACGCCGTCGACATCACGAACTGAAACCACGCCCGCCCGGCGCCGTCGCCGTGGAGATCGCGGACACCGGAAACGATCATCCGGCGACAAGGGAACGGCCGGCCATCCCATCGAGTGTTTCCGCACTTCGGAGTGGCTAACGCGGAGGATTCGCGCGGCCTCGGGCCGATAGCGTCCGGTGGCGTTCGGCAGCAGGCCGAAGGCGGGACGACGTGTGCCCGGACGGTCCGTAGCCGACCGCGGCGGCAGGTCGTACTTCACCTCCCCCGGATCAACAGGAGTGACGACATCAGTATCGACGAGCAGTACGACGTCATCGTGGTGGGCGGCGGACCGGCCGGGGCGGTGACCGCCGGGCTTCTGGCCAAGGAAGGGCGCCGCGTCCTGGTGCTCGAACGGGACAAGTTCCCGCGCTATCACATCGGCGAGTCCCTCAACCCCGGTCTGGTGCCCGCACTGGAGCGCATGGGTGTACGCGAACGGCTGGACGAGATCGGCTACTTGCGCAAGTACGGGGCCACGTTCGTGTGGGGCGCCGGCATCGAGCCGTGGGACTTCCGGTTCAACGAGGGCTCACCGTACGAGAACGTGCACCAGGTGCGCCGCGCCGACTTCGACGCGCTGCTCCTCGCCCGCGCCCGCGAACTCGGCGCCGTCGTCGTCGAGGAAGCCACCGTCAAGGACATCCTCCAGGACGGCGACCGCGTCACCGGCGTGACCTACCAGCCGAAGGGCGCGGCGACGCCGAGGACCGCCCGCAGCCGGATGCTCGTCGACGCCTCCGGTCAACAGCACCTCCTGGCCCGCCGGTTCGACCTCATCGAATGGCACGACGACCTGCGCAACATCGCCGTGTGGTCGTACTGGCAGGGCTGCGAGCGCTACCCCGGCAACCGGGCAGGCGACACCCTCATCGAGAACCTGCCCGACGGCTGGCTCTGGTACATCCCGCTGTCCGACGGCACCGTCAGCATCGGCTACGTGACCCCCGTCGACGCGTACAAGAAGGAAGCACCCCGGGACGCGGAGGCCTTCGTCCGCGCGAAGATCGCCGAGTCCTGCGAGGTGAGCCGGCTGACCCGGGACGCCGTCCAGGTCGCAGGGATGCGCACCATCAAGGACTGGTCGTACCGGGCGACGCGCTTCCACGGGCCGGGCTGGGCGCTGGTCGGGGACGCCGCCGCGTTCGTCGACCCGCTGCTGTCCTCGGGCGTGACCCTCGCGCTGCGCGCCGCCGAGCGCCTCGCCGACGGCCTCGGGCGCGTCCTGGACAAGCCCGAGTGCGAGGAGGAGGTGCTTCAGCGGTATCAGAAGAACTACCAGGAATTCCTCGGCGTGATCCTGGAGTTCGTGCGCGTCTTCTACGACCGGACCAGGCTCAAGGAGGAGTACTGGGACGAGGCCCAGCGCGCCATCGACCCCAATGGGCTGCTGAACAGCAAGGCCGACTTCGTCACCCTCATCTCCGGCCTGTACGGCACCGCCGAGATCTTCGAACCGGTCGACACCCCGTAGCCCGGCACGAGGGCGGGGCCCGTGCCCCCATGCGCCGGTGACGCACCGGGCACGGCGGGGCAATCTCGGCTGGAGGCCGGATGGGGAGGGCCCCGCTCCCCGGCCCGAAGGGGCTCCGCCAGCCTGCCAGCACAGGAGCTGCTCCATGACCGGAAGTGCCGTCGCCGACTTCTTCCTGACCCTCGCCCTCGCCCTCGGAGCCGCGCACCTCGCGGGCCGGCTCGCCCGGCGCGCCGGCCAGCCCGCCGTCGTCGGCGAGATCTGCGCCGGGCTGCTCGCCAGCCCCATGGTCCTCACCGCCTCGGGCTCCGAGGCCGTCCTGCCCGCCGACGTGAAGCCACTGCTCGGCGCGCTCGCCAACGTGGGCCTCGCGACCTTCATGTTCCTCATGGGTTACGAACTCGACGGCGGCCTACTGCGCGAGCGGCGCGGCGCAGCCCTCGGCGTGGCCACAGGATCCGTCGTCCTCCCGCTCGCCGCGGGCACCGCCCTTGCTGTCCCTCTGGCCGACACCTACGCCCCCGGCAGCCACACCGCCTTCGTCCTCTTCGTCGGCGTGGCGATGTCCGTGACGGCCTTCCCGGTACTGGCCCGGATCCTCGCCGACAGCGGCCTCAGCAGGCACCCGGTGGGCAGCCTCGCGCTGGGCGCCGCGGCCCTCGGCGATCTGGTCGCCTGGATCGGCCTCGCGGGCGTCGTCGCGTACGCCGGTACCTCCGGGCAGTGGCGCACGGCGGCGCTTCCCGTCTATCTGCTGCTCATGGTCGTCGTCGTACGCCCCGTACTCGGCGCGGCCGTGCGCCGAGCACAGCACCGCGACCGGCCCGCGGAGCGCCTGCTGCCGCTGCTGGTCGCCGGGCTGATGCTGTCCTGCGCGGCCACCGAATGGCTCGGCATCCACTTCATCTTCGGCGCCTTCGCCTTCGGCGCGGTCATGCCACGGAACACGCTCGGCTCCGTCCGCACCGGGATCATGCGGCAGATGGAACAGGTGGGCCATGTGCTGCTGCCGCTGTACTTCGTGGTGGCGGGCAGCAAGGTCGACCTGTCGGGTTTCACCGGCGCGGCGCTGCTCACCCTGCTCGCCGTCATAGCCGTGGCGGTGCTCTCCAAGGCGGGCGGAGCGTATGCCGGGGCCCGGCTGTCCGGGCTCGACCACTCCGCGGCCGTGCCGCTGGCCGTACTGATGAACACCCGCGGGCTCACCGAGATCGTCATCGTGGCCGTCGCGCTCGACATGCACCTGATCGACCAGAGCTTCTACTCCACGATGGTCGTCATGGCCGTCGTCACCACCGCGATGACCGGCCCGCTCCTGAAGCTCCGCGCAACGTCAAGTGGCGGGCCGCAGCACTCTGTTCTCCACTCGCATGCGTACGGAGAGCAGCGCGGCGTCGGCCACGGTGAACAGGGTCGCGGTGATCCACGCGCTGTAGACGAGGGGTAGTGCGAAACCCTCGAGGATCACGATCAGATAGTTCGGGTGCCGCGTCCAGCGGTAGGGGCCCGTGGTGACCAGTGGCATGCCCGGCACGACGATGACGCGGGTGTTCCACTGCGGGCCGAGGGCGTGCATGCACCACCCGCGCACGACGTTCGCGAGGACCACCGCGGTCAGCGCGGGCCAGCCCACGGCGGGGGTGAACTCGCGTGGTACGAGGGCGACTTCGGCCAGTGTGCCGGCGATGAGGCCCACGTGCAGCACCACCATCACCGGATAGTGGCCGCGCCCGTACTCGACGCCTCCGCGGGCGGCGGCCCAGCGCGCGTTGCGCTTGGCCACCACGAGTTCGAGGAGCCGCTCGGCGGTGATGGCCGCGAGCAGGACGAGCAGCCCCGCCGGCACGTGGATCGAACCTGGATCGGTCACGGCGGACGTTCCTTCCTGAGGTGGCTCGCGGGGCTCAGTGGGTCTCGGGGTGCGTCGGCCGCCGCGGCGTACGGAAGAGGGCGCAGCCCGCGACGACGACGATGACGGTGACCGTGCCGAGCGCCACCGACATCCCGTTCACCAGCGCGTCCTTGACCGCCGACGCGAGCAGCGGGCCCTGGATCCCGCCCACCCGGTCGGCGACCTCCAGGCCGCCCACGGGGGAGTGCCGCACGGCGTCGGCGGCGGGCTCCGGAAGGCGTGAGAGGTCGGGCAGCGAGGAGCGGTAGTGGCGGCCGAACAGCGAGCCCATCAGCGCGATGCCGATGGCGGCGCCCGCCTCGCGGGTCACGTCGTTCATCGCGGAGGCGACGCCCTGCTGGTCCCGGGGGAGCGAGCCGGTGATCGCCGAGGTGCCGACGACACCGGTGAGCCCGATCCCGAGGCCCGCCAGCACGAGGCTGCCCAGGAACGGCATGTACCCGGAGTCGACGTCGATGAGGGACAGCGCGAAGAGCCCGGCGCCGAGCAGCAGCAGCCCGCCGACCGTGACGGTGCGCATGCCGATCCGGTCGACCAGACGCGGCGTCACCTCGGAGACCAGCGCGACGACCACCGCCACCGGCACCAGGGCGACCGCGGACCTCAACGGGCTGTAGTCGAGGACGAGTTGGAGGTATTGCAGGCCGACGAAGAAGAAGCCGAACACGGCCATGAACTGCACCGCGATCGTCACGGCCCCGGCCCGGAAGCCCCGGTTGCGAAAGAGCCGCGGGTCGAGCAGCGGCTGCTCGGAGCGCAGCCCCAGGACGACGTACGCGACACCGGCCGCCACCATGACGGCCAGTGCCACCAGGACTTGTGGCTGCCCCCAGCCGACGTCGTTGCCCTCGATGAGCGCGTACACGAGGCCCGCGGGCGCGAGCGCGGTGCACGCCGCGCCACCGACGTCGAACCGGTGCCGGTGCCCGCCCTTCGTCTCCGGCGCCAGAAGCGCGGCGGACAGGGCGACGCCCGCCGCGGCCACGGCGCCGGACACGAAGATCGACCGCCAGTCGAACCACTGCAGCAGCAGGCCCGAGGCGAGCATCCCCAGGATCACCCCGACCGCGGCGCTCGCGGACCAGACGGCGACGCCCTTCTCCCGCTGCTCCTGGGGCAGTACGGCCGTCACCGTGGACAGCGTGCCCGGCATGATCATGGCCGCGCCGAGCCCCATCACCGCCCGCCAGGCGATCAGCGCCGTCGTCCCCGACGCCTCTGAGGCGGCCAGCGCCGCGACGCCGAGGACGACCGTGCCGGCGAGCAGCGTCCTGCGCCGGCCGATCCGGTCGCCGAGCGCGCCCAGTGGAAGGACGAGCCCGGCCAGCGCCAGCACGTACCCGTCGACGACCCACGTCAGCGAGGTGGTGGACGCGGACAGGGCGAGCGCCATGTCGGGCAGGGCGAGATACAGGCTGGACATGGAGGCGGTGACCAGGATCAGCGCGAGACACATGGAGAACAGCACTCCACCGGTCTTCGCGGCCGACGGCCGGGGGAGCGGGAGGTCTGAGGCGATCACCCGACCATAACTATCCGCATCCGCCGCCCACATCACGCTTCGTCCCGCGAAAGCCGCACGTCGTGCGGGGTGTGTTGACGCGCTGGACGCGAACGAGTGAAAGATCGTTTCCGGTTTTGCCGAATCCGCGTTTGCAGGCCGCGACAGAACGACTTTTGACGAACCCTCAGATGCGGGTCCCGTCCGGGACGACGAAGGGAACGGGTGCATGACCGACGCCGATGCCGGGGCGCAGCGCGTCCTGCGAGAGCTGGAGCCGACGGTGGAGCGGCTCCTCGAACGGCATCTGGCCACCGCGCACGACTGGTTCCCGCACCAGTACGTGCCGTGGAGCGCGGCCCACGACTACGACGGCCCGCTGGGCGGCACCGCCTGGTCGCCCGAGCAGACCCCGCTGCCGCGGGCCGTGCAGGACGCGCTGGTCGTGAACCTGCTGACCGAGGACAACCTGCCCAGCTACCACTTCGAGATCGCCACCCGGTTCGGCCGCGACGGCGCCTGGGGCACCTGGGTGCACCGCTGGACGGCCGAGGAGGACCGGCACGCCGCTGTGCTGCGCTCCTACGTCCACGCCCGCCGCGTCGTCGACCCCGTCGCGCTTGAGGACCTGCGGATGCGGCACGTCGGCACCGGCTACCACACGGGCGCGCCGAGCACCCTGCACGTACTGGCGTACGTCACCGTCCAGGAACTGGCGACCCGGCAGGCGCACCGCAACGCCGGTGCCGCGTGCGGGGATCCGGCGGGCGAGCAGCTGATGGCGCGGATCGCCGCAGACGAGAACCTGCACATGCTCTTCTACCGGGAGCTGTTCGCCGACGCGCTCGACCGGTACCCCGACGCGGCCCTCGGCGCCCTGGCCGACATCCTGGAACGCTTCGAGATGCCAGGCGCGGCGATCCCCGGCTTCCGGGCCCGCGCGGCGCGGATCGCGGCCTCCGGCATCTACAACCTCGACGTACACCTGGAGCACGTGGTGTCCCCGCTGCTGCGGGCGCTGAAGGTGTCGTCACTCGCCGGCCTCTCCGCCGCAGGGGAGCAGGCACGGCTACGGCTCGACGCGCATGTGCGGCAGCTCACCGAACGGGCCGCCCGCTCCCGGGAGTTGTTCGCACGGATGCGGTCGGCCGACAGAACCCCCTACCCGAACACCCCACGTCTCGCAGGAGGAAACCAGACATGACCCAAGCCGCCGACAACACACTGCCCGAACCCTTCGTGGCCCTGCTGAGCGAGCAGTTGGGCAGCGAGGCGGAGTCCCACGAGCTCACGCCGCACGCCACCTTCGAGAGCCTCGGCATGGACTCGCTGGCCCTGATGGAGATGGTCGTGGCGGCGGAGGAGCGGTTCGGCATCGTGCCCTCCGAAGAGGCCATGGACCTGTCGCCGTCCGCCACCCTCTCCGACGCCGCGCGCGCCTTCGCCGATGCTCGCTGACGTCGCCGTCACCGGGCTCGGGCTCGTCACCCCGGCCGGACACACGCGCGAGGACAACTGGGCGGCCCTGTGCGAGGGCCGCTCACTGGCCGCCCCGGATCCCGAACTCGCCGGGCTTCCCATCGACTTCTCCTGCCAGGTCACCGGCTTCGACCCGGCCGAGGAGCTCGGAAGGCCGCTGGCCCGGCGGGTGGATCGGTTCATCCAGTTCGCGCTCGTCGCCGCGCGCCGCGCCGTCGCCGACGCCCGCCTGTCCACCGAGGGCGGGCTCGGCGAACGGGTCGGCGTCGTCCTCGGCGTCGGCTCCAACTGCCTCAGTACGTACGTCACCGAGTTCGGCCACCTCGGTGCGGACCTGCCGCGGCGGGTCTCGCCGCTCGCGCTGCCGCGCAGCGTGCCGAGCATGGCCGCGGGCGAGGTCGCCATCGACCTGGGCGCGCAGGGCCCCAACTTCACCACCGCGAGCGCCTGCGCCTCGGGCGCGACCGCGCTCGGAGTGGCCCGGGACCTGCTGCGCTCGGGCACGTGCGACGTCGTCCTCGCGGGCGGCAGCGAATCGGCCCGCTCCAGGATGACGGCCACCTGCTTCACGCGGATGCGCGCGCTGTCGCCCCGCCACGACCAACCCCACCTGGCCAGCAGGCCGTTCGACGCCGCCCGCGACGGCTTCGTCCTCGGCGAGGGCGCCGCGGTCCTCGTCCTGGAGCGGGAGCGCGACGCGCGGGCCCGCCGCGCCGACGTCCTGGCCCTGCTGCGCGGCTACGGCGCCGGATCCGACGCCCACCACCCCGTGGCGCCGCACCCACGGGGCGACGGCGCGGTGCGGGCCATCGAGGCCGCGCTCAAGGACGCCGGATTCGGGCCCCGCGACATCGGACTCGTGAACGCGCACGGGACCTCCACCACGGTCGGCGACGCCGCCGAGGCGGAGGCCTTGACACGCGTCTTCGGCGACACCGTGCCCCCGGTCACCGCGGCCAAGGGGGTCATCGGGCACTCCCTCGGGGCGTCGGGCGCGATCCAGGCCGCGTACTCGGTGCTCGCGCTGCGCCACGGCACCGTGCCGCCCATCGCCAACTTCGAGGCACAGGGCGGCGATCACAAGATCGACATCGTGGCGGGGCAGCCCCGTCCGCTGGCCACGGGCGCGGCGGTCAGCTGTGCCTTCGGATTCGGCGGACAGAACGCGGTCCTGCTGCTCACTGCCGCGTAGCCCGCCGTGGCGCCATCATCGGACCGTACACATGCAGAACCCGGAAGGGGCGAAGGGCGAGTGTCCACACAGGGAGTGACGGCGGGTCCGCCGACGGCGGGTCCGCTGACGGCTGGCCGCGAGGACGGGGCGCCGGTCGCCCGGTGGCCGCGAGTGACGTCGATCGCGACCGCCGTGCCGCCCCACAAGTTCGCGCAGGAAGAGATCATGAACTACCTGGCGGGAACGACGCTGGGGCGTTCCGTGACCGGAGCGGCGATGCTCCGCCAGATCCAGACGAACGCGGGGGTCAGCACGCGCTACTTCGCCCGCCCCCTCGACGAATTGCGCGGACTCACCGACTTCACCGACTCCAATCGGGCCTGGCTCGAGTCCGCCCTGGAGATCGGCGAGCAGGTGCTCACGGAGGCCCTGGACAGTGCGGGCGTCCGCCCCGAGGACGTCGACGCCGTGATCAGTACGACGGTCACCGGCGTGGTCGTACCGTCGATCGAGGCGCGGCTCGCGCACCGGATGGGCATGCGTCCCGACGTCCGGCGGATCCCGCTGTTCGGCAACGGATGCGCGGGCGGCGCGGCCGGGCTCGCGCGACTGCGGGAGTATCTGCTCGGCCACCCGGACCACACCGCGGTGCTGCTGTCGGTCGAACTGTGCTCGCTGCCCTACCAGATGGAGGACACCTCCATGGCGAACATCGTCGCCGGGAGCCTCTTCGGGGACGGCGCGGCGGCCGTGGTGGCCACGGGAGCGAACCGCGGGCGGGTCGGCAGCGGGCCCGAACTCGTCGACTCCCTCAGCTACTTGGTGCCCGGCACCGAGGACGTCCTCGGCTGGGACATCGGCTCGCACGGACTGCGCATCCTGCTGGCTCCCGAGGTGCCCGAACTGACGGCGGAGTACCTGCCCAAGGCCGCGCACACCCTGCTCGACCGGCACGCGATCACGCCGCCGGAGATCGCCACCTGGATCGTGCACGGCGGCGGCCCCAAGGTCATGACCGCCTTCGAGCAGGCCATGGACCTGTCCCCACAGGCCCTCGACCCGACCCGCGAGTCCCTGTCCGACAAGGGCAACCTCTCCTCCGCGTCCGTCCTGCACGTGCTCCACTCGGCCATCGCCTCGGGACCGCCGCCCCCGGGCGCCCCCGGACTCATCGCGGCCATGGGCCCGGGGTTCGCGATCGAACTGGCGCTGGCGCGGTGGTGAGGGGCCCGGCGACGTGCGGCGCGGCAACTCCTTAGGATGAACGCCATACGGTCAACACGACGTGACCGTGCCGGACGGACAGGACGCGGGAACGATGGCCAAGGCCACCTATGAGCCCCACCCGTACATCGGGGGGCGCAACGCCGTGCTCCGCGCGCTCGCCGCGTGGCGGATGGAGTGGCCGGGCGCGCCCCGGGTCGTCGTCCTGACCGGAAGCCAGGGCACCGGGCGTTCGCGGCTGCTCACGGGGTTCCTGATGCTCTGCGACCCGGAGTACCGCAAGGACATCGACCTCGACGCGCTCGATCCGGCGACCGTGCCCCCGGACCTGCCCGCACCCGCCGTCCCGGGCGTCGTGGGCCGGACGGCGGCGCAGACCCTGTGGCTCCTCGCCGACCACTACGGACTGTCCGCGACCCGCGCCGCCGACGTCATACCCGAGCTCGGCCGGCTTCCCGCAGCCGGGGGACCGGTCACCGTCGTCGTACCGGATGTGGACCGGGCAGGGCCGGTACGCGGGGCGGGGGAGCCCGCGCGCGTGGTGCGGGACGTCCTGAAGCCGCTCGCCGCCATCGAGTCCGTACGCCTGGTCGTCGACGTGCCACGCGAGTTCGCCGCCGAACTCGCCGAGGGCCTCGCGCCCGGCGCCGCCCGGATCATCGACCTCGACGCCCCCGAGTGGGCCGACCCCCAAGGGCTCGTGTTCCAGGCCGAGACGCTGCTCGACCCCCAATGCGGCGCGCCCGAGCTGCCGTTCACGACCGACCCCGACGCGCGCCGCGCCCTCGCCGAGGCGATGGCCCGGCGCGCGGGAGACGGCGCGGGCAGCCGGCTGACCGTGCGGCTCGCCGTACGGTCCATCCTGACGCACCCGGAGGGCTTCGACCCGGCGGACGAGGGTCAACTCCCCGGCAGCGTAGGCGAATTGCTCGATCTGCACGCCCGGCGAGTCGGCGCCGACCCCGCAGCGCTGCGGCAGATACTCGCGCCCCTTGCCCTCGCGGAGGACGCCGGCCTGCCCGTGGAGCTGCTTGCGCCGCTGGCCTCCGCCGTCGCCGGGCGGGACATGGGCGAGGACGTGGCGCGGGGCCTGCGGTTGGTCGCTCCGTTCGTCCGCCGCCCCGTCGGGAGGGGCGAGGAAGACGTCCCCGACGGCGAGCGGACGCTCGTGGCGCTGGAACACCCGGGCGTCGGCGAGGCCGTTCGGGCGGACATGCCGGACGTTCCCGGGGCGCAGGCGCGTATCGCCCGGGAGTTGCTTGCGGCCGTGCCCGATCAGGACTGGGCCCGGGCGGGCGAGTACGTGCGCGACCGCATCGCAGGACACACCCTGGAGGCCGGGCTGCTGCCCCGGCTCCTCACCGACCCCAACCTGTTCGCCCAGGCCGACCCCGTGCTGCTCCGTGCCGCGGTCGAGGCGCTGCCCGCCGAGCAGTTGGCCGCACCCGCGCGCACCTACCTGCGCACGGCCCCGCTGCTCACGCGCCCCCGGACGCCCGCCGTGCTGCGGGCCGCGCTCCTGGAGACCGCGTTCGTCGAGGACGGGCTGCCGGAGTACGCGGCGGTGTTGCGGCGGACGCTGCCCGAGCTTGTCTGGCACACGGTGTGGAGTGTGCCGGTCGCCGGGGTCGAGGCGGTGAACGTCGGCACGCTGCTCCCGGCCGGGGGCGAGGCCGCGGAGTCGGGGCCGGTCGCGGTGTCCGTGAGTGTGGTGCCTCAAGGCACCGTGGGCGCACGGCCGTTGAGGGCGGACGATCCCGAGGCGCCCGCCGTGCTGGTGCACGACCTCGCCACCGGCTCCGTCGTCGACGCCGACCCGGCCGGGATCCGGCGCCCCTCGGACGATGAGCGCGCCGCGATGCCGCTCGGGCTCAGCCGTGGCACCGACCACGTTCGCGTGTGGCAACGCGGGGAGCGGCAGGGCGACGAGAAGCGCGTCACGGACCTGCTCTCCGCCACGCCCGTCACGGGAGCCGACATCTCCGCCGACGGCATCCTTCTGCTCGCCACGGAGCGTGGTGTGAAGGCGCTGCGGGTCCGCCCGTAGACCCGAACAGGCGCCAGATGCATGGCAGTTGCATTTCGGCCATGAACGCGAGCGGGTAAAGAGCGGGGAAAGTCGGGGCAGTTGTCGAGCGGAAGGTTCCGCTTGTGTGCTGCCGCGTGGGGTCGAAGTGCCTGGGTAGAGCGCGGTTCCACGAGTCGGGGCGTATGTCGCGCCGGGCCATCCGGCGGGTTCGGATGTGCTTCCGGAATGCCCCTGCGAAGCGCGGCTCGGAACCATGGTCGCTCCTTGACCGATCATCGGCGGTTAAGTACCACATAACTTCGGCGTGACCACAACAAGTTGGCCGCGCCCGCACACCGCACACCGCACACCGCACACCGCGCACCGACCACGGAACACCTCTCACTGACCAGGGAAGGGGTACGGGGGATGGCCAGGGGAAGTCGGCCGGGCCTGCGCGCAACGGGGAAGCTTCGCACGGCATGGATCGGCGCGGTGGTCACCGCGCTCGTCGCCACGCTCACCGGAGTCGCCCCAGCTGCGCAGGCGGAGGCGGCCATCGTCGCCGACACCGACCCACGCGAGGGCTGGCGGCCCAACAGCGAGCGCGACGAGGGGAATTGGGCCACCGAGCCACCGGCCGCCGCGCCGGGCGGCATCGCGCTGGACCGCTCACTCGGGGCCCGGCCCTCGCACTGGAAGGTGGCCGGAGCCGCCCACGGACTGCGGCTCGACGCGCCGAAGTCGCCGCGGGCCACGGGAGCCGACCTGTCGTGGGGCGCGTACCCCGGCGACGACCTGCGCGAATACCAGGTCCACCGCGCCACGCGGAAGGACTTCGCACCCTCCGCGGAGACCCTGGTGGCCCCCGTCCCCGCCACCACACACCAATATCGGGACCGGTCCGCGCCGCCCGCCGCCGAGGGCCGGGGCACCACGTACCACTACAAGGTCGTCGCGCTGCTCGAAGACGGGCGGCTCCTCGACAGCCCCGCTCGGACGCTGCGGCTGCCGCTGCTCAGCGACCTCCTGAAGCCACCCACGGGCGAGGAGCCCGAGGACGAGCGCGACCCCCAGGACCCCGCCGCCGACGGCACCTACTACCTGCCGGCCACGCCCGCCCGCGCCGTCCCCGGCGAGCGGCAGACCGTCGAGGCGACGCTCACCAACACCACCGACGAGGTGTGGAAGGCCGACGAGAAGGCCCTGTCGTACCGGTGGAGCCTGGGCGGCCACGACGTCTCCAACCCGGTCAACCAGAAGCCGACCGGCCTGCCCAGGGACGTACGGCCCGGGGAGAGCGTCACCTTCGACGCCAGGCTCGCCATTCCCAAGCTGGGCAACCTCCTCGCCTCCCGTGTCACCTACGACCTCGACTGGGACCTGCGGGACCGGCGCACGCACAGCTGGCTCTCGCGCACCGACGACGTGCCACCCTCCAGCCACGAGGTCGTCGTCGAGCGGGCCACCTCCAACCGGCTCGGCCTGGAGAAGTTCCAGTCCTACTCGGGCCAGAACACCGGCGCGAACTCCACCGTCATGGGCAACCTGGCCTCCGGCAACGCCGTCTGGTCGTACAACGCCTTCAACAACCCCTCCCGCGGCTTCAATTCGTTCGCCCGGCTCTCCTACAACTCGCAGGACTTCTCCTCCGGCCCCGCAGGACGCGGCTGGTCGCTCCAGCTGTCATCGCCGCTGCGGCTCGGCAGCCCGCTGCAGTTCTCCCCGCTGCGGGCCCTGCCGCTGAAGGTCTTCATGACGGACGGCGACGGCACGACACACGTCTTCCGCAAGGACCTCAAGAAGCACGAGTGGCGGGCGCCCGCCGGTGTCCACCTCAAGCTCAGAAAGCTCGCCAAGACCTGCCTGCCGCTGCTCTCCCACGAGCGCGAGGCATGGGAGATGGTGCGCCCCGACCGGACCCGGTTCCTCTACGACTGCCAGGGCTACCCCACGGCCATGGTGGACAAGAACGGCAACCGGATGGAGTTCACGTACAAGAAGAAGCTGCTCGGCCTGCTCGGCAAGGAGCTCCAGTACGTGACCGACGCCGACGGCCGGCGCACCATGACCGTCGACTACTGGGACAAGTTCGAACCGTACCGGTACGTCGACGGGGACGGCCGGGTCCGTGAGGGCCGCCTCCTGGTCAACCCGCACATCGCGGGCAAGGTGAAGAGCGTCACCGATGTCTCAGGCAGGCGCATGGACCTGACGTACACCCAGCACGGGCAGCTCGCGCGGGTGGCGGACGGGGCCGGTTCCGCGCAGCCGAAGGTGTTCGCCTTCGACTACGGCAAGGCGTGGGGGCTGCCCTTCCACAAGCTCGACAAGGTCACGGACCCGCGCGGCAACTCCACGAAGCTGGCCTACGTCACACCCCACGACAAGGACCAGCGACACTACTTGGGGAACCTGAAACACGTCACCGACCGGCTCGGCGCGACGACCCGGTACTCGTACGAGGACCCGGACGGCCACAAGGGGCGCACGACCCGGTCCGTGGTGACCGACGCCGAGGGCAACCCCGGCACACAGGTGCTCGACGGCTACGGCCGGCCGGTGCGGATGACCGACGCCAAGCGGCACACCACGACACTCGGCTGGGACGCCCAGAACAATGTGACCCGCCTCGAAGAGGCCAACGGCGCCGTCACCACCTGGAAGTACGACCCCAAGACCGGCTATCCGCTCGAAATGCGGGACCCGGAAGCCGTCAAGAACGGCCGCCCCGCCGCCCGGTTCGGCTACGCCACCGGCGAGGACGGCCACATCGCCGAACTCGCGGGCCGGATCAGCCCCGAGGGCCGCAAATGGCGCTTCGGGCAGGACGCGCGCGGCAACCTGACCTCCGTCACCGACCCCAAGGGTGTCGAGAGCGACGCCGACGGCGACTACACGACCACGCACGCCTACGACGACGCGGGCCGCCTGACGGCGACCACCGACGCAGGCGGCCACACCACCCGCTTCGCCGACTACCACCCGAGCGGCTTCCCGACCGTCACCACGGACCCGCTCGGCAACCGCACCACCAACGCGTACGACGCCCGTGGCAACGTGACCGCGCTGCGGGAGGCCAACGGCGCCACCACCACGCAGACCTACGACGTCTTCGGCCGCCCCCTGGAGAACCAGAAGCCCAAGGACGAGCAGGCCGGGGAGTACCTCACCACCCCGGCCCCGGAGTACGACGCCAACGACAACACGGTCACCTTCACCGCGCCGAACAACGTCTCCTCCCACAGCACCTACGACGCCGCCGACCGGCTCGTCGCCCAGGAGAAACCGCGGGACGAGCCCGACGGGCCGCGCCGCCAAGTCACCTACACCTACGACAAGGTCGGCAACCAGCTCACCGAGACCGAACCCCGGGGCAACCTCACCGACGACCCCGACGACTTCACCACGACGACCCGGTACGACGAGCTCAACCAGCCCGTCCGGATCACCGACGCCGAGGGCGGCCGCACCACCTCCGCGTACGACAGCGTCGGCAACCTCGCCCGGGTCACCGACCCCCGCAAGAACCAGAACGACGACCCCGACGACTACACCAGCCGCTACGGATACGACCTCAACAAGCAGCTGGTGACGTCCACCGACGCGAAGGGCGAGTCGACCGGGACGGTCTACGACTGGGACGGGCAGAAGACCGCCACGACCGACGCCGACGGCAACCGCGTCACCCAACTCCTCGACGCCCGCGGCAAGGTGGTCGAGAACCAGGTACCGCACAGCCGAAGCGGCGACGACATCAAGTACAACCGCACCCGCTTCGAGTACGACGAAGTCGGCAACCAGACCAAGGAGATCACGCCGCGCGGCGTCAACACCCCGGGGAAACCTGATGACTTCGCGTCGCAGACCGTCTACGACGAGCTGAACCGCGTCAAGGAGACCCGCACTCCCTACGACCCGGGCGACGCCACGTACAACAAGCCCGACCGCACCAGCTACAGCTATGACGAGGTCGGCAATGTCACCAAGGTGAGCGCCCCACCGTCCGAGGGGCAGAACGTCCGCAATGACACCACGTACTCGTACTTCGACAACGGCTGGACCAAAAAGTCCACCGATCCGCACGGCATCGTCAGCTCGTACGAGTACAACAAGCTGGGGCAGCAGATCCAGACGACGCTGACCAGCGCGGGCGGTTCGGTGTCCCGCACCATGGACACCGCGTTCTACCCGAGCGGAGCCATGAAGTCCCGCTCCGACGACGGCGTCCCGGTCGGCCTCGACGCCGTGCTCGTCGACAACTCCGACACCAACAACACCGCCGAACAAGGCGATTGGACGGCCTCGCGGCCCGACAAGGCGTACGGGTACAACACGCACAGCCACCCGCGCGGCGACGGCCGGGCCCGCTTCGCCTGGCAGCTCAACATCCCCAGGAACGGCACCTACGAGGTCTTCACCCGCAACCCGAAGACCGAGGGCGCCGCCACCGACGCCACGTACGAGATCGAGCACAAGGACGGCAAGGCGAAGCGTCAGGTCGACCAGAGTGCCAATCCCGGCAAGTGGCGCTCCCTCGGCTCCTACTCCTTCACCGAGGGCGGCAAGCACGCCGTCACCGTCACCGACAAGGCCAATGGCACCGTCCTCGCCGACGCCGTCCGCCTCGTGCGCGACAACTCCGGTGACACCGACCGGGAGTCCAAGGACTTCACGTACCGCTACGACGCCAACGGCAACCGCACCGAGGTCACCGACAACAGCCCCGGCGCCAGGACCGACCGGCACACCATGAGCTACGACGGCGTCAACCGGCTCACCGAGGTCCAGGAACGCGCGGGCGGCGACGTACGGGACACCACGCGGCTCACGTACGACGCCAACGGCAACACACTGACCACGAAGCACGACCTGACCTGGAGCAAGCTGGAGTACGACGCCCTCGACCGGGTCAGCGAGGTCACCAACGCCGACTCCCCGGACGCCGGGGACCAGCAGGTCACCCGCGTCTCCTACACCGACCGCGGCGAACTCGCCCGCCAGGTCAAGCCGAACGGCAACGTCGCCACCTACGACTACTACCTGGACGGCGCCACCCGGCAGCAGACCGAGAAGACCGACGACGGACGCACCGTCGCCCAGCACCGCCTGTCGTACAACGCCAACGGCCACAAGACCAAGGACGTCCTGCGACTCATGGACGCCGACGGCGGCGGCACCAAGGACAACACCTACGACTACGCCTACGACCCGCAGGACCGGATCTCCCGCGTCGACAAGAGCGGCGACTCCGACGCCGCCGAGCGCTACGAGCACGACGCGGCGGGCAACGTCGTCGAGCAGACCACGGACGGCACCACGACCCGCCACAGCTACGACCGCAACCGACTGCTCTCCTCCACGGCCGACGGCGTCTCCTCGACGTACAACTACGATCCGCTCGGCCGCCTCGACACCGTCTCCTCCGCGGGCGAGACCGTCACGAAGCACCGCTACGACGGCTTCGACCGCAAGGCCTCCACCACGACCGGCACCGGGGACGCCGCGCGCACCAAGACCTTCAGCTACGACGCCTTCGACCGCACCATCCGCGAACACACCGACGGCGACGACCCCAAGACCAAGAACTTCACCTACCTCGGCATCACCTCCAAGGAACTGCGCGAACAGACCGAGGGCGGGGACACCAACTCCTTCCAGTACGCGCCCTGGGGCCAGAAGCTCACCCAGGTGAAGAAGCCGGACGGGAAGGACGAGGAGACGGCGCAGTACGTCTACCACCCGCACGGCGACGTCGAGGCGCTGACCGAACGCGACGGCACCACCAAGTCCACGTACGGCTACACCGCCTACGGGCAGAACGACCAGGAGCAGTTCAGCGGCGCCGACAAGCCGGACGAGGACGGACAGGAGAAGGAGGACCCGTACAACTCCTACCGCTACAACTCCATGCGGTACGACACCGCGTCCGGCGACTACGACATGGGCTTCCGCAATTACGATCCGGGCCTCAACCGCTTCCTGACGCGCGACATGTACGGCGGCGCCCTCGCCGACATGAGCCTGACCACCGACCCGTTCACCGGCAACCGCTACGCCTTCGCGGGCGGCAACCCCGTCTCCTTCGTCGAGATCGACGGCCACCTCTTCGGCCTCTCGTGGTCGGACATCGGGCACGGCGCGCTCGACGTCGCCGGCCTCATCCCGGTCGTCGGCGAGGTCGCCGACCTGGGCAACTGCGCCTGGTACGGCGCCGAGGGCAACGCCACCGACGCGGCGCTCTCCTGCGCGGGGGCGATTCCCTTCGTCGGCTGGGGCGCGGCCGGAACCAAGTTCGCCAAGTACGGCGGAAAGGCCTGGGACGCCCTCTCGGGAGGCAAGAAGGCCGACAACGCGGGCGACGCGGCGGGCAACGCGGGCAAGGCCAACGGCGGCAACGGCAATGGCGGAAATGGGAATGGCGGCGGCAATAACGGGGGCGGCAACAACGGAGGTGGCAATAACGGCGGGAGCAATAACGGAGGCAATGGCAATGGGGGCGGCAATAACGGCGGTAGTAACAACGGCGGGAACAGCAACGGGGGAAGTAACAACGGAGGCGGCAACAACGGAGGCGGCAGCAACGGAGGAAGCGGCAACGGCGGTGGCAGCAGCGGTGGTTCCACGGGTGGACCGGCTGCGGCCCCTGCCCCGGCCAAGCAGGCGAAGCCGGAGGGTGACGCCCCAAGTGGCGGCGCGTGCAAGGTCAACAGCTTCGTCGGAGGCACCCGTGTCCTGATGGCGGACGGCAGCGCCGTACCCATCGAGGACGTGAAGAAGGGCGACCGGGTCGCCGCCACCGACGTGGAGACGGAACACGCGAGCACCCGCCGGGTCACCGGCACCATCACCGGCGAGGGCACCAAGAAGCTGGTCGAGATCACCGTCACCGGCGACGACCGCGGCACGGACCGGCACGGCACCGACAAGCTGACCGCCACCGAGGGACACCCGTTCTGGGTGCCGGACGTGGGCCGCTGGGTGGACGCGGGCGAACTGCGGCCGGGGCAGTGGCTGAGGACCGGCAGCGGAACCTGGACCCAGGTCGAGGCCGTCGAGCACACCGAGCGCACGGAGCGGGTCCACAACCTCACGGTCGAGGGCCAGCAGACGTACTACGTGGTGGCGGGCGACACCCCGCTCCTCGTCCACAACGCGACGCCGGCCTCCGCACCCGTCCCCTCCGCACCCGCGGGCGTCGTCTATCTGCGGACCGACATCGCCACCGGCGCCGAGTACGTCGGGCAGGCGAAGAGCTGGGGCCGCTACGTGGCGCGCATGCAGGAGCACAACCGCAAGCGAGGCGGAGCCGGTTACAACTTCGAGGTCCTGGGCAGGGCGAATCCCGGGCAGGCCCTCGATGTGCTGGAGGAGGACTGGATGCGGGCCGGCGGTGGTAAGAGTTCCGTTCCGGGAAGTGTCCTGGAGAACAAGCGAGTGCAGATGAACGACGCCCGCTACAAGGGTGCCGGAGGGTCCGTGTGCTGAGGAGATTCGAGAGCGGCGACGTCCTGACCGTGCCGGTCGGCGAGGGCCGGAAGGCCGTGGCCCAAGTCGTCGAGAAGATGCGGGGGATGGTGCTCCTGGCGGTGTTCCCCGAGCTCTACGACGCCGACGCGGCCCTCGACGTGGGAACCCTCGGACTCGACGAGCCGATCTTCCTCGTGGAGACCATGGACCAGCGCCTCAAGAAGGGCGAATGGCCCGTCATCGGGAACCGCGAGGTGTCGCCCGGCATCCGCGTCCCCGTCTACAAGGTGTGGGTCGAGCCACCGGGCGAGTTCCGCACTCAGGACATCCACGGCAACGTCGGAGACACCATCACCGCGGCGCGGGCCGAGGAGCTGAAGCGCCCGACGTCGTTCACGAACACGGCGGTCGAGGAGGCCATCCGCGGGATGCACGGACTGGCGCCGTGGTACGAGGCGTTCGAGAAGATGGTGTATCCGTGACGCCCCCGGGCGACCTCTTCGGGGCTCAAGACCGCACCGCCGTCCCGCACTTGTCGTCCCCGGCGCCCCGCATCCGCTCGTCCATCGTCGTGCTCCGGTCGTACGGATCCACGGCGGGCCCTTCGCCGGTGGCACGGTCGTCCGTGAACGGGGGCGTGAGATAGCCGTCGTAGGTGTCGCAGCCGGCGTTGGTGGTGTCCAGGCGGTTCGAGACGACGGAGAAGGTGCCCGGCTCGGTCACCACCTTCTCCGGGTCGTCCCAGTTCATGACCACTTCCCGGCGGACGATGACCCGCGTGACACGGCCGTCCGCCGACCCGGCGCGGACGACCGGATACACGTACGTGACATCGGTGGTGACCTCCAGGGCGCCCTGCCCGCCCGCGCGGAACGAGACGCGGCCACGGGTCTTCACCACGTCGCCGACCATCCGCACCCGCCCGGTGTCGAAGCGGCTGAACAGCAGGAGCGGGTTGTACTTCTCGCTCGGCGTGCTCAGCGACCGGTCAAGGAACGTCCGTTCCTTCGGCTGGTGGGGGTTGATGAGGGCGATGGCCTCGGTGGGGCGCTCGCCGCGCAGCACGCCGCGGTCCAGGCTGGACGCGACGAGGAAGTCACGGGACCGTTCGAGCGCCCGCGCCACCTGCGCCCTGGTCATCCAGCCGGTGGCACGGGCGGGCGGCAGGCCGATCCCGGCAAAACCGTCGGCCCAGCGCGCGGCGGGCGAGCCACGGAACGGGTCGTCCAGCGTGGCGCGCCCCGCCACCTCGCTCGGCGGCGGCCCCGTGGGACGCACGCTCTCCGTGGCGAGCGGCGCCCCGGAGCCTGAGTCCGCGTCGTCCCCGAACCAGTTCGCCGGATTCGTCAGCTCCGTCACCCGCGCAGGGGAGAGCGCCACGATCAGCAGGGCCAGCACCGCCACCAGACCGACCGCGTACCAGCCCGACCGCAGGGGCCGCCGGGTCCGCGGCCTGCGCACCCGCCGCACCCGCCGCAGCCGGGACCGCGAGGAGGAAGCGGCAACGGCGGCAGCGGCGTCCTCCTCCCGCAACCGGCGCGTCACCATGCGTGCACGCGCCGACGGCTCCTTCGGCGCGTCCCGGACTCCGTCCTCGGACTCGATGAGGAAGCGCTCCCACTCCTCGTCCGACGGCGACGAACCGCCCCGTATCCCGCCCGCGTCCCCACCCGAAGTCACCGGTGAACTCCCCTTTGTCCCCTACGGATTCCGCGCGTCCGGCCCCTCCCCAGGGCAGACCGCCGACGACGGATAATCGCACACCGCGCGAGCCCGCCCCCACCCACCCGCACACCCCACGCACACCCACCCCCGTCACCGCGTTACCCTGGCCGCTGTACCGGACACGGGGTGCCCCGCCGAGGGCTGAGAACACACCCGTCGAACCTGAACCAGTTCGTACTGGCGGAGGGATGTCTCATGCCTTTGACGCATGTTTCCAGCGGCCCGACCGCCGACCGCGAGGTCGGCGCCTTCGACGGGCGGATGCCCGCGGCACCCGGCGACCTCGGCATCGAGGGGCACGGCATCGAACCCGTCCCCGAGGGCAACCGCTACGGCGGCGCCGGACGCCTGTTCACCGTGTGGTTCGCCCCGAACCTGACGATGACCGGCGTCTTCACCGGCACCGTCGGCATCACGCTCGGCCTCGACTTCACCACGGCGCTCGTCGCCGTCGTGCTCGGGACGCTGATCGGCGCCGTGCCGACCGCGTACCTGGGGACCTGGGGGAGCAGGACCGGCGCGGGGCAACTGCCGCTCGCGGGGCTCGCGTTCGGGCGGGGCGTCGTGCTGCCGGGCGTGCTGCAGTGGCTGTCGTCGATCGCGTGGGACGCGCTGATCGGCCTGTTCGGCGGCGACGCGCTGGCCCGGCTGTTCGGCTGGCCGTTCTGGGCGGGCGTCGTCGTCATGCTGCTCGCCCAGGGGCTGCTCGGCGTCTTCGGGTACGAGGCGATCCACCGCTTGCAGATCGTCATGACGTTCGTGCTCGGCGCCGCGTTCCTGCTCATCGCGTGGCGGCTGCTCGACGGCGTGCACCCGGCGGCCCACGGCACCGTGCACGGCGCCGACCGCGCCGGAGCCATCGCCTTGACCAGCACCGTCGCACTGAGCCTCAGCCTGTCCTGGGCGCCGTACGCCAGCGACTTCAGCCGGTACCTGCCCGCCACCACCTCCCGTACCCGCATGTTCTGGTACACCCTGCTCGGCCTGCTGGTGTCGTTCGTGGTCGTGCAGACGCTCGGGCTTTGGGGCGCCTCCGTGCTGACCGATCAGACGGCGGCCGGGGTGGACGAGCTGCTCGGCGGGGGAGTGGTGGGTGCGTTCGGGCTGCTGGCCGTGGCGCTCGCCGCGCTGTGCAGCAACGCCATGAACGACTACAGCGGCTCCCTGGCCCTCCAGACCATCGGGGTGCGCATCCCGCGCCCGGTGGCCGCCGCACTCGCCGCCGTGCTCGGCTTCCCGCTCGTGCTGTGGATGCACGCCGCCGACACCACCGCGCGGTTCCAGAACGTGCTGCTGTTCGTCGGGTACTGGATCCCCGGTTTCGTGGCGATCGTCCTCGTCGACTGGCGGGCGCGGGCCAAGGAACGCGCGGGTGCGCCGCTCGACCTCGCCGCGGAGCGCGAGCGGCGTCAACCCGCCTGGCCCGCGCTGCTCGCCTTCGCGGCGGCCTTCGCCTCCGCGGTCCCGTTCATGGACACCAGCCTGTACGTGGGGCCGGTCGCGGAGGCCCTGCACGGCGCCGACCTGTCGTACTACGTGGCGTTCCTCGTCGCCGCCGCCGTGTATACGCCGCTGCGGCTGCGGCGGCGCGGCTGACTTCCCACTCTCGTAAGAACCACGGCACCTCCCGCGTTTGGAGTGACACCTCCCATGCCCACCGAGACACCAACCGGCAGCCCCGACCTCGCCGCCTTCGCGGCGCGGGCGCTCGACCGCGTACGGGACACCTCACCCCTGGTGCAGTGCCTGACCAACGCGGTGGTCACCGGATTCACCGCCAACGTCCTGCTGGCCGTGGGCGCCGCGCCCGCCATGGTCGACATCCCGGACGAGGCGGGTCCCTTCGCCCGCGTGGCCTCCGGGGTGCTGGTCAACCTCGGCACCCCGCGCGCCGAGCAGCGCGCCGCGATGCCGGAGGCGGCGCGGGCCGCCGCCGACGCGGGCACACCGTGGGTCCTCGACCCGGTGGCCGTCGGCGCGCTGCCCGTCCGCACGGCGCTCGCCGCGGAGCTGCTCGCGCTCCGGCCCACCGTGATCCGCGGCAACGCCTCCGAGATCATCGCGCTCGCGGGCGCGGGCGGCGGCGGCCGGGGCGTGGACGCGGCCCACGGTGTCGAGGACGCGGAAGCCGTGGCCGACGGACTCGCACGCTCGACGGGCGGCGTCGTCGCCGTGTCCGGACCCGTGGACTACGTCACCGACGGCACGCGCGCCGCCCGTGTCGCCAACGGGGACGCCCTGCTGACCCGGGTGACCGGCGGCGGCTGCGCGCTCGGCGCGGTCATGGCCGCGTTCGCGGCGGTGGACGAGGACCGGTTCGCCACGACGGTCGCCGCCGCCACCGCGTACACCGTCGCCGCCGAGTCCGCGGCCCGGAAGGCGGCGGGACCCGGCAGCTTCGCCGTCGAGTTCCTGGACGCGCTCGCCGCCCTCACCCCGGAGGAGCTCGCGCGGCGGGCGGAGGTGTCATGACGGCCGCCCGTACGAGCCGTCAACTGGCCGACACATCACCCGACTTGTCGGTGTACCTCGTCACCGATCCGGACCAGTGCGCCGCCCTCGGCCGCACCGTGGCGGACACCGTCGCGCGGGCCGTGGCCGGAGGTGTCACCGCCGTGCAGGTCAGGGAGAAGCGCGCGGGCGGACGGGAATTCCTCCGTACCGTCCTCGACGTCGCCGAGGTCCTGCCCGAACACGTCGCGCTCATCGTCAACGACCGCGTCGACGTCTTCCTGGCCGCACGGGCGAGCGGCGCGCGCGTCACCGGCGTCCACGTAGGACAGTCGGACCTGCCCGCCGCCTCCGTACGCCAACTCATCGGCGACGACGCCGTGTTGGGCCTGAGCGCGGCCACCCGCGAGGAGGTGCGCGCCGCCGCGAAGGACCCGGCGCGCGTCGACCACATCGGTATCGGCGCCCTGCACGCCACCCGCACCAAGGCCGACGCCCCGGCGCCGCTCGGCCACGAAGGCTTCGCCGAACTCGTCCGGGGAAGCCCGCTGCCCGCCGTGGCCATCGGCGGCGTCACACCCGAAGACCTGCCGCACCTGCGGGCCGCGGGCGCGGCGGGAGCCGCCGTCGTGTCCGGCATCTGCGCCGCCGACGACCCCCGCACCGCCGCGCGCACCTACGCCGACGCCTGGTCGCACGACCCCCACCCACGTACCCGTACAAGCCCCCGAAAGGATGTCTCCGCATGACCGACGAGACGCCCGCGGTCGCGCCGCCCCGCGTGCTGACCATCGCCGGATCCGACTCCGGCGGAGGCGCCGGTATCCAGGCCGACCTCAAGACGATGCTGGCCCTCGGCGCGCACGGCATGAGCGTGCTCACGGCGGTCACGGCACAGAACTCCCTTGGCGTACAAGGCGCTTGGAGCCTGCCCCTGGAGGCCGTACGCGCCCAGTACCGCAGCGTCGTCGACGACATCGGCGTCCAGGCGCTCAAGACCGGGATGCTCGCCGACCCCGACATGGTCGTGACGGTCGCCGAGCTGCTGTCCGACGCACCCGCCCCGGTGGTCGTGGACCCCGTGAGTGTGTCGAAGCACGGCGACCGGCTGCTCGCCGACGACGCGGTCGACGCGGTACGCGAGCGGCTGCTGCCGGTGGCGACGGTGGTCACGCCGAACCTCGACGAGGTCGCCGAACTCACCGGTGTCACCGTGGCCGCGCAGGCGCCGGAGCGTGACATGCGGCGCGCCGCCGAGCGGCTGCTCGGGTACGGGCCGCGCTGGGTGCTGGTCAAGGGCGGTCACCTGCCGGGCGAGGCGGTCGACCTGCTCACGGACGGCACCAGCGAGCACTGGCTGCGCTCCCCGCGCCACGACAACGCCCACACCCACGGCACCGGCTGCACCCTCGCCTCCGCCGTCGCCGTCGGCCTGGCCCAGGGTCACCCCGTACCGGAGGCGGTGCGCAGGGCGAAGGAGTACGTGACCGGGGCCATCGCGGCGGGGTTCGCGCTGGGCGCCGGGATCGGCCCGGTCGACCACGGGTGGCTGTCGCGCGGGCAGGCGTGACACCGGCGAAGGGGAGGGTCCGATGCCTCGGGCCCTCCCCACGACACACCAGTGTCAGACGCGGTCCGCCGCGATCAGCAGGTACTGGAACGAGCCGTCCCTGTACGAGTTGATGAACGCGTCCTCGATGCCCGTGACCAGCGACGACGTCGCCCGCAGCTCCCAGTAGGGCAGCGTGTCGGGGGTGAGGTCAATGACGGTCTGCGGGACGAGGCGGTTGTCGGCCATGGCGCGCAGATACTCCCGGCGGGAGTGGATATTGCACTCGAAGTGCGCGTTGATCTGGGACACCCACTTCGACGGCTGGCCGTAGCGCGGGTTCCAGCAGCCGGTGATGGTCACGTACCGGCCGCCGACCTGGAGGATGCGGGAGTGCTCCGCGAACAGGTCGTGCAGGTCGACGTACATGGTCGACTCGTTGTTCCACGACGCCGAGATCTGCCCGGTCTCGAAGGGCGTCGCCAGCATGTTGCAGACCCGGGCCCGGACGTGGTCGTCGATGCCGAGCTCCTCCGCACGGCCGTTGGCGAAGTCGGCCTGCTTGGCGGAGAGCGTGACACCCTCGACCTGACACCCGAAGCGCTGGTGTGCCATCACCATCGAGCCACCACGGCCGCAGCCGGCGTCCATCAGGGTGTCGTCGCGCCCGATGTCACCGAGGTTCCCCAGGAGGAACGAGGCCTGCGCCGACTCCAGGCGGTGCAGCTCGGCGATCAGTTTCTGCTCGTTCGCGTCGTCCGACGCGCCACCGAGCGCGCTGTGGTCGACCGCGCCGATGCCGTAGTGGTGGTGGTAGAGGCCGTCGACATCGCCGAGCCGCAGGTTCACCGGCCGGGCCTCGCCGTCCCAGTAGCGTGCGATGTCTCCCTGGTAGGGAGTGGCGGGTTCGGGAATGTAGAGCGACGTGCCGTTGGCGGTGAGTTCGGTACTGGTCACGAAGGGGTCCAATCTCTTACCAGAAGTCGGGCAGGCTGTAGCGGTAGGTGTTGTTCTGGTGCCAGTGGTGGTTGCCGTCCACCCACGCGGCCACGCCCCGCAGGAAGCGCTGGACGCTGGGCAGCGGGCAGGCGGCGGCCAGTTCGGCGGCCTCGGACTCGAAGGCGTGCATGAGGTCGTTGTGGACCTCGACCGCCTTCAAATAGGCCTCCCGCTCGGAGAGGTCCTCCCGTTCCGCGATCACGACCGGCAGATTCAAGTGCCGTCCAGGGGCGTCGAGTTCCTTCGTGTACGAGTACAGATCATTGACGATCGTCGTCGCGTTCCCGGCGAGCGCGATGACCTTCTGCATGTCCGGCCGGGCGTGCAGATCGGCCGGCAGTTCGTAGCCGCCGACGGTGTCGGTGATGGTGGGACAGGGCCGGAAGTTGTTGAACTGGCGCATCGCCAGGTACTCCCACACCTCCGGTACGTGGTCCTGCTCGGCCCAGGCGGCCTCGGCGAGGTACCCCATGTGCAGCCGGGCCATGTCGTGCCGGTACCGGTCGGCCTGCGAGGCGCTGCCCGCCTCGACGAAGTACGCCATGGCCGAGGTGTACGCGCGCCGGGGCGCGTCCGCGTGCAGCGAACTCGCCCACCGCGGCTGGTACTCCGCCGTCGTGTACAGCGGGTCGAGGGCGGTGTGCGCGAGCAGCAGGCGGGAGCCGAGGCCCACGGGCGAGCCGCCGTGGTCCTCGCAGTAGCAGTCGTCCAGCGCGTTCTCGGCCACCATGAGGCGGGTCGCGATCATCACGTGGTCGACGGTGGGCGCGTCGGGGTGGCAGCCGACCATGTAGCTGCCCACGGAGAAGCCGTCGAACTCCTCCTCCCAGTCGTCCGGGTACAGGTCGACCTCGTCGAGCGCCCACGCCTTGATCCGACGGCTGACCTCCTCGACCCGTACGGGATCGGGGTCGGGGACCTGGTGGTGGTACAGGCCGGGGACGGGCCGGCCCCGCGGGGCGTCGGCCGCCCGCTCCGCGGCGGCTTGTGTCGGGGGTTCGGCGGGCGGCGGGGCAAGCCGCAGGCCCGCCGTGCCGAGACCGGTGGGGCCGCTCAGCAGCCGGTCCAAGTCGCCGTGGGTGAACGGTACTTCGGTGTCCGTCGGAGGTGCGGCCGGTGGCGCGGCGTCGGCGAGGACCTGCGGCCCGAAGAGGGAGCCCGCATCCGGCGGGCCCGGCAGGCCGGGCGGGTCCGGCCGGCTCGGCTGCGGAGGTGTCGGCTCGGGCGGTGGCATCCGAGACTCCTTTACCTGCTGGGTTGGCTGCCGGACTACCTGCGGGACTACCTGCCGGGCCAGCGGCCGATCTGCACGTTCTCCAGCACACCGACCGCGTCGGGCACGAGGATCGCGGCGGAGTAGTACGTACTGACGAGGTACTTCGTGATCGCCTGGTCGTCGATGCCCATGAACCGGACCGAGAGCCCAGGCTCGTACTCGTCCGGCAGCCCCGTCTGGTGCAGCCCGACGACACCCTGGTTGTCCTCGCCGGTACGCATGCAGAGGATCGAGCTGGTCCGCTCCTTGGTGATCGGGATCTTGTTGCAGGGCAGGATCGGGACCCCGCGCCAGGCCGGGACGCTCTGGCCGCCGAGATCGACGTGGTCGGGGTAGAGCCCGCGCGCGTTGAACTCGCGGCCCATCGCCGCGATCGTGCGGGGGTGTGCCAGGAAGAACTTCGAGCCGCGGCGGCGGCACAGCAGCTCGTCCAGGTCGTCCGGGGTCGGCGGGCCGGAGTGCGGCTGGATGCGCTGCTTGAAGTCGGCGTTGTGGAGCAGGCCGAACTCCCGGTCGTTGACGAGCTCGTGCTCCTGCCGTTCGCGCAACGCCTCGATGGTCAGCCGGAGTTGTTCCTTGGTCTGGTTCATCGGCTGGTTGTAGAGGTCGGCGACCCTGGTGTGCACCCGCAGGATCGTCTGGGCGACCGAGAGTTCGTACTCGCGGGGCTTCGACTCGTAGTCGACGAACCCACCGGGCAGCTCCTGCTCGCCGACGTGACCGGCCGACATCGGGATCTCCGCCTCGCCCCGGTGGTTCTGGCGCCGGCTCGCGCGCGCCTTGAACTCCTCGATGTGCGCCCGTAGTTGAGGCGCGGAGTCGGCCACGGCCGCGAAGTCGGCGTGCGAGAGGGTGAGGAGGGTGCCCGAGGTCTCGGCGACCGCGGTCTGCTCCCAGCGGGCGTCGTCGGTCAGCAGGGCGTGGTCGCCGAACCGGTCGCCGTCGGCGAGCACGTCGAGCGCGACCTCGTCGCCGTACTCGCCCTCGGTGAGCTGGCTGATCCGGCCATGGGCGATCAGGTGCAGGCGGTCCGCCGGGGCCCCGCGCTCCACGAGTGTCTCGCCGGCCCGGAAGTCGCGCTGCACGCACCGGTCGGCGATGGCGGTCAGCACCTCCACGTCGTCGAAGCCGCGCAGCAGGGCCAGTTCGCCGAGTTCGCGGGGGATCACCCGGACGTCGGCGCCGTCCTGGACGAACTCCACGCTGCCGTCGCCGACGGTGTAGGCGAGGCGGCGGTTCACCCGGTAGACACCGCCCTTGGTCTCCACCCACGGCAACATCCGCAGCAGCCACCGGGAGGTGATCTCCTGCATCTGCGGGGCGGACTTGGTCGTGGTCGCGAGCTGGCGGGCGGCCGCCGTGCCGAGGCTGGTCTGCCGGGGCGGGGACTGTGGCGCTTGTGGGGCCGATTCGGTGGCGTCGGTCGAGTCAACTGTCATCGGAGGAGGGCTCCTTGGTCGGGCTATGGCACGCGCACCTGGGCATGACCGTGCAACAGGTGAAGAAATCCTGCTATCTGTAGCGAACCCCTCCGGATCCGCCCGAACCCTCCTGGATCCGTCCGGACCCGTTCGGATCCGGAGTCACCGTAGGGTCCTTCGCGCCCGCCGGGCCAAGGAAAGTCGGTGACATTAGCTCGATAAGCTGATCGGGCCCGCCCCGTGTTTGAGCGGACACCGACGGAACTTGGCCGCGTTGTGACAAGGTCGCCGATCGAACGGCTGACCTGGCGCGCCCGGTTCGAGCCCGCGCCGCCAAGGCGTCTCGCGCGCGCCGTAAGGCCAGTTCACGGTGCCCGTACGGCCCGGTGGCGGGGCCCGCCCCCGGCCACCGCCACCCCAGATGCCACGCCTGTTCGAACATCACGTGGGCGCCGACCGGCATGCCTCGGCCAGTCGGCGCCGAAGGGGCGTTGCGGACTCCGTGCCGCGCGCGATATACGCCCCGGAGCGCCCCGGTCCGCCGCCGTGCCGGGGCGCGCGTCAGCCCCCGTACACGTCCTCTACGTAGCGGCCTTGCGCCATGAGTTCCGTGAGCCACGCCTCGGCCGCGGGCTCGTCCGCGCCGGGCGTGCGCTCGCGGTACAGCGCGCGGAACGCGGCGCGTACGCCGGGAGCCATCCGGGCGCCGTCCCCGCACACGTAGACCCGAGCGCCCGCGTCGAGGAGTCGGCCGAGCTCGGTGCCCTCGGCGGCGACGCGGTGCTGCACGAAGGCGTGGCCGTCGGTGGGTGCCTCGCTGTGCACCGGCCGCAGCGAGACCGCGCCCGCGGCGTCGGCGGCGCGCAGCTCCTCGGCGTGCAGGAAGTCCCGCTCGGGGTGGTCGCAGCCGAAGTAGAGGACGGCGGGCGGCAGTTGGGTACCGCGTGCGGCGAGGGCGGCCCGTTCGGCGACCACCGCGCGGAACGGGGCGAGGCCCGTGCCCGCCGCGACCATGACGACCGGCTCGGCGGTGTCCGCGTCGATGCGGAAGGCGTCGCGGCAGGGCTGGACGCGGCCGAGTACCGTGTCGCCGGGCTTCAGGGACGCCAGGTGGTGCGAGCCCGTGCCGCGGTGCCGGCCGGTGCCGGATGCGGCGGGGGCGTCGAGCACGGACACCATCAGGTCGACGTGGCCCGGGAGTTCGGCCGCGCTGGACGACACGGAGTAGTGGCGCGGGCGCAACGGCGGCAGCAGCCCAAGGAGTCGGTCCCAGCCGAGGGCGCCGCACAGCGCAGGGTGGTCCTCCACCAGCTCCACGAACGTGCGCGGGTCGTCGGCGTCAAGGGCCCGCAGCGCGGCGGCCTCGGGCGGGCACGGGTTGGCGGCGGCGAGCACCGCGACCTCGTCAGGGCCCGGCCGGTGCTGCAACTCGACGTGGTACGTGAGCAGTTCACGCGCCGTCAGGGGCCGGTCGACGGGGAGGGCGTCGCGCCGCGGCCGGGCGTCACGGATGTCGAGGACCGCCCCGGGGTCCAGACCGAGGCCCTTCAGCGCGCGGTCGACGAGCCCGTCCTCGTGCGCGGGCAGCACCGCGAGATGGTCCCCGGTCCGGTACGACACACCGTCCGGCAGCGCGAGCCGCACGAACCGCTTGACGCGCGGGTGGCCGGGCGCGGTCAGGTCGCGAGCCTCCGTCACGGTCAGCGGCGCGAGCCCGTGACGGGCGGCCGCGGCGTCCAGCGGCCCGCCGGTGATCTCGCGGATCTCGTACGGGGATGTGGGCTCGGCGGGCGTGTTCGCGGCGGTGGCCTCCGGGTCCCCGTACCGCTCCAGGAGCGAGGTGCGCAGGTCGGCGGTGAACGCGCGGACGGTGCCGCCCAGGTCGCCGGAGGCGTCGGCGGCGGCCCGCGCGCACAGCCGCTCGGCGCCGAGTTCGGACAGGCGCTCGTCGACGCGGGTCGGCACGTGCTGGTAGGTGGCCGCCCAGTTGCGGTCGCCGACACCGAGCACCGCGTAGGTGACACCGTCGAAGGGGGTGCCGGTGGCGTCGAGTCCGGCGACGAACTCCCCGGCGTCGTCGGTGGGCCGACCGTTGTAGGAGGAGGCGACGACGACCACGGGCCGGTCGGCCGGCAGCGCCCCCGCGTAGGCGTCCAGCGGCGCCACCTCGGTCTCGCAGCCGAACGCGGCGGCCTCGTCGGAGAGTTGGGCGGCGAGCGCGGCGCAGGTGCCGTAGTTGCTGCCGTGCAGGAACAGGGCGCGGGTGCCGGGGCGTACCCGCACCGGAAGTGTGTCGCCCGACGGGCCCTGCGTGTCCTGGGCCGTGGCCCCGGGCAGGGGTGTGTGGCGGCGGTCGGCCCCGGTGCGCCGGGCGAGGGCGAGGGTGAAGCCGTCCGGCTTCAGCGTGAGGGTCTCCTTCACGGAGAGCTGGTAGTCGGTGTGGTCGACGAGCCGGTAGCGGTGCACGAGCATCGCGAGCAGCATCGTCGCCTCGTGCAGCGCGAACTGCCGCCCGATACAGGCCCGTTCACCGGTGCCGAACGGTTTGAACGCGTGCGGGGAGCGCGCCGCCTCAGCCTCCGGCGTGAACCGGTTCGGGTCGAATCGCTCGGGGTTGTCACCCCACACCGGCTGCCGGTGCAGCATCGCCGACAGCACGGTCACCCCCTGCCCCGCGCGCACGGGCACGCGCCCGCCGAGCAGGGTGTCCTCGCGGGCCTCCCGGCTGAACGCCGCGGCCGTCGGCCACAGGCGCAGCGCCTCGTTGAGCACCTGCCGGGTGTAGGTGAGCCGCCCAACCTCGTCGAAGTCCGGCTCCGGGTCGGCGGTGTCACCCCACAGGGCGTCCACCTCGCGGCGTACGAGATCGAGGACGGCCGGATTCTTGGCGAGGTAGTACAGGGCGAAGGACATGGCGCCGGACGTCGTCTCGTGCCCGGCGATCAGGAACGTGATGACCTGGTTGCGGATGTTCGCGGTGTCCAACGTGCCGCCGTCCTGCGGGTGTTCGGCGGTCAGCATCAGACCCAGCAGGTCGTCGGTGTGCCGCTCCCCGCTCTCCACCCGCGCGCTGATCACCTCGTCGACGACCTGCGCGAGATAGTCGGCGTCGGCACGGAACGCGGCGTCGGCGGCCTCGTAGTCACCACCCGGCACGCGCGCCAGGCGCGTCATGCTCCACTCCAGACAGCGCACCATCGCCTCCACGAACGGGTGCGGCTCGCTGCTCGCGAAGGAGGCGAAGTCGTAGCCGAATCCGGCGAGTCCGATGGTGTCGAGCGTCATGCGGGTCATGTCACCGGGTACGTCGACGGGGGCGCCGTCGCGGGCGGCGCGGTCCCAGGACTCGACGAGGCGGCGCGCCACCCGGTACATCACCGGGTGGTACGTACGCATCGAGCCGAGCGCGAAGGCCGGCATGAGGATGTCGTGGGCGCGCGACCAGTTCGGCTCGTCGTTGTACGCGGTGAACAGGCCGTCGGCGGCGAACTCGCGGACATTCCGCAGCGCCGGGCCGACGTTCTTGCTGAAGCGGGACTCGTCGGCGAGCTCGGTGACCAGGTCGAGGTCGGCGACGAACAGGGCGTCCCGCCCGTGGATGCGCCGCACCAGCAGCGGACCGTGCTCCCGCATCAGGCCCATGACCTGCTGCAGAGGCCCGGGTCCCAGACCGGTGCCGGTGACGTCGACGACGGGCACGCCGGCGCGGGCGTACGCGGAGTCGTCGGGGCCGTCGTGGGGTGTGGGGGAGGCGGGTACGGAGTCCGGCATGGTGGGGCGTGCCTTTCGCTCGCGGAGGCGGGAGTCTGCGGCCTCCAGCTTGATCCGCCGCCCCTGCCGGTCGGGCCCGCCGCACTACATGATTGTGTAGTGGCTGACGGTGCATCGGGACTTGTGCCCGGGTGCCGGACGTGGCAGGCCGACGGGTACGTGTGGTGGGAGGCGGGGCGCTGGTGGAGAGCGGGGACGGGGTGGTGTGGCGCAATCGCGCGATGGTGCTCTTCGACCGGATCCCGATGCCTGTCGCGGTGTGCGATCCGCACGGCACCGTACGGCTGGTGAACGCCGCCTTCGCCCTGGAGTGGGGCACCACGGCGGGCCGCCTCAAGGGCCGCGCGATCCTCGACCTGTTCCGGCCCGTCGACGCGGCGCAGGTCGACCGGATCGCGCAGGCGCAGAAGCAGCGGCGCCGCTCGCGCTACACGGTGGCGGTGGCCTGGCGCGGCGGCGACGGGGTGTGCCGCAGGGGCGAGTTGATCGTCGACACGGTCAGCGACACCTCGGACCGGACGCCCGACCTGCTGGTGACGGTACGCGTCGGCGATGTCGCGGCGCCCGTGTCCGAGCGCCCGCCGTCCGCCGCCACCGCGCCGCACCCCCAGGAGGCCCGCATCCTGGCCCTGCTCGCCGCGGGCGCCACCACCGCCCGCGCCGCCCGCGAGACCGGCCTGACGACGGACGGAGTCACGTACCACCTGCGCCAACTGTCGCGCCGCTGGGGCGCGTCGAACCGGACGGAGCTGGTCGCGCGGGCGTACGCGGAGGGGGTGCTGGTGGCGGGGGTGTGGCCGCCGAGGGTGGCGTCCGCGAGGTGACCGCGCGACACGGGGCGGCCGGGCTCTGAGCGGCGCGCGGGGCGCGGTGTGGGGGTCAGCCGGGCGTGTCCGTGAGCTGCGTGCCGACCACCGCAAGCAGCTCCAGCTTGTCCGCGCTGTCCGTGCCCAGTGCCGGTGTGAACCACAGCAGCCGCTGCCGGCCGTCCTCGCTGAACAGGTGGAGGCAGTTGACCTCCAGCGTGCCGAGCGAGGGGTGGTTGATGCGCTTGGAGTCGTTGCGGCGCACCCGCACCTCGTGCCGGTCCCACAGGTCGGCGAACTCCGGTGACCGTGTCCTCAGCTCCTCGATCAGCGTGCGGGCCTCCGGATCCTTCGCGTCACGGCGCGCCGCGGCGGCCCGCAGATCGGCGACGAACGAGCGGGACTGCGCGTCGTGGTCCTCCTCCGGATAGCGGCGGCGGGCGCCGGGGTCGGTGAACCAGCGGTGGACGAAACTCACGTTGGCGCCGCTGTGCACCGAGTCGTCGCCGAGGAGGGCGACGGCGAGCGGGTTCTGCACGAGCGTGACGTGCAGGTCGGTGATGACCTGCGCAGGCGTCGACGTGAGCCGGGTCAGCAGATCCAGCATTCCGGGGTGCACGTGCGCCTGCGGCCCGCCCTGCGACGGCAGCGGCCGGTCGGCGAGGCGGTACAGGTAGTCGCGCTCGTCCGACGTCAGGCGCAGCGCGCGGGCCAGCGCCGCGAGCATCTGCTCCGACGGCTGGGAGCCCGCGCCGCGCTCCATCTCGTTGTAGTAGTCGACCGACGCGCCCGCGAGCTGCGCCACCTCCTCGCGGCGCAGTCCCGGCACCCGGCGGCGCGGGCCCGCGACGAGGCCGACGTCCTCGGGGCGGATGCGCTCGCGGCGGGAGCGGAGGAAGGCGCCGAGTTCGGTGTATTTGAGGGAAGCCACCCCCCGATTCTGCGCGATGGCCGCCCGCCGTGGGGCCGCTGACCCAGGGGATGGCATCCCCTGGCACACGTCGCGCGGGCCACGCATCGTAGGACACATGAATCACCACACCGACAGTCCCGCAGACACCAACGCCACCCGCCGTGTCGCCGTCGTCACCGGCGGCTCGCGCGGCATCGGGCGCGCCGTGTCCGAGCGCCTCGCCCGCGACGGCCTGACCGTGGCCGTGAACTACGCGGGCGACACCGCGGCCGCCGAGGAAACGGTCAAGACGATCACCGCGGCGGGCGGCCGGGCGATCGCGGTCCGGGCCGACGTCGCCGACGAGGAAGCCGTGTCCGCCCTGTTCGACCGGGTGGAGGCCGACTTCGGCGGCGTGGACGTCGTCGTGAACTGCGCCGGGCGGATGTCGCTCTCCACCATCGCGGACCTCGACCTGAGCGTCCTCGACTCCCTGCACCGCACCAACATCCGCGGCGCGTTCGTCGTCGCGCAGCAGGCCGCGCGCCGGCTGCGGGCGGGCGGGGCCTTCGTCGGCTTCTCGACCTCCGTCGTCGCGACCCAGTTCCCCACGTACGGCGCGTACACCGCCAGCAAGGGCGCCGTCGAGGCGATGACCCTGATCCTCGCGCGCGAGCTGCGCGGCCGGGACATCACCGTCAACACGGTCGCGCCGGGACCCACGGCCACCGACCTGTTCCTCGACGGCAAGACGGACGACCAGGTCGCGGCGCTGACCAAGGCGCCGCCGCTGGAGCGCCTCGGCGCGCCGGACGACATCGCCCACGTGGTCGCCTTCCTGGCGAGCGCGGAGGGGCACTGGGTCAACGGCCAGATCCTGCGGGCGAACGGCGGCCTCGCCTGAGAGCGACCGCCCGCCGATCCACCCACCCACGTGAAGGGAACGAACCCCATGCCGTACGCCAACCTCAAGGTGCCCGCCGACACACTCACGGCGGAGTCGAAGAAAAAGCTCCAGGACGCCGTCACGGACGCGTTCGCCGACGTGTACGGCGAACGCGCCCGTGCCAATACCCTCGTGATCCTCGAAGAGGTCGCCGACGGCGGTTGGAGCCTCGGTGGCACCGTCCTCAACGCCGAGCTCCTCGGCCGCAGTTGAGGCCCATCCCGTGGTGCCCGTGGTGACGGCGGCGGCTACACCGGGCTCTCGCCCGAGCCCAGCTCCACGTCCTTCGTCTCCTTCGAGCACAGCAGCGCGACGAAGGTGAGGACGGCCATCGCCGACAGATAGACGCCGACCAGCCACGGCGAGCCGTCGCCCGCCTCCCACAGCGCCACCGCGATGAAGGGGGCGACGGCCGCGCCGAGCACGGAGCTGACGTTGTACGAGATGCCGGATCCGGTGTAGCGCACGGACGTCGGGAACATCTCCGGGAGCAGCGCGCCCATCGGGCCGAAGGTGAGGCCCATCAGCGTGAAGCCGAGGACCAGCCACAGGACGACGCCGAGCGTGCCGAGGCCGATCAGCGGCACCCACACCAGGCCGAAGACGAAGATGCAGGCCGTGATCCAGGCGAGGGTCTTGCGACGCCCGAACCTGTCCGCCAGCGGGCCGGAGACGAGCGTGAACACGGCGAAGAACAGCACACCGAAGATCAGCATCAGGACGAACGTCGTGTAGCTGTAGCCGAGTCCGGGCACGGCGGCGTCCGTGGCGGCGCGCCCGTAGCTCAGCGAGAACGTCGTCATCAGGTAGAAGAGGACGTACGTCGCCAGCATCGCGAACGTACCGAGCAGCAGCTGCTTCCAGTGGTGGCGGAAGACGGTGGCCAGCGGCAGCTTGCGGACCTGCTTCGTCTCCTGCGTCTTCGTGAAGACCTCGGCCTCGACCAGGCGCATCCGCACCCACAGGCCGATCGCGACCATCACCGCGGAGAACAGGAACGGGATCCGCCAGCCCCACGAAAGGAACGCCTCGGAGGGCTGCGAGGGGTCGGCGCCCGCGGCGGACGGCAGCAGGGCGGCGATGACGAGGAACAGGCCGTTGCCGACGATGAATCCGAGGGGCGCGCCCAACTGCGGGAACGTGCCCCACAGTGCCCGCTTGCCGGGCGGCGCGTTCTCCGTGGCGACCAGCGCCGCACCGCTCCACTCGCCGCCGAGCGCGAAGCCCTGCGCGAGCCGCATCAGGACGAGGAGCGCGGTGGCGACCCAGCCGATCGACCCGTACGTGGGCAGCACGCCGATGAGGAACGTGGCGATGCCCATCGTCAACAGCGAGACGACGAGCGTCTTCTTGCGGCCGAGCCGGTCACCGAGGTGCCCGAAGAACGCCGCGCCCACCGGCCGCGCCACCATCGCCGCGCCGAATACGGCGAACGACGACAGAAGCGCCGTCGTCGGGTCGCTGCTGGGGAAGAAGAGCGCGGGGAAGACGAGTACGGCGGCCGTCGCGTAGACGTAGAAGTCGTAGAACTCGATCGTCGTCCCGATGAGGCTGGCGATCAGGACCCGCGAGCGCGGGTTGACCGGCGCGGCCGGTGACGGGCCGGAGGCGGGGGACGGCGCGGCGGACGTGGCAGGCGCCGAACCGGTGGCAGAAGCGGACATCTCGGGTCAATCCCAGGGGTGTTGCGGTGTGTGTCCGCCGACGTTCACGCGTCGGCGACCCTCGTACCGGTCGGACGGTACGAGGATCGCCACCCTTTCACGCGTCTCACTTTCCGGTAGGTGTGTCCGCGATGTGGGACGACTGGATCGCCGCCCGGCGCCGGAACAGGTCCTCCGCCGCCTCCTGCGCCCGCACCCGCACGCTCTCCGCATCCACGCTCAACACCTCCCCGCCGGCCACCCTCGGCTCCCCGTCGACCCACACATGGGCGACGTCCGCGGCGGACGCGGAGAACACCAGGTGCGGGACGGCGTTGAAGTCGTCGCCGTGGAGGAGGGGCGTGGTGTGCAGGCGGCGCAGGTCGACGGTGACGACGTCGGCGCGCTTGCCCGGCTCCAGGGAGCCCGTGATGTCGTCGAGGCCGAGGGCGCGGGCGCCGTCGCGGGTGGCCATGTCGAGGATGTCCCACGGGTCGCCGGTCGTCGGGTCCAGGGATGTCACCTTCTGGAGGAGCGAGGCGAACTTCATCTCCTCCAGCAGGTCGAGGTTGTTGTTCTCCTTCTCGCCGTCGCTGCCGATACCGACCGCGATGCCCCGGCGGCGCATGTCGGCGACGCGGGCGGGGCCGGACGACAGCTTCATGTTCGAGCAGGGGCAGTGGGCGACGCTCGTGCCGGTCCCGGCGAGGACGTCGAGCTCGCGGTCGTCGAGCCACACGCAGTGCGCCACCACGGTGCGCGGCCCGAGGATGCCCCGGTGGTGGAACTCCTCGATGGGACGGCGGCCGAACCGCCGCAGTGACTCCTCCACCTCCCACGTCGTCTCGGAGGAGTGGGTGTGCAGGCCCGTGTCGAACTCGTCGGCCAGCGCCGCCGCCGCCCTGAACGCCTCCTCGCCGCAGTAGAAGAGGTGCTCCAACCCCACCCAGGAGCGCACCCGCCCGCCCGCGTACGTGCGGTACTCCTTCAGCAGGCGACGGTTCGTCTCCAGCGTCTCGAAGTAGTCGTAGCCGGGGAGGTCGGCGACGTACGGGACGAGTGTCGCGCGGATGCCGACCTGCTCGGCCGCGTGCGCCGAGCCCTCCATGTGACGCCACATGTCCATCACGGACGTGGTGCCCGCGCGCAGCGACTCCGTGTAGCACAGCAGCGAGGCCGCCTCGGCGATCTCGGGGGTGAGTGCCTTGTGGGCCGGGTCCACGTAGTCGCGCAGCCAGTCCCACAGCGACTTGGACTCGGCGGTGCCGCGCAACAGGCCCGAGTGCAGGTGGGTGTTGTGCAGGCCGGGGACGACGGCGTGACCGGTGGCGTCGATGACATGTGCGTCCGTGGTGGCGAAGGCCTCCGGGCGGTCGACCGCGACGATGCGCTCGCCCTCCAGGAGGACCGAACCGGGGTCCAGGACCTTCCGCGTGCCGTCGCAGGGAATGACGATGCCGTTGTGGATCAGGGTGCGGTGCCGTGTCCGCGTCATGCCCAGAACCCCGCGTGGACCGCCGCCGCTTCCTCGTGCAGGCACGGGCCCAGCACGTCGATCGCGCGCTGACCGGCCGCCAGCACTTCCCGGCACGGCAGCGCCATCGTCGGGTTCTCGGGGTTCGCGCCGGTCAGGGCGAGGAGTTCGTCCTCGCCCAGCGCGTACGCGATCCGGCCGATGCCGCTCCAGTACACGGCCCCGGCGCACATCGCGCACGGCTCCGTGGAGGTGTAGAGGGTGGCGCGGGCGAGGGTCTCGCGGTCGTACGCGCGCGTGGCGAGGCGTACGAGATTCGTCTCGGCGTGCCCCGTGGCGTCCCGCTCGGTGACCACCGTGTTGCCCGCCTCCAGGACCTGCTGCCCGTCGAGGACGAGGAGCGCGCCGAAGGGGTGGTTGCCGCCCGCGCGGGACTTGGCGGCGGAGGCGATGGCCGTACGCAGGAAGGTCTCGTCCTGGGCGGTGGGCGCGGAGGTCGTGGCGGTCGTGGGGGTGGTGTTCATGCGTCGCTCCTCGACAACTTCTCGTTCGTTTCCGGGATTTCGGTACCGGCGTCGGTACGGGTACGGGTACGGGTACGGGGGCGGGGGCACAGCACGGAGTACGCGGCCCCCGCCACCGCGAACCCGACGAACAGGCCGAACGAACCGAGCACCGGATGCACCTCGGCCAACGGCCCCGTGAACAGGGACTGGTTCATGAACGGCAGCTCGGCCGCGACCGCCAGGAGTACGCAGGGCAGACCCCACCCGAAGCGGTGCCCGGCGTCGTACGGGTCCGCGAGTACATGCCGGCCCCGGCCCCAGTACGCGACGATCATCACCGCGCTCCACGGCGCCAGCCAGTACCCCGTCATCAGCAGGAAGTCGTTGAGCTGCGAAGCGAAGTCACCGTGCCCCGCGTACCAGGCGAGCGCCGTGCCCAGGCCGCCGACCACGAGCACCGACACCCAGCGCGGGATGGTGAACCCGGCGACGAGCGCCGCCATCGCACCCGAGTACAGGTCGATGACCGTCGACGCCAGCGTGGACAGGAGCAGGCACAGCAGCACCACCGTGCCGAGCGCGTGCGGCAGCAGGCCGCTGACCATCGCGCTCGGGTCGGACAGCGCGCCCGCCGTGCCGAGCGCCGCGCCCAGCGAACCGATCCACACCCCGGCGGTCGCGCTGCCGCCGCCCGCCGCGAGGAACACCCGGCGCGGGCGGCTGCCGCGCGGCAGATAGCGGCTGTAGTCGGAGGCGTAAGCGGACCAGCCGAGGACGCGCGCCGCGGTCACGGCGACGACCAGCAGGAACGCCGCGTCGGAACCGTCCGCAGGGGCGACGGGCGCGCTCGCCCGCGCCGCGTCGAACCCGTACACCGACATCACCGCGAAGACGAGGACGAGCACCACGGCGAGGACCCGTTCCACGGTGTGGATCAGCCGGTAGCCGACGGCCGCGATGCCCAACTGCGCCACCGCCATCAGCGCCAGCGCGGGGCCGAAGCCCATGCCGGTCAGATCGCGCAGGATGAAGATGCCGAGCAGCGAGTCGACGACACACCATCCGACGCCGTTGACGACGGTGAACGCCGCCGACGGCAGATTGCCGAGCCGCCCGAACGGGCCGCGGGACTGGACGAGTTGGAGGACACCGGTCAGCGGGCCGCGCGTCGAGAACAGCCCGACGAGCGCCGAGCTGAGCAGCGTGCCCGTCACGATCGCCAGGACGGCGGGCAGCAGGTCGAGGCCGAACACCGACGTCGAAAGCGCGCCCACGCTGAGCGTCGCGAACTGCACGTTCGCGCCGAACCACAGCGTGAACAGCGACCAGGGGCGGCCGTGCCGGCTGGTGAGCGGCACGGGTTCGGCTCCCAACCGTTCGACGGTCGGCGGACGTTCGGGGGCGGCGCGCATGGCGGTCTCCTCACAGGGAGGTACAGGTGGGTGGGTGGTGGGGCGTGCATGCGGCTCTTCGCGTCCCTCAGTGAACCCCTCGCACCGGCCGTCCGGGATTGCGGATCTCTCCAGACGCGCGGCCGATTTCGCGCGGTCGGCCCGTACTATGCTCCAAACCCCCGTGCACACCGGTGTGCATGCCCGCAACACGAGGACGGTGTCCAGGAGGCCGACCGGTGCAGCTCACCGAACTTCTCGCCATGCCAAGGCTCGGACTGCGCCCCGTCGTCGGCCCCACCGCCGACGCCCCGACCGTCCGCGGCGTCTACACCACCGACCTCGGCGACCCGGGCCGCTACCTCGACGGCGGCGAACTCGTCCTCACCAGCACCACCTGGTACCGCGAACCCCGGGACGCGGACGTGTTCGTGGCGGCGCTCGCCGCGGCCGGCGTCGCGGCGCTCGCGGCCGGGACCGCCGACGTGGGCGAACTCCCGGGGGCGCTGGCCGAGGCGTGTGCGCGCCACGGTCTGACGCTGCTGAGCGTCGACGACGAGGTGTCGTTCGCCGCGCTCACCGAGACCGTGCTCGCCGCGCTCGGCGGCGGCCACCGGCGCGCGCCGTCCGTGAACCTGCACCGCGGCCTTGTCGCGGGGCTCGCGGCGGGGGCGGGCGCCGAGGGGCTCATCGACGTGTTCGCGCGCGCCACGGGTGTGTGGTGTGCGGTGCTGTCGGCGACCGGCACCCTGCGCGCTGGCGGTGTGCCGGCGGTGGGGGAGCGGCAACTCGCCCGCGCCCACCGTGAGGCGCTCGGCGCGGGTGGCTTCCCCGCTGTGCGGGCCGTGGCGGGCGGCGGCGAACTCACCCTGTTCCCCGTCCAGTCACCCGCCGCGCACCGCCCGCCCGCCGGGTACCTCGCCGCGTCCGGCGACTACCGGGACTGGGCGCCGGGCGTCGCCGACGCCGCGTGGGAGGTGTGCGCGCTGCTCACCCTCGACGGCGCCGCCGCGCAGGAACGCCGGCGCATCGAGGCCCGCTTCCTGCGCGAGGCCGTCGACCTGCTCGACGCCGGCCGGGAGGACGCCGCCGCGGCCCGGCTCACCAGCCTGGGCCTCGAACTCGACGCCCCGCTCGGCGCGTTGTACGTGAGCACCACCGGAGGCCCGTACGGGGCCGAACTCGCGGCCACCGTCCTGGAGGACGTCGCCCAGCGGCTGCCCGGCTGCTCGGTGCCGGTCCGCGCCGAGGGCGGCGGGTACCTGATGCTCGCGCCGGACGGCGAGCACGACGCGGCGGGCGCGGCCGAGCGGCTCGCCCCGCTGCTGGCGGACGGACATGCCGCGATCGGCGCCGGCGGCCCGGCGACCGGCGCCGCCGGGCTGCGCCGCAGCCTGGAGGAGGCCCGCAACGCGCACCGGGTCGCCGCCCACGGCACCGGCACCGTGCGCGCCGCGGACAACGGCGCCCTCTCCTCGTACGAACTCCTCCTCGCGGCCGTCCCCGACGATGTGCGCCGCTTCTACCGCGACCGCCTCATCGGCGCCGTCGAGCGCTACGACGCCGAACACGACAGCGACCTGCTGGCCACGCTGACCGCGTTCCTCGACGCCTCCGGCTCCTGGCAGCGCTGCGCGGACCAACTCCACGTCCACGTCAATACGTTGCGCTACCGGCTGCGGCGCGTGGAGGAACTGACCGGGCACAGTCTCGCGACGCTGCGGGACCGGGCGGACTTCTGCCTGGCGCTGAGCATTCGCTGAACTCCCGCCGGAATCAACGCTGTTCGCGCCCGGCCGCCGCCGCGCGGAAACGGATCAATTCCTCACGGAGCGGCCATCCACCGCTCCAACCCCGCCGCGTCCAACGGCAGTTCGGACGACAGCACCTCCGAACCGGCCTCCGTCACGAGGATGTCGTCCTCGATGCGCGCCCCGATGCCGCGCAGCTCCGGCGGCACCGTGGTGTCGTGGGCGTGGAAGTACAGGCCCGGCTCGACCGTGAGGACCATGCCGGGGGCGAGCCGCGCGCCCTGGTACGCCGAGTAGTCGGCGCGGGCGCAGTCGTGGACGTCGAGGCCGAGGTGGTGGCCGATGCCGCACACCAGGTAGCGGCGGTGGTGCTGGCCCTTGGGGGAGAGGGCCTCGTCGACGGAGACCGGGAGCAGGCCCCAGTCGTCCAGGCCGCGCGCCACCACTTCCATGGCCGCCGTGTGGAAGTCGGCGAAGTCCCGCCCCGGGCGCACCGCGTCGAGCCCGGCCCGGTGCGCGCGCTCCACCAGGTCGTGCACGGCGCGCTGGGTCGAGGTGAAGCGGCCGGAGGCGGGGAAGGTGCGGGTGACGTCGGCCGTGTAGTAGCTGTTCGTCTCCACGCCCATGTCCAGGAGCACGGCCGCGTCCTCGGCCACCGGCCCGTCGCAGCGCACCCAGTGCAGGGTCGCGGCGTTGCGGCCGCTGCCGACGATCGTGGCGTAGCCGGGGCCGTTGCCGTACGTGCGGGCGTAGCGGTCGAAGGTGCCTTGCAGCCAGCGTTCGCCGCCGCCGCGGATGGCGGCGGGGAACTCGCGGACCACCGCGGCGAAGCCCTCGACCGTACGGTCCACGGCCTCGCGCAGCTGGCCGATCTCCCACGCGTCCTTGACCATGCGCAGTTCGGAGAGGACGCGGGCGAGTCCGGCGTCCGGCGCGAGTCCGTGGCGGCGGCTGGTGTCCGGGTCGAGGGGGCCGGTGAGCAGCGGGTTCTGCGCGGCGCACGCGGCGAGTGTCTCGTCCAGGGCGGCCAGCGGCGCCGTCTCCAGGCGCAGTGCCGCCCGCCAGTCCTCGAGGCCGGGCGCCGGTCCCACCCACAGCTCGCCGTGCGCCGCGTCCGCGAAGAATCCGGGCTCGCCGGGCCGGGCCGGCGGCGGCAGGTGCAGCACCGTGTCGTGCCCGCCGGGCACGGGCCGCAGGACCAGCACGGCGCCCTCGACCGTGCAGCCCGTCAGCCAGTAGAAGTTGCTGTCGGGACGGAAGTCGTACGCTGTGTCGTTGCTGCGCACCGGGGCCCGGCCCGCGCCGACGACCAGCGGCCGCCCGGCGAACTCGGCGCTCAGACGCGCCCGGTGCGCGGCCGCCGCCTCCGCGACCCCCGGCACTGTCGGTGGCGTCCGGTCGGCCTCGGCCCAGCCCTGCCCCATGAACGCGGTGAAGTCCGGCAGCTCGGCCAGGCGCGGCATCCGGGGGTCCGGGGTGTCGGGCCGGGGCACGGAGGCGGCGGGGGTGGTCTCGGTCATGATGCGGACTCCACTTCGTGAGGGTTCCGGGCGGCGGCACGGCGCCGCCGGTCCCACTCCGGGTTGATGCGCGGGATGGCCCCGAGCAAGGTACGGGTGTACGCGTCCCGCGGCCGGTCGAAGACGTCCGCGGCGCGACCGGACTCGACGATACGTCCCTGGTGCATGACCGCCACACGGTGGGCGATCCGGCGCACCACGGCCAGGTCGTGGGCGATGAACAGGTAGGAGAAGCCGTGCTCGCGCTGCAGCCGCAGCAGCAGGTTCACGACCTGCGCCTGCACCGAGACATCGAGCGCCGACACCGCCTCGTCGCAGATCACCAGGCGCGGGCCGACCGCGAGCGCGCGGGCGATGCCGATGCGCTGCGCCTGCCCGCCGGAGAACTGCGCGGGATAGCGCAGCGCGTGGTCCGGGTTCAGGCCGACGCGCTCCATCAGCTCGCGGGTGAAGGCGCGGCGCCCGCCCGGGATCGGGCGGTGCTGGTAGTCGAGCGGGGCCGTCAGGATGCGTTCGACGGTGTGCCGGGGGTTGAGGGACGAGTACGGGTCCTGGAACACCACCTGTACGTCGCCTCGGAAGCGGGCGAGGTCGTCGCCGGTCGCGTGCGTGACATCCGTGCCGTCGAACTCCAGGGTCCCGGCGGTGGGTGCCATCAGCTTCGCCACCAGGCGCGCCGTCGTCGACTTGCCGCTGCCGGACTCGCCGACGACCGCGAGTGTCTCGCCTGGGTGGATGTCGAGGCTCACGTCGTCGACCGCCGTGGTCGTGGCCGAGCGGCCCAGCGAGCCATGTGTGGTGAACGTCTTGGTCAGCCCGCGGGCGCGCAGCAGCGGTGCGGGCTCGGGGTGTTGGGCGCGGGTCACCGGGCCTCCTCCTGTGCCGTGCCGAGGGGCGTGAGACCGGACAGGGCCGATGCGTCGCCGGGCTCGGCCAGCTTGTCGTCGATCCGCGGAATCGCCTCCAACAGCCGTCTCGTATACGGGTGTTGGGGCGTGCAGAACACGTCCTCCGTCGTCGCGTGCTCCACCTGCTCGCCGCCCCGCATCACCAGGACGCGGCCCGCCAGGTTGGCGATCACCGCGAGGTCGTGGGTGATGAACAGCATGCCGGTGCTGGTCTGTCGCTGCAGTTCGGTGAGGAGGGTGAGGATCTGGTCCTGCACGGTGACGTCGAGCGCGGTGGTCGGCTCGTCCGCGATCAGCAGCGCCGGTTCGCAGACGAGCGCCATGGCGATCATGACGCGTTGCCGCTGGCCCCCGGAGAACTGGTGCGGATAGTGGTCCACCCGCTCGGCGGGCTTCGGGATGCCGACCTGCCCGAGCGCCTCGACGGCGCGCCGCCGCGCCGCACGCCGCGAACCGCCGCGGTGACCGCGGTACGCCTCGGCGATCTGAAGGCCCACCGTGTAGTAGGGGTTGAGGGAGGACAGCGGGTCCTGGAACACCATCGACATCACGTCGCCGCGCAGCCGCCGCAGCTCACGGTCCGGGCGGCCGAGCAGCTCGCGGCCCTGGAGGCGGACGCTGCCGCTGGTGCGCGCGCCGCGCGGCAGCAGCCCCATCACCGCGAGCGAGGTCATGGACTTCCCGCTGCCGGACTCCCCGACGATGCCGAGGGTCTCGCCGCGCTCCACGGTGAAGGACAGCTCGCGCACGACATCGACGGGCCCGCGCCCGGTGGGAAAGGTGACGGTCAGCCCCTCGACCGCCAACAGACCCTCTGCGGAGGCGCGTTGAGTGGGTACGTGTACGTCGGTCATGACGCTGTGATCCTCACGCGCGGGTCCAGGAAGGTGTACAGGACGTCGACGACGAGATTGCCGAGCACCACGAAGAACGCCGCGAGGAGCGTGACCGCCATGATGACCGGCTGGTCGTTCTTGGCGATCGCGTCGGATGCCATCTTGCCGACGCCGTTGAGCCCGAAGACGGTCTCCGTGATGATCGCCCCGCCGAGCAGCCCCGCGAAGTCCATGCCGAAGAGCGTGGTGATGGGGGTGAGTGCGGGCCGCAGCGCGTGCCGGCGCATCAGCAGCACCGGCCGCAGACCCTTCGCGCGGGCCGTGCGCACGAAATTCTCGGAGAGCGTGTCGATGACGTTGGAGCGGGTCAACCGCGCGTACAGACAGGCGTATCCGGTGGCGAGCACGATCCACGGCATCAGATACGACTCGAACCACATCTGCGGATCGTCCGCGAACGACACCGCCGCCGGGAACGGCAGGATCCGCAGCTTGACCACGAGCACGTACTGAAGGGCGAGCGCCAGTACGTAGTTGGGGACGCTGGAGCCGCCGAGCGCGAGGCTCATCGCGCCACGGTCCCACCACGTACCCTCCTTGACACCGCTGAGCAGCCCGCAGGCCACCCCGGCGAGCAGCCACAGGACGGCCGCGCCGACCGCGACGGTCGCGCTCACCGGCAGCCGCTGGAGCACCATGTCCCAGACGGACTGGCCGCTCTGGAAGCTGTAGCCGAGGCAGGGCGCCGGGCAGTGCACGAGGTTCGCGCCGCTGCCGTAGTCGCGTCCTGTGACGATGCCGCTGAGGAAGTCCCACAGCTGCGTGGTGAACGGCAGGTCCAGGCCGAGCGACGACCTGATGGTCTCGATCCGGTCGGCGGTGCAGGTCTTGCCGCAGATCATCACGGCCGGGTCAGGGGAGAGCTGGAAGAAGATCAGATACGTGAAGACGCAGACGGCGACGAGGATGAGCGCCACCCAGCCGAGCCGTCCGGCGAGATAACGGACCATCAGACAGCCTCCCCCGCGTCGAGGGCGTGCCGGATCCGGTCGCCGAGCACGGTCAGCGACAGCACCGTTCCGAACAGGAAGCAGCCGGGGATCGCGAAGTACAGCGGATCGACCTGGTACCAGGACACGGAACTCGCGATCATCTGCCCCCACGACGGCGTCGGCGGCGTGACACCGACACCGAGGAACGAAAGACCGGCCTCCGTGCCGATGTAGCCGGGCACCGACAGCGTCGCCATCACCAGCACGGAGTTGCGCAGATTCGGCAGGATCTCCTTGAAGACCAGCGGCCACTTCGCCGCGCCGGACGCCCGCGCCGCCTCGACGAACTCCCGCTCTGCCAGCGCCAGTGTCTGCCCGCGCACCACGCGCGCCAGATACGGCCAGCCGAACACACTGAGCACGACGACGAGGAGCGGCGCCCGGCCGCTGCCGGGCAGCGCCGACAGGATCGCGATCATGAAGATGAGCGCGGGGAACGCCATCAGGAAGTCCATGAGCCGGGAGATCACCGTGTCCACCCAGCCGCGCAGGAACCCGGCGAGCACCCCGAGCACCGTGCCGATCGCGGTGGTGATCAGGGTGGCCGCGACGGCGATCAGCAGCGAGGTACGGGCCCCGTACGCGATCCGCGCGAGGATGTCGCGGCCGTTCCGCGGCTCGACGCCGAACCAGTGCTCGGCGCTGATCCCGCCGAACGAACCGCGCGGCAGGCCACCGATGTCGGTGTCGACGGCCGCACGGTCGAAGGCGTCCGGGCCGTGCCCCGTGACCATGGAGAGCAGCGGCGCGCACAGCGCCATCAGGACGATCAGGAGCAGGAACGCGGTGCCGAGCAGCGCGCCCACATCGCGGGACAGGGCGCGCAGCACCCGGCGCCCGGTGGAGCCGGGCAGTTCGGGGCCCGGCGGCGCGCCGGGCGCCGCGCCCGGCCGCGCGTCGTGAAGGACGGAAGTCGACATGGGGCGGCTACTTCTTCGGGTCGGCGAGGCCGACGGAGACGAGGTCGATGCCGCCGGAGAACGACTGGCTGAGATACGCCCCCGCGATGTTGTCGCCGACGACGGACACGGTCTTCGTGTAGTGCAGCGGCACGATCGGGGCCCGCTTCATGATCTGCCCGTCGAGCTTTCCGTACGCGGCGTTCTGCGTGTCTGGATCGCTCATCGCGTCGATGGCGTCCATCCGCTCATTGATGCGCTTGTCGTCGAGCATGAAGATGTTCTGGTTGCCGCTGGCGGCGATGTTGCGGCCGTCGAACAGCGGCGGCAGGAAGGTGGAGCCGCCCGGCCAGTCCGGGCACCAGCCGGTCAGCGCGCCGTCGTGCTGTTGCGAGGGTGTACCGATGACCTCGTAGAACGTTGACGTGTCAATGGTGTTGACCTTGACCTTGATGCCGACCCGCTTCAACGACTGTTGAATCGACACGGCCGTGGCCTGCTCCACCTCGGCGGCGCGGGTGTCGAGCGTGAACGTGAAGCCCTTCGACTTCCCCGCATCGGCAAGCAGCTCGCGGGCCTTCTTCACGTCGCCCGTGCCGTGCTTGCTCGGATACATGTCGGTCGCGTCGCGGCCCGGAACGACCGGCGGCTCGATGGACGTGGCGACGGTCGCGAGCGACGAACCACCGTGCGCGTCAACGGTTGTCTGCTTGTTGACCGCGTACTCGATGGCTTGACGGACCCGTACATCCTTGAGCGGACCCTTGCGCGTATTGATGCTCATGTACGAGGTGCAGCCCGTCATGCCCGACAGGGTGCGCTTCTTGAGCTGCGGGGTCTGGATGCGGGAGACCGTCGCGGGCTGGAGCTGGGCGGCGCCGGTGATGGCGTTCGCGTCGGCGCCCTGCCCGGCGATGAGCCGCTCGTCGATCGTCGCGTTGTCCAGACCGAAGGTCCACACGAAACTGTCCGGCTTCGCGTCGCGCACCTCGTCCGTCGACCGCTTCCACGCCTTGTTGCGTACGAGGACCAGCTTCGACCCGCGCTGATAGCTCTTCACCTTGTAAGGGCCCGAGGCGATGGGCTCGCGGTCGAAGGCGGCCTTGGCGCCGCTGCCCTTGGGGAACGGCGTGAACGTCGGCTGCGCGGCGATGTAACCGAACTGCGCCGTCGCCTTCTTCAGGTGGAAGACGATGGTGTGCTCGTCCGGTGTCTCGATGCTCGACAGACTCCCCGACTTGTACGGTCCCTGATAGTCGGCCGGCGCCTCGATGTACTGCTTCGCGTACGGAGAGCCGATCCCGGCGTCCGGGTCCCAGGCCCGCTCGACGCCGAACTTCACGTCCTCACTGCTGATCTCGGAACCGTCCTGGAAGGCGATCCCGGACTTCAGCCTGAACGTCCACGTCTTGTTGCCGTCGGAGGGCTTTCCGGCATCGGTCGCCAGGTCACCGACGACCTTCGTGCCCTTGGCGCCGGGAGCCGCCGCCTGCGTCGTGAGCGTGCGGTACATCAGCCGGTAGAAGTTGTTGACGCCGCCGTCGAACCCGCGCGCCGGGTCGAGGTGGGAGAAGTCGGCGTTCGCCAGGACGTGCACCGTGCCACCGGTGGCGGCGTCCGCACCGGGGTCGGCCTGCTGCGCGGCCGACGTGCCGCCGCCCTTGCAGCCGGAGAGCGTCAGGGCGAGCGCGGTGCCAAGTACCGCGGCGGGCAGGGCCATTGCTTTTCTTCTCATGACGTCTTCCTGAGCCTTCTGGAGGGGGGAGGGAAGTGGGGGGGAGAGGAGGAGAGTTAGAAGGGGCGGCGGGGGCGAGCGTGTTCAGGAGCGCCTGATCCAGACCCGCATGGCGGCGGCCTCGCGGTTGCCCCACAGGAAGTAGGGGACGAGCGTCAAGCCGGTGGTAGCGGTGGTAGCGGCGGTTCCGGTGTCGGTCGGCACGGCGGACAGCACGGGGTACAGCGCGGCGGACATCGGGGGTGCGACATCGGCTTCCGCGTCGAGGACGACCGCGCCCTCGAAGCGGGTGTCCGTACGGGGACGGGCGGCCGCGATCCGGGCCGCGTCGAGCGTGACGTCGTCGATGCCGACCGCGCAGTCCTGCTGCTCGACGCAGTAGACGAGCGGGCCGCGGGCGACGGCGACGGCGCCGCGCGTGGCGTCCAGGTAGGGGTGGGAGCCGTGGGCACGCACCGGCATCGGCAGCCGCAGCACCACCTCGTCCCCGGCCCGCCAGGCGCGCCGGACCCGCACCCAGCCGTCCACCACCTCCGGTACCGAGGTCTCCCCGCCCACCGTCAGCCGCACCCGGTCGGCCTCGGCCCAGCCGGGAACGCGCAGCCTCAGGGCGTACGGCCGCTCAGGCGCCGCCCGCACCGTCACCCGGACCTCACCGTCCCACGGATATCCGGTCGCCATGTCGACCGCCAACTCCCGCCCTTCGAGCCGGGCGCAGGCGTACCCCGCCACCAGCAGCTCGTCCGCCCGCTCGGCTGCCAGGTGCTCGCCGAGCTGCGACATCCACCGCACGATGTTGGGCGGGCAGCACGGACACCCGAACCACGGGCGGCGCAACAACTCCCCGTCGGCCTCGGCGCCGCTGCGCTGCTCGTGATCGGCGCGGCGCTGCAGCGGGTTGTCGTAGAAGAAGGCGCGACCATCGAGGGAAGGGCCGACGGCGAACGCGTTGTAGAGGACCGTCTCGAAGGTGTCGAGGTACGTGGCGTCGCCGGTGGCGAGGAACATCCGCCAGCCCCACTGCATGACGGCGATCGCCGCGCAGGTCTCGCTGTAGGACCGCTCGGACGGCAACTCGTAGCGGTCGCCCACCGCTTCGTCGGAGTGCCGGCTTCCCAGGCCCCCGGTGACGTACAGCTTGGTGGCGACCATGTCGTCCCACAGCCGCCGCAGCGCGTCGAGCAGCCCGCCGTCCCCGGTCTCCATCGCGACGTCCGCGGCGCCCGCCGCGAGATACGCCATCCGCACCGCGTGCCCCGTCACCGACGGCAGTTCGCGCAGCGGCACATGGTCCTGGAAGTACGAGGCCGGGAACACGCTGTGCCGCAGACCGCTGCGCCGCCCCTGCCCGCGCCGGTCGACGAAGAGCGCGGCCTGCTCCAGATAGTTGCGGTCCCCGGTCTCCCGGTACAGCTCCACCAGGGCCATCTCGACCTCGGGATGCCCGCAGACGGCCTCCTGACCGGCCGGACCGAAACGTTTCACAACGAGATCGGCGAAGCGCGTCGCGACATCGAGCAACCGCCGGTCGCCCAGGCGCCGATGGGCGGCGACCGCGGCCTGCGCGAGATGGCCGAAGGTGTAGAGCTCATGGCCCCACGCGAGATCGGACCACGGCTCCTTGGCCTGATCGGGGTCCTGATAGAAGGAGTTGAGGTAGCCGTCGGGGGCCTGGACCCGCTCCAGGAGCGCGACCATCTCTTCGTAGAGCTCACCCGCATCCTTGCTCAACGCACCCTGCGGGCGGGCGAGTTCGTACACGAGACCTTCCAACGTCTTGTACACGTCGGTGTCGAGGAACGGATACCGGCCGCGGAACGCGGAAGCCTCGGCCTCCCGCGGCGGCAGCAGCCTGCGGAGGTTGTCCACGTTGCCCGCCGCGCGGAGCTGCTGCACCGTGTGCGGCAGGGTCGCCTCGCGGTTGCGCCGTTGCCAGTCGGCGAGGAGTCCGCCGACGATGTCGACCCGCGAGGCGGGCAGCGGCTGGAGTCTTTCAGAGGGGTACCGCACGATCAGTCCTCCAAGTGCCGTGTACTTGGGTATGAGGAATCGTTCGGGTCAGTAAACGCGCTGTGCGGCATAGTGTTCGTCGAAGCGAACGCTGTCAAGGGAGTCAGGGAGAGGCTATGGACGTTCCCCAGGAGTCGGTCCGCGACATGGTGGCGGCCAATCTGCGCCGCGCCAGGACGGCGCGCGGCCTGTCCATCTCGGAGCTCTCGCGACGCTCCAAGATCGGCAAGGCGACGCTCTCCCAACTGGAGTCCGGCACCGGAAACCCCACCATCGAGACGGTGTTCAGCCTCTCCCGCGCCCTGGAGGTGCCCGTCTCCGACCTCCTGGAGACACGGACCCCCGGCGGCCTGACCGTCGTGCGCGCCAAGGAGGTCGAGGTGCTCAGGGGGCAGGGCGTCGACCTGCGGCCGCTGCGCCGGATGACCTTCGGTGACCTGGTCTTCGAGGTGTACGACCAGGTGGTGCGCGCCGACAGCAGGCAGGACTCGCTCGGGCACGTCGGCACGGAGCACACCATCGTGCAGACGGGCCGGCTCCAAGTCCGCGTCGACGGCGACGAGGTGGAGCTCGGGCCCGGCGACTACGTCGGCTTCGACGCCACGCTCCCGCACTCCTACACCGCGCTCGACGGCGACGTGCACTCCGTGCTGCTGCTCCAGTACCGGCCGCACGAGCACGCCCACTTGGGGATTCCGCACCCGAAGCCGGGCGCCGAACCCGAGGAGGGCTGAGCGCGTCGGGCGTTTCTCCGAGGAACCGTTGACACCCTCGGAAACGGCGTCCTAGCCTCCATTCGTTCGATGAAGCGAACGGAGGCGGTTCGATGCACGGAACGCGAGCGGTCATTCTCGGGGCCGGAATCGTCGGAGCCGCCTGTGCGCGGGAGTTGGCACGCGCGGGCTGCGCCACCACGATCGTCGACCGCGGCCGCCCCGCCGCCGCGACCACGGCGCACGGCGAGGGCAACATCCTCGTATCCGACAAAGGGCCGGGCCCCGAGCTGGAGTTGGCGCAACTGTCCCGGCGCCTGTGGCCCGAGATCATCGAGGAGCTGGCCCAACAGGACGACAGTGCCCGGGACTTGACCGAATGGGACCCCAAGGGCGGCATCGTCGTCGCCACCACCGAGGACGGCGCCCGCGCACTCGCCGCGTTCGCCGACACCCAACGCGCGGCCGGCGTACGGGCGGACCCCCTCGACGCCGCCGCGCTCGCCGCCGCCGAGCCGTACCTCACCCGCGCGCACACGGCGGCCGTCCACTACCCCGAGGACGCGCAGGTGCAGCCCGCCGGAGCCGCCGCCGCGCTGCTCGCCGACGCACTGCGGGCGGGCGCGACACTGCGCACCGGCACCGAGGTGGTCGGCGCGGTCACCCGCTCCGGCCGCCTGACCGCCGTACGCACATCGGACGGCGAACTCGTCGAGGCGGACGTCTTCGTCAACGCCGCCGGGCCCTGGGCGGGCGAGCTCTCGGCCCGCCTCGGCGCGCCCGTCGACGTACGCCCCCGCCGCGGCGACGTCCTCGTCACGACCCCGCTCCCGCCCACCGTCTTCCACAAGGTGTACGACGCCGACTACGTGGGCGCCGTCGGCAGCAGCGCCGAGGACCTCCAGACCTCGGCGGTCGTCGAGTCCACGCGCGCGGGCAGCGTCCTCATCGGCTCGTCCCGCCGCCGCGTCGGCTTCGACGACCGGCTCAGGGTCGACGCCCTCTCCGCCATCGCCGAGAAGGCGCTGCGCCTCTTCCCGTCGCTCACGGGCGTGCCGGTGATGCGCGCGTACGGCGGCTTCCGGCCCTACGTACCCGACCACTTGCCCGTCATCGGCCCCGACCCACGCCTCGCCGGGCTGTGGCACGCGGGCGGTCACGAAGGCGCGGGCATCGGCCTGTCGGTGGGCACCGCGCGGCTCGTGCGCGACCTGCTCCTCGACCGGCCCACCGACATCGACGCGAAGCCGTTCCGGGTGGACCGGCCGGCCGTCCTGGGGCACACCGAGGAAGAGGAGACGGCATGAGCCCACGACGCATACCCGCGGCCAGGGACGCCGTGGGGCGCCGCGAGACACCGCTCACGATCACCGTCGACGGCGAGCCCGTCGCCGGGATCGAGGGCCAGACCCTCGCGGGCGTCCTGCTCGCCTCCGGCCGCCGCGCCTGGCGCCACGGCCGCTCCGGAGCGCCCCGTGGTGTCTTCTGCGGGATCGGCGCCTGCTTCGACTGCCTGGTGACGGTGGGGGCGGAACGCGATGTCCGGGCCTGCCGCAGACGGGCCCGCGACGGTGACGAGGTGCGCACGCAGACACGGGACCAGACACGGGACCAGGCACGGGAACGGGCACGGGAGCAGGCCCGGGAAGGAGGCACGGCACTGTGACGCCTTATGCCCACCCCGTTGGGGAAACCGGTCACAGTCCCGGGTCGCCGCTGCGGCACGTCGTCATCGTGGGCGCCGGACCCGCCGGGCTCGCAGCAGCCGACGCCGCACTGAGCGCGGGGGCGGAGGTCACCCTCGTCGACGAGGCCGAACAGCCCGGTGGCCAGTACCACCGCATGCTCCCCGAGGCCTATGCCGCCGAGCGGCCACAGCACCTCCACCACGGCTGGCGCGCCTTCGACACACGCCGCCGCCGGGTCCTCGCGCATCCGCGCTGCACCTGGTGGTCCGAGACCGCCGTCTGGGCCCTGGAACGCCCCGACCCGGCCCAGCCGGGCCCGCCGCGCGTCCACGTACTGCGCGACCCCTCAGACGGTGGCGGCCGGGGTGGCCGGGTCGACGGCGGTGGCCGCACCCGGCACACTCTCGACCCCGACGCGCTCGTCCTCGCCGTCGGCGCGCACGACCGCGTACTGCCCTTCCCCGGCTGGGAGTTGCCCGGCGTGTACACCGCGGGCGCGGCGCAGGCGCTGGCGAAGGGGGAGCGGGTGGTGGTCGGGGACGAGGTGGTCGTCGCGGGCAGCGGGCCGTTCCTGCTGCCGGTCGCCGCGTCGCTGATCGAGGCCGGGGCGGGGGTGCGTGAGGTGCTGGAGGCGAACACGGCCGGCACCCTCGCCCGTGGCTGGGGCGGGCGTCCCTGGGAACTCGCCGTGCAGTCCGGGAAGGCCGCCGAACTCGCCGAGTACGGTGGGCTGTTGGCGCGGCACCGGGTGCCGTACCGCACCGGTCGTACCGTCGTCGCGGCCCGCGGTGACGGGCGCGTGGAGGAGGTTGTCACCGCCAGGCTGCGCGCCGACTGGTCGACCGTGCCCGGCAGTGAACGCACCGTCGCCGTCGACGCGGTGTGCGTCTCGCACGGCTTCAGCCCGCAGCTGGAACTGCCGCTCGCCGCCGGGTGCGCGTTGCGTGCCACCCCGGCCGGGGAGTTCGTGGAGGTCGACGGCGACCAGCGCACCACCGCCGCGCACGTGTACGCCGCCGGGGAGATCACCGGCATCGCGGGCGCGCCCGCCGCTCGCGTGGAAGGCGCCCTCGCGGGGTGGCTCGCCGCGGGCGGCGACCGGAACACCGTCCGGGTCGGCCGCCTGCGCACCAGCCGCGACCAGGGCCGCGCCTTCGCCGCACGCCTCGCCCGCGCCCACCCCATCGGAGCGGGCTGGACCGGCTGGCTGCGCCCCGAGACCGTGGTGTGCCGGTGCGAGGAGACGGACTACGCCACCGTGTGCCGGGCCGCCACCGACCCGTCCACCTCGGCGCCGCGCGCCGCCAAGCTCGCCACCCGCGCAGGACTCGGCCCCTGCCAGGCCCGGATGTGCGGGCCGACCGTCGCCGAACTCCAGGCGCGGCTGAGCGGCCCCGACGACGCGGGCACCCGCGTCGAGGGCCTGCCGCCGGCCAACGAACACCGACGTCCCATCGCCCGCCCCGTCACGCTCGGCGACCTGGCCGCACCCGCCAAGTCCCGTACACAGGAAGGCACTTCATGAGCGACAACAAGCAGCAGACGAAGAAGCAGGAGCAGGGCTCCCTCGGTCTCGGTGGCGTCGTCGTCGCCACCGCCCTCCCGTACTACGAGGACACCTCCGCCCCCGCCGGACTGGCCGTCGACTTCGACCGCTACGCCGAGCACTGCCGCTGGCTCGTCGACAACGGCTGCCGCGGCGTCGGCCCGAACGGCTCGCTCGGCGAGTACTCCTCCCTCACCGACGAGGAGCGCCGCAAGGTGGCCCGTACGGCCATCGACGCGGTCGGTGACGACGGCATCGTCGTCGTCGGTGTGCACGGTGTCGGCTCCCACCAGGCCAGGCACTGGGCCGAGGTGGCGGCCGAGGACGGCGCGGACGGAGTGCTGTGCCTGCCGCCGACCCTGTACCGGGCCAACTCCCGTGATGTCGTCGACCACTTCACCGCCGTCGCGTCCGTCGGGCTTCCGGTGATGGTCTACAACAACCCCTTCGACACGAAGGTCGACCTCACGCCCGATCTGCTCGCCGAGATCGGGCAGATCGACAACATCGTGGCCGTGAAGGAGTTCTCCGGTGATGTGCGGCGGGTGCTCGAAATCAAGGAGAAGGCGCCGGGGCTCGAAGTCATCAGTGGCGCTGATGATGTGGTCCTTGAGAGCTTGTTGATGGGGGCCACCGGGTGGTTCGCCGGGTTTCCGAACGTGTTTCCCGCCGAGTCCGCCCGCCTCTACGAGCTGGCCGTCGCAGGCAAGTTGGAGGAGGCGCGGGCCTTGTACGAGCCGCTCGTCGCGGCCTTCCGCTGGGACTCGCGGACCGAGTTCGTGCAGGCCATCAAGTTGGGCATGGAGCAGGTCGGCCGGTTCGGCGGGCCGTGCAGGCCGCCGCGCGGCGCGCTGCTGCCCGAGATGCGCGCCCAGGTCGAGGCCGACATGGCCCGTGCGATCGCCTCGCTCGACAACCGGGAGGTGTGATGCGGTCCGTCCGTACTCTTAGTGCCGTCGACTCGCACACCGAGGGCATGCCCACCCGCGTCGTCACCGGCGGCGTGGGCCCCATCCCCGGGGACACCATGGCCGACCGGCGCACATACGCCCTGGAACACCTCGACGAACTCCGCCGCTTCCTCGTCGACGAGCCGCGTGGCCACTCCGCGATGAGCGGCGCCATCCTGCAACCGCCCACCCGCCCCGACGCCGACTGGGGTGTGCTGTACGTCGAGGTCAGCGGCTTCCTGCCGATGTGCGGGCACGGCACCATCGGCGTCGCCACCGTGCTCGTGGAGACCGGCATGGTGGAGGTGAGTGAGCCCGAGACGGTCGTGCGGCTCGACACGCCCGCCGGGCTCGTCGAGGCGCGGGTCGCCGTGCGCGACGGGGTCGCCGAGCAGGTCACCCTCCGTAATGTGGACGCCTTCGCGCTCGAACTCGACGCCACCGTGAAGGTGCCCGGTTACGGCGAGGTCCGCTACGACATGGCGTACGGCGGGAACTTCTATGCCATCACCGAGCTGGAACAACTCGGTCTGCCCTTCGACCGGGCCCGCAAGGACGACATCCTCAAGGCCGGGCTCGCCATCTCCGACGCCATCAACGAGCACAACCGGCCGGCCCACCCCGTCGACCCGGTCATCGGCGGCTGCAAACACGTGCAGTTCCTCGCCCCCGACTCCACCGCACGGCACTCCCGCAACGCCATGGCGATCCAGCCGGGATGGTTCGACCGCTCGCCCTGCGGCACCGGCACCTCCGCCCGGATGGCGCAGCTGCACGCGCGCGGCGAACTCCCGCTGCACACCGAGTTCGTGAACGAGTCCTTCATCGGCACCCGCTTCACCGGACGGCTCGTGGATACGACGAAGGTCGGTGAACTGTCCGCCGTCGTGCCGGAGTTCTCCGGTCGCGCCTGGATCACCGCGACGGCCAACTACCTCCTCGACCCACGCGACCCGTTCCCGCACGGCTTCGTGCTCTGACCCCCGTAGAGCGGTCGAAGACCTCACAGGAGTCACCGTGTCCCGTACGACCACCAACCCACCCCGTGACCCGGCCGGGCCCGACGGCGGACTCCTCTCCCGCGCCGGCGTCTTCCGCCTCAAGCCCGTCGACGACTCCGAGGAGGTGACCAGCGGAGGGCTCCAACGCACCATGGGGCTGTGGCAGTTGGTCGCGCTCAGCCTCGGCGGTCTGGTCGGTGCGGGGGTCTTCTCGCTCGCCGGAGTCGTGGCCCATCAGGACGCCGGGCCCGGAGTGATGATCTCGTTCCTCATCGCGATCGTGGCCAGCGGTGCGGCCGCGCTCTGTTACGCCGAGTTCGCCGGCTCCATCCCGAAGGCGGGCTCCGCCTACACCTACTCGTACGCCGCGCTCGGCGAGTTCGTCGGCTGGGCGATCGGCTGGGACCTGCTGCTCGAATACACCGCGATCGTGGCCGTCGTCGCCATCGCGGTGTCCGGGTACTTCTCGTACATCCTGGAGCATGTCGGCATTGATGTGCCCACGTGGATGCTGGGTGCCCCCGGTACCGGCTCCGGGCATCGCGTCGACCTGTTCGCGCTGCTGCTGTGTCTGCTTCTCGCGTTCGTGCTGTCCCGTGGCACCAAGGAGTCGGCGCGCTTCGAGACGATCCTCGTGGTCGTGAAGCTGGGCATCGTCGCGCTCGTCGTGGTCGCCGGTGCCTTTCACATCAAGTCGGGGAACTACACGCCGTTCCTGCCGTACGGGGTTGGCGGCGCTTTCACCGGAGCCGCGACCGCCTTCTTCGCCGTCTACGGATACGACGCCATGAGCGCGGCGGCCGAGGAGAGCGCCGAGGCGAAGAAGGTGCTGCCGAAGGCCATCGTGATCTCGCTCGGCATCGCCGCGTTCATCTATCTCGGTGTGTGTGTTGTTCTGCTCGGGATGCAGGACTATCGGGACATCGATGTGGCGAGTCCGTTCTCCAGCGCCCTGACGGCCGTCGGGCTCGGTGGGCTCGGGCTCGTCGTGGCCGTGGGCGCGGTCATCGGCATCACCACGTCCGCGTTCGCCAACATGCTGGCGGTGTCACGTGTCTGGTACTCGATGAGCCGCGACGGGCTGCTGCCGCGCTACTTCGCCCGCAACCACCCGCGCAGGCACGTGCCCACGCGCGTCATCTGGCCGGTCGGCATCGGCTCCGCGCTGATCGCCGGGTTCCTGCCCATCCGGGAGGCCGCCGACCTCACCAACATCGGCATCCTGATGGCGTTCATCGTCGTCGCCATCGCCGTCGTCGTGCTGCGGAAGACGCGCCCCGACCTGCCGCGTTCCTTCCGTACGCCGCTGGTGCCGCTGGTCCCGGCGATCGGTGTCGCCTTCTCCGTGTGGCTGATCAGCAACCTGGACTGGGTGACCTGGGTGCGGTTCGCCGTGTGGATGCTCATCGGGGTGGGGGTCTACGCGGCGTACGGGTACCGGAATTCGGCCGAGCACCGTCAGCGGAGGTAGCCGAGCCCCGGATGCGCCGAGCGGTACGCGTCGACGAGGCGCCGCGCCACGTTCACCGAGTCCACCAGCGGGTGCAGCGCGAACGCCTGCACCGCCGTCGCCCGCGAGCCGGAGCGGGCGGCGGCCAGCACCTCGCGCTCGACCGCCTTCACCGACGTCACGAGCCCCGTCGCATGACCCGGCAGCGGATCCACGGCGACGGGGTGCGCGCCGTTCCCGTCGACCAGGCACGGCACCTCGATCACGGCGTCCGCGTCGAGGGCCGAAAGGGTCGTGCGGTTGCGGACGTTGAGGATCAGCGTGGCGCGCTCGTCGCGGGCGATGGCACGCATCAGGTCCAGCGCCACCTTCTCGTAGCCGCCGGACTCGGTCAGCGACGCCTCGTCGCGCTCGCCCGCGCCCGCCGCCTCCCGGTTCTCCGCCATGTACGTGGCCTCGCGCTCGGCCCGCGTCGCGTCCCACGTCTTCAGGGGCGGCGCCGCCGGGTCGCGCATCCGGTCGTAGAACCGGGACTGCTGCACGTGCAGGAACGCGCCGCGCGTGGCCTCCGCCTCCTGATAGGCGCGCACCGCCTCGCGGTTGAAGTAGTAGTAGTGCAGGTACTCGTTGGGGATCGAGCCCAACTCGCGCAGCCACTCCGTACCGAACAGCTTGCCCTCCTCGAAGGAGCCGAGGAGTGTGTCGTCGGCGAGGAGGCGGGGCAGTTCGTCGCGGCCGTGGACGCGAAGGCCGCGCAGCCAGCCCAGGTGGTTGAGCCCGACGTAGTCGACCCACGCGTCCTTCGGATCGGCGCCGAGCGCCCGCGCCACCCGCTTCCCGAGGCCCACGGGGGAGTCGCAGATGCCGATGACACGGTCACCGAGGTGCTGCGCCAGCGCCTCCGTGACGAGGCCAGCCGGGTTGGTGAAGTTGATGAACCAGGCGTCCGGGGCGACTTCGGCCACGCGGCGCGCAATCTCCTCGACGACCGGCAGCGTCCGAAGCCCGTACGCGAGCCCGCCCGCCCCGACCGTCTCCTGCCCCAGCACATCCTCGGCGAGCGCGATCCGCTCGTCCGCCGCCCGCCCTTCGAGCCCGCCCACCCGGATCGCCGAGAACACGAAGTCCGTGCCGCGCAGCGCCTCGTCGAGGTCGGTGGTGACGGTGACCGTAGGCGCGTCCGGCACCCCTTCGGCCTGCTCGGCGAGGACCCGCGCGATCGCGTCGAGGCGGCCGGCGTCCAGGTCGTACAGGGCGACCTCGGTGACACGGCCCTCCGCGTGGTCCGTGAGCAGCGCTCCGTACACCAGCGGAACCCGGAAACCGCCGCCACCGAGAAGGGTCAATTTCATGCGGCGCACCCTACTCGTCAAGATCAAGCAATTCCACGTTCGTCCTTGTCCAGAGGTTGATTGTGTGGTGCCGACATGAGTTCATCCAGTGCTCACCGTCCGTACCGTCCATCCTCGTAGCGTCTCTGCGTACCGATATTCGTCCCCCCACTGACCCACTGACCCACTGACCCACTGACCCACTGACCCACTGATCCACTGATCCACCGAATTCAGGAGCCGCAGACATGACCGACCCCCTCTCGCATCCCGTGTCCCGGCGCCGCGCCCTCGCCCTCGGCGCGGGAGCGGTCGGCGCCGCCGCGGCGGGTTCGCTGCTGCCGCCCTCTCTCCAGCGGGCGCTGGCCGCCGAGCCGCCGGCCGGCGGGCTCGACGCCATCGAGCACGTGGTGATCCTGATGCAGGAGAACCGGTCGTTCGACCACTACTTCGGCACGCTGCGCGGCGTCCGTGGCTTCGCCGACCGTAACGCGGTCCGGCTGCCCGACGGGAAGCCCGTGTTCGAGCAGCCCGACGGCGCGAAGAGAGTCCTGCCGTTCTCCGTGCGCGCCGCCGCCGAGGAGCAGCAGCGCGACCTCCAGTACATCGACGCCCTCAACCACGACTGGGGCGGCGGCCACAAGGCGTGGAACAACGGCTGGATGAACCAGTGGGTCTCCGCCAAGACCGCCGCCACGATGGCGTATTACGACCGCTCCGACATACCCCTGCAGTACGAACTCGCCGACACCTTCACGGTCTGCGACGCCTACCACTCCTCCATGCACAGCTCCACCAGCCCGAACCGCAACTACCTGTGGAGCGGCAACTCCGGCGACGAGCCGGCCGGCGGACGCGCCATCGGCAACGACGCCTACGAGGAGGGGGTGCACAAGGGGTACGACTGGCCCACGTTCGCCGAGCTCCTCGAAAAGGAGGGGCGCAGCTGGCAGACGTACACCGAGTGGGAGAACTTCACCGACAACCAGATCGAGTTCTACGCCACCTTCAAGGCGGTCGCCCGCAAGGCCCTCGCCAAGACCGGTGGACACACGTACATGGAGTCCTTCTACGCCGTCGTCCGCGACGCCGACACCGCCGCCGAGCGGGAGCGGCTGCTCGGGCTCCTCGACGAGGGGGTCGCTGCGCTCATCAAGGAGGAGCGCAGCCTGTTCGAGCGGGCGCTGCGCCGCGTGCCCACCGGCACCCTCGCCGAGCACTTCGCCGCCGACGTCGCCGCGGGAAAGCTGCCCGCGGTCTCGTACCTCGTGCCCTCCGCCGTCGACTCCGAGCACCCCAGCGTCTCCGTCCCGGCCGCGAGCGCCAGCGTCCCGTACAAGGTGCTCGACGCCCTCGCCTCGCATCCGGACGTGTGGCGCAAGACCGTCGTGTTCATCAACTACGACGAGAACGACGGCTTCTTCGACCACGTGCCGCCGCCCGTGCCGGAGGCCGACGACCCCGACGAGTGGTGGCAGGGGCAGCCGACCGGGCTCGGCATGCGCGTGCCGATGCTCGTCATCTCGCCCTGGTCGGTGGGCGGTTACGTGTGCTCCGAGCTGTTCGACCACACCTCCGTCAACCGCTTCCTGGAGAAGTGGACCGGCATCGACGACCCCAACATCACACCGTGGCGCCGCCGGGTGTGCGGCGACCTGACCTCGGCCTTCGACTTCGACACCGCGCAGCAGCAGCCCACCGTGAAGTACCCGGGCCCGGTGCCGCCCGCCACCGACCGCTGGAAGCCGGTGCCGCCCGCCGAGCAGAAGATGCCCGAGCAGGAGACCGGCACCCGGCCCGCGCGCCCGCTGCCGTACCAGCCGGACGCGTACGCGCGCGGCTACGACGGCCGCATCGAGGTCACCCTCACCAACTCCGGGTCGTCCAGCGCCCACTTCGCGCTCTACCCGTACGCGGGCGAGTTCGACGTGCCGCAGCACCGCGACGTCTCCGGCAGCCGCGCGCTGACCGTGTCGCCGCCGAAGGACCGCTACGAGTTCACCGTGACCGGGCCCAACGGCTTCCGCCGCGAGTTCGCCGGACTCACCGCGTCCACCGTCGAGGTCACGTCGTCGATCCGCGCCAAGACCCGCGAAGTCCGCCTCACCCTCGCCAACCACGGCAGCGCGGCGAAGGTGTTCACCGTCCGCCCGCAGTCGTACGTCAGCGGCTCCGACGCCCCCGCCCTCACCCGGCAGGTCCGCGTCGCGCCCGGCGACAGGACCACCGTCACGCACCCGGCGGCGAAGGCCCACGGCTGGTACGACCTGGCCGTCACCTGCGCCGACGAACCCGACTTCGCCCGCCGCCTGATGGGGCACATCGAGAACGGGCGGCCTTCCGTGTCCGGGTGACCGGAGGAGGCCTCAGGCGCCGTCACACGGGCGGCGCCACCGGCGTCTGCGGCACGTCCTTCGCGTCCCGCTGATGCGGGATCACCAGCGAGGCGCTGCCCGGCGCGAGCGCCACCGTCCGCGCGGGCGACGGGATCCGGATGCCCTCGGCGCGGAAGCGGGAGTGCAGCCGCTTGATGAACTCGTGCTTGATCCGGTACTGGTCGCTGAACTCGCCGACCCCGAGGATCACGTTGAAGCTGATCCGTGAGTCCCCGAACGTGTGGAAGCGGACGAGCGGTTCGTGCTCGGGGACCGCGCCCTCGACGTCCTTCATGACCTCCGTGACCACCTCGGCCGTCACCCGCTCCACCTCCTCCAGGTCGACGTCGTAGCCGACCCCGGCGAGCACCGTCAGGGTCATCTCCTGCTCCGGGCGGCTGAAGTTGGTCATGTTCGTGCCGGACAGCTGCGTGTTCGGGATGATCACGAGGTTGTTGGAGAGCTGCCGCACCACTGTGTTGCGCCAGTTGATGTCGACGACATAGCCCTCCTCACCGCTGCTCAGCCGGATGTAGTCGCCGGGCTGCACGGTCTTCGAGGCGAGGATGTGCACGCCCGCGAAGAGATTCGCGAGGGTGTCCTGGAGGGCGAGCGCCACGGCGAGGCCCCCGACGCCGAGCGCGGTGAGCAGCGGTGCGATGGAGATGCCGAGCGTCTGGAGGACGACCAGGAAGCCCATCGCGAGCACCACGACCCGCGTGATGTTCACAAAGATGGTCGCCGAACCCGCCACCGCCGCACGGGACTGCGCGACCGTCCGCACGAGCCCCGTGATCACCCGGGCCGCCGTGAGCGTCGCCACGACGATGAGCAGCGCCGTGAGCGCCATGTTCACATTCCGCCCGGTGCGCGGCGTCAGCGGCAGCACCTCCGCGGCCACCGCCGCGCCCGCGGCGACCGCGGCCCACGGCACCAGCGTGCGCAGCGCGTCGACGATCACATCGTCCCCGCCCCACCGCGTCTGCCCGGCGCGCACCCCGAGCCAGCGCAGCAGGGTCCGCAGCAGCAGCCCCGCCAACAGGCCGCCGACCAGGGCGACTCCGGCGAAGATCAGGTCGTGGAGCTCGACGCCGCGGCTCATCGGACACCTCCGGCGAAGGGGCCGAACGCTGCCGACGAGGCTTCGGGGGCGGATATGTGATGTTTCGTCACGTGGTACCTGCTCGGTAGGGGACAGGGGCGGCGGGCCGGAGCCTCACCCATTCTGCACAAGCCTCTCGCACCCTGTCCCCAAGTCCGTCGCCACCCCCTTACGTGAGTTCGACGACCCTTCCGGTACGCGCCGACTCGTACGCCGCCGCCACGATCCGCACCGCCCGCAGCCCGGACGCGCCGTCGGTGACCGCCACGGGACCCTCGCCGAACAGGAAGGACCGCAGCATCAGCGCGTCCAGGTCGACGCCGTACGCGAGTTCCACGCCCGACCGCGACGTCTCGACGAACCCGCGCACCTTCTGGTCGAACGCGTCCATCTCCAACGCCGCCCGCGCCCCGACCACCTGCATCGAGAGGCCGCCCCACGCCGGATGGTGCCGCGGCTGACTCCAGCTGCAGTCGAGCGTGAGGACGGCCCCGTTCGCGTACGTCACGGTGAGCAGCCCCGCCGTCTCGACCGCGACCTCGTCCCCGTACAGCAGACGGTTGGTCTGCGCGTAGACGGACCGTGCGGGGGAGCCGTCGAAGAGGTCGTCGAGGAGGTCCACGACGTGCACGGTGTGGTCCATGACCGCGCCGCCGCCGGCCAGTTCGGGATCGGTGAACCAGCGCCTCCTGGAGCCGGGCATATAGCCGTTGTTGGCGCCCGCAACCGTGAGCACCTCGCCCGTCGTGCCCGCTCGCACCGCGTCGCGCACCGCGAGGTAGGCGGGGCTGAACCGCACCGGGTGCGCCACCGCGAGCCGCACCCCCGCCGCCCGGCACGCCTCGACCATCGCGGCGGCGTCCTCGGGCGTCGTCGCGAGCGGCTTCTCGCACAGCACGTCGACGCCGTGCGCGGCGGCCAGCAGGACCAGCGTCCGGTGCCGCACGTTCTCCGCGCAGACGACGACCTTGTCCGGGCCCCAGGCGAACAACTCCTCGTACGTGTCGACGTGATCGACACCGATGCGCATCGCCAAGTGCTTCCCGCGGGACTCGTTCGGCGCGGCCGGATCCCGGTCCGGATCGGCCGCGAGCACCTCCACGCCGTCCATCGCGGCGAGCTTGCGCGCGAAACCGGTCGCGTGGACGTGCGCGAACGACAGCACGCCGACCTTGATGTCCCGTCGGTCCGTCATCGCCGGGCCTCCTCGGTCGCATCGAGTTCGACACTCGCTCCGGTGCGCGCGGACTCGGCGGCGGCGCACGCGATGCGGACGGCCTCGACGCCGTCGCGCGCCGAGACGCGCGGGGCGGGGCCGCCCTCGAAGGCCGCGGCGAACTCCCGCAGTTCCGTCAGATACGGGCTCTCCGTCATCGGGCTGCCCGGAATGCCCTCGCCGGGTTGCCGCGTCCCCTGTGCCAGAACCCGGAAGCCCGGGTCGGCGGTCGAGTCGTGCTCCAGGATTCCGTCCGTCCCCGCGAACCGGTACGTCGTACGGAACGGCAGATCCGGCGGCCCCCACACACCGAGTACGTGGCTGATCGCGCCGGAGGCGTGCGTGAGGACCGCGGTGCCGGTCACCACCGCGTCACCGTCGCTCTCCCGCGCCCCCTGGTTGTCGCGCACCTGCGCGTGCACCCGCACCACCTCACCCGCGAGCAGCCGCGCGAAGTCGAAGTCGTGGATCATCTGGTCGATCAGGATGCCGCCCGAAAGCGCCGGGTCCGCGAACCACGGCGCCCACCCCGGAAAGCGCCCGGAGCGCGTGAACCGCAGCACGGCGGGGCTGCCAAGGCCCCCGCGCGCCACCGCGTCGGCGAGCGCCGCGTACGCCGGGAAGTAGCGCACGACATGGGCCGGGAACAGCCGCACCCCCGCCGCCCGCGCCGCTTCGGCCATCTCCCGGGCCTCGGTGACATCGAGCGAGAGCGGCTTCTCGCACACCACGTGCCGGCCCGCGGCGATCGCGTCCAGGACGATCCGCCGGTGCGTGTACGTGGGGGTGCACACGTCGACGACGGTGCAGCGGTCGAGGAGTTCGGGCGGGCTGTGCGTTGCCGTGACGCCGAACTCGGCGTATCTGGTGGCCAGTTGCTCCGCGCGGCCGTCGGTGGACAGGACCGTGACGCGTGCGCCGAGGGCGGTCCATGCGGGCAGGTGGGCGCGGGCGATGAGGCCCGCGCCGATCAGTCCCACGTCGAGGCGTGCCATGAAGCTCCTTTCGGGTGGGGGCGGTTCCACCATGCGGCAGGAGGGGTCAGAGGCGTTCCACCGCGCGGAACCCGGCGAGCCGCGCCACCAGTCTGCGCGCCGAAGGGGTCAGTTCGCCCACGGGCAGTGGCTCGCCGCCGTTCAACCGGCCCACCAGGGCGGACAGTTCGCGTGCCGTCAGACCGGTCCGGGTGACATGGCCGCAGGCCGCCACGAGGCGGTGCCGGTCGACGGGCGCCCACAGCACCCGCTCCGTGGCCCGTACCGCGTCGTCGTCGGTGAAGTAGCCGGGCCTGGTGGGCGGCGGCACTGGACGCAGGCCGCCGTCGGTGGCGTGCCGGAGCGCCTCGCGGGCCAGGCGGCGGTGCAGCCGTTCGGGGCCGGACTCCTGGCGCAGGTGGGCGAGGGCCGCGGACAGGACGGGAGGCAGGGTGGCGGGCAGGTCGTCGGTCGGGTCGCCGTCGGGCACAAGGGTGTCGGCCGGGGCCAAGGCGGACGCCCGATACGGCGGGTCGAACGCGTAGGACGGCTCGCGCGGCACGCTGATGTGCACGGCCGTGCCGGGGGAGCGGGCGGTGTACGGGGCGGGCACCGTGTACGCGTGGTCGGCGGGCCAGTACAGCAGGTCGCCGGGGACCGTGGTGGCCGCCCAGCGCCGGTCGCCTGGGCCCGTGAGGTGGATGCGGTGGCGGCCGTGCAGTGTGTAGAGGAACGTGGCGGCCCGGTGGTGGGAGGCCGTGGTCCTCGGCGGCGCGGACGTGCCGTGGCAGAGCGTCGTGCCGATGGCCGCGAGCGGCTGCCCGACCTCGTCCCAGAGGCCCGCGAGGAAGTCGCGTTCCCTGATCCACAGCGGGTGGTGCCCCGCGTGCAGCTCCCGCACCACGAGCGCGAAGTCCGTGTCGCCCAACCGCGTTTCCAGGCGCCGGTCGTAGGCGGCGAACGAGCCGTCCTCGGGCCGTGGCAGCAGATCACCGGGCTCCGTCAGGCGGCGCGGCCCCACGGTGAACAGGACCCGGTCATCGGCGCCCGCCGTGGCGTGCTGGGCGGCGGCGACGGCCCCCTCGAAGACCTCGTTGGGGTCGAAGGGGGCGGCGCCGCGGCCGGGACCGGCGCCGCGGCCGGGGCGCAGCAGCACGGGTCTTCGGTCCCAGTGCTCGGCCGCGAGGCGCGGCCAGTCCACGGACCGGTCGAGGGGGCCGAGGACGTCGATGGGGGTGGCGGCGCTCGTGGTCACGGACGCGGCTCCGGAGGCGTGACGCGGACGGCCCGCGACCGGCACAGTTCACGCAGCAGCGCGTGCAGCCGGGGCGAGTGCGCGTGGTGTCCCGACGACGCGGCGAGGTCGGCGACGGTGGCGCCGCCGCGCGCCGTGCGCAGATGGGCGAGGAGCCGGTCGGCGGCGCGGCCCGGCGCGGGCCACACATGTCCGTTCGCCGCCCACAGCGCGTCGTCGTGGCCGTCGGCGACCCGGATGATCTCCGAGACACGTTGTAATCGGTGCCGTGAGGTGAGCGGGACGGCGGGGCACGGCTCGGGCGCCGGGTTCAGGCCCGCGGCGGAGCGCAGCCCGGCCCAGCGCACCAGGAGGTCCCGCTCGATGTCCGGCTCGGTGAGGGCCTCGGTCAGGCGGCGGGCGGCGGCCCTGAGCGGGGCGGGTGGTGTCACCCGGCCGTCGGGCCGCGCGGGCAGCGGGTGGGGGTGCGCCGCAGGGGCCTGCGCGTGCGCGCGCCGCCTGCGCGTCAGCGCGCGGACGCCGTCCGCGACCATCGGCAGGGCGGCGGCCGTCCGGGCGGGCACGCTCAACCGGAGCGTCGTGCACGGCCGCGTACGGTGGTCGAGGTGCCGGCTGCCCGCGGGCCAGTGCAGCAAGTCGCCCGCCGAGGCCCTCAGTTCGTACTCGGTTCCGGTGTGCTCGGGTCGTACGCGCACGGTCAGTTCGCCGTCGATGACCCAGGTGAGGGACGCGGCGTCGGGGTCGCCCGCCTCGGTGACGGTGTGGTGCCGGTCGCCGACGGCCAGTTCCGCCGTCACCGGCACCGCGGGCCAGCCGACGTGCCGCCAGAGCCCCGCCAACGCGTCCCGCACCCGCGACCACAGCGCGAAGTCCCCGCTCAGCGGGTCATCGACGGTCAACAGCCAGCCGTCATTGCCCAGTTGCGGCGCCTCGGCCAGCCGTGCGACGTACCCGGCGAGATCCCGGTCGGCCGGCCCCGGCAGCAGCGTCCCCGGCTCCCGGAGCACCCCGTCCGCGGTGGACAGGCGCAGTGGCGCGGGGGCGGGGCGGGCGGCCGCGGCGAGGAGGAGGGTGTGCGCGTCGGCCGCGGTGATGCCCAGTGGGGTGTCGCCGACGACGACCGGCTCCCGGCCCCAGTGCGCGTCGGCGAAGCGGCGCAGGGCGGGGGCGTCGGGCACGGTCCTACGGGCGGGGGCGGGCCTTGGATTCATCGGGCAGGGGGTCTCCTCGGGTCCCGCTTCGGGGGGTGGCGCCGGGGTTCGTGACCTTGCCAGAGCGCTTCCGGCTTCGTCAACGCTTTACGGAGAACACGTGAACGTACGCGGGGGAGGAGGAGAAGGCGGGAAACGTCGAGGCGACGGAGCGGCCCCAGAGGTGTGGATCTTGTGAAATGGCGGGTTCACGCCTGCCGGAATACCAGACTCCGCCCCATTTGGTAGGGCGCGGAGCATGGCAAAGTGTGCACGCTCGTTCGGATGCACAAGAAAGGCCCATTCATGCCCCTCGCATTGTTCCGCCGGAAGCGCGCCGGATCCGGGCGGGGAGCCGGACCCGTTCACTCCCTGCCGCAGGGCGCGGGTGGTGTGCACTGCGAGGTGACCGACCCGTTCGGCCAGCCCATGCCGGGCGCCGAGGTCACGCTCACACACTCGGACACCGGCCGGGTCACCGCCAAGGCCACGACCGACCCCTTCGGCCTCGTCTTCGTCACACTGCAACCGGGCCGTTACAGCGTGCTCATCGCGGCCGAGGGCCTCCAGCCGTTCCAGCAGACGGTCGACGTCGTCGAGGGCGAGGCGCTGCCGCTCACCGGCATCCAGCTGCACGTGGGCCGCTCGCCCGAGCTGCCGCAGCCCGGCACCTGGCTGTTCGACCCGCCGCACACCGCGATCCGCTTCATCGCCAAGCACGTCGGCATGGCCCATGTGCACGGCCGCTTCACGCGCTTCGAGGGCGGCATCCAGATCGCGCCCGACATGGCGGACTCGCGGGTCGAGGTCCGTATCGACGCCTCGTCGATCACCACGGGCAACAACACCCGCGACAACCACCTGCGCTCCGCCGACTTCCTCGACGTCGAGCGCTACCCCTACATCCACTTCTCCTCGGACCGCTTCATCTACCGGGGTGGCTCGAAGTGGACGGTGCAGGGCGCCCTCACCATGCACGGCGTGAGTCGCACCGTCGACCTCGACACCGGTTACCTCGGTGTCGTCAACGGCGGCTACGCGGAGGAGCTGCGCTGCGCGGCCCTCGCCACGGCGGAGCTGCACCGCGAGGACTACACGCTGAACTGGCGGACCATGCTCGCCAAGGGCATCGCGGTCGTCGGCCCGACCGTCAAGCTCGAAATGGACGTACAGGCGATGTACCGCAGCGAGGACACGCCGACCCCGCCGGAGTAGCCGGCGGGGGTCACCGTGCGGAGGGGGTCATGCGCGCTGCGCGACCCCTCCGCCGATGGCGGACGCCCACTCCGTGACCAGGGACTCGTACTCCGCACGGTCCTCGGCGCTCAGGCGTCCGCGCGTGCGCGCCCACAGGTCACGAATCTGCTCGTTGACCACGTCGGCGGACCGTTCGGTTCGTGGGGCTGGGGTGGCGGACATGTGAACGAGCGTAGGGGATCCGTACGCGTATTCGCTGCGGTCCGTCACGTGGCTATCGCCATGTGTGAGTTTCGTCATGCCCTTCGGCATGATGACTCCTGTCCCGCTCAAGTGCCCTGACCCCGTACGCCACTTCAGTTCTTGCGGCCCACGGCCCCGTACATCGGCACGGGGGAACCGTCCCGGTCCTCGTCGACGGCCAACTCCGGGCGCCAGTCGGGCAGCCAGACCACACCGGGGTCGACGAGTTCGAGACCGGACCCTGTGAAGAACTTCGTCACTTCCTCGTGCGTGCGCGGCACGAGCGTGACCCCACCGGCCGCGTACATGTCGATGGCCTGCTGTGTGCGCGAAGGGTCGTAGTCCGAGGCCACTTGGGACAGGACGAGGTGGCTGCCCGAGGGCAGCGCGTCCACGAAGGTGCGCACGATGTCGTACGCGCCCTGGTCGTCCGGGATGAAGTGCAGCAGCGCGATCAGCGACACCGCGATCGGCTTGTCGAAGTCCAGGATCTCCCGGGCCTGTTCGAGGATCTTCCCCGGTTCCCTTGCGTCGGCCTGGACGTAGCGCGTGATGCCCTCCGGGGTGCCGCGCAGCAGCGCCTCCGCGTGCCGCAGCACGATCGGGTCGTTGTCGACGTACACGACGCTCGCCTCGGGCACGGCGCGCTGCGCGATGCGGTGCAGGTTCGGCTCGGTCGGGATGCCGGTGCCGATGTCCAGGAACTGCGTCACGTCGCCGCGCGCGGCCAGCATCCGGGTCGCGCGGTGCATGAACCAACGGTTGTGCCGCGCCGCGTACTTGGCCAACGGCTCCAGCGTCATGATCTGCCGGCCGAGCTCCTCGTCCACCGGATAGTTGTCCTTGCCGCCGAGGTACCAGTCGTAGACCCGCGCCGGGTGCGGCTTGCTGGTGTCGATACGGGACGGGGTGGGCGAGGTCTCGGGCGTGGACGGCATCGGTGCTTGCAACTCCCTGTCGGACGTCGGCTGTTCACGCACGTGTCCTGAGGTGAACGTGCGTACGTGTGTGAGCATCCTGCCGTACGTCAGGCGCCCGCGCCGCCCGATTCCTCGAACGTCCCGTGCCGCCCGGCCCCCGCCGCGAACCGCCCAGCGCCCTCGACCGCCCCGCCCAACACGCCCATGCCGTGCCGGAGTTCCGCGCGCATCGCCGCCTCCTCGTCCTGCCCGTGCTGTTCGCGCAGGGAGGCGCGGTCGCTGCGCAGGCAGTCCTGCGGGAAGGCGGCAAGGCTCGCGGCGAGCGCCTCCGCCTCTGCGCGGGAGCGGCCGGGCGGGACGAGGCGGTTCGCGAGGCCGATCTCGTACGCCTCCCGCGCCTCGACCGCGCGGCCGGTGAGGATCAGATCGCTCGCGCGGCTCTCGCCGATGAGGCGGGGGAGTCGGACCGTGCCGCCGTCGATGAGCGGGACGCCCCAGCGGCGGCAGAAGACGCCGAACACCGCGTCCTCCTCGGCGACCCGCAGATCGCACCAGAGGGCGAGTTCGAGCCCGCCCGCCACCGCGTGCCCCGCGACCGCCGCGACGACCGGCTTTGTGAGCCGCAGCCGGGTCGGGCCCATCGGACCGTCCCCGCCCTCCTCGACCCGGTTCCCGCGCTCCGTGCCGATCGCCTTGAGGTCGGCGCCCGCGCAGAACGTGCCGCCCTCGCCCCACAGCACGGCGGCCCGCGCCGCGTCGTCCGCCTCGAACGCGCGGAAGGCGTCGGCCAGTTGCCGCGCCGTCGGCCCGTCGACCGCGTTGCGGGCCTCGGGCCGGGACAGCACGACCGTGGTGACATGACCTTCGCGTTCGACGCGGACGGACGGCGGCATGAGGGATTCCCTCCGGTCGGGGTGCTAGCTGACGGTGAGCTTCAGCTTGGCATCCGCCGTCGAGCTGTCGCCCACGTACAGCTCGAACGCGCCCTCCTCGACCCGGAATTCGCCGCTCGGGTCGTTCGTCCAGAACCCGAGGTCCTCCGCGCCCAACTGGAACCGGACCGTCGTCGCCGCCCCCGCGTCCAGCGTGACCCGCTTGAACCCCCGCAGCCTGCGCACCGGTTGAGTCAGCGAGGCCGCCACATCACGCACGTACAGCTGCGCGACCTCGTCCCCGGAGCGCGAGCCGGTGTTGCGTACCTCGACGGACACCTCAAGGGTGTCGCCCTTGCCAAGGGCTGCCGCCGAGATCGAGGACCGGCTCAACTTCGGTGTGCCGAAGGCGAACTTCGTATAGCTGAGCCCGTACCCGAAGGGGAACTGCGGGGTCGGCGGCAGGTCCAGGTACTTCGACGTGTACTTGTTGTCCTTGTCGTACGGGCGGCCCGTCGACTCGTGGTTGTAGTGGATCGGGATCTGGCCGGTGGTCCGCGGGAAGGACACCGGCAGCTTGCCGCCGGGGTTCACGGCCCCGAACAGGACGTCCGCGATCGCGTTGCCCGCCTCGATGCCCGGGTGCCAGGCCTCCAGGACGGCAGGGGCGCTGTCCAGCCAGTCACCGACGGTCAGCGGGCGGCCGCCGACAAGCACCACCACGAACGGCTTCCCGGTCTCCGCGACCGCCGCGATCAGCTTCTCCTGCGCGCCCGGCAGCGAGATGTCGCTGCGCGCCGCGGCCTCACCGCTCATCGACGGCGGCTCGCCGACGACCACGACGGTGACGTCCGCGGCCTTCGCGGCGGCCACCGCGTCCGCGATGCCGCCCGTGTCCTTGCCCTCCGGGTCGACGCCGCGCGCGTACGTGACCTCGGCGCTGGGAGCCGCTTTCTTCACGGCGTCGAGCACCTTCACCGAAGGGAACTTCTCGGCCGACGCGGGCACCACCCACGTACCGAGAAGATCGGAGGAGTCCGCGAACGGGCCAACGACGGCAAGGGACTTGACCGACTTCTTCAGCGGCAGCGCGTCCCGCTCGTTCTTCAGAAGAACCATCGAGCGGGAGGCGGCGGCGCGCGCCGCCTTGCGCGCGTCGGCCGACGGCTCGTCGATCGCCTTCGACTCCTCCACGTACGGGTCGTCGAACAGGCCGAGTTCGTACTTCAGGCGCAGCAGGCACGCCACGGCGTCGTCGATCCGGCGCTCCTCGATCTTCCCGGCGCGCACCAGCTTCTTGCCGTTGGTGAGGAGGTTCGTGCTGGTCATCTCCATGTCGACGCCGGCGTTGAGGGCGAGCCGTGCCGCGTCCGCGCCGTCCTCGGCGAAGCCGTGCGGGATCAGTTCCTCGACGCCGTTGTAGTCGCTGACGACGAGCCCATCGAACCCCCACTCCTTCTTGAGGATGTCGGTGAGCGTGTGCGGATTGCCGTGCGCCGGAACGCCGCTGAGGGTGTTGAAGGAGGCCATCACGGTGGCGACACCGGCGTCCAACGCCGCCTTGAACGGCGGGAGATAGAGATTCCGCAGCCGCGACTCGGACACGTCGACCGTGTTGTAGTCCCGGCCGCCCTCCGCGCCGCCGTACGCCACGAAGTGCTTCGCGCACGCCGCGACGGTCTCCTTCGAGCCGTACCCGGAGCCCTGGTATCCCTTCACCTTGGCCGCCGCGAACCGCGCGGTCAGATACGGGTCCTCGCCGTTGCCCTCGGCGATCCGGCCCCAGCGCGGCTCGTGCGTGACGTCCATCATCGGGGAGAACGTCCAGTGCACGCCGTTTGACCTGGCCTCCTTCGCCGACACCTCGGCGTCCGAGCGGGCCACGTCCGGGTCGAAGCTGGCGGCCTGGGCGAGCGGGATCGGGAAGTTGGTCCACATCCCGTGGATCACGTCGAGGCCGAGCAGCAGCGGGATGCCGAGCCGGGACTCATCGACGGCGATGCGCTGCAGTGCGTTGGTGGTCTTCGCGCCGAAGATGCTGAACACGGAGCCGACGCGGCCGGTGCGCGCGGCGTCCTCGACCGCCTTCGTGGTCCCCGAACCCGGATTGAGGTCGTACGACCAGGGGAGCTGCTGCAACTGCCCCAGCTTCTCTTCGAGAGTCATACGGGCGAGGAGGCTCCGGACCTTGCCCTCGTAGCTCTCGCGCGGGGCGGCGGGGGCCGCCGTGGCCGCGTGTGCGACGGCGGACTGGCTGGTGGTGGTGGCGGTGCCCGCGGCAGCGGTGACACCGATCGCGGACAGCAGGGTACGTCTACGCAGCTCCGGCATGCCTTCGCTTCCCGATCGTACGGGGCCCACAACTCGTGTAATGGGCACAAGAATTGAAGCGAAGTTACGTTCCGGTTACCCGAGGGTCAAGAGGTGTGACCTGGGGTGTCGCATCTGTATCGCGGAACGCTTGACCTCAAGATTGGTTGAGGTTCTACTCTCATCGGCATGAGCATGGAGACGACAGCCTGGACGCAGCTGCACAGCGTCATGAATGCCCAGAACGGCGGCCCGAACGGCCGCCCCTTCGCCCGCGCGACCCTCCGCAGGATCGCCGCGTTCGCCCGCCCGCACCGGCGGCGCATCGCCCAGTTCGTATTCCTCAGCATCCTGACCGCGCTGCTCGCCGTCGCGACGCCGATGCTCGCGGGCAAGGTCGTCGACGCGATCGTGGGCGGCGACGACCAGGGCCACATCATCCGCCTCGCCCTCCTCATCGCGGCGATCGCGCTCGCCGAGGCCGGATTCGGGCTCCTGGCCCGCTGGCTGTCGTCGAACCTCGGCGAGGGGCTCATCCTCGACCTGCGCACCGCCGTCTTCGACCACGTACAACGCATGCCCGTCGCCTTCTTCACCAGGACCCGGACGGGAGCCCTGGTCAGCCGCCTCAACAACGACGTGATCGGCGCGCAGCGCGCGTTCAGCAACACGCTGTCGGGGGTGGTCGGGAACGTGGTGACTCTCGTCCTCACCCTCGCGGTGATGCTCACCCTCTCCTGGCAGATCACCCTCCTCGCCCTGCTGCTCCTGCCGGTCTTCGTGCTCCCCGCCCGCCGCATGGGCTCCCGCATGGCCCGCCTCCAGCGCGAGGCCGCCGCGCACAACGCGGCGATGGGCACCCGGATGACCGAGCGGTTCTCGGCGCCCGGCGCCACGCTGATCAAGCTGTTCGGGCGGCCCGGCGACGAGTCGGCGGAGTTCGCGGAGCGCGCGAACCGGGTGCGGGACATCGGCGTACGCACCGCCATGGCGCAGTCGGCGTTCATCACGGCGCTGACACTCGTATCGGCGCTCGCCCTCGCGCTGGTCTACGGCCTCGGCGGCTACTTCGCGCTGGAAGGCACGCTGGAAGCGGGCGCGGTGGTGTCGCTCGCCCTTCTCCTCACCCGCCTGTACGCGCCGCTGACCTCGCTCGCCGGGGCCCGGGTCGAGGTCATGAGCGCGCTCGTCAGCTTCGAGCGGGTCTTCGAGGTACTCGACCTCAAGCCCCTGATCGACGAGAAGCCGGACGCGACCGAGATCCCGAACGGTCCGGTGGCGGTCGAGTTCGACGACGTCCGCTTCGGCTACCCGGCAGCGGACAAGGTGTCCCTCGCCTCCCTGGAAGAGGTCGCATCGCTGGACACACGGGGCGGCTCCGAGGTCCTGCACGGTGTCTCCTTCCGCGCGGAACCCGGCCAGACGGTGGCCCTCGTCGGCTCCTCAGGCGCCGGCAAATCAACCATCGCGTCGCTGCTTCCGCGCCTGTACGACACCGATGGCGGGGCCGTCCGCATCGGCGGCGTCGACGTGCGCGACGCGGGTGCGGCATCGCTGCGCGCCACGCTCGGCATGGTCACCCAGGACGGCCACCTCTTCCACGACACGGTCCGCGCGAACCTGCTGCTGGCGCGGCCCGAGGCGGAGGAGGCGGAGCTCTGGGACGTACTCCGCCGGGCCCGCCTCGACACACTCGTCCGCGAGCTGCCGGACGGGTTGGACACGGTCGTCGGCGAACGCGGCTACCGCCTCTCCGGCGGGGAACGTCAACGCATGACCATCGCCCGCCTGTTGCTGGCCCGGCAACGCGTCGTCATCCTCGACGAGGCCACCGCCCACCTCGACAACACCTCCGAGGTGGCGGTCCAGGAAGCGCTCGCGGAGGCCCTGGAGGGACGCACGGCGGTGGTCATCGCCCACCGCCTCTCCACGATCCGCTCCGCGGACCAGATCCTGGTCATCGAGGACGGCCGCGTGGCCGAACACGGCACCCACACCTCCCTCCTCGCCCTCGGCGGCCGCTACGCGGAGCTCTACCGCACCCAGTTCTCCGAACCGTCCCCGGTGCCGGAGGCGGCGTAACCCCCGGGGCTCCGCCCCGGACCCCGCTGCGGGGTCGCCGCAGGGGCTTGATCGGGCCAACCAAATCCAGCCCCACCGGCGGATGACCACAATCAAGCCCCGCCGGCGGATGACCACAATCAAGCCCCGCCGGCGTTTGAGGCGCGGGGTCCGGGGCGGAGCCCCGATCTTTCCAGCCTCGCCGGCGTTTGAGGCGCGGGGTCCGGGGCGGAGCCCCGAGGCGTGGGAGGAAGGTAGCCGCAACGTTCAACCCGTAAGCCCCAACGGCCAGTTGACGGCTCCCGGTGCCACGTACCCCGGGTTACCCTGACCCCATGCTGCTGGGCCGTACAGCGGAATGCGCACGACTGACCGACCTCATCGACGCCGCCCGCACCGCAGGACACAGCTCCGCCCTGGTCGTCCGCGGAGAGGCCGGCATCGGCAAGACCAGCCTGCTCGCCTACGCCGAATCCCTCGCCCGCGACCTCACCCGCCTCCGCACCCAGGGCATCGAAACGGAATCCCAACTCCCGTACGTAGGACTCGCCGACCTCTTCCGCCCCGTCACCGACCACCTCACCCGCATCCCCGACCGCCAGGCCGCCGCCCTCACCGGCGCCCTCGCCCTCGGCCCCGCCATCGCCCAGGACCGCTTCGCGGTCGCCGCGGGCACGCTCAGCCTGCTGGGCGCGATCAGCGAATCCGGCCCGGTGCTCGTCGTCGTCGACGACGCGCAGTGGCTCGACCCGTACTCCCTCGACGCCCTCGCCTTCGCCACCCGCCGCCTCGGCCGCGAAGGCATCGTCGCCCTCTTCGCCACCCGCGACACCGACGCCGCCGCCTCCCGCCTCGCCCCCGTCGAATCCCTCAGCCTGCGCGGCCTGGACGCAGGCGCGGCCCGTGAACTCGTCGCCGAGGAAGCCGACGAGCCCCTGTCGACGCACGACATCCAGTGGCTGCTCTCCGAGGCCCGCGGCAACCCCCTCGCCCTCGTCGAACTCCCCGCCCTCCTCGCCCACGGCGACCACCGCCCCGACACCGGCGCCCCGCTCCCCATCGGGGACATCCTCGCCCACACCTTCCACAGCGCCATCACCCGGCTGCCCGACCCGACCCGCGAGGCCATGCTGCTCCTCGCCGTCCTCGGCCCCCGCCCCCTCGCCGGCACCGAACGCGTCCTGCGCGCCCACCAGTTGACGTACGCCGACCTCGAACCGGCCGAGCGGGCAGGCCTGATGACCGTGGAAGAAGGCGCGTACGTCTTCCGGCATCCACTCGTCCGCTCCGGCGTCTACCACGGGGCCAGCGCCGTCCGCCGCTGGCGCGCCCACCGCACCGTCGCCCAGGCCCTCCAGGGCGCGCAGGCCCCCACCGCGCTGGAACGGTACGCCTGGCACCTCTCCGAATCCGGCGCCGACCCCGACGAACAGGTCGCGACGGCCCTGGAGAACGCGGCGTCCGGCGGCCCCGCCAGCCTCGCCTTCCCGCTCGCCGCCCGCCTGTACGCGCACGCCGCCCGCTTCACCCCCGACGACGAGGGCAAGGCCCGCCGCCTGCTCGCCGCAGCCCGCGCCGCGCAGGCCGCGGGCTCCCTCGACGAGGCCGCCGACCTCCTCGACCGCGCCCTCGGCCACGCCGCCCACGCCCGCACCCGCCTCGACCTGCGGCAACTGCGCTGCTACGTCGACATCCAGCGCGGCCGCCCGGCCCGCGCCCGCGAGCAGCTCCGCTCCGCCGTCGACGAGGCCCGCCGCGTCGACCCGGGGCTCGCAGCCGTCATGCTCGGCGGTATCACCCTCACCGAACTCGCCATCGGCGACCTCACGGCGGCCCGCGCCACCTCCGCCGAGTCCATGCAGATCGCCGACGCCTTCGGCGACGCGGCGGCGGCCCTCCCCGTACGCCTGCTGCACGCCCTCGTCGAACTCCTCGGCGGCGACGCGGAGGACGGCCGCGCCCTGCTCCGCGACCTCGAAAAACCCCTGGCGGCACCGGACTTGTCGTTCCCCTACCCGGTCTCCGGCGTCGGCGGCCTGTGCTACCTGGCCACCGAGGAACTGGACGAGGGGCACGCCCTCCTCGACCGCGCCGTGCACGCCGCCCGCTCCTCCAGCACCGTCGGCCTCCTCGCCCACCTCCTCGGCACGCTCTCCGTCGTCGAGTTCTGGCGCGGCGAGTGGAACTCCTCGCTCGCCCACGCCGACGAGTCCGCCCGCCTCGGCGAGGACACCGGACGCGTCATCGAGGTGTGCCGGGCGCTCGCCGCCCAGGCCCGCACGGAGGCCGTACTCGGCAGGGAGGCGGACTGCCGCGCCCACGAGGCGCAGTGCCGTTCCCTGGCGGCCGCCGCCGAACTCCCCATGGACGCGGCACGCGCGCGTGGCGCCCTCGGCCTCCTCGAACTCGGCCTCGGCCACTACGAAGAGGCCGCCGCACACCTCGAAGAGGTACGCGCCTTCTCCCTCGCCAACGGCCGCGGCGACGGCCTCTACCTCTCCTGGGCCGCCGACCTCGCCGAGGCGTACGTCCATCTGCACCGCACCGACGAGGCGTACGACGTACTGCGCGTCCTGGAACACGAGGCCGGGCGCGGCAGGCGCCCCATCACCGCGGCAGCGGCGGCCCGCTGCCGCGGCATGCTGGAACCGGCCTACGTCGAGCGCCACATGGACCGAGCCCTCGCCGAACTCGCCGACATCCAAGCCCCGTTCGAGCGCGGTCGCACCGACTTCGCGTGCGGGGAGCTGCTGCGCCGCCTCGGCCGCCGCAGCGAGGCCCGGCGCCGCCTGCAACGCGCCCTGACCACCTTCGACCGGCTCGGAGCGGCCGGTTGGGCGGCCCGCGCCGCCGCCGAACTGCACGCCGCCGGCGGCGACAAGGTCGACTCCGGACCCACCCCGCTGGACGGACTGACCCCGCAGGAACTGCGCGTGGCCCTCGCCGTGGGCCGCGGCGTCACCAACCACGAAGCGGCGGAAGAGCTGTTCCTCAGCGTCAAGACGGTCGAGTTCCACCTCGGCAACATCTACCGGAAGCTGGAAGGGGTGCACCGAAGGGCCCAACTGGTGCGCCTGCTCAGCGAGTCCGAGTCCACCCACTCCTCCTGAGGGCCACGCCCCGTGCGGACAACACAGTGGGGGTGCCCGTATCGGGCACCCCCAGTCCCCCGTATCCCCCGTGGGTTCCCCGTTGTCCCCCGTCGGATCCCCCGTGTCGAAAGCCCCCGTGTGCTTTCGTGTCTCCACGATGGACCCGGGCGCGCCCCTGGGCCACGGGGAAAACCCTGGGATCGGGGGCCCGTGACGTACGACGAATGGTGTAGACGCGGGAACGGCGCAGGTCAGCCGCCCACGGGCCGCGTCGCACGGGAGTTGCGGCGCCAGGGGCTGACCGGGAGACGGGTGCGGGATACCTTCCAGTCAGGGGGTGCGGCACGGGACTCACGGGGGTGGGCGGGCGATGCGGGTCTGGCCTGGAGAGGCGTATCCGCTGGGTGCGACGTACGACGGCGCGGGCACCAACTTCGCGGTCTTCTCGGAGGGCGCCGAGCGCATCGAGCTGTGCCTGCTGCACGACGACGGCTCGGAGACCGCGATCGAACTGCGGGAGGCCGACGCGTTCGTGCGCCACGCCTATGTGCCGGGCATCATGCCGGGACAGCGGTACGGCTACCGGGCGCACGGGCCGTGGGACCCCTTCGAAGGAACGCACTTCAACCCCGCGAAACTGCTCCTCGACCCCTACGCGCGGGCCATGTGCGGCCGCCTCGACTGGAACGACTCCCTGTACGACTACGCGCGCGGGTTCTCCCGCTACCGGCGCAACGACGTGGACTCCCTCCCGCACACCATGGCCTCCGTCGTGATCAACCCGTACTTCGACTGGGGCAACGACCACCCGCCGCGCCGGGACTACCACGAGTCGATGATCTACGAGGCCCATGTGAAGGGCCTGACGATGCGCCACCCCGACCTGCCCGAGGAACTGCGCGGCACGTACGCGGCGCTCGCCCATCCGGCGATCATCGGGCACCTCGCCGAACTGGGCGTCACCGCCCTTGAGTTGATGCCGGTGCACCAGTTCGTCGACGACCACCGCCTGGTCGAGCACGGCCTCACGAGCTACTGGGGCTACAACACGATCGGCTTCTTCGCGCCGCACAATCGGTACGCGTCGTGGGGCGACCGGGGCGAGCAGGTCCTGGAGTTCAAATCGGCGGTACGCGCGCTGCACGAAGTCGGCATCGAGGTCATCCTCGACGTCGTCTACAACCACGCCGCCGAAGGCGACCACCTCGGGCCGACCCTCTGCTTCCGCGGCCTCGACAACCCCTCGTACTACCGCCTCGCCGACGACCCCCGCTACTACGTGGACACCACGGGCGCCGGCAACGCCCTGCTGATGCGGTCCCCGCACGTACTCCAGATGATCATGGATTCGCTGCGCTACTGGGTCGAGGAGATGCACGTCGACGGCTTCCGCTTCAACCAGGCCGCCACGCTGGCCCGCCAGTTCCACGAGGTGGACCGGCTGTCGTCGTTCTTCGACCTGGTGCAGCAGGACCCCGTGGTCTCCCGCGTGAAGCTGATCGCGGAGCCCTGGGACATCGGCGACAACGGCTACCAGGTGGGCAACTTCCCGCCGCTGTGGACCGAGTGGAACGGAAGGTACCGCGACACCGTACGCGACCTGTGGCGGGGCCGGCCGCACACGCTCGCCGAGTTCGCGAGCCGCCTGACCGGCTCGGCCGACCTCTACCAGGACAACGGCCAACGCCCCCTGGCCTCCGTCAACTTCGTGACCTGCCACGACGGCTTCACGCTCCGCGACCTGGTGTCGTACGACGACAAGCACAACGAAGCCAACGGCGAGGACGACCGCGACGGCGAGAGCGACAACCGCTCGTGGAACTGCGGCGTCGAGGGCGAGAGCGACGACCCGGCCGTGCGCGAACTGCGGAACCGCCAAATGCGCAATTTCGTCGCTACGTTGATGCTGTCGCAGGGCGTCCCGATGCTCGGCCACGGCGACGAGTTCGGCCGCACTCAGGGCGGCAACAACAACGCCCACTGCCAGGACAACGAACTGACCTGGATGCGCTGGCCCGAGGCGGACGCACCGCGCGAACTCTTCGACTTCATATGTGCCATGGCGCGGCTGCGCCGCGACCACCCGGTGTTCCGCAGGCGGCGCTTCTTCCACGGGCAGCCCGTCGTCAGCCCGCACGAGGACCTGGCGGACATCGCCTGGTTCTCGCCCGGCGGCGCGGAGATGACGTCCGAAGCGTGGAGTTCGGCGAGGGCGTCGGCCCTGACGGTGTTCCTCAACGGCTACGCGATCTCGGAACCCGGCGCGCACGGCGAGCGCATCGTCGACGACTCGTTCCTCCTCCTCTTCAACGCCTCCGCGCAGGACCAGGAGTTCACCGTCCCCGCCGACCACGGCGAGTGGTGGCAGCCCGTCGTCGACACGAGCACGGCCCGAGGAGTGCCGCTCGACAGCGACGTCAAGGTGCGGGCGGGGAGTCGCCTGACACTGGTGCGCCGAAGCCTGCGTGTGCTGCGGCGTCCCGCGTGAGAGGGCTGGCGCCGACGTACGTCCCCCACTCGTCGTCCGTCAACGGCGGACCGGCCGCCCGGCGGGCGCACTCCGACAGCCGCCGCACGCCCAGGGGCAGCCGGGCCAGCGTGCCCGACTCCTCGAACCTCGGCTCCTGGCGCAGCAGATGCTCGCCGTCGGCGCTGAACGAGATGAGCCCCAAGGTCGTGGTCAGCAGGTGCCGGAGCTCGCCCCAAGGCAGGTCCCAGACCCTGATCCGGCTGCCGCCCGACTGCGCCGCCAGGGCCAGGCCGTCGCGGCGGAAGTCCAGGTCCTCGACGAAGCCGGGGGAGGACAGCTCCAGCAGCTCCCGCCCGCCACCCTGCGCGGACAGCACCCGGGTCACCCCGTCGTCACAGCCCGCCGCCACCATGCTCCCCGCGGCGTCGACGGCGACACACGTGGCCGGGCACGGCAGCCGCACCCGCCACATCTCCTCGACCGAGTCGGTGATCTGGTACAGGAACAGCTCCCCGACCTCCGTGCCCAGGCACAGCATCGACGCGGCGTCCGTGCAGGCCGCGAGCACAGCGGGAGCGGGCAGCGGCAGCGGCGTACGAGTGTCGGACGTGCCCCAGTGGACCTGCACCGCACCGACGTAGTCGACGAGCACGCTGATCGAGTCGTTGCCCAGCGTCCACCGGTCGAAGTCCTGAACGGAGTGCCGCCACTGCGTGCGGGGGCCCGCCGCCCACTGCCGCAGCCGCAGCCGGTTCGCGATCCGCACCAGCTCCGACGCGTGCCCCGCGGCCGGAACGTACTCGTGCGCCTCGGCCCCCGACAGACGCAGACACCTGCGCACCAAGTGGTCCGCCTCGTAGCTCTCGGAGCGCTCCAGCGCCTCCACCGCGAGCAGCAGGGCGACGCGCGGATTCCCCTCGGCCCGGACCGCGGCCTCCGTGAGGGAGCGGGCCATGGACTCCTCGAACAGGACGCGGTAGCGGCGCTCCTCACGGTCCTGGCGCTCCCGGCTCGCGGCGACGAACCGCCGTTCGGCCGCCGTGATGTCGGCCGCGCGCTCCGCGAGCCAGCGCTCCGAATCGGCCAGCAGGGCCCCGGTGAGGACCGCCGCCGGCGCACCCGCGGCCTCCGGGGGCCGCATCGCGTACGCCAGGATGCGCCGCCAATTGCGGAACGGCTCCTCCTCCTTGAGCCAGGCGGTGAGCGTCCCCCACTCGCGCAGCAGCGCCTCGTGCACGACCTCGACGGTCTCCTCGCCCTCCGCGCTGCGGGCCGTCGTCAGGAGCCGTTCGTTGGCGAGCCGCACCGCGATCGCCCACTGCGCGGGCAGCAGCTCCGAGCGGCGGGCGACGCGGCGCAGGTCGGACTGTTCCGGCGCGGTGAGATGGTTGACGAACAGCCCGCGGACCAGGGCGCGTTCCTCGTCGGCGAGCCCGGCGAGCACCCCGTCCGCGTACTCGGCCAGCGCTCCGCGCAGCTCCCCGATCTCCGCGTACGCCTCGAAGGACAGGGTGTCCTGGCCGCGCCGCAGCGTGCCCCACATCCGGTCGAGCGTGAACTCCAGCAGGGGCAGCGCGCCGGGGTGTCCCTCGACGAGCGAGGCGAGCCGGTCGGCGAGGTGCTCGTGCACGTCGAGGCCGCGCCCGCGCGCCGGTTCCAGGATCGCTTCGGAGAGCTCCTCGCGCGCCATCGCCCGCAGCGCCACAGCCGTGTCGCGCAGCACTTCCCCGAACCGCCCCGGCCGCACGAACAGTTCACCGAAGGCGTCCTCGCGCAGCGTCAGCACGGCCCGCGTGGAGGAGTGCTCCGCGTGCGCGAGATCGGCGAGCTGTTCCAGTACGCGGGCGGTGCCGGGGGAGCCGTCCAGGGCCTCTTCGAGCTGGTCGACGACGAGCAGCAGCCGCTCGCCCCCGGTCGCCGCGAGCACCAGGTCCCCGGCCCCGGCGAGACCGTCCGAGGCGATCCGGGACTGCCAGGCCTCCAGTTCGGACAGCGGTACGGGATGCGGGGCGCCGGCCGCGCGTGCGAGGCCCGCCGCGAGCGCCGCCGCCAGGGTGGGGCGCGGCCTGACCACCGCGAACCGCCACGCGGTCTGCTCGGCGGCGAGCCGTGGCAGCAGACCCGCCTGCACCAGCGAGGTCTTTCCGGCCCCCGAGGCGCCGACGACCGGTACGAGCCGCCGCCCCCGTACGGCCTCGACCAGCTCCGCGGTCATCTTCTCCCGGCCGAAGAACAGCGCACGGTCCTGCTGGTCGAACGCCTCAAGTCCCTTGTACGGAGAGGCGGGCAGCGGCGCGAAGGCCGTCGGCCAGGCGTCCACGAGCACCGACACGGGGACGGCGTACACATCGCGGTCGCCGGGCCCGTCGCCCGGGGTGTACGCGCTGGCCACCAGGATGCCGAGGACCCGCTCCGCCCGCGGATCGAGGACGGGGGTGCCGCTGTAGCGCTCCTGGACGGCGTGCTCGCCCCGGGTCTCCTGGTCGATCTGCTGCCGGTACCGCGTCACGGCGGGGCGCAGCCGTCCCGGCACCCAGCCGCCGGGCCGGCCCTCGACCGGCCCGAACAGCATCACGTCGCCCGACGTACGGTCCTCCTGCGCCAGCGGAATCGGCAGCGCGCCCACCGGACGCGCCTCGCCCACCAGCGTCAGGCCCGCCACGTCGACCCCGTCGAAGGCGGAGCCGGGCGGCCGCCAGGCGTCGACCCGGGCCCACCGCTCGGGGGCCTGCGCGTGCAACTGCGCGAGCAGCGGGAACTCCAGGCGCAGCGCCTCGCCCTCGGCGCTCGCGGTGTCCGTGAGGTCCCGGCCGAGCGCGGCGTTGACGACGTGCGCGCACGTGACGACGTGCTCCTCGTCGACGAGCGCCCCGTGCCCGACGATGTCGCCGCCGGCGTCGCGGAAGCGGACGACGGCGGCACCGGGGGTCTCCATCAGCCGGCCGGGGAACCGTTGTCGGCCGAGGGACCGTTGTCGGCCGGGGGACCGTTGTCGGGCGGGGGACCGCTGTCGGGCGGCGGCTTCGGCGACCACTCGACCTTCACGGTGAAGTGCACCTCGGCGGTCCCCTTCGCGAGGATCACCCCGGTCTCACCGCCCAGCTTGACGCCGAACTCGACGGACACCGTCTGCGGGGCCAGCACCCGCAGCGTGTCCGTGAGTCCCGACAGCGCGGGGCCGAGGCTCAGCAGGCTGGACTCCAGGGTGCGCGTCGCCTGCGCGACGGCCTGCCCGGGTTTCGGCGACGCGAGGACCACGGACTCCTTGGGGATGTTCGTCTGGTCGACCTCCGCGACCATGAACTTCCCGTCCTTCAACGGGATACGCATGAGCTGAGCCATCGACGTCCCCCCGAACTCGCGGCGGCAGAGCCGTCATCATCCCACGCGGGTCAGGGCCTTGAACTGATCGAACCAGACGTTGCGCCCCGCCGTGCCGTCCGCGTGCCGCGCGACGGTCCGGTTCGCGTACACGGGGTTGAGGATCCACGGCATCTTGTCGGGACCCCAGCCCGTGGCCATCGACTTGATCTGCACGGCGGCGTACGTCGCCACCGCCAGCTTGCCGGTGTCCCGGAACCGCTTCATCTGGTCCGTGAGGTACGTCTTGTTGTCGTCGAGCCACGGTGTCGTGGCGACGAACGCGTCCCATTTCTCCTGCGGGAAGGGGCTCTTGATGGCGTCCTCGACGACCTGCCACACCTTCCAGGCCGCGTCGACGTCTGCGTAGCGCTTGGCGAAGGCGGGGGAGACGGTGTCCTTCATGTGCAGCTGCCAGAACTGCACGAGGGAGAACTCCGTGACGAGGAACTTCTGGTCCGCCCGCAGGTGCGGGAGCACGTAGTTCACGTAACTGTCGGCCGCCTTGAGCGAGGTGACGTGCGGGTGGATGTCGACGCCGTCGAGCTCCGGCGTCCTGTGCACGAACCGCAGCCACCGCTCGGTGGCGGGCGTGCGCGCCTTCGGGTCGTCGAGGTGGTTGAGGGCGCCCATGTAGAGGCGGGTCCTCGAATCGGCGCCGCCGTGCTTGGCGCGGTAGTCGATGACGTGGCGGGCCACGTGCTCGTAGAAGACGTTGAGGCGCTTGTCGCGCTCGTCCTCCTTGGTCTCCAGGAAGGGCTCGTTGCCGATGGTGAGGATGTCGACCTTGCCGAGTACGGCGGCCAGCACCCGGTCCACGCGCTTCAGTTGCTCGGCCATCGCGGCGCTGCCCGGCTGCGGGATCGTCTGCTTCAGGTCCCTGAAGGGGAACTTGAGGGAAAGGATGCTGCTGCGGCCGTCCTGGCCCGCCTTCAGGAGCGCCGCGACGGCCCGCTGCCGCGTGACGTCGTCGCCGAGTTCGGCGGGTGTCATGGGGACGAAGCCGCGCACCCAGGTCGCGGTGAGCGCGGTCAGTTGGGCCGGGTCGAGCTCGGAGGGGTCCTCGTTGAAGTTCACGCCGAGGGCCCCGTTCGGTGCCCCGCCGGCCGCCTTCCCTCCGGCCGCGGCGGCCTTGCCCTCGACGGCGGCCGACGTCGAAGACGACGGCGACGGCGACGGCGCGGACTTCGCGCCGGACGACGAGCCGCCGGACGACGGCGAGCAGGCGGCGGTGAGGAGGGCGGAGCCGGTGACGCCCAACAGCCAGCGGCGGGAAGTGGTGTGCCGAGTCACTGCTGTTGTCCATTCTGTGGTGGGGGGATGCGTGGGGGATCGCTGTCCGGTACACCCTCACCGTAGGCACAGTGACGCGCGGAACTGTTCCGCTGTGACAGCCTCGCGACATCATCCGGACAACGTCAAAACCCCGGTCACACAGAAACCAACATGTGTGACCGGGGTCGAAGGAGGGCGGCGAATCAGGCGCGGGCCTCCACCGCCGCCGGCGAACCCGGCAGCGGACGCCGCGCGGACTCCGCCGCGAAGTAGGCGGCGACGGCGCCGATCACGCCCGCCGCCATCAGGTAGTAGCCGGGCACATTGATGTCCCCGGTCGCCTCCACCAGAAGGGCGTTGACGACGGCGGTCGTGCCACCGAACAGCGAGACCGACAGGTTGAACGCGATCGACAGGCCGCCGTACCGGATGTCCGTCGGGAACAGCGCCGGAAGCGTGGAAGGGATCGTGCTGTTGAAGCAGAGCAGCATCAGAGACATCAGCACCAGACCGGCGAAGACCGACGTCAGGGTGTTCTGCTGGATCAGGAGCACGGACGGAACGCCCAGCACGATCAGCATGCCGCAGCCGAAGTACAGCACCGGCTTGCGCCCGATACGGTCCGAGAGGCGGCCCACGAAGGTGATGAGCAGCATGCCGATGGCGAGGACCGAGATCTCCAGGAGCTGCGCCCAGGTGGGGCTCACCGACGGGGCGAACTTGTCGATGTACTCCAGCATGTACGTCGTGAGCATGTAGTTGGTGACGTTGAAGACGAGCACCAGACCCATGCAGATCAGCATCGGACGCCAGTGGTCCGTGAAGACCCGCTTGATCTCCTTGAGGGTCTGATTGCCCTCACGGCCCTGCTGCTTGGCGACGGCGGCCTTGAACGCGGGGGTGTCCTCCAGCTTGAGGCGGAGGTAGAGCCCGATGATGCCGATCGGCCCGGAGATCAGGAACGGGATGCGCCAGCCCCAGGACAGCAGGTCCTCGTGCGACATGACGCCCGGCAGCTGGATGACGAGGCCCGCGATGCCACCGAGCAGATACCCGGTCAGCGTGCCGAACTCCAGCCAGCTGCCGAGGAATCCGCGCTTCTTGTCGGGCGCGTATTCGGCGATGAACGTCATCGCGCCGCCGTACTCGCCGCCCGTGGAGAAGCCCTGCACGAGGCGGGCGAGCAGCATCAGGAGCGGGGCGGCGGGTCCCCACGTCTCGTAGCCGGGGATGAACGCGATCACGAACGTGCCGATCGCCATCATGATGACCGTGATCGACAGCACCTTGGTGCGGCCGATCCGGTCGCCGAGCGGGCCGAAGAACATGCCGCCGAGCGGGCGCACCAGGAAGGCGACCGCGAACAGGCCGAGGGTTCCGATCGTGCCGACCGTCTCGCTCGCGCCGGTGAAGAACACCGCGGTGAGCACCGGGGTCAGATTGGCGAAGACACCGAAGTCGAACCACTCGGTGACGTTTCCGATGGCTGCGGCGCCGACGGCCCTTCGGGTCACCTTGGGATCGGTGACCAGTGTCTCGTCGGCCGAGCCCGACTTCGCGTCGGGTATCTCGGAAACGCTGTGCGCGGCTGGCACGTACTACTCCTCAGAATTGCGCGGTACTGCGGGTGGGATGCCCTTGCAGATGGGTCAGGTCGATCCAGTGGACGGTCGGCCGCGGCCGGCGAACGGCGCGGCCGAACTCGAGCACGGCGCCGGTCGTCGGGAAGACGAGCAGCGCGACGGCCGAGGCCACCAGGGCCGTCGCGGTCGCCGGGGAGCTCGCGGGCGCGAGCAGCGCCGTGGCGATCACCGGCAGGCCGAGGCCCAGGTAGGAAGCGGAAGGGGTGCGCGCGCCGAAGACGGCGGCGTCGGCTCCGGCGCGGGCGAGACCGTGCCCGAAGCCGGCGAACACGGCGGCGCACAGCGTCGGCCAGGTCCGCGTTCCCGCCGCAAGGGACACCACGGAAAGGCTCACCAACAGCGCGGTGAGACCGGCGAATTGCGCGCCACGGGCGCCGAACTCCGCGGCCAGCGGCCGCGCGAGCGCCGAACTCACGACAACGGCGAGCGGAATACAGCACAGGACGGCCGGATCGCTCTGACCCGAGGCGAACAGAACAACGGGAACGACTGCCAGAAACAGGCCCGCCGTGGCCCAGGCGAGAAATCGGACGGCCGAGACCATGGCGAACAAGGCGCGCATTCCCGTCGGGATCCTCGGATTCCTTGGATTCCTCGGATTCCGGCGCAGGAAGGGACTCTTGGACAACACCCGGGAAGAGTGCCACCACCGACTCATCGACACAATTACACGATCTTGCATGTGACCGTGCAAGATGGTCGAATGATCGATCCCAAGCTCAAGGTGCTGCAGATGGTCGCGGAGCACGGCGGCGTCACCGCCGCCGCCGAGGCCATGGGCCTCAAGCCCTCCACGGTCTCGTACCAGCTGCGACAGCTCGCCGAGCAGGTCGGCGTGGTGCTGCTGGAGCCCGCGGGCCGGGGCATCAAGCTGACGGCGGCCGCTCGTACGCTGCTCCAGCACGCGGCCGTCCTGGAGGCGCAGTGGGAGCGGGCGCGCAGCGACCTCGCGGCGATGGCCGACGTGCAGACCGGCTCGTTCACGCTCTGCGGCTTCTCGACGGCGGCCACGCACCTGCTGCCGTCCACGGCGGCCACCCTGCGCGACCGGCACCCGCAGCTCGGCGTCCGCCTGGTGGAGGCGGAACCGGCGCGCTGCTTCGAGCTGCTCCTGACCGGCGAGGCCGACCTCGGCCTCGTGGTGGTGACGACGGACTCGCCGCCCCTGACCGACGAGCGCTTCGAACAGCAGCCGCTCCTCGACGACCCGCTCGACCTGGTCGTCCCGGCCGACCACCCGCTCGCCGCCCAAGAACGCGTGGTCCTCGCGGACGCGGCCCGCGAGACCTGGATCGTGGGCACGCCTGGCACCACGTACCACGACCTGCTGGTCACCGCCTGCATGGCCGCCGGGTTCACGCCCGACATGGGCCACCAGTCCGACGAGTGGGACACCGGCACGGCGATGGTGGCGCACGGCCTCGGCGTGATCCTCGTGCCGCGCCTCGCCCGCATCAACACGGAGTGGCCCGTCGCCCGCATCCACCTCTCCGGCGAACCCGCCCCCGCCCGCCGCATCCTCGCCGCGACCCGCAAGGGCGGCGCCCGGCACCCGGTGGTGGCGCAGGCCCTCGACCTGATCAAGGCGTCGGCGTCGAACCTGGTTCCGGCGGAGTAGGGGGCGAACCCCGGGGCGGCCCAGGGGAGTTCGGGGGTCGTTTCAGGGGCATCCCCGATAGGCCCGCACCGGGTGGCCGGGCCACTGTGGACTCTGTTGGCGAGCGACGACAGGAGGCCCACGATGACGGGAACCGGCACCTCTTCCGGCGGGCTGCTGCCCGCCGTCAGGCAGCTCATCGCGGGCTGGCCGTGGATACCGGCCGCGCTCGCCGCGGCCCTGGTCAATCTCGCGGTCGGCGCCTCGCGCGACTTCGACTACGGCGGCATCAACGGCTTCAGTACGACCAACTTCGGCTGGCTCGCCTTCGCCCTCGTCGGCGGCTGCGTGTTCGCCTGGCGCCCGGCCCGGCCCCCGCTGGAGAAGCGGGCCGCCCTGCGACCGGTCCTCGCGACGGCCATGGCGTACGCGCTGTGCTTCGCGGCCGTCATGGTCAGCGGCCTCGTCTTCCTGCCCGACCAGAGCCTGACCGAGACCCTCACCACCGACGCCCCGGGCCGAGCCCTCCCGGTCGCCCTCGCCGTTCTCGGCTTCGGGGTCCTCGCGACCATATTCAGGGCCGGCGCCCGCCGGCCGTTATAAAATGCCTGGACAGGCCCACGGCGAGCTCGTGCACATCGTCGGCATCGACAACGGCGCCCGGCTGGAGACGCACGTCACCGGCCCTCATGTGGTACCCGCGGGCCGAACCCGGTCGGCCGACGAGGCAGGAGAGCCCATGAGTGACATCGAGTTCCGCGACGACCGCGACAAGGGCGTCCTGAGGGCCCGCGCGGGCGGCGAAGGCGGCGAAGTCGTCGGGTACATCCAGTACTTCGTGCTCGACGAGCCCGAGCGGGCCCTCGTCCCGGTGCACGCCGTCGTGGAGCCGCGGCACGAGGGCAAGGGCATCGGGGGCTCCCTCGCCCGCGAGCTGTACGCCATCGCCGCCCGCGAGTCGGTGGCCGTGGCGCCGCTGTGCCCGTTCGTCGTCCGGTGGGCCGAGCGGCATCCGGGGGAGGCCCCGGCCGCCTCCGCCGACCTGCTGCTCGCCGCGAAGGCCGCCCTGGAGGCCGACCCCGCCAAGTGGTGAGACGGGACCGCCCGGCGGTGATCCACTTCTGTACGGTCCGTTCATGAACCTGACGCTCCTGCACACCTCGCCCGTCCACGTCCCGGTCTTCGACGCCCTGCGCGACGCCGACCACCCGGGCCTTGAACTGAGCCACGTCGTACGCGAGGAGCTGCTGGAGCGGGCCCGCGTCGAGGGGCCGGAGGCCGTCACCGGCGAGGTGCGGGCGCTCCTCGACGCGGCCGTGGCCGACGGGGCGGACGCCGTGCTGTGCACGTGTTCCACGCTGGGCGCCGTCGCGGAGGGGCTCGCCGCGAACCTCGGGGTGGCGGTGCTCCGCGTCGACCGGCCGATGGCCGCGCGGGCCGTCGCCGAGGGGCGGCAGATCGCCGTGGTCGCCACGCTGCGCAGCACCTTCGGGCCGACCCTGGACCTGATCGAGGAGGAGGCCGGGCGGGCGGGCCGCGAGGTGTCGGTGCGCACCGTGTTCGTCGACGGCGCCTGGGAGCTGTTCCTCGCCGGTGACCGGGACGGCTACCTCGCGCTCGTCGCCACCGCCATCGACGGCATCGCCGACGCCGACGTGATCGTCCTCGCCCAGGCATCCCTCGCCGACGCCGCCGCGCGGTCCCGCACCACGCTGTCCGTCCTCTCCAGCCCCCGCCCCGGACTCGGCGCCGCGGCCTCGGAATGCGCGGGAGCCAACAAGGCTTAGGTTGAAGGGACGTTGAACCCACGACAGCACACGAGTTCACGACTTCGCAGGAGGAAGTGCGCATGACTCACAGTGACGCCGACGTCGTCATCAGCCCGAGCGGCTGGGTCGCCGACCAGGCCCGCACCTACGAGGAGTCCGGCGGCACCGAGGGCACGACCATGCAGGGCGCCCCGTGCCTGCTGCTCGACTACCAGGGCCGCAAGACGGGGCAGTGGCGGCGCACCGTGCTGATCTACGGCCGCGACGGCGACGACTACCTGATCGTGGCGTCGAAGGGCGGCGCGGACGAGCACCCGCTGTGGTACCTCAACCTTCAGGCCAACCCCGAGGTCCGGCTGCGCGTCGGGACCGAGCGGTTCACGGCTCGCGCCGAGACCCTGTCGGCGCAGGACAAGGCGCGGGTGTGGGACTCGCTCGTGGAGGTGTTCGCGCCGTACGCGGACTACCAGAAGAAGACAAGCCGGGACATTCCGGTGGTGCGGCTGCGTCGCACGGACGGCTGAGAAGTCACCGCACGCGTGGACTCGGCGGGCGTGGGCACGCGAGCCGGGAGACAGTGGAAAGGTCCCCTCCGAATCGCTGGAGGAACCAACGATGACCCACCCGTTCCCCGATCCCGTCCCGCCGACCCCCACGCCGGGCCCCGGACCAGGCCCCGGCCCAGGACCGGGCCCAGGACCCGGGCCAGGGCCCGACCGGCCGGATCCCGGCCCGATGCCGGACCCGTTCCCGACGCCGGTGCCCGAGCCCGCGCCGCGGCCCTCGCCGTCCCCGACGCCACCGCTGCCGGACCCGGACCCCGATCCGCACCCGCCGGAGCCCGAGCCCTCACCGGCGTAGGTGCTACGCCTCGACCTCGGAGCGGTCCCCGCCCCACAGCGTGTGGAACGAGCCCTCCCGGTCGACCCGCCGGTACGTGTGCGCGCCGAAGAAGTCCCGCTGGCCCTGCGTGAGCGCGGCCGGCAGGCGCTCGGCGCGCAACGCGTCGTAGTAGGCGAGCGCCGCCGCGAAGCCCGGCGTGGGCACCCCCTGCGTGGTCGCCGCGACCAGCACGGAACGCCAGTCGTCCTGCGCCGCGGCGATCTCGTCGGCGAAGCCCTTGTCCGAGAGCAGCGACACCAGGCCGGGCTCGGCCTCGTACGCCGCCGTGATCCGGTCGAGGAACGCCGCGCGGATGATGCAGCCGCCGCGCCAAATGCGGGCCACCGCACCGGAGTCGATGTTCCAGTCGTACTCCTGGCTGCCCGCGGCGATCTCGTGGAAGCCCTGCGTGTACGACACGATCTTCGAGGCGTACAGCGCCTGTTCGACCTTGTCGGCGAAGGCCGCGGCCTCCGACTCGCCCAGGGCGCTCGCCGTCGGGCCCGCCAACTCCCGTGAAGCGGTGCGCAGTTCGGCGTGCCCGGACAGGGAGCGCGCGAACACCGCCTCCGCGATGCCGGACACCGGCACGCCCAGGTCGAGCGCGATCTGCACCGTCCAGCGCCCGGTGCCCTTCTGCTCGGCCTGGTCCTGGACGACGTCCACGAAGGGCTTGCCGGTCGCGGCGTCCACGTGGGAGAGGACCTCGGCCGTGATCTCGATCAGGTACGAGTCGAGGCGGCCGGTGTTCCACGTACGGAAGATGTCGGCGATCTGCGCGGGGGAGTACCCGGCGACGTCGCGCAGCAACTGGTAGGCCTCGCCGATGAGTTGCATGTCGGCGTACTCGATGCCGTTGTGCACCATCTTCACGAAGTGACCCGCCCCGTCCGGGCCGACGTGTGTCACGCACGGCGCCCCGTCCTTCGCCTTCGCGGAGATCTTCTCCAGCATCGGGCCCAGCGAGGCGTACGACTCGACGCTGCCGCCCGGCATGATGCTCGGCCCGTGCAGCGCGCCCTCCTCGCCGCCGGAGACTCCCGTGCCGACGAAGTGGATGCCCTGCTCGCGCAGCTCCTTCTCGCGGCGCCGGGTGTCCGCGAAGTGCGCGTTGCCGCCATCGATGATCATGTCGCCGGGCTCCATGAGCGGCGCGAACTCCTTGATCACCGCGTCGGTCGGCTCACCCGCCTTCACCATGATGACAAGGCGCCGCGGCCGTTCCAGGGCCGCCACGAACTCCTCGGCCGTCTCGGTCGGTACGAAGATGCCCTCCTCGCCGAACTCCTCGACCAGCGCGTGCGTACGGGACGCCGTGCGGTTGTGGAGGGCGACGGCGTACCCGTTGCGCGCGAAGTTCCGGGCGAGATTGCGCCCCATGACAGCGAGCCCCGTGACACCGATCTGGGCTGTAGTGCTCATGCCTGTCGCTCCTGTATGCGGAAGATGTCTGTGTGCGGAAGATATCTGTGTGCGGAAGATGAAAGATCTTGTTCGTTCGTGCTCGGGGACGGGTTAGGTTGGCGTCCGTCCCCCACCGTGGACTCTCTACGATTTCGGAGCCTTGCGTGCCTCATTTCGACCTGTCGCTCGACGCGTTGCGTACTTATCAGCCGGAGTTGACGGCCCCCGACGACTTCGACTCCTTCTGGGAGAAGACCCTCGCCGAGGCCAGGGAGCACGACCTGGACGCGCGCTTCGAGCCCGTCGACGTCCCGTACACGGCGGTGGACGTATTCGACGTTACGTACGCGGGCTTCGGCGGGCATCCCGTGAAGGGGTGGCTGATCCTTCCGGCGGGCGCGAACGAACCGCTTCCGGCCGTCGTCGAGTACATCGGCTACGGGGGCGGCCGCGGCCTCCCGCACACCCACCTGCGCTGGGCGGCCGCCGGGTTCGCGCACTTCGTGATGGACACCCGCGGGCAGGGCAGCGGCGGCGGTGTCGGGGACACCGCGGACCCGGTCGGCTCCACGCCCTCGTACCCCGGCTTCATGACCCGGGGCATCCAGGACCCGCACGAGTACTACTACCGGCGCGTGTACACGGACGCCGTGCGCGCCGTCGACGCCGCCCGCTCGCACCCGCTCGTCGACGCCACGCGGATCGCGGTCACCGGCGGCAGCCAGGGCGGCGGCATCACCATCGCCGTGGCCGGCCTCGTGCCGGGCCTGAAGGCGGCCGCGCCCGACGTGCCGTTCCTGTGCGACTTCCGGCGCGCGGTCACGCTCACCGAGCGTCACCCGTACCGCGAGATCGCCCTCTACCTGAAGGCCCACATCGGCGACGACGAGCGCGCCTTCCGCACGCTCTCCTACTTCGACGGCATCAACTTCGCGGCGCGCGCCACGGCGCCGACGCTGTTCTCCGCCGCCCTGGAGGACCTGACCTGCCCGCCGTCCACGGTCTTCGCGGCGTACAACCACTGGGCGGGCGCCGAGAAGTCCATGGAGGTGTACGCGTTCAACGACCACGAGGGCGGCGGACGCTTCCAGGAAGCGGTCCAACTCCGGTGGATTCCCGGTCGGTTGAGGGGCTGAATCACGCCAAGGTGGCGTACGGCACCCTTGTCCACCCCCGGAGGAGCGGCTAATTTTCCGCTCCTACGTGTGGCGGGATCGCGACTGAGCGGAACTGTGGCCGAGGGGGCATTCATGGCGTTACGCGGCCGGCATCGCCGGTACCAGCCGAGCCGGGTCAACCGGGCGTCGCTCACGGTGACCGTGGGCGGCGTGGGCATGGCCATCCCGCTCATCGGCGCGGGCGGCGCGCAGGCCGCGGACGCGCACACGTGGAACAAGGTCGCCGCGTGCGAGTCCTCCGGGAACTGGAGCATCAACACCGGAAACGGCTACTTCGGCGGCCTCCAGTTCACCCGCTCCACCTGGGCCGCGTACGGCGGCACCGCCTACGCGCCGCGCGCCGACCTCGCCACCAAGGGCGAGCAGATCGCCGTCGCCGAGAAGGTCCTCAAGGGGCAGGGGCCCGGCGCCTGGCCGGTGTGCTCGCAGCGCGCGGGCCTCAGCCGCACGGACGCGGCCCGCTCGGCACCCGACGTACGGCCACAGGCCACCCCGCAGTCCCGGGCGGGACGCGCCCAGATGTACCGCGTCGTCGGCGGGGACACCCTGTCCGGCATCGCCGACGAGCGGTCCGTGAAGGGCGGCTGGCGCGCGCTGTACGCGGCGAACCGCGCCACGATCGGCTCCGACCCGGACCTGATCACGCCGGGTCAGCGGCTCGCGATGCCGGGTGCCGGTAAGACGCGGGGCGAGCCCGCGAAGAAGGCGCAGGCCGCCCCGAAGCCCGTCGCCAAGAAGTCCGACACGGCAAAGGCCACCACGCACCACGTGGTCGCCCCCGTCGCCGCCGCCCTCGGCACCCCGTACCGCGCCGCCGGTGCCTCCTGGTCGAAGGGCTACCACACGGGCGTCGACTTCGCGGTGCCCACCGGGACCTCCGTGAAGGCCGTCACCGCGGGTCACGTCGTCTCGGCGGGCTGGGGCGGCGCGTACGGCTACGAAGTCGTGATCCGGCACGCCGACGGAAAGTACAGCCAGTACGGCCACCTGTCGGCGCTCTCCGTGAAGAGCGGGCAGCGCGTGGTGGCGGGCCAGCGCATCGCCCGCTCCGGCTCCACGGGCAACAGCACGGGCCCGCATCTGCACTTCGAGGTGCGGACGGGGCCCGGCTTCGGCAGTGACGTGGACCCGCTGGCGTACCTGCGGGCGCGCGGCGTCAGGATCTGACGACAGGCCCGGCAGGAATTCCAGCCCCGCCGGGGCGGGTCAGGACCTGACGTCCTCCGCCGTCCAGCCCCCGGTCGGCGGCTCGTGCCGGGAGTCCCGGGACTCCGGCGCGCGCGGCGGCAGCGGCACGCAGTCGAGCCCCGCCGGGCTGTCCGGCACCACGGGCGGGATCGCCGGTGACACGCCCTGTGCGACGACCGAGGCGCCGACGCGGCGGCCGCGGCCGATGCGCTCCGTCGTCAGCAGGATCAGGCCGCCCGCCGCCACGACGCCGCAGGACAGCGCGAGGATCGTGCCGATGGTGCCGTAACGGAACGATTCGCCGAACATCGTGATGCCGATGGTCGCCGCCACCACCGGGTTCACGACCGTCGCCGTCGCCAGCGGCGCCGCGAGCCCGGCGCCCCGGTAGGAGGCCTGCGACAGCAGCATCCCGGTCGCGGCGAGGCCCGCGATGGCCAGCAGCGTGGCCAGTTCCTCCAGCGGCTGCCCGGTCCAGCCCTCGGTCACCGACTTCGTGAACACCGACGCCATGCCGAAAGCGCCGCCCGCCGCGATCGCCAGCAGCACAGCGCGCACCACCGGATGCCGGTGCGCGGCCCGCGCCGACGACATCAGGACCAGCACGCCACCCGCCGTGACCAGGCCCACGACCAGCCGCTGCGAGCCGCTCAGCGACTGCTCGGTGGTGGCCCCGGTCAGCGCGAGCAGGCCACCGAGCCCGACCGTCGCCATGATCGCCCCGCGCCACGCGGTCGCCCCGGACCTACGCCCCACCAGGAGCGCCGACATCGGCAGCGCCAGCACGATCGTCAGGGCGCCCAGCGGCTGCACGACGCTGAGCGGGCCGTAGGCGAGCGCGGCCACGTGCAGCAGCGCGCCCAGGCCGTTCAGACAGCCGGCGCCCCACCACGCGGGCCTGCGCAGCGGCGCGTACGTCGCCTTGGGCGACGTAGCGGCCACCCGCTCCTGCACGATCGCCCCGCCCGCGTACGCGACGGCGGAGACGAGCGAGAGCAGCACGGAAAGCACCAGGTCGCTCATGTGGCACCCCTGGGGGCCCTAGGGGTACGGCGCCGCGCACGGTCGCTTGTCATACCCTCCACGATCGCTCTTTTCCGCCCTCCGTGTCGTCCGACCTGAGCACTCATTGGGTCCTACTGCCGTTGGAGTACGACGCCTCCTGATTCATCCCCAGGACGGGTGCCCCTGGGACTCCCGGGGGACTCCGCCCCAGTTGCCGTCCGCGCCCTTCCGTGCAAGCCCCTCCATGGGTGACCATGGGGTGCGCTTTTCGAACAGCGATCCGACCGTGATCCGACAGGGATCACGCCGCAAACCGGAGCGAGTGTCGCCGACCGACGAAAACGGGGGCCGCGCGTGCGAGTGGGACTGCTGACCAGGGAGTATCCGCCGGATGTCTATGGCGGCGCCGGCGTCCACGTCGAGTTCCTGGCGCGCGAGCTGCGCCCCCTCGTCGACCTCGAAGTGCATACGTGGGGTGAGGGCGCGGGCGACGGCGTGCGCCGGCACCGGGCCTGGCCCGCGCTCGACGGGGCGAACGACGCGCTGCGCACGCTCTCCGTGGACCTGTCGATCGCCGCCGCGCTGGAGGGCCGCGAGCTCGCCCACTCCCACACCTGGTACACGAACCTGGCCGGGCACCTCGCGGCGCTGCACCTCGGGATCCCGCACGTGATGACGGCGCACTCCCTGGAGCCGCTGCGCCCCTGGAAGGCCGAGCAGCTGGGCGGCGGCTACGCGCTGTCGGCGTGGGCGGAGCGGACGGCGATCGAGGCGGCGGACGGTGTGATCGCCGTGTCGCACGCGATGCGCAAGGACATCCTCGGCTGCTATCCGGCCCTGGAGCCCAAGAAGGTCCGCGTCGTGCACAACGGCATCGACGTCTCCCTCTACCGGGCCGACGCGGGCACGGACGTGCTGCGCCGCCACGAGATCGACCCGGACCGCCCCTACGTCGTGTTCGTCGGCCGCATCACCCGCCAGAAGGGCGTGCCCCATCTGCTGCGCGCGGCGAAGGAGTTGACGAAGGGCGTCCAGGTCGTGCTGTGCGCGGGCGCGCCCGACACGCCGGAGATCGGCCGCGAATTCCGCGAACTGGTCGAGGAGTTGAAGGCCACGCGGGACGGGGTGCGCTGGATCCCGACCATGCTGCCGCGCACCGAGGTCATCCAACTCCTCACGCACGCCAGCGCGTTCGTGTGCCCCTCCGTGTACGAGCCGCTGGGCATCGTCAACCTGGAGGCGATGGCCTGCGGCACCGCGGTGGTCGCCTCGGCGGTCGGCGGTATCCCCGAGGTCGTCGCGGACGGCGAGACCGGACTCCTCGTCCCGTACGCCGCTTCGGATCCGGCCGCCTTCGAGGCGGGCCTCGCGAACGCCCTGAACCGGGTCGTCGAGGACCCCGGGGCGGCGCGCGCGATGGGCGAGGCGGGGCGGGAGCGGGCGGCGGCGGAGTTCGGCTGGGACACGGTGGCGCGGCGCACGGTCGAGGTGTACGAGGAGATCCTCAGCGGTTCGTGAAGTGCCACGACAACCGTGACAACCGTGACAACACAGGGGGGTTGGTATGCGCGGCGGACCTTCGGTGCTCGGGATCGTACTGGCGGGAGGGGAGGGCAAGCGGCTGATGCCGCTCACCGCGGACCGGGCGAAGCCCGCGGTGACCTTCGGCGGCACCTACCGCCTGGTCGACTTCGTCCTGTCCAACCTCGTCAACGGCGACATCCTGCGCATCTGCGTCCTGACGCAGTACAAGTCGCACTCCCTCGACCGGCACGTCACCACGACGTGGCGGATGTCGAGCCTGCTCGGCAACTACGTCACCCCGGTCCCGGCCCAACAGCGCCTCGGCCCACGCTGGTTCTCGGGCAGCGCCGACGCCATCCTCCAGTCCCTCAACCTGGTCCACGACGAACAGCCCGACTACATCGCGGTGTTCGGCGCCGACCACGTGTACCGCATGGACCCGCGCCAGATGCTCGCGCAGCACATCGAGTCGGGCGCGGGCGTCACGGTCGCGGGCATCCGCGTGCCACGCAAGGAGGCATCCTCCTTCGGAGTCATCACCCCGGCCCGCGACGGCACCCGCATCGACGCCTTCCTGGAGAAGCCCAGCGATCCGCCGCCGCTGCCCGGCACCCCGAACCAGGTCTTCGCCTCGATGGGCAACTACCTCTTCACCACGAAGATCCTCGTCGACGCGCTCCAGACGGACGCCGAGGACTCCGAATCGGCCCACGACATGGGCGGCTCCATCGTCCCGATGCTCACCGAACGCGGCGTCGCCCAGCTCTACGACTTCGACGGCAACCACGTGCCGGGCGAGACGGACCGCGACCACGGCTACTGGCGCGACGTCGGCACCCTCGACGCCTACTACGAGGCCCACATGGACCTCATCTCGGACACCCCGGTCTTCAACCTCGACAACCGGCGCTGGCCCATCTACACCCACCCCGGCCAGCTGCCGCCCGCCAAGTTCTGCGCGGGCGGCATCGCCTCCGAGTCCGTCGTCAGCCCCGGCTGCGTCATCCGCGGCCAGGTCACCCGCTCCGTCCTCTCCCCGGGCGTCGTTGTCGACGACGGCGCGGTGGTCCAGGGCTCGGTGCTGCACGACAACGTCCGGGTCGGCAGGGGAGCGGTGGTCCGCGGCGCCGTCCTCGACAAAAACGTCGAGGTCCCGGCCGGCGCCACCATCGGCGTCAACCCGGCCCGCGACGCGGAGCTCTACACCGTGTCCCAGTCCGGCATCATCGCCCTCGGCAAGGGCCACCCGGTCCACTGACCCCATTCCCGATTCAAGCCCCGCCGGCGCTTGAGGCGCGGGGCCCGGGGCGGAGCCCCGTGTGCGCAATTCGGCCGACCTTTCAAGCCTCGCCGGCGTTTGAGGCGCGGGGTTCGGGGCGGCGCCCCGTGTCCGCAACTCGGTCGCCGGGCACACTCACCTTTCAAGCCTCGCCGGCGTTTGAGGCGCGGGGTTCGGGGCGGAGCCCCGTGTCCGCAACTCGGTCGCCGGGCACACTCACCTTTCAAGCCCCGCCGGCGTTTGAGGCGCGGGGTCCGGGGCAGCGCCCCGAGTCCGCAACCCCGTCGCCGGGCACACCACACCCGCACCATGACTAATCTGCACGGATGACCCCCGCCCTGACCCTCCTGCCCCGCGTCACCCACCGCGGCCAGGAGATCACCGCCCCCCGCCTGCGCGGCCTCCTCGCCCTCCTCGCGAGCACCCCCCGCACCGGATGCAGCGTGGAACGCCTGGTCACGGGCCTCTGGCCCAACGAACCACCGCAACACCCCACGAAGGCCGTACAGGTACTCGTGGCCCGGGCGCGAGCCCAACTCGGCGCCGACCTCATCGCGAGCACCCCCACCGGCTACCGCCTCACCCTCCCCGACGACCAGGTCGACAGCTCCGCACTGCTGCGCCACGCCACCGCCTGCGCGACCCACACCAGATCCGGCGACCACGCCGCCGCACTCGCCGAGGCGGAGGCCGGACTCGCACTGTGGGACGGCGGAGAGGACACCGACGCAGAGGAGGCGGTCGGCGACGACCCCGTGGCCGCGCTGCGCGCCGAACGCCGCCCCGTCCACCTCGACCTCACCCGCGCCCGCGCACTCGCCCTCGCCCGCCTCGGCCGCCACGCCGAGGCGAAGGACCCGCTCGCCGAGACCTCCGCCCGCCTGCCCCGCGACGAGGAGGTACACGCCGAACTCCTGCGCGCCGAAGCCGCCACCACAGGCCCCTCCGCCGCACTCACCCGCTACGAGACCTACCGCCGCACACTCCGCGAGGAACTCGGCACGAACCCCGGCCCCCACCTCCGCGCCGTCCACGCCGAACTGCTCCACGACGACCCACCCACCGTCCGCCACGGCGTCCCCCACGAACCGAACCAACTCCTCGGCCGCGCCACCGACATCGCCTCCGTCGAGGAACTGCTGCGCGCCTCCCGCGCCGTCACCGTCGTCGGCCCCGGCGGCCTCGGCAAGACCCGCCTCGCGTACGCCGTGGCCCGCCGCGCCGAGCAACGCCTCGTACACGTCGTGCCGTTGGCCGCGGTCGGCGCCGAAGCGGACATCGCCGCCGAGGTGGCCGCCGCGCTCGGCGTGGGGGAGGGCCGGCGGGCAGGCGTCGGCGGCCACGCCCCGGCCGACCCGGTGTCCGGCATCGCCGGCACGCTCGGCGCCGGGCCCGCCCTCCTCGTCCTCGACAACTGCGAACACGTCGTCGCCGGTGTCGCCACGCTCGTCCACGAACTCCTCGCCCGCGCCCGCGACCTGCGCGTCCTCGCCACCAGCCGATCCCCGCTCGGCCTCACATCGGAGGCCGTGTACGCGCTGCCCGAGCTGGGCCAGGCCACCTCGGCCGAACTCTTCGCCCAGCGGGCGCGGGCCGCCCGCCCCGGCGTCGACCTGCCGCCGGACGCCGTGGCCGAACTCTGCCGGCACCTCGACGGGCTGCCCCTCGCCGTCGAGCTGGCCGCCGCGCGCGTACGCGCCCTGTCCGTGCCCGACATCGCGCGCCGCCTCGGCGACCGTTTCGCCCTGCTGCGCGGCGGCGCCCGCGACGCGCCCGAACGCCACCGCACCCTGCACGCCGTCGTCGAGTGGAGCTGGAACCTCCTCTCCGAAGAGGCCCGCGCCGCCCTGCGCACCCTCTCCGTCTTCCCCGGCGGATTCTCCGGCGCCGCCGCCGAACGCGTGCTGGGCGACGACGCGTTGACCGCCCTTGAACAGCTCGCCGAGCAGTCCCTGCTGACTGTCGCGGACACCCCGGCCGGGGTCCGGTTCCGAATGCTGGAGACCGTACGGGAGTTCAGCGCGGCCCGACGTGCGGAAAGCGGCGACGAGGACCACGCCGTCAGTCAACTCCGGCTCTGGGCCCGCGAGTTCGGTGTCACACACCACGACACCCTCCTCGGCCCGCGCTCCCCCGAGACCTGGGAGCTGATCAGGGCCGAACAGGACAACCTCGTGGCCGCCCTCCGCCACGCCCTCGCCCGCGGCGACGGACCGACCACCGCCGCCGTCACCGCCGTGCTCGCCGCCCTGTGGTCCACCGACTCCGACTTCGCCCGCCTCTCCGCCCTCGCCGCCGACACCGGCGCCCCGCTCTCCCACTACCGCCCCGCACCGGCATACGTCGAAGTCGCCCGCGCCGCAGCCGTGTTGTGCGCCGCGAGCCTCATCGTCGACCACGCGCCACGCGTCGTACGCCACCTCGTCACCCTGCGCCGCCTGCCGCCCGCCCCGCCGGACACGCTGCTGCGCGCCATCGCGGTCGTGCTGAGCGCCGTACCGGAGATGCTGCCGCCCGGATACGACGTGCTGCGCGAACTGTGCGCCAGCGAGCACCGGTTGGTCGTCTCCGTCGCCGAGAGCGTCGCCACGTACGTCTGGGAGCACGAGCACGACATCGACCGCGCGCTCGCCTCGGCCCGGCGGGTCGTCGAATCGCTGGGCCCGCTCGACATCCCGCCGCTGGAAGTCATGGGCTACTCACGGCTGAGCGAACTGTGCCTGAAGACCGGCGACGGCGAGGCCGCGTACCGGTACCTCGGGGCGGCGCGCGAGGCGCTGCCGAGGATGGGCGACGAGGACGACTATGTCGGGGTGCGCTGGGGGTTCGCGCTCGCCTGCCTGCAACGCGGCGACCCCGACGAGGCCGAGTCCTGGCAGCGCCGGGCCGAGGCCGAGGGCACCGCGCAGAAGGACCCCTTCTACAGCCCCGACCTGGGCGTCCGCGCCGAGATCGCGCTGGCCCGAGGCGACACGGAGGCCGGGCTCGCCCTGTGGCGCCGCGCCGTCGACCGGCTGCCCGTCGCGGGCGCGGGGCGCGGCGACGGCCTGTGGCTCGACCCGTGGGCGCTGCAACTCCAGGCGACGGCCGTGACGGCGCACGCCTACGCGGGGCACGTGGCGCCGGTCGCCGAAACGGTCGACCGGCTGCGGTCGGTGCTCTCAGGGCCGGCCGCCGACGGCCTGGACCTGCCCGTCGTCGGCACCGTGCTCCACGCACTCGGCGCGGCCGGCCTCACAGGCCGCGCCCCCGTCGCCGTACGACAGCTCGCCCTGGCCGAACGGCTGTGGGTGCTACGGGACTTCCAGCCCACGACGGCCGCGGGCCGGGCCCGCCGGGCGGCCGAGCACGCCGACCGGGCGGCGTACACCGACGCCGTGGCCGAGTACGCCGCCCTCGCGCGCGACGAGCTACGGGACGCGGCCCGCGCGGTCGTCGCACCGGACAGCGCTACGGCGTACCGCGGGTGAACACGCCGCTACTTCGGATCGCGGTTGAACAACGCCCGCGACCACAGGAACCCGAGCACGGTCAGCGCCAGGCACCAGGCCACCGCGAGCCACCCGTTGTGGCCGATCTCCGTGCCGAGCAGCAGCCCTCGCAGTGTCTCGATGAGCGGCGTGAACGGCTGGTACTCGGCGACCGGCTGGAACCAGCCGGGCATCGCGTCGATCGGCACGAACGCGCTGGAGATGAACGGCAGGACGATCAGCGGCATCGCGTTGTTGCTGGCCGCCTCCGCGTTCGGGCTGGCGAGACCGAGGCCGACGGCCGTCCAGGACAGCGCCACGGCGACCAGCACGGTCAGTCCGAACGCCGCCAGCCACTCCAGCGGCGTCGCGTCCGTCGACCGGAAACCGACGGCCACCGCCACGGCGCCGACCACCAGCACCCCGGCGACCGCCTGCAGCACGCTGCCCACCACATGCCCGATCAGGACGGACGCGCGGTGGATGGCCATCGTACGGAAACGGGCCATGATGCCCTCCGTCATGTCCATCGTCACCGAGATCGCGGTCCCTGCCGGGGTCGCCCCGATGGTCATCAGCAGGATGCCCGGCACCAGATAACCGATGTACGCGGAACGGTCGGCGGGCCCGCCGCCGATGCCCGCGCTCATCACGTCACCGAAGACGTACACGAAGAGCAGCAGCAGAACGATGGGGGTGAGGAGGATGTTCAGGGTGAGGGAGGGGTAGCGGCGGGCGTGCAGGAGGTTGCGGCGCAGCATCGTGGACGAGTCGCGCACGGCGAGGGACAGGGCGCCGCTCATCGGAGGGCCTCCTCGGGGGCAGTGGTAGCGGCGGGCTTGTCGGCGCCGCCGGTCAGGGCGAAGAACACGTCGTCCAAGTCGGGTGTGTGCACGGTCAGTTCGGCCGCCTCGACGTCCGCGGCGTCCAGCCAGTCGAGGACCGAGCGCAGCTCGCGCGGCGTGCCGTCGCTGGGGATCCGCACCGTCAGCGCCTCGTCGTCCGTGGTGATGTCGCGCAGCGCCGCGACGGCGGACCGGTAGGCGGCCGGGTCGGTGAAGCGCAGCCGCACATGCCCGCCCGGCACCAGCCGCTTCAGCTCGTCGGCGGTGCCGGTCGCCGCGATCCGGCCCTCGCTCAACACGGCGATCCGGTCGGCGAGTTCATCGGCCTCGTCGAGGTACTGCGTCGTCAGGAAGACGGTGACACCGCCCGCGACCAGCTCCCGGACCATGCGCCACATCGTGTGCCTGCTGCGGGGGTCGAGGCCGGTCGTCGGCTCGTCGAGGAAGAGGATCCGCACCTCGCCGACCAGCGTCATCGCGATGTCGAGGCGCCGCCGCATGCCGCCCGAGTAGCCGGCGGCGGGCCTGCGCGCCGCCTCGGTCAGGTCGAAGCGGTCCAGGAGTTCGGCGGTCACCCGGCGGCCCTCGCGGCGCGGCAGATGGTGCAGGTCCGCCATGAGGAGCAGGTTCTCCTCGCCGGTGATCAGGCCGTCGACGGCGGAGAACTGCCCGGTCACCCCGATCGCCGCGCGCACGGACTGCGGCTCTGTGGCCAGGTCGTGGCCGCCGACGCGCAGCTCGCCCGCGTCGGCGCCGATCAGCGTGGAGAGGATCTTCACGGCGGTGGTCTTGCCCGCGCCGTTCGGGCCGAGCAGGGAGAAGACGGAGCCGGCCGGCACCGCGAGATCGATGCCGTCGAGGACGGTCGTGTCGCCGAAGGCCTTGCGCAGCCCCGTCGCCTCGATGGCGAGGGCGGGGGACGTGGCGGTCGGCGCCGTGGTTGGCGTAGTGGTCATGCGGCAGACCTTGCGACCGGGCGCCTTCAACGCGGTTTCAGCGTGGTTTCACCGCTCACGGCGTTCGCGGTCTTGCCGGAGGCGGCCACCCGTGCTGAGATGCCAACTGCCCCTCATCGCAACATTGTTCAACGAAGTCCGACGAACTCCAACGCAGTTGCACAGACCCGAGCGGCGAGCCGCCACTCTTCCTCAACGCAGTCCCGGCAAGGAGGATCCGTGCGCACCAGACATCTGAGACGTCATGTGAGACACCTGTCCCTGCTCCTCACCGCGGCCCTTGGCCTCGGCACGCTCACCCTGGCGGCCCCGTCCGCCACCGCGGCGGGCGACGACGAGACCGTCGTCCCGCACGGCCTGAAGGGCGAGTACTACACCCAGTCCGCCGCGGGCGCCTTCGACTTCGACCAGCTGAAGGCCACCGGCTTCGACCCGAAGATCGACTTCAACAGCCTGGAGTCCCGGCTCTCCTCCGCGACCGGGCAGGCGGACGACGCGAGCGTCCGCTGGACCGGAAAACTCGTGCCGGAGAAGACCGGTCCGACAACGTTGTCAATGATCGGTGACAACGGCTTCAGGCTCTGGGTCGACAACAAGCTCGTCATCGACCACTGGGTCGACGACTGGGACAAGGAGCAGACCTCGCAGCCGGTCGATCTGACGGCCGGCAAAGCCGTGGACATCAAGGTCGAGTACTTCGAGCACTACGGCGGCTCCAACCTCCACCTGCGCTGGACCGAGCCTGGCGAGCAGAAGCAGGCCATCCCGTCCTCCGCGTTCCGGCTCCCCGACGACTGGAAGTACGACGGCGCCATCGGCACCACCGTGCTCGGCGACGGCCGCACCCTGAAGCTCGACTTCGCGCAGAAGCTGGGTGCCGTCCCCGGTGATGTGAACGACCACCTGAAGGCCGTCATCGGCGGCGCCAAGTGGCCGCTCGGCGCGGCGCAGGCGGACCCGGACGATCCGCGCGCGCTCCTCGTGAAGCTCGACGAACCCGTGGTCGGCAACAAGGACGGAGACGCCCCCGGCCTCGCCGATGTCACCTACGACGGCAAGGGCGGTCTCGGGGGCGGCGACGGCACGGCGGTCGGCTCCTTCTGGTCCAGCGGCCCCAACCACTCGACGTACGAGCTGAGCACCAAGTGGGGCGACGACGTCACCCCTGCCAACGCCCACCGCGAGTACCCGCGCCCCCAGCTCACCCGCGACAAGTGGCGCAACCTCAACGGCAGTTGGCAGTTCGCCGGTGCCAAGGCGGGCGAGCAGCCGCCGGTCGGCAAGGACCTCGGCGAGAAGATCCTCGTGCCGTACCCGGTCGAGTCCCAGCTCTCCGGCGTCCAGCGGCACGAGGACCGCATGTGGTACCGCCGGACCTTCACCGTCCCCGCCGACTGGAAGGTGGGTGACACACAGCGTCTGAAGCTCAACTTCGGCGCCGTGGACTGGAAGTCCGAGGTGTACGTGAACGGGGTGAAGGTCGCCGATCACAAGGGCGGCTACGACAAGTTCGGCGCCGACATCACCGACGCGTTGAAGCCGGGCCGCACCCAGGAACTCATCGTCGGCGTCTACGACCCGACGGACGCGGCGGGCGCCGAGAACCCGCCCATGGGCAAGCAGCGCCTCGACCCGAGCGGCATCTGGTACACCCCGTCCTCCGGCATCTGGCAGACCGTGTGGATGGAGCCGGTGGCCGCCGACCACGTCTCGGACCTGAAGGTGACGCCGGACGTGAAGACGGGTGAAGTGGCCGTCGAGAGCAAGGGAGTTCGCGATGGTCTGCCCGTGACCGCCACGGCGTACGCGGACGGCAAGAAGGTCGCCAGCGCCACCGGAACCTCCGGCGGTCCCCTCACCCTGGAGATCGCCGACCCGCACCTGTGGTCGCCCGACGACCCCTTCCTCTACGACCTCAAGGTGAGCGTCGGCGACGACCGGGTCGGCAGCTACTTCGGGATGCGCTCGATCTCCGTGGAGAAGGTCAACGGCACGCCGCGCACCATGCTGAACGGCAAGCCGATGTTCATGATGGCCACCCTCGACCAGGGCTTCTGGCCCGACGGACTGCACACCGCGCCCAGTGACGACGCGCTCGCGTACGACCTGAGGATGCACAAGAAGATGGGCTTCAACTCGGTCCGCAAGCACATCAAGGTCGAGCCCGACCGCTGGTTCTACTGGGCCGATAAGCTGGGCCTGATGGTGTGGCAGGACATGCCGGCGATGGCTGCGGGGCGCAACCCCTCCACAGAGGCGCGCGCCGAGTACGAGCGCGAGATGAAGACGATGATCGACCAGCACGTCAACCACCCGTCGGTCGTCATGTGGGTCACCTTCAACGAGGGCTGGGGCCAGTACGACGAGGCCCGCATCGCCGACCAGGCGAAGTCCTGGGACCCGACCCGGCTGATCAACGGCCAGTCCGGGCTCAACCTCGGCCGCGACGGCGGCACCGGCGACATCATGGACGAACACGGCTACCCGAGCCCCGCCCTGCCGCCGCACCCCGACGGTGAACGGGCCCTGGTCGCGGGCGAGTACGGCGGCCTCGGCCTCGCGGTACCGGGCCACGCCTGGTCGGTCCAGCAGTCCTACGTCGACGTGGACCCGGCGACGTACACGGACGACTACCTCAAGAAGCTCGACGAGGTGCACAAGCTGGCCTGCAAGGGCGGCAACGGCGCGGTCTACACGCAGATCTCCGACGTGGAGGGCGAGTTGAACGGACTGCTCACCTACGACCGGCGCGTCGTCAAGCCGGACGTGAAGCGGGTGCACGACGCCCAGCAGGCGCTGATCCACGACGCCTCGCAGGACACCGTGGCGAACTGCTCCTGAGCCGTATCGAAAGGTGCGTGAAGGTATGAGTAAGCGTCATCATCGGTTCAGAGCGCGGGTGGTGGGTGTGCTCGCCGCCGCCGGGGCCCTGCTCGGCACGGGGATCGCGGCGCCCGCCGTCGCCTCCTCTGAAAGCGGCCAACTCACCGACCTCGTCAACCCGTTCATCGGCACCGAGAACGAGGGCAACACCTATCCGGGCGCCGCCGTCCCCTTCGGCATGGTCCAACTCTCCCCGGACACCGGCCACAACACCGGATACGACCACTCCGACACCCACATCCGCGGGTTCTCCGCCGTCCATCTGTCCGGCGTCGGCTGCGGGTTGGGCGGTGACCTGCCGGTGCTGCCGACCGTCGGTGACATCGGGAGCACGGACTACGCGAAGTACGCGGCCGAGTTCAGCCACGACGACGAGAAGGCGTCGCCCGGCTACTACAAGGTGGGCCTGAAGTCGGGCGTCGATGCCGAGCTGAGCGCGACGAAGCGGACGGGCGTGCAGAAGTACACGTTCCCGGCCACAGACAAGGCCAACGTGCTGCTCAACGCGGGGCAGTCGCTGCACAAGACGGTGCACACGGACGTCGAGATCCTCGACAACAGGACCGTGCGCACCGCCATCACCGGCAGCGGCTTCTGCCAGGACACCGAGCAGTACACCCTCTACACGATCACCAAGTTCGACCGCCCGTTCACGACGTCCGGCACCTGGAAGGGGGACACCGTCACCGAGGGCTCCAAGACCTCGGCCGCCGATGCGGAGCGCAACGGCGCGTACGTGCGCTTCGACACCAGCAAGGACCGCACCGTCGAGGCGACCACCGCGCTCTCGTACGTCGACGCGCACGGCGCCGCGCTCAACCTCCGTACGGAGGGCGGCCGTTCCTTCGACTCCGTGCGGGGCGCGGCACGGGCGGCGTGGGAGGACCGGCTCGACGACGTCCGCGCGCAGGGCGGCGACGAGACACGGCGCCGCACCTTCTACTCCTCGCTGTACCGGTCCTTCCTCGCGCCGAACATCGGCAGCGACGTCGACGGCCGCTACACCGGCTGGGACCAGAAGATCCACCGCGCGGACGGCTTCACCTACTACCAGAACTGGTCGCTCTGGGACACGTACCGCACCCAGGCCCAGCTCCTCGCGCTGCTCGCCCCGCGCGAGTCTCGGGACATGGCCCTGTCGGTGCTCCGGATCGACAAGGACAGCGGCTGGCTGCCCAAGTGGGGCTACGGGACGGTCGAGACGAACATCATGACCGGCGACCCGGTCACCCCGTTCCTCACCAACGCCTACCAGCAAGGGCTGTTGAAGGGGCACGAGGAGGAGGCGTACCGGGCGCTCAAGAAGAACGCCGACGGCGTGCCACCGGCCGACTCCGCTCCCGTGGGCCGCGAGGCCAACAAGGAGTACCTGGCCGACGGTTTCGCGCCGTACATCAAGGGCCGCGAGCACGTGAAGCCCGGCGACTCGGACTACGACCACGGGGCCTCGGCCACCCTGGAGTACGCGCTCTCCGACGCCATGCTCGGACAGATGGCGAAGGAGCTCGGGCACGAGGACGACGCGAAACGGTATGCCGAGCGGGCGCAGAACTACCGGAAGATCTACGACAGTTCGACCGGGTTCTTCCGCGCGCGGGACGCGTCGGGCGCCTTCACCGGCCCCGCCGACCCGGCGAAGAGCGAGGGCTTCCACGAGGGCACGTCCTGGCAGTACCAGTGGCTCGTGCCGCAGGATCTGCCGGGCATGGTCGGCCTGATCGGCGGAAAGGAGGCGGCGAACAAGCGGCTCGACTCGTTCTTCGCGTACGAGCAGTTGGTGAAGGACCCCGCGAAGACCGCCCGTGAGGTGTGGGTCAACGGGCCGTACGACTACTACAACGCCGACAAGTACAACCCGCAGAACGAGCCCGACCTGATCGCGCCGTACACGTATCTGTCGACCGGGCAGCCGTGGAAGACCACCGACGTGGTGCACGCCGCGCTGACGCTGTTCACCGACACTCCGACCGGCATGACCGGAAACGACGACCTCGGCACCATGTCCGCGTGGAACGTCCTGTCGTCGATCGGGATCTTCCCGGTGCAGCCCGGAACGGACACGTGGAGCCTGTCCACGCCCGTCTTCGAGCGCGTCGACATCACGCTCGACCGGCGTTACTACCCGCGGGGCGGTCTGACCGTGCGGGCGCCCGGCACCTCGGACACCGACCGGTACATCCAGTCGGCGCGGGTGGACGGCGCCGACTACGGCAAGACGTATCTGACCACGGAGGATCTGCGCGGCCTCAGGGACCTGTCCTTCACCGTCGGCAGCGAGCCGTCGGCGTGGGGGACCGGTGCCGGAGCGGCGCCGCCCGCCCTCAAGTGACCTGAGAGATACGGCACTTGAGAGTGCCACCTGAGTCACACAAGACCCGCCTCTCACAAGGAGGCGGGTCTTAACCAGTTGTTAACTCAGCGTGGCGTGATCGTACTTGACCGTAATCGACAGCTGGCGGTTGACTGCCCTCTCCCGTTGTCGACGCGAGAGCCCTCCATGACCTCTTTGAGTTCGGACCTGCTCGCTCCACTCGACCTTGCCTTCTGGAACATCGAGACGGCCGAACACCCCATGCACCTCGGGGCGTTGGGCGTCTTCGAGGCCGAAGGCCCCGGTGCCGCCCGGCACGCGTACGAGCTGCTCGCCACCCGCGCCGCGGGCGTGCCGGGCCTGCGGATGCGGATAGCCGAGGTGCTCGTCCCGGTCGGCGGCGCGGCCCGCGTGCCCGCCCCCGACTTCGACCCGCTCGACCACGTGTGGATGGCCGGGGCCGTGGACGACTTCCACGCCGTCGCGGGCGCCCTCATGGAACGGCCGCTCGACCGCGGCCGGCCCCCGTGGGAGGCGCACGTGCTGCCCGCCGCCGACGGAGCGTCCTTCGCCGTCCTTTTCAAGTTCCACCACGCCCTCGCCGACGGACTGCGCGCCCTGACCCTCGCCGCGGGCGTCATGGACCCCATGGACCTGCCCGCCGCCCGCGCCCCGAAGGACGCGCCCGCCCCGCGCCGCGGCCTGCGCCTCCCGTTCCCCGGCCTGCGCGACATCACGCTCGGCGACCTCGACCCGCGCCGCTACCCCGACCACGTACGCGCCCTCGCGGACAGCGCCACGCAGGCCGTCTCCATAGGCGGCTCCGTGGCCCGCGCCACCTGGGGCGTACGCACGTCACCCGCGCTCGCCTCGAAGCCCAGCGGCACCCGGAGCACCGCCGGTGTCCGGCTCGACCTCGACGACGTGCACCGCATCCGCAAGACGGCCGGCGGCACCGTCAACGACGTACTGATCGCCGTCGTCGCCGGAGCCGTGCGGCGCTGGCTCGACGAGCGCGGCGACGGCAGCGAGGGCGTCGAGCCCCGCGCCCTCGTCCCGGTCTCCCGCCGCAGGCCGCGCACCGCCCACCCGCAGGGCAACCGGCTCTCCGGCTATCTGGTCCGCCTCCCCGTCGGTGAGCCCGACCCCGTGGAACGGCTGCGGGTCGTGCGGGCTGCCATGGACCGGCGCAAGGACGCCGGGCCCTCCCGGGGCGCGGGCGCGGTCGCCCTGCTCGCCGACCACGTGCCGCCGCTCGGCCTGCGCCTCGGCGGCGGCCTCGTCGGCCGAGGCGCCCGCCTCCTCTTCGACCTGCTGGTCACCAGCGTCCCGCTGCCCAGCCTCGGCCTCCGCCTCGGCGGCTGCCCGCTCACCGAGGTCTACCCGCTGGCCCCGCTCGCCCAGGGACAGTCACTCGCCGTGGCGGTGTCCACGTACTGCGGGCAGGTCCACTACGGGATCGTCGCCGACGCGGACGCCGTGCCGGACCTCGACGTACTGGCGCGCGCGGTGACCGAGGAGGTGGCCGCGCTGCACGCCGTCTGCGCGCCCTGAGCGGCCCGCCCGCGCACGGCCGCACCAGGGACGGTTTGGAGACATGGCCCGCCGCTCCGTAAAATTTCGCGTTCGACAGCGGGCGCGGATCGCGCGCGACGCGCGAGACCCAAGGAAACGGCAGCGGCGATGACGGTGACAGACGACAACCAGGCCCCCTCGGCCTCCGAGGAGACGGAGGCCGAGCACGGGCCCGGCATCGACCCCGAGCGGCTCGCCGTCTGCCTCAGCGTGCTGAAGGAGCTCGACGAGATCGACGTCGACCACCCCGACGCGATCACCGTGCGCCGCGCCACCGCGAGCATCTACCGGACCGTGAAGCAGCGCCGCCGCCAGGAGCGCCGCGCCGCCAAGACCGCCCACGACAAGGCCGTCACCGAGGCCACCGCCACCGGGTCCGCGCAGCGCATCGACGACGAGACCGAAGGCATCCTGCCGTCCTCGCAGACCGAGGAGGGCAGGCTCGCGGGGATACTCCAGCGCCCGCGCTCCTGCTACACCTGCAAGACCCGGTACGTGGAAGTCGACTACTTCTACCACCAGCTCTGTCCCGACTGCGCCCGCCTGAACCGGAACAAGCGCGACGCCCGCGCCGACCTCACCGGCAAGCGCGCCCTGCTCACCGGCGGCCGCGCCAAGATCGGCATGTACATCGCGCTTCGCCTGCTCCGCGACGGCGCGCACACCACGATCACCACCCGGTTCCCCAAGGACGCCATCCGCCGCTTCAAGGCGATGGAGGACTCCGCGGACTGGATCCACCGCCTTGAGGTCGTCGGCATCGACCTGCGCGACCCGGCGCAGGCCGTGTCCCTCGCCGAGCAGCTCGCCGCCGCCGGGCCGCTCGACATCCTCATCAACAACGCGACGCAGACCGTCCGCCGGCTGCCCTCCGCGTACGCCGCCCTCGTCGACGGCGAGAGCGCCCCGCTGCCCGCGGGCGAGCTGCCGCCGCACACCGTCATCGGCGCGTTCAACTCGGGCTCCGTCGACGGCATCGCCGCGCTGCCCGTCGGCATCAGCGGCATGGACGCGCAAGCGGTCGCCGACCTCGCGCTCGTCGCGGGCAACGCGAGCGTCGAGCGGCACCACGCCGGTACCGCCATCGACGCGGGCGGCCTCGTCCCGGACGTCGTCGAGTCCAACACGTGGGTGCAGACCATCGACCAGATCTCCCCGGTCGAACTCCTGGAGACCCAGCTCTGCAACTACACGTCGCCGTTCATCCTCATCAGCGCGCTGCGCCCGGCCATGGCCGACGCCGCGAAGAAGGCGGAGAGCGGCCGCGCCTACGTCGTGAACGTCTCGGCGATGGAGGGCGTCTTCGGCCGCGGCTACAAGGGCGCGGGCCACCCCAACACCAACGCCGCCAAGGCCGCGATGAACATGGTGACCCGCACCAGCGCCCACGAGATGTTCCAGGCCGACGGCATCCTCATGACCTCCGTCGACACCGGCTGGATCACCGACGAGCGCCCGCACTACGACAAGCTGCGCCTCGCGGAGGAGGGCTTCCACGCCCCGCTCGACCTGATCGACGGCGCCGCCCGCGTCTACGACCCCGTCGTGCGCGGCGAGGCGGGCGACGACGTGTACGGCGTCTTCCTGAAGGACTACGAGCCGGGCAAGTGGTGACGCAGCCGCTGGTGGACCGGGTTCGCGGCGCCGCCCCTTGAGGTCGGCGCGCTGAGCCGCGGAGCAGCCGGCGCGGCGCGCATGCGCGTACCGTCGCGTGCCGGCGCCGCCTTTCGCGGTGACGCCGGTCTCACGCGTCCGGCGCGTGGTTGCGCAGCTGCCGCTGCACGGCGTGCGCGTCCCCGCCCGCTGAGGCGGCGCGCACCCGGGTGCCGCCGTCCACCAGCAGATCAGCGCCGGTGATCCAGGACGCCTCGTCCGACACCAGCCAGCGCACCGCCCGCGCCACGTCCTCCGGCTCCCCGATCCGCCCGGCGGGAAGGCCCGCCGCCACCGACTCCTCGGCCCGCTCCCACACGAAGCGGGCCATCTCGGTGCGCACGAGCCCGGGGGAGACGGAGTTCACGCGCACCAACGGGCCGAGCTCGCCCGCCAGTTGGGCCGTCAGGTGCAGCAGCGCCGCCTTGCTCGTGCCGTACGCGCCGACGTTCGGCCCGACGTGCCCCGCGCCCTCCGTGCACACGGTGACGACGGCGCCGCCGTGCTCGCCCATCCACGCCCGCCACGCGCACTGCACGAGCCGCAGCACGGCCTCCACGTTGACGGTGAAGGCCGTGCGCCACGCGTCCGGGTCGGCGTCCATGAGCGGTCCGTACGGCTGGTTCGTGGCGGCGTTGTTCACGACGACGTCGACGCGGCCGAACTCCGCCATCGTCCGCTCGGTCACCTCCCACAGGTGCGCCGGATCGGCGACGTCGCCGGGCACGCCCACCGCCTCGGCGCCGCGCGCCCGCAGCGCCGCGACCGTCTCCCGCACGCCGTGCGGATCCCGGGCCGTCACGCACAACAGGGCGCCACAGTCGGCCAGTTCCTCCGCGATCGCGCGCCCGATGCCACGCGAGGCACCGGTCACCACGGCCGCCCTGCCGTCGAGTGCGCGCGAGTCTTGTGTGGGGCGCGAGTTCATGCGCGTACGGTCTCATGGGCGGGCCGGGGATGACGATGTGTCAGTCGTGCATGGTTCGTGGGTCGTTTGTGGAGGCGCGCGTCTAGTGGACGTACGAGGCGTGGGCGTCCGCCACCAGCTCCACCACCGGCCGCCAGTCCTCCAGGACCCCCGCGTCCAGGCCCACCACCTTCCCCGCGTCGTCCGCCTGCCGCAGGGTCACCGCGTCCTCGGCCAGCGGATCCGCCTCGAACGCCGCGACCTCCCGAGGCGTCATCGGCCCGCCCTGCACCCCCAGCGTGAGCGCGCTCTGCGCGGAGAGGCCGCGCCCCGGTTCGGTCGCCGCCAGATACCGCTTCGCCGGAACATGCAGCCGTACGAGCCCTGCCACCCGCTCGCCAAGCAGCCCGCGCACCGCGTCCGCCGCCCGGTCCGCGTGCCCCGCGTCGTCCCCCGGGCACAGCAGATGCCCGAGGTCGTGCACGAGCCCCGCGACCTGCAACTCCTTGTCGCTGGGCCGGGAGCGGCGCAGCAGCGCCGCCGTCTGCAGCGCGTGGTCGTGCAGATCGACCGGGTCGCCGCTGCGGTCCGGGGCGTCCCAGGCACCCCGGCAGGCGTACAGCGCGGCCATCAACTCCTCGACGGTGCGCAGTTCGACGCGTTCCATGGACGACTCCTCCCGAAGACATTCCGCCGCTTGTCCGGAAGCAGACCATGGCCGGCTGAGGGGGAGCCGACCCACCGGTCAACAGGACGTGAACGCTGTCCCTCTCCGCCCATGGTGCAGAATTGCCCGCATGCGCCGCTACACCCTCCCCGCACTCCTGGTGACCCTCGTGGTCACCGTGCTGGGCACGGTGTGGGGCAGCCACCCGGGCGGCGCGCCCGCCGAGCGGGCCCCGGCCCTCGCGGCCGCACAGCACCCGCACCTCTCCGCGCCCGGCGGCGCCCCCGACTGCGACCCGGAGAGCGAGCACGCCCCCGACGGCCGGCAGGGCGTGCCCACACGCGGCACCACCGCCCACGAACTCCTCGCCCCGCTCGCGTACGAGCACGGGCACAGCGCGGCGACGCCGCTCGCCGGCATCGTGCCGCCGACCCCTGCGGGCCGCGGACCGCCGCCGAACGACCCGCCCTCACCGCTCGAACTGTCGATCCTGCGCGTGTAGATGACGCCCCGTCCCACCGTCATCAAACATCTCCACACGCACGCAAGGACGACTTCGTCATGCCCAAGAACACCACCACGACCGACACCACCGCCCGCAAGAAGCAGCGCCGCTCCGCCGCGATCGCCGCCTCCGTCGCCGTGGCGGCCATCCTGCTCGGCACCGTCTCGTACACGGCGACCAGGCCCGAAGCCCGCACCGACACGGCCGATCAACAGCAGGCGGACACCACCGAGGCCAAGGACGAGCTCACCGACAAGCTGGTGAAGCTCGCCCGCCGCGACGCCAAGGACCCGCTCGCCCAGGGCCGCGCCGACGCGCCCGTGGTCCTCATCGAGTACGCCGACTTCAAGTGCGGCTACTGCGGAAAGTTCGCCCGCGACACCGAACCCGACCTCGTGAAGAAGTACGTCGACGACGGCACGCTGCGCATCGAGTGGCGCAACTTCCCCATCTTCGGCGCCGATTCCCAGTCCGCCGCGCGCGCCGCGTGGGCGGCCGGTCAGCAGGGCCGCTTCTGGCAGTTCCACAAGGCGGCCTACGCCGAGGGCGCCAAGGAGAAGGGCTTCGGCGCCGACCGCCTCGACGCGCTCGCCCGCGAGGCCGGGGTCGACGACCTCGACAAGTTCCGCCAGGACAGTGGCGGCAAGGCCGCGCACGCCGCCGTGAAGCAGGACAGCGACGAGGCGTATGCACTGGGTGCCACCTCCACCCCCTCCTTCCTCATCAACGGGCAGCCCATCGCGGGCGCCCAGCCCGAGGCCGCGTTCGAGCAGGCCATCGAGGCCGCGAAGGCCGAGTCCGCGAAGTCGGAGTCCGCGAAGTCCGGCGGCGGTGGCAAGTGAGCGACATCGGCTACTTCGCGGCGTTCCTCGGCGGCCTGCTCGCGCTGCTCAGCCCTTGCAGCGCGCTGTTGCTGCCCGCGTTCTTCGCGTACTCCATCGACAGCCCGACCCGGCTCGTCGCCCGCACCGGCGTCTTCTATCTGGGGCTTGCCACGACGCTGGTCCCGCTCGGCGCCGCGGGCTCGTACGCCGGACGCTTCTTCTACGGCAACCGTGATCTGCTCGTCTCCATCGGCGGCTGGCTGATCATCGCGCTCGGCGTCCTCCAGATCGCGGGCCGCGGCTTCGCCTCCCGCCGCATGTCGGAACTCTCCGGCCGCATCCGTCCCACCAACGCGTTGTCGGTGTACGCGCTCGGCGCGGTCTACGGCCTCGCCGGATTCTGCGCCGGACCGATCCTCGGCAGCGTCCTCACGGTCGCGGCGCTCGGCGGGCACCCGGTGTACGGCGGGGCGCTGCTCGCGGTGTACGCGCTGGGCATGGCCGTACCGCTGTTCCTGCTCGCCCTGTTGTGGGAACGGTTCGACCTCGGCGGGAAGCGGTGGCTGCGCGGCCGGCCGGTCCGCATCGGCCGCTTCGAGACGCACTCGACATCGCTGGCCTCCGGCCTCTTCTTCCTCGCGCTCGGCACCCTGTTCCTTGTCTTCGACGGGACGACGGCGCTGCCCGGGCTCCTCGACGTCGACAACTCCTTCGCCGCCGAGCAGTGGGCGCGCGGCATCGGCGACCGCGTCCCGGACGCGCTCGTGCTCGTCGGGGCCGTCGCGCTGGTGGGCGCGGTCTTCCTCGTACGGGCCCTGCGGGGGCGTACGAGGGATGCCGCGACGGAACCCAAGTAGGGTGCGGCAGGGGCGAGTTGACGCCAATCCATGGCGTCGACCGCCCCGCCCCACGCCCCACGTCAGCCCCTTGTGGCGCGTCGCGAAGTACCGAACAGGGGGCCGAAGTGAGTGCCGCGCGAGCGAAAACCAGTTGCGCCTCCAGACACACATGGCTGAATGAACGTGAGGAAACCCCCGAAAGACCCACGGATTTCAGCCCCATCGAGCAGGCCCCCGCTCATTTGGTTAGTCTGTAGTCGGACGGCTACCGCAAGTGGGTCCGACACCTCGACCCATGGTCGCCGTCCCGGGAGAGACCGAGAACCACGGCCGACCCACCAGCGACAACCGGCGCCACCGCGCCCGAACTGGCCTTCAACACAAGCCCGATCGGGCGCCGGACCCCGCGCGACGCCGGGCCGGCCAGCCGGAGCGGGTTACCCGACACACAAGGAGTGCGCGGTGACACCAGAAAAGACGAATCGCGAACAGCGCCCGAAGGAACGGGCCGAGCGGGCCGGCCGCCGCGGGCCCAAGGAGCTCGGCAGTCTCGATGTGTGGGCGAGGTCCGCGCCGATCCGCCTGGCGGGCTACGAGGACGACCTCGCGGAGCCGCACATCTTGCCGAGCGTGGACTGACCCCCCTCAAGCCCCGCCGGACCACCTCAAGCCCCGCCGGCGATTGAGGCGCGGGGTCCGGGGCAGAGCCCCGGGCCTCAACCCCGTTGGGCGTCAACGGGGAAAGACCCGCCGCCCCCCGACGAAGGTCTGCTCGACCCCGGTCGAACCGATCTCCGTCGCGGGCCCGGCGAACGGATCCCGATCAAGCACCACGAGATCCGCGAAGCGCCCTGGCGCGATGACCCCCGCATCCGCGTCCAGATGGTTCACATACGCGCTACCGGAGGTGTACGCCGCGAGCGCGTCGCCGAGCCCGATCCGCTGCTCCGGCAGAAACACCGGAGTGTCGGGCGCCGCGTCCGCCAGCACCCGGTTCACCGCCACATGAATCCCCTGCAACGGATCCGGACTGCTCACCGGCCAGTCGCTCCCCGCCGCGAGCGTCGCCCCGGCCCGCAGCAACGCCCCGAAGGGGTACTGCCACGCCGCCCGCTCCGCGCCCAGGAACGGGATCGTCAGCTCGTCCATCTGCGGCTCGTGCGCGGCCCACAGCGGCTGCATGTTCGCCGTCGCGCCCAGGTCACGGAACCGGCCGATGTCATCGGGGTGCACGACCTGAAGATGTGCGAGGTGCGGGCGCGTATCCGTCCAACCATTGGCCCTCCGTGCCGTTTCGATGGCATCGAGTGCCTCGCGGACGGCTCGGTCGCCGAGCGCGTGGAAGTGCACCTGGAAACCGTGGGCGTCCAGCTCGGTCACGTACTTCTTCAGCGCCTCGGGCGGTACGAAACTGATCCCGCTGTTGTCCGAGCGGCAGCCGCAGCCGTCGAGATACGGGCCGAGCAGGGCGGCCGTGCCGTTCTCCGCGACGCCGTCCTGCATGATCTTCACGGTCGTCGAACGGAACCGGCCGCGGGTACCGGCCGCGCGCCGGGCCAGCAGTTCGTCGATCTGCTCGGTGCCGCGCGCCCGGTCCCACCACAGCGAGCCCACGACACGCGCGGTCAGACTGCCGTCCTCGGCGCAGGCCAGATACGCGTCCGTGGCGTCGGTGAGGTTGGCGTGCTCACCGAGGAGGGCGTCCTGCCAGGCCGTGACGCCGAGGGAGTGGAGATGGGCCTGGGCGCGGAGCAGCCCCGCGATCCGCTCCTCGCGGGTGACCGGCGGGAGCAGCCGCCCGACGAGGTTCGCGGCGCCCTCCTGGAGCATGCCGGTGGGGGAGCCGTCGGGGTCGCGCTCGATGCGGCCGTCGGCCGGGTCGGGGGTACGCGCGTCGATCCCGGCGGCTTCCAGGGCGCGGGAGTTGACCCACGCGCCGTGGTGATCGCGGTTGACCAGATACACCGGCCGGTCCGGCACCAGGGCGTCCAGCTCGGCGGCCGTCGGCAGGCCGCCGGGAAATGCCTCCATCGCCCAGCCGCCCCCGGTGATCCACTCGGCGTCCGGGTGCGCGGCGGCGTACGCGGCGATCACTTCCCGGTACTCGGCGAGCGTGGTCCCGCCGCTCAGATCGCACTGCCCCATCTCCATGCCGGCCCCGACCGGATGCGCGTGCGCGTCCTGGAACCCGGGGATCAACAGCTTCCCCGCCAGGTCCACCACTTCGGTGCGCGGGCCGATCAGCTCGCGCACCTCGTCGTGGCCGACGGCGACGACGCGCTCACCGCGGACCGCGACCGTCGTGGCGCGGGTGCGGGCCGGTGAACCGGTGTGGACGGGACCGCCGGTGAAGACGAGGTCGGCGGGTGCGGACATGGGGCAACTCCTTGTACGTATACGGGTGTTGTGACGCAGGACGCGGGTTCAGGTGGTGGCCTTCGGGCCCGCCAGTTCGACGGAGTCGGCGTCGGTGCCGCGGCCCGTCGTGAAGTAGGGGGAGCGGCGCCCGTACTTGGCGACGCCCGCCATCACCAGGCCGGAGACGACGATCGCCGCGGGCACCGCCAGCATGAACCACCCGTTGTCCGGGCTCAGTTCGAAGTGGTCGTTCATCGTCGCGTACGAGTACGCCAGATACGCCCCGATGCCGAGCAGCGCGAGCCCGCTGAGCCCCGGCACAACAACGGCGGGCACCGACGCGCGCGGCGCGGTGCGCAGCAGGGCGCGGAAGCGGACGGCGCAGGCGAGGGCGGTGAGGCCGTAGTAGAGGGCGACGGTGAGGCCGATGGAGTTCACGGCCGCGAGGATCATCTCGTTCAACTTCGGTATCGCCAGGGCCAGTAGAGCCACCACCGCCGCGATCGACATGACGACGACGGTACCGGCGGCCGGCGACCCGTACCGGGGGCTGACCCGCGTCCACAGCGGGCCCATCGTCCGGTCCCGGCCCATCGCGAGCAGTCCGCGCGCCGTCGGGATCACGCTCGCCTGCAGCGACGCCACGGCCGAGAACAGCAGCGCGAGCAGCGGCAGGCTGGCCACCGGCTCGTCCGCGAGCTTCGCGCCGAGGTACGTGAGGGCCTGCGGGCCCTGCTCGACCAGTTCGGGCAGCGACATCTCGCGCTGGAAGGCCACGGAACCGTAGAGGAACAGGCCGAGCATCGCGAACAGGGCGATGAACCCGCCGCGCCCCGCGTCCCGCACGTCCTTCGTCTCCTCGGTGACCGTGAACGCGGCGTCCCAGCCCCAGTAGAAGAACACGGCGAGCACAAGCCCCTGCGCGAAGGCCGTGCCGCTGTGGATGTCGAACGGGTTGAGCCACGACCACTGGAAGGCGTGCGAGCCGGTGACCAGGGACCAGCCGCAGAACCCGAGCAGTACCACGTACTCGAAGACGAGCAGCCACGCCTGGAGCCGGGTCGCCTTGCGGACGCCGGTGACCGCGGTGACGGTGACGGCGGTCAGCACGACGAGGCCGACCACGGTCGAGAGCGCCGTCGAGTTCGGGTCCAGGTCCAGGCCCAACAGGCTGTGCAGCTGAGCCTTGTTGGCGAACTGCAGGAACACGGAGCCCGTCACCGCGCTCGTGTACGCCATGAAGACCAGCGTGCCGACGAGCGTGACCCAGCCGGTGAGGAAACCGAGCCAGGGGCCGAGCGAACGGCCCACCCACACATAGCCGTTGCCCATGTTGGGCTCCTGGCGGTTCAGGCGCGCGTACGCCGCCGCGATGCCGAGGATCGGCACGAACGCCACGAGCAGGACGGCCGGTGCCTGGAGCCCGACCGTCGCCGCGAGGGAACCCATTCCGATGCCGATGCTGGTGGTCGCGGCGGTGGAGGACGCCGCGATGGCGATGCCGTCGACGACACCGAGGGAGCGGCGCAGGCCGGGTGGTTCGCTACTCATGAGCTGACTCCTGAGGGCAGGGAGCGGGGAGAGGACACGCGTCAGGGGGTGGCGACCGCGATCAAACCGGCCTTGTCAACGTTGCGTCAATGGTGTTGTCATAAGCGGGACGGTGACCGGGTGAGGGGAGAGCGCGGTGGGCGAGGGCCGGATACCCGCGGAGCGGCGGCGCAGGAAGCCGACGAAAACGGGGGTGCTGCTGTCCGAGGACGTGATCGTCGACTGCGCGCTGCGCCTGGTCGGGCAGCACGGGCCCGACGCGCTGAGCGTGCGCCGCCTCGGCACGGCCCTCGGCTGCGACCCGAGCGCGCTGTACCGCTACTTCCACAGCACGGACGACCTGCTGCTCGCCGTCTCCGACCGGATCATCGGCGAGGCGATGGAGGGGTTCGAGCCCGAGCGGATGGAGTGGCGCGACGGTCTGCGCGAGTTCGGCCTCCGCATCCACCGCGGCTACCGCGCCCACCCACGCGTGGCGGCACTCGCGGCCTACCGCGTGACACGCCGCGCCCACGAGTTCCGCGCCGTCGACGCCGGCATCGGCCTCCTCCGACGCGCCGGCTTCACCGACGAGGACGCGGTGCGCCACTACTCCGCGTTCGTCGACACCGTCCTCGGCCACGCGGCCCTCGACGCTGCGTATCTGGCCCTGCCCGCGCAGCGGCGGGAGGCGGACGACCGGGCGTGGACGGGCGAGTACGCGAACCCGTCCGCGCGGCAGCACCCTCAACTCGCGGCGGTGCGGAAGCACTTGCCGCTGATGGCGGGAAGCTCCTTCGAGGTGGCGCTCGACCTGCTGCTGACGGCGCTGGAGACGGCGTCCGGGGGATCCGGCGGCTAGGTTCTGTCTCTTTGACCGGCGTCGGGTCCAGACAAGGATGCCGGCGAGGTGGAGCGCGGCCTGGTGGGCGATCGCGGGTTTGTCCGTTCGCTTGGTCAGGCCGCGCAGCCCATCCGGAACCCACCCCTGTCGTTCACCGTGCGGCGCAACCTATCCACGTTCAGCGGTTCCGTCAGCGCCCCGCAGACCCTTGCGGAACACCGTCGAACTGTGCCGGACCGTCATGCCTACACGCAGGTACAGATCGAGCGCGCCCGTGTCCGAGTGCGTCCACAGGGTGCACGAACGGTGGCCCGCGTGATGGAAGGCGCGGAAGGCGTGGCGCAGCAGGAGGCGGGCGATGCCCCACCCGCGCTGGTCGCGCCGCACCGCGAGCTGCTCGATGTAGCCCTCGCCGCGCTCGGGCAGGTTCAACGACAGTGCCGCGCCCACCAGTTGTCCGTCGTGGAAGGCGAGTGGGGACAGGGCGGGCGCGAAGGTGGGCCGGTCGACGACGGTCCCGGCCCACTCCGCGTACGACTGACGCCGCTCCTGCCATTCGTCGAAAGCGTCCTGCACCAGGGCATGCGTGGCGCGCTCGTCGCCGGGACGCAGGGGCCGGACCGTGATGCCGGACGGCGGCTCGGGCACGGCCGGTTCCTCCGCCATGGGGAACTCGAGCAGCCACGCCGTGACGAGTGGCGCGTAGCCCCGGGAACGCAACAGGGCCACGGCTTCCGCGTCACCGTCGGGCACGGTCTGTACGACCCCCGTACTGCCCGCCTGTTCGGCGCGCGCCCCGACCCAGTCCAGGAGTGCCGCCCCCAGCCCCCGCCCCCGATGCTCCGGATGCACCTCGACCTCGGATCGCCGGTCCACCCAGGCCATGGCGGTGAGTCGGCCACTCCGGTCGTGCACCAGCACGGTGTCCGTCTCCGGAACGAGGCCGGGGCGGGCGAACACGGCGGCCACGCCCCCGACGTCCCCCTGCACCCGCCCGTACAACGCCCGCTCACACTCGGCGACGAGCGCGTGGATCATGCCGACGTCGTCGAGCGTCGCGGGGCGGGAACGGTAACCGGCGGGGAGTACGGGCACGAGAGAGTCGACCATTGGGCGACCGTACCCACATCGAGCCCCGCCGTCGGACGAGAGTCAGCGGGGCCCGGGGCAGAGCCCCGGGACCGCAACCCCGCCCACCCGAAACCTCAAAGGTTCGCGCCGAAGAACTCGACCAGCTTCGCGACGGCCGGCGCCACCGCCGCCTCCCGGTCGTAGAGGTCGACATGCGTCGCCCCCGCCACCGTGAACAACTCCGCCGTCGGCCCGGCCTGCTCCACCGCCCCCTGACTGAACGGCAGCGTCGCCGCCTCCGTCCCCGCGATCATCAGCAGCGGACGCGGCGCGATCTTGCGCACCTCGGCGTAGGAGTCGTACTGGTCCAACTGATCGGCGCTGCGCAGCGCATACGCCCCGATGGACCGCTCATGCCGGGCCCGCGGCGTCTTGTAGTAGTCGAAGAACTCCCGCACCGGCGCGGGCGTCGACTCGTCCACGGCATCCGGCAGCACCGGCACCAGACGCACCTCGCCGCCCGCCGCCTCCTCGGTCCGCGCCTTCCCGGCCTGCGCGACGAGTTCCGCGAAGCCTTCCGGGTCCGCGGCGCGGAAGAACGCGGGCACGTCCGCCGCGCTGACCGTGGCGACGGCCTTCATCCGGTGATCGGTCTGAGCCGCGTACGGGGCGTAGCCGCCGGAACCGCAGATGCCGAGGACGCCGATGCGCTCGGGGTCGACGTCTTCGCGGGTGGACAGGTACGTGACGGCGGACCGGAAGTCCTCCGCGCGTTGGAACGGATTCTCCAGGGCCCGCGGCAGCCCCTCGCTCTCGCCCTGGTGGGCGGCGTCGAAGGTGAGCGCGATGTAACCGGCGTCGGCGAGCCGCCGCGCGTACAGGGAAGCGGTCTGCTCCTTGACGCCCGTCGTCGGATGGCCGACCACGACGGCGGGGCGGCGCTCACCGTCGGAGCGGGCGGCGGGCGTATAGATATGGCCCGCCAATTTCATTCCGCTGCTGAGGAACGAGACATCAGCCTTCATCATTCTTCCCTCTTTCCCATAGCACAGGGGTGCTGGTTCTTCCCGTGGTGTTCATCGACACTCACACGCGCCCCGCGCCCGCACAATGGGCCTTTTCGGGCCTGGGACACCGATGTCCTGGGACAGAACTGTCCCCCTCACGCGATGCCCGACTCCTGGCACACTTCAGGTATGAGCGGCGACACGCACCCCAATGAACTGGGCGCATTCCTGAAGGCCCGCAGGGCCGAGCTGAGCCCCCGGACCGTCGGCCTGCCCGACCCGGGCGCGAAGCGCCGGGTCAAGGGGCTGCGCCGCGAGGAGGTGGCGCTGCTCGCCGCCATCAGCACCGACTACTACACCCGCCTCGAACAGGGCCGCAGGCAGGCGTCCGGCCCCGTACTCGACACCCTCGCGCAGGTCCTGCACCTCGACGACGAGGAGCGGGCCTACCTCTTCGAACTGGCCGGGAAAACGACCGCGGCCCGGCCCCGCAAACCGGCCGCGCAAAAGGCGCAGCCGCAATTGCGCCGCATCCTCGACGAACTCACCACGACACCGGCCATGGTCCTGGGAAGGCGTATGGACATTCTGGCGTGGAACCCGATGGCGGCCGCACTGCTCGTCGACTTCGCGACCGTTCCCGAAAAACGCCGCAATTACCTGTGGCTGCTGTTCACCGACCCGACGATGAAATCGGTGCACGCGGAGTGGGAGAAGACCGCGCGGTCCTGTGTCGCGATGCTGCGCAAAGAAGCGGGCCGCGATCCGCAGGACCAGCGGATGGCCCAGCTGATCGGCGAACTGTCGATGCGGGACGAGGACTTCCGCCGCTGGTGGGGCGACCACCGGGTGGCCTCGCTCGGCCGCGGCAGCAAAGTGCTCCACCACCCGGTGGCCGGCGAACTCACCCTGGACTGGGACGCCCTCACCTGCGCCACCGACCCCGACCAACAACTCGTCATCTGGACCGCCGAACCCGGCACCCCCTCCCACGACGCCCTCCGCATCCTGTCGTCCTGGTCACCCCATTCAACCGCCGCCCACTGAGCCCCGCCGTCGGACGAGAGTCAGCGGGGCCCGGGGCAGAGTCCCGAGACGTCAACCACGGTCGACCGAGCCCAACTGCCCCCGCAGCCACGACTCCACCTCACCCACATGCGCCGCCGCCGCACCCCTCGCCGCCTCCGGATCCCTCGCCTCCAACGCCCGCAAAATCCGCGCATGCTCGCGCCGTGTCCGCTCGAAGGCCCCCTCCTGCTCGTACCCGCGCCACACCCGCGCCCGGAACGTCCGCGAGGACAACCCCTCCAGGATCGCCGCCATCGTGTCGTTGCCCGCGGCAGCGGCGATCGCCCGATGGAACGCCAGGTCGTGGGCGAGGATCTCGTCGGGGTCGTCCGTCGCCTCCATGGCCGCCAAGTGGTCGGCGACCTCCGCCAGTTGCACCCGGGTGATCCGCGCCGCGGCCAGCGCCGTCGCCGTGGACTCCAGGATGCGCCGCACCTCCAGAAGCTCCACGAGCCGGGGCCCGCGCGACAGATCGGCGACCACCCCGAACGTCTCCAGCAGGTCCCCGGCCTCCAACTGCGTGACGTAGATACCGGACCCGTGCCGCGCCTCCAGTACGCCGAGCACCGTGAGCGCCCGGATCGCCTCCCGCACCGAACTGCGCGAGATGCCGAGCTGCGCCGCCAAGTCCCGCTCGGTGGGCAGCCGTTGACCCGGTTGCAGGTCACCGCTGCCGATCATCGCCTTGAGCTGCTCGATGGCCCGCTGCGTGACGGTGCCCTTCTGCGGGGCGGTCTGCTCCATGCGGCGCAGTGTAACCAGCCCAGTGGTCCGACCACTACCGAAATGGTCCGACCCACCGACGCCCTCCCGAGGCGTAAATACCCAGAAAACTTGGGTACGACGGGTGTTGGCGCGCATAAGTGGTCTGATAAATATCTCGGCGCGGTCCCCCCCAATGACTTCCGTAGCCGAGGAGCGGTCCGATGACGGACACGACAGGCACGACAGGCACACCGAACAAGAAGCACCGCAAGCGCCCGGTATGCGCGGTCGCCCTGATGGGCTGCGCCGCCCTCGCCCTCGCCGCCTGCGGCAGCACCAAGGACACCGCGGCCGGTGCCGGAGGCGGTGGCGGCGACGGCGGCACCGGCAAGGTGGGCGTCGTCCTGCCACTGCTGACCTCGCCGTTCTGGCAGTCGTACAACGACTACGTGCCGAAGATGGCGAAGTCCGAGGGCGTGGACGCGCTGAAGACCGTCAACTCCAACAGCGACCCGTCGCAGCAGATCACGGACATCAACAACCAGCTCAACCAGGGCGTGCAGGGCCTCGTCGTGGCGCCGCTCGACAGCGCCGCCATCGGCGCAGGGCTCGACCAGGCGGAACGCAAGGGCGTCCCCGTCGTCGCCGTGGACGTGGCACCCGACAAGGGGAAGGTCGCCATGGTCGTACGCGCGAACAACGTCTCGTACGGCAAGAAGGCCTGCGCCTACCTCGGCGACCACGTGAAGTCCGGAAAGGTCGTCCAGATCATGGGCGACCTGGCGTCGGTGAACGGCCGCGAGCGCTCCAAGGCGTTCCGGGACTGCGTCAAGGCCGAGTACCCGAAGCTCAAGGTCCTGGAGATCCCCGCGAAGTGGGAGTCCGACACCGCCGCCTCCAAGCTCGACACCCTCCTCAACGCCAACCCCGACATCAAGGGGATCTATATGCAGGCGGGCGGCGTGTATCTCGCGCCGACCCTCCAAACCCTCAAGTCCAAGGGCCTGTTGAAGAAGACGGGCTCCGACGGACACATCACGATCGTGTCCAACGACGGCATCCCGCAGGAGTACGCCGCCATCCGCAAGGGCCAGATCGACGCGACGGTCTCGCAGCCCGCCGACACGTACGCCAAGTACGGCATGTACTACGTCAAGGCGGCGATGCAGGGCAAGAAGTTCGAGCCGGGGCCGACCGACCACGGCTCGAAGATCGTGAAGCTGCCCAGCGGCACCCTGGAGGACCAGCTGCCCGCCCCGCTGGTCACCAAGAAGAACGTCGACGACCCCGAGCTGTGGGGAAACACGGTCAAATGACCACGGACACCCGGCAGTCGACCCCACTGGTCGAGGCCCGCGGCATCGTCAAACGCTACGGTCCCACCGTCGCCCTCGCCGACGGCCGGCTCACCGTGCACTCCGGCGAGTCCCACGCGCTCGTCGGCCGCAACGGCGCCGGCAAGTCCACCCTCGTCCAGGTCCTCACCGGGCTACAGGCCGCGGACGCGGGCACCCTCACGTTCGACGGGGAACCCGCGCCGCCGCTCGGCGACCGGGAGGCGTGGCGCGCCAAGGTCGCCTGCGTCTACCAAAAACCCACGGTCGTACCGGACTTGACCGTCGCCGAGAACCTCTTCCTGAACCGGCAGCCGGGCGCCCGCCGCGGCTTCTTCAGCTGGAAGAGGCTCGCCGCCGAGGCCCGGGAGCTGCTCGACACCTGGGACGTACGTGTCGACCCCGGCGCCAGGACCGCCGACCTCAAGGTCGAGGACCGCCAAATGGTCGAGATCGCGCGGGCGTTGAGCGGCGGCGCCCGGTTCATCGTGCTCGACGAGCCGACCGCGCAGCTCGACAACCGGGAGATCGAGCGCCTCTTCGCCCGCATGCGCGCCCTCCAGGACTCGGGCGTCACCTTCCTGTTCATCTCGCACCACCTCCAGGAGGTGTACGAGGTGTGCAAGACGGTCACCGTGCTGCGCGACGCCCGCTGGATCACCACGGCCCCGGTCGCCGAACTCCCGCGGCCCGCGCTCGTCGAGGCCATGGCGGGGGAGACCGTCGCCGAACAGGCGGCGGCGGCCGCGGAGGCGGTCGTCGAGCAGGCCGCCACCGAGGACGTCGAACCCGTCGTCCTCGACGTCGCGGGCCTCACCTCGGACACGTACGAGCACGTGGATCTGACCGTGCGGCGCGGCGAGGTCGTCGGGCTCGCCGGATCCAGCGGCAGCGGCAAGATCGCGCTCGCGGAGTCCCTGGCCGGGCTGCACACACCCACCTCCGGTACGGCCCGGCTCGACGGCAGGCCGCTGCCCTTCGGTGATGTGTCGGCCGCGCTTGCCGCCGGGGTCGGATGTGTGCCGCGCGACCGGCACGACCAGGGGCTCGTCACCGGGATGACTATCGGGGACAACTCCACGCTGTCGGTGCTCGGGCGGCTCGGTCGGCACGGGTTCATCGGGACGGACCGCCGACGGGAGTTCGCCCGTGACCTGATCGAGCGCCTCGACATCCACGCAGAGGGGCCCGACCAGCCCGTCTCCGACCTGTCCGGCGGCAACGCCCAGAAGGTGGTCATGGCCCGCGCCCTCGCCTCCGACCCGCACCTGCTCGTCCTCATCAACCCGACCGCCGGGGTCGACGTGAAGTCCAAGGAGTCGCTGCTGCGCCGCGTCGACAGCGCCCGCGACGACGGCACGGCCGTCCTCGTCGTGTCGGACGAGCTCGACGACCTGCGGCGCTGCGACCGGGTCCTCGTGCTCTTTCACGGACGGGTGGTCGCGGAGCATACGGCCGGGTGGGCCGACCACGAATTGATCGCATCCATCGAGGGGGTCGCAAGTGACGCGAGCTGACCAAGCCCCGGCCAATCAAGCCCCTGCGGCGATTGAGCAGCGGGGTCCGGGGCAGAGCCCCGAGACGTCACCGGCAGGGCGACCGAAAGAGCACGGGAGCGCACACAACGTCCTCCTACGCCGCGCCCGCGAACTCGCCCTCGTACCCGCCCTGTTGCTCCTCCTCGTCCTCGGCGCCGTCCTCAACGACTCCTTCCTCGCCGAGCGGAACATCATCTCCATCCTCGGCTCATCCGCCGCCCTCGCGATGGTGGTCCTCGCCGAGTCACTCGTCCTCATCAGCGGCAAGTTCGACCTCTCCCTCGAATCGGTCGTCGGCATCGCGCCCGCCTTCGGGGCGCTGCTCGTCCTCCCCGTCGCCCAGTCCGGCTTCGGCACCGAATTCCCGGTCGCCGTCGGCCTGTTGGCGGTGCTCGTCGCGGGTGCGTGCATCGGCGCGTTCAACGGCGTGCTCGTCGTCAAGCTGAAGCTCAACGCGTTCATCGTGACGCTCGCGATGCTGATCGTGCTGCGCGGACTGCTCGTCGGAGCCACCAAGGGCAAGACGCTGTTCGGGATGCCCGACGCGTTCTTCGCGCTCGCCACCTCCACGTTCCTGCGGATCCCGATGTCGGTGTGGTTCGCGGCGATCGCGTTCGGCGTCGCCGGGCTGTTCCTGAAGTACCACCGCGTAGGACGGGCCCTGTACGCGATCGGCGGCAACGCGGAGGCCGCGCGCGCCGCGGGCATCCGTGTCGAGCGCGTCATGCTCGGCGTGTTCGTGATCGCCGGGGTGCTCGCCTCCGTCGGAGGCATCATGCAGACCGGCTACGTGGGGGCCATCAGTGCCAACCAGGGCAACAACATGATCTTCACCGTGTTCGCCGCCGCCGTCATCGGAGGCATCAGCCTGGACGGCGGCAAGGGCACCATGTTCGGCGCGCTGACCGGCGTACTGCTGCTCGGCGTCGTACAGAACATGCTGACGCTCGCCCAGGTGCCGTCGTTCTGGATCCAGGCCATCTACGGCGGAATCATCCTGCTCGCCCTCATGGTCGCCCGCGTCACCACAGGCCGCGCCCAGGACTGACCCTCCCGTCGCCCCCGCCCGAAAGGCACCCCGTTGTCCTCAACTCCGGCCCGTGTCACCGCCGTCGACACCTACGACATCCGGTTCCCGACCTCCCGGCAGCTCGACGGCTCCGACGCCATGAACCCCGACCCCGACTATTCCGCCGCGTATGTCGTGCTGCGCACCGACGACCCCGACGGACACGAAGGGCACGGCTTCACGTTCACCATCGGGCGCGGCAACGACGTGCAGGTCGCCGCGATCCGCGCGCTGCGCCACCACGTCGTCGGCCGCCCCATCGACACGCTGTGCGCCGACCCCGGCAGCCTCAACCGCGACCTCGTCGGCGACAGTCAACTCCGCTGGCTGGGGCCCGAGAAGGGCGTGATGCACATGGCCATCGGCGCCGTCGTCAACGCCGCCTGGGACCTCGCCGCCAAACGCGCGGGCAAACCCCTGTGGCGGCTGCTCGCGGAGGCGGAGCCCGAGTGGCTGGTCCGGCAGGTCGACTTCCGGTACATCGACGACGCGCTCAGTCCCGAACGGGCCCTGGAACTCCTCCAGATGGGGCGTGACGGCGGCGCCGAGCGCACCGCCCGTCTCCTCGACCGCGGCTACCCCGGCTACACCACATCGCCCGGCTGGCTCGGCTACAGCGACGAGAAGCTCACCCGCCTCGCCCGGCAGGCCGTCGCCGACGGCTTCACGCAGATCAAGCTGAAGGTCGGCGCCGACCTCGACGACGACATCCGGCGCTGCCGCACCGCCCGCCAGGTCGTCGGACCCGGCATCCGCGTCGCCATCGACGCCAACCAGCGCTGGGGCGTGACCGAAGCCGCCCAATGGACCAACGCCCTCGCCGAGTTCGACCCGTACTGGGTGGAGGAACCCACCAGCCCCGACGACATCCTCGGCCACGCCGCCATCCGCGAGCGCGTCGCCCCGGTGAAGGTCGCCACCGGCGAACACGTACAGAACCGCGTCGTGTTCAAGCAGCTCCTCCAGGCCGGCGCCATCGACATCCTGCAGATCGACGCCGCCCGCGTCGGCGGCGTCAACGAGAACCTGGCGATCCTGCTGCTCGCCGCGCAGTTCGGCGTCCCCGTGTGCCCGCACGCGGGCGGCGTCGGCCTGTGCGAACTCGTCCAGCACCTGTCGATGTTCGACTACGTCGCGCTGTCCGGGACCACCGAGGACCGTGTCATCGAGTACGTCGACCATCTCCACGAACACTTCGCCGACCCGGCCGTCGTCCGCCACGGCCACTACGCCGCGCCGACGGCCCCCGGATTCTCCGCCACCATGCGGCCGGATTCCATCGCCGAATTCACCTACCCCGACGGGGAGTTCTGGGCGAAGGACCTCGCCACGGCACCCCGAGCGGACACCGACCCGAACGGAGCGATCGCATGACCGGGAACAGCGTTCAGGACTTCGCCGGGCTCAAGGCCCTCGTCACCGGCGGCGCCTCCGGCATCGGCCGCGCCACCGCCGAACTGCTCCACGCGCGCGGCGCCGACGTCGCCGTCCTCGACCGTGACATCACCACCGTGGAGAAGCCGCTGCGCGGATACGCCGCCGATGTCACCGACGACGCCGCCGTCCGGGCCGTCGTGGGCGCCGCCATCGGCGACCTCGGGGGCCTCGACGTCCTCGTCAACAACGCCGGCATCGGTGCCCAGGGCACCGTCGCCGACAACGACGACGCCGAATGGCACCGGGTGCTCGACGTCAATGTCATCGGCATGGTGCGGGTCGCGCGCGCCGCCCTCCCCGCGCTCCGGGACTCCGGGCACGCCGCCGTCGTCAACACCTGCTCCATAGCCGCCACGGCGGGCCTCCCGCAGCGCGCCCTGTACGCCGCGTCCAAGGGCGCCGTGTACTCCCTCACCCTCGCCATGGCCGCCGACCACATACGCGAGGGCATCCGCGTCAACTGCGTCAACCCCGGCACCGCCGACACACCATGGGTCGGCCGACTCCTCGACAGGGCCGACGACCCGGCCGCCGAACGCGCCGCCCTCGAAGCCCGCCAGCCCACCGGACGCCTCGTCTCCGCCGACGAAGTCGCGGGCGCCATCGCCCACTTGGCGAGCCCGCTCTCCGGAGCCACCACCGGCACCTCCCTCGCAGTCGACGGCGGCATGCAGGGCCTCCGGCTGCGCCCCGCCGGACAGTGACCGGCATGCGCACCAGGACACTCGGCCGCACCGACGTCCGGGTCACGACGCTCGGCTTCGGCGCCGCCGGCATCGGCAACCTCTACACACCCGTCCGCGACGACGAGGCATACGTCGCCCTGGACACCGCCTGGGACGCGGGCCTGCGCTACTTCGACACCGCGCCGCACTACGGCCTCGGCCTGTCCGAACGCCGCGTCGGCGAGTACCTGCGCACCCGGCCCACCGGCTCGTACACCCTGTCCACGAAGGTCGGAAGGCTCCTGGAACCGTACGACGGCGGGAGCGGGAGCGGGAGCGGGAGCGGGGGTGACGGCGGGGGAGACGACAGTGCCAACGGCTTCGCCGTGCCCGCCACCACGCGCCGCGTCTGGGACTTCAGCGCGTCCGGGGTGCGCCGCTCCATCGAGGACAGCCTCGGCCGCCTCGGCGTCGACCGCATCGACGTCGCCTACATCCACGACCCCGACCACCACGCGAAGGAGGCGTTCGGAGAGGCGTACCCGGAACTGGAGCGGCTGCGCGGCGAAGGACTCGTGGGCGCCATCGGCGCGGGCATGAACCAGTCCGCGATGCTCACCCGCTTCGTCCGCGACACCGACGTCGACGTGGTGCTGTGCGCGGGCCGCTACACCCTCCTCGACCAGCGGGCCCTGAAGCTGCTGCTGCCCGCCGCCGTCGAGCGTGGTGTGTCCGTCGTCCTCGGAGGTGTCTTCAACTCGGGACTGCTCGCCGACCCCAAGCAGGGCGGCACCTTCGACTACTCCCTCGCCTCGCCCGAAGTCCTGTCCCGCGCCCGGAAGTTCAAGGACCTCGCCGAACGCCACGGCACCACGCTGCGCGCCGCCGCGCTCGCCTTCCCGTTCGGACACCCCGGCGTCACCAGCGTCCTCGTCGGCACCCGCTCGGCGGCCGAAGTCACCGACGCCGTACAGCAGTCGGCGGCGAAGGTGCCGGACGGCTTCTGGCACGAGGCCCGCGCCCGCCACCTCCTGCCCGCCCACGTACCCGTACCGCGGTCGGACACACCGTCAGAACAGGAGCCGTACACGTGAGAGTCGCCCTGCACACCAAGGTCCGCGCCGACCGCGTGGCCGAGTACGAGGACGCGCACCGCGAGGTGCCTCGGGAGCTGGTCGCCGCGATCCGGGCGGCGGGCGCTCGTCAGTGGACGATCTGGCGCAGCGGAACCGACCTCTTCCACGTCATCGACTGCGAGGACTACGCCCGCATGCTCGCCGAACTCGACAAGCTCCCGGTCAATATCGCCTGGCAGGCCCGCATGGGCGAACTCCTCGACGTCGTCCACGACTACTCCGCCGAAGGCGCCGACGCCGGACTGCCCGTCGTATGGGAACTGCCATGACCGGAGTCGTCGACGCGCACCACCACGTCTGGGATCTCTCCGTACGCGACCAGGACTGGATCACCGGCCCCGAACTCGCCCCGATCCGCCGCGCGTTCACTCTCGACGAGCTGACGCCCGAGCTGCGCGCGGCGGGCGTCGACGCCACCGTCCTCGTGCAGACGGTGACCGTCGCCGAGGAGACACCCGAGTTCCTCGCCCTCGCCGAGCGCGGCGACCTCGTCGCGGGCGTCGTCGGCTGGACCGACCTCACCCGGCCCGACGTCCGCGACACCCTCGACCGGCTCCGCGAACTGCCGGGCGGACGGCACCTGGTGGGCATCCGGCACCAGGTGCAGGGCGAGCCGGACCCCGAGTGGCTGCTGCGGCCCGACGTACGGCGCGGACTCGCGGCCCTCGCCGACTCCGGGCTCGTATACGACCTCGTCGTCCTGCCGCACCAGCTGCCCGCCTGCGCCAAGGCCGCCGCCGAACACCCCGAACTCGCCTTCGTCCTCGACCACTTGGGCAAGCCGCCGATCGCGGCGCACGAACTCGAACCCTGGCGTACGCGCATCCGGGCGCTCGCCGCGCTCCCCAACACGTACTGCAAACTCTCCGGCCTGGTCACCGAGGCCGACTGGGCGCACTGGACCCTCGACGACCTCCGGCCGTACGCGGACACCGCCCTCGACGCCTTCGGCCCCGACCGCGTGATGTTCGGCTCGGACTGGCCGGTGTGCACGCTCGCGGCCACGTACGCCCAAGTCGTCGACACCGCACGCGAGTTGGTGGGCGGCAACGACCCCGATGTCTTCGACGGCACCGCCCGCCGCGTCTACCTCAGCCGCGTCGGCGGCAGGAACTCCCGTACGTAGGTCCGCTCCCACCACGCCCCCGTCTCCCGCAGCTCCCGCCACGACGTGAACCGGTAGCGGTACACCAGCGCCCTAATGTGCACGGGCGGCGCGTCCGGCGGGAACGGGGAGCGCCGCAGCAGCCGCAGCGTGTCCCGGTCACCTTCGAGCAGCCGCTCGACGAGCCCCTCGAACCAGGACCTGGCGTACGCGGGCGACAGCGCGGCGAACCACAGCATCCAGTCGAGCCGCAGATGGTACGGCGCGAACTGGCGCGGAAGGCGGCGCGGGTCGCCGGGCTTGCCCTTGAACTCGTAGGCCCGCCAGTCCGATTCGGGGCGCGGCACCTCCTCCGTCGTCCCCTCGATCACGATCTCCTGCCGGACCCGGCCGACCGAGCCGAACGCCCCGTACGTGTTCACCAGGTGCAGGGGATCGTACGAGCGGTTCATGGACTGGCGGCGCGAGAGCAGATTGCGCACCGGGTGCCGGCTCAGCGCCACCACCAGCGCCGTGACGGCGAAGACCACGATCTCGTACCAGAGGGGAGCGGCGGGCAGCGCGGGCGAGGAGTGCAGGGAGGACAGGTCGAGGGCGGACGCCGCCAGGAGGATCGTCAGCCAGTTCAGCCACGCGAAGTTCCCCGAGGCGACCAGCCACAGCTGCGTGACGACCACCAGGGCCGCCGCCCATGTGGCGACCGGCTGCGGAGCGAACAGCAGGAAGGGGACCACCAGCTGCGTGAAGTGGCTCGCGGCGACCTCCACGCGGTGCAGCGGACGCGGCAGATGATGGAAGAACCAGCTCAGCGGGTTCGGCATCGGCTGCGTCTCGTGGTGGTAGTAGAGGCACGTCAGCTTCCGCCAGCACGCGTCGCCCCGCATCTTGATCAGCCCGGCCCCGAACTCAAGGCGGAACAGCACCCACCGCAGCAGGAAGAGAACGAGGACCGGCGGCGCCACCTCGTCGTTCCCCAGGAACACCGCCAGGAAGCCGACCTCCAGGAGCAACGACTCCCAACCAAAGCCGTACCACGTCTGTCCGACCGTCACGATCGACAGATACAGCGCCCACGGCACCAGCCACAGCAGCATCGCCGCCCACAGCGGCAGCAGCCCGTCCACCCCGGCGAGCAGCCCCGCCGCCACCACCGCACCACCCCACGCGCACCCGGCGAAGAACCGGTCCGAGTAGTGCAGCCGGAACAGCGACGGCGCCAGCTTCCACGGCACGGCCGCCACGAACCGGGGGACCGGCGTCAGCCCGCGCTCCCCGAGCAGCGCCCGGAACTGGAGCGCGGCCCCCACGAACGCGAGGAGGTAGAGCGCCGCGAGGCCCCGCTGGAAGACCAGGCGGGCCGGCCAGTAGTCCGAAGCGCCGAACCAGTCCATGCCTCCAGTGTGTGCCCCGATCCGCGGCGAGGTCACGACGCACGGTCACGACGTGCGGGCGCTGGGGGCTCGGCCTAGCGTGGGGCCCATGGGCGTGGGTGACGGGGGCGGCGAGGAGCCCGGGAGCGCCCCAGGCGGGGAGAGCCCGGAGGACGAGCCGCGCGGGTTTCTGGAGGCGTACGGGCGCGGCCTGCGCATGGGCAGCTTCGACTGGGACCTCGACACCGGCCTCATGGCCATGGACGCCCAGGCCCACGACGTCTTCGACATCCTGCCGGAGGACTACGACGACCGGCCCCAGACCCTCGGCACCCGCGTACCGCCCGACGAGGGCGGCCGCCTCGACGCCCTCGTCTCCCGCGCCCTCAAGAGCGGCGACGAGACCTACGGGACGTACTTCCGCATCCGCACCCGCACGGGCGAGATGCGCTGGACCCACACCCGCGGCTACATCCGGCGCGACGAGCAGGGCCGCCCGCGCCGCATCGTCGGCATCGTGCGCGACGCCACCGACGAGCTGAACGACGCCACCGTCCAGCACGAACGCGAGGCCCGCGAGGCCGCCCGCAGACGCGAGACCAGCGTCGTCCAGCACACCACCGCCGCGCTCGCGCACGCCCGCACCGTCGAAGAGGTCATCGACGTGCTCCGCGACACCCACGGCATCGAGCACCTCGGCGCCGCCAGCTTTGTGATGGGCCTGGTCAGGGCCGGGCGCATCCATCTCGTCGCCGAAGGCCCGAAGGGCAGCTTCGTGCCCGGCACCGGCGTCACAGGACCGGACGCCCCGTACCCGATGAGCGAGGTCGTCCGCACCCTCAAGCCCCGCTTCATCGAGTCCGCAGAGGACTTCGCCGAGTCCTACCCCGCGCTGTGGCCGGAGATCACCCACCTCGGCATCAGCTCCGCCGCCTACCTCCCCCTCATCGCACAGGCCAGGCCCATCGGCGCCGTCGGCCTGCTCTACCACGACCGCGAGGGCTTCACCGAGTCCGAGCGCAACGTCCTCGTCGCGCTCGGCAGCAGCATCGCGCAGAGCCTCCAGCGCGCCATGTTCTACGAGGAGGAGAAGGACCTCGCCCAGGGACTCCAGCAGGCCATGCTGCCGCGCATCATCCCCGACGTGCCGGGCGCCGACATCGCCGTCCGCTACCGCGCCGCCTCCCTCGGCCGGGACATCGGCGGCGACTGGTACGACGTGATAGCGCTGCCCGGCGGCCGGGTCGGCGCGGTCATCGGCGACGTACAAGGGCACGACACGCACGCCGCCGCCGTCATGGGACAGCTCCGCATCGTGCTGCGCGCCTACGCCGCCGAGGGCCACAACCCCGCCACCGTCATGGCCCGCGCCTCCACCTTCCTGCACGAACTCGACACCGACCGCTTCGCGACCTGCCTGTACGCGGAGGTCGACCTGTCCACCGGCGTCGTCCAGCTCGTCCGCGCCGGACACCTCGACCCGCTGCTCCGCCTCCCCGACGGCACCTGCCGCAGGCTGCCCGTGCACGGCGGACTGCCGCTCGGCCTGTCCGCCGAGTTCGGGCGCCTCGCCTACCCGGTGACCACCGCCGAACTCGACCCCGGACAGACCCTGTTGCTGTGCACCGACGGCCTCGTCGAGCAGCCCGGCGCCGACCTCGACGACGGCCTCCAGACCCTCAGCACGCTCATCGGCACCGGACCCGACGACCTCGACCGGCTCGCGGACCGGCTCGTCGCGTCCTGCGAGGAACGCGACGCCGAGGACGACGTGGCACTCCTGCTGCTGCGCCGCCGCGGCGCGGGCGCCGTGCAGAGCGGCGGCCGGCTCACCGAACACGTGCCGCCCGGCGACCCCGAGGCGCTGCGCTCCGCCCGGCACATGATCCGGCACGCAGTCCGCGTCTGGGGAGCGAAGGAGCGCGCCGACGAGATCGAACTCGTCGCCGACGAAATGATCACCAACGCCCTCATGCACACCGAAGGCCCCGCCATCGTCACGCTCCGCGTCCTCACCGGACCCGACCGGAGACTCCGGGTCGACGTGGAGGACACCTCCAGCGCCCTGCCGCGCCGCCGCGAGGCGGGCGAGGACGGCGTCTCGGGGCGCGGCCTGCTCCTCGTCGACCAGCTCGCCGACCGCTGGGGCGTGGAGGCGCGCGGCGGCGGCAAGTGCGTGTGGTGCGAATTCGTGGTGCCCGCACGCGTGTGAGATGCGTACGTGAGATGCGTACGTGAGAGACGCACGTGAGAGACGCACGTGAGAGACGCACGTGAGAGACGCGAGTGAGAGGCTTGATCGCATGCCCGAGCTCCCCGAGGTCGAAGCACTCCGGGACTTCCTCACCGAACACCTGGTGGGACACGACATCGTGCGCGTCCTGCCGGTCGCGGTGAGCGTCCTGAAGACGTACGACCCGCCCCTCACGGCCCTGGAGGGCGGCACGGTCACGGCGGTGGCCCGCCACGGCAAATTCCTGGACGTGACGGTGGGAGACGACCTTCACCTGATCACCCACCTCGCACGCGCCGGCTGGCTGCAATGGAAGGACCGCCTCCCCGACGGCCCGCCGAAACCCGGAAAGGGACCCCTGGCCCTGCGCGTCGCCCTGGAGACCGGCGAGGGCTTCGACCTCACCGAGGCCGGCACGACGAAGAAGCTCGCGGTGTACGTCGTGCGGGACCCGGCCGACGTCCCCGGCATCTCCCGCCTCGGCCCGGACCCGCTCGCCGACACCTTCGACGAGGCGGCGTTCGTGAAACTCCTGAAGGGGGAGCGCCGCCAGATCAAGGGCGCCCTGCGCGACCAGTCCCTCATCGCCGGCATCGGCAACGCCTACAGCGACGAGATCCTGCACGCCGCCCGCATGTCCCCCTTCAAACCCACCTCCGGCCTGACCGCCGACGACGTGCACACCCTGTACGAGGCACTGCGGACGACCCTGACGGAGGCCGTGGAACGCTCGCGCGGAGTGGCTGCCGGGAAGCTCAAGTCGGAGAAGAAGAGCGGCCTGCGCGTCCACGGGCGGACCGGCGAGGCGTGCCCGGTGTGCGGGGACACGATCCGCGAGGTCAGCTTCAGCGACAGCTCGCTCCAGTACTGCCCGACCTGTCAGACGGGCGGCAAACCCCTCGCCGACCGGCGCCTGTCACGCCTGCTCAAATAGCCGGTCAGCGCATCGGGAGCGCCAACAGCGGCTCCTCGCGATCCGCGGCCCGCACCTCGAACCGCGCCAGCTCCCCGGTCCGCGCCGCCGCCCCGCCGTCCAGCTTCACGGAGTCCCCGCGTACCGCCCACGTCGCCACGGTCTGCTCCGAACCGTCCCGCCCCACCGCGACCAGCTCGCACACCCGGGGCCCGCCCGAGTCCCGGACGACGAGGCCCACTTGGGTGCCCCAGTCCCGGTCGTCCGCGGTGACGCTCGCGGCGACCCCCGTCCGTGCGTCGTGCCCGCGCAGGGTCGCGGCGTGCCCGGAACCGACGCCGCCCACGGTGAGCACGGCAACCCCCTGCCCGGCCGCCCCGAGCACGAACACCGCCGTTACGGCCGCACCCCACAGCCGACGACGCGTACGGCGGTGCAGCGTGCCGAGCCGGTCCACGGCGCGGTCGAGGAAGGCGGTGGCCGGGCGCGCGCACGCGTCGACGCACGGCGGCGTCGCTCGCGCGTACAGCGCCAACGCACCCGTCGTGGGCGCCAGTTCACCGACCAGGGCCGCACATGTACCGCACTCGGGCAGGTGGTCCTCGAAGCGGAAGCGTTCCGCGGGGTCGAGAACCCCCAGCGCGTAGGCGCCTACGTCGCGATGCCGTGTCTGGGACCACATGCCGTCCTCCCACTGTCGCCCACCGGTACGCGGGAGGCGGCTGATTCATTCAAGCGACCGCGCGATTACACTCCGCCGCATGTTGCGCGTACTGGCCGTCGACGACGAGGAACCCGCCCTCGCCGAACTCCTGTACCTCCTGCGGGCCGACCCCCGGGTACACAGCGCCGAGGGCGCCACCGACGCCAACGAGGCGCTGCGCCGCATCACCCGCGCGCTCGAAGGCGGCGAAGGGGCCATCGACGTCCTCTTCCTCGACATCCACATGGCCGGCCTCACGGGCCTCGACGTGGCACGCCTCCTCGCCGGCTTCGCGCACCCCCCACTCGTCGTCTTCGTCACGGCCCACGAGGACTTCGCGGTAAAGGCCTTCGACCTGAAGGCGGTCGACTACGTCCTGAAACCAGTACGCCGCGAACGCCTCGCCGAAGCCGTCCGCCGAGTCGCCGAACGCGCCGCGTCCGCCGCGCCACCCGCCACCGTCGCCGACCGCATCCCGGTCGAACTCGGCGGCGTGACACGCCTCGTGGCGGTCTCCGACATCGTCTACGCCGAGGCCCAGGGCGACTACGCCCGCCTCCACACCGAGGACGGCACCAGCCACCTGGTCCGCATACCGCTCACCACCCTGGAGGACCGCTGGCAGGACCTCGGCTTCGTCCGCGTCCACCGCAGCCACCTCGTCGCCCTCCACCGCATCGACGAACTCCGCCTCGACGGCGCGGGCATGACCATCCGCATCGGCACCGCCGAAATAGCGGTGAGCCGCCGCCACGCCAGCCGCGTCCGCGAACTCCTGATGCGCCATCCGTAACCCAACTCAAGCCCTCGCCGGCCGACAACCAACATCAAGCTCTCGGTGGCAGGCGACCAACATCAAGCTCTCGGCGGCAGGCGAGCCAAATCAAGCCCCTGCGGCGATTGAGCAGCGGGGTCCGGGGCAGCGCCCCGCGACCGCACCCCCGGCACCCGCCGAACCAACCCTTCCACCCCACCACCCCACCTGCCTAAACTCCCCCCGTGCCCGACCACCACCCACCCCGCGAAACCGTCACCGCCGACCCCCGCCCAACCCCCACCCCCACCCCCGCGGCAGCACTCCGCCCGCAATGGGAGATCGACGAACAAACCACCCTCGGCGCCGCCTACGTCCGCTCCCTCATGCGGAGCCAACTCCGCGCCGGACTCACCGCCTTCGCCCTCCTCGCCGCCCCCGTCGCCGCCCTCCCCCTCTTCTTCGGCGCCCTGCGCAACGCCGCCACCCAGTGGCTGGTCCTCGGCTTCGGCTGCTACCCCTTCCTCGTCCTCATCGCCTGGTGGTACGTCCGCCGCGCCGAGCGCAACGAACACGACTTCGCCGACCTCGTCCGCGGCCGCCCCACGGACCACGGCACCCCGTGAACGAGGCGTACGCGATACCCGCGGTGGCCGTCGTCGTCCTCGCCACCGTCCTCATCGGCGGCTTCGGCCTGCGCGTCTCCCGCACGACGTCGGACTTCTACGTGGCGTCCCGCACGGTCGGCCCCCGCCTCAACGCGGCCGCGATCAGCGGCGAATACCTGTCGGCCGCCTCCTTCCTCGGCATCGCGGGCCTGCTCCTCGTCCACGGCCCGGACATGCTCTGGTACCCGGTCGGCTACACGGCGGGCTACCTCGTCCTCCTGGTCTTCGTGGCCGCCCCGCTGCGCCGCTCCGGCGCGTACACCCTCCCGGACTTCGCCGAGGGCCGCCTCGAATCCCGCGAGGTTCGCCGCACGGTCAGCCTCTTCGTGGTCGGCGCGGGCTGGCTGTATCTGCTGCCCCAACTCCAGGGCGCGGGGCTCACGCTGCGGATCCTCACGGGCGCGCCCCGCTGGTTCGGCGCGACGCTCGTCGCCGCGGTCGTCGTCCTCGCGGTCGCGGCGGGCGGCATGCGCTCGATCACGTTCGTCCAGGCCTTCCAGTACTGGCTCAAGCTGACGGCGCTGCTCGTCCCGGCGTTCTTCCTCCTCCTCACCTGGCACGGCACGGGCGCCCCACCGCCCGGCACCGCGAGCTTCGACCCGCCGTCCGCGGGCGTCGGCGCGGGCCAGCCGCTCGCCACCAGCCGCGCCGACCACCCGCTCTACGCCACGTACGGCCTGATCGTCGCCACGTTCCTCGGCACGATGGGCCTGCCGCACGTCGTGGTCCGCTTCTACACCAGCCCCAACGGCCGCGCGGCCCGCCGCACCACGGTCGTCGTCCTCGCCCTGCTCGCCCTCTTCTACCTCCTGCCACCGGTGTACGGCTGGCTCGGCCGCCTCTACGCGCCCGAGCTCACCGCCACCCACGACGCCGACGCCGCCGTGCTTCTGCTGCCCGGCAGGGTCTTCGACGGGGTGGCGGGGGACCTGCTTGGAGCGCTGGTCGCGGGCGGCGCGTTCGCGGCGTTCCTGTCGACGGCGTCGGGACTGACGATGGCGGTCGCCGGAGTCGTCAGCCAGGACGTCCTCCAGGCGCGCGGCGTACGGCACTTCAGGCTCGCCGTGCTGCTCGCGATCGCGATCCCGCTCGGCGGGGCGCTCCTGGTGGACGGTGTCCCCGTGGCGGATGCGGTGGGCATGGCCTTCGCGGTCTCGGCGTCCTCCTTCTGCCCGCTGCTCATCCTGGGTATCTGGTGGCGCGGCCTCACCCCGCCGGGCGCTCTCGCGGGCCTGCTCCTCGGCGGCGGCTCGGCGTTCGTCGCGGTGGCCCTGACGGTGGCCGGGGCGGTCACGTCGGGCTGGCTGCACACCCTGCTGGCCTGGCCCGCGGTGTGGTCGGTGCCGGTCGGCTTCCTCGCGATGATCCTGGTGTCCCTGTCGACCCGGGACGCGATCCCACCGCACACGACCGCGACGATGACGCGCCTGCACCTGCCGGAGTCGCTGGGGGCGAACGGCCCCGCCCCGAAGACGGGAGGCGAGCACGTGTGAGCGGCACCGTCACCGCGCTCCTGATCGCCCTGTGCCCCCTGCTGCTCGGCGCCGGATTCCTCCTCGGGCGGCGCACCGCCCACCCCGCCGGGCGCAGCGACGTCGGCACGCCCGTGGAGCGCGCCACCTTCGAGACCCTGCACACCGCCTCGCTCGCCGCGCCCGCCCTGCGCGCGGGCCTCACCGAGGACACGGCCCGCAAGTCGGCCCGCCGCCTGCGCACCCTCCTCGGCACCGACGCCCTCGCCGTCACCAACCGCTCCACGGTCCTCGCGTGGGACGGCGCGGCCGAGCACGCCCACGTCGCGTACGTGATGGACGAGGTGGGCCCGGTCCTCGCCGGGGGCCGCAGCGCCGCGTTCGGCTGCGGCTGCCCGAACGACGACTGCGTGCTTCGGTGGGCGGTGGCGGCGCCCGTGGTCGCGGACGGCCGGGTGCTCGGCGCGGTCGTCGCCTACGCGGCGCGCGAGTCCGCGGTCCTCGCCCGTGCCACCGACGAGGTCGCCCGCTGGGTCTCGGTCCAGCTCGAACTCGCCGAACTCGACCGCTCCCGCACCCGCCTGATCGAGGCGGAGATCAAGGCGCTGCGCGCGCAGATCTCGCCGCACTTCATCTTCAACTCGCTCGCGGCGATCGCCTCGTTCGTCCGCACCGACCCCGAGCGGGCCCGCGAACTCCTCCTCGAATTCGCCGACTTCACCCGCTACTCGTTCCGCCGCCACGGCGACTTCACCACGCTCGCCGACGAACTCCACTCCATCGACCAGTACTTGGCCCTGGTCCGCGCCCGCTTCGGCGACCGGCTCTCCGTGACGCTCCAGATCGCCCCGGAGGTCCTTCCGGTCACCCTCCCCTTCCTCTGCCTGCAACCGCTCGTCGAGAACGCGGTGAAACACGGCCTGGAGGGCGCCGTCACCCGCAGCCACATCTCCATCGGCGCGACGGACGCAGGCGCCGAGGCCGAGGTCGTCATCGAGGACGACGGCGTCGGCATGAACCCCGCCGAACTCCGCTCGCTCCTGCGCGGCGAAGGCGGCCAGGGCCGCGGCATCGGCCTCTCGAACGTCGACGAACGCCTCCGCCAGGTCTTCGGCGACGCGTACGGCCTGGTGATCGAGACCGCGGAGGGCGCGGGCATGAAGATCACCATCCGTATCCCGAAGTACCGGGCGGGCGTGTACGCGCCCCGGCTCGGCCTAGAACAGTGAGATCGCCAAGTGCCCCAGCGGCAGCCCCAGTTGCCACGCCGGCGTCCACACCTGCGGGCCGTCCTCCTCGTCCGGCACCGGCACCGCGTCGAGGTCGGGGGCCAGTAACTCCGTCTCCTCCAGCCACCGCCACGCGGCCTCCGCGAGCAGCAGGTCGGGGGAGGGGCGGCGGGCTCCGGACGCAGCCTCCAGACGCTCCGCGAACCGGTCGCGTACCCACGTCTGCCACGGCTGGTCGTACGCCGTGAGCGACAGCCAGGTCTCCAGTTGGGACACGACGCGGATCCCGGAGAGTTCGTCGCCCGCGTCGGACAGGAAGATCGTCAGGGCGAGCGCGTCCCGTCCCGCCTTGAACTCGAAGGACGTGGGCGGCATCAGGTCGCCGGTCCGCAACAGCTCGTCCGCGATGTACTCCGCGTAGAGCCATGCCATGGGGACGACGAGACCGTCGCCGCCCGGTCCGCCCTCGGCGCCGGACGTACCGTCCGTGCCCTCATCGCTCCCGTACCGCATCGCCTTCCTGCCTTCCTCCGGTCCGCGTGCTGCGCCGGCCCCCGGACCACCCGTCCCAACTCACCGGGGAGGACAGCGGATTACTCAACCGAGGAAAGGGCGTGCGGAGCAAGGCGCTTTGCCAATGCTTGACTTGGCCTTCGGTTTCACCGCAGGTCGGCCGCGTATCCCGGAAGGACACGGCGCAACGCCCGCAACGCGTAGTACGCACGGGACTTCACCGTACCGGGCGGAATGCCCAGTGTGCGTGCGGCTTCCGCCACACTGGCGCCCTTGAAGTAGACCTCGAGCAGTACGGCGCGGTGCTCGGGGCTGAGCGTCGCGACGGCCTCCCGCACGTCGAGCGCGGCCGCCGAACGCTCCGCGTGGTCGGCGCACACCCGGGCGTTCTCCAGGACGGTGCCGCCCACCTCCGCCGGCCGCGAAAGGCGCGCTCTGCGGGCGTCGATGGCGAGCCGCCGCCCGACCGTGAACAGCCAGGGCCGCACCGACTCGTACGCCGAGTCCAGCGCCTCCGGATGCTGCCAGGCGCGTACGTACGTCTCCTGGACGAGGTCCTCCGCGCGCCCCGCGTCACCGTCGCACAGGCGCAGCAGGAACGAGAACAGCGGTCCGCCGTGCTCCCGTTGAACCTGCGCGAGGTCCTCCTCCGTGGTCCTGGATGTGGTGAGCGCCGTCGTCATGGCCGTATGGCAACGCAGCCCGCCCCGCCCGCCCAGGGGCCGCGCGGGGCTCTGCGGCGGGCGGGGCCGAGCCGTCGACGAGCGGTGCGGTGAGCGGGACGGGCGGCGGCGGAAGACCGTAATCGGTCGGAATCAGTCCGATGTGCGGGCCAGTTCGGACTTCTTGTACGAGTAGCCGAAGTAGATGACCAGACCGATCAGGAACCACACGGCGAACCGCACCCACGTCTGCCACTGCAGGAACGTGATCAGCCAGATCGAGAAGACGATGCCCAGGGCGGGCACGAACGGCATGGCGGGCGTGCGGAACGTGCGCGGCAGGTCCGGCTGCCGGTAGCGGAGCACGATCACCGCGACGCACACCACGACGAACGCCAACAGGATGCCGATGTTGGTGAGTTCGGCGGCCTCGCCGATCGGCAGGAACCCGGCGATGATCGCGGAGCAGACACCGACGATCCACGTCACACGCGTCGGCACGTGCCGCGTCGGGTGGGTCTTGGCGAACCACTTGGGCAGCAGCCCGTCGCGCGACATGGAGAACCACACGCGCGTGACACCGAGCATGAACGTGAACATCACGGTGAGGATGCCGATGATGGCACCGATCGCGATGACATCCGCGAGCCCGCTCAGGCCGACCGACTTGAACGCCGTCGAGAAGCCGCTCTCCGGGTCGATGTCCTTGTAGTTCTGCATCCCGGTCAGGACCAGGCAGGCGAGCACGTACAGGACCATCGAGATGGCGAGGGAGTAGATGATCGCCTTCGGCATGTGCTTCTGCGCGTCCTTCGACTCCTCGGCCGCCGTCGACATCGCGTCGTAGCCGAACACGGCGAAGAAGACGGTGGCCGCGCCGGTGAACGCGCCGCTGACGCCGAAGGGGAAGAACGGCGTGTAGTTGTCCGAGTTGATGTGGAAGACGCCGACGCCGATGACGAGCAGCACGACGAGGACCTTGAGGACGACCACGAAGGTCTCGAAGCGGGCCGCGTTCTTCATGCCCATGTTGAGCAGCCACGCGATGAGCAGACAGAGCGCGGCGGCGAACAGGTCCACCTTGTGTCCGCTGCCGGTGCCCGGCGCGCCCAGCATCCAGCTCGGCAGGTCGATGCCCATCTCCCCGAGCAGGAAGCTGAAGTAGCCGGAGATGCCGATCGCGACGACCGCGACGATCGCCGTGTACTCCAGGAGCAGGTCCCAGCCGATGAACCAGCCGACGAGCTCACCGAGCACCGCGTAGCCGTACGTGTACGCGGACCCGGCCTTCGGGATGAGCCCGGCGAACTCCGCGTACGACAGGGCGGCCGCCGCGCTCGCGACGCCCGCGATGAGGAACGAGACGAGGACCGCGGGCCCGGCCGTGCCGTTGGCGACCGTGCCCGCGAGGGTGAAGATGCCGGCGCCGATGATGCCGCCGACGCCGATCGAGGTGAGCTGCCACAGGCCGAGTGAGCGGGTGAGTTTCCCGGCGGAACCGGTCTCGGTGTCGTCGATCTGCTCGATGGGCTTGCGGCGCATCACGCCTTGCCCTCTGGAGATCTTTGGGGGGACGGTCATGGGGGACCTCACCTCTTCGCTGGTCGCGACGACGGCTGACGGCCGATCATGATGCCCCTGTGACGGCAGTGAAGGAAGACGGCGCACCAGGCGTCGCAGGTTCCCCATCAAGCCCCCGCGGCGACCCCGCAGCGGGGTCCGGGGCGGAGCCCCGTGACGTGGGCTACGGGACGACCGTCACCGGCCAACGCCCCGCCTTCACCAGACGTACGGCGACCGACCCGACGATCCGGTGACCCGCCTGCTCCGACGCGCCGACGACCACGGCGTCGGCCTGCAACTCGTCGGCGGCCGTGACCAGGCCGTTGAACGGGTCGCCGCGGAAGGTGTGGAACTCCCAGCGCACGTCGTATATGTCCTTGACCCGCGCGGCCGAGGCCCGGATCTCCTTGATGAGGCCCTCCGCGATCTCGTCGGTCGTCTCGGCCACGGGCACCCCGAGCGCGGCGCCGCCCGTCATCACGGGCTGTACGTAGACCACCGCGAGGAGGGCGCGCTGCCGCCGGGCGAGGCCACCGGCGTAGGCCGCCGCGCGGAACGAGGAATCGGAGCCGTCGACACCCACGACGATCACTTTCGGTCCGTCGGTGCCACGTTCGAACTGATGAGGCTGCTCTTCGGTCACGCGGCAGAGGTTAACCGACAGGCCGCCGATCAGGTGCTTTCCCGCGTCCCATCCGGTGGTTCCGCGCACGGCACCCGCGTGCCGTGTCACGCATTTAGCATGACAAAGCATCAGGACCCCACGGGCAGACGCGCCTTGCTGCGCGGCGTCACCGCCTTCGGCCTGGCCGCGCTCACCGGCTGCACGGCCGGGGAGCGGCCCGGCACCTCCCCGGCCCCCGCGGGCGCCGCCGCCCACCCCGCGCGCGAACCGTCCACGTACCGGCTGCGCCCCCTGGCCGGACACGGTCCGCGGCGAGCGTCCCTCACCGTCCGCGATGCGCCCATCCTGCGCCTCGACACCGACCCCGACGACCGGGCGATGGCGCTCACCTTCGACGACGGCCCCGACCCCGCGTACACCCCCGAGATCCTGCGGATCCTGCGCCGGCACGACGTACGGGCCACGTTCCTCGTGTGCGGCGGCCGGGCCCGGCAGAGCCCCGACCTGCTGCGCGAGATGGCGGACGCCGGGCACGTCATCGGCAACCACACCTGGACGCACCCGCTGCTCCTCAAGCTGGACAGGCCCCGGATCCGCGCCGAGATGGAGCGCACCGCCGAGCTGATCGAGCGCACGATCGGCGAGCCCCCGCTCTGGTTCCGGGCCCCCTACGGCGCGTGGAACCGGAACGTCTTCGAGCTGGGCACCGAACTCGGCATGGAACCCCTCGCCTGGACCGTCGACTCCCTCGACTGGGACGACCCCGGCGCCCCGACCGTGATCTCCCGGGTGGTGAAGCGAGCGGCACCCGGTGTCATCGTGCTGGGCCACGACGCGGGCGGCGACCGTTCACAGACCCTCACCGCCGTACGCGACTACCTGCCACGCCTCATCGACGCCGGATACCGCCTGACGGTGCCACGCCCCACCGGCGTCTGACATGTCATCAGCGCGTCGACACCAGCCGGGCGAACGCCACCACGTTCGCGTCGTACCCGTCCCGCTTCGAGAATCGGCCGCCGCACGTGATGAGCCGCAACTCCGGTGTCCCGTGCGAGCGGTAGACCTTCCGGCCGGGAAACCGCGACTTGGCGAACACCTCGACTCCGTACACCCGGAAGACGGCCGCCTTGCCGTCGGCGCGCCGGATCTCCACGTGCTGCCCGTTACGGAGGGTGCCCAGGCCGTAGAAGACGGCGGGGCCGCGCGCGTTGTCGACGTGGCCGACGACGACGGCGGTGCCGCGCTCGCCGGGGGAGGCCGCGCCCGTGAACCAGCCCGCCAGATTCGCCTCCTCCGACGGCGGCGCGTCCACCCGGCCCGCCGCGTCCAGACCCACCTCCGTCACCGGGGCGTCCACCCGGATCGCCGGAATCCGCACCCGCTCCACCGGCGAGAACGGCAGCGGGCGCACCCCCTTCCGGCCCGCCGGATCGGGAGCGCGCCGGTCGGCGGCGGCGGCCGACGCGGGCTGCGGCGGGCCGGAGTCGAAACCCCCGGAGCCGCTGCGGACAAGCGCGAGACCGGTGAGCAGCACCAGCGCGAGCACACCCCAGGGCGCGCGCCTCCTCGGCTGTTCCTCTTCCGCGACAGGCCAGTTGGACATGGGGGAACGCTAAGTCGGGCCGGTGCGGCGGGCGACGGGACGAGGGCGAACGGGTGGCTCCCGGGTCCACGGGCCGCGACCGTCGTGCGCCAGACGGCGCATTCCCGAAATGCGGCCGGGCACAACCCATCTGAGGGTGCGTCCGGGAGGCGCGCAGACCGGCATTCCCCGGACCGGATTCCCGGGAAGCGTCTTTTGCGGATTCAACGAATTCACCGACTTCACCGGGATCACCGGGACCACCGGAATCACCGCATTCAACCGCTCCACCGGCTCCATCGGCTTCATCGGTTCCATCGGCTTCATCGGATTCAACGGAGGAATTCCATGCGTACGACGACCCGTGCCCTCGCCGTGTCCACCGTCGCCGCGTCGGCCCTCGCGCTCGCCGCCCCCGCAGCGACCGCCTGGACCGACCCGGTGCACCTGGCGGCGACCCAGAAACTCGTGCCGCGCGGCGGCCGGGTCACCGTGACCGTCGACGGCACCAAGTGCCAGTCCGGCGCCACCGCCACCTCCGATGCCTTCGGCACCGTGCGCCTCATGAACGCCGGAGGCGAACGGGCCGGGGCGACGACCACCGTGCGCGGCGACGCCGGGCCAGGGGCGCACGACATCACCGTGCACTGCCAAGGGACGAGCCTCACCAGACCCGGGGCCTTCACCGTCGTCCACGGCGCGGTGCGCGGCGGCGCCGGCGGCGCGAGCAGCCCCGGCGCGAGCCCGACCGACATGGCGATCGGCACGGTGCTGATCGCCTGCGCGCTGCTCGGCAGCGGCGTGTTCTGGTTCCGCCGCAGATCCGACGGGGCCTCGTAGGACGGGGCCTCGTAGACGGAGCCGCGTATGCGTACTCAGGCGCCCTTGTCGGAGGTGCGGCGACGGGTGACGTAGTACGCGGCGCCGAGCGCGCCCGCGATCAGGGCGCCGCCGAGGGCGATCTCCTGTACGTCGAGCCCTCCGGCGCTGCCGCCGACGCCGGCCTTCACGCCCTGCGGGACGGGGCTGGGGGAGGCGGACTCGGGGCGGCCGCCTGCGACGGTGAGCTTGACGGTTTGGGACTGGCCGTTGCAGGTGAAGGTCACGTAGTCGACGGACCCCTGCTTGGCTTCCCAATGCACGGGGACACTGCGTGAGCCCTCGTCCTTGGCGAGGGTGAAGTCGTCGAACGTCTGGGCCTCGACCTTGGTTTCCCCTGAGCAACTGCTGGACGAAACGCTCACCTGGCCGCCCGCGGCGATCGTCGAGGGGGTGACGCGCGGCTGGAAGCCGGAGTCCTCCGCGTGCGCCGACGGCGCGGTCAGGGTCAGGCCCAGGGCAGTGAGCGGGAGCACGGCGGCGGATGCGGCACGTATCGCGTGCATGAGGGTTCCTCCGGGGTCCACGAGGAGGAGCCGCGGACCGTTTCCGCGCGTGGGGGACAGCCACCTCGCTGCCCGAAACGCTAGGGACGCCCCCGTTCGGCCGCGATCGGTGTCGGGCGAACGGGGCACGTGTGTGGGCCGGTCAGGCGACCCCCGGGCCCCGCTGACGCCCCGTAGGACCGGAGGTGTGCCAGACGTGCGGGGCCGCGCCGCGCCACTCCACGAGGTGCGGATCGTCGAGTGTCACGTCCGCCGCACCGAACCCGGCGCGGCGCAGCAGCTCGGTGAGGTCGTCGTCGCTGTGGGCCAGGCCGAGCGCCTGGCCGCGTACGGAGACATGCCGTCCACCGGCCGGGGCGGGTGGGTGGACGACGATCGGGGCATGCCATCGGGTCATGGGTCACAGACTGCTGCGCGGCGGGGCGGAGCGCAGCCCCGCGCGGTCACTGGGCTCCCGGGAACAGCATCAGGAAGGGTTCCGCCGTCGCCGCGACGCCGCGGCTGTAGGGCGCGTCGAAGTCCCAGATGAGGAAGAGCAGGAACGCGATCAGGGACGAGAAGAGCCCGGCGAGGAGCAGTTCGCGGCCCGTGCGCCTGATCTGCAGCGCGAAGATCATGCCGATGGTGACCAGGGCGCCGATGATCAGGCCGAACCAGACGACGCCCGGCATCGTGGCCCCCGCCGAGTCCGCGCGTGCGCCGCGCGCCTCGTCGGCGGCCGTGACCTGGTCGAGCAGCGGCTGGTAGGCCTGCGCCTGGAAGTCGTTCTTCGGTTCGAAGTCGGTGACGTCCTTGCGCACCTTCGCCAGGAGTTCGTCGCCCTTCGCGGTCAGTTCGCCGTGCGCGCGCATGGAGTGCCACTCGGTCGTCACGACATGGCTGACATACGTGTCGACATCCGCGCGAATCGCGTCGCGGACGTCGGGCGGGTAGACCCGGACCCGTTCGTGGATCTCGTGCAGCGCCTGGGCTTCGTTGCGCACGTGGTCCTGGGCCGCGCTGCGGGCCTCCCAGACGCCCGCGATGGCCAGACCGAGGACGATGGCGTACACCACGCCGATCATCATCGTCATGTACTCGATGACGTCCGGGGTCTCCGATGGATCGTCGTCGTCGCCGATTCTGCGCTGCTGCAGGACCTGGACGACGAGGACGACACCGCAGACCGCGAGCATCGCGAGGGCGAGAACAAGCCATTCCGACATCGACAGCTCCACAAAGATTCAACAAGTTCAACAAGTTCAACGAGGTCAGCGGTCAGCGTCAGCGGGTTCAGCGGGGGCGCAGGACGGCGACCGCGAGCACCGCGGGCGCGGTGATGAGCAGCGTGAGCGTGACCAGCGACGGGCCGCCGCGCGGCGGGGCGCGGTGGGCGGTGGGGCGGTACGCCGGGTAGTGCACGGCGGGCGACGGGGTGGGGTGCGGGCGCTTCGTGTGGGTGGGCTTCGGCTTCGGCTCGGGCTTCGGGGGCGGTTCGGGAGCGGGCGGCGGGGGCGGGGGAGTTGGAGGTGGCGGAGGTGGTGGCGGTGGCGGTGGCGGTGGTGCCGGTTCGGGCGGCGGGGGCTTCGGCGCGGGCTTCTTCGGCGGGGGAGTGCTGGGGCCCGCCCGGCAGACGACGCCGCTGCCCGACACCGCCACCGCGTCGCCCGAAGAGCCGCCGTCCACGGAGGCGTACGCGCAGTTGTCGGCCGGTACCGCCATCGGCGCCGCGGCCGCGCTCGGCGCGCCGCACAGCCAGGCGGTGGCGACGACCGCGAGGACACGGATGACCAGGGCGGAGCCCGGGCGCTCGGTTCGATGCACGCAGAGGATCCTGAGCCGCCGCGCGTCCCGGCACGCCGGGGCGGCCCCGGAATGATCCGAACGTGGGGCGCGGGAGCATTCGGGTTTGCGGTCGCACGCCCCCCTGCGGCAACCGAAGAAATCTTCCCGCGCTTTGAACACAGCCGTCACCGCCGCCCGTACCTAGGGCCATGTGCGACCCGCCCGGGATCGCGCAACACCCAAGCAATGTGCGGGAGTTGAGATGAAGACCTCCTGGCGGAGCGCCTCGCTCGTAGCGACAGCTGCGGCCCTGCTGGCGCTGACGACGGCGTGCGGTCAGGACCAGGGCGACCAGGCGGCGACGGGCCAGAACGTGGGCAGCGCGGCCGACGCGCAGGGCGGTTACGGGTCCTCCGACGGCTACGGCACGGACTCGGGCTCGGGTTCCGACGGCTACGGCTCCTCGGGCAGCGCCGACAAGAGCGCGGCCAAGACCCGGAAGGCGGGCCAACTCGCCTCCTGGGAGAGCGCGGAGCTGGGCAAGGTGCTCACCGACAGCGACGGGATGACCCTGTACCGCTTCGACAAGGACACCGCCCAGCCACCCAAGTCCAACTGCGCCGCGGCGTGCCTGAAGATGTGGCCCGCCGTCCCGGCGAGCGGCGCCAAGGCCGCACCGGGCGTGGACAAGTCCCTGCTCGGCGAGGTGACGGCGGCCGACGGCACGAAGCAGCTCACGGTCGACGGCTGGCCCATGTACCGCTACGCCGACGACAAGAAGGCCGGCGACGTCAAGGGGCAGGGCGTCGGCGGCACTTGGTGGGCCGCGGCCCCCGACGGCAAGAAGGCGAACAAGAAGGCCGAGGAGGAGGCAGGGGCCAGGCCCGCGGACCTCAAGGGCCTGTCCACGCGCAAGGATCCGAAGCTCGGTGAGGTCGTCGTCGACAAGAACGGCATGACGGTCTACCGCTTCCTCAAGGACTCGGCGTGGCCCATCAAGTCCAACTGCGTGGGCGCCTGCGCCGAGAAGTGGCCGGCCCTCGCTCCGGTTGCGAAGAACGATACGGAGAACATTCCACTGAAGGGCTACATGACCTTCACGCGGCCCGACGGCACGAAGCAGCAGACCCTCAACTGCTGGCCCGTGTACACCTTCTCGGGAGACGAAAAGCCAGGTGACACGAACGGACAGGGCGTCGGCGGAACGTGGTACGCGGCGGCTCCGGATGGAAAGCCGGTAGGGGCTCCCAAGTAACAGCGGGGGAGGGGCAAGTGCGTTCAGCGAGGGGCCCACAGTAGAGTCGTCAACGGAATTGGCTCGTTGCCGGTCCGTTCCCCGCATGGCCAGGTCAGGCCGTGCGCAGGGAACGGACCGGTTCTTTTCGTCCGGGATTCGCCGGGGAAAGAGAAGGTTTCGGGATGGTTTCGGAGCGTTGTCGTTTGGCACGTGACGGAGGCAGTGACCGGGAACGGACGGTCAATTTCCGTTTTGACTCGCTCCTTTGGCGGTGGATCAGTAGCCTCGGCTCGAACACCGGCTCACCTACGCCATGGAGAGATTGATGCAGCGACCCGCCTGGGCCCCACTGGGCATCGACATCTCGGTGCCCAGTGTGTCCCGAATCTACGACTTCTACCTGGGCGGTTCGCACAACTTCGAGGTCGACCGGGAGGCCGCCCGCAAGGCGATGGAGTTCCTGCCGGGACTCCCGAAGATCATGCAGGCGAACCGGGCGTTCATGCGCCGGGCCGTGCGGTACGCCGCCGACCTCGGCATCACACAGTTCCTCGACATCGGCTCCGGCATCCCGACGTTCGGCAATGTGCACGAGGTGGCCCAACGGGCCAGCCCCGGCGCGCGCGTCGTGTACGTCGACCACGACCCGGTCGCCGTCGCCCACAGCCGCGCGGTCCTCGCGGACGTACCCGGCACCGGCGTCGTCACAGCGGACCTGCGTAAGCCGCAGGACATCCTCCGGAGCCCCGAGGTCACCGAACTGCTCGACCTGGAGCGGCCGGTGGCGCTGCTCCTCGTCGCCGTACTGCACTTCATCGAAGAGGCCGACGACCCGTACGCGGCGGTGGCCGAACTCAGCGAGGCGCTCGCACCGGGCAGCCTGCTCATCGTGACACATGCCTCGAACGAGGGCATGACCCTAGAGACGGAGCGGGCGGACGGCATGGCCGAGGTCTATCGGAACGAAGTCCGCAATCCGCTGATCATGCGGAACCGCGACGAGATCAAACGGTTCTTCAAGGGGTACGGGATGGTCGATCCGGGCATCGTGGCGATGCCGGTGTGGCGGCCCGACAGCGCCCCTGAGGACGAGGACCCGCACATCTTCGCGGGCTATGTGGGAGTGGGGCGCAAGGCGTGACCGAAGTGCCGGGCGGACCGGAAGACAGAGTGCGCGGGTTCGCCATGATCTGGAGCCGGGCGATCTTCCCGGTCACGGCGACCTCCCTGACCCGGCACGAGTTCGAGGAGGAACTCGTGCCGCTCGTACGCAGGCTGCGCGCCGCGCTCGCCGCGCCGAGCCTGGACAGCGCGGAAGTACAGGCGGTCGGCGGCGCGCTGGTCGACGCGCACTGCACCGACCCCGAGGCGCTCACCCACACCCTCGACGTGGTCGAGGAACACCTCGTCGCGCACTGCGGTGACGCCGCGCACGACGGCGACGGAGAACCGGCCGCCGGGCGCCGCGAGGAACTGCGCTCCCGCTGCGCCCGTATCCAGCACGCGATGGCCGCCGGTTTCGCCGCCGCGCTGCGCGAGCGGACCCGCGCCGAGCAGGAGGCCATATCGAGGGCGGCGCTCAACGCCCGCAGCGCCGTCGCCGAGGCCCTGCACGCGAGCGAGGCCAAGTTCCGCGCGGTGTTCCACGGCGCCGCGATCGGCATCGGGATCGCGGACCTCGACGGCACGATCCTCGAGGTCAACGACACGATGGTGCGGATGTTCGGCGGCACAAGACACCAACTGCTCAGCCGCAAGGCCCACGACCTGACGCACCCCGACGACGACCCGCACATCTGGCGCATGTACGGCGAGCTGGTGCAGGGGCAGCGGGAGCACTACCGGGTCGAGAAGGCGTACACGCGCCCCGACGGCACCGCCCTGTGGACCAACCTGACGGTGTCACTGCTGCGGGACGCGGAGGGTGCGCCGCAGTACCAGCTCGCGCTCATGGAGGACATGACCGAGCGCCGCCTGCTGAACCTGCGGCTGCGCTACGAGGCCACCCACGACGCGCTCACCGGACTCCCCAACCGCACCCTGTTCTTCGAGCGCCTGGAGAAGGTGCTCAGCGCCGGCGAGGGCATGCGCTTCGGCCTGTGCTACCTCGACCTCGACGGCTTCAAGACCATCAATGACAGCCTCGGCCACGCGGCGGGCGACCGGCTCCTCGTCGAGGTCGCCGACCGCCTCCAGACCTGCGCCACCGCGCCGGGCGAGATGGTCGCGCGGCTCGGCGGCGACGAGTTCGTGGCCCTCACCACGGGCCGGGACACCGAGGCCGAGGTCGACGAGCTGGCGGGCCGCATCATGCACGCCCTGGCCACCCCCATCCGTATCGACGGCCGCGAACTCACCGTGCGCGGTTCGATCGGCATCGTGGAGGGCCCGGCCGCCGAGCGCAGCCCGGCGGAGGTGCTGCGCAGCGCCGACATCACGATGTACCGGGCCAAGTCGGCGGGCGGCAACCGCTACGAGCTGGCCGACCCGGAGGCCGACGCCCGCGCCATCACACGCCACGGCCTGACGACGGCGCTCCCGGCCGCCCTGGACCGCGGCGAGTTCTTCATCGAGTACCAGCCCCTCGTCCACCTCGGCGACGGCAGCGTGCGCGGCGCCGAGGCCCTGGTCCGCTGGCTGCACCCGCAGCACGGCGTCCTCGGCCCGGACCGCTTCATCCCGCTCGCCGAGCACACCGGCCTGATCGTGCCGCTCGGCCGCTGGGTCCTGGAGGAGTCCGTCCGGCAGGCCCGGGTCTGGCGGGACCGGTACGAGGACGCGGGCCCGTTCCGCATCAACGTCAACCTGTCCCCGATGCAGCTGACCCACCAGGGCCTGGTCGCGGACACCGTCGACATCCTGGAGCGCTTCGGCCTCGAACCCGACGCGCTGTGCCTGGAGGTCACGGAGTCCGCCCTCATCGGCGCCGACGACGACCTCCTCAAGCCGCTGCGGCGCCTCTCCGAGATGGGCGTCGACATCGCCCTCGACGACTTCGGCACGGGGTACTCGAACCTGGCGAACCTGCGGCGCCTGCCGGTGAACGTCCTGAAGCTGGACCGCTCCTTCACGCAGGGCATGCAGCAGTTCCCGGCGGACCCCGTCGACCTGAAGATCGTCGAAGGCATCGTCTCCCTCGCCCACAGCCTCGACCTCTCGGTCACCGTCGAGGGCGTCGAAACCGGCGCCCAGGCCGAGCAGCTGAAGCACCTGGGCTGCGACACGGCACAGGGCTGGTACTACGCGCGGCCGGGTCCTCCGGACCGCCTCCATGAGCTGGCACTGGCAGACGCGACAGGATGACCAGTTCAAGCCCGCCGGCGATTGAGGCGCGGGGTCCGGGGCAGAGCCCCGCGACCGCGCGCCGGGGGCCGCACACTAGGAGCGCCCCTCGAACAGCATCCGCTGAAGCTCCCGCGCAGCCCGTGGTGGTGCCACGTCCGACCGGTGCGCGAGCGCGATCGTGCGGCTGAGCCCCGGCTTGGCCAGGGGCGTGACCCGCAGGTCCGCCCCGGCCCGGTGCGCCACCATCCACGGCACAACGGCGACCCCGAGCCCGGCCCGCACAAACCCGAGGACCGCGTCCATCTCGCCGCCCTCCACGGCGAAGTCCGGCTCGAACCCCTCGCCCCGGCACGCCGCGACGGTCAGCTCCCGCAGGTCGTACCCGTGCCGGAACATGACGAGCCGCTCGCCCTCCAGGTCGGCGACCCGCACCGACTTCCGCCCCCGCCCCGGCGCCGCCGCGTCCTTGGACGACACCACGACGAGCTCCTCCCGCAGCAGCTCCACCGTGGTCAGGGCGGGTGCCGGCGCCGGCAGCGGGAGCACGACCAGCGCGAGGTCGAGGGCGCCGCGCGCCAGCCCCCGTACGAGGTCGTGGGAGCCGCCCTCCTCGATCATCAGCTGAATCCCGGGATACCGGTCGTGAAAGGCCCGCAGCACGTCCGGCAGCAGCCCCGTGCACAGCGAGGGAGTGGCGCCGAGCCGCACCCGCCCGCGCTTCAGCTGCGCCAGCTCCTGCACTTCGTGCCGCGCCGTGTCCGCGTCGGCGAGGATGCGCCGCGCCAGCGGCAGCAGTGCCTCCCCGGCGTCCGTCAGCGAGATGTTCCCGCGCGCCCGCAGGAACAGATCGACGCCCAGCTCCCGCTCCAGGGCCCGGATCTGCTGGGACAGCGAGGGCTGCGCGACGTGCACCAACTCGGCGGCGCGCGTGAAGTGCCGGGTCTCCGCGACCGCGACGAAGTACTGGAGCTGCTGGAACTGCATGACACCCACCCTAGCCCCTCGATAGCGAATGCCTATCGAAATGAGGTGGACCATGTCTTGGACCGATCGGGCCCTTGGGCTCTAGCGTCTTGACCCATGGCTCTGGCAACGCGGACGGACCGACGGCCGTCCATGGCACGCACCGTGTGGGACAGCTCCGTCGGCAAGAAGACAGTGATGGCGGTGAGCGGCCTCGTCATGCTGCTCTACCTGGTCGCCCACATGATCGGGAACCTCAAGATCTTCTTCGGCCCCGAGGAGATCAACCACTACGCACACTGGCTGCGCACCATGGGCTCCCCGGTGCTGCACTACGAGTGGGGCCTGTGGATCGCCCGCGTGGTGCTGGTCGTCGCAGTCGTCGCGCACGCCACCTCCGCGTACCAGCTGAGCCGTCGCGGCAACAAGGCGCGCCCCAGCAAGTACGCGCACAAGAAGCCGCGCGCCGACTACGCCACGCGCACCATGCGCTGGGGCGGCATCATCCTCGGCCTGTTCATCGTCTGGCACATCCTCGACCTGACGACCGGCACGGTGCACCCCGGCGGGTACCAGCACCTGCACCCGTACCAGAACATCATCGACACGTTCTCGACCTGGTACAGCAATGTCATCTACATCGTCGCGATGCTCGCGCTCGGCTTCCACATCCAGCACGGGTTCTGGAGCGCCGCGCAGACCCTCGGCGTCGGCAGCCGCACCCGCGACCGGGTCCTGAAGACCGTCGGCAACGTACTCGCCGTGGTGCTCACGCTCGGCTTCATCGCCGTGCCCGTGGGCGTCATGACCGGATTGGTGAGCTAACAGATGACCACGTACGCGAACTACTCCACCGGTGAACCGGTCGCTGACACCAAGGCCCCCGAAGGCCCCGTCAACGAGCGCTGGGACACCCGCCGTTTCGAGGCCAAGCTGGTCAACCCGGCCAACCGCCGCAAGCACACCGTCATCGTCGTCGGGACGGGCCTGGCCGGCGGCTCCGCCGGTGCCACGCTCGCCGAACAGGGCTACCACGTCGTCCAGTTCTGCTACCAGGACTCGCCGCGCCGCGCCCACTCCATCGCCGCGCAGGGTGGCATCAACGCGGCGAAGAACTACCGCAACGACGGCGACTCGGTGCACCGCCTCTTCTACGACACCGTGAAGGGCGGCGACTTCCGCGCCCGCGAGTCGAATGTGCACCGCCTCGCGCAGATCTCCGTCGAGATCATCGACCAGTGTGTCGCGCAGGGTGTGCCGTTCGCCCGCGAGTACGGGGGTCTGCTCGACACCCGCTCCTTCGGTGGTGTGCAGGTGTCGCGTACGTTCTACGCCCGCGGCCAGACGGGGCAGCAGCTCCTCCTCGGCGCGTACCAGGCGCTCAGCCGCCAAGTCGCCGCCGGGAACATCGAGTTGCACCCGCGCACCGAGATGCTGGACCTCGTCATCGTGGACGGCAAGGCGCGCGGCATCGTCGCCCGCGACCTGATCACCGGCAAGATCGACACGTACTTCGCAGACGCCGTCGTGCTGGCCTCCGGCGGCTACGGCAACGTCTTCTACCTGTCGACGAACGCCATGAACTCCAACGCCACGGCCGTCTGGCGCGCCCACCGGCGCGGCGCCTACTTCGCCAACCCGTGCTTCACGCAGATCCACCCGACGTGCATTCCGCGCACCGGCGACCACCAGTCGAAGCTGACGCTGATGAGTGAGTCCCTGCGCAACGACGGGCGGATCTGGGTGCCCAAGGCCAAGGGCGACGACCGCCCGGCGAACAAGATCCCCGAGGACGAGCGCGACTACTACCTGGAGCGCATCTACCCGGCGTTCGGCAACCTCGTGCCCCGCGACATCGCCTCCCGCGCCGCGAAGAACGTGTGCGACGAGGGGAGGGGCGTCGGTCCCGGCGGGCAGGGTGTGTACCTCGACTTCGGCGACGCCATCGAGCGGATGGGTCGGGGGGCCGTCGAGGCGAAGTACGGCAACCTCTTCGACATGTACCAGCGGATCACCGACGAGGACCCGTACAAGGTGCCCATGCGGATCTACCCCGCCGTGCACTACACGATGGGCGGACTGTGGGTCGACTACGACCTGTCCACCACCATCCCCGGCCTCTTCGCCATCGGCGAGGCCAACTTCTCCGACCACGGCGCCAACCGGCTGGGCGCGTCGGCGCTGATGCAGGGCCTCGCGGACGGCTACTTCGTCCTCCCCGCCACCATCAACGACTACCTCGCCAAGCACCCGCACAAGGACGAGGTGAACGCCGACCACCCCGCCACCGTCGAGGTCGTGCGGGAGACCGAGGAGCGGCTCGCGAAGCTGCTCGCCGTCGACGGGGACCGCACGCCTGACTCCTTCCACCGTGAACTCGGCGAGCTGATGTGGGAGTTCTGCGGCATGGCCCGCACCGACGCGGGCCTGCGCAAGGCGCTCGACCGGATCCCGCAGATCCGCGAGGAGTTCTGGCGCCGCATCAAGGTGCCCGGCGTCGGCGAGGAGTTCAACCAGTCGCTGGAGAAGGCCAACCGCATCATCGACTACATCGAGCTCGCCGAGCTGATGTGTCTCGACGCCCTGCACCGCGCCGAGTCCTGCGGCGGCCACTTCCGCGAGGAGTCGCAGACCCCCGACGGCGAGGCCGCCCGCCAGGACGAGGAGTTCTCCTACGCCGCCGCCTGGGAGTTCACCGGCACCGGCGCCGCTCCCGTCCTGCACAAGGAAGACCTGGTCTTCGAGTACGTCCACCCCACTCAGCGGAGCTACGCATGAAGCTCACCCTGCGCGTCTGGCGCCAGAAGAACGCCGACGCCGAAGGCGCCATGTCCACGTACGAGGTCGACGGGATCTCGACGGACATGTCCTTCCTCGAAATGCTCGACACCCTCAACGAGGAACTCATCCTCAAGGGCGAGGACCCGGTCGCCTTCGACCACGACTGCCGCGAGGGCATCTGCGGCGCCTGCTCGCTCGTCATCAACGGCGACGCGCACGGCCCGGAGCGCACCACGACCTGTCAGCTGCACATGCGGTCCTTCAAGGACGGCGACACGATCGACATCGAGCCGTGGCGCGCCTCCGCCTTCCCGGTCGTGAAGGACCTCGTCGTCGACCGGTCCGCCTTCGACCGGATCATCCAGGCCGGCGGCTACATCACGGCCCCGACCGGCGCCGCGCCCGAGGCGCACTCCACGCCGGTTCCGAAGCCGGATGCCGACTTCTCCTTCGAGCACGCCGAGTGCATCGGCTGCGGCGCGTGTGTGGCCGCGTGCCCGAACGGCGCGGCGATGCTCTTCACGTCCGCGAAGATCAACCACCTGAACGTGCTGCCGCAGGGCGCGCCCGAGCGCGAGACACGTGTGCTCGACATGGTGGGGCAGATGGACGAGGAGGGCTTCGGCGGCTGCACGCTCACCGGCGAGTGCGCGACGGCCTGCCCGAAGGGCATCCCGCTGTTCTCCATCACCAGCATGAACAAGGAGTGGCTGCGCGCGAACCGCAAGGTCGCCCGCTGATCGGGCAGGCGCGATAGGCGTCCCGCGAAGAGCGCGGGGTGGGCGGGACCGGTGTGGTGCTCAACCTCCGGTCCCGTCATCGCGTTCAGGACCCCAGGAGCCTGCGCAGATACGGCGCGGTCCGGCTCTCCTCGTCGGCGGCGACCGTCGCGGGCGTGCCGCAGGCCACGACCCGGCCACCCGCCGTCCCGCCCCCGGGCCCCATGTCGACGACCCAGTCCGCGCCCGCCACCACCGTCATGTCGTGCTCGACGACGACCACCGAGTTCCCGGCGTCGACGAGCCCGTTCAGCTGCCGCATGAGCACCTCCACGTCGGCCGGGTGCAGACCGGTCGTCGGCTCGTCGAGGAGGTACAGGGTGTGCCCGCGCCGCACCCGCTGCAACTCGCTTGCCAGCTTGATGCGTTGGGCCTCGCCGCCGGACAGCTCGGTCGCCGGCTGCCCGAGCCGCAGATAGCCGAGGCCGACGTCGAGCAGCGTGCGCAGACTGCGCAGCACGGGGCGCGCCGCGGCGGCCGTCTCGGTGGACGCCGCCTCGAAGAACTCGGCCGCCGCCTCCACCGTCAGATCGAGCACCTCGGCGATGTTCCGCCCCCGGTAGGTGACTTCGAGCGTCTCGGGGTTGTACCGCGCGCCCCCGCAGTCCGGACACGGCGTGTACGTGCTCGGCAGGAACAGCAGCTCTACGCTGACGAAACCCTCGCCCTGACATGTCTCGCAGCGCCCGCCGGTGACATTGAACGAGAAGCGGCCGACACCGTACCCGCGCGCCTTCGCCTCGTCGGTGGCCGCGAAGACCTTACGTACGACGTCGAAGAGGCCGGTGTACGTGGCCAGGTTGGAGCGGGGTGTGCGCCCGATCGGCTTCTGGTCGACGACCACGAGCCGTCCGACGCCGTCCAGTTCCTCCGTGATCTCGCCGATCAGCGTCGACTTCCCGGAGCCGGAGACACCGGTCACGGCGGTGAAGGCGCCCAGCGGGAACTCGGCGGTGACGTCGCGCAGGTTGTGCCGGGTCACCGGGCCGACCTTCAACCAGCCGGTGGGAGTGCGGACTTGGCGTTCGGGGGCCGGTTCCTCGTCGAAGAGGAAGCGGGCCGTCGCCGAGTCCGCGACCTCCCGCAAGCCGTCCACGGGCCCGCTGTGCAGCACCCGGCCGCCGTGCTCCCCGGCCTGCGGGCCCACGTCGACCAGCCAGTCGGCGTGCCGCATCACGTCGAGGTGGTGCTCGACCACGAAGACGGAGTTCCCGGCGGCCTTGAGCCGGTCCAGCACGGTCAGCAGGGACTCGGTGTCGGCGGGGTGCAGACCGGCCGACGGCTCGTCGAGGACGTACACGACACCGAAGAGGCCCGACCTCAACTGCGTGGCCAGGCGCAGGCGTTGGAGTTCACCGGCGGACAGTGTCGGTGTGGCGCGGTCGAGGCTGAGGTAGCCGAGGCCCAGCTCGGTGACGGTGTCGATGCGGGCGCGCAGGTCGCCGGTGAGCACGCGCGCCGTCTCGGTCGCCTCGGCGGTTCCGGCCTCGGTGGCGAGGAGTGCGGCGAGGTCCGCGAGCGGGACACCGGCGAGCTCGGCGATCGTACGGCCCCCGAAGGTGACGGCCAGCGCCTCCGTGCGCAGCCGGGCGCCCCCGCAGACCGGGCACGGCGTGCTCTCCAGGAACTTCTCCGCCTTCGCGCGCAGCGACTGGCTCTTCGAGTCCGAGAAGGTCTTGAGCACGTACCGGTTCGCGCTCATGTACGTGCCCTGGTACGGGCGGTGGATCCGGCCCGCGTCCCGCACCGGGTGCACGGTCACCACCGGCTGCTCGTCCGTGAACAGGATCCAGTCGCGGTCCGCCTGCGTCAACTCCCGCCACGGCCGGTCGACTTCGTAGCCCAGTGCGTCGAGGACATCGCGCAGGTTCTTGCCCTGCCAGGCGCCCGGCCACGCCGCGATGGCGCCCTCGCGGATCGTCAGGGACGGGTCCGGGACCAGCAACTCCTCTGTCGTGCGGTGCACTTGACCGAGGCCGTGGCACGAGGGGCACGCCCCGGCCGCCGTGTTCGGGGAGAACGCGTCCGAATCGAGGCGCTCGGCGCCCTCCGGATACGTACCGGCCCGGGAGAACAGCATCCGCAGCGAGTTCGACAGGGTGGTGACGGTGCCGACCGAGGAGCGGGAGGTCGGCGCCGAACGGCTCTGCTGCAACGACACCGCCGGTGGCAGACCGCTGATCTCGCCGATCTTCGGCGCGCCCACCTGGTGGATGAGGCGGCGCGCGTACGGGGCCACCGACTCGAAGTAGCGGCGCTGCGCCTCCGCGTAGATCGTCCCGAACGCGAGCGAGGACTTGCCGGAGCCCGAGACGCCCGTGAACACCGCGAGGACGTCCCTCGGGATGTCCACGTCGACGCCCTTGAGGTTGTGCTCGCGGGCGCCGCGCACCCGCACGAGGCCGTCGTGGCGGGGGTCGGGCGAGGTGGCGTGGTGCATGGGGCGGGCTCCCGGTCGGCTGCCTTGGCTGTGCGCGGCTCTGCGTTGCTGTCGTACTCCATGATCCACCCACGTTGTGGTGGGGGCGGCACGGGGAACATCCGATGAATGCCGCGCACAAGCCTTGACCCGTGGTCGTGGCCTCACGCACCGTTACGGAGGTTGTCGTCCGAGGAGTCGTCCGTGGGGGTCGTGCTGTGAGTGGCAGATGGTTCGGTACGGGTACGGCGCTGTGCGCGCTCGCCCTCGTGGGGGCTTCAGCGGTCCCGGCGTCCTCGTCCCCGCCCCCGTCCTCTTCCGTACCCTGGCACGGTCTCCCGCTCGGCGCCGCAGGCCTGACCGAGACCCGAACGACCCGGACCCTCCAGCCCGGCGTCACACTCACCCGCATCGTGCGCGGCGCCGACGCCCCGGCCATGGCGTGGACCGTGGAGGTGTCCATCCCGGGCGGCGCGGGTTCGCCCGACCCGGACGCGCCGCCGACCGCGCTGAAGGACGAGGCGAGCGCCGCCGAACTGGCCTCCGGCCTGCGGGGCAAGGGCTTCGACGCCCGCTCGGAGGAGGTCACCGCGGCGGCCACCGCCGACTACGCGGGCGGCACGCTCGGCTGGCGGGTCCGCGTCGGTACGTTCCCGACCGAGGCCGCCGCCACCGCCGAACGCACCCGGCTGCGCGCCGCCGGATACACCGGGTCCGCCTGGTACACCGGCTGGGACGGAAATGCCGGAGACCGGGGGCCCTGGCGCGTCGACGTGCTCACCGTCGACCCGAAGAAGTTCCGCGGCGGCCTCAAGGCCTCGTACGGCCCGGACCTGGAGAACCGCGAGACCACCAGCGCCCTCGCCGCCGCCGACGGCGCGACGGCCGGCGTCAACGCGGGCTTCTTCGTCCTCGACCCGAAGGCGGGCGCCCCCGGCGATCCGGCCGGCGTCGGCGTCTACGGCGGCCGTCTGCTGAGCGAGGCGGTGAACGGGCGGCCCGGCCTCGTCGTCCATGATTCGGCGCGCGGCACCAAGGTCGAGCGCTTCACCTGGCAGGGCAGCGTCGCCGCCGACGGCACCTCGCTCGCGCTCGACGGCGTCGACCGCGTCCCCGGCCTGATCCGCAACTGCGGCGGCACCGCCGACGACACCCCGACCGCCCGGCCCCTGCACGACACCACCTGCACCGACCCCGACGAACTCGTCGCGTTCACCCCGGAGTTCGGCAAGGAAACCCCCAAGGGCGAGGGCGCCGAAGCCGTCCTCGACCGGTCCGGCCGGGTTGTCGAGGTGCGCTCGCCGCGCGGCGGCGCCCTGCCCGCCGGAGCCCGCAGCGTCCAGGCCACCGGCGCGTACACGGCGCGCCTCACCGCCCTCGCGAAGGTCGGCCAACGCCTCGCGGTCCGGAGCGGGTTGAAGGACGGCGAGGGCCGCGCCTTCGCCCCGTCCCGCACCACCAGCGTCCTCAACGGCGGCCCCGAACTCGTCCGCGACGGCCGCCGCCACATCACCCCGGCCACGGACGGCATGGTGCAGCCCGGCAACCCGAGCTTCTACTACGGCTGGGTGCACAAACGGAACCCGCGCACCCTCGCGGGCACGGACGCCGCGGGCCGCACCGTGCTCGTCACCGCCGACGGCCGAAGCACCGGATCGCTCGGCCTGAGCATCGACGAGAGCGCCGCCGTCGCCCGGTCGCTCGGCCTGCGCGACGCCATGAACCTCGACGGCGGCGGCTCCACCACGATGGTCGTCGACGGCCGGGTCATCAACGACCCGTCCGACGCGGCAGGCGAACGCCCCGTCGGGGACGCCCTGTTGGTGCTTCCCGAGAAGCGCTGATGTGTGCTGATGTGTGACGTCACGCGGGCGTGAGGCGCGCGATCCGGGCCAGTCGCCGGAACGACTCCAGCAGCGCCTCGCGGTCGTACGTACTGGTCGTGACCAGCACCTCCTGCGCCCCGCTCTCCTTGATCACCGTCTCCAGCTCGTCCGTCACCTGCTGCTCCGAGCCGACGATGTGGCCGCGCAGCCCGGACTCGTAGAACTCGCGCTCCTTCGCGGTCATCTCCATGGACGCCACGCGCGAGGCGGGCGGCAGCGGCGGGAACGTGCCGTGGGTGCGCGAGTGCGCCATCGACCAGGCCTCGGGGGCGAGGATCCGGTGCGCCTCCGGTGCGCTGCCGGCGACGGCGACCGTCCCGGAGATCACGACGTACGGCTCCGGGGCCCAGGGGGAGGGGCGGAACTCGGCGCGGTAGCGGTCGATGCCGCGCAGCATCTTCTCGCGGGCGCGGAAGTCACCGATCACCATCGGCAGCCCGGCGCGGGCGGCGATCGAGGCGCCTTCGCCCATCGCGAGCACGAACGGCGGGACGGACAGTCCCTCGGAGGGGCGGGCGTGCACGCGCGTGTCCGACGTGCCGGTGAAGAAGGCGAGCAGCTCGTCGAGTTGGGCCGCGAAGTCCTCTGTGCCGGCGGCATCCTTGTCCCGGCCGAGCGCCTTGCGGACCCCGCCCGTGAACCCGACCGACCGGCCGAGGCCCATGTCGATCCGGCCGGGGAACAGCGACTCCAACACCCCGAACTGCTCCGCCACGACCAGCGGCTGGTGGTTCGGCAGCATCACGCCGCCCGTGCCCACGCGGATGCGGCGGGTGGCCGCGGCGACGGCCGCCGCGAGCACGGTCGGCGCGGAACCGGCGACGCCCGGCACTCCATGGTGCTCGGACACCCACACGCGGTGGTATCCGAGGCGCTCCAGGTCCTGGGCGAGGGAAACGGTGTCGCGCAGCGCGTCCTGGTCACAGTGGCCCTCGCGCGTGCGGGAGCGGTCCAGGACGGAGAAGCGGGTCGATTCGATCACGGTGCTCACACCTTCGTTCAACGCGTGGGAGCACCAGGCATTCCCGGCCGACCCCTACGGGACCCGCCGACGAGGCGCGGTCAGTCGTCGCCGTCCAGGCGGAAGCCGACCTTCAGGCCCACCTGGTAGTGCTCGACCTGCCCGTCCACGATCTGCCCGCGGACCTGCGTGACCTCGAACCAGTCGAGATTGCGCAGGGTCTGCGCGGCCCGCTCGACCCCATTGCGGATCGCCTGATCCACGCCTTCGTGAGACGTGCCGACGATCTCGGTGACGCGATACGTGTGGTTCGACATGCTTCCACCGTGCCCCAGGGCGGCCCGGTCCGCCATCCGTGTGACGCCCCCGCCCACCCCGGGTAGCGGGCACGGCCCGCCGGTCATGAATGCCTCGCACCAACAGTTGTCCGACAGCTGTCCGACAGCTGTCCGACCAAGGAAAGAGGCTCATCTTGACGCACCGCCGACTCACCCGTGCCGCCGTCCTGACCACCCTGACCCTGATGGCCTTCGGTGCCACGGGCGCGGCGCAGGCCGTCGCGGCGGCGAAGGCGCCCGAGCCGTGCCACCGCTACCAGGCGACCGTCAACCGGCACCAGGACACCATCGACCGGCTCGACGAGCAGATCACGCCCGTCGAGCAGCGGATCGAGGAGCTGGAGCACGACTACGACATGGCGCACGGCGCCGTGGAGTACCAGGCGACCGTCTACACCGAAGCGCGTGACTGGGTGCGGGAGCTGGAGCGCGAGGACGACTTCGACCCGAACAGTGCCGACTACCTGAAGTCCGTCAAGGACCGTGACGAGGCCGAGAAGGCGCTCACGCAGGCCCGTAACGACTCGCGTGCGGCCGCCGCGGCGCTGGACGGCGTCGAGGTCGACCCGCAGCTGCTCGCCGACCGCGCCCGCGCCAAGAAGCTTCTCGGCACCGCCGAGAAGCGCCTCGCGAGCTGCCTGGCGCGGCCCACCGCCTGATGGCCTGACGCCCCGAAGTCCCCAAGCCCCGAAGTCCCGACCGGGAGGGTCGAGCGTTACGGATGGTTCCGTAACCCTTGACCCTCCCGTTGGTCTATACCAAAATCCCTGCACACCCGTACGAGCCGTGCGCTCTTCCCCCACGTCGGGCCAATCCTCCCTGTCCGCAGGCAGAAAGCAGCCCACGTGAACTCCCGTCGCCTCGCCCTGAGTCTCGGTTCCCTCCTCACCACCGGCACGCTCCTCACGGCGTGCGGGACCCTGCCGGGCGGCGGGGACGACGAAGCCGCGGTCACCGTGTGGCTGATGCGCGGCAGTGCGTCGGAGGACTTCCTCAAACGGTTCACGAAGGACTTCGAGGCCGCACACGAGGGCGTCACCCTCGACATCCGCATCCAGGACTGGACCGGCATCGGCGCCAAGGTCACCAAGGCGCTCGACGACCGCCGCGGCAAGGAGTCGGGCGCGCCCGACGTCATCGAGGTCGGCAACACCCAGGTCCCGCAGTACGTAGAGGGTGGCGGCCTGCTCGACCTCTCCCTGGAGTCCGCGCGCGACCTCGGCATGCAGGACTGGCTGCCCGGCCTCGCCGAGCCGGGCGTCGACAACTCACGGCAGTACGGCATCCCCTGGTACGCGGCCAACCGCGTCGTCATCTACAACAAGGACCTGTTCCGGCAGGCCGGCATCGACAGGCCGCCCACCACCCGCGCCGAGTGGCTCGACATGACCCGGAAGCTGAACTCCGGCGGCACCGAGGGCATCTACCTCGCGGGCCAGGACTGGTACACGCTCTCCGGGTTCATCTGGGACGAGGGTGGCCGCCTCGCCGAGGAGTCTTCGGGTGTCTGGTCCGGCACCCTCGACTCGCCCGCGGCGCTGCGCGGCATGGCCTTCTACCGCCAACTCCAGGCGCTCGGCGGCGGACCCAGGGACGCCGACGAGGAACACCCGCCGCAGGCCGAGCAGTTCGCCCACGGCGACATCGCGCAGATCATCTCCGTGCCCGGCGCCGCCCAGCGCATCCTCCAGAAGAACCCGGAACTCAAGGGAAAGCTCGGCTACTTCCCGATCCCCGGCAAGACGAGCCGCAGGCCAGGAACCGTGTTCACCGGCGGCTCCGACCTCATCGTCCCCGCCAACACCGACGACCGGGACGGCGCCGTCGAAGTGGTGAAGGCACTCGCGGGCGACAAGTGGAACACCGCACTCGCCCGCACCATGAACTACGTACCGAACAAGACCACGCTCGCCGACGAGGTGGCCGCCGAACCGGGCGTCGCCGCGATGGCCGTCGGCGCCGCCCACGGCAAGGCGACCCCCGGCTCGCCGCTGTGGCCGAACGTGGAGGCCGGCAAGAACCCCATCAAGCAGTACATGTCGAACGTGCTCACCGGCGGCGACCCGGCGACCGAGGCGAAGCGCGCCTCCCGCGAGGTCACCCGCCGGCTCGACGAGAGCAACTAGGACCGTCGGCTGGGCACAGGCAGGGCTTGGGCAGGGCTTGGGCGGGTCCTAGAGCAGCCCGGCCGGCGCCCTGCTCAGCGACAGCGCGAACCGGCCCTCCTCATCCGTCCACCAGTGCGCCGACTCAAGCCCTACGTCGTGCAGTTCCGCCTTCACGCCCTCCTGCCGGAACTTCGCGGAGACCTCCGTACGCACCTCCTCGCCCGCCGCGAACTCGACCGCGAGGCCGAGGGCCGGGATCTTCACGGTCTGCGCCGTGGTGGCGCGCAGCCGCATCTCGATCCACTCGCACTCGGCGTTCCACAGGGCGACGTGCTCGAAGGCGTCGGGGTCGAAGTCGGCGCCGAGTTCGCGGCCCATCACGGCCAGTACGTTCTTGTTGAACGCGGCCGTGACGCCCGCCGCGTCGTCGTACGCCGCGACCAGCGTCCCCTCGTCCTTCACCAGGTCCGTGCCGAGGAGGAAGAAGTCGCCGGGCTCCAGCAGGCCACGCACCGCCGCCAGGAACGCCGCCCGCTCCCGCGGCAGCAGGTTGCCGATCGTGCCGCCGAGGAAGGCCACCAGGCGGGGCGCGGGCGTCGCGGGCAGGTCGAGCGCGGCCGTGAAGTCGGCGACCAGCGCGTGGATGTCGAGCGCCGGCCTCTCGGCGAGGAGTGTGCCGGCGGCGCCGCGCAGCGCGCTCTCGCTCACGTCCACGGGCACGTACGTCGTCAGGTCGGTGAGCGCGTCGAGGAGGTGGCGGGTCTTGTCGGACGAGCCGGAACCCAGCTCGACGAGGGTGCGGGCGCGGGTGGCCGCCGCGATGTCCGGGGCGCGCGCGATGAGGATCTCGCGTTCCGCCCGGGTCGGGTAGTACTCCGGCAACTGGGTTATCTCGTCGAAGAGTTCGCTGCCCCGGGCGTCGTAGAACCACTTGGGCGGGAGCGTCTTGGGCGAACGGGTCAGGCCGTGCAGGACGTCGGCCCGCAGGGCCGCGTCGGTGGCGTCCTCGGGCAGGGTGCGGGTCATGCGGAACGGGCTCACGCAGAGGGCTCCTTGAGCGGGGTCAACAGGACGTCGGTGCGGCTCGCCGCGAGCAGCGTGCGGTCGGGAACCTCGATCCAGCGCGGATCGTCGTCGTACGGTTCGGAGGCGACGACGACACAGCGGCCGGGCTCCGTGCGGTACCACAGGGTGTCGCCCCAGGCCGTGGCGGTGATCGTGTCGCCGTTCGTGAGGAGGAAGTTGAGGCGGGCGGTGGGCGCCGCCTCGGCGATCTCCAGGGTCGTGTCGGCGAGCGCCTGTCCCTCCTCGTCGCCCGCGCGCAGCCGGTGCAGAATCAGCGCCCACAGGAACGCCGCGTCGCAGCGCGCCTCCATCGACAGCAGGTCCGTCGGCGGCAGGGTCGGCGCGAGCGAGGTCAGGGACTGTGGCCAGCCCGGCACCGCCCCGTTGTGGCTGAACAGCCAGGGGCCCGTCGCGTACGGGGCCGCGGCCGCCTCGCCGTCCGCCCCGGCGAGCGTCGCGTCACGGACCGCCGCGAGCAGTGCTCCGGAGCGGACGACGCGGGCCAGGTCCTGGTACGCCGCGTCGCCCCAGATGGGCCCGGCGCGGCGGTAACGGGCGGGAACCGGATCCCCGTCCGCGTACCAACCCACCCCGAAACCATCGGCGTTGACCGTGCCGTGCCGCTGTCTGCGCGGCGCCCACGACTGGCGGAACAGGCTGTGCGGCGGCCGGTCGACGACCTCGCCGAGCGGCACGGGTGGCCCCAGATAGGCCAGATGACGACACATCAGGTACCCTCCCGTGGCTCGGCGTCGCGGGCCGTGCGGAACCCGGAGAAGATCTGCCGCCGAATCGGATGGTCCCAGTTGCGGAACGTGCCGCGGCACGCCACCGCGTCCACCGCGAACGAACCGCCCCGCAACACCTTGTGGGCGGGCCCGAAGAACACCTCCGAGTACTCCCGGTACGGATACGCCACGAACCCCGGGTAGGGCAGGAAGTCGCTCGACGTCCACTCCCATACGTCGCCCATCAACTGCCGTACGCCGAGCGGGGATTCGCCCGGCTCGTGGCTTCCGGCGGGGGAGGGGCGCAGGTGTCGCTGGCCGAGGTTCGCGCGCTCCGGCGTCGGGTCCGCGTCGCCCCACGGGTAGCGCATCGAACGCCCGGTGGCCGGATCGTGGCGGGCCGCCTTCTCCCACTCCTCCTCGGTGGGAAGCCGCCGCCCCGCCCACCGCGCGTAGGCGTCGGCCTCGTACCAACTCACGTGCAGCACCGGCTCGTCCGGCGGCACGGGCTCGGTCACCCCGAACCGCCTGCGCAGCCACTGCCCGCCCTCGCGGCGCCAGAACAGCGGCGCTCCGAGGTCGTGCTCGCGCGCCATCGCCCACCCGGCCGGCTCCCACCAGCGTTCCTGCCGGTAGCCGCCGTCCTCGATGAACTCCATGTACTCGGCGTTCGTCACCGGAGTCGTGTCGAGGTGGAACGGCGGTACGAGACGGGTGTGCGCGGGCCGTTCGTTGTCCAGCGCCCATGGCTCGGCCGTCGTGCCCATCGTGAACGGGCCGCCGGGGACGAGGACTTCGGCCGGACCGTCGAAGGGGCGCGGGAGTGGCTCGGGATCGGGGGCAGTGAGCGCCGCGCCGCCCTTCCGTAGCTGATGCGTGATCAGCATCGTCTCGTCGTGCTGCTGTTCATGCTGGGCGATCATCCCGAAGGCGAAGCCCGAACGCGTCAGGCGCTCGCCTCCCTGCGCGTCGAACGACGCCTTCTCCAGGACGTCGAAGGCGCGTCCGCGCACGTCCGCCGCGTAGCCGCGCGCCTCCCGCGGCGCGAGCAGCGGCAGGCTGGGCCGCTCCGAGCGCGGGTGCTCGAACGCGTCGTACAGCGGGTCGATCTCGGGCCGGATCGCCTCCTGGCCCGCGACCGCGCGCAGCAGCCACTGCTCCTCCTGGTTCCCGATGTGCGCGAGGTCCCAGACGAGCGGTGACATCAACGGCGAGTGCTGGGCGGTGAGTTCGGCCTCGTCGACCGAGCTCGTCAGCAGCGTCGTACGGCGCCGCGCGGCCTCCAGGGCGTCCGCCGCGCGGCGCCGAAGCGCTTCCGGGTCAGTGGTGACGTTCTCCTCGGCGGTCATGAGGTGACGGTCCTCCCCTGAGTCGTCTGAGTCGTCTGAGTCGTCTGGGTCGTCTGAGTCGTCGGACGGGTCCTGGCGGGTTCTCGGGCGAGCAGGTCGAGCACGTCGTCGGCCGGGCAGCGGCCGCGTACGACATAGCGGTGCGTGAAGTCCGCGACCGCCTGCCGCAGTTCCGGGTCCGCGCCCAGCCTCGGCAGCGCCTCCAGCGCCGTCGTGAAGCAGGCCGTCGCCGCCTCCCGCAGCTCCGGATCGGCGAGGCCGAGCCGGGCCGCGTCGCGCCACAGCGGATTGTGCGGGGCGGGCTCCGGGCCCGCGCGCTCCGCGAGCGGCTTCACCGCGCGGTACGCGGTCTCGGCGGCCTGCGGATCGTCGAACAGCGCGGTGGTCACGGCGAGCGGCACCAGCCACCCGTCGTCGCCCGACTGCGCGTCGATCATGCGCAGTTCGAGGTGCCCGCGCGGGCGCACGGGCGGGAAGAGGGTGGTCAGGTGGTAGTCGAGATCCGAGCGGGTCGGCGGGCGCGGGCGGCCCGTACGCGCCCACTCCCGGAAGGTGAGACCCTCCGGCACCTGCCACGGCCCGTCGTCGGTGCGCACACACATCACGGGCGCGTCCAGCACGTGCCTGGCCCAGGCCGCGCGTGGCTCGAAGTCGAAGGGCACGCCACCGGAGCGGCCCACGTCTATCCGCTCCCACAGCAGCTGCCGCGTGGACCTCCAACCCGTCGAACGCCCGCCCAGCATGGGCGAGTTGGCGAACGCGGCGACGAGCACGGCACCCAGCAGATGCGCGAGCCGCCAGCGCCTGCCGTGCCCCAACGGACCCGGCTCCTCGTGCCCCGCGTCCAGGCACACCTGCACGGAGGCGGACGAGCACATCATGGAGCGCCCGGCGGGCCCGGCCCGGTCGAGCGAGGCCTCAAGGGCGTCGTAGCGGCGCTGGTGAAGGACGCGCCGGGGCGGGTGCCACGGGTCGGTGCCGTGGCCGGAGAGGGTGAGCCCGTGGCCGCTGAGTGCGGCGCGGACGGTCGTCAGATCGGCCCGCATGGCCGAGACGCATTCGGTGAGGGAGTCGGCGGGGAGCGAACTCAGCTCCAGCTGCCCGCCGGGTTCCACGGTGAGCGCCGAGCGCAGGGGCAGGGCGCGCAGTGCGACGTACGCCGCGTCGAGTCGTTCGGGTGGTAAGGGGAGCCACGGCTTCATCGGGGGGCCGGGCTCGTGCACGATCCATTCCAGTTCGACCCCGACCCTGCGGGGCGGTCCGGTCTTGAAGCAGATGCCCCGTACCAGGGCCTCCGCCCCGGCCTCGGTGACCAGGTCACCGAGCGCCGTACAGTCTCCCTCGCTCATGGGGGGATTCCTCCTGGTTCGCACGCTCTCCATGGTCCCCGGTGGGGGCCATGCCGTCGATTCGGCCGTTGATCGACAAAACGACAAACGGCCCCTTACGGGCGACACAGGTCACCACCCAAGACGCTTACGCCGGATCGCACAAGAGCGCCTCTGGACATCTCCAGATCGGGCTCAGCGCCAGCCGTAGCGCTCCCGCAGCCGCAGCACCACGAGGTTGAACCGGCCGCGGTCCAGGGCGCACGCCTCGCGCCGCATGCCCTGTTCGTGCACGCGCAGCACCCGGTCCAGGTCCACCCACGAGTCCCGCCCCTCCCGGTCCCACGGGCCGGAACCGAGCGCCACCCACTCGCGGTCGTTGTCGTGCCGCTTGCTGGACAGCTGCACCGCGAGGAGTGTCCCGGCGGCCTCGCGCGCGACCACGAGCACCGGGCGGTCCTTGCCGCGCCCGTCGTTCTCCTCGTACGGCACCCAGGTCCACACCACTTCGCCGGGGTCCGGGTCGCCGTCGTGCGCGGGCGCGTACTCGGTGCGCACCCTGCCCACCCGGTCCGGCGCGGCCTCCGTCGTGGCCGTCGCGCCGCCGCGGCCCGGGTGCTCGTACGTGTGGTCATCAGTGTTCGCAGTCACGCGGGTCACGTTAGACGCCGACCGGCCCAATTCCCTCGGCGGGTGTGCCGCACGCGTCGCAGGCTCGCCACATGACACGACGTCACCGCACCGCCGCCCGCTGCGTCCTCGCCGCGACCCTCACCCTCACCGCCGCCGCACCCACCACCCACTCCACCGCGCCCAAGCCCCCGCGCACGGTCTCCGCCTGGCTCCCGTACTGGGACCAGGAAGCCGCCTACCGCAACGCCCTCGCCCACGCCGCGCAACTGCGCACCATCAGCCCCTTCTGGTACGAGGCGAAGTCCGCGACCCGCGTCACCGGCCACCCCGGCGCGGGCGAACGCCGCATCGTCGACGGGCTGCACGCCCGCGGCATCCAGGTCGTCCCGACCGTCATGGAACAGCAGAAGCCCGGAGCGCTGGCCTCCGTACTCACCGACGACAAGTCCCGCACCCGCCACATCGACGCCCTGCTCGCCGTCGCCCGCGCCCGCGACTACGACGGACTCGACATCGACTACGAGTCGATCGCGACGGCGCCGGACGACAAGTACCGCTCGGTGCGAGCCGGTTACACCGCCTTCGCCACCGAACTGTGCGCCCGCCTGCACGCGGCGCACAAGCAGTGCTTCCTCACCGTGAGCCCCAAGACCCGGGCGGCAGGCCGCATTTGGGACTACGGAAAGCTGGGCGCCGCCGCCGACCGGGTGCGGATCATGGCGTACAACCTGCACGACGCGTCGGGGAAACCTGGACCGCTGTCCTCGCCCCAGTGGTACGACGAGATCCTGACCCGCGCGACGGCCGAAATCCCGCGCGCCAAACTGGAGATGGGCATCCCGGCCTACGGCTGGGACTGGAAGGCCGGCGGCGAGCGGGGCGCCCGTGAACGCGCCCGGCACGTCACGTCGAAGGAGGCCGAGACGCTGCGCCGGAAGGCCGGCGCCCCGTACGCCCTCGACCCGGCCTCCCGCACGCCCCACTTCGCGTACGAGGAAGGCAAGGGGAAGAAGGCGACCCGGCGCACCGTCTGGTACCAGGACGCCGCCGGCATCGCCGCACACCTCCCCGTGCTGCGCGGACACGGCGTGCGGAACACGGTCCTGTGGGCGCTGAACTTCGAGGACCCGAAACTGTGGAAGACCTTGGCACGGGGGTAGCCGCGCGGGCCGCGCGGCGTCTGGAAGGATGCCGTACGTCATGGTGCAGATACCGAAGCAGCAGTCCGCCCAGTCGACCGTGCCCGCGCAGCCGGCCGCACCGGTCAAGTCGCCCGAGCCGGCCCGGCCCGCCGCCACCCGGCCCCTCGCCACCGGCGCCCTGCCCACGAGCGCCGATGTCGCGCGCCGCGCCGGGGTCTCGCGCGCCACCGTCAGCTACGTCCTCAACAACACCAGCGCCGTCCGCATCAGCGAGCCGACCCGGCAGCGGGTCCACGAGGCCGCCAAGGAACTCGGCTACGTCCCGCACGCCGCCGCCCGCAGCCTGCGCGCCGGACACACCCGGATCGTCCTCGTGCCGACCCCCGACGTGCCGATCGGCCCGCTCTACAGCGCCTTCCTCAACGAACTCCAGTGGGCGCTGAGCCGCCTCGACTACACCGTCGTGCAGTACGGCAGCGTCGGCCGCAGCGGCGACCGTGCCGCCCGCGCCTGGGCCGAGCTGCGCCCCGTCGCCGTGCTGGGCCCCGTCGGCATGGGCCCCGATGGCATCGCGGTGCTCCGCCGCTCCGGCGCCCGCGCCGTCATCACGCTCGGCCCTGACCGGGTCGAGGGCGCGCACGCCCTCCTCACGGACCACCGGCAGGTCGGCCGGGTCGCCGCCGAACACCTGCTCGCGCGCGGCCACCGGCGCGCAGGCGTGGTCATGCCGAAGGAACCGGGGCTGGACGTGTTCGCGGTGCCGCGCCTGGAGGGCGTACGGGAGGCGGGCGCGGAGACGGTGCGGCTGCCGCTCGCGTACGACGAGCAGGACGCGGCCCAAGTAGCGGCACAGGTGCGGGAGTTGGGCCTCGACGCCGTGTTCGCGTACAACGACGAGTACGCCATGCTGCTGATGCGCGCGCTCCAGGACGCGGGCGTCGACATCCCCGGCGACGTCGCGGTGATGGGCGCCGACGACCTGATGCTGGGCCGGCTGCTGCGGCCACGGCTGAGCACGGTGCGCCTGGACCTGCCGTCCGGGCGCGAGCTGGCGGAACTGGTGGACCGCCTGGTCAGGGAACCGGACCCGGCCCCGGAGTCGGAGCCGCGGAACGCGCTCACGGTGACCTTGGTGGCGCGCGACTCGACCTGAACCGGGAACCGCTCGCCCGCACACGCAGTGAGGCGGCCGCCCAATCGGGCGACCGCCTCACCGGCAGTTGGCGGGGGAGGGCCTCAGCCCTCCTGCCCCTCGGCCTCCTGCTGAGCCTTGGCCTGCTGCTCGGCGACCGATTTGCGGACCTCGTCCATGTCCAGCTTGCGGGCCTGGCCGATGACGTCCTCGAGCGCCTCCTTCGGAAGCGCACCCGGCTGCGCGAACACGGCCACCTGGTCACGCACGATCATCAGCGTCGGGATCGACTGGATCCCGAACGCGGCGGCCAGCTCCGGCTGAGCCTCGGTGTCGACCTTGCCGAACACCAGGTCCGGGTTGGCCTCGGCGGCCTCCTCGTAGACCGGGGCGAACTGCTTGCAAGGCCCGCACCAGTCAGCCCAGAAGTCGATCAGAACGAACTCGTTCTCCGTAACCGTCTGATCGAAGTTCTCCTTGGTCAGCTCCGTGGTGGTGCTGCTCATGGTGTTTTTCCCTCTTCCTGCTTCCGGGGTTCGGGGCGAAGCCGTAGGGGGCAAAGCCGCTGTGCACAACCGTCCGCATGACGGACGTATTCCGCGCCCTTACCCATGTGCTCGGCACGCACACATCCGACCACGCTGCGACACTGGGCCGTATGACGGAAGCCATCGAGTACGACGTCGTAGTGCTGGGAGCGGGACCCGTCGGCGAGAACGTCGCGGACCGCGCGCGGGCGGGCGGGCTCAGCGCCGCCATCGTGGAGAGCGAGCTGGTGGGCGGCGAGTGCTCGTACTGGGCGTGCATGCCCAGCAAGGCACTGCTGCGCCCCGTGATGGCCCGCGCCGACGCCCGCAAGGTCCCCGGACTGCGCCAGGCGGTACAGGGCCCGCTCGACGCCCCGGCGGTCCTCGCGCACCGCGACTCGTTCACCTCGCACTGGAAGGACGACGGTCAGGTCGGCTGGCTGGAGTCCATCGGCATCGACCTGTACCGCGGCCACGGCCGCCTCGACGGCCCGCGCCGCGTCACGGTCACGGCCGATGACGGCACGGTGACCGCCCTCACGGCGCGCCACGCGGTGGCCGTCTGCACGGGCACCCGCGCCTCCCTGCCCCCGCTCCCGGGCCTCGACGCGGTCCGGCCGTGGACCAGCCGGGAGGCAACGAGCGCGGACCATGTTCCCGGCCGCCTCATCGTGGTCGGCGGCGGCGTGGTCGCCACGGAGATGGCCACGGCCTGGCAGGCCCTCGGCTCCCGGGTCACGGTCCTGGTTCGCGGCGCGGGCCTGCTGGAACGTATGGAACCCTTCGCGGGCCGGCTGGTGGCGGGCGCACTGCGCGAGGCGGGCGCGGAGCTGCGCACCCACACCTCGGTCAAGTCGGTGACCCGCGCCCCCGACGGCACGGTCACCGCCACCCTCGACGACGGCACGACCCTCGAAGCCGACGAGATCCTCTTCGCGACGGGCCGCGCACCCCGCACGGACGACATCGGCCTGGAGACGGTGGACCTCGCCCCCGGCTCCTGGCTCGACGTCGACGACACCCTCCGCGTCACGAACAGCACCTGGCTCTACGCCGTCGGCGACGCCAACCACCGCGCCCTCCTCACCCACCAGGGCAAGTACCAGGCCCGCATCGCGGGCGCCGCGATCACCGCCCGCGCGCAGGGCGTCCCGCTCCTGGAGACCGACCGCTGGGGCGCCCACGCCGCGACCGCCGACCACGACGCCGTCCCCCAGGTCGTCTTCACCGACCCCGAAGCGGCCAGCGCGGGCCTCACCCTCGCCGAGGCACAGTCGGCCGGCCACCGCGTCCGCGCCGTTGACTACGACCTCGCGAACGTGGCGGGCGCCGGCCTCTACGCCGACGGCTACACCGGCCAGGCCCGCATGATCGTCGACCTCGACCGCGAAATCCTCCGCGGCGTCACCTTCGTCGGCCCCGGCGTCGGCGAACTCATCCACTCGGCGACGATCGCGATCGCGGGCGAGGTCCCGATCGACCGGTTGTGGCATGCGGTACCGGCGTATCCGACGGTGAGTGAGGTGTGGTTGCGGTTGCTGGAGACGTACCGGGGCTAGGCAACCACCGTTCGGCACAAGGGGGGAGGGCGTAGTCGCCGATGGTGCGGTCCAGTGCTCCGCTGAGGACAAGGTGGAGGAAGTGGATGCCGGATTCGTCGTTGGCCGCGCTGGTGTCGCGGGTGGGCGGGGCCGGGTGGAGGTAGATCGGGACCCGCGGTTCCGCGGCCGCCCGCAGGACGGGGTCGAACCGTTCGGCCGACAGGAACTCGTCGCACGTACGTCCATGGATGAGTGTGCCGACGTGGCCGAGTTCCTCGACGGCGCGCTTGAGTTCGGCGGGTGCCCGGTCAGGGGCGGACGTGGGCAGGGAGGCGAAGGCGGCGAAGCGGCGTGTGCTCCTCGATGGTGATCAGTTTCAAGGCGCGTCACGCTTCGGTTTCTGCGGAGAGCCAGGCGAAGGCCGACTCCTTGATCTCGCGTTCCAGTTCGCTGCCCTGGGTCGCGAAGGTGCGCTCGACGGGGAACCCGCTCCTGTCGAGTACGTAGGCCAACGCGGCGTACTCGCGGGGGTACTTGGCCACCACGTCGGCGTCGATGTCCCTGATGCCGGCGGGGAAGGTGAAGGTGGCGAAGTCGTACACGCTCTTGCGGTCGGCGATGCGCCAGGCACCGTCGCGGCGCTCCACCCGGTCGATGAACCGGTTGTGGCCGTTGCAGCCCAGTTCGAGGGCGCCGTTCTAGGCGACGATGACGGCGTTGGTCTCGCAGACCGCCCGGGTGCGGTCGGCCGAGAAGGTCACGCTGGGTGCCGTGATGAGGTGCTTGGTGCGCAGGCCGGTGGTGGCCATTCCCGCGGAGGCGTCGACGAAGTCCGAGGCAGGCCCCTCGAACCAGGTGATCTCGATCCGGGCGCCCGGGTGGAACAGCTCCCGGAGCCGGTCCCACTGCCCGAGGTCCCGGTGGATCCAGCCGGTCATGAGGTCGGCGATGTCCTGGCGGTCCTGAAGCGTCTGTGTTGTAGGCATGTCTAAAGTCTCCGGCCGAAGTATCGATAGGTCCAATTGATAGATCTGATCTATTGTTCGTTGAGAACGATCGGAGATGTCGCGTGGAACTTCGCCACCTGCGCTATTTCGTGGCGGTCGCCGAGGACCGCCACTTCGGACGTGCGGCCGCGCGGCTGCACGTCACCCAGTCGACGTTGAGCACCCAGGTGAAGGCGCTGGAGCGCGAGGTGGGTGGCCCGGTCTTCGTCCGCACCAGCCGCCGGGTCGAACTGACGGAGGCGGGGGAACTGCTGCTCGTCGAGGCGCGCCGCACGCTCGCGCAGGCCGACCGCGCCCTGGACGTCACCCGGAAGTCGGTCAGAGGTGAGATCGGCGCGGTGCGGATCGGCTTCTCCGGCATCGCCGTACTGGAAGGCACTCTCGCCGAGGACCTGCGCCGCTACCACCTGGCACACCCGCGGGTGGAGCTCCACGTGAGTGAACTCCCGCCCGCCGCACAGGTGCAGGGCCTGCGCGACGGCACCCTCGACATCGGGTACAGCCCCGACAACGGGCTGGGCGACGTGGCCGATCTCGTGGTGCGGCGTGGAGTGCGCACGACCCTGTCGATCGCCGCACGCCACGACCACCCGCTGGCGGACGCCGCCTCGGTGTCGTCCGCCGATCTGGCGGGCGAGAACCTCGTCGTGTACGCGGCCGACGAGGACGACGTGAGCGTGCTCGACCGGCTCGGTGCGGAGCAGCGGGCGCGCGTCCACCGGGTGACGAGCACCCTCGGCGCGCTCGTGCTGGCCTCGGCCGGTGCCGGAGTGGCCGTGGTCCCGACCGCCACGGAACGCGTCGGACTGCCGGATCTCGTCTACCGGCCCCTGCGGGACATGGCGGCCGACGTGGACGTGGTGACACTCAGCCGCCCCGACGAACTCGCCGGGGCGGTCCGCGCGTTCGTCCGGTCCTGGGGCCGTAGAGAAGACGGGTGAGCGGGCCCGCGAAGTCGGGCGGACCGCCCGGGTCACCCGGTCTTGACCGGAAGTTGCACGTACGAGGCGCGGTCCCCGCCGGTGTGGATGATGTGTCGACCGCTGTTGGCGGGCTCGTACTCGCGGTTTCCGGGCATCATCGTGCCGAGCAGTGAGCGGCCGCTGACGATGAAGCGGAGCTGTTCGCCCGGGTGGAAGGTGAGCCCGACCGGCAGCAGGTCGATCTCGATGTCGACGACCTCGCCGGGGGAGAGTTTCTCGACCCGGTCGAAGGTGTGTGCCGGGACGTCGTCCGTGGTCAGGGACTTGTCCAGGTGGCGCATCGACACGCGCAGCCGCCCGTCCGAGCCCTTGTAGCGCAGGATCGAGGCGCCCCGCTCGGTGACGTCCTGGGCCAGTGCCCCCTGGTTGAGTGCGGTGAACGCCTGCAGCGGTGTGCCGTACGTGTCGAGCTTCTGCACGAGTACGAACAGGTCCATGTCGTCCGCGCCGTCGGCCTCGACCCACAGGTGTGCCTTGGGGTAGCCGACCAGCGTGGTCTCCTCGTCGAAGCGTGTCACGAACGACACCAGGTCCGGGGTGGACTCGATGTCGTAGCCGACCGTGGTCTCGGTGGCGGGCGTCGTGGTCGCCAGGGTCCGGGTGCGGCCGTCCAGGTAGTACTTCGTCGAGGTGACGTCGGCCGGCGGGAACTGGTCCGCGGGTACGTTGACCTGGTCGCCGCCCTGGAGGTCGAGGAGGGAGTAGCGCACGCGGGGTGTCCGCTCCCAGCCGTTGTCCTCGCCCTTGAGGGTGTGGTCGAAGAAGCGGCGCAGGTCCTCGACGTTGGCCTCGTCGTAGTAGTCGGGCCATTCCTGGCTGTTGTGGACGCGCAGCCACTTGTTCTCGGACGCCATCCTCCGCCAGGCGCGGAACGTACCGGCCGTGTGCAGGGTGTTGGAGTAGCTGGCGACGACGTACGCGGGCACGGTGATGTTCTCGAACCGCGGAATCTTGTTCTCCCACAGCTCGTCCATCAGCGGGTGGTGCTCGGCCTCGGTGAGGATGTCCTCCTTGCGGGCCTTGCCGTAGTAGCTGTTGTCCTGGAGTTGGCGGGCGAAGCCGGTGTCGGGCATGCCGCCGCGCATGACCAGGTCGCGGTAGACGTCGCTGACGCCCTCCCATGGGTTGATCGCCGCCAGGTGCGGCGGCTGCTCGGCCGCGGTGAACCACTGGGAGACCGCGAGGTAGGAGGTGCCGCTCATCGCGACCTTGCCGGTGCACCAGTCCTGGACGCCCAGCCACTCGATCAAGTCGTAGCAGTCCCGGCCCTCCTGGCGGTCCCAAAGGACGCTGTCGCCCCCGGAGTTGGCCACGCCGCGGATGTCCGGGTTGCAGATCGCATAGCCGTGCGCGCACCAGTAGGCGGGGTCGGGGCCCTCGAACTTCTCCAGGCCCGACACGATGGCGTTGTCCAGGCCCACCATGCCGAAGATGCCCATCACGCTTGCGGACGTGCCCTGGCCCTTGCCGTACGGGCTCCACGCCACGATGACCGGGACCCGCTCCGCACCGGCGGGGCGGAAGACGTCGACGTGGATCGTGACGCCGTCGCGGAGCGTCACCGGTACGTCCTTGTCGAGCACGATGTCGACGGGCAGCGGCTTGAACGGCGGCGCGATCCGGAAACCCGCCTCCAGTGTGCGAGTGCCGGGATCGAAGTCGCTCAGGACCCCGTACCTGGCACCCGGCTCCAGCGGGTGGGAGGGCATGAATACCTTCTGGCCGTCACTCATGGTGCGCTCCTCGCGTCTTCCTGCCGGCGACGGACTCTGCCGACAGTCCGAACGTAGATCCGCGAGGAGAAAAACTCAACAGCGTTGAGTTTATGGCGTGAGGGTAATTTTGGGCCATGAGTGCCCACACGAGTCCCGCCCCGGCCCCCCGTCGTGGACGCCGTCCGGGAGCGAACACGACCCGACAGGCGATCCTCACCGCGGCCCGCGCCCGCTTCGCGGCCGACGGCTTCACCAAGACCACGATCCGGCGGGTGGCGGCCGACGCCGGGGTGGACGCGTCCCTGGTGATGCAGTTCTTCCGCTCGAAGGGCGAGCTGTTCGCCGCGGTCATGGCCGTTCCCGCGGAGGCGCTGGCGCGCTTCAGCGCCGCCTTCGAGGGGGCGGACGACGGCCTCGGCGAGCGGGTCGTCCGCGCCTTCCTCGACGTGTGGGAGGTGGACGCCCGGACGTCGGAGCCGCTCATGGCGATGCTCCGGGGCGCCATCGTCAACGATCAGGTGAACGAGCAGCTGCGCGAGTTCCTCCAGGATCGGCTGCTCGTCGCCGCGGTCGCCTCGCGCGACGCCGACACCCACGACGCGATGCTCCGCGCGGGGGTCGTGTCGTCGATGCTCGTCGGCCTGGTGGTGGGGCGGGGCGTCGTCGGTGTCCCTACGCTCGTCGGGGCGGAGCGCGAGAAGCTCATCATGCTCGTCGGGCCTGCCGTGCAGAGCGTGCTGGTCCCTACCCGTCCTGCCGTCGACGGCTAGGGCCCTTCTGACGGATCCGGCTGGATGCGGGAGGCCGCAATGTTCGGCTCCGCGAGCGGGGTCTGGTGCGTGCAGCTGCAAGGCGGAGGAGGGAGGCGACGCGGAGCGTCGTGGACCGACGACAACGCCGCAGATGTGCGTGCCAGGGCCCGCGACTCCGGCAAGGTCCGTCAGAAGGGCCCTAGGTGTGCTGTTCGGGCACGTTGGTGACGGCAGGGTGGTCTTGCATGGGTGAGGGCCTTCTGGTTTCGGTGGGGATTGCGACATCTACCGCCGAGTCCAGGAGGCCCTCGTGTGCCACCGTAACGCTCCACTGCCCCCGACGGGCAGGCTCCGTCTGGCCGTGTGCATCGTCGAGGACGGTCGGCCGCTGCGCCGGGCCGCCGAGCGTTTCCAGGTCAGCCACACCACCGCCAAACGCTGGGCCGACCGCTACCGCCGGTCCGGCTGGAGGTGACTCGAGCGCTCAGGTGCGGGCGGTGTCCCGGTGGTCGGGCGTGCGGAGATAGGCGACAGCCATGTCGCTGAGGTCGTGCGCGTATCGGCGCATCGCCGTGGCGCCTGTCGCCGGGTCCGGGCGGACGGAATTGTGGAAGCAGGCGCCGAGGACGGCGCGGGCCGCGGTGTCCAGTCCCGCCTGTGGGTCGGAGCGGCGGATCTCGTCCGTATAGGGAGCTGCCGCGTCGAGCAGGAGCCGGTGGACCGTGGTGATGGTACGGGCGCCGCGTTCCGAAAGCTTGGCTCCTCGTGCGCGCAGCAGCTCGGGGAAGAGGGGGTTGCTGTCGCTGAACGACTGCAACAGGGCGTGCGCGTAGGCGTCCATGACGCCGGAAAGCGACGGCTCGGCCGCGCGCAGCTGCTCGGCCAGGAACTTTTCGCGCCGGTCCAGCATCCGCTCGGTGAGGGCGCTCACCAGTTGCTCCTTGTCATCGAAGCGGCGGTAGATCGTGCCGACCGAGACACCGGCCCGCTCCGCGACACCCGTGATCGTCAGCTCCTCCAGCCCGGCCGACGCGGCGATCTCCTCGGCCGCGCTCAGTACGCGGGCGAGTGTCGCGGCGCTGCGCGCCTGTTGGGGCTCCTTGTACGGCGCCGGGCTGTCGTGCTGGTCGGTCATGCTCCGCATCGTATCGGCGGGGCTGCGGCGGGAGAGGGTTGACAAGTGACGGGACGCCCTGCTTAGTCTCGTCATGCGAATGTGAATTCACGTTCGCATGACGACGGAGGTTCGACCATGACAGACCAGCGGGTTTCCCCGGCTGTGACCGTGACGCTCGAGTCGGGGCCCGGCGGCTCCGGCAGCATCGACGACTTCGAGCTGTTCTATGCGCGCCGTGCCCTGGACCGCTTCAGGGAGCGACTGGGCCGCCAGGGCCTGCTCGATCTGCTGGCCGCGGACATCGAGGAGGGCAATGCCTTCCTGCGGGAGTGCGCGCGCACCTCCGACGGCGAGTTCCGCGGCGGCACCACGGTCCTCCAGGCGCGTGGTCTGACGTCGGGTGAGTTCCTCGCGTGGATGGACGGGGCCTTCGCGGGTGATGACTCACGCCCGCTTCTGGCCGCGCACCCCGAGCACTACGTGATGGGCACCGACGACATCGGCGCGCGTGTGGTGGAGAACATCGGCCCCCACGTCTGCTCCTTCTACATGGGCGGCTGGGGCACGGACGCGATGGCCTGGGCCGAGGACGCTGCCGAACTCCTTCCCGAGTCGGAGTTTCCGCGGAAGATGTCCTCGAACCTCTTCCTGGACGACGGCACCGTCGTCGGGCGGGCGCTGATCCAGTTCGGTGACACCGCGCACGGGTTCACCGCGAACCTGACGGTCTACTTCCCCACGTCCTGCCCGAAGGACGTCCTGGATCACCATCTTCGGCACTACGCCGTCGAGTTCAGGAACTGGATCGTCGCCGCGGCGGAAGCCCGCGTCTGAGGGCGCGTGACCGAGGCCTGCTGCCTTGCGTCACGGAGGTCGGGCCGGGCTCCGCCCGGCGCGCGCTGCCCGGCATCGCCGCGACCGTCCTCGACAGCGTGGCGAACGAAGGCCCCGACGGCGGCGACCGCGAAGGCGTGCGCGACCACGGCGCCGAGGCGGCTGTGTTCCCTGGCCGCCACCCGTAACGAACTGCGGCGCAATGCCATGGATGTCCGGCGCTTCCGCGACGTCAAGATCCCCCTCAGTGACGGCTCGCACCTCTACGCCGACGTGTTCCGCCGGGCGGAGGACGGCGAGTACTTCCACGACAACGCCGACGGGCTCCCCTGGGAGAACCCCGAGACGGTCAACACCGCGGTGTGGGTCCCCAACGGCTACCCGGTCATCCGGACCGACGGCCCCGGCAGCGGCAAGAGTCCCGGCACGCCGGCTCCCTGGGGTATCGCCACCGCGGAGGCCCACAAGGAACCCATCGAGTGGGCCGGTCAACAGCCCTGGTCCAACGGCAGCGTCGGCCTGTGGGGCACGAGCAGGTCGCCTACAACGGCGGCATCCTCAACGAGGAGTTCTTCCCGCACTGGCCCTACGACGGCCGGGGCACGGCACGCACCACGCACCACGCACCACGCGTACGAACCGAGTTGCCACACTGCCGCGACCAACAGCCTCCACACCGGCGCCGAACGCGTCGGATACGTACAACTGCCGCTAGTCCCACGCCAAGTGCGGCGGTGAGGGGCGGTCAACCGCCCCACGGATCTGCGGGCCCCTCCCTTCGCGCACCTCAACGAGGAGACGTGGCGCGGTCGTTGTCCTGAAGGCTGGTGTTGTGATCGTGGATCAGCCGCAGTGCCTCCGCCCGATCCCGTCGGTCCAGCGCTTCGACCAGGTCGCGGTGCAGCTCATGCCGGTGCGCGATGTATTCGGGCAGGGGGTGATCGCTGGTGGGCAGCACCGTCAGGGTGTGGCTCTCGATCAGGTCGAGGAGGTGGGTGTAGAGCGAGCTGAGCAGGACGTTCGGGCTGATGGCGGCGATGGCCGCGTGCAGGCGCCAGTTGGCGTGGACGAAGGCGACGGGGTCGGCCGCGCCCACGGCGTCCTCCATGGCGGTGATGTGGCAACGCAGCCCCGCGACATCAGCGGGTGAGGCGTGCCAGAGGGCGTCCTCGATCAGCAGCGGGTCGAGGGCGTCGCGAATGCGCACGGCGTCGGCGACGTCGTTGGCCTGTGTGTCCAGCGCGAGGACGGAGTTGCCGAGGCGGACCATGGGGGACTGCTCGGCGCTGAACAGCCCGCCACCCGGCCCCGGCTTCACGGTGACCAGGCCGCGCGCCTGCAGGAGGCGCAGCGCCTCGTTGAACGTACCCACGGACACCCCGCACCGCGTGCGCAGCTCCTCCTTGGTGCCGAGGCGGGAGCCGGGCGGGACGCCTGCGATCAGCTCCGCGACCGTTCCCGCGGCATGCTCGGCGCGCCCGGACGTCCCCTGGCGGGGAGCGACGTCGGTGGCGCTCCGTGCGGGTCGATCGGGGGTGGGGCTCACGTCGTCTCCTCAGGCTCCGTATTCATCATGTTGATTTTATCGGCGACTCTTGACGCTGTGACGCGCCGGACGCAATATCGATGTAATCATCATGCTGAATTGCTGATGAGGGGGCAAGGCTCCGTTGTCGCCGGCGGAGCGGGCCCGTTCCTCGGCAGTCGAGCGGTCCTCACGTCGTCGCGGTGGTGGCCGTTCCCCTCGATTCAGGCCAGGAGACACTCAGCCCAGGAGTCACCTCGTGCGTATCGCCAACCTGTCCGGCCGCTCCCCCCCCCGGACCCGCAGTCCGTGTACGAGCGGTGGGGGCCGACGGCCCCGATCGGGCCGTGGCTGGTCACGCCGGACGAGTTCGACGATCCCGATGACCTGGAACCGCGCTGCACGGTCAACGGGGAGGAGGCCCAGAAGGGCCGGCCCCGGGACCTCATCCACTCCGTACCGGCGGTGATCTCGGGCCTTTCCGCGGTGCTGCCACTGCTCCCGGGGGCGTGATCTTTACGGGCACCCCCGCCGGTGTCGGCGTCGGACGCGAACCGCAGCGCTTCTTGGAAGGAGTCCCTCATGGCACTGCACCGTCTGACCTCCATCACCATGGCCGTCCCCGGTGTCGCGGAGACGGCCGCGTACTACAGCGACTTCGGCCTCGCCCCGGACGGCGACGGCTGGTTCACCACCCTGGACGGCGGACGCCAGCTCCGTATCGTGTACGCGCCCACCCGTCGGCTGGTGGAAGTGCGCATAGGCGTCGACTCGCCCGATGACCTGGCCGCGGCCGCATCCCGGTTGAAGCGGCTCCGTACCGAGAGCACCCTCGACGCCGGGACGCTGACCGCGTACGACAAGGCCACCGCCGTGCGCGCCGTCCTCGAGGTCGTACCCCGCCTGACGCAGGACCCCGTCCCGGCCACCGGCTACAACGGCCCCGGCCGCGCGGAGCGCACCGGTCGCCGGGCACCCGGCATCCTGCGCACGGACCGCGTCCGGCCCCGCAAGCTCGGCCACGCCGTCGTGGGCAGCACGGACTTCGACGCCACCGCCGCGTTCTTCCGCGACGGGCTCGGCTTCAAGGCGTCCGACTACATCAAGGACCACGGGGCGTTTCTGCGCTGTTCCACCGACCACCACAACATCCTGGTCCTGGCGGCTCCGGTGACCTTCCTGCACCACTCCTCCTGGCAGGTCGACGACATCGACGAGGTCGGCCGCGGCGCCACCGCGATGCTGGAGGACCATCCCGAGCGGCACATCTGGGGCCTGGGCCGCCACCACGCCGGTTCCAACTTCTTCTGGTACTTGAAGGACCCGGCCGGGAACTTCAGCGAGTACTACTCCGACATGGACTGCATCGTGGACGACCAGTTGTGGAAGCCGGAAGTCCTGGAAGGCGCCAAGGGCCTGTTCAACTGGGGCCCGCCGCCCCCGCCCTCCTTCCTCGCCCCCGACGATCTCGCCGCCCTGATGACCGGAACCCACAGCGAGCCGAGGTAGAGCCGTGAGCGCGAGTCCCTCGAAGATCCACGATGTCGCGGTCGTCGGCTTCGGCCCCGTCGGCCAGATGCTGGCGCTGCTCCTGGGCCGAGCCGGGCGCGACGTCGTCGCCCTGGAGCGCTGGCCCCACCCCTACCCGCTGCCCCGCGCCGCCCACTTCGACCACGAGATCGGCCGTATCTTCCAGGCCGGGGGAGTGGGCGAGAAGATGCGCGCCGTCACCGACCCGGTGCCCGACCACTACGAGTGGCGCAACGCCGCGGGGCAGGCGCTCGTGCGCATGGACTGGTCCGGCGACGGCCCCTCCGGCTGGCCCACCGCCAACTTCTTCAGCCAGCCCGAACTGGAGTCCGTCCTCGCCGAGGCCGCGGAGGACCTGCCCACCGTGTCGGCGCGCCGCGGGTGTGAGGTCACCGGCCTGCAACTCGACGACGATTACGTCCAGTTGACCACGCACGGCCCCGACGGGTCCGGTGCGGTCCGCGCCCGGTACGTCATCGGAGCCGACGGCGCCAACAGCTTCGTCCGCTCCGCCATGGCCACCACCGTCACCGACCTCGGCTTCTTCTACGAATGGCTGATCGTCGACACGCTCCCGCACGAGCAGGCCGAATGGTCCCCGATGAACTGGCAGTTGTGCGACCCGAAGCGGCCCACCACGATCGTCTCCGGTGGACCGGGCCGACGCCGCTGGGAGTTCATGCGACTGCCGCACGAAGACATCGACGAGCTGAAGACCCCGGAAGCGGCCTGGAAACTGCTGGAACCCTGGGGACGCACACCGGGAAACACCACGATCGAGCGGCACACCGTCTACACCTTCCAGGCCCGCTGGGTCGACCGCTGGCGCGAGGGGCGCCTCGTCCTCGCCGGGGACGCGGCCCACCAGATGCCCCCGTTCGCCGGACAGGGCATGTGCTCCGGGCTGCGCGACGCCGTCAACCTGGCCTGGAAACTGGACCTGGTCCTCGACGGCCGGGCGGACGCCGGCCTGCTGGACACCTACACCTCTGAGCGCAGCGACCACGTCCAGCACGCCATCGGCATGTCCATGGCCCTGGGGCAGGTGATCTGCGTCCTCGATCCCGAGGAGGCCGCCACCCGCGACGCCCGCATGATCGCCGCCGGCGCCGATCCGGAACGCGCGCTGCCGCCCACCCCGCCACCGATCCTGGGCGACGGCGTCCTCCAGCGCGCCCCCGACGGCAGCCGGGCCCCGAACGTCGGCCATCTGACCCCGCAATACCGGGTCACCCACCAGGGCCGCACCGCTCTGCTCGACGACCTCACCGGCGGCGGCTTCACGATCCTCACCGACGGCACGGGCCCGCTCGACGCCCTGCACGCCACGGACCACGACTTCCTCACCCGCATCGGCGCGGCCCTCGTCCCCCTCCACACCGACAACGCGTCACCCGACGGCTACCTCGACACACCCGGTGGCTACCTACCCCACCTGCGCGAACAGGGACATGTGGCAGCCGTGATCCGGCCCGACTTCTACCTGTTCGGAGCCGCGGCCGACGCCCCGGAGCTACGAGAGCTGATCGGCCAACTGCGCGAGCAACTGCGCAGCCCCGCCCCCATGCCCACCCCCACGGAGCGGGCCCCGGAGCCCGGACCGTTCGCGGCCGCGGTCGAACCGTAGCCTCCGCGCGCCACCCCGGCCGGAGTGGCGCTTTCAGC
>NZ_JASERL010000010.1 GCF_030766935.1 Streptomyces sp. KL109B | reverse complement strand
AGAGAAAAGCCCGGACCGGGATACGGTCCGGGCTTTTCTGCGTTTAGGGTCGAAGGTATGGGTATGCGCTACGACCTCGTCATCTTCGACAACGACGGTGTGCTCGTCGACAGTGAGCCGATCTCCAATACGCTCCTGGCCGGCTATCTCACGGAGCTCGGACACCCGACCACGTACGAGGAATCCCTGCGGGACTACATGGGCGCCGCCATGCACCGCGTACACGATCTGGTTCTGGAGCGGACCGGGCAGCGGTTGCCCGAGGACTTCGACGACAGCTTTCATGCGCGGGTGTTCGCGGCGTTTCAGAGGGAGTTGGAGCCGGTCGACGGGGTCGGTGAAGTATTGGAGAGGCTGAGTGCGGACGGGGTTCCGTATTGCGTCGCGTCGTCCGGGAGTCACGAGCGGATTCGGGTCGGGCATCGGAAGACCGGGCTCGACAAGTGGTTCGGGGACGAGCGGATTTTCAGTTCGCAGGATGTGGGGCGGGGGAAGCCGGCGCCGGATCTGTTTCTGTACGCCGCGGAGCGGATGGGGGTGGCGCCGGAACGGTGTGTGGTCGTCGAGGACAGTCCGCTCGGGGTGCAGGCGGCCGTCGCCGCGGGGATGGATGTGTACGGGTTCACGGCGATGACGCCGGCCGAGCGGCTTGCCGGGGCTGGGGCCGATGAACTCTTCGACGACATGCGGGAGTTGCCGCGGCTGCTGGGCTGAGGTCACGGTCGGCCCATGGTTTTGTGATCCATCTACCAACGGGTAAGGACGCGGCCTACGCTGTGCCGCCATGACCGATGGCAAGGGCAATGGCAAGGGCAGTGGCGCGTTGCGGTGGGGGCGCGGGGCCCTGGGGTTCAGTTTCTTCGCGCAGGGGGCCGCGTTCGCGTTGCTCGTGACGCGGATACCCGCGATTCAGGACCAGTACGGGATATCCGACGCGCTGCTGCCCGTGTTCCTGGCGGCGGTTCCGGTGCTGGCCGGGGTCGGCAGCGTAGGCACCGAGCAGTTGGTGAAGAGGGTGCGGCCCAGTCGGGTGCTGCGGTGGTCGCAGCCCGTCGTGCTGCTGGCGTTGCTCGGGGTCGGGGCCGGGGACGACGTGGCCGAAGTCGCCGTCGCGCTCGCCGCGTTCGGGCTTTCGGTGGGGGCGCTCGACGCCTCGATGAACATGCTCGGGGTCAGCCTCCAGCGGGCGTACGGGCGGAGCATCATGCTCGGGTTCCACGCCGCGTACAGCCTCGGGGGGATCGTCGGGGCCTCGCTGGCGTGGGTCGGGGCGCACTGGGATCTGACGCTGTTCGTGCTGTATCTGCCGGTGGCGTGCGTGCTGTTGCCGCTGTGTCTCCTGGGGAGCCGGTGGTACGTGGACGGGCGGGCGAGTGGCCAGGTGGCGGCGGAGGAGGAGGTTGCCGGGGATGGTGGCCAGGTCGTCTTCAAGGTGTTGTTGCCGCTGTGCCTGGTGATGTCGTTCGCGTACATCGGGGATTCGACGGTCTCCAATTGGAGCGCCAAGTATTTGCAGGATGTGCTGGGGAGTTCGGAGCAGCTGTCGACCGTCCCGTACAACGTCTACATGGTGATGACGCTGGTGGGGCGGGCCGTCGGGGATGTGGGGGTGCGGAGGTTCGGGGCCGTGGCGGTGGTGCGGCTGGGGACTGTGGTGGCCGCTGGTGGGTTCGGTGTGGTGGCTGTGGCGCCGGGGGCGTGGGTGGGGATGCTCGGGTTTACGTTGCTGGGGCTCGGGTTGTGCGTGATCGTGCCGCAGACGTTCGCCGCGGCGGGGAGACTGTTTCCGGGGGCGTCGGATGCGGCGGTGGCGCGGCTCAATATCTTCAACTACGTCGGGTTTCTGGTGGGTTCGCCGCTTGTGGGGGCGTTGGGGGATGCCTGGAGTTATCGCGGGGCGATGCTGGTGCCGATGGCGTTGGTGCTGGTGACGCTCGTGTACGCCCCTTCCTTCGGGGAGCGGGGGGACCGATACGGTGGCGGGCATGAGCGGCCGCGCGCAATTGATGTGGGACCCGGCGGTAACGGGGTATGACTTCGGGCCCGGGCATCCGATGGATCCGGTCAGGCTGGAGCTGACGCGAAGCCTTGTGGATGCCTTCGGGCTCGACCGGGACGTGGACGTCGTCGCGGCGAGGGCGGCCGGGGAGTCGACGCTGCGGCTCGTGCACCGCGAGGACTACGTGGAGGCCGTGAAGGCCGCGTCGGTCGATCCGGCGGGGGCCGACCAGGCGTACGGGCTCGGGACCATGGACGACCCCGCCTTCGCCGGGATGCACGAGGTGTCCGCGCTGATCGCCGGGCAGTCGGTGGGGGCGGCGGAGAGCGTGTGGCGGGGGGACGCGCTGCACGCGGTGAACTTCGCGGGTGGGTTGCACCATGCGATGCCGGGGGCGGCGGCCGGGTTCTGTGTGTACAACGACGCGGCGCTGGCGATCGCGCGGTTGCTGGAGCTGGGCGTCGAGCGGGTCGTGTACGTGGATGTGGATGTGCACCACGGGGACGGGGTGCAGGCCGCGTTCTGGGAGGACCCGCGGGTTCTGACGATTTCGTTGCACGAGCATCCGCGGACGTTGTTTCCGCAGACCGGGTGGCCGGAGGAGACCGGGGCCGATGGGGCCGCGGAGGGCACGGCGGTGAATGTGGCGTTGCCGGCGGGGACCGGGGACGCGGGGTGGTTGCGGGCGTTGCACGCGGTGGTGCCGGAGTTGTTGGCGGAGTTCCGGCCGCAGGTGTTGGTGACGCAGCACGGGGCGGATACGCACTTCGAGGATCCGCTCGCGCATCTGGCGGTTTCGCTGGATGCGCAGCGGGCGGTGCAGGTGGCGTGTCATGAGTGGGCGCACGAGTACGCGGACGGGAAGTGGGTCGCGCTCGGTGGGGGTGGGTACGCGGTGGTGGATGTGGTGCCGCGGTCGTGGACGCATCTGGTGGGGATCGCGGCGGGGCGGGAGATCGCGCCGGAGACGGTGATTCCTGACGGGTGGCGGCAGGAAGTGTTCGCGCGGACGCGGGAGTTGGCTCCGCGGCGGATGACGGATGGGCGGTGGCCCGTGGCGTATCGGGAGTGGGAGGCCGGGTACGACCCGGCGGACCGGCTCGACCAGGCGGTTCTGGCTACGCGGAAGGCGGCGTATCCCCTGCGGGGGCTGTTGCCGTGAGGGGTGCGGTGATTGAGCAGTGGGGAGGGGGGCGTTACTCCGACTGTGGGGTGTTTCGGGGAAAGGGGGGTGGGGGGCGGGGCAATGCAGCAACATCGCAAGGGTGTTGAGCGTCGGCGCCCTGCGCGCGCACCTGTTGGCGGCTCGGCTTGCCGGGCCCGTGGCGACCTCCCGTGAGGAGAGTCTGCGGAGTTACCGCCTGTTTGAGGCGCGGGACCCGAGGGTGATGCTCGGGCTCGACCCCGAGTGGGTGTGGGGGCACCGGGACTTGCTGGCGCTGATGGCGGACAAGTGTGGGGTTTCCCGGGACCCGGAGCTCCGGACGGGGCACGATGTCATCGATCCGGAACGGACGTTGGCCGCGCTGGACGCGTTTGCGGAGCGCCTCGGAAGGGCTGCGGAATGCCGTTCCCCGGTGCTGTTCGGGACGGGACATCCGCACCGACTGCTCGGTTTCTACGCCGCGTTGGCCGATGCCCTGTCGGCGGTCGGCTGCCCCGTCCTCACCCCCGCGCAGGGCCGCAGTGTCGACATAACGACCCGGTTCGGCCTACGCACGTACAACCTCGACTACGACCGAGGAGTCGCGCTGGTGCGCGAACCGGGCGCGTACCCGGTGGGTGGTGAGACCGGCGCACACACCCACTCACCGCTCCCGGTTCGGCTGGCGCTCGGGGCTCTTTCGGAGGCCGGCGGGCCGCTTCCCGAGTTGGTCGTCGGGGACCACGGATGGGTCTGCGGTGCAGGTCAGTTGGGGTTCGACGCCATCGGTCTGGCCGATACGGACGATCCCGCCCTGTTCGTCGGTGAGGCCGAGGGGCAGGTGTCCGTCGTCGTTCCACTTGATGACGCTGTGCGGTCTGATTACTACCGACCGCTTACTCGCTATGTACTCAATCGAGCGTGTCTGTCACAGTAGGCGGCCGATCGCTGCTCCTCTTCCCCACTCGCATCACCCGCCTCTACATTGGGGAGTGAGCACGCAACGACGTTGAGTCACCGGAAGGGGAAGCCGGTGGCCGTCGAGTGCGGAAGGTTCAGGTGTGTCATGGCTGCTGACCAGAGGCCTCTATCCGAGGTGGCGTTCCTGACCGTGGCGGAGGTCGCCGCGGTGATGCGTGTATCGAAGATGACCGTGTACCGCTTGGTGCACAGCGGTCATCTGCCCGCGATCCGGGTGGGGAGGTCCTTCCGAGTCCCGGAGAACGCGGTCCACGAGTACCTCCGCGACTCTTATGTGGGGGTGGACGCCGGCTGATCCACAGGATCCTGCGGACCTCGATTTCTGCTCGGCGCTCGGGGCGGGGTAGGCTAGCCCCTCGTAGGTCGTGTGGGCCCCAATGCAGCCCCGCACCGAGTGATTGTCCCCGCGAAGCGGGGGTTGTCCGAGAAGTGAGCGAGGGTAGTCGTGGGCTCTGTAATCAAGAAGCGGCGTAAGCGGATGGCGAAGAAGAAGCACCGCAAGCTGCTGAAGCGCACGCGTGTGCAGCGTCGCAACAAGAAGTAAGCGACCGCTGCTGAAAAGCGCGCCTTGTGGCCCTCTCACCGTCCGGTGGGAGGGCCACATTGCGTTGCGAGCGAGGGAGCGTGGGCGCGTCCCTTGAGCAGGCAAATGTTCACTTCGGAACCTTCCGTTACCTGCTCGTGTGGCCGTCGTCACTTCCTGCATCGAGCAGTCATCACAGCGCAACATCGAACCGCTAACGTGGCCCGCAGTCAGTGATTGCGGAGCGCGGCGGGCTGGGACGGAAGGTAGGCGCTGATCTTGGGCAAGGTCGTGCTCGTGACCGGGGTGGCCCGGCAGCTCGGGGGCCGGTTCGTACGCAGGATTCAGCGTGACCCCGAGGTGGACCGGGTCATCGGGGTGGACGCGGTGCCGCCCGCGCACCATCTTGGCGGCGCGGATTTCCTCCAGGCCGACATTCGGCAACCGACGATCGCGCGGGTGCTCGCCGAGTACGCCGTGGACACCGTCGTGCACATGGACGTGACCGGGACCCCGCTGGCCAGCGGCGGCCGGGGCGCGGTCAAGGAGACCAACGTCATCGGCACGATGCAGCTGCTCGGCGCCTGCCAGAAGGCGCCGCAGGTGAAGCGCCTCGTGGTGAAGTCCAGTACGAACGTCTACGGCTCCGCGCCGCGCGACCCCGCCGTCTTCACCGAGACGACGCCGCCGAAGTCGCTGCCGAGCGGCGGCTTCGCCAAGGACACCGTCGAGGTCGAGGGGTATGTGCGCGGGTTCGCCCGGCGCCGCCCGGATGTCGCGGTGTGTGTGCTGCGCTTCGCCAACATCCTTGGTCCTACGGCCGATTCGCCGCTCGCCGAGTATTTCTCGCTGCCGGTCCTGCCGACCGTGTTCGGCTACGACCCGCGGCTGCAGTTCGTGCACGAGGACGACGTGATCGAGGTGCTGCGGATCGCCTCGCACGAGCCGGCCAGGGGAACGTTGAACAGCGGCACGTTCAATATCGCGGGGGATGGAGTGCTGCTGCTTTCGCAGTGCTCGAGGCGGCTCGGCCGGCCGACCGTCCCGTTCCTGCTTCCCGCCGTGACCTGGGTCGGCGGCGCGCTGCGCACGCTGGGCGCGACGGACTTCTCGCCCGAGCAGATCCGGCTGCTCACGCACGGGCGGGTGGTGTCGACGGCCCAGATGCGCGACACCCTGGGCTTCGCCCCCAGATACACGACCGCGGAGGCCTTCGCGGAGTTCGTACGCGGCCGGGGCCCGGGGCTGCTGCCGCCGCAGGCCCTCGCGGGGGCCGTGGACCGGATCGCCGCGCTGCCGTTCCTGAACAGCGGCCGTGCCCGCACACCCAGCCACCCCCCGACGCAGAGCGCCAACTGAGGAGCGCATCAACGATGGCGGACGCCAAGGTCATTCCGTTCGACGACGACAGGTCGCGAGGGGCGGCGGGGAAGGGCGCGGGACGCCGCGGGCGCGGCGCGCGACGCAAGGGCGAGCCCGGGGCCGTACGGGAGGTGCGGCCGCTGCAGGCGCCGCAGCCCGAACCCGAGGCAGAGCCCGAGCCGGAGGAGCGGTCCGAGGAGCCGCGGCGCGGCGGCTGGGACCGGAAGATCGCGGGTGGGCTCGCGTTTCTGCGGCGGCGGATCACCGGGGACTACGACGTCGACGAGTTCGGCTACGACGAGGAGCTCACCGACCAGGTCCTGATGTCGCTGCTGCGCCCGGTCGCGGAGAACTACTTCCGGGTCGAGGTGAAGGGCATCGAGAACATCCCGGCCGAGGGCGGGGCCCTGATCGTCTCCAACCACTCGGGGACGCTGCCGCTTGACGGCCTGATGATGCAGGTCGCCGTGCACGACAACCATCCGTCGGGCCGCCATCTGCGGCTCCTGGCCGCCGACTTGGTGTTCATGCTGCCGGTGGTCAACGAGCTGGCCCGGAAGGCCGGGCACACGCTGGCCTGCGCGGAGGACGCGCAGCGTCTCCTCGAGGGCGGGGAGCTGGTCGGCGTGATGCCGGAGGGTTTCAAGGGCGTCGGCAAGCCGTTCAGCGAGCGGTACAAGTTGCAGCGCTTCGGCCGCGGCGGCTTTGTGTCGACCGCGCTGCGCGCCGGGACGCCGATCGTGCCGTGCTCGATCGTCGGGGCGGAGGAGATCTACCCGATGGTCGGCAACGCCAAGACGCTGGCGCGCCTCCTGGGCTTCCCGTACTTCCCGATCACGCCTACGTTCCCGTGGCTGGGGCCGCTGGGCGCGGTGCCGCTGCCCACGAAGTGGACGATCCAGTTCGGCGAGCCGATCCCGACGGACGGCTACCCGCCGGAGGCGGCGGAGGACCCGATGCTGATGTTCAACCTGACGGACCAGGTCAGGGAACAGATCCAGCACACGCTCTACAAGTTGCTGGTGCAGCGGCGGTCGGTGTTCTTCTGAGCGCCGCCGCACCGGCTTCCGTGGCTGGCTACTCGGCGTCCTCGCCGTCGATGCCGAGGCCCGGCAACAGGCCCGGCAGTAGCGGCGGCACCGTCACGTCCGGCTTGGGGGAGCCCGTGCCGGTGTTGGAGTCGGGGGCGTCGTCCGAGGGACTCGGGGTCGTCGTGTCCTTCGGGGGGTCGAGGAGGCCGCCGGTGTTCTCGCCGAGCAGGCCCTCCTCGTCCTTGCCGCTGTCGGACGTGGACGGCTTCGGCTTCGTCGACGTGGCGCCGTCGTCGTGGCCCGGGGCGCCGGAGGGCGTGGAGCGGCCGGTGCTCGGGGTCCCCGGCGACGTACCGCCCTGGCTGCTGTCGGGGTTCGCCGCGTCGTCCTTGTCCGGGGTCTTCGGGAGCAGGGAGCGCAGCGGGCCCACTTCGTCGTCTATGGCGTCGAAGACCGAGCTCACCTGGTCCCGTACGTCACCGAGCTGGACCGGGAGGCGGTCGCTCAGAGCCGTCCAGCTCTGCCGGTGCGAGTCGGAGAACGCGGACAGGGCCTGGATCGGGCCGAGCGAGCCGTCGCGCTTGTACGCGTCGCTGAGCAGCTTGTGGCCCTCGGAGGCGTCGTACTGCACTCCGGAGAGCACGCGCCTGACCTCGCCCACGGACTCGTGGTCGAGCTGGCCCGTGCGGCCGCGCTCCATGAGGCGGCGCGCCTCGCTCAGCCGTGTCGACGCCTGGTCCAGGTAGGCCCGGCCCTTGTCGGAGTCGCTGTTGGCCATGCCCAGCTTGAAGTCCTCCATGCCGCGCTTGAGGCCGTAGAGGTGGTCACCGGGCAGCGCGTCGGACGAGGCGGCGGCCACGCCGCTGAACGCGCCCGCGGCCACTCCGACCGTGAGCCCGCCCGCCGCGATGCCCTTGGTGAGCCGGGAGCGGGGCCGCAGCTTGCGCAGCGGGCTCGCCCGGTGGGCGCCCTTGCCCTGACGCTGCTTCGGTACGGAGGCGCCCGCGCCGCCCTCCTGGACCATGGCTTCCATGGCGGCGACGAGCTGCGCCCGCTGCGTCACCTTCACCTCGGGGTCGAGCTCCGGCTTCGGCAGCTCGCCGAGGGCCGCGGCGAGGGCCGTGAGGCCGCTCTCCTCGGTCGCCGGCGCTGCCTGCGCCGCCGGTGCTTCTTCCGCTTGCTGGGCCGCCGGGTCCTGGTCGGACTGGTCCTCCAGAGCCTGGGCGAAGGCGTTCGCCCGCCGGTGTGCCGATACGTTCGCGATCACTGGCGGCACCTCCTCTCACTCATGACGGTCGACTCCCCAGGGGGTCCTGGGGTTGCACCCCCGAACCCAGATGCACTCCAACGAGTGAGTGCGTCCCGGTCGGGAGTGACCACAGGGAGCCTGCATCCCGCACAACGAGCGGCTCGGCACTTCGGTTACGCGTGAAAGATGATCCGAGCGCGATCCCATCTCACCTTCACCGTAGGTGAGTTGGGGACTGCGGGCAGTGACGGCGGTCGGGCCGAAGAAGGGGCGGGTGGGGTCAGCGGGCGTCGTCCGGCAGGAGGCGCGCGAGGGTGCGCACGGCCCGGTACTGGAGGGTCTTGATCGCGCCCTCGTTCTTGTTCATGGCGCGGGCGGTCTCGGCGACGGACAGGCCCTGGAGGAAGCGCAGTGTGACGCACTCCTGCTGCTGCGGGTTCAGTCGGCGCACGGCGTCGAGCAGGGCGGCGTTCGAGAGCGACTCCAGGACCGAGTCCTCGGGCGAGCGCTCCACCTCGTTCGCATCGAGCATTTCGCCCGTGGTCACTTCGAGGCGGAAGCGGCTCGACTTGAAGTGGTCGGCGACCAGATTGCGCGCGATCGTGACCAGCCAGGCGCCGAAGTCGCGGCCCTGCCAGGTGAACGTGCCGATGCGGCGCAGCGCGCGCAGGAAGGTCTCGCTGGTGAGGTCCTCCGCGGTCGCCTTCCCGCCGACGCGGTAATAGATGTAGCGGTACACGGTGTCGCTGTACTGGTCGTAGAGCCGGCCGAACGCGTCGGCCTCGCCGTCCTGGGCGCGCTCGACCAGATCCATCATGCGGGCGCTGTCGCTGTCGGCAGCGGGCCTGCGAGCAGTGGACGTACCCGACGCACCGGCGGAGCCGGAGCGCGCGCGTCTGCCGACTGTGGCGGCCGTCGAATCGGCCATGGCGAAACATGGCGAGGCAGGGGCGGGCGCGGCCGCTGCCGCGGCGGCGAGGGCGGGGACGGCGTGCGCGGTGGGGACGAAACCGCGCAGGCGGTCCACGACCGTAGCGTGCAGCGTAGCCAGGCCCGAGGCGTCAACCCCGACGTGTGGGTACACGGGACTCCCAGAGGCAGAGCTTTCATCACGTGCAGTACGGGACCGTTCACCCGTCGTGCTGACGCGTGGGTACCGGTTTGCGTCTGAGGAGAATAACGCTTCGTGCAGGGAGCACTACACCCAGTTGCTCAAATCGTCGATTACGTCACTTCTGTAGTCGTACGGCGATGGTTCAAGTACCAGAGAGTGACCGTTTGTTGATCGAATACGTTCACATTCCGTGTCTGGGTGTGACGTGTTGTGGCCGAGTGGTACCAACGGGACTGGCGGGAGCCGGGCGCGGGTAAGCCCGTCAGAATGTCGTCAGCGACGGCGCCGGTGCAGCGCGATCGCCGCGGCCGTGCCGCCCGCGACCGCTCCGACACCGGCCGCTGCCGGGAGCCCGACCTTCGCGGCCTTGCGGCCCGTGCGGTAGTCCCGCAGCCGCCAGTCCCGCTCGCGCGCGTACTTGCGAAGCTTCGTATCGGGGTTGATCGCGTACGGGTGCCCGACGAGGGAGAGCATCGGGATGTCGTTGTGCGAGTCGCTGTACGCGGCGCAGCGGCCGAGCTCCAGGCCCTCGGCGGAGGCCAACGCCCGTACGGCTTCCGCCTTCGCGGGGCCGTGCAGCGGTTCGCCGACGAGCCGGCCGGTGTAGACGCCGCCGATGGACTCGGCGACCGTGCCGAGGGCGCCGGTCAGGCCGAGGCGGCGGGCGATCACCGTGGCGATCTCCACGGGGGCCGCGGTGACCAGCCAGACCTTCTGGCCCGCGTCCAGGTGGGCCTGGGCGAGGGCGCGGGTGCCGGGCCAGATCCGCTCGGCCAGGTACTCGTCGTAGATCTCCTCGCCGATGGACATCAGCTCGGCGACGCGGTGGCCCTTCACGATGGACAGGGCGCTGTTCTGGGCGTCCTGCATGTGCTCGGGGTCCTCGACCCCCGCGAGCCTGAACCAGGCCTGCTGCCAGGCGAATCGGGTCAGTTCGCGGCGCTCGAAGAACTTCCGCTTGTAGAGGCCGCGGCCGAAGTGGAAGATCGCCGCGCCCTGCATGACGGTGTTGTCGAGGTCGAAGAAGGCGGCGGCCTTGTCGTCGCCCGCGACCGGGAACTCCGGTTCCTGTACGTCCTCGTCGGCCGGCGGAGCCTGCTCCTCCAGCTCCTGGGAGGACTTGCGGGCGGCCTCGGCCGAAGCCTCGCCTGCCAGCACGCTCCGCGCGGTGGCGGAGCGCCTACGGGGTGTGAGCCATCCGAGAGCGGCCATGTGGCGAGCATAGCCAGTTTGTTCGGGGCACCGGGGTCGCGCGGGTTTCGGGAGTCTGTCGGCGTGTGAAATCTCGGCGTCGGAATGGGGCGGCCGTGGGGCGAGAATGGCCGGTATGAGTCCCATTTTTCGTACGCGCGAGAAGAAGGATCCCAGTGAGCGGATCGTCACGTTGATCGGGAAGCCGGGCTGCCATCTGTGCGACGACGCGCAGGTCGTGATCGAGAAGGTCTGCGCCGAGGTGGGCGCGGACTGGGAGAAGAAGGACATCACCGAGGACAAGGAGTTGTACCGCAAGTACTGGGAGCAGATCCCGGTCGTTCTCGTCGACGGCGCGCAGCACGACTTCTGGCGGGTGCAGGAGGAGCGGCTGCGGCGTGCGCTCACGCGGTGACGGGCGGTGTGCGAAGCGTTCATAGCGGTCGCACAAGTCACTGACCGAGGAGTCCAACTGATCCCAAAAGTCGCTTAGGATCGGGGGCGGTTTTGGTCTCGGGGGCGTGGATCGACGCAACGTTGAGGAGAGTGTGCCGTTTTGGCCCCCACAGGTGAGCAACGACGCTACCTGCGCTCCGGTTCCAGGATTGCGCGTGGGGCGTGCGTGAGCCCGGTCACGTTGGCCGGGCAAATCGGACACCATCTTTGTGCACGCGTTCACAAAGACATAGCCTGCATTCGACGGGGCGGTCGAGTAGCAGGGTGCCGCCCACAGCCCCGCTCTACCCGCAGGAGCACCGTGGCAACTGGCCGAACTCACCGACCGGCGACCCGCAGCCGAGGGATTCCCGAGGCCACCGTCGCCAGGCTTCCGCTGTACCTCCGAGCCCTCACCGCACTGTCGGAGCGCTCGGTGCCCACGGTCTCCTCCGAGGAACTGGCGGCCGCCGCGGGGGTCAACTCCGCGAAGCTGCGCAAGGACTTCTCGTACCTCGGCTCCTACGGGACGCGTGGTGTGGGCTACGACGTCGAGTACCTCGTCTACCAGATCTCACGCGAGCTGGGCCTGACGCAGGACTGGCCGATCGTGATGGTCGGTATCGGTAACCTCGGTGCGGCGCTTGCCAATTACGGTGGTTTCGCCTCCCGCGGCTTCCGCGTCGCGGCGCTGATCGACGCCGATCCGGCGATGACCGGGAAGTCCGTCGCGGGCATGGCCGTGCAGCACGCCGACGACCTCGAGAAGATCATCGACGACAACGGCGTGTCCATCGGCGTCATCGCGACCCCGGCCGGCGCCGCGCAGCAGGTCTGCGACCGGCTCGTCGCCGCCGGTGTCACCTCCATCCTGAACTTCGCGCCGACCGTCCTTTCCGTCCCGGACGGTGTCGACGTGCGCAAGGTCGACCTCTCCATCGAGCTGCAGATCCTCGCGTTCCACGAGCAGCGCAAGGCCGGCGAGGCCCCCATCGACGGGGCCGACGGCGCCGAGGGCGCGGTCGGTGTCGAGGGCCCGGCCGCCAAGGTCACCAAGCCCGCCCCCGGCTCCGAGAAGAACAACGACGACCGCAAGGGACCCGACGGGGACGTGCCCGCCGTGATGCCGGCATGAGCCTCCTCGTCGTAGGTCTGAGCCACCGCAGCGCCCCCGTCAGCGTCCTGGAGCGCGCCGCGCTGAACGCGGACACCCAGGCCAAGCTCCTCCAGGACACCCTCGCCGCCGAACCGGCCGCCGAGGCCGCCGTCCTCGCCACCTGCAACCGCATCGAGCTGTACGCGGACGTGGACAAGTTCCACGCCGGTGTCGCCGAGCTGTCGACGCTGCTCGCCCAGCACAGCGGCGTGGGTCTCGAAGAGCTCACCCCTTATCTGTACGTGCACTACGAGGACCGGGCGGTGCACCACCTGTTCTCGGTGGCGTGCGGGCTCGACTCGATGGTGGTCGGCGAGGGCCAGATCCTCGGCCAGATCAAGGACACGCTCGCGCGGGCGCAGGAGCTGCACTCCGCGGGCAAGCTCCTCAACGACCTCTTCCAGCAGGCGCTTCGGGTCGGCAAGCGCGCCCACTCGGAGACCGGGATCGACCGCGCGGGCCAGTCGCTCGTCACGTTCGGGCTCGAACAGCTCGCCGCCGGGCAGCCGGTGGACGTCTGGGCGCGGGGCAAGCGGGCGCTGGTCATCGGCGCCGGTTCGATGTCCTCGCTGGCCGCGGCCACCCTCGCGCGCGCCGGAGTCGCCGAAGTCGTCGTCGCCAACCGGACGTTGGAGCGCGCGCACCGGCTCGTAGAGATCTTGGGAGAGGCGGGCACGGACGCCCGCGCCGTCCCGATGGACACCGTCGCCGACGAGCTGACACGTGCCGACGTCGCCATCTCCTGCACCGGCGCGACCGGACTCGTACTCACTGGTGAGGCGGTACGTTCCGCCGTCGCCGGACGCACGCCGACCGCGGGCGCCGAGGTGCCCGCCGCGCAGGCCCCCGCCTCCGGCAGGGCGGCCGCCGACAGCCGTCCCGTGGAGACGGCGCGCGGTGGCTTCTCCGTCGAGGGCGAGGCCGCGGTCGCCGGGTTCGACGCCGCCGCCCTCGAACAGCACGGCGCCTGGGTCGACAACGCCCCGCGCGAGCAGGTCCGCCCGGTCCAGGCCTCCGAGGCCGCGACCATCGCCGCGCTCGCCGTCGCCGGACGGGTCCCGGAGATGCGCCGCGAGCGCGCCCCCGAGCCCGTACGACAGGTGGCGCTCGCCCTGCTCGACCTGGCGATGCCGCGCGATGTCGACGCGGCCGCGCACCGCATCGACGGGGTCCGCCTCGTCGACATCGAGTCGCTCGCCGACGCCTCCGCCGACGCGCCGATGGCCGCCGACGTCGACCTGGTGCGGTCCATCGTGGCCGACGAGGTCGCCGCGTTCGGCGCCGCGCAGCGGGCCGCGCACATCACGCCGACCGTCGTCGCGCTGCGCACGATGGCCGCGGACGTGGTGGCCAGCGAGATCGCCCGGCTCGACGGCAGGCTGCCGGGGCTCGACGAGAAGCAGCGCGCGGAGATCACCCAGACCGTGCGGCGCGTGGTGGACAAGCTGCTGCACGCGCCGACCGTACGGGTCAAGCAGTTGGCCGCCGAGCCCGGCGGCGCCGGGTACGCGGACGCCCTGCGGACCCTGTTCGACCTGGACCAGGAGACGGTCGCCGCCGTTTCCCGGGCCACCCCCCACGAAGCAGAAGGCAAGAATCGAGGCCCGGCATGACCGCCGAGAAAGCCCTGAGGCTGGGCACCAGGCGCAGCAAGCTGGCCATGGCCCAGTCCGGGCATGTGGCCGAAGCCGTACGACAGTTGACCGGCCGCGAGGTCGAGCTCGTGGAGATCACCACGTACGGTGACACGTCCCGCGAGCACCTCGCGCAGATCGGCGGCACCGGAGTCTTCGTCACCGCGCTGCGCGACGCGCTCGCCAAGGGCGAGGTCGACTTCGCGGTGCACTCCCTGAAGGACCTGCCGACCGCGCTCCCCGACGACCTGGTGATCGCCGCCATGCCGGTGCGCGAGGACCCCCGGGACGTGCTGATCGCGCGCGACGGACTGAAGTTCACCGATCTGCCCGAGGGTGCCCGCGTCGGCACCGGTTCGCCGCGCCGCATGGCGCAGTTGAACGCGTACGCGCGCAGCCACGGCATCCGGATCGAGACCGTGCCGATCCGTGGGAACATCGACACCCGGATCGGTTTCGTCGAGAAGGGCGAGCTGGACGGCGTGGTCCTCGCGGCCGCCGGGCTCAGCCGCACCGGTCGCAGCGAGGAAGTCACCGAGTTCCTCTCGACCGACATGATTCTGCCCGCCCCCGGCCAGGGGGCACTGGCTGTCGAGTGTGCCGCTGGGAACAGCGAACTCGTCGCCGCGCTCGCCGAGATGGACGACCCGTTCACACGGGCCGCCGTGACCGCCGAGCGGTCCCTGCTCGCCGCCCTGGAGGCCGGCTGCAGCGCACCTGTGGGTGCACTGGCCGACCTGCTGGTCGACGGGCAGATTGTCAAGGAAATGCGCCTGCGCGGCGTCGTCGGCTCGACCGACGGCTCCGAGCTGGTGCAGCTGTCCACCACCGGTCCCGTGCCCTCGTCGGACGACGAGGCGCTGGCGCTCGGGCGGGAACTCGCCGCCGAGATGCTGGCCAAGGGCGCGGCCGGTCTGATGGGGGAGCGAGCACTTTGAGCCCCACCACCGCTGTATCGACCGCCTGTGCACCTGGGCACGTCACCTTCCTGGGTGCGGGTCCCGGCGACCCGGGACTGCTGACCCTCAGGGCCGTGGAGGCCCTGACCCGAGCGGATGTGCTGATCGCCGAGCCCGAAGTGCTCGACGTCGTGCGGACGCACGCCAAGGCCGGCGTGACCGTCCTCGACGCCACGGGTTCCTCCGAGCAGACCTCGACCCCTGACGGTGCGTCAACTGCCGTCGCGGTCCCGGCTCTGAGGGACTGGGCCAATCTTGTCATGCAGGCCGCGCGGGGCGGCAAGCGGGTCGTGCGTGCGGTCTCCGGGGACCCCGGCCTCGACACGTACGCGGCCGAGGAGATGCTCGCCTGCGCGTCCGAGGGCATCACCTTCGAGGTCGTGCCCGGCATCGCGGCGGCCGTGGGCGTGCCCGCGTACGCCGGTGTGCCGCTCCGCGACGAGCAGGGCGCCGACGTCCGCTTCGTCGACGCGGCCACCGCGTCCGAGCGGTGCTGGACCGAGGTCGGCGCGTCCGACGGCACGATCGTCGTGTCGACGACGCTCGACGCGGTGGGCGCCGCGGCCGGCGAACTGGTGGCGGCGGGCCGCAAGCCCGACACCCCGCTGTCGGTGACGATCGCCGGTACGACGACGCGCCAGAAGACGTGGACGGCGACGCTCGGCACGATCGCGCAGACCCTGAAGCAGGCGAAGGTGCTGCCGTCGCCGGAGGGCAACCGCCCGGTCATAGCCGTGGTCGGTGAGCGCAGCGCGGCCGCCCAGCGCGACCAGCTGTCCTGGTTCGAGTCGAAGCCGCTGTTCGGCTGGCGGGTGCTCGTCCCCAGGACGAAGGAGCAGGCGGCGTCGCTCTCCGACCAGTTGAGCTCGTACGGCGCGGTGCCGCACGAGGTTCCGACGATCGCCGTCGAGCCGCCGCGTACGCCGCAGCAGATGGAGCGCGCGGTGAAGGGGCTCGTGACCGGTCGTTACGAGTGGATCGCCTTTACGTCCGTGAACGCGGTCAAGGCCGTGCGCGAGAAGTTCGAGGAGTACGGGCTCGACGCCCGTGCCTTCGCCGGGATCAAGGTCGCGGCGGTGGGCGAGCAGACGGCTCAGGCGCTGATCGCGTTCGGCGTGAAGCCGGATCTCGTGCCGAGCGGTGAGCAGAGCGCCGCCGGGCTGCTTGAGGACTGGCCGCCGTACGACCCCGTGTTTGATCCCATCGACCGGGTGTTCCTGCCGCGCGCCGACATCGCGACGGAGACGCTGGTCGCCGGGCTCATCGAGCTGGGCTGGGAGGTCGACGACGTCACGGCGTACCGGACCGTGCGCGCCTCGCCGCCGCCGGCCGAGACGCGTGAGGCGATCAAGGGTGGCGGTTTCGACGCCGTGCTCTTCACGTCGTCGAGCACGGTGCGGAATCTGGTGGGTATCGCCGGCAAGCCGCACAACGTGACCGTGATCGCGTGCATCGGTCCGGCCACGGCGAAGACCGCCGAGGAGCACGGGCTGCGGGTCGACGTCATGGCGCCCGAGCCCTCGGTGCTGAAGCTGGCCGCCGCGCTCGCCGACTTCGGGGCGAAGCGCAGGGTCGCCGCCATCGAGGCGGGGGACCCGGTGACGCGGCCGAGCGAGCGGCGTCCGGGGTCGCGGCGCAGGCGCGCGGCTCCGTAAGGAAGAGTGGGGGCGGGCATGTTCGGGCTTTCGGGCCCGGGTGCCCGCCCTTCTGGTTTTACGGGTTTCACGGGTTCCACGTAGGTAGAGGTGACAGGTTCAGTGACTCGGTACGGCTCTTTCCCCGGTTCGCGGCCCCGGCGGCTGCGGACGACTCCCACCATGCGGCGCATGGTCGCCGAGACGCGGCTGCATCCGGCCGACCTGATCCTGCCCGCGTTCGTGCGCGAGGGCATCGACGCCCCGGTGGAGATCGGCGCCATGCCCGGCGTCTACCAGCACACCCGTGACTCCCTGAAGAAGGCCGCGGCGGAGGCCGTCGAGGCGGGCGTCTCCGGGATCATGCTGTTCGGTGTGCCGCTGGAGGAGAAGAAGGACGGGCGGGGCACCGTCGGTACGGACTCCGACGGCATCCTCCAGGTCGCGCTGCGGGACGTACGCGCGGAGGTCGGCGACGACCTGATCGTCATGTCCGACCTGTGCCTGGACGAGTTCACGGACCACGGCCACTGCGGCGTACTCGACGAGCAGGGCCGCGTGGACAACGACGCGACCCTTGAGCGGTACGCGGAGATGGCGCAGGTGCAGGCGGACGCGGGCGCGCACGTCGTCGGCCCGAGCGGCATGATGGACGGTCAGATCGGCGTCGTACGCGACGCGTTGGACCAGATCGGGCGGGAGGACGTGGCGGTCCTCGCGTACGCCGTGAAGTATTCGTCGGCGTTCTTCGGGCCGTTCCGTGAGGCCGTCGGGTCTTCGCTGCGGGGGGACCGCAAGACGTACCAGCAGGACCCGGCCAACGCCCGTGAGTCCCTGCGGGAGTTGGCGCTCGACCTCGAAGAGGGCGCCGACATGGTGATGGTGAAGCCGGCGGGGCCGTACCTCGACATCCTGGCGAAGGTGGCCGAGGTGTCCGACGTGCCGGTGTCGGCGTACCAGATCAGTGGCGAGTACGCGATGATCGAGGGTGCGGCGCAGCGCGGTTGGATCGACCGGGATCCGGCGATCATGGAGGCGTTGCTCGGGATCAAGCGGGCGGGCGCGAACCAGATTCTTACGTACTGGGCCACGGAGGTCGCGCGGAAGCTGCGCTGAGCCGGGAGAATTCCGGCATGACCTCGGACTCGATCTCGGTCTCCGCGCGGGGCCTCAACAGGGCGACTCTGGCGCGGCAGTTGCTGCTTGAGCGGGAGGGCGTCGGGGCCGAGGAGGCATTACGGCGGGTTGTCGCGCTTCAGGCGCAGCAGCCCGCTTCGCCGTATGTGGCGCTGTGGAACCGGGTGGCGGGGTTCGAGGCGGCGGACCTGGACGCGGTGTTCGGCGGATTCCGTGCCGTGAAGTCGACGCTGATGCGGATCACGCTGCACGCGGTGCACGTCGACGACTACCGGGACTTCCGGGCGGCGGTGGAGCCGACGGTGCGGGGCGCGCGGCTGGGGGACCCACGGTTTCGGGCGTCGGGCTTGGTGGCGGACGACGCGGACGGTCTGCTGCCGGATTTGCTGCGGGTGGCCGAACTGCCGCGTACGGCGCGGGAGTTGGGGGAGTGGTTCGCCGGGCGGGTCGGCCCGGAAGGGGAGAAGCTGGTGACCGCGGCCCGCATGCTGCGGCAGTACGCGCCGCTGTGGCACGCGCCGGTGGCGGGCTCGCCGTGGGCGTACGCGTCGGACAAGCGGCAGTTGTTCGTGGCGGCGGAGCGGGGGCGGCGGCCGGAGTTGCGGGATCCGGAGGCGGTGGCGGAGGGCCTACGGGGGCTGGTGCGGCGGTACTTGGCGGGGTTCGGTCCGGCGTCGGTCGCGGACGTCGCGCAGTTCGCCCTCGTGCAGAAGGGGCGGGTGCGGGAGGCGCTCGCGGGCTGCGGGGAACTGGTGCGGTTGAGCGGGCCGGGCGGTGAGGTGCTGTACGACGTGCCGGGCGGGGCGCTGCCCGATGCGGGTGTGGCGGCGCCGCCGAGGTTGTTGGGCATGTGGGACAGCGTGCTGCTGGCGTACGCGGACCGGGGGCGGGTGCTGCCCGCGGAGTACCGCAAGCACGTGACGCGGGTGAACGGGGACGTGTTGGCGACGGTGCTTGTGGACGGGTATGTGGCCGGGGTGTGGCGGCTGTTGGCGGACGGGTCCGTCGAGGTGGGGGCGTTTCGGCCGTTGCCGGAGCGGGTGTGGGAGGGAGTGGAGCGGGAGGCGTGGGGTGTGGCCCGGTTGCTGGCGGGGCGGGATCCCGGGGCGTACCGGCGCTATGACCACTGGTGGGTGAAGGGGTTGCCGGTGGTGGAGGCGAGGGTTTTGGGCGGGTAGGCGGGGTTGCGGTCGCGGGGCTCTGCCCCGGGCCCCGCTGCTCAAGCGCCGCAGGGGCTTGAAAGGCTCACCCGCCGCAGGGGCTTGAAAGGGTCACCCGCCGCAGGGGCTTGAAAGGCTCAATCGCCGCAGGGGCTTGGAAGGCTGGGGGAATGGTTCGGCCGCGGCGGTTCCCCCTCCGGTCCGCCGCGGCCGATGTCCCCCGTCAGGGGTGGTTCAGGTGGTTTCGCCTGAGGCGTGGTTGTCGAGGGGCTTGATTTCTTCGCCGGAGGCGTGGTTGTCGAGGGTGGTGATGCCGCCGCCCGACGCGTGGTTGTCCTGCGTCGTCACGGTGGTGTCCTCGACGTCGGACGCGTGGTTGTCCTGGGGGCGGATGTCCCCGTCGTTGTTCGTGGCGTCGCTCATGCCGATCAACTCCCCTGTTTTTGGTGGTGCGTACGGTTGGAGCGGCGCCCGGCCAGCGACTCCCCCGAGGGTCGCAGGACGGGCGCCTCGAGGCCGTCACCCTAATGGGGAGGCCTCGCGCACAATCCGTCTGCCCCCCGACGCGACGGATCGGTATGGGTAAGAGTGCCGAGCGGTGATAAACGAACGATGAACGTGGCGGCGCGGCAGGTCAGGCGGTCAGTGGGGTGAGGAGGCCGCGTACTTCGCCCGCCTCGTCGGAGCCGAGGCGTTCGTAGATCGAGAGGGCTTCCTCCCAGCAGGCCCGCGCGCGGTCCGGCTGGCCCATGCGGTGCAGCGCCCTGCCGAGGACGGTGAGGACGGTGCCGCGCCGCCACTCGCCGCCGATGCCCCGCAGGGCGATCGCCTGTTCTGCGTGGCTCGCCGCGAGGGTCGGACGGGCGGCCGCCAGGTGCACTTCGGCGATCCGGAAGTGGGTGACGCCCTCCCAGAGCGGCTGGCGGTTGTCGTGGAACAGGCCGAGCGCCCCGGTCAGTTGCTCCAGGGCCTCGCCGAACCGCTCGGCCTTGGTGAGCGCGATGCCCAGCGCGTAGCGGCCGTTCGCGAGGCGGAGCGTCAGACCCATGTGGTCGTAGATGTCGATGCCCTGCTGGGCGAGCTCGATGGCGCTGGAGACACGGCCCATCGCCAGGTGGATGCGGGAGAGGTTGCAGCGGGCGCTGGCCTCGCCCACGGCGTTGCCGTCCGCGCGGAAGTTGGCGATGGCCTGTTCCAGGTACTGCTCGCCGTCCGCGTGCCGGTTCTGGTAAATGGCGATGATGCCGCGGTCGTTGGGCGCCCAGCAGCTCGGCAGCGGGTCGCCCGCCTCGGTGGCGAGTTGGGTGGCGAGCCGGGCCTGTTCGTCGGCCTCCGTGAAGCGTCCCGCGACCAGGAGCACGTTCGTGAGCGCGGTACGTGCCCGGGCCTCGGCCCGTACGTCCTTCGTCTCCTGGGCGGCGTCCCGCACGGCCTGCGCGGCGACTTCGTAGGCGCGGGAGTTGGCCCCGGACTCCGCGAGGTCCTTCGCCGCCCAGAGCAGGTCGACGGAGCGCGTCAGACGCGCCTCGTCCACGGACTGCCGTACGCAGGCCATCAGGCAGTTCGCCTCGGCGTAGAGCCAGTCCTGGGCTTCGCGCGAGCGGTGGAAGGTGAGGCCCGGGTACCGGGTCGGCTCCAGGTGGTCCACCAGCCGGTCGCCGGGACGCTCGATCGCGTAGACCTCCGCCGCCGTCGCCAGGTAGAAGTCGAGGAGCCGCGACAGCGCCGCCTCCTGATCCTGGGCCGGCTCGTCCCGCTCCGCGCACGCACGCGCGTAGAGCCGGACCAGATCGTGGTACCGGTACCGGCCCGGAGCGGCTGATTCCAGTAGTGATGTGTCGACCAGGGATTCCAGCAGGTCCTCGGCGTCCTCGGCTCCCAGGTCCAGCAGGGCCGCTGCCGCCGCGAGCGAGATGTCCGGGCCGTCCGCGAGGCCAAGGAGCCGGAACGCCCGCGCCTGCGGCGCGTCCAGCGCCCCGTAGCCCAGCTCGAACGTGGCCTTCACCGCCAGGTCGCCGGCCTGCAGTTCGTCCAGCCTGCGCCGTCCGTCCGCCAGCTTCGCCGCGAGGACCGAGACCGTCCACGTACGGCGGGCGGCGAGCCGGGACGCCGCGATGCGGATGGCCAACGGCAGGAAGCCGCAGGCCGCGACCACGTCGAGGGCCGCCTTCCGCTCCGCCGTCACCCGTTCCTCGCCGACGATCCGCGTGAACAGCAGCAGCGCCTCGTCGGGGGACATCACGTCCAGGTCCACGAGGTGGGCCCCGACGAGGTCCACCATCCGCACCCGCCCCGTGATCAGCGCGGCGCAGCCCTCCGTGCCCGGCAGCAGCGGCCTGACCTGGGCGGCGTCCCGCGCGTTGTCGAGGAGGACGAGGACGCGGCGGCCGTCCAGGGTCGAGCGGAAGAGCGCCGCCCGCTCCTCAAGGGAGTCCGGGATCGCCGAGTCCGTCGTGCCCAGCGCCCTCAGGAACGCGCCGAGCACGGCCTCCGGCTCCGCGGCTCGCGCACCCGCGCCCTGCAGGTCCACGTACAACTGGCCGTCGGGGAACGAGGCCCGGGCCCGGTGCGCCACGTGCACGGCCAGCGTCGTCTTCCCCACGCCGCCGATGCCGGCCACCGCGGACACCGCCATCAGCGCGCCCGCGCCCGACTCCGACGAGGCGGCGGCGAGGGTTTCGCTCAGTTCCGTGACGAAGGTGGCGCGGCCCGTGAAGTCCGGGACGGTCGCCGGGAGTTGGGCGGGCCGGAGCGGCGTCGACACGGGCTCCGCCGACTGCGCCGAGGGCTCGGAGAGGGCCGGGTCGGCCTGGAGGATGCGCTGCTGGAGCTCCGAGAGGCCGGGGCGCGGGTCCACGCCGAGCTCGTCGGCGAGCAGGCGGCGGGTGTCCGCGTAGACGGCGAGGGCCTCCGCCTGGCGGCCCGAGCGGTAGAGGGCCAGCATGAGCAGCTCGCGCAGCCGCTCGCGGAGGGGGTGGTCCGCGGTCAGGGCCGTGAGGTCGGAGATGGCCTCCGCGTGGCAGCCCTGCTCCAGGTCCATGTCGAGGCGGGTTTCGAGGAGTTGCAGGCGCCACTCCTCCAGGCGGACGCGCTCCGTCTCGGCGTGCGGTCCGGGGACGTGGGCGAGCGGTTCGCCGTCCCAGAGGCCGAGCGCCTTGTTCACCAGGGTGCGGGCCTGGCACAGGTCGCCGGACTGCCGGGCCTGCTCGGCGTCCGCGACCAGCTCCTCGGCCGCGCCCAGGTCCAGCGCGTCGGGCCGCGCCATCCGCAGCGCGTAACCGCCCGCCTCGGTCTCCAGGACGCCGGGTCCGAGGATCTTGCGCAGCCGTGAGGCGTACGTGCGGATCGCGGCCAGCGCCTGGGACGGCGACTCCTCGCCCCATACGGCGTCGATGAGTTCGGCCGCCGTCGCCGTGCGCCCCTGGCGCAGCAGGAGGGCGGCGAGGAGGGCGCGCTGCTGCGGGGAGCCGGTGGAGAGGGGCTCTCCGCCGCGCCAGGCGCGGACCGGGCCGAGGACGCTGAAGCGCAGGTCGGAGGCGGGGGCCGGGGCGGTGTCCGGGACGTCTTCGGACGGAGCGGCGCGCCGCTGCTCCGGTACCCGCGGTCCACCGACCATCTTCGCTGCTCCCTGCCGCCGCATCGCACGCATCGCCACACGTCATTCTGTCGCGCTGTCCAACCGGCGCGCCGTGGTGTGCACGCAACTCAAAGACAACTCCCGACAGTTTGCCTTGTTCCTGGCGGAAACGTCAGCCGTGGACGACACCCATCACAGACACCTCACGCGTGGACCATCGGCGGCCAACGGCAACCACTGGGCCACCACTAGCTGACGGTTCGTCAGATCGGCGCTACCGTGAGCCCATGGAGAACACGGAGACCACGGCAACAGAAAGCACCCGCGACGCACAAAGCCTCCTGGAACCGGGAGAGTTCCCGCTCATCATCTCCGTCGACGACCACACCGTGGAGCCGCCGAACGTCTGGTCCGACCGGTTGCCGAAGAAGTACCGCGACACCGGACCGCGCATCGTCCGCGCCCCGCTGAAGGAAATGACCTTCCTGGGCGGGAAGTTCGCGCCGGTCATGGGCGCTCCCGGCGACGACGGGCCGATCGGCGACTGGTGGGTCTACGAGGACCTGCACCGGCCGCTGACCCGCCTGGACACGGCCGTCGGCTACGACCGGGACGAGATCAAGCTGGAAGTCATCACGTACGAGCAGATGCGGCCCGGGTCGTTCAGCGTGCCCGAGCGGCTCGCCGACATGGACGTCAACCACGTCCAGTCCGCGCTCTGCTTCCCCACCTTCCCGCGCTTCTGCGGGCAGACGTTCACCGAGGCCAAGGACCGTGAGCTCGGGCTGCTCGGCGTGCAGGCGTACAACGACTGGATGGTGGAGGAGTGGTGCGGGCCCGAGGCGCAGGGCCGGCTCATACCGCTCACTCTCGTGCCGCTGTGGGACGCGGAGTTGGCGGCGGCGGAGGTGCGGCGCAATGCCGCGCGCGGGGTGCGGGCGGTCGCCTTCTCGGAGATCCCGCCGCACCTGGGCCTGCCGTCGATCCACGGCGACGAGTGGGACCCGTTCCTCGCGGCGTGCGCGGAGACCGGGACGGTCATCGCGATGCACATCGGCTCCAGCAGCAAGATGCCTTCTACGTCGCCGGACGCGCCGCCAGCCGTCGGCTCGACGATCACGTTCGCCAACTGCTGCTTCTCGATGGTGGATTGGCTGATGAGCGGCAAGTTCGAGCGGTTCCCCAACCTGAAGATCATGTACGCGGAGGGGCAGATCGGCTGGATCCCGTACATCCTGGAGCGGGCTGACGTGGTCTGGGAGGAGAACCGCGGCTGGGGCGGCGTCGCCGACAAGGTCCGCAAGCCGCCGTCGGAGTACTTCGCCGACCACGTCTTCGGCTGCTTCTTCGACGACGCGTTCGGCCTGAAGAACCTCGACTCCATCGGGGTGGCCAACGTCCTGTACGAGACGGACTACCCGCACTCGGACTCGACGTGGCCGAAGTCGAAGGAGGTCGGCGAGGCGCAGATGGGGCACCTGGACGCGGAGGTCGTGGACCGGCTGGTGCGCGGCAACGCGATCGACCTGCTGGGGCTCGGCGCGGACGGGTGCTGGAGGCCCTGAGGGAGAGGCGGGGCCCGGAGTCGCGCGGCTCCCGCCCGCTGTCCTGTGGCGGCGGGCGGGGCCGGCAGTGGTTCAGTGGTTCAGCGGGAACCAGAGGGCGAGCCGTTTGGCGATCGTGGCGACGCCGATGTCGCCGACCGCGACGTCTTCGACGAACGGTCCGGCGACGGTGGCAGCCGGGACCGCGGCGTCGGGCGCGAGGCCGTTGAAGCGCAGGAAGACGCGGCAGCACAGCCACGCGGTGCGCTCGTTGCCGTCGACGAGGGCGTGATTGCGGGCGAGGGACTGGAGCAGCGCCGCCGCCTTCTCGTGCACCGAGGGGTAGACCTCGGTGCCGAAGACGTCGGTCCGGGGGCGCTCCACGGCGGACACGAGGAGACCGATGTCACGGACCGCGTGCTCGCTGCCCGTCACGCCCCGTACGACGAGCAGTACCTCGTCGAGCTGCAGATACCGGACGGTCACTTGAGGTGGTCCAGGATCTCCCGGTCGGACTCCATGAGCTCGGCGAGAACGTCTTCCGCCTTCAGCTCGGCGCGTGCGTTGGCCTCGGCGATCGCCTCTATGGCGAGTTCCTGCTTGCTGCGCTTCTCCCGCTCGGCGCGCTCGGTGAGGCGGGCGTCGATGTCGGCGGGGAGGCGGAGGGTCATAGCCATGCATGCATGATACCGGGGTGGTATCACGCATGCATGGGGCCTACTCCCCGGCCCCGGAGGGTCGGGCGGGAGGGGGAAGCGGTTCGGTCCAGGTTCTTCGGGTGAGGGCGGCCCTGTGGACGGCTTGGCGAATGATCTCGGACACCGAGGTGCCTTCACGGGTGGCGGCTTCTTCGATCACCCGAAGATCCTCCGCGTCGACGTGCACGGTGGTGCGCTTGAGCGTCATGCCACGCATGGTGTCGCGTGCGGCGCTCCGCTTCCAGTCGCGCGCCCCCGTCGCCGGTTCCTGTCTCGGCTCCGGGGTTACGCCGAGGTCGGGAACCCGGTCTGTGACCACCCTTGCCTGACGGGGCGTCAGCCGTGAGGATGTTCGTCGTCCGCAAGATGTGACGCACCGTCAGATCCGTGATCGGCAGGGGGCCTCATGGCATCGCTCGCGTACGGCATGCAGCTACCGGTCCAGTCCCAGAGCACCGTCTACGCCGAGCCGTGGGAAGCGGGTGCGGGTGCGGCGGATCTCGCCGAGATCGCTCGCACCGCCGACCGGAGCGGCTTCGACTACATCGCGAGCTGCGACCACGTCGCCATCCCGCACCGCCTCGCCGACGCCATGTCGACGACCTGGTACGACCCCGTGGCCACGCTCGCGTTCCTGGCCGGGGTCACCGAGCGGGTGCGGCTGCTGAGCCACGTCGCGATCGTCGGCCTTCGGCACCCGCTCGTCACCGCCAAGCAGTACGCGACCCTCGACCACCTCAGCGGCGGGCGGCTCGTGCTCGGGGTGGGGGCCGGGCACGTACAGGAGGAGTTCGCGGCGCTCGGGGTGGACTTCGCGCGGCGCGGGGCGGTGCTGGATGAAAGCGTCGACGCGTTGAAGGCGGCGCTGGGGCCGGAGGAATTCCCGGTCCACAAAGGGGAGTTGTTCTCGTTCGAAGGGCTCGGGCAGCGGCCCAGGCCCGCCCAGACGCGCGTGCCCATCTGGGTCGGCGGCTCCTCCGCCCCCGCCGTGCGCCGCGCCGCGCTCAAGGGCGACGGGTGGCTGCCGCAGGGCGACCCGCGCGACCGGCTTCCGGGGCAGATCGAGAAGTTGCGGCGGCTGCGCGCCGAGGCCGGGGTGGAGGCGCCGCTCACCGTGGGCGCCATCACCGAGCCGCTGTACGTGGGCGTGCCGGGCTGGGAGGTCGGGCGGCGCACCCTGACCGGGGCCGGGGAGGCCATCGCCGAGTCGCTGCGGGCGTACGCCGCGATGGGCGTGCAGCAGATCCAGATCCGGTTCCGCAGCCGGACGCGTACCGAACTCACCGATCAGATGGCGGCCTTCGCCGCCGAAGTCGCTCCGCACCTGAGTGATCAGTGATCTCAACTGAAGGCAATCAGAAGGGGTTTGACGCATGGGAAAGCTCGATGGACGTGTCGTCCTCATCACCGGTGCGGCGCGCGGGCAGGGCGAGCAGGAGGCGCGGCTGTTCGCCTCGGAGGGCGCCAAGATCGTCGTCGCCGACGTGCTCGACGACCAGGGCGAGGCCGTCGCCAAGGACCTCGGCAACGGCAACGCCGTCTACGTACACCTCGACGTGAGCAAGGAGGAGGACTGGGTCGCCGCCGTCCGCTCCGCGAAGGGCGCCTTCGGGAAGATCGATGGGCTCGTCAACAACGCGGGGATCCTGCGGTTCAATGAGCTCGTTTCGACGCCGCTCGAAGAGTTTCAGCAGGTCGTGCAGGTGAATCAGGTCGGGGCGTTCCTCGGGATCAAGACCGTCGCGCCCGAGATCGGGGCCGCCGGCGGTGGCTCGATCGTGAACACCTCCTCGTACACGGGGGTCACCGGCATGTCGTACGTCGGTGCCTACGCCGCCACCAAGCACGCCATCGTCGGGCTCACGCGCGTCGCCGCCATGGAGTTGGCCGGGCAGAAGATCCGGGTCAACGCGGTCTGTCCGGGGGCCATCGACACCGCCATGAGCAACCCGTCCCAGCTCGACCCGGAGGCGAACACCGAGGAGGCCGCGCAGGCCCTCGGCGAGCTGTACCAGAAGCTCGTGCCGCTCGGCCGGGTCGGAAAGCCGGAGGAGGTCGCGCGGCTCGCGCTCTTCCTCACCGCCGAGGAGGACTCGGCGTACATCACCGGGCAGCCGTTCGTCGTGGACGGCGGATGGCTCGCCGGCGTCAGTGTGCTCTGAGAACGTAGCTGACGATGCGTCAGGTATTGACGCCTCCGGCGCACGGTGGAACAGTCGACACATCCAATCTGACGCATCGTCAGAAACTGACGAGGACGGTGAACCTCCTTGGAATTCGGGCTCTTTGTACAGGGATACTTGGGCAAGAAGGCGCTGACCGACCCCACGGCCGAGCACCGAGCGCTCATGAACGAGACCGAGTACGTCATCCAGGCGGACAAGTCCGGCTTCAAGTACGCCTGGGCGTCCGAGCACCACTTCCTGGAGGAGTACTCGCACCTTTCCGCGAACGACGTGTTCCTCGGGTACCTGGCGCACGCGACCGACCGGATTCACCTGGGGTCCGGCATCTTCAATCCGCTGGCACCGGTCAACCACCCCGTGAAGGTCGCGGAGAAGGTGGCCATGCTCGACCACCTCAGCGAGGGGCGGTTCGAGTTCGGCAGCGGGCGGGGAGCGGGTAGCCACGAGATTCTTGGGTTCATGCCGGGTGTGACCGACATGAACTACACCAAGGAGATCTGGGAAGAGACCATCCGCGAGTTCCCGAAGATGTGGCTCCAGGACGAGTACGTCGGGTTCAAGGGCAAGCACTGGGAGCTGCCGCCCCGCAAGGTGCTGCCGAAGCCGTACGGGAAGTCGCACCCCGGCATGTGGTACGCGGCCGGGTCCCCGCCCTCGTACGCGATGGCGGCGAAGAAGGGGCTCGGTGTTCTCGGGTTCAGCGTGCAGAAGGTCTCCGACATGGAGTGGGTGCTTGAGCAGTACAAGACGGCTATTCAGGACCCGGATCCGATCGGGGACTTCGTCAACGACAACGTCATGGTGACGTCCACCGCCATCTGTGCGGAGACGCATGACAAGGCCGTGGAGATCGCCGTGAACGGCGGGCTCAACTATCTGCAGTCGCTGCTGTTCCGGTACCACGACACGTTCCCGCGGCCGGAGGGGATTCCGGAGTGGCCGGAGATCCTGCCGGAGTACTCGGCGGAGATCATCGAGCTGCTCATCGCGGAGGAGCTGATGATCTGTGGTGACCCGGACGAGGTGTTGCAGCAGTGCAAGCGGTGGGAGCAGGCAGGGGCGGACCAGTTGTCGTTCGGGCTGCCGATCGGGGTGTCGCATGAGGACACGCTCAACTCGATCAAGCTGATCGGGGAGCACGTGATTCCGAAGATCGATACGGATCCGGTGCATCGGACGACCCGGTTCCGGTCGGCTGCGTAGTCCTCGCGGACCGGCCCCGGCTTCCCCTCCCGGACGGAGGTCGGGGCCCTTCGGGCGGTGCGGGTGGCGGGGTTGCGGTCGCGGGGCGCTGCCCCGGGCCCCGCGCCTCAATCGCCGGCGGGGCTGGAAAAGATCGGGGCTCTGCCCCGGGCCCCGCTGCTCAATCGCCGCAGGGGCTTGATGGTGCGGACTCGGGCTTGATGGTGCGGACTCGGGCTTGATGGTGCGGACTCGGGCTTGATGGTGCGCGGCTGAGAACCAGATGTGAAGGGAGACGGACTCGTATGCTCGACCACCTCATCAAGGGCGCCACCGTCGTTGACGGGACCGGTGCGCCCTCCTATACAGCCGATGTCGGGATTCGGGACGGGCGGATCGCCGTGGTCGCGGAGGCCGGGCAGGTCGCCGAGGAGGCCCGGAGTACCGAGGACGCGACCGGGCTCGTGCTCGCGCCCGGGTTCGTCGATCCGCATACGCACTACGACGCCCAGCTGTTCTGGGACCCGTACGCCACGCCCTCGCTCAATCACGGCGTGACGACGGTCGCGGGCGGCAACTGCGGGTTCACGCTCGCGCCGTTGAATCCCGCGCGGCCGGGGGACGCCGACTACACGCGGCGGATGATGTCCAAGGTGGAGGGGATGTCCCTCGTGGCCCTGGAGGAGGGGGCTCCTTGGACGTGGAATTCGTTCGGGGACTACCTCGGGGCGCTCGACGGGCGGATCGCGGTCAACGCCGGGTTCATGGTGGGGCACTGTGCGCTGCGCCGGTATGTGATGGGGGCCGATGCCGTCGGTGGGCAGCCGACAGCCGAGCAACTCGCCCAGATGGTCGGGCTGTTGAAGGACGCCATGGAGGCGGGGGCGTGGGGGCTCTCCACCACGCAGTCGTCCTCGCACTCGGACGGGGACGGCAAGCCCGTCGCCTCGCGGCACGCGAAGCCAGCCGAACTCATCGCGCTCAGCAAGGCTGTTGGCGAGCACGAGGGGACGCAGATCGAGGCCATCGTCGCCGGGTGTCTCGACCAGTTCGCCGATGACGAGATCGACCTGTTCGTCGACATGACCGCTGCCGCCGGGCGGCCGCTCAACTGGAACGTGCTGACCATCGACGCCGCCGTGCCCGAGCGCGTACCGCGGCAGTTGGAGGCGAGTGAGCGGGCCCGGAAGTCCGGCGGGCGGATCGTCGCGCTGACGATGCCGATTCTGACGCCGATGAACATGTCTCTTGGGACGTTCTGCGCGCTCAATCTCATACCCGGGTGGGGTGAGATTCTGGGGCTTCCCGTCGAGGAGCGGATCGCCAAGTTGCGTGATCCCGACACCCGTACCGAGATGCTGCGGCGTGCCGACAGCAAGGAGGCCGGCGTCTTCCGGCGGCTCGCGAACTTCGGGCGGTACGTCATCGGGGACACGTACTCCGAGGCGAACGAGGGGCTCTCCGGGCGGGTCGTCAAGGACATCGCCGCAGAGCGGGGGCAGGAGCCGTTCGAGTGTCTCGTCGAGATCTGCGCCAACGACGGGCTGCGGACCGTTCTTTGGCCGATGCCGACCGATAACGACCCCGACTCGTGGGCGCTGCGCGCCGAGACCTGGGCGCACGAGGACGTCATGCTCGGCGGGTCCGACGCGGGCGCGCACCTGGACCGGATGTGCGGGGCGCCGTACACGACCCGGTTCATCGGGGACTGCCTGCGGGGGCGGAAGCTGATGGGGCTTGAGGCTGCCGTGAAGATGCTGACCGATGACCCCGCGCAGCTCTTCGGGCTGCGGGAGCGCGGGCGGATCCAGGAGGGGTGGCACGCCGACCTCGTCCTGTTCGACCCCGAGACCATCGACGCGGGCAAGGCCACCCTCGTGCACGACCTGCCGGGCGACAGCCCGCGGCTCGACTCCAAGGCCATCGGCATCAACGCCGTGTGGGTCAACGGAGTTGAAGCCATGCGCGGTGATGTCGTGAGCGGCGCCGTGCCCGGCAAGGTGCTGCGGTCCGGGGCCGATACGCGGACGGTGAGCACCAATTGAACCCTCCCCCGTGTGCCCGGGGGATTCCTGGCTCAGGAAGCCTCGCGGGCCGGCGGCCCGCGAGGTCTCACTCCCTCGACACCAGCCGGGACGGAACCTGCCCGGGGTCTTGAGCAATGCTCGTGCGTGCCGTCTTGGTTCTCGATCGGCACGCTGTGCGCGCTTGGTTCTCACAACGCACGACAGGAATCGTACCGAGGCAGCCTTGAAGGGGGCCAAGTGACCACTGGCAGCGGAAAGTTGTTCATCGGAGGCGAGTGGGTCGAGCCGGGCGGTGGGCACTACGACGTCGTCGACCCGGCGAGCGAGACCGTCGTCGGACACGCGCCGGAGGCCTCGCGGCAGCAGGTGTACGACGCCGCGCGCGCGGCCCGTGACGCCTTCGAGCCGTGGTCGCGTACGAAGCCTCAGGAGCGGGCCGCGATCCTCGACCGGGCCGCCGACCTCATGCAGCGGGACTTCGTCGCCAACGCCGAGCTCGCGCAGGCGGAGAGCGGGGCGACGACCGGGACCGCGCGCGGCATGCAGGTCGCGGTCGGCGTCTCGCGGTTCCGGCGGTACGCGAAGGGGGCCCTTGAGCCCGTCGAGGAGGCGCTGCCGCCGCAGATCAACGAGGCCGGGCCGATGGGGAAGGCGGGCGTGATGGGAGCCGTCGCCGTGCGGCAGCCCGTCGGCGTCGTCACCTGCATCACCTCGTACAACAATCCGTGGGCCAACCCGGCGGGCAAGGTGGCGCCCGCGCTCGCGATGGGCAACACGGTCGTCGTGAAACCCGCGCCGCAGGACCCGCTGTCCGTGTTCCGGATGGCGGCCGCCCTGGAGGAGGCGGGGGCGCCGGCCGGTGTCGTGAATGTCGTGAGCGGGGCGGAGGTGGGTGTGGGTGAGGCCGCCGTCGAGTCGGCGGATGTCGACATGGTCAGCTTCACCGGGTCCACCGCCGTCGGTCAGCGCATCGGCGAGGTGTGCGGCCGGTCCATGAAGCGGCAGTTGATGGAGCTGGGCGGCAAGGGCGCCGCCGTCGTCCTCGACGATGCCGACCTCGATTCGGCCGTCGCCGGGATCGGGACGACGTACGCCTTCTACAGCGGACAGATCTGCACCGCCCCGACGCGCGCCCTCGTGCACCGCTCCGTCTACGACGAGTTCGTCGCCAAGCTCACCGCGTACATCGGCTACATGAAGGTCGGCGACCCGAGGGAGAAGGGGACCGTCGTCGGGCCCGTCATCTCGGGCGCGCACCGGGAACGGGTCGAGTCGTACGTGGAGTTGGGGCGCAAGGAGGGGGCGACGGTCGTCGCGGGCGGCGAGCGGCCTACCTTCGAGAAGGGGTTCTACGTCGCGCCCACGCTGCTCGCCGACTGCACCAACGACATGCGGGTCGTCCGCGAGGAGATCTTCGGGCCTGTCGTCGCCGTGGTGCCGTTCGACGGCGACGAGGACGAGGCGGTCGCCCTCGCCAACGACTCCGACTACGGGCTCATCGACTACGTGTGGTCGGGGGACGTCGCGCGGGCGTTCCGCGTCGCGCGGCGGCTGCGGGCCGGCGGGGTCGGCGTGAACGGGATCGGGCGGAACATGGAGGCGCCGTTCGGTGGCTTCAAGAAGAGCGGGGTGGGCCGGGACGTCGGCTCGTACGCGCTGCACGCGTACAGCGAGTGGCAGTCGATCGTCTGGCCCGGGTAGGGCGGGCCCTGGTGCCATCCGCACCGTGCGCACCAGGCGTACCACGGAACCCTCGGACCGCATTACTGCGTGTCTACAACTGGGCATGTGAAGATACGCAGTTGTAGGTAGTTGTAGCTAGTTGTAGCTAGTTGTAGGCGGTCACTACGGCGGAACCGGGGGTTCCATGGAGGCGCTGGAGGCGCGGGATCCGCGCACGGTCGGCACGTACCGGGTGCTCGGGCGGATCGGTGAGGGCGGCATGGGGCGGGTCTATCTGGCCCGCAACGTCGGAGGCCGCTCCGTCGCGCTGAAGTTCATCCACGCCGACATGTCGGCGCAGCCGGGCTTCCGGGAGCGCTTCCGGCGCGAGGCGGACGTCGTGCGGCGGGTCGGGGCGCCGGGGACGGTGCCGGTCGTCGACACGGGCCTGGACGAGCGGCACCCCTGGTACGCCTCGGAGTACGTGTCGGGGCCCTCCCTCCAGGACGCGGTCGACCGGTTCGGGCCGCTGCCCGCCGAGTCGCTGTGGCGGCTCGCGGCGGACCTCGCGCAGACCCTGGAGCATGTGCACCGCGCGCGGCTCGTGCACCGGGACCTCAAGCCGTCGAACGTGCTGCTGTCCGCAGACGGGCCGCGCCTCATCGACTTCGGCATCGTGCACGCCGCGCTCGACGCGGGGCTGACCTCGGGGGGTCTCACCTCGACCGGGGTACGGATCGGCACCCCGGCCTACATGTCGCCTGAACAGGCCTTCGGCGAGCAGGTCACCGCCGCCACCGACGTCTTCAGCTTCGGCCTCACGCTCGCCTTCGCCGCCACGGGGGTGCAGCCGCACCGTGGCAGCCTCGACACGCAGCTGCCGGGCGTGGACGCCGAGATGCGGGACCTCATACGGGACTGCCTCGACCAGGACGCGGAGCGGCGGCCGGAAGCGGGGCAGCTCGTCGCGCGGGCGCGCACGCACGACAAGACGAGCGACACGTGGCTGCCCGCGCAGGTCGTCTCGGTGATCGCCCGTACGTCGGGGCAGCTGCTGAACCTGGAGGCGCGGGCGGACACGGTGCTTCAGGGGCAGGGGCAGGGGCAGGGGCAGGGGCAGGGGCCGGTACCGGGGCAGGGTTTCGGCCCGGAGCCGGCGGGCTTCGGGCCCGGATACACGGCGTACGACGGTGGTGGCGGGGTGGCGGGTGGCGCCGCAGGCCCCGGGTTCCACTACGCGGCGACGCAGGGACCGGCGGCAGGGCCCTCGTCCCCGCCGCCGCCCGCGACTCCGCCTTCGGCCCCGTACGGGACGCCGCAGTCGCACTCGCCGTCGACGCCGCCGTCGACGCCGCCGTCGACTCCGCCCTCGTACGGGCAGCCCCAGTACCCGGCGGCGTACGGAGCGACCCGACCGACGGCGGGGCCGTCGTCCCGGCCGTCCTCGGGGCCGCCCCCGCGCGGTACCGCCGTGCGGCACGACGGTGGTCCCGGGCTGCCGGGGCGGCCGATGCTCGGGCTGCTGTGGCTGGTGCCGACGGTGATCGCCGCGGTGCTGCAGCTGCCCGGCCTGTGGGGGGTGATCGACACCGCCGCCTCCGTCGTGCTGATCTGCCAGGCGGTCGTGTTGTCCCGGCGGGGCGGCAGCGACCGCGAGTACATGCTGTTCTGGGTCGGGCTCGGGGCCGCGTGCGTGATCGCCCTCTGCATCTCGCAGAACCTGCTGACGCCGTTCCTCACGCTGGGAACGCTCTCCTTGTTCTACGCGGTGCCCACGGCGGTAGGGCGTTTCCGTACGTGAGGCTGTTTCCGTACGTGACGCAATAGGCACGGGAAAATTTTGAATCGGGCGAAACCGGACCCGGCTTCGATTACCGAATATCGGACGCCGGGCGATTCACCTTGCGTTCTGTCAGTAGACTGAACCACCGGCCTGGGATGCACGGGGTGTCCGTCCCAATTGTCCATGGATTGACAGCCGTTGCGGTCGTGACAAAACCCGCCAGATGTGGAAACCGCAGGATTTAACGTCCTGTTCATGACTCAGTTGGACGCAGGGCCCTCGACGGAGCGGGCCGCAGACACCTCCCAGAAGGGCGGCGGTAAGGGACTCGGCGGGAATTCCGTCGGACTGCTCGGCAGCGCCGTCATCGGCGTCTCGACCGTCGCCCCCGTCTACTGCCTGACCTCCACGCTCGGCTCCACGGCCGGCGAGGTCGGCCTCCAGATGCCCGCCGTGTTCCTCGCGGGCTTTCTGCCGATGCTGCTGGTCGCCTTCGCGTACCGGGAGCTCAACAAGGTCATGCCGGACTGCGGCACGTCCTTCACGTGGACCGTGAAGGCGTTCGGGCCGCGCGTCGGGTGGATGTGCGGCTGGGGCCTGGTGATCGCGACGATCATCGTGCTGTCGAACCTCGCCGGGGTCGCGACCTCGTACTTCTGGCTGCTGGCCGGCGAGATCACCAACAGCACGTCGGTGGCGGGCCTGGACGACAACAAGGCCGTCCACATCGTCACGTGCCTCGTCCTCATCGCGGCCGCGACGGCGATCAGCTATCGCGGCATGACCGCGACGAAGGGCGTGCAGTACACACTGGTCGGACTCCAGTTGGTGGTGCTCGCCGTCTTCGTCGTGATGGCGGTGACGAAGGCGGGCTCCGCCGACTTCGCCGCGACCTCGGTGGACTTCTCGTGGTCGTGGCTGAACCCGTTCTCGGTGCAGTCCTTCGGCGCGTTCACGGCGGGCCTGTCCCTCTCGATCTTCATGTACTGGGGCTGGGACACCTGCCTGACGGCCAACGAGGAGACGATCGGCAGCGACAAGACCCCGGGCCGCGCAGCCCTCATCGCGATGGTGGTCCTGGTCGGCTCGTACCTGGCCACGGGCGTGGCGGCGCAGATGGTCGTCGGCTCGGGCGACAAGGGCCTCGGCCTCGCCAACCCGGAGACCTCCGACAACGTCTTCGCCGCGCTGGCCGGTCCCGTGATGGGCCCGACGCTCGGCATCCTGCTCTTCATCGCCGTCCTCGCCTCGGCGGCGGCCAGCCTCCAGACGACGTTCATCCCGGTCGCCCGCACGGTCCTCGCCATGTCGACGTACGAGGCGCTCCCGGCGTCGTACGCGCGCGTGCACCCGAAGTTCCGCACGCCGGGCCGTGCGACGATCACGGCGGGCGTCGCCACGGCCGTCTTCTACACGGTCATGACGCTGGTCTCCGAGCACGTCCTCGTCGACACGATCTACGCGCTCGGCCTCATGATCTGCTTCTACTACGCCCTGACGGCGTTCGCCTGCGCCTGGTACTTCCGCGCCGAACTGTTCTCCTCCGCCCGGGACTTCGCCTTCAAGGGTCTCTTCCCGGTCCTCGGCGGCGTCCTCCTGTCGGCCGTCTTCATCAAGACCCTCGTCGACATGTGGAACCCGGCGTACGGCAGTGGCTCCTCGGTCCTCGGCGTCGGCTCGGTCTTCGTGATCGGCGTCGGCCTGCTGCTCGTCGGCGTCGTGATCATGCTGGTGATGGGGCGGCGCAGCCCGGCGTTCTTCCGGGGCGAGGTGCTGAACCGGGAGACGGAGGTCTTGGTGGTGGCGGAGTAGGCGGCGAGGCGCTGCTCACCCGTAAGGGTGGGCCGGAAGCATATGCCGGAGGCTGACCTGGCGGTGCCGCTAGCTTCGCCGTCATGGTCAGTTCATCCCACGAAGCGATGCACCGGATCTTCCAGAAGGACCCCGGTGTGTTCGGGCGTACCTTCCGGAGGCTGGGGATCGAGTTCCCCGAGCCGGTGGGCACGGCGCTCCTGCCCACCGATCTGACGGAGCTGGAACCCTTGGAGCGGCGCGTCGACACGCTGCTGCGCATGGAGGCCGCCGACGGCGCCGACTATCTGGTGGCGTTCGAGTCGCAGAGCGCCCGCAAGGCGGACAAGCCCGCGAACTGGTGCTACTACGCGGCGCATCTGCACGCCAAGTACCGGTTGCCCGTCCAACTCGTCGTCACCTGCCAGGACGAGGCGACGGCCCGCTGGGCGTCGGGCCCCTTCAAGGTCGGGCTCGATGTCTGGCCGCTGATCACCATGCGTCCACTGGTTCTCGGACCGCACAACGTACCGGTGGTGACATCCGAGGCAGACGCCGTGCGTGACGTTCCCTTCGCCGTGTTCTCCGCCCTCACGCACGCCAAGGACCCGTGCATTGCTGACATACTGGAACGGCTGGCTGCCGGTCTGAAGGCCGTCGACGAGGAGACCGCGACGTTCTTCACGGAGTTCACCGAACTGGGGCTGGGCAAGTTCCCGGCCGCCGACATCTGGAGGCAACTGATGAGCATCCCCCTCTCCTACTTCCGGTCCGAGACGTCGATGAAGCTGCGAGCCGAAGGCCGGGAGGAAGGCCGGGAGGAAGGCCGCGAGGAGGGGCAGGCAAAGGCGCGCAGGGAGGACGTCCTGCGCATCCTCGACCGCCGTGGCATCGAGGTCCCGGACCCGGCGCGTGAGCGGATCGCGGCCACTACGGACCTGGCGGAACTGGACGTCTGGTTCGACCGCGCACTCGTCGTCGGCAACGCCGAGGACATGTTCGTCGCTGAGCGGCGACCGGAGCGCTCAGAAGGGCCCTAGCTCCACGGATCCAGCGCGAGCTTCCCTGTCGTCTCGCCGGCCTCCAGGGCGTGCAGGAGCTCCGGGCCCGCCGACAAGGGGTGGCCCTCGTCCTCGTACTACCGCAAGGACCGCGCACTGGCGCCACTGGGCCGCGCCGCTTCGCCGATCTTCATGAGTCGAGCAACTGTCTTGTGGTGACCGTGTATTCCTCGCCCGGGTGGCCGGGCTCATGCCGCGAGTATACGTCGCGTATACGCGGGCTGCCCGGGTGCGGGCCGCCGCTCATTCCCCCAGGAAGACCGGGTTCGTGAACGCCGCCAGTGCCCCCGGCAGGCCGGTCGTCGTCGGGGTGTGGCGGATCTCCGCGCGGACGTACGCCGCGTAGGACGCCGTCGTGTGCCAGGTCGCCGAGGTGGCTCCGGCGGGTGACGTGAAGAGGGTGCCCTGGTCCGTCACGAGGTGGAGGGTGCAGTCGGTGGGGGCCTTGGCCTTCAGGGTGATCGTGACCGGGGTGTCGGGGGAGACCGGGAGGCGGTCGCCGATGCCCGCCACCTCGCCCTTGCCGCCGGTCGCGGTGAGGGCGACCTCGACGGACGAGGACTCCGCCACGTACGAGTGGCCCGACCTGATGCCGGCCTGGATGGCTTCCCGGGTGAGGTCGTCCGCCAGGACCACCGTCTGCGGCAGGCCCACGCGGTCCGGGTCGCGGTGGGCGTCGCTGTTGCCCATCGCCGGGAGCCACCCCGTACGGCCCTTTGAACGGGCGTACGCGACGAGGGTGTTGTCCCACTCCGCCAGGGACACCTCGTCGTCAGGCGTGTACGGGCCGTTCCACACCTCGACCGCGTCCGCCTCGCCGAATCCGAACTTCCAGCCGCAGCCGATGCACGTCGCGTGCGGATGCGCCGGGACGACCAGGCCGCCCGCGCGGCGGACCTGCTGCGCGTACTTGGCCCAGCGGTTGTCGCGGGCCCGGTAGCGCCAGTCGACGAAGGTGCCGGGGTCCGTGCCGAGGGCGACCACGTGGCCGTTGCGGGTGGTGATCTCCTCGCCGATCAGGACGAGGAGGTCGTCGCCCGCCACGTCCGACCAATGGGCGTGCGCGGCGTGGGTGTTGTGGTCGGAGGTGTTGATGAAGTCGAGACCGGCGGCCCGGGCCAGTGCGCCGATCTCCGCGGGGGTGCGGCGGCCGTCCGAGTACCAGGAGTGCAGGTGGCAGTCGCCCCGGTACCAGGCGCGGCCCCGGCCGCGGGCCCGCTCCGGCGGGTACACCGGCTTCGGTGTCTCGCCGGGCGCCCCGTGCGTCAGCGTCACCGTCACCTCGTACGGCAGGCCCTCCGGCGCCACCGTGTACGGGCCGAGCGCGATGTTCCAGGTGCCGGGGCGGACCGGGCCGGGGATGTAGCCGGGGGTCGCGTCGTCGGCGCGGACGAAGAACTCGGTGCGGGCACCGCCCGACCAGCCGCGGAAGCCGGCGCCGCCGAGCGCCGTGCCGCGTTCGTCGAAGAGGCCGATGTCGAGGGCGTTGTTCTGGGTGCCGGAGGGGAGTCCCGTGGCCTTCGTGTACGTGTAGGAGACGCGGAACTCCCGTACCCCGGACGGGACCTCGACCGGCAGGTACACGTAGTCCGGCGCGCCGGGCGGCAGCGTGCCCTTGAGCGTCTTCGTCGACGTCGAGCCGTCGGCGGCGCTGGCGAAGCTCATGGTGCTGAGCGTAAGCGCGGAGGCGGCGCCCGTCACGAGCAGCGCTCGTCTGCCCATTCCGTTGTGGTGTTCGGCGTCAGTGCACATGCGGCGGCTCCCCAGAGGTGGCTGGTGGTACGCGTGCAACCCTTGTATTGAGCCGTGAACTCCGCCGCAAGGGAAGGGCACCGACAGGCGCCCTCGAAGTGTCCGGATGGCGCTCGTATGCTCGGTTCATGAGTGATCAGGACGCCGTAACGCAGCCGACGCCGCAGCCCCCGAAGGCCGACCGTCCCACCGCCAACGCGATGCGCCGCGCACTGAAACGGGCCAGAGACGGTGTGGCGTTGGACGTGTCGGAGGCCGCCGTGCTGCTCCAGGCGCGCGGCGACGACCTGGCCGATCTCACCGCGTCCGCCGCCCGCGTGCGCGACGCGGGCCTTGAGGCGGCGGGTCGGCCGGGTGTCATCACGTACAGCAAGAGCGTGTTCATTCCGCTGACCCGGCTGTGCCGGGACAAGTGCCACTACTGCACGTTCGTGACCGTCCCCGGCAAGCTGCGCCGCGAGGGCCACGGGATGTTCATGTCCCCGGACGAGGTGCTCGACGTCGCGCGCAAGGGCGCCGAACTCGGTTGCAAGGAAGCCCTCATCACGCTCGGCGACAAGCCGGAGGACCGGTGGCCCGAGGCCCGCGAGTGGCTGGACGCGCACGGCTACGACGACACCATCGCCTACGTACGCGCCATATCCATCCGGATCCTTGAGGAGACGGGACTCCTCCCGCACCTCAACCCGGGTGTCCTTTCCTGGACCGACTTCCAGCGGCTGAAGCCCGTCGCGCCGTCCATGGGCATGATGCTGGAGACCACCGCCGAGCGCCTCTGGTCCGAGCCCGGCATGCCGCACTACGGCTCCCCGGACAAGGAACCGGCCGTACGGCTACGGGTGTTGGAGGACGCGGGCCGCTCGTCCGTCCCCTTCACCAGCGGCCTGCTCATCGGGATCGGCGAGACGTACGAAGAGCGCGCGGAATCGCTCTTCGCGCTGCGCCGCACCGCCCGCTCGTACCACGCGATCCAGGAACTCATCATCCAGAACTTCCGCGCCAAGCCGGACACGGCGATGCGCGGCATGCCCGACGCCGAACTCGACGACCTCGTCGCGACCGTGGCCGTCGCCCGCCACATCATGGGCCCGGCCGGGAACATCCAGGCCCCGCCGAACCTCGTCGACGGCGAGTACGCGCGCCTCATCGCGGCCGGCATCGACGACTGGGGCGGCGTCTCCCCGGTGACCATCGACCACGTGAACCCCGAGAAGCCGTGGCCGAAGCTGGAGGAGCTGGCCGCGCAGTCCGCGGACGTCGGCTTCGAGCTGCGTGAACGGCTGTGCGTCTACCCGGAGTTCGTGACGCGCGGCGAGCCGTGGCTCGACCCGCGCCTGCTGCCGCACGTCCAGGCCCTCGCGGACGCCGACACCGGGCTCGCGATCGCCGACGCCCCGGTCGTGGGCCGCCCCTGGCAGGAGCCCGACGAGGAGTTCACCGCCTCCGGCCGCACCGACCTGCACCGCACCATCGACACCGAGGGCCGTACGAAGGACCGCCGCGACGACTTCGACGTCGTGTACGGCGACTGGGAGGCGCTGCGCGAGCAGGCCGCGCCCGGCATGGAACCGTCACGCATCGACGCCGACGTGCGCGGCGCGCTGTCGGTGGCCGCCGACGACCCGACGAAGCTCACGGACGACGAGGCCCTCGCCCTCCTGCACGCCGAAGGCCCCGCCCTCGACGCGCTGTGCGGCATAGCGGACGACATCCGAAAGTCGGTGGTCGGCGACGACGTCACGTACATCGTCACGCGGAACATCAACTTCACGAACGTCTGCTACACCGGCTGCCGCTTCTGCGCCTTCGCCCAGCGCCGCACGGACGCCGACGCGTACACCCTGTCGCTCGACCAGGTCGCCGACCGGGCCCAACAGGCGTGGGAAGTCGGGGCAGTTGAGGTCTGCATGCAGGGCGGCATCCACCCGGACCTGCCCGGCACGGCCTACTTCGACATCGCGAAGACGGTGAAGGAGCGAGTTCCGGGGATGCACGTCCACGCGTTCTCGCCGATGGAGGTCGTCAACGGAGCGTCCAGGACGGGTCTTTCGATCCGCGAGTGGCTGACGGCGGCGAAGGAGGCCGGCCTCGACTCGATCCCCGGCACGGCGGCGGAGATCCTCGACGACGAGGTCCGCTGGATCCTCACGAAGGGCAAGCTCCCGGCGGCCGACTGGATCGAGGTCATCAAGACGGCGCACGAGCTCGGCATCCGCTCCTCCTCCACGATGATGTACGGGCATGTGGACCAGCCCCGCCACTGGCTGGGGCATCTGAGGACGCTGGCGGGGATCCAGCAGGAGACGGGCGGCTTCACGGAGTTCGTGACGCTCCCGTTCATCCACACCAACGCGCCGGTCTACCTGGCGGGCATCGCGCGCCCAGGACCGACGATGCGCGACAACCGGGCGGTCACGGCCATGGCCCGCGTCCTCCTCCACCCGCACATCCCCAACATCCAGACGAGCTGGGTGAAGCTCGGCACGGAGGGCGCCGCCGAGATGCTGCGCTCCGGGGCCAACGACCTCGGCGGCACGCTCATGGAGGAGACCATCTCCCGTATGGCGGGCTCGTCCTACGGCTCGTACAAGTCGGTGAAGGACCTGATCACGGTCGCCGACACGGCGGGCCGCCCGGCGAAGCCACGGACGACGCTGTACGGGGAGGTGGCCGAGGAGCGGGTGCGTGCGGCGCAGGCGTCGGACGGTCATCTGCCGGAGCTGTTGCCGGTGTTGGAGGACTGAGCGGGCCTGGCTCGGCAGGTCACCGGAAGGCGGCGCCGAATCCGGTCCCCGGGTTCCGCGCCGCCCCCGCCCCCTTCACGGGCGCGAGCAGCGCCTCGGGCCCGAAGGAGAGGCCATCGGGGCGGGCCTCCGGTCCCCGCGCGGTCCCGTCGAGGATCCACACCGCGCCGGAGTCGGGCTCGGCGCCGTCCTCCCCGGGGGCGCCGACGGCGAGGTCCTGGTGCCCGTCCTTGTCGAAGTCGGCGAACCGCACGGCGCCGCCGAACAGGTCCCCGGCCTCGGCGTTCCCGGGCACGCCCGGGCTGTTCTGCGTGAACGTACGCGCGCCCGCCCCGCTCAGCCCCTGCGCCCCGCCCTTCAGCAGCGTCACGGCGCCCCCGCCCGCGGCCCCCGGGACGCCGACGGCGAGGTCCGCGCACCCGTCGTCGTCCACGTCGGCGGCGGCCAGCGCGACGTCGGTGTCCTCTCCCGTGACGCCGGCCGCGCCCGGCACGTCGAGAGTCCGCGCGCCGCTCGGGGCAGCGCTCGTGGACCCCCGCAGGACCTGGATCCGCGGCGGCCCGGTCTCCTCGGCGTCGGCGGCCTTCCCCGACTCCTGCACCGCGAGGTCGCCGACCCCGTCGCAGTCGAAGTCCCCTACGGCGCCAAGGGCGTTGTAGGCGTCCAGGTCCGCGACCTTCGCCGAAAGCCCGTCGGGCCCGCCCTTGAAGAAGTAGTCCTTGTACCGCTCCTCCTCGAAGCCCTGCGCGGTGACGACGTCGTCGTACCGGTCCCCGTTGAGGTCGCCGACGGTGACCGCGCCGGGCCCGGTGGCGTCGCCCCAGTCGCCCCCGCGCACCTCCGTGCTCCCGGCGGGTTTCCCGTCACGCCGGAACGGCCCGCGCAGCACGAACATGCCCTCGCGCCCGTCGTGGCCATGGGCGAGCAGGTCAATGTGGCCGTCCCCGTCGAAGTCGCCTGGGCGCGGGGCGACGGGAGGCAGCAGGATCGGCGAACCGAGGCCGACCCGCGACCCCCACAACACGACGGTCTTCGGGCCGGACCGGGTGTCCCCGTTCCCGTCCAGGGACAGCAGCAGATCGGTGTTCCCGTCGCCGTCCAGATCGGCGGCGGCGCTCTGGCTCCCGAACCCGGTGGCCGCCGCCCCCGTGCCGGTCCGCAGCAGCCGCCCCACCGCGTCGTCCGACGCGGCGCTGAACACCTGTTTCCTGCGCGGCAGTTGAACCCCCTCGGCCCCGCCGTACACCACGGAGACGGAGCCGGTCCCCTTGGCCGCCCCGACATCCGACCCGGCCGCCGGGACGGCGAGGTCGGCGTACCCGTCGCCGTTGAAGTCGGTGACGGGGGGCTTGGCGCGGCCCTTGTCGTCTACGGCGGCTCCGTCGGCGGGGGCGTGGGCTCCTTGGTCGGGGTCGGCGCCGCCGGTGGCCGAGCAGGCGGCCGCCACGGGGAGGAGCAGCAGCGCCGCGACGGCGCACCGATGCCGGGGCCGGGGCCGGGGCCGATACCGGGATCGGGTCCGGGGCAGGCGCATGGGCGGGGCCTCCTGGGCGCGGACGTACGTCGTCGTGGAAGACACGTGAGGGGACGTAACCGTTGTACTCGTGTGCGGGGGCGCTGGACACTGGCGGGGAGACTTGAGGGCTTGGGGTGAGCGCTGGGGATGCGAGGGGATCGGCCTGGCGCGGCAGCGGCCCGACCGCTGTGGAGGGCCGTGCGCCGAGGCGGCGTCAGCGATCTCAACGACCTCGCCCTGGTCGCGGCAGGCCTTGGCGAGTGGTCCCGATTGGACACCCACCTGTCCGAGACCCTGACCGCACCCACCGCCTGGGACGACCTCGCCGACCTCGCGCTCTACTTGCGCTCGATCGCCGCCGCCCCCGGCGCCGACCGCACCCGCCTCGCTCCCCGCATAGCCTGCGTCGAGCAGGCCCGCGACGAACTTCAGGCGCGGTTCGCTGCCGCGTATCCGATGAAGTAGGCCCATGCCAATGGAGGAACTTTCGTGCACCACGTCGAGTGGCAGACCCGCCGCCAGCGCAAGCTCCTGGCCGAGCCGGTGGAGGGGGACGCCGAGTGCGACCGCCTGTACGAGGAAGCGGAACTCGCGCACGATCTCGGCCAGTCGGTCTACGACCGGCGTACCGCCCTCGGGCTCTCGCGGGGCGAGCTCGCTGAACGCTGCGGGATGAGGCAGTCCCAGATCTCCCGGATCGAGGCCGGAGGCACCGTTCCCACTATCCCGCTCCTGAAGCGACTGGCGCGGGCCCTCGACGCCGAGCTGACCATTGAATTCACGCCCCACCACGATGTGACGTGACCTTCAGGTGCGGCGCGTCGCCGCGTAGTCGACGAAGGGGGCCCAGGCCCTTGTGGGGAGGGCGAGTTGGGCGCGGGTCGGCTGCTTTGAGTCGCGTATGTGGACGGTGCCGGGGGATGTGGCGATCTCGACGCAGTCGGAGTCGGGTTCGTTGCTGCTGAAGCTGCTCTTGAACCACTCCAGTGTGGAGTCCGTGCTGCTCATGTCTCTCCCAGCAGTTTCTCGACGAACGCGCGGGATTCTCCGGGACGGAGAGCCTCCGCCCGGATGTTCCCATACTGCATCTCCAGCGACTGCACCTCTTTCGGGGCGGAGAAGAACCGCTTGAGCTGCTGAACTTCCGTATAGCCCAGGGTCGTACCGCTGTTGAGCTTGAACAGGCGGAAGGAGCCGCCGAGGCCCGGGTGGTACTCGGTGCTCGTGGGCATCACCTGGATCGTGATGTTGTGCAACTCATCGATATTCATGAGGTGTTCGAGCTGACGTCGGTGCACCGCTCTCCCGCCGACCGGTCGGCGCAGCGCCACCTCTTCCATGACAAAGCTCATGACGGGGGAGGGGGAGTCGGCATTGATGATTCTCTGCCGCGCCATGCGGGCCGCCACGTCCCGCTCGATGATCTCCTCCGTGAGTACCGGCCGCCGCATCCGATAGATCGCCCGCATGTGCTCCTCGGTCTGAAGGAGCGCGTGAATGTTGTGCGTGTAGTAAGCCCCCATCTCGACGGAATCGGCCTCCACCTTGGCCAAGTTCCGGGTGTTCTTGGGGTACTGAGCCTCCTCCACATCCTTCTTCATCACCACCAGATGCCCACCCGCGCCCAACACCTCATCGGCCCGCTGAAGGAACTCCGGCTTCGGTACCCGCCGCCCCCGCTCCAGCGCTGAGATGGTTTCCTCGCTGTACCCGAGCGTCGCGCCCAACTCCGCCTGGGTGCGTCGGGCGGCCTCCCGCCACAGTTTGATCTGTCGCCCGACCAGCCTCAGCGTCGCAGTGGACTCGTCATCCTCGGTCGTCGTCACAGGTCGGCCACCTCTCGCGCGTACACCCCGGACAGGCCGACGCAACAACCCGGACCATCACGCTCTGTACGGGCGGCGCCCCTGTCCAAGTGGAACACGCGCGACCACGCTGAGTGACATGAACGAGAAATTCACGGTGCTGCTCTCCTCCACGCCCCGCGGCGCCCGCCTCGCCCGCCTCCTCACCGAACGCCAACTCGCCGAGTGGAAGCGGGAATCCGCCGAGGCCGAACACGTCGTCGCCGAGCTCGCGGCCAATGCCGTACGGCACGGAAGAGTCCGTGGCCGCGACTTCCGGCTGACGCTGACCCTCGACCCGGCCCACACGCTCCGTATCGAAGTCGCCGACGCGCGGCCCGACCGCATCCCGCGAGTCCGCGTCGCGGACGGTGAGGGAGGCCGGGGGCTGCTGATCGTCGCGGCGTATGCCGACCGGTGGGGTGTGACCAGCGGCGACGCAACCGTGCCGCACAAGACGGTGTGGGCTGAACTCGGCGCTCCGGAACCCGAGTTGGCGTGATCCGGTGATCCGGGACGCTAACCCCCAAAGGATTGGTGGGTAAAAACCAACCCCCCCACCTCACCTCCGGACGTAAGCCACCGGAGCGCAATCACTCGCGAGAGTGACGTGCACCAACTCGACTGGCGCGCAAGCCAGTTCGTGGTGCACGCTCTGCCGCATATGCACAGCGGCCCCGCTATGCAAAGCGGCCCCCGCCGGGACTGGCATCCCGGACGAGGGCCTGACAACCAAGGAAGTAAGGCTTCCCGATGTCTAGGCAACAGATTAGCGCGCCGAGGCGCGCCCATTCCGGCCGTTCGGCCACACCATCACCCGGTCTTCACCGCTCTTGGGAGCGCCACATGTCCGAGTTCACCGTCGTCGGGCATCATCTGGCCCAGCACGCCGACCTCTCCCTCACCGCGATCGGCCTGGCCACGCACATCCAGTCGCTGCCCGAAGGGGCGAAGGTCGGCATCAAAGACCTCGCCGCGAAATTCCCCGAAGGGGAGGTCCGAGTCGCCGCTGCGCTACGGGAGTTGGAGGAGCACGGCTACCTGGAGCGGATCAAGGAACGGCTCCCGTCCGGGCGGATCGTCACGCGCACGATCTCGTACAACAAGCCTCCGCACCTGCGTGGCCAGGCGCCCCCGGAGCCCGTGCCCGAGCCCCGCCCCGTCGAGGCACCCCGACCCGCGCCGCAACCACGCGCCCCGCGCCCCCAACGCCGCCCCCTCCGGGCCCCGCAGCCCGACCCCCAGGACCCCGACCCCGGCGCGGCCCCGGCCACCCGGGCCCCCGCCGTCGACCTCCTCATCGGCCTGCGTACGTACGACCCCCGCCTGTTCCTCAGCGAACGCGACGTACGCCGCCTCGCGCCTGCCGCGCAGGCCTGGCTGGACCGGGGCATGAGCCCCGGCGACGTACAGCGGGCCCTGTCCGCGGGCCTGCCCGCCGAACACATCCGCTTCCCCGCGGGGCTCGTCGCGCACCGACTGGCTGCCCAGCTCCCACACGCACTCCCACCGAAGCCACCGGCCGAACCATGGTCGGGCCCACGCGTCCCACCCCTCCGGGACCCGCTCCAGAACTGCGACGGCTGCGACCGGGCGTTCCGGGCGGCGGGACCGGGGAAGTGCCGCGCGTGTTCGGCGGCGGAGGTGTGCGCCGCATGACCCGTAAGACTCCCTCGCTCGCGTGGTACAGGATGTGTACCATCGATGTCATGGCACTGAAGCGGACGAACGTCTACGCGGACGACGCGGACCTGGCGCTGATCAAAGAGGCCGCCGCGCGGCTCGGAGTGTCCGAGGCCGAAATGATCCGGGAGGGTATCCATCGCATGGCGATGGCCCGCCGAGTATGGGACGAGCCCTTCATCACGGATGAGGAGACCATCGACCTCGGCGGACCCGTGACGCACGACGACGTGCGCGCGGCGAGGTCCGGCGGTGGCGGCTCGGGTGCGGGCGTGCGGCAGGGCAGGGGACGCGCTGCGTGATCGTGATCGCTGACACCTCAGGGATTCTCACGCTCTGCAACAGTTCGGACCCGGATCACCTGGCGGCGCGGAAGGCGGTTGACCAGTGCGGGCTGCTGGTCGCGAGTCCGATGGCGCTCACCGAGGTCCATCAAGTCGCCACCATCAGGGCGGGCAGGCGAGCTGCCGACGCGGTCATGCGGGTGTTGATGGGGCACCTGCGGGAGGCGCGACTCGTCCTGGCCGAGGTCACTCCGGCACTGCTCGACATGACCCTGACCGTGCGGGCCCGCTATGACTCGCTCGATCTCGACCTCGTGGATGCCATGAACGTCGCTCTCGCGGCGGACTACGACACCGACGCGGTGCTCACCAGGGACCTCCGCGACTTTCGGGCCGTGCGGCCGCTCGGTCGCAGGTCCGGCCGTTTCCGAATCTTGCCGGACGATCTCTAGTCGGAGCCGCGCGACGCCGCGCGGGAGCCGGGCCGCCCGCACTCCGCAGGGCCCCGTGCCCACAATCCCGCCACATCACGCACATTCCCGGTCGACGCCGGTCGATTACAGTGCTCCAAGCCGAAGAGAGGCGAGGGACGACGGTCGTCGTGACAGGAGGAGTGCCCCATGGGCGCAGCGCCCAACGCCGCGGCCGTATGGGGTCGCGCCGAACAGCAGGACTTCCGTAGCCGGGTGCGCGGGACGCTGCTGGGAGCCGCGCTCGGTGACACCCTCGGGGCCCCGCTCGACGGGCTCTCCCTCGACGGGATCCACGCCGAGCACGGTGACGAAGGGCTGAAGCAGCTCGTTCCCGTGTATGGGCGGACGGGGGCCATTACCGCCGCCACGCAGCTCTCCCTGTTCACCGTCGACGGGCTGATCCGCGCGCAGGTGCGGCGCGACACCGGCGCCTGGCATCCGCCGACCGACGTGCACCGCGCCTATCTGCGGTGGGCCGCCACCCAGCGCGACTGGGGGCCCGACGAGCGGCGCAAGGAGGACGGCTGGCTCGCGCGCGAGGAGTGGCTGTACTCGCGGCGCGGCGCCGCGCAGGCGTGCATGCTGGGGCTCGGCAATGACGTGATGGGGACGTTGGACCGGCCGAAGAATCTGGATGCGAACGGCGGCGAGGCTGCCGCGCGCTCCGCGCCGTTCGGGCTGCTGGTCGGCTGGGAGCCGCAGCTCGTGTTCCAGCTGTCCGTCGAGTGCGCGGTCCATACGCACGGCGCCGCCGAGGCGTATCTCGCGGCGGGTGCGTACGCGGTGCTGGTGCACGCCCTCGCCCGTGGCGACTCGCTCGACGCCGCTGTGCAGCGGGCGCTGGCGTTGCTCGCGGCGCGGCCCGGGCATCCGCCCGTGGCGGACGCGCTCAAGCACGCGCTGGGCGCCGTACGGCAGGGGATGCCGACCGCGGCGCGGGTCGGGGAGCTGGTGGGGGATGGCGATGCCACTGGTGTGCTGGCCGCGGCTGTGTACTGCGCGCTTGTGAGTGATGACATTCGGCACGGGCTCGGGCTCGCCGTGCATCACGATGGGCCTTCCGCGCTTGTCGGTGCGGTGTGCGGGGGGCTGCTCGGGGCGTTGCACGGGGAGACGGCGTTGCCGCCGGCGTGGGTGGCGGAGTTGGAGGGGCGGCCCACGATTCTGGAGCTTGCGGACGACTTTGCGATGGAGATGACGCAGGGCGCTGCGCTGCATGGGCCTGCCGGCGCTTCGGCGGGGTGGTTGGCCCGGTATCCGCGGGCCTAGGGCCTGTTGCGAAAGTGGCGGTAGTTGCTGCTGTGAGTGCTGCGGCTGGCTGCTACCTTCCGGAGCCATGACCGACAGCGTGTATGTGGGCAATGCCGGCAGGGACGCGGCACTGGATCGGGGGTGGCTGCTGGGGCATTTCAAGGACGCCTCCGATCCTCGGCATAGCGAAGACGTGGAGATCAAGTGGGGTGTCCACCCACAGGGCGACGAGCGGGCTCAGTGGGTGACCGGCGAAGAGCGCACCGCCCTGCTGGTCCTGATCAGCGGGCGCTTCCGGGTGGAACTGCCCGGGCGCAGTGTTCTCCTGGCCGAGCAGGGGGACTACGTCGTATGGGGCCAGGGCGTCGATCACTCCTGGTTCGCGGAGGAAGAGTCCGTGGTTCTGACGGTCCGCTGGCCCTCTGCCCCCGGCTACAAGGTGACCGATGAGGACGATTCTGCTGCTGGTCACAGCCATTCGTTCAGGACCGCGACCAGCACGGTGGCCTCGTAGCGGACGGCCAACTTGTCATAGCGGGTAGCCACCGCACGGTGGCGCTTGAGGCGATTGATCCCGCACTCGACCGCGTGACGTTCACGGTAGTCCGTCTTGTAGAACTTCGGCGGCCGACCGCCGTGAGAGCCGAGATTCTTGCGGTTGCGGACCCGGTCCGCTGGGACGGGGATCGTTGCCTTGATCCCACGTCGGCGCAGGTAGGCGCGGTTCTTGCGGGAGTCGTACGCCTTGTCGGCCCTCACCCGGTCCGGGCGTTTGCGCGGCCGCCCCAGGCCGAGCCGGGGTACCCGGATTGCCTCCAGGACCGGCTCGAACTGCGGGGAATCCCCGCGTTGTCCGGCCGTGATCACCACCGACAGCGGCTTCTGTCCCTGCTCGACGGCGAGGTGGATTTTGGTGGTCAGCCCGCCCCGGGAGCGTCCGAGACCGTGGTCGGCCGGCTCGACGGCGATGCCGCCGGGCGGCTCCTTCTGCAGGTCCCCCTTTTCGCTGCCCCGGCGGCGTGCTGGTGGGCCCGGCAGACGGTGGAGTCGACGTTCACGTCCCAGGTGATCAGGCCCTTCGCGTCGGCCTCGGCCTGCAGCTGGGTGACGATCCTGGCCCAGGTGCCATCTCGCTGCCAGCGCCGAAACAGGTCATAGGCCCGGTCCCAGGGACCGTAGCGTTCCGGCACATCGCGCCAGGGAGCGCCGGTCCGGGTCCGCCACCGTATGCCGTCTATCAGCTGTCGCCGCGTCCACACCGGCGGACGGCCCGGCTTGATGCCCTTCGGCAGCAACGGCTCCAGCCGGGCCCACTGGCCGTTCGTCAGATCCCCACGCCCCACAAAGCGTGATCATCTACGACCAAGATCCACTTTCGCAACAGACCCTAGGCCACACCACGGGGCTCCGCCCCGGACCCCGCGCCTCAAGCGCCGGCGGGGCTGTATATGCCGAACCGGCGTTACGGACTCGGGGCTCCGCCCCGGACCCCGCTGCTCAATCGCCGCAGGGGCTTGATTTGTGGTCACTCGCCGCCGAGAGCTGAAGGCGCGAGTGTCGCCGAGGGCTGAAAGGCCCGAATGTGATGGGCCGCGCCCCCCGGGGAGGGGGAGGCGCGGCCCACTGTTCGGTCGGCGGTGTCAGTCCTTGACTCGCGAGCCGACCACGTCGTCGCCCGGCTCCGACGGCGTCGGCACCGCTGCCGCAGCGGAGCTGTCGTCGTCGGAGTTGATGCGGGCGATGATCGCGTCGCGCTCCGGGGTGTCCTCGGGCTTGATGTAGCCGATGGCGATGTAGAGGATCAGGGAGACGGCGAGGGGGATCGAGACCTGGTACTGGAGTGGTACGCCGCCTTCGATGTTCCAGCTGATCGGGTAGTTGACCAGCCAGAACGCGAGCAGGCCCATGCCCCAGCTGGTGAGCGCCGCCGTCGGCCCCGACCTGCGGAACTGGCGCAGCAGGCCCAGCATCATCGGGATCGCGATCGGGCCCATCAGACCGGCCACCCACTTGATGACGACGGTGATGATGTCCTTGAACGTGGGGGAGTTGACCTGCGTGGCGACCGCCATGGACAGGGCCAGGAAGATGACGGTGGTCAGGCGGGCGGCGATCAGGCCGGTCCGCGGGCCCCACTCCTTCGCCCGCCGCGACAGCGCCGGCGCCACGTCCCGCGTGAAGACCGCCGCGATGGCGTTCGCGTCGGAGGAGCACATGGCCATCGTGTGCGAGAAGAAGCCGACGATGACCAGGCCCAACAGGCCGTGGGGGAGGAGTTGTTCGGTCATCAGGCCGTACGAGTCCGAGCCGTCGGGCTTCTGGGCGTCCACCAGGAGCGGCGACATCCACATCGGGAAGAAGAGGACCACCGGCCAGATCAGCCACAGCGCGGCCGACAGATACGCGGAGCGCTTCGCCTCGTGGCCGCTGCTCGTGGCCATGTAGCGCTGGGCCTGGTTGAGCATGCCGCCGTTGTACTCGAAGAGCTTGATGAAGAGGAACGCGAGGAGGAAGACCGTGCCGTAGGGGCCGACCAGCGGCTTGCCGTGGCCCTCGAGCTCGGGGCGGCTCCACGCCTCGAAGAAGCCGATGTGCTTGTCGCTCAGCTCAAGGACGACCGCGACGAACATCGAGACGCCGGCCAGCAACTGGATGATGAACTGGCCGAGTTCGGTGAGCGCGTCCGCCCACAGACCGCCGATCGTGCAGTAGACCGCGGTGATCGCGCCGGTGATCAGGATTCCCTGGTTCAGGGACACACCTGTGAACACGGACAGGAGCGTGGCGATGGCCGCCCACTTCGCCCCGACGTCGACGATCTTCAGCAGCATCCCGGACCACGCGAGCGCCTGCTGGGTGCCGAGGTTGTAGCGGTTCTTGAGGTATTCGAGCGGCGAGGCCACGTGGAGCCGTGAGCGCAGCCGGTTGATGCGGGGCGCGAACAGGCGGGCGCCGATGGCGATGCCGAGCGCGATGGGAAAGGACCAGGTGACGAAGGACGTCACGCCGTAGGTGTACGCGATTCCGGCGTAACCGGTGAACATCACCGCGCTGTAACCGGACATGTGGTGCGAGATGCCCGACAGCCACCACGGCATCTTGCCGCCCGCGGTGAAGAAGTCGGAAACGTTGTCGACACGCTTGTGGGACCAGACGCCGATCGCGACCATCACGCCGAAGTAGCCGATGAGCACGACCCAGTCGAGACTGTTCATGTGCCCCCTCCAGGGGTTCCGCTGCACAACGGTTGCCCCCGGTAAGGGTGTTGGGGACGTGGGGGATTGAACCTCCGTGCTTGGGGCCGGTCAAGGGTTTTGCAGTCACGGATATGAACGGCGGCCAGAATTCAGAACGTTGCGTGCCTCTGGAGGGGGTGAGGCGGGGCGGTTACCGCATGAGTTCACCCGCGTTCACCAGAAGCTGCTGGCCCGTGATCGCGCGCGCCCGCTCCGACGCCAGGAACACCGCCGCGTCCGCCACGTCCCCGTCCGTCGCCAGCTCCGGCAGCGCCATCCGCTCCGTGAGCCGCCCGAGCACCTCGTCCTCCGGTACGCCCTCGGTCTGCGCGGTGATCTGGACGTACGCCTGCACGGGCGGACCCCACATCCAGCCCGGCAGCACGGTGTTCACCCGGATCCGGTGCGGGCCGAGCTCCCGCGCCAGCGAGTACATCGCGCTCGTCAGGGCGCCCTTCGACGCCGCGTACGCCGCCTGCCGGACCTGCGAGGGCGCCGCGATCGCGGACTGCGTCCCGATGAAGACGACCGAGCCGCCGCGCTCCTTGAGGGCGGGCAGACAGGCTCGCGTCATCCGCAGCGTACCGAGCAGATTCACGTCGACGACCTTGCTCCAGGTCTCGAAGTCGGCGTCCTCAAGGCCGCCGAAGTAGCTGTCCCAGGCGGCGACATGGACGATCGCGTCGATGCCGCCGAACCGCTCGCGCGCCAGGTCCGCGAGCGCCTCGCACTGCGCCTCGTCGCCGATGTCCGTCGAGCGGTACGCGGTCCGCTCGCCCGCCGGGTCCAACTCCTTCGCGCACGCCGCGAGATTGGCCTCGGTGCGCGCCCCGAGGACCGCGTTCCCGCCGTCGCGCAGCACGGCCTCCACCACCTGACGGCCGAGCCCGGCGCCCACCCCGGAGATGAGCACCGTCCTGCCCGCGAGCAGTTCCGCGTTCACCCGTTCCGCATTCACCATCGGTTCGCCTCCCGGCTCTGGCGTTCTGTCTGACGGGGCGTCAGAGTATGGGCGTCGAACGGCAGATGGAAGGCTCCTGGCTGAGGGTGAAAGGTGAGCGGCATGGCGGACACGCACACGGACGCGGGCGAGGACACGCGCAGCGAGACATACGCGGAACTGGCGGCCGTCGGGCCGTACGGGGTGCACCCCGGGCACGCCCTGATCACCATGGTCGAACCGCACCCGGGCCATGAACACGCGTACAACCGCTGGTACGAGGACGATCACTACTACGCCGGCGCGATGGCCATGCCGTGGATGTACGCGGGCCGCCGCTGGGTCGCCACCCGCGACCTCCAACTCCTGCGCTACCCCGAGAAGTCGGCGGTCGCCGAGCCCGTCACGGCGGGCTGCTACATCTCCACGTACTGGATCACCGAGGGCCGCTACGCCGACCACATGAAGTGGACCGTCGGCATCAACAAGCGCCTCAACCGCGACGACCGCGTCCACCAGGACCGTACGCACGTCTTCACGTCGTTCCAGGACCACGAGGCGACGGTGTACCGGGACGGCGACGAGGGACCGCGCGACTTCCACGCGCTCGACCACCCGTACCAGGGGCTCGTCGTGGAGGTGATCGACGCCGAGGGGCCCGAGCAGCGCGCCCGGCTCCTGGACTGGCTGCGCACGGAGCACCTGCCGGGCCGCCTTGCCGCTCCGGGCTCGCCAGCCGCCATGGTCACGGTCTTCCGGCCGACACCGCTGCCGGGCGACAAGATGACGTACGTGAAGCAGGTCGAGGGCGTCGACACCCGCCTCACCCTCCTCTGGTTCCTCCAGGCCGACCCGCGCGAGTGCTGGCAGGAGCACTTCACCGGCCTCGGCGATGCGGTGGCCGCTTCGGGGCTCGGCCGGGTGGAACTGGTGGCGCCGTTCGTCCCGACGGTGCCGGGCACGGACCTGTACGTCGATCAACTGCGCTGAGCCGCTTGGCTTCCGCTCGCGGACGTGGACAGCGCCGAGCCCCCTCGGCCAGGACGGCGGACCAGTCGAGAGGGCTCATTCAGTGGTGCGATCGTGCTGTTCTGTTGTTGTTGTCTCACTGAACCTGCTGTGTTGCTACCTGCGACTTGCTACTTGCCACTTGCCACTTGCCACTCGTTGAGAGTTGCTCGCTACTTGCCCATCTCGGTGACGAACGCGCTCCACGAAGCGGGTGCGAACGCCAGGTTCGGACCCTGCGGGTCCTTGGAGTCGCGGACGGCGACGGCGTGGACGGCGGGAGACTTGATCTCCACGCACGCGCCGTTCCCCGCCGAGTACGAGGACTTGATCCAGGTGGGCTGAGCGCCCTTGGTGATTGCCATGATCTGCTCCGGTCTGGCCAGTTTTCCCTTGCTGGGCCGCGGACTTGCCGTGGCTTTGCGCCAACACCTTGTCTGTTGTTGGCGTGATCGACGCTACTCGCCGACTCGGGGGAGCGGTGGCGCCATTCACTCAACTGGATGGCATATTCCAGAGGGGTCTTCCATGACCCCGTGGGAAAGGTGTACCGTGCGGCGCTTTCCCACGGGAAGGGTCCGGAGCGAAGGCCTGAACTCAGCTATGAGTGAGGTGAGTTGGGGTTAGACGTGCTTCTTCGCGGCATCCAGGATGAACTGGCGGGACTGCTCCACGTTCAGTGCCTGGGCGCGCAGATGCTCGTACATGACGCTGTACTTCTGTACGTCCTGCGTCTTCTCCAGATACAGGTCACTGGTGACCCCCTCGATGTAGACGACGCTGGAGTCCGCCGCGTCGGGGAACTCGAGAATCGCGTACTGACCGGTGATCCCCGGATGCGCGCCCATCTCGAACGGCAGCACCTGCACCGTGACATGGGGCAGCCCGGAGAGCTCCGCGAGGTGCTCCAACTGCTCGCGCATCACGACGGCCCCGCCGACGGAGCGGCGCAGCGCCGCCTCGTCCAGGACCACCCACAGGCGCAGCGAGTTCGCCTCGTCGTCGATCCGCTCCTGGCGGCGCAGGCGCACCTGCACCCGCTTCTCGACGTCCGTGAGCGAGGCCTCGGGCATCGCGCCCTGGATCAGCGCCTCCGCGTAACCGCGGGTCTGCAACAGACCGGGGATGCACTGCGACTCGTACACGCGCAGCGACGCGGCGTCGGTCTCCAGACCGATGTAGACGCTGTACGGAATATCCCCGAAGGAGTGCCACCAGCCCTGCTGGCGCGAATCCTTCGCCATTTGCATCAGCGAGTCGATGACCCGGTGGTCCTCGACCTCGTACACCCCGCACAGATCGCGTACGTCGCGCTGGCTGATGCTGCGCCGCCCGTTCTCCAGGCGGCTGATCTTCGACTGCGACACCAGCAGCCGCTCGGCGACTTCTTCGGCGGTCATGCCCTTGAGTTCGCGGAGCCGGCGCAGCTCCTGGCCCAACCGGCGTCGCCTGACGGTGGGATTGACGTTGGACGCCACGGACGTGCACCTCCGGCTACGTGCATTTCATTGTTCTACGTTCTGCGTTTTGCGTTCTGCGTTCCGCGCACTGAGTACGGTCCGCATACGTTGCGTATCTGCTGTTCAGCAGATTGCCACCCCGAGGCGGCCCAGCGCTGGGAAACGGCGGATGTCCACGGGACGCACATGCGGGGCGCACGTGCCTCCTACGCAGCGCAAACGCGACCGCGCGGGGTGATGGCGCCGGGAGCGTCGTCCGGACGCCCGGCGCATCACCCCGCGCGGTACAGCGGCTCCCGAACCGGATCCTGGGGACTGCGGTGCGGCGCTGTGGTGCTACGGGTGGTGCGGGTCCTGCTCGTGCTGCGGATCCTGCTCGTACTGCGGTGGTTCGCCTAGTGGGCCACGGCGCGAGCCATGGGACCGCGGCGTGGCTGTGGCTGCATCGGAACGCCGCGTGCGGGCTCCGGTGCGGGCCGGCCCGGCGAGGGGGCCGGTGAGCGGCGTGGCTGTGCGGCCACGCCGTTCTGGACGTCCATCACGGCGTGCGCCACGAGGCCGCCCATTGGGTCGTGCCTGATCAGGTCCCGCAGCCGGGAGCGCGAGGACCTGCCCTCGTTGCCCGGATACAGGTGCTTGCCGAGTCCGACCGCGTGGGCCAGCGCGGCGAGCGCCGCGGTCCGTGGGTCCGGCGGGACGCCGGTACGGATCGCTGAGTCCAGCCGGGCCCTGATTTCCCGGCTGATCGCCGTGTCCGTCGCCTGATAGCGAGTCGTCGGCAGCACCCCGCACATCTGGCCGGCGACGGCATGCACCATGCCGCACCGCTCCAGGTGCGAGAGGTAGGTCTGGCGCAGCCCTAGACGTGGCCCGCCAATCCAGTGGACGGCCCGTACGGGAGCGCCACGCCTTCGCAGCAACTCCAACGCGCAGTCCAGTGTCGGATCTCCGGTCGGCCGTGGTGCCACCACGGCGATACGATCCCCGTCTGGGGCTATCCGTCCGGCCAGCGCCAGCTCTACTAGCTGTGCTCCGGCCAGACCTAGGTCGAGCGACTGCGGCTGCGCTGTGGTACCCGTGGCCGGGTCCAGAGCGAGCAGCAGAAGCTCCTCCGGAATTGTTCTGCGGCTCCTGCCCATCCATGCCTCCCCGCGTGGATGAATGACAGGGTGACCCCTCTCACATTGGTCTGTCGAGAGTGCGTGGGGGGTTTGGACGGGAACCTGTAGCTATGTCGTTCTCGTCTACCACGTGGGTTAAGCCCCCACACAGGACACTGGTACATGGTTCGGACAGTGCCGGACGGAGGCAGCCTGTCCAGTGCTAGCGGTTTGAGTGGTTGATCGGTCGAGGAGGCATCGGTGGCGGGGACCCCCGACAAGTCGGGTTCGGGTGAGCACAAGGCGTCGGGAGGCCCGACTCCGGACGAGCGGGATCCGCGTCTCGCGGTGTCGCGGGATTCGACGTCGACGTCTGCGCCGTCCGGCGTGGACCAGGAGACGGCGGTGTTCTCGGCCCGTGAGGTGCGTGCGAGCGCCTCCGGCGAGAGCGAGGGCGATACCCCGGCCTCTGAGGAGGCCGGGGACGAGCGCCTGCGGGCGGCCGTGGCGGCGTGGGTGGCCGGCGACGGCCCTGAGGCGTCTGCAGATGCAAATTCGGGCGACGCCGATTCCGGGCGTGACGACGCTGCCCCGGACGACGACGAGGCCGAGCCTGCGGCGGAGGCGGACGCGGACGCGGACGCTGAGTCCGCCGAGAAGTCCGACGCCGACGTCGAGTCGGAGTCGAAGCCTGACGGCGCTGCGGAGCCGGACGCCGACGCCGAGCCGGACGTGAAGTCCGGAGGTGACACCGAGCCGGACGTGAAGTCCGACGGCGAGTCCGGCTCTGGTGCCGGCGCGAAGCGTGACGCTGACGCGGAGCCGGGCGCCAAGTCCAGCTCCGACGCGAAGTCGGAGTCCGACGCCGACAAGAAGGCGGACGCCGAATCGGGCGCGAAGCCCGTGCCCGGCGCTGACGTTGAGCCGGACGCCAAGTCCAGCCTCGACGCTGAGCCGGAGTCCGACGCCGACGCGAAGTCCGGCGGTGACGCCGAGCCGGACGCCGAGTCCAGCTCCGACGCGAAGTCGGAGGCGAAGTCCGACGGTGACGCGGAGTCGGATGCCGAACCCGACGCCAAGTCGGGCGCGACGCCCGAGCCCGGCGCCGATGCGAAGCCGGACGCCAAGTCCAGCTCCGGCGCCAAGTCGGAGTCCGACGGCGACGCGAAGTCGAAGCCCGACGCCAAGTCCGACGCAGACGCCGAGTCGGACGTCGAGTCCAGCCACGGCGCCAAGTCGGGGGCGAAGCCCGACGGCGGTGCCAAGTCGGACGGCGGGTCCGACGCCGACGCGAAGGCGGACGCGAAGCCCGACGCCGACGCGAAGGCGGACGCGAAGGCCGACGCCGAGTCCGGATCCGGTGGCGTGCCGGAGGCCGAGGCCGCGGGGGCCAAGGGGCCCGTCGACCAGCCCACCGCCGTGTTCAAGGCCGTCGAGGCGCCGGCCGTGGATCAGCCGACGACCACGTTGAAGGCGGCCGGGACGGCGAAGAGCAGCAAGTTCGTGCCGCTCAAGCCGTTGGACGAGGAAACCGCCGGAGGCACGGGCAAGAGTGCCGGGAAGGAGTTGCCCCCCGAGGCCAAGACCGGGGCCAAGACCGAGGCCACGGCCGGGGCGGAGCCCACCGTTGAGCCCGCCGAGCGCACCACTCAGCAGCCGCTGCCGCCGAAGCCTCCGCTGGACCTGCTCGCCGAGCTGACCAACACCCCGCCGCCCCCGGAGACCCGCGTCCGCACCGCCGTGCGCCGGGTCAAGGTGTGGACCCCGCTCGTCATCCTGCTGATCATCGTCTTCGCGATCGTGCAGGCCGTCCGCCCGCTGCCGACGCCCACCCTCTCCCTCACCACCGACGCCACGTACACCTTCGACGGCGACAAGGCGTCCCTCCCGTGGCCGGACGAGGGCCAGGGCTGGATGGACGTACAGGGCATCGGGACCATGGACCACTTCGGCGAGCAGCAGTCCGTGCCGATCGGTTCGGTCGCCAAGTCCATGACCGCGTACATCGTGCTCAAGGACCACCCGCTGAAGAAGGGCGAGGACGGGCCGAAGATCACCGTCGACGCCACCGCCGAGAAGGAGGGCGGCTACGACGCCGACGGGCAGAACGAGTCGACGCTGAACACCGTCAAGGAGGGCGACAAGCTCTCCGAGAAGGACGCGCTGGCCGCCGTCATGATCCCGTCGGCGAACAACATCGCGCGGCTGCTCGCCCGTTGGGACGCCGGTTCCGAGGAGGCGTTCGTCAAGAAGATGAACGACACCGCCAAGGAACTCGGCATGAAGAACACCAAGTACACCGACCCGTCAGGCCTGAAGGAGAGCACCGTCTCCACGGCCGAGGACCAGGTGAAGCTCGGCAACGAGCTGGTGCAGATTCCGGCGCTGACCGACATCACCAAGCTGCCCACCTGGACCGACCCGTCCGGCAAGAAGTGGACCAACTACAACCGCCTCGTGCCGTACGACGGTGCCGTCGGCATCAAGACCGGTACGACGACCAAGGCCGGCGGCAACCTGCTGTTCGCCGCCACCAAGGACGCGGGCGGTTCGACCGTCACCGTCGTCGGCGCGGTCCTCGGCCAGCACAAGGCACCGATCATCGACACGGTCAACGCGGTCAGCAAGACCGCGATGCTCGCCGCGCAGGACGAGGTCACCTCGTCGACGATCCTGAAGAAGGGTGATGTCGTCGGGTACGTGGACGATCAGCTGGGCGGGCACACGCCGGTCACGGTGACGGAGGACGTCAAGGCCGTCGGCTGGGCCGGCAAGACCGTGCACCTGCAACTCGCCGACCAGAACGGCAAGTCCGTGCCGCACACCGGCAAGACCGGCGACAAGGTCGGCGTCCTGGAGGTCGGCGACGGCGAGGGCGGCGCCGTGGAGGTGCCGGTGGCCCTGCAGAAGGACCTCGCCGAGCCCGGGTTCGGCGCGAAGCTGACCCGCGTCGGCTGACGACCTGACGACCTGACGACCTGACGCCCCCACGGCCCCGGCGCCCGCGCGCCGGGGCCGTGCTAGCGTCGCGAGACCGGGGCAGGACGGGGGACGTCCCTCCGGCCATTCACAACGGCACACGGGCATACGGGAGTGTCAGCAGTGGCCACAGCGAGGCCGACGCGCGCCGACGACGCGAAGCCCGGACCGGGGACGGGCGGCACCCGAGGCGGCACCCGCCACACCCGAATACGGCTTCCGGAGCAGCTCACAGGGCAGACCGGCACCACCGGAACCCCCGGCGACGCAAGCCGCCTCCAGCGTTTCGCCCGGCACCCCGTCACCCTCGCCACGGTCGCGGCCGCGCTCCTCCACCTCATCTGGTTCTTCACGTTCGCGAACAGCGGCGGGGATCTGGCGGCGCAGGACGCCTGGGCCGAGTTCGTCGGTAGGCACCCCGACTCGGCGTACAACCTCGCCTGGTACGGGGGCATGCACCCGGTCTCGTACAGCGTGGTGTCGCCGTATCTGATGTCGGTGCTCGGCGTGCGCACGACGATGATGATCGCGGGCACGCTGTCGGCGACGCTGCTGACCATGATCCTGATCCGTACGCGGGTGGTGGCACGGCCGCTGTGGCCCGCCCTCGCCGGGGTCTTCGCCCTCCTCTGCAACGCCGCGTCGGGGCGCGTCACGTTCGGCCTCGGCATGATGTTCGGGCTCGCGGCGACGGCCACCGTGTTCTGCTGGCCGTACCGCTGGCGCTACCGGCGCTGGGCGAAGGCGCTGGTAGCCGCGCCGCTCGCCGGGATCGCGACGGCGTGCTCGCCGGTGGCGGGGCTGTTCGTCGGGCTCGTCGCCGTCGCCCTCTTCCTTCAGAAGCGGCGCCCGGGAGCGTACGCGCTCGGGCTCGCGCCGACCGTCGTCGTGGCGCTGTCGGCGTGGCTGTTCCCGTTCTCCGGTACGCAGCCGATGTCGTTCTGGTCGGCGCTGCTGCCGATGGTGTACGGGGTGCTCGTGTACGTCCTCGTGCCCAGGCAGTGGGTGACGGTACGGATCACGGCCGCCGTCTACACCCTCGCGGTGCTGTTGGTGTGGCTGATCAGCTCGCAGATCGGCTCCAACATCACTCGCCTTCCCATGCTGTTCGCGGGGGTCGCGCTGCTGGCGGCGCTGCCGTTCACGGTGCCGCGTTCGCGCAAGTGGTACGTCATCGTGATCGCGTTCGTCGGCTTCAACGTGTGGATCGGCTTCAAGTCGGTCGACGACGTCGTACGGACGACGCCCGCGGCCTCCTGGGCGCGTGAACTCGCGCCGCTCGTGAACGAGTTGCAGGAGGTCAGGGCCGAACACGGTCGCGTCGAGGTGATCCCCGCGCGTTCGCACCGCGAGGCGTCGGCGCTCGCCCCGTACGTGAATCTGGCGCGCGGCTGGAACCGGCAGGCCGACATGGAGCGCAACCCGCTCTTCTACGACGGCACGCTCAACTCCGCGAACTACCGGGAGTGGTTGCGGCGTTGGGCCGTGCACTATGTGGTGCTGCCCAAGGGGGAACCGGACGGCAAGGGCGCGGAGCGCGAACGTCAGCTGGTCCGGCAGGGCCTCCCGTACCTCAAGCAGGTGTGGGGCGACGCCAACTGGCAGCTCTTCGCCGTCACGGATCCGACGCCGCTGGCGGAGCCGCACGCGGTCGTCGACGCGGCGGAGCAGGGCGAGCTCACCATCGAGGTCACGCGTCCCGGCCGCATCCTGATCCGCATCCCGTACTCGCCGTGGCTGTCGGTCGTCGACGCGAAGGGCAAGAGTCTGGGTGCCCCGAAGGAGACGGAGGCGTCCAAGCGGGCCCGCGAGTCGGACGACAGCCTCCCGAAGCGGTACGCCAACGTCCACGGATGCCTGACGGAGGCGCCGGAGGACACGTCCGGCGACACCTGGACGGTCCTCCTGGCCCCAGCCCCCGGCACCTACCACCTCGCCTCCCCCTACCAACTCCCCCGCGGCACATCCTGCCCCGACTCCCTCCTCTAACCTCCCCCGCTCCTCAATCGCCGGAGGGGCTGAAAAGCCCGGGGCTCCGCCCCGCACCCCGCTGCTCAATCGCCGCAGGGGCTCTAAGTAATCGGCGCTGGAGCACCCATACAGCCCCGCCGGCGTTCGCGCGGTGCGGCGTGAACTATCAAGCCTCTGCGGCGATTGAGCAGCGGGGTCCGGGGCGGAGCCCCGAGGCGTTTATACGGTGGGGTGCAACAGGGCGCTCAGGGAAGGGAGTTGGGACGGGTCCTCCAGGGCGGAGCCAACCGCCACGACCTTCGCCCCACCCGCAAGATAAGCGGCAGCGTTCCCCGCATCCATCCCCCCCGTGGCAACGAACGGCACCTCCGGAAACGGCCCCCGCATCGCCCGAAACCACTCCACCCCGAGCACACTCGCCGGAAACGCCTTCAGCCAGCTCAACCCCACCGCCCTCGCGGCCTGCACATCCGTGGCGGTGGCGACACCCGGCAGATGCGGCAGCCCCGCCGCGACACTGGCCCGCGCCACCTCCACGTCGAGCCCGGGCGCCACCGTGAACGCCGCCCCCGCCTCCACCGCCCACCCGAGCCGCTCACCGGAGGTGACCGTGCCGGCGCCCACCGGCTTCCCACGCTCCGCGCCCGCGGCGACGACCGCGGCGAGCACCCCCGCCGCCTCCTCCGTCTGCACCGGGACCTCGACGCACTCGATGCCCAAGTCCCATGCTCGTACGGCGAGTTCGACGGACTTGTCGATCGGCATGCCGCGCAGGATCGCCATCACCGGCACCCCGGCGAACAACTCGTCAAACGTTACGGGCGCCATCCCAGCTCCTTGGAGATCGTGTCGGCGGTGGTCATGAGGTCGGGCAGGACGTCGGATTCGAGGGCGGCCAGGCCGGCCTTGGCCTTGAGTGCCGTCACGGACACCGCGGCGACGACCTCGCCACCGCCGTCCCGCACCGGCACGGCCACACAGTTCACGTAGTCCTCGTACTCCCCGTCGTCGACGGCCCAGCCGCGCGCCAGCGTCTCGGCGAGGGCGGTGCGGTAGGCGGCGCGGGAGGTGATCGTCGTTGCGGTGTGCGGCGCGAAGTCGCAGCCGGAGATGAGAACGTCGGCCCGCTCGCGCGACACGTACGCCAGGATCGCCTTCGCGACCCCCGCCGTGTGCAGCGTGACAGGCCGCCCGATCTGCGCGTACAGCCGCACCCCGTCCACCGGGTCGACCTTGTCGACGTACACGATCTGCTCGTCCTCGAGCGCGGCGAGGTGCACGGTGTGCCCGCAGCGCTCGCCGAGCAGCCGCAGATGCTCACCGGCGACGTCCTTCAACCCGAACTGTTCCAGGGCGAGCCCCGCGAGCCCGGCGAGCCGGTGCCCGACCGCGTACCGGCCGTCGGGCAGGCGGCGCGCGAGGCCGCCCTCCCGCAGGGACTCCAGGATCCGCAGCGCGGTCGAACGGTGCACGCCCAGGTGCTCGCCGACCTCGGTCTGCGTGCGCGGGCGGCGGGCGATGAACTCAAGGATGTCGATGGCACGGCGCACGGTCTGCGACATCGGGCTCAGGCCTCCTGCGCGGTGGCGGGAACGTAGTCCTCGATGCTGCGCAGCGTCCGCCCCGCGAGCCGGTGGCCGAGCGCGAGCCGCTCGCGCGCCGCCGCCCCGCCGAGCAGCCCGCTCAGATATCCGGCGGCGAACGCGTCGCCCGCACCGACGGCCTCCACGACCTCCACGCTCGGCGCGGCCACGAACTCCGCCTCCCCGCCCGCGAATTCGGTCGCCCCCACGTCCCCGTCCTTCACCACGAGCGTGCCGCGCGGCGCGAGCCGGTCCCGTACGTCCTCGGCGGTGGCGGTGCCCCACAGCGTCTCGGCCTCGTCCCGGCCGACGAGCACGACATCGGCCTGACGGGCGAGAGCGAGCAGCGCGTCAGCCGCCGCCCCGGCCGAACTCCACAGCGCGGGGCGGTGGTTGACGTCGAAGGACACCGTCGTGCCGGTCTCCGCCGCCCGCGCCACAAGTGTGTCCACGAGCGCCGCACAGCCGTCCGACAGCGCAGGCGTGATCCCGGTCAGGTGCAGCAGCCGTACGCCGGTCAGGTCGACGCGGTCCGCGTCGGCCGCCGTCATCCGGGACGCGGCCGAGCCCGCCCGGTAGTAGTGCACGCGGGTGCCTTCGGGGCCCGGGTCCTTGAAGTACACGCCGGTCGGGGCCCCGGTGTCGCGCGGTACGCCGCCCACGTGCACGCCGCGCGAGGCGACCGCCGCGAGGATCCGCCGCCCGAACGGGTCGTCGCCGACCCGGCTCAGCCACGCGGCCTCGTGCCCGAGGTCGGCGAGGTACTGGGCCACGGTCGACTCGGCGCCCGCGACCGCGAGCCGCAGCTCCCGGCTGTGTTCGAGGCCCGCGCTGTCGGCCGGGGTGATCTGCGCCATCGTCTCGCCGACGCAGAGCGCGTCCGCGCGGTGGGGCGGCTGCGTGCTGCTCATCCGGTCCTTCGGCCCTTTCGCTCGGGTTCTGTCGTCGACCGTAGCAGGTGGTGCGCAACAGGCGTGCGCATGTTGCAACAGCCTCTTGTCTTGGGGGGAGCGGAATCCGGGTGCGGGGGCGGAGCGATCACGCGATGATGCGGATCATGCCGTTCGAGATCGACCCCGTGATTCCCGCCGGAGCCCTGTCGTCCGCCCCGCAGCCGACCCTGCGCACGCCGGACGGTGAACTGGCCCTGCGCGCCCCCGAGTCGACCGATGTGCCCGCCGTCCGTGCCGCCTTCCGGGACCCCGACATCCGGTACTGGCACGCGCGCAGCATGGAGTCCGACGACGAGGCGCGCGCCTGGATCGCGGACGCGCGCGAGGGCTGGCTCAAGGAGTCGAGCGGCCAGTGGCTCGTGACCCGCGCCGCCGACGGGGAGCCGCTCGGCCGGATCGCCCTCAAGGACATCAACCCCCTGGACGGCTGCGCCGAGATCGCCTACTGGGTGCTGCCGACGGCCCGGGGGACCGGCGTCGCGCCCAGGGCCGTGACCGCGCTCACGGAGTGGGCCACCGGCCTGGGCTTCCACCGCCTCGACCTCCTGCACTCCACCCGCAACGAGCCCTCCTGCCGGGTGGCGCTCAAGTCCGGCTACCCACTGGAGGGCACCAGGCGAAGCTTCGCGCTGCACACGGACGGCTGGCACGACATGCATGTGCACACGAGGATCAACTCGTAGGGCATGAAGCACTCTTGACAGCGTGCGCCCTGTTTCGCGACCTTTGAGCCCCATGGGGGAAGAGGGGGGCCCATGAGCTGCACGCTCGTGTACCGACGCAGCCCGCGCGCCCGTGGCGAAGGGCGGGCGAACCGACGGTGAACATCACCACGTACAGAGCCGACGAACTCGGCGCGTCCCTGCGCGCGGCCTGGCACGACACGATGGAGCACTCGCCGGACTACCAAAACCCGTTCCTGGCACCGGAGTTCGCAGCCGCGGTCGCCCGCTTCAAGGGCCGCACGCACGTGGCGGTGCTGCGCGAGGGCGGCGAACCCGTCGGCTTCTTCCCGTACGAGAAGGGGCCCGCGGGCGTCGGCCGGGCCGTCGGCATGGGCCTGTCCGACTGCCAGGCCCTGGTGCACCGCCCCGGAGTCACCTGGGACACCCGCCAACTCCTGCGCGCCTGCGGCCTGTCGGTCTTCGAGTTCGACCACCTCGTCGAGGAACAGAAGCCCTTCGCCCGCTACGTCACCGGCTCCTTCGCCTCCCCGGTCCTCGACCTCAAGGACGGCGGCCACGAGTCGTACGCGGAGTGGCTGCGGGCCACGTACCCCGGCCAGGCCAAGACGACCCTGAAGAAGGAACGCCGGCTGAGCCGGAACGTGGGGGAGATGCGCTTCGTCTACGACGAACGCGACCCGGCGGTCCTTCGCATGCTGATGCGCTGGAAGTCGGCCCAGTACCGCCGCACCGGCCGCATGGACCGCTTCGCCCGCCCCTGGATCGTGAACCTGACGGACCATCTCTTCCAGGTCCGCGAGGACCACTTCACGGGTGTCCTGTCGGTCGTGTACGCCGGGGAGCGCCCGGTCGCGGCCCACTTCGGGCCGACCTCCCGTACGGTCTTCGCGGCCTGGTTCACCGCGTACGACCCGGAGTTCGCCTACTACTCGCCGGGCCTGCTCATGCACCTGCGCATGGTCGAGGCGGCGGGGCGGCAGGGCATCCGGCTGATGGACTGGGGCCGCGGCGAGAAGGAGTACAAGGACTGGCTCAAGACCCGCGAACTGCGGGTCCATGAGGGCTTCGCCAGCCGCCCCCACCCCGCCGCTGCCGCCCACCGCCTCTGGCGCCGCCCGGTCCGCGGCCTGCGCAACACGGTGCTCGCGCACCCGGAGCTGCGCGAGCGGGCGGACCGGCTGCTGCGGACGGTGGGTTCGATGCGGCAACGGCCGTAGGCGACCGTCGGATTATCCCTGCCCGTAGGGCGGCTGCGTGGGCGGCGACGGGTACGAGCCCGGCGCCGGCGGCTGCTGCTGGTACGGCCCGGGGTAGGGCTGCTGGGCCCCCGGCTGGGGCTGCTGGGCTCCTGGGTAGGGCTGCTGGACACCCGGCTGGGGCTGCTGCTGACCCGGGAACGGCTGCTGGCCGCCGGGGTACGGCTGCTGACCCGGGTAGGGCTGGTGACCGCCGGGGTACGGCTGCTGGCCCGGCTGCGGCTGCGGCTGCGGCTGCGGTGCCTGGCCGCCGCCCCAGCCGCCGGGGGCTCCGGGGCCGCCGGGCGCGCCCGGAGTGCCGCCACCGCTCTGGTTCTTCTTGCGGGACTTCAGGACGAAGACCAGCACGACGGCACCGATGACGACGACGGCGCCGCCGATACCGGCGTAGAGCACGAGGTTCGAGTTGTCGTCGTCGGCGACGGGCGTCAGCTTCGGCATCTCGGCCGGGTCCCACGGGCCGGACGCGCGGCCCTTAGGGATCTCCTTCGTGAGGGCCTTGTACGGGGCGAGGTCGCCGTAGCCGTGTTCCGCGTCCGGGAGGTTCGCCTTGTCGACGCCCTTCGCGATGTACGTGGACTTGACGACGCGGTTGAGCAACTGGCCCGGGGTGTAGTCCGGGTACTTCTCCTTGAGCAGCGCGAAGGCTCCGGCGGCGTAGGCGCCCGCGAGGGTGTTGCCCCGGCCGGTCGGGTAGGTGCCGTCGGCCTGGGTGATCTTGATGGACTTGGCGGGGGCCGTGAACATCAGGGAGTCGGAGCTGTTCGAGCCGTGGTCCTTCTCGTGCCAGACGGTGCCGTCCTGCGTGGAGCCGCCGACCAGGACGACCCCGGCGAGGCTGCCGAAGCCCGCCGGATCCCGCTCGTTGTCGTCGGCCGCGTTCTGGACGATGACGACGTTGTGCTCCAGGGCGTACTTGAGGGCCTTCTTCACCTTGCCGTCGGCTTCCGCGTACTGGGACATGCTGATGACGTCGGCGCCCTTGTCGACGGCGTAGCGGATCGCCTCGTCCGGGTCGCAGGCCCAGGTGTGGTGGTGGCCGGCCGCGATGCCGTCGTCCACGTAGATGTCCACGGGCAGGATCTTCGCGTCCGGTGCCATGCCCAGGACGCCCGCGCTGTTGCCGGGGCCGTGGCCGTGACCGGCGATCAGCGCGGCGAGGGTGGTGCCGAGCTGGTCCTCGGTCTCCTTGTTCGCGGGCCTGTCGTCACTGCAGCGCTTCCCGGGGAGCACATTGCCCTTGAGGTCCGCCTGGTTCCCGTTCACACCGTTGTCGAGGACCGCGACGGTGACGCCCTTGCCGGTGGCCTGCTTGTGGACCTTCTCGATGTCGTAGGCCACGTTCGGCCACTGCTTTTCCCGGTTCTCGTCCGCCGACGCGGTCGGCGCGGATCCGAGCACCAGGGCTCCCACCACGGCCGCGCCGCCGACCGTGCGGATCAACTTCTGTGCGGAGCGCACGTTCTGACATCCTCTGCGTTGGTTTCGGCTGTCGTCCGTGGGGTCCGCGACTGCTGGCCGTCTGCTGTTCTGCCGTCCTGCGTCGGGCGGAATGTCCACGCGCCGCTCGGCCCCCCAAGTGGTCCCGCCCTCCACGGGATGATCCCGGGAACGGTGCACGATGCACAAGACGCGCATCATCCCCCTCACAGAACGTGCGCAGCCTCACGCGCCAAAGGCCCCGGACCATGACCGGTCCGGGGCCTCTGCACTGGTGCCCCCGGCAGGATTCGAACCTGCGACACCCGCTTTAGGAGAGCGGTGCTCTATCCCCTGAGCTACGAAGGCGCGTGAACAGCGTAGCGGATCGGGTTCGGGGCGTGGGGGGTCACGCCAATGGGGGATGTGGGGCGGCCGGGGGTGGTGGGGGGTGCTATGCCGGAAGGGCGTAGGAAAACGCGGGGGGACAGGTTCCCGACCCCCACTGAGTGGAGGTAGCCACTCATGATCCAGAACACTCTTGCCGTCGATTTCACGCAGGGGCTCAACGACGCGTGGTCGAAGGTCGCCCAGTTCGTGCCGAAACTGCTCGGCTTCCTCGTCGTCATGGTCATCGGCTGGTTCGTGGCCAAGATGATCACCCGGCTGCTCGACCGGGGGCTGCGGAAGGTCGGCTCGGAGAAGCTCGCCGAGCGGGCCGGTTCGGCGAAGATGCTCGAAGGGTCGAAGTACGACACGACCGCGATCATCTGCAAGGTCGTCTACGTCGCCCTGATGCTGATCGTGCTCCAGCTCGGCTTCGGCGTCTTCGGCGACAACCCCGTGTCCGACATGATCAACGGCATCGTCGCCTGGCTGCCGCGCGGCATCGTCGCGGTCGTCCTGATCGTGGTGGCGATGGCCGTGGCCAATCTGGTGCGGGACATCGTCAGCAACGCGCTGTCCTCGGTCTCGTACGGGAGGACCGTCGGCACCATCGTGTGGGCCTGCATTGTTGTGCTGGGCGCGATTGCCGCGCTCGGGCAGGCGGGGATCGCCACGTCCGTCACGCAGCCGGTGCTGATCGCCGGGCTTGCGGCTGGTGCCGGAATTCTCGTCGTCGGGGTCGGTGGTGGACTCATCGGGCCGATGCGGCAGCGCTGGGAGCGGTGGCTGACGAAGGCCGAGGAGGAGACCGAGCGGGCGCGGGGGAGCGTCACCGCCTATCAGTACGGGCGGGAGGACGCGCTCAGTAATCAGCCCGTGCGGGACAGGGAGCGGGAGGGCACCGGCACCACCGACGGCGAGTGAGGCGGTGGTGGGCCGCGGCTACGTCAGGTTGTGGCGTCTTGTCAGCCAGGTGATGGCGGTGAGGCGGCACACTGCGTAGTCGTGGCCCACCGGCTCGCGCCAGTCGGTCTCAGCGAGCGCGTCGAGGAAGCCGAGCGCGTAGTCGGCGAGGGCGTCGGCGTCGGGTGCGGGTGGGTGCAGGCCCGGTGAGCCGGCGGCCAGGCGGTCGCGGAGTTCCGCCACGTGTTGGTCGACCGCGGCCAGGAAGGCGGGTTCGAAGGCGAATTCCGCGAAGCGCGGGCCGTATGCCTCGTCGACCCGGGCAAGGGGGGACATTCTTCCAACGTATGGGCGGAATGGGGGGATTGGGGGGTGTGGGGTGGGTGCCGTTCGTCACAGGCGAGACTGGGGGTATGGAGATTCCGGTGTCCGGTGGGCCGCAGGCCGAGAGTTCCGTGTCGGGTGGCGGTGCCACGTTGGCGCGGGTCGTACGGGTTGTGGGGCGGGACGTCGTAGAGGTGGTGCGGGCGCCGTGCGGGATGGACGTGGCCGTGGCCGGGGTCGGGGTGTTCGACGCCGGGGAGAGCCTGCGGGAGCGGGGGCGGGTGCTGATCGCGGTGGGGGTCGATACGTCGGATCCGGCGGCGGCGGAGGTGTTGCGGGCCGCCGATCGGGCGGGGGCCGCGGCGCTGGTGGTGCGGCGGGGGGCCGAGGGGGTGTCGCCGCTGCTGAGCGAGGTGGCCGAGGGGGTGTCGACCGCGTTGCTCGCGCGGGCGCCGTGGGTGGACTGGGGGGAGCTGATCGGGCTGTTGCGGGCGGCGCTCGCGGCCGGTGGGGCTGGTGGGCCGGGTGGCGCCGGGGGTGTGGGGGAGGCCGGGGTCGATGTGGGGCTCGGGGATCTGCCGGGGCTCGCCGTGGCGCTGGCCGCGCTCGTCGGGGGTGCGATCACCATCGAGGATCCCGAGTCCAACGTGCTGGCGTACTCGCCGACCGCTGATACGGCCGATCCGTTGCGGCGGTTGACCATTCTCGGGCGGCGGGTGCCGAGGTGGCGGGTGGCCGAGCTGGCGGAGAGCGGGTTCCTGGACGCGCTGTGGGCGGGGGACGTGGTGCACCGGCCCGCCGACGGGCGGTTCCCCGAGCGGCTCGCGGTCGCCGTGCGGGCGGGGGACGAGGTGCTGGGGTCGCTGTGGGCGGCGGCGGACGGGGAGCCGTTGCCGGAGGGGGCGCGGGAGGCGTTGCGGCAGGCCGCCGCGATCGCGGTGCCGCATTTGTTGCATCACCGGTTGCGGTCGAGGTCGGCGGCGGGGCGGCGGGCGCATGCGGTGCGGGCGTTGTTCGAGGAGCGGGAGCCGGATGTGGGGGCCGCGGCGGCGGCGCTGGGGGTGGATGCGGGGCGGCCGTGTGCGGTGTTGGCGGTGGTGGTCGCGGGGGCCGTGGGCGAGGTGCGGGAGAGGGCGTTGCGGGCGGGGGTGTTGCGGGTGGCGGCGCAGGCGACCCCAGCGTTTCCCTACCGGGTGGAGGCGGGTGGGGTGGGCGGGTCGTCCTCGGGTTCGGCCACCCGGGGTGAGGTTGCGGGGCTCCGCCCCGGGCCCCGCGCCTCAAGCGCCGGCGGGGCTGGGGGGAGTGGTGGTGGGGGTGGGGTGCAGGACCCAGCTACCCGGGGCCACGTCTCGGGGCTCCGCCCCGGGCCCCGCTCCTCAAACGCCGGAGGGGCTGGAATGGGTGCTGGAGGAGCTGGAATGGGTGTCGGAGAGGTTGGGGGGAACGCCGTAGGTGTTGGGCGGCCCTGGGAGCGGGTTGATGTGTTGGTGGGGGAGGCTCGGGTGGAGGGGGTTGAGCGGTTGGCTCGGGATTTGGCGGCTGTGGTGCGGGGGGCCGGGGGGAAGCCGTTGATCGCCGTGGGGCCCGTGGTCGGGGGGTTGGGGGAGGTGGCGGAGTCCAGGGCCCGGGCCGGTGAGGTGTTGCGGGTGTTGTGCGAGCGCGGCGGGCCAGAGGTGGCGGGGGCCGGTGATGTGCGGTTCGCGTTGGACGCGCTGCGGGTGGTGGACGCCGTCGCCGCGGACGTGCCGTCGGCCGGGGACGCGGTCGCGGCGCTGCTCGCGCACGACGAGCGGCACGGGACGGATCTGCCGCGCACCGTGGCCGCGCATCTGGCGTTCTTCGGGGACGCGGGGGCCACCGCCCGGTATCTGGGGATTCACGCGAATACGTTGCGGTACCGGCTGCGCAGGGCCCGGGAGTTGGGCGGGCTCGACCTGGATGATCCGGATGTGCGGCTCGTGGTCGAGCTGGGGTTGCGGCGGGTCGGGCTGATTCCGTTGCCGTGAGGGGGCGGGGGCGGGGGCGCTCGGTGGTGCGGGGGCACCATGCCTGCCCGCATGCCGTCGTGGGGGCGCACCACGCGGGGCGTTCCGTTCGGTGCGCGTTGTGCGGGGGCACAACCGACCCGCCCCGTACTTCGTGCCGGCGCACGCAGACACGCCACCCCGCCGACCTGCACAGTGACGAGTGCGACGAGTGCCGGACCACCACCGCACCGTAAGACCGCAAGCAAGCGCGTAAGTAAGTAAGCAAGCAAGAAGGCAGGACAGCCCCCCGATGTCGCAGCCCGTCGACGCCACCCCCGCCCACGCACCCGCCGCCCACGCACCCACCCCCGCCGCCCGCCGCGACGCCGCCCTCCGTGCCGCCGTCGCGCAGGGGCTCGTCGGGCCCGACGCCCCCGTGCTCGGGCTGCTCGACGTGGCCGGGGTGCGGGAGGCGGCGCGGGCGTTGAAGGCGGCGTTCGCGGGGGTTCCGGCGCGGCACACGTTCGCCGTGAAGGCCGCCTCGCTCGTCCCCGTGCTCGCGCTTCTCAACGAGGAGGGCATCGGCGCCGAGGTCGCGAGCCCCGGTGAGCTGGAGCTGGCGCGGGCGGCCGGGGTGCCGGCCGAGCGGATCGTGTTCGACTCGCCCGCGAAGACGGTCGGCGAGCTGCGCGACGCGCTGGCGAACGGGATCGCCGTGAACGCCGACAACCCGCAGGAGCTGGAGCGGATCGACGCGCTCGTGGCCGGCGGCACCGCCTCGCCCGTCGGGCTGCGGGTCAACCCGCAGGTCGGCAGCGGGTCGATCGGCGCCATGAGCACCGCGACCGCCAGCTCCAAGTTCGGCGTCGCGCTGCGCGACGAGGGCGCCGAGGAGTGGGTGCTCGGCGCGTACAAGGCGCGGCCGTGGATGACCCGGCTGCACACCCACACCGGTTCGCAGGGCGTCGCCCTGGAGCTGATGGCGCAGGGCGTACGGGCCGCGTACGAGCTGGCTGAGAAGATCAACGCGCACGTCGGGCGGCAGCAGATCGACACCCTCGACATCGGCGGCGGACTGCCCGTGAACTTCGGGTCCGATGACGTCACCCCCACCTTCGCCGAGTACGCGGAGCTGCTGCGCCGCACCGTGCCCGGCCTCTTCGACGGGCGGTACACGCTGGTCACCGAGTTCGGCCGATCACTCCTCGCCAAGCAGGGGTTCATCGCCGCGCACGTCGAGTACACCAAGACCTCCGGCGGCCGCCGCATCGCCGTGACGCACGCGGGCGCGCAGGTGGCGACCCGTACCGTCTTCGTGCCGGAGTCGTGGCCGCTGCGGGTCGGGGCGTACGACGCCGAGGGCCGGCCCAGAGCGACCCGGGCAATGGTCCAGGACGTCGCCGGGCCCTGCTGCTTCGCGGGCGATCTCGTGGCACGCGGCCGTGAGCTGCCCGAACTCGAACCCGGCGATCTCGTCGCGCTGTACGACACCGGCGCGTACTACTTCTCGACGCACTTCCACTACAACAGCCTTCCGCGTCCCGCTGTGTACGGGTATGTCCAAACCCCGAATGGGGCGGATGCGGACAAGGTGGGCGCGGTGGAGTTCGCTCCCGTCCGGTCGGCGCAGACGCTCGACGAGGTGCTCGCCGAGTCCGGTGCCCAGTACGCCGGTTCACTCCTCGGGCTCCCGCACGGGCTCGTGGATTAGTTGCCCCCGCGAACGGTTTAAGGTGGCGTGTCGTCGCGCGTTACGGCCGCGGCACACTCCACCGAGATCCGTTCCGATCTCGAGGTTCGCCGAATCCGGCGGATCAGTCCTGTCCAACAGGTACGTCGCACACGCCTGCCCGCGTTCGCGAACGCGGGCGCTCGCGTGTGTGCGGCATGCCGTTTTGCACGTACGCGGAGAACCATGGAGCACACAGCACAAGCCGAACGCGGTGTGACCACGGGCGGCGAGGCCGAGGCCGAGAAGGCCGAGGGCGGAGCCATCCGTGAGGGGGGTTACGCGGCCGGCCTGCGCAATCGTCAGGTCCAGATGATCGCCATCGGCGGCGCCATCGGCACCGGCCTCTTCCTCGGCGCGGGGGAGCGGCTGCACGCCGCGGGCCCGTCCCTGGTGGTCATCTTCGCGATCACCGGCCTGTTCGCCTTCTTCATCACGCGCGCCATGGGCGAGCTGGTGATGCACCGCCCGACGTCGGGCTCGTTCGTCTCGTACTCGCGCGAGTTCCTCGGCGAGAAGGCGGCGTACACCGCGGGCTGGGTCTACTTCCTGCACTGGGTGTGCAGCGGCATCGCGGAGATCACCGCGGTGGCGATGTATCTGCACTACTGGGCCGCCTTCCGCGACATACCCCAGTGGACGCTCGCGCTGGTGGCGCTGCTCGTGGTGCTCGGCGCGAACCTCATCTCGGTGCGCTGGTTCGGCGAGTTCGAGTTCTGGTTCTCGATCATCAAGGTCGCCGCGATCCTCGGCTTCCTCGCCATCGGCTGCTGGCTGCTCGCGAGCCGCCACCCCGTCGACGGCCACGCCACGGGGCCGCAGCTGATCACCGACAACGGCGGCTGGCTGCCGAACGGCCTGCTCCCCGCGATCGTCCTCATCCAGGGCGTCGTCTTCGCGTACGCCGCGATCGAGATGGTCGGCATCGCCTCCGGCGAGACGGAGAACCCGCGCAAGGTCATCCCGCGCGCCATCAACTCGGTGTCGTGGCGCATCGTGCTCTTCTACGTCGGGTCCGTGCTGCTGCTCGTCCTGCTCCTGCCCTGGAGCGCGTACAAGGCGGGCGAGTCGCCGTTCGTGACGCTGCTCGGCAAGCTCGGGGTGCCCGGCATCAGCGGCATCATGAACTTCGTGATCCTCACGGCGGCCCTGTCCAGCTGCAACTCCGGGCTCTACTCGACCGGCCGCGTGCTGCGCTCGATGGGGCTCGCGGGCTCGGCGCCCAGGTTCACGACGAAGATGAGCAGGAAGGGCGTGCCCTACGGCGGCGTGCTGCTGACCGCCACCTGCTACATCGCGGGCATCATCCTCAACTACATCGTGCCCGAGCGGGCGTTCGCGATCGTCATCAACTTCTCCGCGATCACCATGATCGGCACCTGGGTCATGATCATGATCTGCCAGATGGTGCTGCGCCGTAAGGCGCTGCGCGGCGAGCTGGAGCGCCCCTCGTTCCGGCTGCCGGGCGCGCCCTTCACGAACTGGCTGACGATCGTCTTCCTGGTCGCGGTCGTGGTCCTGATGATCGTCGGCGGTGGCGACTCGGCGATCTCGGTGTACTGCTCGCCGCTGATCGTGGTCGGGCTCGTGATCGGCTGGTTCGCGACGCGCAAGCGGGTGGCCGAGCACGCGAAGGCCGCCGCGTCCGAGTCGCCTTCGTAGGGGCCGGTACGGCGGTAGCCGATACGTCGGGTGGGCGGTGCGCGTGGAGGTTCACGCGCACCGCCCACCGCGTTGTGCGGCGGTCCAGTGATCGATGGTTACTGCACGCGCCTTGACGTGGTTCGGGCCGACGGACGTACCGTCCGACCATGGACGCAGATGCCGTGGATGTCGATGCCGTGGAAGCGCTGCTGACCGGACCGGGCGCCCCCTTCGCCGTCGTACGAGGCGAGGACGGGCGTCTTTCGTATGCCGACGGGCCCCGCACCCTGCGCGAGTTCGCCGAGACGACCTGGGCGTACGGCGACGCCCCCTTCGTGATCTCCGAGCGCGGGCGCCTCACCTACGGGGAGTTCTTCGCGGCCGCGTGCGCGCTGGCCCGCCGCTTCACCGACGTGTACGGGCTGCGGCCCGGAGACCGCGCCGTCGTCGCGATGCGCAACCACCCCGAGTGGCAGATCGCCTTCTGGGCCGCGCAGTTGGCGGGCCTGGTGGCGGTGCCGCTCAACGCCTGGTGGACGGCGGACGAGTTCGTGTATGCCCTCGACGACTGCGATCCCGGCGTGCTGGTCGTCGACGGGGAGCGCTACGAGCGGGTGCGGCCGTGGCTCGACGCGGCGCCATCGCGGCCGTGGACCCTCGTCTGCCACGAGGAGGGCCGGGAGGCGGCCGGACCACGCGTCGAGCGGTACGCGGAGCTCCCCGCCCCCGACCCCCAACTGGGCCCGCCCGACGTGGAGGTGTCCCCGGAGGCCGACGCCACGATCCTCTACACGTCCGGTACGACGGGCCGCCCCAAGGGCGCCGTCGCCACCCACCACGCCCACATGGGCGCGATCGCGGGCCCGCGCTACGGTGCCGCCCGCGCGGCCCTCCTGCGGGGCGCCGTACCGGGCCAGGGCCCCGCCCCCATCGGCCTCCTCACCTTCCCCTTCTTCCACGTAGCGGCGTTCACCGGGTTCTACGCGGCGATGGCGGCGGGCGGCACGATCGTGGTGCTGCGCAAGTGGGACGCGGACGCGGCGCTCGCCATGATCCGCGAGCACGGCGTCACCAGCTTCGGCGGCGTCCCCGCGACGGCCCTCCAACTCCTGGAACGGGCACGGGAATTGGACGACGAACTCCCCACTCTTACGGGATTCAGCACGGGCGGCGCCGCGGCCCCGCCGCGCATCGTGGCCCGGCTCACCGACCGCTACGGCGAGCGCATCGACCCCCGAAACGGCTACGGCCTCACCGAGACGCTCGGCGGTGTGCTCTCCAACGCCGGGGCGGAGTACCGGAGTTGGCCGGGGAGTGTGGGGCGTCCGGCGCCGGCGGTGGAGGTGCGGGTGGCGGATCCGTTGGGGGAGCCGTTGCCGGACGGTGAGGTCGGTGAACTGTGCCTGCGGGGTCAGCCGTTGATCCGCGGCTACTGGAACGACGCGGCCGCCACCGAGGCGGCGTTCACGGCGGACGGGTGGTTTCGGACGGGTGACCTCGCGGTGCGCTCCGCGGAGGGGCGGGTGAGTGTCGTCGACCGGATCAAGGACCTGGTGATCCGGGGTGGCGAGAACGTCCACTGTGTCGAGGTGGAGGCGGTCCTGCACGACCACCCGGACGTCCTGGAGGCGGCGGTGGTGGGCGTCCCGCACGAGGTTCTCGGCGAGGAGGTCGCGGCGTTTCTGCGGGTGCGTGCGGGATCGGCGGTGACGCCGGACGAGGTCCGGGCCTTCGCGGCGAAGTCCCTCGCGGGGTTCAAGGTTCCGGCCCATGTGGTCCTCCAGGAGGCGGAGTTGCCGCGCAACGCCACGGGCAAGATCCTCAAACGCACCCTCCGCGACTCGCTGCGCTCCGCCACCTGACCGTCCCCTACGCCACGGGGCTCCGCCCCGGACCCCGCGCCTCAAACGCCGGCGGGGCTGGAAAAGATCGGGGCTCCGCCCCTGGCCCCCGCGCCTCAATCGCCGGCGGGGCTGGAAGGGTCGGGGTTCCGCCCCGGGCCCCGCGCCTCAATCGTCGGCGGGGCTGGAAAAGATCGGGGCTCCGCCCCTGGCCCCCGCGCCTCAATCGTCGGCGGGGCTGGAAGGGTCGGGGGTCCGCCCCGGGCCCCGCGTCTCAAGCGTCGGCGGGGCTGGAAGGGTCGGGGGTCCGCCCCGGGCCCCGCGTCTCAAGCGTCGGCGGGGCTGGAAGGGTCGGGGTTCCGTCTCGGACCCCGCGCCTCAAACGCCGGCGGGGCTGGAAAAGATCGGGGCTCCGCTCCTGGCCCCCGCGTCTCAAGCGTCGGCGGGGCTTGAGTTGTCGGGCCGTGCTGGATGGTTGGGCTCAGCTGCTCGGTTGGGTGGGTAGATTCAGCCCCTCCGGCGTTTGAGGAGCGGGGTGCGGGGCGGAGCCCCGGGTTTTTCGAGCCTCTCCGGCGGTTGAGGAGCGGGGGCCGGAGAGGAGCCCCGTGGCCTAGCGGCGGGTGACGTAGAGCTGGTAGGTGCCGTCGGAGGTGATGCCGCCGATCGTGACCCGGACGCCCGCCGAATCGTCCCGGAACACCTCACCCGGTTGGAACGCCGCATCGGAGAGCTCCGCGTGGACGTTCGGCCGCCGCGTGCAGCCGCCGCTCTCCGGCGTGGCGTCCTCGACGGACACAGGGCCCTGCCCCGTGTCCACATCCGCGTCCACCTTGTAGACCAGCACCCCGGCCCGGCACACCGCCTCGTCGTTCCCCTCCTGCGTACGCACCTCGACCGCGTACCCCGTCCGCCCGCTCACCGGCACGAACACCAGCTTCGAACCCCCGTCGTCCCGCGCCAGCGGCGACAGCCGGTACTCCGTCGTGCCGGGCCGCGCGGCGCAGCCGACCTGGTCGTCGTCGAGCCAGCCGAGCTTCCACTTGTGCCAGCCGAGCAGATCGTTCCCGGCCCCCCAGTCCTCGCTCATGATGTCCCAGTGCCCGACGGCCCCGCCGCCGTCCTGCGTGTAGAGGTCGGGAAGCCCGAAGACGTGCCCGTTCTCGTGCGGCAGCACCCGGTACCCGGTCTGCGCGTACGAACCCGAACCGTCGTCCTGCCGCGAGTACACGAAGGACGTGTTGGAGAGCGGGACACCGTCGGCGACCGGCGCCTCGTGGTTGCCGGCGAAGGTCACGGAGAGGACGGTGTCGAGCGCGGACGGCCCCGCGTTCGGCGTGACGAGGATGTTCACCAGGTCGTACCGGCGGAAGTCCACCTCGGAGTCCGCGGCCGCCACGATGTCCTGGGCGAGCCCGCGGTAGGCGGGGTCGTAGGGGGCGCCGCGCTCTATCCCGTACGCGGCGAACGGCTTGGGCATCCGCAGCCAGTGGTCGACCGGCGCCTCGGGAACGTAGTCGAGCTTCCCGTACGACCCGGTGCGGAACCAGTCCTGGGTCTGCGGGAAGAACTCGCGGAACCGGTCCATCGCGGAGCCCTCGCCCGGCGCGTCCGGGAAGTCGACCATGAGGTTCAGGGCTCGTACGGTGCCGGTGGAACGCGCGTAGCCGGGGGCGGTGGGCAGGCCCTCCGACATCTGAACGCCGAGCGAGCCGCGGATCATGCAGGGGGCGAGGGAGGTCGTCTTGCGGGAGACGGCGACGGGCCCGGCCGCGGTCGTCGAGTCGTCGAGGAGCCTGCCGGTGCTCGCGGTCATCGTCACGGTGAGCGCCACCGCCGTGCTCACGGCCAGCAACGCCCCGCGTCGACCCCTGCGTATCCGCCGCATCCGCCGCATCCGCATCCGCACCGCCTCACGCTCGGGTCCGTTTCGATCACCCTGTGTCGAGGCGTGTCGGGCCGCGCGCTGGGTGCGCCGATCGTGGGTTTCCGGGCCCGGGGTGGTGTGAGGCAGGTCACATGAGGCCGGGGAAATAACCGGGGAGCTACTCCCCGTTTAGACCTGTGTTCGCGAAACGGGGACTCGCTCCCCGCTTCGGACCCCACATCAACCCGTGAAGGAGATCGCCGTGGCCACCGCCCCCGCTACCGACCAGCCGCAGCGCCGCGTCCCGCGCCCGCGGGCCGACGCCGTGCGCAACCGGGAGCGGATCGTCGCCGCCGCGCGCGAACTGCTCGTGGAGCACGGCCCGGTGCTGCCGCTCGACGAGGTCGCCCGCCGCGCCTGCGTCGGCAACGCCACGCTCTACCGGAACTTCAAGGACCGCGATGAACTGATGCACCACGTGGTCCTCACGGTCACCGACCAGCTCACGGGGCACGCGGAGCGGGGGATCGCCGCCGAGGAAGCCGGCGATACGACCGCGTTCGACGCGCTGCGCACCTTCGTGCACGCCGCCGCCGACGAGCGGGTCGGCGCCCTGTGCGCGATGCTCAACGCGACCTTCGACAAGGACCACCCGGATCTGGTCGCCTCCCGCGACCGGCTCACCGACTCCGTCGAACGGCTCCTGGAGCGGGCCCGCGAGGCCGGCCAACTGCGGGCCGACATCGAAGCCGGGGATCTGATGGTCGCCGTGTCCCAGCTCACCCGGCCGCTGCCCGGCAGCGGCTGTATGGACTTCGACCGGTTCGTCCACCGCCATCTGCAACTGTTCCTCGACGGCTTGATGACACCCGCCCGTTCACAACTCCCGGGCGCCGCCGCGACCTTGGAGGACCTCCGCCAGGACTGACACGTCCGGCGTCCCCCTCCACCCCTCCGTAGAACCCCTCACTCTTCGTAGAACCCCTCACCTCAGAGCTTCGCCACCACCCGATTTCTTACGCTTATTCACGACTTGGAGTCCCGCTGTGGGTACCCCCTTGCCTGATACGGCCGTCCAGGCCGCCGATTCGCGGCGCTGGAAGGCACTCGTCTTCATCGCGCTCGCCCAGCTGATGGTGGTCCTCGACGCCACCATCGTGAACATCGCCCTGCCCGCCGCACAGCAGGACCTCGGCATCTCCGACGGCAACAAGCAGTGGGTCATCACGGCCTACGCGCTCGCCTTCGGCGGCCTGTTGCTGTTCGGTGGGCGCATCGCGGACCTGTGGGGCCGCAAGCGCACCTTCGTCACCGGCCTGATCGGCTTCGCCGTCGCATCGGCGCTCGGCGGCGCGGCCACCAACGAGGCCATGATGTTCGGCGCCCGCGCCCTTCAGGGCCTGTTCGGCGCGCTGCTCGCGCCCGCCGCCCTGTCCCTCCTCGCCGTCATGTTCACCGACGCCAAGGAGCGCGCGAAGGCGTTCGGCATCTACGGTGCGATCGCCGGTGGCGGTGGCGCCGTCGGCCTGATCCTCGGCGGCTTCCTCACCGAGTACCTGAACTGGCGCTGGACGTTCTTCGTGAACATCCCGTTCGCGATCATCGCCGCCGCCGGCGCGTACTTCGTCATCCGTGAGCCGGCCGGCTCGCGCAACCGCTCGCCGCTCGACATCCCCGGCGTGCTGCTGTCCACGCTCGGCCTGGTCTCGCTCGTCTACGGCTTCACGCGCGCCGAGACCAACGGCTGGTCCGACGCGACCACCCTCGGCATGTTCGTCGCCGCGGCCGTGCTGCTGCTCGCCTTCGTCGCCGTCGAGGCCCGGGTCAAGCACCCGCTGCTGCCGCTGCGCGTGATCGCCGACCGCAACCGCGGCGGTGTCTACGCCTCGCTCGGCCTCGCCGTGATCGGCATGTTCGGCCTGTTCCTCTTCCTGACCTACTACCTGCAGATCGTGAAGGGCTTCTCGCCGGTGAAGACCGGCTTCGCGTTCCTGCCGATGATCGTCGGCATGATCACGGGTTCTACGCAGATCGGCGCCCGCCTGATGACGCGGGTCCGCCCGCGCCTGCTGATGGGCCCCGGCTTCCTGCTGGCGGCGCTCGGCATGCTGATGCTGACGCAGCTCTCGGTGGACTCCTCGTACGCCGGTCTGATCCTGCCCGCCGAACTGCTCCTCGGCCTCGGCATGGGTACGGCGTTCATGCCCGCCATGTCGCTCGCCACGATCGGCGTCGAGCCCCGGGACGCGGGGGTCGCCTCCGCGATGGTCAACACCTCGCAGCAGGTCGGCGGCGCCATCGGCACGGCCCTGCTCAACACGATCGCGGCCTCGGCCACCACCGCGTACCTCGCGGACCACGCGGCCGGCGCCACGAACGCCGCGAGCCGGCAGCTGCTCCAGGCGCAGGCCATGGTGGACGGCTACACGCACGCCATCTGGTGGGCCGTCGGCATCCTGCTCGTCGCGTCCCTGATCGCCTTCACGCTCGTCAACACCGGTGTCCCGGGCGCGGGTTCGCCCGCGGCCTCCGGTGACACGGAGGGCGCGGAGGACGAGGTGCGGGTGCCGGTGGTCGCGCACTGACCCCGGTACGACCGGACGGCGGGCGGATCACCTGAGCCAGGAGATCACCTGAGCCAGGAGATCACCTGAGCCAGGGGAGGTCCGCCCCGGCCTCCTTCGGCTGCAGTCCCTCGGCGATGATCACCATGATCTCGCCGAGGGACTTCTGCTGCTCCGGGGTGAGGCGGTCGAAGAGCGCCTGCCGGACGGTGCCGACGTGCCCGGGAGCGGTCTTCTCCAGGACCCCCAGGCCCTCGTCCGTGAGGATCGCGAACTGCCCGCGCTTGTCGGAGGGGCAGTCCTCGCGCCGCACCCATCCGCTCTTCTCCAGGCGCGCGATCGCGTGCGAGAGCCGGGACCGCGTGATCTTGGTTTCCCGGGCCAGCTCCGTCATCCGCAGCCGCCGCCGGGGCGCCTCGCTCAGCCTGACCAGGAGCCCGAAGTACATGTGCGGCATCTTCGCGTCGCGCTGGAGTTGCCGGTCGAGGTGGTCCTCAAGGAGCGTGGTGGCATGGAGGTACGCGCGCCAGGTGCGCTGCTCGTCCTCGCTGAGCCAGACGGCCTCCGCGTCGCTCCCGTCGCCGCTGTCCGTGTGTCGCTGCTCCATGCTCACCATCGTAGACCTCCTCCTTGAAGATTAAACAAAGAAGGCTTATTTTTTAAGAGCAGCCAAAAGCTTGAACATTCAAGGAGGTCGTCGTGACCGAGATCGTGCCCGAGACCGAGGCCGAGGCCGTGACCTCGAACCGGATGCCCGCGCTCTACCTCTCCCACGGCGCCCCGCCGCTCGCCGACGACGCCCTGTGGCCGGGCCAGCTCGCCGCCTGGTCGGCCGGCCTGCCGCGCCCGAAGGCGATCCTGATGATCTCCGCGCACTGGGAGAACGCCCCGCTCGCCCTCGGCGCCACCGAGACCATGCCGCTCGTCTACGACTTCTGGGGCTTCCCCGAGCACTACTACGAGGTGACGTACGCGGCCCCGGGCGCGCCCGAACTCGCGGACTCCGTACGGAAGCTGCTGCGCGGGCCGGGCATCCCGGTGCAGGACGTGCCGGACCGGGGGCTCGACCACGGCGCGTACGTGCCGCTCGTCGAGATGTACCCGGACGCCGACATCCCCGTCCTCCAGGTCTCCATGCCGACGCTCGATCCCGCGCGGCTCATGGACATCGGGCGTCGCCTCGCGCCGCTGCGGGACGAGGGTGTGCTGATCGTCGGCTCCGGTTTCTTCACCCACAACCTCGCCGCGCTGCGCCATGGCGGCATCCCGGCGTGGTCGTCGGAGTTCGACGACTGGGGGCACCGGGCGCTGGAGACGGGTGACGTGGACGCGCTGCTCGACTTCACGCGGAAGTCGCCGGCGGGCGCCCTCGCACACCCGAGGACCGAGCACTTCGCCCCGCTGTTCGTGTCGATGGGCGCGGCGGACGCCTTCGGGGACCTCGGCGGTCAGCGGAGCGTGATCGACGGATTCTGGATGGGGCTCGCGAAGCGGTCGGTGCAGTTCGGCTGATCCGCTGGGCGTTCGGGGCGCTCAGGGCGCTCAGGGCTCAGAGCCGCTTCTCGTACCAGGCCACGTCCCAGTACCTGCCGAACTTCCGGCCCACCTCCCGATACGTCCCCACGTAGTCGAAGCCGAAGCGGGTGTGCAGGCGCGTCGACGCCTCGTTCGGCTGGGCGATGCCCGCGTACGCGCGGTGGACGTCCTGGTCGGCGAGGGTCTCGAAGAGGGACTTGTACAGGAGCGTGCCGACGCCCCGGCCGCCCGCGTCGGGCGCGAGGTAGACCGTGACCTCCACCGAGGTGTCGTACGCGGGCTTCGGCCGGAAGGGGCTCGCCGTGGCGTAGCCGAAGATCCGGCCCGAGGCCGTCTCGGTCGCAACCACGAGCGGGTGCCGTTCGTCTTCTAGGTGGGAGAGCAGCCAAGGACGTCGCTCTTCTGGGGTGAAGGTGGCCGTGTCGAAGGTGATCGGCGTCTCACGCACGTAGTGGTTGTAGAGGTCCGTGAGGGCCCTGAGGTCCTCCTCGACCCCCGGCCTGACCTGCACCTCTGTGGGCTCGGACACGCTCTTGTCTCCCGTCTTCGCGCGGTGTGGCGCGACAGGGTACTGCATGATCAGAAAAAAGATGGGCGGCTTGGGAATTCTGTCCGGATTCCAGTCGTTGATTCCATCGGATGCAGGGCACCCGTAAGGCCCCTTCGGGGGCGTACAGCCGACCTACCACCACAAGGGAGCACGCATGGCAACCCGTGCCGTAGCCCGTCGTAAGTCCGCCGCCTCCGGCGAGACTGATGCGGCACGCAGTGTTCGCGCCGTAGGCGGGGAGATCGCCGACCGCGACCTGGTCGGCATGTACCTCGACGAGATCGCGCGTACACCGCTGCTCGACGCCGCCAAGGAAGTCGAGCTGTCCCAGACCATCGAGGCGGGCGTCTACGCCCAGCAGATCCTCGACGGCACGGTCTCCGACAGCAAGGCCGCCGACAAGGCGTCCCGCGAGGAGCTGGAGGCCCTGGTCGCCGCGTCGGAGAACGCGAAGGACGTCTTCATCAAGTCGAACCTGCGGCTCGTCGTAGCGGTCGCCCGCCGCTACCCGAGGTCCGGCCTGCCCCTGCTCGACCTGATCCAGGAGGGGAACGCGGGCCTGGTGCGCGCCGTCGAGAAGTTCGACTACCGCAAGGGCTTCAAGTTCTCCACGTACGCGACGTGGTGGATCCGTCAGGCCATCACGCGCTCCATAGCCGACCAGTCCCGCACCATCCGCCTCCCCGTCCACCTCGTCGAGGAACTGGGCCGGATCCGCCGCGTGCAGCGCGAGTTCAACCGCGAGCACGGGCGGGAGCCGGAGCCGACGGAGATCGCGGAGGAGCTCGGCGCGAAGCCGGAGCGGGTCGTCGACGTCCTGGACTGGGCCCGCGACCCGGTCTCGCTGAACATGTCGGTGGACGACGAGGGCGAGACGCAGTTCGGCGACCTCCTTGAGGACACGTCGGCCGTGTCGCCGGAGCAGTCCGTGCTGACGCTGCTGCGCAGCGAGGAGCTGGACGACCTCATCGGCCGGCTCGACCAGCGCACCGCGTCCATCATCAAGATGCGGTACGGGATCGAGGACGGGCGAGAGCGGACGCTGACGGAGGTCGGCAAGGAGCATGGGCTCACGCGTGAGCGGATTCGGCAGATCGAGAAGCACGCGCTTCTGGAGCTGAAGAAGTTGGCGCGGGACACGGGGTTCGACGCGGCGGCGTGACCGGGTTCTTTGTTGCGCCGCGGCGGTGTTGCGGTCTCGGGGCTCTGCCCCGGGCCCCGCTGCTCAATCGCCGCAGGGGCTTGAATGGCCGGACCGGCTTGGTGAGGACTGGATGAGGCGGGAGCCCAAGTCGTGGGCTGTGGTCTGGAGTTGTTCGGGGGAGTGGACCGTGAAGGCGTGACCCGTCATCGCGAGGCGCACCGCCATCCACTGCACCGGGTCCGTCGACGTCGCCCGTAGGCGGCAGCGGTCGGGCCCCAGGGGCTCCGGTACGCCGAACGTCGGCGACAGCTGGGCCGCGATGGCCTCGGCGGGGGCCGCGAACTCTACGTCCAGGTCGTAGGCGGCGCCGGCGCCCCACGAGGACACCGAGCGGCGCACATACTCCGCCGCATCCCCCTCCGGCACCTCCCGCGGAGCGAACCGCGCAGCCGTGGCGAAGGGCTCCGAGATGCGGTCGACGCGGAAGGTGCGCCAGTCTTCGCGATCGATGTCGTAGGCGACGAGGTACCAGCGGCGGCCCGTCGACACCAGCCGATGCGGCTCCACCAAGCGGCGCGATTCCGTGGTGTCGCGTGCCTGGTACGTGAAGCGCAACCGTTCGCTGCCCGCCGCCGTAGAGGCGATCACCGTGAGCGTCTCCGGCGCGATCGTGGCGCCGTCGCCCGAGGTCAGGGGGGTGGTGGCGGTCTGGAGCGTGGCCACCCGGTGCCGCAGCCGGGACGGCAGCACCTGTTCGAGTTTGGCGAGGGCCCGTACCGAGGCCTCCTCGATGCCCTCCACCGCGTGGCCCGCGCCGGCCCGCAGGCCCACCGCGATCGCCACCGCCTCCTCGTCGTCGAGCACGAGCGGCGGCAGCGCCTTGCCCGCGACGAGCCGGTACCCGCCGTCGGCGCCGAGCGTGGCCTGCACCGGATACCCGAGGTCGCGCAGGCGGTCGATGTCGCGGCGCACCGTGCGGCGCGAGACGCCGAGCCGGTCGGCGAGTTCGCCGCCCGGCCACTCGCGCGGGGTCTGGAGGAGGGACAGGAGTTGAAGGAGCCGGGCCGGGGTGTCCGTCGGGGACGGCATCATGTTCTCCATGGTTTCAGGGTCGCGCCCATCTAGGACATGTTCTGGCCTAGATACCTTCTAGGTTTTTCCGCATGACCTCACCACACGCGGAATCCCACGGGGAGCCCGGCACCGACCGGCGGCGCTGGTTCGCCCTCGCCATCGTGATGACGGCGGCCTTCATGGACCTCGTCGACGTCACGATCGTCAATGTCGCCCTGCCCACCATCCAGCACGACGAGGGCGCCTCGACCGGGCAGATCCAGTGGATCACCGCCGGTTACGCGCTCGCCTTCGCCGCCCTGCTGATCACGGGCGGCCGGCTCGGCGACATCTTCGGCCGAATGGGGTCTCCCCTGCTCGAACGTAGTTGAGAGCTTGGGGAAGGCTCTTCCTGCTCGGGGTCGGCGGCTTCACTCTCGCGTCCGCGCTGTGCGGGTTCGCGGTGAACCCGGAGATGCTGGTCGCCTCCCGCATCCTGCAGGGCGGCATGGCGGCGATGATGGTGCCGCAGGTCCTGTCGATCGTGCACGCGACGTTCCCGGCACACGAACGCGGCAAGGTCTTCGGCCTGTTCGGCGCGATCGTCGGCATGGGTGCCGTGACCGGACCGCTGCTCGGCGCGCTGCTGACCGAGTGGAACATCGCGGGTCTCGAATGGCGCCCGATCTTCCTCATCAACCTGCCCGTCGGCATCGCCGCTCTGGTGCTGGGCTCGCGCGTCATCGCCGAGTCCAAGGCGCCGAGGGCGCTCAAGCTCGACCTCGTGGGCGTCGTCCTCGTGACGCTCGCCATGCTGGCGCTCGTCTATCCACTCTTTACATGCAACTCGGGCTCGGCTGGAGCGCGTTGCGGGCGGGGCTCACCGGCGTACCGTTCTCGATCGCCGTGTCGGTCGCGGCCGGGATCTCCGTGCAGAAGCTGGTGCCGCGGTTCGGGCGGAAGGTGCTGCAGGCGGGCGCGCTGACCATGGCGGCGGGTGTGCTGATCTATGTCGTCGAGGCTGGGCGGTACGGGTTGGGTATCGCCTCGTGGCAGATGGTGTTGCCGCTGGTCGTGATGGGGGTCGGGATGGGGCTCATCGTCGCGCCGTTGACCGACGCGGTGCTCTCCGAGGTGCCGCGCGAGCACGCCGGGTCGGCTTCGGGGCTCATCAACACGGTGATGCAGATGGGCAACGCGCTGGGGCTCAGCCTGGTGTCCGTCGTCTTCTTCAACGTGGTGGAGGAACGGTTCGCGGCGGGCGCCGGGAACGCGGCGTTCGTGGACGGGTTCCGCGGGGCGCTGGTGTGGGTGGCGGCGATTCTCGTCGGGATTTTTGTGGTGATGTTCGCGTTGCCGAAGGTGGGGGCCTCGGGCGGTGCGGGTGGGGTTGTTTCGGGGGACGTGGAGGGGGAGTTGGCGTCGGAGGCGGTGTCGGCGTCGGCGTCGGCGTCTCAGTCTGAGCCGGAGTTGGCGTCGGAGGTGGAGCGGGAGTTGGTGTGACGGTTGCGGGGCTCTGCCCCGGACCCCGCTCCTCAATCGCCGGAGGGGCTCCAAATAGGGCCTAGGGCCTGTTGCGAAAGTGGCGGTAGTTGCTGCTGTGAGTGCTGCGGCTGGCTGCTACCTTCCGGAGCCATGACCGACAGCGTGTATGTGGGCAATGCCGGCAGGGACGCGGCACTGGATCGGGGGTGGCTGCTGGGGCATTTCAAGGACGCCTCCGATCCTCGGCATAGCGAAGACGTGGAGATCAAGTGGGGTGTCCACCCACAGGGCGACGAGCGGGCTCAGTGGGTGACCGGCGAAGAGCGCACCGCCCTGCTGGTCCTGATCAGCGGGCGCTTCCGGGTGGAACTGCCCGGGCGCAGTGTTCTCCTGGCCGAGCAGGGGGACTACGTCGTATGGGGCCAGGGCGTCGATCACTCCTGGTTCGCGGAGGAAGAGTCCGTGGTTCTGACGGTCCGCTGGCCCTCTGCCCCCGGCTACAAGGTGACCGATGAGGACGATTCTGCTGCTGGTCACAGCCATTCGTTCAGGACCGCGACCAGCACGGTGGCCTCGTAGCGGACGGCCAACTTGTCATAGCGGGTAGCCACCGCACGGTGGCGCTTGAGGCGATTGATCCCGCACTCGACCGCGTGACGTTCACGGTAGTCCGTCTTGTAGAACTTCGGCGGCCGACCGCCGTGAGAGCCGAGATTCTTGCGGTTGCGGACCCGGTCCGCTGGGACGGGGATCGTTGCCTTGATCCCACGTCGGCGCAGGTAGGCGCGGTTCTTGCGGGAGTCGTACGCCTTGTCGGCCCTCACCCGGTCCGGGCGTTTGCGCGGCCGCCCCAGGCCGAGCCGGGGTACCCGGATTGCCTCCAGGACCGGCTCGAACTGCGGGGAATCCCCGCGTTGTCCGGCCGTGATCACCACCGACAGCGGCTTCTGTCCCTGCTCGACGGCGAGGTGGATTTTGGTGGTCAGCCCGCCCCGGGAGCGTCCGAGACCGTGGTCGGCCGGCTCGACGGCGATGCCGCCGGGCGGCTCCTTCTGCAGGTCCCCCTTTTCGCTGCCCCGGCGGCGTGCTGGTGGGCCCGGCAGACGGTGGAGTCGACGTTCACGTCCCAGGTGATCAGGCCCTTCGCGTCGGCCTCGGCCTGCAGCTGGGTGACGATCCTGGCCCAGGTGCCATCTCGCTGCCAGCGCCGAAACAGGTCATAGGCCCGGTCCCAGGGACCGTAGCGTTCCGGCACATCGCGCCAGGGAGCGCCGGTCCGGGTCCGCCACCGTATGCCGTCTATCAGCTGTCGCCGCGTCCACACCGGCGGACGGCCCGGCTTGATGCCCTTCGGCAGCAACGGCTCCAGCCGGGCCCACTGGCCGTTCGTCAGATCCCCACGCCCCACAAAGCGTGATCATCTACGACCAAGATCCACTTTCGCAACAGACCCTAGACGGGGCTCACGTTGTCCAGGGACTCCAGGACGCGTGTCGGGTTGGCGCCGGGGGCGACCGCGGCGCCGATCCGGTCGCGGACGGCGGAGCGGACCTTGGGCCAGGAGCGCAGGCCCACCGGGTGGAACTCGGCGTCCGGCATCTGGTCGACGAACTTCCAGAGCTGGCGCTGGGAGCGGTCGGCCCGGAGGCGGTCGGAGGCCGTGACCGTCACCGGGAGGGTGGCCTGCGCGCCGCCGTACGTCTTCGCGGAGCCGGTGCTGAACAGGAACGTCAGGAACTTCCCGGCCTCCTTCACATGGCCGCCGCTGCGGAACGCCATCATCCAGTCGTTGATCCCGACCGGAGGCGCCGCGTCGTCGCCGTCCTTGAGCGGGAACGCGGCGTGCGCGTACGGCAGTCGGGCCTTGTCGGCGGCGCCGAGCAGGACCGGGTGGGCGATCAGCATGCCGGCCTTGCCCGAGAGGAACTGGGCGTACGCGGCGGTCCTCGTGAGCTTCGCCGGGTCGGCGCCCGCGAGGCCGGGGGCGACCAGTTCGTCGCGCAGCCAGGCCAGGGTCGTCCGGTTCTCGGGGGAGGCGAAGTCGTACCCGCCGAGCTCCGCGTATCCGCCGCCGCCCGAGAGCAGCCAGGCGAGGAGCTCGTCCTCCGCGGCCTCGGGGCCGAACTGCAGGGCGTACGGAGTGGGGACCCCGATCCCCTTCAACGCCTGCGCGGCGGCGCGGAGTTCGGCCCAGGAGCGGGGCGGGCCCGCGAGACCGGCCCGCTGGAAGAGGCCGGTGTTGTAGAAGAGGCGCGGGGTGCTGGCGAGGATCGGGATGCCGTACTGGACGGAGTCGACCCGGCCCGCGTCGGCGAACGAGGAGATGAAGTTCGCCTGCGTCGGAACGTCGAAGAGCCGCTCGGCCGGGTACAGCAGGTGGTCCTCGGCGTACGGAGCGAAGAGGTGGCCCTGCGCGATGTGGGGCGCGCGGCCCTCCTTGACCCGGCGGGCGATGGTCGCGTCGATCTTCAGGAAGGGGACGCGCTCCACCTTGACGCGGATGTCGGGGTGCTTCTTCTCGAAGTCCCTTACGACGTCGTCCCATTGGTCGCCGATGGAGGCGCCGACGCTCTTGTCGTAGCTCGATACGAGGAGGTCGAGCGTGACCTTGTCGCCGTCCGCGCCGTCGGCGCCATCGCCCGAACCGCAGCCGGTGAGGGCGGTCAGGGCACCTGCCCCCGCCCCGGCCAGGCCCGTCGTCTTCAGAAACTGCCGCCGCCGCACTGCTCTCGCCCCGCTCACGTGGTTGGTCGGTCCACTTGGCCCACTGGGCCTATTTGGCCCACTTGGCGTGATCATTTCTTGGCAGTGGCAGATTGTGCCATAGAGGCATATCATGTCTGCATGGCAGGTGAGGCGGCTATGGCGGATACGAAGGCGACGGAGCCGGGGTTCGCGCGGGCGTCGGCGTCGGCGTCGGCGCCCGCGGTGACGATGGCGATGACGATGACGCTGACGGAGCGGCGCAAGGCCGCCACGCGTCTGGACATCGCCCGCGCCGCGGCCGAACTGTTCACGCGGGACGGCCTGCGGGCCACGCGCGCGGAGGACATCGCGCGGGCGGCCGGGGTCGCGCCGCGCACCTTCTACCGCTACTTCGCGACCAAGGAGGAGTCGGTCGCGCCCCTCCTCGACGCCGGGGCCCACCAGTGGGCGGAGGCGGTCCGCGAGGCGCCCGCGCAGCTGCCCGTCCCGGCCGCGCTCCGGCACGCCGTCGAGCGCGCGCTCACCGGCGACGACCCCGCGAACGCCGCGTCCCTCCACTGGGTCCGCGCCCTCCTCCGCCTCACCGAGGACAGCCCGGCGCTGCGCGCGGTGTGGAGCGACACGTGCCGCGTCTCGGAGTCGACCCTGCTCGCGATCTTGGCGGAGCGCGTCGGCGAGCGGGGCGAACCTCGTTTGCCGCTACGTCTATTGGCGGGCACGGCGACGACGGCGGTCCGCGTCGCGGTCGAGACGTGGGCCCTCACGGAGGCCGCCGTCACGGGCCCGAAAGGCCCGGCGGCCCTGGCCCTGGAGTGCCTGGAACGGACGTCGAGCGCCGGCACATCAAGCCCCGCCGGCGTTTGAGGCGCGGGGTCCGGGGCGGAGCCCCGAGTCGTGAACCACGGGGGCCCGCAACCAGAAAAGGGAGCCGAAAATGAACAACCTCACCGGCAAGACCGTCCTGATCACCGGAGGTGCCCGTGGAATCGGCGGTGAAATAGCCCGCCTCGCCATCACCACCGGCGCCAACGTCGTCATCGGCGACGTACTCGACGACGAGGGCAAGGCCCTCGCCACCGAACTCGGCGACCGGGCCCGCTACATCCACCTCGACGTGACGTCGGAGACCGAGTGGCAGGCCGCCCTGGCCTACGCCACCACCGAGTTCGGCGGCGTCGACGGCCTCGTCAACAACGCCGGGATCTCCACCGGCATGCCCTTCGAGACGGAGAGCGTGGAACGCTTCCGCCAGGTCCTCGACGTCAACCTGGTCGGCGTCTTCGCGGGCATGAAGACGGTCGTCCCCGCGATGAAGGAGGCCGGCGGCGGCTCCATCGTCAACATCTCCTCCGCGGCAGGGCTGATGGGCCTCGCGCTCACCTCCTCGTACGGCGCCTCGAAGTGGGGCGTCCGCGGCCTCACCAAGATCGCGGCGGTCGAGCAGGGCACGGCGCGGATCCGCGTGAACTCCGTGCACCCGGGCATGACGTACACCCCGATGACCGCGCAGGTCGGCATCCAGCAGGGCGAGGGGAACTACCCGAACACCCCGATGGGCCGCGTCGGCGAGGCGGACGAGATCGCGAAGGCGGTCGTGTTCCTGCTGTCGGACGACTCCTCGTACATGACGGGCGCGGAGCTGGCCGTGGACGGCGGCTGGACGACGGGCCCGACGCCGAAGTACGTGATGGGCCAGTAGTCGTACGGCAGTCATACAGCAGTCGTGCGGCAGTCGTGCGGCAGTCGTACGGCGTTCCGTAGCGGGCCCGGTCCTCCTTCCCGGAGGGCCGGGCCCTTTGCCGTGCTGACCCCAGGACCAATGCCCGTTCATGCCCACTCTGTGCCCGAACCTGTTTACTTTTCCGAGGGGCGGTCGTAGCCTCAAGGCGAAGCAACACATTCGGGCACGGCGAACGAGGTAAACGGACATGTACGCACCGGAGCGTCAGCAGGAGATCCTCCGCCTCGCCCGCGACGGCGGCCGGGTCGACGTGCTGTCCCTCGCCGAGGAGTTCCGGGTCACCGCCGAGACCATCCGGCGCGACCTGAAGGCCCTCGACCGGGCCGGGCTCGTGCGGCGCGTGCACGGCGGCGCCATCCCGGCCGGACGCCTCGACTTCGAGCCCGACCTCGCCGAGCGCGAGTCCACCGCGGCCGACGAGAAGGACCGCATCGCGCACGCCGCGCTCGCCGAACTCCCGGCCGAGGGCAGCGTGATCCTCGACGCGGGGTCGACCGTCTCTCGGCTCGCCGCCGCCCTCCCGGTCGAGTCCGAACTGACCGTCGTCACGCACTCGTTGCCCACGGCGGCCCGCCTCGCCGATCACCCCGGCGTCCAGCTGCACCTCGTCGGCGGCCGCATCCGGCACCGCACCCGCGCGGCGGTCGACGCCTGGTCGCTGCGGGCGTACGGGGAGATCCGCGCGGACGTCCTCTTCCTCGCGGCCAACGGCTTCTCCGCCGAGGCCGGACTCACCACGCCCGACCTCGCCGAGGCCGCCGTGAAGCGGGCCACCGTCGCCGCGGCCCGCCGCGTCGTGCTGCTCGCCGACTCCGGGAAGTGGGGCCAGGAGCACTTCGCCCGGTTCGGCGGCCTCGCCGATGTGGACCTGCTGATCACGGATACGGGTCTCGATCCCGAGGATGCGGCGGCGATCGAGGCGCGCGGCACGGAGGTGCTCCGCGTATGACGTGCACGGCGCGCGCCCACCTTCCCCCTACGCCCCGGGGCTCCGCCCCGGACCCCGCGCCTCAAACGCCGGCGGGGCTGAAAACCCCAAACCCCCGGACCCCGCGCCTCAAACGCCGGCGGGGCTGGAAAGCCCCGAGCCCCCGCCGCGAGCGAGCAGACACTTCAATCCCCCGCGGCGCTTGAGCGGGTATTTCAAGCCCCTGCGGCGCTTGAGCAGCGGGGTCCGGGGCGGAGCCCCGTGGCCGCGACCCCGTCCCCCGGCCCCAGCATCCCCACGCACAAAGGCAACGGCCCCCGCATGATCCTCACCGTCACCCCCAACCCCTCCCTCGACCGCACCTACGAGGTCCCCGGCCTCGACCGCGGCGAAGTCGTCCGCGCCGAGCGCGAGTTCATGGACCCCGGCGGCAAGGGCGTCAACGTGTCACGGGCCGTGGCCGCCGCCGGAGCCCCGACCCTGGCGGTGCTTCCGCTGGGCGGCGCCCCGGGCGCCCTCGTCGCCGAACTCCTCGACGGCCAGGGCATCGAGGTCGCCCCGGTGCCGGTCGCGGGCCACACCCGCTCGAACATCGCGCTCGCCGAGCCCGACGGCACCCTCACCAAGATCAACGCCCCGGGCCCCGAACTGACCGCGCCAGAAGCCGAGTCGCTCCTCGCCACGGTCGGCGAACGCTCGGCGGGCGCCGACTGGATCGCCTGCTGCGGCAGCCTCCCGCGCGGCCTCGAACCCTCCTGGTACGCCGAGTTGGTGACCCGCGCGCACGCCGCAGGCGCCCGCATCGCGCTCGACACCTCGGGTCCCGCCCTCCTCGCCGCCCTCCGGATGCGCCCCGACGTCGTGAAGCCCAACGCCGAGGAGCTCGCCGAGGCCGTCGGCCGCCCCCTCGCCACGGTCGGCGACGCGGTCAAGGCGGCTGAGGAACTACGGGAGTTGGGCGCGGCGGCCGTGCTCGCCTCGCTCGGCGCGGACGGCCAGATCCTGGTCGACGCCGCGGGCGCGTACTTCGCGAGCGCCCCCGTCGACGCGGTCCGCAGCAACGTCGGGGCGGGCGACTCCTCCCTCGCCGGATTCCTGATCGCGGGCGGCGCTGGCCCGAAGGCCCTGGCCTCCGCGGTCGCCCACGGCGCCGCGGCGGTTCAGCTGCCGGGCAGCGCCATGCCGACGCCGCGGGACCTCCGCCCGGACGCGGTGGAGCTGACGGCCGAGGTTCCGATGGACCGGGCCTTGAAGGAGCCCGTGACGTGATCGCCCCGACTGCCCCAACTGCCCCGACCGCCTCAACTGCCCCGATCGCCCCAACCGCTCCCACCACCCACAACGCCACCCCCACCGCTCCCCTCACCGCCCCATCAACCCCACCCATGCGTAGGCAAAGGAGCCCGCGATGACGGAGATGATCAGCGCGGACCTGGTCGACCTCGACCTGTCCGCCCCGACCAAGGACGAGGCCGCCCGCTCCCTCGCGGAGCGCATGGTGGCCCTCGGCAGGGTCACCGACCTCGACGGCTTCCTCGCGGACGTCGCGGCCCGCGAGGCCCAGATGCCGACCGGCCTGGACGGCGGCATCGGCATCCCGCACTGCCGCAGCGCGCACGTCACCGAGCCGACGCTCGCCTTCGGCCGCAGCGCCACGGGCATCGACTTCGGCGCCCCGGACGGCCCCGCCGACCTGATCTTCCTGATCGCGGCCCCGGCGGGCGCGGACGACGCTCACCTCACGATCCTCTCCTCGCTGGCCCGCCAACTGATGGACGAGGACTTCAAGTCGGCCCTGCGCGCGGCGACCGACGCCGGGGCAGCGGCGGCGCTGATACGTGGGGACGAGCCGGCCACGGCACCCGTAGAAGCGGAAGCGGAAGCGGAAGCCACGGAGCCGGAACCCGTAGAGCCCGAGCAGCCCACGGCGGCGAACGCCACCCCCGAGGACGCGGCCACGTTCAAGATCGTCGCCGTCACCTCCTGCCCCACCGGCATCGCCCACACCTACATGGCCGCCGAGTCCCTGGAGAACACCGGCCGCGACACCGACGGCGTCGAACTCGTCGTCGAGACGCAGGGCTCCTCCGGCTTCACCCGCCTCGACCCGGCCGTGATCGCCGCCGCCGACGGCGTGATCTTCGCGCACGACGTCCCCGTACGGGAGAAGGAGCGCTTCGCCGGAAAGCCCACGGTCGACGTCGGCGTGAAGGCCGGCATCAACCGCCCCGCCGAACTCATCGCCGAGGTCCGGGAGAAGGCCGCCCGCGGCGAGTCCACGGCCCACGCCGACCCGTCATCCACACCTGTGGACAACTCTGGGGAATCCACGGACGGTTACGGCACAAAGCTCCGCAAGTGGCTGATGTCGGGCGTCAGTTACATGGTGCCGTTCGTGGCGGCCGGTGGTCTGCTCATCGCGCTCGGTTTCGCGATCGGCGGCTACGACGTCGCCGACGTCAAGGTCCAGACGCTGCTCAACAGCTTCGACTGGGGCTCGACGACCAGCTGGGCCGCGCTGCTCTTCTACACCGGCCAGGCCGCCTTTGCGTTCCTGGTCCCGGTCCTCGCCGGGTACATCGCGTACGGGATGGCGGACCGGCCGGGGCTCGTGCCCGGCTTCGTCGCCGGTTCGATCGCGGTGACCAGCAACGCGGGGTTCCTCGGCGGCCTGGTCGGCGGCCTCATCGCGGGCGCCGTGGTCATGGCGATCCAGAAGGTGAACGTGCCGGCGGTGCTGCGCGGCATCATGCCGGTGGTCGTGATCCCGCTGCTCTCCTCGATCGTCGTCGGCTTCCTGATGTTCGTGGTGATCGGCAAGCCGATCGCCTCGCTGCAGAGCGCGCTGACGGACTGGCTGAACTCGCTGTCCGGCGCGAACGCGATCGTCCTCGGCGTCATCCTCGGCCTGATGATGTGCTTCGACCTGGGCGGCCCGCTCAACAAGGTCGCGTACGCCTTCGCGGTCGGCGGTCTCGCCAACCCCACGGACGGTTCGCTCAAGGTCATGGCCGCCGTGATGGCCGCAGGCATGGTGCCGCCGCTGGCGATGGCGCTCGCCACCAGCGTGCGCGGCAAGCTCTTCACCAAGACGGAGCGGGAGAACGGCAAGGCGGCCTGGGTGCTCGGCGCGTCCTTCATCACCGAGGGCGCCATCCCGTTCGCCGCGGCCGACCCGCTGCGCGTGATCCCCGCCTCGATGGTCGGCGGCGCGGTCACCGGCGCCCTCTCGATGACCTTCGAGTGCACGCTGCGGGCCCCGCACGGCGGCATCTTCGTGGTCCCGCTGATCGGCAACGCCTGGCTGTACCTGGTGGCGATCGCGGCCGGTACGTGTGTCACCGCGGCGCTGACCGTGCTGCTGAAGTCGGTGGGCAAGCGGCGGTCGGACGCCGGTGCCGATACCGGTGCCGGTCAGCCGTCGGAGGCCGCGCAGGCCGCCCCGGCACGGTCGGCGACGGCTGCCCCGGAGCCCGCGAAGGTATGAGGGTTACGGCCGATTAGCGCAGCGTGAGGGGGCTTGCGAGATACGTCACGGTCCGGGACCAAAGTCCCGGACTGTGGTGTTCACTGGGACGCATGCCTGAGCACGTGTCGATCCTTCAGCAGCTGGGCCTGGCCCTGGTCGCTCTCGCGGCGGTGGCCTGGGTGATCGGTCTGGCCCGCTTGGTGCGCACCGTCGCCTTCGATCCGCCGGGGCGGCGCGGCGGCCCGTTGCCACCGCTGCCGATGGGCGTGCTGCCGACGCAGTCCCGGGCGCCGGCCGTCGAGTCGGTGCCGCTGACGGCCGACGAGCAGGACGCTTTCGCCGGTCTCGTACGGGAGTTCAGCCGCCGCTAGCCGCTGCCGGTAGCCCTACCGGCTGCCTCAGCGGCGCGCCCGCGGGCACGAGGCCGACGACGACCCCGCCCGGTCCTCGATCGCCGCCCGCGCCGCCTCCTGTGTCGCGTACACCTCGCACATGTGCCGCCCGTCCGGCGTCACCGTGTGCTCGACCTCCCAGAGGCTGAGCTCGCAGCCGTCCCGCAGCAGGAACGCGTGCTCGTACAGCGCGAAGCCGTGGCTGACGCGGCGGCCGAAGGCCTGCGTGATCTGGTGCGCGCACGCCTCGTCGAGCAGCCGCGCCGTGCCGGGGCCCGGCCGCGTCGTGTGGTCCGGGTTCTCCGCGCGGCGCAGCAGTCGGCGCGCGTGGTCGACCGAGCCCGCCGGGTCGCCGGCCCCGAAGGCGCGGCGCATCTGCGGGATCGGGGGGAGCTGGACGGGCGTCATGGGCACGTGCAGATCGAACTCCGGCTCGGCGTCCCTGGGCAGCGGGAGCCGCCCCGTCGCCAGGTGCAGCTCGTCCTCCGACACGTACACCTCGTGCTGCGGCGTGCCGTCCCGCCCCGTGTTGTGCACCAGCTCCCAGAGGGTGAGGGAGCCGCCGTCGACCAGCAGCCAGTTGTGCCGGTACGTCTCGCGGTGCCGGCCTCCGCTGTGGTGGGCGGAGTGCAGGGAGCCCGCGTACGCGAGCGCGCCGTCGAGCCTTTCAAGGGTCTCGTCGGGCAGCTCGAAGGAGTTGAGCGCGCGCCCGAGCAGCTGTTCGAGCCGCGCCTCGGGCGACGGGTCCGCCTCGGGGCCGAACCCGACGTCGGGCCCGGAGTCTCGCGGAACGCTCAAGGCACCTCCCGGTATCGCTTCGTGTCACCTCGTGGGTGCATACCGTAGCCCTTGGGTCGGACATCGTGCCCGTGAAATGACAAACGGGGGACGGCATTTGAGCAAGGTGCTTGGAAAACGAGCGGGCCGCGCGGGAGGTTCCCGCGCGGCCCGCGCCGTAAGTGAGCAGGGGGGTCAGACGGCGCTGCCCGCCGTCCACTGGCTCCACGCCATGTTCCAGCCGTTGAGGCCGTTGTCGGGCGCGATCGTCTCGTCGTGCGAGTTCTTCATGACCACGACGTCGCCGACCAGCGAGTTGTCGAAGAACCACTTGCCGGTCGTGTCGCCGCCCGCGCCCTTCACGTCCCGCATGCCGACGCAGCCGTGGCTGGTGGCCTGCGAGCCGAAGGTGCTCGGGGCGCTCCAGTAGTTGCCGTGGATGAACGTCCCGGACTGCGACAGGCGCATCGCGTGCGGCACGTCCGCGATGTCGTACTCACCGCCGAAGCCGACCGTGTCGCCGTTCATGCGCGTCTGCACGAACTTCTCCGAGATCACCATCTGCCCGTTGTACGTCGGGTGTTGGTCGCTTCCGGTCGACACGTCCACCGTCCGGAGCGTCTTGCCGTCGCGGACGACCGTCATCTGCTGCGTGTTCGCGTCGACCGTGGAGACCTGGGAGCGGCCGACGTTGAAGCTCACCGTCTTGTCCTGCACGCCGTGCACGCCGTTCGCGCCCTCGACGCCGTCGAGGTCGATCTTCATGGTGACCTTGGAGCCGGCCTTCCAGTACTCCTGGGGCCTGAAGTCGAGGCGCTGCGCGCCGAACCAGTGCCCGACGACCTTCTGGCCGCTGTCCGACGTCACCGTGATGTGCGACTGCACGTCCTTCTTGTTGGTGATCGCCTTGTCGAAGTTGAAGGAGACCGGCATCCCGACCCCGACCGTCTTCCCGTCGTCCGGCGTGTACGTGCCGATGAAGCTGTTGGCGCTCGACACCGTCGTGAAGATGGAGTTGGCGGCGGCCTTGTGCCCGTCCTCATCCTTGGCGGACGCGGAGATCCGGTACTTGGTGCCGCGCTCCAGCTGCTCCTTCGGCTTCCACGCCGCGCCGTCCCCGGTGATCGTGCCGGGCACGGCCTTGCCGCTCGCCGACTCGGTCATCTTCACCTTGGTCAGCTTGCCGTCGCTGACCTTCACGCCCGTCGCGTTGATCGACGCGCCCGTCGAGCCGTCCTTGGCCGAGATGGCGATCTTGGGGGCGTCGCCGCCCTTGTCGTTGTCGGCGGTGGCGTCGCCGCCGCAGGCCGTGAGGGTCAGTGCGCCGATGGCGAGGGCCGCGCCCACGACGGCTGTCTTCTGCCTGCTCACGGTCTGCTCCCCTTTTCGTGCTTTCTGCTGTTCCGCAGCTTTCTACCGATGTGAGGGAAGAGCGCGATACGGGCGGAGGGGTTCCGTCCGTTTGTTGTGAACGCAGCCACAGGGACAGTTCTGTTACGGGGTGGTGGATCTCCGTTACGTTGCGGTGGAGCGGCCGCCGTAGAGATCGCCGTACGAGAGGTGGGTGCCGCCGCCCGCCGTCACGGTCTCGGCCGCGCGCAGCGCCCGTACGATCGCCCGCGTCACGAGGTCCGCCCCGGCCGCGAGGACCTCGTTGAGGGCGAGGGGGTTCGCGGTGTCGAGCGGGCGCTCCCCGGTGGCGACCGCGAACACCGTGTCCCCGTCGTTGAGCAGGTGCACCGGACGCACGGCGCGCGCGATGCCGTCGTGCGCGGTCCCGGCGACCTTCTGCGCCTGGGCGCGGTTGAGGTCGGCGTCGGTGGCGACGACGGCCAGGGTGGTGTTGAGGGGCTGGGGGCCGTTCGCCGTGGCCGCCTCCGCGATCCGCTTGCCCGCCGCCTCGTGCGCCTGCGGCGTCGGATACGTCACCGGCCCGGTGCCCGCGAAGAACTCGCCGTACAGCGCCCCGGTGGCCGGGTCCACGGCGGAGCCCGCGGCGTTCGCGACGACCAGGGCGGAGACCGTGATCCCGGAGTCGAGGACCGTGGACGCGGTGCCGATGCCGCCGCGCAGCTTCCCGACGAGCGCGCCGGTGCCCGCGCCGATGTTGCCCTCCTGGACGGGGGAGCCGGGCTCCGTCGCGGCGGCGGCCTCGACGGCGGCGCGGCCCGTCGCCGCGTCCGGGCGGGCCCGCCAGTCGCCGCCCCGGCCGAGGTCGAACGCGCACGCCGCGGGCACCACCGGCACGACCTCCCCGGGGTTCGTGCCCGCCGGGACCCCGCGCCCCTGGTCCTCCAGCCACGCCACCACGCCCGACGCCGCGTCGAGCCCGAACGCGCTGCCGCCCGTCAGCACGATCGCCTCGATCCGCTGCACCAGGTTGCGCGGGTCGAGCGCGTCGGTCTCCCGGGTGCCGGGGCCGCCTCCCCGTACGTCCACGGCGGTGACCGCGCCGCCTTCGGGGGCGAGCACGACCGTCGTACCGGTCAGGAATCCGTCCCCGACCAGGGTGGCGTGTCCGACGCGCAGGCCGGGGACATCGGTGAGGGCATCATTGCGAGTCGTCATGTCCCATGCCTACCACGGGAGTTGATGCCCGGGTGGGGTGTGACAAAGGGGGGGAGGGGTGGGGTGGGGAGGGGGCGTCAGGCGGCCCGCGTCCCGCCCGCCCGCGCCGACAGCGTCACCCCGACCGCCACCGTGAGCGCCGCGACGACCCCCGCCGCGAGCACCGCCAAGTGCCCCGCGAACGTGCACACCAGCACCAGCAACGCGGCGACGGGCAGGGTCAGTTGCTGCGCCGTCCCCACCTTGAAGTACCGCGCGTGCAGCGCCCACACCAGCAGCAGGAACACCGCCGCCGGCACCGTCACGGCGGCCGAGGCCGCGGCCGTGGAGATGTGCGCCTCGCCCACCGCCTGCTCGACCGCGACCTCGATGCCCGCGCCGATCGACGCCGCCGACGCGAGGATGAAGAAGTGCCCGTAACCCCACACGAACGCCTGCCGGTTGGAGCGCAGCCTGTCGTGGATCGGCACCGCGAAGTAGATCCACCAGGCCGCGAAGACGACGAGCAGGCCGCCCGTCGCGATCGGCAGCAGCTCGCCGAGCGCGTCGTTCTCCTCGACGCCCGACTTCACCGCGACCGTCGCCGCGGCGATCGTCTCGCCGAGCACGATGATCGTGAACAGGCCGTACCGCTCCGCGATGTGGTGCGGATGCCAGGACGTCTGCCGGTCCCGCTCCGCGTACACGGGGACGCACATCTCCAGGACCGCCATCGCGAAGAACACCCAGACCTGCGCCGCGTGCGGCGTGAACAGCAGCGCCAGCCAGCCGACTTGGCAGGCCAGCACCCCGCCCGCGTACCGCAGCGCGACCCGGCGCTCCGCGCCCGTGGTGGAGGCGGCGGCCCGCAGCCAGTGCGTGGCCATGGCGACCCGCATGATCAGGTAGCCGAGCCAGACCACCATGTAGTTGTCGTGCGCGAACGCCTGCGAGACGCCCGCCGCGAGCACCAGCACGCCCGCGATCTGTACGAGCGTCACGACGCGGTAGACCGCGTCGTCGTTGTCGTACGCCGAGGCGAACCACGTGAAGTTCATCCACGCCCACCAGATCGCGAAGAACACGCGCGCGTAGTCGACCACCCCAGCACCCGCGTGCCCCTCCGCCACCGCGTGCACCAGCTCCGCCCCGCCCTGCGCCACGGCGACGACGAAACACAGGTCGAAGAACAACTCCAGCGGCGACGCGGCCCGATGCTCCTCGTCGCGCCCCCTCTCGACCATGCGGCGGATCGGGGACCGGTGGCTCGGTGATCGCCGGCTCGGCGAGGCGTGCTGCGGGTCGCCGGGCGGGTTCGGCCCGGCGGGCTCGGGTGTGGACGTCATGCGTCCAGCACAGCAGATCAGGCGGCGACGGCGGCGATCCGGCACGCAGCCCGGTAGCGGCGTACGACGAGCGAGGCGAGCGCCGGATGGTCGGCGAGCGGCGCGGTGACGAGGTCGGCCCCCGCCGCGTCGAGCGCCTGCGTGAACCGGCCCGGCGCCAGCAGATGCGTCACGATCCCGATCCGCCGGTGCCCGGCCGCCCGCAGCCGCGCGAGCGCCTCCGGAACGGTCGGCTCGGCGGCGGAGCAGTACGCGACGACCATCGGTGTACCGGGCCGCCGCATCGCGAGCCGCCGCGCCGCTACCAGCGCCCCACCGTTCCCACCCGGCCGCGAGGACCCGGCGGCGGCGAACACGATCGCGTCAACCGGCCCCCCTCCCTTGAGCCCAACCCCGCGCCCCACGGCGTGCTCCGCCTTCGGCCCCACCTCACGCTCTGCTTGGCGCTCTGCCTCGCGCCAGGCTTGCCGTTCTGCCTCGCGCCCTGCTTGGCGCTCCGCCTCGTGCCAGGTTTGCAGCCCTGCCTCACGCTCCGCTTGCCACCCCGCCTCACGCCCCACCGCATGCTCCGCCCCAGGCACCGCCCCCGGCCCCGCCTCACGCTCCGCCGCGCACAGCCGCTCGTACAGCGCCGTGTCGACCTCGCTCGCCCCGCTCAGGCTCGGCGTGAGCCGGCAGCCCCCTCCGCCGTGCGCGGCGACGACCGCGGGGATGTCGACGGTGCGGTGGTAGCCGTCGCCGAGCAGCAGCGGAACCACGACGGAGCCACTCGCCAACGCGCCCTTGAGGGAGGGAAGTTGATGATCCAGGTGTCCGACGGTGGGCCGCGTCCCGAGCCGCGCCTCGACCGCGTCGCACAGCCGCCCGACGGTGGCGCCCGCGGCCGGCAGCGCGCTGCCGTGCACGGCGAGAACGAGAGGGTCCGTGGCCAACATGCGGCCACGCTATGTCCGCGCCGCCGCCCCCGGCCCTGGCAAAGGGCCTGATCAAGGGGGTCGTTGGTCCCGCGCCAAGGGGCCCAATTCGGTGCGGCGCCCCGTCGGTCCGGTCCTAACGTCGGGATTACAGCAGACCGGCACCATCTCGCACCCCCGGAGCGCCCACCATGCCCCTGAATCTGGTCCTCATCGGTCACGGCATGGTCGGCCACCACCTCCTCGAACTCCTCGCGGACCGCGGCACCCTCGACGCCTGGCACGTCACCGTCCTCGCCGAGGAGGACCGCCCGGCCTACGACCGCGTCCACCTCTCCTCCGCCTTCACCGGCACGGACCCCTCCGAACTCGCCCTCGCCGAGCCCGAGTTCATGGCGAAGCACGGCATCGACCTGCGCCTGGGCGACCCGGCCGAACACATCGACACCGCCACCCGGACCGTCACCACCACCTCCGGCGCCACCGTCGACTACGACGCCCTCGTCCTGGCCACCGGCTCGTACCCCTTCGTCCCGCCGATCGACGGCGCCGACGCCCCCGGCTGCTTCACCTACCGCACCCTGTACGACGTCGAGACCCTCACCGAGTACGCGGCCCGCGAGGGCACCCGTACCGGCGTCGTCATCGGCGGCGGGCTGCTCGGCCTGGAGGCGGCCGGGGCCCTGCGCACGCTGGGCCTCGCCACCCACGTCGTCGAGTTCGCCCCGCGCCTGATGCCGCTCCAGGTCGACGACGGCGGCGCCGCCGCGCTGCGCGCCACCATCGAGTCGATGGGCGTGGACGTGCACACCGGCGTCGGCGCCCGCGCGGTGGAGACCGACCCCGACGGCTCGGCGTGCGCCCTGGCGCTGACCGACGGCCGCACCCTCGACGCCGACGTCGTCGTCTTCTCGGCGGGTGTACGCCCCCGCGACCGGCTGGCCCGCGAGGCCGGGCTCGCCGTCGGCGACCGCGGTGGCGTCGTGGTGGACGGGCACTGCCGGACCACGGACCCGTACATCTACGCGATCGGCGAGTGCGCGCAGACCGCCGACGGACGGGTCTACGGCCTCGTCGCCCCCGGCTACCAGATGGCCGAGGCCGCGGCCGACGCCCTCGCGGGGGAGGGCGCCACCCTCTTCACCGGCGCCGACACCTCCACCAAGCTGAAGCTGATGGGCGCCGACGTGGCCTCCTTCGGCGACCCGTTCGCCTGCGAGAGCGGGCGGGGCGCGCAGGGCGTGGACGGTGAACAGGGCGAGGCCATGGCGGTCGTCTTCTCCGACTCCCGCGAGGGCGTCTACAAGAAGCTCGTCCTCGGCCCCGACGGCCGTCTCCTCGGCGGCATCCTGGTCGGCGACGCCACCGCCTACGGCACCCTCAAGCCGCACGCGGGCCGCACCCTCCCCGGCTCCCCGGAGGCCTATATCGTCCCGGCCGGCGACGCGGAAGGCCCGGCCCTCGGTGCCGACGCCCTCCCCGACGACGCCGTGGTGTGCAGCTGCCACAACGTCACCAAGGGCGCCGTCCGCGCGGCCGTCACCGCCGAGGGCCTCACCGACATCGGCGGCATCAAGCGGTGCACGAAGGCCGGCACCGGCTGCGGCGGTTGCGTCGGCACGCTCCAGTCCGTCCTCGACGCCGAACTCGCCGCGTCCGGCGTCGAGATCGCCCGCGGCCTGTGCGAACACTTCGACCTGACCCGCGCCGAGCTCTACGACCTCGTCCGCGCCGAACGCATCGCCTCCTTCAGCGAGTTGCTGGCCAAGCACGGCACGGGTGGCGCGGGGATCGCCGACGGCTGCGCCGTCTGCAAGCCCGTCGTCGCCAACATCCTCGGCACCCTCGCCCCCGAACTCGGCCTCACCCACATCCTCCAGGGCGAACAGGCCGCCCTCCAGGACTCCAACGACCTCTTCCTCGGGAACCTCCAGAAGGACGGCACCTACTCCGTCGTCCCGCGCGTCCCCGGCGGCGAGATCACCGCCGAGCAGCTCATCGCGATCGGCGAGGTCGCCCGCGACCACGGCCTCTACTCGAAGATCACCGGCGGTCAGCGCATCGACCTCTTCGGCGCGCGCAAGGAGCAACTGCCCGCGATCTGGCGGAGGTTGGTCGCCGTCGGCCTGGAGTCCGGGCAGGCGTACGGGAAGTCGCTGCGCACCGTGAAGTCCTGCGTCGGCTCGAAGTTCTGCCGCTTCGGGCAGGGCGACTCCGTGCAGCTCGCCATCGACCTGGAGCTGCGCTATCGCGGGCTTCGCACCCCGCACAAGATCAAGGGTGGCGTCTCCGGCTGTCTGCGCGAGTGCGCCGAGGCCCGCGGCAAGGACATCGGCGTCATCGCCACCGCCGGCGGCTGGAACCTCTACGTCTGCGGCAACGGCGGCACCAACCCCCGCCACGCCGACCTCCTCGCCACCGACCTGACGCGGGACGAACTCCTGCGCCTGACCGACCGGTTCCTCATGTACTACGCGCGCACCGCCGAACGCCTGGAGCGCACCGCCCCCTGGTTCGAGCGGATCGGCGGCCTCGACCACCTGCGCGCGGTGCTGATCGACGACTCCCTCGGCATCTGCGCCGAGTTGGAGGCCCAGCTGGACCGGCACGTCGCCGCCTACCGCGACGAGTGGCAGGCCGTGCTCGACGACCCGGCCGCCCTCGCCCGCTTCGAGGCGACGTCCGAGGCCGATCCCCGCTTCCTGGAGCCCGGCCGCGGCCGCCCCGCCGTGCTGCCCGACGGCACCGAGGCCGCCCTCTTCAAGGACGCCTCCGGCACCGTCTACGCCGTCGACGCCCGCGACCCCTTCTCCGGCGCCGACGTCATCGCGAACGGCATCATGGGCACCCGCGGCGGCGCCCCCGTCGTCGCCTCCCCGATGCACAAGCAGGAGTTCGACCTGCGCACCGGCGCGTGCCTCGACGACCCGTCCGTGCGCCTCGCGGTCCACGAGGCCCCCGAGGTTCCCGAGGTTCCCGAGGTTCCCGAAATGGGCTGAGCGCAGGGACCTTGGTCGCCCCGCACGCGGTGCCATTGGGGTGCTCGCGGGGCGACCAACGGCTCTTACCCCGTCTTTATCCCGGCGTGAATCTGGAGAGGCAAGGAAACCCCTCCTCACCACCAGGAACACGTCATGAGTCCTGCAGTCCGGGACGCCGCCGCGGTCGACGACGTCACCCGTTCCTACGATCCCCAGCAGTACCGGCCAGGCCGGACTATCACCGACTGGGAACCCGAGAACGAACTGTTCTGGAAGTCCGTGGGCAAGCGGGTCGCCACCCGCAACCTGTGGATAGCGGTCCCCGCCCTCCTCGTCGCCTTCGTGGTGTGGCAGGTGTGGAGCGTCACCGCGACCAACCTGGCCGACGTCGGCTTCAGCTTCAGCACCTCGCAGCTGTTCTGGCTGACCGCCGTCCCGGGTCTGACCGGCGGTACGGCCCGGATCTTCTACACCTTCCTCGGCCCGCGGATGGGCCAGCGGCGCTTCACCGCGCTCTCCACGGTCGTCCTCGTCATCCCGCTGGTCTGGCTCGGCCTCGCGGTGCAGGACACCTCGACCTCGTACGCCACACTGGTCGCCATCGCGGCGCTGTGCGGCTTCGGCGGTGCCAACTTCTCCTCGTCGCTCGCCAACATCGGCTTCTTCTACCCGAAGCGGGAGAAGGGCAACGCCACCGGCATCAACGGCGGCCTCGGCAACCTCGGCGTCTCCGTCGTCCAGCTGCTGACCCCGATCGTCATCACCTCCTCGGCGATCGCCCTGGGCTCCGCCCAGCACAAGGCGGACGGCTCCCCGGTGTGGCTGCAGAACGCCGCGTTCCTGTGGGTCCCGGTCCTGCTGGTCCTGGCCGTCGTCGCCTGGTTCGGCCAGAACGACCTCAAGGTCGCGGCCACCCCGTTCAAGCAGCAGAAGGTCATCTTCAAGCGCAAGCACAACTGGCTGATGACCTGGCTCTACGTCGGCACCTTCGGCTCCTTCATCGGCTTCGCCTCCGCCCTGCCGATGCTGATCAAGACGACCTGGACCCCGATCGACGCCGCCTACACGGCCGCCACCTACGCCTGGATCGGCCCGGCCGTCGGCGCGCTCGCCCGCTGGGGCGGCGGCTGGCTCGGCGACAAGCTGGGCGGCGCGCGCGTCACGATCCTCTCCTTCGTCGGCATGGCCGCCTCGATCATCGGCGTCATCAACTTCATGCCGTCGAACGGCCAGGGCGGCTCCTTCGCGGGCTTCCTCCTCTGCTTCTACGCGGCCTTCCTCTTCAGCGGCATCGGCAACGGCTCCACGTTCCGCCAGATCCCGGTGATCTTCCGCAACCAGCACCTGAAGGGCCTGACCGAGGGCACGCCCGAGTACACGAAGGCGCTCAAGCAGGCCGAGATGGAGTCCGGCGCCGTCACCGGCTTCACCGCCGCGATCGCCGCGTACGGCTTCTTCTTCATCCCCGCGATGTTCGCCAACTTCGCGGTGACCAGCGCCCTGTGGTGCTTCGTGGGCTTCTACGCCACATGCGTCGTCGTCTGCTGGTGGTACTACGCCCGCAAGAACGCCGAATCCCCCAGCTGACCTGTAACACGGGATTTCGACGAAATTCTTGTGAATGCGTTCACAAGCGAACTTGGGTCGAAAGTCCCGAAGGAAAACCCAGGTCAGAGCGTTAATCCCGGCTCGCGCCGGTCCGGAATGAGGCCCAATGGCCCCGAACTCGGGACTATTGCGGCCCGCCGGACCGGCCGGGCGGGAGTCCAATGAATACGTAGCAACGAACCGGTCGAAGAGATGGGGAAGGTGCCGCAGATGACTGCCACTCCCGCGGAAATGACGACACACGGCGAGGCCTGGGACGGCTTCAGGGGCGGGCTGTGGCGGGACGCCATCGACGTCCGCGACTTCGTTCAGCAGAACTACGCCCCCTACGAGGGCGACGGCTCCTTCCTCGCGGGACCGACCGAGCGCACAACCGCCGTATGGGACAAGCTCCTTGGAATGTTCCCGGACGAGATCGAGCGCGGCGTCCACGACGTCGACGTGAAGACCCCGTCCCGGATCGACGCCTTCAGGCCCGGCTACATCGACGGCACCCCCGCCGACCACACCGACCTCATCGTGGGCCTGCAGACCGACGCCCCGCTCAAGCGCGCCATCATGCCCAACGGCGGCTGGCGCATGGTCGAGGGCGCCCTCAACGCGTACGGCTACGAGGCCGACCCCGAGGTCCGCGAGATCTACACCCACCTCCGCAAGACCCACAACGAGGGCGTCTTCGACGCGTACACCCCCGAGATCCGCGCCTGCCGCTCCTCCGGCATCATCACCGGCCTCCCGGACGCCTACGGCCGCGGCCGCATCATCGGCGACTACCGCCGCGTCGCCCTCTACGGAGTCGACCGCCTCATCGCCGCCAAGCAGGCCGACAAGGACAAGCTCGGCGCCGAGTGGCCCACCGAGCACGTCATTCGGGACCGCGAGGAGATCTCCGAGCAGATCAAGGCGCTGGGCGAGCTCAAGGCGATGGCCATGTCGTACGGCTACGACATCTCCGGCCCGGCCACGACCGGCCGCGAGGCCGTCCAGTGGCTGTACTTCGGCTACCTCGCCGCCGTGAAGGAGCAGAACGGCGCGGCCATGTCGATCGGCCGCATCGACAACTTCCTCGACATCTACCTGCAGCGCGACATCGAGGCCGGCCGGATCACCGAGTCCGAGGCCCAGGAGTTCATCGACGACTTCGTCATCAAGCTCCGCATCGTCCGCTTCCTGCGCACCCCCGAGTACAACGACCTCTACTCCGGCGACCCCACCTGGGTCACCTGGTCGATGGCCGGCATCGGCGAGGACGGCCGCCCGCTCGTCTCGCGCACCACCTTCCGCGCCCTGCAGACCCTCTACAACCTCGGCCCGGCCCCCGAGCCGAACCTGACGGTCTTCTGGTCGCGCGAACTCCCCAAGGGCTTCAAGGACTTCGCCTCCCAGGTCGCCATCGACACCTCGGCCATCCAGTTCGAGTCCGACGAGCTGATGCGCCCCAAGTACGGCGACGACACCGCCATCGCCTGCTGCGTCTCCGCGATGGCCGTCGGCAAGCAGATGCAGTTCTTCGGCGCCCGCGTGAACGTCGCCAAGGCGCTGCTCTACGCGATCAACGGCGGCCGCGACGAGAAGTCCGGCAAGCGCGTCGTCGAGGGCTTCGAGCCCATCGAGGGCGAGTACCTCGACTACGAGACCGTGGCCCGGCAGTACGACGCGATGCTCGACTGGCTGGCCAAGACGTACGTCCACGCGCTCAACGTCATCCACTACATGCACGACAAGTACGCCTACGAGCGCATCGAGATGGCCCTGCACGACCAGGAGATCCTGCGCACCATGGCGTGCGGCATCGCGGGTCTCTCGGTCGCCGCGGACTCCCTCTCGGCGATCAAGCACGCCAAGGTCAAGGTGATCCGCGACGAGACCGGCCTCGCCGTCGACTACGAGATCGAGGGCGACTACCCGGCCTACGGCAACAACGACGACCGCGCCGACGCCATCGCCCAGCGCATCGTCCACGGCTTCATGGAGAAGGTCCGCAAGCACCCCACCTACCGGAACGCCGTGCACACCCAGTCGGTGCTCACGATCACCTCGAACGTCGTCTACGGCAAGAAGACCGGCAACACCCCGGACGGCCGCCGCGCCGGCACCCCGTTCGCCCCCGGCGCCAACCCGATGAACGGGCGCGACGAGCACGGCTACATCGCCTCCGCCCTGTCGGTCGCGAAGCTGCCCTACGACGACGCCGAGGACGGCATCTCGCTGACCAACACGATCACCCCGGACGCCCTGGGCCGCACTCCCACCGAGCGGATCGGCAACCTGTCCGGCGTGCTCGACGGCTTCATGGCCAGCGACGGCTTCCACATGAACGTCAACGTCCTCAACAAGGCGACCCTGGAGGACGCCATGGAGCACCCGGAGAACTACCCGCAGCTCACCATCCGGGTCTCCGGCTACGCGGTGAACTTCGTCCGCCTGACGCGCGAGCAGCAGCTGGACGTCATCAACCGCACGTTCCACGGCTCCCTCTGAGCCCGGCCTCCCGACCGACACACCCTGAAGGACACGGAGAGGAACGTCATGACCGTGCTGCTCACCCAGAACCCCAGGATCATGGGCGCGAACGACGCCGCTACCCCGGCCGCCGCCGCGACCCACCGGCCCATCGAGGGCTCGGTGCACTCCTGGGACCTGTCGACCGGCGTCGACGGGCCGGGCACCCGCTTCGTGACGTTCCTCTCCGGATGCCCGCTGACCTGCCTGTACTGCCACAACCCCGACACCTGGAAGATGCGCAACGGCAAGCGCACCTCGGCCGACGACATCGTCGCGGAGGCCGCCAAGTACACCCGGTTCATCGAGGCGGCCGGCGGCGGCGCCACCATCAGCGGCGGCGAACCGCTGCTCCAGCCGGTCTTCGCCGGGGAGCTGCTGCACCGCTTCAAGCACGAACTGGGCCTGCACACCGCCCTCGACACCTCGGGCTTCCTCGGTGTGCGCGCCACCGACGCGCTGCTGCGCGACGTGGACCTGGTGCTGCTCGACATCAAGTCCTGGGACCGCGCCACCTACAAGCACGTCACCGGGCGCCCGCTGCAGCCCACCCTCGACTTCGCGCACCGGCTCGCCGACCTCGGCAAGAACGTGTGGGTGCGCTTCGTGCTCGTGCCCGGCCTGACCGACGACCCCGCCAACATCGAGGGCGTCGCCGCCTTCGCGGGCTCCCTCGGCAACGTCTCCCGCGTCGACGTGCTGCCCTTCCACAAGCTCGGCGAGGCGAAGTGGCAGGCGCTCGGCAAGACCTTCACGCTGCACGACACCCCCTCGCCCACCCCCGAGCAGGTCGCCGCCGCCAAGTCGATCTTCGAATCCCACGGCCTCACGGCGGTCTGAGCCGCCGACGTACCCTGGAGCCATGAGCAGCCCCGCCCCCGACCCCGACGAGCGCGATCCGAAGAACCGCGACGTGCAGAAGCGTGATCCGAAGAAGCGTGACCCCAAGGCCGCGCTGATCTTCGACGATCCGCTGACGGCGCAGTCCTCCGACGACACGGACCGTGGCTGGGGCGAGCGGCCGACGGCCGGGGACAACAGCGCCGCCGACCTGGCCCGCTTCCTCGACGAGAAGCCGCCCCACCACCTCTGAAGCGCCGCCGAGAGCCCCGCCAGGACCGTCAGGACCGCCAGGACCGGCCCTAGGGCTCGGTGTGCCCCGAGCCGCGCTGCGCCACGAGCGAGTCGCGGATCTCCTTGAGCACCTCCAGCTCGGTGACCTCCAGGACCTCCTGGGTGCCCTCCTTCTCGGCCTTCTTCGCGGCCTGCCGGGCGAGGTACTTGGCCATCGGCAGCACCATCAGGAAGTACACGACGGCGGCCGTGATCAGGAAGCTGATGGCGGCGCTGATGATCGAGCCCCACATGATCTCGATGCTGTCCTCGCTGCCGGGCGTGCACGAACCCTTCAGGCAGTACGAGTACTTGTTCAGGTCCTGCGTGCCGAACGCGCCGACGATCGGGTTGATGACCCCTTCCACCACAGCGTTCACGATGTTGGTGAAGGCGGCGCCGATGACCACGGCGACCGCGAGGTCGATCACATTGCCGCGCATGAGGAAGGCCTTGAAGCCTTCCCACACGCTCGGTTCGTTGTTCTCGCTCACCAGAAGGCCTCTCTTCACATGTCCAGGTTGTGGAGCAAACGCTTCCGCAACCTACGACAGTTCGGGTCAGACCTGTCCAATTCGGTAGCTCGAACGGGGGACTTGGGGAGACGTACGTCACCACACCGTCACCGCCAGCCGGGAAGCGGCACCGGCCCCCGCGAGCCGTGCCGCGGTCGCACGCCCCACCGTCAGCACCACCAACGCCCCGCCCGCCGCCGAGGTTTCGCCGACGCCGCTGTCTTGACCGAGAGTTGGCCCCGGCTTCGGCACGGACGTCACCCGCGCCCCGGACGCCAGCACCCGCACGCCCGGCCCGCCGTCCGCCCGCGCCGCCACCACGTCGACCCGGTCGCCCGGCCGCAGCAGCCGCACCGCCCCCGCGTCCGCGATCCGCACCGGCGCCGACACCGCGGGCGCGGAAGCGGTGACCCGCTCGCCCGGCGCCGCCCGGCCCCGCGGCGGCTCGGGCCCGCGCCCCGCGCCGGACGAGGGCACCGCGGCAGCCAGCGCCGCCGCGGTCAGGGCGAGACCCACCGCCGCGGAAGGACCGCGCCGGCGCCTGCCCGAGCGCCCCGACCGCCACCGCGCGCCGCGTACGCGCACGGGAGGGAAGGACGGCACCTCGGACGTCGGGGGAATGCTGAGCTCGTACGAGTCGGATGCGGACACAGTCGCCACCGCCTGCGGATCGGTCGGGCCGGACGGACACCGCGCCCGTCTCGCCGACCACGATCCGCCTCGGCGGCGCATCCCGCTGAGCCCCGTGTGCTACCGAGCGGTTGTGGACAACTCCCTCACCGGAACGGGGAATTCGGCCACGGCCGGGCCTACCGCCCCGCGATCACGGCAGCCGGAACCCCGGATCCATCCCGCCCAGCGCCCCCACGCACAGGCAGTCCCGCTCCGTGTTCGCCGGCAGCCCCGCCACCGCGTCGAACAGCACAGTCCGCAGCCGGTCCACATTGGCCGCGAACACGTGCAGCACCTCGTCGTGCGAGACGCCCTCGCCGCTCTCCGCGCCCGCGTCCAGGTCCGTGACGAGGGTCAACGACGTGTAGCAGAGCTCCAGTTCACGGGCGAGCATCGCCTCCGGGTGCCCGGTCATCCCGACCACCGACCAGCCCATGGCCGCGTGCCACGCCGACTCGGCGCGGGTGGAGAACCGCGGCCCCTCGACCACCACGAGCGTCCCGCCGTCCACCGGCTCCCAGTCCTTGCCGCGCGCCGCCTTCACCGAGACCCGGCGCCCGGCCGGGCAGTACGGGTCGGCGGGGGAGACGTGCACGACGTTCGGCACCGAACCGTCCGGGAGCGGCTCCCCGTCGAAGTAGGTCTGCGCCCGGGACTTCGTACGGTCCACGAACTGGTCGGGAACGAGCAGCGTGCCCGGACCGTACTCGGGCCGCAGTCCGCCCACCGCGCACGGGCCGAGCACCTGGCGCACGCCCACCGAGCGCAACGCCCAAAGGTTGGCGCGGTAGTTGATGCGGTGCGGCGGCAGATGGTGGCCGCGGCCGTGCCGGGGCAGGAAGGCGACCCGGCGCCCCGCCACCTCACCGAGGAAGAGCGAGTCGCTCGGCGGGCCGTAGGGGGTGTCGACGCGGACCTCGGTCACGTCGTCCAGGAACGAGTAGAAGCCGGAGCCGCCGATGACACCGATCTCGGCGTCGGCGCTTGCGTTCACGTTCGTCGGGTTGGTCGCCATAGGGCAGCACAGTAATCACGCCGGGAACGCGAAAGACCCTGTCGTCCGAAGACGACAGGGTCTCGTAAGACTTCGCGGCGCCGCTTACGCGGCGGAGGACGTCGAAGAAGAAGAGGTCGACGAGCTCGAAGAGGACGACGTCGAGGACGTCGAGGACTTCGACTCGGAGGACGACTTGGAGTCCGACGACTTCGTCTCGGAGCCGGACGACTCGGACGACTTCGAGGCCGACGCCGGGCTGCTGCTCGACGAGGAGCCGCGGCTGTCATTGCGGTAGAAGCCGGAGCCCTTGAACACGATGCCGACGGCCGAGAACACCTTCTTCAGGCGGCCCTGGCAAGCAGGGCACTCGGTCAGGGACTCGTCGGTGAACTTCTGCACCGCCTCGAGGCCCTCGCCGCACTCGGTGCACTGGTACTGGTAAGTCGGCACTGTGTCTTCCTCCTGGCACTCTCACTCATTGAGTGCTAACGACGGTCCATAGTGACCTATTCCGCGGGATCAGTCCACTGTCACGGGCTCGCGGTGACCCACACCACGTGCCACGGTCCGCCCCACGGACGGCGGCACGAGCCGCGAGCGCAGCAGGAACATGACCACCAGGGCGAGCACCGTGCCGCCCATCGGGACGAGGAATCCGGCGCCGTCCCAGAGCCGGTCCTCCAGCTGCCCGGCCACCGACACGGCGGCCGCCTGACCGAGTGCGACCGCCCCGGTCAGCCAGGTGAAGGCCTCGGTCCTCGAACCCGCGGGGACGATCTTCTCGACGAGCGTGTAGCCCGTGATCAGGGACGGCGCGATGCACACGCCGACCAGCAGGCCGAGCCCGGCGAGCAGCACCACGGACTGCGCCGCCCACAGCCCCGAGGCCATGACGGCGAGGGCCGTGTAGCCGACGAGGAGGCGCCGCTGCGGGGCGACCTTCCACGCGATGGCGCCGCAGACGAGGCCCGAGAGCATGTTGCCCGCGGCGAAGATCCCGTACAGGACTCCGTTGAGACCGGGCTCGCCGATCGACTCGGTGTACGCGGCGAGGGAGACCTGCATGCCGCCGAAGACGGAGCCGATGCCGAGGAACGTCACGATCAGGACGCGCACACCGGGGACCCGCAGCGCGGAGGTGTGCCGCACGCGCGCGTGCTCCTCAAGGCCCGCCACGGGCGGCTGGGTGCCCTTCTGGGCGGCGAACAGCAGCCCGCCGACGAGCGTGAGCGCGGCCTCGGTGAGCAGGCCCGCGGCCGGGTCGATGCCGGTGCACAGGGCCGTCGCGAACAGCGGGCCCAGGACGAAGGTGAACTCGTCGGTGACGGACTCGAAGGCGGCGGCAGTCTGCATCAGGGGCGAGCCGTGCAGCTTCACGCCCCAGCGCGCCCGCACCATGGGGCCGACCTGTGGCGTCGAGGCGCCCGTGGGCACGGCCGCCGCGAACAGCGCCCACGTGGGCGCCCCGGACAGCGCGAGCGCGGTGAGCGTGAGGCCCGAGACGGAGTGCACGAGCACGCCGGGCAGCAGCACGGCGCGCTGCCCGAACCGGTCGGCCAGCTTGCCGCTGTAGGGCGCGAAGAGCGCCATGGAGACACCGGTCGTCGCGGAGACCGCGCCCGCGGTGCCGTAGGAGCCGGTGGTGTGCTGCACGAGCAGCACGATGGAGATCGTCAGCATCGCGAACGGCTGCCGCGCCGCGAAGCCGGGAAGCAGGAACGTCCAGGCCCCGCGGGTGCGCAGGAGCTGCCCGTAGCCCGGGCGCTTGCCGCCGGGGGTGTGGGTGACCGTGTCCTTCTGTGGCACGGTCCTCGCCTTTCTGCCGCCTGGTAGCGCGCGCCTCCTGGTCGAGGGGTGCGCGCCGAGAGCCGTCCTCATGCGCCGGGAACCGAGTGATACCTACGGTCCGCGCCAGGAGAGGCCCTGGGCCAAGCAGTTCAGGCGCTGCGAAGCACAGTGCTGCGAGGGGACCGCGGCCGCTTTGCGGTCGCGCCGGCTCTACGTCAGGCAGAGTCGGTCGTACATGGTCTGTGCATCCATGCTAACGGGCATCCGGGGTCCGAGGGACCCTGCGGACATTCCGGGACCCCTGCCGGGCGTCCTGCCGCTCCGGTCCCAGCCAGCCGGCCAGCTTGCCGCCCACGGAAACGGCCCGCAGCCGCGCCTCCGCGGCGTCCCGCACCGGGTCGGTGGCGACCACCAGGAGCTCGTCGCCGTGGCGCAGCACGGTGGTCGGGGCGGGCACGAAGGAGGCCCCGTCGCGGACGACGAGGGTCACGGCGGCGCCCTTGGGCAGCCGCAGTTCGCCGACCTCCACGCCGTGCATCCGCGAGCCCTTGGGGACGGAGATGGACAGCAGGTGTCCGCGCAGCCGCTCCAGGGGCGCCGATTCGATGCCGAGGTCGGCGGCGTCGTCGGAGGCGCTCAGGCGCAGCTTCCCGGCGAGCCACGGCAGCGTAGGACCTTGGATGAGGGTGTAGACGACGACCAGGACGAAGACGATGTTGAAGATCCGCTGGCTGTCGGCGACGCCCGTGACCATCGGGATCGTCGCCAGGATGATCGGTACGGCGCCGCGCAGGCCCGCCCACGACATGAGGGCCTTCTCCGGCCACGGTATGCGGAACGGCAGCAGGCTGACGACGACCGACAGGGGCCGCGCGACCATCGTGAGGACCAGGCCGATGAGGAGCGCGGGCACGATGTCGTCGGCCAGCGCGTGCGGGGTGACCAGCAGGCCGAGCAGGACGAACATGCCGATCTGCGCGATCCAGCCGAGCCCTTCGGCGAAGCCGCGGGTGGCCGGCCAGTGCGGCAGCTTGGCGTTGCCCATCACCATGGCGGCCAGATAGACGGCGAGGAAGCCACTGCCGTGGGCCATGGCGCCCGCGGCGTACGCGACGGTGGCGATGGCGAGGACGGCGATCGGGTAGAGGCCGGAGGCGGGCAGCGCCACGTGCCGCAGCCCGTAGGAGCCGAGCCAGCCGACCGCGAGTCCGATGGCGGCGCCGATCGCGAGCTCCAGGGCGATCTCGCCGACGAGGACGTACCAGTGCTCCATGGGGCCCGTGGCGGAGAACGCGACGACGAGGATGACGACAGGGGCGTCGTTGAAGCCCGACTCCGCCTCCAGGACGCCGGTCACGCGGGCCGGAAGCGGCACTCTACGTAGGACGGAGAAAACGGCCGCCGCGTCCGTGGAGGAGACCACCGCGCCGATGATGAGCGCCTGTTGCCACTCCAGGCCCACCAAGTAGTGCGCGCCCGCGGCCGTCACGCCCACGCTCACCGCCACACCCACGAGCGACAGGGCGGCGGCAGCGGGGAGGGCGGGCCTGATCTGTTTCCACTTCGTGCCCAGACCGCCCTCGGCGAGGATCACGACGAGCGCCGCGTAGCCGATGACCTGCGTCATCTCGGCGTTGCTGAAGGAGACGTTGCCGATCCCGTCCTGACCCATGAGGACGCCGATGCCGAGGTAGAGCAGGAGGCTCGGCAGTCCGCTCCGTGACGAGATACGCACGGCGGCGACCGCCACGAGCAGCACGAGTGCGCTGACGAGCAGGAGCTGGTTGAGGTGGTGGACAGTCAGGGGCCGTTCCTTCCATAGGGGCACTGCGACAGGGGGAGTTACTTCGTTACCTTACCTAATCGTTAACGCTTTCTTGATGCCGGTTACGTCACGCCGCTCTCCGTAGAGGGCCGCTTCCCGACTCCGCGTCCGGAGCCGCACCCCACTGCTCGTAAGGTTGCTCTCGCCCTCCCCGCCCGGTTAGCGAAGGACAGCAAGGACCGCGATGCCCGACACTACGAACGCCTCTGCCGGTGGCCCGCCCGGCAAGAAGAAGGGGCGCCGAGCCCGACTGATCGTGATCGTCCTCGTGTTGGCCGTTCTCGCGGGCATCGGTTTCGGTGCCTACTGGAGCGTCGACAGCGTCCGCGCCTCCATGCCGCAGACGACCGGGTCCATCCAACTCGACGGGCTCGACGGACCGGTGCAGGTGAAGCGGGACGGCTACGGGATCCCGCAGATCTACGCGTCCACGGACCACGACCTGTTCATGGCGCAGGGCTATGTACAGGCGCAGGACCGGTTCTACGAGATGGACGTGCGGCGCCATACGACCTCCGGTCGGCTCTCCGAGATGTTCGGCAAGGGCCAGGTCAAGACCGATGAGTTCCTGCGCACCATGGGCTGGCACCGGGTGGCGCAGAAGGAGTACGACTCCAAGCTGTCGCCCGCGACCAAGAAGTACCTCCAGGCGTACTCCAAGGGAGTCAACTCCTACTTGGGCGGCAAGAGCGGCAAGGACATCTCCGCCGAGTACGTCGCGCTCGGCTTCGAGAACGACTACAAGCCGCAGAAGTGGTCCCCGGTCGACTCGGTGGCCTGGCTCAAGGCGATGGCCTGGGACCTGCGCGGCAACATGCAGGAGGAGATCGACCGCTCGCTGATGACGAGCCGGCTCGGCCCGAAGCAGATCGCCGACCTGTACCCCGACTACCCGTACACGCGGCACAAGCCGATCGTGCAGGAGGGCGGCTACAACAGCGCCACGAAGTCCTACGACGCGTCCGCACAGGGCGGCACGGGCACGCGGACGGCCGGGGCGGCGGGCACCGGCCTCGCGGGCGGCACAGCGGCTCCCAGCGGCCTCCAGAGCCAGCTCGGCGGCCTCTCCGACGTCCTGGACAAGATTCCCGCCTCCGCGGGCCTCGGCCCCAACGGCAACGGCATCGGCTCCAACTCCTGGGTGGTCTCGGGCGACCACACCATCACCGGGAAGCCGCTGCTCGCCAACGACCCGCACCTGGCGCCGCAACTGCCGTCCGTCTGGTACCAGATGGGCCTGCACTGCACGAGCGTCTCCAGCAAGTGCCAGTACGACACGTCCGGTTACACCTTCGCGGGCATGCCCGGCGTGGTCATCGGCCACAACCAGAACATCTCCTGGGGCCTGACCAACTCGGGCGTCGACGTCACCGATCTCTACCTGGAGAAGTTCAGCGGCGACGGCTACCTCGTCGACGACAGGACGGTGCCCTTCAAGACCCGCAAGGAGACCATCAAGGTCGCGGGCGGCGACTCCAAGACGATCACGATCCGCGAGACGGACAACGGCCCGCTGCTGTCCGACAGAAACTCCGAACTCGTCAAGGTCGGCAAGAAGGCCGGCGTGGACGCGGCGGCCCCCGACCGCGGCGACGGCTACGGCGTCGCGCTGCGCTGGACCGCGCTGCAGCCGGGCAACACCATGGACGCCGTCTTCAACCTCGACAAGGCGTCGAACTGGTCCGAGTTCCGCAAGGCCTCCGCCGACTTCGAGGTGCCCTCGCAGAACCTCACGTACGCCGACACCGAGGGCAACATCGGCTACCAGCTGCCGGGCCGGATCCCCACCCGCGGCGAGGGCGACGGCTCGCTCCCGGCTCCCGGCTGGGACTCCAAGTACCGCTGGACCGGCTACATCAAGCAGGACGAGCTGCCCTACGAGTTCAACCCCAAGCGCGGCTACATCGTGACCGCCAACCAGGCCGTGGTCGACGACGACTACCCGTACACGCTGACCAAGGACTGGGGCTACGGCACCCGAAGCCAGCGCATCACCGACCTGATCGAGTCGAAGATCAAGGACGGCGGGAAGATCTCCACCGACGACATGCGCACCATGCAGATGGACAACAGCAGCGAGATCGCCAAGCTGCTCGTGCCCTACCTGCAGAAGATCGACATCAAGGACCCGGACGTCCGCGAGGCGCAGCAGCTCCTGGAGAACTGGGACTACACCCAGAACCCGGACTCGGCCGCCGCGGCCTACTTCAACTCCGTGTGGCGCAACATCCTGAAGCTCGCCTTCGGCAACAAGCTGCCCAAGGAGCTGCGCGTGGAGGGCCAGTGCCTCAGCGTCGAACCGGTCGACAAGACCGGCCCCGCCGACGAGGACCGCGAGGTGCGCGAGTGCGGCGAGCGGGCGCCCGACCAGGCGCAGCCGGACGGCGGCGACCGCTGGTTCGAGGTCGTCCGCAAGATCATCAAGGACGAGAAGAACGACTGGTGGAAGACGCCGGGCAGCCGCACGAACGACCCCACCAAGAACCGTGACCAGCTGTTCCGGCGCGCCATGGAGGACGCCCGCTGGGACCTCACGGCCAAGCTCGGCAAGGACATCGACACCTGGAGCTGGGGCCGCCTGCACAAGCTGCAGCTGAAGAACCAGACCCTCGGCACCGAGGGGCCCGGCTGGCTGCAGTACGTGCTCAACCGCGGCCCCTGGAAGCTGGGCGGCGGCGAGGCGGCCGTGAACGCGACCGGCTGGAACGCGGCGGGCGGCTACGGAGTCGACTGGGTGCCGTCCATGCGGATGGTGGTCAACATGGAGGACCTCGACAAGTCCAAGTGGATCAACCTCACGGGCGCCTCGGGGCACACCTTCAGCGACCACTACACGGACCAGACCGACAAGTGGGTCAAGGGTGACCTGCTGCCGTGGAACTTCTCCAAGAAGGCCGTCGGCGACAGCACCGAGGACACGCTGGTCCTCAAGCCGTAGCCGGGCAGTAGTTACGTAGAAGGGGCCTCCACGCGCGCGTGGAGGCCCCTTCTACGTAACCCGGCGCCCTCAGGCGAAGCGCCGCACGCCCGTGGGCGTGACGACGGCGTCCACGGCCTTGTCGTGCGTCTCCTCCGGGACATGCGCGACGACCTCGCTGTCGTGCAGCAGCACCACCAGGGCGGGCCGCGCACCGGCCGCCTCCAGGCGCGCGAGCACCCTGTCGTACGAGCCCCCGCCGCGCCCCAGCCGCATCCCGCGCGCGTCCACGGCGAGCCCCGGCAGCAGTACGGCGTCCGCCTCCAGGACGGCGTCCGGGCCGAGCCGCTCGCCGCCCGGCTCCAACAGGGCGATCTTCCCCGGATGTTGCACGCTCGCGAGCGACCCGGCCCCGTCGTACACACCCCAGTCCAGGTCGTTGTCGGGCAGCAGGACCGGCAGCAGCACGCGCGTGCCACGCGCGCGTAGGGCGTCGAGAAGCGCGCCCGTCCCCGGCTCGCCTCCTACGGAGACGTACGCGGCCACGGTGCGGGCCTTCGCCAACTCGTCGAGTTCGAGCGCCTGTCGGGCGACGGCCCGCTCCGTCTCCCGTACGTCATCGGGCGTCAACGCGTTCCTCACCTGGAGGAACTCCCGCCGCAATGAACGCTTGTCAGGGTGGGCGCCGCGCGGGCCATCCGTGGGCTCACTCGTGTGCGGACTCATAGCCGGTTCACAAACCTCTCCTATTCGACGCATATATGTGCCTACAAAGCGGACCCACAGATTCCGCCCATAGCGGCCGGATATGGTGACCCGCATGACTGACGCGCACACCAGGATCACCAAGGCTGTCATCCCCGCAGCGGGCCTCGGCACCCGGTTCCTGCCCGCCACGAAGGCGACACCCAAGGAGATGCTCCCGGTCGTCGACAAGCCGGCGATCCAGTACGTGGTCGAAGAGGCCGCGTCGGCGGGTCTCGGCGACGTACTGATGATCACAGGTCGCAACAAGCGCCCCCTGGAGGACCACTTCGACCGCAACCACGAGCTGGAGGCGGCCCTGGAGAAGAAGGGCGACGCGCGCCGCCTGGCCAAGGTCCAGGAGTCCAACGACCTCGCCACCATCCACTACGTGCGCCAGGGCGACCCCAAGGGCCTCGGCCACGCCGTCCTGTGCGCCGCCCCGCACGTCGGCGACGAGCCGTTCGCGGTCCTCCTCGGCGACGACCTGATCGACCCCCGCGACCCGCTGCTGCGGAAGATGGTCGAGGTCCAGGAGGAGCACGGCGGCAGCGTCATCGCGCTCATGGAGGTGGAGCCCTCGCAGATCCACCTCTACGGATGCGCGGCGGTCCAGGCCACCGAGGACGGCGACGTCGTGAAGGTCACCGACCTCGTGGAGAAGCCGGACCCGGCCGACGCCCCCTCCAACTACGCGATCATCGGCCGCTACGTCCTCGACCCGGCCGTCTTCGACATACTGCGCAAGACCGAGCCGGGCCGCGGCGGCGAGATCCAGCTCACCGACGCCCTCCAGCAGCTCGCTCACGACGAGAAGGTCGGCGGCCCCGTGCACGGCGTCGTCTTCAAGGGCCGCCGCTACGACACCGGCGACCGCGGCGACTACCTCAAGGCGATTGTCCGACTCGCGTGCGAACGTGAGGACCTGGGCCCGGAGTTCCGCGCCTGGCTGCGCGGCTACGTCGCCGAGGAGGTCTGACGCCTCGCTCCGCGGCCGGCCCGTGGTAATAACGCCGGGGTACCAGCAACACCGGCACGAGGAGCAGGGGAGCAGCAGTGAACAGTTTCGGTTCCACGACGGACCAGGCGCAGATCTGGTCGGTGGACGAGCACCTGGAGGACATCCTCGGCACCGTCCAGGCGCTCGACCCCATCGACCTCCAACTCCTCGACGCACAGGGCTGTGTGCTCGTCGAGGAGGTCACGGCCGCGCTGTCACTGCCGCCCTTCGACAACAGCTCGATGGACGGCTACGCGGTGCGCGTCGCGGACGTCGCGGGCGCGAGCGAGGAGTTCCCCGCCGTGCTCACGGTCATCGGCGACGTCGCGGCCGGCCAGGCCGAACAGCCCACCGTGGGCCCCGGCGAGGCCGCCCGCATCATGACCGGCGCCCCGCTGCCGCCCGGCGCCGAGACCGTGGTCCCCGTGGAGTGGACCGACGGCGGCCTCGGCGCGGGCCCCGCCACCACCATGACCGCCCACAGCGCCGCCCCCGAAGGCGCCACCGGCGAGGTCCGCGTGCACCGCCCCGCCGAGGCACGCGCGCACGTACGCGCGCAAGGCAGCGACGTACAGGCAGGCGACCGCGCGCTCACCGCCGGCACCGTCCTCGGCCCGCCGCAGATCGCGCTGCTCGCAGCCATCGGCCGCGGCACCGTACGCGTACACCCGCGCCCGCGCGTGGTCGTCGTCTCCACCGGAAGCGAACTCGTCCAGCCCGGCGAGCAGTTGGCGCAGGGCCAGATCTACGACTCCAACAGCTTCGCCCTCACCGCCGCCGCCCGCGACGCCGGAGCCATCGCCTACCGGGTCGGCGCGGTCTCCGACGACGCCGAGACGCTCCGCTCCACCATCGAGGACCAGCTGATCCGCGCCGACCTCGTCGTCACCACCGGCGGCGTCAGCGTCGGCGCGTACGACGTGGTGAAGGAGGCCCTGACCGGCATCGGCGACCCGGACGAGGAGGAGGGCATCGGGGCGGGCAGCGGCGTCGAGTTCCGCAAGCTCGCCATGCAGCCCGGCAAGCCGCAGGGCTTCGGCTCCATCGGCCCCGACCACACCCCGCTGCTCGCACTGCCCGGCAACCCGGTCTCCTCGTACGTCTCCTTCGAGCTGTTCGTACGCCCCGCCATCCGAGCCCTGATGGGCCTGCCCGCGGACTCCGTGCACCGCCCCGCGGTCCGCGCGAAACTGACCGCCGACAAGGCGCTGACCTCGCCGTCCGGCAAGCGCCAGTTCCTGCGCGGCAGCTACGACGCCGAGGCCGGCGAGGTCACCCCCGTCGGCGGCGCAGGTTCGCACCTCATCGCGGCGCTCGCCCACGCGGACTCCCTGATCGTGGTGCCCGAGGACGAGACGTCGGTGGAGCCGGGGACCGAGGTGGACGTGGTCCTGCTGGGCTGACCCGGCCGATTGTCGGAGGCGCGCGATAGCGTGTCGCGCATCATGAGCACTTCACAGGACCAGCAGGACGAGCCCGGCCACCTCACCCACATCGACGAGGCGGGCGCCGCCCGCATGGTCGACGTGTCGCAGAAGGACGTCACCGCGCGCACCGCCCGCGCCAGCGGCCGCGTCCTCGTCTCGCCGCGCGTGGTGGAGCTGTTGCGCGGCGAGGGCGTGCCGAAGGGGGACGCGCTCGCGACGGCGCGGATCGCGGGAATCATGGGCGCCAAGCGCACCCCCGACCTGATCCCGCTCTGCCACCCGCTGGCCGTCTCCGGCGTGAAGCTCGACCTGTCCGTGGCGGACGACGCCGTGGAGATCCTCGCGACCGTGAAGACGACGGACCGTACGGGCGTCGAGATGGAGGCCCTCACGGCGGTCTCGGTCGCCGCCCTCACCGTCGTCGACATGGTCAAGGCGGTCGACAAGGGGGCCGTCATCTCCGACGTGCGGGTCGAGGAGAAGACGGGCGGCAAGTCCGGGACCTGGAGCCGCTCATGAGCACCACGAACACCACGGGCAGCTACCGCGCCCTCGTCGTCACGGCCTCCAACCGGGCCGCCGCCGGGGTCTACGAGGACAAGGGCGGCCCGCTCATCGCCGAGGGCCTCAGAGAGCTGGGCTTCGACGTCGAGGGCCCCCAGGTCGTGCCGGACGGCGATCCGGTCGAGGCCGCGCTGCGCGCCGCGGTCGAGACGGCGTACGACGTCGTGGTCACCACCGGCGGCACCGGTATCTCGCCCACCGACCGCACCCCCGAGGCCACCGCCCGCGTCCTCGACCGCGAGGTACCGGGCATCGCGGAGGCGATCCGTGCGTACGGCCGGGAAAAGGTGCCCACCGCGGCGCTCTCGCGTGGCCTCGCCGGGGTCGCCGGGCGCACACTGATCGTGAACCTGCCCGGTTCCAGCGGGGGAGTGAAGGACGGTCTCGCCGTCCTCGCACCGCTGCTGACCCACGCCGTCGACCAGATCCGCGGCGGCGACCATCCGCGAAGCGATTCCGGACCCGACAGAAGCGATCCCAGACCTGACGCCCAGGCACCCGGGGGTGCGCACTGAACAGCCCGTCGTGGCCCGTCGTGCTGGCGGAGGGCGAAGTCGTCCTTCGCCCCATAAAGCTGCGCGACCAGCGTGCCTGGCGTGAAGTGAACCGGCGCAACCGCGACTGGCTGCGCCCCTGGGAGGCGACCATCCCGCCGCCCACCCCGAGCGGCCCGGTCACGCACCGCCCGACATACCGTCAAATGGTGCGCCACCTGCGCTCGGAGGCCAACGCCGGGCGGATGCTGCCCTTCGTCGTCGAGTACCAGGGCCGCCTCGTCGGGCAGTTGACCGTCGCCGGGATCACCTGGGGCTCGATGTGCTCGGGCCACGTCGGGTACTGGGTGGACCAGTCGGTGGCGGGCCGCGGCGTGATGCCGACGGCCGTCGCGCTCGCGGTCGACCACTGCTTCAAGGCCGTGGGGCTGCACCGCATCGAGGTCTGCATCCGGCCGGAGAACGGGCCGAGCCGAAGGGTCGTGGAGAAACTCGGATTCCGCGAGGAGGGGCTTCGGCCACGATATCTTCACATCGACGGAGCCTGGCGCGACCATCTCGTCTTCGCACTCACCGCCGAAGAGGTTCCGGAAGGCCTCGTCAAGCGCCGCCGTCGCGCCCGCCGCGGCAACACCGCAGGTCCGGGCGCATCCAGCACGATCGATCCGGGCGCCCCCTCGAAATGAAATAAATGTTCGAAAATGATCGATGGGGCACTCTCGGGGCCCAATGAATTCCCTCAAAGGTCGGCCCGCTGATCACATCCCTCGCAAAAAAGCTCGGATTATCAGCCAGATCGTGCGACACACCGACTCAATTGGCGGATGGCCCCGCGCAAACCCCTCTACGGTGTGTGCGTGAGCAGCAGCGGCCTCATCTACGCAGTCATCGTCGGGGCCTGGGCCGCCTACTTGGTGCCGATGTGGCTCCGTAGGCAGGACGAGTTGAACGAAGCCCGTCCGACGGAACGCTTCAGCACCGCCATCCGGCTTCTCTCCGGCCGGGCGGGCATGGAGCGCCGGTACGCCAAGGACCTGCAGGCGCGCTCGCCCGAGTCGGACGAGCGGCGCGGCGACCCGGCCGACCCGGACGCGCCCACCGAAGGGGTGGACGTCCGGGACCTCGGCATGTCCCCGTCCGGGGAGCGGCACCTCCCCCAGACCGGGCGAGAACGCCGCGAACGCCCCGATTCCGCCCAGGAGTTCACGCGGCCGGACCGTGAGCGGACGGAACCCGCCCGCGAGTCCGAGCCGGCGGCCGAACCCCCGGCCCCCGCCAAGTCCCGCTCCGCCCGCGCCGCTTCCGCGGCTGCCGCCGCCGAGGCGCAGGCCGCCCGCGCCCGCCGCACCAAGGTGCTCGCGCGCCGCCGCCGCACGACCGTGCTGCTCTTCGTCGCCTTCACCGTCGGCGCCGTCGTCGCCGCGGTCGGCGGCGTCGCCTTCCTGTGGGCGCCCGCGGCCCCGGCCGTGCTCCTCAGCGCGTACATCGTCTATCTGCGCACCCAGGAACGCCGCCGCTTCGCCTATGTCATGGACCGCCGCCGTGCCGAGGTCGCCGCGCAGCGACTGCGGGAGCGCCAGCCGCGCAGGCGGCAGCCCGCCGCGGCGCGCACCGCGGCCGAGGACCCGGAGGAGGGCCCAGCGCAGGACGAGACGGCCACCGACCCCGGCCTCGAGGCCCTCGCCGCCGACCGCCGCGCCCTCGTCGAGCAGACCGACCATCAGGAGTGGGTCGACCAGCAGCGCGAACGCCAGCGCCACCCCGGCCCCGGCGACAGCTGGGACCCCGTCCCGGTGCCGCTGCCCACGTACGTCACCGCCCCCGTCGCCCCGCGCGCCACCGGCGGCATCGACTACAACGCCCCCGAGACGTGGAGCTCCGCCCGCTCCTCCGCCGCGGAACAGGCCGCGCAGCGCGAGCCGGTCGCCGAGCCCGACCCGGAGCCGGTCGAGCCGGTGGCCGACGACGGACGCAGCGACGCCCGCCGCGCCGCCTCCGCCCGCCGCTCCCGCGAGCGCGGACGCACCCCGCTCTTCGACCAGTTCGACGAGGACACGGACGGCCGGCCGCGCGCCGCCAACGAGTGAGCCGGACCACATCGAAGCCCTCCCGGCTGACCAGCCAGGGAACGGATTTCCAAGCACCCGGATCGGGGTGCTAGAGTTTCACTCGTTGCAAGGGCCTGTGGCGCAGTCCGGTAGCGCACCTCGTTCGCATCGAGGGGGCCAGGGGTTCAAATCCCCTCAGGTCCACTGCAATGAAAGCCCCGACGGGAAACCGTCGGGGCTTTCGCGTATCTACGGAGCCCCCCGAAGGGGGGCCTGCCTACAGCGGCTTCGCGAAGCAGCGGCTCAGTTCGTCGAACCGGTAGTGGCCGAACTTGGCGCACGGCTCGTACCCGCTCGACATGTAGAGGGCTATCGCCTCCGGCTGCTTGGTGCCGGTCTCCAGGACCATGCGGGTGCGGCCCGCCGCGCGGGCGTCCTCCTCCAGCGCCGCGAGGATGCGCCGCGCGAGACCCAGGCCGCGTGCCTCCGGGGTGACGTACATGCGCTTCAACTCGGCGTCCCCGTCCGCGTACCCCTCGTTGTTCTCCTCCTGTGAGCGCCAGCCGCCGGTCGCCAGCGGTGTGCCCGAGGCGTCGTACGCGAGCAGGTAGAGGCCGTGCGGCGGGGCGAACATCGTCGGGTCCAGCGGCGTGATGTCGCCCTCGTCCCCGTACCGCTCCGCGTATTCGAGCTGGACGCGGTCGTTCAGGGCGATCGCGTCGGGGTGGGCGAAGGGGGTGGGGTGCAGGGTCGGGGCGGGCGCGACTCCAAGGGGGTGAATAGACATGTGTTCCATCGTATCTCTATGCGGATGCTTACCGTCGGGTTGTCCAGTCTGCCGGTATCGTGCCGGGGTGCTGACTGTGACATCTGTGAACGTGAACGGGCTTCGCGCCGCCGCCAAGAAGGGCTTCGTGGAGTGGCTCGCCGAGACCTCCGCCGACGCCGTCTGCCTGCAGGAGGTGCGCGCCGAGCCGCACCAGTTGCCGGACAGTGTGCGCGAGCCCGAGGGCTGGCACGTCGTGCACGCCCCGGCCGCCGCCAAGGGGCGGGCCGGCGTCTCCCTCTATACGCGGCGTGAGCCGGAGCGCGTGCGGATCGGCTTCGGGGCGGCGGAGTTCGAGGACAGTGGGAGGTACGTGGAGGTGGACCTGCCGGGGGTCACCGTCGCCAGCCTGTACCTGCCCTCCGGTGAGGTCGGGACCGAGCGTCAGGACGAGAAGATCCGGTTCATGGGGGAGTTCCTGCCCTATCTGAAGGGGCTGCGCGAGCGGGCCGCCGCCGACGGGCGTGAGGTCGTCGTCTGCGGCGACTGGAACATCGCGCACCAGGAGGCCGACCTCAAGAACTGGAAGGGCAACAAGAAGAACTCCGGCTTCCTGCCGGAGGAGCGCGAGTGGCTGTCCTCCGTCTTCGACGCGGCCGACGGCGGCTACGTCGACGTGGTGCGGGCGCTGCACCCGGACGTCGAGGGGCCGTACTCGTGGTGGTCGTACCGGGGGCGGGCCTTCGACAACGACTCGGGTTGGAGGATCGACTACCACGTGACGACGCCGGGGCTCGCCCGGCGTGCGGTGAAGGGGTACGTCGAGCGGGCCGCCTCGCACGACGAGCGGTGGTCGGACCACGCGCCCGTGACCGTCGTCTACGAGTAGGCGGATAGGCGGATAGGCGGGTAGGCGAGTGGGCGGGTAGGGGAGTGGGTGGCGGGGGCGTCGCGGGGGTTTCGTTCTCCGTGTGCGGCGTGGGAGCTTTTGGGCGTGTGCATGGCGAGGTCATGGCCAACTGCCGTAAGCCCGGGGGGTTTTCGTGCCGCAGTACTCGCGAAGAGGGATCCTGTTCGGGGCCGCCGGGATCGGGGCCGGTGTCGCGCTCGGGGGCGCGGGGAGGGCCGCGGCCGCGGCTCCTGGGCGGCTGCCGCCCGTCCTCGTCACCGAGCAGGCGAGCAAGCGGATACTCGTGATGGATTCGCGGGTGGACGTGTGGGATCCCGAGGTGGAGCCGGGTGTGGTGCGGTGGGGGTTCTCGCCCGTGGGGGATGCCAGGTATCGGGATGTGGTGCCCGATGTGAGCTGGGTGTATCCGAGTGAGGCGAAGGTGCGGCGGTACCGGGGGCGGACCTTTGTGCTGACCACCGCGTCGTTCGGGTTCGTGGGGGTCGTGGAGTGGCCGAGCGGGCGGCGGTACTGGGCCGGGGCGCTCGGGCCGGGGGACGATCTGGTCAATCCGCACACCGCCGAGATCATGCCGGACGGGAATGTCGCCGTCGCGTGCAGCACGGGGGCTCTGGTGCGGTTGTACGTAGCTTCGCTCGGGCCGCACTCCACGCGGTACGTCGACGCCGGGCTGAAGGGGGCGCACGGGCTGCACTGGGACGGCGAGCGGGGTGTGTTGTGGGCCATGGGGGACGACGAGTTGGTCGTTTATGAGGTGGCCGGGTCGCGGGTGCGGCCCGCGCTCGTGCCGCGGTTCTCCGTGCCGCTGCCCGTCGCGACGCCCGGGAAGTCGGCCGGTGGGCACGATCTGTTTCCGGTGGCGGGGGTGCCGGGGCGGATGTGGGTGACGACCAGCGCGTCCGTGTTCCAGTACGACATCGCGAGCCGGAGCTTCGTGCGGGACTTCGCGGGGGCCGGGGAGATCGTCCGTAAGTCCGTGAAGTGTGTCGGGGACGATCCGCGGACGGGGCGGGTGGTGACGACCGTGCCCGAGAAGGGGCTCGGGGAGACCTGGTGGACGACGACCGTGAGCCTGCACCGGCCGGTCGGGGCGTACAAGTATGTCAACGGTGGGATCTATAAAGCCCGTTGGTGGCTACCGAGGTGAGGTGGTGGTGGCGTCGGGGGCGTCCAGCCTGCGGTCCATCGCAAGGGACAGTTCCGCCTCCACCACGCCCTTCGCCAGCGGGCGCAGGCGGTCGATGTCCTTGTCGGGGGCGTAGGCCGCGACGAGGTCGGTGAAGAGGCCCGCCAGGGCTTCGGCGTGGTCGCGGACCCTCTTGGCCGCGGCCAGCACCTCGGCGAGCGGGATGCCCTCGCGGACCAGGGCCGCCGAGATGTCGAGCAGGCGGCGGCTGATGTGCACGATGTCCTCGCCGTCGACGCCCAAGTAGCCCAGGTCGAAGGCGGCTTGGAAGTTCTCGGGCGTGACGTCGTCGCCGAAGTAGTCGGCGAGTTCCGTGGCGGAGAGGCGGACCGGGATCTCCTCCGTGGGCTGCATGCCCAGGAGTTCGGCGACGTCGCGGCCGCGGTCGAAGGCCTCCGACAGTTCGCTGATGCCGTTGAGGGTGTGGCCGCGCTCCAGGAGCGCCGCGATCGTGCGCAGCCGTTCCAGGTGCGAGTCGTCGTACCAGGCGATGCGGCCCTCGCGGCGCGGCGGCTTGATGAGTCCGCGCTCGCGGTAGAAGCGCACGGTGCGGACCGTGATGCCGGCGGCCTTCGCCAGTTCCGCCATGCGGTACTCGCGCTTGCCCTCGTCGTCCCCTGTCGCTGGTTCTCCCACGGTGGAAACCCTAAGCCGTACTGCCGGTAACTTTCCTGTGTCCAACCCCTACCCATGAGTACGTAGAAGCTCTACTCTCCGAATTACGCCAGTGTTCACTGGCAGAGTCGTGCGGCAAGGGAGGCGCCGGGATGGCCGAGCAGGAGCACGAACACGTACGAGTGGCGGTGATCGGGTCCGGGTTCGGCGGGCTCGGCGCGGCGGTCAGGCTGCGGCGCGAGGGGATCACCGACTTCGTGGTCCTGGAGCGGGCCGACGCGGTCGGCGGGACCTGGCGCGACAACAGCTATCCGGGATGCGCCTGCGACGTGCCGTCCCACCTCTACTCGTTCTCCTTCGCCCCCAACCCCGACTGGCCGCGCACGTTCTCCGGGCAGGAGCACATCTGGGAGTACCTGGAGCACGTCGCCGACACCTTCCGCCTGCGGCCGCACATCCGCCTCAACTCCGAGGTCAAGGAGATGCGTTGGGACAGCGAGAAGCTGTGGTGGGTGATCGAGAGCGCGAGCGGGATGCTCACCGCCGACGTCGTCGTCTCCGCCACAGGCCCGCTCTCCGACCCCAAGACGCCGGCCATCGACGGGCTCGACACCTTCCCCGGCAAGGTCTTCCACTCCGCGCGCTGGGACCACGAGTACGAGCTGCGGGGCAAGCGCGTCGCCATGATCGGGACGGGTGCCTCGGCCATCCAGATCGTGCCCGCCATCCAGAAGGAGGTCGGGCGCCTCACCCTCTTCCAGCGCACCCCGCCGTGGGTGATGCCGCGCGCCGACCGGGCCATCACCAAGGCGGAGCGCTGGCTGCACCGGCAGCTGCCCTTCACCACGCAGGCGCGCCGCGGATTCCTGTGGGGCATCAGGGAGTTGCAGGTCCAGGCGTTCACCAAGCGGCCGGGTGAGCTGGGCGCCGTCGAGCAGCTCGCCAAGCGGAACATGTACCGGGCGGTCAAGGACCCGGGGCTGCGCGCCAAGCTCACGCCGGACTACCGCATCGGCTGCAAGCGGATCTTGCTCTCCAACACGTACTATCCGGCGCTCGCCCAGCCGAACGTCGACGTCGTCGCGTCCGGCCTGAAGGAGATCCGCGGGAACACCCTCGTGGGCGCCGACGGCAGCGAGGCCGAGGTCGACGCGATCGTCTTCGGCACCGGGTTCCACGTCACGGACATGCCGATCGCCGACCGGGTCGTCGGCGCCGAAGGCGACACGCTCATGCAGTCGTGGAAGGGCGGCATGAAGGCGCTGCGCGGCGCCACCGCCGCCGGGTTCCCGAACTTCATGACGATCATCGGGCCGAACACCGGCCTCGGGAACTCCTCGATGATCCTGATGATCGAGGCCCAGCTGAACTACATGGCCGACTACCTGCGGCAGCTGGACGTGCTCGGTGGCCGCGCCGCCCTGAACCCCCGCGAGAGCGCCGTCAACGGCTGGAACAACCGCGTACAGGACCGCATGAAGCGCACCGTGTGGAACACCGGCGGCTGCGACAGCTGGTACCTCGACGAGAACGGCGTCAACACGACGGTGTGGCCCGGCACCACGACCGAGTTCCGGCACGCCACCAAGCGCGTCGACGTCGGCGAGTACGAGGTGGTGCGCGCGCCCGCGCCGACGCCGCCCGGGACACGTACCAACAACAAGAAGAAGGCCAAGGTGACCGCCTCGTGAGCCGCCTGATGCGTCATGTCGTGACCGGGCCGTACGCGCCGCCCGTCGCCGCCCGCGAACTGTCCGTGACCTCCGCCGACGGGGCATCCCTGTACGTCGAGGTGCACGGCCCCGAGAACGCCCCGGCCGTCGTGCTCTCGCACGGCTGGACCTGCTCGACGGCGTTCTGGGCCACGCAGGTGCGGGCCCTCGCCACCGACCACCGGGTGATCGTGTACGACCAGCGGGGGCACGGCCGCAGCCCGGCCGTCACCCAACTCCCGTACACCACCGAGATGTTGGCCGACGACTTGGCGGCCGTGCTCGACGCGACGCTCGCGCCGGGGGAGCAGGCGGTGCTCGCCGGGCACTCCATGGGCGGCATGACGATGATGGCCGCCGCCGACCGCCCGAAGTTCCGGGAGCACGCGGCCGCCGTTCTGCTGTGCAGCACCGGGAGTTCGCGGCTCGTCGCCGAGGCGACCGTGGTTCCGCTGCTGCGGGAGAGCGGGCTGCGCACCCGGATCACCCGCGCGATCCTCGGGTCGAAGGCGCCGCTCGGCCCGGTCACGCCGGTCGGGAAGAAGGTCCTCAAGTACGCGACGATGGGCCCGGCCTCGGCCCCCGACAAGGTCGAGGCGTGCGCGCGGATCGTGCACGCGTGCCCGCGCGGCGTCCGGTACGGCTGGTCGCACGTGCTCGAACACCTTCAACTGGACGGCGGCGTCGAGCGGTTGACGATGCCGGTGGCCGTCGTCGCCGGGACCGCCGACCGGCTCACGCCCGTCGCGCACGCCCGGCGGATCGCCGCCGCGCTGCCCGACTGCGTGGGCCTGACCGAGCTGCCGGGGCTCGGCCACATGACGCCCGTCGAGGCCCCCGAGGCCGTCACGGCGAAGATCCGGGAACTCTCGCAGAAGTACGTGGACACGCAGTCGCAGTCGCAGCCGCAGTCACAGAAGCCGCAGTCGCAGAAGCAGAAGGGGGCGGATGCCGCATGAGCAAGGTCAGTCTCGAAGGTCAGGTCGCGGTCGTCACGGGAGCCGCGCGCGGTGTGGGCGAGCTGCTCGCGCGCAAGCTGTCGGCGCGCGGAGCGAAGATCGCGCTGATCGGCCTGGAGCCGGACGAGTTGAAGCAGGTCGCCGGGCGGCTGCACTCCGACGCCGACTGGTGGCACGCGGACGTCACGGACCACGTGGCGATGGCGCGGGTCGCGGAGGAGGTCAAGGAGCGGTTCGGGAAGGTCGACATCGTCGTCGCCAACGCGGGTGTCGCGACCGGTGGGCCGTTCGTCGACTCCGACCCGGTCGCGTGGCGGCGGGTCATCGAGGTCAACCTCGTCGGCTCCGCCGTGACGGCGCGCGCCTTCCTGCCCGTACTGACCGAGTCGCGCGGCTACCTGCTGCAGATCGCCTCGCTCGCCGCGCTCACGCCCGCGCCGATGATGACCGCGTACTGCGCGTCGAAGTCGGGCGTGGAGGCGTACGCGCACGCGCTGCGCGCCGAGGTCGGCTACAAGGGTGTGCGGGTCGGTGTCGGCTATCTGTCGTGGACGGACACCGACATGGTGCGCGGCGCCGACCAGGACGACGTGATGCGCGAGCTGCGCCAGCAGCTGCCGTGGCCGACGAACAAGACGTATCCGCTGGGTCCGGCCGTCGACCGGATCGTGGCGGGCATCGAGCGGCGGTCCGCGCATGTGTACGGGCAGTGGTGGCTGCGGGGCATGCAGGGGATCCGCGGCTATCTGCCCTCGGGGATCGGGGTCGTGGGCGCGCAGCGGATGCGGCGCTTCGAGGGGCGGCTCGGTGGGGTGCCGAAGGGGCTCGTGGGGGCCGGTGGGGCCGCCGATGAGACGGCGCGGGGGCGTTGAGCACGGTCCGTTATTGATCGAAATGCGCTGAATGGGGGGTCGTGTCAGGCTGGTCGAGGCCCATCCCCCATCCTTCACGGAGTGCAATCAAATGGGTATCGCTGACCAGTTCAAGGACAAGGCCGAGGCGCTGCAGGACAAGGCCAAGGAAGCCATGGGCGGCTCCGAGGGCAAGACCGACGAGGCCAAGGACCGGGCGAAGGACGCCGCGGATCAGGGCAAGGAGAAGGCGCAGGATGCGGCGGATGAAGCGCGGGAGCGCTTTGACCGGTGACCTCGCCTGAGCGTGTCGTTGGGCCCACCCGTGGTTTCGGGTGGGCCCAACGCCTTTGCCTTGTTCGCGGCCCCCGTCCTCCTACGCCTCGGGGCTCCGCCCCGGACCCCGCGCCTCAATCGCCGGCGAGGCTGGAAGAGCCCGGGGCGGAGTCCCGGGGGTTAGCGAGGGGGGAGGGTGGGGCGGCGGCGGTCGGGGACGGTGGAGTAGTCGGGGGGTGTGGTGGCGCCTTGTTCGGACAACAGGTTCAGCGCCAGCGTCACCGCATCGTCGAGTTGTGCGTAGCGGCCCTCCGCCCAGTCCAACGGAGTGCGCAGCGCCTCGAAGTCCGGTTCCACGCCGTGGTTTTCGACGGACCAGCCGTACTGGGGGAACCACGCCGCGTTCATCGGCACCGTGATCACCGTGCCGTCGCCGAGGGTGTGGCGGCCGGTCATGCCGACGACGCCACCCCACGTGCGCTGCCCGACGACCGGGCCCAGGGCGAGGAGTTTGAAGGCCGCCGCGATCATGTCACCGTCGGACGAGGTCGCCTCGTCGGCCAACGCCACCACCGGGCCGCGCGGGGCGTTCGAGGCGTAGGAGACCGCTTGCGCGTTGCGTGTCAGGTCCCAGCCGATGATTTTGCGGGTGAGTTTCTCGACGACGAGTTCGCTGATGTGCCCGCCTGCGTTGCCGCGTACGTCGACGATGAGCGCGGGGCGGGACACCTCCATGCGCAGGTCCCGGTTGAACTGGGCCCACCCGGAGCCGCCCATGTCGGGGATGTGCAGATAGCCGCACTTGCCGGCGCTCAACTCCCGTACCACCGCCCGCCGTTTGGCCACCCAGTCCTGGTAGCGCAGGGGCCGTTCGTCGACGAGGGGGACGACCGCGACCCGGCGGGGGCGGCCGCCGCCCTCCGCGGAGGTGAAGGTGAGCTCGACCGTCGTGCCGCCCGCCCCCGCGAGCAGCGGGTACGGGCCCGCCACCGGGTCGACCGGGCGGCCGTCGATGTGCGTGAGGACCGCGCCCTCGCGGATGCCGGTGCCGGCCAGCGGGGAGCGGGCCTTGGAGTCGGAGGAGTCGCCGGGGAGGATCCGGGTGACCGTCCAACCCTCGTCCCTGCGGATGAAGTTGGCGCCGAGGAGCCCCTGCGCGCGCTGGTAGTGCGGCGGCCCTTCGTTGCGGCGGGCCGCGGCCACATACGCGTGGGAGGTGCCGAGTTCGCCCAGCACCTCCCGTAGGAGATCGGCGAACTCGTCGGGGGACGCCACCCGTTCGACGAGCGGGCGGTACTGGTCGAGCACCGCGTCCCAGTCGATGCCGCACATCCGCGGCTCCCAGAAGTACGCGCGGATGATGCGGCCCGCCTCGTCGTACGCCTGCCGCCACTCGGCCGCCGGATCGGCCTCGTGCAGGATGCGGCGCAGGTCGATCCAGACGGTGGAGTCGGCGTCGCCCGCCTCCGTGGACGGCACCGCCTCCAGCTCGCCCTCGTCGACGACGACGAGCCGCGTCCCGTCGCCGCTGACCGCGAACCAGTCCATGTGCGGGACGAGGACCGACTTCTTGCCCTTCGCCAAGTCGAAGTGTTCCAGGGTGGGTTGGGCGGACGGGTCGGCCGGGTTGGCGAAGGTCTCGCCGAGCGCGCCGGAGATGGGCCAGCGGAGCCACACCAGGCCGCCCCCCGAAACCGGGTGCAGCGCCGAGTACTTGGACGCCGAGACCGGGAACGGGACGACGCGGTTGGACAGGCCCTCGATCTCCACGGTCGGCGTCCCGTCCCCCTCCGGTTCGTCGACGGGGTCCAGGCCGCCCGCCGCCGTCCGCCCGTCCGGCGAGAGCGCGAACGGGGACGGCGTCGCGGACGACAGCGGCACGAGATAGGGGCGGCAGCCCAGCGGGAAGGAGAGGTCGCCGGTGTGCACGTCGTAGACCGGGTCGAAGCCGCGCCAGGAGAGAAAGGCGAGGTAGCGGCCGTCCCGCGTGAACACCGGGTTCTCGTCCTCGAAGCGGCCGTTGGTGACGTCGACGATCGTCGTGGCCCCGCTCTTGGCGGCGCTCTTGTCCGCGCCGAGCGCGGTGGAGCCGCCGCCCCGGTTGATCCGGGCCATCTTGATCTGCCGCAGCGAGCGGCCGATCCCCGGGTGCGACCACGTCAGCCATGCCCCGTCGGGGGAGAAGGCCAGATCGCGGACCGGGCCGTTCGTCGAGCGGATCAGCTCGGTGACCTCGGGCGCCTCCAACGGCTCCTCGCCACCCTCCTCCGATACGTCGATCAGGAGCAGCCGCCCGTCGTTCGAGGCGATCGCGAGCCGTTCGCCGCCCGGGTCGGAGACCAGTTCCTGTACGCGGCCGAGCTCCCCGGAGGCGAACCGGCGCGGCCTCCGGTCGCCGCTGGCGCGCGGCAGGTAGGCGATCTCGATCGCGTCCTCGCCGTCGGCGTCCGTCACGTACGCGACCTGCCCGCCGGAGCCCAGCATCTCCGGCAGCCGTACCCGCACGCCCGGGGTGTCCGCGATGGTGCGGGCGGGCCCGTCGCGGTGCGTGAGCCAGTACAGGCTGCCGCGTACGACGACGGCGCTGGCCCGGCCCGTCTCGTCGACGGAGAGCGAGTCGAGGTGCTGGGCGGCGGGCACCTGGTAGCGGCGCCGCCCCGTGTGCGGACCGCCGAGCCGCACCCGCAGCTTGCGCGGCACCGAGTCCGGTTCGAGGTCGTCGAGGATCCACAGGTCGCCCGCGCACTGGTAGACGACGCGGCCGCCGTCGGTGGACGCGTGCCGGGCGTAGAAGGCGTCGTGGTCGGTGTGGCGGGTGAGGTCGGTGCCGTCGGGGCGGCAGGAGTAGACGTTGCCGACGCCCTCGTGGTCGGAGAGGAACGCGATCCGGCCGTTCACGAACATCGGGTCGTCGAGATGCCCGTCGAGGTCGGCGAGGATGCGCTGCCCGTGCACCCACAACCGGCCCTGCGCGCCGCCCCGGTAGCGCTTCCACGCGGCCGGCTCGTGCGGCGGCGTACCCGTCAGGAGCAGGGTCTGCCGCTCCCCGTCGATGTCGGCGACCTGGATGTCGGAGACCGGGCCCCACGGCAGCTTGCCGCCGGGGGAGCCGTCGGTGGGGACGCTGTAGGCGAAGGTGAAGTACGAGAACGGTTCGCCGTGCGAGGCGACCGCGAGCACGTGCCCGTCCGGCGACCAGCCGCGCACCTGCGTGTCCACGCTGCCCCAGTACGTGAGGCGGCGCGCGGAGCCGCCGTCGACCGGCGCCAGGTGGATCTCCGGGTCGAGGCTGCGCCACGTCGTGTACGCGAGGTGCCGGCCGTCGGGGGAGAAGCGCGGGTGGCTGACCTTCGTACGGTCGACGGTGACCCGCCAGGCCCGCGTCGAGCCGTCGAGCGGTGCCACCCACAGGTCGTCCTCGGCGGCGAAGCACAGCCGCTCGCCGCTGATGTGCGGGAAGCGCAGGTACGCCGGGCCGTCTGCATCGTCAATCGCCTCAGTCACCTCCTCATGCTTTTCCGCGCGGCGGGCTCCGGCAACCGGGACCCGGATGTGGCGCACCGCACGTACGAAACCGTTTCGTTTCGCTAGTGGCCGGGGTACTTTTATGGCGTACGAATCACGAGAGGTCAGGTGGGTGTCATGGTGGCGGAGGCAGCGTCGCGCCGCAGCCGGATCACGCCCGAGCGCGAGGCCGAGCTGTACGGCGCCGTGCTCGAACTTCTCTGTGAGGTCGGCTACGACGCCGTGACGATGGACGCCGTGGCCACCCGCACGCGTTCCAGCAAGGCCACGCTCTACCGCCAGTGGGGCGGGAAGGCCGAGCTGGTGGTGAAGGCACTGCGGAGCCAGAAGCCGCAGTTCGACGAGATCGACACCGGCTCGCTGCGCGGTGATCTGCATGCGATGGCGCTCCGCGAGGACGACTGTCACATGGAGCAGAACAGCGCGCTGATGCGCGGCCTGATGGTGGCCGTGCACGCCAACCCCGATCTCCTCGCGGCCTTCAAGGAGTGGATCGTCGAGCCCGAGATGACGGGGGTCGACCGGATGCTGCGCAGAGCCGTGGACAGAGGCGAGGTCCGGGCAGACAACCCGGCGCTGAACTATCTGATCCACATGCTGATCGGCGCGTTCGTCACCCGCACGCTCATCGACGAGCAGCCGCCCACGCAGGAATACCTCGTCTCGTACATCGACGCTGTGGTCCTCCCCGCCCTCAGCGCCTGACCCTTCCCCATAGTTCCACCTGACGTACAACCGCTCATGTCGTCGGGCCGATCTCCCCTGCCCTGTTGCACCCGACTCGACCTGACCGGGAGTACGCCTCCGTGGCCACATTCCTCTACAAGCTCGGCAAACTCGCCTTTCGCCGACGGCACTTCGTCGCCCTGATCTGGGTGGCGCTGCTCACCCTCGCGGGTGTCGGCGCCGCGTCCGCGCCGACCGCCGCCTCCAGTTCCTTCTCGATCCCGGGGACCGAGGCGCAGAAGGCCTTCGACCTGCTCGACCAGCGCTTCCCCGGGTCCGCCGCCGACGGGGCCACCGCCCGCGTCGTCTTCGAGGCGCCGAAGGGGGAGAAGCTCACCGACCCGGCCAACAGGGCCGACATCCAGGACACCGTCGCCGAGCTCAAGTCGAGCTCGAAGCAGGTGGCGTCCGTCGCCGACCCGTTCCTCGCCAAGACGCTCAGCAAGGACGGCACGATCGCCTACGCATCGGCGACGTACAAGGTCTCCTCCATGGAGCTGACCGATGCCGACCGGGACGCGCTGCAGGAGGTCATCGACGAGGCGAAGCAGACCGGTCTGACCGTCGAGGTCGGCGGGGACGCGCTCCAGGCCATGCCGGAGACCGGCGCCACCGAGGTCATCGGCATCGCGATCGCGGCCGTGGTCCTGGTGATCACTTTCGGTTCGCTGATCGCGGCGGGGCTTCCGCTGCTGACCGCGCTGATCGGCGTAGGCATCGGCGTCTCCACGATCACGGCGCTGGCCAACGTGCTCGACCTGGGCTCCACCACCTCCACGCTCGCGATGATGATCGGCCTCGCCGTCGGCATCGACTACGCGCTCTTCATCGTGTCCCGGTACCGGGCCGAACTGGCGGAGGGCCGGGAGCGCGAGGAGGCGGCCGGGCGGGCCGTCGGGACGGCGGGTTCCGCGGTCGTCTTCGCGGGCCTCACCGTCGTCATCGCGCTCGTCGGCCTCGCCGTCGTGAACATTCCGATGCTGACCAAGATGGGTGTGGCCGCGGCCGGCACCGTCGCCATCGCGGTGCTCATCGCGCTCACCCTGATCCCGGCGCTGCTCGGCTATGTGGGCAAGCGCGTCCACGGCCGCAAGGCCCGTAAGGACCTGGGTGAGAAGGCGGAGCCCAAGGTCAACATGGGCACCCGCTGGGCCCGCTTCGTGCTGCGCCGCCCCGTCGCCGTCCTGATCGTGGGCATCCTCGGCCTCGGCGCCGCGGCCGTCCCGGTCGCCTCGCTCGAACTCGGCCTGCCGGACGACGGTTCGCAGCCGACCAGCACCACCCAGCGCAAGGCGTACGACCTGCTCTCCGAGGGCTTCGGGCCCGGCTTCAACGGGCCGCTCATGACGGTCGTCGACGCCAAGGGTTCGGACGACCCGAAGGCCGCCGTCTCCGAGGTGGTCCGGGAGATCAAGGGCACGGACGGCGTCGCGGCCGTCACCCCGCCGACCTTCAACAAGTCCGGGGACACCGCGGTCATCAGCGTCGTCTCCAAGTACCAGCCGTCGTCCGTCGACACCGAGAACGTCGTGCACGACATCCGCGACGCGGGCGCCGACATCAAGGCGGACACCGGCGCCGAGCTGAGCGTCACCGGCTCCACCGCCATGAACATCGACGTCTCGCAGAAGCTCAACGACGCGCTGATTCCCTACCTGGCGCTCGTCGTCGGCCTCGCGTTCCTGCTCCTGATGGTGGTCTTCCGCTCGATCCTGGTCCCGCTGAAGGCGGCGCTCGGCTTCCTGCTGTCCGTGCTCGCGGCGCTCGGCGCCGTCGTCGCGGTCTTCCAGTGGGGCTGGCTCGGCTCGCTGTTCGGCGTCGAGCAGACCGGCCCGGTCATGTCGATGATGCCGATCTTCATGGTGGGCGTGGTCTTCGGCCTCGCGATGGACTACGAGGTGTTCCTCGTGACGCGCATGCGGGAGGCGTACGTCCATGGGGAGCGGCCCGCGCAGGCCGTCGTCACCGGGTTCAAGCACGGGGCGCGGGTGGTCACGGCCGCGGCGATCATCATGATCGCGGTGTTCGCGGGCTTCATCGGCAGCTCGGAGCAGATGGTGAAGATGATCGGCTTCGGCCTCGCCATCGCCGTCTTCTTCGACGCGTTCGTCGTCCGCATGACGCTGGTTCCGGCGGTGCTCGCGCTGCTCGGCAAGAAGGCCTGGTGGCTGCCGAAGTGGCTGGCGAAGGCGCTTCCGAACGTGGACGTCGAGGGCGAGGGCCTGCGGACGGCTGCCGCCGAGGACCGGGAGCTCGTCAGCGCTTGACGTTTTGCGGCGCAGTCGGGGCGGCGGCCGTGTACGTCCGACGCAGAAAGCGGATCAGTGCTTTCACGTCGAACTGCACGACCGTCGCTTCGTCCGGTTTTTCGGGCGAGTGGAACTCGATGACCGCTTGCGCACGCCCGCAGGGCCAGATCCGGACGTTGTCGCCGGAGGCGGGGGATCGTAGACCGCGTTCGAGCAGTTCACGTGGGAACGACCACTCCCCGGAGCCGGGCAGAGTGACCTGGACGGTTGCGTCGGCGCAGCGCAGTACGGTCGGGATGCTTCGTCCCGCATCGGGGGAATCCGTGACGACGCGGGCTCGCGCGTACTGCTCGACAAGGGTCATGACACTAAATGTCGCATATGTCGTGGTGTACAGGACGGGCGAAGCCGGGCCCAGTTGGTGCCGGGAGGCTCTTGCAAGCCGTTCGCAACAAGCCTCTATCATCGAACGATGCATGTCCCTGACGGATTCATCAACGCCCCCGTGTCGGCCGCCACGGGCGTCGTCGCCGCGGGCGCCGTCGCCGTCAGCCTGCGCGGCGCCCGCCGCGAACTCGGCTCGGAGCGGGCCGCGCCGCTCGCCGGACTCGTCGCGGCCTTCATCTTCGCCGTGCAGATGCTCAACTTCCCCGTCGCGGCGGGGACCAGCGGACACCTACTGGGCGGGGCGCTGGCCGCGATACTCGTGGGCCCCTACACAGGGGTCCTCTGCGTATCCGTGGTCCTGCTCATGCAGGGCGTGCTGTTCGCCGACGGCGGCCTGACCGCGCTCGGCGTGAACATCACCGACATGGCGATCACGACCACCGTCGTCGCCTACCTCGTCTTCCGCGGCCTCGTGAAGGTGCTGCCGCGCACCCGCCGCTCCATCACCGTGGCGTCCTTCGTCGCGGCGTTGCTTTCGGTCCCGGCGGCGGCCGTCGTCTTTACGTTGATCTACGCCATCGGCGGCACGACCGACGTCTCCATCGGCAAGGTCGCCACCGCGATGGTCGGCGTGCACGTCCTCATCGGCATCGGCGAGGCCGTGATCACCGCGCTCACCGTCGGCGCCGTCGTCGCCGTCCGCCCCGACCTCGTGTACGGGGCCCGCGGCCTGCACCAGCCGCTGAAGCTGAAGGTGAACGGGGAGCTGGTGGACGCGCCCGCGCCGGTCGGGGCTCCGGTGGCCGCGGCCCGCTCGCACCGCAAGGTCTGGCTCATCGGCCTCGCCGCCTCCCTCGTCCTCGCCGGCTTCGTCTCCTTCTACGCCTCGGCCAGCCCCGACGGCCTGGAGAAGGTCGCCCACGACAAGGGCATCGACCGCACCGAGAAGCAGCACGCCTCCTCCGACTCCCCGCTCGCCGACTACGGCGTGAAGGACATCACCGACGCCCGCCTCTCCGGCGGCCTCGCCGGGATCATCGGCGTCGGCGTCACCGTCGTCGCCGGAACCGGGATCTTCTGGGCGCTGCGCAGGCGCCGTACGAGCGACGCGGCCTCGACCGAGGTCCGTACGAAGGAGACCGTCTGACATGGGCGCCGGTCACGCCCACCGCCTCTACCGCGCCGGGTCCACCCCCGTGCACGCGCTGCCCCCGCACACCAAGCTCGCGGCCGTCTTCTGCTTCGTGATCGTGGTCGTCTCGACCCCGCGCGAGGCGGTCTGGGCGTTCGGCCTGTACGCGGTGCTGCTCGCGGCGGTCGCGTACGCGGCGCGGGTGCCGGCCGGATTCCTGCTGAAGCGGCTCCTGATCGAGGTCCCGTTCGTGGCCTTCGCGGTGCTCATGCCGTTCGTGGCGGAGGGTGAGCGCGTCCAGGTGCTCGGGATGTCGCTCAGCGAGAGCGGGCTGTGGGGCGCGTGGAACGTGCTCGCCAAGGGCACACTCGGTGTCGCCGCGGCGGTCCTTCTCGCCTCGACGACCGAACTGCGCGAACTGATCCTGGGGTTGCAGCGGCTGAAGCTGCCCCCACTCCTCGTACAGATCGCCTCGTTCATGATCCGCTACGGCGATGTGATCACCGACGAGATGCGCCGCATGAAGATCGCCCGCGAGTCGCGCGGCTTCGAGGCGAAGGGCGTACGGCACTGGGGCGTGCTCGCCAAGTCGGCGGGCGCGCTGTTCATCCGCTCCTACGAGCGTGGGGAGCGGGTGCATCTGGCGATGGTCAGCCGGGGATACGCCGGATCGATGCCGGTGATCGACGATCTCCGGGCGACGCGGGCGCAGTGGTCGTCGGCGCTTGCCCTGCCGTGTGCGGCGCTGGCCGTGTGTCTGTTGGGATGGACGCTGTGACTACTTCTGTGCCCGATTCCGTGCCCGCTTCTCTTGATGTGTCGGGCCTCGCCTTCGCCTACCCCGACGGGCACCAGGCCCTCTTCGGCGTCGACCTCGCGATCGGCAAGGGCGAGCGGGTCGCGCTGCTCGGGCCGAACGGCGCGGGCAAGACGACCCTCGTGCTGCACCTCAACGGCATCCTGACCGGCGGTGCGGGCACGGTGACCGTGGCCGGACTCCCCGTGGACAAGCGGAACATGGCGGAGATCCGCCGCAAGGTCGGCATCGTCTTCCAGGACCCGGACGACCAGCTGTTCATGCCGACGGTGCGGGAGGACGTGGCGTTCGGTCCGGCGGCGGCCGGGAGCAAGGGCGCGGAGCTGGAGGCGCGAGTCCGCAAGGCGCTGGCGGCGGTCGGCATGGAGGAGTTCACCGACCGGCCCCCGCACCACCTCTCCTTCGGTCAGCGACGCCGGGTCGCGGTGGCGACGGTCCTCGCGATGGAACCCGAGATCCTGGTCCTGGACGAACCGTCCTCCAACCTCGACCCCGCCTCGCGCCGCGAACTCGCCGACATCCTGCGGTCGTTGGACGTCACGGTCCTGATGGTCACGCACGACCTGCCGTACGCCATGGAGCTGTGTCCGCGCGCGGTGATCCTCAGCGGTGGCGAGATCGTCGCGGACGGCGCGACGGGTGACCTCCTCATGAACGAGGAGCTGATGGCGGAGCACCGCCTGGAGCTGCCGTTCGGCTTCGACCCGAGGTCGGTGGCCGGGAAGGCGGCGTAGCCAAGGTGCCTGGTCGGAAACATGTCGCACTGGTACGTGTAAGTGCGACATGTTTCGGGGCTGGGGGTCGGATCAGAGGGCCAGGTCATCCCAAGTGATGCTCAGGTTGAACGGCTCGGGGAACTCGATGCCGAGGCCGGCCGGTTCCCATTCGCCGACGGGTACGTAGAGCGCGGGGCGCAACGGTTTGACGGGGAGTCCGGCCTGGTCCAGGGCGGCGAGGCCGTACGCCCGCACCGCCGTGACGTCCCACGTGTCGCCGGAGTCGAGCTCGACCTCCCAGTACCAGGGGATGCCGCCCTCGGCGTACCGGTTCATCTTCCACTGCCTGCGCTTGGGGGTGTCCGAACCGGAGAGCACCTCGCCCACCAGGACGGTGTCACCGACGAAGGTCTCGGATCCGCGGGGCAGGCAGCGGCGGACAAGGAAGTCGGGCGTGAGGAAGGAGGACTTGTCGGGCGTGAAGAAGACGTTGGTCTCCGTCCCCACCTGCCAGCAGCGCTCCTCCCTGCCGCCGGATTCGTCGCGCATGGCGCGGCCGGCGTTGACCTTGAGCGCGTTGCGCATGAGTACGGAGAGTTCCTGGTGTTCCATCGCGGGGCGCCTGTTCCACACGACCCTGCCCTGCCAGAGCTCGATGTCCTTGGCGATGTCGCCCGGAAGGTCGTCCAACTCCTCCCAGGTCATCGCCTCGGGCAGGTTGAATCCGGATGCCTCGTGAGTGCTCGCCGGCATGCCGCCTCCACGGTTCGTGTCCCGCTGTCTTCAAGGTAACGGCACAGGCGGGGGCGAACGTCACGCCCGCGTAGGCGGATTCTTGGCCACGAAGGAGCCCTTGCCGCGGACGGTGACGATGAGTTCGCGCTCGCGGAGTTCCCGCATGGCACGGGAGACCGTCATACGGGCGACCCCGTAGGTCTCGGTGAGCGCCAGCTCGCCCGGCAGCCGTGCGCCGGGTGCCAGGTCGCCCGCGGCGATGCGCCGCTGTATGTGGTCGGCGATGACGATGTACACGAGCTCGGGCCCGTGCGGATCGATGGCCGGAACGTCCAGATCTCCCATACCGGCCACCGTACGACCCTCCTGACCTGCGAACGCACCTAGAGTCCTCGCCAGTTGTCTAGAGATGCCTACATCGTGGCCGCACGGCCCCGGCAGGGGCACCGCCCCACCGAGAAGGGCAGCCGCATGGCGAACCTCATCCCACCGGCGCTCGACTGCGTGAACCTGCTGCTCGCCCACCGGCTGGTCCGCCCCTACGTCATTGCCGCCGAACAGGCCGCCCGTAGGCGGGAGTTGCTGCTCGCCGACTTCGGGGCCGACGGTCCTGGTCCGTACGTAATTCACGGCGTGGAGGTCGCATGAGCACGCCCAAGACGGTGTACGTCATCGGGGATCCGGCCCGGTTGGAGATGGCGGAGGTGCTGCTCGGGCACGCCCGGGAGTTGGTGGACGAGGCGGGCCCCGCCGAGCTGCGGCACCTCGTGGCCGAGCTGACGTGCGCGCTCGCGGACACGCTGCGCGTAGCCGTACGCGGCCGGGAGCTGCGGGAAGTTTCCGGGCCGCACGAGTGTTCCCGCCCTCGTGAGCAGTGAGGTAAAGGGCCTGGTGGCCGACGGCTTCGAGGCCGTCAGGGACGCGTTCGTACGGAACTTCGAGGCGCTGGGGGAGCGCGGCGCGGCGGTCGTCGTGTACCGGGACGGCCGCAAGGTCGTCGACCTGTACGGCGGTACGCGCGACGTCGACGGGGACGCGCCCTGGGAGCCGGACACCGCCCAGATCCTCCGCTCCGGCACCAAGGGCATCGCTGTCGCGGCCCTTCTCCTCCTCCGCCAGCGCGGCGAACTCGACCTCGACGCGCCGGTCGGCTCGTACTGGCCCGAGTTCAAGGCGCACGGCAAGGAGGACGCTCGCGTACGGGACGTGCTCGCGCACCGGGTGGGTGTGCCCGCGCTCGACCGCCCGCTGACCGTCACCGAGGCGGCGGACCAGGACCTCGCGGCGGCGGCCGTCGCGGCGCAGGAACCGTTCTGGGTCCCGGGAACGGACCACGGCTACCACGCGCAGACGTACAGCTGGCTCACGGCGGAACTGGTGCGGCGGGTCACGGGCCGGTCGATCGGCGAGTACGTCGCCGAACAGATCGCGGGCCCGGTGGAGGCGGACCTATGGATCGGCCTCCCTCCCACGCAGGCCCACCGGGCGGGACGCGTTGGCCCCGTCGAACCCCCGGCCACCGCGGGCGGCCTCCGCTCCCGCCCCAAGCGGGCCATCGCCGAGGCGTACGACAACCCGGACTCGCTCACCCGCCGCGCCTTCGGCACGATCGCCCCGGCGGCGGACGAGAACGACCCGGCGTACCGCGCCGCCCAGCTCCCGGGCTCCAACGGCGTGGGTACGGCGGAGGGGCTGGCGCGCTTCTACGCGTCGCTGATCGGTGATGTGGAGGGCGGGGTACGGCTGTTCAGCCCGGATACGGCTCAACTCGCCCGCACGGAAGCCTCCTCGGGCCCCGACCGTGTCCTGATCTCCCCCTCCCGCTTCGGCCTCGGCTACATGCTGCACGGCGTGGCCTCCCCTCTCCTCTCCCCGAACTCCTTCGGCCACCCCGGCCGCGGCGGCGCCCTCGGCTTCGCCGACCCGGAGTCGGGGATCGCGTTCGGATACGTAACGAACGGCATGCAAAAGGGAGTTACCGCCGACCCGCGGGCGCAGGCGTTGGTGAAGTCTGTGCGGGAGGCACTGAACGCGGGCTAGCGTCCGCCCATGAAGCGATTCGAGGGGTACGGGGTTCTGATCACCGCCGCCGGTCGCGGCATCGGCGCCGCCACGGCGCGGCGGCTGGCCGAGGAGGGCGCGGGCGTCGTCGTCAGCGACGTCGACGAGGGGGCGGCGGGGAAGGTGGCCGCGGAGATCCGTGAACGGGGCGGTACGGCAAGGGAGTTCGGCTGCGACGTGGCGGACCGGGGTGACATCGAGGCGGCCGTCGCGTATGCGGTGGAGACCTTCGGGCGGCTCGACGTCCTCGTCAACAACGCCTGCGCCTGCCACTCCGACGCGGCGCTCTTCGAGGACGAGGACGACGAGGTGTGGGCCCGCGACCTCGACATCACGCTCACGGCGGCGTACCGGTGTGCGCGGGCCGCGCTGCCGCACCTGGTCGCCTCCGGCCGCGGGGCCATCGTCAACATCGGCTCCGTGAACGGGATTCAGGCGTGGAGCAATCACGCGTACAGCGCGGCGAAGGCGGGGCTCGGGTCGTTGACGCGGACGTTGGCCGGCCACGCGGGGCCGCGCGGGGTGCGGGTCAACCTTGTGGCGCCGGGCACCGTGCGTACCACGGCGTGGGCGGGGCGGGACGAACAGCTCGACGCGATGCGGAAGTTGTACCCGTTGGGTCGGGTCGGGGAGCCGGGGGACATCGCGGCGGCGTCACCGCGGTCAGCCCCGGCTTCACGGCCTTCCGCGGTTAACGCCCCGGGGCTCCGCCCCCGGTGCGCAACCACGGGTGACGTCAACCGGCGTGCAGCATCAACCCGATACCCGCCACCATCACACCCGCCGCCACAATCCTCGGCGCCCCGAACCTCTCCTTGAAGAAGACCGCCCCGATCGCCGCCCCGACGATGATCGACGACTCCCGGAGCGCGGAGATGGGCGCAAGGTCCGCCCGCGTCTGCGCCCACAACACCAACCCGTACGCCAGCACCGAAAGCCCCGCCCCCAACAACCCCCGCAGCGCGAACGGCCGCAACCGCTCCACCAGCTCCCCGCGCCAGCGGTACGCCGCGAACACCGGCACCGCCACCCCCTCCAGCACCATCAACCACGCGATGTACCCCAGTGACGACCCCGAGGCCCGCACACCCAGCCCGTCCACCACGGTGTACGAGGCGATCGAGACACCCGTCGCCAGCGCAGCGCCAAGTGCCCGCCAGTCCGGCCGCCGCCCCGACCCCCGCAAGCCCCACACCGCGAGCCCGGTCAGCCCCGCGCAGGACACCGCGACCCCCGCCGCCTGCCACCCACCCGGCACCTCGCCCGCGAAGGCCGCCGCGAGCACCGTCACCACCAGCGGCGCCGTGCCGCGCGCGATCGGGTAGGCCTGGCCGAAGTCGCCGAGCTTGAACGACGTCATCAGCAGCACGTAATAACCGACATGGATCAGCGCCGACGCGACCAGATATGGCCACGCCCCGGCCGCCGGCAGTGGCGCGAACACCGCCAGCACCAACCCGATCAGCGTCCCGCCGCCCGATATGAGCGTGAAACCGACCAGCTTGTCCGTGATGTGGTGGGCCAGCGCGTTCCAGGACGCATGTGTGACCGCGGCGAGCAGCACCGCCGCCGCGACCACCGGAGTCATGCGCGCACGTCCACGAGCGCGGCGCCCGCGTGCGAGACCAACTCCTTGGGCTCCATGGGGAACACGGCGTACGGATTTCCGGCGGCCGCCCACACCGTGTCGTGGTTCAAGAGTGACCGGTCGGCCAGCACCCGCGTCTTGTTCACGTGCCCGAAGGGCGGTACGCCGCCGATCGCGTACCCGGTGAACTCCCGCACCACGTCCGCCTTCGCGCGCGTCACCTTCTCCGCGCCCAGCTCCTCGCGTACGAGATCCAGATCGACGCGGGAGGACCCGTCCATCAGGACGAGCACCGGCACCCCGTCCGCCGCGAAGATCAACGACTTGCAGATCTGGCTGAGTTCGCAGCCGATCGCCGCAGCCGCCTCCTGCGCGGTGCGGGTCGCTTCGGGGAAGCGCCGCACCCGCGGCAGGAGTTCGGTCAGGCCCATGGCGGTGGCCGCTTCGGCGAAACGGGGGTGTGCCGCACTTTCCGTAGACGTCATGCCCCGCACGCTAGCCCTACGTGTACGGGCCACGCGACCCCGTATCGCCTCGCGGTCGGCCAGGAACTAGCCGCCGGCCAGCAGCATCTTGCGTACGACGGGACCGGCCGAGTCGCCGCCGTGCCCGCCCTGCTGCACCACGGCCGCCGCCGCGAGATCGCCGCGCCAGGCCGTGAACCAGCCGTTGGGGTCCTTCTGCCCGTCGACCTCCGCCGAACCGGTCTTGGCGCCCATGTCGGAGCCGAGCCCGGACATCGGCTTGACCGCCGTGCCGGCGATCGCCGTGTAGTGCATCAGCTCCCGCAGCTTCGAGGCCGTCGAGGAGGAGATCGGCTTCGCGGCCTTGGCGAGCGTACGGTCGTCGACGTCAGGCGAGACGAGGTACGGCTGGTGGAAGGCGCCCGCCTTCACGGTCGCGGCCACCGACGCCATGTTCAGCGGGTTCATGCGGACGCCGCCCTGGCCGATCAGCGAGGCCGCCATCTGCGCGTCCGACTGCACCGGCACCGCGCCGTCGAAGCTCGGCACCCCGATCGACCAGTTGTCGCGGCCGAGGCCGAAGACCGACTGCGCCTGCTTGGTCAGCGAGTCGTCGTCGAGCTTCGGGGCCTGGCTGATGAAGGCCGTGTTGCAGGACGCGGCGAAGCTCGCCTTGAACGTGCCGTCCTTGATCTGGAACTTGTCGTCGTTCTGGAACTTCCAGTGCCCGTACGTGAAGTACTTCGGGCACGGGTGCTTCTTGTCGACGTCGGTGATGTTCTTGTCCAGGAGCATCGAGGCCGTGATGACCTTCATCGTCGAGCCGGGCGCGAGCGAGCCCTGGAACGCCGTGTTGAAGCTCGGGTTGGAGTTCGCGACGGCCAGGATCTCGCCGGTCGACGGTTTCACGAGGACGACCGAGGCCTTCTTGCGGTCGGCGACCTGCTCCTCGGCGGTGGCCTGGAGCTTCGGGTCGAGCGTCGTCTTCACGGTGCCCGGGGTGCCCTTGGAGAGGGTGAGCAGCGTCTTGTCGGGCAGCGCGTTCTTCTCCGACTTGCCGTCCTCGTCGGCCGACTGCTTGCGTACGACGCGCAGTTCGACGCCCGCGGTGCCGCCGGCCGTCTTGCCGTACTTGTCGCGCAGGCCGTCGACGACGGTGCCGAGCGAGGGGTACTTCTTCGTGTCCAGCTCGCCGCCAGACCGGTCCACGGCCTTGACCGGCGGATCGCCCGCCTCGCCGGTCTCCAGGTGGTCGCCCTCCTTCAAGTCCGGGTGCAGCACGGAGGGCTGCCAGTCGACGAAGACCTTGCCGTCGCTCTTGCGCCGCTCGGCGGTGAGCGCCGAGTCGTACGCGAAGGGCTTGGTCAGCTCCTTGTACGAGACGGTGGACGTGACGTGGAAGGGGACCTCGGCGCCCTTGCGGGTGCCGGGGGCCAGCTTCAGGTCGGTGAGGTGGGCGTCCTTGGTGAGGTCGGCGAGCGCCTTCTTCGCGGCGGTGGGGTCGTTCGTGTACGTGGCCGCCTTCGCGGCGTTCCCGTGCTGCCAGGCGGTGAGGAAGCCGTCGGCCGCCGCCCGTACCTCCTTGGCGGTCGGCGGGCCCGAAGGGATCTCCGGCTTGCCGTCGTCGGCCGACGCCGAGGTGCTGCCCGCCGGTTCGCCGCTCCCGATCAGCGCGTACGCGCCGACGCCTGCCCCGATGACGGCGACGGCGGCGACGCCACCGATCACCAGGGCGTTCGTGTTGCGCCGGGTCTCACCGCGACGCCTGCCTCTGCTGCCCACCTGAGTCCTCCGGAGATCTACGGGTGGCCCAGGGTACGGGGTGGTCCTGAGCGCACTTCCCGTAGGACTGAACGACGTGGGAGGTAGGAGCGATGCGTCGGTTCACCGCTGTTGAGGGATTGTTACGCCCGGGGCTGTACGCGCCCGTGTCCGTGTCCGCGTCCTACGACCCGGCCCGCAGCACCGCCGCGACGATCGGGCCCGCCGCGTCGCCGCCGTGCCCGCCGCGCGGCACCGTCGCCGCCGCCGTGACGTCGTCGCGGTAGCCCGCGAACCAGGAGTTGGCGTTGCCCTGGCCGTCGACGTCGGCGGAGCCGGTCTTCGCGCCCTTGTCGCCGGGGACGCCCGCCATGGCCTGGGCGGCGGTGCCGCTGGTCGCGGTCAGCCGCATCATCTGCTTGAGCTGGCCGGAGGTGCCGGGCCGCAGTCCCTGCGCCGTGGCGAGCTGCCGGTCGTCGAGATCGCGGGGGACGAGGACCGGCTGGTGGAAGGCGCCGGTGATGGCGGTCGCCGTGACGGACGCCATGTTCAGCGGGTTCATCTTGACCTGCCCGTGGCCGATCAGGGCCGCCGCGTCGTCGGAGTTGCCGGGCATCTCCACGGAGCCGTCGCGGGAGACGATCCCGGTCTTCCAGTCCTTGCCGAGCCCGAACCGGTCCTTGGCCTCGGCGGCGAACTCGGCCGCGCCCAGGTCGTCGGAGAGCTTGATGAAGGCGGTGTTGCAGGACCGCGCGAAGCTGTTGGCGAGCGTGGCGTTCTCGTCGGCCCGCAGGCCCTTGAGGTTGTGGAAGGTCTGGCTGAGCGCGACGGCGGAGTCCGGGCAGGGCGCCGGGCCGTTCGCCGAGGTGACGCCGTTGTCGATCAGCGCCGCCGCGCTGACGATCTTCATGACCGAGCCGGGGGCGTTGCCGCCCTGGAACGCCGCGTTGAACTCGCCCTTCTCTTGATTGGCGACCGCGAGGACTTCCCCCGTCGACGCCTTGACCGCGACCACCGACGACTCCGGGTACTTCCGCACGGCCTGCTCGGCGGCGGCCTGCGCGGTGGCGCTCAGTGTCGTACGCAGCTTGCCGGTCTTGCCCTTGGCGAGGGTGAGGAGCGTCTTCGCGGTGGTCGTGTCCCCGTTGGCGGTGGTCCGCTCCACGTACGTCTCGATGCCGGGCGAACCCCCGGCAAAGTCCCCGTACTTGGCGCGCAGCTGGTCCAGGACCGGGCCGAGGGACGGGTACGTGGCGTCGCTGAGCACGGCGCCGTCGCGGTCGACGGCCTCGATCGGCGGGGCGGCGGCCTTGCCGGTGACGAGGGTGTCGCCCTTCTTCAGCGCGGGGTGCACCACGGCCGGCGACCAGTCGACCAGCGCCCGTCCCGTGGTCTTCCCGCGGACGACCTTCAGCGAGGAGTCGTACGCCATCGTCCTCGTCTTCCCGCCGTACGACACGGTGGCCTTGACGTGGAAGGCGACCTTCGTGCCGTCCGCCTTCGTCGCCTTGAGCTCGGTGCGCGTGACGTGCGCCCGCTCGTGCCAGTCCTCCAGGACGCTCATCGCGTTCTCGGCGTAGTCCGTGAGCCGCGCCGCCTCCGCCGGATCGTTCTTCGCCCACGCCGCGAGGAACCGCTCCGCCGTGTCCTTCACCTCGTCGCCCGACGGCGGCCCCGACTTGTGCTCCGACCCGTGCGACGACACGGTGTTCCCGCCCGCGACCGCCGTGACGAGGTTGTACGCCCCGTACCCGGCGCCGCCCACCATGACGGTGAACACCCCGCCGACGACGGCGACCTTGACCCCCTTGCGCATGACGCGCCCCCCTCCCCAGGTTTACGTGAGGGACTGTAAGCACGCCGAGTGCCCAGGGGGCCGCGAGTTCCGCAGATGATGTCCGAAGGTGTCCGGATTGAGATCAGAAGGCTGACCGAATTCGACTCAGACCCAAGTGTCCAGCCACATCCGCGAACGCCAGGAGTCGATCGGAATGGCATCCCCCGTATAGATCGGCCAGAAATAGATGAAGTTCCAGGCGATCAGCAGCACAAGGGCGCCCGCGCCCGTCGCGCCGATCACCCTTCTCCGTTCCGACGAGCCCGGTTTGCCGATGATCGCGCCGAGCATCATCGCCATGGCGAGGCAGAGGAACGGGGCGAAGACGACCGCGTAGAAGTAGAAGATCGTCCGCTCCTGGTAGTTGAACCAGGGGAGGTAGCCCGCCGCGATGCCGGCGAGGATCGCGCCCGCCCGCCAGTCGCGGCGGAAGAACCAGCGCCACAGCACGAAGAGCAGCGCGAAGCAGGCCGCCCACCACAGCAGTGGCGTGCCGAGGGCGAGGACCTCGCGGGCGCACTTCTCGGTGGCGTCGGCGGGGCAGCCCTGGGCGCCCGGCTTCGGTGACTCGTAGAAGTACGAGACCGGGCGGCCGTCGACCATCCAGCTCCACGGGTTGGACTGGTAGGTGTGCGGCGACGTGAGCGTGGTGTTGAAGTTCCACACCTCGTGCTCGTAGTGCCACATGGAGCGCACCCAGTCCGGCAGCCAGGTCCAGCTGCCGCCCTTGCCGTCGGTGGCCGCCCAGTTGCGGAAGTAGCCGCCGGAGCCGTCGGCGGGGGAGAGGATCCAGCCGAGCCAGGACAGCACGTACGTGGCGATGGCGACGGGGACCGTCGAGACGAAGGCGGGGACGATGTCCCGCCGCAGGACCGCGCGGTACGGGCGTTCGGCGCCCGCCACCCGCCGCGAACCCACGTCCCACAGCACCGACATGAGCGCGAACGCTGCGAGGAAGATGAAGCCGTTCCACTTCGTGGCCGCCCCGAGCCCGAGGCAGAGCCCGGCGAGCAGCCGCCACGGCCGCCAGCCCAGGCGCAGCGTCTCGGCGATCCCGGCATCGGGGTGCGGCACTCCGTGCTCGTCCACCGGCAGCGCGGCCGCCAACTGCCCGCGCGTGCGCTCCCGGTCGAGCACCAGGCAGCAGAACGCCGCCACCACCCAGAACACCAGGATCGAGTCGAGCAGCGCGGTGCGGCTCATCACGTACGAGAGCCCGTCGACGGCGAGCAGCGCGCCCGCCAGGCAGCCGAGGAACGTGGAGCGGAAGATCCGCCGCCCGATCCGGCAGACCATCAGCACGCACAGCGTGCCGAGCACCGCCGTCATGAACCGCCAGCCGAACGGGTCGAACCCGAACAGCCACTCACCGATACCGATGACGTACTTCCCCACCGGCGGATGCACGACATACGAGGCGTCGTGCGGGATCGGTACGTGTCCGCCCGTGGCCAGGATCTTGTCGTTGGCGTCCTTGGGCCAGTTCACCTCGAAGCCGCGGTGGATGAGCGCCCACGCGTCCTTCGCGTAGTACGTCTCGTCGAATATCACCGCCTTCGGGCTGCCCAGGTTCCAGAACCTGGCGAGGCCCGCGACGAGCGTGACGAGCAGCGGCCCCACCCAGCCGACGATCCGCTCCGCCTGCGCGGCGCTGAACCGGCCGAGCCCGAACGACGCCCACAACCGCCCCCCGAGCGGCGGGAACGGCGGCACGAGGCGCGCCCGCACGTCACCGTCTCTCGCCGGCGCCCGGTATCCGAACCTGCGCAGCCCGCGCAGCCACGACGACTGCTGCGGCTCCGCGATGGCGGTGGCCTGCTCGGTCGGTGCGCTGGTCGGAGTCGCCCCGGACGACGACGCGGTACTGGTCACGCGCGCCATCGTAGGGAACCCGACTGTGCGAGTCCTGCCGCCCGCTCCTGCGAGACTGGAAACGTGACAGGAACCGCAGAATCCCCCGAGTCCACCGGAACCCTCGTGCTGGCAGGCACCCCGATCGGGGCGGTGTCGGACGCGCCGCCGCGCCTCGCCCAGGAGTTGGCCGCCGCCGACGTGGTCGCCGCCGAGGACACCCGGCGCATGAAGCGGCTCACGCAGGCGCTCGGGGTGCGGGTCGGCGGGCGTGTCGTGTCGTACTTCGAGGGCAACGAGGCGGCGCGTACGCCGGAGCTGGTCGAGGCGCTCGCCGGTGGGGCGCGGGTGCTGCTGGTGACGGACGCGGGGATGCCGTCGGTGTCCGATCCCGGGTACCGACTCGTCGCGGCGGCCGTGGAGAAGGACATCCGGGTCACGGCCGTGCCGGGCCCGTCGGCGGTCCTGACCGCGCTCGCGCTCTCCGGGCTGCCGGTCGACCGCTTCTGTTTCGAGGGTTTCCTGCCGCGCAAGGCGGGCGAGCGCCTGTCCCGCCTCAAGGAGGTCGCCGACGAGCGCCGCACCCTCGTCTACTTCGAGGCCCCGCACCGCCTCGACGACACCCTCGCCGCGATGGTCGAGGCCTTCGGCGAGGAGCGCCGCGCCGCCGTCTGCCGCGAGCTCACCAAGACGTACGAGGAAGTGAAGCGCGGCCCTCTGAAGGAACTCGCCGAATGGGCCGCCGACGGCGTACGCGGTGAGATCACCGTCGTCGTCGAGGGCGCCCCGGAGCAGCCTGCCGACGACCTCACCCCCGATGAGCTGGTACGCAGGGTCCAGGTGCGGGAGGAGGCGGGCGAGCGCCGCAAGGAGGCGATCGCCGCCGTGGCCGCCGCCGCGGGGCTGCCCAAGCGCGAGGTCTTCGATGCCGTCGTGGCGGCAAAGAATGCGGCTCGGACCGCCCCATAAGGACGTAAAGGACTAACCTGAAAAGCAAAGCGAAGACCGCGCGCCCGGGCCGTTTCGGCAGGGAAAGGCCAAATCGGATCCAATAGTCGACAGGGCTTTTGCGCTCGGCCCAGCGGAGGCGTCCACTGGTTGAAGGGGACGCACCCGTCCCCACGTTGCCGCAGAGCAGCGTTTGTCCAGCGGGCAAGAGGAGCTGGCATGAGCGAGTTCGCAGTCTCCAAGACAGCCATCGGTGCGCAGGCGCCCCCGGTCCCGAATCGCAGCGCGGCGATATCCATCGCCCACGAGTCGTATTCCTTCGCCTGCATGCGGTGCGGGCACGGCTGGGAGCAGTCCTACGAGATCGAGCACCACGTCGACGGGGACGGTGCGGAGTTCGTGATGTACGTGGTCAAGGGCGAGCGCGTGCCGTCGCCGCTGACCCGCCCCACCTGCGTGAACTGCGGGGGCCATGTCGTCCGCATCATGCGCGCGGGCCGGGTCTCCTCCGCCCGCGACGCGCTGCAGCACCACCGCACCCCGCAGGCCGGCCCGGTCGAGGTCCCGGAACCCGAGGCGGCCGAGCGCGAGGGGCACCACCACTGGCACCTGTCGGACCTCCTGCACCCCTTCAGCCACCACCACAAGCGGGACGCGTGAGCGCGGCTTCGTAGGATCGGGGGCATGAGCCCCAGCACCAAGGACGTCACCCCGCCGCCGCTGCCCGCCCCCCTGGAGATCGAGGTCGCCGACTCCCACACCCACCTGGACATGCAGGAGGGCACGGTGGAGGAGGGCCTCGCCAAGGCGGCGTCGGTGGGCGTGACCACGGTCGTGCAGGTGGGCTGCGACCTCGCGGGCTCCCGGTGGGCGGCCTCCGTGGCCGAGGAGCACGCGCGCGTGCACGCGACCGTCGCCCTGCACCCCAACGAGGCGCCGCGCATCGTGCACGGCGACCCCGACGGCTGGTCCCGGCAGGGCGCCCGGGAACCCCTCGGTGACGCGGGCCTCGACGAGGCGCTCGCCGAGATCGACCGGCTCGCCGCCCTCCCGCACGTGAAGGGCGTCGGCGAGACGGGCCTCGACTACTTCCGTACGGGACCCGAAGGCAAGGCCGCACAGGAGAAGTCGTTCCGCGCCCACATCGAGATCGCCAAGCGGCACGGCAAGGCGCTCGTCATCCACGACCGCGAGGCGCACGCCGATGTGCTACGCGTCCTGAAGGAAGCGGGCGCCCCCGAACGCACCGTCTTCCACTGCTACTCCGGCGACGCGGAGATGGCCCAAATCTGCGCGGAGAACGGCTACTTCATGTCGTTCGCGGGCAACGTGACGTTCAAGAACGCGCAGCCGCTGCGGGACGCGCTGGCCGTGGCGCCGCCGGAGCTCGTGCTCGTCGAGACGGACGCGCCCTTCCTGACCCCGGCGCCGTACCGCGGTCGGCCTAATGCCCCGTATCTCATTCCGGTCACGCTGCGGGCCATGGCCGAGGTCAAGGGCGTCACCGAGGAAGCGCTCGCGACGTCGGTCTCCGCCAACACCGCGCGCGCCTTCGATTACTGAGCGATAACGGTCGAGGCCGTTCGTGTCCGCTCAGCTTCGGGCAAAGTCGCAACGCTGAGTAGTCGTGGCACTTTGGAGGGTGACGGTCGCTCCGCTAGGTTCTGCTGGCCCGATCCGCCCCTTCCCTGGGGACCGGACACCTGGAGTGCCTGAGTGCCTGGAGCGTCGTCGTGAGCAATGCGCCGCAGGAGATGTACGAGCCGTACGGGACGACGTACGAGCCGTACGAGCCGTACGAGCAGGCTGCCTACGGCCCCGAGCCGTGGCTGCCGCGTCCGACGCCCACCGCCGACCCGCTTCCGGCCCCGGCGGCCCCGACGGCCCCAGCGGCTCCGGCCGCCCCGGGCAGTGGCCGGGCCGCCGCACGGCGGGCCGCCCGCCGCAAGAAGACGACCCAGCGGCCCGAGTCACTGCGCAGGCTGCTGCCGCAGGCGCTGGTCGTCGCGTTCCTCGCGGGCGGCACCTCCGCCTTCGTCGCCGACGACAAGGCGGTCCACCTCAGCGTCGACGGCAAGGAGCGCACCCTGCACACCTTCGCCGACGACGTCACCGAACTCCTCGCCGACGAGGGCGTGGACGTCGGCGAGCACGATGTCGTGGCGCCGGGGGAGGAGGCCGGCCTGGCGAGCGGCGACGAGGTCGCGGTCCGCTACGGACGGCCCGTCCGCCTCACCCTCGACGGGCAGCGCCGCGAGCTGTGGACGACGGCGCAGACCGTGCACGGCGCGCTCAAGCAGCTCGGGGTGCGGGCGGAGGGCGCCTACGTCTCCGCCTCGCGCTCGAAGCGGATCGCCCGGCACGGCCTCGCCCTCGACGTCCGCACCGAACGCAGCGTCACGATCATGGCGGACGGCAACCGCCGCACCATCCGCACGAACGCGGCGACCGTGCGCGAAGCCGTCGAGGACGCGGGCGTCACGCTGCGCGGCCAGGACACGACGTCGGCGCCGCAGCACAGCTTCCCGCGGGACGGGCAGGTGATCACGGTGATGCGGGTGACGGGCACGAAGGAGGTCCGCGAGGAGCCGATCCCGTACGCGACCGAGCGCACCCGGGACGACTCCCTCTTCCAGGGCACGGAGGTCGTGACGCGGGCCGGCGAGCCCGGCATGAAGCGGGTCACGTACTCGGTGCGGACGGTCAACGGGGTCAAGATGAAGCCGCGGCGCGTGCGGCAGGAAGTGGTGCGGGAGCCGCGCACGCAGGTGGTGAAGGTGGGCACGAAGCAGCTGCCGACGTCGGTGGCAGGGGCGGACTCCCTGAACTGGTCCGGGCTCGCGGCCTGCGAATCGGGCGGCCGCCCGGAGGCCACGGACGCGACCGGCACCTACGGCGGTCTCTACCAGTTCGACACTCACACGTGGCAGAGCCTCGGCGGCTCGGGCCGCCCCCAGGACGCGCCCGCGGAGGAGCAGACGTTCCGGGCGAAGAAGCTCTACGTGAGCAGGGGTGCGAGTCCGTGGCCGCACTGCGGGGCGCGCCTGGGCGGGTGAGCACATCAGGCCCCGCCGGCGATTGAGGCGCGGGGCCCGAGGCGGAGCCCCGCGACCGCAACCACGTCACAGGCAGCCCCCCGGCAGGGCCCGGCTACCCTTGAACGGTGAGCACCAGTGACCCCCAGGGCCCCCTCCTCGGCGCCGCGGACATCCGCGAACTCGCCGCGGCGCTGAACGTCCGGCCGACCAAGCAACGCGGCCAGAACTTCGTGATCGACGCCAACACCGTCCGCCGCATCGTCCGCACCGCGGAGGTGACCGAGGACGACACCGTCGTCGAGGTAGGCCCCGGGCTCGGCTCACTCACCCTCGCGCTGCTCGAAGTCGCCCGCCACGTCACGGCGGTGGAGATCGACGACGTACTGGCGGCGGCGCTCCCCGCGACGGTCGCGGCCCGCGTCCCCGCCAAGAAGGACGCCTTCGACCTCGTCAACATCGACGCGATGCAGGTGACGGAGGTGCCGGGCCCCGCGCCCACCGCGCTCGTCGCGAACCTCCCGTACAACGTCGCGGTCCCCGTCCTGCTGCACATGCTCGACACGTTCCCGACCATCGAGCGCACCCTCGTCATGGTGCAGGCCGAGGTCGCCGACCGGCTCGCCGCGGGTCCCGGATCCCGCGTGTACGGCGTCCCGTCGGTCAAGGCCAACTGGTACGCGGAGGTCAAGCTCGCGGGCCGGATCGGCCGCAACGTGTTCTGGCCGGCCCCGAACGTCGACTCCGGCCTCGTCTCCCTGGTCCGCCGCACCGAGCCGATCCCCACGACCGCGTCCAAGGAAGAGGTCTTCGCGGTCGTCGATGCCGCGTTCGCCCAGCGCCGCAAGACGCTGCGCGCCGCGCTCGCCGGGTGGGCGGGCTCCGCGCAGGCCGCGGAGGCGGCGCTCGTCGCGGCGGGCGTGTCCCCGCAGGCGCGCGGCGAGGCGCTGACCGTCCACGAGTTCGCCCGGATCGCCGAGCACAAGGAGGCCGCCGCGTGAGCGTGACGGTACGCGTCCCCGCCAAGGTCAACGTCCAGCTCGCGGTGGGCGGCGCCCGCCCCGACGGCTTCCACGACCTGGCGAACGTCTTCCTCGCGGTGGGCCTCTACGACGAGGTGACGGTGTCGGCGGCAGACTCCTTCGCGCTTACGTGCACCGGCCCCGGTGCCGACCAAGTGCCCCTGGACCGTACGAACTTGGCGGCGCGCGCGGCCATCGAACTGGGTCGTAGGTACGACGTCACGCCCGACGTACGTATCCACATCGCGAAGGACATCCCCGTGGCCGGGGGCATGGCGGGCGGCTCGGCGGACGCCGCCGGCGCCCTCGTCGCCTGCGACGCCCTCTGGGGCACGAACGCCCCCCGGTCCGAACTCCTCGACATCTGCGCCGAGTTGGGCAGCGACGTTCCCTTCAGCCTGGTCGGCGGCGCCGCGCTCGGTACGGGGCGCGGCGAGAAGCTCGAACCTCTCGACGTGGGCGGCGAGTTCTGGTGGGTCTTCGCGCTAGCGGACGGCGGCCTCTCCACGCCTGCCGTCTACCGGGAGTTCGACCGCCTCAGCCCCGAGGCGCCGGACCCCGTCGCGGACCCGGCCCTCCTGGAGGCGCTGCGCACGGGTGACGTGGCGGCCCTCGCGGCCACGGTCACGAACGACCTCCAGCCGGCGGCCCTCTCCCTCTTCCCGTCCCTGGCGCGGACCCTTGAGACCGGTACGTCGGCGGGGGCGCTGGCCGCGCTTGTCTCCGGCTCCGGCCCGACGACGGCGTTCCTCGCGGAGGACGAGGCGTCTGCGCGGAAGGTTGCGGCGGCGCTGACCGAGTCGGCGTCATGCCGCACCGCCCGCGTGGCCCCGTCCCCGGCCCCCGGCGCCACCGCCCTCTGACCGTTCCCGCCGCACCGGCCCCAAAGACCGGGGCTCCGCCCCGCACCCCGCTGCTCAAACGCCGCAGGGGCTTGATCGGCCCGCCAAAATCCAGCCCCGCCGGCGTTTGAGGCGCGGGGTCCGGGGCGGAGCCCCGTGGCGTGGGAGGACGAGGGCCGCGCCCAAAGGCACACCCGCACCCCTACTACGCTGGAAGACCGGCCCACCCCCGTGGCCCACCCCCCGGAGCGGAGCGAAATGGCAGTCAATCTGGTCAACGTCGAAAACGTCTCGAAGGTCTACGGCACCCGTGCCCTCCTCGACGGCGTCTCCCTCGGCGTACAAGAAGGCGACCGGATCGGCGTCGTCGGCCGCAACGGCGACGGCAAGACCACCCTCATCCGCATGCTCGCCAAGCTCGAAGAGGCCGACACCGGCCGCGTCACCCACAGCGGCGGCCTGCACCTCGGCGTCCTCACCCAGCACGACTCCCTCGACCCCGAGGCCACCGTCCGCCACGAGGTCATCGGCGACATGGCCGACCACGAGTGGGCGGGCAGCGCCAAGATCCGCGACGTACTGACGGGCCTCTTCGGCGGCCTCGACCTTCCCGGCTTCCCGCAGGGACTCGACACCGTCATCGGCCCGCTCTCCGGCGGCGAGCGGCGCCGTATCGCCCTCGCCAAGCTTCTCATCGCCGAGCAGGACCTGATCGTCCTCGACGAGCCGACCAACCACCTCGACGTCGAGGGCATCTCCTGGCTCGCCGCCCACCTCCGCGCCCGCCGCTCCGCGCTCGTCTGCGTCACCCACGACCGCTGGTTCCTGGACCAGGTCTGCACCCGCATGTGGGACGTGCAGAAGGGCGACGTCTACGAATACGAAGGCGGTTACTCGGACTACGTCTTCGCCCGCGCCGAGCGCGAACGCATCGCCGCCACCGAAGAGGCCAAGCGCCAGAACCTCGTCCGCAAGGAACTCGCCTGGCTGCGCCGCGGCGCCCCCGCCCGCACGTCGAAGCCCCGCTTCCGCGTCGAGGCGGCCAACGAACTGATCGCCGACGTCCCCGAGCCCCGCGACAAGAGCGAACTGATGAAGTTCGCCAACGCCCGCCTCGGCAAGACGGTCTTCGACCTTGAGGACGTGACGGTCACGGCCGGGCCGAAGACCCTCCTCAAGCACCTCACCTGGCAGCTCGGCCCCGGCGACCGCGTCGGCCTGGTCGGCGTGAACGGCGCGGGCAAGACGTCGCTGCTGCGCGCCCTGGAGCAGGCCGCCCGCAGCGAGGGCGACGTACAGCCCGCCGCGGGGAAGATCGCCGTCGGCAAGACGGTCCGGCTCGCGTACCTCTCGCAGGACGTCACCGAACTCCCGGCCACCCTCCGGGTGTTGGAGGCCGTCCAGCAGGTCCGCGACCGCGTCGACCTCGGCAAGGGCCGCGAGATGACCGCGGGCCAGCTGTGCGAGCAGTTCGGCTTCGCGAAGGACAAGCAGTGGACGCCGGTCGGCGACCTGTCCGGTGGCGAGCGCCGCCGCCTCCAGCTGCTGCGCCTCCTCATGGACGAGCCGAACGTCCTCTTCCTCGACGAGCCGACGAACGACCTCGACATCGAGACCCTGACCCAGCTGGAGGACCTGCTCGACGGCTGGCCGGGCTCCATGGTCGTGATCTCCCACGACCGGTTCTTCCTGGAGCGCACCACCGACAAGACCTTCGCCCTGCTCGGCGACGCCACGCTGCGGATGCTGCCGCGCGGTATCGACGAGTACCTGGAGCGCAGGCAGCGGATGGTCGAGGCCGCGGCCCCCGCGCCCGCCCCGGCCGCCGCCGCCGAGAAGTCCGGCCCTTCGGCCGCCGACACCCGCGCCGCCAAGAAGGAACTCCAGAAGGTCGAGCGGCAGATGGACAAGATCTCCGAGAAGGAGGGCAAGCTCCACACGCAGATCGCCGACAACGCCACCGACTTCGAGAAGGTCGCGAAGCTGGACGCGGAGCTGCGCGAACTGGTCGCCCAGCGCGAGGAGTTGGAGATGCGCTGGCTGGAGCTGGCCGAGGACGCCTGACGGCGCGGGCGGCGCCGGTGTGTCGGGTGATAGAAAGGGCCGCTGATACGTCAGCAAGGTCAGCAGGAACTGGGGGGAGCGCTGATGACTCAGCCGCCCAACTGGCCGCCGCGCGGCGGATTCGACCGGCACATCCCGCTCCCGCCCGAGCAGCCGCCGACCCCTGTGCAGGGACCGCCCCAGCAGCAACCCGCTGACGACGGCGACGGCCGGCCCGGCGCCTTCGGCGGCACCGGCACTGGCACCGGCACCAGTTCCGGCAGCGGCACCAGTTCCGGCACCGGCACCGGCGCGAAGCTCTCCCCGCGCTCGCCCCTCGTCCTCATCGCCGCGGGCGTCGTCGCCCTGGCCCTCGTCGTCGGCGGCGTCACCTACCTCTCGACGTCCGGCGGCGACGACCCCGGCGCGGGCGCGGCAGGCCCCGCCGACGGCGACAAGAGCGACGGCATCGACGGCCCGGCGGCGGAGCGCCCGCCCGCCGACCCCGCGGCCCGCCCCTCGCTGCGGCTGCCCGCGCCGAAGGTGGCGAAGCGGCAGGTGGACAGCGTCCGCGGGTCCTGGCTGATCGACGGGACGTACGCCAAGGCGGGCGTGAACCAGATCGCCGGTTACGACGCCGCGACCGGCAGGAAGACCTGGACGCTCCCGCTGTCGGGGCAGACCTGCGCGGGCACGGCGGGCGTCACCGACGACGGGCTCGCGGCCGTGGTCAGCGAGGCCGGCAAGCGCGCCAAGAACCACCGGCCCCGGCCGTGCACCCAGATCACGGTCTTCGACGTCAACACGGGGGACAAGCTCTGGACGAAGACCGTCCGCCAGGGCACCAAGGACCGGCGCTTCGAGGAGCTCTCCCTCTCCGGCAACACCCTCGCCGCGGGCGGCGGCTTCGACGGCGGCGCCGCCTTCGACATCAAGTCCGGCCGCATCCTCTGGCAGCCCGACACCGGGGCCTGCGAGGACGTCGGATACCGGGGCGGCGCGCGCCTCGTGGCCGTCCGCAAGTGCGGCGCGTACGGCAAGGAGACGTACGACGTGCAGCTCCTGGACCCGACGACGGGCGGGCCCAAGTGGTCCTACAAGCTCCCCGCCGGTTCCGCCGACGTGAAGGTGCTCTCCACCAGGCCCGTCGTCTTCGGCGTCGGGACAGGGCACGACGCGGCGCGCACGATCAACGACATCCTCACCGTGGACGACAACGGAAAACTGACGTCCAAGATCGCCATCGACCACAAGAAGTACGACTTCACCTGCGAGGTCGGCAAGACGGAGGGCTGCGCGAAGCTCACGGTCGGCAACGGCCGCGTCTACCTCGCGACCCGCCAGCACGCCGTCTCCGGACGCTCCAAGTCCGCCGCCCGCACCTCCGGTACGACCAACGAGATCGTGTCGTACTCCCTGGAGACGGGAAAGCCGACCGGCGACCGCGTCGAGGGCGGCGACCACGACATCTTCCCGCTGCGCATGGACGGCGGACACCTCCTGGCGTTCAAGACGGGCGCGTACGACAAGGGCAGCGAGGTGGCCACGATCGACCCGCGCACCATGAAGCAGCGCACGCTCCTGGAGACCCCGGCGACGGCGACCGTACGGAACGCGATCAGCGGCATGGCGCCGGGCGAGGCGGGCGCCGAACTCCACTACGCCAAGGGCAACTTGTTCATCGGCCGGTCCGTGATCGGCGCCCCGTACGCGGACGACGGCGCGCGGTACACGGCGCTCGGCTTCACCACCGATTGAACACGCTCCGCTACGCTCCCCGGCGCTCGCTCCGTGCTCCCGTACGCCCAAACGTCCCTCAATGCACTGGATTTCAGCATTCAGGGCCGCTTCTGGCCGGTAGGGGGCGCGCAACCTCGAACAAGCGTGTAGCTTCCGGGAGATGAAGAAGGACGGGGAGTCGGGGGGCTCGCCTGTCCTTGGGGGGCCCGGGGGTTCGCGGGGACGCCCGGGGTGGATTGGGGGGTTGGCCCGATGGGAGTGCGGCTGATGGTGGTCGACGACCACCGACTGCTCGCCGAGGCGTTGGCCTCGGCCCTCAAGCTGCGCGGGCACCGGGTGCTCGCGGCGGCCGCACCGGCGGCCGGGGCGGCGGAACTCGTCATCTCGCGCGCGCCGGAGGTCTGCCTCCTGGGCACCGCGACTCCGGCGGAACCGGGCACCTTCGACCCGGTCGTCCGCATCAAACGCGAACGCCCGCAAGTGGCGGTGGTGGTCCTCGGCCCGGTGCCCTCGCCGCGCGGCATCGCGTCCGCCTTCGCGGCGGGCGCCTCCGGCTACGTACGGCACGACGAACGCATAGAGGGTGTGGAACGCGCCCTGATGAAGGCGCGGGCGGGCGAGGCGGCGGTCGCCCCGGCGTTGTTGCAGGGCGCCTTCGGCGAACTCCTGAACCCTGCCGCCCAACCCGACGACGAGGGCCAACGCCTCCTCCAGATGCTGACGCCCCGCGAGGTCGAGGTCCTGGTCAGAGTCGCCGACGGCGAGGACACCCGCCTCATCGCGGCGGGCATGGGCATCGCCCCGTCCACGGCGCGTACGCACGTCCAGCGCGTCCTGATGAAGCTCGGCGTCGGCTCCCGCCTGGAGGCGGCGGCGCTGGCCGCGCGCACGGGTCTTTTGGACCGGGCGGGTCCGGTGGCCACGCCGTCACCCCCGGAGGGCTCCTGACGAAGCCCGCCCCTACGACAGCCGCCGCCCCATCTTCGCCGAGCGACGGTTGTGCCCCTTGGTGGCCCACCACTCGTCCATCAGGGACCGGACCAGGTGCACGAGCTGCCGCAGCCGCTCCGGTTCGGGGTCGCTCGACGTGAGCACGTCGGCGAAGGACTTGTCGTCCCAGTGGAGGGTGAACTCCCAGCGTTCTGGGGCGAGTTCGGGTCGCGCGACGGTGAGCCGGTAGGTCAACAGGGCGGTCCTGTCCGCCCGACACTCCACGTCCAGCCCCTCCACCTCGAACCGCACCGCCCCGTCACCCTTGCCGGTGCTGTACGACCGCCCCAACTCCCGCTCGGCGGGCGTCCCACCCACGAATTGGTCGAACTCGCCCGCCCGCACACCGCGCACGAAGGCGTTCCACTTGGCGCGGGTGGTGGTGACGGTGGCGTCCAGGTGCACGAGTTCCCCGTCCGGGGAGAAGGTGACGTCTACGAGCTCGGGGGCGCGGCCGTCCTTGACCGCGTCCAGCAGGTGGGTCAACCGGTCGGTGTCGAGGGTGAGTTCGTCGGCCGGGGTGTCGCTTTCGCGGAGGCGGGTGCGGTTGCCGGGCGCGGGGGCGAGTTCTATGCAGTTGTTGCCTTCACCACCGCCGGAGAAGGACGACTTCTGCCACTCGGGCGTGGTCATGGTCCGGCCTCACAGTTCCTTGGTCAACTGGTGAACGAAGTCCCGCGACTTGGTTGCGTCGAGAGACGCGTCCTCCACTTTACGGAAGAGTGTTCGGAAGTGGCCGAGTTGGGCTTCGGCATCCATGAGCGCGGTGCCGTGCGGCGCGTCCCTGACGACGGTGTCGAGGCGGGGCACCGCTCCGCCCAGGTACATCATGGTGCTGCCGCCTCCGGCGAAACAGTCCAGGTCGAAGGGGACGACCCGCACGGTGACGTGATCCGCTTCGGCGGCTTCGAGGATCCGGAGCAGTTGGGCGCGGGAATCCTCGCGGCTGCCGACCCGGATACGTAGCGCCGCCTCATGGATCACAGTCGTGTACGGAGCGGGGGAGGGGGCCTCGATGACGCTGCGGCGCCGCATCCTGTGCTCCACCCAGAGCTCCAGCTCGCTCTTGGGGAGCTCCGGCGACATATAGGCGAACAGTGCCCTCGCGTAGGCCTCGGTCTGGAGGAGTCCGGGGACGTGGATGACCGCGACCTCGTGGCGGAACGTGGCGTAGTGGTCCAGTTCGGAGAGGTCCAGGAACGGGACGGGGAGTACGCCCCGGTACTCCTCCCACCAGCCCCGGGTGCGGGAAGTCGCCATCGCCACCAGGGCTTCGATCAACTCGCCGTCGGAGCACGCGTAGTTCGCGGCGAGCCGCCGCAGGCGCTCCTCGCTGACACCCGCGACGCCGGACTCGATCTGGCTCATCTGCACCGAATCGGCTCCGAGCAGGGCCGCCGCCTCCCGGGCCGTGAGTCCCGCCGCCTCGCGCAGCCGGCGCAACTCCGTGCCGAGCCGGGCCCGCCGGGCGGTGACCTGCCTTCTCCGGGGCATGTGCCCTCCTTGCCTCAACATCCGTGGAACGGCGACCCGTTCGGGTGTCAGGTTAGGACAACAGCTTGCATGTTCCTAAAGTTAAGTCCTACCGTCGGTGACGCGTCGCACACGCAGCGAATCCGGGGCCACCGGAAGCGCACCGCCCCGCCATGCCATGGCGACGGCGGCATTGCCACCGCCCCCACACTCCCTTCGCCGCGCCGAACTCCCGCACTGACCAACGGAGTTACCGCATGCCGCACCCGCCACCCCGCTCACCCGAACCGTGGGAGTACACCCTGTACATCCCTCACGACCCCCGCGCCGTAACGGTCTCCCGCCACACCCTCCACCTGATCCTCACGCTCCACGGCCCACCCCAACTCGCGGACGTAGCCCAACTCTTGGCGACGGAACTGGTCTCCAACGCCATCCGCCACACCAAGGGCCCGGCCGCCCTCCGCCTCCGCTGGACCAACGGAGTGCTCCGTATCGGCGTCTGGGACGCGGACCCGAAACCACCCGCCCCGCCCCTCTTCACCCCACCCGACGCGGAGGCGGGCCGCGGCCTCGACCTCGTCCGGACCTGCGCCGACGGCTGGGGCTGGCACCCGCTGTCGGACAGCGGCGACCACGGCAAGCTCGTCTGGTGCGAACTGGGGGCGGCAGCCTGATCGACCGGGCCGACCGAACCCAAAGGGCCGGCCCCACCGCTCTCCCAAGCGGTGGGGCCGGACCTGGTTCGGGTGCCCGGGGTGGGGCGGAACTATTCGGTCGGCGTGGACGCCTCCGCCAGTTCCTCCGCCGTCGGCGGCACCGTCGGCCGCAGCTTCAGCCACACCAGGAAGAAGAGGCCGAGAACGAGCATCCCCAACCCCGTCCAGAGGTTGATGTTGATGTCCTGCGCCTTCTTCATGTCGGCGTCGGACGCCGTGAAGCCGGCGATCGTCACGATCACGCCGTACACCACGAAGAGGCCGCCGATGATGCGTCGTACGTCGAAGAGGCGGGCCGCCGTCGCCGACTTGGCCTCCAGTTCCTTCACTTCCTCGACGTGCTGGTTCATGTCGTCGCTCATGTCGGGTACCTCGGACCTCAGAAGGAGAACGGGATGTAGCAGATGACGGCGAGGGCGATCGCACCCCAGCCCAGCAGGGCCGGCTTGCGGTACCAGGCGTCGTCACCCTCGGCCGGCGGCTCCTCCATGCCCGGCGACTTCGTGCCGTAGACGAGACCGGCCAGCTCCTCGGCGGGCTTGGACTTGGTGACCATCGTGACCACGAGCATCACGACCGCGCCGACGACGAAGGCGACGATCGACGAGACGAAGTTGGCGCCCTGGTCGGAGGGGATCTCGATGACGCCCTGCTTGTAGAACCAGAAGTAGTTCACCATCGCGGCGACCGTGCCCGACAGAAGGCCCCAGAAACCGGCAGCCGGAGTCGTCCGCTTCCAGAACATGCCGATGATAAATACAACAAAAAGCGGCACATTGAAGAAGGAGAACAGCGTCTGCAGGTAGTTCATGATGTTGCTGAAGCTGCCCGCGATGAACGCCGTGCCCATGCCGATCAGCACACCCACGGCCGTGACCACGCGGCCGGTCTGGAGGTAGTGCTTGTCGCTCTGGCCCTTCTTGATGTACGCGGCCCAGATGTCGTTCGTGAACACCGTGTTGAAGGACGAGACGTTGGCCGCCATGCCCGCCATGAAGGCGGCGAGCAGGCCGGTCACCGCGATGCCGAGGACACCGTTCGGGAGCAGGTCGCGCATGAGGACCGGGATGGCGTCGTTGTACTGGAGGCCGTCCGCGGACTTGCCCAGCGAGGGCTCCATGACGAGGGCGATCAGGCCGGGGATCACGACGACCATCGGGATGAGGATCTTCGGGAACGCGGCGATCAGCGGCGTGCGCTTGGCGGCGGAGAGGTTCTTCGCGGACAGCGCGCGCTGCACCTCGGCGAAGTTCGTCGTCCAGTAGCCGAAGGACATCACGAAGCCGAGGCCGAGGACGATCGTCAGCCAGTTGGCGCCCAGCGGGTTGGACTCGCCGATGCCCGTGCCCTGCCAGGCCGTCATGAACGAGGACCCGTGCGAGCTGGAGAGGGAATCGGATATGCCGTCCCAGCCGCCGACCCGCTTGAGGCCGACGATCGTCAGCGGGATCAGCGCCGCGAGGATCACGAAGAACTGAAGCACCTCGTTGTAGATCGCCGAGGAGAGCCCGCCGATCGTGATGTACGCGAGGACGAAGAGGCCCGCGATCACGATCGCCACCCACTGCGGCCAGCCGAGCAGCGCCTGGAGCACCAGCGCCATCGCGTACAGGTTGACGCCCGCGATCAGCACCGAGGAGACGGCGAAGATGATCGACGAGAGGAGGTGGGAGGAGGGGCCGAAGCGGTGGAGGAGGAACTCGGGGACCGAGCGCACCTTCGACGAGTAGTAGAAGGGCATCATCACCAGGCCGAGGAAGACCATGGCCGGGATGGCGCCGATCCAGTACCAGTGCACCGTGTAGAGGCCGTACTGCGCGCCGTTGGCCGCCATGCCGAGGATCTCGGTGGCGCCCAGGTTCGCTGCGACGAACGCGAGACCGGTGACCCAGGCGGGCAGTGAACGCCCTGACAGGAAGAAGTCGAGGCTGGTCTTCACGGAGCGGCGAGCGGCGAAGCCGATGCCCAGGACCACGACGAAGTAGATCGCCATGATCGCGTAGTCGAGGCCGTTGGTGGGCAGCCGAAGCCCCTCGGCCAGGGTTGTTGTGGGGGACAGCATGGAGATCTCGCTTCGTTGCGCGAACTGAAACAGTCCGGAACCTACGCCTCCGGCTTCAATAAGTGAACAGTTTTCTTGACGTTCTTTGTTGGATTGTGATCGAGAGCTCGCGTCCTCTTGACGTAGCACGCTGTTGGCTTATGCTTTGTTGTGTTTGGTTCTGTTTAGTTGGTTGCGATGAGGAGCATCGGACGTGAAGAAGACGTCGACCCGGCTCGCCGACGGCCGTGAGCTGATCTACTACGACTCGCGCGACGACGTCGTCCGGGACGCGGTCGACCGCCGTCCGCTCGACCGCACCGTGACCACCTCCGAGGTGCGCCGCGACCCGCTGCTCGGCGACTGTGTCGCGATCGCCTCGCACCGCCAGGGGCGGACGTACCACCCGCCGGCCGACGAGTGCCCGCTGTGCCCGTCCGAGGGCGAGCGGCTGAGCGAGGTCCCCGACTCCTCGTACGACGTCGTGGTCTTCGAGAACCGCTTCCCCTCGCTCGCCGGGGACTCGGGGCGGTGCGAGGTCGTGTGCTTCACGTCCGACCACGACAAGTCCTTCGCGGACCTGACCGAGGAGCAGGCGCGGCTCGTCCTCGACGCGTGGACCGACCGCACCGCGGAGCTTTCCCACCTCGACTCCGTCGAGCAGGTCTTCTGCTTCGAGAACCGCGGCGCCGAGATCGGCGTCACCCTCGGCCACCCGCACGGCCAGATCTACGGCTACCCCTTCACCACCCCGCGTACGGCGCTGATGCTGCGCTCGGCGGCCCAGTACAAGGAGCAGACCGGCGGCGCCAACCTCTTCGCCGACACCGTCGCGAAGGAGCGGGAGGACGGCAGCCGCGTCGTCATCGACGGCGAGCACTGGGTGGCCTTCGTGCCCTACGCCGCGCACTGGCCGTACGAGGTGCACCTCTACCCCAAGCGTCAGGTCCCTGACCTGCTCGCGCTCGACGAGGACGCGCGCACAGAGTTCCCCAAGATTTATCTGGAACTCTTGAGGCGCTTCGACCGGATCTTCGGTGAGAACCAGCCGGTGACGCCGTACATCGCGGCCTGGCACCAGGCCCCGTTCGGCTCGCTGGACGAGTTCGAGGGTGTCAATCGGGACGACTTCGCGCTGCATCTGGAGCTTTTCACCGTCCGACGCACTTCCGGCAAGCTGAAGTTTCTCGCGGGTTCCGAGTCCGGCATGAACGTGTTCATCAACGACGTGCCGCCGGAGGCCGCGGCCGAGCGACTGCGAGAGGTAGCGAGCGAGTAATGGGTAACGCCGTTTCTAAGAAGTACCTGGTCACGGGTGGTGCGGGCTATGTCGGTTCGGTCGTCGCCCAGCATCTGATCGAGGCGGGCCACGAGGTCGTCGTCCTCGACAACCTCTCCACCGGCTTCCGCGAGGGCGTGCCCGCGGGCGCCACCTTCGTCGAGGGCGACATCCGCGACGCCGCCAAGTGGCTCGACTCCTCCTACGACGCCGTGCTGCACTTCGCCGCCTTCTCCCAGGTCGGCGAGTCGGTCGTGAAGCCCGAGAAGTACTGGGCGAACAACGTCGGCGGCACCATGGAGCTGCTCGCCGCGATGCGCGCCGCGGACGTCCGCAAGCTGGTCTTCTCGTCCACCGCCGCCACGTACGGCGAGCCGGTGAACACTCCGATCACCGAGTCCGACCCGACCGCGCCCACCTCCCCGTACGGCGCCTCGAAGCTCGCCGTCGACCACATGATCACGGGTGAGGCGAACGCGCACGGACTGGCTGCGGTATCCCTTCGGTACTTCAACGTGGCGGGCGCGTACGGCAGTTGCGGCGAGCGCCACGACCCCGAGTCGCACCTCATCCCGCTCGTCCTCCAGGTCGCCCAGGGCCGCCGCGAGGCCATCAACGTCTTCGGCGACGACTACCCGACGGCCGACGGCACCTGCATCCGCGACTACATCCACGTCGCGGACCTCGCCGAGGCGCACCTGCTCGCCGTCGACGCCGCCCGGCCCGGCGAGCACCTCATCTGCAACCTCGGCAACGGAAACGGCTTCTCGGTCCGCGAGGTCATCGAGACCGTCCGCCAGGTCACCGGGCACCCGATCCCCGAGGTCGTCGCCCCGCGCCGCGGCGGCGACCCGGCCGTCCTCGTCGCCTCCGCCGACACCGCGCGCGAGCGCCTCGGCTGGAACCCGTCCCGCGCGGACCTCGCGGGCATCGTCGCCGACGCCTGGGAGTTCACCCAGGCCCGTGAGCAGCAGTAAGCAGTAGGAGAGCATCTGATGTCCGTCGACGCGCAGTTCAAGGACCTGTACGGGTACGAGCCCGCCGGAGTCTGGGCGGCCCCCGGCCGCGTCAACCTCATCGGCGAGTACACCGACTTCAACGAGGGCTTCGTCATGCCGCTCGCGCTGCCGCACACCGCGGTCGCCGCGGTGGCCGCGCGCGAGGACGGCGTGCTGCGCCTGCACTCCGCCGACATCGACGCCCCGGTCGTGGAACTGCGCGTCGACGAACTCGCCCCGCTCAGCAAGTACGGCCAGGGCGGCTGGGCCGCCTACCCGGCGGGCGTCGTCTGGGCGCTGCGCGAGGCCGGCCACACGGCCGTCACCGGCGCCGACATCCACCTCGCCTCGACCGTACCGACCGGCGCGGGCCTGTCGTCCTCGGCGGCCCTGGAGGTCGTCACCGCGTACGCGATGAACGACCTGTACGAACTCGGCCTCACCGGCGCCGAGTTGGCCGTGCTGTCCCAGCGCGCGGAGAACGCCTTCGTCGGCGTGCCGTGCGGCGTCATGGACCAGATGGCCTCGTCCTGCGCCACCGAGGGCCACGCCCTGCACCTCGACTGCCGCGACCTGTCCATCCGCCAGGTCCCCTTCGACCTGGCGGCCCACGGCCTCCAGCTCCTCGTCGTCGACACCCGCGTCAAGCACGAGCTGGGCGACGGCGCGTACGCGGAGCGGCGCGCGGGCTGCGAGGAGGGCGCCCGCGTCCTCGGCGTCTCACACCTGCGCGACGTCTCGTACGCCGAACTCGGCACGTCCATCGCGGAGTTGGAGCTCGCCGGAGTCGACGAGAAGGTCGTCCGCTACGTCCGCCACATCGTCTCCGACGACCACCGCGTCGAGCGCGTCATCGAACTGCTCGACTCCGGCGACGTACGCGCCATCGGCCCCATCCTCGTCCAGGGGCACGTCTCGCTCCGCGACGATCTGCGCATCTCCTGCCCGGAGTTGGACCTCGTCGTCGGCACGGCGATGACCTCCGGCGCGATCGGCGCCCGGATGACGGGCGGCGGCTTCGGCGGCTCCGCGGTCGTCCTGGTGGAGTCGGGCGACGCCGACACGGTCACGAAGTCGATCACCGACGCCTTCGCGGAGGCCGGCCACACGACGCCGCGCGTCTTCCCGGCGGTGCCCGCCGCGGGCGCACGCCGCGTCAGCTGAACCGCTCGGTCAGCCGAGCCGCTTGGTGAGGGTGAACTCCTTGAGCCCGGGCGGATAGTCCGGGATCACGGACACCACGTCGTACCCCTGCAGCCGGTAGAAGCCCGGCGCCTGGAAGTCCCACGTCTCGACGCGCGAGCTGACGCACCCGCGCTCCTCGCGCGCGATGCGCTCCGCGTCCGCGAGCAGCCGCGCCCCGAGACCCGCGCCGCGATGTTCCTCGGCGACCCACAGCAGATCCACGTGCAGCCAGTACGCCCACGTGTACGCGTCGAGACCGGCCGCCAGCGAACCGTCCTCCTCCAACACCCAGACCTGGAGCGGGACATGCTGGTCGGCAGGGGTGCCGCGCAGCTCGCGCAGTTCCGGTGACGCCGCCCTGTTGTTCTCCCGCAGCAGCGACCGGAGCCGAAGGGCACGCTCCTTGTCGACTTCTGTCTCGATGCGAAACATGCGCATCACCATAAACGCGCAGGGCAGTCGCCGCTCCGCCAACCGACAACCAGTTCTGCGAATTGACTTCCCCTGTGGTCCTTCACCTCTACTCTGAGGGCTAGCACCGGTGGGGGCCGGTGCCGATCAGGGGGCGAGACAGCCGGGTACGACGCCCGGAGTGGGGGTAGCAGTTCCGCATCCGGCGGCGGCCGGGCGGCCGCGGCGATCCGTACTCCGGGCGCCGTACCTGCGTTGGTCCGTCCCCCGACAGTTGGGGTATCCCCTGCTCCGTACCGGAGCTCGGGGAAGGGGGTAATCACGTGGTTCGTATCCGGGTCCTCGTAGTCGACGACCATCGCATCTTCGCCGAGTCGCTCGCCGCGGCGCTCGCCGCCGAGCCCGACGTCGACGTGTCGGCCGCGGGAAGCGGCCCCGCCGCTCTGCGCTGCCTCGACCGGGCGGTCGCGGAGGGGCGCCGGTTCGATGTCCTTCTGATCGACGCGGACCTGGGCGCGGCATCGCTCCAGGGCATGCGCGCGCCGACGGCCGTACCCGACAGCGCCGCGCAGGACGGCCTCGTCGACGGCATCTCCCTTGTGGCGGGCGTGCGTTCGGCCCAGCCCGCCGTGCGCACGGTGGTGCTCGCCGAGCGGGACGATCCGCGCCGCGCGGCGCTCGCGCTGCAAGCGGGGGCGTCCGGCTGGGTCGCCAAGGACTGTTCCCTGTCGCGCCTGTTGACCGTCATACGGGGCGTGCTGCGCGAAGAGACGCACCTGCCGCCGGCGCTCCTCACGGGCGTCCTACGGGAGTTGACCGCGGCCCGCAAGCACCGCACCGAGTCCGAACGCCTCGTCGAGTCCCTCACGCCGCGCGAGCGCGAGGTGCTGCGCTGCATGGTGGCGGGCCTCGGCCGCAAGGCAGTAGCGGAACGCCTCTTCCTGTCCCCGCACACGGTCCGCACCCACATGCAGAACGTCCTGGGAAAGCTGGGCGTGCACTCGACCCTGGCGGCGGTGGCGCTCGCGCGCAGGGCGGGCGTGGGCCCGGTGGACCTGGAAGCGGCCAGCTGAGATCCCCGTCAACGCCTTGCGTCGCGCTGTGCGACATCAAGTTTTTGCGTCCTCTGCGGTGGGTCGAGCAAAATCAAGCCCCTGCGGCGATTGAGCAGGCGGCTCCGTGGCCGAGCTCGCGGGGCTCCGCCCCGGACCCCGCTGCTCAATCGCCGCAGGGGCTTGAGAGGGTCAACCGGGAATGTTGTCGAACGGCGCCGTCAACTGCCGCAACAACCCGGCCAGTTCACCCCTCTGCGCCCGCGAAAGCTCCGCCAGAATCGCCCGCTCCTGCTCCAGCAGCCCCGCCAGCGACCGGTCGGCCCGGTCCCGCCCCTCGTCCGTGAGCCGCACCAGCACACCCCGCCGGTCACTGGGATCGGGCAGCCGCTCGACGAGCCCCTTCTTGGCGAGCCGGTCGATACGATTCGTCATCGTGCCGGACGTCACCAACGTCTGCGTGAGCAGTTGCCCGGGCGAGAGCTGATACGGCGTACCCGCACGCCGCAGCGCCGTCAGGACGTCGAACTCCCACGGCTCCAGGTTGTGCTCGGAAAAGGCCAGGCGGCGGGCCCGGTCGAGATGGCGCGCGAGCCTGCTGACCCGACTGAGCACCTCAAGGGGCTCCACGTCGAGGTCGGGGCGCTCTCGGCGCCACGCTGAGACCAGACGGTCGACCTCGTCCTCCATGACGATCAGTGTAGGGGGTGTGTCGACATGAAGTCTCTTGAGGTCGACTATCTTGACATCAAGATAGGCTCGGCGGAGCCTTGAAACATGATGAAGCCCGCACCCACCGCACCCACCACCGCACCCACGTGGGACCCCCAGCAGTATCTCCGCCACGCCGACCACCGCGCCCGCCCCTTCGTCGACCTGCTCGCCCGCGTCCCCGCCCTCCCCGGCGACCCGCCCCGCATCGCCGACCTCGGCTGCGGCCCCGGCAACGTCACGACACTGCTCGCCGAACGCTGGCCCACCGCCCGCGTCACCGGCTACGACAACTCACGGGAAATGCTGGCCAAGGCGGCCGCCCACGCCACCGACCGCCTCGACTTCGCGTACGCCGACGCGGCCCACTGGGCGCCCACGGAAACGTATGACCTGCTCGTCTCGAACGCGACGCTGCAATGGGTCCCGGGCCACGCCGACGCCTTCCCGCGCTGGCTCGACGCGGTGGCCTCCGGCGGCACGTTCGCCTTCCAGGTGCCCGGCAACTTCGACGCCCCCAGCCACGTCCTGATGCGGGAGTTGGCGGAATCCGCCCGCTGGAAGGACCGCCTGTCCGGCGTCCTGCGCCACGGCGACGCGGTCCGCACACCCACGGCCTACCTGGAACGCCTCGCCGGCCTCGGCTGCGAGGTCGACGCCTGGGAGACGACCTACGCCCACCTCCTGACCGGCCCCGACCCGGTCCTCGACTGGGTCAAGGGCACCGGACTGCGCCCCGTCCTGACCGCCCTCGCGGACGACCCGGCGGCCCGCGACGCCTTCGTCACGGCCTACCGGGACCTGCTCCGCGAGGCCTACCCGGCGACGCCCCACGGCACGGTCCTCCCCTTCCGCCGCATCTTCGTGGTGGCGACCCGCCCATGACGCCGATCGCGGTCGACCACGTACAACTCACGGCGCCACCGGGCAGCGAGGCGATCCTGCGCTCCTTCTACGCCGACGACCTCGGCATGAGGTCGAGTGGGACGACCTCCTGCCGGGGCCCCTCAAGCCCCTGCGGCGATTGAGCAGGCGGCTCCGTGGCCGGGCTCTCGGGGCTCCGCCCCGGACCCCGCTGCTCAATCGCCGCAGGGGCTCAAAAAACGGACCCCGCTCCTCAAACGCCGGAGGGCTTGAGACGGCACGGGGAGGGGCTGAGCGCAGCTCAATTCTTCCGGTGCCCTATAAGGCGCGGCTTCGGCTCCAAGCCGTCCAACCCGTGCCACGCCAGATTCACCAGATGCGCCGCGACCTCCGCCTTCTTCGGCTTGCGCGCGTCCAGCCACCACTGGCCCGTCAGCGCGACCATCCCGACCAGCGCCTGCGCGTACAGCGGCGCCAGCTTCGGGTCGAAGCCGCGGCTCTTGAACTCGCGGCCGAGGATGTCCTCGACCTGCGTCGCGATGTCGGAGATGAGGGACGCGAACGAGCCCGTGGACTGCGGGATGGGGGAGTCGCGGACCAGGATGCGGAAGCCGTCCGTGTACTCCTCGATGTAGTCGAGGAGCGCGAACGCCGCCTGCTCCAGCAGCTCCCGCGGGTGACCGGCCGTCAGGGAACCGGTCACCATGTCGAGCAGCTGCCGCATCTCGCGGTCCACGACCACCGCGTACAGCCCCTCCTTGCCGCCGAAGTGCTCGTACACCACCGGCTTGGAGACCCCGGCCTTCGCCGCGATCTCCTCCACCGACGTGGCCTCGAAGCCCTTCGCGGCGAACACGACGCGACCGATCTCCAACAGCTGCTGACGCCGCTCCGCCCCCGTCATCCGCGTTCTGCGCGCGCGCCGGGGCTGCTTGTCGGGCCTGTCACTGCTCGGGGTATTTGAGTCGGTCGCCACGTCGTCCATCATGCCGTGTGGGCCTCAGGCCGCGTCGGCCACCTGCTCCTTGCGCCGCGAGGCGATGCGGTCCTTCGACGGCCAGCGCACATCGTGCGCCCAGCCCAACCGCTCGAACCAGCGGATCAGGCGGGCCGAGGAGTCGATCTGGCCGCGCTCCACACCGTGCCGCGCCGACGTCGGGTCCGCGTGGTGCAGGTTGTGCCAGGACTCGCCGCAGGACAGCACGGCCAGCCACCACACGTTGCCGGACTTGTCGCGGGACTTGAAGGGGCGCTTGCCGACGGCGTGACAGATCGAGTTGATCGACCACGTCACATGGTGCAGCAGCGCCACCCGCACGAGCGAGCCCCAGAAGAACGCCGTGAACGCGCCCCACCACGACATCGTCACCAGGCCGCCGATCAGCGCGGGCAGCAGCAGCGAGACCGTCGTCCACAGGACGAACTGGCGGGAGATCGCGCGGATCGCCGGGTCCTTGATCAGGTCGGGCGCGAACTTCTCCTGCGAGGTCTGCTCCTCGTCGAACATCCACGCCATGTGCGCCCACCACAGCCCCTTGAGCAGGGCCGGCACCGTCTCCCCGTACCGCCACGGAGAGTGCGGGTCGCCTTCGGCGTCGGAGAACTTGTGGTGCTTGCGGTGGTCGGCGACCCAGCGCACGAGCGGACCCTCGACCGCGAGCGAACCCATGATCGCCAGCGCGATCCGCAGCGGCCGCTTCGCCTTGAAGGAGCCGTGCGTGAAGTACCGGTGGAAGCCGATCGTGATGCCGTGGCAGCCGACGAAGTAGAAGACGACGAGGAGCGCGAGGTCGAGCCAGCTCACCCCCCAGCCCCAGGCCAGCGGCACCGCCGCGAGCACGGCGAGGAACGGGACGGTGATGAACAGGAGCAGTGTGATCTGCTCCACGGAGCGTTTCTGCTCCCCGCCGAGCGTCGCCGTGGGCGCCGCGGCGGGCGGTCCTGAGGCCGCACCGGGGGCTTCTTCGATCACATCGGTACTGGTTGCCATGGGAGTCCCCTGTAAGTCGAGGGTTGAGACGGGCTGAGACGGGTCAGGAGATCCACGGGGATCCGCGGACGGCTTGCCTACGGTTCCGTAACCTACGGCGTCGTAAGTATGTCAGCGTGCAGCCTGGCGGCAAGAGGCCCCGACCTCGCCGTCGGCGCGGGCACATATCCTTGGAATCGGTCGGACAGCGCGGTCCGTATCTGAATCTCCACCCCCGGGTGTCTACCCGGATCCGGGGATCCTTCCTCCCGACGTGCTTCACCACGTGCTTCACCATTGCAAGGAGCCGCACCTGTGAGCAGTGCCGACGAACAGACCGCTGCGACGAGCACCAGCGCCGAGCTGCGCGCCGACATCCGTCGGCTCGGTGACCTACTGGGCGAGACCCTGGTCCGCCAGGAGGGCCCGGAACTGCTCGAACTGGTCGAAAGGGTCCGCCGCCTGACCCGCGAGGACGGCGAGGCCGCCGCCGAGCTGCTCGGCGGGACCGAGCTGGAGACCGCGGCCAAGCTGGTCCGCGCCTTTTCCACCTACTTCCACCTGGCCAACGTCACCGAGCAGGTGCACCGCGGCCGCGAGCTGCGCGCCATGCGGGCCGCCGAGGGCGGACTCCTCGCCCGCACCGCGGACCGGCTCAAGGACGCCGACCCCGAGCACCTGCGCGACACGGTCAAGCACCTGAACGTACGACCCGTCTTCACGGCGCACCCGACGGAGGCCGCCCGCCGCAGCGTCCTGAACAAGCTGCGCCGCGTCGCCGAGCTCCTGGAGACCCCGGTCCTGGAGACCGACCGCCGCCGCTACGACACCCGCCTCGCCGAGAACATCGACCTGGTGTGGCAGACGGATGAGCTGCGCGTCGTACGCCCCGAGGTCACCGACGAGTCCCGCAACGCCATCTACTACCTCGACGAGCTGCACGCCGGCGCCGTCGGCGACGTACTCGAAGACCTCACCGCCGAGCTGGAGCGCGTCGGCTACACGCTGCCCGAGGACAGCCGCCCGCTCACCTTCGGCACCTGGATCGGCGGCGACCGCGACGGCAACCCGAACGTCACCCCCGCCGTGACCTGGGACGTCCTGATCCTCCAGCACGAGCACGGCATCAACGACGCGCTCGACATGATCGACGAGCTGCGCGGCTTCCTCTCCAACTCCATCCGCTACACGGGCGCCACCGAGGAGATGCTGACCTCCCTCCAGTGCGACCTGGAGCGCCTCCCGGAGATCAGCCCCCGCTACAAGCGGCTCAACGCGGAGGAGCCCTACCGGCTCAAGGCCACCGCGATCCGGCAGAAGCTGGAGAACACCAAGACGCGGCTCGCCAACAACACCCCGCACCAGGAAGGCCGCGACTACCTCGGCACCGCCGAGCTGCTGCACGACCTGACGCTCATCCAGACCTCGCTGCGCGAGCACCGCGGCGGACTGTTCGCCGAAGGCCGCATGAACCGTACGATCCGTACGCTCTCCGCCTTCGGCCTGCAGCTCGCCACGATGGACGTCCGCGAGCACGCCGACGCGCACCACCACACGCTCGGCCAGCTCTTCGACCGGCTCGGCGAGGAGTCCTGGCGGTACGCCGACATGCCGCGCGACTACCGCGGCAAGCTGCTCGCCAAGGAGCTGCGCTCGCGGCGCCCGCTGGCCCCGACCCCGGCGCCGCTCGACGCCGACGGCGAGAAGACGCTCGGCGTCTTCCACACCATCGCCAAGGCCCTCGACGTGTTCGGGCCCGAGGTCATCGAGTCGTACATCATCTCGATGTGCCAGGGCGCCGACGACGTGTTCGCGGCGACGGTCCTCGCGCGCGAGGCGGGCCTCATCGACCTGCACGCCGGCTGGGCGAAGATCGGCATCGTGCCGCTCCTGGAGACCACGGACGAGCTGAAGGCCGCCGACACGATCCTGGAGGACATGCTCTCCGACCCGTCGTACCGGCGCCTCGTCGCGCTCAACGGCGACGTCCAGGAGGTCATGCTCGGCTACTCGGACTCCTCCAAGTTCGGCGGCATCACCACCTCCCAGTGGGAGATCCACCGCGCCCAGCGGCGCCTGCGCGACGTCGCGCACCGCTACGGCGTGCGCCTGCGCCTCTTCCACGGCCGCGGCGGCACCGTCGGCCGCGGCGGCGGCCCCTCGCACGACGCGATCCTCGCCCAGCCCTGGGGAACCCTGGAGGGCGAGATCAAGGTGACCGAGCAGGGCGAGGTCATCTCCGACAAGTACCTGGTGCCGTCCCTGGCCCGCGAGAACCTGGAACTGACCGTCGCGGCCACGCTGCAGGCCTCCGCCCTGCACACGGCGCCGCGCCAGTCCGACGAGGCCCTCGCCCGCTGGGACGCCGCGATGGACGTCGTCTCCGACGCCGCCCACACCGCGTACCGGAAGCTCGTCGAGGACCCGGACCTGCCGAACTACTTCCTCGCCTCGACGCCCGTCGACCAGCTCGCCGACCTGCACCTCGGCTCCCGGCCCTCCCGCCGCCCCGGCTCGGGCGTCTCGCTCGACGGGCTGCGCGCCATCCCGTGGGTGTTCGGCTGGACGCAGTCACGGCAGATCGTGCCCGGCTGGTTCGGCGTCGGCTCCGGCCTCAAGGCGCTGCGCGAGGCCGGCCTCGACACCGTGCTCGACGAGATGTACGAGCGCTGGCACTTCTTCGGCAACTTCATCTCCAACGTCGAGATGACGCTCGCCAAGACCGACCTGCGGATCGCCAAGCACTACGTCGACACGCTCGTGCCGGAGAACCTCAAGCACGTCTTCGACGAGATCGTCGCCGAGCACGAGCTGACCGTCGCCGAGGTCCTCCGCATCACCGGCGGCAAGGAACTCCTCGACACGCAGCCCGTGTTGAAGCAGACGTTCGCGATCCGCGACGCCTACCTCGACCCGATCTCGTACCTCCAGGTCGCCCTGCTCAAGCGGCAGCGCGACGCGGCGGCCGCCGACGAGACCCCGGACCCGACGCTCGCCCGCGCCCTGCTGCTCACCGTGAACGGTGTGGCGGCGGGCCTGCGCAACACCGGCTGATCCGGCGACAGTTGACAGTTGCCGTACGTGACTGAGGGGCGCCTCCCCGCCGGGAGGCGCCCCTCAGTGCGTGTGTGGCCTACTTGCCCGCGATCCTGCGGCGCCACAGGACCAGCGCGCCACCGGCCGCGAGGAGCACCGCGGCGGCCGTGGACAGCAGCCCGACGGGGGCGCTGCTGCCGGTCTCGGCCAGGTCGCCCGCGGTCTGCGAGGACGGCTTGGCCGACGGGGACGAGGCCGGCGCGACGGCGGCCGGGGACGTGGCGGTGGCCGTCGGGGCGGGCGTCGTCGGCTTACCGGGCTGCTCCGGCTTACCGGGGTTCTCCGGCTTACCGGGCTGCTCGGGCTTACCGGGCTGCTCCGGCTTGCCCGGCTGATCCGGCTTACCGGGCGGCTGCTCGTCCGAGCCCGGCGCGCAGTCCGTCCAGAAGACCTTGTGCTTGGCCTTGCCCTTCTCGCCGTCGAAGTTCCAGAACAGCTTGTAGTGGCCGTCGGGCAGCGACAGGTCGTTGGTGCGGCCGTGACCGTCCGAACCGAGCGCGAGCGAACCGGACTTGACCGTCTCGCCCTTGACGTCGGCGGTCGGCGCCCAGGCCTCGATGTGCCAGTCGACCCGCTGGACGCTGTCGAAGCCGAACGCGTCGAGGTAGAAGGTGCAGACGTGGGGCTCGTTCTTGCGGAGCTCCTCGCCGGTCTTGGCGTCGTGGATCTTCACGGTGCCGTTGTCGCCGTGAGGAGAGCCGTGCGGGCCGCCGGTGGCGGACGCGGAAGGAGCGAGCAGCAGGGTCGCGGAGGCGGCCACGGCTATCGCGCTCGCGGGAATCAGGGTGCGCATGGGCAATCCGACTTCAATGAGTGGAATGTGACAGGAAAACCTGTGGGGGGCCTACGAGTTGAGGCGTTTCAGATTCCAGCGGGCATGAGCCCCTGTCAAGACACGACCGTCACTTCAGAACCCAACCGCAACAAACGCCGCCGTCAGCACGAGCCCGCCCGCACCCGCCGAGATCCACGCGAGCCGCCGGTGCCGCACACCCGCCGCGATCAACGGCGCCCCGAGCAACAACGCCCCGCCGAACGGGATCCACGCGTGGAAGAACCCGCCAGCCCCGGCCCGCACCGCCTCCCGCGTGCTGGGCCTGAGAACCACCGGGACCTCGGCGCCCTTCTTCACCCCGACGGACCGCTCGATCACAACGCGCGCGTGCCGCACGGCGGTTGGCGAAGCGGGCGCGAAGGGGCCCGCGCACACCGCGTCCGTGCACCCGGTCACCGTGAGCGTGCCGCGCTCCCGGCCGCGCGGGAACAGCACGTGCTGCGCCGAGTCCCAGGACGCCCAGAACCCGGCGACGAGCAGCAGCAGGACGACCGCGCCCGTCGCGATCCTCCGGGTGACCGAAACCATGGCCGGGATCTTTGGCCATGACCCTGCGTACGGTCAAGAGCCGCAGGTCGGGAACAGGGGTTGCTCAGGAGTTGTACGTCGACTGCGCCCGCTCAAGGCCCTCGATGACCAGCGCCTCCGTCGCGTCGGCCGCCCGGTCCACGAAGTAGTCGAGCTCCTTGCGCTCGCTCGACGAGAAGTCCTTCAGCACGAAGTCCGCGACCTGCATCCGGCCCGGCGGACGACCGATCCCGAACCGCACCCGGTGGTAGTCGCTGCCCTGCGCCTTCGTGATCGACTTCAGGCCGTTGTGCCCGTTGTCGCCGCCGCCCAGCTTCAGCCGCAGCACGCCGTAGTCGATGTCCAACTCGTCGTGGATCGCCACGACATGCTCCGTCGGCACCTTGTAGAAGTCGCACAGCGCCGTCACGGGACCACCCGAGACGTTCATGAACGACATCGGCTTCGCGAGGATCACCCGGCGGTTCAACGGCCCCGGCGGACCGATCCGCCCCTCGACGACCTGCGCCTTGCCCTTCGTCGCCCGCTTGAACTTGGCGCCCATCCGCTGGGCCAGCAGATCGGCCACCATGAAGCCGACGTTGTGCCGGTTCATCGCGTACTCGGGACCAGGGTTGCCGAGCCCGGCGATCAGCCAGGGAGCGTTCTCGTCGGACATGCGCATTCCTTCGGTGTACGTCGATATAGCCGTACGGGGTGGCGGGCCGCGCCCACCACCCCGTACACCAGGCAAGACCTGTCAGAGGGCCTCGAAGGCTCAGGCCTCCGCGGACTCCTCGGCGGCCTCGTCCTCGGCCGGGGCCTCCTCGGCCTGCGCGGCCAGGACCTGAAGGACGGTGGCGTCCTCGTCGACGGCGAGGGTGGAGCCCTCGGGCAGCTTGATGTCCTTGGCGTGGACCGAGTCGCCGGCGTCGAGGCCCTCGACGGAGACGGTGACCGACTCGGGGATGTGCGTGGCCTCGCACTCGACCGTGAGCGTGTTCAGCACGTGCTCGAGCAGGTTGCCGCCCGGGGCCAGCTCGCCCTCGGTGTGGATCGGGAGCTCGACGGTGACCTTCTCGCCGCGCTTGACCTGCAGGAAGTCGACGTGCTCCAGGAAGCCGAGCAGCGGGCCGCGCTGGACGGCCTTCGGGATGACCAGCTCGGAGGACTTGCCACCGTCGACGTCCAGACGGATCAGGGCGTTCGGCGTACGCAGCGCCAGCATCAGGGCGTGGGCCTGAAGCGTGATGTGCAGCGGGTCGTTGCCGTGGCCGTAGACGACACCGGGAACCTTCTCGACGCGACGCAGACGGCGGGCGGCACCCTTGCCGAACTCGGTGCGGGTCTCGGCGGCGAGCTTGATCTCTGCCATTGCTCTCAACTCCTCGTAGATCTCAGGGGGATGGGTCACCCGGCCACGAACGGCCTGCTACGAAGAGCGCGTCGATAACGGACAGCCACGACTTCCGAGAACAGAAGTGCGGCCTCCCTCGCCGAGCAACTTCAGCAGTTTACCCGGCGCGGGAGGCCGCACCCAAATGGATCTTTACGCTTCGCCCTCGAAGAGGCTGGTCACGGAGCCGTCCTCGAAGACCTCGCGCACCGCGGAGGCGATGGTCGGGGCGATCGACAGGACCGTGATCTTGTCGAGCTCCAGCTCGCCCGGCGTCGGCAGCGTGTCCGTGAACACGAACTCGCTCACCTTCGAGTTCTTCAGACGGTCCGCGGCCGGACCCGACAGCACACCGTGCGTCGCCGTCACGATGACGTCCTCCGCACCGTGCGCGAACAGGGCGTCGGCGGCGGCGCAGATCGTGCCACCCGTGTCGATCATGTCGTCGACGAGAACGCAGACGCGGCCCTTCACGTCACCGACGACCTCGTGCACGGTGACCTGGTTGGCGACGTCCTTGTCACGGCGCTTGTGCACGATCGCGAGAGGCGCGCCCAGCCGGTCGCACCAGCGGTCGGCGACCCGGACACGACCGGCGTCGGGGGAGACGACCGTCAGCTTGCTGCGGTCCACCTTCGCGCCCACGTAGTCCGCCAGGATCGGCAGCGCGAACAGGTGGTCCACCGGCCCGTCGAAGAAGCCCTGGATCTGGTCCGTGTGCAGATCGACGGTGAGGATGCGGTCCGCACCGGCGGTCTTCATCAGGTCGGCCACCAGGCGCGCCGAGATGGGTTCACGTCCGCGGTGCTTCTTGTCCTGCCGCGCGTAACCGTAGAAGGGCACGATGACGGTGATGGAACGGGCCGAGGCCCGCTTCAGCGCATCGATCATGATGAGCTGTTCCATGATCCACTTATTGATCGGAGCCGTGTGGCTCTGGATCAGGAAGCAGTCGGCGCCGCGAGCGGACTCCTGGTAGCGGACGTAGATCTCGCCGTTGGCGAAGTCGAAAGCCTTGGTCGGGACGATCCCGACACCGAGCTGGTGCGCGACCTCCTCGGCAAGCTCGGGGTGGGCGCGGCCGGAGAAGAGCATCAACTTCTTCTCGCCGGTCGTCTTGATCCCGGTCACAGCACTAGTCTCCTCAGACGAGTTCGTCCGCCGCAGCTGCCCGCGCGTCCCATTAGCAGCGAGCCAGGCGAATCGTGTGCACCTATCACGGTACGCCGTGTCGGACGCACCTGTTTCCGGTCAGCTGCCGCTTTCCGGATTCCGGGAAGCCGCCTCGGCCGCCTTCGCCGCCGCGCTCCCCGGACGCTTTCGAGCCACCCAACCCTCGATATTCCTTTGCTGGCCCCGCGCCACGGCCAGCGAACCCGCCGGCACATCCTTCGTGATCACGGACCCGGCAGCGGTGTACGCACCGTCCCCGACAGTGACAGGCGCCACAAACATGTTGTCCGAACCGGTCTTGCAGTGGGACCCGACGGTCGTGTGGTGCTTGCTCTCCCCGTCGTAGTTCACGAAGACGCTCGCCGCACCGATGTTGGTGTGGTCGCCGATCGTCGCGTCACCCACGTACGACAGGTGCGGCACCTTCGTGCCCTCACCGATCGACGAGTTCTTCGCCTCGACGAACGTCCCGATCTTCGACTTCACGCCGAGCCGGGTGCCGGGACGGAGGTAGGCGAAGGGCCCGACCGACGCCTCCGGACCGATCTCGGAGCTGTACGCCACCGTGTTGTCGACCTTGGCGCCGGAGCCCACGCGGGTGTCCGTGAGACGGGAGTTGGGGCCGACGACGGAGCCCTCGGCGAGATGCGTGCTGCCGTGCAACTGCGTGCCCGGCAGCACCGTGGCGTCACGCTCGAAGGTCACGGTGGCATCGACGAAGGTGCTCGCCGGATCGACGACAGTGACGCCGTCGAGCATCGCCCGCTCAAGCAACCGGTCGTTGAGCGTGCGCCGCGCCTCGGCCAGCTGCACACGGTTGTTGATGCCGGCGATCTCACGGTGGTCGGCGGCCACGGAGGCGCCGACGCGATGCCCGGCCTCACGCAGAATCCCGAGCACGTCGGTGAGGTACTCCTCGCCCTGGCTGTTGTCGGTCCGCACCTTCTTCAGCGCGTCCACGAGCAGCCGCCCGTCGAACGCGAAGACCCCCGAGTTGATCTCGTTGATCGCGCGCTGCGCCTCGGTGGCGTCCTTGTGCTCGACGATCGCGGTGACCGCGCCGGAGACGTTGTCACGGACGATGCGGCCGTAGCCGGTGGCGTCCGGGACCTCGGCCGTCAGCACGGTCACGGCGTTGCCGTCGGCACTGTGGGTGGCGGACAGCTCGCGCAGCGTCTCGCCGGTGAGCAGCGGGGTGTCGCCGCAGACCACGACGACGGTGCCGTCGACGGCCTCGTCCAGGCTTTCCAGACCCATCCGCACGGCGTGACCCGTGCCGTTCTGCTCGGCCTGCACGGCGGTGCTGGCCTCGGTGTCGACCGCGTTCACATGCGCGGCGACCTTCTCGCGCTCGTGGCCGACGACCACGACGAGCCGTTGCGGCTCCAACTCGCGGGAGGCCGCGAGTACATGGCCGACGAGCGAGCGGCCGCAGAGTTCGTGGAGGACTTTCGGCGTCGCCGACTTCATACGGGTGCCCTCACCCGCTGCGAGTACGACGACGGCGGCCGGGGTGTTGGCGCTGCTCACGGGGGGCCCTTCGGCTTCGGATGCGTATTGGGGTGGACATCCGCAGGATACCGGGGCGTATTGGGGCGGGCATGGGGGCGGGGCCTGACTGATGGGTCAGGCCCCGAACCGAGCAAGGCTCCCGGGAGAGGATTCGAACCCCTATAGGCGGCACCAAAAACCGCTGTCTTGCCCTTAGACGACCCGGGATTACCGCTATGTCCGGTTTCCCGGATCATTCGCGGATGCAGCCCCTACTATGCCGTACCAGGCGCCTTCCATGCGACGGTATAGGTCAGCGCTTTGCCGTACATAGATCATGAGGCAGCCCCGATAGTCGTTGCCGGTGTTCTTGCGGACGGTTCGCGGATTGTGCTTCTTGAGCGTCGCCTTACTGAAGGCGTCCACCTCAACGTCCACGATGTCGGCCCAGAAACTCTCGGCGGCCTTTACGTCGGCGCTCTTGTGGATGCTGACGCGGAGTGTCAGGCGGTCGCGCGTCACACCCATCAGCTCTAGCCAGCGCATGAAGAGCTTGATCACGTTGGGGTCGCTGTTGATGAACTGGATGACCTCGGTGCGTCGGTAGGGCTTGTCCTTGGAGCCCTCTGCCCAGTAGAGCGTCACGCCTGCGATCAGCAGTTCGCGTTCCGATAGATCGCCGATGTCTGCTGCGGCAGTGCGTTTGGTCGCTTGGCGTTCGCGATCCTGGTCTGCGCGTAGTTTGGCGAGACCCGCGTTCATGCGTGCCTGCTGCTCCTCTGGCGTGCACTTGGGTTCTGGCCGTGGGAGATCCCGGACCCACAGCGACACCGAGCTCTTGGAGCAGCCCAGCTCGGCCTGAATCTGGTTGTACGTCCAGCCCTGGCGGCGCAACTCTCGAGCGCGCTCCCGTAGCTCGTCCTTGGCGTTCGGGCGCTTCGTCCAATCCGGCGGGGGCTCTCCCTGGAGGAGTTGATTGAGGACGTCGTTGTTGCGGACTCCGGTTGCATTGCGGATTTGTCGGAGGCTGAGCCCTTGGCGCCGTAGCGCCACCACCTGCTCCCGCAAGGCCTCGAAGTCGGCGTACTTGCCTGTGGTGTGCGTCATACATGCAGGTTCCGGTGGGTCCGGGGTGGTGCGTGGGTGTTCGGGGATGGTTCGCCGGTATGTGTGGGCGAGTTGTCCACAACCCGGCGGTTGTCCACAGGTTGTCGGGCGTCGAAACTCACCGGAAAACGGGCACCCGGCGCCCGTAGGCTGGGGGCATGACCACAGCGGGGGAAGTTCACCGAGCCGCGGCCGGGGGGCCGTGGTGGTGGGCGCGGCGCAGGGCCGTCGCGCTGGATGTGGGGCTTGCGGCGGCGTCGGCCGTGGAGTGCGCGGTGGAGGGGGTTCCGTTCGCGCACAAGGCCGGGTTGCCGGTGTGGGTGGGGATCGCCTTCGGGGTGCTGACGGGCGCGACGCTCGTGCTGCGGCGGCGCTGGCCGATCGCGGTGGTGCTGGTCTCGGTGGCGGTGACGCCGGCGCAGATGGGCGTGCTCCTGACGGTCGTCGGGCTGTACTCGCTCGCGGCGTCCGAGATGCCGCGGCGGATCATCGGGGCGCTCGCCGGGATGTCCTTCGCGGGGACGCTGATCGTGTCCGTGGTGCGGGTGCAGCAGGACTCGGCGGCGCACGCGGAGACGTTCCAGGTGGCGAGCTGGGTGGTGCCGTTCCTGGCGATCACCACGGCGCTGGGCGTGACGGCTCCGCCGTTGCTGCTCGGCCTGTACGTGGGTGCGCGGCGCCGTCTGATGGACTCGCTCCAGGAGCGGAACGAGTCGCTGGAGCGGGAGTTGGGGCTGCTCGCCGAGCGGGCCGAGGAGCGGGCGGAGTGGGCGCGGGGTGAGGAGCGGACGCGGATCGCGCGCGAGATGCACGACGTGGTGGCGCACCGGGTGTCGTTGATGGTGGTGCACGCGGCGGCGTTGCAGGCGGTCGCGCGCAAGGACCCCGAGAAGGCGGTCAGGAACGCGGCGCTGGTCGGGGACATGGGCCGCCAGGCGCTTACGGAGCTGCGCGAGATGTTGGGGGTGCTGCGGGCCGGGGAGCCGGTGCCGAGCCGGGCGGTGGCGGCGGACCGGTTGCCGTTGGAGGCGGTGGGGGTGGCTGCCGCGGCGGCGGCCTCGCGGGCCGAGGCGGAGACGGACGGCGGGCCGCTGTTGTCCGAGGTGGAGGAGCTGGTGGAGCAGTCGCGGGCGGCCGGGATGGTGGTCCAGGTGTCCGTGGAGGGGGAGGTGCGGGCGTACGCGGCGGCGGTGGAGCAGACGGCGTACCGGGTCGTCCAGGAGGCGTTGACGAACGTGCACAAGCATGCGGCGGGCGCGAAGACGTACGTCCGGCTGGCGCACCGGGGCTCCGAGGTGGCGATGCAGGTGGAGAACGACCCGCCCCCGGTTCTCGCGGAGGCGTCGTCGGCGGGGTTGCCCTCCGGGGGGAACGGGTTGGTGGGCATGAAGGAGCGCGTGGCCGGGCTCGGCGGGGTGTTCGTGTCGGGGCCGACGGACGCGGGCGGTTTCCGGGTGTCGGCGGTGCTGCCTACGGCGGCGTAGGCCCTCCCACGGGTGGGCAATTCAAGCCCCTGCGGCGGGTGACCACATTCAAGCCCCGCCGGCGATTGAGGCGCGGGGTCCGGGGCGGAGCCCCGTGGCGTGGGAGGCGGCGCCGGTGAGCGGGCGGGCCCGGTCAAGCCGGAGGCGTAAGGCGTGGGGGTTGGCGGCCGGTGATCAGGGTGTCCAGGGCCTGGTCCATGTCGGGTCCGAGGTACCAGTCACCGCTGTGGTCGAGGGCGTAGACACGGCCCTCGGTGTCGATCGCCAGAAGCGCTTCCGTACCGGACTCCGCGCCCAGCGGAGCGAGTTCGGTGTCGAGGGCGCGCCCCAGGTCGCCGAGGGTGCGCGCGGCGTGCAGACCGTGGAGCGGGTCGAGGTGCGGCTGCGCGGGCGCGATGTGCCGCCCGGGCCCGGTCGGCGTGAGGTGCAGCCCGCCAAACTCGGCCCAGGCTTCGACGGCTGCCGGAAACACGGTGTGCCGGTGCCCGGCCGGCGAGACATGCGTACGCAACGCGTCGGCCCAGAACTCGGCCTGCTTGATGTCCCAGCGCCCCGGCTGCCAGCCGGCGACCCGCAACGTCGCGTCGACCAGGTCGGAGAATCGGGCGTCCTGAGAGGTGGCGTGGGCGTGCGGCATCAGTGGGCGGCCTCGTTGTCGTCGTGCGGGGTGGTGTCGGTTTCGGGAACCACGACGTGCACGCCGAAGTGGGCCGTCAGCGCGTCGCAGGCGCGGCAGGGCCGGGCGAAGCCGCCGTGCAGCGGGTCCCCGTCCTCGCGGATGCGCCGCGTGGTGAGCTTGGACTGCTTGAGGGCCTTGCGGGCCTCGCCGATCGTCATCGGCCTGCGCCGGGCCCGCTTGGACTTCTCCGTACGCTCGGTGTCACTCGCCGTCAGATGCCGCGACACGAGGATGACCTCGGCGCACCGCCCGGTGAACCGGTCGCGCTGCGCGCTGGTCAACGTATCCAGGAAGTCCTGGACCAACGGGTGCAGGACCGGGGCCTGTTCGCCGCGGGCCGCGGTCGCCGTGAGGGTGGTGCCACGGACGGAGAGCGCGGCGGCGACGGTGGGGAGTATGCCGTCGCGGCGTACGCGAAGGGTGGGCACGGCGCCGGCGTCGGTGGCGCTCCAGCCCACTCGCGGGTCGTCGCCCGCCCGCCCGCCGGTCCGTTCACCGGTCGGTTCGCCGGTCCGCTCGTCCGAGCGTTCGTCCGCGGGTGCCGTGTCCTCTGCGGTACCGCTGCGCATCTGTTGTTTCCCCTCCTGCAGTTCCCCACTGCAATCCCCCTGGTTGCCTGCACAGACTGCCAAACGGCATCGCGGGTGCGGAAGCCGGACCCCGCCGACACGCCCGATCGTCACGGGGTGGTGATGCTCGGGTGACTGCTGGTCATGGAACCGGAGGGCCGGTGACCGGTGTCGTACAACCGCATAGGCTGTCGTTTGATTCGTACGGATCGGGAGCAGATCCGAAAGCAGGCCCGGAAGCGGGTCCGGAACAGATCCGCAACCGTCAACAGCGCCGCAGGGGGCAACCGTCATGACGACAGGTCGGCTCGGGCAGCAGGCCGCGCCGCCGAACGCGGCCTATGCCGGGCAGGTCGTGCACTTCCCGGACCCGGTTCGTGCCGCCCGCCACCCGCGCGGAGTGCGCGTGGATGGTGAAGGTTTCCCGGACTTCTCGTCGTACGCCCGTGCGGCCGCGGAGATCGCGGAGCCGCCGCAGGGCTTCGGCGTCGACGAACTACGGCTGACGGACTACGTGTCGGCGAACGCGGCGCTGGCCGCGTCCGGGCACGAACTCTGGGACACGGTCCCGGCGGTGGCGACGCCGCACGGCTGGACGTGGCACCACGTGCGCGGTTCGCGGCGCCTGGAGTTGATCCCCGTGGAGGTGAAGGCGCTGCTGCGGCACCACGGCGGTCTGGCGACGGCGTCCGTCGACCAGAACAAGCGCGGCACGCGTTCCCTGCAGGACACCCGGCCCGTGCACTTCGGGCTTCCGAAGTCCGGGGTCGCGGTGTCGGAGAGCCAAGTGCAGGGCGTGGAAGAGGACTTGGGGTACCGGCTGCCGGGCGCGTACCGCTCGTTCCTGAAGGCGGGCGGCGGCTGCGCTCCCGTCGGGACGGGCCTGGACGCCGAGTTGGGGCTGTTGGTCGACCAGCCGTTCTTCACGGTGCGCGACGAGGCGGCGGTCAACGACCTCGTCTACGTCAACAAGTGTCTGCGCGACCACCTGACGAAGGACTACCTGGGGGTCGCGTTCGTGCAGGGCGGGTTGCTCGCGGTGAAGGTGCGGGGCGGCGGGGCCGGTTCGGTGTGGTTCTGCGCGTACGACGACGCGCGGGACAGCGGCGACACGGCGGATCTTCCGGTGGCCGAGCGGGTGGAGCGGCTGTTGCTGCCGTGCGGCGGGGACTTCGACGACTTTCTGTCCCGACTCGCCGGTAATCCGCCGGAGTTGGAGACGGTGGCGAATCTGATGGTGGACGGCGGCTTCGCGCAGGCCGTCCCGGTCGCCGGTGGGGAGTGAGCTTGCGATGGTGACGTTCGCGCAGGCGCAGGAGCGCGCCGAGGAATGGATCAACGGCGACGTGCCCGCGTCCTCGCACCGTGAGGTGCGGGTGCGGGAGTTCGAGCTGGGCTTCGTCGTGTGGGCGGAGGACCGGGAGGCCGGTCCGGTGTCCGAGGGCGGCCGCCAGCGGCTGGTGATCGCGCGGGACAGCGGGGACGCGTCGCTGTGGCCCGCGTTGCCGGTGGGCGAGGTGATTCGTCGTTACGAGGAGGAGTACGGCCTCCCGGACGTGGCCGCGGAGCCCACTGCTCCGCAGCCGCCGGAGCGGGTGGACCTGAACCAGACGTCGTTCCTGTTGACGCCGCCGGAGTGGTTGCAGGAGGCGGCGGACAGGAAGGGGGAGCGGGAGCGCGGTTCCGCGGGGGCGGCGGGTGCGGCGGCTCCGGTGGCCCCGGCGGGTGCGTCGGGTGCGGCGGAGCCGGCGGATGCGGTGCCGGACGTGGTTCCGGCTGCGGCCTCGGCCTCGGTTCCGGCTGAGGAGGTGCCGTCGGACGTGGTTCCGGCTCGGGCTTCGGTCGCCGATGAGCCGCAGGACGCCGTTCCGTCGCCGGTTCCGGACGGTGTCACGCCGTGGGCCGGTACGGACACGAACGGGATGGGGGACGAGGAGGACCGTTCGGTGCCGCTGCCCGACACGGTGTTCTCGCCGCCGCTCGCCGAGGACGCGCCGCCGCCCGGTGTCACACCGGACGCGAAGACGGCCCTGATCAAGGGGGGCAGCCAACTCCCGCCCACGGCGGTGTCCCAGGCCCTGGACCAGGACCCGGAAGCACGCTCGTACGGCTACCCGCCCGTGCCCCCGCCGCCACCTCCGTCGACACCCGCACCGAAGGCCCCGGCCTCGTACGGCTACCCGCAGGGTGCGGCCACGCCTCCGGCTTCTCCTCCGGCCACGCCTCCAGCACCGTCGACGCCCGCGTCGGACGCGTCTGTCTCGTACGGGTACCCGCAGGGTTCCGCCGACCCGGCCGCTCAGCCGCCGCCCCCTCCCGCCTCGTACGGCTACCCGCAGGGCTCGGCCTCCGGTGCCGCGGCGTTCCCGCCGCCCGTTCCGGGTACGGCGGTGCCCGGCCCACCGCCGCCGGGGGGTTCGTACGGTTACCCGCAGGGCGGCTCCGAGGCCCCGGCCCGCGATGCCTCCGGCCGTCCCCTCGCCCCGGACGCCGGTGACATCGCGAACGCCGCGACCAGCAAGGCGCAGCCCCCTCGGGGCGCCGATGCGCAGACTCCGCCACCACCGGGTCCGCCCGGTGCCCCGGCGGGCGGCTACGTCCCTACGCAGATGCTCCGGCCCCCCGGCCCGGCCGGCCACCAGGACGCCTCGGCGGGCGCTCCTGACGCCATCGGTGCGTCGGGTGCGTCGGGTGCGTCGGGTACATCGGGTACATCGGGTGCGCCCGGTTCTCCCGGGGCACCTGAGCCACTCGGCCCGCCCGCACCTCCCGGCACCCCGGGAGCCCCCGGTACCCCCGGCCACCCCGCGACACCCACCCCACCCGGTCCCCCCGCGCCGCCCCCGCCGCCCGGCGAGAACGTGCACCGGTCGGAGACGGTGCTGGCGGGCCCGCCCCCCGGTGGCTCCGCCGGAACCGGTGGTGGTCAGAGCGGTCAGGTTCCGCCGCCGCCCGCCCCGCCCGGCGCCCCGGGCACGCCTCCGCCGCCTCCCGGCGCCCCCGGTGGCCCCACCCCGCCGCCCGGCGACGGCCTGCACCACGCGGCCACGATGCTCTCGGGCCCCGGCCCACAAGGCCCCGGCCCGCAAGGGGCTGGCCCGCAAGGCCCCGGCCCGTCCGCACCACCCCCGCCTCCGGGCGCCCCCGGCAGCGGCCCCACTCCGCCTCCCGGCACGCCTGCTGGCAGCCCGCCCCCGCCTCCCGGCACGCCTGGCGGCAGCCCCACCCCGCCTCCCGGCACCCCCGGCGGCAGCCACACCCCACCCCCCGGCGCCCCCGGCGACGGCCCGCACCACGCCGCGACGATGCTCTCGGGCCCCGGCCCGCAAGGCACTGGCCCGCAAAGCCCCGGCCCGCAAGGCACTGGCCCGCAAGGCCCCGGCCCATCGGCACCGCCCAGTGCGACGCCCCCGCCCCCGGCGGCGTACGGATATCCGCAGCAGGTGGAGGTCCAGCAGCCGGTGGGGCCGCCGACCGTGGGGCCCGGGTATCAGGCCGTGTTGCGGTACCGCGCGCCCGACGGGTCCGAGCAGCAGCTCATCCGGCGGTCCGCGCCCGGCACCCCGCACCCGGAGTGGCAGATCTTCCACGAGCTGCGCGGCATGAACATCCCGCCGGACCAGGTGCTGGAGCTCCACACGGAGCTGGAGTCGTGTTCGCTGCCGGGCGCCTACTGCTCCCGCATGATCAAGGAGCAGTGGCCGCAGGCCCGGATCACGTCGATCGCGCCGTACGGGACGGATCACGCGAGCCGCCAGCAGGGCATGCAGCAACTCATCGCGCACCAGGGCGAGTTGCACCAGGTCGCCGACGGCCCGGCGCGCCCGGCCCCGGTGCGCGCCCCGCTACGACCGGGCAACCCCACCCCGCCGCTCCCCCCGGAGGGCATCGCCCAGGAGCTCGCGGCGGCCTTCGGCCCCGGCGTGTTCCGGTTCGACCAGCGGGCCGTGTCGCGGCAGGGCGTCCCGGACGTCGTGGCGCACACGCTCGTCGTCGCCGGGCTGCCCGCCGACTTCGGGCCGTTCTTCTGGGCCCAGGCCCAGCCGGGCCGCCCGGTGCCGACGCTCGCCGAACTGGCGCAGGAGCGTGGCGTACAGCCGGCCTCGGACGCGGGCTCGTACCTCGTGATGGGCAGCGACTTCGGCAAGGCGCTGTGCGTGCAGTACGGGACGGCGAACATCGTGGCCGTACCGGTGGAGGCGGGCCCCGAGGGCGCGGCAGCCGCCCCGCCCGCGCCGCAGTTCGTGAACACCGGGCTGCCCGAGTTCGCGCGCTCGCTCGCGCTGCTCGGCCGCATGTGGCGGCTGCGCTTCGGGCTCAACCAGGAGCAGGCGGGCCGCTGGACCGTCGACTTCCAGGCGGAGCTGAACGGCATCGACCCGGCGGCCCTCGGCTCGCCCGAGACGTGGTGGTCGGTGCTGCTGGAGCAGATGTGGGACGGCCTGCTGTAACGGCGTACGCCGATGTACATCGACGTACGCCGACGTACATCGGCGTACATCGGCGCAGAGAAGTCTGAGGCGGGGCGCTCGGCTCTCGACCTGCGGGATCGGTCGAGCGCCCCGATCATGCGCACATGGCAGGTGAGTGGAGTCAGCCGACGACCGTGAAGGCGACCCGACCCCGGCGGCGCTGGCCCCGGCGGGTCGCGCTGACCCTCCTGGTTGTCCTCATCGTGCTCGCCGCGTACATCACGGGCCTTTATTTCTGGGCGGGTTCGCGGCTGCAGACGACGGATGCGTTCAGCGACTACGACGGCCGCCCGGCGGCGGGCGCGGGCACGAACTGGCTGCTCGTCGGCTCGGACTCGCGGGAGAACCTGACCCCCGAACAGCGCAAGGAGCTGCACGTCGGCAACGACGAGGGCAATCGCACCGACACGATCATGGTCCTGCACTACGGGGAGAGCGGGCCGTATCTCGTCTCCATCCCGCGCGACTCGTACGTCTCGATCCCCGGCCACGGCAAGAACAAGGTCAATTACGCGTACTCGGTGGGCGGCGCGAAGCTGCTCACGCAGACCGTGGAGCAGGCCACGGGGCTGCGCCTCGACCACTACGCGGAGGTCAGCTTCCTGGGGCTCGTCGATGTCGTCGACTCGCTCGGCGGGGTCGAGATCTGTGTGGCCGACGGCGGGCTGCACGACGAGAAGTCCGGCGCCGACTTCGACGCGGGCTGCCAGACGATGAACGGCACCCAGGCCCTGCAGTACGCCCGCGCCCGCTACTCCGATCCCAACGGTGACCTGGGCCGGGTCAAACGGCAGCAGCAGCTGGTCGACGCGATCGCGCACAAGGCGCTCAGCCTGCGGGTGCTCGTCCCGCCGTGGAAGCTGGTCCCGTTCATGAGCGCCTCGCTCGACGCGCTCACCGTCGACCCGGACACCGGGGTCGCGGCGCTCGCGAACATGGGCGTGAAGATGTCGGACCCGGCCGGGACGACGACCGTTCCCGTGGGCAGCGAGCCCTATGTTTCGGGGGTCGGGGACGTGGTGATGTGGAACGAGAGCGAGGCCGAGCAGCTCTTCACCGCCCTGCGCGAGGACGACACGATTCCGACTTTCGACAGCAATTGACGCATCCTGGACCGAGTGGGTCGATCTGAGCGCCACGTGAGAGCGATGTGCGTGCCATGTAAGTGTCACGTGTGTCGGAATGTGGACGCTTCTGGTTGTTCCATCAAGATGTGCGCCAATCGCGCAAAATGTCGTAGATCGGGCTTGCCGGAGCCTTGCCGGGGCCCTGCCGGAGAGGGGAATCGAGATGAGCGCTGCGGGTGGAGCGGAGGCGTCGCAGTACGGCTTCGTCGTCGTACGAGGCCGGGGTTACCGTCCCGAGCAGGTGGAGGCCGCCGCCGCCTCGCTCTCGCAGGAGCGTGACGAGGCCTGGGAGCGGGCCGCGCGCCTCACCGTCCTCGCCAAGGAGATGGAGGAGGAGGCCGAGCGGCTGCGCGAGGCCGTCGCGAACCTCGCCCCGCAGACGTACGAATCGCTCGGCAAGCGCGCCCAGTACCTCCTGGAGCTGACCGAGGAGGAGGCCACCGCCGTGCGCGGCGCCGCCACGGCCGACGCGGAGGACGCGGCCGACGCCGCGCGGACCGCGGCCGACGAGGCGCGCGACGACGCGCAGGCCCACTCCGACGAGGTGCGCGGCAAGGCGGAGGAGTACGCGAAGCGGCGGATCGCCGCCGGGCAGTCCGAGGCCGACGACATCCGGGTGTCCGCCCGGCGCGATGTGAAGGAGACGCGGGGCGAGGCCCTCGCGGCGCTGCGCGAGATGCGTGAGCGCACCGACGCGAACCTCGCCGACCAGGCCAAGGAGCACGCCGAGCGGATCGAGGAGGGCGACCGGGAGGCGGCCGAGCAGGTGGCCGCTTCCGAGGCGTGGGAGTCCGGTGCCGTCGCCGAGGCAGAGGAACGCCTTTCGGAGGCGAAGCGGGCGCTCGCCGAGAGCGAGGAGGAGGCGCGGCACGGCCAGGAGGACGCGGAGGCGGCGGCCGCGGAGCTGGTCGCGCAGGCGCGGGCGCGGGCGGAGCGGATCGAGCGGGAGACGGAGGGGGTGTTGGGGGAGCACGATGAGCAGCGCGAGGAGCTCCGCGCGCACATGGAACACGTTCGTGCCTCCCTCGCGACCCTCACGGGCAAGGCCGCGGCCGAAACGGAGTGAGCCGTCACCCGTCCCCTCCGCGCCCCCGTCCTCCCACGCCGCGGGGCTCTGCCCCGGACCCCGCTCCTCAATCGCCGGAGGGGCTTGAATTACCGGCACCGGCCCTGCGCCTCAAACGCCGGCGGGGCTCAGTAGGCCGCGAGCTTTCGAGCGGTGGGTGAGCAAATCAAGCCCCGCCGGCGTTTGAGGCGCGGGGTCCGGGGCGGAGTTCCGGGGCGTAGGGGGGCGGTTAAGGTTGGGGGAGGGTAAGTGGTGTGCGGATGTGAGGGGTTGGGACGGCATGGGTGAGGGGCAACTGCTGCCCGAGGTGACGCGCGGCGCAGTCCGGCGCATCACCGTCGTGGGCGAGGACGTACTGCGCCGCCGCTGCGCCCCGGTCACCGACACCCTCTTCGGAACGCCCGACCTCGACCACCTCATCGACGACATGTTCGCGACGAACCACGTCGCCCACGGCGCGGCCATCGCCGCCAACCAGGTCGACGTGGACCTCCAGCTCTTCGTGTACGACATGGAGGACGACTGGGGCGTGCGCCACACCGGCCACATCTGCAACCCCGTGCTCGACGAGCAGCCGCCGGCCGACCGCAGGCTCGTCGACGAGATGGAGGGCTGCCTCTCCGTGCCGGGGCCGTACAAGTCGGTGCCGCGCGCCGACCACGCCGTCGTGCGCGGCCAGGACAAGGACGGCAGGCCGGTCGTCGTCGAGGGCCGCGGCTATTTCGCCCGCTGCCTCCAGCACGAGACCGACCACCTGTACGGCCGCCTCTACATCGACCGCCTCGCCAAGCGTGAACGCCGGGACGCGCTGCGGGAGATGGAGGAGCTCAAGGACTCCGTCCTCGCCCGCCGCACCGAACTCGCGGCACGCCTCGGCAAGTGACACCCGGCGCACCCCGGCTGCTCAGCCCCGCGCCCGCTCACCCGGCGCCGCCGGCACCCCCGCCAGGATCCACGCCTCCACGGCCTCGTACTGCTGTCGCTGCGCCGCCGCCCTGCGCCGGTCCGTGAGGACCGTGCCCAGCCAGCCGAACAGGAAGCCGAGCGGGATGGACACGACCCCCGTGGTCGTGAACGGGAACCAGTTGAAGTCCATGCCGGGGAACGCCGAGGTCGGCGAGCCCGACACCAGGTTCGTGCCGGTCATCAGCACCACACAGGCCGCCGTGCCGCCGAGCAGCGTCCACAGCAGCCCCGCGCGCGTGTAGCGGCGCCAGAAGAGGCTGTAGACGAGGGCCGGGGCGATGGCGGATGCGCCGAGGCAGAAGGAGAGCGTGACCAGCGGCTGCAGATTGCGGTGCTGGAACACGCAGGCCAGCGCGATCGCGAAGGCGCCGACCGCGAGGGCCGACATACGGGCGAGCGTCAGTTCTCTACGGTCCGTCAACTCCCGTTTCCCGTACGAGATCACGTCGTGCGCGAGGGAGTTCGCGCAGGCCAGGATCATGCCCGCCACCGAGGCGAGGAGCGTGAGGAAGAGTGCCGTGGTGACGGCGGTGAAGAGCAGGGACTCGGCCGTGGTCGTCGTCGTACCGAAGACGGCGCGCGCCCCGAGCAGATACGCCGTGTTGCCCTGCCGGTCGGCCCGCGTGATCGCCCGGCTGCCCAGCATCGCCGTCGCGCCGACGGCGACCACGGAGATGACCAGCACGAACAGGCCGACCGCGGACACCGCCCACGTCATGGAGCGCCGCACCTCGCGCGCGTGCCGGGCCGTGTACATGCGCATCGTGACGTGCGGCAGCGCGGCGCCCCCGATGACCAGCGTCAGCTCCGAAGTGATCATGTCGAGGCGGGGCGTGGGGCTGTGTGCGAACTGGAGGCCGGACGTCAGGTACGCGTTGCCCGCGCCGCTGCCGCGGGCGGCGGCCGTGAGGAGGGTGCCGGGGTCCCAGTCGAAGCGGCGCAGGACGAGCAGGGCGATGACCGCGCCCGAGCCGAGCAGCATCACGATCTTGAAGATCTGGATGACGGCCGTGCCCTTCATGCCGCCGATCGCCGCGTAGCTGATCATGAGCCCGCCCAGCGCGATCACGCAGGCCGTCTTGAACCCCTCGCTGGTGAAGCCGAGCAGGAACGCCAACAGGTCGCCCGCGCCGGCCAGTTGGACCAGCATCATGGGCAGCAGGGCCGCGATCGTCGCCGCGCACGCCGCCATCCGCGCGGAGCGCCCCGGCATCCGGCGCGCCAGCGTGTCGCCCATCGTGAACCGGCCCGCGTTGCGCAGTGGTTCGGCGAGCAGGAACATCAGCAGCATCAGGGACAGCGCCGTACTCAGGGCCAGCACCACACCGTCGTAGCCGACCAGCGCGATGACGCCGCCGGTGCCGAGGACGGTGGCCGCGGAGATGTAGTCGCCCGCGATGGCCAGTCCGTTGCGGACCGGGCCGAGGCGGCCGAAGCCCGTGTAGAACTCCTCCAGGCCGTCGCGGTCGGGTCCGGTCATGATGCACAGCAGGAGCGTGATCGTCGCCACCGCCGTGAACGCGACCAGGGACATGGCGTCGGTGGACGCGGCGGCGAGGACGCGGTCCGCGCTCACCGCGCGGCGCTCCCGCTCCGCCGGAACTGGTGGCACTGGCGCCGGATCCGGTGCACGAGCGGGTCCACGCGGCGTCGCGCCGTGTACTCGTACAGCAGTAACGCGACGCAGGCGACCGGGAGTTGGCACAGGCCGATGAGCAGCCCCGTGGACAGGCCGCCGGTGGCCGAGCGGTTCATCAGGCCCGGTGCGAACGCGGACAGCAGCAGGAAGAGCGTGAAGTAGCCGAGCGCGGTCAGGGTGGCGACGCGGCGCTGCCAGCGGTACGCGGTGCGCAGCAGGCGCAGTTCGTTGCTGGGGGCGTCGGGGTGACGGGGGAGACGGTGCGAGTGCGCGTTCAGGCGAGGGTACGGCTGCGACATCCCGGTTCTCCTTGCGTGGCTCGGGTCCGCCGGGCCCATCGAGGACGCGGTGGACCGCAGGGAGCGTGTGGGGAGCCGGAACGTTACTCGTAGGTAGACGAGTTGGGGAGCGTTTAGCTGAACGATCAGTCGGCGTGCGGCGACTTTTCTTGTACGGGGGGTGAGTGTTGCTGGTCGGGGAGTTGTACGGCGGATGACTTTTCCTGCCCGCCCTCGTCCGCTATGGGACCGGGAGGCTCCGATTCCAGGACGGGGAAGCGCCGCGGGGCCAGCGTCAGGAGCACGAGGAGCGCGACCCCCGCCGCGCAGGCCGCGCCCACGTACACCGAGTCGACCGCCGCGTCGATCGCCCGCCGCACCCCGTCGGCGCCGCTGTCACGGGCCACCGAGTCGAGGTCGGCGCCCGAGCCGAGGCGGGCCGAGATCACCCCGTTGGCGACCGCGCCGAAGAGGGCGGCGCCGACCGTCTGCCCGATCTGCCGGTAGAAGAGCACGGACGCGGTGGCGGTGCCGCGCTCCGCCCAGCCGACGGTGGACTGCACGCCGACGATGAGCGGGAGTTGGAAGAGGCCGAGGGCCGCGCCGAGCAGCAGGCTGAGCAGCGTCGGCTGCCACACCTCGCCCGGGAAGGGCAGCAGCAGCGGGAACGCCGCGAGCAGCACGAACGCGGCCGTCATGCCGAGCGCGGCCGTGTCGCGGAAGCCGATCCTGCGGTACACGTGCTGGCTCAGGGCCGCCGAGACCGGCCAGCTCAGCGTCATCACGGACAGCACGAATCCGGCGGCCGTGGGGGACAGGCCGAGGACGGACTGCGCGTACGTCGGCAGGAACGCCGTCGGCGCCACCATCAGCAGCCCCATCGCGCCGAGCGCCAGATTGACCGCCGCGATCGTCCGCCGCCGCCACACCCACCCCGGCAGGATCGGCTCGGCCGCCCGCCGTTCGATCACGAACACGGCGCCGATGAGCCCAACACCCGTACACAGCAGGGCGATCGACGGCGCCGATCCCCACGCCCACGCGACCCCGCCCTGCACCAGCCAGGTCAGCAGCGCCCCGCCGGCCGCGAACACCGCGAGCGCGCCCGCCCAGTCGATCTTCGGCCGGGCCGTCCGCTGGCGGCGCGGTTCGTGCAGATGCCGTACGAGGAGGTAGAGCGCGACGGCGCCGATCGGCAGGTTGATCAGGAAGATCCAGCGCCAGCCCGCGTACGAGGCGAGGACCCCGCCGAGCGCCGGGCCGAGGACCGAGGAAGTGGCCCACACGGTGGACAACTTGGCCTGGATCTTGGGGCGTTCCTCAAGCGGGTAGAGGTCGGCGGCGAGCGTCTGCACCGTGCCCTGGATCGCGCCGCCGCCCAGGCCCTGCACCACCCGGAAGGCGATCAGCGCCGCCATGTTCCACGCGGACGCGCACAGCAGCGAGCCGGCCAGGAACAGCACGCTGCCCGCGATCAGGACGGGCTTGCGGCCGAGGGTGTCCGACAGCTTCCCGTACACGGGGAGGGTGACGGTGACGGCGAGCAGATAGCCGGAGAACAGCCAGGAGAAGACGGAGAAGCCGCCGAGGTCGCCGACGATCTGCGGGACCGCCGTCGAGACGATGGTCGAGTCGAGCGCGGCGAGCGCCATGCTCAGCATCAGCGCGGCGACGACCGCGCCGCGCCGTCGGTCGGTGGTTCCCTGCATGTGTTCCCCCTGCACGTATCTACGTCAGGAGCTTATGCGGGTGGAGTCGTCCCTGAGTAGAGGTCCACCGAGGGGTGGACCTCCCCTAAGGGAGCCTCCGTAGATCGGGGCAGGGTCGGTTCGTCCCGCTGGAGGACGAGTGGGGCCGGGGGTTGTTCGTAGCGTTCGGGGGTGGGGTTTTCCCCCGGAAAAGACGGGGCCTTTCCGCAATCCGCGAAGGCACCCCGGTCCACCAGACTGAGCCGCACAGGGCGCTGATTCACGCATCCGACGCGTGACCGACTTAGGAGACTTACCGTGACTACGGCTGCAACCATTCCCGGGTACAGGGACACTGGACAGAGTTCGGCCGTCGCCGCACGGGCGCGGCAGCTGGTGAAGGCGTACGGGTCGGGGGAGACCCGCGTCGTCGCCCTCGATCACGTGGACGTGGACATCGCCCGCGGCCAATTCACCGCGATCATGGGCCCGTCGGGCTCCGGGAAGTCCACGCTGATGCACTGCCTCGCGGGCCTGGACACGGTCACGGCGGGGCGGATCTTCCTGGACGAAACCGAGATCACCGGCCTCAAGGACAAGAAACTGACTCGGCTGCGCCGGGACCGGATCGGCTTCATCTTCCAGGCGTTCAACCTGCTGCCGACGCTGAACGCGATCGAGAACATCACGCTCCCCATGGACATAGCGGGCCGCAAGCCGGACGCCGCGTGGCTGCGCCAGGTCGTCGAGACCGTGGGCCTCGCCGAGCGCCTGAAGCACCGGCCCACCCAGCTCTCCGGCGGCCAGCAGCAACGGGTCGCCGTGGCACGGGCGTTGGCGTCCCGGCCGTCGATCATCTTCGGCGACGAGCCGACCGGAAACCTGGACTCGCGCGCGGGCGCCGAGGTCCTCGGCTTCCTGCGCCGCTCCGTCGACGAGCTGGGCCAGACGATCGTGATGGTCACGCACGACCCGGTCGCCGCCTCGTACGCGGACCGCGTCCTGTACCTCGCCGACGGCCGCATCGTCGACGAGATGCGCCGCCCGACCGCCGAGGCCGTCCTCGACCGGATGAAGGACTTCGACGCACGCGGGCGCACATCATGAGCGCCGCCAATACGGTCATGAAGACCTCGCTGCGCAACTTCTTCGCGCACAAGGGCCGGATGGCCCTCTCGGCGATCGCCGTGCTGCTGTCGGTCGCCTTCGTCTCAGGGACCCTCGTGTTCACCGACACGATGGACAAGACCTTCGACAAGCTGTTCAGCGCCACCTCGCCCGACGTGTCCGTCAGCCCCAAGGGCGCCGACCAGACCGACGACGACGGCAGCGCCACCGGACGGCCCGAGGCGCTTCCGGCGTCCACGCTCGCCACGGTCCGCGAGGCCGAGGGCGTCAAGTCGGTGGAGGGCGCGGTCAGTTCGATGAACGTGACCGTGGTGAACTCCGACAACAAGAACATGGGCTCCACCACCGGCGCCCCGACCATCGCGGGCAACTGGACGCACAACGACCTGCGTTCCATGGAGATCACCTCCGGGCACGCACCGCGCGGCCCCACCGAGGTCATGGTCGACGCCGACACGGCGAAGAAGCACCACCTGAAGATGGGCGACGAGCTGCGCACCATCGCCGCCACCGGCGACTTCACGGCGAAGATCACCGGCATCGCCTCCTTCAAGATGACCAACCCCGGCGCGGCCGTCGTCTACTTCGACACCGCGACCGCCCAGCGCGAACTCCTCGGCGCCACCGGAAAGTTCACCCAGATCAACGTCGCCGCGGCCGAGGGCGTCAGCGACGCACGGCTGAAGGCGAACGTCGCCGCCGAGCTCACGGGCACGTACAAGATCCAGACCCAGAAGGAAGCGGCGGACGCCAACGCCTCGGACGTCGGCTCCTTCATGGACGTCATCAAGTACGCCCTGCTCGGCTTCGCCGGCATCGCCTTCCTCGTCGGCATCTTCCTGATCATCAACACGTTCTCGATGCTGGTCGCCCAGCGCACCCGCGAGATCGGCCTGATGCGCGCCATCGGCTCCTCCCGCAAGCAGGTCAACCGGTCGGTCCTCGTCGAGGCGCTGCTGCTCGGCGTCGTCGGCTCGGTCCTCGGCGTCGGCGCGGGCATGGGCCTCGCCATCGGCCTCATGAAGCTCATGTCGTCCATGGGCATGGAGCTGTCCACCGACGACCTGACCGTGAAGCGGACGACCCCGGCGATCGGCCTGCTGCTCGGCATCGTCGTCACCGTCCTCGCCGCGTATCTGCCGGCCCGCCGCGCGGGCAAGGTCTCCCCGATGGCCGCGCTGCGCGACGCGGGCACCCCGGCGGACGTCAAGGCGGGCGTCGTACGCGGAGTCATCGGCCTCGTCCTCACGGGCGGCGGCGGATTCGCCCTCTACCTCGCCGCGCAGGCCGACAAGGCGAGCCAGGGCGCGCTGTGGCTGGGCGTCGGCATCGTCGCCTCGCTCATCGGCTTCGTGGTCGTGGGCCCGCTGCTCGCGGGGATCGTGGTCCGCGTCATCAGCGCCGTGCTGCTGCGGATGTTCGGCCCGGTGGGCCGCATGGCCGAGCGCAACGCGCTGCGCAACCCGCGCCGCACCGGCGCAACCGGGGCGGCCCTGATGATCGGCCTCGCCCTCGTCGCCTGCCTCTCCGTCGTCGGCTCCTCGATGGTCGCCTCGGCGACGAGCGAGCTCGACAAGTCGGTCGGTGCGGACTTCATCGTCGAGGGCCAGGGCGGCATCAAGCCGCAAGCGGCGCGCGACCTGAAGCAGGTGCAGAAGGACGGGTACGTCAGCCACGTCACGGAGGTCAAATACGTCAAGGCCGACCTGACGACGCCGAACGGCGCGAAGAAGTCCGAGGAACTCGTCGCCGCCACCCCCACCTACGCCCAGGACCTGCGCCGCGAGACCACCTCCGGCGAGCTGTCGGCGGCGTACGGGAAGAACGCGATGTCGGTCGGCTCCGGCTTCGCCGAGAAGCACGGGGTGAAGGTCGGCGACACGATGACGGCCGCCTTCGACCACGGACGCACCGCGAAGCTGCGGGTCGCGGCCATCACGTCGGACGACACCACATTCGACAAGGGCGCGATGTACACGAACCTGTCGACGGCCGCCTCGTACCTCCCGGCGGACCGGATGCCGCTGAACGGCATGATGTTCGCGAAGGCGGCCGACGGAAAGGACGACGCCGCGTACAAGGCACTCAAGGCCTCGGTCGCCGCCGACCCGACGGTCCACGTCAAGGACCAGACCGACTACAAGCAGACGCTGAAGGACCAGATAGGCCAGCTCCTGAACATGATCTACGGCCTGCTCGCGCTAGCGATCATCGTGGCGGTACTGGGTGTGGTGAACACGCTGGCCCTGTCGGTCGTCGAGCGCACCCGCGAGATCGGCCTGATGCGCGCCATCGGCCTCTCCCGCCGCCAGCTGCGCCGCATGATCCGCCTGGAGTCGGTGGTCATCGCCGTCTTCGGCGCCCTCCTGGGCCTCGGCCTCGGTATGGGCTGGGGCGCGACGGCCCAGCAGCTCCTGGCCCTGGAGGGCCTCGGCGTCCTGGAGATCCCCTGGCCGACCATCCTGGCGGTCTTCATCGCCTCGGCCTTCGTGGGCCTCTTCGCAGCCCTGGTCCCGGCGTTCCGGGCGGGCCGGATGAACGTCCTGGGGGCGATCGCGACGGAGTAGCGCCCACCCCGCACAGCAAACAGGCCCCCGCGACACTTCACCCGCGGGGGCCTCTCGGCGGCCGGGCCCACCAAGCGCCCGCAACGCCGATTCGGCATCTCCAGCCCCGCCGGCGCTTGAGGCGCGGGGTCCGGGGCAGAGCCCCGCGTCCGTAACGCCGTTTCGGCATTCCCAGCCCCGCCGGCGCTTGAGGCGCGGGGCCCGGGGCAGAGCCCCGCGTCCGTAACGCCGTTTCGGCATTCCCAGCCTCGCCGGCGTTTGAGGCGCGGGGTCCGGGGCGGAGCCCCGCGTCCGTAACGCCGTTTCGGCATGATCAGCCCCGCCAGCGCTTGAGGCGCGGGGTCCGGGGCGGAGCCCCGCGACCGCACCCCCGGGTGGCCGAAACCGAGCAAACGGGTGCACCTCCGGAGGACGACGTACTCTGGAAACCCCCGGCCCGCCAGACGTGTCGGGCCCTTTGCGTTGCCCACTGACCCGGGACGGATCTTCTCCATGAGTCTGCACGGACTGCTCGACGCCGTCGTCAAGGACGCCGCACTCGCGGAGGCGGTGAAGGCCGCGGGTGACGGCAACCGGATGCACGTCGACCTGGTGGGGCCGCCCGCGTCCCGCCCCTTCGCGATCGCGGCGCTCGCCCGCGAGACGAAGCGCCCCGTGCTCGCGGTGACCGCGACCGGGCGTGAGGCCGAGGACCTGGCGGCGGCGCTGCGCTCTCTCCTGCCCGCCGACGGAGTCGCCGAGTACCCCTCGTGGGAAACGCTCCCGCACGAGCGGCTGAGCCCGCGCTCCGACACGGTCGGCCGCCGTCTCGCCGTGCTGCGCCGCCTCGCGCACCCGAGCACGGACGACCCGGAGACCGGACCGGTCTCCGTCGTCGTCGCCCCCATCCGCTCCGTACTCCAGCCCCAGGTCAAGGGCCTCGGCGACCTGGAACCGGTCGCCCTGCGCACCGGCCAGAGCGCCGACCTCGAAGAAACCGTCGAAGCGTTGGCCGCGGCGGCGTACGCGCGGGTCGAACTGGTCGAGAAGCGCGGCGAGTTCGCGGTGCGCGGCGGCATCCTCGATGTCTTCCCGCCCACCGAGGAGCACCCGCTGCGCGTCGAGTTCTGGGGCGACGACGTCGAGGAGATCCGTTACTTCAAGGTCGCCGACCAGCGCTCCCTCGAAATCGCCGAGCACGGCCTGTGGGCCCCGCCCTGCCGTGAACTGCTGCTCACGGCCCAGGTCCGCGCCCGCGCCGCCGAACTCGCCGAGGAGCACCCGGAGCTGGGCGAACTGCTCGGCAAGATCGCCGAGGGGATCGCCGTCGAGGGCATGGAGTCCCTCGCCCCCGTCCTCGTCGACGACATGGAGCTGCTGCTCGACGTGCTCCCGGCCGGATCGATGGCCATGGTCTGCGACCCGGAGCGCGTACGCACCCGGGCCGCCGACCTCGTCGCGACGAGCCAGGAGTTCCTCCAGGCGTCGTGGGCGGCATCGGCGACCGGCGGCAAGGCCCCCATCGACGTAGGGGCGGCGTCCCTGTGGTCGATCGCGGACGTCCGGGACCGGGCCCGTGAGCTGGGGATGATGTGGTGGTCGGTGTCCCCGTTCGCGGCGGACGAGGCGGGTGCGGACACGGAGGCCGACACCCTTCAGCTCGGCATGCACGCTCCGGAGACCTACCGCGGCGACACCGCCCGTGCCCTCGCCGACACCAAGGGCTGGCTCGCCGACGGCTGGCGCGCCGTCTACGTCACCGAGGGCCACGGCCCCGCGTCCCGCACCGTCGAGGTGCTCGGCGGCGAGGGCATCGCGGCCCGCCTCGACAAGGACCTCGCCGAGCTGACGCCCTCCGTCGTCCAGGTGTCCTGCGGCAGCCTCGAATTCGGTTTCGTGGACCCGCAGTTGAAGATCGCGGTCCTCACCGAGACCGACCTCACCGGGCAGAAGGCCGCCGGCAAGGACGGCGCCCGGATGCCGGCCCGCCGCCGCAAGACCATCGACCCGCTCACCCTCGAATCCGGCGACTTCATCGTGCACGAGCAGCACGGCGTCGGCCGCTACATCGAGATGGTGCAGCGCACGGTGCAGGGCGCGACCCGCGAGTACCTGGTGGTGGAGTACGCGCCCGCCAAGCGCGGCCAGCCCGGCGACCGCCTCTACATCCCGACCGACCAGCTGGAGCAGATCACCAAGTACGTCGGCGGCGAGGCCCCGACGCTCCACCGCCTCGGCGGCGCCGACTGGACCAAGACGAAGGCGCGCGCCAAGAAGGCCGTCAAGGAGATCGCCGCCGACCTGATCAAGCTGTACTCGGCCCGCATGGCGGCGCCAGGACACGCCTTCGGCGGCGACACCCCCTGGCAGCGCGAGCTGGAGGACGCGTTCCCGTACGCGGAGACGCCCGACCAGCTGACCACGATCGCCGAGGTCAAGGAGGACATGGAGAAGACGGTCCCGATGGACCGCCTGATCTGCGGCGACGTCGGCTACGGCAAGACGGAGATCGCGGTCCGCGCCGCGTTCAAGGCGGTCCAGGACGGCAAGCAGGTCGCCGTCCTGGTCCCCACCACCCTCCTCGTACAGCAGCACTTCGGTACGTTCACCGAGCGGTACGGCCAATTCCCGGTCAGCGTCAAGGCGTTGAGCCGCTTCCAGACGGAGACGGAGTCGAAGGCGACGCTCGAAGGGCTGCGGGACGGCTCGGTCGACATCGTCATCGGCACGCACCGCCTGTTCTCCTCCGAGACCAAGTTCAAGGACCTGGGCCTGGTCATCGTCGACGAGGAGCAGCGTTTCGGCGTCGAGCACAAGGAGCAGCTGAAGAAGCTGCGCGCCAACGTCGACGTCCTCACGATGTCCGCGACCCCCATCCCTCGTACGCTCGAAATGGCGGTCACGGGCATCCGCGAGATGTCGACGATCACCACGCCGCCCGAGGAGCGCCACCCGGTCCTCACCTTCGTCGGCCCGTACGAGGAGAAGCAGATCGGCGCGGCGATCCGCCGCGAACTGCTCCGCGAGGGCCAGGTCTTCTACATCCACAACCGCGTCGAGTCCATCGACAAGGCGGCGGCCCGGCTGCGCGCGATCGTGCCGGAGGCGCGGATCGCGACGGCGCACGGCCAGATGTCCGAACAGGCCCTGGAGCAGGTCGTGGTCGACTTCTGGGAGAAGCGGTACGACGTCCTGGTCTCGACGACGATCGTCGAGTCCGGCATCGACATCTCCAACGCCAACACCCTCATCGTCGAACGCGGCGACAACTTCGGCCTCTCCCAGCTCCACCAGCTGCGCGGCCGCGTGGGCCGAGGCCGCGAGCGCGGCTACGCCTACTTCCTCTACCCGCCGGAGAAGCCCCTCACGGAGACGGCGCACGAGCGCCTCGCCACCATCGCCCAGCACACGGAGATGGGCGCGGGCATGTACGTCGCGATGAAGGACCTGGAGATCCGCGGCGCGGGCAATCTCCTCGGCGGCGAACAGTCCGGCCACATCGCGGGCGTCGGCTTCGACCTGTACGTACGCATGGTGGGCGAGGCGGTCGCCGACTACCGCGCCTCGCTCGAAGGCGGCGTGGAGGAGGAGCCGCCGCTGGAGGTCAAGATCGAGCTCCCGGTCGACGCGCATGTCCCGCACGACTACGCGCCCGGCGAGCGGCTGCGCCTCCAGGCGTACCGCGCCATCGCCTCCGCGAACACGGAGGAGGACATCAAGCACGTCCGCGAGGAACTCGTCGACCGGTACGGCAAGTTGCCGGAGCCGGTGGAGAACCTGCTGCTCGTGGCGGGTCTGCGGATGCTGGCGCGGGCCTGCGGCGTCGGCGAGATCGTGCTCCAGGGCAACAACATCCGCTTCGCGCCGGTGGAGTTGAGGGAGTCCCAGGAACTCCGCCTCAAGCGCCTCTACCCCGGCACGGTCATCAAGTCGGCCACGAACCAACTCCTCGTCCCGCGCCCCAAGCCCCAGAAGATGGGCGGCAAGCCGGTGGTCGGGCGGGAACTGCTGGCGTGGGTGGGGGAGTTCCTGACGTCGATTCTGGGGGCGTAGACGCCGACCGCCTGCAAAAACACCGAACGGGCTCCCGTGTGAGGCCGTGTGAACTACTCTGCGCGACGACCGCAGTTGTTCACACTTTCATCACACGGGGGCCACATGTTCTCCAGGTCTGGTCAGTCGGCGATACGCAGACGCTCCGCGGGCTTCGCCGCGGCGTGGGCGCTCGCCCTGTCGCTCACCGTCGCCGCGTGCGGATCGGGCACGAGCTCGGACGATGCCGCCGATGCGCGGCCCACGAAGTCCGTTTCCGCTTCCGCGTCCGCGACTCCCAGCCCCACCCCCACTTCGGAGTCGCCCACGCCGACGCCGACGCCGAGCCCGACTCGCACCACGCACGCGCCCGCGCCGAAGAAGACACCCACACCGACCCGGGCGAAGACGCGGGCCCCCGCGCCCGCCCCGACGCGGACCAGGACCCAGGCCCCGGCGCCCACCCGTACGGCCACGGCGCCGCGGACGACCGCACCGGCCGCCCCCACCTGCGAGATCGTGTCGAACGCCGGCAACTGCTACAACGCGGGCCAGTTCTGCCGTAACGCCGACGCCGGACGCACCACGCATGCCGGCAACGGCCGGATCATCAAGTGCACGTACAGTTCCGGCGCCAACCGCTGGGTCTACGTCTGAGTGGAAAACCCGGTGCGACACCGCCCCCTCCGCCGCACCATGTCCGCATGGACCCCGCCCCCGGCACCGACCTGACGATCACGATCACCACCCTCGCCGAGCGTCCCGAACTCGCCGACGCGATGTGGACGATGGCCGACACCTGGCCTGCGTTCATCGGGCACGACATCGCGGCGGCCACGTTTCTGCGGCGCATCTGGGCGGAGCTGCCCGCGTACGCGTTCGTGGCGACCGACGCCGGAGGCGAGGTCGTCGCCAAGGCGTACAGCGTGCCGTTCGCGCTGTACGCCGAGGGGCGCGGGGAGTTGCCGGACGGCGGGTGGGACCAGGTGTTGCAGTGGGCGTTCGCCGACCGCGGCGCCGGGGTCGCGCCCGACATCGTGAGCGCCATCGAGATCGCCGTCACCCCGGGGCTCCAGGGCCGCGGCCTGTCCGGGCGGATGCTCGCGGCGATGCGTGAGAACGCGCGGGCCCGCGGATTCCGCGAGCTCGTCGCGCCGGTGCGACCGAGCGCCAAGCACCTCGAACCGCGGGCGCCGATGAGCGAGTACGCGCATCGGGTGCGGGAGCCGGACGGGCTGCCGCACGATCCGTGGCTGCGGGTGCACGTACGGGCGGGCGGCGTCATCGAGAAGGTCGCGCCCGCCTCGATGGTCGTCGCGGGATCGCTGGAGCAGTGGCGGGAGTGGACCGGGCTGCCCTTCGAGAAGGAGGGCCCCGTCGAGGTGCCCGCCGCGCTGGTGCCGGTGCGCTGCGAGCCGGAACACGGATACGCGGTGTACGTGGAGCCGAACGTGTGGGTGCGGCACGCGTGTTGAACGCGTGCCGCACCCTTCCCCCTGCTGCTGACTGCTACTGAAGCCGCCGCTTACAGCTTCAGGTCCCACTGCGAGCCGTCGTAGTCGAAGCTCGGCGTGACCTCGACGGTCAGGTTCTTCGCGGCCGCCGGGGCGTCGAAGCCGTAGACGACCGTGGCCTTCTTGCCCGGCAGGATCGTGCCGCTGAAGCCGTCCCCGAGGTTCTCGTCGAAGATCTGCTCCGCCGTGCTGCCCTCCTGGCCGGCGCGCGCGTCCGCGGTCAGCAGGCTCGCGTCGAACTTCTCCTTGGAGTCGTTGGTGACGGTGACCGTGACCTTGTAGGCGTGGTTGCCCTTCTTGTGGCCCGCAGCGAACTCGCCCGGGCTGAACGTGACCGCGTTGGAGACGGCGACGGTCAGGTCGTCGTCGTAGACCACGGAGTCGCCCGCGGCGAGCGTCTTGCCGGAAGCCGGCTTCTCACCGTCCTTGCCGCCCTTGCCGTCCTCGCCGCCCTTGTCGTCCTTGCCCTTGGCGTCTGAGCCGGCCGGCTTCGTGTCCTTGGTCTTCGTGTCGGAGACCGACTTGCTGAGCTCGTCGACCGCGTCGTCCACCGCCTTGAACGTCGTGTACGCACCGAAGACCGCGAGGCCCATGGCCGCGAGGCCGAGGATCGTGCCGGCCAGGGCGACGCCCTTGTTCGTGGCCTCGCCGCGCTTGGCCCGGCCGCGCCCCGTCAGGCCCAGGACCAGGGCGATCACACCGAGGATCCCGGCCAGCCAGAACAGCAGCGGGATCAGCCCCGAGACGGCGCCGATGACGCCGAGGATCAGGGCGGCCGTGCCCAGGCCGTTGCGCGCGACCTGCTGCGGCGGCTGCTGCTGGAACGGCGGGTACTGCGGGTACTGCTGCGGCGGCTGGGTCTGGGACATAGCTGTTCCTCCGTGATGAGAGACGCCAACCTCCCCCCGGCTTTCCGAATGTCCGGCGGTTGGCTGAGGCAATAACAGCACTGTCTGTGAACCGAGTCAACCTGGTTCACGGAACTTGTTTTGCTCACGGGTGTGAATGCGGTTCTTACGCGGGGGTCTGTATCGTCGATCGCACAGTGGGCGGGACAGACGTCCGGGGAGGAGTCGGAGCGGTGCAGGACAACGCGACAGAGGTGACGGCCGCGGGGATCGCCCGGCTCGCCGGGGTGGGGCGGGCCGCCGTCAGCAACTGGCGCCGCAGGCACGCCGACTTCCCCAAGCCCGTGGGCGGCACCGAGACCAGCCCCTCCTTCGCGCTCACCGAGGTCGAGGAGTGGCTGCGCGACCAGGGCAAGCTCGCCGAGGTCCCGCTGCGCGAGCGCGTGTGGCAGCAGCTAGCGGGGCACCCCGCGGGCCCGGTCACCGCGCTCCTGCACACGGGCTGCGCCCTGCTGCTCGTGCACGACCGGCCCACCGAATGGCTCGCGCTCGCCGCGACCGAGGACGGCCGGGATCTGACGGGGCGTCTGTCGGCCGCCCTCGAAGGCGTCCTCACGCCGCGCTTCGGCCATGCCACGCAGCGCGCAGTCGCCACACCGCGCCCCGCCGAGCTGCTGCCCTCGGTGCCGCTGCTGCGCGGCGCCGCCGAACTCGCGGCCGAACTGGGCGCCCGCGGCGCCTTCGCGTTCCTGCTCGGCCGGCACCTCGACGCCAACCCGCGCCAGTACACGCTCACCCCGCAGGGCCCCGCCGAGCTGATGGCCGTGCTCGCGGGCCCGGCCGCCACCGCCCTCGACCCGGCCTGCGGCACCGGCGCCCTCCTCGACGCCGTACGCGCGCACGCCCCGGGCCCCGGCCGCACCCTGTACGGCCAGGACGCCTCCGCCGAACTCGCCGCGCTCACCGCGCTCCGCCTCGCCCTCGACGGCAACGGCGGAGCGGACGCCCCGGCCGTGCGCACCGCCGCCGCCGACACATTGCGCTCCGACGCCCTGAGCGACGTACGGGCCGACGCGGTGGTCGCGCATCCGCCGTTCAACGAGCGCGGCTGGGGGCACGACGAGCTGGCCTACGACCCGCGCTGGGAGTACGGCCTCCCGGCCCGCACCGAGTCCGAACTGGCCTGGGTGCAGCACGCGTTGGCGCGCCTGAAGGACGGCGGCAGCGCCGTGCTCCTGATGCCGCCCACCGTCGCCTCGCGCCGCTCCGGGCGCCGCATCCGCGCCGACCTGCTGCGCCGCGGCGCGCTGCGCGCGGTGATCGCGCTGCCCGCCGGTGCCGTCCCGCCCAACAACATTCCGCTGCACCTGTGGGTGCTGCGCCGCCCGGGCGTGGGCGCACCCACCGCCCCCGAGCTGCTGCTCGTCGACACGACCGGGCTCGCCGAGACCGGCGACGTACGGGAGCAGCGCGTGTGGGGCGAGGTGCGCGACGCCGTCCTCGACGCCTGGCGCGCCTTCGACCGGGACGGGTCGCTGGCGGAGCAGCCGGGGCTCGCCCGCTCCGTGCCGGTCATCGACCTCCTCGACGACGAGGTCGACCTCGCGCCCGCGCGCAGGTTGCCGCCGCCGGCCGCAGGGGGCGGGGCCGCGGAACTGACCTCCGTACGGGAGGAGTTGGCCGACGTCCTGCGGCTGACCATGAAGCTCGCTCCGGGTCCTGTCCCCGACGCGGTGGTCTCGCCGCCGCGCTGGCCGCTGACGACGGTCGGCGAACTCGCGCGCGCGGGGGCGCTGTCGCTGCGTACGGCGGCGACCAACGGTGGTTCGGGGGCGGGTGGGCACGCGCGCGTACCCGTACTCACCGACCATGACGTGCTGGCGGGGACCGCGCCCTCAGGGGCCCACACCACGGACGACGAGCCCGTGATCCTCGACGTCGGGGACGTGGTGGTGCCGGTGGTGGGCGGAGCGGCCGCCGTCCGCGTCGTCGACGAGGTGGCAGCGGGCGCCGCGCTCGGCCGTGGCCTGGCCCTCCTGCGCCCCGAACCGGGGGCGCTCGACCCGTGGTTCCTCGCCGGTTTCCTGCGCTCCACCGCCAACAACCGGCAGGCGTCCAGCTACGCCTCCACGGCCACGCGTCTCGACGTCCGCCGCCTCCAGCTGCCCCGCCTCCCCTTGGCGGAACAGGCCGAGTACGGCGAGCGCTTCAAGTCCCTCGCCACCTTCGAGGACACCCTCCGCCACGCCGCCCGCCTCGGCGAACACCTGGTCCAGGCCCTCCACGACGGCCTCACCGCCGGCACCCTCCCTCCGGGCTGACCCGTACGGTGCCCCGGCCCCCGTGGCGCCGGGCCCTCACCCTGCACCGGGGCCGGCCCCCTCGCCGCCATTGCGCCCCACCGGGGCCCGCCTTGCCCACCCTGCCGCCCAAGGCGCGTGGCGTCGACCGCCAGGGGCGAGGAGTCGTGGTTGCCCCTCCGGGGGAGGGCGGTGGGCGACAGCCGAGGCGACACCCGGTCACCACAGGCGGGTGGGGCAATCGAGCCCCGGGGGCCGTAACGCCGGTCCGGCAAATCCAGCCCCGCCGGCGTTTGAGGCGCGGGGTCCGGCGCTTGAGTCCCGGGGGCCGTAACGCCGGTCCGGCAAATCCAGCCCCGCCGGCGCTTGAGGCGCGGGGTCCGGGGCGGAGCCCCGAGGCCGCAACGCCGGTTCGGTGGAACGGAACGGAACGGAACGGAACGGAGCGGCCGCGTCCGGTCGACCCGGTGTGAGCGGAGCGACATCGGTTACGTACAACCCCGACCCCGTTGTCCGAGTCCGCCTATACGCTCGAAGAAGCCGGCAACGAAACGAATTGCCGTGCCTCCCGTCCCGGACAAGTGACCAGGAGCTGCCATGTATGGGCCCGGCGCGGCGCCGCCCCGACGCGAGAGCGACGGCGCGGTCATCACCCTGCGGGTGCTGTTCCCTGCGCTGTCCGTGCTCACCTGCGGCCTGCTCTCGTGCGCCCCCCTGTTCCGCATCGCGTCACTGCGCCACAGGCCCCTCGACTGGGCCCTGGCCATCGCCTCGTTGCCGATCAGCGTCACCCTGCTCGGCATCGTCGGCTCACTGCCGGAAGAGGACACGCGCACGGACGTCGCCCTCGCCCTGCTGCTGCTCATCGCGCTCGGCAGCGCCGTCTACTTCCTCGTCTACGACATCCGTAGGACCAGCACCGCACCCCCACCGAACCCGTACGCGCCGACCACCCCGACCACCCCGACCACGGCATACGGACACCCGCAGCAGCACTGGCCCACGATGCCGACGCAGACCATGGCCACACCCCCACCCGCCCCACAGAACCAGGCACCGACCCCGACCCCGGCACCGACCCCGGCACCCGCACCCCCGCCCCCGCACCGCATCGACCAGGTCCGCGCCGAACTGGACGAGCTGAGCGACTACCTGCGCAAGCAGGACGGCGGCCGGTGACCGGCCGGCCTCAGCCCGGCGCCCGCGTCGTCGCCGGACGCTACGAACTGTCCACGCTCATCGGCCAGGGCGGCATGGGCCAGGTCTGGACGGCGTACGACCAGCGCCTGGACCGCCGCGTCGCGGTGAAACTGGTGCGCCCCGACCGCGTCGCGGGCGCCGAGGCCGACGAACTGCGCCACCGCTTCCTGCGCGAATGCCGGGTCACGGCCCAGGTCGACCACCCCGGCCTCGTCACCGTGCACGACGCGGGCGCGGAGGGCGACGAGCTCTACCTCGTCATGCAGTACATCGACGGCGCCGACCTCGCCGACCACCTCGCCGAGCACAGCCCCTTCCCCTGGCAGTGGGCCGTCGCGATCGCCGCGCAACTGTGCGCCGTGCTCTCCGCCGTGCACGCCGTGCCGATCGTGCACCGCGACCTCAAGCCACGGAACGTCATGGTGAAGAAGGACGGCACGCTCACCGTCCTCGACCTCGGCGTCGCCTCCGTCCTCGACACCGACACCACCCGCCTCACCCACACCGGCTCACCCATCGGCACCCCCGCCTACATGGCGCCCGAGCAGGCCATGGGCGGCGCCGTCGGCCCGTACACCGACCTGTACGCACTCGGCGTACTGCTGCACGAACTCCTCAGCGGAGACGTGCCGTTCGCCGGCACCACCGCCCTCGGCATCCTCCACCGCCACCTCTACGAAGCCCCCACCCCGGTCCGCCACCTGCGCCCCGAAGTGCCCCAGCCCCTGGAACACCTGGTCCTGCGCCTGCTCGCCAAGGACCCGCAGGACCGCCCGGCCTCCGCCCAGCAGACGTACGAGGAACTGCTCCCGCTGCTCCCCGCACGCGGCGCCCCGACGGGCCGCCCGCTCGACCCCACCCGCCCCTTCCTGCGCCCGCACGCCCCCTGGCCCGACCGCGCCGTCACCCCCGCCCCCCAGCCCGCCGGATCCGACGTCCAGGGCGACCGCCCCGACGTGGCACGGGCCGTCGACGAGGTGAAGGTGCTGCTCGGCGAGGGCCGCATCACGCAGGCCGTCGACATCCTCGGCGCGATCCTGCCCACGGCCGCCGCCCAGCACGGCGAGCACTCACCCGTCGTCCGCACCCTGCGCAAGCAGTACGCGGCCACACTCATGGACGACGGCCAGTACCGCCGCGCCCTGCCCGAACTGCGCCGCCTCGCCGACGAACGCGCCGCCGAGGCCGGCCACGCCGACCCGCAGTCCCTCCAGTTCCGCTACGAGGCCGCGCAGTGCCTGGAAGCCCTCGGCGAACCGGCCGCCGCGCTCGCCGAATACCGCTCCCTCCTCCCGTACTACGAGAACCAGTACGCGACCACGGACCAGCGCCTCGCCCTCGAAGTACGCCGCCGCATCGGCCAGTTGCTGCTCGCGGTGGGCGACAGGGGAGCGGCCCACGCCACGCTGAACCGCCTGCTGCACGACTCCGAGCGGCTGCACGGCCCCGGGCACCCGTTCCCGGCGGAGGTGCGACGCACGCTGCAATGGCTGGGCCAGGTCCGCGGCTGACGCCCCCCGTTCAAGTACCTCCGGTACCTGAACCACGGCGAATCGTTGTCGAATAGGTGGCCTAGCAAGCGGTCACTGCCTAACATCGATCAACGCCGGACTTTGTGCACCGACGCACAAACTCTTCGCAGGGAGGCCACCTTGCACCGCCGCGACAGCCGCCGTACCAGTAGCCGCCGCACCGCGCTCGTCCTGTCCGCCGCCGCCATCGCCGCGGTCCCCGTCCTGACCGCCTGCGGCAGCGAAGCGCACCCCGGTGCCGCGGCCGTCGTCGGCGGCCAGCGCATCACCGTCTCGCAGTTGGAGAGCCGGGTGAACGAGGTGCGGGACGCGCAGCAGACCGCCATCAAGGACTCCGCGCAGTACGAACAGGCCATCGCCAAGACCGGCGGCCTCACCCGCAACACGCTGCACACGATGGTGCTCGACCGCGTCCTGCACCGCGCCGCCACCGACGCCGGTGTCACCGTCACCCGCAAGGAGATGCAGAGCATGCGGGCCGGCCTGGAACAACAGGCGGGCGGCGCCCAGCAGTTGGAGGTCGCCTGGCTGCAGCAGTACAACATCCCGCCGAAGCGGCTCACCGAGAGCCTGCGCACCGAGATCGAGGCGCAGAAGCTGGCGACGGCGCTCGGCGCGAACATGCAGACCCCGCAGGGCAAGGCCGTCTTCTGGAAGGCGCTCTCCGGCGCCTCCAAGGAACTGAACGTCGACCTCAACCCCCGCTACGGCACCTGGGACGTCACGAAGAACAGCCGGGTCGACGGCAAGACCCCGTGGCTCAAGCAGATCACGAAGGAACCGGCCGCGGAGCAACAGACCGCGTAGCACCCGGCGGGCGGCGTGGTTGTCAGTGGCCTGGGTTACGTTCGAGGGGTGAACGAACCCGAGGCGCTCGACCCCCACGCCACCGCCGCCGCCACCGCCGGGACCGGCGCCGCCGCCGGCCGCGTCGTCCTGCTCACCACCAGCCACCGGGTCGCCCCCGGCCTGCTGTCCTGGCAGGCGTGGGAGACACTGCGCACCGCCGACGAGGTGCTGTGCGCCGACGCCGCGCACCCGCAACTGCCGTATCTGAAGGACGCGGGCGTCCGGGTCACGGTCGCCTCGCCCACCGCCCGTGAGCTCGTCGACCGCTGCGCCGACGGCGGCCGCACCCTCGTCGTGCTCGCCACGGCGGAGGGGGACCAGCGGCTCACGGACGGCCTGGCGCGGCTCGCCGGATCCGGCCGCGAGCAGATGCCGTCCCTCGAACTGCTCCCCGGCTCGTACGACCTCCCGGGCGCCCGCCTCCTCGACCTCGTCCAGGTCATGGACCGCATCCGCCACGCCTGCCCCTGGTCGAAGCTGCGCACCCACGAGGACCTCGCCAAGTACGCCATCGAGGAGGCGTACGAACTGGTGGAGGCCATCGAGACGGACGACAGGGACGAACTGCGCGAGGAACTCGGCGACGTACTGCTCCAGGTCGTCTTCCACGCGCGCATCGCGGAGGAGGCCACCGGCCAGGACGAGGACGACGAGGACGCCGAGCCCTTCTCCATCGACGACGTCGCGGGCGGCATCGTCGACAAGCTCATCCACCGCCACCCGCACGTCTTCGGGGACGAGAGCGCCGCCACCCCGGAGGAGGTCCGGGAGATCTGGCTGCGCAAGAAGGGCGAGGCCAAGCGCCGCGCCTCCGTCACCGACGGCGTTCCCCTCGGCCAGCCCGCCCTCGCCCTCACCGCCAAACTCGGCTCCCGCGTCCGCACGGCGGGCCTCGACGTGCCGGTGCCTGCGGGCGACGACAACATCGGCTACGAGCTGCTCGCGCTGGCGCTGCGGGCCGAAGCGGAGGGCGTCGACCCGGAGGCGGCGCTGCGGGCCGCCGCGCGGGCGTACCGGGACGCGGTTCGTGGCGCCGAGGGGCTGGGAGGTTAGTACCGTTGCCCCTAGTCGTTCGCGGGTCTGGGGGCTTGTGTGGAGCGGGAGTTGGCGGAGTTGGCCGCCGAGGGCGCGAGCAGGATCGTGGCCGCGATGCGGTCGGACCTGCCGGGTGTCTGGCCGCGGGTCCGTGGCGCGTTCACGGAGTTCTACCGGGAGGCGGGCGACGCGGACCGGGCCGAGCTGGCCTTCGACGCGGACGTGGACGGCATCCGCCGGGGAGAGCGACTCTGGTCCGCCGTCGAGGACGAGTGGCGGGCCAGCCTGTTGCGCACCGTGCTCAACGACATGCGCCTGGAGGGCTGGTTGCGCGCGGTACTGGCGGGACTCGCGGCCCCGGCCCCGGCCCCGGCCGTGTCCGCGCCGACGGACGTCGACGGTCCCGAGCCCACCGCCTCCGCCATCACCCCGACCACGCCCCCGACCCCGACCACCGACTCCGGCGCCCCGGCCCTGGTCACGATCAGAACCGCCGGGACTGCTGGGACCACCGGGACCACCGGACCCCCCGGAACTTCCGGACCCCCCGGAACTTCCGGAACTCCCGGTATCGCCGGAACCGCCAACACCGTCACCGGCGGCACCCACCACTCCGTGATCCAGTCCGACCGGATCGGCACGGTCCACCAGCACTTCGGGACCACCCCCGGCACCCCGGACTGGCGTCCCGTCCATGAGGTGCAGCCCGCCGAATTCGGAGTGCGCCCCACCCGCCGGGCCCCGGGCCTGCCCGACATCCCGCCGTACGTCGCGCGCGACTGCGACGCCGAACTCGCCGCGAAGCTCGCCGGGCACGGCCTTGTCCTGCTCCTCGGCAAGCCGGTCACCGGTGTCTCGCACACGGCCTGGCACGCGGCGCACCACATGGACGGGTACCAGTTCTACGCACCCGAGCGCGGCGCCGACCTCCGGGGGCTGCTCGCCGCCCTCAGGGGGAGGTCCGGCCGGTATCTGCTGTGGCTCGACGACATCGGGGAGCACCTCGGTGAACGCGGCCTGGAACCAAGCCTGTTGGGGCGGTTCGCGGGGCTCGGTGTGAGCGTTCTCGCCACGATGGACGTCGACGCGTACTACGAGCGCAGGGCCGGTTCGACACCGGGCGACCGGGTCATCGGCCACGCCCAGACGGTCGAACTCTCGTGGGAATGGAGCGAGTCGGAGTTCGCGCGCCTCGCCGCGCGGACTGAGGATCCGCGTGCATACGAGGCATATCTGTGGACCGACGGCGTCAACCCGGCCGCGTACCTGGCGCTCGGGCACCTGCTGTACGAGCAGTGGCAGCGGCTCAGTGCGCTCAAGGACGATCCGGACGGCGTCGCGGTCGTACGGGCCGCGCTCGACGTGGCGCGGAGCGGGTACGCGAAAGCGGTACCACTCGACCTGTTCGAGGGGATCGGGGCGCCGGAGACGACACAGTGGGCGGCCCGGGCGCGGATCGGAGAGTTCGGCTTTCTGGTGCCGGGGCATGAACCGGACACCTGGCGGGCGCACGGTGCGCTGGTCGCGGGGGAACTGCGGACGGCCCGGGAGCCGGTACCCCCGGACCGAATGCGGGAGGTGTACGAATGGACCCTCCGGGACTCACCCGAGGAGCGTGCGGTAGTCGACGCCCTCGGCGCGGTGCTGCGCCCGCGAGCCCAGGCCGGGGACATCGAGGCCGCCAGCGAGCTGGGCGAGATACTTCCCTTCGGCCCCGAGGCGGAGCGCCTGCTGCGGCAGGCCGCAGACGCGGGTGTGGCGGACGCCCAGTCCGCGCTCGGCCATGCGCTGTTCCGGAACGGCCGCAGGACCGAGGCTGCCCCCTACTTGGAGAAGGCTGCGGCCCAGGGCATGAACTGGGCCGCGATCCGACTCGGTCGGTACTACCGCGCTCGCGCCGAGGAACTTCTCACCGATGTGACTGGGAAGCTGCCTGTGCACGGCGCGGCCCTCGGCGACCTCATCGCCGGTGCCCCCGGCCGGGAGTCCGAGGCGATGCAGCTTTACCTCGCGGCCTGGCAGCACCGCAGATCCAACTCGACCGCCCTGCGCATCGGCGGCCTCCTCCAGGACTGGGGCAACGTCGACGAGGCCGAACCGTGGTATCGGTACGCGTCCGACAAGGGTAGTACCCAGGCGCAGTACTACCTCGGCGTTCTCCTCTGCGACAAGGGCGGCCACGACGAGGAGGCCGAGGAGTTCCTCACGCGGGCCGCCGACGCGGGGCACGCCCCGGCCGACACAGTCCTCGGCATCCTCAAGCACCGCCAGGGTGACGCCAAGGGCGCGTTCGCCGCGTACAAACGGGGCGACAAAGGGGGCGACCCCGAAGCCGCGTACCGGATGGGTCTGAGCATCAAGGACCCGGAGAAGCGGACGGCCTGGCTGCAGCGGGCCGCCGACCGGGGCAACTACGGTGCGCAGCTCGCCCTCGGACAGCTCACCCCGCCGCATGCGGATACCGTCGACGGGTGACCGAAAGCCCCGCCCCGACGCCCACCGCGCCCACCCCGCCCGAACTCTTCACCCACGAGTTCGCCACCAACCCCTACCCCTCCTACGCCTGGCTGCGCGAGCACGCCCCCGTGCACCGCACCACGCTGCCGAGCGGCGTCGAGGCCTGGCTGGTCACCCGTTACGCGGACGCCCGCCAGGCGCTCGCCGACCAACGGCTCAGCAAGAACGCGGACCACCACGACGGTCCGTCCCACGCCAAGGGCAAGACGGGCATCCCCGGCGAACGCAAGGCCGAGCTGATGACCCACCTCCTCAACATCGACCCGCCGGACCACACCCGCCTGCGCCGCCTCGTCTCAAAGGCCTTCACCCCGCGCCGCGTCGCCGAATTCGCCCCCCGCGTCCAGCAGTTGACGGACGACCTCATCGACGCCTTCGCGACCAAGGGCGAAGCCGACCTCATCCACGACTTCGCCTTCCCCCTCCCCATCTACGCCATCTGCGACCTCCTCGGCGTCCCCCGCGAGGACCAGGACGACTTCCGCGACTGGGCGGGCATGATGATCCGGCACGGCGGGGGGCCGCGGGGCGGGGTCGGGCGGGCGGTGAAGCGGATCCGGAACTACCTGGCCGACCTGATCCACCGCAAGCGTGCGGCGCTCGACGGGAACGAGGGTGCCGACGACCTCATCTCCGGCCTGATCCGAGCCTCCGACCACGGCGAGCACCTCACCGAGAACGAGGCCGCCGCCATGTGCTTCGTACTGCTGCTGGCTGGGTTCGAGACGACGGTCAACTTGATCGGCAACGGTACGTATGCCCTGCTGAGAGACCAGGAACAGATGCGGCACTTCCGGACGGCAGCCGCACGCGGAGACGCTTCGGTCCTGGACGCGGCGGTCGAGGAACTGCTGCGCTACGACGGCCCGGTGGAGTTCGCCACGTGGCGCTTCGCGACCCAGCCCATGGAAATCGGCGGGCAGCACATCGCGACCGGGGAGCCCGTGCTCGTGGTGCTGGCGGCGGCCAACCGGGACCCGGCCCGCTTCGAGCACCCCGACGTACTGGACCTGGACCGTCGCACCAATCCTCACCTCGGCTACGGCCACGGCATCCACTACTGCCTCGGCGCCCCGCTCGCCCGCCTCGAGGCCCGTACCGCCCTGGCGACCCTCTTGGAGCGCTTCCCCGACCTGGAACTCGCGGCGGACCCAGCAGAGCTGCGCTGGCGCGGAGGCCTGATCATGCGCGGACTCAGAAGCCTGCCGGTGTCCTTCGCTCCGCAGGGGGACCGACGGGATCCGTAGGCGAGCGGCTGATGCTCGGTCCGGCTGTACGCGAGGTGAATTCGCCGGATCGGACAGGAAGTCGGGGATGATTCCCGAATGCGCCATGCGTGTGTGCGTGGTCACGTAGCGTGAGCGATGTGAACCGGCCCCGGAGCGAGCACTCCAGGGCCGGACAGCCTCGGCGGTGTCCTACCACCCCGAGGTCGGAACAGTCGCGAGAGGACTGCACATGGCCATTGTGGCATCCCCGTTTACGGCCGCTGAAGGACAACTGAGGGTGGTCACGTACCGCCGCGTGTCGACATCGGGCCAACTCGAAGGGTCCGGCCTGGAAGAACAGGGCGAACATTGCAAGGCCTGGCTCGCCGCCCGTCCGGATGTCGAATACGTCGGTGAGTACACGGACGAAGCCGTATCGGGGGTGGGGGAACTTCGGCCGGGCCTCGAGCGGTTGGTGCGTGCTGCCCGCTCCGGCAGCTTCGATCGGGTCCTCGTCTCGAGCGTGGACCGGTTGGGAAGGACGGCCCGAGCCGCGTACCAGTGGGCTTGGGACATGGCGGACCTGGGTGTCCACCTCGTCTCGGTTCTGGAAGGAATCGATACGAGTACCGAAGCGGGGTGGGCCGAGTTTCGTCGGCACGTCGCCTACTCGGACATGGAATGGCGCCGGATCCGGCAACGCACCGTCGCGGGCCGCGAATCGACGATCTCCTACGGAGGCTGGCCGGCTGGACCGGCGCCCTACGGGTACCGAATCGACTCCGACATGGTGGACACCAACGACGGACGCAGGGTTCTGTCCGTTCTCGTCACGGACGATCGGGAGTCGGCGGTGATCAGCGTCGCGGCCGCGCTGTTGATCGACCAGGACATGAACTGCGCCCAGGCGGCGGCCGAGCTCAACAAGAGGGGAATGCCGACGCGAAGTGGTCGGCCCTGGGAAGCGGCGAACCTTCGTGCCCGGCTGAGCGCCGAGACCATTCACCAGGGATACGTGGTGTACCGGAAGACGAGTCGCGGGGCCTCACGCAATACCACCCGCCGGACGGAGGGTGGCGATCCGCTTCACGGGGCTCCGGTGAGGATCGGCGTGCCCCCCATCCTGACGCGTGAGCGGGCCGGGCAACTGATGGCGGCGCTCCGGAGGACGGGTTTCCAGAACGGCCGCCGCGGCGACCGTGTCTACGCCCTCTCCGGTCGGCTGTACGGGGAGTGCGGTGAGACGTACGTCGGGGCGACCGAGGGTGAACGCCGGGTGTATCGGTGTCGAGGACGGCTGACGGGACTGTGTCACGAACTCAATCTGCGGGCCGACGAGATCGAAGCGGCTGTCCTGGACGAACTGTTCGTCCTGCTCTGTGACAACAAGGGTCTGGCCGAAGCCGCGGTTCGGGAGCGATATGCGGCTGTGTCCGGGGAGCGGGATCAATACGAGCGGCGAATGCGGGAGATCGACCGGGCCATCGAGGGGCACGAGGAACTGTTGCTGCGCAAGGTGCCGGAATACCTTGCGGCAGGAGTCGCTCCGGCCATGCTGCAGGCCGCTGCCGAGCGCTTGCAGGAGGAGCTTGACGACCTGCACCGCCAGCGGGCGGTGGCAGCAGAGTGGCTCGCCGGGCGGGAGGCGCACGACACGCGGCGTGACGACCTGCTCGACGCCATCGCGACCGGCGCCTCCCGAGCCGCGCCCCTGCGGCCCGACCAGGTGTGCGGGCTGTTGGAGGCGTTCGGCGTAGCAGTGCATTGCGCGACGCGTGAGGCCCTGTACAAGCAGGGGGTCAGGTGCCCAGTCGGTGAGTGGCACGAAAAAACGGGGACTCTGGTGCCACCCGCCCCCACGGGTGAGGAGTGGCAGACGGTTCTCGATGTGCTTCTCCCCTTCTTCACCAAGCGCCATTTCACGAGCAAGTACGACATCCGCGAGCAGTTCAACGGGATGTTGCACCGGCTGCGGCACGGGCTGAGTTGGAAGGACATGCCACCCACCTGGGGGCCGGTGAACGCGATTCGGGAGCGTCAGCTGTCCTGGTGGCAGAAGGGGGCCTGGCCCGCGGTCATGGCCGCGCTCCATGCGGAGACGCGGGGCGAGCCGGCGTACAGGCGCTCCGGCGTGCCTCCCTTCCGGATCACCTGTAATGAGCCTGGATTGCTGTGAACTATGCGCATTTGCCGCACAGTTCACAGTCGTGAGAGCAGCACATGGCTGACGGGCCGTCAAACCTGTGACTTTCACGTGATCTACGCTGCATCGACTTGTGACAGACGTTCGAGTGCAGCTACGTTCACGGATCATCGCGACACACGCACAACCGCATCACTCGTACCACGCACCACCCGTCGCGCGTAGCAGCATCAGTCTCGCGAAAGGCAATCGCATGCTCTCCGGGAACGGTCGTCACCGTCGCCCCCGCCAGGCCCCTGCTCTCGTCGTCGCCGCCGGAGTCACCGGCAGCGCCATCGCGATCCCGCTGTTCGCCGCGAGCGGCGCGAGTGCCGCGACCACGCAGGCGTGGGACAAGCTCGCCGAGTGCGAGAGCGGCGGGCAGTGGAGTCTGGACGCCGGCAACGGCTACTACGGCGGACTCCAGTTCACGCAGGAGAGATGGGAGCAGTACGGGGGGCTCGACTACGCCCCGCGTGCCGACCAGGCCAGCCGCTCGCAGCAGATAGCCGTCGCCGAGAAGGTTCTCGACGACAAGGGGACCAGCGCCTGGCCGATGTGCTCGCTCTCCGCCGACCTCACCAAGGACGACGACTCTGCGGACGTCGATCCGGGCGTGACCGCGTCACCGCAGCCCTCCGAGTCGACCGACCCGGGCGCCGATGCCGACGCGGATGCCGACAACAAGTCGGACAAGGGCACCGACGGCGACGACGACGCCGACAAGTCGAGCTCCCCCGAGGCGACGGACTCGGACTCGGGAGACAAGAGTCACGACGAGGCTGACGACCCGGCCGACGGTTCGGATGGCTCGGACGGGTCGGGCGGTTCGGACGGCTCGGGCGGTACCTCCGGTAACAAGGCGGAGGCGTCCCCGTCCCCCTCGACCCCCTCAAGTGACAAGTCCCACGCCCCCACTGACGACTCCACCACCGGGACCGCCGAGCCCACCGCACCCCCCTCGCCCTCGGACGAGCCCTCCTCCGGCCGCCACCGCGGCGACCGCGCCCCCGACGACGACCGCTCCGACTCCCGTACGGGAGACGGCCGTCACGCCTCGCGCGGCGACAAGCGCGACGGAGACACGTACGAGGTCCGCGCCGGCGACAACCTCTGGGACATCGCGAAGGCTCAGGACGTGCACGGCGGCTGGGACGCGCTCTACGAGCGGAACAAGGACACGGTAGGTACCGACCCAGACCTCATCCTTCCTGGTCAGAGCCTGGATCTTGGGGACGGATCGGACAAAAGGTAGCGGCAGTTCGGGGCGGTTGAAGGGGCTTTGTCCGATCTTGATCGAGTGAGACATGGGTCTCAAAGCCCCTGATCGACTTTGAAATCGGACGGATCGACTGCTTACGGTCGTGACCGCTCGCTTCAGCGGGCCCCGATGGACGTCACGCCGAATCCTGCCAACGTCCGTACGGGAACAGTCGACGCGTAAGCGCCGTAGGCAGGAGCGGGGGACCCAGGTAAGCCGCCCTTCCGGGAGACCGGAACGGGCTTGGGGTGAAGCGACGCACAAGGTGCGGAGCCGGACACTCACTGGTCCGAACCCGACAGCTCACCTCGCAGGCGTCGGTGAGGAGATTTCTCCATGCTGTTTTCCGCCAAGAACAAGCACCGTCGCCCGTCCAAGGCTGTCCGTGTCGCCACGCTCGGCGGTGTCGCCGCTGCCGCGGTCGCCGTGCCGCTGATGGGTGCGACGTCCGCCTCGGCCGCCACCACCTCCGAGTGGGACCAGGTCGCGCAGTGCGAGTCCGGTGGCAACTGGTCCACCAACACCGGCAACGGCTTCTACGGTGGCCTCCAGTTCTCGTCCTCCACGTGGTCCGCCTACGGCGGCACGCAGTACGCGTCCACCGCGGACCAGGCCTCCAAGGCCCAGCAGATAGCCGTCGGCGAGAAGGTCCTCGCCTCCCAGGGCTCCGGCGCCTGGCCGAACTGCGGCTCGGGCCTGTCCTCCACCCCGAACGACGGTGGCGCGACCGACACGTCCTCGCAGCAGCAGGACACCCAGAGCACCCAGCAGCAGGACACGCAGCAGCGTGCCGACCGCTCCGAGCAGCGCCAGCAGCCGCAGCAGCAGGAGGCCCCCAAGCAGGAGGCCCCGAAGCAGCAGGCCGCCCCGAAGCAGGACACCGTCACGACCCCGACCGGCAACCAGGTCGCCAAGGGTGACGGCGAGTACAAGGTCGAGTCCGGCGACACCCTGAGCAAGATCGCCCAGGCGCACGGCACCACCTGGCAGCAGCTGTTCGAGAAGAACAAGGACATCGTCAAGGACGCCAACCTGATCTACCCGGGTCAGCAGCTGCACCTCAGCTAATAAGCGTCAGGTCCCTCCCAGGACCACGGGTCCCTCCCAGGGCCATCAGGCACGGACTCGGCATCGGCGGACGCCGAGTCCCGCCGCACCCCGTCCCCACGGGCCGCTCACTTCCGCGACCTTCGCCCCGGCACAGCCGGGACGAAGGTCGCTGTTTTTGTTCCGTTAAGGAACATTTCGCTGTCGGCGTTGTCCACGAGACGGGCGTCCGGATGGCCGATGCGCGCGAGCCGGTTACGCTCAGGGGTGCGGGACCACGGATCCGCCATGGATCCCACGGATTCGACACGGATCCGAGCAGCCGCCCGCACCGCCCGCGTCACATCCCAGAAGGAGATGCTCGTGCCGTCCATCGACGTCGTCGTAGCCCGGGAAATCCTGGACTCCCGAGGCAACCCCACGGTCGAGGTCGAGGTCGGCCTCGACGACGGCAGCACCGGCCGTGCTGCCGTCCCGTCCGGCGCCTCCACCGGCGCCTTCGAGGCCATCGAACTCCGCGACGGTGACCCGAACCGTTACCAGGGCAAGGGCGTCGAGAAGGCCGTCCTCGCCGTCATCGAGCAGATCGGCCCGGAGCTCGTCGGCTACGACGCCACCGAGCAGCGCCTGATCGACCAGGCGATGTTCGACCTGGACGCCACCGACAACAAGGGCTCGCTCGGCGCCAACGCCATCCTCGGCGTCTCCCTCGCCGTCGCCCACGCCGCCTCCGAGGCGTCCGACCTGCCGCTGTTCCGCTACCTCGGTGGCCCGAACGCGCACCTGCTGCCCGTCCCGATGATGAACATCCTGAACGGCGGATCCCACGCGGACTCCAACGTCGACATCCAGGAGTTCATGATCGCCCCGATCGGCGCGGAGTCCTTCTCCGAGGCCCTGCGCTGGGGCGCCGAGGTCTACCACACGCTGAAGAAGGTCCTGAAGGCCAAGGGCCTGGCCACCGGCCTGGGCGACGAGGGCGGCTTCGCCCCGAACCTGGGCTCGAACCGCGAGGCCCTGGACCTGATCCTCGAGGCCATCACCGAGGCCGGTTACGTCCCCGGCCAGCAGATCGCCCTCGCGCTCGACGTCGCCGCCTCCGAGTTCTACAAGGACGGCAAGTACCAGTTCGAGGGCAAGGAGCGCTCCGCCGCCGAGATGACGGAGTACTACGAGGAGCTGGTGGCGGCCTACCCGCTGGTCTCCATCGAGGACCCGCTGTACGAGGACGACTGGGCCGGCTGGAACGTCATCACCCAGAAGATCGGTGACAAGGTCCAGCTCGTCGGCGACGACCTCTTCGTCACCAACCCGGAGCGCCTGGCCCGCGGCATCGAGGAGAACTCGGCGAACGCCCTCCTCGTCAAGGTCAACCAGATCGGTTCGCTGACCGAGACCCTGGACGCCGTCGAGCTGGCCCAGCGCAACGGCTTCAAGTGCATGATGTCGCACCGCTCCGGCGAGACCGAGGACGTGACGATCGCCGACCTGGCCGTCGCCACCAACTGCGGCCAGATCAAGACCGGCGCCCCGGCCCGCTCCGAGCGCGTCGCCAAGTACAACCAGCTGCTGCGCATCGAGGAGATCCTGGACGACGCGGCGGTCTACGCCGGCCGCTCGGCCTTCCCCCGCTTCAAGGGCTGATCCCTCGCGGCACTTCCGTACGTCCCCGCACCCGGTCCCGTACCGTGTGCGGGGACGTACGTACGTGAGCCGGGGAGGCGGGAGCAGGCGATGCCCGGAAAGGTCCGAAGCGGGGACTCCAAGGACCGCTTCTCGACGGCCACCCGCCTGCGCGTCCTCGGCGAGCAGACCGCCGAGCGCGTCTACCGCTCGCAGAACAAGCGCCAGGCCCGCCGCTCCCGCCTCACCGGCCGCGCGGCCCTGCTGGCCCTCGTCCTGTGCACCCTGGTCGTCGCCCTCGCGTACCCCATAAGGCAGTACGTCTCCCAGCGCGGCGAGATCGAGGATCTGCGGCGCCAGCAGCAGGAGGCCGAGGAGCGGGTCGACAGGCTGCGGGACGAGAAGGCCCGCTGGCAGGACGACGCGTACGCCGAGCAGCGCATCCGGGAGCGGCTGCACATGGTGATGCCGGGCGAGACCGGTTACGTGGTGCCGAACGAGCGCGGCACCGCCGCCGAGCGCGCCGAGCAGGGCGCGGAGGACCGCCCCTGGTACGCCAACCTCTGGGACGGCGTCGACAAGGCCGACCAGACGGACAACTAACGAACGCCGACATGGCGGACGACGACTGACGAACACTGAAGGAAACACCCGAGCGATGGAAACTCCCCCGCCGCAGACCGAGCCGACCGCGCCCACGGACGCCGACATCCACGCGTTCAAGGAGCAGCTGGGTCGCCCGCCGCGCGGCCTGCGCGCCATCGCGCACCGTTGCCCCTGCGGCAATCCGGACGTCGTCGAGACGGCGCCGCGCCTGGAGGACGGCACGCCGTTCCCGACGACGTACTACCTGACGTGCCCCCGCGCGGCCTCCGCCATCGGCACGCTGGAGGCCAACGGCGTCATGAAGGAAATGACGGAACGCCTCCAGACGGACCCCGAACTGGCCCGCCAGTACCGTGCCGCCCACGAGGACTACATCGCCCGCCGCGACGCCATCGAGGTCCTGGAGAACTTCCCCAGCGCCGGCGGCATGCCCGACCGCGTGAAGTGCCTCCACGTCCTCGTCGCCCACTCCCTGGCCGCGGGCCCCGGCGTCAACCCGCTCGGTGACGAGGCGATCGCGATGCTCCCGGAGTGGTGGCGCAAGGGCCCCTGCGTCACCCCGGAATCAAGCCCCGCCGGCGATTGAGGCGCGGGGGTCCGGGGGCAGCGCCCCCGGCGGCTTCCCGTAACCAGCACGACGACACCAGGAGCTCACCCGTCATGACCACGGTCGCCGCCATCGACTGCGGAACCAACAGCATCCGCCTCCTCGTCGCCGACGCGAACCCGGACACCGGCGAACTCGTCGACCTGGACCGCCGGATGACGATCGTCCGGCTCGGCCAGGGCGTGGACAAGACGGGCCGGCTTGCCCCGGAGGCCCTGGAGCGCACCTTCGCGGCCTGCCGCGAGTACGCCGAGGTCATCAAGGACCACGGCGCCGAAAAGCTCCGCTTCGTGGCGACCTCCGCCTCCCGCGACGCGGAGAACCGCGAGGACTTCGTCCGCGGCGTCCTCGACATCCTGGGCGTGGAACCGGAGGTCATCACGGGCGACCAGGAGGCGACGTTCTCCTTCACGGGCGCCACGAAGGAACTGACGGGCCGCGCCGACCTGGAGAAGCCCTACCTGGTCGTCGACATCGGCGGCGGCTCCACGGAGTTCGTCGTCGGCGACGACACGGTCCGAGCGGCCCGCTCCGTCGACATCGGCTGCGTACGCATGACAGAACGCCACCTCGTCGCCGCCGACGGCACCGTCACCGACACCCCGGCCCCCGCCCAGATCGAGGCGATCCGCGAGGACATCACCGCGGCCCTCGCCGACGTCTCGCGCACCGTCCCGATCCACGAGGCCCGCACCCTGGTCGGCCTCGCCGGTTCCGTCACGACGGTCTCCGCGCTCGCCCTCGGCCTCCCCGAGTACGACTCCACGGCGATCCACCACTCCCGGATCTCCTACGACAAGGTCGCCGAGCTCACGGACTGGCTGGTCACGTCCACGCACGACCAGCGCGCGTTGAAGCAGGTCATCCACCCCGGCCGGGTCGACGTCATCGCGTCGGGCGCGCTCGTACTGCGGCTGATCATGGAGGAGACCGGGGCCCGCGAGGTGGTCGTGAGCGAGCACGACATCCTCGACGGGATCGCCTGGTCCATCGCCTGAGTCAGGGGCCGCCACGACACCCTGTCGGGAAAGTTCGTGAACTTCTTCACAAGGAATTCGGCCCACTTGGTGGCTGTTACGCGTCCGCGAGCCCGTTCGAGGGCTCGCGGCGGTCCCGTCGGCGGTCTCGCGTGAGGTTGCCGCGGTGTTGCGTGCCGGTTGCGGACGGGAGTGGTCCAGTACCGCCAGATGCTCACCGTGGCTGCTCAAGAGGGGTGAGCAACGTCTGGGACGGTGCGGTGGTTCCCCCGGAGTGTCATGACATGGGTCACGTGGGCGGCGCAGTGTAGCAGAGGGTCCCTACATGCTTGTGAAGGGGCGCACGAGCGACCCCCGCCAGTCGGGTGGATACTCGATGGCATGAGCACCACGGAGCGTCCCAGGATCCTCATTGTCGGGGGTGGGTACGTAGGCCTGTACGCGGCGCGTCGCATCCTCAAGAAGATGCGTTACGGCGAGGCGACCGTCACGGTCGTCGACCCGCGCTCGTACATGACGTACCAGCCCTTCCTCCCCGAGACCGCCGCCGGCAGCATCTCGCCGCGCAACGTCGTCGTCCCCATGCGACGCGCTGTGCCGGGCGCCGAGATTCTCACCGGCCGCGTCACGACCATCGACCAGGACCGCAAGGTCGCCTCCGTCGCGCCGATCGTCGGCGAGGCGTACGAGGTTCCCTTCGACTACCTGGTGATCGCGCTCGGCGCGGTCTCCCGCACCTTCCCGACGCCGGGCCTCGCCGAGGCGGGTATCGGTATGAAGGGTGTCGAGGAGGCCGTCGGCCTGCGCAACCACGTGCTTGAGCAGCTCGACAAGGCCGAGTCGACCACGGACGAGGAGATCCGCCGCAAGGCGCTCACCTTCGTCTTCGTCGGCGGTGGCTTCGCGGGCGCCGAGACCATCGGCGAGGTCGAGGACCTGGCGCGCGACGCGGCGAAGTTCTACAAGAACGTGAAGCGCGAGGACATGCGCTTCGTGCTCGTCGACGCCGCCGACAAGGTGCTGCCCGAGGTCGGCCCGGAGCTCGGCCTGTACGGCAAGAAGCACCTGGAGTCCCGCGGTATCGAGGTCTACCTCGGTACGACGATGCCGTCCTGCGTCGACGGCCACGTCGTCCTCAGCAACGGCCTTGAGGTCGACTCCAACACCATCGTGTGGACCGCGGGCGTCAAGCCGAACCCGGCGCTGTCCCGCTTCGGTCTGCCGCTCGGCCCGCGTGGTCACGTCGACGTCGGCGCCGACCTCCAGGTCGCCGGAACGGACTACATCTGGGCCGCGGGCGACAACGCCCAGGTTCCGGACCTCGTGGGCCGCGCCAATGGCAACCCGAACGCCTGGTGCCCGCCGAACGCCCAGCACGCCATGCGCCAGGCCAAGGTCCTCGGCGACAACGTGGTGTCGGGCATGCGGGGCTTCCCGCAGGGCGACTACAAGCACGCCAACAAGGGTGCGGTGGCCGGTCTCGGCCTGCACAAGGGCGTCGCGATGATCGTCATGGGCAAGATGAAGATCAAGCTCAAGGGCCGTCTCGCCTGGTACATGCACCGCGGCTACCACGGTCTGGCCATGCCGACCTGGAACCGCAAGGTCCGGGTGATCGCCGAGTGGACGATCAACATGTTCCAGAAGCGCGACATCACCGCGCTCGGCGCCCTGGAGACTCCGCGCGAGGAGTTCTACGAGGCCGCCAAGCCGGCTCCGAAGCCCGCGGCCGCCGAGGCGCCGAAGGCCGACGAGAAGAAGGACGAGAAGGTCGAGGAGAAGGCCAAGGCCTCCTGATCCTCGCCGCATAGCTCCACCCCGAAGGGGCCGCCCGCCATCCGTGGTGCGGGCGGCCCCTTCGGCGTTCCCGCACGGATGTAGATGGCGTCTACAGGTATTTTGCCTATCCGTGACTCGGTAACGGGACTGCGCAGGCGCCCTGTCGGTGTTTACGTGGTGTTGAACCGTTCCGGGATTTCCCCTGTCACGGAGGTGTGGGCCATGCAAGACGCCGCACAGCGGCTGAAGAATCTCGCCGAGCAGTTGTTCGGCACCCGGCTCCCGGTGCGCCTGCGCGCCTGGGACGGCTCGGAGGCAGGCCCACCGGATGCCCCCGTACTCGTCGTCCGACACCGTCGCGCGCTGCGCCGACTGCTGTGGAAACCGGGCGAGTTGGGCCTCGCCAGGGCCTGGGTCGCCGGGGACCTGGACGTCGAGGGCGACCTGTACGCGGCCCTCGACGAGATGGCGGCCCTCATATGGGAGCGCCCCGATGACGAGGAGCCCAGGAGCCTGCGGCAGGCCCTCAAGGACCCCGAGGTGCGCTCCGCCGCCAAGGAGCTGGTGAAGCTCGCCGGGCCCGCTCTGCCGCCCGCCCCGCCCGCCGAGGAAATGCGCAGGGGTGGCCGTCTCCACCTGCACACCAAGGGCAGCGACAAGCAGGCCATCAGCCACCACTACGACGTCGGCAACGACTTCTACGAGCTGGTCCTCGGCCCCTCCATGGTCTACTCCTGCGCCTACTGGGAGTCGCCCGAGGCCGGCCTCGAATCCGCCCAGCACGACAAGCTGGACCTCATCTCCCGCAAGCTGGAGCTGAAGCCCGGCATGCGGCTGCTCGACGTCGGCTGCGGCTGGGGCTCCATGGCGATCCACGCCGCCCGCGAGTACGGCGTGAGCGTCGTCGGCGTCACGCTCTCCCAGGAGCAGGCCGCGTACGCCAGGAAGCGGGTCGCCGACGAGGGTCTGACCGACCGCGTCGAGATCCGCGTACAGGACTACCGCGACGTGCGCGACGGCCCGTACGACGCGATCTCGTCCATCGGTATGGCCGAGCACGTCGGCGCCGAGCGGTACCTGGAGTACGCATCCGACCTCTACGCCCTCCTCAAGCCGGGCGCACGTCTGCTCAACCACCAGATCGCCCGGCGGCCGCAGCGCGACGAATCGGCGTACGAGGTCGACGAGTTCATCGACGCGTACGTCTTCCCTGACGGCGAGCTCGCGCCCGTCGGCACCACGACCGGGCTCCTGGAGCGGGCCGGCTTCGAGGTGCGGGACGTCGAGGCGATCCGCGAGCACTACGCGCTCACGCTGCGCCAGTGGGTCAGGAACCTGGAGGCGCGCTGGCCGGAGGCCCTGAAGCTGGTCAGCCCCGGCCGGGCGCGCGTCTGGCGGCTGTACATGGCGGCGTCCGCGCTGAGCTTCGAGCGCAACCGCATCGGGGTGAACCAGATCCTCGCGGTGAAGACGCCGGAGAGCGGGGCGTCGGGGATGCCGCTGCGGGCCCGCACCTGGAACGACTAGCGACTCCCGTACGCACATGGGGGCGCCCCCACTGTCCATGAACAGTGGGGGCGCCCCCGCGTCACGCAACTCCCTTGCCGCTACTCGGACTTGATCGCCGCGAGCATGTTCAGGCGGGCCGCGCGGCGGGCCGGCCAGAGGGCCGCCAGGATGCCGACGACCGCGGCGAGCGCGAGGAAGACGCCCATCCGGCCCCAGGGCAGGATCAGTTCGTACGTCGACATGGAGTTGCCGATGAGCTGACCGGCCGCCCAGCCGAAGAACACGCCCAGCCCGATGCCGAGCACGCCGCCGAACAGGGAGATCACCAGGGACTCCAGGCGGACCATCCGCTTGATGCCCTTGCGGTCGATGCCGATCGCGCGGAGCATCCCGATCTCCTGCTGACGCTCGAAGACCGACATGGCGAGGGTGTTGATGACGCCGAGCACGGCGACGATCACCGCCATGGCGAGCAGGCCGTAGAGCATGTTCAGCATCAGCGTGAAGACCTGCGCGACCTGGTTGGTGATGTCCTGCTTGTCCTTGACCTGGATCGCCGGGTTCTCGCCGAGCGCCTTGGTGAGCTTGTCCTTCGTGGCGTCGGAGGCACCGCCGGACGTCTTCAGCATGACCTGCATGTCACCGGAGTCCGCGCTGAGGTGCGGGGCGAGGGTCGGGGTGTCGACCATGATGCCGCGCATCATCTCGTTGGCCTGGTAGACGCCCGCGACGGTCAGCTTCTGCCGCTTGCCGTCCTCGTAGTGCGTGGTGAAGGTCGAACCGGTGGTCCAGCCGTTCTCCTTCGCGGTCTTGTCGTCGACGACGACCTTGTCGCCGCCGATGGTGAACTTGCCGCTGTCCAGGGGGAGTTCGGCGAGCTGGTTGATCGTCCTGCCGTTGACGCCGGTCAGGTACTCGGTGCCGCCGTCGATGCGGGCGGGCGAGTTGGTCAGTCCGCTGACGGCGGTGACGCCGGGCGTCTTGTCGAGGGTCTGCACGACGTCGGGGGAGAGCTGGTTGCCGTTCGCCATCGCGACGACGTAGTCCGCCTTGATGGAGTCGGCCGCCATCTTGTTGATCGCCGACTGCACGCTGCCCGCGATCACCGTGAGGCCGGTGATCAGGGTCAGGCCGATCATCAGCGCCGATGCGGTGGCGGCGGTGCGGCGCGGGTTGCGCACCGAGTTGAGGCGGGCCAGCTTGCCGGAGACACCGAAGGCGCGAAGCACCGGCGCGGCGAGCGCGATCAGCGGGCGGGACAGCAGCGGCGTGAGGATGAAGACGCCGATGACGAGGAGCGCGGCGCCGAGGCCCATCGGGGCCTGACCGCTGTCACCGCTCATGGTCGTCGCGTAGAGCACGGCGGCGACACCGGCGGCGGAGACCAGGGCGCCGAGCGTGTTGCGCAGCACCAGGGACTTGGCGGTGGGGGCGGCGTGCACCGCGTTCATCGCGGCGACCGGCGGGATCTTCGCGGCGCGGCGGCCCGGCAGCCAGGCGGCCAGCATCGTGATCAGGATGCCGACGACGAGGGCGGCGACGACGGTGCCGGGGGAGACGACGAGCGGCCCGTCCGGGATGATCGCCCCGGTCGTGCCCATGAGCGCCCGCAGGCCCGCGCCGATCCCGATGCCGACGGCGAGCCCCGCCACGGCGGCGACGGCCCCGACCACGAACGCCTCAAGGAGTACGGAACGGGTGACCTGACGCCGCGAGGCGCCGACGGCCCGCATCAGGGCCAGCTCCTTGGTGCGCTGGGCGACCAGCATCGTGAAGGTGTTCGCGATGATGAAGATGCCGACGAACAGCGCGATGCCCGCGAAGACGAGCAGCATCGTCTTCATGGAGCTCATGGACGTGGCGATGGAGTCCGCCTGGTCGTCGGCGAGCTGCTGAGCGGTGGTGGTCTCCGTCTGGCCCTTCGGCAGCGTCTTGTCGAGGGCGGACTTCAGCTGGTCCTGGCTGGTCCCGGCGGCGGCCGTCACATCGATCTCGTCGTACGAGCCCGGCTTGTGGAAGAGCTGCTGCGCGGTCGTGGTGTCGAAGAGGGCGAGCGAGCCGCCCGCGGCGACGTTGCCGTCGTCGGTGGTGAAGACGCCGGTGAGGGTCGGGGTGAGGACGGGCCCGTCGACGGACATCCGCACCTGGTCGCCGACCTTGTAGCCGGCGCGCTCGGCGGTCTTCGCGTCGAGTGCGACCTCGTTCGCGCCGTGCGGGGCGGCGCCCTTCTTGATCGGGTACCGGGCGTCGTCCGAGCCCCAGTAGTTGCCGCCCTTGGTGGAGAACCCGTCGCCGACGAGCTTGCCCTTCTGGTCGGCGACGGCGGCGTACCCGCTGACGACTCCGTACGCGGAGCCGGCGCCGCGGGTCTCCTGCGCCGCCTTGATGGTGGCGTCGGTGAGCTTGGCCTCCTTGCCGACGGAGTTGCCCTTGTCCGCGGCCCGCTGAGCGGTGACGGCCACGTCGACATGGTCGAAGCCCTTGGCCGAGGACTTCGACAGGGCGCTGGAGATGGTGTTGGTGAAGACGAGCGTGCCGCTGACGAAGGCGACGCCGAGCATGACGGCGAGCACGGTCATCAGCAGACGCGCCTTGTGCGCGAGCACGTTGCGCATGGCGGTTCGGAACATGGGTCTACTCAGTCCTGGGTGAGTGATGTAAAGCCTCTGCGGCGATTGAGCAGCGGGGTCCGGGGCGGAGCCCCGGTCTTTCAGCCCCGCCGGCGTTTGAGGCGCGGGGTCCGGGGCAGCGCCCCGTGAGCGAGGAGGGCGCTCAGCTGGTCCGCCCCTTGGCGTCGAACCGCTTCATCCGGTCCAGGACCGAGTCCGCCGCCGGATCACTCATGTCGTCCACGATCCGCCCATCGGCCAGGAACACCACCCGGTCCGCGTACGCCGCCGCGACAGGATCGTGCGTCACCATCACCACCGTCTGCCCCAACTCCCGTACGGAGTTCCGCAGAAAGCCCAGCACCTCCGCCCCGGACCGCGAGTCCAGGTTCCCCGTCGGCTCGTCACCGAAGATGATCTCCGGCTTGGAGGCGAGCGCCCGCGCCACCGCGACCCGCTGCTGCTGACCGCCGGACAGCTGCGAGGGCCGGTGCCCGAGCCGCCCGGCGAGCCCCACCATCTGGATCACGTTCTCCACCCACTGCTTGTCGGGCTTGCGGCCCGCTATGTCCATGGGGAGCGTGATGTTCTCCAGAGCGGTCAGCGTCGGCAGCAGGTTGAACGCCTGGAAGATGAAGCCGATCTTGTCCCGGCGGAGCTTGGTGAGCTGCTTGTCCTTCAGCGAGCCCAGCTCGGTGTCACCGATCCGGACCGAGCCGGACGAGAAGGTGTCCAGGCCCGCGACGCAGTGCATCAGCGTCGACTTGCCGGAACCCGAAGGGCCCATGATCGCGGTGAACTCGGCCTGCCGGAACTCGACGGAGACCTGGTCGAGCGCGACCACCTTGGTCTCGCCCTGTCCGTAGATCTTGGACAGATCCGTGGCGCGGGCGGCGGCCGTGCTGGTGATGCGGCTGCCCGCGAGCGGGGTGGTGGTCACGGGAGGGTGCTCCTGTCGTTCCGGGCTTACTGCTGGACTTGTTCCATCGTCCCGGCGGATCGGGCCCGGAGAGTCAGCCGCAGTTCTCGTTCCGAGGGGAGACTTCGGAGGGAGCGGAGGGGCCCGGGTCATACCTGGGGATGACCCCCACCCCTGAGAGGCGGCGGTGAAATTCCGTCATTCCCTGGAAAGCGGCCCCCGGCGGCGACAGGGCTCCCGGCTGGTGCTGTTGGGCCAGGACGCGTGCTGATGCACCCTCAGACGTCAATAAAATAAGACAACGTGGGGTCGTACTTCCGCTGATCGGGGGATGCCGCCGGATAGGCTCGGAGCGTCGACGCGGAGCCCCACAGCCTGCCCGGATGGTGGAATGCAGACACGGCGAGCTTAAACCTCGCTGCCCCTTAGCGGGCGTACCGGTTCAAGTCCGGTTCCGGGCACCTCCGAACCTCTTCCTCCGGTTCGCGTCGCGTCTCCTCAACACCCCTCCGTCGTGAGGGGTGTTCGTGTTTTCCGTCTCCCCATGGACACCCCATGGACACCCCATTGACAGCGGTCCGGTACGGGGCGAGGATCCGCACAGTAGTCGATGAACGAAAGTTCACCAGGCGAACGAACGCAATGACGCGAGAGGGATCCTGTATGCGCACCACCGTCGGCATCATCGGAGCGGGCCCGGCCGGACTGCTCCTGGCCAGACTCCTGCACAACGCCGGCATCGAGTCGGTCGTCCTGGAGAGCCGCGATCGCGCCTACGTAGAGCAGCGCCAGCGCGCCGGGATCCTGGAACAGGGCACCGTGGACGTGCTGCGCGAGGCCGGCGTCGGCGCCCGCATGGACCGCGAGGGCCTGCCGCACGACGGCATAGAGCTGCGCTTCGACCGCCGCCGCCACCCGCGTCGACTTCCCGGCCCTGACCGGCGGCAAGCAGGTGATGGTGTACGCGCAGACGGAGGTCTGCAAGGACCTGATCGCGGCCCAACTGGCCGACGGCGGGCCCCTGTTGTTCGAGGCGGAGGCGCTGGAGGTCGAGGGCGCCGACACTGAGGGCCCCCGCGTCCGCTTCCGGCACGAGGGCCGCGAGCGGACCCTCGACTGCGACTACGTGGTCGGCTGCGACGGCTTCTGGGGCGTGGCCCGCAAGGCGGTCCCCGAGGAGCTCTCGCGGACGTACGAGCGCACCTACCCGTACGCCTGGCTCGGCATCCTCGCCGACGTGGCGCCCTCCCACGACGAGCTGATCTACAACCGCTCCGACCGCGGCTTCGCCCTCATGTCGATGCGCTCACCGCACGTCACGCGCGCGTACCTCCAGGTCCCCGCCGACACCGACGCCGAGAGCTGGTCCGACGCCGAGATCTGGGCGGAGCTCGACCGCCGCCTGGAGGTCGACGACCCGACCTGGCGCCTGGAGCGCGGCCCGATCACCTCCAAGTCCGTCACCCCCATGCGCTCGTACGTCCACGAGCCCATGCGGCACGGCAGGCTCTTCCTCGCCGGGGACGCGGCGCACATCGTCCCGCCGACCGGCGCCAAGGGCCTCAACCTCGCCGTCGGCGACGTCGTCGCCTTCGCCCGCGCCCTCATCACGTACCAGGAGAAGGGCGACGCGGGCGCGCTCGACACGTACTCGCGGGACTGCCTGCGGCGGGTCTGGCAGGCGGAACGGTTCTCGTACGCGATGACGACCATGCTGCACCGCGCCCCCGACGCCACCGCCTTCGACGACAGGATCCAGCTGGCCCAGCTGGACCGTGTGACCTCGTCGAAGGCGGCCGAGACCGATCTCGCGGAGGCGTACACGGGCTTCCCCGTATGAGCGACACCGATGACGGAACACAGAGGGTGCACGAGACGTTCCTCGTAACAGGATGGGAAAGATCCTCCCTGAGCACTAGGGTCGGATCTTTGCCAGACCATTACTCTTGATGGCAAGGCCATACAGGGTGGCCATGGAGGAGTGAAATGAGGAGCAGCAACCCGGTCTTCTCGCGACGGGGGTTCAGCCGCGACAACGGCTACGCGCAGTTCAACGCGAACGCGCAGCAGCCGCAGGCCGGGGGCCCCGCTGTCGGCACGGCGCAGGGGAACCCCTACGCCCAGGCCCCCGCCGGCAACCCGTACGCGCAGAACCCCTACGCACAGCAGGACGTCCAGTACGGGGCTCCGCAGGCGCCCACGACCGGCCGCATGACGATCGACGACGTCATCATGCGGACCGGCACCACGCTCGGTCTGCTGATCGTCACCGCGGCGCTCGCCTGGGCGCTGCTGCCGGTCGACGACGCGCACATCGGCAAGTCGTACGGCATCGCGATCGGCGCGGGCCTCGTCGCGATGGTCCTGGGCTTCGTCCAGGCCTTCAAGCGCAAGGCGTCGCCGGCGATCATCCTGGCGTACGCGGCGCTCGAGGGTGTCTTCCTCGGCGTGCTGTCCAGCATCGTCGACAACCGCTGGGCCGACGGCGCCGCCATGCAGGCGGTGCTCGGCACGATGGCCGTCTTCGCGGGCGTGCTCATCGCGTACAAGGCGGGCTGGATCCGCGTCAACCGTCGCTTCTACGGCTTCGTGATGGCCGCGGCCATGGGCTTCATCCTGCTCATGGGCATCAACCTGCTGTTCGCCCTCTTCGGCGGCGGTGACGGCCTCGGCTTCCGCAGCGGCGGCCTCGGCATCGTGTTCGGCATCGTCGGCATTCTGCTCGGCGCGTGCTTCCTGGCCCTGGACTTCAAGCAGGTCGAGGACGGCATCGCGTACGGCGCTCCGAAGGAAGAGGCGTGGCTCGCCGCGTTCGGCCTGACCATGACGCTGGTCTGGATCTACATGGAGTTCCTGCGCCTCATCGCGATCCTGCAAGGCAACGACTGACGCCCGTAGCCGTAGCTGTCAGGGGCCCGCGCACCTTCGGGTGCGCGGGCCCTTTGCGTTTGGGTGCGGGGAGTGGGGCGCTAACCGAATCGCCGTGCGGCGCGCCTCAAGTCGTACTCGTGGATGATCGCCTTCGCGTGGCCGTACGCGAGGTCGTGCTCGCCGCGCAGCCAACTGACCTTCTCTTCGAAGCGAAGGAAGCAGGGGCCTTCTTCGACGGTGCGCATCCAGTCGGTTAGTTCACGACCGGTGCAGTGGGGGATGCGAGCCAACAGATTGCGGTGGGTCTCCTCGGAGAAGACTTGGGACATCGGCGCCTCCGGAACGCTTCGATGTGGCCGGTCCTTCACGCCACCGTGCCTGAGCGCCGGGGCCTTGTAAACAGCTACAGTCGCCGCGTGCTTGATACGACGCCTTTGACCGCAGCAGTGGATCAGTTCGCCGATCGGCTTCGGGCCGCGCCGCAGAGCAGGTTGCAGCGGAGCGCCGCCGCGGAGGCGCTGGCGCTGGCCAGGGAACTTTCGGCGCGAGCCCAGAAGTTGGACGACCCCGGTGGGGTCGTCCGGGAGATGCCGGACGCCGGAATGTTCGCCGCGGCCGACCAAGTGACGGTCGCGGGGCGGGACTTGGCGGTCTCCCTCCGGGACCCGGGGGACCTCACGGAGGCCGTGGAACTGGTCGACGCGGCTATGAAGCGAGCCGGAATCTAGAGCCCCTGCGGCGATTGAGCAGCGGGGTCCGGGGCGGAGCCCCGGGGGCGTAACCATGGTTCAGGCCGAAGCTATGACCCGGTCCGCCAGGATGTAGACGTTGGCGTCGGCGCACTCGAAGGTGAGGGCGTACGCGCCGGAGACGCCGGAGCCGCCGAGGAGGACGGGCGTCTCGCCGTCCCGGAGGGCCGCGGCGAGCTGCTCGGCCGTCTCACGGTGACCGGGCGTCATGCACAGGGTCGTACCGTCCGCGAAGACGTACACGTCGAGCGTGCCGAGCGGGCCGGGCCGGACATCGGCGAGGGCCGTACGCGTCTGCGCCAGTTCCTCAAGACACTGCACCGTACGCTCGTGGTCGCCCACGACCGGCGACTGCACCGGCACGAAGTCCGGGTGCGAGGGGTGCCGGCGCCGCGCGGCGGCCAGCTCGGGGGACTCCTCGACGACCTCGTCCTCCGGCTCCAGGGCCGGCTCCCCGATGGGCTCGAGCCCCACGAGGTCCGCCTGCCGCGGCAGGAACATGTCGTCGCCGAGCGCCCCACCGGCCAGGAACGGCGGCAGCTCCGAACTGTCCCGCGCCTCCTGCGCCGCCCAGAACGCCCGCGCCTCCGCGAGCTCCCGCTCGCGCTCCTCGGCGAGGGCGTCCGCGACGGCGTTGCGTATCGCCTCGGCGTCCGGCGTGCTGCGCGCGGCGGGTACGCCGGGGAGCGCCGTGGCGGCGCGGTCCCTGCTCAGCTCGTCGCGCAGACCCTCGACCTGTCGGCGCAGCCCCCTGACGTGCTTCAGGGTGGCGGCTCCGACGGCCGTGGCAGCGGCCGTAGCGAGCACAAGGACACTGATGGCTGCGGGCATGGCGCTCACTGACGTACTCCCGGTTTCAAGTCGACCCCCGACTTCCTACATCAGCTTGAAGCCTGGACGAACCGGCTGTCAGTGCATTACGTCACGAATTGGACAGGTCTTTTGGCTGGGTGTTTAGGCCCCTTATGGGGTGGGGACCCTGCTGACCTGCAAAAACCGATCTCCCCCGAGATGCACGTCACATCCTGGGGGAGATTGGATCACGAACCGATAGACGGGATCGGGTCAGGTCAGGTCAGGTCGGCTCAGCTCAGGCGCTCGATGACCATCGCCATGCCCTGGCCGCCGCCGACGCACATGGTCTCCAGGCCGAACTGCTTGTCGTGGAACTGGAGCGAGTTGATCAGCGTGCCGGTGATCCGGGCGCCGGTCATGCCGAAGGGGTGGCCGACGGCGATGGCGCCACCGTTCACGTTCAGCTTGTCCTCGTCGATGCCGAGGTCGCGGGCGGACGGGATGACCTGGGCGGCGAACGCCTCGTTGATCTCGAACAGGTCGATGTCGTCGACGCCGAGCCCCGCGCGCTTCAGCGCCTGCTTGCTCGCCTCGACCGGGCCGAGGCCCATGATCTCGGGGGAGAGGCCGGAGACGCCGGTGGAGACGACGCGGGCGAGCGGGGTCAGGCCCAGCTCGCGGGCCTTGGTGTCGCTCATGATCACGAGGGCGGCGGCGCCGTCGTTCAGCGGGCAGCAGTTGCCGGCCGTGACGAGTCCGTCGGGGCGGAAGACCGGCTTGAGGCCGGAGACGCCCTCCAGCGTCACGCCCGCGCGCGGGCCGTCGTCCTTCGACACGACCGTGCCGTCGGGGGTGGTGACCGGGGTGATCTCGCGCTCCCAGAAGCCGTTCTTGATGGCTTCCTCGGCGCGGTTCTGCGAGCGCACGCCGAAGGCGTCCATGTCCTCGCGGGTGATGCCCTTCAGGCGGGCCAGGTTCTCGGCGGTCTGGCCCATCGCGATGTACGCGTCCGGGACCAGGCCGTCCTCACGCGGGTCGTGCCACGTGGTGTTCTCCTGCTGGGCGACGGCCGCGGTGCGGGCCTCGGCCTCGGCGAAGAGCGGGTTGTGGGTGTCGGGGAGGGAGTCGGAGTTCCCCTTCGCGAAGCGGGAGACCATCTCGACGCCCGCCGAGATGAAGACGTCGCCCTCGCCGGCCTTGATGGCGTGCAGCGCCATGCGGGTCGTCTGGAGGGAGCTGGAGCAGTAGCGGGTGACGGTGCAGCCCGGGAGGTGGTCCATGCCCATCTGCACGGACACGATGCGGCCCAGGTTGTTGCCCTGCTCGCCGCCGGGGAGGCCGCAGCCGAGCATCAGGTCGTCGATGTCTCGCGGGTCAAGGTCGGGGACCTTGGCGAGGGCGGCCTGGATGATGGTGGCGGTCAGGTCGTCCGGGCGCAGGTCCTTGAGCGAGCCCTTGAAGGCGCGGCCGATGGGGGAGCGGGCGGCTGAGACGATCACTGCTTCGGGCATCACGGCTCCAAGAGGTTCGGTACGGCTGACCGTCAGCGAAGCTACCCGTGCGTACCGCTGGGGTCACCGGGTGAGGGGTGTGACCCCTGCCGCATTTTTCTAAGCGCTTGCTCAGGGCTCCGCCGGTCGACCGGTTCTTCTGTTGCGGTGACCCGGCGCCCGCTCCCGGGGCTCTGCCCCGGACCCCGCGCCTCAATCGCCGGCGAGGCTTGATTTACCGGGCCGAATGCGGGGTTTGGGGCGGAGCCCCAAGGGTGGGTGTCAGGTTTCGGTCAGGACCGGGTCCTGGGCCGTCACCCGGCGTCGGCGGCGACGCTTCAGGAGGGCCCACGGTCCCCGGGGGCCGGTCGGCATCGCGGCAGCGACTTCCGTGCCGCCTTCCTGCGCGGCCCGCGCCGCCGCGCGGGCGACCGGGAAGAAGCCTTCGGCGCGGGAGGCGTCGGGGCGCTCCTCCTCCGGCCAGAGGCCGAGCGCGGCGCAGAGGGTCGGGAGGACGGCCATGGCCGCGGTGGCGTAACCCTCCACGGAGGGGTGGTAGTTGTCCGGGCCGAAGAGTTCGCGGGGGTTGGCCGAGAACTCGGGGCCGAGGAGGTCGCCGAGGGAGACGGTGCGGCCGCCCTGCTCCACCGCGCCGATCGTCTGCGCCGCCGCGAGCTGACGCGACGCACGCCGCGCCAGCCAGCGCAGCGGCTGCTGCACCGGCTCCACCGAGCCGAGGTCGGGGCACGTGCCGACCACCACCTCCGCCCCCGCCGTGCGCAACCGCCGTACCGCCGCCGACAGATGACGTACGGACTTCGTGGCGGGGATCCGGTGCGTGACGTCGTTCGCGCCGATCATGATCACGCAGACGTCGGGCCGCCAGCCGGGGTCCGCGAGGCCGACCGGCACCTGCCGGTCGAGGTCGTCGGACTGCGCGCCCGGCTGCGCCACATTGCGCAGCTCCACCGTCCGCTCGGCCACCGCCGCGAGCCCGGAGGCGAGCAGCGCGCCCGGGGTCTGGCCGGCCCGGTGCACGCCCTGGCCCGCCGCCGTGGAGTCGCCGAGCATCAGGAAGCGCAGGGGTTCGCCGTTGTGCGGGCCGTACATCCGGCGGCCGTACACCCCGTCCGCCGACGGCACGTGCACCGGCTCCGGACCGTGGTTGCCGACCTGGCGTCGCGCGATCTGCACCTCGGCGAGCAACAGCCCGACCGTGGCCGCGCCCAGCAGCCCGATCCCGCCGCCGCCGTACGCCGCGCCCGCTGCGATCCGCCGTGCCACCCTCGCCCTGCTCGACATGTTCCGCGGCCACCTGCCTCTGCGACTCTGCCACTCTTCGGATCCGTGACTCTGTTACGGCTACATGGACTCCTTGCCCCGTAATCCCCGTCGGCCAATCGCAACTCCGGATGAAGGGACACGGACCGCCCCGTGCGCCTTACTCTGGCGGCACCATTACGGAGGAGAACCCGGAGACCACGGTGCGCATCCACGAATCGATGATCGACCTCGTCGGCAACACCCCGCTGGTGAGGCTCAACAGAGTGACCGAAGGGCTGAGGGCGACCGTCCTCGCGAAGGTCGAGTACTTCAATCCCGGCGGCAGCGTGAAGGACCGTATCGCGCTGCGGATGATCGAGGCCGCCGAGAAGAGCGGGGAACTCGTTCCCGGCGGCACCATCGTCGAGCCGACCAGCGGGAACACCGGTGTCGGGCTCGCCATGGTGGCGCAGCAGAAGGGGTACAAGTGCGTCTTCGTGTGCCCCGACAAGGTCTCCACGGACAAGATCAATGTGCTGCGTGCGTACGGCGCCGAGGTGGTGGTCTGCCCGACGGCGGTGGATCCCGAGCACCCGGACTCGTACTACAACGTCTCGGACCGCCTCGTCCGCGAGACGCCCGGCGCCTGGAAGCCGGACCAGTACAGCAATCCGCACAACCCGGAGTCGCACTACCACTCCACGGGGCCCGAGCTGTGGGAGCAGACGGAGGGGCGGATCACCCACTTTGTGGCGGGGGTCGGGACGGGAGGCACCATCTCCGGGACGGGCCGGTATCTGAAGGACGCGAGTGAGGGGCGGGTGCGGGTCGTCGGCGCCGACCCCGAGGGCTCCGTCTACTCCGGTGGGTCCGGGCGGCCGTACCTCGTGGAGGGGGTGGGGGAGGACTTCTGGCCCACCGCCTATGACCGGGACGTCGCGGACGAGATCGTCGCCGTGTCCGACAAGGACTCGTTCCAGATGACGCGGCGTCTGGCCAAGGAGGAGGGGCTGCTCGTCGGCGGCTCCTGCGGGATGGCCGTCGTGGCGGCGCTGCGGGTGGCGGAGGGGCTCGGGCCGGACGATGTCGTGGTGGTGCTGCTGCCGGACAGCGGGCGGGGGTACCTCTCGAAGATCTTCAACGACGAGTGGCTGTCGTCGTACGGCTTCCTGGAGGAGCCGGCGGAGGCCGGCCGGGTCCTCGACGTGCTCAGCGGAAAGAAGGGCCCCCTCCCCGGCTTCGTCCACATGCATCCAGAGGAGACCGTGGGTGAGGCGATCGACGTGCTGCGCGAGTACGGGGTCTCACAGATGCCTGTGCTCAAGCGCTCCGCGGGGCACCCGGACGTGATGGCCGCCGAGGTCATTGGCTCGGTCGTGGAACGGGAGCTGCTCGACGCGCTGTTCACGCAACGGGCCTCCCTGCGGGACCCGTTGGAGAAGCACATGTCGCCGCCGCTGCCGCAGGTCGGCTCCGGGGAGCCGGTGGCGGACCTGATGGAGGTACTGGGCTCGGCGGATGCCGCGATCGTGTTGGTCGAGGGGAAGCCGACCGGGGTAGTGAGCCGACAGGACCTGCTGGCGTACATGGCGCGCGAGAGCAAGTGACCTGACGGCGGCCTCCCGTGCGGTCCGCGCGTCATGACCGGTGCGAGGACCGCACGGTTGCAGACGTGCACGACGTTGTCGGGGTTCCGGACCGTCGGTCTGGCGCGACCGCCGAGTGCGCGTCGGCGGACATGCTGTCCGACGCTCGATGAAGAGGCCGTCGTTCGTCACGGTGAGGGCCCGATGCAGTCGGTCGAAGATGATCCGGACGCGGTACGGCGGATACGAACATCACTGAACTGGTACGAGCGCGACACGTGCGCGCAGCACCGGCTTAACACGGGTCCGGCACATTGGTGGATGTCGGAAAGGGGCGGGAGCGGCTCCCCGCCCCCACCGGCAGCGAGCGGCGTCAGGAACTCCGGAGCGGCTCCCGGACCTCCAAGGACGCCCTGGGCGCGCACACGGCCTGACCCGGTGCCCGCCCCTCGCGGGGACCGCCGTCGTCCCGCCCCCCGTCACACGGGGGTGCGGCGGTCCCCGCGCAACTCGCCTTTCCCGTACGAGGGTTACTCGACGAAGAGGCCGCGTTCCGCCGCTCGTACGTCGAATTCCTCAAGCCTCGCCTGCGCCTGCGGAAGCCCGTCGCACATCGCCTCCAGGAGCACCCGGCCGAGCAGCATCGGTGAGCACGCCGTGTCGAAGGCGAGGCCGGTGCCGACGGCGGCCGGGAGCAGGAGGTCGGAGTGGCGGGCGACCGGGGCGAAGGCGGAGTCGGCGACCGTGACGACCGTGAGGCCCGCCTCCCGCGCGTACGCGAGGGTGTCGACGACCTCGCGCGGGTGGCGGGGGAGCGCGAAGCAGAGCAGGGCCGTGGCGCCCGCGCGGACGGCCGCGTCGATGCGGTCGGCGAGCATGGTGCCGCCCTCGTCGAGGAGGCGTACGTCGGGGTGCACCTTCGCGGCGAAGTACGAGAATCCGTACGCCTGCGAGGCCGCCGCGCGCAGCCCGAGCACCGGCAACGTCGGTGACGCGGCGAGGAGTTGGCCCGCCCGCTCCACCGGCTCCGGGTCGGCGAGCAGTTCGGCGAGGTGCCGCAGGTTGGCGATCTCCGCTTCCACGGCCTGCTGGTACTCATTGGCCTTGGAGGAGCCCGCCGGTTCGGCGGGGGCCGTCTCGCGCAGGTGCTTGCGCAGCGCCGGGTAGCCGTCGAAGCCGAGGGCGACCGCGAACCGGGTGACGGACGGCTGGCTCACCCCGGCGAGCTCGGCCAGTTCCACGGACGACAGGAACGGCACGTCGGCCGCGCGGCGCACCATGCAGTGCGCGATGCGGCGTTGGGTGGGCGTGAGGCGGTGTCCCTCGAAGAGGTGCTGGAGGCGGGCCGCCGGGCTGTGCGTCCCCGCTCCGCTCGGTGTGCTGTCCGTGCGCTCGCTCATGTCTCCCCGCCGGTCCATTCAACGGTCTTGGATCGTGTATGACTCTATTCAGAGTACGGGGGTGACCGCCAGGCCCTGGGCCGCCGCGAAACGTCCGAGGAGGCCCGCCGCCCGCTCCACGTCCTGTGTCAACGGGCGGTCCGTCACGTCCGCCGGGAGTTCCTCGGTCGCGAGCTCGAAGGCCCGGCCCACCGGGAGCTCCGCGTCGGGTCGCAGGTCGCGAAGGCGCAACGCCCGTACCGCCGCGACCAGTTCACACCCCACCACCTGCCGGAACGCCGCGCACGCGCGCAGCGTCTGGCGGGCCGCGAGGGACGCGAAGCTGGCCTGTTCCTCGACGCCGCGCGAGAGGACCGCGTGGCCGAGGGAGGCTGGGGCGGAGAAGGCGCGCAGGTCGGCGAGGGCGCCCCCGGCGGCGTACTCCAGGATCATCACGCCGGACGAGGCGGGTTCGCCGTCCGCGAGGAAGGGGCGCAGGCGGGTGAAGGCCGGTTCGTTGAGGGTGGACAGGCGGGATGTGGAGAGGCGGGCGACCTGGCTGATCGCGAGGCGGAAGTGGTCGAGGGCGAGGGCGAGTTGGGCCATGTAGAAGCCGCCGTGGTGGTAGGCCGCCATGTCCGTGTACGAGATCAGGGGGTTCTCCGCCGCCGCGTTGATCTCGACCGTGAGGACGTCTTCGAGCGCGTCCGCCGCGTCCTGCGCCGGGCCGTGGATCTGCGGCACGCAGCGGAAGCCGTACGGGTCCTGGATGCGGCCGAGCGGGGGCGTCGGCCGGTCGTCGGCGCCGAGGATCTCGCGCATCCGGGCCGCCACGTCGTAACTGCCCTTGTGGCGGCGCGACTCGTGCACGGGCAGTGCGTACGCCTCGTAGGAGCCGTCGACGGCGAGGAGGCTGAGGGCGGCCACCAGGTTCGTCGCGGCGAGCAGTTCGCGCAGTTCGTGCAGGGCGAGGGCCGCCTGGCCGAGGGTGAGGGCGTTGGAGGAGATCAGGGCGAGGGCGTCGTTGTTGTCGAGGGGCTGGGGCTCGGGCGGGGTGCCCTTGCCGCGCCACGGGTGCTCGCCCGCGAGGGCCAGACCCATCTGGGAGAGCGGCGCGATGTCGCCGGTGCCGACCGAGCCGTGCTCGTTGACCGCCGGGTACGCGCCGTTCTCCAGGGCCTCGCAGAGGGCCGTGACGACCGTCGGGCGCAGGCCCGCGCCGCCGGCCAGGAGCTGGTTCGCACGGACCGCGAGCATCGCCCTGACCTCGTGCTCCGGCAGCTCGTCGCCGATCGCGCCCGCGTGGCTGCGCAGCAGGCGCAGGCCGTGGTCGGCGGCGGCCTCGGTGGGCACGTCCTCGCTGCGGTTGGCGCCGACGCCGGTGGAGCGGCCGTAGACCCTGCCCCATGCGGCGATCTCCCGCGCCGCGTTCCAGGACTCCTCGACGCGCTTCATGGCGTCCGTGCCGGGGACCGGGCGGGCGGTGGCGTGGGCGAGGCGGGCGACGTCGGTGACCGGGAGGCCGTGGCCGTCGAGCACGACGACCGGTTGTGACACCATGCGCTGTTCCCCTTGATCAGTGTTCAAATGCCCCGAATAGGGCGCCCGTGTCTCATAGTTCGGTCCCCGGCCGGGGGATTTACCGATGATTTACGCGGAGGCATTGACAAGTTATTCACGTACCGAGAACTCTGCATGACGATATGCAGGACGGGCAAGAGGACTTCAGAGGCGCTCCATGATCCAGTTCGAAGCGGTCCACAAGCGGTTCCCGAACGGCACGACAGCGGTGCACGATCTCTCGCTCGACATGCCGGAAGGGGGCGTGACCGTCTTCGTCGGGTCGTCCGGCTGCGGCAAGACGACGAGCCTGAGAATGATCAATCGTATGGTCGAGCCCACCTCGGGCACCATCCGGGTCGGCGGGCGCGACGTACTGGAGCAGGACGCGGCCGAGCTGCGCCGATCGATCGGGTACGTGATCCAGCAGGCCGGTCTCTTTCCGCACCGGACCGTGCTCGACAACGTCGCCACGGTGCCGCTGTTGCTCGGGTGGGGGCGGAAGAAGGCGCGGGCGGCGGCCGGTGAGCTGCTTGAGCGGGTCGGGCTCTCGGCCGAGATGGGGAAGCGGTATCCGCATCAGCTGTCCGGCGGTCAGCAGCAGCGGGTGGGGGTGGCGAGGGCGCTGGCCGCGGATCCGCCGGTGCTGCTGATGGACGAGCCGTTCGGGGCGGTCGACCCGGTCGTGCGGACCCAGCTTCAGGACGAATTGCTGCGGCTGCAGCGGGAGTTGAGCAAGACGATTGTGTTCGTCACGCACGACATCGACGAGGCCGTGCGGCTCGGGGACCGAATAGCGGTGTTCCGGGAGGGCGGGCACTTGGTGCAGTGTGCGCCGCCGGCCGAGCTGTTGGCGGGGCCCGCCGACGAGTTCGTCGCGGACTTCCTCGGCGCGGAGCGGGGGTTGAAGCTGCTGTCGTTGACCACGCTCGCGGGTGTGGAGCAGGGGGCCGCGCCGGAGGGTGGGGCGTGGGAGCTGGTGCTGGACGGTGGGCGTAGGCCGGTGGCCTGGCGGGAGCGGGACGGTGGGGCGTCCGCCCCTTTGCGGGCGTTGGGTGACGGGGACTCGTTGTTGTCGGCGTTGAACGAGGCGGTGGCGTCGCCCGCCGGGTTGGTTGTCCGGGTTGATGGCGATGGGGTGTTCACGGGGGTGTCGTCGCGGGACGACGTGCATGAGTGTTCTGGGCGGGCGCATCGTGACGCCCTGTCCGGCGTGACGCCTCGGGGCTCTGCCCCGGACCCCGCGCCTCAATCGCCGGCGGGGCTTGATGGTGCCGCACCGGCCGGAGGTGCCGCGTGACCATCGACTGGAGCTGGATCGGGGAGCATCAGAGTGATCTCCTCAGTCTCACCGCCTCTCACCTCCAAGCCGCCCTCAGCGCCGTCCTGTTCGGGCTGCTCATCTCGCTTCCGCTTGCCGTTGTCGCGCATCGGATACGGGCCCTGCGCGGGTTTCTGCTCGGGTTGTCGAACGTGCTCTTCACGATTCCGTCCATCGCGGTCTTCGTGCTGTTGCTGCCCGTCTCCGGGCTCACCCGGACCACCACCGTCATCGGGCTGACGATCTACACGCTCGTCGTCCTCCTGCGGAACACCGTCGAGGGGCTCGACTCCGTGCCCGCGAAGACGAAGGAGGCGGCGAAGGCGATGGGGACGCGGCCGATGCGGACGTTGCTGACCGTCGAGTTGCCGCTCGCGGTGCCCGTGATCATGGCGGGGGTGCGGATCGCCACCGTGATGGCCATCTCCCTTGTGTCCGTGGCGACTTATATCGGGGACGGCGGTCTCGGCCAGCTGTTCACCGACGGGTTCCAGCGGAACTTCCCGACCCCGGTGATCGTCGGCGTCGTGCTGACGCTGCTGCTCGCGCTCGTCGCGGACGCGGTGCTCGTCGCAGTGCAGAGGTTGCTCACACCGTGGGCCCGTACGCGTACCCGTACCCGGCCGCGGACTCGGAAGGCCTGAAACCGTCATGTACGAACTGTTCAAGAATCTCGGGGCCTGGCTGGTCAGCGGCGAGCAGTGGAGCGGCGGCGACGGCATCGCCACGCGGATCGCCGAGCACCTTCAGTACTCGCTGCTCGCCACGCTCGTCGCCGCCGCCATCGCGCTGCCGGTCGGGCTGCTCATCGGGCACACCGGGCGGGGCGCCTTCATCGCCATCAACCTGTCGTCCTTCGGGCGGGCGCTGCCGACCGTCGGGCTCGTGGTGCTCGTGTTCCTCGCGAGCGGGCTGTCCATGTGGCCCGTGTACATCGCGCTCGTGGCGCTCGCCGTGCCGTCGATCGTGACGAATACGTACGCCGGGATGACCGCCGTCGACCCCGAGGTGCGGGATGCCGCGCGGGGGCAGGGGATGAAGGGGCATCAGGTGCTGTTCCAGGTCGAGTTGCCGCTCGCGCTGCCGCTCATCATGACCGGGCTCAGGCTCGCCCTCATCCAGGTCGTCGCCACCGCCACCATCGCCGCGTACGTGTCCTTCGGCGGGCTCGGCCGCTACGTCTTCGACGGGCTCGCCCAGCGCGACCTGGTGCAGGTGCTCGGCGGCGCCGTGCTCGTCGCGGTCGTCGCCATCGTGCTCGACCTGGCCCTGTCGGGGCTGCAACGGCTCCTCTTCCGCAACCGGCCCACCACCCTCAAGTCCGCCTAGGAGCAAGCAAGATGCGCAATCTGAATCGACGTGCCCTCCTCGGCGGGCTCGCCGCCGCGGCCTCCGTGCCGGCCCTGTCCGCCTGCTCCAGCGGCATCACCTCCCTCGACCAGCAGGGGGGTTCGCTGTCCGGCGGTGGCTCCAGCAAGAAGGGGGTCACCATCGGCACCGCCAACTTCACCGAGAACCAGGTGCTCGGGTATCTGTACGCGGCCGTGCTCGATGCCGCCGGGGTGAAGACCAGCGTGCGGCCCAATCTCGGCACCCGCGAGATCCTCATCCCCGCCCTCAAGGGCGGCGACATCGACCTGCTTCCCGAGTACCAGGGCGCCCTTCTGCACTACCTCGACACCAAGTCGAAGGCCACCGAGGAGGGCGAGATGCAGAACGCGCTCGCCATGGTGCTCCCGGAGGGGCTGCAGATCCTGCCGTACGGGATGGCCGAGGACTCGGACGCGTTCGTCGTGACGCGCGAGACCGCCGAGAAGTACAAGCTCAAGTCGCTCGCCGACCTCGCGAAGCACAACGGGAAGCTCGTCATCGGTGCCGCCCCGGAAGTCAAGAAGCGGCAGGTGGGGGCCGTCGGGCTCAAGGACGTGTACGGCGTCGAGTTCAAGGAGTTCAAGTCCCTTGACTCCTCCGGGCCGTTGGTGAAGGGCGCGCTGAAGAAGGGCGATGTCGATGTGGCGAACCTGTTCACCACCGACACCGACATCGCCGCCAACCACTGGGTCGTCCTCACCGACCCCAAGAACCTCGTCCCCGGCCAGCACGTCGTCCCGCTGATCGCCGACCGCAAGGCCGACTCGACCGTGCGCAAGGCCCTCGCGCGCCTGGGCAACGTACTGACCACCGAGGACCTGACCGAGCTCAACCGGCTCGTCGACAAGGACAAGAAGGACCCGGAGGACGTCGCGAAGGACTACGCGCGCCGGCACGGGATCGGCAGCCCCAGCAAGAAGTAGCGAGCAAGAGCGAGTAAGGAGGCCATCGGATGGCCGCAGCGGTAGTGGAGAAGCACTCCATCGACGTCGTGCCGGACAGCGAACGGCACGGCAGCGCCTTCAACCAGTTCACGCTCTGGCTCGGCGCCAACCTCCACATCACGGCCGTCGTCACCGGCGCCCTCGCCGTCGTCTTCGGCGGCGACGTGGTCTGGTCGCTGATCGGGCTCGTGCTCGGCAATCTGCTCGGCGGTGCCGTGATGGCGCTGCACTCGGCGCAGGGGCCGAAGCTCGGGCTGCCCCAGATGATCCAGTCGCGGGCGCAGTTCGGGGTGAAGGGGGCCGTCGTCCCGCTGCTCCTCGTGATCCTGATGTACGTCGGGTTCTTCGCCAGCGGCACCGTGCTCGCCGGGCAGGCCACCGCGCAGCTCACGCACACCAACGACACCACCGGCATCATCGTCTTCGCGCTGATCACCGGGGTCGTGGCCACGGTCGGCTACCGGGTCATCCACGTCCTCGGGCGGGTGGCGAGCGTGGTGTGCGCGCTGGCCTTCGTCTACCTCGGCATCCGGCTCTTCGACCGGGTCGACGTCGGCGCGCTGCTGTCCGACGCGCACTTCTCGCTGCCGATGTTCCTGCTCGCCGTCTCCCTCTCGGCGTCCTGGCAGCTCGCCTTCGGCCCGTACGTCGCCGACTACTCGCGCTATCTGCCGCGTACGACGAGCGGCAAGGCCACCTTCTGGTGGACGCTCGCGGGCTCGGCGCTCGGCTCGCAGTGGTCGATGGCGTTCGGTGTGCTCGTCGCGGCGAGCGCGGGCGAGAAGTTCATCGACAACCAGGTCGGGTACGTCGTGTCGCTCGGCGGCGCCGGGCTCGCGGCCTCCTTCTTCTACTTCGTGATCGCCCTCGGCAAGCTCACCGTCAACGTCCTCAACACGTACGGCGGCTTCATGTCGATGGTCACCGGGATCAGCGGATTCCGCGGCCAGCGGGTGCTCTCGCAGCGCGCCCGTGCGGTCTACATCGGGATCATCATGGTCGCGGGCACGGTGGTGGCCCTGGCAGGCAAGGACAGCTTCCTGACCTCGTTCAAGGACTTCCTGCTGTTCCTGCTGACGTTCTTCACGCCGTGGTCCGCGATCAACCTGGTCGACTACTACCTGATCTCGCGCGAACGCTACGACCTGCCGGCCCTCTCCGACCCGAACGGCCGCTACGGCGGCTGGCGCTGGGACGCTCTTGTCGTCTACGTCGTCGGGCTGCTCGCCCAGCTGCCGTTCCTGGCGACCGCCTTCTACACGGGCCCGCTCGTCGAACCCCTCGGCGGGGCGGACGTGTCGTGGATCGTGGGGCTCGTCGTCCCGGCCGTCCTCTACTGGCTGCTCGCCCGGCGCCGCGGTGCGGGGGAGTGGCCCAGCGAGAAGACGGGGGATAGCCCTACTGCGGTGGGGGCCACCGCTCCGTAACGTCGAGCGGTATGGAAGCCCGCGAGCGCACACGCGACGCCGAACTCAAGAAGGAACTCGACGCCACCCTGCACGCCCGCAGGGAACTGGGCGACGACTACGAGCCGGCGCTCGTCGACTCGTTCCTCGAAAAGGTCGAGCAGCGCCTCGACTCCGTCGTCGACCGCAGGGTGCGGCGACAACTGGCCGAGCACCGGATCACCGTGGCCCGCGGGGCCCGCGACTCCGGCGCCGAGAACTGGGGCGAGCGCTTCGGCTTCGCCGTGATCACCCTCGTCCTCGCCATCCCGCTGTCCGCGATCGCCGTGGTCCAGGCGGGCCTGCCCGGCCTCTTCGTGGCCTGGGGCGGGATCGTCGGGGTCAACGCGCTGCACGCGGTGCGGTGGGGGCCCGTGCGGCGACGGGAGCGGCGGGAGCGCGAGGAGTCCGACTGGGAGGGGTAGCCGGGACGGGGTAGCCGGGACGGGGGAGCGGCGCCGGGGGAGCGGCGCCGGGGGCGCCGCGCCGCACCCGGCGTGGCGCCCCCGTTCGCTCGCTCAGACCTCCAGATCGCCTTCGATCTTCTTCAGCTGGTGCCGGGCCATCGCCAGATTGGCGCGGGCCTTGTCGAGCACCAGGTACAGGAACAGGCCGTTGCCGCCGCGTCCCTTGATCAGGCGGATCAGGTGGTACTGGGAGCCGAGGGTGATGAGGATGTCCTCGATGGATTCCTTGAGCCCCAGCTGCTCCATGGTGCGCAGCTTGGCGCGGACGACGTCGGTGTTGCCCGCCGACGCGACCTCCAGGTCGAAGTTCTTGGAGCCGCCGATGGTGCCGAGGGCCATGCCGCTGGTGTAGTCGACGAGCGCCGCGGCGGTGGCGCCTTCTATGGAGGCGAGGGCGTCCTTGAGGGCGGTCTCGGTGTTGGCCATGATGCTGGGTCCTTTCGTGGTTTTCCTGAGGTTGCGCGTTTCCTGGGAAGGTGCCGGTTCTCAACTCGTCGGCTGGGGCGGCACGTTGGCGGATGCCCGGACGGGAAGTCCGGTCTCGGTCGTCTTGCCGGCCGCCGAGCGGGCGCGGGACCTGCCGCGGGTGCGAGGGGCCGGTTCGGGCGGCGTTTCCTTTTCGGCTTGGGGCTTTTCGGCTTGGGGCTTTTCGGGTTCGGCGGGTGTGGTGAGTTCCCCGATACGGGTCCCGGAGCGGCGCCCTTCGAGGTGCAGGCGGCCGACGTTGACCCGGTCCTGGGCGAGGAGCGTGAGGACGGCGGTGTCCCCGGCGGCGTAGGTGGCGATGTAGCCGGCGGCGCCGCGCACCAGGAGCTCGCGGAAGGCGCCCTGTGCGGTGACGTCGGCGAGGCGCTGGGCGACGCCGAGCGCGGTGGCGGTGAGCGCGGCGACGCCCTCCGGTTCGACGCCCGGGGTGTCCTGGGCCAGGACCAGGCCGTCGACGCTGGCGGCGAGGGCACCGGTGACCTGGGGTACGCGGACTCTCAACCGCTGGAGTTCGGCGAGGAGTTCGGCCTCGTCGGCCATCGGAGATCTCCTTTCTGGAGTACCTGGAGTACTGCGAGAGGAACGCAGCAGGCGTTTCACAGGGCCTCCAGACCGGCGCGCAGCCTGCGCAGCAGCGCCACGTCGGGGTCCTCGACGGCGGCGGCGAGCGCGACGAGCTCGGGCAGCACCGGGGCGGGCGCCGTGGTCACCAGGCCGCACGCGGCGAGGCGCCGCAGGTCGACGAGGGTGTGGAAGGCGGGCCTGCCCAGGGCGAGCGCGATCTGGGAGGCCGTGCGCGCGCCGTCGACCAGGTCGAGGACGCGGCGTCTGCGGGGCGGCACGCTCACTCCCGCGTGCCGCACGATCCGGGTGAGCGGCGCCGTATCGGTGTCCGGCTCGGGCCAGATCCGCTGGAGCAGCTCACGCCGGCGCAGCGCCTCCCGCTCGACGGCCGCCACCGGCACCGGCCGCACCGTCCCGAACCAGTGCGAGACCCCGTACCGGAACCGGCTCGGCCCGCTGCCCGGGGCGAGCGTGAAGTACGCGGCGTCGAACAGGGCGCCCAGATGGCACAGTTCGAGCGCGCCGTGGCCGATCCGCCCCTGCTCGACGAGGTAGCGGCCGACCCGCTGCCGGGCCCCCGCCCGGTCCACGGCCTCCGACCACCCCTCGGCCTGCACCGCGCCGCCCGTCGTGAGCAGCACGTCCATGCCGGGCGTCGCGGGTGACTCGGCGTGCACGACCCGGCCGCCCTCCAGGTAGAGGGTGCCGTGCTCGCGGATCAGGGCGCCGGTGGCCCGCTCGTCGGCGAGGCGGGTCAGCATCGGCGAGACAGCGGCGGCGGTGGCGGTGCTCATCCCAGCACCATCCGGTCGGCGATGTCGGCGAGCCGGATCCGGGCGTACGCGAGGTTGCCCTCGTCGCGGCCGAGCCACAGGTGGAGGAAGACGCTGCTGTCGAAGCTGGTGCGCACGAAGCGCAGCAGGTGGTAGCTGTCGCGGTTGGTGACGATGACGTCCTCGACCGGAGGCGCCTTGTCGCTGGCGGAGCCCTGGCCCCAGTCGCTGCCCTCGGCCGGGGCGAAGGCGAGGTGTTCGGCGGCGAGCCGGGCCAGTTCGGCGGTCTCGGCGGCGCCCGCCTCGTGGTCCCCGTTGCGGGACGCGCCGATCGTGCCCAGGGCGAGCCCGCTGGTCCAGTCGACGACGGAGGCGCCGCGCGCGCCCGGCAGTCGCATGACCTCAAGGAGGCACTCGTCAATTCCGGACACGCCTGGGACCCCCCACCTGAACGCCGCTTTGTGTGTCGCCGGTGCATGTGTGACGGCGAAACTACGCAACGTACGGAGACCAGGTGAGGCTTCTGGCATTTCCCGGTGGAACATTCGTGGGGCGACTAAAATCCGCCAACCACCGTGCAGGGGCGGCGAGTTCGCGCCGCCCTGGAGTTCCCCGGGGCGGGGTCAGCGGCCACATTGACCACCGCGAACACACACAGCAGCAGGAACGACGTGGTGTCGCCGAGCCCCTCGATCTCCCCGGTCGACACGAGCCCGACGGCGAGCAGCGACACGAAGACGATGCCCACGACGAGCTTGGGCCCGATGGCCTGGTGCAGTGGGTGTCTTCGGCGGTCGCTGTGGTCACGGGAACCTCCTGCGTACTCGACGTCAGGTAGGGATTCCCCGGCCCCCTATTGACTAGCCCTATTCAGATGGCCAGGATGTGAATAGAAGTCTCAACACCGCTGACTCAACACCGCTGACTCAGCAGCGCTGACTCAACAGCTTGTGGATACGCACCTCAGGAGGCCGCCGATGTCAGGACCCCGCCCCGTACGCGCCCCGCGCGGCACCGAGCTCAACACCCTGGGGTGGCAGCAGGAGGGCGCCCTGCGGATGCTCATGAACAACCTCGACGGAGAGGTCGCCGAGCACCCCGACAAGCTCGTCGTCTACGGCGGCACCGGAAAGGCGGCCCGGTCCTGGGAGGCGTACGACGCGATCGTGCGCACACTGAAGACGCTGAAGGCCGACGAGACCCTCCTCGTCCAGTCCGGCAAGCCGGTCGGCGTGCTGCGCACCAGCGAGTGGGCGCCGCGCGTGCTGCTCGCGAACTCCAACCTCGTGGGCGACTGGGCCAATTGGGAGGAGTTCCGCAAGCTGGAGGCCGAGGGCCTCATGATGTACGGCCAGATGACGGCCGGCTCGTGGATCTACATCGGCTCGCAGGGCATCGTGCAGGGAACGTACGAGACGTTCGGCGCGGTGGCCCGCAAGAAGTTCAACGGCTCGCTGGCGGGCACGATCACGCTCACGGCGGGCGTCGGCGGCATGGGCGGCGCCCAGCCCCTCGCGATCACCATGAACGAGGGCGTCGCGATCTGCGTCGACGTCGACGAGACCCGCATCGACCGCCGCATCGGCACGCGTTACCTGGACGTGAAGGCGGACAGCCTGGACCACGCCCTGGAGCTGGCTCTGGCGGCCCGCGACGAGCGCCGCGGCCTGTCCATCGGCGTCGTCGGCAACGCGGCGGAGGTCTTCCCGGAGCTGCTGCGCCGCGAGGCCCCGATCGACATCGTCACGGACCAGACGTCGGCCCACGACCCGCTCGCGTACCTCCCGGTGGGCATCCCGGTGGCGGACTGGGACAAGGAGCGCGAGGCGGACCCGGCCGGCTTCACGGACAAGGCCCGCCGGTCCATGCGCCTGCACGTCGAGGCGATGGTCGGCTTCCTCGACCGCGGCGCCGAGGTCTTCGACTACGGCAACTCGATCCGCGACGAGGCGCGCAAGGCCGGCTACGACCGTGCCTTCGCCTTCCCCGGCTTCGTCCCGGCCCACATCCGCCCGCTCTTCGAGGAGGGCCTCGGCCCGTTCCGCTGGGCGGCGCTCTCCGGCGACCCGGAGGACATCGCGAAGACGGACGCCGCGATCAAGGAACTGTTCCCCGAGAACAAGCACCTGCACCGCTGGCTCGACATGGCCGCCGACCGCATCTCCTTCGAGGGCCTCCCGGCCCGCATCTGCTGGCTCGGCTACGGCGAACGGCACCGCGCGGGCCTCAAGTTCAACGAGATGGTGGCATCCGGCGAGCTGTCGGCCCCGGTCGCCATCGGCCGCGACCACCTCGACTCGGGCTCCGTCGCCTCCCCCTACCGCGAGACGGAGTCCATGAAGGACGGCTCCGACGCGATCGCCGACTGGCCCCTCCTCAACGCCCTGGTCAACACCTCCTCCGGCGCCACCTGGGTCTCCCTCCACCACGGCGGCGGCGTCGGCATGGGCCGCTCCATCCACGCGGGCCAGGTCTGCGTCGCCGACGGCACGGAACTCGCTGCCGCGAAGATCGAGCGGGTCCTGACGAACGACCCGGCGATGGGCGTCATCCGCCACGTCGACGCGGGCTACGAGCACGCGGCGGAGATCGCGGCGGAGCGTGGGGTGCGGGTTCCGATGCGGGAGGGCGAGTGAACGCCTCGGGGCTCCGCCCCGGACCCCGCGCCTCAAACGCCGGCGGGGCTGAGGGGCCCAGCTTCACGGAGATGTGGCACGACCTCCGCCCCATCGGCCGCAACCCCGCCACCGGTGGCTACAGGCGCTACGCCTGGACCCCCGCCGACACCGACTGCCGCGCCTGGTTCAAGTCCCAGGCGACGACCCGCGGCCTGACCTACGAGGTCGACCGCAACGGCAACCAGTGGGCCTGGCTCGGCGACCCGCAAGCCGGCGGAGCCATCGTCACCGGCTCCCACCTGGACTCCGTCCCCGACGGCGGCCCCTTCGACGGCCCCCTCGGCGTCGTATCCGCCTTCGCCGCCCTGGACGAACTCCGCCGCAGGGGAGCGGAGTTCACCAAACCCTTCGCCATCACCAACTTCGGCGACGAGGAAGGCGCCCGCTTCGGCCTCGCCTGCGTCGGCTCCCGCCTCACCTCCGGCGCCCTCACCCGCGAGGCGGCCCACAAGCTCACGGACGCCGACGGAGTCACCCTCCCGCAAGCCATGGAGAACGCGGGCTACGACCCGGACGCGATCGGCGTGGACCGCGAACGCCTCGACCGCATCGGCGCGTTCATCGAACTCCACGTGGAACAGGGCCGCGCCCTCGACCTCTCCGGCGACGCCATCGGCATCGCCAGCAGCATCTGGCCGCACGGCCGCTGGCGCTTCGACTTCGCGGGCGAGGCCAACCACGCGGGCACGACCCGCCTGGTCGACCGCCGCGACCCGATGCTGACGTACGCGGAAACGGTCCTCGCGGCCCGCCGCGAAGCCCAACTCGCGGGCGCGGTAGCCACGTTCGGCAAGGTCTCGGTCGAACCGAACGGCGTCAACGCGATCCCGTCGATGGTCCGCGGCTGGCTCGACTCCCGCGCCGCCGACCAGGACGCCCTGGACCGCACGGTCACGGCGGTCGAGAAGGCGGCGCACGAATACGCCGACGCGCACGGCATCGACGTATCGCTCACCCGAGAGTCGTTCACCCCGATCGTGGAGTTCGACCACGCCCTGCGCGACGAACTGGCGCGCATCCTGGGCATGTCGGCGTCGGCCTCGCGGGGCCTGAAGGTCCCCGTCCTCGGCACGGGAGCGGGACACGACGCCGGAATCCTCGCCCAGTCGATCCCCACCGCCATGCTGTTCGTACGCAACCCAACCGGCGTCTCCCACTCCCCGGCCGAGTCCGCGGCCGAGGACGACTGCCTGGAAGGTGTGCGCGCACTGGCCGACGTACTGGAAGGACTGGCCTGCACGTGACGACGCAGACGACGACGTACTGGCTGGAGCACGCCTGGCTCGACACCAACGTCGAGCCGGGCGTGGCCGTGGAAGTGGCGGGGGACCGCATCACCGAGGTCCGCAAGGGCGTCGAGACCCCGCCCCCCGGCGCGACGGTGCTGCGCGGCCTGACTCTCCCCGGCCTCGCGAACGCCCACAGCCACGCCTTCCACCGGGCGCTGCGCTCGACGGTGCAGGTCGGATCGGGCACGTTCTGGACGTGGCGCGAGGTCATGTACTCGGTGGCAGACCGCCTCACGCCCGAGACGTACCACGCACTGGCCCGCGCGGTGTACGCGGAAATGGCGCTGGCGGGAATCACGTCGGTGGGCGAGTTCCACTACCTCCACCACGCTCCGGGCGGCACCCCGTACGCCGACCCGAACGCGATGGGCGAGGCCCTGATCGCGGCGGCCGAGGAAGCGGGCATCCGCATCACGCTCCTCGACACGGCGTACCTCTCCTCCGGCTTCGGCAAGGAACCGGACCACCACCAGCGACGCTTCTCCGACGGCACGGCGGAGGCCTGGGCGGAACGGGCGTCACTCCTCAAGGAGCGCCCGGGGGTCCGCATCGGCGCGGCGATCCACTCGGTACGCGCGGTCCCGGCGGCGCAACTGTCGACGGTGGCGGAATGGTCCCGCACACACGAGGCCCCCCTCCACGTACACCTCTCCGAACAGACGGCGGAGAACGACGCGTGCCACGCGGCCCACGGCTGCACCCCGACCCAACTCCTCGCCGACAACGGCGTATTGGGCGCGCACACCATCGGGGTGCACAACACCCACCTCACGGACGCGGACATCGCCCTGCTCGGCGGCTCGTCCACCGGCACCTGCATGTGCCCGACGACCGAACGCGACCTGGCGGACGGCATCGGCCCGGCGGTGGCCCTGGAACGCGCGGGTTCGCCCTTGTCGTTGGGCTCCGACAGCCACGCGGTGATCGACCTCTTCGAAGAGTCCCGCGCCATGGAACTCAACGAACGCCTCCGCACCCGCACCCGAGGCCACTGGACAGCGGCAGCCCTCCTCCGCGCGGCGTCGGCAACCGGCCACGCCTCCCTGGGCTGGCCCGACGCGGGCACGATCGAGGCAGGCGCCCTCGCCGACCTCGTCACCATCACCCTCGACTCCCCCCGCACGGCGGGCCCGGCCCCCCGCTTCGGCGCGGAAACGGCGGTGTTCGCGGCGACCGCGTCGGATGTCCGGCATGTGGTGTCGGGGGGCCGGGTGATCGTCCGCGACGGACAGCACGTCCGAATCGGCGACGTATCGGCCGCCCTGACGCAATCAATCACCGCACTGCACCACCCCTCAAGCCCCGCCGACGATTGAGGCGCGGGGTCCGGGGCGGAGCCCCGAGTCGTGTGTGCCGGCGGTCAGAGATCGGCCGGGAGCAGGCGAAACGCCTTCATCCCTTCGGTGAGCGGCTCGATCGAGCGGTAGCCGCGCTGGTCCAGGCTCAGGAGCGTGTCGGTGAGATAGCGGTCGGCGAGGACCACGTTCACCGCGTCCGCCAGGTCCAGCCGGAGGTCCGCGTACTGGTTCCCCACGGAACGTGCCCGACGGATGTCCTCGGCCGTCACCGGAGGGACGAGATAGCGGTCCCGGTGATCCGGGTCCGTAAGGTCGTCGATCACCAGGTCCGCCACTCGCCGACCCTTGGTGCGTCCACCGAAGCGGGCCACGAGGAGGTGGTCGACCTCATCGAGGACCAGCGGCGAGATGACTGCCGTTCCGGCGGCGAGCAGCGTTCTGGCCTGCTCGTGCTCGCGGGCGTCCGCGTCGTACGCGGCGATGATTCCCGACGTGTCTGCCACGTAGAGCACCGTTCAGTCGCTTTCCGTCGGACGGTAGGCGTCGGCAAGCAGGTCGTCCGAACGTTCCGCGAAGGAGGGGTCGCCCGAGGAGAAGGAAGGCATCGGCCGGGAGCGCGGCGGGAGCGGCAGCCGGAGCAGTATCAGGTCGATGCCTTCGCGGATCAGCTCGGCCTCACTCTGGCCGAGGAGCCGCGCGGCCGCTTTGAGCCGCTCCTGCTGCTCGCGGCTGAGGTAGACGCTCGTCTTGACCCGATCGGAATTCGCCATACACGTAGGGTACGACGTAGGGCATGCGTCGACCACCGTTCGGCCACACCACGGAGAGAAACCATGACCACCACCCCCACCACGGCCATCACCAACATCGGCACCCTGGTCACGAACGACCCGGAGCTCGGCGAGGGCCCCCTCGGACAGCTCCACAACGCGGCCCTGGTCATCGAGGACGACAGGATCGCCTGGGCGGGCCCGACGGCCAAGGCCCCCGCGACGGATGCGGCCCACGACGCGGCGGGCCGCGCCGTGCTCCCCGGCTTCGTCGACTCCCACTCCCACCTGGTCTTCGCGGGCGACCGCACGGCGGAGTTCAACGCCCGTATGTCGGGCCAGAGTTACTCGGCGGGCGGCATCCGTACGACGGTCGCGGCGACACGCGCGGCGACGAATGAGGAGTTGGAGGCGAACCTCACCCACCACCTCACCGAGGCCCTCCGCCAGGGCACGACCACCTTCGAGACGAAGTCCGGCTACGGCCTGACGACGGCCGACGAGGAACGCGCCCTGCGCATCGCGTCGGCCCACACGGACGAGGTCACGTACCTCGGCGCCCACATCGTGTCGCCCGACTACGCCGACGACCCGGCGGCGTACGTGGACTTGGTGACCGGCGAGATGCTGAACGCCTGCGCCCCCCACGCCCGCTGGGTCGACGTCTTCTGCGAAAAGGGCGCCTTCGACGGCGACCAGGCCCGCGCCATCCTCACGGCGGGCAAGGCCAAGGGCCTCCTTCCCCGCATCCACGCGAACCAGCTCAGCTACGGCCCCGGCGTCCAACTCGCCGTAGAACTGGACGCGGCCAGCGCCGACCACTGCACCCACCTCACGGACGCGGACGTCGACGCCCTGGCGCAGGGCAGCACAGTCGCCACCCTCCTCCCCGGCGCCGAGTTCTCCACCCGCGCCCAGTGGCCGAACGCCCGCCGCCTCCTGGACGCGGGCGCGACGGTGGCCCTGTCCACGGACTGCAACCCCGGCTCCTCCTTCACGTCCTCGGTCCCCTTCTGCATCGCTCTCGCGGTACGAGACATGGGCATGACCCCGGACGAGGCCCTCTGGTCCGCCACGGCCGGCGGCGCGAAGGCCCTCCGCCGCACGGACATCGGCCACCTCTCCCCGGGCGCCCGAGCCGACCTGACCTTCCTGGACGCCCCGAGCCACGTCCACTTCGCGTACCGGCCGGGGGTGCCGCTGGTGTCGGAGGTGTGGCGGCGCGGGGCGCGGGTGGTCTGAGGCGGTGAGGTCAGGGCTGGTGCGCGAGTAGGACCTCGCGGAGCTTGAGCGGGAGTCCGTCGTACACCTTGGAGAATGCGGCGGTCTGCAGGGCTGCCGCCACGTTGGTGAGTACCTCTGGTGTACGAAGGTGAGACAGGAGACGCCCGAACTGTCTGTCAGCTTCTGCCTGCAGGCGTTGTGCCTTGATATCCAGCTGGTACAGCAACAGGAGGAGAAAGCCCAACTCTTGCGGAGAGAGCATTTCCGCTGCGACGACGAAGTCACGGATCTGCGAGTCGTCCAGCTCCTCGAGAGGACTGCCGTCCATGTCGCCAATAAAGACGGGCCCGCCCCACTGTGTCACCTGTTGTTGGCTCACGTGCACCAGGGCCTGGCAGCACTCGCGTGCCAGGTCCCAGCGGCCACGTGCTGCCAGACGGGGCACGAGTGCGATGAGTGTCCCGCTCCAGGACGAAGTCGGCCGCCACTGGCGTACGGCTTCCAGCGTGGACTCGTCGTCCGGGCCCAGCTGATCGAGGACTTCGCTTGTGACGTCTGCTGGACGGTCTCCCATGAGTAGATTGCCGAGAACGGGAGACCGTAGGCGAGGTCGTCTCTTCTTCGCCAGCGGGGACCAGGAGCGGTGCAAGGTGACGAGGTCCCGTGGGGCCATGACGGCGCAGGCCTCGTCGATGACGCACCGAAGGGCGGAGGGAGCTCGTCTGCGCTGCCGGGAACTGGGTCGCCGGAACGTGATCCCCATGAGCGCGCCACCGAACTCGGCCACCACATCCACCGTCCGTGTGTGGACTACCTCTTCGGCCAGCCGATTGCGCCGGACGTCATCCCCGAGTCCGTCCAACCACGTCACCAACTCGACCAGCTCCGCCACCGATCGCCCCTGTGCCGCCTCCGTCAGCTCGCGCCCCGCTTCGTGGGACCTGCCTTCTTCCCACAGCACCAGCAGCCGCTCCTGCAACACGGCCAAGGGCACCGCGCCCGCTACGTCGCTCTCCCGCGCCGCCAGCTCCTCCTCCATCTCCTGGACCCGCTGCTCCAGCCGCTCACACCTGCGCTCCGCGTCCTCGCGGAGGGCGTTGACCTCCTCCAAGTCGGCGCGCAGCTTGGCCACTTCATCGTCCAGCCGATCGTGGTCGGCACCACCGGCACCCGCCTCAAGGCGCATCCGCAGCGCGATCTCACCCCGCCAGTCCTGCTGGGCCTGGGACAGCTCACCCCGGACCGCCTGAACCTCCGCCTCCCGCTTCTCCAGCAGGTCGTGCAACGCCTCCTGCTGTCGCGTCAGCATGTCGACCTGCCGATGCGAACGCTCCATCTCCGATCTCAGCGCCTCCAGTTCATAGGAGGCAGGATCGGTCTCCTTGACCGCGGCGAGCCGCAACTGCCTTAGCTGCTCGCGCGCTTCGGCCTTCATCTGGGATCCCCGCTTGTGCTCGACTTCCCGTACGAGCCGGTCGATGAAGTCCTGCGGCGCCACCTTCTTGCCGCGCAGGAAGCGGGAGACGGACGACTTGTCCTGGTGAATGCGCACGGCGTACGCGTTCTGTGAGATCTCCAAGGCGTTGAACAGGCCCGTCAACGCGTTGCCCAGCGCGACAACCTCGGCCACGTCACCCCGCTCGACCTCGCCCGAACTCCGGGGTGAGGGAACCGTATTGGACACGCCTGGCCTCCTTGGAGCGTTGTCCCGCAAGCGGCAACAGTTGCCGCTGTCGCAACATAACGGCCGCCACTGACAGTTGAGTTCCCGGAGCTGATCCCGCAGCTCGCCGAGAGAGGAACCGCACAGCCGTGGCAACTCCCTGGACGGCCCTGGTCGCCGGAACCCGCTGGACCCAGCGCGTGCTCATCGTTCTCCTCGCGCTGCTGCCCCTGCTCATCGTGACACTGGCCTACGTTCCGGCCCTTGTGCTGTTGCCGTTCTTCCCGGGCGCCGCCAATCGGACCCGCGACATGGTTCGCCAGCTCATCACCTGGACCCGCACGGCGTTGATCGCCAGCCGGAACCGTTGAGCGGTCAGGTGGCGGCGCCGGGCGCCTCGACCGGCAGTCCGCGTTCCAGCGCCGCACTGGCCAGCCGCTTGTCGTACGTGACGAATGCCGTCAGTGCGTGCTCCAGGTACTCGGCACTCGCCAAGTGGATCGCGTCCAGGCTGCGCAGATGCTGTACGGGGAACATCCCGGCGGCCCGCAACACCGGGTCGGTGACGCGGATGCGCAGCATTCGGTCCAGCAACTCCTCGGCAGCATCGCCCAGTTCAGGGTCCGCGCCCACGCGCACCAACGCCCGGAACACCTCCGTCTGCGAGAGCGCCGACGTCACGTGCCCTTCGGTGGCCCGCGCCGAAAGAAACGTACGCAGCGCGTCGGTCTCCGCCTCCGGCAGGACCAGCTTCAGCAGCGCGCATGAGTCGAGGTAGATCACCGGTCCTCTTCCTCGCGCATCTGGAGAAGCACCTCGGAGAGCTTGGCGGGAGCCCCGGGCCGAGCCGGCAACGGCTGCCAGTCCCCGAGTCCGCGAGCGGACGCCGCATTGTCGGGATCCACCGTTCCCGTGCGCACCAGGTCCTCCATGACCCGCTGCTCGGGGTCGGGCGGACCCAAGACCGCGATCAGGCGCCCGTTACGGGTGATCTCCACCCGCTCGCCCGCCGCGACCCGGTCGATGAGCTCGCTGGCGTGCTGCTGAAGCTGCCGGATGGGCACGCGTGTGGTCATGACCTCACGGTATGAGCACCGTGCGGCGCTTGCCAGAAACGTGCGGCGTTTTCACCCGGCCGAGCGAGGCCCGGGCCCGGCGAGCCGCGCCCACACCACCTTCCCGTCCCGCGTCGGCATGGTGCCCCACAGGTCGGCCGCCGCCGCGATCAGGAACATCCCGCGCCCCGACTCCGCCTCCCAGTCCGGCTCGGTGCACAGCACCGGCAGGGTGGGGGAGCGGTCCGCCACGGACACCTGCACCGCGCCGCCCTCCTCCGCAAGCACTCGTAGCCGCACCTCGCACGCGAGGTCCGTCACGTGCCGGTGCACGTTCGCCAGTATTTCCGTTACGCAGAGCTGTGCCGCGTCGACGACGGTGGGGTGGCCCCAGGCCCGTAGCCGCGAGGCGATCGTGTGCCGTACGGCCGCGAACTGTTCGGGATCCGCCCGCAGTTGGAGAACGACTTCGGGTGGAGTTTGCGTCTTCATGCCCTCACCGTGCGTGACCGCCACCTAGCCTGAACAGGACCGGTAGCCGCACACAACGAAGTGTGCGGGCGAGGGGGTGCGCTGTGCGGGACGGTGTCGACGGATCGCCGAGCATGCGGATGTTCGGCGCGGTGGTACGGGCGCTGCGCGAGGCGCGGGCCGGTACGCGGGACGACTTCGGGGCGTACGTCGGGTACTCGGCGTCGCAGGTCGCGATGGTCGAGCGCGGCGAACGGATGCCGAGTCCGCGATTCGTGGCGCGGGCCGGGGAGTTCCTGGGCGCGCGAAAGGCAGTGGACGCGGCGGCCGCGCATCTGGAACGGCGGCGGTATCCGGCGTGGTTCGACGACTACGCGGAACGGGAGGCGGCGGCCGTCAGCCTGTGGTCGTACGACACGCACGTGATCATGGGCCTGGTGCAGACCGAGGGATACGCACGGGCAGTACTCGGAGCACGCGTTCCGGTGCTGGACGACGACGAGATCGAGCGGCGCGTGCAGGCCCGCCTGGAACGGCAGGCGCTCCTCACCCGCGTACCGCCGGTGTCGCTGGCGCTGGTCATCGAGGAGTGGGTGCTGCGGCGCCCGGTTGGTGGACTGGCCGTCCTGCGAGGTCAGTTGGAGCGCCTGCTGGAGCTGGTCGAGAAGCGCAACATCGCCATCCAGGTCATGCCGACCGCGATCGAGTCGCACGCGGGCTTCAACGGGCCGTGGACGTTGCTGGAGACGCCCGAGCGGGAATGGATCGCGTACGTTGAAGGGCAGCCTGGCGGCCTGGTCCTCCAAGGTCGCACGGAGGTAAGCGAGTTGTTCCAACGGTTTGGCATGATCCGGTCCCAGGCCCTCGCGCCGAGGGACTCCGTGAAGCTCATCGAGAGGATGGCGAGCGAACTATGACCACCGCAGACCTCACGTGGTTCAAGTCCAGCTACAGCGGCGACGCGGGAGGCCAATGCCTCGAAGTGGCGGTCGCCGAAACCGTGCACGTCCGCGACTCCAAGGTCGCCAACTCTGGCCCCACGCTCGCCATTTCGCCGGACAGTTGGACGGCTTTCGTCAACCACGCCGCCCATTCGACGCTACAGTAATCGCGTCATCACGTTCCGTGCACGCAAGGTGCGGAGCGGCCCCCAGCGGTGCAGCGAACACCAATCTGAGGGCCTTCACCGACGAGTGGAAAACAGGTCCACTGCGATGCTCAAGCATGCTATCCCGCCCGCCCGCTTCTTCTCTCAAATCCCCAACGAGATCATCCGGAACCCCCGCCTGAACGGCACGGCCGTCCGGCTCCTTATCTGGGCCCTGTCCCTCCCCGAAGGCTCCCGGGAAACCGTCCAGTCCCTCGGCGAGAAGATGCCGGAAGGCCGCCTGGCCGTACGCAAGGCCAGGCGGCAGCTGGAAGAGGAGGGCTACATCCACACGCGGAGCTCGCAGGACCGGGAGACCGGTCGGTGGACGACCCAAGTCCTCGTCTCCAACGTGCCGTTGACGTCACCCGAAGAGATTGCCGCGCTCTTCGGCGGCCCGGCCGACCAGGGCCCGGCCGACGAGGACCCGACCGACCAGGACCCGACCGACCAGGACCCGCCCGTCGGTGAAACGACAGATCAGGCCGTCGGCACATACCCCCTGGGTGAAACACCGAAGGACAACACCCCCAACCGTGGCGCCGCCTTCCTGGCGGCCCTCGTCGAGCGCGAACCGGCCCTGCGCCTGGGCGCTCGCGACGTCGCGCGCCTCGCGCCTCTCGTCGACGACGCGCTCGCGGGCGGCGCGACCGAAACCGGACTCCGCCGCCACCTGACCACGGACCTGCCCCGCCCACTCCGCTCGGCCGCCGCCCTCATCTCGTACCGGCTGGAGAACCGGCCACCCGCATCCCCGCCACCAACGCCCGTACGCCGCGAGCGGGTTGCGCCCCTCGGTGAGTGCGCCGAGTGCCGGGATCCGCTGCCGCGGGGAGTCGGGAAGGGGATCTGTCGAAGCTGCGCGGGGCTGCCCCCGGCGACACCGGCCGCCGCCCCGGCGCACGGGCTGCGCGACGTGATCGCCCTCGCGAGGGCCGCGTTGCGGCCCGTCGACTAGTCGCCGTCGCCCGAGCTGTTGCTCCCGTTGCCGGAGCGGCGGCTCGACTTGGTGAGGGAGCCCACCACCTCGGCCAGGCCGACCGTCACGGACGACACGATCCGCACCCACCGGGGGCCGCCGCGCGCCGCCCACACCGTGCACACGAACCCGAACGCGACGAACGCCAGCAGCACGAGCAGCACCAAAAGAACCATGCGGTGATCATGCCAGGCGTCGGCCGAGGGCTCGCCTCTGCTCAGGGCGTGCGGCACACTGCCGGGATGTCTGGCAGACGGGCTCGGCGTGGGCGTGGGCGTGGGCGTGCGCGTGGGTATGGCGTCGCCGTTCTGTGCGGTCTGTTGCTCGCGTCGGCGGTGGCGCCCGCCAGTGCCCGCGTACCCGTGGAGGTCGCCGATGTCACCGCCGGGCCGTTCTACCTCCCTCTCAGGCAACAGGACGGTGCGCAGGACAGCACCCTGAGTTTCCGGTACTCGGGCGAGGCCCGGATGCGGATCGACGCCCGCGGGCTCGCCGGAGTCGCGGAGGTGGTCGGCGCCGGGGGCGACCTCTGTCGTGAACAGGCGCGCAGCGGACCGGGGTTCAGCTGCCCCACGTCCAATGGGTCCCTGTCCGTCGGGCTCGTTCCGGCGAAGGGGGCGAAGGCCGGGGCCCGGGGCGTGCTGCGGTACTCCCTTGCCGCGAGTGACGGGAGCGCCGAGGGGGCGGGGGCCGTCGATGTCGTCGTCGGGCGGCCCGAGCTGCTGACGTCCGCCGTCGACGAGACCCCGACCGTGGAGCGCGGCGCGCGGCTGACCGTGCCCGTGCGCTTCGCCAATGCCGGGGACGTGGCCGCCCGCGACCTCGTCGTCACCGTCGACACCGGCACCGACCTGACGTTCGTCACCCGCCACTCGAACTGCGTCTACGCCGACCGGAACACCAGGATGTTCTGCCTGCTGCGCGGCATCCGACTGCCGCCCGGCGACGGCCGCACCGGCATCCTCCGCCTCGACCCGTCCCTGCGCCTCGCCCCGCGCCCGCACGCCGTCGACCCCACCGTGACGTACACCGTGGGCCTGCCGGGCCCCGCCGAGACGGAGGCGCTCGCGGGGCACCTACCGCGGTACCGCCGGGGGAAGGGCGCGCCGCTGCGGGCCGTGCCGGACCGGGCGGACAGCGGACGTGAACTGACCGCACACGGCGACGAGTTCGACGTCCGCGTTCCCAGCACCGCCGACTTCGCCGCCATCGGTGACGCGTTCACCGGAGCGGTCGGCGACGAGCGCGCCATCACCATCGGCTACGTCAACAAAGGGCCGGGACAGTCGCACCGCGGCGGGACGAAGGCCGTCTTCAAGGTGCCGCCGGGCGCCAAGGTCGTCCGGGCGCCCTACGATCCCGAGCCGGCGGAGGAGGACGAGCCGCAGCACTGCACGACCGGGGACGAGGGACGTACGTACGTCTGCGGGCTCAACAACCGCCTGGGCGAGCCGCAGACGTTCGAGTTCGTCCTGCGCATCGAGCACGAGGACGACCGGTCCGGGACGATCAGCGTTCTGCGGGCGTCGGGCGAGGGCGCCGTCCCCGACCCCCGCCCGGACAACGACCGCGCCCTCGTCCGCCTGGTCGTGCACGCCGCCGCCGACGACGGCTTCCCCGCGGCCTGGGCTTCCGCCGGCGGCGCCGCCTTTCTCCTCGCCACGGTGCTGGCCCTGACGTGGCGCCGCCGGAGAAGCGGGAGGTAGGTGATAGGTGGTAGGTGTCAGCGGGCGTGACCCGCCCGCCACCGCTGTTCCGACCCGCCCCGGAACTCCCGCTGCGTCACCCGGAACGAGCCGTCGGCCGGCGCCGTCAGGGCGGTGTCCTCGTCGGTGGCGGGGCGGATGGAGCCGTCGGCGTGGACGGAGAAGGCGAGGTTCGCGGCGTTGGCGCCGTCGGCCGCCGCGCAGTGCCACAGGCCGACCGTGCGGGCGGTGTCGCCGCGGTTGTCGAGGCAGAAGGCGGGGTCGGCGTAGGACTGGATGGCGTCGCGGGCGGGGGACACCCGCCACCGCTGGCTGCGGGTGCCGTCGCACTTCGCGGCCACGACGTCGTCGCCGTCCGTCATGGGAGTGCGGGAGATGTCGAGGCAGAGTCCCGACGCTACGTTGACCACTTCCGCGTAGGCCTTGCCGGGTGGGTTGAACGGGGGTGCGGGGTGCGAACTCGGCTTGGTGTCAGGGGACTTGGTCGGCTTGGCGGCCGGGGGGTGGTGGCTGGACTTCGCGGGGACCGTCACCGTTTCCGTGCTGCGTGCGGTCGTCGTCGCCGTGGCGGTGGCGGTCTGCGTGGTGGTCGTGGTGGCCGTCGTTGTCGCCGTGACCGTCACCCGTGCTGGGGGTGGGGTCGTCGGCGTCGGGGCCATGCCCTGGCCCACCGACGACAGGTCCGGGCGGCCCTCCGTCAGCGTCAGGATCAGCAACGGGACGAGCGCCACGCCCACCGCGGTCGAGGCGAGGGCCAGGCCCATCGAGGGGCGGCGCGGCGCCTTCCCGCGGGGCGGGCGACGGCGGGCCCGGGCCCGTGGCGCGCGGTGGCCGCGCGGCCGTCCAACGGGCGCCCCCGCCGGCACCACCGGCACCGGCCCTGGCACCGGCGGCGCCGCCGTCTCGCCGAGCCCGGTCACGTACTCCGTACCGCCCCACGGCAACAGCCCCTCCGCCAGCGCCCGACGCGGGTCGTCACGCAACGACGTCAGCTCCAGGTACGCGGCGGTACAGCTCGGGCAGCGGGCGAGGTGGGCGTCCAGGTCGGCGGTGGTGCGGGGGCGGGCGGGGCGCGTCGCCTCCTCGATGAGACGGCGGTAGGCGCGGCAGTACGTGCCCGGGGCGCGGGCCGCCCGCGTCGTGAGGCACGCGCCGCGCAGCGCGTCGAGCGCCGCGTCCCGGGCCTGCCCCACCTCCCGCGCGGGCGCGCCGACGGCGAGCCCGGTGGCGGCGCCGGACTCGCCGTCCACGACCGAGTGCCAGAGCAGGGTCTGCGTGCGCGGCGGCAGGGAGTGGAAGGCGGGGAGCAGCGCAGGTGGGGCGGTCGGGGCGCCCAGGGTGCCCAGTAGGCCGGGTGCCAGGCGGGCGCGGCGGTCGTCGCCCGCCCAGTCCCTCGCCGCGCGGTGGACGTGCAGCAGCGCGTGGTGGCGCCAGGGGCCGCGCGGCTCCGCGCCACGTGCGACCTCGCGTGCCACGCGCGCGAAGGCCTGCGCCGCCAACTGTCGCCCGGAGTCGGGGTCGTTGGCGCACACCAGCGCGTAGGCGAGGAGTGCGTGCCGGTGCCTGCGGCGCAGTTCGCCGAGGGCCGGGTACGCGGTCGGGGTGTCGGCCCGCAGGAGGGCGACGAGCCGGTGATCGGGCGCCGTGGCGTGGACACCGCCGGTCGCGGTCGCAGACGCAGACGCAGACGCAGACGTAACCACCGTGTCCTCCTGTCGCCGAGGTCCCCGATGGGTGCTCATAGTGGTGCAGGAGAGGTAGTACGGGAAGGTGTTCCCTGCGGTAACTCGACTCGGCGGTAACTTCCGCCGCAACCAAGGCAGTTGATGCAAACGCATCGAAGGGGCCGACCGTGTGGACGGTCGACCCCTTCGACGTGGCAGGGTGTTACGGGTACTGCGGGTGGTGCGAGGGGCGGGCGCCTACTCCTCCAGCGTCAGACCCTTGCGCAGGCGCACCAGCGTCCGCGACAACAGCCGCGACACGTGCATCTGCGAGATGCCCAGTTCCTCACCGATCTCGGACTGGGTCATGTTCGCCACGAACCGCAGCGAGAGGATCTTCCGGTCGCGCGGCGGCAGTTCGGCGATCAGCGGCTTCAGGGACTCGACGTACTCGATGCCCTCCAGGCCGTGGTCCTCGTAGCCGATCCGGTCCGCGAGCGCGCCCTCGGAGTCGTCCTCCTCGGGCTGGGCGTCGAGGGAGCTGGCGGTGTAGGCGTTCGACGCCGCCATGCCCTCCACGACCTCGTCCTTCGACAGGCCCAGGCGTTCGGCGAGCTCGCCCACCGTGGGGGCGCGATCGAGCTGCTGGGCGAGTTCGTCGCCCGCCTTGGCAAGGTCGAGACGGAGTTCCTGGAGGCGGCGCGGCACGCGCACGGACCAGGAGGTGTCGCGGAAGAAGCGCTTGATCTCGCCGACGATGGTCGGCATCGCGAACGTGGGGAACTCGACGCCGCGGCTGAGCTCGAACCGGTCGATCGCCTTGATCAGGCCGATGGTGCCGACCTGAATGATGTCCTCCATCGGTTCGCTGCGCGAACGGAACCGGGAGGCCGCGAACTTGACCAGGGCCAGGTTCAACTCGACCAGGGTGTTGCGGACATACGAGTATTCGTGGGTGCCTTCTTCGATGGACTCGAGTCGTTCGAAGAGGGTCTTGGAGAGGGCTCGTGCGTCGAGCGGCCCCACCTCGTCGTACGGGGGGATCTCCGGGAGGCCTTCGAGGCCTTCAAGGCCTTCGGTCTCGACGTCGATGTGAGTTTCCGGGGGGAGTGTCGACGTCGCCTGGTCAGTACGCGATTCGTCGAGCCGGGCTGACATGATGTCCTCCATGCGTTCTCGGCATATGGCTGCCGATGCCAATGCGTGCACTGCTTCTAAGTGCGGCGCCTCCAAAGCCGGCCGTGGTCGATTGCTGTCCTTACTAGGCCTACCCGCTTTCCTCACCTGGTCGCAAGTGCGTTCTGAGGCGAAATGTCCGAATTCTAGAGGTTGTTCGGGTGTCGGGGCATAGCAAGAAGGCGTAGTGTTCGAGGGCGTCAACCAGCACGTCGTAGGCAGCGGGAGAGGGTCGTCATGGACCGCGGGACAGTCGGCAGTGCACATCGGGGCCGGCTTCTGGTCGAAGTGCGGCAGGAGGGCTCCAGCGCTGTCGTGACGCCGGCAGGTGAGTTGGATCACCACACGGCTGATTTGCTGCGCGAACCCCTGGATGAATGCCTCAGTAACGGACATTCCCGGCTGGTTATCGACTGTTCTCGGCTCGAATTCTGCGATTCGACGGGGTTGAACGTGCTCCTCGGGGCCCGCCTGAAGGCCGAGGCGGCCGGTGGTGGCGTGCACCTCGCGGGCATGCTTCCGGTGGTGGCGAGGGTGTTCGAGATCACCGGCGCGGAGGCCGTTTTTACGGTGCACGCGTCCCTCGACGAGGCCCTTCAACCGGACCCCTCCGGCGACTGACCGGAACCGGGCGGCCGCGAACTGTGGCGAACCGCAGAAGTTACGCTCCAGTTGTCTCTGTGTGATCGATGCGTTACCAGCGTCACAGGAGCCGTTCCGAACAAGTGGGTGTTTCCGTCGTTCCGTCGGGCAGGAGACCCCCCGAACACGACCTCGACCCTGCGACCGACGATGACCCTTCGACCCCGATCCGCGACTCGGAGACCTGGATTTTCCAGCCGGGCAGTGGGCACTCGGATCCTGAACCCTGAATCCTGAAGCTGAATTGGTGAATCGGTGAGGTGAAGTGCTGATGAGCACCACCCGGCCTTACTCGCCGGGCGACCACGGCCCAGACTCCGGCGAACTGCCGGTGTTCCAGGCCGCGCAGGTCCGCAGGCTGAGCCTCAGCGGTGCGAGCGGCATCGTGCCGCTCGCCCGCGACTTCACCCGCGAATCGCTGCACGCCTGGGGCTGGCTGCCGGCGGCGACCGCGGACCGCCGGGCCGCGGCGGAGGACGTACTGCTCGTCGTCTCCGAACTCGTCACGAACGCGTGCCTGCACGCCGAGGGCCCCGACGAGATCATCCTGCACTTCGGGGACGCCCCGGCGAACAAGGTGCTGCGCATCGAGGTCGCCGACCGCGGGGCCGGGCAGCCCGCGCCGCGCACCCCGCATCGGGTCGGCCGGCCCGGCGGGCACGGCATGTTCATTGTTCAACGCCTCTGCCTGGACTGGGGAGTTGTGCGTACCCCCGGCGTCTCGGGCAAGGTCGTGTGGGCGGAGGTCGGCGCCCCCGCGTAGCCGCCTCACGTGCGAATTTTCGAGCACGTCGGATCGTCTTCGATCCGGCGTGCTCTTTGTCTTCCCTCGACAAGGTCCCCGGCGTACCTTGAGCCACCCAGATCTGATGAACCGTCAGTAACCCCTGGCTTGGAGGTACTTCGAGGTGTCGTACCGGACGTACCAGAAACGAACCGCCGCGTTCGCGCTCAGCGCGGCCCTGGCGGGCTCGGCGGTGCTGATGGCCGCCCCCACCGCCTCGGCCACCGTGCAGAACGTCAACTACCAGTGCAAAACGCCGATCGGGAACAAGGGAGCCGTCTCCCCGATCGACATGAAGAGCACGAAGAGTGGCAGCGGCTACAAGATCACGATGTCCTTCCAGAAGGGCGTCTCGTCCAGCCCCGTCGAGCTCGGCAAGGGTGCGATGCACCCGAGCGCGGTGATCAAGGTGGGTGGCGCCGACAGTGGCCAGTTCACGGCGACCGGGCCGCCGAACGACAAGGCGATCCCCGCGAACACCCCGATCAAGATCAGTGACTTGACGGGTACGTACACGCCGAAGAAGGACGGCAAGGTCAACTTCACGGCGGGCGTCCTGACCATCAAGGCGCTCGGCACGAACACGACGTGTACGCCGTCCAACAGCCCGAAGCCGTCCCTTGAGATGGACGTGAAGGCGGCCGCCGGTGGTGGCGGCGGTGCCGGTTCCGGGGACTCCGGGGCGGGGGCGTCCGCGCCGTCCGGTGAGGAGCAGCTGCCGCAGACCGGGCCCGAGGATTCGGCGATAGCGCTCGGGACGCTGGGCGGAACGGTACTCCTGGCCGGAGCGGCGGGGGTGCTGTGGTTGACCCGGCGGCATCAGGCGGCGTCCCGTTAAGGGGGCGTGAGTCGCTGAGATGACGTTACACTTGGCTGTGCGAGGTGGAGCCCCGCGGCGTGGTTGCGGCCGCGGGGCTCTGCCCCGGACCCCGCGGGCTATCGTCCGACGGCGGGGCTTGATTGGGCTGCTTGTTGCTGTCCTGCTGCTCGGCGTTGCGCCCGCCCACGCCGCCGGCCCCGCCTGGTCCATCAGTCCCTCCGCCGGAGGCGGTACGCGGCCTGCCGCTGAGGATGGGCGGCCGTACATCTACGCGGAGGGGGCTGCCGGGTCCGTACTGGAGGACAAGGTGGCGATCGCCAATCCGACGGGGAAGGCGTTGAAGGTCTCGTTGCGGGGGGCCGACGCGGACAACAAGGGTGACGGGGCCCTGGACGTGCGGAAGAAGGCCACGGACACCGGGGCGTGGATCCGGTTCGCCGAGGACACCGTGAAGGTGCCGGCGCGGACCCGGGCCGAGGTGCCGTTCAGCGTGACCGTGCCAGCGGGGGCCACCCCCGGTGACCATCCGGGAGCCGTCGTGGCCAGTGCGGGTGGGCGGGACTCCGGGGTCAGCGTGCATCTGCGGGTCAGCGGGCCCACACTGTCCGCCCTCACGGTCGAGAACGTACGGGTGGGGAAGAGCGCCATCGCGTACGACGTCGTGAACCGCGGCAATACGACGCTCGCGCCGCGCCTCGCGGTGGCGGCCGACGGGGTGTTCGGGGCCGTGCTCGACCGGAAGCGGGACCTGCCGGTCGAGGTGCTGCCGGGGCGGCGGGTCAGTCTCACCGAACCGTGGAAGGGCGCCCCCGCGCTCGACGACGTCGACGTGAAGGTGACGGTCACCGCGGGCGGCGGTGCGGAGGACACGGCGAAAGCGAGTACCTGGTTCGTGCCGTGGGGCGCCCTCGGCGGGGGCCTCGCCGTCCTCGCGGCCGCGGCCTGCGCGACGTACTGGTACCTGCGCCGCCGACAAGGGAACGTAAGGAGTGCGCCATGAACCGCCGCAGCGTCCGTGTCTCGCGGCTGCTGACCGTCCTCGCTCTCGTGGCTGGCCTGCTCGCGGGCACCGCGCCCTGGGCGGCCGCCGCCGACAAGCCGACCGTGAGCCTCTCCAAGTCCCAGGCGGGGACCGGGGGTTCGATCACCGTGAAGGGCACGGACTGGCGGCCGAACACGCTGCTGATGATGCTGGTCTGCGGGCAGTCGAGCCCCGAGCGCGGCGTCATCGGCGGCACCAACGCCTGCGCCAACTCCGACGGGCGTGCCGTCACCACCGATGGCAAGGGGGCGTTCAGCAAGGCGCTGCCGGTCGCCGAGCCGCCCAAACCCTGCCCGTGCGTCGTGCACGTCGCGACGGTGACGGGGGAGAAGGCACAGAAGGACGCCGAGTTCCAGGTGGCCGGGCATCCGGTGAAGCCGCTGCCGAAGTCGTCCGGGACCGGACAGCTCTCGATGGTGGCCGACACCCGGCTGGAAGGGTCGAGCGGGCTGCTGACCTGGTTCGGGGCGCCGCCGTCGCGCTCCTTCACGTTCACCGTCGGCAACGTCGGCTCGAACCCGGTGAAGAACCCCGTCTTCCAAGTCGGCAGCTCCCACGGGGTGTTCGCGCCGCAGTGGGAGGACCAGCAGTGGCGCGGCACCATCAAGCCGGGCCAGAAGGCGCGCATCAAGCTGCCCGTCGAGCTGTCGGCGGGCGCGCACGGCGACTATCTCGTGTCGTTGAAGTACGGCGGGAAGGTGCTGGCCGAGCAGCCGTGGGGCGTGGGCAGGCCCTGGGGCGTGACGCTCTTCTGGATCCTGCTGTGCGTCGTCGTGCCTGCCGCCGTGTTCCGGATCGGCATGGCGATCGTCGACCGGGTACGGCCGCGTGACCGCAGGCCGCGGGCCAAGGGGTCCAGGCCGGCGTCGGGCGGACGCACCGTACGCCTTCCGAAGGTGCGGATGCCGCAGCAGAAACCGAAACGGCCCGCGCCCGCCGAACCGCCCACGACGCCGACGAGCGCGTCGGCACAGACCACGACCACCCTGCCCTGGTTCACCCCGGACACCGGTCCGGAGCGGACCGAGGCCGGTCAGCTCTCCGCACCGCACGAGAACAGCCCGACGACGAAAGGAAACACGTGACCACCCAACGGAGAGTGAGCGCGGCCGGCGTCGCCCTGATGCTCGGCGGGGCGGGGCTGATGTTCGCGAACGCGGCTCCCGCGCAGGCGGCCGAAAGCTCGTACAAGACGGAGTGCGTCCCGCCCTCGATCTCCGGGCTCGACCCGGTGCAGGGCACGACGATCACGGACATCACGGCGCCCGCCGAGGCGAAGGTCGGTGACACCATCGACGTGACCTGGAAGTTCATCCAGGGCGCCTCCAAGAACCCGGACGTCCTCGACCTCAGCGAGAACACCGTCCAGCCCACCGGCACCCTCAAGGCGGCCGGCGCGCAGACCGGTGACATCGCCATGGAGGGGCCGCGCGAGAACCCGGCGATCCCGAAGAACAGCCCGATGAAGCTGTCCACGATGAAGGGCAAGCTGAAGCTGGAGAAGCCGGGCGAGCTGAAGCTGACGCCGGACAAGTACAACATCAACGTCAGCAAGCCGATGTCGACGGACACCAAGTGCTCCCCGACGGGGAGCGTGGACCCGGGCGCCGTCGTCAAGGTCCTTGAGGGCGCCGCGAGTTCGGGCGGTTCGTCGTCCGGAAGCGGCGCCGGTGGCCTGATCGGCGGCCTGCCGGGCGGCTCGTCCAGTGGGTCTTCCGGTGGCTCGTCCAGCTCGGGCGGTTCGTCCTCCGGCGGCAGCGACTCCGGCGGCTCTACGGGCGGTGGCGGCGGCCAGAGCGACTTCACGGGCAAGGAGGTCGACGTCCCGTACGCCTGCAAGACCCCCATCGGCGACAAGAAGGCCACGTCGCCCGTGCAGATCAACGCCAAGAAGGACGGCGGGAACTACGGCCTCACGGTCAAGTTCAAGAAGTCGGTCATGGACAGCCCCGCCGACATCCCCGCCGACTCCGTCAAGCCGTCGATGCAGGTGAAGCTGGGCGGCGCCGACAAGGGCACCGTCCCCGTCGAGGGCCCGACCAACAAGAAGGCCTTCAAGTCCGGCGACCCGATCGAGATCCCGGACCTCACCGGCACCTACAAGCCGGGCGCCGACGGCAAGTCGACGCTGTCGCCCGGCGTCCTCACGGTGAAGGCCCTGGGCACGACCACCACCTGCACCCCGAGCAACGCCCCGGTCTCCCTGGAACTGGACACGTCCAAGCAGGCGGGCGGTGCCTCCGGCGGTTCGGCGGGCGGTGCCTCCGGCGGTTCGGCGGGTGGCGGCTCGGCGGCCGGCGGTTCGGCGGCGACCGGCGGCGGCCTCGCCGAAACCGGCGCCACCAGCGACGGCGCCCTCCGCGCGCTCGGCCTCGCGGCCGGCACGGTGATCCTGCTGGGCGGCGCGGTCTTCACGTTCCTGCCGCGGGCGCGCCGCGTCATTCGCCGGTAGGCCAATTAAGCCCCTGCGGCGATTGAGCAGCGGGGGCTTGAAAGACCGGAAACGGGGGCGGCCCGCACCGAATGGTGCGGGCCGCCCCCGTTCACGTAGAACAAGCGGAGCGCGTCAGTGGACGCCGCCCATGAGCGGCTTCACCTTCCGACGCAGCATGAACACCGCGACACCCGCCAGGACGGCCAGCGCCCCCTGCGAGGCGAACCACCACTCGCTGCTGGTCGGCGCACCGATCAGCTGCAGCAGCGCGATGACCGAGTCACCGGCGGTGACGGCCAGGAACCAGACACCCATCATCTGCGAGCCGTACTTCTCCGGCGCCAGCTTCGTGGTGAGGGACAGGCCGACCGGGGAGAGCGTCAGCTCACCGATGGTCTGGATCAGGTAGACGATGACCAGCCACATCGGGGTGACCTTGGCGTCGCCGGAGGCGGCCGTCTGGGCCAGCATCATGACGAAGAAGGACAGGCCGATCAGGAACACACCGTTGGCGAACTTCGTGAGGGAGCTGGGCTCCTTGCCGCGGCGGTTCAGCCACAGCCACAGCCAGGCGAAGATCGGCGCGAGCGCCATCACGAACAGCGAGTTCAGCGACTGGAACCAGCTGGACGGGAACTCGAAGCCGAACAGCGTGTTCGCGGTGTTGTCGTTGGCGAACAGGTTCAGCGTGGAGCCGGACTGGTCGAAGATGCCCCAGAACACGGCGGCCACGATGAAGAACCAGATGTACGCGGAGACCCGGGACTGCTCGGTGTCCGACAGGTCCTTGTCGCGCTTCATCTTGACCAGGTACCAGATCGGCAGGACCAGGCCGAGGACGGTGAGCGGCCACAGGATCCAGTTCACGGTCAGCGCACCGGCCGCGCCGGCGACGGCGTAGAACAGGATGGCGACGACCGCCCAGATCGCGCTCTTCTTCCACAGGTCGCGCTTCTCGTCGTCGCCCATCGGGGACGGGACGACGTTGGACTCGCCCGACAGGTAGCGGTAGCCGAACAGGAAGCAGACCAGGCCGAGCGCCATGCCGACACCGGCCATCGCGAAGCCGAGGTGCCAGTTGACCGTCTGGCCGACCGTGCCGATCGTCAGCGGCGCGAAGAAGGCACCGAGGTTGATCGCGATGTAGAAGATCGAGAAGCCGCCGTCACGACGCGGGTCGTTCTTCTCCGGGTACAGGTGGCCGACCATCGTGGAGATGTTGGCCTTGAGCAGACCCGAACCGGCGGCGATCAGACCGAGGCCGAGGTAGAAGGAACCGGCCCACGGCAGCGCCAGCGTGAAGTGGCCGACCATGATGATCGCCGCGCCCACCGCGGTGGTCTTGCGCGGACCCCATACGCGGTCGCCGAGCCAGCCGCCCGGGAGGGCGAGCAGGTACACAAGGGCGTTGTAGACGGAGTAGATCGCCGTCGCCGTGGCTACGTTGAGGCCGAGGCCACCGTCGACGACACCGGCCGACAGGTACAGCACGAGAAGCGCGCGCATCCCGTAGAAGCTGTACCGCTCCCACATCTCCGTCAGAAACAGAAAGGCCAGGCCGCGAGGGTGGCCAAGGAAGGTCTTCTCACCGGCGCCGGGCGCGGTGGTGTCCTTCGTCAGGCTGGACGCCATGGGGGGTTCCTTGCTCGCTCGGGACGCTGCACCTTCGTGGGGAGCGCGCGCCCGGGATGGGGGCCGGCACCGGTACCCGCCAGTGCGGCGGGCCCGAGATCCACACCCCGACGCGCGTCCTTACACGCGGGGCCCGACCACAGGTCATTCCTAAAAATGCTGACGGAAGTCAGCTCACACAAGAAAGGGACCTTGGGTGCGCGGTGCGCTCCAAAGGTCCCCCAGTAGTGCATCAGGCGTTGAATCACCTTACGAACGACTCAGTGGCATATGGAAGGACTTGAGAGATGGATCACAGGCCTTCACGGAACCGCCCGCACTATTTCAAAGGTGTTCCCCAGGATGACACCCGACCCTCGCAGGGCGGGAACGCGGAGGCAAAAATTCCGTAAGCGCGCGGGCGCCGCTGTATCCGATCACCCCACGGGCGTCGTACGGCGCGGACTACCATCACCCCATGACCCGTGTACTGCTCGCCGAGGACGACGCGTCCATCTCGGAGCCCCTGGCCCGCGCCCTGCGCCGGGAGGGCTACGAGGTAGAAGTGCGCGAGGACGGTCCGACCGCCCTCGACGCCGGACTGCAGGGAAACATCGACCTCGTCGTGCTCGACCTCGGACTGCCCGGAATGGACGGTCTTGAGGTGGCCCGCAGAATGCGCGCCGAGGGGCACACGGAGCCGATCCTGATCCTCACCGCGCGCGCGGACGAGGTGGACACGGTCGTCGGGCTCGACGCCGGCGCCGACGACTACGTGACGAAGCCGTTCCGCCTCGCCGAACTCCTCGCCCGGGTCCGGGCGCTGCTGCGGCGCGGTGCCAGTGAGCCGACGCAGGCGCCTGCCACGCACGGGGTGCGGATCGACGTCGAGTCGCACCGCGCGTGGATGGGCGAGGAGGAACTCCAGCTCACGGCCAAGGAGTTCGACCTCCTACGGGTCCTGGTCCGCGACGCGGGCCGCGTCGTCACCCGTGACCAGTTGATGCGCGAGGTCTGGGACACGACGTGGTGGTCCTCCACCAAGACCCTCGACATGCACATCTCGTGGCTCCGCAAGAAACTCGGCGACGACGCGGCGAATCCGCGCTACATCGCCACGGTCCGCGGCGTCGGCTTCCGCTTCGAGAAAAGCTGACCCACCCCACACGGGGCTCCGCCCTGCCCCCCGCTGCTCAGCCCGCACCGCACGGGGCTCCGCCCCGGACCCCGCTGCTCAATCGCCGCAGGGGCTTGATTGTGCGCACTCCGGCCCGATCGGCGGCGAGCGAGCACATCCAGCCGCGCCGGCGTCGAGCAGGCAAGTCCAGCCGTGTCGGTGGCGAGTGGGCACATCCAGCCGCGTCGGCGTCGAGCGGGCACATCCAGCGGCGCGGGCATCGAGCAGGCAAGTCCAGTCGCGTCGGTGGCGAGTGGGCACATCCAGCCGTGTCGGTGGCGAGCGGGCACATCCAGCGGCGCGGGCGTCGAGCAGGTAAATCCAGTCGTGTCGGTGGCGAGTGGGCACATCCAGCCTCGCCGGCGTTTGAGGCGTGGGGTCCGGGGCGGAGCCCCGATCTTTTGAGCCCGTCGGCGATTGAGGCGCCGGGCCGGGGGCCGAGCCCCGGTCTATTCAGCCTCGCCGGCGTTTGAGGCGCGGGGTCCGGGGCGGAGCCCCGAGGCGTTGGTCACGGTGCCGGCCGAACCGCATCCGGGACACTAGGACCTATGCGCCGCCGACTGATCAACTCCACCCTCGCCGTGGTCCTGGTAGTGATCGCCGTCTTCGGCGTCTCCCTGGTCATCGTGGAGACCCGAACCATCACCAACAGCGCCCAGGAACGCGTCGAATCGGAGGCCGTCCGCCTCGCCTCCATCGTCGACAGCCGAATCCTCAGCGAGGAGCAGATCACCGGCGACATCCTCCAGGACCAGGTCGCCGGCGCCCGCTACGCCGAGATCGACATGCCCGACCGCGCGCCCATCACCATCGGCACCCCACCCGCAGGCGACGTCATCTCGTACACCGCCTCCGGCGAACAGGGCGAGAAGGTCACCGTCGAGGAGGCGCGCTCGGCCGTCACCACGGAGGTCGGCCGCACGCTCCTGATCATCGCGGGCGTCGCCCTCCTCGCGATCGTCGCCGCCGTCCTCCTCGCCGTACGCCAGGCCAACAGACTCGCCTCCCCCCTCACGGACCTCGCCTCCACAGCGGAGCGCCTCGGCTCCGGCGACCCCCGCCCCCGCCACAAGCGCTACGGCGTCCCGGAACTGGACCGCGTCGCCGACGTCCTCGACGGTTCGGCGGAGCGCATCGCCCGCATGCTCACCGCCGAACGGCGCCTCGCGGCCGACGCCTCGCACCAGCTGCGTACGCCCCTCACGGCGCTCTCGATGCGCCTGGAGGAGATCACGATGACCGACGACCTCGACGAGGTGAAGGAGGAGGCGACGATCGCGCTCGCGCAGGTCGAGCGGCTCACCGACGTCGTCGAGCGGCTGCTCACCAACTCCCGCGACCCGCGCACCGGCTCCGCCGTCCCCTTCGACCTGGACGAGGTGATCAAGCAGCAGCTGGAGGAGTGGCGCCCCGCCTACCGCAGCGCCGGCCGCGCGATCGTCTCCTCCGGCAAGCGCCACCTCACGGCCGTCGGCACCCCGGGCGCGGTCGCCCAGGTGCTCGCCGCGCTGATCGAGAACTCGCTGATGCACGGCGGCGGCACCGTCGCCCTGCGCACCCGCGTCACCGGCAGCCAGGCCATCGTCGAGGTCACGGACGAGGGGCCCGGCGTCCCGGGGGAGCTGGGCTCACGGATCTTCGAGCGGACCATCAGCGGCCGCAACTCGACGGGCATCGGCCTCGCCGTCGCCCGCGACCTGGCGGAGGCGGACGGCGGCCGCCTCGAAATGCTCCAGTCGAGCCCGCCCGTCTTCGGCCTGTTCCTGTCCCGTACGCCGCTGAAGAAGGCGACGGGAGACGAGGCGGAGGACCAGCAGACGATCCGGTGACTACCGGGGCCGGGCCGCGGACGTGGCCGGCGACTCGTCGAGGAACGATTCCGCACTGGCCACGGCCTCCCGCGCCGGCAGCGTCCTGAACACCCACGTCCGGTACGACCAGAACCGGAACAGGGTCGCGAGCCCCATCCCCAGGAACTTGAAGACGTTGCTCTGCAGCGGGCTGTGCCAGCCGAACCCGTACGTCGCCGCGTACAGGACCCCGTTCTCGATGACCAGCCCCGCCGCGCTGAACAGCAGGAACAGGGTCAGCTCCTTCGCGCGGCCGCTCTTGTCGCGGTCGCGGTACGTGAAGTAGCGGAACCCCACGTAGTTGAAGGCGATGGCGACGACCGTCGCGATCACGCTGGCGCGCACCACCTGGAGGTCGGTGCTGTGCCGCATGAGGTTGAAGACGGCGAAGTTCACGAGGACGCCCAGAGCGCCGACGACACCGAACTTGGCGACCTCGCGGGCCAGCCCCGCGAGCCGCTTGCGCAGCGCGCCCGTGGTGCGGCCGGTACGTCCGGTGATGCTCATGATGGTCGCCTCAGCCCCCGTGGTGTTCGCCGCGTCATGGTCCATGGTCCATGGTCCTGGTCCGGTTACGTGACCGACCCAGCCATGCTAACCGGGGCCCTTCCGCGGCGACGGAGGTCGGCGTCGATCCCCGTACGCAGCCCGTTGTCGTTTCCTACAGGACAAGGGGCGTACGGGATCCGGTCAATTGGCCGATACCCTGGACCGGTGACGTTCCCCGTAGTCGGTATGGTCGGCGGCGGCCAGCTCGCTCGTATGACACACGAGGCAGGCATCCCGCTCGGCATCAGGTTCAAGCTCCTCAGCGACACTCCGCAGGATTCCGCGGCGCAGGTCGTCGGCGATGTCGTGGTCGGCGACCATCGCGACCTGGACACGCTGCGCGAGTTCGCGCGCGGCTGCGACGTGATCACCTTCGATCACGAGCACGTACCGACAGCGCACCTGCGGGCCCTGGAGGCGGACGGCATCCCGGTCCGCCCCGGCCCCGACGCGCTGTTGTACGCCCAGGACAAGGGCGAGATGCGCGCGAAGCTCACCTCGCTCGGCGTGCCGTGCCCGCGCCACCGGATCGTGAGCGACCCGGTGGATGTCGCGGCGTTCGCCGCCGAGGGCGAGGGCTTCCCGGTCATCCTCAAGACCGTGCGCGGCGGCTACGACGGCAAGGGCGTCTGGTTCGTACGCTCCGAGGCCGACGCCGCCGACCCGTTCAAGGCGGGCGTGCCCGTCCTCGCCGAGGAGAAGGTCGACTTCGTACGGGAGCTGGCGGCGAACGTCGTCCGCTCCCCGCACGGCCAGGCCGTCGCCTACCCCGTCGTCGAGTCCCAGCAGGTCGACGGCGTCTGCGACACGGTGATCGCGCCCGCGCCCGAGCTGGACGAGTCGCTCGCGGGAGAGGCCCAGGAGCTGGCCCTGCGGGTCGCGCAGGAGCTCGGCGTGGTCGGCCACCTCGCGGTGGAACTCTTCGAGACCCGTGACGGCCGCATCCTCGTCAACGAACTGGCGATGCGCCCGCACAACTCCGGCCACTGGACGCAGGACGGGGCGGTCACGTCCCAGTTCGCGAACCATGTGCGCGCCGTCCTCGACCTGCCGCTGGGCGACCCGCGCCCGCGCGCCGAGTGGACGGTCATGGTCAACGTCCTCGGCGGCGACTACCCGGACATGTACAGCGCGTATCTGCACTGCATGGCCCGTGACCCGCAGCTCAAGATCCACATGTACGGCAAGGACGTGAAGCCGGGCCGCAAGGTCGGCCACGTGAACACCTACGGCGACGACCTGGACGAGGTGCTGGAGCGCGCCCGTCACGCAGCCGGCTACCTGAGGGGCACGATCACCGAATGAGCAGCACGACCAGCACGTCCCCCGTCGTCGGCATCGTCATGGGCTCCGACTCCGACTGGCCCGTCATGGAGGCCGCGGCCAAGGCCCTCGACGAGTTCGAGATCCCCTACGAGGTCGACGTCGTCTCCGCGCACCGGATGCCGCACGAGATGATCTCGTACGGGGAGCAGGCCGCGGAGCGCGGCCTCAAGGCGATCATCGCGGGCGCGGGCGGCGCCGCCCACCTGCCCGGCATGCTCGCGTCGGTGACGCCGCTGCCGGTGATCGGCGTCCCGGTCCCGCTGAAGTACCTCGACGGCATGGACAGCCTGCTGTCCATCGTGCAGATGCCGGCCGGCGTGCCGGTCGCGACGGTCTCGGTCGGCGGCGCCCGGAACGCTGGTCTGCTCGCGGCGCGCATGCTGGCCGCCCACGACGAGGAACTCCTCGGCCGCATGCGGGAGTTCCAGCAGGACCTGAACGACCAGGCGACCGAGAAGGGCAAGCGGCTGCGGGCCAAGGTCGAGGGCTCGGGCGCCGGTTTCGGCTTCGGTTCGGGTTCGGGTTCGGGGAAGTGACGCACATGAACGTCTCGTCCCTCGCGGAAGCCCGCTCGATACTCGCCGAGTTCCCCGTCGTCGACGGCCACAACGACCTGCCGTGGGCGCTGCGCGAGCAGGTGACGTACGACATCGACGCGCGCGACATCGCCGTCGACCAGAGCGCCCACCTGCACACGGACCTGGCTCGGCTGCGGGCCGGAGGCGTCGGCGCGCAGTTCTGGTCGGTGTACGTCCGCACGGACCTGTCCGGCGACGCGGCGGTCTCCGCCACGCTCGAACAGATCGACTGCGTCGACCAGTTGATCGCCCGGTACGCGGGTGAGCTGCGGGAGGCGCGGACGGCGGCCGACATGGAGGCGGCCCGTAAGGAGGGCCGCATCGCCTCCCTCAAGGGCGCCGAGGGCGGCCACTCCATCAACAACTCTCTCGCCACGCTGCGCGCGCTGTACGCACTCGGCGTCCGGTACATGACCCTGACGCACAACGACAACATCGCGTGGGCGGACTCGGCGACGGACGAGCCCGGCGTCGGCGGGCTTTCGGCCTTCGGCCGCGAGGTGGTCCGCGAGATGAACCGCGAGGGCATGCTGGTCGACCTCTCGCACGTCGCGGCGACGACGATGCGCGCGGCGCTGGATGTCTCGGAAGCTCCGGTGATCTTCTCCCACTCCTCCTCCCGGGCGGTGTGCGAGCACCCGCGCAACATCCCGGACGACGTACTGGAGCGCCTGCCGGGGAACGGGGGAGTGGCCATGGCCACCTTCGTCCCGAAGTTCGTGCTCCAGGCGGCGGTCGACTGGACGGCGGCCGCGGACGACAACCTCCGCTCGCACGGCTTCCACCACCTGGACACGTCCCCGGAGGCGATGAAGCTGCACCGCGCCTTCGAGGAGGCGCGCCCGCGCCCCGTCGCGACGGTGGCCACGGTGGCCGACCACCTCGACCACATGCGCGAGGTCGCGGGCGTCGACCACATCGGCATCGGCGGCGACTACGACGGCACGGCGTTCACGCCGGACGGCCTGGACGACGTCTCGGGCTATCCGAACCTGATCGCGGAGCTGGTCGACCGGGGCTGGTCCCGCGCCGACCTCGCCAAGCTGACGTGGCGCAACGCGGTCCGGGTCCTCGGCGACGCGGAATCGGCCGCCGCCGACCTCCGGCTCCGCCGGGGCCCGTCGAACGCGACGCTGGCGCAACTGGACGGGTAGCGCTCCGCGGGGGACCGGTGCCGCGTGGCGGTGCCGTCCGCCCGCCCACCCGAACGGCACCGCTCACCGAGACCCCGCCCCCGCCCCGTGCCACGGTGGTCCGAACGCCGCCCCACCGACGTCCGGAGCCCTCCATGGCCGACCTTCAGGACGACCTCAACACCCCCGTCGAGGCCAGGGGCCCGGCCAATCAAGCCCCGCCGGCGATTGAGGCGCGGGGTCCGGGGCAGGGCCCCGCGGCCGCAACCCCGTCGCAGCCCGACACCACCGCCGCCCACGACCTCCTCGCCCGCCACCCCGTCGCCGACGGCTACTGCGGCCTCCCGCAGGTGCTGCGCACCCTCCCCTGGTACGACCTGGAACTCGGCGAGAGCTCCGTGGAGGTCGACCTGCCGAGGCTCCGCGCAGGCGGCACCGGCGCACAGCTGTGGGCACCACACGTAGCCCCCGACGCCCCGGTCACCACCGCCCTGGAACAGCTCGACCTGATCACCAACGTCGTCGCCCGCCACCCGGAGGACCTCCGCCTCGCCCGCTGCGTCTCCGACACCACCGACGCCCGCGCCCACGGCCGTATCGCCGTCCTGATCGGCCCGGCCCCGGCCACGGCGACCGCGGACTCCCTCGGCACACTGCGCTGCCTGCACGCCCTCGGCCTGATCGCCCTCACGCTGACCGGCACGTCATGGACGTCCGGGGACGAGGGACTGACCCGGTTCGGCGAAGAGGTCGTACGGGAGATGAACCGCCTCGGCATGCTCATCGACCTCACCGGCGCCTCGCCCGCCACCGCCACCCGCGCGTTCGCCGTCTCGAAGGCCCCCGCCGTCATGACCCGCTCCGGCGCCCACGCCCTGAACCACCACCCCGACAACGTCCCGGACGAACTCCTCACCGCACTCGGCGAGAACGCGGGACTCTGCCTGGTGCCGTGCTCGGCGGACCGCACGGGGCCCGCCCTGGCGGACGTCGCCGATCACGTCGACCACGTCCGCCGCGTCGCGGGCCCCGAGTCGGTGGGCCTGTCAGGGACGTACGACACCGGGGACGCGCACCCCGAACACCTCACCGACGCCGCCGGCTACCCGGCCCTGATCGCGGAACTCCAGAGCCGCGGCTGGCCGGACACCGACCTCGCCCTGCTCACCTGGGGCAACGTCCAACGGGTGCTGCGCAGCACGGAGTTCGTGTCCCGTGCCGCCCGCCAACGCCGCGGCCCGTCGACGGCGACCCCGGACCTCGACTCGTAGCCGAGGTCCGGGGCCCCACTTCGACCGCACGCGCGCCGCTCAGCCCTGCGCGTCGCGCCGGCGCTTCACCCGGGCCAGGATCAGTCCGGCGGCCAGGAGCGCCGCGGCGAGCGCGGAGACGAGGCCGATCTGCGTGCCGGTATTGGCCAGCCCGCCGTTTCCGTCGTGCTTGCCGGACGGCGCGGACGGCTGGTCGTGGCCCGGTGCCGGGGTGCTGGGTGCCGGGGTCGGGGTGTGCTCGGCCGGCGGGGCCGGCTTGGCGCTGCGCGTCGGGGCGGGGGTCGGCCGCGGCCCGGTCGGCGGGGGAGTGCCGGTGGACTCGCCGGCGGTGTTGCCGCCGAGCATCACGAAGCCGTCCTTGTCGGCGTCGTCGGTCATGGCATCGACGGCGATCTTCGCCGTGCGAGGCGCGTAGCGGTGCTCGACCTGGAACCGGAGCCCGTTCATGTTGCGCTTGGGCTGCTTGGAGAAGTCCACGCCGCCCACGATGTAGACCAGCACGCCCCGGGCGGTGTCCACGTTGTAGCGGAACTCCCCCTCGGTGAAGATCTTTCGGTACTTCTTGAAGAGGGCGTCCTTGTCCCAGTTCTCGTGCGGGGCCCGCAGCTGCCACCGCTTCACGTCATTGCTGTTGATCAACTTGTGGTAGTCCGTGGGGGACTTGGCGTCCTGCTGGCGGATCCACTCCGCGGCGACCCGGGCGGTGTAGACCCGGCGCAGGTCCGCGTACTGCGGTGCCGTGTTGATGGTCTTCTCCACCGCGGGGACGATCATCCGCTCGATGACCGCCTGCGCCTGCCGCCGCTGGAGTTCGCCGGGGCGGCAGATCTCCTCGCCGCCGCCGGGCCGGGTGGCGAAGTCCTGGGTCGTGGACTTCAGCTTCAGGGGCGTGTCGAGGATGTGGACGCCGCTGTCCTGCTCGCGCACCGTGGCGGTCTCGGGCTCGATCCAGTTGCGGATCCCGGCGAAGCAGGGACGGCCGTTCTGCCGGGGCAGCGAGGCCCAGAACCGCCTCCCGAGGTCCGTCTTGGGGTCCATCGCCTTGAAGAAGTCGTGCTTCATCCGGAGGTCCGACTCCAGGAGCACGCGGCCCGCGTCGGTGGACGCGAACGTGTCGTCCATGACCCGGTCGGGCTGGTCCGGGTTGAGGTTGACCCAGAACTTGTCCGGGGTGAGCGCGAGCCAGGTGAAGAAGGCGTCCGAGATGAGCCGGGCCCTGGGCTGCGCGCCCCAGCCGCCCTGGTTCTCGTCCGGCAACTGCCGCGCGCTGAATGCGTAGTTGAGGCCCTTGCCCTTGACCGGCTTGCCGATGTAGCGCAGGTCGAGGCTGGTGAAGTCGACCCCGCCCGGCCCCTTGGGGAGGCGGCCACCGGTGTCGCCGGACCTGATGAGGGAGCTTTGCCGCTTCCATTCCTTGGCGGTGTTCGGCGACTGGCCGATGATGTCGTTGCCGCCGCCGCGGGAGCCGGTGTTGACGCCGTTCCCCAGGGACATGAGGGGCGAGTTCTTGCGGTAGGGGCCCTTCTCGGCCCACTTGGGCGCGCGCGGGACATGGTCGGAGTGGAAGTTGTACTCCCGCACGCGCCGCGCACCGGCGAGCCGCTTCATGGACTTCATGAAGCGGGTGCCCTCGCTCGTCTGCTTCTCACCGAAGACGAAGGTGTACTTGTACTGCCGCCAGCCGGGATGGCGCGCCCACGCCTTGTCGGCGGGAATCTGCTTGGGGCTGGGCTTGCCGTTGGACTTGATCTCGACGATCTCGCGGGTCGTCCTGTTGTAGGCGTCCAGTACCCGCTTGTAGCGCTTGCCGGTCCTGAAGTCCTTGAAGTACACCTCCTTCTGGCAGATCCAGTCCGGCCCGACCAGGCCCATGTCCTTGACGACCTTCCGCTCGAAGGCGGCGCCGCGCGGGTCGTTGCCGTGGTTGGGGATGTACTGCTTGGTCAGGTAGTCGGCGAAGTTCTTCCACCTGTTCTGCTTGTTGAAGCGGGCGTAGATCCGGCGGGGATCGTTGTGGCCGTACTTCTTGTACTTGTCCCCGGCCGCCTTGATCTGCGCGGCGGTGGGCCTGAGGCCGTCGAACGCCATGGCCGGGTTGACGTACTGGTAGCGGTCCCACTGGTCCTTGGCGCGGCTGGCGTCGCCGGGCGGCAAGGGCTTCGCCCGGAGGCCGTCGCTTTTCAGGCCGTGCAGTTCGTCGCAGCGTTTGCCGGGCTTGAGCGGCGCGGGTGCGGCCTGGGCGGGGCCGGCCGCGGCGGGCAGGCCGGTGACGACCACGGCCGTGGCGCACGCGAGCGCCAGCGCGCTCTTGCGGACCGCGCGCCACGGGGCACGCCGAACGGATTGATTCACTTGTGATTCCCCCGAGGGGCCCCGCGTCGTCGAACTCGTCCGGCGCCGGGGCCCCATGGTCCTGGGACGCCGGAGAGCCGTCTCACACTATGGGCTCAAGTGTTCGCGATGGCGCGGGAGTTGATCTCTGCCGATGATCAACACCACTCCTGCCCAAGGTGGTTACCGTGCCGTGATCCAGTGATCGGCTGTGCCGTTACGGTGGCCCCATGAGTCGCGAGAACTGGAGCACCAAGGACGTGCGCGAGGCGCGCCGGATCGACGTGCTGCGCCTGGAGAACGACGTGCTGCCGCTGTGGCTGGCGGAGCAGCAGTCGCGGTTCTCCGAGTGGGTGCGGGAGGTCGACGGCGTGTGGGACTTCTCCCCCGAGTCCCTGGACCGCCTTGAAGCGGCGGTGCGGGAGCGGTACCGGACCCAGGAGGAGTTCTGGGGCGCGGAGGCCGAGCGGTTCTTGCAGGTGGCGGCCTGGTATCTGGGTGAGGTGCACAACCGCCACCGGAACACCCAGTGGCAGGTGCACCCGGACGCCAAGGGCCGCCACCGCTGGAAGTCGTACCCGTTCGTCATTCCCCCGTGGGACCGCGTCGACGACTACGAGGACGAGGACGGCATCGAGTACGACGCGCGCCCCGTCGTCGACCCGCTCGTCAGCCTCCAGAACGCGGTCCTCGAACCGGCCGAGCGACCGGAGCCGGGGGAGACGCTGCGCGGCGAACTCGACGCGTACGAGCCGAAGGACTGACCCTCCGCGCCGGCCCCGCCCCCGCCCCTGGCCGGCGTCCGGCCGGAGCCCCTGTGGTCTCAGCAGGCGCAGAGGCAGAACGGGTGCCCCGCCGGGTCCGCGTAGACCCGCCAGCTGCGGGAGCGGTCCGCCGCGTCGAGGGCGGTGGCGCCAAGGGCGAGCACCTCCTTCTCCGCCGCGTCCAGGTCGGGTGCGGTCAGGTCGAGGTGGAACTGCTGCGGTGCGTCCGGCGCGGGCCAGGACGGCGCCACGTGGTCCGGCGCCTGCTGGAACGCGAGGCGGTGGCCGCCCGGCGCCTCGACGTCGACCCAGCCCTCCTCGTCCCCGGTGACGGTGCCGCCGAGCACGGCCGCGTAGAAGTCCGCCAGCTCGCGCGGGCGCGGACAGTCCAGGACGACGACTCCGAATTGTGCGACGGGCATGATGCTGATGCCTCCTCGTGTTACCTCTACATTGGCTTAGCCGGTAACTTCGGTGTTACTGCATGCTGCCCCATAGCGGGTAACGTCGCAACCATGAATGCCCGCCAGACCGCCCCTGGTCCCCTCGCCCTGATCGAGGCCCTGGTCAACACGCTGCTCGACATCACGACGGGCGAGGACACACTGGACCGGCCCGAGGTGCGCGAGAACCTCGGCATCGGGGCGGACGACGAGGTCGAGAAGGCGCGCGAGCTGCGCGAGTCGCTGCGCGCGGCGTGCCTGGCGCACGCGGGCCACCCGCCGCACCGCTCCGTGACCCCGCTGAGCGAACTGCTCGCCCGGGGCCCGCTACGGGTCGCGGTCGACGAGCGGGACGGCGCGGCGAGCCTGGTACCGGTGGACGGCGACTCGCTCGCCGGGCGGGTGGCGGCGGCCATCGCGCAGGCGCGCGGGGACGGCACCTGGCCCCGGCTCAAGGCCTGCGAGGCGGCCGACTGCCACTGGGCGTATTACGACCGGAGCCCCGCGGGCCGCGGTCGCTGGTGCGACATGGCGGTCTGCGGGGCCCGGGCGAAGATGCGGCGCTACCGCGCCAAGTAGCCGGTCGATGAGCCGGGTTACGCGGACGGGCGTCCCATCGCCCGGTACGTCCACCCGGCCGCCCGCCACAGCCCCGCGTCCAGCGCGTTGCGCCCGTCCAGGAGCACCGGGTTCGCGGCGGCCTTCGCCAGCTCGGCCGGGTCCAGCTCGCGGAACTCGCGCCACTCGGTGAGGTGCAGCACGATGTCCGCGCCGCGCACCGCCTCAAGGGCCGAGTCCGCGTAGCCGAGCGTCGGGAACACGCGCCGCGCGTTCTCCATGCCCTTGGGGTCGTAGACGGTGACCTGGCCGCCCTGGAGGTGGATCTGACCGGCGACGTTCAGCGCAGGGGAGTCGCGTACGTCGTCGGAGTCCGGCTTGAACGTCGCGCCGAGGACCGCGACCCGCTTGCCCAGGAACGCCCCGCCGCCCAGCGCCTCGCGCGCCATCTCGACCATCGCCCCGCGCCGCCGCATGTTGATCGAGTCGATCTCGCGCAGGAACGTCAGCGCCTGGTCGGCGCCCAGCTCACCGGCGCGCGCCATGAACGCCCGGATGTCCTTCGGCAGACAGCCGCCGCCGAAGCCGATCCCGGCGCGCAGGAACTTGTGCCCGATCCGCTCGTCGTAGCCGATCGCCTCGGCGAGCTTCGCTACGTCGCCGCCGCCCGCCTCGCAGACCTCGGCCATGGCGTTGATGAAGGAGATCTTCGTGGCGAGGAAGGAGTTCGCCGACGTCTTCACCAGCTCGGCCGTCGGGTAGTCCGTGACGATGAACGGGGTGCCCTCGCCGACCGGCTTCGCGTACACCTCGCGCAGCAGCGCCTCGGCCCGCTCGCTGGTCACGCCGACCACGATCCGGTCCGGGTGCAGCGTGTCCTTGACGGCGAAGCCCTCGCGCAGGAACTCCGGGTTCCACGCCAACTCCGCGCTCCCCGGGAGGAGTTCGGCGAGCCGCTGCGCCGAGCCGACCGGCACCGTCGACTTGCCGACGACGAGCGCGCCCTCCTTCAGGTGCGGCGCGAGGGAGGCGAAGGCGGAGTCGACGTAACTCATGTCACAGCCGTACTCGCCGTGCTTCTGCGGCGTGTTCACGCACACGAAGTGCACGTCGCCGAACTCCCCGGCCTCGGCCCAGTCCATCGTGAAGCGCAGCCGCCCGCTCGAACCCTCGAACCCGGCGACGTGCTTGCGCAGCAGCTCCTCCAGGCCCGGCTCGTACATCGGGACCTCGCCCCGCGTGAGCATGTCGATCTTCTCGGGCACGACGTCCAGGCCGAGCACCTCGAAGCCGAGCTCGGCCATGGCTGCGGCGTGGGTCGCGCCGAGGTAGCCGGTGCCGATCACGGTGATCTTGAGGGCCATAACGGGGACTCCAGAGGGGTGGGTGCTTCAGGGCGCTGCCGAGCATAGCCGTGGCATGTGAAGGCGCCTCACCGGGCAACTTCCACGTTGTCGCGTAGCTCACGTATCGGTGTCGTGGGCCGAGACCTAAAATTCGGGTTACTTAACGGTAATTAGCATCGCTTGGAGCGTGAGACACCTTGGCCGGATCGGCTTCCAACTCGGACTTCGACCTGTACCGCCCGTCCGAGGAGCACGACATGCTCCGGGACACGATCCGCTCGCTCGCCGAGGCGAAGATCGCCCCGTTCGCCGCGGAGGTGGACGAGGAGGCGCGCTTCCCGCGCGAGGCCCTCGACGCGCTCACGGCCGCCGACCTGCACGCCGTGCACGTCCCCGAGGAGTACGGCGGCGCGGGCGCCGACGCGCTCGCCACGGTCATCGTGATCGAGGAGGTGGCGCGCGCCTGCGTCTCGTCCTCCCTCATCCCCGCCGTGAACAAGCTCGGCTCGCTGCCCGTCATCCTCTCCGGCTCCGAGGAGCTGAAGAAGAAGTACCTGGGCCCGCTGGCCAAGGGCGACGGCATGTTCTCGTACTGCCTGTCCGAGCCGGACGCCGGTTCGGACGCCGCGGGCATGAAGACCCGCGCGGTGCGCGACGGCGACCACTGGATCCTCAACGGCGTGAAGCGCTGGATCACCAACGCCGGCGAGTCCGAGTTCTACACGGTGATGGCCGTCACCGACCCCGAGAAGCGCTCGAAGGGCATCAGCGCCTTCGTCGTCGAGAAGAGCGACGAGGGTGTCTCCTTCGGCGCCCCCGAGAAGAAGCTCGGCATCAAGGGCTCGCCGACCCGCGAGGTCTACCTCGACAACGTCCGCATCCCCGCCGACCGCATGATCGGCGCCGAGGGCACCGGCTTCGCCACCGCGATGAAGACCCTCGACCACACCCGCATCACGATCGCCGCCCAGGCGCTCGGCTGCGCGCAGGGCGCCCTCGACTACGCCAAGGGCTACGTCCAGGAGCGCAAGCAGTTCGGCAAGGCGATCGCCGACTTCCAGGGCATCCAGTTCATGCTCGCGGACATGGCCATGAAGATCGAGGCCGCCCGCCAGCTGACGTACGCGGCCGCCGCCAAGTCGGAGCGCGGTGACAAGGACCTCACCTTCCAGGGCGCCGCCGCCAAGTGCTTCGCGTCGGACGTCGCGATGGAGGTCACCACGGACGCCGTCCAGCTGCTCGGCGGCTACGGCTACACCCGTGACTACCCCGTCGAGCGCATGATGCGCGACGCCAAGATCACCCAGATCTACGAGGGTACGAACCAGGTCCAGCGCATCGTCATGGCGCGCAACCTGCCGTAGTCCGTGGCGCCACGCCACCTCTGAGGGCGAGGGCCCCTGATCCGTACTCCGCACGGTACGGCTCAGGGGCCCTCGTGCGTCCTGCGCAGCACCAGGGAGACGAAGCCGAAGCAGTGCCGGTAGCCGCGCAGCCACTCGTCGCGGCGCGCGGCGACCAGCTCCAACAGCCCGGCGCTGTCGGGGTGTTCGGGGCGGTCCAGCGCCCAGTCCGCGACGGAGCCGAGCCAGGACCATTCGTACGCGTCCAGCTCGTGCCGTGTGCTGAGGTGCGCCGCGACCGGGGTCCAGCCGGCCCCCGCCACCTTGTCGAGCGTCGTCGCCAGGTCGTCGAAGTCGCCGAGCGTCCCGACCGCTTCCGCAGTGGGTTCGGCCTCCCAGTAGCCGTCGCCGACGACGACCCGGCCGCCGGGCGCGAGGTGCCGGTGCGCCGCGGCGAGCGTGGGCAGCAGCCCGCCGAAGGCGTGCGCGGCGCCGACGCTGAACACCGCGTCGAAGGGCTTGTCCGGCGCGAACTCCTCGGCCGCCGCGTGGTGCAGCGCGAGCCGCCCGCCCACGCCCGCCGCGTCGGCCCGCTCGCGGGCCTCGGCCAGGGAGCCCGCGTCCAGGTCGATCCCCTCGGCCCGCACCCCCGGCCGCTCGGCGAGCGCGCGCAGCAGCCATTCGGCGGGGCCGCAGCCGAGGTCGAGGACGCGTTCGTCGCCGCGAGGGAGGGCGTGGCGCAGGACCTCGCGTACGGAGTCGTCGTCGAGCGGGGCCTTGACGGGGTGGTCGGTGTGGGCGATGCGGGAGATCTCTTCGCGGTCCATCGGGGCAGAGTGTCAGGGGCGGGATGGGGCGCGGTATCCGTTTCCTGCGTCTCGGGGCTCTGCCCCGGACCCCGCGCCTCAATCGCCGGCGGGGCTTGATAGGCCGCCGGCGGGGCTTGATGGGTCGGCGGCGGGGCTTGATGGGTCGGCGGTGGGGCTTGATGGGTCGGCGGTGGGGCCTGATAGGTCGGCGGTGGGGCTTGATGGGGCGTCGGAGGAGGTGGGTGTGACCTCCGGCAGTACCGCCAGATAGCCCCCGTCCACGGGCAGGCAGACCCCATTGACGTACGAGGATGTGGGCCCGGCGAGGAAGGCGACGGCGTCGGCGATCTCGGCGGGGGAGCAGATGCGGCCGAGCGGGTAGTGCGCCGCGACGCGGGCGCGGGCGGCGTCGTCCGGCACCCGGTGGGCGTTGCGCGGGACGGGGACGAAGCCCGGCTCGACCACATTGGTGCGTACGCCGAGCGGCCCCCACTCGGTGGCCGCCGCGCGGGCGAGCGCGCCGAGGCCCGCCTTGGCGACGGCGTACGGGGCGCAGCCGGGCACGGCGCCGTGCGCGTGCACGGAGCCGACGAGCACGACGGACGCGGGCCCCTCGCCCTTGCGCCGCACCAGCTCGGCGGCGGCCTGCCAGGCGGAGACGAGCCCGACGTCGAAGACCTTGTGCCACTGCTCCGGGCTCAACTCGCCGAGCGGCGCCCGCAGTTCGTACAGCAGCGCGTGCACGAGCACGGACGGCGGCTCGTCACCCGCGGCCTCGAAGGCCCGCGCGAGGAGGCCGGGTTCGGTGACATCACCCACCAACGCGGCGCTCGCATCCGCCAGTTGGAGCACCGCTGGGTCCTGGTCGACCGCGACGACACGCATACCGCCGCCGGCGGCGAGCCGGGCCACGACGGCCCGGCCGACGCCACCGGCGGCACCCAGTACGAGGGCGGTGGTCACGGTGCGACCGCTACTCGTCGCTCGTGACGGTGACCTTCTCGTCGTTGTTGAACTGCTCGACGAGCTGCTTGACCTTGGCCTTGTCCCACAGCAGATTGCCGCCGACCGAGCCGGACGTCGGCATGTTCATGGACTTGCCGTCGCCGCCGTTGACGCCCTTCATGGCCAGGAACATCTTGCCGAGGTCCCACAGCCCCATGTCCTTGTCGACGGTGAGCGAGTCGAGACCGGCGCCCATCGTCGGGTACAGCGAGAACGGGTTCAGGACCGTCCCCGGCGAGGACACCTTGTGCGCGAGCGCCCCGAGGAACTGCTGCTGGTTCTTGGTGCGTTGCAGGTCGGACTGGGCGAAGGCGTGCCGCGTACGGACGAAGGCGAGCGCCTGCTGCCCGTCGAGCGTCTGCTTGCCCGCCTTGAAGTCGGCCCCGGACCACTTGTCCTTGAAGCCCTCCTTCAGGTTCATCTCGACGCCGCCGACCGCGTCCACGATGCTCGCGAAGCCGCCGAAGCCGATCTCCGCGTAGTGGTCGATGTGCAGCCCGGTGTTGGCCTCGACGGTGCGCACGAGCAGCGTCGGACCGTCCTCCGCGTACGCGGCGTTCAGCTTCGTCTGCCGCCCGGTGCCCGGGTACGTCTTGCCGGACTCGGCGCCCTTGTACGAGGGGATCTCGACGTTCGAGTCACGCGGCAGCGAGACGAGGGTGTCCCCGTTCGAGCCCACGTGCAGGATCATCATCGTGTCCGTGCGCTTGCCCTCGGCGGAGCCGGTGTGCAGCTTCTTCTTGTCCTCGGCGGACATGCCCTCGCGGCTGTCGGTGCCGACGATCAGGTAGTTCGTGCCGTCCCCGGCCTCGGGCCGGTTGATGACCTTCGACAGGTCGACGTCCCGGTGCAGCTTGGAGTCGGCCCAGAAGTACGTGCCGATGCTCGCCACGACCACCACGAAGATGACGGTCAGGACGGTCCACTTGATGCGCTTGCCCCAGTTGCGGGGGCGCACCGGGCGGCCGGTCGGCGGCCCGTAGTCGTCACCGTCGTCGAAGCCGGGGCCCCGGCCGCGACGGCTCGGCTGGCCGTAGACCTGGCCCGTGTTGTACCCGTCGTCGTACGACGAGCCGTATCCGCCGCCGTCGTACGAGGCCTGCTGCTGCGGCACCGGACGCTGCACGTGCCGCATGACACGGGCGCCTTCCGGGCGCGCGCTACCGCTGCCACGGCCGTATCCGCCGCGGCCCTGGCCGCCCTGCCTGTCGCTCCACCCGTCGGGCCAATCATTCATAGGGGTCAGTGTGCAGTGCGCGAATACCTGCCTTACAAGCCCTGACGACGAATCGCACCAGTGCTGTTGCAGAGCTAACACAATCGGCGCGCGCATAAGGTTGGTGGCATGACAGACCAGGCCCACGGCGCGGAATCGGATATTCCGGGCAAGCCGACTTCCGCTTCCCGCACGACGTTGTCGCACATCATGACGCACAACGACACCAATCTCCTCGGCACGGTGCACGGCGGCGTGATCATGAAATTGGTGGACGACGCGGCGGGCGCGGTGGCCGGCCGGCACTCCGGCGGCCCCGCCGTAACGGCCTCCATGGACGAGATGGCCTTCCTGGAACCGGTCCGCGTCGGCGACCTCGTCCACGTGAAGGCACAGGTCAACTGGACGGGCCGCACCTCCATGGAGGTCGGCGTCCGCGTCCTCGCCGAACGCTGGAACGAATCCACCCCCGCCCAACAGGTCGGCTCCGCCTACCTCGTCTTCGCCGCGGTCGACTCCGACGGCAAGCCCCGCGGGGTCCCTCCGGTGCAGCCGGAATCGGACCGCGACCGGCGCCGCTACCAAGAGGCCCAGATCCGCCGCCAGCACCGCCTGGCCCGCCGCCGCGCAATCAAGGAACTGCGCGCCAAATCGGAGCCGATCTAGCCCTCGGCAACGTGCGAGCAAACCCACCCCCGCCGACGGGTGAGCAAATCCAGCCCCGCCGGCGAACGACCACATCCAAGCCCCGGCGGCGAATGACCACATCCAAGCCCCGCCGGCGCTTGAGGCGCGGGGTCCGGGGCGGCGCCCCGATCTTTTCCGGCCCCGGCGGCGAACGACCACATCCAAGCTTCGGCGGCGAATGACCACATCCAAGCCCCGCCGGCGTTTGAGGCGCGGGGTCCGGGGCGGCGCCCCGATCTTTCAAGCCCCTGCGGCGATTGAGCAGCGGGGTCCGGGGCAGCGCCCCGCGTCCTCAACCCCGGACTACGTCAAGGACACACCACCTGGTCCCCGGTAACCGCCCCGAACGACCCCGGGTCGGCGTCCTGCGCCCGCACCCCCCGCACCCCGCCATAGTCCGCCCCCGCAACAACCTTCAACGTCGACCCCAACCCGTCCACCGGCCTCATCTCCGCCCCCGGCAGGGCCGCCGCCAACGACTTCGCCGACCGGTCCCACCCCGGGTCGTACAACACCGCCGTCCGCTTCTCGGTCCGGTCGTCCGCGTTCACCGGCGCCCCGGTCGTCCGAAACCCGGTCCCCTTCAACGCGGCGTCGACCTTCTTCCCCAGACCGGAGGTCATCGTCCCGTTCTCGACCTGCACCCGAATGTCCTCCGGCGGCACATCCACCACCGCCGCCTTCTTCGCCTTCGGCCGGTGCGGAGCGAGCGGCTTGTCGTCCCGCAGCGCCGTGAACAGCTTCTCGGACTTCTTGTCGTCCCACTTCACGGTCGACCCGATGTTCGGCACGGGATAGCTGAGATCCCCGATCGGCACGGTCGTGAACTCCGACGACGACGGCGAGAAGTTCCGCATCGCCCGCGCCAGATCCACCATCTCGTCCGTCCCGAACCCCTTGTCGGCCCGGACCGAGCTCAGCATCGTAGAAGCGACATCGCGGAACCGCACCGGGTTGAGCAGCACCCCCGAGGACGTCGCCTTCGCGATCAGCGCCGCCATGAACCGCTGCTGCCGCTGCATCCGCCCCAGGTCCCCGGCCCCGTCGAGATGCCGGGCCCGTACGTACTGGAGCGCCTGCCCGCCGTTCAGCTTGTGCGTGCCGACGCCCAGGTCGAGCCCCGTGTACGAGTCCTTGAGCGGGGTCGCCGTGCAGATGTCGACGCCGCCCATCTCGTCGACCGTCTTCATGAAGCTGGTGAAGTCGACCTCCAGGTAGTGGTCGAGCTTCACCTTCGTCATGTGCTCGACCGTGCGCAGCGTCAGCTGCGGCCCGCCCTCCGCGTACGCCGCGTTCAGCTTCACGGGGTGCTGGTGGTGCTTCTCACCGCTGTTCTGATCCGTGTGCTCGGGAATCTCCGCGTACGAGTCGCGGGGGAGGGAGACCACAGACGCGCGCTCCCGGTCCGCCGAGATGTGCACGATCATCACGGTGTCCGTGCAGTGGCAGGGCGCCCCGCCGAGCTTGTACTTCTTGCGCTCCTCGTCGCTGATCTTGTCGCGGCCGTCGGTGCCGACGAGCAGCACGTTCATGCCGTCGCCCGGCGCGGGCCGGTTCTTCATGTCCTTGAAGGGGTCGATGCGGTTGATCCCGGTGTCGATGCCGTTGACGAGCGCGTGCCCGACGCCGGCCGCGGCGAGCACGGTCACCGAGAGCGCGGTCGCCGCCCGCATGGCCCAACGGGACTTCTTCCTCAGCGGCGGCCGAGTACGGCCACGGGCGGGTTGCGGACGGCCGGGGGAGCGGGGCGGCGTGGGCACGTGGGGACACCTCCGCGACAGTGGGCGTGGGACGGGGGCCTGCCCGCGGCGGGAAACCCCGGACAGGCCCCCGCACCGTAGGCCCATACGATCGGCTGACCGCGGCAGCGACTCAGCGGCGCGCGTCCGTGTCCCCCATTAGCGGTAACGTGACGCCGGATGAACGCGAACCCCGAGAAGCACCTCCCGGCCGTCTCCGTGATCATGCCCATCCTCAACGAGGAGCGGCATCTGCGGGAGGCGGTCGAGGCGATCCTGGCGCAGGAGTACGACGGTGAGATGGAGGTCGTGCTCGCGCTCGGCCCGTCCACCGACCGTACGGACGAGGTCGCCGCGCGGCTCGTCGCCGAGCACCCCGGCGTGCGGTCGGTGCCGAACCCGACGGGCCGCACCCCCGCCGCCCTGAACGCCGCGATCAAGGCCTCCCAGCACCCGGTCGTCGTCCGCGTCGACGGCCACGCCGCGCTCTCGCCCGGCTACATCGCCGCCGCCGTCCGCCTCATCGAGGAGACCGGCGCGATGAACGTCGGCGGCATCATGCACGCCGAGGGCACCAACGCCTGGGAGCAGGCCGTCGCCGCCGCGATGACCTCGAAGATCGGCGTCGGCAACGCCGTCTTCCACACCGGCGGCGCCGCACAGGAAGCCGAGACGGTGTACCTGGGCGTCTTCCGGCGCGAGGTCCTGGAGAAGCTCGGCGGCTACAACGAGGAGTTCATCCGCGCCCAGGACTGGGAGCTGAACTTCCGGATCCGCGAGGCGGGCGGCCTCATCTGGTTCTCGCCCGACCTGAAGGTCGCCTACCGGCCCCGGCCGAGCGTCAAGGAACTCGCCAAGCAGTACCGGAACTACGGGCGTTGGCGGCACGTCGTCGCCCGCTTCCACTCCGGCTCGATCAACCTGCGCTACCTCGCCCCGCCGACCGCCGTCTGCGCGATCGCGGCCGGCGCCGTCGTCGGCGTCGCCCTCACCCCGTGGGGCTTCGTGATCCCCGGCGGGTACCTCGCGGCGATCGTCGCGGGCTCGATCCCCGCGGGCAAGGGGCTGCCGCCGAAGGCACGCGCCCAGATCCCCGTCGCGCTCGCCACGATGCACATGACGTGGGGCTGGGGCTTCCTCACCAGCCCGAAATCGCTCGCGAAGAAGGTCATCGCCTCGCGCCGCCCGGCCGTACGGCGGGAGCCCGCGGTCAACTGACCCCCGATGCGTACGCACGACAGCTCGTACGCGCTACCAGGTGTATCCCTGCTCCACCTTCATGCACTTGGAGTCGTCCGCGCCGTTCTGCGTCTGCTCCTTGTCGAGTGCCTTGCCCGCGTCCTCGTCGTCCGTGTCGTCCGCGGACTTCGGGTACGCGGTGCCCGTCTTCCAGTCGGCGCCCACGATCAGCGTCACGCCGGACACGTCCGTCGACGTCTGCACCGAACTCAGCGGCAGACCAAGGGACTTGGCGACCGTCTGCGCGTCGCCCTCCAGGTCGGCCGACGGGTAACGGATCACCGTCCTGTCCTCGACGAGTGACTGCGACTGGTCCGCGACCGCCTGCGTGAAGCCCTGGGCCGTGAGGGCCTGCGCCACCTGCGCGGCCCGCCCCGGCACCGCCGGAGTGGCCGCCGTCCGGGTGCCGTTGCGCACCTGCACCGCGATCCGGTCGTCGGCCGCGGCCGGATCGTCGGACGTCTCGCCCTCGCCCTTGTCCTTCTTCTTGGCCTTGTCCTTGGACTTGTCCTTGCCGTCGAGCGCGACGTCGTCACGGATCAGGCGCCACAGCGCGTCGGCGTCGTTCGCCTTCGGCACCACGCGCGGACCCTCGTACACGAACGGCATCGTCGTCATCGTGATCCGGTCCGGCTCGGGCCGCTTCAGCTCGTTGCTCAGGTCGTACAGCTTCTTGACGGTGTCGAGGCCCTCGTCGACGCTGAGCGCGTCCGTCGCCTCCTCGGCGAGCGTGCGCAGCTTGTTCGGATGGCTGAACGTCGCGTTCTTGCGCAGCTCGCGCACCATCGCGCTCATGTACATGTGCTGCGCCTTGGCGCGCGCGATGTCGCTGCCGTCCTCGAAGCCGTGCCGGGTGCGCAGCCACTGCAGGGCCTGCTCGCCCTTGACGTACGTCGTGCCCTTCCGCAGCTTCAGGCCGGAGCCCTCGCCCTCGCTGTTGCGGGAGTACACATTGGCGTCGACGCAGACCGGTACGCCGCCGATCGCGTCCGCCATCGACACCACGCCCGAGAAGTCGACCATCATGTAGTGGTCGATGTGGATGCCGGTCAGCTGCTCCCACATGGCGACCGTGCAGCCCGGACCGCCGCGCGCCAGCGAGGAGTTGACCATCTCCCGGTTCAGCGTCGCCTGGTACACCTTGCCGGACTCCGGGTCGGTGCACTGGGGGAGCCGGGTCAGGGTGTCGCGCGGCATGCTCACCACGGACATGTTGCTGCGGTCGGCCGACAGGTGAAGCAGCATCTGTACGTCGGCCAGCGGGGCGGAGCCGACGCTCTGCTTGTGCCCGCCGAGCTTCAGGTTCTCCTTGGAGTTCCGGCTGTCGGAGCCGATCAGCAGGATGTTCAGCGGGGTCTGGCCCGCCGCGTTCGGCGTCGGCTCGGGGGCCTTGTGCTCGCCGAGGTTGAGCTTGCCGGTCTTGAGGTTGCCGTTCAGGTGCCGGTAGTAGAGGTAGCCGGCGCCCGCCGTGCCGAGTATCAGGAGCGCGACGATGCTCGCGGTCCAGCGCAGTATCCGGTGCTTGCGGCGGCGTGGCCGGACGGCGGCGCGCTGCCTGCCGCGGGCGGACCTGCCGCGGCCGTCCGTGTCGTCCCCGGAGGCGCCGGGAGCGTCCTCGTACAGGCTGTCGTCCCAGCCCAAGTCCGCTGCCCGGGCCGGTGGTTCGCCCCGTCCGGCAGGCCTCCGTGAGCGCTCCCCGCGCACGGTGCTTCGCCCCATGTCCTGCCCGCCCTCCCCGCTGTGACAGCCCAGCGGGCTGCCCTGTCAGTAACTTAGACAGTCAACGGGCGGCCAAGGTTGGTCACTTGGCGCAGACAGCCTTGTCCGCCGTTGTCTTGTCGACGTCCGGCGCCTTTGCCGAAGCCCCGTCGACGGGTGTCCCCGCACCCTTGAAGTCGCCGCCGAGGACGAGTGTCATCGCCGGCAAGCCTTGATCGTTGGTCTCGCTCTTGCCCTCCTTCAGCGCGGACGCCGGAAGGCCCATGATGTCCGCGAGCCGCCGGGCCTGGTCGGCCTGGTCGGGCGCGTACTCCAGGCTCGTCTTCGCCTGATGCGGCTTGTTGCCCATCTGACTCGACTTCAGGACGCCCTCATTGTTCTGCAGTTCGGTGAGAGTTTCCTGAGCGGCGCCCGTCGTGCCGCTGCCGTTGTAGATGTTGACGCGGACCTCGGAGGCGGCGGCCTTGGGGCCCTTGAGCTTCGCGGCCTCCTTCTCCTTCGCCTTCTTCTTCGTCTCCGTGAGGGAGACGTCGCTCTTGATCGCGTTGAACACCGGCTCGGCGGCGGGCTTGTTGACGACGACGGTCACCGGAGTCGGCTCCGCCGGGTTGTCGACCACGGGCACCGTCGTGAACGACAGGTTCTTCGGCGGCACCTTCTTCATCTCAAGAGCCAGGTCCTTGAGGCTGTTCAGGCTGCCGAGGCCGCGGTCGACGGTGAGCGCCTTCGTCGCCGCCTCGGCGAGGCTCGTCAGCTTGCGCGGGTTGGTGAGCGTGTCGCTCGAACTCATCTTGCGCGCGAGGGAACCGAGGAACTGCTGCTGCACCTTGATCCGGTCCAGGTCGCCCTGGTTGCCGAAGCTGTGCCGGGTGCGCAGGAACGCCAGCGCCTGCTCGCCCTGCAGATTGTGCGTGCCCGCGTCCAACTTCAGGTGCGAGTCCGGGTCGTTGACGTCCTTGGCGACACAGACGTTGACCCCGCCGACGGCGCTGGACAGCGTCTTCACCGCGTTGAAGTCCGCCATCATGAAGTGGTCGGGCTGGATGCCCGTGACCGACTTGACGGTCTTCATGGCGCAGCCCGCGTCGCGGTCGTCCTGCCCGAGGCTGGTGTTGAAGCGGACGTTCGGCGTGCCCTTGATGGTCTTGAGCGAGCCGTTCTTGTCCTTCACCTGGCAGTCCGGTACGTCCACGATCAGGTCGCGCGGAATGCTCAACGCGGTCGCGTTCGTACGGTCCTTGGAGACGTGCAGCAGCACGTTCGTGTCGGCGTGGCCGACGCTGCCCTTGTCGCCGTAGCCCCCGTTGCCCTTGCCGGTGCGCTTGTCGGTGCCGATGACGAGGATGTTGATCGCCTCGTCCTTGGCGAAGCCGTTCTTGGCGCCGACCACGTCCTGCGCGGTGATGTTGCCGTTGAGGTGCTCCCAGTACCAGTAGGCGGCACCGGCGCCCACCACGACGACCATGGCCATGCCGCCCGCCGTCCACAGCAGGATCTTCTTGGCCCGCGACTTCCTCTTCTTGAGCGGCTGGCGCGAACGCCTGCGCCCGGGGCCCTGGTCCTGCGACTGCTGCGGGGCGCGTCGTCTGCGCTGCGGGGGCACCTCGCGCCGGCTTCCGCCGTCGCCTCTGCGGCCTTCGGCCCTGCCGCCGTTGCCGCGCGGGGCGGCGCGGCGGGGGCCTGGCACCGCCGACTGCCCAGCGGAAGGGGCCAGTCGCAGTTCGTAGTCACCGGTCTGGGGGTTGAGCACCCACTGGTCTGCGGGGTCGATGTCCTCAGCCCGCCCACGGCCTTGCGCGTCCACGGTTGTCTGTGTCCTCCGTCGGGGCCACGCGGCGCCCCACCCCCCTCAAAGCGGGCGCCCGGTCAAGTCGGTCAGTAGTGCGCGACCGGCTCGCAAGCATGGCCGGGTGCACCGGATCGCTCACACTATCCGCCCAGTTCAGCGTCAAGCGAGGACGGTGACAAATTCCACTCCCCTACAACTGGGCAATACGGACCATTTCTTTGAACCTGTGAGTCAACTGATGACTTCCGCTTTACCCAGGGGCGGTTGGGAGGGGGAGACGGGGCGGGATTCAGTCGCAGGAGGCCTGTGTCGCGGTGCTGCCGCGGAAGGTGGGGGCGGGGGTGGCGCCGGGGCTGCCGCCGTACGCGCCGTACTCGCCACCTCCGCCGTACTCGTCACCCCCGCCGTACTCGTCACCCTCGTCGTATCCGTCCGAGTATCCGTCTGATTCGCCGTTGGTGCCGTATTCGTCTTCCGTGTCCGATCCCGCGTCCGCGGACGGCTGTTCGGCGACCTTCACCGGGGTGTCCTCGCGCAGGTGCGTGAAGAGCCGGTCGGCCGCGGGCTGGACGAGCTGGTCCCGATTGGCGTTCTCTACGTACGACTCGCGGGGGACCGTCAGGAATTGGACCTTCTCCGCCGGAATGTTCCGCATGCCGCGCACCAGGTCGTAGAGCCCGCGCAGGCTGGCGAGCCCGGGGTCGGTGGTGAGCGAGGAGGTGGCGGCGTCGAGCACGGGGTAGAGCCGCGCCGGATTCAGCAGCACGCCGTTGCTCTGCACCTTCTTGACGAGCGCGCCGAGGAACCGCTGCTGACGGTCCATCCGGTCGGTGTCGCTGCCGTTGCCGAGGCTCTTGCGGGCGCGTACGTAGCCCAGGGCCCGCTCACCGTTCAGATGGTGGGTGCCCGAGGCCAGCCGCACATGCGCGTCGTTGTCGTCGATCGGCCGCTCCAGGCACACCGTCACGCCGCCGACCGCGTCCACCATGTCCTTGAAGCCCTCGAAGTCGACGACCATGTGGTGGTCGACCCGAACTCCCGTCACCTTCTCGACCGTACGGATCGTGCAGGCCGAACCGCCCACCTCGAAGGCGTAGTTGAACATCGCGAACATCGCGTCGTGCCGGTCCCCGTTCCGCTCCCGGCAAGTCGGCACGTCGACCATCAGGTCGCGCGGGAACGAGACGGCCGTCGCGCTCTTCCGGTCCGCGGCGATGTGCAGCAGGATCGTGGTGTCGGAGCGCTGCGTCCCGTCGTTGCGCCCGTACTTCCCGTTCTTCCCGGCCCGCGAGTCGGAGCCGATGAGCAGCAGGTTCTGCGCCCCCTCGGCCAGCACGGTGGGCCGTTCCTTCTCGTAGCGGGCGAGCTCGGCGGCGGTGTCCTGGTCCTCGGTGATGTTCCCGTTGAGCCTGTTGTACGCCGCCCAGCCGACGCCGCCCGCCGCCAGCACCAGGAACGCCGCGCAGACCGCCGTGTACCGCAGCCATCTCCGGCGCCGCCGGGCGCGCCCCGCTCCGGTGGGCGAGCAACCGTGGGCCGGCCCGGGGTCCGGGGGCGTGGCAGCGGAGTCGGTCACGTACAGGTCCCCCTCATGGAAACGTAGGCGTACCTACGACCATGGACCCCGTCGCGGCGACGGGCCGGGGGAGCTGAGCCGAACGGGCTAGGAGTTTCCCGCAGGGGGATTCAGCCGGGACTCGGCGCGGGGGTCAGCGGGCGGTCGCGGTGACCCGCTCGCTCTCCACGCGCCCCGCCAGCGCCTCTTCGCCGAGCCGGTCCAGATTGCGGCACAGCACGACGGAACCGCCGGTGGCCAGCGGCGCGTAGAGCCCGGCGGCGAGCCCCTGCCAGCTGTCGTACGCGAGTCCGGACAGCAGCCGGGACCCGGGCCCGGTGAGGCCGAGGGCGGTCGCGTCGTCGGCGGCCTTCTCGACGACCTCCGCGCCCGTCCACTCGGCGCCCGCCACGACGAGCGCGGGCTCGTCGGCGTCGACGGGGGAGAAGGGCGCGAACCGGTCGCCCTGGCCCGGCACTTCCACGGCGTAGTCGAGGAAGCCCTCGGGCGGCTGCGGGAACCGTCCGCCGAGCGGCCGCAGCGCGAGCGCGATCCGCTCGCCGGAGCAGGCGCGGGCGGCGTCGAGGGTGTCGGGGCCGCTGACGACGAGGTCGGCGGCGGCCGGGTCCCCGTCGACGTCGGCGACGACACCGACGGACGAGCAGGCGAGCAGCCACACCGCGGTCTGCCAGTGGGCGGGCAGCAACAGCGCGACGCGGTCGCCGGGTTCGGCGTTCAGGTCCCCCTGCAACAGGTTGGCCGTCTTGGCCACCCAGTTCGCGAGCGTGGTCACGGACAGCTCCACGCGCTCCCCGGTCGCGTCGTCGTAGAACGTGACGAGCGGCCTTCCCGGGTCGGCGGCGAGGGCGGCCGTGAGGAGGTCGGCGGGAGTGCGCGGCGCAACATTCACGCGGCTCAGCGTACGCGCCGCTCAAGTCCTTGCGGCGCCCGGGCGGTGGGGTCCGGTAGGTCAAGTCCTTGCGGCGCCCGGGCGGTGGGGCCCGGCATTTCAAGCCCCTGCGGCGATTGAGCAGCGGGGTCCGGGGCAGAGCCCCGTGACGCAGGAACGGCCCCGCCGCACACCCGTATGACCCACCCCGATGGCCGACCAACCCCAACCCGCACACGATCGTGCGCATGCGTGGATTCCTTGCTTCCTCCGTCGGCGTCACCTGCGCGGCCGCCCTCGCCCTCCCGCTCACCCTGCCCACGGCCTCGCACGCCGCGCCGCCGGCCCCGGCGCGCGAAGGGGTTCCCGGCAGCACCCAGTCCCTCCCCCTCGACCCCCTCGGCGGCGGATCGACCCGCGCCTCCGGCACCCCCACCCCGACCGGGCAGGGGCTCACCCGCCGCGACGTACGCCCCTTCTCCCTCGTCGGCGTCGTCTGGGACGACCCGGACGCCGAACTCCACGGCCACGTACAAGTACGTACCCGCACCACGAACACCACCGACTGGTCCGCCTGGCAGGACGTGGAGACCCACAACGACGACGCCCCCGACCTGGAGGCACCGGAACGCGCCTCCGGCCGCCTGCACGGCGCGACCGCCCCGCTCTGGGTCGGCGACAGCGACGGCGTAGAGGTACGCGTCAAGCCGGACGCCCCCAACAACTCCGATGCTTCCGACACCTCCCGGGCCACGGAACCCGCCACCCTCCCCAAGGGCCTCCGCCTCGAACTCGTCGACCCCGGCAAGGAACCCGCGCGCGGCGCCCGCGCCGAGGGCGCCGCGACCGGCGTCATCCCCGCGCTCACCAAGGAACAGACCGAGGCACGGGCCCAGAAGCAGTCGGCCGTCTCCCGCCCGTTCGTCGGCCCGCGCCCGCGCATCATCACGCGCAAGGGCTGGGGCGCCAACGAGAAACTCCGGGAGCGGAAGTTCGCCTACACCAAAACCGTCAAGGCGGCCTTCGTCCACCACAGTGCTTCCGGCAACAACTACCGCTGCTCGCAAGCCTCTTCCGTCATCCGCAGTATCTACCGCTACCACGTCAAGAGCAGCGGCTGGCGTGACATCGGCTACAACTTCCTCGTGGACAAGTGCGGAAACATCTACGAAGGCCGGGCCGGCGGGGTGTCCAAACCGGTCATGGGCGCGCACACCCTCGGCTTCAACACCAACAGCATGGGTGTCGCGGTCCTGGGCTCGTACAGCCGCTCAAACCCGCCCGCCGCCGCCGTCCGGGCCATCGCCCGCCTCACGGCCTGGAAGCTCGGCCTGTACGGCGCGAATCCACGCGGAACGACATATCTGAAGTCGGGCGGTGGCAATCTCTACCGCAAGGGAAAGAATGTACGACTCAAGGTGATCTCCGGGCACCGGGACGGATTCGCGACCGATTGTCCGGGACGCCGTCTCTACAACCAGCTCGGCAGCGCTCGCAGCAGCTCCGCCCATCTCCAGGGTCGCTGACGCCGGCCGGCCTGGGCGCCTCGCACGGTCTGCATACACTGGCCGGCCGAAAGACAGTTCGGCCGGCCCCAGCAGGAAGCAGAGACGACAGGTGACAGAAGCGATCCTCCTGGTCGGCGGCAAGGGCACCAGACTCCGGCCACTCACGGTGAACACGCCGAAACCGATGGTCCCGGCGGCGGGCGTGCCCTTCCTCACGCACCAGCTGGCGCGCGCCAAGGCCGCGGGCGTCGACCACATCGTCCTGGCCACCTCCTATCTCGCGGAGGTCTTCGAGCCCTACTTCGGCGACGGCTCCCGCCTCGGACTGCACCTGGAGTACGTCACCGAGGTCGAGCCCCTCGGCACCGGCGGCGCCATCCGCAACGTCGCCTCGCACCTGCGCTCCGGTCCTGACGACCCGGTCCTCATCTTCAACGGCGACATCCTGACGGGCCTGGACATCGGCGCACTCGTCCACGAGCACGAGACGACCGGCGCCGACGTCTCCCTCCACCTCTCCCGCGTGGAGGACCCGCGCGCCTACGGACTGGTCCCCACGGACTCCACGGGCCGGGTGACGGCCTTCCTCGAAAAGCCCCAGACCCCCGAAGAGATCGTCACGGACCAGATCAACGCGGGCGCGTACGTCTTCCGCCGCTCGGTCATCGACACGATCCCCACGGGCCGCCCGGTCTCGGTCGAACGCGAGACGTTCCCGGACCTGCTGGCCGCGGGCGCCCACCTCCAGGGCATGGTCGACTCCACCTACTGGCTCGACCTCGGCACCCCCCAGGCCTTCGTCCGCGGCTCCGCCGACCTGGTCATGGGCCGCGCCCCGTCGCCCGCCGTCCCCGGCCGCCGCGGTGACCGCCTCGTCCTGCCGACGGCCAGGGTCGCCCCGGACGCGAAGCTGACCGACGGCACGGTCGTGAGCGAGGGCGCGACCATCGGCGAGGGCGCCCGCGTCTCCGGTTCCACGGTCCTCCCGGACGCCGTCGTCGAACCCGGCGCGGTGATCACCGACTCCCTGATCGGCACCGCCGCCCGCATCGGCGCCCGCACCACCGTCACCGGCGCGGTCATCGGCGACGGCGCCCACGTGGGCGCCGACAACGAACTCCAGTCCGGCATCCGCATCTGGTGCAACGCCACCCTTCCCCCGGCCTCCGTCCGCTTCTCGTCGGACCAGTAACTGTTCAAGCCCCTGCGGCGATTGAGCAGCGGGGTCCGGGGCAGCGCCCCGTGACGCCGGCCACTGCGCCCCGCAGGGGCACTTTCGGGAAGGGGCGGGCTGGGGGAGGAAACCCCATTACCCTCGAACCCCGCACCCACCCCACCCGCCCCACCCGAAGGACCCCGTGGCCGGCCGCCGATACGCCCCCGAAACCCCCTTCCACCTGGGCCTCACCCTCGGCCCGCTGCGAAGGGGCCCGGCCGACCCCACCTTCCGCACCACCCCGGACGGCTCCATCTGGCGCGCCAGCCGCACCCCGGACGGCCCCGCCACCCTCCGCGTCACGGAGAACCCCGACGGCACGATCCAGACCCGCACCTGGGGCCCGGGATCCGACTGGTTCATGTCCCAACTCCCCGACCTGCTCGGCGAATCGGACGACCCCACCCCGTTCGAGCCCCGCCACCGCCTCCTCGCCCGCACCGCCCACCGCCGCCCCGGCCTCCGCCTGACCCGCACCGGCCTGATCCTCGAATCCCTGATCCCGTCGATCCTGGAACAGAAGGTCACGACGGACGAGGCGTACCGAGCCTGGCGCCTGCTCCTGACCAAGTACGGCGAACCGGCCCCGGGCCCGGCGGGCGAAGAGCTACGGATGCGCGTGATGCCGGACCCGCGCACATGGACCCTGATCCCGTCCTGGGAGTGGCACAAGGCAGGCGTCGACAACAAGCGCGCCTCGACGATCCTCCGCGCCGCCAAGGTGGCCCGCCGCCTCCAGGAAGCGGCGGACATGGACCCGAAGGCGGCCCGCGCCCGCCTCGAACTGGTCCCCGGCATCGGCCCCTGGACCTCCGCCGAGACGGTCCAGCGCACACACGGCGCCCCGGACGAGGTGACGACGGGCGACCTGCACCTGCCCGGCATCGTCGGCTACGCCCTCGCTGCCAACCGGGACGCGACGGACGAGGACATGCTGGAACTCCTGACCCCGTACGCGGGCCAGCGCCACCGCGCCGCCCGCCTGATCATGCTCAGCGGCGTCTCACCCCCACGCAGACAACCCAAGATGCGCAAGGTGAACATCGCGCAGTGGTGAGGGGGTAGGGAGAAGGAGAAGCGGACACGGAAGCGCCCGCCTCACCTCACCTCGACAAAGTCGGAGACAACCCGCTCCGGCCGCACCCCCGGCGCCCCCGCCGCATGCCCCACCGCGACGGCCCCCATCGGATCCCACGACTCGGGCAGATCCAGCACTCGCCGCACCACGTCCCGGCAGAACATCGTCGACGACACCCACGCGGACCCGAGCCGCTCCCCGGCGAGCGCGACCAGGAAGTTCTGCACCCCGGCCCCGGCGGCGACCACGAACATCTCCCGCTCGGCGGCGTCCCGCCGCTCGTCCCCGTACGTATGGGACCCGTCCATCACCAGACAAGGCACCACCAAATACGGCGCGTTGCGCAGCACGTCCCCGCGCCGCACCCGCTTCGCGATGGACTCCTCGCTCTTGCCGTCCCGCCGCAGATCCTCGATCCACGCGTCCCGCATGGCATCGAGCAGCCGCCCCCGGGCCGCTTCCGACTCAAGGAGCACGAACCGCCACGGCGTCGTGTGATGCGGCGCGGGCGCGGTCACGGCGGCGGCGACCGCTCTTCGTACGGCCCCCGGATCCACCGGCTCGTCGGTGAACGCCCGCACGGTCCGCCGCTGCGTCACGGCCTCCCGCACCGCCTCCGACGTACCGAGCCGGAACATGTCGTCACGCGCCACCCGCACCAACTCCCGTGCGCTGCCGCCCTGTTGGTCGATGACACCGGTACCGAGCCCGCGGACCACGGCGACCGGCAGCCCGCCGGCCTTGCCCTTCACGAGGTCGCCCGCGGCCGCCAGCTCGTCGGCCGTGGCCACCACGGTGGCGCTGAGCGGATTCCCGTACGCGTCCGTGCCGCCCCGCAGGTCGTCGAGTACGCGCACGCCGGCGGCCCCGATGGCGACATCGGTCAGCCCGTTCCGCCACGGTCTGCCGAAGGTGTCGGTGACGACGACCCCGACGTCCACGCCCAGCGCGTCCCGCAGGCCGTCCCGTATCGCGGCGGCCGAAGCGTCCGGATCCTCGGGCAGCAACAGCACGGTGCCCGCAGGGGTGTTGGAGGCGTCGACACCGGCCGCGGCCATCACGAGCCCCAGCTTGTTCTCGACGATCCGCAGCGATCCGCGCCGCGCCACGACCCGTACGGTCTCGGCGTCTATCGCGGCCTCCCGGTCGTCGGCCCGCAGGATCCGCCCCTCGGCCTTGCTGACGATCTTCGAGGTGACCAGCAGTACGTCGCCGTCGACGAGGCCCGGTTCGGCGGCGGCGATGAGCTTGGCGAGGTCGTCGCCCTCCCGCACCTCGGGGATCCCGGCGACGGCCCACGCGCGAAAGCCGGGGGCGGCAGGGGTGTCGGTCACGCGCCGCGCACCTCCTCCGCGAGCTTCAGCGCCTCGCGCGCCATCTCCGCGGCGGCGGTGCCCTCCACGGGGTCCGTCATCATCAGCGGAATGGCCCGGCAGGGGATCCCGGCCGCCTCGACCCGCGCGACCTCCTTCTCGTCCACGGTGTCGACCAGCCACCCGTCGAGCAGCCCCGCCCCGTAGTGCTCGGCGACGGCCGCCGCGCTGGACTCCACGCCCACGGCCGCGAGCACCTTGTCCGCCATGCCGCGCACCGGCGCGTCACCGACGATCGGCGAGAGCCCGACCACGGGCGCGCCCGCCTCGGCGATGGCCTCCCGGATCCCCGGCACGGCGAGGATCGTGCCGACGCTCACCACGGGGTTGGACGGCGGGAAGAGGATCACGTCTGCCTCGGCGATGGCCTCCAGGACGCCCGGCGCGGGCTTCGCCTGCTCGGCGCCGACCGGCACGACGGCCTGCGCGTCCACGGAGGCCCGCAGCTTCACCCAGTACTCCTGGAAGTGCACGGCCTTGCGCTCCCCGTCCACGTCCACGGCCACGTGCGTCTCCACGCGGTCGTCCGACATGGGAAGCAGCCGCACCCCCGGCTGCCACCGCTCGCACAGCGCCTCGGTGACGGCACTCAACGGGAAGCCCGCCGCCAGCATCTGCGTACGGACGATGTGTGTCGCGAAGTCCCGGTCGCCGAGCCCGAACCACTTGGGTCCGACCCCGTACGCCGCGAGCTCCTCCTTGACCGTGAACGCCTCGTCCGTACGTCCCCAGCCCTGCTCCTCGTTGATGCCGCCGCCCAGCGTGTACATCACCGTGTCGAGGTCCGGACAGACCTTCAGGCCGAAGAGGTGGATGTCGTCCCCGGTATTGCCGATGACCGTGATGTCCGCGTCCGGGGCGGCCTGCTTGAGACCGCGAAGGAACCGGGCACCACCGATGCCGCCTGCCAGAACCACAATGCGCATGTGCCCAGCATCGCAGGCAGGTCTGACAACGCGTCGACTGGCTGCCCGGTCTCGGACAGCGACCGTGCCTCAGACGGTGACCGCGTCCGCAACCGAGCACGCGGCGCTGTGCATCGGCATCTCGGTCAGCCCGGGGAAGTAGACGTGCAGGCTGACCGCGGGCTCCAGGGAGTCGTTGGCGACCTCGTGGACATAGCCGGGCGCGAAGACCCGCTGCGCGCCCGCCCCGAGCGCGCGCACGCCGCTTTCCGTACGCTCCGTCAGCTCGCCTTGCAGCAGCGTCAGTACGCCGGACGACGGGCCGTGGTCGTGCGCCCCGCTGCCCTGCCCCGGCACCCACGACAGCAGCCACACCTCGTAGCCGGGCCCGGTGCGCAGGCGGTGGTACCAGCGGGTCGTGGCGTCGTACTCGACGAGGTGCTCCCGCTGGGAGCGGTCGGCGGCGATGGAGCGCGCGAGGCCGATGAACTCGGCCACCGTCTCGGGGTGCTCGCGGGCGGGCCGCAGGAGGTGCGGTACTTCGAGGATGTCGCCGGCGATCTGGAGGTCGCTGTCGCTGTTCATGGAGTGGTGGTGTTCCTCAAGGGAGTGCGGTGCACAGGGCCGTACTGGGATGAGAGATGCAGCGGGGTCGGAGCCGACGGGCTCAACGACTCAACAGCTGGAACAGCAACAGCGACAGCTCGCGAGGGCAACGCGAACGAGCCCGCCGGTGCGGGTCGTCGAGGTTGCGGAAGGCGCGAACATGCCCATCAGGAGACTGGGTCATGCCCTTGTTGTCAACCCAATGTCCGGATTGTGGAATATGGTTCACCTCTTCCGGTGCCTCTCGCAGGCGAAAGGTTTGTGCAGTGAGGCCGGGGGACATGTGGCGCAGCAACCCGGCGCGCAAACGTCGGAACGGTCACGATCTTCGCGGCGTCCTTCTGGATGGTCGCGCGCTGTGCGGTCGACTCCACATGGGCCGCGGGCAAGTGTCACGGTTTTTGGCGATTTGAACACTTTCCGCATAGCCTTGGTTCCGCAGAGTGAATAAGGGGCCCAATAGCAGATCTCGGCTTGACTGCCCCGGATCGGCACACTTGTAATTTCACTCGTGTCGTTCAGCCGAAATCGGTAACGGCAACATCACGGGGACGCACGGACAGACGAGGGGCGCACTATGACCGAGTCGTTTCAGGATCTGCTGGTCGAGGACGCGGAAGAAGAACTCGGCTGGCAGGAGCGCGCGCTGTGCGCCCAGACCGACCCCGAATCCTTCTTCCCCGAGAAGGGCGGCTCCACCAGGGAGGCCAAGAAGGTCTGCCTCGCGTGCGAGGTCCGCTCCGAGTGCCTCGAATACGCGCTCGCCAATGACGAGCGGTTCGGCATCTGGGGTGGCCTCTCCGAGCGGGAGCGCCGCCGGCTGAAGAAGGCCGCCGTCTAGTCCCCAGGACGTGCGGTGCTTTTCGGCCCGCTGCCCGTGGTTGTCCACAGGCGGCGGGCCACTCTTGTTGGCAGCCGTTAGTGTGGGGCCCCGTCCCGGACGCCACCGTGTCCCCAGTGGGCGCGGCCGTCCACCGCAGTCCAACGAACCGGGGCCCGTACCTCGATGTCCGTGCACAGCCATTCGGCAGGTCAATTCGGCGCTGCCGCAGCCGCGTTCAACCCGGCGCCCGCAGCGGGGTTCGACCCGAGCAGCGCCCCCGAGTTCCCCAGGCATGTCGTCACCGCCGTCGTCGTCTCGCACGACGGAGCGCGCTGGCTGCCCGACGTCCTGTCGGGACTGCTCGGCCAGGAGCGCCCCGTACAGAACGCGATGGCGGCCGACACCGGCAGCGCCGACGACTCCGCCGCGCTCGTCGCCGAGGCCATCGGTGACGAGCGCGTGCTGCATCTCGCGCGCCGCACCGGCTTCGGCCAGGCCGTCGAGGAGGCCGTGCGCAGCGCGGGCGTCCTCACCCCCGAAGAGCTGCCGTACCTGAAGCGGCCCAGCGGCTGGGACCCCGTCAGCCGCTCCTGGCGCGACGACGCGTACGACCTGCCCGACCTGCCGCACGGCGAGCCCGAGCAGTGGCTGTGGCTGCTGCACGACGACTGCGCGCCCGAGCCGGACGCGCTCGCCCAGATGCTGCGCGTCGTCGAGATGGAGCGCGAGGCCGGCAGTGACGTCGCGGTCGTCGGACCCAAGTTGCGCGGCTGGTACGACCGCAGGCAGCTCCTGGAGGTCGGCGTCTCCATCGCCCACTCCGGCCGCCGCTGGACCGGCCTGGACCGCCGCGAGCAGGACCAGGGGCAGCACGACCACGTGCGGCCCGTCCTCTCCGTGTCCACCGCCGGAATGCTGATCCGGCGTGATGTCTTCGAGCAGCTCGGCGGGTTCGACCGCAGGCTGCCGCTGATGCGTGACGACGTCGACCTGTGCTGGCGCGCCCAGGCCGCGGGCCACCGCGTCGTCGTCGCCCCCGACGCCGTCGTGCGGCACGCCGAGGCATCCTCGCGCGAGCGCCGCACCGTCGACTGCGTCGGCCGCACCGCCACGTCGCCGCACAAGGTCGACAAGGCGGGCGCCGTCTTCACGCTGCTCGCCAACGCGCGCGGGGCGACGCTTCCGTGGGTCCTGCTCCGCCTCGTGTTCGGCACGCTGCTGCGTACGCTCGCGTACCTCGTCGGCAAGGTGCCGGGACAGGCCTTCGACGAGATCACCGGTCTCCTGGCGACGCTGCTGCGGCCGGGGCGGATCCTCGCCGCCCGCAGACAGCGCGGCAAGGGCGCCGTCGACGCCAAGGAGCTGCGCCCGCTGTTCCCGCCGCCGGGAGCGACGGTGCGGCTCACCGTCGAGCAGGTCGCGGGGAACTTCTTCGGCCGCTCCGACCCGGAGACCTCGCGCGCGGGCCGGCACGGCGGCGGTGGCCTGGAGGCGCTCGACGACTCGGAGTTCGTCCGCGTCGAGCGGTTCGCGCGCCTCAAGCGCATCGCCCGCAACCCGGGACCGGTCCTCCTCGTAGTGCTGCTCCTCGTCTCCCTCATCGCCTGTAGAGGGCTGTTGGGCGGCGGGGCGCTCGCGGGCGGGGCGCTGCTGCCCGCACCCGCCGACGCCTCCGAACTGTGGGCGCGGTACGTCGACGCCTGGCACGCCACCAGTACCGGCGGCACCCAGGCGGCGCCCCCGTACCTCGCGGTCCTCGCCACCCTCGCCTCCGTGCTGTTCGGCTCCACCGGGCTCGCGGTCACCGTGCTGCTCGTCGGCTCCGTGCCGCTCGCCGGGTTCACCGCGTACTTCGCGTCCAGGCCGCTCGTCACCTCGCGCCTGCTGCGCGCGTGGGCGGCCGTCGCCTACGCCTTCCTGCCCGCCGTCACCGGCGCCCTCGCGGGCGGCCGCGTCGGAACCGCCGTGCTCGCGATCCTGCTGCCGCTCCTCGCGCGCGCGGGCCTCGCCGCCTCGGGGCTGACACACACTCAGGGCGGGCGCGGCAGCTGGCGGGCCACATGGGCCTACGCGCTGCTGCTCACGATCACGACGGCGTTCACGCCGATCGTGTGGCCGATCGCGCTCGTCCTCGGAATCGCCCTCCTTGTAGTGCGGCGTTCCGACCTCACCGCCTACGGGCTGCGTTTCCTGGCCGCGCTCGGCACCCCGCTGCTGATGCTCGCGCCGTGGTCGCTCTCGCTGCTCCCCTTCGGCTTCTTCAAGGAAGCCGGAATCCCGTACGAAGCGGGGTCCGCGACCGCGCTCTCACTGCTGGGCGCCTCGCCGGGCGGCTCGGGCACCACGGGCAGCCTGCTGCTCGTCGGCATCGTGCTCGCGGCGCTCGCCGCGCTGCTGCGCGACGAGCGGCGGCCCGCGATCCTCACCTCCTGGGCCGTCGCCTTCACGGCGCTGGTCTTCGCGGCCCTGTCGAACGGCTCGACGTGGGCCGGGCCCGCCACCCTCGTGTACGGCATCGCGCTCCTGGCCGCGGCCGCGCTCGGCGCCGACGGCGCGCGCTCGCGCGTGGCCGAGCAGAGCTTCGGCTGGCGTCAGCCGGTGGCCGCGCTCATCGCGTTCGCCGCGGCGGCCGGACCCGTGCTGCTCGCCGCGGGCTGGATGATCGGCGGCGCCGACGGGCCCGTGGAGCGCCGCGACCCGGTGCAGGTGCCCGCGTTCGTCGCCGAGGAGGCCGGCACCCGCGACCAGGCCCGCACGCTCGTCATGGACGGCTCCACGGGCGACGTCGCGTACTCGCTGGTCCGGGGCGCGGGCGCGCGCCTCGGTGACGGCGAGCTGACCGAGGCCGCGGGCAAGAACGCCAAGCTCGACAAGGTCGTCGCCAACCTGGTCGCGGGCTCCGGCGCCGACCAGGCCGACCAGCTCGGCGGCTTCGCCGTGCGCTACGTCCTCGTACGGGACGGCGCGCCGCGCGAGATGAGCCGCGTCCTGGACGCCACCCCCGGCCTGACCCGGCTCAGCCAGCAGGACGGCACGGCGCTGTGGCGCGTCGACCGGCAGGTGGCGCGCGCCGTCGTCCTGCCCACGGCCGACGCGGGCTCCACGGAGGAGGGGGCCGTGCCGGTCGCGGCGGGCCCCGTAGAGCTGCACACGAAGGTTCCGGCGGGCAAGGAGGGCCGCGTCCTTCGCCTCGCCGACCAGTCCGCCGAGGGCTGGACCGCCACCCTGAACGGCACACCGTTGACGAGGACCACCGTCGACGGCTGGGCGCAGGGCTTCGAACTGCCCGCCTCGGGCGGCACGTTGGACGTCACGTACGACGCGCCGATCACGCACACCGCCTGGCTGTGGGCGCAGGGCCTGCTGGCCGTCGTCCTCGTGGTGCTCGCCCTGCCGGGGCGGCGCAAGGACGTCGACGACGACCTGCCGGACGAGCCCGTCGTGACCGCCGAGGACCTCGCGGGCGACGGCCGCAGGGCGCGCCGACTGCGCGCCCAGGCCGAGGCGGAGCAGGCCGCGCAGGCCGCGCAGGACGCCCCGGTGCCGCAGCCGATGCCGGGCGCCGCCGTGCCTCCTCCTCCGGAGGAGGCCCCGGTCGCGGGCATCCCGCACCAGCAGGCGTACGCGGAGTGGGAGCAGCCCAGCTACGCGGGCACCGACTACGGCACGTACGCGATGGGGGAGCAGCAGTACCAGGGCGGCGCCTACGGGTACGACCAGCAGGCCGACCCCTACCAGGCGGCCCCGTACGACCCGTACGCCTACGGAGGCGGGTACGAGATGCCCCAGCCCCCGCAGCCCCCGCAGTACGACCCGGCGTACGACCCGACGTACGAGCAGCAGCACGGCCACGGCAACGGCGCCGACCATGAGCGCCCCGACGGGAGCCAGCAGTGAACCGCACGACCCTGTCCCTGATCGCCGCCGTGACCGCCCTGGCCGCCGTCACGGGCTTCGCCGCCGCCACGACGCCCGGCGGCGACGACACCTCCGGCAAGGCCGCCGCGCGCCTCCCTGTCGAGCGCTCCAGCCTGCTGTGTCCGGAGCCCAGCCAGTCCGACCTGGCCGAGACCGCGTACACCTCGTACACGCCCGCGACGAAGGGCACCGAGGGTGCGGGCGAGGCCGAGCTGACGCCCGCCAAGGGCGGCAAGAAGGGCAAGGCGGTCGTCACCCCGAAGAAGCCCGGCACGCCCGCCGCGGGCGACGCCAGCGGTTCGGACGCCCCCGCCCTGGCCGGCACCGCGGACGGCGCCCTCGCGCCCGGCTGGACCGTGCAGCAGACCACCAGCGTGGACGCGGGAGCGGGCCGCGGCCTGCTCGGCGTGAACTGCTCGGCGCCCGACACGGACTTCTACTTCCCGGGCGCCAGCACCGCCAAGGACCGCAGCGACTACATCCACCTCACGAACCCGGACGACGAGGCCGCGGTCGTGGACGTGCAGATGTACGGCCCCAACGGGCCCGTCAAGTCCGAGGTCGGCGAGGGCATCACCGTAGGGCCGCACTCCAGCGTCCCGGTGCTGCTGTCGACGCTGACCGACAAGGAGTACCCGAACCTGACGCTGCACGTGACCGCGCGCAGCGGCCGGGTCGGGGCGGCGGTGTCGGACGTCGACGACAAGGTGGGCGGGGACTGGCTGCCGGCCGCCGCCGACCCGGCGTCCTCCCTGGTGCTGCCCGGCATCCCGAAGGACGCCAAGAACGTGCGCCTGGTCGCCTTCGCGCCGGGCCAGGACGACGCCGACCTGAAGGTCCAGCTCGCGACCTCCAGCGGCAAGATCGCGCCCGCGGGGCACGACACGCTGCACCTGAAGTCGGGCATGACCACGGCCGTCGACCTCGGCGCCGTCACGCGCGGCGAGGCGGGCTCGCTGATCCTGACGCCGAGCGAGGACTCCGTGCCCGTCGTGGCCGCCCTGCGCGTCACGCGCGGCAAGGGCGCCAACCAGGAGACCGCGTTCATCCCGGCGACGCGCGGCATCGGCGCGCGCGCCACGGTCGCCGACAACCGCTCCAAGGGCTCCACGCTCGCCCTGACCGCCCCCGAGTCGACCGGCAAGGTCAAGGTCACCGCGTCACCGGGCACCGAGGGCGGCACCGCCGCCACGAAGGAGTACACGGTCAAGGGCGGCACGACCCTCTCGGTCACCCCGCCCGTGCCGTCCGGCCTGAAGGGCTCGTACGCGCTCACGGTGGAGCCGGTGTCGGGCGGCCCGGTGCACGGCTCGCGGATGCTGGAGGAGAAGCAGGGCTCCGTGCCCGCGTTCACGGTGCAGACGCTGCCGGACGACCGGGGCATGGTGTCGGTGCCGAAGTCGGACGAGGACCTTTCGGTGCTGCAGAAGTAGCTCCCGGCAGCCCCCGGTGGGGTGGACGGCGGGCACCGGGCCCGACAGGCCCTAGTCCTCGCCGTCCCCGAAGTCTCCGTAGTCCCCGTAGCGGGGATCCACGGTCTCCGGGGTGAGCCCCAGGACCTCCGCGACCTGCTCGACGACCACCTCGTGCACGAGCACCGCCTGCTCCTCGCGCCCCTTGGTGCGGATCTCCACGGGGCGCCGGTAGACGACCACGCGCGCGGGGGTGTCGTCCCGCGCGGGGATGGTGCCGCCGAGCGGGACCGTTTCGGTGCCCCAGGCCTCGTCCTCGGCCGTCAGGCGCGGCACGTCCAGGATCAGGAAGTCGACCTCGGCGAGCTGCGGCCAGCGCCGCTCCAGGCGCTCCACGGAGTCCTGTACGAGGTCGGAGAAGGCCTCGGCGCGGCTCGCGGACAGCGGCACCTGCGGGGGCGCCACGGGCCCGCGCATGCCCCGGCCGTGCCGGTCGCGGCGGCGCGGCGGGCGCGGCTCCCCGGCGGGCGGCGAAGCCGCGTCGTCTGTGTTGACTGGCCTTTCCATCACTGACGCAGCGTAGTCCTCCGCGGCGCCCGAAGCGGGACGGCATCGGACGGAGCACGTCATGTCGATTCCTGACCGATCAAGCCAATCTTGGGGCTGATTCAACTTCTCTCCCGGATCGGTGATCTCGTCGCAATTGGCGCTATATGCCCTCAGTGGTGACCGCTTTCAACTGCGCCACGGGGCGCACAACCTGGGGTCGCCGCAGGTCATCAGGGCGCCCGCGCGCGGTGGTGTGCGCCGTATCACGCCACGACACGGTGGGGTGACCTCGGGGAGAGTCGTCGCGGCCCGCTCAAGAGTGCGGTACCGTCCAACGCTGTGAGCCCTGTACGTCGCTGTTCGCGCACCGCTTGCGGCCGTCCCGCCGTCGCGACGCTGACGTACGTCTACGCCGACTCGACCGCGGTCCTCGGCCCGCTCGCCACGTACGCCGAACCCCACTGCTACGACCTGTGCGCCGAGCACTCCGAGCGCCTCACCGCGCCGCGCGGCTGGGAGGTCGTCCGCCTCTCCGACGCCAGCGGCCCCAGCCGCCCCAGCGGGGACGACCTGGAGGCCCTCGCCAACGCCGTGCGCGAGGCGGCCCGCCCGCAGGAGCGCGCGGCCGAGGCCGGCGGCTCCGGAGGGCGCACGGCGGACCCCATGGAGGTCGCCCGCCGCGGCCACCTCCGGGTACTGCGCTCGCCGGACAACTGATCCGGCCGACCGTCGGTCAACCGGTCAACTGCCTTGTAGATCAGCCCCCTTCACGGGATCTTCACAGTCGCACGCGTTGACCCGAGATTGTTGAGGACACGACGATTTTCGCCACCCGACTCCGGGATTCCGGGAGGCGCACGTGTTCGTCCAGCAACTGGAGCCCGTAGGCGGCTCGCTCGGCCTGTCCGCGCTCGTCGCGGCCCTGCCACTGGTGACCGTCCTCGTCCTGCTCGGCGCGGTGCGCATGAAGGCGCACCGCGCGGGCCTGATCGGCCTCGCCGTGGCAGCCGCCGTCGGCTGGCTCGCGTACGACATGCCCCTGGGGCAGACCGTCTCCAGCGCCGCACAAGGAGCGGTCTTCGGGCTCTTCCCCATCATGTGGATCGTCGTCAACGCCCTGTGGGTGTACCGGATGACGGTGCGCACCCGGCACTTCGACATCCTGCGCCGCTCCTTCGGGCGGCTCTCCGACGATCCGCGCATCCAGGCGCTCGTCGTCGCGTTCTGCTTCGGCGCGCTCCTGGAGGCGCTCGCCGGGTTCGGGGCGCCGGTCGCCATCTGCTCGGTGATGCTGGTCGCGCTCGGCTTCGACCCCGTGAAGGCCGCGGTCGTCGCGCTCGTCGCCAACACCGCGCCGGTCGCCTTCGGAGCCATGGGCACACCGGTCGTGACGCTCGCTCAGGTCACGGGCCTCCCGCTGGACGCCGTCGCCTCCGTAGTGGGCCGTCAGACGCCGCTGCTCGCCCTTGTGGTGCCGCTCGTGCTCGTCGGCCTGGTGGACGGCAAGCGGGGCCTGCGCGAGACCTGGGTGCCCGCCCTCGCGTGCGGATTCGCCTTCGCCGTCGCCCAGTTCGTGGCCTCCAACTACGTGTCCGCCCAACTCGCCGACATCGGCGCCGCCCTGGTGGGCGCCGGGGCCCTCGTCGCGGTGCCGCACGCGCGCAGGCCGGCCGCCGAGCCCGTACGCGCCGCCGTCCTGACCGGCGTACGCAGTGAGGACCTGGACCAGGAGGACGCGCGGCCGGAGGTGCTGCGCGCCTACGCCCCGTACGCGCTCATCGTCGCGATCTTCTCCCTGGCGCAGATCCCCGCCATCAAGGACTGGCTCGCGAAGGCCAACTGGGTCTTCGACTGGCCCTTCCTGAACGTCGCCGACCCGAGCGGCAAGCCCGTAGGGGGCAACATCTTCACGCTGCCGATCTTCTCCACCGGCGGCACGCTCGTCCTGATCGCGGGGCTCTTCACGGCCGTCGTGATCGGGGTGCACGCGCGCGATGCGGTGCGTGAGTGGCTCGGCACCGTGCACGAACTGCGGTTCGCGATCCTTACGGTGACGAGCGTGCTGGCCCTCGCGTACGTCATGAACCTCTCCGGACAGGCCGCCACCATCGGGCACTTCGTCGCGGCGGCGGGCGCGGGGCTCGCCTTCCTGTCGCCGGTTCTCGGGTGGTTCGGCGTCGCGGTCTCCGGGTCCGACACCTCGGCCAACGCGCTCTTCGGGGCGCTTCAGGTGACGGCCGCCCAGCAGTCGGGCCTTTCGCCGGAACTCCTTGCCGCGGCGAACAGTTCGGGCGGCGTGCTCGGCAAGATGATCTCGCCGCAGAACCTGACGATCGCGTGCGCGGCGGTCGGACTCGCGGGCCGGGAAGGCGACTTGTTGCGCAAGGTGCTGCCGTGGAGCGCCGGGCTGCTGCTCGTGATGTGTCTGATCGTGTGGGCGCAGAGCACGGCGGTGTTGTCGTGGATGCTGCCGTGAGCGGTGTGGGTCTGCCGTGACCAGTGAGGATGCGGGCGGACGGGTTTCCCGGGAGGAATGAGGGGTTCACCGTCCGCTGTCAGTGCGGCCAGGTACTTTGTGGGTCCGTGAAGGACTCCAGGAAGGCTGGGCGGACCGTGGCTGCAGCTGATCTGTCGCAGATCGTGAAGGCGTACGACGTGCGCGGGGTGGTCCCCGACCAGTGGGACGAGGACCTCGCCGCGCTGTTCGGTGCCGCGTTCGTGCGGGTGACCGGCGCCGAAGCGATCGTCGTCGGGCACGACATGCGGCCGTCGTCGCCCGGCCTGTCGGGCGCCTTCGCGCGCGGGGCCGCCGCCCTCGGCGTCGACGTCACCGAGATCGGCCTGTGCTCCACGGACCAGCTGTACTACGCGTCGGGCGCGCTCGGCCTGCCCGGCGCCATGTTCACGGCCTCGCACAACCCGGCGCGGTACAACGGCATCAAGCTGTGCCGCGCGGGCGCGGCGCCCGTCGGCCAGGACACGGGCCTCGCGGAGATCCGCCGCCTTGCGGAGGAGTGGAGCGAGTCGGGCGCCCCGGAGCCGGCCGCGACGCCCGGGAGCATCACGCGGCGGGACACGCTGGAGGACTACGCGGCGCACCTGCGCGGCCTCGTCGACCTCAGGGAGATCCGCCCACTGAAGGTCGTCGTGGACGCGGGCAACGGCATGGGCGGGCACACCGTGCCGACGGTTCTCGGGGGCCTGCCGCTGGACGTCGTACCGATGTACTTCGAGCTGGACGGCACGTTCCCGAACCACGAGGCGAACCCGCTGGACCCGGCGAACATCGTGGACCTCCAGGCACGCGTGCGTGCCGAGGGCGCCGACATCGGCCTCGCCTTCGACGGCGACGCGGACCGCTGCTTCGTCGTGGACGAGAACGGCGACCCGGTGTCCCCGTCCGCGATCACCGCGCTGGTCGCCGCGCGGGAGCTGGCGAGAAACGGCGGCTCGGGCACGATCATCCACAACCTGATCACCTCCTGGTCCGTGCCGGAGGTCGTGAAGGAGAACGGCGGCACGCCCGTGCGCACGCGCGTGGGCCACTCCTTCATCAAGCAGGAGATGGCCACGACCGGCGCGATCTTCGGCGGCGAGCACTCCGCGCACTACTACTTCCGCGACTTCTGGAACGCCGATACGGGAATGCTGGCGGCGCTCCACGTCCTCGCCGCGCTCGGCGGCCAGGACGGCCCGCTCTCCGCGCTGGTCTCTTCCTACGACCGCTACGTCGGCTCCGGCGAGATCAACTCCACGGTCGCCGACCAGGCCGACCGGCTCGCCGCGATCAAGGCGACGTACGCGGGCCGCGAGGGCATCACCACAGACGAGCTCGACGGCCTCACGATCACGTCAACCGACTGGTGGTTCAACGTCCGCCCCTCCAACACGGAACCGCTCCTGCGGCTCAACGCGGAGGCCCGGGACGCGTCGACGATGGAGAAGGTCCGCGACGAGGCCCTGGCGATCATCCGCGGCTGAGGCGTGGGGCGACCCGTGCCGTGGGCGCCCCACGCCGTGGATGCCCCCGTGTCGTGGGCGCCCCGAGCCGTCGATGCCCCGAAGCCGTGGATACCCCCATGCCATGGGCGCCCCACGCCGTGGATGCCCCACGTCGTGGGCGATCAGCCGCCTCGGGCGGCAGGGTGGGCGAGGCGGCCCCGGTGCCGCGCACCGTTCACGACGTGCCGCGCCTCGTTCACGACGCGCCGCGCACCGTTCACGGCGGCCCCGGCCACGGCGCGGCTCCGGTCCCCGCCGGTAGGCTGGTGACCAGCGCCGCACCCCGGTCGGCCACCCGGCCACCGCGCCCCGGTGCAGCGCGCCGAACCCCACGTACCCGAACCCCACGTACCCCCGGAGGGAACCATGCCGCTCGAAGCCGGCCTCCTGGAGATCCTCGCCTGCCCGGCCTGCCACGCCCCCCTCGAGGAGGCCGACGCCGAGCTGATCTGCACCGGCAAGGAGTGCGGCCTGGCCTACCCGGTCCGCGACGGCATCCCCGTCCTCCTGGTCGACGAGGCCCGCCGCCCCGCGTAACACCTCCCCGGCGCCCGGCGCAGGCCCCGACGGATCGCGGCCGCCTCCACGCGACCCGATCCGCCGGCCAGGCCACCCGCCGGCCAGGAACCCCGGGCCCGCTCGGCCAGACGCCAGACCCACTCGCCGGCCAGGAACCCCCGGGCCCCGGCCGGCCAGGCCCACCCCTCCCACCGCCCGCAGGAGATCCGACGCCATGTTCGACGAAACGCTCCTGGACGACCCGGACGCACTGGCCAGGGCCGACCGCCGCGGCCTGCTCCGCGGCGCAGCCGAGGCCGGGGCCCGCGTCCGCACGGCGGCCCGGCACGCGGCCGAGGCCGGCATCGCCGAGCTGAAGCCGGACGGCCGCCCCCGCGCCGTCCTGATCGCGGGCCCCGGCACCGCCGCCGCGGGCGTCGCCGAACTCATCGGCCGCCTCGCCGGCGCGTCCTGCCCGGTCGTCCGCCTGCGCCCCACCGGCGTGGCCCCCGCCGCGGGCGCGCTGCGCTGGGAGCTGCCCGGCTGGGCGGGCTCGGTCGACCTGCTCCTGATCGCCACCCCGGACGGCACCGAGCCGAGCCTCTCGCTCCTCGTCGAGCAGGCCTACCGGCGCGGTGTCACGGCCGTCGCGGTCTGCCCCTCCGGCGCCCCGCTGACCGAGTCGGTCGCCAGGGCGCACGGCCTCCTCGTACCGATGGCCACCGCCCCGTACGAGCAGGACGAACCCGCGGCCGCCTCCGCGCCGGGCGCACTCTGGGCGCTGCTCACGCCCCTCCTCGCGCTCCTCGACCGCACGGGTCTGCTCACCGCCGCACCCGACACGCTCGAAAAGGTCGCCGACCGCCTCGACCAGGTCGCCGAGCGCTGCGGCCCCGCCATCGCGACGTACAGCAACCCGGCCAAGACGCTCGCCGCCGAGCTGGCCGACTCGCTCCCGCTGATCTGGACCGAGGGCGCCGCCGCGGGCCCGGCGGGCCGCCGCTTCGCCGCCGCGCTCGCCGAACTCGCCGGCCGCCCGGCGCTCGCCGCAGACCTGCCCGAGGCGATGCCCGCCCACGGCGCGCTCTTCACCGGCGACCTGGCGGGCGGCGCCGACCCCGACGACTTCTTCCGCGACCGCGTCGATGATGCCCAGCCGCTGCACGCGCGCGTGGTGCTGCTGCGCGACCGGCCCGCAGGCGGCCTCACCGCCGCGCCCGCCGCCCGCGAACTCGCGCTCTCGCACGACACCGCCATCAGCGAACTGGAACCGGAGGAGGGCAGTGACCTGGAGACCCTCGCGGAGCTGATCGCCGTCACGGATTTCGCCGCCGTTTACCTGGGCCTCGCTTCCAGCGCGTGATCTGAACCCCGACCGCCGGCCCCACCTGAGTACCCCACCTGAGTAGAAGAAGAACCCCATGGACCGCCTCACCAACACCATCCGCCCCTACGCCTGGGGCTCCACCACCGCGATCCCGCAGCTCATCGGCGTAAGCCCGACCGGTGAACCGCAGGCGGAGATGTGGATGGGCGCGCACCCCGGCGCCCCCTCGCGCACCGAGCGCGGCCCGCTCAACGAGGTCATCGACGCGCACCCGGAGCAGGAACTCGGCGACGAGGCAGTGGCCAAGTTCGGCCCCCGCCTCCCGTTCCTCCTCAAGATCCTCGCCGCGGGCGCGCCCCTCTCCCTCCAGGTGCACCCCAACCTCCAGCAGGCGAAGGAGGGTTACGAGGACGAGGAGAGGCGGGGCGTCCCCATCGACGCCCCGCACCGCAACTACAAGGACGCCAACCACAAGCCCGAACTCATCTGCGCCCTCACGCCGTTCGACGGCCTGTGCGGATTCCGGGCACCCGAGGAGGCCGCCAAGCTCCTCGAAGGCCTCGGCGTCGACAGCCTCGAGCCGTACGTCGACCTGCTGCGCGCCCACCCCGAAGAGGCGGCGCTGCGCGAGGTCCTCACCGCCGTACTGAGCGCGGACCCGGGCGACATGGAGCGCACCGTCGCCGACGCCACCGCCGCCGCCCAGCGCATCGGCGGCCCCTACGAGCCGTACGCGGGGATCGCCCACCACTACCCGGGCGACCCGGGCGTCATCGCGGCGATGCTGCTCAACTACGTACAACTGCAGCCCGGCGAGGCCCTGTTCCTGGGCGCGGGCGTCCCGCACGCCTACCTCAACGGCCTCGGCGTCGAGATCATGGCCAACTCGGACAACGTGCTGCGCTGCGGCCTCACCCCCAAGCACGTCGACGTGCCCGAGCTGCTGCGCATCGTCCGCTTCGAGGCCACCGACCCCGGCGTGCTGCGCCCGGAGGCGTCCCCGGACGGCGAAGAGGTCTACGACACCCCCATCGACGAGTTCCGCCTCTCGCGCTTCGTGCTGCCCGAGGGCGGCGCGGACCACGACCTGACGGCCCCGACCCCGCAGATCCTGCTCTGCACAGCGGGCACCGTCCGGGCCGGCGAACTCGCACTCGCACCCGGCGAATCCGCCTTCGTACCGGCGGGCGAAAAGGTGAATGTGTCCGGATCCGGCACGGTTTTCCGAGCGACGGTTGTGGCCTGAGAGGCGTGCGAGGCGTCCCGTGCTGCAACAATGACCCACCGCGCACGGGACGTAATACGTACAACCTCGAAGGGACACCCGGAACGACATGAGTGCTTCAGGCGGAGCCAAGGCGATCGTGGCGGCGCTCGCCGCCAACCTCGCGATCGCAGTAGCGAAATTCGTGGCGTTCCTCTTCAGCGGCTCCTCGTCGATGCTCGCCGAGGCCGTCCACTCGCTCGCCGACTCGGGCAACCAATTCCTGCTCCTCATCGGTGGCAAGAAGGCGCAGCGCGAGGCGACCCCGCAACACCCCTTCGGGTACGGACGCGAGCGCTACATCTACGCCTTCTTGGTCTCGATCGTGCTCTTCTCCGTCGGCGGCATGTTCGCCGTCTACGAAGGCTACGAAAAGATCAAGCACCCGCACGATCTTGAGCACTGGTACTGGCCGGTCGGCGTGCTCGTCTTCGCGATCATTGCCGAGGGCTTCTCCTTCCGTACGGCCATCAAGGAGTCCAACGCGCTGCGCGGCAAGCTCACTTGGGGCCAGTTCATCAAGCGCGCCAAGGCCCCCGAGCTGCCGGTCGTCCTCCTGGAGGACTTCGGCGCCCTCATCGGTCTGATCCTCGCCCTCTTCGGCGTCGGCCTGACCCTCGCCACCGGCGACGCCGTCTGGGACGGCATCGGCACCCTGTGCATCGGTGTGCTGCTGATCGCCATCGCGGTCGTGCTCGCCCTGGAGACCAAGTCGCTGCTGCTCGGCGAGGCCGCCGGCACCGACGAGGTCGCGAAGATCGAGAAGGCCGTCGTCGACGGTGACACCGTCACCGGCCTGATCCACATGCGCACGCTCCACCTCGGCCCCGAGGAACTCCTCGTCGCCGCGAAGATCTCCGTGAAGCACGACGACACGGCCGCCGAGGTCGCGCGCGCCATAGACGACGCCGAGGCCCGCATCCGCGCCGCCGTCCCGATCGCCCGCGTCATCTACCTCGAACCCGACATCTACAGCGAGGCCGAGGCCGCGAAGGGCTCCGACGCGGAGGCCCGCCCCGGCGGCCCGACGCCGAGCGCGGAGCACTGAGTGCCGAACACTGAGCACTGAGCACTGAGCACGACTAGAAACGCGTCTCTACGTAGATGGGGCCCAGCCGAGAATCCCGGCTGGGCCCCATCTACGTAGAGACGCGTTGCGCTCACTGCACCTCGGAGAGCACCTCGAGGATCGCGGCCTCGTCCGGCGCCGCCTGCAGCCGCGCCCGGAAGTCCGTGTCCATGAGCTTGCGCGACAGCAGCGCCAGGATCCGCAGGTGCTCGTCGCCCGCCGCCGCCTCCGGCACCGAGATCATGAAGACGAGCTTGGCCTTCGTGCCGTCGAGCGAACCCCACTCGATGCCCTCGGCGGAGCGCGCGAAGCAGACGACCGGGGCGGTCACCGCGTCCGTCTTGGCGTGCGGGATGGCGATCTCCTCGCCGAGCCCGGTCGTGCCCTGCTCCTCGCGGCGCAGCGCGGTCTGTACGAGCTCTTCTTCGTCGGCGACCTTGCCGGTGGCGGCGGCGAGGCCCGCCATTTCGCGGATGGCCGCCTCCTTGTCCGCCGCGTCCAGCTGCACCTTGACGGTCTGGGCGGTGAGGTAGCCGGAGAGAACCTCGGGCTCCCCATCGGCCGCTTCGGCCTCTGCCTCGGCTTCTGCTTCGGCCGCGCCAGACGCGGTGGAGCTCGCCGCGGCCGCCTGGAGCGACCCGCTCGCGGACGCGGACGCGACGGACGCCGTGGCGTGCGCCGGCTCGGGCGCGTGCTCGGCGGCGACGGCCGGAGTGGCACCGGCCAGGACGGGCTCGGCGGCCTTGGCCTCGGCGGTCTTCGCCTCCGCGGTCTGAGCGGCGTCGGCCGCGGCCTGCTTGGCGGCGGCACGGCGGTTGCTCACGCCGATCAGCGCGTTCGTCGATACGGCGGTGACCACCGTGCCCGCGACGATCGCCACGAAGAACATGGCGAGCCCGCTGATCGCGCCGAACACCGCGACGATCGGGCCACCGTGCGGCACGGAGTCCTCGACGCCCGCGAGCCCGGCGATCGCACCGGCGACCGCGCCACCCAGCATGTTCGCCGGGATGACCTGCGCGGGCCGCGCCGCCGCGAAGGGGATGGCGCCTTCGGAGATTCCGAAGCACCCCATGAACAGCGCCGCGATACCCGCCTCGCGCTCCGAGTCGGAGTAGAGCTTGCGCCGGATCAGCGTGGCCAGACCCTGGCCGAGCGGCATGACCGGAATGGCCGCGGCGGCCATACCCATCACGGCGTTGTTCGTCCCGATCAGACCGACGGCGAACAGGAACGCCGTCTTGTTGACCGGGCCACCCATGTCGAACGCGATCATCAGACCGATGAGCGCGCCGAGCAGCACCGCGCTCGACCCGGTCATCCCGCCGAGGAAGTCGGTGAGGTGCGTGAACACCCAGGAGATCGGCCCGCCGAGGATGTAGATGAAGGCGAGGCCGACGGCCAGCGTGGACACGATGGGGACCACGATGATCGGCATGATCGGCTGGATGGCCTTGGGGACCTTGACCTTACGAATGGCAAGGACGAGGTAGCCCGCGAGGAAACCGGTCACGATGGCGCCGAGGAAGCCGGCGTTGGCGTCGGAGCCGTAGATGCTGGCGTCGGCTGCCAGGAAGCCGCCGATCATGCCCGGCACGAGTGCGGGGCGGTCTCCGAGCGCGAAGGCGATATAGCCGGAGAAGATCGGCAGCATCAGCTTGAAGCCGAGCGTGCCGAGCGCGTTGACGTTGAACCAGAACGTGTCCTTGGGGATCTGGATCCCGTCGGGCGTCGCGTGACCGCCGACCGCCAGCGAGATGGCGATCAGCAGACCACCGACGACGACGAACGGAATCATGAAGCTGACGCCGTTCATCAGCGCCTTGTACGCCGCGCTGCGCTCCTTGCCGCCGGGCGCCGCGGCCTCCTGCTCCGCACCGCCCTCCGCACCGTGCACGGGCGCGCTCTGCACACGCTCGATCAACTGCTCGGGGTGGCTGATGCCCTCCGACACACCCACCGACAGCACCCGCTTCCCGGCGAACCGGGCGCGGTCGACGTCCTTGTCGGCGGCGATGATGATGCCGTCTGCGCTTTTGACATCGTTGTCGGTGAGGACGTTCTCGGCCCCGATGGACCCTTGCGTCTCCACCTTCATGTCGATTCCCGCGGCGTCCGCTGCCTGCTGCAGCTTCTCCGCCGCCATGTAGGTGTGCGCGATGCCGGTCGGACATGCGGTCACCGCGAGCAGCTTCAACTTCTTCTGCTGCTCGACGGCCCCTCCGCCCGCGTGGGGGTCGGCCGGACTGGTCACGTGGCTCTCCTTCAAGCGTTCCGTGCAAGAGCGCGCAAATCTTTGCGGCTCTACCAGCATGGTGCAACACATACGAACAGAGTTGACAGTTCAAAGGTCCCGGGTCCGGTAGTCCGTTGTCATGTGTCCCCATTTCTCTCCGCCCGCGCCCCGAGCGGCCCCGCCCCGAAACGCGACATGGCCCGATCCGGAGGCGGGGTGGGTCCGGCTGGGCCGATCGGTGTAGCTTTGTGACGAGCCAGACGTCGCTGCTGATGGCGGTCGGGCGGCCCGTTCGCCGGGTCGACCGAGGGAGAGAGGGCCTCCGACGGACTGCGCCGCGAGTGTCAGGGGACAGGTGTGTCCCAGGACGCCGCAGGTCAGCCATGTACGCCCGGCCCGCTTACCGCGGACAGGCGCGTCAGCCCACCTCGACCGACTGCAACAGCACCGAGGAGCAGCTCACTTATGACTTCTGTCGCCAACCGACAGGACCAGGACTTCAAGGTCGCCGACCTCTCCCTCGCCGCCTTCGGCCGCAAGGAGATCACCCTCGCCGAGCACGAGATGCCCGGCCTCATGGCGATCCGCAAGGAGTACGCCGCCACGCAGCCCCTCGCGGGCGCCCGCGTCACCGGCTCCCTCCACATGACGGTCCAGACGGCCGTCCTCATCGAGACCCTCGTCGCGCTCGGCGCCGAGGTCCGCTGGGCCTCCTGCAACATCTTCTCCACGCAGGACCACGCCGCCGCAGCCATCGCCGTCGGCCCCAACGGCACCCCGGACAACCCCCAGGGCATCCCGGTCTTCGCCTGGAAGGGCGAGACGCTGGAGGAGTACTGGTGGTGCACGGAGCAGGCCCTGACCTGGCCGAACACGCCCACCGGCGGCCCGAACATGATCCTCGACGACGGCGGTGACGCCACCCTCCTCGTCCACAAGGGCGTCGAGTACGAGAAGGACGGCAAGGTCCCCTCGGTCGACACCGCCGAGTCCGACGAGCACCGCGTCATCCTCCAGCTCCTGAACCGCACGATCTCGAACGGTTCGCAGAAGTGGACCCAGCTCTCCTCCGAGATCCGCGGCGTCACGGAGGAGACCACGACCGGCGTCCACCGCCTGTACGAGATGCAGCGCGACGGCGCCCTCCTGTTCCCGGCGATCAACGTGAACGACGCCGTGACCAAGTCGAAGTTCGACAACAAGTACGGCTGCCGCCACTCGCTCGTCGACGGCATCAACCGCGCCACGGACGTCCTCATCGGCGGCAAGACCGCCGTCGTCTGCGGCTACGGCGACGTCGGCAAGGGCTGCGCCGAGTCGCTGCGCGGCCAGGGCGCCCGCGTCATCGTCACCGAGGTCGACCCGATCTGCGCGCTGCAGGCGGCGATGGACGGCTACCAGGTCACGACGCTCGACGAGGTCGTCGACAAGGCGGACATCTTCGTCACGACGACCGGCAACAAGGACATCATCATGGCCGGCGACATGGCCAAGATGAAGCACCAGGCGATCATCGGGAACATCGGCCACTTCGACAACGAGATCGACATGGCCGGCCTGGCGAAGATCGACGGCATCGTCAAGGACGAGGTCAAGCCGCAGGTCCACACCTGGACGTTCCCCGACGGCAAGGTCCTCATCGTGCTGTCCGAGGGCCGCCTGCTGAACCTGGGCAACGCGACCGGCCACCCGTCCTTCGTGATGTCCAACTCCTTCGCGGACCAGACGCTGGCCCAGATCGAGCTGTTCACCAAGCCGTCCGAGTACCCGACCGACGTGTACGTGCTGCCCAAGCACCTGGACGAGAAGGTCGCCCGCCTCCACCTGGACTCGCTCGGCGTGAAGCTGACGACGCTCCGCCCGGAGCAGGCCGCGTACATCGGTGTCGAGGTCGAGGGCCCGTACAAGCCGGACCACTACCGCTACTGAGCCGCTACTGAGTCGCGACCGCCGGGCACGCTCCGCTTGAGCGCTCGCCCCGGCACCGCGCACCGGCCGCCCAGCGGCTGACCGCTGCACAGGACAGGCCCCCGCACCCCCGTGTCGGGGGCCTGTCCCGTGTCCGCGCACACCGCTGGCTACGGTGGACCCGCCCTTCGACACCCGCCGCCCGCACCGACGGCGGCCGTCACCAGGCCAGACAGAGGACCCCACGAACGCCATGCCCCGCGGCCGTTATTCGCTTCACGATCCGCACGATCACACCCCCCTCGGTGAAGAGCACTTCCAGTGCGCGCCCGGCCCTTCCGGCTGGCGCTATGTAGCGCAACGGACCACCCCCTCCGGCGACCACGCCGGCTCGATCGACCTCGCCCTCGACGAACTCGGCCGCCCCATCCGCGTCGAACTGAATGCCTCGAGCTGGCAGGTGCGAGGCGCCGCCATCGACGGCGTCACATGGGTCCGCACCGACCCCACGGGCACGCACGCCACCGAAGGAAACGCACCCGCGCACGCGTTCACGGGAACGTCCCCCGCGTTCCTCATCGCCACCGCACGTCTGCTCGGCCTCACCCCCGCCTCCCCATCGACCCGCGTCCGCCTCGTCGCCCTGACCGACCCCGTCCTCGCGCCACGCACCGTTGACCAGTCCTGGACCTTGCTGAACAGCGAAGCACACGCCACTGACAACGGCCCTCTGACCGTGGACGAATACCAGGTCACAGCCCTGGACACCGGGGAACAGCAGACGGTTCACATCAGCGGCGACGTGGTCCTCGCGGCCCCCGGAATCGAGCTGGAGGACCTCGAGAACCCCCCGTCGGCGTTCCGCTGACGCCGCGCGCTCAGGCCGGCGGAACGAACCCGGTGGCCGGGGCGTCCGAACTCCCGGATCCGGCCGGGGGATTGTCGGGCTGGACCTGGGGCTGGCTCGCGCGCGGTGCGGGGGAGTCGGCCGGGGCCTGCCCGCCGAACGGGCCGGGCGCGGGGGCTGGAGGAGCGGGAGGGGCCGTGGATGGCACGGGCCCCGCGGCCTGTGCGTATCCGCCGTATCCGCCGTACGGTCCTGGAGCGGCACCGGTCACCGCCGAAGCCGCCTGTCCACCCGGACCACTCGGACCACCCGTGGCACTTGCGCCGAACGCCCGCTGAGCCTCCCGCGACTGCCGCTCGTGCGTCACAGCCGCGAGGAACGCGGCAGGCGGCATGTCACTCGGCACGGGCGCACCCGTGTGCGCGGCGAGCTCGCCCGCGAGCCGCTCCGCCATCCCCCACCCCACTTGCGGATCCAACTGCCCCATCCGCGTCAGGTACTGCCGCACCGCCAGCCACAGCCCCTCCGGCACAGCCGAAAGATCAAGCTCGGCGAACCGCCCCACCAGCCACGGCGGCGGAGGCGGCACGAACGCCATCTGCCCGGTCGGCACCCGCTCCCGTACGACGAGGGTCCCGGCGAAGACGTCCCCGACCCGCCGCCCTCGCTGCGACACCAGCGAAGCGATGCACGCCACGACCCCAAAGGTCATGAGGATCTCCACGACCCCGACGGCTCCCCGCACCAGCGCATGCCGGAACCGGATCGGCCCACCGTCGTCCCGTACGACGCGCAGCCCGCACGCGAGCTTCCCCAACGACCGCCCATGGCTCAACGTCTCCACGGCGATCGGGATCCCGACCAGCACCAACAGAAACGTCGCCACGGCGACCGCCGCGACCGCCGCATCATCGAGCGAAGCGGTGGCCGCCGCGAACGCCATGGTCACCGCGATATACACGGCGAACGCCACCGCCAGGTCGATGAGCACCGCCAGCGCTCGACTCGGCAACTTCGCGGGCCGCAGCTCCAGCGCCACCGCCTCACCCGTCACCAGCTCACTCACGCCGGCCACCCACCCTTCAACGAGCTGCCCCAGGAACCGCCAGTCTGCCAAGCTGAAGGCACATCGCGCCGTACAGGTGCCGGAAAGCGAGGAGCAGCAGACCGGATGGACCTCGACGTCTTCGTGTCCGCCCACCGTGCCGAATGGGACCGCTTGGACGCTCTGCTGCGCCGCCGACGTCGCCTCACCGGCACAGAAGCGGACGAACTGGTGACCCTGTACCAGCGCACCGCCACCCACCTCTCGCTCATCCAGTCGAGCGCACCGGACCCCCGGGTGATCGGCCGCCTCACTCAACTCGTGGCACGCGCGCGTAGCGCCGTGACGGGTACCCGCCGCGCTTCCTGGCGAGACGTGACGCACTTCCTGACCCACGGCTTCCCAGCAGCGGTCTACAGGGCACGCCACTGGTGGGTACCCACCGCGCTGCTCTCCACCGCGATAGCCGCCCTCATCGGCTGGTGGATCGGCACCCACCCCGATGTCCAGGCATCCATCGCGGCCCCCACCGAACTGCGTGAGATGACGCGCCCCGGAGGCCAGTACGAGACGTACTACTCGAGCCACCCTGCCGCGTCGTTCGCCGCCCAGGTCTGGACGAACAATGCTCAGGCCGCGGCCATGTGCCTGGTCCTGGGCGTCTTCCTGGGCCTGCCGGTCCTGTGGATCCTCTTCCAGAACATGCTCAACGTAGGTGTGGGCATCGGCCTGATGGCGTCCGCCGGCCGCCTCGACACCTTCCTGGGACTGATCCTCCCGCACGGCCTGCTGGAACTGACCGCGGTCTTCGTAGCCGCAGGCACCGGCCTCCGTCTCGGATGGACAGTGATCGACCCGGGCCCCCGTACGCGCAGAACAGCCCTGGCAGAGGAAGCCCGCGCGGCCCTCGGCATGGCCATCGGCCTGGCCCTGGTCCTCTTCATCTCCGGCGCCATCGAAGGCTTCGTCACCCCCTCGGGCCTCCCGACCTGGGCCCGTATCGCCATCGGCATCGCTGCGGAGCTCGCCTTCCTGGCGTACGTCTACGTCCTTGGCGGCCGAGCGGCCCGTGAGGGTGAAACCGGCGACGTGGCTAAGGACGAGCGCAGCGCGCTGCTGCCGACGGCCGCCTGATGTGCGATCGACCTTGCTGACCTGCTAGTCTCCTCTTCGCCCCGGAAAGACCGTTGACACGGACTGAACGGGGAGGTAGATTCGAACAGTTGCCCCGAACTAGACAGGTTCGATCGCGACGGTTAGCATCTAGCGCGCTTCACGAAATTCAATTCTTCGAGAAGCCCCCCGATTAATCGGAAACCCTGAGCCGGTCAGCCCGGCCCAAAACTTCTGATAAAGTCGGTCC
>NZ_JASERL010000009.1 GCF_030766935.1 Streptomyces sp. KL109B | reverse complement strand
CGTCACATACGCCGACCTCGACTACGTGCCGGGGAACGACAGCGGCGAGCCGGCGGAGCTCGACTGGCTGTCCGTGCTGCGGGCGCTGCGCGAGGCGTGCGTGGACAAGCGGCAGCCCGATTCGATGAACGCCTCGGACTTCGCCCGGTTCAACCAGGTCCTCAACCTCGCCACCCGGGGCGGGCGTCCGTGGACCGAGCGGATGCCGTCGCCCGATGTGGACCTCGGTGACCCCTTCGACATGGATGCCGACCGGCACGCGGAGGCCCGCAAGGCCGAGATCTTCCAGGCATTCCTGACCACCTTACGAATCCGGGCCGAGACGCGACGCCGCCCCCACCTGCTGGCCATCGACAACGCCCAGGAAATCGGCGAATACGATTTGGACCAGGTGCTCCTGCCGCTGTTGTTCGGTGCCGTGCAGGACTTCAAGGGCGACTATCCCGTGCGCATTCTGGTCGTCGCACCGCAGAGCTGGCCCGGTTACCGGCATCTGCAGAAGTTCATGGCGGGCTCCCCCGTGGTCCTCACGGAGTTCCAACAGCCCCACTACAAGCGGCTGGCCAGGGAATTCTGGGAGCGTCAGCGGCACGCGAACAAGGTCCTGCGTCGGCTGAGATTCCAGGACTTCGAGGTACTCCTCGACGGCATCAACAAGCTGCAGGGCACACCGCCGTCGTTCCCCGTCGGGGTGTACCAGCAGATCCTGGACACGTGGCTGAGCATGGCCGACGTCGACGGCATGGAGGAGGCGGGCTGATGTCCGATCCCGAAGCGCGCCCCACGGACGCGCTCGCCGATCCCGAAGCGCGGCTCGCGGACGCGCTCGCCGAACTCGTCGACCGCCTCGGCCGGGGCGAGACCCCCGACGACATCCGGCGCACCCTGCTGCCCGAGAGCTGGACGGACACCCTCAGGGCCGCGGCCGTCGCGCGGCTCTTCGACGAGGAGACGTACACCACTGTCATCAGGCTATTCGCGGGTTCCGATCCGCCCAGCGTCACCGACCTGCTGCGGCGCGGCGCCATCGAGAAGGTCCCCGGCAAACGCCCCTATTACCAGGTCCCGGACGCGGACCGCCCCGGCTACCTGCTCTCCTGGCTGCGCACCGTCGACGGCCAGCGACTCCCCGAGCGGCTTGTCGGACTTGAGCAGTCGTTGAGCGAGCACTGGCGGGCCAGGGGCAGGCCGACCGAGCAGCTGCGGCACCTGATCCTCATTGCCCCCGACGCCGCCGCGACGCTCTTCGACGAGCTGTTCTTCGCCAGTGACGCCGAGCGTGACTTCGCCCGCTGCCAGCGCCTCACCCATGTGCTGGCCGACCCGGACCGGGCGACGGTGGCCCCGCGCAAGCTTCTCAGACTGGCGGAGGACCGGGCCGGATATCTGCGGGCCCGCACGTACTGGGCGGGCGACTACGGCCGCTGCGCGCAGTTCCTGGAACCGGACGGGCTGTGGGAGCGGGCCAGGCGGCTGCTGTCCGCGCAGGGACCGCGCGTCTGGCAGATGCACGGCACCGGCGGCACCGGCAAGACCACGCGATTGCGCTGGCTGGTGTCCCGCAAGGCGGTCACCGCCGAGGCGGACATCAACTGCGCCCGCATCGACTTCGACGTCGTCGACCCGCTCAACGCGGCACACTGGCCCTGGCTGCTGCTCCTGGAAGCGGCCGAGCAGCTCGAACAGCGGCTGCCACAGCGGGTGTTCACGGGACTCGACAAATACGCCGCCTACCGCTCGCTGCTGCGCCGCCCCACCTCGAAGTCCGCCGCGGAGGCCGCGCGCGGCATCCGTTCCCAGGACGAGAAGCGGATCCACCGCGAGGTCGTCGAGGCGTTCACCGCCCGGTTCAACGAGAGCTTCGGCACGGAGCCGTCCAGGCCCGTGCTCGTGGTGGTGGATGCGCTGGAGCAGGTCGTGCTGCGCAGCGCCTCGCGCACGGACGGCCTGTTGCGGCTGCTCGGCGAGACCGTGCGCGCCTGCCCCGCGCTGCGCCTGATCCTCTCGGGCCGCCAGGACCTGAGCATCCGGCACGGCCAGGCCCTCGCCTCGTTCGGCGACTACGAGAACGTACAGGTGGCGGGGTTCACCCCCGACGAGGCGGACCGCTACCTGCGCGACATACGTGAGATCCAGCGCCCGGAGGTGCGCCGGACCATCGTCCGGCGCAGCGCCGGGATGCCGTTCCATCTCGCGCTGTTCGCCGATGTCACCGACCAGGACTCCGACGTCACCGCGGACACACTGGAGGGCGACCGCCACGACCCGCTCGCTCGCCACTTCGTCCAGCGTCTCCTGCGCCGCATCGACGACCCAGTCGTGCTGTGGCTCGTACGCTACGGGGTGATCCCCCGGAGGCTGCGTCGCGAACACGTCCACATCGTCCTGCGCCCCCATCTGAATCAGCGGGCGACCGCCGGACCCGCGGCGGACGATCCGCCCGTTCCGCCCGTGGACGGGGCAAGGCTCGACGATGCGTGGGGCAGGCTGCTCCAGTACGCCGGAAGCTCCTCCTTGATCCGCGAGGTGGCGGGCGACGACGAGTCCGTCGTCTTCCACAGCGTGGTCCTCGGCCCGATGCGCGACCTCATCTCCGACAAGAGCGTCTTCACCGATCTGCACCGGGACTTCGCCGAGCGCTTCGCGGAGAGGGCCGAGTCGCTCGGCGAGTCCGACCCGGAGAACTGGGCCTGGTATCTGCGCGAGTCCCTCTACCACCGCTTCCAGATGCGGGACCCGCAGGCCGTCGGAGTGTGGCGCGAAGCGATGGAGCGCGCCTGGGCGGCCGGGAACACCGATCAGCTTCGCGGGCTCGCCGAGGAGGTCCTCGGGGACGAGTACGTGGACCGCGACGTGCCTCGCCGTGTTCACGGCGGCACGATCATCTCCTTCTCCGTCATGGCCGAGGCCCATCTGAACATCGCCTACGCCCAGTTCCGCGAGGCCATGGCGGAAGGCACCCCCTCCGACGTCCACGACCGCACATGGGCCGACATCGAGCTGCACCTCACGCGCGCCGACGAGCTGTACGCCCAGGGCGGCACCGACCCGGCGGCCAGGCGGCACTCGGCACGGGAGGACGTCGTACGGGCCACGATGCTGGGCCTCGGCGGGAACGCGGCGGACGCGGTGCGCCTGCTCGACCAGCACGTGCTGTGCCGTGCGGAGCTCCCCGCGATCGACCGGCTCTGGGCACTCAACACCCGCGCCGCGCAACTGCGCTTGCTGCGCTCCCAGGACACGGCCGCCGCCCACCACCAGGTCCTCGTCTTCGCGCACACCATCGGCGAGTTGGGAGTCGCGGCGCGCGCCGCTTCGGAGGAGGCGGCGCAGCGTCGGCTGAAGGGTGACGTGGGCCGGGCCATCGAGCTGTACGCGCGGGCCGCCGAACTGTGCGCGGAGGCCGGGCAGCCCACGTTCCCGGCCATCGCCCAGCAGGCCGACCTGCTGCTGCGCTGCCACCGCCCGCAGTTCGCACTCACCGTGCTCGACGAGGCGCTGGTGACGACCCCCGAGGAGCGGGCCGACCAGGAGCGGCTGCGGGCCAAGGCGCACCTGCTGCTCGGCCGCGAGGAACCCGCGCTGACCGCGATCCACCGCGCGGACACCGCCGCCGAGCAGCTCCAGGGCGCCGAGCGCTACCGGCATCTTGCGCAGAACGCCCAACTGCGCGGCGTGATTCTCGGCGAGCTCCAGGAGATCGCCGACGCCAACGACTCCTTCACCAACGCGACCGGGCTCTGGTTCGAACTCGGCTACCTGGCGGGCGAACCCGAGTGCCGATTCCTCTACACCCGCTTCCTGCTGCGCGACAGCATGGACTCCGCCGCCGCCCACCGCTTGCTGAGGGTCAAGGGTGAACCGGGCCAGGAACCGGAGTTCGCGCTCCGCCTGCGTCTGCTGGCCCATGCCTGGACGGGGCGTTCCCCGGGAGCGACGGCGGGTGACGGCACGCCACTGGCGTACGGCGAACTTCCCGCCCTGGTACGTCCCTTGTACGCCCTGTGCCACATCGCGGGCCTGCCAGAGGATCAGTTGCCCGAGGAGCCGTTGCCCGAGGAGCCGTTGCGGCGGCTGACCGAGGCGCTCGGCGAGGTGCGGCCCGTTCAGGCCCGGCTCGCCACCTTGCGCGATCTGGCCGACAACCCCTCTCTGATGCGCCGATTGCCCTGGCCCCTGCTGCGTCCCTGCTACGAGATGGAGAACGAAGGCGACGACGCCGACCGGGCGCTGACCAGGCTCCTGCTCGCCGAGGTGCGTGGGGACGAAGACCCGGTGCGACTGGGACACACGGTGGACAGGCTCACCGAGGAAGCCGACGGCAACCGGCTCATCGTCTGGAGGTGTGCACGCACCGCCGCCAGGCTGGGCCACCGGGAGTTGGCGGTCGGGCTGCTGCTCCGGGTGCCGTGGGAGGAGCCGCGCCGGGGGCCGGGCAGCGCGCCGCGCGTTCCCCATGCCCGGCTCGCCTTCGCCGCGTTGGTGCTGTGCGCCGGGATCGCCCCGGATCCCACGACGGCAGCGGAGGCGTTCAACAGGGCCGTCGCCCTGGCCGAGCGGGGCGGCCTCGTCTCGCACAGTCTCCTGGCGACACTGACGGAGTGCGCCCGGCGCATCCAGGTCGACGGCGTACCGCAGCGCTTGCAGGAGCTGCTGCACCACTCGAAGCGGTCGATGTTCCTCGACACCGACGTGGATCCCCTGGGCGATCCGCGGCTCTTCCCGGACCTGCCGGAGGAACGGGCGTTGGCGCTGCGCCGTTACCCGAGCATCGATCCGGTGGACGACGAGGCCTCGCCGCATCCGGCGAAACTGGCGGTCTGGCATACGGATCAGTGGCCGCTGCGCGCCGCCGTGAGCCGGCTGGAGATGTCCCGGCCCCGCTTCCTGCGCCTGGAGTCCGACGACCCCGGTGCGCATGCGCTGCCCTGGGAAATGGCGCTGCGGCCCGCGCTGGACGCGGCGGACAGCGAGGACCAGCCGGTGATCTACCGCACGCTGCCCACCGCGGCACACCACATCGATGTCCGCTGGCTGCAGCTCTGCCTGAACCGGCAGTTCGGCCCGCTCCTCGATGTGGACGGCCTGGTGGGCCCGGAGACCCGCGCGGCACTGCACCGCATCCAGCCCGCCGAGCCGACCGAGGGGCGGCCGCTGCTCACGTCGGAGACCAGGAACGCGTTGCGGCGTCACGATGTGCGGGAGCCGGGTCCGCGCAAGCTGCTCGTGTTCAGCGCGCGACAGGACGGGCGGGCGGCCGCGCTGTCGTACGGGCAGCGCGACCGTCAGCGGCAGCGGGGACACGTCCGGCCCACGTTGGTGGCGGAACAGGACACTGATCTCGCCAACCGCCTTTCGTCGCCCCCGGGCGCGATCGACATCCTGCACATCGCCGCCCCGCTCGGGCAGCGGGACGGCACGGCGTACCTCGAACTCTCGCCGCCCGGCCATGCCCGGCCGCCGGGAAGCACGGGGCGTGGCACGGATCTCTTCCCTGGGCAACTGTCGCGCTGGCTGGCCCGGTTCGAGCCGGGCAGTACGCCGCTGGTCGTCCTCGATCCGCCGTGCCCCGGCTCGGAGCTCGACATCCACGTCCAGCTGGCCCTGCGCAACCTCTTCGCGGCGCAGCTGTTCCGGCTCGGCGACTGCCCCGCGATCGTCTGCACGGGCCTCTTCCCGGAGGGCGGCCTCGACCACGTGATCGCCTTCTACGGGGCGCTGGCCGAACAGGAACCACTGGCGCACGCGGTACACACCCTGCGCACCGCCGCTGCCGGAGGGGAGGACCGTGGCACCACCTTCGACCACGACGACGACGCGCTGCGTGCGACAGCGCTGTACGCGGCGCCCTCCGCGCTCCTCCGCCGGACGGTGGGGTAGCCACGACACCGCGGTGTTCGCCGCGACCGGCCTCTCGGCCATGGGTGTCTGACGCGCCGCGGCGGAACTCGGCCTCGCCGTCTCCGGTGACCTCACCGCGTGAGGCGCTGAGAGGAGCGGTCCGGGCGGCACTCAGTACGGCAGCCCCTCCATCGCCGCCCGCAACGCCGCTTCGAGACACGCCCCGATCTCCGCGCCGGAGGCCCCCGCCTCCTCCCCGTACCGTCGCGCGAACTCCTCCGCCGCCGCGCGCAGCGCACCGTTGAGGGTCGCGGCGTGCACCGAGACGCGCAGCGAATCGGGGGCGCCTCCGGAGCGCCGCGCGAGCACCCGCGCCAGGACCGGCAGCGCGTCGTCGTGCGCCTGGAGCCAGACCGCCCGCAGCGCCGGGTCGGTGGAGGTCATGCGAATCAGGTCGAGTATGACGGCCGTCTCGGGCGGCAGGTCGCTGATGCGGCAGGCGTCGGTGAAGAAGTCCAACAGGCTCTGCTCCGGCGGCCAGTGGCGCAGCCGGTCCACCACGAAGTCGAGCCCCGCCGAGAGCAGCGGAAGGACGCAGCTCTCCTTGGTCGGGAAGTAGCGCCACAGCGTACGCGCGGACACACCCACGGCCTGGGCTATCTGCTCGCCCGTGGTGGCGGTGACGCCCTGCGCGGTGAACAAGTGGACCGCCTCGCGGGCGATTTCGAAGCGGAGAGCCGTCTTTCGACGCTCGGCGAAGGACGGCCGACGGTCGTCCGCGTCCGCCGACGCCTCTCGCCTCCGCATCCCTGATGGCGCCTCGCGCACCCCGCCTCACCGTCCTTCACCTCGGAGGCCCGCAGCATATCGACGCACGTCCGACGGGTACGGGGGCGGCCGCACTCCAGCACCTGCCGAGAACCCCAACTCCCGCGCGGCGACCGCGGCTTGAAATAGCACGCACAGACATCTTGTCACTCAGTGACAGGCACTCCTACTCTGCAGTAGCTGACCGGCGAGTAACACACGGCCCAGCTCGCCCACCGCCAACTCCACCCCCTCCCCCACTCGTTGGAGTCACGCATGCCCACTCCCAGCCGTCGCGCCGTACTCACCGGCGCCGCCGGACTCGCCGCCACCGCGACCCTCGCACCCCGGCCCGCATCGGCTGCCTCGGCCGCCCCGGCCCGCGTACGCCTGACCAGGGAGGACCACCGGGTCGTCGTCATCGGATCCGGATTCGGAGGCGGCGTCTCCGCGCTGCGCCTGGCGCAGGCCGGGGTGCCGGTCACCGTGCTGGAGCGCGGGCGGCGTTGGCCGACCGGGCCGGACGCCGAGACCTTCCCCCGGGTGTCCGGCCTCGACAAGCGGGCCCTGTGGTACGGCACCGTGCCCGAAGCCGTCCGCCCGCTCGCCAAACTCATCGGCACACCACTCGACTTCCAGCCCTACGCCGGGCTCCTGGAACCCGTACTCGGCGAGAACATCCTCAGCGTCTGCGCGGCCGGCGTCGGCGGCGGATCACTCGTCTACCAGGGCATGACCCTCCAGCCCTCCGAAGCGGTCTTCAACACCTGGCTGCCCGAAGCCCTCGACTACCGGCGCATGGACCGCATCCACTACCCGCGCGTCGCACGCATGCTCCAAGCCGCCACCGCCCCGGACGAGTTGATCGACTCCCCCACCTACTACGCGGCCCGCACCTTCGCCGACCGCACCCGACGGGCCGGGTACGGCGTCGAGAAGATCCCGATGCCGATCGACTGGTCGTACGCACAAGCCGAACTCCGCGGCGCCATGAAAGCCTCCTACACGAACGGCGACTGCGCGCTCGGCGTGAACAACGGCGGCAAGCACTCCGTCGACGTCACCTACCTCAAGCAGGCCGAAGCCACCGGCAAGGTCACCGTCCTGACGCACCATCACGTCACCTCCGTGGCACGGGCCGCCGACGGCCGCTGGGAGGTGACCGTCGACCGCACCGACGACTCCGGCACCGTCCTCGAACACAAGGTCCTCACCAGCCGCGCCCTGATCATGGCGGCCGGCAGCGTCAACACCAGCAAACTCCTCGTCCGCGCGGACGCCACCGGCGCCATCCCCGACCTGCCCGACGGCATCGGCGAGGGCTGGGGCGCCAACGGCGACCGCATCTACGCCTGGACCAACCTCCAGCAGGACTTCGGCAAGGAACAAGGCGGCCCGGTCGTCTACGGCAGCAAGGACTGGACCGACCCGCACACCGCGAACACCATCATCCAGGCCTCCCTGCCCCCGCTCGGCATCGACACCAGGACCACCATGCTCGTCGGCTTCGGAGTCAGCCCCGACCGCGGCCACCTGCGCTACGACTCCGCCACCGACTCGGTGTCCCTGCACTGGCCCCGCCACGGCGACACCGGCAGCTACCGCGCCATCGACCGCCGCGTGAAGGAGGTGTCCCGCGGCCTCGGCGCCCTGATCGACACCAACTCCCTGGTCAACAGCACCTGGCACCCACTCGGCGGCGCCCCCATGGGCACCGTCTGCGACCTCGACGGCCGCGTACGGGGCCAGAAGGGCCTCTACGTACTCGACGGCGCGCTCATCCCCGGCACCACCGGCGCGTGCAATCCCTCCATGACCATCGCGGCCGTCGCCGAACGCGCGCTGGACACCATCACCGCCCACGACATCGGCACGCTCATCTGAAACGCCTCCCGCGGAGTCACCATCGCGCCAGGCGCAGATCGAGCCGCGACGGGCGGGCGCCGCGGACGATTTCGCGGGTGACGGCCGGGTGGTGGGAGGGGGCCGTGCCGAGGACGATGACCGGGCCGTCCGGGAGCCCGCCGAAGGCGTACTCGCCGGAGGCGTCCGTGCGGGTGCGGACGAGGCGGCGGCCGTGCGGGGTGGTGACGGTGACCAGCGCGCCCACCGCCGGGGCGCCCTGATCGTCCGTCAGACGCCCGGTCAGGACCGGAACTTGATCTCCGAAGTGGTGCCTGGCGTGCGGGGCGAGCGCGGCCGGGGCGGGGACCTCCACCGTGGGGTCCTCCACCGCGGACGCGGGCGGCGCGTCCGACTCCGCCGCCACCCGGTTCAGGCGCGCCCGGTCCCGCCACGCACCCGCGGCCACCAGCAACACCCCGAAGACGACCCACGCGACGAGCACCAGCGTCGGCCTGGTGAGTCCCTCACGGCCGAAGTACGCGATCGAGTGCAGGGCGTCCACCAGGTTGCCGCCCGGCAGCACCGGGTGGAGCCAGCGGAAGAACGCCGGGAGCATGCTCGCGGGCACCGCCCCGCCACTGGAGGGCATGCCCAGCATCATGAAGACAGCCACGGCGACGCCGGGGAAGAACCGCCCGAAGATCCACACCAGTCCGTACGAGGTGAGGGTCACCGCCTCGGCCATCAGCGTCAGGTAGACCAGCACCAGCGGGTTGTCGCTGATCGCGTGCATGCCGAGTCCGGCGATCAGGTAGCAGAGCAGCGCGATGGCGAACGCGCCGAAGACGTAGGTCAGTACGTGCTTGGTCCGGCTGAAGCCGACCGCGCGCAGCATCGAGACGACCATGAAGTAGCAGGGCAGGGTGCAGGCGAGCACGATGTAGAGCGCGCAGGTACCGGCGGCGTCGCCGGGGAGCGTCGGCAGCAGCTCGCGCACCTTGAGCGGCAGGGCGCTGCCGGTGTGGGCGTGCTGGGCGGTGAGCTGTCCGACGGCCCGGACGGTGTTCTGCACCACCGATTCCAGCGAGCTGCCGTCGGCGCGCGCGGTGAGCAGCTGGGGTGCGGTGCCGGACACTCCGGCCCCTCCGGACGCGCCCGGGGCGTAGGCCGCGACCGCGTGCTGGTGGAGTACGTCGTAGCGCCCCTGCGCGAGCGTACGCACGCCGTGCAGGCGGAAGCCGCCGGGCGAGACGGTGTCGAAGAGCCGCTGCAGCGCGCCGAGCCGGGCCCCGCCACCGCTCGCGCCGGTGACCACGTCGAGCGAAACCCGGTGCGGCCGGGCGTGGAAGAAGGCCGGGATGTAGGAGCAGAGCACGCCGATCAGGAACACCGCGGGCAGCCACAGGCACTCCGCGAGCGTGCGGGCCGTGCCGGGGACGTCGGGGTCGCGTGGCGCAGACTTCAGCATGGTGGCACCGTAGGCACATGTTTGCACGACTGCAAAATTGCATCCATGCACATTTGGTGCACGGGTGGCCGCGAGATCACGGGCTAGGGTGAGCGGGTGAGCCCCGAGCCGTCGAACGTGTCACCCAACGAGCACTCGAACAACGAGCCCTCGCTGCGCGAGGCGAAGAAGCACCGCACTCGCGAACAGCTGCGGGACACGGCGATCCGGCTGGCGGCGGAGCACGGCCCCGGGGCGGTCACCGTTCAGGACATCTGCCGCGCGGTAGGTGTCTCGCCGCGCACGTTCTTCAACTACTTCGACGCCAAGGAAGACGCGTTCTTCGTCTGGGACCAGCAACTGACCCGCAAGATGCTGGTCCGCCTCGCCCAACGCCCCCTCGACGAACCGCCGTTGACCTCCCTCCGCCTGGCCATCGAAGAGGTACTTCCGGTGGCGGGCGCCGACGGGAACTGGCCCGTACGCCGACGCCTCCTCGCCGACCACCCCGAACTGATCGGCCGCCTGGCACACAGCCTGCGCACCAGCGAGGACCTCACCGCCGCCGAACTCGGCCGCCGGATGGGCGTCCCCGCCGAGAGCCTCCACCCGATGCTGCTCGCCGGAGCCGCGATGACCGCGCTCCGCACCACCCTGGTCACCTGGACCCCGCGCTCCGGAGTCAAGGGCCTGCGCACACTCCTCCGGGAGGCCTTCACCGAGATCGAGTCGGGGCTGCCGGGACCGCCCCACTGACCACCACTGGACCATGGCTTCGCGGCGAGGACTTCGAGGTCACCGACCGTCGGCCTCGTCGGCCAGATCATCCTGGTAGACGACGGACACGGCCCGCATCCCGAGCGCCTCGTAGAAGGCACGGCCTCCTTGGTTGCCGGGCGAGCAGTGAACGATCAACGGCCTCAGCCCACGCCCCCTCGCCCAGGCCCGAACCCGATCGACGAGCGCCCGCCCCACGCCGCTACCGCGCTGCCCGGGCGCGACCCACAACTCGTGGATCACGCAGCATCCGTGCTGATCCGGTCCGGCCAGGATGTAGCCGTGCTCGGTGCGGTACTTCACCCCGTTCGCCGGGGCCGGACGGTCGAGGTCGAACGGCACGGTCGCACCTTTCGGGTCGGACGCGGTGACCTGCGGAGCAGTCCCGCGCAGATCGGTGAATTCATCGGTCAGTCGGCGAGGCCGGCCCGGCGGCACCGAGGTGGCCGAGCAGTTCAAATCGGCCGCGCGTCGGCCTGCCGCTCATCCCAGAGCCGAGATGTCCCGTGCGGCGTCCCGCATCGCCGCCACGGAGTCACGCGCCACGTCTTCGCGGGACGTGATGAGGTTGACGCACATGTGCAGTGCGGGGTCGGCCAGGTGCAGGGGGACCGCGACGCCGTACGCACCTGGTTCGATCCGGCCGAAGGTCTGGGCGTAGCCCTGGTCGCGGGCTTGCGTGATCTCCACCGCCTCGCCCGGCGCGGGCGTCCGCAGGGAGGCGAGGGCGAGGCCGGCCGCGCCGACGCCGATGCGGTGGCGGCTGCCGACCCGGTAGCTGATGTGGTAGTCGACGGAGAGCGGTTCGACGACCGCGACGGCGACCGCCTCGTCGCCCTCGGCCGCGATCAGGGCGACCGTGGCACCGAGCTCGTCGGCCGTGCGGCGCAGCAGCGGCAGCGCGGCCTCGCGGACCCCGGCGGCGTACCCGCGCGCGAGCGTGACCGTGCCGGAGCCGGCCCGGTAGCGGCCGTCGGGCGCCTTGACGACCAAGTGGTGCTCCGCAAGCGTCACCAGGATCCGGTACGCGATGGTGCGGTGGACGCCGAGGCGCTGTGCCACGTCCTGCACGGCGAGTCCCTGCGGCTGCGCGGCGACCAGTTGGAGGGCCAGCAGTCCGCGTGCGAGTGTCTGCGAGCCGACGGCCTTGCCGGTGGCCGCGCCGGAACGGCCGCTCGGCGCGCCCTCGTGGTCCGCCTGCGTGTCAGCCGCCGCCTGGTTGTTGCTCATCCGGTCAGTCTACGTACGCCGTCGTGACACACCGTCACCAAGGGGCGTGCCCACCGTCCCGTACAGTCGGCACGTCACCCCACCCGGAAGGAAAGAACCGTGAGCGACGACGCGCCCAGTGGCGTCCTGGCCAAGGCGCTCACCGTGCTCCAGGCCTTCACGGTCGAGGACACCACCCTGGGGTTCGCCGAGTTGCAACGGCGTACGGACTTCGCGAAGAGCACCCTGCACCGGGTGCTCGGCGATCTGGTGGCGGCCCGGCTCCTGGACCGCGTACAGGGGCGTTACCGGCTGTCCGGGCTCGTCTTCGAGCTGGGGATGCGGGCGTCGGTCGAGCGGGGGCTGCTCGAAGTGGCCACGCCCTTCCTGGAGGACCTGTTCGTGCGGACGCACGAGCTTGTGCACCTGGGGACGCGTGAGGGGTCCGAGGTTGTGTACGTGGCCAAGATGGGGGGTCATCAGCAGGCCGACTCGCCTTCACGGCTCGGCGGGCGGATGCCGCTGCACGCGACGGCGATCGGGAAGGTGCTGCTGGCCCACGCCCCGGCCGAGGTGCGCGATGCCACGCTGCGCGGGCCGCTGGAGCGCAAGGCGCCGCGGACCATCACCAACGTCGAGGTCCTGCGGGGGCAGCTGTCCGACGTGCTCACCAAGGGTGTGGCCTTCGAGTACGAGGAGTCGGCGGTCGGCATCGTGTGTGTCGCGGCCGGGATCTTCGGTCCGGCGGACGAGATCGTGGCAGCGGTCAGCGTGACCGGTCCCGTGCACCGGTTCCAGCCCGCCCGGCACGCCAACAGTGTGCGCGCGGCCGCGGCCGGGATCTCCGCGACGCTCGGGCGGCGTGCGGAGCTGCGCAAGCACTGAGTCACTCGGTGACTCGGTCACTGAGACACCGATTCACGGCCGAGTTCCGCCACACGGAACTCGATGCTGGGCGTGGCGCCACCCCCGTGTCCAAGCTGAGGGCATGAACGAGACATCCCCCGGCGACGAAGCCGTCGCACAGGCCGCGCGCCGCCTCCAGCGCGCCGCCGCCGACCACGTGCCCTGCCCTCCGGTACGCGACCTCATCGGCAGCGACGACGTGAAGGCCGCGTACGCCGTCCAGGAGCTGCTCACCGCGCGCCGCCTCGAAGCGGGCGGCCGGGTCACCGGTCGCAAGATCGGGCTCACCTCGCCCGCCGTGCAGAAGCAACTGGGCGTGGATCAGCCGGACTTCGGGGTGCTGTTCGATGACATGAGCGTCGCCGACGGCGGCTGTGTGCCGGTCGGCGGGCTGCTCCAGCCGAAGGTCGAGGCGGAGATCGCGTTCGTGCTCGGCGCGGACCTCGCCGATGGCCCGCTCGACGACGCTCAGATCCGGGCCGCCGTGGCGCATGCCGTGCCCGCGCTGGAGATCGTGGACAGCCGGATCGCCGACTGGGACATCACCTTTGGTGACACGGTCGCCGACAACGGCTCGTCCGCGCTGTACGTGCTCGGCGCCCCGGCCAGGCCGCTCGCCGAGTTCGAGCCGGTCGAGGCGACGATGACGCTGACTCGGGGCGACGAGACCGTGTCCAGCGGCGACGGCGCGGCCTGCCTCGGCGACCCGCTCACCGCCCTCGGCTGGCTCGCCCGGACCGCGCGCGACTTCGGTGACCCGCTGCGGTCCGGCCAGGTCGTGCTGTCGGGTGCGCTCGGGCCGATGGTGCCCGCCGCGGCCGGGGACGCGTTCACCGCCGAGATCGGCGGACTCGGCTCCGTCTCCGTCCGCTTCCACACATCTTCCGACGAAGGAGCCTGAAGCATGAAGACCAAGGTCAAGGTCGCCGTCATCGGCTCGGGCAATATCGGCACCGACCTGATGATCAAGGTGCTCCGGCTCTCGGACACCCTGGAGATGGGCGCCATGGTCGGCATCGACCCCGACTCCGACGGGCTCGCCCGCGCGAAGCGGCTCGGCGTGCCCGTGACCGCCGAGGGTGTGCAGGGGCTCATCGCGATGGACGGCTTCGAGGACATCAAGATTGTCTTCGACGCCACGTCCGCGAAGGCGCACGTCGCCAACGCCGCCGCGCTCGCCCCGTACGGCAAGCAGCTCGTCGACCTCACCCCCGCCGCCATCGGCCCGATGGTGATCCCGGCGGTCAATCTCGACGACCATGTCGGCGCGGCCAACGTGAACATGGTGACGTGCGGCGGCCAGGCCACCATCCCGATCGTCGCGGCGGTCTCCTCCGTGGCGCCCGTCCCGTACGCGGAGATCGTCGCCTCGATCGCGTCGAAGAGCGCAGGGCCCGGCACCCGCGCCAACATCGACGAGTTCACCGAGACGACCAGCCACGCCATCGAGACGGTCGGCGGCGCCGCGCGCGGCAAGGCGGTCATCATCCTCAACCCGGCCGAGCCGCCGCTGATCATGCGTGACACGGTGCTCGCGCTCGTGAACGCGCCGGACGAGGCCGCCCACGACGCCATCCGCGCGGCGATCGCCCGGCGCGTCGACGAGGTGTCCGCGTACGTTCCGGGCTACCGCCTCAAGCAGCGGGTGCAGATCACGCCGGTCCCGGCCGACCAGCCCGTGCACACCCTCACCGCCGCCCCGGTCACCCATCAGGTGTCCGTGTTCCTGGAGGTCGAGGGGGCCGCACACTATCTGCCCGCGTACGCCGGGAACCTCGACATCATGACCAGCGCGGCCCTGCGGATGGCCGAGGCCATGGCCACACACACGCACACACTTGAGGGAGCCGACGCATGACCGCCGCGAACACCGCCGACAACGCCGCCGCGAACACCGCCACCAAGCTCTTCATCCAGGACGTCACCCTCCGCGACGGCATGCACGCCATCCGGCACCGCATCGAGCCCGAGCAGGTCGGGAAGATCGTGGCCGCCCTCGACGCGGCCGGTGTCGACGGCATCGAGGTGTCCCACGGCGACGGACTCGCCGGCGGTTCCCTCAACTACGGCCCCGGCAGCCACACCGACTGGGAGTGGATCGAGACCGCGGCCGCACACATCGAGAACGCCCGCCTGACCACCCTTCTCCTGCCGGGCATCGGCACCATCGAGGAACTGAAGCAGGCGTACGCGCTCGGGGTGCGCTCCGTGCGGGTCGCCACGCACTGCACCGAGGCCGACGTGTCGGCCCAACACATCGCGACCGCCCGCGAGTTGGGCATGGACGTCTCCGGATTCCTGATGATGAGCCACATGGCGGACGCCAAGACGCTCGCGGCTCAGGCCAAGCTCATGGAGTCCTACGGCGCGCACTGCGTCTACGTCACCGACTCCGGCGGCCGTCTGATGATGGACGGCGTCCGCGAGCGGATGCGCGCCTACCGCGACGTACTCGACCCGGCCACCGAACTCGGCATCCACGCCCACGAGAACCTCTCCCTCGCCGTCGCCAACTCGATGACGGCGGTCGAGGAAGGTGTCACCCGCGTCGACGCCTCGCTCGCCGGTCAGGGCGCGGGCGCGGGCAACTGTCCCATCGAGCCGTTCGTCGCCGTCGCGAACCTCAACGGCTGGGAGCACGGCTGCGACCTCTTCGCCCTCCAGGACGCGGCCGAGGACCTGGTGCGCCCGCTCCAGGACCGCCCGGTGCGGGTCGACCGCGAGACGCTCACCCTCGGGTACGCCGGGGTGTACGGCTCCTTCCTGCGGCACGCCGAGGCGGCGGCCGAGCGCTACGGAGTCGACGTCCGCACGATCCTCGTCGAGATCGGCGAGCGCGGCCTCGTCGGAGGCCAGGAGGACATGATCGTCGACGTGGCACTGGGGCTCGCGCAGGCGAGCTGACATCACGTACACCAAGGGCCGGGAGGGGCGGTGTCTCCCGGCCCCCGTCGGCATGCCCGTACGCCCATAGTCCCTGGTCACAGCGGTCAAGAGGCGTCAGGAACCCCTTGACATTCGTAGCGGGCGAGCGTTCCATCGATGTCACTGGCGTGTAAATAACGATCGCTGGCGTGCACATAAAGAACGCACACACAGAACGCATGCAAGAACGAGGAGTCGAGTCATGTCCCTCACCAAGGAAGCCGCGGCGCACGACATCGCCCTTCCGTCGGGCCCGCGCCTGCGCTACTACGAGGCCGGGGAGGCCGGCGCCGTGCCGGTCGTGCTGCTGCACGGGTCGGGGCCCGGCGCTACCGGCTGGTCGAACTTCTCGGGCAACATCGCCGAGATCGCCGCCGCCGGATTCCGTGTCATCGCGCCCGACATGCCGGGCTGGGGCGACTCCGACGCCCAGGCGACCAAGGACATGGACCACGACGCGACCCTCGTGGAGTTCCTCGACGCCCTCGGCCTGCCGAAGGCCGCCCTCGTCGGCAACTCGATGGGCGCCCATACCGCGGTCCGCTTCGCCACGCTGCACCCCGAGCGCATCACACACCTGGTGACGATGGGTGCCTCGCTCGGCCGCGGCCCGGCCTCCCTGTTCGGCGCAGGCGACGGCCCCAGCGAGGGCCTGAAGGTCATCGTGAAGGCGTACAAGGACGCGAGCCCGGAGAACATGCGGGCGCTCGTCGAGATCATGACGTACGACAAGGCGCGGTTCGCGACGCCTGAGCTGACGCGCGCCCGCTCCGAGGCGGCGCTCGCCCGCCCCGACCACCTGAAGAACTACATCGAGGGCCTCGCGCACGGCGCCCCCATACCGGTCAAGGTCGACCGCGACAGGATCCCCGGCATCGAGACGCCGACCCTGCTGATCCACGGCAAGGACGACCGTGTCCTGCACTACGAGACCAGCCTGTGGCTCCTCGCCAACATCCCCAACTCCCGTCTCGTCCTGCTGAATCGCTGCGGCCACTGGGCGATGATCGAGCACGCCGCCGAGTTCAACCGTCTCGTCATCGACTTCCTGTCGCACAACTGAACCGATCGGATCCAGCATGACCACCTTCGACACCGACGTCGTTGTCATAGGAGCCGGGCCCGTCGGCCTCACCCTCGCCAATCTGATCGGCGTCCGCGGCCACCGGGCCACCGTCCTGGAAGCCCGCCACGAACTGATCGACTATCCGCGCGGCGTCGGCCTCGACGACGAGTCCATCCGCACCCTGCACACCGCGGGCCTGTGGGAACGGGTCGAGCCGTACACCGTCCCGCACCACGTGGTCCGCCTCGTCAACGGCACCGGCCGGGTCCTCGCCACCAACAACCCCCGCACGCAGGAGTTCGGGTACCCGCGCAAGCACGGCTTCGTACAGCCGCTGGTCGACAAGGAACTCGCCGCGGGACTCGACCGCTTCCCCGGCACCGAACTCCGCTTCGGCCACAAGGTGACCGGCCTGGAGGACCGCGGCGACCACGTCGCCGTCACCGCCGAACTCAGGTCCCCTGAGGGCGAGTTGGTCGACAGCGTCACCCTCACCGCCCGGTACGCCGTCGGCTGCGAGGGCGGCAGCTCCTTCACCCGCAAGTGGATGGGCGTGGACTTCGAGGGAAAGTCGCCCTCGACCCGCTGGGTGGTCGTCGACGTCGCCAACGACCCGATCGGCACCCCGTCGGTCTACCTCGGCGCCGACCCGCGCCGCCCGTACGTGTCCATCGGGCTGCCACAGGGCATCCGCCGCTGGGAGTTCATGCTCCACGACGACGAGCCCACCGAGCTGTGCGACGACCCGGCCTTCATGCGCTCCCTGCTGCGCCGCCACGTCCCCGACCCGGCCGCGCTCCAGGTCATCAACCAGCGCACCTTCACCCACCACGGCCGCGTCGCCGCCGACTTCCGCAAGGGCCGCGTCTTCCTCGCCGGGGACGCCGCGCATCTGATGCCGGTCTGGCTCGGCCAGGGCTGGAACTCCGGGATCCGCGACGCCACGAACCTGGCGTGGAAGCTCAGCGCCGTCCTCGCGGACGACGCGTCCGACGCGCTCCTCGACACGTACAGCACCGAACGCCGCAAGCACGCCTCCGACATGATCGATGTGAACATGGCGGCGGGCGCGGTCATGAAGATGGGCCGCTTCGGCGGCGCGATGCGCGACGTCGCGGCGTCCGCGCTGAACCTCGTACCGAAGTGGAAGTCGTACTTCACCGAGCTGCGGTTCAAGCCGATGCCGCGCTACGCCGCCGGGGTCGTGGTCGACCAGGCGACGCTGACACCGGGCCGGGCGCGGGCCGGATTCAAGCGGGGCGGCGGGCTCGCACCCTTCGTTGACTCGGCCGGTGAACTCTCCCCGGTGGGGCTGCAGTTCATTCAGCCGAGGGTCAACACCTCCGAGGCCGCTGGGGTGTTGCTGGACGACGTCACCGGTGACTGGTGGACGCTCGCCACCTGGGGCACCGACCCCACCGCGTACCTCAACGCCGCCGATCTCGCGTTCGTGCGACGCCACCGCGTCAAGCTGGTCTCCTTCATGCCGGAGACCCAACGCGCATGGGCAGAGCGGCAGTTCGCGGACTCCCCGGCACCCATCACCGTCGTCGGCGACGGCACCGGCGCCCTCAAGGACTGGTTCGACGTCCGCGCCTGCGGCCTGGTCGTGCTGCGCCCCGACCACTTCGTGGCCGCCGCCTGCCTCACCCGGCAGGCACCACGGGCTCTCGCCGCGCTGCGCCGAGCCGCATCGCTGACCACCGAATCCGCCGATGAGCCCACCCGGGAAGGAGTCGCGGCATGACCGTCGCCCTCGTCACCATGTCGCACAGCCCGCTCCTTGAGTACGCGGATCCGCCCGCCGAGGTGAACGCGGCGGTCCAGGGCGCGTTCTCCGCCGCCCGCACCTTCGTACGGGACTACGACCCCACGCTGGTCGTCTCCTTCGCGCCCGACCACTACAACGGCTTCTTCTACGACCTGATGCCACCGTTCTGCATCGGCTACGAGGCGTTGGGCGTCGGCGACTACGGCACCGCCGCGGGCCCGCTGAACGTGCCGACCGAGCGCGCCGAGGAACTCGCCCAGTGGGTGGCGCGGCGCGACATCGACGTGGCCGTCTCCCGCCGCATGGAGGTCGATCACGGTGCGATCCAGCCGCTGGAGATCCTCTTCGACGGCATCGACACCGTGCCGACCATCCCGGTCTTCGTCAACGGCGTCGCCGAGCCGTTCGTGACGATGCGCAGGGTGCGCAGGCTCGGCGAGGCGATCGGCGGCTACCTGGCGGGACTGAAGGACGAGCGGGTCCTGGTCATCGGCTCCGGCGGCCTCTCGCACGACCCGCCGGTCCCCCAGTGGGCCACCGCCGACGGCGCCGCCCGCGCCATGCTCCTGAACGGCCGCCACCCCACGGCCGCGGCCCGCGACGCCCGCCAGCAGCGGGTCATCGACACGGCGAAGGCGTTCGCCGCCGGCACGGCCACGATCCAGGACCTCAACCCCGAGTGGGACCGCGCCCTGATGGCGACGCTCGCCTCCGGCGACCTCTCCCCCGTCGACGCGATGACACCGGAGCGGATGGCCGAGGAGGCGGGCAACTCCGCCCATGAGGTACGTACATGGGTCGCGGCGTTCGCCGCCCTTGGCGCGGCGGGTCCGTACGAGGTGGAGCACTCGTTCTACCGGCCGATCAAGGAGTACATCGCGGGGTTCGGGGTGATGGCGGCGCGTACGTCACTCACTGCGTGACATCGGTCGGCGCCGGCGTACACGGACGGCGGCTCGCTCACGCCGCGCCGCCGGGCGTGCCGCTCAATTCGATCGCGGCGGCCGGGCAGACGCTGGCGGCCTCGTCCACCAACACGTCCTGGTCCGCGGGCGGTTGGGAGTCGAGCAGGACCACGATGCCGTCTTCGTCGCGCTGGTCGAAGACCTCGGGTGCGATCAGTACGCACTGTCCGGCGCCGCAGCACTTGTCCTGGTCGACGGTGATCTTCATGGGGGTCACTCACTCCTTCGGTGTGGGGGTGGCGGGTGCGGCGACGAGGCCGCTGACGGCGTCGGCGAGGAGCGTGGCCGTGGCGCGCCAGGAGGCGGGTGGCACCTCGCCGCGTCCCACCCGTTCCTCGTGCTCGGCGCAGGTGTGCGTGATGAGGACGGTGGCCATCGCCCCGCGGGCGCGGCGTACTTCGTCCGGCACATGGCCGAGGAGTCCGCCGAGACCGCTGAGGACCGCGGCGAGGGGCCGCCGGTTCAGGGCGTCGTCGGTGAGCACGGCCCGCAGGACCGGGTCCGTCATGAGCTGCGAGGAGAACCGCGCGTACCAGGACGGGGAGTCGAGTCGGGCCAGGTACTCCGGTACGGGCCGCACCAGGCATTCGACCCACGCGCGCACGTCGTCGGGGTCGTCGATGCGGTCGAGCATGTCCTGGCGGATGCGTTCGGCGGCGGCGGAGTGGTGGGCCACGATGGCGCGCACCAGCTCGGTCTTGGAGCCGAAGTGGTAGCCGACGGCCGCCACGTTCCCCTGCCCCGCCGCCTCGCTGATCTGCCGGTTGGAGACGCCGCCGATGCCCTGCTCGGCGTAGAGGCGCTCGGCCGCGGCCATGATGGCGTGGCGGGTCTCCAGGGACCTGACGCCCGGCGACCGGCCCGTGGCGCGGGGTGCGGGGCGGGGCGCGTGCTCGGAAGGCACGCTCACCATCGCACCGGCAGTTCCCGCAGCGGCCCGGTCAACAGCCCCTCGACGTGACGCAACTCCGCGCGCTCCACGGCCAGTTCGAGGCCGGGAAGGCGGCGCAGCAGTACCTCCAGGACGGTCTGCATCTCGGTGCGGGCCAGTGGCTGACCGAGGCAGGAGTGCGGGCCCGCGCCGAAGGTGAGGTGCGGGTTGGGCGAGCGCGAGAGGTCCATGGTGTGCGCGTCCGTGAAGGTGCTCTCGTCCCGGTTGGCCGCGGACATGGAACACACCACGGTGGTCCCCTTCGGTACGACTTCGTCGCCGAACTCCACGTCCTCGTGGACGTAACGGACCATGCCGAGCCCGTTGCTGGGGTCGATGCGCAGGGACTCCTCGACCGCGGACCTGATGAGCGTACGGTCTGCGACGAGGCGTTCCCAGCGGCCGGCGCGGTCGGACAGCAGGTGGGCCACCATCAGGGCGATGAACCCGGCGGTGGTCTCGTGCCCGGCGAGGAGCAGCGCCTGTCCGGTGGCGACGAGGGCCTCGTCCGGCAGCACGGCGCCCTCGCTGTCCGGCGCGGTGAGCAGGAGCGTGAGGAGGTCCTCCTCGCCCTCGACGACCCGACCCGCCTCCAGGTCGGCCCGCTTCTCCTCGATCAGCCCCGTCATATATGCGGCGAACTCGCGCTGTGCGGTGGCCATTTCGTCGGCGGTGTACTTCGTCATGCTCAAGAACGTGTCCGACCAGCCCTTGAAGGCGTCCCGGTCCCGCTCCGGCACGCCGAGCATGGCGCAGATGACGTAGACGGGCAGCGGGAAGGCGAGCCCGGCCACCAGGTCGGCGGGGCCGGGCTTCGCGGTCATCTCGTCGATCAGGCGCTCCGCCACGCGCTCCATGTCGGGGCGCAGCGCCTGGACGCGTTTGGCGGTGAACCAGCGGCTGAGCCGCCTGCGCCACCGCTGCTGCCCAACGGCGTTGAGGGTGCGGGCCATTGGGCTGTTGAAGATGTCACCCTCGCCGTCGGACACCCGCGCGGCGTCCTCGCTCGCGGTGCCTTCGCGGCTCAGCCGCGGATCGCGCAGGGCGGTCCTGACGTCGTCGTAGCGGGTGAGCAGGGTGGCCTCGTCGCCGCTGGGCAGGGTCACGCGCGCGACCGGGCACTCCCGTCTCATCGACTCCCACTCCGGGGGCGCCTCGAGCGGCGCGGGCTGCGCGAACGGGTAGTGCCGAACCGCCGCTTCGTCCTGGGGTACGTGGGGCATGGCGGCCTCCGAAGTAGGTGCCTGGCGTGGCCACCCACCCAAGGTTAAAACAACTGATTGAAGCAAGCGGATGGCTTGATTCCAGCGTGAAGAGTCCGGAACGCGGCGGTCCGGGCCGCCGTTACCGCTGCCGCGGCCCACGGTCGGCCGCCCGGATCCGCTCGCCCTCCCTGCGGTCCCGCACACCCACGACGACCGTGGCCACCGCACCGACCCCGATCGGCGCCAGCATCCCGGCCAAGAACCACCACGGAACCTCGGGCGTGACAGTCGTGCGCCACATCACCAGGTTCCCGACGACGAACGACACCCCCACCCCGAGGTTGGTGCCGAGCACCGCCACCGCCATCCGCCGGGCCCCGGCGCGCGTCGCGGGACGCTGGCTGCCGGTGAGGGCGAACCGGGGCTCGCCGTCGGGAAGTTCGGCGGTCGGCGTGGCCCGCAACAGCAGCACGGCGGTGGCGGACAGCAGCGCGGTCACACCGACGTAGACGAAGACGAGCACGAACGCGCCGCCCACGGACTTGTCCGTCCAGGCGTCCACACCACCGCCGCCTATGTGCTGCGGGATGCGGTCGGGCAGCCGCGGATACACGGCGACGCCCCAGACCACCATCCCGGCCAGCAGCAACACATTGGCGGCCAGCCAGGGCCAGGGGAATCGCGGTGGCGTGTACGAGGGTGGTGTGTACGACGGTTCCGGCATGCGCATGGCCCCATTGTGCGGGAGCGTGACCGCGGCCCGAACTGAGCAATATCAGTCAACCTCTGCATGTTATTGCCGCTCTTCGCTCGAACGAGCAGAGTGAGGAGGTCAGTTGAGTACCGCAGCGAGGATCCGGCATGTCTCCTTCTTTCACCGAAATCACCCCGCGGGACGCCCATGCCGCCAGTCAGGATCTGGTGGTTCGGCGTCGTGGTGTGCCGATGTATGTGTCCCTGCGTTCGGCCTCGGCCTCGGCCACCGGCGTGGGTGACCCGCCCTCCGGCTCCCCGCACCCGGCCGACGCCGAACTGGCGGAGGCCTTCTCCGTGTCCCGGCCGCAGCTCGAAGCGCCCGGCGAGGAGGAGACCGTGATACGGACGTTGCAGGCCCTGGCCTACGCCGGGCTTGGGCCCCACCGCGCGGCCACGACCGCCGACCACGCACCCGCCGACCAGGGGCCCGCCGCACCCCGGCCCTTGTCGACCGATCTCGGCGTCAGCACGCGCGGCACCGAGTCCGACCTGCGGGCCGGCCACTATCTCCGCGTCGTCAACTACCACAACACGCCCGCCAGTTGGAAGGACGAACTGGTCGCCGAGCTGCGCGGGTACGCGAAGGACTTCGAGTCCGTCGAGGTCGACGATCTCGAACGCTTCGCGCGGACCGGCGTGTGGCACAAGTCCCGGCCAGGGCTGCTGCCCGTGTTCTACGAGGGCTACCGGGACAACTACGACGTCGCGGCGGCGGCCTGCGAAGAGGCCGGGGTCGTCGGGTGGTTCTTCGTCTGCACGGCCTTCGTGGACACCCCGGTCGACGCCCAGTACGACTACGCCCTCGCGCATCGGATCAAGCTCGTGCCGGAGAATCCGCGCGGGGAGCGGCTCGCCATGACGTGGGACGAGATCGCCGATCTGCACCGGCGCGGCCATGTGGTCACCCCGCACACCGCCTCCCACGCCCTCGCCCGCAAGGTCCTCGCCCCCGAGGACATCGAGCGCGAGGTGATCGAACCGAAGCGGCGCATGGACCGGGCCACCGGTGGCTCCGCGCTGTGCACCGCCTGGCTCGAAGGCACTTCCTGGACCGGTGAGTCGGCTGCCGACCGGGCGCTGGTCGAGGCCGGCTACCGCTTCGTGTTCAGCAACACCATGGTGCAGCGGTTGCCCCGCTGAGGCCGGGGCGGGGGCGCGGCAGGGCCTGTCGTTTGGATCAGGCCCTAACCGATGTACTGGATCATCGTGTTGCCGAACTGGTAGCGGTAGCCCGCCTCGCGCAGCGCCGCGTCCACCGCCGGGTTCGCTCCGTAAGGCGTGCCCCACAGGAAGGCCGTGCTCGCGGCGTCCTGTCCTGTGACCGCGTCCATCCGGCGCTTGGGCTCAAGGATCTCCCGTCGCAGGTCGAGGTCGGTGTGCAGGGAGGCGGCCTCCGCGTGGTTCGCGGTGTGCGGGGTGACCACGTGGCGGCGGCTCAGTTCGGCGACGTCGTCCCATGTCATGGCGAGCCGGTCGCCCTTCGTGTTCTCCGGCACCAGGTCGATGTGGTGGGCGTTGGCGTAGTCGTACTGGTCGGCGACCGGCACGTCCAGGAACGCGGTGCAGATGAAGAACCAGGCGGTCAGGCCCGCCTCCTCGGCCAGCGGCGCGGCGACCTCGGCGTTGTTGCGGTAGCCCTCGTAGAAGACCGGGACGGCCCCGGGGCGGTCCTTGTGCCAGCGGCCGGTGGAGCGGAACAGGTCGAGGTCCTCCAGGGTGACGGACGAGAAGTGGGCGGCGAGCTCGGTCAGTTCCCCGCGGATCTTGTCCGTGTCGGCGTGCGGGGTGTTGTGGTAGTTCACCACGCGCAGGTACCGGCCGGACCGCAGGGCCTGCTCCTGGCCTTCGAAGGACGGCAGTCGGGTGCGGGCGGACGTGTTCATCGTCGGGTCTCGTCCTTCTGTGCGGCGGGGTGCTGGGGCGTGAAGTGGGCGGCGCCCATGACCTGGAGGACTTCGATCAGCGCGGGTTCGGAGTCGCCCGGGGCGTCCGGGACGAGGGCGCCCCGGTAGTGGCGGAGCAGCCCGGCGAGTTCCTCGCCCTCGGCGTCTGCCGGGGCCTGGTCGCTGGCGGGTGCTTCGCCGTCGGGTACGGGGGCCTGGAGGGCCAGGAACATGGGGATGCCCTCGCGTTCGAGGGCGCGTTCGCCGAGTTCGGTGAGCAGGGCGCGGGGGTCGGGGACGGGTTCATGACGGGGTGCGGGGGTGGTCACGCTCGCGACTCCTGTGACGTCGTGGTGCGGAAAGGCTGTTCTGGTAAGGCTGTTCGTGCTCAGAGGGCGACCGGGGCGGAGGTCAGGAGCCGGAGCCGTTCCTCCGTGGCCGCGGCCACCGCCTCGCGGCCCGCCGCCAGATAGCGCCGTGGGTCCACTCCCGCGTACGCGTCCAAGTCGGCGCGTACGGCTCGGGTGAAGGCCGCGCTCAGATGCGTACCGAAGTTGATCTTTCGCATGCCGTGGTCGATCGCCGCCCGGAGTGCCTGGTCAGGGACGCCGGAGGAGCCGTGCAGGACGAGCGGCACCTCGATGGCGTCCCGGAGCCGGGCGATGAGGTCCTGGTCCAGGGTGGCGGTGCGTTCGGTCATCGCGTGGGAGCTGCCGACGGCCACGGCCAGGGCGTCGACGCCGGTCGCTCGTACGTAGTCGGCTGCTTCGGCCGGGTCGGTGCGGGCGGTCGCGGAGTGGACGCCGTCCTTGCCGCCGATCTCGCCCAGTTCGGCCTCGACCCATATGCCGTCGTGGTGGAGGCGCGCGGTGACCTGCGCCGTCCGGTCGACGTTCTCCGCGTGCGGCAGCCGCGAGGCGTCGAACATGACGGAGCCGCAGTCCAGTTCCCTTGCGCGCAGGGCGAGTTGCTCGTCCTCTACGTGGTCGAGGTGGAGGGCCAGCGGGACGGAGCAGCGGCGGGCGACGGCGCTCGCGGCGGCGAGCAGTGGGGCCGGGTCGTCGTGGTGGTAGCGGACGGCGTTCTGGCTGACGGCGAGGACGGCCGGGGCGTCGGCGGCCTCACAGGCCTGGGCGACGGCTTCGGCGTGCTCCAGGGTCACGATGTTGAAGGCGAGGACCGCGGACGCTTCGCGTACGGCCTGGTCGAGCAGGGTGGCGGTGGGGACCAGGGGCATGGGGCACCTCTGCGTAACGGTGGATTTCAACGGTGGGTTCTGACGCGGAGCGGAGCGCGCCTTACGCGTGGACGACGGTGCTGCCGCGCTCGTCGAGGGCTCGACACACGGTGTGTTCGGGGTCGGCGTCGGTGACGAGGGTCGCGACGCGGTCGAGCGGGGCGAGGCGGACCGGGCCGCGGCGGCCGAGCTTGGACTCGTCGGCGAGGACGACGACGCTGCGCGCGGCGGCGAGGAGGGCGCGGTCCGTCTGGGCCTCGTCGACGTGGGCTCCGGTGAGTCCCGCGTCGGCGTCGAGCCCGAACGCGCTGGTGATGATGTGGCCGATCTGCAGTTCGTGCAGGGCGTGCTCGGTGAGGTGGCCCAGCAGGGACTGCTCGCGGTGGCGCAGGACGCCGCCGAGCACGATCACGTCGATGTCGGGCGTGGCCGACAGGGCCCCGGCGATCGGCAGCGCGTTGGTCACCACGGTGAGGCCGCGGCGCTCCCCCAGCCTGGCGGCGAGCGCTTCGGTCGTGGTGCCGCCGCTGATGAGGACGGTGCTGTGGTCGGGGATCAGCCGCAGGGCGGCCTCGGCGATCCGGCCCTTCTCCTCCAACTGCGCCGAGGCGCGCTGCGGCTGCTCCGGTTCGTGGGCCCCGTCCACAGTGGTGGCGCCGCCGTGCACCCGGCGCAGCATGCCCTGCAGTTCGAGGTCGCGCAGGTCGCGGCGGACCGTGGACGCGCTGATGCGCAGCAGGTCGGAGAGCTCTTGGACGTTGACGGTGCCGCGGCGGCGCAGCCGGGTCAGTACGGCGTGCCGGCGCTGTGGGGCGAGCAGGTAGTCAGTAGCCACGGGAACGGTCCACCAGGTTGATCAGGTCGCGGCCCGCGAGGAAGCGCTCCACGTTCGCGCTGACGAGTTCGAGGGTCTGCTCGTAGTAGTCGGGAGCGAAGCCGGCGACGTGCGGGGTCAGGACGGTTCCGGGCTCGGTCCACCAGGGGTGGTCGGCGGGCAGGGGTTCCTCGTCGAAGACGTCGAGGGCGGCGCCCGCGATGCGGCCCGAGCGGAGTCCGGCGCGCAGTGCGGCTTCGTCGACGATGCCGCCGCGGGAGACGTTGACGACCATCGCGCCGTCCTTGAGTGCGCCGAGCGCGGCGGCGTCGATCATGCCGCGTGTCTCGTCCGTCAGGGGGCAGGTCACGACGAGGTAGTCGCAGCGGTTCATGAACGCGTGGAGTTGGTCCGGGGTGTAGAGCTCGGCCTCGCCGGAGCCCGCGGCGGGGCTCCCGAAGAACTCGCCTGCTCGCGCGCAGCGGCCGCGCTTGAGGCCGAGCACGGTCATGCCGAACTCCCCGGCGAGGCGGCCTATTTCGCGGCCGATGCGGCCGTAGCCGACGACGCCGACGGTGGCGCCGCGCAGCCCGCGCGGCATGAGGGTGTTCCAACGCTCGTCGAGCGAGGGCCACTTGCCACTGTTCCGCACCTCGATGGCTCGGGGCAGCCGGTGCGCGAGCCCGAGCAGCATCATCATCACGTACTCGGCCATCGGGACCGGTGAGATGCCGCCGATGGAGGTGAGCGGCACCGGAAGGTCCCAGACGGCGGTGTCCTTGAGGTGGTCCGCGCCCGAGGTGTCGAGCTGGATCCAGCGCAAGTCCGGTGCCGTGTCGGGGGTGTTCGGGAAGACGGAGCCGGTGTGCAGGATCCGCGTCCGGCGCCACACCTCCTCGGGCACGTCCGCAGGGGAGGCGGCGGGCACCTGGGTGACGGTGAGCTCCGGGTGGCTCGCGCGCAGCCGGTCGAGCCACCAGTCGGGGAACGAGAGGGTGCTCAGGTAGTGGACGGGGGACGAAGAGGTGGTCACTTGATTCCCGATCGTGCGAAGCCCTGGACGAAGTACTTCTGGAAGCAGAGGAAGAGAACGACCATGGGCAGGACGGAGATGAGCGCGAGCGCCATGATGGCGCCGTAGTCGGCGGTGTACTGGCCGTTGACGAACTGCATGCCGACGGCGAGCGTGTACAGCCGCTCGTCCTTGAGGACGGTCAGCGGCCAGGCGAAGTCGTTCCACTGGTAGAGGAACGTGAGCAGTGACAGCACCGCGATGAGCGGCTTGCACAGCGGCAGGACGACGGTGAGGAAGGTGCGCAGCTGTCCCGCGCCGTCCATCCGCGCGGCCTCGATGACCTCGTCGGGGATGCCGAGCATGAACTGCCGGGCGAGGAACACCCCGAAGGCCGTCGAGGCCGCGGGGACGATGACGGCCCAGAAGCTGCCGAACATGCCCAGGGCGCTGACGAGTTTGAACTGAGGCACCATCAGCACCTGCACGGGCACGGTCATCGTGCTGAGCATGACCAGGAAGAGCAGGTTGCGGCCGCGGAAGCGCATCTTCGCGAAGGCGTATCCGGCCAGCAGGTTGCAGGAGACCGTGATGAGGACGACGAGGCAGGTGATGACGGTCGAGTTCATCGCCCAGGTCCCCACGGGCAGCCGGAACACACGGCGGAAGTTGTCCAGGGTCGGCGCGCTCGGCCAGAAGCGGAGTTGCGAGGTGTGCAGGTCCGCGATGGGCGAGAAGGCGACCAGGACCATCCAGAACAGGGGTAGGGCCATGGCGAGGCCGATGACGACGGCCGCTGCCGTACGGAGATGGCGCGCGCGGTCGCGTCGTCCTGGTCGGGTCGTCGTTCCAGGGAGCCGGGCGGAGAAGGTGACGGACATCGGTGTCCTTAGGAAGAGGAGTGCCCTTGAGGGAGCGAGTCCTTGAGAGAGCGTGCCCTTGAGGGAGGGTGTCCTTGCGAGAGCGTGTCCTTGCGGGAGGGCGAGGGGGTCAGCCGACGGTGTCCCTGTTGCGGCTGAACCGCCACTGCAGCGCCGTGAAGATCATGACGATGACGTACAGGACGATGCCGATGGCGGCCGCGTAGCCCTGCTGCCGCCCTTCGAAGCCATTGCGGTACGCGTACGTGATCATGACGTCGGTGGCGTGTCCCGGCCCGCCGAGGGTCATCACGTAGACGGTGTCGAAGACTTGGAACGAGTAGATGACGTTCATGATGAGCAGGAAGAACGTCGACGGTCCGAGCAGCGGGACCGTGATGTTGCGCAGCCGCTGCCACGGGCCCGCGCCCTCGACCTCGGCCGCCTCGTACATCTCGGGTGAGATGCCCTGCAGGCCGGCCAGGTAGATCACCATGTTGAAGCCGACGCGCATCCACAGCGTGATCAGTACGACGGAGACCATGGCGGTGCCTCCGCTGGTCTGCCACGGCGCGGCGGGCAGGCCGAACGTCGCGAGCAGCTTGTTCAACAGGCCGATGTTCTGGTCGAACATCAGGGTGCCGATGAGCGCGGTCGCCACGCCGGAGATGACCATGGGCAGGTAGACGAGGGTCCGCCACAGCGGGCGGGCGGGCATCACCTTGTTGAACAGCAGGGCGACGCCGAGCCCCAGGGCCATCTCCACCGGCACGGTCGCCACGCAGAAGACGCCGGTGTTCAAGGCGGTGCGCCAGAAGACCGGATCACCGGCCAGCTGGCGGTAGTTGGCGAGTCCCGCCCAGGTGGGGGACGTGAGTCCGGTGCTGTACTGGAAGCTCAGCACCAGCGCCATGACCAACGGGACCAGCAGGAAGACGGTGACCAGGATCAGGTTCGGGCCGAGTGTGCAGTAGGCGGCGAGTGTCTCGCGAAAGCGCGCGGCGCTACGTTTCCGGGGCGCGGGCGGCGTGCTGACCGGGGTGGGTGGGCGCAGGTCGCGTGGCGGCGAGGCGGTGGTGGCCATGGCAACTCCTGTGTGCGGTGGGGAGGGCCTTACACGGAGGCCAGCGCGGTCCGGGTGGACGCGGCGATGTTCCGGAGCGTGACCTCGGCGGGCTGTCGGTTGACGAAGGCGGCCTCGAGTTCGTCCTGCAGCGCCGAGTTGATGCGGCCGAAGCCGGGGATCGCGACCTGTTCCGTCATGGCCGGGGTGAGCGCCGTGGCCTGCTCCGCGTACACGGGCATGAGGTCGGGCCGTACCGCGTAGTCGAGGTGCCGGCCGAGCAGGGACCGGCGGGTGGGCAGGACGACGGTCTGCTCGCAGAAGCGGGCCATGTTCTCCTCGTTCGCGAGGAACTTGAGGAAGTCGGCGGCGAGTTCGGGGTTCTCTGTGGTGCGGGTGGCCACCACCGCGTTGCCGCCGAGGTCGGTGGCCGCGCGGCGTCCGCGCGGCTGGAAGGTGACTCCGTAGAGGTCCTTGTCGAGCGCCGGGTCGATGACGGGCAGCAGGAAGTCACCGGCGAAGCTCATGGCGACGGTGCCCGCGGTGAGCAGCGAGTCGGGGAACGCGGCGCTCTTCACCGAGGTGTTGGGCGGGACGAAGCCCTCCCGGAAGAAGCCCTGGGTGAAGCGCAGGGCGCGCAGTCCGGCGGCGGATTCGATGGCCGGCGCCGTGAGGCTGTCGTCGAGGAGCCGGCCCCCGGCCTCCCACAGCCACGTCAGCCAGCGGAAGGCGCCGGCCTGCTGCCAGCCGTAGACGAAGGGGTAGACGCCGTGCAGCTTCTTGCGCAGTCGTGCGCATATCTCGCTGAACTCGTCCCAGGTCCAGGCTTCTTCGAGCGAGGTGGGCACCGAGGTGATGCCCGCCTTGTGGAACATGTCCTTGCGGTACAGGACCGCCGTGGTGTCGGTGTGGTGCGGGACGGCGTACGGCTTGCCTTCGTGGCAGACCGCCTTCCACAGGGCGGGCAGGAACGCGTCACGTTCCTTGTCGCCGAAGTAGGGGCTGAGATCGAGGAGTTGGCCGCTGGCGCTGTACATCCCGAGGTTCGCGTAGTCGCAGCGGAACAGGTCGGGGGCGCGCCCTCCGGCGAGCAGCGCGTCCATGTTCGTGTACATCTGCTGGTACGACTCAAGCCTGATCTGCACACGGATCCCGTGGTGGCGGCGCTCGTAGGCACGGGCCAGGGCCTGGAAGGCCGCGATCTCGGTGTCGGCCCCCCACAGCGAGAAGGTGAGCGTGTCCGCTCCTGCCGAGCCCGTGCTGGAGGGCGAGAAACCGGATCGCCGGGTGAAGCCGACCGCACCGGCGCCCGCCACGGCGGCGCCAAGGACCGCTCGTCTGGCGACAGCCATCGTGCACAACCTCCGTCGTCAAGGGGGAGATTCGGCCTCGTGAGGCCTTGATGCCTGCTTTGTAGTCGCCGCCGCCAAGGTCGGTCAATAACAAGCACGTCTTGATTTTTATTGCTCATTTTTTCTTGACTGGCTCTGGGGACACGGGCTTAGCCTCGGCGCATGCCCGTGATCCAGGTGACCGCACCGAAGGCTTCCGACGACACCATCGGCGACACCACCGACGACAGCACCGACGCGGCACGACTGAAGCGCCTGTGCGGCGACGTCGCGGCGGCGCTCGGGCTGCCGCCCTCCGGGGTGGTGGCGGTTCTCTCCGCGGCGGCCGTGACCAGCACGGGCGACGGAATCGTGCCGGCGTGGCCGCTGGCTGTAGTTCACGGCTCCGACCGCGGACGGGACGCGACGCGACGGGCGTTGGACGCGGCAAGGGCGGCGTTGGCAGAGGGCTGGGGCGTCCCGCGCGAAGAGGTGTGGGTCGAGTGGGCCGGCTCCCGGGCGACGGGTGACTGACCGACCGGGTCTGCTCAGACCCGCACGGTGTCCACCCCGGCGGCGCGCAGCGCCCGCAGTTCGTCCTCGGGCGCCGACGCGTCGGTGATCACCCGGTACAGGCGGTCGGCCGGAGCGACCCGGACGGGGCCCGAGCGGCCGAACTTCGAGCCGTCGACCAGGGCCGTGATCCGCCGGACGCGCGAGAGCAGCCAGCGGTCGGTCTCCGCCTCGTCCACGTGCGCGCCGCTGATCCCGGCGTCCGTGATGCCGTACGCCCCCACGAACGCCTCGTCCACCTGCAGCTCCTCCAGCGCCTGCCGCGTCAGGTGGCCGAGCAGGGACATCTCGCGGTGGCGCAGGTAGCCGCCGAGGACGACGGTGCTGATGTCCTCGAACTGGGCGAGCTCGCCTGCCAGATGGAGCGAGTTCGTGACCACGGTCAGCCGCTCGATGCCGTCGAGCAGCGGCACCATCGCCGCCGTGGTGGTGCCGCCCGTGATGAGGATCGTGGCGCCGGGTGCGATGTGCTCCACGGCGGCGCTCGCGAGCTTGCTCTTCTCCCAGGAGGCGAAGCCGCTGCGCTGCGGCCGGTCCGGCTCGTCGGCCTGGACGGCCTCGGCCATCGCGCCGCCGTGGGTGCGGTTCAGCAGGCCCTGGGACTGCAGCGCGGACAGATCCCTGCGGATCGTCGACGGGCTGACGTCCAGGCGCTCGGCGAGCTTGCCCACATGGGCGACGCCTTCCGCGCGCACCACATGAAGCAGCCTCTTCCTTCGCTCGGCGCCCAGCATCGCCCGGTCCCACTTCCCTCGGCTTCGGTGCGTCGACCTGCTCGGTCTCGGCACTCGCGGATTCCTCGGCCGGCGGTGGCCCGGCGGCCGCACAGGAAGCTTACTGGCGTTGCTCATCCTTGCGAGAAGTTGACTCCGCCGGGTGCGGTGACCAGGCGACCACCCGACCGTTGGGTCACCTCGGGCGTGACGTCCACGGCCGGACGGCGCCCAGCGTCATGTCGCGGTCGGCCGGGGCGCCCAGCAGGTCGAGCGCGGCGGCGGAGATCTCGTGCGGCGTGTGCCACCGCGTCTGCCGGCGCGGCGCGGGCCCGCCCTCGTGCCAGCCGAGCACGAGAAGCCTGCTCACCGCTCCCGAACGGGCGCCCGCGGGAAGGTCGTTGGGCGTCCACACGTCGGTGTCCGCACCCGCACCCTCGTCCGCACCGGAGGGGGACGGCGCGGCCCACTCGCTCGTCGCGAGAACGACGACCGGGCCGACGACGACGGAGCCGACGAGTTCCGCCAGCGTTCCGGGCGGCAGGGCGGGGGCGTACACCACGGCCCCGGTCAGCGGCGCGCGCTCGGCCGTTCCGCGCAGCACCGAGCGGAAGTCGGGCGCCGTGACGTCCGCGGCGAGCGCGGAGACACGGCCCGGGTGCTCATCCGCGAGCTCGCGCAGGTCGGCCGTGGAACGGGCGACGGCCGTCACGGACACGGCTCTCCCGCTCAGCGCGGTGACGGCGGGGCGCAGGATGCGGGTCGCGCCAACGACCAGTACCTGCCCGCCTGTTCGCTGGGTGCGTTCGGCGCGTTCGGTGCGTTCTGACATCACCAGGGCCTTCCTGTCGAGTGGCTCACTGTCGAGTGGCTCATCGCGCATTGTTGCTCACTTCTGCTCATTGACGCTTGTTAATGGGTGTGAATAGGCTGCCGCTGTGGCGCTCCCGGCCGACGGAAAGGTGTCCCATGGCTGCTCCCCCTTCTCTCTCCCCCCGCGTCGCGTCACCCCCGGTGTCCCGGGGCGGAATCGGTCTCGCGCAGGGACGTTACGGTGTCCGCGGGAACCTGGAACTCGTCCTCTGCGACGAAGACGACGGACTGTGGGTGCTGTGGTTCAACAGTGACCCGCAGGACACCGCTCCCGCGCCCGGCGGCCCGCCGCCCGGTGAGTGGAGCGGCGCACTGCGCTTCGCGACGGGCCGTCGCTACGACGACGTCGGCGTCCTGCAGAGCAGGCACGGTCCGCACCACCTCGAACTCACCGCCCGCTGCGGCGACTCGTCCCACCGGCTGCGCTGGAGCCCCGAGGCCGCGTTCACCACGGAACCGCCCCCGCCCGGCGGCCCCGCTCGCGCGGTCACGGCGACGGAGACCGCCAACGGCACGCTGTGGACCGGCTTCCTGGGCACCGACGGCGAACCACGCCTGCTGCGCGCGGACACATCGGCCTATCCGCACCTCACATGGTCCGACGCCACACCGGCGCACCACCTCCTCACCGACTCCCGATGGACCGCGATGGCGCTGGTGGCACTCCGGGACGGGGCCGGGGCACGCCCCGGGGTCGTCCTGACCGGAGACCGCGAAGGCCGCTACCTCTCCCCCACCGGAGACACACACCCGGTTCCGGCGGGCACGGTCACCACCGCCGTCGCCCAAGACGACGGCGACGGCGACGGCGACGGCGCGCGGATCTACGTATGGTCCGAGGGCCCATGGCTCGACGTCCTCACGCCAGGACACCCCGGCCCGACACGCCGGCTGGCACTGCCCGGGTCCGGGGACGTCACCGCACTCGCGGCCACGCCGATCTCCTACGAGCCGGGCCGCACGGACCTCGTCGTACGCCGCGGCGGACAGCTCTGGCATCTGCGGGACACCGGCCCGGACGGCGCCACGCCCGCCGCGACCGCGCTCATGAGCAGACTGACGCCCGCTCCGGACGACGAGCCTCGCCCCGTCCACCGAGGCTGACCCCCGCCCTCCACGCACGAAGGAGTCCTTGTGAAGACCGCCGCCGCCGACCCCGCCGATCCCGACACCGCCGACCGCCCGACCGTCCCACCGGGCGCCGCCCACACGCATCGGGAGATACGCCAACAACCGCGCCTGTGGGCCGAGATGACGGCCCGCGTGGGCGAGGAGCGCGTCGCGCTCGACGCGTTCCTGGGGCCCCTGCTCGCCGAACCGCGGCTGCGGATCGTGCTCACGGGCGCGGGCACCTCCGCGTACGCCGGGGAGATCGCCCGCCCGGCGCTGGCGAGAGCGACGGGTCGTACGGTCGAGGCCGTCGCGACGACGGACATCACGGCCGACCCGACGGCGTGCTTCGAGGAGAGCGACAGACCGACACTGCTCGTCTCCTTCGCGCGTTCCGGCAACAGCCCCGAGAGCCTCGCCGCGACCGGGATCGCCGACCAACTGCTCGCCCACCGCGCCCACCTCGTCATCACCTGCAACGCGGAGGGCTCCCTCGCCGCCCTGCATCAGGGCCGCGCGGACTCCTACGTCCTGCTCACCCCGCCGGAGTCCGAGGACCAGGGCTTCGCCATGACGTCCAGCCTGACGTGCATGCTCCTCGCGGCGCTCCTGGCCGTCGGCGGTGACCGCGTCCGAGGGTTGGACGACTGCCAGGCCGCGGCCACGGCCCTGCTGTCCGGCGAAGTCGCCGACCGCACCGCCGAGTTGGTCGACCGGGGGCTCGACCGTTTCGTCTACGTCGGCAGCGGCGCGCTCCGGGCCCTGGCAGGCGAGTCCGCGCTCAAGCTCCTGGAGCTGACCGGCGGCGCGGTCACCGCTCTCGCCGACTCGTCCCTGGGCTTCCGGCACGGGCCCAAGGCGTTCCTGACCCGGCGTACGGCGGTCGTCGTCTACGTGTCGAACGACGCCTACACACGCCAGTACGACGTCGACATCTTCCGGGAGTTGAGCGCCGCGCTGCCCGCCGGACACGTGGTGGCGGTCGCCGCACGCGCCGACGGGCTCCCGGCCGACCGTACGTGGCTCGTGGAGGGCATGGCCGACGCCGACGACTCCGCCCTGGCGCTGCCCGCCGTGCTGTGCGCCCAACTCGTGGCGCTGAACGCCTCGTTGGCCCAGGGCGTGCGGCCCGACAACCCGTTCCCCGACGGCGAGGTCAACCGCGTCGTCCAGGGCGTCACGATCCACCCTCTGCCCACCTCCTGAACGGAAAGGGACGCGGCACACCATGTATCTCGGAGTCGACGGCGGCGGCACGAAGACCGCCTTCACGATCGTGGACGCCTCCGGCGCCGTGCTCGCCGAGGCCGAAGGACCGTCCACCTCGCCCGCGCCCGGGGAGCACGGCATGGACACCGCGCGGACCGTGCTGCGCGAAGGCATCACGGCCGTGTGCCGGCGGGCGGGCACCGATCCCACGCGGCTGAAGCACGCGTACTTCGGGCTGCCCGCACACGGTGAGTCGCCGCGTCTCACCGAGGCACTGGACGCGCTTCCCGCGCGGGTCCTCGGACACGACCGGTACGCCGTCGGCAACGACATGATGTGCGGCTGGGCCGGATCGCTCGGGCTCGCCGACGGCGTCAACGTCATCAGCGGCACGGGCTCGATGGCGTACGGCGTCCTGCGCGGCCGGGAGGCACGCACCGGCGGCTGGGGCGAGCTGTTCGGCGACGAGGGCTCCGGGTACTGGATCGCCGTCCAGGGCCTGAACCTGTTCTCGCGCATGAGCGACGGCCGCATGCCGCCCGGTCCGCTGCACGCCCTGCTGCGGAGCCGTCTCGCGCTCGACAGCGACCTGGAGCTCGTCGACGTCATGCTCCTGAGCCGCCCCGACCGCACGTCCGTCGCCGCGTTGAGCCGGTACGTGTCCGAGGCCGCGGCGGACGGCGACGCGCGGTGCGCGCGCATCCTCGCCCGGGCCGGCGAGGAGTTGGCCGCACTGGCCCGCGCCGCCCGGCACGCCGTGGCGGCAGCACCCGAAGAGACGGTCCCCGTGTCCTGGTCGGGTGGTGTGTTCACGGAGGACCGCGTACGCGAGGCGTTCACCGACGCCCTCGCCGCCTACCCGGAGCCGTACGACATCCGTCCGCCGCGCGACTCCCCCGCGGTCGGCGCGGCCCTGCTCGCCGCCCGGTTCGCTGGTGACCCAGTGACCCAGTGACTCGGTGACCCGGTGACCCGGCGAACTGCCGCCCCGCACCCACCACTTGACCCGGCCACGGCACTCCCACCGCACTCCCCACCGCAACCGCTCCGCCGCGCGCCCTCCTCCGGGACGGGCCTCCGGAAGAACGCCCCCGAAAGGACAAGCTCGTGTCAGCCAGCACCCCCGACTCAGCCAGCACCCCCGACCGACGCTCCCTCGTGCTCATCGGCGCCGGCAGCGCCGTCTTCACCCGCGGCCTGCTCGCCGATCTGATCGGCGCGGACGACCTCGGCTCCTGGGAGATCCGGCTCGTCGACGTCAACCCCGAGGCCCTCTCCGTCACCGCGCGCCTCGCCGAGCGCATGGTCGAGGCGCGCGGTGCCGAGAAGCGCATCACCGTACGGTCGTCCACCGACCGGCGCGGCGAACTGCCCGGCGCGGACTACGTCGTGACCTGTGTGGGCGTCGGCGGGCGGCCCGCGTGGCAGACGGACCACGAGATCTGCCAGCGGCACGGCGTCTTCCAGCCGGTCGGCGACTCCGTCCTGCCCGGCGGCATCTCCCGGCTGCTGCGCACCACGCCCGTCATGGTCGACATCGCGCGCGACATCGTCGAACTCGCCCCCGACGCCTACTTCTTCAACTACAGCAACCCGATGACCGCCAACGTCCAGGCGATCACCCGGTACGCGGGCGCCGAAGTCATCGGCCTGTGCCACGGCATGCACCACGTGCAGCGGGAACTCGCCGCGTTCGCCGGGCTGCCGTTCGAGGAGACGTCGACGCTGTACGCGGGGATCAACCACCTCACGTTCATCTACGACTTCCGCCACCGCGGCCAGGACGCCTGGCCCGTCGTGCGGGAGCGGATGGAGCGCGAACTCGCCGAGCCGCCGCACCCGGACGACATCGGCGCGATCTGGGAGAACGGCAAGGCGTGGCACAACCCGTTCTCCTGGGAGTTCTTCCGTACGTACGGCGCGTACCCGGCGGCCAATGACCGGCACGTCGTGGAGTTCTTCCCCGAACGTTGGGCGGGCGGCGACTACTACGGGAAGAAGCTGGGCGTCGACGCGTTCTCCGTGCCGGAGATCCTCGCGTGGGGCGAGGAGCGCTACCAGTCGATGCGCACTCAGGCCGAGGGGGACGCGCCGCTCGACGCGTCCGCGTTCGACCGGTCCACCGGGGAGCAGGAGCAACTCCTCGCGATCATCCGGTCGATCACGTTCGACCGGCGGGAGATGTTCTCGGTGAACGTGCCGAACCGGGGCAGTGTCCCTGGCCTGCCGGACGGGGCCGCGCTGGAGATCCCGGCCGTGGCCACGGCGCGGGGCCTGCGTCAGCTGCGGGTCCCCGACCTGTCGACGCCGCTGACCGCGATCCTCGCGCGGCGCCTGGCGCCCGTGGACCTCGCGGTCGAGGCCGCGATGACCGGCGACCGCGACATGGCGGTCGAGGCCGTCATCGCCGACGGCGCGGTCACCGACCGGGACGCGGCCGCCGCCCTGACGGACGAACTGCTGGGCGCCCAGGCCCAGTTCCTGCCCCGCTTCGCCTGACCCGCCCGCACACCAACCGACGACTCCAACCCCTGGAGAGACTGTGAAGATTGCCCGAGTGCGGTACGAGGGCCGGGTCATGGCGGCCCGCGTGGACGGTGACACCGTGTTCCCCGTCGTGGTGGAGGAACAGCGACACATGTCCGACGCCGTGCGCGACCTCATCGCGGACGGAACGGCCGAGGAGACACTGAACGGCGCCGACGTGACAGCCGGCATGACAGCTGGCGTGACAGGCAGCGTGACCGGGGTGCCGCTCGCCGACGTGGAACTGCTCAGCCCGCTCGCCGCCCCACAGAAGATCGTCTGCATCGGCCTCAACTACGCCGACCACATCCGCGAGACCGGCCTCCAAACCCCCGAGGTCCCACTCGCCTTCGTCAAGACCGCGCACTGCCTCACCGGCCCCACCGCCCCGGTCCGCGTCCCGCGCGGCGCCACCGAACAGCTCGACTGGGAGGCCGAACTCGCCGTCGTCATCGGCCGCACCGCGCGCGACGTGAGCGCCGAGGACGCGGCGTCGTACGTCTTCGGGTACACCGTCGCCAACGACGTGTCCGCCCGCGACGCCCAGTTCTCCGACGGGCAGTGGTTCCGCGGCAAGAACTTCGACGACTTCTGCCCGCTCGGCCCCTGGATCGTCACCGCGTCCGACGTGCCCGACCCGCAGGGCCTTGCCATCTCCGCCCGCGTCAACGGCCAGACGGTGCAGGACAGTTCGACCAAGGAGATGATCTTCGGCGTGTCCGAGACCATCGCCTACCTCTCCCGCTACATGACGCTCCACCCCGGCGACGTCATCGCCACCGGCACCCCGCACGGCGTCGGCATGGGCCGCGATCCGCAGCTGTGGCTGCGGGACGGTGACGTCGTCGAGGTCGAGGTCGAGGGCATCGGCCTGCTGCGCAACCCGATCCACGTCACCGACTGACACACACCTCCGACACCTCCGACACCTCCGACACCTCCGACTTCGCGACGAAGGAGTCACGATGAACGACGAAGGCGCCACGATGAACATCGCCGACGATCCCGACCGCGCACCGGCCCGCTCCCACCTGTACGCCATGGGCCTGACCGACGAGGAGATGCGACGCCCCACCGTCGGCATCGCCTCGACCTGGACCGGGACGATGCCCTGCAACCTGACACACCGTGACCTGGCGCGCCACGTCGCCACGGGAGTGCGCAGGGCGGGCGGTCAGCCCATGGAGTTCAACACCGTCGCCGTCTCCGACAACCTGACGATGGGCACGAGCGGCATGCGGGCCTCGCTCGTCAGCCGGGAGGTCATCGCCGACTCCATTGAACTCATGGACCGGGCCCACCAATTCGACGCCATGGTCTGCATCGTCGGCTGCGACAAGACGGTCCCCGCCGCCATGATGGCGATGGCCCGCCTCGACGTCCCGTCCGTGCTCCTCTACAGCGGCAGCATGATGCCCGGCAGGTGGCGCGGCCGCGACGTGACGATCCAGGACATGTGGGAGGCACTCGGCGAGCGGGCCGTCGGCCGGGTCGGCCAGGAGGACGTGGACGACCTCGCCCGGCACGCCTGCCCCGGCGCCGGAACGTGCGCGGCGCAGTACACGGCGAACACGATGGGCACCGTCGCGGACTTCCTCGGCCTCGCGCCCTTCGGCGTCGGGGACATCCCCGCCACGGCGCCGGAGAAGAAGGACGCGGCCGAACGCGTCGGCGAACTCGCCCTCGACGTGCTCTCCCGCGACCTGCGCCCGTCCGCGATCCTCACGGAGGACGCCTTCCACAACGCGATCGTCTCCGTGGCCGCCATGGGCGGCTCCACGAACGCCGTCCTGCACCTGCTCGCCATCGCCCGCGAGGCCGGGATCGACCTCCCCATCGACCGGATCGGCGAGGTGTGCCGCCAAGTACCGATCATCACCGCCCTGAAGCCCGCGGGCCCCTGCACGGCCGCGGACCTGTGGCGCGCCGGCGGCACCTCGCTGGTCGCGGCGCGTCTGCTGGAGGCGGGCGTGCTGCGCGACTCGGTGACGCTGGTCGACGGCCGCTCACCGGCGGACGTGGCGTCGCAGGCCACCGAGGCGGAAGGGCAGGAGGTCGTCACCTCGGTGAAGTCCCCGGTGAAGCCGCCGGGGGCGCTGGCCATCCTGCGTGGCTCGCTCGCTCCTGACGGGTGCGTGCTGAAGCTGGGCGGGCGGCCCGACTTCGTACGCCGGGGGCCCGCGCGGGTCTTCGACTCCGAGGAGGAGTGCTTCGAGGCCATCCAGGGCGGCCGGATCGCCGAGGGCGACGTAGTGATCGTCCGCTACGAGGGCCCGGCGGGCGGCCCCGGCATGCGGGAGATGCTGTCGATCACCGGCGCCCTGGTCGGGCAGGGGCTCGGCGACTCCGTCACCCTGGTCACCGACGGACGGTTCAGCGGCGTCTCCCGCGGCCTGGTCATCGGCCATGTCGCCCCCGAGGCATGGGCGGGCGGCCCCATCGCGCTCGTACGGGACGGCGACACCGTCGTCGTCGACTCGGCCCGCAACACCCTCGATCTCGACGTCCCCGCCGAGGAGTTGTCCGCACGCGAGGCCCACTGGACGCGCCCCGCACGCCCTCTGGAGCGCGGCGTCCTCACCAAGTACGCGGCGACCGTGGGGTCGGCCTCGGACGGGGCGGTGACATCGTGACTCCCGGGTGACGGGGCGTCGTACGGATCGTGGGGAAGCCGGCCCACGGCGGCATCGGGCCGCTCGTTCAGCTTGTTCGTCCGCGTGTGGCGGAGTCCGAAGGGGCCGGTCCCGTCGACTCCCGCACCACGAGGTGCGGGGCCGGGACTTCGAGGCTCTCGGGGGGCGCGGCGCCCAGCACGGCCAGCAGCCTCAGGCCGAGGGCGGCGACATCGAGAACATCCTGTTCAGCGACATCACCGTGGAGACCCGCTTCTTCCACGAGGGCTGGTGGGGCCGCGGCGAACCGATCGCCGTCATGGCGGTGCCGTGGACGGAGAACTGCGGCACCATCCGCAACGTCCGCTTCCGCAACATCCTGTGCCGCTCCGAGAACGGCGCCCTGGTCATCGCCCAGGACCCCGGCCGCATCGAGGGCCTCACCTTCGACGACGTACGCGTCGAGATCGACCGGTGGAGTAGCTGGCCCGGCGGCCACGCCGACCTGCGACCCCGCCGCGGCGAAGACTTCCCCGAACTGCCCACCGACGGCTTCCACTTGGAGAACGCCCACGACGTACGGCTGCGCGACTGCGAGGTCGTCCGGACGGCACACCCCGACGACGCCCGGCACGCCCTGTACGCCGAGCGCTGCACCGGCCTGACCAACCGCGACTTCCGCGGCACGGCCGCGCACCCGGACGAAGAGGCGGTGGTGCTGCGATGACGGGGCCCGCCCCCACCGGGCACTGATCAGGCCCCTGCGTACCGCCGCATGCCCAGGTCGCCCAACCGGTCCAGGGCATCGCGCAGGCCGACGTCCCCGGTGCCGCGAGCGCTGAGGTGGCCGTCGGGACGTACGAGGAGCCAGTCCCCGTCACCGGCGGCCAGCGTGTCCCGGACCCGGCCGTCGGGATCCCACACACCGTGGTCCTCGTCGTCCTGCCGGTGCCGACGGATCGTCACCTTGTCCAGCCAGGCCGGAAGTGGCCCGGTCTCCGCGCCGGCGTGCGTGGTCCCGGCGAATACGAGCAGGTGCCAGGCCGGGTTCCTGAGCAGCGCGCGCAGCGCCGTCCAGCCGGGTGACTGGGCGTCGGCGGCGGAGATCTGAGTGAGCCGCCGCCCGGGTCGTGGGCCCTCGCCGGGCTCGGCGTCGGGCACGGTCAGGGGGCTGTCGGGGTAGGCGATGTTCAGGCCCGACATGCTGCGGATGAGCTGGCGCATGAAGCCACGGTCGGTGTCCTGGGCCTCCTTGGTGTCGCCGGTGTCGACCATGGCGTTGTTCATGACCTCCCCGGTGGAGGCGAGCAGGGCCTGGCCGATGGGGACGCGTTCGGCGTCGTAGGTGTCGAGCAGCGTGGCGTCGGCGTGGCCGTGTACGACCATGGCCAGCTTCCACGCCAGGTTGTACGCGTCCTGGATGCCGGTGTTGAGGCCCTGTCCGGACGCCGGGGAGTGGACGTGGGCGGCGTCGCCGGAGACGAAGCACCGCCCGACGTGCATGGCGGGCACCGCGCGCTGCTGGACGGTGAACTTCGACACCCAGCTGGGGGTGTCCACGACGGTGTCTCGCCCCAGCGCCCGCGACAGCTTGGTGCCGAACTGCCGGGCGATCGCGTCGAGTTGTTCGGCATTTCCCTCGCCGGTGGTGTCCAGCAGCCGCCACTTGCCGGGGTCCGGGAACGGGAACATCATCAGCGCGCCGCCGGGCGGGAACAGCCAGTGCACTCCGTCCCGCTCCAGGTCGGTGCGGACGATCGCGTCGGCGATCAGCCAGGTGTGCGCGGCCTCGCCCGCCAGCGGGAGCTGGAGGGTCTTGCGCACGGTCGAGTGTCCGCCGTCGCAGCCCCAGAGGTACCGGGCCCGTACGGTCTCCCGCCCCGTGCCGGAGCCGTCACCGCCACCGCTCAACACCGCCGTGACGGACTCCTCGTCGTGCTCGAATGCCTCCAGCCCGGTGTTCCACTCCACGTCGACCCCGGCCGCGGCGAGATGTCCGCGCAGCACGCGCTCGGTGATGACCTGATCGATGTTGAACATGTACGGGAACCGGGTCGTCAGGTCGCCGTAGTCGAAGTCGAGCCGGTTCGCGCGGCCGCCCTGGTGGCGGATGAATCCGTTGATCCGCGTTCCGTGCGGAGCGATGTCGGCGAGGATCCCGAGCTGGTCGTAGATCTCCAGGCTGCGGGCGTGAGCACCCAGCGCACGGCTGGTCGTGGCCGGGCCGGACGCGGCGTCCACGACGCGAACGGAGACACCCCACCTGGCCAGTTGCAGCGCCGCCGTGAGTCCGACCGGGCCGGCCCCTGCGACGAGGACATCGACATCGTGATCTGTCATGGCAACCGCACTCCCTCTGTGTCAGCTATGCTGACGCAGGACCTTATCCCACGAGCGAGAGGACCGCGAGCCATGGACTCCGAGGACCGCCCGGGTGTGGATCCGCCCCTCATCACCCTCATGCAACGGGGTGTCAGGTGGTTCTCCGACGAGCTGATGGAGCGGCTGGACGCCGCGGGCGTGGCACCCATCACGCCGGCCCACGCGGCCGTGCTCGCACACCTGGGCCCCGGCACACCACTGAGCATCGCCGAACTCGCCCGCCGCGCCGGAGTCACCCGCCAGACGATGCACCGCGCCGTCACACAGCTCGTCGACGAGGGCCTGCTGACCAGCGCGCCCGGTCCGGGGTTCCCGCGCAGCACACTCATCGCGCTGACCGACGCGGGCCGTCGGCGTTGTGACGTCGCGTCAGGAATTCTTCAGGACCTGGAACAGGACCTGTGCGGTCGGCTGGGGCCCGCTGTGGTGGCGGAGTTGCGGAACACCCTGACCCGGGCCTGGCCGCGCTGAAGAACCGGCGGGCCGACGCTCGTTCGTGGCCCGTACGCACCGTGACTCAGAGGAGCAGCGATGACCGATAACGACCTGCCGAGCAACTGGGCGCGCTGGGGCCGCGACGACCGGTCGGGCACCCTGAACCTGATCGACGCGGCGGCCCGCGCCCGGGCCGCCGCCGAGGTGCGCGAGGCGCGCCACGTCAGCCTTGCCCGGCCCGTCGACCCGGTGCCGCTCACGACCGGGCTCGGGCCGGTCGGGAGCCCGGCGACGATGCCGGCCGGTGTCCTGCAGGTGGTGAACTTCAACGGGGCGAAGCCGCTCGCGCTCACCGATTCGCTCGTCATCAACACGCACAACGCCGGGTTGACCCACCTCGACGCCGTGTCCCACATGCCGGTCGACGAGCAGATATACCCGGGTGTGCCGGTGGCCGAGGCCGTCACACCGACCGGGGTCACGCACGGCTCCGCCGACCCCTTCACACCGGGGATCCTCACCCGCGGCGTACTCCTGGACCTGGCACCGGACGGCGGCAGCCTCCCCGCCTCCCAGTACGTCGGCGCCTCGGACCTCGACGCCGCGCTCGCCCGCACCGGCGTCACGTTCGAGCCCGGGGACGCGCTGGTGCTGCGCGCCGGGTGGGACGTCAACAAGCCGCTCGACCAGCCGGTCCCCGGGCTCGACCTGAGCGCGGTCACATGGCTGAACCGGCACGGAGCGAGTGTCTACGTCGGAGACATCAGCGACCGGCGGCCGGCCCAATTCCCCATGCCCGTGCACCAGGTCGCGCTCGCCCGCCTCGGACTGCCGTTGGTCGACGCCGCCTACCTCGACGACCTCGCCGACGTCTGCGCATCGCTCGACCGCTGGACCTTCATGCTCGTACTGGCACCACCGCGCATCACCGGCACCACCGGACTCGTCGTCAATCCGCTCGCCGTCTTCTGACCGACAGGAACGTCACGTCGGGGCCGACCACGGCCCCGACGACAACCCGCTGCCTTCCCGGTGTACTGGCCCCCCCGCCCCGGTCGCTCAGCGGGTGGCGAGCAGTTCCAGCGTGTCGATCACACGGTTCGAGAAGCCCCACTCGTTGTCGTACCAGGCGACCACCTTGATGTGCCGGCCGTCGACGCGGGTGAGGGCCGAGTCGAAGATCGACGAGGCGGGGTTGCCTGTGATGTCGGAGGACACGAGCGGGTCCTCCGAGTACTCCAGGACACCGGCGAGCGGGCCCTGCGCCGCGGCGCGGTACGCCGCCAGCACGTCGTCGCGCGTCACGTCGCGGGCGACGGTCGTGTTGAGTTCGACGATCGAGCCGACCGGTACGGGGACGCGGATCGAGTCGCCCGACAGCTTGCCGTCGAGGTTCGGCAGGACCAGGCCGATCGCCTTGGCGGCGCCGGTCGTGGTCGGCACGATGTTGATCCCGGCGGCGCGGGCCCTGCGGGCGTCGCGGTGCGGGCCGTCCTGAAGGTTCTGCTCCTGCGTGTAGGCGTGCACGGTCGTCATGAACCCGTGCTCGATACCGGCGAGTTCGTCGAGGACCGCGGCCAGCGGCGCGAGCGCGTTGGTGGTGCAGGAGGCGTTCGAGACGATGGTGTGCACGGCCGGGTCGTAGGCGTCGGTGTTGACCCCGTACGCGAGTGTGACGTCGGCGCCGTCCGACGGCGCGCTGACGAGTACCTTCTTCGCGCCCGCGTCGAGGTGGGCGCCGGCGGCCTTGGCGGAGGTGAACCGGCCGGTGGCCTCCAGGACGACGTCGACGCCGAGTTCGGCCCACGGCAGTCGCGCCGGATCGCGCTCGGCCAGCACCTTGATGCGGCGGCCGTCGACGACGAGTGTGTCGCCCTCGGCGGTCACCGGGCGGCCGAGGCGTCCTGCCGTGCTGTCGAAGGCGAGAAGCCGGGCGAGCGCGGCGGGCTCCGTCAGGTCGTTGACCGCGACGAGCTCCAGGTCGCTGTCGCGCTCCAGCAGGGCGCGCAGCACGTTGCGTCCGATGCGGCCGAATCCGTTGATGGCGATGCGAGTGCGTGTCATGTGTGGTGTCCCTTCCCTTCACCACCAGGCTCGCTCGCGGTCCGGGTCGCTGACAGTGGCGGGATCGCCAGGGTTCACAAGGATGTCGCCAGATGCCGGTTCACAAGGATGTCGCCAGATGTCGCCACGGGTGCGCCGCGCCGCTCACTCGCCCCGCGTGAAGGTGCGCCGGTATTCGCTCGGTGTGGTGCCGAGGATGCGCTGGAAGTGCAGGCGGAGGTTGGCGCCGGTGCCGAGGCCGACGTCGGCGGCGATCTGTTCGACGCCGCGCTGGGAGCGTTCGAGGAGTTCGCGGGCCAGGTCGATCCGCGCGCGCATCACCCACTGCATCGGCGTGTAGCCGGTCTCCTCGACGAAGCGCCGGGAGAAGGTGCGCGGCGAGACCTCCGCCTGCCGCGCCAGGATGTCGAGGGTGAGGGGTTCGCCGAGCCGGCGCAGTGCCCACTCGCGGGTGGCGCCGAAGCGCTCGCCGCGCGGCTCGGGAACGCTGTGCGGCACGTACTGGGCCTGGCCTCCGCTGCGGTAGGGCGCCGCGACCAGGCGGCGGGCCGCGTGGTTGGACGCGGCCACGCCGAGGTCGCCGCGCAGGATGTGCAGGCACAGGTCGATGCCGGAGGCGGCGCCGGCCGAGGTGAGCACGCTCCCCTCGTCGACGAACAGCACGTTCTCGTCGACCTGTACGAGCGGGTGCCGGGCCGCGAGGGACCGCGTGTAGTGCCAGTGCGTCGTGGCGCGCCTGCCGTCGAGCAGGCCCGTGGCGGCGAGCGCGAAGGCGCCCGTCGAGATCGCGGCCAGCCGGGCGCCCCGGGCGTGGGCGGCGACCAGCGCGTCGATGACGGCCCGCGGCGGGTCCTCGCGGTCCGGGAACCGGTAGCCGGGCACGAAGACGATGTCGGCCCACGTGAGCGCGTCGAGACCGTGGGCGACGGCGTACGACAGGCCGTCGCCACCGGTCACCGGCCCGGGCGCCGCCCCGCACACCCGCACCTCGTACGGCATGCTCGCGCGCGTCGTGAAGACCTGCGCGGGAATGCCGACGTCGAGCGGTTTCGCACCTTCGAGCACCAGGACGGCGACGCGGTGCAGGCGGGTGGCTGACATGGGCAAGAGGGTACGTCGATCAGGCCCGCGGCACGCCTGCGGTCAGCGCCGCGGTCGCCCGCCAGGAGCCGTTCCCGTCCTGTTCGGCGAGGCCGTGGTCGGCGAGCGTCTTCAGGTGCCTGGACACCGTGCGCGGCGTCCACCCAACGGCTTCGCACACCTCCTCAACCGTCAGTCGTCCGCCCGCTGCCGCTTCCAACACCCCCAGCGTCGCCCGCGTGTTCTTCGCCAGGTCCGGGCCACTCGCGGGGCGCGCTTCCGGCTCCGCGACAGTGGTAGTCGTGGTGGTAGTGGCAGTGGTACGTCGAGTCACCGGCCGCGGCGTGCGGTTGACCTTACGGTGTCGACGGCCCTTCCTCTTCGGCCTCGTACTCATCCGTCGCCTCCTCGAACACGTTGATCATGGTCATGTGTGTCAACGACGGACCGGCACCAAAGAAGCGCATCAGTACGCCGCACTCTCCACAACCCGCCCTCCAGGCACGACACTGGTACGGCGCCGCACGTTGCGGTATGCACGTGAACGGCACGTCGGACACGGGGAGTTGACCATGCCACAGGAGACGCGGGCCGGCCGCGTGGTCGGGGGACGCTACCGCCTCGACGAGTCACTGGCTCGCGGGGGATTCGGCGTGGTCTGGAGGGCCCGCGACCTGAACCTGCACGTCGACGTCGCCGTCAAAGAGGTCCATCTGCCGCCCGCGGCCACGGCCGACGAGCACGCCGAGCGCCTGCTACGGGCACGCCGCGAGGCCAGGAAGGCGGCCGCGCTGCGGGACCACCCGCACATCGTCACGGTCCACGACATGCTCGTCGACGACGACCGGCCGTGGCTGGTGATGCGGCTGGTGGACGGGCACTCCCTGGAGGACCGCCTCAGGGCGAACGGGCCGTTGTCCGAGGCGGAGACGGAGCATGTGGCGCGCTGTCTGCTGGACGCGCTCGGGGCCGCGCACGCCGCCGGGATCGTGCACCGTGACATCAAACCGGCCAACGTGATGCTCACCGCCTCCGGTGAGGTGCTGCTCACGGACTTCGGCATCGCCGTGCAGGACACGGACACCGCGCTCACGACGACGGGAGCGGTCGTCGGCTCGCTCGAGTACATGGCGCCCGAGCGCCTGGGCGGAGGATCGGACGGCCCCGCGGGGGACCTGTTCTCCCTCGGAGCGACGCTCTATCAGGCGGCGGAAGGCACCTCCCCGTTCCGCCGCGCGACCCCCACCGCGACGCTCACGGCGCTGCTCACGGAAGACCCTCCCCCGATGCGCCGCGCCGCACGTCTGCGGCCCCTGATCCACGCCCTCCTCGCCAAGAACGCCGAGCAGCGGCCGTCGGTCCCCGGCGCTCGGGGGCGGCTCGACAGGCCGTCGAGGCCCAGCACGGTTGCGACGCCCACCGTTCCGGAACCGGAGCACCGCGCGACCGACGGATGGCAGTGGTTGCGCACGGCCCTCTTCCACATGGGCTCGATCCAGGACAAGAACCGTGCGACGAAGGCGGAGGCGGTCATGATCACCTTCTCGGCGATCGTCCTGGCCATCCTCGTCATCGGCTGGCTCGCCACCCGCTGATCCGCTCGCCACCCGCTGATCCGCTCGCCCCTCATCAGCCGGTCCCCGAGGAACCGGTCTTCGCCCGTCCCGGCTCCGGCCGTCTAGAGCGCCCCCGCGCCGCGCAGCAGCGGCAGCAGGTGGTGCTCGACAGCCGGGGCGAGCCGCAGGTCCGGGTCGCGCCCGTCGGTCCACCGCAGGGCGGACAGCTCGGCCGCGGGCACCGGCTCCCCGATCAGCGTCGCGGAGAAGACGGTCAGGTGCATGGGGACCCGCTCCAGCGCCGCCGTCTCCTCCACCACAGCGAGGTGTTCGAGCGCGTCGGGTACGACACCCAACTCTTCCCGCAACTCCCGTTCCAGGGTCTCTTCGGGGCGCTCGCCGGGCTCGGGCTTGCCGCCCGGAAGGTAGAAGACGTCCGGTGCGGCCCGCTTGCTGACGACGAGCAGCTTGCCGTCCTCGACCACGGCCGCCGCGACGACCTTCATGACTGCGTGATCCATCCCTGCATTGTGCAGGCCCGCCCGCTGCCGTTCTCCCGCACCTCCCGGCGGGGCGCGGCCACGGCATCGTAGAGTGGGGGACGCAGCTGGTTCGCCCCGTCCGCCAGGCGGGATGCGTCGTAAGAGGGAACCCGGTGGGAATCCGGGACTGCCCCGCAGCGGTGAGCGGGAACGACCGCCGTCATACGCACTGGGCCCCGAGGAAACGGGACTTGGGAAGCGACGGCCAGTAGGTGTCCATCCGATACATCCGAGACGGGTGGACGTGCTCGCGAGTCCGAAGACCTGCCACTGCCCGTGCGCGCACCGCGCGTGCGGACGTTCCGGTGACCTCGTGGGCGGGTCGGCGTACATATCGGGCGGACGGCCGCGCAGCGCGCGCGAGTTCGGGCCGCCGGTTGTGTCACTCCTTCCGTGCGTACGGGTCCCCGGGATTCCAGGGATACGTCTCTCGAAGGGGAATTCGTGACCACCACAACCACAGCCGCGGCAGCACGGGCCACCGTGTACGGCTACCCGCGCCAGGGTCAGAACCGCGAGCTCAAGAAGGCGATCGAAGGCTACTGGAAGGGCCGCGTCGACGCCGACGCCCTCCGGGCCACGGCCGCCGAACTGCGCAGGACCAACTGGCGGGAGCTCGCCGACGCGGGCATCGGCGAGGTGCCCACCGGCGACTTCTCGTATTACGACCACGTCCTCGACACCACCGTCATGGTCGGCGCGATCCCCGGCCGCCACCGCGCCGCCGTGGACGCCGACGCCCTGGACGGCTACTTCGCCATGGCCCGCGGCACGCAGGACGTCGCGCCGCTGGAGATGACCAAGTGGTTCGACACCAACTACCACTATTTGGTACCGGAGTTGGGCCCGGACACGGTGTTCACCGCCGACTCCGCCAAGCAGGTCGCGGAGTTCAAGGAGGCCCTGTTCCTGGGGCTGACCGCCGCCCGACCGGTCCTCGTAGGCCCGGTCACGTACCTGCTCCTGGCCAAGCCCGCGCCCGGCGTCGCCGCCGACTTCGAGCCGCTGACGCTGCTCGACCGGCTGCTGCCCGTGTACGCCGAGGTGCTCGCCGACCTGCGCGCGGCCGGTGCGCGGTGGGTGCAGCTCGACGAGCCGGCGCTGGTCCAGGACCGCACCCCGGCCGAACTGAACGCCGCCGAGCGCGCCTACCGCGACCTCGGCTCCCTCACCGACCGGCCCAAGCTCCTGGTGGCCTCCTACTTCGACCGGCTCGGCGACGCGCTGCCGGTGCTCGCGAAGGCCCCGGTCGACGGCCTCGCGCTCGACTTCACCGGCGCGGCGGCCGCCAACCTGGACGACCTCGCCGCCGTGGGCGGCCTGCCCGGGAAGCGGCTCGTCGCGGGCGTCGTCAACGGCCGCAACGTATGGGTCGACGACCTGGCGAAGTCGCTGACCACGCTCGGTACGCTGCTCGGTCTCGCGGAGCCCGTGGACGTGTCGGCGTCCTGCTCCCTGCTGCACATTCCGCTGGACGCGGAGCTGGAGCGCGACATCGACCCGCAGGTCCTGCGCTGGCTCGCCTTCGCCCGCCAGAAGACCGCCGAGATCGCCACGCTCGCCACCGGCCTGACCCGGGGCACGGACACCATCACCGCCGAACTCGCCGTGAACCGGGCCGCCCTGTCCTCCCGCGCCACCTCGTCCCTCACCCGTGACCCTGCGGTACGTGCCCGCGCCGCCGCCGTGACCGAGGCCGACACCCGCCGCGCCCAGGCCTACCCGGAACGGTCCGCCGCGCAGCGCGCCCACCTGAACCTGCCGCCGCTGCCGACCACCACGATCGGCTCGTTCCCGCAGACGACCGAACTGCGCACCGCACGCGCCGACTTGAGGGCGGGCCGGATCGACACATCCGGCTACGAGGAGCGGATCAGGAACGAGATCCGCGACGTCGTCGCCTTCCAGGAGAAGGCGGGGATCGACGTCCTCGTGCACGGCGAGCCCGAACGGGGCGACATGGTGCAGTACTTCGCCGAACGGCTCACCGGCTACCTGGCCCTGCGGCACGGCTGGGTGCAGTCCTACGGCACCCGCTACGTCCGCCCACCGGTCCTCGCCGGTGACATCTCCCGCCCCGAACCGATGACGGTGCGCTGGACTTCGTACGCCCAGTCGCTGTCCGACCGTCCGGTCAAGGGCATGCTGACCGGGCCCGTCACCATGCTCGCCTGGTCCTTCGTCCGCGACGACCAGCCGCTCGGCGACACCGCGCGCCAGGTCGCCCTCGCCCTACGCGACGAGGTCAACGACCTGGAGGCGAACGGCACTTCGGTCATCCAGGTCGACGAGCCCGCGCTGCGCGAGACCCTCCCGCTGCGCGCCGCCGACCACGCCGGGTACCTGGCCTGGGCCACCGAGGCGTTCCGTGTCACGACGGCGGGCGTACGGCCCGAGACGCAGATCCACACGCACATGTGCTACGCCGAGTTCGGTGACATCGTGCGGGCCATCGACGACCTCGACGCCGATGTCATCAGCCTGGAGGCCGCCCGCTCCCACATGCAGGTCGCCCACGAACTGGCGGAGCACGGCTACCCGCGCGAGGCCGGTCCGGGTGTCTACGACATCCACTCGCCCCGCATCCCCGGCGCGGACGAGGCAGCCGCCCTGCTGCGCACGGGGCTCGCGGCCATCCCGGCCGAACGCCTGTGGGTCAACCCGGACTGCGGCCTGAAGACCCGCGGCTGGCCCGAGACCCGGGCCTCACTGGAGAACCTGGTGGCCGCCGCCCGCACCGTACGCGGCGAACTGGGAACCCCCACGGCCTGACCCGGGCCGCACCAGCCGGGCCGGGGCCGACGACGCCCCGGCCCGGCTCTGCCCGGCTCGGCCGCCTACAGTGACGGCATGAGTCACCCCACACGTGTTGGTGCCTTCACCGACGGCGACGCCCTCGCCGACCACGACGCCGTCGCTCTCGCGGCGCTCATCCGCAGCGGTGAACTCAGCGTGAAGGAGGTCGAGTCGGCGGCGGTGGCCCGGATCGAGCGTGTCGATCCGGCCCTGGACGCCGTCGCGTTCGCGGCCTACGACAGGCCCCGGCGGTCCCGCACACCACAGGCTCCGCTCTACGGGGTGCCGATGTTCGTCAAGGACAACACCGACATCGCCGGACTGCCCACCAACCACGGGACCGACGCCTTCCGGGCCGGTCCCGCCCGCAGGGACGGCCGCTACGCCAGGCAGCTCCTGAGCACCGGGGCGACCGTGCTCGGCAAGAGCCGGATGCCCGAGTTCGGGCTCAACGCCTCCACCGAGTTCCGGGTCGCGGCACCCACCCGCAACCCCTGGAACACCGAACGCTCGACCGGCGCCTCATCCGGCGGCGCCGCGGCGCTGGTCGCCGCCGGTGCGCTGCCGCTCGCGCACGCCAACGACGGCGGCGGCTCCATCCGCATCCCCGCCGCGGCCACCGGCCTCATCGGACTCAAGCCCAGCCGCGGGCGCCACCTCGACGGGGAGATGGCACGGACGATGCCGCTCAACATCATCTCCGAGGGCGTCCTGACCCGTACGGTCCGGGACACCGCCGCGTACGTCGCCGCCGTCGAGGACCACTGGCGCAATCCTCGGCTCGCGCCGATCGGCCTCGTCCAGGGTCCGGCCCGCCGGCGCCTGCGCGTCGGACTCGTCCTGGAATCCGTCACCGGCGCGGTCGTCGACGAGCAGACCCGCGCCGCCGTCGAACACACCGCGCGTCTCCTGGAGGCACAGGGCCACGTCGTCGAGCCCGTCCCGATCCCGGCGGCCGACAGCCTCGCGGACGACTTCATCACCTACTGGGGCATGCTCGCCGGAATGGCCGGCGGCCTCGGCAGGTTCGCCTTCGACCGCTCCTTCGACGCCACCCGTCTCGACGGCCTCACCCTGGGGCTGCGCAGGCAGTTCATCCAGGGCGGCTGGGCCCGCCTCCCCGGCGCCCTGAGGCGACTTCGCCGCGCGGCCAGGACGTACGCGGCCGCCTTCGACCGACACGAACTGATCCTCTCCCCCGTCCTGTCCCACGTCACCCCGCCGCTCGGCCACCTCGACCCCAACGTCCCCTTCGACACCCTCATGGACCGGCTCCAGCGCTACGTCTCCTTCACCCCGCTGCACAACGTCACCGGCGCACCCGGCATCTCGCTCCCCATGGGCATGGCACGCGAGGGTGTCCCCATCGGCGTACACCTCTCAGCGGCGTACGGCGACGAACGCACCCTCCTGGAAGTCTCGTTCGCCCTGGAGGAGCAGACGACCTGGCCCACTCTGCGGACCGCGTAGGGCGTCACCGTTCCGCGCCGGGACCGAGCAGCGCGGCGAGCGCGCGGTCGACGACGGCGGTCACGTCCTCGCCGCCGGCCGGCACCAGCGCGTACGTACGCAGCAGGAAACGGCGGAGCACCGAGGTGTCGAACTGGACGACGGCCATGCCCTGCGGCGCGTGCAGTTCGACGACGGTGCGCGCCCGGCCGCACGGCCACACATGGACGTCCCCGGTCCCCGTCGGCACGCGCAGCCCGTCGTCGAGGAGGGCGCGGGCGAAGGCCCAGGTCACCTCCGCCCCGTCGAGCGCGGCCTCGCCGGGGAACACCAGCCGGAGGGCGAGCGGATCGGTGGTTTCGTAGCGGAGGGTGACGGTGAGACCACGCTCGGACCCCTCCCCCTCGGCGGTGACGAGGCGGGCGCGGGCGGGCTGTTCGAGCGTGACGGGCAGCGTGGTCGGCATGACGGGCCCCTTTCTGTGTACTGCGCTCTGCGTTCTGCGCTGTGCGCTGTGCGCCGTGGGTGTCAGATGTCCGTTCGACGCGGCAGCGGGGCCGGGGATTACGGCATTTCTTGAAGAGGTGGTTGTGAGCTGTGCCACCCACCCCTCCAAAATCCGACATTTGTGAATTACGGTTTCAAACTCGCCACCCGATCCGCAGTCGGGCAGAGCGTCCCCAGAGCACCGCCGACGCCGGACGGAACGGAAGACTCCTGCCATGACCGACGGCCCCGCCGCGCCGATACCCCCTGCCGCCACGGAAGGCGGCCTCAGCCCGGCCGCGTACGCACGCGTCTACGAGGCGGAGCAGCCTCGCCTCGTCGCGTATGCGCGCTCGCTCACCGGCAGCCCGTGGCTCGCCGACGACCTCGTCGCCGAGGCGCACTTCCGGGTCTGGCGCCGCCTCTCCGCCGGGCACACGGTCGACAACGTGGCCGCGTACCTGACGACGACCGTGCGCCACCTGGCCGCCTCGGCCGGGCGCGGAGCGGCGCGCGAGACACCCATCGACCCGCACACCGGCGTCGAACCGGTGCAGGTGTCGAGCACCGCCGCGTACGGTTCCGGGGGCTACGGCGACCAGGACCCGGCCACCCGCGCCTCCGCGGTGGACCTGCTGACCCAGGTACTCGGGCAGCTGCCCAAGCGGTGGGTGAAGGCGCTGTGGCTGGCCGAGGCGGAGGGGCAGCCGCTGGAGGCGGTGGGCCGGGGCATCGGCGCGGGCAGCGGAGCCACGGCCGTGCTGCTGCACCGGGCGCGCGAGGGCATGCGGCAGGCGTTCCTGCGGGCACACCCGGGAACCCCGGACGATCCGGCCTGCGAGAGCCACTGGGACCGGATGCCCGCGCACGTGCGCGGCAGCGCCTCCGCGCGCCAGTCGGAGAAGCTCCTCGCACACGTCGACGACTGCGAGGACTGCCGTGCCCGGCTCACCGTCCTGCTGCGCGCCAACGACCAACTCCCGGCCCTGGTCGGCCCGGCCCTCCTGATCTTCGTGCTCGGCGGAGCGGGCAAGTTCCTGCTGCCGCTCGCGGCCGGGGCGGGGGCCTCCGGCGGCGCCGCCGCGAGCGGGCACGCGGCCGGTTCCGGGCTGCTGCACGGCATCCGGCACACGCTGACCGGCGGGGCGAAGGCGCAGGGGGCGGTGGCCGGGGTGCTCGGGGTCTCGGTGGCGGGGGCCGTCGCTGCGGCCGGGCTCATGCTCGCCGGGAACACCGATACGGTGCCGCCCCAGCGTTCGGCAGCGGTGCGGAGCGAGCCACCCGCCGAGCGCGAGACACCTCCATCGACCCCGCCCGCACCCCAGTCAACCTCCGCTCCCCCTACGCCGGTTGCCCCGCAGGACCGCTCGGAGCGCTCACCCGCGCCCGGCAACTCCGGGGCGACACCGGACGATTCCACGCACCCGAAGACACCGGCCGCCCCCACGCCCCCGAACGCCGAACGCCCGAGCCCTCCGGATGCCCCGGACACCCCGGCCGGTCCCGCGGCTCCGCCCACGGCCGAGCGGCCCACACTGGAGGAGCCCACGGCCGACACACCTTCGACCGACGACACCCCGGCCGATCGACCCACCAGCCCGACACCGACACCGACACCGACACCGACACCGACCACGCCTACCCCGACCCCCACCCCCGCAGCACCCACGCAGACGCAGACACCGACACCGACTCCGGAACCGACGGAACCAACGGAACCGAGCAAGCCGACCGAGCCCACCGAGCCCACCGCCCCCAGCACGCCCGCTCCCACGCCCACGCCCACTCCCACTCCCACCTGCACCCACTGGCTCGGCCCCATCTACATCTGCCGCGCGGGCTGACGTCACGGCATCAGCAGGCCCGCGAAGCGCTCCAGGTCCACGTTTCCGCCGCTGATGATGACACCGACGCGCTTGCCGCGCAGCGCGTCGGCGCGTTCGCGGGCGGCGGCGAAGCCGAGGCAGCCCGTGGGTTCCACGACCGTCTTCATGCGGGAGGCGAACAGGCGCATGCAGTCGACCAGTTGGGCGTCGGTGGCGGTCAGTACGTCCGTGACGTGGTCGCGGATGACGGGGAAGGTGTGGCGGCCCAGGTGCTGTGTCTGGGCGCCGTCGGCGATGGTCTGCGGGGTGTCGATGTGCACGATCTCGCCTCGCTGGAGGGAGAGTTGGGCGTCGTTGCCCGCCTCGGGCTCCACGCCATGGACCGTGCAGTCGGGGGCGAGGGCACGGGCGGACAGGAGGGTCCCGGAGAGCAGGCCGCCGCCGCCCAGCGGGACGAAGAGCGCGTCCAGTTCGCCCACGTCCTCGAAGAGCTCCTTGGCCGCGGTGCCCTGACCCGCCATCACATCGGGGTGGTCGTAGGGCGGTACGAGGGTGAGCCCGTGTTCCGCCGCCAGCGCCCGGCCGATCTCCTCGCGGTCCTCGGTGTAGCGGTCGTACGAGACGACGGACGCCCCGTACCCCTTGGTGGCGGCGAGTTTGGCGGCCGGCGCGTCGTGCGGCATCACGATGGTGGCGGGGATGCCGAGGATGCTCGCGGCGAGGGCGACGGCCTGGGCGTGGTTCCCGGAGGAGTAGGCGACGACGCCGGCGCGGCGCTGCTCGGGGGTGAACCGGGACAGGGCGTTGAACGCGCCGCGGAACTTGAAGGCACCCATGCGTTGCAGGTTCTCCGCCTTGAAGAAGAAGTGGGCGCCGAGTTCGGCGTCCGTGAGGCGGGAGGTGAGGACCGGGGTGCGGTGCGCGTGCCCGGCGATGCGCTCGTGCGCGCGCACCACATCGTCGTACGTCGGAAGGGTCTCGGTCATGTTCCACATGGTGCACCACGCCGCCCGACCTTCACTTGCCCACCAGGAAAGTGGAGCGGGTACGGGAGGGAGTGGAATGTGAGCGCACCGATGGACGCCGACCAGGCATGGCGGGACCTGCAGCGCATCCGCGTGCCGCAGGAGCGGGTGTACGACGAGGTGGAGCGGTCCGCGGCCGTCGGCAGCGACAGCCCGTGGGGGACGGCCGTGCTCATGTGGCTGTTCCTCGCCGGGCTCGGCCTCGAACTGCCCGGGTGGGGTGCGGGTCTGGTCATGGCGGCGTATCTCGCGCTGCTGGGACGGCTGTTCGTGCGCCGTCAGCGGCGCAGCCGGGTCATGCTGCACCACACCCGTTGCACGCCGCGGATGTTCGCCGGTTTCGTCGCGGGCGCGGTGGTGACCGGTGGGACCGTGCTGCTGTCCGGTCGGCTGGTCGACTCCCTGGCGCCGCTCCCCGGCAGCCTGATCCAGGCCACGGTGTCGGCGGCGGTGTTCGTGCTGTTCGTGGGGCCGATGACGCGTTGGACGGCCAGGTCGGCGCGGGCCCGAGCGACGGGTGCGGCGGTGCCGGGGGCGGGCCGATGAGCGTTCCCGACGGCTTCGACGAGTTGATTCATCCCGCCACCCGGCTGTCGGTGGTGTCACTGCTCGCCGCGACGGAGTGGGCGGAGTTCTCCTTCGTCCGCGACAGCCTCTCGCTCAGTGACTCGGCGCTGTCCAAGCAGCTGCACACCCTTGAGGAGGCCGGGTATCTGGAGCTGCGCAAGGAGGGCGGCGGCCGCAAGCGGCGCACCAGGGTGCGGCTCACGGATCGTGGGCGTACCGCCTTCGAAGGGCATGTCGCGGCGCTGCGGGCGATCGTCGAGAGCGCGGGCTCCGCCGCTCCCGCCGCCCCCGCCGTCCCCGCCGTCACGGAGGCGAAGCCATGACGGTGCCCTACGCGCCCGACGCGCCCGACGCGCCCGAGCGGCCCGTCATCCGTGCACGCGGTCTGACCATGACGTACGGCGACGTCGACGTGCTGCGCGGTGTCGACCTGGACGTCCACCGCGGCGAGGTGTGCGCGCTGCTCGGGCCCAACGACGCGGGGAAGACGACCACCGTCGAGATCCTGGAGGGCTTCCGGCGGCGCTCCGCCGGGGACGTGAGTGTGCTCGGCGTGGATCCGGAGCACGGCGACGACGCGCGGCCCGCCGCGAATCCGGCTCCCGGCTCACCGAGCGCCACCGCAGGGCGGATCTGCAGAGCTAGGACCTGCCGTTGGGACCTGCCGTGAGGGCCTGCCGTTCGGACCAGGCCCCAGGGACGCCGTCGCCCGTCCGGGCCTGACCGCTTGTCAGCGCAGGGTCTCGCCCTTGAGGTCGATCAGCTCCGCCGCCGCGATCTCCAGCTGGGCCGGGTCGTGGCGGGGGACCTCGTCCGCGGAGACGGCGCCGAGGTAGAAGGTGAGGAAGGTGTCGAGGATGATCCAGTCGGGCTCCAGCTCGGCCAGTTCCGCCAGGTCGCGGCGGATCTGGGCGACGGTGCCGTGCCCGGTGAGCCGTCCCTCCTCCGGAACCGGCTGCTCGGTGATGTGCAGCGGGATGCGCGGCGCGAGGGCGGGCGTGGGACGCCCGGCCGCCTCGGCGGCGGCCTTGAGCTTGGGCAGCCGCTCCCGGAGCTCGGCCGGGCCGAGACCGAACGGGTGCCAGGCGTCGCCGAACCGCGCGGCCCGCCGGATGGCGGGGCCGTTGAGGCCGCCGACCCACACCGGCGGGTGCGGGTCACGGGCCGGGGCGGGTCCCGTGGTGATGTCGGTGTAGTCCAGGTGCTCGCCGTGGAACGAGATCAGCGGCTTGGTCCAGTGGTCCTTGATGGACTCCAGGTACTCGTCGCTGATCTTGCCGCGGGCGGCGAAGTCCACGCCCAGCGCCTGGAATTCCTGCTCGGACCAGCCGACGCCCACGCCGAACACGAACCGTCCGTTGGTCATCTGGTCGATGTTCGCCGTGACCCGGGCCGTCTGCAGCGGGTGCCGGTACGGCAGGACGATGACCGTGGTGCCCAGCTCGATGGTCGTGGTGCGGCCTGCGAGGTAGGCGAGGGTGGTGAACGGGTCGTAGAACGGCGGCGGGAAGACCGGCAGGGCCTCCTGAGGGAGCGTCACATGGTCCGAGATCATCGCCAGGTGGAACCCCAGGCCCTCGGCGCGGAGAACCCAGTCCTCCATGGAGGCGGGGGTGGTACCCGGCCCGTAATTGAGCACATTGATCCCGAACTTCACCGACGGGTCTCCTCTCGACGGGCGCACGGCATCACCGACGTGGCGAGCCGGCGCCGCACATTGTTGGTCGGATACGCCAGGCTAACCACGGGACGAGGCGCGGTACGAAGCGGGGGCGGGGACCGGGAATCCGCCCGGTCGGCCCCGGTAACCCCAGATTGACCTGGGGTTACGCAGGAGTGCCTGCCGGCGCCGCGGCCACCGGCCCCGTCCCTCGCATGTCAGCGCAGCAGCGCCTTGGCGATGCCGTTCTTCTGGATCTCGGAGGATCCCGTGAGGATCCGGAACATGCGCAGGCGGCGGAACATCCACTCGATCTCCGAGCCGCGGACCATGCCCGCCTTGCCGTGGATCTGCATGCTCTCGTCGGCGATGCGGAAGGCGTTCTCCGCGACGAACAGCTTGCACATGAATGCCTCGACCCGGGGGCTCTCGCCGCGGTCGAGGGCGGCCAGGGCGTCGTACGTCATGCTGCGCGCGGCGTAGAAGGCCGTGGCCATGTCGGCGAGCTTGTGCTGGATGGACTGCAGGTCCGCGAGGACGCCGCCGGAGACCCTTCTCGTACGGGTGTAGTCCACGGTCAGTTCGAGGATGCGGCGGGCGTGGCCGAGGATGGTCGGGCAGTGCAGGAGCCGGTTGGTGGTGACGCGGCCGAGGCCGATGCGCAGGCCGTCGCCCACCCTCCCGAGCAGTTGGTCCGGGCCCACGTAGCAGTCGTCCAAGGCGATGTCGGCCTCGATGTGCTGGCCGGACAGCGGTACTTCGCCGGGGAGCACGGAGCAGCCCGGGGCGTCGAGGTCGACGAGGAACGCGGAGTAGGACTCCTCCTCGCCCGCCATGCGGGCCACGAGGAGGGAGAAGTCGGCGAAGGGTCCGGCCGAGCTGAAGACCTTGCGCCCGGTCAGCCGCCAGCCGTCGCCGTCGGGCGTGGCGGTGGTCCGCATCGCCCGCACGTCGGAACCGGCGTCGGTCTCGGTCAGCGAGAAGCAGCAGGCGCGGTCGCCCTCGACGACCGGGCGCAGATAGCGCCGTACCTGCTCGTCCGTGGCGTGCTGGAAGACGGCTCCGGCGCGCAGCGGCCCGCCCATGTCGCCGAGCACGCTGTGGTAGAGCGCCCGCCCGGACGCGCCCACCTCCTCCTTGAGGACGGCGAGTTCGGTGTTGGTCAGACCGCGGCCGCCGTGTTCCGGCGGGAGGTGGATGCCGTAGAAGCCGAGTTCGCGGCTGCGCTTCCAGACGGGTTGCAGCATCGAGCGGTCGAAGACCGATTCGGGGCCGAGGTCGTGTGCGCGCTCGTAGTCGGCGAGTTCGCCGGAGAGGTAGCCGCGCAGGTCCTCGACGACGGTCCTGATCGACGGCATGTCGTCGTACGACGGCGTGAGTTCGAAGGTCATGGCGGGGTCCTCAGTTCACGGCGCGGGCGCTGTCGGCCCAGTAGGGGGCGCGGACGGCCTTGCGGTCGATCTTGCCGTTGCGGTTGACGGGCAGGGCGTCGACGACGTCCACGGTCCTGGGCTTCTTGAAGCGGTCGAGGCGCTCGGCGCAGAAGTCGATCAGGGCGGCCGGGTCGATCGCGGCGTCCGCCTTCGGAACGACGACGGCCTTCACGGCCTCCCCCCACTTCTCGTCGGGGACGCCGACTACACAGGCCTCGCCGACCGCGGGGTGCTCGTACAGGGCGGCCTCGACCTCGCTGCAGTAGATGTTGAAGCCACCCGAGATGATCATGTCCTTCTTGCGGTCGACGATGAACAGATAGCCGTCCTCGCGCAGATAGGCGATGTCCCCGGTCAGGACCCAGCCGTTCTTGAAGGTCTCGGCCGACAGTTCGGGTTCGTTCCAGTAGGACGTCACACAGTCGGGCCCGCGGACGATCAGTTCGCCCTTGGTGCCGGCCGGCACGGGGTTCATCTCCTCGTCGACGATGCGGATCTCCGTGTCGAACACGGCGCGCCCGCACGAGAGCAGGATGTCCGGGTCCCCGTCGAGCCCGCGTACAACGTCGCCCGGCGTCAGGATGGTGATCCCGCTGGTGGTCTCGGCCTGCCCGTACCCCTGCATCACGATCGGGCCGAACAACTCGACGGCGTCCCGCAGCCGTTGCGGGGAGACGGGGGCGCCGCCGATCCGCACACAGGTCAGCGAGGACAGGTCGACGGTCGGGGCCGCGGGGTGCGCCAGCACCATGTTCAGCATGGTCGGCACGAGGAACGTCGAGGTCACGCGCTCCTTGGCGACCGTGTCCAGGAAGCCCGCCGGATGGAAGGAGGGCAGAACCACGATCGCGTTGCCCCGGCTGAGCTGGGCCAGCACGCCCATGCCGGAGGCGTGGGTGATGGGGCCCGCGACGAGATAACGGCCCGGCGTCTCCGCGGAGTCCTCCGTGGAGTTCTCCGGAGACATCAGGCGCTTGCGCATGTTGGCCAGCCGGTTGCCCGTGGTCTGCACCGCCGCCTTCAGCTTGCCCGTGGAGCCGGACGTGAAGTGCAGTACGCACGGGTGGCCGGGGTCCACATCGACGGCGACCGGGTCCTCGGAGCCCTTCACCAGGAGGTCGGCGTAGGTCTCGCGGCCGACCGGGGCGGCGTTGGTCTCGCTGCCGACCGGGGCGGCGTCGTCGAAGACCACCAGGGGAATGTCGCGGCCACAGGCGCGGATCGCCTCGGCGGCCTGTTCGGCGTGCGCGGCGTCGGTGAGCAGCAGCCGCACATCGGCGTCCACGAGGATGTGCCGGGTTTCGCCGCCGCCGAGCCGGGCGTTGATCGGGACCCGCAGGAACCCGGCCTTGTAGAAGGCTATTTCCGCCTCCACGAGTTCGGCCCGGTTGGCGGCGAAGGTGCCGACCGCGTCGCCGCTCCGCAGCCCGAGCCCCAGCAGCGCGGAGGCCAACTGATTGCTACGGGCTTCGAGTTGGGCGAAGGTCCAGCGCCGCCCCTCGCACACCAGGGCCTCGCGGCCGGGCCAGTACGACGCACTGCGGGTGATGAAGCGCCCCAGGTTGAGCATCCAGCACTCCCTAGCTACTTGCAGAAGTCACTTACAGTCTGTTTGATTTCATACATAGTGTCACCAATTAGTCTCGGTGTGAAGGGCTGGGTAAGCTCCGTACAGCTCCGGAACCGGTACGAGGGGGGACGAGGACATGGCCGAAGACCGCAGGCGGCGGCGGACCAAGCGACTGCTGAAGGACGCGCTGGTGCAGCTGGTCCTGGAGCGTGGCTACGACAAGGTGACGGTCGAGGACATCACCGAGCACGCGGACATCAGCCGGGCGACGTTTTACAAGTACCACAGCGACAAGCAGGCCCTGCTCGACCAGATCGTCGACGACCTGCAGACCGAACTGCACACCCGCACAAGGCCGTTGGCCCTGGAGTCGCACCGCGGCTTCACTGGTAAGCCGGTCCTCGAACTCTTCCGGCACGCCCTGGAGGAGCGCGACACCTACCGGATGATCGTCCGGGGCGAGGGCAACGGGCGCGCCCTCAGGACCTTCACCGACAGCCGCGTGGCCTCCGCCGCGGAGGTCTTCACCGACCGAGCCGCCCACTTCGGCGTGAGCGTGCGCATCGACCCGGAGGTACTCGCCCGGGCCTGGGTGGGCGAGCAGATCGGCGTCCTTCAGTGGTGGCTGGAGACGGACCCGCCGGCCATGACACCGGAGGAGGTCACGGGAATGCTCCTCGACCTCTCCCTGCGCGGCCGTTACTGGGCCAACGGGTTCGACGGCGACCCCGAGGAGGTCCGCGGCCCGACCGAGTCGTGACCCGGAGCCGGACCCGGACCCGGCGGTCTCCGGACCCGGCTGCCCCCGGCCCGGCGGGGCCTCGGCTCACAGCCCCGCGGCGAGCGGCACGAGCAGGGTCGCCAGGGGTACGACGAGGGCCGCGCCGAGCGACCACAGCAGCAGCATGCGCAGCACCCGGCTCTGCTCGGCCTCTTCGGAGTTCGCGACCGCGAGCGCCCCGCCGAGGTGGAACGGGCTGACCGCCACCGAGCTCACCGAGACACAGAGCGCCGCGACGATCCCCGTCATGACGGCCCCTGACGCGCCTGCCGGGATGGCGGCCACGGCCACCGGCGCGGTGATGCTCAGGACCGCCACGGTCGAGGACTCGAAGGTGGCGAAGATCGTCCCGAGGAAGAGCACCGCGAGGACGGCGAGCACCTGCGAGGACACGTGTTCCAGGCCGGCCGCGATCCGGTCCAGGGTCCCGAGGTCGTCCAGCACACCCACGTAGAGCAGCACACCCGTCGTCAGCAGGATGACGTTCCACGGCAGGCCGCTGACCACGCGCTTGCCGTCCGGGCGGAACACGGCGTGCAGCAGCGCCCCGAGCACCAGGCCGACCGTGGCGACGTCCACGTCGAAGGCGAAGGCGCTCACGACAAAGACGCCGAGGCCGAGCAGCGAGCACAGCTGATACGTCGACATGGGCGCGGCCCCACGCACCACTTGGCCGACCTCGCGCTCGGCCGCGCGCCGCTCGCTGTCGGAGCGCAGCAGCCGCAGACCGCCGAACGCGAGGAACGCGACGACGGCGAGGACGAGTTGCAGCCCCGTCACGAGCGCGAACAGCGCCCAGGGGGAGTAGGCGATGCCGGCCCCCGCGACGGCCTCGTCCACGATCTTCGTCCAGGGCGCGACCGGCGAGAATCCGCCGGCCCCTCCCCCGGCCAGGGCGATCACGGCCATCAGCGTGACGGGGATGCCGTGTGTCCGGGCCATGCGCAGGGCGAGTGGGAGGGTGATCGCCACGGTGGCCGAGGGGAGCGTTCCGACCCCGCTGATGACCGCGGAGAGCAGGAACATGGTCCAGGGCATCAGCCAGATCCTGCGCCCGCAGAGCCGGACCGCCCAGCCCACCACCAGGTCGATGGCGCCGCTCTCCCTGGCGTGGGCGAACAGGTACATCACGCCGATGATGAGCAGGACGATGCCGCCGGGGAAGTGCTTGACGACCTCTTCGGGCGCGATGCCCGCGGCGGCCGCGACCACGAGGGCGAGCGGCATGGTCACGAGGCCCACGTTGATGTCCCGCCACATGGCGACGCCGAACGCGGGGAGCAGCAGCACGAGCGAGGCCACCTGCATCGCGGTCATGCGGTCACCTCCGCGGAATTCCGGTTCTGATCCTGGTCCTGGCCCAGCAACTCGGCGGTGTGTTCGCCGAGTTGGGGTGGCGGACGGCGAACGGTATCCAGGCCGTCGGAGAACCGCGTGGGAAAGCGCGCGTACCGCGTTGCTGGTGTGTCGGGCAGCGCGGTTCCGGGTGTGTCCGGCAGCGCGCCGAACACCTCCCGCTCGACGAGGAGTGGATGGCTCAGCAGCTCGTCCCGGTCGGCGACGACCGGGGTCCAGGGCAGCCCGAGGGCCGTCAGCCGCTCGTCCCACCAGCCGCGCGGGCGGGCGGCGAAGACCCGTCGCAGGACCCCGCTCACCTCGGCCCTCGCGCTGGTACGCGCCGCCCGCTCGTCCCAGGCCGCCGTGGCGAGTTCGGGGAACTCGGGGAACTCGGCGGCGAGGTCCTCCCGGAAGGCGCGCCAGGACTTGTCCTCGAAGCAGGCGAAGACGAGCTCCCTGCCGTCGGCGGTACGGAAGACGTCGTTGTCGCCCATCACGAGGTCGGCCTCAGTGGCGGGGCGGCCGTCGGGCAGCCCCAGCACGAACGGCGCGGCGGCCGCGACCGCGGCCTCGGTGAGCGACAGGTCGAGGTGCTGCCCGCGGCCGGTGCGGTCCACACTGGCCAGCGCCACCGCGAGGGACAGCGCGCCGTACAGGCCGCCGAGCATGTCCGCGATCCGCACGCCGGGCCTGACCACCCCGCCGTCCACGGTCCCCGGCGCCGCGAAGTACCCCGAGAGGCCAAGGAAGTTGAGGTCGTGACCCGGCTTGTCGGCGTACGGACCGTCCTGGCCGAAGCCGCTGAGCGAGCACAGGACGAGCCGTTCATTGACCCGGCGCAGCACGTTCCAGCCCACCCCGAGCCGGTCGAGGACTCCGGGCCTGAACCCCTCGACGACCGCGTCGGCGGTGGCGGCGAGCCCGAGGAAGGCCTCGCACCCGTCGCCCGTCTTCAGGTCGAGCACGACCGAGCGCTTGTTGCGGTTGACCGCGCCGAATCTCGTGGGACTACGGCGGGTGGGATCGCCGGCCGGACGCTCGACCTTGATCACGTCCGCGCCGAGGTCGGCCAGCAGGGTGCTGGCGTACGGGCCCGGCAGCAGCTCCGAACAGTCCACGATCCTGCGGCCGTTGAGGAACGACCACTCAGGCGGGCTGCCGAGTGCGTCATTGCACTGATGCGACACCATGTATAACCCCGAGCAAAGCGAAGGAAAATTTACAGAGTGTCTACCATTGGGATCGGCCACCCCACAAGGGCCGGACCCACCCGGGCGGATGGAGCCGCGTGAACTTTCGGCTACGCGGGGGCGGCGCAGCGGCGATCGCCGCCTGAGGGGCCGATGGACGGTGCTGGTCAGGAAGGGGTGCGGTCCAGGCTTGTCCGAATCGGGGGTGGAAACCGGTCGCAACCCCCGAGCCGCCGCCGGTGTCTCAACCATGTGTCAACGTCACGTAGTTCGTATGGAGACCCACACATGGACATCCGCCCCACCCACCGTCGCGCCCTGCGCACCGCCCCGCTGCTGTCCCTGGTCCTCGGCGCGGGCCTCGCCGTCCCCTTCGCGCTCCCCGGACCGGCCGACGCCGCGACCACCACAACCACCACAACCACCGCCACCACTACGTCCAACACGGCCACCGCCGGGTTCGACACCACCGGCCGCACCGTCGTCTACACCGCCGGCGCCGGACAGGCCAACGAGGCCACCGTCACCGCGTCCACGGCGGCCGGCTCGGACCGGATCACGTATGTCATCGACGACGTCGCCCCCATCGACGTCACCACCGGCTGCGCCCACCCTGACGCCGCCGATCCCACCCGGGTCAGCTGCACCGTCACCACGGTCGAGAGCCAGGACCCGTACGCGAGCCTGAAGGTGAACGCGGGCGACGGCGACGACACCGTGACCTACGACAACACCACCGGCCAGACCTACTACTACGCCGCCATCGACCTCGGCGCGGGCGCGGACCGGCTCACCGACACCGGAAGCGTCGACGGCAACTCCGTGCGCGGCGGCGCAGGCGACGACACCATCGGTGTCGGCAGGGCCGCGGTCGTCCTCGGCGACGACGGCGCCGACACCGTGACCGCGAAGGGCGGCGGGGCCGTCGTGCTCGGCGGCGCCGACAACGACACCCTCACCGCCACCGGCGACGGTTCCTCCGTCAGCGGCGGTGACGGCGACGACGAGATCCGCGGCGGCGCGAAGGACCAGAACCTGGCCGGCGACGCGGGCCATGACACCATCCGCGCCGGCGCGGGCAACGACCACCTCGACGGCGGCGAGGGCGACGACATCCTGTACGGCGGCAAGGGTGACGACACCCTCTACGGCGGCCCCGGCACCGACGAACTCCACGGCGGTCCGGGCACGAACGTCATCGTCCAGGACTGAAGGGCTCAGTCGTCCGCAAGGTCCTGACCGGCGGATCAGCGTCAACCTGTGCAGCCTTCAGGGCAAGGGCCGGGACGGTGTCACCTCTGTGGTGTGGACGACGACGTCGAACCAGCTCGCGAGTGACCCGCCCGACATGTGGTGGGCCGCATCATCCCGGGGATCGTAGAACGGGCCGATCAGCCGCGTGCGCGTCGGGGTGTCCAGGAGGCGGCGGATCGGCTGGGGTTGGGGTGTGCCCAGATTCAGGACGTATCCCGCCCTGTTCTCGGCGGCCGCATGCAGCAGGCTGTCGACGAAGTCTGGGGGTGGAGCGGGCAGTGGTTGGCCGATGGAACCATGCGCCATGGTCAGGCCCACGGACCGGTAGTCCAGCCCCAGTCGTTCACGCAGGTATCCGCCCATGTTCTGATGGGACTCCAAGGGCTCGGAGGGGGACACGGTGCGAGGGGCGCCGACGGCGGTGTGCGCCATACCGCCCCAGTAGACGACTTTGTCGCCGGTGAGCTGCTGCCACCAGTTCACACCGTCGGCCAGCGTGCGTTCCAGTTCGGCCAGACCATCGAGCCGTGTGGTGTGCCGCACTGGTTCAGCAGGGAACTGCGCGAAACGTACAGGGTCGCCTGGGTGACGCTTGTTGTAGGACCGCATCCAGTGGACGAGATCGAGGATCTCGGCGGTCTGCCAGAACGGTCGTGCCTTTCCCAGCAAGGCACGGGGGTCTCCCTCGCCGGTGGCGACATAGACGTCCAGGCCGAGGCGACCAGGGTCGTCGCCCTCCAGGGCAAGGGAGCGGAACCCCTCCTCTTCCACCAGCAGCCGCACGATGCGATGCGCCACGTCCGACAATTCGTGGGTCTGTCGGGCGGCTGCTCCAAGCGCCACGATCTTGGCGTCCCGTACCAGCGGGGCGAGCGGCCGCAGATCGTCCAGTGGCTCGTCAGGCTTCCTGTTCACGAGCACATGGGAGTTCTTCTTGATCCATTCGGTCACTGTCTCCATTGGCCTGCCCTTCGTCCCCGAGCTCCGCCTCTTGCGGATCAATTCAGGAGATCGTCCGACCTCAAGCTTGGTAGAGGTCAAGAGCCGACCATCATGGTTCTCCCAACGTCCGCCCCGCTGCCCTGGCATGGGCAGATGCGGCTTCAGCCGTGCCCGTCGGACAGGACCTAGTCGGCCGCCCTGACGTCGATGAGGACCTTGCCCACCGCGCCGCTCTCGACGGCCTCGTGCGCCTTCGCCGTGTCGGCCAGCGGGAAGCGGGTGAACGGCAGGCCGGCGTCCGTGCCCGCCCGCAGCGCGCCGGAGGCGACCGCCTCCGAGACGGCCGCCACGCCGCGCCGCATCGACTCGGCCGGGACCGTGTACAGGGACAGGCCGTGCCAGTCCAGGTTCCGGCCGAAGGTCGCGCGCAGCGGCAGGCGCAGTTCGTCGCCGCCGTTGTTGGCGTAGAAGGCGATCGTCGCGTTGTTCCTGGTGACGGCCAGGTTCAGCTCGGCGTTGACCGCCGGGGCGACTTCGGCGACGAGGTCCACTCCGTCCGGCGCCAGTTCGAGGACGGCCTTGGCGGCGTCCTGCGTACGGTAGTTGACGATGTGGTGGGCGCCGGCGGCCCGCGCCAGGTCCGCCTTCTCCGGGGAGCTGACGGTCGTGATGACCGTCGCCCCGGCCCAACGGGCCAGTTGGATCGCCGCGTTGCCGACCGCGCCCGCTCCTCCGGCGATCAGTACGGTCCGCCCGGCGAGCGCTCCGGGCGCCAGCCGGTCCGGTCCTTCGGCGGCGAGGGTCAGGGCCCGGTGTGCGGTGAGCGCGGGCACGCCGAGCGCCGCGCCCAGGTCGTCATCGGCGCCGTCCGGAAGCGGCACGGCCCGCTCGGCGGGGATGGTCAGGTACTCCTGCGCCGTGCCGCCGTCCGGGCGCCCGGCGGCGGAGAGGTACAGCCAGACCCGCTCACCGATCCGTGCGGGGTCGACTCCGGCGCCGACGGCGTCGATGCGGCCCGCGCCGTCCTGGTTGGGTACCTGGCTCTCGCCGTCCCCGAGTCGACCCGAGACTCCGGCCCTGACCTTCCAGTCGGTGGGGTTGACTCCGGAGACATGTACCTCGACGCGGACCTCGCCGGGACCGGGTTCGGGGACGGGGCGCTCCTCCAGCGCCAGTACGTCGGAGTCGCCGTTGCTGCTGTACACGATGGCCTTCATGTCATGGCCAATCGCCGTGGCACGCGTCGTATTCCCGCGTGGCCGGGGCGACGTTCGCCGGGGCGACGTTCGCCGGGGCGACGTTCAAGGGGCCGGGACGTCGTCCAGGGGGTCGGGGGTGTGCAGGTGCCAGTCCGTCCGGCCCTGGAAGGCGTCTCCGGCGCGCAGCACGAGCCGCTCGTCGAACCAGCGCCCCGCGATCTGCAGCCCCAGCGGCATGCCGTCGTCGGTGAATCCGAAGGGAACGCTCATCACCGGGTTTCCTGTGGTGTCCCAGTAGCCCGTGTAGACGGGCCCGATGCCGCCGGGCTGGAAGAAGCCGTCCTTGACCCGTTCCAAGGAGGCGGCGCCGCCGCCCGCGGTGGGTGTGAGGACGAGGTCGACGTCCTCGAAGGTCCGTCGGATCGCCTTCTGGCCGACGCGGCGGGCCCGTTGGGCCTGGAGGTAGTCGGCGGCGCTGTAGTAGACGCCGGTGCCGATGGTCCGGCGGGTCGCGGCTCCGTAGTCGAGCCACCGGGTACGCAGGTCCGGCAGATGGTGGCTGAACGCCTCGGTGAACATGATGACTTCGTCGGCCGTGGTCATCTCGGCGTAGTGGGGCAGTTCGATCTCGACGACCTGCGCGCCGAGTCCGGCGAGGACGTCGAGGGCGGCGTCGAAGGCCCGGTTCAGGGCCGGGTCGTACTCCGGGTTGACCCGCTCCAGGCGGTCGACGCCGATGCGAACTCCCGTGAGATCCCCGGTGAGGGCATCGGTGAAGGAGCCAGTGACGGAGCCAGTGACGGAGCCGGTGCGGTCGGCGCCGGGCGGCGTGGCGAGGGTGGGGTCCGAGGGGTGGGGACCGGCCAGTACGTCGAGCAGGGCGGCGCAGTCGCGCGCCGAGCGGGCCATCGGGCCGATGTGGTCCAGGGTGTACCCCAGCGGCACCGTACCGGACTTGGGGACCAGGCCGTACGTGGGCATGAGGCCGGTGATGCCGCAGTACGCCGCGGGGATCCGGATGGAGCCGCCGGTGTCGGTGCCGAGGGCACCGAGGACGGCGCCGAGCGAGACCGAGGAACCGGAGCCGGAGCTCGATCCTCCGGCCCAGCGTTCGAGGTCCCAGGAGCAGCGCGGGATCGGGAACGGCTTGGCGGGGTCCGGCATGCCGATGGCGAATTCCATCGTGGTGAGCTTGCCCATGACGATGCCGCCGGCGGCTCTCAGCCGTTCGACGACCACGGCGTCGCCCGACATCGCCGTACGGTCGTGGACGAGCGACTGGGCCGTGGTCTCTCCCTCGCGGGTGGTGATGATGTCCTTGATGCCCAGCGGCACACCGTGCAGCGGGCCGACCGGTTCACCGGCGGCCAGCGCGGCGTCGGCGGCCCGGGCGGCTTCGAGGGCCTGCTCGTCGTAGCGGGCGAGGTAGACGCCGACCGCCTTGTCGTACCGCTCGGCGACCTCGATCGCGTCGGTGACGACCTGGACGCTGGTGGTCGCCCCGGTCCTGATCGCCTCGGCGACGTCCGTGAGGGTTCTGGCTCCCGTGGTGCTTGTGGCGGGGATACGGTCCACTGTGGTCATGTCGCTAATTCCCGTCTCAGGTCATGGCGTTGAAGATCACGGCCGGTTCCTCGTAGCGGACGCCGTTCAGCCGGTAGAGGGCTTCGAGCGCGGCTCTGCACGGGGCGTAGTTCGCCACGAAGAGGTCGACCTCGTCGGGCGGGACGGTCAGGCCGTGCCGGGCGATGGCGGCTTCCACGAACTCTCGGTCGGTGGGCATGGGCACAGCCTTCGTACGTGGGGTTACGCGTCGTGGTTGCCCGTGCGGCGCATGGGTTTCGGTTTCTCCGAGCGGGTGCCGACCTGCTCCGAACGCGTGCCGGCGCCCGCCCCACGTACGTATCGCCGGGGCGAGACGCCGAACCGCTCCTGAAAGCGCGCGTGGAAGGTCGATGCCGACCGGAACCCGCAGGCGTACGCGATGTGTTCGACGGTGGCCCGTCCGCCCTGGACGCGCAGCGCCCGCTCGGCGCGCCGAAGCCGGCAGCGCAGTATCTCCTCGGCCACCGTGGTTCCGTGCTCGGCGAACGCCCGGAAGACGGTGCGGCGCGAGACGTGGAGCAGTGCGGCCAGGGTGTCGGGGCCGAAGGCCGGGTCGTGGCTGGAGGTCTCGATCAGCGACATGGCCTCGGCGTACAGGCGCTGCGACGCGCTCTGTGCACGGGCGGCGGCCAGGTCGGGGCTGGTTCCCATGAGCATCTCGATGGCGTCCAGCAGGCTGGGCAGGAGACTGGACAGCGGTTCGGGACCCTGCCGGGAGACCAACGACCACAGGCCTTGTACGAAGGCCAGCCACGGAGCCCCGAGTCCGTGCGAGTCGACGCGCAGCGCGTGTGTCATCAGCTCGTCCACCGGCGTCCCGCGTCGGCGCAGCTCCGCCGTGGGCACCGTCAGGACCAGTTGCCGGAAGGGGCCGGGGCAGTGGAAGCGGAACGGCGCTCCGAGGTTGACGAGACATGCCTCGCCGCCGCGCAGCACCGTCCGTTCGCCGTTCTGCTCGGCCACGGCGCCGCCGTCGAGCATGTAGACGATGTCGATGCGCTCCGCGGTGTCCCGCGCCACATCCTTCGAACTGCGGTGGGAGACGAGCGACTTCGCGTCGACGCTGAGCATGTGGAGGTCCCGCTCCCCCACCACACGTAGGTCGCCGGTGAAGTCGCCACCCGTCGCGCGGAAGGACATGCCGGCGTGTTCGCGCTCCATGACCTCCGTCCACTGACGAATGTCCGCCGACCTGTTGGCCCGTATCGCAACCGCCCGGCGCGGCATGCGCTCACTCATGGCAGCCACCACGAAGACATCACGAGGACACCACACTCCTTCCGGCAGGAACGTAGGGGCGTCCCGTTTCGTACGGGTAACGGGTGGCGCGCGTTCCTCCGGGAGAGGAGTCACTAACGGTCGGGACACGGCCGCGATATGTCACGGAAACCAGCCGTGCCTAATTTCTGTCGCACGACAGGAACTCAGTCGGCACATGCCTCCGTGACCATGCCGCCATGACCATGCCTCCGTGACAGGGGACCGCCATGTCCGTGACCACCGATCCCGCATCACCGTCACCCGCGTCCCCCGGAGTCGGCGCCGGCTCCGGATCCGGCCCCGACGACGACCGCTCGCTCGCCGGTTTCGGCTACCCCCAGGAACTGCGAAGGCAGATGGGGCGGTACGCCTCCTTCGCCGCCGGGTTCTCGTTCATCTCCGTGCTGACCACGGTCTTCCAGTTCTTCTCGCTCGGCTACTCCTTCGGCGGGCCGCTGTTCTTCTGGACCTGGCCCGCCGTGTTCATCGGCCAACTGCTCGTCGCCGCCTGCTTCGCCGAACTCGCCGCCCGCTACCCGATATCCGGCGCGATCTACCAGTGGTCGAGCCGGCTGAGCGGCCCGGTCGTCGGCTGGTTCACGGGCTGGGTCATGGTCATCGGTCAAGTGGTCGTGGTGGCTGCCGCGGCGCTCGCGCTGCAGGTCGTCCTACCCGCCATCTGGTCCGGCTTCCAACTCATCGGCGGCGACCCCGCACCCACCACGCCGACCGGCGCGGCCAACGCCGCGCTGCTCGCTCTCGGCCTGCTGGCGTTGACCACGGTCGTGAACGTCCTCGACAACCGCGTCATGTCGGCCGTCAACCGGGTCGGTGTCACCGCCGAGGTCATCGGCGCGCTCCTCATCGTGCTGCTGCTGTTCACGCACGCCGAACGCGGCGCCACGGTCACCTTCCAGACGGGTGGTCAGGGCGGCCCGATCGGCGCGCTGTTGGTGGGCTCGTTCACCGCGGCGTACGTCCTCATCGGCTTCGACAGCGCGGGCGAGATGAGCGAGGAGACCCGGGATCCGCGCCGTACCGCTCCGCGCACCATCCTCGGCGCGCTCGCCGCGGCGGGCACGCTGGGCGGACTGCTGCTGCTCGGCGGCCTGCTCGCCGCGCCCAGCCTCTTCGACGGCCGCCTCGCCGCTGAGGGCCTTGGCTACGTCCTCACCAGCAGCCTGGGCGACGGCGTCGGCAAGGCGCTCCTCGCGGACGTCGCGGTGGCCATCGCCGTGGCCACGCTCGCCATCCAGACCGCGGGCACCCGGATGCTGTTCTCCATGGCGCGCGACGGTGTGCTGCCCTGCTCCGCACGCCTGGCGAAGGTGTCACCGCGTACGGGCATGCCCTTCGCCCCGGCCGTGGTGGTCGGCGTCCTCGCCGCCGCGCTCGCGCTGCTCAACCTCGCATCGCCGGAAGCCTTCGTGGCCATCGGTACGACGTGCATCGCGATGCTGTACCTCGCCTACGCGGGGGTCACCACGCCGATGCTGGTCCGGCGGCTGCGGGGCCAGTGGCCGCCTGCCGACGCCAGCGGCGGCGGCGATGTCGACGAGCGGGGCAGGCCGTTGTTCTCGCTCGGCCGTTGGGGCCTGCCCGTCAATGTACTCGCGGTATGCTACGGGCTGTTCATGACGGTCAACCTCGCCTGGCCGCGGGCCGGGGTGTACGACCCGGAGGGCGGTCACTGGTACTTCCAGTGGTTCACGGTGCTGTTCGTGGGGGGCGTGGTCGTCGTGGGGGCGGTGTACCGCTGGCGCCGGGGCGTCGCCTCGGAGGCCGTACGGACCTGAGACTGATCTGCGCGTCCTTCGGCGCGCCGCGTCACCCCCGCGCCGCGAGGAGCCCCCGCCCCTCGCGGCGCGGCCGTGCCAGGGAGCGCTGTGGCACGCCCGCGATCCGCAGGGCCGCGTCGGCGGTCGCCTCGGCCAGGGACCCCGGCTCGCGCTCGGGTGCGGCGCGGCGGATGAGGATCACGCTCTCCGTGAGGCCGAAGACGAGGTCGGCGCGGAGCGCCAGTTCCCGCGCGTCCAGCGCCGAGCCCGGTTCGGTGGCGGCCAGCAACTGCGCGTAGGACTCCTTGAGTTCGGCCCTGACCTCGTGGAAGACGGTGAAGCGGTCGGTCTGCACCTCGGGGAGGAGGTAGAGCGCGCCGAGGTTGTGCGGGCCGCCGCACAGCAGCGCCACGTCGGAGTGGCACAGGGCCCACAGCCGCGCCTCCGGGGGCACGTCGGCGCGGGGCACCAGCTCGTGCGCCACCCGCAGCGAGGGCCGGACGGTGCCTTCCAGGAGCGCCGCGAGGATCGCGTCCTTGCCGTCGAAGTAGTGGTAGAGGGACGCCTGGCGCAGGCCCGCCCGCTCGGCGACCGCCCGGGTCGAGGTGGCGGTGTAGCCGCGCGTGGTGAACAGTTCGGCGGCCGCGGCGAGGACCTCTTCGCGCGGTTCGAGACCGCTGGCGGGACGCTCCTGGGCGCGCGGACGGCCGACTCTTCTGCTGGTTGGCGTGCTCACCCCGCGATCCTCGCACAGGCCCACGGGCCTCCGACCGCCCCCGGCTCCGAGGGTGAGCTTCCGGTAACCGGTCCGCAACTCGCGGGCAACGGCGCCGACTTGGCCCGCACTTAATTTCTGTCGTACGACAGAAATAGGGCCGAGCCGGAGGTTGAGCAGTGACGACGACAGCATCGGCGGCGCCGGGAACCACATCGGCGGCGTCAGGAACCGCGTCGGCAGCGTCAGGAACCGCATCCGCGCAGGGCGCCCGCGCCCACGCCCGCGCCCAGGAGGGCACCCGGGCCGACACCATGCCCGTACTCCCCGCGCGCGACTGGCCGACGCCCCCGGACGGCATCGCCGCCGAGGCGATCGTGTGGGCCGAGACCGTGGCGGGCGGCAACTACACCCACAAGGTCCTCGCGCGCGGCACCGAGGTGCGCCTGACCGACCTCACCGGCGACGCCTGTGCCCACCTCCTGCTGTTCAGCGCCGACCGCCCCTGGGAACGGCTGAACGCCGCCGACACGGTCAAGGTGTTCTGGAACGCCTACCTCGGAGCGGGGCACCTGCTCCTGTCCGACCAGGGCCGGGTCCTCGCGTCCCTCACCGAGGACACCTCCGGCCGGCACGACGCCCTGACCGGCACCTCGACCCTCGCGCGCAACACCGCGCGGTACGGGGACGGTTCCCCGCAGTCCGCCTCACCGGCCGGGCGCGAGCTGTTCAAGCTCGCCGCCCTCAAGAACGGGCTCGCCCCGCGCGACCTGCCGCCGTCCGTCTCCTTCTTCCAGGGCGTACGCGTCGCCGCCGACGGCGGCACCGAGTTCACCGGCTCCGCGGGCCCCAGCGCGTCCGTCACCCTGCGCGCCGAGCAACCGCTGACCGTGCTGATCGCCAACGTCCCGCACCCTCTGGACCCCCGGCCCGCGTACACCTGCGGCGCCCTCGAAGTCCTCGCGTACGGGGCCCGTCCGACCGCCCCCGGCGACGCGCTGTGGGACGACACCCCTGAGGGCCGCCGCGCCTTCCTCAACACCGCCGACCACCTCACCGCCCGGGGGATCGCATGACCGCCGCCATCACCGGCACCGACGCCGTCACCGGCCCCACGCGCCGCGTCGTCCACGACGAGACCGTCCCGGCCCGCGCCGCCTGGTCCGCGGTCGTCCGCGCGGGCCAGTTCCTGACCATCACCGACCTGCACGGCAACCAGGCCGTCGACTTCCTCCTCTACGACGCCCACGACACCGCCGTCCGCTACAGCGCCCCCGACACCCTCCAGGCCCAGGGCTCCCTCTTCCTGACCACCGGCTCGGTGCTGCTGTCCAACGAGCACACCCCGCTGATGACCGTCGTCGAGGACACCTGCGGGCGGCACGACACCGTCGGCGGCGCCTGTTCCAAGGAGTCCAACACCCTCCGCTACGGCCATCACACCTGGTCGCAGCACGCCTGCGTGGACAACTTCCTCGCCGAGGGCAGCAGGCACGGCCTCGGCAAGCGCGACCTGGTCTCCAACATCAACTGGTACATGAACGTGCCGGTCGAGGAGGACGGCACCCTCGGCATCGTCGACGGCATCTCGGCCCCGGGGTTGAAGGTCGTGCTGCGCGCCGAGACCGATGTCATCGCGCTGCTCTCCAACTGCCCGCAGATCAACAACCCTTGCAACGGCTTCGACCCGACCGCCGTACAGCTGACCATCACCGAGCCGGACGAGGGCTGAAGGGCTGAGCACCATGACGTTCGACACCCTGCTGGTCGCCAACCGCGGCGAGATCGCGGCGCGCGTCATCCGCACCGCCCGCCGGCTCGGCCTGCGCACCGTCGCGGTCTACTCCGACCCGGACCGCGGCGCCGCACACGTCCGGCTCGCCGACGAAGCCGTCCGGCTCGGCCCGGCGCCCGCCAAGGAGTCCTACCTCGACGCCGACCTGATCCTCGCGGCCGCCAAGGAGACCGGCGCCGGAGCCGTCCACCCCGGCTACGGATTCCTGTCCGAGGACGCCGACTTCGCGCGCCGCTGCGCCGACGCCGGGCTCGTCTTCGTCGGCCCCACCCCGGACCAACTGGAGCTGTTCGGCGCCAAGCACACCGCGCGCGCCGCCGCGCGAAAGGCCGGCGTGCCCCTCGCCCCCGGCACCGGGCTGCTGCCCGACGTGGCCGCCGCGCTCACCGCGGCCGAGGAGATCGGCTACCCGGTGATGCTCAAGGCCACCGGCGGCGGTGGCGGCATCGGCATGCGGGCATGTCGCGACGCCGCCGAGCTCGCCGACGCGTGGGAGCGGGTGCAGCGGGTGGCCGCGGCCTCCTTCTCCTCCGCGGGTGTCTTCCTGGAGCGGTTGGTGGAGCGGGCCCGCCACGTCGAGGTGCAGGTCTTCGGCGACGGCGCGGGCTCGGTCGTCACCTTCGGCGACCGCGACTGCTCGCTGCAACGCCGCAACCAGAAGGTCGTCGAGGAGGCCCCCGCACCGGGCCTGCCGGACCGTGTCCGCCGCCAACTCGCCACATCCGCCCGGGACTTGTGTGCCTCCGTCGACTACCGCTCCGCCGGTACCGTGGAGTTCGTGTACGACGCCGCCCGCGAGGAGGCGTACTTCCTGGAGGTCAACACCCGGCTCCAGGTGGAACACCCCGTCACCGAGGAGATCTACGGCGTCGACCTCGTCGAGTGGATGCTGCGCCTCGCCCAGGGCGACACCGCCGTCGTCACCGAGCCACCGGCCCCCAGGGGCCACGCCGTCGAGGCACGTGTCTACGCCGAGGATCCCTCACGCGACCACCGCCCGAGCGCGGGCCTGCTGACCCGCGTCGACTTCCCCGACGGCGTCCGCGTGGACACGTGGGTGGAGACCGGGACCGAGGTCACCACCTCGTACGATCCGATGCTCGCGAAGGTCGTCGCGTACGGCGAGGATCGCGCGCGGGCGCTCGACCGGCTGGAGTCGGCGCTCGCCGCGACCCGCGTCGACGGCATCGAGACCAACCTCGGCCTGGTGCGCGCCGCGCTCCGCGACGAGGACGTGCGCGCCGCGGCCCACTCCACCGCCTCGCTCGCCGCGATCGGCGATCCCACGCCCCGTATCGAGGTCCTCGCGCCCGGCACCCTCACCACCGTGCAGGACTGGCCTGGCCGCAGCGGTCACTGGCAGGTCGGGGTGCCACCGTGCGGGCCGATGGACGACCTGTCCTTCCGGCTCGGCAACACGGCGCTCGGCAACGACGAGGGCGCGCCCGGCCTTGAGTGCACGCTCCAGGGGCCGTCCCTGACGTTCACCCACCCGACGACGGTGTGTGTCACCGGGGCGCCCGCGCGCGTGACCGTCGACGAGGTCGCCGTACCGCAATGGGAGCCGGTCACCGTCGGCGCCGGGCAGACCCTCGCCGTCGCGGCGCCCGACGAACGGGGCCTGCGTACCTACGTGTTGTTCGCGGGCGGCCTGGACGTGCCGCGGTTCCTGGGCAGCGCGGCCACGTTCACGCTGGGCCGGTTCGGCGGGCACGGCGGGCGCGCCCTGCGCACGGGTGACGTCCTGCGTGCGGCCATCGGCGGCGAGCGGCGCACCCGCCCGGACAGGGCCTCCGCCGTGCGGGACGTCTCCCCCGACGTCTCCCCCGACGTCTCCCCCGACGTCTCCCCCGATCCGCGTCCCGTCTTCGGCCGCGAGTGGCACGTCGGCGTGGTCGAAGGCCCGAACGCCGCCCCCGAGTTCTTCACCGAGGACGACATCCGCGAGTTCTACGCCGCGGACTGGAAGGTGCACTTCAACTCGGCGCGCACCGGCGTCCGCCTGGTCGGCCCCAAGCCGCGCTGGGCGCGCACGGACGGCGGCGAGGCAGGCCTGCATCCCTCCAACATCCACGACACGCCGTACTCCGTCGGCGCCGTCGACTACACCGGCGACATGCCCGTCCTGCTCGGCCCCGACGGCCCGTCCCTCGGCGGCTTCGTCTGCCCGGCCACCGTCGTCACCGGGCAGCGCTGGAAGCTCGGCCAGTTCCGTCCCGGCGACACGGTCCGCTTCGTACCGGTGACGGCACGGACTGCCGCCGAGCTGCGGCGCACTCCGGCCGCGCCCCCGCTCGCCGACCGCGCGGCCGTCGTCGACGGCGGCATCCTCGCCCACCGGGAGGAGACGGCGGACCGGCCCTCGGTCACGTACCGGCGCAGCGGCGACGACAACCTGCTCATCGAGTACGGGCCGATGCGGCTCGACCTGGCGCTGCGCATGCGCGTCCACGCCCTCGCCCAGGCCCTGGCCGCAAGGGAGTTGGGCGGTGTCATCGACCTGACCCCGGGCATCCGCTCGCTCCAGGTCCAGACGGACCCCGACGCGCTGCCGCAGTCCGCACTCCTCGACCTCGTGCTCCAGGTGGAGGACGAACTCCCGGCCACCGGCGAGCTGACGGTGCCCAGCCGGACCGTGCACCTGCCGCTGTCCTGGGACGACCCCGCGACCCGCGAGGCCATCGCCCGCTACATGGCGGGCGTGCGCGACGACGCCCCTTGGTGCCCGTGGAACATCGAGTTCATCCGCCGTGTCAACGGCCTGGAGAGCGTCGAGGACGTGTACCGCACCGTCTTCGACGCCGAGTACCTGGTCCTCGGCCTGGGCGATGTGTACCTGGGCGCGCCCGTCGCCACCCCGCTCGACCCGCGGCACCGCCTCGTCACCACCAAGTACAACCCGGCCCGCACCTGGACCGCGGAGAACTCGGTCGGCATAGGCGGCGCGTACCTGTGCGTCTACGGCATGGAGGGCCCCGGCGGCTACCAGTTCGTCGGCCGCACCACACAGGTCTGGTCGCCGTGGCGGCAACGCGGCGCCTTCGAACCGGGCAAGCCCTGGCTGCTGCGCTTCTTCGACAGGATCAAGTGGTACCCGGTCGAGGCCGACGAACTCCTGGAGCTGCGCGCGGACATCGCCTCCGGCCGTTTCGTGCCGAGGACCGAGGACGGCACCTTCTCGCTCGCCGACCACGAGAGGTTCCTCGCCGAGAACGCCGAGTCGATCGCCGCGTTCCGGGCCAGGCAGGGTGCCGCGTTCGGCGCGGAGCGCGAAGCCTGGGAGGCGGCGGGCGAGTTCACGCGCGCCGAGGCGGCCGCCGAGGTCGCCGCGCCGCCCGCCGAGATCGCGGTTCCCGAGGGCGGCCACCTGGTCGAGGCCGAGTTCACCGCGTGTGTCTGGCAGGTGAGCGTCGAGACCGGCGACCGTGTGTCGGCCGGCCAGCAACTCCTCTCGCTGGAGGCGATGAAGATGGAGTCCCGGGTGGCGGCGCCCGCCGACGGCATCGTGGCGGAGGTCCTGACGAAACCGGGCAGCCAGGTGGAGCCGGGAGCCGCGCTGATCGTCCTCGCTCCCCTCGATTCTCCGGGGGTGGCGGCATGATCACGGCAACGGAGCGGGTGCGGGCCGCGTACGCGCGCATCGCGCAAGTGGACCGGCCCGAGGTGTGGATCGGCCTGCGCCCGCGGTCCGAGGTCGCGGCGGACGCTTCCGCCGTCGACGCGCGGCTCGCCGCCGGAGAACAACTCCCCCTCGCCGGGACGGTGTTCGCGGTCAAGGGCAACATCGACGTGGCCGGACTCCCGACCACCGCGGGCTGCCCCTCGTACGCGTACGAGCCCGAGGCCGACGCCCCGGTGGTGGCCCGCCTGAAGGCGGCGGGCGCCGTGGTCCTCGGCACGACGAACCTCGACCAGTTCGCGACCGGCCTCGTCGGCACCCGCAGCCCGTACGGCGCGGTCCGGGGCGCCGTCGACCCGGAGTACGTGGCGGGCGGCTCCTCGTCGGGATCGGCGGTCTCGGTCGCCCTCGGCATCGCCGACTTCGCGCTCGGCACGGACACCGCGGGCTCGGGCCGGGTCCCGGCGGCCTTCAACGGCATCGTCGGCCTCAAACCGACCATCGGCCTCGTCCCGACCGAGGGCGTCGTCCCCGCCTGCGCCTCGCTCGACTGCGTCACGGTCTTCGCCCGTACGCTCCCCGAGGCCGAACGCGCGCTGTCCTTCATGACGACGCCGCCGACGCGGGCCCTCCCGCCGGTGGCGCGGCGGAGCCCGGGGCCGTGGCGGGTCGCGGTCCCCGCGCCGGAGCAGCTCGGCGACCTGGACGAGGGCTGGGCCGAGGCGTTCGCCGCCGCCGCGCGACGGCTCTCGGACGCGGGCGCCGAACTCCTGCCCGTCGACCTGACACCGTTCACCGAGGCGGCGGCGATGCTGTACGAGGGCGCGTTCGTCGCCGAACGGTACGCGGCCGTCGGCGCCTTCGTCGACGCGCACGCGGACCACGACTTGGAACCGGGACCGAAACCGGAGTCGAAGGACCTCGATCCGACCGTCGCCGGGATCATCTCCGCGGCCAAGCACATCCCGGCCCACCAGCTCTACGCCGACCAGAGAAGGCTGGCCGCGCTGCGCACCCGGGCCCTCGCCACCCTCGGCCCCGCGGACGCGCTGCTCCTGCCCACGACGCCGGGTCACCCGACGATCGCCGAGGTCGCGGCCGACCCCCTGGGAGCCAACGCCCGGCTCGGCCGGTTCACCAACTCGACGAACCTGTTCGACCTGGCGGCGGTCGCCGTCCCTGCGGGCGAGGTGAACGGGTTGCCGTTCGGCGTCATGCTGATCGGCGCGCCCTTCACGGACGAGCGCCTCGCCCGCATCGCGACCCTGCTCACCGCGCCACCCCTCCAGTTGGCAGTCGTCGGCGCACACCTGTCCGGCCAGCCGCTGAACGGCCAACTGCTCGCCCTCGGCGGCCGCTTGCTGGGCCCGACCACGACCGCACCCGCCTACCGCCTCTACGCGCTCGACACGACGCCCGCCAAGCCGGGCCTGGTCCGGGCAGGCCCGGCCGAAGACAAAGACAAAGGCGAAGGCGAAGGCGAAGGCGGCGGCTCGATCGAGGCGGAACTGTGGCAACTGCCCGCCGAAGGACTGGGCGCACTCCTCGCCGCCCTGCCCCGCCCGATGACGCTGGGAACCGTGGAACTCGCCGACGGACGCCTCGTGACCGGCTTCCTGTGCGAACCCGAGGCCCTCACGGGCGCCCAGGAGATCACGTCGTACGGCGGCTGGCGTGCGTACGTCCGTGCCGCCGCGGACAGGTCGTTCGCGAGGCGGACCACGGTCTGACCAAGATGCCGCCTCCCCAGGACGCGACCCACCTGCGCGCCTTCCTGGGCCGTCGGCCGGCACCGCCCCTTTCGGTGCGGGCCACCTGAGGTGACGTTCAGTACGCGGTCTCGACGCGTACGGGCTTCGTGTTCTCCCGCACCACCGCCACACCACGCGGCGGCACCCGCACCGGCTCGGCCGTCAGGTCGGTGTCGCGCGTCAACTCCCGTTCGCCTCCCGTGAGGTGAAGCGCGGACGTGCCGTGGTTCAGGACGAACAGGTACGTGTGGTCGCGGCCGCGACGGCGGACCGCTTCCACGCCGTCCGGGAGGCCGGCGACGGTGGGTGTGACACCGGACCGGGAGCAGATGTCGTCGAGGAAGCGGCGCAGGGTGTCGTCGGGCAGGTGGGTCGAGACGTACCACGCGTGTCCGGCGCCGACCGGGTGGCGGGTCACGGCGGGGAGGCCGTCGAGAGGGCCGTCGGCGTAGCTCAACTCCGCTTCGGCGCCACGCAGTTCGATGTGTTCGCTCCAGTGGGTGGTCGGCGTGCCGTCGGAGAGGCGGACGTGTTCGCCGGTGGCCAGGGGGTGGAGTTCGGTGGTGCGGATGCCGAGGAGGTCGCGCAGGGCGCCCGGGTAGCCGCCCCGCACGACGTGCAGGCGTTCGTCCGTCATGCCGGTGAAGTAGCCGATCACGACCGTGCCGCCAGCGGCGGTGAACTGCTGCCAGCGCTCGGCGAGTTCGGCGGAGACCGGCATCATCGACGGGACGAGGAGGACCCGGTAGCCGCTCAGGTCGGCGTCCGCGGGGACGAAGTCGGCGGGGATACCGGAGCGCCAGAGCGCGGCGTGGGTGCGCCGCACCGCTTCGGGGAAACCGAGGCGGTCCGACGGCAGCCCGTCGTTCTCCAGGGCCCACCATCCGTCGGCCTCCCACAGGATCGCCACGTCGGCGTCGACGACGGGTCCTTCGGTGGGTGGCTCGGCGGCCTCGGCCAACCGGCGCAGTGTGGCGCCGAGTTCGACGACGGACTCGAACCGGGCCGTGTCCGGGCCGGTGTGCGGCACCATCCCGCCGTGCCACGTCTCGGACCCGGCGGCGGAGGCGCGCCACTGGAAGAAGAGCGCGCCCTGCGATCCCCGGGCGAGGTAGGAGAGCGTGTTGCGCAGCACCCGGTCCGGCGCCTTGTGGGCGTGCCGGTCGCCGAGCGCGATCTGGGTGGTGCCCTGCTCCATGAGCAGCCAGGGGTGTCCGCCCGCCCAGGAGCGGGCCAGGTCTCCGGCGTACGCGACGTGGGTCTCGCCCGACGGCCCGGTGGTGTCGAGGTAGTGGTCGATGGAGACGGCGTCGAGGTGCGGCCGCCAGGACCAGTGGTCGAGGTGGTTCCAGGACGGCAGCATGAAGTTGGTGGTGGCCGCGGCGGTCGAGCCGGCGGCGCGGATCTCGGCGACCTGCTCGGCGTACGCGTCACGGAACTCGTCGGCGGTGCACCGGCGGAAGTCGAGCGCGTGCGTCGGGTTGTGCATGTACTGGGTCTGGCGGGGCGGCAGGATCTCGGCCCAGTCGCCGTAGCGCTGTGACCAGAACGCCGTGCCCCAGCACCGGTTGAGCTCCTCCAACGTCCCGTACCGCCGCTTCAGCCAGCGTCGGAAGGCGGCCGCCGCGTGGTCGGAGTGGTCGAGGCTCCCGTACTCGTTGTGGATGTGCCAGCCGCGCAGCGCGGGGTGGGTGCCGTAGCGCTCCGCGAGCGCGCGGGCGATGCGGCGGCAGGCATCCCGGTAGGCGGGGGCGCTGATGGCGTAGGTGTCGCGGCTGCCGTGGGTGTGCCGGCTGCCGTCCGGCTGGACCGGGAGCGCGTCCGGGTGCGCCAGGGTGAACCACGGTGGCGGGGAGGCGGTCGGCGTGGCGAGGACGACGCCGATGCCCGCCGCGTGGAGCCGCTCGAACACCTCGTCCAGCCAGCCGAACTCGTAGTGCCCTTCGGCCGGTTCGAGCCACGACCAGGCGAACACCCCGACGGTGGCGGTGTCGACGCCGGCCCGGAGCATCAGCTCCACATCCTCGGCCCGGGTCGCCGCGTCCCACTGCTCGGGGTTGTAGTCACCGCCGAACAGGAAGTGGTCCCGGGGCGTGAGGCCGGATCCGACCGGTGTCGCGGGCGTCGAGAGTGTCGAGGGTGTCGACGGTGTCATGGAAGCTCTCCTCGGTGCCGTGCGGGGGCAGTTCGACGGCTGACTGGCGCTGACGGGCGGGCGACTGTCGAAGCGGTTCGCAAATCGTAGGAAGCGCTTCCGATTTCGACAAGGACTGCGACAACACCCCTTCAACTGGGGGACCAGTTCACGAAATCCGTCGCGTACGAGGCATTGCCAGGGCCCCGGACCCCGTGATTACAGTCACGAACAAGACATCGATCGAAGCGCTTCGACATTCCGAATCGACGACGACGGATGGACCACGCATGACGACCTCGCTCCCACGGCGTACGTTTCTCGGCCTCGCCGCGGCCGGCGCCGGCGCCTTGGCCACCGCGGGCTGCGGGGCCGGTGGTGGCACGCCGGGTGGGAAGGTGACACTGCGGTACTGGACCTGGGCCACCAACGCCGCCCAGATGGCCGAGGCATGGAACAGGACACACCCTCGTATCCAGGTGAACGTGGTGCAGGCCGCGGGCCCCGACGACATGCTGCCCAAACTGCTCGCCGCGGTCCGGGCGGGCCAGGGCCCCGACATCGCGCAGGCCGAGTACCACAAGCTGCCGAACCTCGTGGTCAGCGGCATCGCGAAGGACATCAGCGACTACGCCGACATGTTCGCCGACCGCTACTCGGACGCGGTGCGCGAGCTTGTCACCATGGACGGTGTCACCTACGCGGTCCCGCAGGACGTCGCGCCGATGCTGTTCATGTACCGCAGGGACCTGTTCGCCAAGTATCGCCTGGACGTGCCGGAGACCTGGGAGGACTACGCCCGCCTCGCCCGCCGGGTGCCCGAGGTCGCCCCGGACTCGGTGCTCGGCGGCCTCCCGCTGGACGCCTCGATGGCCGCCGCCTACGCGCAGCCGCTGGGCGCGCGGTGGTGGAGCACGGACGGCGAGTCGTGGCACGTCGGGATCGACGGCTCAGGCACCCGAAGGATCGCCGCGTTCTGGGACGAGTTGACCGGCCACGGGCTCACCGACGAATCGGCGATGTGGACGCCCGAGTGGGGCACCAAGATGAACTCCGGCCGACTGCTGAGCTGGACCGTCGGCGCCTGGGGCCCCGGCTCGGCCGTCTCCGTGGCGCCGAAGACCGCGGGCCGCTGGGCGGTCGCTCCGATGCCGACGTGGGCCGGGGAGAAGAGCACCGGGCTGATGGGCGGCAGTTCGGCGATGCTGACGAAGGACGTACGGCATCCCGAGGCGGCCGTGGAGTTCCTGACCTGGCTCAACGCCACGGCCGCCGGCACCCGGACCTTGGCCGCGAACGGCGGCCTCTTCCCCGCGTCGGACCCCGGTCTGGAGCAGGTCGCGGGCCGCCCCGCCCCCGAACTCGTCAAGGGCCAGCGCGACTTCTGGGACGTCGCGGTGACGGCCGCACAGCGCGCGGCACCGGTCACCTGGGGGCCGAACGTCCAGGTCGGCTTCGACACCTGGGAGGACGAGGTGAAGAAGGTGACGGGCTCCGGAGCCTCGTTCCGCGAGGTGACGGCGGCGACACAGCGTGCCGTCGTCGCCGACCTCGAACGCACCGGCTTCACGGTCACCGACCGCCCGCACACCTCCCGCCACCGGAGCGCCACATGAACCCCGCCAACGAACCGGACACCATCACCCCACCGGAACCCACCACCACCGAACCCGCGACACCCACCACCGCACCCGCGACACCTATCCGCCCGAAACCCCGCCGCACGCACTCCGGCGGCGGCCGCTCCACGCTGCCACCCTGGGCCTTCCTCGCCCCCGCCCTTCTCCTGTTCCTCGTCTTCATCGCGATCCCCGTCGGGTACGCGGTCTACCTGAGCCTGATGCGGCAGCGCTCCAGTGGCGGTGCGTACGGGGTCAAGCGGCCGGAGTTCGCGGGGCTGGAGAACTACGGCGCCGCGCTCACCGACCCGGAGCTGGTCGACTCGCTGCTCCGGCTCGCCCGCTTCGCGGCGATCTCCGTGCCGCTGACCCTCGGGCTCGCCCTGCTCTTCGCGCTCCTGCTCGACCTGCCGCGCGCACGGGCGAAGCGGTTCACCCGGACCGCGATCTTCCTGCCGTACGCGGTGCCGGGCGTGATCGGCTCGCTGCTCTGGGGCTTCCTCTACCTCCCCTCCACCAGCCCGGTGAACCGGCTCCTTGACCAACTAGGGCTCCCCGCGGCCGACTTCCTGAACGGCGGGAGCATCTACGGCTCGCTCGGCAACATCGCCATCTGGGGCGGCGTCGGCTTCAACATGGTCGTCCTCTACACCTCGCTGCGCTCGATCCCCGCCGAGGTGACGGAGGCCGCGGCCATCGACGGGGCGTCCCAGTGGCAGATCGCCTGGCGCATCAAGGTCCCGCTGCTCGCGCCCGCGCTCGTACTCACCCTCCTGTTCTCCGTGATCGCCACGCTGCAGACCTACTCCGAGCCGATGACCCTGCTCAGCATGTCCCCGTCGATCTCCTCGTCCTTCTTCCCGATGATGAAGATCTACCAGGACGGCTTCGGCACCGACGACCTGTCGGGCTCGGCCGCCATGTCCGTGGTCCTCGCGGCGGGCACGGTGATTGTCTCCCTGGGGCTGCTGCGCATGCTGCAGCGGCGGACCATATCCGAGGACGCCTGATGACAACGACAACTCTGCCCGGAGCCCACAAGACCCCCGTCCCCCCGAACGGCCCACGCCACCACGGGAGTTCGGCGACGAGCGCGGCCGGACGGCGACGGCGCGAGCGCGTGGCACTGCTCCCCACCGCCGCCCTGATCCTCGGCGCCCTCTACACACTGGCGCCGATCTTCTGGGTGCTCACCTCCGCCACGAAATCGCCGGCAGACCTCTTCTCCACCGTGCCGTTCGTGCCCGGCTCCGATTTCCTCGGCAACGTAGCGGACCTGTCCCGCTACGAGGGCGGCCGCTTCTGGCTGTGGGCGGCGAACAGCCTGCTCTACGCGGGCGGCGGCGCGGCCCTGTCCACCGCGGTCTCGGCGGCCGCCGGATACGCGCTGGCCCGCTTCCGGTTCCGAGGCCGCGGCACGGTCTTCACCGTCCTCCTCGGCGCGGTCATGATCCCGCAGGTGGCGCTGGCGATGCCGCAGTACTTCCTGGTTTCGGGGCTCGGCCTGACCAACACGTACTGGGCCGTGCTGCTGCCCAGCGTCATCAGCCCGTTCGGGATCTACCTCGCCTGCATCTACGCGCAGGGCTCGGTGCCGCTGAGCACGCTTGAGGCCGCCCGCATGGACGGCGCGGGCGAGTTCCGCACCTTCCGCTCCGTCGCGGCGCCAATGATGCTGCCCGGCCTCGTCACCGTCTTCATGCTCCAGTTCGTCGGCATCTGGAACAACTTCCTGCTGCCGTTCATCATGCTCAGCGACGAGCACAAGTTCCCGCTCACACTGGGCCTCTATCTGATGCTCAACCGGGGTTCGTCGGCGCCGGCCCTCTACACCCTCGCCATCACCGGCGCCCTGCTCGCGATCGTCCCGCTGGTCGCCCTGATGATGTTCCTCCAGCGGTACTGGCGGGTGGACCTGCTCAGCGGCGGCGTCAAGGGCTGACCGCGAGAGACGGGAAGAGTCAGGAAGGGACGAGAAGAGACGGGAGCCGGCCGCCATGCCACGCGCCATCATCCTCATGTTCGACAGCCTCAACCGGCACCTGCTGCCGCCGTACGCACCGTCGTCCGACGTCCAGGCCCCCAACTTCCAGCGCCTGGCGGCGAGATCGACGACGTACGACAATTTCCGCGCCGGATCGCTGCCCTGCATGCCGGCCCGCCGCGAACTGCACACCGGCAGGCACAACTTCCTGCACCGCAGCTGGGGTCCGCTGGAGCCGTTCGACGACTCGATGCCGGAACTCCTCAAGCGGTCGGGGGTCCACACCCACCTGGCCAGCGACCACCCGCACTACTGGGAGGACGGCGGCGCGACCTACCACACCCGCTTCTCCACCTGGGAGTTCTTTCGCGGCCAGGAGAACGACCCCTGGAAGGGTGTGGTGAACCCACCTACCGATACCCAACTACGCGGCCGCGCCGCCCAGTTCCCGCAGAACCTGGTGAACCGGGGCTACCAGCCCACCGAGGAGACCCACTCCCAGACCCGCACCGTCGACGCGGGCCTGCACTTCCTCGACACCAACGCGGAAGCCGACGACTGGCTGCTGCAGCTCGAACTCTTCGACCCGCACGAGCCGTTCTTCGCTCCCCCGCACTACCGCAAGCTCTACCCGGACGGCTACGACGGCCCCGAGTTCGACTGGCCGCCCTACGCCAAGACCGGCGAGACGGCGGCAGAGATCGCCCACGCGCGCAGCGCGTACGCGGCGCTGGTGACGATGTGCGACCGCTCCCTGGGCCGCGTACTGGACTTCATGGACGCCCACGACATGTGGTCGGACACCCTGCTCGTCGTCAACACCGACCACGGCTTCCTGCTCGGCGAGCACGGCTGGTGGGCCAAGTGTGTCCAGCCCTGGTACGAGGAGCTGGTCCACCTCCCCATGTTCCTGCACGACCCGTCCGACCCCCGGCCGGGCACCCGCTCGGACACGCTGGCCCGCACGATCGACCTCGCGCCCACCGTGCTCGCCCACTTCGCCCTCACTCCGCCCGCCGACATGCAGGGCCGGGACCTCGCGGCCGTCGCGCGCGGCGAGACACCACCCGCCGATGGCGCCCTCTTCGGCATCCACGGCGGCCATGTCAATGTCACCGACGGCCGTTACGTGTACCTGCGGGCGGCAGCCCACCCCTCCAACACACCCTTGGAGGAGTACACGCTGATGCCCACCCACATGACATCCCGGTTCTCGGTCGCGGAACTCTCCGGCTGGCGGCAGGCCGAACCCTTCTCCTTCACCAAGGGCCTGCCGACGATGCGTGTCAACGCGGCGTCCGGCTGGGTGAGTTCATGGACACACGGCACCCTCCTCTTCGACGTCGAGGCGGACCCGGAGCAGCGAAACCCGCTCCATGACGACGCCTTGGAGCTGCGCATGGCGTCCCTGCTGTGCCGCCTGATGCGGGAGAACGACGCGCCCCGCAGCCAGTTCGAGCGCCTCGGCCTCCCCTACGACACCGAGCCGACCGCCGCACACCTCCTCGTACGCGCGCAGGCGGAGCGCGCCGCCGCGACCGCCGAGCCACTGCCGGAACTCCACCTGCTCCCGGCCGCCACCCTGCTCGCCCGCCCCCTCACCGACCTCCTGTCCGAGCCCGTGCTCCGCGCCGTCGTGGAACGCCACGCCCCCGAACTCACCCGCACCGAGGGCCTGGTCGTCCCCCGGTCCGCGAGCCTCTTCGACCTGGCCGGCAGCGGCGGGATCCCGTCGGCGACGCTGCGCGCGCTCGCGGACGACCTGGCGGCGCAGGCGCCCCCGATGGACGCCGCCCAGTAACTCCCAGCCGAACCACCCACCCGAACCACACACCCGAGGAGCCACCCCATGCCGCGCCCCGCCGCCGCCGACGCCGCCGCCGACCTGCCGTACCAGGATCCGACGCTCCCCATCGAGCGGCGGGTCGACGACCTCGTCGCCCGGCTGTCGCCTCAGGACAAGGCGGGCCAGCTGTTCCACCCCATGGGCACGCTCCAGGACGTCGACACCCCGAACACCGAGTTCGGCCTGCCCGCACTGCGCCCGACCATCGAGGAGCGGCGCATCACCCACTTCGGCCTGCTCGGCACGAAGCCGACCCCGCGCGAGTTCGCGGAATGGCACAACGAGGTCCAACGCATCGCCCTGGCACGCCCGTTGGGCATCCCCGTCACCTTCTCCACCGACACCCGGCATCCGCTGTCGGCCGACCCGCGCAACGCGCTCACCGGCGACCCCGAGAGCGAGTCACCCGCCGGTTTCTTCTCGCAGTGGCCGGAGACACTCGGCCTGGCCGCCATCGGTTCGGACGAGGTGACCGAGAGGTTCGCCGACGTCGTCCGCCAGGAGTACCGCGCGGTCGGCCTGCACGTCGCGCTGCACCCCCAGGTCGACCTGGCGACCGAGCCGCGCTGGGCCCGCGTCTTCACCACGTTCGGCGAGGACGTGGACCTGGTGTCGCGCATGGCGGCGGCGTACGTCCGCGGCCTGGACGGCGCGCACCCCGACGGCGAGTCGGTCGCCGCGATGGTCAAGCACTTCCCCGGCGGCGGCCCGCAGAAGGACGGCGAGGACCCGCACTTCCCGTACGGACGCGAACAGGTCTATCCGGGCGGCCGGTTCGAGCTGCACCTCAAGCCGTTCATCGCCGCGCTGGAGGCGGGCGCGACGCAGATGATGCCCTACTACGGCATGCCCGTCGGCACCGAGTACGAGGAGGTCGGCTTCGGCTTCAACCGCTCCGTGATCACGGGCGTGCTGCGCGAACGCCTCGGCTTCGAGGGCATCGTCTGCACCGACTGGAGCCTGATCAGCGACGGTACGGCGCTCGGCGACGAGGTGTCGGCGCGGGCGTGGGGAGCGGAGCACCTGACGCCGAGGCAGCGTCTGCTGAAGGCCCTGGACGCGGGCGTCGACCAGTTCGGCGGCGAGTACCGCACCGACCTCGTCCTCGACCTCCTGCGCACGGGCGAGGTGTCGATGGACCGCATCGACCGCTCGGTCCGCCGCATCCTCACCGAGAAGTTCCGCCTCGGCCTCTTCGACGACCCCTATGTGGACCCGGAGCGGGCCGAACGCGTCGCGGGCCGCGCCGAGTTCCGCGCCGCCGCCCTCGACGCGCAACGCCGCTCCCTGACCCTCCTCACCAACCGCACGGGCCCCGCCACCGACACCCCGTGCCTCCCCCTCCGACCCGGCCTCCGGATCTACGCGGAGGGCATCGCCCCCACCGCGCTCTCGGAGTACGCCGAGGTGGCGGCGGAGCCCGAGGGGGCCGACGTGGCGGTGCTCCGGGTCCGGGCGCCGTTCGAGGCCAGGGACGGACTCGCGGCCGGCTTCCACGCCGGTTCACTGGACTTCGCCGAACAGGACCGGGACCGGATCCTGACCCTGGCCAAGCGGCTCCCGACCGTCCTCGTGGTCTACCTCGACCGCCCGGCGGTCCTCGGCGCCCTGGCCGACGAACCCGCCGCGGTCCTCGCCGACTTCGGCTCCTGCGACGAGGCCCTGCTCTCGGTCCTCTTCGGCCGCGCCGCACCGCAGGGCCGCCTCCCGTTCGACCTGCCGAGCTCGATGCGGGCGGTGACGGAGAGCCGCACCGACGTCCCCTTCGACACGGCGGACCCACAGTTCCGGCACGGGCACGGATTGCGGTACGAGTCCTGCCCCTCCCTCTGATCCCGGTCCCGGGCGCTCGCCCGCCGCGTCACCACGCGACGGGCACCTCGCTCAGTCCACCGACGAGCAGACCCTCGGTCCTGCGCAGTTCGGCGACGGGAACGGCGAAGCGCAGCGTCGGCACACGGTCGAGCAACACCTCCAGGACCACCTGGAGTTCGGTGCGGGCAAGGGCCTGGCCGAGACACGAGTGCGGCCCCACGCCGAAGGTCAGGTGGGGATTCGGGGCGCGGGTGAGGTCCATCTCGTCGGCGCCGCCGAAGGCACGCTCGTCGCGGTTGGCGGCCGGCATGCTGCACACGACCGTGCTGCCCGCGGGCACGAGCTCCCCGTCGATCTCCACGTCCTCACCGAGGTAACGGCGGAGCCCGAAGCCGAGGTTGCTGTCGAACCGCAGGGACTCCTCGACGGCGGTGCGCACCAGGGAGCGGTCCGCCAGCAGCCGCTCCCAGCGGCTCCGGTCGTCGAGCAGCATCGAGACCATCTTGCCGATCATGTTGGCGGTGGTCTCGTGTCCCGCGACCAGCAACCCCATTCCGGTGGCAACGAGTTCGTCATCGCTCAGCCCGCCACCGTCCTCGCTCTGCGTGATGAGCACGCTGAGGAGGTCGTCGGCCGGTTCGGCGCGCTTGGCCGCGATGTGCGCGGACATGTAGGCGACGAACTCCTCGTGGGCCGCGCGGATTTCGTCGGCGCCGTAGCGGGTGACGCTGAGGAAGCTGTCGGACCAGCCGGAGAACCGGTCCCGGTCCCGTGCCGGAACCCCGAGCAGCTCGCAGATGACGTAGACGGGGAACGGGAACCCGAGGCCGGACCGCAGGTCGGCGGGGGCTGCGTCGGCGAGCATGGCGTCCACGAGGTCCTCGGCGAGCCGGGTCATGCCGGGGCGCAGGGCGGTCATCCGCTTGGCGGTGAAGTACCGGCCCACCTGCCGCCGCCAGCGCTGGTGCGGCTCGCCGCGGTCGGGTACCGCGATGGCGGAACTGCCGGTCGCCGCCGCCCCGCCGGCCCCCTCGGGCGCCATGCGGGCGGCGTTGTCCGCCGCGGAGGGACGGACGAAGCGGGGGTCGGAGAGCAGGCCCCGTACGTCGTCGTACCGGGTCAGATAGACGGCGGTGTCACCGCTGGGCAGCGTGGCGTGCGCGACGGGGCACCGCTCGCGCAACTCCTCCCATACGGCGGGCGGTTGGAGCGGGGTGTCCCCGGCCAGCGGCAGACGGACGGGCGGTTGGGCGTAGGGGCGTTCGGCCTGGTCGGTCATGGTGCGTCTCCTCGTGGGGGTGGAGGCGGCGGGTGTTCACGGTGACGTAGGGACCGGCGGTGCGCAGCGCACAACAAGGGTGCACGATGCATGGCTTGTGCACGATACACACCCCAGGGATTCGCGTCTGCGCGAGGCGGCCGTACGGTATCTTGTACGGGCCCTTGTTGTGGTCGCCCGGCGTTGTGGGCGGGTGGTGGAAGGAGAAGCGGAGTGGCTGGTTCGCCGTCGGGTGCGTCCGCGTCCGCGTCCGCCGCCAAGCGGAAGCCGCGGGGCGCCAAGTCCCTCTCGCCGGACCAGATCATCGAGGTGGCCACCCGGATCTGCGACGAGGAGGACGTCGACGTCCTCACCATCCGGCGCCTCGCCTCGGAGCTCGGCGTGGGGCCGATGACGCTCTACAGCTACTTCCGCAGCAAGGAAGAGATCCTCGACGGTATCGCCGACCACGTGATGGGCAAGTTCCGGCTGCCGTCCGAGGACGTGACCGCCCCCGCCGATGTGGTGCGCTCCCTGGCCTGGGCGTTCCTGGGGATGATGCGGGAGCACCCCAGCATCGTCCGGCTGTTCTCGACGCGCGTGAACACCGGACCCGAATCGATGCGCGGGGCCTTCGACTCGGTCATCGGCCAACTGCGCGCGGTCGGATTCGCGGACCACGACGCGGTGCGTGCCTACGGGATGATCCTCCAGTACACGCTCGGATTCGCCTCGTACCAGGCACCGCGCTCGTGGGGGAAGCCCGACCACCCGGACGTCGAGGAACTGCGGCGACAGCGCACGCACTTCTACGCGGGCCTGCCTCGTGAGGGCTTCTCCAACATGGTGGATCTCGCCGCCGAGATCACCACGCTGCCCAGCGACGACCAGTTCCGCTTCGGGCTCGACTGCCTCGCCGAGGGCCTCGTGCGCCGATCCGACATCGCCGACTGACCCACCCCTTTCAACTCCCCTCCCGACCCGTCACGACCGCCTGGCCGTGACGGGTTTTTCTGTGCCGCAACGGCCGTGAAACATGGCCGAACCTTGACGGCATACGGTGGCCGGTACATAGTACGAGACACCTGATCCCGAGATTTTCCGCCGCTCGGCCCACGGCCCGGTGCCCGCGCCTCGCGATCGACAGCGCCACGAGCAAGACGCAGATTTCCGGCTGCCCTGACACACCACGTCTCCCGCACCCGAGCCACTCGCCTCTGCTACCGCTTAAGGAACCCCCTCCATGACCGAAACCGACCCGGGTTCACGCCGGGCCCAGAGCCGAAAGGCCGCTGCCGCGGGCTGGATCGGCACCACGGTGGAGTACTACGACTTCTCGATCTACGGACTCGCGTCGTCCGTCGTCTTCGCCAAGCTCTTCTTCCCCACCTCCGACCCCTTGGTGGGAACCCTCCTCTCGCTGTCGACCTTCGCCATCGGCTTCGTCGCCCGGCCCGTCGGCGCCGTCGTGTTCGGGCACTACGGTGACCGGCTCGGCCGGAAGGGAGTCCTGGTCGTCACGCTGGGCCTGATGGGCGGTGCCACGGTCGCGGTGGGTCTGCTCCCGACGTACGGACAGGTGGGGATCGTCGCTCCGGTCCTGCTCGTCCTCGCCCGGCTCATCCAGGGCTTCTCCGTCGGCGGCGAGTACAGCGGCGCGATCCTGATGACCGTCGAGCACGCCGAGGAGGGCAGGCGCGGCTTCCGCGGCTCCCTGATCAACACCGGCACGTCCGCCGGTCTTCTCCTGGCGAACCTGGCCTTCCTCGGCGTCCTCCAACTGCCCGACGAGCAACTGGAGTCCTGGGGCTGGCGACTGCCGTTCCTGGCCAGTGCGGTGCTGATCGTCGTGGGCCTCGTCGTCCGCCTGAAGGTGACGGAGAGCCCGGAGTTCACCGGGGTCAAGGCGGAGAACACGGTGCGCAGGCTGCCGATCGTGGAGGTGTTCCGCGAGTCCGGCAAACAGGTGGCGCTGGCCTCCATCGGCATTCTCAGCGCGGGCGTCGCCTTCACCATGGCGAGTGTCTACAGCCTGGAGTACGGGCGCACGGCCCTGGGTCTGGACAGCGACACCATGGTCTCCGTGCTGCTGCCCGCGACGCTCGTCATCATCGTCTGCGTCCCGCTCGCCGGAGCGCTCTCCGACCGCTTCGGCAACCGGACACTGTTCCTCGCCGGTGCGGTCTCCATGGTCTTTCTGCCCTTCGCGTGACTCGCGCTCCTGGAGACCCGCGAGTACTGGCTGATGCTGCTCGGCTTCGCCCTGCTCTTCATCGGCTACTCCGCCAACTACGCGGTGGTGCCCGCCTACTTCTCGCAGGTGTTCCCGGCACACGTCCGCTTCACCGGCATGTCGATCGGCTTCACGGTGGGTCTGATCGCGGGCAACGCGGTCGCCCCGGCCATCGCCACGTACCTGCACGACGCCACCGGCGGCTGGGTCGGCATCGCCGCCTACATGGCGACGATGTCGGTGCTGTCGCTGGTGGCGGGGGTGTTCCTGCGCGAGCCGAAGGGGACCGCACCGACCGCGACCAAGGACGGGGCACCGCCCGCCGGAGCGGACGACGCGCACATGAAGGAGAGCGTGTGAGCATGCGACGCGGCTACGCCGACACGCCTTTCGGCCAGATCCACTACGTGGAGGAGGGACGGGGCGAGCCCGTCCTCCTGCTCCATCAGACCCCGCGCTCCTGGGACGAGTACCGGGATGTGCTGCCGCTGCTGGGCGAGCACCGACGCGCGATCGCCATGGACACTTTGGGTTTCGGCGCCTCGGCCCGGCCCCAACAGGCGTGGTCCATCGAGCTGTTCGCCGATGGTGTCGTCGCCCTGTGCGATGCCATCGGCCTGCCCCGCGTGTCTCTCGTGGGGCATCACACCGGCGGTGTGGTGGCTCTCGACGTGGCGGCCCGGCTCCCCGAACGGGTAACGGCGCTGGTGCTCTCCGGTGTGCCGTACGTCGATGCCGAGCGGCGTCGGCGGGTGGCGTCACGGCCGCCGATCGACCAGGTCGACGCGCGCGCGGACGGTGGTCACCTGCTGGAGTTGTGGCGCGGGCGCGAGTCCTACTATCCCGCCGACCGGCCCGACCTCAAGGCGCGGCTCGTACGCGACGCGCTGACCGTGCTCGACCGGGTCGAGGAGGGGCACGAGGCGGTGAACGCCTACCGGATGGAGGAGCGCGTCGGGCAGGTCCTGGCCCCCACCCTGATCCTGTGCGGGGCGCTGGACACGTTCTCCCGACCGGACATGACACACCTCAAGAACCGTATTCCCGGGGCGCGTTCCGCCCTGCTTCCGGAGACAGGCGTGCCGTCCGTCGACCACCGGCCCGAGCAGTTCGCCCGCGCCGTCGCCGAGTTCCTGACGGAGTGCGAGCGGCCGACGGCGGGCGCGGAGCGGAAGGGGGCGGCGTAATGGCAGACGGAAGCCGGCGCCCCGTGGTGACGTGGATCGCCACGGGCGGCACGATCGAGGCGCGCGGACACGACCGGATGGACCGCACGGCCTACGGGGAGTCCCAACGCCGGGTCCCACCACGGGATTTGGTGGCCGAGCTGCCGGAGCTGGACGACGTGGCCGAGGTCCGGGTGACATCCTGGTCACCCACGGACGACGACGCGCGCACGGGCCACGACGACGCCGGTGACACCTATGACGCCGGTGACACCGACACCGCCCGACCACCCAGCCACGCCTGGACCGTTGAAGACCTGGCCGCGCTCGCCCGCCGGGTGACACGGGAAGCCGCCGACCCCGAGGCGACAGGTGTCGTGGTCAGTTGCGGCACCAACGGCCTGGAGGAGGTGACCTTCCTGCTCTCCCTGACGGTCGGCGGCCGGGTGCCGGTGGTCGTGACCGGGGCCATGCGCCCGGCGTCCGCGCTGGGCGGCGACGGTCCTTCCAACCTGCTCGACGCGGTGCGGGTGGCCGCCGATCCGGCGTCGGCGGGGCGCGGCGTCCTCGTGGTGTTCGACGGCTCGATCCTGGCCGCGCGCGACGCGGCGAAGACGGCGACGTACCGGCTGGACGCGTTCCGCTCCCCGGAGTTCGGCCCGCTGGGCGTCGCGGACGCCGACGGCCAGGTGGTGTACTCCCGCAGACCGGAGGAGACACCACCGGATCCGCCGTTCGACCCGACGGCGCTGCCGGGCGCGCTGCCGCGCGTCGACGTCGTGGTCTCCTTCCTCGGCGCGGACGGGGCACTGGTGGACGCCGCGGTGGCGGCCGGCGCTGCGGGCATCGTGAGCGCGGGTCTCGGTGGGGGCTATCCGACCCCGGCCGAACAAGCGGCCCTGGAACGAGCGGCGGGCGAGGGCGTGTTGGTGTGTCAGGCCTCCCGGGTGGGCTCGGGACGGGTGGTGCCGCACGCGGGGACGCGGGCCGGAGGGTTCGTCGCTGCGGGCGACCTGAGCCCGTGGAAGGCGCGGCTGCTGCTGACCCTGGCCCTTGCCGAAAAGCTGCCCGCGGCGGACGTTCAGCGCCTCTTCGCGCATCCGTCCATTGACGTCCGTACTTAGACTCGTACATAGTACGAGCGAGCATCCGCAGTCCCTCAGGAGGCAATCGTGAACCAGCCGTTGGACGACCTCGAAGGTGTCCTCGATCTGCGGGTGGAGCAGCTGCGCAGGGAGTCCGACGGGGTCGTCTCGCTGACCCTGGTGGACCCCGACGGGGGCGCGCTGCCGGAGTGGACCCCCGGAGCCCATATCGACCTGGGGCTGCCCGGCGTGGTCCGCCAGTACTCGCTGTGCGGCGACCCGGCCGACCGCTTCACGTACCGCGTCGCGGTGCTGCGCGAGGAGAACTCTCGGGGTGGCTCGCGGTATGTCCATGAGGCGCTGCGGGTCGGGGAACTCGTCGAAGTGGGCGGCCCCCGCAACAACTTCGCGCTCGCCCCCGCCGAGCGCTACCAGTTCGTCGCGGGCGGCATCGGCATCACCCCGCTGCTGCCGATGATCGCCGCCGCCGAGGCGAGCGGCACACCGTGGTCGCTGGCCTACGGCGGCAGGCTGCGCTCCTCGATGGCGTTCACCGCCGAACTCGCCGCCCACGGCGACAAGGTCGACCTCGCGGTGGAGGCCGAGCGCGGCCCACTGGACCTGGCGGCGCTGCTCGGCATCCCTCGTACGGACACCGCCGTCTACTGCTGCGGGCCCGAAGGGCTGCTCGCGGCGGTCGAGGAGCGGTGCGCGGACTGGCCCGATGGCAGCCTGCACATCGAGCGGTTCAAGGCGAAGGCGGTGGCCGGGGACGCGGCGGCGGACCGGGAGTTCGAGGTGGTGTGCGATCGGTCCGGTACGACGGTGCGGGTCCCCGCGGACCGCACCGTCCTGGACTGCCTCGACGAGGCCGGGATCGTCGTCGACAGTGCCTGCCGCGAGGGCATCTGCGGCAGCTGCGAGACCAAGGTGCTCAGCGGCGACGTGGACCACCGCGACTCGCTGCTCAGCGCCGACGAACAGGCCTCGGGCCAGACCGCGATGCTCTGCGTCTCCCGCGCCCGCTCCGAGCGGCTGGTCCTCGACCTGTGACCGGCGCCCCCGCTCCCCTCCCCCGGCTGAGCGCGCGAAGCCGCCACGACATGAACAGACACGAAGGACGGACAAGGTGAATCCAGCAGACACCAACCCGAAGACGACCACCGCCACGGCGGCCGCCGCACCCCAGGCCGCCCGGCGCAGGCCCCGAAATGCGGCCACGCCCCCGGCCACCCGCGAACACACCACCGAGCGGCCGGTGTCGGACCCCGAGGGGCAGGACTGGTCGAGCTGGCCCATGTACAACAGCGCTGAGCTGGGTTTCCGCGACTACTGGTACCCGGTGCAGTGGGCCGGCCAGATCACCGAGAAGCCCGTACAGATCACCCTGCTCGGCGAGAAGATCATGCTGGCCAGGGACGACAAGGGTGTGGTCCGTGCGCTGCACGACCGCTGTCCGCACCGGGGTGTGCCGCTCTCGCTCGGCCGTCCCCAGTACCCCGGCACCGTCAGCTGCGCCTATCACGGCTGGACCTTCGACCTGGAGAGCGGCAAGCTGCGCGCCGTCCTCACCGACGGCCCCGACTCCCCCATCTGCGGCAAGCTGGCCGTCCGCAGCTACCCGGTCGCCGAACGCCTCGGGCTCGTCTGGGTCTACGTCGGTGACAGTGACGGCGAGACACCTCCGGTGGAGCGGGACATCCCCGACGAGCTGCTCGACCAGCCGTTCGTGATGGGTGGCCGCACCGACGTCCGAGACGGCAACTGGCGGTTCGCCGCCGAGAACGGCTTCGACGAGGGCCACGCCAAGTACCTTCACAACACGGCTCTTTGGCGGCTGTTCAAGGTCATGCCGGCGTGGAACAAGACCCGTGTCGTCGAGAAGGGCGACTGGCTGATCCGGGTCCAGGACGAGGTGCACTGGGAGGCGGAGTTCCCCGGCCTCGGCACCTGGACCAACAAGCGGTGGTGGAAGCGGATGCCGCTGCCCGACCACCCGGGCAAGTCGCAGAACATCAACCCGGTCATCAAGTCCCTTGACATCCCCGGCTTCGTGTCGATCCGCCTTCCGGGTCTGCTGCGGGTCGCGTACCCGCACTTCATCCACTACGAGTGGTACGTCCCCGTGGACGCCGACCACGTCCGCTACGTGCAGCTGATGGTGCGTTACGAGACCGGTCCCAAGGCGGCGTTGTTCAAGGCCAAGTACCTGGCGGCGATCCGCTGGCTGTTCCACGGGCAGTTCACCGGCCAGGACGCCTGGATGGTCGATGTCACCGACGCGCCGCCGGAGCGCCTGTACCGGCCCGACCTGTCGCTGACGGCCTGGCGCCGCCACGTCGAGCAGCGCGAACTCACCGTCCAGCCGCCCCAGATACGGCCCACCCGTGACTGCTGAGGTCCCGGCCGGCCGACTGGTCGACGTCCATGGTGCGGGTGTCCACGTCACCGATCTCGGCGGCGCCGGGACTCCCACGGTGCTGCTGCACGGCGGCGGCCCCGGCTGCTCTGCGTGGACGGACTTCGGCGCCGTGGCCCACCAGTTGGGCGAGGGGCGCAGGCTGCTCCTCGTCGACCTGCCGCAGTACGGCGGCTCTGACAGCCCCGACATCACGGGCGGACAGTTCGCCTTCCACGCCGACCACGTACGCGGGCTGCTCGACCAACTCGGCGTGGAACGGGCCGACTTCGTGTGCCAGTCACTGGGCGGCTCGGTCGCCCTGCTGCTCGCCGCGCGCCACCCGGAGCGGGTCGGACGCCTGGTGATCACCGGCAGCACACCTGTGCCGGGCCCGGCGCGGGACGAGCCCTCACCCGCCGTACGGGCCCGCGAGGAGTACTACGGCGACGGTGGCCCGAGCCCCGCCAAGATGCGCGCCCTGATGACACGGCTCGAATGGTACGACCCGACGGGCCCGCCCCAGGAGACCGTCGAGCTGCGCCATCGCAACGCCGTCGCACCGCGCGCCCTCGCCCGCGGCACCGCCGCCACCGGGCGCGGGGAACCCGAGGACCTGGGCGCCCTGCTCGGCGAGGTCGCGGCGCCGGTCCTGCTGCTGTGGGGCGCGTACGACCCGTTCTGCTCCCCCGTCCACGCGTTGGCCCTCGCGGACCGGCTGCCCCGCGCCGACATGGCCGTGCTCTCCCGCACCTCGCACCATCCCGCGGAGGAACGCCCGGGTCGCTACGCCGCCCTAGCGCGCGCCTTCCTCGACCCCGCGCCCGTCCCCTCCTCCGTCTCCCGATCCCTGTGAACAGCCCACCCCTCAGCACCAGTTGGAGGTCCCTCATGTCACGGTCAGCCCTCAAGGTCGGCCTGTGCGGCGCCCTGGTGGCGCTCGCCGCCGCCCCGACGCTCCGGCGCGCCGGAGCCGCACTGGTCCTCAAGACCACCGGCACCGTCGTCCGCGACGAACGGCCGCTCGCCCGTGCGGCACAGGCCGGCACCGATGGACGCTGAAGCCACCGCCGCGGCCGAGCGGCGCCGCGCCTGGACCGAGGCGGCCTGGGCCCACATCGACGAGCGCCGTATCGCCGAGCTGATCTCCGGGATGGTCGCGATCCCCAGCCCGACCGGCGAGGAGGGCCCACTGGCCGGCTGGCTGGCGGACCGGCTCGTCGAAGCGGGCGCCGAGGGCCGCTACCAGCCCATCGACGCCGACCAGGGCAACGCGGTCGGCCGGCTGCGCGGCGACGGCACCGGACCGGACCTGCTCCTGTACGCGCCCATCGACACCCTCACCGTCGGCACCGAGGAGGAGGACGTCCCCTGGATCGGCCCCGAACTCCGCCTGGACATGCGGACCGAGCCGGTCGTCGACGGACACCACGTCATCGGCCTCGGCGCCAGCAACCCCAAGGGGCACGGCGCCTGTGTGATCGCCGCCGTCGAGGCGGTGCGGCGGGCCGGAGTGCCACTGACCGGTGACGTCCTGGTGGGGCTCGGCGCGGGCGGCATGCCGACCAACCGCAGGCCCGTCGACGGCGCGCGGTACAACGCGGGCCAGGGCAACGGCTGTTCCTTCATGCTCGAACAGGGGCTGTGGGCCGACTACGCGCTGATCACCAAGCCCGGCTGGACCGCGGCGTGGGAGGAGGTCGGCCTGTGCTGGTTCCGGATCCGGGTCAACGGAACGTACTCGTACGTCGGCAGCCGGCACCGGATGGACTACCGCAACCCGATCGTCGACGCGGCGAAGGTGATCACCGGGCTTGAGCGCTGGTTCCCCGAGTACGCGGCGAAGCACACCGACGGGCTCGTGGCGCCGCAGGCCAACATCGGTTCCGTGGAGGGGGGTTGGGCCCGCACGGCCTCCCTCTCCCCCGCCCAGTGCCGACTCGACGTCGATCTGCGGATCAGCCCGCGGACGAGCCCGCAGGAGGCCCGCCGCGAGTTCGCCGAGGCCATCGACGCGATCCGCGCCGAGCACCCGGACATCGACCTGGACTGGGAGATGACCCTGGCCATCCCCGGCACCGCCACCCCTCAGGAGAGCTGGATCGTCCGCGCGGGCAAGGCCGCGTGGGAGGAGATCGAGGGCCGTCCGCACGAGCCGATCCTCCTCAACAGCGGTGCCACGGACGCCAATATCCTGCGCGCCCGAGGCATCCCGACCGCCCGTATCGGCATGGACCGCATCGGCGCGGACGCGCCGATGAAGCTGGACTTCCCCGCCGGGATGAACGTCGCGGACGCCCGTGAGGCACACCGCCTCACGCGCGCGCTCGTGCACGCCGTGATCAACACCTGTACGCGCACCAGAGCGGACGTGTCCGCCGCAGAGAGGGGCCCGGTGTCATGAGTTCCGTCGTGATGGGGGTCGGGGCCTCCCACAGCACCCTGATGAACACCCACTGGGCGGAGGTGGACCACCTCAAGGGCGCCCACGCCTTCCGCGACGGCCTCGGCACAGCACGTCAACTCCTCGCGGAGCAAGGCCCGGACGCTCTCGTCGTCATCGGCTCGAATCACTTCCGCGGCTTCTTCCTCGACATGATGCCCGCCTTCACCGTCGGCGTCGGCGAGGTGCTCGGCGCGGGCGAGGCAGGCACCCCGTCCGGGCCACTGCCCGTCGACACCGACCTCGCGCGCCATCTGGTGGACTCGCTGGTCGGGGACGGGTTCGACCCCGCGTTCTCGCTGCGTCTGACCGTCGACCACGGCATCACGCACAGCCTCCAGCACCTGCTGCCGGACCTCGATGTGCCGATCGTTCCGGTGGTCATCAACATGTTCGCGCCGCCCCTGCCGTCCCTCGACCGCTGCCGGGCACTCGGCGAGGCCATCGGGCGGGCGGTGCGCGCGGACGGTTCCGCGAAGCGCGTCGCCGTGATCGCGTCCGGCGGACTCTCGCACCAACTGCCCTGGCCCAAGTGGTTCGAGACATTGAACGACGACGACCGCTTCCTGGTGGAGGCATGGCTGAACGGCCGTGACTCCTGGAGCGAGTACGAGGTGCGTCGACGGCAGATCATCCGTGCGGCCCGACCCCGTATCAACGAGGAGTTCGACCGCCGCTTCCTCGACATGGTCACGTCGGGTGACATCGGCCCGGTGCTCGGCCTGACCTCGGACGAGCTCGCCGCCGAGGCCGGCAACGGCGCCCAGGAGATCCGCTCGTGGATCGCCATGAAGGCCGCCGTCGGCCCGTGCACCGGACACACCCTCGCCTACTCCGCGATCGACGAGTGGCTCACCGGAATGGGTGTCGCCGTGATCGAGCCCCGCCCCTGAACTCCCTTGCCACGCACCACACTTCACACGTTTCGTACGTTCAGAAAGAGAGACCCCCGATGAGCATCTGGACCGATCTGACCGGCACCGACTTCCGACTGTCCTACGTGGACGTGGCAGGGCTGCGCACCCGTACGCTCCGGGCGGGCGAGGGCGATCCGGTGGTGTTCCTGCACGGCACCAGCGGCCACCTGGAGGCGTTCGTCCGCAACATCCCGGCGCACGCGGCGGCCGGTTACGCCTGCCACGCCATCGACATGCTCGGCCACGGCTACACCGAGGGCCCCGACCACGACTACCGCATCCCCCGCTACGTCGACCACGTCCTCGCCTACCTCGACTCCCAGGGCATCGACAAGGCGCACTTCGTCGGCGAGTCCCTCGGCGGCTGGGTGGCCGGGCGGCTCGCGGCCGACCACCCGGAGCGGGTCGGGCGGCTCTCCCTCGTCGCTCCCGGCGGCACCGTCGCCAACCCCGAGGTGATGGAGCGGATCAGGACCAGCACCCGCAAGGCGGTGGAGAGCGACGACATCGGCCTGACCCGCAAGCGCCTGGAACTGCTCATGTTCGACCCGGCGGCGAACGTCAGCGACGAACTCGTCCGCGTACGGCACGACATCTACCACCGCCCCGAGTTCGTCAAGCAACTGCCGCACCTGCTCTGCCTCCAGGACATGGTCAACCGCACCGAGGACCTCCTCACCACCGAGCAGCTGAACCGCATCGCCGCACCGACGCTCGTCGTCTGGGGCGCGCAGAACCCCTTCGGTGATGTCCCCGAGGCCCACAAGCTGGCGGAGCGGGTGCCGAACTCCCGGCTGGAGATCTTCGCCGAGTGCGGGCACTGGCCGCAGCACGAGCACGCCGCCCGCTTCAACGCCCTGCACCTCGACTTCCTGCGCGAGGAGCAGGCGGCATGAGCGCGGCGGGTCCCGCCGCCGGTCCGCGCGTCGGCATCCGTGTCCCGCCCTGCGAACGCGTGGACACGCTCGTGGGGACGGTGCGCAGAGCCGAGCAACTCGGCTTCGACGAGGCGTGGTTCCCCGACTCGCAGCTGCTGTGGCGTGACGTCTTCACGGCCTTGACGGCGGCGGCGCTCGGCACCGAACGGATCTCGCTCGGCACGGCCGTCACCAACCTGGTGACTCGGCACCCGGCCGTCGTGGCATCCGCCGCCCGTAGCGTCGCCGAGCTGGCGCCGGGCCGGTTCACGCTCGGGCTCGGTGTCGGCAACAGTTCGGTCGGGCCCGTGGGGCTGCGCCCCAGCACACGCGCCGCGATGCGGGACGGGATCACACAGCTGCGGGCGCTGCTGTCCGGCGAGGAGTGGGACTACGACGGTGTGCGCTCGCGACTGCGCGACCCGCGGCCCGAGGTGCCGATCCACTTCGCCGCGAGCGGCCCGAAGAACCTGCGGCTCGCCGGGGAGCTCGCCGACGGTGTCATCCTGCTCAGTGGTGCCTCGCCGAAGACGCTCGACGGGGCCACGGCCCGGGTGCGGGAGGGCGCGGAGGCGGCGGGCCGCGACGCCTCCGCGATCCCGCTGACCGTCTCGGCGTACTGCGCGGTCACAGACGACGTCGAGGCCGCCGCCCGGACCATCAAGCCGATCTGCGCGTCCATCGCCCAGAACGGCGGGGCGCCGTTCCTCGCCCTCGCGGGCATCGAACTCGACGTCCCCGCACGGGTGGAGGGTGTCTACCCGGACCTGGTCCACGCCGAGGACTGGGAGGCGGCGGTGCGGATCTGCTCGCAGTGGGTCAGCGACGATGACGCGCTCCGCTTCGTGCGGCAGTTCTGCCTGTTCGGCACGGCCGAGGAGATCGCCGACCGGATGCGTTCCCTGCACGCCTCGGGCGTGAGCGGGGTCTTCCTCCAGCACGTCGGCTCGTACGATCCGCCGACCGAACTCGTGGAGAGCGTGGGCACACAGGTGCTGCCCGCCCTACGGGAGGGGCCCCGCCGGTGACCGTACTGGAGGACCTGGCCCGCCGGGGACGCCGGGCGGCGCGGGCGGCGGACACCGAAACACGTGCGCTCGCCGCGCTGCACGTACTCGACACTGTGGGGTGCGTGGTGGCGGGCTCAGGGCACCCACTGGCGGCCCAACTGGGCGGCCTCGTCAGGGACATGGGGGACGCGGGCGCCATGCGGACGCCCGCCCTGTCCGGCACCCATCCGCTGCGTACGGTCGTGTGGGCGGAGTCGGTCCTCGCGCACGTCGACGAGTACGACGCGCTGCACCCCGGCGCGGCGGTGGCGCCGGGCGCCGTGGTGGTGCCGGCCGCGCAGGCCGTGGCCGAGCGGGAGGGGCGGCCGGGCCGGGCGGTCGTCGACGCGGTGATCAGCGGCTACGAGGTGGTCGTCGAGGCGGGCCTGCGGTTCGGCGGCCCGCGGCTGTACGAGCGGTCCTGGTGGCCGTCGGCGACCTTCGGCGCGCTGGGCGCGGCGGCGGCGGTGGCGAGCCTGCTGGGCCTCGACGAGGACGACACCGTGGCGGCCCTCGGGATCGCGGCGGCGGGCCTCGGCGGACTCCTCAGCGGCGACCAACTGGGCGCGGGACACTACCTGTTGCTCGGACACGCCGCCGCCGACGGAACGGAGGCCGCCCACCTCGCGCGGGCCGGGGCGCGGGCCTCCCGCACCCTGCTGGACGGCCCGGCCACCGCCGCGCTCGGCACGCCGCCCGAAGCGCCCACGGCAACAGGGCCACATCTCCGTGACTGTACCTTCAAGCGCTACCCGTGCGCCCGGCCGCTGCACGCCGCGCTGGACGCGTTGGCCGAACTCGCCGCGCAGGGAGCGCCGTTGGACCGGACCCGGCGCGTCAGGATCGGCCTGCCGGGCCCTCTCTTGCGCTTCGTCACCGCCGACCGCGATCCGGAGGGACCCACCGAGGCGGCGGCCAGTGCCACCTTCGCCGTCGCGGCCTGGCTCGGCGGGGCGGCGACGGACGTCGGCTTCTTCCGTGGGCCGCTGCCGCCGGACGCTCCCGAGGTGCTGGTGAGGCACGACCCCGCGCTCGACGCCCACCTGCCGGGCCGCTGGGGAGCCAGCGTCACCGTCGAGTTCACCGACGGCGGTGACCCGGTCACGTACGAGGCCCTCGACACCCACCGGACACCCTCCGTCGCGGACCTCACGGACACCGTGGTGGCGAAGTTCCGTCGCCAGACATCCACGTACGCCACCCGCGCCGACACCGACCGGTGGGTGGAGCGCTGCCTGTCCCTGGACACCACCCCGCCCCCCGCATCCTGTCGATCATGCGGGTAAGGGCTACGGCACGAACGACGGTCTCGAACGGGCCGTGCGGGTACTGGATGCCGATGTCCGTCACCGGGATCCCGAACGCCGACGCGCACTTCTTCAGCCGGTGCGGGCACTGATCCCAGGTCGAACGCGCCGAGGAGTTCAACGAGGTGGTCGGCCGGTACCTCAGGAGGCACGCGGGCCGCTGACCGGCGGCCTCAGCCCAGGGGCACCGTCCAGGCGTCGTATCCGTACACCCACTCGCCGTTGCCCGAGGTGCGCAGCCAGTCGTTGCCGCGGGAGCCGAGTTGGACGCGGGCGGTGCGCTCCTGGCGGGTGGTCTCGTACGACTTCAGGGCCGGTTCGGGGCAGCGGGGGTCGGCGCCGGCCAGGGCGCGGGCGAGGACGACGGCGTCCTCGATGGCCATGGCGGCGCCCTGGGCCATGAAGGGTGTCATCGGGTGGCAGGCGTCGCCGAGCAGGGTGCGGCGGCCCGAGGACCACGAGGGCAGGGGGTCGCGGACGTACAGGGCGGACTTGAGGACCTCGTCGCAGGCGTCGAGGACGGCGCGCGCCTCGGGGTGGAAGTCCCGGTAGTGGGAACGGAGTTCGGCGGCGTCGCCCGGGGTGGTCCAGGACTCGTGCTGCCAGCTCTCCTGGGCGGTGGTCGCGAAGACGAACAGGTCCCGGCCCCGGTTGAGGGGGAAGGTGACCAGCTGGGTGGCCGGGTCGGGCCCCCACCACTTGGTGAAGGCGTCCAGGCCGGGGAGGTCGAGGCGGCCCGCGGGGACCACGGAGCGGTAGGCGACGACGCCGGTGAAGTGCGGGCTCTCCGGGCCGAACAGGGCGGTGCGTACGACGGAGTGGATGCCGTCGGCGCCGACCAGGATGTCGACGTCCGTCTCGGTGCCGTCCTCGAACGTCGCGGTGACACCGTCGGCGTGCTCGGTGGTGTGGGTGAGGCGGCTGCCGAAGCGGACGGCGCCGGACGGCAGCGCCTCCTCCAGCGCGGCGAGCAAGTCGGCGCGGTGCATGGTGAGTTGCGGTGACCCGTACCGGGTCAGGGCTTCCTCACCCATTTCGATACGGGAGGTCTCCTCGCCGGTGTCCCAGGTCCGGCTGAGACGGCGGGTGGGGCGGGCCGCCGTGCGTCGTAGTGTGTCGCCGATGCCCAGGCCGTCGAGGGCCTTGACCGCGTTGGGCGTGAGGTTGATGTCGGCGCCGACGCGGCCGAAGTGTGCCGTCTGTTCGAAGACGACTGCCTCCAGGCCGACTTGGCGCAGGGCGATCGCGGCGGCCAGCCCGCCGACACCGCCGCCCACGATGCCGACGGTGGGTGTCTCGCGAGTCGCGCGGTGGTGCTGCTGCTTGTTCTCGTGCATGGTGCGGTTCTCCGTGGAACTCGGGGGGGAAGGGTTGGTCAGGAGGTCGTGCGGCGAGCGGGAACGAGGCGGGTCAGGTCGTGCCCGACGACGACAGGGCCGGTGTAGGTGGCGGCCACCTTGCGGGTCCAGTCCTCGTCACCGACCTCGCGCGGGTCCGGTGGGCCGATGTGGCTGAGGGCGACGCGGCGCGCTCCGGCCGCGGCGGCGAGCCTGCCGACGTCACCGGGCGCGGTGTGGGAGGCGCTGAGGAAGTCGAGGAGGCGGTCGGAGTAGCCGAGGCCGCGGTAGAAGTCGGGCTCCATGGTCTCGTGGACCAACAGGTCGGCGCCCGCGGCGAGTTCGCCGACGCTGTCGCTGTACGCGGTGTCGCCGGAGAAGGCGACGACGCCCTCCTCGGTCTCGAATCGGTAGCCGAAACTCTGGTGCAGCGGTGGGTGCGGGACCTCGCGGGCGGTGACCCGTACCCGGTCGTCCTCGTACACGAGCAGGTCCTTGCCGGGTGGCGGGGAGACCAGGTCGTGGGGCCGGACGAGGTCCGTCAGCGGGGTGCGCGCACTGGTGCGCATGCGTACGGCGGCGTCCTGGCCGAAGGCGGCGAGGAGGTGGGTGAGCAGGCCCTCGGTGCCGGGTTGCGGGTGCTCGGGCAGGGTGCGGTCGGGGCCGGGACCCGCGATGTGGACCGGCTGGTTCACGCCGTGGTTGGCCGGGCCCCAGCCGAGGAGGAACAGGTTGAAGAGGTCGGCGGTGTGGTCGGAGTGCAGATGGGTGAGGAAGACCGCGCGCAGGTCGCTGAGGCGCAGTCCGGCCTGCGCGTATTTGCGCAGCGCGCCGTATCCGGCGTCCACGAGGTACGTGCGGTCGCCGACGACGACCGCGGTGGACGCGCCCTGTCGACCGGGCGCCGGGTAGGGCCCGGCGCCGGTGCCGAGCAGGATGACGCTCAGCGCGGTCGAACCGTCCGGCCGGGCGTCGCCGGTCACGTGGACCGCGTCGGGCGGGACGGCGAGGTTCGGGGAGGCGGAGGCCGGGGAGGCGGGGGCCGGGGTGGCGCCGTCGCAGGTGCACAGGTTCGCGGCCGTCCGCTTCTCGTGCCGCGGGTCGCTCATGGTGAGACCTCCTCCAGGGTGCGGCCGGTCGTCTCCTCGGCGAAGAGACCGGCCACCACGGCGCCGGCGAGGGTGAAGACGGAGAGCAGGAGGAAGACCGCCGACAGCTGGGTGCCGCCGCCGTAGACCAGGCCCACGAGCAGCGGGCCGACGATCAGCCCCAGGCGGTTCATGACGCCGCCCATGCTGCAGCCGAGGGCGCGGGCACGGGTCGGGTAGAGCTCGGGTGTGTACAGGTAGAGGCTGATGTTGACCGCGAAGTTGAACATCGCCGCCAGCGAGGACCACACCGCCAGCTGCCAGGGCGCTCCGGCGCCGAGCACGGCCAGGACGACGAGCATCGCGGTCGTCCCGCCGAGGCCGCCCACGACGATCCCGCGCCGGCCGACCCGGTCCACCAGGAGCGCGGCGAGGACGCAGCCGACGAGTCCGGCGACCGAGGCCATGGTGCTGTACCAGAGCGCGGAGCTCAGCGACATGTCGTAGACGCCCTTGTAGATGGTGGGCAGCCAGGACGTGATGCCGTAGTTGGCGAGGTAGCCGACGAACCAGATCGTCCAGATGACCAGTGTGCGGCGGCGGTAGCGGCCGGTGAACAGGTCCCGCAGTGTGCCGCGGGCGGGGGCAGGAGCGGCGGCCGGCAGGGCTTCCCGCACGGTCGGTTCGGGCAGTTCCCTGCCGGTGGCGCGGCGCACCTGTTTCTCGATGAAGTCCATTGCCGCGCGCGCCTTTTCGTGGTGTCCGCGGGATGCCAGCCAGCGGGGCGACTCCGGGATGCGGCGCTGGAGGAGCACGGCGGCCAGGCCGGGGACGGCGGCGAACAGGTAGAGCGCGCGCCAGCCCCAGTGCGGGATGACCCAGGCGGCGAGCAGCGCGCCGGCCGCGAGTCCGGCCGGGAAGACGATCTCGTAGAAGAGGACGAAGCGGCCACGACGGTGTGCCCGGCTGATCTCGCTGATGTAGGCGGCGGCGGTCGGCACCTCGCCCCCGATGGCGAGTCCCTGCACGAACCGGAGGACGAGGAACGGCAGCAGCGAGGTGCAGCCGGCCATCAGCAGACTGCACAGGGCGGTGAGGGCGACACAGATCGAGATGACCTTGACCCGGCCGACCCGGTCGGCGGCCCACCCGGAGACGTAGGCGCCGAGCAGCATGCCGATCGAGCCGATGGTGAGGGTGAGCGTGGTGCCCGCCGCGGAGATGTCCCACTCCTTGGTGATGACGGGCAGCGTGTAGGCGATCAGCAGCTGGTCGAAGGCTTCGAAGAAGGTGACCACACCGATGGCGAGGCGCACGGTGATCTGCCAGCGGGACATGGGCAACCGTTCGAGGCGCGCCGCGATGTCCTGCCCCGTGGCGTCGGGAGTGACGCTGGTACTCATTCGGCCCTCCTGCGGGCCCTGGCGGCCCTGACGGATATGACTTAGCGCTAAATGTTTGAGCGCTAAGATTTCTAGCAGGCCGCAAGAAGCGGCCACAACCCCTTCGTGCCAAGAGATCGCGACCGCTTCACATGTGTTGTGCCCTCAGATGCCGCGCCGCTCCGCCGCCCGGTCCAGGGAACGCTCAAGCCGGCTCAACAGGCCCCCGAGCTGCATACGTTCGGAGTCCGAGAGGTCGGCGAGCATGTCCGCCTCGTGGGCGAAGTGGGCGCCGATGATCTCCTCGGCGAGCGCCAGCCCCCGGTCGGTGAGTTGGATGTGTACGATCCTGCGGTCGTCCGGGTCCCGCACGCGCAGCGCGAGCCCGGCGGCCTCCAGCTTGTCCACCCGCTGCGTGATGCCGCCGCTGGTCAGCAGGTTGGCGTCGGCCAGTTCACTGACGGTTCGCCGGTAGGGGGCACCGGCCCGCCGCAGCGCGGCCAGCACCCCGAAGGCCGGAACGGTGAGGTCGTAGGCCTCGAAGAACGCGTTCAACTGGGCCTGATAGCGGTTGAAACTGCGATGCAGCCGCCCGAACACCCCCAACGCGGTGGCATCCACCTCGGGGAACTCGCGTTGCCACTGCTCCAGCATGGCGGCCACGGCGTCCTGGCGCCCCGCCCCGGGTTCGCTCATCACTCCCTCATCCCGCCCCGCCCGGGAGATGGGCCGAGCCGCGAACGCGCATTCTACGGAGGGCCGAAACGGCCTGTGAGCAGGGGGAGCAGAAGAAGCTTCCGTTCGGTCTTCCAGTGACGCACCGATTCGGGTGAGGGTGGTGGCCACCACCGAGGTGCCGAAGAGTCGAAGAACCGAAGAGTCGAAGAACCGAGGAAAGGACCCCGCCATGGCCGCCACCACCCAGCCCCCGTTCCGCGCCGACCACGTCGGCAGCCTGCTGCGCCCGCCCGCGCTCCTGCGGGCCCGCGAACAGCACGCCGCCGGGAAGATCGACGATGCCGCGCTCGCCGCCGCCGAGGACACGGCGGTACGTGACGTGGTCGCGACGCAGAAGGAGGCGGGGCTGCGCAGCGCCACCGACGGCGAGTTCCGCCGCGCGTCGTGGCACATGGACTTCATCTACGCCCTGGGCGGCGTGCGGCGCGTCGAGGACGAGTCGCTGCACGTGCGCTTCCACAACGAGGACGGCGACATCGAGTTCGCGCCGCCCTCCGCGCGCATCGACGGCAAGGTGACACTGGAACACACCATCTTCGCGGACGCCTTCGCCTTCCTGCGCGACACCGTCGCCGAGGGTGTCACCCCGAAGCTGACCATCCCCTCGCCGAGCATGGTCCACTACCGCGGCGGCCGCGCCGCGATCGACCCGGCCGTCTACCCCGACCTCGACGCCTTCTGGTCCGACCTCACCGACGCCTACGCGGCCCAGATCCGCGGCGTGCACGAACTCGGCTGCCGGTACCTCCAGTTGGACGACACCTCGCTCGCGTACCTGAACGACCCCGAGCAGCGTTCCTACGTCGCGTCCATCGGCGGCGACGCGGAGCACCAGCACGAGACGTACATCGCGAACATCAACCGGGCGCTCGCCGGCCGCCCCGGCGACCTGCGTGTCACCACGCACATGTGCCGCGGCAACTTCGCCTCCTCCTGGGCCGCTTCGGGCAGCTACGACTTCATCGCCGAGGCCGTCTTCGGCGGCCTCGACGTCGACGGCTTCTTCCTGGAGTACGACGACGAGCGCTCCGGCGGCTTCGAACCGCTGCGCTACGTCCCCAAGGGCAAGCAGGTCGTTCTCGGCCTCGTCACCACCAAGCGGCCTCAGTTGGAGGACAAGGACACCCTCAAGCGGCGCATCGAGGAGGCCTCCCGCTACATCGACATCGACCAGCTGTCCCTGTCCCCGCAGTGCGGCTTCTCCTCCACCGTCGAGGGCAACAGGCTTACCGCCGATGACCAGTTGGCCAAGCTGCGCCTCATCGTGGAGACGGCGGAAGAGGTGTGGGGCGGGGTGTGACGCCCGCGCCCGGCCCGCATCCGCATCCGAATCCGCATCCGCATCCGCGCGCACACCCGAAAGTCCCCGCGTAAGGCTGGCACCTTCGAGCCGCGCCTGTTAGCTTCCCCTCCCATCGATCATACATTCAGTCACCACGTGTATGAATGGAGGGATCATGCGGGGAAAGACGGCCGTGGTGCTCGGCGGCAGCGTCGCGGGGCTGTGCGCCGCGGGGGTGCTCGCGCGCCACTTCGACAAGGTGATCGTCCTGGAACGGGACCAGCTCCCGCCGGACGCCGAGCACCGACGCGGCGTACCGCAGAGCAAGCACCCGCACTTCCTGCTCAACTCCGGGCGCCGCGCGATCGGCGAGATCTTCCCCGGGTTCGAGGAGGCGCTGATCGCCGCGGGCGGGATGCTCCTGATGCCGTCGCTGGACGCGGCGTACTGCGAGAACGACGGCTGGGCCGCGCGCAAGTCCAGTTCGATGACGATGGTGTACAGCTCTCGCGTGCTCATCGAGCGGGTCCTGCGCGACAAGGTCCGCGAACTCCCGGCCATCGAGATCCGGGAGGGCGTGACGGTGACCGGGCTGCGTACCAGCGGCGGCGGGACAACGACCGGGCGCGTAGAGGGAGTTGACTTCCGTACGAGTGCCGAAGACTCGGGCTCGGGCTCGGGATCGAGTTCGATCGCCGCCGACCTGGTCGTCGACGCGCTGGGGCGCGGCTCCTCCGTGGCGGACTGGCTGGCCGGGGCTGGGTGGTCGGCGGCCGAGGAGAAGACCCTGGACGCCAAGGTCACCTACACCTCCCGGTGGTACGACCTGCCGCCCGCCGACCGGCGTCCCGCGTCGTGGTGGTGGAAGCACCTCGTCGTCACCCCGACCCAGGACACCGGCGACCATCCCGAGGAGCACGAGTTCCTCAGCAACTTCTTCCCGATCGAGGGCGATCGGGCCATCGTGTGCATGGGAGCGTGGGGGCTCAAGATGCCCCGCGAGGTGGACACCTTCGAGGCCGCGGCGGACCGGGTGCGCGCGGCGTCCTTCGGCCGGGCGATGCACGACTGCACGCCCACGTCCGAGGTGCACCTCACCCGCTCGACCGGCAACAAGTGGCGCCGCTTCGACCTGCTCGACCGGCCGCCCCTCGGCCTGGTGAGCATCGGTGACTCCATCTGCGCGTTCAACCCGTTCTACGCCCAGGGCATGAGCTCGGCCTCCCGCTCCGCGCTCATCCTCGCCGAGCTGCTGCGCGCGCGTGACACTCTCGACGCCGCCTTCTTCCGCGAGTTCCTCACGCGGCAGAAGGCGTCGCTCGACGTGCCGTGGATGCTCGCGATGGCCCGTGACCAGGCCTACGACTTCGCGACCGGGACCGAGGTCGTGCCCGCCTGGCGCCGCAGGATCGCCGCGCGCATGAGCTGGCCCGTCTTCAACGCCATCACCGCCACGAGCCGCGAGGACGAGTACGTGGACCGGACGTTCACCCAGGTCTTCAACCTCGACAAGTCACTGCGCGAGATGGCCACCGACCCGCGGTTCTGGCTCCGCATCGCGCGCTACAAGCTGCGCGAACTGTTCGGCCGCACGGTCGTCCCGCACGGCTTCGACGACCAACAGGACCCGCCCGGCACCGACTTCACCCACGTCACGCGGGCCAACCTCCACACCTACGACACCCACTCCCCCGCCACCAAGACCGACCTCGTCAACGACTGAACCGGGCCACCACACCGGCCGACCGACCGCAGGAGTGAGTGACGAATGACCTATTCATGCGACTCCGCCGCCGAGCGCCTCGCGGAACGGCTCGGCTTCTCCTGCCATGACGCGGCTCCCGTCGTGGACTTCCGCAACCCGTTCGGCCTGGAGAGCGGCACCATGCCGTTCCTCGAACTCCTCGTCGTCGGCGGCGCGGTGTTCGCCTTCGTCCACGCGTGGCGGCGGTGGCGCCGCGACGGCGACCCGGTCAACATCTCGCTGTGGTTCGCCTCGGTCGTCTACCTGGCGGTGATCGAGCCGCCGCTCTACTTCCCGAGCTGGTTCGGGCTTCAGGAGCACGTCGGGTTCATCTTCTCCCACAACGTGTTCACGGTGCAGTTCATGTACGACCGGCTGCCGCTCTACATCGTGGCGTTCTACCCGGCGCTTTCGCAGCTCGCCTACGAACTGGTCCGCGCCCTGGGCGTGTTCGCCCGGCGCGGCAGGCTGTCCGGTCCGCTGGCCGGGTCACTGGCCGTCGCGTTCGTCTGCCAGGTCTTCTACGAGATCTTCGATCAGCTCGGGCCGCAACTGAAGTGGTGGGCCTGGAACCCCGGCAACAAGACGATCAACGAGCCCGCGCTCGCCTCCGTCCCGATGAACAGCATGTTCCTGTTCGCGTCGGTGTCCTTCGGCGCGATGACCTACCTCGTCGTACGGTTCGTCGGCCCTAAGGACGGCCGTGCCGCGCTCACGGGTCGTCAGGTCGGCCTGCGCACGGTGGCGGCCGGTGTCCTGACACCGCTGGCGATGGGCATCGCCGGTATCCCCAGCAACCTCTTCGCGGGTGGCGACCGACTCGGCGTCCAGCGGGCCATACTCGGCGTAGAGATCGCCGTGGTGTGGATCGTCGGCCTCTACCTCTTCACGGACGCGTGGCGCACGCGCCGGACACATCAGGAGCCGGCGGTGGCGTCGCCGGGGTTCGCCCGCACCTATCCGGCGCTGTACCTCGTCGTCCATGTCGCGCTCTGGCTGGTCGCGCTGCCCGCGTACGTCGACGCGTCCGGCGGTGTCACCGAGCAGGGCACACCGGTCGGCAGCCTCTGGTACGCCGCGCTGTGTGCCCTCGCCGCGACCGGCCTGGTCGTGGCGGTGCTCAGCACGACCACCACACCCCAACGAGCCGAGGAGCCTGTGCGATCCTGAGGACATGGGGCACCACGGCTGGGGAGGACGGCCTCCCGCATCGGACGCGGAGGCACGGCAGCGGATCATCGACGCGACCGCCCGCTGTGTCGACCGGCACGGCGTCACGAAGACGACCCTGTCCGACGTCGCCGGGGAACTCGGCGTCACCCGCCAGACCGTGTACCGGCACTTCGGGCGGCTTGGGGACATCGTCGCCGAGGTGGCGGCCCAGGGCGCCGAGTCGTTCGTCGACCTGATGATCGCGCACCTGCAAGGCATCACCGACCCGGCCGAAGCCGTCGTCGAGGGCATGGTCTTCTGCGTACGCACCATCCCCACCGAGCCACGGCTCAGCCTGCTGCTGCAACTCGGAGACACCAACGCCTTCGGCCGCGGAGCCACGACGAGTGACACCATCGGCTACGGCGCCAAGATGCTGCGGCGCTTCCCCGTCGACTGGGCCGCCGCGGGTGTCGACGACGCGGACCTCGACGGCCTCGCGGAAATGATCATGCGCCTGCTCACCTCGCTCCTTCAGCACCCCGGCGAGCCTCCCCAGGACGAGGCCCGGCTGCGCGCCTTCCTGGGCCGCTGGCTGGCACCGGCCCTTTCGGCGCGGGCAACCTGAAGCGGTGTTCAGTTCGCCGCAGCGCCAGGGCCTCGGCCGATCCGCTGGAACAACTCCTCGAGCGACTCGACGACTTCCGTCCCGAACGTCGTGATCCCATAGGTGACCTGCGGCGGCGTCGTGGGCTCGACCTCGCGCCGGACGAGGCCGTCGTGCACCAGCGCGCGCAGCGTCTGGGCGAGCATCTTCTCGCTGACGCCCTGGAGGCTCCGGCGAAGTTCGTAGTACCTCAAGTCGGCGTCGCGCAGGGCGATCAGCACCCACACGCCCCATCTGCTCGTCACATGGTTGAGAACCTCGCGCGCCGGACAGTCCTCGTGACTCGCGTCACTCCGCCCACCGGCCTCGACCCGCGCCAACTGCGCACCTTCCCCCATGACTTGAGCTTACCTCCAGGTACGTACTTACGACTCGCGAGCCGGACTCCTAGCGTCACCGCGGATACCCAATACGACGTTCCAGACGGGGAGTTGACCATGATCGTGGTGACCGGAGCGACCGGAAACGTAGGCCGTCCGCTGACGCGGGCACTGGCCGAGGCGGGCGAGCAGGTGACGGCGGTGTCGCGGCATGCCACGGAGGTGCCGTCCGGGGTGCGGCACGTGGCGGCCGACCTGCGTGAGCCGTCGAGCCTGGAGCCCGCCCTCGCCGGGGCGAAGGCGCTGTTCCTGCTGCTCTCCGGCGACCTGCACGCCCCCGGAGCCAGGCCGGCCGATGTCGTCGAGCTGGCCGCGACCCTCGGGGTCCGCCGCGTCGTCCTGCTGTCCTCGCAGGGCGTGGCGACCCGCCCCCTCGGCACGACGCGGGTCGCCATGCGGGCGTTGGAGGACGCGGTACGGGCCTCCGGCCTCGACTGGGCCCTGCTGCGGCCGGGCGGCTTCGCCTCCAACGCGCTCGCCTGGGCGGAGTCCGTCCGCGCGCGGGGAGTGGCGGCCGCACCGTTCGGTGACGTCGGGGTGCCCGTCGTCGACCCGGCGGACATCGCCGAGGTCGCGGCGGCCTGCCTGCTGGGCGAGCAACACACGTACGGCGTATACGAGTTGACCGGCCCCGAGGTCGTCACGCCGCGTCAGCAGACGGAGGCGATCGCCGCCGCACTCGGCTCGCCGGTGCGCTTCCAGGAGCTCACCCGCGACGAGGCCAAGGCCGGCATGGCCCGATTCGTACCAGCGGAACTGGCTGACGACACCCTGGACATCATCGGCTCCCCGAACCCGGCCGAACTGCGGATCAGCCCGGACGTGGAACGGGTCCTCGGCCGCGCACCGCGCCCGTTCGCCGACTGGGTGGCCCGCAATATCGCGGCGTTCCGCTGAGGACCGTCGAGGGGATCACGGAAGGGGCCGCGACACGCGGGTGACCCATGCCCTTTGGTGCGCGGGTACGCAAGGAAGTACCTTCACGCACTTCGGTGCTGTTCGCCCAAATTCCGCGCGGCGCGGGGTGGTTCGGCCACTGGACGCCCCACTCCCCCGCTCCGTCGACCCGACGCCTCAGCCCTTCCGAAAGGAAACCGATGACCCACTCCCAGCGCCCCTCCCTCCCACTGTCCCGACGCCGCGTCCTCACCGGGGCCGGTGCCGGGGCTGCCGCGGCCGCCCTGGCCGTGACGGCCGCCTCGCCCGCCTTACCCACTCCCTCCTCCGCCACCAGGCCCGCCCCGCGCGGGGCCGTCCCCGGCGCGTTCGGCGCGCTCGGCGCGAACTTCAACGAGAACATCGTCGACATCGACGTCGGTGAGCTCGAACTCGGCCGCGCCACCTGGATCCGCGGCTTCGTCCCGGTGCACCACGAGGACACCGGCAATCCCGCCGAGGACCCCAACGTCCAGCGGATCGTGGAACTCGGCACCCAGGGGTACCGCACCGTGTGCAGCATCAAGTTCCCCTACCGCGATTCACGGCTTCCCGCGGCCGGCAGCCCGGAGATGGCGGCCATGCTCGACCGCCTCGAACCGACCCTCGCCGCGCTGATGGACCACGTCGACATCCTGGTCGTCGGCAACGAACCGTTCATCGACACCCGACCCGTGGACCAGACCGAGGCCCTCAACGTCTTCCACGAGACCGCCGCCCGCCGCACCATCGCCCACCGCGCCGAACACTGCGGCGAGGACTGCCGCACCACCCTCTACATGGGCTCACTGACCGCGCTCGACCTGCCCAAGGGCCACAACCCGGTCGCCCGGCGCTGGATGAGGTACGTACGCGAGACTCCGGAGATCAAGGGCGTCGACATCCACCCGCACGTGCCGGCGGCCGACGACGCGCGGCCGTTCCTGGACTACATCCTGCCGAAGATGCGCGACGACCAGACGTTCCTGGTCACGGAGTTCTCCCTCGTGGACCTCTGGGGCCGCCACAACGAGGATCCGGTCCCGGCCGCGTTCACGGACGCGTACGGCTTCCCCGCCGGTACGAAGGTGTGGGAGGTCGTCCAGGCGGCGATCGACGCGCCCTTCCCGCAGCGGAAGTGGAACGCGTTCCTCGCGTCGTTGCCGTGGTACGAGGACAACAAGCACTTCCTGCGCCACCAGATGGAGCTCTACCGCGGCACGGGCCGCCTCGCCGTCGCGACCTACGGCTACCGCCAAGGCTCCGCGATGGTGAACAAGTGGGGCCCCGGCCAACCCCCTTGGCTGCTCAACAGCGTCTTCGCCCCGTACACCGTGCGGCCCTGGGCGGACGGTTCCGCGGGGCGCGGCTACGCGTGGCTCGGGGACTTCAGGGCGCTGCAGACATGACGTCCGCGCGAAGCTCCCCGGTCACGTCAGTCTAGGATCGCGGTGGCTTCGATCTCGACCAGATGGGCGGGGACGTCCAGGGCCGCGACACCCAGCAGCGTGGCCGGCGGGACCGGGGTGGTGCCCAGCTTCGCGGACGCCCGGGAGATGCCCTCCAGGAGCGAGGGCATCTTGTCGGGGGTCCAGTCGACGACGTAGACGGTCAGTTTCGCCACGTCGTCGAAGGAGCCGCCGGCCTCGGCCAGAGCGGTGCCGATGTTGAGGTAGCACTGCTCGACCTGCGCGGCGAGGTCGCCCTCGCCGACCGTCACCCCCTCGGCATCCCAGGCGACCTGGCCGGCGACGAAGACGAGCTTCGACCCCGCCCCGATCGAGACCTGCCGGTAGACATCGATCGTGGGTAATCCGGTCGGGTTCACCAGGTCGATGGCCATGTCGCCCGCCTCCTCGGTCTCTTGTGGTTACTCAGGAACCGTAGGAGAGTCTGCGCTGACGTGGAAGAACGCACTTTTCAGTGACAGGGGAACCCGATGGTGACCAAGCAGGTCAAGGGCTCGTCCGAGGAAGCTGACCTCAGGCGCGCGGACTCATTGGCGCGCGAGATCTTCTCCGACGTCGCCAACAAGTGGGCGTTCCTGATCATCGAGACCCTCGGTGAACGCACCCTGCGCTTCAGCGAACTGCGGAACGAGATCGAGGGCATCAGCCACAAGATGCTCACCCAGAACCTGCGCATGCTGGAACGCAACGGCCTGGTCGAGAGAGACGTGCACCCCACCGTCCCGCCGCGCGTCGAGTACACCCTCACCGATCCGGGCCAGGGCCTGCGCGCAACCGTCGACGGAATGTGCGACTGGACGCACCGCTACTTCGAACACATCGAGGCCGCCCGCCACCGCTTCGACGCCTGACGGCTGACGGCTGACGGCTGACGGCTGACGGCTGACGGCTGACGGCTGACGGCTGACCACTTCACCCTGGCGGCCACGCTGCTCGCCCACCACGTCTCGACCCGTTCCCTGCACCGTCTCTTCCAGGGCGAGCCTTCCGCGTCGCCTACGGTCTGCCGCCGCGTGAATACCGCCACTTGGCACTGCACGACGAATGCGGCGCGCCATGCCAACCATCTGGCACTCACCGCTAACGATTCCACCGCGACGGCGCGCTAGCTTCTTGCACCGGCAAAGCCGGAACCGGCATACCCGGAACCGGCATACCCGATCATCGTCAGGGGATCATCATGTCCGCTCGAAGCCGCATCGCGCTCGCTACGGCAGCCGCCGTCCTCGGCACCGGCCTTGCCGCCGCGTCGGCCGACCAGGCGACAGCCTCGCCCCACGCCGGATCAACCGGCTCCGTGGACGCGACGGCGAGGTGGCACGTCAAGACCCTCCACAGCCCACGAGATCTCACCGCGGATGTCGGAAAGACATGGCACAAGGACGGTCGTGGCGGCTACAACGGCCACCTCAAGTGGGCCGGCGCCTGGGGCCACCCGTCGGTCCAGATGAGGGTCAACTGGGAGTCGGGACGCCGAACCCAGAAGAAGATGAAGTTCGGGAAGACCTACGTCTACCGGGGCGCTTGGAGCGTCTACATGCGCGCCTGCGACTCCACCGGCTGCGGCAAGTGGTGGTGACCTGAAGCAGCGCCCCCCGAACGTCTCAGGGGTACGCCGAGTACGTCATCACCTCGTAACCGTGCTTCACCCGAGCACCCCGGATGAGGCAGGCTCAAGATCGACCAAGCGCACACCATGGCTTGCCGATCGGGCCGGCCACCCATCCCTACCGCAACGGGGGAAACACATCATGCTTCGCAACCACCGCCGCAAGGCCGTCCTCACCGGCGCCGCCCTGATGGCCACGACCGCCCTGCTCACGGCCTGCCAGGGGAACTCGGACGGAGACACCAAGTCGAGCGGTTCCGGCTCCTCGGCCTCGCAGTCGGAGGCCAAGGACAAGGCCGACAACGCCGGTTCGGGCGGCGCCGACAACGCGGAGTCGCAGACCGGCAGCGGCTCCGGTGGGCAGTCCGCGAGCAAGGGTGTGTCCGGCACCTGGTTCGGCAATGTCTCCTACCTGGCGCCCGGCAAGTACACCGTCAGCGACCTGAAGGGCACCGAGCAGGCGTTCTTCACCTCCGACGACACCGATATCCAGGGCGCCGGCGAGATATGCGGCGACGCCGAGGGGCAGGCCGCCACCCCGTGCACCGAGGAGCAGTTGGAGGCCGCTTCCAAGAAGGGTGTCTCCGCCACGGTGAAGATCGAGAAGGGTGTCGCGGTCAGCATCGTCGAGGACCACTCCAGCAGCGGCGGCGGTGGCGACGACTCGGACACCGGCAAGCCGAGCGGCACCCGCTCCGGAGAGCTCGGCTACCTGGCCCCGGGCAAGTACATCCTCGACAACGAAGGCACCAAGACCGCGTTCTACACCGCCACCGCCACGACCATCAACGGCAACGGCTGGATCTGCAGCGAGGCCAACGTGCCCAAGCGCTGCACCGAGGGCGAGTTGGAGGCCGCCGCCAAGAAGGGCGGCGTACGGGTCGTCGTCAAGCTCGACAACGGCAGCGCCGTCACCATCGACGAGGAACACAACTAAAACCGAGCCGCCACCGGCCGGTGATTACGTCGGCGTCGAGCGCCTTGAACGCAGCGCCCACAGTCGGCGCACTCCGTAGGCGAACAGAAGGAACCCGAAGAGGAGCGCGCCCACGCCGAACAGCCCGATGTCGTTCAGCTCGGTGGCCGCGGTGCCGGCTTTGGGGACGACCTCGACGACCTCGGCGTATGTGCCGCCGCCGTAATTGAGGTTGATCTTCCAGGGGTCCTTGGCCTCGTTGTTGTCGCCCTTGGTCTCCAGGGAGACGAGCTTGCCCTCGTCGGGTTCGGTGAGCTTCTCGACACGGTGCACGACCGGGTTGCCGTCGTCCGGGGTCCAGGGCTCGGGCGGCAGGAAGGCGATGACCATGCCTTCCCGCACTTCGCCGGGGCTGATCGGCTGGGTGATCGCCATGGACCCCTTGGGCATGCCGGGGGCCATCGAGTTGGTGAGGATCGGAACGTAGCGGTAGTCGCCGAGCTTCCAGGCGGCCGCGGCCCCCGCGACGCCGACGATCAGAGCCACGGTGAGGAGCGTGGCAAGCGCGCTCAACAGCCGCTTCCACAGCGGTCGTTCGCGCTTGCGTGACGGGGTTCCGGAGGAGCGGGGGCGGTCAGGTGCCTCGGGCGCGCCACCGTCTTCGACGTGGCCGTCGCCTTCGGCTGGGCTATCGGCTCGGCGTCGGTGATCGGCTTCGCTCGCCTGCCGTGTGAGGGATTCGGTGCGCCCGCTCATGACGTCGGCTCCACGAGTTCCGAAGACCGGACGTCGACCGCGGCCACGTCCTTGCCGCGACGCCGCCGGGCCGCGGCGACCGTGCCGGTGCCGGCGACCAGCAGCCCTGCCGCGAGGAACACGAACGGCCAGGGGTCGGTGCCGGTGCTCGCCATCCACCCACCGCCGGGGCCATCGGCGTCGGCGTCGGTGGCCCCGCCGCCGGAGCCGGTTCCCCCGGTGTCCGCGGTGCCCGAGCCCGCGTGGCCGCGGGTGTCGGCGGCGTCCGAGCCGGTGGTCCCGTCGCCGTGCCCCGTGGTGTCGCCTCCGGCACCCGATGCGTGCACCGAGTAAGTGACGCGCGCCCAGGTGCCGTTGAGGTTCTGCGCCGGCTCGGCGGGCACGGTGAAGACGAACTTCAGGTGGCGGGTCCCGCCGGCGTCCAAAGCGATGGCCGGCAGGCCGCGCTCCTTTCCGAGCGCGGTGCCCCCGGAGAGGAGCGGCTCCGCGCCGGACACGCACCGTCCACCCGCGCTCCACCGCACTTCGCACGAGCTGATCCCGGCCTCCAGACCGTCGGCCCGCGCCAGGGACCCGGTCGCCGAAACCGCCGAGGACACGGTCAGCGGAGCCCCGTGCCCGGAACGCACGTCCAGGTAACGGACGGCGGTGTCCCCGGGTCGCATGTCGGTGTCCGCGCTCCAGGCGGTGGCCCCCGCCTCCCGGATCACGATCCGGTCGGCGGCGGCCCGCCCGTCGTCACCGGCCGCCGGAGCGGCACTGGCGGGGACGGTGCAGGCCGCCACGCACAGGACCGCTCCGGCGACCCCGAAGGGGATACGCATGGTCGCCCGCGTACTCAGGACGTCGTGCCGGTGAAGGTCAGCGACACGCTGTCGATCTCCTGGCTCGCCGCCGAGGTGAGGTCGTCAGCGGGCGTGACCCTGAAGGTCCAGTCCGAGGACGACGCCTCGGACGGATCCAGCTTCACGTCCTGCTGGAACCCGCCCGGGTTGTTCACCAGGTCGGCCAGCGTCGCCGTGTAGCTCCTCTCGTTCTGGCTGCCGCTGTCCAGTACGAACTCGACGGTCAGGGCCTGCTGGAGTTCGGTGCTGGCGGCGGCTCCGTTGATCGAGACGTCCTGGAGCACCAGGTCCTCGATCGGGACCGCGTCGGCGCCGGTGCCGCCGTTGGTGAACGCGACCTTGTCCGAGGTGGACCGCTGCGAGTTGTTCTCCAGCCCCTGCAGCGACAGGTTGACGGTGCTCTTCTTCTGCCCGTTGGCGAGGAGCACCGCCTCGGCGTCGGTACCGGGCTGCCCGCCACCGGGGGTGTCGGTCACCGAGAACCGGCCGGACCCCAGGATGGCGCTGGAGGTGAAGGCCGCGTAGCCGCCCGCGGCCAGGAGCGCGGCGCCGGCGAGTACGGCGGAGGAAGCCATCAGCGTCCGCTTGCGGGAGCGCTGCTTCTTCGAGGTGTTTTCAGTCATGGCCTGTCCATAAGTGAGGAATCCGGCGACCGGAATTCGGCGGGCTGAACGCTGTCCACATTAGGCCAGGAATTCACGGGAAAACGCCCCGCAGGGATTTCGCTCGACCTTTTGCGCACCGCCGTGGACTTTGTGTGCAACGACGGATCGAAAGTTGCACACCCATCCCGTACTCACAGGTCATAAGACCTGCGTAAGCCCTTGCCGACCCCTGTACGAACCGGTCGGGAGCAATTGGTCCCGGTCCGGCCGGGACCAAATACCCACCCGCAACTCCACTTTCCTCCGGCTAATATGTGAGGGAATTCTTGCCGCGTTAATGGGTGCAGGCCGAATACGGGCCGAATGCAGGACGAGTTTCCGGAGACGAAGATGATGCGCACGCCGTCCCACGACCGGTCCCACAGCGGCCGCCGCATACGCCCCCGGGCCGTCGCACTGGCCGCCGTCGGGGGCCTCACCGCCACCGTCACGGCCCTCACCCTCGTATCGCAGGGCGGCTACGCGGCCGGGAGCAGCGTGGCGGGTGTCGAGTCGGGGGCGTTCGACGTCAGGTCCGCGCCCGGAACGGCCGACGCCCCCGCCTTCGTGGGAACGCTCGGCGCCATGCAGCACACGACCGCCGGACCCGACGAGTTCCGGGCGGATGTCGTGGTGCGGGTGCCCGCGGGTGAGTCGCCGACCCGGGTGCGGTACCGGTTCGACCCGCTGGCCAACGCGGTCTGGTACACGGCCACGAAGGTGGACGACGTCCAATCGTCCATCGACCAGAGCTACCAGATCGTCAGCCGAACCCGGGACGGCCTCTCCGACCTCCTGGTGCTGAGCGTGCGCGGAGACTCCGTCGTATCGGCCCAGTCGACCTCGCGCGTCGTCCCCCAGATCATGGAGGTGACCACGTCGTCGGGGACCGCCCAGTCCCAGTTCGACCTACGGGTCGAGGGGCGGAGCGGGCAGACCGGGCACCCGGTGGCGATCAACTTCTGGGACGCGATCGGCAACGGCCTGGCCGGCCACGACGGCCCCAACTCCCAGTCGGGGTGGGGGAATCAGGTCGGCGTGGGGGAAGGCGTGAACGCCGGCCGCTTCATCGTGGACGCGCTCAACTCCGCTCGGAGTGCCACCACGGGCTGCAATGTGACCGACGAGGTCTACTACCAGTTCGTGGACCAGAACGGCACACCTGCCTCGGCGACCCCCACGCCGAAGAGCGTCTCCATCCGCGACCACTCGTCGGGGACCTACGGTGTCACCCTGTCCGAGCTCGGCAGCGTCTCCTTCGACCGGGCCGGCTACTACCGTCTCGTCGCCTGGCCCCAGGCCAGTAGTTCCACGGGTACACCCGAGGACTGCTCCGGCGTCTCCTGGGACCAGGGCGACCTGAGCCAGGCAGCCCAGATCGGCTCCGTCTTCGTCGACTACGTACCGACCAGGGACGGCGTCACATCGCCTTCCGCTCCGACGCCCGCCTCCGAGGCGGCGCGTTCCGGCAGGTCCGCGGAGGAGTCCCCGGCGGACACCGATACGGATGCGGCAGCGCCGGAGGACACGGAGGCGTCGGAGGAGGCGACGCCCACGCCCGAGGACACCACGTCACCGGAGGAAACCACTGCTCCCGATGACACCCCGACACCGGAGGAGTCCCCGACACCGGAGGAGTCCCCCACGCCGGAGGACCCGGAGGAGTCCCCCGGTACCGAACCCACCGCGCCCGTCGTGGAGTTCCCCGAGCAGGACGCCGCGGTCGAACCGGCCGAGGGCGAACCGGTCGTCGTGCGCGGCACCGGCACCCCCGGCGACGAACTGACCCTGACCACCAAGGTCGAGGACGCTGCCGGGGTGGTTCGCGAGAAGGTCCTGGCGAAGGCCGTGGTCGACGAGGACGGAACGTGGACGGCCGAGCTCAAGGACCTCGAACCGGGCAAGCACAAGATCACCGTGACCGGTTCCTCCGGCACCGGCACCACGTTCCGCTTCGAACTCACCGAGCCGAAGACGGACTGACGGCGGGCGCGGCGGGCGCGGCGGGCGCGGCGGGCGCGGCGGGCGCTCTCTCCCGGCGCCTGCCGGATACCCGGCCATGGTCATCTCCGCATGGGTCCTTCGTCCCCGACGATGGTGACCTTCCTCCATAAATTCCGTGTTACGTCGGGCATAGTCTCGAACACTGAGACGGCCCTGGCCCCCACCGGGTTCGGCGGCCGTCGCGGAAGAGACGGTGAACCGTGCAGGGCCGATACGCCCGCTCCCCGGGCGCCCTCCCCGATCGAGGGCCCACGCTCAGCGCACTGATCGCGGACAGCCACGCGCTGCTCCGCCTCGGCCTACGGGCCCTGCTGGAGGACTCCGAGGATCTGCGCGTGGTCGGCGAGGCGGAGGAGTCGTCGCGGGCACTGGAGCTCTGCGCCGAACTGCGGCCCGACGTCGTCCTGATATCCATGGACCTGCCGCCGCACGACGGCCTCGCCACCACGCGGGAGGTCGTGCGGGAGGGCCGGCGAACGGGACACACCCCGGCCGTCCTGATCCTGAGCGCCCACCCGGACTTCGGCGAGGTGCGGGCCGCGCTCTCGGCGGGCGCTGCCGGGATCCTGAACCAGCAAGCGGCCCCGGAGGAAATCGCCCCCAGCGTCCGCGCCGCCGCGCACGGCGCGACGGTGCTCTCCCGGGAGGCCGTGTCCGACCTCCTCGCGCCGGCCCGCCATCTGCCGGGCCACATCGCGGCCGCCGGGCGCCGGATGGACCGGCTGGGCGAAGGGGAGCTGCAAGTGCTGCGTCTGATCGGCGAGGGCATGTCCAACGCGCAGATCGCCGCGACGGCCCACCTCAGCCTCTCCAGCGTGAAGGCACACACCTCACGGCTGCTCTCCAAACTCCAACTGACCAGCCGCACCCAGGCCGCACTCCTCGCCTACGAATCGGGCCTCTCCTCACCCCTCCCCGCACGGACCGACCCGGTCCCCCGCGGCGCTCGACGGGCCGGTTGACGCCTCCCACGCCGGTGTCGTCCGGAACCGTCACCGCGATGGCGGCGGGGTCAGGTCGTGTCGCCGGGGTCGAACTCGTAGAGGTGGGAGCCGAGTTCGCCGTGCACGGCGAGACGTCGGCCGTCCGGTGCCCAGGCGCAGCGGCTCACGGGCAGCTCGGTTCGCATGGAGGTGACGATCCGTCGTGCGGCCACGTCCCAGATACGGATCGAGTTTCCGCCGACCGCGGCCAGGAAGCCCCCGAACGGGGCGAGGGCGATTTCGTGGACCTCTTCCGTGTCGTCGAGCGTGGCGATCAGGGCCGCATCGGATCTGGACCAGACCTCCACGCGCTCGTATCCGACGGTCGCGAAGCGGGTTCCGTCCGGTGCCATGGCGAGGTTGTGCAGTTCCAGCCAGTGGGTCTCCCTGAGGACGGTGCGCTGTCCGCCGGGCAGATCCCACATGACAACGCTTCCGTCACGGCTGACGGCGGCGAGCCAGGTGCCGTCCGGGGCGACCGCCACCGCCGTCACGATGTCGACGAACGCTTCGAGTTCGAGCGTCGTGCGTCCACTGCCCCGCTCGCAGATCTCGACCTTGCCGTACCGGCCGGCGCGGGCGAACCACGTACCGTCCGGCGCGGTCGCGCGTGTCGGGTTCGGGAAGTCGTACTCGGGCGTGGCGGACGACTGCAGCGCTGCCACTCTCCGCGCACGCGTGGCCGCCGAGTGGCGCGCCGCGTCCAGGCGGGCGGCCGGGTCCCAGATGCGTACGGTCCCGTCGCGGCCCGCGCTCGCGAGCCAGGTGTCATCGGGCGCGATGGCGACCGTGGACTGCGCGACAACGTACGGGCTGCCCGTGGTGCGGGCCGATGCCTGGTCCCGGAGGTGTGCCGGCTTGCCGCGGCCGTCCGGGTCCCAGATCCGTACGGTCCCGTCGTGGCAGGCGGTGGCGAGCCAGGTGCCGTCCGAGGAGATCGCCAGGTCGTTCACGCGGTCCGTATCGGTGAGTTGCGCGAGTTGCTCCCCCGTCCGCGGATCCCAGATCAGCACGATTCCCCGGCTTGTGGTCGCTCGCCAGGTGCCGTCCGGGGCGAGCGCCCACTTCTCCCACTCCTCCCCGTCGGACAGGGTGGCGATCTCGTCCTCTGTGTCCGGGTCCCAGATGTGAATGGTCCGTTCGTGGCTCGCGGTGGCCAGCCAGGTCCCGTCCGGGGCGATCGCCAGCGCCGTCACCGGTGCGCGGTGGGCTGTGTTGCGTGCGGTTTCCCGGCCGGTGGCCGGGTCCCAGAGCCGCACCGTCGCGTCGGCGCCCGCACTGGCGAGCCAGGTGCCGTCCGGGGCGAACTCCACCACGCTCACTGGTCCTTCGTGCCGCAGAGGCGGCAGGGTCTGCTCGCCGGTGTCCGGGTCCCAGATGCGTACGGTCCCGTCGTGGCAGGCGGTGGCGAGCCGGCTGCCGTCGGGGGACATCGCCAGATCGCTGATCTCGGCGCCGCAGGGGAAGGCGGTCAGGGCCTCGCCGGTGTCCGGGTCCCAGATGGCTACGGCTCCGTCGTGGCAGACGGTGGCGAGTCGGCTGCCGTCGGGTGAGATCGCCACCGCATTCGGCCGGTGAACGGCTCCGGTGTCATCGGCCCAGCCGAACTGCACAGCTTTGCGGCCGGACTTCGGATCCCAGATCCGAAGGGCCCCGCCTTCCCCGGCGGCGACGAGCCACGTCCCGTCGGGCGAGATCGCCACAGCTGCGATCGGGCCCTTTCCGGGCAGCGCGCGCAGCAAAGCGGGGCTCGGCAGGTCCGGTGGGGACGTCACGTTGCGCAGCGTCGGCCGTCGTGGGCCGTGCTGTGGCGCCGAGACCTGGTCGCGCTGTCGTGCCGCGATCTGGTCGCGCCATTCAGGCAGCGCCTCCAGGCGACTGTGGAGGACGGAGGTCAGTGCCTCGGCGGGCTCGATGGGCGCGAGCAGATGCGCGATGCGGGCCAGGTCCTCCGCTCGCCGGGCCGCTGTGGAGGTCGGGACGCGGAAGCAGTCCCTCCAGGGGGCGCTGGGGCCCTGCCCACGCAGCCGGGCCTCGACCCACCGGATGTCGCAGGCCACGGCTTCGGCCCGCTCGGTGCGCCCGGCCGCGAGCAGGTGGGTGACCGCGTGGTCGAGCAGGTATCGGTCCGTCAACTCCCACCAGGCGCGGCGGGGTTGGGGTGCGGAAGGCACGAGCGCCGGGGCTTCGGGCAGCTCGGACTCGATCGCATCGACGAGCAGGCCGTTGAGGTCGGTGAGGCTGTCGGGGCCGGCTTCCGCGCGCAGGTAGTCGCGGATGACGTCGTGCAGGGTCAACTCGCCTCCCTGCGCGGCGTCCAGGGTCAGCAGGGAGAGGTCGTTCATGGTCTTGCAGAGGCGCCGTGATCGGAGTTCGTCGTACTGGGCGGTCGCCTGCCAGAGCGTGACCACGAGATGGACGGGGGCCGCCGCGCCGTCGGCGAAGACGCCGAGTTCGGCGAAGCGCTGTGCGCCGCTGGGAGGCAGGAGGCCGGTCGCCGCTTCCAGCGTCGCCCGGATCAACTTCCTCCGCTGTCGCGGGTCGTCGAGGTCCGGGACGAGGTGCGGATCGTCGACGGCGGCCGGCCCCTGTTCCCGCAAGTGGTTCAGGGTGCTCAGGGCGGCGGCGCCGGGATCGGAACCGGTCGCCACCCGCAGGGCGATCACGCGGTTGACCAGGCGCAGCAGCAGTGGCCACCGTCCGGTGGCCCGGAGCAGGCCACTGCTCGTCTCCTGTCCGAGTGGCGGCACGTCCCAGGCGAGCACCGTACGGGCCTGTGTCGCGGTCATCTGGTCGACCTTGATGCGGGTGGCTCGCGGCGGAAGGATGCCGGGGGCGCGGGTGGTGACCAGTCGTACGCACCGGTCGCCGCCGATGAGGAACGGGGCGAGCTGATCCTCGTCCCACACGTCGTCGAGAACCAGGAGAGTGCGCCGATCGGGGTGTTGGTCGAGCAGTCGTCCCAGGTGCGCCCCCGCGAGGTCGGGGTCGGTGAACGTGGCCGTGTCCCCGGTGACGAAGCGGGTCACCTCGCCGATCTTCGCGGCGATCGAGGTGGCGTCGCGCACGCCTCGGCCCACGGTGACCAGATACACGCGGTCGCGGAAGTGCTCGCGGACCTCACGGGCCGCGCACACCATCTGGGCCACGGTCGTCTTTCCGAATCCGCCGGACCCTTCCAATCCGGTGGTGATGCCCACCGGGCTCGCGCCCGACGAGCAGACGGCGGCGACGGCCTGTTCCACCTCGTCGCGGTCCACCACCCATGCGGGTATCTCGGCGGGCGACGGCGGCGGGGGCGGTGGGCTCTGGCCCGGCTGGACCAGAGTCCCGATGTGCAGCACCCCGGTGTTGGCGATGCCGCCCCCACTCGCCGTGGCCGAACCTGTGCCGCTCACGTGCACGGGCTCCTCGTCCCCGGCCGGGTCCCCGCCTCCCGCGGCGTCCCGGAGGGGATCGGGCGGGGCCCCGTCCTGACCGGCCCCCGGCTCCGGCGGTCGCCTCTTCCTCCGACGTCGCGGCATGGCTCGGGCCCGCTCAACTGCTGTAGTCGACGCCGGAGTTGGCTTTGCTGTCCGGGCCGGCAGCGCTCGCGTCGCCCGTACGCTGTGCTCGCGCGGCCCCCTTCCGTACGCCACGCGGACGCCGTACGCCGGTCGATGCCGCGCCGCCGCCGGTGGCCCTCGCCCTCCCGGTGTCGACCGCGGTGTCCGTGGGGTGGGTGTGCGGTGGCGTGGCCGGAGTGGTGAAGAACGCCCAGATCAACGCGACGATCCCGGTGGTGCCCTGAACACAGGCGGCCGCCAACTGTCCCGCATTGGGGCCGGCCAGCAGCCAGTACAACGGCGTCGAAACGATCCCCAACCCGCCGACCGTCATGATCGCGGCCTTGACCCTGGGCGATACGGCCACGGTCCCCCTCCCCCTTGAGCAGATCCGGTCAACTGCCACGGAGCTTTCCCCAAAGTAGCGGCCCGTACCGCTCTCCCCAAGAGCCGACCCGTGCCGCCTCAGTCCCGGTCAGCCGACCCGTGCCGCCTCAGTCCCGGTCAAGCGGCGCCGGCCGCTTCACCGAGGAGAGCACCGTGAGCGCGCCGGACTCCGGGGAGGCGAGGGACATCCGCTCCAGGACGTCCAGTACGTGGAACGCGAACTCGCCGGACGCGCGGTGCGGGCCCCCGTCGAGGTGCCGGGCGAGGTCGAGGACGCCGAGGCCGCGGAACGGTCCGGTGGCGGGGGCCTTCGGCGCGGTCGCCGCGGGGAGTTCGCGCCACTCGGTGTCACCGCGGCGCTTGATGCGCACCGGCCGGTCGAAGGTGTTGGGGTCGGGCAGGGAGAGGGTGCCGGCGGTGCCGTAGATCTCCAGGTGGGGCAGTTCGGTGTCCCACACGTCGAAGGAGTACATCACCGTCGCCAGCACCCCCGAGTCGAAGCGGAGGATGGAGGTGGCGTGCGTGGGCACCTCCACCGGCACCGACTCGACGGTGCGCTCGGGGGACGTCACCGCCAACTCCCGCTCCGCCATGGTGTTCGCGCCCATGACGTCCCGCACCGGGCCCAACAGGTTGACCAGGGCGGCCACATGGTACGGCCCCCAGTCCAGGACGGGGCCGCCACCCGCCTGGAAGAAGAAGCCGGGGCTCGGGTGCCAGGCCTGCACCCGGCTGGAGCGGACGAAGCTCGTCGCGGCGAACGGCGTGCCGATCAGGCCCTCGTCGAGCGCGGCGCGCGCGGTCTGCCCGGCCGTGCCGAGGAACGTGTCGGGCGCGCCGCCGAGCGTGCGCCCGGTCTCGGTCGCGGTGGTGAGGTTGGCTCGCGCCAGCTCGGTGGACGCGGCGAGCGGCTTCTCCGTGTAGACGTGCTTCCCGGCGCGCAGGGCGGCCTCGTTGAGGGGCGCGTGGACGGCGGGCGGGGTGATGTTGACGACGATCTCCACGTCGTCGTCGGCCAGCAGCTCCTCCGTGGTGCCCGCGGCGGGGATGCCGAACTCGGCCGCGGCGGTGCGGGCCCGTTCCAGGTCCACGTCGGCGACGCGGGTGACGGTCAGTTCGGGGAGGGTGGCGATACCGGCTGCGTAGGCCCGGAAGATCGAACCGGTGCCGAGGATGCCGACGTTGACGCTGCGGCTCATGAGGTGTGACGTCCCTTCGGGCGGGGTGGGTTCGGGGGACGAGTCCTCCGCCGCGAAGTGCACGATCTTGCATCAAGAAAACACCCGCGGGTCGGGGTGTCAAGGGGGCGTTCAGCGATTCATGGGGGTGCGTTCGTCGATTCATGGGGGTGCGTTCGTCGCTTCATGAGGCCGGGGCGGCTTGTGTGCTGCGGTCCAACCTCCGTTCCATCAGGTCCATCACGCCGTCCGGCGACAGCACGTGTTCCACCGCGAGGACCGTGCCGCCCACCCGGCCCGCGTGCTCGCCCAGCGTGCTCGGTTCGAGGACGAGCCTGCGGGTGGCCAGCGGCAGCGCCTGGCGGTAGACCACCGAGCGCACCCCGGCGAGCAGTTCGTCGCCCGCGCCGGCGAGGGCGCCGCCGAGGACGACCCTGGCCGGGTTGTAGACGTGCAGCAGGAGGGCCACCACCTCGCCGATCCGCTCGGCTCCGGCACGTACGACGCGCAGCGCCTCGGGGTCGCCGTGGGCCACGAGTCCGACCAGATCGCCCGTGCTGCGAAGCGCCGAACTCCCGGCCGCGCGGCCCGCGTTGAGGGTGCGCACCATGACCGCGGCGGAGGCGACCGCCTCGACGCAGCCGGCCTTCCCGCACCGGCACACCATCTCCGCGGCGCCGGCGGAGGTGACCGGAAGATGGCCGATGTCGCCCGCGGCGCCGTCCGCCCCGCGGTGCAGTTCGCCGTCCGCCGACACCAGTCCGCCGCCGATGCCGGTCGACACCTTCACGAACAGCAGGGGCAGTTGCTCCTCGGGCAGGCTGCGCGCCTCGCCCAGTGCCATCAGGTTCACGTCGTTGTCGACGAGGACCACGCAGCCGAAGCGCTCCGCGAGCACGTCGCCCACGGGGTACCCGTCCCAGCCCGGCATGATCGGTGGCCGGACCGGCGCCCCCGCGGCGTGGTCGACGGGCCCCGGGAGGCCGACCGCGACGGCGCACAGCGGGGCGTCGCCGTCGGACGTGGACGCGTGCAGCGCGCGCAGGGACTCCTCGATCTGCCCGAGCACCGCTTCGGGGCCCTGCGCGAGATCCACGGCGATGTGCGCGGTGGCCAGCGGATTCTGCGAGAGGTCGGCGATGGCGAGGCGGGCGTCGCGCGCCCCGATGTCCGCCACCGCGACCAGGCCCGCCCGCGGGTTGAGCGCGAGGAGTTGCGGCGGGCGCCCACGGCCGCCGCGCGGCACACCACCCCCTTCGACCACCACGCCGGCCTCGATCAGGGCGTCCAGGTGCCGGGTGACGGTCGAGCGGGCGAGACCCGCGCGTTCCACCAGGTCGGCGCGGTGCACGGCGGCGCCCGACGCGACCAGCCGGGCCAGCGTGGAGTACAGCAGCCCGCCGCCGTCCCGGAACCTCAGGGTGGGCACGGACAGGCGGGCGCGAACCGAGGCAACCGAGGCAGGGGTGGACATGGCTGCATACCGTACCCCCTCCGCATCATTTATGACTCTCAAGATGCAGTAACTTTTGCTTGTCAGGGTCAAATTGAATGTCCTACGTTCATGAGCGGGACGAGTTACCTCCGCCGACGGTGTGCACGGCGCCATGTGTCGACGCCGAAAGGAGGGCGGCCGCAAATGGCCCCGCCCGCACCACCATCCACGCCGCGCTCCGCACCATCCACGCCGCGCTCCGCGATCGTCGGCGCAGGCATGATCGCCGAGGTGCACCGCCGCTCGGTCCGCACCGCGGGAGGCCGGCTGACCGGTGTGCTCGCCTCCACCCCTGAGCGTTCCGCGCGGGTCGCCGCCGACTGGTCGGCGCCCGGCCAACCCGTCGCCGCCTACGGCGACTTCGAGGATCTGCTCGCGGACGCGGACGTCGACGTCGTGCACATCTGCACCCCCAACCGCACCCACGCGGCGTACGCCGAACGCGCCCTCGCGGCCGGAAAGCACGTGGTGTGCGAGAAGCCCCTGGCGACCTCCGTGGCCGACGCCGAGCGACTGACGCACGCGGCCGAGCGGGCGGGCACCGTCGCCGCCGTGCCGTTCGTGTACCGCTACCACCCCCTCGTACGGGAACTGCGCAGCCGGGCCGAGGCCGGGGAGTTCGGCAACTGGCAACTGCTGCACGGCAGTTACCTCCAGGACTGGATGCTCGACCCGGAGGCCTCCGGCTGGCGCGTGGACCCGGGGGCCGGTGGCGCCTCCCGCGCGTTCGCCGACATCGGCTCGCACTGGTGCGACCTCGTCGAGTGGGTCACCGGCGAACGCTTCACGGAACTGACGGCGCACCGTACGGTCACGGTCCCGGAGCGGCCCGGCGCGGGCGCCAAGTCCTTCTCGAAGGCGGCCGGTTCGGCAGCGCGTTCCACGGTCACCACCGAGGACGCCGCCGCCCTCCTGCTGCGCACCGACGGCGGCGCCCTCGCCTCCACCGTGGTGTCGCAGGTCTCCGCGGGCCGCAAGAACCGGCTCTGGTTCGAACTGGACGGCTCGGCCGGCAGCGCCGTCTTCGACCAGGAGAACCCCGACACCCTCTGGCTCGGCGGCGAGGACACCTCCCGGATCCTGCACCGCGGCGCCGGACACACCTCCCCCGCCCAACAGCGCCTCAACGTCGTCCCGCCAGGACATCCGCAGGGCTACGTCGACTGCTTCGCCGCGTTCGTCGCCGACGTGTACGCGGCCGTCACCACCGGCGAGACCCCCGAGGGCCTCCCGCTCTTCGCCGACGGGCTGCGCTCGGCACGACTCGTCGACGCCTTCCTGACCTCATCCGCCAACGGCGCCTGGACAAAGGTGAACTGACCATGAGTCAACCGAAGACGAACCCGGACGCGAGCCAGATCAAGCTCGGCATGCTCACCGCGTGCCTGCCCTCCTGGGACCTCGACAGGATCGCCGGGTACGCGGCGGGCCGCGGCTACCAGGCCCTGGAGGTCGCCGTCTGGCCCGGCACCGGAGGCCGCGACTTCGAGGCCGCCCACCTCCCCGTAGCCACCTTCACCACCGAGGACGAGGACCGCACCCGGGCCCTGCTCGACCGCCACGGCCTGGAGATCTCCGCGCTCGCCTACTACGAGAACCACCTCCACCCCGACCCCGCCCAGCGCGCCGCGTACGGCACCCACCTCAAGCACGCCATCGACACGGCGCAGCGCCTCGACATCCCGTACGTGGGTACGTTCATCGGCCGCGACTGGACGAAGCCGGTCGCCGAGAACCTCGCCGAAGCGGAGCGCGTCTTCCCGGAGTTGGTGGACTACGCGGGCGAGCGCGGCGTCAAGCTCATCATCGAGAACTGCGTGATGGAGGGCTGGCACCCGGACGGCTACCCCGGCAACCTCGCCTACTCCCCGGAGCTGTGGGAGTGGATGTTCGACCTGGGCCTGTACCTCAACTGGGATCCCTCGCACCTCACTTGGATCGGCATCGATCCGGTCGACACCATCGCCCCGTACGCCGACCGCATCGTGCACGCGCAGGCCAAGGACGTCGAGCTGCGCCCGCGCGACCGGCAGCGCTACGGTCACTTCGGCCCGGCCCGCGACCGCTCCAAGAACCCCTGGGACATGGGCTGGTGGCGCTACCGCGTCCCGGGGCGCGGGCAGGTCGACTGGGGCACGGTCCTCGACCGGCTCTACGAGCACGGCTTCACCGGCACCCTCTCCGTCGAGCACGAGGACCCCGTCTGGGGCGGCACCCCGGAGAAGGTCGTCCAGGGCCTCGACATCGCCCACAGCACGCTCCGCCCCCTCATCGTCGACTGACACCACTGACACGACCGCCACGACCGATACCCGGAGGACCGACCCACCATGACCGCCACGGACACCCCTACAGACACGCCCACGGACACCCCCACCGGCACGCTCGCCGTCCAGCTGTACAGCCTTCGCGAGGAACTCGAGCAGGACCGCGCGGGCACCCTCGCCCGCCTCGCGGAGCTCGGCTACCGGAACGTCGAGCCCTTCGGCTTCGGCGACTGGCGCACCCCCGCCGACGACCGCCTCGCCAAGGCGCGTGCGCTCCGCGCCGACCTGGACGCGGCGGGCCTCTCCGTCTGCTCCCTGCACGCCTCGATCGCCGCGGAGGGGCTCGCCACGCTCGCGGAGGAGTGCCGCATCCTCGGCACCGACACCGTCTTCATCCCGATCCCCGGGCTCGTCGAGGGCTTCGACGGCGGAGACCACTTCGGCCGGGACATCTTCGGTGACCTGGACACGCTGACCCGCTTCGCCGCACGCGTCGACGAGGCCGCCACCGAACTGGCCGGCCACGGCATCCGCCTCGGCTACCACAACCACGACATGGAGTGGACGAAGCTGCCCGACGGCCGCCTCGGCTACGACGTGTTCTGGCAGCTCGTCGGCTCCCGGGCCATCGCCGAACTCGACGTCTACTGGGCCACCGTCGCGGACCAGGACCCGGCCGCCGTACTGCGCGCGCTCGACGGCCGCGTGGTGGCGGCGCACCTCAAGGACGGCAAGGCCGTGCGCCAGGAGCCGCAGACCCCGATCGGCACCGGCGACGTCGACGTCTCCGCCGCCATCGAGGCCGGCGGCGCCGCCCTCGCCTGGCACATCGCCGAGATCGACACCACCGAGCTCGACCGCTTCGACCTCCTGGCCCGCAACCGGAGCGCGCTCACCGCGATGGGCCGCACCACGGCGTGACGGCCTGACGGCCGGACGCGCTGGGGCCCTTCCCGCGCCACGGAGTTCCGTCCCGAACCCCGCCGCTCCAGTCGACGCAGGGGACCCACCCTGCGTAGGGGGACCCGCGCACCCACCGGACCACCCCCTCCCGCACGACACTCGTCGGACCGGGCGCCCGCCCCCACATGTCAGTTCCTGGCGTCCCGGTCCGACACCCCCCCCCATCCGCCCTGGCTCGCAAGGAGGCGAACCATGGGATCCACCCCGCACGGCACCAACACGGACACACCAAGAACCGAACCGGCGTCCACCGTCCCGCCGCCCACGCGCAAGGCCCCGCCCCGGCTTCTCGCCTTTCTCGCGACCGCGCAGGCCGGCCTGTACTTCGCGCTCCTCACCCCGGTCTACGTCAGCCTCACGCTCAAGTTGCAGACCCTCACCGCGGACGGTGACGCGGTCACCGCGCTGGCCACCGTCTCCTCGCTCGGCGCGGCGGGCGCCTTCCTCGCCAATCCGATCTTCGGCCGGATCAGCGACATGACCACCGGCCGCTTCGGGCGCCGCCGCCCCTGGCTGGTGGCCGGGTCGACCGGGCTCACCCTCTGCCTCCTGGGGATCGCCCTCGCCCCCAACGTAGCCACCGTCGCCGTGGCCTGGCTGATCGGCCAGGTGTGCGCCAACGCCGCGCTCGCCGCCTATCTGGCCTCGGTCGCCGACCAGGTGCCGACCTGGCAGCGCGGCAAGGTCTCCGGTCTCGTCGGCCTGATGCAGAACCTCGGCGTGCTGGGAGCCGCGTACGTGGGCAAGCTCCTCGCCACCGACATGCTGGTGCTGTTCATGGTGCCGGGCCTCGTGGGCCTCGCCGCGATGGTCCTGTACGCCGTGATGCTGCCGGACGTCCCGCTGCGGACGCGCCCGCCGCGCGACGGCGGCTGGCGCACCGCGGTCAAGACGTTCTGGGTGAGTCCGCGCCAACACCCGGACTTCGCCTGGGCGTTCGTGTCCAGGTTCATGATCCTGCTGGCGTCGTTCATGTTCACGACGTTCCGGCTCATGTACCTGGAGCACCAGCTCGACCTGTCCGTGAGCGAGGCCACCGGCGCGATGGCCACCGGCATCCTCGTCTACACCGTCGCCGTGATGGTCACCTCGCAGACCGCGGGCTGGCTCTCCGACAAGACGGGCCGCCGCAAGGTGTTCGTGGGCACGGCCACCCTGCTCTTCGGCATCGGCACGTACATGCTGGTGCACGTGGACTCCGTCGGCGCCTTCTACTGGGCCGAGTTGGTGCTCGGCCTCGGCTACGGCATGTACATCGGCGTCGACATCGCGCTCGTCATGGACGTCCTGCCCGACCCCGACAACGCCGCGAAAGACCTCGGCGTCTTCAACGTCGCCAACGCCGCACCACAGGCCCTCGCCCCCGGCCTCGCCGGCTTCCTCGTCGCCACGGTCGGCGGCGACAGCTACGCCACGATGCTGCATGTCGCCGCGGCGATCTGCGTGGTGGGCGCGCTGGTCGTGATCCCCATCAAAAAGGTCCGCTGAGCACACCACGCACGAGCCGCCCGCGCGATGCCGCCCAACGGCCTCCGCCCCACACGGTCACCAGAACTTGGAGCAGCTGACTCCGGAGATGGGGCCGGGGGCCCAGTGGACTCCCATGCACACCCGTGCCCGGTAGCCGGAGCCGTCCCAGTGCCAGCCGCTCTCCTCGCCTTTGTGCTTCCGAACCTTGTAGATCTTGGTCACCCGCTTGACCTTGCCGTTGTGCTTCCGCTCCATCCAGGCGTAACACCCGGTCGTCGGGCCGGGGTTGAGCATGTTGAGCTTGGTGTAGTACCGGTGCGCCCCGGTGCTCTTGGCCCACATGTAGGCGTGGCACGATCCCTTGCGTTCCTGCCGCACCGTTTTGACGCCTGAGGCGCTCGCCGCAGGGGCCGGTGTCGCGGTCGCGGTCACGACGCCGAACAGCGCGACACCGGCCACCGCGGCCGCTCCGATGCGCTCCTTGCGCAGGACGGACTTCATCTGGACTCCCCGATTTCTCGTCGTGGTCATCGCCCGCGCCCTTGGTCGTGGCGTGGGCGACTCCTGAGTAGACCACTGCTCACGGAGGCGGTGTTCGCACCGCGTGCCAGGTGCTTAGCGTGGCGTGCCAGGTCCGTGGCCTTGGGCGAGGCGGCGGTAGTCACGCGGGGGCAGGCCGTAGGCGGTGCGGAAGGACCGGGTGAAGTCGGCAGGGCGCGGGAAGCCGCAGCGGGCGGCGATCGCGTGGACGGGCCGGGTGTTCAGCGCCGGGTCGGCCAGGTCCTGCCGGGCGCGTTCGAGCCGGTGGCGGCGGACGACCGCGCCGACGGTGGTCCCCTGCCCCTGGAAGAGGCGGTGCAGTGAGCGCACCGAGATGTGATGGGCCGCGGCGATCAGATCCGGGCCGAGCCCGGGGTCACCCAGGTGCTGCTCGATGAACGCGTGGACGCGGACCGTCAGGGTGTCCCGGCGGGTCCGGGAGTCGGCCGACGGCACGTGGTCGGTGTCGAGGTGGTGACCGAGCAGCGAGGCGGCCAGGCCGAGAATCACGCCACCCAGCCGCGCGGCCTGCGCGGGCGCGTAGCTGGTGGTGTCCGCAGCGAGGCGGTCGACGCACTGGGCGAACAGCGCACCGGGGCCGTCGTGGGCGGGCAGCGGCACCCCCAGTAGACGGTCGGCGGCGTCGGCGGGGACCGGGAGCAGGGCCCGGGGCAGGAGGGCCTGCACCAGCGTGAACCGGTTCGCCACACCGTCCCGGCCCGGGGCGACTTGGGCCCGGTAGGGCCGTGAGGTGGTGGACAGCGTCAGGACCCCTTCGCCTTGCACCACCTGCCGGTCGGCGTGGTCCATGGCGATGGATCCCCGTCGGGCGAATGTGAGGTGGTAGAGCTCGGGGTCCGACTGCCGGATCAGTCTCGATGTGCGATTCGAGCCCAGTGACGGACAGGTGAGCGTGGACACGTGCACCGCTCCCAGGCCCAGTACGCGCAGCGTCGCGTCGAAGTCGGCCGTGTGCTCGGTGGTGATCTCGCTGGTCTCATGACTGGCGATGGCCATCTGACGCCACGCCTCCCACCGCTGCGCCGGTGGCAGGTCCTGGCCTCGGAACACCGTCTCAGACACCGGCTCGGACACCCTCTGCTCCTCGACTCGCCCTGACCCCTTACGCGTACCCGGATCCGGGAGCGGTCAGCCGCCTCACTTGCCGCCGGCTCCTACGGAGCGCGCGCCGCGGCCGAAGAACAGCGATGCCGCGAACGCCACGAGACCGATGACGCCCGCGAGGACGAACGCCGCGCTCAGGCCGCTCGCGTCGGGCGCGCCGGACGCGGCGTCGGACGCCACGGACGCCACGGTGACGAAGACCGCCGTGCCGAAGGCGCCCGCGACCTGCTGCAACGTCGCGAGGATCGCACTGCCGTGGGAGTGCAGGTGGTCCGGCAGCGCGTTCAGGGACGCCGTCATCAGCGGGGTCATCATCAGGCCGAGCCCGCCCATGAGCAGCAGGTGGATGGCGATGACCGCCGTCAGCGAGGAGTCCGGGCCGAGCAGCGAGAACAGCCACAGCGAGGCGGCGAGCGCGGCCGCGCCGGGGATTACCAGGGGGCGGGCGCCGGCACGGTCGTAGAGGCGGCCCACGGGGCGGCCGAGGAGACCGAGGAGCAGGCCGCCGGGGAGGACGGCGAGGCCGCTGACGAACGTCGTCGTCCCCATGACCGTCTGGAGGTAGAGCGGCAGCAGGATCGCGGCCGCGCCCAGCATGCACATGAACAGCAGCGCGGACAGCAACAGGGCCACGGAGAAGGTGGGGTTGGCCAGTGGGCGCAGGTCCAGCAGGGCGCGGTCCTGGCGCTGCAGGCGCAGTTGGCGCAGGACGAACGCGGTGAGGGACAGCAGACCGGCGACGATCGGCATCCACGGCTCGATGGTGTGCTCCCCGCCACCGGACTCGCCGATGGAGGCGAGGCCGTAGAGGACGCCGCCGAAGCCGATGGCGGAGAGCACCACCGACAGCACGTCCAGCGGCACCTTTCGCGTCTCGCTGTCCAGGCGCAGCAATATCGCGCCGATCACCAGAGCGGCCACCGCCAGCGGCAGGACGATCCAGAACATCCAGCGCCAGCCCAGCGACGCCAGTACCGCGCCGCCGACCGTCGGGCCGATGGCAGGGGCGACCGCGATGACGATCGTGATGGTGCCCATCATCGACCCGCGGCGCTCCGCGGGGATCAGGCGCATCACCGTCGTCATGAGCATCGGGATCATCACGGCGGTGCCGAAGGCCTGCACGACACGACCGGTGAGCAGCACGCCGAAGCCGGGCGCGAGGGCGCTGATCAGGGTGCCGGTGCTGAACGCCGTCAGCGAGGCCAGGAAGATCTGGCGCGCGGAGAAGCGTTCGAGGAGGAAGCCGGTGATCGGGATGACCACGGCCATCGTCAGCAGGAAGCCGCTGGTCAGCCACTGCACCGTGGTCGTGGAGACTCCCAGGTCGACGGTGAGGTCGCGCAGGGCGACGCTCAGGATCGTCTCGTTGAGGATCATCACGAACGCGGAGGCGACAAGGACGGCTATGAGAACGCCCGCGCGCGCCGAAGTCCCGACCGCGGGCGGGTCGGTTCTGCCGTCGTCACCAGGCGCGTCCAGGCTCTCGACGTGTGTTGGCTGGCTCATGTGGGGGTGTACCTCGCAAGAGTCGGTCGTGGTCGTTCGTGGTCATTCGTAGCCATCTCAACAGCAGTCGGCCGCGGCGCGGCATTCCCGGTATGCCGGTCAGTTCCGGGAACGGCTGGGCGGTTGGGCGGTTGGGCGGTTGGGCGGTTGGGCGGTTGGGCCAGGCGCAGCGCGGCGGGCAGCGGGAAGTTCCCGGACAGGACGCCGTCCACCCCACGCTCCGTCATGTCCCTTACGGTTCCCGTCAGTTGACCGGGCGTCGCGGGCGGCCCCGCCGGCCTGCTCACCATGGGCCTCCTCACCAGACCCCGGACCTCGGCTGCCCATTTCTCGGACATTCGGCGGGGAGTGCCCGACGTCAGCCCCGCTGCGGACTGATCCCCGCCACCGCCAAGCCGAGCAGCGCCTCGGCGCGGGCGGTGGGCTCGGGGTGGTGCTCGGTGGCGAGGGCGAGGCCGACGGCGAGGGTGATCAGGTCCTCGACGGTGATGTGTGGCGCCACCGCGCCCTCCCGCGCGGCGCTCCGCAGCAGCGGCTCCCCCGCCTCGATGAGCGGCGCCGCGCAGGAGTTCCCCCGTACGGGATCCTGCCCCTCGTCGTACGACAGGGCCTCGGCGAGCCCGCGAGCGGTGACGCAGTAGGCGACGACGTCGCCCAGCCACTCCAGCAGCGCCTCCCGGCCACCGGCCTCCCCCGAGTCGAGCTCCCGCGCCCGCGCGCACAGCGTCTCGATCCGCTGCCGCGAGACCGCCTCCAGCAACGCCCGCCGCGTCGGGAAGTGCCTGCGCACGGTCGCGGAGCCGACCCCGGCCACGCGCGCGATCTGCTCCAGGGAGGCCTCGGCGCCCCGCGCGGCGACCTCCCGCTCGGCCACGGCGAGGATCCGCTCGTAGTTGCGCCGGGCGTCGGCGCGCTGCCGCTCAACCATGTGTTCAGCTCCAGGATTGCTTAAGTGGCGGGGCCCGCCATATCGTAGCCGAACGGAAGTGGCGGACCCCGCCATTTTCGTGGCCGACGCCTGCGTCCGACCGCCCGCACGCCCGAGCACTCCGTACACCTCAGGACTCCGTACACCTCAGGACTCCGTACGCCCGAGCGCTCGCACACCAAAGGACCCCTCACATGCCCATGCCGTCCACCACCCCAACCCCAACCCCGACCCCCGTACTCGTCACCGGTGCCACCGGGCGCCAGGGCGGCGCCACCGCCCGTGCGCTGCTGGCCGCGGGCACCCCCGTACGCGCCCTGGTCAGGGACCCGGACACCGACCGGGCCCGCGCCGTCGCCGCGCTCGGCGCCGAGCTCGTCGCCGGAGACCTCCTTGACCGTGAATCCGTGCGGCGCGCGGCCGAAGGGGCACGGGCCGTCTTCTCCGTCCAGATGCCCCGGTTCACCGCCGAGGGCGCCGACTTCGACAACGAGCTGACCCAGGCCACCAACCTCGTCGAGGGCGCCCGGGCCGCCGGGGTGGACCAGTTCGTGCACACCTCCGTGGCCGGCGCGGGCCGGCACACCGAGGTGCCCGGCTGGGCCGAGGGGCGCTGGGACTTCATGGCTCCCGCCCTCGACACCAAGGCCGCCATCCAGGACCTGGTCCGCGAGGCCGGCTTTCGGCGCTGGACCCTCATCAAGCCGGGCTTCTTCATGGAGAACCTGCTGCCCTCCATGGCCTACCTCTTCCCGCGCGGCATCGAGGGCGGCCTGATCACACTCATCAAGCCCGACACCCGGCTCTCCCTCACCGCGGTCACCGACATCGGCGCCGCGGCCGCCGCGGCTCTCACGGACCCGGACCGCTTCCACGAGGTGGAGCTTGAACTGGCCAGCGAGTACCGCTCGATGGCGGAGATCGCCGAGACACTCGGCCGCGTCCTCGACCGGCCCATCACCGCTCCGGACCTGACCCTGGAGCAGGCCCTCGCCGCCGGCATGCCGGCCATGGGCGCCTCGGGCACCTGGATGAACGCCGCGAGCCAGCCGGGCCGCCCCGAGTACGCCCGCGCCCTGGACATCCCGCTGACACGCTTCGAGGACTGGGCGCGGGCCAACTTGCTCGAGCACCGGACAACGGGTGTTTGAATGGGCCGTCGTCCCAGACCCGTCAAAGGAGAATTGCAGTGCCCCTGGTTTCCGTCGTGATGCCCGTCTACAACTCGGCGGACACGCTCGGTGCCGCGGTGCGGTCGGTGCTCACACAGACCCACGGCGATGTGGAGCTCCTGGTCACCGACGACCAGTCGTCGGACGGCTCCATGGACCTGCTCCAGGAGTTCGCCCGGCAGGACGAGCGCGTCCGCCCGGAGGCGGCACCCGAGCGCGGCGGAGCGGGCCGGGCCCGCAACCTCTCCATGGAGCGGGCCAAGGGTGACTACATCGCCTTCCTCGACAGCGACGACATGTGGCTGCCGCGGAAGCTGGAACGCCAGCTCGCGTTCGCCGCGGAGGGCACCGCGCCGCTCACGTTCACCTCGTACTTCAAGATGGACGCCGACCACGCGGGCGAGAGCACCGACTTCGTGCCGAACGGGCGGGTCATCCACGCCACGCCGCACGTGGACTACCGGCAGATGCTCGTCCGGGACCACATCGGCGCCCTGACCGCCATGTACGACCGCAACGTGCTGGGCACGCGGCTGATGCCCTCGATGCGCAAGCGGCAGGACTACGCCCTGTGGCTGTCGATCATGCGGGACGGCCACGACGCCAGGGGCCTGGACGAGCCGCTGGCGGTGTACCGGGCAGGACAGGCGGGGTCGCTGTCGTCCAACAAGATGTCGCTGGTCCAGTACAACTGGGAGCTCTACCGGCAGCACGAGCACCTGTCGGTGGCCCGGTCGACGCGGGCCCTGGCCGGCGCGGTGTGGCAGTCGCTGCGCAACTCGCGGATCTAGGACCTGTCACCTGTCGTTCGGGGCAGGCCCTGCCCGGCACCGGCTCTCAGCCCTTCGCCGCCCGCCGCCGCTGGTGGATCACGCCCGCGGCGACGGCGAGGGCCGTCACGCCCAGGGTCAGCGACAGCGCACGGCGTCGCTCGGCAGGAAGTAGTTGGCGACCACGGTGAGCAGCCCGATGCTGGAGGCGCCGATCACGGCCGCGGCGGGCACGCCCTGACGGGTGGTGCGGGTCAGGACGCGGGGCACCTCACCGCGTTCGGCCAGCGAGTGCACCACTGATAGGCGTACAGCCAGCCGATGGTGAGACCGGCCCAGGGGCCGAGTTCGCGCCCGGCGTAGCTGGAGAACGATCCGGTGTCGGGCCGGGCGACGGAGAGTTCGGCGAGCATCCGCATGACCAGGATGACCAGCAGGCCGATGGCGGCGTACGCGACGACGACCGCGGGTCCCGCGAGCGGATCCTCGCCGGCCTCCGCCCGGCCGTGGGCCGCACCTTCCTGCCCGAGGGCGTCGTCCTCGCCATGCTGGGGCCGGGCCACTACAGCGACCGGATCGGCGACAGCATCGCCGACCCCTGGCAGTACGCGACCGGTGTGCGCGACGGCCCTGGTGGCGGGCGAGCCCGTGCTGCGCGACGGCGAGGTCACGGGGGCGCGGCCGGGACGGGTGCTGCGCAGGGCGACGGGCGGGTGAGGTGCGGTCCGCGCCCGCCGAGCCGGGGCCGCCGCCCCACCGGCGGGGCCCGGCGGAGCCCGCCATGCGCGGTCCGTTCCCGGGCCGCATCCTGGAAGGGCCCGCACGGCATTCCGCCGGCCCCGCCCGGCCCGGCTCCCGAGGAGGACACGTGGCGGTCAAGATTGTCGACGTACCGGAGAAGCGGCGCTACGAGGCGCTGCTCGACGAGGGGGCCGACGACGGGTCCGGCGAGAGGTCCGCGGTCGCGGGCCACGCCGAGTACATCCGCACACCGGAGCTGATCGCCTTCGTGCACACCGAGGTGGAGCCCGGACACGAGGGGCAGGGGATCGGATCCTCACTGGTCCGTACGTCTCTGGACGAGGCACGCGATGCGGGGCTGCGCGTCCTGGCGACCTGCCCCTTCTACGCGGACTGGATCAACCGCCACCCCGAGTACGCCGACCTGCTCTACCAGGCCCGGAGCAAGGTCAGCGACTGACGCGATCGGCCCATGACGCGGCCAGGGAGACCGGCATCATGAACGGCAAACCCCACAAGAAGGCCTACAAGTCCCCGGACATCACCGTGACCTTCGAGGCGCGACGGTGTCTGCACGCCGCCGAGTGCGTCAACGGCCTTCCCTCGGTCTTCGACACGACCGTGCGCCCCTGGATCCGCCCCGACGGAGCCCCGGCCGACCAGGTGGCGGAGGTGGTGCGCCGCTGCCCGTCGGGAGCACTCCACTACGAACTGGCCGACGCCGAGGCGGAGACCCCGGACCGCCCCACCCGCATCACACGCACTCCGGCCGGACAGCTCTACGTACGAGGCGACCTGCTGCTCGCCCCGACCACGGCGACGGCCCCGGAAACGGAGACGGAGACGGACGCGGAAACCGAAACGGACGCGGAGGTCGGCCCGCGCCGGGAGACCAGAGTCGTCCTGTGCGGCTGCGGCGACAGTGGACTCCAGCCCTACTGCGACCACTCCGGCCCCTGCGGCCGTTGACACCCCGCTACCTCAGACGCCGAGCGGAAACCCTCGCCGCCTCTGCCTGTCCCAAGTATTGACCGTGGGGTGGGGTCCTCGTACGGTCAAGCCCGCAACATCTTGCAGCAAGTTCCATCAAGGACTTACAGATAGCGATGCCGCCCTACTGGCCGCTCGCCGCGCACCCCATTTCGCCCTCCGAAAGGGATGATTCATGGCCAGAAAGTCCGTGACCGCCACGCTCGCCGCCTTAGCCGGAGCCGCCGCTTCCGTCATGTCGCCGGGCCCGGCGCAGGCCGCCCCACCCGGCGACAAGGACGTCACCGCGGTGATGTTCGAGTGGAACTTCGCCTCGGTCGCCAAGGAGTGCACGAACACCCTCGGCCCGGCCGGATACGGCTACGTCCAGGTCTCCCCGCCGCAGGAGCGCGTGCAGGGCGCGCAGTGGTGGACCGCCTATCAGCCCGTCAGCTACAAGATCGCCACCAAGTTCGGTGACCGGGCCGCCTTCAAGTCCATGGTGGACACCTGCCACGCCGCGGGCGTGAAGGTGGTCGCGGACACGGTCATCAACCACATGGCCAACTCCTCCGGCACGGGCACAGGCGGCACCGGGTACAGCAAGTACGACTACCCCGGCACCTACTCCGGCGCGGACATGGACGACTGCCGCTCCGTGATCAACAACTACCAGGACCGCTGGAACGTCCAGCACTGCGAACTGGACGGCCTGCCCGACCTCGACACCGGCGAGGACCATGTGCGGGGGCGCATCGCGGCGTACCTGAACGACCTGCTCTCCCTGGGGGTCGACGGCTTCCGGATCGACGCGGCCAAGCACATGCCCGCGGGCGACCTCGCCGACATCAAGTCCCGGCTGAGCGACTCCGGCGCCTATTGGAAGCAGGAGGTCATCGGGGCGGCCGGCGAGGCCGTGCAGCCGGGCGAGTACCTGAACACGGGCGACGTCCAGGAGTTCCAGTACGGCCGCGATCTCAAGCGCGTCTTCAACAGTGAGAAGCTCGCCTACTTGAAGAACTTCGGCGAGGGATGGGGGTACCTCTCCAGCGGCAGGGCCGCGACCTTCGTCGACAATCACGACACCGAACGCAACGGCTCCACACTGAGCTACAAGGACGGCGCCAACTACACTCTCGCCCACGTCTTCATGCTCGCCTGGCCCTACGGCGCACCGGACGTGCACTCCGGATACGAGTTCAGCGACAGGGACGCGGGCGGCCCCAACAACGGCCAGGTGAACGCCTGTTACACCGACGGCTGGAAGTGCCAGCACGCCTGGCGCGAGATCGCGAGCATGGTCGCCTGGCGCAACACCGCACGCGGCCAGGCCGTCACCGACTGGTGGGACAACGGCAACAACCAGATCGCGTTCGGCCGCGGCGCCAAGGCGTACGTCGCCATCAACCACGAAGGCTCGTCGCTGACCCGTACCTTCCAGACGTCACTGCCCGCCGGCGACTACTGCGACGTCCAGTCCGGCAAGGGTGTCACCGTGAACTCCGCGGGACAGTTCACCGCCACGCTCGGCGCCAACACGGCCGTCGCGCTGCACATCGGGGCCAGGACCTGCGCGGGCGGCGGCGGCCCGACCGAGCCGGCCCCCGCCACCGGGGCGTCCTTCAACGTGAACGCCACCACCACGTGGGGCCAGAACGTCTACGTCACCGGCGACAAGAGCCAGCTGGGCAACTGGAACACCGCGAACGCCCTGAAGCTCGACCCGGCCGCCTACCCGGTGTGGAAGCTGAACGTGTCGCTGCCCGCCGGAACCACCTTCGCGTACAAGTACCTCCGCAAGGACGCGGGCGGCAACGTGACCTGGGAGAGCGGAGCCAACCGCACGGCGACCGTCCCCTCCTCCGGCACCGTCACCCTCAACGACACCTGGCGCGACTGACCCGTGCCGCCCGGACCCCGTGGCGGTCCGGGCGGCGCTCGGGGGTGCGGGTCGTCTCAGTCCCGCTTCTCGACCAACGTGACCTCGAACTTCCGTGCCGGGGCGATGTTCCCGGCCGCGTCGACCGACCGGTACTCGATCGTGTGCGTGCCGTAGCGCGGCGTCGGATCGTCCCACGGCACCGCGCGGGCGTCGCCGAGCTTTCCGTACACGAGGTCGTCGATGACGGTCCCCTCCGGGGTGAACCGGTACGGCGCGTCCGCGTCCGTCGGCCAGCCGTAGTACGTGTACCAGCCGTCGCCGTCCACCCGGAACTGGCTGACGACCGCGCCCTCCTGGTCGTCCCGCCCGGTGAGCTTCATCGTGAACGGTCCGTCGTACACGTAACGCGTCGGCTGCCCGGGCCTCTTGACGGTCCGCAGCGGTGCGGACAGCTCGTACGAGGTGGTGGCAGGTGTCGCGTCGACCGTCCAGGTCAGGACGGAGTCACCGGTGCGGGCCGTGACGGTGTGGGGCGTGCGGCCGAGTGCGCCGAGGTCCAGGTCGCGGTCGTTGCCGGGGTTCGCGATGTCCTTGCCGTCCACGGCCCAGCGCACGCGTGGCACTCCGGTGGCCGGGTGGGTGGTGTCCGCGTGGATCACCGACCGGGCGCCGACCGGGGTGTCGGTCGCGGTGTGGTGGGTGAACTCGGCCTCGGTGGCGTCCGGTTGGGTGGTGAGCGTGCCGTCCACGGTCCATTCGACGGTACGCGTCAACGCCTCGGAACCCCGGATCTCGGGATCGCGTACGAACGGCGTCGGGTCGGTGACGGTCGCGGTCAGCTTGTGCTTGCCGCGCCCGAGGTCGATGCCGAGCTTCTTGAGGTCCAGGCTGCGGACGCTGTGCGCGACCGGCTTCCCGTCCAGCCGCCACACGGTGTCGAGTTCACCGCCGACCGGGTGCATGGTGTCGACGAACACGGCCCGGTCCGCGCCCACCGGGGCGGAGTCGGGGGTGTGGTCCTGGATCAGGTTCACCTTGCCCGAGATCGCCTTGACCATGACCTCGCGGCCGATCTGGTCGAAGGCGTAACCGAGCGTCTTCATCATCGAGTGCCTGCTGGGCCGCCAGACACCTGTGGTGCTGTACATGCCGCCCTCGTACGTCCCTATCCTGCCGCCCGAGAGGCTCTCCTCGCCGAGCCAGCGCCACCACTTCTTCTTGCGGTCGGCCAGCTGCTCGGCGGTGAGGGTGGTGTGGTGGGCGGAGGCGGGTTCGCCACCCTGGTAGGCGCCGCCGGGCTCGCCGCGGCCGTAGTAGTCGTACTCGTCCTGGAGCCCCCCGAGCGAGTGGCCGATCTCGTGCGGAGTGATCAGCGAGGACAGGGCGTTGCCACCCGACGCCGTCGCGTACGTGCCGCCCGCGCCGCCGTAGGTGTCGCTGTTGCCGAGCGCCACGATCTGCCGGTTGGCCGTGGTCGTGCCCGCCACCAGGTCGGCCTGCGCGGTGGCGGCCGAGCTGTCCACGGTCAGCAGCCGCTGCACGCTGTCCGCGTCGCAGCCGCCCCAGAACCCCATGTCGAGACGGGTGTCGCGGCGGGGCGCGTCGAGGCCCGGGTCGCAGTCGACGCCCGACTCCGCCGAAGGCGCCTCGACGGCCCAGACGTTGATGTATGAGCGGTACGAGGCGAACGGCTCGATCGACCAGAGCACGTTCATGTGCCGTTCGACGTCCGCACGGAACTCGGGCATCTCGTCGGCCGTGTAACCGTCGCCGAGCACCACCATGTTGAACCGCTTCTCGGCGGGCCCGGTCTGCTGGACCGGCACGACGGTCGCGTCGGCCGTCACATCGGCCGTCGTATCCGCGGCGGACGCGGACGCGGGCGTGGGCGTGGCGCTCAGGGCGCAGGCGGCGAGGAGCGCGGCCGCGGCGGCCAGCGCCAAGGGTCTCCGTTGGATGATGGACATGACACGGGAGCGTATGGCGGTGCCAACGAGCCGTAAAGGGAGGTGAGTTCGGGTGCCACCCCCGGCTCACCAGCGCCGGTACACCTCCTCGGCCCAGCCGAAGAGGTCCCGCACCTCCACGGTCTCGCCGTCGTCGTCGACGACGCGGCCCTGGTACCGGCCGAACGCCTGGTCCTCCCGGCTGCGCATCCACAGCCTGGAGGTGTCGGACGAGCGTACGTACTCGGGCTTGAACTCCAGGTCGACGCGCTCACCGGTGATCTGCCACGGGGCGTACCAGTCCCGGCTGTCGTAGCGCCACACCAGTTCTTCGCTGATCTTGTGCAGGCGGCCGTCGATGAACAGGCCGTTCTCCACGCTGCCCGTGCCGTCGGTCCACTTGCCGCCGATCTGGAGGCCGATCTCCCGGCCGTCGCAACTGCCGTGCGCGGCGCCCCAGTTCCACAGGGTGCTGCTCGGCCAGCGGCCGCGGCCGTGGTCCAGGGTGGCCACGGATTCCTCGGCCGACACCGGGATCCGCGTCCCGTGCACGGTGAGGGTGCCTTCCACGGGCCGGCCGACGTCCTTGACCGTGTACTGGAACCGCCGGTCCGACCAGGGCACCACCACCGCGAGGCTGTCCCTGCCCTCGACGCGCTCCACCCGCAGATCGGCCCGGAGGTCACCCGCGTCCACCCGCAGTCGGGTGTGCCCGGGGACCTCCTCGATCGAGACCGAGTTCTCGCCGGGCCCCAGCCAGACGCTGCCCTCGCCGCAGCGGTCCGGGAAGTTGACGCCCCTGGCGGGCTTGGTCACCTCCACCGAGCGGACGGGGGTGTTGGTGCGGCGGTCCAGGCACCAGGCGCCCTTGCTGGACAGGTAGTCGAGGCTGGACGCGGTGATGGCGAACAGATGGGTCGGCGTGACGACGCACCAGTACTCCCAGCGCATCGTGCGGCCCCAGCCCCTGATGTTGGTGCGGTGCAGGGGAGCCCGGCTCCAGCCGACGGCGGCCGGGTTGAGCCGCCCGTCCGGTCGGCACAGGTCGGTCCGCTGGGTGATCTCGCGCTCCGCTACGCGGTGCCCGGTGTGCATGTGGCTCTCCTTGGATTCACGGATTACGGGTTCACGGGTTCACGGATTCACGGGTTCACTCGTTCTTCGCCGACGAGGCGTCGAGCGCGCGGATCAGCGCGTCCATGGCCGCCAGTTCGTGGGTGCGCACGAGTTCCGCCGCCTTGTGGAACTCGCCCTCCACGAGCGCGTTCCGGATGGCGAGGTGCTCGGCGTGGGACTCGGGAAGCCGCCACGGCACCAGCTGGAAACCGCGTTGCGCCGTCGCGGTCTGGGACCAGACGCCGAGCAGCATCCGGTGGATCATCCGGGTGTGCTCGGTGTCGCAGAGCAGTGAGTGGAAGCGCCTGTTGAGGGTGGCGAACCGGGCCACGTCCTCGGCTGCGACCGCTTCGGCGGAGTCGGCGAGTACCTCGTCGACCTGCTCCAGCCGGTCCCCCTCCAGCGGTCCGCCGAGTTCCAGGGCAAGGGCCGACAGCGCCGCCCTGACCCCGTACAGCTCGCGCGCGTTGTCCACCGTCACCTGGGCCACCACCGCGCCCACGTGCGGCCGTTCGACCAGCCAGCCCTCCGAGACGAGCTGCTTGATGGCCTCCCTGACAGGCGTCTCGCTGATGCCGACGGCCTCCGCGACCGGGCGTGCCACGAGCTTCGTGCCCGGTTCGGCCCGCCCGGACATGATCAGCTGTTTGATGTGCTCCGCGGCGAGGTCCGCCTTCGTCCTGAAGGGTTCTGGCTGGGTCATGTGCGCCTCTCACACCTGCTGTACGGTCAGCGGCTCGATGGCCGCACGGTCAAGTTCGACGCCGATCCCCGGGCCCTCGGGAAGGGTTACGTTCCCGGAGGCGTCGGGCAGCAACGGGCGGGTGAGCATCACGTGGAAGACCTCCGGCACGATCACCGGGGGGTCGTACGGATACTCCAGCCAGTCGCAGTTCGGCAGCGAGGCGCAGAGCTGAAGGTTGCCCGCCACGCCGAGGCCGGTCGCCCAGGCGTGCGGGATCACCTTCCGCTGCCGCGCCGCGGCCATCATCCCGAACATCCGCAGCGCGCCGATCTCCTCGCTCTCGTTGGCGTCGGGCTGGTAGATGTCGAAGCAGTCGTCCTCCAGGAGGCGGACGAGCTGCCCGATGCCGCGGTTGTGCTCGCAGCCCGCGATCGGGACGGGTGAGGCGGCCGTCAACTCCCGCTGGGCGCGGTAGTCGTGACGGCCCAGCGGCTCCTCCAGCCAGGCCACGCCGAGGTCGGCGAACTCGCGGGCGGTGGCGAGGGCCCGTTCGAGGTCCCAGATCATCCGGGTGCCGTCGGGCCGGTAACGCCAGGCCGCGGCCGCCTGGTTGGCGTCGACCATCAGCGCCACGTCGGGACCGACCGCTTCCCGCACGGCCGTCACCTGGGCCACGTCTTCGGCGATCGTGTCGGCGTGCACCCGCAGCTTGATGCCGGTGAACCCCGCCGCGACCGCGCTGAGTGCGTCGTCGACCCGTTCCTCGACACCGCGCACCTCGCCGAAGCTGGCGTAGGCGCGCACCGGGTCCGGTTCGCCGCCCCACAGTTGGTGCAGCGGCCGGCCGCAGGTCCTGCCGACCGCGTCCCAGACGGCGACGCCCACCACCCAGGGCCGGGGGAAGACGTATTCGGCGACGTATCGGAGCCGGTTGGCGATGCCGGTGGTGGCGAAGACGTCGAGGCCGACGAGCGCGGGGCGCAGCCACGTACGAACCGTTTCGAGGAGCATGGGCCCTGTGCCGTGCCCCATGTCCCCGCCGGCGACGCCGACGACACCGTCCTCGGTCTCCACCTCCACGATCACGGCGGACATGACGCGGTGGCCGCCCTCCGGCGCCCAGGAGGGGCGGAAGGGGCGCGGGTAGGGCAGTTCGACGAGCCTGGCGCGGACGTCCCGGATGCGTGAGGTCATCCCTTGGTGGCTCCGTCCGCGAGACCCTTGACGAGGTACTTCTGTACGGCGAGGGCGAAGACGACGACCGGCAGCACGGTCAGTACTCCGACGGCCGCGAGCGGGCCCCAAAGCCCGCCCCGTTCGGTGTCGGCGGCCATGCCCGCGATGGCGACCGGGATGGTGACCGCGTGGTCGTTGGTGAGGACCAGCGCGAACAGCAGCTCTTCCCAGGCCAGGATGATGCAGTAGATCAGCGTGGAGACGAGCCCGCTGAGGCTGCACGGCACGATGATGCGGAAGAACGCGCCGAACCGTGTGCACCCGTCGACCATCGCCGACTCCTCCAACTCCCGTGGCAGACCGCGGAAGAAGGCCTGCATCAGCCACACCACGTACGGGATGAGGAAGGTCATGTAGGCGAGGATCACGGTGATGTACTGGTCCGTCAGCTGGAGTTTGCGGGCGACCAGGAACATCGGGACGACGAGGGCGATAGGCGGCACCGCGCGGGAGGCGAGGATCAGCCCGGCGACCACGCCCGCGCCGCGCATCCGCAGCCGCGAGAGCGCGTAGCCGGCCATCGAGCCGACGACCATCGACACGATGGCCGAACCGCCCGCCACGATCACCGTGTTGATCATGCGAGGCAGGATCCGGGCCTGCTGGAAGTAGCTCGTGTAGTTCGTCGAGGTCAGCTCGCTGAACAGGCGGGGCGAGCTGGAGAAGATGTCCCGCGGCAGCTTGAGCGAGATGCTGACCATCCACAGCACCGGGAAGAGGAAGGCCAGTGTCACCAGGCAGGCTCCCGCGATGGCCAGGACCCGGCCCCACCTGATGCCAGGACGTCCTTGCCGCCGTCCGCCACCGTCCCGCGCGGGGGTGGGCGCGGTCCGCTTCCGGGGCCCGGAGGCCGTCTGTACCGTCTCGCTCACCATCGGTTCTCCAGCCGCCGGGTCATCCGGAAGAGCACGTACGTGACCGCCAGCGTCAGCAGCAGCACCAGGGTGGCCATGGAGGAGGCGCTGCCGAACTCCAGGCTGCGGAAGCCCTTGTCGTAGATGTAGAGGTTCACCACGTCGGTGGCCTGTCCGGGGCCGCCCTTGGTGGCGGCGAGCGCGATGTCGAACATCTTCACCGCGCCGAGCCAGCGCACGATGAACGCCGCCGACATGACCGGTACGAGGAGCGGCAGCGTGATCCGCCACAGGGTGCGCAGCGCGGACGCGCCGTCCATCTTGGCCGCCTCGTACACCTCGGAGGGCAGCGCCATGATTCCGGCCGAGGCGATCAGCACCACGAAAGGTGTCCAGCGCCAGGTGTCGATGACGACGAGGCTGACCATGGCGAGCGTCGGGTCGCCGAGCCACTCCACGGGCCCGATGCCGACGAGCCCGAGTACGTGGTTGACGATGCCCCACATCGGGTCGAGCAGCATCCGCCAGATCCCGCCCGCGACGACCGGGGCGACCACCATCGGGATGAGGAACAGCGCCCTGAGCACGCCGCGGCCCTTCCAGTCCACGTTGAGCAGAAAGGCAATCGCGAATCCGAGCACCATCTGGAGTGGGAGCGCGAGGATCAGGTAGACGCCGGTCACCTTCAGGGACTGCGCGAAGCCCGGATCCTGCAGTACGAGCCGGTAGTTGCTCCAGCCGACCCATCCGGAGGGCTCGAACTTCGCGAGGTCGAACGAGGAGAAGCTGACCCACACCGTGTACGCGATCGGGTAGAGCAGCATGCCGCCGAGCAGCACGAGCGCGGGGGTCAGGAACAGCCACGCCGTGCCGGGCTCGCCGAGGCGGGCGCCACGGCGGAACGGAAGGAGCCCGCCGGGCTTCATGGTGGGGGTGGTCACTGGTCGTACCCCTTTGCCGCAAGGAGCGTATGGATGTCCTTCTCCGCCTGGTCGAGGGCGCCCTTCGCACTGACCTCACCGGACATGGCCCGGCTGGTCTGGAGCGCGAGGATCTGCTGGACGGCGTCGGACTCCGGGAGCCGGGGGCGGTACATCTTCCCGGCCTGCACGGCCTTGTCGCCCTTCTTGATGGCCTCGTAGACGGGGCCGAGCCAGTCGGCGGGCGGGTCGGCGAGTGTGGAGCGGCGGGCGGGGAACGAGCCCAGGTTGGCGCCGGCCCACCGCTCGCCCTTCTTCGAGGTGACCCACTGGAGGAACGTCCACGCGGCGGCCTGGTGGCGGGACTTCTTCGTGATCGCCGCCGACCAGACGCCGCGGTGTGTGCTGGGCCCGGCGGAACCGGCGGGCATGGTGGTGATGCCGACGTCTCCCGGGGCGAGCTTGGTGGACGTCTTGTCGAGGGCGGTGCCCTTGTAGACGCTGCCCCACATGAACATGGTGGCCGTCCGGCCCTGCCGGAACGCTTCAAGGGGCTCGTTGAACTGATACGTACTCGCCCCTGGCGGCGCGTGCCCCAGCAGATCCACGTGCGTTTGCAGCGCCTTCACGCCCTTGGCGTTGTTGAACGTCACGCGGTGGCGGCCGTCCATCAAGTGACCGCCGTCGGCGTTGAGGATCGACTGCCAAATGGTGGGCGTCAGCGGGTCCTTGGTGAAGTACGTGCCGATCGTCCAGGAGTCCTTCTTGCCGTCGCCGTTGGTGTCCTGGTCGAGCTTGCGGGCGTCCTTGAGGTACTGCTTCCAGGTCGTCCGCTCGTCGGGCTCGTCGACCCCGGCCTTCTTGTAGAGGGACCGGTTGTAGAACATCAGCATCAGGTTGGTGCGCACGGGCACGGCGTACTGATGTCCCTCGGCCTGCCCGGCCGCCAGGTCGGACGGCGTGAAGTCGGCCCAGTCGTACGCCTTGTCGGTGAATTTGCTGACGGCGCCATTACGCAGATCGAGCAGTGCCCCGCTCTCCGCGAGCCGGGGGATCCACGGGTCGTCGGCCAGCACGATGTCGTACGTGGGGGTGACGCCGGTCAGATCGAGCATCGTCTTCGGGAGCTGATCGGCATAGGGCAGCCCATCGACCCTGACCTTGATGCCCGGGTGCTCCTCGCGGAATCGCGGGACGAGCTTGTCCTGCCACTGCTTGGCGAAGGCGTCGTTGGCCAACACCCGTATCTCTACCGGGTGTTGGGCGGTGCCGAGGCTTCCGGCACCGCCCTTCTGCGGCGGCGAGCCACAGCCCGCGGCCAGCAGGGCCACGGCCGCGACAGCCGTGACCGGCACAGGGATTCTGCGCATGAAAAGCGGTCTCCTCACGACAGTTGGGAGAAGCGGAGGGGGAGGGAGGAACGGGAAGGGCGTGTTCAGGTGGCGGGCGCGACGGCGGCCTTGACGACGTCGCGGCCGTCGAGGGAGTAGCTGCCGTCGAGCGCGGCCAGCGCCTCGCCGACCCGCTCCAGCGGTACGCGATGGCTGACCACCCGCTCGTACGGCCGGTCCTGCCGCTCCAGGAGTGTCAGCGCCTCGTGGTAGCGGCGCCGCATCTCGGGGCCCGCGCCGTAGACGCCGGTGAGCGTGAGGTCGCGTCGCAGCAGGTCGGAGAAGGGGTTGAAGGGGATGGTGCCCCTGTCGGTGAAGTTTCCGAGTTCGGCGAGTACGCCGCCGTTCGCGAGGTATCCGATGGCCTCGGTGAACGCCTGGGGCGAACCGGCCGTGCCGAGCACGCAGTCGGCGCCTTCCGGTCGGCCGAGTGCGGTCAGTACGGCGCGGCGCAGCTGTGCGGTGTCGGTGTGTTCGGTGATGTCGACGACGTCGTCGGCGCCCAGCTCCCGGGCGAGAGCGAGGCGGGTGCCGGGGGCGCCGAGCGCGACGATGCGTGCGGCGCCCGCCGCACGGGCCGCGGCGACGGCCATGAGGCCGATCGCTCCGACCCCTTGAACCACCACCGTGGCGCCGATCCCGACACGGCCCCGGTCGATGCCGTGCAGCGCCACCGACAGCGGTTCCTGCAACACGGCGATTTCGGGCGGGAGTTCGGTGCGATGAAAGACGCTGCCCACGTTCGAGGCGAACAGGTACTCGCTGAACCCACCGCTCAGATCGGGGACCTCCCCCACCGGCGAGGCGAATCCGTAGGACGGGCGCCGGTCGCGGCAGGCCTCCGGCCGGTGCCTGACCTGACAGTCGAAGCAGACCCCACAGCTCAGCGCGGGCAGCACACCCACCCGGTCCCCCACGGCGACCGGCCGTCCCGCGTGGTCCGTGCGCAGACCGGGCCCGAGGGCGCTGAGTGTGCCGACGATCTCGTGTCCGAGCAGCGCGGGGAAGGTGACACCGGGAAGGCGACCGCGGTGGATGTGCGTGTCCGTGCCGCACATCCCGGTGAGTTCCACCTTCAGTACGAACTGGCCAGGACCGGGCTCGGGCACCTCGAAGTCACGGATCTCCATGGCTTCCCCGGCTCCGGGGACGATGGCCGCCCGCGCCCTCATCGACCGCACCCTTCCCAGATTCTGGATTCTATGGAATGTGGGATGAGCTTAAGCGGAGGATGATCCACCCGTCCAGGGGTGAGGCATGGGGTTCGGGGTCAGCCGCCGATGTCCGAATCCTGCGCGGCGTCGACGATCGCCGTCGCGTCCTCGGGCAGCAGGTAGCCGGCGTTGACGGACGCCTGCGCGGCGGTGCGTACCTTGCCCACGTAGTCGGCGTGGGTCGGGTAGAGCCTGCTGAGCACTGGTTCAGCCGTGGCAGGGAAGTTCGGGTCGGAGGGGTCGCCGTCGTCGTGCCGGTCCCAGGCGTCGGCATCGCCGTTCCAGGGGTCGCGCGCACCGTACAGGCCGCAGAAGACTCCGCTGTCGGTGGTGTCGCGCAAGCCGGTGAGCGTACGGGTGGGCACCGTGACGTCCGGCAGCCGGACCCCTCCGGAGGCCAGGCCGGTGGCGGGGTCACGCAGGAGGGTGCTCACCGGTGGAGCGCTCGGCGGGCGTGCGCCGCCACGCGCCCAGGCGGCGAGGTGGCGCAGCGCCGCGTTCATCGACCAGTGGCCGGGCCCGTCGTTGAAGGGGGCCGAGCCGGCGGCGCAGTCGGCCGACGGGCCGGCCGAGCCCGCCGATTTCCGCACGGTCGCTTCGCCGAGGTCGTACGCCCACTGGTCGCCGTGTGCGGTGCCGGCCAGTTCCCAGTGCACGACGCTGCCGGTGTCCGGCTGTCGTGCGATGGCGGCGCCCGGCACGTCGGTCTCGGTGAGCACGACGAACGTCGGCACCGTCAGGTCGGTTCTGACCCGGGACGGGTTCGGCATCAGCAGGGTGTCGGCGAGCACACCACTGATCGGTGAGGCGATCGCGCTGTTGCTGTGCACCATGAAGCCGTCGTAGGCCTTGGACACCGGCTGGACGGCGTTGACGTACGTCGTCATGAAGCCCGCCGATTGCGATTCGCCGTCGGCGAGCAGCGTGCGGACCGTGAGCCCGCCGAGCGGGTCGGGCCCGTCCGGGGTGCGCAGGGCCTGGCCCGCCTGGGAGAAGATGTCGTAGGCGAAGGCGTCCCCGGGGTGGACCAGGCTGCCGTACCGTGCCGGGTCCCAGCCCTTCAGGCCCTTGATCTCGCCCAGTCCGCCGTTGACCCCGACGGCTTGTGCCGAGACGCCGACCCAGGCGTAGCCCTGGCGCAGCAGCTCCTCCCGCTCGAACCAGTAGTCGGGGGAGAGTTCGATCTGGCCGCTGACGTTGAGCCATTCCACGACCACCGTGCCGTTGAACTCGGCCGGGTCGGCGGGCCTGCGCACCAGCAGGCGGCTCTTGTAGGCCGCGGTGTCGGTGGCGCGGACGGTCCATCGGCCGTCCGAGGTCCACAGACCGGACTTGGCGTACGAGGTGGCGGTGCCCGAGAAGAAGTACTCCCGCTCGGTGTAGCCGAAGGACCCGAGGTCCTCCGCCGCCGCGAGGAACGGGAAGCCGTGACTGCCTGTGGGTGGGACGGTGACCGTGGGGGCCGCGACCGCGCGGGCGGACGCCGCGGCCGGGTCGGCCAGGGGGATGCCGGACAGGGCGCCGCACAGCAGCGCCCCCAGTGCGGTGACGGTGACGGACCGCCTGGATAACCGAGCGAGTATGCCCACGAGGTACCTCCGTGTATGCGTGTCCAAGGGGCTGTGCCCGCAGTGTCGGCCCGCCGCCACGGGCTGCCATCGGCGAATCCACCGGTGTTCCAGGGCGCGCCTGGTGAGCAGCCCTCCGGAGGACCCCGCTCCCGGCCGTCCCGACCCGTACTGGACACGTCGGGGCGCGGCACGCCGCCCAGCTGGTACGCCGACGGTGACATCACCCGTGCCGCGTACGTCGACCACGCCGAGGACGACGACTGGGGTCAGCCCGGCACCCTGGTGCGCGAGATCCTCGACGACGCCGAGCGCGACCGCCTCGTCGACTCGGGCGTGGCACGGCGCCTGGGCTGCCGCCCGGCGCCTACACGTTCCCCGGCAGAGCGGAGGGCTTCCAGCCGTACGCCACCCGGCAGGACGCCGCGCTGCGCTCCGCCGCGACCGTCACGGGCACGGTCCGCGGCATCGACGGCGCGTACGCCTTCGCGGGTCTGAGCGGTGACACGTACACCGTCATCGCGAGCGGCTACCCGCCGGCCTCGAAGGCGGTCACGGTGTCGGGCACCGGCGCCCCGAGCGACGCCCTCGACGTCGCGCTCGGCCATCAGGACTGACGGGCGCGGGCCGCCACGGCTCAGCTGTCGAAGTCGACCGTCAAGGAGTCGGACACGGCGAAGGTCTGGCAGGTGAGGACGTAGCCGGCGTCGACCTCGGACCGTTCGAGGGCGAAGTTGCGGCGCATGTCCGCCTCGCCGTCGCACACGAGTGCCCTGCAGGTGCCGCAGACGCCGCCCTTGCAGGCGAACGGCACGTCGGGGCGGGCCTGTTGGGCGCCTTCCAGGATGCTGCGGTCCCGGGACAGCGGGGTGGTGGTCGTGCGGCCGTCGAGGCTGATGGTCACCTCGCTGGTGGGGCCGGACGCCCGAGGTGTCCCGGTGTGGGGTGTCTCGCGGGGCGGGGCGTCGTCCGCGTAGAAGAGTTCCTGGTGGACGCGGAGTTCGGGGACGCCGAGACCGTCGAGGACGGACCGCGCGTCGCGGACCATGCCGTGCGGGCCGCACAGCCACCAGTGGTCGGCGTCCGCGGTGTCGACGAGGGAGCCGATGAGCGCGGCGAGGCGGTCGGCGTCCAGGCGTCCCGAGAGCAGCTCGGCCTCGCGCGGTTCGCGGGAGAGGACGTGGGCGAGCTGGAAGCGGCTCGGGTACGCGTCCTTGAGGTCGGCCAGCTCGTCGGCGAACATCACGGTGCCGGTGCGCCGGTTGCCGTAGAAGAGGGTGACTCGGGAGCGCTCGTCCGCGGCGAGGACCGAGGCGGCGATGGACAGCATCGGGGTGATGCCGGAACCGGCCGCGATCAGTACGTGGTGGCCCGCTTCGGTGAGGTCAGGGGTGAACATGCCGGTAGGGGACATGACGTCGACCTCGTCCCCGGCACGTACGTCGTTCACCAGCCACGAGGAGAAGAGGCCGCCGGGGACGACGCGGACGCCGATCCGCGGGCCGCTGCCGACCGGTGAGCAGATCGAGTACGAGCGGCGCTCGTCGCGGCCCGCGATCTCGCGGCGCAGCGTCAGGGACTGGCCGGGCGCGAACGCGAACTCCTCGGCGAGATCGGCCGGTACGTCGAGGGTGACGGCCGCGGAGTCCTCGGTCAGCCGCTCGACCGCGGCGACCCGAAGGGTGTGGAAGGCCGGCCTGCGGCGAACACGCGCCGGTGCGGTGGTGGAGACGGTGGGGGCGGTCATCAGATCTCCTTGACCTGCTCGTACGGTTCCAGACAGCTGCGGCAGCGGCGCAGCGCCCGGCAGGAGGTGGCGCCGAAGCGGGAGGTCTCCTCGGTGTCGGCCGAGCCGCAGTGCGGGCAGGGCACGGACGCGGACGCGGACCAGCGGGTCGGTGAGAGGACCAGAGGGAGCGGGCCGGTTCCGTGGTGTCTCGGGGCCGGTCCCGGTGGTGCGATGCCGTGTTCGGTGAGCTTGCGGCGGCCCTCGTCCGATATCCAGTCGGTCGTCCAGGGCGGGTCGAGGACCGTCTCGATACGGACGTCGGTGAATCCGGCCCGTGCGAGACGCGCGGCCAGGTCGGATCGCATCTCGGCCATCGCGGGGCAGCCGGAGTACGTGGGCGTGAGGGTGGCGGTCACCGAACCGTCGACGCCGGTCCGCACGGCTCGCAGCACGCCCAACTCCGCGAGGGTGAGCATGGGCAGTTCCGGGTCCACGACCTCCGCGGCGATCCGCTCCGCGCTCGGGGCACCGGCCGCGGTCACCATGCGGCGTCCGGGTGGGCGCGGGCCACGCTCTGCAGCTCGGCGAGGAGTGGCTCCAGGTGCTCCGTGTGGTCTCCGGCGCGGCCGGAACCGGGGACCGTCGCCATGGGCGACGAGGTGAGGCCCGCGGCCTGTGCCACCTGCCCGAGGACCGCACGCGTCACATCGGCCACCTCGCGCGGCGCGACGCCGAACGCCTCCGCAACCCCGTCCCCGTACAACTCCCCCATCCAGGGCGCCAGTTCGTCCCACGCCTGCTGCATGCGGCGGTGGGATTCCGCGGTGCCGTCGCCGAGCCGGACGACCCACTCGGCGGCGTACTGGCGGTGGTAGGCCAGTTCCTTGGCGCCCTTGCCCGCGACGGCGGCGAGCACCGGGTCGGCGCAGCCGGTGAGCTGCTCGAACAGGGCGAGCCGCCAGGCGGACTGCACCAGGAGCCTGCCGACGCAGAACGCGAAGTCCCCGCCGGGGAGTTCGGCCAGGCGGACGTTGCGGAACGCGTCCGCGTCGCGGAAGTAGGCGTACGCGTCCTCGTCGCGGCCGGTGCCGTCGCACTGGCCCGCCCGGGAGTACAGCAGGCGGGCCTGGCCGAGCAGGTCGAGGCCGATGTTGGCGAGCGCGACCTCCTCCTCCAGTTCGGGCGCGCGGGTGCACCACTGGGCGAGCCGCTGCGCGGCGACCAGCGCGTCGTCGCCGAGCGCCGTGCAACAGGCGGCGAGCGCACGGCCGTCGACGCCCTCGGGCAGCGCGGTCGGCACGCCGTGCAGCGGGTCGGCGAAGCCGGTGCCGAAGGCCCAGCGGTCGCCGTCGGACGCCTCCTCGGCCCCCAGGTCGGCCAGGGCCAGATGCGCGTGATCGTCACTCATGTCTGTTCCCGTTCCTGTTCCAGTTCCTGTTCCTGTTCCTTCGCACTAGATGTGCGGGACGTCGTCCGGGATGTCGTAGAACGTCGGGTGGCGGTAGACCTTGTCGCCGCTCGGCTCGAAGAAGGGGTCCTTCTCGTCGGGGGCGGAGGCGGCGATGCCGTCGCTGCGCACCGCCCAGACGCTGACGCCTTCGTTGCGCCGGGTGTACAGGTCGCGGGCGTGGGTGAGCGCCATCCGGTCGTCGGCGGCGCGCAGCGAGCCGACGTGCACGTGGTTGAGTCCGCGCTTGCCGCGCACGAAGATCTCGTACAGCGGCCACTGGCCGTTCGTCCCGCTCATGCGGCGTGCTCCTTCGCTTCCCGGTCTGATTCCCGCTCGGCCCGCTTGGTCTGCTTGGCCGCGTGCGCCGCCGCCGCTTCGCGCACCCAGGCGCCTTCTTCGTGTGCCGTGCGGCGGCGGTCGACGCGCTCGGCGTTGCACGGTCCTTCGCCCTTGATGACGCGCGTCAGCTCGGCGAAGTCCGGTGTGCCGAAGTCGTGGTGGCCGCGCTCCTCGTTCCACCGCAGCTCGGGGTCGGGGAGGGTGACGCCCAGCTTCTCGGCCTGCGGGACGGTCATGTCGACGAACTTCTGCCGCAGCTCGTCGTTGGAGTGCCGCTTGATGCGCCAGGCCATCGACTGGGCGGAGTTGGGCGAGTCGTCGTCCGGCGGCCCGAACATCATCAGCGAGGGCCACCACCAGCGGTCGACGGCGCCTTGCACCATGGCCCGCTGTTCCTCGGTGCCGCGCGTCATCGTCATCAGCAGTTCGTAGCCCTGGCGTTGGTGGAAGGACTCCTCCTTGCACACCCGCACCATGGCCCGCGCGTACGGGCCGTACGAGCCGCGGCACAGCGGCACCTGGTTGCAGATCGCCGCGCCGTCGACGAACCAGCCGATGACGCCGACGTCCGCGAAGGTCGGGGTCGGGTAGTTGAAGATCGAGGAGTACTTCTGGCGGCCCGAGACCAGCCGCTCGGTCAGGTCCTGCCGGTCCGCGCCGAGCGTCTCGGCCGCCGAGTACAGGTACAGGCCGTGGCCCGCCTCGTCCTGCACCTTCGCGAACAGGATCGCCTTGCGGCGCAGTGAGGGCGCGCGCGTGATCCAGTCGCCCTCCGGCTGCATACCGATGATCTCGGAGTGGGCGTGCTGGGCGATCTGCCGGACCAGTGTCCTGCGGTAGCCGTCCGGCATCCAGTCGCGCGGTTCGATCCGCTGGTCCTTCGCGATGGTGCGCTCGAAGTGGGCCCGGAGGCGGTCTTCGGCGGCGTCGGCGTCCGGGGCGGCGGCTGCCGCCGTGTTGTCGTGCGCCATCGAACTCATCGACCGCTCCCCTTCTTCTCCAAGAAACGTGTCATCCGGTCCTTCTTGTCCTGGCCCTCGAACAGCACGGCCTGCGTGAGGTCGTCGGCGACCGGGTGCGCTCCGGGTGCGTCGAGGATGCCGAGCCCCGGCTCACGCTCCAACGCGTCGCAGACGGCGTGCAGTTCCTCGATCATCCGGCCGCTGATGGCGTTGCGCGTACGCAAACCCGTACTCACATCCGTACTCACATCCGCTCCAGCTCGACGGCTTCCGCCGCCACGTGCCGACGCGACTGCAGGACGTCGAAGCGCCCCGTGACGAACGCCGAGTCGGTGAGCGTCGCGGAGGCCGCCGCGTTGGCGGCGCTGCCGTGGAAGTCGCTGAACGCGGCGGTCTGGTTGGAGAACACCGCGCCGGTGAGGTTCTCCGAGAGGTGCACCCCGGCATCCAGGGCCGCGAGCCGGGCGGCGGCGAGAACGTCCTCGTCGTCGGCGTGCACCGTCGACGTCAGCGCGCCGTGCTCGCGCACCGTCCCGGTGAACAGCCGGAGGCTGTGCTCGGTGGAATCGGTGGCGATCACAAAGGAGATGGGGCCGAACCACTCGCGGGTGAAGGTCTCCCGGCTGTCCGCGTCCGCGGTGTCGAGGAACGCCACGTGCGGGGTGCGCAGCACGGCGCCCTCGTACTCGGGGTGTTCCAGGGTCCGCGAGGGGTGGACGGGCTTGCCGAGGCCCGCCGCCGCGTCGAGCCGCTCGCCGACCGAGGCGCTGACGATCGCGCCGAGCGTCCCCGCGGCCCGCTGCGGATCGCCGAGCAGCTTGTCGAGGGCGAGCGCGAGGTCGTCGGCGAACTCGGCCGCCGTGCGCGGGCCCTGGTCCGTACGGATGCCGTCGCGCGGGACCAGCAGGTTCTGCGGGGTGGTGCACATCTGGCCGCTGTAGAGGGACAGCGAGAAGGCGAGGTTGCGCAGCAGGCCCTTGTAGTCGTCGGTGGAGTCCAGGACGACGGTGTTGAGCCCGGCCTTCTCGGTGTAGACGACGGCCTGGCGGGCGTTGTCCTCCAGCCAGTTGCCGAACTCCTTGGAGCCGGTGAAGTCCACGACGCGTACGTCGGGGTGCACGGCGAGCTCGGCGGCGGTGCGCTGCCCGGCGCCCTCGGCCGCGAGCAGCACGACGTCCGGGTCGAAGCCGGCCTCGGTGAGGACCTCGCGGGCGATGCGGACGGTGAGGGCGAGCGGCAGGACGGCGCCCGGGTGCGGCTTGACGATCACCGGGTTGCCGGTGACGAGTCCTGCGAACAGGCCCGGGTAGCCGTTCCACGTCGGGAAGGTGTTGCAGGCGACGAGGAGGTTGATGCCGCGGCCGACCGGGGTGAAGGTCTTCTCCATCACCAGGTCGTCGCCCTTGCGCTGCGGCTTGGTCCAACGGGCCGTCCGCGGGAGCTTCTTCTGCTCGGCCCAGGCGTACGCCACCGCTTCGAGACCGCGGTCCTGGGCGTGCGGGCCGCCGGCCTGGAAGGCCATCACGAACGGCTGCCCGGTGGTGTGGTGCACGGCGTGCGCCATCTCGAAGGCGGCCGCGTTGAGCCGGGCCAGGATCTCGGCGGCGACGCCCGCGCGTACGTCCGCGGTGGCCGCGCGCCAGGCCGGGGCGGCCGCCTTCGCCGCGGCGACCGCCGACTCCGGTGTCACGTTCGGGTAGTCGATGCCCAGGCCGAACCCGTACGGGGAACGCTCGCCGACGGAGACCGTCCCGGCCCCGGGGTGGCCGGGGAGTTCGAAGGCGGTGTCGAGCTGCGCGCGGAAGGCGGCCTCCCCGGTCGGCGCGGCCTCGTCTCCGTACACCTTGGGGCTCGGGGACTCCGGGTACGCCGACCAGTGGTCGCGCTCGGCCGCGGCGGCGACCGCCCGCTCCAGCAGATTCTGGTGGCGGGCGAAGAAGTCGGGGCGCTCGCTGGGGGTTTCGGACAAGACAATCCACCTCTTGACAGGCACTTCAGATGCTGATTCCTTGATCGCGGCGTCACGCTAACCGAATGTTCGGTCGGGCAGCAAGGGTGGTCGATGAACTGTGGAAATCTCCGATTCCGGAAAGCCGACGGAAGGGCCGGTGGAAGAGCGGCCGGAAGAGCCGACGGAGGCGCGAACGACGGACGACGACGGGCCGGCTCAGCGGATGTTCGCCGCCGACAAGGCGTCCCAACTGCTCGGCATCGAGCTGCTCGACGCCGGCCAGGGGTCGGCCGAACTGCGGATGACCGTGCGCGAGAACATGGTCAACGGACACGGCATCGCCCACGGCGGCTACGTCTTCCTGCTCGCCGACACCGCCTTCGCCTGTGCCTGCAACAGCCACGGCCCGGTGACGGTGGCCGCGGGCGCGGACATCACCTTCGTGACGCCCGCCATGGAGGGCGACGTGCTGCGGGCGACGGCGATGGAGCGCACCACCTACGGGCGGAGCGGCATCTACGACATCACTGTCCGGCGGGGCGAGGAAGTCGTCGCCGAGTTCCGGGGGCGAAGCCGCGTGATCCGAAGTGTGGAGGCATGACGATGGGCAGCAAGCCGATGACCAGGGCCGGCACGGAGCAGCGGCTCGGTCCCCCGCTCCCCGGGGAACTCCGGGACGCCGGTGAGCGCTTGACCGGCGACGAGCTCGGAGAGCTTCAGCTCACCCGCCTGCGAGCGACGCTGCGGCACGCCTACGACAACGTAGAGCTGTACCGGAAGAAGTTCGACGCGGCCGGGGTGCGCCCCGAGGACTGCCGCACTCTCGAAGACCTCGCGCGCTTCCCGTACACCACCAAGGCGGACCTGCGCGACAGCTACCCCTTCGGGATGTTCGCCGTCCCCCAGGAGGATGTCCGCCGCATCCACGCCTCCAGCGGCACCACGGGACGCCCCACGGTCGTCGGCTACACCGAGAACGACCTGTCGATGTGGGCCGACGTCTTCGCCCGCTCGATCCGCGCGGCGGGCGGCCGCCCGGGACACAAGGTGCACAACTCCTACGGATACGGCCTGTTCACCGGCGGCCTGGGCGCGCACTACGGGGCGGAGCGGGCCGGCTGCACCGTCGTCCCCGCTTCCGGCGGGATGACCGCGCGGCAGGTGCAGATCATCCAGGACTTCCGGCCCGAGATCATCCTCGTCACGCCGTCCTACATGCTCACCCTGCTCGACGAGTTCGAACGCCAGGGCATCGACCCGCGCGGTACCTCCCTCCAGGTGGGCATCTTCGGCGCCGAGCCCTGGACCGAGGCCATGCGCCGGGAGATCGAGGACCGCATGGACATCCACGCCGTCGACATCTACGGCCTCTCCGAGGTCATCGGCCCGGGTGTGGCCCAGGAGTGCGTCGACTCGAAGGACGGCCTGCACATCTGGGAGGACCACTTCCTCCCGGAGGTCGTCGACCCCATCACGGGCGAGGTCCTTCCCGACGGCGAGGAGGGCGAGTTGACGTTCACCTCGCTCACCAAGGAGGCCATGCCCGTCATCCGCTACCGCACCCGTGACCTGACCCGGCTGCTGCCCGGAACGGCCCGCGCGCCGTTCCGCCGCATGCGGAAGGTCACCGGACGCTGCGACGACATGATCATCCTGCGCGGGGTGAACGTCTTCCCCAGCCAGATCGAGGAGATAGTCCTGCGCAGCACCGGCGTGGCCCCGCACTTCCAGCTGGAACTGACCCGCCGTGGCCGCATGGACCACCTGACCGTACGCGTCGAGGCCCGCACCGACGCGGGCCCCGACCAGCGTTCGACCGCCGCCGCGGAGATCGTCAAGGGGGTCAAGGACGGCGTCGGTGTCACCGTCTCGGTCGACATCGTGGAACCGGAGACCCTGATGCGCTCGATCGGCAAGATCAAGCGCATCGTCGACAACCGGGACTGAGCCGCTGACGTCAGGGCGTCACTGCGTCAGCGCGTCCTGAACCTCAGCCGTTCCGTCGACTTGAGGTTCTCGTTCACCTCCTGCTCGGTGAAGTACGTCGGCTTGTGGCGCCAGTTGACGTACAGGTCGAGCTGGTCGGCGTAGTGGGGTGAGCGGGTGCCGTCGGGTGCGGTGAAGCCGCTCTGGCCGGGCGGGAGGACATCGTGTCCTGCGATGCGGTCGCGGCCCGCCACCATCAGATCGTTCTCGGTGCCGCGGTTCATGTAGACCGGGCCGGAGAGCTCGGCGTTCTTGTCGGTCATGGGGACGCCGAGGTAGCTGCTGGTGCCGAAGGTGTGTCGGGCGGTGGGGGCGAGCCAGTCGGCCGTGCGGTTGGTCCCGTACGCGTCGGTGAGCTTTCGCGCCGTCGTACGGAGGGCCTCGCGGATCACGTCCGTGGAGTTCCGGTCGCCGAGCAGGTTCACGCGCTGGGGCACGGAGGCGTCCTTGCCGAGCAGGGCGTTGTAGAGGACCTGGCCGCCGGCGGTGACGTGCTGGCTGCCCGGCGTCGGCTTGCCCGGGGCGGCGTATTCGGTGGTGGTGTACTTCGCGGCCACGTCCTTCGGCAGACTCTTGCCGAGGGTGTCGGCGAGGGCCGCGTCGAGCCAGGTCCGCATGATGGCGGGGCCGGGGCTGTCGTAGTGGCCGTCACGGTCGTCGTCGGTGCTGCGGCCGTCCCAGGCGGCCAGGGCGTCGGCGACGCGCCGCTCCGCGCTGTCGGCCGGAAGACCGGCGGCGGCCTTGCGGACGAGGGGCCGGAACCAGTCCGCGTTGACGTCCGTGAGCGCGGCGTTCTTCATCATCCGCCACAGCTCGTCGGCGCCGACACTCCGCTTCGCGGCGAGCTGCTTCTGCAGCAGCACGACCCGGTCGGCGCGGGCCCAGGGGGTGAAGTCGGAGTTCGGGTAGCCGGGCGCGGGCGAGTTGTTCCAGTTGGCCAGGTAGCCCTCGCGCGGATTGAGGACGTGGGGGTTGCCGGTGGCGACGGGCTGGGTGCCCCGCCACTCCATGGCGCCGCTGCCGTCGGCGGGCAGCCGCCGGTCCTGGCCCGCGAGGCGCTCGGGGAAGTGTCCGGCGAAGAAGTAGCCGATGTTGCCGTGCCGGTCGCTGTAGTACCAGTTGATGCTGATGGCGAGGCGCCGCGCCTGCTGCTCCCACTCGGCATGGTCGCGGGCCTGCGTGGAGTCGACCCAGGCGAACAGCGACTCCAGCTCCTTCCCCGCCCAACTGCGCTTCTTCGTGTACGCGACACCACGCTCCGCGTCGACGGCGACGACCGGTCCGTGCACGGTCGAGTGCACCGTCACCTCGCGGTCCGCCCCGCCCTTGACCCGTACGGTCTCGGTGCGTGTCGTCATCCTGCGGTACGCGCCGTCGTACCGGTAGCGCAGGCGATCGGCGGGGTCGAGGTGCTCCTCGTAGATGTCGACGGTGTCACCGTTGCCGGCCGTGGCACCCCAGGAGATGTCGGCGTTGTGCCCGAAGAGCACCACCGGGTACGCGAAGGGTGTGTTGCCCACGACATCGAACCCGGCGCCGTGCAGCCCGACTTCGTACACGTAGGACGGGTTGAACGTGCCGAACTGCGGCCCGTTGAGCAGCAGGCTCTCGGCGCCGCGCGCACGCTTCTTGCCGACGAGCATCATGTTGGAGAACCGGGGCTGGCGGGCCGGGGCCCACAGCGCGTCCAACTGCTCGGTGACGGCCGCCCGTTGCTTGCCCCTGTCACCACCCTTCGCGGGCTCGGGCAGCGTCTTCTCGGGCGGGGCGGCGGCCGCCGGTGGCGCGCCCGGGCGCAGCCCGTTCACGGAGCCGGAGGCGGGAAGCGCCGAGGGTGCCCGCTGTCCGGCCGGGGTGTCGCCCCGGTCGGCCGCGGACAGCGTCGACGGTGCCTTCGGGTCCACGGTCCAGTGCAGCTGGTCGAAGACCTCGCGCCCCCGCTTCTTCCCGAACTTCGCCTCCACCTGCCGTAGTTGGGCGAGGTTGTCGAGTTCGGCGTTGTAGTCGGAGAAGCGGATCGCCATAGTGCCGACGGTCACCATCGCGACGTCCAGGCCGGTCCAGCGCTTCGGGGTGAAGCCGAAGTCGTGGTACTCCTTCGGCAGCAGCCGGTCGCGGTCGGCCAGGGCCTTGTCGATCCAGGTGTTCAGGCCGTTCGCGTACCCGTCGAGGATGTCCCGGTCGCGCGAGGAGAGATGCTCGTACTGCTCGCGCACCGAGGCGGTGTCGACGTTGGAGCGGACGGCGGAGTCGAAGTCCGCGTAGTCGCCGCCCAGCACTTCGGAGACGGTGCCTTCGGCGCCGCGCCTGGTCATGTCGAGCTGGAACAGGCGGTCTTGGGCCGCGGCGTAGCCGTACCCGTAGAACAGCCCGAACGTGGTGCCGGAGTAGATGTTCGGGGCGCCCCACGTGTCTCGCTTGATGGTGACGGCCCCCTGCCGCAGCGAGGTGACGGAGCCACCACCCCGCCCGTCGGCACCGGCCCGCGCCTGCGCCTGCGCCTGCGGCACGGTGGCCGCGGCCAGCAGCAGGCCGGCGCCCAACGCACCGGCGAGGCGCCGCCCCCGTCGCCGGGGTTCGCTTCTCATGGGTTCCGCACGCACAGGATGGTCCCGCCTTCCGTCGAGTCACCACACAGGACATCCGGCCACACCGCCCGAACGATCGGTCGGCGGCTCGGACCAGGGGAGTTTCGCAGCGCGCACACATCACGTCAATGGTGGCTACAAACACCCGGACACCCCCCGGACCGACACCCGGACCCGGCGCTCGGACCCGGCACTCGGACCCGGCACCCTGTCACTATTGACAGGGTGCGGACGGCGGGGTTCCATTGCCCAATGGCACAGAGAAAGTCGCCAACTGCCCCGGCCAGCCGGGTTCGTTGGCTCATGGTGGGACTCGCGTTCGCCGCCATGGCGATCAACTACATCGACCGCGCCAACCTCTCGGTCGCGCTCCCCTTCATGAGCCACGACCTGCACATCTCCTCCGGCGAGACCGGGCTGATCCTGGGCGCCTTCTTCTGGACGTACTCGATCTGCCAGATCCCGGCCGGCTCCCTCGTGGACCGCTTCGGCGCCCGGCTCACCTTCGCCTTCGCGGTGGCCTGGTGGTCGGTGTTCACCGCGGCCACCGTGCTGGTGCGCGGGGCCGGTTCGCTGCTGGGGATGCGGTTGCTGCTCGGCACCGGGGAGGCGGCGGCCTTCCCGGCGGCGACCAAGATGGTCGGTGACTGGTTCCCCGTTCGCGAAAGAGCCCTGGCCAGCGGGATCTACGACTCCGGTGCCCGCGGCGGCACCCTGCTCTCCGTCCCCCTGGTCACGGCCCTGATCGCCGCCCTCGGCTGGAAGGGTTCCTTCCTCGTCACCGGCGGGCTCGGCCTTGTGTGGGTGGCGGTGTGGCTCCTCGTCTACCGCGACCGACCGGAGACCCATCCCCGCGTCAACGCCCAGGAGTTGGAGCACATCCAGCGGGACCGGACGGCGGACGAGGGCCCGGCCGCCAAGATCGGCTGGCGGGTACTGCTGCGCTCCCGTACGGTCTGGGGCCTCGGCATCGGCTTCGCCTGCCAGGCCTACGTCATCTACTTCTTCATCACCTGGTTCCCCAGCTACCTGGTGGAGGACCGCGGCTTCGACCTGCTGGAGCTGGGCTTCCTCGGCACCATCCCGGGCATCGCGGGATTCGTCGGCTCCTGGCTGGGCGGCTGGCTCTCGGACCGGATCGTCGCCTCCGGGCGGTACTCGCTCAACGTCGCCCGCAAGGGCTGCATCGTGGTGGGCATGGCGCTCTCCGCCGTCGTGGGCCTTGCCGGGATCACCCCGGAGGCCTGGCAGGCGCTGGCGCTGCTCTCGCTGGCCTTCGCCGGGGTCTCCTTCGCGACGTCCAGCATCCTCGCGGTGCCCGCCGACATCTCTCCGCAGGGCACCGGTTCCGTCACCGGGGCCGTCGCCGGATTCCAGAACGCGATATCCAACCTGGCCGGCATCGTCTCGCCCGCCGCCATCGGCTTCCTCAAGGACGCCACCGGCACCTTCGTCCCCGGACTGCTCTCCGCGAGCGGTGTGGCCCTGGCCGGCTGCCTGGTCTACATGTTCGTGGTCAAGCGAATAGAGCCGGGCTCCCTGGCCGAGGACGTCCCGGAGGCGGCGGTCGCCGCCGCGCCGGAGGCAGCGGTCCGGGGCTGAGCGCCAAAACTCCGTACCGGCCGGAGAGTTGCCACCGGAGAGTTGCCGGACAAGCGCCCTGGGGCGGGCGGCACGGCCGAGGTGTGGTGGGATGGCCGCGTGCAGTCGAGCGAGTTGACGATGTTGGAGCGCCTGCTCCTGGTCGAGCTGGACCGGGCAGGGCGACCGCTGGGCGGTGAGGTCCTCCAGCGTCTGGCCGCCGAGCGGGGCGCGGAGGCCAGTGTGTCCACCGTCGCCAGACGGCTGCGCCGGCTCGACCAACTCGGCCTGACAGAGGCCGCGTTGACGGACGGCCGCGTGCTCACCCGGGAAGGTGCCCGGCTCGTCGCCTCGACCCTACGAGTGGAGCGCGCCGCCTCCCTTCTGGCGGAGGCCAGCGAACTCAGCACCGACGCCCAACTGCACGATCAGCTGGTGGCGCGGCTCGCGGTCGAACCGGCCGCCGCGGCGGACGCCGCCCGGCACCGCTCACGCCTCGCCCTGGAGGAACTGGAGCACAGCCTGGCCGTGCACACCGACGCCCTGGAGTACGGCACGGAACTCCCGCGCGGCGCCACCCTCCGCTTCCACCGGCTGATCTCCGCGGCCTGCGACAACGCCCTGCTGCGCTCCATGGTGGCGGTGGTACTCGACGGCTCCCTCGACCCCTTGCAGAGCGAACTCGACCGGGTCATCCGCGTCCGCGACTCCGACGAGCAGGGGCTGCACGACCACAGCCGTATCCTCGACGCCGTCCGCAAGGGCGACGGCCCCGCCGCACAGGAGGCCATGCGGGCCCATCTGCAGCGCCTGGTCGAGGAGTTGGAGCGCTACCGCAACAGCTGAGCGGCACGCCGTCGGCTCCCGAACGGCACACCTTCGACGCAGCCCGGACCACTCACCACGACGTGACGGCCCGTCAGACGTCCGTCCGGATCACCACGTCCAGAGTGCGCGGCCCGTGCACGCCCTCGACCCGCTCGAGCTCGATGTCGGACGTGGCCGACGGGCCGCTGATGAGCGTCGTCGGACGCTCCGGCACGAGGCGGGCCACCGCTTCGGGGACCCCCACCTCGACGCTCGACAGGTCGACAACACAGACGTGCAGGTCGGGTACGAGTGTCAGCGCGCGCCGCCCCTGGTCCGGGGAGCCGTCCAGGAAGATCGTTCCGGTCTCCGCGCACGTCACCGCGGAGGCCGTGACCACGCCGTCGAGGTCGTCGAGCCGGGGAGCCGGTACGTCGGCGGAATCCTCTCGTACGGTGCCGTCGAAGTCGGCGAGCCAGGACGGGTCGAGACTGGGTGGGACACCCACGGTGCGGGCGCCCCGGTCGGCGAGCACCTGCGCGACGACGGCGGCCGTGGTGTCCGCGACGCAGGTGTGCACGGTGGCCTTGTAGTCGACGAGCCGGTCGACGAGCAGGTCGAGCCGTTCCTCGTCGGGCAGTGTCCGCCCCCTGCGGTAGCCGCGCTCGACCGAGGCGGGCGGCTTGGGGGCGAGGGTCAGCGCGTCCCGGACGCGTCCGAGCACGCTCTCGCGGGCGTCCATGGTGCCGGTCATCGCTGCTCCTCGGGGTGTTCGCCGGACGTGGGTGTGGGTGAGGTGTCGGGGGCGGGCTCCCCCGCCGCGGGGCCCGCGCCTCCGGCCGCCGCGGGGCCCGTGCCCTCGGCCGCCGCCCGGTCCAGCGCGGCCGCGCCTTCGGCGGAGGCGAGCCAGGCGCGGAAGGTCTGCTTGGGCGGGGCGGGGGTGTCCCGGCTTTCGCTCCAGCCGTTGAAGGGCGGCGGCAGATGGGAGATCTTCCGGTCCCGGCCCGCGACCACCCGGCCGAGACCGGCGGCGTGCTGCGCGCTCTTGTAGAGCTTCGGCCGTGACATCACGGCGCCGGCCGCCTTCATGGCCAGCTTCTCGGCGGTCGCCCCCGTCTGCTCGGTGTGCTGGTGACGCAGTTCGACGAGCAGCGAAGGAATGTCGATCTTCACCGGGCAGGCGTCGAAGCAGGCGCCGCACAGGCTGGAGGCGTACGGCAGCGAGCTGTTGGGGTCGTCCTTGGCCTCGTGCATGCCGGCCAGTTGCGGGGTGAGCACCGCGCCGATCGGTCCGGGATAGGTCGATCCGTACGCGTGCCCGCCGGCCCGCTCGTAGACGGGGCAGACGTTCAGGCACGCCGAGCAGCGGATGCAGTTGAGGGCCTCGCGCCCGACGGCGTCGGCGAGCGCGGCGGTGCGGCCGTTGTCGAGCAGTACGAGGTGGAACTCCTGAGGCCCGTCGCCGGGGGTGACCCCCGTCCACAGCGAGGTGTACGGGTTCATGCGCTCGCCGGTGGAGGAGCGGGGCAGCAGCTGGAAGAAGACCTCCAGGTCGCTGTAGCGGGGCAGCACCTTCTCGATGCCCATGACGGTGATCAGGGTCTGCGGCATCGTCAGGCACATCCGGCCGTTGCCCTCGGACTCGACGACCGACAGGGTGCCGGTCTCGGCGATGCCGAAGTTGGCCCCGGAGACGGCGACCTTGGTGGTCATGAACTTCTCGCGCAGATAGGCGCGGGCTGCCGCGGCCAGGTCCGCGGGGACGGAGTCCAGGCCCGGGTCGACGCCGGGGATGCCGTGCAGGAAGATCTCCCGGATCTCGTCGCGGTTGCGGTGGATGGCCGGGACCAGGATGTGCGAGGGCTTGTCGTGCGCCAACTGCACGATGAGTTCGGCGAGATCGGTCTCGTACGCCGTGATGCCCCGGTCCTCCAGGTGCTCGTTGAGCCCGATCTCCTGGGTGGCCATGGACTTGACCTTGATGACCTCGTCGCTGCCGGTCGCCTCGACCAGGCGGGTCACGATCGCGTTCGCCTCGACGGCGTCCCGTGCCCAGTGGACGGTGCCGCCGGCCGCGGTGACCCTCTCCTCCAACTGCTCAAGGAGTTCGGGGAGCCGGTTCATCGTGTCGGTCTTGATCGTCGAACCCGCCGTCCTGAGCTCCTCCCAGTCGGGCAGTTCGCCGGTCACCGCGAGCCGCTTGGCACGAATGGAGTGGGTCGCCTTGCGCAGGTTCCCGCGGAGCTGCTCGTCGCCCAGCTCCGTGTGGGCGGCCTTGGGGAACTTCTCGTCGCCGCGCAGGTTCCCCTCGCCGTAGGGGGCGCGGGGCGGGGCGGCGGGCATGCCGAGGAAGGTGCTGCTCATCGTGCGGCCTCCGTCATGGCGTACGGCGTGGTGCGGGTGGCTGCCAGGATCTGCGCCAGGTGCAGGGTGCGGGTGCCGGAGCTGATGCGGGAGAGTCCGCCGCCGATGTGCATCAGGCAGGAGGAGTCCCCGGCGGTGCAGACGGCGGCGCCGGTGCCGGTCACATGGGCGATCTTGTCCTGGAGCATGGCGGTGGAGGTGTCGGCGTTCTTCACGGCGAACGTGCCGCCGAATCCGCAGCAGGCGTCGGCCTCCGGAAGCTCGACCAGGTCGATGTCCTCGACCGCGCGCAGCAGCCGCAGCGGCTTCTCGCCGACGCGCAGCATCCGCAGGGAGTGACAGGTCGGGTGGTAGGTGACGCGGTGCGGGAAATAGGCCCCGACGTCCACCACGCCCAGCACATCGACGAGCAGTTCGGACAGCTCGTACGTCTTCGCCTTGACCTGCGCGACCCCGGCGCGCAGCGCACGGTCCCCGTACCGCTCGGCGACGATCTCGTGCTGGTGGCGAACCGATCCCGCGCAGGATCCCGACGGCATGACGACGGCGTCGATGGCCGTGTCACCGAACTGCTCGGCGAAGTTGCGCACGAGCGGCACCGGTTCGCGTTGGTACCCGGTGTTCACGTGCATCTGGCCGCAGCAGGACTGGTCCGGCGGGAAGACCAGTTCGTGTCCGAGTCTGCTCAGCAGGATGGCGGTGGCCTTGACCGCGTCGGGGAAGAGGGTGTCTCCCAGGCACGTGGCGAAGAGTCCGATACGCAAGGGAGGAACCTCCACGATCCGATCTCGCGACTGATCTCGCGACTGATTTACGGTCCGACCATACTAGCGTCGCACCTCATGCGCTCCCCCCTGTGGCTCTGACATCAATTTGGTCGGACCTTATTGACATCAGGTGTTACCGAGTGCACTACTGAATGCCGCCCTCCGCCCGGAATCCCGGTCGGCTTCGGCGTCCGTAACTCGACGAGGAGTACGTTCGTGACCTCAGCCCCCTGGGCGGCACTCGCTGCCTACACGCCGGATGTGCACGCCGTCGGCGGCAGTCTCGCCGGGACGGCACTGCTGGGCATCGTGCCCCTGGCGGTCTTCTTCGTCCTGCTCATGGTGGCGGGGCGACCCGCCCTGCAGTCGGCGTTCGGCGCGCTGATCAGCGCCTTGCTCGTCGCCGTGTTCGGCATGGGGATGCCGGTCGGCCTCGGTCTGCTGTCCGCCTCACAGGGCCTGGTCTTCGGCCTCTTCCCCGTGATGCTCATCGTGGTCGCCGCCATCTGGTTCTACGAACTCACCGTGGTGAGCAACCGTTTCGAGGATCTGCGACGTTCCTTCAGCGCGGTGGGACGGGGCGACCTGCGCGTCCAGGCCATGCTGATCGCCTTCTGCTTCGGCGGCCTCCTCGAGGCCCTCGCCGGGTTCGGCGCCCCCGTCGCGATCACCTCCGCCATGCTGATGGCGCTCGGCCTGCCGCCGCTGCGCGCCGCCGTCACCGTCCTCGTGGCGAACACCGCGCCGGTCGCCTTCGGCGCGATGGCCATCCCGATCACCACGGCCGGGAACCTGACCGGGATCCCCGCGGACGAGATCGCCGCGGTCGTCGGACGCCAGAGCCCGTTGCTCGCCCTCTTCGTGCCGACGCTGCTGCTCTTCCTCGTCGACGGGGTCCGCGGCGTGCGGCAGCTGTGGCCCATCGCCCTGCTCACCGGTGGTGTCTTCGCGCTCGCCCAGTTCTGGTGCTCGGGCCACTTCGCGTACGAGCTGACCGATGTCGTCGCCTCGCTGGCCGGGTTCGCCGCCGCGGTCCTCATGCTGCGCTTCTGGCGTCCCGCCACCCCGGACGGCCAGCGCTCCCAGGTCGAGACGGAGCGGCTCACGCCGCGCCGCGTCACCCTCGCCGTACTGCCGTACCTGCTGGTCATCGTGATCTTCGCGCTCGCCAAGCTGAACATCGGCGGCATCGACGTGCCGAAGGCGCTGAGCACCTGGAATCTGGAGATCGAGTGGCCCGGCCTGTACGGCAACCTCCTCGCCTCCGACGGCTCCGCGGCCGGCAGCGCCGTCTACACGCTGGAGGTGCTCGGCAACCCCGGCACCTTGTTGATCGTCTCCGGGATCCTCGTCACCCTGATCTACCGCCGCACCCGCAGCGACCGTTTCCCGATGAGCGGCCGTACCGCCGTGCTCGCGGCCGGTCGCACGGTGAAGAACATGCGCGTCGCGATCGCCACGGTCGCCACCGTGCTGTCCCTGTCCTACGTCATGAACCAGTCGGGGCAGACCGTCGCGATCGGCACCTGGCTGGCCGCGACCGGCGGGGCGTTCGCGCTCCTGTCCCCCTGTCTCGGCTGGCTCGGCACGGCCGTCACCGGATCGGACACCTCGGCGAACGCCCTCTTCGCCACGCTCCAGCAGACCGCGGGGCAGAAGGCCGGCATCGACCCGACCCTCCTTGTCGCCGCGAACACCTCGGGCGGCGTGGTCGGCAAGCTGGTCAGCCCGCAGAACCTGACCATCGCCGCGACCGCGGTCGGCGAGCCCGGCAGCGAACGGATCCTGCTGCGCAGGGTCGTCGGCTACAGCGCCGCCATGCTCGCCGTCCTGTGCGCGCTGGTGTACCTGCAGTCCCTTCCGGTGCTGTCCTGGATGCTTCCGTAGGAAGGAAGCGCCGGACCCTTGGAGCTCTACTCCCCGTGCGCGGCGGAGTCCTCGTCGACGAGCGTGCCGTGGAAGCCGCGGATGTGCTTCTCGACGAGGTCCGCGGCGCGGGCCCCCTTGCCGGCCCGGACAAGCCGCAGCAGCTCGGTGTGCTCCGCGTTCAGGGCGCGGGCCGTCTCCGGCCAGTCCTCGCCGGCCGCCTCCTCGGCGTCGAGGATCAGGGTCCGTACGGACTCGCGCACCGCCGAGGTCAGCGTCGAGATCAGTTCATTGCCGGAGATACGGGCGATGTGCACATGGAACCTGGTGTCCAGGTCGTTGAACTCGGCCACCGTGAGCCCGGGAGCCCGCATGCTCTTGAGGATGGCGTCGGCCTCGGCCAGCTCCTTCTTCGACGCGGACCGGGCGGCCGCCTCGAAGCTGGACCGCTCCAGCGTCACCCGCGACTCCATCACGTCCTCCAGGCTGTAACTGCCGAGCGCGACATGCAGCCGCAGCAGCCGGCCGAGGGCGCCGTCTGGATCCCGTACGATCCGGGCCCCCGCGTCCGGTCCGCGCCCGGCCGTGGCCACCAGCACCCCGATCGTCTCCATCACCCGCAGCGCCTCACGCAGAGCGGACCGGCTGACCCCGAGCACCGGCGCCAGCTCACGCTCGGGCGGGAGCCTGTCCCCGGCCTTCAGCTTCCCGGCGAGCACCTGTTCCTCGATGCTCTCCAGGACGAGCTCGTGCGTACGCGATTGCCGGACGGGACGCCAATCGGCCACTGTCGCCACCTCCCCGTTCCACTCTCCGTCATTCGACCATCACTATGGCACAACGGCAGTAAGGTCCGACCGTGCGGTGAGTCCGTCGCCATGACGCTCTCCAGCACGCTGGACATGCCCTTGCCCACGGCGGCGTGGTCCACGAGCAGAAGCAGGAACCGCCGCAGCGCCTCTTCCGGGGCGTGCCGGTGCAGCCGGGTGTCGCGGCCGGTGCTGCGGAGACGTCATGGCCATGGTGACGTCGAGCGCCTCGGTGCACGCGGACAGTGGCTCACGCACACCCTCGTCGCGGCGGCGCCGTGCGGAGCCGAATTGGGTTAAGAAGGCATCAAGGCGCTGGTCGCGGGCCATACTTGAGACGCGGGGCCGGGAGGGGCCCTGGTCGATTCGACGCGGGAAAGGCGGCGTCCTGTGAGCAGCGTCACGACAGGACTACAGAAGATCGAAGTCAAGCTGCGCTGGGACCCCAGCCCCCTCGGACAGCCACCACACCATCTCGACATCGTCGCCGCGACCTACTCCAGCGACGCCACCGACGGACAGCCCAGGTACGTCGTCCACTACGACAGCCGCTCGCCCGACGGCACCATCAATATGAGCCGGCACAGCGAGACCGGGATGGGTCTCGGCTTCGTCGAGGTCATGGCTCTCGAACTCGACCGCCTGGCGCCCTCCTACGCCCGCGTGGTGGTCGGAGTGGTGATCCACCAGGACCACGGCCCCCGCACGTTCGGCGACATCGAGAACGCCGAAGCCGTGGTCGTGGAGACGTACACGGACCTGATGCGGACCGACTTCGCACCGGTGGCCGGGTCCACTTCTGCGACCGTCGTGGAGTTCGTGCGCAACGTTCACGGCGCGTGGGAACTCCACGAGGTGGTCTCGGGGTTCGACTGCGACACGGCCGCGTTCCCGGCCGAAATGGGCCACGCCCGAAGCAGCTGACCGAGAGCGGGAGAACACCTCCACCGCATCGCCGGCGTGCAGGCGTTGAGCCGGGTGAGCCGTGCCCGTACGCAGGCGGGCGATGCCCGTCTTGGGTCCGTACGTCCCGCGATCACCTCAGGCGTGTCATCACCTCGTAACTGCCCTCACGCGTGACCGCCGTGACAGGCAGGGTGTTGATCGACCGAGCGCGCGGCCGAGCCGGGCCCACGGCCGCACACCAGTGACGCCACGGACGGCAGAACCGCGGCTGAGCCGTCACGACGGAGCGGTGCCGCGAGCGCGGCAGGGATGAGACAGGAGAGTGAGCCTCCCCCCATGACGTTTCGAGAAGACGAAGTGCCCCCGGATGGGCAGTACTTACCCACTCACGTCGGTAGACCGCGCACTCGTGCCATTGCCTTCAGCGCCGTCCAGACGTTGCTGGTGGCGCTCCTGGTGGTGCCGTTCACGGTTCTCACCAGCAGTCCCGCGCAGGCTCTGCCACCGTACGAGACACCCTTCATGACGTGGAACATGCAGGGAGCCACCTCGAACGGAGCCAGTATGTGGACGGACTACATGCCGAGCGTCCTCGCTCAGGCCCGGCCGCATGTGGCGATGCTGCAGGAAGCCGGTCCCGACCAGCCGAACAGTGCCCACGCCGAGACACGACCGCCGGGCTCGTACGGCAATCACACGGCCTCCTACTGGCGCTGGCGCTCGGACGAGCCGTCGGGACCCCGTCCGGGCAACTGGTACATGCTGTTCGTCCAGACGAACGACCCGGACAGGCCGGGCGGCCGGGTCAACACGATCGTCATGTCCACGGTACGAGCCGACGAAGCCATGATCGTGGACAGCGATCACAGCAGCGGCCGTGGCCGGCCGGCCGTCGGCATCCGCCTCGGTGACGACTGGTACTTCAGCTACCACGCGCTCTCCGGCGGCGGTGGCGACGCCGTCCGCATGCTCACCGACGTCGGAACCGCTGTCGAGCGGGCTTCCCGGGCGGCCGGAAGGCGATACGACTGGACGGTGTCCGGAGACTTCAACACCACACCCGAAACGCTGCGATCGCGCAGGGGTTTCGCCGACATCCGCACACCGGACACCGGCATCCCTCCCGCTGTCGTGCGCAGCGGCATGCCGACCCACCACAGCCCCGACGGATCGCGACGAGAACTCGACTTCACCGTGACCACCAGTTCGGCAGAGCTTCTCAGCGCGGAGGCCCAACCCAGCAGGGGCGGCTCCGATCACGATCCGGTCGCCACCAGGCCCAGAGCCACCCGCGTCGACGGCGGACCTCAGATGTCGGCCATGCCCACGGGCGGATACGGAATGGACGGCGAGAACGGGCAGGACGAGGCCGGCGGGCGGGGGATCATGCGGGCCTGCCTCGTCGTGCAGGGCGGTGGCCCGTGCCCGAACTCCCGTGGCAGTACCGGAGGTTCGACCAGTACGGCCGCGGACGAAGAGGCAAGCTTCGACTACGTGGGATCCACCGAGGGCGGCACCGTCAGCGACGGCGACAACCAGCAGGAAGCCTTCCCGGGCCAGAGCATGGAGCAGCTGCGCCAGCACCTCTCCGAGGACCTGCCCACGTACAAACCCAACGTCGTGGTGCTGCAGATCGACGTCGCCAACGACCTCACCACGCGCAACGCGCGCAGTGCCGCCGATGAGGCGAACCAGCTGCGGGACCTCCTGGAGCAGATCTACCTCGTGGTGCCCAACACCACCGTGCTCGTCGGGGATCCCGCCCCGTCCAAGGACGCGAGCGTTCGCGAGGCCATGTTCAGCGGGACGTCCTCCTACCGCGCGCGGTCGAAGGCGATCATCGACGGTGTCGCGGCGGCCGGGCACCGGATCCGCCGCGTGGACACGGGCTTCACCAGCAGCACGAGCGGCGTGGACACCGGGCAGGACGCCGACGGGGTTCCCAACACCCGCGGCTACCGCACCATGGCGTACGGCTACGCGGCACAGCTGCGCGCGCTGTGGCGCAACGGCACGATCGTGGAGCCCGGCGACGTGGTGGTGGGCGTGGACAGCGGTGACGCGATCACGAAACAGCCGCTGCGGGTGATGCCGCTGGGCGACTCGATCACCGCGGGCGTGGAGAGTTCGGACAACAACGGGTACCGCGGAGCGCTCTACGCCAGGCTGCGCGAGACCGTCGCGGACGGACAGGTCGACTTCACCGGCTCGCAGCGCCGGGGAACGATGCCCGACCTCGATCACGAGGGCCACCCCGGGTGGCGGATCGACGAGATCGCGGAGGTGGCGGCCTGCACCGTTCCCCAGTACCGGCCCAACGTGATCACGCTCCACGCCGGCACCAACGACTTCAACCAGAACTACGAGTTGGACTCGGCCCCGGAGCGTATGAAGAGCCTGATCACCCGGCTCCACAAGGACTCGCCCAAGGCGGTCGTGGTGGTGGCGAAGGTACTCCCGACCGGAAAGGCAGGCCTGCAACCCCGGATCGACGCCTTCAACGCCGAACTGCCGGGCATCGTCGCCGACCTGCGCGCCCAGGGCCAACGCGTCGTGCTGACCGATACCGGGGACATCTCCGTAGGGGACGGCCTGGAGAGCGATGCCCACCCCGACGACGCGGGCTACGCCAAGCTCGGCGGCGACTTCTACTCCGGGATCGAGGACGCCGCACGCAAGGGATGGATCGAAAAGCCTGACCCGTCCCGCGTCTCCTCCCCCTGCGACGACGGGGACGGCACGAGCGCGGCGGGCCCCGGGTGGCGCCCCCTGGGAGTGATCGCCCCCGGTATGACACACCCTCAGGGCCAGACCCAGCTCGCGGACTTCGACGGTGACGGCCGGGACGACTACGTCCGCGTCGATACGGATACGAGGGACCACTCACTGCGTATCGCCCTGAACCGCGAGGACCGCCCCGGGCAGCCGCGCTGGGAAGAGGTGAAGGCCGACATCGACCTCGCGGAGGCCTGGCCGGACGGCTGGAAGATCGACTTTCCGGACGTCGACGGTGACGGACGGGCGGACATCGTGTTGATCCCGCCGTCGGGCGACGACAGGCTCGTCTTCAACTACCTCAACGAGGGCCTGGTCGACGGCTCCACGATCAGCTGGGACGAGGGTGGATCGATCGACCTCGACCTCGACGGCGCCGAACAGGACTCCGTACGCTTCGCCGATGTCAACGGCGACGGCCGCGACGACTATCTGAGGGTGGGCGAAGACGGGTCCGTGCACGCGTACTTCAACCTGCCGGGCAGCGACGAATACGACTGGCGCTGGGAGGAACACCTGAACTGGGCACCCGGCGTCTTCTACGGATCCCGCGACAAGCTGCGCCTCGCCGACGTCGACGGCGACAAGAAGGCCGACTACCTCATGGTCGGCCCCGACGGGACCGTCCACGCCTACCTCAACCAGGGCGGGCGCGGCAACGGCGGCTTCGAGGAACACCGCGACTTCGTCAAGAAGACCGGATACCCCGGCGCCAAGTCGACGTTCCGCGACATCAGCGGAGACGGCAAGGCCGACTACGTCACCGTCTACGACGGCGGCGCCGTCCGATGCTGGCTGAACCGCGGCGGCAACCTGTAAACCCACCCAACGCGCGGGGCCCGTCGACCTGTTGACGGGCCCCGCGCACTACAGGATCCGGGCCGGTTCACACACCTCGCCAGTTGCCGTACTTCCCCAGCGGCGATTCCGTGCGGGCTGTCTGATCCTGGGCGGCTACGTCGGTGCGCTCAGCTATCTGGCCGGCCGCACCGGCAACACGTTCGCCCGCGTGGCCGCGGTCACCTTCGGTGCCCGCGGTGCCCACCTCGCCTCGGGGTTCCTGGCGACCGTGGTCATCGGCTGGATCGCGGCACCGCTGTACCTGGTGCTGGGCGGTGTGGCCATCGCGCTGGCGCTGCGTGACTCGGACCCGGGTTCCGTACTGTCCTACGGCGGCCAGGCCCCGGCCGGCGGAGCCCTGACGTTCGGCGCCTGCGTCACGATGGTGGTGGCCGGGTTCGCCGACTCCGGCACCATGACCGCGGACTTCACCCGCTGGTCCCGCAACGGGCGCGAGGCCGTGCTGGCCGCGCTCACCGCCTTCCCGCTGGCCAACCTGCTGGCGCTGGTCGTCGGTGCCGTGATCGTCGGAGCGGGCGCGGCGGCCGATCCCGGCTCGGCGGGCGGGGACTTCCTCGGCCTGCTCACCGACCACCACGGCGGGCTGCTGACGCCGGGGCCCCGCCGAGGCACGGCCGGACGGCTCCGTGCTGCGGTTCAGCGCCCTGGCCGCGTGGGCGGGCGGGGCCGTGGTGGCCGCGTTCGTGCACTACGAGGGTCCGCAGTACTGCGAAGCCGTCGCAGGACTGCTGGCCGGTGCCGCCTTGTACCTCGCCGCGGAACGTCTCGTTCCGGGCTCCCGCGCATCCCACCACCCCGAAGGGACGTGACCGTGGCCATCGTTGACGCCACCCCGTACCTCTGGCCCTTCGACGGCAGCCTCGCCGTCTCGCGTACCGCCTTGTTGTGCATCGACTGGCAGACCGACTTCTGCGGCCTCGGCGGTTACGTCGATGCCATGGGCTACGACATCTCGCTCACCCGCGCCGGAGCCGGGCAAGGGCTCCTTCTACGCCACCGATCTGGACCTGGTGCTGCGTACCCGCGGCATCACACACCTGGTGCTCACCGGGATCACCACCGACGTGTGCGTGCACACCACGATGCGCGAGGCCAACGACCGCGGCTACGAATGCCTGTTGCTGTCGGACTGCACCGGTGCCACGGAGCGGAGCAACTACGAGGCCGCGCTGCGCATGGTGACCATGCAGGGTGGCATCTTCGGCGCGGTGGCCACGAGCGACCAACTGCTGACGGCGCTGAAGGAGTCGGCGTGAGGGACGCCGCCGCCGCGGCGCGGGTGCGGCGGGGCAGCACGCCGACACACCTCAATAGAGGCCGAAGGCAGCCGGACGGTCGGTTCGGTGCGTTCCTCGCCGCCCCGCCGATCCCCCTCCTGCCACTGATCCCCCTCCTGCGGCGCCGGGCCCGGCCGTCGTGTCCAGGGCCAGCGCGACGACCTCGTCCGGGGTGAGGCGGGCGCCCGAGCGGAAGGCGTCCTCGCAGGCCTCGTGGCCGAGGGCCCGCCGCGCCAGCCGCTCCCCCTCCTCGTGCGGGGCCCGCCAGTGCTCCGAGCCGAACCACGGAAGACCGACCGCGTTCCACTCCTCCTCGGCCGCGCCGAGCAGCACCGCCGCCCGGTGGCTCCTGCCCTCTGCGGCGGCGATCCAGCCGAGGAGGTCCACGGCCATGGCGATGCCGAGGCGGTCGCAGAAGTCCCGCTTCAGGCGCAGGCTCTCGCGGGCGTGACAGGTCGCCGCCCCGCGGTCGCCCCTGGCCCACTCGGCGAAGGCCTGCACGTAGAGGACGTAGGCGAGCGTCCATGTCTCGTCGTGGACCTCGCAGATGGCCCGCGCCCGGCTGCAGAGCCGCACCGCGCGGTCCGGTGTGCCGACGAAGACACTTGTCATGGCGAGCTGGATCTGCGCCATGACGACCACGCTGTTCAGCTCGCCGAGCGCGACATAGCGCCCCAGGGCGTCCTCGAGGAGGTCCTGCGCGCGCCGCGGGTCGTCGCCGAGCAGGGCGGCGGCCCCCGCCATGTGTGTGCCGTAGGCCAGGGCGGCTTCGTCGCCGAGCGTCCTGGCCAGTCGGCGGCACTCCTGCGACCTGGCGGTGCTGCCGGGCAGGTCGCCGCGGAGATAGGCGATCCGGCTCAGCACCCACAGGGCCTTGGCGCGCTCGCTGGACGGTTCGCGGTCCACGGCCAGCGCCCGGCCGAGCCAGTGCTGCGCCTCCTCGACGTGGCCGCAGCCGACCCAGAAGAAGTACAGCGCGGCCGCCAGGTGGACACCGGCCCTGCCCTCCCCCGGTGTGGTCAGGCAGAAGGTGAGTGCCTCGCGCAGGTTGGCGTGCTCCAGGCGCATCCGGGCGGCCCAGTCCGCCTGCTTGGCACCGAACCACTCCGCCTCGCCCTGTTCGGCAAGGGCCAGGTACCAGTCCCGGTGGCGGCGGCGGAGCTCCGCCTGGAGGCCGCTGTCCGAGAGCCGCTTGCGCCCGTACTCGCGGAGCATCTCGAGGAGCCGGAAGCGGACGCCGTCCGTGGACTCCTCGCGGATGAGCACCGACTTGTCGACGAGCCCGTCGACGAGGTCGAGGACCTCCTCGGCGGGCAGGTCGTCCAGGGCGCAGACGGCCTCGGCCGTTTCGAGGTCGAAGGTGTCGGTGAACGTCGAGAGGCGGGACCAGAGCAGCCGCTCCTTGTCCGTGCACAGGTGGAAGCTCCAGTCCACCGTCGCCTGGAGCGTCTGGTGGCGCGGCAGCGCGGTGGGCCGCGCCGTCGCGAGGACCCGGAAGCGGTCGTCGAGGCGGGTGAGGAGCTGGGCGGGCGACAGGGCGCGCAGGCGTCCGGCCGCGAGCTCGATGGCCAGCGGGTTGCCGTCGAGCCGTCGGCAGATCCGGGTCACGATCGCCTGGTTCTCAGGGGAAAGGGAGAACCCGCTGGGCACCGCGGCGCGCGCCCGGTGGGTGAACAGGGTGACGGCGGCCCCGTCCTCCTCGGGCGCGCGCCGCGCGGCCGGTGCGCACGGGCTCGCGGCGTCCGGCGGCACCCACAGCGGCCGTACCGCGAAGATGCGCTCGCCGTCGATGGCCAGCGGCTGCCTGCTGGTGGCGACGACCCGCAGGCCTTCCACCGCGCGCAGCAGTCGGTCGACGAGTGGGGAACACGTACTGAGCAAGTGCTCGCAGTTGTCGAGCACCAGCAGGACGTGCCGGTTCCGCAGGTGCCTGATCAGGGCGGACAGGGGTGTGCGGCCCGACCGGTCCTGGATGCCGAGCGCCGTGGCGACGGTGTGCTCGACGAGTCCGGGGTCGCGCAGGCCCGCGAGCTCCACCAGCCACACGCCGTCGGAGAAGCCCGGACGCAGGTTCCGTGCGGCGCGCAGCGCGAGCCTGGTCTTGCCCACGCCGCCGGCCCCGGTGAGCGTCACCAGGCGCGTGGCGGGCACCAGTTCGCCGATCTCGGTCAGTTCGCGCTGTCGGTCGACGAAGCTGGTCAGCTCGGCGGGCAGGTTGCCCGACGCCGGCGGGCTCGCGCCGGCGGCGAGGCGGGCGGAGTGGCCGTCGTCGTTCCGCGCCGGTTCGGGCGCCTCCGCGCGGGCCGGGGCGGGCGGGCTCAGGGCGGCGTCGGCGGTCAGGATCTGCTCGTGCACCCGACGCAGTTCCGCACCGGGTTCGATGCCGAGCTCATCGGCCAGCAGCCGGCGGGCGTCCCGGTACACCTGGAGGGCCTCGGCCTGCCGCCCCGAACGGTGCAGGGCGCGCATGAGCAGGCCGTACGGCCGCTCGCGCAAGGGGTGGGCGTCGATCAATCGGCGCAATTCGGCCACGGGTTCCGCGTCGGCGCCGAGCGCCAGGTCGGCCTCGACGCGCTCCTCGACGACGCCGAGGCGGTCCTCCTCCAGACGGTCGCGCTCCGCGCTCAGCAAGGGCCCCGCGAGCCCTTCGCACAGCCTGCCCCGCCACAGCCGCAGGGCGGCGTGCAGGGCCTCGGCGGCCGCGGGCAGGTCCCCCGCGGCCCGCGCCGAGCGGCCCCTGGCCACCTCCGCGGTGACCGTGTCCAGGTCGAGGCCGCCGGGCGCCACCTTCAGCAGGTAGCCCGCCTCGGTCCAGGTCAGCAGCTGGGACGGCGTACGGGCCCGGCGCCCGGGCTCAAGGACGCGGCGCAGGCCCGCGGCATGGCGTTGCAGGAGGTTCACCGCCCGCCCTGGGGCGGCCTCCCCCCAGATGGCGTCGATGAGCCTCTCCCGTGACACCGGCCGGTTGGCGGACAGCAGCAGCACGGCGAGCATGACCCGCTGTTGCACCGGCCCGGCGTCCAGTTCCAGACCGTCCCGCCGGACCCGCAGCGGGCCGAGCACCTCGAATCGCAGCGTGGCGGACGTCATGGGGTCGCCCATCACCGCCTCCCCCGTGAAGCAGTCGACCCCAACCTAATCGGCGCGCCGCGCGCCGGTCATCGGCCGGGGGCCGGGCCCGCACCGCCGTGGCCGGTACGGGTGCCCGTCGCGCCCCACCGCCCCGCACGACGGAGCCGCCGCATCACCCGACGCGGCCCCGGTACGGGACACGACGGTCCTCCGGCAAGAGGCGGGCGTATGGCTTTTGGGCCAGGCGTGGCCGGTAAGCGGTGGGGGCTTCGCCGGGTACGGGGTGCGTAGGCGGTGTCGTCTTCCGTTACAGGCCCCTACGTTTCCGTTACATGACCATACGTCTCCGTTTCAGGCGCATGCCGTCTCCGTTACAGCCCCACGTCTTCAGGCCGACGCCTACAGGCCGACGTCGTCGAGCCAGCGGCCGAAGAACCTCCGGCCCTGGCTCTCCAGCAGGCCCGCGTACCGGCGGGTGTCCTCGCGGATGCCGGTGGCGGACACCCCGGGCGCGTGCGCTATCTCATGGGCGTGGCCGATCAGCCAGGACTCGATGGCCGCGCCGCGGACCTCCGCGTGGAACTGCGTCCCCAGGGCGTTCCGCCCGAGGCTGAAGGCCTGGTTCGCGCACTGCGGTGTGGAGGCGAGGTGCACGGCTTCCGCCGGCAGGTCGAAGGTGTCACCGTGCCAGTGCAGTACGGGCGCGGTCAGCTCCGCCAGGGCGGAATCGGCCCCTGCCGCGGTCAGGTCGACGCCCTGCCAGCCGATCTCCCGCACCGCGGCCGGGTAGACCTTGGCGCCGGCCGCGGCAGCGATCAGTTGCGCGCCCAGGCAGACACCCAGCAGGGGTTCCTCGCGGGACAGCCGGTCCCCGACCAGCTCGATCTCCTCCGTGAGGAAGGGGTACGCGGTCGTCTCGCCCGCCCCGACGGGGCCGCCGAGGACGACGAGCAGTTCGGGCGAGCGCCGTTCGACCTCTTCCCTGAGCCGGCCGCGTCCGGCATCCACGTAGGTCACCCGGATGTCCCGCTCCCTGAGCACCTCCTCGAAGGAGCCCAGGTCCTCGAAGGCTACGTGCCGGACGGCCAGCGCCTCTGTCATCTCGATCAGCCTCGCAATGGTTGGTGATGAGTGGGCGGTCGCTCACAGGTCGAGGACGAGCCGGGAGCCGCGGCTGCGCGAGACGCAGATCATCATGCTCTCCCCGGCGGCCCGTTGCGCCTCGGTGAGCAGGGAGTCGCGGTGCTCGGGGGCGCCTTCGACGACGCTCGTCTCGCACGTGCCGCAGACGCCCTCGCGGCAGGCGGCGAACGTCAGCACGCCCGCCCGGTCGGCCACGTCGAGGATCGACTCGTGCGGTGCGACCGCCAGGGTCAGGCCGGAGCGCCGGCACTCCACCTCGAAGGCGGTGCCGCCGTCGGCGTCGGCCGGTGCCGGCCGGGCCACGAAGCGCTCCGTGCGCAGCGCGCCGGGCGGCCATCCGGTGCAGCGTTCCTCGACGGCGCCGAGCAGGGCCTCGGGCCCGCAGCAGTACACCAGGCAGTCCTCGCGAGGTGTGCCGAGGAGCTCGTCGAGCGGGAGCAGGCCGCTCTCCTCCTGGGGGTGGACCCGTACCCGGTCTCCGTAGGCCTCCAATTCGTCGAGGAAGGCCATCGACGCGCGGGAACGCCCGCCGTAGACCAACTGCCAGTCCCTGCCCGCGGATTCGGCCGCGGCCACCATCGGCAGGATCGGTGTGATGCCGATGCCGCCCGCGATGAAGAGGTAGCGGGCCGCGGGCTCCAGCGGAAAGTGGTTGCGCGGGCCCCTGACCCGCACCGTCTCGCCGGTGTGGAGCGACTGGTGCACATGGCGCGAGCCGCCGCGGCCGTTCGGTTCGAGCAGGACGGCGACGCGCCAGGTGTACCGGTCCGCCGGGTCGCCGCACAGCGAGTACTGCCGTACGAGATCGATCTCGGGCAGCATCAGGTCGATGTGGGCCCCCGGCGACCACTCGGGCAGTTCCCTGCCGGCGCGGTCGGTCAGGGTGAGGGTGAGCACTCCGTCGGCTCCCCTGGTCCGTCCGCTCACGCGGAGGACGGTGGTGGTTGTGTCAGGGGGCCCGGGTGCCCCGCGCAGCGTGGGTGCCGCGATGTCGACTGCCATGACGTACTTGACTCCTGCGCTTCCTTCGTACGGAAAGTCCGTACGGAAATGGGGTTACGGAAAACGGGAAGTGGTGGGGCGGGCGCGATGGCGCGCCCGCCCCGTCACTCCGGCACGATCAGGCGATCAGGCCCTGCCTGGCGAAGCTGTCGCGGGCCGCGGCCGAGTCCAGCAGGCCGATCTCCTCGGCCAGCGTGACGATCTCCGAGTAGTCCAGGGACGCCAGGTCGGCGGCGCCCAGGGACCGGCACTCGTGGATCATCTCCTCGGCCTTCGGGAATCCGATCTGCCGCAGCATGGACAGCCAGATGTCCAGCTCGCGGTCGGCGAACCAGACGACGGGTTCGGCCAGCACGTCGGCGAACGCGGCGCGCTGCCGCACCGTCAGGTCATGGGAGAAGAGCTGGGCCATGGACCGGAACAGGGGGCTGTGCACCATCTCGTCGTGCCGGTGGGCCGCCACCGTCATGCGGTTGAAGGGCTGGATCTCCTCGCTCTCGCTGAGCAGGTGCAGGTAGTCGCTGATGAAGATCTCCGAGACCACCGCCGTGGCGAACTGGACCATTTGGCCGTGCCAGGGGTCCGTGCCCGTCCGCTGGCGCTCGCGCATGTGCCGCACCAGGTTGAACCGCGGGATGTGCAGGTCCTCGAGGCCGCGACGGCTGCGCGTCAGGCGGCTCGCCTGCTCCACGAGGTGTACGTGGTAGGCCTCGTCGACCAAGGTCTCGCAGACGGCCTTCTGCGCATCGGCCGTACGCAGTCCCGGCATCGCCCCCGCGATGATGTCGAGGCAGGACGGGTTGACGATCTCCGTCTCGATCTGCGTGGTCTTGGCGTTGTACATCAGCCAGCCGCAGCTCAGGACGCGGGACTTCATCCCGGGTGAACTGGCCTGGTACTGCGGCAAGTCCCTGAAGGGCAACAGCCCTTCGAGGAAATCCTCCTTGCCCGGCTCTCCCGGCTCTCCCGGCTCGCCCGACTCACCCGGCTCGCCCGACTCGAAGAACGGATCCAACTCGTCCTTCTTTACGTAGGCGCGCCTGGGCCAGTTGGCGGCGAGCCGGCCCAGCATGATCCTGGTGTGCGACAGGTCGTCGTGCTGCTCGGCCTGGGTGGTCATCCGTCGGTCACCGGTTCCTTCCGGTCGCGAACTCCCCGTGGAACATGCTCAGTCCGTCGTCGGCGTCGTAGACCTTCGCCACCTTGTCGGTGGAGGTGTCGATCCGGATGAGGTGATCGCTGACGAAGCTGGAGACGAACACCGACTCCTCGTCGAACATGGCCGTGGCCGTGTGGGCGTTGCGGAAGCCGGCGGGCAGTTCATGGCCGGGGCGCAGCCGCTTGACGAAGCTGGGGCGGCGACGGTCGTACAGGTCCCAGATCGAGATGTAGCCGTCGCGCCCGTAGTCGGCGGCGTTGTCCGTCTGCCCGGCCCACGAGTCCTCCTCGGCCACGTACAACTTGCCCTTGGCGATGGTCACGTCCGATGGCGACCTGTACATGCCCGCGCCGCCCGGCTTGGTGGTGGGGCCGATGACGCGTTCGGCCGTGTCGAGCTCGGTGTCGATCAGCCAGACGCTCTGTCCGACGACCGTGGCCCCCAGGGGCGTCCTCGACGTGGGCCCGATCTGCATGGCCCCGATGTAGGCGTAGCGGTTGTCCAGCCATGAGGCGTAGTGCGCGAACGCCCCGTACTCGGTCTCCGTCCCCAGCGTGATGGTGTGCGTCGCCTCGACCTTGCCGGTGTGCCGGTCGGGACGGTAGACGCGCACCTCACCGATGTCGTAGTCGTAGCCGACACCGAGCCCGACGGTGCCCTCGGGGTTGAAGTTGACGCCGTGGGTCTGCCGGGTCAGGCCGCGCTGGGAGTACAGGACGCGCTGCTCAAGCGTGCCGTCCGACCTGATCCTGAATCCGCGCACGCGGTCGTCCGTGTAGTGCGTGACGTAGGTGAACTTCGAGCGCGGCAGGAAGGTGGGGCCATGCGTCTGCGTGTAGAGGGGCCTCGTCCACGGCATGATCGGCTGGTTCGGCGAGGTCTGCTTGAGGTTCGGCATGTCGGACGGCGTGCCGGAGACGTCCAGCGGAAGGATCTGCCGGAGCTCCACGTCGGCCTTTCCGGCGTCCCAGTCCACGTCGTTCAGGTGCAGCGTGACGATGGAGGCGTTGAACGGCGGGATGGCGTCGGTGGCCACGTAGACGGTGACCTCGTCGGAGGCGATCCACGTGTGCTGGGGAGTCGCCGGCAGCCAGCCGTCGATGTCCGCGAGTGGCACCCTGACCAACTTGTCCTGCTTGGAATGGACCAGGACGAGATCCTTGGACAGCATGTTCACGCCGGTGAGTATGTGCATTCCTCTTCGCTCCTCGTTTCTCTCGGGCCTGCGCCGGCCGAACCGTGCGGCCGGGCATGCGTCCGCTGACGGGACGTGGAATGCATCGTGCAAGGCCGCGTTGCAGCACCTGTTGCAGGACTCGTTGCAGCGCAGTTGCAGGCGCGCCGCGCAGGCGCTGGTCGCTCACCCGCCCCGCAGCCGCTCCGCGAACTCCTTCGCGGCGGCGAGGTCACCGGTGTTCGGCCGCCGCTTGTTGAGGCCGCCCACCAGCCTGAAGGGCATCCACGTGTCGAACGCCCGGCAGGTGAAGGTCCCGGCCACCGTGTACCCCTTGCCCTGGAGGGTCCTGGCCAGGGGCCGGGTGAACGGGGCGGGCGGCAGTTCGGGCAGCCCGCTGGTGGCGAACACGAACGCCCGCCCCCGCGCTGCCGGCAGCTCCTCGACGAACCGGCTGAGGCCGGGGTGGAGCCTTCCGTAGAAAACACCCGACCCGAAGCCCAAGAGATCGGCGTCGGCCATCTCCGCCGGGTCCACCGCTTCCGGGGAGACGACCTTCGCCTCCAGAACGGGGGCCATGGCGTCGGCGACGCGACGCGTGTTCCCGTGGGACACGGAGGTGCACACGATGAGGGTCTTCATGCTGTCGGTCCTCTCTGTCACAGATACATCCTCTGAAGCGAGGACAAATCAGCGACCCCAGATGTGACAGCACAACCATGTGGAACCCACGCGGCACCACGACCCGGACGTCCTGGCCCACGCCCAACGCGAGGGGGAAACGGTATGCGGGGGGCTTCTCAGCCGCGGCGTTCAGTTGAGTTTCGGATCAGTTGAGTTTCGGATCAACAGTCCCTCTCCACCACCACAGCCGTCACCACATGCTCACCCTCGACCACCCAGCGTCCTCGCAGGCGGGCGAGTTCGGGCGGAGCCGGGACGAGGACGTCTGCGGTGAACGTGCCGTCGTGGGCGAGGACGAGAGAAGCCTCCTTGAAATCCAGCCAGCGGCGAGTGACGGGATACCAGGCCTTGTAGACGGATTCCTTGGCGCTGAACAGGAGGCGGTCCCAGGCAGGCCCGCCCGCGGGCAGGGCGGCGAGGGCAGAGCGTTCCTCAGGGCGAGCGATTGTCTCCAACACCCCATCCGGCAAGCCCGAGTTGGGCTCGGCATCGATGCCGAGAGAAGTGATCCGACGGGCGTGCGCCACGGCCGCGGCCCGGTACCCGGCACAGTGGGTCATGCTGCCGACGACACCGGACGGCCAAACCGGTGCGCCGCGCCCGTCCGGAAGCAGCGGCGCGGGGGGTACGCCGAGCGCCGCGAGGGCGTCCCGGGCGCAGGACCGTACGGTTGTGAACTCGGCGCGCCGCTTGGGCACAGCCCTGGCGATGAGCGCCTCTTCCCGCGGGGACAGGGTGATGTCGAGCCGGTCGGTGTACGACTGAACAGCCAGTACGTCGGAGGGCAGAATCGACTCGATCATGCGGCGGCGCCCTCGGTGATGTCCCGGGGCCGGGGCCAGATCTGCCGCGCCAGATCGTCGCGCAACCCAAAGCGGCGCCATTCCCGCGGGTATCCGAGGGACACCTCCTCGAACGGTACGCCGTCGTGGACGGTGCGCCGCGGGATGTGCAAGTGCCCGTACACGACGGCTCGTACGTCGAAGCGGGTGTGCCAGTCGGCGGTGCGCACCGTGCCGCACCACTGGGCGAACTCCTGATGGGTCATCACCTCGGTGGGGCTGCGCACCAACGGCCAGTGATTGACCAGGACCAGGGGCGGCGAACCAGGACCCGTGACCTCACTCAGGCGCAGTTCCGTCGCCGCGACGCGGGCCGCACACCAGTCCTGACGCGTCGGATAGGGGTCGGGGTGCAAGAAGAACTCGTCCGTGCACACGATCCCGGCCGCGTACGCCTTCTCCAGGGACTCCTCACGCGTCGTGGCGCCCGGGGCCAGAAACGTGTAGTCGTACAGCAGGAAGAGGGGTGCGATCCGTACCGGACCGCCCGCTCCGGTCCACACCGGATAGGGGTCTTCGGGCGTGATCACGTCGAGGCGGCGGCACATCTCCACCAGGCTCTCGTAGCGTCGCACTCCTCGGAGCGGACTGGTCTCCTGCTTGACGGTCCACAGTTCGTGATTGCCGGGTACCCAGATCACCCGCGCGAAGCGCTCTCGCAACAGGGCCAGGGCCCACTCGATGTCCGCCGTCAGCTCACCGATGTCGCCGGCGACAATCAACCAGTCGTCGGGATCGGTCGGCTTCAACTCGGCCACCATGGCCCGGTTTTCGGCGTAGGAGATGTGCAGGTCGCTGATTGCTCGTAGTACGCCCATGATTCCCGTCGTGTCGATCGGCATCGAAGAAGGTGGCCCCGCCCGGCCCCCGGGGCCCGGCCCCGGGGACCAGGTGTCGGGACGGTTCGCCTCCCGCGAGCGTCACGCCTTGCGGAAGACGTCCTTCACGAGAATCTTGTCGTTCCGAAGGGTGAAGAGGTCAATACCCCGCTGGATGACGGTGCCGTCCTCCTTGCGCAGCGACCATTCGACGACGGCCTGGTCTCCGTTGGCGAGGAAGACGGGCTTCTCGAAGACGCCGTCCATTCCCTGGGCCCTGATCTGGTGCGCCTGCTCGTTCATCTCCTCGATCAGAACGCGGATTTCCCGGCCCCGGACCGGCTTCCTGTTGGCCGCTGTGCAGCCAGAGGTTGGCCAGCAGAACCACCATCAGGTCGTGTCTGTCGTCGTCGGGCCCGCGCCAGGTCCACTCGATGGCCTTCAGGAGATGGTTCCCACGATCGGCAAACCATTCGTTCTGCTCGCGAGAGAGCATGTAGGCATGGGTCAGCCGGCGGGCGTGGCCCCAAATCCAGTCCACGAGACGGGTGTTGGCGGCGGCCGCGTCGCCACTTTCCCGCAGCCGCTCGGCGGCGTACTCGACTGTGCTCGCGGCCCATCGGAACCGGATCTTCTCCGAGTCGCTGTGCACTTGTTGGATCAGTTCCCTGAACTCCAGCACGTCCAGGGCGCCCACCACCTCGATGGCACCGAGCCGGCCGTCCCTGGAGACCACGACGGCCGCTTCGGCATCGAATTCGGGGCCCAGCACCGACAGTCTCCGGAACACCGCACGCTCGTCGGGGGCGAGTTGCTGATAGTGCTGGTCGAGCGGCGATCTCGCCAAGTGGCCGACTTGCGCCCAGCCCTCCAAGTCCTCGGCGGCCGAGCAGTCATCCCAACGGTGCGCGACTTGGACTCCGCCGCTCGTGCTCACGTACTCCACCCGCCCTCTCCCCCTGTCGTCCGTGTGCGCGGCTCCGCAGGTACCGCTCAGCGATCACAGTGCCCGCAGTGGATCCTCTCGGGTTCGCAGCCCGTCCAGCAGCAGACGCAACAGCCGGTCGGCGTGTTCCGCCCCGTCAGGCGCCCGCTCCGCAGCCACCGCGATGGCGTGGGTGAACGTGATCAGGTCAGAGACCTCCAGTTCCGGGGCGAACGAGCCGGCCGCCTTGGCCCGCTCCAGCAAGGGGGCGGCCGCGCCGTCGAGCGCCTCCCTGCAATACCGGAACAGCTCCGAGCCACCGTCCTTGTTGTCCGCGGCGAGCGCCGCGGCGAGCCCGCGCCGCATCGTCAGCCGGATGAGACTGCGGAGCCATACGACGATGCCGTCCATCGGCGACTCGGCCGCGAGGAGGTTCTCCGCCTCCTTGCACAGCGCGGCGATCCGTTCCCAGAACACGGCCGCCAACAGAGCGTCGCGGGTGGCGAAGTGGCGGTAGAGCGTGCCGGAGCCGAGCCCGGCCCTGCGGACGACGTCGTCCAGCGGTACCTCCGTGCCCCGTTCGTCGAACAAGTCGTCCGCCGCGGCCACCAGACGGTCGTAGTTCCGCCGGGCATCCGTCCTGACCGGCCGCGGGGGCAGGCTCGGTGGAGCCGGCCTTGAGCGCTGCATCAAGCCTCCATATTGCAAATCGGAGAGTATCCCCCGTATCGTACTCGCTACACCCGGAGAGGACTCCCCGCTTTTATGTCCGGGCACTCCCACCCGAACAAGCCATCATCCGTTGGCGAGCGCCGGCTCGCCGGAGGAGGCTCCGAACCTTGTCCAGCACCGCGCTCCCCAGCCAGGACGTAAAGGCCCCCGCACACCGCGGCGCCATCCTGACCGTCATCCTCTGCGTCCAACTCCTCAGCGCCATCGACATCACCGTGATGAACATGGCCCTGCCAAAGATCCAGAACTCCCTGGACGTCTCGCCCACCGGGCTGTCCTGGGTACTCAACGCCTACACCCTGGTGTACGGCGGATTCCTACTGCTCGGCGGGCGCATGGGCGACATCCTCGGCAACCGCAGAGCCCTGATGACCGGTGTCGCGCTCTTCACCCTGGCCTCGTTCGCCGGAGGCTGCGCCCAGGAAACCTGGTGGCTGCTCACCGCCCGTGCACTGCAGGGCCTGGGCGCGGCTCTGGCCCTGCCGTCCACCCTGGCACTGATCGTGAGGACCTTTACCGACCAGGAAGAACGCACAAAGGCCCTCGGAATCTCCGTCATGGCCTCCGGTATCGGCTCCACGGGCGGCCTGCTCCTCGGCGGCGTCCTCACGAACCTCGCCTCCTGGCGGTGGGTGCTGTTCATCAACGTGCCCATCGGCCTGGCGGTGCTCATCCTGACACCCCGGCTGATCCCCGCGGCCGAGCCCCAGGGCGGCCGATTCGACGGAGCCGGGGCGCTGCTCGGCACCGCGGGCATGAGCGCGCTGGTGTACGGCTTCGTCCACGCCGCCGACGCCGGGTGGGCCGACACCCTCACCGTGGGTTCCTTCGCCGCGGGAGTCGTACTGCTCGGCCTGCTCGTGCTGGTGGAGGCCCGGCATCCCCAACCGGTCCTGAACCTGGGCCTGTTCACCCATCGCAACCGAGCCGGCGGCTTCCTCGTCTTCGTCTGCTCCGGCGGCGCGATGTTCGGGATGTTCTTCTTCCTGACCCAATTCGTGCAGAACGTACTGGACATGAATCCGATCGAGGCCGGATTCGCCTTCCTGCCGATGTCCCTCGGGATGGTGCTGGTGCCGCGGACGCTGACCCCGAAGATCGTCAAGCGCTACAACCCGAAGACATCCATGACGATCGGCCTGCTGTTGGTCGCCGCCGCGATGACGTGGCTGACACAGATCTCGTCGTCGACCGGGTACTTCAGCGGCATCATGCTCCCCATGCTCTTGGCCGGAGCCGGTGTTGGCCTGCTCAACGCACCGCTCGCCGGAATCATCCTCGCCGACATCCCTCCGAAGGAGGCGGGCGGTGCGTCCGGCGCGCTGCAGTCGGTCGGCATGATCGGTGGTTCGATCGGTACCGCGGTGCTGGTCACCATCTTCGGCAACGCCCTGCGCACACACGGCGGGGGTACGACCAAGGCCTCCCTGGCGGACAGCATCGCGACCACGTGTGTGGGCGGGCTGGCATTCGCAGCCGTGGGACTGTTCCTGGTACTGGCCGTCATCCGCACCCCCGAACCGGAGTCAGCCGGACTGTCGTAGCCCCAGGAGAGGGAGAGGTCACTCGCGGGCCGACCAGCCGCACTCCATGGCGTCGTGATCGCCCCTTGATCTGCCGGCCCGTCCACCGGGCCGAAGCCCAGCCCTCCGCCGAGGCGGCCTGCTCGGCGGAGGCGGTCGTGCGCCCATCGACGCGTTCTCCGTCGCCTTCTGGTCCTGCCGCATCTGCGCCGCCGCACGCGGCCCACCGAACGCGCGGAGCGGCCGGCTCGCCCTCTGGCTCAACATGCGCAGCGTCACAGCCGATTCCCCGCTTTCTCGTGCAACCCTCGGGCGCCCTTGCGCGTCTTCTGTTTGCCGAACGACGGTCACGCCTCGAACAACTTCGGGCAAACACCGACGAACCGGCACCTCATCGACGCGGGATGTCCGCCGGACACCTCTGCCCCCTGCAGGAGCCCAACGCATGGCCACGCACATACGCCCTACCACCCCGCCCAGCCCCTCCGAAGCAGGCGACGGCTGCCTGACGTTCGGAGCGAACGCCGTCAACTGACCCGAGGCCATGGGCAGTTCATCCAGCGGGATGACGCCGGATGACGGGCGATGCGATCCCGTCACCCCGAACTGCCTGACAGGCCCGCGCCGCGACATCGACCACCAGGCCCAACTCGGCGACCACGCACGGGTCGATCAGCACAGCGCCCCTCCCCGAACTCCTCATCATCAACAACCCACTGAAAGCCCGAAAGGCCCGTCCATGAAGCGAAGAACCCTCACGTTGATCACCGCACTGGCCGTCACCGCGCTGTCGCCGACAACGGCACAGGCGGCGGTCAAGCAGGCCAAGGCTCCGCTCAGTTGCGAGTCGCGGACGTTCACCTCAAGCCCGGGCCCGCGCTTCAACGACCCGGAGGACCCCGACGCCCAGATGAACGTCATGGGCCCGATCATCGAGTCGATCAACAGCGCCAGTTGCGGGCAGACCATACGCGTCGCCATGTACTCGATAGGCAGCACGCGGCCGGGCCCGGAATTCGCGGGCGCCCTGATCACCGCGCACCAGCGCGGCGTCATCGTCAAGGCGCTGATGGACTCCCACAGCGACAACGCGGTCTGGCAGTCGCTGGTCACCGAGTTGGGCAACGACCCGCGCGCCTCCAGCTTCGCCGCGATGTGCCCGGGCGGCTGCCTGACCCACTACTCCGGCTCCGCCCTGCACGCGAAGTACTACATGCTCAGTGGCGGGAGCGACGCGAACAGGACGGTGACCGTCAGCAGCGCCAACCCCACCTCCGCCCAGGTCAAGACCGCGTGGAACAGCAGCGCCACCGTCAAGGGCAACGTCGACCTGTACAACTCCTACGTCCGCTACTTCACCGCCATGTCCAAGGGGGCACAGGGCGGCCCGGGCCCGCTGATGCCCGACTACTACAACTCCACCAGTGGCACGGCCGCCAGGACGACGGTGTCCCCGCCCTCGTACCAGTGGCCCAAGGCGCGCACCAAGAGCAACACCTGGGTCGACTTCCTGAACAACGTCAAGGCACCGGCCACGATCAACATCGCCATGTTCCAGTGGACCTCTCAGGGACAGTCGGGCGACCCGAACTATCTGGAGCTGCCGAAGAAGCTGGTGAGCCTGGCGAAATCCGGCGTCAAGATACGCATACTCTTCACCGCCGGCCAGGTCGACGGCAGCGTCGAGAACTACCTGCGGGACCGGACGAACATCGAGGTGCACGACACCAGCCGCGGCACCGACGCGAACGGCAACGCTCTGCACTACACGCACAACAAGTACATGATGATCAGCGGCGGTTACGCGGGGGCGAGCAACGCCAAACTCGTGTTCACCGGCTCCGCGAACTGGACCAGCAACGCCGTCTGGCACAACGACGAGTCGGACCTGAAGCTGGTCGGACAGTCCAGCTACGACATGTTCATGGCGGACTGGCAGAACCAGTACAACCGCTGCTGCGGGACCGTGGTGCGGAAGTTGAGCGCCGAGGAGCGCGCAGAGAACACGGCACCCGAGATCCCGATCGACCCGAAGCAGCTGCAGCAGTAGGACACGTGGGGCCCGGTGAGGCCCCCGGCCGGTCGCCTCACCTCTGCGAGGCGACCGCCCCCTCTCGAACTTCCGGTTCCAGTGGGCCACTGCCGGCCCACCAGAGGAAGTCCCAAGCAGTCGTGGGCACTTGACGGCCATACGACGCCGCCAACCCGCCGCCACCCGACGCTGAACTCCGCGGCCGAAAGGACCTGGCCGCCTTCGTTCAAAAGGTTGACAGCCCCCAAGGCGCCTGGCTTCATGAACAGCGCGCAATTCTGGGAGCGCTCCCAACGCTGTTCCATGTTTCTTGCTCCGGCCATGCGACAGAAAGGGACATCGTGGGACCGTCATCAGGACGAGGCCGCGCCGGGCCGTTCCAGCGCGTCCAGGTGCTGCTCGCTACGGCACTGACCACCGGATTATTACTGTTCGGGACCGGGCCGGCGCCCGCGGCAGAGGCGCGACCGGCCCCCGCGCGCAGCGAGGCGGCCGCCGCCGCACCCGGCGACGACTGGCTGCACACCAAGGGCAACAAGATCGTTGACGCGAACGGGGACGAGGTCTGGCTCACCGGCGCCAACTGGTTCGGCTTCAACGCCGGCGAACGGGTCTTCCACGGACTGTGGTCCGCCAACATCAACGACATCACCAAGTCGATGGCCGACCGCGGCATCAACATCGTCCGCGTGCCCATCTCCACCCAACTCCTCCTGGAGTGGAAGAACGGCCAGGCCACCGTCCCGAGCGGCGTCAACACCTACGCCAATCCCGAGCTCGCGGGCAAGACCTCCGTGCAGGTCTTCGACCACTGGCTCGCCCTGTGCAAGCAGTACGGCATCAAGGTCATGCTGGACGTGCACAGCGCCGAGGCCGACAACTCCGGCCACGTCTACCCGGTGTGGTGGAAGGGCAGCATCACCTCCGAGGACTTCTACACCGCCTGGGAGTGGGTGACCGCTCGCTACAAGAACGACGACACCGTCGTCGCCATGGACGTCAAGAACGAGCCGCACGGCACGGCGGGCACGTCGCCGCGGGCCAAGTGGGACGGCTCGACGGACCAGGACAACTTCAAGTACGTGTGCGAGACCGCCGGCAAGCGCATGCTCGCCATCAACCCCCACCTGCTGGTGCTCTGCGAGGGCATCGAGATCTATCCCAAGTCCGGTGCGGACTGGACCTCCACCACGGGCGCCGACTACCACTCGGCCTGGTGGGGCGGCAATCTGCGCGGCGCCCGCGACCATCCCGTGGACCTCGGCGCGCACAGCGACCAGCTCGTGTACTCCCCGCACGACTACGGCCCGCTGGTCCACCAGCAGCCCTGGTTCACCGGTGACTGGAACCGCGGCACGCTAGAGCGCGACGTCTGGGACCCGAACTGGCTCTACCTGCACAAGGAGAACAAGGCCCCGCTGCTGATCGGCGAGTGGGGCGGCTTCCTCGACGGCGGCCCGAACCAGAAGTGGATGACCGCGCTGCGGGACCTCGTCGTCGAGCACCGGATCCACCAGACGTTCTGGTGCCTCAACCCCAACTCCGGCGACACGGGCGGCCTGTTGCTGAACGACTGGAAGTCCTGGGACGAGGAGAAGTACGCCCTGCTCAAGCCGGCACTCTGGCAGCACGGCGGCGAGTTCGTCAGCCTCGACCACGAGGTTCCCCTGGGCGGCGCCGGCAGCACCACCGGCATCAGCCTGAGCGACGTGTACGACGGCCCGACGGACCCCGACGACACCCAGGCGCCCACCACCCCCACCGGTCTGACCGGCACGGCCAAGACCTCCACCAGCGTCACGCTGTCCTGGACGGCGTCGACCGACAACACCCGGGTGACCGGGTACGACGTCTACCGGGGAACGACCAGGGTGAACGCGGCGCCGGTGACCGGCACGACCTACACCGACACCGGGCTCTCGCCCTCCACGGCGTACGGCTACACCGTGCGGGCCCGGGACGCGGCAGGCAACGTCTCCGCTCCCTCGGCGGCACTGACCATCACCACGGAGTCGCCGGACACCCCGTCCGGGGCCCTGAAGGTGCGGTACAAGAACGACGACAACTCCGCGACGGACAACGCCATCCGGCCCTCGCTCCAAGTCCTGAACGCCGGCTCGTCCGCCGTGAAACTCGACGACGTCACGGTCCGCTACTACTTCACACGCGACGGCTCGGCCTCCGTGAACGCCTGGTGCGACTACGCGGCCGTGGGCTGCGCGCAGGTCAAGCTGCGGGTCGTGCCGCTGACGACGGCCGTACCGGGCGCGGACGCCTATGTGGAGGTGAGCTTCACGGGCGGCTCGTTGGCCGGCGGCGGCACCACCGGTGACCTCCAGTTGAGGATGAGCAAGGCGGACTGGTCGAACTTCGACGAGACGAACGACTACAGCCGGAAGGCCTCGACGACGTACACCGACGCACCGGCCGTTCCCGCGTACACCGGCACGGCCCTGGCCTGGGGAACGCCCCCGGCCTGAGCCGCCGCACGGCGAGCAGGGCGAAACCCGTCCCCGAGCTGTTCTTGATCCCCGAGCCATATTGGGAGCGCTCCCAATGCAAGTTTCATCGGCATACATCGGCACACGAGGAGCGAGTGTGAAACGTCTACTGGCCCTACTGGCGACCTGCGCGACGATCCTTGGCCTCACCGTTCTCGTCAGCCCACCGGCGTCGGCCGCCGCGGGCTGCAGAGTCGACTACACGATCACCAACCAGTGGTCGGGAGGATTCCAGGCCGGGGTGAAGATCACCAACCTGGGCGATCCCGTCAGTGGCTGGACCCTGAAGTGGTCCTGGTCCGACGGTGGGCAGAAGGTGACCCAGGGCTGGAACGCCACCTGGTCGCAGTCCGGCTCCACGGTCAGCGCCACCAACGTGGACTGGAACCGCACCCTGGCCACCGGCGGCGCCACCGACCTGGGCCTCACGGCGACGTTCACGGGCGCCAACCCGAAGCCCGCCGCCTTCGCTCTCAACGGCGTGACCTGCACCGGCTCCATCGGCGGCGAGGAGCCCCCGCCGGACCCGGATCCCGGCCAGCCCACCGGCACCCCGGTCGGCGTCAACGGGCAGCTCAAGGTGTGCGGCGTCCACCTGTGCAACCAGTACAACCGCCCCGTCCAGCTGCGCGGCATGAGCACGCACGGCCTTCAGTGGTTCAGCAAGTGCTACAACAACGCCTCCATGGACGCGCTGGCCGGGGACTGGAAGTCGGACCTGTTGCGCCTCGCCATGTACGTGCAGGAGGACGGCTACGAGACCGACCCGGCGGGCTTCACCAGCCGGGTGAACAGCCTTGTCGACATGGCCGAGGCCCGCGGCATGTACGCCATGATCGACTTCCACACCCTGACGCCGGGCGACCCGACCTACAACCTCGCACGGGCCAAGACGTTCTTCGCGTCCGTCGCCGCCCGCAACGCCGACAAGAAGAACGTGATCTACGAGATCGCCAATGAGCCCAACGGCGTGAGCTGGTCGACCATCAAGAACTACGCCGAGCAGGTCATCCCGGTCATCCGCGCCGCCGACCCGGACGCCGTCGTCATCGTCGGCACACGTGGCTGGTCCTCGCTCGGCGTCTCGGACGGCTCCAACGAGTCGGAGGTCGTCAACAACCCGGTCAACGCCACCAACATCATGTACACGTTCCACTTCTACGCCGCCAGCCACAAGGACAACTACCGCGCCGCGGTGAGCCGTGCGGCCCAGAAACTGCCGCTGTTCGTCACCGAGTTCGGGACGGTGACCTACACCGGCGGAGGCGCGGTCGACCGCGCCAGTTCCACGGCCTGGCTGGATCTGCTGGACCAGTTGAAGATCGGCTACGCCAACTGGACCTACTCCGACGCCGATGAGGGCGCCGCGGCGCTCAAACCCGGCACGTGCGACGGCACCGACTACGCCGGCAGCGGTGTGCTGACGGAATCGGGGGCGCTGGTCAAGAGCCGTATCAGCACGCCCGACGCCTTCCCCACCAGCTGAACCCGCCGGGGCTCCGGCCTTGCCGGAGCCCCTCCGCTCGATGCCGGGCGGTGAGGCGGGCGAGCGGGGGCGATCCGGAGGGCGAGCGGGTCAGGCGGAGTCGCGGAGCACCAGTTCCGTACGCAGGCTGACATGCCGCCAGGCCACTCCCGAATCCTCCATTTCCTCCAGAAGCAGCCGCACCATGGTCCGGCCGATCTCCTGGAGCGGTTGGCGCACGGTCGTCAAGGTCGGGTCCGTGCGCTGCGCCAGGAGGAAGTCGTCGAATCCGATCACCGCGACGTCCCGCGGCACTCGGCGGCCCGCCGCCCGCAAGGCGTTCAGCGCTCCGGCGGCCATGCTGTCCGACGCGGCGAACACGGCGTCGATCTCCGGCTCCCGCTCGATGAGTTCCGCCATCGCCGTGCGGCCGCTCTGCTCGGTGAAGTCCCCTTCGACGACCCAGGACGGCTTCGCGTAGAGGCCCGCGCGGTCCAGCGCTTCGCGGTAGCCACGCAGCCGGCACTGGGCAACGTACATGTCGAGCGGCCCGGTGATGGTCGCGACCGCGCGGCGGCCGCTGTTCAGCAGGTGGGTGACCGCGCTCCGGGCGCCCCCGGCGTTGTCCGCGTCCACGTAGGTGATGCTCTCGTCGCCCGAGCGACGGCCCAGCATGACGGTGGGCACCCCGGCGTCCGCGAGCATGTCGGGCAGTGGGTCCTCGGCGTGCACGGACATCAGCAGCACTCCGTCGACCCGGCCGCCACGCGCGTACTCGACGAAGCGCTTCCGCTCCTCGCTCGTGCATACCTGCGTGAGCAGTAGTTGCATCCTGGTATCGGTCAACGCGTCCCCGACGGAACGAATGGTCTCCGAGAAGAACGGCTCGGCGAATTTCCGCCAGTCGGGCTCCGTCATCACCAGAGCGATCGCGTCCGCACGATGCCCGGCCAGTGACCGGGCCGCCAGGTTGGGCACGTACTCGAGCTCGGCGATGGCACGCTGCACGGTGCGGCGCGTCGACTCCTTCACCCCTGCCACGTTGTTGATGACACGGGAGACGGTGCCCCGCCCCACACCGGCGAGCGCGGCCACCTGCTCCAAGGTCGGCCCCGCGCCGGGGCGTTGCTTGCCCATGTGTTTCCCCCCACCCACGAGAAGAGCCCAATATTACGGCCCTGGCCGACCGTGATCGACAGGCTGACGCTGCGGCGGGGGCGGCAACCCACGTGGCGGGTCTATGAACTGACGACACGTCAAGTTACGCTCCGGCGCATGACTTCCACGGTGGTCTGGGGCACCGGGAACGTGGGACGCGCGGCGATCCGAGCCGTCGACGCCCACCCCGGGCTCGAACTCTGCGGCGTGCTCGTGCACGACCCCGCCAAGGACGGCCGCGACGCGGGCGACCTGGCCGGTTACGACCACGCCCTCGGTCTCACCGCGACGACGGACGTCGACGCGGTGCTCGCGGCCCGGCCCGGCGCCGTCTTCTACGCGGCCTCCGGCGAACTGCGCCCCGCCGAGGCCCTCGACGACATCTGCCGCGCACTGCGCGCAGGCGCCGTCGTCGTCTCCCCCGCCCTCTATCCGCTCTACGACCACCGCGGCGCACCGCCCGACTTCACCGATCCGGTGCGCGCCGCCATCGCGGAGGGCGGCGGCTCGCTGTTCGTGTCCGGCGTCGACCCCGGCTGGGCCAACGACGTACTGCCCCTGCTGGTCAGCGGACTCGGCACCCACATCGACGTACTGCGCTGCCAGGAGATCTTCGACTACTCGACGTACGACCAGGAGGACTCGGTACGCGACCTCGTCGGCATGGGACACCCCATGGAGTACGAGCCCCTGATGCTGGCGGAGTCCATACCGACGATGGTGTGGGGCGGGCAGCTGAGGCTGATGGCGCGGGCGCTCGGGGTCGAACTCGACGAGATCCGCGAGACGTTGGAGCGTCGGCCCCTGGAGAGCGACGTCACGACGGCGACCATGGGCGCCTTCGCCGCGGGCACCCAGGGCGCGGTCCGCTTCGAGGTGCAGGGCGTCGTGGACGGCGAGGTGCGCATCGTCGTCGAGCACGTGACGCGGATCCATCCGTCCTGTGCGCCCGACTGGCCGGTGCCGCCCGGTGGCGGGGCCGGCGCGCACCGGGTGATCGTCGAGGGCCGCCCGCGCATCGAGGTCACCGTCCAGGCCACCGACGAGGGCGGCAACCACGCGGCGGGCGGAAACGCGACCGCCGTCGGGCGTCTCGTCGGCGCGATCGACTGGCTCGTGGCCGCGCCGCCCGGACTCTACGACGCGCTCGACGTGCCGGTGTCCCCCGCCGTCGGCCGACTCGGAAGGAAGCAGCCATGAGCGAAGCAGCCATGAGGATCGACATACCTGACGGCCAGGAACCCATCCCGTACGTGTGGGGCGAGATGGTGCCCGGCATCGGGCCCGCGGCGGCGCAGTTCTCCATGGCCGTGTACGACCACTCGACCCTGGGGCTGCGGGAGTTCGAGGCCGCGCGGCTGCGGATCGCGCAGCTCAACGGGTGCCTGTTCTGCCTGGACTGGCGCACCGAGCGGGACGGCGAGAAGGTCGAGGAGTCGTTCGTCGACGCCGTCGAGGACTGGCGCGAGACCGACGCGTTCGACGACCGGACCCGGCTCGCGGCCGAGTACGCGGAGCGGTACGCCGTCGACCACCACGGCCTGGACGAGGAGTTCTGGAAGCGGATGACCGCCCACTACAGCCAGGCCGAGATCGTGGAGCTGAGCATGGCCATCGGCTCCTGGCTGGCCTTCGGACGGCTCAATCATGTGTTGGGTCTCGACACGGTGTGCGCGCTGCCCAAGCCGTGAACCCCCGTGCGGCGGCCACGACTTGGGCAGGTTGTCGTGGCCGTCAGAGGTCAGTGGCGACAATCTTGGCGATATTGCGCTCGGCGAGCGCCGTGATGGTCACGAACGGGTTGACGCTGGTGTTGCCCGGGATCAGCGCGCCGTCGATGACGTAGAGGCCCGAATAGCCGTGCAGACGGCCGTAGTTGTCGGTCGCCTTGTTCAGTACGGCGCCGCCCAGCGGATGGTACGTGAGGTGGTCGCCCCAGATCTTGTACGTACCGAACAGGTCGGTGCGGTAGATCGTGCCCTCCTTCGCGTTGATCTTGTCGAAGATGGTCTTGGCCGCGTTGATCCCCGACTGCTTCCACGCCGTCTGCCAGTTCAGGTCCACGCCGCCGGACGTCGGGTTGTACGTGAACTCGGCCCGGTACGGGTTCTTCGTGATGGACAGATAGAACGACGCGTACGTCTCGATGCCGGTCGGCAGCGGCGCCACTTCGGCGAAGGCGCCGCCCGCGGCCCAGTTGTCGATGCCGCCGGTGGGGATCGACGCCTGGAGCGAACCGGTCGGGTCCCACAGGTGGTTGGCGCGCCCGCACATGACGTTGCCGTTGTCGCCCCAGCCCTTGCCGATCTCGCCGTTGAGCGCGGGCAGGACGCCGGTCGCCCTGAGCCGGGTGAGGAGCTTGCTGGTGCCGACGCTGCCCGCTGCGAAGAAGACCCGGTCCGCGGTGACTTCCTTGGTGGCCGTGACGGTGCCGGCGGTGTCGAGCTGGTCCATGCGCACGGTGTAGCCGCCGCCCGCGGCCGGGGCGACCGAAGTCACCTTGTGCAGCGGGGAGATGGTGACCTTTCCGGTGGCGGCGGCCCGCGCGAGGTAGGTCTTCTGCAGTGACTTCTTGCCGTAGTTGTTGCCGTAGAGGATCTCCCCCGCGAGCGCCGACTTCGGCACTGTCCCCGCGGCCTCCTGCTTCATGTAGTCCCAGTCGTACACGTCGGGGACGAACACGAACGGGAAGCCCGAACGCTGGGCGTGCTTACGGCCGACGCGCGCGTACTGGTAGCACTCGGCGGTCTCGAACCAGGTCGGGTCGATGGTGGCGACGCCGAGCCCCGCGTTGGCGCGCGGGTAGTACGTGCCGTACATCTCGCCCGGGTCCACGGACGGCAGGATCGCCGCGAAGTTCTCCCGCTTGGGCGTCACCGCCATACCGCCGTTGACCAGCGAGCCGCCGCCGACGCCGCGGCCCTGGTAGACGGTGATGCCGGCGAACTCCTCGGCGTCCAGGATCCCGGTGTACTTCGGGATGTCCTTGTCGATCGGGAAGCCGAGGAAGTTGCTCAGGGGCTGCTTGGTTCTGGATCTCAGCCAGAAGGATCTCTTGTCGGGTGCGGTGGTGTTGGCGAATATCTTGCCGTCGGATCCCGGGGTGTCCCAGGCCATGCCCATCTCCACCATCCGCACGTCGACCCCGGCCTCGGCGAGCCGGAGCGCCGCCACGGAGCCCCCGTACCCGGTGCCGATGACGAGGGCGGGCAGCCGCGCCCCGTCGACGACGGGAGCGACGGCCGCCGCGGCCGCGGCGGCGCCGTGACCACTGAGGGCCACGGCGCCGAGAAGAGAACTCGTTCCTGCGAGGAAGCCTCGACGGGAGATCCCGTTACGGGCCACTTCAGGGCGGGTTGAGTCGGTCATCGCACGTTCCTCACTCTCGACGGAATGGGAACGAGTTCTACTGTTGATCGCCAATCAAGTCGATGCATACCGATAGGTAACGTGAGTCCAATTCGCGACAACTTATCCGGATCTTGGACGCCAGTCGCCCCGGGGGCGGTGGGCCCTGATGTCCAGAGGCCGGCCGTCGGGGTCGCGTGCTGTCGCCGTCCACTGGGTGGGCAAGGTCTCGATCTCTCCGACCGCCCGGCCCAGAGGGTCGAGATCGGTGCTGGGGGCGGTGTCGGTTTCGACGAACATGAGGTGGTCCGCCCCACCGGCATCGATGACCGCGATCCGCGGATCGGACGCGGTGGCGGCACGCTCGAACGCGAGCCGGGCGCCGAGCAGTTCCGTGCGGATGGTGGCGGCGGTGACGCCCCCGGCGAGGGCGGCGAGTTCGGTGGTGACAGGGCGCAGCGGTACGCGATCTGTGCTCACTGTCAGCCCTCACCCGCCCTGGACGCGCCTGATTCCCGATCGCGCCTGCCGGTTCCGTGCAACTGGTGGGCAAGCAACAGCCACTTGCGGGCCGACCAATCGTGGCCTGCGTCGCACCCAGGCGGCGGTCATGCTGGTCGTCTTCGCGCCCCTGGCCATGCGGGTCTACCGGACCAGGAGTTGACCCCGCTTCCACTCCTCCGCTACCGGGCGATCCCGCCCCCTCCCATGTACAGGCGCAGCTTTCCGGTGGGCTCGAAGGCGTCGCCGTACAGCCGGGTGACTCCGCCTGTGGACAGGCCCTCCGCCGTGCCGGGCAGCACCCAGGCGGCGCTGCGGACCTTGTTGTCCCCGGGTGCGGCCACCGTCAGGTCGGCCCGGTGGTCGCCGTCCATGTCCACGAGGCGCACGGCCATCCCGAACGTGGCTCGCGCGCTCTTCCTGCCGCCGATGTCGCCCGCGTCGACGGCCTGAGCCCCTTCACCGGTGAGGCCGTTGGGCCCACCCCGCAGGAGCAGCACCTGTTCCGGACCGGTCTTCGCGTACGCCTTGCTCCGGGGCGAGCCGGCCACCACGTCCGCGTAGCCGTCGCCGTTGACGTCACCGGTGTCCAGGGAGACCAGGGCCGCGTCCTCGTCCTGGGGTTCCTCGCCGGGTACGCCGGGGGTGTCGCGGTCGATGGTGGCTGAGCGCTTCCCCTTCCCCGGCCCCTCCTCGGAGCCGTACACGACGGTCACCGCGCTGTGGCTCACCTTGCCGCGCCGGGGGCTGAGCACGAGGTCGGCGAGTCCGTCGCCGTCCACGTCGCCGACGGCTACGGCCGCCGCGTCGGGGAGGTCGATGTCCGCTGCCTGGGCGAGACCGCCGCGGCGTGCGTGGAGGTAGCTCACCGGCCAACGTTCCTCGAACTCGGCGGTGCCGAGGGGCTCTTCGTGGTGGAGCGCCAGCAGTTCGTCGGAGCCGTCGCCGTCCAGGTCCCCGGCGACGAGGTCGCTGTAGTTCGCGGAGGTGATGTCCTTCGACGGCCGACTCGGCGCGGCCACCGGGCCGGTCGCCGCCGGGGCGCCGTCGCGGGTGAAGGGGCCTTTGAGCAGGCCCTTGCCGGAACCGAGCCCGAAGACCAGGTCGGCATGCCCGTCCCCGTCGAAGTCACCGGCGACGAGATGCTCCTCCAGGGCCTGGTCCAGTACCCAGGAGACATGGCTGCCGTCCGTCCCCGGAACGCGGACGGCTTCCTTCAGCCCGTCCGGGGACCCCCACATGACGATCACGCCCGGTTCGTCGTCGAAGACGGCGCTCGCGAGGTCGGTGTACCCGTCCCCGTCGAGGTCGCGGGCCACCACGTCGGACCCGAAGTACGCCTCGTAGTTGGCCTTCCCCGGGATCCCCGCGTCGTTCTGCGTGAGGTACTGGCACCGGGCGAGCCCGGTCCCGTCACCCGACCCGTACGCCACCGCGATGCTGCCGCCGGCGCCGGCGTTCTCGACATCGCCCAGTGCCCCCATGGCCAGGTCGGGGTGCCCGTCACCGTCGAAGTTGGCGGCGGGCGCGGTACCGGCCGGTGTCCTGGCACCTTTCGCCGCCGTCCCGGAGGGCGCGGTGCCGTGAACAGAGGTGTGGCAGGTGCGGGGTGCGGCGATGGCCTCGGGGCCCGACTTCGCCACCACCACCGCGACCGTGCCGGCGACCGCGACGACAGCCGCACCGCCCGCGACCACCCACCGGCGCTTGCCGCCACGCTTGCGCGGGGTCCTCCGCGCGTTGCCTTCGACGTCCATGTGATCAAGCACGTCTCGACGGTGTGCGGTGGTTCCACGCGGGGGACGGCCGCCAGTGCGCCGACGGTCAGCCGTCGAGCGTGACAACCCCAACGGAGTTTCCGTTACTCACCCGAGAATTCCGAACCGCCTCACCCGTCATGACGTCCTGTCACATTCATTGATGCGGCGGCTACTTGTAGACAGATCGGCGACAACCCTTGACCGGGCGGACCCACATTCCTAGCTTGTGGCGTCAACGGATCCGGGAACCTTCCGAAAGTTTTCGAAACCATCCCCGTACCCCCCGTACCCCCCGTACCCCCCGTACCCCCCGTACCCCCCGTACCCCCGTACTCCAAGGAGGCCCTCCGATGCGGTTACGTCGCCCGTCCCCGATCCGACTCAGACGCCTGCTCGCCGTCCTGTCCCCCCTGCTGCTCCTGGCCGCCTTCCTCGGCGCCCAGCCCGCCGCGGCGGCGACCGTCGACCCCAGCGCCTCGTACGTCCTGGTCAACCGCAACAGCGGCAAGGCGCTTGACGTCTACAACATGGCGACCAACGACGGCGCCCGCATCACCCAGTGGTCCAGGAACGACCAGAGCCAGCAGCAGTGGCAGTTCGTCGATTCCGGCGACGGCTCCTACCGCATCAAGTCCCGCCTCTCGGGCAAGGTGCTCGACATCTACAACTGGTCCACCGCGAACGGCGGTTCCATCGTCCAGTGGACCGACCTGAACGCCACCAACCAGCAGTGGCGACTGGCCGACAGCGCGGACGGCTACGTACGGCTGATCTCGCGGCACAGCGGCAAGGCCCTCGAAGTACAGGGCGGCTCCACCGCCGACGGCGCGAACATCGTCCAGTACGACGACTGGGGCGGCGCCAACCAGCAGTGGAAGCTCGTCAAGGTCGGCGACGACACCACCCCAACGCCGTGCGATCTGCCCCCGACCTACCGCTGGTCGTCCACGGGCGCGCTGGCGCAGCCCAAGTCGGGCTGGGTCTCCCTCAAGGACTTCACCGTCGTCCCGCACAACGGCAAGCAGCTCGTCTACGCGACGACGCACGACACGGGGACGAGTTGGGGCTCGATGAACTTCACCCCGTTCACCAACTGGTCGGACATGGCGTCGGCCGGCCAGAACACCATGTCGTCGGCCACGGTCGCGCCCACGCTCTTCTACTTCGCGCCGAAGAACATCTGGGTGCTCACCTATCAGTGGGGCGGGAGCGCCTTCTCGTACCGGACGTCGAGCGACCCCACCAACGCGAACGGCTGGTCCGCCCCGCAGACGCTGTTCTCCGGAAGCATCACGGGCTCCGGAACCGGCCCCATCGACCAGACGCTCATCGGCGACGGCACGAACATGTACCTGTTCTTCGCCGGTGACAACGGCAAGATCTACCGGGCCGGCATGCCGATCGGGAACTTCCCGGGCAGCTTCGGCACGAACTCGACCGTGGTCATGAGCGACACGACGAACAACCTGTTCGAGGCCCCGCAGGTCTACAAGCTCCAGGGCCAGAACCGCTACCTCATGATCGTCGAGGCGATCGGCTCACAGGGCCGCTACTTCCGCTCGTTCACCGCCACCAGCCTGAACGGCTCCTGGACACCCCAGGCCGCGACCGAGAACAACCCCTTCGCCGGCAAGGCCAACAGCGGCGCCACCTGGACCAACGACATCAGCCACGGCGAACTACTCCGCACCGGCCCCGATCAGACCATGACCGTCGACCCCTGCAACCTGCAGCTGCTCTACCAGGGACGCAGCCCGGCCTCCGGCGGAGACTACGGCCTCCTGCCCTACCGGCCGGGCCTGTTGACCCTGCAACGCTGACGGCCGCCTCCCGAGGTGACCCGACTACTTGAGGCCGACCCCCGCCCCCTCGGCAGCAGCCGATTTGGCGAGATCCAACAGAAATGCCCCATGTCGTACGACACGCCCCCTCGGGCGGCGCCGCTGTCGCACATCACCCTCACGACCTGGTCACGCCCTCCGTATAACCTTGTCGCCGCCGAACACCGGTAACTCGACTGGTTATTGACCCCTTGTCAGGATCCTCTTGACCTCGACACGTCCAGAGCAACACACTGATCACCGCAAGCACGGACCAGCTGGCGCACTGGGGGGATACGGAGTGGGGAGGCGCTGCCCATCGTGAGCACGGGGCTACGCCTGCGCGGCTCCCCCACCGCGAAGCAGCGGACACCCGAGCCCCCGCCCTCCGCCGGGCCACGGCGGTGCGGGCACTGCCGATTCCCGCCGCCCCGCACGGGCCGTCCACCCCATGCACCGCGCCCCGCGATCGCGGACGCATGGACCCACCGTGTCGCCAACGACCGCCCCGGCACTGCGACGTGACCCACACACCCCCACATCGTGAGGACCACATGACGGATTTCCTACAGGTCGTAGTGCCTTCGGTACTGAGCCTGGCGGCCGGGGCCGTCGGCACGGCCGCGTTCTCATGGCGTTGGCGAGTCCAACGCGACGACGAACGGTCCGCGGGAGAACACCTGCGCGCGCAGAACGGACAGCTCAACGCGGAGATATACGCGGCGGCGGGAGCGCTGCAGCAGCTGGCCGAAAGAGCGATCCCCTCGCTCGCCACGGAGCGGGAAGATGCAACGGGCGTCGAGCTGACGCTGCCACCGCAGCTGCCGGAGAGCGTCCTGAACCAGCAGGTGTCAGCGGTGGCATCGGCCGCGGCCGACACGGTGCGGACCGTACGGGACACCACCCAGGCCCGTGCGGACACTCAGGTGGACGAGGCCCAACAGAGCGCGCGGGAGGAGGTGTTGACCGCTCGCAAGGTGTCCGAGCAGGCCACACAGGCCGCCGTGCGCGGCTTCGCCGCCACCATGGTGTCGGCGGCCTCCAGAGTGGGTCTCCTTGTCAGCGCCGGGGTGCGCCGCCACGAGGGGGACGAGGCCTACGCGACGCTCGTCGGCATCGACCAGCCCACCCAGCAGATGCTGCTCACGGCGCAGGGGTACACCGTGCTCGCCGGCGGGACGCTGCAGCGACGCTGGCCGGCCACCGCACTCACCGACGTGATCCGCGCCGCCATGGGCAACATCGAGGGCTACGAAAGGGTCGAGTACCACGTACTCGACACCGCGGTGACCAGCCGCGCCGTCGGCCCCCTCGTCCACACGCTCGCCGTCCTCCTGGACAACGCCGCCCACTTCTCTCCGGTCTCCGCCCCCGTACACGTCTCCTTCCTCGAAGGGCATCACGGGACGTCGGTCATCATCGACGACGCCGGGCTGCGGATGAACGACGAGCAACTGGGCTGGGCACGGCGGGTCTTGAACGGTGCGCAGAAGGACAGCATCGCCGATCTCGGCGCGCACCCTCAGACCGGTCTCCGGGTGGCAGGCATGCTTGCCGGGCAGTACGGATTCCGGGTCGATCTGGAGGCACCCAACCGGTTCGAAGGGACACGCGCGATCGTCTTCATCCCCAAGGAGCTGCTGACCACCGTCCCCGCGGCTCCCGCCCCGCCCGCCGCGAAGGCCGTCGCCCCTGCCGCAGCCGCTGCCGCTGCTCCTGCCGCTGCTCCTGCCCGTGCCGCAGCGCCGGCGCCGGCGCCCGCTCCCGAGGAGCCGGCGGCAGCCGAGCAGCCCGTCGCGCAGACCACCGCGAGCGGGCTGCGCGTGCGCACCCGCGCCCCTTCGGCGCCGGCCCGCCCGGCCCCGGCCCCCGCGCCCGCGGCGGACGAGCCCGCGATGCCGGGCCGGCCCGGCATCGCCGCCGCCTGGAGCCGCGGCTCCCGCAGCGCCCGCACCGCCGACACCACTGACACCACTGACACCACTGACAGCACCGACACCTCAGCCACCACTGACACCTCAGCCACCACCACGCACGAAGGAGCCCGACCGTGACCGACCGCAATGAGCTCGGATGGCTCCTGGACGGCGAATTGGGGGGCATCGAAGGTGTCAAGCACGCCGTGCTCATGAGTTCGGACGGGCTCCTCAAGGCGCACACCGAGACCGTGGAGCGTGACGAAGCCGAGAAGTTCGCGGCGATCACCGCCGCCCTGCGGGCGGCCGCGAAGGCCTTCGACAGCGAGACCGGAGGCGGCGGCACCCGGCAGATCCTGATCGAGTCGGCCAATAATCTGGGGATGGTCACGCAGGCCGCCGACAACACCATGCTCGCGGTGCTCACGACGGACGCCATGGTCGATGTCGGTCTGATCGCCCATCACATGGAGCGCCTCGCCACCCGCGTCGGCCGCGAACTCGCCACCGCACCGCGCGAGTCCGTCACCGACGGCGTACCCGCGACATGACAGGCCCGCGGCGGGACCCTGACCTGGTCAGGCCGTACGTCCGCACCGAAGGCCGGGTGCGTCCCAGCCGGGAGGTGAGCCTGGAGACCGTCGTGCTCGCCGCGAGCGGTCCCACGCACTCCCTCGGCCTCGACGCGCGGCGGGTGATGGACCTGTTCCGCCACAGCGAGGGCGGCAGCCTCGCCGTGGCGGACATCGCGTCCGCCGTCGACCTGCCCGGCTCCACGGTCCGCATCCTCGTCTCGGGATTGATGGACGCCGGCCTGCTGACCGAGCCCGTCGCGGCACACACCGACCAGCCCGTCCCCGACCTGCTCCAGGAGGTACTGAGTGGTCTCCGCGCCCTCACGTGATGACGGCCTCGTCTTCGTACCGTCCACCGTCACCAGATCCGCGAAGATCGTCATCAGCGGGGCCTTCGGAGCCGGCAAGACGACACTCGTCGGCAGCGTCTCCCAAGTGCGGCCGCTGCGCATGGAAGAGCGGATCACCGAGGCCAGCAGCGGCATCGACGACCTGGCGGGGGCTCCGGCCAAGCGGACGACGACCGTGGGTCTCGACTACGGCCGCCTCCAGCTCAGCGCGAGCCTCATGCTGTACCTCTTCGGCCTGCCGGGCCAGCCGCGCTTCCGTCCCTTGTGGACCGGCCTGACCGAGGGAGCGCTCGGCGCCCTGGTCCTGGCGGACACCCGCAACCTCGACGCCTGCTACGACATCCTCGCCGCGCACGAGAGCGACGGGACTCCCTACGCCGTCGCCATCAACACGTTCGACGGCGCGCCCAGTTACCCCCTCGACGAGATTCGCCAGGCCCTGGCCCTGGACCCGCACACCCCGCTGACCGAGTGCGACGCCCGCAGCTCCGCTTCCAGCGTCCGGGCCCTGATCACCCTCGGCGAATACCTCACGACCCTTCCCGTGGAGCCCCGTCCATGACCCTCACCCCCACCGAGGCCGGCCGTATCGCCCTGTACGACGCGCAGTTCGCCGACGATCCGCACGCCGCGTACAAGGAGATGCGCACCCGGTACGGGCCGCTGGTCCCCGTCGACCTGTCACCCGGAGTACCGGCCACCCTCGTCATCGGCTACGCGCAGGCCCGCCGCATCCTCAACGACCCGATGCGCTTCCCCGCCGACCCGCGCGTCTGGGAGCAGCTGATCCCCGAGACCTGCCCGGTCCGCCCGATGATGGAGTGGCGTCCCAACGCGCTGCGCTCCGCCGGCGCGGACCACACCCGCTACCGGTCGGCGAACGTGGCCGCGATCGACGGCACCGACCAGCATCAACTGCGCGCCCTGGTCGAGGACGTCGCCGCGTCGACGATCGCCGAGTTCTCTGCGGACGGCCAGGCCGACGTGAACGCCCAGTACGCGACGCCGCTCGTGTTCCGGGTGCTCAGCGCGCTGCTCGGCTGCCCGGACGAGATCGGCCTGCGCATCGCCGACGGCATGGCCAAGATCTTCGACGGGGTGAACGCCGAGAGCGGCAACCAGATCCTCACCACCGCCGTCCTGGACCTGGTGGCCCTGCGCCGCGAGCAGCCCGGCGACGACGTCACGTCACGGCTCGTCGCCCACCAAGTCGGCCTGGACGACGCCGAGATGGCCCACCAGCTCGTCACGCTCTACGGCGCGGGCAGCGAGCCGATGGCGAACCTGATCACGAACACGGTCCTCAAGCTCCTCACCGACGACTCGTTCTCCGGTGACCTGCACGCGGGCGGCCTCTCCGTCCGCGAGGCCCTCGACACCGTCCTGTACACGGACCCGCCGCTGGCGGCCTACTGCATCTCGTATCCCCCGCACCCGGTCACCGTCGACGGGGTGCTGCTTCCGGCCCATCAGCCCGTGGTCATCTCCATGGCCGGCTGCAATAACGATCCCGACCTGGGCGGAGCGACCGGGTTCCGCAACGGGGCGCACCTGTCGTGGAGCACCGGGCCGCACGCCTGCCCGGCCCGCTCGCACGCGTACCTCATCGTCGAGACCGCCATCACCTACCTGCTCGACGCGCACCCGGAGATGGACCTCGCCAAGCCCGCCGCGGAGCTGACGTGGCGCCCGGGCCCCTTCCACCGCGCCCTGACCGGCCTGCCCGTCACGTTCCCCGCCACTCCTTCGAACCACCCCACTCCCTCGAACCACCCCACTCCCTCAAACCAGCCCACTCCTTCGAACCAGCCCAGCTGAAAGGCCCCCGCATCATGACGCAGTCGCCCCCCACCCCGATCGTCCTCGACCCCACCGGGTCCGACTCGCACAAGGAGGACGCCGAGCTGCGCGCTCATGGCTCCGCGGTCCTCGTCGACGTCCTCGGTGTCCCCGCCACGTCGATCACGGACCCGGTGCTCCTCAAGAGCCTGCTGCGGGGGCGAGAGGTCTCCAAGGACGCACGGGCCCACTGGCCCGATTTCCAGGACGCGATACAGACCTGGCCGCTAGCCCTGTGGATCGCGGTGGAGAACATGTTCACCGCTTACGGCGCCGACCACACCCGCCTGCGCCGCATGATCGCGCCCGCTTTCAGCCATCGCCGCATCACGGCCCTGGAGAGCCACATCGAAGGGGTCGTCTCCGGCCTCCTCGACACCATCGAGGGCCTCGACGACGGCAGGCCCGTCGACCTGCGCGAGCACCTCGCCTATCCGCTGCCGATCCAGGTCATCGGCCACCTCCTGGGGGTCCCGGCCGAGCAGCGCACCGCCTTCCGGACCGTGGTCGACGGCGTCTTCGACACCAAGCTGAACCAGGCCGAGGCGCTCGCCAACACCCAGGCCCTCTACGCTGCCCTCGACGACCTGATCGAGACCAAGCGCGCCACCCCCGGCGACGACATGACGTCCCTGCTGATCAGCACCCGTGACGAGGAGGGGGACGGCGGCCGCCTGTCGGCGACCGAACTGCGCGACACCCTCCTCCTCATGATCAGCGCCGGCTACGAGACCACGGTGAACGTCATCGACCAGGCGATCACCATGATCCTGAGCCACCCCGATCAGCTCGCCGACGTCCGCTCCGGCAAGCTCACGTGGTCCGACGTCGTCGAGGAGACCCTCCGCGTCGAACCGGCGGTGAAGCATCTCCCCATGCGCTTCGCCGTGGAGGACATCGAGCTGCCCGACGGCCGGATCATCGCCAAGGGCGAGGCGATCCTCGCCTCCTACTCCGCGGCCAACCGCAACCCGGACTGGCACGGCGACACCGCCGGCGAATTCGATGCCGGCCGGCCCTCCAAGGACCACCTGGCCTTCGGGCACGGCGTCCACTTCTGCCTCGGTGCCCCGCTCGCCCGCCTCGAAGTCGTCACCGCGCTCCGCAGCCTCTTCGCCCGCTTCCCCGCCATCGAACTCGCCGTCCCCGCCGACCAGTTGAAGCCGGGCGGTTCACTGATCAGCAACGGCCACAGCGAGCTTCCCGTCCTGCTCGGCCGCTCCAACTAAGCTCCTGCGGGACCATGAGGACGATCGCCCCTACGCACCCAGGTCCTGGATCAGATCGACGAGCACCGTCTCCTCCTCGACGCGCACACCGAACTCCGAGAGTGACGACGCCAGTTCGGTATCCCAGGGGGCTTCCGCGGCACTCCCGGCCAGTGGTGGGAGACCGGGGTGGCGGGCCGCCCTCCGGTAGTCGGCCGCCCGGTAGCGCCAGGGCTGCCAGGGCACGTGGCGCAGCAGTCCGGTGGCGATGCGGATGCCGCCCCAGTCGAAGTCGCCGTGGTAGCGGAGAACGATCCCCTGGGCGTGCGCTCTGCGGAGGAGGGTGAGTGCCGCGGCCGACGGCTGGCCCTGGAGGCAGACGAGCGGTGGGCAGTGCGGGCCGTGGGCGTCCGCGGCCGCGGCCAGGACGGCCGGGTTCTCGCAGATCCAGAGCTCCTGGTGGGGCAGGGTGAAGGCCCGACCCGAAAGCTGGCGCAGGGTCAGGACGGCCGGCTCTCCGGTGTCGGCCAGCCAGTCGAGGGCCGGGGTGCCACGCACGTTGAGGGCGAGGACGGTCGCGGAGACCTCGTCCCTCAGAAGCCCGGCCGAGGCCCACGCATCGCGTCGCCACTCGGCTCCCGCCCCCTGTGGGTGACCGGTGAGTGCGCGTACGGCGGAGAGCAGCAAGGTGGCGGGCGGGCGACCGTCGTCGAGGGCGTGTGCGTCGCCCAGGACGCGGGCGGCGAAGGCGGGGAGGGAAACAGGCGGGTCGGCGGGCAGTTCACGCAGGGCGCGCACGACCTCGGCAACGAGGTCGTGCGCGGTGTCGGGATCGCGTGCGAGGCGTCGTACGAGACCTTCTTGCGGCAGGCGCTCGGCCCAGTGGGCCAGCCCGGAGGCGGTGAGTTCGGCCAGCGGCTCGTAGGCCTTCGCCCAGGCCTGCTCCATGCGCTCGCGGACCGCGCGCAGTGGCTCGACCGGGCCGCCGAGCGCGACCAGGGCCGGGGCGAGTCCTCCGGGGCTGATCCCGCTGCGGCGCAGCACGTCGTCCACCGCTTCCAGGCGCACGCTGAGGGAGCGGCCCGCACCAGGGGCACGGCCGAGCAGCCGTTCGGCGGCGTCGCGCTGGGCAGGGGTGGGCGCGGACAGCCTGACGGGGCCGGTGAGCGGCTCTTCACGGGCCATGCGCTGCCGGGCACGCTGCACCAGCCAGGCCGACTCCGGCTCACCCAGGAGTCGCTGAAGCCGCGCGAAGTCGACGTGCGCCGTATCGCCGCGCGCCTCGTCGTTCACCACAGGACCCCGGCCTCCTCCCCGGCGTCCGGCTCCCTCTGCCCTGCGGTCTCCGGCTCCTCCACTCGCGTCCGAGCCGTGCCGTCCCACTCCCAGCGCGTGACCAGCACCGCCGCGACCTCGTCGACACGTGACAGCTGCGCGATGGCGATGCCCGGTACCGATGGATAGCAGGCCCACTCGCGCTCACTGGTCATCACCACGTCCAGGTCGAAGGCGTGCAGCAGGCCGAGGCACTTGGCGCGGGAGTCGTCGTCGACGCCCGCGAACGCCTCGTCGAGGGTGACCAGGCGCGGGGCGTGCGGATACGCCGCGCTGGCGTAGTGCGAGGAGGCGGCGGCGAAGAGAGGTACGGAGACGGCGAGGGCGCGTTCGCCACCGGAGGCGGGGCCGGTCGCCGGCACCCACTTGCCGTGCTGCTGCCGTTCGACGCCGAATTCGTGCCACGCCCGATAGTCCAGGGCTTCGGTGAGGTGTTCCAGCCAGCTGCCGGAGGTGTCCTGTGCCTGGTGGCGTGCGATCTGCGCCTGCAGGAACTCACCGACCGCCGCCCGGTCCTCGCGGGACCAGGCATCGGCCGACTGGCGGAGGCGGTCGCGGGCCTGACCGAGTCCGGCGGGTGCGTCGCGCGACGCCCGCCACACGAGGCGCAGTCGCATGCCGGTGGAGGTCGGACGCTCGTCCAACTCCCGGTTCATCTCGCGCACTTGACGTTCGGCCGTGCCGATCAGGTCCTGCAAAGTACCCGCGACCTCGCTCAGCAGGTGCGTCTCCAGAATCTCCCGCTCGTGGGCGGACAGGATGCGCTGGAGGTCTTCGACCTCGGTGGCGAGTGCCTCGGCGAGCTCCGCCACTCCCCTCTCGCGGCCCTGGTAGACGATGTCGACGAGCACGCCGTCCTCGACCGTCCGTGCGGACGCGCTGTGCCCGCCGCGCGACAGGCCGTCCTGGAGTTTCTTGAGTTCGGCGTTGAGGTGGGACTGGACGCGTTCCAGCGCGTCGTCCGAGGCGTCGGTACGAGCCAGCTCGGCTTCCACGGTGCGGGCGAGCGCGATGGCCGGGGTGGCGGCCCAGGGCTCCCCGGCCGGGTCGGGTACGTCGATGCCGGGCAGCGCGAGCGCGAGCAGGCCGGTGCCGGCGAACCGCTGCAACTGCGCGATCGCGTCCGCGCGTTGGGCCGTGGACTCGGCGACGTCCTGGTCCAGCTGCTCGATACGGCCCGCGGCGCGCTGGGCCCGCTGATCGGCGGCCTTCTCCGTCAGGGCGGTCGCACGCCTCTCCGTCTCGGTCCGCGCCAATTCGCGTGCGGTGTCGTCGAGCCGCCGCTCCAGCTCCGCGACGGCCGCGCCGACCGTGGAGCGCAGCGTGGTAAGGCGCTCGGTGGCTGCCGCGGCCTCGCGGGCGAGGCCCTCGACGCGCAGGGCGAGTTCGGCGACGCGCTGGGCCGTCTGTTCGGCTTCGGCGCGTTCGCGTGCGACGGCTGCTTCGGCCTCGTCGCGGGCGCGCAGCGCGGGCCAGAGCGCGGCCAGAGCGACCGTGTACGCGTGGAGCGCCTGCCGTACGGCGGCAAGTCCGTCGGGGTCGGCGGGCAAGGTCAGTTCGGTGGCGGTCCCGGTGAGGGTGGCGTGGGCCTGCTCGGCGCGTCCGACGGCCTCGGCGACTTCCGTGGCGCGCTCGTCGTGCCGTTCCTTCGTACGCCGTACGGCCTGTGCCGCTTCGCCCGCGCGGGCGTGGGCCTGGCGCAGCGGCGCGTCGTCGGGGAGAGCGGCGACTTCGGAGTCGAGGGTGCGGCGACGGACGGAGACCTCTTCCCGCTCGTGCGCGAGGAGCGCCAACTGCCCTTCCAGTACGGCCAGTTCACCGTCGAGTACGTCGATACGCGCGCGCCGCGCCGCCTCGCGCGCTCCCTCGCCGATGTACTCGGCGCTGGGCTTGGCCCAGCTTCCGGTGAGTACTCCCACCTGGAACCGGCCGTCGGCCGAGATCCATGTATGGGCTCCTCCTCCGGTCCCGATCGACGCCAACAGCCCCTCGACCGCGGCCTCGCCGACCGACGCGGCCGACTCGTCGCCGTGGTCGATCGCCGGTCGCAGCAGCTCACCGAGGTGCGGACCGGGCAGCGCCGCACCAGGGGTCAGCAGGACATCGTGCCCTTCGCTGTCGTGCAGCACGCCGTCGTCCCCGGCCCAGGCATCGAGCAGCCCGGAGGCCTCAAGCGCCGCCTCGACCCCCGCACGCTCGGACTCACGCACGCCGTCCCGGAAGTCCACGAGCCGCCACAGCGGCGCACCGGGCCGCCCGTCGCGTACGCCGGGCGTACGGGTCCGCGGCGCCTCGGGCGGCCGCTGCCCGCCCGACCGAAGGCGCTCCAGCTCGGCCCGCGCCTCCCCCGCCTGCCGCTCGGTCTCGTCCTGGCTCCGGGCCAACGACGCTTCCGTTTCGGCCAGTTCACGCCCGATGGCCCGATGGACACGTGCGGTCTCCGCGTTCGCGGGGTTCGTGCCGTCCAGGTGGCCGGCCCAGTCCTGCAGCCGGTCGAGCAGCCCGACCGGATCGGCCGGCGTCAGCTCCGTACAGGATGCGAGGTGCAGGCGGACGCGCTCCACGAGGTCGCGTCCGGCGGCGTCGGCGGCCTCCTCGGCGTCGGCCTGCCGGGTGCGGCACTGGTCGAGTTCGGCGGCCGTGTCGTCGAGGCGGCGCTGGGCTTCGCGCCGGTCGCCCTCGGCCTGTTCGGCGTCGCGAAGGAGCCGGGTCACGTGGTCGACGGTGCGCAGCCGGCGGTCGAGGGCCTCGTCGGCGGCAGCGGCTCCGGCCTCGACGCGGGGTTCGCCGTCGAGAGCGGCGGCGTTCGCGTGTCCGCGCGCGCGGGTCACGGCCGCGGCGGCCCGCTCCTCGGCGCCGGCCGCCTTGGCCCACGCCTCGTCGAGCCGCGCCATGGCCCGCACGTTGTCCCCTTCGGCCTTCTCCTGGTCGTCGGCCGCCTGGGCGCGCGCGTCGGCAGCGCGGCCCGCCTCCGTCGCAGCACGCTCCAACTCCCGCGCGCTGCGCATCTCGGGCCCTTCGCGGAGCGCCTCGTCCTGCGCCTTCAGCCGGGCCGCCGTCTCCGCCAGCTCCGCGATGCGCCCTTCGGCCTCGTCGCGCTCGCGCGCCGCACCGTCCCGCTCCTGGCTCGCATGCGCCAGATCCCGGCCGAGCTGCTCGTACCGCGCGTGCTCGGTACGCGGGAGCCGGGCGCGGCGGCGCGAGGCGACGCGCGCGTACCGCCGGTAGTGGTCGAGGAACGCGCTCGCCGCACGTTCGGCCTCGCCGGCGGCCCGCAGCGTGTCCTTCTCCTCGTCGAGGGAGCGGAACGCCTCGGCCACGTCCGCGACCACGGCCTGGTCCATCGGCGGCAGCGCCTCGGTCAGCGCCTTGGACAGGGCCGCTTCGTTGGGCTTCTTGGACAGCTGTGGCTGACGCAGCTGCACGAGGAGATCCACCAGGGCCTGGTACCGCTGCTCGCCGAGCCCGAACAGCGCCTCGTCGACGGCCCTGCGATAGGCGCGCGCCTGGTCGTACACGAGGCCGTGCCCGGCGATCGCCTCGGCGAAGCGGTCACGGCCGAGCGCACTGCCGGTCGCGTCGAGCAGACTGAGGTCCGCGCCGACGCGCTGGTCGGTGACGGCGAACCAGTGTCGGGCGATGCCCCGCCCCGAGACCGCCTTGAGTCCGCACAGGAGCGTACGGAAGTGCTCACGGCCTGCCTCGTCCCGCCGCCCGAACTCGATCCAGGTGTAGCCCAGCCGCTCCGGGTGGGGGTGTTCGCCGCCCAGGAGCAGATTCCACTCCATGCGCTTCTTGGGGTCGCCGTCGGGCTCCACGCGCCGCGCGGACAGGTCGCCGTCGAGGAGGAAGGGGAGAGTGAGGGCGAGGACCTTGGACTTGCCGGTGCCGTTGTTGCCGCGCAGCAGGAGCCGACCGTCGCGGAACCAGAACTCCTCACGGTCGTAGTAGAAGAGGTCGACGAGGCCGGTCCGCAGCGGCTGCCAGCGGTTTCGCGTGGGGGCGGGCAGGGGGCGGCGGTTCATCGCTGAGTGGCCTTTCGTGCGGTGCTTCCGGTGCTCCCGGTGCTCCCGGTGCTGCGGGGCTCGATGACGACCGCCTCGCCGACGGCGTACCGGGCGAGCGCCGGACGCGACACCGCGCCCTCGGGGGTACGGGTGACGAGATCGAGTGCGGCGAGCCTGGCCAGCGCCTGTTCGACGAGCCACGCCTCGGCGCCGGGCTCCTTGGCGCTCTTGGCCCAGAACCCGGCGTGCTCGACGGCGAGTTCGCGCACGCGCGCCTGGAGTTCGGCGACCGTCACCGCACCGTCCGCCGCCGCGAGTCGCTCGGCGAGCAGCAATGTCACATGCCCGTGGGTGCCTTGTTCGGGCATGCGTACGTCGGTGAGGTCGTCGTACGGGTCGACCATGGCGATGCCCTCGGCGCGGACCTCGGCGACCAGACCGGTCAGCTCGTTGATCCGGGCCAGGATGAACGGCCGCTGTTTGGTCAGATACGCGAGTTCGGCGTCGCTGAGCTCGTCGTAGTAGAGGACCGGGTCGTCGATGAGGCGCCGGGTGAGATGGCGGCGGATCGCGCTGAACCGCGCCTCGTCCGTGTCCAGGGTGCTGTCGCGGGTCAGCTCGGCGACGCGTTCGCGAAGGTCGTCACCGCGGACCGTCGAGGGGCCGCGGCGGGTGGCGAGCAGCCCGGCGAGCACCCGCCGCTCGACGTCGTAGAGCACGTCCCCGGCGCCGCTGACGTAGGCCTCCTCGTCGCCTGCGACCCGCCGCAGCACACCGAGGTCGATGAGGACCTTGACGACGGCGGCCAGGTCGAGCCTCTCGTCGCGCCGCTCCAGCGTGAACTCCATGCCTGTAGCGACCAGTTGAGGGTCGGCGACATCGAGGACAATGTGCTCGGCGAGCCGGCCGAGCGCGATCTGTGCCTCGCCGCGTTCGAGTGCCGCGAGCGCGAGGCAGAACAGGACGTAGCGACGCCGGGTGAAGGGTGCGGCGGCGCGAGTGGCCTCACGTGCCGGATGGGTGTGGTCGTCGAGCCGGCCCGGCGTCTTGCGCAAACGCGCCGCCTCGGCGTCCACCTGGAGGGCCCAGCCGGTGTTCCGCTCGAACCACTCCCGCAGCTCTGCCGAGTGCCGTCGCACGAGCCGGAAGTCGTCGGCGTACGGGCCGCGCACGAGCAGCAGCGGCCGCTTGAGCAGTGCACGCGCGGCCCGTCGAAGCTCTGCGGCGCGCTGCCCTTCGAGGACTTCGGCGAGTGGGGTGGTCACGACGTCTCCTTCGTACGTACGGCGAGGGCGTCGGCGGCGCGGGCGGGAGCGGGTGCGGGTACGGGTGCGGGTGCGGGTGCGGGTGCGGCAGGATCGGCGGCAGCAGCGACGGGTGCGGCAGCGGCGTCGTCGCGGACGGGATCGGTCGCCTGGCGTGCGTACGCCGCATCGAGGTCGACGATCTCCACCAGATGGTCGGGGCCGCGCAGCACCCCGTCGGGGGTGCGAATCTCGGCCTGGCCGCCACCGGGGAGGAGCGCGAGGCGGATTTCCATCGAGCCGTCGTTACTGGTGGTGGCGGTGCGGGTCATGCCGGGCCGCCAGGTGGCCAGGGCGTCGCCGAGCAGCTGGAGGAAGAGGCTGAAGGCGGCCGGGTCGAGTTCGCCGAGGTCGGACAGGCGGACCGGTCCTGCGGTGACCAGGCGCCGCTTGGCCTCCGCGATCTGTGCGGACTGCCGCTCCGCGCGTTCGGCCAGCACACGGCGGGCGGCCGAGCGGTCCTCGACCTTGCGGGCCTTGCCGCGCCGCTCGTAGCTGCCGGTGCGGCGCAGTTGCGGGCTGATCCTGAGCGGTTCGGCCGCCGCCCATGGGGTGGCGGGCGCGACCGGCGCGGCATCACGTGCGGCGAGGGTGTCACCGTCGACGGTCAGATGCCGCGCCGGGTACAGGCCGAAGGCGACGCGCCACAACCGGTGCCGTTCCTCGTCATCGGGAGCCTCGGCGAACCAGCGGGCGAGGACCCGGAAGTCCGCCGACCGGTCCGAACGCCCCGTACGCCGCTCGTTCAGCATCCGCACGACGGCCAGGAGCTGCGGAATCGCTCCACGCGCCTGCGCGCGCAGCAGCCGCGCCTGCGACGTACGCCCCTCGCCCCGGCCTCCTGACAGGAACCAGGACCTGAGGCCTGCCCAACGCTCCCGCCACCGGTCCAGGGCCGCCTTCTCCGCGGTCGAAGCCTCGTCGGGCGTGGCATCGGCGGCCTCCCGGGCCGCGGCGATCCGCAACAGCGGCTCCACGCCGGCCGGTCCTTCGAGCTCGCCGAGGAGCTGGGCGATCCGCCCGCCGAGGGTGATGAGGTCCTGGATGAACTGCTCCAGGTACGTGATCAGCCGGTCCTTGTACGCGAGGAAGTCCTCGATCTCGACTCCGTGCAGGTCGATGGTGCGCTGCAGGGAGCCCATGAACGCCCGCGCATTCTCGGCGAGCGCGGCGAACCGGCTGCTCAGGGCATCGAGGGTCAGGTGCGTACGGGCCGGGTCGGGGGTGTCCTCGGCGGCGAGCACGAGCAGCACTCGCAGCTGGGTGACGATGTCGTGCAGTGCCACGGCCTGCAGCGCGCCCCGCCGCCCCAGCGCCTCGCCGAAGACGCCGAGCGCCTCCTCGGCCGCCTCGCCCGCCTGGGTCAGCTGGTAGATCAACCGCTTGCGGTAGAAGTCCTCGACCGCGGTGACCCGCGCCGTGTCCGGGTCGGCGCGCAGGTTCCCCCAGCCGACGAGACTGTCGAGCGCCTTGGCCACATCCTCCGGGTCCGCGGGCCGCCGCCCGGCGGGCATCTCGGCGTACACGTCCTCGGGCCGCAGATGCACCGTGAAGCGCTCCTTGGCCGCGACGAACACTCCCATGACCTCGCGGTAGAGCGCGGCATTGGGCACGGTCAGATGGGCGAACGCGGCGTACGTGTCGGGCGACGCCGCATCTGGGGACGAAGTCAACATCGTCGGTTCATTCTGCCGGACGGCCGACACCTCCCGAGGCCCCCCTCCAGAAATCCGCCGCGCACCCGCGCCCGGCCCGCTGCTTCCAACGGAACCGGGAAGCCGACCCGTGGACGGGCCTACCCGCGCCGTGCCTCCACCGGCTCCGCGCCGGCCGGGGTCGTGCGCAGGCGGGACCGCGCCCGCAGGTCGAGTTCGATCTGCTCCAGGCTGCGGTTCTTGGTCTCGGGCACGAGCTTCCAGACGAGCAGGAAGAGAACGACGTTGACGACGGCGAAGATCCACGAGCTCCAGGCGAGGCCCAGGTTGTCGTTCATCACCGGGAAGATGAAGGTGATGGCGAAGGTGGACGCCCACAGCGCGACGCTGCTGGTGCCCATGCCCACACCCCGTACCCGCAGCGGGAAGACCTCGGCCATCATCAGCCAGACGATCGCGCCCCAGCCGAGCTCATAGCCCGCGAGGTAGATCATCAGAAGCACGACCGCGGAGATCCCGGCGGTGGTCTGCGAGTGCACGAGGACCACCACGGCGCCGACGAGGGTCAGCGTGACCGCCATGAGGATGTTGCCGATGAGCAGCAGCGGCTTGCGGCCCCAGCGGTCGACCACGAAGATCACCCACGCGGTGAAGGCGAACTTGACGATGCCGAGCAGAATCGACTGGATCAGCGAAGTGGACTGCGAGAAGCCGAGGTTGGTGAACATCGTCGGCGCGTAGACGTTGATCGCGTTGACGCCGCTGAACTGCTGGCCCATGGCGAGCACCAGCGCGACGACGAGCGCCGGGCGTACCCACTTCGCCTTCAGGTCCCGCAGCGTTCCCTTGCGCTCGCTGTCGAGGCGGATGATGTCCCGGATCTCGGAGATCGCGGCGTCGGCGTCGACGTCGGCACCCTGCGCGGCGCGCAGCACCGCCTTCGCCTCCTCGTCCCGGCCGCGGGCGAGCAGCCAGCGCGGCGTCTCCGGCAGGAACGACATGCCGATGAGGAGCGCGAGAGCCGGAACCAGCGCGATCGCCAGCATGGCGCGCCAGTTGCCCGAGCCGCTGAACGCCCAGCCCACGACGTACGCGACGACGATGCCGAGCACGATCATCAGCTGGTTGAGCGAACCGAGGGCGCCGCGCAGCCGGGACGGCGCCAGCTCGGTCAGGTACATCGGCACCGTGGCCGACGAGCCGCCGACGGCTATGCCGATGAGGAAGCGGAAGACGACCAGCGTCGCGAGGTTCGGGGCGAGCGCGCAGCCCACGGTGCCGACCGCGAACACCACGGCCGCGAGCCTGATGGCCCCCCTGCGGCCGGCCCGGTCGGCGAGACGGCCCGCGAAGGCGGCCCCGATGACGGCGCCGGCCGCGAGGCAGCCACCCACGACTCCTTCGGCGACCGAGCCCATGGCCCACTGCTTCTTGATGAACAGCAGGACGCCGGAGATGACTCCCAGGTCGTAGCCGAAGAGGATGCCGCCCAGCGCGCCGAAGAAGTACAGCGTCGTTTTGTTGATGTGCCGCGTGCTGGGAGCGGGGGTCGGTTCGTGCACGAAGATGCCTCGTTTCTCTGGCCCGAAGCGCTGTTTCCTTGAACGATTCAGGGGACGAGCGGGGATGCGTGGCACACCGTCACGAGGGCGAACTCCCGCCGTCAATGGCCGGGATGCAATCAAATCCGCATCAGAGGCAAGCAGAAATGAATCGTTGCTGGTGGCGGGACGACCGCGGGTCGTGACCTTGGGGCAATATCTTTCCTACGTGGGTGGCAGTGACCAGCGGTTCCTCGCCTCCGGCCGGCGCCGGCCCTACGGCAGCGCCTGCGCATCGGGCGCAGCATGCCCTCGACCAGCCGCGGCGGCGGAGCGGCTGCTTGGACGCGGGCCGAAGGACCCGCCTGAGTTGCCGGGCCGCTCACAGCGGATAGGTGACCACCTCCGAGAAGCTCGTCCGGAAGCCGCCCGGGGCCACGAAGTTGGCGATGTCCTCGGCCGCCGCCCGGCCCTCCGGCGTGGCGTGCGCGGTTCTCACCTCTTGGGCCGCGCCATCCGCTCCCACTGGAACACCACCGACTCCGGCCGGTAGCTGCCGTCGATGCTGAACAGGAGGTACCGGCCCGCCCCGCGCACGTACTCGTCCGCGTCGTCCGCCGCGGCCGCCACCACGTCGCGGAAGGCGGCGACGTCCGCGACGTCGAGGGCGGTCAGGGCGTTGAGGGCCTCGATGCGCAGGGGCGGGAGGCGGTCGGGCTCCGCGAGGCGGGCGAGGCGCTCGACCGCGGCGCTTTCCCCGGTGTAGCGGGCGAGCGCCTCCGCGCACGGCACGACGACGAACGGGTCCGTCTCCAACTCCACGACCTCACCCAGCCGTTCGGCGGCGCCGCCGACGGTGCCGGCCTCCCCCAGCGTCAGGACGCCGATCGCCCCCCAGCGGCGGACCGTGGCGTCCACGTCGTCAAGGGCCTTGAGGAATACGGACAGTTGGGCCGGGTCCTGGAGGGGGATGCGGTCGGCCACCTCCAGGACGCGGGCGAGCGGGTAGGCGCCCTCGGCCCGGCTCGCGTCGTAGCCCTGCACAGGGGAGCCCTCGGCCAGGAAGCCGTTGTCGTGGATGGCGAGCAGGTGCGCGCGCAGGGCCCGTTCGAGGCGGCGTTCAACCTCGGCGTACGCGGGGTCGCCGGCCAGGTTGTGCACCTGGTCGGGGTCGGCGACCGTGTCGTACAGCTCGACGCCCGGCTTGGGGCGCCAGAACGCGGACCGGGTGTCGTCGAGCCGACCGGCCAGGTGTTCCGTCTCCCAGGAGCGGTAGCCGGCGGCGAGCCAGGCGAAGCCCTGGTGTTGGCCCAGGGGCCGGTGCGGGTGGTAGTTGCGGATGTAGCGGAAGCGGGCGTCGCGGACCGTGCGGATCATGTCGTAGCGCTCGTCCATGCGGTTGCGCATGCCGAAGGCGAGTTCACGGGTCGCGTCGAAGTCCGTGCGCGCGAGACTCGCCCCTTGCATGTACGCGGGGACCTCGCCGCCCGCGAGGTCGACCAGGGTCGGCGGGATGCGGATGGTGCTCACGGCGGCGTCGATGCGGGTGCCGGGCGGCGGGAAGAGGTGCGCGTGGCGCTCCGGTGCCGCGACGATCAGGGGGACGTGCAGGCCCTCGTCGTAGCAGTAGCGCTTGGAGCGGGGATTGACGCCGCCGTGGTCGGAGGTGTGCAGGACGATCGTGTCCCCGGCCAGTCCGTCCGCGGCCAGCTGCCCGAGCAGTTCGCCCACGGCGGCGTCCATGTCGGCGATGTCGCGGTAATAGCGGGCCAGGTCGGCGCGGATCTCCGGGGTGTCGGGGAGGTAGGCGGGCACGCGGACCGCCGATGGGTCGACGGCGGAGGTGTGGTCGCCGAACACGGCGCTCTCGTGCGTGCCGTCGATGTTGAACACGGCGAGGAACGGCGCGCCGTCCGGGCGGTCGCGCCAGTGCGCCGTCGGGGACGACGCATGCCAGATGGCGTCCGCGTCGATGGCGGCGTTGTAGTCGGTCTTGGCGTTGTTGGTGCAGTAGTAGCCCAGCTCCCGCAGGATCTCCGGGTAGGTGCGCAACCGGTCGGGTTTCGGGCCGGCGCTACGCATCTGGTGGGCCGGAGCGTTGCTCTCCGGTGCCACGCCCGTGATGAGCGCGAAGCGCGCGGGCGCGCACACGGGGGCGGCGCTGTAGGCGTGCTCGAAGAGGGTGCCGCGGCGGGCGAGCGCATCGAGGTTCGGGGTGGCGGCGTGCGGATCGCCGTAACAGCCGAAGCGGGGCGGGCAGTCCTCGCTGACGATCCACAGAATGTTCGGGCGTGTGGCGGAGGTGCTCATGAACCACCCACCGTCCCTTCGTTGTTCGCTGTCGTTCGTTCTTCGTCGTACGTTGCCGATCGGCCGTGCTGGGAAGCCGGGGCCGGCCCGGCGGCGCGTCAGCGCACCGTCCGTACGCGCTGGATGCACAGCGCTCCTACGACGCCCAGCCCCGCCCCGACCAGGAAGAACACGGGATAGTTCGAGCCGTGTCCGCCGATGGCGAGGAAGACGGGAGCGATCGCGGGCATCAGGGTCTGCGGCAGCACGTTCGCCAAGTGAAAGACGCCCATGTCCTTGCCCGCGTCCGCCCGCGAGGGCAGCACCTCCGCGACCAGGGCCGTGTCGACGGACAGGTAGACGCCGGTGGCGATGCCCGCGATGGCGGTGGCGACCATGTAGCCGGCCAGGCTGTACGAGTAGGCGGCCAGGACGTGGGCCAGGGCAAGGATGAGCGCGGAGACGAGCACGAACGCCTTCCGCCTGCGCATCCGGTCCGAGAGCGCGCCGGAGACGAGGCTGGCGAGCACCACGGTCACCGTGTTCACCAGAAGCACCTGGAAGACGACGCTGCCGACGCGGTCCGCCGCGTAGCCGAACCGGTCGATGAGGAAGTACGTCTGGTAGCCGGTCAGCGTGTAGTTGCCGCAGAAGACCAGGAAGCGCGAGAGCCACGCCCAGGCGAAGTCGGGCGCCGTGCGCGGGTCCACCCAGTACGACTTGAGCAGCGCGAGCGGGCTCAGTTTCGGACGCTCCCCCGCCGCGAGCCGCCGGTCGCGCAGCACGAACATCAGCACGCCCACCCCGGCCAGGCAGGCGAGCCCCGGCAGCAGGATCGCGAGGGTCAGGTCGGGCAGGAACAGGTTGGCGAGGAACGCCCCGCCCACGGAGCCGAGTTGGTTGGTGAGGCCGGTGATCGCCGATACCTTGCCGAGCTGCGCCGAGGGCACCTGGTCGGGCAGCACCGGGTTGAGACCGGCGAGCAGGACGTTGAAGGTGAGCTGGGTCAGCGACCACGCGAGCACGACCATGACCACCGTCGACGCCGTGGCGAGCAGCGTCAGGCTGGCGGCGCCGAGTACCGCCCCGCCCGCGATCCAGGGCTTGCGCATCCCGAACCGGCTGGTGGTCCGGTCGGACAGGGCGCCGAAGACGTTCTGCGCGAGCAGTGCGACCGTGGCGCCGATCGTGAGGACGAGGGAGAGCACCGAGGCCTTGTGGTCGGGCGCGATCTGCTGCACGCGCAGCGCGAGCGTCACCGTGGTCGCGGGCAGCAGGGCCAGCCAGGTGCCGAAGTAGGCGCCGGTCAGGGCCGATACGAGGCCCGGGCCGACGCGCGCGGGCCCGTCGGCCGTCGAGCCGTCGCTGCTCGGCGCCGAGGGGGCCGCGCCGCCGGCGGCAACGGTGGCGCCGGCGGGTTCGCTCGTGTCCATGAGGACACCTCCAAGCTCCTTCGAGGCTTCTTCGAGGCCCGGCTCGGCGGCCCTGACACGTGTCAGGGCCGCCGAGCCGGTATCCTGACACGTGTCACGACGCTTGAGAACCCCCCGCCGCCGGACCGATTCCGAGGGAGCCGACCAGGAATGACGAACGTCGCGCCGAAAAGGCGGCCCACCAGTGCGGACGTCGCGCGGCGCGCGGGGGTGTCGCGGACGACCGTCTCCTACGTCCTCAACGGCCGCTCCGAGCAGGGCATCAGCGAGACGACGCGGCGCCGCGTCCTGTCGGCGGTGGAGGAGCTCGGCTACGCACCGAACGCGGCGGCCAGCACCCTGCGGGCGGGGCGCAGCTCAGTCGTACTGCTGCCCATGTGGAACCTGCCGTCGAGCCCGGCCACGGACGCGTACATCGACCATCTGAGCCGGGAGTTGGAGGAGCGGGACCTCAGCCTGCTCATCCATGGAGACCGCACCGCGAGCGGCGTGGAAGGCGCCCGCATCTGGGCGGCGCTGCGCCCCGCCGCCGTCCTCGTCGACGTCGCGCGCTGCCCACCGGACGCGGCGGAGCTGCTGCACCGCGCCGAGATCGTCACGCTGCTGACATTCAGCACGGATCCGCGCGCGGCACACGCCCCCGGGCTCCCGGAGGACCTCGCGGCGGTCGCCCGGTGCGCGGCCCAGTACCTGGTCGACCGGGGCCACCGGCGCCTGGCCTCCCTGGTGCCAGGCGGGGAACTCGCCGACCTGGGCGCGCTGCGCCTCGACGCCGTCCGGGAGGTGGCGGACGCCGCGGGGGTGCCGGTGCGGCGGGTGGACTGCGAGCTCGGCACCGACAGCATCGCGGCGGCCATCGCGTCGTGGTCCGACCCCGCGGTGCGCCCGAGCGCCGTCTACGCCTACAACGACGAGTTCGCCCTCGCCCTCATCCAGGTGCTGCGCGACAACGGCCTGCGGGTGCCGGAGGACATCGCCGTCATCGGCTCGGGCGACTTCCCGATGGGCTCGGTGCTGCGGCCCCGGCTGACCACCGCCCACGTACCGGCCGACGCCCGCGCGAAGGCCGTGGCAACGGCCGTGCGGCGGCTGCTGGACGGCGAAGGTGTCGACCAGGACGAGGTCGCGGCGGCGGTGCGGCCGCGTCTGGTGGTGCGCGAGTCGGCCTGAGCCCGGCACTGCGCGCGGGCGCCGGGGACTCGACGCGCCACGCCCCACGATGCCCGGTGAGCGCGTTACGGCGACTCCCTCGGCCAGCATGCGGCACGAGGTGACAGCCCCTCAGCCCGTCCGCAAAGAGCCCGCAAAGTCCGATCACACAACTGCCCCTCGCGGCACATCCGTGTAATGGTCATCCAAGTCGCCTCTCGCTCTCCACGTCACCGTAGCCGCGTCCCGGAGCCGGCCAGGCACCCGCATGCGGCCGAGTCATCAAGAGACCAGACCTGCTGTCCTCTCGGGGGAAACGCGTCCGGACCGTCGTGCCAGAAAGGTGTCTCCCACATGCCCGAGATCACGCGTCGTCGACTGCTCGGATCCCTGGCGGGCACCGCCACCGGTGCGCTCATCGCCTCGTGTCTGCCGCCCAATCTGCAAGCGGCGGCAGCCTCGACGGCCAGACCCGGCTCCCTGAGCGACATCGAGCACGTGGTCGTCCTGACGCTGGAGAACCGCTCGTTCGACCACTACTTCGGATCGCTGGCCGGGGTCCGCGGATTCGACGACCCGGACGCGCTGAAGCTCCCGGACGGCAAGTCCGTGTTCCATCAACCGGATCCGAAGAACCCGGACGGCTACCTGCTGCCCTGGCACCTGGACACGCACCGTACGAGCGCCCAGGCCATCCCCTCGACCAGCCACGCCTGGTCCGTGCAGCACGAGGCCTGGAACAACGGCCAGATGGACAACTGGCTGCCCGCTCACCGGCGAGCCGATGGAGACGCGGTCGGGCCGTACACCATGGGCTACTACGCATGGCAGGACATCCCGTTCGACTACGCGCTGGCCCACGCGTTCACCTTGTGCGACGGCTACTTCTGCTCCCTCATGGGCCCCACCTGGCCGAACCGCCTGTACCTGATGTCCGGCACGATCGACCCGGACGGCGCGGCGGGCGGCCCGGTCATCAGCAACGTCGTGCCGCAGCCGTACCGCTGGAAGTCCTATCCCGAGCAGTTGGAGGAGGCGGGGGTGAGCTGGCGCGTCTACCAGGACGAGGACGACTACGGCTGCAACCCGCTGGAGTTCTTCCAGACGTTCCAGGACGCCAGGCCCGGCTCGCCGCTGCACACGCGGGGCATGCGGATCGGCCCGGCGGATCAGTTCGAGTACGACGTCAAGCGCGGCCGGCTGCCCGCCGTCTCGTGGATCGTCCCGACGTCGGAGCAGTCCTCCCACCCGGCGTATCTCCCGGCCGCCGCGGCCGACTTCGTGGCCCGCAAGCTGGAGGCCGTCGCGTCCGACCCGAACCTGTTCTCCAAAACCGTCTTCATCATCAACTACGACGAGAACGACGGGCTGTTCGACCATGTGCCGCCGCCCACGCCGCCGGCCGGCACCCCGCACGAGTTCGTGGGCGGGCTGCCCATCGGCGGCGGGTTCCGGGTGCCTTGCACGATCGTGTCGCCGTGGACGCGCGGCGGGCACGTGGCGAGCGAGGCGTTCGACCACACGTCCGTGCTGCAGTTCCTGGAGCAGGTCACCGGCGTGCGCGCGGCCAACATCACGGACTGGCGGCGCGAGACGTTCGGCGACCTGACGTCCGCGCTCGGCATGAAGGTGAACAAGCGGTTCCCGCCCATGCCGCCCACGCTGCCGTCGTTCTGGCTGGCGGAGTACGAGGCCGGGAACCTGCCCGCGCCGACGCTTCCCGGCACGGACCAGACGCCGCCGCACCAGCAGCAGTCGCCGTCCCCCATGCCGTCCCAGAAGAACCCGGGCCGACGCCGGGGCGGCGCCCTGCGTGACTCCCCCAGCCGCCTGGACGAGGTGCGCACCAGCGCCCGCGACGACTATCCCGACCACGGCAGGGGCACCAACTTCCCCGGCATCATGGAGGCGGTGTCCAGCCAGAGCCACCTGGACGCCGCGGCGGACACGACCACACCCGCCGTGTACGTCGCGTCGCTCGGCGGCGGGCTCGCGATCCTCGACCGGTCGTCCGGCACCCTGATCGCCGCGGTCAAGGGGTTCACCAACGCGTACGGCATCACGGCCGCCGCGGGCAAGGTGTACGTGGCCAACTCCGGCGCGAACACGGTCGCGGTGGTCGACCGGGCCACCAACAGGATCACGAAGAAGATCGCCGTGGGCGTATACCCGCACGGCGCCGCCGCCTCGCCGGACAACACCCGCGTATACGTGGCCGACACCGGCCCGGACACCGGCTCAGGCGGCTCGCGAGACATCTCGGTGATCGACGTCGCGACCGACACGGTGACCGCCACATACCAGGCCGGTGAGGCCCCTTGCACGATCGCGGTGTCCCCCGACGGCGCCCGGCTGTACGTTCCCTGCAGCAACGGCCTGTACGTGCTGGACGCGGCGGACGGCCGTCGGCTGACCGTCCTGAGCGAACTGTCCCGCGCCCGGGGCGCCGCGCTGAGCCCCGACGGCAAGTTCTGCTACGTCACGCTGCCGATGGACGACCGGGTAGCCGTGGTGGACACCGCCACCGGCAAGGTCGCCAAGCGCGTCACCACCGGCCGCGCCCCGTGGAACGTGGCCTTCACCGGCGACGGCTCGCACGCGTACGTCACCAACGCCAACGACGACACCCTGTCGATCATCGACACGTCCCGCCTGGCCGTGACCGGCACCCTGACGGTCGGCCACATACCCACCGGCATCATCGGCGACGGCACCGACATATGGGTCGCCAACAACACGTCCAGCACGGTCATCCGCGTGGACACGACGACCAACACGGTCTCGGCAACCACCCCCCTGGGCCTGAGCAACGAGCCCACCTCCCTGGTGATCGCCTAGCGATCACCCGTCCCCGAGCGGGGAGCGACGGTGACAGAACGCCGAGCTCCCGGCCCTCAGCTGGGCGGAGTTCGAGACCGATGACCGGGCTTTCGATCGGGACCGAGTTGCCGTTGCGCAACAGTGATCTGGCGCGATCCTTCACTGCGCGGCAACTCCCGCGTCGCACGCGACGGCGCCGCCGACTTGGCCGCGGCGGTCAGCTGAAGGCCGGGCCCCCATGGCATTTCTTGTACTTGCGGCCGCTGCCGCACCAGCACGGGCCGTTGCGCGGCGGGGGCCACGGGATGGAGTCACCGCTCTTGGCGAGGGCGGCCGCGTACGCGGCGCGCGTGCTGCCCTCAGTGGGGTCCGCGCCCGTGTCGTCGGCGTGGGCGAGCAGCCCGTCCAGGGTCGCGGGTGCCAGGGCGAGCCGCGGAGTGCCCCGGTCGCTGTAGTCGCGCAGCGCGCGCTCCAGGATGTCCGCGTGCTCCGGGTGGAACGCGCCGTAGTGCTCGGAGAGTTCGGGCCACCGGGCGAGCACCTTCGCGAATTCCTCGCGCGGCCAGAAGAGCATCACCGTCGGGCGGTTCGCCGGGTGGGACGTGTGCATGGTGTGGCGGCTGTTCAGCCGCTCCAGGGCCGCTTCGTGGAAGCGCCGTTCCTGTTCGTCGCTCCGGTCGGGGTCGTGCAACTCGTCGAGCGGGAGCGGGTCTTGGCCCAGCGACCACACGCGCCGCTCGTGCGCCGCGTCGGCGACGTCGTCCCACGGGTCATGCGGTTCGCGCAGGGCGCGGCGGGCGCGGTGACGGGTGACCAGGAGCTGGTCGAGCGCCTGCGGGTGGTGCCGTACGAGGTCCGTGGTGAGGTCGGTGCCCGGACCGATCAGGTGAGCCAGGCCGGCGGTGCACCACTCGGCCGTCGTACGCAGTTCGTTCAGGCTCTCGAAGGTCTCCGCGACGAACAGCCACGAAGCCCAGTCGTGCGGATGCCGGGCGCGCAGCTCGGCGGCGGCCGCACGGAACTCCTCGACGCGCCCGGCCTCGGCGAGCGCTCCGGCGCGGTAGGCGTCCACCACGTCCCGGTCCGCGCACTTACCCGCGCGCAGCACGTCGTAGACCTCCACGGCCCGGTCATATCGCTGCTCCCCCTCCCACAATGAGGCCGCTTCCAGCAGCAACTCATCGCGATCTTGAGGGTGTTGACGGGCGAGGCGCATCAGGTCCTCGGCCATCTCGTCCGCTTCGGTGGCGGAGGCATCACGCCGGTTCGGCGCCTTCGGGTGTTCGGGCGGCATACAGGCAGCGTAGAGACCTTCGCCCGACACGGAGGAGCATCGGCCGGAAACCCCCGCATGGGCTGACCCTGTGCCGGTGTGACCGCCTGTGGCGTGGTAGGAGACACCATGACGCTGACGGCCCACTGGGACATCGACTCGACGATGTCGATCTCGGCGACCGTCGCCGGATGCCCCCCACCGGTCCCTCGATGACCTCATTCTGAAACTCCTGATCAACCGAGCTGGATGACGACTGCCCCGGCGTCGTACCCGTAGATCCACCCACTGTCCGCCAGCGGGTCCGCGTCGCCCAGCGCCGCGTCCCGCCTCCGCTGCTCCGGGCCGTCCGGGAGGTGATTGGACTCGGCGCGGGCATGGCTGGCCCGTTGGAGGCGGGTGGCGCGAGGGAGGCGCTCCGTCTCGTAGCGCGACAGGGCCTCGGCGGGGGCCTCGGGCGTGGCGGAAAGGCAGCGGGCCAGGACCGCCGCGTCCTCCATGGCCTGCGCCGCTCCCTGGCCGTAGAACGGGAACATGGGGTGCGCGGCGTCGCCGAGGAGTGTCATGCGGCCCCGGGTCCACGAGGGCAGCGGCGGGCGGTCGTAGAGCGCCCAACGGCCGGGCAGCGAACCGGCTTTGATCAGCGAGGTCACCCGGTCGTCCCAGTCGCTGAACTCGGCGTGGAACTCCTCGACCGTCGCCGTCGCGCTCCAGGACTCCTCCGTTGCCCGGGTCGCCGGGGCGTAGGCGACCACGTTGACCGCGTCGCCGCCGGAGATCGGGTAGTGCACGAAGTGGTGGCCGGGGCCGAGCCACAGCGTCTGCGCGCGGCGCAGCGCGAAAGCGGGCGCCGCCGCCGCGGGAACCACTGTGCGAAAGGCGCACAGGCCCGAGAACCGGGGTTGCTGCGGTGCGGCGACCGCCGCGCGCACCAGGGAGTGCATGCCGTCCGCGCCGATCACCAGATCCGCGTCCGTACGGCTGCCGTCGGCGAAGGTCAGCCGCACCCCGTCGGCGCGCGGTTCGACCCGCGTGCAGCGCGCGCCGAGGCGCACCGCCCCGTCCGGCACCGCGGAGCGCAGCGCGTCGAGCAGGTGGGCGCGGTGCGCCGTGTACATGCGCTCCCCGTAGAGGCGCTCGCACACCCCGTCGAGGCGTTCCACGGACAGCACCGTGCCGTCCTGCCAGCGCCGGAACTCCCAGCCCAGGTCGAGGGGGACGGCCCGGGCAAGGGCCGCGTCCGCCACGCCAAGCGCGCGCAGCGGCCGCACCGCGTTGGGGGCGAGGACGAGACCCGCGCCGACCTCGGTGAGCGCGGCCGCCTGTTCGTGCACGGTCACGGTCAGTCCCGCGCGGTGGAGGTAGGCCGCGGCCGCCATGCCGCCGATTCCGCCTCCCACGATCGCGATCCGCGGCCCTTGCTGCTGCCTGTTGCGCACTGGTTCCTCCTCGGCTCCGCCGCGTACGTCCTTGTCCCCGCGGCACCCTTGAGATCCTCGCCGTATGCGGCAACCGCCGTAACCGCTATGTTCATTGGGCGAACATCGTCGTCGACCGGCCGTACGGGGAGGGCACATGTCCCGCACCGGCCAGCCCGGGCGCAGCGTGAGCGCGCGCCTGCTCGACGTCCTCTTCGCCTTCCGGGCAGGCCGGTCCCGGCTCAGCCTGGCCGAGTTGACCCGCGCCACCGGCCTTCCGCACGCCTCGGTGCGCCGTCTCGCGCTGGAGCTGGTCGAGGCCGGCGCCCTCGACCGCGCGCGGGACGGCACGTTCACGGTGGGCATACGGCTGTGGGAACTGGGCACGCTGGCGCCACTGAGCCTGCCGCTGCGCACGGTCGCGCTGCCGTACATGCAGGACCTGCACGCCGCCCTGCGCCAGCACGTACAGATCGCCGTCCTGGACGGCACGTCGGCGGTGCTCGTCGAGCGGCTCTCCGCGGACCGCGCCGTCGACGTCGCCTTCAGGACCGGCGGCCGGCTGCCCCTGCACAGCTCGGGCGTCGGCAAGGTCCTGCTCGCGCACGCCGCCCCCGAACTGGCCGACGCAGTCGTCCGCGAGGGACTGCCGGCGACCACGCCCCGGACCGTCACCGACCCCGGCCTGTTGCGCGCCGAGCTCGCCGACATACGCGAGAGCGGGACGGCCTCGGTGTACGGGGAGACCTCGCCCGGGGTGAATTCCGTGGCCACGCGTGTACTCGACGCCGAAGGCTCGGTGGTCGCCGCCCTCGGCGTCGTCGTCCGGGCGGGAACGGTGGATCTGCGGACGGTGCGCCCCGCCGTCATCGCCGGTGGACTCGCGGTGTCCCGGGGCCTGGGGTGGCGCACGGAGGTGGGTGTGCGTCGCGGGAGCGCCAACTTCGCCTGACCAAAGGCTCGTTGTAGCCCGTCACCTACGTCCCGGCCCCGCGCTCCGGTCCCTTGAACAGCGCCGCGAGGCCCGCTCCCAGCAGGGCCGGAACCACGAACGCGTAGAAGCCCGCCTTGGGCCAGGTGAACAGGACCGTGACCGCGCCGAGGTAACTCGGACCGACGACCGCTCCGATGCGGCCCACTCCGAGGCTGAACCCGAGCCCCGTGCCACGCAGATGAGGCGGGTAGTAGTGGGCGACCGCGATGTTCACCAGGTTCTGCGTGCCCAGGGCGCCGAGACCGGCGATGGCGGAGGCGAGCAGCAGTACCGGGCGGGGCTGCGGAGTGCTCAGTGCGATCATGGCCAGGGCGGCGAGGACGAAGCTGGCCACCGTGGCGGCCTTGAGGTGGCCGTGGTCCGCCATGCGGGTCGCGGCCAGGGTGCCGAGGACCGCGCCCGCGTTGAACGCGATCGAGAACTCCAGGGACGAGCCGAGGTCGTAGCCCGTCCTGACCATCAGGGTCGGCAGCCAGGTGCCCGCCCCGTAGACGAGGACGAGTCCGGAGAAGGTGGCCGCCCAGAAGAGGAGCGTGGCCCTGCGGTGCCGGGCGGTCAGGATGTCGGCGAGGCGGTTGGCGGAGGCGGCTTCCCGCTCCCCGGCCACCCGCTCCCCGGCCACCTGCTCCTCCGCCTCCCGAGCCCCGGTCTCCCGTGCCGTCGAGGGCGCTGTCGCCGGCACCAGCCGCCACACCACCGGCACGAGCACGAGCGGGAAGACCCCGAAGAGGAACAGGGTGTGGAAGTCCGCCGACGGCAGCAGCGCGCGGCCTAGCACCCCCGTGATGATGCCGCCGACGGCGAGTCCGGTCAGGGCCGTGCCGACTTGCAGATTGCGCCGGGCCGGCGTCGCCGATTCGCTCACGTACGCCGTGACGAGTGGGATGAGCGCCCCGAGGCCGATACCCGTGGCGAAGCGGGTCAGGGTGAAGAAGCCGAGGGAGCCGGCGACCGCGCTCAGGAGCATCCACAGGGAGAGCCAGGCCAGGCTGAGCACCATGGGCAGACGGCGACCGTACAGGTCTCCGGCCCAGCCCGCCGCGACCGAGCCGATGGGCATGCCGAGCGCCGTGAGGCTGCCCAGCAGGCCCAGGGTGGACCGGGTGACGTCCCAGCCGGGGTGGGCGAGGAGCGAGGGGCCCACCGCACCGAGGATGAAGAGGTCGTAGCCCTCGATGCAGAGCATGGCCAGGCCGAGGATGGTCGCCGTGCGGGCCCCGGTGCCACGTGGCGCGGCCGGTGACTCCCCCGCCGTATCTGCCCGCGCGGCCGTGCGCACGTCCGCCTTCGTCGCGCGTGTGCCGGGTCTGATTCTCATCGTGCGCCCTCCTTGGCTACTGGTGACGCCCCTGTTGCCACTGCCGGACCCAGCTGCGGCCGTAGTCGTTGCCGTGCGGTGTGCGCAGGACGGTGTGGACGTGGAACGGCTGGGGTGAGTCGTAGTCGAGGAACACCCCGCAGTGGTGGTCGAGTTCGGCGATGACCACGGGGGACTGGATGCGGTAGTAGAAGACGTCGTCGGGGCCGTGGCCGCCGATCCAGCAGAACCACGTCTCGTCGAGGTGTGCGCGCACCTCCCGCATCCGGGCGGCGCGCGGCCCCGCGGGCAGCAGCTTGTGGAACTCCTCGACGGTCGTCCAGGTCACGTCCCGGGCGGCCCGCGGCATGTCGCGGACGCGAACGCCCTCGACGGGGATCACCCGGTTGTCCTGGAAGGCGCCGGCGAGATGTCGCTCGTCACCGGGGTGCACCCGTCCCTCGGGCATCTCCGGATCGACCATCCGCCCGTACACCGTGGCCGCCGTGCGCAGTTCCGGGGTGAGCGCCGCCATGATCCGCCGGCCGAGCGCGATCCGTTCGGTGAACGCGGTCGTGCCGGCGTGCGGCCCCACGTCGATCTGGTTGGGCTCCGCCCCGAGGAAGACCGGGCCGATCACCGAACGTCCCTCCACCACAAGGCAGTTGACCGCGCAGTGGTGACCGTACAGCTGCCAGCCCCACGGGGCGTGCGCGTCGGGCGTGCCGTACAGGGCGATGTTGTAGCTGAACTCCCCCAGGATGTTCTCCAGTTCCACGACCTCGCCCAGGAACCCGTTGATCCGCATCATCGTGCGGACCTCGTCGTACCCCTTGGCGCTGAGCGACGCCCGTACGAGCGCCAGCGCGGCGTCACGCACCTCGGGCGCCTGGAATTCGAGCCGCAGGCCCGTGTCGAACTGCATGAACTCCGGGTTGGCCCACGTCTGCCACTCCACGGCGTCCACCGGGTGGCTGATCCGGTCACGGCTCTCCGCATCCAGTACGGCGAGCAGCTTTTGCGCGGCGGCGACCATGTCGTCGACGGGCGCCTTCTCGTCCGGCCGCGCCGGTTCGAGGGGATGGAGGCCCTCGCGCAGCCGGCCGTCCTCGGTGATTCCCCTGAAGTCGTTCTTGTAGAGCGGACGCCAGCCGCGGATCAGCCCGCCGGTAAAGGTGCCCTCGGCCTGCGCCACTTCCCGGTACGCGTACGGGTCGAGGCCCTTGAGCTCCTGGATGCGCGGGTGGTCCGGCGGGAAAAGGTACTGGCGGTACGCGGCGGATGACATGAGGCGTCCCTCTCGGATGACTCGTCGCACGGCGGGTCCTAGACGGTCGTGTTGTGCCGGGCGACGGCCGCGCGGACGGCACCCTCGTCGCCCGCGGCGATCGCCTCGACGAGGTCCTCGTGCGCCTGATAGCGCTCGGCCCGGTAACGGCGCGAGGTCTCCTCGTCGTCGGCGAGGCGGGAGGAGGCGGAGGAATTCAGGTGCCCGAGCGTCCCCGCGTAGACGGCCGACGCCATGCGGTTGGGGCAGATGGCCGCGATCCGTTCGTGCAGGGCCCAGTTGGCCCGCATGAACGCGTCCCAGTCCGGCGCCTCGCGCAATCCCTCCAGGAGCGCGCGCAGCTCGACGACGTCGTCCTCGGTGCGGCAGCGGGCCGCACCGAGATCGACCAACACCTCCAGGTGGTCGCGGAGTTCGATGGCGTCGGCGACCGTCTCCGGCTCGTCCCGCACGTCGAGCAGTGTGTGGCGCAGCCGCACCACCGGCCCCCGGTCGGCGACGAAGAGCCCGCCGCCCCGGCCGGGACGGATGTGCAGCACCCCGCGATCCCGCAGGATCCGCACCGCCTCGCTGACCGTCGAGTACGCGTAACTCGTCTCCTCGCGAAGGGAGTCGAGGGTCCCCACCGGGTCGCCGGCCCGGAGGCCGAGCGAGCGGATGCGCGCGTCGAGGTCGGCGGCGAGCTGCTCGGCGCGGGTGCGGCGGGGTGCGGCGCCGAGGCCGCCGAGAACCGCTTGTCGGGCCACTGGTTCGTCAGGCATAGTCGCCATCGAAGCACAAACCTCCGAACCTTTAAAGGGATTGAACCTTTGGCGAAGGCGGGGGTCCCTGCGAACCGGGAGCAGCGCATGCGCATAGTGGGTATCCGACGGCCGGACCGGGGCACGGAGGTCGCCCAACTCTCCGACGACGGGCGGGAGATCACCGTGATCGCGTCATTGGACGCGTTCTGGGCCGATCCCGCCGGGCATCTCGCGGCGGACACCGAAGGACCGACGCTCGCGGCCGCGGAGGTCACGCTCGTACCCCCGGTGCGGCCGGACGCCCGTGTCATCTGCATCGGGCTCAACTACCTGAAGCACGTGGCGGAGGGCACCTTCCGCGACCAGGAACTGCCCGAGCATCCCACGCTGTTCGCCCGCTGGACCGCCTCGCTCACCGTCGACGGCGCCGAGGTCCCCGTCCCGGCCGGCGAGGACGGCCTCGACTGGGAGGGCGAGGTCGTCGCATGGGTCGGAGCGCCGCTCGTGGACGCCACGCCCGAGCAGGCACTGGCCGCGGTCGTCGGATACTCCACGTTCAACGACCTCACCTCGCGCCGCGCCCAGAAGCTCACCTCGCAGTGGATCCTCGGCAAGAACGGCGACCGCTCGGGCCCGCTCGGCCCCATGGTCCCCGCCGACGAAGTCGGCGACCTGCGCGACGGACTGCGCGTGGTGACCCGGGTCAACGGTGAGGTCGTCCAGGACGGCCGCACCGACGAGATGGTGTACGGCGTCGGTGACACCCTCGCCCACATCTCCCGCACCTTCACCCTCCGCCCCGGCGACCTGCTGGCCACCGGCACCCCCTCCGGTGTCGGCTACGCGCGCACGCCCCCGTGGCTGCTGCACCCCGGGGACGTCGTGGAGGTGGAGGTGGAACGCCTCGGGCGGCTGCGCAACACGGTGGTGGCCAACGACGCGCGGCACGCTCGCGCTGACTCGCACTGAGGCGTGACCGGCTGGGCCGGGGGAGGCGGGTGTACGCCCCCGGCGGCGGCGAACTCATCATGAGCCAGCCCGAGTTGCGGCGGCATGAGGTCACGCGAGCCTGTGCCGGTCGGCACCCTGGACGCTACGGCTGCAGACCGCGCGTCTGGGGTCGATTCAACAAGCCAGGGGTCCGGCCACCGTCCGGTCCGGCGCGATGCCGGGCGGTGCCCATCACGGCCACGGGCCGACCGCGAAGTTCGGCACCGTCCTGCTGATCGTGGACCAGCCCGCCTCGATCGGCGCCCTCCCGTTGACCGTCGCAAGGGACGTCGGCTGCAAGGTCGCCTACCTCCCCGGCCTGGCCATGCGGCGGATCGCCGACCTCTACCCGGGTGAGGCGAAGACCGACGAGCGCGACCCCGGCGTGCGCGCGTACGTCGCCACTGCCCGGGAGACCAGCCAGCCGGGGGCTGCGGCCTCTCCCGGACCGCCCACCGGGGATACCGCATGATGGAACCGCCCTCTGCGCACGCGCGAAACTCTGGATAGGAAAATAAATTGTCAGGCACGAGCAAGCGGCATTTCGGCGCAGCGTCCACTGGTGGCCCCTTCCATACGCCCGACAGCGTGCTGCGGCTTGGGCAACTTGTGCTGCCGCTCCGCGTGGGGCCGTATTTCGCGACCCGGGTCGAGGATCCCGTGTTGCTCGGCGAGTACGCGGAATTCATGGACCGGCAGGTCGTCCGGGACGAGTGCCGGACTTGGGCGCGCCTCGGAACCGACCAGGGATTCGAGTTGTGTGTCGACGCGGAGGGGGCGGTGAGAGCCGTACTGCTGGATTGGGAGGAGGAGTCGCGCTACGTCAGCTCCTCCCCCGAGGCTTTCGCCGCGGCACTTTCCGCGCTGGACGAGGCGTTGCGATTCATCCTGGCTACCGACGACCCCGAGCGGGCCGGGCATGCCTTCGCCCAGTTGAAGGAGCGTCTGCACAGCACCGATGCGCAGGCCTTCGCCGGCCGCGAGAACTGGTGGCCGCTGGTCCTGGACGACATCCGCGATACCGCGAGCGCCGAGTGGTTCACCGCCTTCGAAGTCGTCAATGGTCAGGACGAGAAGCAGATCGTCACCGCCCCGGGCGGTATCGGCGTTCACCCCGAAGAGAAGCTGTGGGAGCAGCTGCGCGCGGCAGGCTTTGACGCTGAGCAGGTACTGCGCATCCACACCGAGCTGCAGCCGTGCTTCACGCCCGGACACTACTGCTCGATGTGGCTCGGGCAGGTCTTCCCCGATGCGCAGATGACACACAACTTCCCCTACGGGGAAAGTGCCGATTCACGGGCCGAGGGTATGCGGCAGCTGCGTGAAGCCGCCGCACAACAGCAGTAAGGCAAGTAGGCCGCAGGGAAACCTCATTCAAGACTGTCCGCACGAGTGTCCCGGGGGAGCCGCACCGTGAACCTGGTGCTGCCGGGTCCGTTGTCGGAGACGGTTCATTCGACGTCGTGGTCGAGGGCGGTCAGGCTCGCGGTGACCTCGGTGCCGGGAGGCGTGTGCCGACGGGCGTTGGCGAGCAGCAGCAGGTCGTCGACCATCGCGCCCATCCGGCCGGACTGGGCGACGATGCGTTCCAGGGCGTGGGTCACTTCCGGCGGGACGGGCCCCCGGTGGAGCAGGGCGAGTTCCGCGTGGCCCCGCACGGAGGCGACGGGGGTGCGCAGTTCGTGGCTGGCGTCGGCGGAGAAGGTGCGCAGCCGCTCCTCGCTGCGCTGCCTTTCGCTGAGGGCGTTCTCGACGTGGCGTGGCAGGACGAGCTGTGTGAGGTCCAACTGCACGGCGGCCCCTGGCGCGTCGGGGTCAGCCACCCCCTGCTGCCCGGGAAGACAGCCGCACACATCGAGTCCACGGCAGGCCCCCTCGCGATCGCCACCTCGGGCGCTGCCGAACGCGGCTGCCACATCGTCGACCCGCACACCCGACAGCCGGCCGCCGGCACACTCGCCTCACTCACCGTGGTGTGCGGCTCCCTCGCCGACGCGGGCGTCCTCGCGACGGCCGCGTACGCACGGGGAGCCGGAGCGAAGGATTGGCTGGACCGACTCCCCGGTGTCACGGCATTCGCGGTCACCGCGGACGGCACGACGTGGACGACACACGGCCCCGCCCTCCGCGCTCCATGACCTGTCGGTGTGCGCGAGGGGCCATCCGTCCCGGATTCGGACCGATACGGCCCTGGGCCCCCGCTGCCCCGCGAGGGACGCTGAAAGTGACCAACCCACTCAACCGGATGGGAGGTTCCACATGACCGGCATGCTGGAATGGCGGCCTCCGATGCTGCCCGATCTGTTCGACTGGATCGAGTCGGGGCTCGGCGGCCTTCCCGCGCATCGGGCCGCTCCCTCGCTGCACGGCATCCGTATCGAGGAGCAGCTCACGGACGACGGGTACACCTTGTCCGCCGAACTGCCCGGCCTCGACCCGGAGAAGGACATCGAGATCAGTGTCACCGGCGATGTCCTGACGTTGCACGCGGAGCGCACGGCCCAGACGGCGCAGAAGCGCCACACCGAATTCCGCTACGGCACTTACGCCCGCGCCGTGCGGCTCCCCTCGGGAACACGGTGGGAGGAGGCGAAGGCCGACTACAAGGACGGCATCCTCATCGTGACCGTTCCTCTGGCCCAGGCCGCGAAGGCCGACACCCGGACGATCCCGGTGCGCCCCGCTCACGGCTGAGTCGGAACACTCTCGCACCGCGAGGACGGCCATGCCCCCGGCCGGCGTCGCCGGGACGCGCCGGGGGATGGCGGCCGGGGTGCCGGAAGCCGGGGTGCCGGAAGCCGGGCGTGAGACGGCCATGTGGGCCGACACGCCGTCACCGCCTGAACCCGAACCCGGCCGACCCGGACCCTCAGCAAATGCGCGGCAGTTGCTCCCCCAGCGGCATGTCCACGATGCGCCGCGAGCCGACCAGCGTACGCAAGGTCACTCCTCCCGGCGAGGCATCGACCACCGCCCCGATCCAGGCGGCCTGGCGGCCCTCCGGCAGTCGGCGCAGAGCCTCCAGCGCCGCCTCCGCGGACCGCTGCGCCACGAACGCGACGAAACAGCCCTCGTTGGCGACGACCAGCGGGTCGAGCCCCAACAGGTCGCAAGCGGCCGCCACTTCGGGCGGCACGGGCAGCGCCCCCTCCTCGATCTCGACGCCCACCATCGCGTCCCGGGCGATCTCGTTCAGCACGGCGGCGACCCCGCCGCGGGTCGGATCGCGCAGTGCGTGAACATCGGGGCCGAAGGGGGCGAGCGCGGCAACCAGGCGGTGCAGCGGCCGGGTGTCGGAGGCGATGGTGGTCTCGAAGCCGAAGCCCTCGCGGGTGGAGAGCACGGCCGTGCCGTGCAGTCCTATGGGGCCCGAGACAAGGATCTGGTCTCCCGTCCTCGCGCGGGCGGCGGACGGTTCGAGGCCGGGGATGCGGCGGCCGACGCCGGTGGTGGTGAGGAACAGGCGGTCCGCAGCGCCACGCCCGACGACCTTGGTGTCACCCGTGATCACCGGGACATCGGCGGCACGCGCCGCCTTGCCCGCGGACTGGAGGGCGGCCCGCAGTTCGGCGAGCGGAAGGCCCTCCTCGGCGATGGCCGCGAGGGCGAGGGCGACCGGACGGGCCCCGCGCATGGCGAGGTCGTTGACGGTGCCGTGGACGGCGAGCGAGCCGATGTCGCCGCCCGGGAACACCAGCGGATCCACCACGAAACCGTCGGTGGACAGCACCAGTTGACTGTCGCCCGGCAACAGGGCCGCATCCTCCAGGACCCCGTCCGGCGGGGCGCCGAGCGCGGGCAGGACCACGTCGTCGAGGAGTTCGGCGGTCAGCCGCCCGCCCGCACCGTGGCCCAGCAGCAGGGTCTCCTCGTCGTGGTGCGGCGTGGGGCAGGCCGGGGTCATGGTGTGCTCCTCGTGGTCGACTCGGTCCGGACGCGGCCCGCGGTGTGAAAGGCGGCGCAGGTGCCCTCCGTGGACACCATCGGGGCGCCGAGCGGGGTGCGGGGTGTGCAGCGAGTGCCGTACGCGGGGCAGTCGGTGGGCAGCGCGGCGCCGGTCAGGACGGCGCCCGCGATGCAGGCGGGATCCTCGACGGGATGCAGGCCCGCGACGTCGAAGCGGCGGGCCGCGTCGAACCGTGCGTAGGCGGGGGCGAGTTCGAGGCCGCTGCCCGGCAGCGTGCCGATGCCGCGCCACGCGCGGTCGGTGACGCGGAAGACTCGGGCCATCGCCTCCTGGGCCGCGGTGTTTCCGTCGCGACGTACGGCGCGCACGTACTGGTTCTCGACGGCGTACCGCCCGCCCTCAAGCTGCCGCACGGCCATCAGGACGCCTTCAAGAAGGTCCAGGGGCTCGAATCCGGTGACGACCACGGGGACGCGGTAGCGGGCGGCGATCGGTTCGTACGCGCGCCAGCCCATGACCGCGCACACGTGCCCGGCGGCCAGGAAGGCCTGCACCTCGCAGTCGGGGTCGTCGAGCAGGGCGGTCATGGCGGGCGGTACGAGGACGTGGCTGACCAGGAGCGAAAAATTCGGCAGGCCGAGCCGCTCCGCGTCGAGGGCCGCCATGGCGTTCGCGGGAGCGGTGGTCTCGAATCCGACGGCCAGGAACACCACCTCCCTGTCCGGGTGTTGGACGGCCAGGCGCACCGCCTCCATGGGGCTGTAGACGACGCGGACGTCCGCGCCCCGGGCCCGCAGCGACAGCAGGTCCGTCGTGGAACCGGGCACGCGCAGCATGTCGCCGAAGCTGGTGAACACGACACCGGGGCGAGCGGCGATCTCCATGGCCCGGTCCAGTGTCTCCAGCGGGGTGACGCAGACCGGGCAGCCGGGGCCGTGGATCATTCGGATGCCGGCCGGCAGCAGTTCGTCGATGCCCTGGCGGACCAGGGTGTGGGTCTGGCCGCCGCACACCTCCATGATCCGCCAGGGCCGGGTCGCCGTGGCCGTGAGATCGGCGAGCAGCCGCCGGGCCAGTACGGGGTCGCGGTATTCGTCGAGGTACTTCATCGCGGCTTCGGGGCGGTCTCGGTGAAGTCCATGCGGATGTCCACCACGCCTTCCACGGCCCGTGCGAGCCGGGCGGCGACGGGCACCAGGTTCCGGTTGGCCAGAGCGCCGCCGAAGGTGACGACGCCCTCGGCGACGGTGACGGTCACCGGCTGGCCGGGGAAGAGGTACGAGGTGACCGTGCGCCGTACCTCCTCCTCGATGTCCGTGTCACTGCGCAGGAACACCTTCAGCAGGTCGGACCGGCTGACGACGCCTTCGAGCATGCCCTCGGTGTTGACGACGGGCAGTCGCTTGACCTTGCGGTGGGCCATGATGCGGGCGGCCTCGGCGAGCGTGGCGTCGGCCCGCACGCACACGGCGGGGCTGGACATGAGCTCGCCCGCGCTGACGGCTCCCGCCTTGGCCAGGTCGGACAGCCGGCGCAGTTGGTCGTACCGGGTCGGGTCGGCGTCCCGGAACTCCTCCTTGGGCAGCAGGTCCGCCTCGGAGACGACACCGACGACGCGGCTCTCGCCCTCCAGGACGGGCACGGCACTGACCTTCCACTGCTCCATCAGCTCGACGACCTCTTTGAAGGGGGCGTCGCGCCCGACGGCGACCACGGTGTGGGTCATCACGTCACTGACGATGTGCGGGCTGTCGTTCACGGGAGCCTCCTACGGAGCGGGAACGCGGTCGACGGTCAGGTCGAGGAAGTGGGTGGAGCAGGAAATGCACGGGTCGTGATTGCGGATGACCCGCTCGCACAGCCGCGTCAACTCCGCGTCGTCACAACGACTTTGCACGAGCGCGTCCTCGGCGATGCGGCGCAGGTCCTCCTCGATCGCGCCCTGGTTCTGGGACGTGGGCGGGACGAGGCGGGCATCGGTGACGGTCCCGTCGGCGTCGAGCACGTAGCGGTGGTAGAGCAGTCCGCGGGGCGCTTCGGTGGCTCCGTGACCGACACCCGCGCGCGGCGGCACCTCCACGGAGGGGCGCGCGGGCGGCTCGTAGGTGTCAATGATGCGCAGGGCCTCCTCGACGGCGTACACGACCTCCACGGACCGGACGAGGATGCTGCGGAACGGGTTGCGGCACACGTCTGCGTCGCGCGGGTCGCCGAGTCCGGCCTCGCGGGCCGCCTCCAGCGCGGTGGGTGACAGCAGCCGGCCGTTGATCGCGTACCGCGCGAGGGAGCCGGTGAGGTGGCGACGTCCGCGCAGTGTGGCGTGCAGGGCTGTGGAGTGCGGGACCTGTGTCTCGACGACCTCACTGGTGAAATCGGCGAGGGCGAACCTGCGGGTGCGGTTCGAGTCCGAGGGCAAAACGGTGGGTGTGCCGGTGTCGATGGCGTACCGGTCCGGCTCGGACAGGGCCAGGAAGTCGTGCGGGCTCTCGGCTTCGGGAAAGTCGAATCCCGACACCCACCGCACCGTCGCCCACGCGTCGTCGCGGGCCCGGCGGAGCCGCTCGGCGAGTGGGCGCAGCTCGGCCTTCGTCGGGGCGCGGTGGAAGCCTCCGACGCGGACGTTGACGGGGTGGATCGCCCGGCCGCCGAGCAGGTCCAGCAGGGCGTTGCCCGCCTGCTTCAGGCGCAGTCCGCGCTCGACGTCGGCGCGGTGGGTGCGGGCCAGGTCGACGGCGCCGTCCCGGCCCAGGAAGTCGGGGGCGTGCAACAGATAGATGTGCAACGTCTGGCTCTCGATCCACTCCCCGCAGTACAGCAGGCGCCGCAACTCCTGTATCCGGTGCGGAACTTGGACGCCGCACGCGTTCTCGATCGCCGCGCAGGCGCTCATTTGGTAGGCGACCGGGCAGATCCCGCACACCCGGGCGGTGATGTCGGGCGGTTCGGTGTGGGCGCGGCCGCGCAGGAACGCCTCGAAGAAGCGCGGTGGCTCGTAGATCCGCAGCCGGGCGGCGGTCACGGACTCGCCGTCCACGGTGAGGTGGAGGGCGCCTTCGCCCTCCACGCGGGCCAGGGAGCCGACGTGCAGCACACGGGTTCCACGGTGGGTCACGGTCGGGGCTCCCTCTGGTACGGGGCGAACGCGGTGGCGTTGAAGGTGCGCAGGAGGCGTTCGGTGTCCCGGTCGTCGAGTCCGCCCGCCCGTCGCCCGCCACCGCCCTCGCCCGAATCGCCGCGCGATGCCCCTCCCCTTTGCAGCACCGGGATGAGCGCGGGCAGGTTCACCGATCCCGACGGGCCGAAGCAGCCGTAGCAGCCGCGTCCGTAGGCGGGGCAGATCGCTCCGCAGCCGGCGTGGGTGACGGGGCCCAGGCAGGGTGTGCCGTGGGCGACGGTGACGCACACCGTGCCGCGCCGCTTGCACTCGAAGCACACACTGTGGTCGGGGACGTCGGGCCTCCGGCCTGCCAGGAACGCCGTGATGACCTCGATGAGTTGGCGCCTGTCGATGGGGCAGCCGCGCAGTTCGAAGTCGACGTCGACATGGGCGGAGACCGGGGTGGAGGTGGCGAGGGTGTCGATGTAGTCGGGGCGGGCGTAGACGGTGCGGCGGAACTCCTCGACGTCGGCGAAGTCGCGCAGCGCCTGGATGCCGCCGGCCGTGGCGCAGGCACCGATGGTGACGAGGTGGCGGGAGGCCGCGCGGATGTCACGGATGCGGGTGGCGTCCGCGGCGGTGGTGATCGATCCCTCGACGAGGGTCAGGTCGTACGGTCCCGGCAGCACCTTGCTGGACGCCTCCAGGAAGTGTGCGATGCGGACTTTGTCCGCGAGCGCGAGGAGTTCGTCCTCGCAGTCAAGGAGGGTGAGCTGGCAGCCGTCGCAGGAGGCCAGTTTGAAGACGGCGAGCGTCGGGGTCCCGGTCATCGTCTTCACAACTCCCTTACGGACATGAGGGGTTCGGCCCGGTCGTAGCCGAGTACGGGGCCGTCGCGGCACAGCAGGACCGGGCCGAGCTGGCAGTGCCCGCAGTGGCCGGTCGCGCAGCGCATATTGCGCTCCAAGGAGACCCGGATCCGGTCCGGTGTCACCCCTCGGTGGACCAGGTCGCGGGCGGTGGCCCTGATCATCGGCTCGGGTCCGCACACGAACGCGGTGGACTGTGCCGGGTCGAAGCGGGCGCCGTCCAGGAGCCGGGTGACCAGACCGATCTCGCCGCGCCAGGCGGTGTCGGGGTGGTCGACGGTGACACCGGTGTACGCCGTGGCCCAAGTGCCGGTCTCCGTACGGCAGATGAGGTCGGACGGGGTGCGGGCTCCGATGAGGAGGTTGGTCCGGCCGAACGCCTCTGGTGTGCGGGTGGCATGCTGGATCAGCGGCAGCAGGGGCGCGAGTCCGATCCCGCCCGCGACGACCAAGAGGTCGTGGCCGAGCGCCTTCTCCTCGCCCCAGCTCGTCCCGAAGGGGCCGCGCAGCCCGACCACGTCACCGACCTGCTTGCCGCACAGCGCCGTTGACACGGCTCCGACCGCGCGGATGGTGTGGGCGAGACCGTCCCCTGCGGTCGCGATCGCACTGACGGAGACGGGGATCTCGCCCACCCCGAACGCGTACACCATGGCGAACTGCCCCGGGGCGAAGCGCGAGAGGGGTGTGTCCGTCGGGGCCAGGCGCAGTGTGACCGTGTCCTGTGTCTCGTCCCACCGCTCGACCACTTGGTACGGGACGGGGACCGCGCTCATCGTGGCAGCCCGCTGCCGTGCGGGGCGTACAGGTCGAGGAGCCGGGTGCGCGCCGCCAGCAGGCGGTGCGCGAGGACCTCGCCGACCCAGTGCTCGATCTCCCGGCCGAAGCCGGCGTCGTTCTCGCACAGCGCCCGGACCTTCGTGGCGTCGAACTCGAAGGCGCGGACCAGGCTCATCGTCTCGGCGCCCAGCTGCCACACGTACGGCTCGAAGAGCCAGGACCAGCCGACGAGTTCGCCGAACCCGAGAGTCTCGATGACTGCCGGACGGCGTCCGGGCACGTGCATGTCGAGGGCGACGGTGCCGGTGCGGATGATCCAGAAGTGGTCGGCGTGTGCGCCCTCGTCCAGGATCCTGGTGCCCTCGGCGAAGTTGGCCTGCCGTGCCATGCCCATGAGTTGGGCCCGGTGGACAGGGGAGAGCGCCTGAGCCATCCGGGGTGTCGTTGTCGCGATCATCGTGCGGCCTCCTCTGCCAGAGCCGCGGCTTCCTCCGTGATGTCGATTCCGACGGGGCACCAGGTGATGCACCGGCCGCAGCCGACACAGCCCGTGGAGTCGAACTGGTCGTACCAGGTGGAGAGTTTGTGGGTGAGCCACTGCCGGTAGCGGCTGCGCGGTGTGGCGCGGACCGGGCCGCCGTGCAGTTGGGAGAAGTCGAGGTCGAAGCAGGAGTCCCAGCGCTGCCACCGCTCCGCGTGGTCGCCGGTGAGGTCGGTGACCTCCTCCGTGGTGGTGCAGAAGCAGGTGGGGCAGACCATGGTGCAGTTGCCGCAGGTCAGGCAGCGGGCGGCGACGTCGTCCCAGCGGTCGGCGTCCGGGTTCGCGCCGAGCAGGGCGCGCAGGTCGACCGGCGGCATGGCGCGGCCCATCCGCTCGCGGGCCGCGTCGACGGCCCCGCGCGCGGCCTCGGCGGAGGCCATGTCCGCTTCGGTGCACGGCACGTGCGACAGGATCCGGGCGCCGTCCGTGCTCCCGACGCGGACGAGGAAGCGGTGCCGGTCGGCGTCGACGAGTTCGGTCAGGGCGAGGTCGAAGCCGGCGTCGGCGCCGGGGCCGGCACCCATCGACACGCAGAAGCACGTCTCGCCGGGCTCGGTGCACTCGACGGCCACGAGGAACGCCTTCCTGCGCCGCGCCGCGTAACCGTCGTCCTTGAAGCGGCCGCCGGCCAGAACGCGGTCCTGGATGGCGATGGCCCGCAGGTCGCAGGGCCGGACGCCGAGGAACGCGTAGGCGGGTCGCTCCTCCCCCGACGGCCGCACGGTCAGCCGGCCGGTGTCGGGGTCGCGGTCCGCGTCCCACTGCTTCTCCCGCTGCGGGTGCAGGAAGGACTTCCAGGACTGCGGCCCCGAGGTGTGCGCGAACGCCGCTCCGTCGCCGCGGCGCGTCAACCGGTAACGCCCGGCGTCCAGTTCGGTCCCCCACCCCCACGGCAGCGCCTGCGCCCCGTCGAGTTCGGCGAGCACCACGGCGCCGTCGCGCACGGTGGGGCCGACGACGGTGCGTCCGTCGGCCGCCAGGGCCGCGACGAGGGCGTCGAGTCCCTGCCGGTCGAGGACTGCGGTGGCGCCGATGGGGTGCGCTGCCGTGGCTCGGGTGGCCTCCATGGCCGCCTCCTTGGTCGGGTCTCCGGTCCGTCTCCACGGTCGGACGCCGGGGCCGTCGGGGGTATGGGCCGAGCGGCCCTGATCCGGTCAACGGGGCTCGCGGCGGCCGATCATGACCTCGTGTGTCAACGCCAGTGGCCGGCGCGGTGGTCGAAGTCCTCACGGCCCCCGATGTAGTGCCGCTCCTCGACGACCTTCGCGCGCTCGCCCGGCAGTCGACGCACGCCCGTGAGCGTGGTCAGGCCGATGACTCCGCCGACCATCAGCATCAGGCCGATGATCGCGGCGTGGAAGCCGAATACCAGTCCGGCCCCGAGGATCACCGCTCCGAGTAGAAGCAACATGGCGAACATGCCGTGCCTCCTCCCTTTGGGCCTCGGGGGCGCAGCCCCAGGCTCCTCGTTACCAGCCTCCTCCGCACCCGGTCGCACGTCCTGGGCCGAAAGTCCCTGTCACAGGCCGTTCCGGCCCATCTGTCGGAGGATTCCGGGACGGCCGCCGAAGGTGACGTGCCCGTGTGGATGTCGCTCGCCGGACGCACCGTGACGGCGCAGCCCCCTTCCTCAGTACCTCGCCGATGTGTTCGGCGATTCTCGGTGGCGGAGCCGTTCTTCGTCGCGTGGACGACCAGCACCGCGGGGATCGCGTCCGTCATGTTCCTCGCCCTCCTTCAGAGCTTGCGCAGCCAGTCGTCCGCGACGCCGTGCAACGCGTCGCTGTCCGGGCGCAGATGCGAGTCGTCGAGCCGGTACGTCAGCTTGTCGACCACGCCGACCACTCCGTCGATGTGGCCGGTCATGCGGGCAGCGATCTCCTTCTCACTGATCCGCTCGACCTGTCCGGAGAGCGTGACCACGCCCTCGTGCACCTGGACGGAGAGGGTCTGCGGCGACAGCCACAGGCTGCGTACGAACACCTCGTCGATCACCTCGCGGCGGATCTCGGAGTCGGTCCGCAGGAACGTCTGGAGCAGGTCGCGCCGGGTGACGATGCCGACGAGGCGTTCCTCCTCGTCGACCACGGGCAGCCGCTCCACCTTGTGGTGGGCCATGGTGCGAGCGGCCTCCGCGATGGTGTCCTCGGCGTGGACCGTGATCGCCGGCTGGGACATCAACCGGCCCGCCGTACGCGCGGTCGCCCTGCGGGTCTCGGAACGGGCCGCACGGCTGAGGACCGGCCGCCGCAGTCGGCGCCCACGGCCGACGTACGGGCGTTCGTCGTCCCGCGCCTGCCGGGTCAGCAGATCGGTCTCGGAGATCACCCCGATGACGTGTGCGTCCTCGTCGACGACCGGGAGGCCGCTGATGCGATGTCCGTGCAGCAGGCGTGCCAACTCCTTGAACGAGGTGCCGTATTCGACCCGGATGACGTCGCTCACCATGACCGAGCCGACCTTGCTGTGCTTCATCGTCTTGCCTCCTTCTGACTGACCGCGTGCGGGCGGCGGGCCCGCTCAGCGCAGCCGGCGCAGATACGGGTCCTGAGCGCGGGCCGGTGTCAGGCGCACCCGCGCGTCGAGGACGGTCACACCGTCGGTGCGGGCGAGGACCGGGTTGAAGTCGGCCTCGACGAGCTGCGGAAGGTCTCCGGCCATCGTGGACAGGCGCAGCAGGAGCTGCTCCAGACCCTCCAGGTCGACCGGTCCCCCGCCGCCGTGTCCGAAGAGCAGCGAAGCGCAGCGCGGGGCCGTGATCAGGTCGTGGACATCGTGGTCGGTCAGCGGTGCCAGACGGGCCGCGTGGTCGGCCAGGACCTCGGTCGCGGTGCCGCCGAGGCCGAACAGGACCAGCGGGCCGAACACGGCGTCCTGCACGACTCCGGCGAACAGTTCGGTGCCGCGCTCGGCGAGCGGCTGCACCACCGCTCCGGTCATGAGCCCCGCGAACCTGGTCTCCAGGTCCCTCCAGGCCGCACGGACCTGTGTGTCACCGCGCAGGTCGAGGTGGACGGCGTGCTCCTGCGTCTTGTGCAGCAGACCCGGCCAGTAGGCCTTGAGGACGACGAGGCCGCCGGGGCCCTTGACACGCTCGGCCGCGAGCACCGCGTCGTCCTCCGTCTCGGCCCAGGCCCAGGGCAGTTGCCGGATGCCGTAGCAGTCGAGGAGCTCGGCGCAGGTGCGCGGGTCGAGCAGGCCGCCGTCCTCGTGCGCGGCGAGGTACTGCTCCACGACGCCCTCGGCACGGGCCCGGTCGGTGTCGGCGATCACGGGGACCGTGCCACGCGGCCGGGCGAGCCACCGGGCACGGGTCACCGCGTGCTCGATGGCGCGGGCCGCGGACCGCGGGTCCGCGTAGGCGGGGACATGTCCGTCACCGGCGGGCAGCAGGCGTACGGGAACGTCCTGGTCGAGGAGGACCGCGACGGTCGTCCGGGTGCCACGCGGTGCGGGTGTCCCCGGGGCGCGGGACAGGGAGCGGACGAGGTCGTCCCCGGTGGCCGCGGCGACCGCCGTCGGCACCAGGGCCACCAGGACGGCGTCGACGGCGCCGGTGTCGGCGAGCCGGTCGAGGCAGGCGCGCAGTTCGTCCTCGGACACGGTGGCCGTGGCATCGACGGGGTTGGCGGCCGTGGCGCCGGACGGCAGGACGGCCAGCAGGTCGTCGACGAGTTCGGCGGGCAGCTCCGGCAGGACGAGTCCGGCCTCGGCGCAGGCGTCGGCGGCGAGCACTCCGGCTCCGCCCGCGTTGGTGACGACGGCGACCCGGTTTCCGCCCGGAACCGGCTGGGTGTGCAACAGGGCCGCGGTGTCCAGGAGTTCACGGACGGTGCCGGTCGCCGTGATGCCGGCCTGGGTGAACAGGGCCCGGCGGGTCATGGTGCGGGTGGCAGCGGCGGCCGTGTGCGAGGCAGCCGCCCGCCGTCCGGCCTCGGTGCGCCCCGCGTCCACGGTCAGCAACGGCATCCGCCGGGTGATCCGGCGCGCGGTGCGGGAGAACGCCCGCGGGTTGCCGAAGGACTCCAGGTGCAGCAGCGCCAGGTCGGTGCGGCCGTCGCTCTCCCACCACTGCAGCAGGTCGTTGCCGCTGACGTCGTACTTGTCGCCGAGGGAGACGAAGCTGGAGACGCCGATGCCGAGCCGCTCCAGGCCGCTGAGCAGCGCTATGCCGACGCCTCCGGACTGCACGGCGACGCCGGCCGTGCCGGGGCGCGGGTGTCCGGCGGCGAAGGTGGCGTCGAGGGCCAAGCCCTCCTCGGTGTTGGCGAGTCCCAGACAGTTGGGGCCGACGCAGCGCATTCCGTAGGCGCGGCAGGTCGCCAGCAACGTGGCGGCCTGCGCGGCGTCGAGCCCCGCGGTGACGACCAGCACGGAGCGCACGCCCGCCTTGCCGCACTCCTCGACGACGGGGCCGACCTCGACCGCGGGCACGGCCACGACGGCGAGGTCCGGGGGCGTGGGCAGGGCGGACACGGACGGACTGGCGTGCACTCCGAGAAGGGTGGCGGCCTGGGGGTGCACGACGTGGATGCGTCCCGTGTATCCGCCGGAGCAGAGGTTGCGCAGGATCGCCCTGCCGACGGATCCGGGCTTGCGGCCGGCGCCGATCACCGCCACCGAACCGGGTCGCAGCAGGGGCCCGAGGCTCGCCACGTCCGCCGCGCGCCCGCGCTCGTCCACCGTCGCCAAGTAGTCCTCGTCCTGGTCGAGTTGGACGGTGCAGTGCACCTCGGGGCCGTCGAAGCGGCGTACGGTGCGCAGGCCCAGGTCCGCGAAGACCTTCAGCACCGCGTGGTTCTCCGCGAGGGCGTCCGCGGTGAACGCGGTGATGCCGTCGTCGCGGGCGGCGGAGACGAGGTGTTCCAGCAGCAGTGTGCCCACGCCCCGGTGGTGCCAGGCGTCGGAGACCGCCAGCGCGATCTCCGCGAGGTCCGAGTCGGCGGTCCGCTGGTACTCGGCGACGCCGACGAGCTGTTCGTGCACTTCGGCGAGCAGCCCCTGACAGCCGGGAGGCGGCAGGGACACACACATGCGGTCCGCGGCCTTCCGGGCCGAGTTGCGGCTCATGCCGAAGAAGCGCAGCCGCAGGTTGAGGTCCGACATCTCCTCGTACAGCCCCTGTACCGCGTCGTGGTCCGAACCCCGGGCGGGGCGGATCCGGACGGTCGTCCCGTCGGTGAGCAGTGCATGCGTCTCGGGCACGGCCTCTCCCCTGTCCGTCGCGGGCCGGCGCGGAGTCGGCCACGGTCACCTAGAGGTTCCGGCGCCGGTGCCCCGCTCCCCAGGTGCCGGGCGGGCATCGCCGTTGGGCCGTCCGGCCCTTGCCCTCCCACCGCCCGGCCCGGGGGCGGGCAGCGCCTCGCCGAGCTCTCCCTCGACGGCGCCGTCCATGGCGCGCAGCACATCGAGGGTGCGCCGTGCCTCGGCCTCGTCGACCGTGGTGATGGCGAAGCCGACGTGCACGATGACGTACGTCCCTGTGGCGGCCTCCGGCGTGTAGGCCAGGCACACCTCGCGGCGCACTCCGCCGAAGTCGACGGTCGCCATGGGCAGTCCGCCGCTGTCGTGAACTTCCTTGATTTGCCCGGGGATTCCAAGACACATGGCGCCTGCTCACTCCTTCTGTTGCCCGAGCCGGGCGGCGGCGACGGCCGCCTGTCCGTAACTGATTCCGCGCAGCCACCGGCCAGACAGACGGTGCGCGGGGCGCCCGACTCAACGGCTCTGGTGACGAGTTCGGCGGTGGCCTCGGCGAGCGTGATGTGGAAGGCGGCGGCCAGCGCGGGCACGGCTTCGCCCTCCGCGCGGCGCGCCAACAGATCGGCGAGGGTGGGCAGGGGGTCGTACACCCACTGCCCCTGGACCCGCACGACGCGGCTCATGCGCTCACCCCCGGGCGGCGGCGTCGCGGTAGCGGACGATCTCGTCCTCGACCGACGCCGCGAGCGGCCCGACCACGTCGGCCACGGCCCGCGACATGTGCGTGCCGAGCGAGCTGTCGCCGCCCTCGACCGCGAACACGACAAGGCGGCCCGGCAACCGGCCCAACACGCGGGCGAGTTCGACGGCCTCGCCCAGGCCGAGGCCGTGCGAGCTGGTCGTGGGCGGCTGGTTCAGCCGCTCGGCGTCGAGCTCGATCCGGTGCACCCGGCCCGGCTGCCCGGGGTGGGCGTGCGCGGCATCGACGACGACCGCCAGGCCCGCCCCCTCCCACAAACCGATCAGCCGTCCCGGGTCCCCCTCGCACGTGCCGAGCACGGTGCCCGCGGGCAGCGGGCGCCGCGCGGCGCGCTCCCGCAGCCGCTCCACGACGGCCCAGCCGATACCGTCGTCGCGCCGGAACTCGTTGCCCACGCCGATCACCGCGATACGCGTCCCTGGGGCCATCACCACTCCCTCCGCCGGTTGCTTCGGGTCCACGTCAGGCGCGCGCCGACGTCGATCGGGGCCTCGGACACCCGCGGGATCCCCTGCAAGGATCCGCCGACCGCCTCCCGGTGGGCCGCGTTGACCGCGTCCGTCTTCGCGGGCCGTCCCGATGCGCCTGTGCCGCCAGCCTGCCGGTCCACCCGCGGGGCCGGTATGGGCCGCCCGGGGCGCGAGGGGAGGGCCGGTCGGCCCAGGGGTGACCGGGGCTACGCTCACTCGATGTCGAGGATCTCGTTCACAGGGCGGCGTGGGGTGGTCGGCCCCATCGGCCCGTAGCCGAGTCGGAGCACGATCTGGACGTGTCCCATCGCCGAGAGCGGGTCTCTGGCGAGGCTGCGCAGATCCGGCCATTCCAGCGCGTGCGAGGTGAGCGAGGTCGCCAGGCCGTGCAGGGTGGCGAGGAGCAGGACCCGTTCCATCGCCTGGCCCGCCCGCAGCCAGTCCAGCGCCCGGTCCCCCGTCGTACCCAACAGAGCCAGATGCGGGACGAGTTCGAACGCCGTGGCGCCGCGACCGGCGACCGCGCGGCGGCCGGCGAAGTCCCGCACCAGCGCCTCGCCCCGGCGCTTCCTCGGCCCGAAGGCGTACGCGGGGACACCCTCGGTCGACACGTCGGCCTCCGGGCCGATGCGGGTCCATCGCTCGATGTCGGCCAGGCGGCCCGGGTCCTCCCGGTCACGCCCCTCGGCGTCGAGGACGAGTTCCCGCAGCACCTCGGTGTGCCACTGCCCGGGGAAGGCCAGCCGGGCCTGCTCTTCGCGGGCGGCCTCGGCGAGGGCGGCCCGCACCCGCTCCGGGACCTCCTTGTCGTCGAACGGCCAGCGGCTGGTGTGCCGTTGGCGCACCGCGGGATACAGCGCGGCCAGGGAGCCGGCCTCGTCCGTCGCGGCGTCCGCCCCGAAGTGGACCGTGGCCATCAGCAGGGGGTCCGCCGGGTCGGGCAGCAGCCGCACGCCCGGATGCCACCCGGCGTGGGCGGCGGCGACCCTCAGATTGAACAGGGCCGCCCCGCAGCCGATGTGCACCGCACGACGATCGGGATCGCTCGTCGGCATGGCACGGGCGGGGTCCGCGCTGATGCGCAGCGTCCGGCTGTCGGACGCGAAGTGGAAGCGCCACGGCTGAGCGTTGTGCATCGAGGGGGCCGTGGCGGAGTCCCGGACGAGGGCGGTCAGGGACGTGGGGTCCAAGGCCGGCACCGGCATTGCTCCTCCTGCTCGGCGGCGCGTTCCGCCTTCTCTGGTCACAAGAAAGTTGGTAGCCGTCCCGTTGGTCCCGCCTCCGTCCGATTCCCTCCCGGCCACCCTCCGACGACCACATTTCTCGGCACCCCGGCCACGTCCTCATCCCCTACGCCCCACGCGCGGACGTGAGCAGACTCTCGCTGGACGCCGAGCGCGGGCTGGCCGCGCCCTCCGGTCCGTACCCCAGGCGCACCAGCATGTGGACATGCCCGGTGTGCTCGGGCTCGGGGCGCAGGGCCCGGCGCAGGTCGGGCCACTCCACCGCCTGATGGAGCAGGGAGGTCCGCAGGCCGTGGGCCGTCGCCACGAGCAGCACGTGCTGAAGAGCCTGCCCGGCCCGCAACCAGTCCGCGCGGCGGTCGTGCGCGGTACTCAGCACGGCGATCACCGGGTGCCGCTCGAACTCCTGGGACGGCAGCCGCGCCACGTTTCGCAGCGCCGTGAAGTCCCGCATGGGCAGCTGCTCATGGGCGTCCTGCACTCCGAGGGTCCCGCGCGGCATTCCCGCGTCGGCCCGGTCGTAGGCGTCTCGGTGCACCCAGCGACGGCTCTCGGAGGCACGGTCGGGGTCGCGGCGGTTACGCTCCTCGGCTTCCCTCGTGACATCCAGCAGGAAGGCCTTCTCGGCCGACTCCGGGAACGTCAGCGCACCCCCGCTCAGGTGCGCCGCTTCGGTCAACTCCGCGCGGACACCGGCGCTCAGCGGACGGTCCGCGAACGGGAAGCGTGAGCTGTGCCGACGTCCTATCGCGTCGTACAGGTCGCTCCGATGGTCCTGGACACGCCGCTGCGGCGCCTGGACCGTGCGCACGCAGGCCAGCAGTTCCGGATCGTCCGGCTCGGGCAGCAGACGCGTCACCGGCGTCCAGCCGTCATGGGCCACCGCGACACGGAGGTTGAACAGGGCCGCGCCCACTGAGAGGTGCAGCGCCCGGCCGGTGGGGTCCGCCTCCCGCAGGCCCCGGTCCGGTGCGGCGCGCACCTCCAGGAACATGGTGTCGACGTTGAGGCGGAACCTCCACGGCTGCGTGTTGAAGATGGAAGGTGCCGCGATGGCCGCCGTCAGCCAGCCCTCCAGAAGCGATGCACTCCATGGCGTGGTGCTCATCACCACTACCTCCCAACCCGGCTCGTACGAGGGGCTCTTCGCCCAGGTTGCGCATCCGGGCGGCGGATGGAAATGGGCCGGACGTCCCATGCGGGAATGCCGGTCGGGCCCTGCTCACCGATCCGAGTGGGTGGCAGCGTGAGAGCGACGGACCCCTGTGGCGGGACCGATCCGAAGGAGGCGGGACACAGTGGAGCGAGAGATGATCGTGGGCATCGACGGCTCGGACCCGAGTCTGCAGGCGCTGGACTGGGCGGTCGACGAGGCGGTCCTGCGGAACACCGATCTGCGCATCGTGCATGCCTCGCGCTGGGAGCGGTACGAAGCGCTCCAGCCGTCCTCCGGTCTCACCCGGGGCAGCCTGCGCCAGCATTCCGAACACCTTGTGGCGCAGGCCCTTGAGCGGGCCCGAAAGCGCGCCCCGCAGGCACGAATCTCCAGTCACATCGCGGAGAAGGATCCTTCGTCCGCACTCGTCGAGGCCTCGCGCGAGGCAGGCGTCATCGTGGTGGGCAGCCGCGGCCGCGGGACGTTCTCCGGTCTCCTGCTCGGCTCGGTGAGCCTCCCGGTGGCCGCCCACGCCGAGTGTCCCGTGGTCGTGGTACGCGGGAGCGACAAGAACGTGCACGGCGGCTTCGGCCGGATCGCCCTCGGCGTCGGCGCTCCCGAACAAGCTCCCACGGCAGCCGATTTCGCCTTCCATGAAGCGGAACTGAGGCGGGCCGAGGTGCTCGCACTGCGCGCCTGGCGCTGCCCCGCCCATGAGCTGCCCGACTACCCGACGGACGACAGCCAGGCCCATGTGGTGCGCGCCGAGAACGAGTTGGCGGTGGCGCTGCACGACCCCCGTGAGGCCCACGCCGGCGTACGGGCACACGCCGAGCCGCACGAAGGCCGGGCGCGTGACGTGCTGGTGGAGGCGTCCGCGCTCTCGGACCTGCTGGTCGTCGGCGCCCGTCGACGTCACAGTTCGGTCGGCCTGCAGCTCGGTCCGGTCGGCCATGCCGTGCTGCACCATGCGGCCTGCCCGGTCGCGGTCGTGCCGCTCGACTGACGGCAGGAGCCCCGCGGCACGGCCGGCGACAGGCACCCGACCGCGGCACACCGATGTCACCGGCTGGCACCCGTGGTCACTCGTGCGCAACCACCGCCACAGGGCACCCCACGTGGTGGATCACCGCATGCGTCACCGCACCCGTGTGGGGTCCCAGCGCGGCCGGCCGCGACCGACGGCCGACGACCAGCAGCCCCGCGCCGGCCGCCGCCCTGGGGACGTGGTGGACGGGCCTTCCCTCCACCACGACCTCACGGACCGGAACCTTCGGGAACGTGGCCCGCCAGGCACTCAGGGCGGCGGCAAGACCGGTCTCCGCGCACTCCTTGGCCGCCGCGCGCTCGTCCCGGCCCACCAGCCCTTTCCGCAACGGGACATGCCACGCGTGCACCACGCGAAGCGGTGCGTTCCACAACTCCGCCGCGTGAAAGGCGAACTCCGTGACGGCACCGCTCGGCTGCCGGAGGTCCACGGCGAGCGCCACGTCACGGAGCGGGCCGCACGTACCCGCGGCCCCACCGAACGACAGGTGCTCACTGTCACGCGTGAATGCGGCGCGTACGAGCACCAGCGGGCACGCCGCGTGGGCAGCGGCCGCCAGAGCGACCGAACCGGCGAGCACCCCACTCACGCTCCCAAGGCCCTGGCTGCCCAGCACCAGCAGCTCGGCCGATGCCGACTCGGCCAGGAGCGCCGGGACGGGCGAGTTCTTGACCTGCTCGGTGGACACGGACAACGTGGGGTAACCGCCGAGGAGTCCGGCACTCACGGAGCGCAGCACCCCGCGGGCCCGGTACTGCGGGGCCGACAGCTCGGGCAGCCGCACTTGCGTGCCCGGCTCCGGAAGCCCTTCCCAGGCGTGGACCAGACGCAGCGGCAGGCCGCGGCGGAGCGCCTCCCTGGCCGCCCAGTGCGCCGCGGCGGAGCTCTCACGCGAGCCGTCGACGCCGACGACGATCGGCTTGGCCATGTCCGTCCCCCTCTCGAACGCGTTGCGCGGACTCCTTCACCGGGTGTCGCTCCCCTCCGCCGGACCGAGTGCCGCCCGGCCCGCTTCGAGCCGTGCCGCCGGGACCCGGAACGGCGAGCACGAGACGTAGTCGAGGCCGGCCCGGTGGAAGAAGTGGATGGAGGCGGGGTCACCGCCGTGTTCGCCGCACACCCCGGTCTCCAGGCGCGGATTGGCGGCGCGTCCGGCGGCCACTGCTCCCTTCACCAGCGCGCCCACCCCCTCCTCGTCGAGGCTCTCGAAGGGCGAGACGGCGAAGATGCCGCAGTCCAGATAGAGCGGGAAGAAGGAGGCTTCGGCGTCGTCGCGCGACATGCCCCAGACCGTCTGCGTGAGGTCGTTGGTGCCGAAGGAGAAGTAGTCGGCGTGGGCTGCGATGCGGTCGGCCGTGAGCGCGGCGCGGGGCAACTCGATCATCGTGCCGATCGGGCAGGCGACGCGGGTCCTCGTCGCGCGCGACACGTCCGCGAGCACCCGCTGCGCCTCGACTCGGGCCAGCTTGAGTTCGGCGGCGTCGGCCACCAGGGGGATCATGATCTCGGCGCGCGGGTCCCCGCCGTCCCGCAGACGCCGGGCGACCGCCTCCGCGATGGCGCGGACCTGGGTGGCGAACAGGCCGGGGATCGCGAGCCCCAGACGTACGCCGCGCAGGCCGAGCATCGGGTTCTGTTCGTGCAGTTCCCTTACGGCGGCCAGGAGTTCACGCGTGCGGGGGTCCGCCCGCTCGTCCGTCGCGACCCGGACCGCCAGCTCCGTCAGGTCGGGCAGGAACTCGTGCAACGGGGGGTCGAGCAGCCGGATGGTGACCGGCAGCCCGTCCATGGCCCGGAGGATGCCGATGAAGTCCTCCTGCTGGAGGGGCAGCAGCGCTTCGAGCGCTGCGGAGCGGCGGGCCTGGTCATCGCGGGCGAGGATCATCTCCTCGATCAGGACGCGGCGTTCCCCCAGGAACATGTGCTCGGTGCGGCACAGCCCGATCCCCCTGGCCCCCAAGCGCCGGGCGAGAAGCGCGTCCGCCGGGTTGTCGGCGTTCGCCCTGACCTCCAGGCGGGCCGCCCCGTCGGCGTGGGCGAGAGCGCGCAGCACCGCGGCACCCAAGGCTCCCCCGCCCCGGCCGGTTTCGACGCTTTCCCGGATCTCGGAGTCCACCAGGGGCAGTGTCCCGAGGTGGACCGTTCCCGCCGTGCCGTCGACGGAGATGGTGTCACCTTCCTGAACCACCGCACCGGAGGGCGTGGTGAGGCGACGGGCGGCGATGTCGACAGTGAGGGTGTCCGCGCCGCAGACGCAGACCTTGCCCATGCCGCGCGCGACGACCGCGGCATGGCTGGTCTTCCCGCCGCGGCTGGTGAGCACGGCCTCCGCGACGACCATGCCGGGCAGGTCGTCCGGCGTGGTCTCGCGCCGCACGAGGACGACCCGGTCACCCGCCCTGTGGCGGCGCACCGCGCTCTGCGAGTCGAAGACGACCACGCCCACCGCCGCACCGGGCGAGGCGGGCACGCCGTGGGCGAGCGGCATGTCGGAGGGCCGCCGCGCGAAGCGCGGAAACAGCAGCCGGTTCAGCGCCGCGCCGTCGACGCGCAGCAGCGCCGCGTCCTCGGTGACGCGCCGCTCGTCCAGCAGGTCGTACGCGATGCGGAAGGCCGCCTCGGCCGTCCGCTGGCCGATCCGTGTCTGCAGGATCCACAGTCTGCCGCGTTCGACGGTGAACTCGATGTCGCACATGTCGCCGTAGTGCCGCTCCAACGCCTCCAGGTGCTGGGCGAGTTCCGCGTGCACGTCCGGCTGCTCCCGGCGCAGCGCGTCGAGCGGCAGCGCGTCGCGCACCCCGGAGACGACGTCCTCCCCCTGGGCGTTGGGGAGGTAGTCGCCGTACAGGCCGATGGAACCGGTCGCGGGGTCCCGGGTGAAGGCGACGCCGGTGCCTGAGCTCGACCCCAGGTTGCCGAAGACCATGGCCTGGACGTTGACGGCGGTCCCGAGATGGTCCGGAATGTGCTCGCGGGACCGGTACAGCCGGGCGCGCTCACTGTTCCAGGAGGTGAAGACGGCCCGCACGGCCTGCTGAAGCTGATCGACGGGGTTCTGGGGGAAGTCGGCCCGGCTCTCCTGCCGAATCAGCGACTTGAACTCATCGACAAGGACGCGAAGTTGGCCGACGTCCAGTTCGCTGTCGTTCTTGACGGCACACGCCTGCTTGTGGTCGGCGATGAGATTCTCGAACAGCGCCGCGTCGACGCCCATGACCGTGTGCCCGAACATTTGCAGCAGCCGCCGGTACGAGTCCCAGGCGAACCGCTGCTGCCCGGTGGCGCGAGCCAGCCCCTCGACGCTGACGTCGGTCAGGCCGATGTCGAGGATCGTCTCCATCATCCCGGGCATGGAGAACCTGCCACCGGAGCGCACGGACACCAGCAGCGGCTCGTCCGCGGCGCCCAGAGTGCGCCCCACCGCGCGTTCCAGGGCCGCCAGATGCTGTGCCAGCTCGACGCCCAGGTCCGCCGGTTCCGACCCGGTGGTCAGAAACGCCCGGCACGCTTCGGTGGTCACCGTGAAGCCGGGCGGAACAGGCAGCCCCAGGCGGCTCATCTCGGCGAGGCCCGCGCCCTTGCCACCGAGCAGGTCGGCCATGTCACGGCCGCCGTCGGCGAAGGCGTACACGTACTGCTCGGGCTTGCTCATGACTGTCCCCTTCAGGCGTGCGGCACGATGGCGACGGGACAGGCGGCGTGGTGCATCACCGCGTGGGTGACGGGGCCGTTGTGCCGGCCGAGAGCGGGCGCTTCGCGGATGCGCCGCCCGACCACCACGAGGCCCGCCCCTTGCGCCGCGTCCAGCAGCGGCCGCGCGGCCCGCCCTTCGACGACCGCGGGGCTCACCTCGACTCCGGGGAACTTTCCGCGCCACGACTCCAGCACGGCCTGCTGAAAGCTCTGCCACTCCGCCGCACGCTGCGGCCCTTCGGCGAGGGCGACTTCGCCCGGCCCCAGCGTGTAGAAGGCCGGATCGCGCCAGGCGGACACGACGCGCAACGGCGCACCGCGCAAGGCGGCTGCCGTGAAGCCGAATGCGATCACCTCGTCGCACGGGTCGGCGAGATCCAGCCCCAGCACCACGTCCTCAGGGGCCGTACGGGGCTGCTCCGTCGACGTACCCGGCCGGACGAGCACCACCGGCACGGTCGCGGCGGCCGCGACGTGCTGCGCGACGGATCCCGCGACCGCACCGCCAATGACGCCGAGCCCGCGCGACCCGAGGACCAACACCTCGGCCTGCCCACCGGCCCGTATCAACGCACTTGACGCGGGCCCCTCCACCGCTTCGGCCGTCACGCTCAGGGCCGGGAAGGCGGCACGCACCCGTGTCTCCGCGGCGCCCAGCGTCGAGCGTGCCCGTTCCCGCTGTGCGGCACTGGCCTCGAAGACACCGGCAGGCACGTCCGAGGCGAGGTGCGGGCTCCAGCTCCAGGCGTGCACGAGCCTCAACGGCCGTTCCCGCAGGGTCGCTTCCCTGCCCGCCCACTGTGCGGCGGCCCGGCTCTCCGTCGACTCGTCCACTCCGACGACCACAGCTCGCAGCATGGTGCGGCACCCTCCGTGAGATCTCCTGCTCCGTCCGACCTCATGGTTGCGCCGCCACCTCGGCCCCAGAAGGGGCCGCCGGGCCCCGGAGAGGGCCGTCCGGCCCATCCCGCTACCCGATTCGTGCCCAATGCCACGGCCCCCCGTGGGAGCCCGCGGGTTCACATCCGGCTGTCTTCGACGCTTCCGCGAAGCGTCTCCTTCGCATGGAAGGCGACGCAGACGATGTCGCGGTCACCGTCCGTCCATGTCCCCTTCGACGGGTAATAGCCGAGAAACTCCAAGACCGAACGCCTGTAGTCGATTCCCACGTAGGCCACGAACTTCTGCTCGCAGACTTCGTCGAACGTGGCTTCCGCCTTGGAGTCCCCGGGGAAGGGGGCGGCAATGGGCCATGCCGTGCCGGCCCAGAACACTTCGGCGTCGTGCCCGGCTTCGCAGGACACCACTTCGACAGGATCGGGAAGTCCCTTGTAGTCCGCCCCTCGGATCCCCTTCGCCTCGAAGCACTCACCGGTTCGCAGTTCGGACGACATCTTCCACTGGCCCGGCATGTCCGTCCCCTGCGGCCGCTCCCCCTTACTCGCCGAGATCAACGATGGAACGAGCAACATGAGGACAACTGCGACTCCTGCACCCGTCCCAGCAAGAACAAGCCCTCTGACAACCGCGCGGCGGTCGACACGGTTCACGGAGTCCGGGTCTGTCGCGTCGTCGTCGCGCCTGTTCGTTGAGCGCCGCCGCAACCAGGCAGCCGCTGGCAGAACGAGCGTGGCAAAGGTATAGATCAGCGCCTGCCACAAGGCCGCCAGGTCCCCCCACCTCATGCCACTGAGCGTAAGACGGGCGCCACGAATGGTCGAGCAGTCCGTGCTCGGCGTCGCCGCGTACCGGGCCGGGACCGCCACGCGCTCATGCCTCTCTCCTCCCCCGGCGGGAACCGGTGGAGCGGTTCCCGTCCGGTCACGCCCCGGCCCGGGCGGCGACCAAGCGGGCGCTGTCGGCGAGCGTGGTCAGGGCCTGGTAGTCGTCCTCGTCGAGACGGACACCCGTCAGCCCGGAGAGGACCTCGACGAACTGCAGGAAGTCGAGCGAGTCCACCTCAAGGACCTCGCGGAACTTCTCGTCGGGGCCGAGCGACGCGAGATCGGCGCCCGGCACCACGCGGTTGAGCGCCTCCTTGACGAGGGCCAGTGCCTGTTCGTGGGTCATAGCTCCTCCGGATGCTGCAGCAGGCGGTCGACTGTCGTGAGATAGCGGGCGCCCAGCGCCCCGTCGGACGCCCGGTGGTCGGCGCTGAGCGTCACGGTCACCGCGGGGTGCACGCCGAGCAGTCCGTTCACCGCGCACGGGCGGTCGGTGATCGCGCCGAAACCGACGAGGGCGACCTGAGGCGGGTGGATGACGCCGAACACGGTCTCGACGCCCTGGTCGCCGAGGTTGGTCACGGTGAGCGTGGCGCCGGTCAGTTCCCTCGCCCGCAGCCGACCGGTGCGGGCCCGGCCCGCGAGGTCCTTCAACCGGGCCATGAGCACGGTGGGTTCCAGCTCGTCCGCGTCCCGCAGGACGGGGGTGAGCAGACCGCCGCCGCGCAGCGACACGGCCACGCCGAGGTGGACACCGTCACCGGGTTCGAAGTGGTCGTCGTGCCAGAAGCCGTTGAGCTCGGGCACTGCCCGCCCCGCGCGGGCCGCCGCCTTCAGGAGCAGCGCGGCGGGCAACAGCCGTTCAGTCACGGGGCGTTGGCGGTTGGCCGTGTGCAACCAGGCGAGCGCGGAGGCGAGGTCGACGGTGGTGGAGAGGTAGTAGTGCGGGATCTCACGCTTCGAACGGGCCATCAGGTGCGCGATGCTGCGGCGCATGGCCAAGCCGTCACCGTGCTCCCGCGACGTGCGGGCCGCCGGCGCCTGCCGACCGTCGGGCGTGTGCCGTCCAGCGGGCGTGTGCCGTCCATCGGGCATGTGCTGCGCTGTCGCGGCGGCGCGCACATCCGCCGCGCGCACGGAGCCCAGTTCGCCCGTTCCCGTGAGCGCGGCGAGATCGACGCCCAGTTCCTCGGCGATCCTCCTCGCGTAAGGGGTGGCCCGCACACGTACGGCCCCCGTCGACGTCGCGCACTCGACGTCGTGACGGGTGACGCGTCCACCAGGGCCCGTGCCCTTGATCCTGCTGATGTCCAGGTGCTTGTCCTTGGCCAGGTTTCGTACGAGGGGGCCGGTGGCCGCGGTCCTCTCGGCCGGCCGGGCAGGGGCGGCAGCCGGAACGGCAACCTGCGGGCCGCGGTCGGCCGGCGCGCGCGGCCCGTCCGCCGCGGCCTGCCCGCCCACCGTCTCGATCACGGCGAGCGGCGTCCCCACGGGCACCCGGGTGCCGGGTTCGACCAGCAAGGTGCCCACGGTGCCGCTCTCGAAGCACTCCACCTCGATGGTCGCCTTCTCCGTCTCGACGACCGCGACCACATCTCCCTTCGCCACCCGCGCTCCTGGCGCGACAAGCCACTCCTGCACGGTGCCTTCGTCCATGTCGGCGCCCAGCGACGGCATGGTGAACTCGGCCATCTCAGCCCACCGCCTCCCGCACGGCCTTGACGATGTCGGCGATCTGGGGCAGTGCCGCGGCCTCCAACTGACGGGCGTACGGGATCGGGACCTCGGCACTGCACACGCGCCGCACGCGTGCGTCGAGCGCGTAGAAGGCCTGTTCACCGATGCGCGCCGAGATCTCGGCGGCCAGGGAGCCGGTGCGCCACGCCTCGTCGACGACCACGGCCCGGTGGGTGCGGAACACCGACTCGGTGATCGTGGTGTCGTCGAGGGGACGCAGGCTTCGCAGGTCCACGACCTCCGCCGAGACACCCACCGCGGCGAGCTCATCCGCGGCTGCCAGGGTCTTGGGCAGGCAGCCTCCGTACGTGATGAGGCTGACGTCCGTGCCGGGGCGACGGATCGCCGCCCGGTCCAGGGGCAACGGCCGCGCCGCCGGATCGAGTTCGCCGGAGGCGTTGTAGAGCGTGCCGTGCTCGAAGATCAGGACCGGATCGGGGTCGGCGAGCGCCGGGGCCAGCATGTGGCGGGCGTCCTCGATCGTCGCGGGAGCGAGCACACGCAACCCCGGGATGTGCGCGTACCAGCCCTCAAGGCTGTGCGAGTGCTGCGCGGCGAGCTGCCGTCCGGCTCCCGTCGTCATGCGGATCACCAGCGGCACCGCCAGCTGGCCACCCGACATGTGCAGCAGCGTGGCGGCGTTGTTCAGGATCTGGTCGAGGGCCAGCAGGCTGAAGTTGACGGTCATGATCTCGACGATCGGCCGCATCCCGGCCAGCGCCGCGCCGATCCCCGCTCCGACGAACGCGGACTCCGACAGGGGTGTGTCCCGGATGCGCTCGGGGCCGAACTCCTCCAGGAGTCCGAGGCTGACGCCGAAGCAGCCGCCGTACGCGCCGACGTCCTCGCCCATGAGGAACACGCGCTCGTCGCCGCGCAGCGCGTCGCGCAGCGCCTCCCTGAGCGCCTCGCGGTAGGTCGTCTTGTGTTCGGCGGCGGACGCCTCGCCCGGCTCCGTCTTCCCGCGCGTCTCCTTCGCCGTCCGCTCGTGGACGTTCGCCGCGGTCATGACCGTGCCTCCTCCTTCTCGCGCTCCTTGCCCGCCTCGCTGGTCACGTGCAGCAACAGGTCCTCGACGGGTTCGGGCGCGGCCAGTTCGGCGGCCTCGACGGCACGCTCGATCTCGGTGCTCACCCGTGTTTCGATGGCGTGCAGCCGCACGGTCGGCAGGGCGTGTTCGCGGCGCAGCCGGTCGGCGAACGTGACGACGGGGTCCTGCTTCTTCCACCGTTCGATCTCGCTCTTGTCGCGATAGCGGTCCGGGTCGTACATCGAGTGGGCGCGGAAGCGGTAGGTCCGCAGTTCCAGGAAGTGCGGGCCGCCGCCCGCGCGGATGGCCTCGGTGGCGCGCCGCGCGGCGGTCTCGACGGCGTCGACGTCCATGCCGTCGACGGCCCAGGCGACCATGCCGTACGACGACGCCCGCAGCGCCAGATCGGTCTGCGCCTGGGCCCGGTCGAGCGCGGTACCCATGGCGTACCGATTGTTCTCGCAGACGAGAAGGAGCGGCAGCTCCCACAGGGCGGCCAGGTTGGCGGTCTCGTGGAACTCGCCCTCGGCCACCGCGCCGTCGCCGAAGAAGCAACAGGTCACGCGGGACCGGTCGTTCATCCGGTCGGCCAGGGCGAGCCCCGCGGCCAGCGGGAGGCCGCCGCCCACGATCGCGTTGCCGCCGTAGAAGCGCCGGTCGGCGTCGAACAGGTGCATGGAGCCGCCGCGTCCGTGGCTGCAGCCGGTGGCCTTGCCGAACATCTCGGCCATCACGGCTTCCGCGGTGAGCCCGCGGGCGAGGGCATGGCCGTGTTCCCGGTACGTCGACACGATCGCGTCGTCCTGCGTCAGGGCCTCGTTGACGCCGACGGCGACGGCCTCCTCGCCGATGTAGAGATGGACGAAGCCGCGGATGCGGGCGGCGCTGTACAGCTCCACGCAGCGTTCCTCGAACCGCCGGATGCGCAGCATGGACTCCAGCAGTTTCGGCCCGTGTTCCGCCCGCTCCTTCGGGTTGGCGGCACGCTGACGCGACGCGCCCGCCGCACGCGTCGCACGCTTGGTGGTCATGACGCCTCCTCCGGTCCCTCGAGGGTCGAGAGGTCGCCTTCGGGCAGTCCCTGTTCCCGCGCCCGCAGCAGGCGTCGCATGACCTTGCCGCTGCGCGTGTGCGGCAGCAGCTGCTCGAAGGCGATCTCGCGCGGGGCGACGGCGGGGCCGAGCCTGCGCCGGGCGAAGGCGAGCAACTCCCTTTCGAGCTCGGGCCCCTGCTCGTGACCGGGCCTGAGCGACACGAATGCCTTGACGATGTTCCCGGCCACCGGGTCGGGGCGTCCCACGACCCCGGCCTCGGCGACGGCCGGATGCTCCATCAGGACGCTTTCGGCCTCGAACGGCCCGATGAGGTGGCCCGACGACTTGATCACGTCGTCCGACCGGCCGACGAACCAGTACCAGCCGTCCGCGTCCCGTCGCACCAGGTCCCCCGTGAGGTACCAGCCGTCCACGAAGGCCTCTTCGTAGCGTGCCTTGTCGTGGAGGTAGCCGCGGAACATCGAGGGGGATCCGGTTCGCAGCGCCAACTCGCCCTCGACACCCGGCGTTTCGAGCACGTGCACGTGCCCGTCCGGCCCCACCTTCACCTGTCCGTCCGTGCCCTGTTCGAGCACGGTCGCGCTGACTCCGGGCAGCGGCCGCCCCATCGAGCCCGGCCGGATCTCGCAGGCCGCGAAGTTGGCGATCATGATGGAACCGGTCTCGGTCTGCCACCAGTTGTCGTGCACGGGCAGCCCCAGGACCTCCTGGCCCCACACGACGGCCTCGGGGTTGAGGGGCTCACCCACGGAGGCGACGAAGCGCAGCGCCGACAGGTCGTAGGAGCGCGGCAGGCTGTGGTCGCCCTGGCGCGGGGTGGTGCGCATGAGCATGCGCAGCGCCGTGGGAGCCGTGTACCAGACGGCGACGTGCTGTTCCGCCAGGATCCGGTACCAGCGCCTGGCGTCGAAGTCGCCCTCGTCCACGACCACGGTCAGGCCGTGGGTGAGCGGAGCGATGATCCCGTACGACATGCCGGTCACCCAGCCGGGGTCGGCGGTGCACCAGAACACGTCGTCGTCGTGGAGGTCCAGCGCATAGGCGGCGCTCACATGATGTGCGATCACGGCTTCGTGCACGTGGACGGCCCCCTTGGGGGCGGCCGTCGTGCCGCTGGTGAAGTGCAGCAGCGCCATGTCCTCGCCGGCCGTCGGCGGGATGGTGAACTCGGGCGGGGCCGCGGCCATCAGATCGTCGAACGACTGGGTCCCGGGCAGGTCCTGCGCGCCCTCCCCCACGATCAGTACGTGCCACAGCCCCGGGAGTTCGTCACGGATGCCCGCGACCTTGCGCCGGTACAGCGCGGCGGTGGTGACCAGGACCCTCGCTTCGCTCAGCGCGAGACGCTGACGCACCGGTTCCGGGCCGAACGCGGAGAACAGCGGGCACAGAACGCTGGTGTTCTTCAGCGTGCCGAGGACGACGGTGAACAGATCGGGCCCGCGCCCCAGGAGGGTGCACACGCGATCGCCGCGGCCGATGCCCAGGGAGCGCAGGACGTTCGCGAACTGGCCTGTCCGCCGGGCGAGTTCGGCATAGCTGACGGTGGTGAGGGTGTCGTCGCGTGCGACGCAGCGCAGTGCCACCGCTTCGCCGTGGCCCGCGTCGACGTGCCGGTCGACCGCCTCGTACGCCATGTTCAGGCCGCGCCCGCCGGGCAGGCCGTGCAGTTGCCCGCGCGCGTTGGACCAGGTGAACCAGCGGCGTTCCCGCTCGTAGTCGGTCAGGTTCGGTGCCACGTGGAACGCTGTTGCCCCCGCCGGCTTGTGGATGGTCTGCCACGGCATGACGCCCCCTCCTTCTGGCTACGGCTCCTGCTTCGACCCTCCGCCCGGACCCCGAGGCCCTGCGCGGGCCGGACGACCCCGAACGTGGGGCCGGCCGGACCTCATTCGGCGCTGTCGCGCCCCCACCCCCCACCGTGCGTACGGAGCAAGTGCCCAATGGTCGGCAGACTTGGCCCCATCGACCCATGACGCCCGGCTCGGCCGGAAGGACGGTGAAGACGAGACCGCGGAATGGAAGTGGGCGCGGGCCCGCGTCGATCCCGGTCTCCGTGGAAGGGAGGCTGAGGTGATGTTCCGGTACGACCACGATTTCAGCGGGTGGGACTGGTTCGCCATGTCGGCCGGCATGGCCCTCTTCTGGGTGTTGGTCATCGCGGTCGGTGTGCTGCTCTTCCGCGTCCTGTCCCGACCGGAAGGCGCCGGGACTCCGCCTCGCAGCGTGTCGATCCGGCCCGAGGAAGTACTCGCCGAACGCTTCGCGCGCGGCGAGATCGACGAGGACGAGTACCGGCGCCGTCTGTCCGTCCTGAGCGGATACGCCGAGGACTCCCCCCGCCCCCGCAAGGTCTGACGGCCGACTCGTAGCGAAAACGTGGCCGACGCGCTCCGGGCCCACTACCTCACGCACAACCTGCAGCGGACCCTCTCGCTCAAGGGGATGATCCCGATGCGTACGATCCTGCCGGCCGAGTTCTGGTGGATGTTCGCAGCGCTCCTGGCCACCTCGACGCTGCTGGTGCTCGCGGTCACCGCCGCGGCTGACGCTCTCTGTGTGCGGTGGGCACACCGCGATCCGGACGGGTCCCTCCCGACGGTCCGCCGCTCCGAGCGCACGTCACCCGAACAAGAAGGTACTCGCCATGACCACCAAGGAGTGGACGGTTCGCATTCACCTCGTCGAGGACGGCGACGTCACTCGCGCCCGTGCCGAACTCACCGTTCCCGGGTCCTCCATGAAGGTCTTCGGCCACGGAAGCGCGCGCCGCAATCCGGTCGACCGGCCGGTGCCGGAAATCGGTGACGAACTCGCCGTCGGCCGCGCCCTCGAAGACCTGGCCCTGCACGTGCACGATGTCGCGGTCGACGACTTCGTGGACCTGGCGGGACCTGTCGACCCGGTGCGACGGGACGACCACTCGGCCTGGTGGTCCCCGTGACTGTTGACTGTATGGCCGTGCGGAAGACACGAGGGCCGATCGCCGCCTCATCGCCTGATCGCCTGATCGCCTGATCCGGCCAGGGTCACGGCTCCGCGGAGGGGGCCGTCCGGCCACCCCGCAAGGCCCCAAGTGCCCTGCCGCGCCCCGCCCTGGACCACGACGATGGAATCAGGAGCCGGAAGGCTCGTCGCGGCAACCGCATCCCCGGGGAGGCGAAGATCATGACCAAGCCGGTCGTCGTCGGTGTCGACGGATCACGCCCGAGTCTCGCCGCCGCCGACTGGGGCGCGCGCACGGCCCTGCGCCACGGTCTGCCCCTGCGGCTCGTCCACGCCTGGGAAAGCGTGCCCGGCCATGACATCGCGGGATCGCGACCATCCGACCGCGTCGTTCCGCAGTACTGGGCGAGGCGGGTGCTGCGCGGTGCCATGGAGCACGTCAGCGAACGGTATCCGCAGCTCTACATCAGTGCGGAGCAAGTACACAGGCCCCCGCGCCAGGCCCTGCTGTCCGAAGCCGAGGGCGCCGAGCTGCTGGTCATCGGAAACGAGGGCCTCGGCGGCATCGGCGGGCTGTTCTCGGGAACCGTCGCCCTGTCGATCGTGGCCCACTCCCCGCTGCCCGTCGTGCTCGTACGCGCCGGCTTCACCGCCTCGGACGAGCACGAGCGTGACGAGTTCGGTGCCGCTTCCGAACGCACCGCGTATCGGGACGTCGTGGCGGCCGTCGAGCTCGGCAGGCCCTGTGACGGACTGCTGTCGTACGCCTTCGACGAGGCCGCCGGGCGAGGTGCGGCGCTGCGTGCCGTGCATGTCCAACGCCTGCCGCTCAAGGCGATTCCGGGCGACCACGTACCGGACCGGTCCGCGCTGGAGGAGTTGCTGCGGCCGTGGCGGGAGAAGTACCCGACGGTCCCCGTGACAGCCGCCACCGTTCATGCCCGAGCCCCTCATGAGATCGTCCACGCCTCTGAGGGCGCCGGTCTGCTGGTGGTCGGGCGCGGGCCGCACCACCACCCCGGCCTCGGTGCACACCCGGGAGCGGTCACCCACGCCGTGATCCACCATGTCGCCTGCCCCGTCGCCTTCGTGCCGCACGCATGACCCCACCGGCAGGGACGTTGTGCCAGGGCACGGAACCTGAAGGACCGCGTGAGGAGTTGTCGTGCGTGACCTGATCCCACCTGTGCGGGCTCTGCGTGCCGTGGTCCTCGACACCGACGGAGTGATCACCGATTCGGCCCGGCTGCACGCGGAGGCGTGGAAGACCGTCTTCGACGCCTTCCTGCAGGAGCACCCACCGCGACTGGCCGCGCATCGGCGACCGTTCGACATCGGCCTCGACTATCCGCGGTATGTGGACGGAAAGGCGCGCCGCGACGGCGCGGCCGCCTTCCTCACCTCACGCGGCCTGCACCCTGACCCGGCCGCGGTCGAAGCGGTGGCCGCCGACAAGGACCGCCGCTACACGGAACACCTCCACCGCAACACCGCCGTGCCCGCCTATCCCGGAACCGTGAGTCTGCTGCACGTCCTGCTGGGCTCGGGAGTGCTGCTGGCCGCGGCATCCGCGTCACTGCACGCCCGTGAACTGCTCACCCGTGCCCGGGTGCTGGACCTCTTCGACACCGTGGTGGACGGCACGGAGGCGGCACGCCTGAAACTGCGGGGCAAGCCCGCCCCCGACCTGTTCCTCGAAGCCGCCCGCCGGCTGCGCACCGCCCCCGCACGTACGGCGGTGGTGGAAGACGCCCTGGCCGGCGTGGAGGCGGGCAGGCGGGGCGGGTTCGGCCTGGTGATCGGCGTCGACCGGACCCCGGGGCGGGAGCGCACCCGCGAACTCCTGCTGCACGGCGCCGACCTCGTGGTCGCCGACCTCGGGGACCTGCTCAAGGAAGAGGCCTCGCCGTGACCGACGCGACGTGGAGTTACGAAGGCTACGTTCCGCACGAGGAACGCCTCCGGGAATCCCTGTGCACGCTGGGCAACGGCTACTTCGCCACGCGCGGTGTCCTTCCCGAGTGCACGGCGGACGAGATCCACTACCCGGGCACCTACGTCGCGGGCTGTTACGACCGCCTCACCTCCGAGGTGGCGGGCCGCCACATCGAGAACGAGGACCTGGTCAACGTACCCAACTGGCTTCCGCTGCGCCTCCGTTGCCGGGACGAGGACGGCCGCCCCGGACCGTGGCTGCACCCGGACACCGCCCGCGTCCTGGAACACCGCCAGAAGCTCCTGATCAGCAGCGGCCTACTGGAGCGCCGGACCACCTACGAGGACGCCATGGGGCGGCGCGTCAGCCTGCGCCAGCTGCGGCTCGTGCACATGGCCGACCCGCATCTCGCCGTGCTGCGCACGGAGTTCACCGCGGAGAACTGGACAGGGGAGCTGGAGGTCGAGTCCGCCCTGGACGGCGCCGTCCACAACACGGGTGTGCCGCGCTACCGCGACCTGGCCAACCGCCACCTCGTCCACGGCCACACCGGCACCGCGGCCCCCGACCTGATCTGGCTGCGCTGCCGCACCCGCGCGTCCGACGTCCGCATCGCTCTCGCGGCCCGGACCACCTGCCCCGACATCACACGGACGTACGACCAGCACACCGACCTGCGTGCGACGCGGCTGCTGCACCTGCCGATGAGGGCCGGCAGCCCGGTGACCCTCGACAAGACCGTCGCCCTGCACACCTCTCGCGACCCCGCCATCAGCGACCCGCTGCAAGCCGCCGTGGACCGCGCGCGGCGGGCGCTTCCCTTCGACGACCTGCTGGAGTCCCACCTCACCGCGTGGGACCAGCTCTGGCGGCGCGCCGAGCTGCACGTGCCCGGCGAGGCGGGCCGCATTCTGCGGCTGCACCTCTTCCACGTGCTGCAGACGCTCTCACCGCACACGGCCGATCTGGACGTCGGGGTGCCGGCGCGCGGGCTGCACGGCGAGGCCTACCGCGGGCATGTCTTCTGGGACGAACTGTTCGTCCTGCCGTATCTGAACCTGCACTTCCCCGAGGTGTCCCGCGCGCTGCTCACCTACCGCCACCGGCGCCTGGAGCGGGCCTGCCGCGCCGCCCAGGACGCCGGCCGCCGGGGCGCCATGTATCCGTGGCAGAGCGGCAGCGACGGCCGGGAGGAGACCCAGCAGCTTCACCTCAACCCGAACTCCGGGCGCTGGCTGCCCGACCACACCCATCTGCAGCACCACGTCGGCTCGGCCATCGCGTACAACGTCTGGCGCTACTGGGAGGCCACCGGCGACGCCGAGTTCCTGCACACCAAGGGCGCCGAGATCCTGCTGCAGATCGCCCGCTTCTGGGCTGCCACGGCCACCTACGACACCGCTCTGTCCCGCTACCGCATCCGCGGCGTCGTCGGCCCGGACGAGTACCACGACGCGTATCCCGATTCCGACCTGCCGGGCATCGACGACAACGCCTACACGAACGTGACCGCGGCTTGGGTGCTGACCCGCGCCCTCGACCTGCTCGACCTGCTGCCGCCTCCGCGCCGCCAGGAGCTCGCGGAGCGGATCGGGTTCGACAGCGGTGAGGCGGAGCTGTGGCGGGACGTGTCCCGGTCGCTGCACGTCCCCTTCCACAACGGGGTGATCAGCCAGTTCGCCGGCTACGAGCGGCTGACCGAACTGGACTGGGAGGCGTACGCGAACAAGTACGGGGACATCCGCCGCCTGGACCGGATCCTGGAGGCCGAAGGCGACAGCGTCAACCGCTACCAGGCGTCCAAGCAGGCGGACGCCCTGATGCTCGGCTACCTCTTTCCGCCCGCGGAACTCTCCGCCCTCTTCGCCCAGTTGGGTCATCCACTCGACGACACCACCTGGCAGCACACGGTCGACCACTATCTGCGCCGCACCAGCCACGGCTCCACCCTGAGCGGGCTCGTGCACGGCTGGGTGCTCGCACGCGCCCGCCGCGCCGACGCCTGGCGGTTCGCGCACGAGGCCCTGCTCGGGGACATCGCGGACGTGCAGGGCGGCACGACGGGCGAGGGCATCCACCTCGGCGCGATGGCCGGCACCGTGGACCTGGTCCAGCGCGGCGTCACCGGCCTGGAAACCCGCGGCGACACCCTGCATCTGGCCCCGGCCCCACTCCCTGAACTGACCGGCTCCGCCTACGGGTTCACGCTCCGGTACCAGGGCCACTGGGGCGTGCGGCTGCGCATTCTCCCGGAACGCCTGCGTATCACGGTCCCGGCTTCCGACCGCTCCCCCATCACCGTTGAGCTGCCGGACCGTGCTGTGACGGTGCGGCCGGGCGAGACCTGTGATCTTGCCCTGGAGGGGTGAGCTGCGATGTGGAAGGCAGACCGCTTCGGGGTGGCACTGGTACGACTCGGCGATGTGCGTCGCGGAGGTGTCAGGCGGCGCGCTCACCCGCCGCGCCACTGTCGAGGTGGTGTTCTCCGGCGCCGACGGTCACCGCGCGGCGGCCTGGCAGTTCGACGCGGCCTTCGCAGCCCGGCGGGACGGTGATGTGCGCGCTCAGGCCCGCTTCGGTCCGCCGCCAGGAGATCGCGGCCGTACCGTACGGCGTCTCGTGGCGGGCCTTCGCCCAGGTGATGCCCGCGCCGGGGCGGGGCCGGAAGGCGATGGTGCGGTAGCCGGGCCGGGCAGGCTCCAGGCCGGCGACGGTGCGGTGCAGCCAGTCGGCGACGGCGCCCAGCGCGTAGTGGTTGAAGGAGGTCATGCCGCCGGGGTTCAGTGTGCCGTCGGGGCGCAGGCTGTCCCAGCGTTCCCAGATGGTGGTCGCGCCCATCGACACGGTGTAGAGCCACGACGGGCACTCGGTCTGGGTCAACAGGCGGTAGGCCACGTCCAGATGACCGGAGTCGGTGAGGGCGTCGCAGATGAGCGGGGTGCCGACGAAGCCCGTCGCGATGCGTGCGTCGTCGGCGAGGACGAGTTCGGCCAGCCGGTCACCGGCGAACGCGCGCCGGGCGTCGGTGTCCAGCAGCCCGAAGACCAGGGCGAGGGAGTAGGCGGTGGGGCTGTCGCTGGTCATCCGGCCCGACGCGGTGACGTAGCGGCCGCGGAAGGCGGCGGCGACCTCGTCCGCGAGCCGCGCGTACCGGGTGGCCGTCTCCGTGTCCCCCAACTCGGCCGCGGCGAGGGAGAGATGGCGGGCCGAGTGGGCGAAGTAGGCGGTGGCCACCAGGTAGCGGTCCGTGCGGGAGGCGCCGGGGTCGTCCGGCGGCGCGATGGGGTCGAGCCAGTCGCCGAGCTGGTCGCCGGTGTCCCAGACGCGGTCCTCCCCGGCGAGCCGTTCCTGGAGGTCGACCCACGCCTTGGCCATGGGGAAGTGCCGCCGCAGCACGTCAAGGTCGCCGAAGCGCTGGTACAGGACCCAGGGGGTGAGGGTGACCACGTCTCCCCAGGCCGCACCCGGCTGGATCGGGGTCCAGGCAGGCCCCCCGGGGATGACCGGCACGTACCAGGGCACCGTGCCGTCGGGCAGTTGCTCGGCGGCCACGTCGTCGAGCCACGAGTCGAGCATGCCCACGCAGTCGTAGAGGAAGCTCGCGGTGGGGGCGAAGACCTGGATGTCTCCGGTCCAGCCGAGACGTTCGTCGCGCTGCGGGCAGTCGGTGGGGATGTCGACGAAGTTGCCCCGCATGCTCCACACCACGTTCTCGTGCAGGCGGTTGATCATGTCGTCGCTGCACTCGAACCAGCCGGTGCGGCGCATGTCGGTGTGGTGGACCCGGGCCGTGACATCGCCGGGCGTCAACTCGCCGTGCCAGCCGTCGACTTCGGCGTACCGGAAGCCGTGCAGGGTAAAGCGGGGCTCCCAGGTGAAGGGACCGTCCCCGGCGAGGGTGAGGACGTCGGTGGCTGCCGCGCCGCGCAGCGGCCGGGTGGCGAGCTCGCCGTCCTGGAGCACCTCGGCGTGTCTCAGGGTGATGGCGGTGTCTCGCGGGCCGTCCGCGGTGACACGGAGCCGGCCCACCAGGTTCTGTCCGAAGTCGAGCAGATAACGGCCCTCTCCGGTACGGGTGATGGAGACCGGTGACACCTCCTGGGTGCAGCGCACCGGGGCGGTGCGCGGTGCGACGAAGGTGCGGGGATCGCGGGTGCGGACCGCCACGGGACTCCAGCCGGTGGTGTCGTGGCCGGGGGTGGACCACGTCGGGTCGTGCAGTCGGGCGTCGAAGGCCTCGCCCTCGTACAGGCCCGTGAACAGGATCGGTCCGACGGCGGCCCGCCAGGTGCGGTCGGTCGCGACGACGGTCGTCGAGCCGTCGGTGTGTACGACTTCGAGTTGGGCGATCAGGGACTGGTCGGTGCCGTAGAGGTCGCGGTGGCCGCCGTGGAATCCGATGCGGCCGCGGTACCAGCCGTCGGCGAGCCAGGAGCCGATGGTGTTGGCACCCTGGGTGAGGTGGCCGGTGACGTCGTACGTGTGGGTGCGCAGGCGTTCGCCGTAGACGGTCCAGCCGGGCGAGAGCGTGTCGTCACCGACGCGCACGCCGTTGATCTCCGCCTCGTACAGGCCGTGTGCGGTGATGTAGAGCCGGGCGTGGGACACGGGGGCGGTCAGCTCGAAGTCCCGGCGGACCCGGGCCGGTCGGCGGTCGGTGTGGGGCGTCTGTGGCCATGCCGCGCCGACCGGCTGGGCCTGCCAGTCCGCGGGGTCGAGGAGCCCGGCCTCCACGTGCGCGGGCACGGACCAGGCGCCGGGTTCGTCGCCGTCGCCCCACACCCGTACGCGCACGGCCGCCCGCTCACGGGAGACGAGCGGGGTGTGCGGCCAGGGCACCAGATTGCGGTCGGCGCCTTCGGTCCGGCCCGTGCGGTGGACGGCCCCGGCGCGCTCGATCTCGATTTCGTAGGCGGTCTGGTCCGGGGCGTCGGCCGGCAGCTGCCACGACAGCCGCGGTGCGGCCCGGCCGATACCGAGGCCGTCACGCAGGTGCTCGAACGTGACGGGGGCGGGCTGGAGCGAGGACACAGGGGAAAACCCTTCATGAAGTGGGCGCGCGAACGCCGTCGGGCGGGATGGAGCGGGGCGGCGTCGGTCAGCCCTTGAGGGCACCCGAGGTGAGGCCCTTCATCACCTTCTGGTTGAGGAAGAGGTAGATCAGGAGGGTGCCGAAGACGTTGATGCAGATGGCGGCGAACAGCGGGCCGTACTGGGTGGCGCCGAAGTCACCGGTGAAGTTGAGCAGGCCGACCTGGACGGTGCGCAGGTCCTGGCTGTTGGTGAAGGTCAGCGCGATCAGCAGGTCGTTCCAGATGAAGAAGAACTGGACAAGGCCGACAGTGAGGACGGCGTTGCGGACCATGGGCACGCTGATCGACCAGAAGGCCCGCAGGACGCCGGCGCCGTCGATGACCGCCGCCTCGAACAGCTCGCGGGGCAGCGCCTTGTAGTAGGTGGCCATCATGAAGACGGTGAGCGGCAGCCCGGTGCCGGTGTAGGTGAGGATCAGCGGCCAGAGCGTGCCGGACAGGCCGGTCTGGAAGTAGATCGTGAACAGCGGCAGCAGGATCATCTGGGCGGGCACCATGATCCCGGCGAGGAAGACCAGCAGCGTCAGGCTCCGCCCCTTCCAGACCATGATCTGCAGGGCGAACCCGGCGGCGGTGCCGAGCAGCAGCATCAGGGCGAGCGCGGGCGCGACCGCGAGGACGCTGTTCTTGACGTAGAGGTCGATGTTCCCGGTGGTCCACGCGTCGCTGTAGTTGCCCCACTCCCAGTGGGTGGGCAGGCTCCAGGTGGAGTTGTTCAGGTAGTCGCTGTTGGACTTCAGCGACGTGAGGAACATCCAGACCAGCGGGTAGATCTCGGCCACCAGGAGCAGGGCGATCAGCACCCTGACCCACCAACGGCCCCTGCGGGGGCCGCGGTTGGTGCGCACTGGGCGCCTCGGGGTGGCGCGGCCGCCCTCCCTCTTCGTGGTGGATCGGTGCGTCGTGTCGAGGGCCATGGGTTCAGTCCTTCGTGAGGTCGCGCCGTGAGACACGGAAGACGACCAGGGTCACCAGCAGGCAGACGACGGTGAGCAACAGCGCGATGGTGCTGCCGTAGCCGTAGTCGCTGTACGTGAACGACGTCTGGAACATGTAGAGGGTGAGGGGCGACGTGCTGTTGCCGGGGCCGCCGCCCGTCAGCGCGACGATCGAGTCGAAGACCTTGAGCGTGCCGTTGATGCTGAAGATCAGCGACGACAGGAGCACCGGGAACGACATCGGCAGGACGATGTGCCGCACGAGGCGCAGCCCGGAGGCCCCGTCCAGGCGCGCGGACTCCAGCATCTCCTCGGGGATGTCGACGAGTCCGGCGAAGAGGAGCACCGCGTAGAAGCCCATGGAGCGCCAGATCTCCATGATGATCAGCACCCAGAAGGCGCTGCCCGCGCTGCCGAACCAGTCGACGGACTCGATGCCCACGGCGTTGAGCAGCGAGTTGACCGGGCCGGCCTGCGGAGCGACCTGGAAGAAGTTCTTGAAGAGCAGGCCGACGGCCACCGTGGGCAGCACGACGGGGAAGAACACCAGTGTGCGCACCAGGGCGGAGGCCCGCTTCAGGAAGAACACGTAGAGCAGGGCGAGCAGATACCCGGCGACGACCTGACCGACGGTCACGGTGACGGCGAACTTCACCGTGAACCACAGGGCGTGACCGACGTCCGGGTCGGTGAACAGGCGCTGGAAGTTGGCCAGTCCGTTGCCGGTGAAGCCGTCGATCGCGTTGCCCCGCGTGAAGCTGTAGCCGAGGGACCAGAGCATCGGGACGAGCATGATCAGGGAGTAGACGAGGAGAGCGGGACCGAGCAGGATCAGTACGGCCCTGCGGTCACCGAGAACGCGGTGCATGAGCGCAGTCCACTTCGTCGCGGAGCGTTGAGGAGAGGGCCGGCGGGGGTGCCGCCGGCGCGGGGCGACGGGGTGAACCGTCGACGGTGGAAGGCGTCACTTGCTGTCGAGCGCGTCCTGCACGGTCCGCATGAACTGCTGGGCGCTCATGGACCCGCTGACGAGCTGGGCCGCGTTCGTCTGGCTGACCGTGGTGGCCTTGGTGCTGAACAGGGCCTCGAACCACAGCACGTTCCGCCGGGTCCTGCTGATCCGGTCGCGGACGTCGCCGCTCACCGCGTTGGCGGCCTTGACCGGGCTGCTCGGCTTGAATCCGGAGATCGACCCCTGGTCCTTCAGGGCCGTGCTGCCGTAGTTCTTGGCGACGCAGCCGACCCAGTCCCCGACCTTGGAGTCGAACGTCTTCTTGTTGAGCGTCATCGCCAGGCCGACGTTGGAGGGGTACTCGTCGATCGACCCCTTTCCTCCGGCGACGGCAGGGAAGGGCATGAAGCCGATGTCCGCAGCGCCGATCTTGTTCTGTTTCTTGTCGGCGATGTTGGTCAGCGCCCAGCTGCCCATGTAGAACATGGCGGCCTTGCCGGTCAGGAACGTGTTGAAGGACGTGTCGTAGTCGACCGAGCCGACACCCTTGCCGAAGTACCCCTTCTTGCCCAGGTCGGCGACCGCCTGCGCGGCCTTCACATAGGCGGGGTCGGTGAGCTTGGCCTTGCCGTCCCGCACCTTCTCCAGCGCGTCGGCCCCCAGGCTGCGGTAGAGGTACCCACTGATGAGCCGGGTCAGCGGCCAGCCCTGCTGCCCGGACGCGGAGAAGGGCTGAACTCCCTTGCCCTGAAGGGTGCTTGCCGCCTTGGTGAGCCGGCCCCAGGTGCGGGGCTCCTCGATCCCGTTCGCACGGAAGACCTTCTTGTTGTAGAAGATTCCCTCGATGTTGTACTCGTACGGGAGGACCTCCATCTTCCCGTCGTACAGCGCCTTGATCGTGGAGATCGCGCCGGGCTCGATCCGGTCGAGGACGCCCAGCTTCTTCAACTCGCCCTCGATGTCGGCGATTTTGCCCGACTTGTAGAGCTGGTCGGTCAGGGCCGGCGCGTTACCGGCGGCGAACTGCACGGGCAACGCGCCCTGCCCGGCCAGCAGTTGCAGCTTCTGGTCCAGGCTGGTCTGCGGAACGGTCTCCACTTTCAGGGGCAGTGCCTTGTTCGCGTCGGCGCACGCGCCCTTCGCGAGGGTGCCGAGCGCCGTCTTCACCGTCGCGTTCTCCGTGTTGGTCAGATAGCTGAACTCCTTCGGCGCGGCCGTCGAACCTCCCCCGGAGCCGCCGCACGCGGTGACCAGAAGAGCCAGTACAGCGGTACTCGCACCCAGGGAGGCGAACCGGACCCTGCGGGCGGCGGACCGAACGGTGTTCACGATGGGGCTCCCCGTCGTCGTGGAAGAAGGGCTGACACGGGGTGCGGTACACCCCGTGGGAGACGAGCCGAGCGATGGGTAACGTTACCCATTCCTGAGGTGCGCCCTACGATGCACTCAGCCCCAGGGACCGTCAAGACACCAGTGGATAACGTGATGAAATCAGAGACCGGCCCACCGGGTGCGTCCCTTATCGTGTAAACCGTTACCTGGATTGGGTCGCGAACGGTTCGAGGAGCGTCACACATGGAGCAGGGTCGACAGCGGGGGAAACGCGTCACCATCACGGACGTGGCACGGCACGCGGGCGTTTCCACCACGGCGGTCTCCAAGGTGCTGCGCAACGCCTACGGAGTCAGCACCGGCATGCAGCAAAAGGTGCGCGCCGCCATCGCGGAACTCGACTACCGCCCCCACGCGGCGGCGAGGGGCATGCGCGGGCGGACCTACACGATCGGCGTGCTCCTCGACAACATCCGCAACCCCTTCTTCGCCGACATCCTCGACGGCGTCCAGGACGCACTCAGCACCAGCGAGTACACGGTGCTGATCGGCGCGGCGGGCTTCGGCGCCGAGGCCCAGCGCAAGACCGTCGAATCGATGGTCGACCGGCAGATGGACGGGCTGATCCTGATCGCCCCCGGCACCCCACGCGACGAGGTCCTGAACGTGGCACGTGCGACGCCGACCGTCGTCATCGGCCATCACGACACCTCTGACGTCCACGACTCCGTGGCCGACGCGGACGCCGCGGGAGCCGGGCTCGTCGTGGATCATCTCGTCGGTCTCGGCCACCGCCACATCTCCCTGGTCGCCTCGCCCGGCACCCGGGGCAGTCGCTGGCGCCACACCCCCGAGATCGAGCTGGTGACTGGATACGAGCAGGCCATGGAGAGACACGGCCTGGCCGACCTCACGCGCGTCTGCAAGGGTGCCTACTCCGACGAAGGCGGCCACAAGGCGGGGATGAGCCTGCTGTCGGGGAGCCACCGCCCCACCGCGGTCGTCACCGGTGCGGACGTGGCGGCCATGGGTGTGTGGCGGGCCGCCCACGAACTCGGGCTGCGCGTACCCGACGACGTCTCCATCGTCGGGTACAACAACACGGCTGTCGCCGATCTCGCCACCGTGCAACTGACCAGCGTCGACCAAGCAGGACACGACATGGGGTCAACTGCCGTACGACTCCTGATCGAACGCGTCGAGGGGCGGCGCGACCGAGCCGTCCAGGTGTCGATGACGCCGCGTCTGGTGGTCCGCGACAGCACGTCCGCCGCATCAACAGGCAGCTGAACGTCGTGGTCCGTGCTCATTTCCCCTACGCCCGCCGAAGCACGCTCCGCCCTGTCGACGTACCAGTGAACGTCGCCCGCTCAGTCCTGATCCGCCGGTTGGTCGTCGGTGATGCGGATGCGCGGGCGATTGCGGACGTCGCCGAAGAGGAGCGACTGCGCGGCGGCGACCATGTGCTCGGAGATCACCTTCTGGGCCGCGGCCGCGTCTCCGGATTCGATGGCGGTGACGATGTCCCGGTGGCGTTGGGCGCGCATGTTGGACAGGGCGCGTTCCAGGCCGCGGTGCATGAAACACATGCGGATCGGCCCCTCGAGAAGCTTCCAGGAGCGCACGAGGGCGTCGTTCCCGGTGAGTTGGAGCAGCAGCTCGTGGAAGGCGAGGTCGGCCTCGATCTGCGCCTCCAGCGAGGCATGGGACGCGCGCTCCATGTCGTCGACCGCCTCGCGCAGCCGCCGGCAGTGCTCGCGGCGGTAGGGGCTGGAGGCGAGCGTCTCCCCCGCGAGGGCCTCAAGCGCCGCGCGGACGGTGAAGGTGTGGACGATGTCCTTCTCGTCTATCGAGCGGACGGTGACGCGCCCCCGGTCGCCGTAGCTGACCAGGCCCTCCTGCTGGAGCTGGCGCAGGGCCTCGCGGAGCGTGCCGCGGCTGATGCCGAGCTGCTCGGAGACCTGCACCTCGCCCAGGTGACTGCCCGGGGGGAACTGGCCGGTGGTGATGGCCCGGCGCAGGGAGTCCACGGCCATCTGGCGCAGATTGCGTCCGGGCTGTTTCGCCGCTGCCTGCCCGCCCGCCACGTGCGTCCCCCTCCGACTGTCGACGCTGCTGCGGCTCCGACTGCCGGTCAGCACTTCTCGTACTCGGAAATCAACTTTACCTTTGCCGCGCTGGCCGAGTGCTCATCGAAGGCGTATCCGAGCCACTCACGCACCAGTCTGCGGGCGAGTTCGATGCCGATGACGCGCTGGCCGAGGGTGAGGACCTGGCAGTCGTTGGACAGGACCGAGCGCTCCACAGAGAAGGAGTCGTGGGCTGCGGTGGCGCGGATGCCGGGCACCTTGTTGGCGGACAGCGCCATGCCGATACCGGTGCCGCAGATCAGCAGGGCACGGTCGGCGTCACCGGTCCGCACCGCTTCAGCGGCGGCGAAGCCGACCTCCGGGGAGGGGCGGTGCTCGTCGGCGCCGCCGCGATGCACCCCGAGGTCGAGGACGTCGTCGACGCGGGGGGGGCCTCGCGCAGATCGGCGGCGAGCCGCTCCTTGTGGTCGATGCCCGCGTCGTCGCAGCCAATGACGATCCGGAAACCCATCACTCCTCCTCCTGCAGTCGTACGGCGACGGTGTGTGCGATCAGGGCCAGCGAGACGGCGCCTGCGTCGGGGGTGCCGAGGCTGCGCTCGGCGAGGGGGCGGGCGCGGCCCTTGCGAGGCAGCAGCTCCGCCGTGGCGTCGGCCGCGGTCTGCGCCGCGTGTGCGGCCTCGGCCCAGGCGAGCGCGGCGGGGCGGCCCTCGGCGAGGGAACCGCGCAGTCGGGTGCGCAGCGGTTCCAGGGCGTCGACGAGGGTCTTGTCACCGATCCGGGCGCCGCCGAGGGCGGCGATGCGCTCGGCGAAGGCGTCGAGGGCGCCGGCCGTGTCGGCTTCGGCGGAGGTGTTGCCGAGTGTCTCTCCGGCGGCCCGCAGTCCCGCTCCCCACAGGACTCCGGAGGTGCCTCCCGCGCGGTCGGCCCACGCGTCGCCCGCGGTGGCGAGAAGGTCGCCGGCGCCCGCGCCCGCGCGCAGGGCCGCCTCGGCCGCGGCGTTGGCGGCCTCGATACCGCGGACCATGCCCCGTCCGTGGTCGCCGTCCCCGGCGACGGCGTCGATGGCGCCGAGCCGGTCCTCCGCCGCGACGAGCGCCTTGCGCACGGATTCGATGCCGGTGACGAGGTCGGCGGCCAGGGACCGGGAGGCCGCTGTGGACGCGGCGAACCGCGGCCCGCCGAACTCCTCGTCCTCCACGGCGTGTTCGGGGTCGGCGGCCGTCCGCTGCTCGAGGGCTCCGCGGCGGAAGGCGGGGGTGCTGGCGGGGGCGGTCCACCAGCGTTCGAGTTCCTCGTCGAGCCACGTGGCCGTGAGGGAGACGCCGGCCATGTCGAGGCTGGTGACGAGCTCACCGACCTCGGGGCGGACCAGGGTGTGACCCGACGCCCGCAGCAGGCCGGCGACTTGGGGCCACAGGACGAACAGCTCCTCCTGCTTGACCGAGCCGAGTCCGTTGAGCAGGACGGCGAGGCGGTCGCCCGCGCCGGCGGGCTTCTCGGCGAGCAGCCGCCGGACGAATTCGGCGGCGAGTTCGTCGGCGGTGGGGCGGGGCACGTCGCGCAGCCCGGGTTCGCCGTGGATGCCAAGACCGAGGCCCATGTGGCCATCGGGGACGGTGAAGAGCGGGTCGGCCGCACCGGGGAAGGTGCAGCCGGCGAAGGCGGTGCCGATGGTGCGCGTGGCGGCGTTGGCCTTGCGGCCGGCGCGTACGACGCGGTCCAGGTCGAGGCCCTCTTCGGCGGCCGCGCCCATGATCTTGAAGACGGTGAAGTCACCGGCGATGCCCCGGCGTTCGTCGACACGGTCGGCGGGGGCGCTGGCGATGTCGTCGGTGACGACGACGCTCTCGGCGCGGATGCCGCGGGCACGCAACTGCTCGGTGGCGAGGCCGAAGTTCATGACGTCGCCCGCGTAGTTGCCGTAGGTGAACACGACACCCGCGCCGGAGTGCGCGGCAGCGGCCACCGAGCAGGCGTCCTGTGCGGAGGGGGAGGTGAAGAGGTTCCCGCTGACCGCGCCGTCGGCGAGCCCGGGGCCGACGAGGCCGTAGAAGGCCGGGTAGTGGCCGGAGCCGCCGCCCGGCAGGACGGCCACCTTCGGGCGCTCGGGCCTGGCGGCGCGCACGGCGCCGCCGGGGACCTGCCGCACCGTGTCGGAGTGCAGGTCGCAGAACCCGGCGAGGGCGTCTTCGGAGAAGGCGGCCGGGTCGTTGTACAGGTAGGTCATCGGGAGCGCTCCAAGCGGCTCAGTGGAGGTACGAGCCGCCGTTGATGTCGATCGTGGTGCCCTGCAGGTAGCCGGCGTCCTCGGTGGTCAGCCAGGCGATGACGCCGGCGATCTCCTCGGCGGTGGCCTGGCGCCCGAGAGGGACGCCGCTGGTGATGGCGGCTTCAAGACGGTCGTTGGTGTCGGCGGCGCGGATGTCGGTGTCGGCGGCGCCTGGGGCGACCGCGTTGACGGTGACGCCCGCCGCGCCCAGTTCGCGGGCCAGGGACTTGGTCAGGCCGAGGATGGCGGCCTTGGCGGCGCTGTACGGGGTGCGGCCGAAGACGCCGCCACCTTGCTGGGCGGAGACGGAGGACATGTTCACGATGCGGCCCCAGCCGGCCTCGATGAGTCCGGGGAGGAATGCCTTGGTGACCAGGTAGGTGCCGGTGGCGTTGACGGCCATGATCCGGTTCCACAGCTCCAGGGTCGTCTCCAGGAACGGGACGGGGGAGGTGATGCCGGCGATGTTGACGACGGCACCGACCATGGGCAGCCGACCGGCCTCGACCTCGGCGGCCACGGCGGCACGAGCGGTGAGCACGGAGGGCTCGTCGGCTACGTCGACGTGGTGGGCGAAGGCCGTGGCACCGGTGGCCGCGATCTCCTCGGCGACGGTCTTGGCGGCCGCTTCGTCCAGGTCGAGGACGGCGACGGCCCAGCCGTCGGCGGCGAGGCGCAGGGCGGTGGCGCGGCCGAGGCCGCGGGGGGCTCCGGCTCCGGTGACGACGGCGGTGCGCTGCTGAGTGCTGGTCATGTGCGGGTCTCCCGGTGGTGGGTGTCGGGGCCTGGCCTTGGCCCGCCGCCGTGTGCGCGGGACGCTGGTGCGGCGGCGCTGGTGCGGCGGCGCTGGTCGCGGGCGTGGGGGCAGTGGCGGAGGTCGAGGTCGGGTCAGGGCGGGTGGGTGCGGGACGAATGGGGCGGGGCTAGTAGCGGCGGGGGGCGGTCAGGTCAGGACTGGCCAGGCCAGGTCAGGCCACGAACGACGGGCTCCTACAAGGCGGCGATGTACTGGGCAGCCTTGACGGCGGCGGCGGGGCGTTCGTCGTCCGTGATGTCGCGGGTCTCCAACTCCAGCGCGGCGCCCCCCTGGTAGCCGGTCGCGCGCAGGGAGGTGAGGACCGCGGGGAAGTCGATGTCGCCGTTGCCGATGCTGCAGTTGATGTAGTCGGGGGTGGCATCGCGCAGGTGGACGTGCGTGATGCGGCCGGCGAAGCGGTGGGCGAACGCGGCGGGGTCGCCTCCGGAGGCGGCAATGTGGCTGGTGTCCAGGACCAGCCCGATCGCCGGGTCGAGGCGCGCGACCAGTTGGGCCGCGAGGTCGGAGTTCCAGCACAGTCGGTACAGGTGGGGGGCCTCGACCCAGATGGCGAGGCCGTGCTCGGCCGCGGCCCGTACGGCGCGGGCCAGTTCGGAGGCGACCAGGTCGAGGTCGGCCTCGAAACCGGCGACCGGATCGTGCGAGGACGCTCCGCAGGGCAGCACGAGGGCCCGTGCCCCGCAGGCGGACGACAGCCGCAGGAGCCGCTGCAGGTGGGCGTCGCGCTCGCGGCGCGCTTCGGCGTCGAGGGGGCGGTTGAGGTCCCCGATGTCGCCGTTGACCGAACGGACGGCCAGCCCGGAGCGGCGTACCTGGGCGGCAACCTCGTCCACGGCCGGGTCGGTGAGCTCGTACGGCACGTGGTCGCACACGCCCGGCAGGGCGCCGAGGTCGATTTCGTCGAATCCGCAGTCCGCGATGGTGGCCAGCGCGGCGGCGAGCGGTAGGTGCCGAAAGCTGATCGAGGAGCAGCCCGGCCATTGCTGTCGTTCCATGGCCAGCGATGTTAACAATGCGCTGTCAACAGACGTCAATGCCTCCCAGTCAATTGCCATTCGAGCGCTTGATCGCGGGTATTCATCCCGTCCAGAGCTGTTGACAAACACCTCTGTGCGAGCTGAGGTGATGCTCGCTGTCAGCAGTGCGGCCGCTCGTGCTCCAGCACGGCGGCCCCTGGCGCTACAGAGAGGCGATCAAGATGCGCAACGAGGCGCTGACCATGCGCGGCCCCGTCCACGGGACGCCCGACGCCCGCCGGGTGGCCTGGGGTTCCACCGCCGGAGGCGTGATCGAAAGCTATGACTTCATCGGCTTCGGCACCGCGGCGGCGCTGTACTTCGGGGACGCGTTCTTCCCCAATGCGTCCCCGCTGGTGGGGACGCTGTCCGCGTTCGCGACGCTGGGCGTCGGCTTCGTGGCCCGCCCGGTGGGCGGCGTCATCGGCGGCCACCTCGGAGACAGGATCGGCCGCAAACCGGTGCTGGTCGCCTCGCTGATCGTGATGGGCCTCGCGACCTTCGCCATCGGCCTGCTGCCGACCTATGCGACCGTCGGCATGCTGGCACCGACGCTGCTGGCGATCGTGCGCATCGTCCAGGGTGTCGCCTACGGGGCCGAGTGGGGCGGCGCGATCCTGATGACGTACGAACACGCCCCATGGCGCCGCAAGGGCGCCTTCACCGGGATCGTGCAGTCCGGTTTCCCGATCGGCCTGCTCCTGGCCAACCTGGTCTTCCTCGGGTCGGTGCACCTGCCGGGCGACTGGGCCTGGCGCGTGCCGTTCCTCGCCAGCATGATCCTGGTGATCGTCGGCCTGGTGGTGCGCTCCAAGGTGCCCGAGTCCCCGGTCTTCGAGGACGTGCGCGACAGCGGGGAGATCGCCGAGGCCCCCATCGCGCAGGTGATCAGGAACGACTGGCAGAACGTGCTGCGCGGCATCGGCCTGCGCCTGGCGGAGACGGCCGGCTACGCGGTGGCCGTCACGTACATGATCTCGTACCTGAAGGACCGACAGCTGGCCTCCAGCGGCGAGACGATCCTCGCGTTGTGCATCGCCGCCGCGCTGGGCATCTTCGCCACCGTCGGCTGGGGCGCACTCACCGACCGGATCGGGCGCCGCCCCCTCTACCTGTGGGTGACCCTCTTCTGCGCGGTGTGGGCGATCCCGATGTTCCTCCTGGTCAACACGGGCGCCGTACCGGTGATCGTCCTGACCCTGGTGATCTCCTACGGCGTGTGCCAGAACGCCCTGGCCGGGGCGCAGGGCGCCTGGTTCCCCGAACTGTTCCAGGCACAGACGCGCTCGTCGGGCGCCTCGTTGGCCTACCAGATCTCGGCCATGATCTCCGGCGTGACGCCCTTCGTGACGACGCTGCTGTACATGTGGCTCGGCTGGCTGGGCCCGGCCCTGCTCTTCCTCGCCTACGGCCTGCTCGGCCTGGTCTCGGCCCTCGTGACCCGCGAGACCTGGGGCCGCGAGGAGCGCGCGGCGGCGGACACGGCCGCCAGTGCGAGCGGAGACCTCCGCGTAGGAGCGCAGATCCCCGCGTAGGAGCGCAGACCTCCGCACAGGGGCGACCTGACCCCGGCCGTCACCTTGAGATTGGTTGTACCAAAGCATTGACCTGCGAGTGTGGACAGTCCTAGCCTCCTCACATTGGTCGAACCAAAGTGGGTCGACCGTCGTACGAGTCGTCATTCCAGGAGGCCGCCGTGGCACTCGACCTGCCGCAGTTGGTCCGCGCGCTCTCGGAGCAGAGCACGCCGGACACGGAGGGCGGGCGGCTGAGGCTGCCCACCGAGCGGGAGCTGGTGTCCCGGCTCGAGATCAGCCGGGGCGCGCTGCGCGAACAGCTGTCGATCCTCGAGCACCTCGGGTTCCTGGACCGCACGCAGGGCCGCGGCTCCTTCCTCACCGCGCCCGACGCGACCTTTCTCCAGCTGTACTTCGACATGGCCGGGCAGCTCGGACATCTGACGCAGCCGCAGTTCCGCTCCGCCCGCGAAATCCTGGAGACGGCGCTCGCCGAGGCCGCCGCGCGCCGCGCCACCGCCGACGACGTCGACGAACTGCGCGGCCTGGTGGACGAGATGGTGCGCGCCACCGCAGCGGGCGAGTCGGCCGTCGCCCTGGAGGCGGACCTCGACTTCCACCGGCGACTGTGCGAGATCGTCGGCAATCCGGTGTTCGACCTCATGCACGAGGCGCTCAGCCACGCCCTGCGCAGCGAGCTGGTGGACCGGCGCGAGCTCGCCACGCAGGTCCCGCTGCCGCCCGGCCGCAGCCTGGTCATCGACACCGTGCACTACGGCATCGTCGAGGCCATCGACGGGCGGGACGGCGAGGGTGCCCGCGCGGCCATGCGCCGGCACTTCGAGGTGTGGTCCTCGTTCACCGACACCTCGGCCCACACCGACGCCTCAGACCACTGACGTTCACGGACGGCCGGCCCGTCGGCCGCCTCCCTCGCGCACCAAGGAACACCTGATGACCCCTTCTCCCCTCGTCTTCGTCGGTATCGGCGCCATCGGCCTCCCCATGGCCGCCCGCATCGCCGCCGCCGGACACACCGTCACCGGCGTCGACACGGCGCCCGGCGCCGCCGACCGCGCAAAGGAGGCCGGGCTCGCGGCCGCCGTCCCCGCGATCGGCGCCGCGCCCGCCGACGCCACCACGACGATCGTCATGGTGGCCACCCCCGATCAGCTCGGCGCGCTCGTCGACGACGCTCTCGCGGCCCGTCCCGATCAGGCCGGCCGGCACTGGGTGATCATGAGCACGGTCGGCCCGGACGCCGTGCGCGCGCAGACCGAGCGGCTCGCCGCGGCCGGCGCCCGGGTGGTCGACGCCCCGGTGACCGGCGGCGTGGCACGCGCGCGTACCGGCGAGTTGACGATCTTCGCGGCCGGTGCCGCCGACGACGTGGCCGCCGTCGCCCCGATCCTCAGCCCCTGCGGCACGGTGCGCACCGTCGGCGAGCGGGCCGGTGACGGGCAGGCCATCAAGGTGGTCAACCAGCACCTGTGCTCGGTCCACATCGTCGCCGCCGCCGAGGCCCTGAACCTGGCCTCCTCCCTCGACCTCGACCCCGCGCAGGTGCTCGGTCTGATCGAGGGCGGCGCCGCCGGGTCGTATCTGCTGTCCGACCGCGGGCCGCGCATGCTCGGCGGCACCGACGTCGAAGTCACCAGCGCCGTCTCCATCTTCGTCAAGGACAGCGGCCTGGTCGCCGAGGCGGCCCGCTCCGCCGACGCCGCCACTCCCCTGCTCGATCTCGCCCGCGACCGCTACCTGGCCGCCGCCGACCGTGGTCTCGCCGCGCACGACGACTCCCGCGTCATCGAGACGTACCAGACCCCCTGATCCCGCGGGGAGGGGCGCGGCGCCGATCCCGCCCCTCCCCGCGGCCGAACAAGGAGCCACCCATGAGCGCTGTCAGCAGAGCCGCCGACGCGCCCCACCGCGACAGTCCCGCCAAGGTCTCCCTGGCCTCCATGGTGGGATCCGCGGTGGAGAGCTACGACTTCTTCATCTACGGCACCGCGTCCGCCGCCTATTTCGGAACTGAGTTCTTCCACACCGACAACCAGCTCGTCGGCGTCCTGGCCTCCTTCGCCACCCTCGCCGTCGGCTTCTTCTTCCGCCCGCTCGGCGGCTATCTCGCCGGACACTTCGGCGACCGCATCGGACGCAAGACCGTCCTGAACGCCTCGCTCATGCTGATGGGCGTCGCGACCGTCCTCGTCGGCGCGCTGCCCACCTTCCAACAGGTGGGCGTCATCGCGCCGTTGCTGCTGATCCTGCTGCGCGTGCTGCAGGGCATCGGCTTCGGAGCGGAATGGGGCGGCGCGGTCCTCATGTCCGTGGAGCACGCGCCGCCGCACCGACGCGGCCGGTACGGGGCCGTGCCCCAAATCGGCATCCCGGCCGGGCTGCTGCTCGCCAACGGCACGTTCCTGGTCAGCGAGCAGTTGTTCAGCGGCAGTTGGGTGTGGCGTGCGCCGTTCCTGTTCTCCATCGTGATGGTGGCCGTCGGCCTCTTCATCCGGCTGCGGATCAAGGAGTCGCCCGAGTTCACGCAGATGAAGGAGAAGGGCGAGATCCGCAAGGCGCCCGCCCTGGACGTGCTGCGCCGCGACTGGCGCATCGTCCTCAAGATCACGATGCTGCGGCTCGCGGAGACCGGCGGCTACTACGTCACGACCAGCTTCGTCCTGTCGTACGTGGGTCTGGCCGATCTCGGCACCAGCAACGACGTCCTGCTGGGCACCATCGTCGGTTCGGTGATCGGCCTCGGCAGCCATCTGTTCTTCGGCGCGCTGTCCGACCGGATCGGCCGCAAACCGGTCTTCCTCATCGGCGCCGTCTTCACCATCGCCTTCGGATTCCCGATGTTCCTCCTGGTCAACACCGGGACGACCATCTTCATCGTGATCGCCGTCGTGCTGGGCCTGGTGCTCAGTCACGACCCGATCTTCGCCGTCGAGTCCTCCTGGTTCTCCGAGCAGTTCCCCCGCGAGGTCCGCTCCTCCGGCATCTCCCTCGGCTACAACCTGGCGTCCCTCGTCGCGGGCCTGCTGCCCTTCGCGGCGACCGCCCTGTACGGGTGGATCGGCTGGACCGGCCCCGCCGTCCTGTTCTGCCTGTTGGGGGTCGCCTCCGTGGCCGCCGCACTCGTCACCCCGGAGACCGCACCGGCCAGGACGCGCGCCCTCGACGGCGCCACCTCTTCCGTATCCCTCACCACCGAGAAAGTCTCATGACAGCGATATCCGAGACCGAGGCCCCCGCACGGGCCGCATTCCCCGAGCGCGTCGGCCGCGTCCGCGAAGCCGCTCACCGCATGCGCCACCACGTCCTGACCATGGGTGAAGGACAGGGCCAGGGCTACGTCGGCCAGGCGCTCGGCGTCGCCGACATGCTCGCCGCCGTCTACGCCGACCAGTTGCGGCTGCGCGCCGAGGAGCCGGAGTGGCCGGACCGCGACCGCTTCCTGCTGTCCACCGGCCACTACGCGATCGGCCTGTACGCCGCCCTCGCCGAGGCCGGCACCGTCCCCGTCGAGGAACTCTCCACGTACGGCACCGACGGTTCGCGCCTGCCGATGTCCGGCATGGCCTCGTACACGCCCGGGATGGAGATCTCCGGCGGCTCGCTCGGGCACGGCCTGACCGTCGCCGTCGGGATGGCGCTCGGACTGCGTCTCCAGGGCAACGGCGCCCGTGTCTTCAACTTCCTCTCCGACGGCGAGCTCGACGAGGGCTCCACGTGGGAGGCCGCGATGGGCGCGCACCACCACCGGCTCGGCAACATCACCGCGCTCGTCGACATGAACGCCCTGCAGGCCGACGGCGCCACCGACTCCGTGCTCTCCATCGAGCCCGCCGAGGAGAAGTGGCAGGCCTGCGGCTGGTTCACGCAGCGCGTGGACGGCAACGACATCGAGGCGCTGCTGCGCGCCTTCGACGCGGCGGGCGAGGCGGCCGCCGCACAGGGCAAGCCGTCCGTGATCCTCTGCGACACCCGTATCGGGCGCGGTGTGCCGCTCCTGGAGACGCGCGAGAAGGCGCACTTCATGCGGATCGACGAGCACGAATGGGCGGTGTGCCGAGAGCAGTTGACGGCGGGCCACCAAGCGGGCGCCCCGGCACACTCCCCGGCGGGCGAGGACAAGGAAACGGAAGCGGCACGATGAGCACCACCACCCCCACCCCGGCCAAGCGGCTCACCACATCCGCGATGATCGCCTCCTTCGCCGACCCGGGGCAGCGCACCTCCCCCGCCCCCTTCGGCAAGGCACTCGCCGCCGCGGCCGAGCAGGACCAGCGGATCGTCGGCCTCACCGCCGACCTCGGCAAGTACACCGACATGCACGTCTTCGCGCAGGCGCACCCCGACCGGTTCTTCCAGATGGGGATGGCGGAGCAGCTGCTGTTCGGCGCGGCGGCCGGCATGGCCGAGACGGGCCTCGTGCCGTTCGCGTCGACGTACTCGGTGTTCGCGGCACGCCGCGCCTACGACTTCATCTGCCTCGACATCGCCGAGCCGAACCTGAACGTCAACGTCGTCGGCGGACTCCCCGGCCTCACCACCGGCTACGGGCCGAGCCACCAGGCGACCGAGGACGTCGCGATCTTCCGCGGGATACCGAACCTCACCATCGTCGACCCGTGCGACGCCCTCGACATCGAGCAGGCCGTCCCGCAGCTCGCCGCCCATGACGGTCCGACGTATCTGCGGCTGCTGCGCGGCAAGGTGCCGCTCGTGCTCGACGAGTACGACTACAGCTTCGAGCTGGGCAAGGCGAAGGTCGTACGCGGCGGGCGCGACGTCGTGTTCGTCTCCAGCGGCCTGATGACGATGCGGGCGCTGCAAGCGGCTCAGAAGCTGGCCGCCCACAACGTCGATGTGGCGGTCGTGCACTCGCCGACGCTCAAGCCGTTCGACGAGGAGACCGTGCTGCGCGAACTGGCCGGTGACCGGCTCGCCGTGACGCTGGAGAACCACACCGTCGTCGGCGGCCTCTTCGAGACGGTGGCGTCCGCGGCCGTGCGTACGGGGCTCGGCAAGCAGGTGCTGCCGATCGCGCTGCCGGACGAGTTCATCGACGCGGGCGCGCTGCCGACGCTGCACGACCGGTACGGTCTCGCGGCCGACCGTGTGGTGGAGAAGGTGCTGGCCGCGCTCTGATGCCGGTCGTGTGGGGTCCCGGCATCCGCCGGGACCCCACACGGTGTCCTCGACACCAGCCTCGGCGCCGACGGGCACCCAGTTCACGTCCCGGGAATTCGCCGACCCGTGCGGCGAGTTGGGTGTGAAGCAGGTGGTGGCCGACGAAGGTGGCGACCCGTTAACGATCAGTTCGAGCCAATTCCACCCAGCCGTCGACCAGTTCACTTTACCGACCTTTGACATTGTCTTGGGGGGCCTTTTACGCTCAATCGGGCGGTACGGATCTTGGTCGTCGTACCGCTGTCCCCACCACATTTGCGGAGGTCGACATGGAGAAGCTCGTCAAGAAGATGGCCCAGGACGCCAACTGGCAGGGCTGGGTCGCCGCCAACTCGGCGACCGCCGCCAAGGACGGCTGCATCAGCGCCGCCCCCAAGGCGGGCTGCATCAGCGCGGCCCCGAAGACCGGCTGCATCTCCTGAAGCAGAACGCACCCGGTCGCACGATCAAGGACTACGGCTGAGCACCGACCCGGGTGACAGCGGCGGTCCAGGCGGGCCGCGGCCGGACCGACAGGACCGACCGCGGCCCGCCCCCTCCCCCCACGCTCCCGATCCTTCGAGGACGACCATGGACGGTCAGCCGACTGCCGACGTCATAGAGCAGGTCAAGGACATACCGATCTACCGCGACTCCGTCGCGCGCGGCCACTTCCCCGTGCTGGAGAAGCCCGAGATCGCCCGCGGATTCCCGGACAACTGGATGACGCCGCGACTGGAGGCCGCCCTCGCGGCCGGCGCGGCGGAGTACGTCCTGTCCACCGGCACCAACCACGCGCGGATGCAGCTCATCCGCCCCCCGTACTTCCTGCTCCGCTCCTACTACCGGCTGTGGAGCGAACACCCCGACATCGCGCACACCTGGCGGGACGGCTGCCGACGCGCCTCCCTCACCACCGTCCTTGCGACCGAACACGTGGCCCGCGTGAATGCGAAGAAGCGCGGCGGCGGACAGGACGCAAGCACCCCGGGCGCCGAACCCTCCCTCGACGACCGGCGGTTGGACGAGCGCACCGTCTATCTCAACCTGCGCCTCGACCCCGCCCTGTGGGAGCGTGCCGATGTCGAGCGCATGCTCGGCGAGCTGCGCGCGATCGCCGCCTCGCACCCCGAGGGCCGCTACCACCTGGACTGCTCCGGCTACCACCTGGCACACCTCGTGCGCCACGCCGAGGACGCCGGGCTGTGGGAGAACCCGGAGTCGTTCCCGCGCCCGGCGAGCATCATCACCGCGTACGAGTACACGCCGCGCAATGTACGCCGCTTCCTGGAGAACCGGTTCAACTGCCCGGTCGTCGACCTCTTCGGCAGCACCGAGCTCGGCTACCTCTTCTACAGCGACCGCACCGGCGGTTACCGCCCGTACCTGGAGGGGATGAGCGTTGAGCTCCACCCCGTCGCCCCGGGCAGCACCCTCTACTCCCTCATCGTCACCAGCGTCCGCAACCCGCACATGCCGCTGGTCCGCTACCGCTCCGGCGACTGCGCCCGTACGCGGGACGGTTCGCCGGACCCCGAGAAGATCGTCTCGTTCTGCGGCCGGGAGAAGGAGCTGCTCGACGGGCCGGACGGGCCCGTCGCGGCGGGCGACCTGGACGAGCGGGTCGCCACCGCCGCACCCCGCGTCTTTGTGCACCAACTGCTGCTGCCGGAGGCCGAATCGGAGGGGCGCGGGTCACCGTCGGCCGTGCTCCGCTGCACCACCTTCGACGGCAAGCCGCTCGGCACGGACGAGTCCGAAGCACTGGGACGCTCCGTCTCCGCGCTGACCGGACGCGCCTGCCGCGTCGAACACCGGGACCACATCCCCATCGGCGCCTCCGGCAAGTACGCCTGGCTGACGAGGAGTTGACGGGTACCGCCAGCCCTCAGAAGGAGCGAAGGCCGGGACAGTACGGGACAACCCGGGGCAGTACCGAGGGAAGCATCCGAGGGGAACGACGTGAACGACCAGCACCACAAGGCCAACCAGCAGACCCCGCACGCGGCGGCGCACGAAGCACCCACCACGACCGTCACCGACGAGGACCTGCGCGAACTGCTCGGCCACGGCCTGCACGGCGAGGTGGTCACGTACTTCGTGAAGGAGACCGGCGAGGAACGCGCCTACGTGGAGCGGCAGGTCACCGAGTGCCTCCGCTACCTCTACCTCGTCTCGAAGTACCGCGAGCGGCTCAGCGGCCTCTTCCTCCCCGTCGAGCAGGCCATCGACGAGATCTGGCACTACCTGATCCTGCAGACCCGCGAATACGTCGCCCTGTGCGAGGAGCGCCTGCCGGGCCGGTACTTCATCCACCACCGCAGCATCGCCTACGAGGAGTACCAGGCCGAGCCGGGCCGCGAGCAGGCCGCCGAGGAGGCGCTGCGCTGGATCCCGCTGTACTGCCGGGAGTTCGGGCCCTTCGACGAGGGTGCGCTGCCGCACTGGACCATCGTGCGCTACCTGCACCAGCACATGGACATGCCGCTGGACGAGATCTCGGCGCTCGAACCGATGGAGCCGAACGCCCCCGCCGAGCCGATCGGCGCGGCGTGACCTCTGTGGCACGCCCCTCGCAGGCCGGACGGTCGACGCCACAGCCCGAACACCCGGCGCAGCGACGGGTGTTGACCGTCCTCGTCCTCTGCCAGGCCCTCAGCGGGGCGGGCCTCGCCGCCGGCATCACCGTGGGGGCGTTGCTCGCCGAGCGGATGCTGGGCTCCACGAGCCTTGCCGGGCTGCCCAGCGCGCTGTTCACCGGGGGCGCCGCGCTCGGTTCGCTGGGCATCGGGCGGCTCTGCCAGCGGTGGGGCCGCCGCCCCGGGCTCGCCCTGGGGTACGCGGCGGGCGCGGCCGGCAGCCTCGGCGTCGTGCTCGCCGCGGTCGCGGACAGCGTGCCGCTGCTGTTCGTCTCCCTGCTGGTGTACGGCTCGGGCACGGCCGCCAACCTCCTCGCCCGCTACGCCGGGGCCGACCTCGCCTCGCCCGCGCGGCGTGGCCGGGCAGTCAGCACCGTCCTGTTCGCGACGACGTTCGGGGCGGTCATCGGCCCCAACCTCGTCCACATGACAGGTAATTGGGCCCACGCCTGGGGCATACCGCGCCTCGCGGGTCCCTTCCTCCTCGCCACGGCCGCGTACGGTGCGGCCTCCCTGGCCCTGGCCGTCCTCCTGCGCCCGGACCCGCTGCTGCTCGCACGCGAACGGGCCGCCGAGGAGGAGGCGACGGCGGAGCCGGGGTCGGCCGCCCAGACCGCGGGACGTACGGACGCCCGCGGCCTGGCCACCGGCACCGCTGTCATGGTCCTCACCCAACTCGTGATGATCGCTGTCATGACGATGACGCCGGTCCACATGCAGGCCCACGGGCACGGTACCCAGGCAACGGGCCTGGTCATCGCCCTGCACGTGGGCGCCATGTATCTGCCGTCGCCGCTCACGGGGCTGCTGGTCGACCGCATCGGACGGCTGTGGCTGGCCGCGGCCTCCGGGACAACGCTGCTCGCGGCGGGGGCGCTCGCCGCTCTGGCGCCGCCGCACTCCGTCGCCGCGCTCGCCACGGCCCTGGTCCTGCTGGGCCTCGGCTGGAACTTCGGCCTCGTCAGCGGCACCGCCCTCATCACTGACGCGCTCCCCGTGGCCACCCGGGCCCGCACCCAGGGCCTCGTCGACGTCGGCATCTCCCTCGCGGGCGCCACGGGCGGGGCGGCCTCCGGCGCGGTGGTGGCCGGCGCCGGCTTCCCCGCGCTGGGCCTCACCGGCGGCCTCCTGGCCGTACTCCTCACCCCGCTGGCCCTGCTGCGGCTCCGCGCGGGGAGCCGAAAAGGGGCGGCCTCCCGCGTCCAGCCTGATCCGTCAGAAGGACACTAGGACGCACATCCACCGCCTGGGAAATCCCCGTCACTTGCCGATACCGGCAGTCAGGCCGCTGAGCAACTGTCGGCGGCCGAACGCGTACAGGATCAGAATCGGCAGCGTGGTGAGGACGACGGCCGCGAGGATCGCGGGGACGTTGACCTGGAACTGGCCCTGCAAGGACCACACAGCGAGCGGCAGGGTCCGCTTGGACGGGCTCTGGGTGAGGATCAGCGGGAGCAGGAATCCGTTCCAGATGGTCAGCGCGTTGAAGATGGTCACGGTCAGGATGGCGGGGCGGGTGAGCGGGGCCGCGAGGCGCCACAAGGTGGCCCACTCGGTGGCACCGTCGACCCGCATCGAGTCGAACAGCTCCTTGGGCACGTCCCGGATGAAGTTGGCGAGTACCAGTACGGACAGCGGGATGGCGAAGGCGATCGACGGGAGGATCAGCGCCAGCAGGGTGTCGTACAGATGCAGCCGGATGATGATCAGGTACACCGGGATCACCGTGGCCTGCAGCGGGATGGCCAGGCCCATGAGGAACAGGCCGTTGACCGCGCGCAGGTAGCGCGTGCGGCCGCCGCGCACGATCGCGTAGGCGGCCATGAACGAGAACGCGACCGCCGGAATCACCGCGCCGGCGCTGACCACGACGCTGTTGACGAAGTAGGAGACGAAGTCGGATTCGAGAACGAGGCGGTAGTTGTCGAGCGTGAGGTCGCCGGACGGGGCCAGCGAGTTGCTCGTGTAATAGCTGCTCTGTGCCTTGAAGCTGGTGATGAGCGTCCAGTACAGGGGCACCGCCACGACGACGAGCCAGAACCATCCGGCCAGGCCGCCCAGCCAGTTGCGGCGCTGGGCGGCGGCGCGGGGGCGGCGCTCGCGGCGGGGGATCCGCTGCGGGCGCTGCGGGCGCTCCTGCTTGGTCAGTGTGGTCGTCACGTCAGGCCCCCTCGAGCTGGCTCGCGCCCGCGTCCCGGCCGCCGAGCCTGCGCAGCAGCAGGGCGAAGGCGAGGCCCACCAGGACGAGGATGACCGCGATGGCGCTGGCCGGGCCCATCAGGTTGGCCTGGAAGCCCCGCTTGTACATGTCGAGCGCGAGGACCCGGGTGGCGTCTCCTGGCCCCCCTTCGGTCAAAACGTAGATGAGGTCGAAGAAGGTCAGGGACCCGACCACCATCAGCGTCGAGGAGGTGATGATGGTGTATTTCAGCTGGGGCAGCGTGATGCTGAAGAACTGCCGGATCCGTCCGGCGCCGTCCAATTGTGCCGCTTCGTAGAGGGACTTGGGGATCTGTTGCACACCGCCCTGGTAGATCAGCGAGTGGAACGGGACGAACTGCCAGGAGACGATGAAGACGACGACGCCGAACGCGAGTCCGGGCCGCCCCAGCCAGTCCTTGCTGAGCGAGTCGACGCCGAGTCCCGCGCCGAGCCCGAAGGTCGGGTTCAGCAGCGCCTTGTACGCGACGGCGATCGCGGCGGAGCTGAGCAGGAGCGGGACGAAGTACACCACCCCGAGCAGTGCCCGGTAGCGCTGGCGTCCCGCCATGAACGTACCGAGCAGAATGCTGATCGGCGTCTGGAACGCCCAGGACGCGATCATCACCTCGAACGTCACCAGCACCGCGTGCGGGAGGCCGGGGTTGGTCAGCACCGCCCGCCAACTGGTGAGCCCCGACGGGTGGATGGCGCCGATGCCGTCCCAGGTGGTGAAGGACAGCACGAATACACCGACGAGCGGGACGACGGCGAACCCGACGAACACCACCAGCGCCGGCACGGTCAGCCACGGCAGGACGCTGCGCGGACCGCGACGGGGCGGGTGGGCGGTGAGCGAGGTCATTTCCCGATGACCTCGTTGAGGTTGGCGGCGAACTGCTTTGGCGAGATGGACAGTTGGAACAGCTTGACGATGTTGTCGAGGAGCGTCTCCGCCGCCGTCGGGCTGAGCGCCTGGTCCCAGGACTGGCTGAACGACTTGGCCTTGGTCGCGATGTCGTAGGTGAACTGCAGGAACTCGGCGTCCTTGGAAGCGGCGAGCAGCTTCTCGGTGCCGACCTTGACCGGGACGCCGCCGCCGTCGATCCAGGCCTTCACCTCGGCGTCCTGCAACATGCCCTTGGCGAAGAACTCCTTGGCGGTCTTCTTCTCCGCGGCACTGGCCTTCGTGGAGATGGACAGGTACTCGCCTGGGTTGCCGACGGTGTCGCTCGGATCGCCCTTGCCGCCCTCGACGCGCGGGAAGTTCATGAAGCCCAGGCCGCCGCTGGAGACGAAGTCACCGCCGTCGTTCTTCTGGATGCCGTACGACCAGGAGCCGTGCAGCATCATCGCGGCCTTGCCGGTGTACAGGAGCGCCTGGTCGGCATTGGAGTCCGCGGTGATCGACGAGAAGCCCTTGACGAATCCCTTGGCCTTGACCAGGTCCTGCACCATGCCAAGGGCCTTGAGGGCGGCAGGGTTGGACCAGGCGTTCTTCTCGCCGTCGAAGACGGCCTGGAACACCTCAGGTCCGCCGATGCGGTCGAAGAGGAACTCCAGCCACATCATGTTCGTCCACCGGGACTGGCCGCCCAGGGAGAACGGCGCGATGCCCTTGGCGTTGAACTTGGGCACCAGATCCATGATGTCGTCCCACGACTGCGGCGGCTTCACGCCGACCTTGTCGAAGACCTTTTTGTTGTAGTAGAGGAAAATGGGCTGCACCCGCTCGACGGGCATCGCGTAGATCTTGCCCTTGACGGTCGCCGCGGGGAACGCGGTGGGGAAGATCTTTTCCTTGACCTCGGGGTGCTGCTCGAACCACGGGGTCAGATCCTCGACCTGGCCCGCCTCCACGTAGCTGCGCAGCGTCCCGCCGCCCCAGCTCTTGATGATGGTGGGCGCCTTCCCGGCACCGATGGCGGTCTTGATCTTCGTCTTGAACGCGTCGTTCTGGAAGGCGGTGCCGGAGATCTGGTTCTTGGGGTGGGCCTTGTTGAAGGCCTTCACCGCGTCGGCCCTGACGCCCTCGTCGGGCTGTCCGCTCAGGTACCAGTACGTGGCTCCCTTGCCGCCCGCACCGTTCTTGCTCGGCCCTGACGAGCCGCAGGCCGCGAGCGCCGCGGAGAGCGGGACGCCGGCGGCGATGCCGAGGACCGCCCGTCTTGAGACGGGACGTCGAGAGAGGGGGATTTCCATGCCTGTTCTCCGCACTCGAGAGCCACCGGCGACTCGTGAGCCGCCGTGAAAACTTTTCGAAATCCGGCCAGCGCTCAGCCCTGTGGAGGCAAATTAGGGAGCGGGTACTGGGCTGTCAAGGCATGCGCAACAACGTTGTGGGGCAAGGCACTTCTGCGTAGCGTCAAGCAGGCACGACATTCACGGAAGCGGCGGCAGATCTCGAAAGTATTTCGAAGCACTGCGGCTGAAACTTGAGGAGGATGCGGATGTCCGCGGCTGATCCACTTCAGGAGACGGGGCAGACCCTGCCGCGCTGGCAGGACCCGGAGTTGCCCGTGCCCGAGCGGGTCGACGCTCTGATCGACGAGATGACGGTGGCGGAGAAGGTCGCGCAGCTCGGCAGCCGCTGGCTCGGCAACTTCATGGGGCACGAAACAGGCGACGACGGGGTGGCCGGTGACGAGCGGGCCCGCGACGGAGAAGCCGTTGACGAACGGGCCGAGCGGCCCCAAGTGGCGCCTCTGGAAGCCCTGTTCAAGGACGCGGGGCGCGTTCCGCTCCAGGAGGCGGCGCGGGACGGGCTCGGCCACCTCACGCGGGTGTACGGAAGCCGTCCGGTGCACGTGGAGGAGGGCGCGGCCCTGCTGGTCGCACAGCAGCACACGGTCCTCAAGGGCTCCCGGCTCGGCATCCCGGCCCTGGCCCACGAGGAGTGCCTGACGGGGTTCAACACCTACGGCGCCACCGTCTACCCCGCACCGCTCGCGTGGGCGGCGGCCTTCGACCCGGACCTGGTGCGCCGCGTCGGCGGGGCGATCGGGCGGGACATGCGGGCGCTCGGCGTGCACCAGGGCCTCGCTCCGGTCCTGGACGTGGTACGGGACTACCGGTGGGGCCGGGTCGAGGAGACCATGGGCGAGGACCCCTACCTGGTGTCGACGCTCGGTGCCGCCTACGTCAGCGGCCTGGAGGACGCGGGTGTCATCGCCACCCTGAAGCACTTCGCCGGGTACTCGGCCGCCCGCGGCGCCCGCAACCACGGCCCCGTACCGATGGGCCGGCGCGAACTCATGGATGTCATCCTGCCGCCGTTCGAGACGGCGATCGCGCTGGGCGGGGCCCGTTCCGTGATGAACTCCTACTCCGACATCGACGGCGTCCCGGCCGGCGCCGACCCCTGGCTGCTGACCCAACTGCTGCGCGAGGACTGGGGGTTCGGGGGCACGGTCGTCTCCGACTACGGGTCGCTCGCGTTCCTCGCCGGACTGCACGGGGTCGCGGCCGACTTCGACGAGGCGGGCGCCATGGCCCTCGACGCGGGCATCGACGTGGAGCTTCCGGACACGCTCACCTTCGGCCGGCACCTGGAGGAACGGGTGCGCCGGGGTGAACTTTCGGAGGCGCTGCTCGACCGGGCGGTGCGCCGGCTACTGACCCAGAAGATCGAGTCGGGCCTGCTCGACCCCGGCTGGACGCCCGAGGACTCGGTCGCCTCAGCCGCGACGAGAGACCTGGACTCGCCGGAAAACCGCGACCTGGCACGGGAGCTGGCCGAGCGGTCCGTCGTCCTGCTCGACGAGGGCGGCGCGCTGCCACTCGTCGACACGGCTGCGGGACGTGCGGCGCCGGGCCGCATCGCCGTGGTGGGGCCGTGCGCGGCGGACTCTCGTACGCTCATGGGCTGTTACGCCTTCCCCAACCACGTCCTGCCCCGCCACCCCGGGCTGCCGCTGGGCATCTCGGCGCCGACGGTCGTGGACGCACTGCGCGGTGAACTCCCGGACACCGAGGTCGTCTTCGAACCGGGCTGCGACGTACGTGAGGCGGACCGGTCCGGTTTCGCCGCGGCGGTGGCCGCGGCTCGCGGGGCGGAGCTGTGTGTCGCGGTGGTGGGCGACCGCGCGGGCCTGTTCGGCAACGGCACGTCCGGCGAGGGCTGCGACGTAGAGGACCTGCAACTACCTGGCGTACAGGCCGAGTTGCTCGCGCAGCTGTTCGCCACCGGTACGCCCGTGGTCGTGGTGGTGCTGTCCGGTCGCCCGTACGCGCTGGGCGAGGTGCGTCCCCGGGCGGCCGGGCTCGTCCAGGCGTTCATGCCGGGGCAGGAGGGTGCGGCGGCGATCGCCGGGGTGCTGTCCGGGCGCGTCCAGCCGGCGGGCAGGCTGCCGGTGCAGATTCCGCGCCGCCCCGGCGGCCAGCCCGGCACGTATCTGCAACCGCCCCTGGGCGCGCACACGCAGGGCATCAGCAGCGTCGACCCGACGCCGCTGTTCCCCTTCGGATACGGCAGGTCGTACACCACGTTCGCGATCGGGGACCTGCGCGTGAGCGCGGGCGACATCCCCACCGACGGCGAGTTCACGGTGTCCGTGCGGGTGCGCAACACCGGCGCCCGGCAGGGTCGTGAGGTCGTCCAGCTCTACCTGCGCGACCCCGTCGCCCAAGTGACGCGCCCCGTACGACAGTTGACCGGCTTCCAGCAGGTCGACCTCGCTGCGGGGGCGAGTGCCCGGGTGACCTTCCGGGTGCACGCCGACCGGACCGCGTTCACCGGACGCGATCTCACCCGGATCGTCGAGCCCGGCGAGATCGAGGTGCAGGTCGGCACCTCGTCCCAGGAGCCGATCTGCCGGGCTGCCGTACGATTGACGGGCCCCACCCGGCAGGTCGGACACGACCGGCGGCTCACCACTCCGGTGGACGTAACCCTGGAAGAAACCGATGCCACCGCACGCTAGACGCACCACCCTGGCGACCATCGCCCGCGCGGCGGGCGTCTCCGTCGCGACCGTGTCCAAGGTGGTCAACGACCGCAGCGACGTGGCACCGCAGACCCGCGCCCGGGTGCAGGAGCTGCTGCGCCAACACGACTACCTGGCCCCCGTGTTCCGGCACACCGAGCCCGCGAAGAACCCGACGATCGAGGTGCAGTTCAACGGCGACCTCAAGACGTACTCGGCCGAAGCGCTCGAAGGCATCATCGACGCCGCCGCCGAACTCGGCGCCTCGGTCGTGATCAGCAAGTCGGCGCCGCCCGCCCCGCATTGGGCGCGGGACCTGGTGTCGGCCGGGCGGCGCGCCCTCATCGCGGTCACCAGCATGTACACGGCCGCGCATGTGAAGGAGCTGGCACGGGCCGGACTTCCGCTCGTCGTCCTCGACCCGCTGCACCTGCCGCACAGCAGGATCCACAGCGTCGGGGCGACCAACTTCGCCGGGGGCCTGGCCGCGACCGAGCACCTGATCCGGCTCGGCCACCGCCGCATCGGCTATCTCGGCGGGCCGGCGATGGCCGTCTGCAACCAGGCCCGTATGCACGGCTACCGCGCCGCCCTGGAGGCGGCGGGCGCCCCGACACCCGCCGCGTATGTCCGGCACGGGGCCTTCACCCACCAGGCGGGCCTGCTCGGCGCCGCCGCACTCCTCGGCCTGGACGAACCACCGACGGCGATCTTCACCGGCAACGACGAGATCGCCCTCGGCGCCATCGAGGCCGCCCGCACCCGCGGCCTGCGCATCCCCGAGGAGCTGAGCGTGGTCGGCTTCGACGACACGCTGCTGGCCCGCATGGCATCACCGTCACTGACCACCGTGCACCAGCCGCTGCGCGAGATGGGCGGCGTCGCGCTGCGCACCGCGCTGCGCCTGGCGAACGGCGAGCGGACCGAGTCCCACCACATCGAACTCGCCACGGAACTCGTCGTACGGGCGTCGACCGCGCCACCCGTCGAAGAGGCGCCGGCGCGAACCCGGGCGCGGTCGAGAACAGCACGCATCCGCGAGGTGCCGGCGGCCGACTCCCCCGCTCCATCACCGCGTTGTGATGGCCGCGCCGAGGAGGCGTGAGGCAACTCCACCGGGGCGATCGCCTCGCGCTGTTCGCCCACGGGGATCCAGTGGTCACCCTGCCCTTGCCGAGAACTCACCCGTCCTGGTCGGAGCCGGTGTGCGGAGTCTGAGGCCTGGCAGCCGTGGCTGATGACGCCGGGGCTGTCGCCCTGCGGACGAGCGCCGGGGCATGACGACCCACCGTGCTGCTACGCCGTCCACTCGACGGCGCACGAGTGGCGGTCGCTGTTGCGCACTGTGTCACCAGAACAGGGACCACCAAGCGCGGCTACTCCCGGTTGTTGCTACGTGGTGGTTGCGAGCTGATAGAGCCACGAGAACGAACACTCCGGCGAACCACTGAATGATCACCTGGAGTGGCGTCACCCCAGGGAAGGGCTTGTACCACAGACACGCGCAGCCAACCCCCATCCACAGCGTGGCGACAAGCCACCACATATCCCCCGCTTGGACGACTGGCCCGTGAGCATCACCGCTGAACTCATTACGCGCAGAACGCTGTTCACCCATGATCAGCAACATGCGCCGCCCTAACGGACCATCATCACGGGAGGAAGAGTGTCCCTGCCGGGGCCGTGTCCTGCAGAGTGGCGTAGTGGCGAGGCCGCTTGGCAGCGTTCCTGCTGGTCAACTCCATGTGTAGCGGCCACGATTACATCACTCGGCGGGCACCGTTGGCGAATTCGGGTCCTGGGGGGCCGGGGGGACACGGCCCCTGCTCGGAAAAGTGTCGCAGTTATACGTACAACTGCGACACCTTTCCGCGCCCACACCTCCCCCACCGGGTTCGCCAACAGCGTCCTCGGCGGGACACGACCCGAGCTCGGCATCCATCCCGTCACGTTGTCGAAGTGGTGACGGCACGACACATCATCTCGGCTCCACATCGCAGCCCCACTCAACTGACGGACGAGGCTGCGGGCTGAAGTGGACTCACTGCGGCCCCCCGCGCCCCGGGGCTCTCCAGCACACCAGCGGGAAAGTGCCTGTCGATCAGCGCTGTCGCCTTCTCCCGCTGGCGGATGCTGATCGCTTCGGCGTGCTCTTCCCAGCCGAACACACACGACGAGATCACGCCGTCGAACCCGACAGCGGCGAGCGCGGCGAACACCTCGTCGAAGTCGACCTCGCCACGGCCCAGTTCGGCGTGCTGGTGGACGCGGACGGGCGAGCCGGGCGGGTTGACGATGTAGCGCAGCCCACTGGAGGCGGTGTGGTCGAGGGTGTCGGCGAGGTGCACGTAGGAGACCTTGGCGGCCGCCGCGTTGATGATGCCCGCCGCGTCGTTGCCCTGATGGAAGGTGTGTGGTGTGCAGTAGAGGAAGGAGATCCAGTCCCTGTTGAGCCCGCGCACCATGTTCACCGCGGCGTGGCCGTCCTCGATGAAGTCGTCGGGGTGGGGTTCGAGGACGAGCTTGACGCCCTCGCGCTCGAACACCGGGATGAGTTCGTCCATCGAGCGCAGGAACTGGCTCTCGGCGAACTCGGCTCCCTCGGGGCGGCCGTTGAACTCGGAGTTCATCGTGTCGACGCCGAGGTCGACACTGATCTGGATCGCTCGCTTCCAGGCGCGTACGGCGGCCTGCCGCTCCTCCTCGCCGGGGCCCGACCAGCGCAGGACCGGAAGGACCGAGGCGATGCCCACCCCGGCGTCGGCGGCGCGCTTGCGCAGTGTGGCCACCGTGGCGTCGTCGGCGCGGGGGTGGCTGAAGAACGGGATGAAGTCGGCCTTGGGCGACAGCTCCATCCAGGAGTAGCCCATGCGCGCGACGACGTCGGGCAGTTCGAGCACCGAGTGCGTCGAGTAGAACATCTGGGGGTCGAGGGCGAGCTTCACTGGTGTCCTCCGTCGAATTGCGGGCGGGTGGTGGGTCACAGGGCCGATGCGGCACCGCGCAGGTTCTTGGCCGCCAGGGCGAGGCCCTCGGTCCGGGAGTACGCGGCGTCCTCGTGCTCGATGTTCACCGCCATGTCCGGGTTCACCTCGGCGAGCGCGCGCAGGTACTCGGTCCAGTAGGCGATATCATGGCCGAGGCCGACGGCGACGAACTTCCAGGCCGGGTTCTCGGGCCAGGCGTTGCACCAGAAGCCGGGCCCCGTCGGCACCTTCCCTTCGGCGTCGGCGGGCACCCGCGTGAAGGACGTGTCGAGTACGCCGCGGACGTCGACGCCCGGACAGAGCGTGGCGTCCTTCGCCGCGGCGTGGAACACCAGCGGTCCCAGCCACTTGATGCAGGCGACGATGTCCATGCCCTGCCACATCAGATGCGAAGGGTCCATCTCCGCCCCGATGTTGGTCGCGCCCGTCGCGTCGACGAGGCGCTTGAGGGTGACCGGGGAGAACACCACGTTGTGCGGGTGCATCTCGATGGCGACCCGGACATTGTTCTCGCGGGCGAGGGCGTCGATCTCCTTCCAGAAGTCGACGGCTACGCCCCATTGGTAGTCGAGGACGTCCATGTAGACGCCGTCCCACGGGTTCACGACCCATGAGGGGTACTTGGCGTCGGGATCCGATCCCGGGGTGCCGGACATGGTCACGACGTGCCTGACCCCGAGCAGTCCGGCGAGACGGATGGTGCGGCGCAGGTCGTCGGCGTGCTGCACGCCCACCCCCGGCAGTGGGTTGAGTGGGTTGCCGTTGCAGTTGAGTCCGGTCAGTTCCATGCCGCGGTCGGCGAATGTGGCGAGGTACTCCTCGCGTGCGGCGGACGAGGAGAGCAACTGGTCGACGGGGCAGTGCGGGGCGGGGATGAAGCCGCCGGTGTTGACCTCGACGGAGGTCAGGCCGTTGGCCTTCAGGATGTCCAGGGCCTCGGAGAGCGGCCGGTCATGCAGGCAGGCCGTGTAGGCGCCCAGCTTCAAAGCCATGATGCGTACCTTGGGGAGGAGTCTTGGGGGGGGCTTGGGGGGGGTCTTGGGTGCGAGTGGTCAGGCGGTGGGCGCAGCCGCGGCGGCACCGTCGTCTGAGGGTGTCGTCACCGGGCGCTGCGGGGCGCGTAGAAGGCCGGTCGGTCCTTCATGGCGGTGTTGACGACCTGGCCTGTCTCCAGGGCCTGGGCGGTCGCGCTGGTGATGACCGTCGCGGCGTAGCCGTCCCAGGCGGAGGGTCCGGTGGGTTCCTGGCCGGCGGCGATGTCCTCGATCCACTCCCGGAACTCGGTGTCGAAGGCGGCTTCGAAGCGGCCCACCCAGTCGGTGAGCACCTCGGTGCTGTGCGCCGCCGCGGTGCGGACGCCGACGGCCGACGGGTCGGGCAGCCGTACGAGTCCTTCCTCGCCGACCGTCTCGCACTGGATGTCGTAGCCGTACTGGCAGTTGACGAAGACCTCCAGGTCGATACGGACGCCGTTCGCGGTCTCGAAGAGCATGATCTGCGGGTCCTTGAGGTGCGCAAAACGCTTGCTCGTCGGACGCGGGGTGATCACCTGGGTGGAGACGATCTCGTCGTCGAGGAGCCAGCGCAGCACGTCGATCTCGTGCACGGCGGTGTCGAGGGCGGCCATGTCGGAGGTGTAGGACTCCGGGACGGACGCGTTGCGGTGGGCGCAGTGCACGATCAGCGGGGTGCCGATGCGGCCCGCGTCGATGACGTCCTTCATCTGCCGGTAACCCTGGTCGAAGCGGCGCATGAAGCCGACCTGGACGAGTCGGCTGCCGTGCGCCTGCTCCGCCTCGACGATCTTCAGGCAGTCCTCGGGAGTGGTGGCGAGGGGCTTCTCGCAGAACACGGGCTTGCCCGCCGCGATGGCGTTCAGCACATGCTCGGCGTGGGTGGGGCCCCAGGACGTGACGAGTACGGCGTCGACGTCGTCGGAGGCGATCAGCGTGGCACCGTCGGGGTGCACCCGTGCGCCGACGGGCTTGGCCGCCTGGGCCGCGCGCTCCGCGTCGATGTCGGTCACGGCGGTGATCCGGGCCCCGGTGACGACGTGGGTGAGGCGGCGGATGTGCTCCTGGCCGATCCAGCCGGCGCCGATCACACCTATGCGTACGGTCATGGTTCTGCCTTTCACGATGTGCCCTCAACGGGCCTGCGGGGGGTGGGGAGTTCAGGAGAAGCGGGTGCGCAGTTCCGCTTCGAGGGTTTCGAGCGTGCGGCCCTTGGTCTCGGGGACGTACCGCTTGATGAAGGCCAGGGCGCAGAGGCCCGCCGCCACGAACAGGAAGAAGGTGGCGGAGATGCCGATGCCGGAGACCAGCGAGGGAAACAGCAGGCCGACGCAGAAGTTCGTCAGCCACAGCACCACCGCCGCGATGCCCATCCCGAAGGCGCGCATCCTGCTCGGGAAGATCTCCGAGAGCATCAGCCAGGTCACCGGCGAGACCGCGCCCTGCTGGAACGCGAGGAAGGTGACCGTCATGGCGAGGACGGCGAAGGCGCGTCCGGGGCCCTGCGGCAGCGTCAGGGAGCAGACGCCGATCAGCAGCAGGGCCGCCGTGGTGCCGCACACGCCGGTCATCAGCATCGGGCGGCGCGGCACCCGGCCGAGCAGCCAGATGCCGAGGAACGTCGCGGCGACGGAGATCACGCCGTTGGCGATGTTCGCGGTCAGTGCGCTGTCGGAGGCGAGGCCCGAGTCGGTGAGGATCTGGGTGCCGTAATACATGATCGTGTTGACGCCGGTGACCTGCTGCACGATCGCGATGCCGAAGCCGACCAGCATCAGTTTGCGCAGCCAGGGCGTGGCGCGCATGTCCCGCCAGCCGCCGAGCTTCTCCTGTTCGTCGCGGACGGCGAGCGCGGAGACCTCGGACAGCTCGGCCTTCGCCCGCGCCTCCTCCCGGACCTGTCGCAGCACGGTGAGGGCCTCGGAGAAGCGGCTCTGCGAGGCGAGCCACCGTGGGCTCTCGGGCATCACCAGCATGCCGAACCAGAGCACGACGGCGGGCAGCGTCGCGATCACCAGCATGTAGCGCCACACACCTCCGGACTCGCCGCCGACGCGCGCGATGACGGCGTTGCTGGTGAAGGCGAGCAACTGGCCGCTCACGATCATGAGTTCGTTCCGGGTGACGAGGGCGCCGCGCCGTTCGGCGGGAGAGATCTCCGCCAGGTAGACGGGCACCGTCACCGACGCGCCGCCGACCGCTAGTCCGAGGATGAATCGCGCCGCGATGAGTGTCTCGGTGGTCGGCGCGAGGGTGCCGCCGAGCGCGCCGAGGAAGAACACGACGGCGAGGGTCAGGATCGTGCGCCGTCGGCCCCGGCCGTCCGAGAGCCGTCCCCCGATGACCGCGCCGAACGCGGCGCCGAGCAGCAGCGAGCTGGTGACCATGCCCTCGGTCACCGGGGTGAGTCCGAGGTCCTCGGTCATGTACGGCAGCGCGCCGTTGATGACGCCGGTGTCGTAGCCGAACAGGAGGCCGCCGAAGGTGGCGACGAGGGTGATGAGCCGCAGCCGCTTGGCGACGGCCGGGGGCGGTACGTTCGCGGGCTCGGGTGCTGCCGTGGTCGCGTCGTCCTTGACGTCCATGGCAGCCTCCTACCGGGTGTGGAGCGGGCGTCGGGTTCCGGTCAGTCCGCAGTCGGCCAGGTGCTCGCGCGTGCGGACGGCGATCGGCAGCGGCACGTCGGGGGCGCACGGGTACAGGTCCTGCTCGACGACGACGAACAACTCCGCGTCCAGGGAGGCGAGTTCGGTGACCACGTCGGCCGGGTTCGGCACACCGGCGGGCGGCGCCACGCACACCCCGCGCTTGACGGCCTCGCCGAACGACAGCCCCTCCGCGGCTACTTGGGCGAGCACGTCCGGGTCCATCTGCTTGATGTGGACGTAGCCGACGCGCTCACCGAACCGGCGGATCAGGTCGAGGTTGTCGCCGCCGCCGTACGCGACGTGCCCGGTGTCCAGGCACAGGTTCGTGTAACGGGAGTCCGACTCGTTCAGCAGCCGCTCGATCTCTGGTTGCGTCTGGATGTGGCTGTCGGCGTGCGGGTGCAGGACGAGCCGGATGTCGTAATCGTCCAGCAGCAGCTTGCCGAGCCTGTCGGCGGCCTTGCCGAAGCCGGCCCACTGTGCGGCACTCAGCTCGGGCGACTCGGTGAAGTCGCCGGTCTTCTCGTCCCGGTACATGGGCGGGATGAGCACCAGGTGGTGTGCCCCGGCAGCGGCGGTCAGCGTGGCGACCTGCCGTACGTGGGTGAGCATGTCGTCCCATGCCTCGGGACGGTGCAGCGCGCCGAACGCGGTGCCGCCGGACACCTTGAGGCCGCGCACGGCCAACTCCTCGGCGAGGACGGCCGGTTCGGTGGGCAGATAGCCGTACGGGCCGAGTTCGAGCCATTCGTATCCGGCCTGCGCCAGCTCGTCGAGGAACCGCGTGTAGGGGACCTGGTGCTCGTCCTGGGGGAACCAGATGCCCCAGGAGTCCGGGGCGGAGCCGAGACAGAGGTTGCCGACAGTGGTACGCAGAGGGGTGGGCGCCGTTGCCATGGTCGATTCCTTCACGTGCGGGGGACGGTGGTCAGCTGGAGGTGGGGAAGGTGAAGCCGGCGGCGACATGCTGGGCGGGCCGGGGCCACCGGGTGGTGACGACCTTGGGGCGGGTGTAGAAGCGGACACCTTCGTGGCCGTGGACGGGCGAGTCGCCGATGAGGGAGTCCTTCCAGCCGCCGAAGGAGTAGTACGACATCGGGACCGGGACCGGCACGTTGACACCGATCATGCCGACGCGGATGGTGCGCTCGAACCGGCGGGCGGCCTCGCCTGAGTCGGTGAACAGGGCGGTGCCGTTGCCGTAGGGGTTGGCGTTGATCAGTTCGATGGCCTCGTCGAGGGTGTCGACGCGGACCACGGCGAGGACCGGGCCGAACAGTTCGTTCTTGTAGGCGTCCATCTCGACAGTGACGTGGTCCAGGAGGGAAGGACCGGTGAAGAAGCCGTCCTCATACCCGTCGACCTTCAGTCCCCGGCCATCGACGACGACGGTGGCCCCCTGCCCGGCGGCGGTGCCGACGGCGTTCTCGACGCGCTCCCGCGCGGCCTGCGTGACCAGCGGGCCCATCTCCGTGTCGGCCGCGTCGCCGGGGCCGACCTTCACCTCGCGGGCCTTGCGGGCCAGGACCTCGACGAGGCCGTCGGCGGCGTCGCCCACGGCGACCGCGACGGAGACGGCCATGCAGCGTTCGCCGGCGGAGCCGTAGGCGCCTGCGGTGATGTGGTTGGCGGCGAATTCCAGGTCCGCGTCCGGGAGGACGACGGCGTGGTTCTTGGCCCCGCCGAGTGCCTGGACGCGCTTGCCGTTCGATGTGCCCTGCGCGTGCACGTACTTGGCGATCGGGGTGGAGCCGACGAAGGAGACCGCCTCGATGCCGGGGTGGGTCAGGATCGTGTCGACCGCGTCCTTGCCGCCGTGCACGACGTTGAAGACACCGTCGGGCAGCCCCGCCTTCCGGTACAGCTCGGCGACGAAGTTGGCGGCCGACGGATCGCGCTCGCTGGGCTTGAGGATGAAGGTGTTGCCGGTCGCGATGGCGATGGGGTGCATCCACAGCGGGACCATGGCGGGGAAGTTGAACGGGGTGATGCCGGCGACGACACCGAGCGGCTGGCGGAAGTCGCGCACGTCCACGCCGCGCGAGACCTGGTCGGAGAACGACCCCTTGAGGACGTCGCCGAGCCCGCAGGCGAACTCGACGACCTCACGGCCGCGGGTGATCTCGCCGCGCGCGTCGTCGACGGTCTTGCCGTGCTCGGCGGAGATGATCCGGCCCAGTTCCTCCTCGTGCTCCACCAGCAACTGCCGCAAGTTGAACATGACTTGGGTGCGCTGCGTGAGCGAGGACTCCGACCATGTCTCGAAGGCGGCGGACGCGGCGCCGACCGCCCGGTCCACTGCGGCGCCGTCGCCGAGGGTGACTCGCGCGCGCTCCTGGCCGGTGGCCGGGTTGAAGACGGGCGCCGTGGTGTCGGATGCGCCGACGGGGTACGGGGCGCCGTTGATCCAGTGCGGGACGGTGTTCATGAGGGGATTCCTTTGCGCGTGGTGCTGCGGGCGGTACTACAGGTAGTGGCGCTGGTTGCGTTTGTGCGCGGCGTACGTCTCGTGCGCGGACCGGGTGGTGTCGAGGGCGGAGACCTCGCTGACCGGGACGTCCCACCAGCCGTGGGCGGGAGGGTTGGGCCCGTACAGGTCGGTTTCGACGTGCACGACGGTGGTGCGTTCGGCGGCCTTCGCCTTGCCCATCGCGGTACGGAACTCGTCGACGGTGGTGGCGTGCAGGACGTCCGCACCCAGCGAGGCGGCGTTCGCGGCCAGATCGACGGGCAGGACGTCGCCGTCGAGCTGCCTCGATGTGCCGTTGCGGTAGCGGTACTTGGTGCCGAAGCGCTGCGAGCCCAGCGATTCGGACAGCGCGCCGATGGAGGCGAAGCCGTGGTTCTGGACGAGGACGATGATGACCTTGAGGCCCTCGGAGACCATGGTGACGATCTCCTGAGCCATCATCAGGTACGAGCCGTCCCCGACCAGGACGACGACCTCCCGGCTCGGGTCGGCCATCTTGGCGCCGACACCGGCGGCGACCTCGTAGCCCATGCAGGAGTACGCGTACTCGACGTGGTAGGCCTTCGGGTCCCGGGCCCGCCACAGCTGCTGCAGGTCACCAGGCATCGAACCGGCCGCGTTGATGACCACGGCACGGTCGTCGAGGGACTCGTTCAGGGCGCCGAGGATCTCCGTCTGCGCGGGCAGGGGTTCCTGGCCCACGGTGAAGCAGTTGTTCTCTATCTCGCGTGTCCGGGCGATGAGTTGGCGGGTGTGAACCCGGTACTCCGGTGACACCTGCCAGTCGGAGAGCGCGGCGGCCAGGGCTTCGATCCCGAGACGGGCGTCGGCCACCAGCGGTTCGGCCGAGTGCTTCACGGCGTCCAGTCGGGCCACGTTCAGGTTGACGAAGGTGACGTCCGGGTCGGCGAAGACGGTGTGGCTCGCGGTGGTGAAGTCGGAGTAGCGGGTGCCGATGCCGAGCACCACATCCGCGGTCCTCGCCAGCTCGTTGGCCGCGTACGCGCCGGTGGAGCCGATGCCGCCGACCGCGCACGGGTGGTCCCAGGGCACGGCGCCCTTGCCCGCGTGGGTGTCGGCGACCGGGATGCCGGTGGTTTCGGCGAACGCCCGCAGCGCTGTCTCGGCGCCGGAGTAGACGGCGCCGCCACCGGCCACGATCAGGGGCCGCTTCGCCGTCTTCAGCAGCGCTGCCGCCCGTTCGACGGCGGTGGGCTCCGGCAGCGGGCGACCGATGTGCCACACCCTGTGCCGGAAGAACGCGAGAGGCCAGTCGTGCGCCTCGGCCTGCACGTCCTGGGGCAGCGCGAGGGTGACCGCGCCCGTTTCGACCGGGTCGGTGAGCACCCGCATCGCCGCGAGTGCCGCCGGGATCAGCTGCTCGGGCCGGGTGATCCGGTCGAAGTACTTCGACACCGCCCGGAACGAGTCGTTGACCGTGACGTCGCCGCCGCGGGTGTCCTCCAGCTGTTGCAGCACCGGGTCGGCGGCCCGCGTGGCAAACATGTCGGAGGGCAGCAGCAGCACCGGGACGCGGTTCGTGGTCGCAAGCGCCGCACCGGTGATCATGTTCGTGGAGCCGGGCCCTGTCGAGGCGCTGCACGCGAACGCGGAGAGCCGGTCCCGCATCTTCGCGAAAGCGACGGCGGCGTGCACCATGCCCTGCTCGTTGCGGGCCAGGTAGTAGGGAAGGTCGGCCTCCCCGGTCACCGAAGCCTGCAGCAGGGCCTGCCCGATGCCGGCCACGTTGCCGTGCCCGAAGATGCCCCAGGCGCCGGGGATCAGGCGCTGTTCCTGCCCGTCGCGTTCGCTGTACTGGTTGGCCAGGAACCGCACCAGGGCCTGCGCGGTGGTCAGTCGTACCGTGTTCATCGTTCCGTGTCCCCTCCGAAGGGAAGCCGGTCGTCCACGTCCTGGGAGGCCCAGGTGGTGCGGACCCAGCCATGGGCGGGGTCGTCACAGATCAGCCAGGCACGGTCCTGTCCCGGGCCCGCCATGACGTTGAGGTAGTACAGGTCGTAGCCGGGCGCGGCGATCGACGGACCGTGCCAGCCGTGCGGGATCAGCACCGTGTCCCCGGACCGCACCTCGGCCAGCACGTCCAGCGGCCGGTCCTCGGTGCCGTAGACCCGCTGATAGGCGAAGGCGTCGGCACCGCCGGAGAGCTGGAAGTAGTAGATCTCCTCAAGCTGCGACTCCTGGCCAGGGCGGGCCTCGTCGTGCTTGTGCGGCGGGTACGAGGACCAGTTGCCGCCCGGTGTGAGGACTTCGCACACCAGCAGTTGATCCGCCTCGAACGTGCCCGGCAGGCAGTAGTTGTTGACCTGCCGCGAGCACGCCCCCGCACCACGCAGCTCCACCGGCACGTCTTCCTTGCGCCCGTACCTGGCGGGCAGGGCACGCTCCGTGCGCGCCGAGGGGAGCGCGAAACGGCCACCGGCCGCGCTCGTGACCGTGACCTCGCTCGCACGCGGCACGTACGCGAAGTCGGTGGCGGCCGCGAACACGCCACTACGGCCTGCGAGTTCGAAGGTCTCGTCCGCCACACCGACCGTGACGGCTCCCTCCAGAGGGAGGACGAGGAACTCGGCGTCGCCGGTGCGGAAGGTGTGCGCCTCGCCGGGTGACAAGGTGAGTACCTTGAGACCGGAGTGGCCCCAGCCAGCCGACTCGGGAGTCACCTCCAGCTCGTACTCCCCCGTGGCCGACGTCCCCTTGGGGAGGTGGTACTTGGCGGTGTCGATGTGTGTGCTCACAGCAGGCCCACCGCCCGGTCCACGGCACCGGCCACATCGCCGTCCGAGGGGTACAGCAGCGAGCGGCCCACGGTCAGCCCCTGCGCGGTCGGCAGCTTCAGCGCCCGCCCCCACGACGCGAACGCCGCCTCGGGGTCCTTGACCTCGCCGCCCAGCAGCACGGCGGGCATCGTCGAGGCGGCCAGCACGCGCTCCATGTCCTCAACCACCGGCAGCTTGAGCCACGTGTACGCGCTACGACGCCCCAGGCCCGACGCGATGGTGACCGACTTGATGACGGCCTCGGTGGACAGGTCGTTGCGGATCCGCCCGTCCTCCTGCCAGGACGACAGGAACGGCTCGACCATCGCGATCAGCTGCCGGTCGTTCAGCTCGTCCACCGCACGTGCCGTGTTCTCCAGGACGGACGGGGTCGCCGCGTCACCCAGGGCGATCCGCGTGAGCATCTTGCCGCCGTCGAAGCCCATCGCGGCGATGGTCTGCGCGTCGTACCCGGTGAACCGGTCGTCGATCTCGAACACCGACCCGGCGAGACCGGCACGGTTCATCGAACCGAACACGCTCTTGCCGTCCAGCACACCGAGCAGCAGCAGGTCCTCCAGAACGTCGGCGGTCGCCAACACGCCTGTCACACCGGGGCGTTGAAGTGCGATGCACATCCGCTCCAGCAGCTCGAACCGGTCGGCCATCGCCTGCGGGTCGTCGCCCACCGCGTTGGCGCCGCGCGCCGGATGGTCCGCCGCAATGATCATTACCTTGCCGTGCTCGCCGAACGGCGAGGTGGCCTTCACCCGCCGCGCGGCGGCCGCCGCGATCGCGCCGGGGTCGTTCACCCGGGCGCCGACGACCCGGTCGACGATGCCGGCCCTGTCGAGAGACGACTCAACAGGCGGTTCCAGAAACGGTTCAGGAGACGGCACTGTGCACCTCGTTCAGCTTGTTCTCGACCTCGGACTCGACCGGCATCGCATCGGAGCAGGCGAGCCGGCCCGCCACGATCGCCCCTGCCGCGTTGGCGAACGACACCGTGCGCTCAGTGGTCCACCCGGAGAGCAGCCCGTGGCACAGGGCCCCGCCGAACGCGTCGCCCGCGCCGAGCCCGTTGACCACGTCCACCGGCACCGGCGGCACCTCCACGACGCCGTCCCGGTCCATGGCCAGGACACCCTTCGGACCCTGCTTGACCACGGCCAGCTCAACTCCGGCCGCCAGTAGGGCCTTTGCCGCGGCGTACGGCTCCCGCTCCCCGGTCGCCACCTCGCACTCGTCGAGATTGCCGACCGCCACGGTCGCGTGGGCGAGCGCCTCGGCGTAGTGGGAGCGGGCCTGGGCGGCGTCACTCCCGGCCGCGCCGTTCCAGAACATCGGCCGCCAGTCCAGGTCGAAGACCGTCACTCCGGACTTCGCGCGGTGTTCGAGCGCCGCCAGCGTGGCCGACCGGCTCGGTTCCTCGCTCAGCCCGGTCCCCGTCATCCAGAACACGGCCGCCTCGCGCACCGCGTCCAGATCCAGGTCCTCCGGCCGGATGTCCAGGTCCGGAGCCTTGGGCTCGCGGTAGAAGTACAGCGGGAAGTCGTCCGGCGGAAAGATCTCGCAGAACGTCACCGGAGTGGGCGCGACGTCCGACGTACCGACGAACGACACGTCCACGCCGTACCCGTCCAGCGCCGCCCGCACGAAGCCACCGAAGGGGTCTCGGCCCGTCTTCGTGATGACAGCGGCGCTGCGGCCGTAGCGCGCCGCGGCCACCGCCACGTTGGTCGGGCTGCCACCCAGGTATTTGCCGAACGAAGAGACCTCCGCCAGGCCGACACCCGTCTGGTGGGGATACACATCCACGCCTACACGGCCCATGGTCAGCACTTCGAACGACATCACGCGGGGGTCCCTTCACTCAGGACAGAGAAGCGGCACAAGAAAGCAGGACAAGAACAGGACCAGAAGCAGCCACGGGAAAGATTCGCGACTGGCGCGCTCTACTAGCGCGCTCTAGTGCGAGTACGATGACTCCAGTTCAAATGTCATGTCAATAGGTTGTTGCCGCGAGATTTCGTGGGGCCTTGGCGAGAGGCGTGGAGTCACAGGTGAGCGCAACGGGCAAGCAACGCCCCACGATGGCGGACGTCGCCGAGAAGGCCGGGGTGTCGCGGGCACTGGTTTCGATCGTCTTCCGTAACCAGCCCGGCGCAGGTCAGGACACCCGCGACCGTGTTCTGCGGGTCGCCGAGGAGATCGGATACCGGCCCGACAACGCGGCGCGACTCCTGGCCCGCGGCCGCAGCCGCACCCTCGGGGTCCTGTTCACCGTCCACCAGCCGTTCCAGGCCGACCTCGTCGAGGGCATCTACCCGGAGGCCGAGCGGCTCGGCTACGAGGTGCTGCTCTCCGCCACCGCGCCGGGCCGTGAGGAGGCGCAGGCGGTCGAGGCGCTGCTCGCCCACCGCTGCGAAGCCGTGATCCTGCTCGGGCCGAACGCGGGACAGGACCAGCTGGAGGCGCTCGGCCGGCGCACGGTCGCCGTCTCCGTGGGCCGCCGGGTGCGCGACGCACGCCTCGACAACGTCTGCACCGCCGACAACAAGGGCGTGCGACAGGCCATGGACCACCTCGTCGAACTCGGCCACCGCCGCATCGTCCACATCGACGGCGGCCGCGACCCCGGCTCGGCGGAGCGCCGCCGCGCGTACCGCGCCGCGATGCGCCGACACGGGCTCGACTCTGAGACGCGCGTGATGCCCGGCAGCCACACCGAGGAAGCCGGAATCGAGGCGGGCCGCCTCCTGGTGGCGGAACACAAGACGGGCGTGCCGCTGCCGACAGCGGTCTTCGCCTCCAACGACCGTTGCGCGATGGGCCTGTTGATGGCTTTCGGCCGCGCCGGCATCGACGTACCCGGTGACGTGTCCGTCATCGGCTACGACGACAGCCACCTCTCGCACCTCATGCCCGTCGCACTGACCACGGTCCGCCAGGACGCCGTCCTCATGGCCGAACAGGCGGTCCGCTTCGCCGTGGAACGCCTGGAGAACGAGGCGCTCGACCCCAGAGAGGCGGTCATCGACCCCAAGCTCGTCGTACGCGACACCACCAGGCCACCCACCGAATGAGAGGCCGTTCCCGGCCTCGTGGCGAAGTGTGTCCGCCGAGTACCCCGATCACCGCCGGGGCGGCAGCCCGAACGCCCAGCCGTCGAGGATGTGCAGCCGGTCCGTGGACACGCAGTAGGACGCCGATGAGTTCGGCGTCCTACTGCGGCTCAGCACCCAGCAGCGACCCACGGCCATGAGGGACATGCCGCGCGTCGCCCGGAACGCGCCTACTCCCCCGGCTCCAGCACGCCGTCGACCCGCGGGCGACCCGGATGTCCCGGCGCCCCGGGCGGATCCGCCAGTCACCCGACCTCTCGTCCCACCACGAGAACGCCCGCCGGTCCAGCGCCATGGCGGCCTCTCGCTCGAGCGTCGTGTCGAGCACGAGGTCGAAGGATCGCTGACTGCGCTCCTGCTTCGGCGCACGGATCCCACCGGAGTCGCTCTTCTGCCTCTGCGCACTGACCATTGCGCAATCACGTTCGGCCATCCCGTCCCGGACACCGCGCTCGATGCATGGGGACAGGGGCGTAGCGCCAGGTATCCGGCCTCTGTGGTCACAGGAAAGCAACGCCGGACACACCGAGTGCCGAAACAAGCTGCGCCTTGAGCTGACGCCTCCCCCCGTTGAACGCCGCGTCCCCCAGGAGGTCCGAACCAGAATTGTGCAACAATCATCAGGATTCACGGTCGGCACGCAGGGCCCCAGGGGCGAAATATTCGGCGAACGGTCGGACCGCTTTCGTGTCCGGGGTTCGACCGGACCGCTCATGCTGTTGTACAACTTCAACCAGGACTCGGCCATCAATATGTGTGCCTGAATACGGGCCACCCTGGAGGACACCACCATGGCACTAGCTGCGGGTACGGACCCGGGCAACGAGAGCGGTTCGGATTCGGGTGCCAGCCGGTCCCTGCAGGCGTACAACGACCTGCGTGCGCTGCTCATGTCCGGTCACTACAAACCGGACTCACGACTCACCGAATCCGATCTCACGGCACGCCTCGGCGTCTCCCGAGGCACGCTGCGTTCGGTGCTCGCGCGGCTCGCGCAGGAGGGGTACGTCACCGCCGAGGCACATCGCAGCGCGCGCACCCGCTCGTTCTCCGTGGAGGAGGCGCTCGAGATCCTGGAGACCCGCGAGGTCCTGGAGTCCGCGCTGGCGGCGAGTGCCGCCCTGCGGGCCACCGACGACGACATCGCCGCCATGACCGAGACCTGCAAGCGGATGTGGGAGCACCAGGTGCCGGGCGGGCGCGAGGAGTACTGGAAGCTCAATCGCAGGTTCCACGAACAGATTCGGCAGGCTGCGCGGCAGGCCACGCTCTCGCGGTTCGTCGACAGCCTGCTGTACCCGCTCGTCATGCAGCAGTACCGCGACGCGGAGCGCAAGAACCCACGCACCGACTCGGTGCGGGAGCACGAGGCGATCCTCGCCACGATCGTCACCCGCAACCCGGAGGCCGCCTCGGCGGCGATGCGACACCATCTGTCGGCGGCCCGGCGTGCGCTGCAACTGCACATCGAGACGTCGACCGAGTCATCGGCGTCCGCCTCCCGCTGATACTCCCGGCCTCCCCGGCGGGCACCGCGCGCCACCTCGGTGCCCGCCGGCAAGGGGCGGTCAACTCGCCAGGTAGCTCGTCGCGTTGGGGTCGAACCGGATCACGACGTCGTCGCCGGGACGACTGCCGAGTCCGGCTCGTGCGAATGCGGTGATCGACACATCCGCGGCGCGTACGACGAGTTCGAGTCGGTCCCCGAGGAACTCCGAGGACTCCACCCTGGCGAGGAACTCGTCGTCCCCGAGCGCCGGCGCCTCTCCCCCGGCGGTGGCCCGCACCTCGATGTTCTCCGGTCGCACGCACGCGAATCCCCCGCTGCCCGTACGGCGGTCCCCGTCGCCGGACGAGCGCAGGCACAGCACCGGGCCGACCTCGGTCTTGGCGATGACACCTCCCTCGGAGCGCGGTGACACGTCCTGTACGGGGAGCAGGTTGGCGCTGCCGATGAAATCGGCGACGAAGGACGAGCTGGGGTGGTCGTAGAGACGTTCCGGGCGGTCGATCTGCTCGACGTGCCCCTGGTTCATCACGACCACCGTGTCCGAGAGCGCCAGGGCCTCGCCCTGGTCATGGGTCACGTACAGCGCGGTGACGCCGAACTGCTCCTGGAAGGAGCGCAGTTCCTGGCGGAGCTTGGAGCGCAGTTTCGCGTCGAGGTTCGACAGCGGCTCGTCGAGCAGCAGCACCTCGGGGTCGCCGAGCAGGGCGCGGGCGAAGGCGAGGCGCTGCTGCTGTCCTCCGCTCAACTGGGTCGCCCAGCGGTCCGCCATGGGGGCGAGACCCACCTGGTCCAGCATGTCCATGGCCCGCTTGCGGATGTCCTGGCCGCGGCGGCGGTTGCGGCCGTGGCGCATCGGGAAGGCCGCGTTGTCGAGGACGGTCATGTGCGGCCAGATGCCGTAGGACTGCGGCACCATCGCGATCGGCCGGTCCTCGGGGCGGACGTCGCGCTTCTGCGGTACGTCGAACACGACCTGGCCGGCCATCTCGATGCGGCCGCCGGTGGCCCGCTCAAGTCCCGCCACACACCGCAGTGTTGTGGTCTTGCCGCAGCCGCTGGGGCCGAGCAGGGTGACGAACTGGCCCTTCGGAACGTCGAAGGAGACACCGTCGACCGCGTAGCTGGTCTCGCCGCCGGAGGCCCGCTCGTAGGACTTGCACAGCTCCGTGATGACGATCGAGTTCACGGGGTTGTCGTTCATCGTTTCCACCATCTCTCTCATGCCTCCTTCACCGTGCTGCGCCTGTTGACCAGCCACACGGCCGCGGTCGAGATCACTACGAGCACCACGGCCAGTGCGCTCGCCGTCGGGTTGTCGACGCTGGAGGTGAACGTGTCCCACAGGACGACCACCAGGGTGCGGTTGTCCGAACTGGTCAGCAGCAGCGCGATCGGGAGCTCACCCAGAGCGTGCGCGAAGACCCACAGCCAGGTCTTCCACAGTGTCGGCCGCAGCAGCGGCAGCAGCACGGTCCGTGTCACGGTGAACGGGCTCGCTCCGGTGACACGGGCCGCTTCGATCAGTCCGTCGTCCAGCTGCAACAGTGCCGTCTGCACCATGCGCGATCCCCGGGGGAGGAATCGGGTCACGAGTGCCACGACGATGATCCATACGGTGCCGTAGATGGGGATGGGCACGAACAGGTAGAGGAAGAGGACGGCGGCGCCGAGGACGACGCTGGGGATGCCGAAGACCGCGAACTGCGTCTCGAACAGCAGGGTGCTGCCGGGGAATTGGCGTCGCGCGGCCGCAACCGCGATCCACACCGACATCGCCGTGGTGACCGTCGCGGTGACCAGTACCACCTCTGCCGTGTTCAGAAGGATCTTCCCGATGTCAGGGATGTCCAGCAGATGGCTGTAGTTGGCGAAGGTCATCGACTCGAATCCCGACCAGGTGATGGGTCGGGTGTACGGCGAGAAGCTCGTCCACAGCAGCGCCAGGATGGGCAGCACGATACCGATGAACATGTAGACGCACACGAGGACGAACACCGGGATCCGCCAGCGCCCGAGTCCGACGCGGGTCTGCCGGTATCCCTTGCCGACCACGACGCGGAAGCGGTGTGTGTCGCGCACGCGCCGCCGGTACACGAAGAGCAGCACGAGCGACACGGCGAGGATGAGAACACCGTACGTACACGCCTGGCCGTAGTTGGGGATGCCGCCGGGCGGCTGCAGCGAGTACTGGATGAGACTGCTGAACACGAAGATCTTGTCCGGCAGTCCGAGGAGCGCCGGAATCGCGAAGCCTTCGAGCGCCACCACGATGAGCAGAATCCCGGCGGCCGACACGGCCGGGGCCACGAGCGGCAGCACGATCAGGCGCAGTCGGCGCCGCAGGGGCGCACCCACAGCGGCGGCGGCCTCTTCAAGCTCGGGGTTGAGGCGTGCGAAGGCCGGCGCGATCATCAGGTACATACTGGGCACCCCGAAGATGCCCATCACCAGGATCATCCCCGGTATGGAATAGATGTCGATCTGCACACCGATGAGTTTGCGGATGATGATGGCCAGTGGGCCGTTGGCCGGGTTGGCCACCAGCGCCCAGGCGATCGCCATCACGGTGACCGGAACCGCCATCGGTGCCAGCGCCAGCGGGCTCAGGAAGCGGCGACCAGGAATGTCCGTGCGCTCGAAGAGGTAGGCGAGCGACAGGCTGAGCACCAGGGCGACGAGGAGTGAACCGACCACGTACAGAACGGTGTTGAGTGTCACCGACCCGAGTCGGCTGGACTCGAAGACGTACTGGTAATTGTCGAGCGAAAAGCCGGGGACCTCGAAGGGGAGGTCGATGGTGGACGGTTTCAGGCTGCTGTAGATCAGGATCGCCAGGGGGAACAGGACGAGATATCCCACCAGGACGACCATGGCCAGGTTCAGCAGCATGCCCGCTGCCGATGACACCTTCGCGGCTCGTGATTCGGGACGGACCTCCGGGCCCGTGGGAGCTTCCGCAGGCGGCGTATCTGGTACTTCTTCGGTTTTCAGGGCCATCGCGGACCTCCGATTCTGGACGTGATCATGCACCTAGCCCACATCTGTCCCGAATTCCTTCTCCACCTTCGGATAGAACTCGGAGAGCTTGTTGTACTTCTGGAGGGTCGTGGTGCCGTACCACTTCAAGTCCGCCTTGCACAGCGCCTGAAGGACGGCGGTGTCGCCCGGGTCCGAGCAGTCGGTGTTCACCGGAATCCGGGAGTTGTAGCTCTTCGCGAGCAGTTTCTGGGCCGCGTCGGACGACAGGAACGAGGTGAGGAGCGCCGCGGCGGCCGGGTGCGGGGCTCCCTTCGGGACGTAGAGGTACGACTCACTGGCGCTGGTCGGCGAGATGGGGGCGATGGCGACGGGGGCGCCCTTGCTCTTCGCGGCGAGCACGAGGCTGGCCAGGCTGGTGCCGATGCTCACCTCGCCCGTCTCGATGGGCGATTCGGCCTGGGTGACGTTCGGCGAGTAGTGCGGCTTCAGCGCCGCGAACTTCTGGGACCAGGCGAGCGCCTTCTTCTCCCCCATCGAGTCGTCGAGGTCCCACACGGACATGAACGAGGCGCGTGACTCGGCCGAGATCTCGCCGCCGGACCACCGTGGGTCCAGCAGGTCGTCCCAACTCTTCGGCACGTCGGAGGGTTTGACCTTCTCGGTGTTGTACGCCCACACCTTGGGGGTGGCCCACACGTAGACGAAGTTCTTGGCGAAGACGTTCTTCGCGTCGATGCCGTACTTCGTCCAGTCGACGTCGCCGGCGAGTCCGACCGCGGGAGTCATGGTGAGTCCGCCGGCGTTCGCCACGTCGATGGACACCTTCTTGGCGGCCTGCTCCAGTCTGAGCCGGCTCACCTGGTCAGGCGCCTTGATATTGGTGTACTTGACCTTGATGCCGGGGTACCGCTTCTCGAACAGCTCGATGGCGGGCTGCATCTGCGCTTCTGGATTCCACGAGGCCCACTCGACCTCGCCCTCCTGCTTGGCCTGCTTGACCAGGGCAGCCCTCGACGAGGGGAGTTCGGCACTCTCGGCCGTGGTCCCGCAGCCGGTCGCGGCGGCCGTCAGCAGCAGCGTGAGCGCCACGGCCGCCACCCGGCCCTTCCCGTGGTGGCTCATCGTCATCCCCTCCTCAGGGGTGGGCACCCAACGTCCCGCTGGGCACCTGTCGTTGTGCGCACTGAGCAGCCCGCCGCTCGGGGGGGGGCTTGGATTCGTTGCGGCCGAGTGCGCCGAGGGCGACTCACCTCGTCGGCGTCCGGGGTGTGCGACGAACGCCACCGAAAGGCCACGCCCGGGACAGGGCGGGGAACGGCGCTGGGGAGACTGGCCAGACAGCCACACGCGGCTCAAGCGCTTTGTTAAACAAAATGGACCGTAGCACCGGCTCCGCGCGCCGTGAACCCTGCCACAGCAAAATCCCGCACGCTCGGCCTTTGCACCCACCTTCGGAGCGAGCCCGAGGCCCCTCACCAGGTACCAAACCCGCCTCATTGTTAGACAATGAGGCGGTGCAGGTGTCACCTCGGCCGTCCGCGACCACCGCCGGTCCCACCCACGCGAGCACTCGCACACATGACACGGCCCGACATCACCGGATGCCACGGATTGTTTGACGATTCTCATCCGGCAGCCTTGTCCAGCGACCAAAACCGCTGTTAGCTTCCCAGCATTGTGCAACAAACAAGCTCGACGAGGGGAACCAGCATGAGGAGTCAACTCCACTGTCACCCACGAGACTTCAGGCCTCGGCGCAGCCCCGGTCAGCACGCCCGATGACCCGCCTGACCGTGGCACTGCGCCGCTACCCGCACACCGAGCCACTGCTGGACGGCACCGTCCGGATCCCGGGCTGCACACTCGACCTCCCCGAGGTCGAACCGATCCACCGGGCGTTCGCTCCGATGGTCCGCGAGCAGCGCTACGACGTCTCCGAACTGGCCGTCGCCACCCTGCTGCAGGCGGTCGAGGCCGGTGTGCCGATCGCCGCCCTGCCCGTGGTGCTGCACGGCAACTTCCACCACCGCTCGATCTCCGTATGGGGCGGCGAGGGCCGGCTGCGACCCCAGGACCTGCGCGGAAAGCGCGTAGGTGTGCGGGCCTACAGTCAGACGACAGGCCTGTGGGTACGGGGCGTGCTCAGAGACACCTACGGTGTGCGGTCCGAGGACGTGACATGGGTGACCACGGAGGGCGCACATGTCGACGGCGCGCCCGAGCCACCCAACGTGGAGCGCACCACCGTGAAACTGGTGGACGCGCTGCGCCGGGGAGATGTCTCCGCCGTGGTCATGGGGGCCCGCTCCGCCGACTTCGACCGCCACGTGGGCCGGGTCTGACCCGCCCCGCGCGGCACACTTCCGCACCCGCTGAGGAGCATTGATGCACTATTTCGACACCCACACCCATGCCATGTCGAGCGACACGGACGCCTACCCGGTGGCACCGCTCGGCGGAACACGGTCGCAGTGGTCGCAGTCCCGCCCCGTTGATGTCTCCGGCCTGATCCGTCACCTCGACGAGGCAGGCGTGGAACGCGCCGCCCTCGTCCACGCGTCGACGGTCTACGGTTTCGACAACCGGTACGCTGCCGACGCCCTGGCCAGGCACCCCGACCGTCTGGTGGGGGTGTGCGCGGTCGACTTCCTGTCCGACTCGGCGGTGCCGGACCTCCAGCACTGGATCGAGGAGCGCGGATTCAGCGGCGTCCGCATCCGGGTGTCCGACGGCACCACGAAGGTACCCACACCGGGCTCCGGGATCTCGGACGAACGCATGGGCGCCGTATGGGACTACGTGGAGAGCCGCGGTGTGCCGGTGTGCGTCCAGATGCACTCCAAGGACGCCGGCAAGCTCGCCCAGGTCCTCGACACCCGTCCGACGTTGACCGTGCTGCTCGACCACGCCGGGCGGCCCGACGCCAGTGGCGGGGCCGACTATCCGCGGCTCGCCGAACTCGGGCAGCTCGCGCGGTTCCCCGGCGTCCATCTCAAGATCACGCCCCCGGCCCTGAACCGCCTGGGCGGCGACCCGGAGGTCGACGTGCCCGAGGTGCTGCGCCGTCTCGCCGCCGCCTTCGGCACCGACCGTCTCATGTGGGGGTCGAACTTCCCGGCGTCCGAGGGCACTCTGCGAGAGCTGCGCGACTGGATCGAGGGCCACTTGTCCTGGATGGCACCGGACGAGCTCGCGAAGGTACTGGGTGGCAATGCCGCCCGCGTCTTCAACGCGTCCGCGGTCACCCGATGAGGCCGCCAGGGATGCGTGGACATCGCCGGCGCCGCACCTTCGCCGCGGGCACCGTCCTGGTCGCCGCGGCCTGCATGACCGGCTGCGGCGCGAAGGTGGAGGGCGCTGATCTCCCGAAGTCGATGACCGCGCTGGTGAAGCAGGCCGGGCGGGAGGGCGAGGTCGAGTGGTCGGCGCCCAAGCCGCAGGCGCAGATGCAGCCCGCGATCGACCTGTTCGAGAAGAAGTACCCCGGCATCAAGGTCAAGTACACCAACACCAAGGCCCCCGACCAGGTCAGCCAGCTCAGGATGGAGCAGGCCGCGGGGAAGGTCTCGGTCGACGTGGCCAACGCCGGCGGACTCACCGTCGGCCCGTCCGCCGACATGGCCGACGACATCGACTGGTCGCGGTACGGCATCGGCAAGGAGAACATCCTCGACAAGGGGCTCGTCTACATCTGGGCGGTCCCGAAGGTGTGGGCGTACAACACCGACAAGGTCAAGCCGGCCGACGTGCCGAGGACCTGGGACGACCTGCTCGACCCGCGCTGGTCCGGCGGCAAGGTGTCGGCCGAGTCACGTGCCTCGTTCCTGACCGCCTGGGACCTGGACCCGGACCTGGGCCAGACGAAGGCACTTGAGTGGGCGAAGAAGTTCGCCGCCCAGAAACCGCACTACGCACCGAACACCACGCAGACCGAGGCACCCGTCGAGTCGGGCGAGGTGAGCATCGGCACCAGCCTCATCAACCTCGTGCTGGAGGCGAAGAAGAAGGGCGCGCCCGTCGAGGTGGCACCGCTCTCCCCCACCAACGCCAACGAGTCGTACCTGTACGTCCCCAAGGGCGCCGAACACCCGGCTGCCGCCGCTCTGTTGACCTCGTTCCTCTCTTCCGACACGGCGCAGCAGGCCCTCGCGAAGACGTACAACTCACGGATCCCGGCGAAGACGGACTGCTCGAACCCGGACGCCACCCCGGTCCTCGCGGCGATCTGCAAGGCCGGGCTCACGTGGTACCCGACCGCGACGCTCGACGAGTACAACCGCCTGACCTCCTTCTTCCCCAAGGGGGAGAAGTCGCTGGGCACGGACATCGGTTGACCGAGGTGACACCGGCCGCCGGCCGTCCGGGCACCTTCGCCTCGCTGCGCATCCGGAACTACCGGCTGTTCTCGATCGGACAGTTCACCTCGGTGGTCGGCAACTGGATGCAGAACATCGCCATCGGCTGGCTGACCCTGGAACTCACCCACAGCGGGACGATGCTCGGCATCGTGACCGGGGCCCGGTATCTGCCGGTCCTGCTGCTCGGTGTCTGGGGCGGTCTCGTGGTCGACCGGCACAACACCCGCCGGCTGCTGCTGATCACCCAGATCTGCTTCGGCGTCCTGGCCGCCCTGCTGACCGTGCTGGCCTGGACCCATCGGGTCACGCTGCCGCTGCTCGTCCTGGTCATGCTCGCGCTCGGACTGACGAACGTCTTCGACAACCCCGCACGCCAGAAGCTGATCGGTGAACTCGTCGACGCGGACCATCTGGCCAATGCCATCGCGATCAACTCGACGTTCATCAACACGGCCAAGCTGGCGGGCCCCGGCATCGCCGGATCCGTACTGGCGACGCTTGGCGCCGCCCCGTGCTTCGCCCTGGACACCCTTTCGTTCCTTGCCGTCATCCTGAGCCTGCTCGGACTGCGGCCGGGTGAGATGCATCCGGCGGAACCCGAGGACCGCGGGGCGGGGCAGATCCGCGCGGGGCTCGCCCACATCCGACGCACACCGGAACTGCTGTACCCCATGGTGATGGTGTACGTGACCGGCATCCTCACCTGGGAGTTTCCGGTGAGCCTGCCGTTGCTGACCACTTCGGTGTTCCGCGCGGGCCCGGTCGGCTACGGGACGGCGATGGCGGTGATGAGCCTGGGCGGGGTGGCCGGCGGGCTGCTGGCCATGCGCCGGCGCCGGATCGACACCCGGTCCCTGTCGGTGTCGGCGGTTCTGTGGGGAGCCGTGATCTGTGCGGCGGCACTGGCACCGACACTGCCCGTGGCCCTGGTCCTTCTCGTGTTCGTCGGCTCCGCCTCGATCACCTTCAACTCGTCGGCCAAGACCCTGATGCAGCTGGCGGCCGCGCCGCGCATGCGCGGACGTGTGCTGTCGGTGTGGTCCATCGGCTGGCTGGGCGGTTCCGTCATCGGCGCTCCCGCCGTCGGCGCCATCGGGGCGTCCTGGGGTGCCCGCTGGGCCCTGCTCGCCGGTGGGCTCGCCGCGGTGGGTGTCGGCCTGGCCGTGCTGCCGCGCTCGCTGGGCGGCCGCACACGCCGCTGAACCCACCCACCCCCCCGCGGCCATTTTGTCGAACAGTTCCCCCTGGTGAACCCTTGGGCTTCCTGTGAATGCACCCCATTTCCTTGCGACTTCTTGTGCCACCCCCACGACGGTGCTACGTTCCCGTTGAAAGTTGTTGGACAATCCGAGTGACGCAGAGTGTCACCGCCGATTGAGTCCACCCATGACACCGCCGCCACAGGCGCGAGCGCACGGCCCCGCTTCAGTCCTCCGCGAGGAGGAGGCCGAGGAGACAGACATGTCGACCACACAGCGCAATCTCCACCCCGAGGCACTCCGTCTCGAGGGCGTGACCCTGCAGTTCCCCGGTACGCACCGGCCGGCGATCGAGGACGTGTCGTTCAAGGTCGATCGCGGCAAGGTCGTCGCCGTGATCGGCCCCAGCGGCTGCGGCAAGAGCACCATCCTCAACCTGGCCGCCGGACTGCTCACACCCACGCAAGGACGGCTTCACTACGCCGGCGAGCCCGTCACCACGGTCAACTCCGATGCGGCGTACGTGACTCAGCAGTCGCACCTGCTGCCCTGGCTGAGTGTCCGGGCCAACATCGGCCTGGCCCTCAAGTTCCGCAAGGTGCCCAAGGACGAACGCGAGGCGCGCATCGCCGAGTGGGTCGAGCTCGTCGGCCTGACCGGCTTCGAGGACCACTTCCCGCGGGAGCTGTCGGGCGGCATGCAAAAGCGCTGCGCGATCGCGCGGGCGCTGATCTACAACCCGTCCATCGTGCTGATGGACGAGCCGTTCGGGCCGCTCGACGCCATCACCCGGCTCCGGCTCCAGCAGGAGCTGCTCAACATCTGGCAGGAGCAGAACGGGACCCTGATCTTCGTGACACATGACCTCAACGAAGCTCTCTACCTGGCCGACGAGGTCATCGTGATGTCCCAGGGCCCCGGCACCATCCGCCGTGTCATCCAGGTCCCCTTCGAGCGGCCGCGCCAGATCGGCTCCCTCGTCGAGTCACCCGAGTTCTCCGAGCTCTACAACCATCTCTGGGGCCTGTTCGCGGCCGAGCAGGAAGCCGCCGCGTAGCACCGCCGCCGTACCACCGCCACACGGCCGTCCACGCCCCACATCGCCCAACCAGCACGGCAGTTGTGCCGTCATGCCGTCCTTCCACGGCACCCCCATGCCTGTCACACCTGCCGCCGAGTGAGGTCACTGCTTTGATATCGATCACGGAAGAGATCGCCGTACCAAGTCCGCCCGACCGCGTCTGGGAGGTCATCTCCGACCCCAAGGCCGTCGTGTCCTGCGTCGGCGGCGCCGAACTCGGCCCTTCGCACGACGACGGTTCCTTCGACGGAACCCTGGCCATCAGATTCGGTGGCATCCGCGTCAAGTTCGCCGCCCGCGTCTCTCTGGAGCTCGACGAGTCCACCCACGAGGGCCGGCTCACGGCCCGCGGGGCGGACGGCCAGGGCGCCACACGGTTCAGTGCCGAGGCCACCTTCCGCGTCGTCGGGGCCGACACCCCCGACAGCGCCCAGGTGTTCTGCGACGGCGAGATCAAACTCAACGGCAAGCTGGCCAAGTTGATCGAGTCGGGCGCCGGGGCGGTGGTCTCGCGGATGACGAAGGAGTTCACCGAGCGGCTCGTCGAGACATGTGCCGGGCCCGCCGAGACACCTTCGACCGTCGAGGCCGGAACTCCGTCGACGCCGTCCTCGCCGGCCCGGGCTCCGCGCCCGCGAGGCCTGTTCGCCCGGCTCCGGGCGTGGTGGACGGGACGCCGTGCCAGGCGCCACGGGCAGCAACCGCAGCCCACGCGGCGCATCGAGAACACAACCGGTGAAGCACTCCGCCAGGGAGGTCGGCGATGACAACGTCCAGGCTCAACAAGGTGATCGGCGCGCTGGACGCGGGACAGCACGTCTTCGCGACCTTCTCCGCGGCCGACCCGACCGCGGCGACCGAGCTGAGCACCTCGGACTACGACGCCGTGGTCTTCGAGATGGAGCACAAGCCCTGGGACATCAACGCCCTCAAGGACAGCTTCCAGTACCTGCTGAGCAGGCGGCACATCTTCGAGGCGGACAGCCTCGCACCGCCCGTCACTCCGATCGTGCGCATCCCCGCCAACGGCGCGGAGAAGGCCCAGTGGCACGCCAAACAGGCCCTGGACCTGGGCGCGTTCGGCATCGTCTGGCCGCACATCTCCACGGTGGAGGAGGCCCGCAACGCGGTCGCCGCCTGCCGCTACCCGCGACTGCCCGACGCCCCGCTGTACGAGCCGGCCGGGCTGCGCGGTGACGGCCCGCACGCGGCGACGCGCTACTGGGGCATCTCGAACATCGAGTACTACGCGCGGGCCGATGTGTGGCCGCTCGCTCCGGACGGGGAGCTCCTCGTGGGGCTCATGATCGAGGACCAGCAGGGCATCGAGAACCTGCCGGACATGCTCGACCAGGTACCGGGGATCGGGCTGATCCTCATCGGCGAGGGCGACATGAGCCAGGAGCTGGGCTTCCCCCGCCAGTACGAGCACCCGAAGGTCCTGGAGTGCAAGCGGCGGATCCTCGACATCTGCGCCGAGCGCGGGGTTCCGGTCGGGCATCCGCATGTCACGGCCGACAACGTCAAGCAGGTGCTCGACGACGGCTACCGCTTCCTGATGTCGGCGCCCGTGCGCACCTACCCCGGCCTGCAGCGGGCCCGGGAGCTGACCGGCCGGGAGTGAGGTGACTCCACACCCTCCGCCGACCACCGCACGCGAGTTTCGGAGCAACACATGATCATCGACAGTCATGGCCACTTCACCACGGCGCCCCCGGCGCTCGGCAAGTGGCGCGAGAAACAGATCCGGGCCTTCGAGGAATCGGGCGCCAGGGTCTCCCCCGACCAACTGCACATCACCGACGACGAGATACGCGGCGCCATCGAGAACGGGCAGCTGAAGCTGCAGCTCGAGCGCGGCACCGACCTGACCGTGTTCTCGCCGGGCGCGGGCAAGATGGCCCACCACTACGGCGACGAGCGCACCAGCCTCGACTGGTCGCGGGTCAGCAACGACCTGATCTCCCGGGTGTGCGGCCTGTTCCCCGAGCGGTTCGTGGGCGTGTGCCAGCTGCCTCAGTCTCCGGGCGACGCTCTCGCCGCCTCCATCCAGAACTCCGCGGCCGAACTGGAGCGCTGTGTCGAGGAGTTGGGCTTCATCGGCTGCCTCCTCAACCCGGACCCGTCGGACGGGTACTACCAGGCGCCTCCGCTGACGGACCGCGTCTACTACCCGCTCTACGAGAAGATGGTGGAGCTCGACGTTCCCGCGATGGTCCACGTCGCGATGTCGAGGAACCCTGCCATGCAGGGCACCTGCGCCCACTACCTCGCCGGTGACACCGCGGCGTTCATGCAGCTGTGCGAGTCGGACCTGTTCAAGGACTTCCCGACGCTGAAGCTGATCCTGCCGCACGGCGGCGGAGCCGTCCCGTACCACTGGGGCCGGTACCGGGGCATGATGCAGGACCGCGGCCGGCCGCCGCTGGAGGAGTCGGTCCTCGGCAACGTCTACTTCGACACCTGCGTCTACCACAAGCGCGGCCTGGAGCTGCTGCTCGACATCATTCCCGCGCGCAACGTGCTGTTCGCCTCGGAGATGATCGGCGCCGTCCGCAGCGTGGACCCGGAGACGGGCCGCCGGTTCGACGACACCAAGTACACCCTCGACGCCATCGACATGACCGATGCCGACCGGCAGGCGGTCTACGGGGGCAACGCGCTGCGTGTCTTCTCCCGGCTCGACGGCGTACTGAAGGCCCGGGCGACCGCCGCGGCCCATGCGAAGGAGCACCAGAAGTGAAGGTCTACGAGGCACTCGCCGAGGCGTTCGTCAAGGAAGGCACCAGCGATGTCTTCGGCATGATGGGCGACGCCAACATGCACTGGATGGCCGCCCTCGCCGACCGCGGCGTCAATCTGTACGAAGTGCGTCACGAGGGATCCGGCCTCGGCATGGCGGACGGCTGGGCCCGCGGCGCGGGTCGGCCGGGAGTGGTCACCACGACCAGCGGCCCCGGCGTCTCGCAGCTGGCCACCTCGATGCTCTGCGCAAGCCGGGCGGGCACCCCGCTGGTCGCCTTCTGCGGTGAGACCCCGCTGGGCGACGAGGGCGCCACCCAGTACCTCGACCAGCGCCGCTTCGCCGCCGCCGTCGAGTGCGAGTTCATCCACGTCGCCCGGCCCGAGAACGCCCAGGAGGCGGTGCGGCAGGCCTTCTACCTGGCCAGGACCGAGTCCAGGCCGGTCATGATCAGCGCGCCGTTCGACGTCCAGGTGGCCGAACTCGACGACTACGACGAGGACTACGTCCCGTCCACCGACCTGATCGAGAAGTCCAGGCTGCTGCCCGACCCGGACCGCCTGGCGGCCGCCTGTGACCTGATCCAGGACGCCAAGCACGTCGTGATCATCGCCGGGCGGGGTGCCCGCAGGGCGAACTCCGGCGAAGAGCTCCTCGCCCTCCAGGAACAGACCGGCGCCCTGCTGGCCACCACGCTGCAGGCGAAGAACTGGCTGTGCGACCGCACCGACTTCCATGTCGGTCTGTCGGGCCTGTTCGGCGACAAGGCGTCGATGGAGCTGCTCCAGGAGGCCGACTGCGTGATCGCGGTGGGGGCCAGCCTGAACCACTACACCATCGAGAGCGGCTACCTCTACCCCGAGGCCAAGTACATCCAGATCGACACGGCCCCGCACCTGGTCATGGGCAACGGCAAACGGGCGGACTGCTACCTCCAGGCCGACGCGGTCAGCGCCCTCGGCGAACTGACCCGGGCGCTCCAGGAGCGCTCCGTCCGGCACGAGGGCTTCCACACCGACCAGGTCCGCGAGCACCTCACCGCCCGGATCCAGCAGCCGGAGTACGTTCAGGAACCCGGCCGGCTCGACCCGCGCGAGGCGATCTGGATCCTCGACCACGAGCTCCCCGCCGAGATGGGGCTGGTCCTGGGCAGCGGCCACCAGACCGACTTCGGCACCATGCTCTTCCAGCGCTCCCGTGACGTGCTCTCCAACTACGGCATGTTCGGCGCCATCGGCCAGGCCCCGCTGATCGCCATCGGGCAGATGATCGCCAAGGGCAACAGGCCCGGCTTCGTGGTCGAGGGCGACGCCAGCTTCATCATGCACCTGTCCGAGTTCGAGACGGCGTGCCGCTACGACATCCCGCTCCTGGTCGTCGTGATGAACGACCAGGGCCTCGGCGCCGAGTACCACAAGGCGAAGGCGAAGGGTCTCGACCCGGACCTCGCGACCATCTCCACACCCGAACTCGGCGCGGTAGCACAGACGTTGGGCGGCGGCGGGGCCACCGTCCGCACGGCGCGGGAACTGCGAGAGGCGCTGGCCGCGTACGTGCGTGAACCCCGGCCCACCGTCATCGACGTGCGCATCACCCGCGAGGTGCTGAGCACCCCGTACCGCCGCATCCAGTACGGAGAGGACGTGTGAGCGGCATGAGCGAGACACCTTCCCCCGAGGCACCCCTGAGTGTCGTTCTCGGCAATCACCCGCACACCCGTCCGCTGAAGGACGGCACCGCCCCCGTCGACGGGGTGGACTGCCTCTACCCGGAGTTCAGCCCGCTGCCGCCGGCCTTCGCGCGGATGGTGCGAGAACTGGCCTACGACATCTGCGAGATGCCGATGGCCACCTACCTCCAGGCGCGCGACGTCGGTGTCCCGGTCACCCTGCTGCCGGTGGTCCTGGTGGGCAGCACCCACCACCGTTCACTGACCAGGCTCCCCGACAGCTCTGACCTCGACCCCCGCGAGCTCGTCGGCCGACGGGTGGGGGTGCGCTCGTACGGCCAGACCACCGGCCTGTGGGTGCGCGGCTGGCTGCAGGAGGAGTACGGCGTGAAGTCCTCCGACGTCACCTGGGTGACCACCGAGGACGTCCATGTCTCGCAGTACACCAACCCGGCGTACGTGGAGCGGTCCGACAGCGAGCGGGTCGCGGACCTGCTGCGCGCAGGGGACGTGTCCGCGGCGGTGCTCGGCCCGAAGGCGATCGGCGGGCAGGGCAAGGGGCTTGTCCCGCTGGTCAAGGACGCGGAGGCCGCCGGTCAGGCGTGGATCGATCGGCACGGGACGATCCCGGCCAACCACCTGTTGGTGGTGCGCGACGACGTGCTGCGCACGCGGCAGGACGACGTACGCGCGGTGTACCGGGCGCTGAAGGAGGCCATCACGTCGACCGCCAAGGAACGCGACGACTCACCGGCCGGGCGCGCGGTGCAGGCCGGCTGGAGCGAGTCGCTCGCCGCCTGCCTGGAGATCGCCGGCCAGTACGCCCTGGAACAGGGACTCATCGGCGAGCCCGTGGACGTAGCGGCCATCGAGGAGAAGGCGGCCTTCCTCGATCAGTGAGGAGACGACCGCACCGGGTGCGCCGCCGGTCGGCGCACCCGTCGACAAACATCGAGAGGAGGAGTGGCGATGGTGGCACTGCGACAGCGCGGAAACGCACCGACGCGCAAGCCCGACGTCTGGACACCGGATCTGCTCGAAAAGGTCGCCTGGCGGGTGAAGGCCGCGAACGAACCCTTCCGCGGCGTGGGCACGTCGGCCGGCATCCAGCCGGGGCTCTTCCCGCTGCGCAGCACCGGCGCCGACGTCCGCAAGGTGTACAAGGCCGCCGAGGACTACCTGGCGGGTCTGACACAGAAGCAGCTCGCCGATGGCCGCTTCCCCGTGGACGACGTGAGCTGGCGGCACTGGAACAACGGCGCACGCTACTTCCTGCGCCACGGCCTGTGTCTGGAGGAACTCGACGACACTCAGCGCCAGTCGGCCATGTCCGTCATCCGGGAGAGCCTCAGCGCGGACGGCTACGGGCAGATGGTCGACCTGATGCATCTCAACCTGACCATCGGGGAGTTGAGCGACAACACCCACGGGCTCAACGAGTGGCTGTACTGGTTCTCCGTCTACGGGGAGCCCGAGAACGGCGGCCCCTGGGGATGGCAGCTCGACGGCCACCACGTCAACGTCAACTGCGTCTTCGTAGGGGACCAGATGGTCCTCACACCCTCCTTCCTGGGAGCCGAGCCGGTGATCGCCGGGTCGGGCAAGTACGCCGGGACGGTCGCCTTCAGACGCGAAGAGGCCCTCGGCCACGAGCTGTTCACCGACCTCGACGCCCGGCAGCGCGAGCGCGCCGTCATCGCGGACAGCTTGCCGACCGACCTGTTCGTCGGCGCCTTCCGCGACAACTTCGAACTCGACTACCACGGCCTGCCGTTCAGCGGGATGTCCCCCGGCCAGCGCAGTACCGCGCTCCAGCTCCTCGGCCTGTACGTGAACCGGGCCGGCGACCACCACGCGCGGGTGCGCATGGAGGAGGTCCTTGCCCACGAGGGCGACACCCACTTCGCCTGGGCCGGCGACCCCGACGGCACCTTCTACTACCGCATGCACAGCCCCGTGATCCTCGTCGAGTTCGAGCACATGCCCGGGGTGATCTTCGGCAATGACTACCCGTCGCGCCGGCACATCCACACCATCGTCCGCACCCCCAACGGCGGTGACTACGGCGCCGATCTGCTGCGCCAACACCACGAGAGGCACCACGCGCCCTCCCCGCACATACGAAGGAGTCAGACATGAAGTTGGTGCTCGGCCGTGACGACCTCGCGGCGGCCGCGAGCTCGGCAGTGCGCGAAGCAGGCGGCGAGCCCGAGCGGCTCGACATCAGCCCCGTGCACAAGGCCTCCCGCGGCTTCGTCAACGATTCGGCCGCGGACCTGTGCGAAGTGGCGATCGTGACCGTGCTGCAGGCCGTCGCCCACGGCAAGCCGGTACTGCTGTTGCCTGTCACCACCCTGGGCCGCCACCAGCACCAGACACTGGTGACACTCGGCAAGCTGTCCGTGGCCGACGTCGAGGGGCACAGCGTCGGCGTCCGATCCTGGAGCCAGACCACCGGTGTGTGGATGCGCGGCTTCCTCAGCGAGCAGTACGGCGTCGACCTGCGCAAGGCCAACTGGACGACGTACGAGGGCAGTCATGTCGACGGCGCCGACGACCCGTCCTGGGTGACCCGGGCCCCGGAGGGGGCCAAGCTGCAGGCGGACTTCCTCGAAGGCCGCCTCGACTTCGGGATCATGGGCAACGGCCTCCCCCAGGACGACCGCATCCGCACCGCCGTCGACGACGCGTACAAGGTCGCCGAACGGTGGTCGCGCGAGCAGGGGTTCATCCCGGTCAACCATGTCGTCGGGGTCTCCGAGACGGCCGCGGCCGAGCACGCCGCCGCGATCCTCGCCGCGTACGACGCGATGCGCTCGGCACTCACCGCGCAGGCCGATCAGGGCCCCGTGCCCCTGCACCCCGTCGGATTCGCCGCGCTGCGCGGCGCGTTCACCAAGGCCGCCGCGTACGCGCTGGAGCAGGGCGTGATCGAGCGGGCGGTCGACTACGACGAGCTCGTCGAGCGGACCTGTGCGGCCCTTGGTGTGTCGCCGGAGCGCCTGGGCGGCTGACACCACGCGAACCACCGCACGAACACCTGAACTTGGAGAAGGACGGCAATGGAAAAGATCACGACGGTCTTCGGTGACTACCCGCACGGACAGGCGCTGCTCGACGGCGACGTCGAGATGGACGGTTACCGAGTCGAGCCGGTGGAGGTCAAGCCGGTCATCGGCGCGTACCGGCGGATGATCCGGGACCTGGAGTTCGACGTGTGCGAACTCGCCCCGGTCTCCTATCTGATGGCGCGCCAGGAGGGCATCCCGCTCACCGCGGTGCCGGTGTTCCTGAACCGGCGCTTCCACCACGGTGACGTGCAGTGCGCGGCCAACTCCGGCATCCGCGTGCCCCGCGACCTGGAGGGCCGGCGCGTCGGTGTGCGGGCCTATTCGGTGAGCACCGGTGTGTGGGTGCGCGGTGTGCTGCGCGAGGAGTACGGCGTCGACATCGACAGGATCACGTGGGTCGTGGACGACGACGACCACATCGAGGGCCGCGTCCCGGCCAACGTCGAGCGGGTCACCGACGGCCGTTCGCTGGGCGAGCTGCTGCGTGCCGGGGAGATCGACGCGGCGCTGACCGGCAACGCGGGCACCGGACGGGCCGGTGCGCCGCGGGCCGGGTGGGCGGCCTCGGCGGAACCGGAGCCCACCGGTGACGACGGGCCGTACCCGCTGTTCCCCGAGGCGGGCACGCTCGCGGTGGACCACTACTTGCGGACCGGGATCTATCCGCTGCACTCGCTGATCTCGGTGCGTTCCGAGCTCGTGGAGCGCGACCCCGACCTGCCGACCAAGCTGTACGCGGCATTCGCGGAGAGCAAGCGCCGGCACCTCGCGGCGCGGCCCGACTGGGCCGCGGTGCCGCGCCTGGCCCGCCAGGGCCGCGCGATCGGCGCCGACCCCGTCCCGTACGGCGTCTCGGTCAACGAGCCCAGCCTCGACGCGATGGCCCGCTTCGCGAAGGACCAAGGGCTGCTCGACGCGGACTTCCCCACCAACGCCGCGTCGCTGTTCGCCCCGGGCGACTACCCGGGCGCCTGAGCCCTCCCCTCCACGAGCCTTCAGACACAGACAGAGAGAGCAGCCCGCATGGACGTCGTCGACGCACACTGCCACATCATCTCCGAGGACCTGACCGCCTATCCCCGCGCGCCGCTCGGCGGCAAGCAGTCGACCTGGGCCGCCACCCGCCCGGTGACGGCCGAGGGCATGGTCGACCGCATGGACGCGACCGGCATCGACCAGGCCGTCCTCGTTCAGGCCACCACCAACTACGGCTACGACAACTCGTACGTGCTCGACAGCACCCGCCGGTGGCCGGAGCGCTTCGTCGCCGTCGGCACCGTCGACCCGCTGCGCCCCGACGCCGCCGACTCGTTGAAGGCCGCGGTCGGCGAGGGCGGCTTGTCCGGGGTGCGGCTGTTCACCAGCGGCAGCACGGTGCCGACGCAGGGCGAGTGGTTCGCCGCCCCGGAGACGTACGCCTTCTGGGAGCAGGCCGCCGAGCTGAACCTGCCGGTGTGCCTCCAGATGCGGCTCGGTCCTGCCACCGCGCAGCTGAAGGAGCTCCTGGGCCGCTTCCCCGGTGTGACGGTCCTCCTCGACCACATCGGCTACCCCGACATCGCCGCCTCGCCGGCCACGGCCGGCGCCGAAGTGGCGGAGCTGGCCGTGCACCCGGGCCTGCACCTCAAGCTGACCCACCGCAACCTCGAACGGCTCCAGGACGCCGGGGAGCGCGCGGCCGAGTTCCTCGACCCGGTCGTCGCGGCGTTCGGGGCGGGACGGATCGCCTGGGGGTCGAACTGCCCGGCCGCCGAACAGTCGCTGCCCGAGCTCCTCGCGCTTGCGCAGCAGGTGCTCGCGGGGCTGCCGGAGGCGGACCGGCAGGAGATCTTCGCGGGTACCGCCCGGCGCCTGTACGCCTCCCTCGGCAGCTCCGGGAGCTGACCCGCCGTGCCGCCTGCCACGCCCTCAGCCGCCACCCGCTACAGCCACGCCTACGACGGGCTGCGCTCCCTGCTGCTGTCGGGGAGCATCCCGCCCGACACACGGTTGACCGAGGCGGACCTCACGCGGATGTTCGACGTGTCCCGGAGCACCATGCGTACCGCGCTGGCCCGCCTGACGCACGAGGGCTATGTCACTGGTGAGGTCAATCGCGGGGTGCGCACCAGGAGCTTCTCCGTGACGGAGGCGGCGGACATTCTGGAGGCCCGCGAGATCCTGGAGTCCGCGCTGGCCGGCAAGGCCGCGGAGCAGGCCACCGCCGAAGAGGTGGAGGAGCTGCGCCGCACCCTCCAGGACATGGAGGAGGCGCAGTCCCGCGACGACCAGGACGCCTACTCGCGCTGCAACCGCCGCTTCCACCAGCAGCTGAAGCTGGCCTCGCACCAGGGCACCCTGGCCCGCGCCTACGACACGCTGCTGTACCCGCTGGTGATGCGCCAGTACCGCAATCTGTCGGCGCAGCACCCGCGCTCCGGCTCGCTTGAGGAGCACCGAGCCATCTTCCTGGCCGTCGTCACCCGCAACCCCGCCGCGGCGTCCGCCGCGATGCGTCACCACGTCGGCTCGGCCCGCAGGGCGCTGCTGCTCGACACGTCCCCGGTCTCGCCCGTCAGTTGACGGGCGAGACCGGGCGGAAAGGACCCCATGACCCGTGCCATCGCGGACACCGAGGCGGGCCCCGTCGAGGGCATCCCGTGCCGGGACCGCTCCGTCACCGTCTTCCGCGGCATCCCCTACGCGGCGCCGCCCGTCGGCGAGCTGCGCTGGCGGCCGCCGCAGCCCCCGCGGCGCTGGGACGGGGTGCGGCGGGCCGACCGGTTCGGCCCCATGTGCCCGCAGGCACCGGACGGGGCGGCCGCGACCGGTGTCGACGTGCCGATGAGCGAGGACTGCCTGAGCCTGAACATCTGGACAGGCACGGCCTCCCACGGGGAGCGGCGCCCGGTCCTCGTCTGGATCTACGGTGGCGGCTTCCGCGAGGGCACGGGCGCACAGCCGCGCTACGACGGCGAGAACCTGGCCCGCCAGGGCCTCGTCGTCGTCACCTTCAACTACCGTCTCGGCTGCTTCGGTTTCCTCGCCACCCCCGAACTGAGCGCCGAGTCGGAGCACGGCTCCTCCGGCAACTACGGGGTGCTCGACTGCGTGGCCGCGCTGCGCTGGGTGCGCGACAACATCGCGCACTTCGGCGGCGACCCGGACCGGGTCACCATCGCCGGCCAGTCCGCGGGTGCGGGGCTTGTGAACTTCCTGGCCATGTCCCCGCTCTCCAAGGGGCTGTTCCACCGGGCCATCGCGCAGAGCCACGCCCGGTACGCCCGCGACCCCGAGCTCCGCTATCTGTCGACGTCCTACCGCCTCCCGGCCGACGCGGAGAGCGCGGGCAGCCACTACATGCGCGTGCACGGCGCCCGCAGCGTCCGGGAGCTGCGGGCACTGGACTGGCACAAGCTGATCGACGGGCACGACCCGATCGACACGAGCGTCGAGACCGGTGGCCCCGCCGGGCCGCCGATGTTGCGTCCCGTCGTGGACGGTTGGGCGATCCCCGCCGGATACGACGACATGTACTCCCGGGGACTGCAGAACGACATCGACTACCTCGCCGGGAACAACCTCGACGAGGGCGGCGCGGTCCCGCCCGAACTCGTCGGCGCTCTGCGCACGGGCCGCCGCACCACCCGGCCGGGCTCCCCACCGGTCCAGGTCACGCTGGAGCAGCACCGGGCCGCCGCGCGGCGCAAGTTCGGCCCGCTCGCGGATGAGTTTCTGCGTCTGTACCCGGCCACGACGGACGACGAGGCGGCCGAGGCCGGCAGCCGGGCGGCCCGCGACAACTCCCGCCTCTCGACGTACCTCTGGGGCAGGGACTGGAGCCGCCACGGCACCCGGTCACTGCACACCTACTTCTGGACCCACCGCTCGAAGGCCGAGGGGGCGGGCCCGCGCGGCGCCTGCCACGGATCGGAGATCGACTACGTCTTCGGCAACCCCACAGGCGGTACCCGCGCGTGGACCGAGGAGGACCACGAGATCGCCCGCACCGTCTCCGGCTACTGGGCGAACTTCGTCGCCACCGGAGACCCCAACGGCTCCGGCCTCCCCCACTGGCCCGCCTTCGCACCGGATGCCGGCTCCGTCATGGAGATCGGCGAGCACTTCGGACGCATCAACGTCGCGGACCCGGAACGCACCAGCTTCTGGATCCGCTTCTTCGACACCCAACAAGCCTGGTGAACAAGGGAGTTCCCATGCGCAACCACGCAAGTGCACGCACCCTCGCCCTGACCTCGACCGCGATACTCGGCGCCGCCCTGCTGACCGGCTGCGGGGACCAAGGGGCGGCCACCGTCGGCTCGGACGGCACGAAGACCGTCTCGGTGGGCGTGAGCGGCAACATCTTCGATCTGTCCATCCGCGTGGCCGAAGAGAACGGCTACTTCGCCAAGCACAACATCAAGATCAAGTATGTGACGTTGAACGCCTCGACGGGCACCTCCGGCCTCCAGTCGGGCTCGGTGCAGTTCCTCAACGCCAGCCCGACCAGCTTCCTGGCCGCCCTCTCCAAGGGCCTCCCGGAGATCTCGATCGCCACGAACGGCGGCGGCAACCCTCTGGGCATCGTCGTCAGTTCCGACTTCGCGAAGAAGCACCACCTGACCGCCGACACCCCGGGCAAGCAGGTCGCCAAGGCCCTGGCCGGCTCCACCGCCGGCGCCAGCTCGGCCAACACCAAGGCCGAGGCGGGAATGTTCCTCAAGGCCAACGGGGTGCAGTCGAGCAAGGTGAAGTGGGTGTCACTGCCGAACCCGGCCGCCGACAAGGCCGCGCTCGCCAAGGGCGAGGTCGACTGGTTCATCACCTCCGAACCCATCCCACTCCAGGTCCAGCACGACGGCGACGGCGTCGTCGTCGCCGATCCGGAAAAGGTGCCCCAGTGGGCCTACGAGGACGCCGGGTACGGCCAGGCCGTCGTGGTCCAGAAGAGCTTCGCGAAGAGTGACGCCGCCACGGTGAAGGGCTTCGCCACCGCCGTGCACCAGGCGACCGCGTACCTCGACTCGCACAAGCCCGACGACAAGAAGGTACTGGCCGCGGCGCGCAAGACACTGCCCGGCGTGCCCGACGACGTGCTCAGCACGTCCGTCAGCCAGGTGGACTGGCCTGCCAGCGCCAAGATGGACGCCGCGGGCTGGGCGAAGACCGTGGCCTTCGTGAAGGACGGCATCGGCGCGGTACCGGACGCGTCCGTCTCGTCCGAGGACTGGACCAACAAGTACCTGCCGTGACACGGCCTCAATCAACCGGAAGGGAGCAGACCATGGCAACCGTCACCGACAAGGCCGTGCCCGAGACCGACGCCCCGGCACCGCGCCCCGTACAGGTCACCAGCCGCTGGCGGGGCACACCCACCGTCATCGCACTGCGCATCCTGGTGATCGTGGTCGCCCTCGCCCTGTGGCAGGTGATGAGCGGCCCCGTTCTGCCCGAGTACGCCGTCAGCAAGCCCACCGACGTGTTCGACGCGCTCACCGGGATGCTCGGCTCGGCGTCCGGCTGGACCAATATCAGGGTGACCGCCATCGAGGTGCTGGCGGGCTTCGGCCTCGGTGTCGCCGCGGGCACGGTGATGGGTCTTGTCCTGGGCTCCTTCCCGCTGCTCGGGCGGGTCCTGGAGCCGCTGGTCGCGGCCCTCAACGGCATCCCCAAGATCGCGCTCGCGCCGCTGTTCCTGCTGTTCTTCGGCATCGGCTCCTGGTCGAAGATCACCATCGCGATGACCGGCGTCGCCTTCGTCGTCTTCTACAACATCTACCTGGGACTGCGGCAGCGGGAGCGCGAACTCGTCGAGGTGGTCCAGGTGATGGGCGGACGCAGGCACCACGTCCTGGGCTATGTCACCATCCCGACGCTCGCCGCGCCGTTCTTCGCCGCGCTCAAGACGGGCGGACCGCTGGCCATCCTGGGTGTCATCGGCGGTGAGTTCATCGCCTCCTCCGAGGGAGTCGGCCACGAACTGTTCACGTCCGCGCAGAACCTCGACGCGCCCAACGAGTTCGCCGGCCTCATCGTCCTCGTCGCACTGACTCTCGCCCTCAACGGCGTCCTCAGCGCTCTCGACACGTACGCCCTCAAGTGCCTCGGCCTCGCGCCCCGCCGCAACAGGCCGCAGCCCAAGAAGTGAACCGGTCACACCCACCTTCGACGGGACCTCTCCGATGAGCAGACACCCGCACATCCCCCGGGGCGCCGGCACCTCGCCCCGGCGCCCCGCACGCAGATCCGTCCTGAGCGCACTCACGGCGTCGGCCGCGAGCGCCGCCCTCCTGCCCGCCACGGCCGCACACGCCAACACCCGCCGAACACCCGACGACCTGCTCTACGTCGGTACCTGGGGGCAGTCGGAGGTGCACGCGATCCGCTTCGACCCCGAGCGCGGCGCGATGACACCTCTCGGCCAGGTGGCCGCTGTCAGTTCCAACTGGGTGGCCACACACCCTTCCCGCCCCGTCCTGTACGTCGCGGGCAGCGAACAGGGCGGTGTCATCCGGACCTTCCGCATCGACGACACCACCGGCGCGCTGGAGCAGCTCGCCGAGACCTCCACCGAGGCCGAGCCGGCCGGAAGCGGCGGACTCTCCTTCCTCGCTCCGACGCCGGACGCGGAAACGCTGCTGGTCGCCGACTTCGCGGCGGGCTCCGCCGTGACACTGCCGATCGACGCGGCCGGCCGGCTCGGCCCTGTGGCCTCCCGCGTCCAGGACACTGGATCGGGCCCCAACCCCCGCCAAGCCGGCCCGCATGCGCACCACGTCGTCATCGATCCGAGCCACCGGTACGCCCTGGTGGCGGACTTCGGCGCCGACCGCGTCTTCATCCGCGCGTACGACCCACGCACGCGCCGCATGTCCGCGGATACCAACTCGTATGCCACGCAACCTGGTTCAGGCCCCCGACGGCTGGTCTTCCATCCTCGCGGCCGCACCGTCTACCTCCTCAACGAGCTCACGGCGGACATCGAGGCGCTCTCCTGGGACGCCAGAACGGGAACGCTGACACCACGCCAGCGCCTGACCACGAACGCGCCGGGCCACACCGGCACCACGAGCGCCGCCGAGCTGGCCGTCAGCGGCGACGGACGCCACGTTTACGTCTCCAACCGCGGCGACAACGCACTGGTCGTCTTCGCGGTCGACGCGAGGACCGGACAGCTCACCGAGGTACAGCGCCTGCCTTGTGGCGGCGTCACACCTTGGAGCTTCACCCTCCACCACGACGGGCGTTGGCTGTTCGTCGCGAACCAGGTGAGCGGCACGGTCAACCTCTTCCATGTGCACCCTGGCTCCGGCCGCCTCACCGACACCGGCACCTCCGTGGCCGTTCCCCACGCCGACTGCATCGCCATCCGCTGACGCACGTCCATTGACGTAGGTCCACTCACGTAGGTCCACTCATGTAGGTCCACTGACACCGAAAGGGCCCCGAACGCAATGACACCCGACATCAAGCGTCGAGCGTTTCTCGCGGCCGGCGCGGCCGTTGCCGGCGCCGCGCTCCTGCCCACCCCGTTCGCCGTGGCGGCGGCCGCCGAGGGCAAGAAGGGCGTGATGCTGATGAACCGCATCGGCCCGTCCGCCTCCACCCTGTACATCTGCGATGCCGACGGCTCGAACGAACGCAAGCTGCTGCAGGACGCCGCCTTCGACCACCACGCCGCTTTCTCCCCCGACGGCAAGTCGGTGTTCTTCACCTCGGAACGGACGGGCGACGGCCACTCCTGTCTCTACCGCGCGAAGGCCGACGGCACCGGCGTACAACGCCTGGTGGCCGACTCGGCCATGAACGACTGGGCGGTCCCGTCACCCGACGGCATGAAGGTCGCGTACGTGTCCACGAGCGGCGACCACAAGACCCACATCTGGGTGCTCGACCTGAGCACGAACCGCCGCACCAACCTCACAGGCACGGCAGCCCTCGCCGGCGACCCCGCGAGCCCCGACGGCCACTTCCACCCCGCCTGGTCCCCCGACGGCAAGTGGCTCGCCTTCTCCAGCGACCGCAACACCACATGGCGCGGGCACGGCAACGGCACCGGCTGGGAACACACGCAGGAACTGAGCATCTACGTGATCCGTCCCGACGGCACCGGCTTCCGCCAGGTGGCATCCCGCGACGGATACTGCCTCGGCTCACCGAAGTGGTCACCCGACGGCTCCCGGATCGTCTTCTACGAGATAACCGTCGAGGGCACCTGGGGCGCGCACAGACCCGAGGCCATCGGGACCGTCGAGTCCCAGATCGTGTCGGTGGACGTCGCGACCGGCGCCCGCGTCGAACACACCTCGGGCCCCAACCTGAAGGTCGCGCCCCAGTACGTGTCAGCGACGGAGATCGGCTACCTGGTCAAGGGCGGGGCGGACGAGGGCCTCGCCTACGCCTCGGGCTCCAGGCCGTCCGTCAAGAGGGCGCTGCGCTCCCCTGTCTGGTCGCGGGACGGCAAGTCGGTGATCTACGAGAAGCTCGACTACACGACGCGCCCGCTCGACACCCCCCTCTACAGCTGGGACCCGGACTGGGACTACCGCCACTGCGACGTGTTCCCCGCGCTGTCCAGGGACGGGCGCCTCGCCCTCACCAACAAGCAGCTCGGCAACTCCTCGATCGTCACCCTGCGCGCGGACGGCTCGGACCAGAAGGTCGTCTTCGACACCGCCACCTCGGACCTGGACCAGACACAGGTCCAGCACGGCCTGGCCGGCGCGTTCCGCCCCACCTGGTCGCCCGACGGCAAGTGGATCGCGTTCGGACTGGGCGGCTGGTTCCAGACCCGCGCCACGAGCACCGCGAAGCTGATGCGGGTGGCCGACGACGGATCCTCGTACCAGGAACTCACGGACGGATCGACCAACGCCGGCTTCCCCAGCTACTCCGAGGACGGCAACCGGATCGTCTACCGCGTGTGGGGCGAGGAGATGGGCCTGCGCATCCTCGACCTCAAGACCGGCGCGACGACCGTCCTCACCACCGAGTCCGACAACCTGCCCGACTGGTCCGCGGACGGCAAGCTCATCCTCTTCACCCGCAAGACGAGCGCCACCAACTTCGACGTGTGCACCATCAAGCCCGACGGCACCGGCCTGAAGACCCTGACGAGCAGCGGCGCCAACGACGGCCACGCGGTCTGGAACCACGACGGCCGCATCCTCTACAACAGCGGCATGTACGGCTTCCGCGAGGAGGCCGCCCTGTACGACGACACGTTCCAGCCCTACGGCCAGATCTTCAGCATGAACGCGGACGGCTCCGACAAGAAGCTGCTGACCGACAGTCGGTGGGAGGACTCGATGCCGCTGTACCTGACGCAGGACATCCTCTCCGGATGACGGACCCGTCCTCTGTTCAGTACTGATTCACTCCGGTGTTCAGTACTGATCCACTCCGGCCTCCGCCCCCGGTCTCCCGTGGACGGAGGCCGACCCTCTCCTCGATCGATGTGGGCCTCGACCTGCAGAACGCGACCGCGGACAACTGCTCCTGACGACTTCACATCCGGCCCTACGGTGCCCCCGGTCCGCGTAGTCGGTCGAGCAGGCCAGGTCGCGTTGTGCCTGGAGCCGGGCCACGGCCACACTTCGTTGCGGGATCCAGCGAGCTTCCGGGAATCGTCATCTGGCCTCCGAGGCCCGAGACCTGGAGGATGCGGCCGTGCCCCTGCTCTCGCATGTGGGGAAGGACCGAGCGAACGAGCTGGATCGATCCGTTCATTTTGGCCTCGATCTGGTGGCGGATCTGCTCGTCGGTTACCGCCTCGGCGGCGCCCCGCAGCCCAGGGCCGGCGTTGCTGACGACCACTTCGATGTGGCCCAGCGCGACCCAGGCGACGTCGACCGTCTGTCGGATCTCGCCGATATGTGTCAGGTCGAGAGCGGCGAGCCACAGCCGGTCGCCGTCTTGCGCCTTGAGGTCGTCGGCGGCTGAGAGGTCCCGAAGTGTGCCGACGACACGATCGCCGGTAGCGAGCAGCTTTTCCGCCGATGCCCGCAGTGGGATCAGCGTTCAACAGGAGCAGGTCGGCACGCTTGCCGGGGCCACCGTGCCGAGGTGTGCGGTCGACACCCACAGCTGACGCACCACCCGAACATCCCGCAGGGCGACCAGTGGCCAGAATTCCTTTATGTCGAATTCCATGAACGGTGCTGCCACCCCCGACTCCGCCCAGTCAGGTGCCGAGCGCCATGCCTCATGGCTGGAACTGTTCTTCGACCTGATCGCCGTCGCCGGCGTGGGGCAGCTGGCCTGAGGGTGCCGACAACCCTGTTACCTGTGCTGAACTGCGACTTCAGGGTCACCATGGGGTCACGTCGCGGACGTACGTAAGCCCGTCGATGCATGGCAGGGAATCGTGACGCTCCGTCTGGTCTACCGATTCGGCTGCCTCCTGCTCGGCTGGCTGCGCCTGCTGGCGCGGTCCTCCGCGGCCAAGGATGTCGAGATCCTGGTGCTGCGCCATCAGCTGAGTGTCCTGGAGCGCGGCAGGCCGAGGCCGACTTTCGAACTCGGCGACCGTGCCGTGATCACCGCGCTCGTTCGACTGCTGAGGAAGCGTGAGCGCCTCGCTCTGAAACTCCTGGTCAGCCCGCGCACGGTCCTGCGCTGGCACGCCAGACTGGTGAAGCGGAATTGGACCTATCCGCACCACCGGCCGGGGCGACCACCCAAGCCCGCCGCTTTGCGGGCTCTGGTGCTGCGCCTGGCGAGAGAAAACGACGGCTGGGGGTACCGCAGGATTCAAGCTGAACTACTCAACCTGGGTTGGAAGGTTGCCGCTTCGACCGTCTGGGAGATCTTGCAGCAGGCAGGGATCGAGCCAGCGCCTCAGCGCGCCGACCGCTCCTGGGCCCGGTTCCTCAAGGCGCAGGCTTCGGGCATGCTTGGGGTCGACGTGTTTCATGTCGACACCGTCCTCCTGCGGCGCCTGTTCGTCCTTTTCTTCATCGAGCACGACACCCGCCGCGTCCACATCGCCGGCGTCACCCGGCACGTCACCGCCGCGTGGGCCACCCAGTGCGCCCGAAATCTCCTCATGAGCTGGGATGACGCACGCGCCGAAGGCATCGGATTCCTCATCCGGGACAACGCGGGCTACTTCACCGAGAGCTTCGACGCGGTCTTCATCACCGTCGGCACACGGGTAGTGCCCATCCTGCCGGGCGTGCCCCGAATGAACGCGATCGCCGAGCGCTGGGTGGGATCATGCAGGCGCGAGGCCACCGACCGCATTCTGATCACGAGCGAACGGCATCTTCGCCTCGTCGTCGACGAGTACGCCCACCACTACAACGATCACCGCCCCCCCACCCCCCCCACCGATCACTCGGACAGCGATCTCCAAACAGTCTCCACGCGCCCCCACGACCCTCCGAAGACGAACAGACCCAGATCATCCGGCACGACCGGCTCGGAGGGCTGATCCATGAATACACGCAGGTCGCGTAGTGGGTGACATGGGTTATCGGCACCCACAGGCTCCAGCCACCCGTTGTTCAACGCCCCGGACATCGCGCCGTGTCCACGCGGATGCTCGGCGAGCAGCGTGAGTTCGGGCAGCGAAGCGACCGGACGATCCGCACACAGTGCGGCGTCCGTCAGGTCGAAGAGCGCGTCCGCTCGGGCGTAGAGGCAGTCGTAGAACTCGACCCGAAAGCGGGACAACACTCCAAGGGCCTCGACGCCGCCCGCGCCGACCGACACACTCATGAACAGCGGCCGCCTCTCCACGCTCCGTTACTCGACATCTCGAAGCGTGCGGGGCGGCCGCGACCGCTGTCCCCGAAAGAACCACAGATCAACAGGTCGGGTGACCAGCGAGGTTAAACATCAAGCTCAGTACAGCTCAGCCCGGGTGCGGCGAGGGTTCCGCAACACCCGCGCGAAGGCGGCCCGCCCCGGCCCGGGACGCCCCAGCGGATCGAGGAACCGCACAAACGCATCCCGCTACACACCGCGAAGGACCGTAAAACGCGCCGCAGTCAGCGGGTTCGTCGAGGACTACAGCCCGCTTCACAATGTGCCTGTGATGACTCCCCGCCAGGTCCATCCCGCGTCAAGCACAATCTTCTGCAGCGGTTCCTTCAAGTCGGAACTGTCGAAACTAAACGTCTCCGTCGCCTCGAGTCCACCGTCCGTGCCCCCGCCCAACGTCCAGCGCTTCGAAGTCGTCTGCACCTGACCACGCTGACTCTCGGCCGAGATCGCCAACGTGGGGACACCACCTGCCCACGTAACCTCGTACTGCTGGTCAAGGCCACGCACTTCACTCTTCTCCGGAACCAACCGCATGCGCACCTGGAGGACTCGGCTCACCTCAGTGCGTACGAAGAAGGTCTGCCAGGCCGGGTCCATGAGGCGCCACTCGGCGACCAGATCCGCACCCTCATCAAGGCCGCTCCGGATGACATACGGAACATCGGGACGGTTCAGGTTGAGCAGAGCATCGTGCACCTCGGTGGCGGGTCGTGGAGCCACGCCCCCGGCGGGGCGCTTGGTTCCAGTCAGCTTGTCGAAGAGTCCCATTAAGTCAACCTTTGAGGAATCGGATTGGCCGTGCAAGAACAGTTGTTGTCGCGGTACGTCTACGAAGTGGCGGCAGGGTCCGGACGAACGGTGCGCACGACGTCACGGAAGTCATCGAGGACGGCGGGGTGTTGCGACGCTGTCGCCGTCAACACCAGGCGGATCACCGCCCGCTTACGCGGATCGTCATCATCCAGCATGGCCAGGTATACCTGGGATTGGAGGAGTTCACGGGGGATTCCGCGGACGTTGGCGGAGACGGCCAGTGTCTGTGTGAAACCTGGGGTCTCCGCAGAACCCAGCTCACGGCCTCCGGTGACCACGACGGTCGTACCAGCCTGGCGCAGGCGCTCCACCGACCCATGGGCGATCTCCGACAGCGTCGACTCATCCGGGCGGTATGCGCCATCGATCGTGATGTTCGGGGTGAATCCGTCGTCCGGGTGCGGATACAGCGCGACGAATGCAGAGTCCGGTGCTGTGCGTGCCGGAAATTACATCCGCGCAGGTCACCTCAGCCAGGATGTAGCCGTCCGGCATCCGGCATGATCCCTGCTCATGCTTCTTCGCCTCGCCTACCTCGCCATAACCCAGACCTTCGCAGCACTCCGATTACTGCCGATGACCGACCACGAGAAGGACGCCGAAATCCTGGCCCTCCGCCACCAACTCGGCCTCCTGCAGCGGCAACTCGACGGCAAGCGCCTCCGCCTCCACGCCGCGGACCGCGCGTTCCTCGCCGCGCTCCTCACTCCGCTCCCCCGCGCGACACTGCGCCGATTCCGGCTCCTGGTCAGCCCGGACACCGTCCTGCGCCGGCGCCGCGACCTGCTCAAGAACCACCACGCCCGTGCGAGTGCCAGGCGACGCCCCGGCCGACCCCGCACCCATGCCTCGATCCGCCGCCAGGTACTCCGCCTCGCCGCCGAGAACCCCGCCTGGGGATACCGCCGCATCCACGGCGAACTCGCCCTCCCCGGCATCCGGATCGCACCATCCACCGTCCGGGAACTCCTCAAAAGTGAAGGCATCGACCCAGCCCCGCGGCGAACCACCGTCACCTGGGCCAGCTTCCTGCGCTCCCAAGCTGAGGCCATCCTGGCGATGGACTTCATCGAGACCGTCACTCTCCCCGGCCAGCGTCAGTACATCCTCGTCGCCATCCACCACGCCGGCAGAAGAATCCGCGTCCTGGGCAACGAAACCTGGTCATGGACCTGGAAGACGCCCGACAACTCCCCGCGATCAAGTACCTCATCCGCGACCGAGACGCCAAGTACCCACCAGCGATCGACGACATCCTCGAGCAGGCTGGCATCACCACCACCCTCACCGGCATCCGGATCCCCCGCATGAACTCGATCACGGAACGCTGGGTTCGAACCCTGCGACGCGAGCTCCTCGACCGCACCCTGATCTGGAACGAACACCACCTGCGCCACGCACTGAAGGAATACGAGCAGCACTACAACAAGCACCGCACGCACCGAACACTCCAAGCAGCCGCCCCACTCCACGCCCCGCCCGAACCCCTCGATCCGGAACAAATCGACCGCCTAAGCATTCGCCGACACGACCGCCTCAGCGGCGTGATCCACGAATACCGGCATGTCTGCTGAAGTGCACGGACGTAATTTTCGGCACGCACAGCGTCGTCGTGATCGGAGAAGACAACGGTTTGCCTCAGGACATCTCCTACGACGCATCCACACGAACCCTCACCGTAGGCACGGGCTGCATACGTCCGGTGCCGCCGGAAGTCTGGGACTATCGGATCGGTGGGGTACAGGTGATCCGCAAGTGGTTCAGCTTCCGTAAGCGCAAGCCAGATATAGAACGGCAGACCCCGTTGAACGAGATCCTGCCCCCGACCTGGCCTGCACGGTGGACCGTTGATCTACTCGACCTCATCAACGCGCTCGGGCTCCTCGTAGCCCTCGAACCCCGACAGGCCCGGCTGCTGGACGCAGTAAGCAGCGGCCCACTCATCACCATCAACGACCTACATGACGAGGGCGTCCTGCCCGTACCTGCCTACGCAACCAAGGAACCGAAACCGCCCCGGAGCTCTCGACGCACCCCTGGTCCTGGCCAGGAGAGCCTCGACTTCTCGGACTGACACCCTGCCAGGTCTCGTTTGTGTTCACCCTGATACGGCTCCTGCCGACGAGTGATCGCAACAACGAGCCGAGTTCGCGGCGCTGCGCCACCAACTGGCACTACTGCAGGGCCAGATCGACAAATCGATACTCATCCGGCCCGACCACGCCTTACTCGCCGCGCTCCTGCACCGCCCCTCCCAAGGACAACGTCCCGTCGGTCACATGAGGTGCATGAATGGGCTCGCGTTGGCCGTCACTCGTCTACTACCTCGTCGAGGTGGTCGAGCAGCTCCTCACTAATCGCAGCGCGTTGCGTGCCCGCAGGGATCCAGTAGTCGCTCATGTCACCGCTCTCGACACCCTCTTCGCTGTTGAAGCGCATACGTGCGCCCTCGGGCAGCAAGCCCTGGAGCCATTCGATGAAGACTGCCGCCTCGGCAGCGGTGCAGGGCCCGATGTTGAAGCTCTGCGCCGCGTCCATGAACTGCCCCTCGATGGGGGTTTCCCCCACGTGGACGGCAAACACCAGTGAGTGGCCGTTGAACGCGAGCTGGTCGGTCATCTCCTGCGGGGCCGTCAGCGGTGCCGTCATGGCCTGCTTGCTCAGCCGTCGCAGCCCGACTTCGAAACGCTCTGCGTCGAGCCCCCAGGGCTGCCCCTCGGGCGCTGCGACGTAGAACGTCGTGGTGAGCTTTTCCAGGTCGTCCCTGTTCATGTACTCGCTTCCGGTTCTCTAGGGGGTGTGGCGTGCGTAGCCCTCGACGTGGTTGGTGGCCATGAGGAAACGCCAGTACGCCAGGGACTCGGCGTCGTTGGTGTTGACCTCGACAAAGCGGACCTTGTTGCCGGGTACCGTCATGGCCTTTCCGTACTCGGCCATCTCCTTGAGGTCGCCGTTGTACATGTTGGTCTCCCAGATCCGGCCGTTCGATTTGTTCATGTTGTTCAGCGTGCGCGGTGAACAGCCTTCCTGCTTGACGTATTTGGCCTCGACCGCGGCGCCGTCCGTGGCACGCAGGCCGTCGGCCATGAGCCGGCCGCTGGGCTTGGGCCAGCCGGAGGGAAGCGGCAATCCACGCTCTGGCGATCCTGCCACGCGCTTTTGATATTCGTCGGCCGGCCTGTTGCCGGGGTTCTTGTACGGCAGGCCGTCCGCCCACATCTTGAATTCGGCCTGCTCCTTGTAGGACAGCGGGGCCTCATAGGGCGGTACGGGTGGTGCGATCGGAGCAAGCGCCACCGGCTGGCTCGACAGGGACACGAGTTCCACACCAGTCGTGGCGCCGCTGTAGGAAGCGGGTA
>NZ_JASERL010000008.1 GCF_030766935.1 Streptomyces sp. KL109B | reverse complement strand
TGCGAGTGGTGCATCAGGGTGGCGCCGTCGTCACCCGCGTACACGCTGTACGAGAGCAGCCCGGCGTGCGGCCACGGCCGGGTCTCCCAGGTGTGCGCGATGGCGTCGAGCACAGCGCGCTGCCGCTTGGGGTCGCCGACGTCCCAGGTCGACAGGAAGGCGAGCCCGGCGTCGGGGCGTACGAGTTCTGATCGACGCCCCTCACGCTCCACCCTCAACCTAACTTGAGGTCAACCACGCCCCGCCCACCGGACCACACCCCCCTGACCCGCCCGGCTACTTCTCCCCGCCCATCGCCCGCCCGAGCCGCGCCAACTGCCCCTGGAACCAGTCGAGTCGGGCCTGCAGCAGTGCCGCCTCCGCGACCAGTTCCGGCATTCCGGGGGCGGGGCCCCGCGGCGATCCGGTGCCCGGCGCGGCGGACACCCGCAGCCCGTCACCGGCGAGCCGGGCGAACACCTCCAGCGTCCAGCGCGCCCGCCCGCCCACACAGCCCCCGCACGCCGCCTCCAGCACCTGCCGCCCCTCGCGCCCCCACCCGGCGTCGGCCAGCACGGTCGCCTCGGCGCCGCACGGGCAGGGCCCGACGGTCGCGGCGCGCACCCGCTGGCGCCCGTACCGGTACCCGCGCTCGAACCGGATGTACGCCCCGAGCACGGACACCTCCAGCAGCACCGCCTTACGGTGCTCGGCGCCCACCAACATCCCGTCCGCCGCCCGGCGTTCGTGGACGCAGTGGAAGCCGCAGTCGCAGCGCCGGTGCGGTGCGCGGTGCCGCCTGCCGTACACGCAGCGCGCCTCGTCGAGGACCCGGTAGGGCGCGGCGGCGCCCAGCGAGACGCCCAGGAAACCGGCGCGCCCACCGTCCGCGTCGAGCACGGGGTGGGCGATCTTGTATCCGGTGGGCGGCTCCGTCGGACGCTCCTCGGGAAGCCGCAGCCTCATCGCGCGGCCGGTACCTCGGCGGGCTCCGGTGCGACGTCGTGCGCGGCGGCGCTCTCGGCCGCCAACTCCGCTGCCCGCTCACCCACTTCGAGGTCGGCCGCATCGGCCTTGGCTACTTGGGCTTCCTCTTCCTCGGCGATTCCGGTGGCGAGTGCTTTGCCGAGCCTCATGCTGCCTCCCCTGAACGGCCTTCGGTGACCCGGTCGCCGGTCACCGGCCTCTCATGGTGGCGCACAGGACCGGATTTGGCACCAGTGCGTTCGGCGTCGTGCAGGAGCAGCGCGTACTCGTCGGCCATCATCGCCTCGGCCACCGCGACGGCCCGCTCCCCCGTCTCCAGCGACGGGCGCGGACGCCGACGCCGCCACCACGCGGCACACGCCGCGTAGATCCCACCCGCACACATCACGGCGGGCGCGGCAAGCGCCAGCACCACGTCTCGCACAACAAACACCTCGCGCCCGAACCGGTTTCTCCTCTCCAGACCATCGGCCCGCGACGGAATCTCCTGAAGCACGCATCTCAGCCAAAACAATCGCCAACCCTTCAGCAGCGCTCCGCACCACCTCGTAGCAGAATTAAGTGGAGCCACCGCGTCCCCGGTCCGACACTCCACTCATGACCGACACGCTCCCGCGCCCCGCCCCCTTCGGCCGCGCCCTGTGCGCCATGATCACGCCCTTCACCGGCTCCGGCGCACTCGACCTGGACGCCGCCCAGAAGCTGGCCGACCACCTCGTCGCCGAGGGCTGCGAGGGCCTCGTCCTGTCGGGCACGACCGGCGAGTCACCGACCACGACGGACGCGGAGAAGGCGGAACTCGTACGGGCGGTGCGCGCGGCGGTCGACGGCCGCGCGACGGTCGTCGCAGGCATCGGCACGTCCGACACGGGGCATACGACGGACCTCGCCCACCAAGCCCAACAGGCGGGCGCGGACGCCCTGTTGCTGGTCACCCCGTACTACAGCCGCCCGCCCCAGGACGCGATCGAGGCCCACTTCCGCACCGTCGCCGACGCCACGGACCTCCCCGTGATGCTGTACGACATCCCGGGCCGCACCGGCACCCGCATCGAACCGCCCACGATGATCCGCCTCGCCTCCCACCCCCGCATCGTCGCCGTCAAGGACTGCGCGTACGACCTCCTCGGCACCCAGAAGGTCATGGCCGCGACGGACCTGGCCTACTACACGGGCTGCGACGAATACGTACTCGCGCTCTACGCACTCGGCGGCGCGGGCTACGTCTCGACGGTGGCGAACGTCGCGCCCGCCGCCTTCCGCGCCATCATCGACGCGTACGACGCCGGAAACACGACGGAAGCCGCCCGCCTCCAGCAACTCACCGTTCCCCTCACGGAGTTGATGATGAGCTCGGGCCTCCCCGGCACGGTCACCGCCAAGGCCCTCCTCGGCGGCCCGGTCCGCGCACCCCTGCGACCGGCGAGCCAGGAAGCGACCGACGCCCTACGGACGGCGTACGAGGACCTGCTCGACGCGCAACTCAGGTACGGATACTCATGCCGACGGCGCGAGCCCGCGTGACGATGGAGGAGGACCGGCGACACCAGCACCACCCACGGGGAGACCGATGAACGCCCGCACTGTCCTGCGCCTGACCGTCACCAACCCGGCGTCGGCGCTCTACCTCGCCGCCGTCACCGCCTCCGTCGCCTTCACGGCCGCCGTCACGCTCTTCTCCTCCGACCCCGGCTTCGCCGGCGTCTGGCCCTTCCTCCCCACGGCGCCCACCTCACTGTTCACGGTGGCCGCGCTGGACGCGGCGTGGGGCACGGAGGCCCCCATCTGGGCCCTCACCACGGCGATCGCCGCAAGCGCCCTCCTCCAGTCCCTGGCCCTCGGCGCGACCCTCGACGCCCTGCGCGGCCGACGGCACGTCCGCCCCACCTCCTGACGGCACCCGGCGGCCCCGGACGACAACGACGAGCGCCCTCCCGCATCGCGGGAGGGCGCTCGTGCGTATGCGCAACCGACTGTCGCCGGTCAGTTGTGGCTGTGCAGCACCTCGTTGAGGCCGCCCCAGACCGCATTGTTCGGGCGGGCCTCGACCGTGCCGGTGACGGAGTTGCGGCGGTAGAGGATGTTGCTCGCGCCGTTCAGCTCGCGGGCCTTGACGACCTGACCGTCGGGCATCGTGACGCGGGTGCCGGCCGTGACGTACAGGCCCGCCTCGACGACGCACTCGTCGCCGAGCGCGATGCCGACGCCGGCCTCGGCGCCGACGAGGCAGCGCTCGCCGATGACGATGCGGACGTTGCCGCCGCCGGAGAGGGTGCCCATGGTGGAGGCGCCGCCGCCGATGTCGGAGCCGTCGCCGACGACGACGCCCGCGGAGACGCGGCCCTCGATCATCGACGTACCGAGCGTGCCGGCGTTGAAGTTCACGAAGCCCTCGTGCATGACCGTGGTGCCCTCGGCGAGGTGCGCGCCGAGGCGGACGCGGTCGGCGTCGGCGATGCGCACGCCCTTGGGGGCGACGTAGTCCGTCATGCGCGGGAACTTGTCGACCGAGGTCACGGCCAGGTGCAGGCCCTCCGCGCGGGCGTTCAGGCGGACCGTCTCCAGGGCGTCGACGGCGACCGGGCCGAGCGAGGTCCAGGCGACGTTGGCGAGGAAGCCGAACATGCCGTCCAGGTTCTGGCCGTGCGGCTTCACCAGGCGGTGCGAGAGGAGGTGCAGGCGCAGGTACACGTCGTGCGCGTCGAGCGGCTTGTCGTCGAGGGACGCGATGACCGTGCGTACGGCCACGGTCTCGACGCCGCGGCGGGCGTCGGGGCCGATCGCCTTCGCCGCGCCCTCGCCGAGCAGCTCGACGGCCTTCTCGGCGGTGAGCTTCTCGGTCCCGGCCGGGCCGGGCTCGGCGACGAGCTCGGGGGCGGGGAACCAGGTGTCGAGCACGGTGCCGTCGGCGGTGATGGTGGCAAGACCGGCGGCGACGGCGCCGGTGGAGCGGGGGGCATTGGTGTCGGTCATGGCCCCAAACCTAATCGGCGCGGGCCCGCGGAGGCTAACCGGTGCCCGCCCCCGTCTCACCCACCGGGCCCCTCACCGGCCCCCACCGGTCCTCTCACCGAATCAGCCGCGCCAGCATCTCCCGCGTGTACGCCTCGTCGTACTCGCCGCCCGTCAGCAGCACCTCGATCGAGATCCCGTCCATGAGCGCGACCAGCGCCCGCGCCGTACCGGGGTCGGTGCGCCTGGCCACCACCTCGGCCAGCTCCTCGCACCACTCGGCGGCGACCGGCCGCAGCGCCGGGCGGCGCAGCGCCGCCAGGTACAGCTCGTACTCCAGCTCCACGCCCTCCCGCTCCCCGCCCAGCCACTCGCCGAGCACGGCGGCCAGCTCGGCCGGCAGATCGGTCTCCGGGTCCTCGATGGCGTGGTGCGCGGCGACGACCTTCGCGAAGCCCTCGTTGGCCTGCCGCAGCGCCGCCACCATCAGCTCGTCGAGCGTCTTGAAGTGGTACGTGGTGGAGCCCAGCGGCACGTCCGCCTCGCGGGCCACGGAGCGGTGGCTGAGCCCGCCGATGCCCTTCGCCCCGACCACCCGGATCGCGGCGTCGATGATCCGCTGCCGGCGCTCGGGGTCGTAACGGCGCGTTCCCATCAGCACGTTCCCCTCGGATTCGGACCCATCAGTGCGCACCGCCCAGATTCAGCAGGACCACCCCGCCGATGACGAGCAGGATGCCCGCGACCTTGGCGAGCGTCAGCCCCTCCCCCAGGAACAGCATCCCGATCGCGGCGATGACGGCGGTGCCGGTCCCCGCCCAGATCGCGTACGCGGTACCGATCTGCACGGTCTTCAGCGTCTGCGCGAGCAGCGCGAACGCGACGATGTAGCCGGCGACGGTGAACAGCGAGGGCCAGAGCCTGCTGAATCCCTCGCTGTATTTCATGGCGGTGGTGGCGCCCACCTCGGCGGCTATGGCGCCGGCCAGCAGCACGTATCCCATGTGTACGAGTGTACATAAACGTTGGGTACGGGCGTACACAAAGGCTCCCTGAAACACCCTGGAACCCCTTGTGAACGGGCCGGGCGCACCGCGCCCCCACCTCGACTGTCAGTGCCGGCCGTCACCATGGGCGGATGGACCCCATGACCACTGACGGGACGGCACGGCACGAGTTCTCACAAGCCCTTCAGTCCGCCCTGCGAGAAGCCACCCCCGACGGCGCCGCAAAGCCGACGCTGGCGAAAATCGTCAACACTGCGCAGGCGCGGGGACGTACGCGCCTGACTCCGTCAGCCGTCAACGCCTGGATGAACGGGAAGCGCCTTCCCACGTCGTGGGCCGCCGTGGACAGTTTCCTCGGCGCACTGGAGCAGCTCGGCTCACTGCCACGCGGAAAATTCCACCGTCCCGACTGGGAACGTCTGTACAAACGCGCGAAGGACGAGCCGACGCCCGCGCGCACGCCTCGTGTGGCCACGCTCCGAGTCCACGAAGCCGATCCACTGGAACTCAAGGTCCACCCCGCCCGCATCACCAAAAGCGGCAACACGGTCCCTTCATACATCCCTCGGGACGTCGACGAAGCGGTGCGTACCACCCTCAGCCGGGTCTGTGAGGACGGCGGGTTCGTCCTCCTCACCGGAGCGTCGACTGCGGGCAAGACCCGCTGTGCCTACGAAGCCATGGTCACCACGCTGCCCGACCACCTGCTCATCGTCCCCCAGCACGTCACGGAGATCCCCGACGCGATCACAGCAGCCGTCCAGGCAGGCAAGGTCGGCACTCCCCACGTCCTCTGGCTCAATGACATGGAGCAGTTCTTGGGGCTCGGCGGCCTGGGCCTTCCGGAAATCCGAGCCCTCCGCTCCGCTCGGACCGTAGTGCTCGGAACCATGCGCTCGCGCATCAGGGAGGGCATGCCATCGAACGAGGCGATCCGCCTGTCCCAGGAGTTCGACGTCAAACGCATGTGGTCGCCGCAGGAACTGGAGCGAGCACGGCTGCAGTTCCGCTCGGGCCGTGACGAACGTCTGCGACTGGCCCTCAGCCAGGCGGAGAACTTCGGCGTTGCGGAAACCCTGGCGACCGGACCGCAGTTGTGGCGGGAGTTGAATGCCGCATCCGTCGTGGATGGACACCCAAGGGGAGCCGCCCTCGTATGGGCAGCCATCGACCTGTCGCTGGCGGGACTCATGGACCCGCTCTCACAGGAAGTCCTACGGGAGCTGCACGAGGACTACTTGCCGGGCAGCAACAAGCAGCTGATCGGCCCCGAGCCCTGGGACTCCGCCCTGGAGTGGGCCACCAGTCCGCGCGACGCCGTCACACGGCTCCTCATCCCCGAAGGGGACGGAGTGCGTCCGTTCGACTATCTCTTGGATGCCCACCTCCGGGAGCACAGGCCATCTCCTTCCCTCATCCCGGAGAAAATCTGGGGAATGGCCCTCGCCAGCGGAACGGAGGCACATCAGCGCTTCGACATCGCCCTCGCCTCCCACGCGAACGACCGCATGGACATCGCACGTCGCTCACTGCTTCCCCTCGTCGACCAGGGTGACATCGACGCCCTGCGCACCCTCGGGCTCCTCTACGAGCGAACCGACAAAGCCGAAGCCGCCCATTGGCTGCAGCTGGCAATAGACGCGGGTGATGTCCTGTCGATCCGGCTCATGGGCAATCTCCACTTCCGGCAACGGGATCGCCAGTCGGCGCTCGATTGGTACTGGCAAGCCGCCCAGGAAGGGGATGAGGTCGCCAGCTCGTACTTCAATGGTCCCGGCCTTGACCATCGCGCGATACCAGAGGGGATGCGACCTGCTGCGCCATCCGATCCGGCGGCCCCTTCTCCTACCGACGAGGACGACTGGGACGACGACGCCTACTACGGCCCCACCGTGCGTACCTTGCGCGTCCTGGAAGCCGCCTTCGACACCGTGGCCGACAGGGCGTACGACTCCTTGGAGGAGGTCGGCGACCGCCGCGTCGATCTAGGTGATCACTACGCCTCTGTCTTCAGCGACCTGCCCGTGCTCACATGGGGTCAACAGGCGTCCTGGCGTCGGCAGATGGCTCGGTGCTTCGACGACCTGGCCAACGACATCCGGGCAGGAGACGAGCCGCGGCCCACCTGCACCGGCGAGGAAATGGCGCTTCACTTGGCCCTGGAGTACGCGTCGAGCATGGTGATCGACGAGAGCGAGTCCGTCTCCGCCCTGGTGAAAGACCTGCCGGCCAGCCACGACGATTACGACTGGGACCTGTGCATAGCAGTTCTGCTCGAGGACACCGACGTGCTGTTCCTCTACGAACCCTGGTCCCAGGGCATCGAGGACTCCGACAGCATCGCCCACCAGTTCCTCGGCATCGCCAACCTTGAAGCCGCCGACTGGTTCGAACCGTTCTACAGGGGCTCGGGGCGCGATCCCGACCGCGGGTTCCGCCGCTGACTCCGTCCCGCCGGGAAATCCCGGTCACCGAATCCGACCTGCGACAACCTAGCCCGCCCCCGCCTAGCAAGTACCGCACTGTCGTCCTGTCAGGTGTTGTTGGCGACGACACACCACTCAACAGCGTCCACGGAAAGGTCCGACCGGTGCCCCTCGTCCCTGAACTTCTTCTCCTGACAGGAATCCCGCTGTCCCTCATCTTTGCCCTGCTCCTCGGGCACCTGGCTACCCTGCGAGGTCTGCGGGGCAGCCAGCGCATCGCGGCTTTCCGCGTCTTCACCGACGCGGTAAAACGACGCCGCTGACACGAAGGGCCCCGGCCGAAGCCGGGGCCCTTCGTCACGCACAACAGCTACTCACACGTTGAACCCGAGCGCCCGCAGCTGCTCGCGCCCATCGTCCGTGATCTTGTCCGGGCCCCACGGCGGCATCCAGACCCAGTTGATCCGCAGCTCGTTGACGATGCCGTCGGTGGCGGACTTGGCCTGGTCCTCGATGACGTCGGTGAGCGGGCAGGCCGCCGACGTCAGCGTCATGTCGATCGTCGCGATGTTCGCGTCGTCGATGTGGATGCCGTAGATCAGGCCCAGGTTCACGACGTCGATGCCCAGCTCGGGGTCGACGACGTCGTACAGCGCCTCGCGGACCTCGTCCTCGGAGGCGGGCTTCATCTCAATGGTCTCGCTCATGCGGTCTTCGCCTCCTCCGGCCGATGCGGAGCATCTGATGTGCCCAGCGCCTGTGCCGTCGCGTCCTTCCACGCCATCCAGCTCAGGAGGGCGCACTTGACTCGGGCCGGGTACTTGGAGACCCCGGCGAACGCGACGGCGTCCTCCAGGAGGTCCTCCATCGCGTCGTCCGGCTCGATCTGCCCCTTCGACTGCATCAGGTCCAGGAAGGTCTCCTGGATCTGCCGCGCGTCGGACAGTTCCTTGCCGACCAGAAGGTCGTTGAGGACGGACGCCGAGGCCTGGCTGATGGAACAGCCCTGGCCCTCGTACGACACGTCCGCGATCTTCTCGCCGTCGTACTTCACGCGCAGTGTGATCTCGTCACCGCACGTCGGGTTGACGTGGTGCACCTCGGCGTCGCCATCCCGCAAGCCCCGGCCGTGCGGGTGCTTGTAGTGGTCCAGGATGACTTCCTGGTACATCGAATCCAGCTTCACGATCCCCAGCCCTTAACCGAAGAAATTGCGGACGTGTTCGAGCCCCTCGACGAGCGCGTCGATCTCGCCCGGCGTGGAGTACAGATAGAACGACGCTCGCGTGGTCGCAGGAATTCCATAGCGGAGGCAGACCGGGCGTGCGCAGTGGTGGCCGACGCGGACGGCGATGCCCTGCTCGTCGAGGACCTGGCCCACGTCGTGCGGGTGGATGTCGCCGAGCGTGAACGAGATCGCGGCGCCGCGCTCCTCGGCCGTGGCCGGGCCGATGATCTTGAGGCCGGGGACCTCCTGGAGCCGCTTCACCGCGTACTCGGTGAGCGCCTCTTCGTGCCGGTGGATGTTCTCCATGCCGATCGACTGCAGGTAGTCGATCGCCGCGCCGAGGCCCACGGCCTCCGCGACCGGCGGCGTACCGGCCTCGAACTTGTGCGGAGCGGGGGCGTACGTCGAGGAGTGCATGGACACCGTCTCGATCATCTCGCCGCCGCCGAGGAACGGGGGCAGGTCCTCCAGGAGTTCCTGGCGGCCCCAGAGGACGCCGATGCCCGTCGGGCCGCACATCTTGTGGCCGGTGAAGGCCACGAAGTCGGCCTGCAGCGCCTGCACGTCTATCGGCATGTGCGGCGCGGCCTGCGAGGCGTCGATCATGACCAGGGCGCCGACTTCCTGGGCGCGGCGCACGATGGCCTCGACCGGGTTGTGGGTGCCGAGGATGTTCGACACGAGCACGAAGGAGACGATCTTCGTCTTCTCCGTGATGATCTCGTCGATGTTGCTCAGGTCGAGGCGGCCGTCGTCGGTCAGGCCGAACCACTTCAGCTTCGCGCCGGTGCGCTGCGCGAGCAGCTGCCACGGAACGATGTTGGAGTGGTGCTCCATCTCCGTGATGACGATCTCGGTCTCGTGATCGACCTTGTACGGCTCGTCGGCCCAACCGAGCATGTTGGCAACGAGGTTGAGCGATTCCGAGGCGTTCTTCGTGAAGACGACCTCGTCGCGGCTCGGCGCGTTGATGAACGCGGCGACCTTGTCGCGCGCGCCCTCGTACAGCGCCGTGGCCTCCTCGGCCAGCACGTGCACGCCGCGGTGGACGTTGGCGTTGTGCTGTTCGTAGTACTCAGTCATGGCGTCGAGGACCTGGCGCGGCGTCTGGCTGGTCGCCGCGTTGTCCAGGTACACGAGCTTCTCGCCGTCGTGCAGTACCCGGTCGAGGATCGGGAAGTCCTTGCGGATCGCCTCGGTGTCGAGGAGGCCCGGCAGCTGTGTCACGCGGATGCGCCACCCTTCACGTACTTGTCGTAGCCCTCGGCCTCGAGCTGGTCGGCGAGCTCGGCGCCGCCGGACTCGACGATGCGGCCGTTCGCGAACACGTGCACGTGGTCGGGCTTGATGTAGCGCAGGATGCGCGTGTAGTGCGTCACCAGGAGGGTGCCGACCTCGCCGTTCTCACGGACACGGTTGATGCCCTCGGAGACGACGCGCAGGGCGTCGACGTCCAGGCCGGAGTCGGTCTCGTCGAGGACCGCGATCTTCGGCTTGAGGAGCTCCAGCTGGAGGATCTCGTGGCGCTTCTTCTCGCCGCCGGAGAAGCCCTCGTTCACGTTGCGCTCAGCAAAGGAGGGGTCCATGGAGAGCTTCTCCATGGCCTCCTTGACCTCCTTCACCCAGGTACGCAGCTTGGGGGCCTCGCCGCGCACGGCCGTGGCCGAGGTGCGCAGGAAGTTCGAGACGGAGACGCCGGGGACCTCGACCGGGTACTGCATGGCGAGGAAGAGGCCGGCGCGGGCGCGCTCGTCGACGGACATCTCCAGGACGTCCTCGCCGTCGAGCGTGACGGTGCCGGAGGTGATCGTGTACTTGGGGTGACCCGCGAGGGAGTACGCGAGGGTCGACTTGCCGGAGCCGTTCGGACCCATGATCGCGTGGGTCTCGCCCTGCTTCACGGTCAGGTCGACGCCCTTGAGGATCTCCTTCGTGGCGTTGTCCGCCTCGACGGTGACGTGCAGGTCCTTGATTTCAAGCGTTGCCATGGGGGCTTCAGTTCTCCTGGGTGAGGGAGGCGCGCACGTCGACGAGGACGTCGCCCCCTTCGATCTTCACGGGGTATACGGGCACGGGGCGGGTGGCCGGGAGGCCGGACGGCTTTCCGGTGCGCAGGTCGAACGCGGAGCCGTGCAGCCAGCACTCGATCTGGCAGTCCTCGACCTCGCCCTCGGAGAGCGAGACGTTCGCGTGCGAGCAGATGTCGTTGATCGCGAACACCTCGCCCTCGGTGCTCACGATGGACACGGGCGTGCCGTCGATCTCCACCCGCTTCGGGGTGTCGGTCTCCAGCTCGCTGAGCCCACAGGCACGTACGAAGGACGGGGTCATCAGACCGAAGCCTCCAGTTCGGCCTCGATCTTCTCGAGCAGGCGCGCCTCGATGTCCGGGACACCGATCTGCTGGACCAGCTCGGCGAAGAAGCCGCGCACGACGAGGCGGCGGGCGTCCTCGGCGGGGATGCCGCGGGACATCAGGTAGAAGAGCTGCTCGTCGTCGAAGCGGCCGGTCGCGGAGGCGTGACCGGCGCCGACGATCTCGCCGGTCTCGATCTCCAGGTTCGGCACCGAGTCGACCCGCGCGCCGTCCGTGAGGACGAGGTTGCGGTTCATCTCGTACGTGTCCGTGCCCTCGGCCGCGGCCTCGATGAGGACGTCACCGATCCACACGGCGTGCGCGTCGTCGCCCTGGAGCGCGCCCTTGTAGACGACGTTCGACTTGCAGTGCGGGGTGTTGTGGTCGACCAGGAGGCGGTGCTCCTGGTGCTGGCCCGCGTCGGTGAAGTACAGGCCGAACAGCTCGGCCTCGCCGCCGGTGGCCGCGTACTGGACGCGGGGGTGCAGGCGGACGACGTCGCCGCCGAAGGTGACGACGACCGACTTGAAGGAGGCGTCGCGGCCGACGAGCGCGTTGTGCTGCGCCACGTGCACGGCCTTGTCGTCCCAGTCCTGCACGGAGACGACGGTCAGCTTCGCGCCGTCGCCGAGCAGGTAGTCGACGTTGGCGGCGAGCACCGCGTCACCGGTGTGGTCGATGACGACGACGGCCTCGGCGAAGGCGCCCAGCTCGATGACCTGGTGGCCGTAGGCGGTGCCGCCCTCGCCGTGCACGCGGATCCGGATCGGCTCGGTGAGCACCGTCTCCTTGGGCACGGAGACGACGGACGCCTTCTCGAACGCCGAGTACGCCTGCGCGGCGATCCGGTCGACGGGCTTGCCGGCCTTGCCGACGCGGGCGTCGTCGCGGCCGACCAGCTCGACGTCGACGCCCTCGGGGGCCTCGACGTCGACCTTCACGCCGTCGCCGGACGCGGTGGCGGTGCCGTCGTGCAGACCGCGCATCCGCTCCAGCGGCGTGAACCGCCACTCCTCCTCGCGGCCGTGCGGGACCGGGAAGTCCTGCACGTCGTAGGAGGGCGGCGCGCTCATGCGCGTGGCGACGGTCGACTCGGCGGCGACCGCGATCTGTCCGGCGGTCGTCGACCCGGCCGGGATGTTCTGAGCCTCAGCCATGGCTGTCGTGGTGCTCGCTTTCGTTACGTAAGTGGCTTGATGGAGAGGGTCGTTGGGGGTTAGCCCACGGCCCCTTCCATCTGGAGCTCGATCAGCCGGTTGAGTTCGAGCGCGTACTCCATGGGCAGCTCCTTGGCGATCGGCTCGACGAAGCCGCGCACGATCATCGCCATGGCCTCGTCCTCGGAGAGGCCGCGGCTCATGAGGTAGAAGAGCTGGTCCTCGGAGACCTTGGAGACGGTCGCCTCGTGGCCCATGGACACGTCGTCCTCGCGGACGTCCACGTACGGGTACGTGTCGGAGCGCGAGATCTGGTCGACGAGCAGGGCGTCGCACAGCACGTTCGACTTGGCGCCCGGGGCGCCCTCGCCGATCTCGATGAGGCCGCGGTAGGAGGTGCGGCCACCGCCGCGCGCCACGGACTTCGAGACGATGTTGGACGACGTGTTCGGCGCCATGTGCACCATCTTCGCGCCGGCGTCCTGGTGCTGGCCCTCGCCCGCGAAGGCGATGGACAGCGTCTCGCCCTTGGCGTGCTCGCCCATCAGGTAGATGGCCGGGTACTTCATGGTGACCTTGGAGCCGATGTTGCCGTCGACCCACTCCATGGTCGCGCCCTCGTAGGCGACGGCGCGCTTGGTGACCAGGTTGTAGACGTTGTTCGACCAGTTCTGGATGGTCGTGTAGCGGCAGCGCGCGCCCTTCTTGACGATGATCTCGACGACGGCGCTGTGCAGGGAGTCCGACTTGTAGATGGGCGCGGTGCAGCCCTCTACGTAGTGCACGTACGCGTCCTCGTCGACGATGATCAGCGTCCGCTCGAACTGGCCCATGTTCTCCGTGTTGATGCGGAAGTAGGCCTGGAGCGGGATCTCGACGTGCACGCCCTTCGGCACGTAGATGAAGGAGCCACCCGACCACACGGCGGTGTTCAGCGCGGCGAACTTGTTGTCGCCGGCCGGGATGACGGTCCCGAAGTACTCCTTGAAGAGCTCCGGGTGCTCCTTCAGGGCCGTGTCGGTGTCCATGAAGATGACACCCTGCTCCTCCAGGTCCTCACGGATCTGGTGGTACACGACCTCGGACTCGTACTGGGCCGCGACACCGGCGACGAGGCGCTGCTTCTCCGCCTCCGGGATGCCGAGCTTGTCGTACGTGGCCTTGATGTCCTCGGGCAGGTCCTCCCAGGACTCCGCCTGCTTCTCCGTGGAGCGCACGAAGTACTTGATGTTGTCGAAGTCGATGCCCGACAGGTCCGAGCCCCAGTTCGGCATGGGCTTCTTGTCGAAGAGCTTCAGACCCTTGAGGCGGAGCTTGGTCATCCACTCCGGCTCCGACTTCTTGTCGGAGATGTCGCGAACGACGTCCTCGTTGATACCGCGCTTGGCAGAGGCGCCGGCCGCGTCGGAGTCCGCCCAGCCGTATTCGTACTTGCCCAGGCCCTCGAGCTCAGGGTGGGCAGTCTCCTCGATGGGGAGAGTCATGCGGGGTTCCTCCCGGCCGTGCTTGCAGATGCGTTGGTGGTGGTCTTGTTGGCGGTGGCGGTCTGGGGTGCGTTCTTGGGGATGAACGTCGTACAGACCCCGTCGCCGTGGGCGATGGTGGCCAGTCGCTGTACGTGGGTGCCGAGCAGCTGCGAGAACATTTCCGTCTCGACCTCGCACAGCTGCGGGAACTGCTCGGCCACATGGGCGACTGGGCAGTGGTGCTGGCAGAGCTGCTCACCGACCGGTGCGCTACGCGCCGTAGCAGCGTACCCGTCCGCGCTCAAGGCCCTCGCCAGGGCCTGTGCGCGCTCCTCGGGGGCCGCGGCCTCTATGGCGGCCTTGTAGGGAGCGGCCTGCGCGGCGATGCGCGCGCGGGCGAAGGAGACGAGTGCCTCGTCCCCGCCGGCCTGCTCCTTGATCCAGCGGAGCGCTTCCGCGGCGAGCTTGTCGTAGGACTGGTCGAAGGCGTCCCGGCCGCAGTCGGTCAGCGCGAACACCTTGGCGGGGCGGCCGCGGGTGCGGGCTCCGTAGACGCGCTGGTCCCTGGGCTCCACGACGTTGTCCCCGCCGAGGGCGTCGAGATGGCGGCGGACGGCGGCCTGCGTGAGGCCGAGGCGCGTGGCCAGCTCGGCGACGGTGGACGGGCCGTGGTCCAGGATGGAGCGCGCGACCCGGTTGCGCGTTGATCGCTCCCCGGTCGTGAGCTCCTCAGGGGCCTCGCCGACGTTTTTCACAACGCCATTGTTGCGTAATTCCTCAGACCCTGACAAGCGACGTGATGATCGCCGGATGGTGCGGTGCATCACTTAGGCACACCTAAGTAAACACATGCCGTGACCTGCGCAAACGATCTTTGATCGATCAGAATCCGGGGCGGGCGACGGGGAATTCCATGGCGCCCTGACCCCTTCACGGGGACACTCTCGCCCATGCCCACACCCCTCCCGACCGGCCCACTTGTCACACGCGCGTCCCTCGCGGCCGACCTCCGCGCCCTCGGCGTCCGCCCCGGCGACACCCTCCTTGCACACACGTCCCTCAGCAGCCTCGGCTGGGTGAACGGCGGCCCGGTCACCGTCGTCCACGCCCTCCTCGACGCGCTCGGTTCCGAGGGCACACTCGTCGTCCCGACCCAGTCCGGGGACCTCTCCGATCCGGCCCAGTGGAGCGCCCCGCCGGTACCGGAGGCCTGGTGGGAGACCATCCGGGCGACCATGCCCCCGTACGACCCGGCGATCACGCCCACCCGCGGCGTCGGCGTCGTACCGGAAACCGTGCGTACGTGGCCGGGGGCCCGCCGCAGCGCCCACCCGCAGACCTCCTTCGCCGCGCTCGGGCCGCACGCCGCCACGGTCACCGAGGGTCACGCGCTCGACTGCCGGCTCGGCGAGCACAGCCCGCTGGCCCGACTGGAGGACCTGCACGCGCGCGTGCTGCTGCTCGGCGCCGGATACGGGTCGTGCACGAGCTTCCACCTCGCCGAGTACCGGATCCCGGGGAGCGCCGAGGACGCGGGGCGGCCGGGGCCGGACGGGTGGGAGCACGTCACCGAGGTGGCGATCGACGACGACCGGTTCGACGAGCTGGGCGCCGCCTTCGAACGCGACACCCCGGTCGTCCGGGGCCGCGTCGGCGCCGCCGAGTCCCGCCTCTTCGGGGTGGCGGAAGCGGTGTCGTACGCACAGAAGTGGCTGCCGCCGCACCGCCCGGACCGCGGCTGACGTGGGCCGACCAGCGCGGGCCCCCGCCTTGGGCCCCGCCTTGGGCAATCTGCCGCCTTGGGCGGCAGGGTGGGCGAGGCGGCCCCCGGTGCCGCGCGACGAAAACGGCGGAGTCGACCCCGCGAAGGCGAGCCGGCCATCGGCGCCGCGCGCCCGCGGCGGCAGGGGCCGCCCCGCCGGTCCGCGGAGCGTGCCGCGTCCCTAGACTTGCCCACCATGCGAAGCGAGCCTGTCGTCCACATCACCGGTCTGGTGAAGCGGTACGGAACCAAGACCGCGGTCGACGGCCTCGACCTCACGGCGGCCCCCGGCATCACGGCCGTACTCGGCCCCAACGGCGCCGGCAAGACCAGCACCATCGAGACCTGCGAGGGCTACCGGAAGCCGGACTCCGGCACGGTCCGCGTGCTCGGCCTCGACCCGGTCAAGCAGGCCGCCGCGCTTCGCCCCCGGATCGGCGTGATGCTGCAGTCCGGCGGCGTCTACTCCGGCGCCCGCGCCGACGAAATGCTCCGCCACATCGCCAAGCTGCACGCCCACCCGCTGGACGTCGACGCCCTCATCGAGCGCCTCGGCCTCGGCAGTTGCGGCCGCACCACCTACCGGCGCCTCTCCGGCGGCCAGCAGCAGCGGCTCGCGCTCGCCATGGCCGTGGTCGGCCGCCCCGAACTCGTCTTCCTCGACGAGCCGACGGCCGGGCTCGACCCGCAGGCCCGCCACGCCACGTGGGACCTCGTCCGCGATCTGCGCGCCGACGGCGTCTCCGTCATCCTCACCACGCACTACATGGACGAGGCCGAGCAGCTCGCCGACGACGTGGCGATCGTCGACTCCGGCAAGGTCATCACGCAGGGCTCCCCGGAGGAGCTGTGCAAGGGCGGCGCCGAGAACACCCTCCGCTTCTCCGGCCGGCCCGGCCTCGACGTGGCCTCGCTCCTCAAGGCGCTGCCCGCCGACGCCGCGGCCGCCGAACTCACCCCCGGCTCCTACCGCGTCAGCGGCAAGGTCGACCCGCAGCTCCTCGCGACCGTCACCTCCTGGTGCGCCCAGCACGGCGTGATGCCGGAGAAGATCTCCGTCGAGCGGCACACCCTCGAAGACGTATTCCTGGAAATGACCGGCAAGGAGCTGCGCGGATGAGCGCCACCGACATCGACCGCGGCACCGGCACGTACGCACCGAACCCGGGCGCCGCCCCGCTCGGCCGCATGATCGCGACGCAGGCGGCCCTCGAAACGAAGATGCTGCTGCGCAACGGCGAGCAGCTCCTCCTCACGGTCGTCATCCCGACGCTGCTCCTCGTGCTGTTCTCGGCGGTCGACATCGTCGACACCGGCTCCGGCAAGGCCGTCGACTTCCTCGCCCCCGGCATCCTCGCGCTCGCCGTGATGTCCACGGCCTTCACCGGTCAGGCCATCGCCACCGGCTTCGAGCGCCGCTACGGAGTGCTGAAGCGGCTCGGCGCCTCCCCGCTCCCCCGCTGGGCGCTGATGACGGCGAAGACGCTCTCCGTGCTGGTGACGGAGGTCCTCCAGGTCGTCCTCCTCACCGTGATCGCGTTCGCGCTCGGCTGGTCCCCGCACGGGAACCCGTTCGCCGTTCTTCTCCTCCTGGTGTTCGGTACGGCGGCGTTCTCCGGACTCGGCCTCCTCATGGCAGGCACGTTGAAGGCGGAGGCCACGCTCGCCGCGGCCAACCTCGTCTTTCTGCTCCTCCTGGTCGGCGGCGGCGTCATCGTGCCGCTCGACAAGTTCCCCGACGCCGCCCAGTCGGTGCTCGGCCTGCTGCCCATCTCGGCGCTCTCCGACGGCCTGCGGGACGTGCTCCAGCACGGCGCGGCGATGCCGTGGGGCGACCTCGGGATCCTCGCCGTATGGGCGGTCGTGGGGCTCGGGGCGGCGGGGCGCTTCTTCCGCTGGGAGTAGCGATACGCGTAACGGGCGTCACAGTTGGCCCAGTTACGTCCCCCTCGTGAAGCCATGCACAAGCGGCCGCCTACGATAGGGCCGTGCCAAAGCTGACCCCCACCGACGCCGCGCGGGCGCTGCGCAATCCGCTCGCCTTCATCGCCGAGTACTGGACCCCCACTCAGCGGACCGTCCAGCGCGCGGCCATGTCCGCCGTCGTCATGACGGTGATCATCGTCTGCACCGGCGGCGCCGTGCGCCTGACCGGCTCGGGCCTCGGCTGCCCGACCTGGCCCAAGTGCACCGACCAGTCGCTGACCGCGACGAGCGAGATGGGCTTCCACGGAGCCATCGAGTTCGGCAACCGCATGCTGACGTACGTACTGTGCGCCGCGGTCGGCTGGGCGATCATCGCCGCCCGCTCGCAGAAGCCGTGGCGGCGCACGGTGACCCGGCTCGGCTGGGCCCAGTTCTGGATCGTGATGGGCAACGCGGTGCTCGGCGGCATCGTCGTCCTCGTCGGCCTCAACCCGTACACGGTGGCGGCCCACTTCGTCCTCACCACGGCCCTGCTCACGGTCGCCGTCCTGATGTGGCAGCGCACCCGCGAGGGCGACGCTCAGCCGCGTCCGCTGGTCGGCAGCGCCATCAAGCAGCTGGTGTGGTTCCTGGTGGTGGCGTCCTCGCTGCTGATCCTCGTCGGCACGGTCGTGACCGGCGCGGGCCCGCACGCGGGCGACTCCAGCGAGGTCCACCGGATGCCGCTGGACTGGGAGATGGTCGCGAAGGGACACGCGGTCCTGGCCTGGATCGTGGTGACGCTGACCTTCGCCCTGTGGTTCGTCCTGAAGGCGGTCGACTCCCCGAAGGGGCCGCGGGGCCGCACCCGCGACCTGTTCCTGATCCTGCTGGCGCAGGGCGTCATCGGTTACGTCCAGTACTTCACGGACCTGCCGGAGATCCTGGTCGGCCTGCACATGCTGGGCTCGGCGCTGGTGTGGATCGGCGTGGTGCGCGTCGTGCTCTCGCTGCGCGAGCGTCCCGTGGCGGAGCCGGGCCTCCCGTCCCAGTCGGGCCAGGAGCTCTCGGCGGTCTGACGCTCCCGTACGGGCTCAGGCCGCACCGAGTCCGTACACCCGCCGCGCCGTCCCCGCCGCGATCATCCCCGCCACCCGCTGCGCGTCGCTCAGCGACCACGCCCCGTCGGCGACCCACTCCCCGAGCACCCGCCCCAGCGCCTGCCGGAACAGGCGTGCGCCCACGACGTGCAGCTCCGGCAGGCCCTGCGCCCCCGTCGAGAACAGCAGCTTCCCGAAGGGCGCCAGCTCCAGGAACTCCGCGAGCAGCCCCGCCGCCCGCGCCCCCGTGCGCGCGAGGGCCGGCCCCAAGTCCGCGTAGACGTGCGGGAAGACGCCCGCCAGGTGCGCCGCGTTCCGGTGGTACGGGTAGCCGTGCAGCAGCACCACGTCGGTGCCGAGTCCCGCCGTGGCGCGCGCGAAGTCGGCGAGTGCGACCGGGTCGGTGGGGTCGAGGTGGCCCCAGCGCAGTTGCAGCGGGCGGCCGGATGCGACCGCGATCCACAAGAGGTGCCGTAGCAGCACCGGGTCCGTGAGCGCGCCGCCGACCTGCCGCCCCGCCAGCCACCGCCCCGCCGCCCCGCGCACCTCTCCGGGGCCCGGCGGCTGCGGCGCGAGCGTGAGCCCGTGGCGTACGCCGGCGACCGAGGTGAAGGCGACCGCGCCGGAGGCCGCGGCGTGCACCGACTCGGCGAGGTTGGCGAGGAAGGAGTCGACGGTCCCCGACGTGTCCGCGACCTGCTCCGCGAGGAGTTCGAGGCGGACGATCTCGTGGGCCTCGCCCTGGGCCGCGGCGGCCAGTTCGGCGGGCCCGGTCAGGTCGTCGGCGAGACCCGTGTCCACGAGGTACGTGGTGATGCCGCTGCCGCGCAGCAGCCTGCGCCCGGCCTCTACGACGCCGAGTTCGCGGCGTCTGGCGAGGTAGCGGGCGGGCGGGCAGTGCGGTTCCAGGCCGAGCAGCGGCGGGCACCAGCGGCGCACCGCGAACCCGGTCTGGGTGTCGAAGAAGGTGGTGCCGGGGGCGGGCGGCCCCTCGCCCCGGGCGAGGTGGGCCTCGAACGTGCCGAGACCCAGCTCCGTACGCAGCACCCCGTGGCAGTACTGATCCACGAGGGACGGCGTTTCGATCATCCGGGCTCCCCGTATATGGACCGTGCTTCCACCAGTCCTAACGGGTGAACGGGCCCGTGGTGTTGCTCGATCGCGGCCCGTACAAACGCCCGACTCGGCCCACCGGCTCAGCCGGCCGACTCGGCCGACGGCTCAGCCGCCGAGCTGGATGCCCGCCATCCGCTTCCACTCGTACGGGCCGGTCTCGACCTTGGCCGCGAAGTCCCCGTCGAAGTCCTCGTGGACGGTGATGCCCGCCTTCTCGACGGCCTTCTGCGCGATCTCGTACGTGCGGGCCACCAGGTCGCCCCAGCCGCCGTCCTCGCCGACGAGGACGATGCGCGTGCCGTGCTCGCCGATGTACGCGAGCTGTCCCTCGGCGCCGCCGTGCGCCTTGGCGAACACGCCGATCTCCTTGGCCAGCTTGGCCGCGCGCCGCTCATCCTTCACCGCTGTCTCTGCCATGGACAGGATGCTACCGACGAGTAGCCGAACAATCGAGAAGTGGGGTGCGTGGCCTGGGCCACGCACCCCACTCCCAAGGGAACTTCTCAAGCGGTCAGCGCAGGAACGGGTCCACCGCGATCGCCACGAACAGCAGCGAGACATAGGTGATGGACCAGTGGAACAGCCGCATCTCCTTGAGCTTCGCGCCCGTGATCTCGGCCTTGGCGCGGGTCTGCAGGCCGTGCGCCTCCCACAGCCAGAAGCCGCCGGCGAGCACTGCGACCGCCGTGTAGAACCAGCCGGTGTAGCCGAGCGGCTGAAGCAGCAGCGACACCGCGACCATCACCCAGCTGTAGGCGACGATCTGCTTGGCGACCACCTTGTTGGAGGCGAGCACGGGAAGCATCGGAACGCCCGCGCGCGCGTAGTCGTCCTTCACCTTCATGGAGAGCGGCCAGTAGTGCGGCGGCGTCCAGAAGAACATGACCCCGAAGAGGATGATCGGCGCCCACGACATGGAGTTCGTGACGGACGACCAGCCGATGAGGACGGGCAGGCAGCCCGCGATGCCGCCCCACACGATGTTCTGCGCGGTACGCCGCTTCAGGATCATCGTGTAGACGACTACGTAGAAGAGCAGCGCGCCCAGGGACAGCCAGGCCGACAGCCAGTTCACGGCGAAGCCGAACAGTAGCGTCGAGATCACCGCGAGGGAGATGCCGAAGACCAGGCATTCGTTGGGGCTGACCATGCCGGTCACCAGTGGCCGCTGCGACGTGCGCTCCATAAGGGCGTCGATGTCGCGGTCGTACCACATATTGAGGGCATTGGCCCCGCCTGCCGAGAGGTAACCGCCGAGGCAGGTGATCAGCACCAGCCAGAGGTCGGGAACGCCCTGTTCGGCAAGGAACATCACCGGAACCGTGGTGATGAGAAGCAGCTCGATGATTCGCGGCTTGGTCAGCGCCACGAACGCCTTGACGCGGGCCCCGAACGGCCGCTGGCCCCGACTGCTGCTGGTCAGCGCTCCCGCTGGACGGGATTCGACGGCCGTCACGCACACCCCTGACAGAGACTCCAGCGAGCCCCCGTTACGGACCACTTGATGTGAAGTCCCGGTAAAGGCTCGCGCGTACCACGCCACTCTAGACGTTGCCCATACCCAGCCCTTCGTGGGGGTGGGTCGTGTTGGCCCGCATGCCGTAAAGCCTCTTCGACGGCCTCTTCGACGGCCTCTTCGCGGACCCCATCGGATGAGCTTTTCCCGCCACGCATGAGCCCCCATATGAGCAGCTCCGTATTCACGTGTCGAAAGCGCGTCGATCCCTGTCAGGAGGCGGATCCGACAGACTCCCGGCAGTCTGGAATGAGTCGAAAAAAAGCACGTTCCAGCGAGGGTAGGCTCGACAGCGGCCGGTGACAGACGTCACCGGCATGAGACATGTGGAGAGGAGCCCTGACTCAGGGTGAGCACCAAGCCGACCACCACAGACTTCGAGTGGACCGAAATGGACCAGCGGGCCGTTGACACCGTCCGCGTCCTGGCCGCCGACGCCGTACAGAAGGTCGGCAACGGCCATCCCGGTACGGCGATGAGCCTGGCCCCGGCCGCGTACACCCTCTTCCAGAAGGTGATGCGGCACGACCCGGCGGACGCCGACTGGGTCGGGCGCGACCGGTTCGTCCTTTCCGCGGGCCACTCGTCCCTGACGCTCTACATCCAGCTCTACCTGGCCGGTTTCGGCCTGGAGCTGGACGACCTCAAGGCGTTCCGCACCTGGGGCTCCAAGACGCCTGGCCACCCGGAGTACGGGCACACCACCGGCGTCGAGACCACCACGGGCCCGCTCGGCCAGGGTGTCGCCAACGCCGTGGGCATGGCGATGGCCTCGCGCTACGAGCGCGGTCTCTTCGATCCGCAGGCCGCGGCCGGGGAGAGCCCGTTCGACCACTACGTCTACGCGATCGCCGGTGACGGCTGCCTCCAGGAGGGCATCTCCGCCGAGGCGTCGTCGATGGCCGGTCACCAGCAGCTCGGCAACCTGATCCTGCTGTGGGACGACAACCACATCTCGATCGAGGGCGACACCGAGACCGCCGTCTCCGAGGACACCTGCAAGCGCTACGAGGCGTACGGCTGGCACGTCCAGCGCGTGGAGCCGAAGGCGGACGGCGACCTGGACCCCGAGGCGGTCTACAACGCCATCGAGGCCGCGAAGGCCGTCACCGACAAGCCGTCGTTCATCGCGCTGCGCTCGATCATCGCCTGGCCCGCCCCGAACGCCCAGAACACCGAGGCCGCGCACGGCTCGGCGCTCGGCGACGACGAGGTGGCCGCCACCAAGCGCGTCCTGGGCTTCGACCCGGAGAAGACCTTCGAGGTCTCCGACGAGGTCATCAACCACACGCGTGGCGCCCTGGAGCGCGGCGCGCAGGCGAAGGCCGAGTGGGAGAAGTCCTTCCAGGAGTGGCGCACGGCGAACGCGGAGCGGGCCGCCGAGTTCGACCGCATCAACGCGGGCGAGCTGCCGGCCGGCTGGGAGGAGAAGCTCCCCGTCTTCGAGACCGGCAAGGGTGTCGCCACGCGCGCCGCCTCCGGCAAGGTCCTCCAGGCGCTCGGCGGTGTGATCCCCGAGCTGTGGGGCGGCTCCGCCGACCTCGCGGGCTCGAACAACACGACGATCGACAAGACGTCGTCGTTCCTCCCGGCCGGCAACCCGCTGCCGGAGGCCGACCCGTACGGCCGCACCGTGCACTTCGGTATCCGTGAGCACTCCATGGCCGCGGAGATGAACGGCATCGCGCTGCACGGCCACACGCGCATCTACGGAGGCACCTTCCTGGTGTTCTCCGACTACATGCGCAACGCCGTCCGCCTCTCCGCCCTCATGTCGCTGCCCGTCACCTACGTGTGGACGCACGACTCCATCGGCCTCGGCGAGGACGGCCCGACCCACCAGCCGGTCGAGCACCTGGCCTCGCTGCGCGCGATCCCCGGCCTCAACGTCGTCCGCCCCGCGGACGCCAACGAGACGGCGATCGCCTGGCGCGAGATCCTGCGCCGCGGCAAGAAGGAGTACGGCGTCTCGCACCCGCACGGCCTGTCGCTGACCCGCCAGGGCGTGCCGACGTACGAGGCGAACGAGGACACCGCCAAGGGTGGTTACGTCCTGGCCGAGGCCTCCAAGGAGACCCCGGACCTGATCCTGATCGCCACCGGCTCCGAGGTGCACCTGGCCGTCGAGGCCCGCGAGCAGCTGGAGGCCGAGGGCATCGCCACGCGCGTCGTCTCGATGCCGTGCGTCGAGTGGTTCGACGCCCAGGACCAGGGGTACCGGGACAGCGTCCTGCCGCCCGCCGTGAAGGCGCGTGTCGCGGTCGAGGCCGGGATCGGTCTGACCTGGCACCGCTTCGTCGGGGACGCCGGTCGCATCGTTTCGCTGGAGCACTTCGGTGCGTCCGCCGACGGCAAGGTGCTCTTCAAGGAGTTCGGCTTCACTGCCGAGAACGTGGCCGCCAAGGCGAAGGAATCCCTCGCCGCGGCTCAGCGCTGACGCCCGTACACGACACGTAGGAGATGCAATTTCCATGACAGACGCACTCAAGCGCCTCTCCGAAGAAGGCGTCGCGATCTGGCTGGACGACCTGTCGCGCAAGCGGATCACGTCCGGCAACCTCGCCGAGCTGATCGACCAGCAGCACGTCGTGGGCGTCACCACCAACCCGTCGATCTTCCAGAAGGCGATCTCCAGCGGTGACGGCTACGAGCAGCAGCTCGCCGACCTCGCCGCCCGCAAGGTCACCGTCGAAGAGGCCATCCGCATGATCACGACGGCGGACGTCCGCGACGCCGCCGACATCCTGCGCCCGGTCTTCGACGCGACGGGCGGCCAGGACGGCCGCGTGTCGATCGAGGTCGACCCGCGCCTGGCGCACAACACCAAGGCGACGGTCGCCGAGGCCCGCCAGCTGGCGTGGCTGGTGGACCGGCCGAACACGCTGATCAAGATCCCGGCGACCAAGGCGGGCCTGCCCGCGATCACCGAGACGATCGGCAACGGCATCAGCGTCAACGTCACGCTGATCTTCTCCCTGGAGCGCTACCGCGAGGTCATGGACGCCTACCTCGCGGGCCTGGAGAAGGCGAAGGCCAAGGGCCTGGACCTGTCCCAGATCCACTCCGTCGCGTCCTTCTTCGTGTCCCGCGTGGACACCGAGATCGACAAGCGGATCGACGCCCTGGGCACGGACGAGGCCAAGGCCGCGCGCGGCAAGGCCGCCGTCGCCAACGCCCGGCTCGCCTACGAGGCGTTCGAAGAGGTGTTCAGCAGCGACCGCTGGGCCCCGCTCGACAAGGCGCAGGCCAATAAGCAGCGTCCGCTGTGGGCCTCGACCGGCGTGAAGGACAAGGCGTACAAGGACACCATGTACGTCGACGACCTCGTCGCGCCCGGCACGGTGAACACCATGCCGGAGGCCACCCTTGAGGCGACCGGCGACCACGGCCAGATCACCGGCAACACGATCGCGGGCACGTACGACCAGGCCCGCAAGGAGATCGCGGCCGTCGAGAAGCTGGGGATCTCGTACGACGAGGTCGTGCAGCTTCTGGAGGACGAGGGCGTCGAGAAGTTCGAGGCGTCCTGGAACGACCTGCTGAAGTCGACCGAGGCGGAGCTCAAGCGCCTCGCCCCCTCGGAGGGCTGATCCCTTGACCGCACACGGAGCGAACGGCAATCCGCTCCGTGACGCCGCCGACCGACGGCTCCCGCGCATCGCGGGGCCGTCGGGCCTGGTGATTTTCGGCGTTACGGGCGATTTGTCACGTAAAAAGCTGATGCCTGCCGTCTATGACCTCGCGAACCGGGGTCTGCTCCCGCCCGGCTTCTCGCTGATCGGGTTCGCCCGCCGCGAGTGGCAGGACGAGGACTTCGCGCAGGAAGTGCACGACGCGGTCAAGCAGCACGCGCGCACGCCGTTCCGCGAGGAGGTCTGGCAGCAGCTCATCCAGGGGATGCGCTTCGTCCAGGGCAACTTCGACGACGACGACGCGTTCGAGCAGCTCAAGGCGACCATCAACGACCTGGACAAGTCGCAGGGCACGGGCGGCAACTTCGCGTTCTACCTCTCCGTACCCCCGAAGTTCTTCCCCCAGGTCGTGCAGCAGCTCAAGAAGCACGAGCTGGCGGACGCGCCCGAGGGCTCCTGGCGGCGCGCCGTCATCGAGAAGCCCTTCGGCCACGATCTCGCCTCCGCCAAGGAGCTGAACGCGATCGTGCACGAGGTGTTCGACCCGGACCAGGTGTTCCGGATCGACCACTACCTCGGCAAGGAGACGGTCCAGAACATCCTGGCGCTGCGCTTCGCGAACCAGATGTTCGAGCCGATCTGGAACCGGTCCTATGTCGACCACATCCAGATCACGATGGCCGAGGACATCGGCATCGGCGGCCGGGCCGGCTACTACGACGGCATCGGCGCCGCGCGCGACGTCATCCAGAACCACCTGCTCCAGCTGATGGCACTGACCGCCATGGAGGAGCCCGCCTCCTTCGACGCCGACGCGCTCGTCACGGAGAAGGCCAAGGTGCTGGGCGCCGTGAAGCTGCCGAAGGACATCGGCAAGGACACGGTGTTCGCGCAGTACGCGGCCGGGTGGCAGGGCGGCGAGAAGGCCGTCGGCTATCTCCAGGAAGACGGCATCGACCCCAAGTCGAAGACCGACACGTACGCGGCCGTCAAGTTGGAGGTGGACAACCGCCGTTGGGCGGGCGTGCCCTTCTACCTGCGCACCGGCAAGCGTCTCGGCCGCCGCGTCACCGAGATCGCCGTCGTCTTCCAGCGCGCCCCGCACTCCCCCTTCGACCACACGGCGACGGAGGAGCTGGGCAAGAACGCGATCGTGATCCGCGTCCAGCCGGACGAGGGCATCACGGTCCGCTTCGGGTCCAAGGTGCCGGGCACATCGATGGAGATCCGGGACGTGTCGATGGACTTCGCGTACGGCGAGTCCTTCACGGAGTCGAGCCCGGAGGCGTACGAACGGCTCATCCTGGACGTCCTGTTGGGCGACGCCAACCTCTTCCCGCGCACGGAGGAGGTCGAGCTGTCCTGGAACATCCTCGACCCGATCGAGGACTACTGGGACACGCACGGCAGGCCCGCGCAGTACCCGTCCGGCACGTGGGGGCCCGCCGAGGCGGACGAAATGCTCGCACGAGACGGACGGAGCTGGCGCCGGCCATGAAGATCGATCTCACGGACACCACCTCCAGCAAGGTCAACAAGGCGCTCGTACAGGCCCGTCGGGCGCTCGGCACCCCTGCCGTCGGCATGGTGCTGACCCTCGTCATCGTCACCGACGAGGAGAACGCCTACGACGCCCTGAAGGCGGCCAACGAAGCCTCGCGCGAGCACCCTTCGCGCACGCTGGTCGTCATCAAGCGCGTCTCCCGCTCGCCCCGCGACCGTACGAAGTCGCGCCTCGACGCCGAGGTACGGGTGGGCGCCGAGGCGGGCACGGGCGAGACCGTCGTGCTGCGCCTGTACGGCGAGGTCGTCAACCACGCCCAGTCGGTCGTGCTCCCGCTGCTCCTGCCGGATGCCCCCACGGTCGTCTGGTGGCCCGTGGACGCCCCTCTGGACCCCGCGAACGACCCGCTGGGCGCCCTGGCCCAGCGCCGCGTCACGGACACGTACGCGGCCGAACAGCCGGTTCACGAGCTGGAGGCCCGCGCGGCGTCCTACTCCCCCGGCGACACGGACCTGTCGTGGACCCGGATCACGCCGTGGCGCTCCATGCTGGCCGCCGCGCTCGACCAGGTGACCTGCGACGTCACCTCGGTCGAGGTCGAGGGCGAGGAGTTCAACCCGAGCTGCGAGCTGCTCGCGATGTGGCTCGCGGACCGGCTCGACGTCCCGGTGAAGCGCTCGCTGTCGGCGGGCCCGGGCCTGACCGGCGTACGCCTTGAGTCCACCTGCGGCCCCATCGTGCTCGACCGGGCCGACGGCACCCTGGCCACGCTCTCCATCCAGGGCCAGCCGGACCGCGCGGTCGCGCTCAAGCGCCGCGAGACGTCCGAGCTGATCGCGGAGGAGCTGCGCAGACTCGACCCGGACGACACGTACGCCGCTGCGCTGAAGTTCGGCGTGGACCGGCTGGGCGAGCCGGAGGAGCAGAAGACGGTGCCGGAGTCGGTGTCGTCGTCGGCCTCCGCCGCTCCCACCGCGGCGCCCGCCCAGAAGGCCGCCGCGAAGAAGGCACCGGCCAAGAAGACCCCCGCCAAGCGGGGCGCGGCCAAGAAGGCCTCGACGAAGTGAGCGCAGAAGAATGAGCGCAGAGAAGTGAGTACAGACAAGTGAGTGCAGACAAGTGAGCGCAGCACCCCAGCTCGTCGTCCACCGCGACAAGGAGCTGATGGCGCAGGCGGCCGCGGCCCGGCTGATCACCAAGATCGTCGACGCCCAGTCCGCCCGCGGCTACGCCTCCGTCGTCCTGACGGGCGGCCGCAACGGCAACGGCCTGCTGGCCGCGTTGAATTCGGCGCCCGCGCGGGACGCGATCGACTGGGGCCGCCTCGACCTGTGGTGGGGCGACGAGCGGTTCCTGCCGGACGGCGACCCCGAGCGCAACTACACGCAGGCGAAGGAGGCGCTGCTCGACGCGGTGCCGCTCGACCCCGCGCGCGTGCACCCCATGCCCGCGTCGGACGGCCCCTTCGAGGCGGACGCCGCGGCCGAGGCGTACGCGGCCGAACTCGCCAATGCGGCGGGCCCGGAGGACCACGGCCCGGTGCCGACCTTCGACGTCCTGATGCTCGGCGTGGGCCCGGACACGCACGTCGCGTCGCTCTTCCCGGAGCTTCCGGCGGTTCGCGAGACGGAGCGCACGGTCGTCGGCGTGCACGGCGCCCCCAAGCCCCCGCCCACCCGCACCACGCTCACGCTCCCGGCGATCCGGGCGGCGCGCGAGGTGTGGCTGCTGGCGGCGGGCGAGGACAAGGCGAAGGCGGCGGCCATCGCCCTGTCCGGCGCGGGCGAGATCCAGGCCCCGGCGGCGGGCGCGTACGGGCGCTCGCGCACGCTGTGGCTGCTCGACTCGGCGGCGGCCTCGCAGCTGCCGCCGGAGCTGTACCCGCCGGCGATCGCGTAACGCCGCTCTACGTAGGCGCCACGTAGCGCGTAAGGCCCCACCTCCTAAAGAGGTGGGGCCTTACGCATGCTGCGGCACCCGGTAGTCCGAGCCGTCCTTCTCCCGTACGAGGAGGCCGTCGATGACGCAGTAGCGGCGCAGCGCCGCCGTGTCGTCGTGGACGGTGCGCAGCGCCGCGTTGACCTCGCGCTCGCTGTACGTGCGGTCGGCGTCGAAGAGGGTGTCGGTGAGGTGCACGAGGAGTTCGTGCCGCACGGCGGGCCGCACCGGTATGGCCGTGAGCCGGCCGCGCGCGAAGAAGCCGGTGAGGTGGCGCGGCACGCCCGTGGCGGGCTCGGGGGCGCGGTGCCGCCGGAACACCTCGGGGCCGGCCCGCAGCGAGCCGTCGTCGAGGCGCTCGACGAGTCCGGCGGCGATCAGCTTGCCGAGGTGCTTGCGGGCCGCCGGGGAGTCGGCCTCGCGCGGCGGCAGCTCGTCGAGGACGATGCGCGCGTACAGCCTGAGTCGTTCGGGATCGGCGAGCGCCGACATGAGCTGGTCCACTGAGTGCCTCCCGGCTGGGTCACGGAGACGCAGTCTCACCCGCCGGGAGGATTTTGCGCACCCCAATAATCGTTAACGCCCTCGCAGCTCGCGGTACTTCGCGACCAGCGCCTTCGTCGACGTGTCGAGCCCCGGCACGTCCACGCCCTCGGTGAGGGCCGGTTCGACGCGCTTGGCGAGGACCTTGCCGAGTTCGACGCCCCACTGGTCGAAGGAGTCGATGTTCCAGACGGCGCCCTGCACGAACACCTTGTGTTCGTAGAGGGCGACCAACTGCCCGAGCACGGACGGCGTGAGGTTCTTCGCGAGGATCGTGGTCGTCGGGTGGTCGCCCTTGAACGTCTTGTGCGGCACCAGCTCCTCGGGCACCCCCTCGGCGCGCACCTCGTCGGGCGTCTTGCCGAAGGCCAGCGCCTGGGTCTGCGCGAAGAAGTTGGCCATGAGGAGGTCGTGCTGGGCGACGAGCCCCGGCAGCAGGTCGGCCACGGGCTCGGCGAAGCCGATGAAGTCCGCGGGGATCAACTTCGTGCCCTGGTGGATGAGTTGGTAGTAGGCGTGCTGTCCGTTGGTGCCGGGCGTGCCCCACACCACCGGGCCGGTCTGCCAGCCGACCTCCTCGCCGTTCCTCTGCACGTACTTCCCGTTGGACTCCATGTCGAGCTGCTGGAGGTACGCCGTGAACTTCGACAAGTAGTGGCTGTAGGGCAGCACGGCGTGCGACTGGGCGCCGTGGAAGTTGCCGTACCAGATGCCCAACAGGCCCATCAGCAAAGGGACGTTGGACTCGGCGGGCGCGGTGCGGAAGTGCTCGTCGACGAGGTGGAAGCCGTCGAGCATCTCGCGGAACGCGGCCGGCCCGATGGCGATCATCAGCGAGAGCCCGATCGCGGAGTCATACGAATAACGTCCGCCGACCCAGTCCCAGAACTCGAACATGTTGGCGGTGTCGATGCCGAACTCCGACACCTTCTCGGCGTTCGTCGAAAGCGCCACGAAGTGCTTGGCGACGGCTTCCTGACCGGCCCTCAGCTCGGTGAGCAGCCAGTTGCGCGCCGAGGTCGCGTTGGTGATCGTCTCGATGGTGGTGAAGGTCTTCGAGGCGATGACGAACAGCGTCTCGGCCGGGTCCAGGTCCCGTACGGCCTCGTGCAGATCGGCCCCGTCGACGTTCGACACGAAGCGGACGGTCAGCTCGCGGTCGGTGAAGGAGCGCAGGACTTCGTACGCCATCGCGGGCCCGAGGTCGGAGCCGCCGATGCCGATGTTGACGACGTTCTTGATCCGCTTGCCGGTGTGCCCGGTCCACTCCCCCGACCTGACCCGGTCGGCGAAGGCGGCCATCTTGTCGAGGACGGCGTGCACGCCCGGCACCACGTTCTCGCCGTCGACCTCGACCACGGCGTCGCGCGGGGCGCGCAGCGCGGTGTGCAGGACGGCCCGGTCCTCGGTCGTGTTGATCTTCTCGCCGCGGAACATGGCGTCGCGCAGGCCGAACACGTCGGTCGCCGCGGCCAGCTCGCGCAGCAACCGCAGCGTCTCCTCTGTGACGAGGTGCTTCGAGTAGTCGACATGCAGGTCACCGACCCGCAGCCGCCAGCCGGACCCCCGCGCGGGATCGGCCTCGAACAGCTCCCGGAGGTGTACGTCGCCCAACTGCTGCCGGTGCTTGACGAGCGCCTGCCACTCGGGCGTCTGGGTGAGTGCTACCTGCTTGTCGGACGCGTTCATCTCGACCTTCAGCCTTCTGTTGAAACCGCATGCGTACGAACCCCGCCGCTGCCACCCAACCTAATTGATCAGGGTGAATCGGGCCTTTCGGCGCAGCGAATAGGGCCGGGCACGTGAACGTGCCCGGCCCTATTCGCTGGATCAGTTCTACGGAGTCAGATCTCGCCCCGCAGTTTCGCGAGCGCCTCGGCGAGGATCGCCTCGCCGTCCGCGTCGCTGCGCCGCTCCCTGACGTAGGCCAGGTGCGTCTTGTACGGCTCCGTACGCGGCGGGTCCGGCGGACTGTCCCGGTCCTGCCCGGCCGGGAAGCCGCAGCGCGGACAGTCCCAGGTCTCCGGCACCTGCGCGTCGGAGGCGAAGCTCGGCTGCGTCTCGTGCCCGTTCGAGCACCAGAAGGAGATGCGCAGGCGGGGCGCGGACTCGCCGCGCTCGGCCTCACCCATCGGCCCCGCCCCGACCCGACTTCCTCGGATCGCGTTGCCACTTGCCACGGTCGTAACTCCCTGCGTGATGGTGCCGCGAAGCGTGTCGGCGTGTCAGCTTCGCCGCGGAGCGCCTCAGTCTACGTAAGGCCCAACGCGCGTCCAGTGATTGGAGTTACATCGCTCCCCAGACGCAAGCCCCATGATAGGCCGCGTTGTTGAGCGCGTACCGAACATGGGGCTTTACGTAGAGGCGATATGCGATTGTCGCTGCCGACCGGTGGCCGGTCAGGCGCGGATCAATTGTTGATCTTCATCAGAATGCCGAGCACCACGATGCACGCGAACCACAGCAGACCGACCACGATCGTGATCCGGTCCAGGTTTCGCTCGGCGACCGAGGAGCCGCCGACGGAGGACTGCATGCCGCCACCGAACATGTCGGAGAGGCCGCCACCCTTTCCCTTGTGCATGAGCACAAGGAGCATCAGCAGCAGGCTGAAGACGATCAGGGCGATCGAGAACCCCATAACCACGGCTGGACCAACTTCCTCGGACTTATCGGGAGACGGGGCCGGGTGTCAGACCACCCGGCCCCGCAAGGGTACGACGTAAGGCGGCTATCGCCTACTCGCTGCTCGTGTCACTGCTCGTGGAAGCGAACGATCTTGACGAACTCGTCGGCGTCCAGCGAGGCGCCGCCGATGAGCGCGCCGTCGATGTCGGGCTTCGCCATGATCTCCGCGACGTTGCCGGACTTCACCGAGCCGCCGTACTGGATGCGGATCTTGTCGGCGACGTCCTGCGAGTACAGCTCGGCGAGCTTGCCGCGGATGGCCGCGCAGACCTCCTGCGCGTCGTCGGCGCCGCACACCTTGCCGGTGCCGATGGCCCACACGGGCTCGTAGGCGATGACGATGGTCTCGGCCTGCTCGGCCGGGAGGTCCTTGAGGGCGCCCTCGACCTGCGCGAGCGTGTGGGAGACGTGGTTGCCCGCCTCGCGGACGTCCAGCTCCTCACCGACGCACAGGATCGGCGTCAGGCCGTGCTTGTACGCGGCCTTCACCTTGCCGTTGACGATCTCGTCGGTCTCGTCGTGGTACTGGCGGCGCTCTGAGTGGCCGATCGCCACGAAGGTGCACTTCAGCTTGGCGAGCATCGGGCCGGAGATCTCTCCGGTGTACGCGCCGGAGTCGTGCGCCGAGACGTCCTGGGCGCCGTACTTGATCTTCAGCTTGTCGCCGTCGACCAGCGTCTGCACGGAGCGCAGGTCGGTGAACGGCGGCAGGACGGCGACCTCGACGGCCTCGTAGTCCTTGTCCGCGAGAGCGAAGGCGAGCTTCTGGACGTGCGCGATGGCCTCGAGGTGGTTGAGGTTCATCTTCCAGTTGCCCGCCATCAGCGGCGTGCGGCCCTGTACGGGAGCAGTCATGCGGGGTCAGTCCTCCAGTGCGGCGAGACCGGGCAGCGTCTTGCCCTCGAGGTATTCGAGGGAGGCGCCGCCGCCGGTCGAGATGTGGCCGAATGCCTTCTCGTCGAAGCCCAGGGTACGGACCGCCGCGGCGGAGTCTCCGCCGCCCACCACGGTGAAGCCCGGGGAGTCGATGAGGGCCTGGGCGACCGCCTTGGTGCCCTCGGCGTAGTCGGGGTGCTCGAAGACGCCCATGGGGCCGTTCCAGAAGACGGTCTGCGCGTCGGTGAGCTTCGAGGCGTACAGCTTGCGGGTCTCGGGGCCGATGTCCAGGCCCTCCTGGTCGGCCGGGATGGCGTCCGCGGCGACGGTGGTGGGGTTGGCCGGGGTCTTGCCCTTGAGGTCGGGGAACTCGGACGAGACGAGGACGTCCACGGGGAGCACGAGCTCCACGCCGTTCTTCTCGGCGCGCTCCATGTACTCGGTGACGGCAGGCAGCTGGTCCTCCTGGAGCAGCGAGATGCCGACCTCGTAGCCCTTGGCCTTGAGGAACGTGTACGCCATGCCGCCGCCGATGAGGAGGCGGTCGGCCTTGCCGAGGAGCTGGTCGATGACGGCGAGCTTGTCGGAGACCTTGGCGCCGCCGAGCGCTACTACGTAGGGGCGCTTGACGTCCTCGGTGAGCTTCTTCAGGACGCCGACCTCGGTGGCGATGAGGAAGCCCGCGTAGTGCGGGAGGCGCTTCGGCAGGTCGTACACGGAGGCGTGCTTACGGTGCACGGCGCCGAAACCGTCGCCTACGTAGACGTCGGCGAGGTTCGCGAGCTGCTCGGCGAAGTCGCCGCGCTCGGCGTCGTCCTTGCTCGTCTCGCCGGCGTTGAAGCGCAGGTTCTCGATGACGGCCACCTGGCCCGGCTCCAGGCCGTCCACGGCGTCGTTGGCGGCGGGGCCGACGGTGTCCTGGGCGAAGGCGACCGGCTTGCCAAGGAGCTCGGCGAGGCGCTCGGCGGCCGGCAGCAGCGAGAACTGCGGGTCCGGGGCGCCCTTGGGGCGGCCCAGGTGGGAGGCGACGATCACCTTCGCGCCGGCGTCGGCCAGGGCCTTCACGGTCGGCAGGACGGCGCGGATGCGGCCGTCGTCGGTGATGAGGCCGTCGGCCAGCGGCACGTTGAGGTCGGCGCGGACGAACACCCGCTTCCCGTCGACCCCTTCGGCGAGAAGTTCCTCAATCGTCTTCATGGATGGGCTCCTTGAGAGGGCTGGTCGTGCAAGTTCCTGGAGGCTGTGCCTTGACGGCTGACGCGCGAAGGGTCCGGACTGTCGCGCGGCCTCGCGCGGGTCCGGACCCTTCGCTCACATCTAAGTGCCTTGCTGCTCTAGAACCTTAGAGGGCTCAGAGCTGGCCGCCGACAAAGGTGGTCAGGTCGACGAGGCGGTTGGAGTAGCCCCACTCGTTGTCGTACCAGCCGAGGATCTTCACCGTCTTGCCCTCCTGGACCATCGTCAGGGAGGAGTCGAAGGTGCAGGAAGCCGGGTCGCTGACGATGTCGGACGACACGATCGGGTCCTCGGTGTAGAACAGGATGCCCTTGAGCGGACCGTCGTCGGCCGCCTTCTTGAACGCGGCGTTGACCTCGTCCTTGGTGACCTCGCGCTGCAGGTCGACGACCAGGTCGGTGGCCGATCCGGTCGGGACCGGGACGCGCATCGCGATGCCGTCGAGCTTGCCCTTGAGCTGCGGCAGGACCAGGGCGGTGGCCTTGGCGGCACCCGTCGTGGTCGGGATGATGTTCTCCGCGGCGGCGCGGGCGCGGCGCAGGTCCGAGTGCGGGAAGTCCAGGATGCGCTGGTCGTTCGTGTACGCGTGAACCGTCGTCATAAGGCCCTTGACGATGCCGAAGTTCTCGTCGAGAACCTTCGCCATCGGCGCCACACAGTTGGTGGTGCAGGACGCGTTCGAGATGACGTGGTGGTTCGCCGGGTCGTACTGGTCCTGGTTGACACCCATCACGATGGTGATGTCCTCTTCCTTGGCCGGAGCCGAGATGAGGACCTTCTTGGCGCCGCCGGCGATGTGCTTCTCGGCGTCGGCCTTCTTCGTGAAGATGCCCGTGGACTCGACCACGATGTCGACGCCCAGCTGGCCCCACGGGATGTCGGCGGGGTTGCGCTCGGACAGCACCTTGATGGTGTGGCCGTCGACGGTGATGGTGTCCTCGGTGTGCGACACCTCGGCCTTGAGGCGGCCCAGGATGGTGTCGTACTTCAGGAGGTGCGCGGTGGTCGCGGTGTCACCCAGGTCGTTGACAGCCACGATCTCGATGTCCGCACCCTGCTCAAGCAGCGCGCGGAAGTAGTTACGACCGATGCGGCCAAAGCCGTTGATGCCTACGCGGATCGTCACGAACCGATCTCCTCGTTGGTACGCCGGAGTATCGACGCCGGCGAGATTTATTGGGATGTCCCCGACCGCCTCCGACCCTACCCCCCATAAGCGTTTGGGGTGACATCGAGCGACTCTATGTAGGGCACAGCGGCCCGTACTCGTCAGTAACGTACGGGCCGCTGTGTATTTCGCGGGTAATTCCGGCCTTGATCAGTCGCTAATTGAGCGCAGGGCCTTTCTGATGAGCGCATTTCTGTCGGCGGTCGCGGTGACGTGTTCCAGGCCGAATCCGAGGAGCACGGTGTCCGGGGTGCTGATGGCGCCGTACGTCGTGAACAGGTCCTTGGCGAGCGCCCAGTCCTTCACGGCGGGCGGGCTGCCCGCGGGCGGTCCGGGGACGCTCCAGACGCCCAGGGACGTCTCGAAGCCCTCGGTCTCGGTGGCCTGTCCCCCGATGACGACGGAGGCGTTGTCCGCGCGCACGCCCTCACCGCCGGTGCCGGGGTCGCTCACGTAACTCAGGGAGACCTCCACGGTCTTGCCCGCGTAGGCGCTCAGGTCGTACGTGACCGTCTTCCAGTCGTCGGAGGAGCCGGTGAGGCTGTTCCACTGGCCGGAGGTGCCGGTGTTGCCGCAGGCGGAGCCGCTCGGCGTCAGGTAGCGGGTGAGCGCCGGGTGGTCCTGGACGAAGAAGCCCGCCTCGCACTCGGTGGGCACCTTGTTCGAGGTCAGACCGTCCTTGTCGGGGAGCGTCGTCCAGTCCTCCGCTCCGGTGGTGTGCGCCTCCAGGAGTACGTGGTCGTAGCCCGGCTCGGTGTCCCACAGGAGCTGCGTCCGCAGGGACGGCTGCTGGGCCGCGGTGACCTGGGTGAGGTCGATCGTGCGGGTCAGGCGCTTGTACGCGTCGTCGGTGTGGACGGCGGCGGCCATGCCCGCGCCTTCGTACTGGCCCGCCCCCGCGCTGGTGAACTGCGGCAGCGTGGCGGAGGTCGCCTCGTACAGGCCGGGGCTGTTGAGCGGGTTGCCGGGGGCGTCGCCGAGGTCCGCGGCGACGCCGTCGAGGGCGCCGGAGCCGTCGAAGCGGGTCGCCACGGGGGCGGCGGTGCGGGAGTAGGCGCCGAGGTAGTACTGGCTGAAGTCGTTCGTCGTGGTGTCGACGATGTCGACGGAGCCGCCCGCCTTCTCGCCGGCCTCGACGAGCTTGCCGCCCTCGTTCAGGTAGTCGCGGATGGCGAGTTGGGTGGCGAGGGTCGGCCGGTCGGCGCTCGTGTAGTGGACGACCGCCTTGAAGTGACCGAGGACCGCGAGGGGGTCGGGCGCGCCCTGCCTGGCGACGTTCCAGACGACCGGGGAGCGGCCCGCCGCCTTGAGCGCGTCTACGTAGGCGCCTGTTTGGGTACCTGCCGCGTCGTTCTCCGCGACGACAAGAGTGTCACCCTTGTCGCGTACGGCCACGGAGTAGGTGAAGTGCTCACTACTAGTGGGCTTTCCGGATTTCGTTCTCCCGGTGAACCACACCTCTACCTTGTCACCCACATCGGCACCCTCGACCTTCGCCCTATAGGCGTCGAAGTGCAGATTGTCGTCGCCTCCGTAGGTCTCGCCGCCCTTCCAGGCGCGCAATTCCTCATCGTGCGAACGACCGCCATTGATCCGGTAGTTCAGCTCCTTCTCACGGACCGACTTCCGCGCGATCACGGAGACTTCCTGGTCACCACCGCGCGCGTACGAAGTCGTGAACTTCGCCGGGGTGAAGTCGGGCGCCTCCATGCCGACCGAGGACGACGGCTGGTCCGGGTGCGTGGCGGTCTCGGCGACGGACATCGCGAAGGGGATGTTCTTCTCGAACTCGGCCTGGATGAGCTTCTCGTCGTCCGGGAACGTGAAGATGGACGCGCAGTCGGCGGCGTTCCACTCGTCGCCCGGGTCGCTGTTCGACGCGGTCTGGCAGGTGCTCATCTCGGGCGTGAACATCGAGATGCCGTTCACGTTGCCCGCGTGCCCGTCGGCCTCGCCGTTCGTCGTGTACAGCTCGGACGACACCTGCGGGTGGTAGCCGGGGATCGCGGACTTCTCCGGGGTGCCGGCGAGCGCCTTGTAGATCACGTCGTCCGGGGTCGGCGTGGCGACCTGCCAGCCCACTCCGTAGAGGAGCAGTTCGGCCGCGGAGTGGTAGTTGATGGCGTAGTCGAAGCCGATCCGCTTCTCGAAGGCGTCCAGGGCCTTGGTCTCGGGCTCGGAGCCCGGACCCGTGCCGCGGTACGTCTGGCTCGCGGGCTGGGGTGAGGAACCCTCGTCGTCGTAGCCCCACTTGTAGGCGAAGTTGCGGTTGAGGTCGACGCCGTCGCCGGTAGTGTACTTGCCGTCGCCGTTGTTGTCGCGCATGTTCTTGCGCCACTGGCGGTTGGCCGGGTCCTTGAACGTCCAGTCGTAGCCGTCGGGGTTGGCGGAGAGGACGAACCACATCTCCGTGGAGTCGACGAGCTTCTTGATGCGTGCGTCCTTGGAGTAGTTGTCCACGTAGTGGTGCATCAGGCGGCGGGTCATCTCCGGGGTGATCCACTCGCGCGCGTGCTGGTTCGACATGTAGAGCACGGACGGCTTCGCGCCGTCCGTGACCTTCTTGGCGCCCTTGCTGAGCTTGAGCGCGAGGATGTCCTGGCCCTGGAGCGTCTTGCCGATGGAGACGACCTTCGTGAGGTCGGGGTGCTCCTGGCCGGTGCGCAGGATCTCCTCCTGGAGGCCGCCCGCGCCGCTGTACGGGCGGAAGACTCCGTCGCCCGCGGCCTTCACGCGGGCCGTGGCCTTGGCGGTCAGCTCGTGCTCGGTGAGCTCGACGCCCTTCTTACGAAGACTGTCGGCCTGCTTGTCGGTGAGGTAGACCTCGACCTTCGCGGTGCCCTTCTTCGGCGCCTGCTCGCTGAGTTCGTGGCCGTCCTGGCCGGCCTGGAGCAGCAGCGGTATCTGCTCCTTCGACACGTCGGCGCGGAACACCTTGATGGCGTCCGCGCCCGGGTTGTCCTTCGCCGGACCGTTGTCCGCGTGAGCGACGGGCGCGAGTGCCGCGCCGCCCACCCCCAGAACAAGCGCTCCGACAGCGAGGATCGATCTCGCTCTTCGTCCCGCTCTTTGCCCCGCTCTTCGACGCATGAGCCCCCCTTGCAGTTGTCTGCCACGGTTGTGGCGCGATGCCGCAGAAGCGAACAAGCGCCAGACTCATGACGGTTCATGGTCAAGTCAAGGGGGCGAAAAGGCCGGTGGTGACGCCCTCAACTGGGCGTCACCACCGGCCGGTTGAACTTCAGGCGGATTCAGCCCGCCAGGTTGTCCGCCATCTCCTCGGCCATGTCCTCCGCCATGTCCTCGGTCATGTCCTCCGTGATGTTGGACTCCGTGCCGGGGATACCGAGGTCCTGCGCCCGCTTGTCCGCCATGGCGAGCAGCCGGCGGATGCGGCCCGCGACGGCGTCCTTGGTCAGCGGCGGGTCGGCGAGCGCGCCCAGCTCCTCGAGGGAGGCCTGCTTGTGCTCCATGCGCAGCCGCCCGGCGGCGGCGAGGTGCTCGGGCACGTCGTCGGCGAGGATCTCCAGGGCGCGCTGCACGCGGGCTCCTGCGGCGACCGCGGCGCGGGCCGAGCGGCGCAGGTTCGCGTCGTCGAAGTTCGCGAGGCGGTTCGCCGTGGCGCGCACCTCGCGGCGCATCCGCCGCTCCTCCCAGGCGAGCACCGACTCGTGCGCGCCCATCCTGGTGAGCAGCGCGCCGATCGCGTCGCCGTCACGCACCACCACGCGGTCCACGCCGCGCACCTCGCGGGCCTTGCCCGCGATCTGGAGGCGGCGGGCGGCGCCGACCAGCGCGAGCGCCGCCTCGGGCCCGGGGCAGGTCACCTCCAGCGAGCTGGAGCGCCCCGGCTCGGTGAGCGAGCCGTGCGCGAGGAACGCGCCGCGCCAGGCCGCCTCCGCGTCGCAGGTGGCCCCCGAGACCACCTGCGGGGGCAGGCCCCGGATCGGACGGCCGCGGCCGTCCACCAGGCCCGTCTGGCGGGCCAGCTGGTCGCCGCCCGCCACCACCCGTACAACGAACCGCGAACCGCGTCGCAGCCCGCCGGGCGCCATCACGATCAGCTCCGAGCTGTGCCCGAAGATCTCGAGAATGTCCCGCTTGAGCCGCCGTGCGGCCATCGCGGTGTCCAGCTCCGCCTCGATCACGATGCGGCCGCTCACCAGGTGAAGGCCGCCCGCGAACCGCAGGATCGCCGAGACCTCGGCCTTCCTGCAGCAGGTCCGGGTGACGGGAAGCCGGGAGATCTCGTCCTTCACCGCTGCCGTCATCGCCATGGGCCGATCCTTCCATGCATCCGAAAAATACGGTCGTACGCGGCGGCCAACAGCTCCGGATCATGCCTCGGTGTGCCGTCGGGCCTGGCCACCGGCGCCAGCTCGACCGCGGCACCGAAGCGCTCCTTGGCTTCTTCGGTGAGGGACTCGCGATCGGGCACGGCGGCCTCGTCGGCCAGCACCACGTCCAAGGCGAGTTTAGGGGCGTGTCGTCCCAAAACCTCCAAATGACGCTGCGGGGAGAACCCTTCGGTTTCTCCCGGTTGGGGCGCGAGGTTCAGTGAGAGGACCTTGCGGGCCTTCGTCTCGACCAGCGCGTCGAGCAGCTCCGGGACCAGCAGGTGCGGGATCACGGAGGAGAACCAGGAGCCGGGGCCAAGCACCACCCAGTCCGCGTCGCGCACGGCGGCCACGGCCTCCGGAACGGCCGGCGGATCGCGCGGCACCACGTGCACCGACTGGACCTCGCCGCGGGTCAGCGCGACCGTGGCCTGACCCCGTACGGTCTCGATGTCGTCCGGGCGTGTCGGATCGTGCCCCTTGACCTGCGCCTGGAGCTCCAGCGGCACGGCGGACATGGGCAGCACCCGGCCCTGCGCGCCGAGCAGCTTGCCGACCAGGTCGAGCGCCTGGACGTGGTCGCCGAGCTGCTCCCACAGGGCGACGATCAGCAGATTGCCGACCGCGTGCTCGTGCAGGTCGCCCTTGGACTGGAAGCGGTGCTGGATGACGCGGGCCCAGGTCTGGCCCCAGTCGTCGTCCCCGCACAGCGCCGCGAGGGCCTTGCGCAGGTCGCCGGGCGGCAGCACGCCCAGTTCGTCGCGCAGGCGTCCGCTGGAGCCGCCGTCGTCGGCGACCGTGACGACGGCGGTGAGGTTGTTCGTGATGCGGCGCAGCGCGGCCAGGGACGCCGACAGGCCCATGCCGCCGCCGAGGGCGACGACCTTCGGGGTGGTGCCCTTGCCGGGCGTCACCGGTGAGGTTCTGCGGCGGATCCTGCTGGTGAGCCGCAGCGTACGTCCTGTCATTCCCGTCCCATGTCCCGATGGACGACCACCGTCTCGACGCCTTGCGAAGCGAGGCGGGCGGCGAGCTTCTCCGAGGTCGCGACGGAGCGGTGCTTGCCGCCCGTGCAGCCGACGGCGATCGTCACGTAGCGCTTGCCCTCGCGGCGGTAACCGGCGGCGATGAGCTGGAGCAGCTCGGTGTAGCGGTCGAGGAACTCCTTGGCGCTGGGCTGCGAGAAGACGTAGTTCGACACCTCCTCGTTGAGCCCGGTGAAGGGGCGCAGCTCGGGGACCCAGTGCGGGTTCGGCAGGAAGCGCATGTCGACGACGAGGTCGGCGTCGACCGGGAGGCCGTACTTGAAGCCGAACGACATGACGGTGGCCCGCAGCTCGGGCTCCTCCTCGCCGGCGAACTGGGCGTCCATCTTGGCGCGCAGCTCGTGCACGTTCAGGCTGGAGGTGTCGATGACCAGGTCCGCGTCGCCGCGCAGCTCTCTCAGGAGCTCGCGTTCGGCGGCGATGCCGTCGACGATGCGGCCGTCGCCCTGGAGGGGGTGCGGGCGGCGCACCGACTCGAAGCGGCGCACCAGGGATTCGTCGGAGGACTCCAGGAAGACGATGCGCCGTGTGACGTGCTTGGCCTCCAGGTCGGCGAGGGACTGCCGGAGGTTGTCGAAGAAGCGGCGTCCTCGTACGTCGACGACGACCGCGATCCGCGCCACGTTGCCCTGCGAGCGGGCGCCGAGCTCCACCATGGTGGGGATCAGCGCGGGCGGCAGGTTGTCGACGACGAACCAGCCGAGGTCCTCCAGGCACTTCGCCGCCGTGGAGCGGCCCGCGCCCGACATCCCGGAGATGATCACCAGCTCGGGGATGGCGGTGTCGGGGACGCCGGGGGCGCTCGGCGTGTCGGCGGGCTTGCCCGCGCCGGGGTCGCCGCCCGTGCCCGTGCCGGCGCTGGTGCTGGTGCTGGTGCTGGTGTCCTTGCCTTCTCCTGTGCCTGATCCCGTGCCCGTGCTCACTTGTGCTCCGTGCTGTGGTTGCGGCTGTTCGTGTGCTGCGGGGCCCTGTGGCGTGCCGCTCGTGTCACTGTGGTCGCTGTTTTCGCTGCTCTCGTGGTCCTGCTCGCTCATGTCTCCTGCCCCCGTCGTTCCTCCGGGGCCCCCGCTCTGACGGGTTCCCCACTGGTCGGCACGTCCGTCGTACCGACCGCTTCGTCTTCAATGATCTCTCCGGTGGCCGTATTCACAGCCGGAGCCGAGGGCGCGGCCTTGGAGAAGGCCGCCACGATGGCCTCGGCCGTCTTGCGGCCTATCCCGGGAACCTCGCAGATCTGGTCGATGGTGGCAGCCCTCAGCCGCTTCACCGAACCGAAGTACTTGAGCAGCGCCTGCTTGCGCGAGTCCCCGAGCCCCGGCACCTCGTCCAGCGGGCCCGCCCGGAAACGCTTGGCCCGCTTGGTGCGCTGGTACGTGATCGCGAAGCGGTGCGCCTCGTCGCGCACGCGCTGGAGCAGGTACAGCCCTTCGCTGGTGCGGGGCAGGACCACCGGGTCCTCCTCGTCCGGCACCCAGACCTCTTCGAGGCGCTTGGCGAGGCCGCACACCGCGATGTCGTCGATGCCCAGCTCGTCCAGGGCCCGCTTGGCCGCCGCGACCTGCGGCTGCCCGCCGTCGACCACCACGAGCTGCGGGGGGTAGGCGAACTTCTTGGGCCTGCCGTCGTCCTCGGTGAGGCGCGACTCCTCGGGGCCCGTGTCGTCCGCGGTCTCGGCGGCGGCCAGCTCCTCGTCCGACCACTCGCGCGACTTCTCCTGGGCGGCGAGGTAGCGCTTGAAGCGGCGGGTGATGACCTCGTGCATGGAGCGGACGTCGTCCTGCCCCTCGAAGCCCTTGATCTCGAAGCGGCGGTACTCGCTCTTGCGGGCCAGGCCGTCCTCGAAGACGACCATGGAGGCCACGACGTCGTCGCCCTGGAGGTGCGAGATGTCGTAGCACTCGATGCGCAGCGGGGCGCTGTCCAGGTCGAGGGCCGCCGCGATCTCCTCAAGCGCGCGCGAGCGCGTGGTGAGGTCGGAGGCGCGCTTCGTCTTGTGCAGGACGAGCGCCTGCTGCGCGTTGCGGTGGACCGTCTCCATGAGGGCCTTCTTGTCGCCGCGCTGCGGGATGCGCAACGACACGTTCGACCCGCGGCGCTCGGTGAGCCAGGCCTGGACGGGCTCCAGGGGGTCGGGCAGCGCGGGGACGAGGACCTCCTTGGGGACGGCGTCCCCGGACTCCTCTCCGTAGAGCTGCTGGAGCGCGTGCTCGACGAGGCCCGCGCTGGTGACCGCCTCGACCTTGTCGGTGACCCAGCCGCGCTGGCCGCGCACGCGTCCGCCGCGCACGTGGAAGATCTGGACGGCCGCCTCCAGCTCGTCCTCGGCGAGGGCGACGAGATCGGCGTCGGTGGCGTCGGTGAGGACGACGGCGCTCTTCTCCATGGCCTTCTTCAGGGCCTCGATGTCGTCGCGCAGGCGGGCCGCCCGCTCGTACTCCATCTCGTCGGCCGCCGACGCCATGTCCTTCTCCAGGCGCCGGATGTACGTCCCCGTGCGGCCCGCCATGAAGTCGCAGAACTCCTCGGCGAGTTCGCGGTGCTCCTCGGGGGTGACGCGGCCGACGCAGGGCGCCGAGCACTTGCCGATGTAGCCGAGCAGGCAGGGCCGGCCGGTGCGCTCCGCGTTGTTGAACACGCCCTTGGAGCACGTGCGGACGGGGAAGACGCGCAGGAGCAGGTCCACCGTGTCGCGGATCGCCCACGCGTGCCCGTACGGACCGAAGTAGCGCACGCCCTTCTTCTTCTGGCCGCGCATCACCTGGACCCGCGGGAACTCCTCGTTCATGGTCACCGCGAGGTACGGATAGCTCTTGTCGTCGCGGTACTTGACGTTGAACCGGGGGTCGTACTCCTTGATCCAGGAGTACTCCAGCTGCAGCGCCTCGACCTCCGTGGACACCACCGTCCACTCCACGGACGCCGCCGTGGTGACCATCGTGCGGGTCCGGGGGTGCAGGTTCGCCAGGTCCTGGAAGTAGTTCGCCAGGCGCTGGCGCAGGCTCTTCGCCTTCCCGACGTAGATCACCCGGCGGTGCTCGTCGCGGAACCTGTACACCCCTGGGGAGTCGGGGATCTGTCCCGGCTTGGGGCGGTAGCTGGAGGGGTCGGCCATGTCAGACACCCTACTTGCGGGGTGTGACAGTCCGGGGTGCCCGGCGGCGGTCGCGCCGGGCACCCCGGGGCGGGGGACGGTCAGTTCACGCGGCGCGAACGGGCGCGGCGCACGGCGACGCCGGTCAGGCCGAGGGCCGCCGCGAGGACTCCGGCTCCGGCGACCGTGGCGGTCGGTTCCGGGCCGGGCTTCCCGGGTGCCGTCGCGGCCGCCGGGCCGTAGCCGCCCGCCTCGCCCTTCTTCGCGTACGCGGAGCCGGGCAGCTTGTCGCCGTAGGCGCGGGCGACGCGGGCGCGGTAGGCCGACACGGAGGTTCCGGCGCGGCCGACGGCTCGTACGGCGTCCGCGTCGAGCGGCAGTACGCGCGCGTGGTCGGCCACGTACCAGGCGTTGATCTGTGGTTCGTGGAAGACGGTGCCGCCGGGGAGCTCGCGGTGGCCGAGGTCGGCGTAGCGGGTCTCGTCGTCTCCGGAGGCGATGTTGACCACCTTCCAGGAGCCGTTCTGTTCGACGGTCCACAGGGACGCCTTCCGGCCGTCCGACGCCACCGCCTTCGAAGCAAGGAATTCCGGCTCCGCGATGTCCGCGCCCTTCTTGCCCGCGACGAAGTCACGCGACAAGTAGTAGACGGGTACGGCCCGCTCGCCTTCTATGCGGGGCGCGGCGGCCGACTTGGTGAGCGCGCCGTCGCGGGCGAAGAAGCGGGACAGCGTGTCCAGGGTGCCGTCCGCCACCGCCGCGTCGTGGGCCGCCACGCGCGCGTGCTCGGAGACCGGGGTGGGTGTCGTGGGCGTCGCGCTCGCGTGCGGGGCCGCGAGGCCGAGCAGGAGGGTCGCGGCGGCGCCGGTGACGGCGGAGGCGGCGATGCGGGTGCGTCGTGTCATCGCGCTCACGCCCCGATCCGGTACAGCGAGTGGGTCCAGGAGAAGGAGCTGTTGCCGACGTACCAGGCGTGGGACGCCCAGTTGTAGCGGCTGTTGGAGGGCCAGGGGTCGCCCCAGTAGACCCAGCTGTTCGCGTCGTCGTAGCCGTACAGGACGTGCATGTGGCCACCGCCGCTCGACCACTGGATGCGGGTCTCGACGGGCCGGTTGCCGTTGATCTCGCCCTGTACGGTCGGGTAGCGCAGCCAACCGGTCACGTACGAGCCGGGGTTGACGCCCGCCCAGTAGAGGCCGTCCTGCACGTTGCCGAGGGTGGCCTGGTAGTTGGGGCAGTCGGAGCCCTGCGCGCGCCCGAAGGCGGCGTTGCAGAACTGGTTCTGCGAGTAGTTCCCGCCGAACCACGTCGCGATGGTGTTGCCGCTCGCGGCCCAGCACCAGTTCGTCTTCTGCTGCGCCTGCATGGTGATGTTCAGGCGCTTGGATGCGAGGACGGAGTCCTCCGCGTGTGCCGTGCCGACGGGCAGCGTGAGCGCCGCCGTCGCCGCGACCGCCAGGGCCGCCGTACGCAGCCGTCTGCGGCGTCCGACGCCTGTGCGTGGTCGAGTGGTGGGGCTTGTGCGCATCGCGGTCCTCCCTGGACAGTACGAGCGGTACGTGGGGTGAGGAGCGCGTCCGGACGCGAGGACGAGCATCAAGTCTTGTCGGGGGCAGGTCAACACGCTTCAATGCCGGGTGACTTGGGGCGGTGAACGACCTCGTACGCATGTGAAACAACCTCGTACGCCCACCAGCCGCCCCGCTCCGACCGGCGCGAACACCTCGCGCGGCGATGTGAATGTTCACAGCGGCGGCCCGCGGGTGGAGCGCGCACAAGCAGGAGGCCCGGATGCGGCTCGGCGAACGACAGACGGAAGCGGCACAGGTACCGGACCTGGAAGCGGCGCTGCGCTCCGGCCCGTTCCACAGCGCCCTGCGCGCCGCGATCACCGCCCGTAGGCTGCCGCTGCACCGCGTGCGCCACCATCTGGCCCGCCGCGGCGTCAACATCGGCGTCACCAGCCTGAGTTACTGGCAGCAGGGCGCGCGACGACCCCAGCGCCCCGAGTCGATGCGGGCCGTGCGGGCGCTGGAGGAGATCCTCGAACTGCCCGAGGAGTCACTGATCCGGCTGCTCGGCCCGGCTCCCGACAAGGCCGCGACGCAGCGCCCGGCGGCCCGTTCGTACCGTTCGCTCATCGAGGCGTCCGGGGCCGTCGAGCGGCTGCTCGCGGAGCTGGAGTCGCCGCTGGACGGCGGGCTGCACACCGTCGGTCACCACGAGCGGGTGCGGATCGGGGCGCGCCGGCAGCTCCTCGGCAGGGACTCGCAGCAGATCGTGCGGGCACACCGCGACGGCGTGGATCGTTATGTGGCCATCCACCATGGCGACCCGGGGTGCACCCCGTCGAATGTGGCGGTGTCCGCCATGGAGAACTGCCGTACGGGGAGGGTGCGTTGGGACGACGGGGCGGGCGTCCTGGTCGCGGAACTCCTCTTCGACGCGCGGCTTCGGGCCGGTGACACCCATCTGTTCCAGTACGGCTTCGAGGACGGGACGGCGGGCTCCTCCACCGAGTACGTGCGCGGGTTCAGCTTCGCCGGGGGCCAGTACGCGCTCCAGGTCCGTTTCACGGACGACGCGCTGCCCGTACGCTGCCACCGCTTCGCCCAGCAGTCGGCCGCGGGCCCGCGCGGCGGCCGGCACGAGCTGACGCTGAGCGGCCGACACCGGGCGGTGCACGTGGTGGAGCCGCAGGTGCGGGCGGGGCTTGTGGGGATCGGGTGGGACTGGGAGTGAAGCCGCGGGCCGCTTCTCGGGGCGGGCGCCGGGCTGCTGTTGGGGGCGCGCGATTGGCTACTTCTTGGGGCTCGCGACCAGCTTGCCGCTCTTGACCTTCACCGACAGCTCCTCCAGCGGCTCGGTCGCCGGGGCGTGCAGCACCTTGCCGGTCGTGGCGTCGAACTTGCTGCCGTGGCAGTTGCAGGTGAGTTCGGTGCCCTTCAGCATGCCGATCGGGCAGTGCGCGTGGGTGCAGATGGTGCTGAACGCCTTGTAGTCGCCGTTCTCCGTACGGCTCACGACGACGTGCTCGTCCTTGTAGAGCTTCGCTCCGCCCTCGGGCACGGCGTCGGCCTTTCCGAGGTCGACCGGTTCCGTGGGTGCCGCCGCGCCGCCGGACTCCGTGGAGCACGCCGTGAGGCCGAGGCCTGCCGCCCCCGCGACGGCCGCTCCGCGCAGGGCGGTGCGGCGGGACATCGGAGAGGACGGGCCGGGCATGGGGACTCCACGGGTGGGGCGGGACGGGGGCGCCCGCGCGGGGCAACGGGGGGCGCCCGCGCAGGGGAACGAGGGCGACAGATCAGACGATACCGGTGGGGATTCGGGCACTTCACGGGGCCCCTGTGCCCGCCTGGGCCCTCGGCGTGCCCGCTTCGGGAGAGGTGGGTGCCACGGGCGCCGGGAGGCTCTAGCGTCGTCGTTGCCCACAGTTGACCACAGGCGAAGTTGCCCACAGTTGACCACAGGCGAAACCGTCCGCCCGCCCGAGAGGAAGCACCGTGATCGTCGTCGCCGGAGAGGCCCTGATCGACCTCGTCCCGCAGGACGTGGATGCCGACGGCGGCCCGGCCCCCGAGCTGCCCGCCCTCGCCCCACGGCTCGGCGGCGGCCCGTACAACACGGCGGTGGCGCTCGGCCGGCTCGGCTCCCCCGTGGCGTTCTGCTCACGGGTGTCGCGTGACGCCTTCGGCGAGGCCCTGCTGGGCGGCCTGCGGGCGGCGGAGGTGGATGTGACCCCGGTGCAGCGGGGCGACGAGCCGACGACGCTCGCGGTCGCCTCGATCGGCGCCGACGGCTCCGCCGGGTACTCGTTCTACGTGGAGGGGACCGCAGACCGGTTCTTCGCGGCGCCACAGGCGCTTCCGGCCGGTACGCGCGCGGTGTCGTTCGGGACCTGCTCGCTGGCCCTTGAGCCGGGCGCCACGGCGTACGAGGACATGATGCGGTCGGCCGCCGCGCAGGGCGTGTTCACGACGCTCGACCCGAACATCCGGGCCGGACTGATCCCGGACGCGGACGCCTACCGGGCCCGCTTCAAGAGCTGGCTCGCCTCGACGACGCTGCTGAAGCTCTCCGAGGACGACGCCGAGTGGCTCGGTGGCACGCCGCAGGAGTGGCTGGCCGCGGGGCCCGCCGCCGTGGTGGTGACGCGCGGCGGGGACGGGCTCCGTGTCTGCACGCGGGACGGGGGCGAGCACGCGGTGCCGGGTGAGCGGGTCGACGTCGTGGACACGATCGGTGCCGGTGACACCGTCAACGCCGCGCTGCTGCACGGGCTCTCGCGCCAGGGCGCCCTCTCCCCCGGCGCGCTCGCCGGGCTCGACGGCGAGGACTGGTCACGGCTGCTGCGGTTCGCCGCGCGGGCGGCGGCGATCACGTGCTCACGGGCGGGGGCGGAGCCGCCGTATGCGACGGAGCTGGTGGGGCCGGCCTGGTCGTAGCTGCCTAGCTGCCTAGCTGCCTAGCTGCCTAGCTGCCTGAATGCTCAACGCCCGGCGTCCCGTGGGGAGTTCCCACGGGGCGCCGGGCGCTGTCGCGCGTGCCGGACGGCTCAGGCCTTGCGGGCCCGGCCGGTCGCCTTCTTGGCGGCGGGCTTCTTCGCCGCGGCCTTGGTGGTCTTGGCCGCGGTGGTGGACTTCGCCGCCGACGCCTTCTTCGTAGCAGCGGTCGCCTTGGTGGCGGCCGTCTTCGCCGTGGCCGTCTTCTTGGCGGGTGCCTTCGTGGCCGCCACGGTCTTCTTCGCCGCCTTGCGGGGGCGCGCCGCGGGCACGGCCGCGTCGCTGACCCGGTCGGAGCCGAGACTGTCGCGCAGGAACTTGCCGGTGTGGCTGGTCGTGATGGCCGCGACCTGCTCCGGGGTGCCCTCCGCGACGACGAGACCGCCGCCGCTGCCGCCCTCGGGGCCCATGTCGACGATCCAGTCGGCGGTCTTGATGACGTCGAGGTTGTGCTCGATGACGATGACCGTGTTGCCCTTGTCGACGAGGCCGGACAGCACCGTGATGAGCTTGCTGATGTCCTCGAAGTGCAGGCCGGTGGTCGGCTCGTCGAGCACGTACACCGTGCGGCCCGTGGACCGCTTCTGCAGCTCGCTGGCGAGCTTGACGCGCTGCGCCTCACCACCGGAGAGCGTCGGCGCGGGCTGGCCGAGCCGGACGTAGCCGAGGCCCACGTCGTTGAGCGTCTTCAGGTGGCGGGAGATCGCCGGGACGGCCTCGAAGAAGCTGAGCGCCTCCTCGATCGGCATGTCCAGGACCTCGGAGATGGACTTGCCCTTGTAGTGGACCTCAAGGGTTTCCCGGTTGTACCGGGCTCCGTGGCAGACCTCGCACGGGACGTAGACGTCCGGCAGGAAGTTCATCTCGATCTTGATGGTGCCGTCGCCGGAGCAGTTCTCGCAGCGGCCGCCCTTGACGTTGAAGGAGAAGCGCCCCGGCAGGTAGCCGCGGACCTTCGCCTCGGTCGTCTCGGCGAACAGCTTGCGGACGTTGTCGAAGACTCCGGTGTACGTCGCCGGGTTCGACCGCGGGGTGCGGCCGATGGGCGACTGGTCGACGTGCACGACCTTGTCGACGAGGTCGTCGCCGTCCACGCGCGTGTGCCGACCGGGAACGGAGCGCGCCCCGTTCAACTCCCTTGCCAGGTGCGTGTACAGGATGTCGTTCACCAGCGTCGACTTGCCGGATCCGGAGACGCCGGTGACGGCCGTGAGGACGCCCAGCGGGAAGGACACGTCGATGTCCTGGAGGTTGTTCTCCTTGGCGCCGTGCACGGTGAGGCGGCGCCCCGGGTCCACGGGGCGGCGGATGTCCGGGATCGCGATGGCCTTCTTGCCCGCCAGGTACTGGCCGGTCATCGACTCGGCGTTGCTCAGCAGCTCCTTCAACGGGCCGCTGTGCACGACCTTGCCGCCGTGCTCGCCCGCGCCGGGGCCGATGTCGACGATCCAGTCGGCGACCTTGATGGTGTCTTCGTCGTGCTCGACGACGATGAGCGTGTTGCCCATGTCGCGCAGCCGCACGAGCGTCTCGATGAGGCGGTGGTTGTCGCGCTGGTGCAGGCCGATGGACGGCTCGTCGAGCACGTACAGGACGCCGACGAGCCCCGAGCCGATCTGCGTGGCGAGCCGGATGCGCTGGGCCTCGCCGCCGGAGAGGGTGCCCGCCGCGCGGTTCAGGGACAGATAGTCGAGGCCGACGTCGACGAGGAAGCGCAGCCGCTCGTTGACCTCCTTCATGACGCGCTCGGCGATCTTCTTGTCGCGCGCGTTGAGCTTCAGCTCGCTCAGGAAGTCGGCGCAGTCGCTGATCGACATCGCCGAGACCTCGGCGATCGACTTGCCCATGATCGTGACGGACAGGATCAGCGGCTTGAGGCGCGTGCCCTCACAGGTGGGGCAGGGCACCTCGCGCATGTAGCCCTCGAAGCGCTCACGGCTGGTGTCCGACTCGGCCTCGCTGTGGCGGCGCTTCACGAACGGGACGGCGCCTTCGAAGGGCGTCGTGTAGCGGCGCTCGCGCCCGTACCGGTTGCGGTAGCGGACCTCGATCTGCGTCTTGTGGCCGTTCAGGAGCGCCTTCTTGGCGCGCTGCGGGAGGCCGGCGAAGGGGATGTCCGTACGGAATCCGAGGGCGTCCGCGAGTGCGCCGATGAGGCGGCCGAAGTAGTCCTTGGTGTGGCCGTGCGACCACGGGTGGATGGCGCCCTCGTCGAGCGACTTGTCCTCGTCCGGGACGATCAGCTCGGGGTCGACCTCCATGCGCGTACCGATGCCGGTGCAGTCGGGGCAGGCGCCGAAGGGCGAGTTGAAGGAGAAGGAGCGGGGCTCCAGCTCTTCGAAGGACAGGTCGTCGTGCGGGCAGTACAGGTGCTCCGAGTACATGCGCTCGCGCTCGGGGTCGTCCTCGGGGAGGTCGACGAAGTCGAGCACGACCATGCCGCCGGAGAGGCCGAGGGCGGTCTCCACGGAGTCGGTCAGGCGGCGCTTGGCGGTGCTCTTCACGGTGAGGCGGTCGACGACCACCTCGATGGTGTGCTTCTCCTGCTTCTTCAGTGTCGGCGGCTCGGACAGCTGGATGGTCTGCCCGTCCACGCGTGCGCGGGAGTAGCCCTTGGTCTGCAGGTCGCTGAAGAGGTCGACGAACTCGCCCTTGCGCTCGCGCACCAGCGGCGAAAGGACCTGGAAGCGGCTGCCCTCGGGCAGCTCCAGAACCTTGTCGACGATGGCCTGCGGCGACTGGCGGGCGATGGGGCGGCCGCACTCGGGGCAGTGCGGCTTGCCCACGCGCGCGAAGAGCAGCCGCAGGTAGTCGTAGACCTCGGTGATGGTGCCGACCGTCGAGCGCGGGTTGCGCGAGGTCGACTTCTGGTCGATGGAGACGGCCGGCGAGAGGCCCTCGATGAAGTCGACGTCCGGCTTGTCCATCTGGCCGAGGAACTGGCGGGCGTACGAGGACAGCGACTCGACGTACCGGCGCTGCCCCTCGGCGAAGATCGTGTCGAACGCGAGGGAGGACTTACCGGAGCCGGACAGACCGGTGAAGACGATGAGGGAGTCGCGCGGGAGGTCGAGCGAGACATTCCGAAGATTGTGCTCGCGCGCGCCACGGACGATGAGACGGTCGGCCACGCCGGTCCGCACCTTTCTTGAGATAAGTGACAGGGGCGGGCCCCCGCCTCTCGAGGTCTGACTCTCGCGGGCGCTCACGCCGTGATCGGGACGGAGCGGCCCTGAGAAGGCTGTCCTTCGAAGACTAGAGGGAGCCACTGACAACGCCGGTCGGATTCCCTGGTTGGTAACAAAACGCCCCGCCCAGAACTTCCAGCATGCCCGACGCCGCCTTCGACCATATAGCACGCACATTCGATTCATGTGGGCCGTCGGCCACCTTCACCCGAACGTGTCACAGGGCTATCGTCGGCGCCATGAGTGATCATGTGCGCGACCTGGCGTCAGTACGCGAAGCGACCGACCGGCTGCTCGCCGCGGTCGGCACCCTGGACAACGCCGCCGTGGCCGGGCCGTCACGGCTACCGGGGTGGAGCCGCGGGCACGTTCTCGCCCACCTCGCCCGCAACGCGGACGCGCTCGTCAACGTCCTCGAGGGCCGCCCCATGTACGAGAGCGCCCAGGCCCGGGACGCCGACATCGAGCGGGATGCCCCGCGCGGACTGCGCGAGCAGCTCGGCGACGTACAGGACAGCGCCGAGCGGTTCCAGCGCCTCGGGGCCGCGGACGCCGACTGGGCGCGCACGGTGGAGCTGCGCAACGGCGTGAAGGACCTTGCCTCGAACGTGCCGTTCCGGCGCTGGATCGAGGTCGAGCTGCACCATGTGGACCTCGGGATCGGATACGAACTGGAGGATCTTTCGGCCGAGTTCACCCAGCGGGAGATCAACTTCCTCGCGAAGCGCTTCCGGGACCACCCCGGGCTGCCACCCCTGCTGATCAAGCAGGACGACGGCCGGATGATCTCCACCGGGGACGTGCAGAAGTTCTCCCTGGAGGAGATCAAGGCGGGCGCGAAGCCCGACCCCGAGCTCGGCATCGTCGTCACGGGCCGCCAGGCCGACCTCCTGGGCTGGCTCGCGGGCCGCAGGGACGGCGGCGCCCTCGCCGTCGACCGGGGCTCCCTGCCGACCTTGCCCCCGCTATAGGCTGAATCCATGACGTACAGCGGAGCGGTGAAGGTCGGCGGCCCGGCGGATGTGCACGAGTTGCAGGACCTGATGATCTCCAAGGTCGCGGTCGGCCCGATGGACAACAACGCGTATCTGTTGCGGTGCCGCGCGACCGATCAGCAGCTCCTGATCGACGCGGCGAACGAGCCGGAGACCCTGCTGAGCCTCATCGGCGCGGACGGCATCGCGGCCGTCGTCACCACCCACCGGCACGGCGACCATTGGCAGGCCCTCCAGGAGGTCGTGGCGGCGACCGGCGCGCGCACGTACGCGGGGCGCGAGGACGTCGAGGGCATCCCGGTGGCGACGGACGTGGCGGTCGCCGACGGGGGCACCATCGAGTTCGGCCGGATCACGCTCACGGCCCGCCACCTGGTCGGCCACACGCCCGGTTCGATCGCCCTGGTCTACGACGACCCGCACGGCCACCCGCACGTCTTCACGGGCGACTGCCTGTTCCCGGGTGGCGTGGGCAACACGTGGAAGGACCCCGAGGCCTTCGCGAGCCTGATCGGCGACGTGGAGACGAAGATCTTCGGCACGCTGCCGGACGAGACGTGGGTCTACCCGGGACACGGGAACGACACGACGCTGGGCGCCGAGCGTCCCCACATCCAGGAGTGGCGCGAGCGGGGTTGGTGACCTTTTTGGTGCCCCCTATCGGGTAGGCGCGCGTTCGTCGGGGAAGCGCGCGTTACGCCTGCGCCGTCCCCGGCGCGGCGAGCGCCGCCACCCGCTCCACGCCGAACGCGTAGCCCTGCACGCCGCACCCGGCGATCACGCCGTCGGCACGCAGCGATACGTAGGAGTGGTGCCGGAACTCCTCGCGCTGGTGGATGTTGGAGATGTGGACCTCCACCACCGGCATGCCGTCGCAGGTGTTGAGCGCGTCCAGGATCGCCACGGAGGTGTGCGAGTAGGCGGCGGGGTTGATGACGATGCCGACGTGGTTCTCGCGTGCCTCGTGGATCCAGTCGACCAGCTCGCCCTCGTGGTTGGACTGCCGGAAGTCCACGGTGGCGCCGTGCGCGGTGGCGGCCTTCACACACAGGGCCTCGACGTCGGCGAGGGTGTCGCGGCCGTAGATCTCCGGCTGGCGCTTGCCGAGCAGGTTCAGGTTCGGGCCGTTGAGAACCATGATCGGGGCGTTGGCGAGCGTGCGCGGCACGATGACCTCCGTAGAAGAGCGTTTGCTCCTTGAGGGTCTATCACGGCGCCACTGCCGCCCGAAGGGCGGTGGGTGCACAGGCGACCACGCGCGCAACGGTCAGGGCGTGACCGCGAGTTCGATGTACGCGGCGAGGATCACCAGATGCACGCCTCCCTGTAGAGGCGTGGCACGGCCGGGCACGATGGTGAGGGTGGCGACCACCATGGTCAGCGCGAGCAGCACCATGTGCGTGGCGCCGAGCCCGAGGACGAGCGGGCCTGTCAGCCAGTACGAGGCGATGGCGACGGCCGGCACCGTGAGGCCGATGCTCGCCATGGACGAGCCGAGCGCGAGGTTGAGGCTCGTCTGCACGCGGTCCCGGCGCGCAGCGCGCAGAGCAGCGATGGTCTCGGGCAGCAGCACGAGCAGCGCGATGATCACGCCGACCACCGCCTGCGGCATCCCGGCCGCCGCCACTCCGTGCTCGATCGTCTTCGAGACGCCCTTGGTGAGCCCGACGACGGCGACCAGGGCGAGCGCGAGCAGGCCGAGGCTGATCAGGGCGGTCTTCGTGCTCGGCACCTCGGCGTGGTCGTCGGCGTCGATGACCTCGCCGTGCTTGGTGATCGGCAGGAAGTAGTCGCGGTGGCGCACGGTCTGCGTCGCGACGAAGAGTCCGTACAGGACGAGCGCGGCGACGGCGGCGAAGACCAGCTGCGAGGTGGAGAACTCGGGGCCGAGCTTGCTGGTGGTGAAGGTCGGCAGGACCAGGCAGAGCGTCGCGAGCGTGGCCACGGTGGCGAGGGCCCCGCCGGTGCCCTCGGACTGGAAGACGGCCACGCGGTGCCGCAGCGCGGCGGCGAGCAGGCTGACACCGACGATGCCGTTGCAGGTGATCATGACGGCGGCGAACACGGTGTCGCGGGCGAGGGTGGAGCTCTTGGCGCCGCCGTCGGCCATCAGGGTGACGATCAGCGCGACCTCGATGATCGTCACGGCGACGGCGAGGACGAGCGAGCCGAAGGGCTCGCCGACCCGGTGGGCGACGACCTCGGCGTGGTGCACCGCCGCGAGCACGGAGACCGCGAGGACCACCGCGACCACGGCGACCACGGCCCCCGGCAGCTCGCGCCCCCAGGTGAACGCGAGCAACACGATCGCGATCAGTGGCACCACCGCGGTCCACTGCGTACTCAGCGCCCGGACTTTGGTGATCATTCATCGATGGTGCCCGCGGCGGGGCGGGGGCGCGACTTCTCGAAGCGGCGCGGCTTCTCGAAGCGCGGCGCCCGGCGGACGCAGGGCGCCGCGCCCGTACGTCACTTGAGCTCGCGCATGTCCTTGAGGTCGCAGTTGATGAAGGCCGGCGGGCGGCTGCACAGGGCTGTAAGGCGCTGGTTGAGCTCGGCCACCTCGGGGCGTTCGTTGTTGCGCATCGCGTCCTCGTAGGACTCGAACTCGATGATCGCGAGATAGCGTCCCGTGGTGTCCCGGTCCTTGAGCATGATCCGGTGCGTGGGGCCGCCCTCGGTGCCCTTCATGCGCTGCTCGAAGGCCTCGAGGAGCTCGCGCATCTCGCCGAACCGCTGGGACTCGAAGTCGATGATCTGGACGTACTTCATGGGGACCTCCCCCGTCGTGCTCCCACGCCCCTGCGGAACGCGCTCAGGGCACAAAGAAGCACCGGGAGGGGCACGCGACAATCGGCCGCGCACCGCTCCCGGTGCTGGTAATTCCTACGCTCGACGCCGTCAGGCCTCGATGCTGTCCTTCTGAGCCCCTTCGGCCGCGTCCTTCTCGGCCTGCTTCTTCGAGGCGATGAGGCTGGTGATCGTCGTGATGATCAGGACGCCGCAGATGACGGAGAGCGAGACCGGGATGGAGATCTCCGGTACGTGCACCCCCGACTCGTGCAGCGCGTGCAGGATCAGCTTCACGCCGATGAATCCGAGGATCACCGACAGGCCGTAGCTGAGGTGCACCAGCTTCTTGAGCAGTCCGCCGATGAGGAAGTACAGCTGGCGCAGACCCATCAGCGCGAACGCGTTGGCGGTGAAGACGATGTACGGGTCCTGGGTCAGGCCGAAGATCGCCGGGATCGAGTCCATCGCGAACAGCACGTCGGTCATGCCGATGGCCAGCATGACGACGAACAGCGGCGTCATGACCTTCTTGCCGTGCTGCTGGATGAACAGCTTGGTGCCGTGGTACTTGTCCGCGACGCCGAACTTCTTTTCGATCGACTTAAGGACGCGGTTCTCGTCCCAGTCCTCCTCCTCGTCCGACATCGCGTCCTGGATGAGCTTCCAGGCGGTGTACAGGAGGAAGGCACCGAAGATGTAGAAGACCCACGAGAAGCTGGCGATGATGGCCGCGCCCGCCGCGATGAAGATCGCCCGCAGCACGAGCGCGATCAGCACACCGAAGAGCAGCACGCGCTGCTGCAGGTGTGAGGGGACCGAGAACTTCGCCATGATCAGGATGAAGACGAAGAGGTTGTCCACACTGAGCGACTTCTCGGTGATGAATCCCGCGAAGAACTCGCCGCCGGCCTGGCCGCTGCCCCAGATCGAGACGCCGACGCCGAACAGCGCGGCGAGCGCGATCCAGACGACGGTCCAGATGCCCGCTTCCTTGATCGATACGTCGTGGGGCTTTCGCCCGATGAAGAAGTCGACCGCGATGAGGGCGCACAGACCGAGAACGGTCAGCACCCACACAGTCATTGATACGTCCACTACTGCGCCTCCGGCGTCGTACGGCTACTGATCAGCGTCGTCGCTGCCGGAGGTCTCTTCCACCCGAGCGCCTGAGCGCGCCTCGGGCCGACGCCCCGGGATCGCAGGCACAGGGCCTGTGTCCGTACTGACGGGAACGCCGCGTTGGAATACTCCCCTCCGCGTCAAGGAGCGTACTCGAAACACCCATGAAAGGTAAAGGGAAAGGTAAAAAAGTCACCAAGTTCGCAGGTCAAAGGCCTCTCTCCCGACGGGCTTCCGCCACCTCCGCGAGCACGTCCCGGAGGATTCCGCTGCCCTGCGGGACCAGCGACGGCTCGTACGTCCACGCGTGCCCCACCCAGGGGTCGGCCAGGTGGTCGTCGGGCACCGGCGTGAGGCGCAGCAGCGCGCGCCACAGCGGATCGAGCAGCGGCCCGTACTCGGCGGCGTCCTCGCGGTCGGCGACGAGCATCAGATGCACGCCGACCCGCGGCCCTTCGTCCGCCAGATAGCGCAGCCTGGTGATGGACCGGTCGTCGAAGCCGTGCGGGAAGTCGTGCACGATCAGAAGCTGCTCGGCGACGTCCAGGTCCGCCGGCAGCGCGTCGGCCGCGCCCGCGCGGACGGCCATCTGGACGAGGTCCACGCGCTCGGTCAGGCGCGTCAGCGTCTCCGCGACGCCCGCCGCTCCCCCGGCCGGAGGCCCGGCGAGCACGCCCGCGTCCACGAGCGGGGCGAGCGCGCCCGCCGCGGCACCCGCCGGGTCGATGACGTGGACGCTGAACTCGCCCGCCGGGTACGCCGCGAGCAGCCGCGCCGCATGGAGGACGGCGGTGTGGGCGGCACGCGCGCGTAGTGCGTCGGCGTCGGTGAGGCTGTCGGCGGCGGAGGCCCCCGCGTCGATCCACAGTCCGCGCTCCAGCGGCAGCCGTACGAGCATGGGGACGCGCAGCCCCACGCTTTCGCTCTCGGGCAGGCTCAGCTCCCCGATGCGGACGGCCATGGCGGGCTCCGAGGGGCTGCGGTAGGCGTGCCAGCAGGGGCTGTCCCAGCCCGCGTACGCCGCCGGGAGCGCGGGGTCGACGACCTCGGCCTCGGCGGTGAGCTGCGCCAGGTCCCGGTCGAGCGCCTCCCGCGCGCGGTCGACGAGGTCGCCGTGCTTGGCGCGGGCGGCCTCGCGCGCGGCGTCGCCGGCTCCGCCGAGGCGGCCGCGCGGATCGGAGAGTGCCTGGTCGAGCTCCTGCTCCAGGCGGGAGTCGGCGAACTCCACGGCACCCCGGTACGCGGCCGTGGTGCGGGCCAGGTCCTCGAACATGCCCCACACCTGGTTGTAGAGCCGCTCCTCGGGGGTCCAGCCCGTCGCGTCCCCTGCGACCGGTGGCGCGGGCCGCTGGGCCGGTGCGGACGGCGGGGGCTGCCTGCGGCCGGGGTGCGTGTAGTCGACGGGGCCGCCGGGCGGCGAGGCGGGCGGCGACGGGGTCGTGGGCGGCAGGGCGCCGGAGGCGTGGCCCGCCGTGGCCGCCGCGCGGACGTGGGTCTCGTCGCTCGTACGCGAGGAAGGTGTCGCCGCGCGGTCACGGCCATCGGAGACGGCGTCGTGGATGGCGCCCGCGACGGCCTGCGCGTCCGGCAGGCCCTGGTCGGCGAGGAGCGCGGCGAGGCCCTCGGCGTAGCCCTGGCCGACGGCGCGCACCTTCCAGGCGCCCTGCCTGCGGTACAGCTCCAGGGCGACGACGGCCGACTCGGTGTCGAGGTCGGTGATCGTGTAGCTGGCCTGCTCCGTGCCGTCAGGCCCGGTGACAGCGAGGAACGGGGCCGCCGCCGCGCCGAACCTGACCGGGCCACCGCCGCCCACGGGCAGCGCGAGCAGCACGGCGACGCGGTGCACGTCGTGCGGCATCGCGTCCAGGTCGACGGCCAGGCGGTGGTCGGCCGCGGCCAGACGCGGGACTTCGAGGCCCGGCAGCGTGGGCGCGCCGGGGTGGGCGATCCGGTCGGTGGCCCGCACGGCACCCCGGTCGTCGGCGAGCGTGGCGCCCGCGACGACCGGGTGGCCGGCCGACACACGGATCTCCAGACAGGTCTGGGTGAGGGGGTGGTTCTGCCCCCTCACCAGTTCGGCCGCCATCGTGGGTCCGCTACAGGCCGGGCAGGATCGAGGGCATCAGGTCCTGGAACGTGCGGCCGTTGGCCGCCGCGCCCAGGGCCGTCATCTTCCAGCCGCTGCCCGCCCGGTGCACCTTGGCCATGATCTGCGCCGTGTACTGGCCGCCGCCGTCGAGCGTGTAGCGGGCGAGTTCCTGGCCCGTCGTCTCGTCGACCAGGCGGCAGAACGCGTTCTGCACTTCCTGGAAGGTCTGTCCCGTGAAGGAGTTGACCGTGAAGACGATCTGGTCGATGTGGACCGGGACGCGCTCCAGGTCGACGAGGATCGACTCGTCGTCGCCGCCCTGTCCCGCGCCGCCGACCAGGTTGTCCCCGGTGTGCCGCACCGAGCCGTCGTCGCTGACGAGGTGGCGGAAGAAGACCACGTCGACGGGCTGCTTGTCCGCGAAGAGGACCGCTGACGCGTCGAGGTCGACCTCGCGCGTGCGGGTGCCGAACAGGCCGCGCCGCGGGGCCGCCTGCCAGCCGAGCCCCATCCGTACGGCGGTGAGGGATCCCCCGCCCTGCTTCTCCAGGCTGATGGCCTGACCCTTGGTCAAGTCGATGCCCACGTGCTGTCCCCTCTCGAACCGTCCCCTGTTGCCGCGGTGTACGCGCGGTTGGCCCAAACCCTAGAGGGCTGCACTGACAGCGCCGCCACCGCGGGCGGGGTTTTGTGGCGGTGTTGCAACACGCTCCCGGTACCCCGCCCGTCGTGGCAGGTCAGGCGATGCCTGCCTCCTTCATCTGCCGCAGTTCCTTCTTCATCTCCGACACCTCGTCGCGCAGCCGTGCCGCGACCTCGAACTGGAGGTCCGCGGCGGCCGCCCGCATCCGCTCGGTCAACTCCTCGATCTGCTCGGACAGTTCGGCCGCGGGGCGGTCGGTGGGAACCGTCTCGTCGGCCTTTCCGCGCTTCTTCTTGGCCGGTGCCTTCTCCGCCTTGCCTGCCGACGGCACGGGGGCCTTGGCGCCCTTCCCGTCCTTGCCGCCCTTGCGGTATCCGGTGCCGAGCAGCGCCTCCGTGTCGACGTCCTCGCGCGCGATGGACGCCACGATGTCGTTGATCTTCTTGCGGAGGGGCTGGGGGTCGATCCCGTTCGCCTCGTTGTAGGCGATCTGCTTCTCCCGGCGGCGGTTGGTCTCCTCGATGGACTTCTCCATCGCCGGGGTGATCTTGTCGGCGTACATGTGGACCTGGCCCGACACATTGCGCGCCGCGCGGCCGATCGTCTGGATCAGGGCCGTGCCGGAGCGCAGGAAGCCCTCCTTGTCGGCGTCGAGGATCGCGACCAGGGAGACCTCGGGAAGGTCGAGGCCCTCACGCAGCAGGTTGATGCCGACCAGGACGTCGAACTCGCCCGCGCGCAGCTCGCGAAGGAGCTCCACACGGCGCAGCGTGTCGACGTCGCTGTGCAGGTAGCGCACCTGGATGCCGAGCTCGACGAAGTAGTCCGTGAGGTCCTCGGCCATCTTCTTGGTGAGTGTGGTGACCAGGACGCGCTCGTCCTTCTCGGTGCGCGTACGGATCTCGTGCACCAGGTCGTCGATCTGCCCCTCGGTGGGCTTCACGACGACCTCCGGGTCGACGAGTCCTGTGGGGCGGATGATCTGCTCCACGTAGCCGTCCGCACGCGAGAGCTCGTACTTGCCCGGGGTCGCGGACAGGTAGACGGTCTGGCCGATGCGCTCCTGGAACTCCTCCCACTTCAGGGGGCGGTTGTCGAGCGCGGAGGGCAGCCGGAAGCCGTGGTCCACGAGGGTGCGCTTACGGGAGGCGTCGCCCTCGTACATGGCGCCGATCTGCGGCACGGTGTTGTGCGACTCGTCGATGACGAGCAGGAAGTCGTCCGGGAAGTAGTCGAGCAGCGTGTTCGGCGGGGAGCCGGGCTCGCGGCCGTCGAAGTGCATCGAGTAGTTCTCGACGCCGGAGCAGGAGCCGATCTGGCGGAGCATCTCCAGGTCGTACGTGGTGCGCATGCGCAGGCGCTGGGCCTCCAGCATCTTGCCCTGCTTCTCCAGTTCGGCGAGGCGCTCCTCCAGCTCCTTCTCGATGTCGTTGGCCGCGCGCTCCAGGCGCTCGGGGCCCGCCACGTAGTGCGTCGCCGGGAAGATGTACAGCGACTCGTCGTCGCTGATGACCTCGCCGGTGAGGGGGTGGAGCGTGGAGAGCGATTCGATCTCGTCGCCGAACATCTCGATGCGGACCGCGAGCTCTTCGTAGACGGGGAAGATCTCGATGGTGTCGCCGCGGACCCGGAAGGTGCCGCGCTGGAACGCCACGTCGTTGCGCGTGTACTGGATGTCGACGAAGCGGCGCAGCAGGTCGTCGCGGTCGATCTCGTCGCCGACCTTCAGGGGGACCATGCGGTCCACATACTCCTGCGGGGTGCCGAGGCCGTAGATGCAGGAGACGGAGGCGACCACGACGACGTCCCTGCGGGTCAGCAGTGAGTTCGTCGCGGAGTGCCGCAGGCGCTCCACCTCCTCGTTGATCGAGGAGTCCTTCTCGATGTACGTGTCCGACTGCGGAACGTACGCCTCGGGTTGGTAGTAGTCGTAGTACGAGACGAAGTACTCGACCGCGTTGTTCGGCAGCAGCTCGCGGAACTCGTTCGCCAGCTGGGCGGCCAGCGTCTTGTTCGGCGCCATCACGAGCGTGGGGCGCTGGAGCTTCTCGATCATCCACGCGGTGGTGGCGGACTTGCCGGTGCCGGTCGCGCCGAGCAGGACGACGTCCTTCTCGCCCCCGGTGATGCGCTTCTCCAGCTCGGCGATGGCCGCGGGCTGGTCACCGCTGGGCTGGTACGGGCTGACGACCTCGAAGGGCGCCACCGTGCGTTCGATCTTGGATACGGGCCGCATGGAACCAACCGTACGACCCACCACTGACAACCGGGCCCGAACCACTGCCGGACCGGCCCTCGGGGGCTCCCGGTCACCAGTCCTGCGGGGCGCGCGGGGCCTGCCGGCCCAGGGGGCGGCGCAGGCGCTTGACGGTCGGCGCCGGGGTGCCGAGCCGGTCCTGCGCGGCCCGGGCGTCGCGCCAGTCGGGGCGGCCCGTGACCAGCATCGGGTCGAACATGACGACCACACCGGCGAGGAGCAGGAAGCTCAGCGGGCCGATCAGCATGGGGGCGAGGAGGGAGGCGGCCGAGTCCCCGCCGGGAGAGCCGACGGGATCGGTGTGCACATGGACGCTGACGCCCGCCATCGCCATGTAGTGCATGCCCGAGACGGCGAGGCCCATGATCAGACTCGCGCCGAGGCTCCACATGATGCCGCGCACCTGGACGGCGGCCCACAGTGCGGCGGTCGCGGCCACCATGGCGATCACCACGGAGGCGGTGACGGTGAACGTGCTGTAGCTGATCGTCCCGTGAAGACGCATTCCAGCCATTCCCAGGTAGTGCATTGACGCCACTCCGAGGCCCGTAATGGTGCCTCCGGTGAACAGAGCGGTGCCGGTCGCGCCCTTGTAGCCGACGATGAAGACGCCGATGCCGACCATCACGATGGCCAGACCGAGACTCGCGAAGGTGGTCGTCGGGTCGTAGCGGATCGGCATGCCCTTCACGCTGAAGCCCATCATCGCGATGAAGTGCATCGTCCAGATGCCGGAGCCGATCGCGGCGGAGCCCAGCGCGAGCCAGCCCACCCGCCAGGTGTTGGCGACGAGCAGGGATCTGGTGGTGCAGCGCAGCCCCAGGGCCCCTCCGAGACAGGCCATGACATACGCCACCACCGGGGTGACGAGCCCGTAACTGAAGCCGTCGACCGAGCCCTGCATAGGTGGCAGCCCTTCCGCCTGTTTTTCCGTGAGATGTGCAGCTCGTCCCCTCGCGCGCGGCTCGCGCACGGCGGCCGGAGCGGCCGCGGTTGAGGCAGAGATTAAAGCGCACGCGGGAACGCTCGAACGATTTTCCGGCAAAGAAGCCCAGCCCCCAACACTGGGGTCGGCCGCAGGCGGGCGAATCCGTTCAACTCATGACCATCCTGCGCCTACTTTTTGTTCGCTCTCCGGTGTCAACCTCATACAGTCCGTGAACAAACGACGCATGAGGAGCACACGTGTACGTACGCGCAGCAACCGCCCTGACCTCAGTGGCGGCCTCCGTCGTCATCGGTGTCCTGGTCCTGCCCACCGCCGCACAGGCCGCCACCGCACACAACAGAACCGTGGTCGTCGCCCACCGCGGGGCCTCCGCCTACGCCCCCGAGAACACCCTTGCAGCCGTCGACAAGGCACACGACCTGGGGGTCACCTGGGTCGAGAACGACGTGCAGCGCACCAAGGACGGCGCCCTGGTCGTCATCCACGACACCACGCTGGCGCGCACCACCAACGTCGAGCAGGTGTATCCCGACCGCGCGCCGTGGAACGTGGCGGACTTCACCTCGGCCGAGATCGCCAAGCTGGACGCGGGCGGCTGGAAGGGCGCCGAGTTCGCGGGCGCGCGGATCCCGACACTCCACGACTACCTGCGGCGCGTCGAGCGCAACCACCAGAAGCTGCTCATGGAGGTCAAGGCGCCCGAGCTGTACCCGGGCATCGAGGACCAGATCCTGGGCCAGCTGCTCACCGAGGGCTGGCTGGACCACCGGCACGTCAAGAACCGGCTGATCGTCCAGAGCTTCAACGCGGACAGCGTGCGGACGGTGCACCAGCGGCGCCCGGACATCAAGACGGGCTTCCTCGGCAAGCCCGCCGTCTCCGATCTGCGCGCGTACGCGAAGTTCGCCGACCAGATCAACCCGTCGTACACGACGCTCACGTCGGACTACGTCGACGCGGTGCACAAGCTCAAGGGCCCGCACGGCAAGCGGCTCCAGACCCTGGCCTGGACCGTCAACGACGCGGCGAGCGCCCAGCGGGTGGCCGGCTACGGCGTCGACGGGATCATCAGCAACGCCCCCGACGTCGTCCGGTCGGCCGTCCGCGGCTGAGCCGTCCACGGCTGACAGGACCGGGTGTTTTCGCTGGTCGGGGCCGTTGTCAGTGGCAGGCCGTAGCTTGGTCGGCATGAACGCCACTGAGCTGAGCGAAAGCACCCCCGCCGCGCCGCGGCAGGCCGTGTGGGCCGTCGTGCGCAGCGGCGGCGGCAGCGTCGACATCGGGCCGCTGCTGCTCGCCGCGACGGACACCGGTCTGGTGAACGTGGTCTTCCACGCCACCGACGCGGTGCGGGACAAGGCGCTGGACCGACTCGCGGCCCGGCTCGGAGCCGCGCCGGTCGAGGCGCCCGACTCCCCGCTGCTCGCCGAGGCGATACGGCAGCTCGCCGAGTACTTCGCCGGGCGGCGGCGCGACTTCGAGCTGCCGCTCGACTGGTCGCTGATCACCGGGTTCAACCGGGAGGTGCTGCGCGAGCTGGCCGCCGGGGTGCCGTACGGGGCGGTCGCCGGGTACGGGGATCTGGCCCGCCGGGTCGGGCAGCCGGGCGCCGCGCAGGCCGTGGGCATGGCGATGGGGTCGAATCCGCTGCCGGTCGTGGTGCCGTGCCATCGGGTCGTGGAGCGCGACGGCGGGATCGGCGGCTTCGGGGGCGGCCTGGAGACGAAGCGGAAGTTGCTCGCGCTGGAAGGGGTGTTGCCAGAGCCGTTGTTCTGAGACGGTCCTGGGCGGGGCGGACCTGCGGGGTCCGCTGATGCCGTGGGGTTCACAGGGGCGGGGGTTGTGCGTTGAGCACGGATGAGGGGCGGATCGGGCGGCCGAAGGACGCCTCGGCGCCAAGCCGGCGCGCGGTGGACGGCGGGCCTGCCGAGAGCCGAGGGCCGGACGAGGGCGGTGAGTCGGCCGAGAGCGACGGGCCTGCCGCGGGCAGCGACTGCGTGGGGAACATCGGCCTCGCCGAGGCCCTCGGACGCGGCGGCGGCATCGGGCGGGACACGGGGTCCGGACCCGCGCCGGAGACCGGGGCCCTGCAGCGGCGTACGCAGCGCGTGCTCGTCGCCTCGCAGATACTCGGCGGGCTCGGTACCGCCACCGGCGTCGCGCTGGCCGCCGTGCTCGCCAAGAAGGTCAGCGGGGACGAGGCGCTCTCCGGGCTCGCGTCCACGGCGAGCGTCGTGGGGTCCGCGGTCCTGTCGATGCCGTTGGCCTCGCTCATGAATGCCCGCGGGCGGCGCGCCGGCCTCGTACTGGCCTATCTGATCGGCACGTTGGGCGCCGTGGTGAGCGTCGTCGCCGCGGCGATCGGGAACTTTCCGCTGCTGCTCATCGGCCTGATGGGGTTCGGCGCGGCCTCCTCCGCCAACCTCCAGGCCCGGTACGCGGCCGCCGACCTCGCCGCGCCCGACCGGCGGGCCCGCGCCATCTCGACCGTCGTGTGGGCCACCACCATCGGCGCCGTCCTCGGGCCGAACATAGCGGCGCCCGCCGGTCGCAGCGTCTCCGGGCTCGGCATACCGGTGGAGGCGGGGCCGTTCGTCTGGGCGGCCGGAGTGTTCCTGATAGCCGCGGTCGTGGTGCACGTACTGCTGCGCCCCGACCCGCTGTTGACCGCGCGGGCCCTGGCCCCCGCCGAGGAGCGGTCGCCCGCCGCGCGTTCCATACGGGCGGGGTTCGCGGCCGTGTCCACGTCCCCGCGCGCCCGCCTCGCCCTTGTGACGGTGGCGGTGTCGCACACGGCGATGGTGTCCGTCATGTCGATGACTCCGGTGGACCTCGAACACCACGGCGCGGGCATCGAGTTGATCGGGCTCGTGATCAGTGGGCACATCGCGGGCATGTACGCGTTCTCGCCGATCATGGGGCGGCTCGCGGACAAGTTCGGGCGGCTCACCGTGATCGGGCTCGCGGTGGCGCTGCTCGCGTGTGCCGCGCTGCTCGCCGGGACCGCGGGCGGGCACCACGGGCAGAGCGCGGCGGCGCTGTTCCTGCTCGGGCTCGGCTGGTCGGCCGGGCTCGTCGCGGGCTCCGCGCTGCTCACCGACTCGGTACCGCAGGCCGCGCGGGCCGCCGCGCAGGGCCTGTCCGATCTGACGACGAGCCTGGCGGCGGGGATCGGCGGTGCGACGGCGGGCCTCGTGGTGGCGACGGCGAGCTACGCGTGGCTGAACCTGGCGGCGGCCTGCCTGCTGCTCCCGCTCGGGGCGCTCGCGCTGTTCACGCGGCGCACCCAACACTCGTAGCCGGAGAGGGAGTTCGTACGGGGATCAGCTCAAGGTGAGGACAGGGATCAGCTCAGGGTGATGTGGTACGCCTTGCGCAGCGTCTCGTGCACGGTCCACGTCGTGCGGTCGCCCTCGCGCAGCACGGCGGCCGTGCCGGGGCCGAGTTCCAGGGTCCCGCCGCCCTCGACCGCGACGGTGGCGCGGCCACTGACGACCACGAACAGTTCGTTGGCCTCGGTATCGGTGACCACGCCCGGCGTGATCTGCCAGATGCCGCGCAGCTGTTTGCCGTCGGCCGACTCCCACAGCACCGTGCCGGTGACCTCGGGGGTGCCGGAGACGATCTGGGCGGGGTCGAGCGGCTCCGGTTCGAGGTCCGCGTCGGGGACGTGGACGGCGAAGGAGCCGGGGGCGGTCGCGGGGCCGTCGTTCGTGGTCATGGGCAGTCACCGTAGATGACCTGCGCCTCTCCTCTCACTCGACGGCCTGTGACATACAACGCCCGCCGACTGGACGGCTCGTCGAGGCTTCAACGACCCCGCCCGGCAGGTCTCCTCAGAACGCCGTTTCGGTAGCAGACTCCGCCGTGCGCACAGCCGGAGCATCCGCCGTAGACGAGTCGACGAGTCACGAGCCGAAGGGACGGCGATCAGGCATGAGCGGAAACAGGGCAGTCGCATATCTCAAGCCGGGCACGGTGGAGGTCAGGACCATCGAGCACCCGACGCTTGAGCTGAAGGACGGGCCCGGGGTGGCCCCGCAGAACGTGGGCAGGACCTGTCGGCACGGCGTGATCCTCAAGGTGCTCGCCACCAACATCTGCGGCAGCGACCAGCACATGGTGCGCGGCCGCACCACCGCGCCCGAGGGCCTCGTCCTGGGCCACGAGATCACCGGCGAGATCGTGGAGAAGGGCCCGGACGTCGAGTTCCTGGACGTCGGGGACCTCGTCTCCGTGCCGTTCAACATCGCCTGCGGGCGCTGCCGCAACTGCAAGGAACGCAAGACCGGCATCTGCCTGAACGTCAACCCGGCCCGCCCCGGGGCGGCTTATGGCTATGTCGACATGGGCGGCTGGGTCGGCGGTCAGGCCGAGTACGTCATGATCCCGTACGCGGACTTCAACGCGCTGCGCTTCCCCGACGCCGACCAGGCGCGCGAGAAGCTCCTCGACCTGACCATGCTCTCCGACATCTTCCCGACCGGCTTCCACGGAGCGGTGACGGCGGGCACGAAGGTCGGTTCGACGGTGTACGTGGCCGGGGCCGGGCCCGTCGGGCTCGCGGCGGCGGCATCGGCGCAGCTGCTCGGCGCGGCCGTGGTGATCGTCGGCGACATGAACCCCGAACGGCTCGCGCAGGCCCGCAGCTTCGGCTGCGAGACGGTCGACCTCACGCGCGCCGCCGTGGAGGAGCAGGTCGCCGAGATCCTCGGCGTGCCCGAGGTGGACGCGGCCGTGGACGCCGTCGGCTTCGAGGCCCGCGCGCACGGCCCGGACGCGCCCGAGGCACCGGCCACGGTCCTCAACTCCCTGATGGGGCTCACCACGGCCGGCGGCGCGCTCGGCATTCCCGGCCTGTACGTCACCGACGACCCGGGCGGCGTCGACCAGGACGCGCGCACCGGGACGCTGAAGGTGCGGCTCGGCCGCGGCTGGGCGAAGAGTCACCGGTTCACGACCGGCCAGTGCCCGGTGATGGAGTACCACCGGGGCCTGATGATGGCGATCCTGCACGACCGCGTGCACATCGCGAAGGCCGTCAACGCGACCGTGATCGGCATCGAGGACGCGCCGCGCGGCTACGCGGAGTTCGACCAGGGCGCGAGCCGCAAGTACGTCCTCGACCCGCACGGCGCGCTGAACGGCGTCCGGCCGGTCTGAGGTTCCGCGGGGGAATTGGGCTCCACGGTGCGCTCCACGCGCGCGTGGAGCCCAATTTCCGGTTCGCGGGCCGTGCACGACCTGGAGGTGGTGCGGTCAGGTGTTTGAACGCGAGTCGCGTTCGCCAGGGATGTCAGTGGTGCCTCAGAGGTGACTCGTACGTGACAGCCAACTGGCAGGAGGCGGCGGCATGTTGATCGTTTCGGACGAGGTGCGGGACGCGGTCGAGGCGGGGCGCCCGGTGGTGGCACTCGAGTCGACGATCATCGCCCACGGGCTCCCGAGGCCGCGCAATCTACGGGTCGCGCACGAGCTGGAGCAGGCCGTACGCGACGAGGGCGCCGTCCCCGCCACGATCACGGTGCTCGACGGGCGGCCGCATGTCGGCCTGGACGAGCGGCAGTTGGAGCGGGTCGCGAGCGAGGACGGGTTCCGCAAGCTCGGCACACGCGATCTGCCGCCCGCGGTGGCGACGGGCGCGAGCGGCGCGACGACCGTGTCCGCGACGGCGCTGCTCGCGTCGCGGGCCGGGCTGCGGGTGTTCGCCACGGGCGGGCTCGGCGGGGTGCACCGGGGGTGGACGCAGACGCAGGACGAGTCGGCGGACCTGGGCCTGCTCGCGCGCACCCGGATCACCGTGGTGTGCGCGGGGGTGAAGTCGATCCTGGACGTGCCCGCGACGTTGCAGCGCCTGGAGACCCTGGGCGTGACCGTGGCGGGCTACCGGACCGGGCGCTTCCCGGGGTTCTACCTCGCCGACTCCGGTGAACCGGTGGACTGGACGCTGCACACTCCGGGCGAGGTCGCGGCGGTGATGCGGGCCCAGGACGGTCCGGCCGGGGGCGATACGGCGCTGATCGTCGCCAATCCCGTACCGGAAGCGGAGCAGTTGGATCCGGCGCTGCACGCGCGCGTGCTGGAGAGCGGGCTGCGGGAGTGCGAGCGGCGGGGCGTCGGCGGGCAGGCGGTGACGCCGTTCCTGCTGGACTACTTGGCGCGGCAGACGAAGGGCGCGTCCCTGGAGGCCAATCTGGCGGCGGTGCGCGGGAACGTACGGCTCGCCGGGCGGATCGCGGCGGCCTGGGCCGCGGCGTGACGGCAGCCGGGGGCGGGGGCCTGCTGGTGGTCGGTGACGTCGTCACGGATGTCGTCGCGCGGCACCGCGGGCCGCTCGCCACGGGTACGGACACGGTGGCGGCGATCCGTACGGTGCCGGGTGGCGCGGGGGCCAACGTGGCGTGCTGGGCGGCGTATTCGGGCTGCGAGGAGGTGGCGCTGCTCGGCCGGGTCGGCGCGGATTCCGCGCGCTGGCACGAGGAGGAGATCGTACGTTGCGGGGTGCGGCCGCGGCTCGTGGTGGACGCGGAGGCGCCTACGGGGGCGGTGATCTGCCTCGTGGACGGGGCGGCCGGGGCCGAGCGGACGTTCCTGACGGACAGCGGGGCGTCGCTGCGGGTGGGGCCCGGGGACTGGTCGCCGGAGCTGCTCGACGGGATCGGCTGGCTGCACCTGTCCGGGTACCTGTGTTTCTCCACCACGGGGCGGGAGTTGGTGTCGGTCGCGATCGCCGACGCACGCGCGCGTGGAGTGCCGGTGAGTGTGGATCCGGCGTCGGCCGGGTTTCTGCGGGAGCTCGGGGCCGGGCGGTTCCTGGCGCTTGTGGACGGCGTGGACGTGCTGGTGCCGAGTCGCGACGAGGCCGCGCTGCTGAGTGGGGTGGAGGGTGCGGAGGAGGCGGGGGCGAAGCTGAGCGGGCGGTTTCCCGTGGTGGTGGTGAAGGCGGGGGCGGCGGGGGCGTGTGTGGCGCGTGGTGGGGTGGTCCGTGAGCGGGTGCCGGCCCGGTGCGGGGTGGTGGTGCGGGATTCCACGGGGGCGGGGGACGCGTTCACCGGGGCGGTGCTCGCTGCGCGGCTTCGGGGGGAGGGGTGGCGGGATGCGGTGGGTGAGGGGTGCCGGGCGGGGGCGTTGGCGGTGGGGCGGGTGGGTGGTCGGCCGGGGTAGGCGGTGCCGGGGCGGCGCCGACGTTCCTGTTGCGCGGCACCGGGCATCGGACCTGTGCCGGGGTCGGCGCCCGACGTCCCTGTTACGCGGCACCGGCGCATCGGACCTGTGCCGAGGTCGGCGCCCGACGTCCCTGTTACGCGGCACCGGGGGCCGCCTTGCCCACCCTGCCGCCCAAGGCGGCAGATTGCCCAAGGCGGTGGCGCCCACCGTCAAGGCGCAGGTCACCCAAGGCGGGGGCGCCCAAGGCGGTGGCGCCCACCGTCAAGACGCACGCGACCCAAGGCGGGGCGCCCAAGGCGGTGGCGCCCACCGTCAAGACGCAGCCCCCAGGGCGGGTGGCGCCCACCCTCAATACGCACGCCACCCAAGGCGGGGGCGCCCAAGGCGGTGGCGCCCACCGTCAAGACGCAGCCCCCAAGGCGGTGGCGCCCACCCTCAAGGCGCAGGTCACCCAAGGCGGGTGGCGGCCACCGTCAAGACGTATGCCGCCCAAGGCGGGCGCGGGCGACTGCCCTGGACGCCTGCCCGGAGGGACGCCCCATTCCTACCCCTTCCTCCCCCACGCCGAAATCAACGGCGCCGTCGCCAGGTCCATCGAGCCATTGGCGACATTCGCCAGGTGCTGGTCGATCTCGTCGTTGGTCGCGAGGCCCGCCGTCACGAGCCGTTCGCGGATCTGCGCCACCGTCGCCGTCTCCAGCGCCGTGCAGGCCGGGGACGCCAGCGGGAAGTAGGCGTCCGCCTCGACCTGGCGCAGGCCCGCCGCGCGCAGCAGTCCGGGCAGCTTGCGGCCGTACGACAGGTCGGCGCCGCGCTCCGCGAGCAGCGAACGGAAGCCGTGGCGCAGGCGGTTGGCCAACTCCTGCGCGGGGCCCGTCTCGTCCGGGCAGAGCAGGGGCTGGAGCGCGGGGTCCGCGTCCTCTACGAGGAGCCGCCCGCCGGGGCGCAGCGCGCGGATCATCGACGCCAACGCCCGCTCCCGGTCCGGGACATGGACGAGGACGAGCCGGGCGTGCACCAGGTCGAAGCTCTCCGCGGGCGGCTCGTCGACGCCGATGTCGTGGCGGCGCACCTCGACGGGCGCGCGGGGCGTGGCGGTCTGCCAGGCCGTGTCGATGTCGGTGGCGAGGACCCGGCCGGTCGGCCCGACCTTCCGCGCGAGCCACGACACCACCGACGTACCGCCGGCCCCGACCTCCCAGCAGCGCCAGCCGGAGCCGATCCCCAGACGTTCGACGTGCCGGAACGTCGTCGGGTCGAAGAGGACCGAGAAGGCGTCGAAGCGCTGCCCGGCCTCGGCCTGCTGGTTGTTGAGGAGGTACGCGTGCTCACCGGATCGCATCATGAGCCGATCATCCCAGCCCAAACGGAAGATACGGAACATTGCGCAGCGGAGCGGAATCTTCCGTTCCCACAGGAGCCGACAGGGGTAGACGCGTTGTCGGTGGTCGCTGGCAGACTGGCCCACCAAGTCGACTTCAGGACGAGTCAGGGGACGAATCAGGGATGGGACGGGAGGGGCCGAGCATGTCGATGGCGGGCAATCTGCGCAAGGTCGGTGGCCTGCGCAAGGTGGGCGGCCTGCGCAAGGTCGCGCGACTCGCGCGGCGCAGTCCCAAGGTCGACCTGAGCCACCCGGCGCGCTCCCCGCTGGGCTCCGCGGTGGTGAACTGCGTGACGTACCGGGAGGGCGTGCGCGAGTCGGGCGACCGCGATCTCGTCGATTCGGTGCGCGCGGTGCGCAAGGCGGAGGACGGATTCGTCTGGCTGGGCCTGCACGAGCCTTCGGAGCTGGAGTTCGCGGACATCGCCGAGCTGTTCGACCTGCACCCGCTGGCCGTCGAGGACGCGGTGCACGCGCACCAGCGCCCCAAGGTGGAGCGGTACGGGCAGACGCTCTTCGCGGTGCTGAAGACGGTCTGTTACGTCGACCACGCGGAGCTGACCGCGACCAGCGAGGTGGTGGACACCGGCGAGATCATGGTGTTCCTCGGGCAGGACTTCGTGATCACGGTGCGGCACGGCCGGCACGGTTCGCTCGGCCCCGTGCGCGAGCGGATCGAGGCGGACACCGAGCAGCTCGCCAAGGGGCCGGCCGCGGTGCTGCACGCGATCGCGGACAGCGTCGTCGACGACTATCTGACGGTGATCGACGAGGTCCAGGGCGACATCGACGAGGTCGAGGCGGACGTCTTCGCGGCGAACGGCGCGAAGGCCGACCCCGGCCGGATCTACCAACTCAAGCGCGAGCTCCTTGAGTTGAAGCGCGCCGTGGTGCCGCTGTCGCGGCCGATACTGGAGCTCTCCAGCCGCCCCTACCCCGCCGTACCGCCCGAGATACAGGCGTACTTCCGCGACGTCTCGGACCATCTGCTGCGGGCGGCCGAGCAGATAGCGTCCTTCGACGAACTGCTCAACTCGATCCTGCAGGCCCACTTGGCGCAGGTGACGGTCGCGCAGAACGAGGACATGCGCAAGATCACGGCCTGGGCCGCGATCGTGGCGGTGCCGACGATGGGCTGCGGCGTCTACGGGATGAACTTCGAGCACATGCCGGAGCTGCACTGGCGGTTCGGCTACCCGCTGATGATGTCCGTGATAGCGGCGATCTGTTTCGTGGTGTACCGGGGCTTCAAGCGCAACGGCTGGCTGTAGCACGACAGTTGGGCCACGTACTCACCCGCTCCACGCCGGATGGCGCGGCTTGTCCGCGCGGACGACGACGTCGGCGCTCGCGGCGGGCCCGGTCTCGGCGTCGTAGCGCTCGAAGGCCGGGAGCGTCCACTGCTCGGGCTCGGGCGTACGTCGCCGCAGCGCGCCCTGCGACAGGCTCACGTGCACGGTCAGGTCGAAGGGAAACCAGTGGTTCAGGAGGAAGGGGCCATGCATCAACAGCACGCCGCCGGGCGGGAGCCGGACGTACTCGCTGCGGGTCGCGCGGTCCGTGGCCGGGTCCCACAGATCGGGCAGGACGCGGCCCGTGCCGTCCGGTTCGAGCGGGCCGAACACCTCGCGCCACAGGGCACCCGTGTCGAACCAGCCGCTGTAGTACGACTCCACGTCCCGGTGCCCGTACTCGAAGCGGAGCGAGGCCGGGCGCAGGAAGCCGTCCTCGGCGACCGTGAGCGAAGACCGGCCGCGGGTGCGCAGGGCCTCGGAGACGAGCGCCGCGAGTTCGCCGGGGCGCGCGGCCGGCGCGCCGTCGAAGGCGACCTTCGGCCAGGGGCCGCCGTCGGCCGGCTTCAGGTCGAGCAGCCGCTCGGCGAGGGCGTCGCCGAGCCGTTCCCAAGTGATCGCTTCGAGTCGCACGCACTCCATGATGCCGGGCGGGCCGGGGCGGGCATCACGCCCGTATGACCAGAGCCGTCCCGCGGCGACCCCCGTGCGCCACCACGCCGCCACCGCCACCGCCACCGCCACCGCCACCGCCACCGACGACCACCGCCCACGCCCCCGTCGTCTTCCAAGCGGTCAAGCGCAAGCGGTGCGGCGCCTGTCGGCGCGGGCCGCTCGGGCTGCTGGTCATGGAGCGCGGGCACCCGCGGTGCCTGGACTGCGCCGACCTGGGACACCTCGTGTTCCTGCCGCGCGGCGACACGGCGCTGACCCGCAGGGCCCGCGAGGAGAGCGCGCTGTCGGCGGTCGTCGTGCGCTTCCACCGGCGGCGCGGACGGTACGAGCGGCAGGGCGTGCTCGTCGAGGAGGCGGGGCTCGCGCGGGCCGAGGCGCGCTGCCTGGCGGACGCGGAGGCGAGGGCCAGGCGGCGGGCGCGGGACGCGGCGCGGCGGGCGGCGCGGGACGCGGAGTTCGTGGCGGAGTTCGCGGACCGGATCCGCCGGCTGTTTCCCGGCTGCCCCGAGGACCGGGCGGCGGCGATCGCCGGGCACGCCGGTGCGCGCGGCAGCGGGCGGGTGGGCCGGAGCGCGGCGGGGCGGGCGTTCTCGCAGGGCGCGGTCGTGGCAGCGGTGCGGGCCGCCGTGCGTCATGTGGACACGCCCTACGACCGGTTGCTGATGGAGGGCGTGCCCCGGAGGGAGGCGAGGGCGCGGGTGGCGGAGGCCGTGGCGTCGGTCATGGCGGGGTGGCGGGGACCGTTTCCCCCCGGAACCGTCACAACCGGGCCCGCTCGCTCAACGTAATCGTGAAATCACTGTCCACATCCGACAAACTGCGGCATGATCCCTCATGAAGAGGGGGGCGCATGATCGAAGGTCCGTATTTCTTGCTGGTCGTGTTGGGTGCCGTCTGGTGCGCGGTGAGTTCCGGGGTGTTCATCGCGTTCTCCACGTTCGTGATGCGCGGGCTCGGCGCGCTGCCCGCCGCGCAGGGGATCGCCGCGATGAACGCCATCAACATCGCCGCCCTCACACCGCCGTTCATGGTCGTCTTCCTCGGCGCGGCGGTGTTGTGCGCGGTGATCGCGGTCGTGACGTTCGTGCTGTGGCCCGACGCGGGCACCGTCGAGCTGCTGCTCGGCTGCGCGCTGTATCTGGCGGGGTCGTTCGGCGTGACGGTCCTGGCGAACGTTCCGCGCAACGCGGCGCTGGCCGGCCTCTCCGGCACCGAGGAGTCCGAGGGCAGCGCCGCGCAGTGGCGGGCGTATCTCGTCGAGTGGGTGCGGTGGAACCACGTACGGGCCGCGGCCGGGGCCGCCGCCGCGGCGCTGTTCGTGCTCGCGCTGACCTGAGCGTCCCGCCCCGAGGCCCCTTACCGCTCCGAGTCACCGCTCCGAGTTACCGCTCCGAGCCTGAGCGCCCCGACCCCGCCCGACGTATCGTGGCGGAAAGAGGAGCGAAGAGAGCCACAGCGCACGAGTACGGCGTAGGGAGACGGCCATGGCCGACCCCAAGGGCTTCCTCACCACACCCCGGCGGGACGCTCCGCGCCGCCCCGTCGAGGAACGGGTCCGCGACTGGGACGAGGTGTACGTCCCCGGCGGCTTGCTGCCGATCGTCGGCGCGCAGGCCGACCGTTGCATGGACTGCGGGATCCCGTTCTGCCACGAGGCGTGCCCGCTGGGGAATCTGATCCCGGAGTGGAACGACCTGGTCGCGCGGGACGACTGGCAGGCGGCGAGCGAACGGCTGCACGCCACGAACAACTTCCCGGAATTCACCGGCCGCCTGTGCCCCGCCCCCTGCGAGGCGAGCTGCGTCCTCGCCATCAACCATCCCGCCCGTCTCCCGCCACCACCCTCAACCGAGGCCCTGCGGGCCGCCCCTCCAAGTCCCGTGACCATCAAGAACGTAGAGGTTGCCATCGCCGACCGCGCCTGGGACGAGGGCTTCGTGACCGCGCAGCCGCCCGAGCGGCACAGCGGGCGGACCGTCGCCGTCGTCGGCTCGGGCCCCGCCGGGCTCGCTGCGGCGCAGCAGTTGACGCGGGCCGGGCACACGGTCGCCGTGTACGAGCGGGACGACCGGCCCGGCGGGCTGCTGCGCTACGGGATCCCGGCGTTCAAGATGGAGAAGCGCCAACTGGACCGCCGCCTCGACCAGTTGACGAAGGAAGGCGTGCGGTTCCGTACGTCGACGGAGGTCGGCGGGGACATCGGCGCAGCGGACCTGCGGGCCCGCTACGACGCCGTGGTGATCGCGACCGGCGCCACGGCCTGGCGCGAGCTCGACGTACCAGGTAGGGAGTTGGCGGGCATCGAGCAGGCGATGGAGTACCTGCCGTGGGCCAACCGCGCGTACGAGAACGGCCGGGAGCCCCCACCGCCACTCCCACCGGCACCGCTCAGCGCCACCGGCAAGCACGTCGTCATCGTCGGCGGCGGCGACACCGGCGCCGACTGCCTGGGCACGGCGGTGCGCGAAGGGGCCGCGTCCGTCACGCAGTTGGACATCTACGGGATGCCGAGTGAGGCGCGCGACGAGGATGCCGAGCCCTGGCCGACGTACCCGAAGCTGTACCGGCTCTCGGCGGCGCACGAGGAGGCCGGGGAGCTGCGGACGGCCCCGGCGGCCGACGCGGACGCCCGGCTCTTCGCCGCCGCCACGCTGTGCTTCACCGGGGACGAGGCGGGGCACGTGCGCGCGCTGCACCTCGTCGAGGTGGACGCGGCGCGCAGGCCGCGGCCCGGGACCGGGCGGACGCTGCCCGCCGATCTGGTGCTGCTGGCGCTCGGCTTCCACGGACCGGAGCGTCGATCCGGCGGCCTCGTCGACCAGTTGGACCTGCGCGTCGACCGGAGCGGCCGGCTCGCGCGGGACGCCGCCTTCGCCACGGACGTGCCGGGCGTGTTCGTCGCGGGTGACGCGGGGCGCGGCGCGTCGCTCGTGGTGTGGGCGATCGCCGAGGGGCGCGCCGCGGCCGCCGCGGTCGACCGCTGGCTGACGGGCCGCACCCGGCTGCCGGCACCGATCGGGGCGCACGACCGCCCGATGACCGCCTGACAATCGCCCGACAATCGCCTGGAGAATCGGGTAACACTCCGTCACATCCCGTGTCGACGCCCGGCGTTGACCTCCGTACCCGAAGTCGATCCCGCCACGTAGACGGTCGTGGACGGCACGCCCCCGATCGCGTACGCCCGCCGCCAACAGCGGGTGACGCTCACGAGAGCAGAAAGTCCGCCGCCCCCGCCTTGGCCCCCTCGATGAACGCCGTGATCTCCCCGACGGTGTAGATCAGGGCCGGCCCGTCCGGGTCCGAGGACTGTCGTACGGCGACGCGCCCGTCGGCGAGCTTCATGGCTTCGAGACAGTTGCCTCCGTTGCCGCCGCTCCACGGCTTGTGCCAGCCCTCGCTGCCGAGTTCACGCGCGGGCATGCCGTTGTAGATCGGCTCGCCGTCGACGCCTCGTATTCGGTCCTTGATCGAGTCCATTCACAGCTCCTTGCGGAGATCGCGGAGGATCTCCTTTGTGCGTTGCGCCGTCGCGGCATGCGCCGCCATGCGGTCCATGACTTCCAGGTGGGTGGCCACCTCGGGGCGCGCGTCGAGGTAGACGGCGCCTGTCAGGTACTCGCTGTAGACCATGTCCGGCAGTTCCGTCATGGCGAACCGGAACAGCACGAAGGGTCCGTACGTGCCCGGGTGCGGGCCCGCCGCGAACTCCGCGATCTGGAGCGTCACGTTCGGAAGCTCCATCGCGTCGAGCAGCCGGTCGATCTGGGCGCGCATCACGTCCGCGTCGCCGACCGGGCGGCGCAGGGCGGTCTCGTCCATCACGAACCACAGGCGGGGCGCGTCCTCGCGGGTGAGCAGGTCCTGGCGCTGCAGCCGCAGCGCGACGTGCCGTTCGACGACGTCCGGGTCCTCGGCGAGCGCCCGCCCTATCGCGCCGGATTCGAGCACGCCGCGCGCGTAGTCCTCGGTCTGCAGCAGGCCGGGCACGAAGTGCGGGTCGTACGACCTGACGAGGCGGGCGGCGCCCTCCAGGCTCACGTACATGGAGAACCAGCCCGGCAGGATGTCGTGGTACCGCTGCCACCAGCCCGGCTTGTTCGCGTCCTCCGCGAGCTGCACGAACGACTCGGCCTCGTCGTCGGAGACGCCGTACGACTTCAGGAGCAGCTGGACGTACGGGATCCGCAGCGAGACCTCGGCGGTCTCCATGCGGCGGACCGTCGCGGCGGTCACGCGGAGTACTTTCGCGGCCTCCTCGCGCTTGAGTCCGGCACCCTCGCGCAGCTCCTGCAGTCGGCGGCCGAGGACGACCTGGCCGACGGTCGGCGCGGACCGCGGTTCACTCACGACCCCTTACCTCCCAGTAGTCCCGGTGCCTGACTCCCGCCACTTTTCACCTTGAGAAAAGCCCGGGGAGGAGTCTCTCACCGGGCGTTTCCCTGCGATGAACCCCAAGGGGGGCCACGTGGCGCGCTGTTGCGAGCAGTCTGCCATGTCCGCTCCACAGGGCATACGCCACTCTGCACTTTTCAGAGTGACCCTTGCCAAGTGTTCATGACGGGGAGATAGTGGCAAGCGTGACTCCGTCTGCGCCTTTAGGAACAGAAGCCGGCGAAACTACGCTCGGTGACCGTTCGGGTACCCCGACAGGGGCCCACCCGGCGGCGGTCCGCCGCAGCAGTTTCGAACTGGCTCCCCATCCGGGCTCCGCCGCTCAGGCCCGGCGCATGACGCGTACCCACCTCAGTGCGTGGGGCGCGTGCGACGACACCTGTGACGCGGCGGCTCTCGTCGTGTCCGAACTGGTCACGAACGCGATCGTGCACACCGCGAGCCGGCGGATCCACTGCGAGCTGCGCGAGTTGCGCGACGACGCCGGTGACCGCCTGCGCATAGCGGTCCGCGACGAGGGCTGCATCCCCGGTGACAGCCGCCGCCGCGTCGCGCCCGAGGAGGAGCACGGCAGGGGGCTGCTCCTCGTGGCCGCGGTCGCGACGGCGTGGGGCGCCCAGGAGACCGGCTTCGGCCCCGGCCTCCTCGTCTGGGCCGAGCTGCCGCGCGACGGTCTGGGCGCGGAGCCGGTGGACCCGGCAGCCCAGGCCCCCGGCGCTTCGGACGGCGCCGGATGGGCCTGGTGAAACCCCGGACGGGCCTGGCGAGGCCTCGGACGGGCCTGGTGAAGCCCCGCCCCCGCCGGGCGGGCGGAGCGACGACGAACGTGCAAAGCGGGATCGGATGGGCGTGGTGACGACGGGCAAGCGGACGATGCACTTGAACTCGCTGGCCGGACTGGCGCGGCGACGCCGCGCCCGGCTTCCGGAGCGCCCGGACCCGTCGCGCCCCGGCCACACCCCGCCGACGCGGATCAGGGTGCCCGCGGGCATGACCGCTCCGCTCGGCTGCGACGCGGTCGCGGTGCCCGAGGAGTTCGGCCGGGCGATGGCGAAGCGGCTGCCGCGGATGGGCTGTGTGTACGCGGACGGGGCGCACTGGTGGTGGCTCGTGCCCGCGGACTCGGACGTGGCCCTGGAGTGGCCGGCGCCCGCCCGCTACACGGCGGGCGCCCTGGTGCTGGACGCGCCGCGGGCGCCCGTCCTGGTGCACTGCCCGGAGGGTTCGGTGCCGTACACGCCGCCGATCCCGCTGTACCTCGCGCTGTGCCGGGTCACGGGGACGACGCCGGAGTGGTCGCGGTCGGTGCGCGCTTCATGATGAGGCGTCAGCCCACCGGGGCGGCCACCGGAGCGGCAACTGGGGCGGCCACCGGCTCCCGCACGATCACGAGGAACGTGTCCGTCGCCAAGTCCATGACGACCTCGGCCGGTTGACCCTCCTGGCGGCGCAGGCTCGCGTACTCCTCCGCGGGCCAGGAGCCGCGGGGTCCGCCCGCCGGGAAGCGTTGCAGCACCACTCGTCCGTTGATCATCGTCGTCCCTGCCCCCGTGATCGTGCCGACGTACCAAGTACGTCGCGCGGCGCCCGGTGCGTCCGGGCGCTTCATGAGGGAGAACGCTGACAGGGGCCGTTCCGACTCGCAACGTGACAAGAATGACACCGAGTTGATACGAGGTCAGACCGCTCGCGCTCGGCCTCAGTCGACGTATTCGTCGTGATAGCGCACGCGCGCACTGCCCGCCGGAGCCCCGAGAGCCGATGCCCGTCCCTCCGGTTTCTCCCACTCCTCCTGGCGGCCGAGGGCGGTGAGGTCCAGGAGGTTCGGGGTGAACCCGATGTGGTCCATGCCGCGGGCGAAGGTCGAGTACGTGTGGAAGACCCGCTCGCCCTCGCGCAGGAAGCAGCTGATCGCGGGCCGCTCCTCCAGGCCGCCGTCCTCCCCGGCCACCGTGGCGCCGAAGTCCGTGTTGAAGTCGCTGAGATGGGAGGAGTACCAGGGCACCGTCCAGCCCATCCGCGCCTTGAACGGCAGGATCCTGGTGAACGGCGCGCGGGACACCGCCACGAACTCCGTGCCCCTGGCCCGCAGATGCGCCAAGTGCCCGATCTGGTCGAGGAATCCGGAGCAGCTGCGGCAGCCCGCTTCCCAGTCCGGGGCGAACATGAAGTGGTAGACGACGAGTTGGGCGCGCCCGTCGAACAGGTCGAGCAGCTCGGACTTGCCGTCGGAACCCTCGAACACGTACGACTTGTCGATCTCGACCATGGGCAGCTCGCGCCGCCGTGTGTTCAGCTCGTCCCGCGCCCGGGTCGCCGCCTTCTCCAGGGCGAGCAACTCCTCGCGGGCGGCGCGCCATTCGTCGCGCGTGACCACCTTCGGCAGCCCCATGGTTCCTCCTCCGGTCGGGTCTTACGCAGGGGTGACCGGCGGCCGGTACGGAACTCATCGCAGCGGCGGAAGTTTTTTACGGACGAGTCCTGGAGGAGTCCTGTCCTCCCCCGCGACGCCGCTGGCACGCTGGCCGCCCCGGCCCGTCCGGGCCGGCCCTAGGACGGAGCACGCCATGCTCGTCGGTACCTGGAACCTGGAGAACCTCTACCGCCCCGGCGGCCCCTACGGCCCGCGCGACAAGGCCACGTACGAGGCGAAACTGGCCGCGCTCGCCGCCACCGTGAACGCGCTGCGGCCCACCCTGCTCGGCGTGCAGGAGGTCGGTGACCCGGCGGCGCTCGACGATCTGGTGCAACTGCTCGACGGCCGCTACGAGGTGACGCTGTCCCAGTACCCGGACGAGCGCGGGATCCGGGTCGGCTTCCTCAGCGACGTCGTCGTGAACGTGGTCGCGGACACCGCCGCGTTCCCGGACGCGCTGCGCCCGGTGCAGGTCGACGACGGCGGCAGGACCGCGGACCGGGCGGGCCGCGGCGTGCTCGCCGTGCACTTCTCGACGCGGGCGACGTGGCTGACGGCCGCCGTCTGCCACCTCAAGTCGAAGCTGCTGAGCTATCCGGGCGGCCGGTTCGTGCCGCGCGACGAGGGGGAGCGGGCGCGCTACGCGGCGTACGCCCTGGAGCGGCGCGCGGCGGAGGCGGCGACCGTGCGGGCGCTCGCCGACACGCTCATCGGGGAGGACGGCCGGCGCGAACGGGTCGCCGTCCTGGGCGACTTCAACGACGAGGTGTCCGCCGCGACCACCCAGATCCTCCAGGGCCCGCCCGGCTCCGAGATCGGCACGCCGGGCTTCGACCACGCCGACAAGGGCGACGCGCACCGGCTGTGGAACGTGGCGCCGCTGATCCCCGAGGAGCAGCGGTACTCGCGGGTGTACGCGGGCCACCGCGAGCTGATCGACCACGTCTTCGTCTCGCACGAGCTGCTCGGCCACGTGGTGCGCGCCGGGACCGGGGTGCCGCAGGAGGAGGACGCCGTGCTCGAACCGCTGCCGACGGTGGGCGCGGACACGTCTCCGGAGGAGCGCCGGGACGCGCCGGCGTCGGACCACGCGCCGGTGTGGGTGGATCTGCGGCCGTAGCGGAGCCGTGGCAGAGCCCTGGCGGAGCCGTGAACGGGTACCGCGGAATCGGCTTTACGCGGCCAGCTCCGCGAGCAGTACGCCGATCCGCTCGGCGTGCTGCTCGGGCACCCGCCCGGTGTCGTCGACCTGCACGGCGCACGCGGTCGTCGCGTCGACGAGCCGTTCCAGTACGACGGTCTTGTGCCGCGAGCCGTCGGAGTGCCGCGCGAGCACCGGCAGTTCGGCGGCGGCCAGGTCGACGGCGGCGCGCGCCTGCGCGAGCGTCCGGTACGCCTCGCGCCGCAGCGCCCACCGCCCGTGCCGGTCGACGCCCTTGGCACCCGCCGTGCCCTTCACAGCCCTCGCGTCCCTCGCGTCCCTCACATCCCTCGCGTCCCCCGTGCCCCTCGTGTCCCCTCCGGACTCGCTGAGCACATGCCGTACGTAGGCGTGGGCGGCGTCGTGCGCGACGGCGAGCCGCACCCGTACCCCGCCGCCGCGGTGCCCGCCCGGCAGCGGCAGATGCCCGGCGACCAGCACGATCGCGCAGGCGAGCAGCGTTTCGGTGATCCGGCTCCAGGAGGCCTGCGGCTCCCCGCCCACCATCACAAGCGACAGCACGAGGACGGTGACGACGGCGGTCTGCGCGGCGAAGTGCCTGGTGGCGATGGGTATCAGCGCCCCGCACACGGCCACGAGCGCGACGAGCCCCAGCGGGTCGGGCAGTACGGCGGCGAGCCCGGCGAACAGCACGGCCCCGGCCACCGTCCCGGCGGCCCGGCACAGCGCGCGCGAGGCGAGCGGCCCGAGGTCCGGCTTCACGAGGAACACGGCGGTGGCGGGCAGCCAGTACCAGTGCAGCGGGTGCAGGGCCTGCGCGACGGCGGCGCTCGCCCCGAAGGACAGTCCGACCCGCACCCCGTACTCGCGCCCCGCGGGCCCGGCCACCCTCCGCAGCAGCTGGCCGGCGGACGCCCGCCGCCGCGCGGACGGCTCCTGGTCACCGGCCCCGTCGAACGCCTCGGCGGCCCGCAGCAGCGCCTCGTCGAGCGCGCGCAGCCCCGCGTCGGCGCGCACCGGAGCCGGGAGTGCGCCCGGCGCCTCCCCGGACCTGACGGCGGCGGCGAGCCGACGCGGCCCCTCCCCCGCCCGCGCGGGCACCGGCTCCCCGGCCCAGGCGAGCGCGGTGGCGGCCTCGGCGAGCGGGAGGGCGGCGGCGTACTGGCGGCGCAGTCGCCGGGTGGCCTCGGAGCGGCCGCGCCGCAGGGCGTCCTGCGCCTGGTCGAGCGCGGCGGTCAGGGCGACGCGCCGCGCCTGGGCCTCGGCCCCGCCGACGGCGTCGAGCAGCCCGGCCACGGCCTCGTACACGGAGGCGACCCCGGCGCGCTCACCGTCGTACAGATACCCGAGCCCCTTCGTCCGCACGGGAGACGGCAGCACCACCCGCAACAGAATCAGCCACCCGGCGCCTCCCGCGAACAGCAGCGCCCGCTGCCATCCCGGCTCCGGCAACGGCATCCCGGCCCCGATGGCGACGGTGACCAGGAACTGCGTCCCGGCGGACGACGCGACGGGCCCGACGGCACTGAAGGCACCACCCAAGAGCCCGAGCACCGCGAACACGCAGGCGACGAGCACACCGGTCGGCAGCGCACCGCCGACGAAACTCCCGAGGGCCATCCCCACCGCCCCCGCGAGCGCGGGCCCGCCGAGCCGCGAGACGGCGGCGAGCCGCGGTCCCGGCCGGTCGATGACCCCGGCGAGCAGCGTCCCGAGCGCGAGCAGCACCCCGCTGGACGGCCGCCCGGCGAGGACGGCGACGAGCAGCAGCGGCCCACCGGCCAGCGCGCCGCGCACGACACCGGGCCACGGCACGGGCGCGCGCTGGGCGCGCAGGGCGTGGCTCAGCCAGGGCGGAAGCGAGTGCGGGAGGCGGCGGCGCATGGGTCTGGTCGGACTCCTGTCGTACGAGCACGGGTCGAGCACGGGTCGGGCACGGGATTCGTGCACGGTGCGGCGGTGCCGGACGACATTGGCCAGCCTGGACTGGTGCTACCAGCGTAAGCGGAGTGGTTGGAGGGGAGGAAACGCCCAGGTTTCGCCAATGTGACACTTGACCGTGCCCACGACTCCTGCTTCAGATGCCGGCTGGCCTGACGCCCCCGGCGACACGGCCCTGACGATCCACATCCCGGAGGCGGACGCGCTGGTGCGCACGCCGTCGCGGGCGCATGTCACGGTCCTCTACCCGTTCCTCCCGCTGGACCGCGTGACGGACGCCACGGAGCGGGAGCTACGGACCCTGTTCGCGGCGACACCGGCATTCCCCCTCACCTTCGCCGCGATACGCCGCTGGCCGGGCGTCCTCTACCTCCCCCCGGCCCCCGACGACCCCCTCCGCGCGCTCACGAAGTCCCTACGGGAACGCTGGCCGGAGGCCGTCCCCTACCGCGGCGTCTTCGGCGACGAGGGCCTGGACCCGCATCTGACGCTGGCGAGCGGCTGGGGCACGGACGACATCCCGGAGTCGGAGTTCACGGGGGCGCTGCCGCTGTACGCGCGGGTCGAGTCGGTGCGCTTGATCGTGACGGAGGCGGCGGGCACGGGGTGGCGGGACATCCGCACGTACCCGCTGGGCCCTCAGCTCCCGGCCTGAGCGTCGGCGACGGCGCGCGCCATCAACTCCCGCGCACGGCCGACGAGTTCACCGAGCGGCAGCCCGGCGTTCGCGACAATCCCGTCGACGCCCCGCAACCCGGCCCGCTCCAACAACCGCTTCTCGTTGGTCACCCACTCCCCGCGCGCGGCGAGCACGGCATGCGCCGCCTCCATGGCGGCTACGGCCACGGCCCCGACGACCTCGGTACGCCCGCCGAGGGGCGCGTTGTTCGCCTTCGCGTAGTCGAGCGTGAGGGAGGCCCGCCCCCACCACGCTTCGGGCGCGGCTTTGCGCAGGGCGGCGGGGTAGCCGTCGGGCCTGGGGGTCTGCCCCCGCAGCACCCGGTTGACAGCCAGCTCAGCGACCACGAGATAACTCGGAATCCCGGCGAGATGAAACATCAACGGCTCGACCCGAACCCGCCCGGCCTCCGCCTCCCCCAACTCGTGCTCGACGACATCCAGATCCCGATAGTGCACGTCGACGCGCCGCCCATCGACGCTGAGCCAGGCCCCACCATTGAAGACCCCACCGCCCCAGCCCCCGATCTCGGAGACCTCGCCCTCCCACCCCACGTCCCGCAGGTGCCGCGGCGCGAAAACCCCCTCGCTCCCCCGGTAGTACACGGCGGTGTCCCAGTCGCTCGCCTCGGCGTGCGTCCCCTGCGCCCGCGACCCGCCCAGAGTCACGGCGTGCACCCCGGGCAGGGCATCGAGCCGGTCGGCGAGGCGGTCGAGAAAGGTGTCGTCGTCGGTGACGGGCGTACTGGCCATACGGCCACGTTAACCCTGCGGTGGCCGCCCGTTCTCGATCCGCCCCACGTGGCCGGCCTGGATGGTGAACTGGTGGGTGCCGCCGCTGATCTCGTTGTGCGTGTGGTAAGTCACCGACGGCTCCGCGAGCCCGCCACCGTCCAACTCCCGCAGAATCCGCCGCAGTTCCTCGGCCTGCTCGGGGTTCCTGCCCAAGGTCCGCCGCATCCGCGACCGCCACTCCGCCGCCACGTCATCGGCCGCCGCCTCGTCCCCGGCCTCCCGCGCGGCCAACAACTGCTCCCGCGCCTCATCCAACTCCCCAACAACCGCCTCTTCTTCACCACCGCCCCCACGCCCCAGCACCCGCGCGATCCGATCCCGCATCCGCGTCCAGGCGTCGGTGGTCATCTGCTGTACGAGGGTGGTGGCGACGGTGGTGGCGAGGGTGGTGAGTTCGGCGTCCATGGCCCCATACGGTATCGGCGCACCGATCGCCCGGTCACCCGATTCGGGCAGCACCGCCTCCCGAGACGGACACGAAGCGTCGAACTGGCCCTCGGCCGGGTACCGCCCGGCAGGCACAGGCCCCGAAAATTCGCAGCGCCAGATCCATGGCCACAGATTCCGGAATCCGTGCTAGTGTTCGGTCGCAGTTTTGTACGGACCGACAGGCATCCGCTCCAGGAAAGCCTCCCCCGTCTTCACATCAGGTCAGGAGACCTCGCATGTACGTTCTGCGCGCCTCAGCGCTCACCATGGCCATTCTTCGGCCCGATTCATACAACTCCCCCTCCGCCAGGGAAGACGACGACTTTTTCGCCGGCACTCTCATCGGCCGCGCCTCGGTCTGACCAGACCCCGCGCCAAGTCAGTCGACAACCGTGCCCGGCTCGAGGCGAATCGTTCCTTCGCCAATCGTCCGGCACCTCTTCCCCAAGGATGTGCTCGTGCCGACCCAACAGGCGACCGTCGTCGCCCTCGCTGTCGCGTTCACCGTCACCGCGTGCTTCACCCTCGCCTGCCTGACCAGCATCGCCAAGTCGGCGCTGAAGGGCAGTCGATCCGCTGATCGAGCGCGGATCCTCAACGAAGTCGCCACCATCCTGCGGCACTTGCCCGTATTCCGCCGTCGCCACAAGTAGGCGGCCCGGGGGGCGGGCCGACCACCACAAGCGGCCCGCCCCGCTCTGCACCACCTGACGAAAGACACAAAGGGAGCCTTTATGAATCCGGATATAGGCTTCAGAGAACCACTGATGCGGCCCACCGGGCTTCCGCTCCAGGACATGCCCTCACCCGCGCAAGCCATTTCGTGTTGCCCGGGAGCCAGTCTTGCTGCGTGAAACCGTTTCGGAGGCCCATGCCCAGGCCCACAGTGGGGCACTGTTCCTGCGGCTGTCCGAGGCTTTCGTCCACGATCACGGGCACCGGCCGAGCGCTTCGGAGGCCAGATCCTGGGAGAAGAGCCTGCCTGCGCTGCTGAGCGTGCTCACCGCGGCACGACTCGATGACGTCCACATGATCTTCGAGCACCAGCTGCCCCTCACCAGCAAGCGCACAGATGTCATCCTGGCCGGCGTCCACCCGAAAACCGGCGAACCCTCCTACGTCATCGTCGAGTTGAAGCAGTGGTCGCAGGCGGAGCCGGACCCGGAGAACGATCTGCTCTGCCGCGTCGACGCCTACTCACGGCCGGTCCTCAACCCGATCGAGCAGGTCCGCGGTTACTGCGACTATCTCGTCTCGTTCAATGGCGCACTGTCCGACCACCCCGAGCACGTCTGCGGTGTCGCCTACTTGCACAACGCCACGGAGTTCGGCGTCACCGGACTTTATGTCGTGGAGCAGGACGATCGAGGCCGGCTGTTCAGCGAAGAGCGACGCGGTGAGTTCACCCAGTTCCTCACCTCGCGACTCGCGCCGACATCCGGGGCTCTCGCCGCCGACGCGCTGCTCGCCGGAAAGCCCGGCCCGTCCAAGCAGTTGATGGCCGTGGCCGCGGAGGAGATCCGGGACCGTGAGCAGTTCGTTCTGCTCGACGAACAGCGCATCGCTTATGAGACCGTCGTGCGCGCGGTCCGCCGGTCACTGCGTTCGGACCACAAGGAAGTAGTGGTGATCACCGGAGGCCCTGGAACCGGCAAGAGCGTGATCGCGATGTCATTGCTGGGCGAGCTCTACCGGCAGGGTCGGCAGGCTCTGCACGCCACTGGGTCCAGCTCCTTCACCACCACCATGCGAAAGGTGGCGGGCTTCCGAAAGCCCCAGGTCCGCGACCTTTTCAAGTACTTCAACAGCTTCATGACGGCCGAACGCAACGGCCTCGACGTCCTGATCTGCGATGAAGCCCACCGTATGCGCGAGACGTCCGCGAATCGCTACACACCGGCCGCCAACCGCACCGGCAAGGCCCAAGTCGCCGAACTCATCGATGCCGCACGCGTCCCGGTGTTCCTCCTGGACGAGCACCAAGTGGTGCGCCCCGGAGAAATGGGCACCGTCGAACAGATCCGGGATCACGCGGCAGGCATGGGCCTTGTCTGTCATGTGGTTTCGCTGGACAGTCAGTTCCGCTGCGGCGGCAGTGACGCCTACTTGCAGTGGGTCGTCCGGCTGCTGGAACTCGAACCGGGCGGTCCCCTCGAATGGGAACCGGACGACAAGATGGAACTCCTGGTCGCGGACAGTCCGGAGGAAATGGAGAGCTTCCTGGACGAGCGTCGCGCCCAGGGTTACAGCGCCCGCATGTCGGCCGGCTACTGCTGGAAGTGGACCAAGAAGGTTCCGGCAGGACAAGCGCTGCCCACTGACGTCGTCATCGGGGACTGGGCGCGCCCATGGAACGTCTTCGGTGACCGGGCCGTCGCCGGCGCTCCCCCGGCCGCACTCTGGGCCACGGACCCCGCGGGCTTCGGCCAGGTCGGCTGTGTCTACACGGCTCAAGGCTTCGAGTACGACTGGAGCGGCGTCATCATCGGACCCGACCTGGTGTGGCGGGGCGACAAGTGGATCACCGACCGCACCGTGTCCAAGGATCCGGTCTTCAAGAAGTCGACGCCGGACGCCGATGTGGACCGGCTGATCCGCAACACGTACAAGGTACTTCTCACGCGCGGGATGATCGGCACGGTGGTGTACTCCACCGACGCGGAGACCCGGGAGAAGCTGCGCGAGTTGGCAGGACAGGCGGAATCCGCCCCGGCTGGTGCCCACGTCGGCTGAGACGACCACGCGGCCCGGCGCATTGTCAGTGCCCCGTGTTACTCATTGAGTCATCACTCAGAGTAATCACGGGGGCGGTCATGAAGGAGAACGACAGCAGCGACGCCAGTGGATCCGGCGCCGACGCGGCACCCGAAGCGCGGCCGACGCACCTCTCGCTCACCGCGCTGCGCGCCCGGGGCTGGACGAAGGGCATGGTGCGGGATCTGCTCGGGGAGCCCGACCGGCTCGGGGGCAATCCGGTGTTCCGGTCGGCGCCGCCCGCCAGGCTGTATGCGCTGGAGCGCGTTGAACTCGCCGAGCGGAGCGGCGAGTTCGCCCAGGCGGTACGCAAGGCGCGGACCCGAGTCGCCGCGGCTCGGGCGGCAGCCGAGCGGAATCGGCGGGAGACCATCGCGCGGATCGCCGCCGAGCCGATCGACGTGCCGCAATGGTCGGCGGGGCGACTGGCCGAGCGAGCCGTCGCGCACCGTAACCGGTTGGACGAGGAGCGGGTGTGGTGGCGGGCGGACCGTCCGCTCGACCGGGCCACCGTCGAGCGGGCCGCGGTCGACGGCTGCGATGCGAGCACGCTGCGGCGCTGGCAGGTCGACTTCCTGCGGCACCGGCTCATTCGCTACGACGAGCTGTTGGACGGGCTGTTCGGCCGTACGGGCCGAGCCGAGGCCGAACAACTACTGAGACGGCGCGTCTACGACGCCATCCGTACGACGTACCCCCATCTTGCACAGGAGTGCGAACGACAGCTGGGTGACCCTGAGTTGGATCCACCTCCACGGTGAATCACGGGTGGAGAGCGAGCTCTCGGGCCGCCCCCGACCCCGTGAGCGCTCTTAGGGTCCACCGCATGATCGACTCTGCCGCACTGCGCATCCACGAACGGCTCGCTCTACTCCCCGAGTTGCGCCCTGTGCGCCTCGGCGAAGGACGGCGGTTCGCCCTGTGGGACCTTGCGTCCACGGCCGAAGGAGCCCTGGGCGAAATCCTCGAACCCGATTCCTTGACCGTCTCCCTGGAGCGGCGGCTGCGGCTGCGGCTCGGCGCGTACGGGCGGGACCGCAGGATCGACGACAACCACGGGAGGCGGTACTGGATCACGGACGGGCACGGGACGGTGGGCACGATCGCCGTGGGGCTGTGGCCGACGGGTGGGGACGCGCTGCAGGTGTGGTCGCTGTACGTCCATCCCGTCGCCCGGCATCGTGGGATGGCGACGGCGGTACTGGACGCGGTGTACGCGGCATGCGTCGCGGAAGGGCTCGGCGGATACCGGCTCGATGCCTACTGGACCTGGCGCGACAGCGTGCGCTTCTACCTGGGGCGCGGGCTGTGGCTCACGTCCTGGAAGCGTGCGCTCGCGCTCGCGCGGCTGTCCTTCCTTCCCGAGTACGAGGTCCGGGAAGCGCCCGGTGGTGACCTGGAGTTCTGGGTCGCCGGCGACGGGCCGCTCCTCGTGGCCGGGCGCAGTCAGGACGGGAAGTGGCTCCGGCTGACGGAGAGCGAGGCGTACGCGCGGGTGACCGCCGCCCAGCCGCGCGCCGTCATGCCCGTGTACGCGCACGCGACGCTGGCGCTTCATCTGGCCGTGCGCGGACGGCCGTTGGTGCGCGAGGAGGAGGCGGAGTGGGTCCACCGGTGGTCCGGTGACACCGGAGGACCGGAGGGGCTGGCATACCGGATCGGCCGGTTCGAGCAAGCCGCGCGTCATGACGGGTGGCTGGTGCCCGGCGACGGCGGGGACTAGGGCCCGTACCGATGATGCGCCCCCCCTTCTCCCCTACGCCTCTGCCGCCACGTCCCGCCTCCGCTCCGCCCGGCACACCACCCCATAAACCCCCGCCCCCACCACCGTCCCCACGAACCACGAATACGCCGCCACCGACGCGAAGTACGGCACCAGCGCCAGCACCACAGCCAGCGTCGCCGACGGTACGAACGCCGCGAGGGCCTTCGGGTTCACGCCCCGCCGGTAGTAGTACCGGGACCCGGGCCGCGCGTCGAACAGGGCATCCGTGTCGACCCGCCCCCGCTTCACCCAGAAGTAGTCCAGCATCAGGATCCCGAACAGCGGGCCCAGGAAGGCGCCGAGGCCGCCCAGGAAGTAGTTGACGACGTCCGGGTTGGAGTACAGGTTCCATGGGGTGACCACCAGGGCGAGGACCGTGGAGATCGCGCCGCCGACCTTGAACGTGATCTTCTGGGGCCAGACGTTCGCCAAGTCGTACGCCGGGGAGACGAAGTTGGCGACGATGTTCACGCCCATCGTGGCGATCGCGAAGGTCAGCGCACCGAAGACGAGGACCCAGGTGTTGCCGATGCGCGCCACCAGCATCGCCGGGTCCGTGATCGCCTCGCCGAAGACCTCCACGCTGCCCGCCGTCACCACAACGGACAGCACCACAAAGGCGGTTGAGTTGATGGGCAGGCCCCAGAAGTTGCCGCGGCGCACGGTCCGGTAGTCCGGGGCGAAGCGGGAGAAGTCGCAGAAGTTGAGCATCAGGGTGCCGTACGTGGCGAGGATCAGGCCGATCGCGCCGAACCACTGGCGGAATTGTTCACCCGTCGACACCGGGTGGGGTGTGGAGGTGAGGGAGATCGTCCAGCCTGCCTTCGCCCAGATCCAGATCGCCAGGGCGATCATCACCACCCAGATCGCGGGGCCGCAGAAGTCCTGGAACTTGCGGACCGACTCCATGCCGCGCGTGATGATCAGCGACTGGACCAGCCACAGCAGGAGGAAGGAGGCCCAGCCGAGCGCGTGCAGGCCGAGGAAGGAGTGCTGCGTCCACGACTTCGTCTCCGGGAACGCCGCCAGCACCATCACGTTCACGGCCACCGAGGCCAGATAGGTCTGGATGCCGTACCACATGACGGCGATCACGGCCCGGACGAGCGCCGGGATGTTCGCGCCCCAGACGCCGAAACTGATCCGGCTGACGACCGGGAACGGGACGCCGTGGCGCTGGCCGATGCGGCCCATCGCGTTGCAGCCGACGTAGATCAGGACGAAGCCGATGAGCAGGGACGTGAAGACCTGCCAGGCGTTCAGGCCGAGCACCAACAGGCCTGCGGCGAACGTGTAGTTGCCGAGGTTGTGAACGTCCGACATCCACAGGGCGAAGAGGTCGTAGACCTTCCATTTGCGTTCGCGGGCCGGCGCCAGGTCCTCGTTCGTCAGGCGCGGATCCGGCGGGGCCGCCGCGCGGGCGCTGGACTGGGGGTGTACGGGTTCGGCCACGGACATGCGGGCCTCCGGCGAGGGGGGAGAGAGACGACAAGGTGCGGCGAGGCACTTGGTATACCAATCGCGCGATCGTCCCGCCGCCGACCACACCCGGCAATGTCCGTGCGGTTACATCTCCGTAAAGCCACCCCCGCCTCCCACGGCAAACCCACCCCACTCCCCCTGCCCGCCCCCCGCATCGACGAAGATGGAGAGCATGACGACGACGGAAGGATCGGTGGACCCCCGCGAGCCCTCCATGCCCCCCATGTCCCCGGAGCCCCTGGGCGCGGTGCGCGAGCGCGTGCTCGCCGCGCTGCGCGACGACATCATCGGCGGGCGCCGACGGCCCGGCGACCGGCTCGTGGAGCGGGAGCTCGCCGACCGGTTCGGGGTGTCCCGGGTGCCCGTCCGGGAGGCGATCCGGGCGCTGCTCGCCGAGGGCTTCGTGACGTACGAGACGCCGCGCAGGGCCGTCGTGCGCACCCTGACCCGCACCGACGTCGCCGAACTGTACGAGCTGCGCGAGGCCTTGGAGGTGTACGCCGCCGGGCTCGCGGCCGAGCGGGCCACCAAGGACGACCTGGCGGAGCTCGCGGGGCTCCTGGAGCGGGCCACGCGGGCGACGCGCGAGGGTGACGCCGAGACCAACACGGACGTCAACTCCCGTTTCCACGACCGGGTGTTGGCGATGGCGCGCAACGAACTCATCGTGTCCGTGATGCAGCCCGTCAGCGGGCGGCTGCGCTGGCTGACGCGGCGCGCCGAGGAGTGGTCCCAACAGCTCACGGAGCACCTGGAGTTGTACGACGCGCTGGCCGGCGGCGACGCCGAGCGGGCGCGGGCGGTGGCGCTCACCCACGTCCGCACCAACTACCACTTCACGTGGCGTCATCTCTTCGATGACGAGCCCACCCCGTAAGAACCCCGAAACAGCAGGAGCATCCGTCCCCGTGCCCACCCCCACCCTCATCGGCGCCGCCCGCACCCGTCCCTGCACGCTCGTCGTGTGCCGGGGCTGCTGCTGCGGCGATGCCCGCAAGTACCCCGGCTACGACCACGACTGGCAGTTGGAGCGGTGGCAGGCGGCGGCGCGGGCCTCGCGGGGGCGGTTCGCCGTGCGGGTCGTCGACTGTCTCGGCCCGTGCGACCAGGCGAACGTCGTCGTGCTCCAGCCCTCCGCCCGGGGCCGCGCCCGGGGCGGGAAGGCGGCGTGGATCGGCTGGACCATGGGCGACGACGTGACCGACGAGGTGCTGGCGTGGGCGGAGGCCGGCGGGCCCGGTCTCGCCGCCGCCCCGGCCGCCCTCGAGCTGCAGTTCATCGAGGCGCAGGGCGAGCGCGTCAGGCGCCGCCGCGCCCGCCGCTAGGGCGACGTCCCCTCAACGGCGTCGCGCCCGCTGAGCCGCCCCTGCCCGGCGAACCGGTCGAGCGCCGCGACCAGTTCGTCGGTGATGCCGGGCGCGCCCGCGTTGTGCCCGGCGTCGTCCACGACGACCAGCTCCGCGTCCGGCCAGGCCGCCGCGACCCGCCACGGGATGCCCAGCAGATTGCCCAGGTCCACCTTCCCCTGCACGATCACCGCCGGGAGCCCTGCCAGCAGCGGCAGGTCCCGCAGCACCGTGTCGGGCGCGTCCAGGAAGTGGCCCCGCGACCAGTAGTGCGTGACGGTGCGCGCGAAGCCGTAACGGAAGTCGGGGTCCTGGTAGCGGGGGACGGAGCGCTGCGGCTGCGAGGCGACCGCGGTCTCCCAGTCGGTCCAGGCCAGCGCCGCCCGCTCCCGCACGGCCGGGTCGGGGGACTCCAGGAGCCGGTTGTACGCGGCCGTGAGATCACCGTCCCGCTCCTCCGCGGGCACCCCGTCGGCGAACTCCGCGAACGCCTCCGGGAACACCTTCCCGAGCCCCCGCGCCATCAGGTCGACCTCCTCCTGACTCCCCGTCGCGAGCCCCGTCAGGACCAGTTCGGAGACGGCGTCCCGGTGCGTCTGCGCGTACCGCAGCGCCAGCACCGAGCCGAACGAGACGCCCCACACCAGCCACCGCTCGATGCCGAGGTGGGCGCGCAGCAGCTCCAGGTCGGCCAGCAGCTTCGGGAGCGTGTTCACGCTCATGTCGGTGTCGTACGCGCTCGCGGGCGGCGTCGACCGGCCGGCGCCACGCTGGTCGAGCAGCACGATCCGGTAGCGGTCCGGGTCGAAGAGGCGGCGGGTGAACGGCGAGGCCCCGGAGCCCGGCCCGCCGTGCAGCACGAGCGCGGGTTTGCCGTGCGGGTTTCCGCAGGTCTCCCAGTGGATCCGGTTGCCGTCGCCGACGTCGAGCAGGCCCTGGTCGTACGGTTCGACGGGCGGGTGCAGAGAAGACATCCGGCGAGCCTATGGCGCGCCCGCCGGGTGCCGCCTCAGAGTTCCGTCAGAGTTCCTGCGCCTTGATGCCGCGCATCCGCCCGTACGCGTACACACAGCCCGCGAGCGCCAGGTCGGACAGCAGCATGAAGCCGATGGAGTACGAGTCCTGCGCGCTGTAGATCGCGCCCATGACGAGCGGCGGGACGAAACCGCCGAGGCCGCCGATGGCACCGACGATGCCGGTGACCGAGCCGACCTGGGACGGTGGGGTGACCTGGGCGACGAGGGCGAAGACGCTGCCGCTCGCGGTGCCCAGGCCCGCCGCCATGACCAGCAGGTCGATCGTGCCGCCGGGGGCCAGGTGCGGGTTGAAGGCCTGCACGATGGCGAAGAGCGCGACGACGCCGAGCGCCCACGCCGTGACGACCGCCGGGTGGATCCGGTCGGAGAGCCAGCCGCCGAGCGGCCGGAAGATGACGGTGACGAGGGCGAACCCCGCGGCCTTCGTGCCCGCGTCGACGGGGTCGAGGTCGTACCAGGTCTTCAGGTACGTCGGCAGATACGTGCCGTACGCGACGATGCCGCCGAACCCGATCGCGTAGAGCGCCGAAAGCTCCCAGGTCACCCGCAGCTTCCCCGCCTCACCGAGGCGTTCGCCGAGCGAGGTGGTGGGGATGGTGCGGTCGGGGCGGTCGCTGAGGAGGAACCAGGCGAAGACGACGTACACGGCGAGCGCCAGCGCCACGATGAAGAACGGAAGGTTCTCGCCGTGCTTGGCGATGCGCGGCGTGAAGTACCCGGAGAGGGCCACGCCGCCCATGCCCATGCCGAAGATGCCGACGGCCGCGCCGCGCTTCTCGGGCGGGAACCAGGAGTTCACCAGCGGAACACCGATGGCGAACGTGGTGCCGCCGAGGCCCAGGAAGAAGCCGACGACGACCATCGCCAGGTACGAGTCGCGCGCCACCGTGATCAGCAGCACCGGGATGATCGTCGCGGCGGTGACCAGCGGGAACATCAGCTTGGCGCCGAACTTGTCGGTCAGGGCGCCGACCGGGATGCGGCCGACGGAGCCGACGATCACGGGCACGGCGACCAGGAAGGACTGCTCGAACGAGCTGAGCCCCAGGCTCTCGCCGAAGGCGCTGCCGAGGGGGGCGATGAGGTTCCAGGCCCAGAACGTGAGGGCGAAGCCCACCGTCGCCACGATGAGGTTGCGATACGCCGCCGCGGGCGGCTTGGACGTCGTCTCCTGCGCTGTCTGTGCTGCCACACCGCCACGCTAGGAAGCGGGAGCGTCCCCGGCCCGCCGAATTGAGCCAAACGGGTTCAGGCCCGCCGTGCGCGCCGCCTCCCGCAGGACTCCGCGCAGCATCTGAGGGGTGAGCCGGCCGGTGAAAGTGTTGCGCTGGCTCACGTGGAAGCAGCCGTAAACTGCCAACTCCCCCAGGTCGACGCGGGCGCCGTGCCCGAACACCGGGCGCGGGCGCGGCACCTCCCAGCCCGCCTCGGCGAACGCCGGCAGCGCCGCCTGCCAGCCGAACGCGCCGAGCACGACGACCGCGCGCAGCGTCGGCCGCAGCAGGTTCAGCTCCTGGACGAGCCACGGCCTGCAGGTGTCGCGCTCGGCCGGGGTCGGCTTGTTGGCGGGCGGCGCGCAGTGCACGGGTGAGGTGATCCGTACGCCGTCCAGGGTCAGCCCGTCGTCGGCGCTGACGGCGTCCGGCCGGGACGCGAGCCCGATGTCGTACAGGGCCTGGAAGAGGACGTCGCCGGAGCGGTCGCCCGTGAACATGCGGCCGGTGCGGTTGGCGCCGTGCGCGGCGGGGGCGAGGCCGACGATCAGGAGCGGGGCGTCGTGCGGGCCGAAGCCGGGCACCGGGCGCCCCCAGTACGTCCAGTCGGCGAAGGCCGCCCGCTTCGTGCGCGCGACCTCCTCCCGCCACTCGACGAGCCGCGGGCAGGCCCGGCACCCGCTGATCCGCTCGTCGAGTTCACCGAGACCGTCACCGTCCATGCCACCCGACGATAGGCGCGCTACGTGAACGCGGCCCCCAGCGCGACGAACACACAGATCAGCACGAACAGGATCGCCAGCAGCGGCCACACGAACCGCAGGTACTTGTCGTAGCCGACCTTCGCGAGGGCGACGCCGCCGATGGTGACGGCGGTCGTCGGCACCCACAGGTTCATCCAGCCGCTGGCCGCCTGCCACGCCGTCACGACGACCGCCCGCGAGACGCCCGCGAAGTCGGCGAGCGGCGCGAGGATCGGCATGGCGAGGGTGGCGTGCCCGGACGTGGACGGGATGAGGAAGGCGAGCGGCAGGTTCACGACGAAGACGATGATCGCGAAGATGCCGGAGGAGGTGCCCTTGACCACGCCCTCGATGGCGTGCAGCACCGTGTCCGTGATCTTCGAGTTGTTCATGATGACGGTGACGCCGCGGGCCAGCAGGATGACGAGCGCGGGCGACACGAAGTCGGCGGCGCCCTGAATGATCGTCGAGCTGAGCTTCTGCTCGCCCATCCGCGCGACGATCCCCACCAGCACGGCCGCGACCAGGAACAGCGCCGCCAACTGCGGGAACGACCAGTCGAGTTCCCAGCCGTACGGGGTGGCGTCGGCGTCCCCGGTCAGGGCGCTCGCCCAGGGCACCACCGAGAAGATCATGAAGGCGAAGACGAGCGCTGTCGCGACCAGAACTCCCTTGTGCAGCGCGGTCAGTTCGGGCACCTCGGCGGCCCCGTCCGCCCCGCTCGCCGTCTCGTCACGGTCCCGGTCCCCCGGCAGGAACCCGGACAGCGACCGCTCCGGGTCCCGCCGCACCCGCCTCGCGTACTGGATGACGTACGCGACGGTGACCCCGGTCAGCACGATCCACATCACGAACCGCAGCGCGATGCCGTCGCCGAGCGAGATGTCGGCGGCGGAGGACGCGACGCCGGTCGCGAACGGATTGACGGTGGAGCACAGCACACCGACACCAGCGCCCAGGATGATCGCCCCGACCGCCGTCATCCGGTCGTACCCGAGCGCCAGCATCAACGGCACGATCAGCCCGTAGAACCCGAGCGTCTCCTCGGCGAAGCCCTCGACCGTGCCGAGCACCGAGAAGACGACCATGACCCCCGCGATGAGCAGCGCCCCGCGCTCGCGCAGCCGGTGGGCGAGCCGCCCGATGCCGCGATCGAGCGCCCCGGTCGCGAACACGACGGTGATGAAGGCCCCAATGGCGAGCACGAACAGGAAAACCCCCGCGCTGCCGTACAGATCACCGGAGTTGTCGGGCGAGACGAGAGCGGTCTTCGGATCCTGGATGCCGTACAGGCCGTTGACCGGGGAGAGGAAGAGATCATTCAGCCGGTCGACGAAGGACTGCCCGGAGTCGACGCGCTGATACGTCCCCTCGACGGGCGCCCCCTCACCGTTCCTGTCGTACTCCCCCGACGGGATGAGGAACGCGAGCAGCCAGATCGCGATCGTGACGACGGCGAGGACGGTGAGGGCGCTGGGGAAGGTGAACTTCCGTTTCCCCGGCGGCTGTTCAGGGGTCTCGGTGGTGCCGGTGGTGCCACCGGCCGTGCTCATGATCCGCTCCGGAAGTCGGCCGCGTACTCCTTCACGAACGCACACATGGCGACGACCGTGGCGTGCAGCTCGGAGAAGAGGACGCGCTCGTTCGGGGCGTGCAGATTGCAGAGGTTGTCCTGGGCGCCGAAGAGCAGCACCTCGGCGCCGGGCGCGGCCTGCGCGAGCCCGTTGACCAGCGGGATCGAGCCGCCGGTCGCGACGTACGAGGCGTCCTTCCCCCACGCCTCCTTGAGCGCGGCGCGGGCGGCACGGTAGGCGGGGCCGCCGGTCGCCGCCTCGTAGCCGGGCCCGGTGTCGCCGGGGGTGACGGTGAGCGCGATGCCGAAGGGGCGCAGTGAGCGCAGCTGCCGTACGAGGAGTTCCTGGGCCTCGACCGGGTCCTGCTGGGGGTGGAAGCGGAGGTTCAACTTTGCGCGGGCGTACGGGACGACGGCCGACGCGGCGTTCTCCACGCTGGGCGCGTCGAGGCCGATGACGGTGATGGCGGGCCCGCTCCACAGCCGCTCGCCGAGCGTCCCACTGCCGATCAGCGGCAGCCCCTCCTCGACCCCGGCGAGCTCCCGGAACTCCTCGTCCGTGTATCCGGCACCACCGGTCCACTCCTCACGACGCAGCCCTTCGACGGCGACATCACCGTGGACGTCATGGAGCGTGGCCAACGCCTTCAGCAGAACGAGCAGCGCGTCGGGCGCGGCGCCCCCGAACTCCCCACTGTGACGCGCCTCTTGAAGGGTCCGGACCTCTACGGTCACCTCGGCGGCGCCGCGAAGCCCGGTGGTGAGGGTGGGGGTTCCGGGGCGGAGATTGCCGAGGTCGGCGATGACCATCGCGTCGCAGGCGAACCGCTCGGGATCGGTCGGCGGATAGGCGTCGAAGGGACTCCCGTACTCCTCCTGCCCCTCGAACACGATCTTGACGCCGACCGGTGGGCGCCCGCCGAAGGCCCGCAGCATCCCCAGGTGCGCGATGACATTCGACTTGTCGTCCGCGATACCTCGCGCCCGCAGCCCGCCCTCGATCTCGGTCGGCTCGAACGGCGGCGACTTCCACAGGCTCTCGTCGCCGGGCGGCTGCACGTCGTAGTGCGAGTAGAGCAGCACGGTGGGCGCGTCGGGCGTGGGCGGCGGGATCTCACCGAAGATCACGGGCGCGGTGTCGGGCAGTTCGAGCGTCTCGACGTGCTCGACACCGGCATCCCGCAGCAGCCCGACGAGCAGATCGTGCGCCTCGCGCACCGGCTCCTCCGGATAGCCGGGGAAGGCGACGGACGGAATCGCCGCGAGCCGCTCCAGGTCGCCCCGCAACCCCTCCATCAACCGGTCGACCGCCGCCCGCGACCCACTGTCCGTTCCCATGCCGTACGCACCCCTAGCTGTCGAATACCCGCCATACACGCGTTTCGCCCGGATTATCCGTGCTGAGCGGGGTCGGCCGGGCCGGGGCTCGCCGAGGGTTACGACAACGGGTTCGGGCCGCGGCACTCACCGGGCTAAGGTCGATGGCATGGCATCGGAGACGGACGGCGGGAGCGGCAGCGGCAGCGTACGGGTCGACAGCTGGATCTGGGCCGTACGCCTGGTCAAGACCCGCTCGGCGGGCGCCGCGGCCTGCAAGGGCGGACACGTCAAGGTCAACGGCACGAGCGTAAAACCGGCGTACGCGCTGCACATCGGCGACGAGGTACGGGTACGCCAGCCCGGCGGCCACGAGCGCCTGGTCAAGGTCGTACGCCTGATCCGCAAGCGGGTCGGCGCCCCGGTCGCCGCCGAGTGCTACATCGACAACTCCCCACCGCCACCCCCACGCCAGCCCATCGCCCCTCTCCCCGTCCGCGACCGCGGCACCGGCCGCCCCACAAAACGCGACCGCCGCGAACTGGACCGCCTCCGCGCCACCTTCGACCGTTCAAGCCCCTCCGGCGATTGAGGAGCGGGGTCCGGGGCAGAGCCCCGATCTTTTAAGCCCTTGCGGCGATTGAGCAACGGGGCCCGGGGCAGCGCCCCGAACCCGTCACGCCGGCACAGCCCGCACCCACCCGCTGTACTCGGTCAACACCCGGTCGACCTTCAAGTCCGCCTCCGCCAACGCCCGTTCAAACTCCACCGGACTCAACGGCCGCACCCGATACGTCTGCGTCCACACCGCATCCGGAAACTCGTACTCCACCTTCACCGACCGCACCCCACCCGCCCCCTCCACCGGCTCCGAGTACAACTTCCGAATCGTGAGCCCACCCGGCAACTCCACCTCCCGCGGCAAGTTCTCGTGCACCCCCGGCCGCTCCCGCTGAATCAACACACAGCCGTCGTCCGCGACATGACGCCGACACGCGTCCAGCATCCCGGCCCGCACCCGCGCGTCCCCGGTGTGCACGAGGATCGACCCGAGGATCACCGCGTCGAACTTCTCGCCGAGGTCGAGCTCCTCGATGGCCGCGCGCACGGTACGCGCCCCACGCACCCGCTCCAGCATCTCCGCCGACTCGTCCACCGCCGTCACCGTGAACCCGCGCTCGACCAGCGGATGCGTCACGCGCCCGACCCCGCACCCCAACTCCAGCAGCCTCGCCCCCGCGGGCACCGCGCCCGCGACGACATCCGGCTCGTCCTCGACCGCGAGCCGCGAATAGAGCTCCACGGCGCAGCCGTCGGGCGTGATCGCGCCCGGCCCCGTGCCCTCGTATCCCGTACGCATCTGAAGTCCCATGCCGGACCAACGAACCGCCCACCCGGGCCGTTCCCCGCACCCCGACCAACAGTGGCACCCTGGAAGAAGCACCTCTTGCCCGCCGTACGCGCCGAGAGGAGGCCACCCATGCACGGCACGCACCCGCATCCGCGCCCCCACCCGGGACACTTCGTCCGCACCGGTGACGAACCGGTCACCGCCCGCAGCCCCCTGCGCCTACGCCTCGGCCTCGCCCTGTTCGGGCTCGTCTGGACGGTCTTCGGCACCGTCGCGTTCCTGCTGGCGCACCGCCCGTGGTGGGCACTGGCCTGCGGAATCCTGTGGCTGATCACGACGGTCGACCTGTTCATGATCCTTCGGCACATCCGCCAGGGCCCGCACTACCAGCCGGGCCGCGACGTCCCTCCGTACCGCAGGCCCCACTAGCGACGGCCGCTCAGTCGTCGAAGCGGGCGGCGGCCACGTAGTCCGGCTGCGGATCAAGCGCGGCGGCCAGCCGAAAGTGCTTGCGCGCCTGCTGCGGCCGCGACCACCGCTCGTACGTCCTGGCCAGCGCGAAGTGCGCGAACGCGTTGTCCGGCTCGCGCTCAAGGACGATCGTGAACTCAAGCTCGGCGGCCCGCAGTTGCGCGGCGGCGAAGAACGCGCGGGCTCTCAGCAGCCGGGCCGCGGTGTTCTCGGGATACGCGGCGAGCACCTCGTCCAGAAGCTTCACCGCTCCGCGCGGATCGCGGGCGTCGAGCAGCTGCTCGGCGGCACGAAAGTCGATGACGTGCGTCTCCGGGGTCGCTTCAGGCACGACGAACCTCCTCCTCGCGTCGACCACGTGAAGGTCAACACCGCGAACCGTAAGGCCTATTCCTGCCCGCGCCCCGCCGTAGGGACACGCGGCGCCCTCACCGCGAGCGGCTCAGCCCCACCGCGAGCACCATGCCCACCAGCACCAGACAGGCCCCCGCGATCATGAACGCCCGGTCGACGCCGGGCCGTTCCGCGCCGAGCAGCACCGTCTCGCGCGGGTCCTCGGTGTCGTACGCGACGCTGACCGTGCCACCCGCCGGCAGTGGCCGCCGCTTGCTGGGCGGCACCGGCGAGACGACCTCGACGACCCGCCCGTCGTCCGTCTCGAACTGCAACAGCGGCCGCTCGGTGCCCGGCTGCGGCGGCTTGACCAGGGCTCGCGCGACATTCCCCGCGCTGCGCACCCGGCGCGCCCGCCGCAGCCCGTACGCGCCCGCGATCAGCGCCACAAGCCCGCCGAGCGCGGTGCACGCGGCGAGGACGATCACGCGGTCGCGGCACGCGCCCGGCGCGCCAGCTCCGCCCACACCTCGTCGACCCGCTCCCGCAATCGCTCCAGCGGTACGTCGTTGTCGATCACGATGTCCGCGATCTCCAGCCGCTTCTCGCGGGTGGCCTGCGCGGACATCCTGGCCCGCGCGTCCTCCTCGCTCATGCCGCGCAGCCTGGTGAGGCGGTCGAGCTGGGTCGCGGGGCTCACGTCGACGACGATCACCAGGTCGTAGAGCGGGGCGAGCCCGTTCTCCGCGAGCAGCGGCACGTCGTGGACGACGACGGAATCGGGGCCGGCCGCGGCCTCCAACTCGGCGGAGCGGGCGCCGACCAGCGGGTGCACGATCTTGTTGAGGGTGGCCAGCTTGTCGGCGTCGGCGAAGACGACCGAGCCGAGCTTCGGCCGGTCCAGGGCGCCGTCCGGGGCGAGCACCTCGTCACCGAACGCCTCGACGACGGCCGCGAGCCCCGGCGTACCGGGCTCGACGACCTCGCGTGCGATCTTGTCGGCGTCGATCAGGAGCGCGCCACGCTCCGTCAAGAGCCGCGACACCTCGCTCTTGCCCGCGCCGATTCCCCCGGTCAAGCCAACAGACAACAAGTCCGCGCCTCCCACTCGCGATCCACACCCCCGCATGGGCGGGGACGACCTTTCCGGCGCCGATCCCGCCGGTCAAGCCCACCGGATCAACCCCACCACAGTGGGGACTACGAGGCGCGGACGATCAACAGCCTAGTCGCCTTCGCGCTCGGCGAGGAACCTTTCGAACTCCTTGCCGATCTCGTCCGCCGACGGAATGTCGACCGGCTCCGCCAGCATGTTGCCCCGCTGGTCCGCCCCGGCGGCGGCGTCGTACTGGTGCTCAAGGCCCGTGACGAGCGAGACCAGTTCCTCGTCGCCCTCCTGGACCTGCCGGTCGATCTCCGTCTGCGTACGGTGCGCGTCCGTGCGCAGTCCGTGCGCGACGCCCGGCAGCACCAGGCCCGTCGCCGCCGTGATCGCCTCCAGGACGGTCAACGCGGCGTCCGGGTACGCCGAGCGCGCGATGTAGTGCGGGACGTGCGCGGCGACGCCGAGTACGTCGTGCCCGGCCTCCATCAGCCGGTACTCGACGAGGGCCGCGGCGCTGCCCGGCACCTGCGCCTCGTCGAACGGGCTGCTGTGCCCCGGCACCAGGTCCGTGCGGTTGCCGTGCGGGGTGAGGCCGACGGGGCGGGTGTGCGGGACGCCCATCGGGATCCCGTGGAAGTTCACGGCGAGGCGCACCCCGAGCCGCTCCACGATCTGCCGTACGGCGGCCGCGAACCGTTCCCACTCGACGTCCGGCTCGGGCCCGGCGAGCAGCAGGAACGGCGCCCCTGTGGCGTCCTGCACGAGCCGAACCTCAAGCACCGGCGTCTCGTACTCGGTCCACCGGTCGCGCCGGAACGTGAGCAGCGGGCGGCGTGCCCGGTAGTCCACGAGCCGGTCGTGGTCGAAGCGTGCGACCACCTGGTGCGGCAGCGAGTCGAGGAGCCGCTCGACGATCTGGTCGCCGGTCTCCCCCGCGTCGATGTATCCGTCGAAGTGGTAGAGCATGTCCAGACCGGCCGACTCCTGGGCCAGCGCCATGTCGACGGCGGCGAGCCCCTTCGGCTCCCATGAGTACAAATCCTGCGGATCTAGCACAGTGACCGCTCCTCCTCGTGTTCCACAACCCAGAACGCGCGGAGCGGGTGCGGGCATTCCCTCCCGCACCCATTCTCAGCAGCCTCTTACGTAGATAAGCACCGCATCAGTCCACGTCAATTGGCCATCACGCGCGCGTGCAGCTTGCCGACGGCCCGCCGCGCGGAGGTGAACGCCCCGTGCTGCCAGGCATCCGTGTAGCTGAGCCAGTCCCCGGCGAAGTACACACGCCCCGTCGGCTCGTTGAGCGGCTTGTAGCGGGGATCGTCGGGCCCGCCCGGGGTGTCGTGCCAGGCGGCCTCCAGGTGCGGCGTCTGCCGCCAGTGGTGCGAGAACGACGAGGCCAGCTCGCTCCGGTACTTCTCCCCGAAGATCTTCACGCCCTGCGCCACGGCCCGCGCCTCCCGCTTCGCGGGCGTGAGCTTCGCGTACGCGTCGGCATCGGCGTCGTAGTTGTAGTAGCCGATCATGAGCCCGCGCTCACCATGGAACCCGTACGACGGATGCCAGATGTGACTGAGATCCATGTCGGTCTCGGTGATCCCGCCGTAGATCCGGTGATCGGTCTCCCACCACCTGCTCCGGTACTCCAGGCCGATCTTCCCGGCGGACTGCGGCGTGATGGCCTCCAGGGCGCTCTGCACGCCGGAGCCGAGGTTGTGCGGGATCTTGGCGAGGATGTTCGGCGGCAGCGCCCCGACACAGAAGTCCGCCTCGACGACCCGCGTCCGACCGCCCTGCGTATACGTGACGGACACCCCGTCGCCCCGGTCGGTGATCTTCCCGACGACGGCCCCGGTACGCACCCGCTCCGCGCCTATCGCCCGCGTCAGCGCCTTCGGGATCCGATCCATCCCGCCCACCGGCTGGAACATCAACATCGCCTGGTCGAAGCCGAACTCGAAGGAGAAGTACCGCCCGACGCCACTGGCGAACACCTCGGATGCGGACGGTACGTCGCCGAGCACCACGCCCGGCGTCCCGGTGGCGGCGGGCACCGTGGAGTACCCGCGCCGGTCGCAGCCCTCGTACGCGAGCTTGTCCCCGAGCGACCCGAAGTCCTTCAGGAACTCGACGAGCCGCTCCTGGTCACCGGCGCTCAACTCCTTGTCCAGGGCCCCCTTGTCGGACGCCTTGGCGAGCAACTCGCTCACATACCCGTAGACGTCCGCCTTGGCGGTCCGGTAGCGCACAGGCTCGGTCATCCCGGCGCCCTCGTTGTAGATGTACGCGTCGGCGTTCGAGTTGGTGAACACCTCGATGGGCACGCCGAGTTCACGGCAGTAGTCGAGTGTCACCATCCACTGCGGAAGTCTTCCCGGGCCCGCGTTCATGTACTGCCCGTCGCTGAACCGCGCGGTCTGCCGGTTCCCGTACGTGTCGACGGTCGAGTCCCCGCCCCGCACCGTGAAGTTCCGCCCACCGGCCCGGTCCCTGGCCTCCAGGACCGTACAGTCGTAGCCGGCCTTGCCCAGCTCGTACGCGGTGGCGAGCCCGGCGATCCCGCCCCCCACGATCACGACCTTCGCGGCACCCCGCCCACTGAGCGTGAAGTCCCCCGACCGGGGCGCCCGATACGGCAGTTCACGCGCCGCGGCCTGCGCGGTCGGTGCGAGCCCGAGCGCCCCCATGGTCGCGAACATCGCCCCCGCACCCCCGCTGACCCCCACACTCCGCAAAAACGCCCGCCGACTACTCATACGCCTGGCTCCCCTCGGACCGCGATCGATCTTCAACGACCCGAGGAGCGTGGCACCGCCGTATTACGACGACCGTCTACTAGATGTATCCCGCAAGTTTCGGTAACCCAGGGGCGCGGGGAACTGCGCGCGCAACAACGCCACCGGCAACACAGCACCCACCCAAAACCACTGTGGCCCAAGGCAAAAACAACGGTGGGGGCCGCACCCAAAGGTGCGACCCCCACCGCTAACTACCTGCTAGCGCAGAGCGTTTCAGCTCTGGCCACCCGCCAGCTTCTCGCGAAGCGCGGCCAGCGCCTCGTCCGAGGCGAGCGCGCCGGAGTTGTCGGCCGTCTCCGAGGAGTACGAGCCGCCGCCGCCACCGGAGGCGGCCGGAGCCGCGCCACCGCCGGCGGGAGCCGCAGCGCCCTCGGCCTCGGCCTGGGCGTCCGCCTCGCGGGACTTGATGACCTGCGCCTGGTGCTGCTCGAAGCGCTGCTGCGCCTCGGCGTACTGGCCCTCCCAGGCCTCGCGCTGGGTCTCGTAGCCCTCGAGCCAGTCGTTGGTCTCGGGGTCGAATCCCTCGGGGTAGATGTAGTTGCCCTGGTCGTCGTAGGACGCGGCCATGCCGTACAGGGTCGGGTCGAACTCGACGGCCGACGGGTCGGCGCCGAAGGCCTCGTTGGCCTGCTTCAGCGAGAGGCTGATGCGGCGGCGCTCGAGGTCGATGTCGATGACCTTGACGAAGATCTCGTCGTTGACCTGGACGACCTGCTCCGGGATCTCCACGTGGCGCTCGGCCAGCTCGGAGATGTGGACCAGGCCCTCGATGCCCTCGTCGACGCGGACGAACGCACCGAACGGAACCAGCTTCGTGACCTTGCCGGGAACGACCTGGCCGATCTGGTGCGTGCGGGCGAACTGCTGCCACGGGTCTTCCTGCGTCGCCTTCAGCGACAGGGAGACACGCTCGCGGTCCATGTCGACGTCGAGGACCTCGACGGTGACTTCCTGGCCGACCTCGACAACCTCGGACGGGTGGTCGATGTGCTTCCAGGAGAGCTCGGAGACGTGGACGAGACCGTCGACGCCACCCAGGTCCACGAAGGCACCGAAGTTGACGATCGAGGAAACGACGCCGGAGCGGACCTGACCCTTCTGCAGGGTGGTGAGGAACGTCTGGCGAACCTCGGACTGGGTCTGCTCGAGCCAGGCACGGCGGGACAGGACCACGTTGTTGCGGTTCTTGTCCAGCTCGATGATCTTGGCCTCGAGCTCCTTGCCCACGTACGGCTGGAGGTCGCGGACACGACGCATCTCGACGAGGGAGGCCGGCAGGAAGCCACGGAGGCCGATGTCGAGGATGAGACCACCCTTGACGACCTCGATGACGGTACCGGTGACGATGCCGTCCTCTTCCTTGATCTTCTCGATCGTGCCCCAGGCACGCTCGTACTGAGCGCGCTTCTTGGACAGGATCAGACGGCCTTCCTTGTCCTCCTTCTGGAGAACCAGGGCCTCGATCTCGTCGCCGACGGCCACGACCTCGTTCGGGTCGACGTCGTGCTTGATCGAGAGCTCGCGGCTCGGGATGACACCTTCGGTCTTGTAACCGATGTCGAGGAGGACCTCGTCCCGGTCAACCTTGACGATGACGCCGTCGACGATGTCGCCATCGTTGAAGTACTTGATCGTCTCGTCGATGGCGGCGAGGAAAGCTTCCTCGTTACCGATGTCGTTGACCGCAACCTGCGGGGTGGTGGCGGTGGTCTCGGTGCTGCTCGTCATGTGGGAAAGGGCTCCGGCGGACATTGAAAGTCGGTGGGTACTGCTACGCCGGGAGCCCGTTTCGCATCGATGAAGCCGGACAGCCTTGGAAGCGCCGAATCCGGGCTTCCCTTGGGGAACCGGTGGCGCCTCGATAACCGAGGGGACATACAACAGATGCGAGCACAGCCTGCTATGTCCGAGGTGCGCAGGCCCGCAGCGCAACTTGTAGCATACGGGGGCAGCCCGACAGGGTCAATGCGCGAACGCGCACACCCGGGGCGGATCGCCGCATACCCGGCACAAAACCTGTCGCACGAGGCCACTGGCACCGCCGTGGCCTCGCGAGGCCCGCACACTATTACGAGGGAGCCGATCATCCAAGAGTCCGGACCAATGCAAGCGCACGAGTCCCCCTCGACGGTGGACGAGGACTCGACGGCGACCCGGCGTGACGCCAACACCACGGAGAGTTCGCGGGCCAACCGCGGCTGGTGGGACAGGAACGCGGACGAGTACCAGGTCGAGCACGGCACGTTCCTCGGAGACGACCGTTTCGTGTGGTGCCCCGAAGGGCTCGACGAGATGGAGGCCGAACTGCTCGGCCCGCTCGACGACCTCGCGGGCAAGGACATCCTGGAGATCGGCGCCGGCGCCGCGCAGTGCTCGCGCTGGCTGCTCGCGCAGGGCGCCCGCCCCGTCGCCCTCGACCTCTCGCACCGCCAGCTCCAGCACGCGCTGCGCATCGACGGCGGCAAGGTGCCGCTCGTGCAGGCGGACGCGGGCGTGCTCCCCTTCAAGGACGGCTCCTTCGACCTGGCGTGCTCCGCGTACGGGGCGCTCCCCTTTGTCGCGGACCAGGTGCAGGTGCTGCGCGAGGTGCACCGGGTGCTGCGCCCCGGCGGCCGTTTCGTCTTCTCGGTCACGCACCCGATCCGCTGGGCGTTCCCGGACGAGCCCGGCCCCGAGGGCCTCTCCGTCTCCGCCTCTTACTTCGATCGCACTCCTTACGTAGAGCAGGACGACGACGGACGTGCCGTCTACGTAGAGCACCATCGGACCCTCGGGGACCGGGTGCGGGACGTGGTGGCGGGCGGCTTCCGGCTCGTCGACCTCGTCGAGCCGGAGTGGCCGGAGTGGAACACCCAGGAGTGGGGCGGCTGGTCGCCGCTGCGCGGGAACCTGATCCCGGGGACGTCGATCTTCGTGTGCGAGCGGGATTAGAGAGCGGGATTAGAGACTGGGCGTGTGATCCGTTACGACGCTCTGCAGGACCTGCCCGTACGTTCCGCGCTGCCCGCGCTGCGCTCCGCCTTGGGCGGGCACGGGGTCGCGGTGCTCGTGGCGCCGCCCGGCACCGGTAAGACGACGCTGGTGCCGCTGGTGCTGGCCGGGCTGCTGGACGACGGGGACGTTCCCGTACGTCGTGTGGTCGTCGCCGAGCCGCGAAGGATCGCGGCGCGGGCGGCGGCGCGGCGGATGGCGTGGCTGCTCGGCGAGAAGGTCGGGGAGCGGGTCGGGTACACCGTGCGCGGGGAGCGCGTCGTCGGGCCGCGTACCTGCGTCGAGGTGGTGACGACCGGGGTGCTGCTGCAACGGCTGCAGCGGGACCAGGAGTTGGCCGGTGTCGACGCCGTGATGCTCGACGAGGTGCACGAGCGGCACCTCGACGCGGACACCGTGGCCGCGTTCCTGTGCGACGTACGAGCGGCGCTGCGGCCGGAGTTGGAACTGGTCGCGGCGTCCGCGACGACGGATGCCGAGGGGTGGGCCTCGCTGCTCGGGGGTGCGCCGGTCGTCGAGGCCGAGGGGGTCTCGTATCCGGTGGACGTGGTGTGGGCGCCGCCCGCGCGTCCGGTGCGGCCGCCGCACGGGATGCGGGTCGATCCGGCGCTGCTCACGCATGTGGCGGGTGTGGTGCGGCGGGCGCTCGGCGAGCGGGCGGGCGATGTGCTGTGTTTCCTGCCGGGGGTCGGCGAGATCGCGCGGGTGGCCGGGCAGTTGGGGGATCTCGGCGGGGACGTCGAGGTGCTTCAGGTGCACGGTCGGGCGCCTGCGGCTGTTCAGGACGCTGTGCTGTCGGCGGGGGCCGGGCGGCGGGTCGTCCTTGCCACCGCCGTCGCCGAGTCGTCGTTGACCGTGCCAGGGGTGCGGGTCGTCGTGGACGCGGGGCTCGCGCGGGAGCCGCGGGTGGACCACGCGCGCGGGTTGAGCGCGCTGACGACCGTACGGGCTTCGCGGGCGACCGGGACGCAACGTGCCGGGCGGGCCGGGCGGGAGGCGCCGGGTGTGGTGTACCGGTGCTGGGACGAGGCGGAGGACGGGCGGCTTGCGCGGTTCCCGTCGCCGGAGATCAAGGTGGCGGACCTGACGGCGTTCGCGTTGCAGGTGGCGTGCTGGGGGGATCCGGACGCGTCGGGGTTGGCGTTGCTGGATCCGCCTCCGGGTGGGGCGATGGCGGCGGCGCGGGCCGCTCTGGCCGCGGTGGGTGCGGTCGAGGCCGGCTCGGGGAGGGTCACCGCGCGGGGTGAGTGGTTGGCTCGGCTCGGGGTGCATCCGCGGCTCGGGCGGGCGTTGGTGGACGCGGCGCCGGTGGTGGGGGCGCGGCGGGCGGCGGAGGTGGTCGCGCTGCTGAGCGAGGAGCCGCCGCGGGCCTACGGGGATGATCTTGGCGGGGTGTTGAGGTCCGCTCGGCGTGGGGGCGACGCGTATGCCTCGCGGTGGGCCGGGGAGGTTCGGCGGCTGTCCGGTTTGGTGGGGGGTTCCGCGCCTGCGGCGCGGGGAGCGACCCTCCCACCCACCCGTGACACCGAACCGGACGCCCCGGCTGGCGGCACCGGGGCGGGCGGGGCCGACACCAACACCGGCGACGTCAGCGGCACCGGGGCGGGCGGGGCCGACACCAACACCGGCGACGTCAGCGGCACTGGGGCGGGCGGGGACAGCCGGGACGGTGGGGACGGCCGGGACGGTGGGGACGGCGGGCGCGGTAGTGGTAGGAGCGACAGGCACGGCACCGATCCGAGCGGCGGGGACGACAGGCGCGGTGGCGGTCGCAGCAGCGGGAGCGGTGGCGGGCGAGGGGGCGGGGACGGCAGCGGGCCGAGCGGCGGGCACGGTAGTGGTCCGAGCGGCGGGGACGGCGGGGGTCCGAGCGGCGGGCGCGGTGGGGGGCGAGGGGGTGGGGACGATCATGCTGTGGGGGTTGTTGCCGCGCTTGCCTTCCCGGAGCGGGTTGCGCGGCGCGGTGGTGGGTCGTTGCTCATGGTGTCCGGGACTCGTGCCGAGGTCCCGGACTCGTCGGGGTTGCGCAACGCCGAGTGGGTGGCGGTCGCCGTGGCCGATCGGCCCGTGGGGGCCGGGCACGCGCGCGTGCGGCTGGGGGCCGTCGTGGATGAGGAGGTCGCGCGGTGGGCCGCCGCGTCGATGTTCCGGGAGGCGGATGAAGTGGGGTGGGACGGTGGGGAGTTGGTGGCACGGCATGTCGTACGGCTGGGGGCTGTTGAGCTCGGCGTGCGGGCGCTCAAGGACCCCGACCCCGGCCTCGTACGGGAAGCGCTCATCGAGGGATTGCGGCGCGAGGGGCTCGGGCTGTTGCGGTGGGGGAAGGACGCCGTGGCGGTGCGGGAGCGGCTCGCGTTTCTGCGGCGGCACGTCGGGGAGCCGTGGCCGGACGTCAGCGATGAGGCGCTGCACGCGCGCGTGGACGAGTGGTTGGAGCCTGAGCTCAGCGCCGCGCGGCGGCGGGCGGACCTGGGGCGGATCGATGCCGGGGAGGCGTTGAGGCGGCTGATGCCGTGGGCGAGCGGGCAGGCCGGGTGCTTCGACGAGCTGGCCCCCGAGCGGGTGGAGGTGCCGAGTGGATCGCGGGTGCGGGTCGACTACTCCGATGCCGAACAACCCGTGCTCGCCGTGAAGTTGCAGGAGATGTTCGGGCTGCGCGAGACGCCGCGGGTGGCCGGGGTCCCCGTACTCGTACACCTGTTGTCGCCCGCCGGGCGGCCGGCCGCCGTCACCGCCGACCTCGCCTCGTTCTGGGCCGACGGCTACCGCTCCGTACGGGCGGAGCTGCGCGGGCGTTACCCGAAGCACCCGTGGCCCGAGGACCCGGCGAGCGCCGAGCCCACGCGGCACACGAACGCCCGCCTCAGACGGTGACCGGGTCCGGCTCCGGCTCGGCGGCCGGCGCCTCCTCCGGTTCGCCGGGGCGCCGGCTGCGCGCCTCAAGCCACAGCGACAGCGCGAGCAGCACCACACCGAGGCCGAGGAAGCCCCACGGCAGGTACGAGGTGAGGAGCAGGACCAGGACGCGCTGGGACTTCACGAGGTCGACCGTCGACTCGATGAAGTCGGGGCGCATCTTCACGTTGCCCGCGAACGCGGTGACCTTCTTGTCGGGGTCCCCGGCGAGCAGCGTGCCGCCGCGCATCTGCTCCTTGTGCCGCTCCGCGCCGTAGACGGGGGCTCCGGTCGTCGGGTCGACCAGGAAGGTGCGGACGGTCGAGTAGTACATCTTGGTGCCGGTCTTGGCGACGGACTCCGGGGTGATGCCCTTGACCGGGAGCTTCTTGGGGAAGGGGACCTGCGTCCACGGGATGGTCTGCTCGAAGCGGTAGATCTCCAGGCCGTGGAAGTTCTCGGTGCCCTTGTACTCGATGGGGCGGGTGACGCGGGCGCGCGCGTCGAAGTACTCGTAGTCGCGCGGCTCCGTCAGGAACGGCCACTTGAACTCGATGCCCTCGCGCTTGACCGGGTCGCCGTCGACCGACTCCCCCTTGGCGTGCACGGGCGCCGAGCTGTGGGCGTCGAAGATGTAGCGCTCGGGGATCTCGGTGACCATCTTGCCGTCGGGTCCCACGCCGTACGTCAGGCCGTCCCAGACGACGACGTCGCGCCCGGCGGTCTCCTCCACCTTGTTCGACGCCTCGACGTTGCCCTTGAGGGTCTGCACGATGCTGAGCTTGGGGACCGTCTTCTCCTTCATGGTCCCGTAGTCGATCAATGTCGCGTTCTTCGCCTCCAGGACCATCACCTGGTACTGGCTGGGCGGGATCTTCGCCAGGCGCGGGAACGCGTACCAGCGCATCAGCGGGGACATCGCCGTGAAGAACACGGCGAAGGCGAGCAGGATCAGGCTGGCCTTGCGGCGCATCGCGGCGGCCCTCCTCAACTACAGGCGTGTCACGGGTGTTTTTACGGGTGCTTGGGCACGGAGTGCAGCATCGGCTTCGGGGATGTCTCCCCCGGTGGTGCCCCGATCGCGGTCATGGTGAGGACCAGGGCGAATGCCGCGGCGAGTCCGATCGCCGCGGCGATGAGGGCACGCATGTCCGACCTCCCTTCAGCCGTGCGGCACACGGAGTCCGACGAGAATCTGATGAGGCGTCAGGCCTCTGGGTCGGTGCACCGTAGCAACGCGGGGCGGGAATGAGAACACGTTGTACGGGACGTAGTTGAGCCCCCGGCCGAAGCTCGGCCGGGGGCTCAACTGGGCGCTGTGCGGCGGTCGTTACGACTCGCTCGTTACGAGGCCGTCGTTACGAGGCCGTGGGCGCCGTCACCTTCAGCTCCACGTCGATCGTCGCGCCGCCCGTCGTGGTGACGCGCAGCAGGAACGTGCCGGTGGTGTCGTCCGCGTACAGCTTCGGCAGCGTGAGGTGCCCGTCGGCGCCGGCCGTGAGGCCCTTGAGGGTGCGGAGCTCATTGCCCTTCGCGTCCTTGAAGTAGGGGCCCTTGGCCGCCGTGGCCGGGGCGTCCTCGTCCTTGTCCTCGGCCTTGATGAGCGTCGCGCTCGCGACGACCCCGACGGCGGCCTCGTCCTTGTACGTGGCCGCCAGCACGATGTCCTTCTCGAAGGTGCCACCCGCGACGCAGCTCAGCTCGTCCTCGCCGACCCGTTCCACCGTGTCGGCGCGCGCGACGACCCTCGCCGTGTGGTTGAGGCCGACGGCGCTGTGGCCGACGACGGTGGCGCGGACCGTGAACGGCCCGGTCTTCGCACCCGACTTGAGGACCGGCGCGGTGGCCACGCCCTCGCGGTTCGTCGTGACGGTGGCGCTGGTGGCGCCGGAGAAGGTGGCGTCGGTGGCGCCGACGATCGCGAAGCGGATCTTCACGGAGCCGACGGCGGAGCCCGCCGCGTTCTTCGCCTTCACCTTGACCCGCTCGCTGAAGGAGGCGTCCTGCATGGCGGAGAGCGCGCCGGTGTCCGCGTCGACGAGTTTGGTGACGGTCTCGCCGGCGCTGGGCGGCGGAGTCGGGTCCGTGGTGGGCGGCGGGGTCGTCGAACCGCCGCCCGACGGGGGCTTGGACGGGCTCTTGGGCGGGTTCTTCGACGGGGACTCGGAGGGGTTCTTCGTGCTCGGCGAGTGCGAGGGGCGACTCGGGTTCCGGTCGGAGGGGCTCGGCGACGGGCTCGCGCCGCTGCCGCTGCCGCCGCCGTTGCTCGGGTTGCTGGGCAGCGGACCCGTGCCGTCGGGGATCTCGTGCGCGTTCTTGCGGAAGAACTCCAGCCACCTCAGGACGAGGGCCAGGTAGTCCGAGGAGTTGTTGTAGCTGAGGATCGCCTTGTTGAGGTGCACGGCGTTCGACAGGTCGCGGTTGTCGCGGCACAGGTAGTGGCCGGCGGCGAGGGCCGCGTCGTAGATGTTGTTCGGGTCCTTCTTGCCGTCGCCGTTGCCGTCCCGGCCCGCCCACTCCCAGGTGGAGGGTATGAACTGCATGGGGCCCACGGCCCGGTCGTGGACGGTGTCGCCGTCGTAGGCGCCGCCGTCGGTGTCGGTGATCTTCGCGAAGCCGTTGCCGTCCAGGGGCGGGCCCGTGATCGCCTTGATCGTGTTGCCGTCGTTGTCGACGTCGCCGCCGTTGGCCTGCCCGGACTCGACCTGCCCGATCGCGGCGAGCAGTTGCCAGTCCAGATTGCAGCCGGGCTTGGTGGTGTCGATCTCGGCGGCGGCCTTCTTGTACGCGTCGAGGACGGTCGCGGGTATGCCGCCTTCGGTGCCGCTTCTGTCGCCACCGGTCGGGCCACCGGTCGGGCCCTCGGTCGGGCTGTCCAGCGGGGGGATGGTGGTGTAGTAGTCCGGGCCCGTCGCCGACTCGGGCGGATTGTCGTCGGAGCGGTCCGCCGTGGACCTGCCGCCGTCCGCCGCGTGCGGCGTGCTCACGCCCGGTGCCTGGGACGCGGACAGGGCCGCCACCGCCGCCGCGGCCACCGCGGCCGTGATGACACCCCTGCGCAGTCGCCTGCCGAATACCGCCGCCATGCCGCGAGCCCTCCCCTTTGTCGCCTGTACCGATCCGTCGGTCCGGACCGATCCGCCGGTCCGGTCGGCCGCGGATCCCGGGGTTGCCGGGTCTCGGGCCAGTCGGACTCCTGCGCTCCCCAGCGCACGGATCCCGCCGACCCTACGACAACTTCCGCCGCACAGACACCCGTTCGTGCCCGGAATTGACCGAATGGCCAGGTGAAAGGTGTCGTACGATTCCACGCTCGCACGTACGGGACAACAGGGGGGAACGTGCCGTTCACCATCAGCCACGCCGCGGCGGTGCTGCCGCTCGTGCGGCGGGACGGTTCGGGGCGGGGGCCGTTCGTTCCCGCGCTGCTCGTCGCGGGGTCGTTCGCGCCCGATCTCACGTACTACGCGGCGGGCGTGGTGCCCGGGGCGATGCGATTCGGCGCGTTCACGCACTCGTTGGCGGGGGTCCTCACGGTGGACGTGGGGCTCGCGTTCCTGTTGGTGGCGTTGTGGCGGCTGGTCCGGGAGCCGGTGCGGGGGCTTTTGCCGGGGCGGGTGGCGTCGGCGCTGCGGCCTCGGTCGTCACGGCCGCGCACGCGCTGGTGGCCACTGTGGTGGTACGTGTCGGCGGCGCTCGGCGCCACGACCCACGTCGTCTGGGACGCGTTCACCCACCCCGACCGCTGGGGCACGCGCCTCTTCCCCGTCCTCGCCGAGCCGTTCGCCGGCTCCCCGCTCTACTGGTACGTCCAGTACGCCGGGTCGGCCGCGGCGCTCGTCGTCCTCGTCGTGTTCGCGTGGTGGTCGGTACGGGGCGCTGCCGCGGGTGCGGGCGGGCCGGGCGCGAGCGCCGGGGAGCGGTGGCTGGCGTGGGGCCTGATCCTGGCCTGCGCGTGCGTGGCGGGTGCGGTTCGGGCGGAGCGCTGGCTCTCCTACGTGGACGGTGCCGGCCTCACCTGGCACCCCTGGGAAATCCTCCCGTCCCTGTGCTTCGGCGCCGGCACGGGCCTCGCCCTCGGCCTCCTCCTGTACGCGACGACCTCCGCCACGGTGGACCGGGTCCGGGGCCGGACCACCGGTAACCGGGGCTGATGCCTCCCTTCCCCGTTACACGGCACCGTGCGCCGCCTTGCCCACCCTGCCGCCCCAGGCGGCAGACTGCCCAAGGCGGTGGCGGCCCACCGCCAGGGCGGGGAGCCGTGGTCGGCGACGGTTTGCCCCACCTCCGACGGCGACACCCCGTGGGGCTGACGCCCCCGGAGGGGGCGGGTGGTGGGAGATGAGCGGGGCGACGGCCCCGGGAGGCCAGGTTCTGGGAGATGGGCGGGGTGGCGGCCCCGAGGCGGCGTTCGGGTCACCACGGGTGGGCCCTTCAAGCCCCTGCGGCGATTGAGCAGCGGGGTCCGGGGCGGAGCCCCGAGACCGCAACGCCGGGGCCGGTCGATCAAACCCCGCAGCCGCAACACCGCAAGCCCCGCCGACGATTGAGGCGCGGGGTCCGGGGCAGAGCCCCGAGACCGCAACACCGGGGCCCGGGAGCCGCCGGAGGCTAGTGCGCGGCGGATTCCCAGTCCGTACCCAGCCCCACCGACACATCCAACGGCGCGCGGAGCGTCACCGCGTTCGCCATCTCCCGCCGCACCAACTCCTCCGCCTTCTTCGCCTCCCCAGGCGCGATCTCCAACACGATTTCATCGTGAACCTGAAGCAGCATCCGGGACTTGAGCCCCGCCTCCGTGAGCGCCCGCTCCACGTTCAGCATCGCCACCTTCACGATGTCCGCCGCCGTGCCCTGGATCGGCGCGTTGAGCGCCATCCGCTCCGCCATCTCACGCCGCTGCCGATTGTCCGAGTTCAGATCCGGCAGGTACCGGCGCCGCCCCAGCATCGTCTCCGTGTACCCGGTGGCCCGCGCCTCGTCGACGACGCGCCGCAGGTAGTCCCGCACCCCGCCGAACCGCTCGAAGTACGTGTCCATCAGGCCCCGCGCCTCACCCGGGTCGATGCCCAACTGCCCGGAGAGACCGAAGGCGGACAGCCCGTACGCGAGCCCGTACGACATCGCCTTGATCTTGCGGCGCATCTCGGGGTCGACCGCGTCCCGCTCGACGCCGAACACCTGCGAGGCGACCGTATTGTGCAGGTCCTCACCGGAGTTGAACGCCTCAAGGAGGCCCTCGTCCTCCGACAGGTGCGCCATGACGCGCAGTTCGATCTGGCTGTAGTCGGCCGTCATCAGCGACTCGTAGCCCTCACCCACCACGAACCCGCGCCGAATGGCCCGGCCCTCGTCCGTACGGACGGGAATGTTCTGCAGGTTCGGGTCCGTCGACGAAAGGCGGCCGGTCGCCGCCACCGTCTGGTTGAACGTCGTGTGGATGCGGCCGTCCGCCGCGATCGTCTTGATCAGGCCCTCTACGGTGACCCGCAGCTTCGCCTGCTCGCGGTGGCGCAGCATGATCACGGGAAGTTCGTGGTCGGTCTGCGTGGCCAGCCAGGCCAGCGCGTCGGCGTCCGTCGTGTAACCGGTCTTCGTCTTCTTCGTCTTCGGAAGGTCGAGCTCCTCGAAGAAGACGGCCTGGAGCTGCTTCGGGGAGCCGAGGTTGAACTCGTGCCCCACCGCGTCGTGCGCCTCCTTCACCGCCTGCTGCACGGCGCCCGCGAACATCTGCTCCATCGACTCCAGGTGCGCGCGGTCGGCGGCGATGCCGTGCCGCTCAAGGCGGGCGAGGAGCGTGGACGTCGGCAGCTCGATGTCGGTGAGCAGATCGGCGGCGCCGACCTCCTTCAGTCGCTCACCGAAGGCCTCGCCCAGGTCGAGGATCGCGCGGGCCTGCACCATGAGCGCGTCGGCCTCGGCCTGCTCGTCCTCCTCCGACCCGAACGCCAGCTGCCCGTCCGCCGCGCCCGCCGGGGCCAGTTCACGCCCCAGGTACTCCAAGGACAGCGCGTCCAGCGCGAAGGAGCGGCGCCCCGGCTTGACCAGGTACGCGGCGAGCGCCGTGTCCATGGTGATGCCGTCGACGCTCCAGCCGTGCTCGGCGAAGACTCGCATGACGGCCTTGGCGTTGTGCAGCACCTTCGGCTTCTTCGCGTCGGCGAGCCACTTGGCGAACGCCTTCTCGTCGGCCTCGTCGAGCGTCGACGGGTCGAACCAGGCGGCCTCTCCCCCGGCGGCGGCCAGCGCCACTTCGGTCACCGAACCCGTACCGAGCGACCAGGTGTCCACGGACGCCAGGCCGAGGATCGCCTTGCCGTGCTCGGCCAGCCACGGCGCGACCTCACCCGTGCCGAGCACCGTGCCGTCCAGCTCGACGCCCGGCTCCGCCGGAGCCTCCTCGGCCTCCGCGGCCCCCGGGTCGACGGCGAACAGGCGCTCGCGCAACGACGGGTTACGAATCTCCAGGGTGTCCAGGATCATCGCGATCGCCGTCCGGTCGTACGCCTCGCGGCCCAGGTCCGAGACCGTCTTCGGCAGCTCGACGTCGCGCACCATCTCGGTGAGCCGCCGGTTCAGCTTCACGGCCTCGATGTGGTCCCGGAAGTTCTGCCCCGCCTTGCCCTTGACCTCCTCGGCGCGCTCGACCAACTCCGCGAACGAACCGAACTGGTTGATCCACTTCGCGGCCGTCTTCTCGCCGACACCCGGAATGCCCGGCAGGTTGTCCGACGGGTCGCCGCGCAGCGCCGCGAAGTCCGGGTACTGGGCCGGGGTCAGCCCGTACTTCTCCTCGACCTTCTCCGGCGTGTACCGGGTCAGCTCGGAGACGCCCTTGGTGGGGTACAGCACCGTCACGTTCTCCGTGACCAGCTGGAACGAGTCCCGGTCGCCCGTCACGATCAGCACCTCGAAGCCCGCGGCCTCGGCCTGCGTCGCGAGCGTGGCGATCACGTCGTCGGCCTCGAAGCCGTCGACCGCGAAGCGCGGCGTGTGCATCGCGTCGAGCAGCTCGCCGATCAGCTCGACCTGCCCCTTGAACTCGTCCGGGGTCTTCGAACGGTTCGCCTTGTACTCGGTGAACTCCTCGGAGCGCCACGTCTTGCGCGACACGTCGAACGCCACCGCGAAGTGCGTCGGCTCCTCGTCACGCAGGGTGTTCGCCAGCATCGACGCGAAACCGTAGATCGCGTTCGTCGGCTGGCCCGTCGCCGTCGTGAAGTTCTCCGCGGGCAGCGCGAAGAACGCCCGGTACGCCAGCGAGTGCCCGTCCATGAGCATCAGGCGGGGGCGCCCGCCGGAGCTGCCGTCTGCTGCCTTCGCCACCGGATCCACCGTCTTCTTAGCCGTCTTCGCTGCTGCTTTCTCTGCCACGCCCACGATCCTGCCACGCCCCACTGACAGCGCGGCCCACCTCCGGCCGGAGCGGGCGTTGTCAGACCCCCGTGCGAAGATCGGAGACCTGGCGCACAGCACTGCGCAGGACCGCTCAAAGGGGAGCCGACCCATGGCAAGCAAGCCGCCCGCATCCGACCCGGTACAGGACGCGCCGCAGGTCGCCGCGCCTCAGCAGCATGCCGCCGGGCTCCCCGCCGTCAAGCACTCCCTCAAGATGGCCCGCGAGCAGATGGGCGTGAAGCGGACCGCGCTGACGCTGCTGCGCGTCAACCAGAAGGACGGCTTCGACTGCCCGGGCTGCGCCTGGCCGGAGCCGGAGCACCGGCACGCGGCGGAATTCTGCGAGAACGGCGCGAAGGCGGTCGCCGAGGAGGCCACCCTGCGCCGCGTGACGCCCGAGTTCTTCGCCGCGCACCCCGTCACCGACCTCGCGACGCGCTCCGGGTACTGGCTGGGCCAGCAGGGCCGCCTCACCCACCCCATGTACCTGGCGGAGGGCGGCACCCACTACGAGCCCGTCTCCTGGGAGCGCGCCTTCGACCTGATCGCGGACGAGCTGACCGCCCTCGCCTCCCCCGACGAGGCCGTCTTCTACACCTCGGGCCGCACCAGCAACGAAGCGGCGTTCCTCTACCAGCTCTTCGCCCGCGAGTTCGGCACGAACAACCTGCCCGACTGCTCGAACATGTGCCACGAGTCGTCCGGCTCCGCGCTCACGGAGACGATCGGCATCGGCAAGGGCAGCGTCCTGCTCGAAGACCTCTACAAGGCGGACCTGATCATCGTCGCCGGGCAGAACCCCGGCACGAACCACCCGCGCATGCTGTCCGCCCTGGAGAAGGCGAAGGCCGGCGGCGCGAAGATCATCTCCGTGAATCCGCTGCCGGAGGCCGGACTGGAGCGGTTCAAGAACCCGCAGACCCCCAAGGGCCTCACCAGGGGCGCAGCGCTGGGCGACCTGTTCCTCCAGATCCGCCTCGGCGGCGACCAGGCCCTCTTCCGCCTCCTCAACAAGCTGATCCTCGACACAGAGGGCGCCACCGACGACGCCTTCATCGCCGAACACACCCACGGCTACGAGGAGTTCACGAAGGCCGCCCGCGCCGCCGACTGGGACGAGACCCTCGCCGCGACCGGCCTGTCCCGCGCCGACATCGAGCGCACCCTGGAAATGGTCCTCGCCTCCAAGCGCACCGTCGTGTGCTGGGCCATGGGTCTCACCCAGCACAAGCACTCCGTGCCGACGATCCGCGAAGTGGTCAACTTCCTGCTGCTGCGCGGCAACATCGGCCGCCCCGGCGCGGGCGTGTGCCCGGTCCGCGGCCACTCGAACGTGCAGGGCGACCGCACCATGGGCATCTTCGAGCGCCCCGCCCCCGCGTTCCTCGACGCCCTGGAGAAGGAGTTCGGCTTCGCGCCACCGCGCGAGCACGGCTTCGACGTCGTCCGCGCGATACGCGCCCTGCGCGACGGACAGGCCAAGGTCTTCTTCGCCATGGGCGGCAACTTCGTGGCGGCCTCCCCCGACACCGACGTCACCGAGTCCGCGATGCGCCGCGCCCGCCTCACCGTGCACGTCTCCACGAAGCTGAACCGCTCGCACACCGTCACCGGCGCCCGCGCCCTGATCCTGCCCACCCTCGGCCGCACCGAGCGCGACCTCCAGGGCAGTGGCGAACAGTTCGTGACGGTCGAGGACTCCATGGGCATGGTGCACGCCTCCCGCGGCCGCCTCGACCCGGCCAGCCGCCACCTGCTGTCCGAGCCGGCCATCGTGGCCCGCCTCGCCCGCCGCGTCCTCGGCGCCGAATCGGCCACGCCCTGGGAGGAGTTCGAGAAGGACTACGCGACGGTCCGCGACCGTATATCGCGCGTGGTGCCCGGCTTCGAGGACTTCAACGACAAGGTCGCCGGCCCGAACGGCTTCGCGCTCCCGCACGCCCCGCGCGACGAGCGCCGCTTCCCCACCGCCACCGGAAAGGCCAACTTCACGGCCGCCCCCGTCGAGTACCCGCGCGTCCCCGAAGGCCGCCTCCTCCTCCAGACGCTGCGCTCCCACGACCAGTACAACACCACCATCTACGGCCTCGACGACCGCTACCGGGGCATAACCAACGGCCGCCGCGTCGTCCTCGTCAACGCCGACGACGCGCGCGACCTCGACCTCGCCGACGGCAGCTACGTAGACCTCGTGAGCGAGTGGGAGGACGGCGCGGACGGTATCGAGCGGCGCGCGCCCGGGTTCCGCGTCGTGCACTACCCGACGGCCCGCGGCTGCGCGGCCGCCTACTACCCGGAGACCAACGTCCTGGTGCCGCTCGACGCCACCGCCGACACCAGCAACACACCCGCGAGCAAGTCCGTCGTGGTCCGCCTGGAACAATCCAGGACCGACTGAGCGTTTGCTCAGCCACGTACACGACTCGATCGAGCTAGGCACGACGAACGGAGCCGGGCCCCATGGGCGAGCAGAACCACACGCAGTTCCCGCAAGAGGTCATCGACGAGTACGCCGCGCTCGGCATCGACCTCGTCGCCCTGTTCTCCGCCGGGCACCTCGGCACCCGCATGGGCATCGACGTGAAGGAGGCCTCGGCCGAGCGCGTCGTCGGCACCATGCCCGTCGAGGGCAACACCCAGCCCTACGGACTGCTGCACGGCGGCGCCTCCGCCGTGCTCGCCGAGACCCTCGGCTCCGTCGGCGCGATGCTGCACGGCGGCAGCGGCAAGATCGCCGTCGGCGTCGACCTGAACTGCACGCACCACCGCGGCGCCCGCTCCGGCCTCGTCACCGGCGTCGCCACGCCACTGCACCGCGGCCGCTCCACGGCGACGTACGAAGTGATCATCACCGACGAGCAGGACAGACGGGTCTGCTCGGCCCGCCTGACCTGCATGCTCAAGGAAGCGCCGAACGCCCCTACGACGTAGCCACCGTAGCCACCGCTACGACATAGCCGCCGCTACGACGTAGGCGCCACCGGCAGCGACACCGAACTGTCCCCGGCGCGCACGGTCATCCTCGTGCCCGCCGGGTAGCGCAGCGTGTAGTCGTAATCGGTCGAGATCAGGACGACGCCGAGCCGGTGCCCGGCCTTGAAGACGTAGTCCTCGGGCTGCATGTCCCACTTCAGCCGGTACTCGCGGCCCTCGACGACCTTCGACTGACGCTCGTACGACGTCCGGTTGCGGGCGTCCAGCCAGCCACGCGTCACGATCTTGAAGTCGGCGGTCTCGGTGCGGTGCTTCGTGCGGTACGCACAGCCCGTCTCGCCCGCGAGCCCCGGCACGCCCTCGCCGTAGCAGACCTGCTGCGAGGTGTCGGTGACCGTGCCCGACGTGGCGCGGGTGTCACGCCCGTAGTCGACGAGCAGCGCGGTCACGTACGGCGACGTACCGGCGAGGGACGCCCGCACGTCGACCTTGGGCACACCGTTCAGCCGGACGTCCTTGTCGAGTACGCCCGTCGTGTACGCGAGCCGGTTCCGGTCCGCCTCGTCCGGTGACGTCACCAGCTTCTCCGCGGCGATCGTCCGCCCCACGTCCGTCAGCGACTGGACGCGCGAGGGCCCCGCCTGCCGCCCCAGCGTGCCGTCGGCGCGCAGCCGAAGCGTCGTCGACCGGGTGCCAGGCGCCGGCCAGTCGCTCTGCCGCTTCCAGCTGAAGTCGGCCTGTTCGACGTCGACTTGGGGTTCCGCGGTGATGCCGTTGTCGATGCCGTAGAGGTAGTGGTCGAACCAGTGGTGGACCTGGCGCAGCCACTCCTCCATGCGCAGCGGCATCGGGTTGGAGTGCCCGGCCTGGTGCAGCCACAGCTTGCGCGGCACGTGGTTCTTCTTCAGCGCCTCCCACAGCCGGCCCGCGTTCTTCGTCTTCACGTTCCAGTCGTTGAGGCCGTGCACGACGAACGTCGCCGCCTTGATCCTTTCGGCGTCCTTCAGGTAGTCGCGCTCCTGCCAGTACGGCGACCAGTCCCCGGTCACCCGGTCCTGATCACGCTCCAGCGCGTCCAGGACCGGCTTGCAGATCTCCCGGTCCGCGCGCGAGTACACGTACCGCGCGAGCACGTCGGTGTCCTCGCCCTGGTACGTGCCGGGCGCCACGACGCCGCCGTTCGCGCGGTAGTAGTCGTACCAGGAGGAGATCCCGGAGATCGGCACGATCGCCTTCAGGCCCTCGACTCCCGTGCCGGCGACGGCGGTTGGCAGGGTGCCGTTGTACGAGATGCCCATCATGGCGGCGTCGCCGGTCGACCAGTCGGCGCGGATCGGATCGCCGGCCTCGTCCCAGCCCTTGGCGCGGCCGTTCAGCCAGTCGATCGCGGCCTTGGCGCCCAAGGTCTCGTTGCGGCCGCCCGAGGTCGGGCAGCCGGTGGAGCCGCCGGTGCCGAGGCTGTCGACCTCGGCGACGGCGTAGCCGCGCGGCAGGAAGTAGTTGTCGTAGTACCCGCCGTACGCCACGGCGGGTCCGGTCAACCCGGCTTGCCCCGGCGCCTGTTGGTAGCGCTTACCGGACTCCGGGAGGCCGTCCTCGTCCAGGTCGACGACGTGGTTCGGGACGTCGTTGCCGCCCGCCCAGTACGGGCTCGCCTCGACGATCGTGGCCACCTTCAGGCCCGCCGTCTCCGTCTCCTTGGGGCGCAGGATCCGCATCCGTACGGTGTCGCGCTTGCCGTCGCCGTCGCTGTCGGCCTCCGTCTGGATGTCGACCTTCTGCAGGACCGCGTCTGCGCGCGAGAAGACGGGTTGCGTCTCGCCTTCGGCGATCTTCAACGTGGCGGGGGCGGTGGGGGGTTGGGCGGCGTACGCGGACGGGGCGGTCAGCGCCGCCACCAGCGCGCACACCAACGGCAGACCGAAACGTCTCTTGCCGACGGGCCTGGTGGGTCTGGTGGATCTCGCCATCGTGCCTCCAAGGGCGCGGTCGGGGAGTTCACTCGTGGGACGGGAGGTGACGCGTGGCATTCCATCGCGTCACACCGCGCCAGGCCAGAGGGCCGCGCCCTGCGGATGGCCAAAACAGAGCCCCTGCGGCGATTGAGCAGCGGGGCCCGGGGCAGAGCCCCGCGACGTAGGCCACGCCACCCGGAACCACCCCCGTTATTGGCGGAGCCCCGTCCTCCGACCTACCGTCGAGCATGACCGGCATTGGGCCCGTCGAGCCGTATCGGGAAGCGGCCGACAGCCAACCCCTCCCGCCGCACCCCAGCGATGTCGTCGTCGGCACCGACTCCCCGCGCGCGTACGAACGTTGGGCCGCGCTGTCGTCGCGCAGGCGGCGTCTCCTCCTGGCCGGGCTGGGGGGCGCGGTCGCCGTCGCGGGCGCGCTCTGGTTCCCCCGGCCCGAACCGCCCGCCCCACCGGCGCCACCGCCCTGGCCCGCCCAGGTCACCCACCTGCGCTACGAAGGCGCCCACGGCGCCACCTTCCGGTTCGTCGCCCACGTCGACCGCGGCCCCACCGTGACGATCAGTCACATCCGGGCGGGAGACCCGCGATTGGCCGCCGCGGTCGCGCCCACAACCCCCGTCACCGTCACCCGGGGCACCCCGCGCCCCCTCACCGTACGGATCTCCGTACGCGACTGCGCCGCCCTGCCCCGCGCACTCGACATGGCCTATCTCGACGTCACCCTGCACAACCGGCGCGGCAAGGAACAGCACGGCTTCATCTTCGTCGACCGCTACCCGCACGACCTGTTCACGCTGCTGCACGCCCGCTGCACCGCCCCCCGCTCCGAACTCACACAGCGGTAACACTCGGTTACCTCTGCCGCAACGAAGCAATGCGAACGTCGCACCGCGTAGCACTGTCTTCACGAACGGGGAGCGAACCCCCCTGTCGATCTTGGTAACACCCCGCTCCACTACGGGACTTGAGGTGATCTTGGTCGGACCGTATCCGGCAGGACGCCCCGGCATAACAAGAACGTCACAGCCTCTCCCGCACCCGCGCTACAGTCCGCCACCTGCGCTTATAGTCACGGCCAGTCACCGCGCCGCCGGGCGCGTCACTTGCACGGCCCAGTACCACTCCGTACGGCCCGGCGAGACATACGTCCCCCACCCAATGGGACCGCGCCAGGGAGAGGAATGATCGTGCGACACCGTTCTCTGCTCATACTCACTTCCGTGCTCACCACCGGAGCACTCACGCTCTCCGCCTGCGGATCGCGCGACGAGGACAAGAAGTCCGGCGACGGCGAGAAGACCACCGTGGTCATCGGCGTCGACGCCCCGCTGAGCGGCGACCTCTCGGCCATCGGACTCGGCATCAAGAACTCCGTGGACCTCGCCGCCAAGGTCGCCAACAAGAACAAGGAAGTGCCCGGCGTCACCTTCAAGACCGAACCGCTCGACGACGTGGCCAACGCCTCCACCGGCGGCCAGAACGCCACCAAACTCGTCGGCATGAAGGACGTCCTCGGCGTCGTAGGACCCCTCAACTCCAACGTCGCCCAGTCGATGCAGAAGACATTCTCCGCCGCCAATCTCGTCCAGATCTCACCGGCGAACACCAACCCGACGCTGACCCAGGGCACCAAGTACCTCACGTCCAAGCAGCGCGAGTTCAAGACGTACTTCCGCACCGCCACCACCGACGCCCTCCAGGGCCCCTTCGCCGCCCAGTACGCCTACAACCAGCTCAAGCTGAAGAAGGTGTACGTCGTCGACAACAAGCTCACCTACGGCGCGGGACTCGCCCAGACCTTCCGCGACGAATTCAAGAAGCTCGGCGGAAAGGTCGTCGCCACCGACCACATCAACAAGGACGACCGCGACTTCGGAGCCATCTCCACCAAGATCAAGAACTCCGGCGCGGACTTCGTCTACTTCGGCGGCGAATACCCCAACGGCGCACCGCTCTCCAAGCAGATCAAGGACGCCGGCGCCAAGATCCCCCTCATCGGCGGCGACGCCCTCCAGAGCCTCGACTACGTCAAGCTCGCAGGCAAGGCCGCCAACGGCGACTTCGCCACCTCCGTCGGCGCCCCCGTCGACAAGCTCGACACCGCCAAGAAGTTCATCTCCGACTACCAGGCCGGCGGCTACAAGGAGCCCTACGAGACCTACGGCGGCCTCTCCTACGACGCCGCCTGGGCCATCATCCAAGCCGTCAAGCAGGTCGTGAACGACAACGACGGCAAGCTCCCCAGCGACGCCCGCCAGAAGATCACCGAAGCCACCCAGAAGGTCAGCTTCAACGGCGTCACCGGCCAGGTCGCCTTCGACCAGTACGGCGACACCACCAACAAGACCCTCACCGTCTACCAGGTCAAGAACGGCAAGCACACCCCCGTCAAGACCGGTGAGCTGGAGCAGTAACACCCCAGTAACACCCCAGGGGGAGCGCCCGGACCGACCCCGAGCGCTCCCCCAACCACCCCGGCCCACCACGCGGGGTCCACCACCAACACGCCCCCGCGACCGCCCACTTGACCCACACCACGGAGGCCCAGCGGTGCACGATCTGCCGCAACAGCTGGTCAACGGCCTGATCCTCGGAGCCCTGTACGGCCTCATAGCCGTCGGCTACACCATGGTCTACGGCATCATCCAGCTCATCAACTTCGCCCACGGCGAGATCTACATGATCGGCGGCTTCGGCGCCCTCACCATGTGGCTCTGGCTACCCACCGGCACCGCGCTCGCCGTCGCCCTGCCCCTGATGATCCTCATGGGCATCGCCTGCTCCGTCCTCATCGCCGTCGGCGCCGAACGGTTCGCCTACCGCCCCCTGCGCAACGCACCACGCCTCGCGCCCCTCATCACCGCCATCGGCCTGTCGATCACCCTCCAACAAGCCGTCTGGGCCTTCTACCCGCACGCCAAGTCCGACCGCACCTTCCCCCAGTTCGAGGGCGGCCCCATCGACCTCGGCGCCTTCTCCCTCCAACGCGGCGACCTCTTCCTCATCATCGCCGCCCCCATCTGCATGGCGATCCTCGCCTACTTCGTCGCCAAGACCCGCACCGGCCGCGCCATGCAAGCCACCTCCCAAGACCCCGACACCGCCCGCCTCATGGGCATCAACACCGACCGCATCGTCGTCACCGCCTTCGCCATCGGCGGCGCCTTCGCCGCCGTCGCAGCCGTCGCCTACGGCCTCAAATACGGCCAGATCGGCTTCAAGATGGGCTTCATCGCCGGCCTCAAAGCCTTCACCGCGGCCGTCCTCGGCGGCATCGGCAACATCTACGGCGCCATGATCGGCGGACTCACCCTCGGCGTCGCCGAAGCCCTCGCCACCGCCTACATCCAGGACATCCCCGGCATGGAACTCCTCGGCGGCGGATCCTGGAAGGACGTCTGGGCCTTCGTGCTGCTCATCCTCGTCCTCCTGCTCCGACCCCAAGGCCTGCTCGGCGAACGCGTCGCGGACAGGGCGTGATCACCATGACAGACACCACGACCACGACCACCACCAAGACGCCCCAAGCACTCATCCCCCTCCCCGAGAAGGCCGCCCGCTACGGCACCGCCACGGCCGCCCTCGCCACCGTCGCCAGCACCTTCCTCGCCTGGACCTGGACCGCCGAATTCCCCGGCGACCTCACCGTCACCGGCTACCCCGGCGGACTCCAAGTCCTCACCCTCATCGGCGGACTCCTCACCCTGCTCCTCGCCCTCTCCGGCCTCGGCACCCGCGGCCTGCACTGGCTCACCCCCGGCGGCAGCACCGCCCCCACCCTCCTCCTCGCACTCGGCACCCTCGGCACCACCGGCTACACCATGGGCGCCATCTCCGCGAAACTCGGCGGCGTCGTCAACCTCGAACCCGGCGCCTGGATCGCCGGCATCGCCGCCCTCGCCACCACCCTCTTCGCCCTCGGCCTCCCCACCGACGTCCCCGACCCCGAAGCCACCGGCGCCTGGGCCCGCTTCCGCACCACCCTCAAAGCCCCCACCGCACGCCCCAGCAGCGTCACACTCCCCGACTGGGTCGAAATCCTCATCATCGCCGTCACCTTCGGCCTCGCCCTCTACGTCTTCACGTACGGCATCGACACCGAATACGGCGAACTCTTCGTCGGCTACCTCATCATCGTCCTCTTCGGCGGCAGCGCCCTCACCAAGAGCGGCCTCATCGCCCGCATCACCGGCCTCACCAACAAACACCGCAACATCGCCCTCACCGCCGCCTTCGTAGCCGCAGCGGCCTTCCCCTTCACCCAGTCCAACGACACCTACACCAACGTCGCCGCCAACATCCTCGTCTTCGCCACCGTCGCCCTCGGCCTCAACGTCGTCGTCGGCCTCGCAGGCCTCCTCGACCTCGGCTACGTCGCCTTCCTCGGCGTCGGCGCCTACGCGGCCGCCCTCGTCTCCGGCTCCGCCGACTCCACCATCGGCGTCCACTTCCCCTTCTGGGCCGCCGTCCTCACCGGCGCCGGCGCCTCCCTCGTCTTCGGCGTCCTCATCGGCGCCCCCACCCTGCGGCTGCGCGGCGACTATCTCGCCATCGTCACCCTCGGCTTCGGCGAGATCTTCCGCATCGCCATGAGCAACATGGACGGCCAATCCGGCCCCGACGTCACCAACGGACCCAACGGCATCGCCAACATCCCCGACCTCGTCATCTTCGGGTTCGACTTCGGCGAAACCCACACCGTCCTCGGCGTCGACCTCGCCCGGTTCGCCAACTACTACCTCCTGATGCTCTTCTTCACGATCATCGTCGTGACCGTCTTCCGCCGCGCCGACGCCAGCCGCATCGGCCGCGCCTGGGTCGCCATCCGCGAAGACGAAACCGCCGCCCGCGCCATGGGCATCAACGCCTTCCGCCTCAAGCTCCTCGCCTTCGCCCTCGGCGCCACCCTCGCCGGCATGGCAGGAGCCGTCCAAGGCCACATCCAATACAGCGTTACCCCCGAGCAGTACGTCTTCGTCGAAAACGCACCACCCAACTCCGCCTTCCTCCTCGCCGCCGTCATCCTCGGCGGCATGGGCACCGTCAGCGGACCCCTCATCGGCGCGGCCCTGCTCTACCTCATCCCCGCCAAACTCCAATTCATCGGCGACTACCAACTCCTCCTCTTCGGCCTCGCCCTCGTCCTCCTCATGCGCTTCCGCCCCGAAGGACTCATCGCCGACCGCCGCAAGAAACTCGAATTCCACGACACCGGCCAACTCGACATCCCCGAACAAACGAGCCTGCCCGGCACCGCCACCACGGCAACGACCAAGGCAGGAGCGTGACCACCATGAACACCGTGCTCCAAGCAAGCGGCGTCACCATGCGCTTCGGCGGCCTCACCGCCGTACGAGGCGTCGACCTCAACGTCGACCAAGGCGAAATCGTCGGCCTCATCGGCCCCAACGGCGCCGGAAAAACCACCTTCTTCAACTGCCTCACCGGCCTCTACACCCCCACCGAAGGCAACGTCTCCTACCAAGGAAACGTCCTCCCACCCCAACCCCACCGCGTCACCCAAGCAGGCGTCGCCCGCACCTTCCAGAACATCCGCCTCTTCGCCAACATGACCGTCCTCGAAAACGTCCTCGTCGGCCGCCACACACGCACCAAAGAGGGCCTCTGGTCCGCCCTCCTCCGCGGCCCCGGCTTCAAAAAAGCCGAACGAGGCTCCGAAGAACGCGCCATGGAACTCCTCGAGTTCATCGGCCTCACCCACAAACGCGACCACCTCGCCCGCAACCTGTCCTACGGCGAACAACGCAAACTCGAAATCGCCCGCGCCATGGCCAGCGAACCGGGCCTGCTGCTGCTGGACGAACCAACCGCCGGCATGAACCCCCAAGAAACCCGCGCCACCGAAGAGTTGGTCGTCGCCATCCGCGACCAAGGCGTCGCCGTCCTCGTCATCGAGCACGACATGCGCTTCATCTTCAACCTCTGCGACCGCGTCGCCGTCCTCGTCCAAGGCGAAAAACTCGTCGAGGGCACCAGCGAAGTCGTCCAAGGCGACGAACGCGTCATCGCCGCCTACCTCGGAACCCCCTTCGAAGGCGCCCCCGAAGACACCGCCATCGAAGAAGTCCAGGCCGCCGAGCACCAGGCCACCGCAGAAGGGGACAGCAAGTGACCGCGCTACTGGAGGTCGAAGACCTCAAGGTCGCCTACGGCAAGATCGAAGCCGTCAAAGGCATCTCCTTCAGCGTGGAGGAGGGCCAGATCGTGACGTTGATCGGCACGAACGGTGCCGGCAAGACGACCACGCTCCGCACCCTCTCCGGACTGCTGAAACCTTCGGGCGGCAAGATCACCTTCGCCGGAGAACCCCTGGCCTCCGTCCCCGCACACAAAATCGTCGCCATGGGCCTCGCCCACTCCCCCGAAGGCCGCAGGATCTTCCCACGCCTCACCATCACCGAAAACCTGCAACTCGGCGCCTTCCTCCGCCGCGACCAAGCAGCCGTCGAAAAAGACATGCAGCGCGCCTACGAACTCTTCCCCATCCTCGGCGAACGCCGCCGCCAAGCAGCAGGCACGCTCTCCGGCGGCGAGCAGCAAATGCTGGCGATGGGCCGCGCGTTGATGTCCCAACCGAAACTGCTGATGCTCGACGAGCCATCGATGGGCCTCTCCCCCATCATGATGCAGAAGATCATGTCGACCATCTCGGAGCTGAAGGCCCAAGGCACGACGATTCTGCTGGTGGAGCAGAACGCGCAGGCGGCGCTGTCACTGGCCGACCAAGGACATGTGATGGAAGTCGGCTCCATCGTCCTGTCAGGGACCGGAGAGCACCTGATGCACGACGAATCCGTGCGGAAGGCGTACCTCGGCGAGGACTGAACACCTCCGTGCCGTACGCGAATGTGGCCCGTGCCCCTCGGAAAGGGACACGGGCCACATTGACTTGGCGCTGAACGTCAGCCCCTCGACGCCTTCTTCTCCTCGGCGTCCTGAATGACCGCCTCAGCGACCTGCTGCATGGACAGCCGCCGGTCCATCGACGTCTTCTGAATCCAACGGAACGCCGCCGGCTCCGTCAGCCCGTACTCCGTCTGCAACACCGACTTCGCCCGGTCCACCAGCTTCCGCGTCTCAAGGCGCTGGGTGAGATCCGCGACCTCGTTCTCCAACGTCTTCAACTCCGTGAAGCGCGACACCGCCATCTCGATCGCCGGGACGACGTCGCTCTTGCTGAAGGGCTTGACGAGGTACGCCATCGCACCGGCGTCCCGCGCGCGCTCCACGAGATCGCGCTGCGAGAACGCGGTGAGCATGAGTACGGGGGCGATCGACTCACCGGCGATCTTCTCCGCCGCGCTGATGCCGTCCATCTTCGGCATCTTCACGTCGAGGATCACCAGGTCGGGCTTGTGCTCACGGGCCAGCTCGACGGCCTGCTCGCCGTCGCCGGCCTCGCCGACGACCGTGTAGCCCTCTTCCTCGAGCATCTCTTTGAGGTCGAGGCGGATGAGGGCCTCGTCCTCGGCGATGACGACGCGGGTCGTCAGCGGCGGGACGTGCGACTTGTCGTCGTCGACTGCGTCTACGGGCTCGGGCGTCTCGGGGGCGGTCACGGGGGCGCTCCTTGTTCGGGCAGGCGGTGTGCTGCTGCCCTAAAGCCTACCTAGCTGCGGCTCCGGCTCATGAACCGGTACACTCAGCGCAGTGCCGAGCCGGGTTGGTGGAACGGTATACACGGAGGTCTCAAACACCTCTGCCTGAGAGGGCTTGCGGGTTCGAATCCCGCACCCGGCACAGAACAGGAAGCGGATGTTCACGTTCTCGTGAACATCCGCTTTTTGCTGCATGGCGTGACGTCCGGTCACGCACTGTGTTCGCATGAACCATCACGGCACAGAAGTACGGCAGCGGGCGCTCACACTCCTCAGGGACGGCGCGAGGAACGCAGACGTGGCGCGCGGCCTCGGCGTCCCTCTCGGGACCGTGTCGTATTGGCTCCACATGGACAGAGCCAAACGGGGCGAGTGTCCCGGCTCGCACGGTCCGACCTGCCCCCGCTGCGACGGTCGCCCGCTCGACGCGGCGGCCTACTCGTATCTGCTCGGCCAGTACCTCGGCGACGGCCACATCAGCCATTACTCAGGGCACCGTGTCCCCAACCTGATGATCACCTGCGCCGACGCCTGGCCGGGCATCGCGGACGAGACCGAACAGGCCATGCAGGCAGTGTTCCCCGACAACCGTGTCTGCCGCGTCCGACGCACGGGGTGCCACAACGTGAAGGTCTACTCGAAGCACCTGGCCTGCCTCTTCCCGCAGCACGCCCCCGGAAAGAAGCACGACCGCAAGATCACGCTCGAACCCTGGCAACAACAGATCGTCGACGCCTACCCGTGGGAGTTCATCCGCGGCCTCATCCACTCCGACGGATGCCGCATCACGAACTGGACGACCCGGCTCGTCGCCGGTGAGCGAAAACGCTACGAGTCCCCCCGGTACTTCTTCACCAACAAGTCCGACTGCATCCGGCAGCTCTATACCGACACCCTCGACAAGCTCGGCATCACCTGGACCCACTGCACGCGCCACGGCAACCCGTACAACATCTCGGTCGCCCGCAAAGCGGACGTCGCGCTCATGGACGCCCACGTAGGCCCCAAACACTGACCCGCAATATGACCGATCACACCACCCCCACCCGCCCCCTGGGACCCGCCCCAAATCCCCCGTGAACCCTTGACCGCCGTACCCCCTCCCGGGCCAAGTTGATCGAACCCGCCCACCCTCGGAGAGGTACGCATGAGCCCGATGAACCGGCGTCGTTTCATCGCCGCCGCAGCCGGCGCCGCCGCGGCTGCCACCGCCGTGAGTCCCGAGTCCGCGTTCGCCACGCCGAGAGCCGGTAACGGCGGGACCCAGGACAGCAGCGCGACGACGGAAACGGATGAGGGCACCTTGAACTTCGACGACAAGACCGACTTCGCCAACGCCGACAAGGGCTTCATCGCCGCCCTGACGCCCGGCGTCGTCAAGAACGCGAAGGGCAAGGTCGTCTGGGACAACGACGCGTATGACTTCCTGAAGGGCGAGGCGCCGGAGACCGTGAACGAGAGCCTGTGGCGGCAGGGGCGGCTCGCCGCCAAGCAGGGGCTCTACAAGGTGACGGACCGGATCTATCAGGTCCGCGGGCTCGACCTCTCCAACATGACGATCGTCGAGGGCGACACCGGCCTCATCGTCATCGACCCGCTGATCTCCGCCGAGACGGCCGCCGCCGCGCTGAAGCTGTACCGCGACCACAGTGAGCACCGTGACGCCGACGCCAAGAAGGTCACGGCGCTCATCTACACGCACCCGCACGTGGATCACTTCGGTGGCGCGTACGGAGTGCTGCCCGATGGCGCGCCGGACGGCGTTCCGGTGATCGCGCCGGAGGGGTTCCTGGGGCATGCCGTGTCCGAGAACGTGTATGCCGGTACGGCGATGACGCGGCGTTCCTCGTACATGTACGGCGCGCAGTTGCCCAAGTCGGCGAAGGGGCAGGTGGGTTGTGGGCTCGGGCAGAACGTGTCGCTCGGGACGGTCGGGTTGATCGCGCCGACGAAGGACATTACGAAGACGGGTCAGGTCGAGACGGTCGACGGGGTGCGGATCGAGTTTCAGATGACGCCGGGTACGGAGGCTCCGGCGGAGATGAACTTCCTCTTCCCTGACCTGCGTGCGGTGTGCATGGCGGAGAACGCGACGCACACGATGCACAACATCATTACGTTGCGTGGTGCGCAGGTGCGGGATGCGCGTGAGTGGGCGCATTACTTGAATGAGGCGATTGATCTCTTCGGCGGCCGCGTCGATGTGGCGTTCGCTTCGCATCATTGGCCTACGTGGGGTGGGGAGGACATCACCGAATTGCTTACGGAGCAGCGGGATCTGTACGCGTACATGCATGATCAGACGCTGCGGATGATCAATTTGGGGATGACGGGGCGGGAGATCGCTGAGGAGATCAAGTTGCCGCCGGCGTTGGAGGGTTGGGCGAATCGTGGGTATTACGGTTCGCTGAGTCACAACGTGAAGGGGATTTATCAGCGGTACATGGGGTGGTTCGATGCGAATCCGGCTCATTTGTGGGAGCACACGCCGGTTGATGAGGCGGAGCGGTATGTGAAGGCGTTGGGTGGCGCTGCGGCGACGGTCGCGAAGGCGAAGGGGTTTGTGAAGGGTGGGGATCTGCGGTTCGCGGCGACGTTGTTGAATCATGTCGTGTTCGCGGATCCGGATCACAGGGCGGCGAAGTCGGAACTCGCTTCTGTGTATACGAGGTTGGGGTATGCGGCGGAGAACGCTGTGTGGCGGAATTTCTATCTGACGGGGGCGATGGAGCTCACTGAGGGTGTGAAGTCGGGTGAGTCGACCACGGTGAGTCCGACGATGATGATGGCGTTGAGTGTCGATCAGCTCATTGATTCGGTGGCGGTGCGGATCAATGGTCCGAGGGCGTGGGATGTGAAGGTGCGGATGGACTGGAGTTTTCCGTCCATGGGTCGCGTCTATCACTTGACTTTGCAGAACGGTGTGTTGACGTATCGCAGTGATGACAAGGCGGACGGCACCGCAGGGGTCACGCTCACGATGACCAAGCCGCAGTTGCTCGCGTTGTTGGGTGGTAAGGGGCTCGGGGATATCAAGGTGGAGGGTGACGCGTCGTTGTTGCAGAAGGTGCTCGGTGTCGTGGATGCGCCGGACAAGAGTTTCGCGGTTGTGACCCCGTAGCTGCGTGATTCCGCAGTAGGCAGGGGCATGATTTGGGGCCGCATCCACGGGGGAGGTGCGGCCCCAACTGCTGTCACAATCCGTCTACTTCGGGCTGTCGTCCTCGCCGATGTGGTGGATGCGGACGAGGTTCGTCGAGCCGGGGACTCCGGGTGGGGAGCCGGCGGTGATGACGACGGTGTCGCCCTTTTTGCAGCGGCCGATCTTCAGGAGTTGTTCGTCGACCTGGGCGACCATGGCGTCGGTGGAGTCGACGTGCGGGCCGAGGAAGGTTTCGACGCCCCAGGTGAGGTTGAGCTGTGAGCGGGTCGCCGACTCGGGGGTGAAGGCGAGGAGGGGGATCGGGGAGCGGTACCTCGACAGTCGTCGTACGGTGTCGCCGGACTGGGTGAAGGCGACGAGGAACTTCGCGCCGAGGAAGTCGCCCATTTCGGCTGCCGCGCGGGCGACGGCGCCGCCCTGGGTGCGGGGTTTGCTGCGCTCGGTGAGGGGCGGGAGGCCCTTCGCGAGGATGTCTTCCTCGGCGGCGGCGACGATGCGGGACATCGTCTTGACGGTTTCGATGGGGAATTTTCCGACGCTGGTTTCACCGGAAAGCATGACGGCGTCGGTGCCGTCGATGACGGCGTTGGCGACGTCGCTGGCTTCGGCGCGCGTGGGGCGGGAGTTGTCGATCATCGAGTCGAGCATTTGGGTCGCGACGATGACCGGCTTCGCGTTGCGCTTGGCGAGTTTGATGGCGCGCTTTTGGACGATCGGGACCTGTTCCAGTGGCATTTCGACGCCGAGGTCGCCGCGGGCGACCATGATGCCGTCGAACGCGGCGACGATGTCCTCGATGTTGTCGACGGCCTGGGGTTTCTCGACCTTGGCGATGACCGGGAGGTGGCGGCCCTCTTCGCGCATGATGCGGTGGACGTCTTCGATGTCGCGGCCGCTGCGGACGAAGGAGAGCGCGATGACGTCGGCTCCGGTGCGCAGCGCCCAGCGGAGGTCGTCCTGGTCCTTTTCGGAGAGGGCGGGGACGGAGACGGCGACTCCGGGGAGGTTGAGGCCCTTGTGGTCGGAGACCATGCCGCCTTCGATGACGCGGGTGCGGACGCGGGGTCCTTCGACGCCGGTGACTTCGAGGGTGACCTTGCCGTCGTCGACGAGGATGCGTTCGCCGGTGGTGACGTCTTCGGCGAGGCCGTCGTAGGTGGTGCCGCAGGTTTGGCGGTCGCCTTGGATGCCGCTTTCGACGGTGATGGTGAACTCGTCGCCGCGTTCGAGTAGTACGGGTCCTTCGCTGAATCGGCCGAGTCGGATCTTCGGGCCTTGAAGGTCGGCGAGGATTCCGACGCTGCGGCCGGTCTCGTCGGAGGCCTTTCGCACGCGCTGGTAGCGCTCCTCGTGTTCGGCGTAGGTGCCGTGGCTGAGGTTGAAGCGGGCTACGTCCATTCCGGCTTCGACGAGTGCCTTGATCTGCTCGTACGAGTCGGTGGCGGGGCCCAGGGTGCAGACGATCTTTGCTCGGCGCATGTTTTCGAGCCTAGACCTTACCGGCGGGTAGGGAATTGGTCGGTCATGACTACTCAACAACCTTTGCGTGAAGGGCTATTGACAAGGCTTGAATTTGGGCGACACTGCGCTCTGATGAGCGGCCCGGGGTGTGGTCAGAGGGTCGGGGGGTGCATCGTAAAGCGGGCGTTGACCTGGGCTCGTACGCGCTGGCGTTGGGGTTCGAGGTCGAGGGCGGGGGCGGGTTCCGGTTCGGCGCCTGCGAAGGCGGCGGCGCGCATCATGCCGCGGGGCATGGCGTGGTCGGTGGTCGCCATGTCGTCGGCTCCGATGTCGGCGATGTCGATGAGCGCGGCGAGGGTGGTGTCGAGGGCCTCGGCGTATTCGCGGGCGCGCTTGACGGCTTCGCGGACGGCCTGCTGGCGTGCTTGGGCGTGGACGGGTGAGGTGGGGCGCAGGGACCACCAGGGGCCTTCGACGCTGGTGAGGTCGAGGTCGGCGAGGCGGGTGGTGAGTTCGCCGAGTGCGGTGAAGTCGGTGAGGTGGGCGGTGATGTGGACGCGGCCGTGGTAGGTGCGGATGCGTTCGCCGCGGCCGCGTTTGGTGAGTTCGGGGGTGATGGAGAGGGCGCCGGTGGCGATCTTGTCGATGGCGTCTCCGTAGCTCTTGATGAGGTCGAGTACGTGGGTGTTGCGGCGGGTGAGGTCGTCGAGGGCGCTGCGGCGGTCGGTGCCGCGGGCGGTGACGGTGATGCCGATGCGGGCGAGCTCGGGGTCGGCTTCGATGTGGGCTTCGCCGCGGACGGCGATGCGGGGCGCCTCCGGCGTGCCGTTCTGAGTGGTGGCGGTCATGGGCCCACCTTGTCACCCGCCGGGCGTCTTCGAGTTGAAACCTGTTGGGGCTGTTGCGCGTTGGGGTTTCTGCGCCAGAATCTACGCGCGTTGCTGTGACGCGGACGAGAGCAAGGAGACCTTGATGTCGTTGGACCGCAGATCGTTTCTGGCCACATCCGCCGCGACGGGTGCCGGTGTGGCGCTGACCGGTGGTGCGGCCGCTCCGGCCGTGGCGAAGGGCGGGAAGAGGAAGCGGTACTCGTTCACCGTCATGGGGACGACGGATCTGCACGGGCACGTCTTCAACTGGGACTACTTCAAGAACGCCGACTACTCGGACGCGGCGGGCAACGCGCAGGGGCTGGCCCGGATCTCGACGCTCGTCGACCAGGTGCGTGCGGAGAGGGGCCGCGGCAACACCCTCCTCATCGACGCCGGCGACACGATTCAGGGCACCCCGCTGACGTACTACTACGCGAAGGTCGATCCGATCACCGCGGTCGGCGGTCCTGTGCATCCGATGGCGCGGGCGATGAACGCGATCGGGTACGACGCGGTGGCGCTCGGCAACCACGAGTTCAACTACGGCATCGAGACGCTGCGGAAGTTCGAGTCGCAGTGCGCGTTCCCGCTGCTCGGGGCGAACGCGGTGGACGCGAGGACGGAGCAGCCGGCGTTTCCGCCGTACTTCATGAAGCGGCTGCGTACGCCGCACGGCAAGGATGTGACGGTGGCGGTCCTGGGTCTGACCAACCCGGGGATCGCGATCTGGGACAAGGCGTATGTGCAGGGTGTGTTGAAGTTCCCGGGGCTTGAGGAGCAGGCGGCGAAGTGGGTGCCGAAGCTGCGGTCGATGGGGGCGGACGTGGTCGTGGTGTCGGCGCATTCGGGGGCGTCGGGGCAGTCCTCGTACGGGGATCAGGTGCCGTACGTGGAGAACGCGGCGGCGAATGTGGCGAAGCAGGTGCCGGGGGTCGACGCGATTCTCGTGGGGCACGCGCATGTGGAGATCGAGCAGCAGCTGGTGGCGAACGAGGAGACGGGGAGGACGGTCGTCCTGTCGGAACCGCTGTGCTTTGCCGAGCGGTTGACGCTGTTCGACTTCGATCTGGTGTGGGAGAAGGGGCGTTGGGTCGTCGAGTCGGTGCGGGCGTCGCTGCGGAACACGAACGCGGTGGACGACGATCCGGAGATCTCGAAGCTGCTGCGGGAGCAGCACGAGGCGGTCGTCGGGTACGTCAATCAGGTCGTGGGGACGGCGAAGCAGGCGCTGACGACGGTGGAGGCCCGCTACAAGGACGCGCCGATCATCGATCTGATCAACAAGGTGCAGGCGGATGTGGTGACGAAGGCGCTGGCGTCGTCGGAGTACGCGTCGCTGCCGGTGTTGTCGCAGGCTTCGCCTTTCTCGCGGACGTCGGAGATTCCGGCGGGTGAGGTGACGATCCGGGATCTGTCGAGCCTGTATGTGTACGACAACACGCTGGTGGCGAAGTTGCTGACGGGTGCGCAGGTGCGGGCGTACCTGGAGTATTCGGCGGAGTATTTCGTGCGGACGGCGGTGGGCGCGGATGTCGACGTGGACAAGCTGACGAACGCGGGCAACCGGCCGGACTACAACTACGACTACGTGTCGGGGCTTACGTACGACATCGATATCGCGCAGGCGACGGGTTCGCGGATCAAGAACCTGAAGTTCGACGGCAAGGACCTGGACGACGCGGCGCGGTTCGTGTTCGCGGTGAACAACTATCGGGCCAATGGTGGTGGCGCGTTCCCGCATGTGGCGGACGCGAAGGAGCTGTGGTCGGAGTCGACGGAGATCCGGACGCGGATCGCGGAGTGGGTGACGGCGAAGGGCGTCCTCGACCCGGTGGACTTCGCTTCGGTGGATTGGAAGTTGACGCGGGAGGGGACGCCGGTGTTCGCGCAGTAGGCCGGTGGTCAGTCCTGGAGTTTGACCATGGTGCCGCGCTCCCCTGTCTGCTGTCCTGGCAGGGTGGCGCGGTGTGCGGGTGGTTCGGGTGGGGTGAGGCCGAAGGTGGTGAACGCGGTGCGCCGGGGCTGGGGGTAGGGCTCTTTGCCGGTGAGGGAGTTGAGGATGGTGGCGCTGCGCCAGGCGGCGAGGCCGAGGTCGGGGGCGCCGACGCCGTGGGTGTGGCGTTCGGCGTTCTGTACGTAGACGGAGCCTTGGACGCTGTCGTCGAGGACGAGGCGGAAGCGGTCGTCGATGCGGGGGCGTTCGGAGCGGTCGCGGCGCAGGTAGGGGTCGAGGCCTGCGAGCATGCCGCTGAGGGGGCGTTCCTTGTAGCCGGTGGCGAGGACGACGGCGTCGGTGGTGAGGCGGGAGCGGGTGCCTTGTTGGCGGTGTTCGAGGTGGAGTTCGATCTTGGTGGTGGCGACGCGGCCCGCGGTGCGGACGCTGACGCCGGGGGTGAGGGTGGCGTCGGGCCAGCCGCCGTTCAGGGTGCGTTGGTAGAGCTCTTCGTGGATGGCGGCGATGGTGTCGGCGTCGATGCCCTTGTGGAGTTGCCATTGGGCGGGGACGAGCCGGTCGCGTTCGGCTTCGGGGAGGTGGTGGAAGTAGTGGCTGTAGTCGGGGGTGAAGTGTTCGAGGCCGAGTTTGCTGTACTCCATGGGTGCGAACGCCTCGCTGCGGGCCAGCCAGTGGATTTTCTCTGCGCCGGTGGGGCGGGCGCGGAGCAGGTCGAGGAAGATTTCGGCGCCTGATTGGCCGCTGCCGATGACGGTGATGTGGTCGGCGGCGAGGAGCCGTTCGCGGTGGGTGAGGTAGTCGGCGGAGTGGATGACGGGCACGGTGGGTGCGTCGGCGAGGGGCTTGAGGGGTTCGGGGACGTAGGGGGCGGTGCCGACGCCGATGGCGACGTTCTTGGTGTAGGTGCGGCCGAGGGCCTCGGCTTCGCCTTCGGTGTCGAGTTGCGTGAAGTCGACTTCGAAGAGGGAGCGTTCGGGGTTCCAGCGGACGGCGTCGACCTGGTGGGAGAAGTGCAGGCCGGGGAGGTTTTCGCTGACCCAGCGGCAGTAGGCGTCGTATTCGGCGCGCTGGATGTGGAAGCGCTCGGCGAAGTAGAAGGGGAAGAGGCGTTCGCGGGTCTTGAGGTAGTTGAGGAAGGTCCAGTTGCTGGTGGGGTCGGCGAGGGTCACCAGGTCGGCGAGGAACGGGACTTGGAGGGTGGCGCCTTCGATGAGGAGGCCGGGGTGCCAGTGGAAGGCGGGGCGCTGTTCGTAGAAGGCGGTGTCGAGTTCGGTGAGGGGGTGGGCGAGGGCGGCGAGGGAGAGGTTGAAGGGGCCGATGCCGATGCCGACGAGGTCGCGGGGTGCTTCGGACGGTTGGGGGGTGGGCTGCGGGGCGGGCGCGGCTGACTCGGCTTTCATCGGGGGGTGTGTCCTTCCACCAGTTCCAGGAGTGCGGTGAGGTCTTCGGGGGTGGCGTGCGGGTTGAGCAGGGTGGCTTTGAGGTAGAGCCTTCCGTCCATGCGGGCGCGGCCGAGGACGGCGCGGCCTTCGGTGAGGAGGCTGCGGCGGATCGCGGCGATGGTCTCGTCGGTGGCGCCTGTGGGCCGGAACAGGACGGTGGTGAGGGTGGGGGTGTCGTACAGCTCGAAGCGCGGGTGTACGTCGATGAGGTGCGCCAAGTGGTGGGCGAGTGCGGTGACTTGGTCGATGAGGGCGGCGAGTCCGGTGCGGCCGAGGGCTTTGAGGGTGACGGCCGCTTTGAGGATGTCGGGGCGGCGGGTGGTGCGCAGGGAGCGGCCGAGGAGGTCGGGGAGGCCGGCTTCGGTGTCGTCGTCGGCGTTGAGGTAGTCGGCCTGGTGGTCGAGGGCGGTGGTTTCGGTGGTGTCGTGGACGGCGAGGAAGCCGGCGGCGACGGGTTGCCAGCCGAGTTTGTGGAGGTCGAGGGCGACGGTGTGGGCGCGGGCGAGGCCGTGGAGTTTGGGGGCTTCGCGGGGGCTGAAGAGGGCGCCTCCCCCGTAGGCGGCGTCGATGTGGAGGCGGGCGCCGTGCCGTTCGCAGATGTCGGCGATCTCGGGGAGCGGGTCGATGAGGCCCGCGTCGGTGGTGCCGGCGGTGGCGGCGACGAGTTTGGGGCCGGGGAGTGCGGTGAGTGCCTCGTCGAGGGCGGCCGGGTCGAGGGTGCCGGCGGGGGCGGGGATGGTGACGGGGTCGGGGAGGCCGAGGAGCCAGGCGGCGCGCGGGAGGGTGTGGTGGGCGTTGGCGCCGAGGAGGAGGTGAAGGGGTTCGGGGGCGACGGGTGCGGCCTGTTTGGCGTGGGTGGCGTAGGTGGCGTACGTGGCGTAGGCGGTATTCGTGGTTTCGCGGGCCAGGAGGACGGCGAGTTGGTTCGCTTCGGTGCCGCCTGTGGTGACGAGGGCGTCGGGGGTGGTGGCGGGTTCGGGGCCGTAGACCTCGTGGGCGAGGGTGGTGGTGACGAGGGCTTCGAGGGCGGAGGCGGCGGGGGCCTGGTCCCAGGAGTCCATGGAGGGGTTGAGGGCGCTCGCGGCGAGGTCGGCGGCGGTGGCGACGGCGAGCGGTGGGCAGTGCAGGTGGGCGGCGCAGAGGGGGTCGGCGGGGTCGGCGGCGCCTTCGGTGAGGGCGGTGACGAGGGTGCGCAGCGCGTCTTCGGGGCCGGTGCCGTGGGTGGGCAGCAACTCTCCTACGTGGTGGTGGAGTTGTGCCGCTACGGCCCCGGGGCCGCCGGCGGGGAGGGGGCCGGCGCGGTGGGCGGCCCCCTTGTGCAGGGCGTCGAGGACGGTGGCGAGCAGGGGCCGCAGGGCGTCGGGGCCGTGGGTGCCTCCGGCGAGGGGCGGCGTGCGCATGTGGGTCCTTTGCGGGTGTGTGGGTACGTGGGGCATCAGCCTGACGTTTTGTCCAGGGATGTGTACGGCGTACCTGGGAAGCGAACCCGAAAGGGGGATTGGTGGGTGGGTGGGGGGCGGGTGGGTGTGCTAGGGGGTTGGCGGGGGCGGGGTGGGGGCCTGCGTGTGCGGCCCGGTCACCCCGTCCTGCGTCTCGGGGCGCTGCCCCGGGCCCCGCTGCTCAAGCGCCGCAGGGGCTTGATTGTGGTCGTTCGCCGCAGGGGCTTGGGGTGGCTAGGTGCCACGTACCTTCAACGCCCGCCTCAGGTCGTCGAGTTGGTCGGTGAGTTTGCGGTGGAGGGCGGGGGTGGGGGGTGTGGTGGTGAGGTGGTGGGTGCCGGTGTGGAGGGTTTCCGGGTCGATGGCGTAGATGGGGAAGGCGTGGCGGCCGGCGGCTTCGGCGATGGCGGGGCCGCGGCGGGCGGCGAGGGCGGTGGCGTCGGTGAAGTAGCGGGGGACGTAGTGGCGCAGCAGGTCGGTCTGTTCGGGTTGCCAGAAGCCTTGGGCGGTGGCGGTGAAGAGGTAGTTGGAGAGGTCGTGGGCGGGGTCGGTGGTGAAGAGGGAGGCCCAGGCTTCGGCCTTGGTCTGGGGGTCGGGGAGGGCGGCGCGGCAGCGGGCGGCGCCTTCCTGTCCGGTGGCGCTGGGGTCGTGGGCGAGTTCGGCCTCGATGACGGCTTCGTCGACGGCGCCGAGGACGCTGAGTCGGCCGAGGATGCGCCAGCGCAGTTCGGGGTCGGTCTCGGGGCCGCCGGAGACGGCGCCGGAGTCGTACCAGTCGCGGATGACGTCGGCGTGCCGGGCGGCGTCGATGAGGTGTCGTACGGCGGTGAGGCGGAGGCCGGGGTGGCTGCCGTCCTCGGTGCGGCGGATGAAGTCCTCGCAGAGGGCGGTGATGAGGTCGAGGGCTTCGGGCCGGTCGGCGGGGTCGGTGTAGCGGTCGGCGACCTGGGTGCGGGCGAAGGCGAGGACGCCTTGGACGAGGGCGAGGTCGTACTCGGTGGGGAGGTGGGTGGCGACGGTCTCCAGGTAGGTGGCGGGGGCGAGTTCGCCGTCGCGGACCATGTCGCGCAGCGCGTTCCATACGACGGTGCGGGTGATGGGGTCGGGGAGGCCGGAGAGGCCGCGCAGGGCGGCTTCGTGGGAGGTGGCGTCGAGGCGGACCTTGGCGTAGGTGAGGTCCTGGTCGTTGGGGACGATCAGGGCGGGGCGGTGGCCGGGGAAGGTCAACTGGGCGTTGTTGTCCGCGACTTCTACATCGAGGCGTTCGCGTAGGACGTATCCGTGGGCGGCGGAGTGGTCGTACAGGCCGAGGGCGATGCGGTGGGGGCGGCTGCCGTCGCGGTCGACGGTGAGGCTCCAGGAGGTGTCGCTCTCGGTCACGGTGGTGGTGAGGGTGTCGACTCCGGTGGTGCGCAGCCAGGCGTCGGCCCAGGCGTGGACGTCGCGGTTGGTGCCGGAGGCGAGGGAGTCGATGAAGTCGGCGAGGGTGGCGACGGCGAACTTGTGGCGTTTGAAGTGGGTGTTGATGCCGGTGAGGAAGTCCTTTTCGCCGAGCCAGGTGACGAGTTGGCGGAGCGCGGAGGCGCCCTTGGCGTAGGAGATGCCGTCGAAGTTGAGGAGTGCGGAGGCCGTGTCGGGCACGGATTCGGGGGCGACGGGGTGGGTGGAGGGGCGTTGGTCGGCGTCGTATCCCCAGGTTTTGCGGGAGACGCCGAAGTCGATCCAGGTGTTGGTGTAGGCGGTGGCTTCGGTGAGGGTCTGGTAGCCCATGTATTCGGCGAAGGACTCGTTGAGCCAGATGTCGTCCCACCACTTGAGGGTGACGAGGTCGCCGAACCACATGTGGGCCATTTCGTGGGCGATGACCATGGCGCGGGTCTGGCGTTCGGTGTCGGTGACGGCGGAGCGGTAGACGAATTCGTCGCGGAAGGTGACGAGTCCGGGGTTCTCCATGGCGCCGGCGTTGAATTCGGGGACGAACGCCTGGTCGTAGGAGTCGAAGGGGTAGGGCTCCTCGAACTTCTCGTGGTAGCGGTCGAAGCAGGCGCGTGTGATGTCGAGGATTTCCTCGGCGTCGGCGTCGAGGTGGGGTGCGAGGGAGCGGCGGCAGTGCAGGCCGAAGGGGAGTCCGCGGTGTTCGGTGCGGACGGAGTGCCAGGGGCCCGCGGCGACGGCGATCAGGTAGGTGGACAGCGGTGGTGTGGTGGTGGCGCGCCAGCGGCCCTCCCCCACGTGTTCGGTGGCGCCGTTGGCGAGGACGGTCCAGCCTTCGGGGGCGGTGACGGTGAGGTCGAAGGTGGCCTTGAGGTCGGGCTGGTCGAAGGCGGCGAAGACGCGCTGCACGTCTTCCATGAAGAGCTGGGTGTACGTGTAGGTCTCGCCGTCGGTGGGGTCGGTGAAGCGGTGCATGCCCTCGCCGGTGTGCGAGTAGCGCATGGTGGTGTCGATGCGCAGCTCGTGCTCGCCCTCGGTGAGGTCGGGGAGGGGGAGGCGGTTGTCGGTGAGGGTGGTGGGGTCGAGGGGGTGCCCGTCGAGGGTGGCGGAGCGCAGGGTGGCGGGCTTGAGCTCGACGAAGGTGCCTCCGGCGGTGCGGGTGGTGAAGTGGATCACGGTGTGGGAGGCGAAGGTGTCGTCTCCGACGGTGAGGTCGAGGTCGACGGTGTAGCGGTGGACTTCGAGGAGTTGGGCTCGGGTCTGTGCTTCGTTGCGTGTCAGTACGGGCATGGGGTCATGCTGCCGTACGCCTCCGGCGGAGGGTGGGTGGTTTGTTTCGGTGGGGCGGGGTTGAGGTCCGGCGGGATTGCGGTCACGGGGCTCCGCCCCGGCCCCCGCACCTCAATCGCCGGCGGGGCTCCCCTGTCCGCTGAGGGCGGCGCGTATGCGGGTGGCGTAGGTGCGGCGGGTGGGGGCCGGGAGGGGGGTGGGGTGTGGGGGTGTGGCGTAGAAGTCGTCGTCGGGGTAGCGGGGGAAGAGGTGCTGGTGGAAGTGCCAGACGGTTTGGCCGCCCGCGGGCTCGTTCTGCTGGCGGGTGGTGACGCCCGCGCAGTCGTAGGCGGTGCGCATGGCGCGCGCGAGGCGTTGGGTGACGTCGAAGACGGCGTGGCCGTCGGCGGCGGGGAGGTTGTAGATGTTCTCGTGGTGGGCGTTGGGGATGATCAGGAGGTGGCCGGGGTTCCTGGGCCACCACCGGGGGCAGACGGTCGCGAAGACCCGGTCGTCGCGGTAGACCACCTCGGGCTCGCGGTCCGGGTCGAAGTCGCAGAAGGGGCAGTCGTAGTCGGCGGGTTCGTGGGTGTGCGCCATGCGGCTCGGCACTGCCTCTCGGGGTTCGGCCGTCAGCCCTGGGGGGTGTCCTGCGTCGGGGCCGGGCCCGAGTCCGCCGCGATCTGTTCGTGGTGGCGGATGACCTCGCTGATGATGAAGTTGAGGAACTTCTCGGCGAACGCGGGGTCGAGTTTCGCGTTCTCGGCGAGTTCGCGCAGGCGCTCGATCTGGCGGGCCTCGCGGGACGGATCGGCGGGCGGCAGGTCGTGGGCGGCCTTGAGGTGGCCGACCTGCTGGGTGCATTTGAAGCGCTCGGCGAGCATGTGGACGACGGCGGCGTCGATGTTGTCGATGCTGTCGCGCAGCCGGCCGAGTTCGGCGCGCACGGCCGGGTCGGTCTGCGGGGCCGGCTGGTCCTGGGGCGTGCTGGTGGTCATGACGGATCAGCCTACGTGCCGGGCGGGCGGGCCGGTGGGGTGGCTCTGGCGTGGTGGTTGCGGGGCGGGGCCCGGCCGTACTCTGGAGTGGCCGGGTCCGGGTGCGGGCTCCGGGGGCGTCAGGGGGTGCGCGCGTGGTGGACGGCGGACCGGTGGTGCACGGCTATCCGCATCTGGAGACGGTGCGGACGGCGATCACGGCGCTGTACAAGCGGCTCTCGTACGACACGGTGCGTACGTTCGCGTCGAGTGTGGCGCCTGCCGATGTCGCGTTCAGCGACGTCGATGATCTTTATCTGGGTGCGCAGCGGGTGGCGCGGGAGCTGGTGCGGCACTATCGGTTGCCGGACGCGCGGATGATCGTGAGTTTCCGGGAGATGCGGCATGCGGCGAGTGTCGAACTGGCGGCGGGTCCTGAGTACTTCATCGAGCTGAACGACCGGTTCCGTACGCATCGCAGGGACATCGGTGCGGCGCTCGCGCACGAGATCATGCATGTGTATCTGCATCGCCTGGATCTGTCGCTGCCGGGGACGCGGGACAACGAGATCCTGACGGACACGGCGGCTACGTATTTGGGGGCGGGGTGGCTGTTGCTGGACGCGTTTCGGGAGGACGGGGCGTCGTCGCAGAAGCTGGGCTATCTGACGCCGGAGGAGTTCGGGTACGTGCTGGCGAAGCGGTCGCTGGCGTTCGGTGAGGGGCCGGAGACCTGGTTCACGAGTCCGCAGGCGTACGCGGCGTATACGAAGGGGCTGGCGCAGGCGCGGCGTGACGAGCAGCAGCCGCCGCTGACCGCCGCCGGGTGGGCGGGCCGGCGGCGGTACGCGAAGGACCGGCGGTATGCGCGGGATCATGGTGCGCGGGGGCTGGATCCGGTGAGTCCGTACGCGTTCTCGGTGGCCCGCACGCCCGGTGGCGGCGGTGGCGGTGACGGTGGCGGTGGGCTGCGGGTCGCGTTTCCGTGCCCGACCTGTCATCAGCGGATCCGGGTGCCCGTACGGGGTCGGGTGCGGGCGCGGTGTGCGTTGTGCGGGTCGGTGTTGGAGTGCGACACGTAGGGGCGTCGCGGAGCCCGTTGCGTGGGCCGCCGTTGCGTGGGCCGCTGTTGCGTGGGGTGTTACGACGCCCCGTATACCGCTCCGGGTATCTCCGCCCGCGCGAGCAGTTCGCGGGCCGCGTCGCCCGCGCCTGCCGGGGTCCATCGCTCCTCCTTGTCGACGGTCGGGCCCTGGCGCCAGCCCTCCATGACGGTGATGCGGCCCGCCTCCACCTCGAAGACCCGCCCGGTCACCCCGTCCGCCGCGGCGCCGGAGCCGAGCCAGACGACCAGCGGTGACACGTTCTCCGGTGCCATCGCGTCGAAGGCGTCCGCGCCGGGGGCCGCCATGGTCTCGGCGAACGTGGCCTCGGTCATCCGGGTGCGGGCGGCCGGCGCTATCGCGTTGACCTGTATTCCGTAGCGGCCCATTTCGGCGGCGGCGACCAGGGTCAGGCCGAGGATTCCGGCCTTGGCCGCGCTGTAGTTGCCCTGCCCGACCGAGCCCAACAGGCCGGCCCCGGACGAGGTGTTGACGACCCGGGCCGTCGGCGTCCGGCCGGCCTTCGACTCCGCCCGCCAGTACGCGGCGGCGTGCTTGAGCGGCAGGAAGTGGCCCTTGAGGTGGACGCGCATCACGGCGTCCCAGTCGTCCTCTTCGAGGTTGACCAGCATGCGGTCGCGCAGGAATCCGGCGTTGTTGACCAGGGTGTCGAGCCGGCCGAAGGTGTCGACGGCCGCCGCGACGAGGGAGGCGGCGCCTTCGGATGTGGCTATGTCGCCGCCGTGCGCCACGGCCTCGCCGCCCGACGCGCGAATGTCCGCGACGACTTGGGCCGCCGGACTGTCCGGGGCGGGGGCGCCGTCGAGGCCCACCCCCAGGTCGTTCACGACGACCTTCGCGCCCTCGGCCGCGTACGCGAGCGCGTGCGCGCGGCCGAGTCCGCGGCCTGCTCCGGTGACGGCGACCACGCGCCCCGCGCACAGTCCCTCGCCGCTGTTCGTCGTCGACTTCTCGTTCGCCATCTCAGGCCTCCTTGTTGACAGTTGCCGCGTCCAGGAACGCGGGTTTCTCGCCGCCGCCGTGCATGAGCAGGCTCGCGCCGGTGATGTACGAGGCGGCGTCCGACGCCAGGAACACGGCCGCGTCGCCGATCTCGCGCGGCTCGGCGAGGCGGCCCATGGGGACGGTCGCGCCGACGGCGGCGATGCCTTCCTCGTCGCCGTAGTGCAGTGCGCTCAGTTCGGTGCGGACCATGCCGAGCACCAGCGTGTTCACCCGTATCTCCGGTGCCCATTCCACGGCCATGGACCGCGCCAGGTGCTCAAGGCCCGCCTTCGCCGCTCCGTATGCGGCGCTGCCCGGTGAGGGGCGGCTGCCGCTGACGCTGCCGATCATGATGATGGAGCCGCGGGCGGCGGCGAGTTTCTCGCGGGCCGCCAGGGACGCGGTGAGCGCCGACGTCAGGTTCAGTTCGAGCACGCGCGCGTGCCGCGCCGCGTCCGCCTCCGCGAGCGGCCGGTACGGGGTGCCGCCCGCGTTGTTCACCAGTACGTCCACCCGGTCGAGGCCCGCGAACAGGTCCTCGACGGCCTTCGCGTCCCGCAGGTCGACCGGTATGAACTCGCAGCCGTCGACCGGGACTTCGGGCGGGCGGCGGGCGCAGATGATCACCCGAGCCCCGGCCCGCGCGAAGGCTCTGGCGATTCCGGCGCCCACTCCCCTCGTGCCGCCCGTGACGACGGCGACGCGTCCGCTCAGATCCGCCCCGATTCCCATCCCTGCCTCTTCCTGACCCATTCCGCTGCCCCTCGCCGCCTGCTACCGTCATCGACGTACCAAACAAACGTTAGGTGGAAAGGTAGCTGAACGCCATGGGTGTCTCCACCTCCTCACCCGAAAAGGGCATCGCCGTCGTCACGGTCGACTTCCCGCCCGTCAACGCGCTGCCGGTGCAGGGCTGGTACGACCTGGCGGACGCGGTGCGCGCCGCGGGCCGCGATCCCGATGTGCGCTGCGTCGTGCTGACCGCTGCCGAGACCTCCCGCGGGTTCAACGCGGGGGTGGACATCAAGGAGATGCAGCGCGAGACGGCCTCGCCCGGCGGCGGGCACAGCGCCCTGGTCGGCGCCAACCGCGGCTGCTACGAAGCGTTTTCGGCGGTGTACCAGTGCGAGGTCCCGGTGGTCGCGGCGGTCGCCGGGTTCTGTCTGGGCGGCGGCATCGGGCTCGTGGGGAACGCGGACGCGATCGTGGCGAGCGACGACGCGACGTTCGGCCTGCCCGAGCTGGACCGGGGCGCGCTCGGCGCGGCCACGCACCTGGCCCGGCTCGTCCCGCAGCATCTGATGCGCGCGCTGTTCTTCACGTCCCGGACGGCCACGGCCGCCGAGCTGCACGCGCACGGGTCGGTGTGGCGGGTCGTGCCAAGACCTGAACTGCGGGAAGCCGCACTGGAGTTGGCGCGGGACATCGCCCGCAAGGACGGCTATCTGCTCCGCCTCGCCAAGTCCGCGCTGAACGGGATCGACCCGGTCGACGTGCACCGCAGCTACCGCTTCGAGCAGGGCTTCACCTTCGAGGCGAACCTCAGCGGGGTCGCCGACCGGGTCCGCGACACCTTCGGACAGGAGAACGACCGATGACCACACCGGACAAGACCATGACGCCGGACGACGTGGTGGGGCAGCTGCGCAGCGGCATGACGATCGGGATCGGCGGCTGGGGCTCGCGCCGCAAACCCATGGCGCTCGTACGGGCGTTGCTGCGCAGTGACCTCACGGACCTCACCGTCGTCTCGTACGGGGGCCCGGACGTCGGGCTGCTCGCGGCGGCCGGGAAGATCCGCAAGCTGGTCACGGCGTTCGTGACGCTCGACTCCATCCCCCTCGAACCGAACTTCAGGGCGGCGCGCCAGAAGGGCGCGCTGGAGCTGATGGAGATCGACGAGGCGATGTTCATGTGGGGGCTGCACGCGGCGGCGAACCGGCTGCCGTTCATCCCTGTACGCGCGGGCATCGGCTCGGACGTCATGCGCGTGAACCCGGAGCTGCGGACGGTGACGTCGCCGTACGAGGACGGGGAGACGCTCGTCGCGATGCCGGCGCTGCGCATGGACGCCGCGCTGGTGCACGTGAACCGCGCGGACCGGGCCGGCAATGGTCAGTTCCTGGGCCCGGACCCGTACTTCGACGACCTGTTCTGCGAGGCGGCGGACCGTGCGTACGTGTCGTGCGAGCGGCTGGTCGACGGCTTCGGGGCGGCCACAGTGGCGCAGTCGCTGCTGGTCAAGCGGCATTCGGTGACGGGTGTCGTGGAGACGCCGAACGGGGCGCACTTCACGTCCTGTGTGCCGGACTACGACCGTGACGAGGCGTTCCAGAAGCTCTACGCGTCCACGCCCTGGGCCGAGTTCGCCGAGCGGTTCCTGCCGCCCGGCGGCGACGAGAAGCAGTACCAGTCCGCCGTACAGGCCTGGCACGAGGAGCAGAAGTGACCGCCACACAGACAGTTGAAGCAGCGACCCGGGCCGAGTACTGCGTGATCGCGTGCGCCGAGGCGTGGCGGGACAACGGGGAGGTGCTCGCGAGCCCGATGGGCGGCATGGTTCCCGTGATCGCGTCCCGGCTCGCCAAGCGCACCTTCTCCCCCGAGCTGATGCTGACCGACGGCGAAGCGATGCTGGTGGGGCTCGACGGGCAGCCGGAGGGCTGGCTCCCGTACCGGCAGCACCTGGCCCTGACCACGGGCGGCAAGCGGCACATCATGATGGGCGCGAGCCAGCTCGACCGGTTCGGCAACATGAACATTTCCTGCATCGGCGACTGGGAGCGGCCGGACCGGCAGCTCATCGGGGTGCGCGGCGCGCCGGTCAACACGCTGAACAACGCGGTGAGTTACTGGGTCGCGAAGCACAGCCCCCGGGTCTTCGTCGAGAAGGTCGACATGATCAGCGGGGTGGGTTACGACAGCGCGGCCGCGGCGGGTCCCGCGGCGACGCGGTTCCATCGTCTCCCGCGCGTGGTGACCAATCTGGCGGTGCTCGACTTCGACACCGACGACCACTCGATGCGGCTCGTCTCCGTGCACCCGGGGGTCACGGTGGCGGAGGTCCAGGAGGCGACCGGGTTCGCGCTGGCGCTGCCGGAGGGCGGCGAGGTGCCGTGCACGCGGGAGCCGACGGCCGAGGAGCTGCGGCTGGTCCGGGAGGTCATCGACCCCGACGCCAAGCGGGATCGGGAGGTCAAGCCGGTATGACACCGACTTCCGGTCCCACCCCTGCCGCCGACGGGTTCACCATCCCGACGGCGCTGACCAAGCTCACCGGGGTGCGGCATCCGATCGTGCAGACCGGGATGGGGTGGGTCGCGGGTCCGCGCCTCGTGTCGGCGGCGGCGAACGCGGGGGCGCTCGGCATCCTCGCGTCCGCCACCATGACGCTCGACCAACTGCGCTCCGCCGTACGGGAGGTGAAGGCGCGCACGGATCAGCCGTTCGGCGTGAACCTGCGGGCCGACGCAGGGGACGCGCGGGAGCGGGTCAAGGTGATCGTGGAGGAGGGCGTGAAGGTCGCCTCGTTCGCGCTGGCCCCCTCGCGGGAGCTGATCGCCGAGCTGAAGGACGCGGGCGCCGTCGTGATCCCGTCGATCGGGGCGCGCCGGCACGCGGAGAAGGTCGCGGCGTGGGGCGCCGACGCGGTGATCGTGCAGGGCGGCGAGGGCGGCGGGCACACCGGCGAGGTGGCGACGTCCGTGCTGTTGCCGCAGGTCGTGGACGCCGTCGACATTCCGGTGGTCGGGGCGGGCGGCTTCCGGGACGGGCGGGGCCTGGTCGCCGCGCTCGCCTACGGGGCGGCCGGGATCGCCATGGGCACCCGGTTCCTGCTGACGTCGGACTCGACGGTGCCGGACGCGGTGAAGGCGAAGTACCTGGCGGCGAGCGTCAAGGACGTCACGGTGACGACGGCCGTGGACGGGCTGCCGCACCGCATGCTGCGTACCGAGCTGGTCGATTCGCTGGAGGGTGTGGGGCGTACGCGCGCGTTGGCGCAGGCGGTGCGGCGCGCGGCCGGGTTCCGCAGGCTGTCCGGGCTGTCCTGGCCGCAGTTGGTGCGGGACGGGCTCGCCATGAAGCACGGCAAGGACCTCACGTGGGGCCAGGTGCTGCTGGCCGCGAACACTCCGATGTTGTTGAAGGCGTCCATGGTCGAGGGCCGTACGGACCTCGGCGTGATGGCCTCGGGCCAGGTCGCGGGGCTCATCGACGACCTGCCCAGTTGCGCGGAGCTCGTCGACCGCGTGATGGCCGAGGCCCGGCACACGCTCGGCACCCTGCCGACACCAGGGTGATTCCCAGGCCGTCAACCGGCCGCTTCCGCGAGGGAGTTCAGGTATGCCAGGAACGAACAGAGCGATCCTTTCGCGGCGCCGGGTGCTGGGTGCCGCCGTCGGTGGGGCGGCGGGTGTGGCGCTCGCGGCGCCACGTGCCGGTGCCGATGGCGGCGGTGCCGGTGGCGTCCGGCAGGTGCCTCTTGAGGGCGCGGTGAACGTCCGGGACGTCGGCGGGTATCGGGCGCTCGGGCGCGGGCGGGTCCGGTACGGGCTCGTGTACCGGGCCGACGCGCTGTGCGATCTGACCGATGCGGATGTCGAGCGGGTCGCCGGGCTGCGGCTGGGCCAAGTGGTCGACTTCCGGGTGCCGTTCGAGGTGCGTACGGACGGTGCGGACCGGCTGCCCGCGGGGCTCGCGGCCGACTCTCGGTCCGTCTCCGACGGTGGGCAGTACGAGAAGTTGATGGCGGCGATCGGGTCCAAGGATCCGGTGGCGCAGCAGGAGGCGCTCGGGGACGGCAAGGGGGCCGCCGAGATGCGGGCCACGTACCGGATGTTCGTGAACGACGCGGACAACCGTGCCCGGTTCGGGGAGACGTTGCGGGATGTGGCGCGGGGCAGGTCCGGGGCGGTGCTCTACCACTGCACGTCGGGCAAGGACCGTACGGGGTGGATGACGTACGTGCTGCTGCGGCTGCTCGGCGTCGACGAACGGGACGCGGTGGGCGACTACTTGGCGTCGAATTCGTTCCGGGCCGAGCATGACGCGCAGGTGCGTGAAGGGTTGCGGCAGGCGGGGCTCATGCAGCATCCGGAGTTGCTGATACCCGTGCAGGAGGTGCGGATGGAGTATCTGGACGCGGCGCGGGCGGAGGTTCGGCGGGAGTTCGGGAGCTTGCAGCGGTACGTGACCGAGGGGCTCGGCGTGGATCGGCGTGCGGTGGGGGTGCTGCGGGGCCGGTTGGTGGCGTGAAGGTCCCCTCCGGGAGTGCGGTGGCACGGGGCGCAGGTCGCGGGGCTCCGCCCCGGGCCCCGCGCCTCAAGCGCCGGCGGGGCTTGAAAGTGGGCTGGCCCGACGTGACGGCCGGCCCAAGAGAAGCAGAGGTCTCGAGGCTCCGCCCCGGACCCCGCGCCTCAAACGCCGGCGGGGCTTGATCTGCCGGCCTCGACCACCGGAGGCTACGCCGCCTGGCGAGGGCCCCGGGGGCCCTGGCCGCCGCGGTTGTTGCCGCCGCGGCGGCGGTTGCCGCCCGAGCGCTGGCCCTCGGTGGCCGTGGCGCGGCCGGCACCGTTGCCCGCCGGGCGGCCGCCGCCGTTGCCCGAGCCGCCGCGGGAGCGGCGGGAGCGGCGGGGCTTGGGGGTGGTGGTGGAGGGGGTCGGTTCCGGGACCGCGATGGTCACGGCCACGCCCGACGGTTCGCGGGCGCCGGTGATCTGCGTCAGCTCGTCGTCCGTGGAGCGGACCTGGGTGGTGCGCGGCTTGATCTTCGCGTCGCGCATCAGTCGCTGCACGTCGCGCTTCTGCTCCGGCAGGACGAGCGTGACGACGCTGCCGGACTCGCCGGCGCGGGCGGTGCGGCCGCCGCGGTGCAGGTAGTCCTTGTGCTCGGTGGGCGGGTCCACGTTGACGACGAGGTCGAGGTCGTCGACGTGGATGCCGCGCGCCGCGACGTTCGTGGCGACGAGGGCGGTGACCCGGCCGTCCTTGAACTGCTCCAGGGTGCGGTTGCGCTGCGGCTGGCTGCGGCCGCCGTGCAGCGGGGCCGCGTACACGCCGGTGGCGAGGAGCCGCTTGGCGAGGCGGTCGGCGGAGCGCTTGGTGTCGACGAAGAGGATGACGCGGCCGTCGCGGGCGGCGATGCGGGCCGTGACGGCCTTCTTGTCGGTCTCGTCGGCGATGTGCAGGACGTGGTGTTCCATCGTCGTGACGGCGCCCGCGGAGGGGTCGACGGAGTGGACGACGGGGTCGTTGAGGAACTGCTTGACCAAACGGTCCACGTTCTTGTCGAGCGTCGCCGAGAAGAGCATGGTCTGGCCGCCCGCCTCGACCTGCTTCAGGAGCGCGGTGACCTGCGGCATGAAGCCCATGTCGGCCATCTGGTCGGCCTCGTCGAGCACCGTCGTGCGCACGGAGCCGAGCTCGACGTCGCCGCGCTCGATGAGGTCCTTGAGGCGGCCCGGGGTGGCGACGACGACCTCGGCGCCGCGGCGCAGCTGGCCGGCCTGGCGGGAGATCGACATGCCGCCGACGACGGTCGCGAGCCGCAGCTTGAGCGCGGTGGCGTACGGGGTGAGGGCGTCGGTGACCTGCTGGGCCAGCTCACGCGTGGGCACGAGGACGAGCGCGAGGGGGGCCTTCGGCTCGGCCTTGGCGCCGAAGGTGTGCGTGAGCAGCGGGAGGCCGAAGGCGAGGGTCTTGCCGGAGCCGGTGCGGCCGCGGCCGAGGAGGTCGCGTCCCGCGAGGGAGTTGGGGAGCGTCGCCGCCTGGATGGGGAACGGCTCGGTGACGCCCTGCTCGCCCAGCGTCTTCAGGAGCGCTTCGGGCATGTCCAGGTCCGCGAAGTCGGCGACCGGCGGCAGCGCGGGCGAGGTGTTCTCCGGCAGGGTGAACTCGCTCGGCGGCGCGGGCTGTTGCCTCCGGCGCTGCTCGGGAGCGCGGCGCTGCCCGGCGGCCGCGGGGCGGGAGCCACGGCGGCGGTCCGCACGGGGCTGCGACGCGGAGCGTCCCGACGAGGCGCGGCGGTCGGACGACGGGCGGGGAGAACTGGCCATGCGGCGATGCCTTCCGGGACGGGACAGCAGGAACCGGGGCCCGCACCGTCGCGGTGCGGGCCCCGGCCCGGTGATGCTCGATCCGATGCCTGCCGGGTGGGACCGGCGGCGTCGGGTGATCTTCGAGCGGAGATTAGGCGGGGACGATGTTCTCCGCCTGCGGGCCCTTCTGGCCCTGCGTGACGTCGAACGTCACCTTCTGGCCCTCCTGGAGCTCACGGAAGCCAGAGGCGTTGATGTTCGAGTAGTGGGCGAAGACGTCGGCGCCGCCGCCGTCCTGCTCGATGAAGCCGAAGCCCTTTTCCGAGTTGAACCACTTAACGGTACCGGTGGCCATGTTGTTCTCCTTGAACAGGTAGCAGCTCCCATTCCGAGAACACCTCGGTAAAACAATAATGCGCCTGAAGCGGAACATTCCCGTCAGGCGCACATAAAGTCTATGGGTACCAAAACTGCAACGCGATCGACTCTAGCACGTCGAGTATCAGCGTGCGGCGATGCCGTCGAGGACCATCGACAGGTACTGCCTGGCGATCTCCTCGGCGCTGTGCTGGCCGCCGGGCCGGTACCAGGACGCGGCGACCCACACGGTGTCGCGGACGAAGCGGTAGGTGAGCCGGATGTCGAGGTCGGCGCGGAAGACGCCGTCGGCGACGCCCCGCTCCAGGGTGGTCAGCCAGGTCTTCTCGAAGCGGCGCTGGGACTCGGCGAGGAAGTCGAAGCGCTCCTGGCCGACGAGCGCCTTGGCCTCCCGCTGGTAGATGGCGACGGCGGGGCGGTGCCGGTCGATCTCCCGGAAGGACTCGGTGACCAGTGCCTCCAGGGTTTCGCGGGGGCCCAGGTCGTCGTCGAGCACGGTGTCGTAGCCGGACCACAGCTCGTCGAGGAAGGTCCGCAGGATCTCCTCCAGCATCGATTCCTTGGAGTCGAAGTGGTAGTAGAGGCTGCCGGCGAGCATGCCCGCGTGGTCGGCGATCTTACGGACCGTGGTGGCGTTGTAGCCCTGCTCGGCGAAGACCTCGGCCGCGGTGTGGAGCAGTTCGCTGCGGCGTTCCGGCGCCGCGGCGCTCTCCTGGGGTTTCTTCTTGGTAGGCACCGCCCCATTGTCGCGGGCGTCACAGCCACTGGGCGAAGTGGTCCACCGTTTCCTGGCCCGCGGGGAAGCGTCCGGTGCCGAAGGCGGAGCGGAAGAAGAGGAGGGGGCGGCCGTCGGCACGGGGGGTGGTGAGGCTGGTGACGCGGCCGATGACGATCTTGTGGTCGCCGCCGTCGACGGTGCGTTCCAGGGTGCATTCCAGGTGGGCGAGGGCGTCTGCGAGAAGGACGCTGCCGCCGTCCCGGCCGGTGTGCCAGTCGATGTCGGTGAACTTGTCGGGGCGGCGGGAGCCGAGGGTGCGGCACAGGGTGCGCTGGTCCTCGGCGAGTACGGAGATCCCGAAGCGGCCTGTGGGGGCGATGCGGGCCCAGCTCGTCGACGTACGGGCGACGCAGACGAGGACGAGGGGCGGGTCGAGGGAGAGGGAGGTGAAGGACTGGCAGGCGAGGCCCGCCGGGGCGCCGGCCTCGTCGAGACCGGCGACGACGGTGACGCCGGAGGCGAACCGGGACAGGGTGTCCCGGTACTCCCCCGGGTCGATGCCTTCCAGGGTGCCGGTGGCGCTCAGCCGTTCCACTCGTGGCCCCACAGGGAGTCGGCGGTGATCTCCTTCGTGACCCAGGTCGCCGGGTCGACGATCAGGCCGTCCCAGCCGTACTCGACCTGGAAGCCGCCGGGTGCCTGGGCGTAGAAGGACACCATGTGGTCGTTGGAGTGCCGGCCGAGGGTGGAGGCGATGGGGTAGCCCGCCTTCTTCATGCGGTCGAGGCCGTGGCCGACGTCGTCCAGCTCCTCCAGCTCCACCATGAAGTGGACGATGCCGGGGGGCAGGGCGCCCGGGTAGAGGCCGAGGCTGTGGTGGCGGCGGTTCGGGGAGAGGAAGTACATGCGGTACGCGTCCTGGCCCGGCTTGCCGGTGGGGACGGCGGCGGGCGGGAGTCGCATGGAGTCGCGCTGCTGGAAGCCGAGGAGGTTCTCGTAGAAGTCGACGGCCTCGTCGATCTCGACGGCCGGGAGGACGACGTGGCCGAGGCCGAGGTCGCCCGTGGACGGCTTGGTCGTGCCGGTGACGAAGCGGTTTCCGTAGGGGGTGGCGAGCGGGGTGTGGTCCTGGGCCTGGCCCCAGTAGAGCTCCAGCGGGTTGCCCGCCGGGTCGCTGACGTGGATCAGGCCCTGGACGCGGCGGTCGGCGAGGGTCGCGGCGTCGGCCTCCTTCACGGCGTGTCCGGCCGCCTCCAACTCCCGTGCCGCTACGTCGAGTTCGCGGGCGTTGGCGACCTCGAAACCGGCGGCCGCGAGGCGGTCCTGGGTGCCGGTGACGAACTGGAGGCGGTGGATGCGGTCGTCGATGCGGACGTTGAGCTGCGTGTCCGTGGTGCCCTGAGCCTCGGTCATGCCGAGGATGTCGAGGACGTATGTGCGCCAGGCGGCGAGGTCGGCCGTCTCTGTGCGCAGATAGCCGAGTGCGCGGATGTCCATCGTAACTCCCCTGATACGTAGGTCAGTTGGGGTCAGTTGGTGAAGAAGTCGATCGCGAGGCGGTTGAACTCGTCGGCCTTCTCGGTCTGCGCCCAGTGGCCGCACTTCGGGAAGACGTGCAGGCGGGCGTTGGGCATCGCCTTGAGGGCGACGAACGCGCCGTCGATGGGGTTGACGCGGTCCTCGCGGCCCCAGGTCAGCAGCGTCTCGTGCGGGATCTTCCCGGCGTCGCGCCAGATCTGGGTGCGCTCGGCCCACTCGGGGTTGGCGAAGGAGGCGCCCATGCGGGCGGTGCCGAGGCGGACGTCGGGGTCGATGGCGCGCTGGTAGCGCTCCTCGACGAAGGCGTCCGTGACGATCGATTTGTCGTACGCGAGGGTGGTGAGGAAGGCCCGCATCTGTTCGCGGGTCGGTTCGGCGGCGGTGTTGAACTCGAAGAGCTGCCGGATGCCTTCGGTGGGGTCGGCGTGGAAGAGGTTCAGGAAGATGCCGCCGGGGCCCATCAGGAGGAGCTTGCGGGCGCGGTCGGGGAAGTCGATGGCGAGGCGGGCCGCGGTGCCGCCGCCGAGCGAGTTCCCGACGAAGTCGGCCTGCTGGATGCCGAGTTCGTCCATGAGGGCGACGGTGCAGCGGGCGGACGCGGTCCAGTAGTCGGCGTCGAGTTCCGGCTTGTCGCTGGCGCCGAAGCAGACCTGGTCGAGGAGGAGCGTACGGAAGCCGACTTCGGCGAAGACCGGGAGGTTGGCGCCGAAGTTGGACCAGCCGGAGGCTCCCGGGCCGCCGCCGTGGAGGAAGATCACGGCGGGTCCGTCGGCGGGGCCCGCCTCGTGGTAGGCGAGTTGGATGCCGGCGGCCTTCACGAAGCGCTGGGTGCTCTGCGCGGTGTGCTGCGTGGTGTGCTGGGCGGTGTGCTGCGTCATCAGAGCATCACGTCCTGGATCTCCAGGCCGAGGGCGTCCTGGCCGTAGATGAGCAGGGCCCGCTCGGGGTCGTTCGCGGCGTGGCCGCGTCCCGTGTGGACGTCGCGCCAGGCGCGCTGGACGCCGGCGGGGCCCGCGCCGGTGCGCATCGCGTTGCCGCCCGCGTTCTCCATCAGCAGGTCGACGGCGGCCGCGGCGCGTTCCGTGGCGAGTACCTGGTCGCGGCGGGCGCGGGCGCGCAGCTCGACCGTCAACGGGGCGCCCGCGCAGGCCAGTTCGTACATCTCGGCGATGTTGCCGCGCAGCTGTCGCCAGGCCGCGTCGATGTCGCTTGCGGCGCGGGCGAGACGGATCTGCGCGAACGGGTCCTCGGCGACCTTCTGACCGTAGGAGACGCGGATGCGTTCGCGGGTCGCGGCGACGAAACCGCTCCAGGCGCCCTGCGCGATGCCGACGATCGGCGTCGAGATGGTGGTGGTGAAGACGGAGGCGTACGGCAGCTTGTACAGCGGGTCGGGGTTGACCTCGGCGCCGGGCGGGGTGAGCGCGGTGACCGGACCGAAGGACAGGGCGCGGTGCTCGGGGACGAAGACGTCCTCGACGACGACGTCGTTGGAGCCGGTGCCGCGCAGGCCGACCGTGTCCCACACGTCCTTGATCTCGTAGTCGGCGCGCGGCAGCAGGAAGGAGCGCATGTCGACGAGGTTGCCGTCGGCGTCCGGCACGAGGGCGCCGAGGATCACCCACTGGGTGTGGTCGCAGCCGGACGAGAAGTGCCAGCGGCCCGACAGCCGGAAGCCGCCGTCGACCGGGGTGACCTTGCCGGTCGGGGCGTACGAGGAGGAGATGCGGGTGTCGGCGCGCTCGCCGCTGACACCCCACACCTCGTCCTGCGCCCGCTTCTCGTAGAGGCCGACGTGCCAGGGGTGGACGCCGACGACGGAGGCGACCCAGCCGGTGGAGCCGCAGGCCTGGGCGATCTCCTTGACGGCGTCGTAGAAGACGGTGGGGTCGGCGGCGTAGCCGCCGTAGCGCTTGGGCTGGAGGAGGCGGAAGAAGCCGGTGTCGGTCAGCTCTTTGATGGTGGTTTCGGGGACCTTGCGGAGGTCTTCGGCCTCTGCGGCGCGGTCCGCGATGGCGGGGAGGAGGGCGCGGACGGAGGCGAGTACGCCGGCGGTGGTGGTGGTTTCGGTCATGGTCGGGACGTTAGGTAGGGGTCTTTGGGGATGGACAGGTGAGGTTCCCGGTGAGTGGGAAGGGGGTGGGGAGGGAGCGGGACGGGAGCTTCCTCCTGCGTCGCGGGGCGCTGCCCCGGACCCCGCTGCTCAATCGCCGCAGGGGCTAGATATGCCGGGGTGGGGCGTGGCAAGGTCCACTCAGCGTTGGAGCGTTTCTACCGTTTCTACGGGGGTGTGCTGTGCTCGGAACGGCCCTGGAGGCCGGCGGCGGTCCGCTGTCGCTCCTGGAGAAGGCGGAGAAGGTTCTCGCGGCCTTCGACGGTGGACGTGGGCGGTTGTCGTTGACCGAGATCATCCAGCGTTCGGGGCTGTCCAGATCCTCCGCGCACCGGATCCTCGACCAGTTGGTGCGGCTGCGCTGGCTGGACCGGGAGGGGCGGGACTATCGGCTCGGGCTGCGGATGCTGGAGCACGGTGGGCTCGCCGCGCACCACAACCGGCTGATCCGCGCCGCGATCCCGCATCTCGACGCGCTGCACGAGGCCACCGGCAAGCTCGTGCAGCTGTATGTGCTCGACGGGGTGACCGATGTCGTGTGTCTGGAGCGGGCGGGTTCGCTGCCGCACTCGGCGGGGGATGCCACGGACCGGGCGTATCCCGTGCGGATCGGGGCGCGGCTGCCCGCGCATGCCACGGCGGCCGGCAAGGCGATGCTGGCGTTCGGTGGCAAGGACGACATCGAGCGGGTCGTCGCGGCGGGGCTCAAGCCGCGGACCGCGCGGACGGTGACGCGGGCCGACGTGTTCTGCTCGGAGCTGTCGCGGGTGCGTACGGCGCAGATCGCGTACGACCGCGGGGAGACGTTCGACGGGCTCGTGTGCTCGGCGGTGCCGTTGCGCGGCGCGGGGCGGGCGGTGGCCGCCGTGTCGCTCGGATCGCTCGGGGGGCTGCGGCCGTTGGAGCTCGCGGCGCCGCTGCTGCAGGGGGCGGCGCGGGCGATCTGGCGGGATCTGAACGGTCCCGGGCGGGCGGCACGGCATGCGCCCGCCCCGGACGTCACGCCGGAGAACGCCTCAGTGGACCGCACGATTCCGAATCTGTTGGGGTGGGTGCGGGCCGATTCATGGATGTGACGGGCTACCGGGTCCGCGGGTGCCAGACCTTCGGCCAGTCCGTGGCGCGCAGCCCGGCGTCGAGGCCGCCGTCCGCGTAGAAGACGGAGCCGACGCAGTACGAGGACTTCGGTGAGAGCAGGAATTCCACCAGTTCGGCGATCTCTTCGGCCGTTCCCGCCCGGCCGGCCGGGATCGAGGCGAGGAACTGTTTGATGCCCTCGGCGGTCGCCGGGTCCTCGGCGGCGGCGCGGGTCATCGGGGTGTCGATGTAGCCGGGCGCGACCGCGTTGAGGCGGATGCCGTCGGCCTGGTACTCGGCGGCGCGGGTGCGCGCGTACCAGGCGAGGGCGGCCTTGGTCGCCGGGTAGGCGCCGATGCCGCCGTCGTCCGCGCCCGCCTCGTCGGCGGTCCTGCGGGCCTCGGCCTCGTCGCCCGCGAGGCAGGCGGTGGCGACCCGTTCCGGCCAGTCGGGCTGCGTGGTCGTCGAGTTGGAGGAGGCGAACACGACGGAGGCGTTCCCCGTGGCGGCGAGTGCCGGGCGCAGGCCCTCCACCAGGCGTATCGCGCCGAAGTAGTTGACGGACACGAGCAGGCTCGACGGTCGGCCCGCGCCGCCCGTGATCCCGGCGAACGGCAGGAACCCGTCGAGTCTGCCGCCGCTGATCCGGGTGATCTCGGCGACGGCGTGGGCGCGGCCCTCGGGGGTGCCGAGGTCGGCGGTGACGTCGGCGTTCTTGAGGTCGACGCCGATGACGGTGTGGCCCTGTGCGCGCAGCCGCTCGGTGAGCGTGGCGCCCATGCCGGAACCGGCTCCGGTGACGGCGATCGTGGACATGTGATCCTCCAGCTCTTCATTGAGTCCGGATCTCCCCGAAGGGGAAGGCCCGCCTCCAGCATGCGGCCGTCCGGCAGGGTTTCGACCGGGACTTTCGTCAGTACTCGACCCGTATGCGGTCCGTCACCGGTACCGCCTGGCAGGCGAGGGTGTAGCCCTCGGCGAGGTCCTCGGCGTCGAGGACCTCGTTGTGCCGCAGGGTCACCTCGCCCTCCACCACTCGGCACGTACAGGCCGCGCACGCACCCTCCCGGCACGAGTACGGTGCCGGGACTCCCGCCGCGAGGAGGGCGTCGAGGAGTGGGGTGGACTCGTCGCCGGCCGCCTCGTGGGTCTGGCCGTACAGTTCGGCGGTGACCGTGACGGTCGATCCCACGGGGGCGGGCGCGTCGAACACGTCGCCGGACAGCGAGAAGTACCGCTCCCGGTGCACGGCCGCCGCGCCCGCCGCGCGCAGGATGTCCTCCGCGCCGTCCATCAGGGGCTGCGGGCCGCACAGGTAGGCGGTGCGGGCCGCCGCGAGCGGGCGGAGGAGGGCGGCGAGCGCGTCGCGCGTGGGCAGCCCTTGCAGCGTCTCCAGCCAGTGCACCACCGCGAACCGGTCCGGGTACTCCGCCGCAAGGCCCCGCAGCGCGTCCCGGAAGATCACCGAGTCCTGGTCGCGGTTGGCGTAGACGAGGGTGACCGTGCCGGTGCCCGCGGCGAGGACGGAGCGGGCGATGGACAGGCACGGGGTGATGCCGCTGCCGCCCGCCACCAGCAGCACGTCCTCGTCGAGGGACGCGGGCGTGAACGTGCCGGCTGGCGGCAGGCATTCGAGTACGTCACCGGCCGCGACCTGCTCGCACACCCACCCGGAGCCCGCCCCGCCCGGCACCTTCTTCACGGTGACGCGGGGCGCCTCCCCGGTGTACGGGGAGGAGGCGAGGGAGTAGCAGCGGGCGCCGCCGCCGGGGATGCGGAGGGTGAGGAACTGGCCGGGCAGGTATGGGAGTTCGGGGGCGTCGAGGACGAGGGACACGGCGTCTGCGGTCTCGCGGACGACGTCGGCGACGCGCAGCGTGAGCACGCCCGTGGCCGGTTCGGCGAGGTCAGCGCTGCTCACGCCGCGTCACCTCCAACCGGCCGTCCGCGACCGCCCGGTCGATGGAGACGCGCAGCTCAGGGCAGCCTTGCCCGCCGAGGTGCGGGCAGGCCGCCGACGCGGCCCGCGTCCACTGGATCTGCAGGTGGTACGGGCTGTACTTCTCGCAGAGCACGTGGCCGCCGCAGGTGCCGCAGCCGACGGGGGTCATGCGTCGCCTCCGGTTCCCCCGGTGATGTACGACGTCACGCCGCCCGCCTTGAGGTTCTGCTCGGCCTCGGCGCGCCAGTTGTCATTGGCGTGCCGGGTGTCGAGCTCGAACTCGAAGCGGTCCGTCATCTCGTCCTTGACGTCGGCCACGTCGACGTAGAACTGCTCGTACCAGCGGCGGAGTTGGTAGACCGGGCCGTCCTCCTCGGTGAGCAGCGGGTTGTCGATGCGGGTCTTGTTCTTCCAGATCTCGACGTCCTGCTCGAAGCCGACGGCCAGGCCCTCGCTGGTGACGCGGGCGGCTTCGGCGGCCTCGGCGTCGCTCATGCCGGGCAGCTTCTTGACCATGGCGCCGTACATGAGGACGAAGCGGTCCGGGCCCACCGGGTAGTGGCAGTTGATGAGGACCGTCTCCATCTCGACGCCGGGCGCCACCTCCGCGTACAGCCAGTCGACCATGTAGGAGGGGCCGAAGTAGGAGGCCTCGGAGCGCAGGCCGCCGGAGGCGGAGAGGGTGCCGAGGTCGACGTCGGGGCGCGGCTCGGACTTCATGTACTGGGTGGCGACGTGGCCCTCGAAGACGTTCTTGAAGAACACCGGGAACGAGTAGTGCACGTAGTAGAAGTGCGCCATGTCGACGACGTTGTCGACGATCTCGCGGCAGTTGGTGTCGATGGTCGTGGTGTTCCACTGCCAGTCCGACCAGAGGTCCCGTTCCTCCTGCGGGCCGTGGATTCCGGCGAGTTCGGGGATGTCCTGGTCGGCCGGTGGCGGCTTGCCCTCGGGGTCGTGCCAGACGAAGAGCTGCTTGTTGCGCTCCAGGGCGTGCCAGGTGCGGGTCTTGGCGCGCGGCGGGACGCGGCGGGCGTAGGGGATCTCGCGGCAGCGGCCGTTGCCGCCCCAGCGCCAGTCGTGGAAGGGGCAGGCGAGGGTGTCGCCCTTGACGGTGCCGTGCGCGAGGTTGCCGCCCATGTGCGGGCAGAAGGCGTTGAGGACGTGGAGCTGGTGGTCCTCGGCGCCTTCGAAGACGACGAGGGTGGTGCCGAACGCCTCGATCTCGTGCGGCTTTCCGTCGCGGAAGTCGGCGGCGAGGCCGATGCAGTGCCAGCCGCGGGCGAAGCGGGTGGGGGCGGCGCCCGCGTCGATCACACGGGCTTGACTGTCGCGGGTTTCGTTGTCGCGGGTCGTCATGGCTCCATCAGGCTTTCTGCGAGAGGGCGACGGCGATGTCGATGAGCTGGTCCTCCTGGCCGCCGACGAGCTTGCGGTCGCCGGCTTCGAGGAGGATGTCGGTGGCGCTGACGCCGTAGTGGGCGGCCTGGCGTTCGGCGTGCTTGAGGAACGAGGAGTAGAGGCCCGCGTAGCCGATGAGCAGCGAGTTCCGGTCGAGCAGGCACTCGTCGGCCATGATCGGGCGGATGTCGTCCTCGGCCGCGTCGATCAGCTTCAGTACGTCGATGCCGGTGCGCCAGCCGGACCGCTCGGCGACCGCGGCCCACGCCTCGGTCGGCGTATTGCCTGCGCCCGCGCCGAAGCGGCGGGTGGAGGCGTCGATCTGGCGGGCGCCCGCGCGGACGGCGGCGATGGAGTTGCCGACGCCGAGGCCGAGGTTCTCGTGGCCGTGGAAGCCGACCTGCGCGTCGTCGCCCAGCTCGGCGACGAGCGCGGAGACCCGGTCGGTGACGCCGTCCATGAGGAGGGCGCCCGCCGAGTCGACGACGTACACGCACTGGCAGCCCGCGTCGGCCATGATGCGGGCCTGCTTGGCGAGGTTCTCCGGGGTGGTGGAGTGGGCCATCATCAGGAAACCGACGGTCTCCAGGCCCATTTCGCGGGCGAGTTGGAAGTGCTGCTCGCTGACGTCGGCCTCGGTGCAGTGGGTGGCGACGCGGCAGATCCGCGCGCCGTTGCCGCGGGCCTCGCGGATGTCGTCCTTGGTGCCGAGGCCGGGGAGCATCAGGAACGCGATCTTCGCGTGGGTCGCGGTGGCGACGGCCGTCCTGATGAGTTCCTGCTCGGGGGTGTGCGAGAAGCCGTAGTTGAAGGAGGAGCCGCCGAGGCCGTCGCCGTGGGTGACCTCGATGACGGGGACTCCGGCGGCGTCGAGGGCGCCGACCACCGTGCGCACCTGCTCGGTGGTGAACTGGTGGCGGTGGGCGTGGGAGCCGTCGCGGCAGAAGGAGTCGGTGACGCGGATGTCGAGGTCGGCCGAGTAGGGGCGTTCGAGGCCGGCCGAGTGGGGGCTGTCCAACGTACGGTCAGGGCTGGTCACTTGGTGGTCCCCTTCAGCTGCTGCTTCGCGAACTCCTCGCCGACCTTCGTCGCGGCGGCGGTCATGATGTCGAGGTTTCCTGCGTACGGCGGCAGGAAGTCGCCCGCGCCCTCGACCTCCAGGAAGAGGGCGACGCGGGCCATCCCGCCGTTCTCGGGGCGGGCGTCGTCGAACTGCGGCTCGGCGCGCAGCCGGTAGCCGGGCACATACGTCGCGACCTGCTCCGCGACCTCCTTGACCGACTGGGCGATGGCGTCGCGGTCGGCATCGTCGGGGATGGCGCAGAAAACGGTGTCGCGCATGATGACGGGCGGGTCGGCCGGGTTGAGGATGATGATCGCCTTGCCTCGCCGGGCGCCACCGATCTCCTCGATGCCGCGCGAGGTGGTGCGGGTGAACTCGTCGATGTTCTGGCGGGTGCCGGGCCCGGCGGAGCGGGAGGACACCGAGGCGACGATCTCCGCGTACGGGACGGGGACGACGCGCGAGACGGCGTACACCATGGGGATGGTGGCCTGGCCGCCGCAGGTGACCATGTTGACGTTGTCGGCCTCGAGGTGCGCGGTGAGGTTGGCGGGCGGGACGACGCCGGGGCCGACGGCGGCCGGGGTGAGGTCGATCGCCTTGATGCCCGCCTCCTTGTAGCGGGGCGCGTTGGCGGCGTGCACGTACGCGCTGGTCGCCTCGAAGACGAGGTCCGGGAGCTCGTCCTGCGCGAGGAGGTGGTCGACGCCCTCGGGGCTGGCGTCGAGTCCCGCGGCGCGGGCCTTGGCGAGGCCCTCGCTGGCCGGGTCGACGCCGATCATCCAGCGGGGCTCGATGAGTTCGGAGCGTTGGAGTTTGTACAGGAGGTCGGTTCCGATGTTGCCGGAGCCGACGATGGCGGCGGTCGCCTTCTTCGTCATACGGGACCTCACTTGGCTCAGTGGGTGAACGTCAGGGACACCGGGCCGAGCCCGGTGAAGTCGGCGGTGTACGTGCGGCCCGGTGCGACGTCGACGGCCCGCGTGCACGAGCCGGGCAGGATCAGGTGCCCGGCCTCCAGGCGCACCCCGAACCGGGCGACGGTCCTGGCCAGCCATGCGACGGACTCGGCGGGGTCGCCGAGCACCGCGTCGCCGCGGCCGGTGGCGAGCAACTCACCCGTGTCGTCGGTGAGTTGTGCCTGTACGTCCCTCAGGACGAGGTCGCCGATGGGGCGGCCGGCGCCGATCACATATCCGGCCGACGAGGCGTTGTCGGCGATGGTGTCGGCGATCGCGATGCGCCAGTCCACGATCCGGGAGTCGATCAACTCCAGGGCGGGCACGACGCGTTCGGTGGCGGCGCGCACGTCGTCGACGGTGCACTCCTCGCCGGGCAGTGGCGCGCCGAGCACGAAGCCGATCTCGACCTCGACGCGCGGCACGCAGTACAGGCCGACCGGCACCGGAACGTCCTCGGACAGTTCCATCGTGGACAGCAGGTGGCCGTAGTCGGGCTCGTCGACGCCCATCATCTGCTGCATCACGGGGGACGACAGGCCGACCTTGTGGCCGCGGACCCGCTCCCCCGCCGCGATCCGGTTCCGGATGCCGACGAGTTGGATCTCGTACGCGTCGACGGCGGTGATGCCCTCGAAGGTCTCGGTCAACGGCGGGATCGGCGAGCGCGCCGACTCCGCCGCGGCCAGCGCCTCGGCGGCCTTGCGCCGCTCGTGCTCGGTGAGCATCGGGGCCGCTCCTTCCATGGGGGGCTTGGGGACCAGCAGGGATTCGCTCGGTCAGGTGCGGCGAACGTAGGTGCCGCGCGAGGCGGGCGGCGACGGCGTATTCCCGGTGAGCGGGAAGCCGTGGCTGACCGGGTGGTGGTGGCGTGCGAGCCTCCCGGCGTGACCGAGTCCCCATGGAAGGAGCACCCCGGATGGACGACGGGCCGCTGACGATCGCCGGCCTCGCGGACTGGGCGGCCGACGCCTGGGGCGGGGAGGAGGCGCTGGTGCACGGGGGCGGAGACGAGGCCCTTGCGTACGGGCGCGGACCAGAGACCCCTGCGTACGGGCGCGGGAGCTGGACGTTCGAGGCGCTGCGCGACGCCGTGGACGAGGCGGCGCGGGCACTGATGGCGCACGGTCTCGCGCCGGGCGACCGGGTCGGGGTGTGGGCGGTCAACAGCGGGCGCTGGGTGGTCGCGGCGCTCGGCGCGCTGGCCGCCGGGGGCGTGCTGGTGCCGGTGAACACCCGGTACCGGGGCGGGGAGGCGGCGGACATCCTGCGCCGGGCGCGCTGCCGGTTCCTCTTCACCGAGCACGACTTCCTCGGCACGGACTACCGGCGGATGCTCGACGACTCCGGCCGGCCACTGCCCGACCTGGAGCGGGTCGTCGCACTGCACGACGACGAGGACTGGACCGCCTTCACCGGGCGCGCCGCGCGGGTGACGGCCGAGGCCCGGCGCGCCCGGACGGACTCCGTGCGCCCCGAGGACGACGCCGACATCCTCTTCACGTCCGGAACGACCGGCCGCCCCAAGGGAGTCGTCACGACGCACGGGCAGACGGTGCGGCTGTACGCGGCGTGGGCCCGGGAGGTGACGCTGACGCGCGGCGACCGGTATCTGCTGGTCAACCCGTTCTTCCACACGTTCGGCTACAAGGCGGGCATCGTGGCCTGCCTGCTGGTGGGCGCGGCGATGCTGCCGGAGCCGGTCTTCGACGCGGACCGGGCGCTGCGCCGCGTCGCCGACGACCGGGTGAGCGTCCTGACGGGCGCGCCCACGCTGTTCATGACGCTGCTGCGGCACCCGGACCGGGCGTCGTACGACCTGTCGTCGCTGCGGATGACGGGCACGGGCGCCTCGAACATTCCCACCCGACTCATCGAGGAGATACGGGAGAAGCTCGGCGTCGACCTCGTCTACACGGCGTACGGCCTCACCGAGTCGGACGGCACGGTGACGATCTGCCCGCCCACCGAGCCCGCGCACACCCTCGCCCGCACCGCGGGCCGCGCCCTGCCCGGGACCGAGGTGCGGATCGACGCGTCGAGCGGCGAGATCCTCACCCGCGGCTATCACGTGATGCGCGGCTACCTCGACGACCCGGCGGCGACGGCCGAGGCGGTCGACGCGGACGGCTGGCTGCACACGGGGGACGTGGGCGTGCTCGACGAGCGGGGTTTCCTGACCGTCACGGACCGGCTGAAGGACATGTTCGTGGTCGGCGGGTTCAACGCGTACCCCGCCGAGATCGAGCAGGCGCTGCGCGCCCATCCGGGGATCGCGGACGTGTCGGTGGTCGGCGCGCCGGACGCGCGGCTCGGGGAGGTGGGGGTGGCGTTCTACGTACCGTCACCCGACCGTGAAGCTCCTGCGGACCACGCGCAGTTGGTGTCGTGGGCGCGGGAGCGGCTCGCGAACTTCAAGGTGCCGCGCCGGTTCGAACCGGTGCCGGAGCTGCCGCACAACGCGGCGGGCAAGGTCGACAAGACGGCGCTGCGGGCGCGTGCTGCTGCTGGGGAGGCGATGGCCGGATGAGCCGGGTGAGTCGGATGAGCGACACGTACGCCATGTACAGCGCGGAGCAGGAGGAGTTGCGGGCGGCGGTGCGCCAGGTGCTGGCCGCCCACGAGGGCGCGGCGGCCTGGGCGCCCCTCGCGGGGCAGGTCGGGGTGGCGGGGCTCGCGGTCCCGGAGCAGTACGGGGGCTTCGGGGCCGGGGACGCCGAACTAGCGGTCGTAGCGGAGGAGTTGGGCCGGTCGCTGAGTCCCGTCCCGTTCCTGGACAGCGCGGTGCTCGTGCCGCGGGCGCTGGTGGCGAGCGGGGACCGGGAGGCGTGTGCGCGGCTGCTGCCGGGGCTCGCGGAGGGGACGCGGACGGCGTCGTCGGCGTGGGCGGAGGGCGGCGGCGTGGAGTGGGAGCCGGGGCGGGTGCGGGCGCACGCGGTCCTCGACCACGGCGAGTGGCGGGTGGCCGGGACGAAGGAGCATCTGCTGGCGCCCGGCGACGACCTGCTCGTGGTGGCGCGCACGGAGCGGCACGGCCCGAGCCTGTTCCACGTACCGGCGACGGCGGACGACGTACGCCTCACGCCCGTGCCCACCATGGACGACACCCGCCCCCAGTGGCGCGCCGAGCTGCTGCGCGCGCCCGCCACTCCGGTCGGCGAACTCGGCGACGCGGAACGGGTGTTGGAGGAGGCGATGGCGGCGGGCTGCCTGGCCCTGGCGGCCGACGCGGTCGGCGGAGCGGGCGCGGTCTTCGAGCTGACGCTGCGCTATGCCAAGGACCGCGAGCAGTTCGGCCGCCCCATCGGCTCGTTCCAGGCGGTGAAGCACCGGCTCGCCGACCTGTTCACGGAGCTGGAGTCGGCGCGCTCCCTGCTGCTGGCCGCCGTGCACGGCGAGATCCCGGCGGGCGCCGCGAAGGCCGCGTGCTGCGAGACGTACGAGCACGTCGCGGGCGAGGCGATCCAGCTGCACGGCGGCATCGCCATCACCTGGGAGCACCCCGCGCACCGCTACTTCAAGCGCGCCCACTCGGCGGCGCGGCTGTTGGGCTCGCCGGCCTGGCACCGCCGGCGCCTCCCTCTTCCCTCTCTTACGTGACCTCTTTCGTGACCTTCGTGAAAGGACCCGCCATGCCCGAACAGGTGGATGTCGTCATCGTCGGCGCCGGATTCTCCGGCCTGTACGCCGCGTACCGGATGCGTGAACTCGGCCTGAGCGTCGCCGGGTTCGAGCGCGGCGAGGACGTCGGCGGGGTCTGGTACTGGAACCGGTACCCGGGGGCCCGCTGCGACGTGGAGTCCGTCGACTACTCGTACTCCTTCGACAAGGACCTGGAGCAGGAGTGGGACTGGTCGGAGAAGTACGCGACGCAGCCGGAGATCCTGCGGTACGTGGAACACGTCGCCGAACGGCACGATCTGCGGCGGCACTTCACCTTCGGCACGTCCGTCGTCTCGGCCGAGCTTGACGAGGAGCGGCTGCGCTGGACGGTGCGCACGGACGACGGACGCGGCGGTCACGGCGGCCGGACGGTCGAGGCGCGGTATGTGCTGTTCGGGGTCGGCTGCCTGTCCTCCACCCACCTCCCCGAGATCGAGGGCATCGCCGACTTCGCCGGGGCCTCGTACCACACGGGTGAATGGCCGCACGAGGGCGTGGACTTCACGGGCCTGCGGGTCGGCGTGATCGGAACGGGCTCGTCCGGCATCCAGTCGATCCCGGAAATCGCCCACCAGGCAGCCGAGTTGACGGTATTTCAGCGCAGCGCCAACTACTCGATCCCGGCGGGCAACAAGCCGCTGAGCGACGCGGACCGCGCCGCGCAGAAGGCGGACTACGCGGAGCGGCGCCGTCTCGCCCGCCTCTCCGGGGGCGGCTCCCCGCACATGGCGCACCCGCTCAAGACGTTCGAGGCGGCCCCCGCCGAGCGCCGGGCGGCCTTCGAGGAGCGCTGGGAGCTGGGCGGCGTCCTGTACTCGAAGACGTTCCCCGACCAGTTGACCGACCGGGCGGCGAACGACGAGGCCCGCCGGTTCTGGGAGGAGAAGGTACGGGCGGAGATCACCGACCCCGCCGTCGCCGAGCAGCTGATCCCGGCCGACCACCCCATCGGCAGCAAGCGCATCGTCACGGACGACGGCTACTTCGCGACGTACAACCGCGACAACGTACGCCTGGTGAACCTCCGCGCCACCCCCATCGAGCGGGTGGAGGCCGGCGGCATCCGGCTCGCGGACGGCGGCGGCCTCGTCGAACTCGACGTGATCGTGTACGCGACCGGCTTCGACGCGATGACCGGGTCCCTGGACCGGATCTCCGTGACCGGGCGCGGCGGGCGGACGCTGAAGGAGGCGTGGGCGGCGGGCCCGCGCACCTACCTCGGGCTCGGCGTGGACGGCTTCCCGAACCTCTTCAACCTCGCGGGCCCCGGCTCGCCCTCCGTCCTCGCCAACATGATCCTCTGCGGCGAGCAGCACACCGACTGGATCGCCGCCCTGCTGACGCGGCTGCGGGAGGGCGGTTACGCGGGTGTGGAGGCGCGCGCCGAGGCCGTCGACGGGTGGGTGGCCGAGTGCCGGGAGCGGGCGGACGGCACGCTGATGACGGCGGCGAACTCCTGGTACCTCGGCGCCAACATCCCCGGCAAACCACGGGTGTTCATGCCGTTCGTGGGTGGCTTCGGGGTGTACGGCGACATCATCGAGAAGGTCGCGGCGGACGGGTACCAGGGGTTCGAGCTTCTTACCGGGTGACGCCGGTGACGCTGGTGATGCTCCGCAGGTGGGCGAAGGCGGCCGCGCGGGCGGCCTTCGCCTCGGGCAGGGCGGCGTCCCCGACCATCGTCAGGAACCCGTGGAACGCCTCGTCGTAGCAGTGGTACTCGGCGGTCACCCCGGCGGCGGCCAGCAGCTCCGCGTACCGGCGCCCCTCGTCGCGCAGCGGGTCGAGCCCGGCAGTGACGACGAACGCCGGTGGCAGGCCGCCGAGTTCGGCCGCGGCGAACGGGGTCGCGCGCGGGTCGCGGGCGTCTTGCTCGGGGCGGGGCAGGTACTGCTGCCAGTACCAGCGCATGTGGTCGGCGGTGACGAAGTTGCCGTGCGCGTTCTCCTCGTACGAGGCCGAGGACCGGTCCGGGTCCAGCATCGGGTAGTAGAGGTGCTGGGCGGCGAGGTCCGGCCCGCCGCGCTCCCGGGCGCGCAGCGCGGTGACGGCGGCGAGGTTGCCGCCGGCGCTGTCCCCGGCGACGACGAGGGGCCGCCCGGGGTGGTTGCGGGCGGCCCACAGGAGCGCGGTGTACGCGTCGTCGGGGGCGGCGGGGAACGGGTGCTCGGGCGCGAGCCGGTAGTCGACGGACACGACCAACGCCCCGGTGTCGGCGGCCAGTTCGCGGCAGAACGCGTCGTGCGAGTCGAGGGAGCACAGCACCATTCCGCCGCCGTGGAAGAAGACGACGACGGGTGTGACGTCGTCCTGGGGCGCCTCCGCCGGGTCGTAGACGCGGACCGGGACCCCGTCCGCGTCCAGGTCGGTCACCCGGTGCAGGGCGGGGAGCCGGGGCGGGGGCGGGGCGGTGCGGGCGCGCTCCGCGAAGAAGGCGCGTACGTCTTTGATGTCGGTGAACTCGGTGCCGAGGGCGGGGAAGTTGGCGGTGCAGGCGTCGATGAGGGCCTGTACGTCGGAGCGGGGGCCGGGAGGTGTCGGGCCGGGGGGCGTCGGGTCGGGGCGTGTCGGGTCGGGGGGTGTCACTTGGCATCGTCCTCTCCCTTGCCGCTACCGCTGCTGCCGCTGCCGCCGCCGTTGCCGCGCTGTGCGAACACCGGCATCCGGCCGGCCGAGGCCCCGCCGTCGGCGGCGACCTCCGCGCCGGTGAGGTAGGAGGCGTCGTCGGAGGCGAGGAAGGCCACGAGCCGCGCGACCTCTTCGGGTCGGCCGATGCGGCCGAGTGCGGCGGCGGGGTGTTCGGTGGTGCCGAGGTGGGCGGTCATCGCCGTGTCGATGGCGCCGGGGAAGACGGCGTTGACGCGGATACCGTCGCCGCCGAGTTCGAGCGCGGCGGTCCGGCTCAGGCCGCGCAGTCCCCATTTCGCGGCGCCGTACGAGCCGTGTGCCCAGATGCCCTGGAGGCCGGCCTGGGAGGAGATGTTGACGATGGCGCCGCCGCGCTCGCCCGCCCGCATGGCGGGCACGACGGCCTGGAGCCCGAGGAACGGGCCGACGAGGTCGACCTTCAGGATCCGCTCCAGCTGCGCCGGGTCCTCGTCGACGAGGGGGGACGTGGTGTAGATGGCGGCGTTGTTGACGAGGATGTCGAGTCGTCCGTAGGTCTCGCGGGCGAGGTCGACAGCGGCGGCCCAGGAGGCGGCCTCCGTGACGTCGAGCCGCTGAAACCGGGCCGCGTCCCCCAGGTCATCGGCGACCTTCTCCCCTTCCTTCACGAGGACGTCGCCGAGTACGACACGCGCTCCGCGCGCCACCAGTTCGCGGGCGATGGCCTCGCCCATGCCGCGGGCCGCGCCGCTCACCAGGGCGACCTTCCCGGCCAGTTGTCCCTCACGCATATCCGTATCCCTCCACTCGTCCGTCCCCCACGCCCCGGGGCTCCGCCCCGGACCCCGCTGCTCAATCGCCGCAGGTGCTTGACGTGTTCGCCATCCGCCCCGCCGCCCGATACCCGAACACCATGCCCGTGCCGATGGGCGCGCCCGGACCCGGATACACCGGACCCGTCACATTCGCCGCCGTGTTCCCCACCGCGTACAACCCCTCGATCACGGACCCGTCCTCCCGCAGCACGCGCGCGTCCACATCGGTCACGAGTCCACCCTTCGTCCCGAGGTCGCCGAGCACCATCCGCACCGCGTGGAACGACCCGGACGACAGGGGCAACAGGCAGGGGTTGGGGGCGCCCTCCTCCCCCTCGCCCGCGAAGAACCGGTCGTAGGGGTCGTCGCCGCGCCCGAAGTCGGGGTCGTGGCCGTTCTCGGCGTACTTGTTGAATGTCGCGACCGTCGCCGCGAGGCCCTCCCCCGGCACCCCGATCGCCTCGGCCAGCTCCTCGACCGAGGACGCGCTGTGCCACACCCCGCCCGCCTCGAAGGACTCCCGGTCGACCGGGACGAGGACGATGCCGGGCGGCTCCTCGCCGTGCCGCGCGTCCCAGACCCACCACACGGGGCGGTCCGCCGCGTCCCCTGCGCCCGCCGCGATCATCGCCCGGCCCATCCGGTCGTAGGACAGGCACTCGTTGGCAAACCTGCGCCCCTCGGCGTCGACGAAGATCCCGCCGCGGAAGCCGAGCGCGAACGCGGCGCCGCCGTCGGGGAACAGCACGGACGGGCACCACCAGCTCTCGCCGAGCAGCGACGTCGCCGCGCCGAGCCCCCGCGCGGCCCGCAGCGCGTCCCCCGTGCCGCCGCCCGCCGGACCCATCGTCCAGTCGGCGCCGGGGCCGTTGCCCCACTCCCGTCGCAGTTCGGCGTCCCGCTCGTAGCCACCGGCGGCGAGCAGCACACCGCGCCGGGCCCGGATCCGTACGGTCCGGCCGTCGGCATCGCGCACCTCCGCGCCCACGATCCGCCCGTCCTCGTCCTGTACGAGGCCGGTGAACGCGGTGCGCGTACGCGCCCGTCCGCCGGCCGCGTCCAGCGCGAGCAGCAGCCGGCCGATCAGCGCGCGGCCGTCCTCCAACGGCCCTTCGGGCGTGGGCAGTCCGAGCCGTTCGCTCGACACCGGTGGCCGTACGGCGTCGAGCAGCGCCCGCGACCGTTCGTCCTCGGGGCGCTCCAGGGTGACCGGGAAGACGCCGCGTCCGGCGTCGAAGCGGCCGGGGCCCGGGTAGTAGTCGGGGAACGGCCGGTACTCGAACCGGACGGACTCGCTGCGCTCCAGGAACTCGACGGTGGGGCCCGCCCCGTCGAGATACGCGTCCTGCATCGCGTGCGGTGTCGAGTCCCCGACGAGGGAACGGAAGTAGGCGCGGGCCAGGTCGGCGCTGTCCTCGACGCCTGCGCGGGCCTGCGCCTGGTTGCCGGGCAGCCACAGGCAGGCCCCGGCGTACGCGGTCGTCCCGCCGAAGTATTCGGTCTTCTCGACGACCAGGGTGTCGAGGCCGCGCGCGGCGGCGCTGTACGCGCCGGTCAGCGCGGCGCCGCCCGACCCGACGGCCAGCACGTCGACCGTCTCGTCCCACTCGATCGTCTCAGCCACATCAGTCGCCTCAGCCACACCACTCACAGGGCCTCGCTCCTCTCGTACCACTGGGGAAAGACCCTCCGGGCGGCGACGAGGCGTCGGCCGGTGAACGGTGTCCGGTGTGCGGACGCACTCGTACGGGTCATGCCCACACCTTGTCCGTGCCGCACCCGGCGCTCCACCGCCGCTTCCCGCTCAGTGGGAGGCGAATCCGCTGGGCCGGCTCACAGCCGCTCGAGGATCGTGACGTTGGCCTGGCCGCCGCCCTCGCACATGGTCTGGAGGCCGAACCGGCCGCCGGTGCGCTCCAGTTCGTGCAGCAGCGTCGTCATCAGCCTGGTGCCGGTGGCGCCGAGGGGGTGGCCGAGGGCTATCGCGCCGCCGTTGACGTTGACCTTCGCGGGGTCGGTGCCGGTCTCCTTGAGCCAGGCGAGGACGACCGGGGCGAATGCCTCGTTGATCTCGACGAGGTCGATGTCGTCCATGGTGAGGCCGGTCTTCTTGAGTGCGTAGGCGGTCGCCGGGATGGGCGCGGAGAGCATCCGGATGGGGTCCTCGCCGCGTACGGAGAGGTGGTGGATGCGGGCGCGGGGCGTCAATCCGTGTTCGCGGACGGCCTGTTCGGAGGCGAGGAGCATGGCGGCGGCGCCGTCCGAGACCTGCGAGGAGCAGGCGGCGGTGATGGTGCCGCCCTCGACGACCGGGTTGAGGCCCGCCATCTTCTCCAGGTTCGTGTCGCGGCGCGGGCCCTCGTCGACGGCCACGTCCCCGTAGGCGACGGTCTCCTTCTTGAAGCGGCCCTCGTCGATGGCGGTGAGGGCCCGCTGGTGGGAGCGGAGCGCCCACTCCTCCTGGTCGCGCCGGGTGATGCCCCACTTCTCGGCGATGAGTTCGGCGCCGTGGAACTGGTTGACGGGCGCGTCGCCGTAGCGGGCGCGCCAGCCCTCGCTGCCCAGGTAGGGGCCTTCGGTGAGGCCGAGGGGTTCGGCGGCCTGCCGGGAGGCGAAGGCGATCGGGATCATCGACATGTTCTGGGTGCCGCCCGCGACGACGAGGTCCTGGGTGCCGGAGAGCACGCCCTGCGCCGCGAAGTGGACGGCCTGCTGGGAGGAGCCGCACTGCCGGTCCACGGTGACGCCGGGCACCTCCTCGGGGAGTCCTGCGGCGAGCCAGCAGGTGCGGGCGATGTCGCCGGCCTGCGGTCCGACGGTGTCGAGGCAGCCGAAGACGACGTCCTCGACGGCGGCCGGGTCGATCCCGGTGCGTCCGACGAGTTCCTTCAGGACGTGGGCGCCCAGGTCGGCGGGGTGGACGGCGCTGAGCCCGCCCTTGCGCCGCCCGACGGGCGTACGGATCGCGTCGACGATGTAGGCCTCGGCCATGACACTTCAACTCCTGTCTTGTTGAGCGTGGTTGGGAACATGGGTGGGAGCATGGGTGGGTTGCGCTATTCCGTCGAGCACCATCGCCAGGTACTCGCGGGCGATCTCCTCGGGGCTGTGTCTGCCGTCCGGCCGGTACCAGGACGCGGCGACCCACACGGTGTCGCGGACGAACCGGTAGGTGAGCCGGATGTCGAGGTCGGCGCGGAACGCCCCGGCGGCCACGCCTTCCTGGAGGGTGGTCAGCCAGGTCTGCTCGAACTTGCGCTGCGACGCGGCGAGGAACCCGAACCGCTCCCTGGCCGCGAGCGCCTTCGACTCCTTCTGGTAGATGGCGACGGCGGGCCCGTGCCGGTCGATCTCGCGGAACGACTCGGTGACGAGGGCGCGCATCGTCTCGCGCGGGTCGTGTCCGGCGGCGAGCACGGTGTCGTAGCGGCCCCACAGCTCGTCGAGGAAGCCGCGCAGTATCTCCTCGACGATGGAGTCCTTGGAGTCGAAGTGGTAGTAGAGGCTGCCCGCGAGCATCCCCGCGGCGTCGGCGATCCGGCGCACGGTGGTGGCGTCGTAGCCGTGCGCCGCGAACACCTCGGCCGCCGTGGCGAGGAGTTCGCGGCGCCGCTCGGGCGAGGGGCTCATGCGCGCTGGCTGCTGACGGAGACGGTTTCGCCGGTCATGTACGAGGAGTAGCCGGAGGCGAGGAAGACCATTACGTTGGCCACCTCCCAGGGCTCCGCGTACCGCCCGAACGCCTCCTTCTCGGTGAGCTCGGCGAGCAGTTCGTCGGATGTGACCTTGGCGAGGTGGGGGTGCATGGCGAGGCTCGGCGCCACCGCGTTGACCCGCACTCCGTACTCGGCGGCCTCGATGCCCGCGGTCCTGGTCAGCGCCATCACGCCGGCCTTGGCGGCGGCGTAGTGCGCCTGTCCTGCCTGGGCACGCCAGCCGATGACGGACGCGTTGTTGACGATCACGCCGGTGCGGCCGGTGTCGCGGAAGGCGCGCAGGGCGGCGCGCGTGCACCGGAAGGTGCCGTTGAGCGTCACGTCCAGGACACGGGTCCACTGCTCGTCGGCCATGTCGACGATCGCCGAAGTCCCGCCGAGACCCGCGTTGTTGACGACTATGTCGAGCCCGCCGTGCCGCTCCGCGACATGCGCGAACAGGGCCTGCACCTGCTCCTCGTCGGTCACGTCGCAGGCGAGCGCGGAGATCCGGTCGGCCCCGAACTCGGCGGCGAGCGCCTCCTCGCTCTCCTTCAGGCGCCGCGCGTGCGCGTCACTGATGACGACTCGGGCCCCCTCTTCGAGGAAGCGGCGCGCGGTGGCGCCGCCGATCCCGGCTCCGGCGGCGGCCGTGATGACGGCGGTGCGCCCGTCGAGCAGCCGGTGCCCGGGGACGTACTCGGGAGCCACGGACTTCGTCATACGCGCACCTCTTTCGGCAGGCCGAGCAGCCGCTCGGCGATGATGTTGCGCTGGATCTCGTCCGAACCGGCGTAGATCGTGTCGGCGCGGGAGAAGAGGAACAGCCGCTGCCACTGGTCGAGTTCGTACGGCTCGCCCTCGGCGACGGTGGCGGCGGCCCCGCACACGTCCATGGCCAGCTCGCCGAGGCCGCGGTGCCAGGCCGCCCAGTACAGCTTGGCGACGGAGGGGTCGACGCCGCGCCGCGCGTTGCCCGCCATCGCCTGAAGCCCCGTCCAGGCACGGGCGAGCCGGTCGCGCAGGAGCGGATCGTCGAGCGCGCCGTTCCGCTCGGCGAGCGCGACGAGCTCGCTCAACTCCCGCCGGAACCCGATCTGTTGCCCGACGGTGGAGATGCCGCGCTCGAAGCCGAGGGTAGCCATGGCGATCCGCCATCCGTCCCCGATGTCCCCCACGACGTACGAGGCCGGGGTGCGGGCGCCGTCGAAGAACACCTCGTTGAACTCGCTCGTCCCGGTGAGCTGCACGATGGGCCGCACCTCGACGCCCGGCTGGTCCAGCGGTACGAGCAGGTACGAGAGCCCGGAGTGCCGCCGCGAGCCGGGCTCGGTGCGGGCGAGGACGAAGCACCACTGCGCCTCGTGCGCGAGCGACGTCCAGGTCTTCTGGCCGTCGACGATCCACTCCGTGCCGTCGCCACTGAGCCGCGCCCGGGTGCGTACGCCCGCGAGGTCGGAGCCCGCTCCGGGCTCGCTGTACCCCTGGCACCACAGCTCCTCGACGCGCCGAATGGGCTCCAGGAAGCGGGACTTGTGCTCCTCGGTGCCGAACGCGATGAGCGTGGGTCCGAGCAGCTGCTCCCCTATGTGATTTACGCGGGCGGGCGCGTCCGCGAGCGCGTACTCCTCATGAAAGGCGATCTGGAGCTCAAGGCTCGCGCCCCGGCCGCCGAACTCCTCGGGCCAGCCGACGCACGTCCAGCCGTGGGCCGCCATGTGCCGCTCCCAGGCGAGCCGCTCGGCGAACGCCTCGTGCTCGCGCCCCGGCCCACCTCTGCCCTTCAACCCGGCGTACTCGCCCGAGAGTTCCCGCTCCAGCCAGTCACGGAAGCCCGCCCGGAAGTCCTCGACGCTGTCCATGCACATAAGCTAACCTACCAAACACTTGTTAGGGAAGGATGATTCCGATGCCCGCAGAAGAACCGACTGCCGATCAGCCCGTCCGCTACGAGGTCAAGGGCTCGGTCGCGCATGTGACGATGAACCGGCCGAAGTACCGCAACGCACAGAATTCGGCGATGACGTACGCCCTCGACTCCGCCTTCTACCGGGCCGCGGAGGACGAGGACGTGAAGGTCGTCGTGCTCGCGGGGGCGGGCGAGCACTTCTCGGCGGGGCACGACATCGGGACGCCGGAGCGGGACGCGCATCTGCCGTTCGAGCGGCGGGCCGGGCTGTGGTGGGACCACTCGGACAAGCGGGGCGCCGAGTCCCGGTTCGCGCGCGAGTCCGAGGTGTACCTCGGCATGTGCCGCCGCTGGCGCGAGCTGCCGAAGCCGGTGATCGCGTCCGTTCAAGGGGCGTGCGTGGCGGGCGGATTGATGCTGGCGTGGGTCTGCGACCTGATCGTCGCGAGCGAGGACGCCTTCTTCGCGGACCCCGTCGTACGGATGGGGATACCGGGCGTCGAGTACTTCGCGCACCCGTGGGTGATGCCGCCGCGGATCGCGAAGGAGTTCCTGTTCACGGGCGAGCGGATGAGCGCGCGCAGGGCGTACGAGGTGGGGATGGTGAACCGAGTGGTGCCGCGCGCCGAACTGACTGCCGCCACCCGTGACTTGGCGGACCGGGTCGGCGAGATGCCGCGCCTGGGCCTCGCCCTCACCAAGCGCGCGGTGAACCAGGCGGAGGACCTCCAGGGCCTGCACGCAGGTATGGACTCGGTCTTCGGCCTGCACCACCTGGCGCACGCGCACAACGCGGAGACGGCGGCGGACTCGCTCGGTGGCATGGACGTACGCGCGATGAAGGAGGCGGGCACGCGATGAACCTGGACTTCACGCCGGAGGAGGACGCGTTCCGGGAGGAGGCACGGGAGTGGCTGGCCGCGCATGTGCCTGCTGATCCGCTGCCGTCGTTGGAGACCGCCGGGGGCTTCGCCGCGCACCGCGCGTGGGAGGCGGAGATGTCCGCGGACCGCTGGTCGGTGGTGTCCTGGCCGGAGGAGTTCGGGGGCCGGGGCGTCGACATCTTCAAGTGGCTGATCTTCGAGGAGGAGTACTACGCGGCGGGGGCCCCGGGCCGCGTCTCCCAGAACGGCATCAACCTCCTGGCCCCCACCCTCTTCGACCACGCCACGGACGAGCAGCGGGCGCGGGTGCTGCCGTCGATGGCGAGCGGCGAGGTGATCTGGGCGCAGGCATGGTCGGAGCCGGAGGCGGGCTCGGACCTGGCGTCGCTGCGCTCGCACGCGATACGCACGGACGGCGGCTGGCTGCTGCGCGGCCAGAAGACCTGGTCGTCGCGGGCGGCGTTCGCGGACCGCGCCTTCGGCATCTTCCGCACGGACCCGGAGGCGGCGAAACCGCACCACGGGCTCACGTACCTGATGTTCGATCTGCACGCGCCGGGCGTAACGGTTCGGCCGATCGGCCGCATCGACGGCAAGCCGGCCTTCGCTGAACTCTTCCTGGACGACGTGTTCGTGCCGGACGAGGACGTGATCGGCGAGGTCGGCAACGGCTGGCGCATCGCCATGTCGACGACGGGGAACGAGCGGGGGTTGATGCTCCGCTCCCCCGGCCGCTTCCTCGCCTCGTCGCGGCGACTCCTTGGCCTGTGGCGGGAGCACGGCGCGGATCCGGCGCTACGGGACCGGGTGGCGGACGCCGTGATCGGAGCACGCGCGTACCAACTGTTCACGTACGGCAACGCGTCACGGTTCGCGGCGGGCGAGCAGATCGGAGCGGAGTCCAGCCTGAACAAGATCTTCTGGTCGGAGTACGACATAGCGCTGCACGAGACGGCGCTGGAACTGCTGGGCTCGGACGGGGAGTTGACGGACAGCGAGTGGGCGGAGGGGTACGTCTTCTCGCTGGCGGGACCCATTTACGCCGGTACGAATGAGATCCAGCGCGACATCATCGCCGAGCGCCTGCTCGGCCTGCCGAAGGGACGCCGCTGATGAGGTTCCTCCTGGACGCGGAGCAGGCCGAGTTCGGCCGCACGCTCGACCGGATGCTGGGCGCGGCGGACACGCCGTCGGCGATACGCGCGTGGGCGGGTGGCGACGCGGGCCCCGGGCGGGCGCTGTGGGGTCGGCTCGCGGAGGCCGGGGTGTTCGGGCTTTCGGTGTCGGAGGCGTACGAGGGGCTTGGCCCGCTGCCGGTGGAACTGGCGGTGTCGTACGTGGAGTTGGGGCGGCACGCGGTGCCAGGGCCGGTGGTCGAGACGGCGGCGGTGGCGACGGCGCTGGACGGTTCGGAGGCCGGGAAGGAGTGGCTGCCGAGGATCGCGGCGGGCGAGGTGCTGGTGACGCTGGCGCCGTCGGGGTCGTATGCGCTGGACGCGGACGCGGCGGACGCGGTGTTCCTGATGGACGGCGAGGAGATACGTGTCGCCGCTGGGCACGGCCCGTTGCGTGAGTCGGCGGACCCGGCACGCCGCCTTTTCCTGCCCGCCGAGGGCGGGGAGGTCGTGGCACGCGGCGCCAAGGTCCGGGAGGCCGTGGACATGGCGGCGTTCCTGACGGCGGCGCAATCGCTCGGCGTCGGGCTGGAACTGCTGCGCCGCACGGTCGACTACGTACGCCAGCGTAAACAGTTCGGCGTCCCGGTCGGCTCCTTCCAGGCGGTGAAGCACCGGCTCGCGGACGCGCTGGTGGGCCTTGAGTTCGCGCGTCCGTTGCTGTTCGGGGCGGCGCTGACGATGACGTCTTCGGATGTCGCGGCGGCGAAGGTCGCCTCCGGCGAGGCGGCGTACGCGGCGGCGCGGGCAGCGCTCCAGTTGCACGGTGCGGTGGGCTATACGGAGGAGTTGGACCTGTCGTTGTGGTTGAGGAAGGCACGACCATTGCGGGATGCGTGGGGGGCGCCTGGGGTGTGGCGGGGGCGGGTGGTGGGCGGGTAGCCCGGGGTCAGGCCGCGATCCAGAATCAGGGCAAGTCGTGTCATATGAGGTCCGCGAAGCAGGTTCGACGCCCCCACGGTCAAGGACTTGACCGACACCACCCCGTACATCATCACGCGCGCCACCGCCCCATCGGACCGGCTGCTGCCCGCGGGTGACCTCGCAGCGCCCCGGCCGGAATGCCGACTGGCGTTTCGACGAAGCGACCAACTGACCCGTACTCGGTCAGGACCGGGCGGCCATGTGCGCCGCACCGAGGGCCGCCTTGTCCGCCCTGCCGCCCGAGGCGGGTGCCTGCTCGTGAGAATGTCGCAGTCATACGCTTGTCTGCGACATTCCCACGGGCACACCACCTGTCCTGCGCCCTGAAATCGGATTCGCCAACAGCGTCCGCTTGAGCAGCGGGGTCCGGGGCAGAGCCCCGTGGCCGTAACGCCGGTTCGGCTAAAGGCCGGTGACCACACCCACGGGCCCCCGCGCCCACACGTCCACGTCGCCCCCGGCCAGGGACACCGCGTCATAGTGGCCCAATTCCCGACCCGCGACCTCCGCCCCCTCCGCGCCGAGCGCCACGAGCAACGCGGTGCCGGGCAGACGGATCCGGCCTCGCAGCACAGTCACGGACGGCGGAGCCGACACCGCGCCGCGGCGCCACATGACGTTGAAGTTGACGACGGGGGCGCCGAGTAGGCGGCAGTCCGTGGGGACGTCGCCGGGGAAGTCCCGTGGCACGTACGGGGTGTCGACGACCACGTCACGGCCACCCACGGTCAACCGCATCCCGTCCCCCTCGACCATCGTGAGCGTCCGGTCGACCTCGGGAAACGCGGAGAACGGCCCGTCGGCCCCCACCTCCGCCAGACTCACCCGCCACGAGAAGTCCGCCATCCCCGCACCGCCCGGGAACCCCGCCACCTCCCGCGTGACACCCCCACCGTTCTTCCAGGCGACGGCGGCACGGTCGGCGGCGGGCAGGAAACGTACGGCGGACGGCACGTGGCGCGCGGGATCGTTCATAAACGCCGACGCTACCGCCCCAGGCGGCCACCCTTGAGGGCGGAGACGAAGGACGACCATTCCGTGGCGGCGAAGGTGAGTACCGGGCCACCGGGGTCCTTGCTGTCGCGAACGGGAACGACGGCGTCGAGGCCGTCGCGAACCTCGACGCACTCGCCGCCGTCCGAGTTGCTGTACGAACTCTTGCGCCACGGCGACGCGCCGAGCGACAGGAGGTCGTCGGAGACCTCGACGCACGCGCCGCCGTCCGAGTTGCTGTAGGAACTCTTGCGCCACGCGAGGGCGCTCAGGTCGATGGATCGCACGGTTCTTCTTCCTCCAACATGCGCAGGATGAGCTTCCTCGACTCGGCCGCAGACAGCGCCAGGTCGCGCAGTGCATCGTAAGCACGTTGCAACCGCTCAACTGCCACGTTCTTCTCGATGAGTTCACCCTCGTACGCGTTCTCGACGTATGCGACGGTACGCCCATCAGGGAGCCGCAGGAACATCACGTCAGTGCTGTTCAGGCCGTGCAACCCAGCACTGAACGGCAGCACTTGCAGCGTCACGTTCGACCACTCGGCCACCTCGGCCAAGTGCCGCAACTGCTCCTTCCACTCCGCCTTGTCCCTCAGCTCGGTGCGCAGCACCGCCTCCGACACGATCGACCGGAACGGCGGCGCGTCCTCACCCTCGATCAGCTCCCGGCGTCCGATGCGGGCCTTGACCTGCTTCTCCAGCTCCTCCCCGCGATGCCCACCGGCGGCAAGCAACTCCCTTGCATATCCCGGCGTTTGCAGCAGACCGTGCATCACGCTCACCCCGAAGTGCCACAGGCTGATCGCCTCAGCCCGCGCTGAGTCCGCAACGAATGGGCCTCTTCGGCGAACCGCTCGCGCGGCGTGCGACTGCGAACCGTGACCACTCGACGTTGAGGCACGTCCGCCACCTCCTTGTGGCTCGTGGCTTGTGGAATTTGTGGAACGAACTCCCCGCGCCAGGGAGGAACCGCCGGTAACCGGCGTCGGCGGCCCACCCCTCGGACATCCTCGTAACGCAACACCCGCACTACACAAAGTAGTTGGGCGGCTACGACATAGCCTGAGAAATCAAGAATTACGCGGAAACATCCCGAGAGCATGCGCACACGCCCCATGAAGAAGACCCAAGAGGCCACCGAAGCCCGCGACGCCCTCGTCCACCTCGGCGTCTGCTCCGCACCCGTCGCCCACGAACTCGCAGCCGTGATCACGAGAGGCGCCGCTCCGAAACAGGACGCGGACACCCTCAGCGCCCGCGTCGCCGAAGCCAACGCGCTGAGCCGCAAGGCGCACACCCACCGCTGACACCCGCCCACGCGACACAAGTGGTGCGGTCGAGCATGTCGGGCACGCCGGCCTAAGAGCGCGGCGCCGCCCTGCTCGCGCAGGCGGCGCCCTCGGCGGCGGGCACAGCCCCGAGGCCCGGCTCTCCCGCCAGTGCATCCGCCAGGACACCGACCTCGCCCCCCAACGCACGCAATGCGTCCGGCGATTGCGCTCCCAGCTCCCGTTCGAGACGTGCCTGCGTTTCGTCGCTCACCAGTCCTCCACGGAGATGCGGGAAGCACTGCACCCAACTCCGTGATGTCGTCAAACACTTCGGGGACAATGCGAAGCCGGAGCGACGAAGAGCGACCACGGCGACGACCGGGAGGCAGTGCGTGGCGGGCGAACCGGGCGGCGAGCAGGGTGGCGGCGGACGGCGACGGGCGCTGCTGATCGGCGTACAGAACACCCCGTACCTGGCGCAGGATCCCGAACTCGCGGACATCTACCGACCGTTGGACTGCGTCGCACAGGACGTCGCGATGCTCGCCACCGCGCTTGAGCAGTCCGACTACGAGACGAAGACGCTGTACGAGGGCGCCGGGGTCAGCCCGGTCATCGCCGAGATCACGCGCTTCCTCACGGCGTGCGGGCCCGGCGACACCGCGCTGCTGTACTTCACCGGGCACGGCGTCACCGTCAACGGCCGTGACCATCTGGTCCTCCAGGACAGCCAGCCCGCGCCCCGCGCCACGCAGGACCGGCCCCCGTCCCTGCTGCCGCGCACGCTGCTGCGCGCCGACCCGTCCGAGCTGCTGTCCGCGCTCCCCCAGGGCGTCACGGCGGTCGTCTGCCTCGACATCTGCCGCGACGGCGACGACGCCCTGAACGCGGACGACCCCGACGGCGCGTGGAGTGAGCCGCACGACGCGTACTGGCTCTACAGCTGCGGTCCGGGGCAGCGTTCCTACGCGAGTCCGGAGACGGGCAGCCTGTTCGCGCGGGCCCTCATGGCGGCGCTGTCGCGGGTCAATCCGCCGACCACGTTCCGTGCCGTCGCCGACTACGCCCAGAGCGAGTTGATCCGGCTGGCGGAACGTCACCCGCAGCTGCCCGCGCCCACCGTGGGCAAGCTGCTGCCGGTGCCCGCGCAGGGCGGCGAGCACCGGGATCCCGTGGTGTGCGAGGGGGCCGAGCAGTCCCTCGCCTGGTCCCGCACCGTGCGCGAGTCCGGCCTGTGGCAGCACACGTCGGGCAGCCCCGAGACGCACGAGCGGGTCAAGGAGCGGCTGACGGAGCTGGTGCACTGCGTCGTGGAGAGCAGTTCCCAGGCCCGCGCGCACCGGGACGACCCGTGGGCGGATCCGCTGTACCCGCAGCGGGTGGAGGCGCGCCTCGCCGAGCTGGTCTCGCGCGCCCGACTGCGGGGTGACGAACGGCTCTCCCCCGCCGAGACGGCTGCGCTCCTGGCGGGCGCGGTCGTCCATGAGGGCATCGTGACGATCGCCCTGGACGAGCTGCGCCGGCTCCTGCCGGAGAAGTTCGATCCGGGCCCGCGCGAGCCCGACGAAGGCGCTCCCGACGATCACGGGGAGCTCGTCCGGGACGCCGCACGCGATGTCTGCCGGGCCCACTCCCTCGTCGTCCGTACGACAGAGACGCTGCGCGGGCGCGGCCTCGACCAGGCGGCCACGGCCGCCGACCACTGGCTGCGCCACCGTTTCATCGCCGACTGGGACGACCTGTGGACGCCGGGCGGATACGGGGCCGTGGACGAGGTGATCTCCCTGGTGGTGGACGCCGTCGAGGCCGCCGCGGAGCAGCCACTGCCCGGCCCCCGCCGCTCGTCGGAGGAGCGGCAGGAGATCGACAGCCAGGTACGCCAAGTCCTCGCGCACCTCACCGTGCGGCCCGCGCGCGGGCCGCGCCTGAGCGACGCGCGGCACAGCGAGGAGTGGATCGAGGCCAGGCCGGTGCGCGGCAACCAGTGGCGCGCCCGTCACCTGGCCCAACTCCTGTGGACAGCAGCGATGTTGGCCGCCGATCCGCGCCGCCTCCCGAGCGTCGTCGTCGACCACCTCGGCGCCCACGAACCGCTCCGCGCCGACGAGGTGATCGCGGCCCTCGCCGCTCTCGACTACGACGACGCGGACGGCCGCACTGCGGGCGGGCACGGCATCGCGGTACGGCTGCGCTGCCCGCACCCCGCGTTGCACGCCGCCTTGGAGGAGGTGGTGGGCGCGGCCGACACGGCGGTGCGCGCGTGCGCGGACGACTCCCCTGGGCCACCACCGCTGCTGCGCGGCCTCCCCGACCGTGTGACCACGGCAGAGCTCCGCCCGCTGCCCGGCCGCTACAAGGCCCCGCTGGAACGCTTCCGGCTCGCCGAGGACGAGATACGCCCGCTGCTCATGGGTAAGCAGCTGTACGGCGACCGCATGCTGGCGGTGCGCGAGCTGTACCAGAACGCCCTCGACGCCTGCCGCTACCGGGACATGCGGCGCCGCTACGGCCGCACCCGCGCTCCGTGGAGCGGCGAGATCACCTTCACTCAGGGCTGGGACGGCAACCGGCCGTACATCGAGTGCCTCGACAACGGCAGCGGCATGACGCGCTCCCGCCTGACGTCCATGTTCGCCCGCGCGGGCAAGCGCTACGAGCAGGACCCCGAGTTCGTCCAGGAGCGCCGCGAGTGGCGCCGGGCGGGGCTCACCGTCCAGCCCTTCAATTCCCGTTTCGGCATCGGTGTGTTCAGTTACTTCATGCTGGCGGACGAGGTCGTGGTGTGGACCCGTCCTGTGGACTCGTCAGGGCGGGCCGACGGGTCGGTGGCGCTGCGGGTGGACATCCGGTCGGGGTCGGGCCTGTTGCGGATCAACTCCACCCGGGACGCGGAGGTGCCCGAGAACGGGGGGACGCGGGTTCGGCTTTATCTGGCGGAGACTCCGGAGGGCGAACCGGCCCCCTCGCTCGCGGTGGCCCTGAGCAAACAGCTCTGGGTCACCGATCACGAGGTGACGGCGCGGGAGATGAGCGGAAGCGGCGAAGTGATCCGCAAGGTCTCCTGGGAGCCGGGCCGCCTCACGGTGCCTCCCGAGGCCGGGATCGACGGCACCCCGGTCCCGCTCGGCGAGGAGGGGCAGGCCGACGCGTGGCTGGTGCAGGGGGACGGGCAGCTCCTCCTGGACGGCGTGTTCATCGGCCCCTTCCAACCGGTGACCGGATTCGTGGCCAACCTGCGGGAGCGCCACTCACCTGTGCCGAGCGTGGACCGCAACCAGCTCCTGAGCCTCGACGCGGAGCTGCTGATGCGGGAGATCCTCGCCCATGTCCCGGCCGCCGCGGGCCGGATCAAGGAGGTGTCGCTCGACTTCCTGTGGGAACTGACCCGGTCCTCGCCCCAGTTGGCGGTGGAGCTGTTGGACGCCTTCCCGCAGGGCACCACGGCCCGGCGCATGGAGAAGTACAGCAACCGGTTGTCGGGCGGCCGGGTGGACCTGGGCGAGGCGGGCTGCCTGCCGATCGACGAGTTCCCGACCGGATTCCTCGGCGAGTTGCCGACCAGCGGCGCCCGGTTCCACGAGTACGAGATCTACAAGCGGTGGCGCACCAGCCTCCTTCACTCGGACCGGGTCCTGGAGTCCTTCGTACCCGCCGGGTACCCGCGGCCGACCGGATTCGACACCCTCCTCTTCCAGGGCCACACGGCCCATCCGTGGGAGGGCGTACTCAAGTCGGCGCTCGGCGGACGCCGGTCGCCGCGTCGGGCCCTGCGGGCACTGCGTCGCTACGCCGTCACGGGCGTCGAGGTGCCCGACCCGCCCGACCTCGACGCCCTGGATGACGTACCGGTATCGCGACGGTCGCTGAACCTCTACCACGCCTACAAGACCCGGAACTTGTCCGCACTGCGCCATACTCCGCCCGTGCCCATGACCCCGGCGTCCATGGAGCCGGGCAGGCACTCGCCCGCTCCGCACACTCCCTTGGTCGTCGTGTCGGCGCTCCACGAGTGCACGCTCGGCGAGGCGGGCGAGATCCTGCGGGGGCTCCGGCACATGGATCCGGCGCTGCCGTCGCCTCCGAAGCTGGCTCCCGCGCTCCGCGACACCCGCGTCAGCCGCGGCGAGGCGACCCTCCTGGCCTCCGATCGCATGGACCTGGCGCATGAATTCGACGTCTCACCCCCTACGTTCGGCCGTGCGCGGGTGCGGTACCAGGAGTTTCCGAACTGGAGACCCGGAACGATCGGCCCCGTCGACCTTCTCCGGCGGTCCGCCTCGGCGTTCGCACCTGTCCCCGAAGTGGCGCAGCTCGTGGAGAGGTTCGGTCCGCTGGGCTTCACCCTGGATCCCGCACCGACCCCGCAGACCCTGGAGGGACACCAGCCGACGCTCGACCAGCAGCTACTGCTCTCCATCGGCCGGGACCGCAAGCCGCCCTGGCACGAAGGCGACCTGTCGGTACGGCAGTTGATCGAAATCGCCGCCCGGCATCACTGCCCTCTTGGCGATGCCGCTCAGTGCGTCAACGATTCCACGCCGTTCACGGCCGTTCGTACGCCCGCGATCCCCGACGAGGCGGTCGACTGGTACCCGCCGGGCACCTTCTCCAGCCTCTACGCCTTGCGGCCCGCGGGCACCGAGGACGCCCCCGTCTCCCTGTGGGAACTGGTCGGCGCCTTCGCGCACATGGCCGAGGAGGTGCGCAGCGAACTGCACACGGCAGTCGGGGCGCTGCGAGCCCTGGGCGTGCTCGACGTGGACGACGCGTCCCTCGCGCTCCTGGAACGACAGACGGCAGCGCCCCATGGCCTCCTGGCCCCCGCCCCCGGCCCCGGTTTTCAGCCGGGCAGACTCAGTGCCCGGTTCGGCGAAGCCGGCGCCGACATCTGCTACATCATGGCCGTGTCACAGCACCTCGGCGAGCGACTCGGCGCCGTGGAAGAGAAGTTGAAGGCCTTGGAAACCGCACTCCCCCTGACCGTGGCGGACGTACCGGAAGCGGTACGGGGGCTGCGGGTCACGGCAACCGACCTCGACGCACTGACCGAACCAGGAGACGCCAGTACGTACGTGCACAGCCCCGCGCCGGAGCTCTCCCGGCTGGGTCTCCTGACCCACGCCCGGCACTCCAAACTCCCCCTCTCCGCCTCCCGCTCCCACCTCTCCCTCCTCGCCACCGCGACCGGCACCACCCTCCCCGGCCCCTTCGAAGGCCCCGACGCCGACGCCCTCGCCGACTTCACCCCCGACGAGTTCGACCTCGCCGCCTTCGACCACGGCCTCCTCGGCCCCGGCACCCTCGGCCCCCTCGAACTCGTCCGCGTGGCGGGCCGGTTCGGGTGGGATCTGGGGCGGACGTACGAGCGCTACGCCCCCTTCGCCTGCCTCGGCCTGGACGTCACGACGCCGGCCCCCGAAGGCGACGAGTGCGAGCTGGTCCCCGACTGGCGGGACGTGATCGTGCTGACGGAGCGGCTCACCGGCCGGGCCCCGGCCGTCACCGGCACCGTCCCCGAGGAGCACATCGCGCTGTGCGCCGAGGAGACGGACCTCGACACAGACGGCGTACGAGAACGCCTCCAGGCCTACGCCCGCCTGTTCGGCCTCACCGTGAGTCACACCCGACAGACACCACCGCAGGAGCCCACCCGCCCATGACCTCCGCCACCCCCTACCGGCTCACCCGCCACCCCGACACCCTCACCTTCCAGTGGACCGTCCAAGAGGCCGATGGTGAACGGGAGTTGACCGCCACGGGCACCTGCCCCACCTGCGGCTGCCCCACCACCCGCTCCTTCGGCCCGATCCAGCCCCTGATCGCCAAGGGCGGATTCCTGAACCGGCGGCAGGAGCCGGACGAAGCCGAATCGCTCCCCTGGAACACCTCCTGCCAGTGCGAGGGCTACCACCAGCCGCGCCCCGCCGACCGCGGCGGCTGCGGCGCCCTGCTCACCCTCGCCCCGCCGCCCGCCGCAGCCCTCCACGGGCTCCAAGGAAGCTGAGCCACCAAGTGCCGTTCACCGACGACCAGTTGCGGAACGCCGAGGACCGGGCCGCCGCGCTCCGCGACCCGCACCAACAGCTCCGCCTCGCCCAGCACCAGGCCGAGGGCTACCGCACGTACCTCTCCTCCCTCACCGGGCTGCTCGCCGCGGTCTTCGTGCTCAAGGGGCAGGAGAATCTGAGCAAGCTGCCCGACGGGGCGCGCTGGACCGTCGTCCCGCTGCTCGGCCTCGGGTTCCTGGCGCTGGTCGCCGCCTCCTGGCTGAGCGTCGCCGCCGTGCACGGCCGCCCCGGCGAGGAGGTCTACAGCGAACCGAACCGGCTCCTGGCGTACGAGCGTCAACGCACCCGCACCATCTGGAAGTTGATCGAGGCCGCCCGCTGGCTCGGCCTGCTCGGCGTCCTGGCCGTGGCCGCCGCCATCATCACCACCTGGGTCGCCCCGACGAAGTGACACGGCGAAGCGACACGGCCAAGTGACCGCCGGAGGCAGACGCACCGCGACGCCCGCCCAGCGTCCGGTCGGGGACTTCAATAGGGCGAGCGTCGCGCTCAGTTCCGTACGCCGTTGTACGGGACGTTCTCAGCGGCGGACCGTCACACGGCCAGCGCGCGGTCCGTCGGGCGGATCGGAGCCGGCAGCTCCGACGCCCCGGTCAGGAAGCGGTCCACACCGCGAGCCGCGGAGCGGCCCTCGGCGATGGCCCAGACGATCAGCGACTGGCCACGACCCGCGTCACCGGCCACGAACACACCCGGAACGTTCGTCTGGAACTCGTCGTCGCGGGCGACGTTGCCGCGCGCGTCGAGGTCCAGGCCGAACTGGTCCACCAGGCCGTTGGACTGGTCCGTGCCCGTGAAGCCCATGGCAAGCGTGACCAGCTGGGCCGGGATCTTGCGCTCGGTGCCGGGCTTGTTGACGAGCTTGCCGTCGACGAACTCGACCTCGGCGAGGTGCAGCCACTGTACGTTGCCGTCCTCGTCGCCCTCGAAGTGGGTGGTGCCCGCCGAGTAGATGCGCTCGCCGCCCTCCTCGTGCGCGGAGGTGACCTTGTAGAGCATCGGGAACGTGGGCCACGGCTGGGTGGTCGTGTTCCGCTCGTCGTTCGGACGCGGCATGATCTCCAGCTGCGTCACCGAGGCGGCGCCCTGGCGGTGCGCGGTGCCCACGCAGTCGGCGCCGGTGTCACCGCCGCCGATCACGACGACGTGCTTGCCCTCGGCGGTGATGGGCGGCTGGACGTAGTCGCCCTCCTGCACCTTGTTGGAGAGCGGCAGATACTCCATCGCGTAGTGGATGCCGTTCAGCTCGCGCCCCGGGACCGGGAGATCACGCGACACAGTCGCGCCCGCCGCCACGACCACGGCGTCGTAGCGCTTGCGCAGCTTCGCGGCGTCGATGTCCTGGCCGATCTCCACACCCGTGCGGAACTTGGTGCCCTCCGCGCGCATCTGCTCGATGCGGCGGTTGATGTGGCGCTTCTCCATCTTGAACTCGGGGATGCCGTAGCGGAGCAGGCCGCCGATGCGGTCCGCGCGCTCGTACACCGCGACCGTGTGACCGGCCCGCGTCAGCTGCTGGGCGGCGGCCAGACCGGCCGGGCCCGAGCCGATGACCGCGACGGTCTTGCCGGACAGGCGCTCCGGGACCTGCGGGGCGACGTCGCCCGTGTCCCACGCCTTGTCGATGATCGAGACCTCGACGTTCTTGATGGTCACGGCCGGCTGGTTGATGCCGAGGACGCACGCCGACTCGCACGGGGCCGGGCACAGGCGGCCCGTGAACTCCGGGAAGTTGTTCGTGGCGTGCAGACGCTCGGAGGCCGCCGACCAGTCCTCGCGGTACGCGTAGTCGTTCCACTCGGGGATCAGGTTCCCCAGCGGGCAGCCGTTGTGGCAGAACGGGATGCCGCAGTCCATGCAGCGGGACGCCTGCTTGCTGATGATGGGGAGCAGGGAGCCCGGAACGTAGACCTCGTTCCAGTCCTTGACGCGCTCCTCGACGGGGCGGGTCTCGGCGACCTCGCGCCCGTGGTTCAGAAAGCCCTTGGGATCAGCCATTGGTCGCCGCCTCCATCATCTTCTCGGTGATCTCGGTCTCGGAGAGACCGGCTCGCTCGGCGGCGTCCTTGGCGGCGAGCACTGCCTTGTACGTGCTGGGGATGATCTTCGTGAACCGGGCAAGCGAGGCGTCCCAGTTCGCGAGGAGCTTCTCGGCGACGGTGGAGCCGGTCTCCTCCTGGTGGCGGCGCACCACGTCGTGCAGCCACTGCTTGTCGGTGTCGTCGAGGGGCTCGACGGCCGACTTGTTCCCGGCGTTGAGGTTGTCCGGGTCCATGTCGATGACGTACGCGATGCCGCCCGACATGCCGGCCGCGAAGTTGCGGCCCGTCTCGCCGAGGATCACCGCGTGGCCGCCGGTCATGTACTCGCAGCCGTGGTCGCCCACGCCCTCCGAGACCACCGTCGCGCCGGAGTTGCGGACGCAGAAGCGTTCGCCGGTGCGGCCGCGCAGGAACAGTTCGCCGCCCGTCGCGCCGTACGCGATGGTGTTGCCGGCGATCGTCGAGTACTCGGCGAGGTGGTCGGCGCCGCGGTCCGGGCGGACGACGACGCGGCCGCCGGAGAGGCCCTTGCCGACGTAGTCGTTGGCGTCGCCTTCGAGGCGCAGCGTCACGCCGCGCGGGACGAAGGCGCCGAAGGACTGGCCCGCGGAGCCGGTGAAGGTGATGTCGATGGTGTCGTCGGGCAGGCCCGCGCCACCGAACTTCTTCGTCACCTCGTGGCCGAGCATGGTGCCGACCGTGCGGTTGATGTTGCGGATGGCGACCTGGGCGCGGACCGGCTGGGCGTCCGTCTGGTCGCCCGCCGCGAGGGCGTCGGCGGCGAGCTTGATCAGCTCGTTGTCGAGCGCCTTCTCCAGGCCGTGGTCCTGGTCGATGAGGCGGTGCCGGACGGCGCCCTCGGGCAGTTCCGGAACGTGGAACAGCGGCTCCAGGTCGAGGCCCTGCGCCTTCCAGTGGTTCACGGCCCGCTCGGTGTCGAGGAGTTCGGCGTGGCCGACGGCCTCCTCGATGGAGCGGAAGCCCAGCTCGGCGAGGAGTTCGCGGACCTCTTCGGCGATGAACTGGAAGAAGTTGACGATGTACTCGGCCTTGCCGGAGAACCGCTCGCGCAGCGTCGGGTTCTGCGTGGCGATGCCGACCGGGCAGGTGTCCAGGTGGCAGACGCGCATCATGACGCAGCCGGAGACGACGAGCGGCGCGGTCGCGAAACCGAACTCCTCGGCGCCGAGCAGCGCGGCGATCAGCACGTCGCGGCCGGTCTTCAGCTGGCCGTCGGTCTGGACGACGATGCGGTCACGAAGACCATTCAGCAGAAGCGTCTGCTGGGTCTCCGCGAGGCCCAACTCCCAGGGACCACCGGCGTGCTTCAGCGACGTGAGCGGCGAGGCGCCCGTGCCGCCGTCGTGGCCGGAGATCAGGACGACGTCCGCGTGCGCCTTGGAGACGCCGGCCGCGACCGTGCCGACACCGACCTCCGACACCAGCTTTACGTGGATACGCGCGGCCGGGTTGGCGTTCTTGAGGTCGTGGATCAGCTGAGCCAGGTCCTCGATGGAGTAGATGTCGTGGTGCGGCGGCGGGGAGATGAGGCCCACGCCCGGCGTCGAGTGACGCGTCTTGGCGACCCACGGGTAGACCTTGTGTCCTGGCAGCTGGCCGCCCTCGCCGGGCTTGGCGCCCTGGGCCATCTTGATCTGGATGTCGTCGGAGTTGACCAGGTATTCGCTGGTCACGCCGAAGCGGCCGGACGCGACCTGCTTGATCGACGAGCGGCGCGCCGGGTCGTACAGGCGCTCCGGGTCCTCGCCGCCCTCACCGGTGTTGGACTTGCCGCCCAGCTGGTTCATGGCGATGGCGAGGGTCTCGTGGGCCTCGCGCGAGATGGAGCCGTACGACATGGCGCCGGTCGAGAAGCGCTTGACGATCTCGGAGGCCGGCTCGACCTCGTCGATGGAGATCGGCTCGCGGCCCTCGGACTTGAAGTTGAACAGGCCGCGCAGCGTCATCAGGCGCTCGGACTGCTCGTTCACGCGGTCCGTGTACTTCTTGAAGATGTCGTAGCTGCCCGAGCGCGTGGCGTGCTGCAGGCGGAAGACCGTCTCCGGGTCGAACAGGTGCGGCTCGCCCTCGCGGCGCCACTGGTACTCGCCGCCGATGTCGAGCGCGCGGTGCGCGGGCGCGATGCCGGATGCGGGGTACGCCTTGGCGTGCCGGGCGGCGACCTCCTCGGCGATGACACCGAGGTCGGCGCCGCCGATCTTGGTGGTGGTGCCGTTGAAGTACTTCTCGACGAAGTCCTCGTCGAGGCCGACGGCCTCGAAGACCTGGGCGCCGCGGTAGGAGGCGACGGTCGAGATACCCATCTTGGACATGACCTTGAGGACGCCCTTGCCGAGCGCGTAGATCAGGTTCCGGATGGCGTCCTCGGCCTCTATGCCGTTGAGGAACGTACCGGCGCGGACCAGGTCCTCGACCGACTCCATGGCGAGGTACGGGTTGACCGCCGCGGCGCCGAAGCCGATGAGGAGGGCCACGTGGTGGACCTCGCGCACGTCACCGGCCTCGACGAGCAGGCCCACCTTGGTGCGCTGCTTCGTACGGATGAGGTGGTGGTGCACGGCCGCGGTGAGCAGCAGCGAGGGGATCGGCGCGTGCTCGGCGTCGGAGTGCCGGTCGGAGAGCACGATGAGGCGGGCGCCGGCCTCGATGGCGGCGTCGGCCTCGGCGCAGATCTCGTCGATGCGGGCGGCGAGCGCGTCGCCGCCGCCGTTCACCCGGTACAGGCCGGACAGGGTCACGGCCTTCATGCCGGGCATGTCGCCGTCGGCGTTGATGTGGATGAGCTTGGCGAGCTCGTCGTTGTCGATCACCGGGAACGGCAGGGTGACCGCGCGGCAGGTGGCGGCCGTGGGCTCCAGGAGGTTGCTGCCGGGGCCCAGCGGGGAGCGCAGCGAGGTGACGAGCTCTTCACGGATGGCGTCCAGCGGCGGGTTGGTGACCTGCGCGAACAGCTGGGTGAAGTAGTCGAAGAGCAGCCGCGGGCGGGCGGACAGGGCCGCGATCGGGGTGTCCGTGCCCATCGAGCCGATCGGCTCGGCGCCGGCCTTGGCCATCGGCGCGACGAGGATGCGCAGCTCTTCCTCGGTGTAGCCGAAGGTCTGCTGGCGGCGCGTGACGGAGGCGTGCGTGTGCACGATGTGCTCGCGCTCGGGGAGGTCGGAGAGCTCGATCTCGCCGGCCTCCAGCCACTCCTCGTAGGGGTGCTCGGCGGCGAGGGCGGACTTGATCTCGTCGTCCTCGATGATGCGGTGCTCGGCGGTGTCCACGAGGAACATCCGGCCGGGCTGCAGGCGGCCCTTCTTGACGACCTTGGCCGGGTCGATGTCGAGGACGCCGACCTCGGAGCCGAGGACGACGAGTCCTTCGTCGGTCACCCAGTAGCGGCCAGGACGCAGGCCGTTGCGGTCGAGAACGGCGCCGACCTGGGTGCCGTCGGTGAAGGTGACACAGGCCGGGCCGTCCCAGGGCTCCATGAGGTTGGAATGGTACTGGTAGAAGGCGCGCCTGGCCGGGTCCATGGAGGCGTGGTTCTCCCAGGCCTCCGGGATCATCATCAGGACGCTGTGCGGCAGCGAACGGCCGCCCAGGTGCAGGAGTTCGAGCACCTCGTCGAAGGAGGCCGAGTCGGAGGCGTCCGGCGTACACACCGGGAAGATCCGCTCCAGGTTGTCCGCGCCACCGAAGAGGTCGGAGGCGAGCTGCGACTCACGCGCGCGCATCCAGTTGCGGTTGCCCTTGACGGTGTTGATCTCACCGTTGTGCGCGACGAAGCGGTACGGGTGCGCGAGCGGCCACGACGGGAACGTGTTCGTGGAGAACCGGGAGTGCACGAGCGCGATCGCGGAGGCGAAACGGCGGTCGGACAGGTCCGGGAAGAAGGGCTCCAGCTGGCCGGTGGTCAGCATGCCCTTGTAGACGATCGTGCGGGCGGAGAGCGACGGGAAGTACACGTCGGCCTCGCGCTCGGCGCGCTTGCGCAGCACGAACGCCTTGCGGTCGAGCGCGATGTCCTTCGACGTGCCGTCCGCGACGAAGAGCTGGCGGAAGGCCGGCATCGTCGAGCGGGCGGTGGCGCCGAGCAGCTGCGGGGCGACCGGGACCTCACGCCAGCCGAGGACGTTCAGGCCCTCTTCGGCGGCGATCGTCTCAAGCTGCGAGACGTACTCCTGGGTGCCCTCTTCGGGCAGGAAGGCGATACCGACGGCGTACGAACCGGCCTCGGGGAGGTCGAAGTCGACCACCTCGCGCAGGAAGGCGTCCGGAACCTGGGACAGGATGCCGGCGCCGTCGCCCGAGTCGGGCTCGGAGCCGGTGGCACCGCGGTGTTCCAGGTTTCGCAGAACGGTCAGCGCCTGCTCGACCAGCGTGTGGCTCGCCTCGCCGGTGAGGGTGGCCACGAAACCGACGCCACAGGCGTCGTGTTCGTTACGCGGGTCGTACATGCCCTGGGCAGCAGGGCGAGCATCCATGTGCGACCAGGTCTGGCCGCTGTTGGAATGCTGGGACGGCTGGCGCGAGGTACGCATCGGCTCTCCCGTCGTCGTCGTGGCAAGGTACGTGCCGAGGGACGACGTTGGCCCTCTGCGGAGAAGTGCTGCTCAAAAGCTGCTACTCAAAAAAGGTGCTGCTCAAAAAATTTCGTGCAGGTTACATGATGGGGCGGTTCTCGGGAACCGGATACTGCGTTCCAACATGCGGACACCGCGGGTGGCGGCGGGAGAGGCCTTGCCGGGCAGATCGATGACCGAGGGCCTGGGTGAAGCCGAGTGGTGAAGCCGAGTGGTGAAGCCGAGTGGTGCCGGTGTGCGCCGCGGGCCTCATTGCCCCCAGCGCTTACGGCTCATGCCCCGTGGTCAAACAATCGAAACCGCGCGGTAACGACTACTTATGCAAGGCGCTGTATAGGCATCTTCGGGCCACGGCCGCGACCCGTCAACCAGCAAAAGTCCCGAAGACGGTCCCCAGGAGATACGTCACACCCGCCGCGGCGCCACCGAGGGCCAGCTGCCGCAGTCCGCTGAACCACCAGGAACGCGCGGTCACCTTCGCCACGATCGCCCCGCACGCGAAGAGTCCGACGAGCGCGAGCAGCACGGCGGGCCACAGGGCGCTCGCCCCGAGCAGATAGGGCAGCACCGGGATCAGCGCGCCGAGCGCGAACGCGCCGAAGGAGGAGACGGCGGCGACCATCGGCGAGGGCAGGTCGCCGGGGTCGATGCCCAGCTCCTCGCGCGCGTGTATCTCCAGGGCCTGCTCGGGGTCGTGCGAGAGCTGCTTGGCGACCTCGTGCGCGAGCTCCGGCTCGACGCCGCGCGAGACGTACAGCTCGGCGAGCTCCTTCTGCTCGTCGGCCGGGTGCTTCCTCAACTCGCGCCGCTCGACGTCGAGTTCGGCCTCGACCAGCTCGCGCTGGGAGGCGACGGAGGTGTACTCGCCGGCGGCCATGGAGAAGGCTCCGGCGGCGAGGCCCGAGAGGCCGGTGATGATGATCGTCTGCTGCGAGACGGCGCCGCCCGCGACGCCCGCCATGAGCGCGAAGTTGGAGACGAGCCCGTCCATCGCGCCGAAGACCGCGGGGCGCAGCCAGCCGCCGTTGACATCACGGTGGGTGTGGTTGTCCCGGTGGGCGTCGTGCAGGGTCGCTGCGGTCTCGATGATGGCCATGGCCCCGAAAGTACGCGCGAAAAAACGGCCCTGCCAGCAAGGAAGGCCGTACTTACCTGCGGTTTTGCGCCCTGCGCAACGTACTGACCTTGACCTTCCCGAAGGGGTCGGTGATCTGGATCACAGGAAACAGGCGTTGACGGGCGGGAAACGGGGGAGCAACATCCGTAAACGTTTTCAACGACGGGAAACGTTTACAGAAGAGGGGCGGAACGCGGTGCCACAGCCGACGATCATCTCCATCGCCGAGCGCGCCGGTGTCTCCATCGCGTCCGTGTCCCGGGTGCTCAACGGCCTCGGCGCCCGCCCCGACACCACCGAGAAGGTCGAGCGCGCCGCCGCCGAACTCGGCTACGTACCCAACGCGGTGGCCCGCTCCCTCAAGGGCGGCCGCACCCGCCAGCTCACCTTCGCGATGCCCGACATCGGCAACCCGGTGTACGTGGCGATGGTCCGCGCCATCCAGTCCGTCGCGAAGGCGGCCGGATACCGCCTGCTCCTGCACTCCACGGACGCCGTCGTCGAGGACGAACTCGCGGTCCTGCGCAGCCTCGGCGACCGCACAAGCGACGGCCTGATCCTGTGCCCCATCCGCATCACGGACGCCCACGTCGAGGCGCTGCGCGGCGCGGCGGGCCCGGTCGTCGTCATCGGTTCGCTGCCCAGCGGCGTCCCGGTCGACAGCGTGCGCGCCGACTCGGTCGCGGGCGTCGCGCTCGCCGTGCGCCATCTGTACGAGACGGGCCGCCGCCGCATCGCCTTCGTCAACGGCCCCGCCGACACGGTCCCGGGGCGCAAGCGCGGCGAGGGCTACCGCAAGGCGCTCGCCGACTGCGGCCTCGCCTACGAGCCGGACCTCGTCGCGCGTACGGACTTCGACATCGAGGCCGGAGCCGCCGCGACCGAGGCGCTCCTCGACCAGAAGCCGGACGCGGTGTTCGGCGCCAACGACCAGCTGGCGCTCGGCGCCGCCCGCGCCCTGCACGCGCGCGGCCTGCGGATACCGCAGGACGTCGCCGTGGCCGGGATGGACGACAGCGTGCTCGCGCAGGCCGGCTGGCCGCCGCTGACCAGCGTCGACCTGGGCTCCACCGAGCGCGGCAAGCGCGCCGCCGAACTGCTCCTGCGGCGCTTGGACAGCGCGCGGGCCGCCGCCGACGACACCCCCGAGACCCCCACCCCCCGCACCACCACCGCCCCTCCCCGCCTCGTCGTCCGCGCCTCCACGGGCCGGGCGGCGACCGACAGTTGAGACATCGAGGATTGCCATGAGTCTCACCGCGCCCCGGGACAGCGCCGTCCCCGGCAGCCGCGGCACACCACCACCCCGTACGCCGGGTCAGCGCAAGCGAGCGCTGGGCCTGGACCGGGGCGCGTGGTTCCTGCTGATGCCCGCGCTGATCCCGATTCTGATACTCAGCGTGGTCCCGCTCCTGTACGGCCTCTCGCTCGCGTTCACGGACGCGCAGGCCGGGCGGACGGCCCCCACCCGGTTCATCGGCCTGGACAACTTCCTCGACCTGCGCCACGACTCGCTGTTCTGGGAGTCGTTCCGCATCGGTCTGGTCTGGGCCGTGGCCGTGACGGCCCTGCAGTTCGTCCTCGCGCTCGGCCTGGCCCTGCTGCTCAACCAGAATCTGCGTTTCCGCTGGCTGGCCCGGACGCTCGCGCTGGTCCCGTGGGCGATGCCTGAAGTCGTCGTCGGCATCATGTGGCGCCTCGTCTACCACTCGGACGCGGGCATCCTGAACAAGACGCTGACCCAACTCGGCCTGATCCACGAGAACGTCGACTGGCTCGCCGACCTCTCCTACGCGCTGCCCGCCGTCATCGTGGTCGGCGTGTGGGCGGGCATGCCGCAGACGACGGTCGTCCTCCTCGCCGGGCTGCAGAACGTGCCGCTCGAACTGCGGGAGGCCGCGCAGTTGGACGGCGCGGGCCTGTGGCGCCGCTTCACTGCCGTGACCTGGCCGGCCATCAAGCCGGTGGTCGTCGCCATCACGGCGCTCAACTTCATCTGGAACTTCAACTCCTTCGGCCTGGTCTACGTGCTGACGCAAGGAGGCCCCGGCGGCAAGACCCGGCTGCCGATGCTGTTCGCGTACGAAGAGGCCTTCAAATACGGCCAGTTCGGCTACGCGGCGGCGATGGGCCTCGCGATGGTGGCGGTGATCGCGGTGCTGCTGACGCTGTTCCTGCGCAAGAAGCTCAAGGAAGACGTGGAGGCGGCGGCATGAGCGCGAGCACGACACTCTCCCGGGCACTCCCCCGGGCACTCCCCCGGTTCGCGGGCCGCACGGGCCAGTACGCGGCCCTGCTCTGCTACATGGTCTTCCTGGCCTTCCCCTTCCTCTGGCTGCTGTCCACGTCCTTCAAGTCCCCGCGGGAGCTGGGCGCGATCGACCCGAGCTGGATTCCGCAGCACCCGAGCCTGGACAACTACCGCGCCGCGTTCGACGCGCAGCCGCTGCTGCACTCGGCGCTCAACAGCCTGATCGTCGCGGTCAGCGCCTCCGTGATCTCGGTGGCGATCGCGGTCCCGGCGTCGTACGTCATGGTCCGCTACCGGACGCGGGTCAGCCAGGCGGGCACGGCGTGGATCCTGGTCAGCCAGATGTTCCCGTTCGTGCTTGTGATCATCCCGCTGTTCCTGGTCCTGAAGAACCTCCAGATGATCGACAGCCTCTTCGGCCTGATCATCGTCTACGTCGTCTGGAACCTGCCCTTCTCGCTCTGGATGCTCCAGGGCTACGTGAAGTCGGTGCCGCGCTCCCTTGAGGAGGCCGCGGCGGTGGACGGCGCGGGCCGTCTGCGCACGCTGACCAGCGTGGTTCTCCCCCTCCTCGCCCCCGGCCTCGTAGCGACGCTGATGTTCAGCTTCGTGACCGCCTGGAACGAGTTCTTCTTCGCCCTCGTCCTCCTCAAGTCCCCGGAGAACCAGACGATGTCGGTCATCCTCACCCGCTTCCTCGGCGCCGAGGGCGTCGCCGACCTGGGCCCGCTCGCCGCGGCCTCGGTCCTCGCCACCATCCCCAGCCTCGTCTTCTTCGCGCTGCTCCAGCGGCGGCTCGTGGGCGGCATGCTCAGCGGGGCGGTGAAGGGCTGATGCGCGTACGGAAGAACGTAAGGAAGGTCACCGCGGCGGCAGCGGCCGCGCTCTCGCTCTCCCTCGTGGCGGGCTGCTCGGGCGGAGACGCGGACTCCACGTCCGCGAACGGCACGGTCACCCTCGAATTCCTCAGCCTGGCCTGGCAGAAGGAGTCGATCGAGGCCAACAAGGCGCTCGTGGAGCAGTGGAACGACACCCACTCCAAGGTCAAGGTCAAGTACGTCCAGGGCGTCTGGGACAGCATCCACGACCAGATGCTCACCTCGTTCGAGGGCGGCAAGGCGCCGGACATCTTCCACGACGACGCCTCCGACCTCACCGACTTCGGCCACGGCGGCTACCTCGCCGACCTCTCCCCCTACCTGCCGAAGTCGCTGCGCGCCGACATCCCGAAGGCGTCGTGGGCGACGACGACGTACGGGAAGAAGATCTACGGCATCCCGTTCCTCCAGGAGCCGCGCGTACTCGTGGTGAACAAGAAGCTCCTGAAGGAGTCGGGAGTACGGGTGCCGACGGTCGAACACCCCTGGTCCTGGGCCGAGTTCGAACGCGCGAGCAAAAGACTCACGCGGGACGCGAACGGGGACGGCAAGCCGGAACGCTACGGCGTCGCCTGGTCGATGAAGGAGCCGGTCACCCAGTCCGTGAACCTCGCCCAGTCCACCGGCGGCAAGATCTTCTACAAGGGCGCCGACGGCAAGAACGAGATCCGCTACGACGCCGCCGACTCGGCCACCGCACGGCTGATCAACCGCCAGGTCGACAAGGAGCACACCGCGCCCAAGTCGGCGCTCGGCATGGCCGGTTCGGACACGCTGCCCGGATTCTTCGCGGGCAAGTACGCGATGCTCCCGCTGAACTTCTCGTTCCGGCAGCAGGTCCAGCAGCAGGCCCCCAAGGGCTTCGACTGGACCGTCCTGCCGATGCCCGCGGGCTCCGGCGGCCTGGCCCAGGGCGTCGCCCCGCAGACCCTGTCCGTCTCCGAGGACAGCAAGCACAAGAAGGCGGCCGCCGAGTTCATCGCCTACCTCACCCAGGCCGACCACCAGGTCCAACTGGCGCGCGGCGACTGGCTGTTGCCCACCAGCAGGCAGGCCCTGAAGGACCCGTCGCTCACCACCGAGAAGTACGGCTGGAAGACCGGCTCCGAGATGGCCGCCGCGCTGCGCCCGTCCCCGGTGCTCGGGGTGCGGGGCTACGCCGAGTGGAAGGACAAGATCGCCACTCCGGCCTTCCAGGAGTACTACAACGGCGCGTTCGGCGTAACAGAGCTGCGCAAGCGCCTCGCCGACGACGGCAACCTGATCCTGAACCGCTACCAACGCTGAGTACCACCCCGGCACCACCCCCTGCACCACCAGCACAACCCCAGAGATGAGCACGAACACATCATGAGCGTCAGCGTCGAACCGGACCCTCCTTCGCCACGCAGACTCCGTACCGTCCCGCACCCGCCCCCCGCGGCCGCGATCTCCCTGCGGGACCGCGCCCGCGGGGCGCTCCTCGGACTCGCCGTCGGTGACGCGATCGGCGCGCCCGCGGAGAACATGAAGCCGTCCCAGATCCGCGAACGCTGGGGCCGCATCGAGGGCTTCGTCTCCGCCGACCCGGCCGGTACGGACGACACCGAGTACGCGATCTTCTCCGGCCTGCTGCTCGCCGAGCACGGCGCGGGCCTGACCATCGGGCACGTCGAGAAGGCGTGGCACACGTGGATCGCGGACCGCGACGAGGGCCCTTTCAAGGGCGCCGGCTTCAGCGAACGCGGCACCCTCGAAAACCTCCGCCGCGGCCTCGCCGCCCCCATCTCCGCCCAGCACCGGCACGCCTGGAGCGACGGCCTCGCGATGCGCGCGGCGCCCTTCGGGGTGTACGCGGCGAGCCGCCCGGCGGAGGCGGCACGCCTGGTGGCGATCGACGGCACGGTGTCCCACGACGGTGAGGGCATCCACGGCGGCCGGGCGGTGGCGGCGGGTGTCGCGGCGGCGATGGTCAGCCACAGCCCCGACGCGGTCGTCCAGGCCGCGCTCTCGGTCGTCCCCGACGACTCCTGGACGGCCCGCTCCCTGCACCGCGCGGTCTCTGCGGCGCGGCGGGCCCGCCGGGACCCGGACGGCACGCAGCTGTCGATGGAGCGCGCCGTCCGCAAAGCGGTCGTCATCGGCGGCTACCCCTGGACCGACCTCGCCCCCGAGGCGGTCGGCCTCGCGTTCGGCGCGTTCGCGGTGGCCCGCGGCGACTTCCGCGAATCCGTTCTTACGGCGGTCAACATGGGCCGCGACGCGGATACGACGGCGGCGGTCGCGGGGGCGCTGGCGGGCGCGCTGTGCGGCGAGTCCTCGATCCCGCCGGACTGGGCGCGAGCGATCGGCCCGGTCCGCGGCAGTTGCCTCCCGTCGATGGCGGGCCGCCACGTCCTGGACGTGGCCGACACGTTGACGCCGCCTCCGCCGGACCGCGAGGGGGCGGTGGCATGACTTCGGATCACGCCACGGGGCTCCGCCCCGGACCCCGCTCCTCAAACGCCGGAGGGGCTGATATTGCCGAACCGTCGCCCGCATCACCGATTGATCAGGAAGCCCCGAAACAAAGCCTCCACCATCAAGCCCCTGCGGCGATTGAGGCGCGGGACCCGGAGCAGAACCCCGAAACACCAACCACGGCGCCGCACCATCAAGCCCCGCCGGCGATTGAGGCGCGGGGGCCGGGGCGGAGCCCCGAGGCCGTAACCACATCCGGTGTCACGGAGGGCGACCGGATCGAAGGCCTGCTCCTAGGGATCGCCTCCGGTGACGCCGCCGGCTGGCCGTCGGGACGCCACCGCGCCGCAAGACTCCCGGACTGGACCCGCCGCCTCACCCGCGAACTCGACACCTTCGCCGAACAGAACGCCACCACTACCCTCCCCGTCCCCATCGCCCTGAACCAACCCCCCGAACCCCTCCGCCTCGGCCCCTCCGACGACGCCGAATGGGCCGCGTTCACCGCGTACGCCATCCTCTCCGCGCACGCCGACGGCCTCGGCGACCTCGACCCCGACCACCGCGTCCGCTCCTCCCTCTCCCTCGCCTGGAACACCCTCGCCGACGAGATCGCCGCCGCCGCGGCCAACGCCGACGAGATCGAATCCGCCGACATCCCGCTCCGTGCCCGCATCTCCGTCCGCGCCGGACTCGGCAACCTGGCGGCGGGCCTGCGCCCACCCGCCACCGGCCACGACAACCCGCACTACTTCGACGACGCCGCCTGCGTCCGCGCCGCCGTCCTCGCGGTCGTCCACCCCGGCGAACCCGAACGCGCCGCGGACCTCGCCGAGTTCGACGCCCGCTACACCCAGGACGGCGACGGCGTGCACGGCGCCCGCGCGATGGCCGCCGCGGTGTCCACCGCACTCGGCGGCGCGGACACCGACGCCTGCGTGGACGCCGCCCTCGCCCAACTCCCGCCCGGCACCGAGATCCACCGCAACGCCCACCGCGCCGTGGAACTCGGCCGCGCCACGGCAGCCGCCCGCCCCGGCCAACCCGGCAACGCGTTCGCCCTGGTCCCCGTCCTGGAACACGAAATCGTCGACCACGTCTACAGCTACGGCATCGCGGCGGCCGAAACCGTACCCGTAGCCCTCGCCGTGGCGACGGCCGCCGCGGGCGCGGTCGCCGAGGCCGTACCGACCGCGGCCTGCCTGTCCCGCGTCGCGGACTCGGCCCCCGCCCTGACCGGCGCCCTCACCGGAGCGATCGGCGGCGCGGACGCGCTCCCGCACACCTGGCGGGACGCCTGCGACACCCTCGCGGGCTGCGCCCTGCCGCAACTCGCGGGCACCGAACTGTCGACGCTCGCCACCCACCTCACCCGCGTCACCGCCACCGCCACCGCCACCGCCACCAACTCCCGTACCACGGAAGGAACTTCAACATGACCAGCACGAGCGTCGCCTCACTGGAAGACCGCACCACCGGCGCCCTCGTCGGCGCGGCCGTCGGCGACGCGCTCGGCGGCCCGGTCGAGGGCTGGACCCCGGAGGCCATCGCGGAGCGCCACGGCGGCCGCGTCCGCGGCATCGTAGAACCCTTCTACAAGGACGACTGGCGAACGGCCCGCCCCATCGCGCCGTACCACAAGGGCGACGGCCACGTCACCGACGACACCTTGATGACCCACGCCCTGATCCGCGTCTACGAGAAGGTCCGCGACCACCTGGACGCGTACGCCGTCGCCGACCACCTCGTCCCCGACCTGATCACAACTCCCCGCTGGATCCCGGAACTCGAGGCCGAGGCCCTTCCCCTCCAGCGCATCTTCCTCGCCGAGAAGTGGATCGTCGCCCGCCTCCACTACGGCCACGTGGACCCGCGCGAGGCGGGCGTCGGCAACATCGTGAACTGCGGCGCGGCGATGTACATGGCCCCGGTGGGAGCAGTGAACGCGGGCAACCCCCTCAAGGCGTACGAGGAGGCCCTCGACGTCTCCGGCGCCCACCAGTCCTCGTACGGCCGGGAGGCGGCGGGCGTCTTCGCGGCGGCGGTGGCATCGGCGTACAAGCCGAACGCAACCCCCGACTCAATCATCGAGGACACCCTCACCCTCGCCAAGGACGGCACCCGCTCCGCGATCGAGGCAGTCTGCGAAGTGGCGTCCCGCTACGACGACTTCGAGGACGCGCTGGCCCCGCTCCGGGACGCGGTCACCCCCTTCGACACGGTCGGCCCCGAGTACCGCAAGCCCTCCCTCGGCGCCCGCCGCCCCTCCCGCCTGCACGCCATCGAGGAACTCCCCATCGCCCTCGGCATGCTCCTCGTCGGCCGCGGCGACTTCCGCCACACCGTGCTCGGCTCGGTCAACTACGGCCGCGACTGCGACTCGATCGCCACGATGAGCGGGGCGATCGTCGGGGCGCTGTACGGGGAGGGGGCCGTGCCCAAGGAGTGGAGCGCGGAGATCGCCCGCGCGAGCAAACTCGACCTGCACGCCCCCGCGGCGTCCCTCGCCCAGGTCACCCGCGAGGTGCACGCGCGTGACCTGGACCGGCGCCGCGCCCACGAGTCGGCGTTCGCCGCGATCGCGGGCCTGTGATGCTGCGCCTCACGTGGGTGCAGCCGGAGGACCTCATCGGCCACGAGCTGCGCCAGGCGGCGCAGGACGGCCGCGACGCGTCGGCAATCGAGTCCCGCTGGCTGGCAGCGGGCGGCCACCTGGCCCCGGACCGGGCCGGGGCGTCACCGGAACCGTCGCCCCTGCGGGGCTTGGCGGAGGAGCTGCTGACCGAACTGGCCTCCCTGCCTTCTCCGTTGGCGTCGACAGAGCCGACAGCCCTGCCCGCCATCGAGTCCCTCACCAACCAAGGTCCCCCACCCCGCCCCTTCCCGAAAGTCCTGCCGGACGGGCCTCCTCAATCGCCGGAGGGGCTGACAAGCCAGCCCCTCCGGCAAACGAGGAACGGGGCGACCTCGGAGCCCCGCTCTGGGACGAGAGGCAGCGGGGGTCTGGGGGCGGAGCCCCCGGGGGCGCAACCGAGGCGGGGTCCAGGGGCGGAGCCCCCGGTTTCGGGAAGGGGCGGGGTGGGGGAAGAGAACGCCCTGCACGCCGCCTGGCTGGGCCGAGCCGTCGGATGCCTGCTCGGCAAACCCGTCGAAAAGCTCCCACTGGACGGCATCCGCGCCATCGCCCGCTCCACCGCCAACTGGCCCCTCCACACCTGGTTCACCGAGCGCGACCTCGACCCCGCCATCGCAGCCGCCCACCCCTGGAACCGCCGCAGCGCCCCCACCTCCCTCGCCGAGAACATCGACGGCATGCCGGAGGACGACGACCTCAACTACCCCCTCCTCGCCCTCCTCCTCGTCCAACGCCACGGCCCCACCTTCACCACCACCGACGTCGCCAAACTCTGGCTCGACGAACTCCCCGCCGGCCGCACCTTCACCGCCGAACGCATCGCCTACCGCAACCTCCTCACCGGCCTCGAACCCCCGCACACCGCCACCCACCACAACCCCTTCCGCGAATGGATCGGCGCCCAGATCCGCGCCGACGTCTTCGGCTGGATCAGCCCCGGCGACCCCGTCCGCGCCGCCCGTCTCGCCCACCGGGACGCCGTTCTCACGCACACCGCGAACGGCGTGTACGGCGCGATGTTCACGGCCGCCACCATCGCCGCGGCGGCCTCGGGCACCGCGGACGTCCACACGGCACTCCACACCGGCCTCACCGTGGTCCCCCCGCACTCCCGCTACGCCCAGGCCGTCCGGCACGGCATCGGACTCGCCACGAAACACGCCGGCTCCGACTTCGAAACCGTCGTCGACGAACTGCACGCCACCTACGCCGCCACCCACCACTGGGTCCACGTCCTCCCGAACGCCGCCCTGCTCGCCGCCGCCCTCACCCACGCGGACGGCGACTTCGAGGGCTCCATCTGCCGCGCCGTGAGCGGCGGTTGGGACACCGATTCCAACGGCGCGACGGCCGGGTCGATCGCGGGCCTGCTCGCCGGCCGCCCCGACGCCCTCGGCGCCCACTGGACGGCCCCGCTCAAGAACCACCTGTCGACGACGGTCGCCGGCTTCGACGGCATCGGCTTCGACGAACTGGCCCGGCTCACCCTGGAGCTCCGCACATGACGCACCATCAAGAAGCGACGCCCCACGGCCCCCTCGCGGGCCTCCGCGTCCTCGACCTCGCCACCCTCTTCGCCGGCCCGATCTGCGCCACGATGCTCGGCGACTACGGCGCGGAGGTCATCAAGATCGAGCATCCCCGCAAGCCGGACCCCTCCCGCGGCCACGGCCCGTCCAAGGACGGCATCGGCCTCTGGTGGAAGACCCTCGGCCGCAACAAGAAGAACCTGACCCTCGACCTCTCCTCCCCCGACGGCCGCGAGATCCTCCTCAAGCTCGCCGCCGAGTCCGACGTCGTCATCGAGAACTTCCGCCCCGGCACCCTGGAGAAGTGGCACCTCGGCTGGGACGAGCTGAGCGCCGCCAACCCGCGCCTCGTCCTCGCCCGCGTCACCGGCTTCGGCCAGTTCGGCCCGTACGCCCGCCGCCCCGGATTCGGCACCCTCGCCGAGGCGATGTCCGGCTTCGCCGCGATCACCGGCCAGCCGGACGGGCCCCCGACCCTCCCCCCGTTCGGCCTCGCCGACTCCATCGCCGCGCTCGCCACCTCGTACGCGATCATGACGGCGCTCCACGCACGGGGCACGACAGGACGGGGCCAGGTCGTCGACATGGCGATCATCGAGCCGATGCTGTCGATCCTCGGCCCGCAGGCCACCTGGTACGACCAGCTCGGCTACGTCCAGCCCCGCACCGGCAACCGCTCGACGAACAACGCGCCCCGCAACACCTACCGCACCAGCGACGACAAGTGGGTCGCCGTCTCGACCTCCGCGCAGTCGATCGCGGAACGGGTGATGCACCTCGTCGGCCACCCGGGGTTCATCGAGGAGGACTGGTTCGCCACCGGCTCCGGCCGCGCCGCCCACGCCGATCAGCTCGACGCGGCGGTCGGCGGCTGGATCGCGCGGCACACCCGCGACGAAGTCGTGGCGGCCTTCGAGAAGGCCGAAGCGGCCATCGCCCCCATCTACGACGTCCGCGACGTCCTCGCCGACGAGCAGTACCAGGCCCTGGGCTCCATCACCGAACTCCCCGACCCGGACCTCGGCACGGTCAAGATGCAGAACGTCCTCTTCCGCCTCTCCGAGACCCCCGGCGCCATCCAGTGGACGGGCCGCCCGCACGGCTCGGACACCGACGAGATCCTCGACGGCCTCGGCCTCTCGGAGGCGGACATCGCGGCGCTGCGGGAGGCTGGTGCGGTATGACCCGCGAAACCCGCGAGAACACCTTCCTCACCTGGCTCTACGTCCCCGGGGACCGCCCCGACGTCGTCGCCAAGGCGCTCGGCTCGGGCGCCGACGTGGTCCTCGTCGACCTGGAGGACGCGGTCGCCCCCGACCGCAAGGCGTACGCCCTCGACGCCACCGCCGAGCTCCTCGCCGACAAGCACAAGGTGCCGGTGCACGTCCGCGTCAACGCGCTGGACGGTCCGCTCGCCGAGCACGAGGTACGCCGCCTCACCCCACTCCCCGGCCTGGACGCGCTCCGCCTGCCGAAGGTGCACGGCCCGGCCGACCTGACCCGCGTACAGGAATGGGCGGTGGAAGTCCCACCCCTCTACGCCCTGTTGGAGTCCGCCGTCGGCGTCGAGCACGCCTACGACATCGCCGCGCACCACTCCGTGCACGGCATCGCGCTCGGCGAGGCCGACCTGCGCGCCGACCTCGGCGTCACGGACGCGGCGGGCCTCGCGTGGGTGCGCGGCCGTGCGGTGGTCGCGGCGCGCGCGGCCCACCTGCCGCCGCCCCCGCAGTCCGTCTACCCGGACGTCCGCGACCTGGCGGGCCTGGCCGAGTCCTGCGCCGAAGGCCGCGCCCTCGGCTTCCTCGGCCGCACCGCGATCCACCCCCGCCAACTCCCGGTCATCGAGGCCGCCTTCCGCCCCACGGAGGCGGAGGTGGCGGCGGCGCGGGAGATCGTGTGCGCGGCGGCCACCGACGCGGGCGCCCTGGCCCTCCCGGACGGCCGCTTCGTCGACGCGGCGGTGGTGGCTGCCGCGCACAGAACGCTGCGGCTGGCCGCCACTTGAGGACAACCTCAGCAAATCAAGCCCGCCCACAATCAAGGACAACCTCAGCAAATCAAGCCCGTCCACGATCAAGGACGACCTCAGCGAATCAAGCCCGTCCGGCGATTGAGGACACCGCAACACACAACGGCGCCGAACCCAACCGGTCCGGCGCCCTCATCAACGTACAACCAAAACTCAGGTCTTCTTGGCCTCGGCCTCGACCTCGGCCTCATCCTTCGAGAGGTCGACCTCGTCCTCGGCCTCACCGTCACCGTCGCCCGCCGAACCGTCGGAGACCCCCGGTTCAACAACCTCCTCGCGGCCCGGCCGCGTCCTCGCCGACACCACCATGTAGATGACCGCGAGCAGGAAGACGCCCAGCGCCGTCCAGCAGTTGAGGCGCAGGCCGAGGATGTGGTGCGCGTCGTCGACGCGCATGTACTCGATCCAGAAGCGGCCTACGCAGTACGACGCGACGTACAGCGCGAACGCCCGCCCGTGCCCGAGCTTCCACTTCCGGTCCGCCCAGATCACCAGCAGGGCCACACCGATGCACCACAGCGACTCGTACAGGAACGTCGGGTGGTACGTGCCCGGCACCCGGCCGTCCGTGTCCTGGGTGATCTTCAGGGCCCAGGGCACGTCGGTCGCCTTGCCGTACAGCTCCTGGTTGAACCAGTTGCCCCAGCGGCCGATGGCCTGGGCGATGGCGATGCCGGGCGCGATGGCGTCGGCGTAGGCGGGCAGCGGGATGCCGCGGCGGCGGGCCCCGATCCAGGCGCCGACCGCGCCGAGCGCGATGGCGCCCCAGATGCCGAGGCCGCCCTCCCAGACCTTGAAGGCGTCCACCCAGTCACGGCCCTCGCTGAAGTACAGCTCGTAGTCCGTGATCACGTGGTAGAGGCGGCCGCCGACCAGGCCGAAGGGCACCGCCCACACGGCGATGTCGGCGACCGTGCCGGACTGCCCGCCGCGGGCGATCCAGCGCTTGTTGCCGAGCCAGACGGCCACGAAGACGCCGATGATGATGCAGAACGCGTAGCCGCGCAGCGGGATCGGGCCGAGATAGACGACGCCGCTGGACGGGCTGGGGATGAAGGCAAGTTCCATGGCAGGTCCGACGCTACCGTGCCGGGCCGCGCGCACGACGGGCAGCCCGGCAACGGCTGCGTAACAGCTCCGCCTCCTCGTTCTACTTGTTCGCGTCCTCGACCATCTTCTTGAACTTGGCCGGGGTCAGGCTCTGGTCGCTGAGGATGTCCTTGCCGTTGAGCCGGACCGTCGGGGTGCCCTGGTACTTGGCGTCCTGGAACGCCTTGTACGACTTGTTCACCCAGCTGTCGTGCCTGCCGTCGTTCACACACGACTTGAACGCGTCCGTGTCGAGTCCGTCGACCTTTCCGGCGAGCTCGATCAGCTTGTCGTTCTTCGCGTACGCGTCGTCGGTTTCCTCGGGCTGGTTCTCGTACAGCACGTCGTGGTAGTCGCGGAACTTGTCGTTCCCGACGTCCTGCGCGCAGCCCGCCGCGTTGGCCGCGCGGAGCGAGCCGCTGCCCTGCATGTTCGCGTCGATCAGCGTGACGAGGTGGTACTGGACCTTCAGCTCACCGGCGTCCGCGAGCTGGTGGATCGTCGAGCGGTAGGTGTCCTCGAAGGTCTTGCAGGCGGGGCAGCGGAAGTCCTCCCAGATCTCCAGCGTCGACTTCGCGCTGTCCTTGCCGACGGGGATCGCCAGCTTGTCCTTGCCGTCGGCGCCCTTCGGCGCGACCACCGGGCCCGCGTCGCTGGAACTGTCGTCTCCCGAATTCGCGGCAACCACCCCGATCACCGCGGCCAGGCCGAGCACGCACACGACGGCGGCGCCCACGATCAACGTCCTGCGCCGCTTCTCCGCGGCCTTCTGCTTCTCGCGCTCTGCGGCCAGGCGTTCGCGGGCCGCGCGCTTTCCCTCTCGGTTCTTCTCGCTCACACCAGCGCAAACGAACCGGGAAGGCACGAGCGTGCCTCCCCGGTCCGGTTTCCACCCGTATGGGTGACGTAACTCCGAGTTACTACTTGTTGTCCCTTAGGCCTTGTTGTCCCTTACGCCCGCGGCGAGTTCGGCGGCGAGGGCGCGGACCGCTTCGAGCCCGGCCTTCTCGTCGGGGGCGTCCAGCATCCGCTTCACGAACGCCGAGCCGACGATGACGCCGTCGGCGAATCCGGCGACCTCCTTGGCCTGGGTGGCGTTGGAGACGCCGAGGCCGACGCAGACCGGGAGTTCGGTGGTGGCCTTGGTGCGCTCGACGAGGTTCTTGGCCTGGTTGCCGACGGACTCGCGGGTGCCGGTGACGCCCATCAGGGACGCGGCGTAGACGAAGCCGGAGCCGGCCGCCGTGATGGTGGCGAGGCGCTCGTCCTTGCTGCTGGGCGCGACGACGAAGACGGTGGCGAGGCCGTGCTTGTCCGCGTGCTCGCGCCACACCGCGGACTCCTGCACCGGCAGGTCCGGCAGGATGCAGCCCGCGCCGCCCGCCTCGGCGAGTTCGGCGGTGAACCGCTCGATGCCGTAGCGGTCGATGGGGTTCCAGTACGTCATGACGAGGACGGGCTTTCCGGTGGCCTCGTGGGCCTCGCGGACCGTCCGCATGACGTCCTTGATCTTCAGGCCGCCGCGCAGCGCGATGTCGTCGGCGGTCTGGATGACCGGGCCGTCGAGGACCGGGTCGGAGTGCGGCAGGCCGACCTCGACGACGTCCGCGCCGCCGTCGAAGGCGGCCTTGACCGCCTCGATGCCGCCGTCGACGGTCGGGAAACCGGCGGGCAGGTAGGCGATGAGGGCGGAGCGGCCCTCGGCCTTCGCGGCGGCGAGGGTGTCGTTCAGCAGCTGAATGTTCCCGCTCACTTGGCGGCCTCCTCGTCACCAGAACCGTCGTACAGGCCGAAGTAGCGGGCCGCGGTGTCCATGTCCTTGTCGCCGCGCCCGGACAGGTTGACGATGATCAGCCCGTCCTTGCCCAGCTCCTTGCCGATGTCGAGGGCGCCCGCGAGGGCGTGCGCCGACTCGATGGCCGGGATGATGCCCTCGGTCTGCGACAGCAGGCGCAGCGCCTGCATGGCGCCGTCGTCGGTGACCGCGCGGTACTCGCCGCGGCCCGAGTCCTTGAGGTACGCGTGCTCGGGGCCGATGCCCGGGTAGTCGAGGCCCGCCGAGATCGAGTACGGCTCCGTGATCTGGCCCTCCTCGTCCTGGAGGACGTACGAGCGGGAGCCGTGCAGGATGCCGGGCTCGCCCGCGCTGAGCGTCGCCGCGTGCTCGCCGGACTCGATGCCGTGGCCCGCCGGCTCGCAGCCGATGAGGCGGACGTCGGCGTCCGGGATGAAGGCGTGGAACAGGCCGATGGCGTTGGAGCCGCCGCCGACGCAGGCGACCGCGGCGTCCGGGAGGCGGCCGACGCGCTCCAGGGTCTGCCGCCTGGCCTCGACGCCGATGACCCGGTGGAAGTCGCGGACCATCGCCGGGAACGGGTGCGGGCCCGCGACCGTGCCGAACAGGTAGTGCGTGTTGTCGACGTTGGCGACCCAGTCGCGGAACGCCTCGTTGATGGCGTCCTTGAGCGTGCGCGAGCCGGACTTCACGGCCTCGACCTCGGCGCCCAGCATGCGCATGCGGGCCACGTTGAGGGCCTGGCGCTCGGTGTCGATCTCGCCCATGTAGATCTTGCACTCAAGGCCGAGCAGCGCGCAGGCGGTGGCCGTCGCGACGCCGTGCTGGCCCGCGCCGGTCTCCGCGATGACGCGGGTCTTGCCCATTCGCTTGGTGAGCAGGGCCTGGCCGAGCACGTTGTTGATCTTGTGCGAGCCGGTGTGGTTCAGGTCCTCGCGCTTGAGGAAGACGCGGGCGCCTCCGGCGTGTTCGGCGAACCGGGGGACCTCGGTGAGGGCGCTCGGGCGGCCGGTGTAGTTGACGAGGAGGTCGTCGAGCTCGGCGGCGAACGCCGGGTCGTTCTTGGCCTTGGCGTACTCGACGGCGACCTCGTCCACGGCGGCGACGAGGGCCTCCGGGATGAACTTGCCGCCGAACGCGCCGAAGTAGCCCTCGGCGCTGGGGACTTGACCCTCCGGGTCAGGGATGAAGTAGTCGCTGGACATGCGGGAAACCTCACGGTTAGTTGGGTGATCACTAACTGCCGTGGGGCGTGCGGGATTACGCAGTTACGCAGGTGACGGTTGTCCGTGGTGACGTGCGCAGTTCCCCGCGCCCCTTATAGGGGCGCTTTGCCATCGCATGCCGTTGATCTGGCCCGGTTCCGCGCCGATGTGGTACCGGACCCGGCGGCCGCGCACACGCCTCGCCGGCGCGCGGCAGCCGCGGGGGCGGCAGCCGGGGGCGAGGCGGGAGGCGATGGGCATGGGGTGAGCTTACCGTCCGTGGCGCAGGGCCGGGTGGGCGCCCGCCGCGACGAGGTCGGCGACGGCGGCCTTCGGGTCGCGGCCGGTCACCAGGGACTCGCCGACGAGGACGGCGTCCGCGCCCGCGTTGGCGTACGCGATCAGGTCGTGCGGGCCGCGCACGCCGGACTCGGCGACCTTGACGATGTGGTCGGGGATGTCCGGGGCGACGCGCTCGAAGGTGCCGCGGTCGACCGAAAGGTCCTTGAGGTTGCGGGTGTTGATGCCGATGATCTTCGCTCCGGCGTCCACCGCGCGCTCCACCTCGTCCTCGTCGTGCGCCTCGACGAGCGGCGTGAGGCCGATGGACTCGGCGCGCTCGATGAGGGACTCCAGGGCGGGCTGCTCCAGGGCCGCGACGATCAGCAGCGCGAGGTCGGCGCCGTACGCGCGGGCCTCCCACAGCTGGTACGAGGTGACGATGAAGTCCTTGCGCAGGACCGGGATGTCGACCTTGGCCCGGACGGCCTCCAGGTCGGCGAGCGAGCCGCCGAAGCGGCGCTGCTCGGTGAGGACGGAGATGACGGCGGCGCCGCCCGCCTCGTAGTCCGCGGCGAGGGCGGCCGGGTCGGCGATCGCGGCGAGCGCGCCCTTGGAGGGGCTGGACCGCTTGACCTCGCAGATCACCTTGACGCCGTCGCCCTTGAGCGCGGCCACACCGTCCTTCGCCGGGCGAGCCTTCGCCGCGCGCTCCTTGAGCTCGTCGAGGCTGACGCGCGCCTGCCGCTCCGCAAGGTCGGCACGGACTCCGTCGATGATCTCGTCGAGCACACTCACGCGAGCGGACTCCTTTCCGGGCATCCCCTGGGTGTTCATCTGGTCCTTGTGAATGGTATCCGCAGAAGGACGAAGGTCCCGCATCCGGTTGACGCCGGTCCCACTACCTGGACAAACGCGGTTGATCAAGGGCTTAGGAAGCCACCGAACGGCAGGTTCCGGACAACCGTGAAGGCGAGCACGACCGCGCCCAGGGTCCACAGCTGTACGCGGCCCAGCGCGAGCCCGAACGGCCTGCCGCGCGCGGACCGGACCGCCCACACCGTCCAGAACACGGCGAACAGGGCGTAGCCGACGACGGCGAGGGCGTTGGCGCCGAGCGCGCCCGTGACGTCGCCGTGCACGATGGCGTGGGCGCTGCGCAGGCCGCCGCAGCCGGGGCAGTAGGCGCCGGTGAGCTGGAGGAAGGGGCAGGCCGGGTAGTGGCCGGGCTCGTTCGGGTCGACGGTGCCGACGTAGGCGAAGGCGAGGGCGACGCCGCCGAGGACGCCGAGCGGGACTCCGAGTCGGCGCAGGGCGCTGGAGCGGGTGGCGGCGGTGTTGTCGGTGTCGGTGTCGCTCGTCTCCACGGTCACGCGTGAATTCTGCCTCCGTGACTCATCCAGCGCATGCGAAAGGGGCGCGGCATGTCGCCGCGCCCCTTTCGCAGGTACGAGGACTCAGGCCTCGGAGCCCGCGGGCTGCGCCGCCCCGGTGGACTTCAGCTGCAGCTCGGCCCGCCTCGGCTTGCCCATGCCGGCCATGTGCATCGCGCCGCCGACGATCGCGGCGATCGCGAGCAGGGCCATGCCGGCCCAGAAACCGGCGATGCTGCCCATCACCATGAAGGCGCCCGCGACACAGAAACCGATGAAGGCGATGATGACACCGGTCCAGGCGGCCGGGGTGTGTCCGTGGCTGCTGTCCGCCATGGCTTGCTCCTCGTTGCTTATGGCCTATGCGTACGCGAGGCGTACGTCCTACATATTTATTGTCCCGTACTCGCGCGAAAGCAAAGTACGCGGGGTCGGCGGAGCCCTACGCGCCGGTCGGGTCCTCGCCGCGGTCGAGGGCCTTCCACAGCTCCTCGGGGCGGTCCGGGTCGACGGCCTTCGCGCGGCGGGACTTCGGGGCGCCGGAGCGCTCGTAGCGGCCGCCCATCGACGGCCAGGCCGCGCCGTACACGACGGCGAGGATCCCGGCGATCAGGATCAGGGCGCCACCGGCGGCGGAGACGTACGGCCAGGCGGTGTGGCTGAGCGCGTCGATGGTGGCGGAGGCGTCGCCCGCGGCCTGCGCGGCCTTCTCGTCGAGCGCGGCGCTGTCGCTCGCGCCGAGGACGGCGGCGGCGACGGCGCCCGCGCCGCTGAGCGCGAGCAGCACGGCGACCAGGACGCGGCCGACCTTGCGGACCGCGAACACGGCGACGAGCGCGGCGAGCCCCACTATGGCGAGGGCCGCGGGAACGCCCGTGACGTCGCTGCCCTTCGCGGTCAGCGGCAGCTTGCCGCCCGCGACGGCGGCGAAGCCGGAACACCACTCCTGCCGGGACGCGAGCAGGGCGATCGCGGCTCCCGCGGCCCCGCAGAGCAGGGCGACGGCGAGGCTGCGCCGGCCGTTCTTCGAGGGAGCGTCCGGGGCAGCCGACTCGGCGGCATCGGTACGGGGGTGCGGTACAGCAGTCACGTACTCCACTATCGCCTGTCTGTACGGGTTTACGTGACCCGGAGCCCGGAGGCGTGCGTCACGTCACACGGCGTGGTTCCTCACATCCGGTTCGCCGTGTGCACGGCGCGCAGTACGGCGGCCGCCTTGTTGCGGCACTCGGTGTCCTCGGCGACCGGGTCGGAGTCGGCGACGACACCCGCGCCGGCCTGCACGTACGCCGTGCCCTCGCGAAGGAGCGCGGTGCGGATGGCGATCGCGGTGTCGGAGTCGCCCGCGAAGTCGAGGTAGCCGACGCAGCCGCCGTAGACGCCGCGCCGGGACGGCTCCAGCTCGTCGATGATCTGGAGCGCGCGGGGCTTGGGGGCGCCGGAGAGGGTGCCGGCGGGGAAGCAGGAGGTGAGGACGTCGAAGGCGGTGCGGCCCTCGGCGACCTGCCCGGTCACGGTCGACACGATGTGCATGACGTGGCTGTACTTCTCGATGGACATGAAGTCGACGACCTCGACGGAGCCCGGCTCGCAGACCCGCCCCAGGTCGTTGCGCCCGAGGTCGACGAGCATCAGGTGCTCGGCCCGCTCCTTGGGGTCGCCGAGCAGCTCCTCGGCGAGGTCGTGGTCCTCCTGCGGCGTCGCGCCGCGCGGCCTGGTCCCGGCGATGGGGTGCACCATGGCGCGCCCGTCCTCGACCTTGACGAGAGCTTCCGGGGACGAGCCGACGACGTCGAACCCGTCGAAGCGGAAGAGGTACATGTACGGGGACGGGTTCGTGGCCCGCAGCACCCGGTACACGTCCAACGCGCTTGCGCTGCAAGGCGTTTCGAAGCGCTGGGACGGGACGACCTGGAAGGCTTCCCCGGCCCTGATCCGCTCCTTGATGTCCTCGACGGCCTCCTGGTACTGCTCGCCGCCCCACGGGACCGTGACTGTGCCTGTTTCAAACGGCGGGACCTCGGACGACGGGAGGGCCGTCGGGGCCGTCTCGACCGGCTTCGCGAGGTCGGCCTCCATGGCGTCGAGGCGGGCGACGGCGTCGGCGTAGGCCTCGTCGACGCCGGTTTCGAGGTCGTTGTGGTTGATGGCGTTGGCGATGAGGAGGACCGAGCCGTCCCAGTGGTCGAGCACGGCCAGGTCGCTGGTCAGCAGCATCGTGAGCTCGGGCAGCTTGAGGTCGTCGCGCTCCCCCGGGCCGACCTTCTCCAGCCTGCGCACGATGTCGTACCCGAGATAGCCGACCATGCCGCCGGTGAACGGGGGCAGGCCCTCGTAACGCGGGGTGTGCAGCGCCTGCACGGTGGCGCGCAGCGCGGCCAGCGGATCGCCGTCGACCGGGACGCCGACGGGCGGCGTGCCCAGCCAGTGGGCCTGTCCGTCGCGCTCGGTCAGCGTGCCCGCGGAGCGCACGCCGACGAACGAATAGCGGGACCAGGAGCGGCCGTTCTCCGCGGACTCCAGGAGGAACGTGCCGGTGCGCTCGGCGGCGAGCTTGCGGTACAGGCCGACGGGCGTGTCGCCGTCCGCGAGGAGCTTGCGGCTGACGGGGATCACTCGGCGGTCGGTCGCGAGCTTGCGGAAGGTGTCCAGGTCCATGGGAGGAGCGTACTTCCGTGGGAGTGACGCCCCGCGCGCCTGGCCACCACGTGGACCGCCGGGGCACTACAAGGGAGCCGTGACGCAGACCAAGAACGTACGTACCGTCTCCTCGCTCGCCCTCGCCGCCACCGCCGTGGCCCTGCTGACCGGTGCGGCCCCGGCGCCCGCCTCCGATGACTGGGCCGCGCCCACCGACGTAGAGGCGGGGGTACGGGCGGCGGGCCTGGAGATGCTCGACTCCGAGAAGCTGACGATGCACATCCACCCGCACCTCACCGTGTACGCGGACGGCGACCGGGTGACCGTCCCCGCCGACCTCGGCATCGACCGCTCCGGCGAGAAGCCGCGCTACAGCCCGCTGCACACGCACGACACCAGCGGCACCGTGCACGTGGAGTCGGCGACGTGGCAGGACTTCACGCTCGGGCAGCTCTTCGCGGAGTGGGGCGTGCGGCCGCAGTGCCTGGCGGAGGTCGACGGGCTTCCGGTGGCGGGCGACCCGGCCCGGATCGTGTTCCGGGACCGTCAGGAGATCACGCTGCGCTGCCGCTGACCGGCAGTTCGTCGCGGTCGAAGCAGGTGCGGGCGCCGGTGTGGCAGGCGGCGCCCACCTGGTCGACCTTGACGAGGACGGTGTCGGCGTCGCAGTCAAGGGCCACGGACTTCACGTGCTGGAAGTGGCCCGACGTATCGCCCTTGACCCAGTACTCCTGGCGGCTGCGCGACCAGTACGTGCAGCGTCCTGTGGTCAGGGTGCGGTGCAGCGCCTCGTCGTCCATCCAGCCGAGCATGAGCACCTCGCCGGTGTCGTACTGCTGGGCGATGGCGGGCACCAAACCGTCGGCGCTCCGCTTGAGGCGGGCGGCGACGGCCGGGTCGAGGTTGCTGCTGGGGACGGGGGCGCTGCTGGTCATGGGGACCATTGTGCCGCGCCGGGCAAGCCGTCCACTGTCCGGTGCGGCGTCCCCGGTCGTAGGCTGACTGGCATGTCGACCCATGCCAAGCGTGAACGACTTCTGCTCGCCGATCTGTTGGAGGCGTCGGGCCCTGACGCCCCCACCCTCTGCGAGGGCTGGACCACCCGGGACCTCGCGGCGCACGTGGTGGTGCGCGAGCGCCGCGCGGACGCCGCCGGCGGCATCCTCATCAAGCAGCTCGCCGGACGCCTGGAACGGGTGCAGGCCGAGTTCGCGGAGAAGCCGTACGAGGAGCTGATCCAGCTCATCCGCACCGGTCCGCCGCGCTTCTCGCCCTTCGCGCTCAAGCAGATCGACGAGGCGTCGAACGCGGTCGAGTTCTACGTCCACACCGAGGACGTGCGCCGCGCCCAGCCGGACTGGACGCCGCGCGAGCTCGACCCGGTCTTCTCCGACGTCCTGTGGTCGCGCCTGGAACGGATGGCGCGGGTGATGGGCCGCAAGGCGCCGGTCGGCGTGGTGCTGCGCCGCCCCGACGGCCAGACGGTGGTGGCCCACCGCGGCACGCCCGTGGTCACGGTCACGGGCGCGACCTCGGAGCTGCTGATGTTCGCGTTCGGCCGGCAGGAGTCGGCGGACGTGGAGATGGACGGCGAGAAGTCGGCGATCGACCGGCTCACGGAGACGAAGGCACTGGGCCTGTAGCCACTCCTGCGGGGCCATCGGGTTGTACGAGTCGGTGGGCGTGCAGTGCCAGGCCCAGTTCGACGAGGTCGGCGGGGCGGGCGAGGCTGCGGCCCGTGAGCTGTTCGCAGCGGCGCAGCCGGTTCAGGACCGTGTTGCGGTGGCAGTAGAGGCGGGCGGCGGCGCGCTGCGCGGAGCCGTCGCAGTCCAGCCAGGCCGTGAGGGTGTCGAGCAGCAGGGTGCGGTCGGCCGGGGGCAGGGCGAGCAGCGGGCCGAGGACGCGGTCGGTGAGGATCCGGCCGAGTCGGGGCGCGGCGGCGACGAGCGCGGCGGGCAGCTGCTCGTCCAGGAGTACGGTGCCGCCGTCGGCGGGGCAGATGCGCAGCGCGGTCTCGGCGAGCCGCCGGGCGCCACCGACGGCGGCGAGCCCTTCGACGGCGGGGCTGAGGCCGATGCGTGTGCCGGGTGCGGCGCGTTGGCAGAACTCCCGTAGCGCGGCGGCGAGTTGATCGGCCTCCTGGTCTGCGAGGCCGACGATGGCGCGCTCCGCCCCGGCGGCGGTGTGCCATACGGCGCGTACGCCGTGCGGGAGGGTGGGCCGGGGCGTGGCGCGGCCGCCGCCGGACGCGATCAGCACGACGTACCGGCCGCGTTCCGGCAGGTCGAGTGCGGTGGCGGCGTCGGGCAGGTCGGCGATGCGGGTGGCTCCGTCGAGGAGGGCGGCGATCATCAGGCGGCGGCGGTTCTCGCGCCGCCAGGCGAGTTCGCGTTCGGCGCGGCGGTAGGAGTCGGCGACGTGGGCGCAGTGTTCGTCGACGAAGTTCCATACGTCGACGGCGAGGTGCACCAGTAGGTGCGCGTCCTCGGGGTGGCGCAGGGTCACCTCGTCGACGAGGGCCTGCCAGACGAGGGCGCCGCCCAGCCGGAAGGCGTGCGACACGGCGTCGAGCGGGAAGCCGCGGGCCGCGCGGTCGGCGCCGATCCGGGCGGAGCAGGCGCGGGCGGCGTCGCGGCTGAGTGCCGGGTCGAGGAGGGAGGCGACGCTGTGCCGCAGCGAGCGCTGGATCTCCGCGCGTACGTGGGCGGGGTCGGCCTCGATCTCGGTGCGGTAGGCCGGTTCCCGCGCGTACAGCTCCGCGGTCAACCGGTCGGTGAGCGCGCCCAGTTGTCCCATGAGGGGGCGGGCGGCGCGGTGCAGTACGGCGACGGCGGCCGTGCCGGCGGTGGGGTGGGGCTGGGGGCGGGTACGTACGAGATGCGCGGGCATAACGATCCTCCACGGCTCGTCCCTCGAGCCCGAAGAATGGCATACCGGCCGGTCGGTCTCCACCCCCTCCCGCAAACCCGCAGGTCAGGCCTGCCGCCCGACACCGGGATCCACCCCTACGCCACGGGGCTCCGCCCCGGACCCCGCTGCTCAATCGCCGCAGGGGCTTGAATTGCCCGGCCCCCGGTGCCGCGCGACACGGGGTCAGGTCACCGGGGACTCCGTGTGGTCGACCAGGCGGGCGAGTTCTACGCGGGAGCGGATGCCCAGTTGGGCGAAGACGTTGCGGAGGTGGTGGTCGACCGTGCGGGGGCTCACGGAGAGGCGGCGGGCGACCTCGCGGTTGGTGTCGCCCTTCGCGACGCAGCGCGCGATGCGTAGTTGTTGGGGCGTCAACTCCGACAAACGGCCGGGGGGTTCGGGGTCGGCCGGGGCCGCACCCGTGGCGCGCAGCTCCGCCGCCACCTGCCCGGCCCACACCGTCGCACCACACCGTTCGAAGGCCACCAGCGCGTCCCGCAACAACGTACGGGCCCGCGCCGGGCGGCGCGTACGGCGCAGCCACTTGCCGTAGAGCGCCGCGGTGCGGGCCCGCTCGAAGTCGCCGCCCGCCCCCTCGTGCCGCGCCAGCGCCTCCTCGAAGCGGGACTCCGCCACGGCGGGGTTCCCGAACGCCAACAACGCCTGGCAGCGGGCGAGTTGGGCCGGGCCCAGTGGGTCGTGGCCCCGTTCGACCCACACCACGAACTCGCCGAGCGCGGCCTGCGCCCCACCCGGCTCCCCCGCGAGGACCGCGGCCTCCACCCAGCACGGCACCGCCAGCATCCGCACCCCGAAGTGCCCGCGCCGCGAGCCGCCCCCGACCAGCGGCCCGAGCCTGGCCGCCGCCCGCACCGCGTCACCACGCGCCAGGTCGGCACGGGCCAGCGCCCACTGGGCGAGCGTCGCGGCCTGCGCCAACCCGTGCCGGGCCGCGACCTCCTGCGCCGCGCCGGCGTGCCGGGCGACGGTGTCGACGTCCCGGTCGAGCGAGGCGACGAGGGCGAGCACGGCGTGCTGGTGGGCGAGAACGTTGCGCTGCCCGGCGCCGAGCGCGGCCCGCACCCCCTCCTCGGCGTGCGCACGGGCGCGGACGTGCCGCCCGGAGCGCAACTCACCGTAGGCGAGCAGTTCGAGGGCGCGCGGCAGTTCGGCCCCCTCGCCCCGGTCCCGCGCGGCCGCGAGCGCCCTGCTGCCAAGGCGGCACGCCGCCTCGACGTCCCCGGCGACGAGGGCGGCGGCCCCGGCCCGCGTCAGCGCCCCCGGCTCCCGCTCCCCGACGGACCGCGCGACGACCCGCCGCAGCGCGACCCGCCCCACCCCGGCCCGCTCCCCGAGCGACGCGGCCATGCCGACCCGGTAGTCGACGAGGACGGAGTCCACCGCACGCACACCGGCAGGCCCCGCCCCCACCGCCTCCCGGTACCCCTCCCTGTCGCCCAGCGCCCACGACGCCTCCGCCGCCCCGAGCCGGGCCTCCAGCGCGTCCGGCCCCGCACACAGGTGGGCCGCGAACAGCAGGGACTCGCGGGCGTCCGCCACCGGCCCGTCGCGCAGCGCGAGCAGTCCGCGTACCAGCGCGGCACGCCCTCGTACGGTCTCGGTCACCGCCAACTCGCCCACCGAATCCAGGAGTTCGCGGGCGCGGTGCGGGCGGCCCGCGAGGCGCGCGTGGTCCGCCGCCGCGACCAGGCGCTCGGCGCGGACCGCCGGGTCGTCGGCGAGGCGGGCCGCGTGGGCGAGCGCCGTGCTGCGTTCGCCGTGCGGCGTGCCCCGCGCCGCGGCGAGTTCCGTGCCGAGTCCGGCGTCGGGGTAGCTCGCGCCGAGCAGCCGGTGCAGCAGGCCCGCCGAACGCTGCCGCTCCCCCGTCGCCGCGGCGGCCAGCAACCGGTGCGCGGCCCTGCGCCGCTCCGGGTCCACGGCCTCGTAGAGCCTGCGTCTGCCCGGCAGTCGCAGCCGCCCGTCGGGGGTGCGCCGCAGCCCGGCGCGCTCGGCCGCGTCGAGGGCGTCCGCTCCGAGCCCGGCCGCCGCGGCGGCCCGCAGCACGAGTCCCGCGTCGACGCCGGGCCCTTCGGGGTCGCTCTCGTACGCGGCGGCGGCCAGCAACAGCACGGATCTTCCGCTCATCCGTCGCACGCTAGGGGCCAACCACCGCACGTGCAGCGCCGGTTGGGAGGAATCCCAACCGGCGCCGCAGGACACTGTGCTCACGCACACCTCATGTGACGTAACGTCACGACGTGTGCGGGCAGTTGCCCCGGTACTCCGCGATCGTCAGGCTCGAACTCGGCAGTGGGCAGAGGAACTGCTCGTACCGGGTGTCGTTGTCGATGAAGCGCTTGAGCCAGGAGATGCTGTACTTGGCGATCGTGGTGTTGGACGTGTTCGGGGTGAAGTGCGTGGCGCCCCGCAGTTCCAGGTACGCCTTGTCCAGTGAGCCCGGCAGGCTCTGGTAGAAGGGCTCCGAGTGCGAGGCGACCGGGGCGATGGTGTCGCCGTCGGCGCCCACGACGAGCGTCGGGGTCTGGATCTCGGGCCAGGTCTTGTCGAGGTTCCAGCCGGTCAGGGGTATCGCCGCCTGGAGCGAGGGACGGCTCTTCGCCGCCTCCAGCGTGCCGCCGCCGCCCATGGAGTGGCCCATGACGCCGAGCCGGCTCGTGTCGATGCGGCCGCGTACCGAGCTCTGCTGCGTCAAGTAGTCGAGCGCGGACAGGAGTTGGCGGCCGCGGCTGTCGGGCTGGTCGAGCGTGGTGTTCGTGTCGATGGTGAAGACCACGAAGCCCTGCGAGGCGAGGCGCGGGCCCAGCCAGGCTATGGACGACTGGTACGCGGTGTAGCCCGGCGAGATCGCGACCGCGCCGAACGTGCCGTCCGCCGTCGACGTCGGGTAGTAGATGGTGCCGCCGCCGAATCCGCTCACGCTCAGCGAGGACACGCTGGTCTGCGAGACGGCGTAGGAGCCGCGGGATGCCTCGATGCTGGAGACGGTCGGCGCTGGGCCGCGCTCGTACGGGTTCTCGGCCGCCTCGGCGGTCAGGGCCTGCTGGGTGGCGAGGCCGCCGAGCGCGAGGAGGGTGGCAAGTCCCGTACGGACGAGGCGGGTTCGGAATTTACTGCGGACCTTGCTCGCGGCTCGCCTGCCGTGCACGGGGGGCGCCGCACTGGTGTGCTGCTGCACGATGACGCGTTCCTCTCGGGGAGGGCGGCGTCCGTCCCGGGGGCGCCGCCGTGGTCACTGACTGCGACCACGGTGGCGCCGGGTCCCCGGCACGCGCATCGGCGAAATCACCAGTGTCGTACGGAAGTTGAGCCCCGGGAGGGGTGTCCTCAGCGGACGGGGTGTCCCGCCTCGCGCAGCGTGTCCTTGACCTCGCCGATGCGCAGATCGCCGAAGTGGAACACGGACGCGGCGAGCACCGCGTCGGCGCCCGCGGCGACGGCCGGCGGGAAGTCCGCGAGCTTGCCCGCGCCGCCGGAGGCGATCACCGGCACCGACACGTGCCCCCGGACGGCCTCGATCATCTCGATGTCGTAGCCGTCCTTGGTGCCGTCGGCGTCCATCGAGTTGAGCAGGATCTCGCCCGCGCCCAACTCGGCGGCCTGGTGCGCCCATTCGACGGCGTCGATCCCGGCGGACTTGCGGCCGCCGTGCGTCGTCACCTCGAAAGTGCCCTCGGGGGTGCGGCGCGCGTCCACCGACAGGACGAGCACCTGGCGGCCGAAGCGCTCGGCGATCTCGCGGATGAGGTCCGGGCGGGCGATGGCGGCCGTGTTGATCCCGACCTTGTCCGCCCCGGCGCGCAGCAGCTTGTCGACGTCCTCCGCCGTGCGCACGCCGCCGCCGACGGTGAGCGGGATGAAGACCTGCTCGGCGGTGCGGCGCACCACGTCGTACGTGGTCTCGCGGTTGCCGGAGGACGCGGTGATGTCCAGGAACGTCAGCTCGTCGGCGCCCTCGGCGTCGTACACCTTCGCCATCTCGACGGGGTCGCCCGCGTCGCGCAGGTTCTGGAAGTTGACGCCCTTGACGACGCGGCCGTTGTCCACGTCGAGGCAGGGGATCACGCGCACCGCGAGGCTCATACGGCGGCCACCGCCTCCAGCGCCTCCTCCAGCGTGAACGCCTTGGCGTACAGCGCCTTGCCGACGATGGAGCCCTCGACGCCGAGCGGGACGAGGGACGCGATCTCGCGCAGGTCGTCGAGGGAGGAGACGCCGCCGGAGGCGACGACCGGGCGGTCCGTCGCCGAGCAGACATTCCGCAGCAGCTCCAGGTTCGGGCCCTGGAGCGTGCCGTCCTTGGCGATGTCGGTGACGACGTAGCGGGCGCAGCCCTCGGAGTTGAGGCGCTCAAGGGTCTCGTACAGGTCGCCGCCGTCGCGGGTCCAGCCGCGGCCGCGCAGCGTCGTGCCGCGCACGTCGAGGCCGACCGCGATCTTGTCGCCGTGCTCGGCGATGATCTTCGCGACCCAGTCGGGGTCCTCAAGGGCGGCGGTGCCGATGTTGACGCGGGTGGCGCCGGTGGCGAGGGCGGCGGCGAGCGAGTCGTCGTCGCGGATGCCGCCGGACAGCTCGACCTTGATGTCCATGGCCTTCGCGACCTCGGAGATCAGGGTGCGGTTGTCGCCGGTGCCGAACGCGGCGTCCAGGTCGACGAGGTGCAGCCACTCGGCGCCCGAGTTCTGCCAGGCGAGGGCGGCCTCCAGCGGGGAGCCGTAGGAGGTCTCGGTGCCGGACTCGCCGTGCACGAGGCGGACGGCCTGTCCGTCGCGGACGTCGACGGCGGGGAGGAGTTCGAGCTTGTTGCTCATGGCTAAAGGCTTCCGATCCAGTTCTTCAGCAGCTGCGCTCCGGCGTCGCCGGACTTCTCGGGGTGGAACTGCGTCGCCCACAGCGCGCCGTTCTCGACGGCGGCGACGAACGGGCCGCCGTGCGTGGACCAGGTGACCTTGGGCGCACGCATCGTGGGGTTGTGGACTTCGAGCTCCCAGTTCTGCACGGCGTACGAGTGCACGAAGTAGAAGCGCTCGTCGGTGTCGACACCGGCGAACAGCTGGGAGCCCTGCGGGGCGTCCACGGTGTTCCAGCCCATGTGCGGGACGACGTCGGCCTTCAGCGGTTCGACGACGCCGGGCCACTCGTCGAGGCCCTCGGCCTCCTCGCCGTGCTCGATGCCGCGCGCGAAGAGGATCTGCATGCCGACGCAGATGCCCATCACGGGGCGGCCACCGGCCAGGCGGCGGCCGACGATCCAGTCGCCGCGCGCCTCCTTCAGGCCCCGCATGCAGGCGGCGAACGCGCCGACGCCGGGCACGAGCAGCCCGTCGGCGTTCATGGCCTTGTCGTAGTCGCGGGTGATCTCCACGTCGGCGCCCGCGCGGGCGAGGGCGCGCTCGGCGGAACGTACGTTCCCGAAGCCGTAGTCGAAGACCACGACCTTCTTGCTTGTGGCGGAGGCCATGATCAGCTCCAGTAGTCGAGCCGCAGCACGCCCGCGACGAGGCACATGCCCGCGCCGATGGAGAGCAGCGTGACGAGGCTCTTGCCCATGCCCTGCTTGACGAACGAGTAGACGCCGCCGAGCAGGAACAGGCCAACAACGATGAGGACGGTCGCGAGGCCGTTCATGGCTTAGAGGGCACCCTTCGTGGAGGGGAGGATTCCGGCGGCGGCCGCGCGCGGGTCGATCTCGCTGGCGTAGCGCAGGGCGCGGGCGAGCGCCTTGAACTGGCACTCCACGATGTGGTGCGCGTTGCGCCCGTACGGGACGTGGACGTGCAGCGCGATCTGCGCCTGTGCGACGAAGGACTCCAGGATGTGCCGGGTCATCGTCGTGTCGTACTCGCCGATCATCGGCGCCATCTTCTCGGGCTCGGTGTGCACGAGGTACGGGCGGCCCGACAGGTCGACGGTCACCTGGGCGAGGGACTCGTCGAGCGGGACGGTGCAGTTGCCGAAGCGGTAGATGCCGACCTTGTCGCCGAGCGACTGCTTGAAGGCGGCGCCGAGGGCGAGGGCGGTGTCCTCGATGGTGTGGTGCGAGTCGATGTGCAGGTCGCCCTCGGTCTTCACCGTGAGGTCGAACAGGCCGTGCTTGCCGAGCTGGTCGAGCATGTGGTCGTAGAAGCCGACCCCGGTCGACACGTCGACCTTTCCGGTGCCGTCGAGGTCGATCTCGACGAGGACCGAGGTCTCCTTGGTGCTGCGCTCCACGCGTCCTACGCGGCTCATGCTCCGAACTCCTTCTTCACTTCGCGGGCCGCGTCCAGGAACGCGTCGTTCTCTTCGGGGGTGCCTACGGTGACGCGCAGCCGTCCGGGGACTCCGTTGTCACGGATCAGGACGCCGCGGTCGAGGATGAACTGCCAGACGGCGTGCGGGTCTTCGAAGACGCCGAACTGGATGAAGTTGGCGTCGGCGACGGTGACTTCGAAGCCGTACGCCTCCAACTCGGCGACCACACGGTCCCGTTCGGCCTTGAGCTGCTCCACGTACTGGAGCAGCGTGTCGGTGTACTCCAGGGCGGCGAGCGCCGTCGCCTGGTTCACGGCCGACAAGTGGTAGGGAAGGCGCACCAGTTGGACGGCGTCGACGACGGCCGGGTCGGCGGCGAGGTAGCCGAGCCGGAGCCCGGCCGCACCGAAGGCCTTCGACATCGTCCGCGAGATGACGAGGTTCGGGCGGCCCTCGATCAGCGGCAGGAGCGATTCTCCGTGGCTGAACTCGGTGTACGCCTCGTCGACGACGACTATGGCGTCGCGGCCCGCGGCCTCGTACAGCGCGAGGACGTCCTCGGCCGCGACCGCGTTGCCCGTCGGGTTGTTGGGGCTGGTGATGAAGACGACGTGCGGCTTGTGCGTCCGGATCGCCTCGACGGCGGCCGGGACGTCGAGCGAGAAGTCGGCGCGGCGCGGGGCGCTCAGCCAGCCGGTGTTGGTGCCGCGGGCGAGCAGCGGGTGCATCGAGTACGAGGGCTCGAAGCCGAGCGCGGTGCGCCCCGGCCCGCCGAAGGCCTGGAGGAGCTGCTGGAGCACCTCGTTCGACCCGTTCGCCGCCCACACCTGCTCGTACGTGACCTGGTAACCGGTCGTACGGGAAAGGTAGTTGGCGAGTTCGGTGCGCAGCTCGACCGCGTCCCGGTCCGGGTAGCGGTTGAGGTGCCGGGCCTCTTCGGCGACGCGCTCGGCGATCCGCTGGACGAGCGGCTCGGGCAGCGGGTACGGGTTCTCGTTCGTGTTCAGGCGTACGGCGACGTCCAACTGCGGTGCGCCGTAGGGGGACTTGCCGCGCAGTTCGTCGCGTACGGGAAGGTCGTCGATGTTCGTCACTCGGTCGCTCACTTGCTCTGCGGAACCTTCCATCCGAAGCGGGCCTTGACGGCCGCGCCGTGCGCCGGCAGGTCCTCGGCGTCGGCGAGCGTCACCACGGTGGACGCGACCTCGGCGAGGGCGTCCTTCGTGTAGTCGACGATGTGGATGCCGCGCAGGAAGGACTGGACGGACAGGCCGGAGGAGTGGCAGGCACAACCGCCGGTCGGCAGCACATGGTTGGACCCGGCGGCGTAGTCGCCGAGCGAGACCGGCGCCCACGGGCCCACGAAGATTGCGCCCGCGTTGCGGACCCGGTCGGCGACGGCGGGGGCGTCCGCCGTCTGGATCTCCAGGTGCTCGGCGCCGTACGCGTCGACGACCTTGAGGCCGTCGTCGAGCGAGTCGACGAGGACGATCGCGGACTGCCGGCCCTTCAGCGCGGGCACGATCCGGTCCTCGACGTGCTTGGTCGCGGCGACCTGCGGTTCGAGTTCCCTCTCGACGGCGTCCGCGAGTTCGGCGGAGTCCGTGACGAGGACGGCCGCGGCCAGCGGGTCGTGCTCGGCCTGGCTGATCAGGTCGGACGCGACGTGCGCCGGGTCGGCGGTGGCGTCGGCGAGGACCGCGATCTCGGTCGGGCCCGCCTCGGCGTCGATGCCGATCCGGCCCGTGAAGTAGCGCTTGGCTGCGGCCACCCAGATGTTGCCTGGCCCGGTCACCATGTTCGCCGGGGCGCAGGACTCGGTGCCGTACGCGTACATGGCGACGGCCGTGGCGCCACCGGCCGCGTACACCTCGTCGACGCCGAGCAGGGCGCAGGCCGCGAGGATCGTCGGGTGCGGCAGGCCGCCGAATTCGGCCTGGGCCGGGGAAGCGAGCGAGATCGACGGGACGCCGGCCTCCTGCGCCGGCACCGCGTTCATGATCACGGAGGAGGGGTAGACGGACCGGCCGCCGGGCGCGTAGAGCCCGACCCGGTCGACCGGCACCCACTTCTCGGTGACGCGGCCGCCGGGCACGACCTGCGTGGTGTGGCTGTCGCGGCGCTGCTCGCGGTGGACGATCCGGGCCCGCCGGATGGACTCCTCAAGGGCGGCCCGCACGGCGGGTTCGAGATCGGCGAGCGCCTTGTCGAGCGCCTCGGCAGGAACCCTGACGGACTCCAGCTCCACACCGTCGAATTTCTTCCCGTACTCGATCAGCGCCGCGTCGCCACGATGATGCACGTCCTCGCAGATCGGGCGCACCTTCTCCAGGGCGGCCGCGACGTCGAAGTCGGCACGGGGCAGCAGCGAGCGCAGGGCCTGACCCTCGGGGAGGGCGGCGCCGCGCAGATCGATTCGAGAGATCACAGAACAATTCTCTCAGACGCGGGTTTACGCTCGGCGCCCTGTATCAGTGGCTGATACCGGCACCCGAAGGCGACCTGACCACGAGCGTTCAGACCGTCACGCAACGGGCATGAACGGTTGTACGAACCGGTAGGCGGTACCGGCCATAGGGGGAGGCAGAACAGTCGTGGTCGAGGGGACGACCGGCAATGGCAGCAACGGGGACGTGCCGGACGGGCTGACCGCCGCCGAGGTCGGGATGTGGCAGGCGTTCCGCAACGGAAGCGTCTACGACCTGCGTACCGGGGACCGCGATCGGGACGATCCGCACGGCGGGCAGCCGTGGGGGCCCGAGCGGAGCGTGCGGGCGCGGATCGTGGCGTGGCTGCTGCTCTCCGGGCCACCGGCGCTCGACGGCCGGGTCTCGTCGCTCAAGCTGCACGGCCTGCAGATCACCGACGTGCTCGACCTCGCGGGCGGCACGGTCGTCCCGTACGTCGAGATGAAGGGCTGCCGCTTCGAGAAGGAGGTGCTCCTGCCGGAGGCGCACTTCACGACGGTACGACTCGTGGACTGTTCGGTGCCGCGCCTGGAGGGCGCCCGCGTCCACACGGAGGGCGACCTGCACCTCCCCCGCTGCCGCTTCCACAACGGGGTCCGGCTCACGGACGCCCACATCGGCACGGACCTGCTGCTCAACCAGGCCGTCGTGTTCCGCGACCGGCGCGGAAAGTCGATCATGGCGGACGGGCTCACGGTCGGCCAGGACCTCCAGGCCGAGCTCCTCGAAACGCACGGCGAGCTGAGCCTGCGCGGCGCGACGATCGGCGTCTCCCTTTCCCTGCGCGGCAGCCTGCTCCGCAATACGCAGGGGCGGCGCGCCCTGAACGCCCCGCAGATGTCGGTCGAGCGGACCCTGTACCTCGGCCCGGCCGCGCTCGGCACGCCGCTCCTGAACGGTGGCGGCACCCCCGCGCGCGGCACCCGCGTGCAGCGCTTCGAGTGCGAGGGCGGGGTGCGGCTCGACGACGGGCGCTTCGGCGACGCGATCGACCTGGACTCGGCGCGCTTCACGATGCAGAACGAGCAGGAGGTCTCCATGCGCCGCGTGCAGACCCCGGAGCTGCGCTTCCTGTGCGAGAGTCCGCGGCGCGGGCGGATCGTGCTGTCCGGCGCGCGCACCACCAACCTGGTCGACAAGTCGACGAGCTGGCCGGGGCCCGGTCAGCTCCGGCTCGGCGGCTTCCAGTACGAGAACCTCATCCCCTCCGGCTCCTTCCCCCTCGCCCGCCGCCTCGAATGGCTCGCCGCCGCGACACCCGAGTACAACCCGGAGCCGTACGAGCGGCTCGCCATGGTGCTGCGGGGCAGCGGTGAGGACTCCGACGCGCGCGAGGTGCTGCTGGCCAAGCAGCGGCGGCGCCGCGAGACGCTGCCGCTGGCGGCGAAGGTGTGGGGGTACGTCCAGGACTGGACGGTGGCGTACGGGTACCGGCCCGGGCGGGCCGCGCTGTGGATGGCGGTGTTGTGGGCGGTCAGCGCGCTCGCCTTCTCCCACGCCCCGCACCCCCGCATCAAGCCCGGCGAGGGCCCGGTCTGGAACTCGGCCCTCTTCACCCTCGACCTCCTCCTCCCCGTCATCGACCTCGGCCAGGCCGGCGCGTGGCAGTTCCACGGCGCCTGGCAATGGGCATCCGCCATCCTGGTCCTCCTCGGCTGGACCCTGGCGACGACGGTAGCGGCCGGCGCCACCCGCCTCCTCCGCCGCAACTAGGCATTTCAAGCCCCTGCGGCGATTGAGCAGCGGGGTCCGGGGCGGAGCCCCGAAGCCACGGTGCCGGGCACGCATCAAGGGGGACGCCAACCACGCCCCGGCCAAAAACCCGCCACAGCGCAACCTTTCCCCACCCCCAACCGTCAACCCACCCGCAACCACGCCCCCGCGCAAAAGGAGCCCACCCGTGCCGTTCCTGCGCGCCCTCATCCGCACCACCCGCATGCTCCGCCACACCACCCACCTCGGCCTCGGCCTCCCTCCGGACGAGGACCTCCTCCTCGACGCCCCGGACGACCGCCTCGCCCCGGCCCTCGTGGCAGCCGGCCGCGGCGACCACGGCCCCGCCGCGAAGGCCCTCGCCCAGACCCGGGAGGCCGCCGAGTGGGAGAACCGGGACCGCGCCGTGCAGGTCCTCGCCACGTTCGCCGCCGCCCGCCCGGAGTGGTTCGACGCCTGGCAGGAGGCGTCACCCCACGACCCGGACCTCCTCCTCGTCAAGGCCGAACTCGCCGTCACCCGCGCCTTCGCCTCCCCGGCCCGCGCCGAACTCCTCCGCGAGGTCACCCCGCTGATCCTGGCGGCGGCCGACTGCGAGCCCCGCGACCCGGTCCCCTGGCGGATCGCCCTCGACCACGCCCGCGGCACCAACGCCCCGCACACCGAGTTCGAGCAGCTGTGGGCACGGGCCGTGCGCCGCTCCCCGCACCACTACGGCTGCCACGTCGCCGCGCTGCGCTACCTCTCCGCCGCCTGGTACGGCTCGCACGCCGAGTGCTTCGACTTCGCGGAGCGCGCCGCGCAGGACGCCCTGCCGGGCTCACTGCTCAAGGCGCTCCCGGTCCGCGCCGCCCTCGCGTACCTGACGTCCCCCGCGAGCAAGCAGCAGCGCATCCCGCGTGAACGCCTGGACGCCGCCGCCGACCTCGCCGTCGAGCTCTCCCGCTCGTACGATCCCGCCGATCCCTGGCCCGCCGAGGTGCGCAACCTGTTGACCTGCGTACTCGTCGAGCTGGAGCGCTGGCAGGACGCCCTCGACCAGCTGCGCCTGATCGGCCCGTACGCGACCTCGTTCCCCTGGGACCGGCTCACGGACGACCCGCTGTGGCACTTCATGGAGCTGCGCGGGCAGGTCCGTCTCGAAGTCGCGGCGACGATGCCGCTGCGCGGCGGACCGGCCAGGTCCGACGACCATTACGCTTGACCGACGTGACCACCGTCCGACTTCCGCTGTTCCCGCTCAACTCGGTGCTGTTCCCGGGACTCGTGCTCCCGCTGAACGTATTCGAGGAGCGCTATCGCGCCATGATGCGCGACCTGTTGAAGGCATCGCCCGACGACCCGTCGGGGCCCGACACCGATCCGACCGAACCCTCGACGTCCGACGAGCCCCGCCAGTTCGTCGTCGTCGCGATCCGCGACGGCCACGAGGTCGCGCCCAGCGCGTCCGGCATGCCGGACGCGATCACGACGAAGGAGGCGGGCTCGGGCCCTGCCGCGGGCTTCGGCGACGACCCGATCACGTCCTTCCACGCCGTCGGCTGCGTCGCGGACGCCGCGACGATCAGGGAGCGCGCGGACGGCTCGTACGAGGTGCTGGCCACCGGCACCCGCCGGGTGAAGCTGCACTCCGTCGACGCCTCCGGCCCGTATCTGACGGCCGAGGTGGAGGAGCTCCCGGAGGAGGACGGCGAGGAGGCGGGGGCCCTCGCCGAGGGGGTGCTGCGCGCGTTCCGCTCGTACCAGAAGCGCCTCGCCGGCGCCCGTGAGCGCTCGCTGACGACGGGCGCGGAGCTGCCGGACGAGCCGTCGGTGGTGTCGTATCTCGTCGCGGCCGCCGCGGTCCTCGACGTACCGACGAAGCAGCATCTGCTGCAGGCCGAGGACGTGGCGTCCCGGCTGCGCGAGGAGCTGACGCTGCTGCGCGCGGAGACGGCGATCATCCGCCATCTGCCCTCGCTGCCGGCGACGGACCTCACCCGACAGTCGACCAGCCTCAACTGACGCGCAATACAAGGGACTTGTACGTGGCGAAGAAGAGCAGGAAGCAGCAGCAGAGCCAGTCCGGAGGCACTCCGGCGACCGTCGCGCTGACCGCCGCGGGCACCCCCTTCACCGTCCACTCCTACGAGCACGACCCCGCGCACCCCTCGTACGGCGAGGAGGCGGCCGAGGCGATGGGCGTGTCCCCGGACCGGGTCTTCAAGACGCTCGTCGCGGACGTGGACGGCGGGCTCGTCGTGGGCGTCGTGCCGGTGGCCGGGCAGCTCGACCTGAAGGCGCTCGCGGCGGCGGTCGGCGGCAAGCGCGCCGCGATGGCCGATCCGGCGCTCGCGGAGCGCACGACCGGGTACGTGCGCGGCGGCATCTCCCCGCTCGGGCAGCGCAAGAAGCTGCGTACGGTCATCGACTCCACCGCGGAGAAGCACGACACGATCTGCGTCTCCGCGGGCCGCCGCGGGCTCGAAGTCGAGCTGGCGCCAGGGGACTTGGCGGCGCTCACGGACGCCGTGCTCGCTCCGGTCGGACGCGCCTGACCCCGCAGCACCCCTCGACGGCCCCCGCCGCTTCGGCTAGATACCCAGGACATGTCGAAGAAGACGCGCAAGCGCAAGTGGCGGATCAAGAAGGGCAAGGCCAACCACGGGAGCCGGCCCGCGTAACGGTCTAAAGGTCAGCGCGCGCTCAACCGGCCGCGGATGTCGTCGAAGTGCGAGTGCACGGCGGCCTCCGCGGCCTCCGCGTCCCCGCCCCGCACGGCGTCCACGATCCGGCCGTGCATCCGGGCCAGCTCCGCACCGTCCGAGTTCTCGGGGGCGCGCCCGATGTCCTGCGCCCGCGACTGGTGGAAGGCGCTCCAGAACGCGTCGAGCAACTCGCTGAGCAGCCGGTTCGCCAGCGGCCCGTACAGCGCGAGATGGAACTCCCGGTCGGTCGCGGCATCGATCGCCCCGCCCTCGGCGACCTCCTCGTGCATGCGTCGTACGAGGCCGTCGAGCACGGCGAGCTCCGGTTCGCCGAGCCTGCCGACGAGGCTGCTCATCAGGCCCGCCTCCAACGCCTCCCGCATCTGCAGGAGTTCGAGCAGGCTGTCCTCGCCCCTGCGGTGCCCGACGACGGTGCGGAACGCGAGCCCGTCGATCAGCGGCTCAAGCGACATCGACCCGACGTACGTCCCGAATCCGCGCCGGATCTCGACGATGTGCTTGGCCTGCAGCGACTTCAGGGCCTCGCGCAGCGAGTTCCGGCTGACGCCGAACCGCTCCATCAGCTCGGTCTCGGTCGGCAGCGCGTCGCCGGGTCCGAGGCCGCCCTCGACGATGAACTCCTTGATCTTCTGCTGCGCGTCGTCCGCGACCAGCGCTCGCATGCACGCCCCTCCTGTGCTCCACCGAACTCTTCGGACCCTTGACAGTGTGCGCCACGGTGGCGCACTGTCTGCACCCGGACATGGGACATCCTACGTCCGGTTCGCGTCCACGATCCGTTAACCCTGGAGACCACCGCCATGACTCTCCGAGCCCCGCTCCCCGCCCCCTTCCGCGGCGTCGTCCCGCCGCTGGTCACCCCGCTCACCGCCGAGGGCGAGGTGGACGTCCCGTCGGTGCGGCGGCTCGCCGAGCACCTCATCGGCGCCGGGGTGCACGGCCTGTTCATGCTGGGCTCCAGCGGCGAGACCGCCTACCTCACGGACACCCAGCGCCGCACCGCCCTGGAGGCCGCGGTGGACGCGGCGGCGGGCCGGGTCCCGGTGCTGGCCGGCGTCATCGAGACGACCACGGCGCGAGTCCTGGAGCGGGCGCACGACGCGGTGAAGGCGGGCGCCGACGCGCTCGTGGCGACCGCGCCGTTCTACACGCGCACCCACCCGGCCGAGATCGCGAACCACTTCCGGCGCATCCGCTCCGGCGCGGACCTGCCCCTGTTCGCGTACGACATCCCGGTCGCGGTGCACAGCAAGCTCGACCGCGGCACGATCCTCGAACTCGCCGCCGACGGCACCCTCACCGGCCTCAAGGACTCCAGCGGCGACGAGGGCTCCCTGCGCCGCCTGCTCGCCCCGCTGCGCGCGGCGGCCCCCACGTTCTCGGTTCTCACCGGCTCCGAACTGACCGTGGACGGGGCCCTGTTGGCGGGCGTCGACGGCGTCGTCCCGGGTCTCGGAAACGTGGACGCGCACGGCTATGTCCGGCTCTACGAAGCCGCCCGCGCGGGCGACTGGGCCACGGCCCGCGCCGAACAGGACCGCCTCGCCACGCTGTTCGCGATCACGGACGCCGGTGACCCGGCCGTCATGGGCGGCTCGTCCTCGGCGCTCGGCGCGTTCAAGGCCGCCGTCCACCTCCAGGGCATCATCGACTACCCCGCGACAGCCGCGCCCCAAATCCCGCTGGGCGAGGCCGAGTTCACGTACGTGCGCCGCCACCTGGCCGAGGCGGGGCTGCTGTGACGGCGGCGGCGACGCGGGAGCCCTGGTACCGGGAGATCGGCCCCACGCGCTGGAAGTCCTTCTTCGCCGCCTGGATCGGCTACTTCCTCGACGGCTTCGACTTCGTCCTGATCACCCTCGTACTGACCGAGATCGGCGACGACTTCGGGCTCTCGGGCGTCGAGCAGGCGAGCCTGGTCTCCGGCGCGTTCATCACGCGCTGGCTGGGCGGCGCGGTCCTCGGCGCGCTCGGCGACCGGTTCGGCCGCAAGGCGGCGATGATCGTCTCGATCGTGCTCTACTCCTTCGGCACCTTCGCCTGCGGCTTCGCCTGGGACTACACGAGCCTGTTCACCGCCCGCCTGCTGATCGGCATGGGCATGGCGGGCGAGTACAGCGCCAGCGCCACGTACGTCCTGGAGAGCTGGCCCGCGAAGCTGCGCAACCGCGCGTCCGGCTTCCTGATCTCCGGCTTCTCGCTCGGCGGCGTGCTCGCGGCCGAGGCGTACGAACTGGTGGTGCCGGGCCACGGGTGGCGCTGGCTGTTCTACATCGGGCTGTTCCCCGTGGCGGTCGCCCTGTGGGTGCGGCGGGCGCTGCCGGAGGCGGAGGAGTGGCAGGAGCGGTTCGCCGACGCGGACGCGGGTGAGCGGCCGAACCCGTTCCGCCCGCTGTTCGCCACGCGCCGCCTCGCGACGGTCAACACGGTGCTCGCCGTCGTGGCGACCGGCGCCCTGTTCGCGGTGTTCACGCCGCTCGGCGGGGGCGCGGTGCCGCTCCTGTCGGTCGTGGCGGCGGCCTGCCTGCTGGCCTTCACGGTGCAGCTGGGCGGGCGCAAGCGCTGGCTCCTGTACGTGGCGCTGACGGTGACCGTGTTCTGCGCGTTCCTCTACAGCTGGCCGGTGCAGGCGCTGCTGCCGACGTACCTCAAGACCGATCTTGGCTACTCCCCCGCCGAGGTCACCGACGCCCTCTTCTGGGCGGGCTTCGGTACGGCGGTGGGCTGCGTCGTGGCGGGCTTCATCGGCGACCGGTTCGGGACGCGGCGCGCGTACGTGGTGACGCTGATCGCCGGCCTGGCCTTCGTCTTCCCGGTGTTCGCGGTGTCCGACAGCCCGTTGGGCCTCGGCGTCCTGCTGTTCTGCATGCTCGCGTGCATGCAGGGCATCTCGGGCCTGCTCCCGAAGTACATCGCGGGCCACTTCCCGACGGAGACCCGCGCGGCATCCCTGGGTTATACGTACAACGTGGGCGCGCTGGGCGGCGCGGTGGCCCCTGTCCTGGGGGCGAAGCTGGCCTCGGGCATGTCCCTCGGCCAGTCCCTGGCGATCCTGACGTTCGCCCTGACCCTGGTGGTCGTCCTCCTGATCGGCTTCGACATCCCGAACAGGCTGGGTCGCCTGGTGAGCAGGGAGAGCCCGGCGGACTATCTGGCCGAGGGGGAAGGAGCGCCCCTCCAGGGGCGCGGGGCTGTGCCGATCAGCGGCTCCGCCGCAGGGTGCACACCACAGACGAACAGCACCCGGCAGCGATAGAGCAAGCCCTACGCTACGACCCCTCCTGCACCCCGTACGGCGTCGCGAAATACGGGTCAGGATCCCGCGGCCCGAACAACCCCGTAAGGCCCACGTGCACGACCAGCGCGGCAAGCGGCCACGCCAGAAGCGCCCCCTTGGCGTTCAACTCCAGGGGGGCGTCGAACACCACACCCTTGCCGAGCTCCTTCGCGTGCGCGGCGACGTTCTGCGTAGGACCGAGCCACACCCCGAACCGCCACGCGAGCACCCCGCCGAGCAGACTCCCGAGGGCAAGACCCACGACCAGCGGTACGCCGCCACGCCTGCGCCACAGGAAGACCGCGGCCCCGGTGACGACGCCGAACGCGAGCCCGAGCAGGGCGAACGTTCCGTCGACGCCGATGGCCTGCTCGCCCTCGGTGTCCTTGAGGTAGACCGCCGTGGCGTCGGAGACCAGTGGCACCCGGGGCGCGAGCCACAGCCACAGTGCGCCGAGCGCGAGCCCGACGAGCGCGACGCCGACCGTCACGAGGACGGCCTCACGCAGTTCGGCGCGGAGCCCGGGGCCGTCCTCGTGCTGCTGCGGGGCGGCGGGCGCGGGCGGCAGATGTCCGGTCATGGGGTCGGGTGCCTGCCAGGGGTCGCTGTGCCCGTTGTTGTGCGGGGGCTGATGGGGTGGCGGTGTCAGCGGTGCGGTCACCCTGCCATCGTGCCAGGCGCCGCTGTGCGACGCGTCACCGGACGGCGGCCCGACGGTACGCCCACGTCGCCACGGCCAGCGAGGCGACGCCGACGGCCGCGCAGACGCCCAGGTCGAGCAGGACCACGGCCCAGTCGGGGCGGTCGGCGAAGGTCCGCGCGAACGCCTCGACCCCGTACGTGGAGGGGAGCAGGTCCCGCGCCCACTGCACGAACTCCGGCATCCGGTCGGCGGGCAGCACGCCGAGCAGCAGCGCCGCCGACATCCCCAACTGGCCGAGCAGGGTGGCCAGTTCGGGCCGTGGCGCGAGCAGCCCGAGCGCCGCGCCGAGGCCGGAGAGCGCCGCCCCTGCCAGCGGGATCACGGCCACGAGCACCCACAGGTGGGCGAGCGGCAGCTGGAACATCAGGCAGCCGACGACGGCGGTGACGACGGTCCCCGGCACGGTGAACGAGGCGTACGCGCCCGCGGCGCCGAGCACCACGGACGCGGGCGGCACCGGCAGCGTCGCGTAGTGGTCGAGCCCGCCGGCGGCCCGGAGCTGCCCGAAGTACTGGGCGAGCAGGTTGAGCGCGACGAACGCGACGACGAGCACCGCGGACCCGGCGACGACGGCCTGCGCCTCCCTGCCGCCCTGGCCGACGACGCCGCGCATCAGGATCATGATGCCGACGCTCTGGAACGTCGCCACGAACAGCAGCGGGATCCGGGCCACGCGGGCCCGGCTGAGCTGCGCCCGGTAGACGGCGGCGAGCGAGGGCAAGAACCGGGCGCGGGGCGCGAGCAGTTCCTCGGCCGCCTCCGGCGCGGTCGCGCGGCGCGCGGACGCCGCCTCGACGGCCTCAACGGTCTCGGCGGGAACGACACTCATGCCTTCACCAGGCCCTTCACGCCGCTGCGGCTGCCGCCGAGCGCCAAGTACACGTCCTCCAGGCTCGGCGTCGCGAGCGTGAAGTCGTCCAGGAAGTCGAAGGCGGGTCCGCCGGTGACGGCGGCGACGGCGGCGCGGGCGGCGTCGGGTTCGAGCCGCAGCGACCAGCGCCGTCCGGCCTCCACGGCGTGCGTACACAGCCGTGCCACCTCTGCCAGCTCCATCGGCGCCTTCTCCCGCCACACCAGCTCGACGCGCACCTCACCGGCGACGCGCTCCTTGAGGCCCGCCGGGGTGTCGCAGGCGATCACGCGTCCCTGGTCGAGCACGGCGACGCGGTCGAGGACGGTCTCGGCCTCGATCACGTTGTGCGTGACGAGCAGCACGGTCGTGCCGCGCTCGGCCCGTCGCCGGTCGACGGCGGCCCATACGGCGCGGCGGGCGACGGGGTCCATGCCGGTGGTCGGCTCATCGAGCACGAGCAGCGGCCGTTCGCCGACGAGCGCGGCGGCGAAGCACGCGAGGCGCCGCTGGCCACCGGAGAGTTTCTTGATCGGCCGCGAGGCGAGCGGGGCGAGCCCCAGCTCGTCGAGCACGTCGTCCCGCGCGGCGCGCGCGTCCTTCAGCGAAAGCCCGCGCAGCCGCCCGGTGGTCTCGGCGGCCAACGCCACGGTGAGTTCGTCGAGGGCCGTCGACTCCTGCCCGAGGTAGGCGAGGATCCGCGACGCCCGCTCGGGATGCCGCACGATGTCGTGCCCAAGAATCTCTACGCTTCCGGCGTCGGGCCGCATGAGCCCGGTCAGCTGCCGTACGAGGGTGGACTTGCCGGCGCCGTTCGGCCCGAGCAGCCCGAAGATCTCGCCGCGCCGGATGTCGAGCCGTACGTCGTCCGTGGCTCGCAGCTCCGGCGTACCGGGTACGCCGCGGCGTCCGCGCGAGGCGGGATAGGTCTTCCTCAGACCCCGGACCGCGCACACGACGGAGCGCCGGTTACGCTTCGCGGCGACGTCATCGGTGCGCATACTCACGAGGAACGAGCCTACGGGGTCCGGCGTTCACGATTGCACGCGGGGCAGGACATATCCCACGCCTGCCGTACACCTCCGACGCGACCCGGCCCCGTCTTCCCATGCCCCAGCCTCACCGCGCCCACCCGCACCCACGCCCCGGGGCTCCGCCCCGGCCCCCGCCCCTCAATCGCCGGAGAGGCTCAATAAAACGCCCCCGCCACCGCCTTGGGCAATCTGCCGCCTAGTGGGGTCTCCCCTGCTCGGAGCTTGTCGGAGAGCTTGGGGAAGGCAGGGTGGGCAAGGCGGCCCCCGGTGCAGGCCGCACCGACGAACAGGCGCCGACCGCGGCACGGCCGGAAAATCCCGACCCGCCTAATCGGCGGCAGCCGCGTGTTCAGCCGTGCGGACGTCGATCTCCCGCCAGAACCCCGCCCGAATCGCATACCGGTCGTGCTCGTCGATCTGGTCGTCCTTGTGCGCCAGCAGGCCGAAGCGCGCCGCGTACCGCAACAGCTCCCCGTCGATCCGGTGCGGCACCCGCGGATACATGGTCGACAGCTTCTGGAGCTGCGCCTGGTCACCGAGCCGCTCCCGCCACCGCCTCGCGAACACCTGCCCCACCTCGTACGGATCCCCGCCGATCGCGGTGATGTCCTCCTCCCGGTCGGCCCACCGCTGCTCCGCCGTCGTGAGCTGCGCCAACGTAGGAAGGGACGCCACATCGGCCGGCTCCCCGCCCCCACCTGGCCGCTCGACCCACCCCTTGTCGGACGACCACCGCAACGTCGCGTTCGCGGGATGCTGCGCCACCGGCGCACCACCCGGCGCACCCGGCCCGCGCAGCGCGGCGAGGTCCTTGGGCGTGGGCACCCCCTTGCCGCCCCCGGCCCGCTCCGCCTCCTCCTGCGCCGCGGAGGGCGGCGCCGCCCCGTTCCCGTTCTCACCGCGCGCCGCGGCCGGCGCGTGCTGCACGGAGTCCGCCTCGCCGGTCTCCTCCACGGGCCGCCCCGCCGCGGCCAGCGCCGACTCGGGCAGCGGCGCGGAGAGGATCGCGGCGATCTCCGGCCGCGGCACCGGCGGCGGGGCGCAGATCCCGCCGAGTTCCTTGGCGCGTACGGCCTTCGTGATCCAGGTCCGGTCGAGGACCCGCCGCTCGTCGGCCTCGGCGACCAGGTCCTCTGACTGGTTGTAGTCGCCGTCGGCGGCCTGCACCGCCCACAGGTGGACGGCGACGCCGTGCTCCTTGGCGGCCATCATGCCGGGCAGAAGATCACCGTCGCCGGTCACCAGGACCACGTCCGAGCAGGCCCGGTTGCGCGCCAGCTCCGTCAGCTCCGCGTGCATCGCCGCGTCGACGCCCTTCTGCGCCCACCGCCCGTCGCTCCTGGTCAGCGCGCCGAGCCGGACCGTCACCCGCGGCATCACCCGCAGCCGCCGGTGCTCGGGCTGCGGGACCCGGTCGGGTGCCCCGTCGAACCAGTAGATGCGAAGGAGTTCCCGCCCGGTCTCCGCCTCGGCGCGCTCGCGCAGCCCCTGGATGAGGGCGGCATGGTCGACATGAATCCGGGACCGGGACGGCTCACCGGCGAGCAGACTCGCCGCGGCCCCCAGCAGATACCCGGCGTCCACCAGGACGATGCAACGGTCCACGCGATCCACCCTCTTTCCGCCGACTTGCAAGGAGTCCGGACACGCTCCACGGGGCGGCCCCCGCGGCTTCGCTTCGGGTTTCCTTCGAGTCTGCCCGACCGCGCGGGGGTTAACGGCCCGAACTGGATCTTCGGCGTGGCGGAAGCCCTGAACTCGGGGCGGACACACCGCGCCGACCACCCATTACGGGCCGTAATACTCCGAAATGCGGTCTTTCTCCGCCTGTGTGAATCTGAACCCGGCCCTGGCCCCTAGATCCCCCGCAGGAGGCAGATCACCATGGCCAAGAACCGTAAACAGAACCGCCACCAGCAGAAGGCGGCACAGGCCGCTCAGCCGGACGAGCAGGCCAAGTCCTCGGCCATGGAGGCCCAGGCCAAGTCGGCCGTGGAAGCCACGCCGGGCGACGTGGCCCGTAAGCACCGCGAGCGCCGCTTCGGCCACAACTGAGACCTCAACCGAGACCTCAACTGAGGCGCCTCGTAAGGCAGTTGGCACACAGCGAGGGGCGCGCCCGGAGTTCCCGGGTGCGCCCCTCGCGCGTGTCTCTACGTTCCCGTAGCCGCTAACCCGCCAGGCAGGACGGTCCCAGCAGCACCTTCAGGTCTCCGTACAGCGCCGGGTCCGGCTTCACCCGGTGCCGGTCGAGCCGCAGCACCGTGGTCTTGCGCGGCCCCTGGAGCTTGATCCGGACCTCGCTGTCGCCGCGGTGGTTGGTGAGGATCTCGCCGAGGCGGCTGATCATCGGCGGGGTCACCTTGAGGGCGGGGATGGTGAGGACCACGGGCGCGTTGGTGCCCGCGTTCGACAGGTCGGGGACCTGCATCTCCATGGCGACCAGGCGCGGCACGTCCTCGCGCTTGTCGAGGCGGCCCTTCACGAACACGACGGCGTCCTCGACGAGCTGCGTGGACACCAGCTGGTACGTCGCCGGGAAGAACATGCACTCGATGGAACCGGCGAGGTCCTCGACGGTCGCGATCGCCCAGGCGTTGCCCTGCTTGGTCATCTTGCGCTGGAGGCCGGAGATGATGCCGCCGACCGTGACGACCGCGCCGTCGCCGAAGTCGCCGCCGGTGAGCTGGCCGATGCCCGCGTCCGCCTTGTCGGACAGGACGTGCTCCAGGCCGAAGAGCGGGTGGTCGGAGACGTACAGGCCGAGCATCTCGCGCTCCTGGGCGAGCAGATACGTCTTGTCCCACTCGTCCTCGGAGAACTCGACGTCGAGGCCGAAGCCCGGTTCGTCGCTCTCGCCCTCGCCCATGCCGCCGAAGAGGTCGAACTGCCCCTCGGCCTCCTTGCGCTTCACCGCCACGACGTTGTCGATCATCGGCTCGTACTGGGCGGTGAGCCCCTTGCGGGTGTGTCCCATCTGGTCGAAGGCGCCGGCCTTGATCAGCGATTCCGTGGTCCGCTTATTGCAGGCCGCGGCCTCGATCTTGTCCAGGTAGTCGGGGAACGAGGCGAACTTCCCCTTCGCCTTGCGGGCCCGGGTGATCGACTCCACCACGTTCCCACCGACGTTACGGACCGCCTCCAGGCCGAAGAGGATCACGTCGTCGCCCTGGGCGGCGAAGTTGTGCACCGACTCGTTCACGTCCGGCGGCAGGACCTTGATCTTCATGCGCCGGCACTCGTTGAGGTAGACGGCCGACTTGTCCTTGTCGTCCTTCACCGAGGTGAGCAGCGCGGCCATGTACTCGGCCGGGTAGTTCGCCTTCAGGTACGCGGTCCAGTAGGTGACCAGGCCGTACGCGGAGGAGTGCGCCTTGTTGAACGCGTAGCCGGCGAACGGCACCAGGACGTCCCACAGCGCCTGGATCGCCTGGTCGGAGAAGCCCTTCTTCTTGGCGCCCTCCTGGAAGAGCACGAAGTTCTTCGCCAGTTCCTCGGGCTTCTTCTTGCCCATCACGCGGCGCAGCACGTCGGCCTCGCCGAGCGAGTAACCGGCGACGATCTGCGCGGCCTTCTGCACCTGCTCCTGGTACACGATGAGGCCGTAGGTGAGGCCGAGCGTGTCCTTCAGGGGCTCTTCGAGCTCCGGGTGGATCGGCGAGATCTCCTGGCGGCCGTTCTTGCGCTCCGCGTAGTTGATGTGCGAGTTCATGCCCATCGGGCCCGGCCGGTACAGGGCCGAGACGGCGGAAATGTCCTCGAAGTTGTCGGGCTGCATCTGGCGCAGCAGCGAGCGCATCGGGCCGCCGTCGAACTGGAAGACGCCCAGCGTGTCACCGCGGCAGAGCAGTTCGAAGGTCTTCGGGTCGTCCAGCGGGAGGTCGAGCATCTCCAGGTCGATGCCCTTGTTGGACCGCACCATCTTGACGGCGTCGTCCATGATCGTGAGGTTGCGGAGGCCCAGGAAGTCCATCTTCAGGAGGCCGAGCGACTCGCACTGCGGGTAGTCCCACTGCGTGATGGTCACGCCGTCGGTGTGCCGGGTCCACAGCGGGGCGTGGTCGACGATCGGCTCGCTGGACATGATCACGCCGGCCGCGTGCACGCCCATCTGCCGGACCAGGCCCTCGACGCCCTTGGCGGTGTCGATGACCTTCTTGACGTCCGCCTCGTTCTCGTACATCCCCCGGATCTCGCCCGCCTCCGAGTAGCGGGGGTGCTCGGGGTTGGTGATGCCGTCGAGGTCGATGCCCTTGCCGAGGACGTCGGCGGGCATCGCCTTGGTGAGGCGGTCGCCCATCGCGTACGGGTAGCCGAGCACGCGCGCGGAGTCCTTGATCGCGTTCTTGGCCTTGATCTTGCCGTACGTGCCGATCATGGCGACCTTGTCGGCGCCGTACTTCTCGGTCACGTACCTGATCACTTCGACGCGCCTGCGCTCGTCGAAGTCGATGTCGACGTCGGGCATGGAGACGCGCTCGGGGTTGAGGAAGCGCTCGAAGATCAGGCCGTGCGTGATCGGGTCGAGGTCGGTGATGCCCATCGCGTAGGCGACGATCGAACCGGCCGCGGAGCCTCGCCCTGGACCGACCGCGATGCCGTTGTTCTTCGCCCACATGATGAAGTCCGCGACGACCAGGAAGTATCCCGGGAACCCCATCTGGATGATGATGTCCATCTCGTACTCGGCCTGCTTCTGCCGGTCGTCGGGGACACCGCCCGGATAGCGGCGCTGCATGCCGACCCGGACCTCTTCCTGGAACCAGGTGACCTCGGTGAAGCCCTCCGGGATCTCGAACTTCGGCATGAGGTCGCGCTTCTCGAACATGCCGGTCGTGTCGATCTGCTCGGCCACGAGCAGCGTGTTCCGGCAGCCCTCCTGCCAGGCGTCCGAGGAGTCGACGGCGTACATCTCGTCGGTCGACTTCAGGTAGTAGCCCGTGCCGTTGAACCGGAAGCGGTCCGGGTCGGAGAGGTTCTTGCCGGTCTGGATGCACAGCAGCGCGTCGTGCGCGGTCGCCTCGTGCGCGTACGTGTAGTGCGAGTCGTTCGTCACCAGCGGCGGGATGCCGACCTTCTTGCCGACCCGCAGCAGGTCCTCGCGGACCTTGTGCTCGATGTCGATCCCGTGGTCCATCAGCTCCAGGAAGTACCGGTCCTTGCCGAAGATGTCCTGGTACTCGGCGGCCGCCTTGACCGCCTCGTCGAACTGGCCGAGGCGGAGGCGGGTCTGGACCTCGCCCGAGGGGCAGCCGGTGGAGGCGATGATGCCCTCGCTCCACTGGGAGAGCGTCTCCTTGTCCATGCGCGGCCACTTCTGCAGCCAGCCCTCGGCGTACGCGTCCGAGGTCAGCTTGAACAGGTTGTGCAGCCCCGTGCTGTTCGCCGCCCACATCGTCTTGTGGGTGTAACCACCGGAACCGGAGACGTCGTCGCGCTTCTGGTGCGGCTGGCCCCACTGGATCTTCCGCTTGGTGCGCCGGGACTCGGGGGCGACGTACGCCTCGATGCCGATGATCGGCGTGATGCCCGCCTTCTCCGCGGTGTGGAAGAAGTCGTACGCCCCGTGCAGGTTGCCGTGGTCGGACATCGCGATGTGCGTCATGCCCATGTCGCCGGCGGCCTTGAACATGTCCTTCAGCCGCGCCGCACCGTCCAGCAGCGAGTACTGGGTGTGCACGTGCAGGTGCGTGAAGGGCGGCTTTGACACGGTGGGGGCCTCCAATGGAAAACACCGGGCGGGCGGATGAGGGACAGCTTGGAAGTCTACGACCGCGCACTGACAACCCGCGGGCACTCGGGGGTACGGTCGTGCGTTGGACTGGACAGAACACTTGTCCTGCGTGTCACACAGCTCACGCATCACCCGCACCAGGAGGCACCCAGCGATGTCGGAACCGCAGCCCACCGCTGAGCAGCGCGGCGAGCAGATCCTCTCCGTCTTCGACACCGCGTTCGGCGAGCTCCTCGCCGCGGACCCGGCGGCCTTCCGCGTGAAGTTCCGCAAGATGGCCGCCTCCGCCTTCGCGTTCTACCGGGGCACGGCCTGCCTGTTCTACCGGGACGTGGAGCGCGAGCAGCACGGCGGGCCGTTCCTGGACGACCGCACCAGCCGGGTGTGGATCCACGGCGACCTGCACGCGGAGAACTTCGGCACGTACATGGACTCCACGGGCCGGCTGATCTTCAACGTGAACGACTTCGACGAGGCGTACGTGGGCCCCTTCACCTGGGACCTCAAGCGCTTCGCCGCCTCCGTGGCGCTGATCGGCTACTCCAAGGCGCTCGGCGACGAACAGATCACCGACCTGGTGCGCACGTACGCGGAGGCCTACCGCGAGCGCATCCACGCGCTCGCGACGGGCGCCAAGAGCGACGAGGTGCCGCCCTTCACGCTGGACACGGCGGAGGGCCCGCTCCTGGAGGCGCTGCGCGACGCCCGCGCGCTGACCCGTTTCGGCCTCCTGGAGACCATGACGGAGATCCGCGACTTCGAGCGCCGCTTCGCGCCCGGCGGCGGCGCCATCGAGCTGGACGCGGCGACGCGGTACAAGGTGCTCGCGGCGTTCGACGGCTACCTGGAGACGCTGCCGGAGTCCTCCCTCGCCCGCCCGGACTCGTACCGCGTGAAGGATGTGGTCGGGCGCCGCGGCATCGGCATCGGCTCCGCGGGCCTGCCCTCGTACAACATCCTTCTGGAGGGCAACAGCGACGCCCTGGAGAACGATGTCGTGATCTATCTCAAGCAGGCCCAGACCCCGGCCGTCTCACGGCACATCACCGACCAGGCGGTCCGTGGCTACTTCCAGCACGAGGGCCACCGCACGGTCATCTCGCAGCGCGCCCTCCAGGCGCACGCCGACCCGTGGCTGGGCTGGACGGAGCTGGACGGCGCCGGGCAGCTGGTCGCCGAGGTCTCGCCGTACGCGGTGGACCTGGACTGGGGCGACATCGACGACCTGGAGGAGATCGCGGCGGTCGTCGCCGACCTCGGCCGGGCCACGGCGACGATGCACGCGGCGGCCGACGACCAGTCAGGCGAGTCGCTCGTCCCGTTCTCCACGGAGCGCGCCATCGACGCGGCGATCGCCGCCGACGAGGACGGTTTCGCGCCTCTCCTGGTCGAGTTCGCGCACTCCTACGGGGCACGCGCGCGTGCGGACCACCAGATCTTCGTGGACCTGTTCCGCAACGGCCGGATCCCGGGGCTGTGAGGGGCCGCCCGTACCTGACGCACAGGAACCCTTTAGGCATCGTTTACCGCACGGCATGGGACACTCCTCCGCGATGGACGACATATCCGGGACTCCACTACGAGTGATGCGCGCGGCGCTGTTCACGGCCTTCGTCGTGACGCTGTCCGTCGCGTCGCACGTACTGCTGTCCCGGGCTCCGCTGCCGCTCACGACGGTCGCCGCGACCGCCGCGGCCGTCTTCGTGATCGCGTACGCGCTGGCGGGCCGCGAGCGCGGCTTCGGCCGCATCGCCGCCCTGCTCGTCCCGCTTGAACTGGCCGCCGACACGGTCTTCACGACCGGCCAGCACGTCTGTTACGGCGAGGCGGGCGGCCCCGTCGCGGGCCCGCTGCGCCAGTTCGGCTTCGACGTGCTGTGTGCCGGGAACGTGGGCACCCCGCTGGCCCGGATGACGGGTGGCAGCACCGACAAGGCCGCCGCCCTGTTCGCCCACACCGACCCGGCGGCCTCCTGGCTGCTGCTCGGCGCGCACATCGCCGTGGGCCTGCTCGCGGCCGCCTGGCTGCGCCGCGGCGAACAGGCCCTGGCCCAACTGCTGCGCGCGGTCGCCGCCTTCGCGTTCCGGCCGCTGCTGATCGCGGTCGCCGCGGTCACCGTCCGGCGCGAGCCGGCCGTGCGCCTGCCGCGCCGCCCCGCCCCGCGCGTACCGGCCTCCCGCACCCGGCTGTGGGTGCACTCCGTAGGACGGCGCGGACCGCCGCCGCTCGCCGCCTGACCTCACCCCAGACGGACGTTTTTCACAGACCTACGGAGTACGACCATGAGCAAGCGCAACAGCCAGCAGGCGAAGACGGCGGCCCGCGAGCGGCTGCGCATCGAACGCGAGCGCCAGGCCAAGAAGGAGAAGACGAAGCGGCAGGTGATCGTCGGCGTTTCCATCGTCGCGGTCCTGGCGATCGCCGGCGGCATCGGCTACGCGGTGATGCAGGCCAGCAAGCCCTCGGAATGGCAGACGGCGATGGACGCCAAGTCCTCCGCCGTGAAGGCGCCCGCACACACCTCCGGCAAGGACGGCACGACGGTCGTCATCGGCAAGAGCAGCGCGAAGAAGACCCTGAAGGTCTACGAGGACTCGCGCTGCCCGGTCTGCGCCTCCTTCGAGCAGACCGTCGGCCCGACGCTCCACAAGGACGTCGAGGCGGGCAAGTTCAAGCTCCAGTACATCGGTGCCACCTTCATCGACGGCGACGACCCGGGCAAGGGCGACGTGGGCACCCGGGGCGAAGGCTCGAAGAACGCGCTGAGCGCGCTCGGCGCGGCCCTCAACGTGAGCCAGGACGCCTTCGTCGACTACAAGGAGGCGCTCTACTCGGCGAAGTTCCACCCCGATGAGAGCGAGGACAAGTTCAAGGACGACGACTACCTGATCAAGGTCGCCGACAGTGTGGACTCGCTCAAGGGCAACAAGGCCTTCCAGAAGGACGTCGAGGACGGCACCTACGACGCGTGGGCGTTGAAGATGTCCAAGAAGTTCAACTCGAACAAGGACGAGGTCACCGGCACTCCCAGCCTCGTCATGGACGGCAAGAAGCTGACGGGTTCGGACGGCCAGAACGCGCCGATGACCGTGGCCGAGTACAACACCGCGATCAAGAAGGCCCTCAAGGGCTGACGATCCAACCGGTGCGCGAAGGCCGCTGCGCGAAGAGCGGGCGAACTCTTTCGGGTTCGCCCGCTTTTTGTATCTACCAGTCAGTAGTCTGACCGGCTGTGACCAGTCGATTCGATCAATCCGCCCCGGCATCCGCCCCGAGCCGCCGCACGGTCGTCAAGGCCGCGGCCGCCGGCGCCGCGCTCGCCGCACCGCTCGCGGCCACGTCCCCCGCCCACGCCGCCGAGGCCCCCGCCTTCCTGCACGGCGTCGCGTCCGGCGACCCGCTGCCCGACGGGGTCCTGCTGTGGACGCGCGTGACCCCGACCGCGGAGGCGATACCCGGCTCCGGCAAGGGACCCGACGTACGGGTGAGTTGGGAGATCGCCGAGGACAAGGGCTTCCGTACGGTCGTCGGCCGCGGAACCGTGACCGCGAGCGCCGCCTCCGACCACACGGTGAAGGCCGACGTAAGGGGCTTGCGCCCGGAGACCGCCTATTACTTCCGCTTCTCCGTGGACGCCACCCACTCCCCCGTGGGCCGCACCCGCACCACACCCGCCGCCGACGCGTCCCCCGCGGGCCTGCGCTTCGGCGTCGTCTCCTGCGCCAACTGGGAGGCCGGCTACTACTCCCCGTACCGGCACCTGGCAGCCCGCACCGACCTGGACGCGGTCCTGCACCTCGGCGACTACCTCTACGAGTACAAGACCGGCGAGTACCCGACCGCCGACTACACCGTCCGGCAGCACGCGCCCACCCACGAGATCGTCTCGCTCGCCGACTACCGCACCCGGCACGGCCAGACCAAGACGGACGCCGACGTCCAGGCGATGCAGGCCACGCACCCGCTCATCGCGATCTGGGACGACCACGAGTTCGCCAACGACGCCTGGTCGGGCGGTGCCGAGAACCACACCCCGGACACCGAGGGCGACTGGGCGGCGCGCCAACAGGCCGCCAAGCAGGCCTACTTCGAGTGGATGCCGGTACGCCCGTCCACCGCGGGCACCGTCTTCAGACGGCTCCGGTTCGGCTCGCTCGCCGACCTGCACCTCCTCGACCTGCGCTCGTTCCGCTCCGAGCAGTCGAGCGTCGGCAACGGCGCCGTCGACTCCCCGGACCGTACGATCACGGGCCGCGCCCAGCTCGACTGGCTGAAGTCGGGCCTCACCGCCTCGGACGCCCACTGGAAGCTGGTCGGCACCTCGGTGATGATCTCGCCGGTCGCCTTCGGCGCGCTGCCCGCGCATCTCACGGGCCCGCTCGCCGAGTTGCTCGGCCTCCCGAAGGAAGGCCTGGCGATCAACGTCGACCAGTGGGACGGCTATACGCACGACCGCGCCGAGCTGATCTCCCACCTGCGCGAGCACGCCGTCCGCGACACCGTCTTCCTGACCGGCGACATCCACATGGCGTGGGCCAACGACGTACCGGTCAAGGCGGCGACGTACCCGCTGTCCCCGTCCGCGGCGACGGAGTTCGTGGTCACGTCCGTGACCTCCGACAACCTGGACGACATCCTGCACGTCGCCCCGGACACGCTCTCCACGGTCGCCGAGGGCGCCATCAAGGCGGCCAACCGGCACGTGCGCTGGCTGGACATGGACCACCACGGGTACGGCGTCCTGGACGTCACCGCCGAGCGGGCGCAGATGGACTTCTACGTGGTCTCCGACCGCGCGGACGCCAACGCCACGTCCGCCTGGAAGCGCTCGTACCGCACCCTCACCGGTACGCAGAAGGTCGAGCGGGTGGACACCCCGGTCGCGTAAAGCAGCGCGCTAGAGGGCCTAGAGGGTCTAGAGGGCCTACAGGGTTTCGAGGAAGCCGAGCGCCACCCGCCAGGTGGCCTCGGCGGCCTCCTCGTCGTAGTCCGGCAGATCGGGGTCCGTGTAGAGGTGCCCGGCGCCCGCGTAGCGGTAGACCTCGACATCGGCGCCCGTGCGGCCCATCTGCAGGTACCAGGCGGTCAGCCAGTCGTCCGTCTCGAAGGGGTCGGGCTCGGCGACGTGCAGCTGCACCGGCAGCTCGTCCACGGTGACGCCCTCCGAGATGTCCGAGGTGCCGTGCAGGAGCAGCAGCCCCTTCGCCTTCTCGTCGCCGAGGGCGAGGGTCTGCGCGGTCGCGGCGCCGAGCGAGAACCCGGCGTAGACGAGCCCGCGGTCGGAGTACGGGGCGGCGGCCAGGACGGCGCGCTTGAGCAGCTCGTCCTTGCCGATCTCGTCCTTGAAGGCCATGCCCTCCTCGACGGTGTCGAAGGTGCGGCCCTCGAAGAGGTCGGGGGTCCACACCTCGTGCCCGGCGGCGCGCAGCCGGTCGGCGGCGGACTCCACGGCGGGCCGCAGTCCGAACGCCGAATGGAAAAGCATGATGTTCATGGGCTCCATGGTGCCAGGGACCCCGCAGGTTAGCCGCGCCCGATCCCGGTTACCGTCGTTGCATGGAGAACGTACTGCGCCCCCTGATCGTCATTGGCGGCTCGGTCGTGCTCACGCTGCTCGTGGGGTGGGCCGTCGACCGGTTGTTGAAGCGCACCGACCAGCGCCACCACGAGACCCCACTATGGGGGCTGCTTCGCCGCTGCCGGCTGCCGCTCCAGTTCGTCCTGTGCGCGGCGCTGCTGCGGGGCTCGTACGACCAGACGGGCCTCGCGAAGGAACACAACGGCGGCATTGGAGAAACGCTTAGCCTGGTCCTGATCGGCGCCACCGCCTGGCTCGCCGTGCGGATCTCCTCCGCCATAGTCGAGTCGTCCTACGCCCGGTACGCCACCGCGCAGCGCGATCCGGCCCGGGTCCGGCGCGTACGCACCCAGGTCACGCTGATCCAGCGCGTCGTCATCGCGGTCGTCGGCGTCGTGGCGGCGGCCGCGATGCTCCTGACGTTCCCCGCCTTCAGGGCGGCCGGGGCCTCGCTGCTGGCCTCGGCCGGCATCCTGGGCATCGTCGCCGGTGTCGCCGCGCAGTCCACGCTCGGAAACCTTTTTGCAGGGCTCCAGATCGCGTTCGGCGACATGGTGCGGATCGGCGACACCGTGGTCGTGGACGGCGAGTGGGGCACGGTCGAGGAGATCACCCTGACCTTCCTCGCCGTACGCACCTGGGACGAGCGGCGGATCACCATGCCGGTCTCGTACTTCACGTCGAAGCCGTTCGAGAACTGGTCGCGCGGCGGCGCCCAGATGACCGGCACCGTCTTCTTCCACCTCGACCACAGCGCGCCCGTGCCCGAGATGCGCGAGAAGCTGCACGACGTGCTGCGCGAGTGCGCCGCCTGGGACGGCCGCGACTGGGGCCTCGCCGTCACCGACACCACGCCCAGCACCCTCCAGGTCCGCGCCCTGGTCACGGCCAAGGACGCGGACGACATCTGGACGGTGCGGGTCCAGGTCCGCGAGCAACTGGTGCGCTGGCTGACCGACTTCCACCCGTACGCGCTGCCGCGGATCAACACGGCGACGGCGCTGGTCGCCCCGGACGAGCTGGACTCCCTCCCGGACCACGTGATCAGCCGGGACGGCCGGGCCCCGCGCACGGGGCGGGGCTGAGGAACGCGCGCTAACGCCCCAGCAGCTCCCCGCCGTTGACCTGGACGATCTGCCCGCTGACATGGCCGCCGCCGGGCGAGGCCAGCCACAGCACGGTGGACGCGATGTCCTGGGGCGTCCCCGCGCGGCCGGTCGGGATGGCGTCGACGCGGCGCCGGTACTCCGCCTCGGGCATCGTCGGGCCGAAGAAGTCGGTGTCCTCGATATAGCCGGGCGCGATGGTGTTCACGGTGATGCCGCGCGGGCCGAGCTGCCGGGCGAGGTCGAACGTGTACGGGTGCAGGGCCGCCTTGGCGGCGCCGTACGAGCCCTGGTTCGAGCCGCGCAGCCCGGCGATCGAGGAGACGAACACGATCCGGCCGCCCGGCGCGGTCAGGTGCTCGCGCAGCGCCTCGGTCAGCAGCACCGAAGTGAGCGTATTGATACGGAAGTTGGCGTTCCATTCGTGGGCCACGGCGTCCAGCGGATCGTCGCCCTCCGGGGCCGGATGGGTCCGGCCGCCGAACCCGCCCGCGCTGTGCACGAGCACGTCGACCGTCCCGGCGAACGCCTCCAGGGCGAAGCCGGCGGCGCCGCGCGCCCCCTCGACCGTACTGAGATCGGCCGGGTACCTCAGCGCGCCGGGCACATCGGCCTTCTCCAGGACCTCGATACGCCGCCCGAGCAGCAGCACCCGGTCCCCTTCCGCGGCGAAGGACTGGGCCGCGGCGAGCCCGATTCCCGTGCCGCCTCCGGTGATTATCACGTTGCGTGCCATAGGCACGAGCCTAGAACTTCGAGGATGCGCCGAGCCCGACGTGCCTCGACTCTTGCCCCAAGCATTACCCCGAAGCCCATGAAGACCACGAAGACCACGAAGACCACGACCGCCTCACCGCAGGCTGCGCACATCCAGTTTTCTGAGCACCTTGTCGACCACCTCCGGGTCGGAGCCCGGTTCGCTGCGGGCCGCGAGGACCTCGTGGCGGGCCGCGGACATCATCTCCGACTGGATGCGGCGGATCCGCTTGATCCGGGCGACCCGCTTGGCCTGCTTCTCGCGCCGCTCGTCCGCGCCCATCTCCGGGTTGATGCGCAGGCCGATGTCGTAGGCGCGGCGCAGCATCTGCTCCTGCACCTCCTCCGGCAGCTCCTCGACCTCCTCGATCTCCTTGAGCCGCCGCTTGGCCGCCTTCGCGGCGCGCAGCGCGAGCTGCTTCTCGTACTCCCGCTCCAGGGAGTTGTCGCTGCGCACGCCGAGCTTCTTCACCAGCCACGGCAGGCTCAGCCCCTGCAGCACAAGCGTCGCCATGATCACCCCGAACGCGAGGAAGACGATCTCGTCCCGGTCCGGGAAGGGTGAGCCGTCGTCCATGGTCAGCGGGATGGCGAGGGCCAGCGCCACCGAGGCGACGCCGCGCATTCCGGCCCACCACATGACGACCGTCTCGCGCCAGCTGACCGGGATGTCCTCGTCGACGTCGCGCCTCAGGTGCATCCGTCGCGTCACCCACGTCATCGGCAACAGCCACAGCAGCCGTACGAGGATGACGACCGCGACGACCGCGCCCGCCCAGCCCAGCATCTCGCCCCAGCGGCCCTGCGCGGTCCGCACGACGTTGTGCACCTCGAGGCCGATGAGGCCGAAGGCGACGCCCGTGACGAGGGTGTCCACGACGTCCCAGAAGGCGCTCCCGGTGAGCCGCGTCATCACGTCGTCGGCGTCGAAGGCGTGCTCGGCCAGGAACATCGCCGTGGTCAGGACCGCGAGCACGCCCGAGCCCTTGAGTTCCTCGGCGAGGACGTACGAGGCGTAGGGGATCAGCAGCGTGAGGCCGATCTGGAGGGTGGCGTCGCCGAGGTAGCCGATGAGCTTGTTGGCGATCCAGCCGAGCGCCCAGCCGACGAGGATGGCGACGACCGCGGACAGCACCAGGTCGAGCGCGGCGCGCGGCAGCGAGAAGGTGCCGCTGACGGCGGCGGCGATCGCGACGTGGTACAGCACGATCGCGGTCACGTCGTTGAACAGGCCCTCGCCCTCCAGGATCGACACCATGCGCCGGGGCAGGCCGAGTTGACCGGCGACGGCGGTCGCGGCGACCGGGTCGGGCGGCGCCACGAGCGCGCCGAGCGCGACGGCCGCGGCGACCGGCAGGCCCGGCACGATGGCGTCGGCGACGAAGGCGACCGCGGCCGTGGTGACGAAGACCAGCGCCACGGCGAGCAGGAAGATCGGCCGTTTATTGGCCGCGAACTGCCGCCAGGAGGTGCGGTGCACGGCCGCGTAGAGCAGAGGTGGCAGCACCAGCGGCAGGATCAGGTCCGGGTTGATGTCGACGTTCGGCACCGCCTGGATCAGCGCCAGGGCGATGCCGAGCAGCGTCATCAGGACGGGCGACGGCAGGCCGAGCCGGTCTCCGAGCGGCACGGTCAGCACGGCCCCGAGCAACAGCACGAACAGCAGGGCCAATTGATCCACGGGGGCTCCGACCAGACTCGACGATCATGCGCGTTCCGGCCTCAAGAGTGCCACGCACTCCGGATCAAATCGTCTTTTTCCGGCCCGACCGGCCTTTCCTCCGGTGGACCTCCGGTGGGCCTTCGGTGGAGTGGTGCTCAGCCGAGCGGCTTGCGCATCGCGCGGTGGTCGATCCCCGCGTCCAGGAACTCCGGCCCGTACGCGACGTATCCGAGGCGCTCGTAGAAGCCCAGCGCCCGCGTCTGCGCGTGCAGGTCCACGGCGGCGAGCCCACGCGCGCGTGCCGCGTCCTCGATGGCCCGCACCAGCGCCGCACCCACACCGAGGCCGCGCGCGGCCTTGGTCACGGCGAGCCGGCCGAGTGCCCCGACGTCCGCCGCCCCGCCGTTCTTCGCGGCGGCGGCCTCGCCCGTGAGGAGGCGCCCGGTGCCGAGCGGCTCGCCGTCCGCCCGGACGGCGAGGACGTGCACCGCCCCGGCGTCGTACGCGTCGTACTCGAGGTCCTCGGGCACCCGCTGCTCGACGACGAAGACCTCCTTGCGGACGGCGAAGCAGGCCTGCCGGTCCGGGTCGGAGTCCGCGACGCGAGTCACGTACGCGCGCGTGCCCAAGGGTTCGGCGGCGGTCACGCGCTCTCCGCCCGCACCCGGTCGAGGGCCGTCTGCAGGTCCTCGGGGTAGTCGCTCTCGAACTCGACCCACCGGCCGTCCGACGGGTGCTCGAAGCCGAGCCGCACCGCGTGCAGCCACTGGCGCGTGAGGCCGAGCCGCTTCGCGATCGTGGGGTCCGCGCCGTACGTCAGGTCGCCGACGCACGGGTGCCGGTGCGCCGACATGTGGACGCGGATCTGGTGGGTGCGCCCCGTCTCCAGCTTGATGTCGAGGAGCGAGGCGGCACGGAAGGCCTCGATGAGGTCGTAGTGCGTGACGGACGGCTTGCCCTCGGCGGTCACGGCCCACTTGTAGTCGTGGTTCGGGTGCCGGCCGATGGGGGCGTCGATGGTGCCGCTCATGGGGTCGGGGTGGCCCTGCACCAGCGCGTTGTACCGCTTGTCCGGGACGCGCTCCTTGAACTGGCGCTTCAGCGACGTGTACGCCCGCTCCGACTTGGCGACGACCATCAGGCCCGACGTGCCCACGTCGAGCCGGTGCACGATGCCCTGGCGCTCGGCGGCGCCGGAGGTGGAGATCCGGTACCCGGCGGCGGCGAGGCCGCCGATCACGGTGGTCCCGGTCCAGCCGGGACTGGGGTGCGCGGCAACCCCCACAGGCTTCATGATCACAACAATGTCGTCGTCGTCGTGCACGATCTCCATGCCCTCGACGGGCTCGGCGACGATCTGTACGGGAGCGGGCGCCTGCGGCATCTCCACTTCCATCCAGGCACCGCCGTGCACCCGCTCGGACTTGCCCACGACGGAGCCGTCGACCTGGACCTTCCCGGCGGCGGCGAGCTCGGCGGCCTTGGTGCGGGAGAAGCCGAACATGCGGGAGATGGCGGCGTCGACGCGCTCGCCCTCCAGGCCATCGGGAACGGGCAGGGTGCGGATCTCGGGAATCGTGCTCACGCATCGAGTATGCAGGAGCCCACCGACACTCCCGCACACGAGGTCGCTGACCTCAGTCTTTGTGCACGGACCCGTCGGGGTCGATGCCGCGGAAGGACAGGATCACGATCAGGATGCCGCCGCACACGATCGCCGAGTCGGCGAGGTTGAACACCGGGTAGTGCTTCGGCGCGATGAAGTCCACGACGGCGCCCTCGAAGATGCCCGGCGCCCGGAAGATCCGGTCCGTGAGGTTGCCGAGGGCCCCGCCGAGCAGCAGACCGAGCGCGATCGCCCACGGCGTGCTGTAGAGCTTCCTGGCAAGGCGCGCGATCACGACGATCACGGCGGCCGCGATCAGGGTGAAGATGATCGTGAAGGCCTCGCCGATGCCCCAGGCGGCGCCCGGGTTCCTGATCACTTCGAGCTGCAGCCAGTCACCGAGGACCTGGATCGAGTCGCGGTGCTCCAGCTTCGCCACCACGATCAGCTTGCTGCCCAGGTCCAGGAGGTACGCGAGGGCGGCCACGACGAACAGCGCGGCGATCCGCCGCTTGCCCTTCGGCCGCTCCTGGACCTGCTCCTCGGCCTGCTCCGGCTCGGCTGCCCCCGCATCCGGGGAATCCGGCGTACCGATGATGCGCTCCGCCTCTGCCACGTGAGTCCCTCAACCTAGTACCTGACTGAGGACGAGAGTACGGCACGCCCGGACGCGCCCATATGGTCCGGTGCCCGGCGCGACGCCCGGTGCCGACGCTCAGTGGCGCCGACACTCAGTGGCTCAGTAGCGGCGCTCCTGCTTCTGCTTGCACTCCACGCACAGGGTCGCCCTGGGGAACGCCTGCATGCGCGCCTTCCCGATGGGGTTCCCGCAGTTCTCGCAGAGCCCGTACGTCCCCGCGTCGAGGCGCTCCAGGGCGCGCTCGGTCTGCAGCAGCATCTCGCGCGCGTTGGCCGCGAGCGCCATCTCGTGCTCGCGGGTGATGTTCTTGGTGCCGGTGTCGGCCTCGTCGTCGCCGGCCCCGTCCCCGGAGTCGCGCATCAGGCCCGCGAGGCCCTCCTCGGCGGCGGCGATCTCGCTCCCGAGCCGCAGCACCTCGCTCTGCAGCTCGGCGCGCGCCTCCTCGGCCTCCTCCGGGGTCCAGGGATCCTCGCCCGGACGGACGGCCAGCTCGCCGGGCTCGGCGGTGCCGCGCGCCTTGGGTACCGCGCTCGGCTTCTTGGTCGCCGTGGCCGTGCCCTGCGTCTTCTTCGCAACCACTGTCGTGGCTCCCGTCGTCTTCGCGGCCTCGGCCGCGCCCTCGGCCGCGGAGGCGACCGTCTTCTTCGCGCCCTTGCGCCCGCCCGACCGGCCGGCGCCGTCCCCCTTCTCCCCCACGCCGAGGGCCCCTTCTGCGTGGGCGTCGACCTTCCCGGCCCCCGCCCCCTCAGCCTTCGCACCCCCGGCGGACGTGGCCCCGTCCGCCTTCTTGGTGACGCTCTTCTTCACCGCGGCCTTCTTGGCCGCGGCTGCCCCACCCGCTGTCTTCTTGTCCACGGCCGTCTCGTTCGCGGCCTCCTCGCCTACGGCGGTCCCGCCCGCAGCCTTCTTGGCCGCGGCTGCCCCGCCCACGGCCTTCTTGCTCGCGGATGTCTCACCCGACGCCGTCTTCTTGCTTGCGCTCTTCGCCGACGCCGCCTTCTTGGTCGCTGCCTTCTCGGGAGCCGCCTTCGTAGCGCCCTCCTCCGTGACAGCCGCCTTCGTAGCGGCCGCCTTCGTGGAGGCGGCTTTCGTAGCGCCCTCTTCCGTAACAGCCGCCTTCGTAGCGGCCGCCTTCGTGGAGGCAGCTTTCGTAGCGGCGCTCTTCGTAGACGTGGCTTTCGTGGCAGTGCTCTTCGTAGACGCGGCCTCCGTGGACCTCGCCGTCGTAGCCGTCGCCTTCGTAGCCGTCGCCTTCTCCGGCGCCGCCTTCGTAGCCGTCGCCTTCTCGGCCTTGGCCGTGCTCGCGGAACCGTTGGCCTTCTTGTGGGCGGTCGCGTGCGACGCGGCGGCCGGCTTCTTCTTGCCGGTGGGGGTCTCCTTCGGCTTCGACGTCGCCGACGTCGAAGCCTTCGCTCCGGCCGCGCCCTTCCCGGCACCGCCGGAGGCCGCCGCGTCCGTGGTTCTCCTGGACTCCGACTGATGAACGGCGGTCTTCTTCGCCACCATGGTCGCGGCCCCTTCACAATTTGTGATCTTGCTCGCGAATCGTGCTGGGACGATAAATCGACTCCAGGTCCGCGGCAACGGGGCACTCCACCGGATCCGACCCCTTGCGAAGGCCTCGCGACCGCCACGCGACGAACCTGCAAGCGTTGTGCCCAGCTCCCCGCCCGGTAATCCGCCGGTCGCCCGTCCGGCCCCGGCGCGCGGAGTGACCGGCCAGGATCGGACAGTCCGCGTATGGCCATTCGGGTCACCGGGCGCACCCGCACCCCGCCCTCCCACACCCCCGTGAAAACCGGTCGGCCGCGCCCTCCCGGGCGCCGTACACTGGGCGGTGCGAGAAGCGTGGATGGGGCCGAGTAGCGGCGTACGCAGCCAAGAGCGAACCGGGGACGGTGGAAGCCCGGTGGCGAGCGCGACGCGAAGATCACCCCGGAGCCGCCGGAAGAACGCCGCAGCGCACAGCCCGCGGCCAGTAGACCCGGCATCGCGACCCCAATGAGGGGGCTCACCGGAGCGCACCACGCCCCGGCGGGCCAAGAAGGGTGGTACCGCGGGAGCGCGCCGCACACGGCGCAGCGCAAGGCTCTCGTCCCTTCGACGGAAGAAGGCAGATCCGCCGGAGGAAGACTGATGACGCAGTACCGCCAGGTGCCCGCCCAGGTCGACCTGCCCGCCCTCGAGCACGCGGTGCTCGACTTCTGGGACGAGCAGAAGATCTTCGCCAAGACCCTGGAGCAGTCCGAGGGGCGCCCCGAGTGGGTGTTCTACGAGGGCCCGCCCACGGCCAACGGCATGCCGGGCGCCCACCACATCGAGGCCCGCGTCTTCAAGGACGTGTTCCCCCGCTTCCGCACCATGCGCGGCTACCACGTGGCCCGTAAGGCGGGCTGGGACTGTCACGGCCTCCCGGTGGAGCTGGCGGTCGAGAAGGAGCTCGGCTTCAGCGGCAAGAAGGACATCGAGGCGTACGGCATCGCCGAGTTCAACGCCAAGTGCCGCGAGTCCGTGACCCGGCACACCGACGCCTTCTCCGAGCTGACGACCCGCATGGGTTACTGGGTCGACCTCGACGACGCGTACCGGACGATGAACCCGGAGTACGTCGACTCGGTCTGGTGGTCGCTGAAGGAGATCTTCAACAAGGGCCTGCTGGTCCAGGACCACCGCGTCGCCCCCTGGTGCCCGCGCTGCGGCACCGGCCTCTCCGACCACGAGCTGGCCCAGGGCTACGAGACGGTCGTGGACCCCTCGGTCTATGTCCGTTTCCCCCTCACCTCCGGTCCGCTGGCGGGTCAGGCCGCGCTCCTGATCTGGACGACGACCCCGTGGACCCTGGTGTCCAACACGGCGGTCGCCGCGCACCCCGACGTGACGTACGTCGTCGCCACGAACGGCGAGGAGAAGCTCGTCGTCGCCGAGCCGCTCGTCGAGAAGGCGCTCGGCGAGGGCTGGGAGACGACCGGCGAGTCCTTCACCGGTGCCGAGATGGAGCGTTGGAAGTACCAACGTCCGTTCGAGCTCGTTGAGTTCCCGGCCGACGCGGGCGAGGCGCACTACGTCGTCAACGCCGAGTACGTGACGACGGAGGACGGCACCGGCCTCGTCCACCAGTCCCCCGCCTTCGGTGAGGACGACCTCAAGGTCTGCCGCTCGTACGGCATGCCGGTCGTGAACCCGGTCCGCCCGGACGGCACCTTCGAGGAGGAGCTCGACCTCGTAGGTGGCGTCTTCTTTAAGAAGGCCGACGAACGGCTGACCGAGGACCTCCAGAACCGCGGTCTGCTCTTCAAGCACATCCCGTACGAGCACAGCTATCCGCACTGCTGGCGCTGCCACACGGCGCTGCTCTACTACGCGCAGCCGTCCTGGTACATCCGCACCACGGCCATCAAGGATCGCCTCCTCCAGGAGAACGAGGAGACCAACTGGTTCCCGGAGACGGTCAAGCACGGCCGCTTCGGCGACTGGCTGAGCAACAACATCGACTGGGCGCTGTCCCGCAACCGCTACTGGGGCACCCCGCTGCCGATCTGGCGCTGCGAGGAGAACCACCTCACGTGCGTCGGCTCGCGCGAGGAGCTGGGCGGGCTGACGGGCACCGACCAGTCGTCCCTCGACCCGCACCGCCCGTACATCGACGACGTGACCTTCACGTGCACGCACGAGGGCTGCTCGCGGACAGCCGTGCGCGTGCCGGAGGTCATCGACGCCTGGTACGACTCGGGCTCGATGCCGTTCGCGCAGTACGGCTACCCGTACAAGAACAAGGAGCTCTTCGAGTCCCGCTACCCGGCGCAGTTCATCTGTGAGGCCATCGACCAGACGCGCGGCTGGTTCTACACACTGATGGCCGTCGGCACCCTCGTGTTCGACAAGTCGTCCTTCGAGAACGTGGTCTGCCTCGGCCACATCCTCGCCGAGGACGGCCGCAAGATGTCCAAGCACCTGGGCAACACCCTGGACCCGATCCCGCTGATGGACCGGCACGGCGCGGACGCGGTGCGCTGGTTCATGGCGGCCGGCGGCTCCCCGTGGGCGGCCCGCCGCGTCGGCCACGGCACCATCCAGGAAGTGGTACGTAAAACCCTCCTCACGTACTGGAACACGGTCGCCTTCCAGGCCCTGTACGCCCGTACGTCGGAGTGGGCGCCCAGCGAGGCCGACCCGGCGCCCGCCGACCGCACGGTCCTGGACCGCTGGCTGCTCAGCGAGCTGCACCTGCTGACGGCCGAGGTCACCAAGTCCCTTGAGGCGTACGACACCCAGCGCGCCGGCAAGCTGCTCTCGGCGTTCGTCGACGACCTGTCGAACTGGTACGTGCGCCGCTCGCGCCGCCGCTTCTGGCAGGGCGACAAGGCGGCCCTGCGCACCCTGCACGACGTGGTGGTGACGGTCACTCAGCTGATGGCGCCGCTCACGCCGTTCATCGCGGAGCGGGTCTGGCAGGACCTGGTCGTCCCGGTGACCCCGGACGCCGCGGAGTCGGTCCACCTGTCGTCGTGGCCGGAGGCCGACACGTCGGCGATCGACCCGACCCTGTCGACGCAGATGGCCCTGGTCCGCCGCCTCGTCGAACTCGGCCGCGCCACGCGCGCGGAGTCGGGCGTCAAGACCCGCCAGCCGCTCTCGCGCGCGCTGGTCGCGGCGACGGGCTTCGCCGCCCTCTCCCCCGAGCTTCAGGCCCAGATCACGGAGGAGCTGAACGTCTCCTCCCTGGCCTCCCTCTCGGAGGTCGGCGGCTCGCTGGTCGACACGACGGCCAAGGCCAACTTCCGCGCCCTGGGCAAGCGGTTCGGCAAGCGCGTCCAGGACGTCGCGAAGGCGGTCGCCAACGCGGACGCGGCGGCGCTGTCCCTGGCCCTGCGCGAGGGCAACGCCTCGGTCGAGGTCGACGGCGAGAAGATCGACCTCGCCCCGGACGAGGTCATCATCACGGAGACCCCGCGCGAGGGCTGGTCCGTGGCCTCGGACTCCGGCGCCACGGTGGCGCTCGACCTGGAGCTCACGGAGGAGCTGCGGCAGGCGGGCCTGGCCCGTGACGCGATCCGCCTGATCCAGGAGGCCCGCAAGAACAGCGGCCTGGACGTCGCGGACCGGATCGCCCTGCGCTGGACGTCCACGGACCCGGCGGTGATCTCGGCGCTGTCCGAGCACGCGGGCCTGATCGCCGACGAGGTCCTCGCCACGGACTTCGCCCAGGGCGAGCCGGACGACACGTACGGCTCCGCCTTCACCGACGAGGGCCTGAGCCTGACCTTCAGCCTCCGCAAGGCCTAGCCCCGCCCTGGGGGCTCCGCCCCCAGACCCCTCGCCCTCAATCGCCGGGCGGGCTTGATAAGTCAAGCCCGCCCGGCGATCGCGTGTCAGCCCTGACGACCACAATCAAGCCCCTGCGGCGATTGAGCAGCGGGGCCCGGGGCAGAGCCCCACGACCGGCGGCACGGTCGACCGCAACGATTCCCGCCCACCCCAAGCGCAACACAAAAGACCTTGGCCCGGATCGCAGAAACGATCCGGGCCAAGGTCTGAATGAATGCCGACGCCTAGCTACTACCAGGCGCTACGAGCAATACGCGCCGCTCAGTTGTCGTCCTCGTCAATGAGGAACCCACGCATCGGCGAGGGCGCCTGCCCCATCGGCTGCGGACCCTGCGGCCGCACCGGAGCCATCGGCTGCGTCATCGCGGGCGACATCTGCTGCTGGCCGCCCCCGTACGACGGGCCACCGTTCTGCTGGTTGCCGCCCATCGACTGGTTGCCACCGTAGGACGGCGCACCCGCACCGGCCGGAGCCATCGACGGCGCCGGGGACGGCGGCAGCGAGGCGGTCGCCGGCGTACGCGGCGGGGCCAGCGAGTCGTCGGCCTGGGTCTCCAGCTGGCGCAGCTGCGACTCCAGGTAGGACTTCAGACGCGTGCGGTACTCGCGCTCGAAGCCACGCAGGTCCTCGACCTTGCGCTCCAGCGTGGCGCGGGCGGACTCCAGGGAGCCCATCGCGACGCGGTGCTTCTCCTGCGCGTCCCGCTCCAGGGCGTCGGCCTTGGCACGGGCGTCACGCTCAAGACCCTCGGCACGGCTGCGCGCCTCGCCGACGATCTTGTTCGCCTCGGAGCGGGCCTCGGCGATCGCCTGGTCGGCGGTCTGCTGGGCCAGCGAGAGGACACGGGCGGCGCTGTCGCCACCGGGACCCTGACCGGGCTGCGGCAGCTGCGGGCCACCGTGGCCGCCCATGGGACCGCCCATCGGGCCGCCCATCGGACCCTGGCCCATCGGGCCGGGACCCTGCTGGCCGCCCTGCGGACCATGGCCACCCGGGCCGGCCGGCAGCTGCGGGGCACCGCTCGGCAGCTGGGGCGGACCACCCATGGGGCCGCCCATCTGCTGCTGCGGCGGGCCCGATATACCGGCGGGCACCGGGGCGCCGGGGCCTCGCATGCCCTGCGGGGGACCCTGCTGCTGGTCCTGCGGACCCTCGGGTCCACCAGGACCGCCGGGGCCGCCGGGCCCACCAGGACCGCCAGGGCCCTTGCGCATGCCGCCCTGCTGCTGGTTCTGCGCGGCGGCGCGGGTGGCTGCGGCGAGTTTCGCGCGCAGATCCTCGTTCTCACGTAGGAGACGGGTCAGTTCGGCTTCGACCTCATCGAGGAAGGCATCGACCTCGTCCTCGTCATAGCCTTCTCGGAGGCGGACGGTCGTGAACTGCTTGTTCCGCACGTCCTCGGGGGTCAACGGCATCTCTTCACCTCAACGTTGTCGTCGGCATTCGGCAAGACCGTATCGTTCACAGTCGCATCCCGACGTTCTGCACGATCGAGATCAGGACCCAGACGATGATCATCAGTACGAAGAAGGACAGGTCGAGCGCCACGCCCCCGAGACGCAGCGGCGGAATGAACCGCCGCAGAAGCTTCAGCGGTGGATCAGTGACAGTGTAAGTGGCCTCCAGAACGACCACCATCGCCTTGCCGGGTTGCCACGAGCGGGCGAACTGGAAGACGTAGTCCATGACCAACCGAAAGATCAGCACGATGAGGAAACACATCAGCGCGACGTAGAGCACCTGCATTACCACGCCCATCTCGGCGGTTCCCTCTCCCCTGTGTCTCGTGCTGCGCGACTAGCCAAGCTAGCCGTTGAACTAGTGCTGCGTCTCAGCTCTGGTTGAAGAACCCGCCCTCTGCGATACGGGCCTTGTCCTCCGCCGTGACATCGACGTTAGCAGGCGACAACAGGAACACCTTCTGTGTCACTCGCTCGATGCTTCCGTGAAGACCGAACACAAGACCGGCCGCAAAGTCGACAAGTCGCTTCGCATCGGTGTCGTCCATCTCCGTCAGATTCATGATCACCGGAGTGCCCTCACGGAAGTGTTCCCCGATGGTACGGGCCTCGTTGTAGGTCCGGGGGTGCAAAGTGGTGATGCGGTAGGGCTCCCGCTCGGACACGACCTTGGGCATGATCACCGGTGCGTTCTTCTCCAGGCTCTGACGTTCAGGTGTGATGGATGCCACGGGGGCGATTCGTGCCGGACGTCCGGATTCAGCGGCGAGCGAAGCAGGTTGGCGCACCGGTTCACGCTGCGCCGGGGGCTGCACCACTCTGACCGATTCCTCCACATCCGTCGCGGAATGGGAGCTGTGTGACTGATGCGACGGCTCGTGCCGTCGACGGTCACGCTCGGGCTCCGGGTCGAGTTCGGGCTCGAAGTCGTCATCGGGGTCGAACCCCCGGCCGTCGTACCCATCGTCCTCCACGAGGCCGAGGTAGACCGCCATCTTGCGCATCGCGCCGGCCATGCTCTGAGTCCTCCGCTCTGTGGTGGATCGACTGACGTCAACCAAAGTGCCCGCGATCCACGTGGCCTCCCCGCCCATCAGCGGGAATGACCATATTTTCTGCTGTGGTCCGACTTCTTCGCGACGTTACCCGAGCCTGGGTCGGACACCGAGGACCGCCGTACCGACGCGCACATGTGTCGCTCCGGCCGCCACGGCCTGCTCGAGATCCGAACTCATCCCTGCCGAGACCATGTTCGCAGCCGGATGGGCCACGCGCAGGTGAGTCGACAAATCCATGAGCCGCTCGAACGCCGCCTGTTGCCGCCCCGCGTACTCCCCGGTGAGCGGCGCGACGGTCATCAGACCGTCGAGTCGCAAGCCCGGCGCTTCGGCCACGCGAGCGGCCAACTCCTCCACTCCGCCGGGGCCGATGCCCCCGCGCTCTCCCCGGCCGTCCGCACCGGCGTCGAGCGCGACCTGGATCAGGCAACCCAGCTCGCGTTCGGCCCGCACGGCTTCCTTGGAGAGGGCCGTGACGAGCTTGGCGCGATCGACGGACTGCACCAGGTCGGCATAACTCGCCACGGAACGGACCTTGTTGGTCTGAAGCTGACCGACAAAGTGCCACGTAAGCGGCAGATCCGAGCATTCCGCGGCCTTGGGCGCCGCGTCCTGGTCCCGGTTCTCCGCCACGTGCCGCACCCCGAGCCCGGACAGGATCCGTACGTCGCTCGCGGGGTAGGTCTTCGTGACCACGATGAGGGTCACATCATCCCGCTTGCGCCCGGCCGCCTCGCAGGCCGCGGTGATACGTTCCTCCACCGCGGCCAGGTTCGAGGCGAGCTCCGCCGTACGGCCTTGAAGGTTCGTCATGTCGTCTCAGTCCAGCCAGACATAGCCGGCGAGTCGGCCGGTGGCCTTGTCGCGGCGGTACGAGAAGTGATCGTGCGACTCAAGTGTGCACACCGGCGACTGCTCCCGGTCACGCACCCCGAGCCGCTCCAGCTGGGCGTGGACCCCGGCGGTCACATCGACGGCCGGGGTGCCCCAGCTGGTCTCGGCGTACGCCGCCGGCTCCACCGCGGCGACCTCGGCCCGCATCACGGCCGGGACCTCGTAGCAGCGACCGCAGACCGCGGGCCCCGTGCGGGCGATGATCCGGGAAGGCTCGGCGCCCTGCTCCACCATCGCCTCCACCGCGGCGGGCACCACCCCGGCGACCATGCCGGGCCGCCCCGCGTGCGCGGCGGCGACGACTCCGGCGACCGGGTCGGCGAGGAGTACGGGGGTGCAGTCGGCGGTGAGCACGGCGGGGGCGAGCCCGCGCCGCGTGGTGACGAGCGCGTCGACGCGTGGAATGTCGGCTTCGGCGGCCCAAGGTCCGTCCACGACCGCGACGTCGGGGCCGTGCACCTGGTTCATCCACACGACCCGGGAGGGGTCGAGGCCGAGCGCCCCGGCCGCCAGTTCCCGGTTGCGCAGGACGGCTTCGGGGTCGTCGCCGACCGCGCCGCCGAGGTTCAGCTCCTCGTACGGAGCGGCGCTCACCCCGCCCCACCGGTCGGTGAAGGCGAAGTGGGCGCCACTCGTAGAAGACACAGTGTGATGTTGTCCTATCACTGTCGCGTCGTGGTTACTTGAGGAAGTCCGGCACGTCGAGCTCCTCGGCCTGGCTGTCCGGGTAGGACGGCCGGGGAACCTGCGGCGGGGCGGGCGGAGCCGCCGGGGCCTCGTTCACCGGGGCGGGCGCCTCGGCCGGCGGGGCCGGGGCCGGCGTCTGCGGCTGGGGCTCCTCGCGCTGGGTCACGCTGCCGAGGTTGCCGAAGGACGGACGCGCGGGCTCGGGGGCCGGCGTCGAGGGCCGCGGCGGCGTCGCCGGTTCCTCGCGCTTGGCGTTCTGCGAACCCACCACGTTCTCCCGCTTGTTCGGCGGCTGTCCGCCGTCGAAGCCGGCGGCGATGACGGTGACCCGCACCTCGTCGCCGAGCGCGTCGTCGATGACGGCGCCGAAGATGATGTTCGCCTCGGGGTGGGCCGCCTCGCTGACCAGTTGCGCGGCCTCGTTGATCTCGAAGAGACCGAGGTCCGAGCCGCCGGAGATGGAGAGCAGCACGCCGCGGGCGCCGTCGATGGACGCCTCCAGGAGTGGCGAGGAGATCGCCATCTCGGCCGCTGCCACCGCGCGGTCGTCGCCGCGCGCGGAGCCGATGCCCATGAGGGCCGAACCCGCCTCGGACATCACGGACTTCACGTCCGCGAAGTCGAGGTTGATGAGGCCCGGGGTGGTGATGAGGTCGGTGATGCCCTGAACACCGGAGAGCAGGACCTGGTCCGCCGACTTGAAGGCGTCGAGGACGGAGACCTGCCGGTCCGAGATGGACAGGAGCCGGTCGTTCGGAATGACGATGAGGGTGTCGACCTCTTCGCGGAGCTCGGCGATGCCGTCCTCCGCCTGGTTCGCCCGGCGCCGGCCCTCGAAGGTGAACGGCCGTGTGACCACACCGATCGTGAGGGCGCCCAGCGAGCGCGCGATGTTGGCCACGACGGGTGCGCCGCCGGTGCCGGTGCCGCCACCTTCACCGGCGGTGACGAAGACCATGTCGGCCCCCTTGAGGACCTCCTCGATCTCCTCGCGGTGGTCCTCGGCCGCCTTGCGGCCGACGCCCGGATTGGCTCCGGCGCCGAGTCCGCGGGTGAGTTCACGGCCGACGTCGAGCTTGACGTCCGCGTCGCTCATCAACAGGGCTTGCGCATCGGTGTTGATGGCGATGAACTCGACGCCCTTGAGACCGACCTCGATCATCCGGTTGATGGCATTGACACCACCGCCGCCGACACCGATGACTTTGATGACTGCGAGGTAGTTCTGCGGTGCTGCCACGTCGAAGGCCTCTCGCCTCGAGTTACGTGTCGCCGCCTCGCGTTGAACGGTGCGACGACTGATGCCGAATTGGGGCGGTCCGGACTACTAGTTGACTACTAGTCGACTGCCGACCCGAACCCTAACGCTGAAGTTTAGGGTTACCAGTGTGTCTGTTTCCTGGACTCTTCCGAACCTGACACTAAGTCGACAAGTGGCGCACGTTCAACGAACACGCCGAACCTCCCGTTTTTCTTTTCACCCTATGTGATCAGCCGTGTCGATGCCCAACCAGGGTGCTGGCCTGCGTCAATGTGCGTCAACTACCGGACACCGCAGGGGCCGTGGGAACACTCACGTCCAAGTGCCTCGCCTTCGGGGCGGCTTTCATGAGAGCGGTGAGGGTGCGCGCCTTCGCGGCGCCCTGCTCGCCACTCCCCCACTCGACGCTCCGCCCGCCGGTCAGCTCCAGCGAGATGGCGTCGTACGAACGCACCTTGACGACGCGTGCGTCCCGGGCGACCGGCTTCGGCAGCTGCCCGGCGACCCGCACCGCTTCGCGCACGAGCCGGTCCGGGTCGAAGCGCCGCAGGCTCGCCTCGGCGCCCTTCTGATCCGGCGTCAATTCGAGGCGGGGAACGCTCTTCAAGGGCTTGTCGACGGTGGCGAAACGAACGCCTTCGCGGTCGACTTCGACGAACTTGTCTGAATTTCCGCCGTCTTCGACAATCAGGACCGGCTTGCGCTCCGTCACTTTCAACCCGATTCCGTGCGGCCATGAACGGACCACATCAACCGCGTCAATTCGGGGCAATTTCCGGCGCAGCCGCTCCTCAATGGCATCCGTGTCGACGGAAATCAGTGGGGCGCCGACCGGTACGTCGGCCGCTTCGCGGACCTGAGACGGCGTCAGGACCCGGGTGCCGGAGGGCTTGACGCGCTCCACGCGCAGCCACGGCGAGCCGTACAGCAGCCAGGTGCCGCCCGCCCCGATCAGGACGAGCAGCACCGCTGCCACGACAAGGGTGCGCATGCTCGGCATGCGCACCCAGTGCGCGGCGGGGGGCGGCTCGGACTCCTCTGACGACTCTCGTTCGCGATCCGTCGTGGTGGGTCCGACCACTGGCACTCCCTTTTTCAGGCTCGGTTCGCCTCCGGGGCGCAGATGTCGGTGTCGAGAGCCCGACCGTGCTCAACCCTTCGGGCCTCCGCGCGCTCGAGCTCTCGACACCGACGCGCCCCTTCGGCTCACTCGCCGAGACGTCAGTGACGACGCGAGTTGATCGCCTCGTACACCATCCCGACGAGGAGTTCGTCGGCGTCCCTGCGACCGAACTCGGAGGCCGCGCGGGACATCTCGTACAGCTTGTGCGGGTCGGCGAGCACGGGCAGGACGTTGGCCTGGACCCACTCGGGGGTCAGTTCCGCGTCGTCGACCAGCAGGCCGCCGCCGGCCTTGACCACCGGCTGGGCGTTCAGCCGCTGTTCGCCGTTGCCGATGGGCAGCGGGACGTACGCGGCCGGGAGCCCGACGGCGGAGAGCTCGGCGACGGTCATCGCGCCCGCGCGGCAGAGCATCATGTCGGCCGCGGCGTACGCGAGGTCCATCCGGTCCACGTACGGTACCGGGATGTACGGGGGCATCCCCGGCATCTGCTGCACCTGCGGCAGTTCGTTCTTGGGGCCGACCACGTGCAGCACCTGGATGCCGGACTGCTGGAGCAGCGGTACGACGCGGGTCACGACCTCGTTCAGGTGGCGCGCGCCCTGGGAGCCGCCGGAGACGAGCAGCGTCGGCAGGTTCGGGTCGAGGCCGAACGCGGCGCGGGCCTCGGGGCGCACGGCAGCCCGGTCGAGCGTGGCGATGGTGCGGCGCAGCGGGATGCCGATGTAGCGGGAGCCGCGCAGCTTGCTGTCGGGCGTGGAGACCGCGACCTGCGCCGCGTACCGCGAGCCGATCTTGTTCGCCAGGCCGGGCCTGGCGTTGGCCTCGTGCACCACGATCGGCACCCCGAGGCGCTTGGCCGCGAGGTAGCCGGGCAGGGCGACGTACCCGCCGAAGCCGACGACCGCGTCCGCCTTCGTGCGCTCCAGGATCTGCTCGGCCGCCTTGATGGTGCCGCGAAGCCGTCCGGGGACGGTGATCAGTTCGGGCGTGGGCTTGCGCGGCAGCGGTACGGCGGGGATCAGGCCCAGTTCGTAGCCGCGCTCCGGTACGAGCCGGGTCTCAAGGCCGCGCTCCGTGCCCAGGGCCGTGATGCCCACGGTCGGGTCCTGCCTGCGCAGGGCGTCCGCGAGGGCGAGCGCCGGCTCGATGTGGCCGGCGGTCCCCCCACCGGCGAGTACGACATGCACCGAAATTCACCGCTCTCTGGACGTACGCGCCGAGGCGCGCCGTCGCATCGTGTTCCATCTCATCCCCCGGCCACCCGAACTGTGCCGCATGGCGAGCGCAGCCCGCGCCGCCGGCTCGTCCCGCGCGAACGCGATCAGCAGGCCTACGGCGAACATGGTCGGAAGCAGCGCGGACCCCCCGTACGAGAACAGCGGGAGCGGGACTCCGGCGATCGGCAGCAGGCCGAGCACCGCACCGATGTTGACCACGGCCTGGGCCGTGATCCACGTCGTCACGCCTCCCGCGGCATAGCGAACGAAGGGGTCCTCCGTGCGTCCGGCCACGCGGATACCCGCATAGCCTAGAGCCGCGAACAGGGCGAGCACCGACAGCGTCCCCGCCAAGCCCAGTTCCTCACCGGTGATGGCAAAGATGAAGTCGGTGTGCGCTTCGGGAAGTTGTCCCCATTTTTCCACACTCGCTCCGAGGCCCGAACCGAAGAGTCCTCCGGAGGCCAGGGCGTAGATCCCGTGCAGTCCCTGCCAGCACATGTCGCCGGGTCCGGCGTCGGAGCTGCCCAGGCAGGCCAGGCGCGCCATGCGGTTCGGGCTGGTCTTGATGAGGATCAGGCCGATCACGGCGGCCACGGAGAGCACGCCCACGAAGAGCCGGGTCGGCGCTCCGGCCGTCCAGAGCAGGCCGAAGAGGATCGCGGTCATCAGGATCGCGGTGCCCATGTCGCCGCCGAGCATGATCAGCCCGAGCAGCAGGAACGCCACCGGAACGAGCGGCACCAGCATGTGCTTCCACTGGGTCAACAGCCGCTTGTCGTGTTTACGCGCGAGGAGATCGGCGCCCCACAGGATCAACGCCATCTTCCCGAACTCGCTGGGCTGCAGCATGAAGGGGCCGCCGAGCGAGATCCAGTTCTGGTTGCCGTTGATCGACACTCCTATCCCGGGCACCTGCACCAGGACCATCAGGAAGACGCTGACGGCGAGTATCGGGTAGGCGAGCGCCCGGTGCAGTTTCACCGGCATCCGCATCGCGATCAGCAGCAGGATGCCGCCGAGCGCGGCCGCGACGAACTGCTTCTTGAAGAAGTACGAGCTGGACAGGCCCATCTGGAGGGCCGTGATCATCGAGGCCGAGTAGACCATGACCAGGCCGAGCACCGTGATGAGCAGCGCGGCCCCGATGATCAAGTAGTACGCGGTGAGCGGCCGGTCCCAGGCCCGCTTGGCCTGGCCGTACAGGACGCGTACGGGGTTGACGCGGGCCCGGTAGACCCTGCTGGTCTTCCGGGGCGGGGCCGCGGCGGGGCGCTGCTTGGTCGTGCGGGGCGGACTGCTACCGGCCATGACCGCCCCCCAGCGATGAGCCGTACGTCTGCGCTGCCACGTTCCCCTCCCGAAGGGTGCCCGGCGCGTCGCCGGGCGCCCTCTCGAGTCCCGTCAGACGCTGGTGCCGCCGAGTTCGCGGACCGCTGCCGCGAACGCGTCGCCACGCTTGTTGTAGTTGGTGAACATGTCCATCGACGCGCAGGCCGGGGCCATCAGCACGGTGTCCCCTTCGCGGGCGAGCCGCGCGGCCTCTTGCACCGCCGCCGACATCGCCCCAGTGTCGGTCCGGTCGAGGTCGACGACCGGGACTTCCGGGGCGTGTCGCTCCAGGGCTTCGCGGATCAGCGCGCGGTCGGCGCCGATCAGGACGACGCCCCGCAGCCGCTTGGCCGCGCCGGTGACCAGCTCGTCGAAGGTCGCGCCCTTGGCGAGTCCGCCCGCGATCCACACGATGGACTCGTACGCGGCCAACGACGCCTGTGCGGCGTGGGTGTTGGTGGCCTTGGAGTCGTCCACGTAGGAGACGCCGTTCACGTCGGCGACGTGCTCGATGCGGTGGGCGTCGGGGCGGAAGTTCCGCAGCCCTTCGCGTACGGCGCCCGGTTCCACGCCGAAGGCGCGGGCGAGGGCGGCGGCGGCGAGGGCGTTGGCGATGTTGTGCGGGGCCGGCGGGTTGACGTCCGTGACCTCGGCGAGTTCCTGGGCGTTCTTCTGCCGGTTATCGACGAAGGCGCGGTCGACCAGGATGCCGTCCACGACGCCGAGTTCGGAGGGGCCCGGGGTGCCCAGGGTGAAGCCGATGGCGCGGCAGCCCTCTTCGACGTCGGCCTCCTCGACCAGCTTCTCGGTCGCCCGGTCGGCCACGTTGTAGACGCAGGCGACCTGGTTGCCCTCGTAGATGCGGCCCTTGTCGGCGGCGTACGCCTCCATGGAGCCGTGCCAGTCGAGGTGGTCGGGGGCCAGGTTGAGCACGGCTCCCGAGTGGGCGCGCAGGGACGGGGCCCAGTGCAGTTGGTACGAGGAGAGCTCGACGGCGAACACGTCGTAGGCGTCGTCGCCTTCGAGGACGACGTCGATGATCGGCGTACCGATGTTGCCCACCGCGGCCGTGCGCAGGCCCGCCGCGTCCAGGATCGACGCGAGCATCTGCGTCGTCGTGGTCTTGCCGTTGGTGCCGGTGATGGCGAGCCAGGGCGCGGCGTTCGGGCCGCGCAGGCGCCAGGCGATCTCGACGTCGCCGACGACGTCTACGCCGGCGGCCGCGGCCTCGGCGAACAGCGGCGAGGTGGGCTTCCAGCCGGGCGAGGTGACGACCAGTTCGGTGCCCTCGGGCAGCGTGGTCGAGTCGCCGAGCTGGACGGAAATCCCCGCTTCTTTAAGAAGAGCGGCCTTTTCGCGGTGGGCCTCGCTGTCGCCGCCGTCCACGACGGTCACCGACGCGCCGAAGCCGGCCAGGGCGCGGGCGGCGCTGATGCCGCTCACGCCGAGACCGGCGACGGTGATGTTCATGCCCTGCCAGGAGCCCTGACCAGAAGTCACTTCTTGGCTGCCCATCCTGCGTAGAAGAGGCCGAGTCCGACGATCACGCACATGCCCTGGATGATCCAGAATCGGACCACCACAAGGACTTCGGACCACCCCTTGAGTTCGAAGTGGTGCTGGAGTGGCGCCATCCGGAAGACGCGCTTGCCGGTGAGGCGGAACGAGCCGACCTGGATGACGACGGACATCGTGATGAGCACGAACAGGCCGCCGAGCAGCGCCAGGAGCAGCTCGGTGCGGGAGCAGATCGCGAGGCCCGCGAGGGCGCCGCCGAGGGCCAGCGAGCCGGTGTCACCCATGAAGATCTTCGCGGGCGAGGTGTTCCACCACAGGAAGCCGAAACAGGCGCCCATCAGGGCCGATGCGACGACCGCCAGGTCGAGTGGGTCTCTGACTTCGAAACAGGCCCCTGGGTTGGTGAGCGTCTGCGCGTTGGCGCAGGACTCCTGGAACTGCCAGACGCCGATGAAGGTGTACGCGCCGAAGACCATCACGGAGGCGCCGGTGGCGAGGCCGTCGAGTCCGTCCGTCAGGTTCACGCCGTTCGACATCGCGAGAATCATGAACAGCGCCCAGACCACGAACAGGACCGGGCCGATCGACCAGCCGAAGTCCTCCACGAAGGAGAGCTTGGTGGAGGCGGGCGTGTTACCGCGCACATCCGCGAACTGCAGGGAGATCACCGCGAAGGCGATACCGACGATCAGCTGCCCGGCCATCTTGGCCTTGGCTCTCAGGCCCAGCGAACGCCGCTTGACGATCTTGATGTAGTCGTCGAGGAAGCCGACGAGCCCCATGCCCGCCATCAGGCCGAGCACGAGCAGACCCGAGAGGGTCGGCGCGGCGCCGGTGATCAGCTTGCTGAGGAAGTACGCGATGAGGGTCGCCAGGATGAAGGCGATACCACCCATGGTCGGCGTGCCGCGCTTGCTGTGGTGCTCGCGCGGGCCGTCGTCACGGATGAACTGGCCGTAGCCCTTGCGCGCGAGGAGCTTGATCAGAAGTGGCGTTCCGGCAAGCGTCAGGAAGAGACCGATGACTCCCGCGAACAGGATCTGCTTCATCATCAGGCATCAACCCCACCCTGCGCGTTCGCGAGCAGAGCCTGTGCCACGCTCTCCAGACCGACCGACCTGGATGCCTTCACGAGCACGACATCTCCCGGGCGCAGCTCGCTGCGCAGCAGGTCGATCGCCGCCTGTGCGTCGGACACGTGCACCGACTCCTCACCCCACGAACCCTCGTTATAGGCGCCCAGTTGCAGCCAGGACGCTTCCCTGCCCCCGACCGCAACGAGCTTGCTGACGTTGAGCCGGACGGCGAGCCGTCCGACGGCGTCGTGCTCGGTCAGCGACTCGTCGCCGAGCTCGGCCATCTGCCCGAGCACCGCCCACGTACGACGCCCCTTGCCCATGGCCACCAGCGCGCGCAGTGCCGCTCGCATGGACTCGGGGTTCGCGTTGTAGGCGTCGTTGACGATCGTGACGCCGTCCGGGCGCTCGGTGACCTCCATCCGCCAGCGGGACAGGTTGCCCGCCTCGGAGAGCGCGAGGGCGATCTCCTCCACGGACATGCCAAGGTCATGGGCGACGGCGGCCGCGGCGAGCGCGTTCGACACGTGGTGCTCACCGTACAGGCGCAAGGTCACTTCGCTGCACCCGGTGGGTGTGTGCAGGCTGAAGGCGGGCCGCCCGTTCTCCGTGAGCCGGACATTCTCGGCGCGTACGTCGGCGGACTCGGCCTCTCCGAAGAAGAGCACCTTCGCCTGCGTACGGGAGGCCATGGCGCGCACCAGCGGGTCGTCGGCGTTGAGGATCGCGGTGCCGTCGGCCGGCAGCGCCTCCACCAACTCGCCCTTGGCGACGGCGATCTGCTCGCGGCCGCCGAACTCGCCGATGTGCGCGGTCCCGACGTTCAGGACGACGCCGACCTTCGGGGGCGTGAGGCCCGTCAGGTACTTGATGTGGCCGATGCCGCGGGCGCCCATCTCCAGGACGAGGAAACGGGTCTCGTCGGTGGCGGTGAGCGCGGTCAGCGGCAGGCCGATCTCGTTGTTGAACGAGCCGGGCGTGAAGACCGTGTCGGCCTTGCGGCGCAGCACCTGGGCGATCAGGTCCTTGGTGCTGGTCTTGCCGGCCGATCCCGTGAGGCCCACCAGGGTGGCGCCGAGCCGGGCGACCACGTGCCGGGCCAGCGCGCCGAGCGCGGCCTGGACGTCGTCGACGACGATCGCGGGCACGCCGACCGGGCGCGACGCCAGGACGGCGGCGGCTCCCTTGTCGACGACCTCGCGCGCGTAGTCGTGTCCGTCGACCCGCTCGCCCACGAAGGCGGCGAAGAGGCTTCCGGGCTCGACCTTGCGCGAGTCGATGACGACCGGTCCTGTCACCTGGACCTGCGGATCCGGTATGTCGTACGTCTGCCCGCCGACGGCTGAGGCGATCTCGGCGAGGGAGAGGGCGATCACAACTTCATCCCTGGGTTTTCTGTTGGTCGACGGTGGCCGCGGAGGCCTCGATGGCCGCGCGCAGCACCAGGCGGTCGTCGAACGGACGGACCACACCGGCGATGTCCTGGCCCTGCTCGTGGCCCTTGCCCGCGACGAGCACCGTGTCGCCGGGCTCGGCGCGCGCGACGGCGGCGGCGATGGCCGCGGCCCGGTCCTCGAACACGGCGACGTCGCCGCGCTCGTGGGCCGGTACGTCGGCGGCGCCGGCGAGCATCGTGGCGAGGATCGCGAGGGGGTCCTCGGAGCGCGGGTTGTCGGAGGTGAGGATGGCCGTGTCGGCGTACCGCGCGGCGGCTGCGCCCATCGGCATCCGCTTGGTCTTGTCGCGGTCGCCGCCGCAGCCGAGCACGATGTGCAGCTTGTTCTCTGTGACCTTGCGCAGCGCCCGAAGCACGGACTCCACAGCGTCGGTCTTGTGCGCGTAGTCGACGACGGCGAGGTACTTCTGGCCCGCCTCCACGCGCTCCAGGCGGCCGGGCACACCGGGCACCGCGGCGACGCCGTCGGCGGCGGTCTGCGGGTCGATCCCGGCGACGGCGAGGGTGACGATCGCGGCGAGGGTGTTCGCGACGTTGAAGGGGCCCGCGAGCGGCGACTTGGCGGTGATCCGCTCGCCCTTGGGGCCGATGACGGTCAACGTCGAGTCGAAGGGCCCGACTTCGACGTCCTCGGCGCGCCAGTCGGCGTCCGGGTGGCCCTCCGCGGAGAACGTGACGACCGGGACCTCGGACTCGTCGATGAGCCGGCGCCCGTACTCGTCGTCGTAGTTCACGACGCCCTGTTTGCTGCGCGCCTTCGTGAACAGCTGGGCCTTCGCCTGGAAGTAGTCCTCCATGTCGGAGTGGAACTCCATGTGCTCCGGGCTCAGGTTGTTGAAGACGCCCACGTCGAAGACGCAGCCGTCGACCCGGCCCAGCACGAGGGCGTGGCTGGAGACCTCCATGGCGACGGCGTCGGTGCCGCGCTCGCGCATGACCGCGAACAGCGCCTGGAGATCGGTGGCTTCGGGGGTGGTGCGCTCGGACTTGATGCGCTCGTCGCCGATCCGCATCTCGACGGTGCCGATGAGGCCCGTGTTGCGTACGGCCTTCAGCCCGCCCTCGATGAGGTACGCGGTGGTGGTCTTGCCCGAGGTACCGGTGATGCCGATCTGGAGCAGGTCCTTGCCGGGATGGCCGTAGATCGTGGCGGCCAGCTCGCCCATCCGGCCGCGCGGGTTGTCCACGACGAGCGGGACCAGGCCGGCCTCGGACACCCGCTGCCAGCCCGCCGGGTCGGTGAGCGCGGCGACGGCGCCGAGGGACGCGGCCTGCGTGGCGAAGTCGGCGCCGTGCGCGCGGGCTCCGGGCAGCGCCGCGTACAGGTCGCCGGGGCGCACCGCGCGGGAGTCGTGGGTGATGCCGGTGACCGAGACGGTGGCCTGGGGCGCTTGGACACCCAGTTGACCGGCGAGGTCCGCGAGAGGTGTGGCGGAGACCTCGACCGGTCGCGGCGGCCCGGGGTATGTCACGGGTGCGCCCTTCTGGGTGGTTTGGGACTGATCAGCGTGTGGCACGGCGTGAGCGTACCGGGCGCACCCCGCCCTCGGCGAAGCGAGGGGCGTGGCGCGGGGCGGTTCCCCGGATCAGGGGTGACGACCATCACCAAGATCACCGCCTGTCACGGCTCGAACGTCACGGGCAGCCGGGCCGGCTTGTGGCCGGTGGGCGGGGTCTGAAGGGTCTTCAGGGAGAACTCCATGACCTTCTTGTAGATCGGGCCACAGATCTGGCCGCCGAAATAGCTGCCCTTCGTGGCGTTCTGGATGGCGCAGTAGACGGTGACGCGCGGCTTGTCGGCGGGCGCGAAACCGGCGAACGAGGACGTGTACCCCTTGTAGCGGCCGGTGGCCGGATCCACGCGGTTGGCCGTGCCCGTCTTGCCCGCGACGCGGTAGCCGGGGATGCGGGCCTTCGTACCGGTGCCCTCTTCGTCGTCGACCACGGACTCCAGCATCTGCGCGACCGTCTTGGCGGTCTTCTCGCTGACGACGCGGGTCTCCTTGGGCTTCGGCGCGGGCGTGAACCGCCCGTCGGGGCCCTTGGTGCCGCGTACGAGCGTCGGCTCGACCCGTACGCCGCCGTTGGCGATGGTCGAGTAGACGGAGGCGGCCTGCATCGCGTTGATGGAGAAGCCCTGCCCGAAGGGGATCGTGTACTGCTGCGACGTGGACCACTTGGCGGCGGGCGCGAGGATGCCGGAGGTCTCGCCGGGGAAGCCGAGGCCGCTCTCCTGGCCGATGCCGAACTTGTGCAGGTACGAGTAGAGCGACTGGTTGGCCGCCTGCTGCGTCTTGCCGAGCTGGCCCGTCGCCAGGATGGTGCCGATGTTGCTGGACTTGGCGAGCACGCCGTTGAGCGTGAGGTGCCAGGTCGGGTGGTCGACGTCGTCCTGGAAGAGCCGGTCGCCCCGGTGCAGCCGGTTGGGCACGGTGACGTGGGTGCCGGGGGTGGCGGCCTTCTCCTCCAGGACGGCCGCCATCGACATGATCTTGGCGGTGGAGCCCGGCTCGTACGCGTCCTGGAGGGCGGCGTTGCCGAGGGCCTCGGCCTTGGCGTCGGCCAGGTCGTTCGGGTCGAAGCCCGGCGCGTTCGCCATGGCCAGGACCTCGCCGGTCTTGGTGTCCTGCACTATCACGTAGCCGCGGTCGGCCTTCGACTTCTTGACCTGCTCGTCGATGGCGTTCTGCGCGGCCCACTGGATGTCGCGGTCGATGGTCAGCTCGACGTCGGAACCGGGGACCGCGGGCTGCTCGGTGGTGCCGGCGGTGGGCACCTGGCGGCCGCCGGACTGGGCGTAGCGGATCTTGCCGGCCTTGCCCGCGAGCTCCTTGTTGAGCTGCTGCTCGACGCCTCCGCCGCCCTTGCCGTCGGCGTTCACCCAGCCGAGGACGCCCGCGGCGAGGTCGCCGTTCGGGTAGACGCGCTTGCTGCTGGGCTCGGACAGCACGCCGGACAGCACGCTCGCCGCGCGGCCCGCCTTGTTCGCCTTCTCGTTGAGCGTCGACTGAAGGTCCTTGATCTGCTTCCAGACCTGCGGCGTCTGCCGCGCGGCGAGCCGCACCCACCGGGTGTTCTTCGTCTTCAGCTTCTTGGTCAGCTCGGCCGCGTCGACCTCCAGGATCGGCGACAGGAGCGCCGCCGCCTGCTCCGGCGCGTCGTCGACCTTGGTCGCCTTCTTCGTGAACAGCGTCGGGTCGGCGGTGATGTCGTACGCGTCCACGCTCGCGGCGAGTTCGACGCCGCCGCGGTCCGTGATGCCGCCGCGCTCGGCCGCGATGGAGTGGCTGACGTACCGATTCAGCGCGGCCTTCGCGGCGTAGGCGCTGGCGTCGACGCCCTGCACCTGGAAGAGCCGCCCGACGAAGACCAGCAGGACCATCGTGAGGCCCAGGCTCACCATGCGCAGGCGCGGCTTGGGGCTGCCGAGGCGCAGCCGGGTGGCGGCCTTCGGCTTCGGCCTCGGCCTCGGCTTCGCCTGCTGCTTCGACGGGGCGGGGCGGGGGCGGCGGGCGGCGGACGGGCTCTGGCGCTGCTTGGGCTGGGGGCGGCGCTGCCCACCCTGTTGCCCGCCGCGCTGCGGCGTACGGGCCGGGCGCGCGGGTCCTGGCACGCGGCGGCGCGGGGGCTCCCTGTCGGTCATGGCGTCACCTGCCGGAGCTCGAAGGGGAGGGCTTCACGGTGGAGTTCGGACTCGCGGAGTCGGACGGCTTGGCGGAGGAGGACGTACCGGCGGACGGAGACGGGCTCCCGGAACCGGACGGCGACGCGCTCGCTCCCGGGGTTTTACGTACAACGTCCGGCGATTCCGTCGGCTCCGCGGGCGGCGGGGCCGGTGGCGCGGCGGCCGGGCTCGGCCTGCCCTTCACGGTGCCGTTCGGGTCGAGGAACGCCGGGTCGCCGCCGGGCACCATGCCGAGGCCGCGGGCGCGGCGCAGCAGGGCGTCGGGCGCCGAGTAGGCGTCGACCTCGCGCTGGAGCTGCTGCTCGTCGTCGGTGAGCTCGGTGGTCTGCTTCTTCAACTTGGTGACCTGGAACGACCCTTCGTTGAGCGAGGAGTTCAGCATCAGCAGCGTGATCAGCCCGCCGCCGAGGAGCAGCACGACGAGCAGGACGAACGGGGTGCGCGCGGCCTGTGTGCCGCCGGACGGGCCGAGCGGAAGGAACCGCGCGAGGCGGGCCGCCCTGCCGCGTACCGCACCTTTCGAGCCACTGCTTGCGCTCACGACCACCCCTCCACGCGCGCGTACGTCACTCGGCCCTCACCCTTACTCGGTCCTCACCCTTCGACATCCTCACGGATGCGCTGCGCACCCCGCAGCCGTGCCGGGGCGGCCCGGCGGTTCTCGGCGACCTCTTCCTCCGTGGGGAGTTCGGCGCCGCGCGTCAGCAGCTTGAGGCGGGGCTGGAACTGCTCGGGGACGACCGGCAGGCCGGGCGGCGCCGTGTTGCTGGCTCCGGCCGCGAACACCTGCTTGACCAGCCGGTCTTCGAGCGAGTGGTACGAAAGGACGGCGATCCGGCCGCCGACCGCGAGCGACTTCACGGCCCCCGGGATGGCCCGCTCAAGCACGCTCAGCTCGCCGTTGACCTCGATGCGCAGGGCCTGGAAGGTGCGCTTGGCGGGGTTGCCTCCGGTGCGCTTGGCGGCCTGCGGCAGCGAGTCACGGATCAGCTCGACGAGCCGGGCGCTGTTGCTGAACGGCTCCTTCTCGCGCTCGCGCACAATGGCCGAAACAATGCGCTTGGCCTGCTTCTCCTCGCCGTACTGGCGCAGGATCCGCACCAGTTCACCGGGCGGGTACGTATTGAGGACCTCGGCGGCGCTCGCCCCGGTCGTCTGGTCCATGCGCATGTCGAGCGGCGCGTCCTGCGCGTACGCGAAGCCGCGGTCGGCCTCGTCGAGCTGCATGGAGGAGACGCCGAGGTCGAACAGGACGCCCTGCACCTTCGGGATGCCCAAGCGGTCGAGGACCTCGGGCAGTTCGTCGTAGACGGCGTGCACGAGGGTGGCCCGGTCGCCGAAGGGCGCGAGGCGCTCCCCGGACAGCCGCAGCGCCTCCTTGTCGCGGTCGAGCGCGACGAGGCGGCAGGACGGGAACGTGGCGAGCAGCGCCTCGCTGTGCCCGCCGAGGCCGAGCGTGCAGTCGACGACGACCGCGCCCGGCTGCGCCAGGGCGGGTGCCAGCATGTCCAAGCAGCGCTGGAGCATGACGGGGACGTGTCGCTGCTGGCTCAAGAGGCCCTCTCAGGTCCGGCGTGCCGACGAGACGTACGCACTGCCGGGTCCCCGCCCGCTCGTGAAGGGGAAGGTGGTCCGTCGGCGCCGGGGAAGTGACGCCGGCCGACCGGAGCGGGAGGAGGCCGAGCCGTACGTACGCGCCGCGCACGCGGGGAGCGCTCCGGCGGGCGCCTCGGTGGCGGTGCCGGAATCTCCGTGTTGCATGGATATCTGGGGTCGGCGTCACTTTAGTCCACGGTGCTCCGCGGTCAATCACGCGGCCTGCGCGTCGCGAGCCATGTGGGTTCGCTCACAACAAGGCTTGTTGATGTTCTTTGTCCGCTCTCACGACAGGCCCGGACCAGGGGTGACGGCTACCGTCATGGGTATGACGACTTCTGCTCACCTCCCCTCTGGAGCCCCCTCCGAAGGCGCCATACCGGCCGACGGCTCCGTCACCGACCGCCTCGTCGACGCGAACGAGCGGTACGCCGCCGCGTTCACCGACCCCGGCATGGACGCGCGCCCCGTGCTGCACGTCGCGGTCGTCGCCTGTATGGACGCCCGTCTCGACCTGCACGCCGCCCTCGGCCTCGAACTCGGCGACTGCCACACCATCCGCAACGCGGGCGGCGTCGTCACCGACGACGTGATCCGCTCCCTCACCATCAGCCAGCGCGCCCTCGGCACCCGCAGCGTGGTCCTCATCCACCACAGCAACTGCGGCCTGGAGGGCCTGTCCGACGATTTCCGCACCGACCTGGAGCTCGAGGTCGGCCAGCGCCCCACCTGGGCGGTGGAGGGCTTCCGCGACGTCGAGCAGGACGTGCGCCAGTCCATCCAGAAGGTGCGCACCTCCCCGTTCCTGCTGCACACCGACGACGTACGCGGCTTTGTCTTCGACGTGAAGACGGGTCTGCTGCGCGAGGTCCAGCCCAACTGAACGTGGCCAGTTGTCCACAGGCGAGTGACACGAACCGGTAACGCCAACAAGAATGCGTGTGTGACATCCGCACGAGCGGCGAACATCTCGTGCGCGATGTCCGTGTATCGGGGTGGGCCGGTTCGTGTCGTGGCGCGTCGGCCCGGAAAGTACGGGCCGAGGAGGGCCGGGTGACGACCTATGACGATCGAGCGAGCCTCACTGATCTGACCACCACCGCGGAGCGCGTGCGCGGGTCGGTGGAGGGTGTGATCGAGGGCAAGCCGGAGGTCGTACGGCTCTCGCTGACCGTGCTGCTCGCCGAGGGGCACCTGCTCATCGAGGACGTTCCGGGCGTCGGCAAGACGATGCTGGCGAAGGCGCTCGCGCGGTCCATCGACTGCTCGGTGCGCCGCATCCAGTTCACGCCCGACCTGCTGCCCTCGGACATCACCGGCGTGTCCATCTGGGACCAGCAGCGCCGTGACTTCGAGTTCAAGCCGGGCGCGATCTTCGCGCAGATCGTGATCGGGGACGAGATCAACCGCGCGTCCCCGAAGACGCAGTCCGCGCTCCTGGAGTCCCTGGAGGAGCGCCAGGTCACCATCGACGGCCAGACGTACGAACTGCCCAGCCCCTTCATGGTGGTGGCCACGCAGAACCCGGTCGAGATGGAGGGCACCTACCCGCTGCCCGAGGCCCAGCGCGACCGCTTCATGGCCCGCGTCTCCATCGGCTATCCGAGCCCGGACGCCGAGCTGCAGATGCTGGACGTGCACGGCGGCGTGAACCCGCTGGACGACCTGCAGCCGGTGGCGCACGCGCACGAGATCGTGAAGCTCATCGACGCCGTGCGCACGGTGCACGTCGCGGACGCCGTACGGCGCTACGCGGTGGACCTGGTCGCCGCCACGCGCACCCACCCCGACCTCAGACTCGGCGCGTCCCCGCGCGCGACGCTGCACCTGCTGCGCGCGGCCAAGGCGTCCGCGGCGCTCAGCGGCCGCGAGTACGCGCTGCCGGACGACGTGCAGGCCCTCGCCGTGGCCGTTCTGGCGCACCGTCTGCTGCCCACCGCCCAGGCGCAGTTGAACCGGCGCACCGCCGAGCAGGTCGTCGTCGACATCCTGCAGCGGACCCCGGTCCCGGCCGCCGAACCCCGCGCCCCGCAGAGCTACGACTCGACGACACCGCCGATGTACGGCCAGCAGCCGCCCGGTCCGCGGAGGCTGTGATGACGGCGGGGGGACAGCCTGGGGGACGTGTGGGGGCACATGTGGGGGGATACGCGGGGCCGTACGCGCCGGATCCGGGGCTTCCGGGGGGCGGCGCGGGCAAGAACACCGGCGACAGGAGCGGGCTGCGCACCGCCCTCGCCGGACTCACCACACGGGGCCGCTCGTTCCTGGCCGCCGGCATCGCGGCGGGCATCTGCGCGTACGTCCTGGGGCAGAGCGATCTGCTCCGGGTGGGCCTGCTGCTCGCGGTGCTGCCGCTGGTGTGCGCGGGCGTCCTGTACCGCACCCGCTACCGCGTCGCGGGCAGCCGAAGGCTCTCCCCCGCGCGCGTACCCGCGGGTTCCGAGGCGCGCGTGCACCTGCGCATGGACAACATCTCCCGGCTGCCGACCGGCCTGTTGATGCTCCAGGACCGGGTGCCGTACGTGCTCGGGCCGCGGCCCCGGTTCGTGCTCGACCGGGTCGAGGCGGGCGGCCGCCGCGAGGTGTCCTACCGGGTCCGCTCCGACCTGCGGGGCCGCTATCCGCTGGGCCCGCTGCAACTGCGCCTCACGGACCCCTTCGGCATGTGCGAGCTGACCCGGTCCTTCTCGACGTACGACAGCCTGACGGTGATCCCGCGCGTGACGGCGCTGCCGCCGGTGCGGCTCACGGGTGAGGCCAAGGGGTACGGGGACGGGCGGCAGCGCTCGCTCGCCCTGGCCGGCGAGGACGACGTGATACCGCGCGGCTACCGGTACGGGGACGATCTGCGCCGCGTGCACTGGCGCTCCACCGCGCGCTACGGCGAGTTGATGGTGCGCCGCGAGGAGCAGCCGCAGCGCTCCCGCTGCACCGTCCTGCTGGACACCCGCGGGCCCGCCTACCAGGGCGCGGGCCCCGACTCGGCCTTCGAATGGGCGGTGTCCGCCGTGGCCTCCGTCCTGGTGCACATGCTCGAACGGGGCTTCTCCGTCCGGCTGTTGACGGACACGGGCAACGCGGTACCCGGCGAGGGCACCGACGGCTTCGCGGGCGCCAGCCAGGAGTCGGCGGACGCGGCGGGCCTGATGATGGACACGCTCGCCGTCGTCGACCACTCCGACAGCTCCGCGCTCTCCTCCGCGTACGACGTGCTGCGCGGCGGAAACGAGGGCCTCCTGGTCGCCTTCCTCGGCGACCTGGACGAGGAGCAGGCCTCCGTCGTCGCCAAGATGCGCCGCCGCAGCGGTGGCGGGCTCGCCTTCCTGCTGGACAGCGGCTCCTGGACCCAGGGCCCCGGCGCGCCGGTCTCGGAGCGCTGCGCCGAGCGTCTGCGCATGCTCCAGGAGGCCGGGTGGACCGCGGTGGCGGTGCCGCACGGCGCGTCCCTGGAGGAGCTGTGGCGGCGGGCGGACCGGGAGCGCACGGGGCTCGCCGCGCCGGGCGGTGCCGCCCAGCCCGCGCATCCCGCGCAGGCCCCGCACACTTCAGGGGGTTGGTCATGAGCGGCGGTTCCCGGCTGTCGATCTGCGCCACGTTGGCCACGTTCCTGGCCTCCTGTGCGCTGCTGCCGCTGGTCGACCGGTCCACGTGGGTGATGCAGGCCGCGTTCCTCCTGGTGATCCAGGCGGCAGTCGGCGCGCTCGCCCGCCGGGTGCCGCTCGCCCGCCCGCTGACGGTGGCGGCGCAGGCCCTGGTGTCGCTGCTGCTGCTCACCCTCGTCTTCGCCCACGAGCAGGCGATCGCCGCGATCCTGCCGGGTCCTGACGCCTTCCGGCACTTCGGCCTGCTCCTCGAGGCGGGTGGCGAGGACGTCGGCCAGTACGCCATACCGGCGCCGCTGTCCGACGGCATCCGCCTGATGCTGGTGGGCGGCACGCTGGTGATCGGGCTGCTGGTGGACGCCCTCGCGGTGACGTTCCGCAGCGCTGCCCCCGCCGGGCTCCCGCTGCTCGCCCTGTACTCGGTCGCCGCGGGGCTCTCCGAAGGCGGCGCCGACTGGCTGTGGTTCCTGCTCGCGGCCGGCGGCTACCTTCTGCTGCTGCTCGCCGAGAGCCGCGACCGGCTCTCCCAGTGGGGCCAGGTGTTCGGTGGTCCCGGGCGGGCATCCGGTGGCGCGATGCCCGTACAAGGCGGCGGGCGCGGCGCCCTCGCCCCGGTCCGCACCGGGCGCCGCATCGGGGCGGTCGCCCTGGGGCTCGCCCTGGTGGTGCCGCTCGCCCTGCCCGCCCTGGACAGCGGGCTCTTCGGCCCGTCCGGCCGCGGCGTGGGCGGCGGCAGCGGGGGCGGCGGCACGATCTCCGCGGTCAACCCGCTGGTCTCGCTGCAGAACAGCCTGAACCAGCCGGAGGACCGGGAGGTGATGACGTACCGGACGAACGCGAGCCAGACGACCGACATGTATCTGCGGATCGTGTCGCTCGACGAGTTCGACGGCACGACCTGGCGCCCCTCGGTGCGCAGCATCGGCGATGTGCCCTCCACCCTGCCGGACCCGCCCGGCCTGGGCGCCGACGTCCGCAGGACCCAGGTGCGTACGACCATCTCGGCGGCCGACTGGTACGCGCAGGACTGGCTGCCGATGCCCTATCCGGCGACGAAGGTGGGGATCGACGGGCGCTGGCGGTTCGAGCAGGTCGGCCGGACCCTGGTGGGCGATCACGGGCAGACCACGCGCGGGCAGACGTACACCGTCGACAGCCTGGTCGTACGGCCGACACCGCAGCAGCTCGCCGCGGCGGGAACGCCGCCGAGCAACGTACAGCGCGAGTTCACGAAGGTTCCCCCTTCGCTGCCTGACGTGGTGCAGCGGACCGCGCTGAAGGTGACGGCGGGCGCGTCGAACAACTACGAGCGCGCGGTGAAGCTGCAGGACTACTTCGCGGTCAGCGGCGGCTTCACGTACAACACGGAGGTGCGGGCGGGCAGCGGTTCCTCGGCCATCGCGCGGTTCCTGAAGCAGAAGGAGGGCTTCTGCGTCCACTTCTCCTTCTCGATGGCGGCGATGGCGCGCACGCTCGGCATTCCGGCCCGCGTCGCGGTCGGCTTCACCCCGGGCGTGCCCGCGGGCAAGGGGGCGTACTCGGTGGGCCTGCGGGACGCGCACGCGTGGCCCGAGCTGTACTTCGAGGGCGTCGGCTGGACCCGCTTCGAGCCCACGCCGACCCGTGGCACGGCCCCGGACTACACGGTCGACAACAGCCCCGACGGCAGCTCAAGCAACCCGACGGCGCCCAGCGAGTCCGCCTCCGCCGCGCCCTCGGCCCCTGCGCCCTCGGCGTCGCAGAGCTGCTCGCTGGCCCAGCGCAAGGACGGCTCCTGCGGCGACGCCGCACCGGCGGTCGTGGGCGGCACACCGGACGACGGGCCGCCGTACGGCACGATCGCCCTGGTCTCCGTGATCGCCCTGCTGGTCGTCGGGGTGCCGCTGCTGCCGATGCTGTGGCGCAGGCGGCTGCGGGCGCTGCGGCTCGGCTCGGCGGGCCGCGGCAGGGACGCCGACCCCGCCGCGCACACCCTGGCCGCCTGGCGCGAGGTCACGGACACGGCGTGGGACCACGGCATCGCGCCGGACGACTCGCAGACCCCGCGGAAGGCGGCGGCCCGCATCGCGCGGATCGGCGAACTCGACCCGGACGCCGCCGACAGCGTGCACCGGGTGGCCGCGGCGGTGGAGCAGGTCCTGTACGCGCCGCGCCCCCGGCCGGCCTCGGGTCTGGGCGAGGACGTACGGCGCCTGTACGACGGTCTGCACGCCAAGTCGAGCCGGTCGACGCGGCTTCGGGCGACGTTCGCGCCCCGCTCGGCCGTCCGGGTGGCCTGGGCGGCGGGGCGCCGCCGGGAGGCGATCGCACAGGGGCTGCGGGAGCGGTTCGGCCGGCAGGCACGGCCGAACCGGCAGGAGGGCTGAGGCCGCCGGAGCCGGTTGGGCACGTTACGCACAAAGGGTGACCGCACGAGGCGGTCACCCTTTGGTCATGCCTGTTGGCGGGGTCGGCGCGGGCGGCAACTTGGTCGGACGCCTGCTGCTCAGCGGCCGCCCTGCTCGTCCCGGCGGCGCTGCCAGCGCTGCTCGATGCGGTCCATCATCGAGCGCTTCTGTTTGCCCTGCCGTTTCGCCGTCGGCGCGCCACCCGGCACGGTTCCGGCGGCCGGCTGCTCCCCCGGCTTGGGGGCCTTGCGCCAGCCGGTGACGGCGAGCACCGCACAGCCCAGCATGACGAGGAATCCCACCACGCTGATCCAGATCTGCTGCGCGACCATTCCTGCCATGAGGAGCGCGATACCCACCAGGAAGCCCACAACTGCCTGGTAGACCCGACGTCGGGTGTATGTACGCAGCCCGCTTCCCTCAAGCGCTGTCGCGAACTTGGGATCTTCGGCGTACAGCGCTCGCTCCATCTGCTCGAGCATGCGCTGCTCGTGCTCCGAGAGCGGCACGGAGTCCTCCTCATCGTGCAGTCGCCGGGGCGACCGGGGGTCCCCTTCAGGATAGGCAGGGAATCGCCCCCGTGAAACCCGCCCCTCTACGCCAACTTCGCCATTGCCGACCGGGACACGGCGCTCCGACCCACCAGGCGTCCATGCCCCAGCGGCCGACCCGTCGTGCCGAACGGTCACCTCAGATCATACGGCTCCGAAGGCCCGATCGGGGGGCCTGTGGCGTACTCCATCCACCGCTGCGCCGCTGATCAGCGGCGGCGGGCGGCAGAAGTCAGGCCTCTGGGGCCACTCGCTTCTCTCCCAGCACGTGCAGCTGTGTCGCCACGGAGTGGAACGCGGGCAGCTCCGCGGCGGCCGCCTCGAGCTTCAGCAGCTCCTGCAGAGCGCTCGGCTCGGTGTCCACGAGGACGCCGGGTACGAGGTCCGCGAAGACCCGCACTCCGTGCACCGCGCCGACGTCGACTCCGGCGCCGGTGAGCAGGTCGGTGAGCTGCTCGGCGGTGAAGCGGCGCGGCACGGGGTCGCCCTCGCCCCAGCGGCCCGCCGGGTCGTCGAGCGCCTGCCGGGCCTCCTTGAAGTGCCCCGCGAGGGCGCGCGCGATGACGGCGCCGCCGAGGCCCGCGGCGAGCAGGCTGAGCACGCCGCCGGAGCGCAGCGCGCCCACCACGTTGCGCACGCCCTCGGCCGGTTCCTCCACGTATTCGAGGACGCCGTGGCACAGGACCGCGTCGTAGCCGTCGCGCTCGACGACGTCGAAGAGGCCGGAGACGTCGCCCTGTACGCCGCGCACCCGGTCGGCGACGCCGGCCTCGGCGGCGCGGCGCTCCAGGGCGAACAGCGCGTTCGGGCTCGGGTCGACGACGGTGACGCGGTGGCCGAGCTGGGCGACCGGCACCGCGAAGTTGCCGCTGCCGCCTCCGGTGTCGAGTACGTCGAGGGCGCCGTGGACGCCGTGGGTCTCGCCGCCCGCCGTCTTGGCCCGCCGGTCGAGCGCGTCCTTGAGGACGTCCCAGACCACGGCGGTACGGAGGGAGGCGCGGGGCCGCGAGGAGTCGGAGCGCTGTGACGTCGTTCGCGGGTGGTGATCCGACACGGCAGGTGACTCCTCGGGGCGGCTCCGACCGGCGGCGGAGCATGTACTGGTTCGGGCGCCTCCACCCTAATGGGCGCGGCCCGACGCCCACGCCAACCGTGCTCGCCGCCCCGGCCGTCGACCGACCTCGTCGCCCCCCCGTACCCCCGTACCCCCGTCCCCCGGCCACCGGCCCGTGCGCTACCCCGCGTCCTGCACCTCCCTGGCGTCCCGCACCTCCCTCCCGCTCACGCGCCCGTCGTCCTCCTGCCGGGGCTGGGGCAGCACCGGCTGGAGGACGAGCAGGCGCTCGACGAGGCGCAGGAACATCGCCACGTCGCGCAGCAGGTCGTCGGCGTCGCGGACGGTGGCGGCGTCGCGGATGCCCGCCTCCGCGCGGGCGCGCTTGGTGGCGCCGGAGGCGAACAGGGCGCTCCACTCGGTCAGTTCGGGGGCTATCTCGGGGAGCACTTCCCAGGCGCTGCGTATCTTGGCGCGGCGCTTGGGCGTGGACTCGGGCCTGCCGCGGGCCGCGAGCACGGCGGCCGCGGTGCGCAGCGCGGCGAGATGGGCCGTGGCATACCGCTCGTTCGACGTCTCGAGCACGGACGCCTCGTCGAGTCCGGCGCGGGCCTGGGCGAGCAGGTCGAGTGCGGCGGGCGGGGCGCCGGCCCGGCGGAGCACCGGGTGGACGTCGCTCGCGGGGCCGGTGGGTGAGGGGGCAGGGCCGGTGGCGGCACGGCGGCGTGCGGCAGCTGCGATGGGTGCCTTGTGTCCAGCCATGACGAACCTCCTGTCGTCTGTGTGACGGCACTGTGGCCGTATGTGCCCATCGTGGGGTACGCCACTGACAATCGGCTCTGACCAGGCATTTTGCTTCGCTCGGAAGTTCGGGCTAACTTTTGCACTGACCAGTCAGTTCAAAGAGGTGCCCAGGGGGGAACCATGGACGACACGCAGAGCGGCGCCTCGCTCGCCGCCACGGAATTCGGCCTGAAGGGGCCGCGCGGCTGGGCGTTCCGCGAGGTCCACGTCGACGCGGCGGCGGGCTCGCTCGTCGCCGTCGAGGGCCCGTCCGGCAGCGGCCGCACCTGCCTGCTGCTCGCCCTGACCGGGCGGATGAAGCCGAGCGAGGGGACGGCGCGGGTCGGCGGAATGCGGCTGCCGAAGCAGATGACCGCCGTACGCAGGATGAGCGCGCTCGCCCACGTGCCCGGCGTGACGGAGCTCGACCCGGCCCTGACCGTGGCCGAGCACCTGCGGGAACAGGCGCTGCTGCAGCGGCGGTTCGACGGCACGTTCCGCGGCCTGCTGCGCACACCCGCCGAGCGGCGGGCCGAGGCGAGCCTGCGCATCGACGCCGCGCTCGCCGCCGCCGGGCTCGACACCGAGACGCTGCCCAAGGGCTCCCGCACCTCCGTGCGCGACCTGGAGCGGGTCGAGGCGCTGCGCCTGTCCCTGGCGCTCGCGCTCATCGGCCGCCCGCGCCTGATCGGCGTCGACGACGCCGACCTGAAGCTCGCGGACGCCGAACGGGCGGACATCTGGGCCCAGTTGCGGGCCGTCGCCGACGCGGGCACCACGGTCGTCGCCGTGTGCAGCGAGGCTCCCGAAGGAGCGGTCGTCGTATCGACGGCATCCGAGAACACCACGAACGACACCGTGAACGACACCGCGAAGGAGACGGCCGATGCGCTCGCCGAAGCTCGCCGCGCTTGAACTCAGGCGCTTCGGCAGGGGAAAGCTGCCGCGCGCGGCGCTCGTCGCGCTCCTGCTGCTGCCGCTGCTCTACGGGGCGCTCTACCTGTGGTCCTTCTGGGACCCGTACGGGAAGCTCGACAAGATTCCCGTGGCGCTCGTCAACGACGACCAGGGCGCGAAGGCCGCCGGCCAGAAGATCAGCGCCGGTGACGACATCACCAAGGGGCTGCACGACAGCGACACCTTCCAGTGGCACGAGGTCGGCTCCGCGCAGGCGAAGAAGGGCCTGGAGGACGGCACGTACTACCTGTCGCTGACCATGCCGGAGGACTTCAGCGAGCGCATCGCGTCCAGTTCGGGCGACTCCCCCGAGACCAGCGCCCTTCAGGTGCGTACGAACGACGCGAACAACTACATCGTCGGGCAGATCTCCAGGACGGTCTTCTCCGAGGTGCGCTCCGCGGCGTCCAGCAACGCCTCGCGCTCGTTCCTCGACAAGATCTTCGTGTCCTTCTCGGACATCCACGACGCCACGAAGAAGGCGGCCAAGGGCGCCGACGATCTCGAAGGCGGCATCGGCAAGGCGAAGCAGGGCTCCAAGGACCTGGCCGACGGTCTGAAGGACGCCAAGCAGGGCAGTGGCGACCTGGAGAGCGGCTTGACGAAGCTCACCAGTGGGGCCGGCGACCTGGAGTCCGGGTCCCGACAGGTCGCCGACGGCACGCAGTTGCTCGCCGACAAGGTCAACGGCGCCGCCGATCAGGTACGCCCCTTCCTGAAGGGCAACAAGAAGGCGATCGCCGACACCGCGCGGCTCGTCGCGGACTCCGCGCAGGGCGTCCGGCACAACCTGGACGACCTGGTGAAGATCGCCCCCACCGCGCGCACGGGCGCGCACGCGGGCTCCGACGCCCTGGACGCCATCTACGAAAGGCGCTGCGAGAAGGGTCTGGTCGACGACCCGGCCTGTCCCGACCTGAAGAAGGCCAAGACCGCGGCGAACGACGTCGCCACGATCTCCGACGACCTCAACCGGCTCATCCAGGACGAGCACGGAAACCTCGGCCAGATGGACAGCCACCTGGCGATGCTCCAGGAGCAGTCCGAGGCCCTGGCCAAGCACGCCCCGACGCTCGACCAGGACGTCGAGAACGCGGTCGCGCAGATCAACAAGCTCAACGACGGAGCGGGCCAGGTCGCCGCGGGCGCCACGAAGCTGCACACCGGGCTCGGCACGGCGCACACCGGGTCGGCCGAACTCGACAGCGGCGTCGGCGAGTTGGAGACCGGGGCGAACGACCTGAACGGCGGCATGTTCAAGCTCGCCGACGGCTCCGGCGAGCTCGCGGGCGGTCTGCACGACGGCGTACAGAAGATCCCCGACTACGACAAGAAGGACCGCGAACAGCGCACCGGAGTGATGGCCGACCCCGTCCAGCTGGCCTCCCAGTCGCTGCACAAGGCGCCCAACTACGGGACGGGCTTCGCCCCGTACTTCATTCCGCTCTCCCTGTGGGTGGGCGCGATGGTCGCCTACATGTTGATCCAGCCGATGAACCGGCGGGCCCTCGCGGTCGGTTCCTCCTCCTGGAGGGTGGCGTTCGCGGGCTGGCTGCCCGTGGCCGCGCTCGGCCTCCTTCAGGTGGGAGCCCTGATGTCCGTACTGCACTGGGCCCTCGGCCTGGAGATGCTGCACGCGGCGGGGACGGTCGGCTTCCTGTGTCTGGTCTCGGCGTGCTTCGCGGCCATCGTGCAGTGGCTGAACGCGCGCTTCGGGGCGGCGGGCCGCATCCTCGTGCTCGCGCTGCTGATGCTGCAGCTGACCTCGGCGGGCGGCACGTATCCGGTGCAGACGAGCCCGGGCTTCTTCAACGCGCTCCACCCGTTCCTGCCGATGAGTTACGTCGTGGAGGCCCTGCGGCGGCTGATCTCCGGCGGCGGCCTCGGGCCCGTGTGGCAGGCCTGTGTCGTGCTGGCTGCGTTCACGGCGGGGGCGCTCGCCCTCACCGCGTGGACGGCCCGGCGCAAGCAGGTGTGGACACTCGACCGGCTGCACCCGGAGCTGAGCCTGTGAGCGCGCCCACAAAGGCTCCTGTGAGAATCGGGGGCATGGAAAGCAGCACACGGCGCCAGGCCACCCGGCAGAAGCTCTACGAGGCCGCGGTCACGCTCATCGCGGAACAGGGCTTCTCCGCGACGACGGTCGACGAGATCGCCGAGCGGGCCGGGGTCGCGAAGGGCACGGTCTACTACAACTTCGCCAGCAAGTCGGTCCTCTTCGAGGAGCTGCTGCGGCACGGCGTCGGGCTCCTCACCGCCTCCCTCCGGGAGGCGGCACGGAAAGCGGACGAGAACGGCGGCAGCAAGGTCGACGCCCTGGACGCCATGATCCGCGCGGGGCTCGGCTTCATCGACGAGTACCCGGCCTTCACACAGCTCTACGTAGCCGAACTGTGGCGCACCAACCGTGCCTGGCAGTCCACGCTCGCCGTGGTCCGCCAGGAGGCGGTGGCCGTCGTCGAGGACGTGCTGCGGGCCGCAGTGGAGAGCGGCGAGCTGAGCGCGGAGATCGATGTGCCGCTCACGGCGGCGGCCCTCGTGGGCATGGTCCTCGTGGCCGCCCTCGACTGGCAGGCGTTCCAGCCCGAGCGCTCCCTGGACGACGTGCACGCCGCACTGTCGCTGCTGCTCCAGGGGCGGGTGGGCGGCGGGCAGCCGCTGACCGGCAAGGCCTGACCGCGGGCCGGGCCGGGCTGGACCGGGCGCCGGTACCGCGGAAATGAAGCGCCGGTCCGGCGGGGCCTGTGGTCTTTCTCAGGCCTCACCGGACCGGCGCATCCCCCGTTTCCCCCGTTGGATCCCCCGATTCCCCCGTGAGATCCCCCGTTCCTCCCCCGTTGGACCCCCGTTCGGTCTCCCCCAGGGTCCCCCGTGCTCACTCCCGCCCTCGCGGGCGAGAGGAGCGGCAAGAGGCACTCGATCCGTTCCGCCGCCCCGTGTCGGCGGTGCCGCATCCGTGCCCCCCTCCGTGGTCTCCACTCTCCCGTCCGCGCAGGTCGGGCCCCATCCGCGTACCTACTCATCTCCCTGACTAGGTACGGATACTCAGACGTGCGTGCTCAAGCCCAGGGGTACTCGGTGCCCGCACTCAGCACAACGCGTCCGGCGGTCCGCCGGGCCGCCGCGACCTGGCGGCGGCGTTGTCAGTGGTGGCGGATAAGGTCCCTGACATGGCACGAATTGCGGTGATCGGCGCGGGGTTGGGCGCCATGGCGGCCGCCGCTCGGCTGGCCGTCGCGGGCCACCGACCGGTGGTCTTCGAGCGCGCGTCGACGTACGGCGGGGCGGTGGGCCGTATCGAGCGCGACGGCTTCGTGTTCGACACAGGGCCGGGGCTGCTCCATCTGCCCGCGGTCTACCGGGACTTGTTCGTCAAGACCGGCAAGGAGCCGCTGGAGGACCTCGTCGGCCTCACCCAGGTCGAGCCCGCCGTGCGGCACGTCTTCGCGGACGGCACGACGACGGATCTGCCGAACGTACGGCGGGGTGGCGTCGCCGAGGCCCTGGACGCGACGGTCGGCGGGGGCGCGGGCGCGCGCTGGTCGGCCTTCATGAACCGGGCACGGGAGGCCTGGGACCGCTCGCGGCGCCCGCTGCTCGAAGAGCCGCTGTGGCCGAACTGGCAGGTGCTGGCCGACCGCGAGCCGTACCCCGCCCTCGTGCGCAAGCGGGTCCTGCGCAAGGACCGCGCGGCGACGACGCTCGCCGAGGTCGGCGCGCTCGAACTGGGCGGGGAGCCGCACCTGGTGGCCCTCGTCGAGCAGTACGCGCTCGCGTACGGCCTCGATCCCCGTACGGCCCCGGCGAGCGCCGCCGTGCTGCCGTACATGGAGCAGACCTTCGGCACGTGGGCGGTGACCGGCGGCATGCGCGCGCTCGCGGACGCCGTGTACGCGCGCTGCCTGAAACGCAAGGTCGAGTTCCGGTTCGGCTCGGCCGTCACCGGGATCGTGGAGAAGGACGGCCGCGCGGCGGGCGTCGAACTCGCCGACGGCACGGTGGAGGACGCCGAGTTCGTGGTGTCCGGCGTCGCCCCGGGCGTCCTGGCCGGACTGCTGCCGGGGCGGGCCGTACGCGACGGGGGGCCGGCCCAACAGGAGTCGGCGTGGCCGAGCCGGCTCACCGTGCACCTCGCGCTGCGCGGGGCCCGACCGGAGGGCACCCCGCACCGCACGGTGGTGCACGCGGCGGACCGGGACGCGGAGTTGGCGTGGCTCTTCGAAGGCGGCGCGGCGCCGCAGAGACCGACGGTGGCGGTGCTGCGCACCGGCGACCCGGCGGGGGTGCCGGACGCCGAGCACGAGGCCGTCACCCTCACGGTGACCGTGCCGGCCCACGCGCGCGTGGCGGAGGCCGACGTGGAGCGGATCCTCGCGGCGGCCGAGCCCGCGGTGCCCGGACTGCGCGAGCGGCTGCTGTGGCACGAGGCGCGTACGCCTGAGGACATCGCCGAGGCGACCGGGGCCGAGGGCGGCGCCGTCCCCGCGCCCGCGCTCGCGGCGGCCCGCGGCGAGCTGCTGCACGCGGCGAACAGCACGGCGCTGCCTGGCCTGTTGACGGTGGGCGGCTGGTCCCACCCGGGCGGCGGGCTGCCGCACGCGGGCATGTCGGGTGCGCTGGTGGCGGGTCTGATCGTGGAGGGCCCGGAGTTCCGCGGCTCGCAGTGAGCGGCCCGTAGTGAGCGGCTCGTAGTGAGCGGCTCGCAGTGAGCGGCTCGCAGTGAGCCACGCGCGCCGCGCCCGGCGCGGGCCCGGCGTGCGGCGCGCCGCTCCTCAGTACCGGTACTGCTGCTCGTTGTACCCGTTGGGGTCGTACCCGGCGTTCGGGTCGTGCTGCGGGTACGTCGGGTAGTGCTGCTCGGGCGGCAGTTCACCGCCGTAGGTCTGCTGCGGGTCCCCGTTGCGCTGCTGGGGCACCCAGACGCCGCCGGGAGGCGTCTCCCCGCCGTAGCCCGCGGCCGTCGCGTACGGGTCGGCGTAGCCCTGCCCGGTGGCGTACGGGTCGCCGTACTGGGGCTGTGCCGGGTAGGTCTGCGCGCCGATGTACGGGTCCGAGTACGGGGCGGCGTACGGCTGCTGGGCCGGGTCGTAGCCGTAGCCGTAGCCCTGCTGGTCGTAGCCGTAGGAGCCGGCGTCGTAGGCGTACTCCTGCGCCCCGTGCACGGCCTGGGCGGGCTGGGCGTACGCGGAGTCCTGGTAGACGCCGTACTGGCTGGTGTCGTCGGGCATCGGCTGGGGGGCGTACACCGCCGTCGACTCGGCCGCCGTCTCCGGGACCTGCGCGTACTCCTGCTGCGGCGGCTGCACCGGCTCGTACTCCAGGTCCGAGACCTGAAGCGTCGGATCCTGGTGCAGCTCCTCCTCGGAGCGGCGCCCGCCGCCCATGCCGGGAACCCCCGGCATGCCCTTCAGCGACCAGCCCGCGGCGAACCCGCGGCGGAAGGACAGCGTGACGTACGTCTGCCCGATCGCGAACGCGATGGCGCCGGCCCCGATGACGATCACCGAGGGCAGCAGGACGCCGACCACGACTCCGAGGAAGCCGCCGAAGGCGAGCAGCCGCCAGCGCAGCCGTGCCTTGTACTGCAGCAGGACCTCACCGAGGAGCCACAGTGCCACCAGTCCGAACGCGACATAGAGGACCGCCCAGCCCATGTACGCCCCTCTCGTACGGCCGAACCCCAGGTGGGTACGGCGGAAAATCAGCCCCGCTCTTGATGCAGGCCCAGGTTCTCGTAGATCTCCAGCGTCGCAGTGGAGTTGTTGAGGGTAATGAAGTGCAGACCCGGCACTCCCTCGTCAAGCAGCTTGGCGCAGAACTCCGTGGCGAACTCGATGCCAATGGAGCGTACAGCGGCTGGATCGTCTTTCGCTGTGAGGATTCGCTCTTTCAACGCGGCGGGGAAGTCGGCGTTGCTCAGCTGGGGCAGGCGTTCGAGCATGCGCACGCTCGTCACCGGCATGCATTCGGGAATGATCGGCGTCTCGCAGCCCGCCGCGGCGACCCTGTCGCGCAGCCGCAGATACTCCTCCGGGTGGAAGAACATCTGCGTGATCGCGTAATCGGCGCCCGCACGGCACTTGTCGACGAAATGCCGCACGTCGGAGTCCCAGTCGGGCGAGCGCGGGTGCATCGCGGGAAACGCGGCGACGCCGACGCAGAAGTCCCCGGACTCCTTGATCAATTCGACGAGTTCGGCCGCGTACGTGAGTCCTTCGGGGTGCGAGATCCACTCGCCCATGGGGTCGCCGGGCGGGTCGCCGCGCACCGCGAGCATGTTCCGGATCCCGGCGTCGGCGTACTGGCCGATGATGTTGCGCAGTTCGGCGACCGAGTGCTCGACGGCCGTGATGTGTGCCACGGGCGTCAGCGTCGTGTCGGCGACGATCTGCTGGGTCTCCTTGACGGTGCCCGCGCGCGTGGAGCCGCCCGCGCCGTACGTCACGGAGACGAAGTCGGGCGAGACGGCCTCGACCCTGCGCAGCGCGTTCCAAAGGTTGCGCTCGCCCTTCGGGGTCTTCGGCGCGGAGAACTCGAACGAGAAAGCCGTCTTGCCGGGTGCGAGCATGTCGCGTACGCGTCGGGCGCGATCAGTCCTGGTGGAAGCGGTACCTAGGGCCATACGGGCAGGTTACTGACGGATATGCGAAGCCCCTAATCCCCGTCCACCTTGCGGACAGGGACAAACCGTCGATATCCGAAGGTCACGCGGCGCGCAGGCGCTTCGCGAACTCGGCCGCCGCGGCGCCCGGATCGTCGGCCTCCGTGATGGCCCGGACGACGACGGCCCTGCGGGCTCCGGCCTCCAGGACCTCGTCCAGGTTCGTGAGGTCGATGCCGCCGATCGCGAACCACGGGCGGTCGGTGCCGAGGCTCGCCGTGTAGCGCACCAGGTCGAGGCCGGGGGCGTACCGGCCGGGCTTGGTCGGCGTCGGCCAGCAGGGGCCCGTGCAGAAGTAGTCCACGCCTTCCTGGACGGCGGCCGCGGCGGCCTCCGCGTCGGCGTGCGTGGAGCGGCCGATGAGCACGTCATCGCCGAGGATCGCGCGGGCCGCGGGGACCGGGAGGTCGCCCTGGCCCAGGTGCAGGACGTCCGAGCGGGTCGCGTGGGCGACGTCCGCGCGGTCGTTCACCGCGAACAGCTTGCCGTGTCTGCGGGCCGCGTCGGCGAACACCTCCAGGTGCTCCAGCTCCTCGCCGGCCTCCATGCCCTTGTCGCGCAGCTGCACGATGTCGACACCATTCACGGGATCGGAGAGCACCGCGTCGAGGAACTCCGGCAGATCGCCCTGCTTCTTGCGCGCGTCGGTGCACAGGTAGAGCCGCGCGTCGGCGAGCAGTGCGCGCTTGGAATCCGCCATGAAGGTCCCCCCGTGGGTGGTGCGGTGTCGGTGGCGTGCGCACCGCGACCGCTGGGGCCGCGGTGCGCACGCCGGACGGTTGTCAGGTCAGACGGCGAGCGCCTGGGCGCGGCGCTTCACCTCCGTGCCGCGATTCTCGCTCAGGGCCTGCGCGGGGGTGCCCGGCAGGCTCGGGTCGGGGGTGAAGAGCCACTCCAGCATCTCTTCGTCGCTGAAGCCGTCGTCCCTCAGGACCGTCAGGAGGCCGACGAGCCCCTTGACGATCTTGTCGCCGTCGATGAAGGCGGCGGGCACGTGCAGTGCCCTGTTCTCACCGCGCCGCACGGCGATCAGCTGGCCTTCCTTGACCTGCTGCCGCACACGCGTCACCTCGACATCGAGCATTTCCGCGATGTCGGGGAGGGTGAGCCAGGCGGGGACGAGAGCATCGATCTTTGCGTCAATCTCGGTCACGGGACAAGCGTGCCATCCCGGACTGACAGTCGGAAGCCGGGCCGGTGCGGACGGGCCACATCCGCGCCCCGTTTCGCACCTTCTGTCACGCTACGGCGGACTTCAGTGGGCGGGCAGGGTCGGCGAGGAGCTCCGGGTCGAGCGCCGCCCCCGACTGGATGAGCTTGCGCCCCTGGGCCAGGTCACGGGGCTTGCCGACGGCGAGGACCGCCACCAGGGCGCCGTCCTTCAGCCAGCACACCGACCAGGCGGCACCGGCGGGGTCGCCGCGCCACACCGTCGTATCGGCGCCCTCGTGGTGCCCCGCGTACTGCACGAACCGGCCGAACTGCTCGGACCAGAAGTACGGCACCGGGTCGTAGACGGCCGGGGTCTGGCCGACGATGTTCGCCGCGACCGTGCGCGGCCCCTGGAGCGCGTTGTCCCAGTGGTGGACCATGAGGCGCTCGCCGTAGCGCCCCGAGGGGAACGAGGAGCAGTCCCCCACCGCGTACACATCGGGCACGGAGGAGCGCAGCCGCTCGTCCGCGAGGACCTCTTGGTGGGCGCCCAGTTCGATGCCGGACCCGGCGAGCCAGCGGGTGGCGGGGCGGGCGCCGATGCCGACGACGACGGCTCCCGCGGGCAGCTGAGTGCCGTCGTCGAGGTGGACGACGCCGGGCTCGATGCGCTCCACGCGCGCGTGCGTACGCAGCTTGGCCCCGGCGTCCGCGTACCAGGTCGCCATGGGGGCTGCGATCTCGGCGGGCAGCGCCCCGGCCAGCGGCCGCTCGGCGGCCTCCACCACGGTGACCCGGCAGCCGGCCTCCCGGGCCGCGGTGGCGAACTCGGCGCCGATCCACCCGGCGCCGACGACCACCACGTCGTGCTGCTCGGCGAGGACGGGGCGCAGCCGCTCGGCGTCGTCGAGGGTGCGCAGCAGGTGCACGCCCGGCACGGACCGCGCGCCGGGCAGCTGGACCGGTTCGGCGCCGGTCGCGACCACCAGCACGTCGTACGGGACCGGGCCCTCGGCCGTGTCCAGTTCGTGGTCGGCGGGGCGAAGCCCGGTCACCTCGCGGCCCAGTTCGAGGGAGACGCCGAGCGCCTCGAAGTCCACGTCGAAGGCCGAGCCCTCGGCCTTGCCGAGCAGCACCGCCTTGGACAGCGGCGGCCGGTCGTACGGCTGGTGGGGCTCGGCGCCGAGCAGCGTGACGGCGCCGGTGAAGCCGTGCTCGCGCAGCGCCACCGCCGTCTGCACACCGGCCATGCCCGCGCCCACGATGACGACGTTCCGCTGCCCCGAAGGCACTTCGCTCCCGCTCCGCTGCTCACTCACGGGATCACCTTAGGCACCTGATCTTGCGTCAGTCAGCGGTGCGGGCCACTCCCGCGCCGTGACGTCCTGCACACGTGTCAGCGGTTTAGCGATCAAGAGAAAGGTCACCGCCGCGACGTTCACGCCTGGTCGGCGAGCTCCTCGACCACGCTGGTCCCGCTGCCCTCCTGCGACTCCCACTCCCAGGTCTCGTCGAGCCGCACCCGGCCGTCCTGGAGCTCGGACACGGTCGAGACGCAGTGCCCGGAGGACGTCGTTCCGTCGGTCTTCAGCTGTACGTAGCGGAAGTCGAGCCGGTCGCCGGAGCGCGTCCCCACGAGGTGCCCCTCCACGACATCGCCTCCTACGTAGTGGGCCGAAATACGGCCGTCCTTCTCGCGGTACGTGAAGCGGGTGCGCGTGCCCACCTGCCCGGGGGCCTGGTCGGCGACGGGGGACATCACAAGGCCGTCGAGGGATCGGGGCACGGTTCGAGGCTCCCTTACTGGAGGTGATGGTGAACGGCTAGGGTGGCCAACGTAGAGCACTCGCGGGAGCCCGTACGCAGCGGGCTGAGAGGGAGGCTGGAGCGGCCTTCGACCGTACGAACCTGATCCGGGTCATACCGGCGAAGGGAGGGGCTTGACGCCCATGTCGTCGACGCCATCCGTTCATTCGCACACCTGCCATTCGCACACCTGCGACGTCCTCGTCGTCGGTGGCGGCATCATCGGTCTGGTCACCGCGTGGAGGGCCGCGCAGCGCGGTCTGTCCGTCGCGGTCGCGGACCCCGAACCGGGCGGTGGGGCCGCCCGGGTGGCGGCCGGAATGCTGGCCGCCGTCACCGAACTCCACCACGGCGAGCAGACGTTGCTCGGCCTGAACCTCGAATCCGCGCGCCGCTATCCGGACTTCGCGGCCGAGCTGTCCGAGGCCACCGGGCAGGATCTCGGGTACCGCGCGTGCGGCACGCTCGCGGTCGCGCTCGACGCGGACGACCGGTCGCATCTGCGCGAACTGCACGCGCTGCAAACGAAGTCGGGGCTCGACTCCGAGTGGCTGTCGGGCCGCGACTGCCGCCGCCTGGAGCCGATGCTCGCGCCGGGCGTGCGCGGCGGCCTGCGCGTCGACGGGGATCACCAGATCGACCCGAGAAGACTCGCGAGCGCCCTCGTGACGGCCTGTGAGCGCGCCGGGGTGACGTTCCACCGGTCGTGGGCCGAGAGGCTCCGTGTCGTACGCGACCGGGCGCGCGGCGCGGTCCTCGGCGACGGCACCGAACTCGCCGCGGGCCAGGTCGTGCTCGCGGCCGGCAGCCGCAGCGGACAGCTCTCCGGGGTGCCCGACGAGGTGCTGCCTCCGGTGCGCCCCGTGAAGGGCCAGGTGCTGCGCCTGACGGTGCCGAAGCGGTACGCGCCGTTCCTCAGCCGCACGGTCCGCGCGGTCGTCCGCGGCGGAAACCTGTACCTGGTGCCGCGCGTGAACGGCGAACTCGTCGTGGGCGCGACCAGCGAGGAGCTCGGCTGGGACACCACGGTCACCGCGGGCGGCGTCTACGAACTCCTGCGGGACGCCCACGAACTCGTCCCCGGCATCACCGAACTCCCGCTCACCGAGACCCGCGCGGGCCTGCGCCCCGGCTCCCCCGACAACGCGCCGCTCCTGGGCCCGACCACCCTGCCCGGCCTCCTCCTGGCGACCGGCCACTACCGCAACGGCGTGCTCCTGACGCCGGTCACCGGCGACACCATGGCGCACGTCCTGACCACCGGTGAACTTCCCGAAGAGGCCCGCCCGTTCACCCCCGAGCGGTTCGCCGCCGCGCCCCTGGAGCAGCCCGCATGAACGTCTACGTAAACGGCGATCCGCGCACCGTGACCGCGGGCACCACGCTCGACCTCCTGGTCGGCACGGTCACGACGGCCCCCAAGGGCGTCGCCGCCGCCGTCAACGAAGCCGTCGTCCCCCGCACCCAATGGCCCGCCACGGCGCTCTCCGAAGGAGACCGCGTCGAGGTCCTCACGGCCGTACAAGGAGGCTGAACCGTCCATGGCCGACGACACTTTCGTCCTCGGGGGCGACACCTACGACTCCCGCCTGATCATGGGCACCGGAGGGACGCCGAGCCTCGACGTCCTGGAGCGGGCCCTGGTGGCCTCCGGAACCGAACTCACCACCGTGGCGATGCGCCGCGTCGACGCGAGCGTGCACGGATCGGTGCTCTCCGTCCTGGAGAAGCTGGGCATCCGGGTGCTGCCGAACACGGCGGGCTGCTTCACCGCGGGGGAGGCGGTCCTGACGGCCCGCCTCGCGCGCGAGGCACTCGGCACGGACCTGGTGAAGCTCGAAGTGATCGCCGACGAGCGCACCCTGCTGCCCGACCCGATCGAGCTGCTCGACGCGGCGGAGACGCTGGTCGACGAGGGCTTCACGGTCCTGCCCTACACGAACGACGACCCGGTCCTGGCCCGCAAGCTGGAGGACGTGGGCTGCGCGGCGATCATGCCGCTCGGCTCCCCCATCGGCTCCGGGCTCGGCATCCGCAACCCGCACAACTTCCAGCTGATCACCGAGCACGCGCGCGTACCCGTGATCCTGGACGCGGGCGCGGGCACGGCCTCCGATGTGACGCTCGCCATGGAACTCGGCTGCGCGGGTGTGATGCTCGCCTCGGCGGTGACGCGGGCGCAGGAGCCGGTGTTGATGGCGGAGGGGATGCGGCACGCGGTGGAGGCGGGCCGCCTCGCGTATCGGGCTGGGCGTATCCCGAAGCGGCACTTCGCGGAGGCGTCTTCTCCTACGGAGGGGCGGGCGCGGCTTGATCCGGAGCGGCCCGCGTTTTCGTAGGCCGAGCCGGGGGTGCGGTCGCGGGGCGCTGCCCCGGGCCCCGCTGCTCAATCGCCGCAGGGGCTCAAAAGATCGGGGCTCTGCCCCGGGCCCCGCGCCTCAATCGCCGGCGGGGCTTGATGTGGTCACAGGTCTGCTGCAGTACCGGGTCGGGCTCGCGGCACGGGGGCTGGCTGTCAGTCACTGCTCGTAGACTCACCTGCGTGGACACGACCCTTCAGGACCCGTTGCTCGGGCACGTGCTCGACGGCCGGTACCGCATCGACGCACGCATCGCGGTCGGCGGGATGGCCACGGTCTATCGGGCCGTGGACACCCGCCTCGACCGCGTGCTCGCGCTCAAGGTGATGCATCCGTCGCTGGCCGCCGACGCCTCGTTCGTGGACCGTTTCATCCGCGAGGCCAAGTCGGTGGCCCGCCTCTCGCACCCCAATGTCGTCGGCGTCTACGACCAGGGCGCCGAGGGCGCGTACGTCTATCTGGCGATGGAGTACGTCGCCGGCTGCACCCTGCGCGACGTGCTGCGCGACCGGGGAGCGCTGCGCCCCCGCGCGGCCCTCGACATCCTGGAGCCGGTCCTCGCCGCGCTCGGCGCCGCCCACCGCGCGGGCTTCGTGCACCGCGACATGAAGCCGGAGAACGTCCTCATAGGGGACGACGGCCGGGTCAAGGTGGCGGACTTCGGCCTCGTACGCGCGGTGGACACGGTCACGAACACCACGGGCGCCGTCCTCGGCACGGTCTCGTACCTGGCGCCCGAGCAGATCGAGAACGGCACGGCGACACCGAGCGTGGACGTCTACGCGTGCGGGGTCGTGCTCTACGAGATGCTCACGGGCGGCAAGCCGCACGCGGGCGAGTCCCCGGCCCAGGTCCTCTACAAGCACCTCCACGAGGACGTGCCGCCGCCCTCGGCGCAGGTCCCCGGCCTCCCCTTCGAGCTCGACGAACTGGTGGCCTCGGCGACGGCGCGCACCCCTGAGGTCCGCCCGCACGACGCGGTGGCGCTCCTCGGGCAGGCCAGGGACGCCCGCGCGGCGCTCACCGACGCCCAGTTGGACACGGTGCCGCCGCAGGCACACCAGACGGAGCACGTGGGGGCCGACGACCGTACGAGCGTGATCCCGCGCGCGGTCACCACACCCGTACAGCTGCCGCTGCCCACGGACGCCGCGGACCAGGCGCAGCTCAACCGGACGAGCCGCCTGGAGATGCCGCCGCCCGCGCCGCCTGTCGCCCCCGCCGGCCGGCCGGGGCGCGGGCCGCAGCGTCGTACGCTCGCGATCCTCGCGGCGGTCCTGCTGGTCCTCGGCGTCGGTACGGGCGTCTGGTACATCAACTCGGGCCAGTTCACGAAGGTCCCGTCCGTCCTCAACCAGACGCAGACGCAGGCCGAGAAGCGGCTGGACGCCGCGGGCCTGGAGACCGGCCAGGTCACCCGCGAGTACAGCGACACGTACAAGCGCGGCACCGTCATGGACAGCGACCCCGGGTCGGGCGCCCGGATCCGGAACGGCGGCTCGGTGGACATGACCGTGTCCAAGGGCGCCAAGACCGTGAAGGTGCCGGACCTGCGGGGTACGCCGCTGGGCACGGCGAAGAGCGACCTCAAGAAGCGGGACCTCGAACCGGGCATGACCACCAAGGAGTTCAGCGACTCGATCGCCAAGGGCTCGGTGATCCGCACGGATCCCGGCGCGGGCGAGACCCGCAAGGCGGGTTCCGCCGTCGCTCTCGTCGTCTCCAAGGGCTCTCCCGTCGACGTTCCCGATGTCACGGGCGAGTCCGAGCAGGACGCCATCGCCGACCTCGAGGACGCGGGGCTCAAGGCGGAGATCGCCACGCAGCGGGTCAACTCCGAGGAGGACAAGGGTTCTGTCGCCCGGCAGTCCCCCGCCGAGGGCAAGCAGCTCGCCGAGGGGGACACGGTGACGCTGACGATCTCCAAGGGGCCGGTCATGGTCGAGGTCCCTGACGTCACGGGGCTCAAGGTCGACGAGGCGAAGTCGCGGCTGAGTGCCGCCGGCTTCGACGTGAAGGAGGATCGCGGGATCCTCGGGCTGTTCGGGGACACGGTTGACGGGCAGTCGGTCGAGGGTGGGGACGAGGCGCCGAAGGGGTCGACGATCACGATCACCATTCGGTGAGGGCGGGACGGGTGTGCCCGGCGCCGGGGGTACGGCCGCGGGGCGCTGCCCCGGACTCCGCTGCTCAATCGCCGCAGGGGCTCGATTTACGCCGCAGGGGCTTGGTTCGGCGGCTTGTGTGCATGACACCCTTGGTGCGTGAACAGCAGCATCCGTAATCCGATCGGTGGGCACGTGCCCGTGGCCGGCGGGCTCGCCTCCGTCGGGCTTTCGTACGCGCGTGAGCTCGACGCCGAGACCGTCCAGGTGTTCGTGGCCAACCCGCGCGGCTGGGCCACTCCGCCCGGGAATCCCCAGCAGGACGAGGACTTCCGTGCGCGGTGCGCGGCCGAGAACATTCCGGCGTACGTCCACGCCCCGTACCTGATCAACTTCGGTTCGCACACCGAGGCGACCGTCGACAAGTCCGTGGACTCGCTGCGCCACTCGCTGCGCCGGGCCCGTGCGATCGGCGCGCTCGGCGTGGTCGTGCACACCGGGTCCGCGACCGGTGGCCGGGCGCGGGAGGTGGCGCTCGCGCAGGTCAGGGAGCGGATGCTGCCGCTGCTCGACGAGCTGACGCACGACGACGACCCGTTCCTGCTCCTGGAGTCGACCGCGGGCCAGGGCGCCTCGCTGTGCTCGCGCACCTGGGACTTCGGCCCGTACTTCGACGCCCTCGACCACCACCCCAAGCTGGGCGTCTGCCTCGACACCTGCCACATCTTCGCGGCGGGCCACGACCTCACGGGCCCGGCCGGCATGAAGCAGACCCTCGACCTGCTCGTCGACACGGTCGGCGAGGGCCGCCTCAAGCTGATCCACGCCAACGACTCGAAGGACGTCGTGGGCGCCCACAAGGACCGGCACGAGAACATCGGCTCCGGCCACATCGGCGAGGACCCGTTCCGCGAGCTGATGTCCCACCCCGCCACCGAGAACGTACCCCTGGTCATCGAGACGCCCGGCGGCAAGGAGGGGCACGCGGCGGACGTGGCGCGCCTCAAGAAGCTGCGTATTTGAGGAACGACAGGAATACCCCATGGGGGTATGCGGTTCCCCTGGAGTCAGCGCCCATCGCTACCGCTGGGGGAACCGTGCAACAGCAAGAGCAAGAGCAACACCAAGAGCAACACCACCACGCGCACGTCACCTGGTCCATGGCCGCCCAGGCCACCCTGCACTGCCTCACCGGCTGCGCCATCGGCGAGATCCTCGGCATGATGATCGGCACCGCGCTCGGCTGGGGCAACGTACCGACGATGGTGCTGGCGATCGCGCTCGCCTTCGTCTTCGGCTACTCGCTCACCCTGCGCGGCGTGCTGCGCGCCGGCGTCGACTTCAGGACGGCCTTCCGCGTCGCGCTCGCCGCGGACACCCTGTCCATCGCGGTCATGGAGCTGATCGACAACGGCGTCATCGCCCTGTGGCCGAACGCCATGGACGCCCACCTCGACGACGCCCTGTTCTGGGGCGCGCTCGCCGCCTCTCTCGCGCTCGCCTTCGTGGTGACGACCCCGGTCAACCGCTGGATGATCGGCCGCGGCAAGGGCCACGCGGTGGTGCACCAGTACCACCACCACTGACCCCGGGAATCCGGGAGGCCAGGGAGGTCCGGGAGGGTCAGAGCTCGGGGCCCTCCCCGGGCTCCTCCTGGTACGAGTACCGCTGCTCACGCCACGGGTCGCCCACGTTGTGGTACCCGCGCTCCTCCCAGAACCCGCGCCGGTCCGCCGTCATGTACTCGACGCCGCGCACCCACTTCGGCCCTTTCCAGGCGTACAGGTGCGGCACCACGAGACGCAGCGGGAAGCCGTGCTCCGCGGTGAGCAGTTCGCCGTCCTTGTGGGTGGCGAAGATGGCCCGGTCGGAGGCGAAGTCGTCAAGCCGGAGGTTGGACGAGAATCCGTACTCGGCCCACACCATCACATGGGTGACGTCGGGGGCGGGCGGGGCGAGCTCCAGGATCGTGGCGGCGCGCACGCCGCCCCATTCGGCGCCGAGCATGCTGAACTTCGTGACGCAGTGCAGGTCACCGAGGACGGTCCCGTACGGCAGCGCCGAGAACTCCTCGTGGTTCCAGCAGTGCTTGTCACCGTCGGCGGTCGCGCCGAAGACCCTGAACTCCCAGCGCTCGGGCCGGAACTTGGGCACCGGGCCGTAGTGCGTGACGGGCCAGCCGCGCTGCAGCCGCTGCCCCGGTGGAAGCTCCGGCTGCACTGCTCCCTCAGACTCGCGACCCACCGGATGACCCATGCCTCCATCCTGACAGACCTGGAGCAGTGGACGTGACCACGGCCACCCCGCGCGGGCCCGCACGGGCGCTGATTAGGGCAACTCCTACTAAGGAGGCACTTACTGGACGCGATCTCGGCCCGATGCAAGGATGCGCGAAACCTGCCCAGTAACCGCTTGGAAGGAGCCTCTGCGATGCAGGGCGACCCCGAGGTCATCGAGTTTCTCAACGAGCAGCTGACTGCCGAGCTCACGGCGATCAACCAGTACTTCCTGCACGCGAAGATGCAGGACAACTTCGGCTGGACGAAGCTCGCGAAGTACACGCGCTCCGAGTCGTTCGACGAGATGAAGCACGCGGAGGTGCTGACCGACCGGATCCTGTTCCTGGACGGACTGCCGAACTACCAGCGGCTCTTCCATGTACGGGTGGGCCAGACGGTCACCGAGATGTTCCAGGCGGACCGGCAGATCGAGGTCGAGGCGATCGACCGTCTGAAGCGGGGCATCGAGGTGATGCGCGGCAAGGGCGACATCACGTCCGCGAACATCTTCGAGTCGATCCTCGAGGACGAGGAGCACCACATCGACTATCTGGACACGCAGCTCGAGCTGGTGGAGAAGCTCGGGGAGTCGCTCTACATCGCGCAGCTCATCGAGCAGCCGGAGAGCTAGGCGACCTTCGGAAGTACCGTTTGCGGCAGCTCCGCCGACGCCGGTTCCGGCGCGAGGGCCGCGACCGTCTCACCCTGCTCGACCAGTTCCCTGCGCGGGCACGCGCCCCGGCCGAGCAGCGCCTGGATGCGGCGCACGCACGAACCGCAGTCCGTGCCGGCCTTGCAGGCCGAGGCTATCTGGCGGGGGGTGCAGGCACCGTCCTCCGCGTGCTTCTTGACCTGCGCCTCAGTGACACCGAAGCAGTTGCAGACGAACACGCGGGTCACCTCCCCGGCAAGCGTGAATCGGGATCGATAAGTGGCGCCGTCCCGATTGATCGGTGAGGCTAACCTAACCTTACCCGCCGGGTCGGTTGCACAAAAGTGCCGTGGGGCGCGGATCTCTGTGATCCGCGCCCCACGGCGCTACCTACAGTCGACCGGGCTCACTGGTCGCGGTACATCTCCGCCACCAGGAACGCCAGGTCAAGGGACTGGCTGCGGTTCAGGCGCGGGTCGCAGGCCGTCTCGTAGCGCTGGTGCAGATCGTCGACGAAGATCTCGTCGCCGCCGCCCACGCACTCGGTGACGTCGTCACCGGTGAGCTCCACGTGGATGCCGCCCGGGTGCGTGCCGAGCGCCTTGTGGACCTCGAAGAAGCCCTTGACCTCGTCCAGCACGTCGTCGAAGCGGCGCGTCTTGTGGCCGGAGGCCGCCTCGTACGTGTTGCCGTGCATCGGGTCGGTGATCCAGGCGACCTGCGCGCCGGACGCCGTGACCTTCTCCACCAGCTCGGGCAGCTTGTCGCGGACCTTGTCGGCGCCCATGCGGACGATGAAAGTCAGGCGGCCCGGCTCGCGGTCGGGGTCGAGGCGCTCGATGTACTGCAGCGCGTCCTCGGCCGTCGTCGTCGGGCCGAGCTTGATCCCGATCGGATTGTGGATCTTCGAGGCGAACTCGATGTGCGCGTGGTCGAGCTGACGCGTGCGCTCACCGATCCACACCATGTGGCCCGAGACGTCGTACAGATGGTTCGTACGCGAGTCCACCCGGGTGAGCGCCGACTCGTAGTCGAGGAGCAGCGCCTCGTGGGAGGCGTAGAACTCGACCGTCTGGAACTCGGCCGGGTCGGTGCCGCAGGCGCGCATGAAGTTCAGCGCGTTGTCGATCTCGCGGGCGAGCTTCTCGTAGCGCTGGCCGGACGGGGACGACTTCACGAAGTCCTGGTTCCAGGCGTGCACCTGGCGCAGGTCCGCGTAGCCGCCCGTGGTGAAGGCGCGCACGAGGTTCAGCGTCGAAGCGGACGCGTGGTACATCTGCTTCAGCCGCTGCGGGTCCGGGACGCGGGCCTCCTCGGTGAACTCGAAGCCGTTCACGGAGTCGCCGCGGTACGTCGGCAGGGTCACGCCGTCGCGGGTCTCGGTGCCCTTGGAGCGCGGCTTCGAGTACTGGCCGGCGATCCGGCCGACCTTCACCACCGGCACCGAGGCGGCGTACGTCAGCACGGCGCCCATCTGGAGCAGGGTCTTCAGCTTGTTCCGGATGTGATCTGCGGAGACGGCGTCGAAGGCCTCGGCGCAGTCGCCGCCCTGGAGCAGGAACGCCTCTCCCTTGGCGACGGCGGCCAAGCGGTTGCGCAGCTGATCGCACTCGCCTGCGAAGACGAGCGGCGGATACGACTCGAGGTCCGCGATCACATCGCGCAGAGCCTCGGCATCGGGGTACTCGGGCTGCTGCGCCGCGGGCAGGTTTCGCCAGGTGTTGCCAGCGCTCGCGCTGGTCTTAGCGTTCACGGTCACCTCGTAAACATTACGGGGTCGTGTCGCCGGTCCATTCCCCCGCTCATCTTTTGAGACGGACGCAATACATCCGAGCCGGACCGCGCGGGCATCGGGTACGGTGACGCCCATGTTCGCGCAACTTCTGCACCGCACCTGGTGGTGGACCGCACATCCGGCGGCCCACTGACTGCGCGTATCCGAAACCGCGAAGGCCGCCCGAGGGGCGGCCTTCAGTGTTTTCCGACACCGACACCGGCTGTTCCTCCCGAAACGACTCCCGAAGTCGACGACTCCCGAAGTCACTGGAAGGAACACTCCCCATGCTGGACACCCTGCTCGCCGACGACCGCCCCTTCGCCCTGCTGCGACGACGCACGCCCGGCCGTGCACACGACACGGTCGAGGTCCTGATCGGCGGCGTCGCCGACTACGAACGCCTCGCGGACATCCCCGAGGGGCTCGCCCTCGTCCCGTTCCGGCAGATCAGGGAACGCGGCTTCGACGTCCGCGACGACGGCACCCCGCTCACGGTCCTCGTCCCCGAGGAGTCGTACGAGATCCCGCTCGCGGACGCCCTCGACCAGCTGCCCACGCACTCCGTGGACGTCCGCGACGGCGGCTTCGACGTCGACGACGACACGTACGCGGGCATCGTCGGCCGGGTTCTGCGCGAGGAGATCGGGCAGGGCGAGGGCGCCAACTTCGTGATCCGCAGGACGTACGAGGGTGAGATCGCGGGATTCGGGCGGCGCGACGCCCTCGCGCTCTTCCGGCGGCTCCTTGACGGGGAGCGGGGCGCGTACTGGACGTTTGTCGTGCACACGGGGGCGCGGACGCTGGTGGGGGCGAGTCCCGAGGTGCATGTGCGGATGTCGGGCGGCACCGTCGTCATGAACCCGATCAGCGGCACGTACCGCTACCCGGCCGCCGGGCCGACGCCGGACGATCTGCTCGACTTCCTCGCCGACGGCAAGGAGATCGAGGAGCTGTCGATGGTCGTCGACGAGGAGCTCAAGATGATGTGCACCGTCGGCGACATGGGCGGCGTCGTCGTCGGCCCGCGCCTGAAGGAGATGGCGCACCTCGCGCACACCGAGTACGAGCTGCGCGGCAAGTCGACGCTCGACGTGCGCGACGTCCTCAAGGAGACGATGTTCGCGGCCACCGTCACCGGATCGCCCGTGCAGAACGCCTGCCGGGTCATCGAGCGGCACGAGGTCGGCGGGCGCGGCTACTACGCGGGCGCGCTCGCGCTCGTCGGCCGGGACGCGGGAGGGGCGCAGACGCTCGACTCGCCCATTCTGATCCGCACCGCCGACATCGACGCCGCCGGTCGGCTGCGCGTCCCGGTCGGCGCGACCCTCGTGCGCGGCTCGGACCCGGCGAGCGAGGTCCAGGAGACGCACGCGAAGGCGGCGGGTGTCCTTGCGGCGCTCGGCGTACGTCCCGCCCGCCCGCGCGAGGAGAACGCGCGGCCCGCGCTCGCCGACGACCCGCGGGTGCGGGCGGCGCTCGACGGGCGGCGTTCGGCGCTCGCGCCGTTCTGGCTGCGGATGCAGGAGCGCACGGGCGAGCTGTCGGGGCACGCGCTCGTCGTCGACGGCGAGGACACGTTCACCGCGATGCTGGCGCACGTGCTGCGCTCGACGGGGCTCGACGTGACGGTGCGGCGCTACGACGAGGAGGGGCTGCGGGAGGCGGTGCTCGCGCACGAGGGCCCGGTCGTCCTCGGCCCCGGCCCCGGCAACCCGTCCGACCTGACCGACCCGAAGATGCGCTTCCTGCGCTCGCTGACCGCCGACGTGATCCGCACGCACCGGCACGGCGTGCTCGGCGTCTGCCTGGGTCACGAGCTGATCGCGGCGGAGCTGGGCCTGGAGATCGTACGCAAGGAGGTGCCGTACCAGGGCGCGCAGACCGACGTCGAGGTGTTCGGGCGGACCGAGAAGGTCGGGTTCTACAACAGCTTCGTGGCGTCCTGCGACGACGCGGCGGCGGCCGAGCTGGCGGCGCACGACGTGGAGGTCAGCAGGGACCGGGCGACGGGCGAGGTGCACGCGCTGCGCGGGCCACGCCGTGCCGGAGGCGCGCAGTCAAACGCTTTCGCGGGCGTGCAGTTCCACCCGGAGTCGGTGCTGTCGCTGCGCGGGGCCGGGATCGTACGCGAGCTCCTCGCTCAGCTGGTGGCTTCGGCGGGGACCAGCACGTTCTCGGAGCGGCGGCCCGCCTGATAGTCGAGGACGTTGCGCACCGTGGTGTCGATGATCTGTCCGACGGCGTCCACGGTGTAGTACGCCTGGTGGGACGTGACCAGGACGTTCGGGAACGTGACGAGGCGGGCCAGGGTGTCGTCCTCGACGACGTCGAGCGACTTGTCGAGGAAGAACAGGCCCGCCTCGGCCTCGTACACGTCGAGGCCGACGCCGGTGAAGCGGCCCTCGCGCAGTTCGGCGACGAGGGCCTTGGTGTCGATGAGGCCGCCGCGGCTGGAGTTGATCAGGATCGCGTCGTCCTTCATCGCCTTCAGGGCCGCGGCGTCGACGATGTGCTCGGTGCTGGGCAGCAGCGGTACGTGCAGGCTGATGACGTCGGCCTCGGCGAACAGCTGCTCCTTGTCGACGTACTTCATGCCGAGGGCGACGCAGTTCGGGTTCTCGGCGACGTCCCAGCCGAGCAGGTTCATGCCGAAGCCGTGCGCGATCCGGGTGAAGGCCTCGCCGATCTTGCCGGTGCCGAGCACGCCGACGGTGCGGCCCCGCATGTCGCGGCCCATAAGACCGTCGAGCCGGAAGTCGAAGTCGCGGGTGCGGTTGCTGGCGCGGACGATGCGGCGGCCCACGGCCATCGCGAGGGTCCAGGCGAACTCGGCGACCGAGTACGGCGAGTAGTACGACACGCGGGACACGGTCAGGCCGAGCCGCTCGGCGACCTCCAGGTCGATGTTGTTGAAGCCCGTGGAGCGCTGGGCGATCAGCTGCGTGCCGCCGGCCGCGAGGGTCTGGAGCACGCGGTGGTTGAGCGTCGCGTTGACGCTGGTGGAGATGATCTCGTAGCCGGCGGCGATCGGGGCGGTGTCCTCGTTGAGGAAGACGTCCAGGCAGCGGACGTCGTGGTGCCCCTCGAAGGCCTTCTCGATAAGGGGCTTTTCATCGGATTGCACACCAAAAGCGAGAATCTCCATGAAGGTGAGCGTAGACGTCAGCCGAAGAAGACGCCCACTTCTTCGTAGAGGGCCGGGTCCACCGTCTTCAGGCGGGCCGTCGCGTCCGCGATCGGGACGCGCACGATGTCCGTGCCGCGCAGCGCCACCATCTTCCCGAAGTCCCCGTCCCGCACCGCCTCGATCGCGTGCAGCCCGAACCGCGTCGCCAGCCACCGGTCGAACGCCGACGGGGTGCCGCCCCGCTGGACGTGCCCGAGGACCGTGGTCCGCGCCTCCTTGCCCGTACGCTTCTCGATCTGTTTCGCCAGCCACTCCCCCACGCCGGACAGCCGCACGTGCCCGAAGGAGTCGAGGGACTCGTCCTTCAGCACCATGTCGCCGTCGCGCGGCATCGCGCCCTCGGCGACGACCACGATCGGGGCGTACGAGGCGCGGAAGCGGGAGGTGACCCAGGCGCAGACCTGGTCGACGTCGAAGCGCTGCTCGGGGATGAGGATGACGTTGGCCCCGCCGGCCAGGCCCGAGTGCAGCGCGATCCAGCCCGCGTGCCGGCCCATGACCTCGACGACGAGGACCCGCATATGGGACTCGGCGGTGGTGTGGAGGCGGTCGATGGCCTCGGTGGCGATGCCGACGGCGGTGTTGAAGCCGAAGGTGTAGTCCGTGCCGGAGAGGTCGTTGTCGATGGTCTTCGGTACGCCGACGGCCTTGATGCCGTACTCGTCGGCGAGCCGGGCCGCGACGCCGAGGGTGTCCTCGCCGCCGATCACGATGAGCGCGTCGACCTCCTGCTTGGCGAGGTTCTCCTTGACTCGGCGGATGCCGTTCTCCGCCTGGAGCGGGTTGGTGCGCGAGGAGCCGAGCACGGTGCCGCCGCGGGGCAGGATGCCGCGCACGGAGGGGATGTCGAGCGGGACCGTGTCGTTCTCCAGGGGCCCGCGCCAGCCGTCGCGGAACCCGACGAAGTCGTAGTCGTACTCCTGCACGCCCTTGCGCACGATGCCCCGGATGACGGCGTTCAGTCCGGGGCAGTCACCGCCTCCGGTCAGCACTCCGACCCTCATGGCGTAACTCCCTTGTCACGGCGAGTGGTTGGAGGCCACTCTCCCGCGCGGGGTCAGTCGTCGTCCAGACCTCGCTCGATCGCGTAGCGGACGAGCTCGACGCGGTTGTGGAGCTGCAATTTGCCGAGGGTGTTCTGCACGTGGTTCTGGACGGTGCGGTGCGAGATGACCAGGCGTTCGGCGATCTGCTTGTAGCTCAGGCCCTTGGCGACGAGGCGCAGCACCTCGGTCTCCCGGTCGGTGAGCTGCGGCGCCGCGCCCGACTCTCCGACGTCGCCGACGGGGGCCGGATCGGAGGCCAGGCGCCGGTACTCGCCGAGGACCAGGCCCGCGAGGCCGGGCGTGAACACGGGGTCGCCGACGGCGGTGCGCCCCACCGCGTCGATCAACTCGTCGGTGGAGGCGGACTTGAGGAGATATCCGGTGGCGCCCGACTTCACCGCTTCCAGTACGTCGGCGTGCTCGCCGCTCGCGGACAGGACGAGGACCCGCAGCCGTGGATCGGCGCCGACGAGTTCCTTGCAGACCTGGACGCCGGGCTTGGCCGGCAGGTTCAGGTCGAGGACGAGCACGTCGGGGCCCGCGGCCTGCGCGCGGCGCACCGCCTGGTCGCCGTCGCCCGCCGTGGCGACGACGTCGAATCCGGCCGCGTCGAGGTCGCGGGCGACGGCGTCGCGCCACATCGGGTGGTCGTCGACCACCATGACCTTGATCGATCCGTTCTCGTTCCCGGCGTTGTTCCCGGTCTCGTTCCCGGTCTCGTTGCCGGTCTCGTTCGGTGCGCTCATCTCTCCAGTCCTGCCCTTCCCCCGTGGCCCTCCCGGGCCCACCAACTACTTCTTCGGTACGCGCAGTTCGACCTCGGTGCCCTGGCCGGGGACCGAGAGCAGCTCGGCGGTTCCGCCGATGTCGCGCAGCCGCCCCCGGATCGACAGGGCGACGCCGAGCCGCCCCTCGCCCTCGGCCTGCGCGAGGCGGCCCTCCGGGATACCGGGTCCGTCGTCCCGCACCGTCACGATCACGGCGTCCGGCTCGTCCTCGACGAGGATCCACGCGTTCGCCTCCGCGCCCGCGTGCCGACGCACATTGTCCAGGGCGGCGCTGACGGCGGCGGCCAGTTCGCGGGCGGCGGCGGGCGCCATCGGGACCGGGGCGCCCGGCTCCGAGAAAGTGGTGTGCGCACCGGCGTGCCCGGCCAGCAGGGGGCGCAGATCGAGCGGCCCCGCGCCGTCGGCATCGGCCGCGTCGACCGCCGCGCGGGCCACGGCCACGGAGTCGGTCACGGACACGGACTCGGTCACGGTCCGCACGCGGGCGTCGCCGTCCCCGGGCTCCTCCGCGGACCGGCGCGAGGCCGGCACCAGGCCGCCCGCCACCAGCGTGCGCAGCGCCACCTCCTGCTCGCCCGCCATCCGGCCGAGCTCCGCCGCCTCGCCGCCGAGCGCGGTGCCGCGCCGCTGCACCATCGCGAGGACCTGGAGCACGCTGTCGTGGATGTCGCGGGCCAGCCGCTCCCGCTCGCGCGTCGCCGCCTCGATCTCCAGGGCGCGGGCGAGGGTGCGCTCGGAGGCGCGGGCCACCTCGACGACGTAGCCGATCGCTATGGAGGCGATGCAGACGAGCAGCACGCTGTGGATGAGGCCGCGGGTGATGTCGCCGCGCTGGACCACATTGGCGAGGCCGATGAGCAGCGACGCCCCGGCCGCCCACCGCCAGCCGCCCTTGAGCGCCCAGGCGAGGACCGCGCCCGCCGTCCAGATCGACGGCAGCGTGGAGCCCCCGGTGACGGCCCGCTCGTGCCCGGCGACCGGCGAGAGCAGGATGCCGGCGACGGCGATCGTCAGGTCGGCGGTGAGGAACCGCTTGGTGCAGCGCCTGGCGCCCGACACCTGCGGCAGCGTCGCCAGCGTCCACACGGCGAGGACCGCGAAGTAGGCGATGCCGACCCACGGGCGCTCGTACACCTCGTACGAGGAGGCGAAGAGGCCGATCGCGTAGACGGCGGTCAGCAGGCGGTAGCCGGTGAGGGCACGCCACAGCGGCTGCTCGACCGACATCCGTACGACCCGCTCGCGCCCCACCGTGTTCCCCATGTCCCCTGTCCCCCGCCCTCGGCAACTACTGGGCACTTCTGGGAACGACGCGGCTACGAGCCGCCCCGTTCCTTCTCCAAGGCCTTCTCCGCGGCCTTCTTCGCCGCTTCCTTCTCCGCCTTCTCGGCCTTCGCCGCCTTCTCCGCCTCGGCGAGCTGCCGCTTCGCGGCGGTCGCGTACATGTCGACGTACTCCTGGCCGGAAAGCTTCATGATCTCGTACATCACCTCGTCGGTGACAGCCCTCAGGACGAAACGGTCCCCCTCCATGCCGTGATAGCGGCTGAAGTCGAGGGGCTTGCCGATCCGGATGCCCGGGCGCATCAGCTTGGGCATCACCTTGCCCGGCGGCTGGATCTTCTCCGTGTCGATCATGGCGACGGGGATCACGGGGGCGCCGGTGGACAGCGCCACGCGCGCGAGGCCGCCCGGCTTGCCCCTGTAGAGGCGGCCGTCGGGAGAGCGCGTCCCCTCCGGGTAGATGCCGAACAGCTCGCCGCGCTCCAGGACCTCGATGCCGCTCTTGATGGCGGCCTCGCCCGCGCCGCGCGAACCGGAGCGGTCCACGGGCAGCTGGCCGACGCCCTTGAAGAACGCGGCCGTCAACTTGCCCTTGACCCCGGGGGTGGTGAAGTACTCGGCCTTCGCGATGAAGGTGACCTTGCGGTCGAGCATCGTGGGCAGGAAGAACGAGTCGGAGAACGAGAGGTGGTTGCTGGCGAGGATCGCGGGCCCCTCCGCGGGAATGTTCTCGAGGCCCTCCACCCACGGCCGGAAGCCGAGCTTCAGCGGCCCTCCGATGGCCACCTTCATTGCGCCGTAGATCAACCCTCTGCCTTCCCTAGTGCCCGGACCTCGTACGCCTCGTATCCGGACCAGTCCGAGGATCCGACCTTAACCCGCGGGGGCGCCCGGGGGCCCGACGACCCTGGTCGGTGTCAGTCCGGTCGCGTACCGTGATGCTCACGTCCTTAAGCCCCCCGCAAGCCCCCGCCGCTTCTGATGAACAGGAGACCGAAGGTGCCGGTCCTTCCTGGAGCCGAGCCGTACCGCCATGACGGCGGCGAGGTCGGTGTCCTCCTCTGTCACGGATTCACCGGATCGCCCCAGTCGCTGCGGCCCTGGGCCGAGTACCTGGCCGAGCACGGCCTGACCGTCTCGCTCCCCCTGCTGCCCGGCCACGGCACCCGCTGGGAGGACCTGGCCGTCACTTCCTGGCAGGACTGGTACGCGGAGGTGGACCGCGCCCTGCGCGAGCTCACGGAGCGCTGCTCCACGGTCTTCGTGTGCGGCCTGTCGATGGGCGGCGCGCTCGCCCTGCGCCTCGCGGCCAGGCACGGGGACGAGATCGCGGGCCTCGTCCTGGTGAACCCCGGCAACAAGGTGCACGACCTGGCGGCGCACACGCTCCCCGTCACCCGGCACCTCGTGCGTTCGGTGAAGGGCATCGCCAGCGACATCGCCAAGGAGGGCGTGGCGGAGCTCGGCTACGAGCGGATGCCGCTGCACGCGGTGTACCAGCTGCGCCGCTTCTTCCAGCTCGTGGACCGCGAACTGCCGCAGGTGACACAGCCGTTGGTGGTGCTGCACAGCGTGCACGACCATGTGGTGCCGCCCGTCGACTCGGCCCGCGTGCTCGGCCGCGTCTCGTCCACGGACGTCACGGAGATCCTGCTGGAACAGAGCTACCACGTGGCGACGTTGGACCATGACGCGGACCGGATCTTCGAGGAGTCGTACGCGTTCTTCGACCGGCTCGCACCCAACGTCGGCAAGATCCCCAGCGAGGGCGCGGAAGGGACGGCCAGTGACTGAGCAGGAGCGGGGCGGATCCGAGCGGCCGGAGAGCTCGGATCCGCATGCCCAGGACGAGACCGAGGAGACCACGCAGCCGCCCGAGGGGCACGCGCGCGACCCCTTCCTGCCGACCGACGAGGACGCGGCGTGGGCCGCGATCGTCGCCGGCTACGGGGACGAGCCCCCGGACCCGCCGGGCACCAAGCCGTTCAAGTCGGTGGAGGACCTGGCCCTGCTCGAACCGGAGACGAACGACGAGCCGAAGCGGCCGCAGGACCCGGACCAGGGCACTTCCCTGAAGAAGGACGACCCGAAGAAGGACGACCCAGAGAAGGACGACCCGGAGCAGGCCACCGGCCGCCCCGGCCGCCCCCTCGGCTCCTCGATCTCCTTCGCCCCCGGCGTCGCCGCCACCCCTGGCCCGCGCGACCACACCCCGGCCGAACCCTCGGACGACGACTTCGACGCCGGCGACGAGGGCCACTTCGTCCCGCCCGAGCCGCCCCCGCTGCCGGAGGGCGACGTCACCTCCAAGTTCGCCTGGCTCGCGGTCGTCGGCGGCCCGGTCCTGCTGCTCCTCGCGGTGCTGCTCGGCTGGGACATGACGTGGTGGCTGGCGACGCTCTGCATCGGCGGCTTCCTCGGCGGCTTCGGCACGCTGGTCGCCCGGATGTCCCCGGGCGACGACGACGGGGACGACGACCCGGGGCGCGGCGCGGTGGTCTGACGCCACGCGTCACACGGCGGGCACCCGCAGGGCGGCCAGGACCGGCAGGTGGTCCGTGGCCGCCCTCAGTTCGTCCCGGTCGAGGAAGTCCGGCACCCCGCACCCCAGCACCTCGACGCCCTTCGTGGCGAGGATCGCGTCGATACGTTGATGGGGATCGGTCGGGGTCGAGGTGTACTCGCCGCCCCAGGGCCGGGTCGCCCACGCGTCGTTGAGGGCGGCGGCGAGGCGCCGGAAGGTGCGACCGCCTGGGCGTTCGTTGAGGTCGCCGCCGACCACCGCGTGCTCGACGCCCATGGCCTCGACCCGGTCGAGCAGCATCCCGCCCTGCGCGTACCGCTCGTCCTTCTGCAGGCTCAGATGGCAGCTCACCACGCCGAGGCGCGCGCCCCCGAACCGTACGACGGCGGTCGCGAACCCGCGCCGGTGCAGCCCGGGAGTGAGCGGCAGCAGCACGTCCTCGGTCCGCTCGACGGTGGCTCGCAGCGAGCACAGCAGCGCGGGCCCGGCTGCCGTCCCGCCCCCGGAGAGGATCACCAGGTCGGCGGCGCGGGCGAGCCGGGCAAGCTGCTTGCGCCAGCGGAAGAACCGGGGCGCCTCCTGGATCAGTACGAGGTCCGGGGCGCAGGCCTTCATCACGCGGGCGAGGGCGACGGGGCTGTCGCGCATCGAGCGGATGTTGTAGCTGAGGACGCGGATGACGGCCGAACCGTCCGATTCCGTAAGGGAGTTGGGAAGTTCGGTGGGTTCTGCGGGGAGCGAGCCGGAGTCCATGAAGATCAAGATACGCCGGTGCCCGCCGCCCCCGAGGGGAACGACGGGCACCGGACGCGTAGCTACGTCACATGACGGACGTACGTCACATGACGGATGTACGTCACATGACGGGGTCGGGCTCGCGCGCGAGGTCGGCGGCGCCGACCATGCCCGCCTTGTTGCCCAGCTGGGCCGCGATCACGTCCGCGACCGGCCGCCAGTTGCCGCCGACCAGCCACCGCTTGTACGACTTGCGGATGGGGTCGAGGACCAGCTCGCCCTCGTCCGAGAGGCCGCCGCCGACGATGAACGCCGACGGGTCGAACAGCGAGGCCAGGTCGGCGAGGCCCGCGCCGGCCCAGCGGGCCAGCTCGCGGTACGAGTCGACGGCCACCAGGTCGCCCTCGCGGGCGGCCGTGGAGATGTGCTTGCCCTCGATGCCCTCGGGGGTGCCGTCGCCGAGCGAGAGCAGGTACTCCGCGTTCTCCGGGGTGGCGTTCGCCCGCTGCTTCGCGTAGCGGACGAGCGCGCGCCCGGAGGCGTACTGCTCCCAGCAGCCCTGCGAGCCGCAGCCGCACAGCAGGCCGTCCGGCACCATGCGGATGTGGCCGAACTCGGCGGCCACGCCGAAGTGGCCGCGGCGCAGCTTGTTGCCGATGATGACGCCGCCGCCGAGGCCGGTGCCCAGCGTGATGCAGATGACGTTGCGGTGGCCCTTGCCCGCGCCGAACTTGTACTCGCCCCAGGCGGCCGCGTTCGCGTCGTTCTCGACGACGACGGGCAGCTTGACGCGCGCCTCGACCTTCTCCTTCAGCGGTTCCTGGCGCCAGTCGATGTTCGGCGCGAAGTACACGGTGGAGCGCTGGCGGTTGACGTAACCGGCGGCACCGATGCCCACGCCGACGATCTCGTGCCCGGCCCGGGCACCTTCAACGGCAGAGGCGATCGCTTCCACGATGCCCTCGGCCGTGGAAGGCGTCGGCACCTTGAACGTGGAGAGGATGTTGCCTTCCTCGTCGACCACGCCGGCCGCGATCTTCGTGCCGCCGATATCGACGCCGATGGTGAGTCCCATGAATCCCTCAGTTCGGTCGAGCCCCGCTACGGCCCACCCTAACCGAGCAGGGCTCAGTCCAAGTCGATGTGCTCCCCGCCGGGGCCCTCGTCCTTGGGCTTGGGGGCGGGGGGCTCGGGCTCCTGGGAGCGCTGGGTCCAGCGGCGCTCCTGGCCCTCGACCGCGGAGCGGTACGCGGCGAGCAGTTCGCCGCCCGCGGCGGCCAGGTGGTCGAACACGTCCGAGTTCCGGTCGATGACCGGCTCGACGACGGAACGCACCTGCCGTACGGCCTGCTTGGCGACCTGCTCGGCGGTGCCCTGGGCGACCGAGCCGAGGAACGGGGCCTGCACGGAGGAGAGCTTGTCGGTGACGGCGTCGACGAGCTTCTTCAGCTCTTCGGCGGCGGATCCCGGCGGGGGCCCGTACGCGGCCCTGCGGCGGGCCCGCTCCGCGTCGAGATCCTCGGCGCACGCCTTCTCCCAGGCGTCTGCGTCGACCTGGTGGGCGGGCTGCTCGGTGGCGTCGCTCATGACGGCTGACTCCTGCGGAGAGCTGGACCGGTTACTCGTTCGGCTTACTCATTCGACGTTACCCGAACGGGTGCCCGCGCTTCATCGGGTCTGCGGCCACAGATCGGGGTCGGGCGCGAAGCGGACGCGGAGTTCGCCGTCGGCGAGGCCCGCGCCCGCGACGGTGCAGCGGCGGGGCGCGGAGGGCAGCGGGACGATGCGGCGGAACGTTCCCGCGCCGACGACCAGTTCGTCTCCGCGCCGCACCAGGCTCAGCTCCTCCCGTACGGCGCCGGGCAGCGGTATCCGCCACACCAGGACGCCGTCCTCACCCAGCCGGTCCTCCACCGGCCAGGGCGTACGGGGTCCGGGCACGGTCGCGGGCAGCGGGACGTCGAGGTCGCCTGCGCCCGGGTCGCGGCCGAGGTGGGGCAGGGCGTGCGCGCCCGGCCACTCGGCGAGGACCTTGCGCTGGCGGGCGGCGGCGTCGGCGAGCCACGGGTCGGTGGAGCCGTCCGGGAGCAGCCGGTTGGCGACGACCGACTCGACGTCGAGGCCGTACAGGGCGAGGCCGGTACGGGTGGCGCGCAGCTCCTCGACGGCGGCCTTCGTGGGCTCCGCGACGAGGCGTACGCGGGTGCTGTCGGCGTCGATCACGGCCTGCGCGGCGGCGAGTTCGGCGTCCCAGCGGGCGGCGGACTCGTACAGCCACTGCGCGGGCATCGGCACCCCGGCGAGCTTGCCGAGTACGGGGCGCAGGGCGCGCGCGGCCTGGCGCTCCGCGGGGAGCAGGCGGCGCAGATAGCGGCGCAGCTGCTCGGGGAGGGCGAGGGTGGCGATGGCGCGGGGCGCGGGCGGCAGGTCGACGACGACCAGCTCGTACGGGCCTTCCGCGCTGTCGCGCAGGGCGCGCAGCAGGGCGAGGTCCTCGCTGCCCGGCAGCGGGGTGAGCTCGTCCGCGTCGAGGTGGGAGGCGCCGAGGAGTTCGAGGCCGGGGGCGGCGCGCTCCTGGAGGGCGAGGAGGTCGCGCCGGAAGTCCTCGGCCGGGGCGAGCCGGGTGACGTCGACGCCCTCGGGCCCGCCCACGGGGTCCGCGGTGATCAGCCGGGTGCGCAGGCCCTGGCGGGCGGCCTTGTGGGCGGTGGCGGCGGCGACGGTGGTGCGGCCGGCGCCGCCGGGGCCGGTGACGAGGAGGGTGCGCATGAGGTGTGAGGTTACCCGTGGCCGACGTCACGGGGCTCTGCCCCGGACCCCGCTGCGGGGTCGCCGCAGGGGCTCCAATTACCTCTAGTTACCCGACTCGACGCGCTTCTTCAGGCCCGCCAGTGCCCGGTCGATGATGACCTTCTCGGCCTTGCGCTTGATCATGCCGAGCATGGGGATCTTGACGTCGACCGTGAGGGAGTACGTGACCTCGGTCCCGGAGCCCGCGGGCTTCAGGACGTACGAGCCGTCGAGGGAGCGCAGCATCTGGGACTTGACGAGGGTCCAGGAGACCTCGTTCGCACCGGCCCACGTGTACTTCAGGGTCTGGTCGTCCTTGATCGCGCCGGCGTCCATGACGAGGCGGACCTGTTCGGCCCTGCCGGACTCGTCCGAGGCGATGACCTCCGCCTCCTTCACCTCACCCGTCCAGTCCGGGTAGCGGGCGAAGTCGGCGATCACCCCCATCACATCGGCAGGGGCCGCCTCGATCGTGATGCTCGAGCTGGTGTGTTCCGCCATCGCCGTGGCTCCTCCAGATACCGGTCAGGGGCGCGCCGTGCCTGCCTACGCGTGTGTCGCGTGCAGGCTATCGCGCGCGTGCGGGCTCGCCGTCACCACTCCAGCGCCCAGGGCCTGCCCGAGCCCGCGAAGTGGCCGACGTTCACACACTCCGTGGACCCGATCCGCATCCGCCGTGCGAGCGGCTGGTGGACGTGACCGAAGAGCGAGTAGCGGGGCTTCGTGCGGCGGATCGCGTCGAGCAGGGCCCGGCTGCCGCGCTCGAAGCGGCGCGCCACGGTGTCGTAGACGAGGTCGGGGACCTCCGGCGGGATGTGTGTGCACAGCACGTCGACCTCGCCCACGGCCTCGATCTTCGCGGCGTACTCCTCGTCGTCGATCTCGTACGGCGTGCGCATCGGCGTACGCAGTCCGCCGCCGACGAAGCCGAAGACCCAGCCGCCGATCTCGACGCGCTCGCCGTCGAGCACGGTCGTGCCGGAGGCGGCGTACTCGGGCCAGAGCCTCGGCATGTCGACATTGCCGTAGGTCGCGTACGTCGGTGTGGGGAAGGCCGCGAACAGCTCCGCGTACTGTTTGCGCACCGCTTTTTCGATGGCGGGCACCCGGTCGATGCCGGCCCACAGCTCCGCTCCGAAGGCGCGGGCCTCCTCGAAGCGGCGGGCGGTGCGCAGCTCGACGATGCGGCTGGCGTTCTCGGCCCCGAACAGATCGGGGAAGATGCCGCGCGCGTGATTCGCGTAATCAAGGAACAACACCAGGTCACCAAGGCAGACGACGGCGTCGGCGCCGTCTCCGGCTCGTGCGAGGTCGGTGGAGTTTCCGTGCACATCGCTGACCACATGTACGCGCATGGAGATCACCCTAGGACGATGGGTCCTGCAATGGGTAGAGGCCGCCGGACCTGCGGTTACTTCCGAGTCAGGACGCTTCTGGACTAGGGTGCGCGAAGAGTCGCGGCGACGTGTGACGCAGCGTACATCTGGTCCGGCCCCCCTATCGAAGAAGCAGTACCGATGGGTAACGTCCGGGCAGTCCAGTCGTGTTCAGTTCAAGCAATGGGTTACTCGACGTACTACGCGGTATGCGTCGTACGCGACGCAACTCATTGAGCACTGTGCACCTGCCCGATCTTGGACCGCGCCGACGCATCACATACGAGTCGTGGCGTCGGCGCCCTACGAGGAGCAGCAGTCTTGCGCGAGTTCAGCCTTCCCGCTTTGTACGAGGTCCCCGCGGACGGCAATCTGACCGACATCGTTCGCAGAAACGCCGCGCAGCACCCGGACGTCGCCGTGATCGGCCGCAAGGTCGACGGCGTGTGGACGGACATCACGGCCGTCCAGTTCCTCGCCGAGGTGCGGGCCGCCGCCAAGGGCCTGATCGCCTCCGGCGTGCAGCCAGGCGACCGCGTCGGGCTCATGTCGCGCACGCGCTACGAGTGGACGCTGCTCGACTTCGCGATCTGGAGCGCGGGCGCGATCACCGTGCCCGTCTACGAGACCAGCTCGCCGGAGCAGATCCAGTGGATCCTCGGCGACTCGGGCGCGGTCTCCATCGTCGTCGAGTCGGACGCGCACGCCGCGGCCGTCGCCTCCGTGCGCGACCGGCTGCCGGAGCTGCGGGACGTCTGGCAGATCGAGGGCGGGGGCCTGGAGGCGCTGCGGCGCGCCGGTGCCGAGCTCTCCGACGGGATGGTCGACGACCGCAGCGCCATCGCGAAGGCCGACGACCCCGCGACCATCGTCTACACCTCGGGCACCACCGGCCGCCCCAAGGGCTGCGTCCTCACGCACCGCAGCTTCTTCGCGGAGTGCGGCAACATCGTGGCCCGCCTCGGCCCCCTGTTCCGCACCGGCGACTGCTCGGTCCTGCTGTTCCTGCCGGTGGCGCACGTCTTCGGCCGGCTGGTCGAGGTCGCGTCGCTGATGGCCCCGATCAAGCTGGGCCACGCCCCCGACATCAAGACGCTCACCGATGAACTGGCCGCCTTCAGGCCTACGTTGATCCTGGGCGTGCCGCGCGTCTTCGAGAAGGTCTACAACTCGGCGCGGGCCAAGGCGCAGGCCGACGGCAAGGGCAAGATCTTCGACAAGGCCGCGGACACGGCGATCGAGTACAGCCGCGCGCTCGACACCCCGAGCGGTCCTTCGCTGGCCCTGAGGCTCAAGTACAAGACCTTCGACAAGCTCGTCTACGGGAAGCTGCGCGCGGTCCTCGGCGGGCGCGGCGAGTTCGCGATCTCGGGCGGCGCGCCGCTGGGCGAGCGGCTCGGCCACTTCTTCCGCGGCATCGGCTTCACGGTCCTGGAGGGCTACGGCCTGACCGAGTCCTGCGCCGCCACCGCCTTCAACCCGTGGGACCGCCAGAAGATCGGCACGGTGGGCCAGCCGCTGCCGGGGTCCGTGGTCCGGATCGCCGACGACGGCGAGGTCCTTCTGCACGGCGAGCACCTCTTCACCGGCTACTGGAACAACCAGGGCGCGACCGAGGAGGCGCTGGCCGACGGCTGGTTCCACACCGGTGACATCGGCACGCTCGACGAGGACGGCTACCTCCGCATCACCGGCCGCAAGAAGGAGATCATCGTCACGGCGGGCGGCAAGAACGTCGCCCCCGCGGTGATCGAGGACCGGATCCGGGCGCATGCGCTGATCGCGGAGTGCATGGTGGTCGGCGACGGGCGGCCGTTCGTCGGCGCGCTGGTCACGGTCGACGAGGAGTTCCTCGGCAAGTGGGCCGCGGACCACGGCAAGCCGGCGGGCGCCACGGTGGCCTCGCTGCGCGACGACGCGGATCTGCTGGCCACGGTGCAGGCGGCGATCGACGACGGCAACGCCGCGGTGTCCAAGGCGGAGTCGGTCCGCAAGTTCCGCATCCTCGGGGCTCAGTTCACGGAGGAGTCGGGGCATCTGACGCCGTCGCTGAAGCTGAAGCGGAATGTGGTCGCGAAGGACTACGCGGACGAGATCGAGGCGCTTTACCGCGGGTAGCGGGGGCCGTCGCCGGGGCGTGGGGCGACACGTTGCGGCGGATGCACTCCCACGCCACGGGGCTCCGCCCCGGACCCCGCGCCTCAATCGCCGGCGGGGCTCGAATGCGCCAGGGGCGTCGGCACGACGGGGTACCGGCTCCCCCTTGGGGCATCCGCTGCCCAGCACGGCACCTCACCCCAGGCTCCACGGAGCGGGCACCGTTCACGGCGGATCACCGACCGCGGGGAGACCGACGCCCCCGGGGAGGGAGCGGGTGGGTGGGAGAGGGGCGGGGAGCGGCGCAGCCGGAGGTGGGCCGGTGCCGCGCGACAGGAACTACCGGCCCCAACCCCGGCACAGGCCCAACCCCCGGCCCCGGACCCGTCACAGACGCCACCCCCGGCCCCGGATCCGCCACAGACGCCACCCCCGGCCCCCGGTACGAACGCCTACGTCGATCCCGGCGCCCGCCCCGCGCAAACGTCGGCCCCAACCCCGGCGCCCGCTACAAAAGCCCCCGCAACCGATCCGCCAGCAAATCCCACCGCCACTTCTCCTCGACCCACTCCCGCCCCCGCTCCCCCATCCGGCGCCGCAACTCCGGGTCCTGGAGCAGCGCGACCACCCGCTCCGCCGTCTCCGACTCGGAGCCGCCGCGGACGACCCAGCCCGTCTCGCCGTCGAGGACCGCGTCCGGCGCGCCGCCGGAGTCGCCCGAGACCACCGGCAACCCCGTCGCCGACGCCTCCAGGTAGACGATGCCGAGGCCCTCTACGTCGAGCCCGCCCCGCCGCGTACGGCACGGCATCGCGAAGACGTCGCCCGCGCCGTAGTGCGCGGGCAACTCCTCCCACGGGACGGACCCGGTGAAGCGGACCGAGTCCGCGACGCCCGTCTCCACCGCCAGCTTGCGCAGGTCCTTCTCGTACGGCCCGCCCCCGACGATCAACAGCACCGCGTCCGGCACCGCCGCCAGAATCTTCGGCATGGCGAGGATGAGCGTGTCCTGCCCCTTGCGGGGCACGAGCCGCGAGACGCACACGACCACCGGCCGCTCGCTCAGCCCCAGCCGCGCCCGCACCACGTCCCCGCCCGAACCCGGGTGGAACGTCTTCTCGTCGACCCCCGGCGGGAGTTGCTCCATCCGCCCCGCCGCCGCGGGCGTCAGCGCCGCCGCGATGCGCGAGCGCGTGTACTCGCCGAGGTACGTGATCGTGTCCGTGCCCTCGCCGATCCGGCGCAACAGCTGCCGGGACGCGGGGAGTTGGGCCCAGCCCGCCTCGTGCCCGTGCGTCGTCGCGACGATGCGCCGCGCGCCCGCCCTGCGCAGCGCGGGCGCCATGAGGCCGAGCGGCGCGGCCGCCCCGAACCACACCGACGTACAGCCGTGCGCCCGCAGCAGCCCCGTCGCCCGCCGCGTGACGCGCGGCGTCGGCAGCAGCATCGTCGTGTTGTCACGGACGACCGTGAACGGCTGCTCGGCGTCGAAGGCCGCCGTCGCCTCGATGCCCTCGCGGCTGCGCTTCCACGTGGAGGCGTAGACGACGAGCCGCTCCGGGTCCAGGCGTAGCGCCATGTTGTGCAGGAACGCCTGGATTCCGCCGGGGCGCGGCGGGAAGTCGTTGGTCACGAGCAGGGTCTTCGGTGTCTGGCGCATCATCGCCGACAGTATCGAACCCGCCCGGCGGGAGCCCTCTCGCCGCGGGGCACGTGGCCAGGCCATGGACCGTACCGGCATCATGTGTCGAATGAAGACGCGAACCCCTGGGCGAACCCCCGCCGGGCTCCTGGTCGTCTGGGTACTGTCCCGGGCGCTGCTCCTGCTGTGCGTCTTCAAGGTGATCGTGGTCCCGGGCCCGGACGTCACCAGCGACGTCCACGTGATCTACCACGGCTGGTTCGACGTGCTGCGCACCGGAACGTTCCCGCTGAACGACGTGACGTGGCAGTACCCGCCGGCCGCCGCGATGGCGATCCTCTCCCCCGCGCTGCTGCCCTTCCTGGAGTACGCCGCCGCGTTCTTCCTGCTCGCGTTCCTCGCGGACGCCGTCGTTCTGCTGATGCTGCTCTACGTGTCCGAGCGGCAGGGCAAGTCGCGGCGCGGCACCTGGGTGTGGGTCGTCGGTCTGCCGCTGCTCGGGCAGACCGTCTACGCGCGCTACGACGTGATGGTGACGGCGGTCGCGATCGCGGCGCTGCTCGCGGCGGCCCGGCATCCGAAGGCGGCGGGCGTGTTCGCGGCGATCGGCGCGATGGTGAAGGTGTGGCCCGCGTTGCTGCTGCTGGGTACGCGGCGTGGCCGCGCGACCCGGGAGACGTGGGGTACGGCGCTGCTGACGGCGGGTGTGCTGCTGTTCGCCTTCACGGTGTCGATGCCGGGCGCGGCGGACTTCCTCACGTCCCAGAAGGACCGGGGCACGGAGGTCGAGTCCCTCGGCGCGCTCGTCTTCCATGTGGCGCGGCAGTTCGGCTGGAACGGTTCGGTGCAGTTCAACTACGGCTCGATGGAGTTCATCGGCCCGCACGTGGGCGTGGTCAGCACCCTCGCCCAGGTGCTGACGGTGCTCGCGTTCGGCTGGCTGCTGCTGTGGCGGTTCAAGGCGCGCGCCTGGCAGTCGGCGACGCTCGCCGACGCGGGCCTGACGGCGGTGCTGCTGTTCACGACGACGAGCCGGGTGATCAGCCCGCAGTACATGGTGTGGCTGGTGGGGGTCGCCGCCGTCTGCATGCTGTTCCGGGACAGCCGGATGGCGCTGCCGGTGTGTCTTGTGCTCGCGGCGACGTTCGTGACGTTCCTTGAGTTCCCGCTCTACTTCGGGAACGTGGTGTCCAGCGACCCGCTCGGCGTCACCCTCCTGTTCGTACGCAATGGCCTCCTGGTCGTGGCCTCGCTCAGCGCCTGCCGCCGCCTGTGGCGGGCCACGGTCACCGAGCCCCGGCTCGCCGAGCGCCGCGGCCCGGTGCCCGCGCAGCCCGCGCGCGACGACACGGTCCCGACCCCGTAGGTCCGCAGACCTGTAGACCTGTAGGCCTGTAGACCCGTAGGCCTGTAGCCCCGTGGGCCTCAGCCCAGTTCCGACCGTACGTACGCCCGCCAGCGCGCCACGAAGTCCCGCTCGTCGACGCCGAGGACCTGTTGCAGCGCCCCGTCGACGGCCCCGGCCCGCTGCCCCTTCGCGCCGACGGCCGCGTAGAAGGCGTTGAGCTTGGCCTCGCCCCACTGGTCGACGATCATCCGGCAGGCGAGCCAGCCGCCCTCGTACGCGCGGGCCAGCTCGGCGGAGTCGCCGGAGAAGCCGAAGTCCTTGTCTGCGGGGAGTTCGGCGGGGGCCGCCGACCGCAGGACCGCGCGGCGCAGTTCGGGCGCCGCCTGCTTCGGGGTGCGGTCGCTCTCGCGGTAGCCCGCCCAGTCCGCGTACCCCTCGGAGAGCCACAGCGGGGTCGCCGCCGATGTCGCGCGGCGCGTGGCGACGTGCGCCGTCTCGTGGGTGAGGACGACCTGCTTGCCGACCTCGCCGAGCACGCTGTACGCCTCGGGGTTGAGGATCACCCGGTCCGCGGGCGCCGTCTTCGGTCCGCCCGCCTCCCCTGTCGTGACGGCCGCGATGCCCTGGTAACCGGCGGCGGGCGCACCGAGCAGCCGGCCCATCTCGTCGAGGGACTCGGGCACCAGGACGACGATCCGGCGCGCCCAGCCGTCGCCCCAGGCGCGCCGCACCGAGGGCACGGCGTCGTCGGCGAGCTCGGCGTAGGAGCGCAGTTCGGAACGTTCCTTGCCGACGCCGAGCACGAGGCTGTGGGCGCCCCGCACGGCGGTCACCGGGCCCTGCTCCCACAGCTGCTCGCCCGCCTTCTTCGCGGGCCGGTCCCCGGTGACGTACCAGCCCTTGTCGCCGTGGCCCAGGCGCAGCGTCCGCTCGGCGACGACGGGCGCCTTGTCGTAGCCGTCGACGCGGTAGCGCAGTTCGGCGGTGGCGGTGGCGCGGGATCCGGTGCGGTCGAGATGGGTGAGCCGGTACTGCCAGGAGTCGAGGGGGACTTCGGCGAGGTCGTCGATGAGCTCGGGCTCGGCGCTGCCGGTGTCCCGGTAGGCGGGCCCGTCGCGGGTGACGACGGCCTGAGCCCTGCGGTCGAGGACCCGCTGCACGGCGGCCGCGTCCTGGCCGCGCGGCGCGTCGTCGGCGGCGCCGCAGCCGGAGAGCGCGGACACGCCGACGAGCAGGGCGCCCAGTGCCATCGCACTCCCCGCCCTGCCCACCGCACGCCGTCGACCAGCCATCATTGCCGATCGTACGGCGAACTCCCGCGGGCGGCGTCAGACCCGGGTCACGGATGAGACGGGCATCATGCCGACCGGGTCGTAGCGCACGGGGGCGCCCGGGTGCGGCGCGTGGATCACCTGGCCGTTGCCCGCGTAGATGCCGATGTGGTGGGCGTCGGAGCCGTACGCGACGAGGTCGCCCGGCTCGGCCTCGGACAGCGGGACCTGGCGGCCCGCGACCGCCTGCGCCTGCGAGGTGCGCGGCAGGCCGACGCCCGCCTGCCCGTACGACCACTGCATCAGGCCCGAGCAGTCGTAGCCGGAGGGCCCGGTGGCGCCCCAGACGTACGGCTTGCCGAGCGCCGACTTGGCGGCGGCGAGCGCGGCGGCGGCGCGGGCGGAGGACGCGGCGCCCGCGCCTGTCAGGTCGGGGCGGGTCTCGGCGCGCGAGGCCCGGTCGTAGGCGGCGCGGTCCGCGCTCGGCATCGAGTTGAGCAGCCGGCGCGCCTTGGCGAGCTTCTTCTCGACGCCGCGCTTGTGCCGCTCGACGGCCCGGCGGTTGGCGTCGAGTTCGGCGAGCTTGGCCCGCGCCTCGGCCCGCCGCTGGTCGAGGTCCCGCTGGGCGGCCCGCAGTTCGGCGAGTTCGCCCGCGTGCCGGGCGCTGATCCGGTCGAGGGCGCCTGCCTTGTCGAGGTAGCCGTCCGGGTCGGAGGAGAGCATCAGGGCGACCGAGGGGTCGACGCCGCCGGCCCGGTACTGGGCGCCGGCCAGCACGCCGAGCGCCTGCCGCATCGCGTTGATCCGCTGCTGGCCGCGGGCCACCTCGTCCTGGGTGTCGGCGAGTTGGCCGCGCAGCTCGTCGGCGCGCTCGTCGGCCCGGTTGTACGCCTCTGTGGCCTTCTCGGCCTGTTCGTAGAGGCGGTCCACCTCGGCCTTGGTGTCGGCCGGCCTGTCCTGCGGGGCGGCGCCCGCGGGGGCGGCGCCGAGGGCGGCAGCGGCGGATGCCGCGGCCACGGTCAGAACGGTCACGCGCGTACTCCGGTCGAGGCCGGAGCGCGCGGTACGGCGATGGGAACCCACGGGGAGCCGCTCTCCCTTCCGCTGACGGACCCCCGTGCTCGGGGGACCCCCCGTGATCGGGGGAATGCGCGCCGACAGTAGCCGGGCGACCACCCCCTGACCAACGAAGCCTCAGGGGGCACGCAGCGCGGCGCCCCGCCTCTGACGCAGGTCATGGGCGGGGCGCGGGGGTCAGCACGAGACCGTGGAATTCGCCCGAACGGGCGCGTTTCCAGGGCGCGTTGGGAGGTGGAACGCGGCGTGTCAGATGCGGCGGGCGGTCTGGTAAGGACCGACCGTGTCCATCGACTCGTAGCGCACACCGGCACCGGGGTGCGGGGCGTGCAGCACCTGGTTGTTGCCCGCGTACAGGCCCACGTGCGCGGTGTTGTTGAAGAAGACCAGGTCACCGGGCTTGAGCTGGCTCCGGGGCACCTCGGTGCCCTCGTTGATCTGCGTGTACGTCGTCCGGGTTATGGAGACACCGGCCTGGTTGTACGCCCACTGCGTGAGGCCCGAGCAGTCGTAGGAGTTGGGGCCCGAGCCGCCGGAGACGTAGGGCTTGCCTATCTGGGTGGCGGCGGCGCTCAGGGCGGCGCCGGCACGGCCCGACGCGGGCACGGCGTTGCCGAGGTCGACACGGCCCGCGGCGTCGCGGCTGGCGCGCTGCTCGGCGGCGGCCATCTTGGCGCGCTCCTGGGCGGTCAGCGTGTTGAGCAGCTTGCGCGCCTCGGCGAGCTTCTCCTGCGACTGTTCCTTCTTCTTGCCGAGTTCGGTGCGGGTCTCGGCGAGGTCCTTGAGCTTCTGGGAGGCCTCGGCGCGCTCCTGGGCGAGCGTGCGCTGCTTCTCCTGGACCTTCTTGAGCGACTCCAGCTGCTGGGCGCTGAGCGAGTCGAGCGTGGAGGCCTTGTCGAGGTAGCTGTCCGGGTCGGAGGAGAGGAACAGCTGGACCGAGGGGTCGATGCCGCCGCTGCGGTACTGCTGCCCGGCGAGCGAACCGAGGCCGGAGCGGAGCTCGTTGAGGTCCTCCTGGCCGCGGGCGACCTTGTCCTGGAGGTCGCCGATCTCCTTCTCGAGCTTCTTCTGCTTCTCCTTGGCCCCGTTGTAGTGGTCGGTCGCGACACCGGCCTCTTCGTAGAGCTTGTCGACCTTGGCCTTGACTTCGCTCTTACTGGGCTTGGGCGCGGCGTTGGCACCCTGAGAGGTGAGGGCCACGGCAGCGGCGGCGGTCGCGGTGAGCACGGTCACGCGCGTGCGGTTCGGCTGCTTGGGTCGACGGTGGGACGCCACGAAGGCGAGCTCCTTCTTCCTCCAGCCGCCTACCGATGCGCCGGTGGGCGGTGACCCTCCACCGTCACCCCTTTTAGGTGATCACCCGAGCGGAGGTTCGAGCCGACCCTAGTGACCTCTTCGTGATCAGTTCAAATCCCTCAGAGAAAAAACTCCGTCACTCGCTGCATTCTTTGCACTCAACTCACATGCAGTGATGTCCGCTTGACGCTACGTTGCGTGAAGGTTTCGCCAATTCGGGCATACGACACGGATGTTGCGGGTGTGACATAGGTAACTCGGGGCTGTTTTGTGAAGGCTCGGGCGCAGGTTCCGGTGACGGATCAGCCGCGCGACAGCCGCTTCAGGAGCACCACGGAAGCCACCGGCCGTGCCCCCGCCTTCGCGACGCCGTCCGCGACCTCCCGGTCGGTCGACACGACGATGACGGGCCGCCCCGACGGCTCCGCGCGCACCAGTTGGCGGATCAGCTCGTCCGCCGTCACCCCGGGCTTGGAGAACAGCACCCGCACCCCGCGCGGCGGCGCGAGCAGCACCGGGGCGGCGAGTTCGGCCCCGTCGAAGACGCACGTCACCTCGGCCCCGGACTGCGCCGCGAGCTGCGAGAGGGAGCCGAGCAGCCGCAGCCGCTGCTTCTCCAGGGGCATCTGCGGATACCCGGTCTTCGTGACGTTGTAGCCGTCGACGACGAGGTGCGCCTGCGGCAGCGCCAGCAACTGGTCGAGGATCGCCGGATCGTGCTCGTGCAGCGCGCGCGTCGCGATGTCCTTCGGCGTCATCTTCCCCGGCTCCACGGCGTCCACGGAGTCGGCGGGCCGCGTGGACACCGGCGGCAGCGCCAGCTCCCTGCGCAGCCCCTGAGCCGCGTCCAGGACCGTGTCGAGCAGCAGCCGCACCCGCATGTCCTCGATGCTGCGCCCCTCGCGCGCCGCTCGCCGCGAGGACTCGAGGGCCGCCTCCGCCTCGCCGAGCCGCGACTTGAGCCTGCGGGTCTCGCTCTCCGCGGCCGACACCTGCGCCTGCCCGTCGGCGCGCACCGCGTCGGTCTCGGCCTTCGCCTTGCGGACGGCGGCCTCGCCGCGCTTGACGTCGCTGAGGGCGGCCCGCAGCTTGCGCTCCGCGGCGGCGGACTCGCGCTTGGCGGCGTCCAGCTCCCCGCGCAACCGTTCCGTCTCGGTCTTCGTCTGGGCGCGGGCCTCGGCCAGTTCGGCACGGAGCCGGTCGAGTTCGGCGCGGGTCTCCTCGTCGGCGCGCTCGGCGTCGGCCCGCTGGGCGTCCTCGCCCGCCGCGGCGACGAGCTTCACCCAGCCGACCGGCCGCAGCACGTACGCGGCCGCCGCCACGTCCAGCGGATCGGCGGCGGGCGGCGGGGAGCCGGCCTCAAGGGCGCCGACCAGCTCGGGCTGCGCGTCCCGCAGGCGCTCCCCGATCCGCTGCCGGAACAGCGTGTCGCTCTCCAGGGCCGCGGCCATGGCGTTGCCGGCGAACTTCATCCGGCGGGTCGGGGTGAAGCGGGCATACTGCCGCAATTGCGGCGGCAGTTCGGCCACCGTCAGTCCGCCGAAGCCGTCCGACGCGATCTGCACGACCCGGCGTCGTACGCCTTCGGGCAGCGGACGGTCGAGCACCTCGGCGGCGGCGTCCCGGTCGGGGGACCCGGCCTCTCCGCCCGTGCTCTCCACCATCGTCACCCCAAAGTCGATGTGTGGGGCCGCTCCTCAGGAGTCGGCGCCCGGCCTGTCCACGAGTTCCACCTGATCCACCGCGTTGCACCAACGGCAGCGCACCGACTCGATGGTCTCATTGACCACCTCGCGCTCCTCGACCTTCGGCTCTCCGGCCAGGTCCAGGTGGACGTACTCGACGACCTTCGACGAGCGTGTCACGTCGAAGCGCGTCAGATTGCCGCACAAGGTGCAGCGCCAGCGGGTGGTGGCGGTCGGCAGGGGAACCGTCATCGGGTGGTGCCTTCTTCCGGATGCGTGCGGGTCGGCGTGCGCGTCGCGTGGTGCCGCGTTATTGCCCGTAACCCTACGGCCTGCCGTACGCCGTCCGCTCCCCGCCTTGCGTCATGCTCTGTCCATGATCGGCAATGGGCGCTCCGCGATCGACAGGCTGACCGCATTCCTCAGAGGACACCCGGCTCCGGTCACGTACGGCATCATCACGGTCTGCTGTGTGGTTTTCGTCCTGTCCCCCGCCTCGGGGCTGCACCCCGGCTACGGCACGGGCGACCGGCTGCTCGCCGCGCAGAGCGCCTACTTCGAACGCTGGGGCGTGGTCCCCGACGAGCTGCTGAGCGGATCGCCGCGCGCCCTGCTCACCCCGCTCACGGCGCTGTTCGTGCACGGCAGTTGGCTGCACCTGCTCGGCAACATGCTCTTCCTCTACGTCTTCGGGGCCATGGTCGAGGAACACATGGGCCGCCTTACGTACGCCCTCTTCTATGGGGTCAGCGGCTACCTCGCGCTCTTCGGGTACGCGCTCGCGCACGCCGATTCCGACCAGAGCCTGGTCGGCGCGTCGGGGGCGATCTCCGCCGTCCTCGGCGCGTTCCTCTTCTTGTTCCCCGAAGCGCGCGTCACGAGCCTCTTTCCGTTTCTCTTCTTTCTGCCGCTGCGCTTCCCCGCGTGGGTGGTGCTGCCGTTCTGGGTGGCGCTGCAGTGGGCGGCGGCGGGGCGGGACAGTCAGGGGCCGGGCGTCGCGTATCTGGCGCACCTGGTGGGGTTCTCCGTCGGGTTCCTCTACGCGTGGGCCCGATATCGGGGGCGGGCTAAGGTTGAGGCGAACCCAGCCACGGCCACCGAGGGAGACAGCCAGCCGTGATCACCGCGATCGTGCTCATCAAGACCAGCGTGGACCGGATCCCCGAGATCGCCGAGTCGATCGCGGCCCTGGACAACGTGAGCGAGGTCTTCTCCGTCACCGGCACCTACGACCTGATCGCCATGGTCCGGGTCGCCCGCCACGACGACCTGGCGGACGTCATCCCCGGGAGGATCAGCAAGATCCAGGGCGTCGAGGGCACGGACACGCACGTCGCGTTCCGTACGTACTCGCAGCACGACCTGGAGGCGGCGTTCTCGATCGGCCTGGACGCGTAACACCTGCCGCGCAGGTCCGTATGAAGGTTTCTTCATCCGCGGTTCATCCTGACGCCCTGGTACGCCCCCGAGCCTGGCTGCCATGGCCTTCTCCCACCGCATGGCGGCCCTCGCCGCGGTCGTCGCGATCCCGCTCGGCATCGCGGCGACCAGCTACGCCCTGACCGACAGCCCGGATCCCCCGAAGTCGCCGCCGAAGGTCGAGCTGGAGAGCGGCTCACCCTCGCCGCGCCCGACGCCCAGTGACGAGACGGTGTCCCCGCCACCGGTGAGTGAGAACCCCACGACCGATGACAGCGCAGACGACGACGCGGACGACGGCGGCTCATCCGACTCCTCCGACTCATCCGACTCATCCGACGACGACGGGCCGGGCGGCGACGACGGCTGAGCCCAAGCAGCACCACTGGGTCTCCGCGCGCGTCCGCATCCTGCTGTGGCTGCTCGTCGTGATGACCGTGGCCCTCACCGCGGTCGCCACCACGACCCGCTCGGTGCTGCTCCGCGATGTCGACCACCGCGTGGACCGGCTGCTCGCGCAGGAGACCGGCGAGTTCGCCAACTTCGTGCGCGAGGGCGTCGACCCGCGCACCGGCGAGCGGTTCACCGACCCTGACCCGCTGCTCAATCTGCACCTGGAACGGCAGTACGCCGACCCGGACGAGGAGTTGCTCGGCCTCGTCGACCGGGGCGCGCACCGCACCCCCGCCAAGAAGGAGCAGTCCCGCGAGGTGCGGGTCGGCCACCCGCTGGCCAAGGACCCGGCCGGCCTGCGCGCCGTCTTCGCCTCCCCCGACGCCACCGGCACCCTGGACCGCCCCGGCGGCGTGGTCCGCTGGTCGAAGGTGGAGATCGGGGGCGCGGGTACGGGCGCGGGGCGGCCGGAGGCGGCGTTCGTCGTGGCCTTCCACCCGGAGCGCGAACAGGCCAAGGCGGAGAGCGTGTTCCACATGCTGCTCGCGATCTCCGGGGTGGCGCTGCTCATGACGACGGGCATCGCCTTGCCGGTCGCGGGCCGCATCCTGCGCCCCGTACGCCTCGTGCGTACGACGGCCGCGCAGCTCACCGAGCAGGACCTCACCCAGCGCATCCCGGTGCAGGGCCGCGACGACATCGCGGCGCTCGCCGAGACGTTCAACGGGATGCTGGACCGCCTGGAGCGGGCGTTCGCGGCGCAGCGCGAGTTCGTCGACGACGCCGGCCACGAGCTGCGTACGCCCATCACCATCGTCCGCGGCCACCTTGAGCTGATGGGCGACGATCCGCGCGAGCGCGAGGAGACGGTGCGGATCGTGACGGAGGAGCTGGACCGGATGAGCCGCATCGTCGAGGACCTGCTGCTGCTGGCCAAGGCGGAGCGTCCGGACTTCGTGACGCCGGAGCCGGTGCAGCTCGCGGAGCTGACCGCCGACGTCTTCGTGAAGGCGCGGGCGCTCGGCGAGCGGGACTGGGAGCTGACCGAGGTCGCGGAGGCCGAAGCCGAGTTGGACCCGCAGCGGATCACGCAGGCGATGGTGCAGCTCGCGCAGAACGCGGTGCAGCACACGGTGCCGGGGCAGCGGATAGGGATCGGCTCGCGGGTCGTGCGGGACCGGGTCGTGCGCGAGCGGGACGGGCACGAGCGGGACGGGCGCGAGCGCGTCGAGCTGTACGTCGCCGATGCCGGGCCCGGTGTCACCGACGCGGACGCCGCGGTGATCTTCGAGCGGTTCCGGCGGGGCACGGCGCGGCGCGGCTCGCGGGGCACGGGCGCCGGGCTCGGCCTCGCGATCGTGCGGGCCATCGCTGAGAGCCACGGCGGGCGCGCCGAATTGAGCCGTACGGATGACCGTGGCGCCACCTTCACCCTCGTACTCGACCTCAACCGGACGGAGCCGAAGTGAACCGCATCCTGATCGTCGAGGACGAGGAGCGCATCGCTTCCTTCGTGGAGAAGGGGCTGCGCTCCGGCGGCTTCACGACGACCGTCGTCGGCGACGGCGACGCCGCCCACGACTACGCCCTGACCGGCGGCTTCGACCTCATCGTCCTCGACATCGGGCTGCCGGGCCGGGACGGTTTCACGGTGCTGCGGCAGCTGCGCGAGGCGCGGGTGACGACCCCGGTCATCGTGCTGACCGCGCGGGACTCCGTGCGGGACACGGTGGCGGGTCTGGAGGGCGGCGCCGACGACTGGATGACCAAGCCGTTCCGCTTCGAGGAGTTGCTGGCGCGGGTCCGGCTGCGGCTGCGTACCGCCTCCGGCACGCCTGAGGTGACGATGCTCGGCAGCGGGGATCTGACGCTCGACCTTCGGACGCGTCGGGCGCGCGCCGAGGGGCGGACCGTCGACCTGACGGCCCGTGAGTTCGTGCTCTTGGAGCTGTTCCTGCGCCACCCCGGGCAGGTCCTCTCGCGCGAGCAGATCCTGTCCCACGTGTGGGGGTACGACTTCGATCCCGGGTCCAACATCGTGGACGTGTACGTGCGGGCGCTGAGGAAGAAGTTGGGCGCGCGGCATGTGGAGACGGTGCGGGGGGTGGGGTATCGGTTGCGGGAGTGAGGCTTGCGGTCGCGGGACTCTGCCCCGGGCCCCGCCGGCTCTCGTCCAAAGGCGGGGCTTGACCGGGTGAACTTCCTTTCATTTGGGGCTCATTGGAGGCTCACGGCGGCCCACCACGCTGAACCGCGTGACCCTGAATCTCCGCACCGCCGCGACCCTCTGCGTCGCCCTCAGCATCTGCGCGCTGCTCGTGGTCCCCGGCAACTTCCCCGCCCTGACCGGCGACGCCCGTCTCACGCTCGCCGTGTTCGCCCTGGCGACCTGCGCGTGGATCGGCACGGCGATCGACGACACGTACATAGCCCTCGGCGCGGGCCTCGCCCTCACGGCGACGGGCGTGATCAGCAGCGACACCCTCTTCAGCACCCTCGGCGACGAAACGGTGTGGCTGCTGATCTGCGCGTTCGTGCTGGCGGCGGCCGTGGCGCGCACCGGGCTCGCGGGGCGGGCGGCGGCGTTCCTGGTGAGCGGGGCGCGCAGCGTACGGCAGTTGACGCATCTGACGACGGCCGCGCTCGTCGTCACCGCCTTCGCGGTACCCGCCACCTCGGGGCGCGCGGCGCTCGCGCTGCCCGTGTTCCTGGCCCTTGCGAAGGCGCTGTCCGACCGGCGCCGCCTCGTCGTGATGCTGGCGCTGCTCTTTCCCACGGTCATCCTGCTCTCCGCCGTCGCGACGCTGATCGGGGCGGGCGCGCACCTCATCACGGTGTCCGTGCTGTGGGAGTCGACCGGCGAACGGATCGGCTTCACGCAGTGGCTGCTGCTCGGCCTGCCGCTCGCCGTCGCCACCTCCCACCTCGCGGCGGAGGCCGTGCTGTTGACGACGACGCGGCGCGCGGACCGGGCAGGGCCCGTGCGGATCACGATGGACGACCTCCAGGAGCACAGCGAGAAGCCGGTGACCGGGCCGTGGGAACCCGCCGAGACCCGCTGCGCCCTGCTGCTGGCCACGGTCGTCGCCCTGTGGTGCAGTGAGCCGCTCCACCAAGTGCCGCCCGCCGTCGTCGCGTTGATCGGCGCCGTGGTCGCGGCCTCCCCGGCCCTGGGCACCGTACGGCTGAAGGACGCGCTCGGTACCGTGCCGTGGTCGCTGCTGCTGTTCATGGCGGCGACGATGGCGATGGGCGTCGCGCTCGCCGAGTCGGGGGCGGCGAAATGGCTGGTCGGCGGGGTTCCCCTCGACCTGCCGCCGTGGCTGTTCCTCGCCGTGGTGATCGCGGTGAGCACGGCCGCCCACCTGGTCCTCCAGTCCCGCTCGGCCCGCTCCTCCGTCCTCGTGCCCCTGGTCGTGGCGGCGGCCGTCGGAGCGGGCGTCAACCCGGTCGCCGCCGCCCTCGCCTCCACCGCCGCGGCGGGCTTCTGCCACACGCTGCCCGCGTCCGCGAAGCCGGTGACGTTGTTCGCCGAGATACCGGGCACCCCCACCTACACCCCGCGCGACCTGCTGCGCCTGTCCGCCGTGCTTGCCCCGCTGACGGCCGCCGCCGTCCTGCTGTGCGCGCTCACCCTGTGGCCGCTGCTCGGCGTGCCCGTCCGCTGAACCGTCGAACTCACCCTGGAGTCCATGATGTTGACCCGTTTCGCCATCGCCCCCAGCGGCTTCAAGGAGTCCCTGTCCGCGGGCGCCGCCGCCGAGGCCATCGCCGCGGGCGTACGCCGCGTGGTGCCGGCCGCGGAGACCGACCTCATCCCCCTCGTGGACGGCGGCGAGGGCACGGCCCGCGCGCTGGCGGCGCAGGCCGGGGGCCGCCTCGTCGCCCTGCCCGCGACAGGGCCGACCGGCGAACGCGTCGGCACCCACTTCGCGCTGCTGCCCGACGGCACGGCGGTCGTCGAGATGGCGGCCGTCGCCGGGCTCTCCCTCGTCCCGCGCGAGCTGCGCGACCCGGCGGCCACGACGACGTACGGCGTCGGCGAACTGATCCGCGCGGCCCTCGACGCGGGCGCCCGGCGCATCCTGGTGGGCTGCGGCGACTCCGGTACGTCGGACGGGGGCGCGGGCGCGCTCCAGGCCCTCGGCGCCCGCCTTCTCGACGCGTACGGCCTGGAACTCCCGCTGGGAGGAAGGGAGTTGATGCACCTGGACCGGATCGACCCGAGCGGCCTCGACCCCCGCCTGAAGGACACCGAGATCCGGGTGGCGTGCAATCCGTTCAACGTACTGTGCGGCGAGCGCGGCGTCGCCCGCGTCTTCGGCCCGCAGAAGGGGGCGACGCCGACGCAGGTCGAGCAGTTGGCGGCGGGCCTGGAGCACTGGGCGCACGTCCTGACGCGCGACCTGACGCGCGACCTGATGCGCGACCTGGATGTGCGTACCGACCTGTTCACCGGCCCCGGCACCGGCGCCTCCGGCGGACTCGGCGCGGGCCTCGCCGCGCTCGGCGCCCGGCTCTTGCCCCGCTTCGACGTCCTCCTCGACCACCTCGACCTGGACGCCCGCCTGGCCCGCGCCGACCTCGTCGTCACCGCCGAGGGCGCCCTCGACCACCAGACGCCGCGCGGCAAGGTCCCCGCCGAAGTGGCCCGCCGCGCCAAGCGGTTCGGCCGCCCGGTCCTCGCCCTCGCGGGCACCATCGGCGACGGCGCGCACACGGTGACGGCGACCGGGGTCGACGCCTACAGCTCGATCCTGCCCGCCCCTGTGACGCTCGCGGAGGCGCTCGGCCGGGGCGGCGAGTTCCTCACGGACGCCACGGAGCGGGCCCTACGGATGATCGTGCTCGGCAGCCGGCTCGGGCCGGGGGATCAGGCGTTGGTGGTGTCCGGCACGCAACGGCCGTCCTCGGTGCGGTAGTTCCAGCGCGCACCGTCCCGGACGAGCTCCGTCACGGCGGCCACGAACCGCTCCACGTGCTCGTCCGGCGTCCCGGCGCCGAAGCTGACCCGGATCGCGTTGAGGGACTTCTCGCCCGGCGCCGCCTCCGGCGCCCCGCACTCGCCCTGCTGCTGCGGGTCCGAGCCGAGCAGCGTGCGCACCAGCGGGTGGGCGCAGAACAGTCCGTCGCGGACCCCGATGCCGTACTCGGCGGAGAGCGCGGCGGCGAAGTGCGAGGAGTTCCACCCGTCGACGACGAACGACAGGACGCCCACGCGCGGCGCGTCGTCCCCGAACAGGGAGAGCACCTTCACCTCGGGCACCTCGGCGAGCCCCTCCTGGACCTTGCGGATCAGGTACTGCTCGCGGGCGACGAGGTTGTCGAACCCGGCCTCGGTGAGCGCCTTGCAGGCGGAGGCGATGGAGTACACGCCGATGACGTTCGGCGAACCGGCCTCGTGCCGGGCGGCCGTCTCGTGCCACTGCACGTCGACCCCGCCGTCGACGCGCCGCGCGACCTTCTTGGAGGCGCCGCCACCGGCGAGGTACGGCTCGGCCTCCGTCAGCCAGTCGGAGCGGCCCGCGAGCACTCCCGAGCCGAAGGGCGCGTACAGCTTGTGCCCGCTGAACGCGACCCAGTCGACGTCCAAGTCCTGTACGGAGACGGGGTGATGGGGCGCGAGCTGCGCGGCGTCGAGCACGATGCGGGCACCGTGCGCGTGAGCGGCCGCCGCGAGCTCGCGCACCGGCCAGAGCTCACCGGTCACGTTGGAGGCACCGGTGACGCAGACGAGGGCGGGTCCGTACGGGTCGCGCTCGGCGAGGGCGCGCTCCAGCGTGTCGACGGCCTCGCCGGGCGTACGCGGCGCGTTCAGGTACGTGACGCGGGCGTCCCGCCACGGCAGCAGCGAGGCGTGGTGCTCGGTCTCGTAGACGAACACCTGGCAGTCGGCGGGCAGCGCGGCGGCGAGCAGGTTCAGCGAGTCGGTGGTGGAGCGGGTGAAGACGACCTGGTCGCCCTCCCGGCAGCCGAGGAACTCGGCGACGGCGGCCCGCGAGTTCTCGAACAGGTCGGTGGACAGCTGCGACAGGTACCCGGCGCCGCGGTGCACGCTGCCGTAGTACGGCGCGTAGGCGGCCACGTCGTCCCACACGCGCTGCAGGGCGGGCGCGCTGGCCGCGTAGTCGAGCGCGGCGTAGGTGACCTCTCCCCCGGTGACGAGCGGCACGGTGACGTCCCGGCCGAGGACGGCGAGCGGAGCGATGGTGTCAGTACAGGCGGCGGCGTCGACGGAAACAGACATGGGTGAACTCCCTGGCGCGGTAAGCGAATTGACCATGCCGGAGCGCCGCGCGGCGCGGGCTCTACGACACGGAAAGAAAGATGAAACGGGTACGCGGAGGCGGGGCCGAAACGCCCTATCGCATTCGCTTGCTCACGAGACTGCTCCCTCGAGGACCAGGACCCCAAGGTGGCGCAGGGGTCCGCGCTTGCCACACGCCTTGCTGCGTACGGCCTGGTCTTCACCCAGGGCACCCCGCCACGGACGGAGGGTTGCCGGACAGCGGGCTGGGGCCTCGGTCGCTGTCACTCATGACCTTGAAAAGCATCCTGCCACACGTCCCGGATACGGCAAGGCGCAGTCCGGAATCTGGACTGCGCCCTACGTCACACCGTCGTGTGCTCAGCGGTTGCTGGCCGCCACCCACCGCTCCAACGCCGCCTTCGCCGCGCCGGAGTCGATCGACTCGGCGGCCCGGTCCATGCCGGCCCTGATCTGCTCGACGAGCGTGCCCTCGCCCGGCCGCACGGCGACCAGCGCCGCCGCCGAGTTCAGCAGCACCGCGTCCCGCACGGGCCCCTGTTCGCCGTCGAGGAGGCGCCGGGCGACCTCCGCGTTGAACCCGGGGTCGCCGCCGCGCAGCGCCTCGATGGGCACGATGCCGATGCCGACGTCGCGCGGGTCGAAGGACTCCTCGCGCACGGCGCCGTCCCGTACGACCCACACCCGCGAGGTGCCGGTGGTGGTCAGCTCGTCGAGCCCGTCGTCGCCGCGGAACACCAGGGAGGAGTTGCCGCGCTCGGCGAAGACCCCGGCGACGATGGGCGCCATCCGGGCGTCGGCGACACCGACGGCCTGCGCGTGCACCTTGGCCGGGTTGGTGAGCGGGCCGAGGAGGTTGAACACGGTGCGGATGCCGAGCTGTCCGCGCGCGGCGCCCGCGTAGCGCAGCGCCGGGTGGAACTTTATGGCGAAGCAGAACGTGATGCCCGCTTCCTCGGCGACCTCCGGCACCCGCTTCGGCGACAGGTCGAGGTTGACGCCCAGCTTCTCCAGTACGTCGGAGGAGCCCGAGGCCGAGGAGGCGGCGCGGTTGCCGTGCTTGACGACCTTGGCGCCCGCACCCGCGACGACGATCGCGGACATCGTGGAGATGTTGACCGTCTTGGCGCCGTCGCCGCCGGTGCCGACGATGTCGACGGTCTCGCCGGGCACCTCGATGACATTGGCGTGCTCGTACATGCCGCGTACGAGTCCGGAGATCTCCTGCACCGTCTCGCCCTTGGCGCGCAGCGCGACCGCGAACCCGGCGATCTGCGCGTCGGTGGCCTCGCCGCGCATGATCCGGTCCATCGCCCACGCGGTGTCGTCGGCGCTCTGGTCGCGGCCTTCGAGCAGGCCGTTCAGGACGGCGGGCCAGGAACGGCCCGCCGCGGTGTCGCCTCCAGCGGGGTTCAAAGCGCTCATGGCCGCTCCTGTGTGCATGTGTAAGTGAATGAGATGAGGAAGTCAGAGGTGCAGCCCCACCCTATCCAGGTATGGGAACCGCAAAGAGCCCCCGTCCAGGCACTGGACGAGGGCTCCCGCTGTGGCTTACAGCAACGGATCAGTCAGGGATCAGTGGTGGCCGTGGCCGCTGGTGATCTCCTTGTACTCCTCCGCGGTCGGCTTCGGGATCTGGTTGTTCTCCCCGTAGTAACCGCGCGAGAGCTTGGCCCGCAGCTTCTGCGAGCGCGAGACCTTCCGCTCGACACCGTTCTCGTCGACCGTCGCACCGATCTCGGCCGGCTGGTACTGCTCGTGGGCCGTGAGCGTGTGCAGGGCCTCCTGGTCCAGCGGCTCGTGCACCTCGATGAACTCACCGTGCGGCAGGCGCTTGATGATGCCGGACTCGCGTCCGTGCAGCACCTTGTCCTTGTCGCGGCGCTGGAGGCCGAGGCAGATCCGCTTGGTCACGATGAACACGAGGACCGGCAGGACGAAGAACGCGACGCGCACGAACCACGTGATGGCGTTGATCGACAGGTGGAAGTGCGTGGCCCACAGGTCGTTGCCGCCACCGATCATCAGCACGAAGTACCAGGAGATCCACGCGGCACCGAACGCGGTACGCGTCGGCACGTTGCGCGGCCGGTCCAGGATGTGGTGCTCGCGCTTGTCGCCGGTGACCCAGGACTCGATGAACGGGTAGAGCGCGATCACGACGAGGACCAGCGGGAAGACGATCACCAGTGGGATGGCCACGCCCAGGACGAGCGTATGACCCCAGAAGTCGATCTCCCAGCCCGGCATGACACGGATCAGGCCCTCGGAGAAGCCCATGTACCAGTCCGGCTGAGCACCGGTGGACACCTGGTCCGGCCGGTACGGGCCGATCGCCCAGATCGGGTTGATCGAGGCGATCGCGGCGACCACCGCGATGACACCGAAGACCAGGAAGAAGAAGCCTCCCGCCTTGGCCATGTAGACCGGCAGCAGCGGCATGCCGACGACGTTCTTGTTGGTCTTTCCGGCACCCGGGAACTGCGTGTGCTTGTGGTAGAAGACCAGGATCAGGTGCGCCGCCATCAGGCCGAGCATGATGCCCGGCAACAGCAGGATGTGGATCGAGTAGAACCGCGCGACGAAGTCGCCGCCGGGGAACTCGCCGCCGAACAGGAAGAACGACATGTACGTGCCGACGACCGGCACGGACAGGATCGCGCCCTCCATGAAGCGGACACCGGTACCGGAGAGCAGGTCGTCCGGGAGCGAGTAACCGGTGAAGCCGGTGAACATGCCCAGGACGAACAGCAGGAAGCCGAAGACCCAGTTGACCTCACGCGGCTTGCGGAACGCACCCGTGAAGAACACGCGCATCATGTGCACGAACATGCCGGCGAGGAAGATCAGCGCGGCCCAGTGGTGGATCTGCCGGATCAGCAGACCACCGCGCACATCGAAGGAGATGTGCATGGTCGAGTTGAACGCCTCGGACATCAGCTGTCCCTGCAGCGGGACGTAGCTGCCGTGGTACTCCACCTCGTTCATCGACGGGTGGAAGAACAGCGTCAGATACACACCCGTGAGGATGATGATGATGAAGCTGTACATGCAGATCTCGCCGAGCATGAAGGACCAGTGGTCCGGAAAGATCTTGCGCATGTTGGACTTGGCCAGGGAGTAGATCCCCAGACGTCCGTCGGCCCAGTCGGCGACTCGCTCACCGGCCGGTGCCTTCTCGCGCTCAGGCGCGTCGTTCGTGGTCGTAGTACTCATCCGCGCTCCCAGAAGGCAGGACCGACGGGCTCAGCGAATTCGCTCAGCGCCTCGAGGTGACCCTCTTCGTTGACGCCGATGCGCAGCTGCGGCAGCGCGTGACCGGCAGGACCGAAGATCACCCGGGCGCCGTCGGAGAGGTCGAAGGTGGACTGGTGGCAGGGGCACAGAGCGTGGTGCGTCTGCTGCTCGTACAGGGAGATCGGGCAACCGACGTGGGTGCAGATCTTCGAGTAGGCCACGATGCCCTCGTGGGACCACTCGAGTTCCTGCTTGTCCTTGATGTTGTCCGGCTGGATCCGGACGAGCATCAGGGCGTCCTTGGCGATCTTCGTCTGGAATTCCTCGTCGTGCTCCTCCAGGCCCTCGGGCTTGGCGAAGGTGAGCGAGCCGACCGCGATGTCCGAAGGACGCAGCGGCTCGTTCGTGTTCATGTTGACGAGGGTCAGACCCTTCTTCCACGAGGTCGTACGCAGCTTCTTCTCGGGCAGCGGCCCGAGGTCACGAAGCAGTACGACGCCGGAGAGCGGCACCAGGGCCAGCGCGCCGAACATCGTGTTGCGGATCAGCTTGCGGCGGCCGAACTGCGACTCGCGGGCACCGTCGGCGAAGTCCTGCATGACCTTCGCCTTGACGTCCGGCTCGGCCTCGATCGGGTGCCGCTCCTGGACGACCTCCTCGTCGGACATCAGGGTGCGGGCCCAGTGGACCGCGCCCGCGCCGATGCAGAACAGCGCCACACCCAGGGTCACGCCGAGCGCGAAGTTGAGCGCGCTGATGTGTCCGAGCGGGAAGACGTAGATGCTCTTGTCGACGTCGATGGTGACGTACGAGGCGATGAAGGCGATGGTGGCCAGCATCGAGATCGTGAACAGCAGGGCCACCGTGCGCTCGGACCGCTTGGCGGCCCGCTCGTCGATGTCCTGGATCCGGTGCTCGTGGGGCGGCAGACCCGGGTCGGCGAAGGGCTCGTCCTTCACCGCGACCGAGCCGTGCTCCGCGCCCTCGTCGGTGGCCCGCTCTTCGGGCAGGTTCTCTTCTGGAATGTCTTGGCTACTCATGACTTCTTGGCCTTTGCGGTCCGAGCGGCAACCCAGATGGCGACGGCGATCAGACCACCGAGCCCGAAGATCCAGGCGAACAGGCCCTCACTGACCGGGCCGAGCCCGCCCAGCTTGAGGCCACCGGGGCTCTGGGTGTCGTCACCGTTGACCGCGTCGAGGTACGCGATGATGTCCTTCTTGTTCTGCTTGGTCATCGTCGTGTCCGGGAACGACGGCATGTTCTGCGGGCCGGTCTGCATGGCCTCGTAGATGTGCTTCGGGGCGACGCCCTCGAGGCTCGGTGCGAACTTGCCGTGCGTCAGCGCGCCACCCTCACCGGTGAAGTTGTGGCACTGGGCGCAGTTGGTGCGGAACAGCTCGCCACCCTTGGCGACGTCCGCGCCGGAGGCGCTGTAGTCCTTCTCGGTCGGCGCGACCGGACCGGCACCCAGCGAGGCGATGTACGCCGCGAGCTGGTCGATCTCGGCCTGCGAGTAGATGACCTTCTTCTTCGGGACCTGAGCGCCCGGCTGCTGGGCCGGCATACGGCCGGTGCCGACCTGGAAGTCAACGGCGGCGGAGCCGACGCCCACCAGGCTCGGACCGTCGGAGGTGCCCTGACCGCCGGTTCCGTGGCAGCTCGCGCAGCCGACGGAATAGAGCTTCTTGCCCTCGTCAATGGCGAGGGACTGGGAGGTTGCATCGGCCTGCGCCTTGTCCGCCGGCGCGAACGCGGCGTACAGCCCCCCGGTGGCCGCCAGCGCGAGGAGTAGGACGACGACCGCCGCCAGCGGATGGCGTCGTCGTGCGGAGAGCTTTTTCACGGATTACCCCGGTGTCAGGATCTTCTGCGTCGGTGCTTCTGGAAGGTGTCGGGTACTACGCCCGATGCTGTGATCTTCGAACTACTTGATCAGGTAGATCGTGGCGAAGAGGCCGATCCAGACGACGTCGACGAAGTGCCAGTAATAGGACACGACGATGGCGGCGGTCGCCTGCTGGTGGGTGAACCTCCTGGCCGCGTACGTCCTGCCGAGGACGAACAGGAAGGCGATGAGGCCGCCTGTCACGTGCATGCCGTGGAAGCCGGTGGTCAGGTAGAACACCGAGCCGTACGGGTCGGAGGAGAGCGAGAGCCCATCCTTCTTGACCAGCTCGGTGTACTCGAAGACCTGACCGCCGATGAAGATCGCACCCATGATGAAGGTGACGATGAACCACGCCCGGAGCTTCTTCACGTCGCCACGCTCGGCGGCGAACACACCCATCTGGCAGGTAAGGGAAGAAAGCACCAGGATCGTGGTGTTCGTCGCGGAGAACGGAAGGTTCAGCGCATGCGCCATTTCCTTCCAGTGATCCGGTCCGGTCACCGATCGCAGGGTGAAGTACATCGCGAAGAGGGCCGCGAAGAACATCAGCTCGGAACTCAGCCAGATGATGGTTCCGACGCTGGTGAGGTTCGGTCGATTGACCGACGGGTGCGCGTGCCCGGTTTCTACTGTCGTTGCTGTCGCCACGACCGACATTATGTCGGTCGCTTATCTCGCCCTCACTCCGGGGGGTGCCGTTCGGAGTGTCTGGGTGGTGTGTCCAGCCCATATGGCCCATCGGAGCCGTGCGCGAACCGGTGTTGACGGGGTGTCGGGAGGAGTAGGCTCCGCGACACGGATCACCGTACGACGCCCTTAAGACGCCGATGTCTTCGGAGGAACGATGCAGTCGACCGCGACGGTTCTGGTCTACAGCGACGACGCCAACACGCGCGAGCAGGTGCGCCTCGCGACCGGCCGGCGGCCCGCGTCCGACGTCCCCGAGGTGCAATTCGTCGAATGCGCCACCCTGCCGGCCGTCCTCAAGGAGCTGGACCGGGGCGGCATCGACGTGTGCGTCCTGGACGGCGAGGCCGTTCCCGCGGGCGGCATGGGCGTGTGCCGGCAGATCAAGGACGAGATCTTCCGCTGCCCGCCGGTGCTCCTCCTGATCGGCCGCCCGCAGGACGCCTGGCTCGCGACGTGGAGCCGAGCGGAGGCCGCTGTGACGCTCCCTGTGGAGCCCGTGGAGTTCGCCGAGGCCCTCGCCTCCCTGCTGCGCTCCCGGCTCGCCGTGGGCGCCTGAGACGCCTCGTACGCATCGCAAGCCCCGTACGCACGACTCCCGTACGCCGTCCGGAGTACGGGAGTCGGGGTCGGGAGTCGGCAGGATCACACCGGTGATCCTGCCGAGCGGTCTCAGGTCTCGGGGCTGAGCCGCGCCTGGAGGGCCGGGTCGGGCTTGCTCTTGGCCTCCTTGGTGAGGGCGCTGCCCGCCTTCCACTTCTTCCAGTCGACGTTCCAGTCGCCGAACCCGTTGCCGAACGGGTCCATGTCGGCGCCGTAGCTGTTGATGACCTTCACGATGTCGCCCTGGCGCACGGTGTCGTAGAACCAGGCGGCGTTGTTCGTGCTCATGCCGGTGCAGCCGTGGCTGACGTTCGCGGAGCCCTGCGAACCGACGGACCAGGGCGCGGCGTGCACGTACTCGCCGCTCCAGGTGACGCGGGTCGCGTAGTAGACCGGCAGGTTGTACGAGTCCGACGAGCCCTCGGCGATGCCGATCGTCTCGCCGCGCATCCGTACGAAGTACTCCTTGCCGAGCACCACCTTGACGCCGTTTCGGGTCTCGTAGCCCGCCTTGCCGGTGGTGACCGGCATGGAGTTGACCGCCTCGCCGTTGCGGTAGACCGTCATGGAGTGGGCGCCGGCGTCGGTGACGGCCACGATGCGGTCGCCCGTGGTGATGGTCAGCGGCTTGGACCTGCCGCCCCACATCCGGTCGCCGACCTTCACGCCCTCCAGCTTGCTGGTGGCCGTGATCTTCGCGTGGGTGGGCCAGTAGGACTTGGGCCGGTAGTGCAGCTCCGTGCTGTCCACCCAGTACCAGGAGCCCTTCACGGCGGGCTTGGAGTCGACCTGGAGGGAACGCTCCACCAGCGCGCGGGACTTCTCGTCCCTGACGGGCTTGTTGAGTTCGGCGGTGAGCGGCTGGCCCACGCCGTACTCGCCCGCCTGCGGGCCGAAGGTGACCTTGAGCGGCTTGCTCTTTCCGGGGCTTCCGGTGTCGAAGTCGAGGACCTTGCGGCCGGGCTCGCCGTCCTCGTCCTCGGTGCTCACATGGACCGTGTAGCGGGTGTCTGCGGTCAGCGGGGCGGTCGTGTGCCACCGGGTGCCGTCGGCGGAGAGTTCGCCCGCGACAAAGCGGCCCATGGCGTCCTGGGCGGTGACGTCGGTGATGCGGGCCTCTTCGCCCTGGGCGGTGATCTCCAGCGGCTTGTCGGGGTCGGCCTTCTTGCTGCCGCCCGCGGGCCCGTTGAAGGAGATCTGGCCCGCCGCGTCGTACGGCGCGGCGGAGAGCGGGTGGCCGGAGCTGCCGCACGCCACCGTGCCCGCACCGAGTGCGGCCACCAGCAGGGTGCAGCCCAGAACCGTACGGATACGCGGTGAGTGGTCGTTCATGACCTCACCGTATGAAGGAACGTCAGGTCCAGCGCGGCGAGTGAGCCGCACGGGGCAACCCCGGTCACGCCGAAGGGCCCGGACGCTCCATCAGGAGTGTCCGGGCCCTTCGGCTACGGGAGTTCAGCGCCAGGTGCTACTGGTTCTGGTTCTCGCCGCGGTAGTACTCGAAGACCCAGCCCCACAGGCCGAACAGAATGATCGGGGCCGAGAAGTACAGCAGCCACCAGCCGATGGCCACGGCCAGGAACGCGAGCGCGCCACCGACCGCAAGGGAGAGCGGCTGCCAGGAGTGCGGGCTGAAGAAGCCCACCTCGCCGGCGTCGTCCGCGACGTCGGCCTCCTTGTTGTCCTGGGCACCGGTGTCGACACGCCGGGCCGTGAAGGCCAGGTAGTAGCCGATCATGATGCACAGGCCGAACGACAGGAAGAGTGCCGTGGTGCCGACCGGCTCCTTCGACCACACGCCGTAGACACCGGCCATGATCAGGATGAAGAGGCTCAGCCAGAGGAACATCTTGCCTTGGACCTTCACTTGCCGGCCTCCTTAGCAAGCGCCTTGTCGCCGTGTCCGGCGTTGTCCAGCTGGTCCAGCGCGGCGATCTCCGGGTGGTGGAGGTCGAAGGCCGGGGATTCCGAGCGAATGCGCGGCAGCGTGAGGAAGTTGTGCCGCGGCGGCGGGCAGGACGTCGCCCACTCGAGCGAACGGCCGTAGCCCCACGGGTCGTCGACCTCGACCTTCTTGCCGTACTTGGCGGTCTTCCAGACGTTGTAGAAGAACGGCAGGATCGACAGGCCGAGCAGGAACGAGGAGATCGTCGAGATCGTGTTCAGCGCGGTGAAGCCGTCGGCCGCGAGGTAGTCCGCGTAACGACGCGGCATGCCCTCGACGCCCAGCCAGTGCTGCACCAGGAACGTGCCGTGGAAGCCGATGAACAGCGTCCAGAAGGTGATCTTGCCGAGCCGCTCGTCGAGCATCTTGCCGGTCATCTTCGGCCACCAGAAGTGGAATCCGGCGAACATCGCGAAGACGACGGTGCCGAACACCACGTAGTGGAAGTGCGCCACCACGAAGTACGAGTCCGAGATGTGGAAGTCCAGCGGCGGCGCGGCCAGGATGACGCCGGTCAGACCACCGAAGGTGAAGGTGATCAGGAAGCCGATCGCCCAGAGCATCGGTGTCTCGAAGGACAGCGAGCCCTTCCACATCGTTCCGATCCAGTTGAAGAACTTCACGCCTGTTGGCACGGCGATCAGGAACGTCATGAAGGAGAAGAACGGGAGTAGCACGCCGCCGGTGACGTACATGTGGTGCGCCCACACGGTCACGGACAGACCGGCAATGGCGATCGTCGCGCCGATGAGGCCGGAGTAACCGAACATCGGCTTGCGCGAGAAGACCGGGATGACCTCGGAAATGATTCCGAAGAATGGCAGGGCGATGATGTACACCTCTGGGTGTCCGAAGAACCAGAAGAGGTGTTGCCATAGCAATGCGCCGCCATTACTGGCGTCGAATACATGGGCACCGAATTTGCGGTCCGCCTCCAGGGCGAACAGCGCGGCGGCCAGGACCGGGAAGGCGAGCAGGACCAGCACACCGGTCAGCAGCACGTTCCACACGAAGATCGGCATACGGAACATCGTCATGCCGGGAGCGCGCATGCAGATGATCGTGGTGATGAAGTTGACCGAGCCGAGGATCGTGCCGAAGCCGGAGAAGGCCAGACCCATGATCCACATGTCGGCGCCGATGCCCGGCGAGCGGACCGCGTCCGACAGCGGGCTGTAGGCGAACCAGCCGAAGTCGGCGGCGCCCTGCGGGGTGAGGAAGCCACCCACCGCGATCAGCGAGCCGAACAGGTACAGCCAGTAGGCGAACATGTTCAGTCGCGGGAACGCGACGTCGGGGGCACCGATCTGGAGCGGCATGATCCAGTTCGCGAAGCCGGAGAACAGCGGCGTCGCGAACATCAGGAGCATGATCGTGCCGTGCATCGTGAACGCCTGGTTGAACTGCTCGTTCGACATGATCTGCGTGCCGGGACGGGCCAGTTCGGCGCGCATGAAGAGCGCCATGACGCCGCCGATGCAGAAGAAGGCGAACGACGTGACCAGGTAGAGCGTGCCGATCGTCTTGTGGTCAGTGGTGGTCAGCCACTTGATCACCGTCGCGCCGGGGCGCTTGGGCCGGGCCGGCAGCTCGTTCTCGTACGAGTCGCTTGCTGCCGCGGCACCCTGAGGTTCGTTGAGGATGCTCACGTTGTCTTCGTCTCCCGGTTCTTCTCGTGGTCCGTCTGGGCGATGCCAGCCGGGACGTAACCGGTCTGCCCCTTCTTCGCGAGGTCCTTGAGGTGCTGCTGGTAACGCTCAGGAGAGACGACCTTCACGTTGAACAGCATCCGGGAGTGGTCGACGCCGCAGAGCTCGGCGCACTTGCCCAGGAAGGTCCCCTCCTTGTTGGGGGTCACCTCGAAGGAGTTGGTGTGGCCCGGAATGACGTCCTGCTTCATCAGGAACGGCACCACCCAGAAGGAGTGGATGACGTCACGCGAAGTCAGAACGAAGCGGACCTTCTCGCCCTTGGGGAGCCAGAGGGTCGGGCCGGGGTTGTTGGTCTGCGGGTTCCGCTCACCAGGCGTACCGACCTCGTAGACACCGCCGGCGTTCGCCGGGAAGTCGTCCTTGAAGCGCTTCGGGATAGCCGAGAGCTCCTTGGAGGTCTTGGCGTCACCGTCGACACCCGGCACGTTCTCGACGTAGTTGAAGCCCCAGCTCCACTGGTAGCCGACCACGTTGACAGTGTGCGCGGGCTTGTCGTCGAGCTTCAGAAGCTTCGACTCGTCGCGCGCGGTGAAGTAGAAGAGGACCGAGACGACGATCAGCGGAACGATCGTGTACAGCGCCTCGAGCGGCATGTTGTACCGCGTCTGAGTGGGAACCTCGATCTTGGTGCGGCTGCGCCGGTGGAAGATGACACTCCACAGGATCAGACCCCACACCAGCACGCCCGTGGCGAGCGCTGCCGCCCACGAGCCCTGCCAGAGGGAGAGGATCCGAGGGGCCTCCTCGGTCACCGGGGTGGGCATACCAAGACGAGGGAAGTCCTTGTATGTGCAACCGGTAGCGGTTACCAGGATCAGGCCCGCAGTCAGCACCTGCGGCAGCTTCCGCCGCATCGGGCGCCGCGACGAGCGGTCGGAGCCGTTGGGACTCACGTAGCGCCTTCCCGAGAGTCTCGCCCGCGCTCTTTGGTTGGCTACGGCCGCCATCTCGCTGGTCGCTCGCCGCCCTGGCACACGGGCAGGGGTTTGGATGTTTATGCGGACCAAACCCTACTGGACGCTATTTGGGGTTGCGCGGGGAGGGTGCCTAACGCGCCGCGGGTCACTCCGAAGGGTGGGATCGGGCCGTGTTTGGGGGTTTCTGACGGTGGGTCGGGGTGGGGGATGCCCTGGGCGAGCCGGGTGCGGTTGTCGGCGGGTGGCGGTTGGGCGTGGTTGGGGTGCGCGGTTCCTCGCGCCCCTGGAGCCGCCTTCTTCCTCGGCCCCCTTAGCGTTGCGGTGTGGCCTACTTCGACTCGGCGTCCTCCGCTCCCCTGCACCCCGTTGCCCGGCAGGCTTTGCAGGCCTCGCTCGATGAGGGGTGGGCCGATCCGTCGCGGTTGTATCGGGAAGGGCGGCGGGCGCGGTTGTTGTTGGACGCGGCGCGGGAGGCGGCTGCCGAGGCCGTGGGGTGCCGGGTCGACGAGCTGGTGTTCACCTCGTCCGGGACGCGGGCCGTGCACGACGGCGTGGCGGGGGCGCTTGCCGGGCGGCGGCGCGCCGGGAGTCACCTGGTCGTGTCGGCCGTCGAACATTCGGCCGTACTCCATTCGGCCGCGGCCCACGAAACGGCCGGTGGGTCGGTGACCCGGGTCCCGGTGGGGCGTGAAGGGCGGGTTCCGGTCGAGGGCTTCCGTGACGCGCTGCGCGAGGACACCGCGCTCGCGTGTCTGCAGTCCGCCAACCACGAGGTGGGGAGCGAGCAGCCGGTCGTCGAAGCCGCCGAGGCGTGTCGCGCCGCCGGGGTGCCGTTGTTCGTGGATGGCGCGCAGTCCTTGGCGTGGGGGCCGGTGGCGGGTGACTGGTCGTTGCTCGCCGGGAGCGCGCACAAATGGGGCGGGCCCGCGGGGGTCGGGCTGCTCGTCGTAAAGAAGGGGACGCGGTTCGCGCCGCAAGGGCCCTCCGACGAGCGGGAGTCGGGGCGGGCCGCCGGGTTCGAGAACATTCCGGGCATTGTGGCCGCCGCCGCGTCACTGCGGGCCGTGCGGGCCGAGGCCGCCGGGGAGGCGGCGCGGCTCAGGGAGTTGACGGAGCGGATCCGGGCGCGGGTGCCCGAGCTGCTGCCGGACGTGGAAGTCGTCGGCGATCCGGTGCGCAGGCTGCCGCACCTGGTGACGTTCTCTTGTCTGTACGTGGACGGGGAGAGCCTGTTGCACGGGCTCGACCGGGCCGGATTCTCCGTGTCGTCCGGATCGTCCTGTACGAGCAGCACGTTGACGCCGAGCCATGTGCTGCGCGCCATGGGTGTGGTGAGCGAGGGGAACGTGCGGGTCTCGCTGCCGCTTGGCACGGAGGCCTCGGAGGTCGAGCGGTTCCTTGATGTGCTGCCGGGGGTGGTGCGGGAAGTGCGGGAGAAGCTGGGTGCGCCGGTCGCCGGGGCCGAGGGGTCGGAGAAGTCGGAGGAGTCGGTGACCGTCGACGCGCTGGGCATGACGTGTCCTCAGCCGGTCATCGAACTCGGCAGGGCCATCGGCCGCGTACGGATCGGCGGCACCGTGTCCGTCCTCGCCGACGACGAGGTGGCCGCGGTCGACATCCCCGCCTGGTGCTTCACCCAGGGCCATGAATACGTAGGGGCAGAGCCGCGTGAATCGGGCGGCTGCGTCTATACGGTCCGGCGGAGTCTTTAGGGGCGCGGGGAACTGCGCGAACGCAACCACAAAGAGGACCGCGGCCGCGCCGCTCAGCATAAGGAGCGGCACCGGCCGCGGCCCCTACCGAAACATCAGCCCAGGTGGCCCTCGACCGCGGCCGCCGCCTCATCGCCGTAGGCCTTGCGGAAGCGGTCCATGAACTGCGCCCGCCGCAGCTCGTACTCCTGCGTGCCGAGCGTCTCGATGACCAGCGTCGCGAGCATGCAGCCGACCTGCGCCGCCCGCTCGTGCCCGACGCCCCACGCCAGGCCGGAGAGGAAGCCCGCGCGGAACGCGTCGCCGACGCCCGTCGGGTCGACCTTGGCCTCCTCCTCCGGGACGCCGACCTCGATCGGGTCCTCGCCGGCCTTCTCGATGCGCACGCCGCGCGCGCCGAGCGTGGTGACGCGGTGGCCGACCTTGCCGAGGATCTCGGCGTCGCTCCAGCCGGTCTTGGACTCGATGAGGCCCTTCTCGTACTCGTTCGAGAAGAGGTATGTGGCGCCGTCGAGCAGGACGCGGATCTCCTCGCCGTCCATGCGCGCGATCTGCTGCGAGAAGTCGGCGGCGAACGGGATGGAGCGCGAGCGGCACTCCTCCGTGTGCCGAAGCATCGCCTCCGGGTCGTCCGCGCCGATCAGGACCAGGTCGAGGCCGCCGACGCGGTCCGCGACGGTCTTCAGCTCGATGAGCCGGGCCTCGCTCATGGCGCCGGTGTAGAAGGAGCCGATCTGGTTGTGGTCGGCGTCCGTCGTGCACACGAAGCGGGCGGTCTGGAGGGTTTCGGAGATCCGGACCGAGTCCGTGTCGACGCCGTGGCGGTCGAGCCACGCGCGGTACTCGTCGAAGTCCGAGCCTGCGGCGCCCACCAGGATCGGGCCCGTGCCGAGCTGTCCCATTCCGAAGGCGATGTTGGGGCCGACGCCGCCGCGGCGTACGTCGAGGGCGTCGACGAGGAAGGAGAGGGAGACCGTGTGCAGCTGGTCCGCGACCAGCTGGTCGGCGAAACGGCCGGGGAAGGTCATCAGGTGGTCGGTGGCGATGGAGCCGGTGACTGCGATTCGCACGGCGTGAGATCGCTTCCTGCGAGAAATGGAGGGGCGCGCGCAGCGCCCATTACAAGGGTGGTGGTGGGAGACGGGAGGGCTTGACGCTTCACGCTACCCGGTGGAGGTGCGCGGGCTGAAGTAGGGGAAATGCCTGATAGCGGGTCTTTCTTCGGATGTCGCCTCAGGTCTACCGTGCGGACATGACCTACGAGGTGTCAGGCACGGCCGAGGACGGGCTGGCCGCGATGCGCGGTGACTGCGTCCGGATGCTTCCGCACTGGGTGACGCCGCCGGCGCCGTGGGAGGTGGAGGGTCGCGGCGTCGCGGCCAAGACCGCCGGGATCCATGGGGTGTTCGTGCCCGAGTCGTCGGCGCGGCTGATCGACTCCATGGCCGGTTTCGACGACTAGGCACTCCTGGCGCGGGACATTTCCGCCGAGGGGAACCGCGTACCCCCGCGCCCCGTCACACCGGTGTCCCCCGGTGCGAAGGAGCGATGCGGTGAGCGGCGAAGAGCGGACGCGGGACCGGAACCCGCGACGGCGGCGCACGGCGGCCGTCGTGTCGGTCGCGGCGGCGGTCCTGCTCGCGGGCGGTGGCGGCGCGTACGTGGCGATGAACGCGGGGGACACGTCGGGCGGGCCGGGCGGGTCCGGCGCGCGCCCCGGCGAAGGCTCCACCACTCCCCCGCCGCTCGCCCTCGACGGCTACTCCGAGGGTTCCGGCTCTTCTGGCTCCTCCGGTTCCTCCGGTTCCTCCGGTTCCGGTACGTCGCCGGGGATCGCGCCAGGTGAACCCGACCCGAACGGCACCCGTTACAAGGCGACCGGCGACCTCCCGGCGGGCCCGGACCAGGCGCCCGTCTACCGGGCGAGCGGCGGAGTGACGGCGGCCGATGTGTCCGCGCTCGCCGAGGCCCTCGACGTACACGGGAAGCCGCGGCCGGACGGGGACGCCTGGAAGGTGGGGCCCACGAAGGACGGCTCCGGGCCCTCGTTGCAGGTGAGCCGGGAGGCGCCGGGGACCTGGACGTACGCGCGGTACGCGCCGTCCGCCAAGTGCGGCGGCGGGACCAAGTGCGGCGCCCCCAGCGGCGGGGACGCGGTGAGCGAGGCCGCCGCGAAGAAGGCCGCCGCGCCGGTCCTGAAGGCGCTCGGCCAGGACGACGCCAAGCTGGACGCGGACCAACTCATCGGCGCCACCCGGGTCGTGAACGCCGATCCGGCGGTCGGCGGGCTGCCGACGTACGGCTGGTCGACCGGGATCCAGGTCGGCCCGGACGGTCAAGTGGTGGGCGGCAGCGGCCGGTTGAAGGCGCCGGTCAAGGGCGATACATATCCGACGGTCGGTGCGGAGCGGGCGCTTGAGCGGATGAACGGGGCGGCGGCCGGGGGTGGCCGGGTCTCGGTCGGAGGGTGCGCGAGCGCGGCGCCGCTGGAGAAGGACGCGGCCTGTACGCAGTCCCCGCCGAAGCCCTCGACGGTCGCCGTCACCAAGGCGACGTTCGGGCTCGCCGCGCACTCCGTCGGCGGGCGGCAGGCCCTGGTGCCGTCGTGGCTGTTCGAGGTGCGGCCCGGCGGGGCGGGGGCCGCGTTCACGGTGACGTACCCGGCGGTGGAGCCCAAGTTCCTTACGGGGGCGAAGGGTTCACCGGCCAGCCCGGCCCCCTCTTCCCCCTCCGGCGGGTCGAACGGCGGCGACGACACCCGTGCCGTGCGCGTCCAGGGCTACAGCGCCTCGGGCCGGACCCTGACCGTGCACTTCACCGGCGGGGTCTGCGCCAAGTACGCGGCGTCGGCGGAGGAGTCCGGGGGCCGGGTGACCGTGAAGGTCACGGAGACGAAGAAGAAGGGGACCGTCTGCATCGAGCTGGCGAAGTTCTATACGTTGCCGGTCTCGCTGGACGCGCCGCTGGGTGAGCGGAAGGTGGTGGCGGCCGACGGATCCGCCGTGCGGCACGCGCGGCAGAACGGGCCCGGCGGGGTGGAACCCGCGCCGCGCGGCTGAGCGGCGGCCCTTCGGCATGCCGAAGGGGCGGTCCCGGCAGGGACCGCCCCTTCGCGCTTTACAGCTGTACGGCCTTACGGCTGCACGGCCTTACGGCTGTGCGACTTAGCTGAACGAGTCGCCGCAGGCGCAGGAACCCGTCGCGTTCGGGTTGTCGATCGTGAAGCCCTGCTTCTCGATCGTGTCGACGAAGTCGATGGAGGCGCCGCCCAGGTACGGGGCCGACATGCGGTCGGTGACGACCTTCACGCCGCCGAAGTCCTTGACGACGTCACCGTCGAGCGAGCGCTCGTCGAAGAAGAGCTGGTAGCGCAGGCCGGAGCAGCCTCCGGGCTGAACAGCCACGCGCAGCGCCAGGTCGTCACGGCCTTCCTGGTCCAGCAGAGCCTTGACCTTGGCCGCGGCTTCGTCGCTGAGGATGATGCCGTCGCTGACGGTGCTGGTCTCGTCCGATACGGACATCTACATCTCTCCCGGGTTGTACGGAGACTGCTTGCCGACCATTGCTAACCGGCAAAGGCCCGGATCCATTCCGGGTTTCGCACTTCTTCTCTTCATGCTCGCACACCGGTCGCAGGCGGGGCACGGGACGGCCGTCGCGGATTGCGTCACATCGACGAATTCGCCATCGTCAAACTGACGTGAAGCACGTATGATAGATAGCGTCAATTCGACGAAAAGTCGAGCAGAGCGAAGAAAGGGTGCGTGACGTGACCACGGCCCAGTCCCCCCAGGCCCCCGTCGACCTGGACGTTTCCCCCACGCCGCTGGCGCTCCTGCTGCTCGGCCGCGAGGCCGACCCGGCGAGCGAGCGCGGCGTGGAGTGCCCCGGCGACCTGCCCTCTCCGTCCGACCCGGACCTGGTCGAGCGGGCGCGCGCGGCCAAGGAAAAGCTCGGAGACAAGGTGTTCGTGCTGGGGCACCACTACCAGCGCGACGAGGTCATCCAGTTCGCGGACGTCACCGGGGACTCCTTCAAGCTGGCGCGGGACGCGGCGGCGCGGCCCGAGGCCGAGTACATCGTGTTCTGCGGTGTGCACTTCATGGCCGAGTCGGCCGACATCCTGACCGGGGACGACCAGAAGGTGGTCCTGCCGGACCTCGCCGCCGGGTGCTCCATGGCGGACATGGCGACGGCCGAGCAGGTCGCCGAGTGCTGGGACGTGCTCACGGAGGCGGGCGTCGCGGACTCCGTCGTCCCCGTCTCGTACATGAACTCCTCGGCGGACATCAAGGCGTTCACGGGCAAGCACGGCGGGACCATCTGTACGTCCAGCAATGCCGAGCGGGCCCTGAACTGGGCGTTCGAGCAGGGCGATGCCGGTGCCACCAAGGTGCTCTTCCTGCCGGACCAGCACCTCGGGCGCAACACCGCCGTCCGCGATCTCGGCATGTCGCTCGACGACTGCGTCGTCTACAACCCGCACAAGCCGAACGGCGGCCTGACCGTCGAGGAGCTGCGGGCCGCGAAGATGATCCTGTGGCGCGGGCACTGCTCCGTGCACGGGCGCTTCTCGCTGGAGTCCGTGGAGGACGTGCGGGCCCGCATACCCGGGGTGAACGTCCTGGTGCACCCGGAGTGCAAGCACGAGGTCGTGGCGGCGGCGGACCACGTCGGGTCGACGGAGTACATCATCAAGGCGCTGGAGGCGGCGCCTGCGGGTTCGAAGTGGGCGATCGGGACCGAGCTGAACCTGGTCCGGCGGCTCGCGAACCGGTTCGCCGCCGAGGACAAGGAGATCGTCTTCCTCGACAAGACGGTGTGCTTCTGCTCGACCATGAACCGGATCGATCTCCCGCACCTCGTCTGGGCGTTGGAGTCCCTGGCGGACGGTCGCCTCGTCAACCGCATCGAGGTGGACCGCGAAACGGAACGGTTCGCGAAGCTGGCGCTTGAGCGGATGCTGGCGCTGCCGTAACCGGAAGCGGGGCGAGCGCCACATGAACGCTCGCCCCGCACCGGGGTGCCGCCTTGCCCACCCTGCCGCCCAAGGCGGCAGATTGCCCAAGGCGGCGGAGGCCACCGTCAGACGTTCGCCGGCTCCGGGTCGGGGCTCGGGGTCTGGGGCGGAACCCCGGACCCGCCACCGTCGCCCCGCTTCGCGGCCCGCTTCTTCGCCCGCTTCTCCTTCCGGAGCTCCAACATCGCGTAGAGCGTCGGGACGAGGAGCAGCGTCAGCAGCGTCGACGTGATCAACCCGCCGATCACCACCACGGCCAGTGGCTGCGCGATGAAGCCGCCCTCGCCCGTGACGCCGAGCGCCATCGGCAGCAGCGCGAAGATCGTCGCGAGTGCCGTCATGAGGATCGGGCGGAGGCGGTGGCGGCCGCCCTCGACGACCGCTTCCACCACACCGAGCCCCTGGGCCCGGTACTGGTTGATCAGGTCGATGAGGACGATCGCGTTCGTCACGACGATGCCGATGAGCATCAGCATGCCGATCATCGCGGGCACACCCATCGGCGTACCGGTGGCGACAAGGAGACCGATCGCACCGGTCGCCGCGAACGGGATCGAGACCAGCAGGATCAACGGCTGGGCCAGCGACCGGAACGTAGCGACAAGCAGCATGAAGACGATCGCGATCGCCGCGAGCATCGCCAGGCCCAGGTTCTTGAACGCGTCGTCCTGGTCCTCGCTCACGCCGCCGATGGTCGCCGTGGCGCCCTTCGGCAGGTCCAGCGAGTTGAGCTTGGTCTGCAGGTCGGCGCTGACCGCGCCCGTGTTGTCGCCGTCCGGCTTCGCCGTGATCGTCGCCGCGCGGGCGCCGTCGATCCGGGTCATGGACACCGGTCCGTCGACCGTCTTCACGGTGGCGATGTCGCCGAGTGTGATCCCGCCCGGGCCCATCGGCAGCTTCTTCAGCTCGGCCATCGTGGTGGCCGGCTGCGCCGACTTCACGACGATGTCGCGCTCGGTGTCGTCGATCGTCGCCTTGCCACTCGTCGTGCCGCGCACCGCCTGCGTGACTGCGGCGCCCAGCGTCGTGTCGTTGAACCCGGCGGCGGCCGCCTTGGAGTTGGCCTTCACCTCGATCCGCGGCACGGACTGCGACAGGTCGCTCGCCACGTCGGTGACGTCGTCGATCGAGGCGACCGCGTCGCGCACCTGGTCGGAGGCCTTCTCCAGTACGTCGCCGTCGGCGGCCTTCACGACCACGGACAGGTCCTGGTTGCCGAAGCCGTCACCGGCCCCGATCGTCGTCGTACCGATGCCGGAGAGCTGTCCGAGCTCGCGGTCGATGCGCTTCTGCGTGGCCTCGAAGGCGTGGCCGTCCTTCAGCTTCACCTGGTACGAGGCCTGGTTGGTGTCGGTGCCGCCGCCGAAGGCCGCCATGAAGCCGGAGGAGCCGATGGTGACCTGGTAGTCCTCGATCTCGTCGATGCCCGCGAGCACCTTCTCGACCTTCTTCGCCGACGCGTTGGTGGCCGACAGGCTGGTGCCGGGCGCCAACTCCTGCTTGATGGAGAGGACTTCCTGCTCGCCCTGGTCGAAGAAGTTCGTCTTGAGCAGCGGCGCCATGCCGAAGGTGCCGACGAGTACGACGACCGCGATCAGCAGCGACGTGAAGCGGCGGCGCGTCGCGAAGCGCAGCACGGGAACGTAGATCCGCTGCAGCCAGGAGCGCGCCTCCTTCTCCTCGGCCTTGCGCCGGGCCTCCTCCGGGTCGACGCCGCGGGCCGCCTTGGGCGGGCGCAGGAACCAGTAGGAGAGGACCGGGACGACGGTCAGCGACACCAGCAGCGAGGCGAGCAGCGCCGCCGTCACCGTGATGGAGAACGAGCCGAACAGCTCGCCCACCATGCCGCCGACCAGGCCGATCGGCAGGAAGACCGCGACGGTCGTGAGGGTCGAGGAGGTGACGGCCCCGGCCACCTCGCGTACGGCCTTGAGGATCGCTTCCCTGCGTTCCTCGCCGTAGCCGAGGTGCCGCTTGATGTTCTCCAGGACCACGATCGAGTCGTCGACGACGCGGCCGATCGCGATGGTCAGCGCGCCGAGCGTGAGCATGTTCAGCGACAGGTCGCCGGTCCACAGGACGATCAGCGCGAGGACGACGGACAGCGGGATGGAGACCGCCGTCACGAGTGTCGAGCGCAGCGACGCCAGGAAGATCAGGATGATGACGACCGCGAAGAGCAGGCCGAGCGCGCCCTCCGTGGTCAGGCCCGAGATCGACTTGGAGACGGCCGGGCCCTGGTCGCTGACGACGGTGATGTCCGCGCCGGATCCGAGGTCGTCGCGGAGCTGCGGCAGCTTGTCCTTGACGGCGTCGGAGATGGAGACGGCGGAGCCGTCGTGGTCCATGGTGACGGCGAGCGACAGGCTGGGCTTTCCGTCGGTGCGGGTGATCGAGTCGGCCGTGGACGGCTGCTGCTGCACGGCGGCGATGTCACCGAGGCGTACGGGCTTCTTGACGCCCTCACCCGTGATCATCAGGTCCTGGATCTGCTTCAGGGACGTGAAGCCGCCGCCGACCTGCACCGTGCGGTTCTTGCCCGCCTCGTCGAGCGAGCCCGCGGGCATGGTGGCGCCGCCGGCCTTCAACGACTCGGCGAGGGCCTGCGGGTTGACCCCGGCCGCGGCCATCTTGCGGTCGCTGGGCGTGACGTCGACCTGGAGGTCACGGACGCCGTCGACGGTCACCTGGGAGACGCCGTCGATGTCCTTCAGCGTCGGCACCACGGACTTGTCGAGCTGGTCGGCGAGCGCCTGCTGGTCCTTGTCGGAGGTGACGGCGAGGACGACGGTCGGGATGTCGTCGGTCGAGCCGGCGACGACCTGCGGGTCGACGTCCTCGGGCAGCTGGGCGCGGGCCCGGTTGACCGCCTGCTGGACGTCGGCGACGAGCTGCTTGCTGCCGTCCGTGCCGTAGTCGAACTGGGCCATCACCAGGGCGTTGCCCTCGCTGGCCGTCGACGTGACGCCGGTGATTCCGTCGACCGCGTCGATGGAGTTCTCCAGCGGCTCGACGACCTGCTTCTCCACCACGTCGGGGGACGCGCCCTGGTAGGGGGCGATCACCGAGACCATGGGCAGTTCGATCGAGGGCAGCAGCTGCTGCTTGAGCTGAGGGATCGCGATCGCGCCGAAGACGATCGCGATGATCGAAATCAGCCCGATGAGAGCGCGTTGGGCGAGGCTGAATCTCGACAGCCAGGACATGGATCGAATCTCCGTGGGACGTGGGACGTGGGACGTGAGCGGAAGATGAAGGCCCGTGCCATGACAAGTTCTGCGGTGACATCTGCGGTGACAGGTGGCAGGTGGCAGGTGGCAGGTGGCAGGCGTGGGGCCCACGGTCCACCCTCGGTCATGCGTGCGACCCGATTCGTCGCTCCCAGGTCCCGTTCTTATCCGTCGCCTACTGCGCCCGTAGTACGCGCCCCGTAAGGGTCACTCCACCCGTGGACGTACCAGCCCCGACTCGTACGCGATGACGACGAGTTGGGCGCGGTCGCGGGCGCCGAGCTTGGCCATGGCGCGGTTCACATGGGTCTTCACGGTGAGCGGGCTGACGGCGAGGCGCTCGGCGATCTCGTCGTTGGAGTGGCCGCCCGCGACCTGGACGAGGACCTCGCGCTCGCGCCCGGTGAGCGCGGCGAGCCGCTCGCCGCTGCCGTCCGTGGGGCGCTCCCCCTCCTCGTAACCGTCCCCCTGCGCGAGGAACTTGGCGATCAGCCCCTTCGTCGCGACGGGCGACAGCAGGGCCTCCCCCGCGGCCGCGATCCGTACGGCACCGAGCAGTTCGTCGGGCTCGGCGCCCTTGCCGAGGAAGCCGCAGGCGCCCGCCCGCAGCGACTGCACCACGTACTCGTCGACCTCGAACGTCGTCAGCATCACGACGTGTACGTGGCCGAGGTCCGGGTCCGCGCTGATCTCGCGAGTGGCGGCGAGGCCGTCGGTGCCGGGCATCCGGATGTCCATGAGGACGACGTCGGGCCGCTCGGAGCGGGTGAGCCGGACGGCCTCCGCGCCGTCCGATGCCTCCCCCACCACTTCCATGTCGGGTTCGGAGTCGACGAGCACGCGGAAGGCGCTGCGCAGCAGGGCCTGGTCGTCGGCCAGCAGGACACGGATGGCGCTGCTCGTCATGTGGTGGCGTCCTCGGAGGTGTTGGCGGGGTCGGGGCCGCTGGTACGGGCCTTCGTCGGAAGGATCGCATGGACGCGGAACCCGCCCCCGTAGCGCGGTCCCGCGGTGAGGGTGCCGCCGAGCGCGGTGACGCGTTCGCGCATGCCGAGGAGGCCGTGGCCGCCGTTCGCCTCGGGTTCGGCGGGGTCGGCCGGGTAGTCGCCGTGGGCGGCGGTGGCGCCGGGGCCGTTGTCGAGGATGGTGATCTCCGTGTTCGGTCCCACCCGTACGACGCTGACCTCGGCCTTGGCGTCGGGGCCCGCGTGTTTCTGTACGTTCGTCAGGGCTTCCTGTACGACGCGGAAGGCGGCAAGGTCGACGGCGGCGGGCAGGGCCGGGGCGTCCTTGGCGCGGGCCACCTCCACGGGCAGGCCCGCGTGCCGGAAGGTGTCGACGAGGTCGTCGAGCCGGTCGAGCCCGGGGGCGGGTTCGGTGGGGGCTTCCGGGTCGCCGGTCTGCCGCAACAGGCCGACGGTGGCGCGGAGTTCGTTGAGGGCGGACCGGCTGGCCTCGCGGACGTGACCGAGCGCCTCCTTCGCCTGGTCGGGCCGCCGGTCCATGACGTGCGATGCGACACCGGCCTGCACGTTCACCAGGGCGATGTGATGCGCGACGACGTCGTGCAGATCGCGGGCGATCCGCAGCCGCTCCTCGGCGACGCGCCGCCTGGCCTCCTCCTCGCGGGTGCGTTCGGCGCGTTCGGCGCGCTCCCTGATCGCGGTGACGAAGGCGCGCCGGGAGCGGACGGCGTCGCCCGCGGCGGCGGCCATCCCGGTCCACGCGAAGATCCCCAGGTTCTCCTGCGAGTACCAGGGCAGCGGGCCCGCGAACATCGCCACGCAGGTCAGCACCGCCATCGTGGCCAGTCCCACGCGCCACGTGGTGGGGCGGTCCGTGCTGGCGGCGACCGTGAAGAGGGCGACGACCGCGGACATCACGACGGGGGCGCGGGGATCGCCGACGACCAGCTCGACGACGGAGACGGTGGCGGTCGCGGCGAGTACGTAGAGCGGGGCGCGGCGCCGGAACACGAGGGCGGCGGCGCCGAGCAGCATCAGGACGAGGCTGAGGGCGTCCGGGGTTCTCGCCCCCCAGGCGTAGGTGCCGTCCGGACCGTGCGGGTCGACGAAGGACCCGGCGACCATGCAGAGGAGGACACCGAGCGCGAGTGCGGCGTCCAGCGCCAGCGGATGCGTCCTGGCCCACCGTACGAAGCGGTTCACCGGGGCCACGGTAGCGGGTCGTCCGCCGTGGGCCGAGCGGGCTTGACGTATGCCGTTATGGGAATACGATGCCGTCATGGCACGAGCAGCGACCACCTCCGACGTCTTCAACGCGATCGCCGAGCCGCAGCGCCGCGACATCCTGGCGCTGCTGCGCGCCGGAGAGCGGCCGGTGAACGAGTTGGCGCAGGAGTTGGGGATGAGCCAGCCCGGGGCGTCCAAGCATCTGCGGGTGCTCCGGGAGGTGGGGCTCGTGCGGGTGCGCGGGGCCGGCAAGCAGCGGCTCTACGAGCTGGACGCCGGCGGGCTGCGGCCGGTGCACGAGTGGGTCGGCGGATTCGAGCGGTTCTGGAACGAGAGCTTCGACCGGCTGGACACCTACGTACAGGACCTCAAGCGGACACGGCAGGAGGACTGACCGATGGCAGAGGCGAGGAACGGCATGCGGGCGGAGCAGGTGGCGGCGGACGACCGGGAGATCGTGGTCTCGCGGCTCGTCGACGCGCCGCCGGAGTTGGTCTTCGAGGCGTTCACCGAGGTTCGGCACCTGTCGCACTGGTGGGGCCCGGAGGGCTTCAGCACCACCACGCGGTCCTTCGAGTTCCGCGAGGGCGGGGAGTGGACCTTCGTGATGCACGGGCCGGACGGGGTCGACCATCCCGAGTGGATCCGCTGGCTGCGGATCACCCCGCCGGAGCGGATCGAGCTGCTGCACGGCGAGCGCCGGGACGACCCGGACGCCTTCGAGTCCGTCCTGACCTTCGCGTCGCACGGCGCGGCCACCCGGCTCGTGATGCGCACGGTGTTCCGTACCAAGGAACTGCGCGACGAGGCGGTCGAGAAGTACCACGCGGTCGAGGGCGGGCGGCAGACCCTCAGCAACTTGGCGGCCTACGTCGCCGAGATCGTTCGGACGCGGACAACAGAGAAGGGGGCGAAGAGCTGATGGCCGGGAAGGTGTTCTTCAGCGTCACGATGTCGCTGGACGGGTTCATGGCGCCCACGTCCACCGGGGAGCTGATGGGGCGGCAGTGGATGGAACTGCAGCGGTGGCTCTTCCCGCAGCGCGCCTTCCGGGAGAACCTCGGGCTCGGCGGGGGCGGCGAGGAGGGCCGCGACAACGACATCGTGCGGGAGACGTTCGAGCGCACCGGAGCGAGCGTCATGGGCAAGCGGATGTTCGACGCGGGCGAGGAGATGTGGCCGGAGAACGCGCCCTTCCACACGCCGGTGTACGTCGTGACGCACGAGAAGCGCGACCCCTGGGAGCGGCCGGGCGGGACCACGTTCCACTTCGTCAACGACGGCATCGAGGCCGCGCTCGAGCGGGCCCGCGAGGCCGCCGGCGAACACGGCCACGACCTGGACGTGCGCATCGCGGGCGGTGGCGCGACGATCCTGGAGTATCTGAACGCGGGCCTGGTCGACGAGTTCTCGATCGCGCTGTCACCCGTGCTGTTCGGCACCGGCATCCGCCTCTTCGAGGGCGTGGACGCGTCCAGGATCGCGCTGGAGCCGGTGCGCTCGGAGCCGTCGCCGCGGGTGACGCACCTGACCTACGCCGTGCGCCCGAGGTAACCGGGCCGAGCGGCGACGGTCACCCCGGGATCAGGCCGTCGTCGCTGAGCATGTCGCGGACCTCGGCGAGGGTCGCGTCGGCCGCCGGCAGGATCAGCTCCGAGGGCTCCAACGCGTCGTCCGGAAGCGGAGCGCCGAGGCGGCGGACCGCGTCCAGCAGAGCGGTGAGCGTGCGGCGGAAGCCCGCCTCGTCACCGCCCTCCATCTCCTCGAGGAGTTCGTCGTCGAGCTTGTTGAGTTCGGCGAAGTGGCTGTCCGCCAACTCCACCTGGCCCTCCCCCATGATGCGAACGATCATGTCGGCCTCCTCAAGGCACTACGGGCACTGCACAGGCACTACTGCTTGTCGAAGCGCGGGGTGTCCTGGGGCTGCTGCGCCGGACCGGCCTGGCCCTCGCCGCCCTCGATCGCCGTCTGCGATGCGGACGAGCCTCCGGACAGCTCCGCCTTCATGCGCTGCAGTTCCAGCTCTACATCCGTACCACCGGAGAGCCGGTCCAGCTCGGACTGGATGTCGTCCTTGGCCAGGCCCGAGGAGTCGTCGAGGGCGCCGGAGGCGAGCAGCTCGTCGATGGCGCCGGCCCGCGCCTGCAGCTGGGCCGTCTTGTCCTCGGCGCGCTGGATCGCCATGCCGACGTCGCCCATCTCCTCGGAGATGCCGGAGAACGCCTCGCCGATCCGGGTCTGTGCCTGGGCCGCGGTGTAGGTCGCCTTGATGGTCTCCTTCTTCGTACGGAAGGCGTCGACCTTCGCCTGGAGCCGCTGGGCCGCGAGAGTGAGCTTCTCCTCCTCGCCCTGGAGCGTCTGGTGCTGCGTCTCCAGGTCGGTCACCTGCTGCTGGAGGGCGGCGCGCCGGGAGAGCGCCTCGCGGGCCAGGTCCTCGCGGCCGAGCGCGAGTGCCTTGCGGCCCTGGTCCTCGAGCTTGGACGACTGGGACTGGAGCTGACCCAGCTGCAGTTCCAGGCGCTTGCGGGACGTCGCCACGTCCGCGACCCCCCGGCGTACCTTCTGCAGCAGCTCCAGTTGCTTCTGGTACGAGTAATCGAGGGTCTCGCGCGGGTCCTCGGCCCGGTCAAGGGCCTTGTTCGCCTTCGCGCGGAAGATCATCCCCATACGCTTCATGACACCGCTCATGGGCTTCGCGCGCCCCCTTCTGACAGATCCAGCCGATGGTCCAGCTCCAGCACTGCGACAGAAACCACAGTACGGGTCCTGCCTCTATTACCGCACTGTTCAGGCACGGATGCGCTCATCCCCGAGGACGACTGCTTCCGGCGCCGCTCCGGCGCAAGGAGTAGATGACCCCTGACGAGGGACGCAGGGGAAGACGCAGGGCGTTGTCGGATCGTTCCCCACGGGCCTGTGGTCGATGCATGACCACCACGTACTCTTGGCAATTGTGTTCCGTAGCCGATCCAAGGACGACAAGGCCCAGGCCGCTCAGGCCAAGGTCTCCATGTCCAAGCAGCCCCGAGACCCGCAGGCGCCCAAGGGCCGCCCCACGCCGAAGCGCAGCGAGGCACAGACGCAGCGCCGCAGCGTGGCCAACACCAAGATGACGCCGAAGGAGGCCCGCAGCCGCACGCGCGACGAGCGGCGCACCGCGATGGCGCGCCAGCGCGAGGCGCTGGCCAACGGCGACGAGCGTTACCTGCCGGCCCGTGACAAGGGCCCGGTGCGCAAGTTCGCGCGCGACTTCGTCGACTCGCGCTTCGCGATCGCCGAGTACTTCCTGCCGATGGCGGTGGTCATCCTCGTCCTGAGCATGATCCGCGTCGGTTCGCTGCAGAACATCGCGCTGCTGCTGTGGCTGTTCGTGATCGTCGCGATCGTGATCGACTCCGCGGTGACCGGTTTCCGGCTGCGGAAGATCCTCGCGGAGAAGTTCCCGAACGAGCGCCGCAAGGGCGCCGTCGCGTACGCGCTGATGCGCACGCTCCAGATGAAGCGCCTCCGCCTGCCGAAGCCGCAGGTCAAGCGCGGAGAGCGGCCCTGACCGCGAACAGCGCGGACAGCGCGGGCAGACCGGACGGCGCGGGCACCGAGGCTTTCGCCGGTGCGGCCGTGCACTCCTGGCTGGACAAGCTCGGCGGCCTGCGCAACACCGTGCGCCAGGAGCTCGTGGCCCGGCAGCTCGACGAGCAGGTAGCCGGGCGGTTCCCCGTCGGCCAGCGGCTGCGGGTGCTCGACGTGGGCATGGGCCAGGGCACGCAGGCGCTGCGGCTCGCCCGCTCCGGGCACAAGGTGACCGGTGTGGAGCAGGATCCGGAGATGGTGGGCGTCGCGGGCCGGGCGCTCGCGGCGGAGCCCGCGGGGGTGCGTGAGCGGGTCCGGCTCGTGCAGGGCAACGGCATGGACACCGGGGTCCACTTCCTGCCCGGCAGCTTCGACGTCGTGCTCTGTCACGGCGTCCTGATGTACGTCGAGGATCCCGACGCGCTGCTCGCGGGTCTGGCGCGGATGCTGGCGCCGGGCGGGCTGCTGTCCCTCGTCGTACGCAATGGGGACGCGCTCGCGATGCGGCCCGGGATGGCCGGTGACTGGATCACGGCGCTGGGTGCCTTCGAGACGACGAAGTACACGAATCGGCTCGGGCTCGATGTGCGGGCCGACCGGCTCGGCGCGCTGACGGAGACGTTGGCGGGGATCGGGGCGCCGTTGCACGCGTGGTACGGGGTGCGGGTCTTCTCCGATCAGGCGTCGGACGACGTGCCGGTGCCGGAGCACGGGGAGTTGCAGACGTTGCTCGCGGCGGAGGAGAAGGCGGGGCGTCTTGATCCGTATCGGGGGGTGGCGGCGCTCTTGCATTTGTGCGGGGTGCGGGGGTGACGGTCGAGGGGGACGGAGTCCCTCCTCGACCGTCTTCGCTTCGGCGGATGTCGTTGCGCTCGCGGGGCTCTGCCCCGGACCCCGCTGCTCAAGCGCCGCAGGGGCTTGAATGGGGCACTTTTGCCCCGGGCCCGGCTGCTGAAGCGCCGCAGGGGCTTGAGTTGCGCTATGCGTCTGCTTCCGCGTCCTCCGCGTGGAGGCTCATCGGGCCGTAGATCTTGGTGTCGTCCTCGAAGAGGGTGACCTGGTCGGCGCCGCCGTCGGCGAGTTGCTTCCAGTACTCGCCGACCCAGGACTCCGCGTCGCCCTGCGTGGGGAACTCCTCGGGTTGGACCGCCGGAGGCACCTCCGTGCCGTCGGACTTCTCGAACCGCCACGTCCACGCCGCCATGTCAGCCTCCCGGTATCGGATGTCCCCGGAAGCCTATCCGGGCGCGCGTCGGTCGAGGCGGCGCGGGAGGATCTTCCTGTGGAACTGACACTGCTCGGCACCGGTGGCCCCGAAGGGCTGCCCCGCCCCGACTGCCCCTGCGCCGCCTGCGCGACCGCGCTCGGCCGTGATGCCCGCGCCGCGACGGCGGCCCTGATCGACGGGACGCTGCTGCTCGACCTGACGCCGGGGGCCGCCTTCGCCGCGGCCCGGTCGGGGCACAGCCTCGGCGGCGTACGGCAGGTGTTGCTGTCGCATCCGCACGACGGGCCCGCGGTCGAAGTGCCGGCCGGGCTGCCGCAGCCGGGGCGGGTGCCGGACGGGCGGGAGCTGGCGCTCATGAGCGGGCACCGGGTGCGGGCGCTGGCCCTGGACGCGCCGGGGACCGGCTACGAGGTGACCGGTCCTGAGGGTGAGCGGCTGCTGTATCTGCCGCCGGGGGCCGCGCCCGCCGGGTTCGACGAGCCGCGGGCGCCGTACGAGATGGTGCTCGCCGATGTCGTCGGGCGGCCGGACGCGCTGGCGCGGCTGCGGTCGGCGGGGGCGATCGGGGCGACCACCGATGTCGTCGCCGTGCACATCGATCATGATGTACCGCCGGGCCCGGAGCTGGCGCGGCGGCTGGCGGCCGCGGGCGCGCGGGCCGTGCCGGACGGGACGACGCTGGACATCGGGGCGTACGAGGAGGTGCCCGACGTGCCGCACAGGACGCTGGTGCTCGGCGGGGCGCGGTCGGGGAAGTCGGTGGAGGCGGAGCGGAGGCTCGAGGCGTTTCCTGATGTGCTGTACGTGGCGACCGGTGGGACGCGCGGTGGGGACACCGAGTGGGCGCGGCGGGTGGCGGCGCACCGGGAGCGGCGGCCGGGGTCCTGGCGGACGGCGGAGACCTGTGATCTCGTGCCGCTCCTGGATGACCGGGAGGATTCCGCTCCGCTGCTCATTGATTGTCTGTCGTTGTGGCTGACCTATGCGATGGACGAGGTCGGGGCGTGGGACGACGCCGAGTGGGCGGGCGGTGGTGAGCGGGCGCTGCGGGAGCGGGTGGCCGGGTTGGTCGACGCCGTGCGGCGGACGCGGCGGACCGTCGTCGCCGTGTCGAACGAGGTGGGTTCGGGGATCGTGCCCGCGACCGCCTCGGGGCGCCGCTACCGGGACGAACTCGGGCGCCTGAACGCGGCGTTCGCCTCCGAGTGCGAGCACGTGCTGCTGGTCGTCGCCGGTCAGGCGCTTGCGCTGCGCGGCTGAGCCGCGCGGCTGACGGTGTGGCCCGTGCGGGCCTGTCCGCTTGCCCGGGGCGGCCGCTTCGCCTGTCGTGTCCGGTATGACCCTCACCGATCAGGCCGTACGCGAGATCCCCGAGACGAAGATCAGGCCCGAGCTCGACGGCGTACCCGAGACGCTGTTGTGGACGTTGTGGAACCGGGCGTGCGAGGCGCGCCGTCCCGACTCGGTCCTCGACGACCCCATGGCGCAGCGGCTCGTCGACGCGATCGACTACCCCTTCGAGGAGCGGCTCGGCCCGCCGCATCCGCTGTTCTCACAGGTCCAGGGGCTGCGGTCGCTGGTATTCGACCAGGCCGTGCAGAACTACGTCGCCACCCATCCGTACGCGACGGTGGTGGCGCTCGGCGAGGGCCTGGAGACGGCGTTCTGGCGCTGCGACAACGGGCGGCTGCAGTGGCTGAGCGTGGAGCTGCCCGAGGCCGCCGAGCTGCGCCGTCGGCTGCTGCCCGAGCATCCGCGGCACCACATCGTGTCCGCGTCCGTCACCGACCTCGGCTGGCTGGAGGAGGTGCGGGACCGGGACAAGGGGTGCGTGGTGACGGCGCAGGGCCTGTTCATGTATCTGCGGCCCGCCGAGGTGCGCTCGGTGCTCGACGCGTGCGCGCGTGAACTCCCGGGCGGCGCCCTGGTGTTGGACTCGCTGCCGCGCTGGGTGACCAGGGCGACGCGGCAGGGGAAGCTCACGGTGGGGCGGCTGACGATTCCGCCGATGCACTGGTCCATGGCGGCGGACGAGCGGTGGAAGCTGACGGTGGGCGGGCAGCGGTTCGCCCGGGTGCGGGGCCTGACGATGCCGCCGGGGCGGGGCCGGCTCGGGTGGCTGATCGAGCGGCAGCACAAGGTGCCGGTGTTCCGCTCGATCTCGCCTGCGGTGACGGAGATCCGTTTCCGGTAACTCCCCGACCAACAGCGGGAGTTACGCGTCCGGGTCGCGGCGTGCGATGACGCGGTAGGCGTTCGAGAAGCGGCTGCGGCGGACCAGGGGGGAGATGAGCTGGTCGACCAGCCAGCACGCCACGGCCCCGGGCAGCGAGGCCAGCATGACGGCCTTGCGTACGCCGCGCTTGAGGGCGGTGGGCGCCTTGGTGCGCCAGGGGGCGTCCTCGTCCGGCAGGAGCTGGCTGGCGAGCATCATGTAGGCCGCCGTCAGGTCGACCGGCTGGTGCGGCTCGCGGCGGTCGACGGCGACGACCGTGTAGCCGAGGGCGCGCAGCTCGGTCCGGAGGTTGCCGAGCGTGATGAAGTGCAGGTGCTGCGGCTGGAAGTAGGGCAGCCACCACTTGCCGAGGAGCGAGGAGAACCGGCTCTCGGGGTCGGGGACCTCGATCATCAGGTGGCCGCCGGGGCGCAGCACGCGGTGCGCGGCCTTCAACTCCTGGCGCGGGTCGAGCGAGTGCTCCAGGTAGTGGAACATGCTCATCGCGTCGTACCGGCCTTCGAGACCGGGCGCGAGGTCGACGAGGCGGCCGCGGTGGGCCTCCTCGATGCGCCCGGCCCTGCGGCCCTCCTCGACGCTCTCCCCCATGTCGAGCCCGTCGAACGCCGTGTACGGCAGGACCTCCTTGGCGACGGCGGGGAAGTGGCCGTGGCTGGTGCCGACGTCGAGCCAGCTCTCGGGTTCGAGGTGCGCGGCCAGGGCGCGGGCGCTCGACCGGTAGCGGCCGCCGGAGGACTTGACGTCGAAGAGGCTCTCCACGCTGCCGCCGTTGAGGCCGTCGTAGAAGTCCCGGTAGTAGAAGTCCAGGCCCTCGGGGGTGAGGCAGGGGTTCTGGAACGAGTGGCCGCAGGACCGGCACTGGTCGACGACGAAGGTGCCGGGCTTTCCCTGGAAGAGGTCGGTGGTGCGCAGCCGGGTGCGCAGGCGCGCGGCGCCGCACCAGGGGCAGTCGGTGCGACGCGGCTCGTGGAAGCGTTCGGTGCCCTGGGCGAGTTCGGTGAGGTAGGCGGGTCGGCGTTCGGCCACGGCCTGGGCGGAGGGTGCCATGCGTACGTTCAACTCCTGGCGTTATGTGGGGAGTTCGGCCTCGGCGAGGCGGGTGGGGGTGGGGGCGAGGGCTTCGAGGTGGTCGGCCGCGGCGGCGGCTCCCCCGGCGGCCCGGAAGGCGGACTGCACGCGCAGCGCGGCGGCGCGGTGTTCCGGCTGGGTGAGTACGGCGTCCAGGGCGGCGCCGATGTGCTCGCGGCCGGCCCGTCCGAAGCGCACGCGGACACCCGCGCCGCACTCCGTGACCTGCGCGGCGATGACCGGCTGGTCGTCGCGGACGGGGGCGACGACGAGCGGGACGCCGTGCCACAGGGATTCGGCGACGGTGTTGTGACCGGCGTGGCAGACGACGGCGGACGCCCGTTCCAGGAGCGGGAGTTGGGGGACGCGGGGCGCGACGAGAACGCTGTCGTCGGACCCCGGCCCGGCCTCGTCGTCCGTCAGTACGCCGCCAGGGTCGACGATCACCGTTTGCAGCCGGTTTCTCCGTGCGTGGGCGGCCGCGGCGCACTCGGTGAGGAAGCGGGCGCCGACGTTGGTGTTGACGGTGCCGAGGGAGACGAGGACGAGGGCGCGGTCCGGGTCGAGCCACTCCCAGGGGAAGTCGGGGGCGGGGCGTTCGGCGATCGCGGGGCCGACCCAGTGGATGCCGGGCCGTTCGGCCTGTCCCGCCAGCTCCGGGGTGCTGAAGGCGAGTACGCCGTGCGGGGAGAAGCGGAGGTCGTGCGGCTCGGTGGCGCCGTGGCGCGCGCGCAGCTCGGTCAGCAGCCCGGCGATCCACTCCGCGACCTTCGGCACGCTGTCCAGGGAGCCGCTGAACTCGGCGGGGGTGGTGGCCGATGTGACGTACGGGAGGTGGTGGCGCTCCGCCGCGAGGGCGCCTGCGACGGTCTGCTGGTCGGTGACGACGACGTCGGGGTGGAAGGCGGCGATGGCGCGGTCCACCCCGGGGGCCATGGAGTCGGCGAGCGGGACGAAGAACTCCTGCCAGAGGAACTGCAGGGCGGCGATGCCGCGCAGCTCGGGCGGCCGGTGCAGTCCTGACGGGGTGTCGCAGGGGTACAGGTCGGCCGCCGGGCCCACGAGTTCGTTGATGTAGTCCGGGTGGCCCGCCCAGGCGACCCGGTGCCCGCGAGCGGTCAGTTCGGCGGCGACGCCGACGAGCGGGTTGATGTGCCCCACGAGCGGCGGCACGACGAACAGATACCGGGTCATGTCGCGACCCCCCGGTTATTGAGCTCCTGCGGCGATTGAGCAGCGGGGTCCGGGGCACGATGCGGCACATCAAGCCCCTGCGGCGATTGAGCAGCGGGGTCCGGGGCGGAGCCCCGGGGCGTGGGACCGGGTGACGTTTCACGCAGCCAACCCAGGAGTCGGGGGGCGATGGCCTCGGGCGCACCAATGAGAACCGCGTGACCGTGGCCCTCGATGCGCTCCGTACGGCAGTTGGGCAGGAGGGCGGACAGCCAGGGCGCCATCTCCGCGAGGTCGGAGTTCGCACCGTAGATCGCGAAGACGGGGGTGGTCAGGGCCCGCCAGCGCGGCTCCTCGGGGATGCGGCTCGCCGCGATGTCCGCGCAGATCGACGTGTGGTGGAGGAGCCGCTGGGACCAGCGCACCAGGCGCGCCTCGTGCCGGCCGTACTTCTCCTCGATCCAGGGGAGCGTGCGCGCGTCGTGGAGCTGGTGGGCGGAGCCCGCGAGCAGCCCGCTCATCTTCCGCGCCCACGCGTCCGTCGGCGGCTCCGACTCGACCATCAGGACGCTCGCGACCCGCTCCGGATGGTGCAGCGCGAAGTCGAGGGCGACCGTGCCGCCGAAGGAGTTGCCGACGAGGTGGACGGGCCGGCCGGTCAGGCCGAGGGTGTCGAGGAGGGAGCGCAGGTCCTCGGTGAACTCCTCGACGCCGTAGCCCTGTTCGGGGCGTTCGCTGCGCCCGTGCCCCCGCTGGTCGTACATCACGACGTCGTAGCCGGCCGCCGCGAACTCGGGGGCGACGGTGAAGTAGTAGGACGTGAGGTTGTCGGTGGCGATGCCGTGGATGAGGACGACCGTCTCCACGGACTCCCCCTGGGGGCCCAGGCGTTCGACATTGAGGCGGATGTCGCCGGTGTCGAGTGCCGTCACCGCAGCTGCCCGACGACGTAGCGGACGACCTGCCCGACGGAGAGGCCGACGATCTCGGAGAGTTCGAGGGAGGCGAACCAGGCGGGGAAGTCGACGGCGTCGCCGTAGCGGCGCCGCAGCTCTCCGGTGAGGGTGACCAGGTCGATGGACTCCAGGTCGAGGTCCTCGACGAACCGGGTGTCCATGGTGATCTCGATGAACTCCAGCTCGTCGGCGTCCAGGACCGAGCCGAGCACGTCCGTCAGCTCGGCCAGGACACTCGTCTCGGTCACGGTGGCGGGGGTTGCTGTCATGGTGTGGTGGGCTCCTTGACGATGGTGCCGATGGTGTCGGTGGTCCAGGCGACTACGTACGCGCGAGGCGGCAGACCCGGCGGGTTCGCCGTCTCCGCGAGGCGCACGCGGTACGTGGGGTGGGCGGGCGCGGGTCCGCGCACGGTCAGGTCGTCGGCGCCGCCCCCGTCGAACCCGGTGACGGTGAAGTCGCGGGGGCGGCCCCGCAGCCCGGTGCCCGCCGCCTTCGCGGCCGCCTCCTTCGCGGACCAGAAGCGGGTCAGGGCGCGGGCCGGTTCGATGCCGAGGGCGGTGAGCTCCTCGAACAGGGGGCGCTCGATGGGCGCGAGCACGGCCTCGTACGTGGCTTCGGGGCGCTCGGTGACCTCCTCGATGTCGATGCCGACGGGCCCCTGGTCCGCGCTTCTGGCGAGCGCGACGCCCGCCTCCGCGCAGTGCGCCAACGACAGTGCGAGCGGCGGGAGTCGACGTCCGTGGACGCCTTCGGGGAAGGGCGCTCCGGAGGCGTCGTTGGCGATGCGGACCTCGCCGGGGTAGACCGGTCCCGCCGACTCCCGGTCCCACAGGTGCCGGCGGACCGCGTCCTTCGCGGCGATCCGGCCGAGGAACCACTGGCGCTTGCCGCGCGGCGGATGCCGCGCGTACTGGCGGCGCTCGTCGCCCGCGAGCTGGTTGCGCATCATCAGGTCGCGGGAGGCCGGGTCGGGCCAGTACTCGAAGGCGAGCTGCCAGCCGCCCGGCATGGCCTCGGACAGGGTGTTTTCGGCGGGGCGCCGCTTGACCGGGTCGATCCGGGCGGGCGAGTCGAAGCGCCGGTCCTGCCAGCCCTCGAGCTCCGCCCACACCACGCCGTCCACGCACAGCTGCACATCGGCCGTCAGCAGTGTGTCGGTGACCGTGGTGACGCGGATGTCGCAGCTCACCTCGGTGCCGGGGGCCGGGTGCGGGCCGTGGAAGCGGGCTTCCTGGATGCCGATGGGGAAGACGACGGTGCGGTCGGTGTGCGTCGCGATGAGCCAGTAGCCGAGGAGCTGCCCGACGTTGTCGAGGAGCGCGCCGGGCGCGGGCGGCGTGCTGAGCGTGCCGCGCACGTGCCGGTCCCCCACGCCGAGGATCTCGGTGACGCCCTGGAAGAGGGGGCCGTGGAACATCCAGCGCTCGTCGTACATCTGCTGGGCGGAGACGGTGGGGCGGCGCTCGTCGGCGGGGTCCGGGAGCCGCCAGGCGGGTGGTGGCAGCGGGTAGCCGGGGGCGGTGACGACGGTGGCGCGGGCGTGCCGGCCGAAGGTGACGTCGTGGCTGCCGGGCGCGGTCTCCGTCGTGTCGAGGACGACCTCGGCGGGCGGCTCGGCGACCACCCACTCCAGGAAGCGGGCGTCCTTCACGGTGACCGGGGTGCCGGGGACCTCGTCCGCCATCAGCCGCACGATCGTGGTGGCGGGGACGATCGGCCAGTTGTCGGCGAGGTCCGGCCAGTCGGCCCGCTGGTCGAAGAAACAGTGGTCCCTCAGGTACGGGTGGGTGGCGAGGCCGACGGTGAGGACGCGGCTCGACGCGTGCGCGGGGGCGGGGGCCGGGGCCGTGGCCTGGGCCTGCGCCTTCGGCTGGGGCTGGGGCTTCGGCTGGGCCTTGGGCTGGGGCGTACGCGACCGTCGCCCGCCCCTCGTCGCCCGCCGCGCCGCGAACAGCTCCCCCGCCGTCGCCCCGGTCTCGTCCAGGAGCGCCTTCAGTTCGCGCGCCGCGGGGAACTTCTCGGAGACCTCGTCGAGCCGGGAGGCGGCGCCCGCGCCGCCGTCCAGGGTCAGCCGCAGCCGCTCGCGCACGGCCCCGTCCAGAGAGACGAGCCCCGAACCGAGGTCGATGGGCACGGTCCGGGAACCGGCGCCCGGACGGCCGGTGCCCGCGGGCCCACGGGCAACGCGCAGCGCCTCGAAGTCCGGCTCCGCCCCGTACGCCCACAGGGCCGCGGCCACCCGCGTCAGCTGGGACATTCCGGAGTGCCGTGGCGAGTTGGCGGTCACGGCGAGGTGGTCGCGCTCGGCGAGGGTGTCGGAGACCAGGGCCGGGAGCTGGCCGACGCCGGGCTGCACGAAGGCCCGGAACCCGGACGCGTAGAGGGACTCGGTGAGCTGCCGGAACCGCACCGGTTCCAGCAGGTGCCGCACGAAGAGCGCGCGGACGGCCGCGATCTGTGCCGGGAAGGGGCTCGCGGTGGTGCCGGACCAGACCGGGGTGTGCGGGGCGCGCAGGCTGAGCGTCTCGGCCGCGCGGCGCATCGGGTCGACGTACGGCGCGAGCATCGGAGTGTGGAATCCGGACTCGAACGGCAGCGTCTGTCCGAGCACGCCCTCTTCGCGCAGCCGCTGCGTGAGCCGGTCGATCTGCTCGGCGGGGCCGCAGGCGATGGACTGCTGGGGCGCGTTGTCGTGGGACAGGACGCAGCGTTCCTGGCCGGGGAGTTCGGCGATGGCCCGCGCCACACGGTCGGCGGAGGCACCGAAGGCGGCGAAGGCAAGGCCGGGTACGTGGACGGTGGCCGGGTCGAAGTCCCGTAGGAACGCGTCGACTTCGGCATCGGTGTACAGCCCGCCGGCCGCCATCGCGGTCCACTCGCCGACGCTGTGCCCGGCGACGGCCTGCGGCCGGATCCCCGCACGGCGCAGGGCGTCGGTGAGGAAGCGCCCCGTCTCCACGACGGCCGCGCCGTGCCGCGCGACATCGCCGACGGAGGCGTCCCAGCCGGGCACGCGAAGGCCGAAGTGGGCGGCGACATCGTCGAGTTGAGGGTCGAAGTCGGCTTCGAGCCCCGGATAGAGATAGGCGACCTTGCCGCCCGCCACCGGACCGAGGAGGGGACTCGGCGCGTGCCATACGTCGGTGCGGCCCGGCCAGGGCTTCGCGGCGGCCGCCAGTTTGCGGGCCAGCGCGAGGCGCTTGGGGGTGGGGTCGAGGACGGCGAGCCTGGTGGGGCCCTGGCCTCGGGGGCTGTGCGCGTGCGCGCGGAGGGCGGCGTCGTCCTCGGCGCCCAGGAGGGCGGCGAGGGCGTGCGGGTCGGGGGCGGAGATCCGCAGGAGGGCGTCCGGCTCGACGACGGTGGCCGTGGCGGAGGCGGTGGCGGTGGCGGAGGAGGTGTCCGGGGCCCGCCGGCCGCCGGGCCCGGCGGTCGCCGTGGGCGGCTGCTCCAGTACGACGTGGGCGTTGATGCCGCCGAAGCCGAAAGCGTTGACGGCGGCCCTGCGGAGGCCGGAGGAGGCCCACGGGCGGGCCTCGGGCAGCGGCCGGAAGCGGGTTTCGAGCAGCGCCGGATGCGGGTCGTCGGTGTGCTGGCCCGGCGGGAGTACGCCGTGATGGATGGCGAGCGAGGCCTTGATGAGCCCGGCGACCCCGGCGGCGGGCATGGTGTGCCCGACGAGAGCCTTCACGGAGCCGATGGCGACACCCTCGCCCCCGCCCTCGCCTTGGCCGAACACATCGGTGAGCGTGGCGAGTTCGGCGGCGTCGCCGTTCGGGGTGCCGGTGCCGTGGGCCTCCAGGAGGCCGAGGGAGTCGACGGCCCGCGGGTCGAGCCCGGCGTCCTCCCAGGCGAGGCGGACGGCGCGGGCCTGCCCGCCGGGGTCCGGGTTGACGAGGGAGGCGGCGCGCCCGTCCCCGGCCACTCCCACACCTCGTACGACGGAGTAGATCCGGTCGCCGTCGCGCACGGCGTCGTCGAGCCGCTTGAGGACGACGACTCCGGTGCCCTCGCCCATCAGCACGCCGTCGGCCTCACGGTGGAAGGGCCTGCTCCGCTGGGACGGCGACAGCGCGCCGAGCCGGGCGAAGACCGACCACAGCGTGATGTCGTGGCAGTGGTGCACGCCGCCCGCGAGCATCACGTCGCAGCGGCCGCTCGCGAGTTCCGTGACGGCGTGGTCGAGGGCGACGAGGGAGGAGGCGCAGGCCGCGTCGACGGTGTAGGCGGGGCCGCGCAGGTCGAGGCGGTTGGCGATGCGGGACGCGGCGAAGTTCGGGACGAGGCCGATGACGGACTCGGGGGTGTCGGGGGTGCGCAGCGCGCCGCAGAAGGCGGTACGGATCTCGGCGAGGCGCTCCTCGGGAAGGTCGGGCAGCAACTCGGCGAGGGTGCGCGCCAGTTGGGCCGAGGTACGGACACGCTGGTCGAGCCGGACCACGCCGTCGGTGAGATAACCGCCGCGCCCCAGGACGACGCCGACGCGGGCGGGATCGGGCAGCCGGTCGGCGCCACCGGCGTCGTCCAGCGCCTCGGCGGCGGTGCGCAGGGCGATCAGCTGGTCCGGTTCGGTGGCCGGGACCGAGCCCGGCATGATGCCGTACGCGGTGGGGTCGAACGCGGCGAGTTCCGGGAGCCCGTCGATGAACCCGCCGCGCCGGCAGTAGATGCCGTCGGGGGCGTCGCCGCCGTAGGTGTCCGGGTCCCAGCGGGACGGCGGCACGTCCGTGAGGGAGGGCGTGCCGGACTCGATGTTGCGCCAGTAGGTGGTGAGGTCGGCGGCGCCGGGGAGGGTGACGGCCATGCCGACGACGGCGACGGGACACCGCGTGGGCGGCGGCGACGGGGCGGCGGCACCGCACGACGTACGACTGGTGGCGATGGACACGGGTCACCAGCCCGACGGGGTGTAGACGACCTCGTCCGTGTCCTGGTCGCCCCAGGCGAGTTCGCGCAGGAGCGCGAGGACGCCCTCCTCCGGGTCGATGAGCTCGATGCCGCGCCGCGCGTACTCGCGGCCGAGTTCCGGCGTGACCATTCCGTCGTGCGTTCCGGTCGGCGCCCACGGCCCCCAGTGCACCGTCAGCGCCCGCCGTCCGGTGGCGTCCCGCCAGCGGCGCCCGAGCGCGGCGAGGGCGTCGTTCGCGGCGGCGTAGTCGGCCTGGCCCCGGTTGCCGTGGACGGCGGCGATGGAGCCGAACAGGACGGTGAACGCGGGGCGTTCGGGCAGCCGGTGCAGGGCGGCGAGCAGGGCGCGCGCGCCGTCCACCTTCGTGCCGTAGACCCGGCCGAAGGAGTCGGCGTCCTTCGCGTCGATCAGCCGGTCCTCGATGACGCCCGCCGCGTGTACGACGCCGTCGACGCGGCCGTAGCGCTCGTACGTGTCCTTGACCGCCTGCTGGACCGCCTCGGTGTCGCGCAGGTCGACCGCGCGGTAGTGGGCCCGGCCGCCCGCCGCGTGGATCTCGTCGAGGGTGGACCGGACCTCGCGGGCGGCGAGGACGCGGGTCGCCTCGCGGTCGATCTCACGGACGTCCGTGACCCCCTTGGCGGCGAGCGCGGCACGCAGCGCCTGCTTGTCGCGGGCGCCGACGAACTCGTCTTCCCCTTCCGTGTCCGGGAGTTGAGTCCGCCCAAGCAGTTCGATACGGCACCGGGACGCCGTGGCGAGCGCGACGGCGAAGCGGGCCGTGATGCCGCGGGCGCCGCCGGCCAGGACGACGACGGAGTCAGGGCCGAGCCCGAGCACCGCCGCGTCCACCGCACCTTCGCCCCCGGGGAGGGTGAGCGGGCACTCGTACGGTTCCGGGGTGCGGCGCGTGCCGTCCGTGCGCAGGACCACCGGGGTGCGGTCGGGCGCGGCCAACTCCTCGACCAGCGCCTCCGCCTGCTCGGCCGGGGAGGCGTTCGGGTCGAGGTCGACGGCGCGGGCGACGGTGTCCGGGTACTCCTGGGCGACGGTCCGGAAGAGCCCACCGAGCCCATTGGTGTCACCCGGGTACCGGGCGCAGAGCAGATGACGGAGCCCGTGCTCCCGCAGGGCCCGCCGGAACAGGGGATAGCCATCCGGAAGAACCACCTCCCCCGCATCCGACAACGCCCCTACGTGAACGAGGCCATCCAGCTCCGCCGCGTCCGGGTCCCGGGTCGCCGTCGCCCCGAGGGCGCCGAGCCGCGCGACGAGCGCCTGCGCCACGGGAGTCCCCTCCCCGACAACCAGGAACCTCCGCCCCCGAAGATCCACCGGCCCATCGACGGCCGCCCCCACCCCAACGCTCCGCACCACCCACCGCCTCGGAACGCTCCCCCGCACCGGTTCAACCACATCAAGCCCCAGCCCCGGTTCGGGCAATTCAAGCCCCGCCGTCGGACGACAGTCCGCGGGGTCCGGGGCAGAGCCCCGCGACGTGGGAACGGCCGACCGCTCCGGAACGGGCACCCGCTCCCCCAACCACTCGGAGATCTCCGCCACCGTCCGCGCCCGCGTCAACGCCTCCAGCTCCGCGTCGGGCAGCGCCCGCAGATCCACCCCCGCCCCGAGCAGCCTGCGCCCCAACTCTCCCGCGATCTCCGTCCGCTTGATCGAGTCCACGCTCAGATCCGCCTCGAGGTCGAGGTCCGGCTCGATCATGTCGACCGGGTACCCCGTGCGTTCGGCGATGACGGCCAGCACCTCGGCCCGCACATCCACCTCGACGGGCTCCGCGACGACCTCCGGCGCCTCGGCCACCTCGGCCACCTCGGCCACCTCCACCGGCGCCACCGGCACCTCCACCGGCCCCACGGGAGCCACCGGCGCCACCGCCGGCCGCTCCCCGCCACCCGCCCCGAAGTACGTCAGGAGGACATCCCGCTGCGCCGCCACCATCTCGCGGCTGCCCCGCAGAAACGCGTGCAGGAGTTCGTCTTCGCTGTCGCTGCCGGTCACAGGGTTCGCCTCCGATGTGGACAAGGTGGGCAAGGTGGAGATACGCCGGGCGGGCCGCAGCGCGCCCGGAAGGTGGTCGCCGTCCGCGGTCCGGACGACGTGACCGTCGACGGTCCAGCCGGGCCGCTTCCCGCCCCCCGCCTCCGCGAGCACCGCGTCGCGCCCCGCGAACAGCCGGGTCACCGCGACCGGAACCCCGGCCACGGCGAGCCTCGCCAGCGCCTCAAGGTGCCCGCGCAGCCCCGCGTCGGCGCGCGGCTCGAACGGCACGGCCACGTACGGGCGGTCGCCGAGGACCTTGCCGACGAGCCCGGTGAGTACGGTCCCGGGGCCCGCCTCCACGAAGATCCGCGCCCCGGCGTCGTACATCGCCTCGATCTGCTCGGCGAACCGGACGGGCGCGCCGATCTGCTCCGTGGCGTGGCGGCGTACGTCGGCGGGGGCGTCGGGGTAGCGGGTGCCGGTGAGGTTGGCCCAGACCGGGAATTCGGGGACCCGCACCGTCTCGTGGGCGAGTTCGGCGGCGAAGCGCGGCACCGCGTCCGCGACGAGCGGGCTGTGGAACGCGCAGGCCACGGGCAGTTCGCTCGCGGCGAGCCCGGCCCGCGCGAGCGCGTCCACCGCGCGGGCCACGCCCTCCGTGCGGCCGGAGATCACCGTCTGGGCGGGCGCGTTGTGGTTGGCGGCGACGACCTCGTCGGCGAGGTGGTGCTCCGCCAGTACGCGTTCGATGTCCTCGGCCCCCGCCGACACCGCGGCCATCGCGCCGGGGTCGTCGTCGATCGCCCCGAGGATCGCCTCGGCGCGGGCGCGGCTGAGCGCGCCGAGCCGGTCCGGGTCGACGCTGCCCGCCGCGCACAGGGCGACCAGCTCTCCGTAGGAGTGGCCAGCCGCCATGTCGGCGCGTACGCCGAGCGAGGTGAGCACGTCGTACGCGGCCAACGAGACGGCGCCGAGGGCGGGTTGGGCGTTGCGGGTGTCGGTGAGCCGGGCGCGCTGCGCCGCTCGTTCGGCGCTGTCGAAGGACGCGGGCGGGAAGAGCTCGGACACGGGCGCGCCGACGAGGTGGCGCTGCGCCTCGGGGAACGCGACGAACAACTCGGCGAGCATGCCGGGCCGTTGGCTCCCCTGCCCGGGGAAGAGGAAGGCGACCTTGCCGTCGGTCGCCGCCCCCTCGCCCCGATGCCACACCCCCTCCGCGACCTCCCCTGCCGCCAACTTCCCGAGCACCACACCCAGTTCGTCGACGGACCCCACCACCGCCGCCGACTCCACCGGCCCCCTCCCCCGCTCCCGCTCCGCCCTCCGCGCGGCCGTGAGCGCGAGGTCGCGCAGGGTCCAGGGGCGACCGGCCCCATCGTTCTCGCCGCACAGGGCCCGCAGCTCCTCGACCGCCGCCGCGCTGCGGAAGACGAACAGCTCCGCGGGCCACTCCCCGGCTCCCCGGCGCGGCGGCAGCGCGCCGTCGTGGGCGCGCAGCACGACGTGGAAGTTGGTACCGCCGAAGCCGAACGCGCTGACGCCCGCGACCCGTTCGGAGACCGGCGCCGCCCACGGCAGCGCGCGGTCGTGGAAGACGAAGGGGCTGTCGTCGACGCCGGTCCACGCCGGGTTGGGTTCGGTGATGTGGAGGGTCGGCGGGCGGACGCCGGTGTGCAGGGCGAGGGAGGTCTTGATGAGGCCGGCGAGCCCGGCCGCGCACTTGGTGTGGCCGATCTGGGACTTGACCGAGCCGACGACACAGCCGCCCGGCGCGGCGCCCGCCTCCTCGAACACCTCGCTCAGTACGCCGAGTTCGGTGCGGTCGCCGACGACGGTCCCGGTGCCGTGCCCCTCGATGAGGCCGACCTGTGCGGGCGAGACCCGGGCCTGCGCGTATGCCCGCTCCAGCGCGAGCCGCTGTCCCTGCGGGCGCGGCGCCGTGAGCCCGAGGGCGCGCCCGTCGCTCGCGGCGCCCACCCCCTTGATCACGGAGTACACGCGGTCGCCGTCGCGCTCCGCGTCCGCGAGCCGCTTCAGGACCACGCACGCGACGCCCTCCCCCAGCGCGATGCCGTCGGCGTCGGCGGCGAAGGGGCGGCAGCGGCCGGTCTTCGACAGGGCGTGCACGGACGAGAAGAGCAGGAAGTCGTTGATGCCGTTGTGCAGGTCGGCGCCGCCGCACAGCGCCAGGTCCGAGGCGCCGCTGACCAGTTCCTTGCAGGCGACGTCGACGGCCGTGAGCGAGGAGGCGCACGCGGCGTCGACGGTGTAGTTGGCGCCGCCGAGGTCCAGGCGGTTGGCGATCCGGCCCGCGATGACGTTGGCGAGCAGCCCGGGGAACGAGTCCTCGGTCAACTCCGGTAGCTGCTCCGCCAGTTCGTCCGGCAACCGGCCCACGTACGAGGGGAGGACCGTGCGCAGCGTGGTCGCGCCCGACGTGTCGCTGCCCGCCTCCGCGCCGAACACGACGCTCGTACGCTCGCGCGGGAACTCCCGCTCTCCGTACGGGTCGTAGCCCGCGTCGACGAGCGCCCTGCGCGCCGCCTCCAGGGCGAGCAGCTGCACCGGTTCGATGCTCGCGAGGGACGCGGGCGGAATCCCGTAGGCCAGTGGGTCGAAGGGGATGCGGGGCAGGAAGCCGCCCCACTTGGACGCGGAGACGTCGGCGGCGTCGGCGTCCTCGCCGTAGTAGAGGTCGGGGTCCCAGCGTTCGGCGGGCACTTCGGTGACGGCGTCGACGCCGCCGAGGACGTGCGCCCAGAAGGCGGACAGGTCCTCGGCCTGCGGGAACATTCCGGCCATGCCGACGACGGCGATGTCGAGCGGCTCGGGCGCGCCCGCTTCCGCCGCCGCTTCCGGCGCGGCCAGGGCCGGGGCGCGCCGCGCGTAGAACTCGGCCGCCCCGTCCGTCACCCCCTGGTGCAGCCGCGCGATCGTCGTGATCGCGGCGCGCAGCACCGCGACCTCGCCGGCCATGAACATCCCGTCGTAGCGCTGCCGGTCCTCGCCGACGTCGACGAGCTCGTCGCCGACCCGCTCGATGCCCTTGCTGGCGAGGCGCAGCCGGCCGACGTTGAGCCGCTCCAGCTCCTCCCATGCCTGCCGGTCGGGCACGCCCTGGTCCCGCAGTTCGTCCTTGAGCTGCTGGTACGTGTCGGAGAACGGGCTCGGTACGCAGCGGGTGGCGTGGCCGGGCGCGGTGTGAAGGAGAGCGGTGCTCTCGGCGGAGAGCACCTGCTCCTGGAAGAGCGGCTTGATGGCGCCGGACTCGACCGCCTCCTTCGTAAAGAGGTACGCCGTTCCCATCAACACCCCGACGGACACGCCGCGTTCGGTGAGGTCGGCGGCGAGCGCGGCGACCATCGCGGCCGAACGCTCGTCGTGGACGCCGCCCGCGAACAGCACCTGTACGTCGGCGGGGTCGAGGTCCCGGCCCTCCGGCGATTCCAGGAAGTCGGCCAGGACGGCGAGTTGGGCCTCCCAGAGCGGGAAGCTGTTGCGCGGGCCGATGTGTCCGCCGCACTCGGCGCCCTCGAAGACGAAGCGCCGCGCGCCCGCCCCGAGGAACTGGCCGAGCAGCCCCGGCGATGGCACGTGCAGGAAGGCGCGGATGCCGTCGGCCTCCAGGTCGGCGGCCTGCGAGGGCCGGCCGCCCGCGATGATCACGTGGCTGGGGCGCAGCGCGCGGACCGCCGCGAGCTGTGCGGTGCGCACCTCTTCGGGCGCGAAGCCGAGGATGCCGACGCCCCAGGGCCGGTCGCCGAGCGCGTCCCGGGTCCGCTCCAGCATCGTGCGGGCCTGCTCGGGTCCGGCGAGGGCGAGCGCGACGAACGGCAGCCCGTCCCCTTCGGCGACCGCGGCGGCGAACCGCGCCTGGTCGCTGACGCGCGTCATCGGGCCCTGGGCGACGGGCAGCCGGGTGCCGAGGGCGCGGCACATGGTGGTGCCGGGCCGCAGTACGTCGGCGGCTGATGCCCGGCCCGCGCGCGCGATCCCGTCGCGTACGGCCTCGACGGCGCGCGCCGTCGTCCCGTACCGGTCGGCGAACCGGGCGGCGAGGAAGGCGTCCTGGCCGAGCGGGAGCGGTTCGTCGTGGAGTTCGGCGGGAACCCCGGGGCGGCGCCGGTCGAGGACCCGCCGCCCGGCCACGACGACGGTCTCGGTGCCGTCGGCGGTGCGCAGCAGCGCGGCCACGGCGGGCGGTACCTGAGCGGCCTCGTCGAGGAGGGCGAGTTGGGTGTCGAGTACGACGCCGGTGGCGCCCGCGAGGACGGCTGCCGCGGCGGTGCGCGGCCCGATGCCGCCGCAGGCCCACACGGGCACGGCGTCGCCCGCCCCTTCGACCTCGGCGAGCACCTGCTGGAGCAGCACGAACGTCGACAACTCCCCGCCGGGGCCGCCGCATTCACCCCCTCGTACGACGAGTCCGGCGGCACCCTGCGCGACCGCGTCGCGCGCCTGGTCGACGTCGGTCACCTCGGCGTACACGTAGGGGGCCTGGACGTGTCCGACGCGCCAGGGGGCGCCGGGGGCGAGGAGGACGGTGTGCGGGCCCGCGCCCTCGGGGTCCTGGATCTCGTCGGGGTGCAGATCGCAGTCGGCGGGGACGCGGACACCGAAGGCGGCCGGGCTCCAGGCGCGCGCGAGGGCGAGGGCCTCGCGGGCCCGGCGGCCACCGCGCCCCAGATCGAGAACGCCCAGTCCGCCCGCTCTGCTGACGGCGGCGGCGAGGCGGGCGTCGGGCTCCGAGAACGGGGTGACGCCGATGACCATCGGGGGCGTCGCGGTGAGCACGGTCAAGGGAGATGACTCCTGTCATGTTCTGCACTGCTGCAACATGCGCGCGAGATACGACAATCCGACGCAGACGTGAACGTAAACGATCACCCGCACCCCATTCCATGACCCTCCGCAGTTGACTCACCACATGGCGTAACCATCCGTCGGAAAGACGCACCCATCGGTGTCCGGTGACGGACGGTGCGGCCGGGGCCAGACCTCGGGCACGGCCGGTACTGTTCGGCGAATGAGCTCGCTGAACCTCGACGACTTCACCGATCTGATCGAGCGCCCCGACGGCGGGACCCGCCGCGACGCGGAGGAGCGCAGGGCCCGCTTCGCCGTGCCGCCCGGCGCGCTCGGCCGCCTCGACGAACTGGGCGAGTGGCTGAGCGCCGCCCAGGGCGCGGTTCCCGTGCGGCCCGTCGCGCGCCCGCGCGTGGTCCTCTTCGCGGGCGACCACGGCGTCGCCGGACTCGACGTGTCGAAGCGGGCGGCGGGCGGCGCCGCCGCTCTCGTGCGCGAGGTCGTCGAGGGCGCCTCCACGGGCGCGGTGCTCGCGCGCCAACTGGGCGTCGGCGTACGGGTCGTCGACGTGTCGCTCGACTGCGAGCCCGACGAGCTGCCGGAGTCCGTCGACGCGCGTCGGGTGCGGCGCGGCTCGGGGCGCATCGACACCGAGGACGCGCTCACCCTCGAAGAGGCGGAGGCCGCGTTCCGCGCGGGCATGGCGATCGCCGACGAGGAGGCCGACTCCGGTACGGATCTCGTCGTCCTCGGCGACATCAGCGTCGGCGGTACGACGGCGGCGGCCACGCTCATCGCGGCGCTGTGCGGCACGGACGCGTCCGTGGTGACGGGCCGGGGCGGCGACCCGATCGACGACCTCGCCTGGATGCGCAAGTGCGCGGCGATCCGCGACGCGCTGCGGCGGGCCCGGCCGGTCCTCGGGGACCAGTTGCAGTTGCTGGCGACGGTGGGCGGAGCCGACTTGGCCGCGGCGACGGGCTTCCTTCTCCAGTGCGCGGTGCGGCGTACGCCGGTGCTGCTCGACGGGGTCGTCTCCGCGGCGTGTGCGCTCGTCGCGCAGCGGGTCGCGTTCCGCGCGCCTGACTGGTGGCTGGCCTCCCACGCCAGCGGCGAGCCGGCCCAGGCGAAGGCGCTCGACCGGATGGCGATGGACGTCCTCCTGGACCAGGACGTCCACGTCGGCGGCGGCACGGGCGGGCTTCTCGCCCTTCCCCTCGTCCAGGCAGCCGCCGCCCTGGCGGCCGAACTCCCGGAGACGAAGGCGTAGCCCACGCCCCGGGGCTCCGCCCCGGACCCCGCGGGCTGTCGTCCGACGGCGGGGCTTGATTTGCCCACCCGGCGCAGGCGCCTGACCGGCAGGTACTCTCCCCCAGTGTCCGCAAGCGCCTCCTCCTCCGCCTCCGTACCCGACGGCATACGTTTCGCCTTCGGGACCCTGACCGTGCTCCCCGTGAGCGTCACCCGCTGGGACCGGGAGGCCGCCCGCGCAGGAATGTTGTGCGCGCCGCTCGCCGGGCTCGTCGTCGGGGTCGGGGCGGGCGTGCTCGGCGGGGTGCTGGCGTGGCTCGGGGCGGGGGCGCTGCTCGCCGCCGTGGCCGCGGTCGCGGTGCCCGCGGCGCTCACCCGGGGGCTGCACCTCGACGGGCTCGCGGACGTCGCGGACGGCCTCGGCAGCGGGAAGCCCGCCGATGACGCGCTGCGGATCATGAAGCAGTCGGACATCGGCCCCTTCGGTGTCGTCACGCTCGTCCTGGCGCTGTTCGCCCAAGTCGCCGCGCTGGCCGAGCTGTTCGGCCGGTCCTGGTGGCACGGCGCCCTCGCCGCCGCCGTCTGCGCCGTCACCGCCCGCCTCGCCCTCACCTTCGCCTCCCGCACCGGCGTCCCCGCCGCCCGCCCGGAGGGCCTCGGCGCGGCGGTCGCGGAGACCGTGTCCCGGCGGGCCGCCCTGATCGCGGGCGCGGTGGTGGTCGCGGTGACCGCCGCGTTCTCGGTGCAGGGCGCGCTCGCCGTGGTCCTGGGCTGCGGCGCGGCCGAACTGCTGTCGCGGCGCTGCGTGTCCCGCTTCGGCGGCGTAACCGGCGACGTCTTCGGCGCCATCGCCGAAACAGCGGCCACCACGGCACTGGTGATCCTGGTCTTGGGCTGAGCCACTCAGCTCTTCAAGCCCCCACGGCGCCCGTCGCCCTTCAAGCCCCCACGGCGCCCGTCGCCTTTCAAGCCCCCGCGGCGCCCGTCGCCTTTCAAGCCCCAGCGGCGACCGTCGCTCTTCAAGCCCCCGCGGCGCCCGTCGCCTTTCAAGCCCCAGCGGCGACCGTCGCTTTTCAAGCCCCTGCGGCGATTGAGCAGCGGGGTCTGGGGCAGCGCCCCAGCGGCGGGGCGCACCTGTACGGAGCGGCCCAAGAACGACGGGCGTAGGCTCGGCCCCGGGCGGGCCAACTACCCCCGGCCCCGGCAAAGAAGCCGGCCCCACCGATGAAAGAGGGACCTCACCACCGTGACTGCTCTGACTCTCAGCACCGCCGCGGCGAGCGGCCTCCGCGCCGACGCCATCGTCGTCGGCGTCGTGAAGGGCGGCTCCTCCGACAAGGGGACCGTGGTCGTCGCGCACGGCGCGGAAGCCGTGGACAAGGCGTACGACGGAAAGCTCGGTTCCGTCCTGGAGACCCTCGGCGCCAGCGGCGGCGAGGGCGAGGTGACCAAGCTCCCCGCGCCGTCCGGCTTCAAGGCGCCCCTCGTGCTGGCGGTCGGCCTCGGCGGCGAGCCCCAGAAGGACGGCGCCTACGAGGGCGAAACGCTCCGCCGCGCCGCCGGCGCCGCGGCCCGCGCCCTGGCCGGTTCGAAGAAGGCCGCGTTCGCGCTGCCCGTCGACGACGCCGAGGACGTCGGCGCCATCGCGGAGGGCGCGCTGCTCGGCGCGTACGCCTTCACGACGTACAAGGAGGTCGCCGACGAGAAGGGGACCCCGAAGAACGGCAAGGCGCCGCTCGCCGAGGTCGCGATCCTCGGCGGCAAGCCCCGCGACAAGGCGTACAAGGCGGCGATCGAGCGCGCCCTCGCGGTGGCCGAGGAGCTGAACCGCGCCCGCGACCTGATCAACACCCCGCCGAACGACCTCAACCCGGAGTCCTTCGCCGCCGTCGCCCAGGCCGCGGCCAAGGAGCACGGCATCAAGGTGCAGGTGCTCGACGAGAAGGCCCTGGAGAAGGGCGGCTACGGCGGCATCCTCGGCGTCGGCGCCGGTTCCGCCTCAGGACCGCGCCTGGTGAAGCTCTCGTACAAGGCCCCCAAGGCGAACAAGAACACGAAGCACCTCGCCTTCGTCGGCAAGGGCATCACCTACGACTCGGGCGGCATCTCGCTGAAGCCCGCCGGGCACAACGAGACGATGAAGTGCGACATGGCCGGCGCCGCCGCCGTGTTCGCCGCGGTCGTCTCCGCCGCCCGCCTCGGCCTCGAAGTGAACGTCACCGGCTGGCTGGCGCTCGCCGAGAACATGCCGTCGGGCTCGGCCACCCGCCCCGGCGACGTGCTGCGCATGTACTCGGGCAAGACGGTCGAGGTGCTGAACACCGACGCCGAGGGCCGCCTCGTCCTCGCCGACGCCATCGCCAAGGCCTCCGAGGAGAAGCCGGACGCGATCGTCGACGTCGCGACGCTGACCGGCGCGATGATGCTGGCGCTCGGCTCCCGCACCTTCGGCATCATGGCCAACGACGACGCCTTCCGCGGCTCGATCCACGAGTCCGCCGAGGAGGCCGGCGAGCCGGCCTGGCCGATGCCGCTCCCGTCGCACCTGCGCAAGGCCATGGACTCGCCCACGGCCGACATCGCGAACATGGGCGAGCGGATGGGCGGCGGTCTGGTCGCCGGTCTGTTCCTGAAGGAGTTCGTCGGCGAGGGCATCACGTGGGCCCACCTCGACATCGCGGGCCCGGCGTTCAACGAGTCCGCCCCGTTCGGCTACACGCCCAAGGGCGGCACGGGTTCCGCGGTCCGCACGCTGGTCCGCCTCGCGGAGCGCACGGCGGCGGGCGACCTCGGCTGACCCTCGGCCGACTCGCCAAAGTCACTGCTCAGCCCCCGGTGCCCGGCACCGGGGGCTGTTCGCTTTCGACGAAATCCGCAGGTTTGTCCCCGCTCGCCACAGCTGTTTCCGGTGTAACAGCCGTCTCACCCCCCAGCCCGACGTCCCGACTGTCCCCGACAAGTGCGAGGATGGGGTACGGCAGGACAGGGCCCTCACCCAGGGCCGAAGAACGAGCGGCCGAACACCCCGCCGCCCGGTCGGCGAAGACCGGCGTACGGCGCACATGCATGGAGGACGTGACGTGGCGAACGACGCCAGCACCGTTTTCGACCTAGTGATCCTCGGCGGTGGCAGTGGCGGTTACGCCGCGGCCCTGCGCGGAGCGCAGCTGGGCCTGGACGTCGCCCTGATCGAGAAGAGCAAGCTCGGCGGCACCTGCCTGCACAACGGCTGCATCCCCACGAAGGCCCTGCTGCACGCGGGCGAGGTCGCCGACCAGGCGCGCGAGAGCGAGCAGTTCGGTGTCAAGGCCTCCTTCGAGGGCATCGACATGGACGCCGTCCACAAGTACAAGGACGACGTGATCTCCGGCCTGTACAAGGGCCTGCAGGGCCTCATGGCCTCGCGCAAGGTGACCGTCTTCGAGGGCGAGGGCAAGCTGTCCTCCCCGACGTCCGTCGATGTCAACGGCCAGCGCGTCCAGGGCCGTCACATCCTCCTCGCGTCCGGCTCCGTGCCGAAGTCGCTGCCGGGCCTGGAGATCGACGGCAACCGCATCATCTCCTCGGACCACGCGCTGAAGCTGGACCGCGTCCCGCAGTCCGCGATCGTCCTGGGCGGCGGCGTCATCGGCGTCGAGTTCGCCTCGGCCTGGAAGTCCTTCGGCACCGACGTCACGGTCATCGAGGGCCTCAAGCACCTCGTCCCGGTCGAGGACGAGAACAGCTCCAAGCTTCTTGAGCGCGCGTTCCGCAAGCGCGGCATCAAGTTCAACCTCGGCACCTTCTTCGAGAAGGCCGAGTACACGCAGGACGGCGTCCGCGTGACCCTCGCCGACGGCAAGACCTTCGAGGCCGAGGTCCTCCTGGTCGCCATCGGCCGCGGCCCGGTCTCCCAGGGCCTCGGCTACGAGGAGCAGGGCGTCGCCATGGACCGCGGCTTCGTGCTCGTCGACGAGTACATGCAGACCAACGTGCCGACCATCTCGGCCGTCGGTGACCTGGCCCCCACGCTGCAGCTCGCGCACGTCGGCTTCGCGGAGGGCATCCTGGTTGCGGAGCGCCTGGCCGGCCTGAACCCGGTTCCGGTCGACTACGACGGCGTGCCGCGCGTGACCTACTGCCACCCGGAGGTCGCCTCCGTCGGTATCACCGAGGCCAAGGCCAAGGAGATCTACGGCGCGGACAAGGTCGTCGCTCTGAAGTACAACCTGGCGGGCAACGGCAAGTCCAAGATCCTGAAGACCGCGGGCGAGATCAAGCTCGTGCAGGTCAAGGACGGTGCCGTGGTCGGCGTCCACATGGTCGGCGACCGCATGGGCGAGCAGGTCGGCGAGGCCCAGCTGATCTACAACTGGGAAGCGCTGCCGGCCGAGGTCGCCCAGCTCATCCACGCCCACCCGACGCAGAACGAGGCGATGGGCGAGGCCCACCTGGCCCTCGCGGGCAAGCCGCTGCACTCGCACGACTAGCGGTCCCGCCCCGTCCGTCGCACTTGGGCGCGACGACCCACCGACCACAGACTTCCGCACTGCGTTGCCGCGCATTGCACATCGTTAAGGAGCAACAGAAACCATGGCGGTTTCCGTATCCCTTCCGGCGCTCGGCGAGAGCGTCACCGAGGGCACTGTCACCCGCTGGCTGAAGGCCGAGGGCGAGCGCGTCGAGGTCGACGAGCCGCTGCTCGAGGTCTCGACCGACAAGGTCGACACCGAGATCCCCTCCCCCGCCGCCGGCGTGCTCGCCTCCATCAAGGTCGCCGAGGACGAGACGGTCGAGGTCGGCGCCGAGCTGGCCGTCATCGACGACGGCTCCGGCGCCCCGGCCGCCGCGCCCGCCCCGGCCGCCGCCGAGGCCCCGGCCGCCGAGCCGGCCCCGGCGCAGGAGGCCCCGGCCCCCGCCGCCGAGCCTGCCCCGGCCCCCGCCGCCGCCCCGTCCGGTGGCGCCGCCTCCGGCACGGACGTCGTACTGCCCGCGCTCGGCGAGTCCGTCACCGAGGGCACCGTCACCCGCTGGCTCAAGGAGGTCGGTGAGGAGGTCGGCGAGGACGAGCCGCTGCTCGAGGTCTCCACCGACAAGGTCGACACCGAGATCCCGTCGCCGGTCGCCGGTGTTCTCCTCGAGATCACCGTGGGCGAGGACGAGACCGCCGAGGTCGGCGCCAAGCTCGCCGTCATCGGTGCCGCCGGCGCCGCCCCGGCCGCGCCCGCCGCTCCGGCTCCGGCCGCCCCGGCTCCCGAGCCCACCCCGGCCCCGGCCGCCCCCGCGGCTCCGGCTGCCCCGGCCGCGCCCGCCGCCCCGGCTGCCCCGGCCCCCGCGCCGGCCGCCCCGGCTCCGGCCGCCCCGCAGGCCCCGGCCGCTCCCGCCGCGCCGGTCACCCCGGCCGACGAGGGCGCGTACGTGACCCCGCTGGTGCGCAAGCTCGCCGCCGAGCACGGCGTCGCGCTGTCCACCGTCAAGGGCACGGGCGTCGGCGGTCGTATCCGCAAGCAGGACGTCATCGCCGCCGCCGAGGCCGCCAAGGCCCAGGCTCCGGCTGCCGCCCCGGCCGCCGCCGCGCCGAAGGCCCCGTCGATCGAGGCCTCGCCGCTGCGTGGCCAGACGGTCAAGCTGCCGCGCATCCGCAAGGCCATCGCGGACAACATGCACAAGGCGCTGCAGGAGCAGGCTCAGCTGTCCTCGGTCATCGAGGTCGACATCACCAAGCTGATGAAGCTGCGCAACAAGGCCAAGAACGGCTTCGCCGCGCGTGAGGGCGTCAAGCTCTCCCCGATGCCGTTCTTCGTCAAGGCCGCCGTCCAGGCGCTGAAGGCCCACCCGGTCATCAACGCGCGCCTGAACTACGACGAGGGCACCATCACGTACTTCGACTCCGAGAACGTCGGCATCGCCGTCGACTCGGAGAAGGGCCTGATGACCCCGGTCATCAAGGGTGCGGGTGACCTCAACATCGCGGGCATCGCGAAGAAGACCGCCGAGCTGGCCGACAAGGTCCGCACGAACAAGATCGCCCCGGACGACCTGTCCGGCGCGACCTTCACGATCTCCAACACGGGATCGCGTGGCGCGCTCTTCGACACCGTCATCGTCCCGCCGAACCAGGTCGCCATCCTGGGCATCGGCGCCACGGTCAAGCGCCCGGTCGTCGTCTCCGACCCGGAGCTCGGTGACACGATCGCCATCCGTGACATGACGTACGTGACGCTCTCCTACGACCACCGTCTGGTGGACGGCGCGGACGCCGCCCGCTACCTGACGACGGTCAAGCAGATCCTCGAGGCCGGCGAGTTCACCGCCGAGCTGGGTCTGTAAGCGGAAAGAGCAGGAACAGCGGGAACCACGCGAAGCGCCCCCGTCCGGAGAAGTCCGGGCGGGGGCGCTTTGCCGTGCCCGTGCGCGGGCACCCCCTCTGTGACCGCCCGCCGCGACCGCCCTCTGTAACCGGCATCACCCGCTCCATGCGCGACCGCACACCGTCTGGCCAGGGCGGCGGCCGTATTGTCTAAGGGTCCCCGCCGACCCACCGGGTCCACCCTGCCAAGGAGCCCCCATGACCGCGCCCGTCGTCCACTCGCTTCGCGATCAGATCCGCGAGCACATCGTCGAGGGGATCGTCAGCGGCCGCTGGAAGCCGGGCGAGCGGATCGTGGAGCGGCGGATCGCGACCGAGCTGGAGGTCTCCCAGACGCCGGTTCGGGAGGCGCTGCGGGAGCTGGAGTCGCTGCGGCTGATCGAGTCGGCGCCGAACAAGGGCGTGCGCGTACGCAATCTGAGCGCCGCGGACCTGGAGGAGTCGTACCCGGTACGAGCCGGTCTGGAGGCCATCGCCGCCGAGCTGGCGGCCGACCACCTCGCCGACGACTGCTCGGCCCTTGAGCCCCACGTAGAGGCGCTCTACCGGGCGGACCAGGAGGCGGACGGGACGGCGCAGGTGCGGCACACGGTGGCCTTCCACCGGGCGCTGGTGCGGGCCGCGGACAATTCGGTGCTGCTGCACACGTGGGAGGGGCTCGGCATCGAGGTCTTCACCGCGCTGTCCATCCGGTGGCTGGGCACCGTACAGCAGTCGTACGCGGAGGAGCACGCGGATCTCGTCGCCGCGTTCCGGCGGCGCGACCCGGAGATCGCCGCCCTGGTCAAGGCCCACGTATTGGGATGTGCGCCGCGCGCATGAGGCGTCACTGCCTGCATCCCTGGTCAGGGCACTGCGTGCCCTGACCGACGAAGAACCGCGACACCCTGTGCCGACTTTCTTGATCTGAAGAGGTTTTGCCACTGAATCCTTTGATCGATCATCGATCAGGGAGTTACAGTCGCCGACGGGTCCTCACCGGGACCTCGCCCTGTCCTGCCAAAGACAACGGGCACCCCCACCCAACCCCTTTCGACTCAGGAAGGCGTGCGGCGACTATGACCGACCCCATGCGCATCCAGCCGAGCGAGCTCGACCAGCTCCCGGACCGCGACCCCGAGGAGACCGCCGAATGGCGGGCCTCCCTGGACGCCGTTACCCAGGCGGCCGGGCCGCACCGCGCCGCGTACCTCATGCGGCGCACCCTGGAAGGCGCCGAAGCGGGCGGCCTGGCGCTGCCGAAGCTTCTTGAGACGGACTACGTCAACTCCATCCCGACCGCCGCCGAGCCGGAGTTCCCGGGCGACGAGGAGATGGAAGCCAAGATCACCGCGTACAACCGCTGGAACGCGGCGGCGATGGTGACCCGCGGCAGCAAGCACGGCGTCGGCGGCCACATCGCCACCTTCGCCTCCGCGGCCTGGCTGTACGAGACCGGCTTCAACCACTTCTTCCGCGGCAAGGAGGGCGACGGCTCGGGCGACCAGCTCTACATCCAGGGCCACGCCTCGCCGGGCATCTACGCCCGCGCCTTCCTCGACGGCCGCCTCTCCGAGCAGCAGCTCGACAACTTCCGCCGCGAGGCGGGCGGCAACGGCCTGCCGTCGTACCCGCACCCGCGTCGCCTGCCCTGGCTGTGGGAGTTCCCGACGGTGTCCATGGGCCTCGGCCCGCTGTCCGCGATCTACCAGGCGCGGTTCAACCGCTACCTGTCGGCGCGCGGCATCAAGGACACGTCGAACTCGCACGTGTGGGCGTTCCTCGGCGACGGCGAGATGGACGAGCCCGAGTCGACCTCGGCGCTCACGCTCGCCGCCCGCGAGGGTCTGGACAACCTGACCTTCGTCATCAACTGCAACCTGCAGCGCCTGGACGGCCCGGTCCGCCCGAACTTCCGCGTGGTGCAGGAGCTGGAGGCCCAGTTCCGCGGCTCCGGCTGGAACGTCATCAAGTCCATGTGGGGCAACGCCTGGGACGAGCTGTTCCAGCTCGACACCACCGGCGCCCTGCTTCGCCGTCTGCGCGAGGTCCCGGACGCCCAGTTCCAGACGTACCAGACCCGCGAGGTCGCCTACATCCGCGAGAACTTCTTCGGCGCCGACCCGGCGCTCGCCGAGATGGCCAAGGTGCTGTCCGACGACAAGATCTCCGAGCTGTTCCACGTCTCGCGCGGCGGCCACGAGCCCCGCAAGGTGTACGCGGCGTACAAGGCGGCCGTCGAGACCAAGGGCAAGCCGACCGTCATCCTGACGCAGACGGTGAAGGGCTTCACGCTCGGCAAGGGCTTCGAGTCCAAGAACGCCAACCACCAGATGAAGAAGCTGACGATCGACGAGTTCAAGGACATGCGTGACCTCCTTGAACTCCCGATCCCGGACAGCCACTTCGAGGACGGCGTCGTCCCGTACGCCCGCCCCGCCGAGGACTCCCCCGAGCTGCGCTACCTCCAGGAGCGTCGCGCCGCCCTGGGCGGCCCGGCCCCGGCCCGCCGTACGCAGCCGCTCGCGCCGCTGCCCGCGCCCGCCGACAAGGCGTTCGCGTCCTTCGACAAGGGCTCCGGCTCGCAGTCCGTCGCCTCGACGATGGCGCTCGTACGGCTCCTGAAGGACCTCGTACGGGACAAGACGTCCGGCAAGCGCTGGGTGCCGATCATCCCCGACGAGGCGCGCACCTTCGGCATGGAGTCGCTGTTCCCGTCGCTCGGTCTGTACTCGCCCAAGGGCCAGACGTACGACCCGGTCGACCGCGACCAGCTCATGTACTACAAGGAGTCCGAGTCCGGCCAGATCCTCAACGAGGGCATCAACGAGGCCGGTTCGCTCGCGGACTTCATCGCCGCCGCCACGTCGTACGCGACGCACGGCGAGCAGATGATCCCGCTGTACATCTTCTACTCGATGTTCGGCTGGCAGCGCACCGGCGACCAGTTCTGGCAGCTCGGCGACCAGATGGGCCGCGGCTTCGTCATCGGCGCCACCGCAGGTCGCACGACGCTGACCGGTGAGGGTCTGCAGCACGCGGACGGCCACTCGCCGATGATCGCGGCCACCAACCCGGCGGCCCTGACGTACGACCCGGCCTTCGCCTACGAGATCGCCACGATCATGAAGGAAGGCCTGCGCCGCATGTACGGCGAGGCCAAGCCGGGCGAGGACCAGGACGTCTTCTACTACCTGACGGTCTACAACGAGCCGATGCCGCAGCCCGCCAAGCCGGCGGTGGACGGCCTCGACGAGCAGATCATCAAGGGCCTGTACCGCTTCAACACGGCGGAGACGGCCGGGGTGGACGTGGCGGCGGCGAACGCCCCGCGCACCAACCTCATCGCCTCCGGTACGGCGATCCACTGGACGCTCAAGGCGCAGCAGCTGCTCGCCGAGGACTGGGGCGTGGCCGCCGACGTGTGGTCCGCGACGTCCTGGACGGAGCTGCGCCGCGACGCCCTGGAGGCCGACGAGGCGCTCCTGAACGGCGAGGAGCGCGTGCCGTTCGTCCGCCAGGTCCTGGCCGGTGCGGAGGGCCCGGTGCTCGCCGTGTCCGACTACATGCGCCAGGTCCCGGACCAGATCGCGCAGTGGGTCGAGCAGGACTACACCTCGCTGGGCGCCGACGGCTTCGGCCTCTCGGACACCCGCGAGGACGCCCGCCGCCACTTCGGCGTCGACGCCGAGTCGATCGTCGTCGCGGCCCTCGCCCAGCTCGCCCGCCGCGGCGAGGTCAAGGCGACGGCCGTGAAGGAGGCGCGCGAGCGCTACGGCCTGTAGTACCCCGAGTTCACGGGCTTTGCGTGCCCCGTCCCGATTGCCGGGGCGGGGCACGCGTGCGTGAATGGACGCGTCCGCTCCGGGGCCCCGTTCGCGTTGTGGGAGGCGTATCTCCATGAAGATCTCCAAGACTCCCTCGGCGCCGTGCTGGGCGGATCTGTCGACCACAGAGCCGGAGGCGGCCCGGTACTTCTACGAGGCCCTGTTCGGCTGGCGCACCCGGTCGACCGAGGACCCCACGGTGGGCGGGCACGGCAGGTTCGCACTGGACAGCCCGGACGGGCCGAAGGTGGCGGGGGTGGGACCGGTGCTGCGCCCAGGACAGCCCGCCGCCTGGCTGCCGTACTTCCAGTCCAGCGGCATCGACGCGGTCACCGCGCGCGTGAGCGGCAACAACGGCCGGGTCGTCTCGGGTCCGATCGGCGTCGAGGAAGAGGGCAGGCTGGCGGTCTGCCAGGACCCGGCGGGCGCCGTGTTCGGCCTGTGGGAGCCGCAGGAGCACGCCGGGTTCGAGGTGGTGAACGTGCCGAGCAGCTTCTGCTGGTTCGAACTCGTCACGCGGGACGGTGCGGGCGCGGTGGACTTCTACCAGTCGGTGCTCGGCTGGGGCGCGCGCCGGGACGACTCCTACACGCAGTGGTCGGTCGCGGACGAGCCCTTCGGCGGCATGGTCGACATGTCGGCCGGCGACTTCCCGCCCGAGGTGCCCTCGCACTGGAACCTGTACGTCGCCGTGGACGATCCGGACGCGGTGGCGGAGCGCTGCGCTGAGCTGTCGGGGCACGTCCTGGTGGCGCCCACGTCGATCGCTCCCGGCCGGTTCGCGATGCTGGCGGACCCGCAGGGCGCGGCGTTCTCGGTGATGCGCTTCGCGGCCTGAGGGGCGGCCGGTTCGGGTCGGTTGTCAGTGGGGCGGTTCATGATGTCGGTATGCGTGCTGCCCGCCTGATCAAGATGGTGCTGTTGCTCCAGTCCCGGCCGTCCATGACCGCGGCCGAGCTGGCGCGCGAGCTGGAGGTGTCCGAGCGGACGGTGACGCGGGACGCGCAGGCCCTGTCGGAGGCGGGGGTTCCGGTGTACGCGGACCGGGGGCGGGCCGGTGGGTACCGGCTGATCGGCGGGTACCGGACGCGGCTCACCGGGCTCGCGCGCGGCGAGGCGGAGTCGCTGTTCCTGTCGGGGGTGCCGGGGGCGCTGCGCGAGATGGGACTTGAGGACGCGGCGTCGGCGGCGCACCTGAAGGTGTCGGCGGCGCTGCTGCCGTCGCTGCGCGACGCACCACAGTCGGCGGCGCAGCGCTTCCACCTCGACGCGCCGGGCTGGTTCAAGGAGCCGCAGCCCCCGGAGCTGCTGCCCGCGATCGCGGAGGCGGTGTGGGAGGACCGGGTGCTGCGGGTCGGGTACCGGCGCACGTCGCTGGGTCAAGAGGAGGACGTGGAGCGGGAGTTGGAGCCGTACGGCCTGGTGCTCAAGGCGGGCGTCTGGTACCTGGCGGCGGCGGTGCGCGAGGCGGACGCCTTCCGGGTGTACCGGGTCGACCGGTTCACGGTGGTGACACCGGGCGAGGAACGGTTCGAGCGGGCCGAAGGGGAGGAGGCGTTCGACCTGCCCGCGTTCTGGGAGGAACGGGCGGCGCAGTTCGCGCGGGCACTGCTGCGGGCGGAGGTCGTCGTGCGGCTCACGCCCGCCGGAATACGTCAACTGCCGTACGCCACCGACGCGGCGTCCGCCCGGGAGGCGCTGGAGTCGGCGGGGGACGCGGGCGCCGACGGGCGGCTGACGGTGACGCTGCCGGTCGAGTCGGAGGACGTCGCGTACACGCAGCTCATGGCGCTCGGACCGGAGGCGGAGGTGGTGGCTCCGGTGGCGCTGCGGGAGCGGTTCGCGCAGGCCGCGCGGCGGATGCGGGGGTGGTACGGGTGAGGGGGAGGCTGCCGGGCGCGGGGTGCCGTCGGCATGTGCATGCGTAACGAAGTGGAAGACGTCGTGCGCTCGGCGTGCGGCCCATCTCTCCAGGGCCGATGCTGGTCCCGTGATGGACGAGACGGAGTTCTGGGAGATCGTGGACAGCACGCGTGAGGCCTCGGGCGGCGACCCCGAGGACCACGCCGAGTTGCTCGTCGAGCGGCTGCTGCGGTTCGATCCCGACTTCGTGCTCGACTTCGCGCGGCACTTCGAGTCCCGCTACAACCGGGCGTACCGGTGGGATCTTTGGGGGGCGGCGTGGGTGCTGCTCGGTGGGGCGAGCGACGACGCGTTCGACTACTTCCGGTGCTGGCTGATCGGCCAGGGCCGGGAGGTCTTCGAGGGGGCCCTGCACGACCCGGACTCCCTGGCGGAGCTCCTCGACGAGTTCGACGACGAGGTCGACGGCGACGGCGAGGAGATCGGCTACGCCGCGGACGAGGCGTACGAGCAGCTGACCGGGGCGGTCGCCCCCGACCTCGGCATCGCGGCGGCCCCGGCGGAACCGGTGGGCACGCCCCTGGACTTCGAGGACGACGGGGTGATGGCGCGGACGTATCCCCGCTTGACGTCCCGTTTCGGCTAGCCGTCCCCACGCCTCGGGGCTCCGCCCCGGCCCCCGCTCCTCAAACGCCGGAGGGGCTGGAAAGACCCGGGGCTCCGCCCCGGCCCCCGCTCCTCAAACGCCGGAGGGGCTTGCTTGTGCCGCGCGGATCGCCTGGTCCACCCCCGGGTGGGCGAACTCGAAGCCGGACTCCAGCAGCCGCGTAGGCACCGCACGGGTCGACCCCAGAACGTCCCCCGCCATCTCGCCGAGGGCGACCCGCAGCGCGAAGGACGGCACGGGGAACGGCGTGGGCCGCCGCAGCACCCGCCCCATCGCCGCCGTCACCTCCCGGTTCGTCGCCGGCTGCGGCGCCGTCAGGTTCACAGGACCGGCCAGCCCGTCCGTGTCGAGAAGGTGGCGCAGCGCCGCGACATGGTCGGCGAGCGCGATGTACGACCAGTACTGCCGCCCGTCCCCCAGGCGCCCGCCGAGCCCCGCCTTGAACAGCGGGAAGAGCTTGCCCCAGGCGCCTCCGCCACGGGCGACGACGAGCCCGGTGCGGGCGAAGACCGTGCGGATGCCGGCCTGGTGGGCTGGGGCCGCCGCGGCCTCCCACTCGACGCAGACGGAGGGCAGGAAGCCGTCGCCCGCGGGGGCGGACTCGTCGACGCTCCGGCTGCCCGTGTCGCCGTAGTAGCCGACCGCGCTCCCGTTGAGGAAGACCCGCGGCGGGGTGTCGAGGGCCGCCGCCGCCCGCGCGAGCGCCTGCGTACCGAGGACCCGGCTGTCCCGGATCTCCCGCTTGTACGCGGCCGTCCACCGGTGGTCGCCGACCCCGGCCCCGGCCAGGTTCACGATCGCCTCGCACCCGGCGAGCCCGGCGAGGTCGACCTGTCCGTCCTTCGGTGCCCACCGCACCTCGTCCGCCGCCCGCGGCGCGCGCCGCACCAGGCGCACCACTTCGTGCCCGTCGTCGGTCAGGGAACGCACGAGCGCCGAGCCGATGAGTCCGGAGGCGCCCGCCACCGCGAAACGTGTCATGGGCCCATCCTGCCCGTCGTACAGTCGGCCGCATGTCAGCCCCCGAGGACACCGAGGTCCACATACGTTTCGCCGTCGCCGACGACGCGGCGGCGCTCGACCGTCTCGACCGGGACACCTGGTCGTATCTGCATGCGGTGCGGCCGCTCGACCCGGAACCCGCGCCGTTCTTCAACGAGCGCTTCGGCCCGCGCGACCACCTCGTCGCCGAGTCCGACGGCCGCGCCGTGGGCTACGTACGGCTCGGATTCCCGACGCCCCTCGAATCGAACGCGCACGTCCGCCAGATCCTGGGCCTCGTCGTCGCGGACGCGGCCCGCGGGCGCGGCGTCGGCCGGGCTTTGGTGCGGGGCGCCGTCGAGCTGGCACGGCGGCAGGGCGCGCGGCGGATCACGCTGCGCGTGCTCGGGCACAACACCCCGGCGCGGAAGCTGTACGAGGCGGAGGGCTTCGTCGTCGAGGGCGTGCTGCCGGAGGAGTTCCTGTTGGACGGGTCGTACGTCGACGACGTGCTGATGGGCCGCCCCCTGTAGCCCCCGGCCGGTGGCGCCGCGGTCACGGCGTGCGACGCCCGACGACTCGTAGCAGGGTGAATTGACACCTCGCCCGTTCCGCCGCGGAAGGAGCCGTAGCCGCATGACCAGGCCCTGGCCCGTGGCGCGCCGCAAGGACGAGGCGCGGCGCGCCTGGCTGCGGGGCGCGCCGCCGCCGCGCTGGGTGCGCTGGCTTCCGGTCGTGCTGCTCGTGGGGCTTTACGCGCTGCAGGTCGTCACCCGCCACCGTTTCGAGCTGGCGTTCCTGCTCGGCGCGATCCCGCCGCTGGCCGCCCTGACATACGGTCCCGCGGTCACGGCGCTGTTCGGCGGCTGCGTCGTGCTGCTCCTGAACCTGCCGCGGATCGGCTTCGGGCGGCCCGGCAGCGGCGACGTGCTGACCGTGGCGTTCGTCGCCGTCCTCAGCGTCGTCATCGCGTGGGTGCGCAGCCGCAGGGACGAGCAGCTGGTGACGGTGCGTACGGTCGCGGAGGCCGCCCAGTTCGCGGTGCTGCCGCCGCTGCCGGAGCGGGTGGGCGCCGTGCGCTGCGCGGGCCTGTACCGGGCGGCGCACCGCGGCGCCCTGGTCGGCGGCGACCTCTTCGACGTACGGAAGGGTCCGACGGGCGTACGGGCGGTGGTCGGCGACGTACAGGGGCACGGCCTGTCGGCGGTGGGCACGGTGGCGGGGCTGCTCGGCGCGTTCCGGGAGGCGGTGCTCGACCAGCCGGACCTGGAGGGGGTGGCGGCGCGGCTCGACCGGCGGCTCGTCGTGGACACGGCGGAGGACGAGCACGCGGAGCTGTTCGCGACGGCGGTGCTGCTCGAATTCCCCGACCCCGGCCCCGGCGAGCCGCCCGTCGTGCACGTCATCAGCTGCGGTCACCCGCATCCGCTGCTGCTGCGCGAGGGGCGGGTGACGGAGCTCGACGTGCCGTCGGGGGCGCCGCTCGGGCTGGGGCTCGCGGAGCTGGCGCCGCCCGAGCGGCTGACGTTCGAGCTGCGCCGCGGGGACCGGCTGATCGCGCCGACGGACGGGGTGACGGAGGCGCGGGACCAGGCCGGCGCGTTCTATCCGCTCACCGAACGGCTTCCGCAGTTCGCGGGCGAGGATCCGGCCGGGCTCACGGACGCGGTGTGGCGGGACGTGATCCGGTTCGCCGGGTCGGTCAGGGACGATCTGACGCTGCTGGTCTTCGCCCCGGTGGTGCCCGCGTCGGGGACCGTCGATGGCGCCACGCCGACCCCGGGCGTGCCTCGTGAGGCGTGAGGTGTGAACGTAGGCGCATGAAGAACCCGGGACTCCCGCGCCGCCAGGGACACCGCCGCGCCGCGGTCACCGCCTCCGTACTGCTGCTGCCGCTCGCCGTGTCCACGCTGACCGGCTGTTCCGACGACGACGGGGCGACCAATCCGCCGCCGGCCGCCTCGCCCGCCGCGACGGCGAGCGGCGCCCGCTGTGTGACGGACCCGTCGGCCGACGACCACGGCCCGGACGCGAAGCCGCGCGCGACGTCGGCGTACACGGTCGACGACAAGACGGTGCAGGCGAAGGCGCAGAAGGAGTTCAAGACGACGACGGGCGACAGGTCGGCGCTGCTCGTGTCCGGTTCGGGGAAGCTGACGACGCGCGACGGAAAGGTGATCAAGCACGGGGGCACCTCGTCCGTCACGGCCTCCGACGGGCACGGCCTGAACGCGGCCGCGCTCGCCCGCGACGGCGGCACGCTCACCATGTCCGGCGGCCGGATGTCCACCAAGGGCAAGGGCGCGACCGGGGTGTTCGCCTCTGGCGAGGGCGCGAAGGCCACGCTCAGCGCGGGCGGCATCAAGACGAAGGGGTCGTCGGCGCGTGGCGTCACGGCCTCGCACGGCGGGGCGCTCGACCTGACGTACGTGGAGGTCGACACGGCGGGCGCGCAGGCGGCGCCGGTGGCGGTGGGGCCGGGCGGCGGGAAGGTCACGGTGTCGGGCGGCACGATGACCTCGGCGGGCTGTGGTTCGCCGGGCGTGCAGACGGCGGGCGAGGTGTCCTTGTCCCAGACGCTGTTCGACCTGGCGAACTCGGAGGCGTTCACCGTGGAGGCCGGGGGTTCGCTGTCCCTGGAGGACGTGCGGGCGGCCGCGGCGGCGGGCGGTGTGGTGCTGCGCGGCGACGGCGACACCTCGTTCACGATGACCGGCGGCGCGGTGCAGGCCTCCGACGGTGACATCTTCGCGGTCCAACAGGCCGACGCGGACATCGAGTTGGGCGGCAAGGCCGAGGTGAGCACGAAGGACGGGAAGCTGCTGCGGGTCACGGACAAGGGGACGGCGACGTTCACGGCGGACGGCGAGAAGCTGAAGGGCAGCGTGGCGGTGGCGAAGGGCTCGTCCGCCGATCTCGACCTGAAGGGCTCCAGCAAGCTGGACGGGAAGATCGTGGGCGCGGCGGCGCTGAAGCTCGGCCCGAAGACGGAGTGGTCGGTGTCCGGCGACTCGACCCTGAAGGGCCTCACGCTGGCCGACGGCGCGAAGGTCTCCGACGTGATCGTGGGCAACGGCCACACGGTGAAGTACGACAAGGCGTCCAGCCCCGACCTGCGCGGAAAGAAGTACACGCTGGAGGGCGGCGGCACGCTGAAGCCCGCGTGACGCGGCCAGGGACCGGCCCACCGAGTCCCGCCTGACGGGCCCAGGGGCCGACCACTGCAGCCGCGCCACAGGCCCGCCGAAAACCACCCACCGCCCCAGGGCGCGACCCACCGCAAACCGCGCGACAAGCCCAGAGGGCGACCCGCCGCAAACCTCCCAGCACGCCCAGAGGGCGACCCGCCGAGGAACGCCCGGCCAGGCGGGAGAGACGACCCATTGAGGAACGCCCGAGCGGTCAAGGGGTGGGGCGCAGCGCCCGCCCCCGCTCGTCCAGGAGTTGGCCCATGCGCTTGATCGCGCGCAGGCCGGTGAGCCAGCGCACCACGCGTACGTCGGGGAACCGCTCCGCGAGTGTCGCCGCGAAGGGGTGGGCGTCCGCGAGGGACGGGAGCCAGAGGGAGACGATGAGGTCGGCCTCGCCCACGCAGGTGGCGACGAGCCGGGTGTCGGTGCGGGCGGCGAGGGCGCGGGCGGTCTCCTGGAGCCGGTCGGCCGGGACGCGCAGCGCGACCACCGTGGTCACCGGCCAGCCCGCCACCTCCCACGCGAGATCGCAGCGCACCGCGACCCGCCCGTGGTCGAGGAGCCGGCGCAGGCGGCGCCGCACCGTGGGCTCGCTGACGGCGGCGGCCTCGGCGAGCGCCGCGTAGGAGGCCCGCCCGTCGGGGGCGAGGGCGGCGACGATCCGCCGGTCGGCCGGGTCGAGTGGCGTGCCGGGAGGGGGAGTTCGTACGGCGCCCCCTGCCGAGGCCCCCGCCGCTTCCCGCAGCCTGCGCGCCTGCGCCGGGCTCAGGGCGCGCAGCCGCCACTTGCTGCCCTCCTTGTAGATCCGGGTCACCCAGCAGGTGCTGGACTGCAGCAATCCGTCGACCGCGGCGAACGGGCCGAGCATGTAGTCGGCGAACGCGTGCCGGTCCGCCGCGATCACCGTGAGGTGCAGGTCCCCGTCGCCGGAGACGATCTCGACGGAGAGGATCTCGGGGTGGGTGGCGAACGCGGCTGCCATCTCGTTCAGTCGGCCGGGCGCGCACACGGCGGTGACCAGCGCGTTCACCGGGTCGCCGAGCTGTCCGGCGAAGTCGGGCCGGTAGGCGCTGACCCAGGCGAGGCCCGCGTCGGATAGCCGGCCCCAGTGCCGGGCGGCGGTGGACGGGCTGATGCCGAGGACGTCACCGAGCACGTTCCACGGCACGCGCGGGTTGATCTGGAGCGCGTGCAGCAGTTGCAGGTCGGTCTCGGAGACGGTGACGGATTCCATCGGCGGCAACGTAACAGGTGACGGATTTCGGCCAGTCCCGTGGATCTTGCCGGGGGCTGTCGCACGGTGGTCCGCAATTCGGCCGCCCCCGCGCCGCCGGACCCCGCACCGCCCCGCAGTTCCGCACCGCCCCGCAGTTCCGCACCGCCCCGTAGTTCGCCCCCGCCGCGTGTTCCAGGAGCGTTCCCTTGACCGTGCCCCCACCCCCCGCGCAGGCCGCCGCCGAGCCCTCTGCCGCCGCTCCCGCCCGGATCGGCGCCGTCGTCGGCTTCATGGCCTTCGTCGAGCTGACCAGCGGCATCTTCCAGGGCTTCGTGCCGCCGCTGCTGCCGTCGATCGCGGGCCTGCACCAGGTGTCGGCGGGCGACATCGCCCTCGTGAACAGCCTCCAACTGCTGGCCGCCGCGGTGTGCGTGCCGATCCTCACCAAGCTCGGCGACATGTACGGGCACCGGCGCATGCTGCGCATCGCGCTCGCCGTCGTGGTGCTCGGCTCGCTGCTCGTCGCGTTCGCCCCGTCGTACGAACTGCTGCTCCTGGGGCGGGTGTTGACGGGTCCGCTGTCGGCGTGGCTTCCGCTGGAGATCGCCATCACCCGCGACAAGGTGCAGGGCGACGCGGGCCGCCGGGCCATCGGGCTGCTCGTCGGCTGTCTGACCGGCGGCGTCGCGCTCGGCTCGCTGATCGCGGGCCCGGCGGAGGACCTGCTCGGCGGGGTGCGCCCGGCACTCCTCGTCCTCACGGTGCTGGCCGTACTCGCGTTCTGCTGCGCCCTGTTCCTGATACCGGAGACGTCGACGCGCGCCGCGCGGAAGATCGACGGGCTCGGCTTCCTGGGGCTCGCGGTGGCACTGCTCCTGCTCCAGTACGGGCTCTCGCAGACCTCGCGGCTCGGCTGGGGCTCGTCGACGGTGCTCGGCTGTCTGCTCGCCGGGCTGGTGGTGCTGCTCGCGTGGGGCTGGTGGGAGCTGCGGACCGCGCACCCGGCCGTCGATCTGCGGGTGATCGGGCACCGTTCGATGTGGCCTGTGCAGCTCGCGGCGATGCTGTTCGCGATCGCCCTGTTCGGCTCGCAGTCCCCCAACTCGACGTTCCTGGCGGCCCGTTCGCAGGAGGCGGGGTACGGCTTCGGCCTCGACACCACCGGCATCGCGCTGCTCCTGCTGCCCAGCCAGGTCGCCTCCGTGATCGGCGCGGCTCTGCACGCGAGGATCGCCGCCAGGATCGGCCTGCACCGCACCATCGCCACCGGCGCCGCGCTCCTCGCGCTCGGGTACGGGGCGCTGTGCGTGGCCCACGGCAGCGAGGCGGCGTTCCTCGTCACGGTCACCCTCACCGGCTGCGGCATCGGCCTGATGTCGGGCGCCTTCCCCTCGCTCGTCGCGGAGCGCTCCCCCGCCGGGCAGACCGGGATCGCGGCGGGCGTCTACAACACGCTGCGCACGCTCGCGGGCGGCGTCGCCGGCGGCCTGTTCGCCGTCGTCCTCAGCAACATCCTGCTCGCGGACTCCGCGCTGCCTTCGGCGGAGGCGTACCGGATCGTGTGGCTGGCGTGCGCGCTGTCGGGCCTGGGCGCCGCCGGTCTCGTCCTGTTCGCGCGCCGCCGCACGACGGACTGAGCCCACCCCCGTCTACGTAGAACTCCCGCACAACTTCCTTCCTACGAAAGGGACTTCACGCATGCCGAACGCACCGATCGAGCCGACGACCGAGCACGGCTTCCGGGAGCGCGCCGAGGCCATCGCCGCCGAGCTGACCGAGCTGCGCCACGCCCTGCACCGCGAGCCGGAGCTCGGCCTCGCGCTGCCGCTCACGCAGCGGAAGGTGCTCGCCGCGCTCGAAGGCCTCCCGCTGGAGATCACGACCGGCAAGGCGCTCGACTCGGTGACGGCGGTCCTCCGTGGCGGCCGTCCCGGACCCGCGGTGCTGCTGCGCGGCGACATGGACGCGCTGCCGCTGACGGAGCTGGCCGACGTCCCGTACAAGTCGCGGATCGACGGCGTGATGCACGCGTGCGGGCACGATCAGCACACGGCGATGCTGGTGGGCGCGGCGCGGCTGCTGTGCGAGCGCAAGGACGAGCTGCCGGGCACGGTCGTCTTCATGTTCCAGCCCGGCGAGGAGAGTTACGACGGCGCCCGGCACATGATCGACGAAGGGCTCCTGGAGGCGGCGGGGCAGCCGCTGGTCGGCGCGTACTCGGTGCACGTGGCGTCGAACGGCGCGGAGTGCGGCACGTTCAGCGCCCGCACCGGCACCCAGACGGCGGGCAACGCCGAGCTGAGCGTCGTCGTGCGCGGCAAGGGCGGGCACGGCTCGACCCCGCACACGGCGGCCGATCCGGTGCCGGTCGCGGCGGAGATGGTGCTCGCGCTGCAGAACCTGGTGACGCGCGCGGCCTCCGTCTTCGACCCGGTCGTACTGACCGTCGGCATGTTCCAGGCCGGTACGAAGCTCAACATCATCCCCGGCACCGCCGAGTTCGAGGCGACCGTGCGCTCCACGTCACCGGAGGCGATGGCCGACTTCCTGCCGCGCGCGGTACGCCTGGTGGAGGGCATCGCCGAGGGCTGGGGCATGACGGCGGACGTCGACGCGCACGAGGTGTACCCGGCGCTGATCGCGGCCGAGGAGGCGGTGGAGCTGGGCCGCGAGGTCGTCGACGAGCTGTACGGCGGCTCCAGCTGGCACTACGACCGCCACCCGATCATGGCGTCGGAGGACTTCTCCCGGGTCACGGCGGTCGCGCCCGGCGTCCAGCTCGGCCTCTCCGCGCGCCCCGCCGACGTCCCCGAGGAGACGGCCCCCTTCAACCACTCCCCGTACGCAATCTTCGACGACGCGGCGCTGCCGCGCGGGGCGGCGGTGCTGGCGGGGATGGCAGCGAAGCGACTCGCCCAGTCAAGCCCCTGCGGCGATTGAGCGCGACACGGCCGGGCACATCAAGCCCCTACCGCGATCGATCACGACACAGCCAGGCACATCAAGCCCCTACCGCGATCGATCACGCCGCAGCCAGGCACATCAAGCCCCTACCGCGATCGAGCACGACACAGCCGGGCACATCAAGCCCCTGCGGCGATTGAGCAGCGGGGTCCGGGGCGGAGCCCCGAGGCGTAGGAACGGTCGACGTCACACCGGGACGGTACGGTTCAGCGGCGCTTTTGCAGCGCCGCCGCCCGCTCCCTGATCTCCGGGAGCTTCCCCATCAGGGCGAGCCCGGGGCAGAACGTCTCGTAGCCGTCCCGGTGCCCGGAGATCGCGAAGAACCTGTGGGGCGTTCCGGTGCGGAACCGGGCCAGGTCGTTGCTGGACACGAGCCGCACCCGGGAGCGCGCGTCGATCCCGGACAGGCTCAGCTTCCACGCGGCGACGGCGGCGATCGCGTCGGTCATCCTCTTCGGCACCGGGGTGCCCTCGGTGAACGTGCCGATCGCGGCGATCCCCGCCGTGTCCTGGTTGAAGCCCTGCGTGTGCGCGCCGACGACGGGCTTGGCGGCGCCGCCCGCCCGCCCCTCGTAGATCTTCCCGCAGCGGTCGACGAGGAAGTTGTAGCCGATGTCGTCCCACTCCTTGCCGCCCGTCGCGCCGCCGCCCGCCTGCCCCGCGTACAGGTCGCGGATGATGCGCGGCGAGTCCGCGCAGTCGTAGTCGTTCGGCGAGTCGGTGTGGTGCAGGAAGACGGCCTTGACGCGGTCGCCGTAGCGGACCGGGTCGCGGTGGTACGTCTCGGCGCCCGCGAGCCATGTGCCGCGTGGCACGATGCGGGGGCGCGCCGCCACCCGCGCGTCGTGCCCGCTCGCCGCCGCGGCCCGTTTCACCGGCACGGCCACGGCCGGCAGCACGCCGCGGGCCGTGGCCCCGAACCGCTCGGGCCCCGGCCGGTCGACCGCCACGGCACACACCACGAGGAGCCCGAGGGCCAGGGCCCCGGGCAGCCAGCACAACACCATCCGTAGAACACGCACGTCTCCCACCCTCGGCCCGTCCGGTCATGTGCGGTCAGCCACAGTGGGCCAGGTGGCGGAACCATTGGGGGCGCGTGGGCGTTTCTTACCGATATGGACCTCCACATATTCGACGTGCTGCTGCTCGTGGTGGCCCTCGCCTACGCCGTGCACGGCTACCGGCGCGGCCTGCTCGCGGGCCTCGTCTCGCTGGCCGGATTCGTGGGCGGTGCGGTCGTCGGCGTCTGGCTGCTGCCGTACCTGATGGAGACGGTGACGCCGGGCACCACGTCGGCCACGGTCGTCGCGGTGCTCACGGTGCTGGTGCCTGCGGTCGCCGGGCACGGGCTCGCCGGGCTGCTCGCGGCGCGCATCCAGGGCGGCATGTCGCACGCTCCGGGGCCGCTGCGGGTGGCCGACGGGGTGGGCGGTGGCGCGGCGAGCGCGGTCGCCGTCCTAGTGGTGGCGTGGGTCGCGGGCAGCGTCCTCGTCGCCTCGTCCTCCACGCTCATCAACCAGGCGGTCCGGAACTCGACGGTGCTCGGCGCGGTGCAGCGCACCATGCCGTCGACGACCCCGTCCTGGTTCTCGCAGGCCACGGGCGCGCTCACGTCGGCGGGCTTTCCGCAGGTCTTCGACCCGTTCGCGAGCGAGCCGCCCGCCGAGGTGGCGAAGCCGTCCGGGGACAGCGTCACCACCCAGGCGACCAGCGCGGCGCAGCGCAGCAGCGTCAAGGTCCAGGGCGCGTCCGGCACCCAGGGCCGCGAGGGCAGCGGCTTCGTGTACTCGTCCGAGCGCGTCATGACCAACGCCCACGTGGTCGCGGGCATCGACGACCCGACGGTCCGGGTGGGCGGCACCGGCCACTCGTACGACGCGGAGGTCGTCCTCTTCGACCCCGACAAGGACGTGGCGGTCCTCTACGTTCCCGGGCTCGACGCCCCCTCCCTCCGCTTCGACGACTCGGCGAAGCGCGGTGACGCCGCCGTCGTCGCGGGCTACCCGCAGGACGGCGGCCTCGACCTCCAGGCGGCCACCGTCGACGACACGATCAAGGCGGCCGGCCAGGACATCTACGGCGACGGCAACGTCACCCGCGACATCTACTCGATCCGCTCCACGGTCCTGCCCGGCAACTCCGGCGGCCCGCTCCTCGACACGGACGGCGAGGTGTACGGCGTGGTGTTCGCCCGGTCCACGACGGACGACGGGACGGGCTACGTGCTGACGGCGGACGAGGTGTCCTCCGACGCGCAGCGGGCGGCGAACGCGACGACGCCGGTGGACACGGGGGCGCTCGTCCAGTCGTAGGACGGGTTACGCCAGGGACTCCGCGGTCGGCACGACCACTCCGTACAGGTCGCCGATCGTCGCCATCGCCCCGAGGTGCAGCTGCTCGGCGGGCACCTCGACGCCGCCGACGGAGGCGAGCGGCCGCGTCGCGCAGGCGTCGGCGACGACGGTGGGCTTGTTGCCGCGCAGGAACGCGCCCTGCGAGGTGAACTGCACGCACATGTGGGACATGAACCCGATCACGACGAGGTCCTTGTGGCCCGCGGCGTCGACGCGCTCGCCCAGGTCGGTGCCGACGAAGGAGTCCGGGGCGGGCTTGACCACCACGGCCTCGCCCTCGACCGGCGCGACGTCGGGGTGGATCCCGCCGATCTCGGCGCGGATGTCGTAGGCGGAGCCCTCGCCGCCGTCGTGCTGCACGTGGATGACCGTGGAGCCGGCCTCGCGGGCCCGCGCGAGGAGCGCGGCGGCGTTGTCGAGGGCGGCCCGCCAGCCCTCCAGCTCCATCACGCCACGGGTGTAGGTGTTCTGGTAGTCGACCAGGATCAGCGTCGCGTCGGCGAGCGAAGCGGGGGTGTCGTCGAGGCCGTTGAGGGTGCGAAGAGTCGTCTTTGTAGCCATGCCTGAAACGCTACGAGCGGTGCCGCCATGTCGGCAATGACGGCTAACATGCAGATTCGGACATGCCGCATGCCCTCAAGTGGACAGGAAGCGATCGTGAACGCCCCCGAACGACTCGTCGTCATCGTCCTCTTCGAAGGCGTCGACCTGCTCGATGTGACGGGCCCGCCCGAGGTGTTCTCGCTGGTGCGGCGCGAGAGCGGCGACACGCCCTACCGGGTCCTGCTCGCCGCCGAAACCCTGGACCCGGTCACCACGTCCGCGGGCGTACGCGTCCTGCCCGACGTCACCTTCGACGCCGCGGCCCGCCACCGCATCGACACGCTCCTGGTGCCTGGCTCGGTCGAGGCCGACCCGGAGCGCGGGGTGCGCGCCCTCGCGGAGCCCGCCGTGGTCGACCGGGTGCGCACGCTCGCGGGGCGGGCGCGGCGGGTCGCGTCGGTCTGCGTCGGGGCGCATCTGCTCGCGGCGGCCGGGCTGCTCGACGGCAGGCGGGCCACCACCCACTGGTCGACCGCGCGCCAACTCGCCGAGGAGCACCCGGAGATCGACGTCGACCCCGACCCGATCTTCATCCGCGAGGGAGACGTCTGGACCGGCGCGGGCATCAGCTCCTGCCTCGACCTCGCCCTCGCCCTGGTCGCCGAGGACCTCGGCGAGCGGACGGCGCTGCGGGTGGCCCGGCAGCTGGTGATGTACCTGAAGCGGCCGAGCGGCCAGAGCCAGTTCAGCGTGCCGCTCGCGCAGGCCTCCACGACACGCCGCGTGGACGACCTGCGCCAGCACATCACCCGGCACCTCGACGCGCCGCTCACCGTCGCGGACCTCGCCGAGCACGCCCACGTCAGCGAGCGCCAGCTCACCCGGATCTTCAAGTCCGAACTGGGCACGACACCGAGCGCGTACGTCGAGTCGGCGCGCGTCGAGCGGGCGCGACAACTCCTTGAGTCGGGCGACGACACGCTCGACCGGATCGCCGCCACCTGCGGCTTCGGCACGACGGACACGCTGGTGCGGGCGTTTCGCCGCCAGCTCGACACGACACCGACGGCGTACCGGCACCGCTTCCGCGTATCCGTATAGCGGCCCGGTTCAGTAGTGGGTGCCGCCGTCGATCCGGACCTCCGTACCGGTGATGAACCTGCCGTCGTCGGAGGCCAGCATCGCGACGACCCCGGCGACCGACTCCGGCCCGGCGAAGCCCTCACCGAGCGAGGGCGACAGCTTCGCGAACAGGCTCCAGTCGGTGTCCTCCGGCAGCCCGGGGCCCTGGCTCTGCTTGCTCTCGCCGGAGCCGTCGGTCATCCCGGACGAGATCGACCCCGGCTGCACGGCGGTGAACCGGACGCCCTGCTTGCTGTACTCGGCGGCCAGCGCGTGCGTCATGGACTGGATGCCGCCCTTGCTCGCCGCGTACGCCGCCATGTACGGGTGGGCGAACATCGCGGACGTGGAGCTGAAGTTGACGACGGCCGGGCCGTTGCCTTCGAGCAGCGCCGGTATCGCCTCGCGGATCATCAGGAAGGTGCCGGTGAGGTTGACCGCGAGCACCTGGTTGAACTCGGCGAGCGTCGTCTTCTCGGTGTGCGAGGAGCGCAGGATGCCGGCGGCGTTCACGAGCACGTCGAGCCCGCCGAGCGCCTTCACGGCCGCGGCGACGGCCTCGCGAACGGACGCCTCGTCGGCGATGTTCACGACGACCGTGAGCAGCCGCTCGGCGCCGGCGCCGGCCTTGCTCACGGTGTCGGCGAGCCCGGCCTCGCTGACGTCGGCGGCGACGACCCGGCCGCCCTCCGCCAGCATGCGCAGCACGGTGGCCTGGCCGATGCCGGACCCGCCGCCGGTGACCAGCGCGCGGCGCCCTTCGTAGCGGTTCAGGGAGTTGGGGCGGTTCTGGCTGTTCATGGCGACTCCTTACGTTCCTGTGTGCGTCCTCGCACGATGCTCACCGTACGCCTGGGTGGCACGTTTTGCCATAACGACTTTTTGTGCCAGTTGATTCCCCGTGCGGTTACGCTTCGTCGGGTGAACGAGCCCAGAACGCCCTCCGCGCAGCCTTCTCTCACCGAGCGCCGCAAAGCGGCGACGCAGCTCGACATCGCCCGCGCGGCGATGGAGCTGTTCACCGAGAAGGGCCCCGACGGCACCACGGCCGAGGAGATCGCGCGGGGCGCCGGGGTCGCGCTGCGCACCTTCTACCGCTACTTCCGCAACAAGCAGGACGCGGTGGGCCCGCTGCTCGCGTCCGGCGGCGACCGCTGGCGCGAGCTGCTGGCCGCGACGGAGCCGGGCACCCCGCTGGCGCAGGCCCTCGAATCGGCCGCGCAGGCCACGCTCTCGCCCCCGGACGAGGAGGCCGAGGAGGCGCTGCACCGCACCCGGACCCTGCTGCGCGCGGCCCAGGACGACCCGGCCCTGCGCGCCGTCTGGTACCGGGTCAACCAGGAGTCCGAGGAGAAGCTGCTCGCCGTGGTGATCCGGCTCGCGGGCCGCGACGCGGACCCCCTGGAGCTGCGCCTGACGGCGGCCGCCGCGACCGACGCGATCCGGGTGGCCCTCGAAGTGTGGTCCACGACGGACGCCGAGACCTCGGGCCCGGACTCCCCCGCGGCCCTCGCGGTGCGGGGGCTGCGGCACTTGGCGGCGGGTACGACGCCGTAAACCGGTGCGGCGGGCGGGGCGGAAAGCGGAACGCGGTCGTGCGACCGCCGTGCCCCGTGCCGACCCCCACGCGCGACTGACCGGCGTACGCGGCGCACACCTACGCTCGATCGAGATCCCCGAAGAGCGAGCCACCGGGATCCCCGAAGCGCGAACTCACGTATCCCGAGGGCTTATTGGGGGCACGAGACCCTCCGGATGTCACCCGCCAGCCGCCAGCCGCCCGCCACCCGACCCGCCGGAGGCACACCGTGCTCGACCCCGCAGACGCAAGCCCGGGAGCCATCGTCGTCGTGGGCGCCGGGGTCGCGGGCCTCTCGGCCGCCCAGCACCTGACCAGGGCGGGCCTGCGCCCGCTGGTCCTGGAGGCCGCCACGGGCATCGGCGGCCGCATGTCCACGGAGAAGGTCGACGGGTTCCGCCTCGACCGGACCGGGCAGCCGCTGTGCACCTCGTACCCGGAACTGCGCCGCACCCCCGCCCTCGCCCCGCTCGCCCTGCGCCGATTCTCCCCCGGCGTCCTCGTGCACAGCGAGGGCCTGCGCCACCGGGCGGGCGAGCCCACCGGCCCCCGGCGCACAGGGGGCGCACTCAGCGCGGCACGCGCCCTGGCGAGCGCTCCCCGGACTCCGCGCCGTACGCGCCCCACCCTCGGCACTCCCCTGGACCACGCCCGCCTGGGCGCGGCCCTGTCCCGTCTCGCGGCAACCCCGCCCCCTCGCCTCCTCACCCGCCCCGAACTCCCCATCACCCAGGCCCTGTCGACCCGCGGCCTGCCTCCCTCCACCCTCCACGGCTTCGTACGCCCGCTGCTCTCGGCACTCCTCTGCGACCCGGACCTCACGACCTCAAGCCGCTGCGCGGACCTGGCCCTGCACGCCTACGCGGCGGGCCGCCTGGCGCTCCCCGAGGGCGGCGCGGACGCGCTGCCGGAACTCCTGGCGACGACGCTCGCGCCCGACACGGTCCACACCGGCGTACGCGTCACGGCCGTCGCCACGAACGCGGTCACGACCTCCGAACTCGGCCAACTCCCCTGCCGCGCGGTCGTCCTGGCGACGGGCGCGCACGACGCGGCGCACCTTCTGCCGGGCCTGCGCGTCCCGCCGTTCCACGAGGTCACGGTCGTCCACCACGCGGTGCCCGAGCCCCCGCTCACGGACCCCGCCCTCCTCCTCGACGCCGACCGCCTCGGCCCGGTCGCCCACACCACGGTGGCCAGCCAGGTCGACCCGACACGCGCCCCCGCGGGCCGCGCCCTGATCTCCTCGACGATCCTCGGACCACCCCCCACGGACCGCGAACTCCGCTCCCAACTCGCCGCGCTCTACGGCACGTCGACCTCCGACTGGGAAACCCTCGCCGTCCACCACGACCCGCACGCCGTCCCCGCGATGCCGGCCCCGCACGACCCGCGCCGCCCGGTCCGCCTCCTCGACGGCCTGTACGTCTGCGGCGACCACCGCGACACCAGCACCCCCCAGGGCGCCCTCCACTCGGGCCGCCGCGCCGCCCACGCCCTCCTCACCGACCTGGGCCTCCACACCCCAACCACCGCCAACCCCCCTACCACCGACGCCGCCTGACCCCCATTCCGCGTCCGCCCCCGTGGCACACCTCCGGGGGCGGACGCCCCCACACACCACGGCCCCCTCCCCCGCCCGGCAACCGAGGCCCGGGACCCGCATTTCAAGCCCGCCCGGCAACCAAAAACCGGGACCCACATTTCAAGCCCGCCCAGCGACCAAAAACCGGGACCCACATTTCAAGCCCGCCCAGCGACCAAAAACCGGGACCCGGATTTCAAGCCCGCCCAGCGACCAAGAACCGGGACCCGGATTTCAAGCCCGTCCGGCGATTGAGGACCGGGGCCCGGGGCAGAGCCCCGCGACGTCAACCCACTTTCAAGCCCGCCCGGCGACCAAGAACCGGGACCCGGATTTCAAGCCCGCCCGGCGATTGAGGACCGGGGCCCGGGGCAGAGCCCCGCGACGTCAACCCCGCCCGACGCACACCATTCCCGGCACCCCCGCCCCACCTCACCCCAACGCCGCAACCCTCTCCCGATACCCCCGGACGGGCCCCGCATCGCGATACGGCTCCAACCGCCTCTCGAACTCCCGCACATACTCGTGCGCCCGCACCGACCGCATCTCCGCCGCCGCCACCGCCGCCTCCGCCCCAATCGCACAGGCCGTGTCCAACTCCCCGAGCCCCAACCTCGCCGACGCCAACACCACCCGGCAGAACAACCGGCTCCGCGCGAACCCCGGCGCCCGCAACTGCAACGACCGCTCCGCGTGCTGCGCCGCCGCCCGGTACTGCTGCAGGTCCCGGTGGCAGTGCCCGAACTCGTCCGCGAGCTGCGCCTCGTCGAAGAACCGCGCCCACGACGGCACCTCGTCCCCGGCCCGCACCGCGCCCAGCGCCCGCTCGGCCCGCACCAGCGAAGCCGTACAGGCCCGCACCTCACCGAGCACCCCGTGCCCGCGCGCCTCGGCGGCGTGCAGCAGCCCCTGCACGGCGGGCGGCGCCGCTCCCCCGACCCCCTGCTGGGCGACCCGCGCGAGCTGCACCGCCTCCCGCCCATGCCCGAGGTAGACGGCCTGCCGGCTCATCGTGACCAGCACGTACGACCCGTACATCCGGTCCCCCGCGGCCTGCGACAGCCGCAGCGCCTGCACGAAGTACCGCTGGGCGAGCCCGTGCGCCGCGATGTCGTACGAGGTCCAGCCCGCGAGCCGGGTCAGATCGGCGACCGCGCAGAACAGCCGCCGCCCGTGCTGCTCCCCGTACGCCCCGCGCAGCATCGGCTCGGCCTCGTGCTCCAGGTACCGCACGAGGGCCTGGCGCGCGTGCCCGCCCCCGTACGCGTGGTCGAGCGCGCGGAACAGTTCGCCGACGGAGCGCAGCGCCGCGATGTCCCCGGTGGTCACCCGGTGCCCGGGCCCGCGCTCGGTCTGCCCGCGCTGCCGCGGCACCGCCGCGCCCACGGCCTCCAGGACCGGCGCGGGCCGCCCCTGCACCGGCACCCGCGACAGCTGCTCACCGTGCGCGACCCGGTCGTCGGCGCGGCCGATCAGCCAGTCGCGGCTGGGCACGACGAGCCCGGCCGGGGTGAACGCGATCTTGCGGAGTTCGGCGTGCGAGCCGGAGTCCTTGCGCCACAGGCCGCTGACGATGTCGACGGCCTCCTCGGGCGATGCCGCGAACTCCAGGCCCGCGTACACGGGCGCGCACGCGTCGAGCCCGAGGTCCTGCGCGGAGAGCCGACGGCCGAGGCGGCGCGTGAACACCTCGGCGATCAGCGCGGGTGTCGTCCCCCTGGGCTGCTGTCCACGCAGCCATCTGGTCACGGATGTCTTGTCGTAGCGAAGGTCGAGACCGTGTTCCAGACCGAGTTGGTCCACGCGGCGCGCGAGGCCCGCGTTGGAGAAACCCGCCTCCGCGATGAGCGCGGAAAGCTGGCGGTTCGGGGTGCGCTGCGGAGGTCGTTCCGTCATGCTGTGCGATTGCCTTCCGGGCCCTTGGAAGCGATAAAGGGGGGCCATGGACTGCCCCCCTTTGGTCGCGGCTCCTTTATGGAACGGCGTGCGCCGTGACCGGTTTCCGCTCACGGACGGCGCTGAAATTATCACGGAGCGCACACGGCGTCCCCCAGACGGCCCAGCCAAACCACTCCTTCATCCGATCGTGTGACAAACCCCGCGAGGGGTGGACAGTTGCAGTGGACACTGGAGCGGAGCCCTCCACGGCGGCGCCGCGAACCGGAGCCGTACAGTTGCTCCGGGCGCGTTGTATGCACGGTGAAGGTTCTTAGGGAGGCACTTGCCGTGAGTGAGTTCCGGTTCGTCCGCATGGGTTTCGGTGCGGACATGGTCGATTACCAGGTGGCCTGGGACGAGCAGCGCCGGGTGCACGCCGCCCGGTTCGCCGACGAGGTGCCCGACACCTGTCTGCTCCTTGAGCACCCGCCCGTCTACACGGCAGGCCGCCGCACCGCCCCCGAGGAACGCCCGCTCGACGGCACCCCGGTCATCGACGTGGACCGCGGCGGCAAGATCACCTGGCACGGCCCTGGCCAGCTCGTCGGCTACCCGATCCAGAAGCTCCCGCGCCCGGTGGACGTGGTCGCGCACCTGCGCCGCCTGGAGGACGCGATGATCGCGGTCTGCGCCGAGTTCGGCATCGAGGCCGCGCGCGTGGAGGGCCGGGCCGGGGTATGGGTGCTCGGCGATCCCATTGAGCGACGTACGAACCTGGGCGGTCTGTCCCTGGACTTCAATCCGCGCCTCAGCAGCGAGGACGAGGAGTTCGACCACCGCCTCGTCGGCCCCGAGTACGCCCCGTCGAACGCCGGGCAGCGGCACGAGGACCGCAAGATCTGCGCGATGGGCATCCGCGTCGCCAAGGGCGTCACGATGCACGGCTTCGCGCTGAACGTGAACCCGGACACCTCGAACTTCGACAAGATCATCCCGTGCGGCATCCGCGACGCGGGTGTGACCTCCCTCTCGTACGAGCTCGGGCGCGAGGTCACCATGGACGAGGTGCTGCCGATCGCGGAGAGGCATCTCCAGGACGTGCTGGGGAACGCGGACCTCAAGCCCCGCGTCGTCGAAAAGGCCTCGGCGTAACCCCGCAGCCGTACCCGCCCCCGGGAATGCACCCCGCCGGCCACCGGTTGGCCACCCGTGAGGGCCATGAACATCACGGGCGTACCCTGATGTACGCCGAGGAATCAAAGCTTTAGGGAGCCGGTCGTGTCCGCAGTCGCACCCGACGGACGCAAGATGCTGCGCCTGGAGGTCCGTAACGCTCAGACCCCCATCGAGCGCAAGCCCGAGTGGATCAAGACCCGGGCGAAAATGGGTCCCGAATACACCAAGATGCAGAACCTCGTGAAGTCCGAGGGCCTGCACACGGTCTGCCAGGAGGCGGGCTGTCCCAACATCTACGAGTGCTGGGAGGACCGCGAGGCGACCTTCCTCATCGGCGGCGACCAGTGCACCCGGCGCTGCGACTTCTGCCAGATCGACACCGGCAAGCCGGAGCCGCTCGACCGTGACGAGCCGCGCCGCGTCGGCGAGTCCGTCGTCACCATGGACCTGAACTACGCCACGATCACCGGCGTCGCCCGCGACGACCTGGAGGACGGCGGCGCCTGGCTGTACGCGGAGACGGTCCGCCAGATCCACCGCCAGACCACCAACCGCGCCGACGGCCGCACCAAGGTCGAGCTCCTGGCCCCCGACTTCAACGCGAACCCGGAGCAGCTGGCCGAGGTCTTCTCCTCCCGCCCCGAGGTCTTCGCGCACAACGTCGAGACGGTCCCGCGGATCTTCAAGCGGATCCGCCCCGGCTTCCGTTACGAGCGTTCGCTGAAGGTCATCACCGAGGCCCGCGACTTCGGCCTCGTCACCAAGTCGAACCTGATCCTCGGCATGGGCGAGACCCGCGAGGAGATCTCCGACGCGCTTCAGCAGCTGCACGACGCCGGCTGCGAGCTGGTCACCATCACGCAGTACCTGCGCCCGTCCGTGCGGCACCACCCCGTGGAGCGCTGGGTCAAGCCGCAGGAGTTCGTGGAGCTGAAGGAGGAGGCCGAGCAGATCGGCTTCTCCGGTGTGATGTCGGGCCCGCTGGTCCGCTCCTCGTACCGGGCCGGCCGGCTGTTCCAGATGGCCAAGGAGAAGCGCGGCTCGTACGTGGCCTCGCAGGCCGTGTGAATTCAGGCACAAGAGGCTACTGATCGGTAGTGGCCGGTAAGACGCGGTCCTGACGATCCCCGCAGATAGGGGGCACCGTCAGGGCCGCTTCTGCGTTTGAGGAGCGAGCGCCGAGGCTTCATGGGTGTTTGACCGTCCGGTCACGCCCTGGTAACACCAATCAGTGACCCTGAAATCACGCCTCGTACACCCCGTACCAACGCCGTGATCAGTCCTGGATCATTCCTTGATCAGCCTCCGAGAGGGACCTCAGCCATGCAGGCCGCGCCCGTTCGCGCCACCGCCATCCCGACCGTCACCGACGCCCTGCGCGCCGTCGAGTCGCTGCTGATGAGCAGCGGCCAGCGCACCGCTCGCCGCAACGCCTGGACCTCCGTCCTGGAAGACCGTCGCCGCGCCAAGGACCGGGTCGAGGCGCAGCGCGTCCTGGAAGCCGCCGCCTCACGGGGCTGAGCGAACCCCTGAGCGAACCAGGGGCCGGTGCGGGTTCTTCCCGCCTCCCCGGCCACGTAGACTTCAAGACATGGCGAGGAAGGAAACTGCAGCGGACGCTGCTAACACCGGGCGACTCAAGCAGATCGCCCAGACCTACAAGATGACCCGCAGGGTCGACACCAAGATCGGTCTCGTACTCGCGGGCGTGGGTATCGTCACCTTCGGTGTCCTCCTCGCGATCGGTTTCTTGATCGGTCACCCCATCTACCTCGGAATTCTCGGCCTCCTGCTCGCCCTCCTCGCGATGGCGATCATCTTCGGGCGCCGGGCCGAGAAGGCGGCCTTCGGGCAGATGGAGGGACAGCCCGGCGCTGCCGCGGCCGTGCTCGACAACATCGGCCGCGGCTGGACGACGACCCCCGCGGTCGCCATGAACCGCAGCCAGGACGTGGTGCACCGCGCGGTCGGCAAGGCCGGCATCGTGCTCGTCGCGGAGGGCAACCCGAACCGGGTGAAGTCGCTCCTCGCGGCCGAGAAGAAGAAGATGGCCCGCATCGTCTCGGACGTCCCGGTCCACGACTTCGTCGTCGGCACCAGCCAGGGGCCCGAGGGAACGGTTCCGCTGAAGAAGCTCCGTACGACGATGCTGAAGCTGCCGCGCGTACTGACCGGCCCCCAGGTGACCGCGACCAACGACCGGCTGAAGGCCATGGGCGACCTGATGTCGAACATGCCGCTGCCGAAGGGTCCGATGCCGAAGGGCATGAAGATGCCGAAGGGTGGCGGCGGCCGGGCCCGCTGACACTCTCCCTCTACGCACATGTGGCGGGCCGGGAGCCTCCAAGGTTTCTGCCCGCCCCTCCCGTTTCTTGTCACCTCGTTTTCTCTTGTGCCGTCTGCGCGGCCTGTTCTCTTGTTTGCGTGCAATACCCGTACAACTCGCCCACACGTCCTGCACC
>NZ_JASERL010000007.1 GCF_030766935.1 Streptomyces sp. KL109B | reverse complement strand
AGAGAGAAGCCCGGACCGGGATACGGTCCGGGCTTTTCTGCGTTTTCTACTGTGTGGAAATTTTGAGGCAGGTCCGCAGTTCATCCCGGACCTGTGAGGGCTCCTCCGGGCCCAGGCGGTTCCAAAGGTCGCGCAGCATCGCCTCGGGTGTGCCGCTCAGGGTGGTGTCCGCGGGGGCGGCGGTCGTGCCGTCCTCGACCGTGAAGAGAGGGTCGGGGCCTGTGCGGATTCGCCATGTCGCGGGCCCCGCGTGCAGCTCGTACCTACGGCCCGGTGAGGTGGCGAGGGGTTCCCTGAAGTAGTCGGTCCACTCGGTGACCGCGTAGGCCGTGAACACCTTCAGGAGTTCGTCGATGCCGTCGATCGCGAGGTCGTCCGGGACAGGGGTGATCGGACCGCCCGCCGCGAGTTCGGCGTCGATGCGGTGGATGACCGTCTCCTGTGCCATGCGGCGGATCCAGAAGCCGACGGTCTGGTCGGGGGCGTACCACGTGCCGGCCGGGGACTCGGGAGAGTGGGTGGTGAGTGCTTCGCGGAGTTCGGCGTAGGCGCGGTCCAGGAGGGTGTACGGCTCCTCGTCGGTCGTGCCCTTGGGCGGCCACTCCGGTTCGGTGCCGGGGGTGGCCGCCCGTATCGCGGCGGTCTTGTGGGCGTAGACCTGGCCGACATGGCGGACCAGGTCGGTGACGGTCCAGTCGGGGCAGCTCGGTACTCGTGCCGTCGGTGATGCCGTGGTGGCGGCCGTACGCAGGAGCTCGAAGTCGGCGGCCAGGCAGTCGAGATACCGGGGGACGGGCAGCGGTGTGCGTACGTCGTGGCTCATGGACGCAACGTAGCGGCCACCACTGACAATTCAGCCGGTCGCGGTCATGACTGTTCGCGTTCCACCGGTAGCCACAGTTCGGCCTCCGCCGTGGTGCCGTCCGGGGACATGTGGGTGCGGAGGAGTTCCGGGCCGGGGCGGGTGCGGTAGGGGTTGGCCGGGAACCACTCCGTGTAGACCGTGGCCCAGAGGGCCTGGATGGCTTCCGGGGCCGGGCCGGATGTCGTGAAGACCGCCCAGGTGCCGGCGGGGACGGGGAGCGTTGCGGCGCCCTCGGGGGCCGGGGTGTCCTGGGACGCCACCACCCCGTGGTAGTAGTCGAGTTCGCTGCCCTCGGCGCGGCCGGGGTCCAGGTCGTCGCAGACCGCGACGATGCCCTGGGGGTCCTCGCCGGAGTCCTGGGAGAGCTTCTCCAGGGTGGCGGTGGTCTGGGGTGGGATGTTCCTGACGAAGTCGATGATTGCCTGGTTCGGGCCGGAGTAGATGAGCGGGACCCGGGTCTTCGGGCCGATGACGGTGAAGTCCGGGCGGTCCACTACGCGGTAGCGCATGCTGCTGTTCCCTTCGACGGTGAGTCGGAAGGAGAGGCGGGGCTGGGAGACCAGGGCCGGTTTCGTGCGGCGGGCCTCGCCGGGGCCGACGCCGTGCAGGGCGCGGAACGCGCGGGCGAACGCTTCGCCCGAGCCGTATCCGTAGCGCACGGCGATGGTCAGGAGGGGCTCCTCGTTCGCGAGGACCTCCGCGCCTGCCACCGTGAGCCGGCGGCGTCGGACGTACTCCGACAGTGGCATGCCTGCCAGTGCCGAGAACATGCGGCGCAGGTGGTACTCGGACGTGGTGGCGATGCGCGCCAGTTCCGCGATGTCCAGGGGTTCGTCGAGGCGCTGCTCGATGTGGTTCATGACCTGGTTGAGTCGGTCCAGCACCCGGTTCTCTTCCTGTTCTTGTTCCTGTTCAGCGGGGACCAAGGTATGTACTGACCGGGGTGCCGGGCCCGACATTCTGTGCCCGGTTCGGTTGGGTGATTTGAGTACGCGCACTCATGTCCCGGGCGGGTCGGGGGAGTTGAGTGGTGGGCATGACACTGGAACTCGTCGACGACGCCCCCATGACTCGCTCCGCCCGGCCCAACCGGCAGTGGGTCGCGCCGCTGATTTCCAGCGTCGTGACCCTGCCGGCCGCCTTCTTCGCCCACCTCTTCGCCTCGCTCATGGCGATGGCGTGCGACTCGTGCGGTGATGCCGCGCTGGCACGGTTCGAGCCGAGTTACGAGCGGGCGTACACCGTCTTCGGGTGGGGGCTCACCATCTCCCTGCTGGTCCTCGCGACGGCGTGGCTGCTGCCGTGGCACGAGCGGTACGCGGTGCGGCGTATCGGGTTCTCGGCGGCGGCGCCCATCGCGGTGGTGGTCACGTTCGTGGCGTTCATGGTCATGATCGACTGGCCGTGACGTGGGTGAGGAAGTGGGACCAGGTGGTGGGGGTGAGGACGAGCGCGGGTCCGGCCGGGTCTTTGGAGTCCCGTACGCCGATGCCTCCGGCGGGGAGCGGGTGGGCGACTTCGACGCAGTTCTGGTTGGGGTCGCTGTACGACGACTTGAACCAGGCCGTTTCCGGCGCGATCACGTGGGCGGTGGGGCGGGTCTTCATGGGGCTACAGCTTTCGTTCTAGTTGATGCAGGAACTGGGGAGTTTCCTCAGGGGGCAGTGCCGATGCTGTCATGGCCGCGAACCGGCGGTTGAAGCGGTCGACTTCGCGTGGCTTGTCCGAGGTGGAGACCGAGCCCCAGGCGCTGTCGGCCTGGACGCGCGGCGGCAGTTGGTCACCGAAGTCGAGGACCGCGAAGTCGCTGCTCGACCGGTAGCTCGGACGGAACGGAAGCACCTGGATGGTGACATGGTCCCAGTCGGACAACTCACACAGGTGCTCGTACTGTTCGTGCATCACCTCGTCGCCACCCACCGGATAGCGCAGTGCGGCCTCGCCGAGAATGGCGTGCAGCCGCACCGGGTTCTCTCGGGTCAGGACCTCTTGCCTCTTCATACGGAGCGCCACACTGTTGCGGATGACTTCGGAGGTGTACTCCTCGATCGATTTGTGCACCTGGTGCAGCGCGAGCGCGTAACGCTCGGTCTGCAAAAGCCCGTACACCAGCGTCGGGTGGTACGCCTTCATGCTCTGGGCCTCGGGCTCCAGGCCGACGAAGCCCGGCATCCCGGCGGGCATGAGCCCCCGGTACTGCGTAAGCCAATCGTGGTTGTTGGACTCCCGGTTGAGGCTGATCAGGGCCTCGATGACGTTCTCGTCCGTGACGCCGTACTTGTCGAGAAGCTTGCGGAGGTCGCCGACGTTGCGGAAGTTCAGCGAGCCCCCTTCGATTCGTTGCAGTGAGGCTTCGGAGATCCGTAGGCCCTGCGCTGCTTGCTTGCGGGTGAAGCCGCCGCCTCGGTCACCGAGTCCGCAGTTTTCGCGCAACTGCCGTAGTTGAAGGCCGAGTTCGAGTCGTTGGGCCGTGCGTCCCCGTTTGGCTGCCATGTGTGCCGCCTCAGTGGTGCTGTACGTGCCGCTTGTTGCGGTGTGCCGAGTGTGTCAGGGGGCTGCGTTCGGCGCAGCCGGATGTGCCGATATCGGCATAGTCCACTTTCTGGCTCACTGATTAATCAGGTGGCTTTCGATTGAAGTCGAACGCGCCGTACCGAGACCGTAGTTGGGAGAGACCGCCCCTCCGTTCAAGGAGTCCCCCCATGTCCACCGCCCTCCCCACCCTCGACCGCTCCACCGGCTACCCGCTGACCCCGCGGAGCGTCCCCCTCGCCCGTATGCACACGCGACGGCGGCTCACCTTCTGGCAGTGGACCGGTGACATCGACGACGCGGTGCTCGTCGTCTCCGAGCTCGCGGCGAACGCCGTGACGCATGGGCGGGTGGCCGGGCACGAGATGTGGGTGCGGCTGGCCGTGACGGAGGACGGGGGACTGCTGGTCGACGTCTCCGACCCGTCGCCGGTGTTGCCGGTGAGGGAAGGGCGTGGGCTCGTCGTCGTACGGCAGCTTGCCCTGGAGGTGGAGTGGTTCCTGCGGAACGGGGTGGGGAAGACCGTGCGGGCTCGGCTTGCCGGTGCGATGGGTGGCGCGCCGGGAAATTCCGAGCGGGGGGCTGGGCAAATGGGACACCCTGGGCAATCCGGCGAGAGCGAGGAGGGCGCGTGGGTGCGACCGAGGTCATGAGTTCCGATGAGTACGAGCGGCGGCGGGCGGCCCGCGAAGCCGACCCGCACGTTGACCACGAGCGGGTCGAGGAGTTGTTCCGGGAGTTTCTGGAGGCCGTTGCCAGGCCGGCGAGGGGCGAGTCGGACGGGCGGGACCTGGCGGCCCGGCTGCGGGCGCACCTTGGGGGCGAGCCCAGTGAGACTCCCGTGGTCAAGGTGGTGTACGCGCCCTATGACCACCCCAATGTCCATCTGGCGGTGGAGCGTTGGTTCGGAGAGGCGGAAGGGCGGGCGTACGAGCTGATCGGGCTGAGCGGCGCCCGCAATCGGGGCGATCTGGCGCTCTCCGAGGTCGTCGAGTCGGCCAACCGCTATGAGCAGTTCACCGTCGGCGCCGTCGACTACACCCAGCTGCCCGTAGGACCCGACCGGGAGATCACCTGCGTCGGCATCGGCTTCTACCTCGGCCGGACCGAGGACGGCGTGCCGTTCGCGGCGCTGTTGCGCGGGCCGACCAATGACTACGACGAGAACGATGTGCGGCTCGAAGTCATGTGTGAGCAGAGGGAGTTGGCGCAGGGGTTTCTGAGTGATGTGGACGGGCTCGTGCGGGCCCACAACATCTTTCGTGGGCAGATGTTGTCCTTTGAGGGGAGCGCGTTCGGGGAGGGGCTGGGGCCGTTCCGGTTCCATCGGAGGCCGGGGCTGGGCCGCGCCGACATCGTGCTGCCCGACGGGCTGCTCGACCGGATCGAGCGGCAGGTCGTCGGCGTCGCGCGGCGCCGGGAGCGGCTGCGGGCCGCCGGGCAGCATCTGCGGCGCGGGCTGCTGCTGTACGGGCCGCCTGGTACGGGAAAGACCCACACCATCCGGTATCTGGTGTCCGGGCTGCCCGACTTCACCGTCATCCTGCTGTCGGGGACGAGCATCGGCGCGATCGGGGCGGCCTGCGCCCTGGCGCGGATGCTTCAGCCGGCGCTTGTGGTGTTGGAGGACTGTGATCTCATCGCCGAGTCGCGCGACTATGGAGGGGGTGAACAGCCCCTGCTTTTCCAGGTGTTGAATGAGATGGACGGGCTCGGTGACGATGCCGATGTTGCCTTCCTGCTCACCACCAACCGTGCCGATCTGCTGGAGCCGGCGCTCGCGCAGCGGCCGGGGCGGGTGGATCTGGCCGTCGAGATTCCGTTGCCGGACGCGGCGGGGCGGGCCCGGCTGCTCGATCTGTACGGGCTGTCCGGTGCGGGGATCGGGGGCGACCTCGACGAGGACGTGCTCGCGGAGGCGGTGGCCCGTACGGAGGGGACGACCGCGTCCTTCGCCAAGGAGCTCGTCCGGCGTACCGTCCTCGTCGCCGCGGAGCGGGAGGCCGAGCGGGTCGGGCCCCGCGATCTGCGGGAGGCGCTGGACGAGCTGCTGTCCGACCGGGATGCGCTGACGCGGCGGCTGCTGGGCGTACGGGGGCCGGAGGGCGAGGACCTCGACGACGAGGACTACGAGGACTACGAGGACGAGGACGCCGGGGAGTAGACGCTGGCCTTGACGTCGGCGGCAAGGTCTAACGTCGTCCGTATGCGCATCGGAGAGCTCGCCGCCCGCGCCGGTACGACGACGCGGGCGCTCAGGTACTACGAGTCGCGTGGGCTGCTGCCCGCGCGGCGCGGCGGCAATGGCTACCGGACGTACGACGAGGACGATCTGCGGGCGCTGCGGCAGATCCGTACGCTCCAGGACTTCGGTTTCGACCTGGAGGAGACGCGGCCGTTCGTGGAGTGTCTGCGGGCCGGCCATCCGGAGGGTGACTCGTGTCCGGCGTCGATCGCCGTGTACCGGGGCAAGATGGCCGAACTCGATGCGCTGATCGGCGAGTTGACCGCCGTACGGGAGAAGGTCGGTGCGCAGTTGGCGCGCGCCGAGCAGGCCATGGAGGCGCTGGGCGTCGGGTCCGAGGGGGCCGAGCCGCGCTGCGAACTAGGGGAGACGGCATGAGTGTGCGTGTGGTGACGGACTCGGACTTCGAGGAGCGGGTGGTGCGGGCCTCGCGGCCGGTGCTCGTGGAGTTCACGGCGGAGTGGTGCGGGCCGTGCAAGCAGCTGGCGCCGGTGCTGAAGGCGGTCGCGGAGGAGGAGAGGGAGCGGCTCGACGTCGTCGTCATCGATGTCGACGCCAATCCGGACACCGCCGTGAAGTACGGGGTGCTGTCGATGCCGACGCTGATGGTCTTCGAGGGCGGCGAACCGGTGTGGTCGCGCGTGGGCGCCCGGCCGAAGCGGCGGCTGCTGGAGGAGCTGGAGGAGTTGGCCGAAGCGGTATGAGCTGAACCCGGTACCGAAATTGGAATTCGGCCCCGCCGGGGGTATATTCGGTGGTTCTGTGCGCCCACAGAAAAGGCCCCTCACTGGGGGCCAACAAAAACCACGGTACCGGGCAGGGAGTTGTTTTGTCAAGCCGGGACAGCCTGGAATTGCAGAAAGAACAGGAATACATCGACGCGCTCTATGAGCGCGTCGATGAGCTGCGTGGCGTCACCGCGGACTCCGTCCGGGAGGCGGTCACGCCGGTGGGGACCGGCCAGCAGGCCCGCCTTGAGCGGGACCTGTTGGTCGTCGAGCGGTCCGGGCTGCTCGCCGCGTTGAATGCGGTCGAGGGGTCGCTCTGCTTCGGTCGAATTGATCTCAAGGCCGAGGCCGGTGAAGATGCCGGTGAAGATCAAGAAGTGGGTGTCACACACCACATCGGCCGTATCGGAATTCGCGCCGACGACACCGAACGTACGCCGATGCTCATCGACTGGCGGGCCCCCGTTGCCCGGCCTTTCTATCTCGCCACCGGCCATACGCCGATGGGTCTGCGCCGCCGCCGGCATCTCACGCTCGACGGGCGCACGGTCACCGAGCTGCACGACGAGATCCTCGACCTCGACGATTCCGAGCGCACCGGGTTCGAGGACCCGACCGGTGACGCCGTGCTGCTCTCCGCCCTGAACTCGGCCCGCACCGGCCGCATGGGCGACATCGTGCAGACCATCCAGGCCGAGCAGGACCGCATCATCCGGCACGAGCACCGGGGCGTGCTCGTCGTCGAGGGTGGGCCGGGGACTGGGAAGACGGCGGTCGCGCTGCACCGTGCCGCGTTTCTGCTGTACGAGCACCGGGAGCTGCTGGCCAAGCGGGCCGTGCTGATCGTCGGGCCGAACCCGGCGTTCCTGAAGTACATCAGCGAGGTGCTGCCTGCGCTCGGCGAGACCGGGGTGCTGCTGTCGACGGTCGGGGAGCTGTTCCCGGGCGTGCATGCCACGGCGAAGGACACGCCGCGTGCGGCTGCCGTGAAGGGGGCGGCCGGCATGGCCGACGCGCTGGCGCTGGCCGTCGCCGACCGGCAGCAACTGCCGGAGCCCGGCGCTCCGTTGGTGATTCCGAACGACGACGGCGATCTCATTCTGGACTGGGAGATCGCCTACGAGGCGCGGCAGGCGGCCCGTGACACCAAGCTGCCGCACAATCTGGCCCGCCCGCACTTCGCCTTCCGCGTCATCGACGCGCTCACCGAGCAGCTCACCGAGCGGATCGGCGCCGACCCGTACGGCGGGCCGAACTTCCTCGGGCCCGACGACATCGCCCAGTTGGGGAAGGGTGTCGCGGCGAGCGCCGAAGTGCACGCCGCCATCGAGGAGTTGTGGCCGGCCCTCACTCCGCAGGGGTTCGTCGCGGATTATCTGGGCGAGCCCAGTCACCTCGCGGAGGAGGACGCGGAGGCCATTCGGCGGCAGGACGGTGACGAGTGGACCGTCGGGGATGTGCCGCTGCTCGATGAGGCCGCTGAGCTGCTCGGGTACGACGACAGTGCCGAGCGGGCCGCCGCCGAGGCCGAGCGGCAGGAGCGGATCGCGTACGCGCAGGGCGTGCTCGACCTGTCCAAGGGCTCGGAGACGTACGAGTTCGAGGACGAGGACGAGTCCGAGGTGCTCGCCGCGCACGACATCATCGACGCGGACCGGGTCGCCGGGTGGTACGAGGAGGAGGACCACCGGAGCGCGGCGGAGCGGGCTGCCGCCGACCGGACGTGGGCGTTCGGGCACATCATCGTCGACGAGGCGCAGGAGCTGTCGCCGATGGCGTGGCGGCTGTTGATGCGGCGGTCGCCGACGCGGGCGATGACGCTGGTCGGTGACCCGGCGCAGACCTCGGAGGAGGGCGGCGTCGGGGCGTGGGCCGACATCCTCGCGCCGTACGTCGAGGACCGGTTCGAGCACACGCGGCTCGGGGTCAACTACCGCACGCCGTCCGAGGTGATGGATGTCGCGGCGGCGGTGTTGCGGGAGTCCTACCCGGACTACGAGGCGCCGGCGTCCGTGCGGTCCACCGGGGAGCGGCCGTGGGCGTTGCGGGCCGATGACGTCGTCGAGGCCGCGGCGAAGGCCGCCGTTGAGCGGACGCCGGAGGAGGGGCGGCTCGCGGTGATCGCTCCGCGGCGGCTGCATGAGGCGTTGGCGGCGCGGTTGCCGGGGGTTGAGGCCGGGGGTGAGCCTGACCTGACGCGGCATCTGGTGTTGCTTGATGCGAGGCAGGCGAAGGGGCTGGAGTTCGACCGGGTGATTGTGGTGGAGCCCGGGGAGTTCGGCGTGAGTGATTTGTATGTGGCGTTGACGCGGGCGACGCAGGACCTCGGGGTGGTGTCCGAGGGGGAGTTGGCCGGGGCGTTGGGCGTGGCTCTGCGGTAGGTGGGGTGGGGTGGGGTGGGGTGGTGGTGGGGTGTGTTGAAGTCCCCCACCCCGCCCCTTCCCGAAACCGGGGGCTCTGCCCCCGGGCCCCCGCTCCTCAAACGCCGGAGGGGCTGGATAGGAGCCACACCGTTGCCAGCGGCGGCAATGTGACGGTGATGGTTCCTGGCTCGTCCGGTTTGAGTGGGTCGTGGTTTGTGACGTCGGTGCCGCCGTAGCGGGCGTTGTCCGTGTTGAGGACTTCGTGCCAGGCCGGGATGGAGTCGGGGACGGGCACGCGGTAGGCGTGGCGGACGACCGGGGAGAAGTTCGAGACCGACAGCAGGGGGGTGCCGTCGGCCGCGTGGCGGAGGAAGGCGAAGACGTTGTCGTCCGCCGCGTCGCCGAGGACCCAGGAGAAGCCGGCCGGGTCGGTGTCGCGTTCCCAGAGGGCCGGGGTCGCGCGGTAGAGCGTGTTCAGGTCGCGGGTCAGGTCGCGTACGCCCCGGTGATCGGGTTCGGCGCCGTACGCGGGGTCGAGGAGCCACCAGTCGGGGCCGTGGGCCTCCGACCACTCCGCGCCCTGGGCGAACTCCTGGCCCATGAAGAGGAGTTGCTTGCCGGGGTGGGCCCACATGAAGGCCAAGTAGGCGCGGTGGGTGGCGCGTTGTTGCCACCAGTCGCCGGGCATCTTGGAGACGAGGGATCGTTTGCCGTGGACGACCTCGTCGTGGGAGATGGGGAGTACGTAGTTCTCGCTGTACGCGTACACCATCGAGAACGTCATCTCGTTGTGGTGGTACTTGCGGTGCACCGGCTCGTGGCTCAGGTAGTCGAGGGAGTCGTGCATCCAGCCCATGTTCCACTTCAGGCCGAAGCCGAGGCCGCCGAAGCCGCCGGGGCCCGTGTGGTGGGTGGCGCGGGTGACGCCGTCCCAGGCCGTGGACTCCTCGGCGATGGTGACGACGCCGGGGACGCGGCGGTAGAGCGTCGCGTTCATCTCCTGGAGGAAGGCGACGGCGTCGAGGTTCTCGCGGCCGCCGTGGGCGTTCGGGAGCCACTCGCCGTCCTCGCGTGAGTAGTCGAGGTAGAGCATGGACGCCACCGCGTCCACGCGCAGGCCGTCGATGTGGAACTCCTCGCACCAGTAAAGGGCGTTCGCCACAAGGAAGTTGCGGACCTCCTTGCGGCCGTAGTCGAACTCCAGAGTGCCCCAGTCGGGGTGGGCCGAGCGGAGCGGGTCCTCGTGTTCGTAGAGGGGCTTCCCGTCGAATTCCGCCAACGCCCAGTCGTCGCGCGGGAAGTGGGCCGGGACCCAGTCCATCAGGACGCCGATGCCCGCCTGGTGGAGCTTGTCGATCAGGTGCTTGAAGTCGTCGGGCGCGCCGAGGCGGGCCGTCGGGGCGTAGAAGCCGGTGACCTGGTAGCCCCAGGAGCCGCCGAAGGGGTGCTCGGCCACGGGGAGGAACTCGACGTGTGTGAACCCCAAGTCGGATACGTAGGACGGGAGTTGGTCGGCCAATTGGCGGTAGGTGAGGCCGGGGCGCCAGGACGGGAGGTGGACCTCGTAGACGGAGAAGGGGGAGGTGTGGGGGGCGTGCGTGCCGCGGGCCGCGAGCCAGGTCGCGTCGCCCCACGTGTGGTGGGAGGCGTGCACCATCGAGGAGTTGGCGGGGGGCTCCTCGGTGCGGGTGGCGAGGGGGTCGGCGCGCATGGTCTTGCTGCCGTCGGGGCGGGTGAGCTCGTATTTGTAGAGTTCGCCCTCGCCGATGTCCGGGACGAACAGTTCCCAGACGCCCGACGAGCCGAGTGAGCGCATGGTGTGGGCCGCGCCGTCCCAGTAGTTGAACGTGCCGACGACGCGGACGCCGCGGGCGTTCGGCGCCCACACCGTGAAGCGGGTGCCCTGGATGCCCTGGTGGGTCATGGGGTGGGCGCCGAGTGCCGTCCACAGTTCCTCGTGGCGGCCCTCGGCTATCAGGTGGAGGTCCAGGTCGCCGAGGGAGGGGAGGAGGGCGTAGGCGTCCGCGATGCGTTGGGTGGTCTCCGCGTACGTGATTTCGAGTTCGTAGGAAGGGGGGATTTCGCGGAGTTGGAGGAGGGCGGTGAAGAAGCCGTCGCCGTCGTCGTGGAGCTCCGCGTGCAGTCCCTCCGGGGTGGTGACGGCGACGTGGCGGGCGTAGGGGCGCCAGGTGCGGAAGGCGATGCCGGCGTGGGTGGGGTGGGCGCCGAGCACTTCGTGGGGGGCGTGGTGGGTCGCGGTGAGGAGGCGGGTGCGGTCGTCCGGGGGGACGGGGGCCGGAGTCGTGGTGGTGGGGCGGCGGGTCACGGTGGGGGCCTCCTTGGGTGGCCGTCTCGTGTGCCGGGGAGTGTGCCGGGGTGTGTGGTGTGGTGTGGTGCGGTTCGGTTCCTGGTGGTCGCCCCCTCCTCCCCTTCCCGTCCCGAACCTGGGGGCTGTGCCCCCAGACCCCCCTAAAAGATTGCGCAGTTCCCCGCGCCCCTTATCGAGTCAATCGCCTCAGCGCTGACAGGGGGACTTGGAGCCAGTCCGGGCGGTGCCTCGCCTCGTACAGGGCCTCGTAGATCGCCTTGTCGGTCTCGTAGGCGCGCAGGAGGGTCGGGGAGGTGCGGGGGTCGGTGCCCGCCACCTCTGTGTAGCCGTCGCAGTAGGCGGAGCGGGAGGCGTGCGCCCAGTCGCTTTGGGGTGCGGCGTAGTCGAACGAGCGGAGCATGCCGGCGATGTCGCGGTGGACCGGGTGCGGCAGGCGGCGTTCCGGGAGGGGGCGGGAGGGTTCGCCCTCGAAGTCGATCAGCTTCCAGGTGCCGGACGGCTCGCGCAGGCACTGGCCGAGGTGCAGGTCGCCGTGGATCCGTTGGGCCTGCCAGGTGTGGCCGTCGGCGCCGAGGCGGGCGAGGGCTTCGAAGGTGGGGCGCAGGCCGTTCACGTACGGGAGCAGTGCCGGGACCTGGTGGGCCGTCGACTCCAGGCGGCGGGTCATCGACTCGGCGAGCTGCTCGATGTGCGCGCGGGTGTACGTGACCGTGGGCAGGGCGTGGGCCAGGGCCGTGTGCACTTCGGCGGTGGCGCGGCCGAGGGCGTGGGCCTGGGACGTGAAGTCCTGCTGGTTGGTGAGGTGTTTGAGGGCGAGGTCCCAGCCGTCGGCCGCGTCCTTGAGGAAGGGCTGGAGGACGCCGAGGGTGGCCGGTTCCGTGTGGTCCGTGCCGCGCGTCTCGAACCAGGCGACCGGTGCCGGTACCCGGTCGCAGCCCTCGCGGGCCAGGGCCAGCGGGAGTTCGAGGTCGGGGTTGACGCCGGGGACGACGCGGCGGAACAGCTTGGCTATGAGCGTGTCGCCGTAGACGACCGAGGAGTTGGACTGCTCCGCCGCCAGGGGGCGGGGTGCCAGGTCGCGGGGCACCTCGCCGTGCGGGCCGCGGTGGAAGTGGAGGGCGCCGAGCGCGCCGGGGGTCCGGAGCCGTTCGAGGAGAACCGTGGACAGGCGTGCGTCCATCAGCGCCTCGTACGCGGTGCGGCCGGCCAGCGGGCCGTGCGTGACGTGGCCGATCACGGCGGGCGCGAGGTGCGGGGCGGCGGCCTCGGCGGTGCCGATGAGCAGTTGGTAGCGGTCGCCGGGGCCCTCCTCGTCGGCCGGGGGCTGGTGGACGCGGACGAGGAGGTGCAACAGGGCGGCGCCCGGCAGGAGTTCGGTGACGGAGTCCAGGGTGAAGCCGGTGACCGGGCGGCCCTTGCCGGCGAACCAGCGCTGGCGGGGCAGCCATTCGCGCAGCGGCGGATCGAGCGACGTGAGCAGGTCCACCTGCTGTGCCGTGGACCGGGTTGCGGCTTCCGACATGGCGTCGCGTCCTTTCCCCGGGATGCCGGGCGACGCGGCGGATCCCGGGTGCCGAGATGCTGTCCGGAGAATGGGACATGGGGACGTGCCGGTGTGCGGTGACGACTGGTGCGGGGCGGTGCGGGAGAGCGTGCCTGCCGCGCACGGTATTCGGGGAGAGTGCCCAGGGAAAGGGCCCGAAAACCGGCTCTGTGGGCCATGACGGCCGCGCTCGTCCGGGACCTGCCCTGGTTCGACGCGGACCCGGCCTGTGCTCTGCTGGGTGAACTGGCCAAGCGGGCTCGCGCGCAGCGCGCCCGGATCAGCCCTCGTCCGCCCGCAGCCGGAACCAATAGAACCCGTGCCCCGCCAACGTCAGCAGATACGGCAGCTCCCCGATCGCCGGGAAGCGGACTCCGCCGATCAGTTCCACCGGGTGGCGTCCGTTGAAGGACTGGAGGTCCAGCTCCGTCGGCTGGGCGAAGCGGGAGAAGTTGTGGACGCACAGGACGAGGTCGTCCTTGTATTCGCGGAGGAAGGCGATCACCGCCGGGTTGGAGGACGGGAGTTCGGTGTAGGAGCCGAGGCCGAACGCCGGGTTCTGTTTGCGGATCTCGATCATGCGGCGGGTCCAGTGGAGCAGGGAGGACGGGGAGGACATCGACGCCTCCACGTTCGTCACCTGGTAGCCGTAGACCGGGTCCATGATCGTGGGGAGGAAGAGGCGGCCCGGGTCGGAGGAGGAGAAGCCGGCGTTGCGGTCCGGGGTCCACTGCATCGGGGTGCGGACCGCGTCGCGGTCGCCGAGCCAGATGTTGTCGCCCATGCCGATCTCGTCGCCGTAGTAGAGGATCGGCGAGCCGGGCAATGACAGCAGGAGAGCTGTGAAGAGTTCGATCTGGTTGCGGTCGTTGTCGAGGAGGGGGGCCAGGCGGCGGCGGATGCCGATGTTGGCGCGCATCCGCGGGTCCTTGGCGTACTCCGCGTACATGTAGTCGCGTTCCTCGTCCGTGACCATTTCGAGGGTGAGCTCGTCGTGGTTGCGCAGGAAGATGCCCCACTGGCAGCGGGAGGGGATGGCCGGGGTCTTGGCGAGGATCTCGGAGACCGGGTAGCGGGACTCGCGGCGTACCGCCATGAAGATGCGGGGCATCACCGGGAAGTGGAAGGCCATGTGGCACTCGTCGCCGCCGGAGGCGAAGTCGCCGAAGTAGTCGACGACGTCCTCGGGCCATTGATTGGCTTCCGCCAGGAGGACGACGTCGGGGTACTGGGCGTCGATCTCTTTGCGGACCCGCTTGAGCATCTCGTGGGTGGCCGGAAGGTTTTCGCAGTTGGTGCCCTCCTCGGCGTACAGGTACGGGACCGCGTCCAGGCGGAAGCCGTCGATGCCGAGGTCGAGCCAGAAGCGCAGGGCGGCGAGGATCTCCTCCTGGACCGCCGGGTTCTCGTAGTTGAGGTCCGGCTGGTGGGAGAAGAAGCGGTGCCAGTAGTACTGCTTGCGGACCGGGTCGAAGGTCCAGTTCGAGGCCTCCGTGTCCACGAAGATGATGCGGGCGTCCTCGTAGCTCTTGTCGTCGTCGGCCCAGACGTAATAGTCGCCGTACGGGCCTTCGGGGTCGGAGCGGGACTCCTTGAACCAGTCGTGCTGATCGCTCGTGTGGTTCATGACGAAGTCGATGATCACGCGCATGCCGCGCTGGTGCGCGGCGTCGACGAACTCGACGAAGTCGGCCAGGTCGCCGAACTCGGGGAGCACCGATGTGTAGTCGGAGACGTCGTAACCGCCGTCGCGGAGCGGCGATTTGAAGAAGGGGGGCAGCCAGAGGCAGTCGACGCCGAGCCACTGGAGGTAGTCCAGTTTCGCCGTGATGCCCTTCAGGTCGCCGATCCCGTCGCCGTTGCTGTCCTGGAAGGAGCGGACCAGGACTTCGTAGAAGACGGCGCGCTTGAACCAATCGGGGTCCCGGTCCTTCGCGGGGGTGTCCTCGAAGGTGTCCGGAACGGGCTCATTCATCATCATGGTGTGGGTGACCCTCCGAATCCCATGTCCCGTCTGCTCCTGAGAATTCATCGCGGCGTGGCCGGTGCGGGCGCCAGGACGAGAATGTGCGCGGGCGTGCGGCCCGGCTCTAGGCGCACATAGTTCGTCCTGCCCCAGTGATAGGTGTCGCCGGTGAGTTCGTCGCGTACCGGCACGGATTCGTGCCAGTCGAGCCCCAGGTGCGGCATGTCCAACGACACCGTCGTCTCCTGGGTGTGGTGCGGGTCGAGGTTCACGACCACCAGGACCGTGTTCGAGCCTTGTGCGGAACCGGCGGTCGATGCGGTGGTCTTCGAGTACACGAGCACCGCGTCCTTGTCGGCGTGGTGGAAGTGCACGTCGCGCAGGGTGCGAAGGGCCGGGTTGCGGCGGCGTATCGCGTTGAGCGCGGTGATGAGCGGGGCGATGGTGCGGCCCTCCTGTTCCGCCGACTCCCAGTCGCGCGGCCGCAGTTGGTACTTCTCCGAGTTCAGATACTCCTCGCTTCCCGCGCGCAGCGGGGTGTTCTCGCACAGTTCGTAGCCGCTGTAGACGCCCCAGGTGGGGGAGAGGGTGGCGGCGAGGACGGCGCGGAGTTCGAAGGCGGGGCGGCCGCCGTCCTGGAGGAACTCGTGCAGGATGTCGGGGGTGTTGACGAAGAAGTTCGGCCGCATGTAGCTCGCCGCCTCGCCGCTCAACTCCTCGGCGTATTCGGTGAGTTCGCGCTTCGAATTGCGCCAGGTGAAGTAGGTGTACGACTGCTGGAAGCCGATGGCGGCCAGCGTGTGCATCATCGCGGGGCGGGTGAACGCCTCCGCCAGGAAGATCACGTCCGGGTCGGTGCCGTTGATGTCCGCGATCACCTTCTCCCAGAAGACGACCGGCTTGGTGTGCGGGTTGTCGACGCGGAAGACGCGGACGCCGTGGTCCATCCAGAGGCGGAGAACGCGGGTCGTCTCCGTGATCAGGCCCGGCATGTCCTTGTCGAAGGCGATCGGATAGATGTCCTGGTACTTCTTGGGCGGGTTCTCGGCGTACGCGATCGTGCCGTCGGCGCGGTGGTGGAACCAGTCGGGGTGCTTCTGCACCCACGGGTGGTCCGGGGAGCACTGGAGCGCGAAGTCGAGGGCGATCTCCATGCCCAACTCGCGTGCCCGCGCCACGAATTGGTCGAAGTCGTCGAAGGTGCCGAGGTCCGGGTGGATCGCGTCGTGGCCGCCCTCGTGCGAGCCGATCGCCCAGGGGACCCCCACGTCGTACGGGCCGGGCGAGAGGGAGTTGTTGGGGCCCTTGCGGAAGGTGCTGCCGATGGGGTGGACGGGGGGCAGATACACCACGTCGAAGCCCATCGCGGCGATGGCCGGAAGGCGTCGGGCGGCCGTGCGGAAGGTGCCGCTCACCGGCGGCTCGCCCGGCTTCACGACGGCGCCCTCGGAGCGCGGGAAGAACTCGTACCAGGACCCGAAGAGGGCCCGCTCGCGCTCCACGAGGAGCGGCAACGTGCCGCTGCGCGTGACCAGTTCGCGCAAGGGGTGGCGGGCGAGGGCCCGGTGCACGTCGGGGGCGAGCGCGGCGGCGAGGCGGGAGGGGGCGGGGCGGTCGGGGTCGCGGAGCGCGGCGGCGGCGCGCAGGACCGCCTCGCGCAGTGGCTCGGGGACGCCCTTCGCGGCGCGCTCGTGCAGCGTCGCGCCCTCCTCCAGTACGAGTTCGGTGTCGATGCCCGCCGGGATCTTGATCTTCGCCGTGTGCCGCCATGTCGCCACGGGATCGCCCCACGCCTCGACCCGGAACGTCCACCGGCCCGGCGCGTCAGGGGTGACCTCGGCGCCCCAGCGGTCGGTGCCGGGGTCCAGCTCGCGCATCGGGGTCCAGGGGCCCGGCTCGCCGTCGGGGCCGCGCAGCACGACGTTCGCGGCGACGGCGTCGTGCCCCTCGCGGAACACCGTGGCCGTGACCCGGAAGGTCTCGCCGACGACGGCCTTCGCGGGGAGCCTGCCGTGCTCGACGACGGGGCGGACGTCGCGGATCGGGATGCGGCCCATGGTGGCGCGCGGCGCCGTGGGCGTGGCGGGCGTGGCGGGCGTGGCGGGCTTGGACGGTTTGGACGCCTTGGATGCCTTGGATGTCTTGGACGGGTTGGACGACTTGGAGGGTGTGGAGGGCGTGGAGCGCGTAGGGCGCTTTGCGGGCATGACCGCTCCTGTCCGCGGGGAATCGGGGGTGCGGAGACGTGATTCGGGGAGAGGGCCGTGCGATGGAGCCGTGCGGTAAGGCCGTGCGGCGTATCGGGGGAGCCTTCCACGCTCCATCGGCGGACAATCCGTGTCCCACCAACTACTCGTCGCTACTGGCGCGTAAGGGAACACATAAGACCGGTCCCGCCGGAATCGACGGGACCGGCTCATCAACTCACCTTCCTTCTAAGGACTTTCGGTCGGGTTGTTCACCTGAAGCAGCTTGTTGGGCGAGCCGACGCCCGCGTCCGTCACCATGTCGTTCGCGGCCCGTGCGACCAGCGCCTTGCTCACATCGGCGGGCGAGGCCGCCGCGTGGTCGGCGAGGTACAGCGCGGCCGCGCCCGCGACGTGCGGTGACGCCATGGACGTACCGGAGAAGGTGGCCTTCCCCGTGTCGCTCTTGTACGACGCGGACGTGATGTCCACGCCGGGCGCGAACAGGTCGAGACGGGTACCCCAATTGGAGAAGCTCGCACGCGTGTCCTTCTTGCCGGTCGCGCCGACCGTGATCGCCTGCTTGACGCGGGCGGGCGAGTACAGCTCCGCGGGCATTCCGTCGTTGCCCGCCGCCACCGTGTACGTGACTCCGGACGCGATGGAGTTCCGGACGGCGGCGTCGAGTTGGGCGTTCGCGTAGCCGCCGAGGCTCAGATTGGCGACGGCCGGTTTCTGCGCGTTCTTCGTCACCCAGTCGATGCCCGCGAGCACCTGCGCGGTCGTCCCCGATCCCTCGTCGTCGAGTACGCGCACGGAGACCACGTCGGCCTGCTTGGCGACGCCGTACTTCTCGCCCGCGACGGTCCCGGCGACATGGGTGCCGTGCCCGTTGCCGTCCTGCGCCACGGAGTCGTTGTCGACGAAGTCCCAGCCGCTGGTGGCCCGGCCGCCGAAGTCGCGGTGGGTGGCGCGGACGCCGGTGTCGATGACGTAGACGTGCACGCCCGTGCCCGCCGATTCCGGCCAGGTGTACGACTTGTCGAGCGGCAGCTCTTCCTGGTCGATGCGGTCCAGGCCCCACGAGGGCGGGTTCTTCTGGGTGTGGTCCATGGTGACCTGGGAGTCCTGGACGACGGACGCCACGTTCCCGTCGGCCGCGAGCCGCTTGGCCTCGCCCTCGCCGAGGGTCACCGCGTACCCGTTGAGCGCCTCGCTGTAGGTGTGGCGGATTTTCGCCCCGTACTTCTCCGCGAGGTCCTTGCCCGCGGCGGACGGGGCCCTGGTGTCTCCCTTCAGTGTCACGATGTAGCTGCCCGTGATGGAGCCGGGTGCGCCGGCGCCGGATATCCGTCCCTGAGCGGGAGCGGCGTTCGCGGGCAGTGTGATGGCCGAAAGCGCCGCGACCGTGGCGACCGCGGTGCACCCACCGGCCCACCGCGTCCGTCGCTTTCGCGTCACTCGCACGGTCCCTGCCATGGGTGGGTTCCCCTCCTCAACTCGGCGCGGTCATACGCCAGTTGGCAGCCTCTCGTGCGGTGTGAAGCACCACAAGGAGGTACGAGGTGGCGGAATCGGCCATATCGGTCGTGGGGGTGGTGCGGGAGAGTTGCGGCGTTTTTCGGACGTCCGGACGTCCGGGCAGGGGTGCGCGCAATTCCCTGGCGTCGCGCGAAGGCCACGGCCGATGATGGGGCCGTGTCGATCATTCACCGCACCACACTCACGCCCACCAAGCCCGAACTCCTCGCCGAGTGGCTGCCGAAGCAGCCCTGGTACCGGGGGACCGGCACCCCGGAGCCGGTCAAGGCCGGCGGGTTCCGGCTCGACGACCCGGCAGGCGAGGTCGGCCTGGAGTTCATGGCCGTGACGGACACCTCCGGCCCCGAGCCCGTCACGTACCACGTGCCGATGGCCTACCGCGGCGCCCCACTGGCGGACGCCCCGGACGACGCGCTCATCGGCACCACCGAGCACGGCGTGCTCGGGATGCGCTGGGTGTACGACGGGGCCAAGGACCCGGTCCTCGTACGGGAGTTGACCGCCCTGCTGAAGGGCGAGGTGCCCGCGCACGCGCAGAGCGTCGACGGCGCCCTCGACCCGACCGTGCACGCCCGCCTCGCCCTCGACGACGTGCCCGGAGAGGTGCGCCCCGAGATCGTGCGCGTCCTGGAGGCCGGGGCGAAGGCGCCCGGTGACGCGGTCGGCGAGGTGTCCGCCGAGTGGTCCGCGGCGGACGAGCGGCGGGTTCGTGGGGTTTTCGTAGTGGTTCGGGGCGGCTGAGGATCTCTGGGCGTTGCGTGCCTCTGGGTGATCATGAAATCTGGCATCGTGGGCAGGTCGCCGATGACCGACGGCGACAACTTCCTGCACCGACGTCCGAATGGTTTGGATGTGGTTTTTTGATCTGGGGGGCAACACGCATGACAGCGACCCGACAGCCGCGACGGCTCGCACGCCTTCTCGCGGGGGCCGCCCTCGCGGTGGGCGCGCTGGTCGGCGCGGCCGCCGCACCGGCCGCGGCCTATGAGCCCAACCCCGAGGCGGCCGTGACCTACCAGAAGTCCGACAGCGGCGTAGGCGTCAATGTGGGCCTGAGCCAGGGCGGTTCGTACCTCGGAACCGTGGTGTTCGACGCGCACTCCCAGCAGCTGGGGGTCTACGACACCAAGAACGACGGCGACACGTTCTACGTCCACGTCTCCACCACCCACGGTGGCGTCACGCACAACCTGGGCACGTACTCCGCGCCCGGCGGTGAGAACGTCGTGGACTCCGTCGTGAAGGACTTCGACCTGCCCGAAGGCACGGCCGTCGACATCGCGGTGTACGACGACCCGGCGCTCACCGACTACATCGGTGGGGCGCGCGGGACCGGGGCGGCGATCGCCTAGCACCCGGCCCTCAGGGCACCGCACACGGCGGTCCGGTCGCGCGGCGCGCGCGGCCGGGCCGCCGTTCGTGTTCCGGGAGCCCGTGCCACGCGCCGTGGCCCCTGGTGCGGACGGGCGGCTACCGTCGGGAGACGACTCAGGCATCCGACGCGCAACCCCAGAGGTGAGCCCGTGAAGGCCATCCGTCGATTCACCGTCCGCCCGGTCCTGCCCGAACCCCTCGCCCCGCTGCACGACTTGGCGCGCAATCTGCGATGGTCGTGGCATGCGGCGACCCGTGATCTGTTCGCCGCCGTCGACCCGGGGCGCTGGGCCGCGGCGGACGGGGACCCGCTGCGGCTGCTCGGCAGCATCCCGCCCGAGCGGCTCGCCGCGCTCGCGGGCGACGAGGACTTCCTCGCGCGGCTCAGCGAGGTCGCCGACGACCTGCGGGGCTATCTGCACGACGACCGCTGGTTCCAGGAGCAGGCGCGGCGCACCGAACTCCCCGCCGCCGTCGCCTACTTCTCGCCCGAGTTCGGCATCACGGCCGCGCTGCCGCAGTACTCGGGCGGCCTCGGCATCCTCGCCGGTGATCATTTGAAGGCCGCGAGCGACCTCGGGGCGCCGCTGATCGGCGTAGGACTGCTTTACCGGCACGGCTACTTCCGGCAGTCGCTCTCGCGGGACGGCTGGCAGCAGGAGACGTACCCCGTCACCGACCCGAACGAGCTGCCGCTGAGCCTGCTGCGGGAGGCCGACGGCGCCCCCGTGCACCTCGCGCTCGCGCTGCCCGGCGGGCGGCGGCTGCTCGCGCGGGTGTGGCAGGCGCAGGTGGGGCGGGTGCCGCTGCTCCTTCTCGACTCGGACGTCGAGGAGAACGGCGCCCGCGAGCGGGACGTGACCGACCGGCTGTACGGCGGCGGCAGCGAGCACCGGCTGCTGCAGGAGATGCTGCTGGGGATCGGCGGGGTGCGTGCCGTACGCGCCTACTGCCGGCTCACCGGGCATCCGGCGCCCGAGGTCTTCCACACCAACGAAGGGCACGCGGGCTTCCTCGGCGTGGAGCGGATCGCCGAACTCGCCGACCAGGGGCTCGACTTCGACTCCGCCCTCGAAGCGGTGCGGGCCGGGACCGTCTTCACGACGCACACCCCCGTCCCCGCCGGCATCGACCGCTTCGACCGGGAGCTCGTCGCCCGGCACTTCGGCTCCGCCGCCGAGCTGCCGGGGCTCGACGTGCAGCGGATACTCGGCCTCGGCATGGAGACGTACGCGGGCGGCGACCCGAACGTCTTCAACATGGCGGTCATGGGGCTGCGCCTCGCCCAGCGCGCCAACGGCGTCTCCACCCTGCACGGGTCCGTCAGCCGGAACATGTTCGCCGGGCTTTGGCCGGGATTCGACGTCGAGGAGGTGCCGATCGCCTCCGTCACCAACGGCGTGCACGCGCCGACCTGGGTCGCCCCCGAGGTGTACCGGCTCGGCGCCCGCCAGATCGGGGAGCGGCGCACCGAGGACGCCCTGTCGGTCGGCGCCTCGGACCGCTGGGACGCCGTCGGCGACATCCCCGACCGGGCCATCTGGGCGCTGCGCGGCGAACTGCGCGCCCAGCTCGTCGAGGAGGTGCGGGCCCGGCTCGCCGCGTCCTGGCGGCAGCGCGGCGCGGGCACCGCCGAACTCGGCTGGATCGACGGCGTGTTGGACCCGAAGGTGCTCACCATCGGCTTCGCGCGCCGCGTCCCCTCGTACAAGCGGCTGACCTTGATGCTGCGCGATCCGGACCGGCTGATGCGGCTGCTGCTGGACGAGGAGCGGCCCGTTCAGATCGTGGTGGCGGGGAAGGCGCACCCCGCTGACGACGGTGGCAAGCGGCTTGTTCAGGAGTTGGTGCGGTTCACCGACGACCCGCGCGTGCGGCACCGCATCGTCTTCCTCCCCGACTACGGCATGGCGATGGCGCAGAAGCTGTACCCCGGCTGCGACATCTGGCTCAACAACCCGCTGCGCCCGCTGGAGGCCTGCGGCACGTCCGGCATGAAGGCCGCGCTCAACGGCTGCCTCAACCTGTCGGTCCTGGACGGCTGGTGGGACGAATGGTTCGAGCCCGACTACGGCTGGGCCATCCCCACGGCCGACGGCACCGGCACGGAGGAGCACAGGCGGGACGACCTTGAGGCCGCCGCGCTCTACGACCTCCTGGAGCAACGGGTGGCGCCCCGCTTCTACGAGCGCGGCCCCGACGGGCTGCCCGACCGCTGGATCGAAATGGTCCGCCAGACCCTCACCCACCTCGGCCCGAAGGTCCTCGCCGGGCGCATGGTCCGCGAGTACGTCGATCAGCTCTACGCCCCCGCCGCCGGGTCCGCGCGGGCGCTCACGCCGGACGCGGCCCGGGACCTCGCGTCGTGGAAGGCGCGGGTGCGGGCCGCGTGGCCGCTGGTCACCGTCGACCATGTGGAGGCGTCGGCGGGCGGCGCCGAACTGGGGGCCACGCTGGGGCTTCATGTCCGGGTGGCGCTGGGCGAGTTGGGGCCCGACGACGTCGAGGTGCAGGCCGTCGCGGGGCGCGTCGACACGGAGGACCGGATCACCGAGCCGGCGACGGTGCCGCTGAAGCCGGTGGGTGGGCCCGACGGGGAGGGGCGTTGGGCGTACGAGGGGCCTCTGGCACTTGACCGGAGTGGGCCCTATGGGTACACGGTCCGGGTCCTGCCGGCGCATCCGCTGCTCGCGTCGGTGGCGGAGACGGGGCTTGTGGTGGTGCCGACGGAGGCGACCGGGGAGGGGGCCGGGGTGTTGATGCGGTGACGTTGCGGCCCGCCGGGGTTGGGGCCTGGGGCTCTGCCCCAGACCCCGCGCCTCAAACGCCGGCGGGGCTGGATTGGGCTACTTGACGTTTACGGCGGACCAGGCTGCCGTGACTGCCTTGGACTCGGCCGAGTCCGCGCCGTACAGGTCGTCCGCCGCGCTCAGCGTGCCGGTGCGGGCCGCCGCGTAGTCGGTGTTCGACGTGAAGTACGCCGTCAGCGCCTTGAACCAGATCTTCTCGGCCTTGTCCCGGCCGATGCCGGTGACGGTGGAGCCGTCGGAGGTCGGCGAGTCGTAGTCGACGCCGTTGATGGTCTTCTTTCCGCTGCCCTCGCTGAGCAGGTAGAAGAAGTGGTTGGCGATGCCGGAGGAGTAGTGGACGTCCACGTTCCCCGCGCCCTCCTTCCACGCGTCCAGGGAGTTGCCGTCCTTGCTCGGCTTGTCCATGTAGCGCAGTGGGGAGCCGTCTCCGCGGATGTCGACCTTCTCGCCGATCAGGTAGTCGCCGACGTCCTCGCTGTTCTTGGCGTAGAACTCGACCGAGGTGCCGAAGATGTCGGAGGTCGCCTCGTTCAGGCCGCCGGACTCGCCGCTGTAGGTGAGGTTGGCGGTGGCCGATGTGACGCCGTGGCTCATCTCGTGCGCGGCGACGTCGATCGAGGTGAGCGGCTTGGCGTTGCCCTCGCCGTCGCCGTACGTCATGCAGAAGCAGGAGTCGTCCCAGAACGCGTTGGAGTACGCCTCGCCGTAGTGGACCCGGGAGTAGGCGCCCTTGCCGTCGCCCTTGATCCCGCTGCGGCCGTGCACCGCCTTGTAGTAGTCCCAGGTGACCTGGGCGCCGTAGGCGGCGTCGACTCCGGCGGTCGCGGCGTCGTTCGTCGTCCCGTCGCCCCACTTGTCGTCGGCGTCGGCGAACAGCGTGCCCTTGCCGGACTCGGCGTTCTTCAGGTCGTACGTGGAGTGCCCGCCGCGCGTCGCGTCGGTGAGCGTGAACGAGGAGCCCGAGCCGCTCGTTCCGATCTCTACGCTGCCGCTGTACTGGGACTCGCCGGTGCCGGTCCTGATGTCGTCGTACTCGAAGATCTTCTTGCCGGTGGCCGCGTCCGTGATGACGTGCAGGCGGCTCGGCGTGCCGTCCTTCTTGGCGGACTTCACGACCTTCTCGTAGGCGAGTCTCGGCGTACCGCTCGCGGCCCAGACGACCTTGCGGGCGCCGGTCGGGGCGGCCTTGAGGGAGACGCCCTCGGTCTTCACGGCGATGGACTTGGCCGTGGCGCGGGTGACGCCCTCGCGGGCGCCGGACTTCTTCCGGTGGACGATCAGGTCGCCGCCGAGCACCGGGAGGCCGTTGTAGGTCCGCTCGTAACGGGTGTGGGTGGTCCCGTCCTTGTCCTTCACGACGTCCTTGACCACGAGCTTCTCGCCCGAGGCCGTGGGGGTGGCCGAGGCGCCGGTCGTGGCGAGGGTGCCGGTCAGCAGGGCGCCGGCGGCGACGGCCGTGGCGACGCGGAGCGTGGTCCGCCTGCCGCGCGAAGAAGTGCGGGCAGGGCGGGCGGGTATGTGGGGGTTCACGTAGAAAGCTCCTTGTGTGATGTGGGGGGTGAGCTTTGCCGTGCGGGAAGACTGTGACAGTTGACGTCGGTAAATGTCATGTACGTGATCGCAGGTTGACCGGAATTCGTCCGTTCACTGGAAAACGGCCACCGTATTGCGAACAGCACATGAACGGGCGCGCCACGGCGGGGAGTTGAACCGCCGCCGTGGCGCGCCCGGGTGAGGTGGGACTTGCGGTGGGGCCTACGGGAACGTCAGCTTGAAGCTGTTGATGTAGCCCGTGTCCTGCGGTCCGAGGTCCTGGACCTTCAGCTTCCACGTGCCGTTCGCGGTCTCGGCGGAGGCGTTGACCGTGTACGTGGTCTGGATGTTCGGCGTCGGGTCGTACGTCGAGCTGTGCAGCCGGTACGTGCGACCGCTCGGGCCGACCAGGTCGACCTGGAGGTCACCGCTCCACGTGTGCACGATGTCGACGCCGACCTTCAGGGTGGAGGGCGCCGCGCCGCTGATGCCGGTGACGGTGACGTTCGAGGTGACGGCGGCTCCCGGGGAGTCCGGGATGTTCACGTCGGTGTCGTTGGTGAACGTCTTGCCGGTCCCCGGGTCGCCGCCGCCGGAGCGGGCGCCGACGTTGACCGCGGCCCACGCGTCCTGCACCGCCTTGTACTCGGCGGACGACGTCCCGTACAGCTCACCGGTCGCCGCGAGGGTGCCGGTGCGGGCGCCCGCGTAGTTCGTCGTCGACGTGAACTTCGTGGTGAGCGCCTTGAACCAGATCAGCGCGGCCTTGTCGCGGCCGATGCCGGTGACCGGAAGGCCGTCGGAGGTCGGCGAGTTGTAGGTGACACCGTTGATCGTCTTGGTGCCGCTGCCCTCGCTGAGCATGTAGAAGAAGTGGTTCGCGGGGCCCGAGGAGTAGTGCACGTCGACGGAGCCGATGCCGGAGTACCAACTGTCCTTCGACGCGCCGTCCTTGCTCGGCTTGTCCATGTAGCGCAGCGGCGTCCCGTTGCCGTTGATGTTGATCTTCTCGCCGACGAGGTAGTCGCCCACGTCGGTGGAGTTGTTGGCGTAGAACTCGACGGCGCTGCCGAAGATGTCGGAGGTGGCCTCGTTGAGACCGCCGGACTCGCCGGAGTAGTTCAGGCCCGCCGTGTTCGACGTGACGCCGTGCGTCATCTCGTGGCCCGCCACGTCGATCGACGTCAGCGGGTGCGTGTTGCTGGTGCCGTCGCCGTACGTCATGCAGAAGCAGGAGTCGTCCCAGAACGCGTTGACGTACGCGTTGCCGTAGTGGACCCGGCTGTACGCGCCGACGCCGTCGCCGCGGATGCCGGTCCTGCCCTGCACGTTCTTGTAGTAGTCCCAGGTCAGGGCGGCGCCGTAGTGGGCGTCGGCGGCGGCCGTCTCGGTGTTGGAGGCGGAGCCGTTGCCCCACACGTCGTCGGAGCCGGAGAAGAGGGTGCCGGTGCCGGACGTGCCGCGGTTCAGGTTGTACGTCTTGTGGGCGCCGCGGGTGGTGTCGTTCAGCGTGTACGAGGAGCCGGACTGCGCGGTGCCGAGGGTGACGGTGCCGCTGTACTGGGTGTTGCCCGTGCCGGTCTCGATCGCCTGCCACTCGTGCAGCTTCTTGCCGGTGGTGGCGTCGGTGATGACGTGCAGCTGGTTGGGCGTGCCGTCCTCCTGCAGACCGCCGACGACCGTCTCGTACGCGAGGGTGGGCTGCCCCTTCGTCGCGCCCTGGCCGAGCCAGACGACCTTGCGGGGGGCCTTGTCGGCCTCCGTCTTCTTCGACCCGTCCTGCTTCGCGAGCTTGAGCGCCTGTGTCTCGGCGGTGGCCGGTGCGACGTCGGCGGACGTGTCGACGTTCTTGAGCTCGGCCTTGGACGCCTTGGTGACGCCCTCCGTGGCGCCGGACTTCGTCGCCTCGACGATCAAGTCGCCGCCCAGGACCGGGAGTCCGCCGTACGTGCGCTCGTAGCGGGTGTGCGTCGTGCCGTCCTTGTCCTGGAGCACGTCCCGCACGACGAGTTTCTCGCTCTTGCCGAGGCCGAGGTCCTTCGCGGTGTCGGCCTTCGTGGCGTTCGCCTCGCGCATCAGCTCGGCGCGCTTGGCGGGGGAGAGCTTCGCGGGGAGGGAGCCGGGGTCGGCGCCGCGGTCGGCGTTGACGGGGGCCGTCGCACGGGCTTCGTAGGCCGTGGCGGGGCCCGTCTGGAGCGCGATCGCGAGGAGGGCGACGACGGCTCCGGCGGCGGTGGTGGTGACGGTGACCCGGCGTCTGGGCGAGGCGGGTCTGTGGGAGGTCGGGTTCTTGCGCAACGCGGAACTCCTTCTGCGTGGCCGCGAATTGGGTGTGCGGCCAGTGGGGTACGGGCGGCGGGTGGCCGTCCGGGCAATGCGCAGTGCGGGAGGTGCGGAAGGAGAGTGGCACCACGGGGTGCCGTGTGTCAGGGGCTCGTCAACAGGTTGGCCGGAAATGGTTCGTTGTCCGGTGCGCGTCGTTCGTTTCCCGGTGACGTGGTTGCGCCCCCGGGGCTCCGCCCCGGACCCCGCTGCTCAATCGCCGCAGGGGCTTGATTTGCCGAACCGGCCCCCAGGAAGCCCCCGCAGACGAGCGAGACGCGAGGTCAATCAAGCCCCGCCGGCGAGTGAGCCCCGGGGGTTAGGTCGTGAGGCTGTTGCGCCAGGTGCGGTGGAGGGTGGCGAACGTGCCCGTGCCGGAGGTGAGTTCGGATGGGGGGCCGTCCTCGGTGACCTGGCCGGAGGCCATCACCAGGACGCGGTCCGCGATCTCCACCGTGGAGAGACGGTGGGCGATCACGACCGCCGTGCGGCCGTGCAGCACCGTGCGCATCGCGCGCTGGACGGCGCGCTCACCGGGAATGTCGAGGGAACTGGTCGCCTCGTCGAGGACGAGGACCGCGGGGTCGGCGAGGAGGGCGCGCGCGAAGGCGACCAGTTGACGCTGGCCTGCGGAGATGCGCCCGCCGCGCTTGCGGACGTCCGTGTCGTAGCCGTCCGGGAGCGCCGCGATGAAGTCGTGCGCGCCGATCGCCTTCGCGGCCTGCTCGATCTCCTCGCGGCTCGCTTCGGGACGGCCGATCGCGATGTTCTCGGCGACGGTCCCGGAGAAGAGGAAGGCCTCCTGGGTGACCATGACGACCCCGCGCCGCAGGTCCGCGTTCGACAGGTCGCGCAGGTCGACGCCGTCGAGGAGGACCTGGCCGTGCGAGGGATCGTAGAAACGGGCCAGGAGCTTCGCCAGCGTGGACTTTCCGGCTCCCGTGGAGCCGACGACCGCCACCGTCTGCCCGGCCGGCAGCGTCAGATCGAAGCGGGGGAGGACCTCGCCGCCCGTGCGGTAGCCGAAGGAGACCGCGCGGAACTCGACCTCGCGGCCCGGCTGTTCGGGGTCGCGGGCCGGGAGCGGGCGCGGAGTGGCCGGTTCTGGTACCGAGGGGGACTGGGTGAGAAGGCCCGCGATCTTCTTCAGGGACGCGGCCGCGCTTTCATACGCGTTGAGGAACATCGCCAGGCGGTCGATCGGGTCGTACAGGCGGCGGATGTAGAGCACCGCCGCCGCCAGCACACCGAGTTCCAGCGTGCCGCCCGCGACCCGGTACGCGCCCCACAGCACCATGCCCGCCACCGCCGTGTTCGCGAGGAGCCGGGAGCCGACGACGTAACGCGCCATCTCCAGCATCGCCGTACCGTTGGAGCGCTCGTGCCGGTGGTTGAGGCGCGCGAAGTGCTCGTCGTTCGCGCGCTCGCGGCGGAAGGCGCGCACGGGGCGGATGCCGTTCATGGTCTCGACGAACTTCACGATGACCGCGGCGATCGCCGAGGACCGCTCCGCGTAGGCGCGGGCCGCGCGCTGCCGGTACAGCCGGATCAGGATGTACAGCGGCCCGAAGGACAGGGCCGCGACCGCGCCGATGCCGAGGTCCAGCCAGAGCAGCATCGCCGTGATGTAGAGCGAGCCCACGATGACGTTCACCAGTTCCTGGAGGCCCTCGCTGAGCAGTTCGCGCAGCGCCTCGACGTCCGTCGTGGCGCGGGAGATGACCCGGCCCGATGTGTACCGGTCGTGGAAGTCCACGCTCAGCGCCTGCGCGTGCCGGAAGATGCGGCCGCGCAGATCGACGAGCACGTTCTGGCTGACGCGGGCCGAGTACCGGATGTACGCGTACACGAACGCCGCCGAGCCGACCGCGCACAGCAGGAAGCCCGCGCCGACCGCGACCAACGGCCCGTAGTCGTCCGCCCGGAACGCGGGGACCGCGCTGTCGATGGCGTACGCGACGATCAGCGGGCCGGACTGCACGGCGGCCTGTTGCAGGAGGAGGGCGAGGACCGTGAGGGCGACGGTGCGGCGGTGGGGCGACAGGAGGGAGCGCAGGAGGGTGCCGGTCGCGCCCTTGGGGGTCGGCAGGTCGTCCTGGTCGAAGGGGTCGCCGGGGCCACCGGGGGAGGGGGTGCGGACGTCGTCGTCTTCTGGGGTGCCGGTCGTGGCGTTCGGCTTCGCGGTCGTCGTCATGCGCGCTCCGTCTCCGTTTCCCCGGTGTGTTCGCCCGACATCAGGTGTCTGTACTCGGCGTTCGCGCGCAGCAGTTCGTGGTGGGTGCCCACCGCCGTGATCCGGCCCTCGGACAGCAGCGCCACCCGGTCGGCCAGCAGTACCGTCGACGGCCGGTGCGCGACCACGAGCGCCGTGCTGTCGGCGAGCACCCGGCGCAGTGCCGCCTCCACGGCGGCCTCCGTGTGTACGTCGAGCGCGGACAGCGGGTCGTCCAGGATCAGGAAGCGGGGCGTGCCGACGACGGAGCGGGCCAGCGCGAGGCGCTGGCGCTGGCCGCCGGACAGGCTCAGGCCCTGCTCGCCGACCTCCGTGTCGGCGCCGTCGGGCAGCCGGTCCACGAACTCGGCCTGCGCGACGCCGAGTGCCTGTGCCAGTTCTTCGGGGCTCGCGGTGCCGGAGGCGCCCATCAGTACGTTGTCGGCGACCGAGGCCGAGAACAGGGTGGGCTCCTCGAACGCCACGGACACGAGTTCGCGCAGTTCGGCGCGCGGCATCGTGGTGATGTCGCGGCCGTCGAGTGTGATGCGGCCCGCCGTCACGTCGTAGAGGCGGGGCACGAGTGCGGTGAGGGTGGTCTTTCCGCTGCCGGTCGCGCCGACGAGGGCCATCGTTTCGCCGGAGGGGATGTGCAGGTCGATGTGGGTGAGGGTGGGGGTGGAGTCTTCGGTGGCGTCGGGGTAGCGGAAGGCTACGCCGTCGAACCGGATGCCTCCGGCGGTTCCGGGCGGTGTGGTTGCGGACTCGGGGCTCTGCCCCGGACCCCGCTGCTCAATCGCCGCAGGGGCTTGAAATGCCTGCTCAAGCGCCGCAGGGGCTTGATTTGTCTCCGCATCCGTGTCCATCACCTCGAAGTAGCGGCGCGTCGCCGTTGCCGCTTCCTGGCTCATCGCGAGGAGGAAGCCGATGGACTCGATGGGCCAGCGCAGCGCCAGCGCCGTGGAGAGAAAGGCGACGAGGGTGCCGGCCGAGAGGGAGCCGTCGGAGACCTGGATCGTGCCGATCACCAGGGCCGCGCCGAGTGCCACCTCCGGGAGGAGGGTGATCACCGTCAGGATGCCGGCGAGCAGGCGCGCCTTCACCAGTTCCGTGCCGCGCACCTTGCGGGCCAGGTCGCGGAAGGCGTGGGCCTGGCTGCGGTGCCGGCCGAAGCCCTTGATGACGCGGATGCCGAGCACGGACTCCTCGACGACCGTCGTCAGATCGCCGACCTGGTCCTGGGCGCGCCGCGAGGCCCTCGCGTACCCGTCCTCGAACTTGTAGCAGAACGCGATCAGCGGCACGGCGGGCGCGAGGAGGACGAGGCCGAGACCCCAGTCCTGGACGATCAGGACGGTGAGGCCCGCCAGGATCGTGACGCCGTTGACGAACAGGAACGTCAGCGGGAAGGCGAGGAACATCCGCAGCACCATCAGGTCCGTCGTGCCGCGCGACAGCAACTGCCCCGAGGCCCACCGGTCGTGGAAGGCGACCGGGAGCCGCTGCAGATGCCGGTACAGGTCGGCCCGCAGCGCGGCCTCCACCCCCGCGAGGGGCCGCGCCACGAGCCATCTGCGCAGGCCGAAGAGGAGCGCCTCCGCGATGCCGAGCGCCAGCAGCACCCCGGCGCCGAGCCACACCCCGCCCGGATCCCGCTCGGTCACGGGACCGTCCACGATCCACTTCAGGACCAGCGGGAAGACCAGCGCCAGGCACGACGCGAGCACCGCCACGACGGCCGCGCCCGCCCACCGCGCGCGCACCGGACGCACGTACGGCCACAGCCGCAACAGCGTCCGCACGGCGGAGAGTTGACCGGTCGTCTCTGTGGTGGCACGTGTCGTCGTCGGCATCAGGAGCGAGCCTACGGTTCGCCACTGACAACGCCCACCGAGTTTCGGCCCGGCACTGGATCGCCGGACCTCGGGTCCCCACCTCAGAAACATGTCGCACTTACACGTGGAAGTGCGACATGTTTCTGAGGTGGGGACCCGAGGTCGGGCCGGTCCGTTCCGGAGTCGTAGCGCGCATCAACCGATCGGCTGATGCGTGCTCAAGCGCGATGACTGATGCCCGGACCCGGCCCGCACCGCGAGTCTTGATGCCATGACCACCACCACAGCACCGCTCATCGAGGTCGCAGGGCTGCGCAAGGCGTACGCCGGGCGGGCCGTCGTCGACGGGGTGTCCTTCAGCGTCGGAGAGGGCGAGATCTTCGGGATCCTCGGGCCGAACGGCGCGGGCAAGACCACCACCGTCGAGTGCGTCGAAGGGCTGCGCGCCGCCGACGAGGGGCGGGTGCGGGTCGCGGGGCTCGATCCCGTGCGCGACCACCAGCGGCTCACCCGCGTCCTCGGCGCCCAGCTCCAAGAGAGCGAGATCCAGCCGAAGTTGACCGTTCGGGAGGCCCTGGAGCTGTACTCCGCCTTCTATCCGGACCCGCTCGACTGGCGGCCGCTCGCCGAGCGCCTGCGCCTCACGGACAAGCTCTCCACCCGGTTCGCGAAGCTCAGCGGCGGCCAGAAGCAGCGCCTGTTCATCGCGCTCGCCCTCGTCGGCAACCCGCGCGTCGTCGTGCTCGACGAGCTGACCACCGGGCTCGACCCGCGCTCGCGCCGCGACACCTGGGAGCTGATCGAGGAGGTCCGTGCGGGCGGCGTCACCGTCCTCCTCGTCACGCACTTCATGGAGGAGGCGCAGCGGCTCTGCGACCGGATCGCCGTGATCGACCAGGGCCGGGTCGCCGCGCTCGACACCCCGGCGGGCCTGATCAGCCGGGCCGCCGGTTCGACGGTCATCTCGTTCACGCCGTCCGCGCCGCTGGACGCGGACGCCATCGCCGCGCTGCCCGCGCTCATCTCCACCGACCGCAAGCCGGACGGCCGGGTGACCCTCACCGGCACCGACGACACGGTCACCGCCCTCCTCACACTGCTCGCGCGCCGGCACATCACCGCGCACCAACTCCGGGTCTCCGACGCCACGTTGGACGACGCCTTCCTGGACCTGACGGGAGTCGGACAGTCATGACCACCACAGCGACCGCGCCCACGGGGCGGGCCGACCGCACGGGCCGGACCGACCGGGCCGTGCTCAAGGCCGAGTTCACGCTGTTCCGGCGCGAGGCCGGCAGCGTCGTCGGGATCCTGCTGTTCCCCGTCGTCCTGCTCGTGATCCTCGGCTCGATCCCCTCCTTCCGTGAGGTCGACGCCGGGCTCGGCGGGATCCGGCTCGTCGACGCGTACGTTCCCGTGACCGTGCTGCTCGGCATGCTCGCGGGCGGTATCCAGTCGATGCCGCCGATCATCACCGGGTACCGCGAGCGCGGCATCCTGCGCCGCATGTCGACGACGCCGGTGCGGCCGACGGCCGTGCTCGGCGCGCAGATGGGCATCCACGGCGCGGCCGTCCTCGTCTCGGTCGCGCTCTGTCTCGCCGTCGGCCGGATCGCCTTCGACGTGACGCTGCCGCGCCAGGTCCCCGGCTATCTGCTCGCGCTCGTCCTGTCCGTCGTCGTCTCCCTCGCCCTCGGCGCGCTGATCGCCTCCCGGGCCCGTACGACGAAGGTCTCCAACGCGATCGGCTCGGTCGTCTTCTTCCCCGCGATGTTCTGCGCGGGCGTCTGGATCCCGGTCCAGGCGATGCCGGACACGCTCGCCCACATCGTCGAACTGACCCCGTTCGGCGCCGCCGCGCAGTCCCTCAACGAGGCGGCGGCGGGCGACTGGCCGGCCTGGTCGCACCTGCTGGTCCTCGCCGTCTGGGCGGTGGCCCTGACCGGCGCTGCCGCGCGCTGGTTCCGCTGGGAATGACGGTGACGACCGACGGCTCCCTGCACACTGAGGGGATGACCAGCCACAGCGACGGCGACGGCGACAGCGGCGTCGGCAGCGAGTTCGGCGGCTGCGGCCGCGGCGCCGTCGAGGCCGCAGCGGTCAGGGTCGAGGACCGCTGGAGGCCGTTCCACGTCTACGGCCCCTACGTCCTGCTGGGTGTCGGTTTCCTGCTGTCCGTCGGTACGGCGGGCCTCTTCGACATGGACCGCACCCAGTGGTTCCTCCTCGGAGGCCTCACGGCGGCCGGGCTCGTCCTTCAGCTGTGGTGGACCTGGCGGGAGCGGACCGGCCGCCCGCTGCGGTCCGGCGGGGCCTTCGCCTTCTACTGGGTGCGCTGGGCGATCGCCTTCGTCGTCACCGTGATCAACCCGTTCTACGCGTTCTACGCGGCCACCGGCTACTTCGACGCCGACCGGATGCTGCCGCGCCGACTGATCAGGACGGGTCTGTTCGCCACGGCCGTCGTCATGGCCGGCTCCCAGTCGGGCGGGCTGCCGCCTGACGGGACGACCGGCTGGGCGGTGTTCGGCGCCCTGCTCGCGGTGAACGTGATCCTGGTGGGCGCCACGGCACACATCCAGATCAAGGAGGACGAGCGCGCGCACGCCCAGGCCGCCACCATCCGGGAGCTGGAGCGGACGAACATCGCCCTCCAGCGGGCCATGGACGAGAACGCCGCGCTGCACTCCCAACTCCTCGTCCAGGCACGGGAAGCGGGCGTCGCCGACGAGCGGCGCCGGCTCGCCGCCGAGATCCACGACACCATCGCCCAGGGCCTGACCGGGATCATCGCCCAGCTCCAGGTCGTCGCGAACGCGCCCACCCTGGAGGTCGCCCGTGAACACCTCGACCGTGCCTCCGGCCTCGCCCGGCACAGCCTCGGCGAGGCCCGCCGCTCCGTGCACAACCTGGCGCCCGCCGCCCTCGACGACGCGACGGTCGCCGAGGCGCTGAAGAAGACCGTCGCCGCCTGGTCGGCCCGCACCGGCGTCCGCGCCGACTTCACCCTCACCGGCACCGCCGAGCCGCTGCACGAGGAGATCGAGGCCAGCCTGCTGCGCATCGCCGAGGAGGCCCTGTCGAACGCGGCGCGGCATGCCGCCGCCACCCGCGTCGGCGTCACCCTCTCCTTCATGGCGGGCGAGGTCACCCTCGACGTGCGCGACGACGGCCGCGGCTTCGACCCCACCGCTCTCCGCGCCCGCTCCGGCACCGGAGGCTTCGGCCTCGACGGGATGCGGGCCCGCGCCGAGCGCCTCGCGGGCGGCGTCACCGTCGAGTCGGAGGAAGGCGGCGGCACGGCGATCTCCGCTCACGTACCGTTGGTGCGCCATGACCAGTGATCCCGCCATCAGCCTGCTGATCGTCGACGACCACCCCGTCGTACGGGACGGTCTGCGCGGCATGTTCGAGTCGGCCACCGGATTCACGGTCCTCGGCGAGGCCGCGAACGGCGTGGAGGCCGTCACCCGCGCCGCCGCCCTCGACCCCGACGTCGTCCTCATGGACCTGCGGATGCCGGGAGGCGGCGGCGTCGACGCGATCCGCGAGCTCGGCAGGCGCGGCGTACGGGCCCGCGTCCTGGTCCTCACGACGTACGACACGGACTCGGACACGCTGCCCGCGATCGAGGCCGGGGCCACCGGCTACCTGCTCAAGGACGCCCCGCGCGAGGAGCTCTTCACGGCCGTACGCGCCGCCGCCGAAGGCCGCACGGTCCTCTCGCCCGCGGTGGCGTCCCGCCTGGTCACGGCCGTGCGCACGCCCGCGCCCGACACCGGCGAGACCCTCTCGGCGCGGGAGCGGGAGGTCCTCGTCCTGGTCGCGCGCGGCACGCCGAACAAGGAGATCGCCCGCGAGCTGTTCATCAGCGAGGCCACGGTCAAGACCCACCTCACCCACATCTACGGCAAGTTGGGCGTGAAGGACCGGGCCGCGGCGGTCGCGGTGGCGTACGACCGCAAGATCCTCGGCTAGGGCCCTTCCGACGGATCGGGCTGGACCCCGGTGGCCGGACTTTTCGGCTCCGCCGGCCGCGTGTCGTGTCCGTCGCGGCGGACGACGATCGCGGGGTGTCCGGCTAGCACCGGCCACCGCCTCGTACCCATACTGGGAGGCATGAGCACCGGCTCCCACGAGTTCGTGCGCGCGACGCCACGGCCCGGCGGGCCGATCGTCTCGGCGGTCGGCTATCGCACGCGGGGCGTGCCTCCCGCGCTCCACCGCGGCCTGCCGTCCCCGTACCTCACGGTGATCTTCACCCTCGACGGCCCGGTCGTCGGCGGCCACACCCCCGAGCAGGCCACCGGCCCCGGCGCGACCCGCACGGACGTCGTCGTGGGCGGCCTGCACCAGCGCCCCGCGTACATCGCGCAGTCCGGCTCCGAGGCCGGTATCCAGCTCGCGGTGCACCCGCTCGCAGCCCGCGCGCTGCTCGGGGTGCCGGCGGCGGCCCTCGCGGGCCCCGTCGCGATCGAGGGCACGGACGTCCTCGGCCGGTCGGCGGCCCACGTACGGGAGGAACTGGCCGGGCTCGACGACTGGCGCGCCCGCTTCGACCTCCTGGCCGCCTATCTGACGCCGGACGAGGACCCGCTGACCGGCGTCCGCCACGAGGTCGCCGAGGCCTGGACGTGGCTCGCCCGGCACCGCGGCGCGGGCACCCTGCGCGGGCTCGCCGCCCACGTCGCCCTCAGCGAACGCCGCCTCACCACGCTCTTCCGCGCCGAGACGGGCCTGGCCCCGAAGCAGGCCGCCCGCCTGATGCGCTTCCAGCACGCGAAGGCCGCGGTCGTACGGTCCGTGGCCTCCGGGGCCCCGCCGGACCTCGCCCGCGTCGCCGCGGAACACGGCTACTGCGACCACTCCCACCTGGTCCGCGACTTCCACCAGTACACGGGCCTGAGCCCGACCGGCTGGCTCGCCGAAGAGTGCCGAAACATCCAAGCCGGGGGCCACCACAACGGCGAAGACTGAAGCCATGAACACCACACAGAGCACCCAGCGGACCCCGCGCGAGCCCGCCGTCTGGCCCACTCTCCAGGCGAACGACGCGCACGCGCTCATCGACTTCCTCGTCGACACCGTCGGCTTCCTGCGCACCGCCGTCTACGAGGACGGCGACCGCGTCGCCCACGCCCAGCTCGACTGGCCGGAAGGCGGCGCGATCATGCTCGGCTCGGGCAAGCCGGACGCGGGCGAGGGCGACTGGTGCCTCAAGCCGGGCACCTTCGGCTGCTACGTCGTCACCGCCAAGGTCGACGACCTGTACGCCCGCCTCGTCGCCGCGGGCGCCGACATCCTCCGCGAAATCACCGACCAGCCCTACGGCTCCCGCGAATTCGCGATCAAGGACCCGGAAGGCAACATGTGGTCCTTCGGAACATACGCCGGCGAACCGCGCCCCTGACAGGGGCGCGGGGAACTGCGCATCTTTTAAGGGGGGGGGCCGGGGGCACAGCCCCCGGGGACGGGACGGGAAGGGGCGGCGGGGGCGATTTCACTCACGGACCCGCAACAACAGCACGGACTGCGCCCCCACGGTCACAGCCGCACCTGCATCGTGCACCACGCCCGGCGGGCCACCCTGCTCCTCCTCACCCGTATCCACCACCACCTCGTACGACCGCGCCCAGGGCGCATCCGGCAGGACAAAGCTCTCGGCCCGGTCACCCGCGTGCAGAACCGCGAGGAAACTGTCGTCACGCACCGGCTCCCCGCGCGCGTCCCGCCCCGGGATGTCGCGCCCGGACAGATACATGCCGACCGTCGCGGCGGGCGCATACCAGTCGCCCTCCGTCATCTCGTCCCCCCGCACCGTGAACCACGCCAGGTCCCGCAACCCGTCCGCCGACTCCGCCCGCCCCGAGAAGAACGCCCGCCGCCGCAGCACGGGATGCGCGTGCCGCAGCGCGACAAGGCGTGAGGCCAGCTCGAAAAGGCCCCGGCACCCGGGATCGTCGAGCAGCCCCCAGTCGACCCAGCTGATCTCGTTGTCCTGGCAGTACGCGTTGTTGTTGCCGCGCTGCGTGCGCCCGAACTCGTCGCCCGCCACCAGCATCGGCACCCCGGTCGACAGCAGCAGCGTCGTCAGCAGATTGCGCAACTGCCGCCTGCGCAGGGCGAGTACGTCCTCGTCGTCGGTCTCACCCTCGACTCCGCAATTCCAGGACCGGTTGTCGTGTGTCCCGTCCCGGTTCCCCTCCCCGTTGGCCTCGTTGTGCTTGTGCTCGTACGTGACGAGGTCGCGCAGCGTGAAACCGTCGTGCGCCGTCACGAAGTTGACCGACGCGTACGGCCGCCGCCCGCCCCACGCGTACAGATCGCTCGACCCCGAAAGCCGGTACCCCAGATCCCGTACGTCGGGCAGCGCGCCCCGCCAGAAGTCCCGTACGGCATCGCGGTACCGGTCGTTCCACTCCGTCCACAGCGGCGGAAACGCCCCCACCTGGTAACCGCCGGACCCGACGTCCCACGGCTCCGCGATCAGCTTCACCCGCCGCAGCACCGGGTCCTGAGCGATGACGGCCAGGAACGGCGACAGCATGTCGACGTCGTGCATGGAGCGCGCCAGCGCCGCGGCCAGGTCGAAGCGGAACCCGTCGACGCCCATCTCGGTCACCCAGTACCGCAGCGAGTCCGTGATCAGCCGCAGCACCTGCGGCTGCACCACGTGCAGCGTGTTCCCGCAGCCGGTGTAGTCGGCGTACCGCCGCGCGTCGTCCTGGAGGCGGTAGTAGCCCCGGTTGTCGATGCCCTTCAGCGACAGCATCGGGCCCAACTCCCCGGCCTCCGCCGTGTGGTTGTAGACGACGTCGAGGATCACCTCGATCCCCGCGTCGTGCAGCGCCCGCACCATCCGCTTGAACTCGCCGACCTGCTGCCCGGCGGTGCCGGTCGCCGCGTAGCCCGCGTGCGGGGCGAAGTAGCCGATGGAGTTGTAGCCCCAATAATTCCTCAACCCCCTCCTCAACAAGTGGTCCTCGTGCGCGAACTGGTGCACCGGCAGCAGCTCCACCGCCGTCACGCCGAGCCGCACCAGGTGCTCGATCGCCGCCGGATGCGCGAGCCCCGCGTACGTACCCCTCAACTCCTCGGGAATGCCGGGGTGTTGGCGGGTGAAGCCGCGCACGTGCAGCTCGTAGATCACCGAGTCCGCCCACGGCGTCTTCGGCCGCCGGTCGTCCACCCACTCGTCCCCGGACGCGTCGTCGTGCACGACGACACCCTTCGGGACGTACGGCGCCGAGTCCCGGTCGTCGCGCACCGTGTCGGCGACGTGCTGCTCGGGCCAGTCCCGTACGTGCCCGTAGACCTCGGGCGGCAACCCGAACTCGCCGTCCACGGCCCGCGCGTACGGGTCGAGCAGCAGCTTCGCCGGGTTCCAGCGGGCCCCGGTCCACGGGTCCCAGCGGCCGTGCACCCGGAACCCGTACCGCTGCCCAGGCAGCACTCCCGGTACGAAGCCGTGCCAGATCTCGTGCGTCAGCTCGGTCAGCGGGGCCCGGCGCTCCCGGCCCGCCTCGTCGAACAGGCACAGCTCCACGGACTCGGCGCCGCCCGCCCACAGCGCGAAGTTGGTGCCCGCGACGCCGTCCGGGCCGACCCGGTAGCGGGCCCCGAGCGGCACGGGCGTGCCCGGCCACACCGGCGCCAGCGGCGCCGCGCGCTCCGGCTCGTGGCCGCGCCCGCCGAACGGCGCAGGCGACCGCGGTCTGCCATGGCCCGTCCGGTCCGCATCATGCGGTGCGCTCCGCACTGCCCCCTGCACTGCCCCCTGCTCGGGTGCGCTCGACACCTGTCAGCCTCCCGCGGCTCCACGACTGATGCGCCACAGGGCGTGCGGCGTCCCGGTCGCTCCCCTGCGTCCTCCCCACTGTTCTGCCCAGAGCTTCGCTCGCACTCACGTTTCCCCAGCGGGGGGCGCGTCGTTGGCCTGGCGTGAGAGACACCGCGAGGCGTGTGCGACACGCAGGGGCGACACTGGCCGCCGTACTGACCTGGACAGGACTGATCGGCGCGCTCGCCGGCTGCGATTCGGACACGGTGTTCGGCAAGCCGCGCTCGGCGAAGGACCTGATCCGGGTCACCCCCGACGACCGGTCGAAGGGCGTGCGGGCGAGCCAGGGACTCCAAGTCACCGTCCCCGAGGGCCGCTTGCGGTCGGTGAAGGTCGTCAGGATCCAGGACGCGGAGGAGCACGTCGTACGGGGCCGGCTTGAGCGGGACGCCATGCGCTGGCGGCCGACCGGTCCCGGCGGCGACCGCCTCGCGCTCGCCGCGCAGTACAAGGTCGACGCGGTGGCCGTCGACGGCCACGGCCGCCGCGTCGCCCGGCACACCACGTTCACGACCTACGTCCCCGACCGGCGCTTCATCGGCTACGTCACGCCCGAGCACCGCGCCAAGGTCGGCACCGGCATGATCGTGAAGGTCGCGTTCAACCGGGACATCGAGAACCGGGCCGCCGTCGAGCGCGCCATCAAGGTCACCGCCGAGCCCGGCGTGGAGATCGCCCCGCACTGGTTCGGCCGCGACCGCCTCGACTTCCGGCCGAGGAAGTACTGGAAGCCCGGCACCGAGGTCACCGTCGACCTGGGTCTGCGCGACGTACAGGCGGCGCCCGGTGTCTACGGCCTCCAGGACAAGGCGTTCACGTTCACGGTGGGGCGCAGCCAGGTCAGCGTGGTGGACGCGGCGGCGCACACGATGCGGGTGCGCAGGGACGGCAAGGTGGTGGACACCGTGCCGATCACGGCGGGGGCGCCGAGCTCGACGACGTACAACGGGAAGATGGTCGTCAGCGAGCTGCTCGACGTCACGCGCATGGACAGCCGCACCGTCGGCTTCGGCGGCGAGTACGACATCCCGGACGTGCCGCACGCCATGCGGCTCACCGACTCCGGCACGTTCCTGCACGGAAACTACTGGTCGGGCGGCGTCTTCGGGAACAGCAACGTCAGCCACGGCTGCGTGGGCCTGCCCGATGTGAAGGGTGGCGGGTCTGCGACTCCCGCCGGGCGGTTCTTCGACCGCACGCTCATTGGTGACGTCGTGGAGGTCAGGAACAGCGCGGACGGCACGGTGGCGGCGGACAACGGGCTCGGCGGCTGGAACATGGGCTGGGCGCGCTGGAGGTCCGGGGGAGCGGACGGGTGATGGACGCACGCTCCGCCCGTCTCCGTAGCTATCCGAAACACACGCCTCCTCCCCGGTGTTGGGACTAAACGGTGACATCCCTGGGGATCCGTTTCCCCAGGTCGTGTGGTTATCTTTCGCAGTGCGCGCACGTTGGCGCGGTAGTGCGGGCCTTGGGGCAAAGGCCGTGCGAGGGGAGAAAGATGAACGGGCGACGACCGATATCCGCGGTTCTGCTGGGGGCGGCACTCTTCCTTGTCACCGCGTGCGGTGGCGGTGGTGGCGGCGACGGCAAGGGCAAGTCCGGCGCGGCGGCCGAGAAGAACAAGGCATCGCAGGCCGTGGTGAAGGTGGAACCCAAGAACGGCGCCGACGGCATCGCGACCAGCGGGGCGCTCCAAGTCAGCGCGGACAAGGGCAAGTTGACCGAGGTGAAGGTCACCGACACCAAGGGCAACGAGGTGCGGGGCACGATCACCGACGGCGGCAGGAGCTGGAAGCCCGCGCTCCACCTCGCCGCGTCGACCAAGTACAAGGTGCACGCGGTCGCCAAGGACAAGGACGGCCGCGAGTCCGCGAAGGACTCCACGTTCACCACGCTCACCCCGAAGAACACCTTCATCGGCACGTTCACCCCGGAGGACGGCTCGAAGGTCGGCGTCGGCATGCCGTTCTCGGTCCGCTTCTCGCGCGGCATCACCCACCCCGAGGACGTCGAGAAGGCCATCTCGGTCAAGGCCGAGCCCTCCGTCCCCATCGAGCCGCACTGGTTCGGCAACGACCGCATCGACTTCCGCCCGGAGAAGTACTGGGCGAAGGACACCAAGGTCACTGTCAAGATGAACCTCGACGGCGTCGAGGGCCGCCCCGGCGTCTACGGCAAGCAGGTCAGGACCGTGAAGTTCACGGTCGGCCGCAGCCAGATCTCCACGGTCGACGCCAAGAAGCACATGATGACGGTCGAGCGCGACGGCAAGACCATCAAGAAGATCCCGATCACCACGGGCAAGCCGGGCTACGAGACGTGGAACGGCAAGATGGTCATCAGCGAGCGCCTGCGGGTGACCCGCATGAACGGTGACACCGTCGGCTACGGCGGCGAGTACGACATCAAGGACGTCCCGCACGCCCAGCGCCTCACCGACTCCGGCACCTTCATCCACGGCAACTACTGGGGCGCCGGCACGTTCGGCAACGTCAACTCCAGCCACGGCTGCGTGGGGCTCCGCGATGTGCGTGGCGGCTACGACAAGAAGATCCCGGCGGCGTGGTTCTTCGACAACTCGATGACGGGTGACGTCGTCGTGGTCAAGAACACCCACGACAAGACGGTCGACCCGGCCAACGGTCTGAACGGCTGGAACATGTCTTGGGCCGACTGGAAGAAGTGACCCAGTAACCAAGCCCCGGCGGCGATTGAGCAGCGGGGTCCGGGGCGGAGCCCCGCGGCCTCGGCCACGGAGCCGCCTGCTCAATCGCCGCAGGGGCTTAATGATGATGGGTACGCTGCGCCGCATGACCGTTCACCTTGAAGTAGCCGACGGCGTGGGAACCATCCGCCTGGACCGCCCCCCGATGAACGCCCTGGACGTCGCCCTCCAGGACCGCATCAAGGAACTCGCCGAAGAGGCCACGGCCCGCGACGACATCAGGGCCGTCGTGGTCCGCGGCAGCGAAAAGGTGTTCGCGGCCGGCGCGGACATCAAGGAGATGCGGGACATGGACCACGCCGCGATGGTGACCCGGTCCCGCGGCCTCCAGGACTCCTTCACCGCGGTCGCCCGCATCCCCAAGCCGGTCGTCGCCGCGGTCACCGGCTACGCCCTCGGCGGCGGCTGCGAACTCGCCCTGTGCGCGGACTTCCGGATCGCCGCCGACAACGCCAAGCTCGGCCAGCCGGAGATCCTCCTCGGCCTGATCCCGGGCGCCGGTGGCACCCAGCGCCTGTCCCGCCTGGTCGGCCCGTCCAAGGCCAAGGACCTGATCTTCACGGGCCGCCAGGTGAAGGCCGACGAGGCGCTCGCCCTCGGCCTCGTCGACCGGGTGGTCCCGGCGGCCGAGGTCTTCGACGCCGCGAACGCCTGGGCCGGACAGCTCGCCAAGGGCCCGGCGATCGCCCTGCGCGCGGCGAAGGAGTCGATCGACGCGGGCCTGGAGACGGACCTCGACACGGGCCTGGCCATCGAACGCAACTGGTTCGCGGGCCTGTTCGCCACGGCGGACCGGGAGACCGGGATGCGCAGCTTCGTGGAGGAGGGGCCGGGCAAGGCGAAGTTCGCCTGAAGTGCCGCGCGAGCAACGGGAGTTGATCAGGTCCCTCGTTCGAGGAGCATTATCCCAACCTTAAGCGAGCCTTAAGGAATCGGGGCCGTGAACGATCAATTCCCGCTCACCCGCGCGGAGTTGCCCCAGGTCGGGCGAGGTGTGAACGCCTCTGTACTGCCAACGGCATATGCCCAGACGGCCCTCCGGAACGAAGCGTTCCGGGGGGCTTATTCCGTCGGAACGGCCCCACGGGGCGCTCCATGGCCCCATCATGGACGCATGGCGGGGCTTGAGGGTGTGGAACAACCGCGGCGGCACGCAGGTGCGACCGCGGCGCGCTGGTCTCCCGCGGTCGAGGACGAACACGCCCTGAGGGCACTGGAGTTGTTCGGGAATCCGGCCGAGGCGGAGGTGTCCCTGCCGTCACGCCCCGAATCGGCCGCGACCGCGCGCAGACTCGCCCAAGTCGTCGTGCTGCGGCACTGGGGCCTCTCCCCGAAGATGACCGAGGACGCCGTCCTCCTCGTCTCCGAACTGGTCGGCAACGCGGTCAGGCACACCGGCGCCCGCCACTTCGGCCTGCGCACGCTGCGCCGCCGCGGCTGGATCCGCATCGAGGTCCGCGACCCGTCCCGCGGCCTGCCCTGCCTGATGCCGGTGCACGAGTTCGACATCTCGGGGCGCGGCCTCTTCCTCGTCGACAAGCTCTCCGACCGCTGGGGCGTGGACCTGCTGCCGCGCGGCAAGACCACGTGGTTCGAGATGCGGGTCGCCGACCGCTGAGCGGGTTCCGCGTCCCGTAGGCCACGGCCTCGTACGCTGGGGAGCTTGAGTCTCCACCCACTGGAAGGCCCAGACTCCTCGACATGATCGACGACGGCCCGCGGCTGCTCACGATCGGACAGCTGGCCCGCCGCACCGGCCTCACGGTGCGCACCATCCGGTTCTGGTCCGACGAGGGCGTCCTGCACCCCGTGACCCGCAGCGAAGGCGGCTACCGGCTCTACGACGCCGAGTCCGTGGCCCGCCTGGAACTGATCCGCACCCTGCGCGAGCTGGGCCTCGGCCTGGACGACGTACGGAAGATCCTCTCCGGGGAGCGGGACATCGCGTCCGTGGCCGCCGCGCACGTGGCGGCGCTCGACGCGCAGATCCAGGTGCTGCGGCTCAACCGGGCGGTGCTGTCGACGGTCGCGAAGCGGAATTCGAGCGCCGAGGAGATGGCTCTGATGAACAAGATGGCACGGCAGTCCACCGCGGAGCGCAAGCGGATCATGGACGAGTTCGCCGAGGAGATGCTGCGCGGCCTGGACACCGTCGACCCGGCGGTCCAGGAGCGGATGCGCGGCATGAGCGCCGGGCTGCCGGACGACCCGACGCCCGAGCAGGTCGACGCCTGGGTGGAGCTCGCCGAACTGCTCCAGGACCCGGAGCTGCGGGCCGGGATGCGGCGCGCCACCGAGTACAACGCAGCCGACCGTACCGCCGAGGACGCGGCCGGCGCCTCCATGCGGTTCCTGGCCGAGCTGGTCTCGCGCGCGGGTGACGCGCTGCGCGACGGGATCGACCCCGAGTCCCCGGAAGCGGAACCCGTCCTCCAGGAACTGCTCGGCGACGCCGACCGCTCAGCCGTCCTCGACCGGCTGCTCGCCACCATGAACGACAAGGTGGCCCGCTACCGGGAACTGCTCGTCGTCCTCAAGGGCGGCGGCCCCCAGCACCCGCACCGCGAGGAGTTCGCGTGGGTACTCGCCGCACTGCGCGCGAGGGCGGCCCGCTAATCTGGCCACCGTCAACACGGCAGTGAGAAATCGAGGGGTGTGACCCGGTGGCGGACATAGAAGAAGCACGCAAGGCGTTCGAGCGGTTCGACGCGGACGGCGACGGCTTCATCACGGCGGCCGAGTACAAGAGCGCCATGGCGCAGATGGGCGACTTCAACGTCACGGACTCCGTGGCCGAGGTGCTCATCGCCGGGCAGGACGCCAACGGGGACAAGGCTCTGTCGTTCGACGAGTTCTGGGCGAACCTGAACAAGTGAGCCCAAGGCTTCGGTGGGGCGTACGCGACTCGCGTACGCCCCACAGGCGTCTCACGCCCCGGCGGCCCGGTTCACCGCCGACAGTACCGCCCGTACGGAAGCGGCCAGCACCGACGTGTCCCGGCCCGCGCCCCACACCTCCGCCCCGCCGACCCGGCAGTGCGCGAACGCGACGGTCTCCGCGTCCCGGCCCGACGTCAGCGCGTGCTGGCTGTAGTCCAGGACGTCGACGTCCAGGCCGGCCGCCGCGAGCGCGTCCGCGAAGGCCGCCAGCGGACCGTTGCCCTTGCCCTCCAACTCCCGTATGCCGCCGTCGACTTCGAGCGCGCACGTGAAGCGGTGCACGGCCCCGTCCTGCCGCGCCGACCAGCCGTCGGCGAGCGCGACGGGCCCGGTGACGTCCAGATAGGCCGTACGGAACAGCTCGTACAGCTCGTCCGGCTCCGCCTCACGCCCGCTGTCGTCGGTGGCCTCCTGCACGATCCGCGCGTACTCAGGACGCATCGCGCGCGGCACGTCGACACCGTGGTGTTCCTTCAGCAGATACGCCATCCCGCCCTTGCCCGACTGCGAGTTGACGCGGATCACGGCCTCGTACGTACGCCCCACATCGGCCGGGTCGATCGGCAGGTACGGCACGTCCCACGGCTCGTCCGGGTGCGCGGCGCGGTGCGCGAAGCCCTTGGCGATGGCGTCCTGGTGGGTGCCGGAGAAGGCGGTGTAGACGAGCTCGCCGCCGTATGGATGCCGTGGATGCACCGGCAGCCGGTTGCAGAACTCGACGGTCTCGCGCACCGCGTCGATGTCCGAGAAGTCGATCATCGGGTCGACGCCCTGCGCGTACAGGTTCAGGGCGAGGGTCACCAGGTCGACATTGCCCGTCCGCTCGCCGTTGCCGAACAGACAGCCCTCCACGCGCTGCGCGCCCGCGAGCACGGCCAGTTCGGCGCAGGCGACGCCGGTGCCGCGGTCGTTGTGCGGGTGCACGGAGAGGATGACGGAGGCGCGGCGGTCCAGGTGGCGGTGCATGTACTCGATCTGGTCGGCGTACACGTTCGGCGTCGCGATCTCCACGGTCGTCGGGAGGTTGTGGGTGACCGGGCGGTCCGGGCTCGCGTCCCACAGCTCGGTGAGCCCGTTGCACACGTCGAGCGCGAAGTCCGGCTCGGTGAGGTTGAAGGTCTCCGGGGCGAACTGGAAGCGGATGTGGGCGTCCGGGCGGGCGTCGGCGAGGCGGGCCATGTGGGCGGCGGCCTCGCGGACGGTGCGCCTGATCTCCTCGCGCGTCATGCCGAGGACGACGTCGCGCCAGGTGGGGGAGGTGGGGATGTACAGGTGCACGACGGCGCGCGGCAGCCCCTCGATCGAGGCGAAGGTCCGCTCGATCAGCTCCGGCTTGGCCGGGGTGAACACGACGGGCGTGACGTCGTCGGGCAGTTCGGCGGTGGTGGCGATGTGACGTACGAAGTCGAAATCGGTTCGGCTCGCCGAGGGATAGCCGACCTCGATCTCCTTGAACCCCATCCCCACGAGGAGGTCGAAGAAGCGGCGCTTGCGCCCCGTGTCCATCGGCTCGGCGAGTGCCTGATTCCCGTCCCGCAGATCGACGGGCACCCACAGGGGCGCTTCGGTGATCTGCCGGGACGGCCAACTCCGGTCGGTGAGTGGGACGTTGGCGACCCGCTCGTGATGCTGCCGGTAGCGGTGGTACGGCATCGGTCCCGGAGTCTGCGGATTCCAGCGGTACATGGTGGCTGAGGCCTTCCTCGGTGCGGTCGTGGCGTGAAGCCGACCGGCAGCACGGCACCCCGCGGCGGGGTGCCGGTCGCGTCAGGCCCCGCCGCGGCAGCCGAGAAGAAGGAGTCCGCGGAACATGCCGGTACAGTAACCAGACCTCAGGTCCTCAGACAAGTACCCCTCAGACAAGTTCCGTTTCGCACGGAAAACGATTGGATTGACCCGTGTCGACCGACCCTGGGCCCCTCCGCCCCAGCCCCCTCGTCGAACAGGCCGCGGAGCGCCTGCGCGCACAGATCGCGGACGGCGTCTGGCCCCTCGGTACCCGGCTCCCCGGCGAGACGACCCTCGCCAAGGAACTCGGCGTCGGCCGCTCCACGGTCCGCGAGGCACTGCGCGCGCTCGCGGGCTCGGGCATGGTGCGCCCGAAGCAGGGCGCGGGAGTCTTCGTGACGGCACTCCGCCCGACCGAGGACTGGCCAACCCGCCTGCGCCGCGCGGCAGTTGCCGATGTCTACGAAGTCCGTACGCTCCTGGAGATCCAGGCCGCCCGCCTCGCCGCCGAACGCCGCACGGACGAGGACGTCACGGCGATGCGGGCCGCGCTCGACGCGCGCAGGGCGGCGGCGGGCGGCCCCGGCGACGCGTTCGTCGACGCCGACATCGCCCTCCACGCCGCGGTGGTCGCCGCCGCCCACAACCCCGTCCTCACCGACCTCTTCGCCGAATTCAGCCCCGCCCTGCGCCAGGCCCTGATCGACCTCCTCGCCCTCGTCGACGTACGAGGCGCCGAACAGGACCACGGCGACGCGGCACACGCGGCGCTGGTCGAGGCGGTCGAGGCGGGGGACGCGGAGGGGGCGGGGCGGGCGGCGCGGGACGAACTGAGCGCGATCCAGGGCAAGTTGCGGGAGGCGGACGACCGCTAGCGCTTGTCGCTCGGATCAGGCGTCGCCCGCCCACTCCTTCATGGCGCTCTTGCTCCCGAAGTCGGCGATGTTCTTGTCGAGCGGCCGGTCGGTGTACTGGTGGATGGTCCAGTCCGCCTGGATCTTCGGCTTGCCGGCCGTCACGTAGTCGGCGATCCAGAGGCCGTCGCCGGCGTACGAGGTCGTGTCCACATTGAGCCAATAGTTGCGGTTCGCGTACAGCAGCACCCGGTGATTCGGGCGTAGCCGCTTCACCTCGCGGATGAACCTGTCCTTCTCCGCGTTGCTCGCGTGCGTGCCCTCGCCGGTCGTCTCCCAGTCCGCGGCCAGGAAGTCCCCGGCCTTTTCAGGGGCCTTGCTCACGAAGTACTCGGCCTGCGCCGTGATGTTCCCCGGCCACAGGAAGTGGTAGAAGCCGACGACACAGCCGGCCTCGCGGGCCCGCTTCGTCTGTGCGGCCAGGCGCGGATTGACGTACGAACGGCCCTCCGTCGCCTTGATGATGACGAACGAGACGCCGTCCGTGTCGAACGTGGTCTGGTGAGAGCTGACGTCGATGCCACGGATCATGCGGGCCTCCCGGTCGGTGGGGCGACGAGGTCGAACTTTCATCGTCCCTGATCCGGACGGTTATGGGAGCACCCTTGCCTGCCCCGATGTCACTTTCCCGCGGGGCGATCCGTCGGTTCGGTAAAGCCTTCCGGAGGAGCACGTCATGTTCAGCGCGTATGTGGTCGTCACCGTTCTCGCCGCCGTCGTCTACGGAGCGGTGGCCTTCGCCAACCTCTCCGGCCACTCCTATCCGAAGGCCCAGGCCGACAAGCTGGGGGTGCCGTACGCGTGGATTCCGTGGCTCGGGACGGCGATCGGGGCCGGGGCGCTGGGGCTCGTCGCCGGGTTCGTGGTCCCGGCCCTCGGGATCGCCGCGGCGTCGGGCCTGGTGCTGTACTTCGTGTGCGCGCTCGGCGCGCATCTGCGCGTCGGGGACCGCGATTACAGCGCGTGGTCCGTCTGCTTCGTACTCGCCGTAGCCGCCCTGGTCCTGAGGGTCACTGTCTAGCGCCCGACGTTTCGGCCGCCCCAAGTCTTGGAACGCGCTTTACCGCACAGCCGCAACTGGTGGAGCCGCCGTGCCTGTCTGACAGGGAGTTGAGCCCCGTTCGGGGCGGGCAGGGCAGGGCGGACTCGGAGAGTGGGGCAGGACGTGGGACGGCGCAGGAGCAAGGGCAGGGGCATAGGAATCGCGCTCGTGACGGTCGCGGCGCTGGTGGGCGCGAGCGCCTGTAGCGGTGGCGGCGGCGAGGGCAAGGCCGACGCGAAGGTGTCGGGGAAGGCGAGCGCGAGCGCCAAGCCGTCGCCGACCAAGCCCAAGGGGCCGCCCATGCTCCTCGACACGATCACCCCGCAGACCGGCACCAAGGTCGGCGTGGCCATGCCCGTCTCGGTGGTGTTCACGAACCCCGTGGCGGCCAAGGCCCGCGCGTCCGTCGAGAAGCACATGAAGGTGAGCGCCTCGACGCCGGTGAAGGGCGCCTGGCACTGGTTCGGCGACCGGCGCGCCGACTGGCGCCCCAAGACGTACTGGCCCTCCGGTACGAAGGTCAAGATCGACGCCGACATGAAGGGCGTCAGCAACGGCAACGGCCGCTACGGCGTGCACGGTTACACGCACACCTTCACCGTCGGCGACGACGTGCGCGCCGCCGTCTCCGTCACCGGACACACCATGAAGGTGACCAGGAACGGGTCGGCGCTGCGCACCCTGTCGATCAACGCGGGCAGCCCCCAGTACCCGACGTGGAACGGCACGATGGCCGTCATCGACAAGCAGAAGAAGGTCCACATGACCTCCTGCAGCGTCGGCATCAGCTGCGACAAGGGCAGCCCCAACTACTACGACCTGACGCTCCCTTGGGACGTCCACCTCACCCAGTCCGGCACCTACGCCCACTACTCGACCGGCGACCCGAACCCGGGCAGCGGCAGCGCCCGCGGCTCGCACGGCTGCGTGCACCTGTCGATGTCCGACGCCAAGTGGTTCTACGGCCAGGTCAAGCAGGGCGACCCGGTGACCATCACCGGCTCCCCGCGCGCCAAGGCCCCGGCCGACAACGGCTACGCGGACTTCAACCTGGGCTGGGACCAGTGGCTCGCGGGGAGCGGTTCGGGCGAGGGGACGACCGCGACCCTGTAGTCGCGTAGGGGCCGGGCGGGCCAGTCGGGGCGGGCGAGTCGGGGCGGTCAGCACTCGATGATGTTCACCGCGAGCCCGCCCCGCGCCGTCTCCTTGTACTTCGTCTACATGTGGACGACTGTTGATCATGGGGATGACCTGGGATTTTGTCATGCCCGGGCTTGCCTTGAATCACGTCAGGGGCTTTTTGGGACTTCTTGCCGGGAGCTGATGACAACGTATCCCGTGCTGGGCGAGGCGCTCGCGGGGTTGGGTCGTTGATGCTCGGGCGGCATGGGACGGCTCGGGCGAGCCCCGTACTCGTCATGCGGTGCTCACGCACGAGCGCCCTCTCGGGCGGCAGTCGGATCACAGAGTCAAGGTGCAGTGCGAGGGCAACAGGGAGGTCGGCCGAAGCACGAGCTGCTACGGGAGGCGGACATGAAGGAGCGCGCTGTGAGTTGGTCCTAGGGATCGCTCGTACTGCGTGAGGGTCGCTTCATGCAGGGAGACCGCACGATCCAGATCGCCGGCGGCACGGTAGGAGTTGGCGAGGTTGGAGTTGACGGTCAGCGTCCCTGGGTGGGAGTCGCCGAAAACTCGCGCGCGAAGATCAGCAGCCACCCCGGATGCCACTGCAACCACAGCATTGCCCAGGTTTTCGTTCTCGTGGTGGATGCCTGACGAAGTCGACGGACCAAGATCCGACCGAAGGCCTGGTCGGTCGGCCAGGTCTGGGTCATGACCACGTGAGGGTCGCCGCACTCCAAGTGAGGGTGACGGCGTCGCCGTTGAGAAGTGTGTCTGCGAAGGCGGTGACCTGCCGGACGACGTCCGTGAAGCGTTCGGGGTAGCTCGTTGCGGCGGTGCCTTGCCGGCGGCGCCAGGCGGTGTAGGAGGTCTGGCGGCGCTCGCCGAGGTCGGTGATGGTGGTGCTGAGGGGTTTCAGGGTGATGTCGCGGTGTGTGGCGGTGGCGGTCAGCGCTGTGGTGAGTTCTTGGCCGTCCAAGTCGTTGAGAGTGAGCAGGCGGTAGAGGTCGCCGTAGTCGCGGTCGCGGGTGTTGAGGTCGCCGAGTGAGATGGCGGTGGAGAGTTTTTCGGCGATGACGGTGGCGAGCGGGTAGCTGAGGATCTGGAAGCTGTCCGTCGTGAGTTGCTGCGGGTAGTCGATGATCCGGGGGCCGGGGGTGACGGGGTCGCCGAAGCTGATATCCAGTTGGAGCTTGAGTCGTGCTCGGGCGATGGAGGCGGCCATCGACAGGCGCAGACCGTGGTACTCGTCCTCCTCACGAATGGGGACGGTCTTGAGCGTCGTGGGATCGAATGCGACGCCGTCGTCGATCTCGGCGGCGGCGATGGCCGCGACCCTGCGGATGATCTCGGTTTCGGTGCCTGGGAACGAGCGGCCGAGGATGTCGATGTCGCGGGTCATTCGACGTGCGCCGAACTGGGCGAGCAGCAGGCCACCTTTGAGGACGAAGTGCTCCCGGCCCAGGGGTGATGAGGCCAGACGGTAGAGGAACCGTTCGAGGACGTACTCGACCATGACCTCGTCCGTGGACCGGCTGTTGCGGCGTGCCAGGTTGCGCAGGTCGTTGTAGACGCGGCCGGCGATGGTGTCGCGGGTGGGGTTGGCCATCAGGCGAGCACCGCCTCTACGGCGGGGCGGACGATGGAGAGAGCGTCCAACTCGCGTGCGATGTACTGGAGTTCACCGACCCCGCCGCGTCCGCTCCGGCGCAGGTAGCGGCCGAGCGCGGACAGGGCGAGGGTCTCGCCGAGGCGGCCGCGGTGGCGCATCGCGTCGACGACGCTGCGGGCCGCGTTGTACATGGGGATGGTCTCTCCCGGGGCTGCTTCGAACCGTTCGATACCGAGGTCGAAGGTCTTCGCGGCGTACTGCGCCACCACGGTCGGCGGGTAGGAAATCGTCGGGCGGCGTGTACCGCGCGGCACGGCGATGTGTACTGCTGAGGGGATGTCGTCGATCAGCTCATGCAGGGCCAGGGCGGATTCACCGCACACGACGGCGCGAGGAGCCCGTGCGCACACGGCCAGCAGATCCGCGTGCGCAGTCTCCGGGGCGTCTGCACGCCGGTACACCCCACGGGACAGTTCGTCTATCTCCGCTTCCGTGACCAAGTGCGCCAGATCGCGAGGGGAGAGCAGGGCCTGACGTGCCTGCGCCGTCGTGAATGTGGGGGATAGGCCGGCCAGCCGCTGTTCCAGGCGCGAGTTTTCCACAGCATCCATGTATCAAATGGTACCCCTCGTATGGTTCCGAGGGATCGATTTGATACATCCCGTGGCGGGTGAGCGGCGCATCCGGTGTTGATCGCGTACCGCAAACCTGCAGGTCAAGAGCCCCTTCCTCAGGGAGCGCCGAAAGATGCGAGCGCGCTGGTCAGGGCCCTCCGCCTAGCACTCGATGATGTTCACCGCGAGCCCGCCCCGCGCCGTCTCCTTGTACTTCACCGACATGTCCGCGCCCGTGTCCCGCATCGTCTTGATGACCTTGTCCAGGGACACCTTGTGCGAGCCGTCGCCGCGCAGCGCCATCTTGGCCGCCGTGACGGCCTTGACCGCCGCCATGCCGTTGCGCTCGATGCAGGGGATCTGGACGAGGCCGCCGACGGGGTCGCAGGTGAGGCCGAGGTTGTGCTCCATGCCGATCTCGGCCGCGTTCTCGACCTGCTCGGGGCTGCCGCCGAGGGCCTCCGCGAGCGCGCCCGCCGCCATCGAGCAGGCCGAGCCGACCTCGCCCTGGCAGCCGACCTCGGCGCCGGAGATCGAGGCGTTCTCCTTGAAGAGCATGCCGATCGCGCCCGCGGTGAGCAGGAGGCGGATCACTCCGTCCTCGTCGGCTCCCGGCACGAAGTTCACGTAGTAGTGCAGGACGGCGGGGATGATGCCGGCCGCGCCGTTCGTGGGGGCCGTGACGACGCGGCCGCCCGCCGCGTTCTCCTCGTTCACGGCCATCGCGTAGAGGGTGATCCACTCCATGGCGTGCGCCACGGGGTCGCCCTCGGCGCGCAGCTTGCGGGCCGAACCGGCCGCGCGACGGCGGACCTTGAGGCCGCCGGGCAGGATGCCCTCGCGGGACATGCCGCGCGAGACGCAGGACTGCATGACGTGCCAGATGTCGAGCAGCCCGGAACGGATCTCGTCCTCCGTGCGCCACGCCTTCTCGTTCTCCAGCATCAGCGCCGGGATGGAAAGGCCGGTCTCCTGCGTGAGGCGGAGCAGCTCGTCGCCGGTGCGGAAGGGGTACTTGAGGGCGGTGTCGTCGGGGACGATCGGGTTCTCGCCCGCCACGCCCTCTTGAGAAAGCACGGTCTCGTCGACCACGAAGCCGCCGCCCACCGAGTAGTACGTCTTGGTGAGCAGTTCCTTGCCGTCGGCGTCGTAGGCCCAGATCGTCATGCCGTTGGCGTGGTACGGGAGGGCCTTGCGGCGGTGCAGGATCAGATCGTCGTCGTACGAGAAGGGGATCTCGTGCGCGCCGAGGAGGTTCAGGCGGCCGGATTCCTTGATCGCTTCCACGCGCTCGTCGGCCGTCTCGACGTCGACGGTGCGCGGGGACTCGCCCTCCAGGCCGAGCAGTACCGCCTTCGGCGTGCCGTGTCCGTGGCCGGTCGCGCCCAGGGAGCCGTACAGCTCGGCGTGTATGGAAGCGGTGTGGGCCAGCAGGCCCTCGTTCTTGAGGCGCCGCGCGAACATGCGGGCCGCGCGCATCGGGCCGACCGTGTGCGAGCTGGACGGGCCGATGCCGATCGAGAACAGGTCGAAGACCGAGATGGCCACGGGACTCCTCCGGAGGGAAGGACGGTACGTACATGGTGCGGGGCACCGTGCACACTCCAGTGTGCGCGGTGCCCCAGGGGCAGGCCCGCTGTGTGTTACTTCCCGAGGTTCGGGTACAGCGGGTGCTTGTCGGCCAGGGCGGTCACCCGGGCCCCCAGCGCCTCGGCGTCGTACGACGGCTGAAGCGCGAGCGCGATCACGTCGGCGACCTCGCGGAAGTCCTCGGCGGTGAAGCCGCGGGTGGCGAGGGCCGGGGTGCCGATGCGGAGGCCGGAGGTGACCATCGGCGGGCGCGGGTCGTTCGGGACCGCGTTGCGGTTGACCGTGATGCCGACCTCGTGGAGCCGGTCCTCGGCCTGCTGGCCGTCGAGCTCGGAGTCGCGCAGGTCGACGAGGACCAGGTGCACGTCGGTGCCGCCGGACAGGACGTTCACGCCCGCCGCGCGGGACTCCGGGGTGGTCAGGCGCTCGGCGAGGATCTGGGCGCCCTCGATCGTGCGGGCCTGGCGCTCCTTGAAGTCGTCCGAAGCCGCGACCTTGAAGGAGACCGCCTTGGCCGCGATCACGTGCTCCAGGGGGCCGCCCTGGAAGCCCGGGAAGACCGCCGAGTTCAGCTTCTTCGCGAAGTCCTTGTTGCGGGCGAGGATGATGCCGCCGCGCGGGCCGCCGAGCGTCTTGTGCGTCGTGGACGTGACGACGTCGGCGTGCGGGACCGGGTTCGGGTGCAGGCCCGCGGCCACGAGGCCCGCGAAGTGCGCCATGTCGACCCAGAGGTACGCCTCGACCTCGTCGGCGATGCGACGGAACTCGGCGAAGTCCAGCTGGCGCGGGTAGGCGGACCAGCCCGCGATGATCACCTTCGGGCGGTGCTCCTTGGCGAGGCGCTCGACCTCGGCCATGTCGACCAGGCCCGCGTCGTCCACGTGGTACGGCACGACGTTGAACTGCTTGCCGGAGAAGTTCAGGCGCATGCCGTGCGTGAGGTGGCCGCCGTGCGCCAGGTCCAGGCCGAGGATCGTGTCGCCCGGCTTGGCGATGGCGAAGAGGGCGGCCTGGTTCGCGGAGGCGCCCGAGTGCGGCTGCACGTTCGCGTACTCGGCGCCGAACAGCGCCTTCACGCGGTCGATGGCGATCTGCTCGGTGACGTCGACGTGCTCGCAGCCGCCGTAGTAGCGGCGGCCGGGGTAGCCCTCCGCGTACTTGTTGGTGAGGACCGAGCCCTGGGCCTCCATGACGGCGGCCGGGGCGAAGTTCTCCGACGCGATCATTTCGAGGGTCGACTGCTGGCGCTTCAGCTCGGCGTCGACCGCGACGGCGACCTCGGGGTCGAGCTCGTGCAGGGACTCGTTCAGTACGTTCTTGTCGGTCATCAGAGGGGTCAGCTCCCGGAGAACTCGGTGTACTCGTCGGCGGAGAGCAGGTCCTTCGGCTCCTCGGCGAGGCGGACCTTGAACAGCCAACCGCCCTCGAACGGGGCCGAGTTGACGAGCGCCGGGTCGTCGACGACGTCCTGGTTGATCTCGGTGACCTCGCCGGTGACGGGGGAGTACAGGTCGGAGACCGACTTCGTGGACTCCAGCTCGCCGCAGGTCTCGCCCGCGGTGGCGGTGTCCCCGACCTCGGGAAGCTGGACGAACACGATGTCACCGAGCGCGTTGGCGGCGTGCTCCGTGATGCCCACGGTGGCGACGCCGTCCTCGACGGCCGAGAGCCACTCGTGCTCCTTGCTGTAACGCAGCTGCTGGGGGTTGCTCATGATGCGAATTCTCCTGTACGCGGGAAGGTGCTGGTGACAGAGGGGGCGCCCGGACGGGCGCGGCTCACTTCTGGCGCTTGTAGAACGGCAGGGCGACGACCTCGTACGGCTCGTGCGTGCCGCGGATGTCGACCCCGACGCCCGCCGTACCCGGCTCCGCGTGCGCGGCGTCCACGTACGCCATCGCGATCGGCTTGCCCAGCGTCGGCGACGGGGCGCCGGAGGTGACCTCGCCGATCACCTTGCCGTCGGCGACGACCGACATCCCGGCGCGCGGCACGCGGCGGCCTTCGGCGATCAGGCCGACGAGCTTGCGCGGCGGGTTGGCCTCGGCCTTCGCCGCGGCCTCCTTCAGCGCGTCGTGGCCCACGAAGTCGTCCCCGTGCGAGGTCTTCTCGAACTTCACGACCCGGCCCAGACCGGCGTCGAAGGGGGTGAGGGAGGTGCTCAGCTCGTGCCCGTACAGCGGCATGCCGGCCTCCAGGCGCAGCGTGTCCCGGCAGGACAGGCCGCAGGGCACGAGCCCGTGCGCGGCGCCCGCCTCGGTCAGCGCCTGCCACAGCTTCTCGGCGTCGGCGGGGGAGACGAACAGCTCGAAGCCGTCCTCGCCGGTGTAGCCGGTGCGCGCGATGAGCGCCCGCACACCGGCGACGGTGCCGGGCAGACCCGCGTAGTACTTGAGTCCTTCCAGGTCCGCGTCCGTGACGGACTTCACGATCGCCGCGGAGTTCGGGCCCTGCACGGCGAGCAGCGCGTACGCCTCGCGGTCGTCGCGGACGACGGCGTCGAAGCCGGCGGCGCGCTCGGTGAGGGCGTCGAGGACGACCTGCGCGTTGCCCGCGTTCGCGACCACCATGAACTCGGTCTCGCCGAGCCGGTACACGATCAGGTCGTCGAGGATGCCGCCGTCCTCGCGGCAGATCATGGTGTAGCGGGCACGGCCGGGGCCCACGGAGCCGATGTTGCCGACGAGGGAGCGGTTCAGCAGGTCCACGGCCTGCGGCCCGGTCACCGTGATCTCGCCCATGTGCGACAGGTCGAAGAGGCCCGCCGCCGTGCGCACGGCGTTGTGCTCGTCGCGCTCACTGGCGTAGCGCAGCGGCATGTCCCAGCCGGCGAAGTCGGTCATCGTCGCGCCGAGCGAACGATGCAGGGCGTCCAGTGCGGTGGTGCGAGTCATCAGCGGTGCTCCCGTGGCATGACGGCGATGGTGAAGTTTCCTCCCCATCTGTCATCGGAACCTGAGAGGTTCGCCCCGAGAGGGCTTGCACCTTGGGTGGGGCCGCCGTACGTCAACGGTGGCCCGCTTTTCAGATCTGCCTCGCCCGCGCGGTACGGGGCCTGAGAGATTCAAGGGAGGAACTTGCTCCTTCGGCGTCCGCGAACCCGTAGGTCCCCGGAACTCTCCCGCGCGGATTCGAGCGGCCGGTATGAGGTTGTGTGGGCTTGGCGCGCACATCATTGCATGCCGGGGGAACAGGGAAACAGCTTGTACGGCATTACCTTCTCTTTACACTTGGCGGGCAAGAGTGGCGTGACCGGAGCGGGGAGGACGATCGCGGTGCAGAAGGCTGTGGCAGGCGTATACGCGGGGGCGTTGGCGGGGGTGCGGATTCCGCGGCAGCGCTCGGTGCGCGACCTGCGCGGGCGCCGCGGACACACCCCGCACAGGCTGTTCTTCGGGGCGGGCGACCTCGTCGTGATCTCGGGCCTGCCGGGCAGCGGCAAGTCGACGCTGATGCGGCGGGCCGTCACGGAGATCCGGATCGACTCGCAGGACACCCGCGAGCGCTGGGCCGCGCGGATGCCGCGCTTTTTGCCGTACGCGCTGTACCGCCCGCTCGTCCGCGTCGCGCACTACGCGGGTCTGCGGCGGGCGATGCGCTCGGGCGCCAGCGTCGTCGTGCACGACTGCGGTACGCAGGCGTGGGTGCGCCGCTGGGTGACCCGCACGGCGCGGCGGCGCGGGGCCGCCGTCCACCTGATGCTGCTCGACGTGCCGGAGGACACCGCCCTCGAAGGGCAGCGCAGCCGCGGCCGCGGGGTGTCCCGGTACGCCTTCGCCCGCCACCGCCGGGCGGTCGGCGCGCTCGTCTCCTCGACGGAGCGGGGGGACCTGCCGGCCGGGATGGAGTCGGCGGTGCTGCTCGACCGCGCGGCGACGGAGGCGCTGGGAGGCATCACGTTCAGCGAGTGATCGCCGCGCGGGGGAGCGGTCAGCCGTTGGAGGGGGCCTTCGGCAGCTCGGGCAGCTTCGGCATGGCGGCGGCGTCCTTGGATGCCTTGGGCACCTTCGGTGTCTTGGGTGCGTCGGGGAGCTTCATCTCGTCCGCGAGCTTGCCGAGGCTCACGGTGACCAGCAGCTCCACCGCGAGCTGCGGCACCGCCTGCAACTTCGAGACCGTCGCCGACAGGTCGCCCTTGCTCGCCGCGCTCACCAAGGCGTCGATCTCGGTCTTCAACTCCGCCTTGAGCTTCGCCACTTGGTCCTTGCCGTCCACCGGCTGGCCCGGGGCCGGATCGGCGAGCACCCGGTCGAGCGCCGCGAGCACCTCGGCCGGATCGCCGTACGGCTGCGCGGTGTACCGGTTCACGGCGTCGTACAGGGCGTTGACGTCCGCGTACATGCGCGTGGTGGCGGCGGTCGGCAGGGAGGTGTCCGGTTCGGCGCCGGAGGCGAGCGCCGGGCCTGCGGTGCCGAGCAGCAGCGAGCCGCAGAGGGCGGAGCCGACGGCGACGGAGGCGGCCTTGGAGAGCTTCATGCGGGTCCTTTCGGTCGTGGAGCGCCCCGGTATCGGGGGAGCGCTCCCGTATCGCCACCCTCGAAGCCGCGACCACCCTCCGCAAACAGACGGAGCCGCTCCGTGTCCATTCGGGTGCACGCGCTATCGTCGGGCGCGCGCAGCAGCGGTCACACAGCAGCGGTCACACGCAGCGGTCACACAGCAGCACAGAGCAGCAAAGGTTTGATGGCAGTCATGGAGTTCCCAGGGACCCCCGAGCCGGGGCACGGCCACGCGCAGGGGCACGAGGGCGCGTACGCCCACCCCGCGCAGGGCTGGCCCGCGAACGAGCTGGAGGAGATCCTCGCCGCGGCCCTCGGCCAGGAGGCGGGCGCCGCGGCGGGCGGCCGGATCGTGGAGGCCCTCGGCCGCAGTCACGTGTGGATCCCGCTGCCCAAGGGCGGCTCGAACGCCAGCCGGGACCTCGACCTGCCGACCCTGGAGATCCAGGGCCAGGCCTACGTTCCCGTGTTCAGCTCCGAGCAGCAGTTCATGGCGGTCACCGGTGGCCGGATGGACTGCACGGTGGCGCCTGCCGTGGAGTTCGCGCGCGGGCTTCCGCCGCAGGTCGGCATCGCCGTGAACCCGGACGGCACGGTCGGCGTGCCGCTGCCCCCGCCGGCCGTGGCGGAGCTGGCCCGCAGCGGGCGCACGCCGCTCGACGGGCCCGCGACGGGTGGCCGCGTGGTGCTGAGCGAGCCCGACTGGCAGGTCGACCCGGTGGACTTCCTGGCCGCGGTGCGCGAGGAGTTCGAGGCGCTCGGCACGGTGCTGAGCGCACGGCGCTGCCTCGCGGCCGTGGAGGACGCGGAGCCTTCGCTGTTCATCGGGGTGGAGCTGACGGACGGCGGGGGCGCCACCGGGCCCGCCCGCGACCTTCCGCTGGACGCGCTGGGGCGGGCGCTGGGCCGGGCGCCGGTGGCCTGGCCGGTCAACCTCGTGTTCCTGGATGTGACGCAGGACCCGGTCGCGGACTGGCTGCGCACGCACGTACGGCCGTTCTACGTACGGCAAGGGTGACGACGTCCGTCAAGTCGGTGTCAGTATCGCCGCTTAAGCTGGTTTCATGACGTGACCGGTCGGCGGTTCGCTTTCCGGCCACGTGCGGAACACGGACGTTTTGAGAGTCGAAGAGCCGAAGGGGCGGTTACGGGTGAGTGCGTCGGGCACGGCCGCGGCCGGACAGGTCGAGCACATGCTGCGCCAGGTGACGCCGGGACGCTACGACGCGTACGAGGCGCTCCTCAAGGCCCTCGCAGATCCCGCGGCCGGCCAGGTCTGGATGCTGCTCTGGCACGGCCAGGCCGGATCCCCGGACGCCCAGTACGGGAACATGGAGGTGGACGGCTTCTCGTACGCCCCCTGCGTCACCTCCGCGCAGGAGCTCTCCGCCTCCGGCTGGTCGCGGGCGTACGAGGTGGTGAGCGGCGTCGACGCGGCGCGCACGCTGTACCCGGACCATTACGGGCTCTGGCTGAACCCGCACGCGCCGGGCGGCGGCGTCGGTGTCCCGTGGCTCGACCTGCGGCGCATCGCGGGCGGCCTGGACCGCCAGCCGGCCGGCCCCCTGCGGCTCTCCGAGCCGACCATCGAAATCCCCCAGTTCTACGCCGTGTTGACGCAGAACGCGCACCGCACGACGGCGATCCGCTCGCTGCGCCGCGCCTGGGTGCAGCCGACGCTGGGCGCGCCCTACCTGGCCATCGGCCTTGACGTCTACGACACGTCCCCGGCCTCCGTGGACGCGGTCCGCGCGATGATGCAGCAGTCCATCCCCGCGGTGCCGGAGGGCCTTCCGGTCTCGACCGTGGCGATGTCGGACGAGTACGACCCGGTGGCCATGTGGCTGCGCCAGGCCCGTCCGTTCTACGACCGCGAGGCCCATGCGGCGCCTCCGGCCCCGGCGGGCGGTGGCTACGGCTACCCGCCGCCGTACGGCGCGACGTACTGAAACAGATGTCCCCAATCGCCGGACGGGCTTGGTAAAGACCCATTACGCCCCAACTGCCCGCCGTCCGCCTCCCGTTCACCCCAGTCCGGATAACGGAACACCCCAGCAAGCATCACGGTTAGGCATCCTTTCGCCGCCAAGTCTGGCAACAGATCGCGCCCAGGTTGAAGACTCCCGCTCCAAGGGGGCTTCGCCTCTGTGTACGACGGACTGAACCACGCCGCCACAGCGGCAAGTGCGGGCCGGTCACCGCCGGTTGAGAGGGGTCCCTGCCACGATGACGGCACCATTGCACGACACGAGCGCGGAAGCGGAACCGAGCGCCCCGGTCGAGTCCGCCAAGGGAGACGGCGACCGCAAGGTCGAGGGCCGGTCGCTCAAGCAGATCGCCTGGAACCGGCTCAAGCGCGACAAGGTCGCCCTCGGCGGTGGCATCGTTGTCGTCTTCCTGGTCCTGGTCGCGGTCTTCGCGCCGCTCATCGTCAGTCTGCTCGGCCACCCGCCGAACGAGTTCCACCAGGACAAGCTCGACCCGCTGACGAACCTGCCGCAGGGCGCGCTCGGCGGCGTCAGCGGCGACTTCCTGTTCGGCCTCGAACCGAACAAGGGCCGCGACATCTTCAGCCGCATCGTCTACGGCGCCCGGATCTCGCTGCTCGTCGCGTTCCTCGCGGCGATCGTCGCCGTCGCCCTCGGCACCCTGTTCGGCATCATCGCCGGCTACTTCGGCGGCTGGATCGACGCGGTGATCAGCCGCGTGATGGACGTGCTGCTCTCCTTCCCGCAGCTGCTGTTCATCATCTCCCTGGTCTCCGTGCTCCCGGACGACCTGCTCGGCCTGACCGGCAGCGGGGTGCGCATCGCCGTGCTCGTCCTGGTCATCGGGTTCTTCGGCTGGCCGTACATCGGACGCATCGTCAGAGGGCAGACGCTCTCCCTGCGGGAGCGTGAATACGTCGAAGCGGCACGGTCGTTGGGCGGTGGCTCCCGGCACATCCTGTTCCGTGAACTGCTGCCGAACCTGGTCGCGCCCATCGTCGTCTACATGACGCTGATGATCCCGACCAACATCCTCACGGAGGCGGCGCTCAGCTTCCTCGGCGCGGGTGTCCGGCCGCCCACGGCCTCCTGGGGCGGCATGCTCCGCGACGCCCTGGAGACGTACGAGCACGACCCGATGTTCATGGTCTTCCCGGGCGTCACGATCTTCATCACCGTCCTCGCGTTCAACCTCTTCGGCGACGGGCTGCGCGACGCCCTCGACCCGAAGGGCACTCGGTAACGCCGCGCGCGGCGCACCTCACAAGTCCAACTGGCTTTCACCGAACTGCCCCTGCAGCACCGTCAGGTGGCTTGACTCCATGGTTCTCCGGCAGGTGTCCGGGACCGCGATCTCGGAGGTTACGAGAAAATGCCCACAGGTTCCTCGAAACGACGGCTCGCCGCCGGCGCCGCCCTCGTGGTCGCAGCGCTGGTGTCGACCACGGCGTGCGGTGGCGGTGGAGACGACGACTCCAACAACTCGTCGAAGGGCGCCGGTTACGACGCCGCGTACAACAAGATCGCCAACCCTTCGAAGAAGAAGGGAGGCACGCTGCGCATGGTCGGCAAGCAGGACCTCGACTCCGCCGACCCGCAGCGCGCCTACTACGGCATGTCGTGGGACTTCATGCGGTTCTACACGCGCCAACTGGTGACGTACGCGCCCAAGCCGGGTGCCGCCTCCAACGAACTCGTCGGCGACCTCGCCAAGTCCAAGGCCACGATCTCCGACGACGGCAAGACGTACACGTACCACCTGCGGGACGGCATCACGTGGGAGGACGGCTCGCCGATCACCTCCAAGGACGTCAAGTACGGCATCGAGCGCATCTGGGCGACCGACACCATCACCGGCGGCCCGCAGTACCTGAAGCAGAACCTGGACCCCAAGGGCGAGTACAAGGGCCCGTACAAGGACAAGTCCAAGGACAAGCTGGGCCTGAAGTCGATCGAGACGCCGGACGACAAGACCGTCGTCTTCAAACTGCCCAAGGCCAACGGTGACTTCGAGCAGTTCCTCGCCATGCCGACCGGATCCCCGGTCAAGATGGAGAAGGACACGAAGGCCAAGTACACCCAGCACCCGTTCTCGGCCGGCCCGTACAAGTTCCAGTCGTACAAGGCCAACAAGAAGATCGTCCTTGTACGCAACGACAAGTGGGACCGGGCCTCCGACCCGATCCGCGCCGCGCTGCCCAACAAGATCGACGTGACGATCTCCGCCAACCTGGAGGAGAACGACAAGCGCCTGATGGAAGGCGATTACGACGTCGACCTGAACGGCACCGGCATGACCCAGTCGGGTCGCGTCACCGCCGTCCAGGACCACCGCGACAGCGTCGACAACATGCGGACCTCCTTCGTCCGCTACGTCGCCCTCGTCCACAAGGCCAAGCCCTTCGACAACGTCCACTGCCGCAAGGCCGTGTTCTACGCGACGGACTTCGCGGGCCTCCAGCAGACCCGCGGCGGCAAGCTGGCCGGCGGCGACATCGCCAACTCCACCCTGCCGAAGTCCATCAAGGGCCACAGCGATTACGACCCGTACGGGATCCTCGCCCGCAAGGGCAAGCCGGACGTGGCCAAGGCCAAGTCCGAGCTGAAGGAGTGCGGCAAGCCGAACGGCTTCTCCACGAAGATCACCGCCCGTAACAACAACCCGGGCGAGGTCGACACCGCCGAGGCGCTGCAGGAGCAGCTCGGCAAGGTCGGCATCAAGCTCTCGGTGGACTCCCTCGACGGCGCCGAGACCTCCTCGATCACCGGTTCGCCGAAGGTCGTCAAGGCCCGCGGCTACGGCATGACGATGAGCGGCTGGGGCCCGGACTTCCCGTCCGGACAGGGCTTCGGCCAGCCGCTGTGGGACAGCCGCTTCCTCTCGGAGACCGGTAACTACAACGAGTCCCAGATCGAGGACCCGAAGATCGACGCGCTGTTCGACAAGGCCATCGCCGAGACCGACCCGGACAAGGCCGGCGAGATCTACAAGCAGCTCGACAAGCGGATCCTCGACGAGGCCGACTGGATGCCGTTCATCTACGAGAACAACATCACGTGGCGTGGCCCGCGTCTCACCAACGCCATGATGGCCGACGCCTACAGCGGCCGCTACGACTACGCCTCCCTGGGCGTCGTCAAGTAACACCCGTGCCGGAAGGCGGAGTTGATCCGTCTTCCGGCCCCTTCCCGCCCAGCCGCCGAAACCCGCCAGTCCGAAGGGCAGGTGATGGCCCCGGGCGGCGGCCGTGGGCCCCCACAAGGAGCCGACGGCCGCCGCCGGGCCGCGCACAGTGCTTGCTTATCTCATCCGGCGCCTGTTCGCCGTAGTCATCATGGTGCTCGTCGTGCTGCTCGCGACCTTCACCATCTTCTTCATGCTGCCCAAATGGGCGGGCCAGGACATCGCCGTGCTCTTCGCCGGCAAGTCGTCCGGCGCCGAGCAGCTCGCGGGGATCCGGATCAAGCTGGGGCTCAACGACCCACTGCTCGTCCAGTTCTGGGACTTCGTCAAGGGCATCCCGATGGGGCGCGACTACGCCAACGGCAGTGACGTGACCCACTGCGCGGCGCCCTGCTTCGGGTACTCCTTCCGTACCGAGGAACCCGTCTGGAACACCCTCAAGGACGCGCTCCCGGTCACCGGCGCGCTCGCCCTCGGCGCCTGCGTGCTGTGGCTGATCGGCGGCGTCGCCACCGGCGTCGTCTCCGCCCTCAAGCGCGGCACGATCTGGGACCGCGCCGCCATGACCACCGCCCTCGCCGGCGTCTCCCTGCCGGTCTTCTTCACCGGCATGGTCGCCATGGGGATCTTCGTGCACACCCTGGGCTGGGTGCACATCGCGGACTCGCTCTCCACCGAGGACTCGATCGGCACCTGGTTCGAGACGCTGATCCTGCCGTGGATCGTGCTCGCCTTCCTCAACGCCGCCATGTACGCCCGGCTCACCCGCGCCACGATGCTGGAGATCCTCGGCGAGGACTACATCCGCACCGCGCGCTCCAAGGGCCTCGGCGAACAGGCCGTCATCACCCGGCACGCGCTGCGCTCCGCGATGACGCCGATCCTCACCGTCTTCGGGCTCGACCTCGGCGTGCTGCTCGGCGGCGCCGTGCTGACCGAGTCCACGTTCAACCTGCCGGGCCTCGGCCTCGCGGCGGTCCAGGCCATCAGCAACAAGGACCTGCCCGTGATCCTCGGCGTGACGCTCGTCGCGGCCCTCGCGATCGCCGTCGCCAACCTCGTCGTGGACCTTCTGTACGCCGTCATCGACCCGCGAGTGAGGCTGGGATGACCGAGATGCACAAGTCCGGAGCTGCGGTCGGGGAACCCGTCTCCGCTTCCGGCGCCCCTACCTCCTTCCTCGAGGTCCGCGACCTCAAGGTGCACTTCCCGACCGACGACGGCCTGGTCAAGTCCGTCGACGGGCTCTCCTTCACGCTGGAGAAGGGCCGCACCCTCGGCATCGTCGGGGAGTCCGGATCCGGCAAGTCCGTCACCTCGCTCGGCATCCTCGGCCTGCACACCACCGGGCAGTACGGCCGGCGCAAGGCGCAGATCAGCGGCGAGATCTGGCTGGACGGCACCGAGTTGCTCACCGCCGACCAGGACACCGTGCGCAAGCTGCGCGGCCGCGACATGGCGATGATCTTCCAGGATCCGCTGTCGGCCCTGCACCCGTACTACACGATCGGCCGGCAGATCGTGGAGGCGTACCGGGTCCACCACGACGTCGACAAGAAGGTCGCGCGCAAGCGGGCCATCGAGATGCTCGACCGGGTCGGCATCCCGCAGCCGGACAAGCGGGTCGACGCCTACCCGCACGAGTTCTCCGGCGGCATGCGCCAGCGCGCGATGATCGCGATGGCGCTGGTGAACAACCCGGAGCTGCTGATCGCGGACGAGCCGACGACCGCGCTCGACGTGACGGTGCAGGCGCAGATCCTCGACCTGATCCGCGATCTCCAGAAGGAGTTCGGCTCCGCCGTCATCATGATCACGCACGATCTGGGTGTCGTCGCGGAGATGGCCGACGAGCTGCTGGTCATGTACGGCGGCCGCTGCGTCGAGCGCGGCACCGCGGAGCAGGTCTTCACCACGCCCCAACACCCGTACACCTGGGGCCTGTTGGGTTCTATGCCGCGCATCGACCGGGAGCAGTCCGAGCGGCTCACCCCGGTCAAGGGCTCCCCGCCCAGCCTCATCAATCTGCCGCAGGGCTGCGCCTTCAACCCGCGCTGCCCCTACGCGGACGTGCCCAAGGACAACATCACCCGCACCGAGCGCCCCGAACTGCGCGAGGTCGGCTCCGGTCACTTCTCGGCCTGCCACATGTCGGCCGAGGAGCGCGAGCGGATCTGGAACGAAGAGATTGCGCCGAAGCTGTGACGGACGCCAAAGGACCTGAGACCGACATGACGCCCTCCTCGCCTCCCACGATCCCGCAGCAGTCGACGACCTCCCCGGACCCCGCGGCCGGTGAGCCGCTGCTCAAGGTCGACGGCCTGGTCAAGCACTTCCCCATCCGCAAGGGGCTGCTCAAGCGGCAGGTCGCCGCGGTGCAGGCGGTCGACGGGATCTCCTTCGACGTGCGAGCGGGGGAGACCCTCGGCGTCGTCGGCGAGTCCGGCTGCGGAAAGTCGACGATGGGCCGCCTGATCACGCGGCTCCTTGAACCCACGGACGGGCGCGTCGAGTTCGAGGGCCAGGACATCACGCACCTCGGCACCGGCGGTATGCGGCCGCTGCGCCGCGACGTCCAGATGATCTTCCAGGACCCGTACTCGTCCCTGAACCCGCGCCACAACATCGGCACCATCGTCGGCGCGCCGTTCCAGCTCCAGGGCGTCAAGCCCGAGGGCGGCGTGCGCAAGACGGTCCAGGAACTCCTGGAGAAGGTCGGCCTCAACCCCGAGCACTACAACCGCTACCCGCACGAGTTCTCCGGCGGCCAGCGCCAACGCATCGGTATCGCGCGGGCGTTGGCGCTCCGCCCGAAGCTCGTGGTCGCGGACGAGCCGGTGTCGGCGCTCGACGTCTCCATCCAGGCCCAGGTGGTCAACCTCCTCGACGACCTCCAGGACGAGCTCGGCCTCACGTACGTGATCATCGCGCACGACCTGTCGGTCATCCGGCACGTCTCCGACCGGATCGCGGTCATGTACCTCGGCAAGATCGTCGAGTTGGCGGACCGCGACGACCTGTACGCGACGCCCATGCACCCGTACACGAAGGCGCTGCTGTCGGCGGTACCGGTGCCGGATCCGAAGCGGCGCGGCACGAAGAGCGAGCGCATCCTGCTCCGCGGTGACGTCCCGTCGCCGATCGACCCGCCCACGGGGTGCCGGTTCCACACGCGGTGCTGGAAGGCGACGGAGATCTGCAAGACGAAGGAGCCCCCGCTGGTCCCGCTCGCCACGGCCCACCAAGTGGCCTGCCACCACCCGGAGAACGCGCCGGACCAGGCCCCGGACGACACGAAGCCTCTGGCCGAGGCCAAGGACGCGATCGACCTGATCACGGACTGACCAGCCCCTCCAAGGTTGCGCTCTCGGGGCTCTGCCCCGGACCCCGCGCCTCAATCGCCGGCGGGGCTTGAGTGATCAAGCCCCTGCGGCGATTGAGCAGCGGGGTCCGGGGCAGAGCCCCGTGGCGTCGGCCGCGGAGCCGCCTGCTCAATCGCCGCAGGGGCTTGGTGGGGGTACATGGCCCGAAAGGGTCATGTACACGCACACTTCGTCGCGGCAGAGTTCCGCTGTCCGTCACACCGGAACCCGTTCGAAGGGACGCCCCATGGCACTCTCCCGTTCGGCACGCCTGGCCGCGCTCACCGTAGCCGCCGCCTCCTTCTGCCTGATAGCCGCCGCCCCCGCCCCCACCCCCGGCTCCGACGGCATCGGCGACCCGTACTTCCCGCAGCTCGGCAACGGCGGCTACGACGCCCGGCACTACGCGCTCGACGTCGCGTACAACCCGGACACCGACCGCCTCGACGGCCGCACGACCCTCACCGCGCGCGCCACCCAGAACCTCTCCGCCTTCGACCTCGACCTGCAGAAGCTGACCGTCACCAAGGTCGAAGTGGACGGCAGACCCGCCGACTTCACCCGCAGCGGCGACGAGCTGCGCGTCACGCCGAAGGCCTCCATCCGCAAGGGCAACACCTTCACCACCACGGTCACGTACGGCGGTGTCCCCGAACCCCTCAGCGGGCCCATCGTCTTCGGCTCCGACTACGGCTGGATGAAGACCACGGACGGCGTCTTCGTGGCGTGCGAGCCGAACGCCGCCTCCACCTGGTTCCCGTCCAGCGACCACCCCTCGGACAAGGCCACGTACGACATCAGGATCAAGGCGCCGAAGGGCCTGACCGGCGTATCGAACGGCCGTCTAGTCGACACGTACGACACCGACAAGGGCCGGCAGACCGTCCACCACTGGCGCGAGTCGAAGCCCATGGCGACGTATCTGGCGACCGCCACGATCGGCAAGTTCGACGTGAAGACCGGCACCACACCGGGCGGCACCCCCATCTACGTAGCCATCGACCCGGTCCTCGCGGGCAGCAACAACGTCGACGTGTACGCGGTGACCGCCGAGGCCACCGACTACTGGTCGCAGGTCTTCGGCCCGTACCCCTTCGAGGAGACGGGCGCGATCGTCGACGACATGCCGCAGGCCGGCTTCTCCCTGGAGACCCAGTCCAAGCCGATCTACTCGGCCGTCCGCTCCGAGTCGACGATCGTGCACGAGCTGGCCCACCAGTGGTTCGGCGACTCCGTCTCGGTCGCGCAGTGGGACGACATCTGGCTCAACGAGGGCTTCGCCACGTACGCCCAGTGGCTGTGGGCCGAGCACAAGGGCACCGCCACCGCCCACGACACCTTCCTGAACGCCTACAACTCCCGCCCCTCCACCTCCACCTTCTGGCAGGTCAAGGTCGGTGACCCGCAGCGCGACACGATGTTCGCCTCCGCCGTCTACCAGCGCGGCGCGATGACGCTCCAGATGCTGCGCGAGCGCATCGGCGACAAGGCGTTCTTCAAGCTGCTCCCGCAGTGGGCGCAGGCGAACCGCTACGGCAACGCCGACACGGCCGACTTCATCGCCCTCGCCGAACGGGTCTCCGGGCAGCAGCTCGACGACCTCTTCGACACCTGGCTGTTCACGACGGGCAAGCCCAGCCTGTAGGCCAGTACGGCCGCGGGCGCACGCGGCGGGTAACAATGTCGCCGTGCTCCAGGAACTGTTCACGCCCTCCGTCCAGCATTGGCTCGACCTCACCGGGATCTTCGTCTTCGCGATCTCCGGCGCCCTGATGGCCGTCCGCAAGAACTGGGACGTCTTCGGGATCGCCGCGCTCGCCGAGGTCACCGCGCTGGGCGGAGGGCTGTTCCGCGACCTGGTCATCGGCGCCGTGCCCCCGTCCGCCTTCACCGACCTCGGCTATTTCGTGACGCCGCTGGTCGCCGCCGCGCTCGTCTTCTTCCTGCACCCGGAGGTCGAGCGCACCCAGACGGCGGTGAACGTCTTCGACGCGGCGGGCCTCGGCCTGTTCTGCGTCACGGGCACGACGAAGGCGTACGACTACGGGCTCGGGCTCACCGCCTCCGCCGCGCTCGGCCTCGCCACGGCGGTCGGCGGCGGTGTGCTGCGCGACATCATCGCCAACGAGGTGCCCTCGCTGGTGCGCTGGGACCGCGATCTGTACGCGGTGCCCGCCATGGTCGGCGCCGGGATCGTCGTCCTGTGCATCCGCCTCGACGCCCTGGACGCCGTCACCAGCGCCCTCGCCGTCCTCACCGCCTTCGTCCTGCGCCTCCTCGCGATGCGCTACCACTGGCGGGCGCCTCGGGCGTGGAACCGGAGGTCGGCCGGGGTGGAAGTGACGGAGGAGACGCCGTAGCGGCGGAGTCGGCGTGACCCGTGTGCCGCGTCTCGCGCGCCATCGCCACCGTCACCGCCGTGAGCCCGCTCATCAGCGCGATGAAGACGACGACGCCCGCCACGTTGTGGTCGAACCAGAGCAGCAGCGACGTCGCGAGCATCGGGGCGAGCCCGCCGGTGAGCACCGTGCCGATGTTGTTGGCGACACCGACCGCGCTGAACCGCACCTTCGTGTCGAAGAGCTCCGCGAAGAACGCGGGCTGCGAGCCGAGGATCGCCGACTGCCCGATCCCGAGCGTGACGAGCAGGGCCAGCCAGATCAGGGCGGTGTTGCCGCCGTCGACGATCACGAAGAACGGCCAGGCCGCGAGCAGCAGCACCAGCGCCCCGCCGATCGACACGGGCCGCCGCCCGACCCGGTCCGACAGCGCCCCGAACACGGGCACCGTCACCAGCTTCACGGCCGCGGCGATCGAGATCCCGCTGAGCAGCGCGGCGGTCGACAGGCCGCGGTCCTCGGCGTACGCGACGGAGAAGGTGCCGAAGACGTAGTAGCCGGCGTTCTCCGCGGCGCCCGCCCCGATCACGATCAGCATCGCCTTCGGGTAGCGCCGCCACGCCTCCATGAACCGGGTGCGGGCGAGCCGCTCGCGCCAGGTGCCGGAGCGGTCTCGGGCGGCGTCCAGGGCGCCGCTCTCCTGGGCCGCCTTGAACTCGGCGGTCTCGTCGAGCGACTTGCGCACCCACAGGCCGAACAGCGTGAGCGCCGCGCTCAGCAGGAACGGCACCCGCCACCCCCACGCGAGGAACGCCTCGTCGCTCAGCAGCCCGGTGCACAGGGCGAAGACGCCCGTCGACAGGAGGGTGCCGGTGCCCGTGCCGATCGCGGGCAGCGAGGTGAGCAGGCCGCGCCACTTCGGCGGCGCGTTCTCGAACAGGATGATCAGCGCCCCGGTCTTCTCGCCGCCCGCCGCGAAGCCCTGCACGAACCGCAGCAGCGTCAGGAGCAGCGGCGCGGCCACGCCAATCTGCCCGTACGTCGGCAGCAGCCCGATCCCGGTGGTGGCGAGGCCCATCAGGAGCAGCGTCGCCACGAGGACCTGCTTGCGGCCCCGGGTGTCGCCCTTCTCGCCGAAGTAGGCGCCGCCGAGCGGCCGGGCGAGGAAGCCGACGGCGAAGGTGCCGTACGCGAGGATCGTGCCGACGAGCGGGTCGCTGTCGGGGAAGTACAGCTTGTTGAAGACCAGGGACGCGGCCGTGCCGTAGAGCGCGAAGTCGTACCACTCGACGGTCGTCCCGAAGACGGCCGCGACCGCCACCCTCGGTTGGAACAGCCGTCGCCTGCTTGCCACTTCGCTCATGGGGACTCCCTCGTCGCCGGACTCCGGAAGCGGACCAGAAGCACCGGCGTACCGCCTGGTGGTTCTCTTGTGCCGCTGAATGGTTCGGTGATGTTATGGAGGGGCCCACCTCGTGGCAAGAGGTCGGCGCCCATGTGTTTGCCGCCGGGAGGAGAACCATGTCCGAGTCCGAAGCGGGAGGCGTGCGCAGCGTCCAGCGCGCGGTCGACCTGCTCGCCCTGTACGACGCCGAGCACCCGGCCCGCACCGTCCGCGAGCTGGTCGACGCGACGGGCCTCGCCAAGTCCACCGTCGTCCGCCTCGTGCACACCCTTGAGCAGTGCGGCCTGCTGTGGAGCCGCGGCGACGGCCGCACCGTCCCAGGACCCGGCCTGCTGCGCTGGGCCGAACTGGCCGCCTCCACCTGGCAGTTGCCCGAGTCCGCGCTCGCCCTGATGAAGCGGCTGAGCGAGGCCAGCGGCGGCGAGGCCGTGCACCTGTACGTACGTCAGCAGGGCGCCCGCGTCTGCATCGCCCGGCACGAGGGCACCCGCACGCTGCGGCACGTGGTCCGCGTCGGCGAGGAGATGCCGCTGTGGTCCGGCGCCGCGAGCCATGTGCTGCTCTCGCGCGCCGAGCGGGCGGACATCGAGGCGGTCGCGGCCGGGGCGCCGCACGAGAACTGGCCGGAGCTGCTGGGGGAGCGGGCCGAGCGGGCCGCGGTGACGGGCTGGTCGGCCAGCCACGGAGAGCGCGAGGCGGGCGTGTCCGGCGTCGCCGCGCCCGTCTTCGACAAGGGCGGCCGCGTCGTCGCCGCGCTCGCGCTCGGCGGGCCCACCGTCCGCTTCACGGACGAGGCCGTGGCCGACTTCGGCAAGCTCCTCGTCGAATCCGCCACCGAACTCACCGCCCTCGACTGCATCGGAGGCACGGCCCGATGAACGCCGCACCACTCTTGGACGGGATACGCGTCCTCGACCTCACGAACGTCCTCGCCGGCCCCTTCGCGGGCTACCAGCTCGCCCTCCAGGGCGCCGACGTCGTCAAGGTCGAGATGCCCGAATCCGGCGACCTGGCACGGCAGTTGGGCGCCGACCGGGCCCTGAGCGAAGAGCTGCTCGGCGCCTCCTTCCTCGCGCAGAACGCGGGCAAGCGCTCCCTCACCCTCGACCTCAAGTCCCCCGAGGGGAAAGAGGCGTTGCTGCGGGCCGTGCGCGAGGCAGACGTCCTCGTGGAGAACTTCCGGCCCGGCGTCATGGGCCGCCTCGGCCTCGGCTGGGAGGTCCTGAAGGGGCACAACCCCGGCCTCGTCTACTGCGCCATCTCCGGCTTCGGCCAGACCGGGCCGATGCGCGAACGCCCCGCCTACGACCAGATCGTGCAGGGCCTCAGCGGCATGATGAGCGTCACCGGCACCCCCGAGGTCACCCCGCTGCGCGCCGGATTCCCGGTCGCCGACACGCTCGGCGGCATGGCGGCGGCGTACGCGATCGCGGCCGCCCTCGTGCGTCGCGGCCGCACCGGACAGGGCGCGCTCCTCGACGTATCGATGCTGGAGGCCGCGCTCACCGCGATGGGCTGGGTCACCTCCAACTACCTGATCACCGGCAGCACTCCGCGGCCCATGGGCAACGAGAACTTCACCGCGGCCCCCTCCGGCACCTTCACCACAGCCGAAGGACACCTCAACATCGCCGCCAACCGCCAGCAGCAGTTCGCCACCCTGTGCCGCCTCATCGACCGCGAGGACCTCCTGGCCGACCCGCGCTTCACCCACCCCGCCGACCGCAAGACGCACCGCGACGCGCTGCGCGACCAGATCGAGGCGGGCCTCGCCCTGCGTACCGCGAAGGAGTGGGAGGAGATCCTCTCCGACGCCGGCGTCCCCGCGGCCCGCGTCCTGTCCGTCCCCGACGCGCTCGGCCTCGACCAGCTCGCGGCGCGCGGCTTCGTGCACCGCCTGCCTTTCCCCGACGGCCGCGACCGCGCCCTGGAGGTCCTCGGCAGCGCGGTCCAGGTCGACGGGCGACCGGTGGGCCCTGGCGGCCCGCCGCCACGGCTCGGCGAGCACACGGACACGGTGCTGGCCGAACTCGGTTACGGACAGCGGGAGATCGAGGAACTCCGGACGAAGGGAACGGTGTGATGAGCGAGCCGAGTGAGCCCCGCGACACCCACGAGCCCGCCGGGCTCATCGAGCGGGACCGCGCGGGATTCGTCGAGCAGGACCGCGCAGGATTCGTCGAGGAGGACAAGGTCACCGACTGGTGGTCCACCGCCGTCAGCCGCATCCGCCCCGGCGAGATCCTGCTGCGCGGCTACCCCGTCGAGCAGCTCATCGGCCGGATCACCTTCGCCGAACAGATCTGGCTGCTGCTCCGCGGCGAGCTGCCGACTCCCGTACAGGGAAGGCTCCTTGAGGCCGCCCTCGTCGCCGCCGTCGACCACGGCCCGCAGGCCCCGTCCATCGCCGCCGCGCGCATGGCGGCGACCTGCGGAGTGGGCCTGAACAGCGCGGTCGCCACAGGCGCCGGCCTGCTCGGCGACACCCACGGCGGCGCGGGCCAGCAGTGCATGGAGGTCCTGGCGCGGATCGTCGAGGGCGCCGAACCGGCCGAGCTCGTACGGGAGTTCAAGGAGCGCAAGGCGTACGTTCCCGGCTTCGGCCACCGCTTCCACCCGCACGACCCGCGCCGCGACCCGCTGCTCGACCTGGTCCGGGAGGCGGTGGCCGCCGGGGAGGTGCCGGGGCGCGCGCTGGCCGCCGGGCTCGCGTTGGAGGAGGCACTGAGCGCGGGGCGTACGAAGCCGGTCCCCATGAACATCGACGGCGCGACCGCGATCATCTACGCCGAGCTGGGCTTCCCGCCCGAGCTGGGCCGCGGCCTGTTCGTGCTCTCCCGCAGCGTCGGGGTCCTCGCGCACGCCTGGGAGGAGTACGAGGGCGGGGCACGGATCAAGGGCCCACTGCCGAGGCCGCTGCTCGCGGGGTACCACGGGGTGGCGCCGCGCGACCTCCCCGTACGCCCCGTACCCGGCCCGGCTGTGGTCCCAGCAACAAAAGCTACCGCTTAGTAGTCACGTGTTGTACCTTCCCGGTATGGCAGACGCAGTATCCACGCAGGGCCGGGCGGCCACCGCCGGCGCCACCATCGGCGACAGCGAGTTCGACCGCGACACCGCCGTGACCCGGCGCGCGGGCGAGCCCGGGGTCTACGACATCGACCTCTCCGCGGGCTGGACGATCATCAACGCCCTCAACGGCGGCTACCTCCTCGCCGTGCTCGGCCGCGCCCTCGCGGACGCCTTGCCGCACGACGACCCGTTCTCGGTCTCTGCGCACTACCTCACCGCCTCCGCGCCGGGCCCCGCCGTGATCAGGACCGACGTGGCCCGCACCGGCCGCACCCTCTCGACGGGACAGGCCTCCCTCTTCCAGTACGCGGAGGACGGCAGCGAGGTCGAGCGGATCCGGGTCATCGCCTCGTACGGCGACCTGGACGCGCTCCCCGACGACGTACGCACGAGCGCCCAGCCGCCCGTCATGCCGCCCGTCGAGCAGTGCTTCGGCGCGGGCGACGCACCCGAGGGCGCGCCGGCCGTGCCCGGCAGCAACGCGATCTCCGACCGGCTGCACCTGAAGCTCGACCCGGCCACCCTCGGCTGGGCGCTCGGCGCGCCGTCCGGCAAGGGCGAGATGCGGGCCTGGTTCGGCCTCGCCGACGGCCGCGACATGGACCCGCTTTCGCTGCTGCTCGCGGTGGACGCGCTGCCGCCGACCGCCTTCGAGATGGGCCTCAAGGGCTGGGTGCCGACGGTCGAGCTGACCGTCCATGTGCGCTGCCGCCCGGCCCCTGGCCCGCTGCGCGTGTCGATCACGACGCGGAACCTGGCGGGCGGCTTCCTTGAGGAGGACGCCGAGGTCTGGGACGCGAAGGACCGCCTGGTGGCCCAGTCGCGGCAGCTGGCGCGGGTACGCCTCGGCTGATCCTTTTCAGGGGGTCGTACGCAGGAACTCGCCCAGTACGGCGGCGAGTTCCGCGGGGGCGTCCTCCTGGACGAGATGTCCGGCGCCCTCGATGATCCGCAGCTCGGCGCCGGGGATCAGCTTGGCCAGCTCGTGCGCCCGCGCGACCGGGATCCAGGTGTCCTCGGCGCCCCAGGCGACCAGCACGGGCAGGTCCAACTCCCCGTAGCGGTCCTGGATGTCGTCGGTGGCGGCCAACGGGGGGTTCTGCTCGATCTGCCGGTAGAAGGAGTCCTTGCCCGCCTCGGTCAGCCAGGGCTCGACCACGCGCGCGTGCGTGTCGGGGTGCAGACCGGCGTGGCTGCCGGAGGCGACGTAGCGGTGCACGAGCGCCTCGTGCAGATCGGGCGGCAACTGCCTGAACACGTCGGAGCGTTCACCGAGCAGGCGGTACGTGGGGGAGCCCCACGGCCGGATCGCCACCGGGTCGACCAGCGCGAGCCGCGCGTACGCGGCGCCGTGCAACAGGTGTGCGCGCAGTGAGATGGTGCCGCCGAAGTCGTGGGCGACGACGCCCGGTTGGCGCCCTTCCTCGGTGAGGCCCCAGTGGGCGAGCAGTTCGGTCAGGACGCGGGCCTGGGCGTCGAGTGAGAGGTCCTGGTCGGGGCGCTTCTCGGAGGCGCCGTATCCGGGCAGGTCCCATACGTACACGCGGTGTTGGCGCGCCAGCGCGCGGGCCGGCTGCCGCCAGACGTACGAGGAGAACGGCGTGCCGTGCACGAGGACGACGGGCGGCGCTCCGGCCGGCCCGAGTGCCGTCCAGCGGATCTCGCCGGACGAGCTGGAGAAGCTGCGGTCGAGGTTCCATTCGGCTGCTGTCATGACCGTAACGCTAGTTGGTCATGACACATCGAGCCAGTGCTTTCTCCCGATCCGTACGAGACGGAGCTGGCGCCCGGCCCGGGCCGCCACCCGTTCGAACTCCTCGGCATCCGTCCCGAGCAGCAGCGATGCCGTCACCAGCATGTGATCGACGTACAGATTCGCCAGCATCGTCAGATCGTCGTCGCTCCAGCCCGCCGCGTCGGGATCGTGGCGCAGCGCCTCCCGGACCTCGACGGTGAACCGTTCGAGCTGCTCGCCGATCGCCTCGCGTACCCGCCGCACGCCGCCGTGCCGCTCGCGCGCGATGAAGCGGACGTGCGCCGGGTACGCGCGCACATGACGGGCGATCAGTTCGATGGCGCGCGCGATGCGTTCGTCGCTGTCCCACGTCTCGTTCAGCGCGTCGCGGATCACCGAGTGCAGGCTGCCGAGCGCCTCCTCGACCAGGGCGACCCCGAGGTCGGCCGTGCTGTCGAAGTGCCGGTAGAACGCGGTCGGGGTCACACCCACGGCGCGCGTCACCTCGCGGAGGCCGAGGCTGCTGAGGCTCTGGCCCTCCAGCAGTTCGAGCGCCGCGTCCAGGAGTGCCTGCCGGGTCTTCTGCTTCCGCGCCTGACGGGTGCCGCATGTGTGACTCATGTCATCCAGTTAACAACTGTTCTCTGTAATGAGGAAGTCGTGGCGCGAGCTAGACTCGTCAGTCAGTGAACAGTTGTAACCCTACTTCTGAGAGGTCCTCGTGCTGTTCCTCGTAGCGGCCCTCCTGCTGCTGGGCTTCGCGCTCGGCACCGTGGCCCACGCCCCGCTGCCCATCACGCTCGTCGCCGCCGCCGTCATCGGTGTCTGGCTGGCCGTCTTCGCGGTCCGCGAGCGTCACGCCCGCAATCGCGGCTGACACCGACACATCAAGGGGGTACCAACCATGCAGCTCACCGCACAGCCGCGCGCCGCGCAGCCGAAGGAGCGGACCCGTCCCGCAGGCCGCCGCGACACCGACGGCATGGCCGTCGCCTCGTTCGTGCTCGGCCTCGTCGGGCTGCTCGTCATGAACGTCTTCCTCGGCCCCGTCGCGATCGTCCTCGCGTCCCTCGCCCTGTGGCGCGGCACCGAACGGCGCGGCCGGGCCCTCCTGGGCCTCGGCCTCGGCGTGGCCGACCTCGTCGTGCTCGCCGCCCTCGTCGCGGCCGACGGCACGATGTCGTGGAGCATCGCGGGCTGAGCCGTAACCGGCTGAGGGGTAACCGGCCGAGCCGTAACCGGCCGAGCCGCACGCGGCGGCCGGGGCGCGGCGGGAGGCTCGTAGAATCGAGCCCACCATGGCTTACCTCGACCACGCCGCGACCACGCCCATGCTCCCGGAGGCGGTCGAGGCGATGACCGCCCAGCTCGCCGTCACCGGCAACGCCTCGTCCCTGCACGCCGCGGGACGCCGCGCCCGGCGCACCGTCGAGGAGTCCCGCGAGACCCTCGCCGCCTCGCTCGGCGCCCGGCCGAGCGAGGTCGTGTTCACCTCGGGCGGCACGGAGGCCGACAACCTCGCCGTCAAGGGCCTGTACTGGGCGCGCCGCGCCGCGGACCCGGCCCGCACCCGGGTCCTCGCCAGCCCCGTCGAGCACCACGCCGTCCTCGACGCCGTGCACTGGCTCGCCGAGCAGGAGGGCGCGAACGTCGAGTACCTCCCCGTCGACGCGCACGGCCGGGTGCACCCCGACGCGCTGCGCGAGGCGATCGAGCGCGACCCCGACGACCTCGCGCTCGCCACGGTCATGTGGGCCAACAACGAGATCGGCACGATCCAGCCGGTACGCGAACTGGCCGATGTGGCGGCCGAGTTCGGCATCCCGCTGCACGCCGACGCGGTCCAGGCCTACGGGCAGCTCCCGGTCGACTTCGCGGCCTCGGGCCTCGCCGCCATGACGGTCTCGGGCCACAAGATCGGCGGCCCCTACGGCATCGGCGCCCTCCTGCTCGGTCGTGAGTACAGCCCCGTCCCCGTACTGCACGGCGGCGGGCAGGAGCGGCACGTCCGCTCCGGCACGCTCGACGTCCCCGCCATCGCCGCCTTCGCCACGGCGGGCCGGATCGCGAGCGAGCGGCGCGAGTGGTTCGCCCGCGAGATCGGCGCGCTGCGGGACGCCCTCGTGGACGCCGTCCGCGCGGCCGTCCCCGAGGCGATCCTCGGCGGCGACCCCACGCCCGGCGGCCGGCTGCCCGCCAACGCCCACTTCACCTTCCCCGGCTGCGAGGGCGACTCCCTTCTGCTGCTCCTGGACGCGCAGGGCATCGAGTGCTCCACCGGCTCCGCCTGCACCGCGGGCGTGGCCCAGCCCAGCCACGTACTCCTCGCGACCGGCACGGACCCGGACCTGGCCCGCGGCACGCTCCGCTTCTCCCTCGGCCACACGACGACGAAGGCGGACGTGGAGTCGGTGGCGACGGCGATCGGACCCGTGGTGGAGCGGGCGCGGTCGGCGGGCCTGACGTAGGGCGGGCGCTGTCACGCCTTGGCTGTCACGCCTTGGCGGCGCCGTCCCGCTCGTACGCCGCCTTCACCAGGCGTATGTACCGGTCCCAGTCCCAGTGCGGCCCGGGATCGGTGTGGTCGGTGCCCGGCACCTCGACGTGCCCGATGATGTGCTTCCGGTCGACCGGCATGTCGTAGCGCCTGCATATCCGGGCGGTGAGCCGCGCCGACGCCTCGTACATGGCGTCGGTGAAGTCCTCGGGCCGGTCCACGAAGCCCTCGTGCTCGATGCCGACACTGCGCTCGTTGTAGTCCCGGTTCCCGGCGTGGAACGCGACGTCCAACTCCCGGATCATCTGCGCGATATGGCCGTCCTGCCGCACTACGTAGTGCGCGGCCGCCCCGTGCCACGGATCCTTGAAGACCTTCAGCGTCCCCTGGTAGCTGCCCTGGGTGACGTGAATGATGACGCGGTCGATCGAGTAGTCGTCCGGACGGTCCGCCCGCCGCCAGTTCGCCGCCGCCGCGGCCACCCACTCCGCGCCCTTGAAGTCCACCGCGCCGGCCTCGCGCGGCTTGTCGACCCCCGGCATCTGCCACCACATGCGGGCGAGATCGCCGCGCGCCAGCAGCCCGACGCCCACCGCCGACGCGGCCCCGCCGATGATCAACGTCCGCCGGCTGACCCCACGGTCCCGGTCCCCGCCGCGGCCCTTCCCCGACCCGGCTCCCTGCTTCCCCATGTGACGCCCCCGTCAGTCCCGTACGAGATCCACAACGGATAACCGAACGATTCGGTTCCCACGGGCCCGTACCCTGTTAGTGCTATGACTTCGCAGACCTCGACGCTCCCTGCCGACCGCCCGCTCCGCGTACTCGCCGCCATGTCCGGCGGCGTGGACTCCGCCGTCGCGGCGGCCCGCGCCGCCGAAGCGGGCCACGACGTGACGGGCGTACACCTCGCGCTCTCGGCGAACCCGCAATCGTTCCGCACGGGCGCGCGTGGCTGCTGCACCATCGAAGACTCCCGCGACGCGCGCCGCGCGGCCGACGTCATCGGCATCCCGTTCTACGTGTGGGACCTCGCCGAGCGCTTCCGCGAGGACGTCGTCGAGGACTTCATCGCCGAGTACGAGGCCGGGCGCACGCCCAACCCGTGCCTGCGCTGCAACGAGAAGATCAAGTTCGCCGCGCTCCTCGACAAGGCGCTCGCCCTCGGCTTCGACGCAGTCTGCACCGGCCACTACGCGCAGGTCGTCGTCAACGAGCGGGGCGAGCGCGAGCTGCACCGCGCCGCCGACATGGCCAAGGACCAGTCGTACGTCCTCGGGGTCCTCGACGACCGGCAGCTCGCCCACGCGATGTTCCCGCTGGGCGACACGGAGACGACCAAGGAAGAGATCCGCGCGGAGGCCGAGCGCCGCGACCTCGCGGTCGCCAAGAAGCCCGACTCGCACGACATCTGCTTCATCGCCGACGGCGACACCCAGGGCTTCCTCGCCGGCCGCCTCGGCAAGGCGGAGGGCGACATCGTCGACGAGGCGGGGACGAAGCTGGGCACTCACGAGGGCGCCTACGGGTACACCATCGGCCAGCGCAAGGGCCTGCGCATCGGCACCCCCGCCCCCGACGGCAAGCCGCGCTACGTCCTGGACATCTCCCCGGTGAACAACACGGTCACGGTGGGCCCGGTCGACTCCCTCGACGTCACGGCCCTCACCGCGATCAAGCCCCGCTGGTGCGGCGCCGCCCCCTCGGGCCCCGGCACGTACACCGCCCAACTCCGCGCCCACGGAGGCGAGACCGAGGTCCGCGCGGAGCTGGTCGACGACGAGCTGCGGGTCTCCTTCACGGAGGCCGTCCGCGGCGTGGCCCCGGGGCAGGCGATCGTGCTGTACGACGGCACGCGCGTGGTGGGCTCGGCGACGATCGCGACGACGGAGCGGGCCGCGGCGGTGGCGTAGGCCCCGTCGTGGCAGCCTGCTACCTCCCTTGGAGGTAGTGGTGCAGGACGCCCGGCAGATCCGTGAGCCACTGCGTGGCCTGGGACTTGCGGCGGGCCCGCACCCGGCACTCGTAGACCGGCCCCTGCGCCGTCACCGCCGCCACGGACAGGCCCTGCGGCAGCGGCTGGAACTGCACGGTGCGCAGCTGCGCCCACGGCAGGTCGATGGCGTGCGGCCCCTGCTCGAAGTGCACGCCCTCGGCGTCCACGACCACGCCGTTGTACTCGTCGGCCGCGATGAACTCGGGGCCCGCGGCCTGGGCCGGAGGAACGCCCGGCGGCATCGGGGGAGCGGCGGGCGCCGCGGGTGGACCGGGCGGAGCGGGCGGAGCGGGCGGGACCGCCGGAGGGTGCGGCGGCGGCGCCGGGGCGAACGGCGGTGGGGGAGCGCCGAACCCGCCCGTCGGAACGTTCTGCTGCCCGTCTCCGTGAGTCATGCCGCCTCACCCTCCGCCTTGCGCCGTGTACCTCCTCATTCGACCACGCGCGCGTGGTTACGCGGCATCGACCTGCGTCTCGTAGAAGCACAGGTGGTCCTTGATGGCGGCCACGTCGCTCTTCGGTTCCGGATACGCCCACACCAGGTCCCGCGCCCCCGGCACCGACCAGTAGGAGGCGTCTCCCTTGAAGGGGCAGTGCGTAGTCGTGTTCGAGGGAGTCAGCAGCTCGGTCCGCACATCCTCCGGAGGGAGGTAGTAGCGCACCGGACAGCCGGTCTCCCGCAGCACCAGGGGACGCGTGCTCTCGGCGAGCACCCGCCCTTCGTGGACGACCCGCACGCGCTGCGAGCCCTGCTCGACGGTGATCGTGTGTCCTTGAGTCATGACTGTGTCAGCGCTCACAGTGGACGAGTTCTTCCCGGCCATGGCACTCGACCCCGCCGACCGGACCGAGGACATCGTGCGCCGGGTGCCTCTCGGGGGCCGGTGGCCGCGGTCCGCTGTCAGAGGCGGACCGTACGGTAGGGGCATGAACATCTGCGTCTTCCTCTCCGCCGCCGACCTCGACGAGCGTTACACCCGCCCCGCCCGCGAATTCGCCGAACTGCTCGGCAAGGGCGGGCACACGCTCGTGTGGGGCGGGTCCGAGAGCGGGCTCATGAAGGTCGTCGCCGACGGGGTGGCGGAGGCCGGCGGGCGGCTCACCGGGGTGTCCGTGGACTTTCTCGCCGCCAAGGCGCGCGCCGTGTCCGCGCCCGACGAGATGGTGATCGCGGGGGACCTCGCCGAGCGCAAGGCGCTGCTCCTGGAGAAGGCCGACGCCGTCGTGATCATGGTGGGCGGCACCGGCACCCTCGACGAGGCCACCGAGATCCTGGAGCTGAAGAAGCACGGCAAGACCGACAAGCCGATCGTGCTGCTGAACTCGGCCGGGTTCTACGACGGGCTCAAGGAGCAGTTCCGGCGCATGGAGGACGAGGGCTTCCTCCCCGTGCCCCTCACTGACCTCGTGTTCTTCGCCGAGGAGCCGGTCGGCGCCCTGGCTTACCTCGAGGAGTCGCGCGGCGTCGAGTAGTGCGAGCATGGCGGGCATGGCTACACATGTGATCACCGGCGCCGGTTCCGGAATCGGCGCCGCCGTCGCCCGCCGTCTGCACGAGCGCGGCGACGAGCTCTACCTCCACGCGCGCGACGCGGGCCGCGCCAAGGAGCTCACCGCCGAGTTCCCCGGCGCCAAGTCGCTCGTCGGCGACCTCGCCGACCCGGACAAGCTGTCCTGGGCGTTCTCGCACCAGACGCTGCCCGACCGCGTCGACTCGCTGCTGCACATCGCGGGCGTCGTCGACCTGGGCAAGGTCGACGAGCTGACCCCGAAGTCCTGGCGCAACCAGCTCAACGTCAACCTGATCGCCCCGGCCGAGCTGACCCGCCACTTCCTGCCCCAACTCCGTGTCGCCCAGGGCCACGTGGTCTTCGTGAACTCCGGCTCCGGCCTGAACGCGCACGCGGGCTGGTCCGCGTACGGCGCCTCCAAGCACGGCCTCAAGGGCCTCGCGGACGCGCTGCGCGAGGAGGAGCACGGCAACGGCGTGCGCGTCACCTCCGTCTACCCCGGCCGCACCGCGAGCGCCATGCAGGCCAAGGTGCACCAGCAGGAGGGCAAGGAGTACGACCCGGAGCGCTGGATCGACCCCGAGTCCATCGCCACGGCGATCCTCATGGCGGTCGACCTGCCGCGCGACGCCGAGGTCAACGACCTCACGGTGCGCCCCGGCCGCTGACGCGCCGCCCGCCCGGCGGCCGGCGTTACGTACCCTTCCTGCGTGAGTGAAAAGAGCGACTTCAGGTGGGGGCCGGCCACGGGCGTCGGCTCGATGCCCGGTGGCGACGCCCGCGAGGCCGCCAAGACCGTGACCGGCAGCTTCGAGGGCCCCGAGCAGGGCATGCCGTACCTCGCCGAGCTGCCCGCGCGCGGCCCGGGCGCCGACATGATCGGCCGCACGGCCGGACTGCTGGTCGACCTCTACGCGCGCGTGGAGCCCAGCGGCTGGCGGATCGGTGACCGGCCCGGCCGGGACACCAAGCGCGCCAGGTCCTGGCTCGGCGAGGACCTCGACGCCCTCGAAGAATTCACGCAGGGGTACGAGGGGCCGCTGAAGGTGCAGGCCGTCGGGCCGTGGACGCTCGCCGCCGCCCTGGAGTTGAGGAACGGCGAGGCCGCCCTCTCCGACCTCGGAGCCTGCCGCGACCTCGCCGCGTCCCTCGCCGAGGGCCTGCGCGCCCACCTCGCCGACGTACGCCGCCGCGTCCCCGGCGCCCAGCTGATGCTCCAACTCGACGAGCCGTCCCTCATCGCCGTGCTGCGCGGCCAGATCAAGACCGCCAGCGAGTACCGCACGCACCGCGCCGTCGACCGCCAGCTCGTCGAGAGCGCGCTGCGCGACGTGATGAACGTGCTCGACGACGGCCCGCGCATGGTCCACTCCTGCGCCCCCGACGTCCCGTTCGCCCTGCTGCGCCGGGCCGGCGCGGACGCCGTCTCCTTCGACTTCTCGCTGCTCACCGAGCGTGACGACGACGTGCTGGGGGAGTCCGTCGAGGCCGGTCTGCGGCTCGTCGCCGGTGTCGTGCCGGGCGTGGACGGCGAATTGTCAGACCCTGCCGGTAGCGTCATGGGTGTCAGGACGCTGTGGCGCAGGCTGGGGCTGAATCCGGGTTCGCTCGCGGACTCGGTGGTGCTCACGCCGTCGTGCGGCCTCGCGGGTGCCTCACCCGCGTACGCCCGCGAGGCCCTCGCCCACTGCGTCCGGGCGGCGAGATCACTTGCGGACAACCCTGAGTGACCGTGGACGAAAGCTGAAGAAGGCTAACGGGAGGACGAGACGGTGGCTGACGCACTGCAGAGCGAGGGTTCCGTGCCCGCCAAGGCGCGGGACGAGCACGCACAGCTGGCCGAGCAGATCGAGGAGCACCGCTTCCGGTACTACGTGAACGACGCTCCGGTCGTCTCCGACGCCGAGTTCGACAAGCTCCTGCGTTCCCTGGAGGCGCTGGAGGAGAAGCATCCCGAACTACGCACCCCGGACTCGCCGACCCAGAAGGTCGCGGGCCAGTACGAGACGGTGTTCACGTCCGTCGAGCACCGCGAGCGCATGCTCTCCCTCGACAACGCCTTCGACGACGAGGAGTTGGCGGCCTGGGCCGACCGCGTCGCCAAGGACGTCGGCGCGCCCGGCTACCACTTCCTGTGCGAGCTGAAGATCGACGGCCTCGCGGTGAACCTGACGTACGAGGACGGACGGCTCACGCGCGCGGCCACGCGCGGGGACGGCCGGGTCGGCGAGGACATCACGTCCAACGTCCGCACGATCGCGGAGATCCCGAACCGCCTCAAGGGCGAGAACATCCCGCCGCTCGTCGAGATCCGCGGCGAAGTCTTCTTCCCCATGGACAAGTTCGAGGAGCTGAACGCGCGGCTCGTCGAGGCAGGCGACAAGCCCTTCGCCAACCCCCGTAACGCGGCGGCGGGTTCACTGCGCCAGAAGGACCCGCGCGTCACGGCGACGCGCCCGCTGCACATGGTGGTGCACGGCATCGGCGCCCGCGAGGGCTTCGACATCGACCGCCTCTCGCAGGCGTACGACCTGCTGCGCGAATGGGGCCTGCCGACCACCAAATACAGCAAGGTCGTCGACGACCTCGAAGGCGTACGGAAGTTCATCGCGTACTACGGGGAGAACCGTCACTCCGTGGACCACGAGATCGACGGCGCCGTCATCAAGCTCGACGAGATCCCCCTCCAGGGCCGCCTCGGCTCCACTGCGCGCGCCCCGCGCTGGGCCATCGCCTGGAAGTTCCCGCCCGAAGAGGTCAACACCAAGCTGGTCAACATCCGCGTGGGCGTGGGCCGCACGGGCCGCGTGACGCCGTACGCGCAGGTGGAGCCGGTGACCGTCGCGGGCTCCGAGGTCGAGTTCGCGACGCTGCACAACCAGGAGATCGTCAAGAAGAAGGGCGTCTTCATCGGGGACACGGTCGTCATCCGCAAGGCCGGTGACGTCATCCCCGAGATCCTCGGCCCCGTCGCCGACCTGCGGGACGGCAGCGAGTACGAGTTCGTGATGCCCACCGAGTGCCCCGAGTGCGGCACGGAACTGCGGGCCATGAAGGAGGGCGACATCGACCTCCGCTGCCCCAACGCCCGCACGTGCCCTGCCCAGTTGCGCGAGCGCCTCTTCTACCTGGGCGGCCGCCAGTGCCTCGACATCGAGAACTTCGGGTACGTGGCCGCCGCCGCGCTCACCGGCCCGCTTGAGCCCGAGCAGCCGCCGCTCACGGACGAGGGCGACCTGTTCGACCTCACGATGGACCAGCTCCTGCCCATCAAGGCGTACGTCCTCGACCAGGACAGCGGACTTCCCAAGCGCGACCCGAAGACGGGCGAGGAGAAGGTCGCGGACATCTTCGCCACGAAGGCGGGAGAGCCGCGCAAGAACGCCGTCTCGATGCTGGAGCACATCGAGGCCGCGAAGACGCGCCCGCTGGCCCGGGTCATCAACGGCCTGTCGATCCGTCATGTCGGCCCGGTCGCCGCCGCGGCGCTCGCCCGCGAGTTCCGCTCCATCGACCGCATCGACCAGGCCACCGAGGAGGAACTCGCCGCCACGGACGGCGTCGGCGGAATCATCGCCGCCTCCGTGAAGCAGTGGTTCGCCGAGGACTGGCATCGGGAGATTCTGCGGAAGTGGCGTGAGGCCGGTGTGAGGATGGAGGAGGAAGGGGCGGGTGAGGACGAAGGGCCGCGACCGCTCGAAGGACTCACGGTCGTGGTCACCGGAACGCTCCAGAAGTTCACGCGGGATGGCGCAAAAGAAGCCCTGCAGAGCAGAGGCGCCAAGGTGACGGGTTCCGTTTCGAAGAAGACGTCGTTCGTGGTCGTCGGGGACAACCCCGGTTCCAAGTACGACAAGGCCATGCAGGTAAAGGTTCCGGTTCTGGACGAGGACGGGTTCGCCGTCCTGCTGGAACAGGGGCCCGATGCCGCCGCCGACGTGGCGCTCCCCGCCGAGGAGGAGACCGCCGAGTAGCGGCCGCGGGTCACTCGAACGGCGCATACCAGACGCAGCCGGAAAGCCAGGGCCTATTCGGGCAACCGTGCCCGGGCGCGTCCGTCTGGTGCCCGTGGAAGCCTTCTGCGGCCTACTGTTGAGGTGTGCGCCTGCCGAGTCCTGCTGCGGATGGGGCAAATCCTCGCTCACTTGAAGGCGAGGAAAGCGGGCAGCGGACGGAGAGTGCCGCCGGCAGTGAGAGGGACGGGAATGGAACCGACCGAGAGCGCCGCCCCGGACTCACGCCTGCGCCCGCGTCGTCGTGCACGGCGCGACCCGGCACGGCGTCCCGACCGCGGCGACGGAGTCGACGGCAGCGAAAGCGGTCACGGGGAGAACGAGCGCGGTGGTGTGGTGAACTGGCGCAAATGGTGGCGCGGAGGCGTACTCGCCTTCGGCGCCGATCGGACCGGCGGGGCGGCGGCCCCGGCCGCGAACAGGGCGGTGCCCGGCGTGGCCGGTGCCGAAGTTACGGGCCACGAAGGGCCGGTGGGGCGCGGGGCGGACGACCGCCCGGCGAGTTCCGCCGCACCGGGGCCCACCCCCCTTGCGGACAACGGCAGTTCGGCCGACGAGCCGGAACACACCTCGGCCGCGAACACGCTGCCGAGCCGCACCACGCAGGTCGAGGACACGCACGGCGAGCCTTCTTCCGGCCGCCGTGGCGGGGCCGGTGACGGTGCCTCCGGTGGTGGTGCGTCCGGTGGTGGTGCGTCCGGTGGTGGCGCGCCCCGTGGTGGTACGTCCGGTGGTGGCGCGCCCCGTGGTGGTGCGTCTGGTGATGGTGCGCCCCGTGGTGGTACGTACGGTGACGGTGCGTCTGGTGGCGGTGCGTCCGATGACGGGCGCTTTGGTGTGCGTGCGACGAACGACGGCCTGTCCGTCGACCGCGGCGCCCACGAATTCCCTTCCAGCGACCTGCCGTCCCGGGACCGTGACCTGCCGTCCCGGGACCGTCCGTCCGGCGCCCTTCCGCCCAGGGATCTTCCGTCCGGCAACCTCTCGCCCAGCAACCTTCCGTCCGGCAACCGTCCGTCCGGCGCCCTCCCGCCCAGCGACCGTCCGTCCGGCAACCTCCCCTCCAGGGATCTTCCGTCCGGCGATGGCGCGCGGGACGAGCACGCGGCGGTGTCCGCCCGCTCCGCCAGTCCTGTTCGTCCCGGCGGCAGGCCCGCCCGGCCGGGGAAGGGGGCGCCGGCCGCGCCGCTTCCAGGAGCCCTTCCCTCGGGTGGCCGGGTCGGGGTGGCGACGCCCGCGCGCAATCAGTACCAGCACGTCGCCGGGCAGCCGGAGGCCTCGCGTGCCGCGCTCGTGCCGCTGCTGCCCGGCGTGGTGGTGGCGCTGGCCGCCGTGGTGCTCGGCGCCGGCTTCTACTGGGCGTTCGCGGAGCAGCACGCGCTCTTCCCGTCCGGCACGGTCGGCTGGTGCCTGGCGATCCTGACCGGGATCATCGTCGGCCACCTCGTCGCGCTCGGCCGCGACCGCTGGTGGGGCGGCACCGGATCCGGCGCCGCCCTCACCCTCGCCGTACTGCTCCTGTACGGCTGGGTGCCCGCGGGCATGGTCAGCCTCACGGTCGTCGTGCTCGTCGGCATCGCCCGCAGGCACTGCTGGCGCCAGGGGCTGCTGCACGGCGCGATAGACATCCTCGGTATCGGGGCGGGCGCCCTCGTCCTCGCCGCGTTCGGCCGCGTACCGTCCGTCGAGACGCCGTGGAAACCGGAGGACTGGGACCTCGCCACGGTGCCGGAGGTGGCCCTCGCGGCGATCGCGTATCTGCTGATCACCCGCACCCTGCTCTGGTACGTGCATGCACCACCGAACTCGGGGCTTCCGACCGTCGCCCGTACCGCGCTCGTGCGACAGGGCCTGGTCGCCGTCGCGCTGCTCGGGATCGCGCCGCTGATCTGCGTCGTCGCGATCGCGCTTCCGGTGCTGCTGCCGCTGTTCGCGATCCCGCTGATCGCGCTCGACTCCACGCTGTGGATCGCCCGGGCCCGCGCCGAGGAGCAGCTGCGCGATCCGCTCACCGGCCTCCCCAACCGGCAGTGGCTCCTCGAACGCACCTGGACCGCGCTCGACGACGCCGAGCGGATCGGGGTGCGCAGCGCGCTGATGCTGATCGACCTCGACCGGTTCCGGTCGGTCAACGACACGCTCGGTCATCTCGCCGGTGACCGGCTCCTGTTGCAGGTCGCGGATCGGCTGAGAGCGGCGCTGCCGCGCGGCGCGGAGGTCGCGCGGCTCGGCGGCGACGAGTTCGCCGTGCTGCTGCCGGTCGCCGACTCCACGACGTCCGCGACGCGCGTGGCCCGCAATCTCGTGGCCACGCTCGGCTCCCCTCTCGACCTGGACGGGCTGACCCTCGTACTGGAGGCGAGCGCGGGACTCGCCGTCTTCCCCGACCACGCGCTGGACGCGGAGGGCCTGCTGCGCCGGGCCGACGTCGCGATGTACCAGGCGAAGCGGGACCGCACGGGCGTCGAGGTGTACGAATCGAAGCGGGACTCCAACACCCCCGACCGGCTCGGCCTGTTGGGCGACCTGCGGCGCGCGCTCGACGCGGGCGAGGTGGCGCTGCACTACCAGCCGAAGGTCCGGTTCGACGGACAGGTGGCGGGTCTCGAGGCGCTCGTACGGTGGGTGCATCCGGAGCGCGGGAAGGTGCCGCCGGACGAGTTCATCGCCATCGCCGAGTCGTCCGGGCTCATGCCGCATCTGACGGAGTACGTCCTGGAGACCGCCCTCGCGCAGGTCGCGCGGTGGCGGGCGCAGGGGCTGCACGTTCCGGTCGCCGTGAACGTGTCGCCGCGCGACGTCCACACGCCGGGCTTCGCGGGAGCGGTCGCGGCGCGGCTTGCGCGGCACGGGGTCCCTGCCGGGTCGTTGCAGCTCGAGATAACGGAGCACGTACTCCTGGAGGACCCGCAGCGCGCCGCGGACACCCTGGCCGGGCTGACCGGGCACGGCGTGAAGATGTCGCTCGACGACTTCGGTACGGGTTACTCGTCGCTGGTGCACCTGCGGCGGCTCCCGGTGAGCGAGCTGAAGATCGACCGGTCGTTCGTGGCGCGGCTCGCCGTGGACAACGAGGACGCGGAGATCGTGCGGTGCACGGTCGACCTCGCGCACTCCCTCGGGCTGCTGGTCGTGGCGGAGGGCGTCGAGGACGACGAGACGTGGGAGCGGCTTCGGGACCTGGGCTGCGACGCGGTGCAGGGCTGGCTGGTCGCCGCCGCGATGCCGCCGGACGAGACGACGGCGTGGCTGCGGGCGCGCGGCGATCGGGGCTGGCAACGGTTGCCTGCGGCGCTTCCGGCGTCCCAGGTCGATGAGCGCGGGCCCCTCGGCTGAGGTGTGCCGCACCGGGGTGGGGGTCTGCCCTGGGCGGGCGGCGCGGGTGCCGCCGGCGGTGCGGGCCCCCGTGGCCGAGGTCGCGCAGTTCCCCGCGCCCCCAAGATGGTCACCCGTGGCCGAGGTCGCGCAGTTCTCCGCGCTCCCAAGATGGTCACCCGTGGCTGGCGTCGTGCAGTTCTCCGCGCTCCCAAGATGGTCACCCGTGGCCGAGGTCGTGCAGTTCTCCGCGCCCCCAGGGCGCCTACCCGTGGCTGAGGCCGACCCTGAGATGGCGCACGCAGTGCGCCTTTCAGGGGCGCGGGGAACTGCGCGCCCAGCCACGTGTGACCGGTACTCGGCGGGAACCGGGCCCCGCCCCCCTAAACCGTTTACCGACCACGGCGCCGCGCCCCATAGGATTGGGCCCAAACCGAGAAAACGCACCCCGTGAGGATCCGCATGCCTGGCATCACGCGCGAGGAGGTCGCCCACCTCGCCCGGCTGGCGCGTCTGGAGCTGAAGCCCGAAGAGCTCGACCACTTCGCAGGCCAGCTCGACGACATCATCGGCGCGGTCGCCCGCGTCAGTGAGGTCGCCGACCAAGACGTACCGCCGACTTCGCACCCGCTGCCGCTGACGAACGTCATGCGCAAGGACGAGGTCCGTCCGTCGCTCACCCCCGAGCAGGCGCTCTCCGGCGCCCCGGCCCAGGAGCAGCAGCGTTTCAAGGTGCCGCAGATCCTGGGGGAGGACTAACCCACCATGACGGACATCATCAAGCTCACCGCCGCCGAGATCGCGGCGAAGATCGCCTCCGGCGAGCTCACCGCCGTCGAGGTCACCGAGGCCCACTTGGCCCGGATCGAGGCCGTCGACGAGAAGGTGCACGCCTTCCTGCACGTCGACCGCGAGGGCGCCCTCGCGCAGGCCCGCGCCGTGGACGAGAAGGTCAAGAACGGCGAGAAGCTCGGCCCCCTCGCCGGCGTCCCGCTCGCGCTCAAGGACATCTTCGCCACCGAGGGCGTCCCCACCACGGCCGGTTCCAAGATCCTCGAGAACTGGATCCCGCCGTACGACGCGACGCTCACGAAGAAGCTGAAGGCCGCCGACGTCGTCATCCTCGGCAAGACCAACATGGACGAGTTCGCCATGGGGTCCTCCACCGAGAACAGCGCGTACGGGCCGACCGGCAACCCGTGGGACCTCACCCGGATCCCCGGCGGCTCCGGCGGCGGTTCCTCCGCCTCCCTCGCCGCGTACGAGGCCCCCCTCGCGATCGGCACGGACACCGGCGGCTCCATCCGCCAGCCCGCCGCCGTCACCGGCACCGTCGGCGTGAAGCCGACCTACGGCGGCGTGTCGCGGCACGGCCTGATCGCGTTCTCGTCCTCCCTCGACCAGGGCGGGCCCTGCGCCCGTACGGTCCTCGACGCGGCCCTCCTCCACGAGGCCATCGCCGGGCACGACCCGCTGGACTCCACGTCCATCGACGCCCCGGTCCCGGCCGTCGTCGAGGCCGCGAAGAACGGCTCCGTCGCCGGGATGCGCGTAGGCGTCGTCAAGCAGTTCCGCGGCGAGGGCTACCAGGCCGGTGTCGTGCAGCGCTTCGACGAGTCGGTCGAGCTGCTCAAGGAGCTGGGCGCCGAGGTCGTCGAGCTGGACTGCCCGACGTTCGACCTCGCCCTGTCCGCGTACTACCTGATCGCGCCGTCCGAGTGCTCCTCGAACCTCGCCCGGTTCGACGCCATGCGCTACGGCCTGCGCGCCGGCGACGACGGCTCGCACTCCGCCGAGGACGTCACCGCGCTGACCCGCGAGGCCGGCTTCGGCGACGAGGTGAAGCGCCGCGTCATCCTCGGCACGTACGCCCTGTCGAGCGGCTACTACGACGCGTACTACGGCAGCGCCCAGAAGGTGCGCACGCTGATCACGCGCGAGTTCGAGGCCGCCTTCGAGCAGGTCGACGTGATCGTCTCCCCGACGACGCCGACCACCGCCTTCCCGATCGGCGAGCGCACCGACGACCCGATGGCGATGTACCTCGCGGACGTCTGCACCATCCCGACGAACATGGCGGGCAACGCCGCGATGTCGCTCCCGTGCGGTCTCGCCCCCGAGGACGGACTGCCGGTCGGGCTCCAGATCATCGCGCCCGCGATGAAGGACGACCGCCTGTACAAGGTGGGGTCCGCCGTCGAGGCCGCTTTCGTGGAAAAGTGGGGACACCCGTTGCTCGAGGAGGCTCCGTCGCTGTGAGTGCAATCAACAAGGCCAAGGGCTTCAAGAAGTCCAAGTCCGGCACGTACCTGTCGATCGGGACGACCGCTTTCGGCGCGATCAGCGTCGCGAAGCAGATGAAGAAGGCGCGCACCGAGAACGACACGCTGCGTCTCGTGGACGGCGTCGTGTCCGCCGCCGCCATCGTCACCGGCCTCGCCCTGCTCGTGCGCGAGCTCAAGCGCCTGGGCGACGACGACGTCCTGCTGGGCTGAGAGGGAAGTTTCAGAAATCGTGACTGCCACGACCACGTCCGAGCTGATGGGGTACGAGGACGCGCTCGCGTCCTACGACCCCGTCATGGGCCTTGAGGTCCACGTCGAGCTCGGTACGAAGACGAAGATGTTCTGCGGCTGCTCCACCGAGCTGAAGCAGGACGCCAACAGCCAGACCTGCCCGACCTGCCTCGGCCTGCCCGGCGCGCTGCCGGTCGTCAACGAGATCGGCGTCGAGTCCGCCATCAAGATCGGCCTCGCGCTGAACTGCTCGATCGCCGAGTGGTGCCGCTTCGCCCGGAAGAACTACTTCTATCCGGACATGCCGAAGAACTTCCAGACCTCCCAGTACGACGAGCCGATCGCCTTCGACGGCTACCTCGACGTACAGCTGGAGGACGGGGAGGTCTTCCGCGTGGAGATCGAGCGCGCCCACATGGAGGAGGACACCGGCAAGTCGACGCACGTCGGCGGCGCCACGGGCCGCATCCAGGGCGCCTCGCACTCGCTGCTCGACTACAACCGCGCGGGCATCCCGCTCATCGAGATCGTCACCAAGCCCATCGAGGGCGCGGGCGAGCGGGCCCCCGAGGTCGCGAAGGCGTACGTCGCCGAGCTGCGCGAGGTCATCAAGGCGCTCGACGTGTCCGAGGCCCGTATGGACAAGGGCCAGATGCGCTGCGACGTGAACCTCTCCCTGCGTCCCAATGGGACCAAGGAGTTCGGCACGCGCTCCGAGACGAAGAACGTGAACTCCCTGCGTTCCGTCGAGCGTGCCGCGCGGTACGAGATCCAGCGCCACGCGGCCGTGCTGTCCTCCGGCGGATCGATCGTGCAGGAGACCCGGCACTTCCACGAGGAGGACGGCTCCACCACCTCCGGCCGCATCAAGGACAACGCCGAGGACTACCGGTACTTCCCGGAGCCCGACCTGGTGCCCGTCGCCCCGTCCCGCGAGTGGGTCGAGGCGCTGCGCGCCGAGCTCCCGGAGATGCCGCTGGCCCAGCGCAACCGGCTGATCGAGGAGTGGGGCATCAGCTCCCACGACATGCAGTCGATCCGCAACGCCGGCGCCGTCGCCCCGATCGTCGCCACCATCGCGGCCGGCGCCGACTCGGCGTCCGCCCGCAAGTGGTGGATGGGCGAGCTGGCCCGCTCCGCGAACGACCAGGGCGTCGAGCTCGGCGCCCTGCCGATCACCCCGGAGCAGGTGGCCCGCGTGTCCGAGCTGGTCGCCTCCGGTGACCTCAACGACAAGCTGGCCCGCCAGGTGATCGACGGCGTCCTGAAGGGCGAGGGCACGCCGGACGAGGTCGTCGAGAAGCGCGGCCTGAAGGTCGTCTCGGACGAGGGCGCGCTCACCGCGGCCGTCGACGAGGCGATCGCCGGGAACGCGGCGATCGCGGACAAGATCCGCGGCGGCAAGGTGGCCGCGGCCGGGGCCCTCGTGGGTGCGGTCATGAAGGCGACCCGGGGTCAGGCCGACGCGGCGCGCGTCAAGGAGCTGATCCTGGAGAAGCTGGGCGTCTCCGACGGCTGAGCCGTTCTTGGGCGGCGGGGCATCGGTCAGCCGGTGCCCCGCCGCCTTCCTGTGTCCACGTCGCGGGGCTCCGCCCCGGACCCCGCTGCTCAAACGCCGCAGGGGCTTGAAATGCGGGTCCCCGCGGAGGCCTGATTTGCCCGGAAGGGCCTGAACGTGCTCGTCTCCCTCGCCCTTCTCGCCGTCACCCTCGTCTTCGCGGTCCTCCGTCCCCGTAAATGGCCGGAGGCCGTGGTCGCGGTGCCTGCGGCAGCCGTGGCCGTGGCCACAGGAGAGGTCACGCCCGCCCACGCCTGGGCCGAGACCCAGGACCTCCTCCCGGTCGTCGGCTTCCTCGCCGGGATCCTCCTCCTCGCCCAGCTCTGCGCGGACGAAGGGTTGTTCAAGGCGGCGGGGGACGCGGTCGCCCGCGCCTGTCACGGCAGCCCGAAACGCATGCTCGGCGGCGTCTTCGCGGTGGCCGCCGGGATCACCGCCGTACTCAGCCTGGACGCCACCGTCGTGCTGCTCACCCCGGTCGTCTTCGCGACCGCGGCCCGCATCGGCGCGCGCCCGCGCCCGCACGTCTACGCGAGCGCCCACCTCGCCAACTCGGCGTCCCTGCTGCTCCCGGTCTCCAACCTCACGAACCTGCTGGCCTTCACGGCGAGCGGGCTCACGTTCACGCACTTCGCGGGGCTGATGGCGCTGCCGTGGCTGGTCGCGATCGGCATCGAGTACGCGGTGTTCCGCCGCTACTTCGCGGACGACCTGGCCGCGCCCGCGCACGATCCCGACCCCGAAGAGCCGCCCGGCGTCCCGCTGTTCACCCTCACGGTGCTCGCGCTCACCCTCGCCGGATTCGTGGTCACGTCGTTCGCGGGCATCGAGCCGCTGTGGGCCGCCTTCGCGGGCGCCGCCGTGCTCGGCACCCGGGCCCTCGCCCGCCGCCACAGCACCCCCGGCGAACTCCTCAAGGCGGCCAACCTCCCCTTCTGCCTCTTCGTCCTCGCGCTCGGCATCGTGGTCAAGGCCGTGGTCGACAACGGGCTCGGCGACGCCATCTCCCGCTTCCTGCCGGACGGTTCGTCCCTGCCCACGCTGCTCGCGATCGCCGGCGCCGCCGCACTCCTGTCCAACGTCATCAACAACCTCCCGGCGATCCTCGCCCTGCTCCCGGTCGTCTCCCCGATGGGCGCGGGCCCGGTGCTCGCCGCCCTGATCGGCGTCAACCTCGGGCCCAACCTCACGTACGTCGGCTCCCTGGCGACCCTGTTGTGGCGCCGCATCGTGCACGACCACGGCACGGAACCGGAGTTGGGCGAGTTCACGCGACTCGGGCTGCTCACCGTCCCCGCGACGGTGGTGGCGGCGACGGTGGCGCTGTGGGCCGGGCTTGCCGTGATGTGACCTCCGGGGCCCGAAGCTCCGAGGTCCCGAGACCCCGCCTCACCGCCGGGGCGGTGCCACCGAGTCGCGCGCCACGAACTCCGTGTCCAGCGTGATGTGCCGGGGGCGCGAGGCGCTGCCCTCGATACGTTCGACTGGCTCGGCGACGCGGCCACGTCCATCTGGGGCGTCATCAACATGAGCCAGTGGCAGTCCTTCGGCTACACCACCATGCTCCTGACCGTCGCCATGCAGCGCATTCCGCGCGAGCTGTACGAAGCGGCGACCGTCGACGGCGCGGGGCGCGTCCGCACGTTCTTCACCGTGACCGTGCCGATGGTCCGCGAGATGACGACGCTCCTGGTCATCCTCACCGTGTCCGGGGCCTTCCTCGTCTTCAACGAGGTGATGGTGATGACCGGCGGCGGCCCCTCCAACTCCAGCCAGGTACTGGGTACATGGCTCTACGACACGTACTGGGCGCTGATCGTCCTCTACACGGCGTTCAAGATCCCGTTCACCACCTTCCTGATCCGGGCCTATCTGCTCGGCCAACCCGTGGAGGTGGAGGAGGCGGCCTTCATCGACGGGGCGAGCCGCTGGCAGACGTTCTGGCGCGTGGTGGTCCCGATGGCCAGGCCGATCCTCGTGTCGGCGGCCGTGCTCCAGTCCCTGTTCTCCTGGAACGAGTACGCCTTCGCCCTGGTCTTCATCACCGACGACCGGCTCAAGACGCTGCCGGTGGGGCTCGCCGACATGGCGGGGCGGCTCAACTCGGACTGGCCCATGCTGTTCGCGGGGCTGACGATCGCGGCGTTGCCGATGATCGTGGTGTTCCTCATAGGGCAACGGCACTTCGTGCGCGGCCTGTCGGCCGGAGTGGGCAAATAGGCGCACTGTGCCCAATGGTTCCCCTTGTGGGGTCTTGTGAGTAAGGACACGAAAGCGACAAAGGATCACTTGTGCCTGTAAGAGTGGCTCGCCATTGCTCATGTGTTCTTTGCAGGCGGTTCACGCATTAACGCGGATGTTCCCAGTCAAAGATCAACCAATGACTCAGGGAGCCCCTCCGTGGCCGCACTTGCCCGCTGGTGTGTCAGGCACCGGCTCGTGGTCGTCCTGCTGTGGTTGTTCGCCCTCGGTGGTACGAGCGCGGCAGCGGCCGCGGTCGGCTCCGCGTATTCGAACGACTACGAGGCGCCCGGTACGGAGTCCGGCCGCGCCACGCAGCTCCTGAACGAGAACTTCGCCGGGCTCGGCGGCGACAGCGACACCGTCGTCTGGCACATCGAGGGCTCCACCGTGCGCGCCGCGGACGTCGAGAAGACGATGAGCAACACGCTCGGTGACATCGCCGAGCTGCCCGGCGTCGCGTCCGTCGCGTCGCCGTACGAGGGCGGGGGAGCGGGCCGGATCAGCGCCGACGGGCACACCGCGTACGCGACGGTCACCTTCGACGAGCAGGCCGACGACATCCCGGTCTCCCAGGCGCAGGCCCTCGTCGACACCGCCAAGGACGCCGAGACGCACGGGCCCGACGGGCTTCAGGTGGAGCTGGGCGGCAGCGCCGTCGCGCTCACCGAGTCGACGTCCGCGCACTTGTCGGAGGTCATCGGCGTCGTCGTCGCGGCCGTCGTGCTCTTCCTCGCCTTCGGCTCGCTCGCCGCCGCCGCGCTGCCCATCGCCACCGCGCTGGTCAGCGTCGGCACCGCGTACGCGGGGATCGTGCTGCTCGGGCACGCCATGACGGTCGCGGACTTCGCGCCGATGCTCGGCATGCTCGTCGGGCTCGGCGTCGGGATCGACTACGCGCTGTTCATCGTGACCAGACACCGCAAGGGGCTGAAGCGGGGGCTTCCGGTGGCGGAGGCCGCCGAGCGGGCCGTGGCGACCACCGGGCGGGCCGTCGTGTTCGCGGGTGCCACCGTGTGCATCGCGCTGCTCGGCATGCTGATGCTGGGGCTGAGCTTCCTCAACGGCGTCGCGATCGCCGCGTCCGTGACCGTGCTGCTCACCGTCGCCGCGTCCGTGACGCTGCTGCCCGGGCTGCTCTCGTACATCGGGACGCGCGCCCTGTCGCGGCGTGAGCGGCGGCGGCTCGCCGAGCACGGTCCCGAACCCGAGCTGCCGACCGGGCTCGCCGCCCGCTGGGCCGCCTTCGTGGAGCGCCGGCCGAAGCTGCTCGGCGCGCTCGCGATCGGCGTGATCGCGGTGCTCTCGCTGCCCACCTTCTTCCTCCACCTGGGCACGTCCGACCAGGGCAACAACCCGGCGAGCAGCACCACCCGGCAGGCGTACGACCTTCTTGCCGACGGCTTCGGGCCCGGCGTGAACGGGCCGCTCACCCTCGTCACCGAGGTCGACGGCGCGCACGACAAGGCCGCGCTCGGCGAGCTGACCGGCGCGCTGCGGGACACCGACGGGGTCGCCTCCGTCTCACGTGTTACGTATAACGCCGACGACAGCGCCGCCTACCTCACCGTCGTACCGAAGTCGTCGCCGCAGTCCGAGCAGACCAGTGAGCTGGTGGACCGGCTGCGTACCGACGTCGTCCCGGACACGGGCCTGGACGCGCAGGTCGGCGGCGTCACCGCCAGCTACGACGACTTCGCCGAGGTCATCGTCGGGAAGCTGCCGCTCTTCGTCGGCGTCGTGGTCGGACTCGGCTGCGTACTGCTGCTGCTCGCCTTCCGGTCCATCGGGATACCGCTCAAGGCCGCCGCGATGAACGTCGCCGCCGTGGCCGCCGCCTTCGGAGTCGTCGTCGCGATCTTCCAGTGGGGCTGGGGGAGCGAGCTGCTCGGCCTCGGGGCGTCCGGGCCCATCGAGCCCTTCCTCCCCGTGATCATGGTGTCGGTCCTCTTCGGGCTCTCCATGGACTACCAGGTGTTCCTCGTGAGCCGGATGTACGAGGAGTGGCTGGAGACCGGCGACAACCGGCGGGCCGTCCGGGTCGGGCTCGCCGAGACCAGCCGCGTCATCAACTCGGCCGCCGTGATCATGATTTCGGTGTTCCTGGCGTTCGTGCTCAGCGGGGACCGGGTGATCGCCATGTTCGGCATCGCGCTCGCCGTGGCCGTCGCCGTCGACGCGTTCATCCTGCGTACGTTGCTGGTCCCCGCCCTGATGCACATGCTCGGCGGCGCCAACTGGTGGCTGCCCACGTGGCTGGAGCGGCGGCTGCCGCGCCTCAGCATCGAGCCACCGGAGTGCCGGGCCGCCGCCGCTGGTGCGAGGATTCCGGGGCAGCGTGCCGATGCCGCCGATGCCGCCGATGCCGCCGATGCCGCAGTAGTGCCGAAGGAGACCGATGTACGCGATCCCGCTGGGTGAGGAAGACGCCGAGCTGCGCCCCCTGGAGACCTGGCACGCCGAGGAGTTCCTCGCCCACCTGGACCGGGGCCGGGAGTTCATCGGGCAGTTCATCCCGTTCGGCCAGGACGCCCGCGACCCCGAAGGCGCCCGCGCGCTGATCCAGCGGTACGCCGACAAGCGCGCCACCGACAGCGGCGGCCTGCACGGAATCTGGCTGGACGGAAAGCTCGTCGGCGGCGTCCTCTTCCGGGTCTTCGACGCCGCCGCGGGCAACTGCGAGGTCGGCTGCTGGCTCGAACCCTCCGCCACCGGCCGCGGACTCGTCACACGCGCGGCCCGCGTCCTCATCGACTGGGCCGTCGACGAGCGCGGTATTCACCGTGTCGAGTGGATCGCCGCCGCCGGCAACAAGCCCAGCACCAGCGTCGCCCGCAGGCTCGGAATGCGCCGTGACGGCGTGCTCCGCGAGGCGTTCCTGTACAACGGCGTACGCCACGACGAGGAGATCTGGTCCGTGCTCGCGCCCGAGTGGCGTAGCGCACGCGACGAGCACAGGGAACGTTAAGACACCTCTCAGACTCCACCCCTACGGTGCCCAGCATGACTACGAAGACTGAAGCGCAGCGCGACGCCGAGAAGCGGGAGGAGGGCACGGAGGCCACGTCCCCCGAGGCGACCACGGAGGCCACCGAGGCCACCGAGGAGACCACCACGGAGGCGAAGGCCAAGGACGCCAAGGGCGCCGAGGTCGACGACGCGAGCGACGCGAGTGACGCGGACGAGGCCGCCGCCGAAGCCGCCGCCGAGGCGGAGCTCGCGGCCCTCGCCAAGGCCGAGGACGACAAGCCGTCCGGTGTCGGGCAGGGCGCGGGCGCCATCGTCTCCGTGGCCCTCGGCATCGTCGGGCTCAGCGGCGGCTGGCTCGGCACCATCGCCTCGGCCCGCGCGCAGCTCAAGGGCCAGCTCACCACGGCGCAGAACGCGAGCATCGCCAAGCAGGTCGACGCGATGTACGGCGACGCCTGGCACTCCGCCGCCCTGGTCGGCGGGGTCTTCTCGCTCATCGCCCTGGTGATCGGCGCGGCCGTCCTGGCCCGGCCCGCGTTCGGCGCGCCCGGCAAGCCGCAGCCGCTGTGGATCAAGTCGACGGCCTGGGCGGGTCTCGTCGTCGGCGTCATCGGGCTGCTGCTCGCCGTCGCCAAGTACACCGACCTCATCCTGGGCATGCCCAGCACCGGCTGAGGCCACTTACCCGGCGGCCCGGCCGCCTAAGGCACCACGTGGGCCGCGCCTAAGGAGGCGCGGCCCACGAACATGCGGCACTCTCCCGATGTGCCGCACCCCCCTGGGAGACGAGAGTCGAGGCATCGACAACGTCACCAGGAGGACGAGATGTTCGAGTACGAACTGCACCAGATCCGCTCCGCCGAACTCATCAAGGAGGCCGAGCGCTTCCGCCTCGCACGCTCCGCCCGTACGCAGGCCAAGGCCCGCCGCGCGGAGCGCAGGCAACACGACCGGGACGCCGAGGGGCGGGTGAGTTCCGGGGGCACGCGTGGGCAGCGCGCCCCGCGCACCGCATGAGCGGCGCCGTGACCCCCGCCTCGTTGTCAGAGCCGTGTGCGATGCTCGGCGATGTGGAGACCAGGTCCGTCAGCCCGGTGTTCGTCGGCCGCGCCGATGAACTGGGCGTACTGCACAAGGCCCTTGCGAGGGCCGGGGCCGCCGAGCCGCAGGCGCTGCTGCTCGGCGGCGAGGCGGGCGTGGGCAAGACGCGCCTCGTCGAGGAGTTCGGCGCGGCGGCCCGCGCGCGCGGCGCCGTCGTCGTCACCGGCGGCTGCGTCGAGATCGGCGCCGACGGGCTGCCGTTCGCCCCCTTCTCCGCCGCCCTGCGCGCCCTGCGCCGCAAGCTGCCCGACGAGGTGGCCGAGGCGACGGCCGGCCGCGAGGACGAACTGGCGCGGCTGCTCCCGGAGTTGGGCGCTCCCGAGGGTCGCGCTTTCCCCGAGGGCAGGGGGTTCGACGGGCGCGGCGACGACAGCGCCACGGCCCGCCTCTTCGACCTCACCACCCGGCTCCTGGAGCGCGTCGCCGCCGAGCGCACCGTGGTCGTCGTCCTCGAAGACCTGCACTGGGCCGACGCCTCCACCCGGCACCTGCTCACGTACCTGTTCCGTACGCTGCGCCGCGGCCGCCTCACCGTCATCGCCAGCTACCGCGCGGACGACGTGCACCGCCGCCACCCGCTGCGCCCCCTGCTCGCCGAGCTCGACCGGCTGCGCACCGTCACCCGCATCGACCTCGGCCGCCTCAGCCGGGACGAGGTGGCCCGCCAGGTCGCCGGAATCATGGCCGCCGAGCCCGAACCGGCCGTCGTGGACGACATCTTCCAGCGCTCGGACGGCAACGCGTTCTTCGTCGAGGAACTCGCCGTGGCCGCCGCCGAGGGCTGCGCCACGGCCCTGTCCGACTCGCTGCGCGACGTCCTCCTCGTACGCGTCGAATCGCTGCCCGAGTCCACCCAGCGCGTCGCCCGGATCTGCGCGGAGGGCGGCTCCACGGTCGAGTACCCGCTGCTCGCCGCCGTCGCCGGGCTCGGCGAGGACGAGCTGATCGAGGCGCTGCGCGCGGCCGTCGGCGCGAACATCCTGCTCGCCTCGCCGGACGGCGACGGCTACCGCTTCCGCCACTCCCTGGTCCGCGAGGCCGTCAGCGACGACCTGCTCCCCGGCGAGCGCTCCCGCCTCAACCGCCGCTACGCACAGGCCCTGGAAGCCGATCCGGCGCTGGTCCCCGCCGACGCGCGCGTGACGCGCCTGGCCAGCTACTGGTACCACGCCCATGACCCGGCGAAGGCCCTGCCCGCCGTCCTCGACGCCTCCGTGGAGGCCCGCCGCCGGCACGCGTACTCCGAGCAACTGCGGCTCCTGGAGCGGGCGATGGAGCTGTGGGACGCGGCCCCGGAGGACATCCGCGCGGCGCTGACCCTGGCCGACTACCCAGGGACGTACCCGGCCGGTGGAAGCGATCCGGCGACCACGCCGCTCGGCTACGTGGACCTGCTGGCCGAGGCCGCCGCCGCGGGCCGGCTGTGCGGGGAGCGGGAGCGCGCCCTGAAGATCGGCAAGCGGGCGATCCGCCTCCTGGACGAGGCCGCGGAGCGCGGCGCGGCGGACCCCCTGCGGGCCGCCTGGTTCTGGATCCAGCGCTCCCGGATCGTCCCGCACATCGGCCGCGGCGACGGCTGGGACGAGATCGCCACGGCGCAGGAGCTCGTCCGCGGCCTGCCGCCGTCCGCCGTGCACGCCGAGGTCCTCACCCACGTCGCCAACTGGTGGATGCTGCACAGCCCCGGCGCCGAAACCCTCGCCGCGGCCGAGCGCGCGGTCGAGTACGCGCGCATGGTCGGCGCCGAGGAGATCGAGCTCGCCGCCCGCCTCATCCGCGGCGGCCTCCTCGTGGACGCGGGCGCCGTCGACGAGGGCTTCGGCGAGCTGTACGCGGCACGCGCGCGTGCCACGGAACTGGGCCTGGTCGCCCGCATCAACACGGCCAACGTCAATCTGCCCTCCTTCCTGGAAAGCGTCGGACGCTCCGCCGAGGCCGTCCGCGTCTGCGAGGAGGGCATCGCCCTTGGCCGGCGCTACGGCCTCACGGACAACCTGGTCTGGATCCGTTCCAACATGGCGGAGTCGCTCGTCTCCCTCGGCCGCTGGGACGAGGCGGTCGAGGCCGCCGGCTGGGTCCGGAGCCCCGGCCTCAGCCCGAAGCCCCGCTCCGGCGGCTGCGCGGTCCTCGCGATGATCGCCCTCGGCCGCGGCGCCCTCCAGGAAGCGGCCGCCCACATCGCCGAGGCCGACACGCTGTACGGCGCGCACGACCCGCAGCCGCAGTACACGCTGCCCCGCGCCCACCTCGCCCTCGCGCTCGCCGCCGCCCAGGGCCGCGTCCTGGACGCCCGCGCCGAACTCGACCGCCTCGTCGCGGCGGGGCTGCCGCCCTCCACGCACCGCTACGTGTGGCCGCTCCTGCACACCGCCGCCGAGGCCGAGGCGGACGCGCGCGGGCTGCCCGCCGCCGACGCGGGCCGCGCCGAAGCCCTCACCCGGATCCGGGACGCCGCCAAGCAACAGGCCACCGCCGTCCCGGTCTGGCAGGCGTACGAGCAGTGGGTGCGCGCCGAGCTCCGGCGCGCGGAGGACCGCGACACCCCGGACGACTGGTCCGCCGCTGTCACCGCGTTCGAACCCCTCGACCGCCCCTACGACCTGGCCCGCGTCCGGCTCCGCCTCGCCGAGTCCCTGGCCGCGCGGGGCGAGGAGGACGACCGGGACCGCGCCACCGAACTCCTGCGGCTCTCCGGCGCCGTCGCCGAGCACGTGGGCGCGCGCCCGCTCGCCGAGTCCGTCGCCCTGCTGGCCCGCCGCGCCCGGCTCAGCCTGCACCACGACACCGAGACCGACGAACGGGTTCCGGCCGACCCCGCCGAGGAGTTCGGCCTCACCAGCCGCGAGCGGGACGTGCTGGCCCTGGTCGCGGCGGGCCGCAGCAACCGTCAGATAGCCGAGGAGCTGTTCATCTCGCCCAAGACGGCCAGCGTCCACGTCTCGAACATCCTCGGGAAGCTGGGCGTCGCGGGCCGCGGCGAGGCGGCCGCCCTGGCCCACCGCCTGCACCTGCTCCCGGCGGGGAGGGCTCCCGTACGCTGAGGGGGAGGGCCCGGTCGGGCCACGCCACCAGGAGGCGCCGTGTTCAACATGTTCGAGGAACTGTTCGCGCCCGGCCGCAAGCACACCAACGACGAGCGCAAGCGCCTGGAACTGACCCGCGTCGACCTGAACGACGGCGACCCGGGCCGCGGCCCGATAGACCTCACGTCGGGCAAGGTCGTCGTACGCCCACCCCAGCCCCCTCCAACCGCTGCCGACGACGACTGAGTCGCCGCCATTCAGGCCTCTGCGGCGATTGAGCAGCGGGGTCCGGGGCAGAGCCCCGAGTCCGTAACCCCGGTGGACCGGCCCCGGCCGGAGGCCTCAGCCGACCCGCAGCTCCAGGATCCGGTCGTCCCCCTTCTCCGGCGTCCCGCGCGTGTCCGTCTCGCTCGTCATCAGCCACAACTTGTCGCCGCCCGCCGGAACCACCGTACGAAGCCGCCCGTACTTCCCCTCCAGGAACGCCTGTGGGTCGTGTGCCGCCTTCGCGCCGTCGAGCGGGATCCGCCACAGCCGCTCGCCGCGCAGCCCGGCCATCCAGATCGACCCCTTCGCGTACGCGATCCCGCTGGGCGATGCCTCCGAAGTGCGCCACTGGGCAATGGGGTTGTGGTACTTGTCGTCGTCGCCGCGGCCCTCGACGTCCGGCCACCCGTAGTTGTCGCCCGCCACGATGTGGTTCAGCTCGTCCCAGGTGTCCTGCCCGAACTCCGAGGCCCACAGCCGCTTGTCCTTGTCCCAGGCGAGCCCCTGCACATTGCGGTGCCCGTACGAGTACACGGGGGAGTCGTCGAAGGGGTTGCCCGGCGCCGGATCGCCGTCCGGGGTGAGCCGCAGGATCTTGCCGCCCGGCGAGCTCTTGTCCTGCGCCAGCTCCGTCTTGTACGTCTCGCCCGTGCCTACGTAGAGCAGCCCGTCGGGGCCGAACGCGATGCGCCCGCCGTTGTGGTTCGTGCCCTTGGGGATGCCGCGGAAGACGGTGTCCGGGGCGCCCAACTGCTCACCGGAAGGCTTCTTCTCGTCGTATCCCATCCGCGCGACGCGGTTGTCCGACTCCGTCGTGAAGTACGCGTAGACCATGTGGTCGGAGGCGTAGTCGGGGGAGAGCGCGAGGCCGAGGAGCCCGCCCTCGCCACCCGGCGCCACCCCGGGCACTTCGCCGAGCACGGTCTTCTTCCCGGTCTTCGTGTCGACGCGGGTGACCGTCCCCTCGTCGCGGGAGGAGACGAGCAGGTCGCCGCCGGGCAGCGGGGCGAGCCCCCAGGGCGACTTGAGGCCCTTCGTGACGGTCCGCTCGACGCGCACCGAGCCCTTCGCCGCCGGTACGTCCCCCTTCGGGGAAGAGGAGCCCTTCGACCCGCTCGCACTCGGCGCGGACGTCTCGTCCTTGTTCGGCTCCGGGGAGTCGTCACCGGAGGAGCAGCCGGCCGTGAGGAGGAGCGCGGCACAGGCGGCGAGAGCCAACGCGGGCCGCACAGCTGGACTTTGCACGATCAGAATCCCTTCGACGCGAAGCTCTGCCGTTCACACACCGCTCTACAGTTCAAACACCGCTCGCGCCGCTCGGGTTCCCGAATCCCCGCGCCCGGCCGCTCAGTCCCACGATCCCTGCGCCGCCGGAAGCCCCGCGATCTCCGCCAAGTCCTCGGGCGTGAGCGCCAGTTCGGCCGACGCCGCGTTCTCCAGCGCCCAGCGCTCCCGCTTGGCGCCCGGCACCGGCACCACGTTCCCGCCCTGCGCCGCCACCCAGGCGAGCGCCACCTGGGCCGGAGTGACGTGCTCGCCGTGCCGCGCGGCGATCCGGCGCAGGCCCGCCACGATCGGCTGGTTCGCGGCCATCATGTCGGCGGTGAAGCGGGGGTGGCGGGCCCGTACGTCGTCCGGTTCGAAGCCCCCGCCGGGGGTGAGCGTGCCGGTCAGGAAGCCACTGCCGAGCGGCATCGCGGCGAGGAACCCGACGCCGCGCGCCGCGCACCACGGCAGCAGCGCCCCGAGCGCCTCCGGCGACCACACCGACAGCTCGGCCATGACCGCGCTCACCGGGAACACCTGCTGCACCCGCTCCAACTGGCGAATCGTTCCGGCGTGCATCGCCGCCCGCCCACCGCGCCGCGAGGCCCGCGCGCCCACCGCGCAGAACCCCAGCGAGCGCACCTTGCCCGCGCTCACCAGCTCCGCCATCGCGCCCCACGTCTCCTCGACGGGCACCTCGGGGTCCGCGCGGTGCAGTTGGTACAGGTCGATGACGTCGGTCTGCAGGCGCCGCAGCGAGGCGTCACAGGCCCGCTTCACATAGCCGGGGCGGCCGTTGGCGACGATGTGCTGCTCGCCGACGAGCAGCCCCACCTTCGTCGACACGAACGCGTCCGCCCGCCGCTCCTTGAGCACCCGGCCGAGCAACAGCTCATTGGTGAACGGCCCGTACATGTCCGCGGTGTCCACGAGGCCGCACCCCTGGTCCAGGGCGGCGTGCACGGTACGCAGGGACTCCTCGCCGCGCTGCCGGGAGCCGGTGTACGCCCAGCTCATCGGCATGCATCCGAGACCTACGGCGCCCACGTCGAGCCCCGCGGCACCGAGCGCCTTGCGCGCACCACCTTGCTTCACCGGCCGTGACCCTCCCTGGCCCCTCCTGACGAGGTCCCCAACCTAACCTCTGCACCTTCACTCGGCTGACATAGCCTCCTGACCATGACTGACGATGTGTGGCTGCCGTTCCGTGCCGACGAGATCCCGGGCCTTCCCGAGGGGCTCAACTACCGCTACTGGAACGGCGAACCCGACTTCCCGGCGGACCCCGCCGAGTGCGCGTACTACGTAGTCCCCTACATGAAGCCCCCGGGTGTCGGCGTGCGGCCGATGCCCGAGATGACGTCCGTACGCGCCGTACAGACGCTCTCCGCGGGCGTCGACCACGTACAGGGCGGCCTGAAGTACCTGCGCCCGGGCGTCCAGTTGTGCAATGCGCGCGGGGTGCACGACGCCAGCACCGCCGAGCTCGCGCTCACCCTGATCCTCGCCTCCCTGCGCGGCATCCCGGACTTCGTGCGCGGGCAGGACCGCGGCGAGTGGCGCGGCGGGTTCCGGCCCGCGCTCGCCGACAAGCACGTGCTCATCGTGGGGTACGGCGCCATCGGCTCGGCCGTCGAGGACCGGCTCACTCCGTTCGAGGTCGCGCGGGTGAGCCGCGTCGCGCGCTCCGCCCGTACAACGGAGCGCGGCCCCGTGCACCCGCTCACCGAGCTGCCTCAGCTGCTGCCCCAGGCCGACGTCGTCATCATGGTGACCCCGCTCACCGAGGACACCCGCGGCCTCGTGAACGCCGAGTTCCTCGCCCGCCTCAAGGACGGCGCGCTGCTCGTGAACGTCGGCCGCGGCCCCGTCGTCGACACCAAGGCGCTCCTCGCGGAACTCGAGACCGGCCGCATCACCGCCGCCCTCGACGTCACCGACCCCGAACCGCTGCCCCAGGAGCACCCGTTGTGGCAGGCTCCGGGGGTGCTGATCTCGCCGCACGTGGGCGGCCCCACATCCGCCTTCATGCCGCGCGCCAAGCGCCTCCTCGCCGCTCAGGTCACGCGGTTCGCCGCCGGGGAACCGCTCGAGAACGTCGTCCTCACCATCGACTGACCCCCGGAACCATCGACTGACCCCCGGACCCCGAAAACCACACACGCCCCACGGGCAACTCCCGTACGGTCGCGCGGGGTTCTTCGGGCACGCTGTGCGCCCGTCCGAATGCACCCCGTGCCCGCTTCGCGCCCGCATCGTGCCTGGTCGTCACGGAGAGTAGAGGAACTATGTCCCTGAGTGACGAGACTGGTGTATCGTCCCGACTGGGGAAGCGTCGGCACACGGCGCCGGGGACGAGTGACGGACTGCGAGGGGGGCGACGGGCGATGCACGGCCTATGGGCGAACGATCCGACGCGGCGGGGCCGCCGACGGCGGTCCTGTGCGGTGACCCGCGCATCGACGCGCGGCCGAAGTCCGGGCTGCCGCAGGGTGCTTCCGCACCGAACGGGCCAGCGAGCGGGCCGCAGAAGGACTCCGCAGACGGGACGGCGGGGGCGGGACGCGGGAGCCCCCCGACGGACCGAGGCGGCCCGGTGAGCACGCACCCCACGCCGACGACAGCGCTGGGAACCTCGATGTACTCCGGCGGCCAGGCCCCCGCGCCTGCCCGCGCGCCGCAGCGCGGCGGCACGGGGGCCCAGTTGATCCTGGCCCTGCTCTGCGCCGGGTACGCCACGGGATCCGCGGTCGGCTGGGGATCCGACCGACTCGCCCTGATCATGGGCGACTTCGGCCTGAGCCTCGCGGCGGCGATCGCCGCCGTTTCGAACTTCGTGTACGCGCGCAGCAGCCGCAGCCGCTTTCGACCCGCCTGGCTCCTGTTCGCGTTCTCCTCGCTCATGGCCAGCTTCGGCAACGGCGTGTGGGGCTGGTACGAGGTCGTGCTGCGCGCCCCGGTGCCGACGCCGAGCCTCGCCGACCTCTTCTTCCTCTGCTTCGCGCCGCCCGCCATCATCGGCCTGCTCGTGCTCGCCAAGCGGCCCGTGACCAAGGCCGGCTGGATCTGCCTCGCGCTGGACGCGTGGCTGATCGCCGGGTCCCTGGTCACCCTCTCCTGGAGCCTCGCCCTCGCGCACACCGCCGAGTACGACGGCCAGAGCGTCACCCGCACCGCGCTCTCCCTCGCGTACCCCCTGCTCGACATCGCTTTAGTCAGCATGGTGCTCGCGCTGCACTTCCGCCGCTCGCCCGGCAGCCGCACGGCGGTGAACACCGCGATCGGGGCACTCGCCCTCACTGTGATGTGCGACGCCCTGTTCACCTCGCCGCTGCTGCACGCCAGTTACCGCTCGGGCGAGATCCTCGATGCCGGCTGGTTCGCCGGTTCGCTGCTGCTCGCGTACGCGCCGTGGGTGGGCGCGCGGCGCGGCGGGGCGGAGGAGGACCGCTCGCTCGGGCCCGGCGGCCGTTACCAGGTCAGCTACACGCGCCCGATCTCCGGTTCGCTCGCGGCGCTCACCCCGTATCTGGCCGCCGCGGTCTGCACGTTGGGCATTCTCTACAACGTGCTGAACGGGCACCGGGTGGACCGGGTCGTGCTCTTCACGGCCTGCACCGTCGTCCTCGCGCTCGTCATGCGCCAGGGCATCATGCTGCTCGACAACATCACGCTCACCCAGGAACTGGCGCAGAAGGAGAACCACTTCCGCTCCCTGGTCCAGGGGTCGAGCGACGTCATCATGATCGCCGCGCCGAACGGGACGCTGAGATACGTCAGCCCGGCCGCCGCGGGCGTCTACGGGCGGGACGCGGAGGAGCTGGTCGGCTCCGAGCTCGCCTCGATCATCCACCCCGAGGACCTCGGGCGGGTCATGCACGAGGTGCGCAGATTCCTCGCCGCGAGCCAGGTCGAGGAGCCCACTACGCGCATCGAATGCCGCTTCCGGTCCGGCACCGGAGCCTGGTTGAACGTGGAGTCGACGATCAACCGCCACCACGGCGGTCTGATCCTCAACAGCAGAGACGTGACCGAACGGGTGCGCCTCCAGGCCCAGTTGCAGCACAACGCCGAGCACGACCCGCTGACCGACCTGCCCAACAGATCACTGTTCACCAAGCGGGTCGGACAGGCCCTCGCCGGACGGCGGGCCAGCGATCTGGGCACCGCCGTGCTCTTCATCGACCTCGACGGCTTCAAACAGGTCAACGACACGATCGGCCACCAGGCGGGCGACGAACTGCTCGTGCAGGCGGCGAGAAGGCTGGCCGACTCCGTACGTGCCTCAGACACCGCGGCTCGTCTCGGCGGTGACGAGTTCGCGGCACTGATCGTCGGCGACGGAGGGCGCGACCACACCGCCAGAGAACAGCAGATCTACGAGCTGGCCGACCGGCTCAGAATCACCCTGTCGCAGCCCTACACGATCGACGGGCACGACAATGTGCGGGTCGCCGCCTCCATCGGCGTCGCCTTCGCCGAGCCGGACATCACGGCGGGCGAACTGCTGCGCAATGCCGACCTCGCGATGTACCGGGCGAAGGCGGCGGGCAAGGGGCGCGTCGAGCTGTACGCGCCGCAGATGCAGGCCGATGTCGTACGGAAGGCGGAGCTGGCGACCAGGCTGCGATCGGCGCTGCACGAGGGCGAGTTCGCGCTGCTCCACCAGCCCGTCGTCTCGCTCGACGACGGCCGGATCACGGCGGTCGCCGCGCAGGCGAGATGGCGAAGCGCGCAAGGGATTCTGTTCACGCCCGCCGAGTTCCTGCGGGTGGCCGACGACAGCGAGCGCACCGCCGAGCTCGGCCGCTGGATGCTGGAGGAGGCCGTCGAGCAGGCCGCCGAGCGCGGGCACAGCGGGCATGCCACGCCGGTCTCCGTGCGGATCAGCGCGCGTCGACTCCTTGACCGGGCCATGCCGCTCGGCTCGATAGAGGCGCTCCTGACCCGGCACGGGCTGCCGTCCGGCGCGCTCATCATCGAGCTGGCGGACAGCGACCCCAGAGTCCCGCTCGACGAGCTGGAGCGGCGCCTGACGGGGCTGCGGCGGCTCGGCGTCCGGATCGCCCTCGACGGCTTCGGCAGCGGCTACGCGGCCATCACCGCGCTGCGCCGCCTCCCCGTCGACGTACTGAAGCTGGACCGCTCGCTGGTCGAGGGCGTCGTGGAGTCCGCGCGCCTGCACAAGATCACCAGCGGTCTGCTGCGGATCGCCGGCGACCTCGGGCTCAACTCCGTGGCGGACGGCGTCGACCTGCCCGAGCAGGTCGCCGCGCTGCGCGCGATGGGGTGCACGCACGGGCAGGGCATGGCGTTCTCCGGGCCGCTGGACGAGTACCGGCTGCGCCGTGCGCTGGCCTCGGGGGATTACCCGGTGCCGACCGGGCCCGCCGAGCCGGTGTTCGCGGGCGTTCCCGCGCTCCGCTCACATCATGAGACGCCCGTCCCACCCACTTGACACGCCATGTGCGCTGGGGGGAGGGTCAATGCCATGCGCACCCGAATTCTCGTACTTGGAAAGCGCGTCGGCTGAAGCTGGGACCACCGGTAAGACTTCCGGAAACCCGGCGACCGCACCCGGCGCGCTCCCCTCGCTTGCCTCACGGCACGAGGGGTTTTTTGTTGCACGGGTGCCGGTTCAGACCCGCCGCCACTTGCCCGACAAACACGTAAGACCCTGCAGAACCCTCGCAAAAACCCTCAGCATCGAGAAGAGAATGCCGATGACCGAGCAGGCCACCGGGGCCGGCAATCCGCAGCCGCGGCCCCGTTCCGGAGGACAGCAGTCCGCCCCCGTCGAGCACGTCACGGGTGCGAAGTCCCTCATTCGCTCGCTTGAGGAGGTCGGGGTCGACACCGTATTCGGCATTCCCGGCGGCACGATCCTTCCGGCGTACGACCCGATGATGGACTCCAGCCGGGTGCGCCACGTGCTCGTCCGTCACGAGCAGGGTGCGGGCCACGCGGCCACCGGTTACGCGCAGGCCACCGGCAAGGTCGGTGTCTGCATGGCCACTTCGGGTCCGGGGGCGACCAATCTGGTGACGCCGATCGCGGACGCGATGATGGACTCGGTGCCGCTCGTCGCGATCACCGGTCAGGTCGTCTCCAAGTCGATCGGTACGGACGCCTTCCAGGAGGCGGACATCGTCGGCATCACGATGCCGATCACCAAGCACAGTTTCCTGGTCACCAAGGCCGAGGAGATCCCGCAGGCGATCGCCCAGGCGTTCCACATCGCCTCGACCGGCCGTCCGGGCCCGGTCCTCGTGGACATCCCGAAGGACATCCTGCAGTCGCAGACGACGTTCAGCTGGCCGCCGCAGCAGGACCTGCCCGGCTACCGCCCCGTGACCAAGCCGCACGCCAAGCAGATCCGCGAGGCCGCGAAGCTGATCACGAACGCGAAGCGGCCCGTTCTCTACGTCGGTGGTGGCGTCCTCAAGGCGCAGGCCACCGCCGAGCTGAAGATGCTCGCCGAGCTCACCGGAGCGCCCGTCACCACCACCCTGATGGCGCTCGGCGCATTCCCCGACAGCCACCCGCTGCACGTGGGAATGCCGGGCATGCACGGTGCGGTCACCGCCGTCACCGCGCTGCAGAAGGCCGACCTGATCGTCGCCCTCGGAGCCCGCTTCGACGACCGCGTCACCGGCAACCTGGACAGCTTCGCGCCGTTCGCGAAGATCGTGCACGCGGACATCGACCCGGCGGAGATCGGCAAGAACCGCGCCGCGGACGTGCCGATCGTCGGTGACGCCCGCGAGGTCATCGCCGACCTGATCCAGGCGGTCCAGAAGGAGCACTCGGACGGTCACACCGGCGACTACAGCGCCTGGTGGAACGACCTCAACCGCTGGCGCGAGACGTACCCGCTCGGCTACGACCAGCCCGAGGACGGCTCGCTCTCCCCGCAGCAGGTCATCGAGCGCATCGGCCAACTCGCCCCGCAGGACACGATCTTCGCGGCGGGCGTCGGCCAGCACCAGATGTGGGCCGCGCACTACATCCAGTACGACAAGCCCGCGACGTGGCTGAACTCGGGCGGCGCCGGGACCATGGGCTACTCGGTGCCCGCCGCGATGGGCGCCCAGGCCGGGGCCCCGGACAAGACGGTCTGGGCGATCGACGGCGACGGCTGCTTCCAGATGACCAATCAGGAGCTGACCACCTGCGCCCTGAACAACATCCCGATCAAGGTCGCCATCATCAACAACGGCGCCCTCGGGATGGTCCGCCAGTGGCAGACGCTGTTCTACAACCAGCGCTACTCGAACACCGTGCTGCACGCGGGCCCCGACGGCGAGACCCCGCCCAACAAGGGCACGCGCGTCCCGGACTTCGTGAAGCTGTCCGAGGCCATGGGCTGCTACGCCATCCGCTGTGAGCGCCCCGAGGACCTCGACAAGTGCATCGAGGAGGCGAACTCGATCAACGACCGCCCGGTCGTGGTCGACTTCATCGTCCACGAGGACGCCATGGTGTGGCCGATGGTCGCCGCCGGCACCTCCAACGACGAGATCATGGCCGCTCGGGACGTCCGCCCCGACTTCGGCGACTCCGAAGACGACTGAGCGACGACGAGACGTAGAGAGAGACCAAGAGATATGTCCAAGCACACGCTCTCCGTCCTGGTCGAGAACAAGCCCGGTGTCCTGGCCCGGATCACCGCCCTCTTCTCGCGCCGCGGCTTCAACATCGACTCGCTCGCCGTCGGCGTCACCGAGCACCCCGACATCTCCCGCATCACCATCGTGGTGAATGTCGAGGACCTGCCGCTCGAACAGGTCACGAAGCAGCTCAACAAGCTGGTCAACGTCCTGAAGATCGTCGAGCTGGAGCCCGACTCGGCCGTCGCCCGCGAGCTGGTGCTCGCCAAGGTCCGCGCCGACAACGAGACGCGCTCCCAGATCGTCGAGATCGTCCAGCTGTTCCGCGCCAAGACCGTGGACGTCTCCCCGGAGGCCGTCACCATCGAGGCCACGGGCAGCAGCGACAAGCTGGAAGCGATGCTCAAGATGCTCGAACCCTTCGGCATCAAGGAGCTCGTCCAGTCCGGCACCATCGCGGTCGGCCGCGGCTCGCGCTCCATCACCGACCGGAGCCTGCGGGCGCTCGACCGCACGGCCTGAGCACCGTAAAGAACCTCTCGCATAGCGAGACCCAATAACTTCCCTTCCGCACCCCGCCGTACGGTGGGACGCAACACCAGCACACCAAGGAGAACCCCAGTGGCCGAGCTGTTCTACGACGACGATGCCGACCTGTCCATCATCCAGAACCGCAAGGTCGCGGTGATCGGCTACGGCTCCCAGGGCCACGCCCACGCGCTCTCGCTGCGCGACTCGGGTGTCGACGTCCGCGTCGGCCTGCACGAGGGCTCCAAGTCCAAGGCCAAGGCCGAGGAGCAGGGCCTGCGCGTCGTCACGCCGTCCGAGGCCGCGGCCGAGGCCGACGTCATCATGATCCTGGTCCCGGACCCGATCCAGGCCAAGGTCTACGAGGAGACCATCGCCCCGAACCTGAAGGACGGCGACGCCCTCTTCTTCGGTCACGGCCTCAACATCCGCTACGGCTTCATCAAGCCGCCGGAGGGTGTCGACGTCTGCATGGTCGCCCCGAAGGGCCCGGGTCACCTCGTGCGCCGTCAGTACGAGGAGGGTCGTGGCGTTCCGTGCATCGCGGCCGTCGAGCAGGACGCCTCCGGCAAGGGCTTCGAGCTGGCCCTCTCGTACGCGAAGGGCATCGGCGGCACGCGTGCCGGCGTCATCAAGACGACCTTCACCGAGGAGACCGAGACCGACCTGTTCGGTGAGCAGGCCGTCCTCTGCGGTGGCACGGCGGCGCTGGTCAAGGCCGGCTTCGAGACGCTGACCGAGGCCGGTTACCAGCCGGAGATCGCGTACTTCGAGTGCCTGCACGAGCTGAAGCTCATCGTGGACCTCATGTACGAGGGCGGCCTGGAGAAGATGCGCTGGTCGGTCTCCGAGACCGCCGAGTGGGGCGACTACGTCACCGGCCCGCGGATCATCACGGACGCCACCAAGGCCGAGATGAAGAAGGTCCTCGCCGAGATCCAGGACGGCACGTTCGCCAAGAACTGGATGGACGAGTACCACGGCGGTCTGAAGAAGTACAACGAGTACAAGAAGCAGGACGAGGACAGCCTGCTCGCCACCACGGGCGCCGAGCTGCGCAAGCTCATGAGCTGGGTGAACGACGAGGAGGCGTAAGTCTCCACGGAACGGGGTCGCGGCACACGCCGCGACCCCGTTCTCCATGGCTCGTCCACACCGTTGTCCACGGTGTACAGCCTCGGACGAGTGATCCTTCCAGGGAGGCGCAAGCGCACCTCCCTGGCGGCACTACACTGCAGAACACATTCGCGTTGGGCCCACAGCGTCGTGCGTCTTCCACGCGGCACAAGCACCCTCCACCGCCTGCGGCCGTCGGGACGGCCGTCCGCATTGGACCTGTGAGGACTCACGTGAGCACTGCTGCCAACGGCAAACCTGTCGTACTCATCGCCGAGGAGCTGTCGCCCGCGACGGTCGACGCCCTGGGCCCGGACTTCGAGATCCGCCAGTGCAACGGCGCGGACCGGGGCGAGCTGCTCCCGGCCATCGCCGACGTCGACGCGATCCTGATCCGCTCGGCCACCAAGGTCGACGCCGAGGCGATCGCCGCCGCGAAGAAGCTGAAGGTCGTCGCGCGCGCCGGCGTCGGCCTCGACAACGTGGACGTGTCCGCCGCCACCAAGGCCGGCGTGATGGTCGTGAACGCCCCGACCTCCAACATCGTGACCGCCGCCGAGCTGGCCTGCGGTCTCCTCATCGCCACCGCGCGCAACATCCCGCAGGGTTCGCAGGCCCTCAAGGGCGGCGAGTGGAAGCGCAGCAAGTACACCGGCGTCGAGCTCGCCGAGAAGACCCTCGGCGTCGTCGGACTGGGCCGCATCGGCGCGCTCGTCGCGCAGCGCATGTCCGCTTTCGGCATGAAGGTCGTCGCGTACGACCCGTACGTGCAGCCCGCGCGCGCCGCGCAGATGGGCGTGAAGGTGCTTTCGCTGGACGAGCTGCTCGAGGTCTCGGACTTCATCACCGTCCACCTCCCGAAGACCCCCGAGACCCTCGGCCTGATCGGCGACGAGGCGCTGCACAAGGTCAAGCCGAACGTGCGGATCGTCAACGCTGCGCGCGGCGGGATCGTCGACGAGGAGGCCCTCTACTCGGCGATCAAGGAGGGCCGCGTCGCGGGCGCCGGCCTCGATGTGTACGCGAAGGAGCCCTGCACGGACTCCCCGCTGTTCCAGTTCGACCAGGTCGTCTGCACCCCGCACCTCGGCGCCTCCACGGACGAGGCGCAGGAGAAGGCCGGTGTCGCCGTCGCCAAGTCGGTGCGCCTCGCGCTCTCCGGTGAGCTCGTGCCGGACGCGGTGAACGTGCAGGGCGGCGTCATCGCCGAGGACGTCAAGCCGGGTCTGCCGCTCGCCGAGCGCCTCGGCCGGATCTTCACCGCGCTCGCGGGCGAGGTCGCGGTCCGGCTCGACGTCGAGGTGTACGGCGAGATCACCCAGCACGACGTGAAGGTGCTCGAACTCTCCGCGCTCAAGGGCGTGTTCGAGGACGTCGTCGACGAGACGGTCTCGTACGTCAACGCCCCGCTGTTCGCGCAGGAGCGCGGCGTCGAGGTCCGCCTCACGACGTCCTCCGAGTCGCACGAGCACCGCAACGTCGTCACCGTCGCGGGGACGCTGTCCGACGGCCAGAAGGTCTCGGTCTCCGGCACGCTCGCGGGCCCCAAGCACCTCCAGAAGCTCGTCGCGGTCGGCGAGTACGACGTGGACCTGGCGCTCGCCGACCACATGGTCGTGCTGCGTTACGAGGACCGTCCCGGCGTCGTCGGCACGGTCGGCCGGGTGCTCGGTGAGGCGGGCGTCAACATCGGCGGCATGCAGGTCTCGCGTGCGGACGTCGGTGGCGAGGCGCTGGCGGTGCTCACCGTGGACGACACCGTGCCGCAGGGTGTGCTCAACGAGCTGGCCGCCGAGATCGGCGCGACCTCGGCGCGCTCCGTCAACCTCGTCTGACAGCTGGGCAGTTGAGGGCCGGGTCACCTTCGGGTGGCCCGGCCCTCGGTCATTCTCCGCCCTGCGCGGGCTCGATCAGGCCCTCGCGGTACGCGATGCCGACGGCGTCGGTGCGGCTGGACGCGCCCAGTTTGGCGAGGATGTTCGAGACGTGGACGCTCGCCGTCTTGCCGCTGATGAACAGCTCCTCGCCGATCTGACGGTTGGTGCGGCCCCGGCCGAGCAGCCGCAGTACGTCGCTCTCGCGGGCGGTCAGTGCGGCGATCCGCTCCTCGGCGGCCGGGGCGTCGGAGAGGCGGCCGCGCCGGATGAGGGCGTCCAGGGCCTCGCGCAGGGGGACGGCGCCGAGCCGTTCGGCCGTGTCGCGGGCCGCGTACGCCTGCTCGGCGGCCTCGTCGCGGCGGTCTGCGGTGAGCAGGGCCTCGGCCAACCGGCGTCGGCAGCGGGCGAGTTCGTACGGCTCGCCGTAGTCGAACGCCGTCACGGTGCGCTGCCAGGCTGCGACGTCGGGCCCTGTGGTGGCGCGCACCGTCTCGGCCTCGGCGCGGGCCAGCCAGGCGAGGCCCTCGGGGCCCTGTTCGGCGCCGTCCTCGGCCTTCGCCTGGGCGGCCGTGTCGCGGGCCAGTTCGGCGAGTTCGGCGGCGGTCGCCGCCCAGCGGCCCGCGCCCGCCGTGTCGCCGGAGAGGCGGGCCGCCTCGGCCGCGTCCGCGACGGCGGCGAGCGCAAGGGCGGCGAGCCGCACGACGGCGTCGGGCCGCGTGCCGCCCGAGACGTCGGTGAGTGAGTCGACCGAGGTGTGCAACTGTCGTACGCATTCCTCGACGTCCCCGCGCACTGCCGCCGCGTCGGTCAGCACGATCGCGGAGACGAGCGCCGCCATCCAGTCGAAGTGATGGTCGAGCAGTCCGCGGGCCCCGGGGACGGCCGTGTCGTGCTCGCCGCGCGCCAGGGCCACGTAGAGGGCGGGCGCGACCGCGAATCCGCCTGCGGGCGGCAGCAGTTCGGTGTCGGCGGCCGCGGCTCGCGCGCACTCGTCCCAGCGGCCCAGCGTGTAGAGCAGCAGGGACTGGAGGTAGCGCAGCTCCAGGGCGTACGGGGAGGTGAGGAGCCCGGCGCGGCGGGCGATGGCGAGGCCGTCGGCGATCCAGGTGAGGGAGGCGTCGAGGTCGCCGGACTCGTAGCAGCCGATGGCGAGGTTGTAGAGGGCGCGCATCTCCACCGGGAGGTTTCCGGCGGCGCCGGCCAGCTCGCGGGCCCGGATCAGGCGGTCCCGGCCCTGTGGCGTACGCCGGTTGTGGGCCTCCAGGTTGACGAGTGAGATCGTCAAGTCGGCGCGGGCGTCGGCCAGTTCGAGCTGTTCGGCGACGGCGAGCGCCTGCCGGGCGATGTGCCTCGCGTCCTCGTACCGGCCCACGTGGCGTGCGGCCAGGACGTGGGTCGCGGCGGCCCACACCCAGGTGCCGGAGGGCGGCTCGGCCGGGATCAGCGCCAGGGCCTCGCTGCTGTACGTGAACGCGGCCTCCAGGTGGTCGATCCGGATCAGGTTGTCCGCGAGGGTGTAGCGCACGCGCGCCGCGAGTTCTGAGTCGGCGTCGGAACCGGCGCGGGCGAGCGCGGAACGGGTGAGCTGGACCGCGCGGTGGGGGTCGCCCGCGCGGGCGGCGGCGGCCGATGCGCGCAGGGTGAGGGTGGCCGGGTCGCCGGTCGCGGGGCGGGCGGACGCGTCGACGACGTCCCACAGTTCGAGCGCGGCCTCCAGGTGGCGCAGCTCCTCGGCGGGCGCGCCGACGCGCTGGGCGTGGTCGGCGGCTTCGAGGGAGGCGGTCAGCGCGTCGGCGAGGTCGTGGCTCTCGCGGGAGTGGTGCGCGCGCTCCGCCGCGCTCTGCGGTGGCCGGCCTTCGGCCGCGAGGAGTTTGGCGAACAGCCGGTGCAGCCGGATCCGTTCGCCGGGCAGCAGATCCGCGTACACGGCCTCGCGGGTGAGGGCGTGCCGGAAGGAGTACGTCGCGTCGTCGCCCGGCAGCAGCAGTTGGTGCCCGATGACCTCGCGCAGCACCGACTCCAGCTGTTCCTCCGGGAGTTGGACGGCGTCGCGCAGCAGGTCGTGCGCGACGCGGCGGCCCGCCACGGCGGCCGTGCGCAGCACCTGCTGGGCGGTTTCGGTGAGTTGCTCGACCCGGATGAGCAGCACGTCGCCGAGGCCGCCGAGCGCACCGGGCCCCTCGTCGTCGGGCAGCGCGGCGAGCAGTTCCTCGGCGTAGAAGGCGTTGCCCTCGGCGCGGTCGACGATGCGGCGGACCGTGCTGTCGGCGACGGGTCCCGTGTGCTGCGCGCGCACGAGCCGGGCCACCTCGGCGTCGGCGAGCGGGCGCAGGTCGAGGCGGTCGACGGAGGGCAGCCTGATCAGCTCGGCGAGCAGCGGCCGCAGGGGGTGGCGGCGGTGCAGGTCGTCCGTGCGGTACGAGGCGAAGAGCGTGAGGCGGCTCGGCGGGCCGCCGTGTGCGGGCCGACGGCGGGCGCCGCGGCTGAGCAGGAAGCGGAGCAGGTCGCGGGAGGACTGGTCGGCCCAGTGCAGGTCCTCGACGACCAGTAGCAGCGGGGTCAGCTCGGCCAGGTCGGCGAGCAGCCCCGCGACACCTTCGAGGAGCTGGAGTCGGCCGCCGGGATCCGGTGCGGGTTCCGTGCCGGAGGCCGCGCCGAGCAGCCGGTTCACGGCGGGGTACGCGGCGAGCGCCGGGGCCAGCCGTTCGTCGGCGGCAGCCGCGCCGAGGATCTCCGTGAACGGCAGGTACGGCAGTCCTACGTCGCCGAGGTCCACGCAGTGGCCGGTCAGGACGGTCGTCCCGGTGGCGGCGGCGTGCGCGGCGGCCTCCGTCAGCACGCGCGTCTTACCGACGCCCGCGTCCCCGGCCACCAGCAACGCCCGCGCTTCCCCGCCATCGGCCCGCTCCAGCACGCCGGTGAGCCGGCCCAGCTCGTCCGCCCGACCGATCAACGGCGCCCCGAATGTCTGTGCCACGCGCCCATCCTGGCATGGCCCGGCCGCATCACTCATGGGGAAAGCTGACGGCGTCCCCCACGGGGGAAGCCGACCGCACCGCCCATGGGGGAAGCCGGCTGCACCGCTCACCGGGGAGACCCGGACGCGTTGCCCTTCGCCGAGCCGCCGTTGCGGTGGCGGACGAAGGCGAGGCTGGCGTAGGACTCGCCGGGAGCGGGTGGGCGGATCCAGGGGGCCGCCTCGAACGAGTGGAGCCGTCCTGCGGTCAGTGCGAGCCGGGGCAGGCTCACCCCGTACAGGCCGGCCAACGCGTCCAGGGCGCGGACCACCGCGGCCAGCTGCGCCTCCTCGTCGAGGTCGGAGCCGAAGCCGAGCCGTTCCGGGGACAGTTCGGCGGGTATCGCGCCGGAGCGGGAGTCGACGTCGCCGCTGGTCGCCGTGAAGCCGTAGAGTGGGGCGCCGTCCTGGGCCACCGACAGGTGGAACGTCACCCGGTCCCAGCGCCGCCCGCACCACACCACGATCGCCCGGCGGCCGTCGGCCGAGGCAGGGACGGCGGGGGAGGCGAACCGCTTGGCGATGTACGAGGCCACGGGGTCGTCGTCGAGGCCGAAACTCCAGTCCGGCCGACCGGCCCGCCCCACCCGCAGCAGCACCATGTCGTCGTCCGACGTGAAGGACCGCTGGCCGGGGCGGTGGTGGCGGGGGACGTCCCAGCCGCGCAGCGGTGGTGCGAGGGCTGTGTCGGGGGAGGCGCCGAGCAGCGCGGGCAGGTCGTCAGGGGCGGCGCCCTCGACGAGGACGAACCGTACGTCGTGGGGCTGGTTCGGCCGGAGGCCGGGGCGTATCACCCAGGAGAGGCCGTCGGGCTCCGGCTCCGGGGCGGGTTCCGTGGCCGGTCCCTGCTGCTCGTCGCCGCGCGGGGTGGCCAGCAGTTCCAGGCGCCGCTCGGGCGTGAGCACGGTGGCGAGGAGCGGGTCGGCGAGCAGGCCGAGCGGGACCAGCTGGTCCGGGCCGAGCGGCCGCCACGAGGGCAGCGCGTCGAGGAGCAGCCGCCAGGCCGTGTTCGTATCGCCCCAACGGGCCGCTTCCCGCGCCTCGTTCACCGACTCGCCGAAGGCGCCGCCGGGACGGTACGCGTACGAGCCCTCGCGCATCTCGCGGAGTATCCCGGCGGCGGCCTCGGCGGTGTCGGGGTAGGCCTCGGGGTCGGCGTGCCGCCAGGGGAGACCGTCGGAGACGCGGTTGCGGACGAGTTCGGCGGCGGCCAGCGGCAGCAGATCGGTGAGGTAGCCGGGGTCGGAGGGGAGCGTGGGCACTCCCGGGCCGCCGCCCCCGCCGCGCACCGTTTCGAGCTGGCGCAGCATCGACGCCGCTCCCGGCCGCCCGTACTCCGCCGCCTCCCGGAGCAGTTCCGCCGCCTCCTCGTGCCGCCCCCGCAGCGCGGCCGTACGCGCGCGGTCCACGGCGGCGTCCTGGGCGCGGGTCGTGTCGTTGACGAACGGGTCCTCGTCCTCGCGGCCGGCGTCCTCGCCGTCGGCGTCGTCCCGCTCGGCGGCGAACCGGTGGAACTCCTGGTGCATGGCGACCATGAAGTCCGCGAACGACGGGTACCTGTCGGGGTCTTCGGCCCGCCAGTGCGCCCACGTGCGCACCGCCCATTCGCCGTCCGGGCCCACGTCCTCCGGGTCGAGCAGGACGATGACGGCGTCCGATTCGACGTCCAGTTGCAGGCCGCGGGACCAGAGGCCGACCTGGGCGCGGACCTCGGGCGGGTTCGCGTTGTCGGCCCAGTACATGTCGAACTCGGCGCCGAGCCCCATCTCGTCCTCGTGCCAGCGCGCGTGCTCGGTGCCGGCGAGGCGCCACACGAAGTACCCCGCGCGCCGCCAGCCGTCGCTCACCCGCAGGAACTCCCGGTAGGACGGCGGGAGTTCACGCCCCAGTCGCCGCTCAAGCGCGGTGATCCGCTCCTCGGACGCCGGATCGAAGCCGAGCCACCGGTCGTGCATCGACTCCTCGTCCTCCTCCGACAGCACGTCCGCGTCGAGCCGCGCCTCGCTCTGCGCGTCGGCCCACTCCGCGCTCCACCGCCCGAGGAACCGCCGCCAGTCGAAAGGCACCCCGTCGGCCATCCCGTCAGCTGTCCCGTCAGCTGTCCCGTCAGCTGTTCCGTCAGCTGTTCCGTCAGCAGTCCCGCCAGTCGTCTCGTCCATGACCGTGATACTGGCACCCGCCACTGACAATCTCCCTGACTACGGGCTGGCCTGCGGTGATCCGCCAATTGCCGCTGTCATCCGACCGGTTCGGCCGCGGGCGCGCCCACCGTCGGCGCCGTCTCGTCCGGCCGTGTCCGCAGCAGCCGTACGGCGAGCAGCGCGCCCACCAGTAGCACGGCGATCCCGGTGTACGAGGCCCAGGCCATGCCGTCCACGAACGCCGCGCGGGCGGCGTCGACCAGGCCGGGCACGGCGACCGCCTCGCCGAGAGTCTCCGGCGCCCCGGCGGGCAGGCCCGCCGTGAAGGCCGCGGTGCCGACCGAGCCGAGCACCGCCATGCCGAGCGCGCCGCCGAACTCCTGCCCGGTCTCCAGGAGCGAGCCCGCCGTGCTGGCCTTGTCGGCGGGCGCGGTGCCCAGCGCCAGATCGGTGACGATCGAGGAGACCGTGACCACGCCGCTGCCGATGAGGGCGGCCCCGCCGAGGACGAGCGCCAGGGAGTCCGTCCCGGCGACGGCCATCGCCGCGAACCCGGCCGCCGCGATCAGGAACCCGGAGGCGGCGACGTACCGCTTCTCGACACGCTGCGCGGTCGTGGCCGCGAGCGGGGCGACGCCACCGATGAGCAGGGACGGCGCGAGCGACCAGAGGGCCGCCTTCAACGGGTCGTAGCCGAGCACCGATTGCAGGTACTGCGTGGTGAAGAACGCCGAGCCCATCATGGCGAACATGACGAGCGTGTTGAGCGTGACGCCCACCGCGTAGAGCCGGTGCGTGAACAGCGAGCGGCTGAGCATCGCGTACGGGACCGTCCGCTGGCGTCGTACGAACAGTGCGCCGAAGACGAGCCCGGCGGCCACGAACAGCAGGTAGCGCGCCGCGAAGCCCTCGGCGGAAATCTCCTTGAGGCCGTAGACGGCGGGCAGCACGGTCGCCATCGACAGCGGCACCGACAACAGGTCGAAGCGGGCCGGGGGGTTGGGGTCCCGGCTCTCCGGGATGAGGAACGGGCCGACCAGCAGGAGCAGCAGCATCGCGGGCACGTTCACCAGGAAGACCGAGCCCCACCAGAAGTGCTCCAGCAGGAACCCCGACATCACCGAGCCGAGCGCCACGCCCCCGGCCATCGCGCCGGACCAGATGCCGATGGCCTTGGCGCGCTGGGCGGCGTCCGTGAACAGCGTGCGGACGATGCCGAGCGTGGACGGCATCAGCGTCGCCCCGCCCACCCCGAGCAGCGCACGGGCCGCGATCAGCGCTTCGGCGCTCGGCGCGTACGCCGCGAGGACGGAGGCCGCGCCGAAGGCGGCGGCGCCGAACAGGAGCAGCTTGCGGCGGCCGATGCGGTCGCCGAGCGACCCCATGGTCAGCAGCAGGCCGGCCAGTACGAAGCCGTAGATGTCGAAGATCCAGAGCTGCTCGGTGGCGGTGGTGCGCAGTTCCTGGCTGATCTCCGGGATCGCGAAGTAGAGCACGGAGACGTCCATCGAGACCAGGAGCAGCGGAAGCGTCAGGACGGCGAAGCCCGTCCAGGGGTTCGTCTTCGGTGTCATGAGAAGGACTGTACGGCTGTCTTATACGGTTGTCTAGAACGGTTGTATAAGACGGGCGTCTAAAGCCTGGGTAGGGTGGGCGCATGGGACACCGTGAGGATCTGCTCGAAGGCGCCAAGCGCTGCCTGCTGGAGAAGGGGTTCGTGCGCACGACGGCGCGCGACATCGTCAAGGAGTCCGGCGCGAACCTGGCGTCGATCGGCTACCACTACGGGTCGAAGGACGCGCTCCTCGCGCAGGCCTATCTCGAACTCGTCGACGGAGCCGCCGATGTCTTCGACGCGGGCGCCCTCACGACCCCGCCCGGCTCCCTGGAGCGCTTCCAGGAGGTGTGGACCAACGTCATCGAGAGCCTCGGCAAGCCCGGCTCCATGTGGCACCTGGGCCTGGAACTCGCGGTGGTGGGCGACAAGTTGCCCGCCGTGCGCGAGATCGTGGCGAAGGCGCAGAGCGAGGGCGGGCGCGGGGTCATCCCCGCGTTCATGGGCGGCGAGGAGCCGCCCGCCGACCACCCCAGCGTCGACACGCTCGGCAAGCTCTACATGACGTTGATGGCCGGGCTCATCGCCGAGTACATGCTCGACCCGGAGAGCGCGCCCAGCGCCGAGGAGCTCACCGAAGGGCTGCGCCGCATCATCACCGCGTTGTAGGTTCCTCTTGATCGTTAGCACTGGCTCCTGCGGAAACGTTGGAATCCGCGCGTGACGCGCAGTGCGCGTGAGGGCGGTTCGTGCGCAATCCGGGGATGGAGTCCGCTCCTTGTGGTCACGGTGAGTTGCCATCGGGCAATCTCGGTGAGTGCTGGGAGTGGACGTTGCTCAGTGCTTCGAACGCCTCGGATGTGCGGACCTAGCTAGGATCGCGCGGGTTGGTTCGCGATCAGAAGGGTGCTGTCGGCGGGGCGGAAGCCCAGGCGTGTGTATATGCGTACGACGGCGTCTTCTGCATAAGCGAGGAAGACGGTGCTCACCCCGTGGTCGCGAGCGTGGTTGACCAGGGCTGTGGTGATGGCTGCTGCCAGGCCCTGACGGCGGGCGGTGGGGAGGGTGCCGATGCCGCCGATCTCGGTGGTGCCGTTCGCGGGGTGGTAGTGGCCGACGGCCAGCGGGGTGCCGTCAGGGTCAAGGGCAGCGATGATCGTCTTGTGCCCGGCGCGGATCGCGGGGCGGATCGCTGTCACGGTGCCGTCCTTGGTCAGCTCGTCGGCTACCACTGACAGCTCTTTGCGGCCCGCTGATCCGACGGCGGTGCCCTGCTCGGCGAAAGCAAGGCGGGGCAGGGCGAGGACTGCCGGCAGTGCGGGGTCGTCGGCCGCCAGCACGCGGAGTTTCACGCCGTCCGGCACCGGTCTTTGAGTGGGCGGGTGGTGTGGATCGAGGGCCATCAGTGGACGTTCCGCTACTGGCAGGCCGGCGGCCTCGATACGATCCCGCAGGCCCGGCGCGATCTCGGCCAGCCACTCGAACGCCTCTGGAACGCCGAGTTCGCGCTGCCGCGACCGCACCCGGGCGATGTCGGCGGCGGTTACGGCCGAGGCTCCCTCCGCGGTGGGTTGGGCATGCCCGGGGCCGCCGTAATACGGGGCGCCTGGTTGTCTTCGCACGAACAGCCGTAACGGTCCGAAGTCTTCGGCATCGGCGAACAGCAGGGGCACGGTGGCGTAGTACTGCTCGACGCGGGCACGCAGCGAGTTGCTCATGCGCGGCATCCCACCATGGGACGGCGTCGCATCGCATTCGAGATTCGGCGCCGTCAGCCGTTCAGGGATCGCGGTGAGTGGTTGTCGAGCCGGGAGAGGAGACGAGTGGCTTCGTCGAGGAAGCGGCGACCGGCGGAGATGTCCACTGACCGTAGTCGTTGTCAACGGGATCGCGGAGACGCGTCACAGGCGTGACGCCTTCAGCCCCATGTGCAGCAACAGCCGGTCCTCGCCCTCGTCCAGGTCGAGGCCCGTGAGCTGTTCCACGCGCGACAGGCGGTAGTACAGCGTCTGGCGGTGGATGCCGAGGGCCGCCGCCGTGCGGCCCGCCTGGCCCGCGCAGTCGAGGAACGCCTCGGCGGTGCGCGCCAGTTGGCGGTGGGCGGGGGAGAGCAGCGGGGCCACCACCGGGTCGTGCGCCGCCTCCGCCGGGAGCGCGGTGAGCAGCCGGTACGGGCCGATCGAGGACCACTGCGCGTCCGGGCCGAGGCGCGGGTCGGCCAGCGCCGCGCGGGCCGCCGCCGTCGCCTCTTGCCAGGCCGCCGCCAGTTCGGCGAGATCGTCACGCGGGGCGCCGACCCCCGCCGCCACGCCACCGTCAACGCCACCGGCACTGCCATGGCCACCGCCACCGCCACCGTCACCGGCACCGCCACGGCCACGGCCACCGTCACCGCCACCGGCACGGCCACCGTCACCCGCACCGCCACCGGCCCGCGCGCGCAGCTTCCCCGCCGCCGTCAGCGCCGGCAGCAACGCCTCCCGCGACCGCAGCCGCACCAGCAGCGCCAGGCACTGCCCCGTCGCCCCCCACGGCACCGTGCACAGCGCGTCCGCCGCGGGAACCGTGCGCAGGGAGGGCGCGTCGTCCGGGTCCGCCGAAGGCCAGGGCGCGACGCAGACCACCGTGTGCAGGCCCTGTGCCCGGCTGCCGAGCGCCGTACGCAGCGCCGCCACCGCCATGTCCCGCTGCCAGCCCCGCTCCGCCGTCAGCACGGAGTGGAACTCGCGGGTCAGGTCCGCGCCCGCCTGCGCCTCGTCGGCGAGCTGCGCGCCGATCCGGCCCGCCACCTCCATCGCCGCATCAAGCTGCTCCGACGTGGGACCCGGATCGTCGTCGAGCAGCCATACGTAGCCGAGGACGAAGCCGTGATGGCGTACGGGAAGGCAGATGCGGCCGCGGTGGACGCCCGCCTCCGGGGTCGCCGGGATACGGACCGGTTCCTTGGCGCTCGTGATGCCGAAGCCCTCGAACCAGGAGCGGACCGCCGAGGTCGAGCCGCGCGTCAGGATCGAGCGGGTGCGCACCGGATCGAGCGCCGTCTCGTCGAACTCCGTGTCGCCGCCGGTGACCTGGGCCCCGAACGCGATGAGTCGGAAGTCCCGGTTCTCCAGGGTCGCAGGGGCCCCGAGCAGCGCCGAGATCTCGTCGACGAGGTCCTGGTAGTCACCTTTCACCCCGCCATTCTCACCCATCCCGGCCCTGTCCCACGGGCCCCGTCATACAGATGTCTGAGGCGGCGGCCACAGATGCGTGACAGCTGTCGATGGCACAGGATCGGAGGGATCCTTAGATTTCACGGTGGTTCCGCGTGCCGTTACCGCTTTGCGGTGTTACGGCCCCTTTACAACTCACGCTTCGTGGAGGTGCCCCGTGCTGGCTCCAGTGATTCTCGCCGCGTCGCGCAGCGACAAGATGCGCGCCTTTGTGTCGGCGGCGCCGGGCACGAAGCAGGTCGTCGACCGCTTCATCGCCGGCGAGTCGGTCGACCAGGTCGTGCCGATCATCGAGGACGCCGCCGCCAAGGGCCTGGAGGTCACGCTCGACGTCGTCGGTGAGGACATCACCACCGTCGAGCAGTCGCACGCCGCGCGGGACGCCTACCTCCAGCTCATCGAGCGCCTGAAGGAGCTGGGCCTCGGCACGAAGGCCGAGATGTCGGTGAAGCTGTCGATGTTCGGCCAGGCCCTTGACGGCGGCCACGAGCTCGCGCTCGCCAACGTACGACCGGTCGTCGAGGCCGCCGCCGCCATCGGCACCACCGTCACCCTCGACGCCGAGGACCACACCACCCTCGACTCGATGTTCGCCATCCACGAGGAGCTGCGGAAGGACCACCCGCAGACCGGCTGCGTCATCCAGGCCTACCTCTTCCGCACCGAGGACGACGCCCGCCGCCTCGCCGCCGCAGGCAGCCGCGTACGCATCGTCAAGGGCGCCTACAAGGAGCCCGCCGAGGTCGCGTACCAGGACAAGGCCGAGATCGACAAGGCGTACGTGCGGATCATGCGCATCCTCATGGAGGGCGCCGGGTACCCGATGATCGGGTCCCACGACCCGCGACTCGTCGCCATCGCGCAGGAGCTCGCCCGGCAGGCCGGGCGCAAGCTGGACGAGTACGAGTTCCAGATGCTGTACGGGATCCGCAGCGACGAGCAGCTGCGACTCGCCGCGGAGGGGCACCGGATGCGTGTCTACACCGCGTACGGCACCGACTGGTACGGATACTTCATGCGCCGCCTCGCGGAGAAGCCGGCCAACCTCCTCTTCTTCGCCCGCTCGGTCCTCACCAAGGGCTGACCCACCAAGCTTCCCGTTCCGTCCCCAACTCCCCGACCCCCCGAAGGAGATACGGACCCATGACCCTCGACGCCGTGACCCAGGTCCCCGCCCCGGTCAACGAGCCGGTGCACGGCTACGCCCCCGGTTCCCCGGAGCGCGCCCGCCTGGAGGTCAAGCTCAAGGAGCTGGCCGAGAACCCGATCGACCTGACCTGCACCATCGGTGGTGAGCGTCGGATGGGCGGTGGCGAGCGTTTCGACGTCGTGCAGCCGCACAACCACAAGTCCGTCATCGGTACGTACGCCAACGCCACCGAGCAGGACGCCCAGGACGCCATCGACGCGGCGCTGGCCGCCGCCCCGGCCTGGCGCGCGATGTCCTTCGACGACCGCGCCGCGATCATCCTGCGTGCCGCCGAACTCCTCTCGACCAAGTGGCGCGAGACCATGGCCGCCTCGACGATGCTCGGCCAGTCGAAGACCGCCCAGCAGGCCGAGATCGACACTCCCTGCGAGCTGATCGACTTCTGGCGCTTCAACGTCCACTACGCCCGCAACCTGCTCGCCGAGCAGCCGCCGGCGAACTCCACCGGCGTGTGGAACCGCATGGACCACCGCCCGCTGGAGGGCTTCGTCTACGCGATCACGCCGTTCAACTTCACGGCCATCGCGGGCAACCTGCCGACCGCGCCCGCGCTCATGGGCAACGTCGTCGTGTGGAAGCCGTCTCCGACGCAGACGCACGCCGCTGTGCTGCTGCTCCGGATGCTGGAGGAGGCCGGGCTGCCGAAGGGCGTCATCAACCTGGTGACGGGTGACGGTCTCGCCGTTTCGGAGGTCGCGCTCAACCACCGTGACCTCGCCGGTATTCACTTCACCGGTTCCACCAAGACCTTCCAGCACCTGTGGAAGACGGTCGGCACCAACATCGAGAAGTACCGCACCTACCCGCGGCTCGTCGGTGAGACCGGCGGCAAGGACTTCGTCGTCGCGCACCCGAGCGCGGACCGTGCGGTGCTGAAGACGGCGCTGACCCGTGGTGCCTTCGAGTTCCAGGGGCAGAAGTGCAGCGCCACCTCGCGCGCGTACATCCCCGCCTCCATCTGGAACTCCGGGTTCAAGGAGGAGTTCGCGGCCGAGGTCGACGGCATCAAGATGGGTGACGTCACCGACCTGTCGAACTTCATCGGCGCCCTCATCGACGACCGTGCCTTCGCCAAGAACAAGGCCGCGATCGACGCGGCGAAGGGCGACGCGTCCTGCACGATCGTCGCCGGTGGCGAGTACGACGACTCCGTCGGCTACTTCGTGCGTCCGACGGTCGTCGAGTGCGCGGACCCGGAGCACGACGTCTTCAAGACCGAGTACTTCGGCCCGTTCCTCGCCGTGCACGTCTACGAGGACGACAAGTACGAGGAGATGCTGGCGCAGATGGAGTCGGCGTCGGACTACGCGCTGACCGGCTCTGTCATCGCGAACGACCGTGAGGCGGCGGCTCTCACGATGGAGAAGCTCCGTTACGCGGCGGGCAACTTCTACATCAACGACAAGTCGACCGGGGCGGTTGTGGGGCAGCAGCCGTTCGGTGGTGGGCGTGCGTCCGGTACGTGTGACAAGGCGGGGGCGCCGCAGAACCTTATGCGGTGGACGTTGACCCGGGCGATCAAGGAGACGTTGGTGTCGCCGACGGATTACGTGTACCCGCACATGGGCTGACGCCCCTGCGGCGGTGCCGCCCCCGGTCGAGGTTTTCGCCTCGGTCGGGGGCGGTTCTGCGTGGGCCGGTCCTACGTCGCGGGGCTCTGCCCCGGACCCCGCTCCTCAATCGCCGGAGGGGCTCCAATGAGACGGGCTCCGCAATGCGGTCGGACTAATCGCTCACCGTTAGGACGATCTTGCCCTGGGTGCGGCCCGATGCGCTCAGTTCGTGGGCCTTGCCCGCCTCCTCCAGGGGGAGGACGGCCGAGACGTGGGGGCGGAGGCGGCCGGCGGCGAGGAGGGACGCGACCTTGCGGAGGGTGGCGCCCGAGGGTTGGACGGAGATGGGGGCGAAGCGGACGCCGCGGGCCTCGGCGTCCTCCTGGGTGACGCCGGGGTCGGCGAGGACCGCCGTGGCGAGGAGGCCGCCGGGGCGGAGGGTGACCAGGGTGCGGGGGCCGTAGTCGCCGCCGATCAGGTCGAAGGCCACGTCCACGTCGCGTAAGGAGTGGGCGAAGTCCGTGGTGGTGTAGTCGATGGGCTCGTCGACGCCGAGTTCGCGCAAGAAGTCGTGCTTGTCGGAGCGGGCGGTGGCGATGACGTACGCGCCTTCCGCCTTGGCGATCTGGACCGCCACGTGGCCGACGCCGCCCGCCGCCGCGTGGATCAGGACCCGGCGGCCGGGGCCGATCTGCCCGGTGTCGACGAGCGCCAGCCAGGAGGTGAGCGCGGCGGCCGGTACCGCTGCCGCGTGCACGTGGTCGACATTGCCCGGTTTCGGCGCGAGGTGTTCGGTGCGGATCACGACGTACTCGGCGTAGGCACCGCCCCGGATCATCGCGAACACCTCGTCGCCCGGCCGGAATTCGGTGACGTCCTGGCCCGCCGACTCGACGACCCCCGAGACGTCCCAGCCGAGCGTGAACGGCGGATCGCCGAAGAGCGGCGCGGCCCCGGTGCGCACCATCCGGTCCACCGGATTCACGCCCACCGCCCGCACCCGGACGAGCACCTCGCCCGCGAGCGGTTCGGGCCGCTCCACCTCCACCACTTCGAGCACCTCGGGTCCGCCGAAACGGCGCTGACTGATGACGCGCATGGTGGGACTCCTCCCCAGGGGCCCGCCGGGCCACCGCGGCCCGGGCGGGTACGGGACCCATCGTGGGGCGTGGACGGCGGCCACGCCATAAGGCCGTGCGCAGTGAGCCCCGTCTCAGATAGTAGGAAGTCCGAGTAATTGTGGAGACAGAAGCAGAGACCTGTCTTAGCTTTGTAGGAGCCGAACGTCTCGCCCGATCCGGCGAATGGCGGCCGCGAGCGGAGCACCTGGCAGGCAACCCCTGCGGCTCCCGCTTCCCGCCCTTCCGGCACCTCGAAATCCCCTTGCGCGCACGGCGCGCGAGGACTCCCACGGATTCTCAAGGAGTCGATCCCTCATGGCCACTGCGACGCCCGTCCGCCGCCGAGTCCGTCACGTCTCCCCGTCGAGCGAAGCCGACCGCCACGCCGCCAAGGTCGCGGCAGCCGCCCTCCAGCGCGCCCTGGACCGCAGGGACAACGGCGGCGTGACCGGTCACTGAGACCCCCTCTTTACCGCCGACCCCTCTTCACTTCGAAGTGGTCGATGCGCTCGCCGTTCTCGGTCAGCGCGGAGACCGTCATCCGGCCCTTCTCCACCTCCACCGCGAGGAACGAGAAACCGGTGTACCGCACCCGGGACCACTCCACGGTGTCCGGGTCGGGCAGGCGTGAACCGGTCCAGTGGAAGGTGACGATCGACTCGCGGTCGATCACGTTGCCCTCGTAGCTGTCCTTGACGCCGGGCCCGAAGCTGTAGAGGTCCTTGCCGGCGCCGCCCGCGGTGACATACACGATGCCGTCGCGCGTCGGATCGGTCGACGCGCCGACCGGCACCGGCTTGCCGACCTCTCCGTTGCCCGTGCCCTTGATCGCGTCCGTGCGCTCGTACACGTGGTTGTGCCCGTTGATCACCAGGTCCACCTGGTGCTTCGCGAACAGCGGCACCCACGCGTCGCGCACCCCGCCGTCCGAGGCGTGCGTGGCCGTCGAGTACGCGCAGTGGTGGAAGAAGACCACCAGGAAGTCGATGTCGTCCCGGGCGCGCAGTTCGGCGAGGCGCTTGTCCAGCCATGCCGTCTGCTTGCCGTCCGTGTAGCCCTTGTTGGCCGGGATCTCGTACGAGACGTCGTTCGCGTCGAGGGCGACCACGCCCACATTCCCGTACGTGAAGGAGTACACGCCGGGCGCGTTCTTCGCGTCGGGGCCGTTGTCCGGAAGGGACCAGCGGGCGTGCTGGCCGCCGTAGCCGTTGGGGGAGTACCAGGCCTCCATGTCGTGGTTGCCCGTCGTGATCATCCAGGGCACGGACTTCGCGACCGACTCCGTCTGCGCGAGGAACTGGTCCCACACCCGCGCGTCGTACGTGTCCGACTCCTTGCCGTGGCCGCTGCTGTCGGCGTAGCAGATGTCGCCGGCGTGCAGGTGGAAGGACGGGTTCTGGCCGAGGATCACCTGGTCGTTGGCGAGCGCCTCGTAGCTCACGCCCTGGTCGCCGAAGGCCGTGAAGACGAAGGGCTGTGGAGTGGCCGGTGCCGTGCGGAAGGTGCCGAGGGTGCCGATGCGCTCCGCGTCCGCCGGGTCGAAGCCGTCGTGGCCGACGCCGTAGTAGTACGTCGTGCCGGGGGTCAGGCCGTCGAGCGCCGCGTGCAGGTAGTGCTGCTCGGTCTCCGGGAGCTTCTTCGAGAGGGCGGGGGTGTGCAGGGCGCGGACCTCGGCCTCGATCTTCCGGCTCAGTTCCCAGGGCCTCAACCCCACCCGCAGATAAGGGTTCTTGACCGCGAACGGCACCTGCCACGAGATCCGCATCTGCGTCTTCGGGTCGGCGCCGAAGGCGAGGTGCCGGCCGAAGGGGGCGACGAGCGCGCCGTTCACGTGGGCGGCCGCCGCGCGCGTGGGGGCGGGTGCGGGGGCGGCGTACGCGCCGGTCGCCGAGGCGCCGCCGAGCAGGGTCGCCCCGCCGACGGTGGCCGCGGCTCCGGTGAGGGCGCGGCGCCTGCTGAACTTCGTACGGAGGTACTCGTGTTGCTCGGGCATGCTCATCCGCCGGGCGAGCTGTGGGGGGATGCCGACGTTGGGAGTGTCCATGACCGAAAACTTTCCAGTAACTTCCAACTCCCGCCAGACATAGGGGTGAACAAAGAGAGACGAAAACCGGGCTGTCCCGATCCTGTCCCGATCCTGTCCGGATGGTGGACGACGCGTGTCATCACATGGGACGGAGGGGTACGGTGCTGGCATGTCTCGCAGCATCAATCTCGCAGTGATCCCCGGTGACGGCATCGGCCAAGAGGTCGTGGCCCAGGGTCTCAAGGTCCTCTCCGCCGTCCTTCCGCAGGATGTGAAGCTGGAGACCGAGGAGTACGACTTCGGCGCGAAGCGCTACCACGCGACCGGTGAGACCCTCACCGACGCCGACGTCGACTCGCTGAAGAAGCACGACGCCATCCTGCTCGGCGCCATCGGTGACCCGTCGGTGCCGTCCGGCGTCCTGGAGCGGGGCTTCCTGCTCAAGCTCCGCTTCCTGTTCGACCACCACGTCAACCTGCGCCCCTCGAAGCTCCTTCCGGGTGTCTCGTCCCCGCTCGCCGGCGACCCCGAGATCGACTTCGTCGTCGTCCGCGAGGGCACCGAGGGCCCGTACACCGGCAACGGCGGCGCGATCCGCCAGGGCACCGAGCACGAGGTCGCCACCGAGGTCTCCGTCAACACGGCCTTCGGTGTGGAGCGCGTGGTCCGGGACGCCTTCGCCCGTGCGCAGGCCCGCCCCCGCAAGAAGCTCACGCTGGTCCACAAGAACAACGTGCTGGCCTTCGCGGGACACCTGTGGACGAACACGTTCAACAAGGTGGCCAAGGAGTTCCCCGAGGTCACCACGGACTACATCCACGTCGACGCGGCCATGATCTACCTGGTCACCGACCCGGCCCGGTTCGACGTCATCGTCACCGACAACCTCTTCGGCGACATCGTCACCGACCTCGCCGCGGCCGTCTCCGGCGGCATCGGCGTCGCGGCCTCCGGGAACATCAACCCGAGCCGTGAGTTCCCGTCCATGTTCGAGCCCGTGCACGGCTCGGCCCCGGACATCGCGGGCCAGGGCAAGGCCGACCCGAGCGCCACGGTCCTCTCGGTCGCCCTCCTCCTGCGCCACCTCGGCTTCGAGGCGGAGGCCGAGCGCGTCGAGGCCGCCGTCGCGGCGGACCTCGGCGAGCGCGGTGCCGGCAAGATCACAGCCCGTTCCACGGACGAGATCGGTGACGCCCTCGTCGCCCGAGTAGTAGCCGGCTGACCCGGCGCTCATTTCGTACTGCTGAATCAGCAGCCGCCGGGTCGCACACCGCGCCCGGCGGCTGTTCCTGTGCGGCCCCTGGGTGCGACCATCAACCCATGGGCCGCTTTCACGCACCCGTATCCGTCAGGTACTCACCGGGCCCGTTTCCGAGCACACCCCGCCCCGCGCGATAATCGAACGTGGGGCCGCGAAGTACGGTGAAGCTCGGACGTCCTAGTACGCGAGGTGCAGGCGTGAACGCGGTCCGTCACAACCAACGGTGAAGGACACGACACGATGACTACAACGTCGACGCCCACGATCGAGCTCAAGCCCACCTCCTCCCCGCTGGCCGCCGCGCGGCGCGAGGAGATCCTGGCCAACCCGGGGTTCGGCCGCCACTTCACCGACCACATGGTGACCGCCAAGTGGACCGAGGGGCGGGGCTGGCACGACGCCGAGCTCGTTCCCTACGGGCCGATCTCCCTCGACCCGTCCTCGCACGTGCTGCACTACGGCCAGGAGATCTTCGAGGGCCTCAAGGCCTACCGGCAGTCCGACGGCTCCGTCGCCGTCTTCCGCCCGGAGGCCAACGCGCGCCGCTTCCGCAACTCCGCGCGCCGCATGGCCATGGCCGAGCTGCCGGACGAGCTGTTCATCGGGGCGCTCGACGCGCTGCTGGCGCAGGACGCCGACTGGGTTCCGCCGCACGGCGGCGAGGCCGCGCTGTACCTGCGCCCGTTCATGTTCGCCTCGGAGGCCGCGCTGGGCGTCCACCCGGCCAACGAGTACACGTTCATGCTGATCGCGTCCCCGTCCGGCGCCTACTTCTCGGGCGGCGTCAAGCCGGTCACCATCTGGGTCGCCGAGGACCACGTCCGCGCCGTCCCCGGCGGCACCGGCGACGCCAAGACCGGCGGCAACTACGCGGCGTCCCTGCTGCCGCAGGCCGAGGCCGCCGCGCACGGCTGCGACCAGGTCGTCTACCTCGACGCGGTGACCCGCACCAAGGTCGAGGAGTCCGGCTCGATGAACGTCGCGTTCGTCTACGGCGACCGCATCGTCACGCCGTCGCTGACCGGCTCGATCCTGGAGGGCATCACCCGCGACTCGCTCCTCCAGGTCGCCCGCGACCTCGGCTACACCGCCGAGGAGGGCGTGATCACGCTTGAGCAGTGGCGCGCCGACGCCGCCTCCGGCGCGCTGACCGAGGTCTTCGCCTGCGGCACCGCCGCGGTCGTCACGCCCATCGGCCACGTCAAGACGAAGTCGGACGAGTGGACCCACGGCGACGGCAACCCCGGCGAGGTCACCCTGAAGCTCCGTGACGCGCTCCTGAACCTCCAGCGCGGCACGGCCGATGACACGCACGGCTGGATGCACAAGATCGGCTGATCCCGGCCAGGTCCTACGGCGAAGGCCCCGTTCCGCACGCGCGGAGCGGGGCCTTCGCCGTGTCCGTCGCGCGCCGCATGGCCGCACCGCCCGGCAGCCCTCCGCTAGATCAGCGCTCAATACGGCTTCCCGCTGTGGTGGCCGCCCTTCCGTTCTCCAGCGTCGATGAGGTTAGAGTGGCGTTCTAAGGACGATGAACGACCCCGTACGACGAGGAGGCGTGGCGGCGTGAGACTGACCCCCACGGAACGTGACCGGCTGCTGCTGTTCGGCGCCGCCGAGCTCGCGCGCGCCCGCAAGGCCCGCGGCCTGCGGCTCAATGTGCCCGAGGCGACCGCCCTGATCGCGGACACCGTCTGCGAGGCGGCCCGCGACGGGAAGCGGCTCGCGGAGGCGATCGAGGCGGCCCGGTCCGCGCTCGGGCCGGACGACGTGCTGCCGGGCGTCGCCGACGTGGTGACCGAGGTGCACGTGGAGGCGGTCTTCGACGACGGTTCGCGGCTCGCGGTGGTCTCCGACCCGATCGGAGCGGGCTCGTTGGCGGGGGACGCCCCCGGCGCCCTGCTTCCCGGCCCCGAACACCACGACCCCGAGGCCGAGTTGACGCTCACCGTCACCAACACGGCCACCGTGCCCGTCTCCGTCACCTCCCACTTCCACTTCTTCGAGGCCAACCCGCGCCTGGACTTCGTACGGGAGCAGGCGTACGGGATGCGGCTCGCGGTGCCCGCCGGGTCGTCCGTGCGGTTCGGGCCGGGTCAGACGCAGGACGTCGGGCTGCTGCCGATCGGCGGGGCCCGGATCGCGATCGGGTTCGCCGGGCTTGTGGACGGGCCGCTGGACGCGCCGGGCGCGAAGGACGAGGCGCTGCGCCGCGCCGCCGCGTGCGGATATCTGGGCGTACCCGCTGATTCCGCCGATGCCGACGGCTCCAGCGATTCCGCTGATTCCGTCGATTCCGTCGATTCCGTCGATTCCGCCGAGGAGGAGAACCGATGAGCCGCCCCGGAGGCCACCCCGCCGAAGCCCGCCGACTGACCCCGTACGAGTACGCGGGTACGCACGGCCCGCGCGCCGGTGACCGGGTCCGGCTCGGGGACTCGGGGCTCACCATCAAGGTCGAGTCCGACTCCCAGGCGTACGGGGACGAGTTCCTCGCCGGATTCGGGAAGACCGCGCGTGACGGGCTGCACCTCAAGGCCGCCGCCGTCCGCGACACCTGCGACATCGTGATCAGCAACGTCGTCGTGATCGACGCCGCGCTCGGGATCAGGAAGCTCTCCATCGGGATCCGCGAGGGCCGCATCCACGCCGTGGGGCGAGCAGGCAACCCGGACACGATGGACGGCGTGGACGTCGTGGTCGGTACCGGCACGACGATCGTGTCCGGCGAGGGCATGATCGCGACGGCCGGCGCCGTCGACACCCACGTACACCTGCTGTCGCCGCGCATCATGGAGGCCTCGCTCGCCTCCGGCGTCACGACGATCATCGGCCAGGAGTTCGGCCCGGTGTGGGGCGTCGGGGTCAACTCGCCGTGGGCGCTGAAGCACGCGTTCTCGGCGTTCGACGCGTGGCCGGTCAACATCGGCTTCCTGGGGCGGGGTTCGTCCTCGGACGGGGCGCCGCTGGTGGAGGCGCTCGCGGAGGGCGGGGCCTGCGGGTTCAAGGTGCACGAGGACATGGGCGCGCACACCCGCGCGCTCGACACGGCGCTGCGGGTCGCCGAGGAACACGACGTGCAGGTGGCCCTGCACAGTGATGGCCTGAACGAGTGCCTGTCGGTCGAGGACACCCTCAAGGTCCTCGAAGGCCGCACCATCCACGCCTTCCACATCGAGGGCTGCGGCGGCGGCCACGTACCGAACGTCCTGAAGATGGCGGGCGTCGAGAACGTCATCGGCTCCTCCACCAACCCCACCCTCCCCTTCGGCCGGGACGCGGTCGCCGAGCACTACGGCATGATCGTCTCCGTCCACGACCTGAAGACGGACCTCCCCGGCGACGCGGCCATGGCCCGCGACCGGATCCGCGCGGGCACGATGGGCGCCGAGGACGTGCTGCACGACCTCGGCGCCATCGGCATCACGTCGTCGGACGCGCAGGGCATGGGGCGTGCGGGCGAGACCGTGCGCCGTACGTTCGCGATGGCCGGGAAGATGAAGCACGAGCTCGGCGACCCGGGCGTCGGCCACGACAACGAGCGCGTCCTGCGCTACATGGCGAAGCTGACCATCAACCCCGCCATCGCGCACGGCCTCTCGCACGAGATCGGGTCGATCGAGCCCGGCAAGATGGCCGACATCGTGCTGTGGAGCCCCGAGTACTTCGGCGCGAAGCCGCAGCTCGTCCTGAAGTCCGGCTTCCCCGCGTACGGGGTGGTGGGCGACCCCAACGCCGCCACCGACACCTGCGAACCCCTCGTGCTCGGCCCGCAGTTCGGCGCGTACGGAGCCACGGCCGCCGAACTCTCGGTCGCCTTCGTCGCCCAGGCCGCCGTCGACGACGGCCACGACACGATGCCGACCCGCAGGCGCCGCGTCGCCGTGCGCGGCACGCGCGGCATCGGCCCGGCCGACCTGCGCCTCAACTCCCGTACGGGAGCGGTCGATGTGGACCAGCGCACGGGCCTGGTCACCCTCGACGGCGACCCGCTGCGGTCCGAACCGGCCGAGTCCGTCTCCCTCAACCGTCTCTACTTCCTCTAATTCCTCTACTTCCTCTAGTTCCTCTAAGGGGTCCTGACCCATGACCGCATACGAGATGCCGCCCGAGTGGGCCCCGCACGAGCGCACCTGGATGGCGTGGCCGAGCCCCAACCCGACGTTCGCGGACGACCGGGAGCTGGCCGACGCGCGCGGCGCCTGGGCGTCGGTCGCCAACGCCGTACGCGACTACGAGCCGGTGACCATGGTCGTAGGGCCTGGACAGCTCGACTCGGCGCGCGAACTCCTCGCCCCGGCCGTCGAGTTGGTCGAGCGGGAGCTCGACGACGCGTGGATGCGTGACATCGGGCCTACGTTCGTGAAGGCGCGCGAGACCGGTGAACTGGCCGCCGTGGACTGGACGTTCAACGGCTGGGGCGCCCAGAGCTGGGCGCGCTGGGAGCACGACGCGAAGATCGCGCGGCACGTCGCGGACCTCGCCGGCGTGCCCGCCCACTCGACGTCGCTCGTCAACGAGGGCGGCGGCATCCACGTCGACGGCGAGGGCACGGTGCTCCTCACGGAGACGGTGCAGCTCGACGAGGGCCGCAACAAGGGCTGGACGAAGGCGGAGGTCGAGGCCGAGATCCACGCCCGGATCGGCACGTCCAAGGCGATCTGGCTGCCGCGCGGACTCACCGCGGACTACGGCGAGTTCGGCACGCGCGGGCACGTCGACATCGTGGCGGCGTTCGCGGCTCCCGGCGTCGTCCTCGTCCACTCCCAACAGGACCCCGCGCACCCCGACTTCGAGGTCAGCCGCGAGATCATCGGGGTCCTCTCCGGGCAGACGGACGCGCAGGGCAGGCCGCTGGAGATCGTCGAGGTCCCGGCACCGACGGTCCTCACGGACGACGAGGACGGCGGCTGGGTCGACTACTCGTACATCAACCACTACCTCTGCAACGACGGCGTCGTGCTGTGCGGCTTCGACGACCCGAACGACGAGAAGGCCGCGGCGATCTTCCGCAGGCTCTTCCCGTCCCGCACGGTCACCCTCGTCGACGCCCGCACCATCTTCGCGGCCGGCGGCGGCATCCACTGCATTACGCAGCAGCAGCCGCGCGCGGGGGCCTGAGCGGTGACCGGGACGCAGCGGCGGCGCACCCCGGCGCCGCCGCGCGAGGACGTGCTCGCCGCGACCATGGCGATGATCGCCGAGCACGGCCTGGAGCGGCTGACCATGGCCGCGCTGGGCCGCGAGGTCGGCATGAGCAGCGGGCACCTCGCGTACCACTTCGGCAGCAAGGACGAGCTGCTGCTGCGTACGCTGGAGTGGAGCGAGGGCCGACTCGGCGCGCGGCGCCGGGAGTTGCTGGCGGGCGCGGCCGGAGTGCGCGAACGCCTCGACGCGTACGTCGATCTGTACGTGCCGGACGCGGCCCGCGATCCGCACTGGACGCTGTGGCTCGAAGTCTTCAACCGGTCACGGGCGTTCGGCGACGACGCGCGCGCCCGGCAGGCCGCCATCGAGGGCGCCTGGCACCGCGACCTCGTGGCGCTGCTCGCCGAAGGCATCTCGCGCGGCGAGTTCCGCCCCGTCGACCCGGACCGCTTCGCGACCCGGCTGCGGGCGCTGCTCGACGGCTTCTCGATCCATGTGGCCATCGGGCTGCGCGGGGTCGAACGGGCCCAAGTCCTCGTCCACGTACGGGAGTTCCTCGACGACGGGCTCGCGGTGAATGACGCCTGAGTGGTTGTCTCGGTTGTACGACAACCAACGGATTCCCCTGTTGTCGTCCGGTGCGCTTGTATCGGTGCGGGCCCCGGCGTCGGGCCGGGGCGCCCGTGCCGCACCGCGGCGCGCACACCACCGACACCACGGGGGATCCACCACATGCGTCGTTTCACCGTGCCCACTGTCCTCGCCGCGGCGGCGCTCGCGCTCGCCGCGGGTTCCGCGACCGCCGCGCCGCCCGCGCCACACACCGAACGGATCTCCGTCTCGGCCACGGGGGAGCAGGGCGACGCCGTCTCCCAAGCGCCGATCGTCAGCGCGAACGGCCGCTACGCCGCCTTCAGTTCGGCCGCGAGCAACCTCGTGCCCGACGACACCAACGGCACCTTCGACGTCTTCGTACGCGACCTGCGAACCGACACCATCGAACGCGTCAGCGTCGCCTCGGACGGCACGCCGGGCAGCGGAACCTCGCGCGTGGCGGCCATCAGCGGCAACGGCCGCTACGTAGTCTTCCGCTCCGACGCCCTGAACCTGGTGCCGGACGCCCCCGACGGGCCCTACGGGTCGTACGACGTCTACGTGCACGACCGCCGCACCGGCACCACCGAACTCGCCAGCGTTACCCCGGGCGGCGTGACCGCGCACGCCAACTGGACCGCCGACATCTCCGACGACGGCCGGTACGTCGCCTTCAACGCCTGGCCCGCCCCGATGGAGTCCGGCCCGCTCGGCAGCAACCCGGCCGTCTACCTCCACGACCGCGAGACGGGCACCACGGAGCGCGTCAGCAACCGCGAGCGCCCCACCTACGCCGCGTACGACTTCGACCTGAGCGGCAACGGCCGCCACCTCGCGTACAGCCAGAACGACGTCCGTTCCACCGCCGGTCTCACGTACGTCCGTGACCTGCGCACCGGCAGCGAGGAACAGGTCAACGTCACCCCGGAAGGCGCGCCCTCCGCGCGGTCCGCATCCGCGCCGCGCCTCTCCGCCAATGGCCGCACCGTCACGTTCGAGTCGCGGGCCACGGACCTGGTGCCCGGCAGCGAAGGCCCCTCCGCGACGCTGATCTACGTACGGAACCTGCGCACCGGCACCACGAGCCGCGTTCCGCACGACGGGGCGGGTGCCACCGGCGCCGGTGGCGCGGCCCTGAGCGCCGACGGGCGCCATCTCGCCTACTTGGTGTCGGCGTACGAGGGCGACAACGTGTACGTGCGGGACCTGCGCACCGGTGAGACCGTGCTGGCCAGCGTGACCGTGGACGGCGGTCCCGTCACCGACCACTCGTTCATTCTGGCCCCGTCGCTGGACGCTCACGGGCGCACGGTCGGGTTCAGCGGGTACTCCGCGCGATTCGTCCCCGGGGACACCAACGGTCAGTACGACGCGTTCGTGCGGCGCCTGCGGTAGGCGGCGTATTCGGTGGGCGCGCACCTTCGGTGGGCGCCGGCCTCAGGTGGTGACGAAGCGTACGGGGGTGCCCGGTGCCGCTTGAGCCGCCGCGGCCAGGGCCGTTTCGTGGACGACGGCGATCACCGGGTAGCCGCCGGTCGTCGGGTGGTCGTGCAGGAACACCACGGGCCGCCCGTCCGGCGGCACCTGCACGGCCCCGAGGACCATCCCCTCACTGGCCAACTCCCCGCCCAACTTCCGCTCGAGGGACGGTCCTTCGGTCCTCAGCCCAATGCGGTTGCTGTTGCCGGAGACGGTGTACGTGGCGGTGAGGAAGGTCCGTCGCGCCGTCTCCGTGAACCAGTCCTCGCGCGGCCCGAGCCGCACCGGCAGGACGAGTTCCGCCGGGGGAGCGGGCCACGGCGCCGCGACCGGCAGCGCGGTCGGCACGCCCGCCGCCGCGCCGACGGGCAACACGTCTCCGTCGCCCAGCGGTTCGGGCCCGAGCCCCGACAACAGATCGCCGGCCCGACTCCCGAGCACCGCGTCGGCGACGAACCCGCCGGCGACGGCGACGTAGGACCGCACGCCCGCACTGACCGCCCCGACGTCGAGGACGGCTCCGGCGGGTACGTGCACGGGGGCGCCCCAGGCCGCGGGCGCGCCGTCGACGGTGACCGGGCACGGCGCCCCGCCCACGACCACGGTGACCTCGCGGTCGGGGCGCAGCGCACACCCGGTGAGCGTGGTCTCCAGAACTGCGGCCTCCTCCGGATTCCCCACCAGCCGGTTCGCCATCCGCGACGCCCGCGCGTCCAGCGCGCCCGACCGCGGCACCCCCAGGTGGGCGTGCCCGATCCGCCCACCGTCCTGCACGGTGGTCAGCGCCCCACCCCGCACAACCCCCACCTTCCCTGCGGGGCTCCACCCCTGCTGTGCGGCACGGCCCACCGCCCCCGCCCCCGGCACGGCGGGGCTCCGCCCCACACCCCGCTGCTCAATCGCCGCAGGGGCTTGCTGTACCGCGCCGTCCTCAATGCCTGCCGTCCCGGTGCCCGGCACCGCGGGGCTCTGCCCCGCACCCCGCTGCTCAATCGCCGCAGGGGCTTGGTGTGCCGCGCCGTTTCTGTCAAGCCCTGGAGAGGATTGGGGTGCGGCGGACGGATCGAGCCCCGACCCATCAAGCCCCGCCGGCGATTGAGGCGCGGGGTGCGGTGCGGCGGAGCATTCAAGCCTCTGCGGCGATTGAGCAGCGGGGTCCGGGGCGGAGCCCCGTGGCGTCGGCCCCGTTGCGGCGAAACGGACACGGGTGCCGGGCGACAGCAACGCCGCCGGCTCCCGCAACGGATCCCACAACCCCCCGGGATCGCGCATCGTCCCGATCAACTGCCAACCCCCCGGCGTAGCCCTCGGATACACCGCCGAATACGCCCCGGCCACCGCAACCGCCCCCGCAGGGACCCGCGTTCGCGGAGTCGACCGCCTCGGCACGTGCAGCTCCTCCGGCAACCCGCTCAAGTACCCGAACCCCGGCGCGAACCCACAGAACGCCACCCGATACGTGTACGCCGCGTGCACCGCGCCCACCTCGTCCTCGGCCACCCCCCACATCCGCGCCACCTCGGCCAGGTCCGGCCCGTCGTACACGACAGGAATCGTCACCACGTCCCCGTCCTCCACCGCACCCAACGCCACATCCCACTCGCCCAGTTCGCGCGCCAGCGCCTCCGGCCGAGCCACCCCGTCGAGCAACACCGTCCGCGCCCCCGGCACGATCTCCCGCACCGGCGGCAGCACCCCCGCCCCCCGCCTGCGCAGCAACTCCGCGTGGAACGCCCCCGCGTGCTCGGCATCGCCGAACTCCACGAGCAACGCCTCCCGCCCGGCGACCCGCACCACAGGCTGCACCAGCGCGCTCACGCGAACGCCCCGACCTTGACCCCGGCCTCCTCCAACGCCACCCGCACCCGCGCAGCGATCGCCGCCGCCCCCGGCGTGTCACCGTGCACGCACAACGACCGCGCGCCGACGGCGACTTGGGACCCGTCGACCGCCTCGACCCCGCCGTCCACGGCGAACCCGACGGACCTGCGCACCACGGCATCCGCGTCCTCGACCACCGCCCCCGGCTCGCGGCGTGGCACGAGCGTGCCCTCGGGGGTGTAGGCGCGATCGGCGAAGGCCTCCCGCACCCCCTGGAGCCCTGCCTCCTCCGCGGCGCCCAGCAGTTCGGACCCGGGCAGCCCCAGCACCGGCAACCGCCCACCCGAGAGACGTACGCCCTCGACCACCGCACGCGCCTGCTCCGCGTCCCGGACGGTCCGGTTGTAGAGCGCCCCGTGCGGCTTCACATACGAGACCTCGGCCCCGGCCGCCTCCGCGAACACCCGCAACGCCCCGATCTGGTACGCCACTTCGGCCGCCAGCTCGTCCGACGGCACATCCATCGCGCGCCGCCCGAACCCGGCGAGGTCCCGGTACGAGACCTGCGCCCCGATGCGTACACCGCGTTCGGCGGCCAGGTCGCAGACCCGGCGCATCACGCTCGGATCGCCCGCGTGGAACCCGCAGGCGACGTTGGCGCTGGTCACCACGGAGAGCAGCGCTTCGTCGTCGGTGAGGGTCCACCGGCCGAAGCCCTCGCCGAGGTCGGCATTGAGGTCGATGATGTCCTGGATCACGCGCTCAAGGTAGAGGATCGTTCAACGATCCGACAAGGGTCAGGTTTCTGTCCACCTCACTGCCCGATGGCGGCCCGATGGACGTCCGAACTCCGGAACCTCTTGTCCGATCGTTGAACGATCCCCTAAGGTCCGTGCGTCCCTCATCCCAAAGTGCGTCCCTCATCGAAAAGGCCGCCGCATGATCGTTCTGCTCGGCGTGCTCGTGGTGATCCTCGGATTCGTCACGCGCCGCAATCCCGTTCTCGTGGTCGGCGTCGCCGGCATCGTCACCGGGCTGCTCGGCAAGATGGACCCGATGGCGATCCTCCGCGCCTTCGGCACCTCCTTCGCGGACAGCCGCTCCGTCACCGTCTTCGCCATCGTGCTCCCGGTGATCGGCCTCCTGGAGCGCTACGGGCTTCGCGAACAGGCCCGCACCCTCATCGGGAAACTCGGCAAGCTCAGCGCCGGCCGCTTCCTGACCGTGTACCTGCTGGTCCGCCAGGTCACCGCCGCCTTCGGCCTCAACAACCTCGGCGGCCCCGCCCAGGCGGTGCGCCCGCTCGTCGCCCCCATGGCGGAGGCCGCGGCCGAGCGCACCGCGGGGGCCAAGCTGCCGGACAAGCTGCGCGAGAAGGTGCGCTCCTACTCCGCGTCCGCCGACACCGTCGGTGTCTTCTTCGGCGAGGACTGCTTCATCGCGATCGGCTCGATCCTGCTGATCACCGGCTTCGTGAACTCGACGTACCACGAGCACCTCGAACCCACCCAACTCGCGCTGTGGGCCATCCCGTTGGCCGTCTGCGCCTTCGTCATCCACGGCGCGCGGCTGCTCCGCCTCGACAAGCAACTGGAGCGCGAGATGGCGCTCGCCGTCGCCGAACACGACATACCGCTGCCGAAGCAGACGCCGGGCGACGACTCCGGGAAGTCCGGTAAGGAGGCCACGAAGTGATCAAGGTCGAATGGCTCTACTGGCTGATCGGTTTCGTCTTCGTCGTCATGGCCGTGCAGATGGCGATGGACCGCAGCAACCCCAAGCGCTGGACCTCGGCCGCCTTCTGGGGCCTGCTCGGACTGACCTTCCCGTACGGCACCGGGGTCGCGGGCGGCTCGAAGGCGCTGCCCGCCGAACCGCTCGGCGTCGCCGTCCTCGCCCTCATCGTGCTGGCCGGGTTCAACTTCATCGGCAAGGGCGAACCGGTCACGACCACGCAGGAGCAGCGCGAGGAATCCGCGTCGCGGCTCGGCAACAAGCTCTTCATCCCGGCGCTCACCATCCCGCTCGTCGCCATCGTCTGCGCCTCCTTCCTCGACACCTCCGGCCTGTTCGAGAGCGGCCAGGCCACGCTGCTCGGGCTCGGCGTCGGCTGCGTCGCCGCGCTCGTCGTCGGCATGTTCGTGACCGGTGAGCGCAAGCTGTCCACCCCGATCCACTCCGGCCGCTCGATGCTGGAGGCGATGGGCGCGGCGCTGCTGCTGCCGCAGCTGCTCTCCGTACTCGGCTCGATCTTCGCGGCCGCCGGGGTCGGCACCCAGGTCGGCAGGATCACGGACGCGATGCTGCCGGACAACTCCAAGTACCTCGCCGTGATCGCGTACTGCGTCGGCATGTTCCTGTTCACCGTGATCATGGGCAACGCCTTCGCCGCGTTCCCCGTCATGACGGCGGCGATCGGCTGGCCGGTGCTCATCCAGCAGATGGGCGGCAACGACGTGGCCATCCTCGCGCTCGGCATGCTCGCGGGCTTCAGCGGCACGCTCGTCACGCCCATGGCCGCCAACTTCAACATCGTCCCGGCGACCCTGCTCGAACTGAAGGACCAGTACGGGCCGATCAAGGCACAGCTCCCGACGGGCTTCGCGCTCCTCGGCTGCAACATCGTGATCATGTCGCTCTTCGCGTTCTAGCTCCAGCTCCAGCTCCAGCTCTAGTTCCAGTTCCAGTTCCAGGAGGTCGAGCGATGGCTCGGGTACTGCTCACCGGATTCGAACCGTTCCAGGGGGACTCGCTGAACCCGTCCTGGGAGGCGGCGGCCCTCGTCGCCGCCGCGCCACCGGACGGCATCGACCTGACGGCGCTCCAACTCCCCTGCGTCTTCGGCGAGTCGATGAAGGTGCTGCGCGCCGCGATCGCCGAGGCGGAGCCCGACCTGGTGGTGTGCCTCGGCCTGGCCGGCGGCCGCCCCGGCGTCACCGTGGAACGGGTCGCCGTCAACGTCGACGACGCCCGCATCCCCGACAACGCCGGGGCCCAGCCCATCGACGTACCGGTGGTGCCGGACGGTCCGGCGGCGTACTTCTCTACGCTGCCGGTGAAGGCGTGCGTCGCCGCGATGCGCTCCGCGGGGGTTCCGGCGGCGCTCTCCAACACGGCCGGAACCTTCGTCTGCAACCACGTCGCGTACGGCCTCGCCCACCTCCTGACCACCGAACTCCCGCACATCCGCGGCGGCTTCGTCCACGTGCCGTGGTCCCCGGAGCAGGTCCCGGACGGCACGGCGCCGTCCCTCCCGGTCGAAACGGTGGCGTCGGGCATCCGGTCGATGCTGCTGGCCGCAGCGACCACCGACGAGGACCTCCACGTCACCGAGGGCGCCACCCACTGATCTTTTAGGGGCGCGGGGAACTGCGCAAAAAAACGCAACCACACGCCAACCCGCACCCGGCGACGCAACGCAACGAACCGAAACGGACCCCCATGCCCACCCCGGAGGAAACCGCCACCCTGGCGGCAGCCAACGTCACCCGCGAATACCCCAACTTCACGGCCCACCTCACCACTTCCCCGGACGACCGCCCCCGCCCCAGCGACCTCCACCCCGCTTTCTACGGCGCCTACGACTGGCACAGCTCCGTCCACATGCACTGGCTGCTCGTCCGCACCGGCCCCGAGGCCCACGCCGACGTGCTCGACCGCCACCTCACCCGCGCGAACCTCACCACCGAGGCCGACTACCTCCTCGCCCACCCCGGCTTCGAGCGCCCCTACGGCTGGGCCTGGCTGATCGCGCTCGCGGCGCAGTGCCACGGCACCCGCTGGTACGACGCCTTCGCCCCGGCCGTGGCCGCGGTCGACCGCCTCCTCACGGACTGGCTCCCGAAGGCCACGTATCCCGTACGCCACGGCATCCACGCCAACAGCGCCTTCGCCCTCGGCCTCGTCCTCGACACGGGGGAGCGCGCCGGATTGCCGCCCCGCACGCTCGACGCCGTACGCGAGCGCCTGAGCGACTGGTTCGCGGACGACCACGACGCGCCCGCCCACTGGGAACCCTCCGGCCAGGACTTCCTGTCCCCGGCCCTGACGGAGGCCGACGCGATGCGCCGCGTGTTCGAGCACAGCGACCCCGGGAACCTCGACGCCTTCGCCGCCTGGCTGAACCGCTTCCTGCCCGCCCTCGCCGCCGACGCCCCCTGCGCGCTCCTCGACGTACCGGTCGTCTCCGACCACAGCGACCCGCACATCGGCCACCTCCTCGGCCTCGCGCTCTCCCGCGCCGCCGCCCTGCACGCGATCGCGGGCGCGCTGCCCGAGGGACGCGTCCGCGACCGGCTCACGAAGGCCGCGCACGCCCACCTCGACGCCGGTCTCCCGGCCGTCGAGAGCGGCGACTTCACGACCGACCACTGGCTCGCGACGTTCGCCGAACTCGCGCGTGAACAGCGCGACCAGCGTGAACAGTATGAACGCAAGTAGGCGTGATCGTTGCCCCGTACACCCTTGCCCTGAACAGGAGAGTTCCCGCATCGTGCCGATCATGGGACGAGAACAATGGAAGAAGGTCCTGGTCGGTTCGGCCGGGAACATGGTCGAGTGGTTCGACTGGTTCGTGTACGCGAGCTTCGCGACGTACTTCGCGGGATCCTTCTTCCCCAGCGGCAACCCGACCGCCCAGCTGATGAACACCGCCGGCATCTTCGCCGTCGGCTTCTTCATGCGCCCCGTGGGCGGCTGGCTGCTCGGCCGGGTCGGTGACCGCAAGGGCCGCAAGGCTGCGCTGACGCTCACGGTCACCCTGATGTCGGCCTCCGCGATCCTCATCGCGATCGCGCCGACGTACGCGGTGGCCGGTTACGGCGGCGCCGTCGTGCTGCTGATCGCGCGCCTCCTCCAGGGACTCTCGGTCGGCGGCGAGTACGCGGCCAGCGCCACGTACCTCACCGAGGCCTCCACCCCGGAGAAGCGCGGCTTCGCCTCCAGCTTCCAGTACGTGTCGATGACGGCGGGCCAGATCGTCGGCCTCGGCCTGCAGATCCTGCTCCAGCGCACGATGTCCGACGACGCCCTGCACAGCTGGGGCTGGCGCATCCCGTTCATCATCGGCGCCCTCGGCGCGGCGATCATCTTCTACCTGCGCCGCAACATGCTGGAGACGGACGTCTACGAGGAGTCCGCCGACGCCGACGCCACCGTGGGCGGCGACGACAAGGGCACCCTCAAGGCGCTGTGGGCTCACAAGCGCGAGGCGGCCCTCGTCATCGCGCTGACCATGGGCGGCACCGTCGCGTACTACACGTACACGACGTACCTCACCAAGTACCTGTCGAACTCGGCCGGGTTGAGCAAGGAGACGGCCACCCTCGTCTCGTTCGCCGCGCTCGTGATCTTCGCCTGTCTGCAGCCGGTCGCCGGCGCCCTGTCCGACCGGATCGGCCGCCGCCCGCTCCTGATCACCTTCGCGATCGGCTCCACCTTCCTGACCGTGCCGATCATGACGCTGCTCCAGCACGCGGGCTCCTTCTGGCCGGCCCTCGGCCTGTCGCTGCTCGCCCTCGTCATCGTCACCGGCTACACGTCGATCAACGCGTGCGTGAAGGCGGAGCTCTTCCCGACCGGCATCCGCGCCCTCGGCGTCGCCCTCCCGTACGCCATCGCCAACGCCCTGTTCGGCGGCACCGCCGAATACGTGGCGCTCTGGTTCAAGGAGGCGGGCATCGAGTCCGGCTTCTACTGGTACGTCGCCGGGTGCGCGGCCGTCTCCCTGATCGTCTACCTGACGATGCGCGAGACCCGCGACATCGACCTGAACAAGGTCAAGCCGACGGACGCCGGCGAAACCGCCAATAAGCGGACGAAGCAGGTCGCCTGACCGCATCGTGAGACCACGGCCCGGCCCTCGGCCGGGCTGTGGCACACTGCGGACGTGCTCTCGTTCGCCATGATTATTGGCAGCAGGCGCGCCGGTCCGCAGTGACCGCCTCGTACGACCCGGTACAGGTGGACACCGTCGTCCTCGACCCGCGCGCAGACCTCTCGCACCCGCGAGAGGTTTTTCTGTTTCTGGCACCACCCGCGGCCAGACGGAGAGCGCGAGGGATCATAGATGGACGGTGGAGCCGGTCCTTCCGGTACGAAGACCGAGATCCCGATCAGGAGCCAGATCAGCATGAGCAGCAGCCCCAGTGAACGTCTCAGTGACCCCTCGAGCGAACTCGACGATTCCTTCCACGTCTTCGACACCACGCTGCGCGACGGCGCGCAGCGCGAGGGCATCAACCTCACCGTCGCGGACAAGCTGACCATTGCCCGGCACCTGGACGACTTCGGCGTGGGCTTCATCGAGGGCGGCTGGCCGGGCGCCAACCCCCGCGACACCGAGTTCTTCGCCCGCGCGCAAGAAGAGATCGACTTCAAGCACGCACAGCTCGTCGCGTTCGGCGCGACCCGCCGCGCGAACGCGCGGGCCGGCGAGGACCCGCAGGTGCGGGCGCTCGTCGAGTCCGGCGCTCCGGTGGTCTGCCTGGTCGCCAAGTCGCACGACCGGCACGTCGAACTGGCCCTCCGTACCACCCTCGAAGAGAACCTGGAGATGGTCCGCGACACCGTCTCCTACCTGGTCGCCCAGGGCCGCCGGGTGTTCGTCGACTGCGAGCACTTCTTCGACGGCTACCGGGCCAACGCCGAGTACGCGAAGGCGGTCGTCCGCGCCGCGCACGAGGCCGGCGCCTCCGTCGTCATCCTCTGCGACACCAACGGCGGCTTCCTGCCCGCCCAGGTCCAGGCGGTCGTCGCCACCGTCCTCGCCGACACCGGCGCCCGGCTCGGCATCCACGCGCAGGACGACACGGGCTGCGCCGTCGCCAACACCCTCGCCGCCGTGGACGCGGGCGCGACCCACGTCCAGTGCACGGCCAACGGCTACGGCGAGCGCGTCGGCAACTCGAACCTCTTCCCGGTCGTCGCCGCCCTGGAGCTCAAGTACGGCAAGAAGGTCCTCCCCGACGGCGCCCTGCGCGAGATGACCCGCATCTCCCACGCCATCGCCGAGGTCGTGAACCTCACCCCCTCCACCCACCAGCCGTACGTGGGTGTCTCGGCCTTCGCCCACAAGGCGGGCCTGCACGCCAGCGCCATCAAGGTCGACCCGGACCTCTACCAGCACATCGACCCGGACCTCGTCGGCAACCACATCCGGATGCTGGTCTCCGACATGGCGGGCCGCGCCTCCATCGAGCTCAAGGGCAAGGAGCTGGGCGTCGACCTGCGCGGCGACCGGGAGCTGGTCGGCCGGGTCGTCGAGCGCGTCAAGGAACGCGAGCTGGCCGGCTACACGTACGAGGCCGCCGACGCCTCCTTCGAGCTGCTGATGCGCGCCGAGGCCGAGGGCAAGGAGCGCAAGTACTTCCAGGTGGAGTCCTGGCGCGCGATCGTCGAGGACCGCCCCGACGGCTCGCACGCCAACGAGGCCACCGTGAAGCTGTGGGCCAAGGGCGAGCGCATCGTCGCGACCGCTGAGGGCAACGGCCCGGTCAACGCTCTCGACCGGGCGCTCCGCGTCGGCCTTGAGCGCATCTACCCGCAGCTCGCGAAGCTGGAGCTGGTGGACTACAAGGTCCGCATCCTGGAAGGCAAGCACGGCACGTCGTCCACGACACGGGTGCTGATCTCGACCTCCGACGGGACGGGGGAGTGGTCCACGGTCGGCGTCGCCGAGAACGTGATCGCCGCGTCCTGGGGCGCACTTGAGGACGCGTACACCTACGGCCTGCTGCGGGCGGGCGTGGAGCCGGTCGAGTAGCAGCCCGTTCGTCCCGGTCGCCGGAGGGGCGAAATCAGCCGGAATCAAGCCCCTCCGGCGATTGAGGAGCGGGGCCCGGGGCAGAGCCCCGCGACCGCCACCACTGCTCCTGCACGAGCCGCTACTGCACGAGCCGCCACTTCTGGTTGGCCGCCCCCGTACACGACCAGACCTGTGTCACCGTCCCGTCCGCCCCCGAATTCCCGGTCACATCAAGGCACTTGTCGGCCGGTACGTTGACCAGGTCGCCGGATGCGGCCTCGTACCGCCACTGCTGCGCACCGGTCCCGTTGCAGTCGTAGAGCTGGACCCTCGCCCCGTCGGCGGTCGAACCCCCGGACACGTCGAGGCACTTGCCGAGCGCGCGGACCGTGCCGTCCGAGCGCACCGTCCACGTCTGGTTCGGGGAGCCGGAGTAGCAGGTCCAGAGCTGGGCGCTCGTCCCGTTGGCGGTCGAACCGTCCTTCACGTCGAGGCACTTGTCGCCCAGGCCGTGGAAGGCGCCGGTCCGCTCGCCCGTACCCGACTGCGTACCGCTCCAGGTGAACGTCGCCGAGGTCCTGCCCGGCAGGGTGTAAGTGACGTGCTGGCCGCCCCAGTTGACGGTGAGCGTCTTCGCGCTCGCCGCGTCGTTGTACGCGATCAGCGCCTTCGAGCCGTCGGTGTTGCGCCAGGCGACGTTCGGGACGGCGGACGAACCGGTGGAGGCGATGCGCGAGGCCCCCGGCCGGACGAACTTCGTCAGGTGGCCCAGCGTGTAGTACTCGATGTTGTAGTCGACCTGCCCCGAGCGCGCGTCCCCGTTGTGCACGGTGACGAGGCCGTCGCAGGTGCCGCAACCGCCGTTGTGGGGGCCGCGGTTCTGGTCCACGGCCAGGGACCACTTCGTCACCGACTTCGCCCAGTTACGGGTGTAGTCGATGATGTTCATCATGTCCTCGCGCTGCTGGTTGGCGATCCAGGTGCCGCCGGAGTGCTCGGTGCCGAACGCGTCGAGGGACGGGTACTTGTTGTGGATCTCGGTCTGCTTGGCGACGTCGCCGCCGTAGCCGTGCCAGGCGACACCGCCGAAGTTCGGGTGCGAGCGGACCGCCGCGTCGTCCACGGTCTGCGCCGCGTACGCGTCGTAGGTGTCCCAATTCCAGTCGTGGGCAAGGACCTTGGTCTTCAGCCCGGCGCCCGCGAGCTTCGGAAGGAGTTCACTCTTGGTGAAGTACGCGAGCCCCGACGCGTTCCAGCTCATCGACGGATAGCCCGAGCAGCAGGTCGGCTCGTTCTGCGCGGTGACGTAGTCGATCGGGACGCCCGCCGACTGGTACGCCTGGATGTACTTCACGAAGTAGTCGGCGTACGCGCCGTAGTGCTCGGCCTTCAGCCAGCCGCCGTTGAGCTGCCCGCTGTCCTTCATCCAGGCGGGCGCCGTCCACGGCGACGCCATCACGGTCGCGGCCGGGTTGAGCTGCTTGGCCTGCTTGGTCAGCGGCAGCACGTCGGCCTGGTCGTGGGCGATGGAGAACTTCGCGAGGGCCGGGTCGCTCTGGCCCGCAGGGACGTCGTCGTAGGTGTACCCGTACCGCGCCAGATCGGAGGCGCCCATCGGATTGCGGAGGAAGGAGAGGCCGATGCCGTCGGTCGGCGAGAACAGCTTCTTCATCGTCGCGTCCCGGGTGGCCTGCGACAGGGCGCCGCTGCCGTTCATCAGCCAGGCCGCGGTGTCCGTGAAGGACGCGCCCGCGCCGGTGAACGTCTGGTACCTCGTGTTCTCGTCGACGGTGACGGCGGTGCCGGACGAGCCGGTGCCCGCCGTGAACGCCACCGGCGTCTGCTGCTGCAGCCCGCGCGTGACGTGCCGGCCGCCGTCGTCGTCGGTGCTGGTGAGCCAGACGGAGACCTGTTCGTTCGCGGCCTGGGCCGTGGTGGTGGCCGCGCCGGTCAGCCCGGCGGCGGCGAGGGCGCCGACAAGGAGCAGTCTGGTCAGGTGCCCGGGTCTTATGGGGGTGCGCACGGTGCCTCCTGAGTCCCGTGGGCGTCAACCGCCCACTGTCACGGCTTAGTTCAAGAGGTGAGTTAAGAAGCCTTCCATGGGCACGTCAAGACTTCACGTCGTGAATGCTCGGCAAGCCGGTCGCGGAGCGGCGGCCGGAGGAGATTGAGCGGCGGGGGCCGGGACAGCGCCCCGCGGCGTCCGCTGAGTTAGCGTCGAAGGTATGAGGCCCCTCATCGCCGCCCTCGCCGCCCCGCTGCTCACGCTGGGTGCCACCCTCGCGGTGGCGCCCCCCGCCTCCGCCGCCACCGACACCTCCACCGTGGCCGACGCCCTGCAGAAGAGCCCTGTCTACGTGGCGCCCGGCGCGGCCGACGGCCTGACGTCGAACGACGTCGACGCCCTTGAGGCCAAGATCGAGGACGCGGACAAACCGGTGATGGTGGCGGTGCTGCCCGCCGACTTCCCGACGCAGAAGCTGTTCTACGACCTGCGCGCGAAGACCGGGATCACCGGCGTCTACGGGGTCCGACTCGGCGACCGGTTCGACGCGCGCGCGGACAAACAGGTGATGTCCGAGCAGGCCGTCAAGAACGCGGCGGGCAGCGTGCAGGGCCAGTCGGCCAAGAGCCAGCTCGACGATTTCGTCAGCATGTCGCTCCGTACGGCGAAGGGCTCGGCGCCCTCGTCCTGGGACAGCGGTGACGACGGGGTGTCGGCCGGCGCGCTGATCGGCGTCGGCGCCGTCGTCGTGGCAGGCGGAGCCGGTGTGTACGCCCTGAACAGGCGAAACCGGCGCAAGCGCGAGGCGGAGCAGCGCGAGGCCCTCGAAAAGCTGCGGGTCGTGGTGGACGAGGACATCACGGCGTTCGGCGAGGAACTCGACCGGCTCGACTTCCACCCGGCCGAGGCCGGGGCCGACGACGCGATGCGCGCGGACTTCGAGCGGGCGCTCGACGCGTACGAGTCGGCGAAGCGGTACATGAGCGAGGCGCAGCGCCCGGACGACGTACGAGGGGTGACGCAGGCCCTGGAGGACGGCCGGTTCTCGCTGGCGCTGCTCGCCGCGCGGCGCGAGGGGAGGCCGCTGCCGGAGCGCAGGGCGCCGTGCTTCTTCGACCCGCGGCACGGGCCTTCCGTCGAGGACGCGTGGTGGACGCCGCCGGGCGGTTCGTCGCGTGAGGTTCCGGTGTGTGCGGCGGATGCCACGCGGTTGCGGGACGGGGAGGATCCGGATGTGCGGACGGTCGACGCGGGGGCGGGGGAGCGGCGGCCGTACTACGAGGCGGGGCCGGCGTACGGGCCGTGGGCCGGGGGGTACTTCGGGGGTGGGATGCTGCCGGGGTTGTTGGTCGGGACGGTGTTGGGGTCGATGTTGGCGAGTCCGGCGTATGCGGCGGATTACGGGGGTGGGGACTTTGGGGGCGGGTTCGATGGCGGGGACGTTTCCGGGTCGGACTTTGATCCGGGGGACTTCGGGGGTGGGTTCGGTGACGGTGGGGGTGGCGGAGATTTTGGTGGGGGTGGCGGGGACTTTGGTGGCGGGTTCTAGTGGGGTGACGTCTCGGGGCTCTGCCCCGGACCCCGCTGCTCAATCGCCGCAGGGGCTTGATGTGGCTCACCCGGCGTAGGGGCCCGATGTGCGGGCAGTGGTCGGTGTGGCTTCGGGATCTGGGTGCCCTCGCCGAACATCCAGCGCGACAGAGTGACCCGTAGTCGGCGGACGCCGTGGGTGTTCTCGTTCGGGAGTGGTTCGAGGGGCGGGGGCTGTTCGTGTTGGGTGAGGCGGTGCAACTCGCCCTGGGGCAGGGGCTCGTGGAGTTCGACGTACTCGCCGTGGGGGAGGCGCCTGATCCGGCCCGTTTCGCGGCCGTGCAGGACCTTGTCCCGGTCGCGGCGCTGGAGGCCCAGGCACACCCGCTTCGTGACGACGAACGCGAGGACCGGGCCGGCGATCAGGGCCACCCGCGCGAACCAGGTGATGACGTTGACGGAGAGGTGGAAGTGGGTGGCCCACAGGTCGTTGCCGCCCGCCGCGAGTGCGACGAGGAAGCCGGTCAGCCAGGCGGCGCCGAGGCCCGTGCGGACGGGGCGGTTGCGGGGGCGGTCGAGGATGTGGTGTTCGCGTTTGTCGCCGGTGATCCACGCCTCGATGAACGGATACACGCCGATGAGCACCAGCCACAGCGGGAACGCGAGGAGCGGGACGAGGACGCCGAGGGTGACGGTGTGGCCGGCCACCACGATCTCCCAGCCCGGCATCACGCGCACAAGCCCCTCCGCGAACCCCAGGTACCAGTCCGGCTGCGCGCCCGTGGACACCTGGTCCGGGCGGTAAGGGCCGTACACCCAGACCGGGTTGATGGCGGCGACCGCCGAGACGAGCGTCACCACGCCGAAGACGAGGAAGAAGAAGCCGCCCGCCTTCGCGACGTAGTTCGGGAAGAACGGCTCGCCCACGACGGTCCGTTCGTTCTTTCCGGGCCCCGGGTACTGCGTGTGCTTGTGGTAGAAGACCAGGATCAGGTGGGTGACGACGAGCGCCGCCATGATGCCCGGCAGCAGCAGGACGTGGATCGAGTAGAAGCGGGCCACGATGTCGTGCCCGGGGAACTCGCCGCCGAACAGGAAGAACGACAGGTACGTGCCGACGACAGGCACGGCCAGCGTCATGCCCTCGACCAGGCGCATGCCCGCGCCGGACAGCAGGTCGTCGGGGAGCGAGTAGCCGAGCAGGCCCTCGAAGAGCGCGAGGAACAACAGCGTCCAGCCGAACAGCCAGTTCAGCTCGCGCGGCTTGCGGAACGAGCCGGTGAAGAAGTGCCGCATCATGTGCACGAACATCGCCGCGACGAAGATCAGCGCCGACCAGTGGTGGATCTGCCGGATCAGCAGCCCGCCGCGCACGTCGAAGCTGATGTCGAGCGTGGAGGCGTACGCCTCCGACATCCGGATGCCCTTCAGCGGCACGTAACCGCCGTTGTACGTCACCTCGTTCATCGACGGGTGGAAGAAGAGCGTCAGGTAGACGCCGGTGAGGATGAGGATGAGGAAGGTGTAGAGGCAGATCTCGCCCAGCATGAAAGACCAGTGGTCGGGAAACACCTTGCGCAGGTAGGTGCGGCCGAGTCCGTAGATCCCGAGTTGCCCGTCTGCCCAGTCGGCGAGGCGTTCGCCCTTGGCGGGGGCGGGATCGCGGCGTTCTGTGGGTGCGGCGGACATCTGGCTCCTCCCGTGGGTGCTCGGTGAGGAGACGGATGGGGGTGGCCGGGATGTGACATCGGGGCGCCCGGGTGTGGCCCACGTCATGTCGCAGTGGTCAGACTCGGCTCAGCGTCCGCGTCACCCCCGCCACTACCGCCGTGGTCAGGATCCAGCCCACCCCGACGAGGGCGTAGGCCAGGGCCTGTACGCCCGGCTGGTCCCAGTGCCAGGCGCCGCCCTGGCCGAGACCGCCGACCGGGACGAGGAGGTCGAGCGCGTACACGAACGCGTTGAACCGCGGGCCCTCGCCCGCCTTGTTCGGCACCGGCGTGTGCGTCGCGAACACCGTCCAGCCGATCACCGCGAGCAGCGCGAGCCACAGGCCCGCGAGCCAGGGGCGGTAGCCGTAGCCGACGGTGGCGTCGAGGAGATGGCCCCAGATCCGGCCCGCAGGGCCGAGGGTCGTACGGCGGTGCCGCTGACGGGCGAGCAGCACCCGGCGGGCCTCCACGTCGTGGCCCAACCTCCGGTAGTGCGCGGCGAGTTGCTCGTACGACTGCGGGAAGTAGCCGGGGGTGAGGGAGAGCCAGCGCAGCCGCGTCGCCACGTTCTGGCGGCCCGCGCTGGGGCTGGGGCCGGGCTCCAGGGTCGCCTCTTCCAGCCAGTCGTAGGTCAGGCCGTCGAGTTGGAGTATCGGCGGCCAGGTGCGGTGGTCGTCCTGGATGCGCGCGAAGTGCGCGTTGCGGAGGTTCACCTTGCCGCGCGGGGCCCGCGCGAACCTCATGTCCAGCGCCTCCGCCCTGGCCCCTACGCACATCAACACCGAGTCGGCGTCCGGCCGTTCGAGCCCGCCGCCCAGTTCGGCGCCGCCCAGGTGCAGCAGATCGTCGACCTGCGTGCCGCGCAGCCGTATCTTCCCGTCGGCCCGGAATCCGCCGGAGAGCCGGATCGTCGACGCCACCGCGCCGTCCGCGTCGAACGCGATCGCCGCCGGCTCCTCGACCGCGATGTGCGCTCCCCGCATGTACAGGCCGCCCGGCAGCTGGGCCCCCGGGAAGCTGACCCTGCCGCGCGCCGCGAACCCCCGCTCGCAGTAGACGCCGCCCGTCATGACGAGCCCGCCCGCGTCCAGCGCCATCCGTCCCGGCGCGAGCAGCCGCGCCCCGTCGAGCCGCAGTCCGCCCTCGATGTGCGTGTGCACCAGCTTCACGGCGTTGCGACCGCGACCGTCGATCACCGAGCCGCGAAGGTCGAGTCGCCCCGCGATCCGGGCCGTCGCCGCGTCCAGGCCCGCGGCGAGCGTGCTGCCGGTGATCGATACGGCGAGGGTGCTCGCGCCCTCCAGCGTGATCCGCTCGTCGAACGTGCACCGGTCGAGCCGCAGCAGTGCCCTGACCTCGGCCCCGTCCAGCGACAGCGCCCCCACCACGCGGGCGCCGCTCACCTGCGCCACGCCGGTGCCGGCCAGCAGGGCGTCGCGCAGCGCGTCCGCCCGCACCCGCCGCCCGCCCAGATCGACGGCCCGCCTCTCGGCGCAGGAATCCGCCAACTCCCGCTCTGCTTCAGGGTCGTACGACAGCGCCATGGGGCCGCAGCATTCCACACCTCGGCCGGAAGGCCCGTACGGGTTGGCCGGAAGTAGCGCGCGCGAACGATCGCGAACGAGCAATGATGGCCCCTGTGTTCACGTGGTACACACCAAGCACATCCTTCACACATAGATGAGGTGGAGAGATCATGACGCAGCAGTCGCAGCCGCAACCCCGGTCGGCCGACAGACGCAAGGCATACGCAAAGCCCGCCATGTTCCAGCAGGGTGACTTCACCAAGACGACGGGCGGCTACTTCTACGGCGCCTACAAGGAGTGGATCGTCCGCCGCTTCACCTGATCGACTCCGACGCCGACCGAGTAGCGCCGACCGAGTAGCGCCGACCGAGTAGCGCCGACCGAGGAGTGCCGACCGAGGTGTGCCGAAGAGTGCAGACGCCCCACGCCCGTGACTGCTTCGTCGTCCTGCCGGACACCCCGGCGGGGGCGGAGGCGGCGCAACTCCTCGATGGCGCCCAGGTGTTCAGGTATCCCTCCGGCCGGCCGTGGCTGGCCGTCCGCACCCCGCTGCGCCGCGTGAGCCACGCGGCGCGGGGTGCGGACGCCGTCGTCGTCATCGGCCCGAGCGTGGCCGAAGGGCTCGACGCCGACCTCGGCGCGGCCCGCGACAACGCCGCGCTGCACGCCCGCCTCGCCCGCCGCCTGCCCGGCGTCCACCACGTCATCTCCCGTACGGGTACGGAGAGTTGGGTGCGCGGCACCGCGTCCGGTCTGCGCCGCGTCTACGCCACGACAGGCCCCGGCGGTCCGCGCCTCGCCTCCGACCGCCCCGCCGTCCTCGCGGCGCTCACCGGGGCGCGGCTCGACGAGGCCGCGCTCGCCCTGCGCCTCCTCGACTTCGTGCCGCACCCGCTCGGCGGTCGGCCCGTGTGGCGCGGCGTCACGGAGGTCGACCCGGCGCACGCCCTCGTCCTGACCGCCGACGGGACGTCCGGCGCCACGCGCACCCGCACCCGCCGCTGGTGGCACGCCCCCGACCCCCAACTCCCGCTCGCCGAAGGCGCGTTACGGCTGCGCGACGCACTCGACCACTCCGTCCGCGCCCACCTCGCCACCCGCACCCGCGTCAGCTGCGAGCTCTCCGGCGGCCTCGACTCCACCTCCCTCACCTTCCTCGCCCGCCGCACGGAACCCGAACGGCTCGCCCTGCTGACCGTGGCGTCCCGGGAGTCGCACGCCGAGGACGAGACCTGGGCCCGCCGCGCCGCCGCCCTCGCCCCCGAGGCCTCCCACGACGTGGTCCCCGCCTCCGAAGTGCCCCTCTTCTACGAGGGAGTTGGCGACGGCCCCGCCCCCGGCGACGTACCCACCGACGAACCGCTGCCCGTCGCGCCCGCCCGCGCCCGCGCACGTATGCTCCTCGCCCGCGCCGCCGCCACCGGCTCCGAGTGCCACGTCACGGGCTACGGCGGCGACGAGCTGTTCATGGCGCTCCCGGCCGCCGCGGCCGACCTGTTCCCGCGCAGGCCACGCGCGGCCTGGAACCGCGTCGGCGCGGTGCGCCACCAGCTCGGCTGGCCCCTGCTGGCGACCACCCGCGCGCTGCTCGCCCGCCGGCCCTTCGGCGCGTGGCTCGCGGACGCGGTCACCGACGACCCGCCCCCCACCGCCCGAACTCCCCAGCTCTCCTGGGGAGTTCGCCAAACCCTGCCGCCCTGGCTCACCCCCGACGCCCGCACCCTCGTGCGCGACACCTTCCGCGAGGCCGCCGCGCACGCCGAACCGCTCGCGCCGCGCCCCGGCCGCCACCTCGACCTCGACACCGTCCGCATCGGCGCCCGCCACTTCCAGGCGATGGAGGAGTACGGGCTCGGCATCGGCCTCCCGGTCGCCGCGCCGCTGTACGCCGACCACGTCATCGAGGCGACCCTCGCCGTGCGCCTCGCGGACCGCATCGACCCGGCGCGCTACAAACCGCTGCTCGCCGAGGCCGTGCGCGAGGTCGTGCCCGCGCCGCTCCTCGCCCGCACCACCAAGGACCACATGAACGGCGACAGCGCCCAGGGCCTGGCCCGGCACGCCGACGCCATCCGGTCCCTGTGGCGGGACTCCCGCCTCGCCGCCCTCGGCCTGGTCGACGCCCGCACCCTCGACGCCCTCGCGGCGGACCCGTACTCCCCGCTGCACACCCGCCACTCGGTGGACTCGACGATCGCCGCCGAAATGTGGCTGCGCGCCCCACACCCCGCCACGAGAGAGGCCCTGACCCGGTGAGACTCAACGACGGCATAGTGGTCACGACGACCGACTACGGCGGCGTACTCCTCGACCAACGAGGCGGCACTTACTGGCAGTTGAACGACTCCGCCACCGTCGTCGCCATCGCCGCGGCGCAGGGGTACGACGCGGGGACCGCGGTCGACCGCCTCGTCGCCGCCTTCGCGGTGGACCGCGCCCAGGCCGAGGCCGACGTCAGCGAACTCACGCAGCAACTCGTCGACGCCAAGCTGGCCACTCCGTGAGCACGGAAATGACGATGCCGGGCCGCGGCGCGCGCACCCTCCGCGTACGCGTCGCCGTCTCCCTCGCCGTCCCGCTGGCCCGCCTCCGCCCGGACCGCCTGAACCGCGTCCTCACACTGCTCGCCCGCGGCGCCCGCCCCGCGACCTACGAGGCGGCGCTCGGCGCACACGACTCCGTCGTCACCACCAGTCGCCGCTGCGCCGGCTGGTACGGCTGCCTCCCCCGCTCCCTCGCCACCGCCCTCCTCTGCCGCCTCACCGGCACCTGGCCCACCTGGCACGCAGGCGTCCGCACCGCACCCCCTTTCGCCCCGCACGCCTGGGTCGCGGCCGAGGGCCGAATGGTGGGGGAGCGCGCAACACAGGAGGAGTACCGACCACTGCTGACGGTGGCGGCGGGTGGCCGGGGGCGGGGCGCCGCGGATGCGCGGTGACGGGCGGCCCGCTGCTGGTGGGCGGGGTGCCGGTGAGGGGCGGGTTGGCGTCGACCGGCGCGCTGCCGGTGACCGCCGGTCGGTCGGTGGCGGGCAGGCCGCCGCTGACCGGCGGGCTGTGGCCGATGGTCGGGCCGTCCCCGGTCGGCGATCCGCCGGGGAGGGCGCCACGCCCGCGTCCGCGGCGGGCGTCGCACTCGAATCCGCGTCCGCGGCGGGCGCTGCACTCGAATCCGCGGCGGGTGTCACGCCCGAATCCGTGTCTGCGGAGGGCGTCGCACTCGAATCCGCGTCCGCGGCGGGCGCTGCACTCGAATCCGCGGCGGGTGTCACGCCCGAATCCGCGTCTGCGGAGAGCGTCGCACCCGAATCCGCGTCCGCGGCGGGCGCTGCACTCGAATCCGCGGCGGGCGTCACGCCCGAATCCGCGTCTGCGGCGGGCGTCGCACTCGAATCCGCGTCCGCGGCGGGCGCTGCACTCGAATCCGCGGCGGGCGTCACGCCCGAATCCGCGTCCGCGGAGGACGTCGCACCCGCATCCGCGGAGCGCGCCGCATCCGCGAAGCGCGCCGCCCCGGCCTTCACCCGCCTCCTCGCCCACGCCCGCCCGCACGCCCGCGTCCTCGCGCTCGGCGGTGTCCTGACGCTCGCCGGGTCCGGTGCCGCGCTCGGCATGCCGCTCATGGCGAAGTACGCGATCCAGGCCTTCGCCGAGCACCGTTCGCCCGCCCCGGCCCTCCTCCTGCTCACCCTCGCCGTGCTGGTCGGCGCCGCGCTCACGGCGACCGGCGGCTACCTCATGTGCCGCACGGGCGAGGCCGTCGTCCTCGGCGCCCGTGAACGCCTCGTGGCCCGCGTGCTCCACCTGAACGTCGCCTCCGTGGACCGGCTCAGCCCCGGCGACCTCCTGACGCGCGCGACCGGCGACACGACCCTGCTGCGTACGGTCCTCTCCCGAAGCCTCGTCGAATCCGCGAGCGGCGCGCTCGGTCTGCTGGGCACGGTCGTCCTGATGGGGATCATGGACGCGGTGCTGCTCGGCGTGACGCTGCTCGCCCTCGCCGCGATCGGCGCCGCGCTCGCCCTCCTCACGCCGCGCATCCGGCGCGCCCAGACCGCGGCCCAGGACGCCGTCGGCGCGATGGGCTCCCGGCTCGACCGGGCGTTGCAGTCCTTCCGCACGGTCAAGGCGAACGGCGCGGAGGACCGCGAGCGCGCCGCCGTCACCGCGGCCGCCCGCCACGCCCACGACAAGGGCCTCGCCGTCGCCCGCTGGACCTCCGCCTCCGACGTGGCGACGGGCGGGGCGGTGCAGCTCGCGTTCCTGTGCGTACTCGGCGTCGGCGGCGCACGCGTCGCGTCCGGCGCCCTGGACATCGCCTCGCTGATCGCGTTCCTGCTGTACCTGTTCTCCCTCGTCGGCCCGTTGGGGCAACTGACGGAGGGCTGGATCGGCCTCAACAACGGCATGGCGGCCGTCACCCGCCTGACGGAGATCGAGAACCTGCCGGGAGAGACCCCTCAACCGGCAGGCAGAGCAGGTGAGTTGGGCGCGGCGCCCATCCGGTCCGGCGTCACCTTCACCGACGTCGCGTTCCGATACGCCGCCGCCACCGACGGAGACGACGACACCCGCCCCCCGGCCCACGACGGCGTCACCTTCGCCGCCCCGCCGCACGGCCTCACCGCCCTCGTCGGCCCCTCGGGCGCGGGCAAGTCCACGGTCTTCGCGCTCCTGGAACGCTTCTACGACCACGAGTCAGGTTCCATCACGGTCGACGGCCGCGACATCCGCGACTGGCCGCTCGCCGAACTGCGCGCCGCCCTCGGCTACGTAGAGCAGGACGCGCCCGTCCTGGCGGGCACCCTGCGCGAGAACCTCCGCTACGCGGCGCCCGACGCGAGCGACGAAGAACTGCGCGAGGCCCTCGCCCGCACCCGCCTCGACGAACTGGTGGGCAGGCTCCCGGACGGCCTCGACACCCCGGTCGGCCATCGCGGCGTGCTGCTCTCGGGCGGCGAACGCCAACGCGTGGCCATCGCCCGAGCCCTGCTCAGACACCCCCGCATCCTGCTCCTCGACGAGGTGACGTCCCACCTCGACGCGGTCAACGAACAGCACCTGCGCGAGGTGATCCGCGACCTGGCCGCGCACACCACGGTCCTGGTGATCGCACACCGCCTGTCCACGGTGGTCGACGCGGACACCATCGTGGTCCTGGAACACGGCCGCGTACGCGCCCAGGGCAGCCACCTCGACCTTCTCGAACGGGACTCCCTGTACGCCGAGTTGGCGGCCACACAACTCGTGGCCGCCATAACTCACCGATGAAGAAGGCCGGTTCAGGCCTCCTTGATGGCGGAGATGTCGAAGTTCAGCTTGATCTTGTCGGAGATGAGCACGCCACCGGTCTCCAGCGCGGCGTTCCAGGTGAGGCCCCACTCCGAGCGGAGGATCTCGGTCTTGCCCTCGAAGCCGACGCGCTCGTTGCCGAACGGGTCCTTCGCGACGCCGTTGAACTCCAGGTCGATGCTGATCGGCTTGGTGGTGCCGAGGATCGTCAGATCGCCGGTGATGCGGTAGTCGTCGCCACCGAGCGATTCGGCGGAGGTCGACCGGAAGGTCATCGTCGGGAACTCGTCGATCTTGAAGAAGTCGGCGCTCTTCAGGTGGCCGTCACGGTCGTCGTTGCCGGTCGAGATGCTCGACATCTGTACGTCGAAGGAGGCCGTGGACTTCGCGGGGTCCGAGCCGTCCAGGTGCAGCGAGCCGGTGAAGTCGCTGAAGCCGCCCTTCACGTTCGTCACCATGGCGTGCCGGGCGACGAAGCCGAGCGTGGTGTGCGCGGGGTCGACGGTGTACTCGCCGGTGAGCGCGGAGAGGTCCGCGCCGGCCGGTGCGGCGGCAGCGGCGGCGGTGGTGGTGTCGGGGGTGGACTCGTTCTTGCGGCCGAAGATGCCCATGACGTGCTCCTTGGGGACGTGGAGTGCGGAGTGGTCGAGTGATGTTGAACGTTGAACTATCAACGTGGTTCGACTGTAGCGCGATGATGTTCAATGTTCAACATCAAACAATGGGTGCCTCTTCGATTACAGCCGGAAGCGGCCAAGGTCGCCCTTTCGGGCGTGCGCGGAGCGCGGGGTCTCGGCCACGGTGTGAGGCGGGTCTCAGGACCCCCCTTTGTTCGACGTCTACAAGCCGGACCCGTGCTGAGCAGTCACTTCGGCCCTCCGGCGACAAGGTTCTGTTCAGGGCTACCAGGAAAACGGGCCGGAGACTGTACGGAGTCGACGGACCGTTTTCCCATGGGCACTTCGTAAGGTCACTACATGACCGTTTTGGACGACACCGCCTCGAACCCGGGAGACGAGCCCACCGACGCCCGCGGGCGCGTGGCCGAACTGCACGCGATCCGCGCGCAGGCCCTGGCCGGGCCCAGCGAGAAGGCGACCGAGGCCCAGCACGCGAAGGGCAAGCTGACGGCGCGCGAGCGTATCGAGCTGCTCCTGGACGAGGGTTCGTTCAACGAGGTCGAGCAGCTGCGCCGGCACCGGGCGACCGGCTTCGGCCTGGAGGCCAAGAAGCCGCACACCGACGGTGTGATCACGGGTTGGGGCACGGTCGAGGGCCGCACGGTCTTCGTGTACGCGCACGACTTCCGGATCTTCGGCGGCGCGCTGGGCGAGGCGCACGCCACGAAGATCCACAAGATCATGGACATGGCCATCGCGGCGGGAGCCCCGCTGGTCTCGCTGAACGACGGCGCCGGCGCCCGCATCCAGGAGGGCGTCAGCGCCCTCGCGGGCTACGGCGGCATCTTCCAGCGCAACACCAAGGCGTCCGGCGTCATCCCGCAGATCTCCGTGATGCTCGGCCCGTGCGCGGGCGGCGCGGCCTACAGCCCGGCGCTGACGGACTTCGTGTTCATGGTCCGCGACACCTCGCAGATGTTCATCACGGGCCCGGACGTGGTCAAGGCCGTGACCGGCGAGAACATCACGCAGAACGGCCTCGGCGGCGCCGACGTGCACGCCGAGACGAGTGGCGTCTCGCACTTCGCGTACGACGACGAGGAGACCTGCCTCGCCGAAGTCCGCTACCTGCTCTCCCTGCTCCCGCAGAACAACCGCGAGAACCCGCCGACCGTCGAGTCCGACGACCCGGCGGACCGGCGCGGTGACGTCCTGCTGGACCTGGTCCCGGCCGACGGCAACCGCCCGTACGACATGACCAAGGTCATCGAGGAGCTCGTCGACGACGGCGACTACCTGGAGGTCCACGAGCGCTGGGCCCGCAACATCATCTGCGCCCTCGCCCGCCTCGACGGCCAGGTCGTCGGCATCGTCGCCAACCAGCCGCAGGCCCTCGCGGGCGTCCTGGACATCGAGGCGTCCGAAAAGGCTGCCCGCTTCGTCCAGATGTGCGACGCTTTCAATATCCCCATCGTGACCCTGCTCGACGTCCCCGGCTTCCTGCCGGGGGTCGACCAGGAGCACGGCGGGATCATCCGGCACGGCGCCAAGCTGCTGTACGCGTACTGCAACGCCACCGTGCCCCGCATCTCGCTGATCCTGCGCAAGGCGTACGGCGGCGCGTACATCGTCATGGACTCCCAGTCCATCGGCGCCGACCTCACCTACGCCTGGCCGACCAACGAGATCGCGGTCATGGGCGCCGAGGGCGCCGCCAACGTCATCTTCCGCAAGCAGATCGCCGAGGCCGAGGACCCCGAGGCCATGCGCCAGAAGATGGTCAAGGAGTACAAGTCCGAGCTGATGCACCCGTACTACGCGGCCGAGCGCGGCCTGGTCGACGACGTGATCGACCCCGCCGAGACGCGTGAGGTGCTGATCAAGTCCCTGGCGATGCTGCGCACCAAGCACGCCGACCTGCCGTCCCGCAAGCACGGCAACCCCCCGCAGTAGCGGCCACGAGTCGTAGGAGACCTGCCACATGTCCACGCCTGACATCCGTGTCGAGAAGGGCCACGCCGAGCCCGAGGAAGTCGCGGCCATCACCGCGATCCTCATCGCCCGCGCCTCCGCCACCCCCGAAGCGCCTTCGCACCACGCCAAGCGCCAGACCCGTGCGGGGTGGCGCCGCCTGGAGCGGGAGCCGGGGTTCCGGGCGCCGCACAGCTGGCGTTGAGCTTCCACCGAGGGCCGGGTCCGTGAGGGCCCGGCCCTCGGCGTACCCGGACACGCTCACACGCGTCGCAGGCGGATGCCGGGAACGGGCGATTCGGGGGCGCGCAGCGGCGTCGTGCCGATGACGCGCACCGTCAGGGAGCGTCGGCCCGGGGCGCGGGCGAGCGTGGAGAGAGTCGCAGTGCTGTCGCCGCGAGTCGGCCGACAGTCGTACAGGAGGAATTCGCGCAGCCGAGGAAGCGCGGCGACCCGGCTCAGGTCCTGCGGGACGACGCACCCACGCAGATCCAGCCGGGTCAGCTTCAGCGGCAGCGCTCCGTCGGTGTACAGCCAGTGGCTGAGGTCGAAGCCGTCGAGGATCAGCGCGCCCAACCCTGGCTGTGTGGCACACAGACCGTCGAGTCCCACGGGCCGGCCGTCGCCCTGCAGCAGCAGGAAGTCCAGCTCGCGCGGTGCGAGCAGCGGCGACAGGTCCGTACCGGCCGCGAACCGGCCGAGTCCCAGCCCTTTCAGTCCGGCCGCCAGCGGGATGTCGGTGGGATGCGGCAACCCGTGCCAGTCCTGCAGTTGGAAGTTCATCAGGTCGGGAAGCGCGGCCACCGGCGAGACATCCGGCAGCGGCATGTCGCCCCACAGCGACAGGTTCCGCAGCGTCGTGCGCTCGCGCAACGGCGAGAGGTCGTTCTCCTCGCGGAGCGACGGGAGCCAGAGCCAATCCAGTTCGCCGAGCGCGCGGCTCGCGGCAAGGCCGCGACGGATGGGGTACTGCACGGCGATCCGCCGGGCCTTCCGCAGCCGCAACAGCTCCGTCCACTGGGCGGGGTGGGTCAGGGAGAGCCAGGTCCGCTCCAGTGGGAGGGCGGTCAGGACGTGCTGCGCGTACTCGTACGCGTCGAAGTACTCCCAGGCGGCAGCGAGCGCCGCGTGCACCCTGGGGCGCGGGTCCTTGGCGTACGCGGCAAGACGATCGAGGGCGGTCGGGCCGCCGATGAGCGCGGCGGTGCGGACCGTGGCCGCGGCTGCCCCCACCGTGATGCCGTCGAGCGAGTAGGGAAGGCTGCGCAGGAGGGGCGCTCCGATCGTGGCGAGCGAGGTGGCGTGAGAGGTGCGGCGCGGTGGCAGCAGGGCGACCTGGGCGTGGTCGAGCCGGTGCACGAGATCCGTGGGAACCGTCGTCATGGTCTCCAGGCACGCGGCCGCCAGCAGCCGCAGTGCACGGCGGTGCCGCGGCTCCGTGTCCGCCCGGTCCAGGACCCCGCCGACCAGTTCGACGCGCTGGCGCTGATTGGCGTGGCCCGCCGCCATCACCACCGTCTCCCGCCACAGGTCCAGATGCGCCCGCTCGACCAGATTGCCCATCCGGTCCTGCGCGGCGGTCTCGGCGGCGGCCAGATACTCCTGGAACGAGCGGTGCGTGAAGTCGACCCAGCCCTCGGCCGGTGAACGCAGCACCCCGGACCGTTCCAGCAACTGGTCGAGGACGGCCCGGTGGTCGAGGCCGTCTAGGTGGCGCATCGAGCGCATCACCAGGGCCACGTGCTCGGCCGCCACACCGAGGGTGATCTCACTGCGGTTGTTGTCGGAGAGCCGCCATGCCAGGGCCTGGAGAATGTGCAGCTTGTCGGTGAGGCTCAGCGGCAGCAGGCTCGCCATCGGCACGCCTCGCTCCGCGTCCCGCCGCTGCACCAGGGTCTCCAGGGCGATCCGGTACAACTCCATGCGGTTGGGCGGCAGTTCGCGGTGCCGGTCGAGGTGCAGGGCGCACAGCAGAGCCGCGAGCAGGGGAGTGCCGACGAGCGCCTGGAGGTGGGCGCGATCCTGGAGCTTGACCAGCAACGACCGTTCGTAGAAGGGCAGATCGTCGGCCGGGCAGGGCAGATCGCCGCCGCTCGCCCCGATCGCCTCGTGCCACTGCCGGACGAAGGTCACCAGGTCGGAGGGGCGCATCCGGTTCAGCCTGAGAGCCTCGAAGCGTTGGGCGCGCAGCCAGTCCCAGTGCGCGGCGGCCGGCCGGGACGTCACGACCACGCGGGTGTCCGGATAGGCGAGCAGGAGGTTCCGCAGCCAGTCGCGGACCTTCGACCGGTCCTCGGCGAGCAGTTCGTCCACGCCGTCCACCAGCAGGAGCACCTGCTTGTCGGCGAGCTGGCGGTCCATCCACGCGGCCGGCATGTGACCGGTGATCGGGTCGGCCACGGAGTCGAGCAGCTCCTCGGGGCGGGGCAGCGGGCGGCCCGCGTAGCGGCGCAGCTTCACGAACGCCGGCACGAGGCCGTTCCAGGCGGCCAGTTCCCCGGTGAACCCGGCGCGCGCCGCGGTAACCGCCAGCCAGCGCAGCAGGGTCGTCTTGCCGGAGCCCGCCTCACCGCGCAACAGGATCCGAGGCCGGGAGCGCAGAGCCGACTCGACGTTCGACGCGCGCCCGTCCTCCTCGCTCTCCACCCAGTCCCCGGCTCCGCTGCGCACGGAACGTCCGGGCCGCTCCCCGGCCGCCCCCTGCTCGTCGCGGGCCCGCAGACTGACGTACGCCAGTGAGAGCCGCACCCTGGGTACCGTCCGCGCGGAGAAGCTGAACAGCTCCATCTCGTCCAGGGAGTTGCCGACCAGCTCCAGGTACTCGCGGCGGAACGCCGCGTCGAGACCGGAGCCCTCCGGTGCGTACAGCGAACGGGCCGGGAGCCGCTCCAGAACCCGGGTGATCTCGCTGCCCAGTGACGTGGTGCGCTTGAGTAGCTCGCTGACCACCCGCTCGGTGAAGACGGGCAGGCGCTGCAGGATGCGTACGTAACAGTCGCAGCACTCCGTGAACACCAGCTCGTGGAACCGGGCCGTCGCCTCGTCGAAGCCGGACGGGGCGGGACGTGCGCGGCGGATGGCCCTGGCCAGTTCCGCGGGGTCGGCGTCGGAGCCGATGACCACCGCGTCGGAGAGGTCGGCGTGGACGAAGGCGTCGGTGACGGCGTCGAGCGCGAGCTGTCGTCCCGCGGGGGACAGATCGCGGAACTCGTGGGCGAGCAGCGGCTTGAGACGTGCTGCCACGGCGTCCCCCATCTGCTCGAACTGCCGCTTCACAGCGCGCCGCTCGAGCACGTCCGGCACCTGGGCGCGCACCAGCTCGCTCAGATCCGACCGGGTTTCCCGTTCTCGCCGCCGCCCGGCCAGCCAGCGGCCCAGGGCTCGGTTCACCACCACCCGGCCGAGTGCGATCGCCGCCGCTTCCACGCTCATAGCAGCCTCCCCCGAAGCCCTCCCCCGAGCCCGGACTGGGCTCATTGTGGCAGTGGCACATGCCGAAAGGGCCCACTCCGCAAGGAATGAGCCCTTTCGTCCGAGGGGTTCTGCGTCAGCTGTGCGTGGCTACCGCAGCCGCGCCATCAACGCATGCTCCACCAAAGTGATGAGCGTCGACTTCGCATCGGCCCGATGCCGCGCGTCCGTCGTGATGATCGGCGTATCAGGACCGATCTGCAGCGCCTCCCGCACCTCGTCCGGGTTGTACGGCTGCTGCCCGTCGAAGCCGTTGAGGGCGATGACGAACGGCAGGCCCGAGTTCTCGAAGTAGTCGACCGCCGGGAAGCAGTCGGCGAGGCGGCGGGTGTCGACGAGGACGACCGCGCCGATCGCGCCGCGCACCAGGTCGTCCCACATGAACCAGAAGCGGTCCTGGCCCGGCGTACCGAAGAGGTAGAGGATCAGGTCCTGGTCGAGCGTGATGCGGCCGAAGTCCATGGCGACCGTCGTGGTCGTCTTGTCCCCGGTGTGGGTCAGGTCGTCGATGCCCGCCGACGCGGACGTCATGACGGCCTCGGTGCGCAGCGGGTTGATCTCGGAGACGGCGCCCACGAACGTCGTCTTGCCGACGCCGAAACCACCTGCCACCACGATCTTCGCCGATGTGGTGGAACGGCTTGGAGCAGCCGGCCCTCCGCTAGAGCTTGCGAAGTCCACTGAGCACCCTTTCGAGCAATGTCACGTCTGGCTGGCCGCCGGCGCTCTCGTCGCCGCCGGGCTGATGGATCGCGACCAGTCCCGCCTCCGCGAGGTCGGCGACGAGGATCCTGGCCACACCGAGGGGGATCGTCAGGAGGGCCGAGATCTCGGCCACCGACTTGATCTCTCGGCACAGATTGCAGATCCGCTGGTGCTCGGGCAGTTGGCCCTGCAATTGGTGCGGCTGCGCTGTCGTGTGGACCAGGGCCTCGATGGCGAGCTGGTAGCGCGGCCTGGTGCGGCCGCCCGTCATGGCGTACGGGCGCACCAGGGGGTTGTTCTTCGCTGCGGGTGCGGGATTCGCGTCGGGGCGCGGCTGCGGCTGCACGGGCTGGATGCGGGGCGCGGGCGGCTGGTCGTAGGGACCGGGCTGCCGGGTCGGCCGGGCATGGCCCGAGGAGGACGGGGAGGACGGGAAGTTGTACCGGTTCTGCGACCCGTCGTCGCCCATGCCTGCCTGGTGGCCCCGCCCCTGGCCGTGGCCGTAGGGCGGCCACTGGGCCGACGAACCGCTCGGGGGTGTTGCTGAACCAGACACGAACTTCCTCCTCCGACTGCGCTGGGCACCATCACTGTGGAGCCGCGTCCGAAACCTTACGGCCCCGCGACGCGAATTCGCACCGCCTGTTTGTCAGTTGAGAAGGCTTCCCTGAAGCTCCGCCCGCAGGTCCGGCGTGAGAACCGTCCCGGCGCGGTCGACAAGAAGGGCCATCTCGTACCCAACGAGGCCAATGTCCGCCTCGGGGTGTGCAAGGACGGCGAGAGAAGAGCCGTCGGAGATGGACATGATGAAGAGGAATCCTCGCTCCATCTCCACAACTGTCTGGTTCACCGGGCCGCCCTCGAAGATGCGGGAGGCGCCCGCGGTCAACGAGGTCAGACCCGACGCGACGGCCGCCAACTGGTCGGCACGGTCACGGGGGAACCCTTCGGACATCGCCAGAAGGAGTCCGTCGGCGGAGACCACCACCGTGTGGGACACCCCGGGGGTGTTGTCCACGAAGTTGGTGATCAACCAGTTCAGGTTCTGTGCCGCCTGGCTCATCGGGCTCACACTAACGCTCCTGGTTGTAGGTGCTGTCAGGACCGAAGCCCTGGCCGTTCGTATCACTGCTGCCCTCACTGCGTCCCCGCTGTACGCCGCGACGCAGGTTGCTGAGCCTGCCCCGGACGTCCTCGGGGGCGCGGGAGATCTGCGGCCCGCCCTGCGGCGTCGACTCCGCCGTGCCCTCGACCAGGTTGGCCCTCGGCACCCGGCGCGGCAGTCCCGACGCGGTGACTCCGCCCGCCTTCGGCTTCCTGAGCTGCTCCGCGCGCTCCCACCGGGCGTCGTTGGCCGAACGCCAGGTGGTGTCCTCGTCGGAGCGGGGCTCGGGGGCCTGCGGCTGGGCCGACTGGGCCGGCTCGGGCTCCCGGGGGGCTCCCGGGGCTCCGCCGCCGCGTCGCGGCAGGCCGGCGTCGGTCAGCGCGTGGGGGGCGGAAGGGGCCGGCCCTGACGGCTGCGCCGAGGGGGCGGCGCCCTGCCCGTCGAAGCCTACGCGTTCCCGGTCCGCGGCGGCAGGGCCCGGAGCGGATTCCGCTTCGGGGCCGAACGGACCCTGGAATCCGCCCTGGTGGGGCTCCTGGTAGGCGCTCTGCGCCTGCCAGTCGGAGCGCGGCCCGGACGACCGGTCGAAGGGGTTGTACGGCTCCCGCGGAGCTTCCGCATAGCCGTCCTGCGGGCGGAGCCCCGGGGCGAATCCGTCCGGCTGCCCACTTTCGTGGGTGGGCTGTACGGGGACATATCCCTCGTACGTGCCCTGCTGCCGGTCGTCGTAGCCGACCTGGTGCTCGTCGTAGACAGCCTGCTGCGGATCGTCGTAGGCGAGCTGCTGCCGGTTGTCGTACGGGGCCTGCTGGGCGTCGTACGCGTTCTGCTCGGCGAAGGCCGGACGGTCCTGCTGCGGCTGCTGCGGCTGCTGGGGAGCCTGCTGCTGCGGCTGGAACTCGTCACGGAAGAGCGGGCGGTCCTGCGGGAGCTGTGCCTGCGGGATCGGCCCCTGAGGGGACTGTTCCTGCGGGACCTGGCCGTTGTCGTGCTGCTGCGCCTCCAGCGCCGCGCGGCGCTCCTCGCGCATCAGGGAGCGGCCGACCGGGTCCAACTCGCGGGCGTCGTCCGGGACTTCGTAGCGGCTGTCGTCGAAGCCGAGCTCCGCGGCGGTGCGCAGCGGGGCGTGCTCGAACGCGGCCTGCTTCGGGATCATCGTCGAGACGGTGAACTCGGAGTCCTCGAGGTGCTCGCCGCCACCACCGTGGGTGATCACCTCGGGGAGCATGACGAGCGACGTCGTACCCGCCTGCTCGCCCGAGGGGCGCAGCTGCACGCGGATGCCGTGCCGGTCGGAGAGGCGGCCGACCACGAAGAGGCCCATGCGCTGGGAGATCGCGGCGTCCACGGTCGGCGGGTTGGCCAGCTTGTGGTTGATGTCCGCGAAGTCCTCGGCGGTGAGGCCGATGCCCTTGTCGTGGATCTCGATCATCACGCGGCCGTCGGGGAGACGGGTCGCGGTGACGCGGACCTTGGTCTGCGGGGAGGAGAACGTCGTCGCGTTCTCCAGGAGCTCGGCGAGCAGGTGCACGAGGTCGGTGACCGCGCGGCCGTGGATCTCGGCCTCGGGCACGCCCTGCAGCTCGATGCGCTCGTACTGCTCCACCTCGGAGGTGGCGGCACGGAGCACGTCGACGAGCGGCACCGGCTGGTCCCAGCGGCGGCCCGGCTCCTCGCCGGCGAGGACCAGGAGGTTCTCGCCGTTGCGGCGCATACGGGTCGCGAGGTGGTCCAGGCGGAAGAGGTTCTCCAGCTGGTCCGGGTCGGCCTCGTTGTTCTCCAGGTCGGTGATGAGGGTCAGCTGGCCCTCGATCAGCGACTGGTTGCGGCGCGACAGGTTGGTGAAGATCGCGTTGATGTTGCCGCGAAGCAGGGCCTGCTCGGCGGCGAGCCGGACGGCCTCGCGGTGCACCTGGTCGAAGGCGCGGGCGACCTCGCCGATCTCGTCGGTCGTGACGATCGGGATGGGCTGTACGCGGGTGTCCACGCGGCCCGGCTCGGTGCGCGAGAGCTGGTCGACCAGCATCGGCAGGCGCTGCTCGGCCACGTCGAAGGCGGCGGAGCGAAGCCGGCGCATGGAGCGGGACATCTGGCGGGCCATCTGCCCGGCGAGCAGGAACGCGGCGAGCAGCGCGACCACGACGGCGGCGCCGGTGATGATCGCTTCCCGCTTGGCGTCGGCGGCGATGCCGGAGGCCTCGTTCACGGCCTTCGTCGCGAGATCCGACTCGATCGTGCGATAGGCGTCGAACTTGGCGGTGTTGACCGCCCACCAGTTCTCGGGCGTGATGCCCTTCTGGGCGAGCGCGAGACGGGCGCTGGGCTGCGTGGTGGACAGGGCCGCGACCGCGCCGACCATCTTCGTGGTCTCGGGCGGCGGGACGTACGACGGGTCCTTGGCCTTGGCCGCGGCCGCCTGCTTGGTGCCGTCGGTCTTCAGCTTCTTGACCGCGTCGTCGAACTTCTTGAGGTCCTCGGGCGTACCGCCGCCCTTGTACTCCTCGATGGCGATGTTCTCGAGGTAGGCGTACGAACCGAGCGCGGTGCGCTGACGGTTCAGGCTCGTGGCGCTGGTGCCCGGCTTCACCAGGAGGTGCATGCCGATGGACCGCTCCAGGGAGAGCGCGGCCTTGGACAGCGAGATCGCGTAGACGGTGCGGCCGTAGCTGGTGATGTTGCCGGTGCCGAGGCCGAGTTCGTTGGCGAACTCCATCAGCGGGTGCTGGATGGCGACGTAGCCCTCTTCGGTCTTCACGCCGGAGAGCTTGGAGGTGTAGGCGGCGGCGCGCAGCTTCTTCAGGTCGGGCTCGACCTTGGTGAACTGCGCCATGCGGCGCTGCAGCCCCTCCTTGTTCGGCATGTTCTCGGCCGCGGCGTGGAACTTGTCGGCGGCGGCGTCGGTGGCCGCGCGGGCCTTCTCGACCTTCGGGTCGTCCGTCTTGCCCTGGAGGAGCGGAGCGGCGGTGATGTCGCGCTCGTCGATGAGGCGGTTGCCGTACGTCAACGAGGCCTCGACGAGACGCGCGGTGCTCTCGGCGTCCTCGGCCTCCTGCCAGGTGTTGATCGAGTTCGTCACCTGGAAGCCACCCATGACGAGGCCGACGACCACGGGTATGAGGAGGATGGCGTTCAGCTTGGTGGGCACACGCCAGTTACGGGGCGACATCCGGCCACCCGACGATGCCGGCGCGGGGGCCTCGGCCGCCGGTGCGGTCCGTGCCGCGTCGCGCGGCGGCGGGGTGAAGTTGCCCCGCGCCGAAGCCGGCTCGGGACTGTTCTTGCTTCGCCTCACTCGACCAACAACCTCTCGGCGTCGGCACCTACGTTGTGCCGCTGTGTGTCTCCAGGCCCGTTCTTACTGGGCAGTTCAGCGCATTCCAGCACGTCAAGAGGCGCACCTCCAAACAGTCGGAAGCGGAACCTCCGCGTGACGCACACCCCAGATAAAACGGTCATAAAGAGCGAGCCCCGCCAAAAGGCGGGGCTCTTGTGAGCGCAGTGGAACCGGCTGTGCGCGACGTGTGTCGGTGCCCTGGGAATTCTCTTTCGAAACGTTATGAACACCACTGCTCGGCGTGTCAAAGGCCACAGGGGCCTCCGGCGAGGCTACGACAACTGCCGTACGAATCCGGCCACTTGGTGACCGAGATCCGACCGCGAACGCCGGGGCCGGCTACTTCAGGCGGGCCATGAGCGCGTGTTCCACCAGCGTGATCAGTCCGCTTTTCGCGTCGGCGCGGTGCCGGGCGTCGGTCGTGATGATCGGGGTGTCGGGGCCGATCTGCAGCGCCTCGCGCACCTCTTCGGGGGCGTACGGCTGGTGTCCGTCGAAGCCGTTGAGGGCGATGACGAACGGCAGGCCCGAGTTCTCGAAGTAGTCGACCGCCGGGAAGCAGTCGGCGAGGCGGCGGGTGTCGACGAGGACGACCGCGCCGATCGCGCCGCGCACCAGGTCGTCCCACATGAACCAGAAGCGGTCCTGGCCCGGCGTACCGAACAGGTAGAGGATCAGGTCCTGGTCGAGCGTGATGCGGCCGAAGTCCATGGCGACGGTGGTCGTCGTCTTGTCCCCGGTGTGGGTCAGGTCGTCGATCCCGGCGCTCGCCGAGGTCATGACGGCCTCGGTGCGCAGCGGGTTGATCTCGGACACGGCGCCCACGAACGTCGTCTTGCCGACGCCGAAGCCGCCCGCCACCACGATCTTCGCCGAGGTGGTCGCGCGGGCGGTTCCCACGGAGCCGTCAGAGCTTGCGAAGTCCACTGAGCACCCTTTCGAGCAGAGTCACGTCCGGCGCACCGCCGTTGGCCTCGTCGCCGCCCGGCTGGTGAATGGCGACGAGCCCGGCCTCGGCCAGGTCCGCGACGAGGATCCGGGCAACCCCCAGCGGCATCGAGAGCAGCGCCGAGACCTCGGCCACCGACTTCACCTCGCGGCACAGGTGGCAGATGCGCTGGTGCTCCGGCAGCAGCGTCATCAGGGCCGCCGGGTCCGCCGTCGTGCTCACCAGCGCCTCTATGGCGAGCTGGTAGCGCGGCCGGGTCCGGCCACCGGTCATCGCGTAGGGGCGGACCAGGGGCTGGTCGCCCTCGGGACCGTACGCGGCGTGGGCGGTGGCGCCGTACGGGTCGTGTGAGTCGGTGGGCGGGGTCATGGATCCTCCGGGCGGGACGGACAGTGCGGGGGCCTGCCGTCTGAGGGTGGGCCGGTGGGGGGATTGTGACGGCGGAGCTTCGGGTGTGCGGATTGCGTGCGCTGACTGGATTCCGGGGCCGCTGATGCAGCAGACTGCGGGGGCGGCCGGGGTTACCGGCCGTTACCCGCCTCAGTGCAAAAGGCTGCCCTGGAGTTCTGCGCGCAGGTCGGGGGTGAGCACGGAGCCCGCCCGGTCGACCATCAGCGCCATCTCGTAGCCGACGAGGCCGATGTCGCAGTCCGGGTGCGCGAGTACGGCGAGCGACGAGCCGTCCGAGATGGACATGATGAAGAGAAAGCCGCGCTCCATCTCCACCACCGTCTGATTCACCGGGCCGCCCTCGAAGATCCGGGACGCGCCGGCCGTGAGCGAGGTCAGACCCGACGCCACGGCCGCCAACTGGTCCGCGCGATCGCGCGGGAACCCCTCGGACATCGCGAGCAGCAGCCCGTCCGCGGACACCACGACCGTGTGCGAGACACCCGGCGTGTTGTCCACGAAGTTCGTGATCAACCAGTTCAGGTTCTGTGCCGCCTGGCTCATCTGGCTCAACTAACGCTCCTGCTGGTGAGTGGGGCGGGGATAGCTACCGGTGTTACCGGCCTGCCGGCCCTGCTGGATGCCCCGACGGAGATTGGTCAGCCGACCGCGCACCTCGTCCGGCGCGCGCGAGACCTGGGGACCGGTCTGAGTCTGTTGCTCCTGCGCCGTGCCCGCCACCAGGTTCGCCCTCGGCACACGCCGCGGCAGACCGGAGTGGGTGACGCCGCCCGCGGCGGGCTTGCGCACCCGCTCGGCCTGACGCATCAGGTCGTCGTTCGGGGACTGCCGCCAGTTGACCTCGGTGGGGTCGGGGGAGGCGGCGGGCGTGGCGGGGGCCTGTGCCTGCGGAGCTTGTGCCTGCGGGGCCTGCGCCTGCGGGCGCTGCGGCAGGCCCTGGTCGGGGCGCCCACCGGAGGGGGAGCGCAGGCCCTGGGACTGACCGCTCTGGGCGGCACCGTTCTGGTACTGGCCCTGGTTCTGGTTCTGGCCCGGTCCCTGGCTCTGGCTCTGGTGCTGGTTCTGGTGCTGGTTCTGGCTCTGGTGCTGGTTCTGGCCGTGGAACCAGTTCGTCTCCAACGTGTCGTACAGCGGCGTACGAGTGTCGCCGCCCGACGTGTCGGCCGGGCTCGGCGGCAGGTAGTCCTGGCGCGAGGGCTGCTCCGGTATGCCCTGGTCCTGGCCGCCGGGCCGGGGGGCGTCCTGCATCCCGTTGCGCCGGGGCGGCGTCGGGGGCGTGAACTCGAACTGGCCGGTGGCCGAACGGCCTTGGGGCTGCGCGGGCTGTGTCGGCTGCGTGGGCTGCGCGTACTGCCCGGTGTTCGCCGGGTCGCTCGGGGGCCGGTTGTACTGGCCGGAGCCGTACGACGGGTCCTGCGGACGCTGGAACGCGCCGGTGTCCGCCGGACCACCCTGCGACTGCTGAGGCTGCGGGGACTGCGGGAACTGACCGGTGGCGGACGACGGGTCCTGGACGCGCGGGAACTGAGCGGTGCCCGGGTCCTGCGGCCGGTCGTTGCCGAGCATGTCGTTGCCGAACCGGTCGTTGCCGGTCCTGTCGGCCTGCGGGCGCTCGAACTGGCCCGTACCGGACGGGTCCTGACGACCCGTGAGGCCGCCGTCCCGGAAACCGTTCGCACCCGGTCCACCGGCACCCGGCGCACCCGCGCCAGGCGCACCCGCACCGCTGCCGTCGCGCGGCCCGAAGACGTCCGAGCGGACGAACTGGCCGGAGTCCTGCGCCGGGCCGCGGCCACGACCGCCCTGCCCCGGCTGCCCCGGCTGCCCCGGCTGCCCGGCGGGCGGACCCTGCCGGTCGCCGCGGACGCGCGGGAAGCGGGCCGTGGAGTCGGGTTCGTCGTGCTGGCGCGGCGCGTCGAGGTTCGGCTGCGCGTTCTCGTCGCCCCAACTCGGCGTACGGGGCTGCGGGTTGCCGCCCGGCAGCTCGGCACGGGGGCCGCCGCGTGGGGGCAGCACCGGGCGCCCGCCCTGCTGCTCGTTCGGGTCGCTGTGGGTGCGCTGCTGCGGCGGAACGGGGCCGCTGGGCGCCTGCGGGTTGCCGAACATGTCGGAACCGCCGGACCCGGCAGCACCGGCACCAGCACCCGCCCCGGCCGGACCCTGCGGGCCACCACGCCCGGGCAGCGCCGCACGCGGCCCACTCCCGGCACCGACCTGCGGACGCCCGCCACCGGGCGCACCGGAACCGCCACCGAGGAGACCGGCCGCGCCACCGGCGTTGCCGGGCGCCTGGCCGCGCCGCGCGGCGGCGACACCGGCCGCGGCCTGCGCTGCGGCGGGGCCACCGCCACCACCGGGACCGCCCTTGCCGGAAGGCTTCTTACCGCCCTGCGCGACATCCACGGGCAGCATGACCAGCGCGGTCGTACCACCGGAGTCGGAGGGCCGGAGCTGGATGCGGATGCCGTGGCGCTGCGACAGACGGCCGACCACGAACAGACCCATGCGCCGCGAGACGGACACGTCCACGGTCGGCGGGGACGCGAGCCGCTCGTTAATGGCGGCGAGGTCCTCCGGCGACAGGCCGATGCCCGTGTCGTGGATCTCGATCAGCACTCGCCCGTCGGGCAGCGCGTGACCGGTCACCTTCACCTTGGTCTGCGGCGACGAGAACGAGGTCGCGTTCTCGAGCAGCTCGGCGAGCAGGTGCACGAGGTCGTTGACGACGCGACCGGCGACGTCCGTCGCGGGCACGGCGGCCAGCTCAATACGCTCGTACTGCTCCACCTCGGACGCGGCGGCACGCAGCACGTCGACGAGCGGAACGGGCCTGGTCCACCGGCGACCCGGCTCCTCACCCGCGAGAACGAGCAGGTTCTCACCGTTACGGCGCATACGCGTGGCGAGGTGGTCGAGCTTGAAGAGCGACGACAGCTGATCAGGATCAGCCTCACGCGACTCCAGCTCGGAAATAAGAGAAAGCTGACGCTGGATGAGGCCCTGCGAACGGCGCGACAGGTTGGTGAACATCGCGTTGACGTTGCCTCGCAGCAGCGCCTGCTCGGCGGCCAGGCGGACCGCCTCGCGGTGCACGTCGTCGAAGGCCGCGGCCACCTTGCCGATCTCGTCGCGCGAGTGCACACCGACCGACTCCACGGACGTGTCGACGTCCTGCGGGTCCGACTCGGAGAGCTCCTTGACCAGCTCGGGCAGCCGGTCCTGGGCGACCTTGGTGGCGGTGTCCTGGAGGCGGCGCAGCGAACGGATCATGGACCGGGCCACGACGAAGGCGCCGACGAGCGAGACGCCGAGCACGAGCAGGATCAGCGCACCGTTGATGATCGCCGACTGCTCGGAGGCGTTGCGCAGCTCGCGGGCCTGCTGCTCCATCTGGTTGAGCAGCGTCAGCTCGATCTTGGACATTTCCTGGATGCGCGTGGTGTCCGCGTCCACCCAGTCCTTGTACGAGCGCTTGTCCTGGGTCCTGATGCCGTCGGTCTTCGCCAGCACACGGTTCGCGTAGTTGTCCGCGGCCTTGATCGTGGAGTTGTTCTCCTCGATCGGCTTCAGCAGCTCCTGCGCGGGCACGGGTCCGTACACGGCCTTGAAGGACTGGAGCTGCGACTTCTGGTTCTCCGCCGCCGCGAGACCGTACTGCCGGTCGGTCTCGGAGAGCTTGCCGAAGCGGGAGCTGTTGGGCGGCAGGGCGGACGCGATGATGGCGCGCTGCTCGGAGGCGTACTCCTTGGCGGAGGAGAAGGCCGCGAGCGCGCGGGTGCGCTGGATCATCTCGGGGCTGCTGGTCGCCTGCGCCATGTCCGTGGACAGGGAGAGCAGCTCGTTGACGATGCGGCTGTAGGAGTCGACGGTCTGCGACGCGTTCGACTTGTCCGCGTACGCCTCCTGCCGGATCTTGCCGAGGGAGATCAGCTCGCTGGCGATCTGCACCGCGTGCTCGCGCACACCGTTCAGGCCGCCGGTGTCGCCGTCGGCCTTGATGTCGGTGGTGCTCTGCAGGAACGCGTTCTTGGCGCGGGTGGTCTTCTCCCGCGTCGACTTGACGCTGAAGTCGCTCGCCGACGCGCCGTTGGACAGCGGGCCCGCCGCCTGGTCGCGCTCCTCCTGGAGCGCGGAGGCCAGCTCGGTGGCCTGCTTGGTCATCTCGGTCAGCAGCTTCATGTTGTCGAGCTGCTGGATGTCATTCAGGGACTCGGCGATACGCAGCGCGCCCAGCGAGGTCGCCGCGACCACGGGCAGCGCGAGCAGCGAGACGAGACGCGTCGAAATGCGCCAGTTGCGCAGCGCCATCCGGGAACCGGGGCCCGTGGGGCCCTTGGGCTTCGCCGGAGACGGCGCGGCCGAGCCCGACGCACCGCCGCGGCCGTCGGTCTCCGAGGTCTCGACGGACGCGGTGCGTCCCGGGTTCTGGGCGTGCGGGGGCCGGCTGCCACCGGCTGTCGGGCCGGTCCCGCCGCGCGGCTCCGGCTCCGCCGCAGCGCTGCCATCCCTGTTCTTACGTCCCTGCACTAGCGTCGCAACCTCTGGACCAGGCGCCCCGCCCGCGTGCGCGGACAAGACGGTGTCGGCGTCGTTCGGAGGGCGACCTGAAACGCCCCCCTGTGGTCGTGAGTGACCGGCGCTGGCTACCCCCTCCCGCCGCTGCTCGGCGCTGCGTTGCGCCCGTGCGCGCCGGTTCGTACCCGCGGCGGTCCACGCGATTCCAGCACAGTGCAGGATCTCCAACAAGGCCCGAGGGAGCTGCCGCACCCAGTGTGACGCGACGTAAGAGGAGAGTCACGAGACGCCGAATCCGACCTGCTCCAACCCGCCCAATACGGGACTTTCCGCGTACGCCTGGGGGGTGTCCCAGTCGCCATGATCGGGAGCGGAATAGTGGCTTCAGTTACGCAATGTCCGTTTCACGGGCGGGAGTTGAAGGCCCGAAGTGCCCCATTTGCACAGGCTCCCGTGAGGAAACTCACACGCCGCCCATCGCAACTTCCCGGCTTTCGGCGGGAATCAGATGTTTAGCCTGACGCATTACAGGGATGGCCCCCCCTCACACACTACGGAGAAGGTTCCAGAGCGCTGTCATGACGAAGACGATGATGTTCCAGAACATTGCCAACCCGCGGCGCACGACGCTGGCGCACCTCGCGGACGGCGAAGAGATCCAGGCCGCGCCCGCCGTCCCGGAACACTCGGCCGCGCTCCCCACGAACACCGCCAACCCGAAGCGCACCATCCTGATGGTCGCCCCGGAGACCGCCCCGGCGGCGTAACAACCGGGCCGACGGCGTCGGCCCCACCGCGTTAGCCTGGGTCGGTCACATCCCACCCGGGCCAACGCCGGAAATCCAGAAAATAAGGGGCGCAGCAAACCGTGCGCATCGCCAGATTCTCCATCGACGGGAACGTCGCCTTCGGCGCGGTCGAGGGCGACAAGCCTGACGAGCTCGTCCTCGACATCATCAAGGGCATCCCGTTCGCGGACTTCGAACTGAGCGGCACGAAGGTCCCGCTCAACAAGGTGCGGCTGCTGCCCCCGGTGCTCCCGAACAAGGTGATCGCCTTCGGCCGCAACTACGCGGAGCACGCGAAGGAGCTGGGCAACGAGGTTCCGGACACCCCCTTCGCCTTCTTCAAGCCCTCCACGTCGGTGATCGGCCCCGACGGCGAGATCCAGTACCCGGGCTTCTCGCAGGAGCTGCACCACGAGGCGGAGCTCGCCGTCGTCATCGGCCGCATGTGCCGCGAGGTCCCGCGCGAGCGCGTCAAGGACGTCATCTTCGGCTACACCGCCGCCAACGACGTCACCGCCCGCGACGTACAGAAGCGCGAGAAGCAGTGGGCCCGCGCCAAGGGCTTCGACACGTCCTGCCCGCTCGGCCCCTGGGTCGAGACGGATCTGACCCTCGAAGCGGCCTCCGACCTCACCATCCAGTGCACGGTCAACGGCCAGCAGCGCCAGCTCGGCCGTACGTCGCAGATGATCACGTCCATCGAGGACCTGGTCGTCAACATCTCCGAGGCCATGACGCTGCTCCCCGGCGACGTCATCCTCACGGGCACCCCGGAAGGGGTCGGCCCGCTCGCCGTCGGCGACGAGGTCGCCGTCAGCATCGAAGGCATCGGCACTCTCACCAACAAGGTTGTCAAGCGTGGCTAGCGCACCCTCGTCCCCCGTCCGCGTCCGTTTCTGCCCCTCGCCCACCGGTAACCCGCACGTGGGCCTGGTCCGCACCGCCCTGTTCAACTGGGCCTTCGCGCGCCACAACCAGGGCACCCTGGTCTTCCGCATCGAGGACACCGACGCGGCCCGCGACAGCGAGGAGTCGTACGAGCAGCTCCTCGACGCGATGCGCTGGCTCGGCTTCGACTGGGACGAGGGCCCCGAGGTCGGCGGCCCGCACGCGCCGTACCGGCAGTCCCAGCGGATGGACCTCTACAAGGACGTCGCCGACAAGCTCGTCGAGGCCGGCAAGGCGTACCCCTGCTACTGCTCCACGGAGGAGCTCGACGAGCGCCGCGAGGCCGCCCGCGCCGCCGGCAAGCCGTCCGGCTACGACGGCCACTGCCGCGACCTGACCGCCGAGCAGAAGGCCGCGTACGAGGCGGAGGGCCGCAAGCCCATCACCCGCTTCCGCATGCCGGACGAGCGGATCACGTTCAACGACCTGGTCCGCGGCGAGATCTCGTACGAGCCGGAGAACGTGCCGGACTACGGCATCGTCCGCGCCAACGGCGCCCCGCTCTACACGCTCGTCAACCCGGTCGACGACGCCCTCATGGAGATCACCCACGTCCTGCGCGGCGAGGACCTGCTCTCCTCCACCCCGCGCCAGATCGCCCTCTACTGGGCGCTCCAGGAACTGGGCATCGCCAAGCTGGTGCCCGAGTTCGGCCACCTGCCGTACGTGATGGGCGAGGGCAACAAGAAGCTCTCCAAGCGCGACCCGCAGAGCAGCCTCAACCTCTACAGGGAGCGCGGCTTCCTCCCCGAGGGACTGCTCAACTACCTCTCCCTCCTCGGCTGGTCCCTCTCCGCCGACCGCGACATCTTCTCCATCGACGAGATGGTGGCCGCGTTCGACGTCAAGGACGTCCAGCCGAACCCGGCCCGCTTCGACCTCAAGAAGTGCGAGTCGATCAACGCCGACCACATCCGGCTTCTCGACCCGAAGGACTTCGCCGAGCGCTGCGCCCCGTGGCTGAAGGCCCCGTTCGCGCCGTGGGCCCCGGAGGACTTCGACGAGGCGAAGTGGGCGGCCATCGCGCCGCACGCGCAGACCCGCCTCAAGGTCCTCTCCGAGATCACGGACAACGTCGACTTCCTCTTCCTCGCGGAGCCGGTCTTCGACGAGGCCAGCTGGAACAAGGCCATGAAGGAGGGCTCCGACGCCCTCCTCGCCACGGCCCGCGAGAAGCTCGACGCGGCCGACTGGTCGTCCCCCGAGTCCCTCAAGGAAGCCGTCCTCGCCGCCGGCGAGGCCCACGGCCTCAAGCTCGGCAAGGCCCAGGCCCCGGTCCGCGTCGCCGTGACCGGCCGCACCATCGGCCTGCCCCTCTTCGAGTCCCTGGAGATCCTGGGCAAGGAGAAGACCTTCGCCCGCATCGACGCGGCCCTGGCCAAGCTCGCCGCGTAGCCACTAACCACGCGCGCGTAGCCACGCGAAAGCCCCGGAAGCGACCCGCTTCCGGGGCTTTCGCGATTACGGTCGAGGCATGCCGCACAGCACTGGGATCAAGGCCGTGGTCTGGGACATCGACGACACGATCTTCGACTACGCGACCGCCGACACCGTCGGCATGCGCGAGCACCTCACCGTGGAGGGCCTGCTCGACGGCTTCGGGAGCGTCGAGGAGGCGCTCGTGCGGTGGCGGGCCGCCACGCGCGAGCACTGGGCGCGCTTCGAGGCGGGGGAGGCCGACTGGGAGGGACAGCGCAGGGACCGCGTACGCAGCTTCGTCGGGGGAGCGATGGAGGACGACGAGGCCGACGGCTGGTTCGCCCGCTACCTCGCCCACTACGAGGCCGCGTGGAGCCTCTTCCCCGACACAGTCCCGACCCTCGACGCCCTCGCCGACGGCTACCGGCACGCGGTCCTCTCCAACTCCTCGCTGCACAACCAGGACCGCAAACTGCGCGCCCTCGGCGTACGCGACCGCTTCGAGGCCGTCCTGTGCGCCGCCGAACTCGGTGTCGCCAAGCCCGAAGCGGCCGCCTTCCACGCCGTCTGCGAGCAGCTCGCCCTCGCGCCGCACGAGATCGCGTACGTCGGTGACCAGCCGGACACGGACGCGCGCGGAGCCGTCGACGCGGGCCTGAGCGGGATCTGGCTGGACCGCGCGGAACTGGGCGGCCGACCCGAACTCGTACGCATCACAGGGCTCGAGCAACTGCCTGCGCTGTTGGCGGGGGATACCCGTTTTGGAGCGCAGTCCACCTTCGGGTAATGTTCTTTCTGCGCCAAGGGGAGCGGGCCGAAAGCCCGGGACCCGGAAGCGCAAGCCAAGCAAGATCCCTTCGGGGGTTGAGTTTCGGTGGCCTATGGTGTAATTGGCAGCACGACGGTTTCTGGTTCCGTTAGTCTAGGTTCGAGTCCTGGTAGGCCAGCTCGCAGAGCTCATCTGCATCGTGGATATGGCGTCCACAAAGCCCCCGTTGTGTAGCGGCCTAGCACGCCGCCCTCTCAAGGCGGTAGCGCCGGTTCGAATCCGGTCGGGGGTACTGATCTCGGCCAGTCCGAGGTCACGCTAGGGCCCCCGTTGTGTAGCGGCCTAGCACGCCGCCCTCTCAAGGCGGTAGCGCCGGTTCGAATCCGGTCGGGGGTACGCATTGAGTTCGCAGGCCGCAAGGTCTTGAACTTCAGTGGTCTATGGTGTAATTGGCAACACTACGGTTTCTGGTACCGTCATTCTAGGTTCGAGTCCTGGTAGACCAGCTTGGCCCCCGTTGTGTAGCGGCCTAGCACGCCGCCCTCTCAAGGCGGTAGCGCCGGTTCGAATCCGGTCGGGGGTACGCGAACGATCAAGGCCCTTCCCCAAGTCGGGAAGGGCCTTTTTCGTGTACCGAGGCAGGGCCGAAGCGTGTGCGTACAACTCCGGCCGGTCGCTGCGGCGTTGGAGCGACCGGCCGGGAACGGGCAGGAAACGTAAGGGAGTTGGGCGCGGCCGGATCAGCCGGTGCGGCGCAGGGCCTCCGAGAGGCGGCCCGCGGCGTCGATGATCGCCTGGGCGTGCATCCGGCCCGGGTGACGCGTCAGACGCTCGATCGGGCCCGAGACGGACACGGCCGCCACCACGCGGTTCGAGGGGCCGCGGACGGGCGCGGAGACGGACGCGACGCCCGGCTCCCGCTCGCCGATCGACTGGGCCCAGCCGCGGCGCCGTACGCCCGACAGGGCCGTCGCCGTGAAGCGGGCGCCCTGGAGGCCGCGGTGCAGGCGCTCCGGCTCCTCCCAGGCCATCAGGATCTGCGCGGAGGAGCCCGCCTTCATCGTGAGCGTCGAACCGACCGGGACCGTGTCCCGAAGGCCGGACAGGCGCTCCGCCGCGGCGACGCAGATGCGCATGTCGCCCTGGCGGCGATAGAGCTGCGCGCTCTCGCCCGTGACGTCCCGCAGATGCGTGAGCACGGGCCCCGCCGTCGCCAGGAGGCGGTCCTCGCCCGCCGCCGCCGCGAGCTCCGCGAGGCGCGGGCCGAGAATGAAACGGCCCTGCATGTCACGCGCCACCATGCGGTGGTGTTCAAGGGCCACCGCCAGGCGGTGGGCCGTCGGTCTTGCCAGTCCGGTGGCCGCGACAAGGCCTGCGAGGGTCGCGGGTCCGGACTCCAGGGCGCCCAGGACAAGGGCTGCCTTGTCCAGAACGCCGACGCCGCTACTGTTGTCCATGCGTCGATACTCCCGTCTCACTCTGTGAAACGCAAGTTCAATTTTCCGTGGAACTTGCCACTCTGTACGTCACACCGGCCCGTGCACGAAACGGGCCCGGCCGTTGACGTCCGGTACGAGGGGTACGGGCGTCGGCGATCCCGAAATCTCTAGTTGGGCCGGCGCTCCTCAAGCCGGCCGGAGGGAAAGCGATGGGTAGGACACTCGCGGAGAAGGTCTGGGACGACCACGTCGTCCGGCGCGCCGAGGGCGAGCCCGACCTCCTCTTCATCGATCTGCACCTGCTGCACGAGGTCACCAGCCCGCAGGCCTTCGACGGCCTCCGGCAGGCGGGCCGCAAGGTGCGGCGCACCGACCTCACCATCGCCACCGAGGATCACAACACCCCGACCCTCGACATCGACAAGCCGATCGCCGACCCGGTCTCGCGCGTGCAGCTGGAGACGCTGCGCAAGAACGCCGCCGAGTTCGGCGTCCGCCTGCACTCCCTGGGCGATGTCGAGCAGGGCGTCGTGCACGTCGTGGGCCCGCAGCTGGGCCTGACCCAGCCCGGCACCACCGTCGTCTGCGGCGACTCCCACACCTCCACCCACGGCGCCTTCGGCGGCCTGGCGTTCGGCATCGGCACCTCGCAGGTCGAGCACGTGCTGGCCACCCAGACGCTGCCGATGGCCCGCCCGAAGACGATGGCCATCACCGTCGACGGCGAACTGCCCGAGGGCGTCACGGCCAAGGACCTGATCCTCGCCATCATCGCGAAGATCGGCACCGGCGGCGGCCAGGGCTACATCCTGGAGTACCGCGGCTCCGCCATCGAGAAGCTGTCGATGGAAGCCCGGATGACCATCTGCAACATGTCCATCGAGGCCGGTGCCCGCGCGGGCATGATCGCCCCCGACGAGACCACCTTCGCGTACCTGGAGGGCCGTCCGCACGCCCCGAAGGGCACCGAGTGGGACGAGGCCGTCGCGTACTGGAAGACGCTGAAGACGGACGACGACGCGGTCTTCGACGCCGAGGTCTTCATCAAGGCCGACGAGCTGGCCCCGTTCGTCACCTGGGGCACCAACCCCGGCCAGGGAGCGCCGCTTTCGGCGAGCGTCCCCGACCCGGCTTCGTACGAAGACGCCTCGGAGCGCTACGCCGCCGAAAAGGCCCTGGAATACATGGGGTTGACCGCCGGGCAGCCGCTGCGCGAGATCAAGGTCGACACGGTCTTCGTAGGCTCCTGCACCAACGGCCGCATGGAGGACCTGCGCGCCGTCGCCGAGATCCTCAAGGGCCGCAAAGTCGCCGACGGCGTACGGGCGCTGATCGTGCCGGGCTCCGCCCGGGTGGGCCTGCTGGCCGTCGAGGAGGGCCTGGACAAGGTCTTCAAGGAGGCCGGCGCCGAATGGCGGTACGCGGGCTGCTCGATGTGCCTGGGCATGAACCCGGACCAACTCGCTCCCGGCGAGCGCTCCGCGTCCACCTCCAACCGCAACTTCGAGGGCCGGCAGGGCAAGGGCGGCCGTACGCACCTGGTCTCGCCCCAGGTCGCCGCCGCCACCGCCGTCCTGGGTCACCTGGCCTCGCCGGCCGACCTGTCCGACGTTCCCGTCGCCGCTGGAGTCTGAGAGTCATGGAAGCATTCACCACCCACACCGGCCGGGCCGTCCCGCTGCGCCGCAGCAACGTCGACACCGACCAGATCATCCCCGCCCACTGGCTCAAGAAGGTGACGCGGGACGGGTTCGAGGACGGGCTCTTCGAGGCCTGGCGCAAGGACTCCGAGTTCGTGCTCAACCAGCCCGAGCGCAAGGGCGCCACGGTCCTGGTGGCCGGCCCCGACTTCGGCACCGGCTCGTCCCGCGAGCACGCCGTCTGGGCGCTGCAGAACTACGGGTTCAAGGCCGTCATCTCCTCCCGCTTCGCGGACATCTTCCGCGGCAACTCCCTCAAGAACGGTCTGCTGACCGTCGTTCTGGACCAGAAGGTCGTGGACGCGCTGCAGGAGCTGGTGGAGAAGGACCCGCAGGCCGAGATCACGGTCGACCTGCAGGAGCGCGAAGTTCGGGCCGAGGGCGTCACCGCGTCCTTCGAACTGGACGAGAACTCCCGCTGGCGGCTGCTGAACGGCCTCGACGACATCAGCATCACGCTGCGCAACGAGTCCGACATCGCCGCCTACGAGGCGAAGCGCCCGGCCTTCAAGCCGCAGACCGTCCAGGTCTGAGCCCGGCGGACCACCGCCGGATCCCTACCGGATCCGCAGTTCGACAAGGCTTATTCGAGCCACATCAGCAGGGCCCGTACCCCCAATCGTGCACCGGTTGGGGGTACTTCTGTGTCGGGGTCCAGAGGCCGCCCGACACCCTCGGCGAGTGGTCGGTGCGAGGCCTCAACTCCCTTGAATGACAAGGGTGTTCCTGGGGTACGCGTGGGTCGGTGGCACGCTCGGCGGGCCCGTCGTGCGAGGCTCCATAAGTGGCTTGTGGGGCGGGAGTTGCACCCTGCGGAGGCGACAACTCGCCCCAGATGGCACAATCTGTGCATGGAACACGACGGCCAACTCCAGCTGTACGCGGCAGTCGCGGACCAACTCAAGGAAGCGCACGCCCGAGTGCGCACACTGCAAGTCCCGGAGGGCGTACGGATGGCGCTGACCCGGAAGCTGCTGGCCGTCACGGCCGCGGCCAAACACGATCTCGCCGGTGCGGCAAGGCGTCTGGAGCGATTCATGGCGGACCTCGACGACTTCGAAGAGGGCTCCATCACTGAAGAGGAACTCTGAGACTGTCCAGTTCGTTGCGGCACAAGGGTGATTAGCCCGTTTCGCGTTTGATTTGCGGTATATATCTGCCTAACGTGCGAAAAAGCCGGTGCGAAAGAGATTCGTTCCGGCAATGTCTCCGAAGGGGAAGACGTGAACAAGGCGCAGCTCGTAGAAGCCATTGCCGACAAGGTCGGTGGCCGTCAGCAGGCCGCTGACGCCGTCGACGCCGTACTCGACGCCATCGTCCGTTCCGTGGTCAGCGGTGACCGCGTCTCGGTCACGGGCTTCGGTTCGTTCGAGAAGGTCGACCGCCCGGCCCGTTACGCCCGCAACCCGCAGACCGGGGAGCGCGTCCGGGTCAAGAAGACGTCCGTGCCGCGCTTCCGCGCCGGCCAGGGCTTCAAGGACCTCGTCGCGGGTTCGAAGAAGCTCCCGAAGAACGACGTCGCGGTCAAGAAGGCGCCCAAGGGCAGCCTGAGCGGCGGCGCTTCGGCGACGGTCAAGAAGGCGGCGGCCAAGAAGTCCACGGCCAAGAAGGCGGCGGCGAAGAAGGCCACGCCGGCGAAGAAGGCCACGGCGAAGAAGACCACCGCCAAGAAGACCACGGCGAAGAAGACCACGGCCAAGAAGGCGGCTCCGGCGAAGAAGACCACCGCCAAGAAGGCCACGGCCAAGAAGGCGGCCCCCGCCAAGAAGGCCACGGCCAAGAAGACGGCGCCCGCCAAGAAGGCCACGGCCAAGAAGGCACCCGCCAAGAAGTCGACGGCGCGCAAGACCACCGCCAAGAAGGCCACCGCCCGCAAGAAGTAAGTCGCTTCTGGGCGTACGCCAAGGTTGCTCACGCGTCGGGCCGGGCTCCCTCCGGGGAGACCGGCCCGCGGTGTGTCCGCAGACCCTGTACGGAACCCGTATTCAGAAGGTCTGCAGGGTCACGAGCGTGATCTGCCGGGCCTCGCCCTCGCCCTGGACCTCGATGCGCACCCGCTGCCCCGGCCGCAGCAGCCGCAGGCCGCCCGCGTCGAAGGCGGCGGCGTCGAAGGGGACGGGGGTCCCGTCGTCCAGGAGGACGCTCCCGGAACGGGTTTCGGAGTCGTACGTGTACGCGGTGGCCTGCATACGGGCAGCGTACTCAGTCGGGGATCAGGAGCCCGGCCGCGGCCTTCGCGGTGTACGGGCCCACCCCAAGGGCCAGGGCCGTGCGCAGGTCCTCGCCGGTGTCGACGTCCTGGCGTACGGAGTCGACGCCTTCGCAGGGGAGTTCCGCTGCGCCGGACGCCGCATGGCGGGCGCGAGAGGCCCCGCCGAATGCGGGGCGCAATTCCGTTCCGGGGGTCGCGGACAAGAGTGTTGTGCCGATTCCGGCGGCATCGGGCAGAAATGCGCGGGGAAATGCGGCGGCCGTCGCGAGAACACGGGCCAATTCCAAGGGGCGCAGCGCCGGCAGATCGGCGTTCAGGGCGGCCACGGCGGCGTCCTGGCGCACGGAGCGTACGGACGCCGCTCCGTGCGCGAGAGCGGCGTTGAGGCCCGCCTGCGGGGTGTCCGGGACGACGTGGGCGCCCAGGGCGCCGAGTTCGCGTTCCGCGCGGGCGTCGTCCGTGACGACCACCACATCCCGCACCGCCGCACAGGCCCCCGCCGCGGCCACGGTGTCCTGGGCGAACGCCAGGGCCAGGCCCGGGCGCAGGGCGGGTCCCGCTGTCGGGGCCAGCCTGCTCTTGGCCCGCACCAGCGGTTTCAGCGGTATCACCAGGGTCCACTGCACGCGCCCATTGTGACCTGTGCATGAGGTGCGGCTGTCCGCGCGGGCGTACGGTGTTCTCGACAGACCGGTGGTCCGGGGCGACACTTGTGCGGCCCGTAGACCCCCTAGAGGAAGGTGTCCGAGTGTCCCGCCGCAGAATCGGCTTCTGGTACCGCTTCGCCGCGGTCCTCTGCAAACCACCGCTGGTGGTTCTGTTCAAGCGGGACTGGCGTGGAATGGAGAACATTCCGGCCGACGGAGGCTTTATCACCGCGGTCAACCACAATTCGCATCTCGACCCGTTCCTCTACGCCCACTTTCAGTACAACACGGGACGGGTCCCGCGTTTCCTCGCGAAGCACGGCCTCTTCAAGAAGGGGTTCGTGGGCGCCGCGATGCGCGGCACCGGACAGATTCCCGTCTATCGCGAGTCCACGAACGCGCTGAGCGCCTTCCGTGCCGCGATCGACGCCGTGGAGCGCGGTGAGTGCGTCGCCTTCTATCCCGAAGGAACGCTTACCCGCGATCCCCAACTGTGGCCGATGACCGGAAAGACCGGCGTCGCGCGCGTGGCGCTGCAGACCAAGTGCCCGGTGATTCCGGTCGGCCAATGGGGCGCCACGGAAGCGCTCGCGCCGTACTCCAAGAAGCCGCACTTCTTCCCGCGCAAGACGCACCACGTGCTCGCCGGTGAACCCGTCGACCTCTCCGCGTTCTACGACCGGGAGATCACGCCGGAGCTGCTCAAGGAGGCGACCGAGGTCATCATGACCGCGATCACCGCCGAGGTGGAGGTGCTGCGCGGCGAGCAGGCCCCGCAGAAGCGTTACGACCCGCGTGAGGCGCGCATCGAGCAGCGCCGCAAGTTGCAGGCGGGCAAGGAGAGTTCAGCGCCTTCCGGCGGTACGACCGAGGAGAACAGCAAGTGACCCGACCCGTGAAGGCCGCCGTCTTCGGCACCGGCTCCTGGGGCACCGCCTTCGCGATGGTGCTCGCGGACGCGGGCTGCGACGTCACCCTCTGGGCCCGCCGCGCCGAACTCGCCGAGGCCGTCAACTCCACGCGTACGAACCCGGATTACCTGCCCGGCGTCGAACTCCCCGAGAACGTACGGGCCACCAGCGATCCGGCCGAGGCCGCCGCCGGCGCCGACTTCACGGTGCTCGCCGTGCCCTCTCAGACGCTGCGCCAGAACCTGGCGGAGTGGGCCCCGCTGCTCGCCCCCGACACCGTCCTCGTATCGCTCATGAAGGGCGTCGAGCTGGGTTCGGCGATGCGCATGAGCGAGGTCGTCGAGGACGTCACGAAGGTCGGCGAGGACCGCATCGCGATCGTCACCGGGCCCAACCTCGCGCGCGAGATCGCCGCCCGGCAGCCCGCCGCCGCGGTCGTCGCCTGCCGCGACGAGGCCGTGGCCCAGCGCCTCCAAGTCGCCAGCCACACCCCGTACTTCAGGCCGTACACGAACACCGACGTGGTCGGCTGCGAGCTCGGCGGCGCCGTCAAGAACGTCATCGGGCTCGCCGTCGGCATCGCGGACGGCATGGGGCTCGGCGACAACACGAAGGGCTCGCTCATCACGCGCGGGCTCGCGGAGACGACCCGGCTCGGGCTCGCCATGGGCGCTGACCCGCTGACGTTCTCCGGACTCGCGGGCCTCGGCGACCTGGTGGCCACCTGCTCCTCGCCGCTCTCGCGCAACCACACCTTCGGTACGAACCTCGGCAAGGGCATGACCCTCCAGGAGACGATCGCGGTCACCAAGCAGACCGCGGAGGGCGTCAAGTCCTGCGAGTCGGTGCTCGATCTGGCGCGCCGGCACGGCGTCGACATGCCGATCACGGAGACCGTCGTCGCGATCGTCCACGAGGGCAAGTCCCCGGTCGTCGCGGTGAAGGAGCTCATGTCGCGCTCCGCCAAGCCGGAACGACGCTGAGCGACGACGGGAGTTTGACGACAGGCCCCAGGCTCTGCGGGCGCTGACTCTCGTACTACCAGCAGGTACGCTCAACGCGATATGAGCAGCGAGAACCTCCCCCAGAGCCCGGCGTCCACCGCAGGTGGGCCCAAGCCGCGTGTGGCCGTCGTCTTCGGTGGTCGCAGCTCCGAGCACGGCGTCTCCGTGGTCACGGCGGGTGCCGTGCTGCGCGCCATCGACCGTTCCAAGTACGACGTGCTGCCGGTCGGCATCACGCGTGAGGGGCGTTGGGCGCTGACGGCGGACGACCCGGAGCGGATGGCCATCACCGACCGTCAGGTGCCGGACGTCGCCGATCTCGCCGAGTCGGCCGAGGGCGGCGTGGTGCTCCCGGTCGACCCCGGCTCCCGCGAAGTCGTCTACAACGAGCCGGGATCGGTCCCCAAGGCCCTCGGCGAGGTCGACGTGGTCTTCCCCGTGCTGCACGGCCCGTACGGCGAGGACGGCACCATCCAGGGCCTCCTGGACCTCTCCGGAACCCCGTACGTCGGCTGCGGTGTGCTCTCCTCGGCCGTCGGCCAGGACAAGGAGTACATGAAGCGGATCTTCACGTCCTTCGGGCTGAAGGTCGGCCCGTACGTAGTCGTGCGTCCGCGCGAGTGGGAGCAGGACCGGGACGGCGCCCGGCGGCGCATCGCCGACTTCGTCGGGGACCACGGCTGGCCGCTGTTCATCAAGCCCGCGCGCGCGGGTTCCTCGATCGGCATCACGAAGGTCGACTCCTTCGACGGGCTCGACGAGGCGATGGAGACGGCCCGCGAGCACGACCCGAAGGTGATCGTCGAGGCGGGCATCGTCGGGCGCGAGATCGAGTGCGGGGTCCTGGAGTTCGAGGACGGTCCGCGCGCCTCCGTGCCGGCCGAGATCCCCCCGGCCGACTCCCACGCGTTCTACGACTTCGAGGCGAAGTACATCGACTCCGCCGCCGGCATCGTGCCCGCGCCGCTGACCGAGGAGCAGACCGCCGAGGTCCGCAAGCTCGCCGTCGACGCCTTCGAGGCCATGTCCTGCGAGGGCCTGGTCCGCGCGGACTTCTTCCTCGACGAGGACGGGGAGTTCGTCATCAACGAGATCAATACGCTGCCGGGCTTCACCCCGATCTCCATGTACCCGCGCATGTGGCAGGAGAGCGGCGTCGGCTACCCGGAGCTGGTGGACCGGCTCATCGAGGCCGCGCTGCGGCGCTCGACCGGGCTGCGCTGAGCACCATGCGGCACCTCTAGTCGGCGATCCCTTCGGGGATCGCCTTCTTGATGGGCTTCGCGAGGTCGACCAGGGAGCCCGCCCCGCTCTTGGCGACCTCGTCCTTGGGGATCGTCACCTCTACGTAGGCGAGGCGTCCGCCCGTCGTCAGGCGCTGTGCGCCGTTGTCGAGTTGCTCCGCGACCCAGCCGACGCCGTCGATCGTCGCCGTGTTGCTCTTCGCCTTCACCGCCGCGTCGGGCCACGGCACGCCGCAGCGCAGTATGATCGCGGGGCTTCCCCATGCCGCGGTGAGCTCCGAGCCGGGTTCGGGATCGTTGCGCTCGAGTCCGTCGACCTTTTCCGGCAGGGCCTCGTCCAGGTTCCGGCACAGCTTGGCGGCCTTCGCGTCCGGAGTGGGGACCGGTGCCTCGGGGGCGTCGTCCGTCGCCGCGCAGCCCGCGGTGGCGATCAGCAGGAAGAGCGAGGGCACCACTATGGACAGGCGGCTGAGTCGGCCATGACGGAGCCGGTGACGATATGACTTCACCGGCACAGGGTAGACGGGGGCTACAGGTGGACGACCGGGCAGGTCAAGGTGCGCGTGATGCCGTCCACTTGCTGCACCTTGGCGACCACCATGCGACCCAGCTCGTCGACCGTGTCGGCCTGCGCGCGCACGATCACGTCGTAGGGGCCGGTGACGTCCTCGGCCTGGATCACTCCTGGAATCTTCCCGATCAGCTCGGCGACGGTCGACGCCTTGCCTACTTCGGTCTGGATCAGGATGTACGCCTGTACCACGGAACCTCCAGGGCGGCCACGAGGATCATCACGAGGATCATGTGGGGAGAAGGGACGCCACGTTATCGCGTCACCGCTCGTCGCGGGGAGACCCGGTGGCGGCTGTGGCGCCCGACGGACGTGGAAGGCAGGCCCGTGACAAGAACCGTACCCATGACAGAGACGGCCCGCGACCGCAAGCGGGCCGGGGCAGACGGCCCTGGCGGGAGCCAGCGAACCGGGGCAGAAAGGGCAGCACGCGCATGAAGGGCACCGTCGGCGAGTTGGGGGAGTTCGGCCTCATCCGAGAGCTGACCTCGCGGCTCACCACCACCCCGGCCGTACGCATCGGCCCCGGAGACGACGCCGCCGTGATCGCGGCGCCGGACCGCAGGGTCGTCGCGAGCACCGACGTCCTGCTGGAGAACCGGCACTTCAGGCGCGACTGGTCCACCGCGTACGACGTCGGGCGCAAGGCCGCCGCGCAGAACCTCGCCGACATCGCGGCCATGGGCGCCGTGCCGACCGCGCTGCTGCTCGGCCTCGTCGTCCCCGCCGAACTCCCCGCGTCCTGGCCATCGGAGCTGATGGACGGGCTGCGCGACGAGTGCCAGGTGGCGGGCGCCGCCGTGGTCGGGGGCGACGTCGTGCGCGGAGACACGATCACCGTGGCGATCACCGCGCTCGGCGACATGCAGGGCCACGACCCGGTGACCCGGGGCGGCGCCCGCCCCGGTGACGTCGTGGCGGTGACCGGCTGGCTCGGCTGGTCCGCCGCCGGATACGCGGTGCTCTCCCGTGGCTTCCGCTCGCCGCGCGCCTTCGTGGAGGCGCACCGCCGTCCCGAGCCCCCGTACGACGCGGGTCCCGCCGCGGCCGGGCTCGGTGCCACCGCCATGTGTGACGTGAGTGACGGACTCATCGCCGACCTGGGCCACATCGCCGAGTCGAGCAAGGTCCGTATCGACATCAAGTCCGGGAAGGTGGACGTGCCTTCGCAGATGAACGACATCGGCCAGGCCGTCGGCGTCGACCCGCTGCAGTGGGTGCTGAGCGGGGGAGAGGACCACGCGATCGTGGCGACCTTCCCGCCGGACGTGAAGCTGCCCGCGCGCTGGAAGGTGATCGGCGAGGTCCTCGGCCCCTCCGCGCTGCCCCAGGTGACCGTGGACGGGGCGCCCTGGACGAATCAGGGTGGCTGGGACCACTTCGGGGCCGGTGGCGCCGGAGGCGAGATCGAGTAGGCACGCCTGGGCACAGAAAAGAGCCGGTCCCCGAGGGGACCGGCTCTTTCAAGCAACCAGCGAGGTGGCCGCGCTAAGCGTTACGTCAGCGCGAGACCTTGCCGGCCTTGATGCACGAGGTGCAGGCGTTGAGGCGCTTCGGCGTCCCGCCGACCACTGCACGCACACGCTGGATGTTCGGGTTCCAGCGACGGGGCGTACGGCGGTGCGAGTGCGAGATGTTGTTGCCGAAGCCCGGCCCCTTGCCGCAGACGTCGCAGTTGGCAGCCACGGGTCACTCCAAAGACTTCAGATGCACTTACGGTTGATCCCGGCATGCCGAGATCGAGATCGGAGGATCGAGGATCTGGGTGGCGGTGCCAGGGGTGTCCCGACGGATATCGGGCAACCCGAGCAGCATACAACGGCTGCGTCGGTAGAACGAAACTACCATGGCTGGTCGGGCCCCCTGCCCGGGCTCCGGGCGCCCTGCCCCGGCCCCGCTTGTGACCGGGCCCTCTTTCCGGACGGTCACCTTCCGGGGTCTACTCTGCGGTGCCAGTCCAGCCGCTCAAGGAGGCACAGGTGCCGCAGGTGCTCGACGTGATCGCGGTGCGCGCCTGGTGCTCACTGGCTCTGGAGGCGCTCGGCCGCGAACGCGCGGAGATCGACGCGATCAACGTGTATCCCGTCGCGGACGGGGACACCGGCACCAATCTGTATCTGACCGTGGAGTCCGCGCACCAGGCCGTCGAGGCGGTTTTCGCGGGCCTTGAGGTGGGGCCCGAGCCGGCCGCCCCCGCGCTCCCGGAAGTGCTGCGCGCCATGGCGCACGGTGCCCTCATCGGCGCCCGCGGCAACTCCGGGACGATCCTCGCGCAGCTGCTGCGGGGGATGGCGCAGGTGCTCGCCGACGGCGGACCGGGTGAGGGAGATCACGCTGCCGGGGTCGACGCGGGCGCGCTGCGGCTCGCGCTCGGCCGGGCCGCCGAGTCCGCGCGCGAGGCGGTCGCGCATCCCGTGGAGGGCACCGTCCTGACCGTGGCGACGGCGGCCGCGCGGGCCGCCTCCGGGGTCGACGGGGACTGCGGGGACGTCGTCCGTGCCGCCTACGAAGGCGCGTGCGTGGCGCTCGACGCGACGCCGGGGCAGCTCGCCGTCCTGGGCGGCGCAGGGGTCGTGGACGCGGGTGGGCGGGGGCTCGTGGCCGTCCTGGGCGCGTTGAGCGAGGCCGTGTGCGGGGAGGCTCCGGTACGACGAGGTGGCGATGGCGGGCACGCGCGCGTAGCGGCGGACGACCGGCACGCGCGCGTGGACGCCGTCCCCGAGGGCGTACTGCTCGAATGCCCGGAGGACGACGGCGCCGCGGGGCCCGCCTTCGAGGTCATCTACCTGCTGGAGGCGGACGACCGGGCCGTGGCCCGGCTGCGGACCAGGCTCGACGCCCTCGGGGACTCGCTGGTCGTCGTGGGCGGGGACGGGCTGTGGAACGTCCACGTGCACGTCGACGACGCGGGCGCGGCCGTGGAGGCGGGCGTCGAGGCCGGGCGCCCGTACCGCATCCGCATCACGCACTTCGGGCTCGGCGACGTGCACGCGGGGCACGGCTCGGCGCCGCCGCGCGAGCGCGCGCAGCGGGCCGTCGTAGCGGTCGTGCCGGGCGACGGGCTCGCGGACCTCTACACGGAGGCGGGTGCCACGACGGTGCCCGACCGGCCCGGTGAGCCGCCCGCCAGCGGGGAGCTCGTCGACGCGATACGGCGTGCCCACGCGCGCGAGGTGGTGCTGTTGCCGAACGACGCGGAGCTGCGGCACACCGCCGCGGCGGCGGCCGAGCAGGCCCGCTCCGAAGGCATCCGGATCGCGCTCATCCCGACCCGCTCCGCGGTCCAGGGCATCGCCGCGCTCGCCGTCCACGAGCCCGACCGGCGCTTCGACGAGGACGTCGTGGCGATGACGTCGGCCGCGGGCGCGACCCGGTACGGCGAACTCCTCGTCGCCGAGCGGCAGTCGTGGACCATGGCGGGCATCTGCCAGGCCGGGGACGTGCTCGGCCTCATCGACGGAGACGTGGCGGTCATCGGCGGCGAGGTCCCCGCCACGGCGCGCACCGTCCTCGACCGGATGCTCGCGGCGGGCGGCGAACTCGTCACGCTCGTCCTCGGCGAGGAGGTCTCCGACGAGGTCGCGGCCGGGCTCGAACAGCATGTGCGCGAGTCGCACTTGGCCGTGGACACCGTGGTGTACCGGGGTGGGCGGCAGTCGGCGCTGATGCTGATCGGCGTCGAGTAGGACGGTTCTCACGGTTCTCACGGTTGCCGGAGGCGGGGCCTGCCTTCGGCCTGATTCACGTACGGAAGCCTTGTCTACATACGTAGATCGTGTCAGCATCCCGGCATGCCTGATCCCGCCGCGCCCGACATCGCACCCGCAGCCGCCGCAGCCGAGAAGCACCGGATCACCGAAGTACGCGTGACACCGGTGGCCTTCCGTGACCTTCCGCTCCTCAACTCCGTAGGCGTGCACGAGCCGTTCGCGCTGCGCTCGGTCGTCGAGGTGGTGACCGACAGCGGGCTGTGCGGGCTCGGTGAGTCCTACGGTGACCTGCCGCATCTGCGCCGCCTTGAACGCGCCGGTCGGCACCTGGTCGGCGTCGACGTCTTCGACCTGAACGGCGTCTGGCGGGCGGTCGGGGAGTCGCTGGTCTCCGACAGTGGTGCGGGCGGGCACGGGATGAGCGGGATGGTGACCGACAGCTCGCTCGCCGACCGGGTCGTCTCGCCCTTCGAGGTGGCCGCGCTCGACCTACAGGGCAAGATCGTCGGTCGCCCGGTGAGCGACCTGCTGGGCGGCGCCGTCCGCGACCGCGTCGCCTACAGCGCGTACCTCTTCTACAAGTGGGCCGGCCACCCCGGACAGGAGGACGACGCGTGGGGCGCGGCGCTCGACCCGGAGGGGCTCGTGCGGCAGGCGCGGCGGATCGTCGACGCCTACGGGTTCGGCGCGATCAAGCTCAAGGGTGGCGTCTTCCCGCCCGAGGAGGAGATCGAGGCGGTACGGGCGCTGCGCGCCGCCTTCCCGGAGCTCCCGCTGCGGCTCGACCCCAACGGGGCCTGGAACACGGCCAGTTCCATCAAAGTGGGGCAGGAGCTCGACGGCGTACTCGAATACCTGGAGGACCCGACGCCCGGCATCGAGGGCATGGCCCGCGTCGCGCGCGAGGTGCCGATGCCGCTCGCCACCAACATGTGCGTGGTCGCCTTCCACCACCTGCCGCCCGCCGTGCGGCAAGGCGCCGTCCAAGTGGTGCTGTCCGACCACCACTTCTGGGGCGGGCTTCGTCGCTCGCAGCGGCTCGGCGGGATCTGCGAGACGTTCGGCCTCGGCCTGTCCATGCACTCCAACTCGCACCTGGGCATCAGCCTCGCGGCCATGACCCATCTCGCCGCCGCCACCCCCAACCTCGACTACGCCTGCGATACGCACTGGCCGTGGAAGGACCCCGCAGAGGACGTCGTCGCGCCGGGCGCGCTCACCTTCCAGGGCGGCGCCGTCGCCGTGCCCACCGCCCCCGGTCTCGGCGTCGAACTCGACCGGGACGCGCTCGCGCGGCTGCACGAGCAGTACGTCACGTGCGGCATCCGGGAGCGCGACGACACGGCGTACATGCGGCGCTTCCGGCCGGAGTTCGACCCGGGGGTACCGAGGTGGTGAGCGGGTCGGCCGCCCGCCTCACAGCAGTTGCTGGCCGATCAGGAGTACGGCCCCCAGCGTGGACACCCCGATCGCGGCCCAGCGCAGCCGTCGCGCGTCCATGAAGCGGTTGACGTAGCGCGAGAGTACGTAGCCGAGGACCGACGCGGGGGCGAGTGCGGCGGACATCGCCAGGGTGTGCGTACCGATCGAGCCCGTGGACGCGAGCGTCGCGATGGAGAGCACCGAGCCGACCAGGAAGAACCCGCTCATGGTGGAGCGCACCACCGGGGCGTCCCTGCCCTGCCACACCAGCGCCATCGGCGGGCCGCCGATCGAGGTGGCCGTGCCGAAGAGGCCGGACGCGGAACCGGCGAGGACCAGGGCGGGCCGGTGCGGGCGCGGGGCCCAGCCGAAGCAGGTCAGTACGACGCCGAGGAGCACCACGGCGGACAGCATCAGGGCGAGCCCCTGTTGCGGCAGCGTCGCCACGAGCAGCGCCCCCGCGACGGTCCCCGGCACCCGTCCGACCAGTGCCCAGCCGGTGCCCCGCAGGTCTATGTGCTGCCGGTCGGCCACGGTCACGAGCAGGCTCAGCACGGTCGCCTGGACGATCAGAGTTCCCGGTACGAGGGACGGGTCGATCACGGCGACCACCGGAGCGGCGAGCATCGCCATGCCGAAGCCGATCGAGGCCTGGAGACAGGCCGCCACGGTCAGGGCGCCCGCGACGACCAGATAGCCGGTGAGCGTCATGGGGTCCTCCGCCGTCCTGTGCAGTCCTGCGCTGTCCCGTGCAGCCCTGCGCCGTCCACAAACGTAGATCACGTTTCGATTTGTGGACGCAACGTAGATCGGGTCGAGGAGGCGGTCAAGGTGATTGTCAGTGCCGTGGTGTGCAATGGATCTCGTGCCCGCGCTCGAAGAACCGCTCAAGAAACTGCTCGGACCCGCCACCGCGAAGGTGATGGCCGAGCATCTCGGCCTGCACACCGTCGGTGACCTGCTGCACCACTATCCGCGCAGATACGCGGAGCGGGGCGAGCTGACCCGGCTCGCGGAGCTGCCGCTCGACGAGCACGTCACGGTCGTCGCCCAGGTCGCGACCGCCCGCATCCTGAAGTTCAACGGCGGCAGGGGCCAGCGCCTCGAAGTCACCATCACGGACGGCAGCGGCCAGCTCCAGCTCGTCTTCTTCGGCCGCGGCATCCACAAGCCGCACAAGGACCTGTTGCCGGGTACGCGCGCGATGTTCGCGGGCAAGGTCTCCGTCTTCAACCGGAAGATGCAACTGGCGCACCCCGCCTACCAGTTGCTCAACGCCGAGTCCTCCGAGGACGCCGCCGAGGCCGTCGGCTCGTGGGCCGGCGCCCTGCTGCCGATCTACCCCGCCACGGCCAAGCTGGAGTCCTGGAAGATCGCCAAGGCCGTGGACCTGGTGCTGCCCAGCGCGCGCGAGGCCGAGGACCCGCTGCCCGAGTCGCTGCGCGAGGGGCGCGGCCTCGTCCCGCTCCCCGAGGCCCTGCTCAAGATCCACCGGCCGCACACGAAGGCCGACATCGCCGACGCCCGCGCCCGCCTCAAGTGGGACGAGGCCTTCGTCCTCCAAGTGGCCCTCGCCAGGCGCCGTTTCGCGGAGACACAGCTGACGGCGGTCGCGCGGGTGCCGAAGGAGGACGGCCTGTTGACCGCCTTCGACGCGAAGCTCCCGTTCACGCTCACGGACGGCCAGCAGAAGGTCTCCCGGGAGATCTTCGACGACCTGGCCACGGAGCATCCGATGCACAGGCTGCTTCAGGGGGAGGTGGGCTCGGGCAAAGCCCAGCCGCTCGATTCGCTCGTCCTTGCTCCAGACGGCTTTCGCCGCATGGGTGACCTCCGGGTGGGAGACCACATTGTGGTGCCCAACGGCGAGATCGCGGCGATCGACGGAGTCTTTCCACAAGGGGAGCGGGACGTCTGGCGCCTGGTCCTGTCTGATGGAAGCTCCGTCGAGTGTGACGACGAACATCTGTGGATCGTCGGCACGAGCTGTGGATGGCACCGAGGGCAGGCCCCCAAGGTCATGACCACCAGAGAGATCCGCCTCGACCTGTTCAAGGCCAACGGATCCTCCAAGTGGTACCTGCCGGCAGCCACTCCGGTCGACATCGGAGGGGACGCGCCGCTGCCTCTTGATCCGTATCTGTTCGGTCTTCTCTTGGGAGACGGCTCATTTCGGTACAACCTCCGCCTGTCCACGATCGACGAGGAGATCCGAGATGCCGCGGCACAGGCCGCGGCTCCCGAATGCCGACTGGTTCCGGTGAAGGGCGAGGGTTGCGATTTCACGATTCAGCTGACGCACCGTGCGGGAGGGATGCGCAACCCCGTCATCCAGGTCCTACGAGATCTGAATCTCTGGGGTGCGACGTCACATGGAAAGTTCGTGCCCGATGACTTCAAGAACACTTCGATCAAGAACCGTCTGGCCCTCTTGCAGGGGCTCTTGGACACCGGCGGCACGATTCACGCGGATGGCATGAGCATCTCGCTCTGCTCGGCTTCGCGCAGGCTGGCGGACGACGTTGCCTGGCTGGTTCGCTCGTTGGGTGGGCGGGCACGGGTGCTGCCGAAGCGGGACGCGTTCAACGTTTCGGTGGCTCTCCCCGACGAGTACGCGCCCTTCAGGCTGACGCGCAAAGCCGAACGCGTGCGGCCTCGGCCGAAGTACAACACGTTCCGGCGGGGAATTCGGTCAGTTGAGTTCGTGGGGCGCAAGCCGGTCCAGTGCATCAGCGTCGCTCATCAGAGCCGTGCCTACGTGACCGACAACTTCACGGTGACCCACAACACGATGGTGGCCCTGCGCGCCATGCTCGCCGTCGTCGACGCGGGCGGGCAGGCCGCGATGCTCGCGCCCACCGAAGTGCTGGCCCAGCAGCACCACCGGTCCATCACCGAGATGATGGGCGAGCTGGCCGAGGGCGGGATGCTGGGCGGGTCCGAGCACGCCACCAAGGTGGTGCTGTTGACCGGCTCCATGGGCATGGCCGCCCGCCGCCAGGCGCTGCTCGACCTGGCGACCGCCGAGGCCGGCATCGTCATCGGTACGCACGCGCTGATCGAGGACAAGGTGCAGTTCGACGACCTGGGCCTGGTCGTGGTCGACGAACAGCACCGCTTCGGTGTGGAACAGCGCGACGCCCTGCGCTCCAAGGGCAAACAGCCGCCGCACCTCCTGGTCATGACGGCGACGCCGATTCCGCGCACGGTCGCCATGACGGTCTTCGGCGACCTGGAGACGTCCGTCCTCGACCAGCTTCCGGCCGGTCGCTCACCGATCTCCAGCCACGTCGTCCCGGCCGCCGACAAACCGCACTTCCTCGCGCGCGCGTGGGAGCGCGTACGGGAGGAGGTCGGCAACGGCCACCAGGCGTACGTCGTCTGCCCCCGCATTGGCGACGACGAGGACGAGAAGCCCAAGAAGGGCGCCGCGAAGAAGCAGTCCGCCGAGGACGAGGCGGAGAAGCGGCCGCCGTTGGCGGTGCTCGACGTGGCGGATGAGCTGACGCACGGGGCGCTGCGCGGGCTCAAGGTGGAGGTCCTGCACGGGCGGATGCAGCCCGACGACAAGGACGCCGTGATGCGTCGCTTCGCCGCGGGGGAGACGGACGTCCTGGTGGCGACGACCGTCATCGAGGTCGGTGTGAACGTGCCGAACGCCACGGCGATGGTGATCATGGACGCCGACCGCTTCGGCGTCTCGCAGCTCCATCAGTTGCGGGGGCGGGTGGGGCGCGGCTCGGCGGCGGGCCTGTGCCTCCTGGTCACCGAGATGCCGGAGGCGAGCCCGGCCCGCGCCCGTCTCGGCGCGGTCGCGTCCACGCTCGACGGGTTCGAGCTCTCCCGCATCGACCTGGAACAGCGCCGCGAGGGCGACGTCCTCGGCCAGGCCCAGTCCGGTGTGCGCTCCTCGCTGCGGATGCTCGCCGTGATCGAGGACGAGGAGATCATCGCGGAGGCGCGGGACGAGGCGACCAAGGTGGTTTCGGCCGACCCCGACCTCGACCACATCCCCGCCCTCCGCACGGCCCTGGACGCCCTCCTCGACGAGGACCGCGAACAGTACCTCGACAAGGGCTGACCCAATCAAGCCCCTCCGGCGATTGAGGAGCGGGGTCCGGGGCGGAGCCCCGTGGCGTAGGGACGGCCGACCGCGCCCGGCGGGCGCCGCCCTGACAGACTGGACCCGCAACAACGCAGCACGTACGGAAGACAAGGACGTAGGAACGCGATGACCCGCGTGATCGCCGGAACCGCCGGAGGCAGACGACTGGCCGTGCCCCCGGGCAACGGCACACGACCCACCTCCGACCGCGCACGCGAAGGCCTCTTCTCCACCTGGCAGGCGCTCCTCGGCGGCAGCCTCACCGGCACCCGCGTCGCCGACCTGTACGCCGGCTCCGGCGCCGTCGCCCTGGAGGCCCTCTCCCGCGGCGCCGCCCACGCCCTCCTCGTCGAGGCCGACGCCCGCGCCGCCCGCACCATCCGCGACAACATCCGCACCCTCGGCCTCCCCGGAGCCGAGGCACGTACCGGAAAAGCGGAGCAAATCGTCGCGGGCCCGGCCCCAACTGCCCCCTACGACCTGGTGTTTCTGGACCCCCCGTACGCCGTCTCCGACGACGATCTTCGGGAGATACTGCTCACACTCCGTACGGAGGGCTGGCTCGCGGACGAAGCGCTCGTCACCGTTGAACGCAGCACCAGAGGCGGCGAATTCCGGTGGCCGGACGGCTTCGAGGGCCTGAGGTCCCGTCGCTACGGCGAAGGCACGTTTTGGTACGGTCGCGCCGCCTTGAACACCACCCTCACGTGCGACGACGCACGATGACCGGACCGGAGAGCGAGGGACTTCCCGTGCGCCGCGCAGTCTGTCCGGGGTCGTTCGACCCCATCACCAACGGCCACCTCGACATCATCGCCCGAGCCTCCAAGCTCTACGACGTCGTGCACGTCGCGGTGATGATCAACCAGTCGAAGCAGGGCCTGTTCGCGGTCGACGAGCGGATCGAGCTGATCCGCGAGGTCACGGCCGAGTTCGGCAACGTAGAGGTGGAGGCCTTCCACGGACTCCTCGTCGACTTCTGCAAGCAGCGCGACATCCCGGCCATCGTGAAGGGCCTGCGCGCCGTCAGCGACTTCGACTACGAGCTGCAGATGGCCCAGATGAACAACGGCCTGTCCGGCGTGGAAACCCTCTTCGTGCCGACCAACCCGACGTACAGCTTCCTGTCGTCCTCCCTGGTCAAGGAGGTCGCGGCCTGGGGCGGCGACGTCTCGCACCTGGTTCCGCCGCGGGTGCACGAGGCACTGACGGAGCGCCTTCCCAAGAAGTGACACGCACGCGCTCGTTGGGCTTACAGTCGCCTTGTCCGGCACCAACACCCGGTCGAACCGGCGTCTAGACGAGAGAGTGGCGAGCACACGGTGGACGTGCAGAAGAAGCTCGACGAGATCGTCGCCACGGTCGGTGGCGCGCGCTCGATGCCCATGTCGGCCTCGTGCGTGGTCAACCGCGCCGACCTGCTCGCGATGCTCGAAGAGGTGCGCCAGGCGCTGCCCGGCTCCCTCGCGCAGGCCCAGGAGCTGCTCGGTGGCCGCGAGCAGATGGTCGAGCAGGCCCACGCCGAGGCCGAGCGCATCATCGAGAGCGCGCGGGCCGAGCGCGGCACCCTGATCGCCGACACGGAGATCGCCCGCCGCGCCCAGTCCGAGGCCGACCGGATCCTCACCGAGGCCCGCCAGGAGGCCGAGGAGGTCCGCGCGGAGGCCGACGACTACGTCGACTCCAAGCTGGCCAACTTCGAGGTCGTCCTCAACAAGACGCTCGGCTCGGTCGGCCGCGGCCGCGAAAAGCTCCTCGGCACCGGGCCCGGCGTCGACGCGGAGGGCTACGAGGACGAGGACGCCCCGGAGCGCAGCCACGACCCGGAGACGCTGCGGCGCGACGCCGACAGCTATGTGGACACCAAGCTCGGCGCCTTCGAGGCGGTGCTCGCCAAGACCCTGGAGGCCGTCGGCAAGGGCCGCCAGAAGCTGCACGGCCGCATCGCGAGCGACGACCTCGGCACGCTGACCATGGACGACGAGGGCCAGCCGCACACCAGCGACGCCGACTACCTCGCGGGCCTCGCCGAGATCGGCGCCCAGGGCCAGCAGCCGCAGCCCGCCCAACAGATCTCACAGGTCCCGCAGATCCCGCAGATCCCGTCCCAGGCCCCCGAGCCCGTATACGCGCAGCAGGACCAGGACCCGTACGGCGCCTACCAACAGCAGCCCTACGGCCAGCAGGACCCCTACGCCGCCTACCAGCAGCAGGACCCGTACGCGGCGGCGTACCAGCAGGACCCGTACGCGTATCAGCAGCAGCTCCAGCAGCAGCCGGACCCGTACGCGGCGTACCAGCAGCCTCAGCAGGATCCGCAGCAACAGCAGGCCCAGGACAGCGCGCTCGACGAGACGAGTCTCTTCGACACGAGCATGATCAGCCTGGAGCAGATGCGGCAGTACGAACAGGGGCGCTGAGCGGGCCGCTGAGCAGGCCCAGGGGGCAGATTGGGCCGTGAGCGAAAGGTCCAGTACCCTGGTTCTTCGGTCGCGCGTACACGTGCGTTCCGAGCTGCCCGGAAAATCGGGGCGGCAACCCCCCATGAGCTTCGAAGAACGAAAGCAGGACCAGCCCTGAGCACGCATCTCGACCACCGCAACCCGTTCGTGTTCGATACGCACGAGCTGGGTCGGCGTCCTGGTGCCATGCAGCGGCTGTCCCGCACGATCGACGCCCCCAAGGAGTTCGGTCTCCTGGGGGTCATCGAGGTGCCGGAAGGCGCCCCGGTGGAGCTCGAGCTCCGTCTGGAGTCGGTCATGGAAGGGGTGCTTGTCACAGGCACCGCCCGTGCATCGGCGAAGGGGGAGTGCGTAAGGTGTCTGGAGCCGGTCGACCATGAGGTCGACGCGGACTTCCAGGAGATGTTCTCGTACCCTGACGCCGACGACCGGGGCCGTCCCAAGGACGACGCCGGCGACGACGCCGAGGACGACGAGGACAGGCTCTTTCTCGAGGACGGTCTTTTCGACCTCGAGCCGGTGCTGCGTGATGCGGTGGTGCTCGCACTGCCGATGCAGCCGGTGTGCCAGGAAGACTGCGAAGGTCTGTGCTCCCAGTGCGGAGTGCGCCTCGCGGACGAACCGGGCCACCACCACGACGCCGTCGACATCCGTTGGGCGGCTTTGCAGGGACTCGCTGAATCCATCCAGGACGGCGAGAAGGACGAGATGAGCGGCGCCGAAGCGGAAGCGGGCGTCGACGAGAAGCAGGAGAAGTAGCCGTGGCTGTTCCGAAGCGGAAGATGTCGCGCAGCAACACGCGCCACCGCCGGTCGCAGTGGAAGGCTGCGGTCACCCCCCTGGTTTCGTGTGAGCGGTGCCAGGAGCCCAAGCAGCAGCACATCGCGTGCCCGTCTTGCGGCACCTACAACAAGCGCCAGGTCCTCGAGGTCTGAGCGGCTGGTGAGAGGCACAGTGTCGAGCCCCAAGAAGGCGTCGGACGACGCCAAGAAAAAGGTGGACACCACAGCCTCGTCCCACACGCTTCTGGAAGGGCGGCTCGGGTACAAGCTCGAGTCCGCCCTTCTGGTGCGCGCGCTGACGCACCGTTCGTACGCGTATGAGAACGGCGGCCTGCCGACCAATGAGCGGCTCGAGTTCCTCGGGGACTCGGTGCTCGGTCTGGTGGTCACCGACACGCTCTACCGCACCCACCCGGACCTGCCGGAAGGCCAACTGGCCAAGCTGCGGGCCGCGGTGGTCAATTCGCGTGCGCTTGCGGAGGTCAGCCGCGGGCTCGACCTGGGCTCCTTCATCCGGCTCGGCCGGGGTGAAGAGGGCACGGGCGGCCGGGACAAGGCGTCGATCCTCGCCGACACCCTTGAAGCGGTGATCGGTGCGGTGTACCTGGACCAGGGTCTGGACGCGGCGGGCGAACTCGTCCACCGTCTGTTCGACCCGTTGATCGAGAAGTCCTCGAATCTGGGTGCCGGCCTGGACTGGAAGACCAGTCTCCAGGAGCTGACGGCGACGGAGGGACTCGGCGTGCCCGAGTACCTGGTCACCGAAACCGGCCCCGACCACGAGAAGACCTTCACTGCTGCCGCCCGCGTCGGAGGCGTCTCGTACGGCACCGGCACCGGCCGCAGCAAGAAGGAAGCGGAGCAGCAGGCCGCTGAGTCCGCGTGGCGTGCGATTCGCGCTGCCGCGGACGAGCGGGCCGAGGCGGCGCAGGCCGCCGACCCGGCGTAACCGCTCCGCTTCCTGAGCCCGTCCTTGCCGGTCCACCCGGCGGGGGCGGGCTTCGCATTTCCCCACGCCACGGGGCTCCGCCCCGGACCCCGCGCCTCAAACGCCGGCGGGGCTGGAAGGATTGGGGCTCTGCCCCGGACCCCGTGCCTCAAGCGCCGGTGGGGCTGGAAGGATTGGGGTTCTGCCCCGGGCCCCGCTGCTCAAGTGCCGCAGGGGATCGAACTGACACGACCGGAGGTCACCCGTGCCAGAGTTGCCCGAAGTCGAGGTTGTGCGGCGGGGGTTGGCCCGGTGGGTGGCGAGGCGGACCGTCGCCGAGGCCGAGGTGTTGCATCCGCGCGCCGTGCGGCGGCACCTGGCGGGCGGAGCGGACTTCGCGTCCCGGCTCAAGGGGCAGATCATCGGCGAGCCGAGTCGGCGCGGGAAGTATCTGTGGCTGCCGTTGGAGGGGGCACACGCCTCCGTGCTCGCCCATCTCGGCATGAGCGGACAGCTCCTCGTGCAGCCGCACGACGCCCCCGACGAGAAGCACCTGCGCATCCGCGTGCGCTTCGCCGACGACCTGGCGACGGAGCTGCGCTTCGTCGACCAGCGCACCTTCGGCGGGCTCTCGCTGCACGACACGGACGACAACGGCCTGCCCGACGTCATCGCGCACATCGCCCGCGACCCCCTCGACCCGCTCTTCGACGACGCCGCGTTCCACACCGCGCTGCGCGCCAAGCGCTCCACGATCAAGCGGGCACTGCTCGACCAGTCGCTCATCAGCGGCGTGGGCAACATCTACGCGGACGAGGCGCTGTGGCGCGCGAAGCTGCACTACGAGCGCCCCACGGGCACCTTCACCCGCCCCCGTACGGCCGAACTCCTGGGCCACGTACGGGATGTGATGAACGCGGCGCTGAGTGTCGGCGGGACGAGCTTCGATTCCCTGTACGTGAATGTGAACGGGGAGTCTGGGTACTTCGAGCGGTCGCTCGACGCGTACGGGCGTGAGGGGCTGCCGTGCCGGCGATGCGGGACGCCCATGCGGCGGCGCCCGTGGATGAATCGGTCCAGCTACTACTGCCCGCGCTGCCAGCGCCCGCCGCGCGCAGTGCCGGCCTAGGGCCTTCTGACGGATCTTGCCGGAGTCGCGGGCCCTGGTGCGCGCTCCCCCAAGCTCTTAAGGAGCAGGGGGTACCCCCCTCGGCGTTGTCGTCGGTTGCCAACTCCCCCACCCTCGAACCGCGCTTCGCGACGGCTCGGGTGGGAGGTGCCCCCCTCGCGTTGACGCCCTCCTCCGCCTTGCAGCTGCATACACCCGCCAGCCGCGTCACCAACGTGTCGGAACAGCACACCTAGGGGCTCAGTAGCCGAAGTCCTGCGTCCACCACGGGCCGCCCGAGCCGAAGTGCACGCCGACGCCCAAGGTCTTGAAGTCGCAGTTCAGGATGTTCGCCTTGTGGCCGGGGCTGTTCATCCAGGAGTCCATGACCGACTGGGCGTTGGCCTGGCCGCGGGCGATGTTCTCACCGCCGAGATCGGATATGCCCGCTTCCTTGGCGCGGTCCCAGGGCGACGCGCCGTCCGGGTCCGTGTGGTCGAAGAAGTCCCGCGCGGCCATGTCGTCGCTGAACGCCGTGGCGAGCGAGGTGAGCCCGCTGTCCGACGTCACGGGCGAGCAACCCGCCTTGGAGCGCTCCTGGTTGACGAGGGAGAGGACCTGGGCCTGGGCCGCCTTCTCCGACGCCGTCGAGGAGCCGCCGCCACTCCCGGCGGGCGCCCGCGTCTTCGTCGGCGAGGACGGGGCGGAGGTCGACGGGCTCGCGCTCCTCGTCCGCGTACCGCTGTCGCCCGCGCCGTCGCCGGAGCCGGCGGCGGACCGGGACGTACGCGGCGGCTTCGACGGCTCGGCGGAGGGCGCGGCGCTCGACGCCGACCGCGAAGGGGAGGCGGACGGCGTGGACCGGTCCTTGTCGCGGCTCGCCGAGGACGGCGCCCGGTCGTTCACCGAACCCTCCGTGCTGCCCTGCGCGGTGACGTCGGGGGAGTCGGCGGCCTGCACCTTGTCGCCGCCCCCACCGCCGCCGAGCTTGAAGCCGCCGCCACCCGGGATCAGGCCCGAGGTCACCGCGACCGCGCCCATCGCGACCGCCGCCGAGGCACCGAGCAGACCGGTGCGCAGGGGGACGCCGTCGCGCTTCTTGCGGTGGTGGGAGGCGCCGGGGCGCGGCGGCGACGAAGGGGGCGGCGGGTACTCCGCGTAGCCCTGCGCGAAGTCGCTCGCGTGCGGGCGGCCGGCGGCGGAGCGGCGGTGGCGTCCCATGTCCTGGCCTTCCTGGTCCTCGGGTCCTGGGGTCCTCAGGTCCTGGGGTCCTCGGGTTCACGTGGTCGTCACAGTTGTGCATGTTTCTCACCCGTACGAGTGAGACTTTGTGGTCGGCGACGGTACCCCAACTCCCAAGGGGGCGAAGTGCTCCGAGTGGTTTTGGCCGGTTAGCGTGCACCCATGAACGAAGAAGTACGGCTCACCGCCTGGGTGCGCGGGCGGGTCCAACGTGTGGGTTTCCGGTGGTTCACCCGTGCACGTGCCCTGGAGATCGGCGGCCTGAGTGGCTTTGCTCTCAATCTCGACGACGGGCGTGTCCAAGTGGTCGCCGAAGGACCGCGCGGCGGATGCCAGGAATTGCTCGACTGGTTGCACGGCGACGACACACCCGGCCGGGTCGACGGTGTGACTGAGATCTGGGACACGCCCCGCGGCGGCTACGACGGGTTTGCCATTCGCTGAGCCGTCACCGCAGGCGGGCGCGTGGTGAGGGGTGACGCAGGTGTCGCGGGCAACTGCGGATGGCAGAAATGCCCTGGTGGTTGCCAAGAACGGGGAGTCGTGGCAGGCTCCCGAGCAACGGATGATCTCCACGCCCCCGGGCGCCGAAGGCGAGCCCGTCCCGCAGTTTCTGCGGCGCGAGGCCCCCGGTTTGCCCGCCAATACGGGGCGTGATCGTGTTGACCGTCAAACTTTTTGGTGAGACTCTGGAAGTCCCCGCGCACCTTAGCTGTTTGGCATGTAAGAACGGCAGCAAAACAAGAAGTGCCAAGCACCGCGGGTGCGATTCCCTCACGACCCACACCGCTTCGGTCGGTCACTCAGTGTGGAGGACCATCCATCATGGCAAAGGCGCTTCTCGGTTACGTCGGCGGCAGCGACCCGCGACTTCTCGCCGAGATGCGACGGCTCCAGCAGCGCGTTCAGGATCTCGAATCCGAGCTCGGCCGCATTCAGGCCGAGAACGACGCGCTCGCGGCTGCCGCTTCTCACGACTCCCTCATCGAGGGTATCGACGTACCCCAGGCGGAGCCTGCGCTCACCTGACCACCCCCAGCGACGCAGGTGGTCGGGCCGCCCCCGTAACCAGCCGCTAGACCGAGTTACGCAAGGGACGCTTCGGCGTCCCTTCTTACTTCGCGTCTTATTACTTCTCGCTTCGCGTTACTCCGGTGCCCCCGCGCACCCACATCCGTGACGTTCTATACGTCTGATGTGCCCTGCATGTTCATGGGCGAAACCGTGGGTTCATGGAGTGAGACATGGGTGCCGGGTAGAGTCCGACGGCGTGCACCTCAAGGCCATGACCCTGCGCGGGTTCAAATCGTTCGCCTCGGCCACCACGTTGCGGTTCGAGCCGGGCATCACCTGTGTCGTGGGTCCCAACGGCTCCGGCAAGTCCAATGTCGTGGACGCGCTGAGCTGGGTCATGGGCGAGCAGGGTGCCAAATCGCTGCGCGGCGGCAAGATGGAGGACGTCATCTTCGCCGGCACCACGGGCCGTCCGCCCCTGGGCCGCGCCGAGGTCTCGCTCACCATCGACAACTCCGACGGCGCGCTGCCCATCGAGTACGCCGAGGTCACCATCACGCGGATCATGTTCCGCAACGGTGGCAGCGAGTACCAGATCAACGGCGACACATGTCGACTCCTCGACATCCAGGAGCTGTTGTCGGACTCCGGCATCGGCCGCGAGATGCACGTCATCGTCGGACAGGGCCAGCTCGACGGCGTGCTGCACGCCGATCCCATGGGGCGACGCGCCTTCATCGAGGAGGCCGCGGGCGTCCTCAAGCACCGCAAGCGCAAGGAGAAGGCGCTGCGGAAGCTGGACGCGATGCAGGCCAACCTCTCCCGCGTACAGGACCTCACCGAAGAGCTGCGGCGGCAGTTGAAGCCGCTCGGCAGGCAGGCCGCCGTCGCGCGGCGGGCCGCCGTCATCCAGGCCGACCTGCGCGACGCGCGCCTCCGGCTGCTCGCCGACGATCTCGTACGGCACCGTGCGGCGCTCAGCGCCGAGGTCGCCGACGAGGCGGAGCTGAAGCGGCGCAAGGGCGCGGCCGAGGAGGAGCTGAAGAAGGCGCAGTTGCGCGAGGGGCATCTGGAGGACGCGGTCCGGCAGTTGACGCCCCGGCTGCAGCGGGCGCAGACGACCTGGTACGAGCTGTCGCAGCTGGCCGAGCGGGTGCGTGGCACGGTCTCGCTGGCCGACGCGCGGGTCAAGAGCGCCACGTCGGCGCCCGCAGAGGAGCGGCGCGGCCGTGACCCCGAGGACCTGGAGCGCGAGGCGGCGCGGGTGCGGGAGCAGGAGGCCGAGTTGGAGGCCGCGCTCGAAGCGGCGCAGGTGGCTCTGGACGAGACGGTCTCCCACCGGGCAGATCTTGAGCGGGAGTTGGCCGTCGAGGAGCGCCGGCTCAAGGACGTCGCGCGGGCCATCGCCGACCGGCGCGAGGGCCTCGCCCGCCTCCAGGGCCAGGTCAACGCCGCCCGTTCGCGGGCCGCTTCCGCGCAGTCCGAGATCGACCGCCTCGCCGCCTCCCGCGACGAGGCGCAGCAGCGGGCCGTCGCCGCGCGGGAGGAGTACGAGCAGCTCAAGGCCGAGGTCGACGGGCTCGACGCCGGTGACGAGGAGCTGTCCGCGCGGCACGAGCAGGCCAAGTCCGCGCTCGCCGAGGCGGAGGCCGCGCTCACCGCCGCGCGGGAGGCCGCCACGTCAGGGGAACGCAAGCGCGCGGCGCTCGCGGCCCGCCACGACGCGCTCGCGCTCGGACTGCGGCGCAAGGACGGCACGGGCGCGCTGCTCGCCGCGAAGGACCGGCTGACCGGGCTGCTCGGCCCGGCGGCGGAGTTGCTGTCCGTGGCGCCGGGCTTCGAGGTCCCGGTCGCGGCGGCCTTCGGCGCGGCGGCCGACGCGATCGCCGTGACCACCCCCACGGCGGCGGCCGACGCCATCCGCCTGCTGCGCAAACAGGACGCGGGCCGCGCGGCGCTGCTGCTCACGGGCGACACCGACACCCGCCTGCCAACGGACGCCCCCGCCCATCAAGCGGCTCCGGCCCATCAAGCGGCTCCGGCCCATCAAGCGGCTCCGGCCAATCAAGCCTCGCCGGCCCATCAAGCGGCTCCGGCCAATCAAGCCTCGCCGGCGATTGAGGCGCGGGGTCTGGGGCAGCGCCCCAGCGGCTCCGCGCACCCTGAACCTCAAGGCCCACCCCCCGCCGCCGACCTGATCCACGGCCCCGCCGAACTCCTCCCCGCCGTCCAGCGGATGCTGCACGGCATCGTTGTCGTAGGAACACTCGAGGACGCCGAGGACCTCGTATACGCACACCCCGAGCTGACCGCGGTCACCGCCGAAGGCGACCTGCTCGGCGCGCACTTCGCGCACGGCGGCTCGGCCGGCGCCCCCAGCCTCCTCGAGGTGCAGGCATCTGTGGACGAGGCCGCCGCCGAGCTGGAGGAGCTGGCCGCACAGTGCGAGGAGTGGGCCGAGACCCAGCACACCGCCGCCGACCGCCGCACCGAATGCGCCGCCCTCGTCGAGGAGTTGGGCCAGCAACAGCGGGCCATAGAGCGGGAGCGCTCCGGCCGCGCCCAGCAGCTCGGCCGACTCGCAGGTCAGGCCCGCGGCGCCGCCGGTGAGGCCGAGCGCAGCGCCGCCGCCGCGGCCAAGGCGCAGGACGCCCTGGAGAAGGCCGTACAGGACGCCGAAGAACTCGCCGAGCGGCTCGCCGTGGCCGAGGAACAGCCCGCCGACGAGGAACCCGACACCTCCGTACGCGACCGCCTCTCCGCCGACGGCGCCAACGCGCGGCAGACGGAGATGGAGGCGCGTCTCCAGGTACGTACGCACGAGGAGCGGGTCAAGGGACTCGCGGGCCGCGCCGACTCGCTCGACCGCGCCGCCCGCGCCGAGCGCGACGCACGCGCGCGTGCCGAGCGGCAGCGCGCCCGCCGCAAGTACGAGGCCGCCGTCGCCGAGGCCGTCGCCTCCGGTGCCCGGCAGTTGCTCGCGCACGTAGAGGTGTCCATCACCCGCGCCGACGAGGAGCGCACCCTCGCCGAGCGGGCCAAGGCGGCGCGCGAGCAGGACCTTGCCACCGAGCGGGCCCGGGGCCGCGAGCTGAAGGAAGAGCTCGACAAGCTGACGGACTCGGTCCACAAGGGCGAGGTGCTCGGCGCCGAGAAGCGGCTGCGGATCGAGCAGCTGGAGACCAAGGCGCTGGAGGAGCTCGGTGTGGAACCGGCGGGGCTCGTCGCGGACTACGGTCCCGATCAGCTCGTGCCGCCCTCGCTCCCCGCGGAGGGCGAGGAGCTGCCGGAGGACCCCGAGCACCCGCGGAACAAGCCGCGCCCGTTCGTCCGTTCGGAGCAGGAGAAGCGGCTGAAGTCGGCGGAGCGCGCGTACCAGCAGCTCGGCAAGGTCAATCCGCTCGCCCTGGAGGAGTTCGCCGCCCTCGAGGAGCGGCACAACTTCCTCAGCGAGCAGCTGGAGGACCTGCGGAAGACCCGCGCGGACCTGCTTCAAGTGGTGAAGGAGGTCGACGAGCGCGTCGAGCAGGTCTTCACCGAGGCGTACCGGGACACGGCCCGCGAGTTCGAGGGCGTCTTCAGCCGGCTGTTCCCGGGCGGCGAGGGACGGCTCGTCCTGACCGACCCCGAGAACATGCTCACGACGGGTGTCGACGTCGAGGCCCGCCCGCCGGGCAAGAAGGTCAAGCGGCTGAGCCTGCTCTCCGGTGGCGAGCGCTCGCTGACCGCGGTGGCGCTCCTGGTCTCCATCTTCAAGGCGCGGCCCAGCCCGTTCTATGTGATGGACGAGGTCGAGGCGGCCCTCGACGACACCAACCTGCAGCGGCTCATCCGCATCATGCAGGAGCTGCAGGAGGCCTCGCAGCTCATCGTGATCACGCACCAGAAGCGCACGATGGAGGTCGCCGACGCGCTGTACGGCGTCTCGATGCAGGGCGACGGGGTGTCGAAGGTCATCAGCCAGCGGCTGAGCTAGGCCTAGGCCCAGGCTCCGGGCCCGCCCCCTCTATCAGCGTTCAAGTCTTGAACGCATCGCGACACACCCATGCCTCAAATTCACACCACCCGAAGTATTGACTTCAAAACATGAAGGCATAGTCTCTGCAACGTTGCTTTTACCTTCAGGTGGTGGGTGGCGTGAAGTTGTGCGCCACTGGAATCACATCTGAAGGGCTCGCCCCCACCCCCGGCAGCGAAGCCGGTGGCCCGAGGAGTACATGTGACCAGTGCGGCACCAGTAGCGGGAGCCCGGCAGGAAGAGCCGGGCAATCTCCGACGTGTCACCTTCATCGCGGCGGGTGCCGCCATGGGTGGCTTCCTTTTCGGCTACGACAGCTCAGTGATCAACGGAGCCGTCGAGGCGATCCGGGACCGGTACGACATCGGCTCCGGAACGCTCGCCCAGGTCATCGCCATCGCGCTGCTGGGCTCCGCGATCGGCGCCGCGACCGCCGGGCGCATCGCCGACCGGATCGGCCGTGTGCGGTGCATGCAGATCGCGTCCGTGCTCTTCATCATCAGCTCCATCGGCTCGGCCCTCCCGTTCGCGCTCTGGGACCTGATGCTGTGGCGCATCATCGGTGGCTTCGCCATCGGCATGGCCTCGGTCCTCGGCCCGACGTACATCGCCGAGGTGGCGCCGCCCGCGTACCGCGGCCGGCTCGGCTCCTTCCAGCAGGCCGCCATCGTGCTCGGCATCGCGATCTCGCAGCTGGTCAACTACGGCCTGCTGAACGCGGCCGGCGGTGACCAGCGCGGCACGCTGCTCGGCCTGGAGGCCTGGCAGGTCATGCTCGGGATCATGGTGATCCCGGCCGCGGTCTACGGCCTGTTCACGTTCATGATCCCGGAGTCGCCGCGCTACCTGCTCGGCAAGGGCCGGGTCGACGAGGCCCGCAGGGTCATCCGGCAGGTCGAGGGCGACGGCGCGGACGCGGAGGTCCGCATCGCCGAGATCGAGCACGGCATGAAGAACGAGCGCCTGTCGACGTTCAAGGACCTCAGGGGCAGCTTCATCTTCAAGCCGATCGTCTGGGTCGGCATCGGCCTCGCGGTCTTCCAGCAGTTCGTCGGCATCAACGTCGCGTTCTACTACTCCTCGACGCTGTGGCAGTCGGTCGGCGTCGACCCGACGGACTCGTTCTTCTACTCGTTCACGACGTCGATCATCAACATCGTCGGTACCGTCGTGGCGATGCTCCTGATCGACCGGGTCGGCCGCAGGCCGCTCGCCCTCATCGGCTCCGTCGGCATGGTCATCGGTCTCGCCTGCGAGGCCTGGGCGTTCTCCTCCGACCTGGTCGGCGGCCAGCTGCCGACCACGCAGGGCTGGGTCGCCCTGATCGCCGCCCACTGGTTCGTCTTCTTCTTCGCGATGAGCTGGGGCGTCATCCTCTGGGTCATGGTCGGCGAGATGTTCCCGCCCAAGATCCGAGCCACCGCGATCGGCGTCGCCTCGATGTTCAACTGGCTGGCGAACTACCTGATCACCGCGACGTTCCCGTCCCTGTCCGACTGGAACCTGGGCGGCACGTACATCATCTACACCGTGTTCGCGGCGCTCTCCATCCCCTTCACCCTGAAGTTCGTGAAGGAGTACAAGGGCAAGACCCTGGAGGAGGCGGAAACGGTCGTCTGACGACCGCCCCTTCCCCTCCTCCCCAAGACCCGGGGAGATGGATATCAAGTCCCCGCTGCCATCTCCCCGTTGCCGTCACTGCCCCGGCTGATCGACCTACGACTGGTCCTTCAGCCGGGGCAGTACGTTTTCGCAGTACAGCTGGAGGCTGCGGCGGCCCTCGTCCAGGGGCATGCCGCCGGAGAGCGGGTGCAGGATGTAGTTGTCGAGCCCCTGCGCCACGCACTCGTCGGGCGTGAGCACCCGGTAGACGCCCTCCGCGCGCAGCTCCTCGACCGTTCCCGCGCCGGACTTCACCGCCGACTTGATGTCTCCCGACTGCCAGGACGCGTACGTCCGCGCCTCGTGCAGGAAGTGCTTCCCGTACGTGGCCCAGGTGCGGTCCGGGTCCTCGGACAGGTGGAGGAGCGGGGTCACCTTGCCCGGCATCATGGTCCAGCCCTCGGTGCCGTACTCCTTCAGCTTCTCCTTGTAGTACGCCTCGATCTCCGGCAGATGCGCGCTCGGGAAGAACGGGAGGCCGAGGCGGGCCGCCCGGCGCGCGGCGGCCTGCGAGGAGCCGCCGACCAGGAGCAGCGGGTGGGGCTGGGTGAAGGGGCGGGGCGTGACGCGGACCCGGCGGCCCCGGTACTCGAACTCCTCGCCGGTCCATGCCTTGAGCAGGGTCTCAAGGAGTTCGTCCTGGAGCTTGCCGCGCCGCTTCCACTCCACGTCGAACTGCGCGTACTCCTCGGGCCGGTACCCGATCCCGGAGACCGTCACCAGGCGGCCGCCGCTGACCAGGTCGAGCACGGCGATGTCCTCCGCGAGGCGGAGCGGGTCGTGCAGCGGGCCGATGATCGCGGAGACGGTGACCGCGATGCGCTTCGTGGCGCCGAGGACCGCTCCCGCGAAGGTGAACGGCGAGGACAGCCAGTTGTTGGCGACGCCGTGGTGCTCCTCGGTCTGCACCGTGTCGATGCCCTGGTCGTCGGCGTAGCGCGCCATCTCGACGGCCGCCTGATAGCGGGCGGCGAGCGTCTCGGGTGTGCCGGCGGGGTCGACGAGGTTGAACCGTACGACGGACACGGGCATGGAAAAGTCCCCCTCCGCGAGGCGTGGAGCCGGTGTGGAGCCGGTTTCGTGGAGGGGGACGTTAGCTGACGGAGCGTCAGGAGGCCATGGCCTCGGCAGTGTTGGGCTCTTCCGGGGCCTCGGGGGCCGTCGTGGTGTCGGCCGGCTTGGGCAGCGCCAGGTACAGCAGCCCGGAGACGACGATCGTGACGACCCAGCCGAGGCCGTACTCGCCGATGAAGTTGTTGGTGGCGAGCGGTCCGCTGAACCACGTCGACGACGTGAACAGCAGGCCGACGACCAGGCCGACCGCCCAGGCGATGCACGCGGCGGGGGAGAAGCCCGCCTTGTACCAGTAGGCGCTGCCGCGGCTGGTGTCGATCAGGGCCTCGCCGTCGTAGTGCTTGCGCGTGAACATGTCCGCCCCGAAGACACCGACCCAGGCGGAGAAGGCCACGGCGAGCAGCGAGAGGAAGGAGATGAACGAGCTCATGAAGCTCGTCGCGACCAGCATCAGGACGGCGCCGAAGACCAGCGAGATGATCGCGTTGATCGAGACGGCCCAGTGCCGCGGCACCTTGAAGCCGAGGGTCTGCGCGGTGAAGCCGGCCGAGTACATCGACATCGCGTTGATCAGCAGCATGCCGACCAGGGCGATCAGCAGGTACGGCACCGCGATCCACATCGGCAGGATCTCGCCGAGGAAGGAGACCGGGTCCTGGGCGGAGGCCAGGTCAGGGGTGGAGACCGCCATGACGGCACCCATCAGGACCATCGGCAGCACGACGATGCCGGCGCCGCCGATCGAGTTGCCGATGATGCCCTTCGTCGAGGCGGTGCGCGGCAGGTAGCGCGTGAAGTCGGGCGAGGACGGGATCCAGCTGACGCCACCCGCGGCGATCATGCCGATGCCCGCGACCATCAGGGACGTCTGCCCGGCGGGCCGGCCGAAGACCTCGGACCAGTCGGTGTTGATGATCAGGTAGACAAGGACCAGGACCGAGAAGATTCCGAAGAGGTACGTCGCGTACTTGTTGCACTTCTGTACGACGTTGATGCCGAGGCCCGAGATCGCGAACGTGGCGCACACGAACAGCAGCAGGGTGACGATCACCAGGAAGTTGTTCTGCTTGATGCCGAACAGGATGTCCAGGACGGTGAGCACGGCATACGCGCCGGTCACCGCGTTGATCGTCTCCCAGCCCCAGCGCGCGATCCAGATCAGCGAACCGGGCAGCAGATTGCCGCGCTGACCGAACACCGCGCGGGACAGCGCCATGCCGGGTGCGCCACCGCGCCTGCCCGCGATGCCGATCAGGCCCACGAGGCCGTACGACACGATCGGCGCGGCGATGGCGACGATGATCGCCTGCCAGAAGTTCAGCTTGTACGTCACGACGAGGCTCGCGCCCATCGTGAGCAACAGCACGCTGATGTTGGCGGCGACCCAGGTGGGGAAGAGCTCGCGGGTCTTGGCGGTGCGCTCGGCGTCCGGGACGGGCTCGATGCCGCGTGTCTCCAGCGCGCCTTCGGCTTCGGCGGTCTTGCTCATGCGGTGGGGTTCCGTGCCTCTCGCTCGGCTCCGTCGTGCGGGACGACGGGCGCCGGTGGGGGGTGACGGGCCCGCAGGAGGGCCCAGCTGGCGGTTGCCGTGATCGCGTTGGACTCTACGCGCGTTGATGCGGCGACTGCCATCGTACTTTAGTCCGAGTCCGACCCGTCAGAGCCCTTTGTCCTTTGGAGGAAGGTACGAGCACGGCCGGGGCGGGCCCCATGACTGATACTGGACGGGTTATGGAAACCGTCATCCTTGCTGTAGTCATCGCCGTGGTCGTGATCGGCGCGCTCGGCGGGCTCGTGGTCGGCAGCCGCAAGAAGAAGCAGCTGCCCCCGCCCCCGCCCTCGACGCCCGACATCACCGCCGCCCCGCCCACCGAGCCGCACGTCGGCGAAGAGGCCGAGACGCCGCGCGACGAAGCGCGGCGCACGATCGAGGAGGTCGATCTCCCGGCCGCCGAGCCGGAGGCCGAGCCCGAGGCCGCCGAGCCGGAGGCCGTCGAGGAGCCCGCCGCCCCCGAGGTCGAGGTTCCGGAACCCACCGCGGGCCGCCTGGTGCGGCTGCGCGCCCGCCTGTCCCGCTCGCAGAACGCGCTCGGCAAGGGCCTGCTCACCCTGCTGTCCCGCGAGCACCTCGACGAGGACACGTGGGAGGAGATCGAGGACACGCTGCTCACCGCCGACGTCGGCGTGCAGCCCACCCAGGAGCTGGTCGACAACCTGCGCGAGCGCGTGAAGGTGCTCGGCACGCGCACGCCGGACGAGCTGCGCGCCCTGCTCCGCGAGGAGCTGCTCAAGCTCGTCGTGCCCGAGTTCGACCGCACCGTGAAGACGGAGTCCCTGTCCGGCGAGGGCACGACTCCCGGCATCGTGATGGTCGTCGGCGTCAACGGCACCGGCAAGACCACCACCACCGGCAAGCTCGCCCGCGTGCTCGTCGCCGACGGCAAGAACGTCGTGCTCGGCGCCGCGGACACCTTCCGCGCCGCCGCCGCCGACCAGTTGCAGACCTGGGGCGAGCGGGTCGGCGCGCGCACCGTGCGCGGCCCCGAGGGCGGTGACCCGGCCTCCATCGCGTTCGACTCCGTCAAGGAGGGTGTGGAGGCGGGCGCCGACGTCGTCCTCATCGACACCGCCGGGCGGCTGCACACCAAGACCGGGCTCATGGACGAGCTCGGCAAGGTCAAGCGGGTCGTCGAGAAGCAGGCGCCGCTGGACGAGGTGCTGCTTGTGCTCGACGCGACGACCGGGCAGAACGGGCTCGTTCAGGCCCGTGTGTTCGCCGAGGTCGTCGACATCACGGGCATCGTGCTGACCAAGCTGGACGGTACGGCCAAGGGCGGCATCGTCGTGGCCGTGCAGCGGGAACTGGGTGTGCCGGTGAAGTTGGTCGGGCTCGGGGAGGGGCCGGATGATCTGGCGCCGTTCGAGCCGGAGGCGTTCGTGGATGCGCTTATCGGGGAGTAGACGCTCCGCTTTGGTGCGGGAGGCCGCGGCTGTGGCTGCTCATTCGTGAGTGGCGCGGCTGCGGTCTTTTTTGTGGTTGCGTTCGCGCAGTTCCCCGCGCCCTGATGGGGCGCTGCTGCCCAGGCCCCCTTACAGGCTCGCTGAGCGATGCGCTACGTACGCCAGAGTTCCCAACAGGAGGCGGGCCTGTGGGGGTTGGGTCGCCGTGTCCAGGGATGGGGGGCGGAGCCATGTCGTCGGGCCCTGGCCGCCGCGGTCCGAGGGTGGGGCGGTGACGTAGGTGCCGGTGCCCAGGGCGTGGAGGTCGAGGGCCGCGTCGTCCCAGCCCATGCGGTAGAGCAGCGTGGGGAGTTCGGTGGCGGCGCCCGGGGCCACGAAGAAGTGGGCGCGGCCCTGTGGGGTGGCGATGACCGGGCCGAGCGGCAGGCCCATGCGCTCCAGGCGGATCAGGGCGCGGCGGCCCGCCGACTCGGGAACGTCGATCACATCGAAGGCCCGGCCCACCGGAAGCAGCACCGCCGCGCCGGGGAACCGGCCCCAGGACTCGGTCACTTCGTCGAGCGTGGCCCCCGCGGGCACCAGCGCGGCCGGGTCGAGGGGGTGGGCTCCGGGGGCCGGGCAGTCGGCCTTGCCGCAGGAGCACCTGGGGTCCGCCGTGCCGGCGGCGCGGGCTCCGGGTACTACGTCCCAGCCCCAGAGGCCGGTGAACTCCGCCACCGTGGTGCAGTCCGACGTGCGGCCCGACGTGCGGCCGCGACGACGTGAGCCGGTGCGCATCTCGCGAATGCCGCCGATCGTGAAGCCCATGCCCCCTCCAACACATCCTGCGCGCCGGTGGTTACGTGGCGGAATCGGATCGTTACCCGATGCGCACGCTACCCCGGCGCGGCCGGAGCCGAGTCGCGTCCAGGGGTGGTGCGCCCCGTGTCGCGCGCCCCCGTCCACCCTGGTCCGCCTACTTCCGGCTGTCCTGTGTCAAGTGAATCGTGTGGGGCCGCTACTGAGTTCATTCGAAGGGGTGGCGAATGGTGGCGTTTCCGGGTTCGCCCTCGCCGGAGGGGTGATCGTAGGATTACTTTCAGTGCACGAGCTCTGAGGGTGTGTGCACTCGTGGGTATGCCGGAGGCAAGTCGGTTTCCTGTTCGAGGAGTGACAACTGCCGGACGGGGAGCCGTATTTGACGGCATCCTGGTAGGGCTTGCGGGCAAGAGTGTGGACAAGAGGGTCGGCGGAAGTGGCCGACGGAAGTTCACGCACAGTCTTAGAAGGCACAGTCTTAGAAGGCTTCAGGGATGGGGGCGTTCCAGTGGGCGGCAGCGGCGGTGGCGTCACGAACGCCGAGAAGCGCCCGAACGAGCTGCTCGGTTCGTGGTTCGTGCGCAGCGGATGGTCGAAGGGCGAGCTGGCACGGCAAGTGAACCGGCGGGCCCGGCAGTTGGGTGCGAACCACATCTCCACCGACACCTCGCGGGTACGCCGATGGCTCGACGGGGAGAACCCGCGCGAGCCGATCCCCAGGATCCTCAGTGAGCTGTTCTCCGAGCGCTTCGGCTGTGTCGTCGCCGTCGAGGACCTCGGCCTGCGCGCCGCGCACCAGGCGCCCTCCGTGTCCGGCGTCGACCTGCCCTGGACCGCCCCCCAGACCGTGGCGCTCATCGGCGAGTTCTCGCGCAGCGACCTGATGCTCGCCCGCCGCGGCTTCCTCGGCAGCTCCCTCGCGCTCGCGGCGGGCCCCTCGCTCATCGAGCCGATGCAGCGCTGGCTTGTGCCCACCCCCGGCGCCGCCGCCAAGGCCGAACCGGAGCCGGTCGCCCGCCGCGGCAACCGCCTCTCGAAGCCCGAGCTCGACCTCCTGGAGTCGACCACGGTGATGTTCCGCCAGTGGGACGCCCAGTGCGGCGGCGGACTGCGCCGCAAGGCCGTCGTCGGCCAACTCCACGAGGTGACCGACCTGTTGCAGGAGCCGCAGCCCGAGGAGACCACGCGCCGCCTGTTCAAGGTCGCCGCCGAACTCGCCGAGCTGGCCGGCTGGATGAGCTACGACGTCGGCCTCCAGCCCACCGCCCAGAAGTACTTCGTGCTCGCCCTGCACGCCTCCAAGGAAGCGGGCGACAAGCCCCTCGGCTCGTACGTACTGAGCAGCATGAGCCGCCAGATGATCCACCTCGGCCGCCCGGACGACGCCCTCGAACTCATCCACCTCGCCCAGTACGGCAGCCGGGACTGCGCCAGCCCGCGCACCCAGTCCATGCTGTATGCGATGGAGGCCCGCGCGTACGCGAACATGGGGCAGCCCGGCAAGTGCAAGCGCGCCGTGCGGATGGCCGAGGACACCTTCACCGACGCCGACGACTGGGACGACCCGGACCCCGACTGGATCCGCTTCTTCTCCGAGGCCGAACTGCACGGCGAGAACAGCCACTCGTACCGGGATCTCGCCTATGTCGCCGGGCGCAGCCCCACGTACGCGTCGATGGCCGAGCCCGTCATGCAGCGCGCCGTCGAGCTGTTCGGGAAGGACGCCGAGCACCAGCGTTCGTACGCGCTGAACCTGATCGGGATGGCCACGGTGCACCTGCTGCAGAAGGAGCCCGAGCAGTCCACGGTGCTCGCGGGGCAGGCGCTGGAAATCGCCAGGAAGGTGCGCTCGGAGCGGGTCAACACCCGGATCCGTAAGACTGTCGACAATGCGACGCGGGACTTCGGCGACGTCGCCGAGGTCATCGATCTGACCGAACAGCTCGCGCTCCACCTGCCCGAGACCGCCGAAGCCGCGGTCTGACGGCGGGGGAGCACCCCCGAAAACCCCGGCCACGGCCACCGTCCCGAAACAGCCCGACTCGGCTCCCCTACGCCAGGTCATCGCGGACGGAGGCCGTGGCCGGCCCGTTTCCGGCATTTCATTCACCCGTAACACCCGGACGCTCTTCGTCACTGCGGCGAAACATCGAGGGGCCCGAACGGAAACGGTGCTGCGCCAATGTCATGGCGCATAACCGGCCCCATGACGAGGAGACGCCGATGGCTGCAGCCATCACGCTGGCGGCAGACGCACCCACACTGTCGCCCGCCAACACAGGCTTCATGTTGATCTGTTCCGCCCTGGTGATGCTCATGACGCCGGGCCTGGCCTTCTTCTACGGAGGCATGGTCCGCGTCAAGAGCACCCTGAACATGCTGATGATGAGCTTCATCAGCCTCGGGATCGTGACGATCCTGTGGGTGCTGTACGGCTTCTCCGTCGCGTTCGGCACCGACAAGGGCTCGGTCATCGGCTGGGACGGCGACTTCGTCGGGCTCAGCGGGATCGGCCTCACCGAACTCTGGGACGGCTACACGATCCCGATCTACGTATTCGCCGTGTTCCAGCTGATGTTCGCGGTCCTTACCCCCGCCCTGATCAGCGGCGCGCTCGCGGACCGCGTGAAGTTCAGCGCCTGGGCGCTGTTCATCGCGCTGTGGGCGACGATTGTCTACTTCCCGGTCGCGCACTGGGTGTGGGGGACCGGCGGCTGGGCCTTCGACCTCGGCGTGATCGACTTCGCCGGTGGTACGGCCGTGCACATCAACGCCGGTGCCGCCGCCCTCGGCGTGATCCTCGTCATCGGCAAGCGCGTCGGCTTCAAGAAGGACCCGATGCGGCCGCACTCGCTGCCGTGGACGATGCTCGGCGCCGGACTGCTGTGGTTCGGCTGGTTCGGCTTCAACGCCGGGTCCTGGCTCGGCAACGACGACGGCGTCGGCGCGCTGATGTTCGTGAACACGCAGGTCGCGACCGCCGCCGCGATGCTGGCCTGGCTGGCGTACGAGAAGATCCGGCACGGCGCGTTCACCTCGCTCGGCGCCGCGTCGGGTGCCGTCGCCGGTCTTGTGGCCATCACTCCTTCCGGTGGTTCATGCTCGCCGCTCGGCGCGATCGGTATCGGTGTCGTCGCGGGCGTGCTGTGCGCGATGGCGGTGGGTCTCAAGTACCGCTTCGGGTACGACGATTCGCTCGACGTCGTCGGTGTCCACCTGGTCGGCGGTGTCGTCGGGTCGCTGCTCGTCGGCTTCTTCGCCACCGGTGGCGGGCAGTCCGACGCGGCGGGCCTGTTCTACGGCGGCGGCCTCGACCAGTTCTGGAAGCAGTGCGCCGGCGTCGGCGGCGTCCTCGCCTACTCGCTGATCGTCTCCGCGGTGCTCGCCTTCGCCATCGACAAGACGATGGGCATGCGGGTCAGTGAGGACGACGAGGTCTCCGGCATCGACCAGGCCGAACACGCCGAGACGGCCTACGACTACAGCGGGGCGGGCGGCGGCGCCCTCGCCCGGCAGGCCGTCCCCGCACCGGCCGCCACGCAGGTCTCCCAGGACAAGTCCCAGGGCAAGTCCCAGGGCACGAAGGACAAGAAGGTCGACGCATGAAGCTGATCACCGCCGTCGTCAAGCCGCACCGGCTCGACGAGATCAAGGAAGCCCTCCAGTCCTTCGGGGTCCAGGGCCTGACCGTGACCGAGGCCAGCGGCTACGGCCGCCAGCGCGGGCACACCGAGGTCTACCGTGGCGCCGAGTACACCGTCGACCTGGTGCCCAAGATCCGTATCGAGGTCCTGGTCGAGGACGACGACGCCGAGCAACTGCTCGATGTCGTCGTGAAGGCCGCGCGGACCGGCAAGATCGGCGACGGCAAGGTCTGGGCGGTCCCCGTCGAGACGGCCGTGCGGGTGCGCACCGGTGAACGCGGGCCTGACGCGCTGTAACCGATCATTCATGAACGTAGGCGGGAGTCGCCGGGTGACGAGTGTGAACGACGTACGTGCTGAATCAGAGGACTCGGACGACAACGAGGACTCCGCACCCGGCGGCTACGCGGCGGCCCGGCTGCGCCTCCTCCAGGGGGACGCGCGGTCCGGGCCGCCGCGCCGTACCGCCCTCGCCGAACTCACCGACGACTGGCTCGCCGGCCTCTTCGGCGGCGGAGCGGCGGGCGTCTCGCTCGTCGCCGTCGGCGGCTACGGGCGCGGCGAACTCTCCCCGCGCAGCGACCTCGACCTGCTCCTGCTGCACGACGGCTCGGCCGACTCCGACGAGGTCGCGGCCCTCGCCGACCGCATCTGGTACCCGGTCTGGGACCTCGGCCTCGCCCTCGACCACTCCGTGCGTACGCCGACGGAGGCGCGCAAGACCGCGGGCGACGACCTCAAGGTGCAGTTGGGGCTGCTGGACGCCCGGCACATCGCGGGTGACCTCGGGCTGACGGCGGGGCTGCGCACCGCCGTGCTCGCGGACTGGCGGAATCAGGCGCCCAAACGACTCCCGGAGCTGCGCGAGCTGTGCGAGGAACGGGCCGCGCGGCAGGGCGAGTTGCAGTTCCTGCTCGAACCCGATCTGAAGGAGGCGCGCGGCGGGCTCCGTGACGCCACCGCGCTGCGCGCCGTCGCCGCCTCCTGGCTCGCGGACGCGCCGCGCGAGGGACTTGACGAGGCGCGGCGCCGCCTCCTCGACGTACGGGACGCCCTGCACCTCACCACCGGTCGCGCCACCGACCGGCTCGCGCTCCAGGAACAGGACCAAGTCGCCGCGGAAATCGGCCTGTTGGACGCCGATACGCTGCTGCGGCAGGTGTACGAGGCCGCGCGCACGGTCGCGTACGCCAGTGACGTCACCTGGCGCGAGGTGGGGCGGGTGCTCAAGTCCCGTGCGGGCAGGCCCCGTTTGCGGTCCCTGCTCGGCGGCGGGAAGGCGGCGCCGGTCGAGCGGTCGCCGCTCGCCGAAGGGGTCGTGGAGATGGACGGCGAGGTGGTGCTCGCCCGCGCCGCCAAGCCCGACCGGGACCCGGTGCTTCCGCTGCGCGCCGCCGCCGCTGCCGCGCAGGCCGGGCTTCCGCTGTCGCTGCACGCCGTGCGGAGGCTGGCGGCAGCCGCCCGGCCGCTGCCCGCGCCGTGGCCCGCGGAGGCGAGGGAACAGCTGGTCACGCTGCTCGGCGCGGGCCGCCCGACCGTCGAGGTGTGGGAGGCGCTGGAGGCGGAGGGGCTGATCACCCGGCTGATCCCGGACTGGGAGCGGGTGCGGTGCCGGCCGCAGCGAAATGCCGTGCACACGTGGACCGTTGACCGTCACCTCGTCGAAACAGCCGTGCGGGCAGCCGAGTTGACGCGGCGGGTGGGGCGGCCCGACCTGTTGCTCGTCGCGGCGCTGCTGCACGACATCGGCAAGGGGTGGCCGGGGGACCACTCGGTGGCCGGGGAGATCATCGCGCGGGACGTGGCCGCGCGGATCGGCTTCGACCGGGCCGATGTGGCCGTGCTGGCCTCCCTCGTACGGCACCATCTGCTGCTCATCGAGACCGCGACGCGGCGTGACCTGGAGGATCCGGCGACCGTGCGGTCCGTCGCCGATGCGGTCGGGTCGGTCGGGACGCTTGAGCTGTTGCACGCGCTGACCGAGGCGGACGCGCTGGCCACCGGGCCCGCCGCGTGGTCGTCCTGGCGGGGCTCGTTGGTGGCGGATCTGGTCAAGCGGGCCTCGGCGGTGCTCGCGGGGGACGAGCCGGTCGACCCGGACGAGGCCGAGCCGACGGCCGAGCAGGAGCGGCTCGCGGTGGAGGCGTTGCGCACGGGCGGGCCTGTGCTCGCGCTGCGGGCGCAGACGGATGCCGTGCCGACGGAGGCGGAGGCGGAGGGCGCGGACGGCGGTGAACCGGAGCCGCTCGGCGTCGAGTTGGTGATCGCGGTGCCCGAGCAGGACGGGGTGCTGCCCGCCGTCGCCGGGGTGCTCGCCATGCATCGGCTGACCGTACGGACGGCGGAGTTGCGGGCGCTCAGGCTGAGCGAGGTGGAGGGGGACGCGCTGGTCCTCAACTGGCGGGTCGCCGCCGAGTACGGTTCGCTGCCGCAGGCCGCGCGGCTGCGGGCCGATCTCGTACGGGCCCTCGACGGCTCGCTCGACATCGCGGCGCGGCTCGCCGAGCGGGACGCCGCGTATCCGCGCAGGCGGGGCGTGGTGGCGCCGCCGGCCCGGGTGACGGTGGCGTCGGCGGGGTCGCGGCGGGCGACGGTGATCGAGGTGCGGGCGCACGATGTGCCGGGGCTGCTGCACCGGATCGGGCGGGCGTTGGAGGTGGCCGGGGTGCGGGTGCGCTCCGCGCATGTGTCGACGCTGGGCGCCAATGCGGTCGACGCGTTCTATGTGGCCGGGGGCGATGGGGGGCCGCTGGCCTCGGAGGACGCGGTGGCGGTGGCGCGGCGGGTGGAGACCGTGTTGCAGGGGTGAGTGGGGGCGGAGTAGGGGGAGCGGGTGGGTGAGGAGGGAGTAGGGGGAGCGGGGGCCGGGGAGGTGGACCCCGGCCCCGGCCGCGTCACTTGCCGATGAAACCGTTCGTACGCAGGAAGTACAGCGCGGCCTGGTCGGCGCTCTTGCCCTCCAGGTCGACCATCCCGTTGAGCTTGATGATGGCCTGCTCGGTGAGCGCGTCACCGAGCTTCTTCGCCAGCTTCGTGAGCTGCGGGTACTTCTTCGCGGTCGCGTCGCGCACGGTCAGCGCGGCCAGCTCCGTCGTGAAGTGCCCCTTGTCGTCGTCCAGGACCTTCAGGTCGAGGGACTTCAGGCGGGCGTCCGTGGTGAACACCTCGGCGAACGAGCAGGGGCTGCTCTTCGCCACGTTCACGTAGTCGAGCGCGAGCGCGTTCTGGTAGACCTGCGGCGCCTGGAACTTGAGCTTGTACGGGCTCTTCTCCATCGCCGACAGTTCGCGGTCCAGGAACTCCGACGCGCCGCAGAGCGTGGCGTCCTCGGGGTGCTCCTTCGCCAGTTTCGCCAGGTCGCTGATCGAGTCGACCTTGCCCGCGCGGCCCGGGGCGTCGGCGGCGCGCGCCATCGCGTACTGGTTGCCGAACTTCGCCGGGCCCAGCCACTTGATCTTGTGCTTCTTCAGGTCCTCGGTCGACGTCGCCTCGAACTGCGCGGCGCTGCCCTGGACGGGCGTGTCGTGCTGCAGGAACTGGGTCCAGCCGGTGCCGGAGTAGTCCCAGTACATGTCGATGTCGCCGCTCTCCAGCGCGCCGCGCGCGATCGTGGTGCCCTGGAGGCCCGTCTGGTCCTTGGTCTTGGCGCCGGCCGCCTCAAGGGCGTACTTCGTGATCTTGCCGAGGATCTGCTGCTCGGTGAACTCCTTGGAGCCGACCGTGAACCGCGCGCCCTTCAGGTCGACGTCCTTGGCGATGGAGCCGCTGTCGAGCTGCTGCCGGCTGGCTTTGCGTGGCAGGTTGTCGGCGGATCCGCCGGTGCCGCCAGCGCCGACGGTGCTCGTGCAGCCGGTCAGGGCGGTGCCGGCGAGCAGGGCGGCGCAGAGCGCGGCGGTCATGGACGACTTGGGTGACATGGATGTCTTCACTCTTCTTCTGGCCCCTTCTCACAGACCGCGCGGGCGCAGCAGGTTCTCGACGATCCCGGCGACCCAGTCCACGAGCAGCGCGAGGACGGCGACGAGCACGCTGCCGGTGATCAGGACCAGGTCCCGGCTGGAGTTGATCCCGTTCGAGATCACGTCGCCGAGGCCGCCCGCCCCGATGAACGTCGCGAGCGCGACCGTGCCCACCGTGACCACCAGTGCCGTACGGATACCGGCGAGCATCACCGGCACCGCGAGCGGCAGCTCGATCCGGCGCAGCACCTCCCACGGCGTCATGCCCATGCCCCGCGCGGACTCCAGGATCGACTCGTCGACCTGCTGGAGGCCCGCGATGGTGTTGCGCAGCACCGGCAGCACTCCGTACGCGACGAACGCGATCAGCGCGATCTGCGTCACGCCGAGGCTGACGAAGGCCACCGCGAGCAGCACGATCAGGCCGAGCGAGGGCAGCGCCTGCCCGATGCTGGCGATCGCGAGGACGGGCCCGGCGAGGGCGCGGGCCTTGCGGCGGGTCAGCAGCACGCCGAGCGGGATGGCGATCACGAGGATCAACACCGTGGCGGCGGCGGTCAGTTCGAGGTGCGTGAGGGTGCGGCTGAGCAGGTAGTCCGCGTTCAGGCTGCGCCGCTCGATCTGGTCCAGGTCCTGCCCGGTGACGTACCAGGCGAGGAGGCCGAGGACCACGGCGAGGGCGAGCGGGGTGAGGGCGAGGCGCCACAGGGGCGGCAGCGTACGGGTGCGTTCCGTGGCCTGTGCGGTCTGTGCGGTCTGTGCGGTCTGCGCGGCGGACGGGTCGTGGGCGTCCTCGACGAGTGCCTGGGTCACGGCCGGGCCCCCTGTCCCTGCCCCTGTCCCTGCCTCGGCACCAGACCGGAGCCGCCGTTGGCGTGGATCAGCGTGCGCAGCGTGTCCAGGGCGACGACCCCGCGATAGCGGCCCATGTCGTCCACGACCGCCAGCGCGGACGCGTTCACGGCGAGCAGCTCGTCGAGCGCGTCGTACAGGCTGGTTTCGGGGCCGAGCGGGGAGATCAGCGGCATCCGCGAGCCGCCGTCGGCGGGCAGCCAGCCGACCGGGCGGCGGTCCTCGTCGAGTACGACGACGAACTCGCGGTCGCAGTGGTCGGCGGCGTCCCGCTGCTCCTCGGCGCTCGCCGAATCGGCGACGGTGGACCACAGCGGTACGTCGACGTCCCCGAGCCGGGTCAGGGAGAGGCGGCGTACGGCGGCGCCCGCGCCGATGAAGTCCGTGACGAACTCGCTTGCGGGCTCGGCGAGGATCTTCTCCGGGGTGTCGTACTGGACGACATTCCCGTGCTCGGCGAAGACGGCGATCCTGTCGCCCATCTTCACGGCCTCGTCGATGTCGTGGGTGACGAAGACGATCGTCTTGCGCAGCTTGGCCTGGATCTTCAGGAACTCGTTCTGGAGCGCCTCGCGGTTGAGCGGGTCGATCGCGCCGAACGGCTCGTCCATCAGCATCACCTGCGGGTCGCCGCCGAGCGCGCGGGCGACGCCGACGCGCTGCTGCTGACCGCCGGAGAGCTGCTTCGGGTAGCGGCCGCGGTACGTGTCCGGGTCCAGGCCCACCATGTCGAGCAGCTCGTCCACGCGCGCGTGGACGCGTTTCTTGTCCCAGCCGAGCAGGCCGGGCACGGTGGCTATGTTCTGGGCGACCGTCTGGTGCGGGAAGAGCCCCGACTGCTGGATCGCGTAGCCGATGCGGCGGCGCAGCTCGTGCACCGGGATCGAGGTGACGTCCTCGTCGGCGAGGTGGATACGGCCGGACGTCGGCTCGATCAGCCGGTTGATCAGCTTCATCGTCGTGGTCTTGCCGCAGCCCGACGGGCCTACGAAGACGACGATCTGCCCTTCGGGGATCTCCAACGTCAGCTCGTCCACCGCCGGACGCTCCTGGCCGGGGTAGGACTTGGTCAGCCGGTCGAGCCGGATCATCGGGTGACCCCCTTCGGAGTGGTCAGACGGTTCAGCAGGGCGAAGAGCAGATCGAAGAGCAGCGCGAGGACGACGATGGCGAGCGCGCCCTCCAACGTCAGATAGATGGCGAACGGGGTGCCCGCGGCGTTCAGCCCGTCGAGGATGAGCTTGCCGAGACCGGGGCCGTTCACGGCGGCGGCGATCGCGGCGATGCCGAGCAGCATCTGCGTCGCGAGCCGCAGGCCGGTCAGGACGACGGGCCAGGCCAGCGGGAACTCGATGGTGGCGAGGACCTTCAGGCGGGTCATGCCCATCGCGTTCGCCGACTCGACGACCGCCGGGTCCAACTCGCGCAGGCCGACAACGGTGTTACGTATAACGGGCAGCAGCGCGTACAGCGTCAGGGCCACGATCGAGGGGCCCGTGCCCAGGCCGAGCGGCGTGATCAGCAGGCCGAACAGCGCGTACGACGGGATCGTCAGAAGCAGCCCCGCCGCCCCGAGCACGGCGGCGCGCGGCGCGCGCGTGCGGTACGTGAGGATCGCCACCGGCACGCCGATCAGCACCGCGAGGGCGAGCCCTTCGAGGACGAGCAGGATGTGGGCGAGCGCGGCGTCGAGCACATCGGGCCAGTTGCCCTGGAGGTAGTCGAAGAAGTTCACGCGGGCCTGCCCTGGGGGGCCGGTGTGGCTGGTGGTGCGGGTGGTGCGGGTGGTGCCGGTGGTGCCGGTGGTGCCGGTGGCCTGCGGACCGGCCGCGGCGGCCGGTAACTACGCGGGGAGGTCATCTGTGGGGACTCCTTGGGTACGTGTGGTGCGACGGTTCCGGGCGCGACCGGGCATGCCCCGGCACGGGGCGAAGGTGAGGGGCGGCGACGAAACCTGAAGGCGTCTACCCAGCCGGACGCCACTGATGTGTGCGGATTTCCGGAACCGCAGGGATCGTAATTGGCGGCCGGACCAGGGGTCCGCGAACCGCTACGGGACCGGGCCACTGACCATGGCCGTGCGGGCGGATACCCTGGAGGGCGACCTGTCCGTAAAGCCACCGACCCGAGGATTCGCGACCGCCGTGTTCGACACTCTCTCCGATCGCCTCGCAGCGACATTCAAGAACCTCCGCGGCAAGGGGCGCCTCAGCGAGGCGGACATCGACGCCACGGCGCGCGAGATCCGGATCGCCCTCCTTGAAGCCGACGTCGCGCTGCCCGTCGTCCGCGCGTTCATCAAGCAGATCAAGGAGCGCGCCCTCGGCGCCGAGGTCTCCCAGGCGCTGAACCCCGCCCAGCAGGTCATCAAGATCGTCAACGAGGAGCTCATCGGCATCCTCGGCGGCGAGACCCGCCGGCTGCGCTTCGCCAAGTCCGGCCCGACCGTGATCATGCTCGCGGGTCTGCAGGGTGCCGGTAAGACCACCCTCGCGGGCAAGCTCGGCCGCTGGCTCAAGTCCCAGGGCCACTCGCCGCTGCTCGTCGCCTGTGACCTCCAGCGCCCGAACGCCGTGAACCAGCTGAGCGTCGTCGCCGAGCGCGCCGGCGTCGGCATCTACGCGCCGGAGCCGGGCAACGGCGTGGGCGACCCGGTGAAGGTCGCCAAGGACTCCATCGAGTACGCCAAGTCCAAGGTGTACGACGTCGTCGTGGTCGACACCGCCGGACGTCTCGGCATCGACCAGGAGCTGATGCAGCAGGCCGCGGACATCCGCGACGCGGTCTCGCCGGACGAGGTCCTCTTCGTCGTCGACGCCATGATCGGTCAGGACGCGGTCAACACGGCCGAGGCCTTCCGCGACGGCGTCGGCTTCGACGGCGTGGTGCTCTCCAAGCTCGACGGTGACGCCCGCGGTGGTGCGGCCCTGTCGATCGCCCACGTCACCGGCAAGCAGATCATGTTCGCCTCCAACGGCGAGAAGCTGGACGACTTCGACGCGTTCCACCCGGACCGCATGGCGTCCCGCATCCTCGGCATGGGCGACATGCTCACGCTGATCGAGAAGGCCGAGCAGACCTTCTCGCAGCAAGAGGCCGAGAAGATGGCCTCCAAGCTGGCCTCCAAGAAGGGCCAGGACTTCACGCTCGACGACTTCCTGGCTCAGATGGAGCAGGTCAGGAAGATGGGTTCGATGTCCAAGCTGCTCGGCATGCTGCCGGGCATGGGGCAGATGAAGGACCAGATCGCCAACCTCGACGAGCGTGACGTCGACCGCACGGCCGCCATCATCAAGTCGATGACCCCGGCCGAGCGCACGGAGCCGACGATCATCAACGGCTCGCGCCGCGCCCGTATCGCCAAGGGCTCCGGCGTCGAGGTCAGCGCGGTCAAGAACCTCGTCGAGCGGTTCTTCGAGGCCCGCAAGATGATGTCCCGCATGGCCCAGGGCGGCGGCATGCCCGGGATGCCGGGGATGCCGGGCTCGGGCGGCGGCCCCGGCCGGCAGAAGAAGCAGCCGAAGAAGGCCAAGGGCAAGCAGCGCTCCGGCAACCCGATGAAGCGCAAGCAGCAGGAGCAGGAGGAGGCCGCACGGCGTGCGGCCGCCGCCGAGGCCGGCGGCGCGCTCGGCCTGCCCGGCGCCGACGCGGACCAGCAGGACGGCAAGTTCGAACTGCCCGACGAGTTCAAGAAGTTCATGGGCTGAGGCTGAGGCAGAGGCCCGCGGGTTCTTTGAGCGTGTAAGGGGCGCCCACCAATGGTGGGCGCCCCTTACACATGCCCTTATGTGCTGTGCGTATATGTGCTGTGCGTACGGCGGTCAGGCCGCCCGCGCCGCCGCCTCGCGGATCTCCGTGCCGTTGGCCAGGCCCGCCGGGTCGAGGCCGAGCGCCGCCGCCGCGGTGGCCCCCACGTCGGCCAGGCTCGACGCGTCCGGCAGCAGCTCCACACCCCGCGCCCCGGGCCGGTGGATCAGCACCGGCACGTACTCGCGGGTGTGGAAGGCGTGCCCGATCGTCGGGTCGTTGCCGTGGTCGCCCGTGACGATCAGGCGGTCGCCGGGCCCGGTCAGCAGGGACAGCAGCGCCGCGAGCCCCGCGTCGACCTGCTCCAGGATCCGGCCGTACCGCTCGACGTCCTGTTGGTGCCCGGCGAGGTCCGACTCCTGCACGTTCGCCACCACCAGCGCGTCCCCGTCGGTCCGCACCGCCTCCAGGGTGTGTGCGAGCACCTCGGCGGTGTCCACGGCGGGCCGCCGCACCGCCGCCTCGCAGGCGAGGATGTCGGCGGCCTTGCCGACGAGGGTGACCGGGATCCCGGCGCGGGCGGCGAGGTCGGGCAGCTGCCGGGTGTGGTCCAACTCGGCGCCCAAGTGCTGCACTTGCAGCCCGCCGTTGCGGTAGAACCCGGTCGCCGGGGTGTCCAGGCCGACCGTGCCGCCGTCCCCGTCCCGTACGAAGCCGGGCAGCGGCCCGTCCGCGTGCCCGCCCACCGCGATGACGCGGGCGACGGGGGCGACGGTCCGTACGGTGCGGGCGATGGCGAGGATGCGGTCGAAGCCGGAGGTGGAGGTGGGGGCGGAGGTGGAGGTGGAGGCGGGGGAGTGGCTGGGGCCGGTGTCGGGGGCGTGGCCGGAGCCGGAGGGCGCGCCGGAGTCGAGGTCGAGGTCGAGGTCGACGTCGTCCAAGCGGCCCGAGGCGTTCCAGTTGATGCCGGGGTCCGCCTCCAGGTTGTCGTGCACGAGGACCACGCCGTCAACCACCAACAGAGGCTTGCCGTCGAGGAGTTCGACCCGGTGACCCGCGTCCGTGAGGGCCCGCGTCACCTCGTCCAGGTGGTCCGCGAGCCGGGCCACCGTCACCCGGCTGAAGTCCGCGCCCATCATCGTCTGGTGCCCGGCGAACGTGTCCGCGCCCGGGTAGCCGAGCGCCGCCCGCCCCGCAGCGACCGGCAGGTGCGTGTGCCGCGCCAGGTCCGGGTGCGGGTGCACCAGGCCGAGGCCGAGCGCCCCGAGCACCGGGAGCCGCAACGGCCGGCCGAACGCCTCCCGGCACCGGTCCAGCACGTGCCCACAGGTGTCCGCCACCAGGTCACCGGGGCGAAGTGCCCCGGCGTCCGGCATCGCGCCGACCCCGAACCCGTCCACCACCACGATCACGGTCTTGCTCATCACAGGGCCTTCCCTTGCTCGTTCATCACAGGGCCCTTCCTTGCGCGTCGTACAGGCCGAGGAGGCGCGGCGCCCCGTCGGCCAGGCCCGCCACCACCGCGACCGTCGAGCGCGTCACGAAGATCTGCGTACGGAACGCGAGGAGCGCGGTGTCGCCCACCTCGACGCCCGCGCCGCCGCCGACTCCGGGCTCGGGGGCGTCGAGCAGCCGGTAGTAGTCGATGTTCTCGGCGGGCGCGTCCTGGACCCGCAGGCGCTCGCCGGTGCGGGGCAGCAGCGCCGTCTTGATGCCCGAGCGCGGGTAGAAGCCGCCGCCGTAGACGGCTGGTCGGCCGTCGCTCAGCGTGTGCGCGACCTCGGACACGTACACGTACGCGGGCTTCTCGGGCTGCGTGAGGTCGTGGGCGTGCAGCGGTGTGGTGCCGGTGAGGGAGTGTCCTGGCTCGCCGTGCGTGGCGCCGAGTTCGGCGAGCAGCGGGAGCGTGGCCATGGAGGTGGCGCTGGGGGCGCTGAGCTTGAGGCCGGTGTGCCCGCGCGCGGCCAGCGTCTGGCGCGCCTTGACGGCGAGTTCGAAGTTCGGCGTGGGGGAGGGCTCGCCGGTTACCGGGTCGCACAGCACGCACGGGAACGCCGTGACGCCCGCGATCCGCACCCCCGGCAGCCGCTCGGCCTCGGCCGCGAAGGCGTCGATCCCGGCGAACGGAACCCCGCCCTCCTGCCCGGGGTAGACGGAACCTTCCGCGCCCTCCAGCCTGATCAACACGTCCTGTACGAAGCCCAGTTCACGGGCCGCGTCCGATACGGCGCGGGCGTTGGCCAGGTCGTACACCGTGACCGTCTCGGGGCGCCAGGCCAGCATCTCCGGCAGGGCGCGGTACGGGATCTGGACCAGGTGGCCGAGGTTCCCGGCCTGCGCGCCCGCCGCGTGCAGGGTGCGGGCCTCGGGCGGGTCGATGGCGGCGTAGCGGGGGATGTGGCGGGCGATCGCCCTGATCAACTCGGGGTTGCGGCCCAACTGCTTGACGACGAACCACAGGCTCAGGCCGAGCCGGTCCGCCTCGGCGGCCAGCAGTGCGGCGTTCGCCTCGATGGCGTCGAGGTCCATGACGTACGTGTCCGGGGGGATCTCGCCCCGTCGGTGCAGGTCCGCCGCGGCGTCGGCCAGCTCGGGGTTGCGGGTGAGCAGACTGTCGAGGAACACGGCGGTCAGTCCTTGCTGAGTTCGTTCAGGTTGTTCGGCTTGTGCGGCTTGTGCGGCTTGTTCGTGCCGCTGAGTTCGTGCAGTGAGCGGCGCAGGATGTCGACGACGAGGTCGGCGCCCGCGCGCATCGGGTTGATCCGGACCGTCCAGTCGGCGAGGTCGGGTGCGTCGTCGAGGGCCGAGCTGGACATCCGGTAGAAGAGCGGCGCGATCTCGTACCGGGAATTGGAGCCCACCGGGTAGGGCGCCGCCCCGAAGCGCGCCGCCACGGTGGGCAGTTCGCGGGCCACCGGCCGGTCGAGCCGCACCAGCAGGCAGCGGTCCTGCGCGTTGGCGATCCGGACCTCGGCGACGCCCGGCACCTCACCGGCCGCCAGCCGCTCCGCGACCTCGGCGCCCACCCGCGACTGGAGGGCCCACATCACCGGTACGTGGGTCAGGGCGCGCAGCGCGTCCAACGCCTGGTGGCCCTGGACCTGGCCGCCGCCCGAGTAGTTGTCGGCGCGCACGTGCTCGACGAGGTCGCGGGAGCCGACGACCGCGCCGACGCCCTCCGGGCCGTGCAGCTTGAAGAGCGAGAAGCACGAGGCGTCAGCGCCCAGCTCGACCCCGGCGGCGGGCACGCGCATGACCGCGTAGTTGTCGTCGACGATCGTGCGCACCCCGGCCTCGCGGCAGGCGGCGAGCACCGCCCCGGGATCGTAGGAGTCGCCGAGCCGCTGCCGGGTGTGCTGCACATACGCCCAGCGGAACCGGCCCGAGGCCAGCTCGGCGCGGAGCGCGTCCAGGTCGTTGAAGTCGACCTCGTGGGTGCGCACGCCGATGCCGCGCAGGGTGACCTCGGTGGTGCGGTAGACGGGCGCGCGGTGGATCAGCAGCGGGTCGCCCGCGCTCACCGCCGCGTTCAGCGCGGACCGGATCGCGCCGGTGCCCGCGCCCTGGACGAGGGCCGCGTCCTCGGCGCCGAAGTACTCGGCGAGCACGGCCTCCACCTGGGCGGTGGTGCGGGGTCTGCCGAGGCCCGGCACCACGCCCGCGTCGGCGGCGAACAGTTCGGGGCCCTCGAAGCGCGCGGCCGTGCACTCCAGGAGCCGGAACTGGCGGGCGGCGGCGTCCTCGACGGGGACGGTGGCCAGCGGGTACGTGGTCGGCAGCGACGGCGGGTCCACAGGAGTGTCTCCCGTGGTGTGCCCGCTCCTCGAAGTCGTCATGGTCAGATCTCCTCCACGCTCGCACCGGTCAGGAAGCGCAGCGGATTGCGCCGCGTCATCAGATCGATGAGGTCCTCGTCGACCCCGGCCGCCCGCAGCCTCGGCAGGAAGGACCGGAACAGGTGCCCGTAGCCCTGGCCGCCCTCAGCCGGCAGATAGCCGTGCCGGGAGATGTCGCAGCTGAGCAGCGCCCGGTCGGCGTGCCCCGCCTCGATCAGGCTCAGCAGCAGCCGCAGCCGGGTGTCGTCGCTCTGGTAGCTCTCCTTGCCGACCGTGTCGAAGGCGACGTACGCGCCGCTCGCGGCCAGCTCCTTGTGCACGCCGGGGTCGTCCAGGAGGTCCTGGTGGCCGACGGAGACGCGCTCCGGTGCCAGCCCCTCCGCGGTCAGCAGTTCCAGCTGGGCGAGGCCGCCGTGCCCGAGCTGGGCGTGGGTCGCGACGGAGAGCCCGGTGGCGCTCGCGGCGCGCGCGGCGGCCCGCAGCGACCGGACCTCGGGTTCGCTCGGCACGTCCCCGTGGCTGCCGATCTCGCCGAGGACGCCGGGCCTGATCCCCGTAGCGCCATCGTCGAAACCGTCCTCGATCTCCCGCACGAGGGTCTCGGTGAGCCGCTCGACGCTCGTGTCCGCCAACTCGGGCGTGTGGAACGGCTCGTAGTACCAGCCGGTGGCGGCCACGACCGCGACTCCGGTCTCGCGCGCGAGGGCGGCGAGCGCGCCCGGGTCGCGGCCCATGCCGCGGCAGGTCAGCTCCACGACGAGCGCGAGCCCGAACTCCTCGCGCAGCGCGGCCAGTTCGGAGGCGACCGAGGGGCCGTGCCGCCGCGCGTCGAGGACGGCGCCGCCGTCGCCCTTGAGGTCCAGGTCGAGCACGAGGTGCTCATGGGCGAGAGCGGGGCCGCGTACGGCTTCGTAGGAGAGCGGGCCGCTGACGGTGCGGAGGGTGGTGTTGGTGCGCATGGTGGTCACCCCTTGACCGGCGTGAACAGGTCCAGCCAGTACAGGACGTTGAGCAGAATGCCGCCGACGATCACCGCGGCGGGAGCCGCCGCCATCCGTACGACGGGCCGGCCCATCGCCTCGTTGAGCAGGTACAGCCCGCCCACGATGAGGATGCCGAGGCCCGCGCCCATCGCGTTCGCCGCCATCAACGAGCCGAACAGGATCGCCAGTTGCAACGAGTCGGTGATCGCGCTGCGCAGGTGCTCCGAGGAGTCCCGCACGCTCGGCAGCTTGCCGAGGAACTTGCCGATGTACGACAGGGCGAGTACTTCGACCGCGAAGACGAGCGCGCCGACGATCACCGCGAGGATCGGGTTCGGCATCAGATAGCCGATGGGGTACACGAGCGTGAAGCCCGCGATGCCGTACGCGCCGGAGGCCAGGGCCGTCGTCGCGATCAGCGGGATGAAGCCGAAGACGCGGTAGAAGTCGACCTGCGCGGCCTCGCTGTAGTTCCCCTTGGCGACCAGGAAGCTGGTGGCCTCGCCGCCGCCGAATATGTGCATCTGCGCCAGCAGACAGACGCCCGCGCCGAGCACCATGAACAGCGGCAGATACCGCCGGAGCCGGGCCGCGCTCGCGCTGAACAGGGAGGCCATCGGGTCGTCGGCCGGGGCGAGCTCCTCGACCCCGTTCGCCCTGTCCGCCTTGCGCTGCTTGAGGTCCTTGGCGATGGCGAGCCCGATCAGCATCAGGACGCCGACGGCCATGGCGATGGCGCCCGCGAAGACGGTGGGCCACAGCTTCATCGTCATCACGACGAGCGCGAGCTCCACGACGCCCGCGATCGCGCCCCACTTGCGCCCGAACTGCTTGGTGATGGCGAGCACCGGGAACAGCGTGAACAGGAACAGGATCGGCGTCGACATCTCCTGCATCGCCGTCAGGAAGTCGACGGGCAGATCGTGCGCCACGTTGTTGGCGCCGTTCAGACCGAAGACGACGACCGCGCCCCAGCCCGCGCCCAGGATCGGGGCGAGCCACTTCTTGGGCGACAGCAGGCCGAGGATGTCGGTCGGCAGGAACAGCAGCCACGGGTTGAGGACACCCGAGGCCAGGGCCATCGGGGCGCCGAGCCCGAAGATGAATCCGGCGGAGAGCCCGAAGGAGACCGCCGTGGTGGCGCTGCGGGTGGTCCGCCCCTGGATGAAGTCGAGCATGAAGGGGCGTACGCCGTCGTTGAAGACGGCCAGGGCCATGTGCGAGATGAACGCGGTCAACGCGCACAGGGCGATCACGGTGAGCTGCTGCGCGAGCGTGAAGTCGAGGCTCGCGCCGGCGGCGAGGACGGTGCCGGGGGAGGTGTTCATGGCCTGTACCGGGGGCTCACGAGCGGGCGGCGACCGCGCGCGCGATCAGCGGCGCGACCTGCTCGATCTGGTCCATGGAGAAGCCGAACACCTTCTTGCCGTCCGCCAGCAGGGCCTCGACCTCCTCCGCTGTCGGCACGGAGCGGCCGAAGGTGTGGCAGGCGGCCTGCCCCATCAGGCCGACGAGCACGCCGAGGGAGGCGCCCGCGCCGGTGTGACAGGTGCCGAGGAAGTAGTCGGCCTGTCCGGCGCGCAGCTTCATCGCGGCGTCCATGTCGCTGGAGACGGTGACCTCGACGCCGTCGAGCCCCAACTCCTTGACCGTGTTCGCGGCTTCGACCTTGCCGACGCCGCCGGTGAGGATCTTCGTCATGGCTGGTTCCTTCTCTTGGGCTCAGTGGGCTCAGTTGGTGGTGTGCTGCCGCGCCAGGACGGCGAGGTGCAGGGCGAGGAAGTTGACCTCGGACTCCGGCAGGGAGGCGCCGAGTTCCGAATGGGCGCGCGCGGAGACGCGGCGGGCGCGCTCGACTGCCTCGGGCTGATCGGCCAGTTCGGCGGCGAGCTGCTCGTCCGTGAGGAACTGGTCGATGGGCGCGCCGTCGAGCAGCCGGGTGAGCGCCATCATCAGATGGCTGGTGAGCATCCCGGCGCTCTCCTCGGTCACGGAGTGGCCCGCGTCCTCCAGAGCGGCCAGTTCGGAGGCCACGAAGTCGGCGACCTCGGGCCTGACTTGGCCGCCCTCACGGAACAGCTGGATGCGGAGGGCTAGTTGGTCGTCCATCGGACCTCCCGAACAAGACAGTGAGACAGTAACCGGGATTCTGGATTTTGAGCCGAGCCGCGGGTCCCGTGTCGGGGTCTCGCGGCAGGGTCGGTCAGTAGGAGGGGATGCGATCGCCTCGCAGCACCTCGGACTGGAGCTGGGCCACCTGCGACAGATCGAGGGCGTCGCGCACCGCGGACAGCGCCTTCGCGCCCTCGGTCCTGCCTATGATCGCCGCGCTGGAATTGCGCAACGACAGATCACGGGTGACCTCGTCCCCCAGCGGCTGTACGTCCACCTCCATGCCGAGCCGCCCCTGCACCTCGTCGAGGTTCCAGACGGTGGCGTCGACCTGGTCCTGGGCGAACAGGTCACGCAGCTGCATGTACGAGGACTCGACCCACTGGACGTCCTTGTGCCCGGCGAAGGCGCGCTCCGCCAGCATCCGGTGGTCCTCGGACGTGTGGTCGACGGCGACGCGCAGCCCGGCGGCGTCCAGGGAGGCGCCCTTGCGCACCAGGAAGCCGTGCGCGCCCACATAGGTGGCCGGTCCGAGGTCGGCGACGAGCGCCAGGTCGTCCTTGTGCTGCTCGACCAGGCCGTCCGCCGCGAGCCGCGACAGGACCACGAGGTCGACCTTGCCTTCGAGCAGTGCGGAGGTACGCGCGCCCGCGCCGCGCATGAAAGTGATGGCGAACGGTGTGCCGGCCTCCTCGAAGGCGGCACGCAGTCCTGTGGCGAGGCCTTCGTAGCGGCGCGAATAGGGGAGCGGCATCGCGGCCAGCAAGGTGCCGAGGCCGGAGAGCTGCCACAGGATGGCGCGCTCCGCGTGGGTCAGGAAGGTACCGAGGTGGCCCCGGGCCGAGGTCTCGATGGCGCCGGACTCCTCCAGCAGGCGCAGCGCGGCCTGCACTGTCCCGTTCCCGCAGCCCAGCTCCTGGGCCAGGTCCTTCACGCGGGGCAGCCGGGTCTCCGGCTCGTGTCCCATCAGGAGGACCGCGAGCCGACGTGCCGCGAGGCCGTTCCGCGTGAGGAAGCGATCGTCGAAACCGTTCACGACTAAGACAGTAACCAGGATTCTGGATACTGGCAAGGGTGTCGGATCTGTGCGCTTATGGGCCCATGGCTCACGGGCCGGACAAGCGCTTGACGACGGCAGGCGGCAGGAGGAGAGGCAGGCGTGGCGAACCCCGTACCCCCGCGTGATCGGACGGATCAGCCCTGGCGGTCCGAGGGAGCGCCCCCTCCGCCGCCCCCGCAGGGACCCAAGCGCAAGATGCCCGGCGGCTGGGGCGGCCTCATCCTGACGGCCCTGATCGTCTACCTCGTCGCGAACCTCGTGCTGTCGTTCTTCAACGAGGGCGACGAGCCCACGGTCTCGTACACGGAATTCAGCAAGCAGGTCGAGGCCGACAACGTCACCAAGATCTACTCCAAGGGCGACGCGATCCAGGGCCAGCTCAAGAAGGAGAAGCCCACCCCCGACGACAGCGACAGCAAGCGCAAGAACTACACCAAGTTCACGACGCAGCGCCCCGCCTTCGCCGACGACGACCTCTGGGCCAACCTGGAGAAGCACGACGTCACGGTGACGGCCGAACCCGTCGTCCAGGAACGCAGCTTCCTCTCCAACCTCCTCATCTCGCTCGCCCCGATGCTCCTCCTCGTCGCGCTGTGGGTGTTCATCGCGCGCCGCATGAGCCAGGGCATGGGCGGCGGCGCGGGCGGCATGCTCGGCGGCCGCAAGCAGCCCCCCAAGCCGGTCGAGCTGGAACCCGGCAAGAAGCGCACCACGTTCGAGGACGTCGCCGGCATCGACGAGGTCGAGGGCGAGCTGAGCGATGTCGTCGACTTCCTCAAGAACCCCGACGACTACCGCACCATGGGCGCCAAGATGCCCCGCGGCGTGCTCCTCGCGGGCCCGCCCGGCACCGGCAAGACGCTGCTCGCCCGCGCGGTCGCGGGCGAGGCCGGGGTGCCGTTCTTCTCGGCCTCCGCCTCGGAGTTCATCGAGATGATCGTCGGCGTCGGCGCCTCCCGTGTACGCGAGCTGTTCGCCGAGGCCCGCAAGGTCGCCCCGTCGATCATCTTCATCGACGAGATCGACACCATCGGCCGGGCCCGCGGCGGCGGTGGCAGCGTCGGCGGTCACGACGAGCGCGAGCAGACCCTCAACCAGATCCTCACCGAGATGGACGGCTTCAGCGGCTCGGAGGGCGTCATCGTCATCGCCGCCACCAACCGCGCCGACGTCCTCGACCCGGCGCTGACCCGCCCGGGCCGCTTCGACCGCATCGTCAACGTCTCCCCGCCCGACCGAAACGGCCGCGAGTCCATCCTCAAGATCCACACCCGTGGCATGCCGCTCGCCCCCGACGTCGACCTCGCCCAAGTCGCCCGTACGACGCCGGGCATGACCGGCGCCGAACTCTCCAACCTCGCCAACGAGGCCGCCCTGCTCGCGGTCAAGCGCAAACAGAAGCAGATCACCCAGTACGACCTCTCCGAAGCGCTGGAGAAGGTCCAACTCGGCGCCGAGCGGCCCCTGGTGATGCCCGACGAGGAGCGCCGCCGCACCGCTTACCACGAGAGCGGCCACGCCCTTCTCGGCATGCTGCAGCCCGGCGCCGACCCCGTCCGCAAGATCACGATCGTGCCGCGCGGCCGGGCCCTCGGCGTCACGCTCTCCACCCCGGACTCCGACAAGTACGCGTACACGGAGGAGTATCTGCGCGGCCGCATCATCGGCGCCCTCGGTGGCATGGCCGCCGAACACGTCGTCTACGGAGTCATCACGACCGGCGCCGAGAACGACCTCGAGCAGGTCACCAACATCGCCCGCGGCATGGTCGGCCGCTGGGGCATGAGCGAGAAGGTCGGCCGCCTGTCCGCCCTCCCGAACGACGCCCAACAGGCCTACGGGCTGTCCGCCGCCCCGGACACCCTCGACACGATCGACGGCGAAATGCGCCGCATCGTGGACGAGTGCTACGAGGAGGCGTGCCGCAAGCTGCGCGACAACATGGACAAGCTCGACGCCCTGGCGTCCGCGCTCCTGGAGAGCGAGACGCTGGAGGAGTCGGACGCGTACCGGATCGCCGGCGTCACACGGTTCACCAAGGACTGAACCGGCACCCTTCGGGCCCGCTCACCGCGCGGTGGGCGGGCCTTCGGCGTGCGGGGCCTCAGGGATTGCGTGGCCTCAGGGTGTACGCGGCCTCAGGGTGTACGCGCGATCAGGTACCGGAAGACATTGGGCATCCATACGGTGCCGTCGGCGCGCACATACGTCTGCAGCGCCTCGGACACCTCCTTGTCGACCTGCGTCGGATCCGTCGCGCCCACGGCGGCGTCGAAAAGGCCCGTCGACAGCAGACCGCGCACCGCGCTCTCCGCGTCCGCGTACCCGAAGGGGCACGCCACCCGGCCCGAACCGTCGGGCCGCAGCCCCGCCCGCTGGGCGACCTCCTCCAGGTCGTCACGGAGCGCCGGACGCCAACTGCCCGAACTACGGAGTGGGTCGGCGAGTTTTGTGGCCACCCGTAGGACGGACGACGTGGCGCAGCGCTCCGGAGGGCCCCAGCCGACCAGCACCACCGCGGCGCCCCGGCCCGCCAGCGGGGCCACGCTCTCCAGGCGCGTCGAAAGCCCCTCGGAGTCCCCGGCCACACAGCCGATCGGCTGGAAGTCGGTGATCACGTTGTACGGGGCTCCGCCGGGATCGGTCGCGGTGAGGTCGGTGGCGTCGGCCGTCGTGAGCCGCGCGTCCGCGGCCTCCCGGGCCTGCGAGGCGTCGGGCAGCAGCCGTTCCTGGGCGAGGGCGAGGCGTTCCGGGTCCGCGGGCTCGACGCCGGTCACGGCCGCGCCGCGGGACGCCGCCATCAGGAGGGCGAGCCCCGCGCCGCAGTCGAGTCCGAGGAGCCGCGTACCGGGACCGACCTCAAGGCGCTCGTACACCGCTTCGTAGAGCGGCACCAGCATCCGTTCCTGGATCTCCGCCCAGTCACGCGCGCGTGCGCACAAGTCCGCCTGCGGCTCGGGTGCCGCGTGAGGGAGGTGCCGCCGCACGAGCGTAGGTGTCATCGAAACTGCCCCAATCCGCCGAGAGGTGTCGAGAGTTGTCGCTGTGGCGTGTGTTTGTCTGCGTGGCGTCCGGCCGTGTTCGCGCGCCGCTCGCACTCCCCCCGTATGCCAGAGAACTCCGCTCAGTCGGTCCCGTCTAGGGGGTGTTTGGCAGGCGCGGCGACAATGCGCGTGTGCACCGTCGTGCGCCCCCAAAGGGTCATATGACGGGTGCACGCGGGCGCGTTCCGGCATCCGGGCGAAAAGGATTCGAGTGGCCCGCAGCCCGCGTCGTAGCATCCGCGACATGGCCAAAACCCGCGTTCTCACGCCCCGGTCGGAAGACTTTCCGCGCTGGTACCAGGACCTGATCACCAAGGCCGAACTGGCCGACAACGGTCCGGTGCGCGGCACCATGGTCATCCGACCGTACGGCTACGGCCTGTGGGAGCGGATGCAGCGGGAGATGGACGACCGCATCAAGGAGACGGGCACGCAGAACGCGTACTTCCCCCTCCTGATCCCGCAGTCGTACCTCATCAAGGAGGCCGACCACGTCGAGGGCTTCGCGCCCGAACTGGCCGTGGTCACGCACGGAGGCGGCAAGGAGCTGGAGGAGCCCGCCGTCGTCCGCCCCACCTCCGAGATGATCGTCAACGCCTCCTTCGCCAAGTGGGTGCAGAGCTACCGGGACCTCCCGCTGCTCATCAACCAGTGGGCGAACGTGGTCCGTTGGGAGCTGCGGCCCCGCCTCTTCCTCCGTACGACGGAGTTCCTCTGGCAGGAGGGCCACACGGCACACGCCACCTACGAAGAGGCGCGCGACTTCGCCGCCCGCATCCACCGGCACGTCTACGCGGACTTCATGGAGGACGTCCTCGCGATGGACGTCCTCCTGGGACGCAAGACGCCCCGGGAGCGCTTCGCGGGCGCCATCAACACCCTCACCCTCGAAGGGATGATGGGCGACGGCAAGGCCCTCCAGATGGGCACGAGCCACGAACTCGGCCAGAACTTCGCCAAGGCCTTCAACACCCGCTACCTGTCCAAGGACGGCACGGAGGAACTGGTCTGGCAGACCTCCTGGGGCTCCACGACCCGCATGATCGGCGCCCTCGTGATGATGCACGGCGACGACAGCGGGCTGCGCGTACCGCCCCGCCTCGCGGCCACCCAGGTCGTCGTGCTCGCCATCAAGGACGACGAAGCGGTGCTCCGCGAGGTCCGCGAAATCGGCGACCTCCTTAAGAAGGCGGGAATCCGGGTCCACGTGGACGACCGCACCGACACCCCCTTCGGACGCCGCGCCGTCGACTGGGAACTGAAGGGCGTCCCCGTACGCGTCGAGGTCGGGCCCCGCGACCTGGAGAACGGCACCGCGATGCTCGCCCGGCGCATCCCCGGCGGCAAGACCCCGGTCGCCCTGGAGGCGCTGCCCGCGGTGCTGCCCAGGATCCTGGAGGAGGACCAGGCGCTGCTGCTCGCGCAGTCACGGGAGCGGCGACAGCTGCGGACCACCGACGTGACCACGGTCGCCGAGGCGCTGGAGGCGACCTCCGCGGGCGGCTGGGCCCGCATCCCGTGGGCGACGCTCGGCGAGGCGGGCGAGAACGAACTCGCCGGACACGGCGTCTCCGTACGGTGTCTGCTCACTCCCGAAGGGGCGGTGCCGGACGCCGACGACGCGGCCGGTAACGTCGCCGTCGTGGCCCGCGCCTACTAGGCGCGGCTGCCGGGAGGCGCGCCTCATGGGCGTACGTAGTGCTACGCACCACCTTGTTGCGAGCTGTGCGTCTTCTCCATAGATCGGCGCACCCGCCCTCGTCGGGACGCATCAGCGGCAACTGACTGGTACGTGCAAATTATTTGGGATGCCCCGGAATAGGAACACGGAGGCACCCCGGCTCGTTGTCACGACGTGAGCACGACACCACCTGTTCTCGCCGCAGAGCTGGCAGGGGCGTGGGCCGACATTCAGCGGCACCACCCCGAGCTGCCGGATCTTGCCGCGCCCGAATCCCTGATCGGCGAGTCCTCGTCCGCCTGCGGACGCGAGCTCTCCTTCGAACGACTCCTTCACGAGGCAGTCCACGGCATCGCAGCCGCGCGCGGAATCCGCGACACCTCGCGCGCCGGCCGCTATCACAACCGCAGATTCCTGGCCATCGCCGAGGAGTTGGGCCTCGACCATCCCGAGGAGCCGCACCCCAGCAGCGGCTTCTCGCTGGTCACGCTCAACCCGGAGGCGAAGCAGCGCTACCGGCAGACCATCGAGCGGATCCAGCGCGCCCTCAAGGCGCACACCGTGGCGACCGCCGCGGACACCAAGCGCAGCTTCCGCGGCCCCGCCGCGCGGCACGGCTCCTCCGGGGGCGGCGTCCGCGTCAAGGCGGTCTGCGACTGCGGCCGCAACGTCCGTGTCGTGCCGTCGGTGCTCGCGCAAGCCCCCATCATGTGCGGCGGCTGCGGAAAGCCGTTCCGTATTCCGGAAGTCGTCGGTGCCGCGGTGGGGTGAGCGCGCCGCTCCTGGTGGGGGCGGTCGTGCACCGGGTTCGGCCGCTCCGGAGACCTGTGGCACAATGGCTAGCTGTACTCGACAGTCGCACAGGACCCCTCTCTCCTCCGGCTGACGCGTCCATCGGGCACTCGGGTACCGCAACCCCACGCGGCAATCTCGCCGTGCCCACCCACGTCAAGACCAGGAGACACCACTCCCGTGGCAGTCAAGATCAAGCTGAAGCGTCTGGGCAAGATCCGTTCGCCTCACTACCGCATCATCGTCGCCGACTCCCGCACCCGCCGTGACGGCCGTGCGATCGAGGAGATCGGCCTGTACCACCCGGTGCAGAACCCGTCGCGCATCGAGGTCGACTCCGAGCGTGTCCAGTACTGGCTGGGTGTCGGCGCGCAGCCGACCGAGCCGGTCGCGGCCATCCTCAAGGTCACCGGTGACTGGCAGAAGTTCAAGGGTCTGCCGGCCCCGGAGCCGATGAAGGTCGCCGAGCCGAAGGCCACCCGCCCCTCTTTCGAGGCGCTGGCCACCGAGGACGAGCCCAAGGGTGAGGCCATCACCCAGAAGAAGAAGGCTGAGAAGAAGGACGAGGCCGAGGCCGCGTCCGAGTCGTCTGAGGCCTGAGCATGCTCGAGGAGGCTCTTGAGCACCTCGTGAAGGGCATCGTCGACAACCCCGACGACGTGCAGGTCGCCTCGCGCAACCTGCGCCGTGGGCGCGTCCTCGAGGTCCGGGTCCACCCCGACGACCTCGGCAAGGTGATCGGCCGCAACGGCCGCACCGCACGCGCGCTGCGCACTGTCGTGGGTGCCATCGGCGGCCGTGGTGTCCGCGTCGACCTCGTCGACGTCGACCAGGTTCGCTGAGAAAAGTTGAACACCGGCTCGGGCCGGGGAGGGCTTACGAGCCGTCCCCGGCCCGAGTCGTTTGTGCCCCTCGGTGGGCTGACAGGAGAGTTTCCGACGTGCAGTTGGTAGTGGGGCGCATCGGCCGCGCCCACGGCATCAAGGGCGAGGTCACCATCGAGGTGCGCACCGACGAGCCCGAGCTGCGGCTCGGCCCCGGCGCACGGCTCGCCACCGACCCCGCGTCCGCGGGACCGCTCACCATCGAGTCCGGCCGGGTGCACTCCGGCCGGCTGCTGTTGCGCTTCGAGGGCGTACGCGACCGGAACGGCGCCGAGGCGCTGCGCAACACCCTCCTGATCGCCGAGGTGGACCCCGAGGAACTCCCCGAGGAAGAGGACGAGTTCTACGACCACCAGCTCATGGACCTCGACGTCGTCACGGTCGACGGCACCGAGGTCGGCCGGATCACGGAGATCTCGCACCTGCCCTCGCAGGACCTGTTCATCGTGGAGCGTCCCGACGGCAGTGAGGTCATGATCCCGTTCGTCGAGGAGATCGTCACCGAGATCGACCTTGAGGAGCAGAAGGCGGTCATCGACCCGCCGCCCGGTCTCATCGACGACCGCGCGGAGATCGCTTCGTCGCGCGAGGACTCCGAGGGGGAGTCCGCATGAGGCTCGACGTCGTCACGATCTTCCCCGAGTACCTGGAACCGCTGAACGTCTCCCTCGTCGGCAAGGCACGCGCGCGTGGCCAACTCGACGTCCACGCGCACGACCTGAGGCAGTGGACGTACGACCGGCACAACACGGTCGACGACACTCCCTACGGCGGCGGCCCCGGCATGGTCATGAAGACCGAACCGTGGGGCGACTGCCTCGACGACGTACTCGCCGACGGGTACGAGAACGGGGCCCAGGCGCCCGCCCTGGTCGTCCCCACGCCCTCGGGGCGCCCCTTCACCCAGGAACTCGCGGTAGAGCTCTCCGAGCGCCCCTGGCTGGTCTTCACGCCCGCCCGCTACGAGGGCATCGACCGCCGCGTCATCGACGAGTACGCGACCCGTATGCCCGTCTACGAGGTCTCCATCGGCGACTACGTCCTCGCGGGCGGAGAGGCCGCCGTGCTGGTCATCACGGAGGCCGTGGCGCGGCTGCTGCCCGGCGTCCTCGGCAACTCCGCCTCGCACGAGGACGACTCCTTCGCGCCCGGCGCCATGGCCAACCTCCTGGAAGGCCCCGTCTACACCAAGCCCCCCGAGTGGCGCGGCCGGGACATTCCCGACGTGCTGCTCAGCGGCCACCACGGCAAGATCGCCCGGTGGCGCCGCGACGAGGCGCTGCGCCGCACGGTGGACAACCGGCCCGATCTGATCGAGCGCACCGACCCCAAGGCCTTCGACAAGAAGGACCGCGAAATGCTCTCGATCCTGGGCTGGGGCCCCCGCCCCGACGGACGATTTGGGCCCACGCCCGACCTCGTGGAAGAATAGGCCGCTGCTGTACGTCCAGCCTGCGCCCCTGCCACAGGGGGAACGACCGGAATTGCTCCTCGCGCCAGCGGGGATGGTCCAGACGCAAGGCCCGACGCGATCAGCTACCGAAACTCATCGCATACCTCCCGCCGATGACCTGTGGCATCGGCGAAGAAAGCAGACGATCATGTCTCACCTGCTCGACTCCGTCGACGCCGCGTCGCTGCGCAGCGACGTCCCGGCCTTCCGCCCCGGCGACACCGTCAACGTCCACGTCCGCGTCATCGAGGGCAACCGCTCCCGTGTGCAGCAGTTCAAGGGCGTAGTCATCCGCCGCCAGGGCGCCGGCGTCCGCGAGACCTTCACGGTCCGCAAGGTCTCCTTCTCCGTCGGCGTCGAGCGCACCTTCCCGGTGCACACGCCGATCGTCGAGAAGATCGAGCTCGTCACCAAGGGTGACGTCCGCCGCGCCAAGCTGTACTACCTCCGTGAGCTGCGCGGCAAGGCCGCGAAGATCAAGGAGAAGCGCGAGAACTGAGCCGCTCGGCGCCCCAAGGGGGCGTCGGCGCCACGCGCCTGCGGGGTCCACAGAGCGGCCGGATAGCATCTGGCCTCGATGGACACCGAAGCACAGCACGAGGAGCGCGACCGCTCCTCCGAGCCCCACGAGGACACCTCACAGGGCGAGGAGGACCGGTCGCGCTCCTCTTTGCTTGCCGGGGTGGTCGACTGGCTGCCCGGCGGCCGCGTCACCCTGAGCCTGCTGCTGTGCCTGGCGCTGCTGCTGGCCTTCTCCGTCTTCGTGATGCAGCCCTTCCAGATCCCCAGCGGCTCCATGGAGAGCACATTGAGGGTCGGGGACCGCGTTCTCGTAAATAAGTTGGCGTACCGTTTCGGTGCCGAGCCGACCCGTGGCGACGTGGTCGTCTTCGACGGCAGCGGATACTTCGGGGAGGGCGACTACATCAAGCGCGTCGTCGGCACCGGGGGAGACCGGGTGGTCTGCTGCGACACCAAGGGGAGGATCGAGGTGAACGGGAAGTCCGTCGACGAGCGCTCCGTGCTGCACGCCAAGGACGCGCCTTCGAAGGTGCCCTTCGACATCGTGGTCCCCGAAGGGACCCTCTTCCTCCTCGGCGACCACCGCAGCGACTCCCGTGACTCCCGCGACTACCTGGGCGCGCCGGGCGGCGGCTTCGTCCCCGTGGACCAGGTGATCGGCAAGGCCGAGTGGATCGCCTGGCCGACCGGGCACTGGCACTCCCTGTCGCGCGAGGACGTCTACGCGCGCGTGCCCGCGGCCGGCGGCGCCCATGGGTAGGCGCGGCAAGTCCCGCGGCCACCACGGCGACGAGCGACTGCCCACCGGCAGCAGGCCCACCAGCGGCCCCGCGCAGCCCGGAAGGGCCGAGCGCCGCAAGCTCGCCCGCAAGGTGAAGCGGCGCCGAAGGCGCTCGGTCCTCAAGGAGATACCCCTCCTCATAGGCGTGGCCCTGGCCATCGCCCTTGTACTGAAGACGTTCCTTGTGCAGGCGTTCGTGATCCCTTCGGGATCCATGGAGCAGACGATCCGGATCGGCGACCGGGTCCTGGTCGACAAGCTCACCCCCTGGTTCGGCGCGGACGTGCAGCGCGGCGACGTCGTCGTCTTCCAGGACCCGGACAACTGGCTCAAGCAGGAGGCCGTCCAGAAGGCGGACCCCCCGGCCGGCGTGAAGCAGGTCAAGGAAGGCCTGACCTGGATCGGGCTGTTGCCGTCCGACAACGAACAGGACCTCATCAAGCGGGTCGTGGGGGTCGGCGGCGACACCGTGAAGTGCTGCGACAAGAAGGGCCGTGTCACCGTCAACGGGACACCGCTCGAAGAGCGCTCCTACATCCACCCGGGGAACGCCCCCTCCAAGTTCGACTTCTCGGTGAAGGTCCCCAAGGGACGGCTGTTCGTGATGGGCGACCACCGGGCCAACTCGGCCGATTCGCGCTACCACATGAACGACAAGAACAACGGCTTCGTGCCCCTGGACAACGTCGTGGGGCGGGCCCGCTTCATCGGCTGGCCGATCGGCCACTGGTCCTCGCTGGAGGAGCCGCCGACCTTCGCCGCCGTGGCCGACGCGCAAGGAGACGGGTCGTCCGCCCTCTCAGGAACGTCGCATAGGGTGGCCTCCACGTACGGTGCCGGACCGGGCTCGAACGCTTCGGATTCGGACGGATTTATCCCCCTCCCGACCCCTGCGGAACTCCCGCTCGTTATGGGAGTGGTGGGCCTGCATCGGATACGGATCAGGCAGCGGCACGGAGTGAGGAGTGGATGTGGGGGACTTGGCGGTCGGCGCACGGTCAGGGCATGGACCCGAAGAGGAGCCCGGGCGATCCGACGGCGCGGCGGGTCCGGGGCCGACGGGCCGGACGCCCGAGGCGGACGAGGCCTCGACGGTTGATCCCCCGGGCGAATCAGGAGCGGGTGACGCCGAGCGCGGCGGGCCCAAGAAGCAGCGTTCCTTCTGGAAGGAGCTGCCGCTCCTCATCGGCATCGCGCTCGTCCTGGCGCTGCTGATCAAGACGTTCCTGGTCCAGGCGTTCTCGATCCCGTCGGCGTCGATGGAGAACACGCTGAAGATCGGTGACCGGGTCCTGGTCGACAAGCTCACCCCGTGGTTCGGCTCGGAGCCCGAGCGCGGCGAGGTCATCGTCTTCCACGACCCGGCGGACTGGCTGGCGGGCGAGCCCGCGCCGGAGCCGAACGCCGTGCAGACGGTCCTCAGCTGGATCGGCCTCATGCCGTCCGCCGACGAAAAGGACCTCATCAAGCGCGTCGTCGGCGTCGGCGGCGACACCATCGAGTGCAAGGGCACCGGCCCGCTCAAGGTCAACGGCAAGGCGCTCAACGAGCCGTACGTCTACCCGGGCAACACCCCGTGCAGCGACGACAACGCCGGTGGAACGTTCAAGGTGAAGGTTCCTGAAGGCAAAGTTTGGGCCATGGGTGACCACCGCCAGGACTCCATGGACTCGCGCTACCACCAGAACGACAAGAACGACGGCTTCGTGCCGGTCGACAACGTCGTAGGACGCGCCATCGTCGTGGCCTGGCCGCCCACCCACTGGTCGACGCTGCCGGTGCCGGACACCTTCGACCAGTCGGGCATCAACGCCGTCGCGAACGTGGCTCCGGGCGCGCTCGGGCTCGCGGGTGCGGCGCCCCTGGTGCTGTGGCGTCGGCGCAAGATCAATCAGCGCGTTACCGAGGGGAACACCAGGGTTTCTGCGACTCGTAGCGCGGGGTAGTGTGCCGTCCCAGATCGCCGATCTTCCGTGGTCCGCGCCGTTCCGGGGCCGGTTCGACGAGATCGATTTCTCCGAACCGGGGGAGCAACTGGGATGAGCAGGACGCGTCGTACGAATGAGGGCCACGGCAAGGTCGGCAGCGCGCTGTCCGGCATAGCCGTGGCCCTCGGCTGTGTGCTCTTCCTGGGCGGATTCATCTGGGGCGCCATCGTGTACCAGCCGTACACGGTGCCCACCGACTCCATGGACCCGACGATCAAGGCCGGTGACCGCGTGCTCGCGGAGCGGATCGACGGCAGCGAGGTCAAGCGCGGTGACGTCGTCGTCTTCCAGGAGAACTCCTGGGGAAACGTTCCGATGGTGAAGCGCGTGGTCGGTGTCGGCGGCGACAAGGTCTCCTGCTGCACGCAGAACAAGCTGACCGTCAACGGCAAGCAGATCGACGAGCAGTACCTCCCGAAGGGCGAGAGCGCCTCCCTCACCGGCATCAGGACGACGACCGTCCCGCAGGGCCGGCTCTTCCTCCTCGGTGACCACCGCTCCGACTCCCTGGACTCCAGCGCGCACATCGGCGACAGCGAGAACGGCTCGGTGGAGCGCGGCGCTGTGAAGGGCCGGGTGGATGCCCTGGCGTGGCCCATGGCCGGGCTGCCGAAGCCCACCGGGTTCGAGGCGCTGCCGGGCGGCCTCTCGCAGCCGGGGCCGCTGAAGCCGATGGTCGTGGCCGTCGTGGCGGGCGCCGTGCTGGTGCTCGGCGGAGCCGCGTACGGGCCGATCGCGAAGCGCTCGCGGCGCTCGCACGACCGGGCTCCGGAGCCGGTCCGTGTCTGAGGCCGAACCGGGCCGCGAGCTGCGCAGGGTCGCCCGTGTCGTGCTGCTCGACCCGGAGGACCGGATCCTGCTGCTGCACGGGCACGAGCCGGGCGATGCCGCCGACGACTGGTGGTTCACGCCCGGCGGCGGCCTGGAGGGCGCCGAGACGCGTGAGGAGGCCGCCCTGCGGGAACTGGCAGAGGAGACCGGCATCACCGACGTCGAACTGGGGCCTGTGCTGTGGCAGCGGATCTGTTCCTTCCCCTTCGTCGGCCGACGCTGGGATCAGGACGAGTGGTACTTCCTGGCCCGTACGAGGACGGTCTCGACGGCGCTTGTGGAGATCGACGGGACGGGCCTGACCGACCTGGAGCGGCGCAGCGTCGCGGGAGCGCGCTGGTGGACGTACCGGGAACTGGCCGAGGCGCATGAGACGGTGTATCCGACCAGACTCGCCGAGCTGCTGAGGCGGCTGCTCGACGAAGGTCCCCCGAGCCGGCCCGAGGTCCTGGACACGGAAATCGTCTAGAGACGCACGGGGCTGGCGCACAATAGGGGGACGCACGGCTGAAGGGGAACATGCCATGAGCGCCGAGGACCTCGAGAAGTACGAGACCGAGATGGAGCTGAAGCTCTACCGGGAGTACCGCGACGTCGTCGGTCTGTTCAAATACGTGATCGAGACCGAGCGGCGTTTCTACCTCACCAACGACTACGAGATGCAGGTGCACTCGGTGCAGGGTGAGGTCTTCTTCGAGGTGTCGATGGCGGACGCGTGGGTCTGGGACATGTACCGGCCCGCGCGCTTCGTGAAGCAGGTGCGGGTGCTCACGTTCAAGGACGTGAATATCGAGGAGCTCAACAAGAGCGACCTGGAGCTTCCCGGTAGCTGATGCACCGCGGGTGACGGAGTTATCCACAACCCGTCGGTAGTTCACCAAGATCCACTTCCTGCTCGCTGAGGCCTCAGCGTGGGTGCCGGAGGTGGTGCCGACGTGAACGCACGGGGTGCACTGGGGAAGTACGGCGAGGATCTGGCCGCGAGGCGGCTGACCGACGCAGGGATGACGGTGCTCGCGCGCAACTGGCGCGCGGGCAGGTCGGGCGAGATCGACATCGTGGCGCGGGACGGCGACGCGATCGTCGTGTGCGAGGTCAAGACCCGCAGGGGACACAGCGGCGACGCGGGCGCCTTCGAGCATCCGATGGCCGCGATCACACCGGTCAAGGCGGCGCGGCTGCGCGATCTCGCCGAGCGCTGGGTGCAGGAGCACGGGGGAGCGCCGCCCGGCGGCGTCCGCATCGACCTCGTCGGCGTACTGCTGCCGGAGCGCGGGGCGCCGTGCGTCGAGCATGTGCGGGGGGTGTCCTGATGGGCTTCGCGCGTACGTGTTCCGTGGCGCTCGTGGGCGTCGAGGGCGTGGTCGTCGAGGTGCAGGCGGGCCTGGAGCCGGGCGTCGCCGCGTTCACGCTGGTGGGGCTGCCGGACAAGAGCCTGGTGGAGAGCCGCGACCGGGTCAGGGCAGCGGTGGTGAACTCCGGGGGCGACTGGCCGCAGAAGAAGCTCACGGTGGGGCTCAGCCCGGCGTCCGTGCCCAAGGGCGGCTCGGGCTTCGATCTCGCCGTTGCCTGCGCCGTGCTCGGCGCGGCCGAGCGGATCGACCCGCGGATCCTCGCCGACATCGTGATGATCGGGGAGCTGGGCCTGGACGGGCGGGTGCGGCCGGTGCGGGGCGTCCTGCCCGCCGTGCTCGCCGCGGCCGACGCCGGTTACGAACAGGTCGTGGTCCCCGAGTGCACGGCGGGGGAGGCGGCCCTCGTGCCGGGCGTGTCCGTCCTCGGCGTACGCAGCCTGCGCCAGCTCATCGCCGTGCTCACGGACGAGCCGGTGCCGCAGGAGGACGCGGTGGAAGAGCCGGGGCGCCCCGATCCGATGCTCGCCGGGCTGAGCATGCCCGGCAGCGGCATGGGCGCGGGGCTCGGCGGGCCCGCGCACGACGGACCCGGGCTCGACCTCGCCGATGTCGTCGGGCAGCCCTCCGCCCGTACGGCGATCGAGGTCGCGGCGGCGGGCGGGCACCACGTGATGCTGTCGGGGCCACCGGGCGCGGGCAAGACGATGCTGGCCGAGCGGCTGCCCGCCGTCCTGCCGCCGCTCACCCGTGAGGAGGCGCTGGAGGTCACGGCGATCCACTCGGTGGCCGGGATGCTGCCACCCGGCAAGTCGATGATCGACACCGCGCCGTACTGCGCACCGCACCACTCGGCGACCATGCAGTCCCTGGTGGGCGGTGGACCGGGGGTGGCCCGACCGGGGGCGGTCTCGCTGTCCCACCGGGGCGTGCTTTTCCTCGACGAGGCCCCCGAGTTCAGCGGCCAGGCGCTCGACGCGCTGCGGCAGCCACTGGAGGCGGGGCATGTGACCATCGCCCGCAGCGCGGGGGTGGTGCGGCTGCCCGCGCGCTTCCTGATGGCGCTCGCCGCGAACCCCTGCCCCTGTGGGCAGTACCGGGCCCTGGGCGGCGAGTGCGACTGCCCTCCGGCCACGGTCCGCCGCTACCAGGCGAGGCTCTCGGGCCCCCTCCTCGACCGGGTCGACCTCCGCGTCGAGGTGGACGCCGTCACCCGCAACGAACTGGCGGGGAACGGGCCGCGGGGCGAGAGCACCAGAGTCGTCGCCGACCGGGTGCGTACGGCCAGGGAGCGTGCGGCGGCCCGGTACGCGGACACCCCGTGGCGCACCAACAGCGAGGTGCCGGGGCACGCGCTGCGCACCCGCTGGCCCGCGGCGCCCGGAGCCCTGGACGAGGCCGAACTCGACCTGGAGCGGGGCTTTCTCACCGCGCGCGGGCTCGACCGGGTCCTACGGGTGGCGTGGACCGTGGCCGACCTCGCCGGACGGGACCGCCCGTTCGCCCAGGACGTGGCGCTCGCGCTGCAACTGCGGACCGGGATCTCGCGCGGGGTGCCGATGACGATCGGGGCGGTGGCGTGAGTGGGGGCGTCGTTGGGGCGGTCGGCGTGTGGGCGAGGGCCGGGGTTTTGCGCGGGGGCGTGGGCGAAGTGCGTCGTGGGGATCGGGAGGGCCGGTGGCGGGGCGTCCTGAGGACGGGTACGGCATGGCGGTGCTGAGGGAGGGCGGGGTGTGATGGGCGGCGGGATCGACGACGAGGTGCGGCTCGCACGGGTGCGGATCGCGAGAATCGTGGAGCCGGGCTGGGAGGTCGCCGGGCGGTGGTTGCGGGAGTTCGGGCCCGTGGAGACGGTGCGGAGCATCGAGGCGGGCGAGCCGCTGCCCGGGGTGAGCGCCGGGCGCTGGGCGGGACTCGTCGCGCGGGCCGGGGACGCGCCGACTGCCGAGCGGGATCTGGAGCGGGCGGCGGCGAGCGGGGTGCGGTTCGTGTGCCCGGGGGACGGCGAGTGGCCGGGGCAGTTGGACGACCTGGGAGACGGGCGGCCGGTCGGGCTGTGGGTCCGCGGTGGGCCCAGTCTGCGGATGTGGGCGCTGCGGTCGGTGGCCGTGGTGGGTGCTCGGGCCTGTACGGACTACGGGGTACGGATGGGCGCGAGTCTCGGGGCCGGGCTCGCCGAGCGGGGCTGGGTCGTGGTCTCGGGTGGGGCCTACGGGGTCGACGCGGCCGCGCACCGTGGGGCGCTCGGGGCCACCGGGGCGACGGTGGCCGTGCTCGCCTGCGGAATCGACCGGGTCTATCCGCGCGGGCACGCCCAGTTGATCGACCGGATCGCGGAACAGGGACTCGTGATCGGGGAGTTGCCGCTCGGCGACCACCCGACGGCCAGCAGATTCATTCTCCGGAACCGGGTGATCGCGGCCCTCACCAGAGGAACCGTCGTCGTCGAGGCGGCCCATCGCAGCGGAGCGCTCGGCACGGCCCGCTGGGCGCAGCGCCTCGGGCGGCACACGATGGGCGTTCCTGGACCCGTGACCAGCGGTGTCTCCGCGGGCGTGCACGACCTGCTGCGCAAGGAAGCGGTTCTGGTGACGGACGCGGAGGACGTCGTCGAACTGGTCGGACGGATGGGCGAGCTCGCGCCGGAGAGACGCGGCCCTGTCCTGCCCCGCGACCTGCTGCCGCCCGCCGCGGCGCGGGTGCTCGCCGCGCTCCCCGCGCGCGGGGTGTGCAGCGTCGCCGAGGCCGGCCGGGAGGCGGGCACGAGCGAGGACGAGACGATCGGGAGGCTGTACGAACTGCGCTCGTTGGGGTTCGTCGAACGACACGGCGACGGCTGGCAGTTGACACGCCAGGCGATCGAATCGGTCTTTCCCGGAAGGGAGGTGCCCTGACGCGGTCCGTTGCGCCGTCCGGATGACACCCCGATGACCTTGGCAATTCCGGCAGTTGGCGCTCCGGCCCGGTCGGCGGTGGCGACGGAAGCGGCCACGCGAGTCGACGAAGGGAACGTATCTGCGCAACGGTGATCTCGCACCCTTCGCACACTGCGACGCTCCAGTCACGCTACGCTCACCAGGATCCGGGTTCGTCCCCTCCCACCCGGGATCAGGCAGGTAGCTCGGTACCAGTCATCACCAGACGGGCAACACGGCATCTTCACAGGCAGAGCGATCACAGCGACCAGTACGTCAGCGACCAGTACGTCAAGCACCCTCGGTTTCCTGGGTACGCAGCAGCAGAACGGCACAAGGCGGCGCATGCCACAACACACCTCCGGATCCGACCGAGCGGCGGTACCCCCCGCCGCGCGCGGCTCCAGCGTGCGGCCTCCGGCTCCCTCCTCCCTCGAGGAGCTGTGGAGGTCGTACAAGGCGACGGGCGACGAGCGGCTGCGCGAGCAGCTGATCCTGCACTACTCGCCGCTGGTGAAATACGTGGCGGGGCGGGTCAGTGTGGGGCTGCCGCCCAATGTCGAGCAGGCGGACTTCGTCTCGTCGGGGGTCTTCGGGCTCATCGACGCGATCGAGAAGTTCGACATCGAGCGGGAGATCAAGTTCGAGACGTACGCGATCACCCGGATCCGCGGCGCGATGATCGACGAACTGCGCGCGCTCGACTGGATTCCCCGCTCCGTGCGGCAGAAGGCGCGCAACGTGGAGCGCGCCTACGCCACGCTCGAAGCGCAGTTGCGGCGCACGCCTTCGGAGAGCGAGGTGGCCGCGGAGATGGGTGTCGCGCTGGAGGAACTGCACGCGGTTTTCAGTCAGTTGTCGCTGGCGAACGTGGTGGCGCTGGAGGAGTTGCTGCACGTCGGCGGCGAGGGCGGCGGGGACCGGCTCAGCCTCCTGGACACGCTCGAGGACCACGCCGCGGACAATCCGGTGGAGGTCGCCGAGGACCGGGAGCTGCGGAGGTTCCTGGCGCGGGCGATCAATACGCTGCCGGAGCGCGAGAAGACCGTCGTCACGCTCTACTACTACGAAGGTCTGACGCTGGCCGAGATCGGCAATGTGCTCGGGGTCACGGAGAGCCGGGTCAGCCAGATCCATACGAAGTCCGTGCTGCAGTTGCGGGCGAAGCTGGCGAGTTTCGGGCGCTGAGGGCCGGGCGCGGTACGGCTCCGGTCGGGGTACGGGGTGCCGGCGGCTCCCGTCGCGGGCGGCATCTTCGTAAAGTGGAGACGTGCCTAGGATTCGAGCGGCCTCCGTGGCCGAGCACCGGTCGATGCAGCGCGGCGCCCTTCTGGACGCGGCGCGCTCCCTGCTGTCCGAGGGTGGGACGGAGGCGTTGACGTTCCCCGCGCTCGCGGAGCGGACGGGGCTCGCGCGCTCGTCCGTCTACGAGTACTTCAAATCGCGGGCGGCCGTGGTCGAGGAGTTGTGCGAGGTCGATTTCCCGGTGTGGGCCGCGGAGGTCGAGGCCGGGATGGCGCGGGCCGATACGCCTGAGGGCAAGGTCGAGGCGTATGTGCGGGAGCAGTTGGCGCTGGTGGGGGATCGACGGCATCGGGCGGTCGTCGCCATTTCCGCGAGTGAGTTGGATGCCGGGGCGCGGGAGAAGATCCGTGCCGCGCACGGTGGGCTTGTGGCGATGATCGTGGAGGCGCTTGAGCGGATGGGGCATGAGCAGCCTCGGCTCGCGGCGATGTTGGTGCAGGGGGTTGTGGATGCGGCCGTGCGGAGGATTGAGCTGGGTGCCGCGGAGGAGCCGGGCGTGATTGTGGATGCGGCCGTGGGGATGGTGCTGCGGGGCGTTCACGGCTGAGCCGTGGTTGGCGCGGGTCTTTCGTGGTGCGCGGCGCCGGGGTGGTGGTGGCCGTGCCGTGGTCGGGCCCTGTTCTTCTTGTTGCGCGCCCGCGGGGTGATGAGCCGCGCCGTGCTCGGCGCCCCTCGTTCCCGTTGCGCCGCACCGGGGGCCGCCTTGCCCACCCTGCCGCCCAAGGCGGCAGATTGCCCAAGGCGGGTGGCGCCGACCGCCGGACGCGCGGCCGCACCGGGGGAGGCCGCCTTGCCCACCCTGCCGCCCAAGGCGGCAGATTGCCCAAGGCGGGTGGCGCCGACGGCCGGACGCGCCTTGCCGTCGCGGGGTGGTGGACGTGGTCGGCCGTCATGGGGTCGGGAAAATAAGCCCCTCCGGCGTTTGAGGAGCGGGGTCCGGGGCGGAGCCCCGGGGGTGGGGGCGAGGTGCCGTAATGGGCGTAGGGCCCACCCCCACACCGGCAGCAACCTCGACGGGCCCCGGCCCAGGGTCGACGGATCCAGCAGGGTCAAAGGGTTCAGGTAGGTGGCGCCGCGGCGCAGGCCCCAGTGGAGGCAGGAGCGGGAGGTCGCCGGGCAGTGGGTCGTGGGGAGTTGGAGGACGCCGAGTACCTCGCCGGAGGCGACAGTGGCGCCCGCGCGCACCGACGGCGTCACCGGTTCGTACGTCGTGCGCAGAGGTGGGTCACCCGTGCCGGCGAGTTCCACCGAGACCACGCCCCGCCCCGCGACCTCCCCCGCGAACGAGACCCGGCCGTCGGCCACCGCGCGTACGGGGGCGCCGATGGGGGCCGCGAGGTCGACGCCGCGGTGGCCGGGGCCGTAGGGCGTCGCCGGTGGGGCCCAGGCGCGGACCACCGGGGGCCGGTCGCCCACCGGCCAGAAACGGGCGTCCCCCGCCCAGGACGGGGAGGCGAGCAGCAGGACGACGGCGAGCGCCATCGTCACCATGAGTAGTTTTCGCATGGCGTTCAGCGTCCACCGCGGAGCGCCGCCGCGGGGATCATGGCCGGGAAACGTGGACTACCGATCGGTTGTGGACAGCGGCGTCACCCGCTACCTCGCGGGTCCCGTACACTTCATGTGGCGATCCGGCCCACCGGATCGACTTCGCACGCCCCGACACCGGCCCTCACGGGTTCGTGTCAGTGGCCTATCGGTCCCGTACGGACGGCTCGAAGAGCACATACGTACGCGGCAGGCACACGCAGTGGGCGTCAGGAAACAACCGAGAACACCAGAGGAGTACGGCCATGGCCGTCGTCACGATGCGGGAGCTGCTGGAGAGCGGCGTCCACTTCGGTCACCAGACCCGTCGTTGGAACCCGAAGATGAAGCGCTTCATCTTCACGGAGCGCAACGGCATCTACATCATCGACCTGCTCCAGTCGCTGTCGTACATCGACCGCGCCTACGAGTTCGTCAAGGAGACCGTCGCCCACGGCGGCACGGTCATGTTCGTCGGTACGAAGAAGCAGGCGCAGGAGGCCATCGCGGAGCAGGCCACCCGCGTCGGCATGCCCTACGTGAACCAGCGCTGGCTGGGCGGCATGCTCACCAACTTCTCGACCGTCTACAAGCGTCTGCAGCGCCTCAAGGAGCTCGAGCAGATCGACTTCGAGGACGTCGCCGCGTCCGGTCTCACCAAGAAGGAGCTTCTCGTGCTCTCGCGCGAGAAGGCCAAGCTGGAGAAGACCCTCGGCGGTATCCGCGAGATGTCCAAGGTTCCCAGCGCCGTCTGGATCGTGGACACCAAGAAGGAGCACATCGCTGTCGGCGAGGCCCGGAAGCTCAACATCCCGGTCGTCGCGATCCTCGACACGAACTGTGACCCCGACGAGGTCGACTACAAGATCCCGGGCAACGACGACGCGATCCGCTCCGTCACCCTGCTCACCCGGGTGATCGCCGACGCCGTCGCCGAGGGCCTCATCGCCCGCTCCGGCGTGGCCGCCGGCGACCAGAAGCCGGGCGAGAAGGCCCAGGGCGAGCCGCTCGCCGAGTGGGAGCGCGACCTGCTCGAGGGCGAGAAGAAGGCCGACGACAAGGCTGAGGCGAAGCCGGCCGACGCCGACGCCAAGGTCGAGGAGAAGGCTGCGGAGGCCCCGGCCGCCGAGGCTGCCGCTCCCGCCGAGGCCCCGGCCGCGGACGCCGACAAGGCCTGACCCGCGCGGGCTTGACGTTTCACGAGTGACGGCGGGGGTCGGCTGCGGCCCCCGCCTTCACCCGTAACCGTCACCTTCGTTCTCACACTGCTTCAGACTTCGTAGAGAGAAAAACAGGATCATGGCGAACTACACCGCCGCTGACGTCAAGAAGCTCCGCGAGCTCACCGGCGTCGGCATGATGGACTGCAAGAAGGCGCTCGACGAGGCCGACGGCGACGTCGACAAGGCCGTCGAGGCGCTGCGCATCAAGGGCCAGAAGGGCGTCGCCAAGCGCGAGGGCCGCTCCGCCGAGAACGGCGCCGTCGTCTCCCTCATCGCCGACGACAACACCTCCGGTGTCATCGTCGAGCTGAAGTGCGAGACGGACTTCGTCGCCAAGGGCGAGAAGTTCCAGGCCGTCGCGAACGAGCTGGCCGCGCACGTCGCCAAGACGAGCCCTGCGGACCTCGAGGCGCTGCTCGCCTCCGAGATCGAGGCCGGCAAGACCGTCCAGGCGTTCGTCGACGAGGCCAACGCCCAGCTCGGCGAGAAGATCGTCCTGGACCGCTTCGCGCAGTTCTCCGGCACCTACGTCACCGCGTACATGCACCGCACCATGCCCGACCTGCCCCCGCAGATCGGTGTTCTGGTCGAGCTGGACAAGGCCGACGCCGAGCTGGCCAAGGGCGTCGCGCAGCACATCGCCGCCTTCGCGCCGAAGTACCTCTCCCGCGAGGACGTCCCGGCCGAGGTCGTCGAGTCCGAGCGCCGCGTCGCCGAGGAGACCACGCGCGCCGAGGGCAAGCCGGAGGCCGCGCTCCCGAAGATCGTCGAGGGTCGCGTCAACGGCTTCTTCAAGGAGGCCACGCTGCTCGGTCAGCCGTACGCCCTCGACAACAAGAAGTCCGTCGAGAAGGTCCTCCAGGAGGCCGGTGTCACCCTGAAGCGCTTCTCGCGCATCAAGGTCGGCATCTGAGTCCGTACCGCGCCGGACGCGAGACCCCGCTAGGGTCGACAGCAGTCGTCCGTGTACTCGCGCGAGTACACGCAGGGCGACCGCAGTTGTGACGAGGAGGCCATTGCCGCGCATGGGATGCGAACCACCCCACCGGCAGTGGCCTCTTTCGTATGTGTGCCAAGTAAAAGAGGCGAGATTCCCATGACCACCACCCAGGCCGACACTGCTGATAAAGGCGACAAGAGCGAGAAGCGCGACAAGCGCGACGACGACAAAGTCGCGGGGCGCTTTCTGCTGAAGCTTTCCGGTGAGGCGTTCGCCGGGGGCGGGGGTCTGGGCGTCGACCCCGACGTGGTGCACGCCATCGCCCGTGAGATCGCGGCCGTCGTACGCGAGGGCTGGCAGATCGCCGTCGTCATCGGCGGCGGTAACTTCTTCCGCGGCGCGGAGCTGCAGCAGCGCGGCATGGACCGCGCCCGCTCCGACTACATGGGCATGCTCGGCACGGTCATGAACTGCCTGGCCCTCCAGGACTTCCTGGAGAAGGAGGGCATCGACTGCCGCGTGCAGACCGCCATCACCATGGGACAGGTCGCCGAGCCGTACATCCCGCTGCGCGCCGTACGTCACCTGGAGAAGGGCCGCGTCGTCATCTTCGGCGCCGGTATGGGCATGCCGTACTTCTCCACCGACACGACCGCCGCGCAGCGCGCCCTGGAGATCGACGCCGAAGCCATGCTCATGGGCAAGAACGGTGTCGACGGCGTCTACGACTCGGACCCGAAGACCAACCCCGAGGCCGTGAAGTTCGACGCGCTCAGCTATGGCGAGGTCATCACCCGCGACCTGAAGGTCGCCGACATGACCGCGATCACCCTGTGCCGCGACAACAAGCTCCCCATTCTCGTCTTCGAGCTCATCACGTCGGGCAATATCGCCCGTGCCGTCAAGGGTGAGAAGATCGGGACCCTCGTAGGCGAACAGGGCACCCGAGCCTGACCCCCTCCCGTCCCCTGGGTCCTTGATGGTTCCCAGGGGGATGGACAATGTCCTGCCGGTCGGACACCGTGCAGGAAAGACACGCGACGCAGCCGACCGCGCCCCCGTGCCCGGCCGGGCCTCACTCAAGACACGCAGGAGCAAGTGGTGATCGAAGAGACCCTCCTCGAGGCCGAGGAGAAGATGGAGAAGGCCGTCGTCGTCGCCAAGGAGGACTTCGCCGCGATCCGCACAGGGCGTGCGCACCCGGCGATGTTCAACAAGATCGTGGCCGACTACTACGGCGCGCTGACGCCGATCAACCAGCTGGCCTCGTTCTCGGTGCCCGAGCCGCGGATGGCCGTGGTGACCCCGTTCGACAAGAGCGCGCTGCGCAACATCGAGCAGGCGATCCGCGACTCCGACCTCGGCGTCAACCCGAGCAACGACGGCAGCATCATCCGAGTGGTCTTCCCGGAGCTGACCGAGGAGCGCCGCAAGGAGTACATCAAGGTCGCCAAGGCCAAGGCCGAGGACGCCAAGGTCTCCATCCGCTCCGTGCGCCGCAAGGCCAAGGACACCATCGACAAGGCGATCAAGGACGGCGAGGTCGGCGAGGACGAGGGCCGTCGCTCCGAGAAGGAGCTCGACGAGCTCACCTCGAAGTACGTGGCCCAGGTGGACGAGCTGCTCAAGCACAAGGAAGCCGAGCTGCTCGAAGTCTGAGCGAGCGCGGAAGATCGAGGTTCGAGGAATCCGTGAACGACTCTTCCTGGGGGGCGCCGACCGGGCCCGGACAGTGGGGCCCGAGCGACGACCGAGGGCCCGCCCATGGGCAGGACCCCGCGTATGGGCAGGACCCCGCGGCGTACGGGCAGGACGCCGCGTACGGACGGGACCCCGCGTACGGACAGGCGCCGGCGTATGGGCAGGATCCCGCGTACGGGCAGGTGCCGGAGTACGGCCAAGGCCTGCCGTACGACGCCTCGCGTGACGCCTCGTACGACCCGTCGTCGTACGGGCAGGAGCCCCCGTACGGTCAGCGGCCCCCGTACGGTCAAGAAGGGTCGTACGACGGCTCGTACGAGTCGCGGCCGTCGTACGAGCAAGGGGCCGCTCCGGCGGGTCCCGCGTACGAACGGCACGCGGTCGATGAGACTCGGCCCATGCCCATCGTGCCCGATATGCCCGATACGCCCTCTGGTGACGGAAGGGGCGACGATCAGGACGACCGGGGGGCCGCTCGGCTGAGTGGCCCCTTGTTCCGCGACGAGGTGCCGCGGGAGTCGGCGCCCGCCGCGCCGCGCCGGCAGCCCGCGCAGCCGGTGCAGCCGTCGCAGTCCGCGCAGCCGTCTTCGCAGTCCGAGCCGCCCGCGCCCAAGAAGAAGAGTGCGGGCCGGGACCTCGGGGCGGCCATAGGTGTCGGCGTCGGGCTCGGTGCGGTGATCATCACCTCGCTCTTCATCGTCAAGGCCGTGTTCGTCGGCGTGATAGCGGTCGCCGTCGTTGTCGGCCTGTGGGAGCTGACCTCGCGGCTCGAGGAGCGCAAGGGCATCAAGGCGCCGCTCGTACCGCTCGCGGTCGGCGGCGCGGCCATGGTGGTGGCCGGGTATGTGCGCGGCGCCCAGGGCGCCTGGGTGGCGATGGCGCTCACCGCGCTCGCGGTCCTCGTGTGGAGGATGACCGAGCCGCCCGAGGGCTATCTGAAGGACGTCACGGCGGGGGTCTTCGCCGCCTTCTACGTACCGTTCCTCGCGACCTTCGTGGCGATGATGCTCACCGCGGACGACGGGGCGTGGCGTGTTCTTACGTTCCTGATCCTGACGGTCGTCAGTGACACCGGGGCGTACGCGGTCGGCTGGCGCTTCGGCAAGCACAAGCTCGCGCCGCGCATCAGCCCCGGCAAGACGCGTGAGGGCCTGCTCGGCGCGGTGGCGTTCGCCATGGTGGCGGGCGTGCTGTGCATGCAGTTCCTGGTGGACGGCGGTACGTGGTGGCAGGGCCTGGTCATCGGCGCCTGCGTCGCGGCCAGCGCGACCCTCGGTGACCTCGGCGAGTCCATGATCAAGCGGGACCTCGGCATCAAGGACATGGGGACGCTGCTGCCGGGCCACGGCGGAATCATGGACCGGCTCGACTCGCTGCTGCCCACGGCGCCGGTGGTGTGGCTGCTGCTGGTGCTGTTCGTCGGTTCCTGAACCCACGGCGACTCGTACGAGTGCCCCCGTCCGTAACCGGGCGGGGGCTCTTCGTATATGTGCCTGCGGCAACTTGTGAAGACCTGTTCGCGAAGGTGGTCAGGTTCGTTGAGGGGGGCTTGCGGGCGTTCTTTACGCTGAAGTAACAACGTTCCTCATGAACATTTTCGGTCGCAGCTTCTCATCCCGGCGTACAGAGGGATCCGCTGCTCCGGGGGCCGCCGGCACCGCGGTTTTGCCCGATCCCGCCGGTTTCGACCCCTCCATGTCGGCGCTCACCGGCGAGTGGATGGTCGACCCCGCGCACAGCAGGATCGGGTTCTCCGTGCGGCACGCCATGGTGACCACGGTGCGCGGCGCCTTCACGCAGTACGAGAGCCGCCTCTACTTCGACGGCCGGGACCCGTCCCGTTCGTCCGCCGAACTCGTCCTCGCCACCGCCAGCGTCGATACGGGAGTCGAGCAGCGCGACGCCCACGTGGTGGGCCGTGACTTCCTGAACGCCGCCCAGTTCCCGCGGATGGCCTTCAAGAGCGGTGCCGTGGAACTGGTGGGCGAGGACGTCTACCGGATGCACGGCGACCTCACCATCAAGGACGTCGCCCGGCCCGTCGCCCTCGACCTCACCTACATCGGCTTCGTCACGGACGCCTTCGGTGACGAACGCGTCGGCTTCGACGGCACGACCACCATCAACCGCACCGACTGGGGCCTGACGTACAACGCCCGGCTCGCCCAGGGCGGCAACATGGTCAGCGAGAAGGTCCGCCTTCAGTTCGACATCGCGGCGATTCGTACGCCGGCGGGGCGGTCACAGTGACGCGAGTCGCGCTCGCTCCATGAGGTCGATGACGTAGTTGACCAGCTCGACGGGCGAGGTGGTGGCCGCGAAGATGCGGCGGTCGACACCTCGCTCCGGGTCGAAGTTCCCCGTGTAGAACAGCACGGGAACCCGGACGCGGTCGTTCTCCAGCGTCCTGAGCATCCTGATGCCGGCCTGTGGATCCCCGCCCCGGTCGATGTCGCTGATCAAGATGTCGTACGGCCGGCTTCGCAGCAGCGGCATGGCCTCGTCGGTGGACACCGTGAGTTCGACGGTCATTCCCACGCCGCGGAACAGCTCCACGAGCGGGGCGACGCTCGACGGATGATCGTCGACCCACAGGATCCTGCCGCCCTGCAGCAGCTCCGCGGCGTGCTCGAGCCGCCCCAGGGCCGCGCGCCGTGTCGACGTACGGGCGACCGGGGGAGCCTGCTCCTCTTCGGCCTGTCCGGGCGAACCGGCGCGGCTCTCGGCCTCCGCCAGCAGCTCTCCGGCCATCTCCACCTCGATACCGAGCGCCCGTACGGCGGTGACGCGCGGGACGAGGCGCTGCACGATCGTGCCGCGGAGCGTGAAGTAGACGACGGAGGCGAAGGCCACCCACAGGATGGCCGGAGCCGTACCGATGAGCTTGATCAATAAGGCTTCCTGCACGTCGACATCATCGAACGTGGATGCGTCGCGGTGCAGGTGGTTCACACAACTCACCCTGGGGTGCTTCGTCCGGGACGCTTCCGCTCGTCATCGCGCGTGAGGGACGACCACGACCTGTACGTCGTCCTCGTAGACGACCCGTCCCGGGTCGGCCGAACGCACGGCGCGGCAGTCCACGCCGTGCGCGTCGAGAATCGCCACGTAGCCGGCTACGCGATCGATGAGATGGGCGGCCGAGGGCTTGAACCAGGCCGTGGCTCCGGGGTTCACGACCTGGTCGTACACGCTCGGGTCGACGGTGGAGGGGTCCGTGTACGCGGCGTCGTACCAGGCGTTGTTCGCCTTGCGGAACCGGTCCTCCTCGGCCGTCAGCCGTCCGTCCCTGGCGAGATTGTTGACCAGCCCGAACACGCCCTTGAACTGGCCTCGTTGGTCGGGTGTGGCCGACTGGAACCGTACGTATTCGTTTGGCATCACGCGATATTGCCATGGGCTGCAGGGCTGCAGGGCTGCAGGGCTGGAGGGCTGCAGGGCGGCGAGGGGCTCGTCCTCCCGGGCTCGTGTGCTCGTGTGACTGGGCGTGTGGCCGGGCTTGTTAATCCTGCCGCCCACTCTGTCTTCCCTGTCGGTACGAACTCAGGCGGCGTGATGCGCTGCCCGGTTTCCGTACGACGGAGATCCGGATCACGGACCCCGAGGTCATCGCGGTGAGCGGCACCGATCGACACCTGCTCGTCGTGCCGTCGGACGACCCGGCCGACGCGGTCGAGGGTGCCGTGCTGGGGCTGACCGATGAGGAGCTGGCGGCGGCGGACGACTACGAGGTGGACGACTACGCGCGCGTCGAAGTGACGCTGGTGTCGGGAGCGAGGGCGTGGGCGTACCTGGAGGCTGTGCGGGATCCCGCGTGACGGCCCGTGACAGGCGTCCCAGGTGACGGATCCAGGGCACCGTCGTTTGTCTGCGACACTGGAAGCGCTATGCCTAAGCCCGGAGAACTGACGTTCGTCGCCCCCCGCGGGGCCAAGAAGCCGCCGCGGCACCTTGCTGATCTTTCGCCTGCGGAGCGGAAGGAAGCTGTTGCCGAGATCGGTGAGAAGCCGTTTCGTGCCAAGCAGCTGTCGCAGCACTACTTCGCGCGGTTCGCGCACGACCCCGCGGAGTGGACCGACATCCCCGCCGGGTCGCGCGAGAAGCTGCGGGAGGCGTTGCTGCCGGAGCTGATGACCGTGGTGCGGCATCTGTCGACCGACAGTGACACCACGCGTAAGACGTTGTGGAAGCTGTTCGACGGGACGCTCGTGGAGAGCGTGCTGATGCGGTATCCGGATCGCGTGACGATGTGCATCTCGTCGCAGGCCGGGTGCGGGATGAACTGTCCGTTCTGTGCGACCGGGCAGGCCGGGCTCGACCGGAATCTGTCGACCGCTGAGATCGTGCATCAGATCGTGGATGGGATGCGGGCTCTCAGGGACGGGGAGATCCCGGGTGGGCCGGCGCGGCTCAGCAATATCGTGTTCATGGGGATGGGCGAGCCGCTCGCCAACTACAAGCGGGTCATCCGGGCCATCCGCGCGCTCACCGACCCGGAGCCGGACGGGCTCGGGCTCAGTCAGCGGGGGATCACCGTGTCGACGGTCGGGCTTGTGCCCGCCATCAACCGGTTCACCGATGAGGGGCTGAAGTGCCGGCTCGCCATCTCGCTGCACGCGCCGGACGACGAGCTGCGCGACACCCTCGTACCCGTGAATACGCGGTGGAAGGTGCGCGAGGTGCTTGATGCCGGGTTTGAGTACGCTGCCCGGTCGGGGCGTCGGCTTTCGATCGAGTACGCGTTGATCCGGGACATCAATGATCAGGCGTGGCGGGGTGACCGGCTCGGGCGGATGCTCAAGGGGAAGCCCGTGCATGTGAATCTGATTCCGCTCAACCCGACGCCGGGTTCGAAGTGGACCGCCTCGCGGCCCGAGGACGAGAAGGCATTCGTCGAGGCCATCGCCGCACATGGTGTACCGGTGACGATTCGGGACACCCGTGGCCAGGAGATCGACGGGGCCTGTGGACAGCTGGCGGCCACCGAGCGGTAGCCTGGCTGTCGTAAGCACGACAACTGCATCTGTATTTCCGACAGGGGAGCGCCACAGCGCTGAGAGTGCGGCACGGCCGCAGACCCTCTGGACCTTGCCCGGGTCATTCCGGGTAGGAAGTTCGGACACCACTCAAGCTGTTGCGCCCTGCCCGGCACCGGGCAGGGCCGCGTCTTCTCCTGGTCCGCTCCAGGAGGAATGAAGTAGTGAGAAGTAGGAAGAAGCCGGCCGGTCGCGCGTACGTTGCCGTGGGCGTGGGGATCGGGCTTGTCGCGCTGTCCGCGTGCGGGGCGTCCGGGGGCGGCTCCGGGGCCGCCGGCGGGGACTCCAAGACCGTGACCCTGGTGAGCCACGACTCGTGGGCCGTCTCGAAGGGCGTGCTGAAGGACTTCGAGAAGAAGTCCGGGTACAAGGTCCGCGTGCTCAAGGACGGGGATGCCGGGGAGGCCGTCAACAAGGCGATTCTTTCCAAGGGAAATCCGCAGGGCGACGTCCTCTTCGGCGTCGACAACACGCTGCTCTCGCGGGCACTCGACAATGGGATTTTCTCGTCGTACAAGGCCAAGGGCTTGGACGAGGTGAAGAGCCAGTACCAGCTTGATGCCGGGAAGAATCGGGTGACCCCCGTTGATAACGGGGCGCTCTGTGTCAATTACGACAAGGCGTATTTCGAGAAGCACAAGATTGCTCCTCCGTCGTCTTTTGCTGATCTTGCCAAGCCCGCCTATAAGAACTTGCTCGTCACCGAGAACGCGTCGACCTCGTCGCCGGGGCTCGGCTTTGTGCTCGGGTCCGCCGCGAAGTACGGGGACGACGGCTGGCAGGCGTACTGGAAGAAGTTGAAGGCCAACGGCGTCAAGGTCGTGGATGGTTGGGACCAGGCCTACAACGAGGAGTTCAGTGGGAGCGCCGGGGGGAAGAAGGCCGGGGGTGAGAGGCCGCTTGTTGTTTCGTACGCCTCCTCGCCGCCTGCCGAGGCCGTGTTCGCGGATCCGCAGCCGAAGACTTCGCCGGTCGGGGTCGCCAAGGGGACCTGTTTCCAGCAGATCGAATTCGCGGGGCTGCTGAACGGGGCGCAGAACGAAAAGGGCGGCAAGGCGCTGCTCGACTTCCTGGTGTCCAAGAAGTTCCAGGAGGACATGCCGCTGAACATGTTCGTCGATCCGGTGACGAAGAATGCCGCCGTGCCCGCCGATTACACCAAGTACGCGGTGAAGGTCGACGACCCCGAGACCATGAGTCCCCGCAAGATCGCGGACAACCGTGACGACTGGGTGAAGTCGTGGACGTCGCTCGTACTCAAGTAACTGGAGTGACTGGAGCAGTCGGCGGGAAGCGTGGGGGGAGTGCGGCGCGGCTGGGGCTGATGGCTCTGCCCGTCGTGTTCTTCGGTGTCTTCTTCGCGTATCCCGTCGTCGCCATCGTCGAGCGTGGGCTGCACGTCGACGGTGGCTGGCAGGTGGGGCGGGTGCTCGATGTGCTCGGGCAGGCCGATGTGCGGCACGTGCTGTGGTTCACCGTGTGGCAGGCGGTCGCGTCGACCGTGCTCACGCTGCTGATCGCGCTGCCGGGGGCGTATGTCTTCGCGCGGTTCGAGTTTCCGGGGAAGCAGGTGTTGCGGGCCGTTGTGACGGTGCCGTTCGTGCTGCCGACTGTTGTGGTGGGGACTGCTTTTCTCGCGCTCGTCGGGAACGGGGGATTGCTCGACGAGGTGTGGGGGGTGCGGCTCGACACCACTGTGTGGGCGATTCTGCTTGCGCATGTGTTCTTCAATTACGCCGTTGTCGTGCGGACTGTCGGGGGGCTTTGGGCGCAGCTCGATCCTCGGCAGGAGGAGGCCGCGCGGATGCTCGGGGCCTCGCGGTTCGCGGCGTGGCGGCGGGTGACGTTGCCGGCGCTCGGGCCGGCCGTTGCCGCTGCCGCGTTGATGGTCTTTCTGTTTACGTTCACTTCTTTTGGTGTCGTGCAGATCTTGGGTGGGCCGGGGTTCTCGACGCTTGAGGTCGAGATTTATCGGCAGACCGCGCAGATCTTTGATCTGTCCACCGCCGCGGTGTTGACCATTGTGCAGTTTGTCGCTGTCGGGCTGATTCTGGGTGTGCATGCGTGGACCGTGCGGCGGCGCGAGAGTGCGTTGCGGCTCGTCGATGCCGCGCATACGTCGCGGCGGCCGCGTGGGGGTGGGCAATGGGCGTTGTTGGGGGGCGTGTTGCTGACCGTCGCTGTGCTCATCGTGTTGCCGCTCGGGGTGCTTGTGGAGCGGTCGCTCGATGCGCCGGGCGGGTATGGGTTCGGGTATTACCGGGCGCTCGGCGACGCTGACGGTGGGACTTTTCTTGTGCCGCCGATCGATGCCGTATGGAATTCGGTGGAGTATGCGTTGGCCGCCACCGCCATTGCCGTGGTGATCGGGGGGCTTGCCGCTGCGGCGCTTACCCGGCATGCGGGGCGGCTTGTGCGTGGGTTCGACGCGTTGTTGATGCTGCCGTTGGGGGTTTCGGCGGTCACGGTCGGGTTCGGGTTTCTGATTACGCTCGACGAGCCGCCGTTGGATCTGCGGTCCTCGTGGATTCTGGTGCCGCTCGCGCAGGCGCTCGTGGGTGTTCCCTTCGTCGTACGGACGATGTTGCCCGTGCTGCGGGCCGTCGACGGGCGGTTGCGGGAGGCCGCGGCGGTGCTCGGGGCCTCGCCGGTGCGGGCGTGGCGGGAGGTCGATCTGCCGATGGTGCGGCGGGCGCTGGTGATCGCCGCCGGGTTCGCGTTCGCCGTGTCGCTCGGTGAGTTCGGGGCGACGGTGTTCATCGCGCGGCCCGACAACCCGACGTTGCCGGTGGCCGTGGCGCGGCTGCTCGGGCGGGCCGGGGAGCTCAACTACGGGCAGGCGATGGCGCTTTCGACCGTACTGATGGTGGTGTGCGCGACCGCGCTGCTGGTGCTTGAACGTATGCGGCCGGCCAAGGCCCAGACCGGGGAGTTCTGATTCTCATGTCGCTGCTGGAGCTGGACGACGCGACCGTACGGTTCGGTGGGCGCGCCGTGCTCGACGGGGTGGGCCTGGAGGTCGCCGAGCACGAGATCGTGTGTGTGCTCGGGCCGAGCGGAAGCGGTAAGTCGACGCTGCTGAGAGCCGTCGCCGGGTTGCAGGCGCTCGATGGTGGGCGGGTGTCGCTCGGGGGCGTCGACCAGGCGGGGGTGCCCGCGCACAAGCGGGGCGTCGGGCTGATGTTCCAGGACCATCAGCTGTTTCCGCAGCGGGACGTGGGGCGCAACGTCGGGTTCGGGCTGCGGATGCATGGGGTGGGGAAGGGTGAACAGGCCGAGCGGGTACGGGAGTTGCTGGCGCTTGTCGGGCTGCCCGGGGCCGAGGGGCGGGCCGTCGGGTCGTTGTCCGGTGGGGAGCAGCAGCGGGTCGCGCTGGCGCGGGCGCTGGCGCCGAGGCCGCGGTTGCTGATGCTCGACGAGCCGTTGGGGCAGCTCGACCGGTCGTTGCGGGAGCGGCTCGTCGTCGAACTGCGGGAGCTGTTCGGTGAGTTGGGGACGACCGTGCTCGCGGTCACGCACGACCAGGGGGAGGCGTTCGCGCTTGCCGACCGGGTCGTGGTGATGCGGGACGGGCGGATCGCGCAGAGCGGTACGCCTCTTGAGGTGTGGCAGCGGCCGGCCGACGAGTTCGTGGCCCGGTTCCTCGGGTTCGACAATGTGGTGGAGGCGACGGTGACCGGGGCGGTCGCGGATACGCCTTGGGGGAAGGTGCCGGTGCCGGAGGGGGCGGAGCAGGGGGCGGGGCAGGTTCTGGTGCGGCCCGCGGGGGTACGTCTTGTGCCCGTCGAGGAGGGGCAGTTGACCTGCACCGTGAGTGCGCGGACCTTCCGGGGGACGCATGTGGCGGTGCACCTTCAGGGCGGGGGTGCGGTGCGGCTTGAGGCGGCGTGTGCGTTGCGGGCGGCGCCGGGGGTGGGGGATGTGGTTGGGGTCGTGTTCGATGCGGCGGAGGTTGTGGTGTTGGGGGTGGGCGGGCCCTAGCCGGGGCGCGCGGGGTCTGGCCGGGGCGCGCGGGGCCTGGCCGGGGTGGGCGCCTGGCGTGATGGGTGCGCTGCGCCGGGGGCCGCCTTGCCCACCCTGCCGCCCTTGGCGGCAGATTGCCCAAGGCGGGGTGGGGTGGGGTGGGGGCGTGCCGATGCGCCTTTGGCGGCGGATTGCCCGAGGTGGGACGGGGTGGGGCCGGGGCCCGTGGAGCGTGGCGCCCGCCCGAGGTGAACGGGCGGGCGCCACATGGTCGTGCGGGGGTTACTTCTGCGTCGAGCCCCTGCGGCGCAGCGCGAACACCATCGCGCCGCCCGCGATGACCAGCGCGCCCGCGATGCCCGCGATGACGGGGGTGTTGCTGCTCGAACCCGTCTCCGCGAGGTCCGAACTACCGGCCGGGGAGGCCGAGTTGCTCGGGGCCGGGGCCGCCGCCGCGGGGGTGGTCTTGTTGGGGGCCGGCTCGGCCGGCTTGGGGGCGGTCGTCGACGGGGCCGGCTTGGGCGGCGTCGTCGAGGGGGCCGGCTTCTCGGGGGCGCAGGCCTTGCCCGGCGCCGTCACGTTCGGCTTGATGTCCTCGTCGACCTGGTTTCCGGCCTTGACGTGGACGCGGTAGGTGGCGTTCGGCTGCCAGTTCTCCTTGAACGTGACGACGGCGCCCTCGCGGGTTCCCGTCACGTCCTGCGTACCGATGAGCTTCTCCGAGCCGTCGGTGCTGAGGAACACGGAGACCGTCGCCTTGGTGCCCGAGGGGTCCTTGTCGGTGACGGTGATGACGCCCTGCTCACCGGAGCAGGTGGCCTCGGCGGAGAACTCGCTGATGTTGCAGGCGAGCGCCTGGCCGGCGACGCCGAGGGTGAGGGCCGCCGCGGCGCCGGTCGTGAGCGCGAATCTGGCGAGGCGCGGGGATATGCGGGGGGCTACGGACACGTTCGTCCTTCACAGGGATTCCGTAAGGGAGGGGGAGTGGCACGGTGCTTGGGCACCTCGAATGCTCAACACCCCCACGGTCCCCTCACGTTTATCGGCGCCAGTGACGCAGCGTCAATAACCCAGCCCCCCAAGGGAGTCAGGCTTGACCTGCCCTTGACCCGGAACCCGCGCTTCCGCCGGAGAGCCGCAGCACCGTGTCCGCCGCCTCCTCGACCGTGTCCACGAGTGCGATGCGGTCCGCCATGGAGCGCTCGCGGGCGAGGGCCTGGAGAAGGGGCCAGGTGGGGAGGCGTTCCGTCCAGTGGGTGCGGTCGACGAGCACCATGGGGGTCGGTTCGCCGCGTGACTCGTAGTAGTTGGGGGTCGCGTTGTCGAAGATCTCCTGGACCGTGCCCGCCGCGCCGGGCAGGAAGATCACGCCCGCGTTGGAGCGGGCCAGCAGGCCGTCCTCGCGGGTGGCGTTGGCGAAGTACTTGGCGAGGTGGGAGGCGAAGGCGTTCGGCGGCTCGTGGCCGTAGAACCACGTCGGGATGCCCACCGACGGGCCGCCGTCCGGCCAGCGGTCCCGTACCTCGAAGGCGGCCGCCGCCCAGTCGGTGATCGATGGCGTGAACGAGGGGGATTTCGCGAGGAGTTGGAGCGCGTCGTCGAGCATCGGGTCGGCGAGCGGCGCGGCGTACGCGCCCAGGTTGGCCGCCTCCATGGCGCCGGGGCCGCCGCCCGTCGCCACCGTGAGGCCGGAGCGGGCGAGCGTACGGCCGAGCCGGGCGGCGCCCGCGTACGCGTCCGTGCCGCGCGCCATCGCGTGCCCGCCCATGACGCCCACCACCCGTGCGCCGACGAGGAGTTCGTCGAGCGCGTCGGAGACGGAGTCGTCGTGCACGGCGCGCAGCATCGACGCGAATACGTCGCCGTCGGCCTTGGTCCGCTGGAACCAGTCGTACGCGCGGGCGTCCGGGGTTGCCGCGTAGCCGCCGCCCTCGTCGGACAGGCCGTCGAAGAGCTCGTCCGGGGTGTAGAGGTGGCCGCGGTACGGGTCGAAGGGGAGGCCGGGGACCGGCGGGAAGACCAGGGCGCCGCGCGCTCTGACTTCGGCCGCGGCCCGCTCGTCCATGGGGCAGCCGAGGAATATGGCGCCCTCGACGTCGGCGCCGAGCAGCCGTTCGGTGCGGGCCGTCAGATCGACGGCCTGCACCCGGTGCCCGGCGAGCGAGCCGTGCGCGGCGACCACCTCGTCGAACTCCGCGAGCGTCTCGATCTCGCGGTCGGAGGTGGTGCCGGGTACGGCCGGGTCGGATGAATGTTCTGGAGTCGGCACCCGCCCATGCTAAGCACGGCGCCGCGCAAGGCCGTTGGCCGACTCCCGACGACGCGAGGCGACCGGCTCCCGACGACGGCCGGTGGCCGACTGCCGACCTCGGCTGGTGGCCAGCTGTTGACGTCGGCCGGTGGTGGGCTGTCGGCGGCGGCCGGTGGCGGGCTCGCGACTACGGCCTGTAGCCCGCTCTCGACCACGGTCGTCGGTGGGTTGCCGACCACGGCCGGTGGCCAGCCCTCGTCGTCGGCTGGCGGTCAGCCCTCGGCGACAACCGGTGGCCGGCCCTCGACGGCAACCGGTGGTCCGGCCCCTGACGGCAACCGGTGGTCCGGCCCCTGACGGCAACCGGTGGTCCGGCCCCCGACGGCAACCGGTGGCCCGGTGGCAGTCGCTGGTCAGTTCTCGACGACTGATGGGTCCATCCACATGACCTCGAAGGTGTGGCCGTCCAGGTCGTCGAAGGCGCGGCCGTACATGAAGCCGTGGTCCTGCTTCTCGCCGGTTTCGGTGCCGCCCGCGGCGATGGCGCGGTCGACGAGTTCGTCGACCTTTTCGCGGCTTTCGGCGCTCAGTGCGAGCAGCACCTCACTGCTCTTCGTCGAGTCGACGATCGCCTTCTTCGTGAAGGCCGCGTACTTCTCCTTCGTGAGCAGCATGAGCACGATGTGGTCGCTGATCACGATGGAGGTGGCGGTGTCGTCCGAGAACTGCGCGTTGCGCTCGTACCCCAGCTCCGTGAAGAACTTGGTGGACGCGGCCAGGTCGTTCACGGCCAGGTTCGGAAAGATCATTTGCTGATACTGAGTCATGCAAGGTTAGACGGCCGGTGTCGGCGAAACTCATCGCGATGTCAGGGGCGCGGCCGAAAGTTGTGCGATGAGCCAGGTCAGTGGACCGAACACGGCCAGCAGCGCGCCCGCCCTGAGCACCACCGCCCCGCGCAGCGCCGTTGCCGGGGCCCCGATCCGCAGCAGCGCCTCCGTCGTGTGCCGCCGCGCCTGGCGGGCCTCGAAGGACGCGGTCGCCAGGGTCGCCAGGGCGCAGCCGACGACGAGGACCGCGCCGAGCGTCGCCAGCGGTCCGGCTCCGGGCCCGGCCTCCTCGTAGAGGACGCCCGCCGCGTACGCCCCCGACGCCACCGCGCAGACCACGCCGAGCGGGCGGCCGACGCGCCGCGCCTCCTCCTGGAGCCCCCGGCCCGCGAGCAGCCGCACCGCGGAGGGGCGTACGGACTGCAGCGCCCTGCCGCACAGGTACGTGAGCCCGGGGCCGGCGAGCGCCAGGCCGAGCGCCGTCAGCGTCCACCCGGCGAGCACCCCGGTCGGGCTGCCGGTGAGGCCGCCCGGCAGCCGGGACCCGGCGGCGCCGCGCGCGCTCGCCGCGTACGTCTCCACGGCGAGGCCCGCGGCGAGCAGCGCGAAGCCCCACGGGAGGCCGGTCGGGGGCGTGGCCGGCTGCGCTGGTTCCGCCGTGTCCTTGACCGGCGCCGCGAGCCGCGGGCGCAGGGCGAGGGCGCTGGCCGCGGACGCCGTGAGCGGCACCCAGGTCAGGAGCGTGAGCACGGCGGCGAGGGGCAACGGCTCGTCGGCGGCGAGCAGTTGTCGGGCTGCGCCGTCGAACGGGAGGCCCGAGAGGTCGCCTCGTAGATGCAGGAAGAACAGCAGCGCCAGCATCGAGCCGAGCGTGCAGGCGATCGCCGTGGAGATCGCGGCGAGGAGCGTGAGCCGGGCCGGGCCGAGGCCGACCGCGGACAGGCCCGCGCGCGGCTTCGTACCGGGGTCGGAGCGGGCCACGGCGACCGCGAAGTACACCGTCGCGGCGAGCGGCAGCGCGCACCAGGCCAGGCGCAGCACGGAGTGCGCGGCGCCGTCGGGGTGGGCGAGGGCGTGGCCGAGCGTGCACAGGAGCAGGAAGCCGGTGCCCGCGGACGCGGCGGCGACGAGGAGTCTGCGCAGCTGGACCAGCGGGTGCGCGCCGCGCGCTAGACGGAGAGCGAGCACGCGGCCCGGCCTTCCCCTTCGGTGGCCTTCTCGGGCAGCGGCACCGTGTGCACGCGCCGCCCGTCGAGCAGCGACTCCGTGCGGTCGGCGAGCGAGCCGACCTCGGCGTCGTGGGTGGCGAGGACGACGGTGATGGCGTGCGAGCGGGCGGCGGCGGTGAGGGTGCGCAGGATGTGGGCGCGGTCGGCGCGGTGCAGGGTCGCGGTCGGCTCGTCGGCGAACACCACGTTCGGGGCGTGCGCGAGGGCGCGGGCGATGGCGACGCGCTGCCGTTCGGCGACGGACAGGGCGTGCGGGCGCTTGCGGGCGAGGCGGCCGACGTCGAGCCGGTCGAGCCACTCCTGGGCGGTGGCCTTGGCGGCGCGGCGCGGGGTGCCGCGCAGCATCAGCGGCAGGGCCGCGTTCTCCCACACGTTCAGCTCGGGTACGAGGACGGGCTCGGGGTCGATCCAGCCGAACCGGTCGCGGCGCAGCCGCTCACGGACCAGCGGGCTCATCGTGTGCACGGGCGTGCTGTTGAACCACACCTCGCCCTGCTGCGGCAGGAGTTGACCGGACAGGCAGCGAAGGAGCGTCGTCTTGCCGCTGCCGCGCGGGCCCGTGACGGCGAGGATCTCGCCCTCGCGGACACCGAGCGAGACACCGGTGAGGGCGCGGGATCCGCTCTCCGCTCCGTCGTGCGCGTAGTGCAGGGCACGCGCCCACAGCACGTCGTTGTCCGGTGGGGCCACCATCGCGTACACCTCGGTTCAGATCAGTTGCCTTCCCCCGTACGGGGGAACGAAGGCGGGGCCGATCGGTCACTGGGCACCGTAGATACGACCGGGCGAGGGCCGGAGAAAGGACGCGGCCCGGCCGCCCCCATCTCACTCGGATGGGTGCAACCGGGCCGCGTATCAAGCCAGTTGAGCTTTCCCGAAGGGGTGGGCTCAGATCTTCGCCCAGGCCTCCGTGAGGACCTGGCGGATGATGCCCTCGATCTCGTCGAAGGTGGACTGGTCGGAGACCAGCGGCGGGGAGAGCTGGATGACCGGGTCGCCACGGTCGTCGGCGCGGCAGTACAGGCCGTACTCGAAGAGCTTCTTCGAGACGAAGCCGTAGAGCACGCGCTCCGACTCCTCGTCCGTGAAGGTCTCCTTGGTGGCCTTGTCCTTCACGAGCTCGATGCCGTAGAAGTAGCCGTTTCCGCGGACGTCGCCGACGATCGGCAGGTCGTTCAGCTTCTGCAGCGTGTTGAGGAAGTTCGCCTCGTTGTCCAGCACGTGCTGGTTGAGGCCCTCGCGCTCGAAGATGTCGAGGTTGGCGAGGCCGACCGCGGCGGACACCGGGTGGCCACCGAAGGTGTAGCCGTGCAAGAAGGTGTTGTCGCCCTGGTAGAACGGCTCCGCGATCCGGTCCGACACGATGGCCGCGCCGATCGGGGAGTAGCCGGACGTCATGCCCTTGGCGCAGGTGATGATGTCCGGGACGTAGCCGAACTTGTCGCAGGCGAACATCGTGCCGAGGCGGCCGAAGGCGCAGATGACCTCGTCGGAGACGAGCAGCACGTCGTACTGGTCGCAGATCTCGCGCACGCGCTGGAAGTATCCGGGCGGCGGCGGGAAGCAGCCGCCGGCGTTCTGCACCGGCTCGAGGAAGACGGCCGCGACCGTCTCCGGGCCCTCGAAGAGGATCTGCTGCTCGATCTGGTCGGCGGCCCAGCGGCCGAAGGCCTCCGGGTCGTCGCCGTGGATCGGGGCGCGGTAGATGTTCGTGTTCGGCACCTTGTGCGCGCCGGGAACCAGCGGCTCGAAGGGGGCCTTGAGGGCGGGCAGACCCGTGATCGACAGGGCGCCCTGCGGGGTGCCGTGGTAGGCGACCGCGCGCGAGATGACCTTGTACTTGAGGTTGTTGCCCTTGAGCTTGTGGTACTGCTTCGCCAGCTTCCACGCGGTCTCGACGGCCTCGCCGCCACCGGTGGTGAAGAAGACCTTGTTGAGGTCGCCCGGGGCGTAGTGGGCCAGGCGCTCGGCCAGCTCCACCGCCTTGGGGTGGGCGTACGACCAGATCGGGAAGAACGCCAGCTCGGAGGCCTGCTTGGCGGCGACCTCGGCGAGCTCGCGGCGACCGTGACCGGCCTGCACCACGAACAGGCCGGAGAGGCCGTCCAGGTACTTCTGGCCCTTGTCGTCGTAGATGTAGGTGCCCTCGCCACGCACGATGGTGGGAACGGGCGCGTTCTCGTACGACGACATGCGCGTGAAGTGCATCCACAGGTGGTCGTACGCGGTTTGGCTGAGGTCCTTGCTCACGGCTATCGGGTTCCCCACATATAGGTCTGCTTCTTGAGCTTCAGGTAGACGAAGCTCTCGGTGGAGCGCACTCCGGGGATGGCCCGGATGCGTCGGTTGATGACCTCGAGAAGGTGGTCGTCGTCCTCGCAGACGATCTCCACCATCAGGTCGAACGAGCCCGCGGTCATCACGACGTACTCGCACTCCGACATGGCCGTCAGCGCGTCGGCCACGGGATCCAGGTCGCCCTCCACGTTGATGCCGACCATCGCCTGCCGTCTGAAGCCCACGGTGAGCGGGTCGGTGACGGCGACGATCTGCATCACGCCCTGATCGAGCAGCTTCTGCACGCGCTGGCGCACGGCCGCCTCCGACAGGCCGACGGCCTTGCCGATGGCGGCGTACGGGCGCCTGCCGTCTTCCTGGAGCTGTTCGATGATGGCGAGGGAGACGGAGTCGAGCGGCGGATTGCTGCCGTTCCTCGAACTGGGTCCCTTGGGGTCTGCGCTGCGACTGGCCACGGCCTCACTGTGCACGAGGACTCGTCTGTTCCGCAACCCCAGACCGATGAAATTCGTTGTTTACGAGCGTCATACTCACTAATTCCGTAGTTCAGCGGGGGTGGGGGGTGTCGAAAACGTCGGTCTACCGACTAGGGTGGGCGTCTCAAGCTTTGGACTCTCAAGCTTTGGACAGCGAACAGTCACGAACAGTCAGGAGGGCTGGCAGTGAGCACGAGTGAGCTGCGTCGTCTGCGCAACTACATCGACGGTGAGTTCCGGGACGCCGCCGACGGACGGACCACCGAGGTGGTCAACCCCGCCACGGGCGAGGCGTACGCGACCGCGCCGCTGTCCGGTCAGGCCGACATCGACGCGGCGATGGCCGCGGCCGAGGCCGCCTTCCCGGCCTGGCGCGACCTGGTGCCCGGCGAGCGCCAGAAGTACCTGCTGAAGATCGCCGACGCGTTCGAGGAGCGCGCCGAGGAGCTCATCGCCGTCGAGTCGGAGAACTGCGGCAAGCCGCTCGGGCTCACGCGCAGCGAAGAGATCCCGATGATGCTCGACCAGATCCGCTTCTTCGCGGGCGCCGCCCGCATGCTGGAGGGGCGCTCCGGCGGCGAGTACATGGAGGGCCTCACCTCCTTCGTACGCCGCGAGCCGATCGGCGTCTGCGCGCAGGTCGCGCCGTGGAACTACCCGATGATGATGGGCGTGTGGAAGTTCGCGCCCGCGCTCGCCGCCGGTAACACCGTCGTGCTGAAGCCCTCGGACACCACCCCCGCCTCGACGGTCCTGATGGCCGAGATCATCGGCTCGATCGTGCCCAAGGGTGTCTTCAACGTGGTGTGCGGCGACCGCGACACCGGCCGCGGGATGGTCGAGCACAAGACCCCGGCGATGGCCTCCATCACCGGCTCCGTGCGCGCCGGCATGCAGGTCGCCGAGTCCGCCGCCAAGGACCTCAAGCGGGTCCACCTGGAGCTCGGCGGCAAGGCCCCGGTCGTCGTCTTCGAGGACACCGACATCGCCAAGGCCGTCGAGGCCATCGCGGAGGCCGGTTACTTCAACGCCGGCCAGGACTGCACGGCCGCGACCCGCGTCCTCGTCCAGGAGTCCATCCACGACGAGTTCGTGCAGGCGCTCGCCAAGGCCGCCGCCGACACCAAGACCGGCATGCCGGACGACGAGGACGCGGCCCTCGGCCCGCTGAACAACGCGAACCAGCTCAAGCAGGTCTCCGGCTTCATCGAGCGCCTCCCGGCGCACGCCAAGGTCGAGGCCGGTGGCCACCAGGTCGGCGAGAAGGGCTACTTCTGGGCCCCGACCGTCGTCTCCGGCCTCAAGCAGGACGACGAGATCATCCAGAACGAGGTCTTCGGCCCGGTCATCACGGTCCAGTCCTTCACGGACGAGGACCAGGCCCTTGAGTGGGCGAACGGCGTGGAGTACGCGCTCGCCTCCTCGGTCTGGACGAAGGACCACGGCCGCGCGATGCGCTTCTCCAAGTCCCTCGACTTCGGCTGCGTGTGGATCAACACCCACATTCCGCTCGTCGCCGAGATGCCGCACGGCGGCTTCAAGAAGTCCGGCTACGGCAAGGACCTGTCGGCGTACGGCTTCGACGACTACACGCGGATCAAGCACGTGATGACGTCGCTGGACGCGTGAGCCTTTCGCGTACGACGTGAGTCTTACGTACGAGGAGGTCGGCGCGACCCTGGCGGACGGTGAACTGCCGCCGGGGTACGCCCACATGGACCGCCGTGTCCGGCTCGGCTCGGGGCAGGAGTGCTTCGAGCGGGCCGGCGCGGCGGTTCTCGCGTGGGGCGCGCAGCGCGGTGTGGGGATGCGGGTGACGCCGGGCGACGACGTCCGGGAGGGCGCGGACGCGGTGCTGTGGCTGCTGTTCCTGCGGATTCCCTGCCGGGTGGTACGGGTCGTGCGCGACGAGACCCGGATCGGCTTCGCGTACGGGACGCTGCCGGGGCATCCGGAGTGCGGTGAGGAGGCGTTCGTCGTCGAGCGGGAGCCGGACGGATCCGTGTGGTTCCGGGTGCGGGCGTTCTCGCGGCCGGGGAACTGGTACGCGCGGCTCGGCGGGCCGGTGACGCGGGGCGTGCAGAGGTGGATGACCGGGCGGTACTTGCGGGCGATCGCGGCGCGGGGCGGGGCCTGAGGGGCTCCGCTCCCGCGCCGTTTTCCCTCTCTCCGCCGGTCGCGTTCCGTGTGCTCGGCGGCCCGGCGGTTCGGCGGTTCGGCGGTTCAGATGCTCAGGGCGGCCTTCTTCGCGTGGGGTTGCTCGGGGATGCCCGGCTTGCCGGGGTGCCGGGGCGGTTGCGGGAAGCCCTGCTTCGGGAAGGTCACGCCGGCCTTCTCCAAGGGGCCCTTGCACGCGTCGAACGCCTTCTTGAAGGCGCCCGAGTTCAGGTCGGGCTTCTCGCCGCGCGGCACCCGCACCTTCACGATGAAGCTGATCCCGCCGCCGGAGTCCTTCGCGGCGTGGAAGGTGGGGAAGACCGCCCGGCCGTGCTCGCGCATGCAGGCGGCGTACGTGTCGTTGGCGGCGTTGAGGTCGTCCGGCGCGTCGTCCGTCGGGTGGTAGCCGATGGCGGGGCCCGCGTTACCGGGCGGCTCCGGCGGAGTGTGGCCGCCGGCCGTGGCGGAGGCCGACGAGGCGGCGACCGTGCCGAGCGTGACGGCCGAGATCATCGCGCAGGCCGCGAGCACGCGGTGGCGGCGGCGAAGTGCGGGTGTACGCATGGTGGGTTCGTCCTTCCAGTGGTACGTGCGCCACGGGGCCGCGGCGCCGGATCCACCTCACCGGTAGGGCGGTTACGGCACGGGAACGCCCGCCCTTATCCCCGCGTAACCGGCTCGCCGCCACACTGACGCCATGCGTGTGCTGGTGGTCGAGGACCACGAAGAGCTCGCCGAGACCGTCGCCGCGGGGCTGCGTCGCCAGGGCATGGCCGTGGACGTGGTGCACGCCGGGGACGCCGCCCTGGAGCGGGTCACCGTGCACGGGTACGACGTCGTCGTGCTCGACCGCGACCTGCCGGGCGTGCACGGCGACCAGGTGTGCCGGGCGCTCGCGGCCGGGGAGCGGCGGGAGCGCGTGCTCATGCTCACCGCGTCCGGGGCCGTCGCGGACCGGGTCGCCGGGCTCGGCATGGGCGCCGACGACTATCTGCCGAAGCCGTTCGCGTTCACCGAACTCGTCGCACGCGTACGGGCGTTGGGGCGGCGCGCGCAACCCGCACTGCCGCCGGTCCTGGTCCACGGGGACCTGCGGCTCGACCCGGGGCGCCGGGAGGCGGTCCGCGCCGGGCGCCAACTCCCGCTCAGCCCGAAGGAGTTCGCCGTGCTTGAGCTGCTGCTCGCGGCGGGCGGCGCCGTCGTGTCGGCCGAGGAGCTGCTTGAGCGGGCCTGGGACGAGGCCGCCGATCCGTTCACGCAGACCGTGAAGGTGACCGTGAGCAGGCTGCGCCGCAAGCTCGGCGACCCACCGCTGATCGAGACGATCGACCGGGCGGGGTACCGGGTGTGAGCGGCATACCGGGCGGCATATCGGGCGGTATGCCGGGTGATGCGGCTGGTGGTGCGGCTGGTGGTGCGGCGGGCGTCGCGCCGGACGGGAGTGGCGCACCGGCCGTGCGCGGAGTGCCGTGGTTCCGGCGGCTGCCGCGCGGCAGTGTCCGGTGGCGGCTCACCCTCCTCTACAGCGGCCTGTTCGTACTCGCTGCCGGGGTGCTGCTGGCCTTCGTGTACGCGATGGTGGCCCATACGTCGAACTGGGCCGGGACCAAGGTGGGATCCGTTTCGAGGGACGCGCCGCTGCCCGTCGGCGCCCCCGCCGTGAAGGCCGTCGTCGAGCGGAGCCTCGAAGCGCAGCGCGACGAGCAGCTGTACTGGCTGCTCGTCGAGTCCGGCATCGCGCTCGCCCTGATGGCGCTCGCCTCCCTCGCCCTGGGCTGGCTGGTCGCGGGGCGGGCCCTCGCGCCGCTGCGCACCATGACCCACAAGGCCCGCCGGATCTCCGCCGACGACCTGCACGAACGGCTCGCGGTGAGTGGCGGCCCGCGCGACGAACTCAAGGACCTGGCCGACACGTTCGACGGCGTGCTCGCCCGCCTCCAGGGCGCCTTCGAGGCGCAGAAGAGGTTCGTCGCCAACGTCTCCCACGAACTGCGCACCCCCATCACCTTCCAGCAGGCCGTCGTCGACGTGGCGCTCGACGACCCCGACGCGGACGCCGAGACCCTGCGCGACGCCTGCCGCCGGGTGCGTACGGCGGCCGAGGAACAGGAGCGGATCATCGAGGCGCTGCTGATGCTCGCGCGCGGCCAACGCGGCCTGGAGACACGGGAGTACGTGGATCTCGCCGAAGTCGTACGGGAGGCGCTGCCGCCCTCCGGTGACGTGCCGGTCGCCATCCGTACGGAGTTGGCGGCGGCGCCGCTGCTCGGTGACCGGCGCCTGGTCGAGCGCCTCGTCGGCAACCTGCTCGACAACGCCGTACGCCACAACTCGCCTGAAGAGGAAGGGGGTTGGGTCACGGTGTGGGTGGGGCGGCAGGACGAAGGCCGCGCCGTCCTGCGCGTCCGCAACAGCGGCCCGCACGTCCCCGCCGACCAGGTCGACCCGCTCTTCGAACCGTTCCGCCGACTCGGCACCGAACGCACCCGACGCACCCGGCGCCGCGAGGGCCTCGGCCTCGGCCTGTCGATCGTCGAGGCCGTCGCCGAGGCGCACGGCGGACACGTACAGGCCCGGCCGGGCGGGGCGGAGGGCGGGCTCGTCGTCGAGGCGACGTTCCCGGCGACGTGGACCGCACGTGGAGCGAGGCGCCGCGACGTGGACCGGACGTAGATCGACAAGGTGTCGGTTGGTGGCCGCCCCGCTCGACGCAGCGTCCATTGAACGCCCGGCCCGCCCCCTCGCATGCTGAGTCGGTGAGATCGAACCCGGTAACCCCCCATGTGACCCGCCGTTCTCTGCTGCGCGCCCTGGGCGGTGGTGGCGCGGCCGTGGCGGTGGGTGCGCTCGCCGCCGGCTGCGGGGTGCCCGCCGCGTACGTCTCGCCCGGTGACCGCGGCGCCAAGGACCGGTCCGCCGACGACAAGCGGCTCACCTGGGCCAACTGGCCGCTCTACATCGACGTCGACGACAACAACCCCTCCAAGCGGCCCACCCTCGACGCGTTCGAGAAGCGGACCGGGATCCAGGTCAAGTACACCGAAGAGATCAACGACAACGACGAGTTCTTCGGCAAGATCAGTCCCTCGCTGATGAACCACCAGAAGACCGACCGCGACCTCATCGTCATCTCCGACTGGATGTGCTCGCGCTTCGTGCGCCTCGGCTGGGTCCAGGAGATGGACCGCGCCCACCAGCCGAACGTCACGAAGTACCTCGATCCGCTGCTGCGTTCGCCCGCCTTCGACCCGGGCCGCAAGTACACCGTGCCGTGGCAGTCCGGGATCACGGGTATCGCCTACAACAAGCGCAAGCTGGGCCGCGAGATCAAGCACGTGTCGGACCTCTGGGCGGACGACCTGGCGGGGCGCGTCACGCTCCTCTCCGGCCTCGACGAGTCCTTCGCGCTGCTCATGCAGGGCAACGGCGTCGACATCACCAAGTGGACCGCCGCCGACTTCGACCAGGTCTGCGACCAGGTCGAGAAGCTGGTCAAGGCGAAGCACATCCGCCGCTTCACCGGCAACGACTACATCAAGGACCTGTCCAGCGGGGACGTCCTCGCCTGCCAGGCGTACAGCGGCGACATCATCCAACTCAAGGCCGACAACCCCGACATCGAGTTCGTCGTCCCCGAGGAGGGCGCCGAACTGTGGGCCGAGTCCCTGATGATCCCCAACCTCGCCGACCACAAGGCCAACGCCGAGCGCCTGATCGACTACTACTACCAGCCGGAGGTCGCCGCCGACCTCGCCGCGTGGGTCAACTACGTCTGCCCGGTGCCCGCGGCGCGGGACGTGCTCGCCTCCTCCAAGGACAAGGAGACCGCCGCGCTCGCCGAGGACCCGCTGATCTTCCCGGACGACCGGATGCGCTCGCGGCTCGCGATCGCGCGGGACATCAGCTCCAAGGAGCGTACGGAGTTCTCGAAGCGGTGGAACAGGATCGCGGGGCTGTGAAGGAGATCTGGGAATCCGACCTGGCCTGGGCTGCGAAGCACGCCAAGGGATCGAAGGCCCGGGCGATCGCCCAGGCGAAGAAGAGCGGGAAGAAGGTCGTCGCCACCGACGAGACGACGCCCACCGCCCACACCGTCGCCAACCCGGACGGCACCCTCACCGAGGGCGCCGACGGCACCGTCGTACCCAAGGCCCGCCCCGGAACTGGACGGCACCCGCGCCCGCTACCCGGACGCGGTGCCCGGCGCCGACGTCATCGTCGAGGCCACCCGCAGTGGCTTCGAGCAGTTCGTCGAGATCGCGAAGAGGCCGGCCGCCGGCCCCTACGCCTATACCCTCCCCGTACGGGCCAAGGGCCTCAAGGCCAAGGCGAACAAGGACGGTTCGGTCACTGTCGACCCCTCCACCTCGGCGCTGTCGAACACCTTCGATACGTACGTGCAGCAGGGGGAGACCGTCGACTGGTCCACCGACACCGACACCGAACTCGACTTCGGCAACCCGGGCACGAAGAACGCCGACGGCACCGCGCGCACCGCGCGCTCCTTCATCACGTGGAACACCACGCCGATCCAGGACGCGCGTTGAGGACGGGGCGATACGGAAAGAGTGCGCGGGCATCCTCGACGAGGACGGGCGGCTGATCCGCTGAGCGTCGAGTGTGCGCAGGCCGTTCTAGGATCGGCTCATGGGGAACAAGGATTCGGTCGGGGCGGCGGTGACGCTTGGACTGTTCGCCGCGTGGGCGGTGCACGACACGGAGGAGGTGCTCGCCGCGCCCCGCTGGCTGCGGCGGCACCTGCCGGAGCTGCGCGAGCGGTGGCCCGAGGTGCCCGAGGGCGTGTGGCGGTCCCTGGAGGGCGTCGACGAGCGGGAGTTCCGCGCCGCCGTCGGTGTGATGGCCGGGATCGTCGGCGCCGGCGCCCTCGCCGGATGGGCGAGCGGTGGCCGCTCCGCGACGTACCAGGCGATGCTCGACGGGTTCGGCCTGCACGGCCTCGTGCACCTGGCCCAGGCTGCCGCCGTCCGCGGCTACACCCCGGGCGTGGCCACGACGCCCACCCTCGTCGTGCCGTTCACGCTGTGGGCACGCCACCGGCTGCGCCGCGCCGGGGTGCTGCGGCCGACCCGGGGCCGGGACCTCGCCGCCGGGCTGCTGTGGGCGGGGGCGGCGACGGCGGTGTCGCACGGGGTGGCGCGGCGACTGGTCAGGAAGTCAGGACGCGTCCCTGACTGACGCCGCGATGATGCGCTGGGCGACGGGGTTCATCTGCTCGCCCTTCGCGTCCGTGGAGTTGACCGAGTAGACCACCGTGCGGGACAGGTCGCGGGTGGCGGCGACGGCCGTGCTGTAGCCGTAGCGGGAGCCGGTCTTCCCCCAGTACACCTGGCCGTTCAGTTCGATCCGTTGCAGGCCCGCGCTGAACGTGGCGCCCTTGATACGGGCCGGGAGCCTGAACATCTCCTTCAGCTGCGGGGCGGGCACGATCCGGCCCTGGAAGAGGGCGGTGAGCAGACGTTCCAGATCGGCGGTCGTCGAGATCATGTCGCCCGCGGCCGAGCGGTCCGCCTGCACCCAATCCGTGACGTCCACGAACTCGCCGTCCACCAACTGGTAGCCGCGGTTGTGCGGGCCCTGGATACGGGGGTCGGTGCCGGGGAACGACGTGTCGCGCATGCCCGCCGGGCGCAGGACCAGCTCCTTCGCCGCCTCCGCGTAGGAGCGGCTCGTGACCCTTTCCAGCAGCAGGCCCAGCAGCGTGTAGTTGATGTTCAGGTACTGCTGGCGGGTGCCCGGCGCGAACGCGGGGCCCTTGGCGAGCGCCGACGTCACGACCTGGGTGGGCGTGATGACGTCGAAGCGGTGCGCGTACTGGTCCTCGAACGCGTCGCCCCAGCCGTCCCCGGGCTGGATGCCGCTGGTGTGGTCGAGCAACTGCCGTACGGAGACGGGGCGTTTGAAGGCCGTGTCGCGGAAGAGGGCGGGGAGGTACTGCTGGACGGGGGCGTTCAGGTCCAGTCTTCGTTCGGCGGCCAGGCGCAGCACCGCCGCCGCCGTCACCACCTTCGTCGTCGAGCCTGCCCGGAACCGGGCGTGCTCCAGGGCCTTCTCCCGCGTCCGCAGATCCCGTACGCCCGCGGTCCCGTGCCAGGAGCCGCCGGTGCCGCCGATCCGGAGGAGGGCGGCGGTGGCGTCGTCGTCCGGCAGGCCGGCGAGGGCCGCGGTGAGGGCCTGGGCGTCGGGGGCGCCGGGCGCGGGGGACACGCCGGCCCGGGCCGGGTGGGCCTGGGCCGGCGGTACCGCTGTGGCCACGGCGCCGAAGGCGAGTGCGAGGGCGGTGGGCAGGGCCAGGGTGAGGGCGGAACGGCGCTTCAAGGGGGCCTCCTGGTACGGGAGTTGGCCCGAGTGGGCCGACGTCGACCATCCTCGGTCGCGCGTCGGCCGGACAGCTCGCCCTGCGGGATGATCCCGACCCCGGGCCTTGCCCCGGCTTCCCCCTAGGGGAAGCGGGCGTACGTCAGCCTTCGTCCGTGCGCAGGGACGTCAGGACGTCGATGCGGTTCGTCGTGAGGGAGTCCACGCCCAGGTCCAGGAGGCGGCGCATCGAGCGTCTGGTGTCGGGGGTCCATGCGGAGAGGAGGTAGCCCTCGCGGTGGACCCGGGCCGCCAGGTCCCGACTCACCAGCGGGAAACGGTAGTTGAGCCAGCGGGGGGTGATCGCGGCGAGGAGACCGGGGCGGGGTGGGGCGAGTGAGGTCCAGGTGAGGGCGATCTCGGCGGACGGGGCCGCGGCCCGGACCTTGAGCATGGTCCGGGCGCCCGCGCAGTAGTAGACGCGGTCGTCGGCGCCGCAGTCGTGGACCGTGCCGACGACCGCGCGAATCGCCTTCGCGTCGGCGCCCGGCAGGTCGATCATGACGCGGGCGTCGCGGCAGGCCTCCAGGGCGTCGACCAGTGTGGGGACGCCGCCGTCCGTGAGGCCGTGCGCCTCGTCGTAGGAGAGCGCGGACAGCGGGCGGTCGTGCTGCCACAGGCGTTCAAGGGTGGCGTCGTGGAGGAGGGCCGGGACGGCGTCCCTGGTCAGGCGGACGTCGATCTCGACCGCGTCCGCGCCCCGTTCGAGCGCGGAGCGCAGGGACGGGAGGGTGTTCTCGCGGACGCGGTAGGGGTCGCCTCGGTGGGCCACGGCGGTGACGGTGCGCATGGCCACCATTGTGGCCTGGGGCGGGGCGGGTGGGCGTCACCCGGTGCCCGGTCGCGGGGCTCTGCCCCGGGCCCCGCTCCTCAATCGCCGGAGGGGCTTGAGTTGCCCACCTGGCGGTCGCTGGAGGGGCTTGAGTTGCCCACCTGGCGGTCGCTGGAGGGGCTTGAGTTGCCCATCCGGCGGTCGCTGGAGGAGGTCTATTGAGGCCAGTTGGTCGTGTACGTGTCGATCTCCGTCATGAGGCGGGCCTTGCCGATCTCGTCGAGGAAGGAGGCGTGGACCGCGTTCTTGGCGAGGTCGGCGATGCCGTGTTCGTCGAGGTCGAGGAGGCGGGCGGCCACCGCGTACTCGGTGTTGAGGTCCGTGGAGAACATGGGCGGGTCGTCCGAGTTGATGCTGACCGGGACGCCCGCGTCGACGAACGTCCGCAACGGGTGCTCGTCCAGCGTGCGGACCGCGCGCGTCGCGATGTTCGACGTCGGGCACACCTCCAGCGGGATGCCGTGCTCGGCCAGGTGCGCGAGGAGCTTCGGGTCGGTGGCGGACGACGTGCCGTGGCCGATGCGCTCGGCGCCCAGGTAGGTGAGCGCGTCCCACACCGTCTCGGGACCCGTCGTCTCGCCCGCGTGCGGGACGCTGCGCAGGCCCGCCGCCCGCGCCCGGTCGAAGTACGGCTTGAACTGCGGGCGCGGCACGCCCACTTCGGGCCCGCCGAGGCCGAAGGACACCAGGCCCTCCGGGCGCAGTGCGTCGTCCGTGGCGAGCCGCGCCGTCTCCTCCGCCGACTCCAGGCCCGCCTCGCCGGGGATGTCGAAGCACCAGCGCAGCACCGTGCCGAACTCGGCCTCCGCCGACTTGCGGGCGTCCTCGATGGCGTCCATGAAGGCGCGGGCGTCGATGCCGCGGCGCGTGGAGGAGAACGGGGTGATGGTCAGCTCCGCGTACCGCACGTTCTGCCGGGCCATGTCGCGGGCGATCTCGTACGTGAGGAGGCGGACGTCCTCCGGGGTGCGGATCAGGTCGACCACGGACAGGTAGACCTGGATGAAGTGCGCGAAGTCCGTGAACGTGAAGAAGTCGGCCAGCGCCTCGGGGTCCGTCGGGACCTTGGAGTCGGGGTGCCGGGCGGCGAGCGCCGAGACGATCCTGGGGGAGGCCGAGCCCACGTGGTGGACGTGCAGTTCCGCCTTCGGCAGTCCGGCGATGAAGGACTGCAGGCCCGGGTTCTGGCTCTGGTTGTTCGGCTCGTTCACGGATTCCTCCCCAGGAACTTGGGTGATCGGCTGATCGGGGTCGCTCGTCATCGTATGCGGGCGAGATCGGGGGCACGCCGGGTGCCTAGCATGGTCGGATGACCGAGCGCGACGACCCGTGGCGGCTCCCGCCCGCGCCCTCCTCGTACGGGTACGTCAATCCGTACGCGGCCCCCGACGAGCCCGTGCCGCCACCGCCGGTCGGCCCCGAGGGCCCGGGCCCGCTCCCGCCGCACCCGGCGTACGGATACGGGCCGTACGGATACGGGCAGCCGTACGGGTACGGGCCCGCCCCCATCGCCCCGCCCCGCAACGGCCTCGGTGTCGCCGCCCTCGTCCTCGGCATCGTCACCGCGGTCGGCTTCCTGGCGTGGCCGGTGGCGATCGTGACGGGGGTGCTCGCCGTCGTCTTCGGCACGGTCGGCCGGCGGCGGGCCGGGCGGGGCGCCGCGAGCAACGGCGGGCAGGCCCTCGCCGGGCTGATCTGCGGAGTGGGCGGGCTGCTGTCGGCGGTCGGTGTCGCGATCGCCGTCCTGGGCTGAACCCGGCCCCCACCCCCCCCCGCTCAGCGCGAGCGCAACCGCTTCCGCGCCGCCATCAACGCGAACCCGAGCAGGTTCGAACCCCGCCACCGTCTCGGGTCCCGCGCCGCCTCGTCGTCCGCCGCCAGGCCGATGCCCCACACCCGGTCCATCGGGCTCGCCTCCACCAGCACCCGCTCACCCGTCCCGACCAGGAACTCCCGCAAAGCCGGATCCGAGGCGAACTTGTGGACGCTGCCCTCGACGACCACGCCGAACCGCTCCCGCTCCCACACCGCGTCGTCGAAACCGCGCACGAGCCGCCCCGCCTTCTTGGCCTGCGAAGGGTGGCCGGCCGCTATCGCGCGGCGCTCCGCGTCGGCGTCACCGAAAAGGCGCGCCTTCTCCGCCATCATCCAGTGCTCCGCCGTCGCGTACTCCACGCCGTCCACCGTGAACGGCGAAGGCCACCACTGGCTGAGGCAACTCGCCCCGAGCGAGCCGTCCTTACGCGGCGCGTGTCCCCAGAAGTGCAGATATTTGATGCCCTCGCCCGTCTCTTCCCCCGCCTCCAGGGTCGCCACCAGCGAATCCCTGCTATTGATCTCCATACACGCGAGTCTGGCACCCGCCACTGACAATCCGTCCTGGGTTTTCCAGGCGGACTCGACACCTGGTCGACAGATTCCGTCGCGTAACCAAAAGGCAACAACGGAATCACTTGTTGGGGTCGTGGTCCTCTGTCAGGATCGTCACTCAAATCGAGCTGGAGCTACGGCTGGAGCTACGTCGGCCCTCGGGAAGCCCTCGGGACGCAGCGCCGACGCAGGAGAAGCGAGAGCGAGCACTCATGCACCACCCCACCTCGGATCACCCCGCCTCGGCGAAGAACGTCGCCGCGCTGGCACAGGAACGCTTCGCGGACGGCGCGAACTTCATCGGCGGACGCCTCGTGAAGGGCACATCGGGCCGCACCCACGCCGTCGTCGACCCGGCCACCGGCGAGGAGATCTACACGTACGAACTGGCGGGCACCGCCGACGTGGACGCCGCCGTCGCCGCCGCCCGCGAGGCCTTCCCCGGCTGGGCGGGCGCGACGCCGGGCGAGCGCTCCGACGCCATGCACCGGTTCGCCGCCGTGCTCGGCGAGAAGGCGGAGGAGTTCGCCCGCCTCGAGTCCTTGCAGTGCGGCAAGCCGCTCAAGCTGAGCCGCGAGTTCGACGTGCCGGGGTCGGTGGACAACGCCGCGTTCTTCGCCGGTGCCGCCCGGCATCTGCAGGGGCAGTCCGCGGGCGAGTACAGCGGGGACCACACCTCGTACGTACGCCGTGAGCCCATCGGCGTCGTCGGCTCCATCGCGCCGTGGAACTACCCGTTGCAGATGGCCGCCTGGAAGGTGCTGCCCGCCATCGCCGCGGGCAACACGATCGTGCTCAAGCCCGCCGAGCTCACCCCCTTCACCTCGCTGCTCTTCGCGCAGGCCGCCACCGAGGCCGGCCTCCCGGACGGCGTCGTCAACGTCGTCAGCGGCGGCGGCAAGGACGCCGGTGAGCACCTCGTCGGGCACCCGGACGTCGCGATGACCTCCTTCACCGGCTCCACGGGCGTCGGCAAGCGGGTCGCCGAGATCGCCACCGCCACCGTCAAGCGGATCCACCTGGAGCTGGGCGGCAAGGCGCCGTTCGTCGTGTTCGACGACGCCGATCTCGACGCCGCCGTGCACGGCGCGGTCGCGGGCGCCCTCATCAACACCGGCCAGGACTGCACCGCCGCCACGCGCGCGTACGTCCAACGCCCGCTCTACGACGCCTTCGTGGAGAAGACCGCGGCTCTCATGGAGACCGTGCGGCTCGGTGACCCGTTCGCCGCCGACACCGACCTCGGGCCGCTCATCTCGCACGCCCAGCGCGACCGCGTCGCCGCCTTCGTCGACCGTGCGCGCGGCTACGCGCGCGTGGTGACCGGTGGCGAGGCCCCCGGCGGCGACCTCGCCGACGGCGCGTACTACCGGCCCACCCTCATCGCGGACGCCGCGCAGGACAGCGAGGCCGTGCAGTCCGAGATCTTCGGCCCGGTGCTCGTGGTGCTGCCCTTCGACAGCGACGACGACGGGATCCGGCTCGCGAACGACACCCCGTACGGGCTCGCCGCCTCCGCCTGGTCCACCAATGTGTTCCGCGCGAACCGCGCCACCCGCGAGATCAAGGCGGGCTGTGTGTGGGTCAACGACCACATCCCGATCCTCAGCGAGATGCCGCACGGCGGCTACAAGGCGTCCGGCTTCGGCAAGGACATGTCCGTGTACTCCTTCGAGGAGTACACGCAGATCAAGCACGTCATGTTCGACAACACCGCGGTGGTGCGCAAGGACTGGCACCGCACGATCTTCGGGGACCGATAACCACCAGGCCGTACCGACCACACGGCCGCCAGCCTCCCGAAAGGGCAACCACGCGCATGGAGCAGTACGAGCCCGACCTCCCCCAAGCTCTCAACTTCGATCGAGCAGGGAGGGACCCCCTCGCCCCGGCCCAACTGGCCGCCATGCACCGCAGTTTCAGAAACGGCAGGGCAGCGATGTCCCGCCGCAGTCTGATGCGCGCCTCGGCAGGCGGTGTGCTCGCCGTCGGCGGGCTCGCCGGCCTCACCGGCTGCGGCATCCCCGCGGCGAGCAAGTCCTCGGGCGGCATCTCGTCCGAGGACCACTCGGCCAAGGAGAAGGTCGTCAACTTCTCCAACTGGACCGAGTACATCGACATGAGCGACGACGAGAAGCACCGCCCGTCGCTCGATGCCTTCACCAAGCGCACCGGAATCAAGGTCAAGTACACCGAGGACATCAACGACAACGTCGAGTTCTTCGGGAAGATCAAGCCCCAGCTGGCCGCGGGCCAGGACACCGGGCGCGACATCATCGTGCTCACCGACTGGCTCGCCGCCCGGCTGATCCGCTACGGCTGGGTGCAGAAGCTCGACCCGGCCCACCTGCCGCACGCGTACTCCAACCTGGCCAGCCAGTTCCGCAACCCGGACTGGGACCCGGGCCGCGCCTACTCCTACCCCTGGCAGGGCATCGCGACGGTCATCGCGTACAACACCAAGGCCACCGGCGGCAAAGAGGTCACCTCGGTCACCCAGCTCCTGGAGGACCCCAAGCTCAAGGGCAAGGTCGGACTGCTCTCGGAGATGCGCGACACGATCGGCATGACGCTGATCGACATGGGCAAGGACCCGCGCACCTTCAAGGCCGACGACTTCGACGCCGCCGTCGCGCGCGTGCAGAAGGCCGTCGACAGCAAGCAGGTGCGCCGCTTCACCGGCAACGACTACATATCCGACCTCTCCAAGGGCGACCTGGCCGCGTGTCTGGCCTGGGCCGGTGACGTCGTGCAGCTCCAGGCGGACAACCCGCACGTCAAGTTCGCGATCCCGGACGCCGGTTACATCTCGTCGACCGACAACATGCTGGTGCCGAACAAGGCGCGTCACAAGACGAACGCCGAGAAGCTCATGGACTACTACTACGAGCCGGCCGTCGGCGCCGAACTGGCCGCGTGGATCAACTACGTGTCGCCGCTGGAGACCAGCATCGTCAGGCCCGAACTCGCCAAGATCGACAAGGACGTGGCGAACGATCCGCTGATCGTCCCCGACAAGGAGATGTCGGCCAAGGCGCACGGCTTCCGCTCCCTGACCGCCAAGGAAGAGACGGCGTTCGAGCAGAAGTTCGCCCAGCTCACAGGCGGTTGAGCCGTCCCCCGGCGCCCCGCCGACCAACGCTCCCCGGCACACCCGCCGACGAGCCACCCTCGGCACACCGGCGGCCGCATCGCCTTCCTGCACACCGGCGGCCGAGCCGTCCTCAGACGCACCGGCAAACGCACTGGCGGCCCGTCCCCGGCCGGACCCGCCCCCGACCGCGTCCGTGTCCCTGCCCTCACGACTCCCTGGACTCACCATGACGACCCTCACGACGCCGGAGACCGGCGGCGACGTCCGGCTCTCCGGTATCAGCAAGACGTACGACAACGGCTTCACCGCCGTCCACCCGCTCGACCTCACCGTCCCGCAGGGCTCCTTCTTCGCGCTGCTCGGCGCCTCCGGCTGCGGGAAGACCACAACCCTGCGCATGATCGCGGGACTTGAGGACCCGACGACCGGCACCGTGCACCTCGGCGACCAGGACGTGACGTCCCTGCCCCCGTACAAGCGCCCGGTGAACACCGTCTTCCAGTCGTACGCGCTCTTCCCGCACCTCGACATCTACGAGAACGTCGCCTTCGGCCTGCGCCGCCGCGGCATCAAGTCGGTGAAGAAGCAGGTCGAGGAGATGCTCGACCTGGTGCAGCTCGGTGAGCACATCCGCAAGAAGCCGCAGCAGCTCTCCGGCGGCCAGCAGCAGCGCGTCGCCGTCGCCCGCGCGCTCATCAACCACCCCAAGGTGCTCCTTCTCGACGAGCCGCTCGGCGCCCTCGACCTCAAGCTGCGCCGCCAGATGCAGCTGGAGCTCAAGCGCATCCAGACCGAGGTCGGCATCACCTTCGTGCACGTCACGCACGACCAGGAGGAGGCCATGACGATGGCCGACACGGTCGCCGTGATGAACCAGGGCACGGTCGAACAACTCGGCGCCCCCACCGACCTGTACGAGAACCCGGGCTCGACGTTCGTCGCGAACTTCCTCGGCACCTCGAACTTCATCGAGGCCGAGATCGCGGGCCGGTCAGGCGACGACCTCACCCTCAAGGCGGGCGACGGAAAGCTCGTCCTGCCCTCCGCCCGCAACTCCTCCGCCACCACCGCGAACGGCGACAAGCTGCTCCTCGGCGTGCGCCCCGAGAAGATCTCGCTCACGCACGCCGACGACGCGGGCGAGATACCGGACGGCCGTAACCGGATAACCGGGAAGATCGCCGACAGCAGTTTCATCGGCGTCTCCACGCAGTACGTCATCGACAGCCCGCTGTGCGACGCCTTCGAGGTCTACGCGCAGAACATCGAGCGCGACTCCCGCCTCGCCCCCGGCGCCGAGGTCGTCCTGCACTGGAACCCGGCGCACACCTTCGGGCTCGACGCCGCCCAGGATGTCGACGCGGGCGCGGCCAAGGTCTCGGAGGACGCCGCCGCATGAGCGCCCGCCCGTCGCCCGCCACCACCCTTCCAAGGAATGAGCTTCGCTCATGAGCGCTGTCACTGACGCGCCACCGATGGCGCCCACCCCGTCCGAGGAACCACCCCCGCCGCGCAAGACCCGCAAGCGCGGCCGCCTCGTCCCGTACTGGCTGCTGCTGCCCGGCATCCTGTGGCTGGTCGTCTTCTTCGCCCTGCCGATGGTCTACCAGGCCTCGACTTCCGTACAGCAGGGGTCACTTGAGGACGGCTTCAAGGTCACCTGGCACTTCGCGACGTACTGGGACGCGCTGTCCGAGTACTACCCGCAGTTCCTGCGCTCGGTCCTGTACGCGGGCCTCGCCACGATCCTGTGTCTGCTGCTCGGCTACCCGCTCGCGTACCTCATCGCGTTCCGCGCGGGCCGCTGGCGCAACTTCATCATGATCCTGGTGATCGCCCCGTTCTTCACCAGCTTCCTGATCCGTACGCTCGCGTGGAAGACGATCCTCGCGGACGGCGGCCCCGTCGTGGGCGCGCTCAACTCGCTGCACATCCTCGACGTCACGAGCTGGCTCGGCATGACCGACGGCAGCAGAGTCCTCGCGACACCGCTCGCGGTGGTGTGCGGACTCACGTACAACTTCCTGCCGTTCATGATCCTGCCGCTGTACACCTCCCTGGAGCGGATCGACGGCCGCCTGCACGAGGCGGCGGGTGACCTGTACGCCTCGCCGGTGACGACGTTCCGCAAGGTGACGTTCCCGCTGTCGATGCCGGGCGTCGTCTCCGGGACGCTGCTCACCTTCATCCCGGCGGCCGGCGACTACGTCAACGCGGACCTGCTCGGCTCCACCGACACCCGCATGGTCGGAAACGTCATCCAGACGCAGTTCCTGCGCATCCTCGACTATCCGACGGCGGCGGCGCTCTCCTTCATCCTCATGGCGGCCATTCTCTTCATGGTCACCTTCTATATCCGCCGTTCCGGGACGGAGGACCTCGTCTGATGTCCATGTCCATGTCCACGCCCACGCCCGTGCGCTGGCTGCGAAAGAATCTCGTCGTGATAGCCGGGCTCATCACCCTCGGCTATCTCCTCCTCCCGAACATCGTCGTCACGGTCTTCTCCTTCAACAAACCGAAGGGCCGCTTCAATTACGAGTGGCAGGCGTTCTCGACGGACGCCTGGAAGAACCCGTGCGGCGTCGCCGACATGTGCGGCTCGCTCTCGCTGAGCCTCCAGATCGCCCTGTGGGCCACGATCGGCGCGACCGTCCTCGGCACGATGATCGCCTTCGCGCTCGTCCGCTACCGGTTCCGGGCGCGCGGCGCGATCAACTCGCTGATCTTCCTGCCGATGGCGATGCCGGAGGTCGTGATGGCGGCCTCGCTGCTCACGCTCTTCCTCAACATGGGCGCCCAGCTGGGCTTCTGGACGATCCTCATCGCTCACATCATGTTCTGCCTCAGCTTCGTGGTGACCGCGGTGAAGGCCCGTGTCATGTCGATGGACCCGCGCCTGGAACAGGCCGCGCAGGACCTGTACGCGGGCCCGGTGCAGACCTTCCTCCGGGTCACCCTGCCGATCGCGGCGCCCGGTATCGCGGCGGGCGCGCTGCTCGCCTTCGCGCTGTCCTTCGACGACTTCATCATCACCAATTTCAACGCGGGCTCGACCGTCACGTTCCCCATGTTCGTCTGGGGCTCGGCGCAGCGCGGAACGCCCGTTCAGATCAATGTCATCGGTACGGCCATGTTCCTGGTCGCCGTACTGTGTGTGCTGGCCGCAATGACCATAGGTAAGCGCAAGAACAAATCCGCTTGATTTCAAGCGGCTGAATTTCTGAGGGAGTTGGAATCATGGCCGCACGCGCCATGAATCGCTGGACGAATTCGCTGAGTTCACTCGCCGACGCCAAGCCGGTCTCCTACTGGCTCGACGACCCCGGCCGCCCCGAGCCCCGCCCCGCCCTCACCGGCGACGAACGCTGCGACCTCCTGGTCGTCGGCGGCGGTTACAGCGGACTGTGGACCGCGCTCCTCGCCAAGGAGCGCGACCCCGGCCGCGACGTGGTCCTCGTCGAGGGCAAGGAGATCGGCTGGGCCGCCTCCGGGCGCAACGGTGGATTCTGCGCCGCCTCCCTCACGCACGGCACGGCCAACGGGCTCGCCCGCTGGCCCAAGGAGATCAAGAAGCTGGAGGAGCTCGGCGCCGCCAACCTCGACGCCATCGAGGCGGCGGTCGCCCGCTACTCCATCGACTGCGACTTCGAGCGCACCGGCGAGCTGGACGTGGCGACCCAGCCGCACCAGGTCGCCGAATTGCGCGAGTTCTACGAGGAGTTGGGCGAGGCCGGGCTCGCGGACGGCGTCGAACTCCTCGACGCGGAGCAGACCCGCGAGCAGGTCGCGTCGCCCACCTTCCTCGGCGCGATGTACGACCGGCACGGCGTGGCCATGCTCAACCCGGCGAAGCTGGCGTGGGGCCTCAAGCGGGCCTGCCTCGACCTCGGCGTCCGGATTTACGAGCACACCCCGGCCACGGAGCTGGCCTCGAACGGCGCGGAGGTCGCGGTCCGCACCCCGTACGGCCGGATCTTCGCCCGGCACACGGCGCTCGGCACCAACGTCTTCCCGTCCCTGGTGAAGCGCACGCGCGCGTACACCGTCCCGGTCTACGACTACGCGCTGATGACGGAGCCGCTGACCGCCGACCAACTGGCCGCGATCGGCTGGAAGAACCGCCAGGGCCTCGGCGACTCCGCCAACCAGTTCCACTACTTCCGGCTCTCCGCCGACAATCGGATCCTGTGGGGCGGCTACGACGCGATCTACCCGTACGGCGGCCGGGTGCGGGCCGAGCACGACGACCGCCCGGAGACGTACGCGAAGCTGGCCGGCCACTTCTTCACGTGCTTCCCGCAGTTGGAGGGCCTGCGCTTCACGCACGCGTGGGGCGGCGCCATCGACACCTGCTCCCGCTTCTCGGCGTTCTTCGGCACGGCGCACGGGGGCCGGGTGGCGTACGCCGCCGGGTACACGGGCCTCGGCGTGGGCGCGACCCGGTTCGGCGCGGACGTGATGCTCGACCTCCTCGCGGGCGGGCCCACGGAACGTACGGAGTTGGAGATGGTCCGCAAGAAGCCGCTCCCGTTCCCGCCGGAGCCGTTCGCCGCCACCGGGATCGCGCTCACGAAGTGGTCCCTCGCGCGCGCCGACGCGAACGGCGGCCGCCGCAATCTGTGGCTGAAGGCGATGGACTCGGTGGGCCTGGGCTTCGACAGCTAGGGCCCTAGGGACCTGAGCTGGACATACCCCCTGCCCCCGACGTCCGAAGCCCGTCCAAGGTTGTACGTAACCGGACGGATTGCCCCTGTCGTGCGTGGCGCGGTTGTATCGCCGCGTGCCTCGACAGGGGGTTGGGGCCACGAATGTTCAGGGGGAGACATGCGGAGGCTGCTACCCGCGGTGACGGGTGCGTTGGGGACCGGTCTGCTGGCGGCGGCGCTGCTGCCGGTGGGGGCGGCGAGCGCCGGCCCCGGCAGCGGGGACGCGGTGATCGAGCGGGTCAGCGTGGACTCCGACGGGACGCAGGGCAACAGGAATTCGTACGGTCCGGTGCTCAGCCGCAACGGCCGCTACGTCGCCTTCGTCTCGCTGGCGACGAATCTCGCACCGCCCTATCAGGCCCCGCCCGGCGGCGGGGTGAACTGGATGTACGTGCGCGACCTGCGCGACGGATCGCTTGCGCGGGTGAACTACGACGGCGCCGCCGAGACGGTGTACGACTTCAGCGCCTCGGGGAACGAGATGCTGTTCCGCTCCTCGCGCGGCGGCCTGTACGTGCGCGATCTGACGAGCACCGACATCGAGCGGGTCGACGTCGAACTAGGCGACTACGCGGGCGGCGGCGCGTACGACGGCCGGATCAGCGGCGACGGCCGCTACGTCGTGTTCACGCAGACCCGCCCTGGGACTTCGACGGCGCGCGAGGGATCCCGGGTCTACGTGCGCGACCTGCGGGAGGGCACGACGCAGTGGGTGAGCGGGCCGAACACCGCGAGCGAGGAGTACTCCGCGGGCAGGGCCGCCATCAGCGACGACGGGCAGCGCGTCGCGTACGTCAACACCCGGTACAGCTCGGGTCGGGAGACGGGCAACGCCTACCTCTTCGACCGGCGCACCGGGGATCGGCAGCTGCTGGACGTCTCGCAGAGCGGGCCGACGCCCGAACGGAGCCTGGGCACCCTGTCGTTGAGCGCGGACGGCGGGCGGGTGCTCTTCAACCGCTCCGACGCGAGCCCGGTGACGGCGGACGACCAGGGCTCGAACGTGTTCGTCCGGGACCTGGACACCGGTACGACCCGGCCGATCCCGGCCACGGCGACCGAGACCGGCGCCGACTACGGAAAGCTCAGCCCCGACGGCCGCTTCGCGGTCTACGTGACGCGCGTCGGCGGCCCGGACACCCCTCAGCAGGCGCTCGTCAGGCGCGATCTGGAGACCGGTGAAGTGCGCGCGGTGGCCGCCGCGTTGGACGGCAGCCCGGCCCTCGGCCATGCCGGACGGGTGTCGATCACCGACGACAACAGCATGGTCGCCTTCGATTCCACCGACACCGATCTCGTCCCTGACGACACCAACTCCGCCTCGGACGCCTTCGTCAGCACCCTGCTGCCCGAGGCCCCCTGAGGACTTCTGAGACCGCCCCGGCGTACGCCGTGTCGCACACGCCCCAGGAAATTCACTGCCTCCAGGTAACCGAAGTCGCGTAATGCTCGGGCCACTACCTCCTCTCCTCCGTGACGATCAGCGTCGATGTGAACGAGGAGGGCCCCGTCATGAATGGCTCGGGGGACAAGGCAGCGGTCGAGTGGCTGGTGTCCGTGGCACCGGATCCGGACGCCTGCCGCTGGGAGTGGGAACGAAATCCGCACGGGGTGGCGCTGCTGCCCGCGGGCAAGCGGTGGGACGTGCTGATCCTGCCGGGGGAGCTGGGCCATCCGACGCTCGACGTGCTGCGCCGGGTGCTGGACCGGCCAGGACCGGTACTCGCCGACTTCGGCGCCGCCCGCATGGGCTTCTTCGTGCCCGCGGGCACGGCCGCCCGCTGGATCGGCACCGGGGTGCGCGGCGCCGGGCACGGCACGTGGATCGTGGTGCCGTATCCGGGCCGGCTCGCGGGCGGCACCCTGCGCTGGCTGGTGCCGCCGGACGCGGCGGGCACGCTCACGGACCCGGCGCTCCTGGAACTCGCGATGCACGAGGCGGCGGCCCAACTGGCAAGGGAGGCGGGGGAGTAGACGGGTTCCGATCCGGGGCGGACCCGGTACCGAACCCTTTGACAACACCCTTGACAACTCAATTGGTCTGGACCAAGTTGGGCGCGCCCCACCGTGCTCGTTTCCCCGCCATGCCCGGAGGCAGCCATGATCCGCGCCGCGACGCGCTCCAGACCCCGCAGACTCCTGACCACCCTCACGGCCGCCGCGCTCGCCGCGACCGGCCTCACCGCCATGTCCGCCGCCACCGCCCGCGCCGCCGACGTCGACCTCGCCCGCAACGGCGGATTCGAGTCCGGCATGGACGGCTGGACCTGCTCGGCAAACACCGGGAAGACCGTCAACTCGCCTGTGCACAGCGGCACTTCGGCGCTCCAGGCCACCCCGGCCGGAGCCGACAACGCCCGCTGCGCCCAGACCGTCACGGTCAAGCCCGACTCCACGTACACGCTGTCCGGCTACGTCCGCGGCAGCTACGTCTACCTCGGTGCCAGCGGCACCGGCACCACGGACGTGTCGACCTGGACCCCGTCGGCGTCCGACTGGCAGCAGCTCAAGACCACCTTCCGCACGGGCCCGGCCACCACGAAGGTCACGATCTACACCCACGGCTGGTACGGCAGCCCCGCCTACACCGCCGACGACCTCACCCTCCTCGGCCCCGGCACCGAGGCCCCCGTGCCGCCCGCCGCGCCCACCGGCCTCAAGACCGGCACGGTCACCGCCACGACCGTCGGCCTGTCCTGGTCCGCGGTGCCCGGCGCCACGAGCTACGCGGTGTACCGCAACGGCACCAAGTCCCAGACGGTGACCGGCACTTCCACCACGGTCGCGGGCCTCACGCCCGAGACCGCGTACAGCTTCCAGGTCGCGGCCGTGAACGACGCGGGCGAGTCCGCGAAGTCGGCGGCGGTCACCGCGACGACCGGCAAGGTCCCCGGCGACGAAGGCAGCGACCTCCCGCCGCACGCCCTCGTCGGCTACCTCCACGCCAGCTTCGCCAACGGCGCCGGCTACACCCGCCTCGCCGACGTCCCCGACAGCTGGGACGTCATCGACCTCGCCTTCGGCGAACCCACCTCGACGACCTCGGGCGACATCCGCTTCGACCGCTGCCCGGTCACCGAGTGCCCGGGCGTCGAATCGGACGCCGACTTCAAGGCCGCGATCAAAGCGAAGCAGGCGGCCGGCAAGAAGGTCCTGATCTCCATCGGCGGCCAGAACGGCCAGGTCCAACTCACCACGGCAGCCGCCCGCGACACCTTCGTCTCCTCCGTCTCGAAGATCATCGACGAGTACGGCCTCGACGGCCTCGACATCGACTTCGAGGGCCACTCCCTCTCCCTCAACGCCGACGACACCGACTTCAAGAACCCGAAGACCCCGGTGATCGTGAACCTCATCTCGGCGGTAAAGACCCTCAAGGCCAAATACGGCTCCGGATTCGTCCTGACCATGGCCCCGGAGACGTTCTTCGTCCAGCTCGGCTACCAGTACTACGGCACCGGCAAATGGGGCGGCCAGGACCCGCGCGCGGGCGCGTACCTCCCGGTCATCCACGCCCTGCGCGACGACCTCACCCTGCTCCACGTCCAGGACTACAACTCCGGCTCCATCATGGGCCTCGACAACCAGTACCACTCCATGGGCGGCGCCGACTTCCACATCGCGATGACCGACATGCTGCTCACCGGCTTCCCGGTCGCGGGCGACGCGAACAACGTCTTCCCGCCGCTGCGCCCCGACCAGGTCGCCATCGGCATGCCGGCCTCCACCCAGGCGGGCAACGGCTACGTCTCCCCGGCCGAGACCAACAAGGCCCTCGACTGCCTGACGAAGAAGACGAACTGCGGCTCGTACGCGACCCATGGCACCTGGCCCGCGCTGCGCGGCCTGATGACGTGGTCGATCAACTGGGACCGCTTCAACAACTGGCAGTTCCAGAAGAACTTCGACGCCTACTTCGGCTGACCGCGCCCCGGCCGATCACGTACGCCGCCGCACACAGCAGCACGACCGACAGACACCAACTGCCGACCACATCGACCGGCCAGTGATACCCCTGTCGTACGAGCCCCAGGCCTACGGCCGCGTTCAACAGGACGCAGCCGTAGGCCAGTTCGCGTGCACGGGGCGTTCGTGAGCGCGGCGACAGCAGCACGCACAGGCCGTACGCCACCGCCGCCGTCGCCGCGTGACCCGACGGGTAGAAGCCCGTGGCCGGGGCCATCGGCGGCGGTCCTGGGCGGGCGACGAGCGACTGGAGCGGCGCCACCAGGGCGGGAACCAGCGCCATCGTCACGACGGCGACGACCGGCGCGAAGCGCTCGCGGGTGCGCCACGTGACGTACGCGAGGGTGAGCGCGAGGACGGGGAGCGCGACCGCCATGTTGCCGAGATCGGCGAAGAACTCGGCGGGGCCCGAGGGGATCGCGCTGGTGCGGATCGCGTCGCCGAGGCGTTCGTCGTACGCGAGGAGCGCGCCCTCGGCGGCGACCTGCCAGGTGAGGAGCGCGAAGAGAAGTGCGGCGGCCAGAAAAATGGCCGGGCGCCTCAGAGCAGGGGGGGTAGCTCCGAGGCGCCCGAACTGGCCGGCGTGCCGCGCGCCCCGGGGGGTTTGGGGCGGGCGACCGTCCGACCGGTGAGGAGTTCCGGAGCCGGAAGCTCCGGGTGTGTGCGCGAGGGCACGACCAGGGCGAAGCTGGGGAGGCCCCGACCCGGTTTCGCCCGCAGTCTCCTGCGAGCGGGGTGTTTCTCTCATCTGCAGAAACCGTACGGCAGGGGCTGAGGGTGCGACAGCCGGTTCGGCAACATCCCATCGGCCTCGCACACCTTCTTCACACGCCCCGACCGTCGTCGCAGGTCACGGACGTGTGACGGTGTGTGCCGTCACGATTGAGCCGGGTGCCTCCCGTTGCGGGAGGCACCTCGGGGCGTGGCAGAGGCGTGGCTCAGAGCGCCGCGAGCGCGTTCTCGATGATGTCCAGGCCCTCGTTGAGGAGGTCCTGGCCGATCACGAGCGGCGGCAGGAAGCGGAGCACGTTGCCGTAGGTGCCGCAGGTGAGGACGAGCAGGCCCTCGGCGTGGCAGGCCTTGGCGAGCGCGGCGGTGGCCTCCGGGTTCGGCTCCTTGGTGGCCGGGTCCTTGACCAGCTCGACGGCGATCATGCCGCCGCGGCCGCGGATGTCGCCGATGACCGGGAACTTCTCCTGCATCGCCGACAGGCGCGACTTCATCGTCGTCTCGATCTCCTTCGCCTTGGCGTTGAGGTCGAGCTCCTTCATCGTCTCGATGGCGCCAAGCGCACCGGCGCAGGCCACCGGGTTGCCGCCGTAGGTGCCGCCGAGGCCGCCCGCGTGCGCGGCGTCCATGATCTCGGCCTTGCCGGTCACGGCGGCGAGCGGGAGGCCGCCCGCGATGCCCTTGGCGGTCGTGATCAGGTCCGGGACGATGCCCTCGTCCTCGCACGCGAACCACTGGCCCGTACGGCAGAAGCCGGACTGGATCTCGTCCGCGACGAAGACGATGCCGTTGTCGGCGGCGTACTGGCGGATCGCCGGGAGGAAGCCCTTGGCCGGCTCGATGAAGCCACCCTCGCCGAGCACCGGCTCGATGATGATCGCGGCGACGTTGTCCGCGCCGACCTGCTTGGAGATCTGGTCGATGGCCTGCTTCGCGGCCTCAGGACCGGCGTTCTCGGCGCCGGTCGGCCAGCGGTAGCCGTACGCCAGCGGGGCGCGGTAGACCTCGGGGGCGAACGGGCCGAAGCCGTGCTTGTACGGCATGTTCTTCGCGGTCAGCGCCATCGTCAGGTTCGTACGGCCGTGGTAGCCGTGGTCGAAGACGACGACCGCCTGGCGCTTGGTGTAGGCGCGGGCGATCTTGACGGCGTTCTCGACGGCCTCGGCGCCCGAGTTGAACAGGGCCGACTTCTTCTCGTGGTCGCCCGGCGTCAGCTCGGCGAGCGCCTCGGCGACCGCGACGTAGCTCTCGTACGGCGTGACCATGAAGCAGGTGTGCGTGAAGTCCTGCAGCTGGGCGGAGGCGCGGCGGACCACGGCCTCGGCGGAGGCGCCGACCGAGGTCACGGCGATGCCGGAACCGAAGTCGATGAGGCGGTTGCCGTCGACGTCCTCGATGATGCCGCGGTCCACCTTGGCGGTGAACACCGGCAGCGTGGAGCCCACGCCCGCGGCGACGACCGCGCTGCGGCGGGCCTGCAGCTCCTGCGACTTCGGGCCGGGGATGGCGGTGACGACGCGGCGCTCCTGCGGGATGTCGCTCATGCGGGGCTCCTTTTTGTTTCTGGTGGGCCGGATCCGGCTCCCGGGCTCGGTGCCGCCGGGGCTGTTTTCGGGGGGTTCTCGCAGGTTAGGGGCGGGGGAGCGGGGTGGTCATGCTCCATCGGGGCGGGGTCGGGGCCGGGTGTTGTCCGTCTTGGACAGGTCGCCTCTTCGGGGCGGCGGGGCGCGTAAGCGGTGAACTCCCCTGGCGCGGGCATTAGATTGAGGCGCGATCGACGCACATGGCACGGACACACCGGCAGGTCAGGGGGCCCAGGTGAGGGACAGCGACGGCGGCACGCAGGAGACGCAGGGAGCGGGCGGCGAGCCGCGGCAGGCCGCACCCGTGCCGCGTCCCGCGCGGCCGCCCCGCCCGGCCGCCCCGCCGATGCCCCGGCAGGCGCCGGGCGCGCCCCGCGGCTCGGTCGCCGAGTGGCTCGCCGCGCGCCGCCCCAAGGCCCAACCGGGCGTGTGGCGGTACGAGTACGTGCCCCGGCCCCCCGAGCGGGACACGACGGCCATCGGGCGCAAGCTGCTCGCGTGGATGGCGGTGTCGTTCCTGGTCGGCGTGTTGCTGTGGAGCCTGTGGCGGCGCGGCACGCTGCCGTACCAGTGGGTCCCGCTGAAGATCTTCACGCCGGACGGCTGGTGGTGGCCGGGAACCACGTCCCCCCGCGACACCAAGGCGTTCCAGGCGCAGGTCGTATACCAGGGAGTCGCCTTCGGCGCCATCGTCTTCCTCGTGGGGCGCTTCGGCGCCTGGGGGGAAGGGATCCGGCACTTCGTCGTCCGCCGCCCGCAACCGGCCCGCGCCGTCGTCGCCGCGATCGCCGCCGTCGGCGTACTGATCCTCTCCTGGCCCCAGGAGCTGGGGCTCGACTGGCGGCCGCTGCCGATCGTCGACCCGGTCCTCTCCCTCATCGCGCTCCTCACCGGCGGATTCGGTCTCTTCGACACCCCGGTCATCGGCAATCTGGTGTACACCCTGATCGCCCTGGCGATGCTGTGGCCGTTCGCCCGGATCGGGGGCTGGCTCGACGTCTGGTCGGCGCGGCGCAAGAAGGCCCGCAAGGCGCCGCCCCGGCCCACCGCGCCACCCCCGCGCGCGAGTTGGGAGCACCTGCGCGAGGCGGGCCAGGACCAGGCCGCCGACGTGCTCACCGCAGAGGTCGCGAGCGGGCGCATGAACGACGTCGACTGCGCGCGCGTCACCCACGCCTGGCGCACCTCCACGGCCCCCGCCACCTTCGCCGACACCGTCCTCAAGCAGGGCGCGGGCGCCTGGACGCACCCCTCGGGGCAGCGCGACCTCCCGGCCCGTGCGGCGGCCCACGACCTGCTCGTCGGCCAGGTGCGGATCGGCTCCTACGCGCGCGACGAGCGCAATCCGTACGTGCTGCGGGGCGCGGGCGTCGCCCTCGACCCGAGCCTCCTTGGCACCTCGCTGCTTGCGGTGGGCCCCTCCGGTGCCGGCAAGACGGCCGGTGTCGTACGCCCCGTCGTCGAATCGCTCGCCCTCCAGGCGCTCACCGGAAGCTGCGCCGTCCTCGCGGTCTGCGCTGCGGGCACCCCGCTCGGCCCCGACGACGCGTACGACGTGGTGGTCAGGCCGGGCGACCGGTCCTCGGTGCACGACCTCGACCTGTACGCGGACGCCACCGACGCCGACGAGGCCGCGGGCTTCCTCGCCGAGGGCCTGGTCGGCGACCTGTCCGCCGATGAACAAGGCGTCACCCGGCGCGCCGCCACCGCGCTCGCCCAACTCCTCGGCCCCTACCGCGAGGCGCACGGCACGTTCCCCTCCGTACCGGTGCTCCGCGAACTCCTGGAGGGCGACCCCGAGGCCCTCGCCGACCTCAAGGGACGGCTCCTCGCCGAATCCCCGATGCGCCGCGAACTCGACGCCCGCCAGCGCCAGTTCGGCACCGCGAGCGACCCGGGCCCACTGCTCGCCGACCGCCTCGCGCTCCTCGACCGCCCCGTCTTCTCCGGCTTCTTCGACCCGGCCGCCGCCCGCCCGTTCTCCGTACGCGCCCTCGCCCACCACCCCCTGCGGGTCCGCGTCGACCTGCCCGAGCAGGGCCACGAAGAGGCGTCCCGGCTCCTCGCCCGGCTCCTCCTCGCCCAGTTCACCTCCGTCGTACGCGGCCGGGAGCGGCGCTCCCACTTCGCGTGCCTGGTCCTCGACGACGCGGCGCGCACCGTGACCGCCGAGACGGTCCGCGGCATCCAGCGCCTGCGGTCCACGCACGCGGGCGTCGTGCTCGGCCTGCGCACCATCGGCGAGGTCGCCGAGCCCTTGCAGGGTCCGCTGTACGCGGCCGTGGGCTGCCGCATGGCGTTCTCCGGGGTCACCACGTGGGACGGCAGGCGGTTCGCCGAGGCGTGGGGCACCGAGTGGGTGGAGACCGAGGAGGTCGCCCAGCACGCGGTGTTCGCTCAGCAGCCGCTGACCCGCGCGCTGTACAAGGCGCGCCAGATGGTGACCGGGAAGGCCGTCACCAGGGACGCGGTCACCGTCCGCAAGGTCGAGCGCGAACGCTGGTCGGCCTCCGACCTGGCGCACGCGGTGCCGCCCGGTCACGCTGTGCTCTCTGTCACCACCGTGCGCGGTGAGCACGCTCCGCCGCTGCTCGTGGACCTGCGGGGCTGAGAACCGGGCCTGAGAACGGCCTGAGGGCACCTGAAGGTTCACTGAGCTTCCCGGGGGCAGGGCCCCAGTGGTACGTACGGTGAGGCAGAATCGGCACTGGTCGTTCATACGGACCGGCCAAAAGCTTCACAAGATCCACGAGAACCGGATCCCCTGACAACCGGATCCCCGACCACCGATCCACGCGTACGTACGTCCCGCCCAGCTCACCGAAGGCCTGGCCCATGCCGCCCACGCTCGCCTCGCTCGTCCACCACTCGGCGCTCAAGCTCGGCGTGCGCGCGGGCGAGCAGCATCTGGACACCCCGGTCCGCTGGGCGCACGTGAGCGAACTCGCCGACCCCGTCCCGTACATGGAGGGCGGCGAACTCCTCCTCATCACCGCGCTCAAGCTGGACGCCGAGGACCCCGAGGCCATGAGCCGCTACGTGAAGCGGCTCGTCGACGCCGGGGTCGTCGGCCTCGGCTTCGCCGTCGGCGTCAACTACGACGACGTACCGGAAGCCCTGGTGAAGGCGGCGAAGGACGAGGGCCTGCCGCTGCTCGCGGTGCCGCCCCGCACCCCCTTCATCGCGATCAGCAAGGCGGTCTCGGCCGCGATCGCCGCCGAACAGTACAAGGCGGTCACCTCCGGCTTCGCCGCGCAGCGCGAGCTGACCAAGCAGGCGCTGAACGCGGGCCCCGAGGGCGTGCTCGCCGTGCTCGCCGCGCAGATCGACGGGTGGGCCGCGCTGTACGACGCGTCCGGCGCGGTCGTCGCCACCGCCCCGGAGTGGGCGGGCCGCCGCGCCGCCCGCCTCACGGGCGAGGTCGAACGGCTCCGGGAACGCCCCGCACCCGCCAGCGCGGTGGTGGAGTCCGGCTCCGACGACCGCGTCGAACTCCACTCCATCGGCACAGGGCGGCGCCCCCGCGCGGCGCTCGCGGTCGGCACGGCCGCGACCCTCGGCACGGCCGAGCGGTACGCCCTCCACTCGGCGATCGCCCTCCTCACCCTCACCACCGAACGCTCCCGCGCCCTGTACGCCGCCGAGCAGCGGATCGGCGCGGCCGTCCTGCGGATGCTCCTCGCGGGCGAACCCGACCACGCGCGCGCCGTCGCCGGAGACCTGTACGGGGCGCTGCTCGACGCGCCGTTCCGGATGGTGATCGCGGACGCCGCCTCGTCGCCGTCGGGCGGGACGGCGCTGGCGCAGTCGACCGGTACCGGTGCGCAGCCGGCCGGGACCGCGGCGCTGCTCGCGGAGGCGGTGACCGGGGCCGGGGGGCCGGGGGCGGGGCCGTTGCCGGTGCTCGCGGACGTGGTGGAGTCGGCGGCGGCGCGTTCCGGTGAGGCGCTGCTCGTCGTCCCCGACGGCCAGCGGCTCGTGCTGCTCGCCGTCGACGGCGGGGCGGCGGCGGAGGCGTGCCTCCAGTACGCGGAGGCGTTGGAGGCCACGCGCGGCGAGGGCGCGTCCTCCTCCGAGGAGGGCCTTGTCATCGGGTTCTCGGCGCCGGCCGGGCCGATCGCGGCGGTGTCCGCGTACAAGCAGGCCGAACAGGCGCTGTCCGTCGCGCGGCGGCGGGGGCGGGTTCTGGTGGAGCACGAGGACGTCGCGACGGGCTCCGTCCTCCCCCTCCTCGGCGACGACGCGGTCCGCGCGTTCGCGGACGGACTCCTGCGGGCGCTGCGCGACCACGACGCGACGGGGCGCGGGGACCTGGTCCGGTCGTTGCGGGCGTGGCTCTCGCGGCACGGTCAGTGGGACGCCGCGGCGGCGGACCTGGGCGTCCACCGCCACACCCTCCGCTACCGCATGCGCCGCGTCGAGGAAATCCTCGGCCGCTCCCTGGACGACCCGGACGTCCGCATGGAGCTCTGGCTGGCCCTCAAGGCCACCGGCACCTGACGCCGACGCCCGGGGCTCCGCCCCGGACCCCGCTGCTCAATCGCCGCAGGGGCTTGATCTCCCCACCCCCGCAGCCAGCCTCACCGGCGTTATATCCAGCCCCGCCGGCGTTTGAGGCGCGGGGTCCGGGGCAGAGCCCCGAGGCCGCAACGCCGTTGTGCCGAAATGGCGAAGTTGGGCGTGGGGACCACTCCGCGGCGGCGAAACGCCCACCCCCGCCACCCGCCCTACCGTGGTCACACCCACCGCAAACCCCACGGAGAGGCCGGTACACACACCCATGACCGACACCCACGCCTTCTGGCTCGCCGGCCGCCAGGCCACCGGTGACACGACGTTCGACGTGCACAACTCCTACGACGGCCGCCTCGTCGGCACCGTCGCCGAGCCCACCGAGGCCCAGGTGGAAGAGGCCGTCGCCGCCGCCCACTCCGTGGTGGACGAGTTCGCCGCGACCCCGGCGCACGTACGGGCCAAGGCCCTGAACCACGTCGCCGACCGCCTGATCGAGCGCACCGAGGAGATCGCCCAGCTGATCTCCGCGGAGAACGGCAAGCCGATCAAGTGGGCCCGCGGCGAGGTCGGCCGCGCCGTCTCCGTGTTCCGCTTCTCCGCCGAGGAGGCCCGCCGCTGGAACAGCGGCGAGGCCCAGCGCCTCGACACCGACGCCGGCGGCACCGGCCGCATGGCCATCACCCGCCGCATCCCGAAGGGCGTCGTCCTCGGCATCGCGCCCTTCAACTTCCCGCTGAACCTGAGCGCCCACAAGGTCGCCCCGGCCATCGCGGTGGGCGCGCCCATCATCCTCAAGCCGGCCCCGGCCACCCCGATCTCCTCGCTCATCCTGGGCGAGCTGCTCGCGGAGACGGACCTCCCGGCCGGTTCCTGGTCGGTCCTCACGGTCCCCAACGACCGCATGCCCGCCCTCGTACAGGACGAGCGCCTCCCGGTCATCTCCTTCACCGGTTCCGGCCCCGTCGGCTACGCGATCATGGACAGCGTCCCGCGCAAGCACTGCACCCTGGAGCTCGGCGGCAACGGCGCGGCCGTCGTCCTCGCCGACTACGCCTCCGAGGCCGACCTGGACTGGGCGGCGAGCCGCATCGCCACGTTCTCCAACTACCAGGGCGGCCAGTCCTGCATCTCGGTGCAGCGCGTCATCGCCGACGCCGCCGTGTACGACCGGCTCCTGCCGAAGGTCGTCGCGGCCGTCGAGGCCCAGGTCACCGGCGACCCGGCCGACGCCGCCACCGACGTGGGCCCGCTGGTCAGCGAGGACGCCGCGAAGCGCGTCGAGTCCTGGGTCGACGAGGCCGTACAGGCGGGGGCGAGCCTCCTCGCCGGCGGCAAGCGCGACGGTGCCACCTACGCGCCGACCGTCCTCGCCGACGTACCGGCCGATGTCACGATCGCCTGCGAGGAGGTCTTCGGACCGGTCCTCACGGTGAAGAAGGTGGACGGCGAGGCCGAGGCCTTCGCCACCGTCAACGACTCCAAGTACGGCCTCCAGGCAGGCGTGTTCACCCACGACCTGCAGACCGCGTTCCGCGCCCACCGCGCCCTCGAGGTCGGCGGCGTGGTCATCGGCGACGCCCCGTCCTACCGCGCCGACCAGATGCCGTACGGCGGCGCCAAGCAGTCCGGCGTCGGCCGCGAGGGCGTCAAGTTCGCCATGGACGACTACACGTACGAGCGTGTCCTCGTCCTGACGGGCCTCGCCCTCTGACCCGACCCGCCTGTTTCAGGACCCGGCGCGCGCCTGTACCGCGCGCCGCCCACGACGGCCGGAGCCCACTGTGCGGGGGCTCCGGCCGTCGGCTGTTCCGGGTGTCCTGGCTTCGGGCGTCTGCTACGCGGTGTCCTCGCACACGCTCTCTTCTTCGTGATTGGCGGAGGCCAGGTTTTCCCAGTCGTTTATCGGTGTCGCCTCGTAGGTGCGGATGCTGTTCGCGTGGCGTTGGCAGAACTCGTAGTCGAGTACGCCGTCGCCGAACACCACCTGTATCCCCTGGTCGGGAATCCGGTAGACATCACGCAGGCGCGGCATGCTCAGCTCTGCCAGCGCGTAGGCGAGTACGACGTGCACCTCGCCCTCGGTGGCCGCGATGGTCGAATTCAGCAGCAGGCTTCGCTTTTCCGATGGCCCGTCCTGGCGGAGTGCGAGATGGAGCATCGCCCCGAACCGGTCCAGCATGGCGCCGCTGATTTCCGGAGAAATCCGAGAACTCTCGCAGAACGCGTGCAGTGCCCTGCTGAAGGGGCGGTATTTCGCGTCTCCGACCTTTACCTCGTGCGTCACGACCTTGAACTGGATGTCCCAGAACGGGCTGGTCGAAAAGAGGTAGCGGAATCTGGCGAAAGCGGTGCCGGCGTACTCGGCGGAGGACGGATCCACCGCGGCTGTCAGATAGAGCCTTCTGTGCAGTGTGGCGGCCACGGTCGCCCAGTCCCCGAGCGTCTCAAGGTCGCCTCCCAGGGGCGGCAGCGAACTCTCGTCGGTCCCGTGGGTGTGCCCGATGGCCTTGTCGTGAATGGCGCGTGGTGCCCTGGTCGCCTGTGGGTGCCGGTATCACGGGCACCACCGCTCCCGGCGGTGAACGGTGCGCGCGAGGACTGGTCGAGATGCCCGCTATCGGGTACATACGATCCAGTAGCACCGGTCGGTAACGAACCGGGCGGTGGACCCGACGCGCGGCGAGGTGAACCTCATGTCCGCAACATCCCGGCCCAAGGTCTCGGAACGAGAAGCACGCGAAGTAGCGGAGGCGGCCCGCGAACAGGACTGGCGCAAGCCCAGCTTCGCCAAGGAGCTGTTCCTCGGCCGGTTCCGGCTCGACCTCATCCACCCGCACCCGCTGCCCGCCGACGAGGACGCGCAGCGCGGCGAGGAGTTCCTCGCCAAGCTGCGCGACTTCTGCGAGACGAAGATCGACTCGGCGCGCATCGAGCGCGAGTCGCAGATCCCCGACGAGACGATCAACGGGCTCAAGGAGCTCGGCGCCTTCGGGATGAAGATCGACACGAAGTACGGCGGCCTCGGCCTCACGCAGGTCTACTACAACAAGTCGCTCGCGCTCGTCGGCTCGGCCTCGCCCGCCATCGGCGCGCTGCTCTCGGCCCATCAATCCATCGGCGTACCCCAGCCGTTGAAGATCTTCGGCACGCAGGAGCAGAAGGACACGTTCCTGCCGCGCTGCGCCCGCACCGACATCTCGGCGTTCCTGCTCACCGAGCCCGACGTCGGCTCGGACCCGGCCCGCCTCGCCACCACGGCCGTCCCCGACGGCGACGACACGTACGTCCTGGACGGCGTGAAGCTGTGGACGACGAACGGCGTCGTCGCCGACCTCCTCGTCGTCATGGCCCGCGTACCGAAGTCGGAGGGGCACAAGGGCGGCATCACGGCGTTCGTCGTCGAGGCGGCCGACGAGGGCATCACCGTCGAGAACCGCAACGCCTTCATGGGCCTGCGCGGCATCGAGAACGGCGTCACCCGCTTCCACCAGGTCCGCGTCCCGGCGGCCAACCGCATCGGTCCCGAGGGCGCCGGGCTCAAGATCGCGCTCACCACCCTCAACACCGGCCGCCTCTCCCTCCCCGCGATGTGCGTCGGCGCCGGCAAGTGGTGTCTCAAGATCGCCCGCGAGTGGTCGGCGGAGCGCGAACAGTGGGGCAGGCAGGTCGCGTTCCACGAGGCCGTCGGCGCGAAGATCTCCTTCATCGCGGCGACCTCCTTCGCCCTGGAGGCGGTCCTTGACCTGTCGTCCCAGATGGCCGACGAGGACCGCAACGACATCCGCATCGAGGCCGCCCTCGCCAAGCTGTACGGCTCCGAGATGGGCTGCCTGATGGCCGACGAACTGGTCCAGATCCGCGGCGGCCGCGGCTTCGAGACCGCCGAGTCGCTGGCCGCGCGCGGCGAACGCGCCGTCCCCGCCGAACAGGTCCTGCGCGACCTGCGCATCAACCGCATCTTCGAGGGCTCGACCGAGATCATGCACCTGCTGATCGCGCGCGAGGCCGTCGACGCGCATCTCTCGGTCGCGGGCGATCTCATCGCCCCCGAGAAGTCCCTGACGGACAAGGCGAAGGCGGGCGCGAAGGCAGGCGGCTTCTACGCGAAGTGGCTGCCGAAGCTGGTGGCGGGGCCTGGCCAACTCCCGCGTACCTACGCCGAGTTTCACCCTTCCGGCCACCCGGACCTCTCCACCCACCTCCGCTACGTAGAGCGCTCCGCCCGCAAGCTCGCCCGCTCCACCTTCTACGCCATGTCCCGCTGGCAGGGCCGCATGGAGACGAAGCAGGGCTTCCTCGGCCGGATCGTCGACATCGGCGCCGAACTCTTCGCCATGAGCGCCTCCTGCGTACGCGCCGAACTCCTGCGCACCACCGAGCCGCACGGCCGCGAGGCCTACCAGCTCGCCGACGCCTTCTGCCGCCAGTCCCGCATCCGCGTCGACGAACTCTTCGACCGCCTGTGGACCAACACCGACGACATCGACCGCAAGGTCGTCAAGGGCGTCATTGGCGGTACGTACACGTGGCTGGAGCAGGGCGTCGTCGACCCCAGCGGCGACGGCCCCTGGATCGCCGACGCGACCCCCGGCCCCAGCAAACGGGAGAACGTCCACCGCCCGATCCGCTGACCCGCCTGCGGCCGAACGCTCCTACCGCCCGGGACCGGTGAGCCGGTCCCGGGCCACCTCCTTGAAGTCCGCGACGAGCCGACCCCGGTCGCCGACCCGCGTCACGAGCGCCACCTGGCACGGCTCGACGCCCTCCAGCGCGACCTCGGCGATGTCCGACCGCAGCGCGTGCGACCGCAGGCCCGCCACCGAGATGGCCAACGCACGCCCGTCCGCGACGAGTTCGACCTTGTCCTCGATCGCCTCGATGACCGGCCCGTCCGGCGCCCGGCTGCCGTCCGGACGCGGATCGAACCGCCAGAACGCGTCCCACGACGGATCACCCGCCATCCGCGGCAGCGGCTCGCCCGCGATGTCGTCCAAGGTGACCGACTCCTTCCCGGCGAGCCGGTGCTCCGCAGGTACGAGGACGGAGCGCGGCTCGTCGTACAGCACCGTCACCTCCAGCCCGTCGGCGGGAAACGGGAGCCGGGTCACCAACGCGTCCACCCGATGGCCCACCAGGGCGTCCCGGGCCTCCTTCCAGGACACGTGCGTGGCCTGGATCTCGGCGTCCGGACGGCGGCGGCGCAGGGCGTGCACGGCGGGCGTGACGATCAGCCCAGGCGTGAACCCGACGGTGCACCGCGCCGGCCTGGCCGCCGCCCTGACCTGCGCCGCGGCCCGCGCGGCATCCCGCAACAGCGCCTCCGCCCGCGGCAGGAACACCGCACCGGCCTCGGTCAGCCGCGACCCCTGCGGCGTACGGTCCAGGAGGCGCGCCCCCAACTGCCGTTCCAGGCGGCGGATCTGGCGGCTCAGGGACGGCTGGGTGGTGTGCAGGGCTTCGGCGGCCCGGCCGAAGTTCCGGTGCTCGGCGACGGCGGTGAAGTAACGCACGAGCCGTAGATCGAGAAAGGCCTCGGGCGAGAGCTCGGACATGCCGCCAGAGTACTGGAGCGTCCGGGCCGACCTGTGGTGATGCGCGGGGCGTATGGCCCCATGCGGAACAGGCTTTGGACGCGCGCGGGGCCCCGGCCGGAGGCTGGAATCCGGCACCTCGCCCCGCACCCACTCACCTCGCCCACAGGGAGCACACCCATGCGCGTATTCGTCACCGGAGCCACCGGCTGGGTCGGCTCCGCCGTCACCCGCGAGCTGATCGACCACGGCCACGAGGTCGTCGGCCTGGCCCGCTCGGAGCGAGCCCGCACCGCACTGACGGCGGCCGGCGCCACCCCGTACCGCGGCTCGCTCGACGACCCCGACGGTCTCGCCGCCGCGGCCAAGGACGCCGACGGCGTCCTCCACCTCGCCTTCGACCACACCTTCACCGACCACGCGGGCGCGGGCGCCGCCGACCTGCGGGCGATCGAGGCGATGGGCACGGCCCTCGCCGATACCGGAAAACCCCTCGTCGCCACCTCCGGCCTGCTCTTCGAGCACGGCCACCACGGCACCGAGGACGACCCCGGCAGCACGGCCTCGCCCGGCGGGGTCCGCGTCGCCTCGGAGAACGCCGCGCTCGCCCTCGCCGAACGCGGCGTCCGCGCCTCGGTGCTGCGCCTCGCCGCGTCCGTGCACGGCGCGGGCGACCCCGGATTCGTGGCCCGGCTCGTCGCCGTGGCCCGCGAGAAGGGCGCCGTGGCGGTGGTCGGCGACGGCGCCAACACCTGGCCCGCCGTGCACCGTTCGGACGCCGCCCGCCTCTACCGCCTCGCCCTGGAGTCCGCCCCGGCGGGCACCCGGCTGCACGGCGTGGCCGAGGAGGGAGTGATGCTGCGCGACATCGCCGACGTCATCGCCCGCCGCCTCGACGTCCCGGTGACACACCTCACGCCCCGTCAGGCGGCCGACCACTACGGCTGGTTGGCGGGATTCGCCGGATACGGCGTGCAGGCCCGCAGCGACCACACCCGCACGACCCTCGACTGGCACCCCACCGGCGCACCCCTCCTCACGGACCTGGAGAACCACTACTTCGCCGCCCCGGCCCACCCGGGAGCCGCCAGGCCCTGAACTCCGGCGAATCCGTCACGACGGACCGGGGGGACTCGACGAGCGACGACGTGCGGAGGGAAACGCGGTACCGGGACGATCCGGCACCGGCCGCTCGGCGTCCTCGCGCTCTCCGTCCCCTTCGCGGTCAGGGGAGCGGCCCTGTACGTCCGCGCGGTGGTGAGCGCGAACCTCGCTCATTTCATCCGTTCGACGACTCGTTGAACCCGCCCTGTCAGCCACACAGGAAAGGCACGCAAGAATAGGGGCATGAGCGACAGCCCAGCCCCCCTCGCGGACCCGCACCTCCTCTTCGACCCGGCCCCGGCCGACGCCCCCCGTGACGTCGCCGTGCTCGGCTCCACGGGATCCATCGGCACGCAGGCCGTCGACCTCGTGCTGCGCCATCCCGACCGGTTCCGCGTCACCGCGCTCAGCGCCGCGGGCGGCCGCGTGGAACTGCTCGCCGAGCAGGCGCGGCAGCTGCGCGTACGCACCGTGGCCGTGGCCCGCGAGGACGTCGTGCCCGCGCTGCGCGAGGCGCTGGCCGCGCAGTACGGGGCGGGGGAGGCGCTGCCGGAGATCCTCGCCGGGCCGGACGCCGCCACCGAGATCGCGGGGCGTGGCGACTGCCACACCGTGCTCAACGGCATCACCGGCTCCATCGGCCTCGCCCCGACGCTCGCCGCCCTCGAAGCGGGCCGCACCCTCGCGCTCGCCAACAAGGAGTCGCTGATCGTCGGCGGCCCGATCGTCAAGCGCCTCGCCAAGCCCGGCCAGATCATCCCGGTCGACTCCGAGCACGCCGCCCTCTTCCAGGCCCTCGCCGGCGGCACCCGCGCCGACGTCCGCAAGCTCGTCGTCACCGCCTCCGGCGGCCCCTTCCGGGGACGTACGAAGGCGGACCTCGCGAATGTCACCGTGGACGACGCCCTCGCGCACCCCACGTGGGCGATGGGCCCGGTCATCACGATCAACTCCGCGACGCTGGTCAACAAGGGCCTTGAGGTCATCGAGGCGCACCTGCTGTACGACATCCCCTTCGACCGCATCGAAGTCGTCGTGCACCCCCAGTCGTACGTCCACTCCATGGTCGAGTTCGTCGACGGCTCGACGCTCGCCCAGGCCACCCCGCCCGACATGCGCGGCCCGATCGCGCTCGGCATCGGCTGGCCCGAGCGGGTCCCCGACGCGGCGCCCGCCTTCGACTGGTCCAAGGCGTCCAGCTGGGAGTTCTTCCCGCTCGACAACGAGGCGTTCCCGGCCGTGGGGCTCGCCCGACACGTGGGGGAGCTCGCGGGCACGGCTCCGGCGGTGTTCAATGCCGCCAACGAGGAGTGCGTGGACGCGTTCCTGAAGGGCGCCCTGCCGTTCAACGGGATCATGGAAACTGTGACGAAGGTCGTGAACGACTGCATCGCTGAGAAGCGTGGCACATCCGAATCGGGAACTTCGCTCACCGTCGCGGACGTCCTCGATGCGGAGACCTGGGCCCGCGCCCGGGCCCGTGAACTGACGAAGACCACGGTCAAGAAGACTGCGGACAAGACGGACAAGGCAGCCGCGGAGGCTCGTGCATGACGACCTTGATGATGATCCTCGGCATAGTGATCTTCGCCGTGGGTCTGCTCGTCTCCATCGCCTGGCACGAGCTGGGCCACCTGTCGACGGCCAAGCTGTTCGGCATCCGCGTGCCCCAGTACATGGTCGGCTTCGGCCCCACGATCTTCTCCCGGCACAAGGGCGAGACCGAATACGGCGTCAAGGCCATCCCGCTCGGCGGCTACATCCGCATGATCGGCATGTTCCCGCCCGGCGCCGACGGCCGCATCGAGTCCCGCTCGACCTCCCCCTTCCGCTCGATGGTGGAGGACGCGCGGGCGGCGGCCTTCGAAGAGCTTCAGCCCGGCGACGAGGACCGCCTCTTCTACACGCGCAAGCCGTGGAAGCGCGTCATCGTCATGTTCGCGGGCCCGTTCATGAACCTGATCCTCGCGATCGGGCTCTTCCTGACGGTCCTGATGGGCTTCGGCGTCACCCAGCAGACGAACGTCGTCTCGTCCGTCTCCTCCTGCGTCATCCAGGCCAGCGCCAACCGCGACACCTGCAAGGCCTCCGATCCCGAGTCCCCGGCGAAGGCGGCGGGCCTGCAGCCGAAGGACAAGATCGTCTCCTTCAACGGCGTCACTACGGACGAGTGGAACGTCCTGTCCGACGAGATCCGCAAGAGCGCGGGCGAGACGGTGCCGATCGTCGTGGAGCGCGACGGCCACCAGCAGACCCTCAACGCCAAGATCGCCACCAACCAGGTGCCGAAGAAGGACTCCCGGGGCCAGATCACCGACGGCTACGTCAACGCCGGCTTCCTCGGCTTCACCGCCGCCACCGGCGTCGTACGGCAGGACTTCGGCGACTCCGTGACCTGGATGACCGACCGGGTCGGCGACGCGGTCGACTCGATCATCGCGCTGCCCGCCAAGATCCCCGCCCTGTGGGACGCGGCGTTCGGCGACGGCCCCCGCGAGCAGGACTCCCCGATGGGCGTCGTGGGCGCGGCCCGGGTCGGCGGCGAGATCTTCACCATGGACATCCCGGCCACGCAGCAGCTCGCGATGGCGCTGATGCTGGTCGCGGGCTTCAACCTGTCGCTGTTCCTCTTCAACATGCTCCCGCTGCTGCCGCTCGACGGCGGGCACATCGCGGGCGCCCTGTGGGAGTCGCTGCGACGGAACGTGGCACGCGTCTTCCGGCGCCCGGACCCGGGCCCGTTCGACGTGGCGAAGCTCATGCCGGTGGCGTATGTGGTGGCCGGTGTCTTCGTCTGCTTCACGCTCCTCGTGATGATCGCGGACGTCGTGAACCCGGTGAAAATCTCCTGATCAGGCCCCGGACACGGGGTGTTCGTACGTTGTTCGGGACGGCCCGGCACCCTTGGTGCCGGGCCGTCCCTCGTTGAGGGGGTTTGCCGGGGCGCGATGTGCTGGGCCGTGCGCCGGTGACGTAATCTCGGAAGCCTCTGGACTCGATCCACTCCTTGGGGTTGCACAGCAGATGACTGCGATTTCTCTCGGCATTCCGTCGGTACCGACCAAGCTCGCCGAGCGGCGCAAGAGCCGCCAGATCCAGGTCGGCACCGTGGCGGTCGGCGGGGACGCCCCGGTGTCCGTCCAGTCGATGACGACGACGCGCACGTCCGACATCGGCGCCACGCTGCAGCAGATCGCCGAGCTCACCGCCTCCGGCTGCCAGATCGTCCGCGTGGCCTGCCCCACGCAGGACGACGCCGACGCGCTGCCCGTCATCGCGCGCAAGTCGCAGATCCCGGTCATCGCCGACATCCACTTCCAGCCGAAGTACGTCTTCGCGGCCATCGAGGCCGGCTGCGCCGCGGTCCGCGTGAACCCGGGCAACATCAAGCAGTTCGACGACAAGGTCAAGGAGATCGCGCAGGCTGCGAAGGACCACGGCACGCCGATCCGCATCGGCGTCAACGCGGGCTCCCTCGACAAGCGCCTCCTCCAGAAGTACGGCAAGGCGACGCCCGAGGCCCTCGCCGAGTCGGCCCTCTGGGAGGCCTCCCTCTTCGAGGAGCACGGCTTCCGCGACATCAAGATCTCGGTGAAGCACAACGACCCCGTGGTCATGGTCAACGCGTACCGGCAGCTCGCCGCGCAGTGCGACTACCCGCTGCACCTGGGTGTGACCGAGGCCGGTCCCGCCTTCCAGGGCACGATCAAGTCGTCCGTCGCCTTCGGCGCGCTGCTCGCCGAGGGCATCGGTGACACGATCCGGGTGTCCTTGAGCGCTCCCCCCGTCGAGGAGATCAAGGTCGGCAACGCGATCCTGGAGTCCCTCAACCTCAAGCCGCGCCGCCTGGAGATCGTCTCCTGCCCGTCCTGCGGCCGCGCCCAGGTCGACGTCTACAAGCTCGCGGAAGAGGTCACGGCCGGCCTCGACGGCATGGAGGTCCCGCTCCGTGTCGCCGTCATGGGCTGCGTCGTGAACGGTCCCGGCGAGGCCCGCGAGGCCGACCTCGGCGTCGCCTCCGGCAACGGCAAGGGCCAGATCTTCGTCAAGGGCGAGGTCATCAAGACCGTGCCCGAGTCGAAGATCGTCGAGACGCTGATCGACGAGGCGATGAAGATCGCCGAGCAGATGGAGAAGGACGGCATCGCCTCCGGCGAACCGTCGGTGTCCGTCGCCGGCTGAACCGTGTGCGGCTGAGGCCCGCCGTTCCCTCCGGGGCGGCGGGCCTTTTGCGTGGGTGCCCGCGGGGGCGTTGCGTCGGCGGCTGCCGGTCGCGCCGATGGTCCCGTTCGCGCAGTTCCCCGCGCCCCTTTCAGGGGCGCGGGGAACTGCGCGCCCAGCCACGTCGCAGGCGCGCCAACGGTCAGGGCGGCCCCGGCTCCCGGTAACCCGCCACACCCGCGGAGCGCCAGGTACAGTGCGGAGATCAGTAGCCCATCTGGTGAGGCCCCTCCGCACGTGTTGACTCAGACCACCACCCGGGTCCTCGAACCGAGCGACCTCGACGCCGCGCTCGCCGTCCTCGACCGCGAGCCCGTCGCCAACGCCTTCGTCACGGCCCGCGTCCGCGTCGCGGGCCTCGACCCGTGGCGGCTCGGCGGCGAGATGTGGGGCTGGTACGAGGACGGCATGCTGGAGTCGCTCTGCTACGCGGGCGCCAACCTCGTCCCGATCTGCGCCACCGACCGCGCCGTCCGCGGCTTCGCCGACCGCGCCCGCCGCGCAGGACGCCGCTGCTCCTCGATCGTCGGCCCGGCGGAACCCACCGCCCGCCTGTGGCAACTCCTCGAACCCGGCTGGGGCCCGGCCCGCGAGATCCGCTCCCACCAGCCGCTGATGGTCACCGACCGGATGCCCGCCGACATCGCCCCGGACCCGTACGTCCGCCGCATCCGCAAGGACGAGATGGACACGATCATGCCCGCGTGCGTGGCGATGTTCACCGAGGAGGTCGGCGTCTCCCCGCTCGCGGGCGACGGCGGCCTGCTCTACCAGGCGCGCGTGGCCGAACTCGTCGGCTCAGGACGCTCCTTCGCCCGCATCGACGAGCACGGCAAGGTCGTCTTCAAGGCCGAGATCGGCGCCGCCACCGATCAGGCCTGCCAGATCCAGGGCGTCTGGGTGGCCCCCGAGTACCGCGGCCGCGGCTACGCCGCCCCCGGCATGGCGGCCGTCCTGCGCTACGCCCTCGCCGACGTCGCGCCCGTCGTCAGCCTCTACGTCAACGACTTCAACACCCCGGCCCGAGCCGCGTACCGGCGCGTCGGCTTCGAGGAGGTCGGGGCGTTCATGAGCGTGCTGTTCTGAGCGGCGGCCCGGCGACCGGACCGGGCCGGGGCGGGCCGCGGGACTGTGAGGGGGAGACATGGTCGACAGGCATGAGACGCATGAAACGCACGAAGCGCACGAAACGCACAACAGCTTCTCCGGAGGCGACGTGCACGGCGGACTGTTCCAAGCGGGATCCATCGGCACCCTCGTCCTGCCGTCGCCCCGCGAACCCCTGACCTGGCCGCTGCGCATCGGCGCCGTACCCGACGAGGCCACCGCCTTCCAGCCCCGAGCCGCGCTCCGGCGACGTATCGGCGGCTCCGCGCACACCGCGGTGCTCACCGGAGGCGGCGGCGTCGGCAAGACCCAACTGGTCGCCGAACGCGCCCGCCACGCACTGTCCGCCGGCACCGACCTCGTCGTATGGCTGGACGCCTCCCGCCCCGACCGGCTGCTGCCCCAGTACGCGGACGCGGCCCGCGCGGTCCGGGCGTCGCGGGCCGTGGGGGAGAGCACCGAGGCCGATGCCCGCGCCTTCCTCGACTGGCTCGCCACCAGCCGCCGTTCCTGGCTGGTGGTCCTCGACGACATCGCCGAACCCGCGGCCCTCGACGGCTGGTGGCCACCGGCCGCGGGCGCGGCACGGGGACGGGTCCTCGCCACCACCCGCCGCCGCGACGCCGCACTGCGCGGCGGCGGTCGCGCCGTCCTCGAAGTCGACCCCTACGACGCGTCGGAAAGCGTCGACTACCTGCGCGCCCGCTTCGACGAGGCCGAGGAGCCGCGACTCCTCGACGAGACGGACGAGACGGACGGGACGGACGGGACGGACGAGGCGGCCGGGCAGCTGTGCGAGGCACTCGGGCACCTCCCCCTGGCCCTCGGCTACGCCGCCGCCTACATGATCAACGAGGGCCTGCCGTGCGGCAGTTACCTCACCCGTCTCGCCGACCGGCGCACCCGCCTCGACGAGGCGCTGCCGCGCGACGGCGGCGACGGCGAGGGCTACGGCCGGGAGGTCGCCGCCGCCCTCACGCTCTCCCTCGAAGCGGCCCAGCGGGCCCGCCCGGTGGGCCTCGCCGAGCCCGCCGCCCGGCTCGCCGCGTATCTGTCGCCGACCGGTCACCCCGAGGCGTTCTGGGAGACGCGGGCCGTGACCGACTTCCTCGACGGGCGGGACGCGGCCGAGGCGAGATCGGCCATGCGGCTGCTGCACCGCTACGCGCTCCTCACCCACCAGACCGGCGACCCGGCACAGGGCGTCCGCATCCACGCCCTCACCGCGCGCGCCGTACGCGAGTCGGTGCCCGAGCAGGAGGCGGGCGCCGTCGTCCGGGCGGCGGCCGACGCCCTGCTGGAGATCTGGCCGGAGGACGACACCGACGACCCCGCCCTCGCCTCCGTACTGCGGACCAACACGGAGGCGTTGACCGAGCACGGCGGAGATCACCTCTGGCTGCCCGACGGGCACGAGCTGATGTTCACGGCCGGTGCGAGCTGGCTCAACCGCGGCATGTTCGGGACGGCGACCGCATATTGGGAAGGCCTCGTACGGCGGGGGCGGGCCTGCCTGGGCGACACCCACCTCGCCACGTTGGGGGCGCGTTCGTTCCTCGCCGACGCGTACCGGGTGACCGACCGCGTGGACGAGGCCATCGCGGTCCTCGAGCAGGCGCTGACCGACGCGAGGGAAACCCCGGGCGCCGGTCGAGCCCGCCGCTTCGCGCTCCGGTCCAGTCTCGCCGACTGCTATGTGAAGACCGGTCGTACGACGGAGGGCATCGCACTTCAGAAGCGCACCGTGGCCGCTTGCGTCCGTTCCTACGGACGCAAGCACGAACGCACCCTGGAGGCCCAGCAGGAGCTGGTGGCCCTGTATCGAAGCGCAGGCCCGGCGTACGCCTCCGACGCCCTCGGCCTGCAGGAGCGGGTGGCGGCCGACTACCGACGCCACGTCGGGGCCGGGGACCCGGACACGATCCTCGCCCATCACAACCTGGCCGCCTGCTACCTGGAAAACGGCATGATCGACAAGGCCGTCCCGCTGCGGGAGCGGGTCCTGGCGGACAGCGAGCGCCATCTCGGCGAGTCGAACGCGCAGACCCTGCACGCGCGCACCTCGCTGGCCCTCAGCTACTGGTACACGCGTGGCGCCGAAGCGGCGCTCCCGCTCCTGGAACGCGCGGCCACCGACAACGAACGACTGCTCGGCGCGCACCACCCTCTCTTCATCGACTCCCTCGACCACCTCGTCAACTGCCTCTGGGAGGCCGGACGGTACGAGGAGGCCAGGAACTGGCAGGAGCGCGTCCTGGCGGACGACACGGCCCGCCTCGGCCCGGAGCACCGCGACACCCTCCTCGCCGCCGGCAAGCTCGCCATGTGCCTCTGGGAGACGGGCGCCAGGACCCGCGCCGCCCGGCTCCTGAAGCAGACCGCCGCGGACATGCGCGGGGTCCTGGGCCCCGACGACGAGGACACGCGCGTCGCCGAGCGGACCCTGCGCCGGTGGCGCGGCGGCGATCACGGATGACCATGCCGGTCCCGGGTCTCCGGCCACCGCGATACCCTCCGGGCATGCCGCATCGGAACCGTACGGACGACCGCGCCGTCACCATCGGCCCCCTGGACCTGCGCAGCCGTGTCGACGAGGCGCTCGCCGTGCAGGCCTACGCGTTCGGGCTCACCGACGACGAGATCGCCGTACGCCGCCAGATCGTGCTGCGGCACATCACGTACCCCGGCGCCCGTTCCCTCGGCGCCACCACCGACACAGGGCGCCTCGTCGGCTTCGTGTACGGCATGCCGAACGACCGCGCCCACTGGTGGTCCACCGTCGTCGAGCCGTACCTGCGCGCCCGCGGCGAGGACCACTGGCTCGACGACTCCTTCGTCATCACCGAGCTGCACGTCCACCCCGGCTACCAGAACCGCGGCATCGGCCGCACCCTCATCACCTCGATCACCGACGGCGCCGCCCAGCCCCGCTCGATCCTCTCCGCGATCGACTTCGACAGCCCGGCCCGCGGCCTCTACCGCTCGCTCGGCTACGAGGACCTGGCCCGGCACGTGCTGTTCCCGAGCGCCCCGCGCCCGTACGCGGTGATGGGCGCGCCACTCCCGCTGCGGCGCCCGGCGATCCGCTGACCCGGAACCGATTTCCGGCCGCACCCGCCGCCCGGCTAACCTCCTGACATCACCCTTTCGTCGCAGGAGTCAAGAATCATGGCCAAGGTCCAGGTCCAGCGCATGTCCCGATTGATGGTGAAGACACTGCGCGACGACCCGGCGGACGCCGAAGTCCTCAGCCACAAGCTGCTGGTCCGCGCCGGTTTCGTGCGCCGCACCGCCGCCGGTGTCTGGTCCTGGCTGCCGCTCGGCCGACGGGTCTACGCCAATGTGGAGCGCGTCATCCGCGAGGAGATGGACGCCATCGGCGGCCAGGAGGTCCTGCTCCCCGCTCTGCTTCCGAAGGAGCCGTACGAGGCGACCGGGCGCTGGGAGGAGTACGGCGCCGAGCTGTTCCGCCTCAAGGACCGCAAGGGCGGCGACTACCTGCTGGGCCCGACCCACGAAGAGATCTTCACCCAGCTGGTCAAGGACCAGTGCACGTCCTACAAGGACCTGCCGGTGATCCTCTACCAGATCCAGACCAAGTACCGCGACGAGGCCCGCCCCCGCGCCGGGATCCTGCGCGGCCGCGAGTTCCAGATGAAGGACTCGTACTCCTTCGACCTCTCCGACGAGGGCCTCGGCGAGTCGTACGCGCTGCACCGGGCCGCGTACCAGCGCATCTTCGAGCGCCTCGGCCTCGACTACCGGATCTGCGCGGCGACCGCGGGCGCGATGGGCGGCTCGAAGTCGGAGGAGTTCCTGGCCCCGGCCGCGGCCGGCGAGGACACCTTCGCGGACTGCCCGAACTGCGACTACGCGGCGAACACCGAGGCGGTCGGCTTCGCGGTACAGCCGGTCGACGCAGAGGGTGTTCCGGCCCTGGTGGAGGTCCCGACCCCGGACACCCCGACCATCGAGACGCTCGCCGCGTACATGGAGGTCCCGGCCTCGGCGACCCTCAAGAACCTCCTCGTCAAGGTCGACGGCGAGATCGTCGCGGTCGGCGTACCCGGCGACCGCGAGGTCGACATGGACAAGGTCGAGGCGCACTTCGCCCCGGCCGCCGTCGAGCTGGTCACCGCCGAGGACTTCGAGGGCCGCGAGGACCTGGTCCGCGGCTACGTCGGACCGCAGGGCCTGGAGAAGGTCACGTACATCGCCGACCCGCGGGTCGCCCCCGGCACCGCGTGGATCACCGGCGCCAACAAGGACGGCGTGCACGCGAGGAACGTCGTCGCGGGCCGTGACTTCGAGGTCTCGGAGTACGTCGACGTGGTCGTGGTCCAGGAAGGCGACCCCTGCCCCGCCTGCGGCACCGGCCTCAAGCTCGACCGCGCCATCGAGATCGGCCACATCTTCCAGCTCGGCCGCAAGTACGCCGACGCCTTCCAGCTCGACGTCCTCGGCCAGAACGGCAAGCCGGTGCGCGTCACGATGGGCTCGTACGGCATCGGGGTCTCGCGCGCCGTCGCGGCCCTCGCCGAGCAGCACGCCGACGACAAGGGCCTGGTCTGGCCGGACGAGATCGCCCCGGCGGACGTCCACGTGGTGGCGGCCGGCAAGGCCCTCCAGACGGAGCTGGCCCTCGAAGTCTCCGACAAGCTGGCGGCGGCAGGTGTCCGCGTCCTGGTCGACGACCGCCCGGGCATCTCCCCCGGCGTGAAGTTCACCGACTCCGAGTTGATCGGCGTCCCGAAGATCCTGGTCGCGGGCCGCCGCAGCGCCGACGGCATCGTAGAACTCAAGGACCGCCGCACCGGCGACCGCGAAGAACTCACGGTCGCCGAGGCGGTATCCCGCCTCACCCCCTGACGCCACACCCCCGGGGGCCGAACCCTGCTCGGTCCCCGGTCGGGTCGGGGCCTCCTCGGCCCCCGGTCGGACTGGTCCCTACTCGGCCCCCGGTCGGTCCGGGGCCTGCTCGGTCCCCGGGCGGGCCAGGCCCTACTCAGCCCCTGGGCGGGTCGGGGCCTACTCGGCCCGGGTGGCGGGTGAGCCAATTCAAGCCCCTGCGGCGATTGAGCAGCGGGGTCCGGGGCGGAGCCCCGTGGCGTGGGCGTGGTGCCCGTAATTCACGCCCCGTCCGGGGCGGAGCCCCAAGGCGTCGGCACGCGGCACCGGGCGCCGCCTTGCCCACCCTGCCGCCCAAGGCGGCAGGGTGCCCAAGGCGGCAGGGTGCCCAAGGCGCGTGACGCCGACCGCCACGGGCGGGGAGCCGTGGTTGGCGGCGAATGGCCCTTCCAGGGCCGGCCCCCGTCGGGCCGACGCCCCCGGAGGGGGCGGGCGGTGGGAGACGACCGAGGCAGCCACCCGACCACCACTGGCGGGTAATTCGAGCTTCTGCGCCGATGCAAGACGGGCGGGCGATTCGAGCTTCTGCGCCGATCCAAGACGGCCGGGCAATTCAAGCCCCTGCGGCGATTGAGCAGCGGGGTCCGGGGCGGAGCCCCGGGGGTCGGCCACGGGGCCGGTTACAGCCACCCGGCGAACTCCAACAGGTTCTCGCCATCCCGGTGCCGCCCCACGCGCAGTGCCCTCGCCCCGGACTCCACCGCCCGGAACAACGTCCACCCCCGCAACCGCTCCTGATCCACCTCGAGCGACTCCGCCAACCGCTTCACCCGCCGCCGCGTAATCGCAGGACCCGACGGTGACCCGATGAGGTCCTCGACCCGGTCCCGCACCAGCCGCGACAGGTCGAACGCCGTCTCGCCGACAACCGGATCGGGCCCCACCGCCAGCCACGGCATCCGCTCCCCGGACAACACCTTCGACTGCCGGAACGTCCCGTGCAGCAAACGGAGTTCGGGCGGCGCGGCCACCAACGACTCCCGGGTCTCAAGCGCCGCGTCGATCAGCGGAGCCACCTCCGGGAACGACTCCACCGTCGCCCGCATCGCCACCGCCTGCCGCCCCGTACGCTCCGGCACGGTCTCGCAATTGCGCCCCGCCGGCGGCTCCACCCACAGGCGACGCAACGTACCCGCCGCCTCCAGCAACGCCTTCGCCTCCGGCAACGTACGCACGGAGATCTCCGGATGCAGCCGCTCCAGGAGCAGCGCACCGTCGTTCATCCCCGGATCGAGCAGCCGCACCGCTCCGAAGCCGTCCCACTGCGTGAGCGCCGCCCGCTCGGCCTCCGGGCGAAAGCGCTCGGGCGCCAGCTTGAGGATCGCCGGGGACCCGTCCGACCTGCGGACATGCGCGACCAGACTGCTGCGTCCGCCGGGCACGTGCACCCGCTCCACCGTCACATCGCGCGCCGCCGCCGCCTCGTCGAGCAGCGTGTCGACGCGGTCGAGCCACGCCGAGGCCCCCTCGTCGCGCACCTCGCCGAGCGCGTTCACAAGCCGCTTCGGCGGTTCGAAAGCCATGCGCGGGGATGCCATGCGCGGGGATTCCCTTCCCAAGTTCTGCCTACGTGCTGGGCCGCTCCGATGGCGAGGCCGCCGACGACGATGCCGCCGGCGCCGCGGCCCGTTCGGAGAGCCCAGGGAAGGCTACGCTGCCGCCGCCCCAGCGCACGGCACGGACCGCCGCCTCGCGCAGCGCGTCGGCCGCGCTCCGCCGCCGCGAACCGCTCGCCGCCCGCACGAGATCCGAGTACGCGCCCGCGACCCGGCTCTCGATGTCCGCGGCGAGCCGCGCCGCGGCCGAGGCGTCGGGCACCGGGAACGGCAGCGCGTAGGCGCCCGCCGACTCCTCGGGGTTGCCGCCCAGATCGCGCACCGTGCGCCGCAGTTCGTCGCGGCGCGCGCGATGCGCGTCGTACCCGTCGCGCGCCTCGGACCTGCGGTCCTCACCGATCCGGCCGCCGACGACCCCGTACCCGTACACCGCCGCGTGCTCGGCGCGCAGCGCCGCCTGCACCGCCGCGAGCAGTTCGTTCTCGCTCACTTCTGATTGTCCTTCGAGAGCAGATACGCGTGTGCCGCCCCGGCCGCCGCCACCGACGCCAGCAGCCGCGCCAGCTCCCCGGGCGCGTCCACGAGCGCCGTCGTACGGCGGTCCGAGAGCTGCTGTTCGGCCACCGAGAGCGCCTTGAGGATGTCCTTCTCGGCGGCGGGAGCGGCGGCCGAGCCCTTGCCGGGAGCCGAGCCCTTGCCAGGAGGCGCCGCGGCCCCCGACGCCCGGCGGCTCTTCCCGCCGAACGCCTTCACGTGCCGCTCGACCTCGGCCCGCAACGGGTTCAGCCGCGCCGCGAGCGCGGGACGGGCCGCGAGCGCCCTGTCGTACTGGGCGAGCAGGTCTTCGCTCTCGCGCGCCGCCCGCTCCCGCAGCCGCTTCTCCAGCGCCGCGGCGGGCGCCCCGCTGCCGCCGTCGGCGCTGTCGGCGGCGCCCGAGCAGCCGGTGAGCAGCGCGGCCCCGGCCAGCGAGGCGAGCAGGGTCCTACGGCGTGGCCCGGAGCGGGCGAGAGGGGGCAGCGGCACGACGGGCGTCCTCAAGAGGCAGGAGTGAGAGAGCTTTCGGACTTTCGGAGATGGCGGCATCCTGATCGGAACCGATCAAGGGGGAGTGGCCGTGATCACCGTACCGTCGCCCTCGCACGGGTGGACGGCAACACCCCCCTGGACCGGATACCCTTTGACCTGACGCGCAAAGACAAGTCAGTAACCACAACAGCACACGCGGCCGAGGAGTCACCCGGATGAGCACCACCCAGAACGAGAGGCTGCGGGAACTACTGGAACCGCTCGTCACCTCACAGGGGCTCGAACTCGAAGAGATCGAAGTGGCCTCGGTCGGACGCAAGCGTGTGCTGCGCGTCGTCGTCGACTCCGACGAGGGCGCGGACCTGGACGCGATCGCCGATGTGAGCCGCGCGCTCTCGGCGAAGCTCGACGAAGCCGACGCCATGGGCGAGGGCGAGTACGAGCTGGAGGTCGGAACGCCCGGCGCCGAGCGGCCGCTGAGCGAGCACCGCCACTACGTCCGCGCCACGGACCGCCTCGTGAAGTTCACGCTGAACGACGACAGCGAGCTCGTCGCGCGCATCCTCAAGGTCGACGACGAGGGTCTCGACCTCGAAGTGCCGGGCGTGAAGGGCCGCAAGGCCACCGCCCGCAGGATCGAATTCGCCGACATCGCCAAGGCGCGCGTCCAGGTCGAGTTCAACCGCAAGAGCAAGAACGACAGCAACGACAACGAAGAGGAGGCGTAGCCGTGGACATCGACATGAGTGCCCTGCGGGGTCTGGTCCGGGAGAAGGAGATCTCCTTCGATCTGCTGGTCGAGGCGATCGAATCGGCCCTCCTCATCGCCTACCACCGCACCGACGGAAGCTTCCGCCACGCGCGCGTGCGCCTCGACCGCGACAGCGGCCACGTCACGGTCTGGGCGAAGGAGGACCCGTCGGACCTCGAAGAGGGCCAGGAGGCCCGCGAGTTCGACGACACGCCCTCCGACTTCGGCCGGATCGCCGCGACCACCGCGAAGCAGGTCATCCTGCAGCGGCTGCGCGACGCCGAGGACGACGCGACGCTCGGCGAGTACGCGGGCCGCGAGGGCGACATCGTGATGGGCCAGGTCCAGCAGGGCCGCGACCCGAAGAACGTGCTGGTCGACATCGGCAAGCTCGAGGCCATCCTGCCGGTGCAGGAGCAGGTCCCGGGCGAGGAGTACCCGCACGGCCTGCGCCTGCGCTCGTACGTCGTGCGCGTCGCCAAGGGCGTCCGCGGCCCCTCCGTGACCCTCTCCCGTACGCACCCGAACCTCGTGAAGAAGCTCTTCGCGCTGGAGGTGCCGGAGATCGCCGACGGCTCCGTCGAGATCTCCGCCATCGCCCGCGAGGCGGGACACCGTACGAAGATCGCGGTGCGCTCGACGCGCAGCGGGCTCAACGCCAAGGGAGCCTGCATCGGCCCCATGGGCGGGCGTGTGCGCAATGTCATGGGTGAGCTGAACGGCGAGAAGATCGACATCGTCGACTGGTCCGAGGACCCGGCCGAGATGGTGGCCAACGCGCTGTCCCCGGCCCGCGTCTCCAAGGTCGAGATCGTGGACCTCACCGCCCGCTCGGCCCGCGTGACGGTGCCGGACTACCAGCTCTCCCTCGCCATCGGCAAGGAAGGGCAGAACGCCCGGCTCGCGGCCCGGCTCACCGGCTGGCGCATCGACATCCGCCCGGACACCGATCAGGGCGGCGCCGGCGAGGGTTCCCACGAGGGTTCTCCCGACGGGGAATAAATCCGAGCGCTCAGCGCTTGGATCACGACAGTATGTGACGAAGACAGTGACGAACCAGCCGTTCGATCTTTCCCCCAAAGGGGTGAGGTCGGTACGGGGAGGTAGACTTAAGCGTGTCTGGTCGGACGCATGCCCGCGCATGCCCTGAGCGAACCTGCGTGGGATGCCGGGAGCGAGCGGCCAAGCGTGAACTGCTGCGGATCGTTGTGATCGAGGGCCAATGTGTCCCCGATGATCGCGGTACGCTGCCCGGCCGGGGTGCGTATGTGCATCCCGCCCTGGCCTGTCTTGACCTGGCGGTCCGCCGCCGGGCGTTCCAGAGGGCTTATCGGGCCCCTGGACCGTTCGACACGGCGGCCCTGCGCCACCGCGTCGAGCAGGCGACACCGTAAGAAGCGCCGTACGGAAAAGCCGTGCGGCCCTGGTACCTCGCGAGTTGGAAGTAGGTCGAGATTGCGATGAGCACTCGATGAGTACGCGATGAGTACGCCCATGAAGTAGCGACGGTCCGGCGTAACCCGGACCTAAAAGGAGCGAAGTGGCTAAGGTCCGGGTATACGAACTCGCCAAGGAGTTCGGTGTAGAGAGCAAGGTCGTCATGGCCAAGCTCCAAGAACTCGGTGAATTCGTACGTTCGGCGTCCTCGACGATCGAGGCGCCGGTAGTACGCAAGTTGACTGACGCCCTGAACCAGGGCACCAATGGCGCCGCCAAGAAGGCCGCGCCCAAGAAGGCTGCTCCGGCGGCTGCCAAGCCGGCGGCCCCCAAGCCTTCCCCCTCCCCCTCTCCCGCGCAGGCCGCCAAGCCGGCCGCCCCGCGCCCGGGTCCGGCCGCTCCGGCGCCGAAGCCCGCCGCGGAGAAGCCCGCTGCGCCCGCTGCGGAGAAGCCCGCGGCGCCGACCCCCGGCCCGCGTCCGACGCCCGGTCCGAAGCCGGCCCCGAAGCCCGCTTCCCCGGCGCCGAGCGCCCCGGAGTTCCAGGCCCCGGCCGCGTCTTCGCAGGCCCCCGCGGCCCCGAAGCCCGGCCAGGCAGGGCCGCGCCCCGGCGCCCCGAAGCCCGGTGGCCGTCCGGCTCCCGGTCAGGGTGGCCAGGGTCAGGGCCAGCGCGGTGACCGTCAGGGCGCCCCGCGTCCCGGCGGCCAGGGTGGCCAGGGTGGCCAGGGCCAGCGTCCCGGTGGCGCGCGTCCCTCGGGCCCGCGTCCGGGCAACAACCCCTTCACCTCTGGTGGCTCCACCGGCATGGCGCGCCCGCAGGCGCCCCGTCCGGGCGGCGCCCCGCGTCCCGGCGGTGGCCAGGGCGGCCAGGGTGCGGGTCCGCGTCCGCAGGGCGGTCAGGGCGGTCCCCGTCCGCAGGCTCCGGGCGGCAACCGTCCGAGCCCCGGCAACATGCCGCGTCCGCAGGGTCAGGGTGGCGGCGGCGCCGCGGGCCCGCGTCCCGGCGGCGGCAACCGTCCGAACCCCGGCATGATGCCGCAGCGTCCCGCCGCGGGCCCGCGTCCGGGTCCCGGTGGCGGCGGTCGCGGTCCCGGCGGCGGCGGTCGTCCGGGCGGCGGCGGTGGCGGTCGTCCCGGCTTCGCGGGTCGTCCCGGCGGCGGCGGTGGCGGCGGCTTCGCGGGTCGTCCCGGCGGTCCGGGCGGCGGCGGTGGCGGTCGTCCCGGCTTCGGCGGTCGTCCCGGTTTCGGTGGCCGTCCCGGTGGTCCGGGTGGTCGCGGTGGCACGCAGGGCGCCTTCGGTCGTCCCGGCGGTCCGGCGCGTCGCGGTCGCAAGTCGAAGCGGCAGAGGCGCCAGGAGTACGAGGCCATGCAGGCCCCGTCGGTCGGCGGTGTGATGCTGCCTCGCGGCAACGGCGCCACGGTGCGTCTGTCGCGCGGTGCCTCGCTCACCGACTTCGCGGAGAAGATCAACGCCAACCCGGCGTCGCTCGTCGCGGTCATGCTGAACCTCGGCGAGATGGTCACGGCCACGCAGTCGGTCTCCGACGAGACGCTGCAGCTTCTCGGTGACGAGATGAACTACGCGGTCGAGATCGTCTCCCCCGAGGAGGAGGACCGCGAGCTGCTCGAGTCCTTCGACATCGAGTTCGGCGAGGACGAGGGCGGCGAAGAGGCCCTCATGGCGCGTCCGCCGGTCGTGACCGTCATGGGTCACGTCGACCACGGTAAGACGCGACTGCTGGACGCGATCCGCAAGACGAACGTCATCGCGGGCGAGGCCGGCGGCATCACCCAGCACATCGGCGCCTACCAGGTGGGCACCGAGGTCAACGGTGAAGAGCGCGCGATCACCTTCATCGACACCCCGGGTCACGAGGCGTTCACCGCCATGCGTGCCCGTGGTGCGAAGTCGACGGACATCGCGATCCTCGTGGTCGCGGCCAACGACGGCGTCATGCCGCAGACGATCGAGGCGCTGAACCACGCCAAGGCCGCCGAGGTCCCGATCGTCGTCGCGGTCAACAAGATCGACGTCGAGGGTGCCGACCCGACCAAGGTGCGCGGTCAGCTGACCGAGTACGGCCTGGTCGCCGAGGAGTACGGCGGCGAGACCATGTTCGTCGACATCTCGGCCAAGCAGGGCGAGAACATCGACAGCCTCCTCGAGGCCGTGGTCCTGACCGCGGACGCCTCGCTCGACCTGCGGGCCAACCCCGAGCAGGACGCGCAGGGTATTGCGATCGAGGCCCACCTCGACAAGGGCCGCGGTGCCGTCGCGACCGTCCTCGTCCAGCGAGGCACGCTCCGTGTCGGTGACACGCTGGTCGCGGGCGACGCCTACGGCCGTGTCCGTGCCCTGCTCGACGACAAGGGCGAGAACGTGCAGGAGGCGGGTCCCTCGACCCCGGTCCTCGTGCTCGGTCTCACCAACGTCCCGGGCGCCGGCGACAACTTCCTGGTGGTCGACGAGGACCGTACGGCCCGTCAGATCGCCGAGAAGCGTGCCGCCCGCGAGCGGAACGCGGCCTTCGCCAAGCGCGTGCGCCGTGTCTCCCTCGAGGACCTGGACAAGGTGCTCAAGGCCGGCGAGGTCCAGCAGCTCAACCTCATCATCAAGGGTGACGCTTCTGGTTCCGTCGAGGCCCTCGAGTCCTCCCTGCTCCAGCTGGACGTCGGCGAAGAGGTCGACATCCGCGTCCTGCACCGCGGCGTCGGTGCGGTCACGGAGTCGGACATCGACCTGGCCATGGGCTCGGACGCCATCGTCATCGGCTTCAACGTCCGTGCGGCCGGCCGCGCGGCGCAGATGGCCGAGCGCGAGGGTGTCGACGTCCGGTACTACTCGGTGATCTACCAGGCCATCGAGGAGATCGAGGCGGCCCTCAAGGGCATGCTCAAGCCGGAGTACGAGGAGGTCGAGCTCGGCACGGCGGAGATCCGCGAGATCTTCAAGTCGTCCAAGCTGGGCAACATCGCGGGTGTGCTCATCCGCTCCGGCGAGGTCAAGCGCAACACGAAGGCGCGGCTCCTGCGCGATGGCAAGGTCATCGCGGAGAGCCTCAACATCGTGGGCCTGCGTCGCTTCAAGGACGACGTCACCGAGATCCGCGAAGGGTTCGAGGGCGGTATCAACCTCGGCAACTTCAACGACATCAAGGTCGACGACGTCATCGCGACGTACGAGATGCGCGAGAAGCCGCGCGTCTGACCTGAGCGTCAATGATCGGGGCCGGTCGACGGGACTGCATTTCCCTCTGGGAATTCCCGTCGATCGGCCCCGGCCGTTGCGTGTACCGTTCCCGTATCGGTGGCCGGAAGCGGCCGCCCATACGAACCCGGACCGGCGGGACATCCGGATACACACATGTATGTGGGGACTCTGTCCTTCGATCTGCTCCTCGGCGACGTCCACTCGCTGAAGGAGAAACGCTCCCTCGTCCGTCCGATCGTGGCCGAGCTGCATCGCAAGTACGCGGTGAGCGTCGCCGAGACGGGCAACCAGAACCTCCACCGCAGGGCCGAGATCGGGCTCGCGGTGGTCTCGGGGGACACCGGCCACCTGAGCGACGTACTGGACCGCTGCGAGCGGCTCGTCGCCGGGCGGCCCGAGGTGGAACTGCTCTCGGTTCGACGCAGGCTCCACAGCGACGAAGACTGAAGCACAAGCAAGTAGGCACTTAAAAGGAGACGGACCAGTGGCCGACAACGCGCGCGCCAAGAGGCTGGCGGACCTCATCCGAGAGGTGGTGGCGCAGAAGCTGCAGCGTGGGATCAAGGACCCGCGGCTCGGCTCGCACGTCACCATCACGGACACCCGTGTCACGGGGGACCTGCGGGAGGCGACCGTCTTCTACACGGTGTACGGGGACGACGAGGAGCGGGCGGCCGCGGCCGCCGGCCTGGAGAGCGCCAAGGGCATCCTGCGCTCGGCGGTCGGTCAGGCGGCCGGCGTGAAGTTCACGCCGACCCTGGCCTTCGTCGCGGACGCCCTGCCGGAGAACGCCCGCACCATCGAGGACCTCCTCGACCGGGCCCGGCAGTCCGACGCCCAGGTGCGGGAGGCGTCCGCGGGCGCCGAGTTCGCCGGCGGCGCGGACCCGTACAGGAAGCCCGAGGACGCCGAGGACGCGGCAGACGACGCTCCCGAGAAGGACGGCGACGCCTGAGCATGTCCGACCGCACCCCACCGCCCGACGGACTTGTCATCGTCGACAAGCCGTCGGGCTTCACTTCGCACGACGTCGTGGCCAAGATGCGCGGGATCGCCAAGACCCGCAAGGTCGGCCACGCGGGCACCCTCGACCCGATGGCGACGGGTGTCCTCGTGCTCGGCGTCGAGCGCGCCACCAAGCTCCTCGGCCACCTCGCGCTGACCGAGAAGGAGTACCTGGGCACGATCCGGCTCGGGCAGAACACGCTCACGGACGACGCGGAGGGCGAGATCACGTCCTCCAGCGACGCGTCCGCGGTCAAGCGCGAGGCCATCGACGCGGGCATCGCCGAGCTGAGCGGCGACATCATGCAGGTGCCGTCGAAGGTCAGCGCCATCAAGATCAATGGTGTCCGGAGCTACAAGCGGGCCCGCGAGGGCGAGGAGTTCGAGATCCCGGCGCGCCCGGTGACCGTCTCGTCCTTCGCCGTGTACGACGTCAGGGACGCGGTCGCCGAGGACGGCACGCCGGTTCTCGACCTGGTCGTCTCCGTGGTCTGCTCGTCCGGTACGTACATCAGGGCGCTCGCCCGTGACCTGGGCGCCTCGCTGGGTGTCGGCGGGCACCTGACGGCGCTGCGGCGCACGCGCGTCGGCCCGTACAAGCTCGACAGCGCGCGGACCCTGGACCAGCTCCAGGAGGAGCTGACCGTGATGCCGGTGGCCGAGGCCGCCGCTGCCGCGTTCCCGCGCTGGGACGTCGACGAGCGGCGCGGGAAGCTGCTGCTCAACGGCGTGCGCCTGGAGATGCCCGAGGAGTACGCGGGGGCCGGTCCTGTCGCCGTGTTCGGGCCTGGAGGCCAATTCCTGGCGCTCGTCGAGGAGTTGAAGGGCAAGGCGAAGAGCCTCGCCGTCTTCGGCTGACGTCTTCGGCCGATTTTGGTGGAGCGGCGGGTTCCGGTCTCTGGGTGGCCGCCGCTCCACGTTCCCCCCACCCTCCCCCTCTCAAGGGTGTATCCATTACGCCCGTTCACTTCACCCCTTCGAGCGGGCGCTCGGAGTGAATCGGGGGAGCGCAAGGGGGCGCGTTCGTCTCGGGCGCTGTTCCGCTGATCAACTCGCGCCTACCGTCGAAGAGATGCGTCGAAGAGATGCTTCGAGGGTTTCGAAGGTACGGGGAGCGGTGGAGAGCGGCGGGAGGGTCCGGGCATGGTGGATCCGCCGCTGGTACGGATCTGTGATCTGGCCGGGCGGCCGCGCGGCGCGGGATTCGCCGCGGACGACCGCGGGACGGTCGTCACCAGCCACGAGGCGGTGGACGGGCTCGGACGCCTGGTGGTGCACGGCCCAGGCGGCGTGACATGTGTGGTGGGCCCCGAGTCGATCGTCGAACTTCCCGAGGCGGACCTGGCGTTGGTGTGCGCGCAGGGGCTCGGCGCGGTGCCGCTGCCGGTGGCGGCGTCGGGGGTGGTGGCGGCCGGGGCGTACGTCCGGATCGCGGCGGGCGGGTGGCGTGAGGCGCGGGTGCTGGGGCGGTCCCCGGTCGCGTACGAGACCGGGGACCGCGTTCATCTCCTCGACGGCGCCCTGGAGTTGGCCGTCGGTACGGACGGGGCGGACGCGCTGCGTGTGGGGGGCGGGGCGGCCGGTGGGCCGGTGCTCGACGCGCGTACGGGGGCCGTGGTGGGGGTGCTCGGTACGGCGCTGCGGGCCGGGCACCGGGCGGCCGGGGTCGCGGTGCCGCTGCGGGCGGTGGCGGCGGCCGGCGGGCGCGGGGGCGAGGTGCTGGCCGAGCTGCTGGCGCGCAATGCCGAGACCGTGCCCGCGTACGGGGACGAGCTGAATCTCGGTGGGGTGCTGCAGCTGGGCGGGATCTCCGTGGGGAGCGACGGGCCGGGCGGTGAGGGGTGGCCGGAGCCGGTCGAACGGCCCGATGTGGTGCGGGAGTTGGACTCCTTTACGCGTGGTTCGGCGCGGGTGCTGGCCTTGGTCGGGGAGCCGGGGTGCGGTCGGACCACGGAGCTGGCCGCGTTTGCCGCGCGGCGGGCCAGGGGTGACGGGGCGGCTCCCACGCTGTGGTTGCGGGGCGCGGATCTGGGCGAGGACGACGCGTCGGTGGCGCAGGCCGTGGGGCGGGCCCTGGAGCGGGCGGGGCGGATCGTCGCGGCGTCCGGGGGCGAGGGGCGCGGTGGCGTGGGGGATGTCTCCGCCGAGCGGATCGCCGAGGTGGCCAGGGAGGCCGGGCGGCCGCTCGTGCTGTTGCTCGACGGGCCCGAGGAGATGCCGCCCGTGCTCGCGCACCGCCTTGAGGGCTGGTCCCGGGGGACCGAGAGGTGGCTCGCGGCGTGCGGGGTGCGGCTGGTGGTGGCGTGCCGTGGCGGGTACTGGGAGCAGGCGGGGGCGATGTTCGGGGAGGGCGTTCTGTACGGGCGGGTGGGCGGACCGGGTGGGAGCGGGCCGGGTGGTTCGTTCCCCGCGTGCGTACGGATCGGGGATCTGGTGGGGGAGGCGGCGCGGCGGGCGCGGGAGCGGTTCGGGGTGCCGGAGGGGGCGCTCGCGGAGCGGGAGGCCGGGCATCCGCTGTCGTTGCGGCTGCTGAGCGAGGTGCGGGCGGCGCTGCCAGGGGGTGTGGCCGGGTGCCCCGACCGGGACGAGATCTTCGGGGCGTATCTGGACCTGATGTGCCTGCGGGTCGCGGTGCGGTTGGCGGCGGGGAGCGGGGTGCGCGGGAGTGGGGTGCGCAGGCTCGCGGCGCGGGTGGCGGGGCAGGTGCACGAGGCGGCGCGGCGCAGTCTCGGGCCAGGGCAGGGGGAGTTGGACCGGGAGTCGTTCGAGGAGCTGTTCCCGTGGGGGGTGCGGGACGGGGTTTCGGGGTGGGCGTCGGCGGCGCTGGCGGAGGGGGTGCTGGTGCCGGCGGGGGGTGGGTACCGGTTCGCGCACGAGGAGGTGGCGGACTGGGTGCAGGGGATGCACTTGGACGTGGGGGCGGCGTTGGAGGTGTTGGTGTTTCGGCGGGACGGGGGGTCGGGGGCGGGTTCGGGTGTGGTTCCCGTGCCGAGGCATCGGGTGGGGCCGGTGGTGCGGGCGTTGTTGTTGGTGGAGCGGCAAGGTGGCTGCGCCGAGCTGGAGGGGTGGTTGCGGGAGTTGTTGCCGTGGGTGGGGGTGGCGCCTGATGAAGGTTCGGCCTGCGACGGGGGTGTTGGGGCGCTGCCCCAAACCCCGCTGCTCAATCGCCGCAGGGGCTTGAAAGGCCCCAGTTACCCGCTGGGGGAGGGCAGGGGGTTGAAGGGGCGTGGTCACCCGGTGGCGGAGGCGGTGTGGTGGGCGCGGGAGTTGGTGTGGGGGGTGTTGGTGAGGGTGGGGGATGTGGGGGTGTATGCGGGGGTGGTTGATGGGGTGGCGGGGTGGGGTGGGTTTGGTGGGGCGTTTTGGATGCGGATCGCCGTGGATGACGACATGCGGTTCGAGTGGTTGCGGCGGGCCGTGGTGCATGACGGGGGTGAGGTGGGTGGGCGGTGTCTGGATGTTGTCGCCGAGGCGCTGGTCGCCGAGCCGCGGCGGGTGCAGGGGCGGCTCACCCGGTGGTTCGACGACGAGCGGGCGTTGCCCGCGCTGCCCGACGCCACCGTCGCCGATGCCGCGCAGGCCTTGCTGTACACGCATCGGCACCGGGATCTGGACGGGCTGACCGAGGCGCTCGTCGACTGTGCGCACCCGCTCGCCGACGAACTGCTCGCCACGTTGGCCGATGAGGAGCCGGGCGCCCTGTGCCGGGCCGTCGACCGGTGGGCCCACGACGAGCGGCCGGGGCGCAGGGTGGCCGCCGCCGTGTACGGGGTGCGGGTCGCGCCGCGGGTCGGCGGCGCGGCGGACCGGGAGCTGTTGCGGTATGCCGCGCTCGCGTTGCTGGAGCGGCCCTCGGACCGTGCGGTGCACGGCGCCGCGCTCACTCTCCTCGTACGGGATCCGGAGTCGCGGCCCGGGTATCTGGTGCGGGCCCTGGAACGGTTCGCGGCGGGCGATGCCCAGGTGACCGCGGGCGCGCTCGCGCCGGCCTTCGCCACCCACCCGGAACCCGTGTTCGCGGCGTTCCAGGCGCGGCTGCGGGAGCCGGGGCCCGGCCTCGGCGACATCCTGCGGACCCTCGCCGGGCTGGGCGATCCGCCGCTCGCCAGGCGCGCCGCCGAGCTGGTGCGGGGGCTCGCGGAGGAGTGGCCGGATGCGGCCGCTGGGCACGTGGCCGAATTCGTCGAGCGGGGCCTCGAACGTGGGGACGGGGCGCGGGCCGTGCTGTTTCCGCTGGTCGTGGGGCTGCTGGCGGAGCGGCCACCGGTCGTCCGGTGCGCGCTCGCGCCGGTGCTCGCCGCCCCCGGCACGGCGGCCTCACGGGCGCTGCGGGCCGAGCTGCTCGACGTACTCCTGGAGGAGGAGCGGGACCCCGGCGTGCTGGACGCGCTGCTGTGCGCCGCCGCGCGGGACGCGGTGCGGCGCGGGCAGGCCGGGACGCGGGACCTGGTGCACCGCACGGGCACGCTGCTCGTGCGGACGCCGGAGGGCGCGGCCCGCTTCGACCGGGGCCTGGTCGAGCTCTCGCGGACCGTGCCGGGGTTCGCCGGACTCCTCGCGCGGTGGCTCGCGGCGGCGCCCCGGGAGTGGGCCGCGCTGGTCGGACCCAGCTCCCGGCGGATGATCGAGAGCCTGGCCGGGGCGCGGGTGTCGGCGTAGGCCCTGTCCCGTCCTGACGGGGCCGCCCGATGCGAAGCGCGGGCGGTCGGCATGGCACTCTTAGACCTGCGTATTCGATAGCGAGACGTAACGGTCGTACACAGGTTTGCGAGGGGCAATCACCGTGCAGCGCTGGCGTGGCTTGGAGGACATCCCCCAGGACTGGGGGCGCAGCGTCGTCACCATCGGCTCCTACGACGGGGTGCATCGCGGACACCAGTTGATCATCGGGCGGGCCGTGGAGCGGGCGCGTGAGCTCGGCATCCCGGCCGTCGTGGTCACCTTCGACCCGCACCCCAGCGAGGTCGTGCGGCCCGGCTCGCACCCGCCGCTGCTCGCCCCGCACCACCGCCGTGCCGAACTGATGGCCGAGCTCGGCGTGGACGCGGTGCTGATCCTGCCGTTCACCACCGAGTTCTCGAAGCTGTCGCCCGCCGAGTTCGTGGCGAAGGTGCTCGTCGACAAGCTGCACGCGCGCGTGGTCGTCGAGGGCCCCAACTTCCGCTTCGGGCACAAGGCCGCGGGCACTGTCGACTTCCTCGTCGAGCAGGGCGGCACGTACGACTTCGAGGTCGAGGTCATCGACCTCAAGGTGAGCGGGAAGGCCGGTGGCGGCGCCCCGTTCTCGTCGACGCTGACCCGCAATCTCGTCGCCGAGGGCGATGTCGAGGGCGCCTCCGAGATCCTCGGCCGCCCGCACCGCGTCGAGGGCGTCGTCGTGCGCGGCGCGCAGCGCGGCCGCGAGCTCGGCTTCCCCACGGCGAACGTGGAGGTGCTGCCGCACACCGCCGTCCCCGCCGACGGCGTCTACGCCGGGTGGCTGCACGCGAACGGCGAGTCGATGCCCGCCGCGATCTCCGTCGGCACGAACCCCCAGTTCGACGGGACCGAGCGGACCGTCGAGGCGTACGCCATCGACCGCGTCGGGCTCGATCTGTACGGGCTGCACGTGGCCGTGGACTTCCTCGCGTTCGTGCGCGGGATGGCGAAGTTCGAGTCGCTGGACGAGCTGGTCGCCGCGATCGCGGACGACGTGAAGCGGGCGCGGGAGCTCGTCGAGACGACCGGGGCCTGAGCCACACAGAGGTGACGCAGGTCACTTCTGGGTCTGTCACACGCGGGCGGGCCGCTCCGTCATGGGGGTGTAACCACTTACCGCGGAGCGCGAAGGAGCCCCTCATGGAACCGCGACTCGACCTCTTCACCAACCCGGCCCTCGGCAAGGTCCTCAAGCACGTCATCGCCGCGGGGAAGGCCGCGGAGGACATCGGTGTGCCGGCCGCGACCCTGGAGCTGGTCAAGATCCGGGCCAGCCAGATCAACGGCTGCTCGGGCTGCCTCGACATGCACGTCAAGGACGCCGCCGCGGCCGGTGAGACGGCCGTCCGGCTCGCCCTGGTCGCCGCCTGGCGCGAGGCCAAGGTCTTCACGGAGGCCGAGAAGGCCGCCCTGGAGCTGACCGAGGCCGGCACCCGGATCGCCGACAGCGCCGGTGTCTCCGACGAGGTGTGGGAGAAGGCCGCCAAGCACTACGACGAGACGCAGCTCGGAGCGCTGGTCGGCTGCATCGCGATGATCAACACCTTCAACCGGTTCAACGTCATGACCCAGCAGCCCGCCGGTGACTACGTGCCGGGCATGTACGGCTGAGCGGTCGAGGCGTGGACCCGGCTCGGAATAGTGTCGCAGTTATACGTACAACTGCGACATGATTCCGAGCTGGCACATCGCTCAGCGGGCGCGGCCGGAGTTCGCCGCCCCGGCCGTCGCCCAATGGCACGCCACCTGTGACGTCGCCGCCCCCGACAGCACCGGCAGGTCCACCGTCCGGCACTTGTCGGCGACCCCCGCCTCCTCCGCCCGGCCGTCCGCCAGGACCTGGCAGCGGGCGTGGAAGCGGCAGCCGCCCGGGATACGGGACGGGTCCGGGGGCTCGCCCGTGAGGACCACCGGATCGCCCTCCGCCTCCGGGAGGACCGACAACAGGGCCTGCGTGTACGGGTGTTGGGGCGCGGTCAGGACGTCCTCCACCCGCCCCGTCTCCACGATCCGGCCCAGGTACATCACCGCGACCCGGTCCGCGATGTTCCAGGCGAGGCCGAGGTCGTGGGTGACGACGAGCGCGGACAGGCCCAACTCGTCGCGCAGGCGCAGCAGCAGGGCGAGGATCTCGCCGCGTACGGACGCGTCCAGGGACGCCACCGGCTCGTCCGCGACGATGAGTTCGGGGTCGAGGACGAGCGCGCCCGCGATCACGACGCGCTGGCGCTGGCCGCCCGACAGCTCGTGCGGGTAGCGCAGGAAGAAGCGCTCGGGGGGTCGCAGTCCCGCGCGGGAGAGGGCGTTCGTGACGGCCTCGCGTTCGTCGCCCGCGTAGCCGTGGATGCGCAGGCCCTCGGCCACCGCGTCGTACACGGTGTGCCGGGGGTTGAGGGAGCCGCTCGGGTCCTGGAGGACCAACTGGACGCGTTTGCGGTACGACTTGAGGGCGCGGGAGGCGTAGTCGAGCGGCTTCCCGGCGAAGGTGACCGCCCCCGACGTCGGCTTCTCCAGGCCGAGCAGGGTGCGCGCCAGGCTCGTCTTGCCGCAGCCGGACTCGCCGACGAGCGCCACGATCTCGCCCGGCGCGATGTCCAGGTCGACGCCGTCCACGGCCCGCGCGTCCGCCGCGCCGCGCCTGCCGGGGAACGTGACGTGCAGTTGGTCGGCGCTGAGCAGGGGACGAGCCGTCCGGGGTGCCTCGGGCTCGTGCAGCGTTTCCGTCGTCATGCCGTGGTGCTCCTTGCTTCGACTTCCTTGCCCAAGGCGTCACTTGAGCCCACGTGCACGCACGCCGCCCGCCGCTCCGGGCCCGCCACCCGCAGCACCTGGTCCTCGCTCGCACACGCGTCGAGCGCCACCGGGCAGCGCGGGTGGAACGTGCAGCCGGACGGCAGCGCCGACGGGTCCGGCGGGTCGCCGGGCAGTCCGCGCGGCGCGAACCGGGAGGCCGGGTCGCCGATGGTGGGGAAGGCGGCGGACAGCGCCTTCGCGTAGGGGTGCTCGGCGTCCTCGTACACCTTGAGGGCCGGGCCCTCCTCGACGACGCGGCCCGCGTACATCACCGCGAGCCGGTCGCAGGTGTCGGAGAGGACCGCCAGGTCGTGGCTGATCATGACGAGGCCGAGGTTGTCCTCGGCCACCAACTGCTCGATCAGGCGCAGGATCTGGGCCTGGATCATCACGTCGAGGGCCGTCGTCGGCTCGTCGGCGATGATCAGGTCCGGCTCGCAGGCGAGCGCCATCGCGATCATCACGCGCTGGCGCTGGCCGCCGGAGAGCTCGTGCGGGTAGGCGTTGGCGCGGGCGGCCGGGAGCCCTACGTGTTCGAGGAGCTCGCCGACCTTCTTCTTCGCGCCCTCCTGCGTCGCCTTCTTGTGCAGGAGGATCGGCTCGGCGATCTGGTCGCCGACGCGGTGCACCGCGTTCAGCGAGTGCATCGCGCCCTGGAAGACGATCGAGGCGCCCGCCCAGCGGACGGCCCGCACCCGGCCCCACTTCATGGCGAGGACGTCCTCGCCGTTCAGCAGGATCTCGCCGGTGACCTTGGCGTCCTTGGGGAGGAGGCGCAGGAGGGCGAGCGCGAGTGTCGACTTTCCGCAGCCGGACTCGCCCGCGATGCCGAGCTTCTGGCCCGCTTCGAGGGACAGGTTCACGCCGCGGACGGCCTCGGCCCCACCGGCGTACGTCACGGTGAGGTCCCGTACGTCGAGCAATGTCTGAGGCTGAGTCATGAGCGGGCCCCCAGCTTCGGGTTGAGGACGGACTCCACCGCGCGGCCGCACAGCGTGAAGGAGAGCGCGACGATCGCGATGGCGATGCCGGGCGGTGCCAGGTACCACCAGTCGCCCGCGCTGACCGCGCCCGCCTCGCGCGCGTCCTGGAGCATGCCGCCCCAGGAGGTGACCGTCGGGTCGGACAGGCCGAGGAAGGCCAGCGTCGCCTCGGTCAGGATCGCGGACGAGATGATCATGGTGGTCTGGGCGAGGACCAGCGGCATCACGTTCGGCAGCACGTGCCGCGTCATGACGTGGCTGTGGCTGCCGCCGAGGGCCCGCGCCCGCTCGATGTACGGGCGGGCCTCGACCGAGAGGGTCTGGGCGCGCACCAGGCGGGCCGTGGTCGGCCAGGTCGTGACGCCGATCGCGATGATGACCGTCCACATCGAGCGGTCCATGACCGTCGCGAGCGCGATGGCGAGGACCAGCGTCGGCATGACGAGGAACCAGTCGGTGATCCGCATCAGCACGGTCGAGTACCAGCCGCGGAAGTGGCCGGCGACGATCCCGATGACCGTGCCGATCGCCACGCACAGGAACGCGGCCAGCAGGCCCACGGTGAGCGAGACCCGCGCCCCGTACACCACGAGGGCGAGGACGCTGCGGCCGAACTGGTCGGTGCCCAGCGGGAATTCGCCGCTGGGCCCTTCGAGCGGGCCGCCGGGCGCGTCGGTCACGCTCTGCGAGTCCTCGCCGACCAGAACCGGCGCGAACAGCGCGATGAGCGCGATCAGGATCAGCAGCCCGAGCCCCCACAGGCCGCTGCGGTGCGCGCGGTAGGACTTCCAGAAGCGGGCCAGGGACTGCCGCTTGCGGGCGCGCGCGAGGGAGCGCGCGGTGGGCGCCTTCGCGGGCGCGGTGGTGTCGGTCGTCGTCATCGGCCCACCCTCGGGTCGAGCAGCGGATACAGGATGTCGGCGAGGGTGTTCGCGAGGATCACCGCGGTGGCGAAGACGAAGAACAGGCCCTGGACGAGCGGGAGATCGGGAACGGACAGGGCCTGGTAGAAGAGCCCGCCGAGCCCCGGCCACGAGAAGACCGTCTCAACGAGGATCTGCCCGGCGACCACCTGCCCGAGGTTCACGAACATCAGCGTGAACGTCGGCAGCATCGCGTTCGGCACCGCGTGCTTGCGGCGCACGGTGTCGTCCCGAAGTCCCTTGGCCCGCGCGGTCGTCAGATAGTCGCTGCCCATCTCGTCGAGCAGCGAGGAGCGCATGACGAGCAGCGTCTGCGCGTAGCCGACCGCGACGAGCGTGATGACGGGCAGGATCAGATGGTGCGCGACATCGATGATGTACGCGAACCCGGTCTCGCCGCCGGATTCGAGCCCGCCCGTCGGGAACATGCCGGGGATCGGCCCGATGCCGACGGCGAAGATGATGATGAGGAGCAGGCCCAGCCAGAACGACGGGACCGAGTACAGGGTCAGCGCGAAGGCCGTGTTGAAGCGGTCGCTGCGCGAGCCGTTGCGCCACGCCGTGCGCGTGCCGAGCCAGAGGCCGAGCGCCGAGTACAGGACGTACGCCGTGCCGGTCAGCAGCAGCGTCGCCGGGAGCGCGTCGAGGATCTTGCCCATGACCGGGGTGTGGAACTGGAACGAGTTCCCGAAGTCACCGGAGAGCGCGTCCCCGATGTACGACGTGAACTGCTTCCACATCGGCTGGTCGAGGCCGTACTGGTGGCGCAGGTTCGCCAGTTGCTCGGACGACACCTTGCGGCCGCCGGTCATCTGCTTGACCGGGTCGGCCGGGATGAGACGGAAGAGGAAGAAGCTGGTGACGAGGACGGCGAAGAGGGAGACGACCGCGCCGCCGATCTTCGCGAGCGCGTACTGGACGTACGCCTTGGTGTTTCGGGCCCGTGGGCCGCGGGCGGCCGACGGCGGCCCGGCCGAAGCCGGGTCGCCGTCGGCTTGCGCATCCGCGTCCCGCACGAGCGCCGGAGTGCTGTCAGCTGCCATGGTTGCTGCAATCCGTGCGAGGTCAGGTGTGCCGCGTACGAGGCGTGCCTCGTACGCGGTGTGCCGCGAGGAGGTGTTACTCGCGCTCGTCCGCCGTCGTGCGGCGCCGCCTGGCCACGAACAGTCCGCCGCCGATGACGACGAGTGCCGCGACCACGATGCCGATCACGATGCCGGTGGAGCTGGACGAGCCACTGTCCTCGCTGTCGGACGCGGAGGCGGGCTCGGCCGACCACCAGCTCCAATACCCGTCCTGGCCATAGATGTTGCCGGCCGCGGTGGGCATCGTCTGGATCGACTTGATCTGGTCCGTGCGGTACGCCTCGACGGCGTTCGGGTACGCCATGACATTCATGTAGCCGGAGTCGTAGAGCCAGGACTCCATCTTCTTGACGGTGTCCGCGCGCGAGGCCGGGTCGTAATCGGCGAGCTGCTGGTTGTAGAGCTTGTCGTACGTCTTGTCGCAGATGCCGTTGTCGGTCTGCGCGACCTCCTTCGGCTTGCTCGGCAGGGCGGCGCAGGTGTGGATGCCGAGGACGAAGTCCGGGTCAGGGTTGACCGACCAGCCGTCGAAGGCGAGGTCGTACTCACCCGCGTACCAGGGCACGGAGACGTCGTCGACGCAGTTCAGCTTGAGCCCGACGCCGACCTTCCCCCACCACTCCTTGAGGTACTTGCCGACCGCCTTGTCGTTCGGGTCGGTGGCGTGGCACAGCATCCGCAGGTTGATCGGCTTGCCGTCCTTGCCGACGCGCTTGCCGTCCTTCAGCTTGTAGCCCGCGTCGTCCATCATCTTGGCCGCGGCCTTGGGGTCGTAGCCGAGCTTCTGGTCGGCCGTGGGCTGCCACTGGTAGTCCTTGAAGCGCGGCGGGATGTAGCCCTGGCCCTCCACGGCGTGGCCCTGGAAGACCTTGTCGACGATCTTCTTGGTGTCGACGGACTTGAAGAGTGCCTGGCGGAAGTCCTTGTCGAGCAGCGCCGGGTTCCCGTCGCCGAACTTCTTGCCGCTCTTGGTCTTCCAGCCGGGGTTCACGGCGATCGCGTAGAAGCGCCGCCCGGGCCCTTCGTTCACCTTGATGTTCTTCTCGCCCTTGAGGGAGGCCGCTTGGGCGGGAGTCAGGGCGGGGGAGCCGGCGACGAAGGAGACCTCGCCCTTGCGCAGGGCGGCGACCGCGGCGTCCTGGTCCTTGTACGTCTTGAAGACGATGTTGTCGAACTGCGGCGTCTTCGTCTTGCGCCAGAAGTCCGGGTTGCGCTTCAACTTCACGTACTGGTCGGTCTTGTAGCCGGTGACGATGTACGGACCGTTGCCGACGATCGGGAACTTGTCGTCGTTGTTGTACTTCGAGTAGTCCTTGACGTCCTTCCAGATGTGCTCGGGCACGATCGGGATGTCGAGGGACGTCATCGTCGCCTGCGGCTTCTTCAGCTCGACGACGAGCTTGGTGTCGCTGGGCGCGGTGACCTTCTTGAAGTTGCCGACGAACGAACCGTTGGCGGTGGCCGCGCCGTCGTCCGTCATCATCTTGTTGAAGGTGAAGGCGGCGTCGTGGGCGGTGGCCTTCTGGCCGTCGGACCACTTCGAGTCGGAGCGGATGGTGTACGTCCACGTCAGCTTGTCGGCCGAGGGCTTCCACTTGGTGGCGAACCCCGGAATGACGTGGTTGTCCTTCGGGTCGTAATTGGTCAGGTACTCGTACATCAGACGGTGGATGCTCGTACTGACCAGACGGGTCGCCAGGAAGGGGCTCAGCGAGTCGACGCTCTGCGCGACGGCGACGGTGAGGGTCTTCTTCTTGCCGTCATCGGCCTTGGCCTTGGCGGCGGCCTGGGCCTGTGCCTGTGCGGCGGCCTGGGCGTTGGCTGTGGTGTTCGCCTCCGCCTGGTGCGGCGCCGGGTTGAGCGGCGTGGCGAGGCCGGCCGTCAGGGTGAATGCCGCGGCTCCGGAGGCGAGGAGTATCCGTACTCCTCGCCGCGCGGGGCGTGCCGTTCTGTCGTGCTGGTCTTGCTGAACTGGTGTGTCCATCGGCGGTGACCTCGCGCATCGATCGCACAGCTGGGCTGGTCTTCGGTTTTTGGCTGATTGAAGTGTTGGTCTACCAGCGGCAGTTGAGAAACGTCAACGGTGGGTGAACCCCATGTGGCCTGCGGAAATAACGAGTTGACCTGCATTTCACGCACATTGGTGGAGACCAATGACGCTTTGCAGGCCAGGAGGTGGCACCTGGAGGGGTGTTATGGGTGCGGGTATGGGGGCGGGGGTGGGGGCGGGGGCGCCTGCCAGGTGGGGCCGGGGTGCGTGGGGTGTGCCGGGTGTCCAGGGTGCTCGGGGGGCCGGCCGTGGCTGAAGCCCTCCGCGACCATCGCGGACAGGTCGAAGTACGCCTCGCGCACCTTGGGGCGCACCATGTCGAGGTCGACCTCGGCGCCGGCCGCGAGGTGCTCGTCGAAGGGGATGACGACGACGCCGCGGCAGCGGGTCCTGAAGTGGCTGACGATGTCGTCCACCTTGACCATCTTGCCGGTTTCGCGGACGCCGGAGATGACGGTGAGGGAGCGTGCGACGAGTTCGTCGTAGCCGTGCGCCGTCAGCCAGTCGAGGGTGGTGCTGGCGCTGGAAGCGCCGTCGACGGACGGGGTCGAGACGATGATCAACTGGTCGGCGAGGTCGAGGACTCCGCGCATCGCGGAGTAGAGCAGACCGGTGCCGGAGTCGGTGAGGACGACGGGGTAGTGGCGGCCGAGTACGTCGATGGCGCGGCGGTAGTCCGCGTCGTCGAACGTCGACGAGACCTCCGGTTCCACGTCGTTGGCGATGATCTCCAGGCCGGACGGGGTCTGCGAGGTGAACTGCCGGATGTCCGCGTACGAGTGCAGGCGCGGGATCGCCTGCACGAGGTCGCGGATGGTCGCGCCGGTCTCGCGGCGGACGCGGCGGCCGAGGGTTCCGGCGTCCGGGTTGGCGTCGATCGCGAGGATCTTGTCGTGGCGTTCGGCGGCGAGGGTCGAGCCGAGAGCGGTCGTCGTGGTCGTCTTGCCGACGCCGCCCTTGAGGCTGATCACGGCGATGCGGTAGCAGGTGTTGACCGGGGTGCGGATGACGTCCAGCTTCCGCTGCCGCTCCGACTCCTCCTTCTTCCCCCCGAACTTGAAGCGCCCGCCGGTGGGGGCGCCCGGAGCACGGCTCCGCTGCTTCTGGCGCTTTCCGTTGACCAGACGGTCGGCCGAGAGCTCGACGGCGGCGGTGTAGCCGAGGGGGGCGGTGGGGGTGGTGTAGGCGGTGGGGTTGGGGGCGTGGGGTGCGTAGGTGTGCGGGGGTGGCGGGCCGAAACCGGGCTGGGGCTGAGGGAAACCGTAACTGGGCTGCGGGACAGGCGAATTGGGGGGCAGGGTGGGTGGCGCGGGTGGGGTCGCCGGCAGTGGGGGTGGCGGAGGCTGCTGGTCGGGTGCGGGGGTGGTCCACTGCGGGGCGGGGGACGGTGCGGCGGGAAGGTACGTCGGCGGCAGCGGTGGGACTCCGTTCGCCGGAGGGGGCGGGGGAGTCCAGCCTGTAGGGGTGGTGTTGGCGCCGGGCGTCGCGGTCTCGGCGCTGGGTGTGGTCCCGGCTCCGGGTGTGGCCTCGGTAGCAGGTGTGGCCTCAGCTTCGGGTGCGGGTGCGGGTGCGGTGGCGCCGGCCCCACTCCCACCCCCGCCCCGCGTATCGATCTCCACGTGCACCCGATGCGCGTCGAGCCACGCGCGCGACCGCTGCTCCGGGGTGGGATCCTCGTTGGGTGCGGGTGGTTGGGGTTCGCCGAGGGCGGAGAGTTCGGCGAAGTCGCGGTTCAGGGAGGGGGCGGAGAGGCGCAGGGTGGGGCCGGTTTCCAGGTCGGCCGGGGGCGTGTCGGGGAGCCGCGTGGACCAGGGTGGAGGGGCGTACTCGCTGGTGAAGTCGGGCGTCGGCGCGGTGCCGGCTTCCGCGTCGGACGGACCACGGTCCTCGTCACGCTCGTCGTTCACAACGCCTCCTGATGTGGTCGAGGACCGGCGGGCCACAGCCTAATCACCACAACCCACCGCACGGCAGGCTCTTCCACCCCCCCACGTCAAAGGCTGTCGACTAGACTCTCCGCGCCGTGACAGGGGAGGTCACGGTTCGGACGGCGGCGGGGGAGGCGTGGCGTGCGGATTCGGATCAGGGGCGGTTCACCGCCCGAGCGCGTACGGCAACCCAATTGACCTGCGCCCCGCCCACCGCACACCCGATCACGGTGAGAACTGACACCCCATGCCTAGCCCTACCGCGCTGACCCACGACGACCCCGCCCAACTCGGCCCGTTCCGCCTCGTCGCACGACTCGGCAGCGGCGGGATGGGCACGGTGTACGTCGCGCGGACCGCCGGTGGGCGGACCGTCGCCGTGAAGACGATGCACGCCGCGCTCGCCGCCGACCCGGCGGGACGCACCCGGTTCCGGCTGGAGATCGACGCCGCCCGTGTCATCGGCGGGCAGTTCGGCGCGAAGGTCGTGGACGCCGACCCGCTCGCCGACACCCCGTGGCTGGCCACCGAGTACGTACTCGGACCACCCCTCGACGAGGCCGTCGAGACCGGCGGCCCACTGCCGGAGGCGACCGTACGCGCGCTGGGCGCCGCCCTGTGCGCGGCACTTGGGCAATTGCACCGCAGCGACGTCGTGCACCGCGACCTCAAGCCGTCCAACATCCTCGTCACGGCCCACGGGCCGAAGGTCATCGACTTCGGCATCGCCCGCGCCATCGGCGACGACCGCCTGACCCGCACCGGATCCGCCGTCGGCACCCCCGCCTTCATGTCACCGGAACAGGCGACCGGGCAGGAACACGGCCCGGCAGGCGACGTGTTCGCGCTCGCCGGGGTGTTGGTGTACGCGGCGCGGGGGAGCGGCCCGTTCGGCAACGGGCAGGCCGCCGACCTGCTGTACCGGGTGCGGTACGGGGAGCCGGACCTGACCGGCGTACCGGCGGCGCTCGTCCCCGTACTGGCGTGGTGTCTGCACAAGGATCCCGCGCAGCGGCCCACCACCCAGCAGCTCGCGGCCCAACTGCACAGCGGGGACGGCGAGTTCGTCGACCAGCTCTCCGCCACGCTGCTCGGTGACATCGGGCGCAGGGCCGTCGACGTATGGCAGATCGCCCCGCAGCGCATGCCCGCCCCGCCACAGCACACCGTGCCGCAGTCCGCCGCCACCGCCGCCATCGGCACCGCGGACGGAACCGCGTCCCGGCGCCGCTTCCTCGCCGTCGGCGGCGTCCTCGGCGCGGGCGCCGTCGCGGGCGGCGCCGCCTGGTGGTGGACCGGAAGGCCCTCCGGGCAGCCGGAAGCGGCGGCCGACCCCAAGCCGGGAAACGCCGACGACGCCGGTGAACCCGCCCCCGGCCAGCGCAACCTCGACCCCCTCTGGTCCGAATCCGGCTACTTCGACACCAGCGTCGTCAAGGGAAAGACCTCGGTCCCGGCCATCGTCGACGGGACCGCCGTCGCCATGCGCGGATACGCCCGCGGGCTCGGCGCGACCGACGGCAAGAAGCGCTGGGACGAGCACATCGGCAGCTCCTGGAACTGGACCGCCGCGGCCGGAAAGCTCTACCACCTCTCGTACGACGTGTACGACGACGACCAGGCGGGCAAGCCCGTCACCCTGGAGACCATCGCCCCGCGCACCGGCAAGAGACTCAAGGCCCTCGCCCGCCTCGACGACACCACCGACCACCTGGAGGGCAACCAACTCCTGTGCGTCACCGACGACATCGCGTACGTCGTCGTCGGCCAGGGCAAGGGCGACACCATCGGCTACACGCCCGCGCAGAAGTGGACGCTGCGCGCCGTCGACTGCGCCACCGGAAAAACCGTGTGGTCGCGGCCGCTGCCCAAGCGGGACGATGTCGACCCGGCCATGCACATCCTCGCCGCGAAGGTGGCCGGCGGGCGCCTGGTCACGTACCAGCAGATGAAGAAGGACGAACCCCACATCGTCGTACGGGACCTGAAGGACGGCCGCGTGCTGTGGGACGTCCCGTACCTCGTCGACGACATCGCCCCGCTGTGGGCCGAGCCGGCCGTCGACGACACGTACGTCTACATCGGCGGCACCCGGCTGCGCGCGGTCGCCCTGAAGGACGGCAAGGCGCGCTGGCAGACCCCCGAGAAGACGCCCGAGGTGCGCGCCTTCGGGCCTCCGACGCTGGCCGGCGGCGTCCTGTACGCCGTGGTCCAGGGGACGGGGCTCACCGCGTACCAGGCGCACACCGGCAAGCGCCTGTGGTCGGAGAAGGGCGCCGACGCCGACGAACAGTCCACGGCGTGGCGCCCCCTCGTCGGCAGGACCTGCGCGTACTACCGCAACGGCGCACAGCTGCGCGCCGTCGACCTCAGGACCCGGGCGGTCGTGGCCACGTACAAGACGGACGGCGACCGCTTCTACGCCGACCCGGGACGCACCCTCGTCCTCTCGCTCAGCGACAACAGCGAACTGGCGGCGTACCCCATGAAGTGACGCCGCGCCTCCGCCCCTCTTGCCTCCGCCCCTCGTGCCTCCCTCTCGTGCCTCCCTCTCCTGTCTCCCTCTCTCGTCTCCCTCTCTTGTCTCTCCACGACCCCCTCCAAGCGACCCCCTCCAACGCCCCGGCAGAAGGCCCCACATGAAACCCCTCGGCATCGGCGACCCCCTCCGCCTCGGTCCCTACCGCGTCCTCGGCGTGCTCGGCGAGGGCGGCATGGGCAAGGTGTACGTCGGTCAGGACGGCGCCGCGACGCTCGCCGCGGTCAAGGTGCTCAAGCCCGAACTCGCCCACGACCCGAACCTCGCCCAGCGTTTCGTACGCGAGGCGCAGGCCGCACAGGCCGTACGCAGCAAGGGAGTTGCCAATGTCCTCGGCGCGTGGACCGAGGGCGGACGGCCGTGGATGGCGACCGAGTTCCTCGCCGGGCTCACCCTCGACCAGGCCGTCGAGGCGCACGGCCCGCTGGACGAGCCCGCCCTGCGCGCCCTCGCGGCGTCCCTCGCGCACACCCTCGCCGACATCCACGCCGCGGGCTTCATCCACCGCGACCTCAAGCCGCCGAACATCGTCCTCACGTCGACGGGCCCGCGCGTCATCGACTTCGGCATCGCCCGCCCCGAGCACGGCCTGACGCTCACCACGACCGGCGAGGTGCCGGTCACCCCCGGGTACGGGGCGCCCGAGCAGGTCCTCGGCCACCGGGTGACACCGGCCGCCGACGTCTTCTCGCTGGGCGCGGTGCTGGTGTACGCGGCCAGTGGGCGGCGCGCGTTCGACGGCGGACACGTCGCGGCGGTGCAGTACGAGGTGGTGCACGGCGAGCCCCAACTCCACGGAATAGCCCCGGAGTTGACCTCCCTCATAGCCCCCTGCCTCGCCAAGGACCCGGCCCACCGGCCCACGCCCGCCCAGATCGCCGAGGCGATGCGGCCGCCCAAGGGCGCCGAGAAGGCCTGGCGGCGCGGCTCCATCGCCGCCGCGATCACCGAACGGGAGACCGGTGCCCGGCAGCTGTCGACGACCATCGTCGGCGGCGTACAGCAGCCTCAGCAGCGGCCGGCCATGTCCCGAAGACGCCTCCTGACGACGCTTGCCGTCGGCGGCACCGTCGCGGCGGCCGGCGCCGGGACGGCCGCGTGGTGGTACGGCTCCCGGGACTCCCGCACCCGCACCGACGGCCCCCTCTTCGACATTCCGGCCGCGGCCAAGACCCCCGTACACGCCCTGAAGTCCAAGCCCCGCGACAACTACGCCGAGAACGGCGGCTCGATGAAGCTGTGGTCCGTCGCCACCGCCGACGTCACCACACCCGAACTGCTGCCCGTGCGCGACGTCCTCGTCTTCGCGCTCGGCTCCGGCGGCATCGGCGGGCACTCCGTCAAGGACGGCAAGCGGCGCTGGGCCGCCGAGCACCTCCAGCCCAAGAGCGGATACGTATCGCTGGCCGACAGGCTCGTCGTCGGCGCCGACGACGAGGGCACGCTGCACACCTACGTCCCCGCCACCGGCAAGGCCAAGTGGACGTGCGCGCAGGCCGAGGCGGCCACGCTCCTCGCCGCCGACGCCGACGCGGTCTACCTGACGACGAAGGACGACCGGCTGCGCTGCGTCGGTGCGTCGGACGCCAAGGTGCGCTGGACGGTGACCGTGCCCGCGAAGTTCCGCGGCAAGCTGCACGGCCCGGCGGCCGTGGCCCGCGGCGTCCTGGTCGTGCCGACGACCAGCGGAACCGTCCACGCGGTGCGCACGAGCGACGGAAGCACGGCATGGCGGCGCCAGCCCGACGAGTCGGAATCGGAGGTCCGCCCGCTCATCGTCGGCGGCACGGTCTACATCAACGGCAAGACCATGCAGGCCCGCGCGCTCACCGACGGAAAACTGGCGTGGTCCACCATGCCCCTCTCCCTGACCGACGCCGCGCACAGCAAATGGGGCCCGCCGGAAGTAAGCGGCTCCCACCTGTACGTCAGCATCGCCAACATCACCCAGTCCCTCCGCCGTGCCGACGGGCAACGCGAGTGGTTCGCGGTCGGCCCCTCCACACCGAGCCGCGTCCGCGTCCAGGGCAGCGCCGTCTGGGTAGGCGACGACGGCGACGGCATCGGCGAACTCCAACTGCGCGGCATCCCGCGCAAGGACGGCGAGAACCCCTGGACGGCCAGATACCCCCGCCCCCACTACTCCCGGCTCGCCGCCGACGGCAACCGGATCTTCCTGCTGACGGACGGCACCGTGCACGCGCTGAGCGCGTTCTGAGCCCGAAGGGACCACCCGACACCCATGCACAGCACCCAGGGCATCGCGCCGCAGGTGGGCCCGTACCTCCCGCTCACCCCGCTCACCCAGCTCGACCCCACCATCGGCGATGTGGCGGCCGGCCTGGCGGCCCGCCGCCACATCGCCCGCACCCCCGACGGCGACCGCACGGTCCTCCTCAGCACCCCGGCCCCCGGCGTCGACCCGAACCGCTTCATGGCCGAAGCGGACGCCGCGCGCTACCTGTTGGGTACGTGGACGCTGCCCACGGTCGAACTGGCGCGCCCCGGCGACGCCCCCTGGCACGCGCGCCCGTACGTCCCCGTGCTGCCGCTCCCCACCGCGCTCGCCCTGCACGGCGGCCCACTGCCGGAGCGCACCGTACGCGCCCTCGGCGTCGCGCTCGCCGAAACCCTCTCCGTCATCCACGGCCAGAGCCTCGTCCACGCGGGCGTCTCCCCGGCGGCCGTCCTCCTCACCTTCGACGGCCCACGCCTCGACTGCTTCGGCGCGGTGCGGGCGGCGGCGCCGCAGGGGGCGGTGCGGCGGGGCCTCCCGGGCATCGACGACACGGCCCTCGCCCCCGAACAGGCCTCGGGCGGCATGCCGCGCCCGCTCGGCGACGTCTACGCGCTGGGCGCGACCCTGGCGTACGCGGCGACGGGCCACACGGTGCCGGAACGCGAGGAGATCCCGCCGCGACTCCGGTCGTTGATCGGCCGGTGCCTGTCGGGGGACCCGGTGGGGCGCCCTCAACTGGCGGAGCTGATCGCGGACTTGACCGACGTCAACCGCGCGACGCCATCGCAACCGACCGGCTTCGGCGCGACGGACCACGCCTCGGCGCTCCTCACCCCCGGGTGGCTCCCGGCCCGGCTGGTCGCCGCGCTGGCGCAGCAGTCGGCGGCGGTGCTGGAGGCGGAGGTTGGTACGGAAGGATGGCGCGACGCGACCTCGCATCCTTACGGAAACGGAAAGGGACCCCAGCCGTGAGCAGCAACCACCCAGGCCCGTACGTACCTGGCCCGCCCCAACAACCGGGGCCGGGGCCCTACGGCGCGCAGCCGGGTCCGTACGGCGCGCAGCCGGGTCCGTATGGGCAGCCGGGGCAGCCCGCTCCGTATGGGCAGCCGGGGCCATACGGGCAGCCTGGCCCTTACCCGCCACCCGGCCCGAACGGCCAGCTCCCGTACGGCGGTTGGGGTACTCCTCCGCAGCGCCGCAGTGGCGGGTGGAGGACCTGCGGAATCGTCGCCGGTGTGGGGCTGGCGCTGGCGGCGATGGTCGGTGGCGGACTGTTCTGGTACCTCGACTCGCAGGGCCCTCAGGACGACGGCCCGCACCAGCTGTCCGCGCCGTCGACGCTGTCGTTCGCCCCGTACTACCGCGCGGGCGAGGAATCGGACCCGCACCTCGGCCTCGGGACGGCGGACCCCGAGGAACTGGCGCGCTACGACATCAAGACCCCCACGGAGATCGCCGCGACCTACTCCGACGAACTCCTCGACGGCGCCGACTCCTCCGACCCGAACGCTGCCCAGGACACCTTACGGCGCGCGCAGAACAGCAAGCGGTTCACGGTCTCGGGCGCCTACGGCGAATTCAACAACCCCGAACTGGCCCTGAGCCACTACTTCGGACTCATGAGGGACAGCCTCCGCGAATCAACGCGCAAGGCCCCCGGCAACGTGGTCTCCTCGCTGTCCTCGGAGGAGGAGACGGAGACGGACTCGCTCGACGGCGCGGTGCTGGCCTGCGCGACCCTCGATGTGGACAACTTCGACAGCGACGACGGGGACCGCGAGACGAGGGTGTGCGGCTGGGCCGACTACTCGACGGTCGGGCTGGTTACCCCGTACGACGGAACTTTCGGCCTGTCGACGGAGGAGGCGGCGGAGCTTACGGGGAAGGTGCGGGGGGAGATGCGCATCGAGCGTTGAGCGGGCCGTACGGATACGGATACGGACCTTAGCGGGCCGGTCTGTGGAACTGCCGATAGACGGAAACGGCCGTCTCCACGGGGTAGTTGGGGACATCGGTGATCTCGCCGTCGAGTTTGGAGATCACGATGTTGCTGCCGCCCGGCTCCGGGGGCGCCGTTGGATCGGCGGGCGGAGGCATGTGGGCGTGGATGAGGTAGCCGACGTCGAATTCATGAACCTTGAGTACGACGGGGGTACCGCCCGGCCAGACGGATGGGAACTGCGTACGGCCGATCTCCAGCGCTTCCTCGGCGCTGGAGGGTATGGGGCGGTCGCTTCCGCTGAGGTTGGTCACGTGTGCTCCTGATTCACTACTGCATTACAGGGGAGGGGGCATCGCGGCCCATCACGTGGGGAACTGGCCAACCCACGTCCGTTCCAGGAGATGTCTCGGCAGATACTCGGACTCGACGTCGACGGGAATGCCCGCGTCAAAGGCCATACAGGCGACGGCCAACGGCCCCAGAGCCACCAGCCCCTCGCTGCTCCGCATCCTCGCCTCGTCGTCGGACCAGTACTCGCGATGCCAGGTGACGGCGTCGGCCAACGCCGCGTTGAACGGTTCCGGATCCTGGCGCTGGTAGCGATGGAATACTTCGAGCGGCGGGTAGAGGACCTTGAGCATGAGTTCGGCGCTGGCGATATGGGGTGCTGCGGGGTCCGTGCCGTCGATGGCGGTGGCCAGGGTGTTCCACGTCTCCTGGCGGCCGAACCAGGCGTTCTGCAGCGTTTCCACCCATGCGTAGATGTACTCGTCGAACTCCACCCCGGAGGAGCGCAGGAACGAGACGGGTACGCGGGCGAGCTGGTCGAGCCGCTCGTTCTCGCGGCAGATCGCGGCAAGATAGTACGAGGTCAGCCAATTTCCCGCGTGCAGGTACTCCTGAGGTCCGGTCGCGGGAAGATTCTTGATCTCGCCCTTGGTTCCGAGTCGACAGGGCACGGGCCCTTCCGCGGCGGTACCGGAGAGGAACAGACCGGAACCGACCTGCATGGCGATGACCCACGCCTCCCACGTTCGGGACTCGGCCGCGACGGGATCTACGAGACAGGCCCATTTGGCCACGGTCAGCGAAAGATCCAGCGCGTCGAACCGGTCGAACTCGGAGGTCTCAAGCTCGGCGAGAGCGTCTTTGGCGCTTTCGATGACTGGTGCCATGGCGTCGCCCGCGTTGTCCACGGGAAAGTCATGACGGGGAACTCGGGTTACCACGTGCCCCCCTTTCTTTCTCGATCTGCATTTCTTCTATGACCGCGCCAGCATAGAGGGACCCGTCCGGTTCCTGCGTCTGGACCAACACATACCTCAACTTCCCTGCCTTCAGGGCGTTTCGGAATTCCCTGGCAAGGGCGGCGTCCTGTCCGCCTCGCTTGGCCATCTCGGCCATGATGGTCCGCAGATAGTGGCGCGTCCCCTGCTTCACCCGCATGCCGGCCGCGCCACCATTGTCGCCGAGGTGCGGATTCTCCGGATCCTCGGGGTCAGCACGGCCCTGCCGCCAGTCGAGGCTGTTTCCTGGAGCCTTGTCCTCAACGATGAGGATCCCGCCGTCAGGGAGCCGGTATCCCGCATCGAACATGTTGGCACCGTTGGCGGTCTTCGGTAGTGGGCTTTGCCCCGCTACGTGGACATCTACGAACTATGCAACCAAGTTCAGGCTACCTGAGTTGATCGAGCGCTGTTCGAACTCGACCGGACTGGCCTGACCGAGCGCGGAACGGCGGCGCCGGTTGTTGTACCAGGCCAGCCAGGAGAACACCGAAATCCTTGCTTCCGAATTGTTCAACCAGCGTTCTCCGTGCAGGAGTTCACGCTTGATGCTGGCGAAGAAGGATTCGGCCATCGCATTGTCGTAGCTGGACCCCACCCGTCCCATCGAGCGGCGAATGCCGTGCGTCCGGCAAGCTGAGGCGAATGCAGCGGACGCATATTGCGTTCCGCGGTCGGAATGGAAAACTACTCCCTGGACCGATCCGCCCCGTGTGGCCACTGCGGCCTGCAGGGCGTCGACGACCAGGTCGGCCCGCATGTGATCGGCCATCGACCAGCCCACGACCCGTCGCGAGTGAATGTCGATGATGGTCGCCAAGTACATCCAGCCCGCGCCGACGGGCAGATACGTGATGTCGCCGCACCAGCGCACATTCATGCGCGGTGCGGTGAAGTCCCGCTCCAAGAGGTCCGGCGCTTTCGGGGCCCGGGCGTCGGGCACTGTGGTCCGCTTTCCCTTGCGTAGATGGCGCCCGGATATCCCGGCCGCCCGCATGAGGCGGGCCACCCGCTTGTGATTGACCACCGGACCCTCTTCCCGCAGCTCCCGTGCAATGCGTGGCACGCCATACGCACCCTTCGATGCGGTGTGGATGCCCCGGATCTTCTCCGTGAGCGCAGCTTCCTCCCCGGCTCGTGCCTGGCGGGCCGGTGCTGCCTGTCGCCACCGGTAAAAGCCCGACCGGGAGACGCCCAAGATTCTGCACAGCCGCTGTATGCCGTACTGCATGTGGTGGGCGGAGATGAACCGCCAGCGGCTGGTCATCGACTCATCTCCTTCGCAAAATACTGGGCCGCCTTCTTCAGGATCTCCTTCTCCAGCTCCAGCTCACGGACCTGCTTACGCAGGCGTTTCAGCTCCTCGCGCTCGGCCGGCGTCATCGGCTCACCGCCCGCACCCCGGGCCTCGGTCTCGGCCGCACGGACCCACTTGCGCAGCGACTCGGTGTTGACCCCGAGGTCCTTGGCCACCGAGTTGACTGACCGACCGGTGGATGCCACCAGACCGATCGCGTCCCGCTTGAACTCCTCCGAATACCGCTGCGCGGCCATTGCGACACCTCCATCTCGGATCCCACGATCCGATCCTCAAGAGATGTCCACAAACGGGGGCAAACCCCACGGCTCCAGTAGCCCCAACAGGCAGCCGCTGTGGTCGGTTGAGATCGCTGGTGATAGTGCCGCAGCGGCGAGGAGAGGGCCTGCGGGATTCTCGCCGGCGGGCGTTGGCGGCGGTCATCGGGCGGCGGAGCTCACGAGGAAGGTGCGTGGGAGATGTGCGTCGCGAACTGAGCGGAGGGCGGCTGCCCGCGGCGCCGCCGATTCAAACGTGAGGCCCTGAAACCCCCTGGTGTGAGGGCGGTTCAGGGCCTCCGTACGGTCTCGGCCTTCTTCCAGCCTCCGTTTTCCGGGTATTCTGGCTCTACGCGTCCATCCCGCCGTTGCGCGGCGACGGCTCCAGGTCGAACTCCCCGTCGCGCGCGCCGAGTACGAACGCCGTCCACTCCGCCTCGGTGTACCGCAGCACCGTCTCGGGCTCCAGCGACGACCGCATGGCCACCGCGCCGTCCGGCAGCTTCGCGATCTCCACGCGTTCCTCGTCCTGCTCGGTACCGGGTGCGCTCTCCCACGTGACGCCGGAGATGTCGAGCGCGTACAACTCGTTCTTCTCGCGCTCCTTACGAGCCTGCATCTCCTCGGGCGTCTCCTTCGGCGCCTCGCCGTTCGTTCCCACGCCGCATCAGCCCTTTCGCCGTTCTGCGCTCACCACGGGCAGCTTAGTGGGAATTGGGTGGCGGCCGTGGGCCCTTGTCGTGCTGGTCGAGTGGGGACGTTGCCGTGGGTGGCGTCAGTGCGGGAGGTCGATCCAGGTCAGTGACCGGGTGGTGGGTGAGTGGGTGTGCAGGACGCCCCAGTTGCCGCCCCAGTCCTCGACGGCGGTCGAGAGGAGCCAGAGGCCGCCTCGTCCAGTGCCCGACATCGGGTGGGTGTTGAGCGAGGTGATCCTCAACCCGCCCTCGTACTGGGCGAGTTCGATACGCATATTGGTGCCGGGGACCGTACGTGCCGCGCAGGCCGCGAGCTCGGTGACCGCGAGGACCGTCACCGGAGTGAAGCGGCCCAGACCGTACCGGTGCAGCGCCGCCGACGCCGCGCTGCGGGCGATGCCGGCCGACGAGGGGGTGGCGGGGAGTGTGACGGTGAGCGTGAGTGGGTGGGGGTTCGCCGGGGTGGGGGTGGGTGGGTGCAGGACGGTGGGCATGGCCGACTCCCTTGCGTATGGGGGTGTTGAAGGGGGATGCCGTGGCAGTCGGTGGCTCGTCTCCCTGGCGCGGGTCCACCCCTCCCAGGGCAGGAGGTTGCGGGCAGGCTCGCGCGATGCACTGCCAACTGCCGTGTGTAGCGTGTGCGTTACCGACTGTAGGGTGGTGTGGTGGCAACTTGCCACCCAGTCTCTGGATTTACCACGATGGTGGTGGACCGTCTTGGCTCACGGTTGGCAAACTGGCGTACGTACTCATGGGAGGAGCTGGCGAATGCCGCCGAGGTCGACGCCCACCGAGCGTCAGAGACGCCTGGGGGCGGAACTCCGCAAGATGAGGATCGCGGCCGACGCGTCCACGGAGTACGCAGCCGGTCTGCTGGGGCTCGATCGGGCCAAGATCTCCAACGTCGAGGCGGGAGTTCGGTCCATCACGCCGGAGCGGCTGAGGACGCTCGCCTGCAACTACGAGTGTCATGACAAGGCGTACGTGGATGCCCTCGCCGACATGGCGGCCGACAGGTCGCGCGGCTGGTGGGAGTCGTATCGCGGCCAGCTCTCCGCCGGCCTGCTGGATATCGCCGAACTGGAATGGCACGCCCGCCGGTTGCGCGTAGGGATCGCCATGCATGTGCCGGGCCTGATCCAGACCGACGCCTATGCGCGCACACTTTTCGCCGCGGCGCTGCCTGTCCTGTCCGAGGACGAAATTGAGCTTCGGGTCGCCCTGAGGATGCAACGGCAGCAGATCCTCTACAAGTCGGATCCGGTCGAGTACGCCGCGTACATCCATGAAGCGGCGCTGCGTGTCGAGTTCGGTGGCGTCAAGGTTATTCGGGCCCAGCTCGACAGGCTCTGTGAGCTGTCGGGGCGGGACAATGTCGACGTACGGGTCGTACCGTTCAAGGCTGGAGCGTTTCCCGGCGCCGGGCAGGCGGTGATCTACGCCGAGGGTGTCGTGCCTCAACTGGACACGGTGGAACTCGACTCCGCGCATGGCCCGGAATTCGCCCACGCCGAATCTCAACTCGCCAAATACCACGCCCACTTGGAGTGGATGGAGCGCGCATCGCTCGGGTCCGAGGAATCCAGGGACTTCATCCAGAAGATCGCTCGCGAACATCGATGACGCCAGAAGGCGTATGACGCATGAGGAGCCATGTCGTGTCTGACATCACCTGGGAGGAACCGTTCTGTGCGGAGGGGGCCAACTGTTTCCGCATAGGCACGGATGCCGATGGCAACGCCCATATCGCCGTGGCCGGAGCCGAGGATGTTCACATCACCGACAGTCGGGAGGCGCTGCGTGCGCTGATCGCGGACATCAAGGCGGGGAAGGCGGATCACCTTCTCTGATCCCTGACCCTGGTTGCCGAACGCTCCGCGTAGGCGTGTGGTGATGCGGTGAGGCCCGTGACCGGGAGCGGTCACGGGCCTCGTCAATGCCTGGCTACTGGCGCGGGGGTCCCCACTGCGGGGGCTGCTGCTGGCCATAGGGGTTGGGCTGTTGGGGCTGGGGCGGGTAGCCGCCCTGGTGCTGGTACGGGGGTGGCATGGTGCCGGGGGCTCCGGGGCCGCCCGGGCCGCCGCGGTTGTTCTTGTTGCGGGAGACCAGGATGACGATCACGACGACCACGACGATGACGACGAGTGCGGCGATGCCGATGCCGACGTAGAGCATCGTGTTCGAACTGTCGCTGTCCGAGGAGGAGTTGGACGCAGCGTCGGTGCCGGAGGATGAGGACCCGCCGGACGCGTTGTCCTTGCCGGACGCCTTCGGGAGGGCGGACAGGTCCCAGGGGCCGTTCGCGCCGCCCTTGGGGACATTCGCGGTGAGCGCCTGGCGGGGGCTCAGGTCGCCGTAGCCGTGGCTCGGGTCGGGGAGCTTCGACTTGTCGACGCCCTCGGCGATATACGTGGTCTTGATGATCCGGTTGACCAGCTGGCCGGGCGTGTAGTCCGGGTACTTCTGCTTGAGGAGGGCGAAGGTGCCGGAGGCGATGGCGGCGGACATCGAGGTGCCGTCGGTGGTGATGTAGTCGCCTTGACGGGTGTTACCGCCCGCGTCCTCGTACGTGCCGTTGGGGGTGGGGACGGTGATGCTCTTGGCGGGAGCCGTGAACATCAGCTGCTTGGAGCGGTTCGCTTCCCCCCAGACGTTGCCGTTTTGCAGGGAGCCGCCGACCTGGGCGACACCAGGGATCGAACCGAGGCCATCCGATTCGTCCGAGCCGTCGTTCCCCGAGGCTTGGACGACGACGACGTTGTGGGCGAGAGCGTAGGCGATGCCCGCCTTGTCCATCTCGTCCGCGTAGCTCTGCGAGACGGAGATGTTGATGACGTCGGCGCCCTTGTCGACGGCGTAGCGAATGGCCTCGTCCCACTGGCAGGCTTTCGTCTTCTTCGTGCCGAGGGGGACGCCGTCACGGTCGAAGACGTCAACGGGGAGGATCTTCGCGTCGGGAGCCATGCCCAGTACGCCTTGGCTGTTGCCGGAGCCGTGGCCGTGACCGGCGATCAGCGCGGCCATGCCCGTGCCGTGGATGTCGCGGGTTTCCTGGTTTGCCGGTTGATCGTCGCTGCAGCGCTTCCCAGGAAGCACGTTGCCGGTCAGGTCGGCCTGGCTGCCGTTGACGCCGTCGTCGAGGACGGCGACGGTGACGCCCTTGCCCGTGGCGGTCTTGTGCACGTCGTCGAGGTTGAAGGCCTTGTTCTGCCACTGGCCGTCTCTGGTCGCGTCCGCCGTCGCGGCCGTCGCGGTGCCGAGCACCAGGGCTCCCACCATGGCCGCGCCACCGATCGCGCGTAGCGTCCTGTGCGCGAAGCGCATGCTCTGACACCTTTCTGCGGATTTTTGTGCTGTTGTGCGTGGGGCCCACGACCGGAATGGTCGTGGGCCCCACGAACGCTATCTCGTTACTCGATGACGGGCGGGTTCGCCTTGCGTTGCTTCGGCGTCCAAGTGTCCTCGTCCTCGACCAGGTAGTCGGGCCGACGGCTGTTGTTGCCGCCCTCCCCCTGCTGCCTCCCGCCGCCGCGGCCGCCGGCTCCGGCGGGGCCGAAGCCATTGCGGCCGTTCTGGCCCCTGCCAGCGGCTCCGGTGCCGCCCGAGGCGTTGCCACGGTTGCGAAGTCCCGTACCGCCAGGGGTGAATGCCCCGCCGGTCTTGCCCTTCGCTCCGCCGACCATGCCGCCCTTCAGGCGTGCACCCGCACCGGTCTTGCCGCCGAGGCCCTTGCCTGCCGCACCGCCTGCGGCACCCGCGCCGCCGCCCATGCCACCCATGCCACGACTGGCACCGGCACCGGCACCCCGGCCCGCCGCACCAGAACGCCCGGCCGCACCGCCGCCCGCGCCACGGGCAAGCCCCGCCGCGCCGCCCGCGACGCCACCGGCCATGCCGCCGGCCAGGCCACCACCGAGGCCGCCGCCCGCGCCCGCGCCTGCACCGGCGCCGCCGCCGAGTCCGCCGCCCGCCCCGAGGCCGCCACCGGCTCCGCCTCCAGCCCCGGCGCCAGGGCCGCCGAGGCCAGGACCGGCGCTGTCCAGTCCCGTACCGATCTGGGACGGGGGAACCCCACCAGCCGTCGGCGGGGTCAGGCCGTTCGTGTCGAAGCCGGGGATGCCCTTGCCCGCTCCGCCGCCTCCGCCGATGCCGCCTCCACCAAGGCCCGGGTTCGTGCCACCGGCACCGGGGACGTTCATGTCGCCGGGGCCACCAGTGCCGGGCTTGTCCACCCCCGGGGGCTTGAAAACAGGGTCGTCGCCTTCAAGCTGCTTGGCGTTCGACTTGTAGGCCGCCCCCAGCTGTTCCATATGCGTCGCAGCCTGGAGCGCGGCCTGCTTGTCCGCGCCGATCTTGTCGCCCCACTTTTTGAGCACGTCCGGGGTTTGCATGCCGCTGGCGAGGTCGGCTTCCAAGCCGCCGGACTCGCGGGCTTCCTTGTACTTCTTGTAGAGGACGTAGTCGTTGTAGAGGCCGCCGAACGGTCCCGCTCCAGCGCCGGCGACCATCTTGGCGATGTCCCCGCCGCTCATCGAGCTGAAGGTGTCGCTCGCCGCGTCCCACGCCCTGTCCCACCAGTCGACGTCGATGCTCTGGACCTGGTCCTGGACGGCGTACAGGCGGTCCGCGGAGTCGTCCATCGCCTTGCCTGCCTTTTGGGCGAAGGCCCCGCCCATGGCCATTTCGTGGCTGATCTTGTCAGCCGCTTCCTTGAACTTGTCCGCGGACGGGCCCTTCCACTTCTCCAGGACCTTCTTCACCGAGTTGTCGAACTGCTGCTTGAGGCCGCCGCTGCCGTCCGAGCCCACGAGGTGCTCGTAGACCTCGGTCCAGTTCTGTGCGACTTCTTTGATGGTCTGCGGCCTGGCGTCCGCGACCATCTTCTTCAGCTTGTCGAGGTCGCTCATGTTGAACGGGGTGTCCCAGCCCTTGCCGGAACCTCCGCCGTCCAGTCCGCCGCCCGACGGTGCGTTCGTCATCTCCCCGTCCCCCTTCAGCCGCGGTTCGCGACCTCGGTGTTGCCTGTGCCGCCTGTGTTGCCGGTCTCCTTGACCGAGTTGTCCGCCTCGGCGTTCTGGTACTGGCCGTGGGCCTTGCTCGTCTTGTGGCCGAACTTCTCGATCAGGTCCTTGATCTTCGCGATCATGTCCTTCTCGATCCTGTCCTTCATCTTCCCGTGCGCGCGGTACAACTCGCGCGCCTCCGAGAAGTCGACCCCCAACGCCCCGTCCGGCACGTACGTCCCGTACTTCGCCTTGCTCTCAGGTCCGTCCATGTCCTTCAGGACCTGGTTCAGCTCCTTGACCACCTGGTCCAGGGCGTCAAGATCGACCTCGTACCCACCGTCAGCCATCGCAGGTCGCCTTCCCCGTTTTTCCCTAATTCCTTTGTGTCGCGCGCAGTTCAGCGCACAGACAGCGTCCCAAGGATCGCTCTTCGCACACTGAACTCACAAGTCGAGCACAGGTTCCCTCACAGAACGTCCCCTACGGAACGTCCCAACGTCCGCTACAGAACGTCCTCGCCCCGCCTCCGCAACCAATCCCGCCGCGCCATCGCCCCGGCCGTGATCACCGCGAGCCCAAGGCCGCCCCCGATCACCAGGAAGGTTCCGTAACGGGCGTTGCGCTCCTGAGGGGTCTCGCCCAGGGTCATCTTCGCCGCGGTGACCTTCTCGCCGGTGCCGGTCGAAGTGCCCGCTTGCAGTTCGGCGTTGGTCGGCTGGTGGGTGGGCTTCGTGGTGTCCTTTACCGCCTTGACCGGGTCGAGGACGCCCCAGCCGATGTTCTTGTCGTGCTTCGCGTGCGTGCGCATCGCCGTCGACTCGAGGTGCCAGATGACGTGCTTGGGCTTCCAGTCGGGGTGCTGCTGCTGGAGGAGGGCCGCGACCCCGGTCGCGTACGGGGCGGAGAAGCTCGTGCCCTGGTCGACGCACTGGCCGCCGGCCGGAACCGTCGAGACCATGTCGACGCCCGGGGCGGCGATGTCGACCTCCTTGTTGGGGGAGGAGAACGGGGCGCGTTCGTTGTTGCGGTCGGAGGCCGCGACGGACAGCACGTTGGAGTTGGGGAGCGCGGCGGGGTAGCTGGTGGAGGTCTTGCCGCTCTCGCCGCTGTTGCCCGCGGAGGCGACGATGAGGACGTCGGCCTGCTCGGCGCGGGCCACGGCCGTTTCCAGGGGGCCGAGTTGGGACGGGTCGGCCGTGGTGCCCTGGGAGATGTTGATCAGCTTGATGCCGCTCTTGACCGCGTAGTCGATGGCGCCGACCATCGACGCCAGATTGCCGCCCGCCTCCTTCGTGCTGGTCTGCAACGGGACGACGGTGGCGCCGGGGGCCATGCCGTGGAAGCCGGAGCCCTTGTCCTTGCCGGTGGTCTTGCGGGCGGCGATGATGCCCGCGACCTTCGTGCCGTGACCGACCTCGTCCTTCGTCGGGCTGGACTTGGCCACGAAGGACTTGCCCTTGGCGACGGCGCCGCGCAGCTGCGGGTTCACCGTGTCGGTACCGGTGTCGACCACGCCAACCTTGATGTCCTCGCCGGTGCCGTGCGCCCACAGCTGCTTGGTGATGACGCGCTGCAGCGACCAGGGCGTGCCCTTGATGACCTTGCCGCCGAACTGGCAGTCGGTGCTGGCGAGTTGGGTGCCGTCGTCGGCGCCATCGGCCGCCGCCGGGGTGGCGGCAGGGCCCGAGACGGTGAGCGCCGCGAGGGCCGCGGTGGCCGCGAACGTGGCGGCGGCGCGGCGACGCGTGGCGCTTGTCGGGGTGTTCATGGTCGGGGTGTTCATGGTGGTGGCTGCCCTCCCCGTCACGAGTTCTGCGTCTGCTCGGCGGCCTTGGTGGTCAAGTCGGGGCCGGAGGGGAGGAGTTGGGACCAGATGCCGGGGACCTTGACCGGGGTCACGTCGCCGTAGCCGAGCCGGGCCTTGGACTGGTTGACGTCCTTGTCCGCCGCACCGGAGGAGCTGTCGGAGTCGTTGTTGACCGGCAGGTAGTAGCGCAGACCGGTGTCGGTGACCAGGTAGTTGAAGCCGGTGGAGGAGGTGCCCGTCTGCTCCTGGTAGATCATGCCGCTGCCCGGGCTGACGTACGAGGAGGCGCTCGCGGAGATCTTCCCGATGGGCAGGTTGCCGCCGGCCCACACGCTGCGGCCGCCGCCGTCACCCTCGTACGTGGAGCAGGAGACGTTCCTGCCGCTGCTCGCGGTGGAGTTGGCGCGGGTGACCTTCTGCTTCGGCCAGAAAAGCGTTCCGCCGGCCTTCTTCACCGCCGGGAGGTTGTCGTACAGGGAGCCCTCGGTGGGGTGGATGTCCGTCTGCTGCACCTTGACGTACGTCGGGGCGCCGTCCGGGTACGCGGCGCCGACGGTCTCCTTGAGGAGGCTCGCCTCGAAGTCCGTGACGGCGATCAGGCGGTCCTTCTCGACCAGGTACTTCTGGTTCTGCGCGCCCTCGATCAGCGTGCCGATCTTGTTGTGCCCCGCGGGCAGATCGGTGACGGAGGAGGTGTTGCCGAGGCCGTTGACGCTGGGGAGGGAGATCGGGACCGGGGCCTCGCGGAGCGTGCCGAGCCAGTCGTCCGACACGGTCTGCGGCTTGGCGTCCGCGCCGAAGAGCGTGGTGATCAGCGAGGCGAGGTCGCCGCCGGGGCCCGTGGTGAGGGGGTAGGAGACGCCGCTGCTGCTCACCAGGTACGGCTTGCCCTGCTTGTCCTGTACGTACAGGGCCTCGGAGCCGCCGAGCCGGCCCTTGCTCTTCGACGTGACCTTCGACGCGTCGTTCTTGTCGAGGACGAAGACGGTCTGCCGTACGGAGGCCGCGTCCGAACCGCCGCTCGGCTGCTGGCACAGGGCCCACGTCTTGGCCGTGCCCGCGTCCTTCGTGGTGGGCATCCGGTCCGGGGCGTAGGGAATTCCGACCATCGAACCCTGCGTGATGTTGGATTCGTCGAGGAATTTCTCCTTGACCTTCTTCACAGCATCTCCGCCGGTCTTTTTCGGATCCAGCAAAAGCTTGGCGGAAGCGAGGTTGAGTACCGGGTGCAGGACGCCGACGGGCTTGCCGTTCTTGTCTTTCGTGTCCGACTTGAGCACGACGTACCGGGTCGCCGACGGGTCGGTGACGATGATCCCGGCCTCCGGGGTGTCCCAACCCTTCGGCGCCACAGGGCTGATCATGCCGCAGGCGCCGAAGCCCGCGAGCACCACCGCGGCCATGACGATGCCGGGCACCGCGTGCTTGAGCGGCCTCGGGGCGCTGTCCACCGATCCATTGGGGAGTGGCTTGAGAAAAGCGGCAACGGTCCGCTTGCGTGCGAAATTGTAGGCATTCAGTTCATCACGACGTGATGCCATCGTTACGTTTTCTCCCCGTCCTCGCTGGACCGTGCCGGACTATTGCTGCGGGTCCACTTCTCGACCACCCCCGGCGCATGCGCCGCGCGGGCCTCTACTATGCCGTGTGGTGATCGGGCCGTAGCGTACGGGTACGGTTTTTCCACGCGCCAGCCGACGTTGGGTCCTGATGGCCCGGGGCGGTCCATTTCGGACCGACCGCCGGTCCGAAATGGACCGATAACCACCCAGCCGGCCATCACGAATCATCACAGCAGCGAGCGAAGGAGCAGGGCGGGGGATGTCCAGCGCCAGCAGGACCCGACAGCGCGGCAATCAGGGTCGACCGGTCCCGAACGGGCGCCGTGGAGGAGGCCGTTCCGGCGGCCGCCCCACCGGCCGACCCGGCGGGCAGAGTGGACGCGGCGGAAGAGGTGGCCGGAGCGCGCAGGTCGCGCCGCCGCCCGTGCAGGAACAGCCCGTAGGGCCGGCCAGGCCCAAGCTGCCCCGCAAGATCGGCAGCTTCGGGCCGATCAGCACGCACCACTTGATCATCATCGAGATCGCCCTGGCGCTCGTCGTCGCGGCCGCCGCGATCAAGGCGGTGCTGATCCTGCCCGCCGCCGTGATCGGCGGGCTGCTCGTCTTCCTCCAGCTCGGCCGGCGCCGCCGCCACCCGCTGCCCGAGTGGATGGCGATCGGCCGCGCCCTCAAGCGCCGCCGCCGCGCCTTCAACGGCCCGCCGCCCGCCGACATCGACAGCGGCTTCGCGCCGCTCCTCGAGGCCGACCCGAGTCTGCGTACGTACGAGTACGAGGCGCGCGACCGGCGCCTGGTGGGCTTCGTCGGCGACGGCACGTTCCTGACGGCACTCGTTCAGGTGGACTCCGCGCCCGGACCGCTGCGCCCGCAGGGCGAGGCCCGGCCGCTGCCCGTCGAGCTGCTCGCCGACTCCCTGGACGTCGAGGACATCCACCTCGAATCGGTGCAGTTGGTGCAGTACACCCAGCCCGCGCCCGCCCCGCACCTGCCGCCGCAGGCCCTCGCCGCGCAGGCGTACGCCGCGCTCCAGGCGCAGGCCGGCACCCCCGCGGTCCGCATGACGTGGGTCGCGCTCAAGCTCGACCCCGAGCTCTGCCCGGAGGCCGTGGAGGCGCGCGGCGGCGACCTGCGCGGCGCCCAGCGCGCCCTGCTGCGCGCCGCCGACCAGCTCATCAGCCGCCTCAACGGGCGGGGCTTCGTCGCCGAAGTCCTCGACGAGAACGCCGTCCTTTCCGCGCTCTCCGTCGCCACCTGCGTCAACCCGCGCGCCAACCTCAACGCCCAGTCCCAGCGCGGCAGTTCGGGTCCGCGCACGGAGGAGACCGTGCGTGCCTGGCGGTGCGACGACCGCTGGCACGCCTCGTACTGGGTCGGCACCTGGCCGCAGCTCGGCCGCGGTGGCACGCCGCTCGGCGCGCTCGCCTCCGGACTGTCCACGACCCGTACGCTCGCGACGACGTTCAGCGTCGCCCTCGCGCGCGCGGGCCGAGAGGACGTCGCGGTCAGTGGGCACGTGCGCCTCTCGGCGCGCAGCGAGAACGAACTCGGTCAGGCCAAGCGCGAACTCGAGCGCGCCGCCTCCGGCCTCAAGGCCGGCCTCGTCCGACTCGACCGGGAACAGCTCCCCGGCCTCCTCGCCACTCTTCCCCTCGGAGGCACGCGCTGATGAGCACCCCCGGAAACCAGGATCCCAACGGGCAGATGACCCCGGAGCAGCAGGCCGCGTACGCCGCCGAGCAGGAGCGCCGCGCCGCGGAGGCCGCGGAGCGGCGCCGCCAGTGGGAGGCGCAACAGGCCGCCGCTGCTCAGCAGCAGGGGCAGCAGGGGCAGCAGGGCGCGCCCGACCAGCAGGGCTCGTACGGCTATCCGCAACAGCAGCAGCAACCCGCCCAGCAGCAACAGCAGATGACGCCCGAGCAGCACGCCGAGCAGGAGCGCCGCGCCGCGGAGGCCGCCGAGCGGCGCCGCCAGTGGGAGGCCCAGCAGGCCGCCGCCCAGCAGCAGGGCGCGCAGCCGCAGCCGCAGCAGGAGGGTTACGGCTACCCGCAGCAGCAGGGCACGCCTGAGCAGCAGGGCGCGTACGGCTATCCCCAGCAGCAGCCGCAGCAGGGCGTGCCGGAGCAGGGCGGCTACGGCTACCCGCAGCAGGCCGCGCCCGACCAGGCGGCGCAGCAACAGGCCGCCGCCCAGCAGCAGGCCGCCGCCGAACGGGCCGCCGCCGAGCAGGCCGCCCAGCAGCAAGCGGCCCAGCAGCAGGCCGCCCAGCAGCAAGCAGCGCAGCAACAAGCCGCGCAGCAACAGCAGGCCGCCGCCCAACACGCCGAAGAGCAGCGGCAGTTGCGCGCCCGGTACCAGGAGGAGCAGCGGCGCGCAGAAGAGGCCGAGGCGCGGCGCCGCGAGTGGCAGGACCAGCAGCGGCAGCAGCAGATGGCGCAGCAACAGCAGCTCGCGGCCCAGCAGGCGGCGGCCGCCCAGCAGCAGTACGCGCAGCCGCACCAGCAGCCCGACCAGCAGCAGTCGCAGTACCCGCAGGACCCCCAGGGCGGCGTCGTCGGCGGCATCGCGGGCGGCGTCGGCCACGTACAACAGCAGCAGCCGGCGCCCACGGCGGCCACCGGCACCATGACGTACGCCCCCGCGCCCGAGGTCGGCTCCGGCCGGCCCACGCACCGGGCGCTCCCCGACGAACACGACGAGGACGACTTCGCCGAGTTCGAGGAGGAGTTCACCAGCCCCGGCTACGGGCTGCGCGGACCGCGCCGCCGTCGGCACGTGATGTCGAAGAAGTCGCTCGGCTCGCTCGGCGTGAGCGTCGGCGACGACGGCGTCGTCATCGGCGTCGACCCGCAGGGCGCGCCCGCCGTGCTCGATGTGCTGCGGCCGAAGCCCCGCGAGATCGTCGTCGTCGGCTCGATGTGGACCGCGCAGATCATCGCGCTGCGCACCGCCGCCATCGGCGCGCGCATCGCCGTCGAGTCGGTGCGCCCCGCCGCGTGGGCGCCGATGGCGCAGGCGGCGGGCGGCGGACTGCAGTGCGTCTCGGTGTACGAGCCGCGCCAACTCGCCGCGCAGGGCGCCTCGGTCGCCAGCCCGGTGCTCGTCGTACGGGACCTGGGCGCGCAGCCCGGACGGTCCCAGATCGCGCCGACGCCCTGGCAGTCGACGCTCACCGTCGTGCCGTTCCTCGGCCCGCGCGCGCCGCGACTGCTCGCCCGCGCCGACGTGATCGGCCTGCAGAACCTCTCCCCGCAGGAGGCGGAGGTCATCGGCCGGGTGCTGCGGCTGCCCGAGCAGATCACGCAGACGCTGCCGACGCTCAGCGAGGCGACGATGCTGTGGATCGCGGGCGACAAGCACCAGTACGTGATGGTGCAGCCGACCGAACCGGAGACCGGGCTGCTGGGCGGCCCGCGCCGGATGGACTGACGTCCGTAGACGTTCGTAGACGTCCGTAGACGTTCGTAGAAGACCGGCGGAGGCCGGCGGCGTGCGGTGGGTGGCCCCGGTGGGTGGTGCCGTAGTGAGCGGGTACATGACGTGTTACGTGATGCGTTGCGTGACGAGTACCGCCTTTACGGGGGCCGCCCCGCACCGTTTACGCTGTCGGGACGAACGGCTGAGACGCAAGTGAAGCGGGGCCGCCGCGACGGTCGGGGGCGACGACGCGCGACCCACCAGGTCCCGCCGGAACCGGTCGTTCAGGTGCACAGCAGAGACCAGGAGGCACAGAGTGACCAGTGACCGGGACCAGCGGAACCCGGAGCCCGGCGACGGTTCGATCGAGACGGAACTGACCGGCGAGTTCCGCCTCGATTTCGATGCGCCGTCCTGGTACGCGCAGCCAAGCGAGTCGAATACGACGCCGCCGTCCGGGACGCCCGCGCCGCCCGCTCCGCCCGCGAACCCCTCGACCGGGACGTCCGGTGGATTCGCGACCCCTCCGGCGGGTCCCCCGTCCGAGGGGTCCGCGCCGCCACCGCCGCCGGCCGCTCCCGGGTTCCCGACGTTCGGGGGTACGGGGGTGGGGGACGCCGCGCCTGCGGCTCCCGCCGCGCCGACCCCGCCCGCCGCCCCGGCCCCGGCCCCGGCCGCGCCGACGCCGCCCGAGGCGCCGGCGCCGGCTCCGGCCACCCCGCCCGCCGCCGAGCCGGCCGCTCCCGCTCCCGCTCCGCCCGCCGAGTCGAGCCACCGGTCCGGCGCGGTCGACCCCACGGGTGACCTGTGGGGGGACGACGACGATGACGAGGACACCACCGAGGGCGCCGAGGGCGCGGCGGAGTCCGGGACGGCGACGTCCGAGGCCACGGCGTCCGAGGCCGCGGCGGCGCCGAACGAGCCCGAGGCACCGGCCGGTTCGGGTGCACCCGCTCCCGCGGCCGCCGACGCCACGGCCCCGGCGCCTCCGGCCGCTCCGACGGCGCCGGACGCGGCGCCCGCCCCGCAGCCGCCCACCGCCGGTGGCTACGGCTACCCGCAGGCCCAGCCTCAGCCCCAGCCGGCCCCCGGCCAGCCCGCGCCGCAGCAGCCCGCCCCGGGTTACGGCTACCCGCCGCCCGCGGCGCCGCAGCCGCAGGCGTCCGGGTACGGCTACCCGCAACAGCAGCCCGGTCAGCCCGGTCAGCCAGGCCAGTCCGGTCAACCGCAGCCGCAGGCTTCCGGATACGGCTACCCGCAGCAGCAGCCCGGCCAGCCCGGTCAGCCTGGCCAACCGCAGCCGGAGGCCTCCGGGTACGGCTACCCGCAGCAGCAGCCCGGCCAGCCCGGCCAGCCCGGCCAGCCCGGTCAACCGCAGCCGGAAGCCTCGGGCTACGGCTACCCGCAGCAGCAGGGTCAGCCGGGTCAACCGGGTCAGCCCCCTGCGCAGCCCGCGCCCGGTCAGCCCGGTCAGCCGATGCCCCCGCAGCAGCCGGGTCCGTACGGTCAGCAGCCCGCGCCGCAGCAGCCGGGTCAGCCTCAGCCGGGTCAGCCCCAGCCGGGCCAGCCGCAGCCGGGTCCCTACGGTCCGCCGCCCGGCGCGCCGCAGCAGCAGCCGGGTCCGTACGGCCAGCCGCCCGCGCCGCAGCAACCGGGCCCCTACGGTCAGCCGGGCCAACCACAGCCGCCGGCCGCCGGTGGCTACGGCTACCCGCAGCAGCCGGGCCAGCCGCAGCCCGGTCAGCCCCCGGCCCAGCCGCAGCCGCAGCCGGGCCAGGAGGCGGCCCCGCCCGCCCAGTTCGGCCAGCCGCAGCCGGGTCAGCCCCAGTCGCAGCCGGGTCAGCAGGCCGCTCCCGGTGCCCCGGCCCCGACTCCGTATCCGCAGCCCGCCGTTGACCCCCGTGCGGGCTGGGACCCGGGCGCGGGCCAGCAGCGTTCGGCGCCCGGTGCGCCGCTCGGCTACAACGCGCAGGTCGAGCTCAGCTCCGACCGACTCCTGCGCAACCAGCCGAAGCGCAAGAACAACAACAAGGGGCCCAGCAAGTTCAAGCTGGGCGCCAAGGCGGCCGAGGCCGAGCGGCAGCGCAAGCTCCAGATGATGCGTACGCCGGTCATGTCCTGCTACCGCATCGCCGTGATCAGCCTCAAGGGCGGCGTCGGCAAGACGACCACGACGATGTCGATCGGCGCGACCCTGGCCTCGGAGCGTACGGACAAGATCCTCGCGATCGACGCCAACCCGGACGCCGGCACTCTCGGCCGCCGCGTCCGCCGCGAGACCGGCGCCACCATCCGTGACCTGGTGCAGAACATCCCGAGCCTGCACTCGTACATGGACATCCGGCGCTTCACCTCGCAGGCCCCCTCCGGCCTGGAGATCATCGCCAACGACGTGGACCCGGCCGTCTCGACGTCCTTCAACGACGCCGACTACCGCTCCGCGCTCGACGTGCTCGGCAAGCAGTACCCGATCATCCTGACGGACTCGGGCACGGGTCTCCTCTACTCGGCGATGCGCGGAGTCCTGGACCTGGCCGACCAGTTGGTCATCATCTCGACGCCGTCCGTCGACGGCGCGAGCAGCGCCAGCACCACCCTCGACTGGCTGTCGGCGCACGGTTACGCGGACCTCGTCCAGCGTTCCCTCACCGTCATCTCCGGTGTCCGCGAGACCGGCAAGATGATCAAGGTGGACGACATCGTCAGCCACTTCGAGACGCGCTGCCGCGGCGTGGTCGTCGTCCCGTTCGACGAGCACCTGGCGGCGGGCGCCGAGGTCGACCTCGACATGATGCGCCCGAAGACGCGCGAGGCGTACTTCGAGATCGCGGCGCTGATCGCCGAGGACTTCGCGCAGCGCGCCGAGGCCCAGATGCAGGCGGGCGGCGGCATGTACGCGGGTCAGCAGCAGCCGGGCATGCCCCCGGCCGGCTTCCCGCCGCAGGGCTACCCGCAGCAGCAGCCCCCGGCCCAACAGCCCGGCCAGCAGCCCGGCTACGGCTACCCGCAACAGCAGCCGCCCCAGGCCCCTCCGCAACAGCAGCCTCCGCAGCAGCAGCCGCCCCAGCAGCCGGGCGGACTGCCGCAGGGCTGGACGACGCAGCAGCCGCCGCCGCAGTAGGCACCGGCAGCAGTAGCAGTAGCAGTACGAGGAGGGGGCCACGTCCGACGCGGACGTGGCCCCCTCCTCGTACGCGCTCGCTGGCGCCTACCCGCTAACGCTCCCGCTTCCTCACCGCTGGAACGTCGCCCGCAGATGCTGGTCGAGCCAGGCGGTCAAGGCCTGCACGTCGAGGTTGGCGTAGGGGAAGGCGAAGGGACCGTAGCTGCCGGTCACCAGGTCGAGCGAGTCGTGGCGCGCGAAGAACATCGACTCCAACTGCCCGCCGGGGCGCCGGTACTCCGGCGGGAACCACATCTCGATCTCCTGCCAGAAGTTCTCCTGGGAGTTCTGGCCGCCCTTCGGGGTCCCCTTCTTCACCTCGGCCTCGTCGAAGCGGAACCCGAGGTTGGCGTACGCCTGGAGCAGCGCGTCCTGGGCGGGCAGGGCGTGCACCTGAATCTCGTCGAAGTCACCGCGGTCCACGGCGTTGTCGACGGTCAACTCGGTACGGACCGCCACCCGCGCCCCCTTGAGGGGCCGCCCGCCGAGCATGTGCGTCAGCGGCGTCTCCCACGGCACGTCGATCGTGACCTGGCCGTCGACCGTGTCCTCGGCCTTCAGCGCGAACCGCTCGCCGAGCACCAGGGACCTGACGACACCGGGATTGGCCCACAGCGTCTCGGTCTCCTCCAAGTCCTCGAAACGGGTGACGAGTTGGATCCGGACCTTCTCGACCTCGATGTCCACGGACCCGCCCCGCAACCGCACATTGCAGTGCAACTGGTCACCCGGCCGTACGGCACTCGTACTGAGCGTGGTCTCGACGTCCGGCGCACCGACCCCGAGCGAACTGAGGAACTTACGAAAAGCCACGAACACCCTCTCCCCGGGCCGCCGACGCCATGGCCTGGACCGTCCAGGCACCCCGCCCCGACCCACTGCGGGAACACTAAGTCATTGTCGAAAAGCGGCAGTTGGGTCAGGAGAGGGTAGTCGGGGCGGTCACTGGAAGGGCAGCGTGGCCATTCCGAAGATTCCGACGGCGAGCCGGAACAGGATCGCGAGGACGAGCCCGATTCCGCCGATCACCCACAGCCATTCCTCCGTGGCCTTCAGCGGCTTGGGGATCAGCTGGTCCGCCTGCTTCGAGGAGGGGCCGATCCCCTTCTTCGGGAAGGACCCCGTCAGCGCGCACTTGAATCCGTACGCGAAAACCAGCAGGAAGAAGAAGCCGCCGCAGAGGTAGTTGGCCACGGATTCCACATTGGTGATGCTGAGCGTGCCATTGCCGGCACGGTTCACCGAGAGTTCCCCGGCGTGCTCGTCGGCGACCTTCTTCGCGGCTTCGGAATCGGCGCCGTTCTTGCTCAGGGTGATCTGCGCGGAACGGTCCACGACATCGCCGTCGTCCGAGCGGAAGGTTCCGTGGCAGGTCGTCTGGTACGCCACGGTCCCGCCTCGCGTGGACCTGCTCTCCTTGTGGTCCTCAACGCACTTGCTGATGACGAGTTTTCCCTGCGTGCCGACGTACCCACTCGACATCGTGGCGTTGAAGAAGGTCCAGTACATGCCGCCGAGGGTCAGCACCACCAGGACGATGCCGAAAACCCGTCCAACCGGAGACGGCGGCGGAACGGGGCCCGACTCTTCGGGGGGCGACTGGCCGGTGGACGGCTGGGGGGAGGGGGCGGGTGTCTTCACCGGTGCTCCGTGGGGTGTCGGTGACCTGGGACGTTCATGGCTCGCGTGCCGATGGGCCCCGATACGGTACCGCGAGCCGTGGGGCCGTCCGCGAGAGGGAAAAGGGCGGAGAAACGGCTCTCGGTGGGGACTGTGGATGGCGTGTGTGAGGGCCGTGTGCACGCGTCCGGAATGGGTGTGGCGGTGGGCTAAGGTACGCGATGCAGTTCGGCTGTGATCGTGACAGGTACCAGGCACAGGGGGAAAGCCGCGTGGCGGGCAAGGGCTTCGATGTCGATACGAACGTGCTGAAGGCGCAGGGCGAGGCCTTCGCACGCATCGCCGACAGTTTCGACTCGACGGCGAAGAAGTTCGACAAGACGCTGAAGGGCCTGGAAGAGCCGTGGGGCGACGACCAGATCCAGCTCGTCAGCGAACTGCTCCTGGGGTACGGCTCCATCAGCGAAGGAATCCGTGGTTCGTTCGAAAGCCTCACCAACAGGCTGAAGGCCATCGGCGAGGGGCTCGAATACATGGCCAAGGAGCACGACACGACCGATGAGGGTCATTACAGGGACCTGATGAAGGCCGCTCAGCAGCACCACTCCTGAATCGGCGAATTTCCACGGATTCAACGGATTCAACGGATTCCACGGATTTCAAACACGGGGAACAAGCAGTAACCATGGACATCAAGCTGCCCAACGAGCTCGACTGGCTTCTCGACATCCTCGGCTTCCAGTGGCCCAACATCGACATCGACACGATGATCGACGCCGCTCAGGAGTGGACGGACTTCGGTTCGGCGGTGCAGGAGTTCGCGCACACCGGAAACGCCGCCGCGTCCGCTGTCACCGCGGTGAACTCAGGTGACGCGGTGGACGCGTTCGTCGAGGAGTGGGGGAAGTTCGGCGACGGCGGCCTGGGGGTCGGCTACCTGGACCTGATCCACGAGGCGTCCGTCGTACTGGCCGGCCTGCTGGAGATCTGTGCGGTGATCATCGCCGCGATGAAGATCGCCATCATCGTCCAACTCATCGATCTGGCCATTGAGTTCGCCGTCGCTCAGGCCTCGGCCGTCGTCTCCCTCGGCGCCTCCGAAGCGGCGCTCGCCGGCCGCATCGTCATGATCCGTATGGTCGTCAAGCGCATCATCACCGAGGCGATCCAGAAGATCGGCGAAGCGGTGCGGAAGGCGATCGGCGAGTACGCCGTCAAGAAGGCCGCCGACATGGCCAAGGACCTGGCCAAGGAGACGGCGAAGGAGTTCGGGAAGGCCCTCGGCTCCCAGCTCACGCAGCTGTCCCTCGGCGCGGGCATGCAGGTGGACGCACTGGCCAAGGGCGTGGTCAACCCGGCCCTGAAGACGTTCACCGGCACGAAGTGGGGCGACGACGGCCTCGAGGCCGACGGTGTCGGCAAGGTGGCCACCGGAGCGGTCCAGGCGGGCAAGGGCATCGCGGAGGGTGACGCGGGGAAGGCCTGGGAGGGCTACCAGACCGCGGTGAAGGGCGCCCGCGACGGCATTGGCTCCCGCTACGACGAGCCCGGTCAACCGACCGCGACCACGGAGCAGTCGGGTACGGGGGAGGGCGGCGAGCCCACGACTGGAGGCGACGGTGGCGGCGGCGAGCCCACGACCGGTGGAGACGGTGGCGGTGGCGGTGGCGGTGGTGAGCCGACGTCCGGTGGCGACGGTGGTGGCGGCGAACCGGCCTCCGGTGGTGGCGGTGGTGAACCGGCCTCCGGTAGCGGTGGCGGCGAGCCCGCCTCGCCCTCGCGCGACGGCGGTTCGACGGCCGCGCGTGCCCTGTCGGGTTCCGAGGACGACAACGCCCGTGCCACCTTTGGCTGACCCGCACCCCGTACACGTACACGTACACACCCCAAAGGGGGACCCCACACCATGAGCACCGGAAACCGCTTCGGTCCGCAGGACGAGCGCGACTATCCCATCGAGGACAAGAACCTCACCGAGGAGCAGAACGAGCACCTCACCGCGTCCCTGCGCAAGGTCCGTGACATGCCGGGCGCCCCGCCCGCCCTGCAGGACCTCGCCCGTGAACTCCTCGGCGGACGCATGGAGTTGAAGGACGTACTGGACTCGCCCGCCGGCCACCGCGCCCTCGGCGAGGGCCTCGCCCCGCTGCGCGACCAGTGGCGGAACATGTCGCCGCAGGAGCGTCAGCAGGTCAGGGACTACGACCCGGACGAGGACCCGAAGAACGCCCCGAAGCGCGACGGCCGGATCCGGTAGCAGTGGCCACGAACACCGAGGCGTGGGAGCGCCACCGGGAACGACGCTCGTACGTGTACCGGCGCGGACCCGGCTGGATCTTCGGTGCCGTACTGCTCCTCGCCGCCGTCAAGGCGCTGCTGGGGCTGGGCGGTTGGGTCGGCTGGCACGTCACCCCCACCGACGGGACCGGCACGCCCGGCACCTTCACCACCGCCTCGTGCGCGTCGGCCACGAGCGGCGGCGGCTACCGCTGCACGGGCACCTTCGAGCCGACCGGCACCAGCTCCGGCAACGGCGGGGCGCACGGCGGGACCGACCACGACGCCGTCTTCGCGACCCGCACCGAGTGGCCCAAGGGTCTCCAGGAGCACCTCTACCGGGGCCAGGACGGCGCGTACAGCTACAGCAACCCGGGCACGGTGACCGCGTCCGAGCTCGGCGGGGCGGCGTTGGGCCTCGGAGGCGTCGCGCTGATGTCGGCCTGCGGGGTCTTCTTCCTGGCGACCGGCTTCACGCCGCGTACGCGACGCTTCAGCGGAAGCTGGTCCAGGTGGGGCCGCGTCACCTTTCCCGAGGCCTGGCGCACGCTGCGCTCGCGCAAGCCTGCGCTGTGGTCGTTCGCCGTCCTCGCCGCGCTCGCGCCCGTCCTGGCGGTGACCGGAATCGCCGTGGTGTTCCTGGCATGACTCATCGGCGTGTGGCGCGAACGCGAACGCCGCTTCGGCAGGATCACCCTCGGGGCAGCGTGGCGGGTCGTACGACATGAGCGCGGGGCCCCGCCGCCCTGCCGGTCCTCGCCGTCGCGACGGTGCTGTGTCCGGTGTTGTTTCTCGGAAGTCGGCTGGCAGGAGGCGCGTGACATGACGGTGGGACCGAGCGACGAGTGGCGGGAGCGCGTCGAGGCGCGCAGTGCCTACGTCATGCGGCATCTGGGCGGCTGGCTCCTCGGAGCGTTCGTCGTCCTGGTGGGCGGCGTCTTCGCGCTCGTCGGGGCCTCCGCCCTCGACGGGGGCGTGACGGTCACGGCGCAGCCGGGAACCTTCCGGGTCCAGTCGTGCGAGTTCGCCCACGACATCAACAACTGCAAGGGCACCTTCGAGGAGAACCTCGGCGGGCGTACGTCGACGGGCGCTTCGCTGGAACACATCGGGCGTACGCGACCGGGCGACCGGCTGCCCGCCTTCAAGGTGCCGGACGGCTACACCTCGTACCCGAGCGGCGAGCTGGCCCCGAGCGACCTCGCGCGCGGACTCGTCCTGACCGGCGCCGGGGTGGTCGCCGTCGCCTGTGGCCTGTTCGCCGTTTTCACCGGCTACTCGCCGCGCGCCAGCTACACGAGCGGGCGCCCGGACGCGTCGTACGGCCGTATCGGCCTGGTGGGGGCGTGGCGCGGTCTGGGGCGCGGGCGTTGGGCTCCGGTGCGGCTGATCCTCTGCGGCCTTGCGGGACTTGGGGTGCTCGCCGCGGCGGGTGCCGGGGTCGTGTCACTTCTGTACCGCTGAGAGCCCACCCTTCGGGTGATTCCCCTGTGCCGAGCCGGGCGCGTGTGCCGAAATCACTAAAGTCACCTCCTCGGACAGCGGCTTCGCGGACATCGGTATCCGTGGGCGCGTACATCGGAAACGGGGAAGCACATGGCAGCTCTCGGCCCGGTTCTCGGCTCGATCGGCCTGGGTTTTGATGTCGACCCGGCGGTTCTCAAGCAACAGGGCGCCATCTTCGGCGAGTTGGGCACGTCCTTCAAGTCCGCCGCCAAGGAACTCGGGTCCGCCCTGGAGGCCGCCGAGGCGGACTGGGGCGAGGAGTTCATCGGGACGTTCAACGACATCTACGAGCCGGTACGCGAGGGCATGTGCGCCTCCATGGTTCACCTCGCCGCCCAATTGGCGGAAATCGGCGGGAACTTGAGGACGATGGGTGCGCGGTACGAGTGCGCCGAGGACGAGCAGACCCGGCTCATGGCCGGGCAGCACGCGAACCTGGGCGGCGGCCGGGCATGGCTCTGACCCTGCCCGACGAGGTCGCCTGGGTCCTCGACCTGCTCGGCTACACCTGGCCGGACGCCAACGAGGACAGAATTCATGAAGCTGCCGTGGCCTGGCGGCAGTTCGCGAGCGCGGTACGGGACGTCCAGGGTGACGGGGCCGACGCCGCGGGTGCCGTACTCGACCACAACTCCGGTGCCGCGTCGGCGGGTTTCGAGGCGGCGTGGCGGAAGTTCAGCGGTGGAGGTGGAGGTGGAGGTGGAGGTGGAGGTGGCGGCGGTGGCGGTGGCGGTGGCGGGGGCGGTTACCTCGTCGACGCCGCGACGGCCGCCGAGATCCTCGCCTTCGCACTCGACGCGGTCGCCGTCGTCGTACTCGCGAGCAAGATCGCGGTCATCGCCCAACTCATCGCGCTGGCCTGCGAGATCGCGGCGGCGCAGGCGGCGGCACCCGTCACGCTCGGGATCTCGGAGCTCGGCGCGGCCGGAGCCACGCAGGCGACTCGACTGATCGTGCGCCGCCTCCTGGACGAACTGAAGCAGAAACTCATCCAGCAGGTGACCGAGGCCGTCGAACAACAAGCGGTCCAGTCGCTCAAGGGCCTGGCCCTCGACGCGGTGAAGGGCGCGGCCGTCGAGGCGGGGAAAGCGGCCGGCCAGAACCTCCTCCAACAGGGCACGCAGAGCCACTTCGGCGCGCAGGACGGCATCAAGTGGGGTGAGGCGGCCGTGGTCGGCGCGGGCACCTTCGCCGCGGAGACCGTCAACGGCGCCGCGGACACCATCGGCGAGGCCATGGGACACCTCGGCCCCGCCGGTCAGGCTCTGGGCGCGGCCGCGAGCGCGGGACTCGGCGCGGTGGGCGAGGGCATCGGCGACGGTGTCACGGCGACGGGCGAGGGGGTGGGGCAGGGCGCGGGAGCGGCGGCGCGGGACATCCTGAACAGCACCGCCGAGAGCGGCTTGCCGAACGCGGTCCCGGCGCCGGAGGAGGTGGCGCGGGGCATGGTGGAGGGCGCCGCGGAAAATGCCACGGAGAACGCGACGGGCACGCTCGGCGATACGACCCAGAACGGAATCGCCCGCCTCAGGGGCGAGCCACCGATCGGAGGCGAGCCACCGACGAGCGGCGGCAGCGGCCCCGACCGCCCCACGGAGGACGACCGCATCAGATCGGTCTTCGGGTGACGTAACGGACGTAAGCGGAAATGTTCGTGGGCAAGAATCCCCGCATCCCCGCACGTATCGAACGGTGACAATGTGTGGATCCTGTCACGGCACGGTCGGTCACCTGGGAACCGTCTTGGGTGACCGTGTCAGTTGTGGCTAAAGTAAGGTCGCGGCACTATCGAGAAGTGCCACCCGTGCCCCAGTTCCCTCCGGGAGTCGAGAGGCGCGGGGACCGATGTCGAATTCTCATGGGGGCAAGTGGCCATGGCCGGTCAATTTAATGTCACGCACGAGGAGATGGTCGCGTTCAGCGGCCGCATCTCGCAGGTGAACGAGTCCATCCAGGGTGAGATCCAGCGACTGCAGACGGTGGTCGACTCGATCACCTCCGGCTGGAAGGGCCAGGCGGCCACTGCGTACAACAACCTGCAGAACCAGGTGAACGAGGACGCCACCGCCCTCAACCGCGTGCTGAACGAGATCAAGGAAGCCATCGACTCGACGGCCCAGAACTACCAGACGTCCGAGGACGAGCAGGCCGCCTCGATCCAGCACGTCTCGTCGGGCGCCGAGGCCTCTCCCTTCGGATGAGCCGCCCCGGCCGCTGATCCCATGATCCCAGTGGGTAGCGCGCCGCCGTCGTAATCCTTCATCACCTTTCCGTCCAACATCCCCCGGGGGAGACATCATGTCCGGTCAGGTTCTGGTCAATTTCCAGACCATTTCCCAGGCTTCGCAGGACGTCAAGTCCACGGCCAGCAACGTCCGCCAGCAGCTCGACGACCTCGAGGCCGGCGTGAAGCGGATCGCCGCGAGCTGGGAAGGTTCGGCCCAGGAGGGCTACCAGCAGAAGCAGCAGGAGTGGGACCGCCGCGCGGCTTCCCTCCACCAGACGCTCGAGTCGATCGCCCGCGCGCTCGACACGGCCGCCCAGAACTACCAGGCGACCGAGAGCCGCAACACCAGCGTCTGGTCGTAACGCGACGACGCAGCGGTACGTAGCCGGGGCCGGCAGGCGCGAACAGCGCCTGCCGGCCCCGGTCGTATGTCGGGGGTGGGCGAGGCCGCGATTTTCGGCCACCGGGGTGGGGTGAGGCCCGTCCTCCGCATATGAACCCGCTTTCCCTGACTTACACTCGGCGCTCGCAGTGCTGAGGATGGTCATCCGGAGCGGGGGGCTTCGCGCAATGCCCAATTGGGGAAACGCGGGGATACCGGTGTCGGTATCGGTATCGGTATCACTACTGGTATCGGGGTCGGTCGAGGTCCGTCATGGCCTCTGACTTCTCGCGATTACTGAGGCAGGATTTCTCGGACATGGAGGCGTCCACCGCCGCGTGGCGCCAACTGTCCCGCACCATCGACTCGTTGATGTCCCGTCACCGTACGAAGGTCACCGGGTCACTGCGCCACTCCTGGAAGGGCGACGACGCCGACAGCGCGCTCTTCTTCCTTGAGGACGTCGAATTACGGCTGGGCGTGGTCGAGACCGAGGCGGCGGCCGTCGCGAGCGTCGTGGACACCACGCGGATCTGGATGTTGGGGGCTCAGGCCGCGCTGCGCAATGCCGTGCGGCGGGCGGAGGCGGACCGGTTCGAGGTCGACGACGACGGCTGGGTGAGCGACCCGACGACCGCGGACCTGCCGCACAACGATCCCGACGCGCAACAGCTCGTCGCCGACCGCGCCGGTCTGCTCGGCGAGTACCGCGCCCGCATCGACGAGGCCCTGGCCGACGCGCGCAAGGCCAGCGACGACGGCGCGAAGGCGCTCGGCCGGCTGAACGGCGACATCCTCACCGACCCGCTGAGCAACGACGCCGCGGCCGAGTCGGCCGACGACGTCAAGCGTGCCATGAAGGACATCGGCGTCCAGGACCCGCAGATCCCCGAGAGCCCCAAGGCCGCCGCCGAGTGGTGGAAAGGGGCTCAGTGCGGACGAGCAGCAGGAGTACACCGCCCTCTACCCGAAGCGGATCGGCGCGGCGGACGGCCTGCCCACCGACGTACGCGACGACGCGAATCGCACCGCCCTCGCCCAGGAACTCAACGCCCTCCGCGAAGGCAATTACGCCGAGGAATTCCCCGGGGAAAGCGTCGAGACCGTCAACCAGCGCCTGAAGAACGCCGAGTTGCTGAATTCCCGGCTCGACGCCGCGGACAGCGCGCCCAAGGGCAAAGAGCTGTACCTCATCGACTACGACTCCAAGGACGACGGGCGGGTCGTCATCGCGATGGGCAACCCGGACACGGCCGCGCACACGGGGATTTTGGTGCCGGGGACGAATACGAGTGTGGAGGGGGTGCCGGGGCAGCTTGCGCGGATCGGCAAGTTGCAGGAGGCGGCCTTGAACCGGTCCGACGGCGAGAGCGTGGCCATGGTCAGCTGGATCGGTTACGACGCGCCCGAGGCGTCTTCGAGCGACTTCGGCAGCGTCGGGGGAACAGGGCGGGCTGAGGAAGCCGCGCCCGACCTGCGGCGGTTCGTCGCAGGCACGCACGCCTCCCACGACGGGGCACCCAGCCACACCACCGTCATGGGACACAGCTATGGCTCCACTGTGGTCGGTGCCGCCGCGGCCGGAGGCCATGGCCTGGGGGCGGACGACGTTGTGGTGGTCGGCAGCCCCGGCATGACCGTGCACGAGGCATCCGACCTCCAGATGGACCCGGAACATGTCTGGGCCGGCGGAGCCAAGGACGACCCGATCATCAACAACTTCGCCGGGCTCACGCTTGGAGACGACCCCTTGAACGCGCCGTTCGGCGGTAACAACTTCGAAGTCGATACCAGCGGCCACAGTGGCTATTGGGACGACGGCAGTCAGTCTCTCGACAATCAGGGATCGATCATTGCCGCAAGTCCTCCGCGCGAAGTACCGAAGGAAGTCAATGAGGATCCGGCCCCAGGCACATTCATCGGTTAGTACCCGCCATTGGCTCAGGGCTTCAGCCCTGTGTGCCGTGTTGCTCATGACTGGAGCGTGCATGTCCCAGAACGACGACCGGAACGCCCCGCTGCCGCGCGTGGAGCGGGACGCGGCCCTGAAGTGGGCCAAGGACTTCACCGTCTACATGGCCGGAGTCTCGGGTGCGGAAATCGTTCCTAGCACCGCAAGGACAAACTTCGAGGAATGTATCGGAGCAAATGGCGAGATCGCGGACGACGGCCGGTACAGCCTCTTCTACTACATCTACTCGTCGGCTCCCACGACACAGCACACAGACATGGTGCGAGTCCTGAGGGACTCACTCCGGAAGCACGGCTACAAGGTCACGGACTACCGCGAATTCAAGAACGCATACGAATCGGCTCTCATGTGGGCCGAGAACGAGAAGAACCACTACCGCGTCATGGCCGAGACGGTTGGGTCAGGAAAGACGAAGCCGCAGCGGTTCTCCTTCTCCGTACGCACCCCTTGCCTGCTCCCGCCCGGCGCCAAACAACAGCAGTTCTGACACGAGGAACACAAGGGATACGGGAAGCCGAGCATGTCCAAGGAAACGCACGTAGACCCCGCCGAGCTCCGCGCCTCCGCCGCGGTCGCAGACGCGCTGGCCGAGGATCTGGCGGGCCCGGCCGGCAAGGCGGTCAAGGAGGCGGCCACGGCGGGGAGTTCGCTCGCCGGGTGGTCGTTCGGGGCCGCCCTGAGCGACGTATCCAGCAGCTGGAAGCCGGCCCTGGACGGCCTCCACGCACGCATGAAGGCCGGAGCCGCGAACCTCCGCTCGTCCGCCCAGGGACACGAGTGGAACGACCAACGCACCAGCAAGGACTTCGAGAACCCCGGTACGGGAACGGGCTCGGCCACCGCACACGCGGTGGCCGGCGAGCTGCCCGCCGTGCTGCGCAGGCCGGGCGGCGACTCCGCTCCGCGTTACGGCAGCGCACCGATCGGCACCTGGCCCACCGCGGGGGAGAACCCTTTCGGCTGAGTGACCTCGGTGACGTCAGTGGCTGCACGCCACCGCGTAGGGTATGCCGACCAGTGTGGGATCGGGGGACGTACGCAGTGAACAAGGAATGCCGCGCCCAGGTCGAACCGCACCTCCAGGCCGGCGAGCAGCTGATCGCCGTCTGCGAGTGCGGGTTGGCGCCAGGGATGCCGGGCCACCCGCTGTGGTTGGTCCGGCCCCGGCAGGAGTCCGATCTCGAGCGGCGCATCAAGGCCAGGCTCCCGGGGCCGGTGCAGCGATTCCTGGAGCCGAGTCCGCCGAAGCCGCCCTCCCGGACCGGGCGCGTCGTGGACGCTGTCGACGACCGCATGGAGCGCGTCGAGAGGGCGATCGACAACGGCCTCTACCGTGCCATGCACGGCAAGGCACTGCACGGTGGCTGGGACAGCCAGGCCGGGAAGTTCTTGGCGGCGTACTACACGACACCCAAGATCGTGGTCCAGCTGGCACTGGCGTTCACCGACCGTCGTGTGCTGGTCCTCGGGGATCGCGCGAAGCTGTGGCAGCTCAATCGGGTCTACGAGCCCCAATGGGAGATGCCGCGGGCCGCCGTCGCCGGAATTCGCGCGAACCCGAAGGGCATCGTCCAGCGGGGGCGTTTTGAATTGGTGTTCGCCGACGGGTCGTGGATCGCGCTGACCGCGTCGGTGCTGACGCATGCGGAGCCGTTCGCGGCGCGTACGGGCTTCGGGGGCTGACCGCAACCCGGCGAATCCGGGTGCGGCGAATCCGGTTCCGCTTGGTGCGAGCCCGCCCTATCGGCACACCGGATGACCCACTAGGCTTTTGTGGCCATTGCGACGCAAAATCTCAACGGGGGCGAGGTATGGCCAACGAGTACGCCGTCACGCAAGACGCGCTGACCAGGTTCTCGAAGACCGCGCAGGACCGGGCCGAAAAGCTCAGGAAGATACGTACGGCGCTGGGCGATCACTCGCCGAGTCCCGATGCCTTCGGGAAGCTTCCGGAGGCCGAGCAGACTTCCCAGGACTACCAGGAGCGTGTGGACGCCACCCTGGAGAATCTGGACCACGCCGCTGAACAGCAGGAGCAGATCGGCGAGTTCATCGAGAAGACCGCCCGCTCGTACCAGGAGACCGAAGAGCACACGGGCGACCAGATCCGCACGATCGCGGCGCAGAGCCGGGGGACGATATGAGCGGGCCCGCAGGCGCGGCGGTCGATGCGTACAGCAAGGTCAACGACTGGATGAGCCCCATGAGCGGGGTTCTCGACGAGCTGATGCGCCCGTTCGTCGAACCGCTCGCCGAGCAGCTCGAATTCGTCACCGGCGATCCCGAGGGGCTGCAGGCAGCGTCCGACCTCTGGAAGAAGCAGGCCGAGGAGATGCGCGATCTCATCGCCGATCAGCGGCGTGATCGCAGCGACCTGTCCCATGAGTGGACCGGCGAGGCCGCCGACGCGTTCATGAATGAACTCATCGACCTGGAAGCGGAGTTCGAGGCCGAGGCCGCCGACATGGAGGGCACGGCCGAGCTCCTCAAGGAGGCGGCCGACGAGTGTCGCGTCATCCAGGACATGGTCGAGGACGTCATCCGCGAGCTGATCGAGTGGGCGATCGTCACGCTGGCGGCCTCGGCCGCCTTCGCCGCCCTCACGGCGGGAGTCTCGGCCGCCGCCGGGGCCGCCGCGGCCGCTGCGGAGGGCTCGCTCGCCGCCACCCGGATCGCGACCCTGGTGGCCCGGTTGGCCAGAGTGCTTCAGAAGATCGCGGATGCGATGAAGGCGCTCAAGGCACTCGCCAAGACGAGCCGGTTCAAACCGGCGAAGCCGTGGACCTGGAAGAGCATCAAGGAGCCCGGCCAACTGGAGGCGTTCGCCGCCAAGAAGGTCGTCAAGACCACCGGTAAGGCCGTGCTCGGGGCCGTCGGCCTCACCGGCGACCCGGTGGGGCAGACCGCTCAGGACGGCGCGACGGGCGCCGCCGGCATCGCCGCCGACGAGGCCGACGACCGGCTGGCCGGCAACCGCAACCCCAGCACGGCCGCCCGCGAGGACACGGGCATCGCCAATCCGTCCGACGCGGATCACCAGACCGTGGAGCCGCGCTTCCGGGACAATCCGTTCGGCTGACCAGCCGCTCCGACTGAGGTACATACCCGATGAACAAGGAATGCCGCAGCCAGGTCGAACCGCACCTGCAGCCCGGCGAGCAACTGATTGCGGTCTGCGAGTGCGATGTGGCGCCGGGGGTGCCGGAGCGGCCGTTGTGGTTGCGCCCGGAGCCACGGGGGTCCGATCTTGAGCGCCGTATCAAGTCCCGGCTTCCCGGCTCGGTGCAGCGCTTTCTGCAGCCGCGTACTCCGAATCCCGACTCCCGCGTTGAGCGGTTCACGGACGGCGTCGAGCGGGTGTCGGACAGCGCTGGGCAGGCCGTCGACGACGGGCTGGCGCGGGCCGCGCACGGCAAGGGATTGCACGGCGGCTGGGAGAGCCAGGCTGGAAAGTTCCTGGTCGCGCACTATTCCTCCGCGTACATCCCCGCTACTCAGCTGGCCGTCGCGGTCACCGACCGCCGCGTGCTCGTGATGGCGGATCGCGCGAAGGTGTGGCAGCTCAAGCGGGCGTACGAACCCCAATGGGAGGCGTCGCGGTCAGCCGTCGCCGGAATCCGGGCGAACCCGAAGGGTGTCGTCCAGCGGGGGCGCTTCGAGTTGGCGTTCGCCGACGGGTCGTGGATCGCGCTGGTCGCGACGGTGCCGACGCACGCCGAGCCGTTCGCCGCGCAGGTGGGGCAGGTAGGAGCCTGAGGGGTGCGGGTGGGGAGGGCGGCAGACCGTCGCCCTCCCCACCCGCAGCCACTCCGCTCCACTCCACTCCACGTCATCTCACCCCACCTCACCCGAACATCGGCCCATCCCCCAACGTCGCAACCCCCGCCCCCACACACATCGCCGCCAACGCCCACCGCGTCCGCCCGAACCGCGCCAACACCACCCCGCACCCGCTGACGACGCCACCCGCGAGATACAGCACCGTCCACGCCCCGGCCCCGCTTCCCTGGCCGAGCCGGATGCCCGTGACGACGACCGCGACGAGGGCGATCAACCCGCAGATCCCCGCGCACACCCGCCGCGCCTGCCGGGCCGCACGCCGCCGGTCCAATACGACTCTCTCCCGCCCTTGGCCCCGGAACCGCGCCGTCAGCGCCTGCTGCGGCGCCTCCCGCGTCTTCAACTCTCCTTCGAATCCCGAGCCTGAGCCATGAGTCATGTCGCGGAGCCTAAACGCCACGGATCGCCCTGGTGGCCGAGGCGACAGGTTCCCTACACTCCCTGCCCAAGTCGACACCTCACGCGCACGCCCGCGACGCTCCCGCACCCGACGCCACCGTCGTACGTACTGGTCAGGGCGGCGCGACCGTTCCCGCCGATCCCCAGGAGCCCCCTTCCCCCTCCCCGGGGGCCGTACGATGATCGCCGCGATCGCCACGGTCGCCGTATCGACTTCGGGACACATCGGGGGAGCTGTCCAACACCCATGGCAGACATGGCACACACCATCGACATCAACGCCGCCCGCGTACGCGCCACGGCCGACGACACCGAGTCCCTGGCCCGCCAGACGGCGAAACGCCTGAGCCACTCGCTCGACACCAGCGACGAGGTGCGCGCATCGCACCCCGGCCCCGGCTGGCACAGCCCCGCCGAACTTCAGGCCTGCGCCCGCGCCTGGGAGGAACACATGGTGTCGCTCGCCAAGCGGATGGGCGAGTTGAGCGAGAAGTTGCGGGATTCGGCCGACAGTTACGACCGCGCGGACGCGGAGGCCGAGTCCCGCCTGCACGCCGGCCTGAACGCCCTCGGCGGCGACCACGGGAGGGCCTGACCATGGTCTCGTACGAGGATGTGGCCGGCGCCCACCCCAACACCTGGGCCACCGCCGCCGACGAATGGCACGCCCTCGCCAAGCACGCCCTGGACGCGGCGAAGGACCTGCGCGAGTACGGCGCCAAGCCGCTCGCCGACAACTGGACGGACGAGGTCGGCGCGGCGGCGGCAGCCGAATTCGCCAAGCTGGCCGACCAGTTGGAGTCGGCGTACGACATCCTGCTCGCGGTAAACATGGTCGCCGACGGCATGACGACCACCATCGAGACCGCGCAGAGCACCCTGCACGCCGCGCAGGACCTCGCGGCGCGCCGCGGCCTGGAGATCGCCGCCGACGGCACGATCACGGCGCCGGACGGAGCGGAGGCCCAGGAAGTTCAGGACCTCATCAGCCAAGCCGTCCAACAGGTCACCACCGCCGACAAGTTGGCGGCATCCGAATTCGCGAAGTTCGCCGCCCAGACCGATGTCACCGACCCTGACAAGGCCCTCGGCGACCTCCAGGAGCACGCCTCGCACACCCAGATGCGGATGCTCGCCGCCGACATCCCGGTCGGCGAGGACAAGGCCACGGTCCGCCGCTGGTGGAACGGCCTGACCGAGCGGCAGCGCACGGACATGATGCTGGCCCAGCCGGTCGCCGTCGCGAACCTCGACGGCATCCCCGCCGATGTACGCGACGAACTGCGCGGCACCGACGGCAAGTTCGACCGCGTGAAGATGGTCGAGTACGCCCTCGCGAACTGGAACACGCCGGACCCCACCGACTTCGGCAACAACTGCGCCAACTTCGTCTCCAACGCCCTGCTGCACGCGGGCATGAAGGAGAAGACCAGCCTTTGGGGGCCGGCGGACGACGACACCTGGATGGCGGGCCCGCGCACCGGGATCGACGCGATCGACAAGCGCGTCTCCTACTCCGACAGCTGGGCCGCCGCCGAGAACCAGCAGAACTTCATGCTCAAGCACGGCGCCGGCGAAGTCCCGCGCGCCGAGGCGAAACCCGGCGACATCATCTATTACGAGCAGGCGGGCGCGGCCGACACCGCGGAGAAGGGCAATACGCACCACGCGGCGATCGTCACCGCCGTGATGCCGGACGGCGAGATCAAGTACACCCAGCACAACAACGAGTACCGGAACGTCAGCCTCGAAGGCCGCCTCCCCGCGACCGAGAAGGACCAGGGCGAGCAGAACCTGCGCTTCGTCCGCCCGAGCCCGGACTGGTACTGAAACCGCTCACGCACCCCGCACTTACCCCCGTACGCACACACCCCTCACGAACACGCCCAACATGCCGTGGGGAATCGCCACCTCCGGTCGACTACCCTTCGAACAACTGTCACGGAGACGGCAGTTGTGCCAGGAGAACGCAGGGGGACGGGGGACCTCATGGCAATCGAGTTACCGGACGAACTCGTCTGGGTCATGGACCTGTTGGGCTTCACCTGGCCCGACGTGAACGAGGACGCGGTCCACGAATTCGCCGGGCATGTCCGGACCTTCGCGAGCGACATCGGTTCCTCGCAGGAGGAGGCGTCCGCCACCATCCAGGCCATGGCGGCCTGTTACGAGGGTTCGTCGTACGACCGGCTCGCCGAGACCTGGAGCCGGCTGGCGACCGGCCACATGAGTGAACTGATCCAGGGTTGCGAGATGGCGGCGATCGCCCTGGAGGCCGCGGCGGTCATCATCGTCGCCGCGAAGATCGCGGTCATCGCCCAACTCATCTTCGTAGCAGCGCAGTTGGCGGTCGCTGCGGCGACGGCAGTGGTCACCCTGGGAGCGGCGGCCGCAGCGGAGGCGGCGCTGATCCAGGTCACCAAGAAGGTGGTGAACGAACTCCTCGAACGGGCGCTGGAGGAGGTCGTGGCGCACCTCGCGACCCAGGCCGTCGAACCGCTGGAGGACATCGTGAGCCGCGCGATGAAGGGCCTCGTCCTCAAGGGCGTCGAGGCGGCGAGCGAGGCGATCGCGGGACCCGCCGACGCGGGCGGTGGCAGCGGATTCTCCATCCACCCGGACGAACTCCTCAAGCACGCCGACGACTTCAAGAAGCATTCGGACGCCGTCGCCGCGCACGCAGCCAAGTTCAGCACCGCGGCGGCGGGAGTGACCTTCGGATGAGTCACCCGATAGCCAAGGCCCTCGAAGACGCCGCACAGCGCATGGGCCGCAAACTCAGCAAGGACGCCGCGAAGGCCGTCGGCGACATGTACAGCCAGGTCGGGGACGGCACCAAGAAGGTCGTCAAGAACATCCAGGACGCCGACGGCCAGCACGCCCACGAACTCATCAGCCTCGCGAACAAGGTGGCCAAGAACGGCGGCGAGACCGGCAAGGGCTCGCGCCGCCGCATGCGGGAGCAGGCCGCCGCGCGAGCGGACTTCAACCAACGCACCGGCGGCAGCTCCGAATACGATGCGGAACTGGTCCTCGACAGGAACAAGTACCCCGAATCCGCCGACCACATCGAGGACGCCCAGAACGGAACCATCTGGCGCGGAGACGACAGCGATACGGGAACGCCGAAGCCCAGCGTACTGACCATCGACAGGGGCGGAGCGGACGACAATCGAGCCGATTCGCTGCGCGGGATACCGTCCGACGCCCCACGGGACCGCGACGAATATCCTCCGGCCATGTACAAGGAGGGCGGCGCGGGCGCGAGTGTCCAATACATCGCGGCAAAGGACAATCAGGGCTCCGGTTCGGCGATGGGAAGTGCGGTACGCGGCCTGCCGGACGGCACCAGAGTCAAGATAACGGTGCGGTAGGCGCGCGACGCACTGGAAACCGCGAACCCCTCGCCAATGAGGCGAAAGGAGACAATGACCTCATGAACTCTGCCGAGAAGCTGATCTCACGCGCCCGCGAGGGGCATTTCCAGGAGGTACTGCCGCAACTGCTCGAGATCGCCCGTCGGTCCGGTGGCGCGCGGGGCCCCGTCTGGGAATCGGCTGCCGCGTCGATCCAGATCCTGCTGTGGTCGGACCGCCCCGGCGAGGCCGCGGACCTGGCCGAGTCGGTGATTCGGGCGGACGCCCCGAGCGGCGGCGAGCTGTGCGACCAGGACATGCCGTTCGACCAGGCGCTGCTGGCCGCCCCCGACCGCTCCGCGGCGGACCTCGCGGAGCGCCTCGCCGCGGTGGCGGAGACCGTACCGGCCGGACGCGTCCTGCAGGAACGGCTGTCCTGGCTCTCCCAGCAGGTGACGCAGCGCCCGTTGGCGGAGCTGCTGACCGGGTACAGGCCCTGGGGCGTGCCGCTGCCGGCGTCGGGCGCCAAGCACCGCTCGCCGCTCGTGGAGCGCGATTTCGACACGCTCACCGACGACGAGAAGCGGGTCGTATGGCAGTCGATGCGGAACGCCAACGACTTCCCGCGCGCACACGAACTCGCCGCTGAGGGCGGGCACACCCCACCCCAATACGCCGTGTGCGCGTGGATGGCAGGATGGTACGCGGTGGAAGGAGACATCGAGCGCGGCGAAGCCATGCTGCTCGCCGCACACGATCGCTGGCACCCGTACAAGAAGTGGGACGCGATCCCGACGGCCCCCGTACTCCAGCCCACCCTCCGCCTGGTCACCACCGATCGGGTGCGCGAGCACTATCTGACACGGCCCATCGGCCCGGAAGCGAAGTGATTCGGAATGTCCGACGGCGCAACGCCCGAAGGTACGCCCGAAGGTACGCCGGAGGGTACGCCCGAAGGCACGGAGCCCGACGGCGGCACCGGCGCACTGGAACAACTCCTCAGCCGCGCCCGCGGCCCCATGGGCCCGGCCATCGAACTCGACTTCGGCTGGGAAACAGGACCCCTCGCGGAACTCGGCACGATCCTCTCCGCGATGAACGGCTTCTTCCTCTTCAACGCCGGAGTTCAGGTATTCCGCGCCGGCGACGAGGGCCTCGGCCCCGACCTCCTTTCCTGGAACGCCGAGGACACCTGGAAAGACACGTACGACGATCTCGCCGACGACATCTTCTGCTTCGGCCAGGACCTCTTCGGCACGCAATTCGGAATCGTCGACGGCGCGAAGGTGGTCACCCTCAACCCGGAATCCGCCGAACTCACCGAACTCGGCACCAGCCTGGGCGACTGGGCAGCCTGGCTCCTCGAAGACCCCGACGTCAACGGCACGGCCAGCTTCGCCCACGCCTACCAAAAGGCCAACGGCGCCCTGGACCCCGCCGAACGCCTCATCCCCCGCCAGTTCTTCGTCACGGGCGGCGGCTACGACTTCGACAACTTGAAGGTCGAGGACGCGGTGACGGCGATGCGCATCCGCGGCCCGATCGCGCAACAGGTCTTCGACCTACCGGAAGGGGCGACGCTACGGCTGCCGAGCCCGAATCCGTTCGGCTGAGGGCGAGGGGGATCGTAGAATTTTGCCTACGCTTTACTTAGCTCTCCGCTCCGCCTAGTCTCAGCCGCATCACCTTTCGCGGTTGATCAACATGGGGGAGTCGCTGTGCCTGGCGCAGGGTTCGATATCGACGGCGATGCACTGCGTCGCTATGCCAATGCCGCGGAGCAGGCGGCCGACCGGCTACAAGTGATCCGCAACGGCCTGTCCGACCTTGAGTTGTCGGACGGAGTGTTCGGACAGCTTCCCGAGTCGAACGAGCTGCGTGCCGATTACATGGGCAAGAAGCAGCAGGCCGAGGAGGACCTCGGAAGCGCGGGTGACGCGCTCGAATCGGTCGCTGAGGCCGTGCGCGAATCAGCCGAGAATTACGACTCCACTGAACAGGCCAACTCCCAGACAGTGGGCGGCGGTCCGGGGCGGGGTCTGTAATGGGCGTAGGACAGGCCGCTTCGGGCGCCCTCGATCGCGTCAGCTACACCTTGGACTGGAGCAATCCCCTCGCCGCCACCATGGACGAGGTCATCAAGGGGGTACTCCAGCAGATAGGGGCGGACGACTGGTTCGACTGGGTCACCGGCGAAAGTGACACCCTCCTGGCGACGGCCCAGCGTTGGCGTTCTGCCGCGCGGGACATCCAGGACGTGGTCTCCGACCTCGAGGCCGAGCGCAGCATCGTCGAGCGATCCTGGGCCGGTGAGGCGGGCGAGGGCTTCAGTAAGTCGATGCGCGACTACGAAGACGCGCTGAAGGGTGAGGCCGAAGACGCCGTCACGGTCGCCGAACTCCTCGAACAGGCCGCGGAGGCGTGCAAGATCGCCGAGGAGGCGATGCAGGACCTCCTGGTGGAGATCGTTGAACTGGTCCTCGCCTCCCTGGCCACCACGGCGATTCTCTCGCTGCTCACTGCAGGAGCCGCTGCCGCCATTGGCCCGGTGGTCGCAGCCGCCGGCGTCGCGACGAGAGCCGCGAAGGCGACGCGTATCGCGGGAAGGCTGGCAACCAAGCTCGACGACCTGGTCAAATCGACCAGGCTCCTGGCCAAGGCCTCCAAGCTGCGCCGGTACCTGCGGAGCGTCGACAAGGACACCATCAAGCATTGGAAGAAGGCGAGGGGGCGCGTCGTCAGAGATCTGCTGCACGGGAACGCACCCAACACATCGGACCTCGCTCAGTACGCGGCGGTCCGCGGAGCCAAAACTGTGCTCAAGGGAGCTCTCGGAGTCGATCCCTCGGGGGCGGTCACGGGAGCGGCCGTCGAAGGCGCTCCTGGATACGTCGAGGAACGTGTGGAGTACCAGAACAGGCCGGAATCGCGCACTTTCGAGGAGCGGACAGAGCGAGCAGAGCGAACAGAAGGCCAGAACGATTTCAAGGGCAAGGCGGCAAGGGACGTGTTCGGATGAGTTCGGGGATGGACCGGATCTGGGGCGAGGTCAAGCGGCGGATCCTTCCCGTCGATCGCAAGGATGCTGTTGCCCGGGCCAAAGCGGCCGCCGCGGCAGCGATCCCGGGGCTTGAGTTGCCGCTCTCCTCCATGCATCTTCTTGAGCGCGACGGACAGGTCGCGGAACCCCCGCTCCGGAAACGCCCGCGGCCCTTCCAGGACGGGCAGCCCATGACCGACCACCTCTTGGAGCGAAGCAGCGACCTTCAGGACCTGGCCGAGCGGTACAACCCGGTCAACTCCCTGGTGCAGCGCGGCAGGAACCGCGAAGCCATGGCAGGGGACTGGGACAGCTGTGCGGGGCAGTTGACGCGCGCTCTGTCGCCTCGGAAACTGCAGGACCCGACACATGTCTTCTGCGCGACACCTGATCGGTTCGTCGTGGTGCGGCTCGAAGGGCGGCTGTCCCGCGGGGAGATCGGGCCGCGCAGTGAGGTGGCCTGGCAGTTGCCGCGCCAGAATCTCGCATGGGTCCGTGGCCGCAACGACATCCGCCACAACACCCACGAACTCGGCTTCACGGACGGCTCCTGGACCACGGTCCTGTTCACGAGCGACGGCTGGCACGCCCTGGGCAAGACCTTCCCGCAACGACTCGGCTATCGCGACGCGCGACCGGGCAGCACGGACTGACGGCTCCCTTCCGGCCCGTCCTCACGCGATGCCACGCAAACGAGCCGATCAGAACCAGGACCAGGACCAGAACCAGGACCAGGCACGAACGGCCCGTCGCGAAGAACCGCTGGATCCGCTTCAGCGGCAGACCCGACGCAGCGCGAACCCCGCCCATGCCGTCCGCCCTGCTCCGATGACCCCGTACCGACGCCCACGGGGACGCTCGGCACTGCCCAGTCGGCTCCACAGGCACCTCGGGTAGAGTCGGGCGCCGTTCGCTCGCTCGGTCGAGCGAGCACGGGCCACAGGCCCCATCTGCCAGCAGCAGCCAGGGGGAGGCAATCCACATGTCCGCTGGTTACCAATTCGACGAAGACCGGGCGAAGCGCGCCTGGAACAGCCTGAGCGAAGCCGCCGAGCGCATGCAGGCCGCGCGCAAGCGCCTTGAGGAGGTCGGGCCCAAGACGCTCGGCACCGACGGGCTCGACGACGCGTGCGACACCTTCCAGAGCGAGTGGAAGGACGGAATCACCCGCATCGAACGTGCCTCCTCCGACATCGCCGAGAGGCTCAAGGCCACGATCGACGGCTACGGCAAGACCGAGGACACCGTCGCCACCGGTTTCGGCACCAAGTAGGGCAACAGGGGAGAGGCGGCACGGAATGTCCTGGCGGAGCATCTTCATAGAGGACGACAGCGGCTGGCCGGGCGTGGGGTTCAACCCGGCCAAGGGCGACGCGGAAGCCGTCGACCTCCTTGCCAAGCACGTCGCCTCGGTCGGGCGTGAACTCGACGAGCTGGAAGAGCTGCTGACCTCGGTCGGCAAGGACGGCGGCTGGTGGCAGGGGGACGCGGCGGAGAAGTTCCGGGCCAAGCTCGCCGACCTTCCCAAGTACCTGCGACAGGGCGGCGAGTCCATGAAGGCCTGCGCGAACGGCCTGCGGACCTACCACGACCACCTGACCGGCATGCAGAGGCGGGCGCAGAGCGTGGAGGCCGAGGCGGTCCCCGCCCGCCGGGACGCGGACGCGAAGCGCGACCGGCTCCTGGACCTGAACAACAGGTACGCGGGGCGCGTCATGGAGGCCGCTGAAGCCGAGCGCGTCAATCAGATGATGAGTGCCGCATCCGACGCCTCGCAGGACGCGACGGACAAGCTCAACCAGCTCATCCGCGAGGCGGAGGACATCCACGCCACCTGGAAGGACCGCGCGGGCGACGCCGAACGCGCCATCCTGAAGGCCTCCGAGAACCACCCGCCGGACCTGTCCGTCTGGAGCCGCATCGCCGACGGCCTCAAGGAGGCCTGGGGCGGCTTCAAGGACTGGCTCGTCGACCACGCGGACCTGCTGTCCACCATCTCCGCCGGCCTCGCGGTGGCCGCCCTCGCCGTGAACGCCGTCCCGGTCGCGGGACAGGTGGCCTCGGGGATCCTGGGAGCAGGGTCGGCGGTGTGCGCCGCGGGGGCGATGGCAAAGATCGCGGGCAAGGAACTGCCGCCTGCCCCCACCCAGATGGTCATCAATGGTGTCTCCGCCGCCAACGGAGCCTGGCATGAACTCACCGGCGACAACAACGCACCGGCCCAGGCCCCTGCCGCACCGGACAGCAGTAAGTACCGCCAGACGTTGGCGGCCTGACCTGTGGTTGAAGGAGTGCCCGCGTGACCGTGCCCGCCTCGTACACTGCGCCGCCGACCGAGCTGCGGATCGGCTGGATCATGCCGCCGTTCATGCACGAGCTTCCGTTGGACGCCGCGTCCGATGAGGAAGCGGCGGAAGACCTCTACGAGTTGGCCTGTGACGTGCTGCCCGACAGCGGACAGGACGCGCGGCTCACGTTCGCCCAACTTCTCGGGGCGCAGGTCGTCGAGCTGAAGAACGACGGTGCGCTGTACGCCGGACTCTGCTTCTTGGAGATCGAGGGCGCGATCACGGCCTCCACCATCCTCGTCACGCAGTTCGAGCACGACTTGGCAGAGGACGACACCGATGAACAGCTGCGCCGGACGGTGGAGGAAGCCTTCCCGAAGGACGATGTCTTTCCGGTGACGCTGCCCTGCGGCGCCGCTGTCACCCGCGTAGCCATGGCCCCCCTGCCCGTGCGGGACGCCGACGACGGCACCACGGTGAACCTCCCGCGCAACATCATCCAGACCTACGTTCCGCTGCCGGGCACCGCCGAGCTGCTCCTCTTCGAGCTCAGCCTCTTCACTCCGGGAGGCTGGGACGTGCATTCCGAGTTGTTCGCCGAGGTCCTGCGAACCATCGACTGGGCCACGGATGCCGAGATCGCCCAGGAGACGCATCCCCCGCAGCCGGCGTACGAAGCGGTGCTGCCCGATCCCGAAACCCAGGAGCAGCTGCGCCGGCAGTCGAGTCGGCTCCTTGACGCGATAGTCGGCTCCGGCACCTTCGAGGACGGCGGCACTGAGCTTGCGACGGTCACCTGCGACGACTGCTCCACTCGCGGCCTGCGGTCCTTGTGCACGGCCCGTCACCGCTGGAGTGTCCAAGGGCTTGAGGAGACGTCCGCGCGCGACGCCTTGAGCAGGGTCGCTACCTACCTGAGCGGCCAAGGCTGGGCGTTCTCGCAAGAGGAAACCGGGGACGCGGTGACGCTGACCGCGGAGCGAGCCACTGCGCCGGAGCCGGGGCTCGCCGCGCTCGGCATCCGCATACACGTCGTATTCCAGGAAAGCACGTGCTCTGTGGCCGTGAGCACCAAGTGCCACAGCGAAGCCATCGCCTCGACGCCCACGCCCTTCGGCTAGTCACGCCGAAGGGCCCCGGACCTGCCGCTTGGACAGCACAGGAGCTACGCACACCCCATGAACATCGAAGAAGCCAAGAGAATCGCCTCTGCCGCGTGCGCTGAGGAAATGCGCCCGCGGGTCGTCGCCCTTCTTCCGCCGGGGACTCCCGTCACCGGGCCCTTCACCATCAACCGCCTGGACTGGTGGAGGGAAAGGGAGCCCGTCGCTCCGGCGGACCGACGCCCAAAGGCATTCGTGGATGCCGACAACACCGTCGGTACGGGGCACAAAGCCAAAGTAGTGGCGTCGACGTTGTTCTGGGGAGATGAGAACGCCTCGACCAACGGGCCGAAGCACATCTGCGACGATCCGGGCAAGCGTGAGAAGTACAAGCGCCGAAAGCGTGGTTTCTGGGGAGGCTGGGACAGCCCGGCCGGACAACTGGAAACTGCGATTCAGCCCAACTCCCGTTGGTGGTACGTGCGCTCCTTTCTTGTTCTGACCCCCGACGCGTTGCAAGTCTTCTACGCTCCTTGCGCCTCGAGTGACTCCTTCGACCTCGCAGAAGGCGCCGAGGCCGGCTGGCGCTGTCCGCGTTCTCAACTGGCGTGGATCCGCCGTCAGAAGAAGGAAACACTCTTCGAGTTCGGCTTCACCGACGGGTCCTGGGCGACCCTGAACATCCCGAACCACGAATTCACCACCCAGGTCCCGGGTATCCTCCCGGCTGGTGCGTCAAGGCCCTAGGTGGGGAATGCGCGCCCGCCAGACAGAGAGGACCGCTTTCGGGTGACTGGCTCGGACCGCAATGAGGTGTCGGTCGTGCGGGCGCGGGCAGTTGCGCCGGTTGACGAGGCGTTGCGAGGAGCACACCGGGTCGCCGTGGCTGCCAGGGCGCCCAAGCCGGGGTATCTCCGCCGCCCACGTGGTCTGCGGCCGGAGTCTCGGACCGCCTGGAGTTGGTGCATGCTTCCGGTGCACGCGACAGCGCGCTTGCTCTCCATCACCTGGAATCCATTCGAAGCGTTCTTCGAGGCGGTCTTCTGGCGCGGGGAAAAGAAGCCCGGAAAGCCATTCTGTGGTGACTGGGACTCCATGGCGGGCTTGCTGGCAGTGGCCATCATGCCCCGGACCAGAAACGGCGCGGACGTCGTCATGCAGGTCACCAGCCATCACCTGCAACTCGTCTACGTATCGCGTGCCGGCTCCCTCACGGGCAGCAGGAATGGGCTGGTCGAAGGGGGCTGGTCGACAGAGCTCGGCAACGTGAGCTGGATCCGTGACCGCAGCGACGTGGCGGGCGGCCGCCACGAAATCGGCTTCGTCGACGGTTCGTGGTGCTCGGTCCAGTTCATGGGCCCCGGCTGGCGGCGTATGGCGGAGGCGTTCCCGGTCAGGCTGAGCCATCTTGACCGGATGCCGGTACGCACACCGCCGTCATCATCGACGCCGCGGGGCTAGATCACATCCTGACGCGTTTCAACAGTCCCGCGCGCCTGGGAGGTCGCCGCGATGCTCCATCGTCATCGACAGATGCTGGGCCGGAGGCGGCTTGGTGCTGTCTCCAGGAGCCACCGGCGCGTGGTTTCTGATCGACACCACCGACTGGGCCACCTACGACCCGAAGCCCCCGCAGTCCTCGAACTCCCCACCCTCAACCTCCACTTGGACCAGGCAGCATGAGAACCGTATTCAGCGTGCACTACCCGACCCCGACCCCGACCGCGCAGGACGCCGCAGCGGCGCACTATCAGCGCCTCATCAAGGTACGGGGCGGGGGAGCGGTCCATATCGCCGGTACGTTCCCCGACAAGAACACTCCGGAGGGGCAGCCCGGACCGAGTTTCACCCTCTACGAAGACGTGGCGGGCCAGCGCCCCATATGTTCCGTCGCCGCGCGCACGGCCGGGGCGCATACGGGAGCCGGAACCGCCCTGGCCGTGACAGGTCCCGACGGAATCGAGCTGGGTGTGCTGCGGCTGCCTGCCCGAGGCAGCGGCGGACGCCGCCGGTACGAGGTGGAACTGCCGGACGGCACAAGCCTCGTCGGCCGCAGCGGAACCATCAGCGCATGGATCCTGTACGTCCTCCTCTCGCCGCTGCTACTGATCTACAACGTGGCGAGCCTCGTCGGCGGGTACGGCCGCCCCGACTGGCATCTGCCCTCACGCACGGCTTGGCGCCCCCGGGGCGGCCTGGGCCCGGCGCCCCTCAAGTTCTTCGGGATGACCGACAAGTACAAGGCCCGCACGTCCCACTTGGACCTGCGGGTGGCGTACGCGCAGGCGGTGCTGCACGAATGGGATGAGTGAGCCCCCGGGGCGCGATCCGCTCATGAATGGTAGGCGCGACGTCGACAACTCCCCTACGGAGCATTCTCCAGCTCGCAGTGCGACGCCGGATGGGATGTGGCTGCGGGGCATGAGAGCAGTGGGCTGGCCTTGTGCCGCAGCATCTACGCATCCCCGAGTTGCCGCGAGAGCTTGAGGCACCGCTGTGCGTCTCGGGATGCCGTTCCCTCGGCCGCGCGGCGAACGCGCGGCTTCGTCGCGATCGAGTGTGGGCTCGCTATTTCAAGGCGCGGGTACGGAAGCGGGCCTGTTCGGCCAGGGCCCGGCGCGTACTCGAAGCAGTGGCCGCCTCCTGTGGGATCAGCTCCGGCTTCATCGGCTGGAGCAGCATCAGAACACGGCCCTGAGGCACGAGGAGTACGCCGCCGAAATCCAGATCACCCGCGACGAAAACGCTCCCGTCGTTCCCCTCGGGCCAGGAATTTCCCTCTGCGCAGTCCACCGCCTTCATCCGGCGTGACCGCCCTGCTTGAGCGTAGGGAACCCGTAGTTCGAAGAGGGTTCCCCATTTGCCGCTCGTTCGCTCCTTGCACACAACTCCGCTGCGCGCCTCAAGGGGATACACGCGCAGGATCCTTCGGCATGCGCGCATCCAAACGAAGGCCTGGGGCATGCGGAAGGCGGTCAGTACGAGCACTAGTACACCCGCTGCGGTGGGCGCCGCCAGCAGCACGGAATCCGGTACACCGACACGTACGAGCACGACGGGAAGCGCGCACAGCGACAGCCCCAACAGGACCCGGAGCCCCAGCCGCCGCCACAGTCGCGCGTAGTTCCAGCGCAGCAGCGCACCGGCATCCGGCGCCGAGCCGTTCCCGTCGTCTATCGCACAGGCCACAGGTACCTCGATCGGTCGGGGTCGATGAGTAGTCATGGGAGACGCTCAGCCGTTCAACGCCGACGCGACCGCGCTCCACGCGATCGACATCACAAGCCCGGCCGTACGCAAGAGGAGCGGCCGACTCTCCTGGTCCTGTGGGCTCGATCTGAAGGGGCTACCTGGCATGACGCAACAATATCCCTCGGCAAGGCGACCAAAGTCGGGGAACAGGTCGTCACAGCCTGGCGGGCTTCAACAAGCCGGCACAGTCGGCCAGTTGGGTCCGCTCCGGGCCCGCGGCCCTGCGTGCGCTCCCGGCCTCGCCCCAGTCCTTGGGCTGGACGAAGATCAGCACTCCGGAGTGCGGCAGCATCACCAATCCGCCGAAGGCATCGTCGCCCGCGAACCAGACCCAGTCCTCGCGGCCCGCGGGCCAACGGTCGTGGTGGAGCGGATCCATGCCGGCCATGATGGGCGACTCGTCGGCTCCCGCGTCGCCCAGGCGGAGGGAACGCTTCCCGTTGGTTTGGAGATTGAGCGGCCGAAAGGTCCGGGCGGCAGGCAACTGGAAGGCGCGTACAACGCGTGCGCACCTCCATGTCCAGTACAACCCGCTCCCCGCCCCTCCCAAGCCCATCATCGCCGCGAAAATCGCGAGCGGCATGAGCGGGAACAGATACGTGGTCTCCACGACGGCGGTCCCCACAAGGCCGGCCACGACAACAGCCGCTTGGGCAGCGAACCACCCCACAATTGCCGTGTAATGGGCCCGGACCGCGATCGCCATCTCCGGCTGGTGCACATCGGAGGCACCGTGTCCCGAGGCCTTTGGGTACGTCGCCAGCGATAGCGCGATGTACCCGCCCACCATCACGAAGACGCCAAGGAGCCCCAGCCAGAAGACGCTGTCCTCCGTGAGGAGAAGCGCGAGGGCGTACCCGACGACGACGGCGCCCAGGGCCTTACCGGTCCCGCCCTTGCGCGTCTTGGGATTCTTCGGCGTCTTGAGCGCGGCGGACATGGCGGACATACCGGATGTAGCGGACGTGGTGCGGGGCGGGTTTGACACTGTGGCAGGTTACTTACACAGCGACGGCTCAGAGAAGATGGTCCGCCTTCCCCGCCTTGATGTCCGCGATCAGCGCCCGCAGCGCCTCGCGGCTGTCGGAGATGTAAGTGTTTTCGTCCCCGGCGATGGTGATGTAGGCGTTGCCGTCGGAGTCGGTGCCGAGTCGGAAGCAATTGGCGCCTTCGCCGCAGAACGGGTCTTCCCAGGTGATCGCCGACATGCGGTCGTCTCCTTCTCCTAGAGGCCTGACACCAGAGAGCGGATGAGGTCGAGCGACGGGGCAGGCTGCAACGCGGCGCTCTCCGTCGCGTCGAGTTGCGCCCGGTACTTCTCCAACTGTGCGGCCGAGTCGACGAATTCCGGCCCATGCGTACTGTCGAGTTCGACCGTGTCCAGCTCCGCCACCGGCCCCTCGGCGTACACGACCGATTGCCCGGCGCCGGGAAACCCTCCGGCCTTGAACGGGACGACACGGACGCCGACTTGTGGGCGCTCCGCCGCCTTCAGTACGTGCTCCAACTGGCGACGGGCCACGTGTGCCCCACCGAACTCCATCCGCAAGGCCGCCTCATGGATCACCAGGTCGAGCCGCGGCGGGTCCGCTCGGTCGAGGATCCGGCACCTCTCCATCCGGTGGGCGACCCGCGTGTCCACGTCGGCCGCCGGTAGCCGCGGGATGACCTGCTCGAAGACGGCCCGTGCGTGCTCCTCGGTCTGCAGTAGGCCGGGCAAGTGCACCGTCACGGCGATCCGCAGGCGCCGCGCACGCCACTCAAGTTCCGCGATATCGAGGAAGGACACGGGAAGCCGCCCGCGATAGACCTCCCACCACCCCTTGACCCGCTCGGCGGCCATCTCGGCCAACGCATCGACGAGTTGCGGGTTCGCGCAGTCGTAGTGGTCGGCAAGGGTGCGCACTCGCTCCGGACTGATGCCGGACCGTCCAGACTCCATATTGGGCACGTTGGTGCGCGGAACCCCCAGCAGCCCGGCCGCGGACTCGGTGGTGATACCGGCGGCCGTACGCATCTTGCGCAGCTCTGTTCCGAGACGCCGCTGACGTGCGGTCGGTGTGCTCCTCGGCGGCATGCGCCCTCCAGTACGACGACGGGAAACAGTCTGCCCTGCCGATGACGCACCCCGGAGTCCTCCCGTGTGAGTAGTACGCGTACTCCATCATGCGCTACAGTCAGTAACGCATACGCTACACACGGCAGTTGGCAGTGCATCGCGCGAGCCTGCCCGCAACCTCCTGCCCTGGGAGGGGCGGACCCGCGCCAGGGAGACGAGCCACCGACTGCCACGGCATTCCCCCTTCAACACCCCCATACGCAAGGGAGTTCGCCATGCCCGAATCCGCGACGTCCGCCGCACCATCGACCCCGACGGCCCCGTCGCCTGCCCACCACCCCACCCCGACGCTCGCCCACCACGCCCGGAAAACCTGACCTACAGCCTCACCCTCCCCGCCGCACTCACGTCCCCGTCCCTCGTCCGCACGGCGACCCGCGCCTTCCTCTCCGCACACCACCTGGCTGACATCCTCGACCCGGCCATCCAGTCGGTCGGCGAACTCACCGCCACGGCCTGCCAGTTCACCCCAACCGCCGACATCTACGTATCCCTGCGCTACCGCGACCACGCCCTCCGCGTCACCGTCTACGACGGCCACCAGCCCCACACCAACCCCCGCCTCGCCACCGCCTGCGACACCCGCCGCCGCGCGGCGCTTCGACTCCTCGCACGGGTGGCGCGAGTCTGTGGTGGTGACTGGGGGTACGGGCCGGTGCGGGAGCCCGGAGGCGGTACGTGGATGTGGGTGACGTTGCCGCGGGCGGAGGCGGCGGCGTACGGGAGGAGGTGACGGCGAGATTCCCGGAGCCGGTCGGCGGCGGTCTCGCCTCATTGCGGAAGTGGCGTGCGTCAGCCGTTCAGCGCGGACGCGACCGCTCCCCAACCAATCAGCACCACAAGCCCTGCCACGCACAAGGGAATAGAGCGCGCCTTCCGACCGCGCACGGCGAGAACGCCAGCAACGACGGCAGGAATCGCCGACAGCGTCACGAGCGCGTCGAACTCACCCCGGTAGAGCGATACACAGCTCACCGCGACACAACACGCGGCGAAGACCAGCGTGACGCCGGGCAGTACACGCAAGGCGTGCCTTTTCGCTCTGGCGAGTTGCTGCTCCCCGTCGGACCCGATCGTGGGGGCCGCCTGCCGGTCAAAGCCGGATCCTGGCTGGTTCATCGTCGACTCCATGAGTGCAAGGCGGTTGTGTGTACGCGGCGGTGGTCGTGTTGCTTCTCGGGTCTGGTGCGGCAGGGGCTGTCAGCGGTCCCCTGGCGAGGCTGGGACTTCGCTGACGCCCTGCGCATCCTCCCTGCCCGGACGTTCGGGGTCTTCGGGCCGCTCGGACGCATCCGGCCCCTTGACCGCGACGTGCACAAGGAATCCGACGAGCGGTGCCAGCGCTCCGACCACCGCCGTGCACGTCCTCAGCCAGCCGCCGTCCCACGGGAGGAGGAGTGCTGCGACTGCGGCCAGGGAGACCAGGAGGCCCGCAAGTACAGCACGCGGAACCGTGCGCAGCCAGAGTGCACCGAACTCCAGTACAGGATAGGCGTGTTGGGAGTCGGACTGCGGCTCGTGGGTGCGATGCACTGCCGTCGCGATCCGCTCGGCCTCGGCCTGCGGCACCCGACCGGGCAGGTGCCAGCCCTCGTCGGACACGAAGGCGGCGGGAACGCGGCGTTTCGTGTGGGCAGTCGGCAGCCAGAGAAGCCACCCGTGAGCCCCGTTCAGCAGAGCCGCTGCACGCTCAGGGGAGGCCGGCACCTTCAACGGGGCCTGCCCGTCGTGTGCTGTGGCGAGGCCGAGGCACTTGTAACGGTTGGGCTGGCTCTGCTTCCCCTTGCGTCGCCCCTCAGCTTCCTCTCCGGCCCGCTTCTCAACGTACTCCGAACAACCGGTCACCCGTGCGCGCACGGCGACCCACTCGGAGGTCACCTTGCGCGTACGCCGCGGGTCTCCGGAGGAGACGCCGATGGCAACCGACACGCCTGCGCCGACCAGCCAGCCCACGGCAAGGACCAGGACGTTCGAGAAGGGCAGGGTCCACCCTGCCAGCCGTGTCTCGACCGGCTTCTTACGCGTCTCCGCGATGCCGCCGATGTCCAACTGCCCGGGTACGTAGGCGACGTAGAGCCTGTCACCGGGCTCCCAGGCGTTCCGGTAGGTCTGCGCCCGCACCACGAGAGTGTCCGCGCCGCTGTCGCCCGCCTCCGGAACCTCGACGGTGTAGTCGGCGAATACGTCCGCGTTCCGGGCGCTGCCCTTGTGCTCGACGTGATCGACCGAGGTGATGCGCAACTTGGCGATCACATGGTCGTGATCGGCGATGCTCTCCGCTCGGGCATCACGCGTGGGCGAGCCCGCGAGCAGGCCAATGAACAGGACAACGCCGGAGACGACGGCGATCCCGACGGCCGCCAGCCGCGCAGCGGCCCAACCGGAGCCCGCCAACTCCCCGGGAGGCGCCGCCTTTTCGTGCGTCGGAGTATCCCCGGCCGACGCTCTCGTCTGCGCCAGTGCGTCGGCGTAGGCACGATCCCGGGACACCACCGGCCGGCCCACCGTGGTGAAGGCCCAGACGCCCAGCAGTGCGGTGAGGCATGCGAACGCGCCCCACGTGAGGATCACTCGGCCGGTCCCCGCACCCAGGCACAACCAGCTCCCCGTGAGGGTGCCGAGGAACACCGGCCCACCGACCGCGATGAGGCGACCGCTCCTGATCACTCGCTGCTTCATCCGAACGCTCCGAACTTACTGGTGTCCGGTTCGTCCCGGACCCGGACCTTCTTGGCGTCGACCTTGTCTTCCTCGACGGCATCATCGCGGGCGCTGGTCACTTCGTCGCCTTCTATGCCGGCCCCGGTTCCGGCCGCGAAGTTGGCTCCTACGTCGGTCGCCAGCTCGGTCGGCTTGTCCACGTTTCCGCTGCCCAGGAGGTGGTGGGTGGCGGCCCCGCCGGCAGCGCCTCCCACACCTCCTAGTACGGCGTCGAGAGCCAGGCCGGTGCCATCGACGCCGCCACCCTCGGCCAAGTCCTCGGTTGCCGACCCGGCGACATTGCCGGCCGCGCCACCCGCCGCGCCCGAGGCGACGCCCTCCGCCAGGCCACCACCGAGCCGCCCGCCCAGTGCGGCCCCGGCGGCCGCGCCGCCCAAGGCTCCGTAGCCGGCGTTGACCGCGTTCTTGCCCCACTCGCCTCCGTTGCCCGTCGCCACGCTGGTCGCGACTCCCGAGGCGTAGCCTCCCGCGTACTGCGTACCCAGCTCGACCACGAGCGCCTTCCACTTCGCGCTCCGCGCCCACATCCGAATGGCTCGGAACGCCTTGGCCACGGCGCTGAGAATCCTGCCCAGCTTGGTCGCCGCATTCGCGGCCTCCGCTGCCAGACGCGTGGCATTGGCCGCGGACGCGGCAGTACCGAAGCCGAGAGTCACGAAGGACAGTGCGGCGCCGGCCGCGATCGATACGCCGATCTCGAGGTAGATCTCCTTGATCTCGTCGTTGATCTCCTCAATTGACTTCGCCGCGTCCTCCAATCCAGCGGCCGCCTTTTCGAAAGTGGGCAGAGTGTCGTCGACAGCGACCTTCAGGTCGTCCCAGTACGCCTTGAAGGCATCGGCCGAATCGCCGCGCCAATGGGCGTTCAAGGTCTTCTCGACCTGCTTGTCCAGGGCGGAAAACGCCTCTTCGAGGTGGCCCGACATCGTGCGCCAGCCCTGCGCCGCCGCGCGTAGGGCGTCGGGATCGCCACCGGGGTTCATGATCTCGACGCCCAGCTCGTGGACCTGCTCGGCCACGCCCTCCCCGTCGCTCACGCGTGCCCACCGTCCCGGAACATGTCCGTCATCTCATCGTCGGCGGACCGTGTGTTCCTCGCGTTGTCACGAATGCCGCCGCCGACCGCGTCCAGTGTGCGGTGCAGCTGACCGAGGGACTCGGCCATGTGCTCGGAGAGCTCGATATAGGCAGAAGTGACGTCCTCCGACTCGGTCAGCACGCCGAAACCGTCATGAATCCGCTCGGCTCCCGTCGCTTCGGCGAACTTCTTTGCATACGACTCCAGGTCGTACGCAAAGGTCTCAAAGCTCTTGCCGAGCTTTGAGACCTCTTCCTCATCGATGTACATGTCCTCTGCCATCGCCCCTCCGTTCTGGGCGCACGTCTGAAGCGGAATCGCCTCTTGGTTGCGTTCGCGAACCCTAGCCGCGGCCCCCTCGGGCACCCAACCGCTGATACGCCCGCGTGACTCACGCCTCAGCGGGACGGCACGTCGCGGAGGGGCGTGCGCTCTTCCTGCTGCGCCGTGTTCGTCAATTGAGGTCGTGATTCGGGGGTCGGAGGGACAGGCGATCCGTGGTGTGGGATGTGGCCTGGCAACGGGACACGTGGGCGAGGTGATTGCGCGGCTTATGTCCGATGCGGCAGCGTATTCGCTGCCCTTGTCGCGGAGTTGTGACGGGCAGCACCGAGCGGGGTGTGGGTGCCGTTCGATAAGCTATAGGCAGGCTTGTGACAGGGGACCGGACTTATCGCCCCCAAGGGGAAGAACGGGACTAGCAGGATGAACGGGGAGGGCCGACAGCATGGCCGGTGACGGGTACAAGGTCGATCTGAGTGCGCTTGACAACGTCATCAAGAAGCTGAACGGGATCATCGGTGACCTCGGCAAGACGAACGTCGACACGAAGCACAAGACGTACCTGCCGCCAGGTGCATTGGGTGCGAGCGTGTCGGAGGGCTGCACGGCGAACGGGGACACCGGGGGCGGCAAGTTCGAAGAGGCGGAGCAACTGGCTGCCGCGCACTCCGACATGAAGGACTACCTGGAGTCCGTCGTCAACCACCTGGAATTGGTGATGGACGAGTTCGGCGCGAAGACGAAGAAGGCGCACGGGTCGTATCAGGACGCCGAGGCGGATACGACGAACGCGATGCACGGGGCGGACACGACGTCGGCCCCGTCCTCTACGTCGGGGATTGGGTCGGGCTCGGCGCCGGGGTCGATGTCCGGTGTGTAGCAGCGGCGGCAAGAGCAGCGACAGGCGCGTAGGACACGAAGCGAGAGACGAAGGGGGCCTGGGGCGCAATGACTGACCAGGGCGTCGACTACACGTACCAGGCACCGACGCAGTGCTACGTCGGTGACAACACGAGCGACTTCAAGAACTGCGACATGAACGCGATGAAGTCCATGATCGCGAATGCCAATCCTGAAGCCGTGCACCGTGCTGCCACGGGCTGGCAGGGAGTTCATGACCAGCTGGTCGATGCCAAGGCCGCCTATGAGCATGCCGTGGCTGAGGTGATGGAGCACTGGGAGGGCCCGTCGGCCGACCAGTTCCAGGCTCGGGCCAAGGTGATCTCGAAGAAGATCCACGACACGTCGACGTACGCATCGCATGTCTCGACGGCGATGACCAGCGCGGCGAACAAGCTCAGCGAGATCCAGCCTCTTGTCATGGCGATGGAGAAGCCGGATGACATGGACAGCGCCGGTGACTGGCTGACGGACGGCAACCGCGACGAGGGCGGCCTCAACCGGGACCTCGCCAACAAGAATGTCTCCGCGCAGCAGATCGCTGACGGCCGTGAAGGCGACATGTCGGCGGGGCGTCAGGCGCAGATGGCCATGGCCGTGAAGATGGAGGAGCTGGGGGCGGTCTACAACGGGCAGACCAAGTCGATGGGGTCGTGGAAGCGGTCGAGTGGTAAAGACCGCGACGAAGACTATCCGGGTGAGCCCGGCGGCATTGCTCCTGTGCCGATCGTCGCTGGCTCTGTGGGTGGCCCTGCTGGCAGCGCAGGCACCGGGAATCTCAGTCGTTCCACCGGCTCGGCGTCGTCGGTCAAGGGCGTCAAGTCACCGACCACGAACGGCATCAGTGGTGGTGTCGGCACGCAGAAGCCGACGGCTGGTTCGCAGATCGGTGCCGGAAACCTCAGCTTCAAGGGTGGCCCGGGAGTCGGTACTGGTGGTATCGGCACGGGGGCCGGTGCTGGTACTGGGGGCGTCGGCGGCGGCATGGTTGGATCCGGAGCCGGTGCTGGCGCGGGTGGTGCTGGTGGCGCGGGAATCGGCGGCGGGATCGGCGCCGGTGCCGGCCTCGGGGCAGGTGCCGCAGGCCGTGGTGGCGCAGGCGCTATGGGGCGCGGCGGGATTGGTGCTGGTGCCGGTTCCGGAGCTGCCGGTAATGGGGCGGCGAAGGGGCTGAAGGGCAACTCGCTCGCCCGCACGAAGGGCGGCGAGATCGGCAAGTCTGTCGTCAAACCGGGCGCCGGACAGCAAGGGGGTTCCGCGCTGCGTCAGAAGCCGAAGACCGCGACGGGCGGTGCCGGAAACAGCGGACGCAATGGAATTGCCGGGCACGGCGCTCAGACCGGAAACGGCAAGGACAAGAAGAGGCGAGACAACTCGCGTCCGGACTATCTGGTCGAAGACGAGCAGACGTGGGCAAACGACCGCACTGTTAACCCCAAGGTCGTTGAGTAGCTGGCTCTGCTGGTTAAGTATGTGGTGAGGAAGAAGACGGGGTCCGCAGCCTTCGGGCTGTGGGCCCCGCCCTGCGAGGGAAGGTGTTACGGCATGAGCTTCACGCGAGCGCTGCGCGCGGTGGGCGCTGCAGCGGCGGCGGGAGCGCTGCTATTTGCGGCCGCGCCGACGGCGTCGGCGGACCAGGTCAGAGATGACCAGTGGGCGCTGTCGGCGTTCTCTGCCGACAAGATCTGGAGCGAGGCGACCGGGAAGGGCGTCACGGTTGCAGTCATCGACAGCGGCTTCAAGACGGACCACCCCGACCTTGCAGGTCAATTCCTCAAGGGCAAGGACTTCATTGATGGGGACACTTCGGTAGAGCCGGATCAAGGTAAGAGCAAGCCGGATCACGGCACGGCTATGGCTAGTGTCATTGCTGGGCACGGCCATGGAGCAGGAAACGACAGCGGTGTGAAGGGGCTTGCTCCTGAAGCCAAGATCCTGCCAATTCGGGATGACGGGGCTTCAGGTTCCGGTTACTACGGTCCTGCCATTCGCTACGCTGTCGATAATGGTGCAGATGTCATCAATATCTCTCAGGGTGTCGAAAGTCTCGGGGACGGCAGCGCAGACATTCTAGAGTTGCAAGAGTCGATCAAGTATGCGCTTGAGCATGGTGTACCCGTTGTCACGGCGTCAGGTAATGAAGGGGTGGAGGTCGCTAAGTCTCCCATCAACCACCCTGCGATCGACCCCGGCATGGTAACCGTGGGAGCAGTGGATTCTGGCGGTGCCATCTGGGGCAAATCCAACTTCGGGTCTCAGCTCACATTGGCTGCCCCCGGAGTGCACATTGTCAGTGCTGGCCTGGACTCCGACGGTTACCGGCAGGGAACCGGTACTTCTGACTCCGCCGCCTATGCCTCTGCTGCCCTTGCTCTGCTCAAGCAGAAGTTCCCCGACCTCTCTGCGGGCCAACTGGTCAACCGCCTCGTCAAGACCGCCGGTCTCCCTGCCTCCGCGAAGGGCGCCTCGCTCCCCGACGAGCACTACGGCTACGGCTTCATTCAGCCCTTGGCCGCCCTCACCAAGAACATCCCGGCTGGCTCCAAGAACGGCCCGCTGAAGGTCGACGAGCTGAACGCCGCCATCGCCAAGGCCGATGGCGGCAGCGCCTCGGCTCCCTCGTCTTCCACTGCGCCGGAGGCAGCTTCCGACTCCTCGGACTCCAGTGGCATGAGCACCGGCCTGATCGTCGGCATCGCCGCCGGCGTCATCGTCGTCCTGGTGGTCGTCGTCATCGTGATCGTGCGCAGCCGCAAGAACAACGGTGGCGGCCCGCCCCCGCCTCCCGGTGGTGGCTGGGGTGGCGGTGGCCACCAGCCGTACCCGGCGCAGCAGCCGTACCCGGGCTCGTACCCGCAGCAGGCGCCTCAAGTACCTCCCGCGCCGCCGGGCTCGTACCCGCAGGCCCCTTCGCAACCCCCCTACGGGCAGCAGTAGTTGAGGTCGTTCCGCCCGCCTGTTCCAGCACACCAGGCGGGCGGTTTACGTCGGTTTTAGGGCGGCCCTCCCTCGTCTCCCGGTGGCGGCTGGGGTGGCGGCAGCTGCCAGCCGTATCCGGCAGCACCCGTACCCGACGCAGGCGCCGCCCCCAAACCCGTACCAGCAGCAGGTGCCCCCCCCGTCCCCACCGCAGGCACCTCAAGCGCCTTTGGCGTCGCCGGGCTCGTACCCCGAAGTCGGCTCCCTCGCAACCGCCGTACAGACAGACCTAGTTGACCGCTCTCCGGTGCGTCAGGTCTTCTGGGGTTCACTGCCGCCGCGAGTAGGGGGGGGGCAGGGCCGTGGCCGACGGCGTTCGTAGTCAACTCCCCGGTGGTCGGCTCCAATGCGTCGACGGTTTCATCGGGCCGTCCTCAAGCGAGCGGCGTCCCACACGAATCGTGGGGTCACGCGTGCCGAACGCGCGGGCAGCCTCCGGGGGGGGAGAGAGAGAGAGACGGCCGGCCGGAATGTCGCCGATGGCGTGTCGCGGAGGGCGTGCATTCAGTGGAGGGTGTCTTCCGTGCGTGCATCCGACGGGGGCGTCGTGGTCTTGACGGGCGGCGATACCGGGAGGTTGGCGGCCTCCTTGCAGCCCACGAGGACGGCCATCTTGCGGACCACCGGATAGATGGCAGCGATCAGGAGTTTCTTGCGCTCGGCGCGAGGAAGGTCAGAGTTCGATTCTTCGAGAATACCTACGAGGTAGTGCTCTTTTCCGGGGTCCAGGTTCGGGGTGCGGGCGCTGCATCTGACATACACCTCGGTCTGGTCCCCGTTCGAATGAGCCTCATCGCCTACGGAGAAGAAGGTGTATCCGGAGAGTTTTTTTAGGGAGCCATAGGTTGTACATCCAGCCGAAACCAAAAACGGTATTGGCTGGGCCCGCAAGCGAGCAGTCCGACAGTGAACTGCTCGTTGCCACCCCGCATGCGTACACCCACGAGTCTTTCGTCTCCCTTACCTCCTCGGCCGCCGAGCGCAGGCTCTTGTGGTTGAATCAAGCGGTGTCGGCATATTCACTGGAATAGAGCTTCTCGAAAGCTTTCGCAGCCTTGGGTGGGAGACCTGTACCGCAGAATCTCTTGGCCGCTCGGGCATTCCAGGCGTCTCTATCGCCGTTTCCGTCTGCTGTGCAAGCCGACGTGACAACGAGCGTGATGGACGCGAGCACTGCGGCGAAACAATGAGGCTTGCGCGGCGCCATCGCTAGTCCTTCTACTTGTAAGGTTCACGCGAACTGTGCCCTCGGCCATAGCCGTTTGTCGCCTCTGTCGTGAGGTGAATATCGGCGTCTGAGTTGGCGGATATTCCGTGTGTCACGTTGTAAGCGGTAATAGGCGTGGAAGCGTTTCTCTTTCCGGTCGCCGTGTACGCTTCCTTCGCGCTTTCCAGGCTGTCGCCCTTGTCCACCTTGTTTTTTCGCTGCGTCGTCGACCTGCTGTCCGACAAAGGTCTCGAGAGCACCTCGGGGAAGGCCTTCCAGGAGTCGGCGGCCGCGGCCTATGGGGCGAGGTCGGCGTTCTTGAGGTACGCGAAGGAGGGCATGCGGGGCGGGTCCCTTAAGAGTGATGCGGCATGGCGTGGAGTGGGGGAGTGGCCGCGCTCAGCCGAAGGGGGAGGTGATCGAGGCCATGCGGGCCTGTTCTTCCTGCTCGGCGTGGGTGTACTCGCCGGTGGTGGTGTGCAGGCGGTCGCTGATGTCCTGGAGCATGGCCTTGAGGTGGGCGACCTGTTCGCCCCAGCGGATGTCCATCGTCATCAGGGAGCCGGCGGTGGCCCAGGAGCCGTCTTCAGGGCGGCCGCCGGCGGTGTGTTTGTTGAGGCCTTTGACGGCGGTCTGGGTGTCCTCGTCGGCGGTGTTGTCGATGTTCTCGGTGTCGCCGCGGAGGTCGACGAGGGCGTTGGCCGCCTGTTTCATGCGGCCGGTGTCGACCTTGCTCGTGCCTGCGCCTGTGCCTGTTCTGGTCGTTGACGTGCCGGCGCCAGAAGATGAAGTCACGTGGAATCAGCCCCCGTTGGCGGCGCTCGGGCCGCAACTCTCAGATCCGTGAACTCGACAGTGCGTACCGTACAACCATTCGAGGGGCTGGTGAGGGGGATGTGGTGAATCTGCGATGTCGGCGACGTGCTGTGTGGGTGATCTGGTGCGCGGCGAGTTTCGGGTGCTGCTCGCGCATCAGCGCGACCATGCCCGAGACCGGCGCGGTGGCGGGAGGCGTACCGTCGATCTGCTCCACCGTCCGCGGAAGGTCCTCCTGGGGCCCACCGCCCTTGTGCACCACCACGACGGGCGCCGGGCCGTAGGTCTGGACTTTCGTTGTGGATCCCAGACTTGGGGCTTCGGCGACAACTGGGCTTGAATGTAAGGACGTTGGTGATTCCGTAGCACGTTTGGGGCGAGCGACAGGGCTTACCTGAGTCTCCTGGCTGAGCCGCTCACGTCGTCCCGCGACTCTATGTCTCTCCATGCTTGGGTAACGGGCGAGTGGAGTTTCGCTGCACCCCCTGTCTTCTGCCCTTGTAAGGCAAGTTCCCGTCGAACGGTTTGTCGAACCGAGGGTGGTTCCATTGAGGATCCGGTATCTTGCGCCTCTAGTTGGCATGTCCGCGCTCGGCTGCGGAGTGAGCGAACCGGCGGGTGCGTCTGTCGTGCGGACAGTGGGGGCAATGGTTGACATGCGGTTTATGCCGCGGTATCGCCGACAAGATCATTTACTCGCGTCGAGAAGCAGGAACTGTCGACAACACCGCTGCCGACAGTTGTCCGTGCACCTCCAGAGGGCTCAACACGAACAGTGCCGGGGACAGGGCCGAGGAAAGGTTCCCGGGTGACGGCCCATACACCCACACCATTAGGCCCGCCAGGACTCGACCGGCGCCTCCTTCGGGTGGCCTGGGTCGGGCTTCCCTGGCGGCGTCCGGGACTGTCCATCAAGCCGGACCAACCCCCGCACCTGCCTGTCTGTCGGGCTTTAAGGAGCTGTTGCACATGGTGTCCATTCCTTACCTCGAAAATGCCGACCTCGGACCATTGGCCGATGCCGCCACTTCCTGGAAGGTGCTTCCGGCCAAGTACGAGTCGCTGCAGAGCGAGTTCGAGAAGCGCGTCCTCAATCAACTCAAGGGCCATTGGGAGGGCGAAGCGGCCGAGGCCGCCTTCGCGACCATGGCCAAGGTCCGTACGGAGTACGAGAACGCGGCCATTGAGGCGGGACGTATAGGGAAGTTGCTGCAGGACGCGCACACCGAGTTCGCTGCTGTGCAGAAGCAGCTTCATGCCCTGCTCGACGAGGCACGCGACAACAAATACAAGGTTTACGACGACGGCAGGGTCGAGGATTCCGACCCGAGGCAGGACAGCCCAACGGCATCAGGAACTCCGGGCCTTGCCGAGGAGCGCCAGGACAAGCTGGATTCACTGGTGAACCGGCTGACACGGGTCCTCGAACGGGCCACCGCGGCCGACGAAGCCGCGAGTGCCGCTTTACAGCGGGACGTGAACGGTGAAAGCTCGTCCTTCAACACCCGCGTCTACACCAGCCTCGACGCCGTGGAAGTCGACCAGGCGTCCGCGCTGATGAAGAAGAAGGGGCGTCTCACCGACGCCGAAGTCACCAAGCTCAACCTGTTGTTGTCCGCCAACAAGAACGATCCCGAATTCTCTCGGGACTTCGCGGTCAAGGTCGGCGCGGGCAATGTCCTGGACAAATACAATGAGCTCATCGCCCCACCGGCTGGAACCACGCTCTCCAAGGTCGAACTGGCCCAGCTCAAGGAGCTTAAGGCGAACCTGGGTACCACGATCGGCACGGCGACCACGTCGGACGACCACCGTAAGGGGGGACCCGATCCGGCCATCACCAAGTTCCAGGACGAACTGCTGGCGGCGGGCCGCCGCGAGTTCAACGCCAACTCCGTCGAGCCCTCGAACGGCCTCAATGGTTACCAGCTCACCAGCAGCCTGATGAGCGACGGAAAGTGGGACACCAACTTCCTTCAGGATTACGGAGATGGTCTCATCACCGCGGAGAGGAACGGAGCGAACGTCGGCCAGAACCCCGATACCTATTGGGGATCCTCACGTTCTCTCGGTACGACCAACATCGGAGCGCTCGACCCCATGGCGGGATACATGGACGCCCTGGGCCACAACCCGGAGGCCTCCACCGAGTTCTTCACGTCGGCTACCACTGTGAATGGCGAAAAGGTCGACCACTACGACTACTTGATGGAGGATCGGCACTGGCCGGAGGGCGCGGGCTACACAGGCGACTCCAAGAACCTCAGCGGCTACAACAATCTCGGTCACGCGCTGGAGTCCGCCGTCACCGGCCACTCGTACGACAGTACCCCCTCCGCGAACACCCCAGCGCACAATGAGAAGCAGGCCGCGCTCATGGAGAAGGTCGTTCAGTCCATATCGAAGGACGACGGGCTGGCTCATGACGGAATGCGGGACAGTCTCGGAAGGATGGCCGGTGAGTACATGCCGGACATCCACCAAGCCCTGACGAATGACCAGTCCGGCAACAAGGATCCGTTCTATCCGGTCTCCGGTAGCCGGGCAGAGCTGACCGAGCAGGACACCTCCCGGTTCCTCATGACCGTCGGGCAGGACCCGGACGGCTATGCGGCGATCAACCTCGGTGAAAGCGCATACACGTCCAACCTCATCGACTACCACCTCCAACATCCAGGAGCCTTCGAAGGATCTACAGAGACTGCCATGAGAGAGATCGCGAGGTCTTCCGGTGAAGTCCAAGGAAGCATCGCGATCGGGAGACGAGATTCGGACATAGGCAACGGCGTGGAGGCTGACAAGGCATACAACGACGCCATGGGCCGTGCGGGAAGCTACGCGTCGGGGATCGTGGGCACCGGCATCGGTGTCGGCACCTCGTTCATAGCGACGCCGGCCGTCGGCGCCGGTGTCGGTGGCCTCGCCACCACGGTCACTGGCGATCTCATCAACCAGATGGTCGAGGGAACCCAGAGGGACACCCTTGGGGACACGGTGTACTCCAGCGGTGCGGATTGGGAGAACGCCAAGAACTCCACCTCGGCTGTTCTCCGGGATGCCTACCAGCAATCCGCGGAGGCTCAGGGCAAGAGCCACGCAGCCGACTACGGCAACATCCTGGCCAATGAGGTCGAGCAGGGGTTCCAGTCGGCAGACAGCAACCGGGACGGATACAACCAGGACAAGAGCGGCACCGGCCAAGGCTGATCTGCTCGGGAAGCCAGATGGCGGTCCGCGAACCACACGCAATGCATACCGGTTCCTTCAATAGTTTCGTAGACAGGGATTGCTGCAGATGAAGTGGAACACTCGGGCTCTGTTCCGGGGAAAGGGGAGACGTCGGCTGATCGGCTCCTTGGTAGTTCTTGTCGGGCTGGGGGCCGGGTGCTACGGATTTCAGTTGCAGTACCCGGCAGCCAGGGTCGGTCGAGCGTGTAGTGGGATGCTCCCGGTCGACTCGGTGCTGGACCTTGTGGGCAAGTCGCGGATGCACCTTCTCGGTCTGGGCTTTCACGTATCCAGTGGACAGTTCGATGTCTCGGACGAGGTGACGGAGCCGCCCGGTCTGGCGACGCGGTGCACGGTCGACGGCGTGGAGATATCCGTCGAGACCACGGCCGGAGCCCATAACCCGTACGGCGTCTATACCTTCCAGAGTGACGAGGAGTCCTTTCCTGTGCCTCTGAACGCGAGTTGGCAGGGCTTTATGGTCACCAAGAACGACCAAGCCACCGCGTCGGTACTCCTCAACTGCAAGAACTGGGCGGCGAAAGAGGGCAGTGGAATCCTCGTGGCGGCCGAGCCGCCCTCTGAGGCCAAGGCAACCGAGGCGGTACGTCTCAAGCTTGCCCGCGTTGTCACCGGGACCGCGGAGCGTGCGGCGGAGCGGACCGGCTGCGTGACGGATAAGGGGGATGCGGGCAAGCTGGCCGCTCCCGCTGCTACCGCAAAGACTGTGTCGGCCGACGATGCCACAGGAACTTGTAAGGGGATGTCCTCAGCCCGGACCGTGCGGGAGACTGCCGCAGGTGTCTCGCCGGTGGAGGAGTGTCTGCTCGTCGGCGGCATGCAACTCACGGCTGAGTACCACCCTTTCAGCGATACGTCCGATGCGTCCGATGCGGTCGCCGGCGGCAGATACGGCGGCCACAGCGCGCCTTCGGGAGCCGACCGTGATTCGGTCTGGACCACGGCCACGTGCCATGGGGCCCTGGGGATCGGCTACTACCACGCGGCGCCGGTCGAGGGGCGGGGCGGCTCGTTCACCGTGGACCCGCTCAATGAGAGTGAGCGGAAGGACTTGGAGCGCTTTGCCGAGGAGTCCGCGGCCCGTCACGCCTGCGGTTCGCCGAAGGCACTCCCTCGGTGAACCGGGGTGGTGTCCCACGAAGTGGTGTAGTCAGTCCAGCTCATGGGGTTCCGCTTGTGCGGGAACCTGTCGTGGTGAGGTCGACTGGCCGGTGAAGAGACCGGCCATGGACCCTTCGGAGAGGTAGCGGCGGTCGAAGACCTGCCATTCGTCGTGGAGTTCGGCCAGGACCGCGGCGGCGAGTCGGTCCAGAGCGGCGGGGTTGGGGAAGACCTGGACGACGTCGGCCCGTCGTTTGATATCCCGGTTCAGCCGTTCCAGCGGGTTGGTGGACCAGATCTTCTTCCAGTGCGCCGGCGGGCAGTCGGCGAACGCGGTGATGTCTCCGGCCGCCTCTAGCAGCATCGTCTTGACCTGCGGGAATTGCCGTCCGAGCATGTCCGCCACGACGTCGAGTTGGCTGCGGACCTGGAGTTGGTCTTCATTCGCTCGTTTGGTCCGCGTGGTCAGGCGAGTGATGTTGCGTGTATGGGGTGGGCGGGTAGCGGTGACCACGCCTCCTCCTCTGGGCCCGTGTTGGCCAAGTGTGGGGAACCGTGTACGTTCGCCGGGACGTGCACGTGGCGACGTCACGTTTCACGTCCTACGTCTACACGCCCACGGGGGAACAAAGTCATGGCCGACGACGGAACGACGTATGTCGATTCCTCGGGTATGTCGAAGCTGGCAAAGAGTTTCGAGACGCACGCATACGACCTTCAGAGTCACCTGAGGACTTTTCGGCAACGTACCGGCGAATAGGCGATTACCGACGGATTCGGGTTGCTCACCGAATCTGACGAAATCAACGAGGCCTACATCGGCTTCTCCAACGACATGGCGGAATCCATGGAGCACGTGTATCGGCACCTGGATGCCATCGGGGCAGCCCTACGGCACGTCACACAGACCACTGAGTCAACCGACGACGATGTCGCTGCTCTCTTCGGCGAGGGCGCCAAGTGAGTGATGACGAGTCCGTCGCCGAGAAGGTCTACGAAGCCGGGATGGACATCGTCAATCCCGGTGGTGACCCCGAAGCGCTCGAGAACGCTGCCAGGGCGTGGCGGAGGATGCACGACGACGTGCAGGCGATGTTCGGAGACCTCGATCGTGAGGTCTCCCGTGCCGTAGGGGAAACGTGGCGGGGAGATTCGGCCGACGCCTTCCACGCCCACTGGAGAGAGCTCCACAAGGTGGTCGAGGAGGTCCTCCCTGACTTCAAGAACGCGGCAGAGGGGCTCGACGAGGCCGCTGACAACATCCGCAAGGTCAACGAGGAGATCCACGAGATCTACCTGGAGATCGGCATCTCGGTTGCTGTCTCTGTCGCGTCTTCCTTCATCACGATGGGGTTCTCCGCGGCTGCTGGGGCTGCCAGGGCTGCTCAACTAGCGGCACGTGCGGTCGCCGCGGCTGGACGCCTTGGGCGGGCCTTGAAGGCCATCGCAGGGGTTTTCAGAGCCCTGTACACAAGCCAGAAGGCATTTGGCGCCGGCAAGGTCGCCCTCGATGGGCTCGCCAACTTCGCTGGCGGAACCGCAGGTGGAGTCGCGACCAGCCTCCTCAGTGGCAAGGGGCCCGAGTGGCAGACCAACCTCGTCGGTGGAGCCGCAGGCGCCACTGTGGGCACGGTCGCGGGTAGTGCGGTCGGAGCCGTGGCGGGGAAGGGCGTGCTCGGTGATTTCGCCGGTGGTGTGGCCGGAGGCGCGGCTGGAGGGTTCACCGGTGACTACCTCGACTCCGTACGGAAGGGGGAGGACTTCGATCCGAAGGCCGCGGCCATCACAGCAGTGACGGGCGGCGCTGCCGGAGGTGCCGCAGGGGTTTCAGTGGGGATGCAGACCGCCTTCACGCCACACATCACACCCGGACAAGAGCTGAGCGTCGACGTCGGTACCAACTCCGTGGCGCCTGTCGTCGGCGGTGTGGTGGCCAACGAATCGAAGGACAGCCTGGAAGAAGAAGAGAAGGAAGGCGGTGAGGCCGGAGTGGCCGCCGCCAAGACGGAGAAGGGCGTTCAGAGCGGAAAGCCGCAGGGTGGCGGCTCCGCAGGGAATGGCATCAGGAGTGTCTTCGGATGAGCTCGCAGGTTACCGGGTCGCGTTTTGGTCGAACTCCCCTGCTGGCCGTGGTGAGTTGGGCGGCGTCGGCTGTCGCGGTGTTTGGATTCCTCGGTTGGCTCTTCCTCGATGAATTGAGTCATCGGCGCATGCTGGTCGCTTTCTGTGTCGGGATCCTGCTGGTCTGTCTCGGCTGTGTCGGGGGCGTCGGGGTCGCTGGGCGCGGGCGTCGGAACGGTGCGGGGCGGGCCGCCGAGTACGGCGTCGTGCGCCCGCGGGGTGCCGGGGCGGTGTCGATGGCGAAGGGGAGTGCGCTTCCTGCCCGGCTTCCGTCTGGGCGGGCGGTGAAGGTGCGAGGTCTGGTCGGCATTGTTGCGTTCCTCGCCGCGCTTGCTGGGGTTCTCGCGATCTCGGCGAGTGACGACACCGATGCGACCGCGGCGGCCGCCATCAGGGAGGCGGGGGCCGAGCGGGCGACGGTGCGCATCGTTGATGTCGCTGACGTGGAGCGGTTCGCCGGTCGGGGTGACAGTGACTTCGAAGCCCATGTGACCGTGGAACTGCCTGATGAGGACGGTGGGGTTCGGCGCGTCGCCATGGATGCTCGGACGCATGACGTGCCTCGTGCGGGTGGGCGCCTCGCTGTGCTTTACGCGCCCGACCGTCTTGATCTGGGCGCCGTCCACGGTGACGCGGACACGCTCGATCGGTTGCTAGCCGGGACCGCACTGGGGTCTGGGGAGACCTGGGTTTTCCTGGGGTGTTGGGCCGGCGTCGCGTTGATTGTCGTAGCGCTGTCTGTTGGGGGCGGGGCGCTGGGCGGGATTTCCCGGCTCGACGGTCGGCATCGGGCGGCTCGCGGTTCTGTGCAGGGGACGGCGACCGGTGAGGGCGATGGTGCTGTGCTGCGGGTGCGTACCGAGAGCGGTGAGGTGCACTTCTGGGCAGAGCAGGAGTGCGCGGCCATTGCCCAGTCCGTGGAGGGGCAGCAGGTGTGGGTCTGTTGGCGGCATGCGGAGGGGGCGGCGAAACGGCTGCATGCGGCCCTGGTCGGCGACGAAGGGTGGTGCCTGCCTGGTGAGGTGTACGTTGCTCAACTCGCGCGGGTGGCAGGTGATGCGTACGTCGTGGGTGAACCGGGAGCGCCGGTCGAGGCGGGGCGTCATGTCGGGCTCTGGATGCCGGTCGTCTCCTTGCCGCTGCGGTTGCCATGGAGCGGGGTGCTGCTCGTCGTGCTTGCGCTGATGGCTACGGCGGGCATGCTGACCGATGTTTCCGGGCGCGGGCGTTGGGGGCTGGCGGCCGTGGCTGTGCTGGGGATGCTGGGTGGCGTTGTGTCGTACTTGAGGGGTTCGCGGCGAGGGCGAGTCGGGGGCGGCCGTGCCGAGGTGGGGGTCGGGGGCGCTGTCTCTCGGTAGGGGCAGGTCGTCGTGCGGGCCGGTGGGTCATTTCGGGGGAGTCGTCGCCTTGAGCGATGGGGTGACCGGAAGGGTGGATGCTTCCTTGCACCCGATGAGTCCCGCCATCTTTCGCAGCACTGGATAGAGGATCGACACCTGGCGCTTCCGGAGTTCGGCTAGGGGACGAAGCGGCGCGAATCCGGGGCCGTGGAGAAGAGCCACAGCGGAAGGACGGGGGCGGGGATCGCGAGCCCCAGCACGCCGAACCATGAACTGGCGCGGCGGGGCGCTCGGTTCGCCGAGCGACCGCACCCCGCGTCCGAGACGGGCGCGGGGTGCGATCGTGCGGTCAAGAACTCGGGTCCGAGTACGGAGAGCTGTTCCATTGCTGTTGCTGTTGCTGTTGCCCCGGCGGCGGGGGCGGGTTGCCCGGAGGCGGGGGCTGCGGCACGTTCCCCGAACCGGCCGACGGCCCCGGTGCCTGTGGGTACCCACCCGCCTGCGGATAACCAGGTGCTTGGGGGTACCCACCCGCTTGCGGATAACCAGAAGCCTGCGGATACCCGCCCGCCTGGGGGTACCCACCCGCCTGCCCCGCCTGCGGATACCCGCCCGCGCCAGCGGGTGCGTACGCCGGAGGCTGTGGGCCGTTCCAGCCGGTTGGCGACGGCGGGCCGGTCGTCTCGCCGGGCTTCAGTTTGCGGCGGCGTAGCAGCAGGTATCCGCCGCCCAGCATGACGATGCCGAGCGCGATGCCGATGCCGAAGATCACGACGTCCGAGGTGTAGAGCTCGGCCGTGAGGTGGGACGGGGTGCCGTCCGGTTCGGCCAGGGTCTCCTTGCCCTCGTACGGCGCCGCCTTGCCCAGCGTCGCGGGGGGATTCGCCGCCGCGCGTACCGCCTTGGCCGCGTTGATCTCGCCGCGGCCCAGCAGCGCGTTCCAGCCGCCGGGCGGCGCGGTGGCCGTCTGGGTGAGGATGGTGCGCGCCTGCCCCGGAGTGAGGTCGGTGTTGCGCGACTTCATCAGCGCCACGACACCGGAAGCGAGCGCACAGGCCGGCGAGGTACCGGAGACCGCCTTGTAGCCGCCGCCGGGCTGCGCGCTGTAGATGAAGGTGCCGGGCGACGCGATGTCGTTGTAGGTGTGCACCGTGGAGAACGGGGCGCGGGTGCCATCGGGCTGCGAGGCGGCGACCGCGATCACCCCCGGGTAACCCGCGGGCGTCGAGAAGTCGTTGGACTCTGAGCGCTCGAGGCGGCTGGCGGTTCGGCCGTCGTTGCCGGAACTGGCCAGTACGGTGACGCCCTTCGAGACCGCGTGGGAGACCGCGATCTCCTCGCCCTTGTCGGGGTTGCCCTCCCAACTGCCCTCCGAGCCGAGGGACATGGAGATCACGTCGGCGCCCTTGGCCACGGCGTAGTCGATGGCCTGGGCCAGCGGCGAGGTCCCGTCGCCGTTCTTCACCTCGCCCTTCCAGGTGTTGAAGGCCGGGTCCTCGGTCTCGAGGATGGCCCGGACGGACAGGATGTGCGCCTTGGGCGCGATCTTCAGTACGTCATGGGCCATCGCGGTGCCGTGCACGCCCCAGTAGGGGTCGCCCGGCTTGGCGTTGCCGCCGCCGAAGTCGCGGCCCTGGGTCACCTTGCCCTTGAGTGCCGGGTGGGTGTCGTCCACGCCGGTGTCCACGACGGCGACCGTGACGCCCTCGCCCTGCTTCTGGCTGAGCGACTGGGCCTGGGACGCGCCCAACGTCTTGAGCTCCCAGTTGTGCGGAGCGCCGGGGGCGGCGGAGGCGGGGGCGACGGAGGTGATGGCGATGACCGCGCTCAGGCCGAGCGTCGCGAGCGCGGCCGTGATGCGGCGTCGCGTGTTCATTCGTCGTCCTTGTCGTAGATCGAGCCCATGATCTCGGATTCCGTCAGGCCCTTGGCGGCTTCGGTGTACGTCGAGCGGTCCTTCACATTCGGGGCCTGCACGCCGTACGAGTTCCAGGGCGCGGGCAGGCGCGCGGCGAGGCGCCCGTCGGTGGCGCCTGCCGTGACGGCGATGACGTAGTTGTCGCCGGAGACCTTCGCGGCCGAGGCGTTGCGCCGGGAGTCGGTCCAGTTGGCCGCGGGCGTGCCCTTGACGCCGTAGGCGCGCACCGAGTAGGCGACCTTCGGCGCATGGAGTGTCCCGTCGCGGCCGTCGCCGGACTCCGAAATGGCGTCGGCGAGCGGCCCGTTGGGCGTGGAGCCGTACTCGTCCTGCGCGGTGTCGCCGAGCACGACCAACGCCACGGTCGCCACTTGGGAGTTGAGGGCGTCGACGTACGTCGCGCGGAGCACGGCCTTGCAGTCGTGGGCGCTCGCGGTCTGCAGCGCCTTGCCGTCCAGGCCGCTCGCGCATGAGGTGTCCTGTGCGATCCCCGCCCGAACCCACGACATCTGCTGCTTGCGGTCCGTAGCGCTGGATGTTCCGTCGTACGCGGACAGTTCGTCCGGGAATATCTTGTCGGCGGGCTCGTTGCGCCACGCCACGGGCTCATAAGCGCGGTTGTAGGTCGTCGCACGGTCGAAGAAGATCGACCAGCCGAAGGCGAGGGTCAGGAGGAGTCCCAGAACGGCGCACACGATGATCGCGATTCCGAAGAATGTACGTCCCTTGCTGCGCGGCTTGAGAGCGGGCGAGGGCGACGGCGAGGGCCCGCCTGGATATGAGGTCACGGACATGGGGCTCCATATGGACGGGCGTGGATTGTGCCGGAGTGACGGCGGCCTGGTACTCGGCGTAAGGGACTATAACTGGTCCGTGTTTTCGGCTTGGTGGAAGTTACACGTAGCGTCCGGTTTACTCGGGAATGCGAAGTAGGGCGGGGTGAACTCGGGTTCCGGTTCCCGATTCCGCCTGGCGGAACGGCGGTGGGCGGAGTGGAGCGTCGGTTCCCTCGTCACCAAGCCCGACGATCTCGTCACCAAGCCCGAGGACTCGGCCAAGTCCTCGCCGTTGATGAGGAAGGCGGCCAAGCTCCGTACATCTCCGTCGATTTCCGCGTTCGGAGGATGTGGTGAAAACGGTGACGGGGCGCAGGAGAATCACCATGGGCCTGTTGCGCGGAAATCGGCCGGATGTCGGCGACATCGCCCAGAGCGGTGAGTCCGCAGGACCGCTTCTTGTTGTGGGACGGGTTGTGGGACGGGTTGCGGGACGGGTTGTGGGACGGGATGAAGAAGGAGCGTAATGGCTGGGAAATCCACCCAGGATCGTGTCAGGGACGCCATGGCGCTGTCCGTCGAGGCGGTCGCGGCGTACGAGCCCGTCCTGGCGTCGTACGTCGTGCAGACCGACAGTTGGGTTCCGGAGCCGCCCTGGTCCGCGCGGTCCTGGTCCATCAGGGCGTCGCGCTCGATGTTCGACAGGATGGTGGCCAGATGGGACAGGTTCGCCTTCTGGGAGCGGATTGATCCGGTGGGCGGGCTGCTGCGGCGGCGCGACCGGCGGGAGGCGCTCAAGGGTGGCTGGAGGTCGGATGCCGGCAGCCTGGCGTGCGCCTTGTTGCCTCGTAACTGCTACGAGCCTGTGCATGCGCTGGTCGTGGGCCGGCGGATGCTGTACGCGGTCGAGGTGCTCGGGCGGCTGGACGCGGGGACGGTCGGGCCGACGACGAGGGTCGTCTGGCAGCGGGACCGCGCACAGCTGAACTGGGTGCGCAGCAGGAGCGACATCAAGCACAGCCTGCACGAGATCGGCTTCGCCGACGGGAGCTGGGTGATGCTCAACTTCCGTGGTCCCGCCTGGAATCAGGAAGGCACGACGCCGCCGGGCAGGATGCCCGCGAGCGTGGCGCGGCCTGTGGGCTGAGAAGGAGGGTGGGCAGGGAGGCAGGGCGACAAGGTTGTGACAAGGGTTGAGGTGTGGCGGGGCTGTCAGGTGCGTCGTGGGTTACGTTTGTGGCTCTGGTGGGTGATCAAGGTCAGGGGGAGCTATGTCGTCCTTGCCGGGGACGTTCCGTGTCGACGCCGAAGAGTTGGGCGGGTTCGCGGGACGGCTGGACGAGTGCACGTCCGAGATGCGTGCGGCCGGTACGCGGATGGAGCGGGCGTCGGTGGCGGGCATGGGCCACGAGGCTGTTGAGGGTGCGTGTGGCGGGTTCCGGGAGTCGTGGCAGTACGGGATCAAGCAGTTGTCCCAGCTGACCGAGGCGATCCGGGACGGGCTGCGGGTCACCGCCCAGGCGTACAGCGATACCGATCAGGCGATCCAGCAGGCGATGACGCCCGCGGCCGCGGGGGCGTCGGCGCCGGGGAGTGCCGACAGAGCCGCCTCCTCACCATTCGGCTGAGTTGGGCAGATGGGCAGTTGGGCAGTTGGGCAGATGGGCATTCTGACCTGCTGCCCAGCTGACCTGCTGCCCCGGTGCCCAATCGCGCACCCGGCGCCCTCGCCGCCGCACCCACCCGGACCTCCGCCGCCACCGCTCCGTAACCCACGACGCAACCCACGACGCAACCCACGATCCACGGGGGAATCGACATGCCCGCCACACCCGGCACCGGCGACGCCTATCCCGCACTCGGCTTCGACCCGGCGCCCGGACAACCGGGATCCGTGCAGGCGCTCGCCGACGACATCCACGGCGCGTACGGCAAACTCCGTGCCGCGCAGGACGTGTTGAGTGGCATCGTCCGCGGCAGCGGGGGCTGGTCGGGGGTCGCGGCCGACGCCTTCACCGCGAAAGTGCAGGACTTGCCCGGCCTGTTGTCCACCGCGACCGACAGCTTCCAGCAGGCCCAGGACGCACTGGTCGACTGGCGGCACCAGTTGTCCTCGATGCAGCAGTCCGCCCGCGACCACGAGGCTCGGGCGGAGCAGGCGCGTGAGCGTGTGCGTACCGCCGAGGCCGACCCGGATCTGCGGCTGGCCGGGCGGACCTTCACCGATGACGCCCAACTGGCCGACGCACAGGGCCGTTTGGACTCCGCCACGCAGCGACTCGATCGCGCACGGGCCGACCTCGACCAGATCATCGAGGACGCGCAGCGGCTGCGGCAGCAGCACGACGCGCAGGGTGACGACATCGCGCGGCTGTTGCGCAAGGCCGCCGACGAGGCCCCCGACGAGCCCGGCCTCTTCGACCGCCTGATGGACGGCTTCGAGCACCTCGTCGAGGCACACGCGTGGCTCGCCAACGAGGTCGCGGACTGGGTCAAGGAGCACGCCAACGCCATCGCGGCGATCGGCGACGTGCTCTCCACGGTCAGTACGGCGATCGGCATCGTGGGCCTGGCGCTCGACGCGACCGGCATCGGTGCCCCGGCCGGCGTTGTCCTGGGCGCCGTGTCCGGCGGTCTCGCGGCGGGTGCGCTGGCCGTGCACACCACGGCCTCGCTCGCGGGTGCGGACGTGTCCTGGCGGACCTTTGCCGAGGACGCGGCGGGAGTCGTCTCGCTGGGCGCGGGCAGCGCGGTACTCAAGGGTGCGGGGCTCGCCGAGCGGACGATCGCGGCCGTGGCGGGCGGCGAGAAGTTCGTGGGGATCGGCGGCACCGGGGACTCGGTGTGGGCAGCGGTCGAGGACAGTACGGCAGTCGGCTACTTCATCCCGCGCGACCTGCGGCAAGGGGCCGAATACGCCATCCCCGGCGGCGGGTTGGCCGTGGCGTTCGAGAACGCGTGGAAGACCGGCAGTGAAAAGGACCGCGATGCAGCAGCAGAAGGAGCAGCAGCAGAAGCAGAGGCAGCGGCGGCGCCAGAGAAGGCGCCAGAGAAGGTGCCAGAGACAGCGCCAGAGACAGCGCCAGAGGCAGCGGCAGAGGCAGCGGCACAGGCGGCGGGGAACTGAGGGAACGGCATGTTGAGCACCATCCTGATCCTCGCCGCCCTCGCCCTCGGGGTCGGCACCCTCGTCGCCCTCCCCTTCTTCTTCCACCACACGCACATCGGCTCCGCCGCCACGCGGGAGAAGCGCCGCCAGGAGGTGCTCAGGTCCCTGGACGGCAGGCCGGAGGTGCGGGTTCTGGCCTCCGGTACGGGCTGGTCCATGGAGCAGACGCTGTGGACCGCCCGACAGTACGGGTACGAGCTCGTGCGCGTCGACGGCTTCCGGGCGCAACCGCGCTACCTGGTGCTGCGCTCCACGCGGACGTACGCGCCGCCTCCCTCGACCCCTCTTCCTTCGTCGGCTCCTCCGGGCGGCTTCCTCCCTCCCTCTCCCGGCTCCCCCGAACTGCACGCTCCTGCCCAGGAGTTGAGAACGGCCGGCAATCCGGGCGCACTGCTCGCGCTGACCCTCGTGCTCGGTCTGCCCGGTGTGGGCGCGGTGGTGAAGGCCGTCGCGGCCGCCCGCCATGGTGAACCCTTCGCCGCACCGGCCGCCATCGGTGTCGTCCTCCTGATCGCGGCGACAGGACTCGGCCTGCTCGCCCTGCGGACCAACCGCCGAGCAGCACACCACGACGGCCCGAGCGACGACCCGAGCGACGGCCCGAACGACGGCCCGAGCGACGGCCCGAACGACGCCCCGAGCGACGGCCCGAACGGCGGCCCCACTTACGGCCCAAGGAGCCACCGGTGAACGTCACCTTCCAGATACCCCCGTTCTTCCAGGAGATCGTCCCGGGCCTCGACCCGGCCCAGGCCCGCACCCACGCCGCGGCCCGAGCGGGCGACCGGGCCGGCACCGTCCTCACCGAGGCCCAACTCGACTCCATGGCCGCGGAATACGCCCGCGCCTCCGCCACCCTCTCGGCTGCCAACGTCTTCTACGCCGCCACATGCCTGGTGACCATCGACGACGACCTGTCGAGCGGCACCCTGCTGATCGCCCGCCACCCCCTGGCCCATCGTGACCCGGAGACCGCGGTGATCGGTATCGGCGAGGTGATGGCGCGTGAGCACGGCTCCGACGCCGTCCGGATCTGGGACCTGCCGTGCGGCCGGGCGGTGCTGGTCTTCGAGCAGAGTGCCTCCTTGCACATCCCGGCCGAACTGACCACGAACGGCGAGGACCTGCCGGTGGAGGTCGCCGAGATCCAGGCCTACGTCCCGGTCCCGCGCGACGCCGTGCCCGGCGCCCAGGACATGATCGTGCTCACCTTCAGCACGCCCAGCACGGACCACTGGGAGGAGTACTGCGAGGTGGTGGCGGCAGTGCTGAGGAGTCTGACGTTCACGCCGGGGGAGGCCGTGCCGCAGGAGACGGTTATGGCGTAGGAGACGGTCATGGCGTAGAGGGCGGTCATGGCGTAAGGCGTGCCTCAACTGGGCGCCACCCACGCCCCGTTGGTCGTGACACGCACCACAGGGCGCAGCCTTGTGGCGCGCGGGAGTGGTTCCTAGGATCCTAGGAACCCAGGATTGATCAAGGTAATTTTGCGGCGAAATCCGCAACCAGAGGGGGCTCATGTCCGGGGCCGGCTTTGACGTAGAGAGCTCTGCGCTTCGTCGTTACGCGCAAGCGGCCGAACAGGCCGCAGGGAAAGCCGAGGGCATTCGAAGGAGACTGGCTCCGCTCGATCTCCACGCGCAGACCTTCGGAAAGCTTCCCGAGTCGGACGAGCTCAAGGCCGACTACGACAAGCAGTCCGAGGAAGCGATCAATGACCTCAAGGATGTCCAGGACGCCCTGACCGTCATCTCTGAAACGGTCCGCGACTCGGCCGACGCCTATGACCAGGGCGAGGAAGCCCAGACCCAGATGTTCGGCGGGGCGTCCTGATGCCCGACGTACTCGACCGCATCGGGTTCTCCGTCGACTGGAGCAACCCGCTCGCCGACGCGCTGGACTCCACCATCCGCGGCGCCGTCAAACAGCTCGGCCTCGACGACCTCATCGAGAAGGTCAGCGGGGACAACGAACTCCTGGCGCAGACCGCGGCGGAATGGCGTTCCGCCGCCCGTGACATGCAGGGAGTCGTCGACGACCTGGAGGCTGAGCGCAAGACGCTCGTCGCGTCGTGGACAGGTGACGCCTCGGAGGCCTTCAGCGGCAAACTCGCCGCGTTCGAGGAGGCCTTGCGCGGTGAGGCCGAGGACATGACGACCGTGGCCGAGCTGCTCGAAATGGCGGCAGAGAGCTGCGCGGAGGCAGAGCAGGTGATGCTCGACCTGGTCGTCGAGATCGTCGAAGCGCTGCTGGCCGCGGCGGCCACGGCCGCCATCGTCGCCGTCCTGACGGCGGGAGTCGGGGCGGCCGTGGGCCCGCTGATCGGAGCGGCCGGAACGGCGAGCCGGGTCATGAAGGCCGCCCGCATCACTGCCAAGCTCGCCGAGAAGCTCAAGAGCCTCGCCGAGAAGATGCGCGCGCTGCGCAAGCTGCGAAAGCTGCGCGTGGCGGCCAAACGGGCGTGGCGGCACAAGGACAAGAACTACAAGATCGTCAAGAACGCGGTGAAGTTCCCCGTCAAGGCCGCCCTCGGCGCACACCTCGGTGGAGCCGCCATGGACGCCGCACCGCTCGCCAACGACATGCTCAAAGACGCCACGGGTGTGGATGTCGGCGCGAAGGTCTCCGCGGCGGCGGAGGGCGCCGAGCGCACCCTGCACGAGACCACAGGGCTCGATTACGTCCGCATGGGCGACCACACCTGGGACGTCGCCCACCAGACACCGGACGGCGAGGAGCCGAAGACCCCGCAGGAGCAGCAGTACGCGAACCGCCCCGAACCGGAATCCTTCCGGGATCGTGTCGGTGAACAGATCCCCGCGCAGCAGCGCCCGGTGCAGGACGTGTTCGGATGAGCCCCGGGAACCTCCTCAGCGGCCCGGCCCACTCCGACATCGAGCAGCGCGCCGTGGCCGCCCTGCCCCCGGGCACCCGCGTCCACGCGGCGACCGTGGTCCGGCCGGGCCCCCGGCTGCGCAGGCCCGCGCGGCGGCACAGGCCCCGAGTCCTCGTCGGCCAACGGCTGCCCGGCGACCGCTGGGCCGGGTTCAAGCGCGGCGTCTGGGGGGGCTTCCGGCTCTACGACATCTTCGCCCCGGACCTCGACCCGTTCTGGTGGCTGCATCGCAACCGCACCCGCCGCGCCGGAAAACCCCTCACGGGCGGGCGCGGCAGCCTCGCCGGCCGCTTCGCTTCGGCGCTGTACCCGCGGGTCCCGACCACCGACGCGGCTACGGTCCTGTTGCTGACGGATCGGGACGCGATGCTGGTCTACGTACAGCGTTCACGACGCGGCGACCAACTGGGCGCGACGGAACCCGGCTTGACCGTTCCGGCGCACGACCTTCTCTCGGTCACGCACCAGCCCCAGGCCGGTTCCGACGCCTGCGACCTGACGTTCACCGACCAGTCGGTCGTACGGGTCAACTGCCCTTGGCGGTCGGGGCCCCGGCTATGGGAGTCGAGCCGCTGATCACGCAGGCGTACGTGGGCGGCAGCGGGCTCGACCGCTGACCACGCAGGCGTACGTGGGCGGCAGCGGGCTCGACCGGGGACCACGCAGGCGTACGCGGCGGCAGCGGGCTCGACGACCGTGCGGGCGGTGGCGGTCAGAACAGGCCGTGCCACATCTGCTCGATGACCAGCGACCACCAGTGGTTCGGCTCGGCCAGGGCGTTCGGGTCGATGGCCAGGAGGCGGGACTGGAGGTCGGCGACGATGTTGCCCGCCAGGTGCGGGTCCGCGTCGACCATGTGGCCGCGCGTCGCGTAGAGGGTCGCGAGGGAGTACGCGAACGCGGCGACCGAGGAGTTCACGTACTGGAGGCGGCCGTCGAGCGGCATCGCCGCCCAGACCTGGCCGCTGTCCCGCTGCACCGCGATCACGTACACCCCGTCCGTGCCGATACGCGTGTACGTGGCCAGGGTGTTCGCCGCGTCGGGGGCCAACTGCACGCCCGTGCCGATGAGATGGGTGCGCACGTCCGCGAACATGCCGCCCATCACCGGGGGAACGCCGGGGTCGTCCGTGTCCGCGAGGAAGAAGAGGGGGACGTCGGCGGGGATGCCCGCGGTGGTGAGCGTGGCGCGCGTCGCTTCCGGGAGCGCGGCGGTGGCCAGGAGTTGGGGAGCGTAGCGGCGGACCCGTTGCTCGCCGAAGACCTGCGTGAGCAGGGGGCCCAGCTCCGCGTCCGGCAGGACGTGCGTGGGTGGTACGGGGTGGGGGAGTGGGGCGCGGGAGGGCTGCGGCGGCGCCGGCTGGCCGGCCAGTTGTGCCATCAGCTGGGCGTGCGAGGTGAGCGCCGTGATCCCCTCGGCGCGGGAGGCGGGATCCCAGCCGTAGGGGTGCGCGTGGGACTGCTTGGCCCTGGGGAACGTGGTGTTGAGGACGTTCGCCGTATAGCCGCCGGGGAAGTAGCCGGGGCACAGGTCGGTGTGGATCGCTACGACGTTGTCCACGGGCACCCTCAACTCGCCCAATTGCGCCATGCCCTGGTACTCGGCCGGGGGCTTCCCGGGAGTCGAGACGGCCGTGACGTACGCCTCCTGGCCGGTGCGCGGGTCGACGTACGTGAAGACCGCGGTGTTGCCCGGGCCGGTGGCGGGGCGGGACGCCGGCGTGGCGGGGGCGGGAAGGGGGGTCGGCTGCTGCGGCTGAGGGGGCGTCGCGGACGGTCCGGGTGACGGCTCGGGTGGGGCCAACGGGTAGTCCACCACCGTGGGCGTGGGCGTGGGCGTGGGCGTGGGCGCAGGTGTGGGTGTGGGCTGGGCGGCACCGATCTGCGGAGCCCTGCGCTGCGGGCCCACCGTGGGGGCGGGCCGGGAAGCGTCGGGGTCCGGCTCGTCCGTATCGGCGGCGGAGCCCACGGATGCGCCCAGCACGCGCGCGTACTGCGTGAGCCCGTCCTCCTCCAGCGCCGCCGCGAGCACCTGAGCCCGCTGCGCCGGTCCCGCCTGCGTACGCGTCAGCACCGGGGCAATCCGCAGATACGTACGCCCAGGAGCGGGCAGCGACTCGCGCGCGCCGGCGTCCGCGGCGGCCACCTCCTCCACCGCGGCCCGAAGCACCACCGGATCCGCGTGCACCATCAGCCACGGATCCTTGAGCAGGCGCGGCAGGTGGCCCGCACCCAGGAGATGGCCGACGACACCGTCGCGTACGTAGGCGTCGGCCTTCTCCCAGCCGCCCTCTTCGGGGACCCGCTCCAGCAGTTCCATCGCGAGGCACAGGTGGGCGCCGCGGATGTCGGGCAGCGTGGCGCGGATCGCGTCACCGAGGGCCGGATGGGCGAGGGCGGCGAGGGAGGGTTCCGCCGTGTTCTCGTCGTTCACCGTCGTCACGAACGGTCCGGCCAGCAGCATCCCGTTCGCGATGTCCTGCGACAGGTCCCGGTCGGCCAGTGCCGAGGCCAGCGGCGCCCACAACGGCACCGGCAACCCGTCCCCCTCGGCGAGCGCCAGCGGGGCGAGCATCGCGCGCAGGAGGGCAGGGTCGGCGCCGAGCCGCTGGGCGTGCATGTCGACGGCCTCGACGGGGCCGGAAGGGAAGAGGGATGCGTTGGGCGGCGGGTTCGGCGCCAACAAGTGCGCGGACACCGCCAGTTGGGCGGTGAGGCGGCTGCCACCAGCGCCCGTGCCGATACGAGCCGCCAGGCCCTGCGCCAGCCAGGCCCGCATCTGCGGATCCTCGGTGAACGGCAGCCGGGGCGCCCCGAACGCCGGATCGAGCACGGCCTGCATGTGCAGGGTCAGGCCGTGCAGGTCGGCGTGCTCGGGCGCGTCGAGATCGAGGACCTGCGCCGTCCCGGCGGGCAGCGCGGCGGCGATCTCGGCGGCCTGCGCGCGCGGGACCTCGGCGAGCAGGCGTACGGAGGCGAGCCCCGCCAGCGGCACCAGCAGCTCCCGCGCCATCCGCTCGGCACCGCGCCCCGCCCGCACGGGACCGGACCGGTCCACATCGGGCACGACGATCACGCGCTCACCCGCGCCCAACGCCTCGTACACCTGCGCGTCGCGCGTGGCGTCGATGCCGTAGTGGTCGGCGAGCACCCACAGCAGCTGCGCCGGGGTGAGCCCGGCGGCGCTCGGCACGGCGGGCGCGGGCAGGGGCGGCGGGACGGTCCACGGGTCGAGGCGTGAGAGGTCGATGCGGTCGCGGTGGCCGGGGTCGCACAGCATCAGGAACCCGGTCAGCAGCCGTGAACTCCCGCACCCCGGCGACCCGGTGAGCAGCAGGACGCGCGGCGCCTCGGGAACCGCGGCCCGCCAGGCCGCGAGCAGCCGCAGGGCGGAGGCACGGCCGCCGATGAACGGATGCGGCTCGTACGCAACCTGCTGCTGCGCCGCCCCCATCGGGCTGTTCTGCCAGCTCACGACTCTCCTTGGTTCCCGTCCTGGTTCCCGACCCGGTTCCCGCCATTACGTGCCTGCTCACCTTAAGGCCGACCACTGACAGCGAGGTGTGCGACCGGTGGGCACGGGCCCGGTGGGGGTGTGCTGTTGGATGATCGTCTGGGTAAACTCGCGGCAAAATAGCGCCTGTTGGGGTGTCAGGAGGCGCGGGCATACGGGGGGTTCGGGGGATGCCGTCGTGGCGATGATGCTGCCTGACGAGTTGGCGTGGCTGCTGGAGATGCTGGGCTTCGACTGGCCGACGGCCAACGAGGACCACATGATGCAGTGCGCGGCGACGTGGCGGGATTTCGGGGCGCAGGTCGCCGACATCCAGACGGCCGCGGTGAAGTCGGCGGGGAACGTCACGTCGGACAACTACGGCGAGGCGGTCGACGCGTTCGTCGAGAAGTGGCAGGACTTCTCGGGCGGGTCCGGGTATCTGGACGACGCGCGGCAGGCGGCCGAGGTGATCGCGCAGGTCTTCGATGTCGCGGCGATCCTGATCATCGGCATGAAGATCGCCGTCATCATCCAACTCACCGTGCTGGCGATCCAGATCGCGGTGGCGGCGGCGACGGCGGTGGTGACGTTCGGGATTTCGGGGGCGGCGTCGGCGGCGTTGACGCAGGTGACCCGGGTCGCGGTGCGCAAGATTTTGAAGGAGGCGGCGCAGGCGCTCCTCGAGGCGGCGTTGGAGGCGGTGAAGGAGCCGTTCGTCTCGGCGCTGGAGGAGATGTCAAAGGACCTGGTCGCGCAGACGGTCAACCAGAACTTCGGGGCGCAGGACGGCTACAACCTCGGGCGTACGGCGAGCGCGGGGAAGTCGGCGGTCAAGGACGGGTTCGACAACTTCGGTTCCACGCTGGGCGAGTCGCTGCGTGACGGGGGCGGGGGCCGGGCGGGGCACCACGCGCGCGGTGGGCTGGACAGCGCGGCCGGCGACGGCTCCTCGCCGTCAGGGACGGACACCGATGCCGGCTCCAGTCCCAGCTCCGACTCCGGTTCTGGTGCGGGCGACTCCGCGGCGAATGGTGCTGGTTCTGTTGCAAGTAGCGACGGAGGCAGGCCGACGTCGTCCGGTTCCAACGCTGGGTCGGGTGGCGGCGCCCGGGTCGGCGAGAGTCATGCGGAGCCCGCAGACTCCGCCGCCGGGGGCACCGGAGGCAGCCCGTCCGGCGGCGCCGGCGGCGCGCACACGGGCTCTGTCGCCACGGGAGTTGGGACCCAGGCGGGCTCGGGGAGCGACGCCGCCTCGACGCCCGCTCCTTCTCCCGCGCCGTCGTCCGACCGCCCGCTGACTCCGTTCGACGCCGGCTATCACGAGCAGCAGGCGGCGGCGCAGTCCACCGCTCACACCGAGGCGACAGGTTCCCCGGCCTCGTCGACGACACCGGGCTCCTCGCCCTCCGGGCCCCCGAGCGGATCACACGCCACGCCGGACGCGTCGCCGAGCCCGCAACACCAGGGCAGCGAACAGGCCGCGCCCGCCGCCGCGTCCACCGACCAGCAGCAGCCCATCCCGCACGCCCGCGCCGAGGCCGACGCGCGCACACCCGACCCGGCGTCCACCCCGACTCCGGAACCGACGCCGGCCGGGCAGCACGACCCGACCCGGACCATCAACACGTCCTCCGAGAGCGCCCCCACCCACGACCCCAACAACCCGCCCTCCCAGGCACCTTCCCCCACCCCCGGCTCCGACCAGACCACCGCCACGGACCCCCGCACCCAGACCCCGCAGCCCATCACCCCGACCACCCCCACCACGCCGACGGGTACCCCCGCACCCACCGGCGCCTCCACACCCACCACCGCCCCGGGCCTCCCACCGAACCAGACAACCGGCCCCCACACAGGCCACGACTCCCACACCCCCACCCGTACCTCCACCCCCACCTTCCACGCCCAGAGCACCACCGCCACCGCCACCGAAACCCCCACCCCCACCCGCCAGACCCCCGCACCAACCCCCACCCCCCACAGCGACGCCAACCCCACGGCGCAAGCACCCAACCAAGCCCCGCCCCACACCGCCCCGGCCACACCCACCACCCCGGCACCGGGCCCCTCACGCCCGGCAACCCCCACACCCCAGCCCCGTACGGACACCCCCCACCGCACCACCCCCGCACCGGACCGCCCAACCTCCACCCGCCCCACACCGGCACCCACACCCACACCCACCCGCCCCACACCGACACCCGCCTCGCAGACCAACCCGAACCCCCACACCCACACCCACACCCACCCCCAAACTCCCGCTCCCGGCCCGACCGGCATCTACACCGTCCCCACCCCGAACCAGGTCCCGAACGGCACCAACTCGACGTCACCCCAAGCCGGTTCAACGCCCCCCGCCTCCCCGCCCACGACACCACCCACCCCGAACCGGCCCGCCCCCCTCTCCCAGGGCCAGAGCCTCCAGGACCTACGCGACCGCCTGTACCAGGAGCCGCACGGCGGTCTGCGGCCCCCCGCCGAGGCCGACCAACAGGCCGTCGCCGACGCCGTGCCCCGCAACCCCGACGGCACCCCCAAGCGCCACCCGAGCCTCTCCGGACTATGGGCCCGCCTCATCAACGACCACGGCATCAACCAGCCCGGCCGGTCCAACAACTGCCTGGACAACGCCCGCGCCGGCCTGTCCACCTGGTTCGGCAACCCCCAGGTCTCCGCTCCCCGCAGCCCCGACCTCAACCCGGACGGCACCCCCGACCGCCACTCGCCGGAACGCGACTCGTACAACAACCTCGACGCCTGGGCGGGCCGCCCCCAGATCTGGGCGGGCAGCGACCACCCCAACCCCTACGCCCGCATCGCCCACCACCTCCAGGACGCCGGCCCCGGCTCCGCCGCCGTCGTCGGCGTCCAATGGCCCGGAGGTGGCGGACACGCCTTCAACGTCTACAACGACAACGGCCGGATCACCTGGGTCGACCACCAGACCGGCGAGATCAGCCCCAACCCGATCCACACCGGCGCCACCGATGTCCGCTACGTCCCGTTCGACCCGGGTGGTCAACTCATGGACGCCCCATGGGAAAAGCAGCAGCAGGACGAGACGGCTTCGCCTTCCAAGGATGGCGCCGACAGCACCAAACCCGACCCCACATCCACATCCACAGCAGCAACATCCACATCCACAGCAACAGCCCCTACCCCTACCCCTACCCCAGCCGCAGCCACTACCCCAGCCCCAGCCGACTACGGCGCCCCATCCCCCCAACCCGCCGGAGGCAACGGTTCCTCGGGAGGCACCCCGCCCGCCCCAACGGCACCGTCCCCCGGCAACAGCCGCCCGCACCCCGTGCGAGAGGGCCCCGGCCAGCGCCTCATGGGGCTGACACCGGAGGGAGTCGCAGAGGTCGACGCGCAGCGGGCGCAGGCGCATGACGAAGCCGCGGCGCGCCCCAGGCAGCTTGCGGAGGAGGCGGACCAACGTGCCGAGCGCGCCCAGGGCCTGGCCGAGAAGGCGCGTGCCCGAGGGGACGACGCCCGCGCCGACAAGTGGGAGGGGACCCGGGAGAAGGCCGAGAGAGCGGCCGAGGACGCACGTGCACGGATTGAGGCCAGTCGTCCGGAACCGCTGCAGGACGACGAACGCGAAGGTCTGCCGCCGGATGCCGCGCAGGACCGCCTTCGGGAGTCGCATCCCGTGTACCGGATCGAGCACGACGAGGTCGACCGCCTGCTGAACGAGTGGGCGGACCCGGAGCACCCGGACGCCCGCGACAACATCAGCCCGCTCGCGCAGGTGCTCCGTACCGCCGACGGCGAAAGCCACCCGAACGCGGCTCCGCGCAAGCCGACGACCTTCACGCGCGACGGCCTCGCCCGAGCGCTCCCCGGATTCAGCCAGTTGAATCGGGGAGAGCAGATGCATGTCGTATCCACCCTGGCTCGGCTGAGTCAATCCGTGCATCACGAATACGGAGTGGGGAACAACCCTGGGGAGAGTCACGACAAGAACAGTCCGATCGGCGGACTGAAAGCGAGAATTGAACGACTGCCGCAAGGTGTGCAGGAAAAGGCCGATGAACTCGGGCTCGGTCAGACACCGCACATCCCGGACCTGGGTGGCGTCAACTACGCCGTCATCGAGGTCGAGCGAAACGGGGTGGTCGAATACGTGGTGGACTCGTCGGTCCCACAAGGCGAAGACATCAGCCCCAAGCCGAAACATTCCGAGGACCACCTTCTGGACTGGATCAAGGACAATCCGGAGTACGAGGTCCGCGGGCTGTACACCGAACGCGAACCGTGCGGCGAGGACCGGGGTGGGCGCGGCAGCTCGAACTGTGCGGACCTGCTGGGAAGGAGGCTCGGAAAGGACGTGCCGGTGTACTACAGCACCGCTTACCGGGCGCACCCGTCACGGGCTCAGGAGCGTGAGGAATACCGTGATGCCCATCGCGAAGAATTCAAGAAGCAGCACAATATCGAGGGCAGCATGGATGCGGCGCAACGCAGAGCCTTTGACAGACAAGTGATGGAAAATGTCCCCCTGTCCCGTCAAGAGCAGCAGATCAGTAGCGACTTCAATCGGCACATCAAGGACAAGACCGAAGGTCTGTGGAATTTGATCGCGGGACAGCTGCGGTGAAACAATCGGGCGACCCGGGATGACCGCGAGGGTGGGGCGGAGAATCAGCAGTCATGTATGAGTGTGTTACCGCGGACGCGGCGGTCGAGCGGATCGTCGGCTGGCAGCGGGAAGGTGTGCTGCGGGAAGGCGCACTGCGTGTCGCCGAGTTGATGGGATCGGCCGGCTCGGGACGCAGTGACATCCTCCGGCGGGTGCAGGCCGCGTTGCCCCGGTCCGTATGGCTGGACGCGACGGCGCTCAACGCGCGGGAGCTACTGGCGCAGGCGCGCGAAGGGCTGGAGCGCGTGCCCCCGGGCGACGGACCTGCCGTGGTGCTCATCGCCCAGGGCCACAAGATGGCCGGGGAACGAACGCCCGGCTATCCGGACGCCGCCCTGAACCTCCTGACCCGTGAACTGGCCGCGCCGGCAAGGCCGACCGGGCCGGCAAGGCCGACCGGGCCGGCAAGGCCGACCGGGCCGGCAAGGCCGACCGGGCCGGCAAGGTCGACAAGGTCGACAAGGTCGGCGGGGCCGGCCGGTGCGCTGGTCGTGGTCGAAGTGGGCTGGCACGAGCAGTGGTTCGCGTCCCGGCCCCGGCTGGAGGTGGAGCTTCCGCCGCGGCGGCCCGATGCGAACCGTTCCCCGGCCGAGCTGCGCGAGTGGGCCCTGCAGGCACTCACCCTCGCGCAGTCGTCGGCCGCGACGGTCGAGATCTGGCGTCAACTCTCCCGTCTCCTGAACGGGGATGAGCTGGAACTGCCCCTGGACGCAGCGGAGATTTCGGTCAGTGAGGACGGCCGGGTCTGGTTCGACGACCGAGCGCGCCAGGCCGACCTGGCGGACGCGGTGGACCGCGGTCAGGCCCGTCGGGTCCACGCGGAGATGACCCAGTGGCTGCGGGAGCGGGTCGATGAGGCCGCGCACGGCACCGGACGCTATGCCGTCCTGGCCCTGGCCAAGCACGCCGCGCGCGGCGGACGGTACGGCGAGTCCTTCGTCCAACTGGCCGAGGACGTACGGCTGTTGGCGAAGCTGTCGCCGCACACCCTCGTGGAGGCCGACGGCCTGGTCCGCGCCCACCTGGGCTGCGTACGGATCGACCCCGCCTACCGTGACCGCCGCGCGGCATGGTCGGCGGTCTCACTGGCCGGCTACGCGAGCGATCTGGACCGGGCCGGACTGCGCGCCTTCGAGTTCGACGAGTGGGCGTCCTGGCTGGCCCTGTCGGCGCGCGCGCAGGGTGACGAGGCGGCCGCGGCCGCCGTGACCGAGGCGCACCCGGAGCGGCCGTGGACGGTGCGCTGGGCGCACTGGCGGCCGCCGGGTGTCGTCGACCCGCGGCGGGTGTTCCCCGGCCCGGTGACCGGTCTTGAACTCGCGCCCGATGGCTGGGACCCGGAGGGCCGGACGGTGGTCGTCGCGCGGGACGACACCCCGTCGAAGCCGCGCTACTGGGCGTTCGACGCGGCGACGGGTGACGTGCTCGCCGGCCCGTGGACGGGCGCGGTGCCCGCCTACGGTCAGAAGGAACCGCTGTGGCGCGGCAGCGGCCGGCTGCGGGCCTGGGCCGCGTTCGACCCGTTCCCTGCCCGACCGGGTCTTGTGGTGGACCGGCTGGCGGTGGGCGGGCTCGTACTGGTTGCCTCGGACGGCGGCATCTTCGCGACCGAGGCAACGGATCCCGAGCGGTTCACGGACGGGTTCCCGGGGCCGCTGACAACCGACGAGGGCGACGAGGAGGACGAGTTCGACGACCTCGACGACCTCGACGACCCCGGCGAGTTCGACGACCCCGACGACCTCGACGACCCCGGCGAGTTCGACGACCCCGGCGAGTTCGACGACCCCGGCGAGTTCGACGGCCTCGGTCCAGCCATGCCGTCGTCCCCCGACGCGGCCGCGCTGATCGACGTCCACCCTTGCCACGATGCCCCCGGGCAAACCGACTTCGCGCGATCCCCGGAGTCGGTGTTCGGTACGGAATCCATGACGCGCCTCTCCGAACCGCGGCTGCCCGCGGACATGAGCGACCCCCACGCCCGGCGCACCCTGACCGTGACCGGACTGCCGACCCTGGCGGCGGCCGAGCTCACCCTTGGCATCGCCCCGCAGGCCCCGCTGCCCCGCGTGCGCGACCTGCCGCTGTACGCGCTCGGCGACTGGAACGGCGGCCCCATCGCCGTACACGCGACCACCGGCAGGGTCTACCGCCTGCCCCGGCGCGACGACTGGAACGAGAGCGACCTGCCCGACGACACCCCGCCCGACGAGGACTGGTACCCCGACTGGAACACGGGGAAGTGGAACGTCGACTACGGGGCCCCTCACCTCATGGCCGAGAACCTGGACGTCTTTGTGCGCCTCGTCACGACCTGGGCGGTCCTGCGCGGGCACTTCCCGATGGCGTACACCCAGGGTGAACTCTTCGGCCTGTGCGACGGGTTGGAGGATCGACTGCAAGCCATCAGCCCCCACGCCGTGTGCAGCTGGTGGACCGAGGGGCTGCAAGAGGTCATCTGACGGCGCCGCTCGTCGGCTAGGGTCGCGGGCATGACACGTACGGGTGGAGACAGCACCGGGCTCCAGTGGGAGGCGGACTTCTCGCGGAAGTGGGAGACCGAGCTCCCGCCGGAGGAGCGTGCGCTCGCCGAGGAGCAGGCGCGGGTCGCCGACGCGGTGCGGCGCGAGCGGCGGCGGGACGTCGTGTGCGCGGCCGTCTTCCTCGTGGCGGCCCTCGCGGGGCTCGTCGGGCAGGCCGTCGGCAGCGCGGGCGCGGTCGCACTGGGGACCAACGCCGTGGGTGTCGCCGGTGGCTGCGGCGCACTGTGGCTCGCCCTGCGCGGGGCGAGCGGCATGGGGCGTACGGGCCTGTGGGTGATGGTCGGCGCGCTGCTGGTCATCGGGGTGGGGCAGGCCGCCTGAGCCCGTCCGGGCCCCGCGGTCCGTCGCCGCGGTAGCAGGCCGCTCCGGCAGTCAGCCGCGGGAAGTCAGCCGCGGCTCACGTCATCTTGGTCATGTGCGACACCGTGCCGCCCCCGTCCCCGCCCCCGCCCGCGGCGAAGTTGATGTCGTTCTTCTCCTGCTTGATGAGTTCCTCGTTGAAGGACTCGTTCTCGGCGTGGTTCTTGGCCATCGCGCCGAGCGCGCCGCCGATGTTCGTCAGCTGCTGCGCCAGGTGCCGCATCGACTCGAACATGCCGGTCTGCAGCCCTTCGTAGGCGATCCCGAACTTCTCGCCGATCTCGTCGTCTCCCCACGGCGGCATGTCCGCCTTGTCGGCAAAGCTGGTCAGGCCCTGCACAAAGCCCTCCACCTGCCCCTTCTCGGGGGCCGGGGCCTCGCCGCTGGTGGGGGCGCAGGCGTTCACGGAGGCGAGCCCGTTCTGCAGGGCGGTCGCCGCCTTGGCGAACTCGGTGCCCAGATCCTGGAAGTTCGTGCCCTCGCGGGACAGGGAGTCCGTATCGGTACGAAAGCCGTCGCCAGCCATGAGATTCCTTTCGAACGGGCGGCCCTACGTGTCCACGTGTTCACGGGCGGATCGCGGGTCGCGGATCGCGGGTGGCAGGTCGCGGGTCGCGGGTCGCGGGTCGTGGGTGGAGGGTCAGAACAAGCCGTGCCACAACTGCTCGACGATCACCGACCACCAGTTGCCCGCGTCGTCGAGACACGTGGGGTCGAGCGCGATCAGGCGGGCCTGGAGGAGGGCGACCGCCGCGCCCGCCTCGTAAGGGTCCATGCCGCGCATGCGCGCGCGAGTGGTGTGCAGGTCGGCGAGGCAGTACGTGAAGGCCTCCACGGAGCCGTTCACATAACGGCCGCTGCCCGAGGCCGGGTTGGCCGCCCATACGGTGCCGGCCTCCTGCTGCACCGTGATCACGTACCGGCCGTCCGTGCCGATGCGGGTGTGGGTGGAGAGGATGTCGACGGCGGCTTCGGACAACTCGGCGCCGAGCTCGCGCAGATGGGTGGAGGCGTCGACGAACAGGCCGCCGGCAGGCGGGGCGTCGGGCCGGTCCGCGGTGAAGAAGAAGCGGATGTCGGCGGGCAGGCCGGGGTCGGCGAGGGCGGCGCGCGTGGACTCGGGGAGCGGGGCCGCGGCGAGGAGCCCGGGCTCGTAGTGCCGCACGGCGAGGTCGGAGGGGAGCGGGCCGGACGGCGCCGCGGGGGCCGGCTCTGGCAGCGGTACGCGGTGCGGGCGCGGCGGCGGCGCCTGGCCCGAGAGCCGCGCCATCGACTCCACCTGTGCCGTCAGCGCGGCGACCCCCTCCGCGCGCTCGGCCGGGTCCGGGCCGTAGGGGTGGCTGAAGGAGAGCGTGGCGTTCGGGAAACCGGCGGTCAGCGCGTCGAGGGTGTACCCGCCGGGCAGGGAGGAGGGCCGGAGGTCGGTGTGGATCGCCACCACGTTGCCCGCGGGGACGTCGGCGGCGCGCAGGTCCGACCACGCCTGGTACTCGGCGGGCGGCAGGCCTGGGCCCGAGACCCTGGTCAGGTACGTCTCCTCGCCGGTGCGCTGATCCACGTACGTGAACACGGCGGTGTTGCCGGGGCCGGTGACGGCGGGGGAACCGCCGCCGTCCAGCTGTCCGGTCTGCCGTTCGTCCTGGTCGTGCGTGGTCACGGCTGGGTCTCCATGGGACGGGGATGGGGGACGGTCGGGGGAGGTGCCGACGCCGGCGGTGGACCGTCCGGTACGCCGAGCTCGGGGTGGTCGCGCAGCACGCGCGCGTACTCGGGCAGCCCGTCCTCGTCGAACGCCGTCGCGAGGGGTTTCGCGCGCAGCGGCGGGTCGGCCCGAGTGCGGGTGAGGAGCGGTGCCGTGCGCAGGTATGTCCGTGCCGGGGCCGGCAGTTGGGCCGCGGCCGCCTCGTCGTCGGCGAGCTCCTCGACCGCCGCGCGCAGCACCACCGGGTCCGCGTACACCATCAGCGTCGGATCGGTGAGCAGCCGCGGCAACTGCCCCGCCCCGAGCGCGTGCCCGGCGATCGCGTCCCGCACATAGGGCTCGGCCCGCGCCCAGTTCCGGCCGGGGACCCGGTCGAGGAGGCACTGGGCGAGGCACATCAGGCACGACGATCACGCGCTCGGCCGCGCCCAACGCCTCGTACACCTCCGCGTCGCGCGTGACGTCGAAGCCGTAGTGGTCGGCGAGCAGCCACAACACCTGCGCCGGGGTGCGGCCGGCGGCGCTCGGGACGGCGGGTGCGGGCAGCGGCGGCGGAACCGTGGACGGATCGAGGCGCGCGAGGTCGAAGCGCGCGCGGTGGCCGGGATCGCAGAGCATCAGGAATCCGAGCAGCAGCCGCGAACTCCCGCATCCGGGCGCCCCGGTGAGGAGGGTGACGCGCGGCGCGCCCGGCGTCGCGGCCCGCCAGGAGGCGAGCGCCCGCAGAGCGGCGGCGCGGCCACCGATGAACGGATGCGGCTCGGCACCGACGTCACCGCTCGCGCGGCCGTGTCCAGGTGGCGCTGTTGTCGGGCCCGTCGTCGGCTGGCTCATGTCGGCTGTTCCCCCGGTTGGTGCGTAGCTCACGTCACCCAGTCGTCCATGTGCTGATCACTCTCCGGCGAGTGTAACGGCGGCCACTGACAAGGGGATGTCCTCGCCGGGCTCCGACCGGCCGACGCACCCGCCCGTGCCTGGCCGACGCACCCGCCTACGCCTGCCCGACCTGCCGTCGATAGAGGCTGATCGCCGATTCCGGCGGAAAGTTCGGCACGTACATCGTCGACCCGTCCGTCTTCGAGACGACCAGGTGGCTGCCTCCGTACGAAGGCGGCTCCGTCGGCGGGAACGTCGCGTAGATCAGGAAGCCGAGGTCGAACTCCTCGACGTTCAGCGTCGCCGGCGTGCCGTCGGCGCACAGCGGCCGGTACTGGGCGTGCGCGATCGCGAGGGCCTCATCGGCGGTCCGCGGCGGCTGCTGCGGCTGCGGCGGCGTGCTGGGCGGAGTGCTCAACTCTCGTCTCCCTCAAGTCGGTTGGGGCAAAGGGTACGGCGCCGGGGATCGGGCGGAACTCCCGATCCCCGGCGCCGTACAGCACGCAAGCGCTACGCAAGCGCTACGCAAGATCTACGCAAGCGCTACCCGGCCGTCAGCCGCTCCGCATCGGCAGCCACGCCGTCTGCACCAGCTGTGCCCCGCCCTTGCGGGTGACCAGCATGCCGCGGCCCTGCGGGAGCCGCTGCGGCTTGAGCGGGCCGAAGATCTGGCCCTCGGCCGGGTCGCCGGAGAGGACGAGGCCCGTCGCGCCGAGCTCCTTCATGCGCTGCATGACCGGCTCGAAGGAGGACCGCGCCGCACCCGAGGACGAGCGCGCCACGATGATGCGCAGGCCCAGGTCGCGCGCGAACGGCAGGTATTCGAGCAGCGGGTTGAGCGGGTTGCCGGAGCTGGTGGCCACCAGGTCGTAGTCGTCGACGATGACGAACGCGTCCGGCAGGTCGTACCAGGACCGGTTGCGCAGCTGCTCAGGCGTGACGTCCGGACCCGGCATACGGCGGCCCATGGAACCCGCGAGGCCCGTGATGACCTCCTGGAGCTGCGGTCCCGAGGCGCAGTACTTGTAGAGGTGCGATTCGGGCAGCTCGCTCAGGTGCGCGCGCCGGTAGTCGCCCGCGACGATGAGCGCCTTGTCGGTCGCGTACCGCTCGGAGATCTGCTTCGCGAGCATGCGCAGGAACGCGGACTTGCCGGACTCGGACTCTCCGTAGACGACCATCAGCGGGTCGTTCTCGAAGTCGATGAACGACGGCGCGAGCGAGGTCTCGTCGACACCGATCGCGACGCCCCGCTCGGGGAAGTCGCCGCCCTTGGGGATCTCGCTGATGTGCAGCTTGGTGGGCAGCATCCGCACCGGCGGGGCCGGCGGGCCCTGCCAGTGCTCGGAGATCGTCGACACCATGTGCTCGATGGCCTGGCCGAGGCTCTCCACGTCGGACGAGGCGTCGATGCGGGGGAGTGCGGACAGGGAGCTGAGCTTGTCGGGGGTCAGACCGCGACCGGGCATGCCGAGCGGCACGGCCTCCATCTTCTTGCGGTCGAACTCCGACTCCATCGGGTCACCGAGCTTGAGCTCCACCCGGTTGAGGAGCTGGTCGCGCAGTGCGGGCCGGACCTCGGTGTAGCGGCCGGAGCCGATGATCAGGTGGACACCGAAGCCGAGGCCGCGCGAGGCCAGGTCGAGGATGACCGGGTCGAGCTGCTCGTAGTCGGTCTTGAAGGCGGCCCAGCCGTCGATGACGAGGAAGACGTCGCCCCACCGCTGGTCCGGGTACTGCCCGGCGGCGCGCCGCGAGCGGTACGTACCGATGGAGTCGATGTTGTTGGCGCGGAAGAACTCCTCGCGCTCGTTGAGGATGCCGCGGACCTCGGCGACCGTACGGCGCACCTTCTCGGCGTCGAGGCGCGAGGCGGCGCCGCCGACGTGCGGCAGGTTCTCCATCGCGAGCATGCCGCCGCCACCGAAGTCCAGGCAGTAGAACTGCACTTCGGACGGGGTGTGGGTGAGCGCGAACGAGGTCATGATCGACCGGATGAGGGTCGACTTGCCGGACTGCGGACCACCGACCACGAGGCCGTGACCGGCCGAGCCGGAGTAGTCCAGGTACTGGATGTCGCGGCGCTGCTCGAACGGCTTGTCCACGAGCGCCATCGGCACGACCAGCTTGCCGAGCGCCGGGTAGTCCGGGGCGTGCAGACCGCGCTCCGGGGTCGTCGACAGCGGCGGCAGCAGCGAGTCCACCGAGGGGGACTCCTCAAGCGGCGGCAGCCACACCTGGTGGGCGGGCGGGCCCTGGCCGACGATGCGGGCGACGATCACGTCGAGGACGGTGTCCGCGAGCGCGTCGTCGACCTGGTCGGGCACGACCTCGGGCTCCGGCTCGTGGATGATCTGCTCGGCGACGGGCGCCGCCGTGAACAGCACCGGCTGCCGGTGGGTGCGCGAGCCGCCGCCACCGCCGCCACCGGCGCGGTAGACGCCACCGACGTACGCCGCCTTGAACTGGATCATCGTCTCGGTGTCGTACTTGAGGATGCCCGAGCCGGGGACGTTCGGCAGGTGGTACGCGTCCGGGACGCCGATCGCGGTGCGCGACTCGGCGGCGGAGAACGTACGCAGACCGATGCGGTACGAGAGGAACGTGTCCAGACCGCGCAGCTTGCCCTCCTCAAGGCGCTGCGAGGCGAGCAGCATGTGCACGCCCATGGAACGGCCGATGCGGCCGATCTGGATGAACATCTCGATGAAGTCGGGGCGCGCGGTGAGGAGTTCGGAGAACTCATCGAGGACCATCACAAGAGAAGGCAGCGGGTCCAGCGGTGCTCCGGCCGCCCTCGCCTTCTCGTAGTCGGTGATGTTCGCGTAGTTGCCCGCCGAGCGGAGCAGCTCCTGGCGGCGCTGCAGCTCACCGGTGATCGAGTCGCGCATGCGGTCGATCAGGGTGAGGTCGTCGGCCAGGTTGGTGATCACGGCGGCGACGTGCGGGAGTTCGGACATGCCCGCGAAGGTCGCGCCGCCCTTGAAGTCGGCGAGGATGAAGTTCAGCGTCTCCGAGGAGTGCGTCACCGTGAGCGCGAGCACGAGCGTGCGCAGCACCTCGGACTTACCGGAACCGGTGGCGCCGACGCACAGGCCGTGCGGGCCCATGCCCTCCTGGGAGGCCTCCTTGATGTCGAGCATGACGGGCTGGCCGTCGCGGTCCACGCCCAGCGGCACGCGCAGCCGCTCGTGCAGCGTGCGCGGCCGCCAGGTGCGCGCGACATCGACGGAACCGGCGTCGCCGATGCCCATCAGCTCGGTGAAGTCCAGGTTGGCGAGGAGCGGTTCGTCGCCGTCCGCGCTGCCGGCGCGCAGCGGCGCGAGCTGCCGCGCGAGCGCCTCGGCCTCGGTGAGCGAGAGGGTGTCGCAGACGCCGGTGTACTGGGTGCCGCCCTGCGACTCCAGAAGCAGCTCACCCGGCTGCACCTGCACGGAAAGCGAGCCACGCAGCTCTTCTACGACGCCGGGGACGACCTCGATGATGGTGACGCCCTGAAGGCCCTCGGCGCCCGCGATGAGCGACTCGTCGGGGATGTCGCCGCCGTCCATGACGACGACGAGGTGCGGCTGGTCGACGACCGGGGTGCCCTGCGGGTTGAACCGGCCGCGGCCCTCCAGCTCGTCGGCGAGCATCTCCTCGACCTCACCGAGGTCGCTCACGATCACGCGCCGCGAGCCCGCGCCGTCGGAGGTGCTGTGCTGCACGTGCGGCAGCCACTTGGTCCACTCCCACTCGGCCATCGCACCGGGCGAGGCCACCACGGCGACCCGCAGGTCCTCGGGGGAGTGCAGCGTGCACAGCTGGGCGATCATGGCGCGCGCGGCGCCGTACGTGGTGTCCGGATCGCCGGAGACGCTCACGTGGTAGAAGGAGCGCAGCGAGACGGCCAGCGGCAGCGAGTCGAGCGTGCCGTGGGTCTCCAGGAACGACTTCATCGCGTGCGCGGTGAGCGGTTCCAGCTCGTCGAGCGGCGCGGTCTCCGGCGCCATCAGGGGAGTTGCCAGCTGCTGCGGCCCGAGCCCGAGCCGTACCTGCGTGAAGTCCGAGTCGCTGGAGCGCCGTTCCCACACCCGGCGGCCCTCGGCGACCAGCGCCCACAGCTGCTCGGGGTTGGGGTGCAGGAAGTACTGCCCGTCGCGCTGCATGTGCGCGGTCTTGCGCACGTCACGCCGGATCTGGGTCAGGTACTTGAGGTAGTCCTGGCGCTCCTGGGCCATCTCGGCGCCGCCGCCCTGGCGGGCCTTGATCAGTTGGGCCACCGCCATGGCGAGGGTGGAGACGATCATGACGCCACCCATGATCTTCATGATCGACTGCCCCGAGGTGAAGAAGAACGCCGAGGACGTGCCCATGCCCAGCATGGGCAGCAGGCTCATCATCAGGTTCTGGTCTTCGGGGCGGGCCAGCTCGGGCGGCGGTTCGAGACGCACCTCGTCCGTCGGTACGTCGGGTGGCAACACCCGAGGCGGTCGCTTGACGATGACCACGCTCACCGAGGCACCAGTCCTTAAATCTTCAGTCGGCAGTTCAGCGTGCACGTAGGTGTCGTGCACATCGGGACATGTCGGACCGCCCCCGTTACTGGCGGTTCCCCCAGGCCGAAGGCAGAGCTCTCCGGCGTGCCCGGCGATCCTACTGACTCATGCCAACTCGCGGGGCCCATGGGGTGAGGAGGGATTGTGGACACTCGCCTCAAGAGGCAGGGCCAGCGGGGTGCACGTGGCTGGTGGACGCTACGCTGTCGCCTCGCGCGTGATGCCGCTGGACGCCGCGCCGCCGCACCGATACCACATCAAGTACCACGCCAAGTCATGACATTAGGGGGAACCGCGAGGTGAGCACCACAGCTCTTGCCGGTGGCGGGACCGGCTTCTGCCGGGTCACCGTTGCCGCACCGGACGCACGGATCGATGTGGCCCTGCCCGAGGACGCCGCGCTCGCCGACATCTACCCGGAGATCCTCCAGCTCTCCGGGCAGAGCCAGGCCGAGGGCGACCCCACCGGGTACCACCTCGTCCGCCGGGACGGCACCGTCCTGGACGCCGGTCGCTCGCTCGCCGACCAACGAGTCCTCGACGGCGACGTGTTGCTGCTTCGCCCGTTCTCCGAGTCGCTGCCCTCCGCCGTGTTCGACGACGTGTCCGACGCGGTCGCCTCCGCGGTCCGCCGCGACCGGCGCCGCTGGAGCGACGGCCTCATGAGCGTCGTCGGCCTCGGCGCCGGCGTCCTGCTGCTTACGTTGATGGCGTTCGCGCTGTGGTTCGCGAACCCGCTCGACCGTGACATGCACAGCCTGCCCGGCATCATCGCCGGTGTCGTCGGCGTCCTCCTCGTGGCCCTCTCCGTAACGCGCGCGCGGGTCTACGACGACCGCGCGGCGTCCACCTCGCTGGGCCTCGCCGCCCTGCCGCACCTGCTCATCGCGGGCTCCGGGATCTTCGGGACAGGCGCCACCGAGGGGCCCGGCCGGCTCCAGCTGCTGTCCGGCTGCGTCGTGGTGCTGTTCGCCTCCGCGCTCCTCGTGGTGCTGCTGCCGCACGGCGACGCCGTGTTCGTCGCGGCCGCCCTGTGCTCCGCCGTCGGCGCCCTCGCCACGTTCGGCGCGCTGATCACGGAGGCCTCGCCGAGCGAGGTCGCCGCCGTCACCGCCGTCGTCGCGATCATCGCGATGGCCTGGCTGCCCGGCATGTCCGCCCGCTCCGCGCGGCTGCCCATCGGCTACCGCTCGCCCGACCAGATCGCGCAGGGCCGCGACTACGGCCGTGACGAAGAGGAGCACATCGACTTCGACCGCATCGGCGCCCAGGTCCGCCGCGGTCACGAACTCCTCCTCGGCCTCGTCATCGGCTGCGCCGCCCTCGCCGTCGCCTCCGCCGGTGTCGTCCTCGGCTTCTCCGACAACGTCTGGGCGCAGCTGCTCGCGCTGGCCGCCGGCATCGCCGTCATGCTGCGCGCCCGCCTGTTCGACTACACGGCGCAGGTCGCGGCCCTGGTCGTGGGCGGTCTGCTGATCCTCGGGCTGCTCATCCTCGGCGTCACCCTGAACACCCCGCACTCCCTCCTGCAGAGCTTCGTGCAGGGCGACAGCGCGCCGCTCAACATCCACATCCTCTGGTTCGCCGCCGCGATCGGTGGCGGCGCGGCCCTGCTGGTGATCGTCGGCCTGTCCGTGCCCCGCAAGGGCGTCTCCCCGTTCTGGGGCCGGATGCTCGACCTGTTCGACGGCTTCGTGCTGCTGACCCTCGTACCGCTGTGCCTCGCGGTGCTCGACCTCTACACGCAGGTGCGCAGCATGGTCGGCTGACGGCGACCGGGAGCGGCCGAGCGGCCGTGGTCGGGGAGGCAGCCGGGCGGCTGCTACTCTGGTCCACGGCCGTTTGTGTACGCGCCCCCGGCAGCAGCTGGGAGCAGCGCCCAGCGAGCCCCCGCCTCCCGAGTTACGGAAGCTCCCCTGAGATGTAGACCAGGGGCACTCGGCGGCATCTGAAGACTCTACGAGGAGTAAGCGTGGCTCTCGACACCGCTACGAAGAAGCAGATCATGACCGAGTTCGGCACCAAGGAGGGCGACACCGGCTCCCCCGAGGTCCAGGTCGCCATGCTCTCCCGCCGCATCTCGGACCTGACCGAGCACCTCAAGACGCACAAGCACGACCACCACTCGCGTCGTGGCCTGCTCATCCTGGTCGGCCAGCGCCGCCGCCTGCTGCAGTACCTGGCCAAGAAGGACATCCAGCGCTTCCGTACGCTGGTCGAGCGCCTCGGCATCCGCCGCGGTGCGGCCGGCGCCCGATAAGACGCTGTGAGAGGGGGCGGTTCCCGATTGTGGGGGCCGCTCCCTTTGCCGTACGTGCGCACTGTCACCGACGCTTTGTAGTCTGGTGACGTACGACTACGCATACGAGGAGAAGCGCCACCTCGCCGCCGCCGGTCCTCGGTAGTGGCCCCCGGAGACGCAAGAGGATCCCCGGGAGCTTCGATCGAAGACCGGCCCGCAACCAAGGCACGCTTCTCCGTTCCGTCCCCCTGCCACACGGGCAGAGCGGGACAAAAGACGCATATCGACGAAAGTAAACGGAGAAAACGCTAGTGGAGAACGAGACCCACTACGCCGAGGCCGTCATCGACAACGGCTCCTTCGGCACCCGGACCATCCGCTTCGAGACGGGCCGCCTCGCCCGCCAGGCCGCCGGTTCGGCCGTCGCCTACCTCGACGACGACACCATGGTCCTGTCGGCCACCTCGGCCTCGAAGAACCCCAAGGACAACCTCGACTTCTTCCCCCTCACGGTGGACGTCGAGGAGCGCCAGTACGCCGCCGGCAAGATCCCCGGCTCCTTCTTCCGCCGCGAGGGCCGCCCCTCCGAGGACGCGATCCTCACCTGCCGCCTCATCGACCGCCCGCTGCGCCCGTCCTTCAAGAAGGGCCTGCGCAACGAGATCCAGGTCGTCGCCACGGTCATGGCGCTCAACCCCGACCACCTGTACGACGTCGTGGCGATCAACGCCGCGTCCGCGTCCACGCAGCTGGCCGGCCTGCCCTTCTCCGGCCCGGTCGGCGGCGTCCGCGTCGCGCTGATCAACGGCCAGTGGGTCGCGTTCCCGACGCACACCGAGCTCGAGGACGCCGTCTTCGACATGGTGGTCGCCGGTCGCGTCCTGGAGGACGGCGACGTCGCGATCATGATGGTCGAGGCCGAGGCCACCGAGAAGACCATCCAGCTGGTCAAGGGCGGCGCCGAGTCGCCGACCGAGGAGGTCGTCGCCGCCGGTCTCGACGCCGCGAAGCCCTTCATCAAGGTCCTCTGCAAGGCCCAGTCGGACCTCGCCGCGAAGGCCGCCAAGCCGACCGCCGAGTTCCCGATCTTCCTGGACTACCAGGACGACGTGCTCGAGGCCCTGACCGCCGCGGTCAAGACCGAGCTCTCCGCCGCCCTCACCATCGCGGGCAAGCAGGAGCGCGAGGCCGAGCTGGACCGCGTCAAGGGTCTGGCCGCCGAGAAGCTCCTCCCGGAGTTCGAGGGCCGCGAGAAGGAGATCTCCGCCGCGTACCGCTCGCTGACCAAGTCCCTGGTCCGTGAGCGCGTCATCAAGGAGAAGAAGCGCATCGACGGCCGCGGCGTCACGGACATCCGTACGCTCGCCGCCGAGGTCGAGGCCATCCCGCGCGTGCACGGCTCCGCCCTGTTCGAGCGCGGCGAGACCCAGATCCTGGGCGTCACCACGCTGAACATGCTGCGCATGGAGCAGCAGCTGGACACCCTCTCCCCGGTGACCCGCAAGCGCTACATGCACAACTACAACTTCCCGCCGTACTCCGTCGGTGAGACGGGCCGCGTCGGCTCCCCGAAGCGCCGCGAGATCGGCCACGGCGCGCTCGCCGAGCGCGCCATCGTGCCGGTCCTGCCGACGCGCGAGGAGTTCCCCTACGCGATCCGCCAGGTCTCCGAGGCGCTGGGCTCCAACGGCTCGACGTCGATGGGCTCGGTCTGCGCCTCCACGATGTCGCTCCTGAACGCCGGTGTGCCGCTGAAGGCCCCCGTCGCCGGTATCGCCATGGGCCTGATCTCCCAGGAGATCAAGGGCGAGACGCACTACGTCGCCCTCACCGACATCCTCGGTGCCGAGGACGCCTTCGGTGACATGGACTTCAAGGTCGCCGGTACGAAGGACTTCGTGACGGCCCTCCAGCTGGACACGAAGCTCGACGGCATCCCGGCCTCCGTCCTGGCCGCCGCCCTCAAGCAGGCCAAGGACGCCCGCCTCCACATCCTCGACGTGATGATGGAAGCGATCGACGTCCCGGACGAGATGTCCCCGAACGCGCCGCGGATCATCACGGTCAAGATCCCGGTCGACAAGATCGGTGAGGTCATCGGCCCGAAGGGCAAGATGATCAACCAGATCCAGGAGGACACCGGCGCCGACATCACGATCGAGGACGACGGCACCATCTACATCGGTGCCTCCGACGGCCCGGCCGCCGAGGCCGCCCGCGCCACGATCAACGGCATCGCCAACCCGACCATGCCGGAGGTCGGCGAGCGCTACCTGGGCACCGTCGTGAAGACGACGACCTTCGGCGCGTTCGTGTCCCTGCTCCCGGGCAAGGACGGCCTGCTGCACATCTCGCAGATCCGCAAGCTCGCCGGTGGCAAGCGCGTGGAGAACGTCGAGGACGTCCTCGGTGTGGGCCAGAAGGTCCAGGTCGAGATCGCCGAGATCGACTCCCGCGGCAAGCTCTCCCTCATCCCCGTGATCGAGGGCGAGGACGGCGCCGACGACGCTGCCGACAAGAAGGACGACGCCGACAAGTGACGTCCCGTAGCACCAGGACGACGGCCCGCACCTCTTCGGAGGGGCGGGCCGTCGCCCGTACTCAAACCCTCATCAAGGGCGCGAACGGCGCGGGCACGGTCCGCAAGACGACGCTGCCGAACGGCCTGCGCATCGTCACCGAGACCCTGCCCTCGGTCCGCTCGGCCACCTTCGGCATCTGGGCGCACGTCGGCTCGCGCGACGAGACACCGACGCTGAACGGCGCGACGCACTACCTGGAGCACCTGCTCTTCAAGGGCACCTCCCGCAGGAGTGCCCTCGACATCTCGGCCGAGATCGACGCGGTCGGCGGCGAGATGAACGCCTTCACGGCGAAGGAGTTCACGTGCTACTACGCGCGCGTGCTCGACAACGACCTGCCGCTCGCCATCGACGTCGTCTGCGACATGCTGACGGGCTCGCTCATCGAGCAGGAGGAGATCGACGCCGAGCGCGGCGTGATCCTCGAAGAGATCGCGATGACCGAGGACGACGCGGGCGACTGCGTGCACGACCTGTTCGCGCAGACCATGCTCGGCGACACCCCGCTCGGCCGCCCCGTCCTCGGCACGGTCGACACGGTCAACGCGCTCAGCCGCGGCCAGATCACGCGCTTCTACAAGAAGCACTACGACCCGACGCACCTGGTCGTCGCGGCGGCCGGAAACGTCGACCACAACAAGGTCGTACGCCAGGTCCGCGCCGCCTTCGACAAGGCGGGCTTCGACGACGTGGGCGCGGCGCCCCTCGGCCCGCGCGGCGGCCGCAAGACGCTGCGCGCCGCCGGGCGGATGGAACTCCTCGGCCGCAAGACCGAGCAGGCCCACGTGATCCTCGGAACGCCGGGCCTGTCCCGCAACGACGACCGGCGCTGGGCCATGGGCGTGCTCAACACGGCGCTCGGCGGCGGCATGTCGTCCCGCCTCTTCCAGGAGGTGCGCGAGAAGCGCGGCCTGGCGTACAGCGTGTACTCGTACACGGCGGGCTTCGCCGACTGCGGCCTGTTCGGCCTCTACGCGGGCTGCCGGCCCAGCCAGGTGCACGACGTCCTGAAGATCTGCCGCGACGAGCTCGACCACGTCGCCGAGCACGGCATCAGCGACGACGAGATCGCCCGCGCGGTCGGCCAGCTGAAGGGCTCCACGGTCCTCGGCCTGGAGGACACCGGCGCGCTCATGCACCGCATCGGCAAGAGCGAGCTGTGCTGGGGCGAGCAGATGTCGGTCGACGCCATGCTGGAGCGCATCTCGTCGGTGACCCCGGACGAGGTGCGCGCGGTCGCACGCGACATCCTGGGACAGCGGCCGTCCCTGTCGGTCATCGGCCCGCTCAAGGACAAGCAGGCCGCGCGCCTGCAAGACGCGGTCGCGTAAGCGCCCCTCACCTAAGGACTACGGAGATCATGAGCAAGCTGCGCGTGGCGGTTCTCGGAGCCAAGGGCCGCATCGGTTCCGAGGCCGTACGGGCCGTCGAGGCGGCCGAGGACATGGAGCTTGTCGCCGCCCTCGGCCGCGGCGACAAGCTGGACGCCCTCGTCGAGTCCGGCGCCCAGGTCGCGGTCGAACTGACCACGCCCGACTCGGTGATGGACAACCTCGAATTCTGTGTGGGCCACGGAATCCACGCCGTCGTCGGCACGACGGGCTGGACGGAGGAGCGCCTCGCGCGGCTGAACGGCTGGCTCGCGGACTCCCCGGAGACCGGCGTCCTGATTGCCCCGAACTTCTCCATCGGCGCGGTCCTGACCATGAAGTTCGCGGAGGCGGCGGCGCCGTACTTCGAGTCCGTCGAGGTCATCGAGCTGCACCACCCGAAGAAGGTCGACGCCCCCTCGGGCACGGCAGGACGCACCGCGCAGCTGATCGCCGCGGCCCGGGAGAAGTCGGGCAGCGCCGCCATGCCCGACGCGACGACGAAGGCGCTCGACGGAGCGCGCGGCGCGGACGTCGACGGCGTCCCGGTCCACTCGGTCCGCCTGCGCGGCCTCCTGGCGCACCAGGAGGTCCTCCTGGGCGCCGAGGGCGAGACGCTGACGATCCGGCACGACTCGCTGCACCACAGCAGCTTCATGCCCGGCATCCTGCTCGGCGCCCGCAAGGTCACCACGAACCCCGGCCTCACCTTCGGCCTGGAACACTTCCTCGACCTGAACGGCTGACCTGCTGCGATGCGCGCGAAAATCACGTACGCCGTCACGGCCGTCGTCCTGGTCTTCTACTTCGTCCTGGCCGGCGACCGCGGCGTCATGCTGCTTCGGCAGGGCACGGCGCTGACGATCACCTTCGGTGTCGCGGTGCTGATCCTGCCGCTGATCGGCGTGTGGTTCCTGTGGGCGAACACCAGGTTCGTCACCAAGGCCAACCGCCTCGGGCAGCTCCTGGAGGCGGAGGGCGGCCTGCCCGTCGACGAGCTCCGCCGCGACCAGTACGGCCGCATCGACCGCGACTCCGCCGACGAGGTCTTCGCCAGGCGCAAGGCCGAGACGGAGGACGAGCCGGGGGACTGGCGCTGCTGGTTCCGCCTCGCCGTGGCCTACCGGGACGCACGGGACACCCCACGCGCGCGTAAGGCGATGCAGCGCGCGATCGCCCTCCATGAGGGCCGCTCACTGGAGGCCTGACAAGCCTGATCCCCGTACGAACGACGAGGGGGCCGCCCCGGCATCGCGCCGGTGCGGCCCCTTCGTGTGTCTCCGTACGTACGCGTACGCGGGTACGCGCGCGTGCCTCAGCGCCGCACGCGGTACTCCTCGGCCCACACCTCGACGGTGTCGGCGGCCCGGTCGAACGCCGTGCCCCGACCGAGGAAGTCCGCGCCGTGGCTGGTGAGCAGCGTCGTCTGATCCCCCTGCTGATCCCGCTGTACGAGGACCAGGGCCTGGCCCTGCACGGTGCGCGGCAGCCCGAGCCAGCGCACGGGCTGCTGCACCGTGCGCGCGGTGGCGACCCGGTCCCACGGCGCCGTGCGCGTGACCAGGAAACCGACGTGCCGCACCCCCCGCGCGCTCACCCAGGTGCCCATGCGCAGCAGCCTGAGCGCCGACGCGATGATCAGCACCGCGAGGACACCGGTGACCGTCGCCGCGGACGTGTCACCGGCCACGGCGATGATCACCGAGGCGAACAGCACGTACGACGCCAGGAGCAGCAGCACCGCGGCCGCGCCCACCCGGTACGGGCCGGGGCGGTAGGGGCGGCGCCACTGGTCGCGGTCGTCGAAGGGCAGCGGGATGTCGGCGTCGGCGGCGTCGTCGCCGGATCCGCCGAAAGCACGGTCGGCCGTCAGGAAGGGCAGGGGCACGACGGGTCCTCACTCGGTCCAGGCGGTATCGGGGCTGTGCCCGGTGAGGCTATCCGGGGTCGCACCGGCCTTCCACCCCAGGGGGGCCGGAGGGGGACGGCGGGTCTGCGACCGTGTCAGCGACCTTGTGAGGCCTCCGACTGCTGGATGTGCGACGAGGTCTGATCGATGGAAAGGGCCGGCATACCGATCAGCAGGGCACCTACCAGGCCGGCCACGACGGTGAGGCCGACGAGCGCGCGTCCGGCGCGCTGCCCGGCGGAGGGACGCTCGCGCTCGGGCGGTGTGACGTTGCTACGGAACTTGTCGGCTTCGGCTATGAAGGCGAACGGTACGGGCTCGCGCCGACGAAACATGGGACTGCTTCTCCTCAAGCGACTCGTGATGCTCGATCAAAAAAGTGTGTTCATCTACACAGACGAGCGATCGCTTCAAAGGGTGCCCTGTTTCACCAAATTCACCAAACTTCGCTCCTCTTCGCCGCAGAACGTCGCGAGAGCGAGCGAATGCCCTGTTGTCAGTGGCGGCCCGTAGAGTGGGCGCCGCCCTGGAGACAGTGATCGGAAGGACCCCGCCAGCATGACCGAAACCCCAGCCGAAGACCTCAAGCCGACGTTCCGCGGCGACGTCACAGTCGAGCTGGTGAAGCACACCGCGAGCGACTCGGACGTGCTGTTCGCGGCCCGCGTCTCCACGGTCGGCGAGCAGTCGATCGACGAGCTGTCGAAGGACCCCGAGCGCTCCAAGGGCCTGATCAACTACCTGATGCGGGACCGGCACGGCAGCCCCTTCGAGCACAACTCGATGACGTTCCTGATCAGCGCCCCGATCTTCGTCTTCCGCGAGTTCATGCGGCACCGCGTGGGCTGGTCGTACAACGAAGAGTCGGGTCGCTACAGGGAGCTGCAGCCGACGTTCTACGTCCCGGACGCCGACCGGAAGCTGGTCCAGGAGGGCCGCCCGGGCAAGTACCGCTTCGTCGAGGGCACGCAGGCGCAGCAGGAGCTGACGGGCCGCGTCATGGAGGACTCGTACCGCCAGGCGTACGAGGCGTACCAGGAGATGCTGGCCGCGGGCGTCGCCCGCGAGGTGGCCCGCGCGGTGCTCCCGGTCGGCCTGTTCTCGTCGATGTACGCGACGTGCAACGCGCGCTCGCTGATGCACTTCCTCGGCCTGCGCACGCAGCACGAGCAGGCCAAGGTGCCGTCCTTCCCGCAGCGGGAGATCGAGATGGTCGGCGAGAAGATGGAGGCGGCGTGGGCCGAGCTCATGCCGCTCACGTACGCGGCGTTCAATGCCAACGGCCGGGTGGCGCCGTAGTCCAGGCGTCAGTCCAGCGATCGGCACAGATGTACGGACGCTCGACCGAAGTGTCCGGATTGCGGCATTTCGGAAAGTTCATCTAGCCTGATCAAACGGACCCGGCACTGCTTGAACCCCCGAGCAGGCAGTGCCGGGCTCCACCTTTGTCGGGCTTGATGCGATTCGTCCCGACTTGCCACATCCCCCGAGGGGGGACCCGGTACTGAGCAGCGAGTAGCGTGTTACCCATGGCTCCGACCTCGACTCCGCAGACCCCCTTCGGGAGGGTCCTCACCGCCATGGTCACGCCCTTCACGGCGGACGGCGCACTCGACCTCGACGGCGCGCAGCGGCTCGCCGCCCACCTGGTGGACGCAGGCAATGACGGCCTGGTCGTCAACGGCACCACCGGCGAGTCCCCGACCACCAGCGACGCGGAGAAATCGGATCTCGTACGAGCCGTGGCCGAAGCGGTCGGCGACCGCGCCCACGTCGTCGCCGGCGTCGGCACCAACGACACGCACCACAGCATCGAACTGGCCCGCCAGGCCCAGCAGGCCGGCGCCCACGGCCTCCTCACCGTCACGCCGTACTACAACAAGCCCCCGCAAGAGGGCCTGTTCCGGCACTTCACGGCGATCGCCGACGCGACCGAGCTGCCCGTGATGCTCTACGACATCCCGGGCCGCAGCGGCGTACCGATCAACACGGACACGATCGTCCGCCTCGCCGAGCACCCGCGCATCGTCGCCAACAAGGACGCCAAGGGCGACCTCGGCCGCGCCAGCTGGGCCATCGCCCGCTCGGGCCTCGCCTGGTACTCCGGCGACGACATGCTCAACCTGCCGCTGCTCTCGGTCGGCGCGTGCGGCTTCGTCTCCGTCGTCGGCCACGTCGTCGCGCCCGAGCTGCGCGCCATGCTCGACGCCTTCTCGACCGGCGACGTGCACAAGGCGACGGAGATCCACCAGAAGCTGCTCCCCGTCTTCACCGGCATGTTCCGCACCCAGGGCGTCATCACGACGAAGGCGGCCCTCGGCCTCCAGGGCGTGCCCGCGGGACCGCTGCGCCTGCCGCTGGTGGAGCTCACTCCCGACGAAACGGCCCAGCTCAAGATCGATCTTGCCGCCGGCGGGGTACAGCTCTGATCACAGACTTCGCAAAGCCTCACAACTGAATCACCAACTGAACAGAACGCCCCGGGCAAGCCCCTGGGAACCACCACAACTGCTATTGCACGAACGTCATGCGCGCCACGTGCCTACAGGTACGTGGCGCGTGTGGTTGAGGAGAGTCTTTTGAGTCATCCGCATCCTGAACTCGGCGCCCCGCCGAAGCTTCCGAAGGGCGGCCTGCGCGTCACCCCGCTCGGCGGCCTCGGCGAGATCGGGCGCAACATGACCGTCTTCGAGTACGGAGGCCGTCTGCTGATCGTCGACTGCGGAGTGCTCTTCCCGGAGGAGGAGCAGCCCGGAATCGACTTGATCCTGCCGGACTTCACGTCCATCAGGGACCGCCTCGACGACATCGAGGGCATCGTCCTGACGCATGGTCACGAAGACCACATCGGCGCCGTCCCCTATCTCCTGCGCGAGAAGCCGGACATCCCGCTGATCGGCTCCAAGCTGACCCTCGCCCTCATCGAGGCGAAGCTCCAGGAGCACCGCATCCGCCCGTACACCCTCGAGGTCTCCGAGGGCGAGCGCGAGCGGCTCGGCCCGTTCGACTGCGAGTTCATCGCGGTCAACCACTCCATCCCGGACGCGCTGGCGGTCGCCATCCGCACGCCCGCCGGAATGGCGGTGCACACGGGCGACTTCAAGATGGACCAGCTCCCGCTGGACCGCCGCCTGACCGACCTCCCGACCTTCGCCAAGCTCGGCGAGGAGGGCATCGACCTCCTCCTCACCGACTCGACGAACGCCGAGGTCCCGGGCTTCGTCCCGCCCGAGCGCGACATCTCGAACGTGATCCGCGGCGTCTTCGCCAGCGCGCAGAAGCGCATCATCGTCGCGTCCTTCGCCAGCCACGTGCACCGCATCCAGCAGATCCTGGACGCCGCGCACGAGTACGGCCGCCGGGTCGCCTTCGTCGGCCGCTCGATGGTCCGCAACATGGGCATCGCCCGCGACCTCGGCTACCTGAAGGTTCCCGCCGGCCTCGTCGTGGACGTCAAGACCCTCGACGACCTCCCCGACAACGAGGTCGTCCTGGTCTGCACGGGCTCCCAGGGCGAGCCGATGGCGGCCCTCTCCCGCATGGCCAACCGCGACCACCAGATCCGCATCGTCTCCGGCGACACGGTGATCCTGGCGTCGTCGCTGATCCCCGGCAACGAGAACGCGGTCTACCGCGTGATCAACGGCCTGACCCGCTGGGGCGCGAACGTCGTCCACAAGGGCAACGCGAAGGTGCACGTCTCCGGCCACGCATCGGCCGGCGAGCTCCTGTACTTCTACAACATCTGCAAGCCGAAGAACCTGATGCCGGTCCACGGCGAATGGCGCCACCTGCGCGCCAACGCCGAGCTCGGCGCCCTCACCGGCGTCCCGCACGACCGCATCGTCATCGCCGAGGACGGCGTCGTCGTCGACCTCGTCAACGGCAAGGCGAAGATCTCCGGCAAGGTCCAGGCCGGTTACGTCTACGTGGACGGCCTCTCCGTCGGCGACATCGGCGAACCGGCCCTCAAGGACCGCAAGATCCTCGGCGACGAGGGCATCATCTCGGTCTTCGTGGTGGTGGACTCCAGCACCGGCAAGATCACCAGCGGCCCGAACATCCAGGCCCGCGGCTCCGGCATCGAGGACTCGGCGTTCCACGCCGTCATCCCGAAGATCCAGGACGTCCTGGAGAAGTCGGCCCAGGACGGCGTCGTGGAGCCCCACCAGCTGCAGCAACTCATCCGCCGCACGCTGGGCAAGTGGGTCTCGGACACGTACCGCCGACGCCCGATGATCCTCCCGGTCGTCGTCGACGTCTGAGTCGACCGTCTGTAGCGCGTAAGGAGCGGGGCGCCTCGATTTGCATCGGGGCGCCCCGCTCCAGTACGTTTACGGCTCCGCTTCAGGGGAACCCGCCGCATTCAGCGCCCGGGATCAAGTACCCGGACGGGGCGGAAATTCCGACTCAGAATCTCTGATAAAGTCGGTCCCGCCGAAAGGT
>NZ_JASERL010000006.1 GCF_030766935.1 Streptomyces sp. KL109B | reverse complement strand
GGAGTTCAGGGAATTCGAAGCAGCCGCCGCGTCCGGGAACCTCACGCCTCCCGGGCGCGACGGCGCGCGTGCGGGGGTACTCCGCGTCCGATCCCATCGCGTGGGCACGCCGACCGCCTGTCGAGGCGTCGAGTCGGGTGACACCACCGGCTCGGCGGAGCCCTCAGATCCGCCCGTGCGCCCGATGCGCCTCGACGAGCTTGACCCGCGCCGACTCCAGCCGGTGCGCCATCACCTCGGCCACCGCGTGCAGCACCGCCACCCCCAGCCTCGGCTCCTCCTCGCACAGGGCGCGGACGGCCGCGCCGTCGAACTCGTAGGCCCGCACCGGGCTGAACGCCTCCGCGCCGAAGTCCCATTCGTACGGCTGGAACAGCCAGGACCAGCCCAGCAGATCACCGGGGCCGAGCGGGTCGATGGGCAGCAGGGCGCGGTCGGAGACGCGGACGTCGAGGGTGACCATGCCGGTCCTGATGATCCAGAACCGGTCCGCCCGGTCCCCTTCCTCGAAGATCCGGGTGTCCTGCGCGAAGGACACCTCGGTGGCCAGCGGCATCAGCCGGTCCCGGTCCGCGTGCGAGAGCCGGTTCAGAAGTCGTATCTGGGCCGTCATCGAGGACCACCTCCACCGCTGCCGCTCCGGGACGCCTGTCGCTCGAACAGCCTAATTCGTGGCCATATGGCGCGCACCTGGAGCGACCATGCCCCGCGCGCGGCGGCCGTATGGCGTACGTGGAGCGCGATCGGGCGGTGCCGGACCTACGTTTCCGGCATGGCGCCTTTCCTCCGCTTTCGCTCTCCTCTTCGCCCACGCCTTCGCCTTCGCCCCGCCTTCGGCAAGGCGGCACTGACGTGCGGCGTGTGCGCGGCGGTGGCCGCGGGCACCGCCGCGGGCCCCGCGAGCGCCGACCCGCCCGCGCCGGATCCGCCCGCGCCGCCGTCCGTGTCCGCGCTGTCGTGGGAGGTCATGGACGCGCGGACCGGGGATGTGCTCGCCGCGAAGGCGCCGCACCGCAGGCTGCCGCCCGCGAGCACGCTGAAGACCCTGTTCGCGCTGACCGTGCTGCCGAAGCTGCGTCAGGACGAGGTGCACCGGGCCACGTACGGGGATCTCGCCGATGTCGCCGCGGGCAGCAGCCTCGTCGGGGTCGACCAGGGGAACCGGTACACGGTCGCCGACCTGTGGCGCGGCGTGTTCCTCAGCTCCGGCAACGACGCCGTGCACACGCTCGCGCGGATGAACGGTGGCGTCGACCGCACCGTCGCGCAGATGCAGGAGACCGCCCGCCGGATCGGCGCCCTCGACACCGAGGTGCGCTCCCCCGACGGCTATGACGCGCGCGGCCAGCACTCCTCGGCGCACGATCTGGCGCTGATCGCCAGGGAGGGCCTCAAGAACCACGACTTCCGGCGGTACATGGGTACGAAGTCGGCCCGGTTCCCCGCGGCCGGCGGCCCGGACGCGTACGGCATCGAGAACACCAACCGGCTCCTCGTGGGCTCGCACGGGGTGGAGCCCTATCCCGGTCTCATCGGCGTCAAGAACGGCTATACGTCCAAGGCGGGTTGCACGCTGGTGTCCGCCGCGACCCATGACGGGCGCACGGTGCTCGTGACCGTGATGAATCCGCGGGCCGAGGACTTCAACGCGGTGTACGAGGAGAGCCGTGCGCTGCTCGACTGGGGCGCGGTCGCGGCGCCGCTGCACGCGCGGCAGGCGGCGGCGTCCCGGGGGCCATCGGCTCCGCAGCGGTTGGCGGCGGCGGCTCCGGCCGCGGTGAGTGCCGAGCCCGAGGAGGCGTCGGGCGGGCTCGCCCGGCACCTCGGGGCGGCGGCCGGGCTGCTGGCGCTCGCGTGCGTTCCGGTGCTGATCGGCAGGCGGCTGCGTCGGCGGCGGCAGGGCGGCCGTTGATGACCGACGCCGCCGAGGCCGCGGCTCCGGTGCGGCGCCGCCCCACGTGGTCGTTCCTCGCGGCGACGCTGTTGGCCGGGGTGCTGCTCGTGCACCACGGGATATCCGGCGAGGGGCCGCCGCAGCCGGAGGCGGGGGCCGCGGAACTCGGCACGGACACCCCGCCCGCCGACCCGCTGGCCGCGGCCGTCCCGCAGCGCGTGCGCATCCCGGAGATAGGCGTCGACGCGCCGCTCACCCGGGTCGGCAGGGACGCGGAGGGCTGGCTGGACGCGCCGCCGCCGCAGCGGGCGAATCTGGCGGGCTGGTTCACGGGGGCGGTGACGCCGGGCGAGCGCGGTACGGCGGTGATCGACGGGCACGTGGACAACGCGGAGGGGCGGGCGGTCTTCTACGGGCTCGGCGCGCTCAAGAAGGGCGAGCACATCGAGATCGACCGCGCGGACGGGAAGACGGCCGTGTTCGAGATCCACGGCATCGACGTCGTCGACAAGAAGCGCTTCCCTTCGCGCCGCGTCTACGGCAGCACCGGGCTACCGGAACTGCGGGTCATCACGTGCGGCGGCACGTACAGCAAGAGCGGCGGCTACGCGGGCAACGTCGTCCTCTACGGCCTGCTCACCTCGGTCCGCGACCGTACGTGACGCGGGCCGGGCCGCGGCTCAGTCGTGCGGGGCCTCGCCGGTCACCCGGTGGTCCGCGTGGCTGAGCGCCTCCGTCACGAGGCGCCTCAAGTGCCCGTCGGTAAGGCGGTAGTGCATGTGCCGCCCTTCGCGGCGCGCCTCGACCAGACCGGCGAGCCGCAGCTTCGCCAGGTGCTGGCTGACCGCCGTGCGCGACGCGGCGACGTGCTCCGCCAGCGAGCCCACGTCCGTCTCCTCCAGCGCGAGCAGCCACAGCACGTGCAGCCGCGTGGTGTCCGACAGCAGGGCGAACACCCTTGTCGCCTCGGCGAGTCGGGCGGCGTCCGGCTCGCTCGGATGCGCGGGGGCGGAGGGGGTCGCGGTGGGGGTCGGGTCGCTTGCGGGCATGTCCTCACCCTAGAGCCCTCCTGACGGATGAGGCATACTCGTCATGTGCGCATCTGCGCACATGACGAGTATGCTGGCGTCGCCGTCTTCGGGACGTCTTCGGGAGGGGCCCGCATGCTCACGGTTCTGCGTCACCGCGCCTACCGCCGGCTGTTCGGCGCCCAGGTCGTCGCCCTCGTCGGCACCGGCCTCGCCACCGTCGCCCTCGGGCTCCTCGCGTACGACATCGCGGGGGCGGACGCGGGGGCCGTGCTGGGCACCGCGCTGGCGATCAAGATGACGGCCTACGTGCTGGTCGCCCCGGTCGTCGGGGCGTTCGCCGAGCGGCTGCCGCGGCGCGCGGTGCTGGTCGGGGCCGACATGCTGCGGGCCGCCGTCGCGTTGACGCTGCCGTTCGTGGACCAGGTGTGGCAGGTCTACGTCCTCGTGTTCGCCCTCCAGTCCGCCTCGGCGGTCTTCACGCCCACCTTCCAGGCGCTGATCCCGGACGTGCTGCCCGAAGAACGCGACTACACGCGCGCGTTGTCGCTGGCCCGGCTCGCGTACGACATGGAGAGCCTGTTCAGTCCCGCGCTCGCGGCGGCGCTGCTGTCCGTGGTCTCGTACAACCGGCTGTTCCTGGGGACGGTCGTCGGTTTTCTCGCCTCGGCCGCGCTGGTCGTCACGACGGCGCTGCCCGTGCGGGCGCCCTCGCTCCCGCGCGCGGGCGGGGTGTTCGCCAAGGCGACGGCCGGGGTCAGGCTCTTCCTCGCGGTCCCGCCGCTGCGGGGGCTGCTGGCGCTGAACCTCGCCGTGGCGGCGGCGAGCGCGCTGGTGACCGTCAACACCGTCGTCTACGTAAGGGACTTCCTGGGTCTGTCGTCCGGAGCGGTGCCGGTGGCGCTCGGTGCGTACGGGGCCGGGTCGATGGCCGTGGCGCTGGTGGTGCCGCGGGTGCTCGAACGGGCGGGTGAGCGGGCGGTGATGGTGCGTGGGGCGCTGGCGTTGGGGGTGGTGTTCGCGGGGCTCGGGGGTGTCACGGCGGCGCAGGGCGGGGGTTGGCGGGTGCCCGCGCTGCTGGTGCTGTGGGCGGCGTTCGGCGGGGCGTGCTCGATGGTGCTGACGCCGACCGGGCGGCTGGTGCGGCGGGCGGCGCCGGAGCGGGATCGTACGGCCGCGTTCGCCGCGCAGTTCTCGCTCTCGCACGCGTGCTGGCTGGTGACGTATCCATTGGCGGGGTGGCTGGGGGCGGGGGCCGGGCTCGGGGTGGCGGTCGGCGGGTTGGGCGCGGTCGCGGTGGGCGCCGGGTGCGCGGCCGCGTGGCTGTGGCGGGTGGATCGGTCGCCGGCCACCGGCGTGCGGGCGCGCTACGCGCCCAGTTCCGCCTCAAGCGCCCGCGCCGCCGCGCTCAGGGTCGCCACCAGGGAGCGCAGCCCGCGGGGGCTGTAGCGCACGCTCGGCATGGAGACCGACAGGCCCGCTATCACCGCGCCCTCAGGGTCGTGGACCGGTACGCCCACGGCCACCAGGCCGCGCTCGGACCGCTCGCGGTTGACGCAGAAGCCGTTGCGCCGTACCTTCGCCAGCTCGCGGCGCAGGTCGGCGAGGTCCGGGCGGCCCGGCTGTCCTTCGCGGTCGCGCTCGGTCGCGTACACGTCGGCGAGTTCGCGCTCGCCGAGCCCGGCGAGCAGGAGCAGCCCGGCCGTGGTGCGATCAGCGGGGAAGACCATGCCCTCGCGGGAGCTGACGCGCAGGGCCTGCGCGCATTCGACGCTGGCGATGAAGCGGGTGGTGTCGCCCGTGCGGATCGCGAGGTTGGCCGTCTCGTCCAACAGGTCGACCAGGCGCCGCAGATGGGGCAGCCCCGCGGCCCGCAGCCGGGCGGCGCGGGAGCGCGAGTGCGCGGCGAGTTCGAGCACGGGGCCCGCGTGGTACACCCGGTGGTCGTCCTGCACGGCGAAGTCCCGGTAGACGAGCATCGCGAGGATCCGGTGCGCCGTCGAGCGGGCCACGCCGAGCCGCTCGGCGATCTGGGAGACGGTCAGGCCGCCTTCGAGCTGGAGCATCGTCGCGGCGCGCAGCGCGTGGTCGACGCTGGCGATGGTGTACGAGGGCGGGGTCTTGAGCTGCTTGTCCATGGACGGCCTCCGAGTGTTCTGCCCTCCGGAATCTAGCTGTTCGGAGTCGGGGCCCTACGGCGAGGGTGACCGGTTCCACAGCTTCGCGTGAAGATTCCGGGCACGTTTGCGTTAGTGAGCGCTCTCGCGTGTTACTCCCCCGGCGGGAGCGGTCAGTGGTGACCGTGTCGGGTTCGGCAGTGAGCCCGTACCCGCTTCCCGGCGCGGGCCGGGAAGCGGGTCCTCAGTACGGTTGCGATGTGAAACGCCGCGCCGCCGGCCGGCCGCGCCGGGCGAGTTGGCGCTCCAGTTCGGCGCGGATCAGCGGATCGAGTTCATGGGAGCGCGGCCAGTCGATCAGCCTGCGGGCCACGAGGCGGAGTTTGGTATTGGTCCGCATGGAGATCTCACGCAGCACGTCCCAGGCCTCTGCCGGGGAACAGCCGCCGACGACGATCACCACCCCGATGGCCTGGTCGACCTCGGCGTGCGCGGTCACGGCCTCCCTCAACTGCTCGATCCTGGCCTCCAGATCGGCCACCCGGGCGGCCTCCTCGCGGGCAGCACCCTGCGCGCGTCGACGGGCCGGAAGCATCACGACGCACCTCCAAGTGCCGTACAAGTGCCGTACCCGGAAACGGAACCCGAGTTCGCTTCTACCACTCCTGCCCGCCTACGCACAGGGCAACCGAGCAATTACGTATGCATGGGGCAACTGCCAGAGCCGCCCCGGCAGTTCGTGCCGGGGCGGGACTCGGGCGGGAATCGGGCACGCTCAGGCGCGTGCCGCGGCCTGGTCGTCGCCGGCTGGCCGGGCCTCGGTGACCTGCTCGTCGTCCGCCTTGTCGCGCAGGGCGGGGATCAGCGTCGCGACGGCGGCGGAGACCAGGGCGACACCGCAGCCGATCATCAGGCCGGTGCGGAACCCGTCTTCGGAGGCGAAGGTGTGGCCGCCCATGGAGACGGTCATCTGCGCGAGCACCACGCCGATCACGGCGGAGCCGATGGTGGTGCCGAGTGAACGCATGAGGGTGTTGAAGCCGTTGGCCGCGGCCGTCTCGGAGAGCGGCACCGAGCCCATGATGAGCGCGGGCATGGAGCCGTAGGCGAGGGCGACACCGCTGTTGATCACGATTCCGGCGAGCATGATGCCCCAGGCCGTGCCCATGAGCGGCAGCGCGGCACCATATCCGATGGCGATCACGAGGGCGCCGCTGATGAGGGCGAACTTCGGGCCGCGGGCGTTGATCAGCTTTCCGCCGAGCGGCGAGATCAGCATCATCATGACGCCGCCGGGCGCCAGCCACAGGCCGGCCGCCAGCATCGACTGGCCGAGGCCGAAGCCGGTGGCCTCGGGGAACTGCAGGACCTGCGGCGCGATCAGCATGAAGGAGTACATGCCGACGCCGACGAGGATCGAGGCGGCGTTGGTGAACAGCACGCGGGGCCGCGCGGTGGTCCGCAGGTCGATCAACGGCTCGCGCGTACGCAGTTCATAGCGGCCCCACACGAGCAGCGCCACGACGGCGACGCCGAAGAGTCCCAGCGTGGTGCCCGAGGCCCAGCCCCAGTCGGCGCCCTTGGAGATCGCGAGCAGCAGCGAGACGAGACCGATGGCGAGCCCGATCGCGCCGGGGGCGTCGAAGCGCTGCCCCTTGGCGGCGGCCGGGACGTCCGGCACGATCAGGAAGATCATGACGGCGATGATCACGGCGAGCGCGGCGGCGCCCCAGAACAGCACCCGCCAGTTCGCGTACTGGGCGACCGCGGCGGCGATCGGCAGGCCTATCGCACCGCCGATCCCCATGGAGGCGCTGACCAGCGCGATCGAACCGCTGAGCTTCTCCGCGGGTACGACGTCGCGCAGCAGCGCGATGCCGAGCGGCACCATCCCCATGCCCATGCCCTGAAGCCCGCGCCCGATGATCATCGGCACGACGGACGACGAGAGCGCGCACACCACCGAGCCGATGACCAGCGGCACGGCGCAGCAGAGCATCATGCGGCGCTTGCCCAGCAGATCGCCGAGGCGGCCGGAGACCGGCACGCAGACGCCGGAGACGAGCAGGGTGACCGTGATCACCCATGCCGCGTTCGACGCGGACGTGTCCAGGATCCGGGGCAGTTCGGCGATGAGCGGGGTCACCAGCGTCTGCATGATCGCGGCGACGGTTCCGGCGAGCGCGAGGGTGGCGACGACGGCGCCCGCCCGGCTGCTCGACTGGGGCGCATCCATGAAGGACTCCTCAATCTCTTCAAATTCTCGAAACGGTGTCATGGTGTGACGGTGTGCATCGTACACACACTATGTATCGTACATATTCCATGCATGACGCACAGACACGGCGGCCCGGCCCCCTGCGATACGGTCGACCTGGGAGGACGCACGTACATGGACAAGCCATCGCACCTGGTCGAGTTCGAGCACATGGTGCTCGGCCGTCATCAGCTCGGCAGTGAGAAGCGGCGCCGCGAGGCGGAGCGCATGGAGCGCAGCGCGTACATCCTGCTGAGCCGGATCCGGGTCCAGGGCCCGATGTCGATCGGGCAGCTCAGCGAGGCGCTGCTGCTCGACGCGTCCACTCTCAACCGGCAGACGGCGAGCGCGGTGCGGGCCGGTCTCCTGGAGCGGATCCCGGATCCGGAGGGCGGCATGGCGCGCAAGTTCCGGCTCACCGAGGAGGGCGAGCAGCGCCTCGACCACGAACGCGCGACGCACATCCAGGAGTTGGACAAGGTCTTCGAGGACTGGTCCGCCGCCGACGTCGAGAACTTCGCCCAGTATCTGCAGCGCTTCAACACGAGCATCGAGCGGCTCAGCGGCGCGCCCTGGCCGCGTTCCTGATCGATTCCCGCCCCCCTAGTCGCGACGGGGGCTTCACGGCTGGCCATTGCAACGCAACGTTGCTTTTCACGTCTCCGTCATTGCATCAATTTCCCGCTCTCCAGCTGGGAGTTCGGCAATATCGTGATTGACCGCCCCTCGAACGCAACGTAGCGTTCAGCAGGCGTCGAACGCGTACTATCGCGAGACAGCCACGAGGCGGAGGAGCGGTCATGGCCGGGTCCGAGCACACCGAGAATGCCCCACACCCACGGCACACCCTGCACACGGTGCCGCCGCTGCCGGCGCAGCGTCGGCCCGGCTGCCCCTTCGACCCGCCGGCCGAACTGCTCGACGCCCACAGCCGCGGGCCCGTCAGTCATTACGTCCACGCCATCCCCGGCGGCAAGTCCGGCCTGATGATCACCGGTTACGAGCAGGTGCGCGCGGTCCTCGCCGACCCGCGTTTCAGCTCGCGCAAAGAGCTCCTGAACGTGGTCGACTTCGAGATCCCGCCCGCCGCCCCCGGCGAGTTCCTGCTCACCGACGAACCGGAGCACAGCCGCTTCCGCAAGCCGCTCGTCGGCAAGTTCACCGTCCGCCGGATGCGGCAACTGACCGAGCGCGTCGAGCAGATCACCGCCGAGTGCCTGGACGCGATGGAGCAGGCGGGGCCGACGGCGGACCTGGTCTCCGCGTTCGCCAAGCCGATCCCCGCCGTCATCATCTGCGAACTGCTGGGCGTGCCGTACGAGGACCGGGACTCCTTCCAGCGGCAGGCCGAGTCGCTCATGGACGGTGAGCTGGACGAGACGGCTCTGCTCGCCGCCTACACCGCCGTGCAGGACTACATCGCGCAGCTCGTCGCCGCCAAGCGCGCGCACCCCACCGACGACATCCTCAGCGAGCTCACCACCGGTGACCTGAGCGACGAGGAGCTCAAGGGCGTCGGCCTCACCCTGCTCGCGGCCGGCCTCGACACGACAGCGAACACCCTCGCCCTGGGCACCTTCGCGCTCCTGGAGAACCCGGAGCAGCTCGCCGCGCTGCGCGCCGACGCCTCGCTCGTGGACGGCGCCGTCGAGGAGTTGCTGCGCTATCTGAGCGTCGCGAAGTCGTTCATGCGCACGGCACTCGAGGACGTCGAGCTCGACGGCGTCACCGTCGAGGCCGGGACCACGGTGGTGATCTCGTACCACGCCGCGAACCGCGATCCCGAGCGCTTCGACGATCCCCACACCCTCGACATCCGCCGCAAGGGCACCAGCCATCTCGCCTTCGGCCACGGCATCCACCAGTGCCTCGGCCAGCAGCTCGCCCGCGTCGAGATGCGCGTCGCCCTGCCCGCGCTGCTCGACCGCTTCCCGACGCTGCGGCTCGCCGTACCGGCCGACGAGGTCCCGCTGCGCCCGGAGAGCGCGGACATCTTCGGGCTCAAGAGCCTGCCGGTGACCTGGGACAGGGCATGAGCGCCGCGCTGCGGTTGCGCGCCGACCGGGACGTCTGCATCGGCGCGGGCATGTGCGCCCTGTCCGCGCCCGCCGTCTTCGACCAGGACGACGACGGGCTCGTACTCCTCGTGGACGGCGAACCCCCGGCGTCCGAACACGCCGCCGCCCGCCTCGCCGTGGGGTCCTGCCCGTCCGGGGCGATCACGCTCCGGGACCCGGCGGCGCCCGGAACCTGACCGGGGGTGACCCTCCTGAGGTCAGGGAAGTTCGAGGACCGGCTTCCCCACCAGCTCGCCCCTGCGCAGTCGGTCGATGGCCTCGGGGAGCCGCTCCAGGCCGAACCGCTCGATGGAGAGGGTCAGTTCGCCCGCGTTCAGGGCGGGGAGCAGGCTCTGTGCCTCTTCCCTGACCTCGTCGCCGCGGGTCATCAGGTTCACGGGCAGCAGCGACACATCGGCGAGGAGGAAGTCGGCGAGGTCCACGGTGAGTTCGCGGCCCGCCGTGTACCCGACGAGCGCGACCCGGCCGCGGCCGCGTACGAGCGGCAGCGCGGCGCGCAGCACCGGGCCGCCGACCGTGTCGACGACGAGGTCGACGGGCCCGCCGACGGTCTCGGCGGAGAGTTCCCCGGCGAGCACCGGCTTCGCGGCGCCGGGGACGTGCGCGAGCTTCGACTCGCGGCCGACCGCGCCGATCACCTCGGCGCCCGCCCGCGCGGCGATCTGCACGGCCATCGCGCCGACCGAGCCCGCGGCGCCGGTCACGAGCACCCGCTCGCCCTCCTGGACCCGCCCCACCGTGTGCACGGCGGCCAGAGCGGTGCCGACCGGCGACCAGTAGCTGCACGCGATCGCCGGGTCCGTGCCCTCGGGCACCGGCGTGACCGCGTCGTCGGGTACGAGGATGTGCTCCTGCCAGGCGCCGTCGGCGCGGATGCCGGTGTCCGCGCCGCGCAGCGACACGAGCGTGCCCTCGGGGTGGGTGCCGGAGGCGACGACGGTGCCGCTGCCCGTCGTACCGGGCACGAAGGGCAGCTCGGGCAGGACGCCGAACGCGCCGTCGATGATGTTCAGGTCGAGGTGTGACACCTGCGCGGCGCGCAGCCGTACCAGGGTGTGTCCGGGGCGCGGCGCGGGGACTTCGCGCTCCTCCAGGCGCGGGAGGGTGCCGAACTCGTCCAGGACCAGGGCCCGGGAGGTGCGAGGTGTGTCGCCGTTCACAGTGTCGCTCCGTGCTTCTTGATGTGTCGTTCCTCGATGCGTGTGTTGTACCTCTCCACGGTCTCACCCTTGTGTTCTGCGGCTCGCGCGGGTACGCCCTCTCGGACGGGACCGGCACCGGGCCCGTCGGGGCCGAGAGTTCCGCACAGGACCGGAGGACGCGTGGCGATGCGATTTCTGTTTCACTACCCGGAGGCGCACGGACCGGACGGTGACATGCTGGACGCGGGGCCGCTGGACGAAGTGGCGCGCGCGGCCGAGGAGTTCGGGTTCTCCGGGCTGTCCTTCAGTGAGCACCCCGCGCCGGGGGCGCGGTGGCTGGACCGCGGTGGTCACCAGACGCTGGACCCGTTCGTCGCGCTCTCGCACGCCGCGGCCGTGACGAGCCGGCTGCGGCTCTTCACGTATCTGGCGGTCGCCCCGTACCGCAATCCGCTGCTGCTCGCGAAGCAGGCGGCGACGCTGGACCGGCTGTCGGGCGGGCGGCTGGTCCTGGGGCTCGGTGCCGGGTATCTGAAGGGCGAGTTCCACGCGCTGGGCGTCGACTTCGAGGAGCGCAACGCGCTGTTCGAGGAGGTGCTCGACGTGCTGCCGCTGTGCTGGAGCGGTGAGCCGTTCAGCTATGCGGGGCGGCATTTCAACGTGCGGGACGCGCGGACCCTGCCCCGCCCGGCACAGCGGCCGGTACCGGTCTGGATCGGCGGCAATTCACGGCTGAGCCGGCGCCGGGTGGCAGAGCGGGCGCAGGGCTGGATGCCGATGTCCGGAGGCGCCGAGCTGAGCGCCACCGCCCGCACCCCGACGCTCGGCCCGCTGCCCGAACTCGCGGGTGCGATCGCGGAGTTGCGGGACGCCAAGGCCGCCGCCGGGCGCGGCGTCGGTGTCGACGTGCTGCACTCGTACCGCGACGAGGGCCTGGCGGATCCGGCCGTGGCCGCGGACCGACACCGGGAGGCGTTCGCCGCGCTGGAGAAGGCCGGGGTGACGTGGACGGCCGTGTCGTGCCCGAACCGCTCGCGGGCGGCGACGCTGGAGTTCCTCGAGGCGTTCGGCGCGACGTACGCGGAAGGGAACCCCGAACGCCCCGCGTGACGTCTTGAGTGCCGTCAGCACCTGAGCACGCACCTGAGCACGCGAGCGCACGACGGAGGTAGGGCCGGACCATGGGAATCGACGTCAGGCCCTATCGAGGCACGGTGTACCGCCTCACCCTGTGGGTGTCCTTGGTGACCGCCGTGCTCGGCCTCGCGGTCCTGGCGGGCGCCTTCGCCGCGGCGTGGGACGGCTTCGAGAGCGTGCGGCGGTACGCGGACAGGAACATCGCCAACGAGGACTCCTACGCGGCGTACGCGGACGGTGGCTTGGATCCGTTGGTCAGGGTCGGCGCCGTGGTGATGCCGGTGGTGTTCGTGCTGGCGCTGCTCGTCGTGTCCGTGCTGCACAGCGCGTACGCCGTCGGCGCCTCGCATGCGCGGCGCGGCGACGGGCCGCTGTCCGTCGGCGCGCTGTGGCGGCGCACCCGGAAGCGGCTGCCCGCCGCCGTCGTGGCCAATCTGCTGACCGGCATCGTCATGTGCGCCGTGGTGCTGGCGGGTCTGGTCCTGTTCGACCTCGCCAACCGGCGCCGGGTGCCCGGTGTCGAGCCCACGGGCATCGGCGAGACCGCGACGTGGCAGTACGCGGTGGTGGGTTGGGTGCTGCCGATCGTCATCTGGTGTCTCGGCCCGGTGCTGTGGTTCCGGCTGTCGGGCGCCACGGCCGAGACGGTGCTGGAACGCCGCAACCCCTTTGTGTCGGTGTGGCGTTCGTGGGTGCTGACGCGTCGCGCGCGTTGGCGGACGCTCGGCTTCGGTGTGGTGTGCTGCGCGGCGGCGGTGCTCGTGTTCGTGCTCGCCCGGTACGCGGCCGGGCCCCTCACCCACTACACCGGGCTCGGCATGCTGTGGCTCAGCGACGACAACGTGTGGATGACCGGCGTACTGGTGAAGGTGCTGCCCACGGTGGTGGCTCTGCTGCTCCTGCCGCCGCTGGTCATGCCGCTGGTGTGCGCGGGGGTGGCTCGGCTGCACGGTGAGCTGCGGGCGGGCGAGGAAGCGGAGGGCGGGGCGGATGGGTCCGTCGGGTCCGTCGGGTCCGCAGCACGATCCGGGGACGGAGTGCGGCCGTCGACCGGCCCTTGAGCGCCGAAAGCCACACCCCGGAGCCGTACGCGAGGTCGTCGAGGCGGCGGGCGGCGGCGTAGCGGACGGGGTCGAGGCCGCTGGGCGGGGAGCCGAGGACTTCCAGCGCGACGTCGGCGACCGCCGCGACGGCCGCGGCGCGGCGCACCCGGCGCGAGGCCAGACACCCCACCGCCGTCAGCGGCCACCAGTGGCGGGTCAGCAGCGCCGCGCCCTGCGTGAGCGTCGCGAGCGTGCCGAGGGCGGTGAGGCGGGCGGCGTGCGGCAGTGGCCGCTCGATGCCGCGCAGTTTGCGGGCGTTGCGGAGGGTGGCGACGGCGGCGAGCCCGCCCGCCACCGGCAGCGACCAGCGCCGCTGCGCGAGCACCGTGCCGAGCAGCGCCGCGCTCCACGGCGCGAGGACCGCGGGCGCGATGTTGTCGGGGTGACGGCGGGCCAGGGGGTGCGCGCCGGTGCCGTAGGCGGCCTTGCGGAGGAACCAGTCGGTGGGGTCGGTCCGGTGTTCGTGGGCGGCGTGCACGGCGGGTTCGTAGCGGATCCGGCCCCCGGCCGCGGTCAGCCGCCAGCACAGGTCGACGTCCTCCCCGACACGCATCCCGGCGTCGAAGCCGCCGACCTCGGTGAGCGCGTCGGTGCGGGCGAGCAGGCAGGCGGCGGGGAGCCAGGAGACGGGGCTGCCGGTGCGCACGGTGGCCGGGTCCCGGCCGAGGTCGAGGGAGGAGCGGGCGTTCTCGTACCGGCCGAGCCAGCGGTCGGCTCCGGGGCCCGGCAGTCCGGTGATCCGGGGCGCGGCCATGACCACGGCCGGGTCGGCGAAGTGGCGCAGCAGGACGTCGACCGTGTCGGGCGCGAGCACGATGTCGGAGTCGGCGAACACCACGTACGGAGTGGTGACTTGGCGAAGGCCGGCGTTGCGGGCGCCGGCCGGTCCGAGGTTGGCGGTGAGCGGGACGACGCGCGCGTGGTGGCGGGCGGCGGCCGCGGCGACGGGGGCCGGGTCGTGCGAGGCGTCGTCGACGACGAGGACCGGGGCGTCGGGGGTGGTGGCGCGGATGCTCGCCAGGAGGCGGTCGAGTGGGGCGGCGCGGTCGCGTACGGGGATGACGTACGTGACGTCGCGCCGGTGGGGTGGGAGTGCGGTGACCAGCGGGTGGGCGAGGCCCGTGGCGAGCAGCCGGTCGGCGAGGAGCGCACCCGCGCGGTCGTGCACGCGCACGGTGCGTCCGGTCAGCAGCGGGCGGGCCCGTGGTGTGAGCCGCAGCAGCCGGGTCGGCTGCCCGCCGAGGAGGGCGCGCCCGCCGTCGAGGACCCGGGTGTGCCGGTCGAGGACGACGGCGAAGCCGTGCGGGAGGGTCATGCGCGCCCTTGAGATGCGGCCCCTTGCGGCGGGGCTCCGAGGGTGCGGGTGAAGCCGTCGGGGATCACGAGGTCGTCGGGGCCGAGTTCGTCGACGGAGGCGTGGCCGAGGCCGAGGACGGCGGAGTCGAGGCCGCCGCGCAGGATGTCGAGGACGTTCTCCACGCCCGCCTGCCCGCCCGCAGCGAGGCCCCACAGGTAGGCGCGGCCGATGAGGACGGCGCGGGCGCCGAGGGCGAGGGCCTTGGCGACGTCGCCGCCGCGCCGCACACCGCCGTCGAGGAGTACCTCGATGTCGCCTCCGACGGCCTCGGCGACGGACGGCAGGAGGCGGATGGTGGCGGGGGTGGTGTCGAGGTTGTTGCCGCCGTGGTTGGAGACGGAGATGCCGGTGACTCCGGCGTCTACGGCCCGCTTGGCGTCGTCGACCCTGCTGACGCCCTTGAGCAGGAACGGGCCGCCCCACTCCTTCCGCATCCACTCCACGTCCTCCCAGGTGGGCGGCGGAGTCTGCATCCATTCCCCGTACGCGCCGAAGAAGGTGGGTGCCTCGCCGCCGGGGGCTTGGAGGTTGGGGGTGGTGAGGTCAGGGATGCGGCGGGATTTGGCGAAGGCGAGGAGCCAGCGCGGGTGCGGCAGCACGTCGGGGGCGAACTTCACGGCGGTACGCAGGTCGAGGCGTTCGGGGATGGCGGGGCTGCCCCAGTCGCGGCCGTTCGAGAACGACCAGTCGAGCGTCGCGATGAGCGCCTTCGCCCCGGCGGCCCTGGCACGCTCCATGCGCTGGACCATCGAGTCGCGGCTGCCCATCCAGTACATCTGGTAGAAGGTGTTCGGGTTGGCGGCGGCGACGTCCTCCACGGAGCGGCTCGCGAAGGAGCTGAGGCCCATGATGACGCCCCGGTTGGCGGCGGCCCGCGCGACCGCCACCTCGCCCTCGGGGTGGACGGCCTGCACGCCGGTCGGCGAGACGACCACCGGGAACGCGGACTCGACGCCGAGCACGGTCGTGCTCAGGTTCCGTTCCGCGTGGTGGCCCACCACCCTTGGCGCGAAGCCGAGTTCGCCGAACGCGCCGATGTTGTCGTGGAGGGTGCGGCCGCGTTCGGACCCGGCGACGAGCGCGCCGTAGACGCTGCCCGGGAGGTACTTCTTGGCGCGCCGCTGCGCTTCGGCGACCGTTTCGAACCAGGGGTTTCGCGCCATGGGCGGGCTGTCTCCTCGTCAGGGGGCGGCTGGGCTGAGTCCCGCGACGGGGTTCTCGTCGCATTCGCTGACCGGTGGGCGTCGCGTGAGCGGCACGAGCACCGGGCCCGTGCGGTGGGAGTGGTCGCCGGACGGCTTCGGTACGTGCCCGGGTGTGCGGTCGGCCAGGAGTTGCTCGCCGTATCCGCGTACGCACTCGGGGTCGGGCCCGTCGAGCGGCAGGCCGGTGAAGAACTTCGCGGCCATGCAGCCGCCCTTGCAGGTGTCGTAGAAGGCGCAGGAGGCGCAGGCCCCGCCGTGCTGCGGTTGGCGCAGCCGCTGGAAGAGGTCGGAGGTGCGCCACACACCCGCGAAGCCGCCCGCGTCACGCACACTCCCCGCGAGGAACTCGTCGTGGATGGCGAACGGGCAGGCGTACACGTCACCGACGGGGTCGATGAGACACACCACGCGGCCGGCGCCGCACAGGTTGAGGCCCGACAGCGGCTCCCCGTACGCGGAGAGGTGGAAGAACGAGTCACCGGTGAGGACTTCGCCGTCGTGCGCCACCAGCCAGTCGTACAGCTGCCGTTGCTGTGCGGGCAGCGGGTGCAGCTCGTCCCACACGTCGGCGCCGCGTCCGGAGGGCCGCAGGCGGGTGAGGCGGAGTTGGGCGCCGTACCGGTCGGCGAGGGCCTTGAAGTCGTCCATCTGCGGGATGTTGTGCCGGGTGCAGACGACGGACAGCTTGAAGTTCTTCATGCCCGCGTCGGCGAGGTGGCCCATGGCGCGCAGCGCGGTGTCGTACGAACCCGCCCCGCGCACCGCGTCGTTGACGTCGGCGGTGGCGCCGTCGAGGGAGATCTGTACGTCGACGTAGTCGTTCGCGGCGAGGCGGCGCGCGACGTCAGGGGTGATGCGCACGCCGTTGGTGGAGAACTTGACGCCGACGTGGTGGGCGGTGGCGTAGTCGAGGAGTTCGAAGAAGTCGGGGCGGACGGTCGGTTCGCCGCCGCCGATGTTCACGTAGAAGACCTGCATGGCTTTGAACTCGTCTAGGACGGCCTTGGCCTCGGCGGTGGTGAGCTCGCGGGGGTCGCGGCGGCCGGAGCTGGAGAGGCAGTGGGCGCAGGAGAGGTTGCAGGCGTAGGTGAGTTCCCAGGTGAGGCAGATCGGGGCGTCGAGGCCGTGCTCGAACAGGTCGACCAGGCGGGTCACGGTGCCGGGCTCCTTTCGACCAGCATGGCGGAGCGGGCCAGGACGGCGAGGGCGCGCGCGTACCGCTCGGTACCGGCTTCGCTCACACCGGCACGCGCGCAGGCCGCGCGGGCGGTGGGGGACGTCGGGAGCTCCTGGACGACGGCGAGCAGGGTTCGGTCCTTGAGGAAGGACAGCTTGCGGGTGCCGAAGTGGTAGAGGAGCGCGCCGAAGGGTTCGGGCCTGACCGACACCTGGGGGTGCACGTCCCAGGCGCGGTCCAGGTCGAGGGTGGGGCCGGGGGTGGGGACGGGTGGCGTGGCGGCCACGGTCAGTACACGCCGCACATGCCGTCGATGGAGACCTCCTCGACGAGTTCGTCGGCCTCGATGAGGGGTTCGTCCGCGACGTCCGAGGCCGTGGTCATGGTCTCCTCGGGAGCGGCGGCGGTGGCTTCGAGCAGTTCGTTCATGCGGAACTCCCGTTCAACTGTGGCGGGTTGAGAGTGTGCGCGAACGTGGTCGAGGGTATTGGCATGCGATGCCAAAAGAAAGGGGGACGGATCCGATGAGGCGCGCCCGGCCCGATGTAGTGGTGGTCGGCGCCGGTGGCGCGGGCGCCGTGCTGGCGGCGCGGCTGAGCGAGGACGCCGACCGGAACGTGCTGCTCCTGGAGGCAGGCCCCGCTCCCCCGCCGACCGCCTTCGACCCGGCGCTGCTGGACGCGCGTCTCGTTCCGGGCGCCCAGCCGGACCACCCCGCAACCACCTCCCACCCGGTGCGGCTCACCCCGCGACGGCCGTGGTCGGTGCCGCGCGGCCGGGTGCTGGGCGGCTCGACGACGGTCAACGGCGGCTACTTCGTGCGGGCCAGGCGCGCGGACTTCGACCGGTGGGCCGCGGCCGGTCACCCGGCCTGGGCGTACGAACGGGTGCTGCCGCTGCTGCGCCGCCTGGAGCACGATCTCGACTTCGGTGGCGGCGAGGCGCACGGGGACGGCGGTCCGATGCAGGTCGGCCGTGGCGCGCCCGGCACCCGGCCGCACCCCGCCGCCGCGGCCTTCCGTGACGCCGCCGCCGAACTGGGTTTCCCCGCCGAGCCCGACAAGAACGACCAGGGTCCGCCCGGTTTCGGGCCCGTGCCCTCGAACTCCGTGGACGGGGTACGGCGCAATACGGCCCTCGCCTACCTGTCGCCGGAGGTGCTCGCGCGCCCCAACCTGACGCTTCTCGCCGGGTGTTCGGCGCGTCGGGTGGTCGTCGGGGGCGGGCGGCGCGCCACGGGTGTCGTGGTCGAGCGCGACGGGGTGCTGGAGGCGTACGACGCCGGGTGCGTGGTGCTGAGCGCCGGGGCGCTGGCCACACCGCACCTGCTGCTGCTCTCCGGTATCGGTCCGCGCGCCGATCTCGTACGGGCCGGTGTCCCCGTCGTCCACGACTCCCCCGGCGTCGGGGCCCACCTCGCCGACCACCCCCAACTGGCCCTGGACTGGCAGCCCCACGACGACCTCGCCCCGCCCGCCACCACATGGCTGGGCGGCTGCCTGCACCTCAACTCCGGTTCAGGCGACGGGCGTTCCCCGGGTGACATCGAGATTCTGCAGTCCCTGGTGCCGATGGCGGGGCTCGTCGGCGGGACCGTGGGCGTGCCCGGTGCGCCGCTGTCGTTCCTCGCCTCCGTCCAGACGCCTCGCCCCACCGGCCGGCTGCGGCTGCGCTCCGCCGACCCGAAGGTCCCACCCGCCGTCGACTACGACTACCTGCGCGACGGCGAGGTGGCGCGCCGCCTGCGCGTGGCCGTCCGGACGACCGCCGACCTGCTCGGGACGGCCGCGTTCGGCAAGCTGGGCGGCGGCCCGCTCGCCCCCGGCCCGGCCGTCCTCGACCACGACCGCGCGCTCGACACCTGGATCCACGACCACCTCGGCACGGCCCAGCACACGTGCGGCACCGCCCCCATGGGGTCGGTCGTCGACCAGTTCGGGCGGGTGCACGGGGTGCGCGGGCTGCGCGTGGCGGACACGTCCGTGCTGCCGCACACCCCGCATCGGGGACCGGCGGCGACGGCCGTGCTGATCGGCGAGCTGATCGCGGACGCGATGCGCCGCGAGCTGCCGTGACTCCTGCACTGCGGCTCAGCGGCCGAGTCCGTCCTCCAGGTGCCGGATCGCCGCGTCCAGCAACTCGCCGAGCTCCGATCCGGGCACCGCCAGCCAGTGCTCGTACGCCGTGACCGCCGCGGCGAGGACCGTGTGGCCGTACAGGCGAGGCAGTACGTCGGAGGGGGCGAGGCCCAGGCGGTGGGCCGCGAAGTCGGTGACGATGGCGCGCCACGAGGCGTACCGCAGCGTGGCGTCGGCCTGGAGTGTGGGCACGGTCAGGATGAGGCGCATGCGCTGCCGGTGCCAGGGCACCACGGACGGGTCGAACCGGTTGAACTCGACGACGGCCGCCCGCAGCTCCGTCATGATCGGGACGTTCGGGTCCGCGCCGCTCAACAGCGCACGGAACCCGGCCAGTTGCTGCTCGAAGTCGCCCCACACGAGGTCGTTCTTCGACGCGAAGTACCGGAAGAAGGTCCGCCGGGCGATACCGGCCGCGCCCGCGATGTCGTCGACCGTCGTGTCGTCGAAGCCCTGCCGAGCGAAGAGTTCGAAGCCGATGCGTTCCAGGTCGGCCCGGGACGTGGCACGCGGACGGCCGCCCTTGGACGGGCCTTCGACACGCTCCGCCACGCCGCTCGTCGGGGGCTCCACATCCGCTCCTTCGTCCTGGGGTCGCAAGATACATCCCTTCAACTCTTCGGCCGCTACGGATATATACGCAGGCATGACGAACACGGACAGCGTCACGGACAGGGCCGTGGACACGGACAGGGACAGGGACACGGCCAGGGACATGGACTTCGCCACCCGTAAAGGCGCCGCGCTCGTCGCGGGCGGCACCGGCGGCATCGGCGCGGAGATCGTCCGTACGCTCGCCGCGCGCGGCAGCACGGTGCTGTTCAGCTACCGCTCGAACCAGGAGGCCGCCGAAGCCCTCACCGCCGAACTCCGCGCGGGCGGCGCCCAGGTGGAGTCCGTACGAGCGGACCTGACGGACGAGGACGAAGCGGCGGCCGCCGTCCGCTCGGCGGTCGACCGGTTCGGCGCGCTGCACACCCTGATCCACGCGGCGGGGGCGCACGTCCCGATGGTGCACCTGAGCCGCGTGCCGCCGTCCCAGTACCGCCGGCAACTCCACACCGAGGCCCAGGCGTTCTACAACCTGACCCACCCGGCCCTCGAACCCCTCCGCGAGACGGCGGGGAACGTCGTCGCGGTCACCACCGCCGCCACCCACCGCTACCCGGTCCGCGACGGACTGTCCTCCGGCACCAAGGGCGCGGTCGAGGCCGTGGTCCGCGCGCTCGCCGCCGAGGAGGGCCGCTACGGGGTGCGCTTCAACTGCGTAGGACCCGGCATGCTCACCGACGGCATCGCCGCCCGCCTCATCGAGGACGGCGAACTCGACGACGCCGCCCTCCAGGTGACCCGCCGCAACATCCCGCTGCGCCGCTTCGGCAGCGCGCGGGACATCGCGGAGGCGGTGGCGTTCCTGGCGTCGGACCGGGCGGGGTTCATCACGGGGCAGCACCTGGCGGTGGACGGCGGCTACACGGTCTGACGTCCGTCACCCGGGTCGGGGTCCCGCACCCGCTTCACCACATCCCGCAGCGCCTCCCCCAGCGGCAGCTCGACGCGCACGCCCCAACGGTCGCCGCGCGTGGGCTGGTTGTTGACGATCAGCACCGGGGTGCCGGCCGCCGCGGCCTGGCGCACGAAGCGCAGCCCGGACATCACGGTCAGCGAGGAGCCGAGGACGAGCAGCGAGTCGGCGCCCTCGACGAGCCCCCGGCAGACGTCGACGCGCTCGGGCGGCACGTTCTCGCCGAAGAACACGACGTCCGGCTTGAGCACCCCGACGCCGCAGGCCGCGCACGGCGCGACGCGGAACTCGCGGACGGCCTCGTCGGGGAGGTCGACGTCGCCGTCCGGGTTGACGCGCGCGGACCGGTGCCGCTCGGCCTCCGCCTCGAAGCCCGGATTGGCCTCGCGCAGCCGCCGGTCGACCTCGGCGCGGGTGGTGAAGGTGCGGCAGTTCAGGCACACCACACGGCTCAGGCTGCCGTGCAGCTCCACGACGTCCCGGGCGCCCGCGGCCTGCTGCAGCCCGTCGACGTTCTGCGTGATCACGCCGGTGACCAGGCCCGCTCCGGCGAGTTCGGCGACGGCGAGGTGCCCGTCGTTCGGCCGCGCCCTGATCATGGCCCGCCACCCGAGCTGGCTGCGCGCCCAGTACCGCTGCCGGGCCTGCTCGCTGCCGGTGAACTCCTGGTACGTCATGGGGACGTGCTGCCGGCGCAGCGATCCGTGCTCCCCGCGGTAGTCCGGGATGCCCGACTCGGTGGAGAGCCCGGCCCCGCTCAGTACGACGACGCCGCCCGCCCGCACGGCCTCGACGACGGGCGCGAGGTCGGTGGTGGCGGGCGGCAGGTCTCCGGACGGTTCCCAGGTCAGGGTGGGTCGGGTACGCATGCAAGCCAGCTTACGTACGCGCCCTCGCGGATGCGGTGGATGCGGTGGATGCGGTGGACGCGGCGGACGCGCCTGTCCCGTGGCTCAGGCGGCCTGCTGCTCCGGGTGGACCTGCTCGACGCGGTCGCGCGCGGTGTACATGTCCCAGTAGTGCGCGGCCAGGTCGTCGGGGTCGACGACGGCGAAGCCCGCAGGCAGGGACTCGGCGGCGTTCTCGCTGATCTCGCTGCGGTCGATGAGCGCGGCGACGGAGAGGGTGCCCGCGTAGGCGCCGACGTCGGCCAGCTCGCCGTTCAGGGCGTACAGCCAGTTGCGGGCGGCGGCCATCAGCACCCCGATACCGCTCAGGTACGGGCGCGGCTCCACGGCGGTGTGCCCGGTGGTCATCAGGAACGCGCCGTCACCGCGCTCGGTCCACTCAGGCAGCACGGCTCGAACCACCTCGACCGGGGTGAGCAGCAGCAGCGGACCGTCCTTGCGGAGCATGGCGGCGTCCACCTTGGTGGCGGGCGAGAAGGCCTGGTCGCCGCTGATCGGCCCGTACTCGATGACGTCGATGCGGCCGAAGCGCGCGCGGACGGCCTCGATCAGCGCCGGGATCCGCTCGGGGTCGGAGAGGTCGGCGGTGAATCCCGCGGCCTCGATGCCTTCGGCGGTGAGCTGCTCGACGAGCGCGTCGAGGCGGTCCTTGCGACGGGCCACCAGCGCGACGCGGAAGCCCTCGCGGGCGAACCGGCGGGCGACGGAGGCGCCGAGGCCGGGGCCCGCGCCGAAGATCGCGATCACTTTGGACGTGGCGGACTTGGCGGACTTGGCGGATGTTACGGACGTGGCGTTGGCTGCGGGCATGGTGCTCGTTCTCCTTGCAGGGCTCAATTCCTACGTTTTGTGCGCAGCCCCATGATGGGTGAGTATGGAAGCCGCTACAAAAGGCACACGGGTGTGCGTAGAAGAGAGGAATGTGCGCCATGAAGGCCACGAAAAGCCCCGCCGCCACCCCGCTCGCGGTCGCGGTCGCCGGCCCCTGCGCCGGGATCCCCGTCGAGCAGGTGGCCTCCATCCGGCAGATCCTCGACCGCGTCGGCGACAAGTGGAGCCTGCTGGTGATCGCCGTGGTCGAGGCGGGGCCGCTGCGCTACACGGATCTCCAGCGGCAGATCCCCGGCATCTCGCAGCGGATGCTGACCCTCACCCTGCGCCAGCTCCAGCAGGACGGCCTGATCAGCCGCACCGCGTACGCCGAGGTGCCGCCGCGCGTCGAGTACGAACTCACGCCGATGGGTCGTGGCCTGCGGGACATCGTGACGCGGCTGATCGAGTGGGCGGCCGAGCACCACGAAGAGATCCACGCCCATCGGGAGCGTGCGGCCGCGGACGGGTAGTGCCCACCGCGACCGCGTTGGCCACGACGATGACGGCGATCGCGGACCAGGCGAGGTGGTCGAGGTGTTGGCCGAGGACCAGCATCCCGACGAGGGCCGCGAAGACCGGGTTGACGCTCATGAAGACGCCGAAGAAGCGGGCGGGCACGCGGCGCAGCGCCAGCAGGTCGGACAGGAACGGCACGGCCGACGAGAGCACTCCGGCGGCAAGGGCGCAGAGCAGCGCCGCGACCGTCGGCGGGTGCAGCCACAGCACCGCGACGCCGACCGGGAGGTAGAGGAGTCCGGAGACCACGGCCGCGGCGGCCGAGCCCTGAACTCCGGGCAGGCGGTGGCCGACCGCCCGGTTGAGCAGGATGTAGCAGCCCCAGCACGCCGCGGCGACCAGGGCGAGCGCGATGCCGACGTAGTCCGTGCTGGGCCGTGGCCGCGTGAGCACGACGACCGCCGCCGCGGCGGCCAACGCGCACAGCAGGTCGACGCGGCGCCGCGTACCGGCGAGGGCGACGGTGAGCGGCCCGAGGAATTCGAGGGTGACCGCGAGGCCGAGGCCGATCCGGTCGACGGCCGCGTACAGCGTCAGGTTCATCGTGCCGAAGACCGCGGCCAGCGCGAGAACGAGGCGCCACTGGGCGCCGGTGAAGGAGCGCGGCCGTGGCCGCCCCGCCGCCAACAGCACGGCGGCGGCGACCCATTGACGTACGGCCACGACGCCCACGGGCCCGATCACGGGGAAGGCGAGGGCCCCCAGGGACGCGCCGACCTGGTTCGAGAGGCCGCTGCCGAGCATCAGGGCGACACCGCCGGCGCGGACGGTGGCGGGGGCGGGTGCGGTCGCGGGCCGCGTGGAATGGGGTGGTGTCGGTGGTGTCGGTGGTGTCGGTGGTGTGGGGGTCGTCGCCATGGTGCGAGATTCGCGGCACCCGGCGGATACGCAAAATGCATCTCACGTCTCTCGCATACGCTGAGCGTATGGATGAAGGCAGCGGCCTGGCGGGCCTCGAACTGCGGCATCTGCGGTGCCTGCTCGCGATCGTCGACACGGGCGGCTTCACGGACGCCGCGATCCAACTCGGCGTCTCCCAGGCCTCGGTGTCGCGCACCCTGCACGCCCTGGAGACGGTGCTCGACGTACGCCTCCTGCACCGCACGAGTCGTAGTGTCACGCCCACCACCGTGGGGGTCCGCGTCGTGCACCGCGCCAGGCAGCTGCTGTCGGAGGCCGAGAATCTGGTGCGCGAGGCGACGACGGGCCACTCCCGGCTGCGGATCGGGCACGCCTGGGGCGCCTTCGGGCGGCACACCACGGAGTTCCAGCGCCGCTGGCACGAGCGCCACCCCGATGTCGAGCTGCTGTTGGTGCGGCACAACAGTCCCACGGGAGGCCTCGCGGAGGCGGTGTGCGATCTGGCCGTCGTACGTCACCGGGCCGATCTGCGCCGCCGGTACGCGTCCGCCGTCGTCGGCCACGAGCCCCGCTATGTGGTCATGGCCACGGACGACCCCTGGGCCAGGCGCCGCCGCATCCCCCTCGCGGACATCCGCGAGCGCACGGTGGCCGTGGACCGGCGCACCGGCACGACCACCGCCGACCTGTGGCCGGGCGATCCGCACGGCGCCATCGAGTACACGGCCGACGTCGACGACTGGCTCGCGGCCATCGCCACGGGCCGCTGCGTCGGTGTCACGCCGCAGGCCACCCTCGCCCAGTACCGGCGCGAGGGGGTCGTCTACCGCCCGGTGTCGGGCGCGGATCCGGTGCCGGTGCGGGTGATATGGGACGAGCGGGAGCCGCACCCCAGCACGCACGCGGCGATCGCCCTGCTCAGCGAGTTGTACGGAGCTTCGGCGTGAGCTTGAGGGTGAGCCCGAGGGAATCCAGCACCCGCCCCATCGCCTCCCGCACCGCTTCCCGTGCCCGGTCACTGTGGTCGAGGCCCTCGAAGGCGTGCGGCGCGTCCGGTACGTCGATCACCTCGACCGGCGCGCCGCCCGCCGCGGCCGCCGCGACGAACTCGGCCACCGTCGCCGCGACCGCGGAGGCCTCGCGCCCGACGCGGATGAGCACGAACGGCAGGGTGCCACCGCGTGCCACGACGTCCGCGGGCCGGAACCGGGGATCGTTCACGCCCCAGCCGGGCAGCGGCGCCATGATGGGGTAGCTCGCCGCCACGCAGCGCAGCCACGGGGGCGCCTCGCTCAGCCACGGCGCGGTCAACGGTCCGCCGCCGGAGAAGAACCACAGCGCGATCCGGTCCGCGTCCACCCGCGGATCGGCGCGCACCTCGGCGACCGCGGCGGCCAGGTCATCGGCCGCCGCCGGGTACGCGGTGACCGCGTGCAGCCGGTGGTCGAGGGTGACACCGATCGCGCCGTGGGACGCGGCGAGGCGCGCGTAGCCGACCATGGTCGGCCAGTCACGGGGTGTCGGCCGCGCGGCCTCCGGCACCGGCCCGCCGTGCACGATGACGATCGCGGGGCGCGGCTCCCCGGCCGCCGCACCCTCGGGCACGTACAGGTCGATGGTGCCGTGCCGTTCGCGGGGGATCTCCGGTACGTCGAGGAGGAACGGCCGCAGGTATCCGGACCCGGCGGGCTCGGCGGACTCGTCCTCCGCCACGGGTTCGAGGCGGGTCCCTTCGTCGGCTGCCGCGCGCAGCAGTACGTCGGCGAGTTCGGCGGGGCAGGACAGCATCGGCCAGTGCCCGGTGGGCAGTTCGAAGAAGGTGACGTCGGGGCGGACGAGGGCCTGGATCGCCGGGTCGCCGAAGCTCAGCAGCATGCGGACGGCATCGATGGTCGCACCGCTCTCCGCGCAGAGCACGCCGGTGGTCGGCAGCTTCTGTGCCGCGCCGGTGAGCCGCAGCGGTTGCAGCAGGGTGCCGAGGGGGTGGGGCGAGGCGTGCGCGGTCAGCCGGGTCAGGGCCTCGTCGGACAGCCCCGCGGTGCTCCCCCAGCGCTGCCACTCCTCCCGGGCGGGGACCGGCAGCGCGCCCTCGGTGCCCCCGTCGGTGTCACCGTCGGTGTCGCCTTCGGCGGCGAGGCGTTCGCGCAGCTCCTGGTCGGGTACCGCCGCGAGGCCCAGGGCGCCGTCCTGCACCAGGCCCGAGTCGACGTACACGATGCGCGCGATCCGCTCGGCCCGCCGGTCTGCGGCGCCCAACGCCGGGTACACGCCGTAGTCGTGTCCGACGAGGACGATGTCCTGCCCCTCGACAGTGTCAGCGGCAGCGGTGTCGATGGCCTCGACGACCCGAGCGATGTGGGCCTCCAGGCTCGTAGCGGTTCCGAGATCCGCCACGTGCACCCTCGCGCCCTCGGCCGCCAGTGCCCCCGCTGTCTCACGCCACACCTCCGGGCCCGTGAACAGGCCAGGTACCAGCACGAACTCCGTCATCTCCACGCCCTCCATCGGTGGTTGTCAGTGGTGGCGGGTACGTTAGGAACTCCCCTTGAGGGAGGTTCAAGTGCCAGAGTCCGTGTCCGTGTCCGTCTCCGTGTCCGTGTCGGCGTCGTCCGACGGCCTGTGGAGCATCGGTGAGCTCGCCGCGCGGGCGAACACCACCGTGAAGACGGTCCGCTTCTACTCCGACAAGGGCCTGCTGCCCGAGCGCACCCGCAGCACGGGCGGACACCGGCGGTACGGCGGCGAGGCCCTGGACCGGCTCCGGCTGATCCGCTCGCTGCGCGGGCTCGGCCTGCCCGTTCCCGAGGTGCGCCGCATCGTCGACGAACGGGCCGGGGCGCAGGGCGCGTTGGAGGACGCCGTCGCGGGGCAGTTGCGCACGCTGGGCTCGCGTCTCACCGCGCTGCGCTGGCAGGAGGCGGCGCTGCGGCTTGTCCAGGAGTGCCCGCCGGACGAGCGCGCGGACCGGCTGCGGCTCGTCGGCGCCCTGGACACACCGCCGAGCACGGCGCCGCTGGCCCGGTTCTGGCGGGCGTGGCTGCCGCCCCGGATGCCGGCCGCGTCGCGAACGGCCTTCCTGGAAGCGGCCGTTCCCGTGCTGCCCGAGTCACCCTCCCCAGCTCAGGTGCTCGCCTTCGCCCGGCTGTGCGCGCTGGTGTCACGGCCCTGCACGCCCGACACCGGCCCCACCCAGCCGGCCGCACACCACACGGCGGGCGCGCGGGAGTCCGCCGTGCTGTACGCGGGGCTGGCCGAGTCGTACGACCTGGCGGCCCATCGAATACGGGCGGGCGACGCTCCCGTTCCGGGCGAGGCCCTCGACTGCTTCGTCACGACGTACGCGAGCGTGGCGCACCACCGTGACACCTTGGCGTTCCGGCGCGGCCTCGCGCGGCAGCTCTCCGCCGATCCGCGGCTCGACCCGTACTGGGACCAGGTGGCGCGGCTGACCACCGCCGAGGGGGCGCGCCCGGAGCCGACTCCGGGCACGGCCCACGACTGGCTCCTCGCGGCGCTGGACACGCAGCTCGCGAGCGCCTGAGCCGCCCGGGTTCACGTCCGGTCCGGCCCGGGGAACAGCGGCGAAGGCGTGTGCTTCGCCGTGGGCAGCCGGAGGGTGGGCAGGTCGCTGGGCAGGCTGGGCTTCGACGGTGACAGGTCGGCCAGCTGCCAGACCGTGGCGGTCGCCATGCCGCCCGTCGCCGCGACGGCGACGGCCCCGGTGAGGAGCTGATGCCACAGCAGCGTGCGGGTGCGCGGCGCGCCGCGCCGCGCCGCTTCTCCGGACCGGCCCCGCATGGATCTCCCCCACCGCACGTCGTACGCACCACACTTGGCGCTCCCGGTCAGCACGCCCGCCAGGGAGGCGACCACCATGACGACACCGGCCACGGCCGACACCCAGGGGCCGTGCCCCGCCCCGGTCTCGATGATCGAGCGCATGACGGTCATCCTCGACGCGTTCGACCCGCACACCCCGAGCCTGTCCCTGCTCGACCTCGCCGACCGCACCGGCCTGCCGCGCTCGACGCTGCACCGCATCCTCGACCAGATGATCCGGCTGCGCTGGCTCACCCACCCCACGGGCGGATACCGGCTCGGCATGCGCCCGTTGGAGCTCGGCGGGCGGCGGGGCATCACGAGATCCGGGACGTGGTGACACCCCTGCTGCACGAGATGTGCCGGCGCACCGGGCTCGCCGGGCACCTCGCCGTGCTCGACGGGCGCGAGGTGGTCTTCCTCGACAAGGCGGGTGGGCGGAGCGCGGCCCGGCTGCCGACGCGGCTCGGCGCCCGGCTGCCCGCGCACACGACGGCCGTCGGCAAGGCCATCCTCGCGACCCTCAAACCGGGCCTGGTGGACTCGGCGTACCGGGGCGCGCTGCCGCTCGGCACGGCGCGCAGCCTGCGCACGGCGGCCGAGCTGCGGCACGAACTGGCCCGGATCCGGGCGCGCGAGGGCCTGGCCGTCGACAACGAGGAGACGCTGTCCGGCATCCGCTGTGTCGCCTCCCCGCTACGCGGCTGCGGCCCCGCCACGGCGGCGCTGTCGCTGTGCGGGGACCGTCAGGCGGTGGACTTCAAGGAATTGGCGCCGCTCGTGCACGACCTCGCGGGCGAGGCGCGGCGCGCGCTGTTCCCGCGGCTTGGGCGGCACCGGACGGGGTAGGGCGGGTCTCGGGACCCCGCTCTCCCGCAAGGAGGACGACATGCACTCCACGGACGACGCCGCGCACTCCACGAACGCCGCGGCACACTCCACGGACGCCGCGCCGCCATCCGTCGCCGCCCTCGACGGCCTGTCGTACGAGCCGCTGAGCCCGACCGCGTACCTGGACCGCGCCGCCGCCGCGCACGGCGACCGGATCGGTGTCGTCGACGGTGAACGGCGCTGGACCTACGCCGAGTTGCGCGAGCGCTGCGTGCGCCTCGCGGGCGGCCTGGCGCCGCTGGCCGACGGGCGGCCCGTGGCGGTGCTCGCGCCCAACACCCACGTACTCCTGGAGGCGCACTTCGGGGTGCCGTGGGCCGGGGTGCCGCTCGTGGCGGTGAACACGCGCCTCGCGGCGGCCGAGGTGGCGTACATCCTGGGGCATTCGAAAGCGGCGGTGCTGATCCACGACCCGGTGTACGACGTCCTGGTCGACGACGCGCTCGCCCGCCTCGACGGGCCGGCGCCGCACCGGATCCGGGCGGGCGCCGAGTACGAGGCGCTGCTGTCCGGCGCCGAGCCGCTGCACCGCACGCCCGCCGACGAGCGCTCCCTCCTCGCCGTCAACTACACGTCGGGGACGACGGGCCGCCCCAAGGGCGTGATGTACCACCACAGGGGCGCCTATCTGCAGTCGGTGGCCATGGTCGGCCACACGGGCCTCAGCCCCTCCGCCGTGCACCTGTGGACGCTGCCGATGTTCCACTGCAACGGATGGTGCTTCCCGTGGGCGGTGACCGCGGCGGCTGCCACCCATGTGTGCCTGCCGAAGCTGGACCCGGCGGAGGTATGGCGGCTCATCCGCGAGGAGGGTGTCACGCACCTGAACGGCGCGCCCACCGTCCTGTCGATGATCGCCTACGCCGAAGAGGCGGCCCCGCTCCCCGAGTCCCGCACGATCCGCATCGCGACCGGCGGCGCCCCGCCGTCGCCCGCGATCCTGCGCCGCACCGCCGAGTTGGGCTTCGACGTGACGCACTTGTACGGGCTCACGGAGACGTACGGTCCGGCGATGCTGTGCGACTGGCGCCCCGAGTGGGACTCCCTGGACGCCGCCGCGCAGGCCCGCCTGAAGGCCCGCCAGGGCGTCGGCAACATGATCTCGTGCACGGCCCGCGTGATCGCCGACGACGGCTCCGATGTCCCGGCGGACGCCACGACGACCGGCCAGATCGCGCTGCGCGGCAACAACGTCATGCTCGGCTACCTGCACGACCCGGAGGCCACGGCCGCGGCCGCGCCCGACGGCTGGTTCCGCACCGGTGACATCGGCGTCGTGCACCCCGACGGCTATGTGGAGCTGCGGGACCGTTCCAAGGACGTCATCGTGTCCGGCGGCGAGAACATCGCGTCGGTCGAGGTCGAGCAGGCCATCATGGACCACCCGGCGGTCCTCGAAGCGGCGGTGATCGCGGTCCCCGACGAACGCTGGGGCGAGGTGCCGGCCGCGTACATCACCCTCCGGGAGGGCGCCACGGCCACCGATACGGAGATCATCGAGCACGTCCGCGAGCGCCTCGCCCGCTTCAAGGCCCCGAAGACGGTGACCTTCGGCGAGCTCCCCAAGACCTCGACCGGAAAGATCCAGAAGTATGTGCTGCGGGAGAAGGCGTGGGCCGGGGCGGGGCGGCGCATCAACTGATGCGGGGCGGCGCATCCACTAATCTCGCCCCCGTGATCGGCAATCGGATACGCGAGCTGCGCAAGGCCCACAAGATGACGGTGCGGGAGCTGGCGACGCGGGCCGGGGTGTCGACCGGGCTGGTCAGCCAGGTCGAACGCGGACTCACCGACCCCAGCCTGGAGAGCCTGCGCCGCCTGTCCACCGCGCTCGGCATGCCGCTCTTCGACCTCTTCCGGCAGGACGAGCCGGACGAGGTCGCGGTGGTGCGGCGCGAGCGCCGGATTCAAGTGCGGTCGCCGGAGGGCGGGATCGAGTACACGCGGGTGTCGGCCGGCTCGGCGCGCCTCGAAGTCCTGGAGGGGACGCTGGAGCCCGGCGGGGCGTCCTCGGAACGCCCCTACAGCCATCCCTCCGAGGAGTGCGTGCTGCTGCTCAGCGGCAGCCTCGTCGTCGAAGCGGGCGGCGGGCGCCACGAGTTGGGACCCGGCGACAGCTGTACGTTCGACTCCCGCGTGCCGCACCGGTACGTCAACGAGGGCGAGGGCACGGCGCAGTTCCTGGTGAGCGTGACTCCACCGAGCCGCTGACACGACACACCCATTGACGCGGCACACACCCGGCTGGTTCCATCACCCGCACTGAACATGTTCACCGGGACTGAATGCGAGTCACCCCGTGCCGATCGCCGCCCCCGAGCACTTCCGCGAACGCTTCCCCTCCCTCAAGGACACGGTCCACCTGGCCAGTTGCAGCCAGGGCGCGATGTCCGAGCACACACTGACGGCTCTCCAGGAGTTCCAGTGGTCGATGCGCGAGCACGGGGCGCCGTGGGGTGTATGGATGGGGCAGGTCGACGCCGCGCGGGCCGCGTTCGCCGCGCACATCGGTGCCACCACGGACGAGGTCGCGGTGGTCGGCTGCGCCTCCGAGGGCGCGTACCAGGTGGCGTCGACGCTGGACTGGTCGCGCCGACCGGGCCTGGTCACGACGGACATGGAGTTTCCGTCCGTCGCGCATGTGTGGTTGGCGCAGGAGCGGCGCGGCGCGCGGGTGCGGCACGTGCCGGACGAGGACGGGGTCGTGCCCGCCGCCGGGTACGCGGCCGCGATCGACGACTCCACGAACCTCGTCTCCGTCCCCCTGGTGTCGTACCGCAACGGCGTCCGGCTCCCGGTGGCCGAGACGGTCCGCGCGGCGCGCGCCGCCGGGGCGCGTGTCTTCGTCGACGCGTACCAGGGACTCGGCGTACTCCCCGTGAACGTAAGGGAGTTGGACTGCGACTACCTGGTGTGCGGCGCCCTGAAGTATCTCCTCGGTGTCCCCGGCATGGCCTTCCTGTACGTGCGCGAGGGTGTGCGCGACGAGGTGGCGCCGCAGCTGACGGGGTGGTTCGGGCGGGTCGATCCGTTCGGCTTCGATCCGCGGACGCTCGACTTCCCGGACACCGCGCGGCGCTTCGAGACCGGCACCCCTTCGATCCCGTCCGCGTACGCCGCCGCGGCCGGCCTTCGTACGCTGGCGGAGGTCGACGCCAAGGACGTCGAGGCACATGTCCGCGCGCTCACCGCGTACGCGCACGAGCGGCTCTCCGCGGCGGGCGAGGCCCTCGCCTCGCCCGCCGACCCCGAACTCCGTGGCCCGCAGGTCGCGTTCGCCGATCCGGCGCCGGACGCGCTGGCCGCCGCGCTCGCCGAACGGCGCATCGTCACGAGCCCGCGCGGCACCCTGCTGCGCGTCTCGTTCCACTACTACAACACCCCTGCCGACGTCGACGCGCTGATCGCCGCGCTCGCCGAGATACGCGCGAAGGGCCACTGACATGCCCGACGCCCCCGGCCCCGGCTCGGCGCCGCCACCCACGCCGCCACCTCAGGACCACGGCCTGAAGCGTGCGCTGACCGGTCGTCAGCTCAGCATGATCGGCCTGGGCGGTGCCATCGGCACGGGCCTCTTCCTCGGTTCGAGCCTCGCCATCTCCGCCGCGGGCCCGGCCACGGTCATCGCCTATGTGGTCTGTGCGTTGATCGCCCTGGTGATCGGCTGGGCGCTCGCCGAGATGACGTCGGTGCATCCGGCGGCCGGGTCCTTCGGCAGCATCGCCCGGCACTATCTGGGCCCGCTCGCGGGGTTCGTGATCCGGTGGACGTACTGGACGATCCAGGTGATCGCGATCGGCGGCGAGGTGATCGCGGCCGGCATCTATGTGCGCTTCTGGTGGCCCGAACTCCCGCTCTGGCTACCGGTGGTGGCGTTCTCACTGCTCATCCTCGCGGCGAACGCGCTGAGCGTGGGGGTGTTCGGGCGCCTGGAGTACTGGTTCTCCACCATCAAGATCACCGCGATCGGTGTCTTCGTGCTGCTCGGCTGCGCGTACGTGTTCCTCGGCCTGCCCGGTCACGCGGCGGTCGGCACCACGAACCTGTCCGGCCACGGCGGCCTGCTGCCGCACGGCATGTCCGGGCTCGCGACCGCCTTCGTCTTCGTCATCTTCAGCTACATCGGCACCGAGATCATCGCGGTGACGGCGGCCGAGTCCGAGGACCCGGTGCGCGACATCCCGCGCGCGGCCCGGCGGATGGTGGTCCGCCTGGCGCTCTTCTACGTCCTGGCGATGGCGGTCGTCGTCACCGTCGTGCCGTGGACGCGCACCGCGAAGGGCGGCGATGTCACGGCGAGCCCCTTCGTCCAACTCTTCGACGTGGCGGGCATCCCTGCGGCGGCCGGAATCATGAACTTCGTCGTGCTCAGCGCCGCCCTGTCCAGCGCCAACGCGAACACCTACCTGGCCACCCGCATGATCCACTCGCTTGCGGTGGACCGGCACGCGCCGCGGCCGTTCGCGCGGGTCGGGCGACGTGGTGTCCCGCACCGGGCGCTCGCCGTCTCCGGCGTCGGGCTCGGCGCGGCGGCGCTGCTGTCGGTGCACTCCGAGGACACGGCGTACATCATGCTGTTCGGCATCTCGGTGTTCGGCGCGCTCGTGGTGTGGATCCTCATCCTCGCCAGCCACGTGGCCTTCCGCCGCCACCGCGTCCGGCACGCCCTGCCCGCCTCCCCGGCCCGGCTGCGCGGCGCGCCCTTCACCACCGTCGCGGCGGCGCTCGCCCTTGCGGCGATCCTCGTGTCGACCGTGTTCATCGAGGGCCTGGAGGACTCCTGGAAGGCGGGGTTGCCGTTCTTCGCGGTGCTTGTGCTGGTGTACCGGTTCGGGGCGCGCCGGTACGAGACGGCGGCGGCGCTGCCGGACAGTACGGCGGCGGAGCGTGGCGTGGTGCCGGGTACGCGGGCACCGGCGGACGGGACGACACGGGCGGACCGGTCCGGGTAACGGATCGGTCCGAGTTCCCCGCGTAGGCGGTCAGTCCTGGTAGTGGGCGCGCCCCTCGTCGTCGATGCCGACGTCGCCCTCCTCGGGCAGGATGCAGAACTCGTTGCCCTCGGGGTCGGCCATCACCAGGAATCCGCCCTCGTCGTACTCCTCCAGGCGCCGCCCGCCCAGCGCCTCGACCCTTCGCTGCTCGGCGGGCAGGTCCGGCGAGGTGAGGTCGACGTGCATGCGGTCCTTGCCGGGCGTGGGGTGCGGGTTGCGCTGGAACCCGAGGACCAGGCCGTCGGTGCGGCGCAGCCAGATGTACGGGCCCGGCCGGCTGTCGATGGGCCGGTCCAGCAGCTCGGACCAGAACGCGGCCAGCCGCTCGGGGTCCTCGGCGTCGATGACGAGGGCGGTGATCTGCATCGGTGCTCGGGTCATGCGTTCATGGTGGTGCCTCACCGCTGGCGCGCAACCCGCCTCCCGGGTTCGCCGCCGGGCGCGTCGGTGTGCCGTGTCGTGGTGAGCCAGGTGCGGTAGCGGCGCAACGCCCGGCGCTGGCGGCCCTGTTCGCAGAGCAGGGCGCGCGCCGGGTGGGTGCCCGGCGCGGGCGTCCGGCCGTGGGCGATGCGGCGCATCTGGTGGCGGACCTGCGCCATGCTCGCGGCCGAGGCGAGCGCCTTGTCGGACCAGGTCACCGCCCGCAGGTCCCGGTCCGCCTCGCGGCCCGCGCGCCAGCGTTCGGGCAGGTCGGGGGTGACGGAGAGGGCGGTGCCGATGCCGACGAGCGCCACGCCGCTGTCGAGGACCCGCTCCGCCGTCTCGCGGCGGGTGATACCGCCGGTGAGCATGAGCGGCACCGGACTCGACCCGACCAGGTCCTCGGCCAGGTCGAGGAAGTAGGCCTCGCGGGAGCGGGTGCGCTCGTCGGCGGGGCGGCCGGTCATGGCGGGGCTCTCGTAGCTGCCTCCGGACAGTTCGACGAGGTCGACACCGAGGGGTGCGAGCATCTCGATGACCTGGCGTGCGTCGTCGGCGTCGAAGCCGCCGCGCTGGAAGTCGGCGGAGTTGAGCTTCACGCCGACGCCGAAGGCGGGCGAGACGGCGGCGCGCACCGCGCGGACGATGTCGAGGAGCAGCCGGGCCCTGTTCTCCAGCGAGCCGCCCCAGTCGTCCGTCCGCTTGTTGACCAGCGGCGACAGGAACTGCGACAGCAGATAGCCGTGCGCGGCGTGGATCTCCACGCCGTCGAAGCCGGCCTCCTCGGCGCGGCGGGCCGTCACCGCGAAGCGCTGCACGGTGGCGTCGATCTGCTCGGGCGTCATGGCGACGGGCCGGCCGAACCGGCCGCTGTGCCTGCCCAGGTCGACGCCGACGTCGGAGGGTCCCCACACCACGCCGGGCATGCCGGACTGCACCTGCCGGCCGGGGTGGTTGATCTGCATCCACATCGCGCCGCCGCCGGACTTGCCGGCCTCGGCCCACTCGGCGAACGGCTCCAGCGGCGCGGCCTCGTCGAGCACGACGCCCGCGGGTCCGGTCAGGGCCTCGGCGTGCACCATGACGTTGCCGGTGATCAGCAGTCCGGTGCCGCCCGCGGCCCAGCGCCGGTACAGCGCCAGGAGGTGCGGTCCCGGGAGTTGGCCGTCGTCGGCCAGGTTCTCCTCCATGGCCGCCTTCGCGATGCGATTGCCCAGGACCTGGCCGGATCGCAGGGACAACGGCGAGAACAGCTCGCTGGTCATCCGAATCCCTCTCTCATCTGTCTCATCCGAGTCATCCGCCTCAATGACTCTGCCGTACGATGTGTGCACCGCTCACATTAAGCGGAGAATGTAAGCGGTGCATACATGAAAGGGCGTGACCTGTGCCACAAGCGACCGCGTACCACCATGGCGACCTGCGCGCGGCCTGTCTGCGGGCGGCCCGCGAGCTGCTTGAGGAGGACGGCAGCGCCGCGCTGTCGCTGCGGGCCGTCGCGCGGCGTGCCGGGGTGTCCCCGACCGCGCCGTACCGGCACTTCGCGGACCGTGAGGCGCTGGTGTCGGCGGTCGCGGCCGAGGGCTACCGCGAGCTGGCCGAGCAGCTCGCCGCCGCCCACCCCTCCCCCACGACCGCCGACGAGATCGCGGACGTCGCCGTCGCCTACGTCCGCTTCGCGCTCGACCACTCCGCCCTGTTCCGCGCGATGTTCGCGGAGCCCTGCGACCCGGGCAACGAGGAGCGGGTGGCCGCGACCGCCGCCATCGAGGACTACGTCCGCGAGACCGCCCGCCGCGCCTTCCCCGACGCCGACCCGGACGCGCTGTGGACCTCGGTGTGGGCGCTCGTCCACGGCCTGGCGTTCCTGTACCTGGACGGCAAGTTCGACGCCTCATCCCCGGACGCGGTCGCCGGGCAGGTCCGCACGGCGTTCCTGGCACTGTTCACCACGGAGGGTCGGCGCTCCCTGTGACGCTCCCTATAATTTGAGCCCGAACGTATGGCCGCCCGGCTCGCACCTCGGCGGCGGCGAAGGAGTGTGAGCGTGCCCGGCGAACGATCCATCAGCGCGGCCGAGAAGCTGGCCGAGGCGAAGCTCGGCGGGCTGCCGATCCGGCATGAACAGATGGCCGTGGTGGCCAATATCCACCGCGCCGCCGCGGCCGTGCGGCAGCACCTGGAGAACTCGGTGCTGCGCGAGTCCGACCTCACCTGGACCGCGTTCGTGGTGCTGTGGGTGGTCTGGGTGTGGGGCGAGTCGGAGACCCGGCACGTCGCGGAGGAGGCCGGAATCTCCAAGGGCACGCTCACGGGTGTCGTCCGCACCCTGGAGTCGCGCGGGCTCGTGCGCCGCACCGGCCACCCCGAGGACGGCCGCCTCGTGCTGCTCAGCCTCACCGACGCGGGCGAGGAGATGATGACGGAGCTGTTCCCCCGCTTCAACGACGAGGAGGCGTTCGTCGCCGGGCAGTTGGACGACGCCGAGTGCCGCTCCGTCGCGGACGCGCTGCGCCGCGTCGTGATGCAGGTGGAGCAGCACGGCGAGGAGCGCAGGCTCGCACTCCTCGACGGCGCGGAGCCGGCGCCCCGCCGCAGCGGTCGCCGCCCCGCCAAGGGCTAACCCACCCGCGCCGCGCCCGCCGCCACCAGCGCGTCGAACAGCCGCTGCTGGGTCGGGTCTTCGTGGGCCGTGTCCTCGGGGTGCCACTGCACCGCCAGGAACAGGCTGTCGTGGGTGGGCAGTTCGAGGGCCTCTACGGTGTCGTCGGCGGCGCGGGCCGTGATGTGCAGGCCGTCGCCCGGCCGGTCCACGTGCTGGTGGTGGTAGCAGGACGCCTCGGCCTTCTCCGCTTCCGTGGCCCGGGCGATCGCCGAGCCGGGAGCGAGGGCCACCGGGTGGCGTACGTGGCGGTGTTCGCGGTCGGGGCCGCCCATGTCCTGGTGGAGGGTGCCGCCGAGGGCCGTGTTGACGACTTGCAGGCCGCGGCAGACGGCGAGCAGCGGCGTCCGCGTGGCGAGCGCCTGGCGCGCCAACTCCAGGTCGAACGCGTCCTGTTCGTCGTCCACGTCGTACACCGCCTCGTGCGCGTGGGACGCGCCGTAGCGGTGCGGGGCGAGGTCGCCGCCGCCGGGCAGGAGCAGCGCGTCGAAGCGGGTGAGGCGGGCCGCGACCTCGGCGGGGTCGGCGGTGCCACCGGGGGCGTGCGGGTGGATGGTGGCGGGTTCGCCGCCCGCCCGCCACACGGCCTCGACGAGGGCGCGGGCGTTGACCTCGGCGGCGTGGCGGAGGGCGGAGGTCGTCGCGGAGAAGCGGGCCGGTATGGCGATCAACGGACGTCGTGCGTAAGGCAGTTCGCTCACTAGTGGTTCCATGTCATCTTGAGGTCGATGTATCCATGGGTGTCAGCCGCGCGCCAGGTCCGACAGGAGTCCGCGCAGCCGGGTCAGGGCCTCTTCGGTGACCTCGCGCTCGCCGAAGACGAGCTGGTGCAGGACGAGTCCTTCGAGGGCGGCGAAGACGAGGCGGTACGTGCCGCGGTCGACGGGCGTCGGCAGCATCCGGTCGAGTTCGCGACGGGTGGCTTCGAAGTACTCCTCGTACAGGTCGCGCAGGTGCGGGAGGAGTTCCGGCCTGCGGCGCGCTTCGAGCAGCAACTCGTACTGGAACGCCTGGAGTTCGGGGTCCGATTCGACCATGTCGACGAGGCCGGCGGAGAAGTCCTCGGGGTCTCCCGTGCCGACGTCGAGGGAGCTGCTGCCGAGCGAGGAGTGCACGGCGTGGCTGACCGCCTCCTCGATGAGCGCGTCCCGCGAGCCGAAGTGGTGCACGACGAGCCCGTGGGTGACTCCGGCCTCCTGCGCGACGGCCCGGTAGGTGAGCTTCCGCAGCCCACCTTGGGCCACCACGCGGACGGCGGCGTCGAGCAGGGCGGTGCGGCCGGTCCCGTAGTTCTTGACGCGTTTACGGGACCGGCTCTGGTCACCGGTCGGCTCGACGGAGTCGGACATGGTGTCGAGCCTACCGGCCCGGACGGCGCCGCCCATGTCAGCGCTTCGGCGGCCTGATGCCACGGAACTCCCAGTCACCGCCGAGCGCCGTGGACAGGACCTCCTCGGACTCGGTCGGCTGGGCGCCGACGTCGGTACGGATGGCGGTCGGCCCGGTCACGATGTGGTTCGTGAGGCGGCCGAGGCCCTCGACCTCCACCTCGACGACGTCACCGGGCTGGACGGGGCGGGAGTTGGCGGGCGTACCGGACAGCAGCACATCGCCCGGGTGGAGCGTGATGGTGCGGGCGATGTCGGCGACGAGGTAGTGCATGTCCCACTTCATCTCGTCCGTCGAACCGTCCTGCACCACCTCCCCGTTGACGTACGTGCGCAGCCGCTTGCCGTGGAAGTCCCAGTCGGTGACGAGTCCTGGGCCGAGCGGGCACAGGGTGTCCGAGCCCTTCACACGGAGCATGGAACCGGCGTCGGTGTCCCGGAAGTCGTGCAGGCCGTAGTCGTTGGCGACGGTGTATCCGGCGATGTGGTCACCGGCGTCGGCGGGGGCGATGTTGCGCGCGGTCCTGCCGATGACGATCGCGACCTCCCCCTCGTAGTTGAGCCACTTGCAGCCCTCGGGGCGGACGACGGCGCCCTGGTGGGAGTTGAGGGCGGAGGTCGGCTTGTGGAAGTACGTGGGTGTGTCGGGCAGACCGATCCGGAACTCGTCGACGCGGCTGCGGTGGTTGAGGTGCACGGCGATCACCTTGGAGGGGACCACCGGGGGCAGGTGGTGGGCCTCCTCGGTCTTGACGCGGCGGCCGTCGCCCGCGACGAGTTCGTCGCCGTCGACGGTGACCTGGACGGCGGCGCCTTCGAGGAGGATGCGGCGGTATTCGGGCATGGGACGTCTCCTTGGGAAGTCAGCGGGTCCAGCCGTCGGCCGGGCGGTCGAACCAGAGGTGGACCTGTCCGGTGCCGACGGAGTTCTCGTACGCGCCGTACTGGCGGGCCGGGGCGGTGCAGGCGCGCTCGCCGAGGGCGCCTGCCATCATCAGGTAGTGGAAGAACTTGGCTTCCGGCTTGTACGCGGCGAACTCGTCCATGGTGTCGAGAACCCGGTCGTGGCGGCCCTCCTTGAACCACGCGATGCGCTCCTCGTCGGCGGCGCGGGCCCCGGGCGTGAAGATGTGCGAGGGGTCGCTCGACTCGTGGTCGCGCAGTTCGCGCAGCGGCCAGAAGGTGTGCGACAGGGCGCCGGAGGCGATGAGGAGGACGCGGCGTCCTGGGGTGGCGGCGATGCCGTCGGCGAGCGCGCGGCCGAGCCGCAGATGGTCCTCGGTGTCACCGGTCTGGCAGACACCAACGGTGATCCAGCGCTTGTCGGGCAGGCCCTCGCCCAGGAACTTCCACAGGTTGATGGTGGCGTAGTAGATCGGCAGGTACGGGTCGTCGATCGGGGTGATCCAGGTGCCGTGCTTGTCGGCGAACTGGCTGATGTTCTCGGCGAGTTCGGGGTCGCCCGCGAAGTCGTACGGCATGCGGCACATGCCGCGCGGCAGCTCCTCCGACGTGAACAGTCCGGCCCGCCGGCTCTGCGCGGTGACGACGAATTCGACGGTGGTCGCCCAGTGGGAGTCGAGGACGACGACGGTGTCGTAGTCCTCGCGGCCGAAGACCTCTTCACGGAGCTGGCGGAGGCCGGTGACGAGGGTGATCTCCTTGCCCTCGTTCAGCTCCAGGCGGTCGGCCTCCGGCAGCACGATGGTGGGGACGTGGGCGAGGAGGCCCGCTCCGACGATCTCACCCATGGTTGGTCCACCCCTTCGGCGCGGTCACGGTGTTCTTGAGGTCGCAGTAGAAGTCGAAGCTCCACGTGCCGCCCTCGCGTCCGACACCGGACTGGCGGGAGCCGCCGAAGGGTGCCTGGAGGTCGCGTACGAAGAAGCAGTTGACCCACACGGTGCCCGCGACGAGCCGCGCGGTGACACGGTCGGCGCGTTCGGGGTCGCCGGTGGCGACGGTGGCGGCGAGGCCGAAGCGGGTGTCGTTGGCGAGGCGGACGGCCTCGACCTCGTCTCCTGAGGAGAAGGTCTGGAGGGTGAGGACGGGGCCGAAGACCTCTTCCTGGACGATCTCGGAGTCCTGGGCGACGTCGGTGAGGAGAGTGGGCGGGTAGTAGTTGCCCTCACCGCGGTGGCCGCCGATGACGGCGCGGGCTCCGGCGTCGAGGGCGCGCCGCACGAAGCCGTCGATCTTGTCGAGTTGGCGGGGGTGGATGTTCGGGCCGATGTCCGTGGCCTCGTCGCGCGGGTCACCCTGCCGCAGCCCTTCCGCCTTCTCCACGAACCGCCGCGTGAACTCGTCGGCGATCGATTCGTCCACGAGGACGCGGGTGGCGGCGAGGCAGACCTGGCCCGCGTTGTCGTACTGCTCGACGGCGAGGTCCACGGCGAGGTCGAGGTCGGCGTCGGCGAACACCAACAGGGGCGATTTGCCGCCGAGTTCGAGGCTGAGCGGGGTGAGGTTCGGGGCGGCCTGCGCGGCGATGTGCCGGGCGGTGGGCACGGAGCCGGTGAAGCTGACGCGGCGCACGTCGGGGTGCGAGGTGAGGGCGTCGCCGATCTCGGAGCCGTACCCCTGGACGATGTTGACGACGCCGGGCGGCAGGCCCGCCGCCTCGGCGATGTCGGCGAAGAGGGACGCGGTGAGCGGGGTCCACTCGGCGGGCTTGAGGACGACCGTGTTCCCGGCGGCGAGCGCCGGGGCGAGCTTCCAACTGGACAGCATCAGCGGGGCGTTCCACGGCGTGATGAGGACACAGGGGCCCGCCGGGTCCCAGCTGACGCGGTTGGTGTGTCCGCGTGTCTCGAAGTCGTCGTGGCCGAGGCTGTCCGTCAGCCAGTCCGCGAAGAACCGGAAGTTGTGCGCGACGCGAGGCATCACGCCGCGCCGGTGCGAGCGCAACAGCGCGCCGTTGTCGGTGGTTTCGACGAGGGCGAGCTCCTCGACCCGCTTCTCGACACCGTCTGCGAGGGCACGCAGGAGGCGGGCACGCTCGGCGGGCGGGGTGGCCGCCCAGCCCGGGAAGGCCTCCTTGGCGGCGGCGACGGCGGCGTCCGCCTCCGTCTTCGTGCCACGCGCGATCTCGCCGAGCACGGCGCCGTCGATGGGCGAGACGTCGGTGAAGGTGTCGGCGGAGGCGAGGCGTTCGCCACCGATGTAGTGGCGGGTGTCGACGGGGACGCCGGCGACCGTGATGGTGTGCATGTACGGGCTCCTGAGGATGTGGCGGGTATGTCAAGCCCCTGCGGCGATCGAGCAGCGGGGTCCGGGGCGGAGCCCCGGCGGTAGGAACGGACGACCGCTCAGGGCTACTCCGCCCCCGACGTCCCCGACGTCCCCGACTCCAGAAGCCGCCCCCCGTCCCACACGACCCCCACCTGCCGGTAGTACGCCGCGATCGGCTCCCGCACCTCAAGCCGCGCCAACTCCTCCGTAGGCGCCTCGAACAGCTCCAACTCGGCGTCGCCAACCCACGGTTGACCGCCCTCGAAGGCCGCCGCCCCGGACTCGATCAGCTCGTCCAGCGCGAGCCCCTTGCCCTTCTCGATGGAGGGCAACCAGCGATGGTGCGCCATCGGGTGACCGTTCACGAACCCGTTCGTCTCGGACGGCTCCCGCAGGGTGACGACGGCCTGGGCGAGACGCCGGTCGGCGGCAGCCAGCGTCGCACCGAAACGCGCACCCGCCTCGATGCGCGGAGCGGGCCCGTAGGGGTGGGGGCGGGTCTGGTGGATGGAGCCGAGCTTCTTCGGGTAGCCCTGATGGATGCCGCGGGCGACGGCGAAGTCCTTGTCGACCCAGATGTACACGCAGCGTGTGTACACCTGCCCCTTGTACTGACACCGGACGACCGCGAAGGCCTCCTTGTACTGGGCGAGCACCGGGTCGAGCAGCTCGTGCCCGTCGGTGGAGCAGGACTGCCAGTCGGCCCAGATGAGCGCGACGGCACCGGGGTCGTCGTCGGCCAACTCCAGCGGCTGCGGCAGGAGTTCCCGAACGCGAGCGGGATCGGTGCGGTACTCGACGGTGAGCAGATCGCCGGAGTAGCGCCACGGCGGGGACGGGATCAGCGAGGAGTCACCGGTCGCCGTCTTGGGGGTGAAGTATCCACGGACACTGGCCACTTGGAGTTCCTTACGCGGTGAGTACGGGCTGCTTCATCAGTTCGGCGCGGTACTTGGCGGCGGCCGCCGCGACCGCCTTGCCGCCGAGCGCGACGACCCCGACCAGGCGTCCGCCGTGGTGGTATCCGGCGAGTACGTCCCCTTCGGGGTCGCCGTCGAGGACGCGCACGTCGTCCTTGCCGAGGGCGGGGGCGCCGAAGGACTGGAGCCGGAAGTCGTGCTGGTCGCTCCAGAAGGTGGGCAGCGGAGCGAACGGGCCGACCGGGGCCTCGGTGCCGTCGAGGTGGGCGGCGAGCACCTTGGCCGCGTGCTTCGCGGTGTCCGTCGGGATGGACCAGTGCTCGACGCGGCGGGGCACGCCGTCGTAGCGGGCATTGGGGAAGCGGACGACGTCACCGACGGCGATCACGTCGGGGCGGCCCCCGGCGCGCAGGTGCTCATCGGTCAGGACACCATCGGCAAGGTCGAGGCCGTTGCTGTCGAGCCACTCCGTGTTGGCGACGGAGCCGACGGACTCCACGACGACATCGGCGGGCAGCACGGTGCCGTCGGCGAGGGCGACTCCGGTGACCCGCTCCTCCCCCGCGCCACCAGCACCCCGGCCCGCTCCCTCGAACCCGGTGACACCGGCCCCGAGCGCGAAGCGCACGCCGCGCTCCTCGTGCCGCGCGAGCAACGCCCGCGCCAGCAGCTCCCCGAGCGGCCCCACCATCGGCAACGGCAACGGATCGACGACCGTGACCTCGGCGGCGCCCAGCGCCACGGCCGTCGCCGCCACCTCGCACCCGATGAACCCGGCACCGACGACGACCACGCGAACTCCCGGACGGCTCAGGTCACTTCGCAGCGCTCGGGCGTCGTCGAGCGTACGTACGGTGTGCCGCCCGGCGGACGGTCCCGGGCAGGGCAGGCGGCGCGGGCGCATACCGGTCGCGACGACGAGACCGCTGTACGTGAGGGTGTCGCCGTCGTCGAGGGCGACGGCGCGGCGGTCGAGGTCGGCGCGTACGACCTTGGTTCCCAGGCGCCATTCGACGTCCGCGACGGCCGCACGGGGCCGGAACGCCAGCGACTCGAACGGGGCCTTGCCGGCGAGGACTTCCTTCGACAGGGGCGGCCGGTTGTACGGCATGTGGGGCTCGTCCCCGACGAGGGTGACGGGGCCCTGCCACCCCGCCGCCCGCAGTTGTTCGGCGGCGCGCAGGCCGGCCATGGAAGCGCCGGCGACGACGATCGGGGCGGTCGCCGGCTCAGCCCTCGACGCTGTCACCGGCTCAGCCCTCGATCCGGATGGCCTGGAGCGGGCACACGTCGGCCGCTTCCTCGACGTCGTCGCGGAGCGCGTCGTCGGGGTCGGGGACGTAGGCGAGGCGTCCGGCGTCGTCGAAGCTGAAGACGTCCGGGGCCGCGAAGACGCACTGGCCGTGGTCCTGGCACTTGTTCATGTCGACGACGACCTTCATGGCGGATCCTCCTGATACCGAGGGGCTTCGCAGTGGCTCGTTTGGCTTCAAACAACATAGGAACCGAGCACCCCCTGGTCAATACCTATCCACCTGGATAAATTTCCGGGACGGAACCCTTGCGGGATGCGCACCGGCCTCCATACCGTTTGCAACCAAACGAGCGAACGGCCCGCCGCCACAGCGCAGTTCGAGGCCGCCCCTCCCCCTCCACTCCCGCAGAGGAGACAACGGTGAGCTCAACCGACACCCCGCCGCCCGTCCGCGAGCACATGGAGCGACTGGCATCCGATGGCATCGACGTGGTCCGGGTGACGTATCCCGATCTCATCGGCACCGACCGCGCCCGTGACGTCCTCCTCGACCACCTTCCCGCGGCCTGCGACCACGGTCTCGCCTTCTGCCGCGCCGTCTACCACACCAGCCCGCAGGGCGATGTCGTCGATGTGTCCGGCGGTCTCGACGCGGGCCTGCCCGACATCTGCGTACGCCCCGACCTCGACACCCTGACCGCGCTGCCGTGGGAGCCGGGCGTCGCCACGTGCCTCGGCGATGTCACCGACCCGGCGACCGCGGGGCCCGCGCCCGAGTCACCCCGCGACCTCCTGCGCGCCGTCGTGGACCGGTGCGCGGAGCACGGACTGCGCCCGGTCGTCGGCCCCGAACTCGAATACTTCCTGTGCGAGCCGAGCGCCGAATCGCCGCAGAGCTGGCGCCGCTACAGCGAGGCGGAGGGCGTCGTCTACACGGCGGGCCTGCGCGCGGACGGCGACAACCACCTGCTCCGCACCCTCCGCCTCCTGCGCGATCTCGACATCGGTGTCAGCAACGGGAACCACGAATTCGACGGCGGACAGTTCGAGATCAATCTGACCCACTCCGCCGCCATGGACGCCGCCGACCGCTCCTTCCGGTTCAAGTCGGCCGTCAAGGAACTGGCGCGCAGGGAAGGCCGGTTGGCGACATTCATGGCCAAGCCGTTCAACGGCGTCGGCGGCTCCGGCTTCCATCTGCACCTCTCCTGTACGGACACGGAGGGCGGCAACACCTTCGACGACCCGTCAGGCCCGCACGGACTGTCCGCCACGGCCCGGCACGCCATCGCCGGAATCCTCGCGCACGCCCCGGCGCTCGCCGCCCTCGCCAACCCGACGGTCAACTCCTACAAGCGGTTCGGCCCCGACACACTCGCGCCGTGGCTGATCGACTGGGGTCTGGACAACCGCAGCGCCATGGTCCGCATCCCGCCGGAGCGGGGCAGCGGATCGCGCCTCGAACTGCGTCTCGGCGACGCGAGCGCCAACCCGTACCTGCTGATCGCCGGCGCGCTCGCCGCCGCCCTGCTCGGCGTGCTGGCCGCCGACGAGCCGCCCGCGCCGCTGGAGGGCTACGGCTACGACACCGCCAAGTCGGCGCCGCTGCCGCAGACGCTGCCCGAGGCGCTCGACGCCCTGGCGGCCGACACCGCCCTCACCGAGGTGCTGGGCAAGGACTTCACCGCTTCCTACCTCGCGTACAAGCGCGACGAGGTAGCGCGCTTCCAACGGCACGTCACCGACTGGGAGTTCACCGAGTACGCCTACCACCTGTGATGCCACGGAGGCCGCACACCATGACCCTCACCCCCATCGCGGGCGCCGCCGCCGAGCCGCTGCCGCTCGCCGACGTGAACCTCGCCGACCTGGACAACTTCACCGACGGCGTCACACCGTGGCGGATGTTCCACACCCTGCGCCACGAGGACCCGGTGCACTGGCAGGACGAGGAGGCCCCCAACTCCGGTTTCTGGGCGGTCACCCGGCACGCCGACATCGCCCGCGTGGACCGTGACGCGGAGACCTTCACGTCCACCAAGTTCACCAACCTCGAAGAGGTCGACGAGGACCAGATCAAGAAGCGGGCCTCGATCCTGGAGCTCGACGGCGTACGCCACCGCGCCATGCGCAGCCTGCTGCAGCGGCAGTTCGGCGCGAAGGTCATCAACAGCTACACGGACTTCCTGCGCGGCCTGACCGCGAGGACGCTCGACGCGGCGCTCGCGAAGGGCCGCTTCGACTTCGTGAAGGAGGTGTCGGCGGACTTCCCCATCAACGTTCTGGCCCGTCTCCTCGACGTGCCGCCGGAGGACAACCAGCAGCTCATCGACTGGGGCAACCGGATCATCGGCAACACCGACCCGGACTACGCCGACGTCCTCCTGGAGAGCGAGGAGAGCGAGAAGTACCGCGACCTCCCCTTCCGCTCCCCCGCCTCGCTCGAAGTCTTCGAGTACGGGCGGGAGTTGGCGCGGCAGCGGCGCGGTGGCGACGGCACGGACCTCGTCTCCCGCCTCGTGAACCAGACGCCGCGCGACGGAGTGCCGCTCTCCTCCCAGGACTTCGACAACTACTTCCTGCTCCTGGTGGTGGCGGGCAACGAGACGACGCGACACACCATCACGCACTCCATGCTGGCCCTGCTCCAGCACCCGGAGCAGCTGGCCCGCCTCCAGGAGGACCCCTCGCTCATCCCGACGGCGGTCGAGGAGTTCCTGCGCTGGGCCTCGCCCGTCTACCACTTCCGCCGCACGGCGACCCGGGACGTCGAGCTCGGCGGCAAGCGGGTCAAGGAGGGCGACAAGGTGGTGATGTGGTACGCGTCCGGCAACCGCGACGAGGCCGTGTTCACCAACCCGTACGACTTCGATGTGACGCGCGCCGACAACGACCATGTCACCTTCGGCAAGGGCAGCCCGCACCTGTGCCTGGGCAATCTCCTGGCCCGCACCGAGGTCCGCATCATGTTCGAGGAGCTGATCCCGCGCCTGTCCTCGATCCGCCTGACGGGCGACGTGCCGCGCGTGCGCTCCAACTTCGTCAACGGCATCAAGAAGCTGCCGGTGGAGGTCACCCTTGTCTGAGCCGACCCATCCCGACCAGGGGCGGCGCCCGCGCCTGACCCTCGTCCTGTCCGAGAACTGGACGATGACCGGCGGCCTCTGCGACCTCGACGCGCTGGTGCGCTGGGCGCGCGAGGCGGAGGACGCCGGGTTCGACGCGGTGATGCTCAGCGAACACATCGTGCTCGGCCCGGACTCGGGCGCGAAGGGTGTCATGCCGAACCCCCGCGAGTACGCCCTCCCCGGCAATCAGCCGCCGGACACCCCGTGGCCCAACTCGCTGGTCCTGCTCTCCGCGATCGCCGCGGTCACCGAGCGTATCCGGCTCGCGGCCGCCGCGATCCTGGCCCCGCTGCGCCACCCGCTGCTGCTCGCCAAGGAGTTGGCGACGCTCGACCTGCTCTCGCACGGCCGCCTCGTGGTGCTGCCGACGGTGAGCTGGAGCCGCGACGAGTACGCGGCGCTCCAAGTCCCGTTCGAGCACCGGGGCAAGCTCCTCGACGAGCATCTGGAGGCGTGGTCGGAGCTCTGGAAGCCGGGCCCCACCACCTTCCACGGCGACTTCTACCGCTTCGAGGACGCATACCTGGAGCCGGGCCCGTACCGCGAGAACGGACCCCAACTGTGGTTCGGCGGCGGTACGTTGCACAGCGCGCTGCTGCGCCGCATCGTCCGCCACGGACACGGCTTCAATCCGCTGGGCCGGCCCGCCCCCGGCGAGATGGAGAAGCTGGCCGCCGCCATGGCAGAAGCGGGCCGCGACATCAGGGAGTTGGAGCTCATCGGCGGGACGCGGGCCGTGTTCCCCTCCCCCGACGCGACCGCCGACCTGGACCGGGCACTCGCGGCCGTGCCCGAGCAGTGGGCGGAGGGGTTCACCAACTTCTGCGTAAAGCCGTCCCAGTTCACGGACGATCCGCACGCGGTGGGGGCGTTCTGCCGGGATGTCGTACGGAAGGTGGAGCGGCTCGTCGGCTGACGCGGCGTCCGCCGTCACCTGGCCGGCCAGGTGTCCCGGTCGGGGCGGGCCAGGAAGAGCATCGCCGCCGCGCCGACCAGGAGCAGCGCCCCGGTGAGCGCGAACGCCGCGTACAGGCCGGTGTTGCCGTCGGGTGCCGCGTCGACGAGGACGCCGACCAGCCACGGGCCGATGAGCGCGGACAGCTGGCCGAGCCCGAAGCCCGTGAGCAGCGCCACCGAGCGCTGCCGCACCGGTGCCATCTCCGCGATGGTGGCGAGGCCGGCGCTGACGTGGGTGGCCCAACACCACGGCTGGCGCGCGGTGTTCGCGGTGCTGGCCGTCGCCGGTGCGGTGTGGCTCGCGCTGTGGCTGACGCTGGGTGGCGTCGGCCCGTACGCGACGGCTCCCGCGCCACGCCCCGGCCGGGGCATGGCCGGCGTGGAGTTGCGCGGGATGCTGCGCAGCCGCACCTGGTGGGCGTGTGTGGTCGGCATGTTCGCGATGGCGTGGGGCGCCCACTTCCGGGTGCCGGAGTCCGCCGACCCGCGCCGCCCACGATTGCTCGGCGTCAAGATCTTCGCCGACGGGGTGCCCGCGCACGGCACGGCGTGGATGAACCGGACCTACGCGGACGGCAGCGGCCACGGCGGCCTGTGCCTGCACGGTGACACCACGGCCGAACAGGCGGCGGAGCTGGCCGAGATGGTGCGTACGGTGCACGCGGCGGGGTTGCAGGCGGGCATCCACGTCACCGGTGACCGGGCGATCGAGGCGGCCGTGGAGGCGCTGGCCGACGCCCTTCGGGAACAGCCACGCGAGGAGGCCGCGCGGCACTCTCTCATCCACTGCAACTTCCCGTCCCCTGCCGCGCTGCACACCATGGCCGAACTCGGCATCGGCGCCAGCATGAACCCCGGACTCCGTTGGCCGGCCTCCGACATGATCACGAAGATCCTGGACGCGGACCACGCCGAGCGGGCGTTCCCGCTGCGCTCGGCGCTCGCGGCGGGTGTGCGCACGACGACGGGCTCCGACGCTCCGTGTGTGGCACCGGACTGGCTGCGCGGTCTCTCCTCCGCGATGCTCCGCGACACCCGCGACGACTCGTCCCCGGTCGGCCCCGCCGAGCGTGTCTCCCTCGCCGAGGCCGTCCGCTCCTGCACCGCCACGGCGGCGTGGCAGGACCACGCGGAGGACTGGAAGGGCACCCTTGAGCCCGGCAAGGTCGCCGACCTGTGCGTGCTCGGCGGCTCACTCCTGAACACGCCGCCGCCCGAACTCCCCACGCTCCAGGTCGACATGACCCTCGTAGAGGGAGAAGTCGTACACACCGCCCAGTGACCCGACCGCCCGGCACCAACCGCCTTCAGCGCGTCTCGACCGGATCCGCCGCCCCGGTCGCCAGCACCGCGTACACCTCGGGCCGCCGCACCTTGAGCACGAGCCCGTACGCGACTCCCAGCACACCGCACACGACCACGAGACCCGGCAGCACCCACGCCAGCGGCGAATCGCTCTCGGCGCCGAGCAGCACCGGGAAGTTGTCCCAGATCGCCACGAACACCACGGCGAGCAGCACGCCCGACACCACCGGGGCGATCGCGCGGGACCAGAGCGTGGTGCCGCTCGCGTCGTGCCGTCGGAAGTGGACGACGACGGCGAAGGACGTGGCGGCGAGCAGCAGGATGACACCGAGCGCGCCGACGTTGGTCAGCCAGGTGAAGAGCGTGGCGACGGGGTCGAGGCCGAGGGCGGCGAAGACGATGACGACGACGGCCGCGAGCGCGCTCTGGGCGAGGGAGCCCATGTACGGGGAGCCGAAGCGCGGATGGGTGCGGCCGAGGCGTGCGGGCAGGGCGCGGTCCTGGCCGAGCACTTGGAAATAGCGGGCGACGGCGTTGTGGAACGAGATGAGTGCGGCCAGCATGCTGGTGATGAGGAACAGGTGGGCGAAGTCCGCGAAGAGCCCGCCGAGGCTGTCGCGGGAGAGTACGAACAGCAGGTCGGGGCCGTACTTCGCGGACATCGGCACCGCGTTGTCGGTGCCGGTGCCCACCACCATGGCCCAGCTGGTGAAGGCGTAGAAGACACCGATGAGCGCGACCGCGAGGTACGTGGCTCGCGGGACGGTACGCCGCGGGTCCTTGCACTCCTGACCGTAGATGGCACCGGACTCGAAGCCCATGAAGCCGGCGATGGCGAAGCAGGCGGCCGAGCCGACACCGCCGGTGGTGGCGGCGCCCCAGGTGAACGGCTCGGTGCTGAGCGGTTGGTGGGTGGTGACGATCTCGGCGATGTTGAAGACGAGGACGGTCAGTGTCTCGATGCTGAGCAGGGTCACCAGGACGCGCGCGTTGAGGTCGATCCGCAGAAAGCCGAGGACTCCGACGACGACCACGGTCACCAGCAGGATCACCCACCACGGCACATCGACGCCGGTCTTGGCGTGGATGAAGTCGGCCGTGGTGAAGCCGAAGAGCCCGGCGATGCCGACCTGCATGGCGTTGTAGGCGAGCAGCGCGACGAAGGCCGCGCCGGTGCCCGCGGCGCGGCCGAGGCCCGCCGCGATGTAGGCGTAGAACGCGCCGGCCCCGCTGATCCTGCGGCTCATCGCGGCGTACCCGGAGCCGAACACCATCAGGACGGCGGCGAGCCCCAGGTAGATCAGCGGTTGCCCGAGCACGCCGGTCACGGCGAGGGACTGCGGGAGCCCGCCGGCCGCGACGGTGAGGGGCGCGGAGGCGGCCACGACGAAGAACACGATCGACGCGGTGCCCAGGCGTCCCCCTTCCGCGGCGGTGGTACGGGGTGGGTCGGCGGTTTCGGCGATCGGGCCGACGGCCATGTCGCGCTCCTCACGTACGGGAAGCCGGGAGAGCCGGGGGAGTTCGGGGCGGAACAGGGCGTGCCGCGGCGCGGCGGCACCCCGGGGACGTACAGCTCCGCCGGGACCGGCAGGGAGATCATGCGGGCCCAAACGACTTCCCGACAAGGGTCCGGCACGGAAAACTCGCGCCGCCCTCCCCCTCGAAGCCCTTTCCGCTCCCTTCGACTCCCCTTCGCCCCGGTTCGTCGCGGGACCGGCCCTCACCCACGCCCGTCGAGGTTCACCCACAGACTGGTCGGCGCCCTGAACTCCCACCCGCGGAACTCCACCGGCCGCTCCGGCAGCAGCCGCAGCCCGGGGAACCGCCCGAGCAGCCGGGTCAGCGCGATCCGCATCTGCGAGCGCGCGAAGGCGTGCCCGACGCAGAAGTGCGGCCCGAACCCGAAGGGCATGCTCCGCCGCGAACGCCGGTCGAGCCGGAACAGCTCCGGCTCCTCGAACACCGCCTCGTCCCGGTTGGCGGAGGCGAGCACGGCGCTGACCTTGGCGCCGGCGGGCAGCCGCACACCACCCAGTTCGGCCGCCCGAGTCACCAACCGGGCCTGGGTCCCGATGGGTGACACCCAGCGGATCCCCTCCTCCACGGCCGTCCCGCACCGCCCCTCCGGATCGGCCAGCACGTCGGCGAGTTGCTCAGGCTCCGACAACAGCCCGTAGAGGGTGGACGCGGCGCCGTGTCCCGGTTCCTGCATGCCACCGAGGATGATGACAAGCAGCGAAGGGAGCACGGCCGACCGCTCGCGCGGCCCCCGTTCCCCCGCCGCGCCGTCGCCTTCGCGCCCCGACCAGAGCATGTGGGCGAGGGTGCTGTCGTCCGGCTCGCGCTCCATCCGGTCGAGCAGCGGCCCCACGGCGCCCAGCATCTCCCGCACAGTGGCATCGGAGACCTCCTGCCGCGCCGGATCGTGCTCGAAGTTGATGGCTCCCTCGGCAAGGCCCCGGAACCAGCGCCGTAGTGTTTCCGAGTCGAACTCCCCCATGCCCAGGACCTCGGCGAGAGCGCGCACCGAGACCGGCTCGAAGAACTCGGCCAGGAGGTCGACCTCTCCCTTCCCCTCCAGCGCCTTCAGCCGCTCGGCCACGATCGGTTCGACCAAGTCGTCGATGTAGCGGGCGACTTCGCGCGGCTTGTACTTCCCCTCAAGACTGCCGCGCAGCTCGCGGTGTGTCGCGCCGGCGGCGGTGAGGATGTTGGGCTCGCCGAAGGCGCGGTTGACGGGCGCGTCGGGCAGGGCGGCGGTGAAGGTGTCCGGGTCGTTGCCGACAGCGGCGACGTCGGCCCGCCGGGTCACCAGCCACAGGTCGACCGCGGGCACGTAACAGACGGGCGCCTCGGCGCGCAGCCTTCGGTAGACGGGATACGGGTCGCGCTCCAGGTCGGCGACGGTGACGGCGTCCGCGAAGTCCTGAATGACGGTCATGCCTAACTCCCCTTCTCACGCGCTGCGTTGAGTTGGTACGTTGAGTTGGTCGGTTGACCATGTCAATCGACCAAGTCGACCGTCAAGAGGTTGGATCATGGCTCATGTACCGGTGGCCGAGCGCCGCCGCCAGTTCGTCCGTGCCACGACGAAGGTCGTGACCGAGCATGGTGTGTCCGGGGCGACGACCCGCCGGATCGCCGAGGAGGCGGGCGCCCCGCTGGCCAGCCTGCACTACTGCTTCTCGGGCAAGGACGAGCTGATGGAGGCCGTGTACGACTACGTCGTCGGCGACTTCATCGGCGCCGTCAGGTCCGCGACGGCGGACTGCGTCGGCGTCGCGGACGCGGTGGGCGCGGCCTGCCGGGCGGCCTGGGCACGGATGGGCGAGGACCCCGAGGAGCAGGTCGCGACGTGGGAACTCGTGCTGCACTGGCTGCGGTTGCCCGGCGAGGCGGGAAAGAGTGGCGCCGCGTACGAGGCGTACGCGGCGGCGATGACGGAGATCCTGACGGCCGCGGCGGAGCGGGCCGGCGAGGGCCCGCTCCCGGAGGCGGAGACGCTGGCGCGCCTCGTCATCGCGGGCATGGAGGGGATCACCCTGCAGTACGTCGTCGGCTGCGACCGCAAGCGCGCCGACGTGTTGGTGAACACCCTCGTACGCGCGGTGGGTCTGCTCCGTGCGGACCCACCGCCTTCTTCTCCTGGCGCTACATCTTCGCCGCCCCTTCCCGGATCGCCTCCCTGATCCGGAAGTACGTGCCGCACCGGCACACGTTCCGGATGCCGTCGAGGTCGGCGTCGGTGATGGCGCGGCCCTCCTCCTTGGCGCGGCGGACCACGGCGACCGCGGCCATGATCTGGCCGGGCTGGCAGTAGCCGCACTGGGCCACGTCCTGGTCGAGCCAGGCCTGTTGCATGGGGTGCAGGTCGGCGTCGACGGTGTCGGCGAGGCCCTCGATGGTCGTCACCTCGTCGTCGGAGGCGAGCTCCTTGACGGGGATGGAGCAGGGGTTGACGGCCTTGCCGTTGAGGTGGCTCGTGCAGGCCTTGCAGACGTTGATGCCGCAGCCGTACTTCGGGCCTGTGACGCCGAGGATGTCGCGCAGCACCCACAGGAGGCGTACGTCGTCCTCCACGTCGACCGTCACCTGCTCGCCATTGACGCGAAAAGTGTGCTTGGGCACGGGGTTTCCAGTCTCCCTGATTCGTACGGGCAAGTCAGATGGCGTGGCTGAGGCCGTCCGTCGGCGACTGCGGCACCGGCGGGACGGTCGGCTTCGGGATGAAGAAGGTGGTGCCGTGGTTGATGGGGAAGGTCGTCGGCATCGTGCCGGTGGCCCGCCCGTAGGCGCAGGCGACCGCGGCCATGGACGCGGCGACCCCCAACTCCCCTGCCCCGCCCGGCTTTTCGCTCGTGTTCGGCATGACGATGATGTCGAGTTCGGGCGGGGTGTTCCACTGCCGGGTGTACGCGTAGTTGTCCCAGCTCGCTTCCAGGAAGTGGCCGTCCTTGAGGTGCAGGCTGGAGGTCAGGGTCTGGGCGATGCCGTCCATGAGGCTGCCCATCATCTGGGCTTCGAGTCCGCGCGGGTTGACGGCGAGGCCGACATCGACGGCGCACACCGCCTTGGTGACCCGTGGCCCGGTGACACCGTCGCGGATGGGCCGCTTGACCGTCTCGGGGCGGCAGTCGAGCTCGACGAGGACCGCGTTGGCCGAGTGGTACTCGGTGTGCAGGGCGATGCCCTGCGCGATGCCCTCGGGCAGCTCCCGCCCCCAGTCGCCGACCTCGGCGACCTTGTCGAGGACGGCGCGGGCCCGGTCGTGGTCCAGCATGTCGCGGCGGAACGCGAGCGGGTCCTTGCCCATCTTCGCGGCGAGCTGGTCGACGATGAGCTCGCGGGCGCAGGTCACGTCGGGCGAGTACACATTGCGCATGCTGCCGGTGTTGAAGCCCTTGTCCGTCTCGTTGAGGAGTCGGCTGTAGACCCCGAAGTCGTACGGCATGGACTGCGTGAGCTGGAAGAACGTCTCGGAGAACGTGAGGTCGGCGACGGGCAGCTTGGCCGCCACGGAGGTGAGTGCCTCGCCGAAGCCCATGCTCAGGTCGGTGGCGACGCCGGTGTGCCGCTGCTTGTAGCTGAGCACCTTGTCACCGGCGTAGGCGACCCGCACACGTGAGGTCGTCATGGGGTGGGCGCGGCCCTGGCGGGCGTCGTCGGCGCGGTGCCACATGAGGCGGACGGGCTTGCCCATCTTCTGGGAGATCTCGGCGGCTTCCTCCGTCGCGTCCCAGAACAGCTTGCGGCCGAAGGAGCCGCCGCTCTCCGTGACATGCACGGTAACGGCGGAGACGGGCAGTCCGAGGCGGGCTGCGATCGTCTGCTTCGCGACGATCGGCGACTTGAGGCCCGCCCAGATCTCCGCCCTGCCCGGACGGACGTCGGCTATCGCGCAGTTGGGCTCCAGGGCGCTGTTGCCCCGGAAGTGGAAGGTGAAGCTCGCCTCCACCGTCTTGCTCAACGGCGGCAGCCCCATGGGGAGTTCGGCGGCCTTCAGTTCCTTCAGGACCGTGTCGTCCGACTTGCCATCCGCCGTGCCGGGACGCCAGTCGACGTCCAGGGCGCGTACGGCGTCGATGCACTGCCCGAAGGTGCGGGCCCGTACGGCGACTCCGGTGGAGACGACCACGGCGTCCGTGACACCCGGCATGTCGCGCACCGCGTCGAGGTTCGCCACCGAGCGGGGCTTGCCGTTGATGGTGGGCGCGCGGCACACCATGGTGGGCAGGGCGTCGGGTACGTCGAGGTCCATCGCGAACTTCTTGCGTCCGGTGACGGCGGCGCGGGCGTCGACGCGGCTCTGGGCGGTGCCGATGACGGTGAACTCGTCGGCGGACTTGAGCTCCGCCTTCGCGCTCTGCGTCTTTCCGGCGGCGGCCTTCTCCGCGAGGTCACCGATGCCGATCGCCTTGCCTGCCGGGCCGAGGACGACGCCCGCCTTCAGCTTCAACTCGGTGACGAGGGCGCCCAGTTCGATGGCGGCGGCTTCGAGGAGCCGGCCACGCGCGATGGCCGCCGCCACCCGCACCGGGGTGTAGGTGGCGATGGTCGTGTTGGAGCCGCCGGTGAGCTGGTTGAAGAGGAGTTCGGGGCGGGCGTCGGCGAGTGTCACGTGCACCCGGTCGAGCGGGATGTCCATCTCCTCGGCGATCAGCATGGCCGTCGACGTGGTGATGCCCTGCCCGACCTCCGCGCGCGGCAGCGCGAAGGACACCGTGCCGTCCTTGTTGACCTGCACCGTGATGAGCGCGGAGGTCGGCGCGGCGGCGAGGGTCAGGGCGTCGTTGAGGTCGACGACTTCCGTGATGTCCAGGGACGGGAGGTTCGACGAGGCGGCGCCGGTGGTGGCCGCCGCCTCCTTCGCGGGTGCGAGCTCGGCCGCCGCGACCAGCGTTGGTGCCGCCAGTACGTAGCCGAGGAACTGTCGTCTGCGCATGCTTCCTCTCACTCCGGCCGGTTCATATCCGGAAGATTGATGGCGATCGGCTGCCCCTCGGCCAGGAACAGGAGCACAAACCGACGAATCGCCTCCTCCAACGTCCACATGACCGCCGGCACCCCGGGGATCGGAATGATCCCTTCACGGAAGGCAACTAGCAATGGCCAGGCACCAGCGATCAGAGGTTGCAGGATCGGCTCCTTGGACAGGCCGATCATGTCGCCGACCCGGTCGCCCAGCGTATACCTGGAGAATGCACTGATCAGCGGGCGGGTGAGGCCCAAGTCCAGTTCCGCGACGATGCCGAGGAGAACCTTCTGCAGCGCCTCGCCCTCGTCGGTGTGCGCGAGGATCGGGTCGAGGACCTGCTTGGACTGGGCGTTGGCGGCGTCCCATGTCGCCGGGATGTACTCGTCCTGTACGCCGAGCATGGACGCGCTGACCTGCCACACATGCAGATAGGCCGTGGCGTCGGCGTCGCTGACGCGCACCCCCCACTCCTTCAGCTTGCGCATGACGAACGTGGCGAGGCTGTGCCAGGTGACGAGGACGTCGGCCTGGCTGATCGGGATCTTCTGGCCGCCGCTGACCTGGTTCCACGCCGGGGACTGCGGCAGCAGGTGGCGTACGGCCGCGTGCACCATCCGCGTCTTGACGGCGGTGACGATCATAGAGCCCTCGGGCTTGTACGCGTCCAAGTCCCCGATGTCGTAGCCGAGTCTGGCGGTCTTGGCGATGCGGTCCTTCATGTCCGCGCCGCCCTTGGAGTAGTACACGGCGCGCGACTCGCGGGGAATGGCGGTGCTCATGAGCCCGCTGCCGAGGCCGTACAGGGCGCCGACGTAAATCCCCTTGGTCTTGCTGAACTTGGAGCCGCGGTCGAGCTTCGCGGTGTCCGCCCAGGACGGCAGCTTGCGGGCGTCCTCCATGAACTCCCGCAGATCCTTGGGCAGTCCGTCGGGCAGTGGCTGGTCGTTGCGCTTCCACTGCGCGAGCAGCTCGTTGACCTTGGCGACCTCGCCGCGCTTGAGGACTCCCGCGATCACCGGGTCGGCCTGCTCGTCCCACACCCACTCGGGGTCGACGCCGGCGCCGGAGCCCGCGATCGAGGTGGTCGGCGACCAGGTCCACAGGGACCGGGCGCTGGCCGGTGACGCGAGTCCGATCGCGCCGAAGGCACCCAACGCGCCGCCCGCCAGCAGCATGTTCCGCCTGCTGAGCCCGCCGTTCCCGCCTGCACCACTGTCTTTGCTCATCGCTGTGCTCGCCTCCTCAACTGACGCTGCTGCTGGGCCTGTTGGTGTCCGGGATGCTGATCTCCGTGCCCTTCCCCTTGGTGAGGAAGGCGAGAATGTACTGGCGTGCCGCCTCGTCGACCGTCCAGGCGAGCGGCGGCACCAACGGGAGCGGCAGCAGCCCCTCCCGGAACGCGACGAGCTTGGGCCACACGGCCGCGATGGTCTTCTCCCAGAACGGCTCTTCGGGGATGCGGTCCATGTCCGCTACGCGGTCGCCGACGAGATAGCGGGCGAGCGCGTTGCACAACGGCCGGTCGATACCGCCGGGGCTGGTCTGCTCCGCGAGCTGTCCGAGCAGGATGTCGGTGAGCTCGACGCCCTCCTTGGTGGAGGTGAGGATCGGGTCGAGGACCTGCTTGGACTGGGCGTTGGCCGCGTCCCACGTCTTGGGGATGTACTGGTCCTGTACGCCGAGCATGTGCACGGTGACCTGCCACAGGTGCAGATAGGCCTCGGACTCGGCGGCGGACACCGGCACCTTCCACTCGATGAGCTTGCCCATCGCGTACGTGGCGAGGCTGTGCCAGGTGACGAGGATGTCGGCCTGGCTGATGGGTATCTTCTGACCACCACTCACCTGCGACCAGCCCGGTGACTTGGGCAGCAGGTGCCGGACCGCCGCGTGCACCATCCGCGTCTTGACGGCCTGCACGACGCAATCGCCGTCCGCGCGATACGCGTTGAGGTCGCCGACGGCGAAGCCGAGCATGCTCGTCTTCGCGACGCGGTCCTCCATGTCGGCGCCGCCCTTGGAGTAGTACACGGCGCGCGCTTCCCTGGGGATGGCGGTGCTGAGCATGCCGCCACCGATCCCGTTGAGCACGTTGAGGTAGAAGCCGCGCGTCTTGTTGAACTCGGCCGCGGTCTCCAGCTTGCCCCGGTCGGCCCAGGACGGCAGTTGCCGCGCCTTGTCCACGAACTCCCTTACGTCCTGCGGGAGTCCGGCGGGCGCCGCCTGGTCGTTGCGCGTCCATGTGCGCAGTTGTTCGTTCACCTTCGCTACGTCGCCGCGGTCGATGACCGAGGCGACGAGCTTGTCCACTTCGTCGTCCCAGACCCACTCGGGGTCGACCCCCGCACCCGTTCCGGCGACCGAGTCGCCCGGCGACCAGGTCCACAGGGACCGGGCGCTCGCCGGGGAGGCCGCGCCCAGTGCGCCCAGCGCACCGAGGGCTCCGCCGGCGAGCAGCATGTTCCGCCTGCTCAAGCCATCCATTGCTCCGAACTCCTCCTTGAGTTCCGTGACTCGTACGACCGTCAACACGCCCTGCCGATCCGGCAGTTGCGTTGGTACGATGAAACACGTTGAGCATCTCTGTACCAAAGGGGAGCACAGACGCGGCGTGAACGCCAGAGGCTTCACGGAATCAGGGAGGCACCTGTGGAACCGAACGTGCTGGAGCTGGCCTTCAGCGACTCCGCCACCGGAACCGACTCCGGCACCACCCCCGACGACGAGGTGACGATCCGTCTGCTGGACGCCGCCTACGAGCAGTTCTGCCGCATGGGCATCAAGCGCTCGACCATGGCGGACGTTGCGCGGATCGCGGGGGTCTCGCGGATCACCGTCTACCGCCGGTTCGCCACCAAGGAGGCGCTGGTGGAGCAGGTCGTACGGCGTGAGTTCCGGCGCTACTTCGACCGGTTCACGGAAGAGATCCGGGGCGCGGACACGGTCGCCGACCGGGTCGTGCTCGGCTTCGTCGGCTCGCTGCGCGCCATCCGCCACAACCGGCTGATCGGCGGCCTGATGGCGGTCGAGCCGGACACCGTGGTGCCGTCGATGACCGCCGACGGGGGCCGCACGCTGCACGTGGTGCAGCAGTTCGTCGCGGCGCGGCTGCGCCAGGAGCAGCGGGCGGGGCAGGTCGCCGCCTCGGTGGACGTGGACGTGGTGGCCGAGATGATGGTGCGGGTGTGCACGTCGTTCCTGGTCGTGCCGAGTCATGTCGTCGACCTGGACGACGACGAGCGGATGCGGGAGGTGGCGCGGCAGTTCCTGGTGCCGATGCTGGGGCCGCCGACGTAGGCCGCGGCGCGGCGACCCGGCACACGGTGACGACGACGCGAGTTATTGACACGGCGCCAATAACGGTCCACGGTGGGCACCGCTCACGTACCACCGCCCACCCCCGCACGTTCGCCGACGCACGTATTCGGGAGCCGCCGTGACGTCAACAGAGCCGCTGCGCCAGTCCGTTGACGGGCTGACGATCACCACGCTATTGCGCCGCAACGCCCAGGAGCACGGGGACCGCCCCGCGCTCACCACCGGACTCGGCCCGGACGCGGGCACCCTGACCTGGTCCCAACTCCGCGCCGAGGTCGCCGCGCTCACCCGCGGCCTCGCCCAACTCGGCCTGAACCGGGGCGAGCGCCTCCTCATCGCGATGTCGAAGCGCGCCGAGCACTGGGTCACCGATCTGGCCGCGGCGCACATCGGGGCGCTGCCCTGCAGCACGTACGACACACTCAGCACGGAACAGATCGGTGTCATCGCCCGGCACAGCGCCGCCACAGTGCTCGTCCTCGAGGGCGAGGAGCAGGTGCGGCGCTGGGCGCCCGTCCTCGACGACCTGCCGCACCTGCGCGCCGTCGTCGTCCTCGACTGGTCGGCCGCCCCCGCGGACGACCAGCGCTTCGTCAGCTACGCGGCCGTGCGCAACGCGCTGCCGCCCGACGACGCGGCGTTCGAGACCCTCACCGACGCCGTGACGACGGACGATCCGCTCGCCCTCGTCTACACCTCAGGCACCACCGGCGACCCGAAGGGCGTGGTGCTCTCGCACCGCAATGTCATCCACGAATCCGTGATGCAGGAGCAGTTGGTGCCGCTGCCGGAGCATCCGCGCTCGGTGGCGTATCTGCCGATGGCGCACATCGCGGAGCGGGTCCTCGGCATCTACATGCCGATCTGCAGCGCGGGCCATGTCACCATCTGCCCCTCCCCCGACCAGCTCCTGACCGCCCTCCAACAGGTGCGCCCGCACGGCTTCTTCGGCGTGCCACGCGTGTGGGAGAAGCTCTCGACCGGGCTGCGCGCGCAGCTCGCGGCGCTCCCCGAGGAGCAGGCGACGGCGCTCGCGCAGGCGCGGAAGACGGCCCTCGAAGTGTTCCGGCTGCGCTCCGACGGCAAGGGTGTGCCGCCCGAACTCGCCGAGCAGTTGCAGAAGTTCGACGAGGCGGCGCTGCGCCCGCTGCGCGCGGCCATCGGCTTCGGCGACTGCCTGCGGGCGTTCAGCGGCGCCGCCCCGATCCCCACCGCCGTACTGGAGTTCCTGGCGGGTGTCGGCCTGCCGGTGTACGAGGTGTGGGGCCTGAGCGAGACGACGGGCGCGGCCACGGTCAGCACACCCGATGTGTTCGCGCTCGGCTCGGTCGGCCGCCCGGGGCCCGGCATCGAGGTCAAGGAGGCCCAGGACGGGGAGCTGTTCGTGCGCGGCCCGGTCGTCTTCACCGGGTACCTCCAGGCGGACGGCTCGGTGGCCTCCGGCACGGACGCCGATGGCTGGCTGCCCACCGGCGACGTCGGCACCGTCGACTCGCGTGGCATCGTCACCGTCACGGACCGCAAGAAGGAACTCATCATCACGGCCGGCGGCAAGAACATCGCCCCGACGCGGATCGAGTCCCTGCTGCGCGCCCACCCCTTGATCGGCCAGGCCGTCGCGATCGGCGACCGGCGCCGCTACGTGACGGCGCTGCTGGTCCTCGACGAGGAGGCGGCCCCGCACTGGGCGCGCGCCAACGGCATCGACGCCACAGACCTCGACGAACTCGCCGTGCACCCCGAGGTGTTGACCGCTATCGACGGGGCGGTCGAGGAGACCAACGCGGTGCTCGCGCGCGTGGAACAGGTCAAGCGGTACCGGGTCGTCGCCGGGCCCTGGACGGCGGAGACCGGCGAGCTGACACCGAAGCTGAGCCTGCGCCGCCGGGCCATCGACGATCTGCACGCGGAGACCATCGAGTCGTTGTACGCGTCGGCGGACGGGGAGTAGGGCACTCGATGGCAGCCCAGCACCAGGCCGCCCAGAACCGGGCCACGCGACCTCAGGCCGCCCGGCGCCGCCGTATGGAACCGGACGAGCGCCGCGCGGAGATCCTCGCCGTCGCCCGCAAGAGGTTCGGGTCCGCCGGCTACGCCTCGGTGTCGATCTCGGACATCGCGGCGGAGGCCGGCGTGGCCCGCGCCCTGGTCAACCACTACTTCGGCGACAAACGGCAGCTGTACCTGGAAGTCGTACGGCAGATGATGGTGATCCCGGCCTCCGTCTCCCAGCGGCTGCCGCGGGCCACGGCCGAGCAGCGGCTCGCCGTGTGCGTCGACCGCTGGCTCGAAGTCGTCGACCGGAACCGGGACATGTGGCTCGCGGCCATCGGCATGGACTCGCTGGGCGATCCGGAGGTCGATCGGATCATGCTGGAGGCCGACGAGATCGCCACCGACCGGATCCTCGAAGCCGCGATGATGACCGATGTCACCGAAGGCCGGGAGCAGTTGCGGGCGATGATGCGCGCCCAGAGCGCCATGCTCAAGGCGGCCTCCCGGGAGTGGCTGGAGCGCGGCACACTCACCCGCGACGACCTGCACGTGTTCCTCACGCGCACGGTGCTCCACCTGCTGCACACGGTGTTCCCCGCGGTCCGCAACGCCTGAACACACCTTCCCCCTTTCCCTCCTTGAGGAGACACACCATGCCCCGAGTCCTGTCCGACGAACGCCGTGACCTGGTGAAGGCCATCGCGGACTTCTGCAGCCGCGAGTGCGGCACGAAGGAGCAGCGCGACAAGCTGACGGCCAACGGCCAGGAGCCCCACAACCAGCAGCTGTACGAGAAGATGGCGAAGCTCGGCTGGCTCGGCATCGCCGTCCCGGAGGAGTACGGCGGCGCGGGCCGCGGCATGGTGGACCTGTCCCTGTTCCTCCAGGAGACCTCGTACGGCCGGGCCCCCATCAGCGGCTTCGGCACGACGATCATCACGGCGGCGGCGTACGAGAAGTTCGGTACCGAGGAGCAGAAGCGGACCGTCCTCGAAGGTGTCGTGAACGGGCGCGTCGAGTCGGTGTCGATGTCGGAGCCGGGCGCCGGTTCGGACGTGGGCGCGCTGACCTGCAAGGCGGAGCGCACGGCGGGCGGCTATCTGGTCAACGGGCAGAAGACATGGTGTTCCAACGCCCACTTCGCCGACCACATCCTCCTCATCGCCCGCACCGAGCCGGGCTCGTCGAAGCACGAGGGGCTCACGCAGTTCATGGTGCCGACGGACGCCGATGGCCTGACCATCAGGGGCATCGACACGATGGGCGGCCGTGAGGTCAACGACCTCTACTTCACGGACTGCTTCGTCCCGGACTCGGCGGTCGTCGGCACCCCGGGGCAGGCCTGGAAGCAGCTGATGGCGGGCCTGAACCTGGAGCGGATGATCCTCGCCGCGATGATGCTCGGCGTGGCCCGCCGCGCCTTCGACGACACCTTGGCGTACGTCCGCCAGCGCGAGCAGTTCGGCCGCCCCATCGGCTCCTTCCAGGCCCTCAAGCACCGCATCGCGGACATGGCGACGGAACTGGAGTGCGCGCAGCTCCTCCTCGACGACGTGGCCGCGGCGATCGACGCGGAGCCGGACCACGTGTTCGCCCGCGAGGCATCCATGGCGAAGCTCAAGTGCACGGAGCTGGCCAAGCACGTCACCTTGGAGGGCATGCAGATGATGGGGGGCTACGGCTACGCCACCGAGTACGGCATGGAGGCCATGCTGCGTTCCACCGTGGTGTCGACGGTGTACGGAGGCACGAGCGAGATCCAGCGGGACATCATCGGGAAGACGTACGGCCTGTAGTCCCCGCCGACCGCTCGAAGCGGGCGCGCGCCGCGTCGTGTGCGGCGCGCGGCAGGCGCAGCACCGTGGCGTGGGTCCGCTCGCCGGGGTTCACGACGCAGACCCAGTACTGAGCCCCGTACCCGGGGTGCGGCGGCACGGTGTCCACGGCGGCGTAGTCGCGCGGCGAGTCTCCGGTCAGGTCCGGGAACGCGGCCCGGTCGACCTTGATGTTCACGCGCTCCCGGTCGGGGGCGTCGAGGCCGTCGCCCCCGAAGCCTCCCCCGCTCAGTCGAGCCGCTCGCCCTTGCGTTCCGGGATGACGAACATGGCGAGGATGTCCGCTACGTAGATCGCGGAGAGCAGGCCGATGGCGACGGCGAAGCCCCAGCGGTCCGCGCACAGCGCCACCACGACGGGCGCGAAGCCGCCGACGGCGCGCCCGATGTTGAACAGGGTGTTCTGCGCGGTGGCCCGCACCCGCGTCGGGTACAGCTCGGCCATGAGCGCGCCGTAGCCGCCGGTCATGCCGTTGGCGAAGAGGCCCATGACGGCGCCGCCGATGAGCAGCGCCCACGGCGAGACGAGCTGGCTGTACGCGAGGACGGAGACCGCCGCGCCCACCTGGAACAGCCAGAACGTCCTGCGGCGGCCGAGCCGGTCGGCGAGTTCGCCGAAGAGGAGGATGCCGAGGGCCATACCGATGACGGTGGCGGCGGTCCAGCCGGAGGACTTGGTGAGGCTGTAGCCGAACCGTTCGCTGAGGTAGGTCGGCAGCCACGTCATGATGCCGTAGTAGCCGAAGTTCTGGACCGAGGTCAGGACGAGGACGCCGAGGCTGGCGCGGGCCGTGGAGCCGTCGTGCACCAGCAGTTTCAGGGAGTCGAGTGCGGAGATGCGCTCGCCCTGCTCGCGGGTGCGCGTGAAGTGCTCGGGCTCGTGCAGCCGCGAGCGCAGCGCGATGGCGACGACGGCGGGCACGGCGCCGATCACGAAGAGACCCTGCCAGCCCCACGCCGCGAGCACGGGAGCCGAGATCAGCGCCGCCGCCAGCACGCCCGCCTGGAAACCGAGCGCGACCAGCGACGTCGCGCGCGCCCGCTTCTTGCTCGGCCACGCCTCCGCCGCGAGCGTCATGCCGATGCCGAACTCGCCGCCGATGCCGACGCCGGCCAGGAACCGGAACGCGGACAGCTCCCCGTACGAGGTCGCGAGCGCCGAGAGGCCGGTGAAGACGGCGAAGAAGATCACCGAGTAGGTGAGGACCTTGACCCGGCCGATGCGGTCGGCCAGCATCCCGAAACCGAGCCCGCCGACCACGGCGCCGATGAGCGTGATGGTGGCGAGCGAGCCGCCCTGGGCCTTGTCCAGGCCGAGGTCGGCGGAGATCGCCGAGAGGGCGAAGCTCAGGATCAGCAGGTCGAAGCCGTCCATCGCGTAGCCGAGCGAGGAGGCGAACACGGCCTTCTTCGCGTAGCGGCTCGGCTTGTCGTCGCCGCTGTCGGCGAGCGGTGCGTGCGCGGCTGGGGAGTCCAGTTGTGTCATGGGCGGGATGTCCGTCGTTCCGTCGTTGCGTCGCGCGAGGTGGCGTGAACACACCTCGAGGCGGACGTCGTGCCCAACCCAGGGGGCGAGTCTTTCACACCAGGGTCAGTGCCCTTGACGCAGGTCAGCGCGCACGCCCCGGGCCCGGTCTCACGCCGCCGCGCGCAGCACCGCCTGCGCCGCCTGCCGGGCGTGCAGCGCGGCGTCCACGTCCCCCGCGAACGTCGCGAGCGCCATCGCCCCGTCGAACAGCACGGCCAGCTGGGCGCCGATCGCCACCGGGTTACGCAGCCCCGCACCCTCCACCAGGTCGGTGAGCAGGGTGCGCAGCGCCTGTTTGTGGGTCTGTACGGCGGTGACGACGATCGGCGCCGCCGCGCCCACCTCCCCGAACGCGCCGGCGAACACACAGCCCCGGAAGCCCGGTTGGTGGAACCAGTCGTGCAGGAAGTCGAAGGGGCCGAGGACCTTCGCGAGGGGGTCGTCGATCGAGCCGACGCGCTGCCCGATCGCCGTACGCGCCACCTGGTCACGCCGGTCGAGGCAGGCCGCGAGGAGCAGGTCCTTGGACGGGAACATCTGATAGAGCCGCTTCAGCGGCACCCCCGACTCGTCCCTGACCCGGCGCATCGTCACCGCGTGCACACCATGGGTGTAGAAGAGATCGTCCGCGACTTCCACCACGTGAGCCCGCGGGTCGTCCTGCATCAACGGGCCGTCCCCTCCACCTTCTTCACCGTCAAATCACCGCTCCCGCGCGCCCCTTGAGCGCCCGACACGCCTCGCGCGCCGCCTTGAGAACCGCCGTTCTCGCCACTATGGTCCCAGCATAGAACACACCTGACGGCACGCGCGCCGGTTCTTCTGACCACCCGGAGCGCGCGTCCGCGACACCCACGCCGTGGCGGATTCGGGGGAAGCCGTGCTGCGTATTCACTTCAGTGCCGGGGATCTGACCCGGACCAGGATCGCCGAGGAACCGGACCCGCTCTGGGAGATCGTGCTGAGCCTGCACCAACTCCAGGAGATGCGGCGGGAGCCGGTGCTCAACGCGTGGCGCAGGCGGCAGAGTTCGCGCGACATCGGCGCGCTGCGGATGCTCTCGCCGCTGATGCCGGCGCGCGGCTACTTCCCGGACTTCCTGACGCCGGCCGCGGGCCTCGGCGGTCTCGACTGCGGAATCGACGCGGTGTTGTCGACTCCTCGGCGTCAACTACGCGCGGAGATGACCCTGTTGGCGGGTCGCAACGCGCTGCCGGACTGGACAAGGCAGTTGGCCGTCGGCGAGCTGGGCGCGGTGCACCTGCTGGGCAGGGCCCTGCGCGCCTATCACGCGTCCGTGCTGGCCCCGGCCTGGCCGGAGATCGCCGCGCGGGTCGAGGGCGACCGCAGGCACAGAACGGGAACGCAGTGCCGGCTCGGCACGGAGGAGATGCTGCGCACGTTCGCGCCGATACTGCGCTGGCAGTCGCCGGTCCTGGTCGCCGACTACCCCGTCGAGCGGGACATCCACCTGGAGGGGCGCGGCCTGCTCCTCGTGCCCTCCTACTTCTGCCGCCGCACACCGGTCGCCCTGCTGGACGAGGCGCTGTGGCCGGTCCTGGTGTACCCGGCCCGGCAGCTGATCCCGGAGGTGGCCGGTCCTGGCTCGCGGCTCGCCCCACTGCTCGGGCACACGCGCGCGGCGGTCCTTGAGGCGCTCCAAGAGCCGTGTACGACCACGGAGTTGGCGCGCCTCGCCGGGGTTTCGCTGTCCTCGGCGAGCGAGCACGCGGCGGTGCTTCGACGCGCCGGACTCATCGCCAGCACGCGTGAGCGCCACCGCATGCACCACAGCCTCACGCAGCTCGGCAGCCATCTGCTCAGCGGGGCGCTGGTGGGCTGAGCCGCGGTTCAGGCGTCGACCGTGACCACCACGGAATGCCAACCGGAGGCGCCGTCGGGGACGGTACGAGTGCGCTGTTCGGTCTGGGTGGTGCCGGTGCGGTCGGTGGCGCGGACCGTGAGGGTGTGGGAACCCTTGGTGGCCTGCCACTCGTAGGACCACGGGCGCCAGGTGTCGCGGGTGTCCTCGGTGGCGAGGCGGGCTTCCCGCCAGGGGCCGTCGTCGACGCGGAGCTCGACCTTGTCGATGCCCCGGTGCTGCGCCCAGGCGACTCCGGCGACCATCACGGTGCCGGTGTTCGGTCGGGCGAAGGGTTTGGGGGTGTCGATGCGTGACTGGGTCTTGATGGGGGCGCGGCGGGCCCAGTCTCGCTTGACCCAGTAGGGGTCGTAGGCGTCGAAGGTGGTGAGTTCGATGTCCTGGATCCACTTGCAGGCGGAGACGTATCCGTACAGGCCGGGGACGAGCATGCGGACGGGGAAGCCGTGCTCGAAGGGCAGCGGTTGGCCGTTCATTCCGACGGCCAGCATCGCGTCGCGGCCGTCCATCACGTCCTCCACCGGGCTGCCGATGGTCATGCCGTCCACCGACCGGGCCACCAGTTGGTCGGCGGGTCCGCCCTCGGACGGGGGCACCACGCCGCACCGCTTCAGCAGCTCGGCCAGGCGGACGCCGATCCAGCGGGCATTGCCGACGTAGGGGCCGCCGACCTCGTTCGACACACAGGTCAGGGTGATGGTGCGCTCGATCAGCGGCATCGTCAGGAGGTCGCCGTAGGTCAGTGTCCGTTCGTGGCGGACGCCCTGGCCGTGGATGCGGAGTGTCCAGGTGGTGGCGTCGACCTTGGGGACGACGAGGGCGGTGTCGACGCGGTAGAAGTCGGCGTTCGGTGTCACGTACGGGCTGATGCCGCGGATGCGCGGCGCGGCGCCCCGAGGAGTGGCGGCGGCCTTCGACGCCGGTGCGGGGAGCACCACCTCCTCGCGGGAGGCGACGGCGTTCTGGGCTCCGGAGCCGTTCAGGGCCCGGCCCGCCGCTCCGGCTCCGGTCGAGGCGGCGGCCGCCGCGGTGGCGGCGAGGACGAACCGGCGGCGGTCCCAGCCCGGTTCACCCGCGTCCGGTGCCACCGGGCCCGCGTCCAGGCGTCCGATCAGCCAGTACAGCAGTACGGCGCCGACGGCGGCTCCGGCCAGCGAGGGCAGGGCATCGGCCGGGCTCGTCGAGTCGGGGCGACCGGTGGCGGCGAGCGCGCCCACCGCGCCGAAGACCAGGACGCCGAGCGATCCGATGCGACGCCGGCGGGTCGCGAGGATGCCGAGGGTCAGGGCCAGGAGCGTCAGCACGGCGAGGATGCCGAGTTGCAACACCAGCTTGTCGTTGGTGCCGAACTGGCGGATCGCCCAGTCCTTCACGGCGGGCGGGGTGCGGTCAATGGCCGCTCCACCGACCGCGACGACAGGACCCGACTCGGGCCGCACCGCCGCGGATACGAGTTCCGCGAGCGCGACGGCCCCGTACCCGGCAAGCAGGCCGCTCAGCGCGCCGAGGGAGAGCCGCTTGATCCCGCGGGGCCGGTGCCGTGTCACGTCGTCGTCCATGTCGGGGAATCCGTCCTCGTGGCGGATCCGGATTGGTCGTCGCCGCCCATTGCTCGCCCTTCTTCACTCGTTCGTGGAAGCGACCAATCCGCCCGGACGGCCGGGCCGGATTACCGGCGATGAGAGCACCTGGCTCTCACGGATCCGATCGTTGAGGGATTTCCATGCAGACTCGCGTCCGTCGTGTCGCCGTCGCCTTCGCCGCTGCCGCCATGCTGCCGCTGGCACTGAGCGCGTGCTCCGACAGCAGCTCCAAGGACTCCGCGTCCGACAGCAGTTCCGCCTCCGCGTCGAAGTCGAAGAGCGGCGACGAGGACAGTCCGTCGGACGGCACGGCGACGACGAGCAAGCCGTTCGGCGCGGCCTGTTCGTCGGTGCCCAAGGACGGCAAGGGTTCCTTCGACGGCATGGCCAAGGACCCGGTCGCCACCGCCGCCTCGAACAACCCGGACTTGTCCACCCTTGTCACCGCGGTCAAGAAGGCGGGCCTGGTGGACACGCTCAACAACGCCCAGAACATCACGGTGTTCGCGCCGACCAACGACGCGTTCGCCAAGATCCCGAAGGCGGACCTGGACAAGGTGCTGGCCGACAAGGCACAGCTCACGAAGATCCTCACGTACCACGTGGTCGGCGAGAAGCTCACGCCGAAGGACCTGGAGAAGGGCTCGTTCGAGACGCTGGAGAAGTCGAAGCTGACGACGTCGGGCTCGGGCGAGTCCTACAAGGTCGACAAGACGGCCAACGTGGTGTGCGGCAACGTCAAGACCGCCAACGCCAACGTCTACATCATCGACAGCGTCCTGATGCCCAAGAGCTGACCCCGGAAGACGGACCCGCCCCCGGCCCAGCGGACACGGCGGGCGGGCCCGCCCCCGGCCCGGAAAAAAGATCAACTCTCGCCAATCCGCTCTCCGGCCCGCTCCGGATTACCCATGAGACAGCTTTCGCGGCGGGTGAGAGGAGAGGCGATGTCGACGGCGCCGAGGGGCACCGGCAGGGCGGCCGGAGGGTCGGGGGGCCCGGGCGACGGTGCCGGGCGGCGGCGCACCGCCGTCATAGGCAGCGGCGTGGCCGGGCTCACCGCCGCGCACATCCTCGCCCGCACGCACCACGTCACCCTGTACGAGGCCGACGACCGGCTCGGCGGACACGCCCACACCCACGACGTGACCGCACCCGACGGGACGGACCACCAGGTCGACTCCGGGTTCATCGTCCACAACCGGCACACCTACCCGAACCTCCTGCGGCTCTTCGCCGAGCTGGGCGTCGCCACACAGGAGTCGGAGATGAGCATGTCGGTGCGGTGCGAGGGCTGCGGACTCGAATACGCGGGCGCCCGCGGCCCCGCGGGTCTGTTCGCGCGGCCCCGCAACGCCCTGCGCCCCGCCTTTGTGCGCCTCCTCGCGCAGGTGCCCGCCTTCCACCGGGCCGCGCGACACCACCTCGCACGGGAGGCCGAACAGGACCTCACGCTGGGCGAGTTCCTGGACCGCGAAGGCTTCTCCCGCTACTTCCGTACGCACTTCATGACGCCGCTCGTGTCGGCCGTGTGGTCCTGCGACGCGGCCACCGCGCAGCGCTACCCGGCCGCGTACCTGTTCCGGTTCCTGGAGCACCACCGGATGCTGTCGGTGGGCGGCTCGCCGACCTGGCGCACGGTGACCGGCGGGTCGCGCGGGTACGTCGACCGGGTGGTCCGAGGCGTGCACGAGGTGCATCGCGCCACCCCGGTCCGCGCCGTGCACCGGCATCCGGACGGCGCGAGCCTCACCGCCGCCGACGGCCGCACCCGCTCGTACGACTCGGTGGTCGTCGCCACCCACCCGGACCAGGCACTACGGATTCTGGCCGATGCCACCGTGCCGGAGAAGGAGGTGCTCGGCGCCTTCCGGTACTCCCGCAACGCGACGCTCCTGCACACCGACACCAGCCTGCTGCCGCGTGCCAGGGGTGCCCGCGCCTCCTGGAACTATCTGATGCCGTCCTGCACGGCGGGCGCCGACCGGGTGCGCGTCAGCTACGACATGAACCGGCTCCAGCGCCTGGACGCCCCCGAGACGTACGTGGTCACGCTGGGCGGCGAGGACCGTGTCGACCCGGCGCGGGTGCGGGCCCGCATGGTGTACGAACACCCGGTCTACACCCCGGAGTCGGTGGCCGCGCAGCGGCGGCTGCCCGAACTGAACACGTCCACCACCGCGTTCGCCGGGGCCTATCACGGGTGGGGCTTCCACGAGGACGGCTGCCGCTCCGGCGTCGCGGCCGCCGCGGCACTGGGGGTGCGGTGGTGAACACGGCCCCCGCCCTGTACCGCGTCACGGTCGGGCACGTACGGACCGCGCCGCGGCGCTACAGCCTGCGGCATCGCACGTACATGTGGCTCATCGACCCCGATCACCCTCCGGAACTCCCGGCGGCGCTGCGCCCGTTGGCCGGTTTCGACGCCCGCGACCACTTCGACGGCGACCGTCCCTCGATCCGCGCGGGCCTTGACGCGTGCCTCGCCGAGCACGGCGTCGACCTGGAGGGCGGCGGCGTCGTGATGCTCACCCACGCGCGCGTCTTCGGCCACGTGTTCAATCCGCTCACCCTCTACTGGTGCCACGGCCCCGACGGCGCGCCGCGCTGCGTGGTCGCCGAGGTCCACAACACGTACGGCGGGCGCCACAGTTATCTGCTGCGCCCCGACGCCGCGGGACGGGCCACGACGGACAAGGAGTTCTACGTCTCGCCGTTCTTCCCGGTCGACGGCCGCTACCGCATGCGGCTGCCCGCCCCGGGAGACCGGGTCGACCTCACCGTGCAACTGGAGCGGGACGGCGGAAGACCCTTCACCGCAACCGTGCGGGGCTCCCGACACGAAGTACGTACGCGGACCCTGGTCGGCTTCGCCCTGCGCAGACCGTGGTCCACCCTCGCCGTGTCCGTGGCCATCCGCGTGCACGGCGTCCGCCTGTACCTACGGGGCCTGCCCGTGCGGCCCCGCCCCGACCACGCCCACCAGAGCACCGAGCACCGCACCGAACACAGCACCCCGGAGTACGAGTCATGAGAACCGGCGACCCCCGCCCCGCCCCGGCCCGCCATGCCGCGGCCGCCCCCGTGGACCCGGACCGCTGGCCCGACGTCGCCGCCACACCCACCGCATCGGCCGCCAGGACCGCCGTCGCCGCGGCCGTCGTCCGGCACGCCCTGCGCCGGCTGCCGCTGCGCGTACGGTTCGCCGACGGATCCGAACTGGGCCTGGGTGGACCGCTGTTGTGCATCCACCGGCCCGACGCGTTCCACGCCCGTATCGGCCTGCACGGTCTGATCGGGTTCGGCGAGTCGTACATGGCCGGCGAGTGGGACGCCCCCGATCCGGTGGCCGCCCTGACCGTGCTCGCCGCGCACGTCGCGGAACTGGTGCCCGCTCCCCTGCAGCGGCTGCGCGGCCTGTGGGCGCGGCGTCAGCCGTCGGCGCGGCGCAACACACCGGCCGGTTCCCGCAGCAACATCAGCCACCACTACGACCTGTCGAACGACCTGTTCGCGCTCTTCCTCGACGAGACGCTGAGCTATTCCTCGGCCGTCTTCCGTGGTCTGCCCGCGCACTGGGACCTGTTGGCGGACGCCCAGCGCCGCAAGGTCGACCGGCTGCTCGACCTCGCCGAGGTGCGGGACGGCAGCCGGGTCCTTGAGATCGGCACCGGCTGGGGCGAACTCGCGATACGCGCCGCCGCGCGCGGCGCCCGTGTCACGTCGCTGACCCTCTCCGCCGAACAGCGCGAGCTCGCCCTCGAACGGATCGCGGCGGCCGGACTCACCGACCGCGTCGGCGTCGAACTGTGCGACTACCGCGAGGCGCGGGGCACGTACGACGCGGTCGTCAGCGTCGAGATGATCGAGGCCGTCGGCGCCGAGTTCTGGCCCACCTACTTCCGCACCCTCGACGCGCGCCTCGCGCCGGGCGGCCGGGCCGCGCTCCAGGCCATCACGATGCCGCACGACCGGATGCTGGCCGGCCGATCCACGTACACCTGGATCCAGAAGTACATCTTCCCCGGTGGCCTGCTGCCGTCCGTCGAGGCAATCACCGAGTCCGTACGCGACCACACCGGCCTCACGCTCGCCCGCCGCGACGGCTACGGCGCCCACTACGCGGAGACGCTGAGGCTGTGGCGGGAACGGTTCACCGAGCGCGCGGACGACGTCGACGCGCTCGGCTTCGACGAGACGTTCCGCCGCATGTGGACCTTCTACCTCGCCTACTCCGAGGCCGGCTTCCGCTCCGGATACCTCGACGTACAGCAGTACTTGCTCACCAAGGAGGAGACCGACCGATGACCGGTGCCGCCCACCGTCTCGCTTCACTCGCCGAGACCGCGCTCGGTGGCCCGCTCCCGGTACGCCTGCGGACCTGGGACGGCGCCGAGACGGGTCCGGCCGACGGGCCCGTGGTCGTCGTCCGCTCCCGCCGCGCGCTGCGTCGACTCCTGTGGAATCCGGGCGAGTTGGGGCTCGCCCAGGCCTACGTCACCGGAGAGATCGACATCGAGGGCGATCTGGCCACCGGGCTGCGCGCCATGTGGTCGGCGGCCCCCGAACGCGGCCTGCACGCACCCGAGTTGTCCCTCACCGAACGGGTCCGCGCGGCTGGTACCGCCGCCCGGCTCGGCGTCGTGGGTCCTCCCCCGGCGCCGCCCGCCTCGCAGGCCCGGCTGCGCGGCGCGCCGCACAGCAAGTCCCGCGACCGGGCCGCCATCAGCCACCACTACGACCTGTCCAACGCCTTCTACCGGCTGCTTCTCGACGAGACGATGGCGTACTCGTGCGGCTACTGGGTGAGCGAGGCGCCCGAGTTCACCCCGGCCGACGCCCAGCGCGCCAAGCTGGAGCTGATCTGCCGCAAGCTCGGCCTGGAACCGGGGTCGCGGCTGCTCGACATCGGCTGCGGCTGGGGCTCCCTGACGCTGTACGCGGCCGAGCACCACAAGGCGCGGGTCACCGCGGTGACACTGGCGCGCGAGCAGGCGGCCCACGTCCGCGAGCGGGTGCGTAAGCGGGGTCTCGCGGACCGGGTGGACGTGGTGTGTCAGGACTACCGGGACATCGGCGGCGGTGACTACGACGCGGTCGCCACCGTCGAGATGGGCGAGCACGTAGGGGACTCCGAGTACCCGGCGTTCGCCGCCGCGCTGCACCGGATGGTCCGCCCGGCCGGCCGTGTCATGGTCCAGCAGATGTCACGCGGCGCGGTGGCTCCGGGCGGTGGCGCGTTCATCGAGGCGTACATCGCGCCCGATATGCACATGCGTCCGCTGGGCGAGTCCGTCGACCTGCTGGAGGGCGCCGGACTCGAGGTGCGGTCGGTGGAGTCGCTGCGCGAGCACTATGTACGCACCGTCGGCGCCTGGCACCGCACGCTGGAGGAGCGCTGGCCGGAGTTCGTGAAACTCGTCGGTGAGGAGACGGCCCGCGTGTGGCGTCTGTATCTCGTCGGCGGCGCGCTCGCCTTCGAGGAGCGGCGCATGGGCGTCGACCAGATCCTCGCCGTCCGGCCGACGGAGACCGGGCTGAGTGGTGCGCCCGCGACGCCGCGCGACTGGTACCTCGGTCTGGACGCGCCGTGAACGGCTTCGCCTGGGGCGGCTTCGGGGTCGGACTGGTGTGGTCGGCCGGCGCCGCGTTCGCCGTCATGCTGGTCACCTTCGCCGTGGCCGTGCGCAAGGGCCTGCACCGGATCGTCGACGTGGCGTGGGGGCTCGGGTTCTCGGCGGTCGCCGTGGTGACCCTGGCGGCGTCGGCGGGCACGGGCGACCCGGCGCGGCGGGCCCTGGTGACGGTACTGACGGTGGCCTGGGGGCTGCGGCTCGCCGGGCACATCGCCCGGCGCGGACGCGGGCACGGCGAGGACCCGCGCTACGAGCGGATGCTGGCCAAGGCCCCCGGCAACCGGAACCTGTACGCGCTGCGCATGGTGTATCTGCTCCAGGGCGCGCTCGTGTGGCTGGTGTCGTTGCCGGTCCAGGCAGCGCAGTACGTGCCGGGACCGATGGGCGCCGTCGCCTGGGCCGGCGCCGCGCTGTGGGTTGTCGGTGTGTTCTTCGAGGCGGTGGGGGACGCGCAGCTCGACCGGTTCAAGGCGGACCCGGCGAACAAGGGCCGGATCATGGACCGGGGCCTGTGGAGCCTGACCCGTCACCCGAACTACTTCGGGGACTTCTGCGTCTGGTGGGGCCTGTTCCTGATCACGTGCGACTCGCTCGCCGCGGCGTCCGTCTCGGTCGTGTCGCCGCTGGTGATGACCCTGCTGCTCACGAAGGGCAGCGGGCAACGGCTGCTGGAGCGGCACATGGCCGGGCGTCCCGGTTATGCCGAGTACGCGGCTCGCACCAGCGGGTTCTTCCCGCTGCCACCTCGCCGTTGACGTGTGTGGCGGCGTGTGCGGAGGCCCCGTCCCGCTGATGCGGGGCCTCCAACGCTCCCGCCTGCCCTGTTACCGGTCAGGCGGGCAGCGGCATCAGCGCCACGGGGTCGGAGGTCGGCCGGTCCGAGCCGCCGGCGGGCTCGACGGTGATCCCCATGCCCGATGCGCCGTCCATGCCACCGTCCAGCAGGACCGTCTGGTCGCTGCGGTCGGTGTTCATGAGCCCGGCCGAGCGCATCGTTCCGCCGTCGTCGAACCAGAGTTGGTACACCTTGCCCTGCGGCGGATGTGCCATCCCCGTGGCGATGAACACCGCCCGGTTCCGGCTCTTGGAGACGACGACGGTGCCGCTGGCGCCGTCGCCCAGTTCCGCCGAGTCGGTCTTGGCGTCCGGCGCGGCGAGCACGGCGGCGATCCGCTCGTTGCTCTCCTCCGCCTGCCGGGCCTGCTCCTGGGCGTCCTGGGCGCGCTGGTGCTGCCACACGGTGGTGCCGCCGAGCACGGCGGCGGCCGCGAGGCAGGCGGCGAGCGCCCACCGCGCCAGCGGACGCCGCCGGACGGCCGCGGTTCGGCCGGTCCGCGACAGGCCCGGCCCGCCGGGTGAGTCCTGGCGGACCGTGGCGATGCGACGCAGCACCTGGTCGCGCAGCTCGGGCCGGGGGGTGACCGTGGCGGCGAGGCCCAACCGGGCCGCTGTCTCGGCCAGTTCGACGCTTTCGCGGGCGCAGGCCTCGCAGTCCCGCAGGTGCCGCTCGAAGTCGGCCCGCTCGTCCTCGGACAGCGCGTCGAGGGCGTAGGCGCCGGTCAGGGTGTGCAGTTCGGCGATGGTCACGCGGTCGTCACCCCCAGGCAGTCGCGGAGCCGGATGAGTCCGTCGCGCAGCCGTGTCTTGACCGTGCCGAGCGGCAGGGTCAGTGCCTCGGCGACCTCGCGGTACGTCAGGCCCCGGTAGTAGGCGAGGGTGACGGCCTGATGCTGGATGTCGGTCAGGGTGCGCAGGCAGCGGCGCACCTGTTCGCGTTCGAGGCGCGCCTCCACCTGCTCGGTCACCTCGTCGAACTCCGGTGTGCGGTCGAGGAGCGCGGCCTTGTGGTCACGGGCCGCGGCGGCCTCCACGGACCTGACCCGGTCGATCGCGCGGCGATGCGCCAGGGTCAGGATCCAGTTGATGGCCGTGCCCCGGTCGGTGCGGTAGCGGGGAGCCGTGCGCCAGACCTCCACGAGGATCTCCTGGGCCACCTCCTCCGACTGGGACAGATCGCGCAGGACGGCGCGCACGGTACCGAGGACAGGGCCCATCACCATGTCGTACACCGAGGCGAATGCTTCCTCCTCGCCGAGCGCGACGCGTCCCACCAGTTCCTCCAGGTCCGGTTCGGTGGACGGGTTTCTGCCGATGTGTACGGCTTCTTTCACGGGGCCCTCCGTGGTCGGGGATCGTCCAGGCGTAATCCGGACCCCGCGCGTTCTTGGATTGGTCCGGTGGCTGGTCACCGGGACTTCCCACGACCGGGCACCGCCGGATGCGTCACCTGCGGATGCGTGTCATCTCCGGGTCGAAGAGCGGCTCGGCCGCCGTCACCGCGGGCACCCGGTCGCCAAAGTAGCCTATCTCCACGCGGGTGCCGGGTTCGGCGTGCTCGGCGGGGAGCCAGGCGTAGGCGATGGGGCGGCCGAGGGTGTAGCCGTACGCGGCGCTGGTGACGTAGCCGTGGGGTTCGCCGCCCACGTGGACGGGTTCGTGGCCCATGACCACGGAGCGGTCGTCCTCGATGAGGAGGGCGGTGAGGCGGCGGCCGACGGTGTCCTTGGTGACACCTTCGAGGGCCGCGCGCCCGATGAAGTCACCCTTCTTCTTGCGGACGGCGAAGCCGACCCCGGCCTCGTACGGGTTGTGCTCGTTGGTCATGTCGTGGCCCCAGGCGCGGTAACCCTTCTCCAGGCGCAGGGAGTTGAAGGCGCTGCGGCCCGCCGCGATCACTCCGTGTTCCTGTCCGGCCCGCCAGAGCGTGTCCCACAGGCGCAGGCCGAGGTCGGCGGTGGTGTAGAGCTCCCAGCCCAGCTCACCCACGTACGACAGGCGCATCGCGGTGACCGGGACGTCCCCGATGTACGCCTGCTTGGCCTTGAAGTAGCCGAAGTTCTCGTGTGAGAAGTCGGCGTCGGTGAGGGGCTGTACGAGGTCGCGGGCGCGCGGGCCCCACACACCGATGCAGCAGGTGCCGGACGTGATGTCCCGTACCTGTACGGTGCCGTCGGCGGGCAGGTGGCGGCGCAGCCACGCCAGGTCGAGGTTGCTGTTGGCGCCGACCTGGAAGCGGTCGTCGGCGAGCCGGGCGACGGTGAGGTCGCTGAGCACACCGCCCGCCTCGTCGAGGAGGAGGGTGTAGGTGACGGCGCCAACCGCCTTGTCCAGTTGGTTGGTTGAGAGGGATTGCAGGTACGCGAGGGCGTTCGGGCCCGTGACTTCGAGGCGCTTGAGCGGTGTCATGTCGTACAGGGCCACCCGCTCGCGCGTGACGAGTGCTTCGGCGCCCGCGATGGGCGACCAGAAGCGGGACGCCCACTCGCCGCGCCCACTGATGCGGGACACCTCGGGGAGGTCGGCGTTGGCCTCGTACCAGTGCGGGCGCTCCCAGCCGCCGCCTTCCAGGAACACGGCGCCGAGCGCCTGCTGACGTGTGTGGAAGGGGCTGACGCGCAGCGGGCGTGGCCGGTTCGGGGGCTGGAGCGGGTGGATGATGTCGTAGACCTCGGAGAAGGCCTGGCAGCTGCGTTCGTGTACGTAGTCGGGGGCGAGCTGGACGTCCTCGAAGCGGTTGATGTCGCAGCCGTGCACATCGATTCCGGGGCGGCCCTCGACCATCCACTTGGCGACGGCCCTGGCGACGCCCGCGGAGTGGGTCACCCAGACCGCCTCGGCGAGCCAGAACCCGGACACCGTCGGGGACTCGCCGATCAGCGGCATGCCGTCGACGGTGAAGGAGAACAGCCCGTTGAAGCCGTCGGCTATCTCCGCGTCGCCCAGCGCGGGCAGCAGCGTGCGGGTGTCGGCCCAGGCACCCTCGAAGTCGGCCCGGGTGAAGTCGAGTTTGGAGGGCTGGTCGGGGCTGTCTGCGGGGTGGGCGACGTCGTCGGGCGACAGCGGCATGGGGCGGTGGGCGTACGAGCCGATGCCGATGCGGTCGACGAGTTCGCGGTAGTAGACGCCGGCGTCCTGGTTGCGCAGGATCGGCAGGTTGGCCTCGTCCAACTCGCTGTTGCGGCCCTTGAGTTCGGTGACCGGTGTGGTGATCGCGTACTGGTGGCCCATCGGGACGAGCGGCACGTCCTGGCCGACCATGCGGCCGATGCGCGGGCCCCAGAATCCGGCGCAGGAGACGACGATGTCGGCGGGGAAGGTGCCGCGGTCGGTGACGACGGCGCTGACGGCTCCGCCGGACGTCTCGATGTCGGTGACGGTGTGGTGGCCGAGGAAGGTGGCGCCGCGGGCGATGGCGCGGCGGGCCTGGGCCTCCCCGATGCGCAGCGCCTTGGCGAGGCCGTCGCTGGGGATGTGGTAGCCGCCGAGGATGGCACCGGGGTCGAGCAGCGGGTGGAGCTTCGCGGATTCCTCGGGACCGAGGAGGTGGCTCTCGACGCCCCAGGAGGTGAGCCAGCCGTGGCGGCGCTCAAGTTCCGCCAGGCGCTCGGGACTTGTGGCGATCTCCAGGCCGCCGACCTGCCGGTAGCACCAGTTGCCGTCGAGGTCGAGGGCGCTCGCCTTCTCTACGGTGTAGTGCGCGAACTCGGTCATGGTCTTGGAGTGGCTGGTCTGGAAGACGAGGCCGGGGGCGTGCGAGCTGGAGCCGCCGGTCGCGAAGAGGGGCCCCTGTTCGAGGACGGTGACGTCCCTCCAGCCGAGCGCGGTCAGTTCGTCGCTGAGGGAGCAGCCGACGATGCCGGCTCCGATGATGACCACCTTGGGCTGCGAAGACTGCGAGATCATGGTGGGTCCTCCGGGAGTTCAGGGGTGCGCGAGGGGCACGTGCGGCGGGACGGCCGGGGTGCAACGGCCGGGGTGCACGTCGAATTGACACGGCAATGGTGGGTGGTTGATATATCAGAGTTCGGCACACTAGAACCGGTGCGGGCGGGGCGTCAATGGGCCCCGCGTCACTGCCAGTTGGGGCGGGCGGGAATCCGTCCGTGACCTCAGATGATGGCGCGGATGGCGCGCTCGAAGTTCTCCACGTGTTCGGCGGAGACCGCGGCCGCCTTCGCCGCGTCGCCCTCGATGACGGCGCGCAGCAACTGCCCGTGCTCGTGGACGTGTTGTTCGAGTCCGGCGAGCCGGTCGATGAACAGGCACCAGATGCGGGTGGCGAGGTTGTCGTAGTTGACGAGGGTGGCTTCGAGGTACGGGTTGTACGTGACCGCGTAGACGGCGCGGTGCACGGCCATGTCGAGGCGGAGCAGGCCGATCTCGCCGTGCGCCGACGCGGACTTGGACTCCTCCTCGACGCGGGCGAGCAGCTCGCGCAGCCGGTCCCGGTCGGCCGCCGTGGCCCGCTTGCTGGCGCGCGCGGCGGCGAGCGGTTCGAGTTCCTGGCGCACCTCGGAGATGTGCCCGAGGTCGGCGATCTGTACTTCGGTGGCGAAGGTGCCGCGCCGGGGGTAGGCGACGATGAGCCGCTCGATCTCCAGGCGCTTGAGGGCCTCGCGGACCGGGGTGCGGCCGAGGCCGAGGTCGGCGGCGAGGCGCCCGTCGTGAACGGGTTCGCCGGGGCGGATCTGCAGGGTGACGAGCCGGTCCGTGATCTCCTGGTACGCCTGGTCGGCCAGCGTCGCTGACTGCGACTGGCCTCCGGCGGCAGGCACAGCGGCCATCTCGCCCCTCCCTTGACGTGTCCGCGATGGGACCTCACCGTACCGCATCCCCCGATTGATATATCAGGGGTGCGGCGTGGTGCGGACAGGGAGGTCCTGCTGTACGGGGTCGTCATACGGCGGCGGGCGCGATCCTCTCCGCCGCGGGGATCAGCGTACGGCGGAGGCGGTTGAAGATCTTCGAGCGGTTCATGGCGAGGACCGCGACGGGTGCTCCGGCCTCCCGGTACAGGGCCGCGAAGGACCGGTCCTCGTAGGAGCCGTCGACGAGTTCGACGACGGAGTCGGGGCCGACCGTGCCCGCGAGCTGGATACGGACGTCGTACTGGTCGGACCAGAAGGACGGCGGCGTGGCCCGGGGTACGGCCGACTCACCGGTGAGGAGGGTGCGGGCCGCGGTGGTGGCGGACTCCGCGGCGTTCGACCAGTGCTCGATGCGGGCGTGCCGGCCGGTGAAGGGGTGCGGGCGGCGGGCCACGTCGCCGACGGCGACGACGTTCGGGACGCTGGAGGCGCCACCCGCGTCGCACACCACGCCGTTGTCGACCCACACACCGGAGTCGGCGAGCCAGTCGTCGACCGGCCGGGCGCCGACCCCGACGAGCACGAGGTCGGCGGGGAGCAGCCGCCCGTCCGTGAGCCGCACGCCGGTGACCCGGCCGCCGCCGCTCTCCAGGCCCGCGACGCCTGTCCCGCACAGCAGGCGGACGCCGTGGTCGGTGTGCAGGGAGGCGCACAGCCGTCCCATGTCGGCGCCCAGCTGCCGTTCCAGCGGGGTGTCGAGCGCCTCGACCACGGTGACGTCGAGGCCCAAGTGGTGGGCGGTGGCGGCGACTTCGGCGCCGATGAAGCCGGCGCCGATGACGACCATCCGGGACGCCCCGCTCACCAGCTCGGCGCGCAGGGTCCGGGCGTCGTCGAGGGTGCGCAGAGTGTGGACTCCGGCGATGCCGTCCGTGCCCGGGAGGCGGCGGGCGGTGGAGCCGGTGGCGACGACGACGCCGTCGGTGTCGACGCGGCGGCCGTTGCCGAGGATGACCGAGGTGGTGGAGCAGTCGAGGTGCACGGCGCGCTCCCCCAACTCCCAGTCCACGCCCAGCTCTTCGTACTCCTCGGCGTCGCCGAGCGCGAGGTCGTCGGCGGTGATGTCGCCCTTGAGGTAGGCCTTGGACAGCGGCGGGCGGTCGTAGGGCCGGTGCAGTTCCTCTCCTACGACGGTGATGCCACCCTCGTAGCCCTCGGCGCGCAGCGAGCGGACGGCGCTGAGGCCCGCGAGCGAGGCGCCGACGACGGTGATGTGCTTCATGCGGGTCATGCGGGCTCCCCTACGGTGACGTGCAGCAGGATCTGGCCGTCCTCGACGGTGACCCGGTGGGTGCGGACGGGCGTCTTGGCGGGCGGGCAGGTGGGTCGGCCGTCGCGCAGGTCGAAGAAGGCCTCGTGCAGGGGGCATTCGACGTAGCAGCCCTCGACGAAGCCGTCGGCGAGCGAGGCGTCCTGGTGGGTGCAGGTGTCGTCGATGGCGTACACCGTGCCGTCCGCGTTGAACACGGCGACGGGCGCGGGCACGCCCTCGGTGACGCGGATGGACTCGCCAGCGGGCAGATCTTCGATGCGGCACACCGGGATCATGGGGAACCTCCGGAAGAGCGGGTGGTGGTGGGTCAGTTGGCGTGCTGTGTGCCGATCCTGGCCTGGAGCCAGGCGTGGAACTCGCCGATGTGGTGCTCGCTGGGGACGAGGACGCCGCCCTTGCCGTAGGCGCGCGAGCTCATGGCGGGCTGGGTGCGCTCGCAGGCGTCGAAGTCCTGCTGATTGACGCGGTGGAACAGTTCGACGGACCGCTCGACATCGGTTCCGTTGTCGACGACGTGCGGCAAGTAGAGCCAGTCGCACTCGACCTTGGTGCGGTCGTGGGCGAGGGGGTACATGCGGTGGATGATGACGTGGTCCGGGACCAGGTTGATGAACACCTGGGGGCGCACGGTGATCGCGTAGTAGCGGCGGTCCTGGTCCTCGCCGACGGAGGGGATGCGGTCGAGGCCCTCGGAGCCGTCGACGGTGAAACCCCTGGCCTCGTCGGCGAACTCGGCGCCGTGGCCGACGAAGTACTGGGCGGCCAGGCCGTCCTTGAACTCCGGGAGGACTTCGGTGAGTTCGGGGTGGATGGTCGCGCAGTGGTAGCACTCCATGAAGTTCTCGATGATGAGCTTCCAGTTGGCCCGCACGTCGTAGGTGATGCGGCGGCCGAGGTCGAGGTCCTCGATGGTGTAGTTGCCGATGGCCTCCGCGGCGCCGAGGCGTTCGGTGACGGCGCCGATCACCTCGTCCTCGAAGGGCGCGGGCTGATCGGCGAGGCACACCCACACATAGCCGAGCCACTCGCGGACGTGGACGCCCACGAGCCCGTACTCGGTGCGGTCGATGTCCGGCATCGAGGTGAGGTTCGGGGCGGCGACGAGCCTGCCGTCGAGTCCGTACGTCCAGGCGTGGTACGGGCATTGGAAGGTGCGCCTGACCTCGCCGGACTCCTGGGTGCACAGCTGGGCGCCGCGGTGCCGGCAGATATTGAGGAAGGCGCGCACGGAGCCGTCGCGGGAGCGGGAGACGAGGACGCTCTCGCGGCCGACCTGGTAGGTGCGGAAGCTGCCGGGCCTCGCGAGGTCCGCGGCCCGGGTCACGCAGAACCACATGTTCTCGAAGATGTGCTCCTGCTCCCGCGCGAAGATCCGCGGGTCGGTGTAGTAGTCGCCGGGCAGCGTGGAGATCAGGCTCGGGGGCAGGCCGGTGATGCTCATCGGATGTCACCTCGGTAGATGTCGTGCGGGCATGCGGCAGGTGCCGAAGCGATGCGAGTGGTGTGGTGTGTCGTGATGAGAAGTGGTGTGGCGTGGCGTGGCGGGCTTCCGGGTGCGGGCGGGGGCCCGCACGCTCAGAGAGTCACCACTGAGCGCAGTACGTCTCCGCGGTGCATGGCCTCGAAGGCCGACTCCACCTCGTCGAGGCCGATCTCCTCGCTGACGAACGCGCCGAGGTCGAAGCGGCCCTGGAGGTAGAGGTCGATGAGGGCGGGGAAGTCGCGGGAGGGCAGGCAGTCGCCGTACCAGGAGGACTTGAGGGAGCCGCCGCGGCCGAAGACGTCGGCGAGCGGGAGCTCCAGCTCCATGTCGGGTGCGGGGACGCCGACGAGGACGGCGGTGCCCGCCAAGTCGCGGGCGTAGAAGGCTTGTTGGAAGGTTTCGGGGCGGCCGACGGCGTCCACGACGACGTCGGCGCCGAAGCCGCCGGTGAGCGAGCGGACGGCTTCGACGGGGTCGGTCCTGGACGAGTTCACGGTGTCGGTGGCACCGAACCGCTCGGCCCGCACCAGCTTCCGCTCGTCGATGTCGACGGCGATGATGCGGGCGGCCCCGGCCACCTTCGCCCCCGCGATCGCCGCGATACCGACGCCGCCGCAGCCGATGACGGCGACCGAGTCGCCCCGGCCGACTCCCCCGGTGTTGACGGCGGCGCCGAAGCCCGCCATGACGCCGCAGCCGAGCAGGCCCGCGGCGGCGGCCGGTGCGGACCGGTCGACCTTGGTGCACTGGCCCGCCGCGACGAGGGTCTTCTCGGCGAACGCGCCGATGCCGAGGGCGGGTGTCAGTTCGGTGCCGTCGAGGAGGGTCATGGGCTGCGCGGCGTTGCGGGTGGCGAAGCAGTACCACGGGCGGCCGCGCCGACAGGCCCGGCAACTTCCGCACACGGCACGCCAGTTGAGGATCACGAAGTCGCCGGGTGCTACGTCGGTGACGTCGTCGCCGACGGACTCGACGACGCCGGCGGCCTCGTGCCCGAGCAGGAACGGGAACGCGTCATTGATCCCGCCCTCCCGGTAGTGCAGATCGGTGTGACAGACGCCGCAGGCCCGCACCCGCACCAGCGCCTCCCCCGGTCCGGGCTCCGGGACCAGGATCGTCTCCACTGCGACGGGGGCGCCGGGCTTGCGGGCGACCACTGCGCATACCTCGTGGGTCACGGTTGAGCTCCTTGCTGCAGAGCTGTTCAAGGGAGCCGAACTCTGTTGCGCATGAAGAACCTTGACGCGTTCTACGCAACGCCCAAACTGTCGTATCCGTCGCGGGCGCGTGTCAAGGGGAATCGGGGATCCGTCCCGACGCCGCGGACGACCGGGCCGGGGCGCGTCAGGACCGGCCCCGGGGACCCGGGCGGCGCATGACTGCCGTGACCCCGGGTAGCAGCAGTGGCAATACGGGCGCCGCATGCCCGAATTCGGGGGCACCACTTGCCGATGACGAGGGCGGAGATGGAGCCGAAGATGTGCTTCCGCATCGCCCTGCCGTACGCCGTCCGGCAGCGCCTATAGTCGGGCGTTATGAGAAAGCATGAGGCAGACAGCGAGGGGGCGGGCTCGTCGGGCGCCGGAGTGCAGTCCGTCGACCGCGCGGTGAGCGTTCTGGAGATTCTCGCCCGGCGCGGTGAAGCCGGAGTGAGTGAGATCGCCGCGGAAATCGACGTGCACAAGTCGACGGCCTTCCGTCTGCTGGGCGCGCTGGAGGCGCGCGACCTCGTCGAGCAGTCGGGCGACCGGGGCAAGTACCGGATCGGCTTCGGCATCGTACGCCTGGCCAGCTCGGTGACCGACAACTTCGATGTGACCCAGCAGGCCCGCCCGTTCTGCGAGCAGCTCGCGGAGGAATTCGGCGAGGCCGTCAACATCGCGATCCTTCAGGAGCATTACGCGGTGAACGTCCTCCAGGTGCGCGGGCCGATGGCTGTCAGTACGCACAATTGGGTCGGACAACTCACCCCGATGCATGCCACATCGAGCGGAAAGATACTGCTCGCTCATGTGCCGGAGAAAGAGCGCTCACAAATGCTCGCGGCCTCCCACATGAAAAGGATGACACCGCACACCCTGGCGACCAAGGGAAAGCTGGAGAAGGATCTCGCACAGACCCTTGAACGCGGATATGCGGTGACTCTGGAGGAATTGGAACTGGGGCTGCACGGAATGGCGGCGCCCATCAGGAACGCGCAGGGCGAGGTCATCGCCGCGATCAGCGCCTCGGGCCCGGCCTACCGGTTCACCGAGGAGCGGATGCACGAACTGTCCCCCACGCTGCTGCGCAGCGCGCAGGACATCAGCCGCAAGATGGGTTACCTGGACTGAGTCACTGAGTCACGCGGGGCCCGTCCGCCGGTTCGAGGCGCACGACCACCGCCTTGGACGTGGGGGTGTTGCTGTTCTCGGCGACGCTGTCCAGCGGGACGAGGACGTTCGTCTCCGGGTAGTAGGCGGCCGCGGAACCGCGCGGCGTCGGGTAGCCGACGACGCGGAACGCGGGCGCCCGGCGTTCGCTGCCGTCGGTCCACACGCTGACCAGATCGACCAACTCGCCCTCGGCTATGCCGAGTTCGTCGAGGTCGTCCGCGTTGGCGAGGACGACGCGCCGCGCGCCCTTGACGCCGCGGTACCGGTCGTCCATCGCGTACGGGATGGTGTTCCACTGGTCGTGCGAGCGCAGCGTCTGGAGGATCAGGTGGCCGGGCGGCGCGGTGAGGCCGGTGAAGGTGTTCGCCGTGAAGACGGCGGTGCCGCTCGCCGTGGGGAAGATCCGCTTGTTGACGGGGTTGGGCAGGTTGAAGCCGCCCGGTTCCCGCACCCGCCGGTTGAAGTCGTCGAATCCGGGCACCACGCGGGCGATGCGGTCGCGAATCGTGTCGTAGTCGTCCTCGAACTCCCGCCAGGGGATCCCGTACCGGTCGCCGAGGGTCCTGCGGGCGAGGCGGCCGATGATGGACACCTCGCTGAGCAGCGCGGGTGAGGCGGGCGCGAGGCGGCCGCGGGTGGCGTGCACATCGCTCATGGAGTCCTCGACGGTCATGAACTGCTCACCGCCCGCCTGAAGGTCGCGGTCGCTGCGTCCCAGCGTCGGCAGAATCAGCGCGGTGGCGCCGCAGACGGCGTGCGAGCGATTCAGCTTGGTGGAGATGTGGGCCGTCAACCGGCAATTGCGCAGGGCCTGTTCGGTGACGTCGCTGTCGGGTGTGGCGCGGACGAAATTGCCCGCGACGCCGACGAACACCTTGGCCCGGCCGTCCCGCATCGCCCGAATCGCGTCGACGGCGTCGGCCCCGTGCCGGGTGGGCGGGGCGAAGTCGAATTCCTTCTCCAGGGCGTCGAGGAACGACTGCGGCATCCGCTCCCACACGCCCATGGTGCGGTCGCCCTGCACATTGCTGTGGCCGCGCACCGGGCAGACTCCGGCGCCCGGCCGGCCGATGTTTCCGCGCAGCAGAAGGAAATTGACGACTTCCCGGATGGTGGGCACACCGTGCTTGTGCTGGGTGAGGCCCATGGCCCAGCACACGATGACGTTCTTGGCGCCGAGCACCCGCTGGTGGACCTGCTCGATCTCCGCCCGCGTGAGCCCGGTCGCCGACAGCGCCTCCGCCCAGTCGAGGCCGCGGATGTTGTCGGTGAAGACCTCGTAGCCCGAGGTGTGGGCGTCGATGAACTCCCGGTCGAGGACGGTGCCGGGCGCCTTGTCCTCGGCCTCCAGGAGCAGCAGGTTCAGCGCCTGGAAGAGGGCGAGGTCACCGCCGGGCCTGATCTGCACGAACTGGTCGGCGATCTCGGTACCCCGTCCGATGACACCGCGCGGCTTCTGCGGATGTTTGAAGCGCAGCAGCCCCGCCTCGGGCAGCGGATTCACGGCGACGATCTGCCCGCCACGCCGCTTCGTCTCCTCAAGGGCGGTGAGCATGCGCGGATGGTTCGTTCCCGGGTTCTGGCCGACGACGAACACCAGGTCACTGTTGTGCAGGTCGTCGAGGCTGACGCTGCCCTTGCCGATGCCCAGTGTCTCGTTCAGGGCGGAGCCGCTGGACTCGTGGCACAGGTTGGAGCAGTCGGGCAGGTTGTTCGTGCCGTAGGCGCGCGCGAAGAGCTGCAACAGGAACGCGGGTTCGTTGGCGAGCCGACCCGACGTGTAGAACAGCGCCTCGTCCGGGTCGTCGAGCCCGTTCAGCTCGTCGGCGAGCAGTCCGAGCGCGCCGTCCCAGTCGATCGGCTCGTAGTGGTCGCTGCCCGGGTACTTGACCATGGGCTCGGTGAGCCGTCCCTGCTGGTTGAGCCAGTAGTCGGAGCGCTCGGCCAGCTCGCTCACGGTGTGTTCGGCGAAGAACTCGCGGGTGACGCGGCGCGTGGTGGCCTCGTCGGCGATGTGCTTGGCGCCGTTCTCGCAGTATTCGTTGCGGTGCCGCTTGTCCGGGGCGCCTTCGGGCCAGGCGCAGCCGGGGCAGTCGATGCCGCCGTCCTGGTTGATGTTGAGCAGGGTGAGGGCGGTGCGCTTCGGGGAGGTCTGGCTGAGGGCGTACTGGAGGGCGTGGGCCACGGCGGGCGCTCCGGTGGCCCACGTCTTCGGCTTGCTCAGGGAGAGATCTTCTTCGGGCTCTTCGACGGCGCGCACGCCCATCACCTCTACGTTTCCGACACACAGGGAGCCGGCACGCCCCCGCCGCTCAGCATTCGTCGGCGCTCGGGCCACGGTCAAAGCGGAAAGTCCGATCGTTGATAGGCGGCTACGATCATGCCTTGTCCTTGTCCTTGTCCTTGTCGTTGTCCTTGTCCGCCGACGTCGGCCGCAGAAGAGGGGTGGCACCGTGCTCCTGCGCCAGCTCGAATACCTCGTGGCGCTCACCGGAACCGGCCACTTCGCCAAGGCCGCCGAGCAGTGCTACGTGTCGCAGCCCACGCTCTCCGAAGGCATCCGCAAGCTGGAGACGGAGCTGGGTGTGCCGCTGGTGCGGCGCGGCCGACGCTTCGAAGGGCTCACGGCGGAGGGCGAGCAGGTCGTCCTGTGGGCCCGCCGGATGCTCGCCGACCGGGACGCGATGCGGGCGGGGCTCGCGGCGCTGCGCGAGGGACTCAGCGGCGAGCTGCGGCTCGGCGCCGTGCCCACGGCGGTCGGCGCGGTCGCCCTGCTCACCCAGCCGTTCTGCGCGGCGAACCCGCACACCACGGTGAACGTCCAGGCCGACCTCCAGGCCGACGACATCGTGCGCCGACTGCGCGCCTTCGAGCTGCACGGAGCGGTCTCGTACCACAGCCGGAGCCTTGACCTGCCGTTCGTGCCGCTGTACCGGGAGCGGTACGTCGTGCTCACCCAGGAGGACCCCAACCGGCGGGCGCAGGAGATCAGTTGGGCTGAGGCGGCGGCCCTGCCGCTGTGTCTGCTGCATCCGCGGATGCTGGGGCGGCGGGTCCTGGACGACGTGTTCGCGGAGCTTTCGCTGTCGGTGGCGCCGCGCGTGGAGACCGACTCCATCGCCTCGCTGATCGCGCACGTACGCACCGGGCAGTGGTCGAGCATCATCCCGCACACCTGGCTGCACGTCTTCGGGATCCCCGCCGGGATGGAGGCCGTGCCGCTGCACGGCCCGCGGCGCAGCGCCCGGATCGGCCTGCTGCTGCCGCCGCGCAAGCCGCTGTCGGTGATGGAGCAGGCGCTCGCGGACCTGGCCGGTGCCTCGCGGATGCACGAGGTCCTGGACCAGCTGCCGGGCTGACAACTGGCCGCTTCCGGCTGGCGGTTGCGGACTCACTTCCTCTGGCGGTTACGGGCTCATTTCCTCGTACGGACACCATTGACGCGCGCCTGAGCGCATGGCTACCGTGACGGCGATCCGCCACTGATATATCAGAGCGCCCACAGCCGGTTTCCAAGGAGTCCTCATGACCCTCGACGGAGCCCTCACGTCCACCGACGTCCATCTCGTCCTCGTGGACCTGCGCAAGTCCGAGCTCGACGGCCGGCAGGCCGATGACCGGCTGCACCGCGTCGGCATCACGGTCAACCGCAACGCGGTGCCCAACGACCCACGCCCGCCCATGATTTCGTCCGGTGTCCGGATCGGCACCCCGGCGCTCGCCACGCGCGGCTTCGGCGCGCGGGAGTTCACGGAGGTCGCCGACATCGTCGCCACCGCGTTCCTGCCCGGCTTCGACGACGAGACGGCGAGCGCCCTGCGCAAGCGGGTCACCGCGCTCACGGAGCGCTTCCCCCTGTACCCCACCCTGGCAGCCACCACCATGGAAGAAGGAGGCCGGCGATGACCACTCCCGGCGACGCCCTGCCCGACCACCCCGACTTCCTGTGGCGCAATGCCGACCCGAAGAAGTCCTACGACGTCGTGATCGTGGGCGGCGGCGGGCACGGCCTGGCGACCGCGTACTACCTGGCCAAGAACCACGGCATCACGAACATCGCCGTCCTGGAGAAGGGGTGGCTCGCGGGCGGGAACATGGCCCGCAACACCACCATCATCCGCTCCAACTACCTGTGGGACGAGAGCTCCGGCATCTACGAGAGCTCGCTCAAGCTGTGGGAAACCCTTGAGCAGGACCTCGACTACCCGATCCTGTTCTCCCAGCGTGGCGTCCTCAACCTCGCGCACAACCTCCAGGACGTACGGGACAGCAAGCGCCGCGTGTACGCGAACCAGCTCAACGGCATCGACGCCGAGTGGCTGGAGCCGGACGAGGTCGCCAAGGTGTGTCCGATCGTCAACACCAGCCCCGATGTGCGCTATCCGGTGCACGGCGCCACGTACCAGCCGCGCGCGGGCATCGCCAAGCACGACTACGTGGCGTGGGGCTTCGCCCGCCGCTGCGACGCGTACGGCATCGACCTCATCCAGAACTGCGAGGTCACGGGGATCGATGTGAGCGCGGGCCGGGTCACCGGGGTGCGGACGACGCGGGGGCCGATCGCCGCGGGGAAGGTGGCGCTCGCCGCCGCCGGACACACCTCCGTGCTCGCCGACATGGTGGGCCTGCGGCTGCCGCTGCAGTCGCATCCGCTCCAGGCGCTCGTGTCGGAGCTCCTCGAACCGGTGCACCCGACCGTCGTGATGTCGAACGCGGTGCACGTGTACGTGTCGCAGGCGCACAAGGGCGAGCTGGTGATGGGCGCGGGCATCGACAGCTACAACGGGTACGGGCAGCGCGGCGCCTTCCACATCATCGAGCGGCAGATGGCGGCGGCCCTTGAGCTGTTCCCGGTGTTCGCGCGCGCCCACATGCTGCGTACGTGGGGCGGCATCGTCGACACCACGCCGGACGCCTCACCCATCGTCGGGCTCACCCCGGTCGAGGACCTGTACCTCAACTGCGGCTGGGGCACGGGCGGGTTCAAGGCGACGCCGGGGGTGGGCTGGGCGTACGCGCACACCATCGCGACCGGTGAACCGCACGACACCAACGCGCCGTTCACCCTTGAACGGTTCACGACCGGCGCCCTCGTCGACGAGCACGGCGCCGCCGCCGTCGCGCACTGAGCAACCTCCTAGGAGAGATCCATGCAGCTCATCCCCTGTCCCTGGTGCGGGCCGCGCGAGGAGACCGAGTTCCACTACGGCGGCCAGGCGCACATCGCGCACCCCGAGGACCCGCACGCGCTCGACGACGCGCAGTGGGCCCAGTACGTCTTCTTCCGTGACAACCCGAAGGGGCCCTTCGCCGAGCGGTGGGCGCACACGGCGGGCTGCCGCCGCTGGTTCAACGCCGTGCGTGACACGGTGAGTTACGAGTTCCTGTCCGTGGAGACCGTGGAGACCGTGGAGGCGACCTCATGAGCACCCCGTACCGTGCCACCCCCTTCCGCACCTCCTCCGACGCGTACGGCCGCGTCGACCGCGCCACCACGCTGGACTTCACCTTCGACGGGACGCGTTACACCGGCCACCCCGGTGACACCCTCGCCTCCGCGCTCCTCGCGAACGGAGTGCACCGGGTGGCCACGAGCATCAAGTACGGCCGCCCGCGCGGCATCCTGGCCGCCGGTGTCGAGGAGCCCAACGCCCTCGTCCAGATCGAGGCACCATTCCCCGAGCCGATGCTGACGGCGACGACCGTCGAGCTGTACGACGGCCTGGTGGCACGGGGTCTCGGCGGTCAGGGGCAGCTCGCCGGGGCGCCCGACCCCGCCCGCTACGACGCGAAGCACCTGCACGCCGAGCTGCTGATCGTCGGCGCGGGCCCGGCCGGGATCGCCGCCGCGCTCGCCGCGTCCGGGGCCGGTGTCCGCGTCGTACTCGTCGACAGCGCACCGGAGTTGGGCGGAAGCCTCCTCGGCACCCGCGAGACCATCGACGGCAGGCCCGCTCAGGAGTGGGTCGACGCCGCGACGCGTCGGCTCGCCGCGTCCGAGAACGTCACCGTCCTGACCCGCACCACCGCCTTCGGACACTACGACGACAACCTCGTCCTCGCCCTGGAGAAGCGCACCGACCACCTCGGCGCCGCCGCCCCGAGCCACATGTCACGGCAGCGGGTGTGGCGCATCCGGGCCCGGCAGGTCGTGCACGCGACCGGCGCCACCGAGCGGCCGATCGCCTTCGACGACAACGACCGCCCCGGCATCATGCTGGCATCGGCGGCCCGTACGTACCTCAACCGGTACGGAGTCCTCGTCGGGCGCCGCATGGCCGTCTTCACGACGAACGACTCGGCGTACGACGCCGTGCTCGAACTCGCCGACGCGGGCGCGGAGTTCGCGGCCGTGGTCGACGCCAGGCCGAGCGTCCCCGAGCGACTGCGTGCGGCGCTGGCGGAGCGCGGCATCCCGCTCCACCTCGACCACGTCGTCACCGGGACCAGCGGCGTCGAGCGTCTCTCGCGTGTGCACATCGCCGAGCGGTCGAAGGACGCGGCGCGGCGGCACGGAGTCGACTGCGACGTGCTGCTCGTCTCCGGTGGCTGGAACCCGGCCGTGGCCCTGTTCAGCCAGGCGCGGGGGAAGCTGCGGTACGACGCGGGGCTCGCCACGTTCGTGCCGTCCGCGGCGCTGTCGACCGTACGGACGGCGGGTGCGGCGGACGGGCTGCGGACGCTCGGCGAGTGCCTGGGCGCGGGCATCGCCGCGACGGGTGCGGCCCTGGAGGCGCTCGGTGTCACCGCGGCGCCGACCGGGGTGCCTGCCGCCGCCACCGAACTGCCGTCTCCTGCAACGGCGTTGTGGCGGGTGCCGAGCCCGAAGGACGGCGCGGACGGCACGGCGCAATTCGTCGACCTGCAACGCGACGCGCTGGCCGGCGACGTGTTCCGGGCCACCCGCGCCGGGCTCCGCTCCGTCGAGCACGTCAAGCGGTACACCACCATCGGCACCGCCCACGACCAGGGCCGTACGTCCGGGATCCTCACCTCGGGGATCGTCGCGGAGGCGCTCGGCCAGGATGTGGCGGACCTCGGCACCACCAGCTTCCGGCCGCCCGTGCAGCCCATCGCCTTCGCCGCGTTCGCCGGCCGCAACCGGGGCGAGCTCTTCGACCCGGTGCGGGTGACGGCGCTGCACGGCTGGCACGAGCGGCACGGCGCGCTGTTCGAGGACGTGGGGCAGTGGAAGCGGCCCTGGTACTACCCGAACCCCGGCGAGACCCTGGACGAGGCGGTGCGGCGGGAGTGCCACGCGGCCCGCAACGGCGTGGCCATGATGGACGGTTCGACGCTCGGCAAGATCAACGTGCAGGGTCCCGACGCGGGCGAGTTCCTCAACCGGCTCTACACGAACATGATGGCCACCCTGAAGCCCGGCCGGGTCCGCTACGGCGTGATGTGCGGCGTCGACGGCATGGCGCTCGACGACGGCACGGTCATCCGTGTCTCGGACGACGAGTTCCTCGTGACGACGACAACGGGCAACGCCGCCAAGGTACTTGAGTGGATGGAGGAGTGGCTCCAGACCGAATGGCCGGAGCTGCGCGTCCACCTCACGTCCGTCACCGAGCACTGGGCGACGATCCCGCTCGTCGGCCCGCGCTCGCGCGAGGTGCTCGCCGCCGTCGTCGGCGACGGTCTCGACGTCTCCAACGAGGCGTTCCCGTTCATGAGTTGGCGTGACACCGTCGTCGCCGGAGTCGAGGCCCGCGTCTGCCGGATCAGCTTCTCCGGTGAACTCGCCTACGAGGTCAACGTGCCGGCCTGGTACGGGACACACGTCTGGCAGACGCTGTACGACGCCGGGCAGCCGCTCGGCCTCACCCCGTACGGCACCGAGACGATGCACGTGCTGCGCGCCGAGAAGGCGTACCCGATCATCGGGCAGGACACCGACGGCACGGTCACCCCGCAGGACCTCGGCATGAACTGGGTGATCTCGAAGAAGAAGCCGGACTTCGTCGGCAAGCGGTCCTTCGCCCGCCCCGAGAACCAGCGCGCCGACCGCAAGCGGCTGGTCGCGCTGCTGCCCACCGACGAGCACACGCTGCTCCCGGAGGGCGCGCAGATCATCGCCACCGAGACGGTGCCCGCGCCGCCGGTGCCGATGCTCGGCCATGTCACCTCCAGCTACCACAGTGACGCCCTGCAACGCCCCTTCGCCCTGGCGCTCGTCCGCTCCGGCACCGAGCGCGTCGGCGAGACCCTCTACGTCCCGCTCGACGACGGTGTCACCGTGCCCGTGACCGTCGCCGAACCCGTCCTCTTCGACAAGGAGGGAGCCCGCCGTGACGGCTGACACCCACTCCCCCGCTCCCGTACGCATCAGTCCGCTCGCCGACTGGGAGCCGCGGCTCCCGTCCGGCTTCACCGCCCACGAACTCCCGTTCCTGACCCAGCTCACCCTCCGGGTGACCCCGGGCAGCGCGGCGGCCTCCGCCGTCGAGGGGTACCTCGAGTACGCCCTGCCCGGTGCCTGCCGCGCCGAACTGGACGCCGACGTGAAGGCGTTGTGGCTGGGGCCCGACGAATGGCTCCTGGTCGCACCTGCCGGGCGGGCCGACGAGCTGGTGGGCGGGCTGCGGTCGGCGATCGGCGAGGAGTTCGCCACCGTGACCGACACCTCGGCGCAGCGCACGGTCCTCGCCCTGTCGGGTCCTCTCCTGCCGGAGATCCTGTCGCAGGGCTGTGCCCTGGATCTCGCGCCGGAGAAGGCACCGGCGGGCGCCTGTCACACCACGCTGCTCGCGCAGGCCGGGGTGACGGTCGTCGTCCGGGAGGCGGGGCCGCGGAACGTATGGCTGCTGGTCCGGTCGTCGTTCGCCGGGTACGTCGGGGCGTGGCTCGCGGACGCGTGCACCGAGTACGCGAGCGCTGATCGCGCGTGGACCAGCCCATGAGTATCAGCGTCTTCGACCTGTTCAAGGTCGGCATCGGGCCTTCGAGTTCGCACACGGTCGGCCCGATGCGCGCCGCGCACACCTTCGTGCGGGCCCTGGAGCGGGACGGGCTGCTGTCCCGCGCCGGGCACGTCCGCGCCGAGCTGTTCGGTTCGCTGGGCGCCACCGGGCACGGCCACGGCAGCGTCAGGGCGGTCCTGCTCGGCCTTGAGGGACACACCCCGGAGACGGTGGATCCGGCGCTCGCCGGGCCGGCCGTCGCGCGGGTCGAGGAGACGGGCCTGCTGCGGCTGCTCGACAAACAGCCGGTCCCCTTCACTCTCGACGCCGGTGTCGTGCTCCATCGCGACAAGCGCCTGGACTTCCACTCCAACGCGATGACGTTCGAGGCACGGGACACCGACGGGGCAGCCCTGTCCCGACGTACGTACTACTCGGTGGGCGGCGGCTTCGTGCTCGACGAGGACGAGGCGCACGGCCCGCGCCTCGTGCCCGACCGCACCCCGGTCCGCTATCCGTTCACCACCGCCGATGAACTCCTCGCGCACACCCGGGCCACCGGCCTGCCGATCAGCGACATCATGCTGGCCAACGAGCTGTCGTGGCGCGGTGAAGAGGGCGTGCGGGCCGGGCTGCTGCACATCTGGTCCGTCATGCGGGAGTGTGTGCGGGCGGGGTGCGATGCGCAGGGCACGCTGCCCGGCGGACTGAAGGTGCGCCGCCGGGCGGCGGCCCTCAAAGAGAAACTCGACGCCGCGCAGCACACCGCCGAGACGGACTCGCTCTACGCCATGGAGTGGGTGACGCTGTACGCCCTCGCGGTCAACGAGGAGAACGCGGCGGGCGGCCGGGTCGTCACCGCGCCGACGAACGGCGCGGCGGGCATCGTCCCGGCCGTGCTGCACTACGCGGAGCGGTTCCTGCGCGGCGCCGACGCCGACGCCGTCGTGCGCTTCCTGCTCACGGCGGGCGCGGTCGGCGTCCTGTTCAAGGAGAACGCGTCGATCTCCGGCGCCGAGGTCGGCTGCCAGGGCGAGGTCGGTTCGGCGTGCTCGATGGCGGCGGCCGGGCTCGCGGAGGTGCTCGGCGGCACCCCGGAACAGGTGGAGAACGCCGCCGAGATCGGCATCGAGCACAACCTCGGCCTGACCTGCGACCCGGTGGGCGGCCTCGTACAGATCCCGTGCATCGAGCGCAACGCCGTCGCCGCGCTCAAGGCGATCACGGCCGCCCGGATGGCCGTGCACGGCGACGGCCGGCACCACGTCAGTCTCGACAAGGCCATCAAGACGATGCGCGAGACCGGCGCCGACATGAAGGACAAGTACAAGGAGACCGCGCGCGGCGGTCTCGCCCTCAACGTCGTCGAATGCTGAGGAGACACCTGTCGTGACCACCATGGATACCACCAGCGAGCAGTACATCCTCACCCTCAACTGCCCGGCCCGCCCCGGCATCGTGCACGCCGTCACCGCCTTCCTGGTCGGCGAGGGCTGTGACATCACCGAACACCAGCAGTTCGACGACACCGACAACGACACGGTGTTCCTACGGACGAGCTTCACCACGCCCGCCGGGATCCAACAGGCCCACCTGGAGGAGCGGTTCGCGGCGACGGCGGAGGCGTACGCGATGGACTGGCGGCTGCGCGACGCATCGGCGAAGCCACGCGTGCTCGTCATGGTGTCGAAGTTCGACCACTGCCTCGCCGACCTCCTCTACCGGTGGCGCAGCGGCACCCTCGACGGCGACATCGCGCTCGTCGTGTCCAACCACCCCGATCTGCGCGAGCAGGTGGAGCAGGCGGGCGTCGAGTTCCTGCACGTGCCGGTCACCCGTGACACCAAGCCGGAGGCGGAGGAGCGGCTGCTGCGTCTGGTCGACGAGTACGCCGTCGACCTCGTCGTCCTCGCCCGCTACATGCAGATCCTCTCCGACGACCTGTGCAAGTCCCTTGAGGGGCGGGCCATCAACATCCACCACTCGTTCCTGCCGAGCTTCGCCGGCGCCAAGCCGTACCACCAGGCCCACAAACGAGGTGTGAAGCTCGTCGGGGCGACGGCCCACTATGTCACCGCCGACCTCGACGAAGGACCCATCATCGAGCAGGAGGTGATCCGCGTCGACCACCGGAAGAGCGCCCAGGAACTCGTCCTACGTGGCCGCGACGCCGAACGCCTCGCGCTCGCCCGCGCGGTCAACTGGCACTGCCAGAGCCGCGTCCTGCTGCACGGCAACCGCACGGTCGTCTTCGACTGAGCCTCAGCCGAGGCAGGGAGTGGTGGAGGCGGCGGAACGGGAGGTGACTCGGCCGGAAGCGACGTAGGGTCCGCAGGGGCGCCCTGGCGGCGCCCCGACCACGGACACCTTCGAGGAAGGCGGCACGACATGGCCTACGGCTACATCGGCTCCATGAAGACCCGGCCCGGCAAGCGGGACGACGTGGCGGCGATCCTGCTGTCCGGAGCCGACACACTCGCCCAACACGGCTGCCACAGCTACGTGGTGGGCCTGGCCGACGACGACCCCGACACGATCGTGGTCACCGAGGTCTGGGAGTCGAAGGGCCACCACGACGCGTCCCTCAAGCTGCCCGAGGCCAAGGAGGCCATCGCCACCGCCATGCCCATGCTCACCGGCGACTTCACCAGCCGTGAGGTGTCCGTCGTGGGCGGCCTCGGAGCCCCCGGCCCGCGCTGATGACGCTTGAACGCGAACCGGCCACGCATGAACGCGAGCTGACGTCCGCCGTCGAACTCTGTCTGCCCGACGGCCGGTTGAACCCGGCGGCGGTCGGCTGGACCCGACGCCCCCTGCACACCGCCAATCTGCGCGGCTGGGGGCGGACGAAGCGCTGGGAGTACTGGGGCATCGTGACGCCGGACCACATCATCGGTGTCACCGCGTCGTCCCTGGACTACGCGGGTGTGCACGGGCTCTACGTCCTGGACCGCGCGAGCGGCCGCGAGACGAGCGTCGACGCCGTGGTACCGCTGGCGCGCGGCGTGGCGCTGCCGCCGCGCAGCGGGGAGGGTGGTGTCTCGGCGCGCGGGGGCGGTCTTGGGATCGACATCGCGCAGGGTCCGGACGGCACCATCCTCCACGCGGCCGGACCCGGTGTCCGCCTGGACGTGGAGGTGCCGCTGCCGCAGGGTCACGAGTCGCTCGGCGTCGTGGTGCCGTGGAGCCGTAGGCGGTTCCAGTACACGGTCAAGGATGTCGGCCGCCCGGTGCACGGCACGCTGTCGCTGCGCGACAGGTCGTACGACGTGGGCGGTCCTGACGCGTTCGCCGTCCTGGACCACGGTCGCGGGAAGTGGCCCTACGCGGTCACCTGGAACTGGGCGGCCGGGGCGGCGCCGGGGCGGGCGCTCCAACTGGGCGGGCAGTGGACCGACGGGACCGGTGTCACCGAGAACGCCCTGTTCGTCGACGGCCGCCTGCACAAGATCGGCGAGGAGCTGCGCTGGGAGTACGACCGGTCGGACTGGCGGCGCCCGTGGCGGATCAGCGGGGACCGCGTGGACGTACGCTTCGAGCCGTTCCACGAGAAGGTCGCGCGGACGAACCTGGGCGTCGTCGCGAACGAGACCCACCAGTGCTTCGGCCACTTCAGCGGCTGGGCCCTGACCGACGACGGCACGCGGACGGATCTGGACGGCCTCACGGGGTGGGCCGAGGAGGCGCGGAACCGCTGGTAGAGGTACCGCTGGTAGAGGTACCGCCGGTAGGGACACCGCCGGTAGGGACCACCTCCACCGTCAGGTGCTTCATCAGCGGCTGGTCGCTCTGCGGGCTGAAGTCGCCGAGGGCGCACAGGGAGTTGAGCTCCGGCATGTAGCCGACCGCGCAGCCGGGCGGCACGTCGTAGGTGAGCGCGCGGTAGCCGCGCACCGAGCGGCGGGTGCCGTCCTTGGCGATGCTCGTGATGTCGACCAGGTCCATGTCGGCCAGTCCGCGCTCGCGCATGTCGGCGGCGTTGAGGAAGACGAGGGTGCGCAGGTTGCGGACGCCCCGGTAGCGGTCGTCGGATGAGTAGATCGTGGTGTTCCACTGGTCGTGCGAGCGGACCGTGGCGAGGGTGAGCAGACCGGCGCCCGGGTTCGGGTCGGGAAGCGCCGCGAGACTGAACTCGGCGCGCCCCGAGGGGGTTTGGAAGACACGTTCGCGGGCCGGCTGGCGCAGCCGGAAGCCGTGCGGGCCGCGGACCCGGCGGTTGAAGCTCTCGAAGCCCTCCAGTGCGTGTTCCATGGTGTCCCGGATCCGGTCGTAGTCCTCGACGTACGACTCCCAGGGCGTCGCGGAGTCCGGGAGCACGGCCCGCGCCATCCCCGCGATGATGGCGGGCTCGGAGAGCAGGTGCCTGGACGCCGGGCGCTTCATGCCCCGGGACAGGTGCACCATGCTCATCGAGTCCTCGACGGACACCGCCTGCGCGCCGCCCTTCTGCGCGTCCTTCTCGGTGCGGCCCAGGCAGGGCAGGATGAGGGCCCGGCGGCCGTGGACGAGGTGCGAGCGGTTCAGCTTCGTCGACACCTGGACCGTCAACTCGCAGTTCCTCAGGGCCTGTTCGGTGTACTCCGTGTCGGGTGCGGCGCGTACGAAGTTGCCGCCCATGCCGATGAACACCTTGGCCTGCCCGTTCGCCATCGCCGTGACGCCGTGCACCGTGTCGAGTCCTGGCTCGCGCGGCGGGTCGATGCCGCAGGCCGCCGCGAGCCGGTCGAGGAAGGCGGGCTTCGGGCGGTGGTCGACGCCGCAGGTGCGGTTGCCCTGGACGTTGCTGTGGCCGCGGATCGGACAAGGGCCCGCGCCCTCGCGGCCGATGTTGCCGCGCAGCAGCAGGACGTTGACGATCTCACGGACGGTGTCGACGCCGTGCTCCTGCTGGGTGATGCCGAGGCACCAACTGATCACCGTACGGAAGGAGTTGAGGTAGACGTCTCCGGCGGCGCGGATCTCGTGCTCCGTGAGGCCGCTCGCCGCGATGAGGTCCTCCCAGGGGGTGGCGGCGCACAGGTCGCGGTACGCGTCGAAGCCCTCGGTGAACCGGGTGAGGAACTCCTCGTCGATGGCCTTCGGGTCCTTCTCCGCGGCCTCCAGTACGTGCTTGGCGATGCCGCGCAGCAGGGCGAGGTCGCCACCGATGCGGGGCTGGAGGTTCATGGTGCCGGTGCGGGTGGACTTGAAGGTGGCCATCGCGGCGAACTCGTGCGGCACGATGGTGCTCCCGGCCGCCGCCTCCACCAGCGGGTTGACGTGCACGATGTGCGCGCCGCGCCGGTAGGCACCGGCGAGCGCGGTGATCATGCGCGGGGCGTTGGAGGCGGCGTTGACACCCATCACGAAGAGGGTGTCGGCCTGGTCGAGGTCGTTCAGGTCGACGGTGCCCTTGCCGGTGCCGATCGCGGCGGTGAGGGCGCGGCCGCTGGCCTCGTGGCACATGTTGGAGCAGTCGGGCAGGTTGTTCGTGCCGTACTCGCGGGCGAGGAGCTGGTACAGGAACGTCGCCTCGTTGCTGAGCCGGCCCGAGGTGTAGAAGAGTGCCTGGTCGGGAGAGTCCAGGCCGCGCAGTGTGGCGCCGACGAGGGCGAAGGCGTCGGCCCAGGACACGGGGACGTAGCGGTCGGTGTCCGGGTCGTACGAGAGCGGGCCGACGAGGCGTCCCTGGTCCTCCAGGTCGTAGTCCGGCCAGGTGGACAGCTCGGTCACGGTGTGCGTGGCGAAGAACTCCTTGCCCGCGCGTTTCGGTGTCAGCTCCCAGGTGGCGTGCTTGATGCCGTTCTCGCACAGGTCGAGCTTGAGTCCGTGCTGGTCGTCGGGCCAGGCGCAGCCCGGGCAGTCGTAGCCGCCGTCCTCGTGGTTCATGACGGTCATCAGGCGCAGGCTGTTGACCGGCTCCTTCGCCCTGGCGAGCACCTTCCCGACGGATTTCGCGGCGCCCCAGCCCGCCGTGGGGTGGTGGTAGGGGCTGCGCCCGGGCTCGCCGCGGGTGGGCCCGTAGCCTCCCGCAGGCGTGGTGCTTCCCGTGTCCGCTTCGGAGGTCATCGTCGTACGAACCCTTCGCTCTCCGCCTCCCCCTTCGACATGGCTATGTCTCGAACGTACGCGACCGCGTCCGGGCCCGCTCGGTGGCGGGCCCGGCACCCGGGACCTGCTCCGGGACGCGGCGTCGGCCGGCCGGGGCCACGCGCGCCCGCCGCGCGCACAATCGGACGCCAAACAGCCGCGAGCGGCGCATAGTTGAAAGAATTCGGGAACTGGCGACGAGGACTCCTGCACCACGGGACCGGGTGGGTAGCGTGGACGGAATGACGCGGCATCAACACCACGAACAACCGTGGCGGGTGCGGATCGACGGGGTGGACGGGCAGTGGTACGGGGCCGGTGTGCTGCTCGACGACCGGTACGTACTGACGTGTGCGCACGTGGTGAAGGACGCCGGTGGCGCGCCGGGACCCGGCCCCGCGAAGGGCACCGCGGTGCGCGTGCGCAGCGTGGCGTGCGTGCCGGAGTGGACGCTCGACGCCCACGTCGTCGCCGACACGTGGGTGTACCACGGCACGGAGCGCGGTGACGTCGCCCTCCTCGAACTCGACGGTTCGCCGGGGTGCGGGCAGCGCACCACGCTGTGGCGGGCGCCCATCTCCGGGGGTTCGGTCCGGGCCTACGGCTTCCCGGCGAGGGCGCCGCACGGCCTCGGCGCGGACGCCGAGTTGGCGGGGTCGGGCGGCCGGGAGGGCGAGTGGGGGCAGCTCAAGAAGATCGACGCGGACGGTCCGTGGATCGAGCCGGGGTATTCGGGCGCCGGAGTGATGGCCCTGGACGGGGAGTTCGAGCGCCGGGTGATCGGCATCGTCGTCGCGGACTTCCTGGGCGGGAACACCAAGGCGGCCTGGATGCTGCCCACCGAGACGATCCTCTACTACGTGGAGCGGATCAGGGAGTTCTGCGACGGCGAGCCCGGCATCGCGCTGCTCGGCGGCCCTGGGAACGGGAACGGTTCGGGCGACGCGCTCCTCAAGGACCCGCTGCAGCGCGCCCTGACCACGGAGCTTGCGCACATGCTCAGCGGCGACAGCTCGTGGTCGGGCGCCGTGGTGCTGGTGACGGGACGGGCGACGGGGCCCGGCTCCTCGTGGCTGGTGCGCCTCGCCCGCACCTCGGACGCTGCGGCCCCGCCCACCGCCGACGGGCGCGCGAGCACCCGTGACACCTCGCTCGGTTTCGGCGCCGTGGACGCCGCGTACGACGCGCGCGGCCGGACGACGGACGAGGTGATCGGGTACCTGGCGCGGCGCTTCGGGATCGCCCGGGGCGGTTACCGCGCCGCGGGTCTCGTGGACGCGCTGACCCATCGCAGGCCGCCCGCCTGCGTGATCGTGGACGGCGTCGACCAGGCCGTGGACTCCGAGCGGCTGATCTCGGAGGTGCTGGCACCGCTGGCGCGGCGGGCGCGGGCCCGCGGCATACGGCTCGTCCTCGGCTTCGAGGAGCCGCCGCCGGGCGATCTGCCGTACGACGCGTCGCTCGACCCGCGCCCGCTGCCCGCCGTCGAACAAACCGACCCTGGCGGCCAGGAGGAGACGGTCACCCCGGAGGCCGCCCATGAGGCGGTCAGGCTGCTCGCCCGCGCCGAGGCGCACGCGGTGCGGGCGCAGCAGCTGCCCGCGAACCGGTTCCTCGAACCGCCGCGGCTTCCGGTGGCCCAGGCGCCCCGCCTGGCCGTCCGCCTCGCCGTCGCCGACACCGCGGATCCCGGCGGCGAACTCGGCGCCGTGGTGCGCCGCGCGCGGGCGGCGCAGGACGACCTGACGCGGTACACCGCCGCGCTGCGGGCCATGCAGAGCGCGTGCACGGAGCTGCGCGTCACCCTCGAACTGCACCGGGGCCGCGCCACCCGCCTCATCGGCGAGGAGGACCTGCGACTCCTGGAGCTGTACGCCGCCGCCGCGCGCGCCCTGCACGGCGTACCCATCGACCTCGCGGCGGCGCATCGCCGCGTACCCCGGTACATCGCGGAGATCGACCGGCGCGTCGAAGGCCGGGACGGACAGTAGGCGAACGTCAGGAGGGCCGAGGCCATGGCGGAGTGCAACCGTCCCGAATGCGGTCGGGGCACCATCAACGAGCACGGCTTCTGCACCGTGTGCGCCCTGGAGGCGCTGCCGCGCGAGCAGCCGGTTCCGCCCGCCCCGGCGCCGGCCCCGCGCGCCGGGGTGCGCCGGGTGCGCCCCGACCCCTGGTACGGCCTCACCCTGGTCGACGATCCCCCGCTGCCCGGGAGCGCCGTCACCGAGCCGACGCCCGACGCGGGGACGCTCGGCGAGTCGCACCGCTTCTGCGCGAACCCGGGGTGCGGCAGACCCGTCGGGCGGGGGCGGGGCGCGAACGCGGGCCTGACCGCGGGGTTCTGCGCGTTCTGCGGGACGCGCTTCGACTTCACGCACGTCGAGGGCCTCGTCATCGCGGACCGCTACGAGGTGCGGCAGCTGCTCGGACAGGGCTCGTACGGCGCCGCCTACCTCGCCTACGACCGCAGGCTCGGGATCCTCGTGGTCGTCAAGCAACTGCGCACGTCCAAGTCGAGGTGGGAGCGCGACGTCCTCGTCGACCTCCGCCACGACGCGATCGTGCGCATTCTCGGCTACGAGGAGGAGGGCGAGGGCGAGCACCTGCGCAGCTATCTGATCCTGGAGTGGGTTCCCGGGACCGCGCTCGCGGCCCGTCCGGGGGACGAGCTCGCGAACCTGCTCGCGCACGGGCTGCGCATCCTCCAGGCCCTCGACTATCTGCACAATCGTGGGCTGCTGCACTGCGACGTGAAGCCGCTGAACATCATCCGCTTCCGGGAGACGACCACGGCGCGCGTGCAGAAGAACGCCGAGGACCTCGGGCGCGACCGGGGGCGGCTCATCGACTTCGGGGCCGTGCGCACCATGGACGACACCTCGCCGTTCGTCGAGTACACCCCCACGTACGCGCCCAAGCCGGGGGACGCGGAGTACACGGTCGGCCCGACGCCGGGATTCGATCTGTACGGGTTCGGGGTGACGCTGCGCGAACTGTGCCGGGGCTGGTTGCCGAACACGTCGGCGCCGGGCGTGCAGGCACTCACCCTGCTGCTCAGGCGGGCCACGCACGACGGCGGTCCCGAGCGGCGGTTCAGCTCGGCCCGCCAGTTCGGGGAGCAGCTCAGCGGTGTGCTCCGCCAGGTCGTGGCGGCATCCTCGGCGTCCCGCCCGGTGCGCAGGCCCTCCGCCCTGTTCGGGGAGTTCGACCCGACGCTGCACGGCGGCCTGGGGGCGGCCCGGCCGCTCGCCCACTGGACCGGTGGCCGGTCGCTGCCGCACTGGACCGACCGGTCGCCCGACGTGCCGACGGACACACCGGCGGACCGCGCGCTGCTGTTGCCGCTGCCGCCGCTGTTCTCGACACCGCGGGCGGCGGCCGTCGCGGCGGCGCTGCCGAAGCCCGTGCGGGAGCCGGACGACCGGCTCGTCACCAAGGACGTGCGGGAGCAACTGACGGTGTGCCGGGATCTGTTGGGCACGGACACGGCCGAGGAGTGCGCGCGGGAGCTGGAGAAGGTGCCGCTTCCGGCGGAGCACTGGCTGCGGGCCTGGTACGCGGGCCTGATCGCGTTGACGCGCGCTCGGGTGCCGGACGCGACGGCCCACTTCAAGCAGGTGCGCGACGCGCTTCCCGGTGAACTCGTGCCGCAGCTGGCCCTGGGCCTGTGCTTCGAGCTCGACGCCAACCACCGCCTCGCGCGGGCGCGTTACGAGACGGTGTTCAGCACGGCTCCGGCGCTCGGCGCGGCCGGTTTCGGCCTGGCCCGCGTGCTGCATCTGACCGGGGAGACGGAGCAGTCCGTCCGTGTCGTCCGGACGCTTGCGCACGAGCTGCCCGTGGCCCAGGAGGCGCGGATCGCCGAGTTCCGGCTCGGTGTGGCGCGTTACGAGGCGGGCGCGGGCAGTCCGCGTCAACTGCGCGAGCTGCTGGGGGCGTTGGATGTGGACGAGGCCGACCACGCGGGCCTGAGCGCCGAGCTGGCCCGCGCCGCGTTCGTGCGCGGCGGCCGGCAGTCGGCGCTCTCCGACGAGGTGTACGCCCTGGCACGGCAGGCCCGCACCAAGCAACAGGCCCTGGCCTTGGTCGACCTGGCCAACCACGTCCGGCCGCTGCCCCGGTGGCCGTGGAGCGCGCCCCGGCGTGCGCGGTCGACCGAACCGGTGCCGCCGGGCGCTGACTCCGCGCGTCCCAGCCGTTCCGGACAGTGACCGCAGACGCTACGCTCACGCTGGTCCGCGCCGGAGCCTCCAGGGCAGGGAGATCCGGTCAACGACCGTGGCACGACAGGCAGTTGAGGGGGAGGGCGATGGAGCACGCATCGCGTCGCCGACTGAGTTTCACCGTGGAAGTGGACGCGCCGGAGGACCAGCCCGTCGACGCGACACGCGCCGACGCGCTGCTCACGGTGCGCGCCCGCCTCGCGGACGAGGCCCCGGAGGGCGGTGGCGTCCCGGACGGAGACGTCCTGGACGGCTCGCGGGAGGCCGCGGGCCGGGCGGCGGGGCAGGGGCAGGGTCCGGGGCGCGCCGAGGTCCTCATCATGGACCGCTCCCAGTCGATGGCGGCGAGCGGCAAGCTGGGCGAGGCCAAGAAGGCCGTGACCGCCGCGATCGACACGCTGCGGGACGGCACGCTGCTCGGCATCGTCGCCGGTGACCACACGGCCACGGTGATCTACCCGCCCGCCGGCCGTCCCCTCGCCCCGGTCGACCAGCATGTCCGCCAGCACGCGAAGCATCAGGTCGCCGCCCAGGTCGCGCAGGGCGGCACGCGGATCGGCAGTTGGCTGACCCGTGCCCGGGACCTGTTCGACGGTTCGGCCGGTCCTGACACCGTCTGCCACGCCGTCCTCTACACGGACGGCAAGAACGAGCACGAGACGCCGGAGCAGCTCGCGGACGCGGTGCGCGGCTGCGCCGACCGGTTCACATGTGACGCCCGCGGCCTCGGCGACAACTGGCACTACAAGGTGGTCCGCGCCGTCGCGGAGGGCCTGCACGGCAGCGCCGAAGCGGTGGTCGACATCCCCGATCTCACGGCGGACTTCGTCGGCCTCATGCGGGAGGCGCAGCGCCTGGTGATGCCTCGGCTCTATCTCAGCCTGCACCTCACCGACCGCTTCGACCTGGGCACCGTCCAGCAGACCCGCCCCGTCCAGGTCGACCTGACGGACCAGCGGCAGCGGCGCGGGGCCGAGATCCACGTCCCGCTCGGCGCGTGGGCCCCCGACACCCGGCAGTACCAGGTGTCCCTGACCTTCGAGGCCGACAGCCTCCCCCTGTACCAGCGGGTGCAGGCGGCGACCCTGACGCTGCGGGCCGAGGCCGCGCCGGGGCAGGACGACCGGCCCGCCTGCACCGCCGAGCACGCGCTGATCGTCAAGCGCAGGCCGGACGAGGCGTTCGAGATCCCCGCCTCCGCCAATCTCACCCGCCTGGAGTCCGAGCGTGAACTCCGCTCCGCGATGCAGGGCTGCGCCGACGCGCACGAGCGGCGGGAGCGGGTGCTCGCCGACGCGATGCTGCGGCAGGCCCTGCGCATCGCCGAACAGCTCGACGACGCCCGCCGGTTGAACCTGCTGCGCGGCGCGGCCCAGGCCGGGCCCGACGGTCTTCCCGTCGTACGACCGGATGTCCCGCGCGGCCTCATGCAGCAGATCGGCCTCGACGCGACGCGCACGGGTCCCGCGCCCGAAGAGGCCCTCGTCGACGCCGACCCCCATGGCGACGGCGGCTCCGGTTCCGACACCGGCACGTGCCCGAAGTGCCACCGGCCGCTCGTCGCCCGCGACGCGAAGTTCTGCGAAGTGTGCGGGCCCATCCCCCTTCCAGGGGCCCCGAGTTGAGGGCCACGGCACGGGCGCACGCCGTGCTGCGCGCCCTGCATCCGGTGGTGGTCCTGCGGTGGACCCGCGCCGGCATGCTCGCCATGGTGTGCGCGGTCGCGGTCGTCTACATCCTGGTGGCCACCGACGGCACGCGGGAGATCACCGACGCCCGCCGGGTGGACGCGGCCGTGCACGACATCAGGGCGGCGCGGGTCGCCGCTCAGTCCGCGAACGGTTCGCTCGACACGGCGGCGCGCACCGGGCAGCTCCAGATCATCGGCACGGGCACGGGGTTCACCAACGCGACCGCGCGCATCAGCACGCTCCTGACGTCGGCGGCGGAGGGCAACGCGGCGGGAGCTGCCGGGCTCGCCCAGTTCCAGTTCGTGCAGGGCCAGTTGACCGACTGCGTCCAGCAGGCCGCCGCCGCGGTCCGCGACTACCCGGGCAACCGCGCTTACGCGATGGACGCCGCGCGGGCGACCCTTGAGGCCAAGCCGATGCGCGACCCCGACACCGACGAGCCGATCCCCGGCACCGGCGGCGTCCTCGCCTCCCTGAACGACCTGGAACGGCTGCAGCAGTCCGGCCTCGACGAGCAGCGCGACGAAGGGTGGCTCGATCCGGTCCAGCTGTGGGTGCTGACCTGTGCCCCGCTGTTCGTGATGCTGGCCCTCACGCTGCTCACCGCGGTCATCCTGTTCCGGCACTTCCACCGTCACATCGGTCGGCTGCTGCCCGCCGCGCTCGCGGTCACCACCGCCGTCACCCTCGCCTGCGCCTTCCTGACCGGCTGGGACGAGGGGCGCCTCGCCGCGCATCCGACCGCCGGGGCCCCGCTGGTCATGGCCTTCACCCTGCTGGCCCTCACCGGGTCCGGCGTCCTGGTCCACTTCGCCTACCGGCCGCGCCTCGCCGAGTACAGGTTCCCGCGCTCATGACGACACCGAAGCCGACCCGCGAGGCGGCACCGCGCTCCCGACGTCCGCGCCTGGCCTGCCTGTTGGCGGCCCTCGGCCTCCTCTTCGCGCTTGCGGGCTGCGGCGGCCCCGGCCACCGCGACAGCGTCACGATCATGGTTCCGTGGACCCAGCCGGAGGAGTTCCAGGCCTTCTACCGCCTCGTCAAGGACTTCGAGGACTCCACCGGCTTCCCGGTCGACGTCCAGGTCACGCGCGCCCTCACCCAGCAGCTCGACGCCTCGGTGCAGGCCGGTGCCCCGCCGGATCTCGCGGTGCTGCCCAGCGCTGCCGCGGTGATCCGTTACGCGGAGGCGAAGACGACGCACGGCGGCAGGCTGCGCCCCCTGGACGGGGCCGTCGACGTCGGGGACTTCCAGCAGCCGTTCCGCGGGCTCGCCCAGGTGGACGGTGTCACCTACGCGGTTCCCGTCAAGGTCGATGTGAAGAGCCTCGTCTGGTACGACCCGCGGGGCTCGGACGCGCCCGCCGACGACGCGTCGTGGCGCTCCGTGACCCGGCAGACCGGCCTCACCTGGTGCCTCGGCCTGGAGTCGGGCCCGACGTCCGGCTGGCCGGGCGCCGACTGGATCGCGGACCTGCTGCTCGCCGACGCGGGGGCGGACACGTACGCGAAGTGGGTCTCGGGCGAGCTGCCCTGGACGTCCGCGCCGGTGCGCAAGGCGTGGTCGGACTGGCACGATGACGTGGGCCGTGAGGTCCTCAAGGGGGCGGGCGGCCGGGACTTCGCCGCCGCGAGCAAGGGGATGACCAAGGGGTCGCCGAAGTGCCGCCTCGCCCACGGCGCCCGCTCCGCCCTCGCCCCCGGCCTGCGGAAGGACTCCCGGTTCACGTTCGCCGCGCCCGAGGCCGACCAACCGATAGAGGTGTCGGGGGACTTCGTCGGGATGTTCGGCGCGGACAACCCGGGCGCCCGCGCGTTCGTGAGCTATCTCGCGGGCGCGAAGGCGCAGCAAGCCTGGGTGGACGCCGCAGGCACCGCCGCCTTCTCCGCGCACCGGAACGTGACCCGGTACGCCAACCCGGTGCAGCAGCGCATCGCCCGGATGCTGCGGCCCGGCGAGCACACCTTGTGCTTCAGCGCGGCCGACGCGATGAGTCCCGACGTGGCCGCGGCATTCTACCGCACGGTCCTCGACTACGCGGGCCGCGACAAGGACCCCGACACCGTGCTGGCCGACCTCCAGAAGGTGCAGGACGAGCTGGGCGGTACCGGGGTGCCGCGGCAGAGCATCTGCGCCGACCCGACGTGACCGCCCGCGCCACCGACCGAGGAGCCCCATGTCCCAAGCAGTCCGCTTCGAGCTCGCCGACGGAACCACGGTCCTCGTCTCCCCCGCGCCCGAGGACGGCGTACGAAAGGTGGGCCTCGGCACGCACGTGGCCAACGCGCAGAACAGCCTGCGCACGTCCCTGGCCCCGGTCACCCGCGCCGCCGCCGAGGTCATCGCCGAGTTCCGGGCCGGTGCCCTGCGCCCGGAGGAGATCGAGGTGACGTTCGGCGTCACCCTCGACGCCCGGCTCGGCGCGATCATCAGCAGCGCCAAGGCGAGCGCACACCTCGACGTCCGGCTCCGGTGGAACGGCGGGCGGCCGGCGGACGAAGGCTCCACCGGCCACCCGTCCCCCGCTACTCCACCGCCACCGGACGCCGCGCCAGCGCCGTCGCCTCCCCCAGGTCCGTGATCGGCCGCAGCCAGTACGTGTACGCGTAGTCCCGGTCGGCGAGCAGCTTGTACGGGGCGTGGGTCTGGGCGCCCCAGCTGTCGTCGCCGCCGACGCCCATCTGCCGGTGGTTGACGCGCAGCACGACCTCGTCTCGCGGGTCGAGCTGGTAGTCGTGGCGGGCGCCGACGGAGAGGTCCTCCGGGGTGAGGTGGGAGGCGGTGAACTCGAACAGCGGGTGGTCGGCCGTCGGGTCCCCGGCGACGAGCAGCCCGCGCCCCCGCCCGTCGGTGAGCGCCGCCCACCGCACGTCCGTCTTGTTCCCGTTCTCCTGGGGCCGGATGTACGAGGTCCACTGCTGGGCCACGGTCGAGTCCCAACGCCCCACGTCCGTACCGTCGTTGCGGTCCCAGTGGTTCTCCTCGGGGCCGCGCCCGTAGTAGTGCAGCCGGTCGAGCGCCGCGGGCAGCCGCAGGATGCTGCCGACCTCGGGGAGGTACGGGAGGGTGGCGGCGCCCGGGTGCAGGGCGTGGTCGACCTTGACGGCGCCGTCACCGAAGACGGTGTAGGTGGTGGCGTAGGTGGACTCGGTGGTGGTCGGCAGGGTGCCCTTGACCTCGATCCGCACGGCCCGCCCGTCGAGGTCCCGCACACTCACCGCGGTCACCTTGCGCCGGGCGCCCGCGTCCCGCCAGGTCTGGTTGCGGGTGTGCTGTCCGTTGCCGTGGTCGTTATCGGTCGGGGCGCGCCAGAAGTTGGGGGCGGGGCCCGAGTCGACGAGCCGGACGCCACCGGCTTCGTAGGTGGTGATGACGCCCGTGGCCTTGTCGAGGGTGAGGGTGAAGCCGTCGCCGGTGACGGAGACGGCGGTGTCCGCGTCCTCGTGGCGAAGGGCCGGTACGTCGTGCAGCGGTACGGGTGTCACCTCGGGGCTGCCCACGTCGACCGGGAGTTGGGCGCGGGCCACTTCGAATCCGGCGTCGGCCCAGGGGGTGTCCTCCTTGAGCCGGAAGGAGAGGTGGAGGAAGAACTCGGTGCCGGGCGCGGGGGCGGTGGGCGGTTTCAGGGGGACGGTGATGTTCTTGCGGGTGAGTGGTGCGATGTCGAGCTGGGAGCGGCTCAGGTTCCCGCTCTGGATCACGTCACCGTCGCGGACCAGCTCCCAACGGCCGCTGTAGGCGCGGAGGTTGGTGAACAGGGACTCGTTGGCGACGGTGACCTCCCCCGGAGTCCCGCCTTCGCCATCGCCTTCCTTCGGTGACACCTGGATCGCCTGGTAGATCCGTTTGACCTCGGCGGCCTTGCCGGTGTGTCCGCGGTCGGCGGTGACGATGCCGTCGGCGACGAAGTTGCCGTCGTTGGGGTTGTCGCCCCAGTCACCTCCGTACGCGAAGAAGGTCTTGTCGCGCGGTTGCTTCTCCTCGACTCCGACCGTCGCGGCGTCGAACCAGAAGCGCACGCCGTCGCCGTCCGGGCCGCGGGCGTCGTCGGCGAGTTCGGTGACGCCGAGGGCGCGGGCGTAGACGCGGGCGCGGCGGATGGTGCCGCTGAACTCGCGGGTCATGTTGTCGACGTCCACGCCGAGGGCGAGCGGCGCGGTGTTGCCGCTGGGCTTGCGGGTCGTGGACTTGGTGGCTTTCGCCGCGCCGTCGACGTACAGCGTGAGGGTTCCGGCGCTCGCGTCGAAGACACCGGCGACGTGGTGTTCGGCACCGGTCCAGCCGTCGGCGGGGGTGGTCCAGCTCGCGGTGATCCACTGGCCGCCGGAGTGGATGAAGAACTCCAGGGTCCTGTCGCTCTGCTTCAGCGCGTACTGGGTGTCGCCCTTGGCGAGGATCGGCTGGTGGTAGCCGGTGACGTGCGGGGTCACCCAGGCTTCGAGGGTGAGTGAGCCGGTGAGGTCGAGGCGGTCGTCGCGGGCGAAGACGGTGGCGCCGCGCAGCCCCTTCTCCTTGCTGAACTCGCCTGCCGGATTGCGGAGTTCACCCTTCAGCCCGGCGGGTCCCGTCTCGGTCAGCAGCGTCCGTGCCGGTGTCGGCCAGCTCAGCGACTGGTCGACGAAGTCCCAGATCCAGCCGCCCTGGAGGACGTCGTGGCGGCGGATCAGGTCCCAGTACTCCTTGAAGTTGCCGTTCGAGTTCCCCATGGCGTGGCAGTACTCGATCAGCACGTACGGGCGGGTGTCGGAGGTGTCCTTGGCCTTCGCCTCGACGTGGCTCGTCGACGGGTACATCTCGGAGCGGATGTCGCTGACGCCGGGGCTGTCGTCGCCCTCGTACTGGATGACGCGGGTGGTGTCGTAGGAGCGGATCCAGTCGTGCATGGCGGTGAAGGTGGACCCCGCGCCCGCCTCGTTGCCGAGGGACCAGATGACGACGGAGGCGTGGTTCTTGTCGCGGTGCACCATGTTCTGGGCGCGGGCGACGCACGCCTTCGTCCAATCGGGCTTGCTGGCCGGGTAGTTGTCGCGGACGCCGTGGGTTTCGAGGTTGGTCTCGTCGACGAGGTAGAGGCCGTACGCGTCGGCGAGTTCGTACCAGATCGGGTTGTTGGGGTAGTGCGAGGTGCGGACGGTGTTGATGTTCATCCGCTTGATGACCTCGATGTCCTTGACCATGTCCGCGCGGGTGAGCGCGGTGCCGCGGTCGGGGTGCATCTCGTGCCGGTTGGTGCCCCGGAAGGACACCGGCTGTCCGTTGATCCGCATCAGTCCGTCCTTGAGCGCGAATTCGCGCAGGCCGACGCGGTGCGACAGTGTCTCGATCACCTTGCCCGCCCGGTCGCGCAGGCGCAGTACGGCGGTGTAGAGGTACGGGTTCTCGGCGGACCAGAGGCGGGGCGAGGGAACGGACTTGGCGGCCTTCACCGTCACTTCGGAGTCGGTGAGGGCGGCCTTCTGCGTGAGCGGTCGCGCCCACACCGGGTGCCGGTCGGCGTCGTAGAGCTGCACCTCGACGGCGTACTCGCCCGCGGAGTCGCCGACGTAGTCCCGCACGGTGGCGGTGACGGACAGCTCGGCGGTGCGGTATCCGTCGCCGAGCGGGGTGTCGAGCTTGAAGTCGCGCAGGTGGGTGGCGGGCGTCGAGTACAGGTACACCGGGCGGAAGATTCCGCTCAGCCGGATCATGTCCTGGTCTTCCATCCAGTCGCCGTCGCAGAAGCGGTAGACCTCGACGGCGAGTTGGTTGGTGCCTTCGGTGAGGTGCGGGGTGATGTCGTACTCGGCCGGGGTGAAGGAGTCCTCGTGGTAGCCGACGAGCGTGCCGTTCACCCACACGTAGTGGGCCGATTTCACGCCCTCGAAGTGCAGGAAGACCCGTCTGCCGGCCCAGCCGCGCGGCACCGTGAACGTGCGTCTGTACTGGCCGACGGGGTTGTAGCGGGTCGGCGACGCGGGTGGCTGCGCGTCCTCGCCGAGGCCGTTGGCGCCCCACCACGGGTAGGTGATGTTGGTGTAGATCGGGAAGTCGTGCCCGTGCAGCTGCCAGACGGCCGGGACGGGGATCGTGCCCCAGTCGGCGTCGTCGAGGTCGGTGCGGTGGAAGTCCTCGTCGCGCTCCGACGGCCGGTCGACGTACGCGAACTTCCAGTCCCCGTCGAGGCTTTGGCGGTACGGGGAGCGGGTGCGGTCGGCGGCGAGGGCCTGCGGCACGTCCTCGTACGGCATGAGGGTGGTGTGCGGGGGTTCGGTGCCGAGCCGGAAGAGGTCGACGCGGCCGTTCCACTCGTCGCCTTCGGCTTCGGCCGCGGCGGCGCTCGCGGCGGGGAGGGCGAGGGGCAGGGTGAGCGCCCCGGCGACGGCGGCGCCTGCCTGGAGGAGGCGGCGACGACTGAGCGGCATGGCGTGCGGTTGCGGCATGGCTGTGCCCTTCTGCGGGGTGGACACGTGCAACTGGTGTGGTGCGGAACGCCTGTTGAGCCGGCACCACCCTAAGAAGGCAACACAACCAACACAATGAAGCCGTAGAAGTTTGTTGATTTCTGAGGATCCGGGGGCGCAGCGGGTCGGGTCCGGGGGCGCCGCGCCCTCAGCCGACCGACCGGCCGCTCTCCCGCCCCCGCCCCGGACCGCTTTCCTGCCCGCACCCCCGACCGTGTTCGGCGCGGGCGGCCTCCAGGAGGCGGCGCCAGGACGTGACGGTGGGGCGGCGGCGCAGCAGGGCGCGGCGTTCGCGTTCCGTGGCGCCGCCCCAGACGCCGTACTCGATGCGCTCGTCGAGGGCGTGCGCCAGGCACTCGGTCCTGACCTCGCACGCGTCGCAGAACCGTTTGGCGTGCGACTGCGCCGCGCCCTCCACGAACAGGTCCTCGGGGTCCGTCCCCTGGCAGGCCGCGCGGTCCCACCACGAGTTGAAGATGTCCGTCACTCTCCGCTCCTTGCTCCTGGCACATTCGGTCCGTCACAGGTTCGATGCGCGACCGTACGCCATCGATCCTCAACAGGCAGCTTTTGACCAGGAGTTGAACGGTCAGTCACCGCGTCACCGACGTCAGATCCGGTCCGTGAGCTCCTCGGCGTACACCTGGGACAGCGGCTGGGGCCCCACGTACTGCTGGCAGTTGCACTGGCCCGCTTCGTAACGCACCGGTTTCTTGTTCTCGTCCCAGGCCGTGGGCACTTCGACGCGTTCGTGGCAGCGGCCCGCCTTGTCGTGCTTGGCGAGGTGGTGGGTGCAGCCGCAGATCGGCTCGGGCGGTTTGTGCGCGGCCTCGACGGCGAGGCGGGCCTCCTTGGCGGCCTCAAGGCGTTCCAGTCTGCGCTCGTGACGGTTGCGCAGGGCGGTGCGGCCGGTGTCCGCCGCCCAGGCGAAGGCTCCTGTCCAGAACAGGATGAGGATCGCCCAAACCCAGTTCATCTGGCGTCACTTCCCCCCGGTTGTCGACGCGGTGGTCTTCAGGATAGGCGCCCTGCCGGTGCCGCGCGCCCTCCCGGCGCGCCCGCACCACCCCGGCCGGTACCGTCGCCCTCGACTCGACTGTCCGCGCCGACCGCCCCTCGGAGGGAGCTTCCGCCATGGACGACGAAGAACTGTGCCACCTGGATGCCACCGCGCTGGCCGAGCTGATCCGCACCCGGCAGGTCTTGGCGCAGGACGTGCTGCGGGCGCACCTGGAGCGGGTCGAGGCGCTCGACCCGGAGTTGAACGCCGTCGTGACCGTGCTCGCCGACAGCGCGCTCGCGGCGGCGCGGGCGGCGGACGAGCAGGCCGCGGCGGGGAAGCCGCTCGGGCCGCTGCACGGTGTGCCGTTCACGGTGAAGGACTCCCTGGACGTGGCGGGGGCCGTGACGGCGCGCGGTTCGGCGCTGTTTCGCGAGCGGGTTCCGGAGGCCGACGCGACGTCCGTGGCGCGGCTGCGGCGGGCCGGGGCGATCGTGATGGCGCGGACGAACCTGCCGGAGTTCTCGTACTGGACCGAGACCGACAACGCGGTCTTCGGCCGCACCCGCAATCCGTGGGACCTGGAGCGGACGCCGGGCGGTTCGAGTGGCGGCGAGGCGGCGGCGATCGCGGCGGGGATGTCGCCGCTGGGGCTCGGCAGCGATGTCGCGATCTCGGTGCGGGGGCCGGCGCACGACACCGGGATCGTGGCGCTGAAGGCGACGCGCGGGCGCGTCCCGATCACCGGCCACTGGCCCGAAGTCCCCGCCCGATACTGGCATGTGGGGCCGATGGCCCGCAGCGTACGGGATGTGGCGACGGCGTTCGGCGCGCTGTCGGGGCCCGACGGCGTGGACGGCTACGTCCAGCACGCGCCCGCGCTCGACGGGGAGGAGGTACCGCTCACCGCGCTGCGGGTCGGCTGGGCGGCGGAGCCGGAGTTCGGTCCGGTGGCCGGTGAGGTGGTGGCCGCGGTGTCCGCGGCGGCGGACGCCCTGCGGGAGCTGGGCTGCGCGGTCGAGGCGGCGCCGCTGGACGGTCTCGCGGCTCTCGACGCCACCGAGTTGAGCGCCACGCTGTTCACGGCGGAGGTGGTGCCGCTCTTCCGGCGGGTCGCGGCGGGCCGCGAGGACGAGCTGCATCCGCTGACCCGGCGCACCTTGGAGGCGCCTGACGTGACGCTGTCCGACTACGTGGCGGCCCAGCAGCGGGTCGACTCCCTCAACGCGCTCTTCGCCGGCTACTTCCGGCGCTACGACGTGTTGTTGGCGCCGGTGTGCCCGATTCCGGCGCCGCCCTTCGCCCGCAGGTCGTTCGAGGTCGACGGGAGGTCGGTGCCGGCGCGCGGCATCATGCGGGCCACCGTTCCGTTCAACCTCACCGGGCTGCCCGCCCTGTCCGTGCCGTTCGGCGTGGCGGAGGGCGGGCTGCCGGTGGGGGTGCAGCTGGTGTCCCGGTGGTACGACGAGTCGACGCTGCTGCGGATCGGCGCGGCGCTCGAATCGGTGAGCCCGGTGCGCGGCCGCCGTCCGGTGCTCAGCTCTCGGCCTGCTGCGGCTCCGGCAGCGGCTCCCCGGTCTCCAGGAGCGTCTTGAGGCTGGACAGCAGGGCGGGCCAGCCGTCGCCGATCATGGAGCGGACGGTGCTGTCGGGGTCGAAACCGTCGTGGACGACGGTCAGCTTGACCGTCTCCCCCATCTCCTCCAGGTCGAAGGAGACCTTGGAGCGGCTCTCGCGCGCGATGCGCTGCCGCAGCTCCTCGTCGACGCCGACGGACGCGGCCCAGGTGGGCGTGAAGGTGTGCCAGGTGTAGGCGAGGCGGCGCGGCGGATCGGCCTCCAGGACCACCTGCTCGGGGTCCTCGGTGCGGCCGCCGCCCTCCAGCCACACCATCGGCGAACCGGGCTTCCAGTCGGTCTCGAACGCCACGCCCCAGTAGCGGCGGGTGAACGCGGGCGAGGTGAGCGCCTCCCACAGCCGTTCGGGCGTGGTGCGGATGTAGCTGGTGTGAACGAAGGGCTCCATGGCGGCGGGGGCGCCGGGTGTGGTGTCACTCATGGGTGGTTCCTCTTCCAGTGCGGTACGGAGGTCGTCGAGGGCGGCGGCGCGGTGCCGGTCGTAGCGGCTGAGCCAGCGGTCGGCGACGGCGTTGAGCGGCGCGGCATCGATGTAGTGCAGCTTCTCGCGCCCGCGCCGCACGGTCGTCACGAGACCGGCCGCCTCCAGGACAGCGAGGTGCTTGCTGACGGACTGCCGCGCCATGTCCAGCTCGCCACACAGCTCGCCCAGCGTCTGCCCGCCCCGTTCGTTGAGGCTGTCGAGCAGGCGCCGTCGCCCTGGGTCGGCGAGCGCCTTGAATATCGCGTCCACGGAGGTCGTGCCCTCATTCCGGTATTCCGGTGTCACGGTCGACTCGACATGCAGCCAACCGGCTGCACATTCGACGATAGGCAGCCGCCCGGCTGCATGTCAATCGCACGCCAGCCGGCCGGCCCGCCCACCCGTTCACCGCTCCCTGTGGAGCTCCCATACGTCGACGCGCCCACGCAGCCCAGGCACGAGCGCCCGCCATGCCTCCGCGTACGGAAGCCGCGCCCCCGGCGATCGACCGCGGCGCGGACCAGCCGTCGAAGCGGCGCGCCCCCATCCCCAGTGGCGCGGCGGCGGTCGTCCGCACGCGCGTGGCCGTGGTGTGCGCCAGGACGAGGCGAATCCCATCCAGACCGTCCGCCCCGCCACCGTCGTGCAGGTGGCGCTGATCGTGTGGCACGTCGGGCATGAGCGCGGTCGGGCGCTGCGGCGGATTGACGGCCAGGAGGTCCGCGGCCATCGGGCCGAGCTGCCGCCAGTCGGCTTCGGCCGCCCGGGCGAGATCGGCCGTGTGGTCGGTGGAGAGCGCCTCTGGTCGGACCAGGGCACCCTTGAGCGGTGGGACGTCGAACGCGGGTCGCATGCGGTAACACTCCTCATCGTTCCTGGCGTTGGCACCTTGCCGCCGCGCGTCGCGGGTCGCAGGTTGCCGGACCGTCACAGGGCCAGGCCCCTCAAGTCCTCTGGATGAACGCGGTCGATCATTGCCGCCCCACGCGCCTCGGTCAAACCCATTGACCACCCGCTCCGCGCCCCATACCGTCACGCGTCGAAGCGCTTCGACATGCCCGTGCCGAGCTCTGGGGGAGCCTGCGGATGTTGACGATGTTGACGAGATTCACGATGCCCACGAGACGGAGCGCCACCCGCACCCGCACCGGAGGCCCGCGCCGTCGCGCCCTCGTCTCCGCCGGCGCCGCCCTGACCTGCGTACTCGCCCTGACCTCTTGCGGGAGCGGCGATGACGACGGCTCGGGAGGCGGAGGCGACGGGAAGACGTTGCGGCTGTGGCACTACGAGGCCCAGAACAGCGCGATGGGCGTCGCCTGGAACGCCGCGATCAAGGAGTTCGAGGCCCAACACCCGGGCGTAGAGGTCAAGTTCGAGGAGAAGAGCTTCGATCAGATCCAGAAGACGGCGTCCATGGTGCTCGGTTCGGACGACGCCCCGGACCTCATGGAGTACAACAAGGGGAACGCCACGGCGGGGCTGCTGTCCAAGCAGGGGCTGCTCACCGACATGTCCGCCGAGGTGAAGAAGCGCGGGTGGGACAAGGCGCTGTCACCGTCGGTCGCGACGACCAGCCGGTACTCGCCGACCGGCGCCATGGGCTCGGGCAAGTGGTACGGCGTGCCGAACTACGGCGAGTTCCTGCGGGCGTACTACAACGAGGACCTGTTCAAGAAGTACGGGGTGAAGGTGCCGACCACCTTCGACGAACTCACCGACGCGCTCGGCGAGTTCAAGGCGAAGGGCGTCACGCCGCTCGCCAACTCCGGCGCCGAGTACCTCGCCCACCAGTACGTCTACCAGCTCGCCCTCACCAAGGCCGACCGCGCCTGGGTCGACGACTACGAGCTCAAGGGGAAGGCGGACTTCCACGACGAGGCGTGGACGTACGCCGCCGAGACCTTCGCCGACTGGGTGAAGAAGGGGTACATCAGCAAGGACACCACGAGCGCGACCGCGGAGAAGGCGGGCGTGTCCTGGCTGCGGCAGAAGTCGCCGATCATCTTCTCCGGCACCTGGTGGTTCGGCCGCTTCGAGGACGAGGCGAAGTTCAAGTGGTCCTCCGGGATCTTCCCCGGCGCCTCACTCACCCCGGGTTCGGGCGGCAACCTGTGGGTCGTCCCCGCCAAGTCCAAGAACAAGGAACTCGCCTACGACTTCATCGACATCACCATGTCGAAGAAGATCCAGAATCTGCTCGGCAGCAAGGGCGGCGTGCCGGTGGCCGCCGACGCCTCCGCCGCCAAGGACCCCAAGTCGCAAGCGCTCATCGGGGACTTCAACACACTGTCCGAGAAGAACGGGCTCGCCTATTACTCGGACTGGCCGGTGGCCGGCTTCTACGAGACGCTCGTCTCCGAGACGCAGAAGCTGATGACCGGAAGCGCTTCACCGGACAAGTACCTCGACGCGCTGCAGGCGGCGTACGACAAGGGCGCGTCGAAGGGATGAGCCTGACGACCGTCCTCCGTAAGGAATCCACGGCCGAGGGGCGGCGGCGCGGCAGAGCAAAACACCTGCCGCGCGGGCCGCGGCGCCGTGACTCGTACGCCCTCTTCCTGCTGCCGGGGGTGCTCGCCTTCCTCGCCGTGATCATCGCCCCGTTCGCGATGAACACGACGTGGAGCTTCGCCCACTGGCAGGGGGCGGGCCCGATCGACTGGGCCGGGCTCGCCAACTACCGGGAGCTGTTGGGTGATTCGGAGTTCTGGGCGTCGTTCCGACACAGCCTCTTCATGGTGCTTTCGATGTCGCTCGTGCCGACCGTCGTCGGCCTCGTGCTCGCCGCCGCGCTCTTCGACTTCGTCGCCAAGCACTACGGCAGCCGCCTCGCCGCCGTGCTGCGCGCCTGCTTCTATCTTCCGCAGGTGCTGCCGATCGCGGTCGCGGGCATCGTGTGGAGCTGGATCCTCGCGCCGGACGGCGGGGCGCTGAACGCCGCACTGAAGGCGGTCGGGCTCGGGTCGTGGCAGCAGGACTGGCTGGGCGACCCGGATCTCGCGCTGTGGTCCGTCATGGGTGTGATGGTGTGGGTGCAGATCGGCTTCCCGCTCGTCGTCTTCATGGCCGGACTGCAGCACGTGGACCCGCAGTTGTACGAGGCCGCCGAGCTGGACGGGGCGGGCTGGTGGCGGCGGCTGTGGCATGTGACGCTGCCGCAGATCCGGGCCGAGATCTACGTCGTGCTGCTGTGGTGCACGATCGCCGCGCTCAAGGTCTTCGGGGCGATCTTCGTGCTGACGAAGGGCGGTCCCGGCGGGGCGACGAACGTGCCGTCCTACTTCTCGTACACGACCTTCTTCGAGCAGACGCAGGTCGGCTACGGAGCAGCGATCTCCACCGTCCTGACCGTCATCATCCTGGTCCTCGCGATCGTCGGGCTGCGGCTCCAGACGCGCTCCGAGGACGCCGAGAGCGCAGGGGGCGCCGCGTGACCACCGCCATCCGCCGGCATCCCGTGCTGGCCGCGCTCGTCGTCGGGGCGCTGTTCATGGTCGCCCCGTTCGGCATCGTCGTCCTCAACGCCTTCAAGTCCCCCGATGAGTACTCCAGCAACGGCCCGCTGGCGTTCCCCGAGGGCCTCTACACCGATGGCATCACCGGTTTCTGGGAGCGGGTCGACTTCGGCGAGAAGCTGTGGAACTCGGTGCTCATCAGCGGCTGCGTGGCCGTGCTCGCTGTGCTGCTCTCGATCCTGACGGCGTACGCGATCGGCATCGGGCGCGTCCGCGGCCGCACCTGGGTGCTGGCCTTCTTCGTGCTCGCGAACATGCTGCCGCAGGAGTCCCTCGTCTACCCGATCTACTTCCTGGCGAAGAAGGTCGACCTGTACGACACCCGGCTCAGCGTCGTCATCGTGTTCACGGTGATCCAGTCGGCGTTCGGCACCTACCTCCTCGCCTCCGTGCTCGGCCGCTTCCCGCGCGAGGTGGTGGAGGCGGCGCGGATCGACGGGGCCGGGAAGTGGCAGATCCTGTGGCGGGTCGTGGTGCCCATGAACCGGCCGACGATCGGGGTGCTGCTCGTCTTCTTCTTCATCTGGACCTGGAACGAGTTCCTGCTGCCGCTCGTCATGCTGCTGTCCAACGCCAATCAGACGGTGTCGGTGGCCCTCGGTGTCCTCCAGGGGCAGCGGTTGATGGACGCGACGATGACGAACGCGGCGGCGCTGCTCGGTGTGCTGCCGGCCATCGTCTTCTTCCTGCTCTTCCAGCGGACGCTGACGCGCGGGATCGCGGTCGGAGCGGTCAAGTAGCCGCGTACACAACGCATTTCGTCACTCACTCACCCCGAGGAGTCAGCCGTGCACGACGACCGTGAAAGACCCGGCATCAGCCGACGTACGTTGCTGGCGGCGGCGACCGCGGCGCTCGCCGCCCCAGGCGTGGGGATCGCCGCGGCCTCGTCCGCCGCCCACCCCTTCCAGAACCCGTCCCACCCCGTCGCCGCCCGCGTGAAGGACCTTCTCGGCCGCCTCACCCTCGACGAGAAGATCTCCCTCCTCCACCAGTACCAGCCGGCCGTCGACAGCCTCGGCATCAAGTCCTTCCGCACCGGCACCGAAGCCCTCCACGGCGTCGCGTGGCTCGGCAAGGCGACCGTGTTCCCGCAGGCCATCGGGCTCGCCTCGACGTGGGACCGCGAGCTGCTCGAACGGGTGGGCTCGGCGGTCGGCGACGAGGCGCGCGGCTTCCAGCAGGAGCGGCCCACCGGATGGGGCCTCAACCTGTGGGCGCCGGTGGCGAATCTGCTGCGCGACCCGCGCTGGGGCCGCAACGAGGAGGGCTACTCGGAGGATCCGCACCTCACCGGTGTGCTCTCGACGGCGTACGGAAAGGGGCTGACCGGCGGCGACCCGGAACACCTCAAGACGGCGCCGACCATCAAGCACTACCTCGCCAACAACAACGAGGCGGACCGCGCGGCCACCTCCAGCGATCTGCGCCCGCGTGTGCTGCGCGAGTACGACGAGGCGGCGTTCCGCCCGGCGGTCGAGGCGGGCGCGGTGACCGGCGTGATGGCGGCGTACAACCTGGTCAACGGCCGCCCCTGCACGGTGAATCCGGACCTCGACGCCACCGTCCGCTCCTGGACCGACCACGACCTCCTGAACGTGACGGACGCCTGGGCGCCCAACAACCTCGTCACCGGCGTCGGCGTGCAGGACTACTACCCGACCCTCGCCGAGGCGGACGCGGCGGCCCTGAAGGCGGGCATCGACAGTTACACGACGGACGACACGAACTCCGCGCCGACGACGACGGCCCTCAAGAAGGCGCTGTCCGAAGGGCTGTTGGAGGAGTCGGACATCGACCGCGCGGCGGGGCATGTGCTCGCGATCCGGGTGCGGCTCGGCGAGTTCGACCCGGGAGGCGGCCGGTACGGGTCGATCGGCAAGGACGCGATCGACACCCCGGCCCACCGTGCGCTCGCCCGCGAGAGCGCGACGAAGGCGGCCGTGCTCCTGAAGAACACGGGCCGCACCCTCCCCCTGGACCCGGGACGTGTCACCGAGGTCGCCGTCGTCGGCCCGCTCGCCGACACCCTCTACACGGACTGGTACGCGGGCACCCTCCCGTACGCGGTGACACCGCGCGACGGCGTCGCCGCCAAGCTGGGCGAGGCGGCCGTGACCAGCAGCGAGGGCGTGGACCGGATCGCGCTGCGCAATACGTCGACGGGCCTGCGGGTCACGGCGGGCGCGGGTACGGCGGGCGCGCCACTGCGGGAGAGCGACGCGGCGGACGACGACGCGGCGGCGCACTTCGACGTCTTCGACTGGGGCGCCGACATCGTCACGCTGCGGGCCGTGGCGAACGGCCTGTACGTGGGTCGCGGCGACGCCGGATTCGTCAACGACCAGGCGCAGCCGAACGGTTGGTACGTGCAGCAGCAGTTCACTCTGGAGCGGGAGGCGGACGACGCGTACCTGTTGAAGTACGCGGGGTACGAGACCGCCGACTCCTGGTGGACGTCTCCGGTGTATCTCGGCCCGACGGGCTCGGACGGGAAGCTGGGCCTGGTGGAGAAGGCGTCGGCGGCCCGCTACGCGCGCGAGGTGGTCCGTTCCGGCGCGGACGAGGCGGTGGCTGCGGTCACGGGGAAGGGCGCGGCGATCGTCGTCATCGGCTCGATGCCCGCGATCAACGGCCGCGAGAACCACGACCGTACGAGCCTCGACATCGCCCCGGCGCAGGCGGCGCTCGTGAAGGCGGTGGCCGCCGCCAACCCGCGCACGGTCGTCGTGGTCGAGAACAGCTACCCGACCGCGCTCGGTGAACTCGCCGCCCGGGTACCGGCGTTGCTGTGGATCTCGCACGCGGGCCAGGAGACCGGCAACGCCCTCGCCGACCTCCTCTTCGGGGACGCGAACCCGGCGGGGCGGCTCACACAGACCTGGTACCGCTCGGAGGACGACCTCCCCTCCATCCTCGAGTACGACATCATCAAGCACGAGCGCACGTACTGGTACTTCAAGGGCAGGCCGCTCTATCCGTTCGGATACGGGCTTTCGTACACGTCGTTCGCGTACGGGGATGTGAAGCGCTTCGATGGCGGCTGTTCGGTCGCGGTCACGAACACCGGGCGGCGGGCCGGGGACGAGGTGGTGCAGCTGTACGTGCGTCAGCGCACCTCGCGCGTCGTGCAGCCGCTGCGCCGCCTGAAGTCCTTCGCCCGGGTGTCCCTGAAGCCGGGCGAGACGAAGACGGTCCGGCTCCCGCTCACCCGGAGCGACCTCGCCCACTGGGACGTCACACGTGACAAGTGGGTCGTGGAGTCCGCCACGTACGACATCCTCGTCGGCGCCTCGTCCTCGGACATCCGCGCGCGCACGACGTGGAAGGTGGCGGGCGAGACCGTGCCGCCGCGCGACCTGTCCCGCACCACGCGCGCCGAGAACTTCGACGACTACGCCTCGATCCGCCTCGCCGACGAGTCGAAGGCGCGCGGCACAGTGGTGTCGGCGACGGCCGACGGGGCGTGGGTGTCGTACGCGGATGCTCTACTGGTCGACGGGGGCGGCTCGTTCACGGCGCGCCTCGCGGGCGGCGCGGGCCAGGTGCAGATTCGTCTCGGCGGGCCCGAGGGGCGGCTGCTGGGTTCCGTCGCGTTCGCCGGGACGGACTCGGGGTACGCGTACGCGGCGGTGACGGGGGCGCTGCGCGGGGTGCCCGGTGGGCGGGGGACGGTGTGCGTGGTGTTGCCGAAGGGGGTGCGGATGGCGAGCTTCGCGGTGCGGGCGGCGGCGGGCGGGGGCCGCTGAGGCGGAGAGCAACGAGCCGGAGAACACCGAGCCGGGGAGCGCTGGGACGGGGACGGCGACACGGTGGTCGTCCGCCACCCCCGCGACCAGGGTCTCCTCGGCCCGCCTCACATCACGCGACCTTCACAATTCCACCACGCACGGCCGCCGCCCACGCCGCGACCAGCACCTCGTACTCACGACGCTGCTCGGCGCTCAACCGGCCGCCGGAGCACACCATGAGGGCGCGGATCTGCTCGTTGAGTTCTTCGGCAGAGCGCGCGGAACCATGCTCGGGTATGGGGGCCATGTGAAGAGACTAGTGGGCGCCACTGACAACGAGCACACGTTTTGCCCCCGGCCCGACGTGCCGTACGGCACACTCGCCGGCCGGAGAGCCGCCGCGAGTGTGCCGTCCAACGCCCGTAATGTCCCCCGGATTTCCGTCACGCCCCGGCGACCAGCTCCAATCCCTCCGCCACGACCCGCCCGTCGTGCAGCACGGTGCGGTCCTTGCCCCGGTCCATGACAGCGCTCGACGGGGTCTCGCCGTCGACAAGGACCAGGTCCGCTCGATCGCCCACGGCCACGCCCGGCCGGTCGGTGACTCCCCTGAGGCGCGGGACGTCGTGGCTCATGATGGCGGCGCCGCCCATGGTCGCCACGGCGAGGGACATCTCGATGTGGTCGTCGCGGCGGAAGTTGTTGGTGAAGGCCAACTGCCAGGTGCGGTCGAGGAGGTCGCAGTTGCCGTACGGGCTCCAGTAGTCGCGCTGCCCGTCCTCGCCGAGGCCGACGCGGACGCCCGCCTCGGTGAGTTCGACGAGCGAGAGGTGGCCGCGCCCGGCGGGGGCGACGGTCGCCATGGCGATGTCCAGCTCCGCGAACTCGTCGATGAGGCGCATGCTGGTGGACTCGCTCACGGAGCCGAGTTCGTAGGCGTGCGACATGGTGACTTTGCCCTGCATGCCGAGCGCGCGGACCCGCTCCAGGATCAGGTCGGTGGAGAAGACGCCGAGCTCGCCGGGCTCGTGGAGGTGGATGTCGACCTCGACCTGGTACTTCTCGGCGAGCCCGAAGACGACGTCGAGGTGGCCCTTGGGGTCGCGGTCCAGGGTGCACGGGTCGATGCCGCCCATGACGTCGGCGCCCGCCTTGAGCGAGGCCTCCAGGTACTCCTCGGTGCCCGGCTCGCGCAGGATTCCGGCCTGCGGGAACGTCATGATCTGTACGTCGGCGAGGTGCCCGTACTTCTCCTGCGCGGCGACGACCGCCTCGAACTTCTCCAGCTTGCAGTCCACGTCGACCTGCGCGTACGTACGCACGCGTGTGGTGCCGCGCGCGATCATGCGCTCCAGGGTTCCTGCCACCCGCTCGGGCAGCGGCACCTCGGCGTCGCGCCAGTTCTCGCGGTCGTTCATCATCATCGTCCACACGCCGGGGCCTCCGGTGTGCGGGCGGAACGGCAGGCCGATGCGGGTGGAGTCCAGGTGGACGTGCACATCGCTGAAGGAGGGGAAGAGGAGCCGGCCGCGGCCGTCGACGACGTCGCCCGCCGCTTCGGCCTGCGGGTCGTGCGGGCGGATCGCCGCGATGCGGGCGCCGTCGAGCTGGACGTCACTGCGCTCGCCGCCCCAGGGGCGGGCGTCACGGATGAGCATGTGGTGCAACTTCCTTCGGTAGGGGGTGTGTTGATGGTCAGTGGGCCGCGAGGGCCCGGTCCGCGAAGTGGCACGCCGGTCCCCCGGCCGGCGGCACCTCCCCCGCGCACCGCGCCTGTTCGGCCTCGCCGAGGGTCGGCCGCAGCGGGCACCTCGTACGGAACACGCATCCCGAGGGCGGGTTCGCGGGGGTCGGCAGGTCGCCGCTGAGCCGGATCCGGCGGCCGCGGTCCGCTTCAGGATCGGGCTGTGGGACGGCGGAGAGCAGGGCCCTGGTGTACGGGTGGCGGGGCTCGTCGAAGACGTCCCGCGTGGCACCGCTCTCCATGATCTTCCCCAAATACATCACGGCGACCCGCTCCGCGAAGTGCCGCACGACGGACAGGTCGTGGGCGATGAACACGTACGACACACCTGTGTCGGCCTGGATGTCCTGGAGGAGGTTGACCACCTGCGCCTGCACCGAGACGTCGAGGGCGGAGACCGGTTCGTCGCAGATGATGAGGCGGGGTTCGAGGGCGAGCGCGCGGGCGATGCCGACGCGCTGCTTCTGGCCGCCGGAGAACTCGTGCGGGAACCGGTTGTAGTGGTCGGGGCGCAGCCCCACGCGGTCCATCAGTTCGCGTACCCGGGTCTTGACGCCTCCTGGTGGGTCGATGCCCTGGGCGTGCAGCGGTGCGGCGATCGCGGAGCCAACGGACTGGCGGGGGTTGAGGCAGGAGCTGGGGTTCTGGAACACCATCTGGACCTGGCGGCGGTACTCCTGCGCCTCGGCGCGGTTCATCGATCCGAGGTCCTGGCCGTCGAGGCGTAGGCCGAGCGTCTGCCCGGCGCCGACGGAGAAGCTGACGCCGTCCGGGCGGCGATCGCGGGCGGGCCCGAAGTCGCCTCGTTGGCAGGTGGGTTGGGGAGTTCGTCGCCGTCGGCGCCGGAGGGCGGCCGAGCGGGCAGCACTGGGGAATCCGTCACGTCGCGTGATCCATTCGGCGCAAGGAGGAAGGGGGGAAGGTGGGCGGGACGGTATACCAGGAGTGGTGCGGCGCGATAGAGGCAACCGGATTTTGGTATACCGGCAGCTCGAACCAGCCCTCATTCAGGAACATTTCACGCATAGTGGCTGCCCGTACCCCTCACCCCCACCCACCCTTCCGCAACCGGTATACCAACCCGTACGATCACCACTCCCGCGACGGCCCACCCCCAAGGAGGCACTTATGCGCACCCGCTGGCGCGCCCGGCACGTCCTCGCCCACCAGGACGGCGGCCACGCGCTGCTGCGGGACGGCGAGGTGGTGTGGGAGGACGACACCGTGATCCACGTCGGGCCGCGCGGCGGCTTCGGCGGTGAGGTCGACGACGAGCGCGACCTGGGCGAGTCCCTGCTGCTGCCGGGCCTCATCGACCTCGACGCGCTCACGGACATCGACCATCTCGTCCTGGACTCCTGGGCCGGTCCGGAGCGGGGCAAGGGACTGCAGTGGTCCCTCGACTACTTCACCCACCGCCGCCACGACTTGTTCACGCCGAGCGAGCGGGCCACCAATCGCGCGTACGCGCTCGCCCAGCTCGCCCTGCACGGCATCACCACCTTCATGCCGATCGCCTCCGAGGTGCACAGCCGTTGGGCCGAGCCCTACGAGGAGTTGGTCGACATGGCGGAGACGGCGCGCCGTATCGGCCTGCGCGGTTACCTCGGCCCCGCCTACCGCTCGGGCGTCAACGTCGTCCTCCCGGACGGCAGTCGGGACGTGGCCTTCGACGAGGAGGAGGGACGCGCGGGCCTGCGCGACGCGGTCCGTTTCCTCGACCACCTCGACGGCCTCGACGACCCCCTCCTCGCCGGCGTACTCCTCCCCTGCCGCATCGAGACACTCAGCGAGGAACTGCTCGGCGAGACGGCCCGGATCTCGCGCGAGCGCGACGTCCTGGTCCGCCTGCACGCGCTCCAGGGCCTCGCCGAGCGCGAGATCGTCCGGCGTCGGCACGACGGCCTCACCCCGCTCGAACTGCTCGACAAGCACGGCCTGTTGAGCCCGAAGCTGCTGATCCCGCACACGGTGCTGCTCGACCGGCACCCGGCGGTGCACGGCGAGGACCGGGGCGATCTGGCGCTGCTCGCGTGCAGCGGCATCTCGGTGATCCACTGCCCGCAGACCTCGCTGCGCTACAGCGAGATGCTGCACTCGTTCCGTGCGTACCGCGAGGCCGGGGTCAACCTCTGCCTCGGCACGGACTCGTTCCCGCCGGACCTGATCCGCGGCATGGACGTCGGCGTACACCTCGCGAAGATCGCCGACGGGCGCTCGGACGCGGCGCCCGCCGAGCACTACGTGGAGGCGGCCACGCTGGGCGGTGCCCGCGCGCTCGGCCGTGAGGACCTGGGCCGGATCGCCGTCGGCGCGCAGGCGGACCTGGTCGCCTTCTCCCTCGACGACATCCGGGACGGGGTGCTGGACGACCCGGTGCGTACGTTCCTGCTGAACGGGACGGCGCGGCAGGCCACGAACTCGGTCGTCGCGGGCCGCCCGGTCCTCGTCGACGGTGCGCTGCCGGGCGTCGACCTGCCTCAACTGGCGCGGGATGCCCAGGCGTTGTTCGAGAAGATGCGCGCGGCATACAGCGAACGCGACACTGGCTTCATTCACGTTCAGTAGCAGCGTTTGTTCACTGGTTGCGGCGGCAGTTGGTGATCAGAGAGCTCGTGGATGTTCACGAGAAATGACGGCGCTGTCGCTCCGAGGCGGTCAAATTTCCGTGCGGGCGTCTGGGCCAGGTCTCACACTGCTGGCATGGATGAAGTCACCGTTCCCGTGACCGGCACGCCTTCAGGACAGTCGAGTGAGTTACTGGGGCATCCGCCTGATGCTCGGCTGCTGGTCGTCAACTGCGATGACCTCGGAATGTATCCAGCGATCAACGCCGCGGTGATCGAGTCGGTCGAAGAGGGCATCGCCAGTTCGTGCAGCCTGATGGTCCCGTGTCCCGCGGCGCCGCAGGCCATGGAACTGCTCAGCCGACGGCCGCAGATCCCGTTCGGTATCCACCTCACCCTGGTCCGCGAGATGCCCGACATCCCGTGGGGGCCCCTGACCGCCAAGGAACGAGTTGCCTCACTGCTGGACCCCACAGGCGAACTGTTCCCGCCGACACCTGCCGGGCGGGCGGCCCTGCTCGGCCAGGCTCGGCTCGGCGAGGTCGAACTTGAGTTCCGCGCCCAGATCGATGCCGTTGCCGACGCCGGGCTCGCGCCGACCCACCTGGACTTCCATTGCCTGGCCGACGGTGGCCGCGACGACATCCTCGACCTGACCGTAATGCTGGCAGCGGAGTACGGCCTTGCGGTCCGGGTCTGGCTCGAACCCGGGCGTCAGACGATGCGGAAACGCGGGCTGCCGGTCACCGACAACGACTTCCTGGACAGCTTCTCGCTCGACATCGAAGGCAAGGCAGCCCGATACGCGCAAAGGTTGCGTGACCTGCCTGCCGGGCTCAACGAATGGGCGGTGCATCCCAGTCTGGGCGACGAAGAGTCGCAGACCGTCGACAATGGCTGGCCCGTGCGCCGGACGGACTACGAGTTCCTGACATCGCCGCAGGCCCGTGAGGTTCTCCAGCAGGAGGAAATAGTCGTGATCGACTACCGAACGATCCAGCAAGTCTGGTCCCAGAGCATGAGCCCTCGATGACTGATGGGGCCCGTCGCCCCTGCGGGCGACGGGCCGCTGAGCTGTCTGTGGAGGTCAGCCTGCGGCGGCCGGCTGTTCGGCCCGCGCGCGGGTGGTGGCCAGGCGGTAGGAGTCGGTGCCAGTCTCGATGATCGTGCCGTTGAAGGTGAGGCGGTCGACGATCGCGGCGCAGAGACGGGGATCGGTGAAGGTCTTCGTCCATCCTCCGAACGACTCGTTGGAGGCGATCGCGACACTGTTCTTCTCCTCGCGCTCGGTCAGAACTTGGAACAGCAACTCCGCGCCGTGCCGGTCCAGCTCCATGTAGCCGAGCTCGTCGATGCAGAGGAGATCGACGCGTCCGTAGCGGGCGATCGTCTTGTTCAGCTGCTTCTCATCCGCGGCCTCGACCAGCTCGTTCACCAGCTTCGTGGCGAGGGTGTAGCGGACTCGGTAGCCCTTCATCGCCGCCTCGGTGCCCAACGCGATAAGCATGTGAGACTTGCCGGTCCCAGAGTCGCCGATCAGGCAGAGGGGCTGACTTTTCTTGATCCACTCGCAGCTTGCGAGGGTGTGGACGGTGGCCGCGTCGATGTTCGGGTTCGCCTCGAAGTCGAAGGCCCTCAGCGACTTCTCCCGCGGGAAGCCGGCCGCCTTGATCCGTCGTTCCGAGCGGCGCCGTGCCCGGTCGTCGCACTCGGCCAACAACAACTCAGCCAGGAAGCCGCGGTAGGTCATCTGATCCTTGATCGCCCGATCGGCGATCTCGTTGAACTCGTGCCGGATGGAGGGTAGTCGCAGCAAGCGGCAGGCGGTGTCGATAGCGGTGTCGGCGGCCTGCTCGGTCAAGCCTCGCTGGCGGGGCAGGGTCACTGGGCTTCTCCCTCACGGTGTTCGCTGTCACTGGCGCGACGGCGTCGGAGCAGTTGGTCATAGGGGGTCACCGAGGGCAATGGCCTGGTGTCCGGCGGGAGATGAGCGAGCCGCCACTCGTGCAGCGAGGTCACGCTCGCCGCCGTCTGGGCGGAAGAACCAGGAGCCCTGTCGATCGCGGCAGGTTCGTCCTCGGCAGCCTTGCGGGCCTCGAGAGCAACCGCATCCGCGGTCAGGGCCCCGGCTCGCAGAGCGGTGGCAAGACCAGCGACCAAGTGCTCGTGCGCAAGATGTCGCCCCAGTAACAGCACCTCGATCAAGGCCCTGGTGCCGTCCCGCTCGCCGTGGACCTTCTTGGCCTGGTCCCACCAGGCGTCATGAACTGGCGTGAACTTGCCTGCGGAGCGGGCCTGTTCGAGCGCGGTCGCGCCGGGGAAGGCGCCCGGTTTGCGGATCAGGGCCTCGAGATAGTGGTCCAGGTCCAGGCGGCAGCTGGCCTTCGCGATCAGCCTCTCGTGCCGGGCCACTTCAACGTTGTTCTCATAGACGACGAGGTGAGAGGCGTGCAGGACGACTCGGACCCGCTTGCCGATCAAGCGGATCGGGCCGAGTAGCGGTTGGTTCGGACATTGATCTGGCTGTAGCGGTCGACCCGCGGCGTGAACAGCCGGCCCGTCTCGAACGGCTCCTCCGGAAGCGGCATCAGCAGCGGCTGTTCGACAGCGAAGTACTCATCGACGGTCCGCGGACGCGAGCCGATCCGGCGGTGTCCGTCGTGCAGATCCCACTGGTCGACCATCTCGTTCAGCTCGGCGAGCGAGTCGACCTCGGGAACCGGTGTGAAGTGATTCCGGCGAAAGTAGCCGATCATCCCCTCCACTCCGCCCTTCTCATGGGCGCCTTCGATGCCCGGGCGGCAGTAGAAACTCTCGATGCCGAAGTGCGAGCGGAACGCGATCCAGCGGTCGGTCTCCACCCTCGCTCGGTTCAGCCCCAAGACCTGGGCGACGGCCGACCTCAGGTTGTCGTAGCGGATCTTGCTCCGCGGGACCCCGCCCAGCGTGCGAAGCGCGTGCACGTGCCCTTCGAAGAAGGCTTCCTGGCCGCAGGACGCGAAGACTCGGTGGACGGCCTTGCCCGAGTAGGACAGGCGAAGCGAGAAGAGATAGCAGGTCACGAGCTCGCCGGCCAGACGCACCGTCACGTCGCCGAAATCGACTTCGGCCTCCATCGCCGGATGATGGGTCTGCGGCACGAACGCTTCCATCGGAGCCTTGCCGGAGGCCGCAAGGATCTCCGGTTTCCGATCGGCGACGTAACGCCGGACCATCTGGTAGGAGACATCGGCGCCGTGTTCCTCGATGAGCCGGTGGAAGATCCTGGTGATCGAATGACGTTGCTTGCGCGGCGCGTCGAGGTCCGTCCGCAGCATCTCGTCGATCACCGGCTTGTACGGATCCAACATCGTCCGCCGCGGAGGGAGCTTCTTCCTCGGCTCCGGCCAGGCCGAGTCCACGGCCTTCCTGACCGTTCGCCACGACACGTTGTACTTGCGCTCAAGCTCCCGCATCTTCATGCCCGCACGGTGGTCGCGCCGGATCGCCGCGTAGAGCTCGACCTTAGACATCTGCGGCATGACCTGCACCTTTCACCAGGAGCATCTCGATGCTGCCCTGGCAAGTACCTCGGTGCCGTCGAAACTCGTGAACATCACCCGACCGTGGATCTGGGTGCCTCCCAAACCCGTGAACAACTGACGGCACTACTCGTGAATAAAGCCACGACACCGAGCGGCGCCCCACGGAGGTGCTCTTCCCGCCGACGTTCCCCGCGTTCCGCGCGCCCGGAAGCGGGTCGCCCGCGTGACGCTCACGGCACCGCACCCCGAGTCCGAGACCTCGGCCGCGACCGGCGCCGCCTCCCAGGTGGAGCGCGCCGTGGAGTTGCTCCGGGCCGGCATCCACTCCGGCGCGTACCCGCCGGACTCCCGGTTGCGGGAGCGGGAGTTGGCGCAGGCGCTCGGTGTCTCGCGGGTCCCGGTGCGCGAGGCGCTGATGCGGCTGGCGACCGAGGGGCTCGTCGAGGTGGAGCCGCGGCGGGGCGCGCGGGTGCGCCGCCTCACGCTGCGCGACGTGGAGGAGCTCTTCGAACTGCGGCTGAGCCTGGAGGTGTTCGCGGCGCGCCGCGCGGCGGAACTCGTCGCGGCGGGCGGCGACCACGAGCCGCTGCGGAGGGTCATGGACGAGGCGGATAGCGCCACCCGGCGCGCGGACGCGGCGGGAATCGCGGCAGCGAACACGGCCTTCCACGCCGAGCTGATCACGATGACGGGCAACCGGCTGCTCCAGTCGTCGTACCAGCGCTCCTTGGGCCTGATGCACTGGCTGTTCCGGCTCACGGCGACCGAGCACGGCGCCGAGCGGCACCGCACCGAGCACGAGCGGATCTGCCGGGCGATCGGCGAAGGCCGCGCCCGCCTCGCGGAGGCGCTCACGTACTCCCACATCGACATCAGGAGGGAGCCGGTGCTGCGCGCGCTGACCGAGGTGCTGCCCCGGCAGTAGCCCTGACGTGCCCCTACCTACAATCCCGGCCCGCCGTTAGCATGTTCGAACTGGAACGATCACCCAGATCGTGGTCAGTGCACCCGCAGCCGGATCGAAACCACCAAGTCGGACAATTGAACACCACACCACCTCCCATATCCCTGCCCGGCCAACGCGGCCCCGAGCCCCGGCGACCCGCGTGGCGGCAGCCGCGCACCCTTTTGTGGATCGCGGCCGGTTTGGCGACGCTCGGCTTCCACATCGCGCTGGAATTCGTGGCGCGCGGCTACGGCCAGCCGGGGCCGATCACCGTAGAGGCCCAGGAGGTGATCTTCGCGCCGCACTCGGGGCCGCTGCTGTACGGCGGACTCGCGCTGACGATGGTGGTGCTGACGTGGCGGCAGCGGCTGATCGCGGCGTGCGCGGCGGTCGGCATCGACGTCGTGTTCTGGCTGGTGCGGTTGATCGTCGGCGCCGACATGAACTTCGGCAACGGCGCGTTGTGGGTGATTCTCGGCGTCGCGGTCCTGGGCGTCGTACGCCGCACGGGCCGGGAGAGATCGCTCCTGCTGAAGGGCTCGGGCCTCGGCCTGCTCCTCGTCTTCGGCCACAAGACGGGTGACACCTGGCTGCTCATCACGTCCAAGACCCGCCCCACGGTGCTCGATCCGTACGTGGCCGCCGCCGACCACGCCCTCGCGAACCCGTCCTGGCTGGTCGGCCAACTCGTGGAAGCCACGTCACCGATCAGCAGCGGCCTGCTCACCGTCGTCTACGGTCAACTCCCCATGGCCGCCGCGCTCGTCGGCCTCTACCAGCTGCGCCATGTGGCGTCGGAGCGGCGCTTCCCCGCCCACCACTTGGTGCGCACGTTCCTGGCCATCGGCCTCCTCGGCCCGGCCATCTACATGATCTTCCCGGTCGTCGGTCCGCTGTACGCCTACGGGGCAGACGGCGGCCAGTGGGCGGTGGCCAACATCTGGCCCGACACCCTCCCGCCGATCACCGGCCCGCACCCGGTGCCGTTCGACGAGATCACCCCGCGCAACTGCATGCCGAGCCTGCACACGGCGTGGGCCATCAGCCTCTTCATCCACACCCGCGAGGGCTCCCGCGCGATGCGCTGGGCGGGCGCCTTCTGGCTGGTCGGCACGCTCACCGCGACCCTCGGCTTCGGCTACCACTACGGGGTGGACCTGCTCGCGGGCGCGGTGTTCGCGCTCTCCATCGAGACAGCGATGCGCGCCTTCGCCCGCGGCTGGGACCGCCCGGCCACGCTGATGGTGAGTTACGGGACGGCGGTCCTGACCGTGCTCCTGGTCTCGTACCGCTACCTCCCGACCCACATGGCCGCCCACCCCTGGGCGTTCGGCCCGCTGCTCCTGTTGCTCGCGGGTTCCGTGGTCCTGCTCTACGTACGCACGATCAGGCAGTGGGGGCCGAAGGCCACGCCCCCGTCCCCGAGCCGGCCGAAGACCGGCACGGCGGACCCGCAGCCCGAACTCGCGTAGCGCCCTTGCCGGTTCCCGCTCAGCCGGTGAACACCAGGCTGACGTTGTGGCCGCCGAAGCCGAAGGAGTTGGCCAGGGCCCCGGTCCACTGTCCGGAGCGGGGCTCGCCGTGGACCACGTCGAGGTCCACGCGCGGGTCGAGCTCGTCGAGGTTCCGGGTGGCGGGCAGCACACCGTCGCGGAGCGCGAGGAGCGCGGCCATGGCGCCCACCGTGCCGGAGGCGCCCAGCATGTGACCGGTCATCGACTTCGTGGCGGTCACCGCGGCGTGCCGTCCGATGGCGCGGCCGATCGCCTCGGCCTCGGCCACGTCACCGGACTCGGTGGAGGTGGCGTGGGCGTGCACGACCCCGATGTCCGCGGGGCTCAAGTCGGCGTCGCGCAGGGCGAGTTCCATGGCGGCGGTCTGGCCGTCGGCGTCGGAGGCGGTGATGTGGTCCGCGCTGGAGCTCACGGCGCTGCCGGCGAGGGTGCCGTGCGAGCGGGCGCCGCGGGCCTCGGCGAAGTCGGGGCGTTCGAGCACCATGATGCCCGCGCCCTCGCCCATCACGAACCCGGAGCGCCCGACGTCGAAGGGGCGGGACACCGCCTCCGGGTCCTCGGACCGCGTCGAGAGCGCCTTCATCTGGGCGAACGCGGCGAGCGTGAAGGGGTGCAGACAGGCCTCGACGCCGCCCGCCACGACCACGTCCGCGCGCCCGCTGCGGATGAGGTCCTGCCCCAGGGCGAGTGCCTCCGCCCCGGACGCGCACGCGCTCACCGGGGTCCGGGCGCCGCCCTTCGCGCCGAGGTCCATGCTCACCCAGGCCGCGGGCCCGTTCGGCATCAGCATGGGGACGGTGAACGGGGACATCTTGCGAATGCCGGAGGTCTCGAAGGTGTCGTCCTGGCCCAGCGTGGTGAGGACACCACCGGTGCCGGTACCGATGACGACGGCCAGGCGCTCCGGCTCGACCTGCGGGGCGCCGGCGTCCTGCCATGCCTCGCGCGCGCCGAGGAGCGCCATCTGCTCGCCGCGGTCCAGCTTCCTGGCCTCGGGGCGCGGCAGCAGGGACGCCGGGTCGACGGTCAGCCCCGCCGCGACGTGCACGGGCAGCCCGGCCGCCCACTCCTCCTCCAGCAGCCGCACCCCCGACGTGCCGTCGAGGAGTCCGGACCACGACGAGGGCGCGTCGGCGCCCAGTGGTGTCAGCGCTCCGACACCTGTCACCCGTACCTGACGTACCTGACCGTTCCGGGCCACGGCAGCCTCCTTGCCTTGTTCAGATACTACATAGCCGCATGTCTGCTCTCACGGCGATCATGCCAGCGTCCAGTAGCGGTATCAGGGAAGGAGTCGACCGATTCGGCCACGCACGATTGTGGGAAGTCCACAAGCGGGCGGTCCCTCACCGGCCGTACGCGGCCGCCTCCCGCGCCGCCGTCTCCAGCAGCGGAACCATGTCGTGCAGCTCCTCGCGGCCGGTGAGGACGACGGTGGCGCCGAGGGAGAGGGCGAGCTGCGGCGGCCCGCCGTCCGGGTCGGCGGCGGGGACACAGGCGGCGATGGAGCGGACGCCGCGCTCGTTCTCCTCCTCGGCCTCCGCCCAGCCGAGGGTGCGGACGCGGGCCAGCTCGGCGCGGAGCTCGGCCGGGTCGGTGAGGGTGTGCGGGGCGATGCGCGGCAGCGGTCCGGCCAGCAGGCGTTCCTGTTCGGCCTCGGGGCGGGCGGCGACGCGGACCTTGCCCAGCGAGGTGGCGTGCCAGGGGTTGCGGGTGCCCTCGTCGCTGCGCAGCTGGAGGTGCTGGCTGCCCTGGACGGAGCGGACGATGAGGACCTGGTCGCCGTCGAGGATGCCCGCGATGGCGACGAGCCCGGTCCGCTCCGCCAACCGCCGCATGGGGCCGAGGAGATGGTTGAACCCGGCCGAGGTCCGGTGGAAGCCGTGTGCCAACTCCAGGGCGCGCAGCCCCAGCGCGTAGCTGCGCGCGCTGGGGTCGTGGACGACGAAGCCCTCCTCGGCCAGCCTGGCGAGCAGCCGGTGTGCGCTGCTGACCGGCAGTTCGGCGGCGCGGGCTGCGGCGCTGACACCGAGGCCCCCGGGGTGCCGGGAGAGCGTGGTCAGCAGCCTCAGCCCCCGGCCGAGCATGTCGTCACCCATGCCCGCCGACCACCCACTGCGCGCGCAGCCGGGCGTCCTCATCACCCCGCACGTGGGCGGCGGTTCGGCGGCGTTCCGGCCGCGCGCCGAGCGCCTGATCGTCGAGCAGGTCCGCCGCTGGGCGACCGACGACCCACTGCTCAACGCGATCCAGTCAGGCCCCTCCGGCGATTGAGGAGCGGGGTCCGGGACGGAGCCCCGTGGCGCGGGGACGACCGACCGCGCCCGGCGGGCACCGCCCGACCCCGGTCAGAGCACCGTGACCCGAAGCAACAGAGCCACCGCCGCCAACACCACCGCTCCACCCACCACGGCACACACCATCGACCAGAACACACTGGCCACCACCCGCCGCTCCCACCAAGCCCGCACGACGGGAAGCGCCGCCGCCCACACCACGCACAGCGCGAGCGCGAGCCCGGCCCCCAGCACGCACACCCCGCCCCACCCGGCGCGGGCGTGCGCCGCCCCCGCCAGTGCCGAACCGACGGCGCCACCCGCGAAGTAGAGCGTCATGTACGCGGAGGTGAGGCGGCCACGGGCCTCGGGGCGCAGCGCGTAGATCAGCGACTGGTTCGAGATGTGTACGCCTTGGTGGGCCAGGTCGAGGAGGACGATCCCGGCGAGCAGCGCGGCCAGGCTGTGCGCGCCCAGCAGCAGCGCCCCCCACGAGACGAGCAGCAGCAGCGCACTCACCCCCGTCGTCAGCGTCGTCCGGCCGCGGTCCGCCAGCCTGCCGCCGGCCTGCGCGGCGACGGCCCCCGCGGCCCCGGCCAGGCCGAGCAGCCCGATCTCGCCGTCGGACCAGCCGTAGCCGGGGCCGGAGAGCAGAAAGGCGAGCGAGGTCCACAGCACGCTGAAGCAGGCGAAGGCCAGCAGACCGAGCGCCGCGCGGGCGCGCAGCACCGGTTCATCGGCCAGCAGCCGGGCGGTGGAGCGCAGCAGGTCCGGGTAGCGGAGACCCGCCGAACCCTGGTGGCGGGGCAGCGCCCGGCGCAGCGCGGCGGTCAGGACGACCATGGCCACCGCCGCCACCCCGTACACGGTGCGCCAGCCGCCGAGCGTGGCGAGCGCCCCGGAGACCGTACGGGCGAGGAGCATGCCGAGCACCAGGCCGCTCATGACGGTGCCGACGATCCGGCCGCGTTGGTGCGGCGCGGCCAGGTCGGCGGCGAACGGCACCAGGACCTGCGCGGAGACGGAGAGCAGGCCGGTGAGGGCGGTGCCGGTCAGCAGCAGGGCCGCGTTCGTGGACAGCGCCGTCAGGGCCAGCGAAGCCGCCGTGGCCAGGGTCAGGGCGCAGATCAGCCGACGGCGCTCCACCAGGTCGCCGAGCGGCAGCACGAGGACGAGCCCCAGCGCGTACCCGACCTGGGCGACCGTCACCACCAACGCGGCCGAGGACGAGGAGAGTTGCAGCGTGCGGGCGATGGTGTCGAGCAGCGGCTGCGCGTAGTAGTTGCTCGCCACGCACAGGCCGACGGCGACGGACAGCAACAGCACAAGACCGCGTCCGGGGCCCTGCTCGGCGGGCGGGGGTGCGGTACGAGCGGCCGTGGACGGGGAGGGAGAAGCCATCTGGCGTCCTTTCCGGAGTGCGGCATACGGGGTGCCGGGCGCGGCGTTCGACGTGCGAGGGCCCGCGTCGATGCTGCTCCGCCCGCCCCGGATCGGTCCAACAGGTAGTTGCCATGCCAGCCATCGGTGATGACGATCGATCGCATGGAACTGCGCCAGCTCACCTACGCCATAGCCGTCGCCGAGACCGGCAGCTTCACGCGCGCCGCGCACCGCTGCTTCGTCGTGCAGTCCGCGCTCAGCGAGCAGATCGCGCGCCTGGAGGGCGAGTTGGGGGTCCGGCTCTTCGAGCGCACCAGCCGCCGGGTACGGATCACGGCCGCGGGCGAGGGCTTCCTCGGTCCCGCGCGCGAGGCGCTGTCCGCCGCTCAGCGCGCCCGCGACGAGGCGCTCGCCCACGCCGGCGAGGTGCGCGGCAACCTCGTCATCGGCACCATCGCCCCGCTCACCGCGGTGGATCTGCCCGATCTGCTGGCGGACTTTCGGGAGCGGCATCCGGCGGTACGTGTCGGCCTGCGCGCCTGGCTGGTGCGGGATTTGCTCTCCCAACTGCGGGAGCACGCCTGCGACATCGCCTTCGTCGACACACCTCCGGGGCCGCCGCCCAGCGGTCTGACGGGGCGGGTGCTGGCGCGCGACGACATGGTGGCGATCGTGCCGCACGGACACCGCCTGGCCACGGCCACAGACATCGCCCCCGCCCGCCTCGCCGCCGAGGACATGGTCGACATGCCCCAGGGTTCCGGCATCCGGCAGCACAACGACGCCGCGTTCGCCGCGGCCGGCGCCGCCCGCACGGTCGCCTTCGAGGCGGACACCATGGCGCTCCTGGAACAACTCGTCACCCGCGGCCTCGGCCTCGGCCTCGTCTCCGCGGCGACGGCGGCCCGGATGCCGGGGGTGACCGCCGTCCCGACGACCGGTGTGCCACCCCGCACGGTCCGGGCCCTGTGGCGCGCCTCGGCCCCCTCCCCCGCGGCCCGCGCCTTCCTCCAGCTCCTGGACGAGCACGCCCCCGAAGCGCGGGAGTGAGTCCACACCGAGCGATGGCGGCGGAGGGAAAATACGGGGCATGGAGGCGAACTTGGAACCGAACTCGGAGCCGGACCTGGAGCCGGACATGGAACTCCGCGGGGCCACCGTCGTCCTGCGCCCCGTCGCCGACGACGAGGACGAGATCCTGCACCGGATCGTGCGCGAACCGGGCGTGGCGGCCTGGTGGTCACCCCCGGAGGGCTACGCGGACATGCTCGCCGTGGTCCTGGACGGGGAGGTCGTCGGGGCGATCCAGTACGAGGAGGAGACCGACCCGGAGTTCCGCCACGCCGGCATCGACGTCTTCCTGACGGAGCGACACCACGGGAAGGGCCTCGGCACGGACGCGGTGCGCACGCTGGCCAGGTGGCTGGTGCACGAGCGCGGACACCACCGCCTGACCATCGACCCCGCCGCGGCCAACACCGCCGCGATCCGCAGCTACCGCAAGGTCGGGTTCAAGCCGGTGGGGATCATGCGGGCGTACGCGCGCGACCCGCGGACGGGGGCCTGGCAGGACGGACTGCTGATGGACCTGCTGGCCGAGGAACTGACCTGAGCGCCGCCTCAGTCCTCGAGCCCCGAGTGCGGCAGCCGCCCCAGCGGCCTGCGCCTCGCGAACAGCCCGGCCCCGATGCCGATGCCGCACACGGCCGTGATGGTGAAGTACGAGGCGTGGTGAGGGCCATGTCCATGAGTTTGTGGATCTTCGTGGCGTGGGCCTCGCCGAGCGCGCCCCCGAAGATCCGGAAGTCGTTCGCGTAGACGAAGACCGTGCGGCCCTCGACGGTGCCCCAGCCCGTGACCACACCGTCGGTATGGGGCTTCTTCGCCTCGAGTCCGAAGCCCCGCGCGCGGTGCCTCCGCAGCTGCTCGACCTCCCGGAACGAGCCCGGGTCGAGGAGCAGCTCGATCCGCTCGCGCGCGGTCAGCTTCCCCTTGGCGTGCTGAGCCCGCGTGGCCCGCTCGCTCGGCCCGGCCACGGCGCGCGCCCGCACCTCCCGCAGGGCGGCCACGCCGCCGGGGGTGCGGTCGCCGTGCTCTGTCTCAGTGCTCGTCATGGAGCTCCTTCAGGGCCACCAGGCAAGGGGCGGCGGCGAGTTCGGGCCGGAGGCGGACATGGCTGGCGCCGGTACGGATGTCGCGCCAGGCGCGCTGGACGGGATGACCCTCTGCGTAGGCCCGGGTACCCGCGGCCTCCATCAGCCGGTCGGCCGCGGCCTTGACCAATTCCGCGGCTCGGGCGCAGTCCCAGGGTGCCCAGGTCTGCCAGTCGCGGCGTTCGGTGTCCGCGTGCCGGTCGGCGGCGGAGGCGACCCGGAGGAGTACGTCGCGCGCGAGTTCCGTGTCACCCGCCGCCCGCACCAGGTCCACACTCGGTGGCAGCTCCCGCGCGCAGACCGCGAGGGCCGCACGGGCCGCGCCGACCAAGGGCGGCGCGAAGGTGAGTCCCGCCGTCGTGCGCAGCGGCACGGGCGCGTGGTCCAACTCCTCGGCGCCGAACGTGCGATGGGCCGGTACGAGGACGTCGTCGACGGCGACGGTGTTGCTGCCCGTGCCGCGCATCCCGAGCGTGTGCCAGGTGTCCTCGACGTCGAACTCCGCGCGGGGCACGGCGAAGAAGCGCCGCCGGGGTTCGCCCCCGCCGTCCGCGTCCACCGGCGCCTGGACGAGCGCCCAGTCGGCGTGCGCGGCGCCGCTGACGTAGGACCAGCGCCCGGTGATCCGCCACCCGCCCGGCACGGCCCCGGTGCGGCCCGTCGGCTGCAACGCCGCGACGGTCACGGCGTCCGGGCCCGCCGACCACAGCTCGTCCTGCCCCCGCTCGGGCAGCCGACCTGCCATTCGGCCGCCGTACGCGAAGATGGCCGCGCACCAGGCAGCCGACGCGCACTCCGTGCCCACGGCGATCACACCTTCGACGGTGTCCCGGTGGCTTCCGGCGCAGCCGCCCCGGCGTTCGGGCACGAAGTGGCGGGCGAAGCCGGCCGCCACGAGGGCTCGGGCCACGTCGGGGTGCAGGTTCCGCGTCTCGTCCGCGTGGCGGCGGTGTGTTGCGGCGGTCGCGGCGGCCTCGCGTGCGCGGACCGGGAGTGGTGGTGCGTTCACCGTGCGGCCTCCGGGCGGGAAGGGGCGGTGGGCAGGCGCAGTCCCCGGTGGATGTCGAGGGCGGCCGTGGAGTGGTTGAGGGTGATGTAGTGCAGGCCGGGCGCCTCGGCGTCCAGGAGGCGTTGGGCCAGGCCGGTGGCGTGGTCGACGCCGATCCGGTGGGCGGTGGCGGGGGTGTCCCGGGCCGCGTGCAGACGCTCGGCGAGGTCCGGCGGGAAGGTGGCGTCGCTGAGTTCGGCGAAGCGCTGGATCTGGCGGGCGTCCGTGGCGGGCATGATCTCCGGGATGACCGGGGTGTCGCAGCCCGCGGCCGACAGGCGGTCGCGCAGCCTGAAGTAGTCCTCCGCGCGGAAGAACATCTGCGTGATGGCGTAGTCGGCCCCGGCCCGGCACTTGGCTGCCAGATGCCGGATGTCGTCGTCCCAGCCGACCGACCGCGGGTGGCGTTCCGGGAAGGCGGCGACGCCGACGGAGAAGTCTCCGCAGGAACGGATCAGACGCACCAACTCGGCGGCGTACGTGAGCCCTTCGGGGTGCGCGACCCACGCGCCGCGCGGGTCTCCCGGCGGATCGCCGCGGACGGCGAGGATGTCCCGGATGCCGGCGTCCGCGTAGGCGCCGATGATGTGTCGCAGCTCGGCGACCGAGTGGCCGACGGCGGTGAGGTGGGCGACCGGGCGCAGAGTGGTCTCCGCGGCGATCCGCCGGGTGATCCGCACGGTGCGGTCCCGCGAGGAGCCGCCGGCACCGTAGGTGACGGACACGAAGGTGGGGCGCACGGCTTCGACCCGGCGGATCGTGTCCCAGAGGAGGCGTTCCCCCTTCGCCGTCTTGGGCGGGAAGAACTCGAAGGACACGGTGGGCACTCCGGCGGCCAGTGTGTCGGCGAGGGTGCCCGCGCCGGCCCGCGCCGCGGAGGCCGGTCCGGGTGTCGCCCGGGCGGCCCGTCCGAGCGCTGCGGCGGTCGTCGTCATCCGGACACCCCAGCAGCCGACGCCGATGCCTTCGCGCGCGCCCCATGGGCCGCGACGACCACCGCGTCGAGGTCCTCCGCCGTGGGCGCGTAGGTCTGGGTACCGATGTGTCGCAGCGCGAGCGCCGCCAGGGCGGAGCCGTGCCGCGCGGCTGCCACGGCGTCGTGGCCGTCAGCGGTGGCGGCCAGGAACCCCGCCCGGTACGCGTCCCCGACACCGGTCGGGTCCATGGCATCGGCGACGGCCACCGCGGCGACCGGCACGGCGGGCCGGCCGAGCCGTTCGACGACGCTGCCTTCGGCGCCCCGCGTCGTGACCCACGTACCGACGCGTTCGAGAACGTCCCGCTCGCGCCACCCGGTCTTCTTCACAAGCAGCGCACGCTCGTACCCGTTCGTGAACAACAGCCGGGCACCGTCGACGAGTTGACGGATCGCGGCCCCGTCCAGGCGGGCCAGTTGCTGCGCGGGGTCGGCGGCGAACGGCACGCCGAGGGCTCGGCAGGCGCGGGTGTGCCGCGCCATGGCGTCGGGGTCGTCGGCGCCGATGTGCACCAGGTCGACGCCTCCGTGCCCGCGGAGCACGCCCTCCAGGTCGATGTCCGCCGCCTCCGCCATGGCACCGGTGCAGAAGGACGCGAGCTGATTGCCGGACGTGTCGGTGGTGCACATGAAGCGGGCCGTGTGCCGGGTGCGTGACACCCGGACCGCCGTCATGTCGACGCCGAGCGCGGCGAGTTCGGCGCCTCGGCGCTCGAAGTCCGCACCGACGGCACCGACGAGCAGCGGCCGGTGGCCGAGCCGGGCGAGGCCGTAGGCGATGTTGGCGGCGACGCCGCCGTGCCGCACGTCGAGGCTGTCCACGAGGAACGACAGGGAGACGTGGGCGAGCTGGTCGGGCAGGAGCTGGTCGGTGAAGCGGCCGGGGAAGGTCATCAGGTGGTCGCTCGCGACGGATCCGGTGACGGCGAAGCTCACGGCCGCACCCCCGCGGCGGCGCGCAGCGCGGTCACGCGGTCCGTCTTCTCCCAGGTGAATTCGGGGAGTTCGCGGCCGAAGTGACCGTACGCGGCGGTCCGGGCGTAGCTGGGGCGGAGCAGGTCGAGGTCGCGGACGATCGCGGCGGGGCGCAGGTCGAAGACCTCACGGACGGCCTTCTCGATGACATGGTGGGCGACGGTCGCGGTGCCGAAGGTCTCGATGAACAGGCCGACCGGCTCCGCCTTTCCGATGGCGTACGCGACCTGGACCTCACAGCGCTCGGCGAGCCCCGCGGCGACGACGTTCTTGGCGACCCAGCGCATGGCGTACGCGGCGCTGCGGTCCACCTTGGAGGGGTCCTTGCCGGAGAACGCGCCGCCGCCGTGCCGGGCCATGCCCCCGTACGTATCGATGATGATCTTGCGTCCGGTGAGTCCGGCGTCGCCCGCGGGGCCGCCGGTCTCGAAGCGGCCGGTGGGGTTGACGAGCAGCCGGTACTCCTCGTCCTCCAACTTGACGCCTTCGTAGGCGAGTTCGGCGAGGACGTGGTCCACGACGTGCCGTCGCAGGTCAGGTTCGAGGAGTCCGGGCAGGTCGATGCCGGCGGCGTGCTGGCTGGAGACGACGACGGTGTCAAGGCGGGTGGGCCGGCTGCCCTGGTACTCGATGGTGACCTGGGTCTTGCCGTCCGGGCGCAGGTAGGGGACCGTGCCGTCCTTGCGCACTTCGGTGAGGCGGCGCGCGAGCCGGTGGGCCAGGTGGATCGGCAGCGGCATCAGCTCGGGTGTCTCGTCGCAGGCGTAGCCGAACATCAACCCCTGGTCTCCGGCGCCCTGTTCGGCCAGTGCGTCGTCCTCGCCGTGCACCCGCTTCTCGTACGCGGTGTCGATGCCCCGCGCGATGTCCGGCGACTGGGCGCCGATGGAGACCGAGACGCCGCAGGAGGCACCGTCGAAGCCCTTGGCCGACGTGTCGTAGCCGATGTCGAGGACGGCGTCGCGGACGAGTTGGGCGAGGGGTGCGCGGCTCGTGGTCGTGACCTCTCCGGCCAGGTGCACCTGGCCGGTGGTGACGAGGGTCTCCACGGCGACGCGGGAGGTGGGGTCGTCGCGCAGGAGGGCGTCGAGGACGGTGTCGCTGATCCGGTCGGCGATCTTGTCGGGGTGGCCTTCGGTGACCGATTCGGAGGTGAACAGGCGGCGGGACACGGTGCTCCCTTGGGTCGCAGCGGCTGCTGGCTCGGGCGGGGGCGCGGAGGGCGCCGCGGGGAGTGGCGGCGCCCTCCGGCCGGGGGTGGTGCGGGGGCGGTCAGCTGGTGCGGACGGAGAGTTCGAGTCCGTCGCCGATCGGCAGCGGCGTCGAGGTGTAGCCGCTGTCGGCGCCCCGGACGTGGGCGAAGTAGTCCGTGAGCTTCTCCGGGAACAGGCTGGTGTCGTCGGCGACCACCACGGAGCCGACGGTCAGCTTCGGTTCGAGGAGCCTCAGGACGCCGTGGAAGAGCGGGGTCCAGCCGTCGAGGAGCAACAGGCCGATGGGTCCCTCGACTTGGGGCAGCGTCTCGCGGGCGTCGCCGACGCGCACCTCGACGTACTCGGCGAGCCCGGCCTCCGCGATGTTCGCGGTGGCGATCTTCGCCTTGGTCTCGTTGAGTTCGGAGCCGATGACGCGGCCGCCGCCGTTGTCGCGGACCGCCGCCGCGAGGTGGATGGCGGAGATGCCGTACGAGGTGCCGTACTCGACGACCGTGGTGGCGCCGGTGGCCCGCACCAGCTGGTAGAGGAGGGTGCCGACCTCGGGCGGTACGGGCAGCAGCGCGTCGTGGGCGACGTCGTCCGAGATCCGGCGCAGCTCGTCCGCGCTGGGCTCGCCCTTCCAGGCGGTCAGCGTGCCGGCCACGCTCGGCGTCTTCGTCTCGTCGGCCACGGCCTCGGCGAAGAGCCGGTCGAGGACCTTGCGGACGGCGGGGTCGTGCAGGCCGCGGGTGTGCGTGGTGCTGGGCATGTGGGGAGTGTCCTTCGCTGTCGATGCCGTTGGAGTGCGGTGTGTCGCGGTGTGGTGTGTCGCGGTGTGGTGTGTCGCGGTGTGGTGCGTACGCCGGTCAGTGCCGCCGCGCGTCGCGTGCCTCGGCGAGCCATTCGGTGACGATGCCGGGCGCGAGGCCCGCCGCGGTGAGCCGTTCCACGACCGTGCGGTCGGTGGCGCCCTCGGCGAGGGCACGGACGACGTACGGGTAGAACTGCAGCCGGTGCAGCAGGAGTTGGTTGCGCTCGATGCTTTCGCGTGCCGCGGTCGCGGCCTGCGTCTTGATGACGTCGGCGAGGGCTTCGAGCTGGATGGTGATGAGCGCGGCGGCCGTCCCGTCGGTGAGCCGTACTCCCCCGTCGGGTCTTGTGACCAGGGCGCTGGGCGCCGAGGACACCACGACTTCGGGTTCGGCGATCACCAGGTTGCCGAGTCCGGACAGGATCCTGCTGGTGTCGCTGAGGCAGCGGAACCCCTTCACGCGGCCCAGGGTGGCGACGAGCACGCAGACACCCTTGCCGGTGAGCGTGCCACGGCCGTGCGGGCGGGACGCCCAGTCGACGGCGTTCTTGAGGACGCCGGGTATCGAGTTGTTGTACTCGGGCGTGGCGATGACGATTCCGTCCGCGCGGCGGATCGCCTCGCGCCAGCGGGCCACGGCGGGCAGCGCCGGATCCGTGTCCACATCCTCGTTGAACAGGGGGACTTCGGCGAGGCCTTCGTAGCGCTCCAGCTCCATGCCCTCGGGGGCGAGGGGCTCGATGGCCTTGAGCAGACGGGTGTTGAAGGAGTCCCTGCGCAGGGACCCGGAGACCGCGAGGATACGGGGCATGACGTGGCCCTTCGGAGAGTCCGGCCCGCGGATCAGCCGTAGGTCAGCGGCGTGATCTGTTGGATGTCGTACTTCTCGCGCAGCCGCTGCACGGCGTCGGCGTCGATCTCGCCGCCGGCCGCGAAGATCTCCAGGAGTTGCTCGAAGTACGCCTCGTGGTCGGGCGGCGGCGCGGCCTGGAAGAACATCTTCACCGGAGTGTCGGTGCGGTTGGCGAAGGCGTGCGGGCAGCCGGGCGGCACGAAGAGCACGCTGCCCGCGCCCGCCCTGACCGGTTCGGCGCCGGAGGGCGACTGCCAGGTGCTCCAGTGGCCTGCGCGCTCGCGCGGCTCGAACGCGAGGATGTCGAGCTCGCCCTCCACGACGTAGAAGAGTTCCTCGCTGCGCGTGTGCGTGTGTGCGCCGACGTCGAATCCGGGCGGCACGATGACCTCGAAACTGGATCCCGCCCTGGAATGTTCGCCGGTCACTTTGAATGTGACCTCGTGCGCCTTGGTGACGAGTTTCTTTCCCTGCCCCGGCGGGACGATGAGCCCTTCTACGCTCATACGGCCGCCACCTCGGGCAGGGTGGCGCCGAATTGGAATTCCGGCTCGTGCACCGTCCAGGAACCCGTGGCGACTTCCGCGGTGATACCGGGGCCGAATCCGGCGATGATCCCGCGGGCCCCTTCGGTGACGGCATTCTCGGCGAACATCCGGGCCAGCGAATCGAGCACCACCGCGCTCGCTATGTTTCCGTACTCGGTGAGCGTGGTGCGGCTGAAGCGGAATTCTTCCGGGGCGACTCCGAGGTACTTGCAGAGGTCGTCGAGAATGCGGGGTCCGCCCGCGTGGATGATGTAGAAGTCGAGGTTCCGCACGTCCCAGTTCTGCCGTTGCACGACCTCCTTGAGGACGGGCGCGAGGGGTTCCATCGTGCCGGGCACCCGCTTGTCGAGGCGGAAGTGGAAGCCGGTGTTCTTGACGTCGTACGAGATCCATTCCTCGGTGTCCGGGATGAGGTACGCCTCGTTGCGCTCCACACGGATCCCGGTGCCGCCCTCGCCGCGCACGACGGTCGCGCCGACGGCGTCGCCGAAGAGCCCGTCGGAGAGCAGGGAGCCCACGTCGCCGTCGGTCGGCTGGTAGCACAGGGAGCAGAACTCGCAGGCCACGATGAGGACGTTGGAGCGCGGGTGGGCGGTGCAGAAGTCGTGCGCGCGGTTGATGGCGGCCGCCCCCGCCGCGCAGCCGAGCTGCGCGATGGGGATCTGGCGGGTGTCGGTGCGAAAGCCCATCGTGTTGATGAGCCAGGCCGTCATGGACGGCATCATGAAGCCCGTGCACGACACGTAGATGATCGCGTCGATGTCGCGCGCGGTGAGTTCGGCGTTGGCGAGGGCCTGTTGGATCACCGGCGGCACCCGGCGCTTGGCCTCGCGCTCGTAGATCTTGTTCCGGGTCTCGAACCCGGGGTGTTCCAGGGTGCGTTCGAGTGGCTGGACGATGTGCCGTTTACGTACTCCGGTGTTGGTGATGAGGCGGAGTGCGAGCGGCAGATGCCGGCTTCCGGCATGGACTTCTTCTGCCATCTCCAGTGTTTCTTCCATGGTGATGACATTCTCCGGCACCGCTATCGCCGGCCTGCAAATGGTGGCCAAGACAGTCTCCTTGATCGGTCCGTCCGTGGCCTTAGCGAAACAAACGTCAAAGGAGGCCCGCAAGGGGGAACTTGATGCCACCAGGGGACATCGACTGTCCGCCGTGCCACCTTTGACTACACGCACATTACGGCGGGGAAAACATCGGTACGGTATAGCGGCACACCCCACCGGAAAAGGCATGCCGCAGCCGCTCCTCCGCGCTCATTAAATTCCGGTGACGGGAAAGGATCGCCCAAAAGGGCCGACGTGTCAGTGCATGATCTGGCCTCCGTCCACGGGCAGATAGGCACCGGTGATGTGGCGGGTCAGATCGCTGGAGAGCGCCACGATGGCATCGGCGACGTCCTCGGCCTGGGCGATGCGGCGCAGCGGCGTCGCCTCGATGAGCGCGTCGAGCAGGGCGGGCCGCCCGGAGGCGGCGCTGCCGTCGGTCGGGACGAAGCCGGGCGCCACGGTGTTGACCCGCACCCCCGCGGGCCCCAACTCGGCGGCGAGTACGCACATCAGGGCGTCCTGCGCCGCTTTGGCGACGGCGATGTCGGCGACGACGGGTCCGCTGCTGCGGGACTCGCTGGAGCCGACGAAGACGATGCTGCCGCTGCGCGCGGCGCGCATCGCGGGGGCGACGAGCCGGCACACGTTCAGGGTGGCGCGGAGCTGGGCGTCGGCCCTGGCCTGGATCTCGTGTCCGGAGTCGAGCGCGGTGCCGCGGAAGACCGGCGGACCGCCGACCGCGTTGCACACCAGGATCTCGATGTCGCCGAGCAACTCGCCCGCCTGCCAGACGAGTTCGGCGGCCTGGTGCGGATCGCAGACGTCGCCCTGCACGGCCACCGCCTTGGATCCGTCGAGCTCGATGCTGTGCACGACATCGGTCGCGGCCTGCCGGTTGGAGAGGTAGTTGACGGCCACCGAGGCGCCGTTGCGGCCCAGGGCGCGGGCGGTCGCGGCACCGATGCCGCGGCTGCCGCCGGTCACGAGGGCGGTACGGCCTTCGAGGAGGCGGCCGACAGTGTCGTTCACCGAAGGGCTCCCATTCTTGAGCGGTGGGTTTCTTGAACGGAGGGTGTCTTGAGCGGTGGCGGGTGAGGCCCCGCCGACGCTTCGCCGGGGTGTGCGGGGGCTTCGCGTCACGCGGCGCGGGCGATCCAGACGCGCCCGGAACCGGTCCGGGCCCGCACCCGCACGGGCGGCGTCCCGGCCGCCGGGGCGGGGGCGTCGGCCAGGTCGTTGCGGACGCCGCCGGAGCCGGAGTGGGCGTCGACCTCGGCGGCGACGCCGGCCCGCACGCCGATCCGGATCTCCCCGGAGGAGGTGAACGCGTCGAGGGCGCCGGACGCCAGGCGGCCCACGGCGATCTGACCGGTGCCGGCCTGCACCGAGACCTCGCCCTCCACGGTGCCGACGCCCACGGAACCGCTGCCGGTGCGCAGCCTGCCGTTGCCGAGGAGATGGCCTGCCGCGATGGAGCCCGATCCGGTGTCCAAGGCCGTGTCCCCCTCGGACCGCTCGACGTCGAGGGAGCCGGACCCGGTGGTGAGCGACGCGGCGGCGGCCGTGCCCGCGACGGCGATGGAGCCGCTTCCCGTACGGAGGTTGAGGCGGGAGCGGGCCGGGACGGTGATGTCGACGGCGAGCGCGGTGCTCCACAGGGGATGCCCCTGCGGTACGCCGATCAGGAGGCGGCCGCCCGCCTCGTCGAAGGAGACGGCGAGATCCGCGAGCCCGGCCACCGTCTCCCCGGCGGGGACGGCTCCGCCGGGCACCGCCCCGTACCCGGGCACGTAGCCGTGGCCGGGCGGGATCGCGCCGTAGCCGGGGGCGTAGCCGTGCCCCGGCGGTATGGGGCCGTGCCCCGGAGCCCACGCCCAGCCCGCCGCCGCCCCGGGCGCGCCCGCCGCACCCGCGCTCCCGGGCACCGGCGGAACCCCGGGAACGTACGGCACGGGCGGCACCGCGGGAACGCCGGGGACCGGCGGCACCGGCGTGTGTCCCGGGTGCCAGCCCCACTGATAGCCGCCGCGCGGCCACACGCCCCCGTTCGGGCAGCCGGGCTGGGCCGCCGCGTACCAGCCCGCTCCGGCCCACACCTCGACGAGCACCTCGGAGACATCGGCCAGCCGGGCGCGGATCTCGCCCACACCCAATTCGGCGTCCACTTGAATCGGCTCGGTACGGGCGAATGTCTCCCGTCGCGGCGCTCCGGACCCCACAGTCACCATGACCACAGTCCTCATTCCGGGAAGGTCCGCTCCCCCGCGATCTCCTCTTCGGGGCGCGGACACGGTAGAGTCAAACGATCGGAGGGTTGTCCTCCGAACTCTGCCGCCAGACTATCGGAGGGGCACCCTCCGAACAAGGGGTTCCAGCATGCCGACCGATGCACACACGTCAGCAGCGCGCTCGGGCGCGCCCGCGGCCGACGACACGGCCGCCCAGAGCGGCCCGCGGTTCCGGGCCGAGGCGCGCCAGGGGATTCTCGACGCCGCCCGGCTCGTCTTCCAGGAGGACGGGCACGACGCCCGCCTGGAGGTCATCGCGCGCCGCGCGGGCGTGGGCATCGCGACGCTTTACCGGCGCTTCCCGACCCGTGAGGACCTGTTGCGCGAGGTGTGTCTCGACGTGATGCGCGATGTCACCGAGGAGGCGGCGCTCGCCGGGCGGGAGGAGGCCGACGCGTGGAGCGCCCTCGTGCGCGTGCTGCACTACTGCGTGTCGACGCACGCGGCCGGCATGCTGCCCGTGGCCGCGGGCCGCTTCCTGAAAACGGAGGAGGTGCTGCGGGCGCGGACGGAGTACGTCGACGCGCTCTCCGGCCTCCTCGACGGCGCACGGGCCGAGGGGGCGTTGCGGGCGCAGGTCAACCACGTGGACATCCTGCTGATGCTGGCGCTGATCTCCCGCCCGCTGCCCGGCGCGGACACCGACCTCGCCCAGCGGCTCGCCCACCGCTATCTCGACCTGCTCGTACCGGCGTTGGGCGCGGAGGCCGCGGCGGAGCTCGCCGAACCGCGCCTGGACCAGGACGCGTTGGACGCGCTGTGGAACGGCGGTGACGTCACGGCAGCGGCGGGCGGGGCGCAGCCGCCGCGCGGCGCCCGGAGCAAGGCGGCGCCGAAGAAGACAGCGGCGGGCAAGGCGGCGCCGAGGAAGACGGCGGCGCGGGGCGGGAGCACGGGCAAGGACGCGGCGAGGCGGTCAGCCCGGGCCGCACCCAAGGAGTGACCGGCAGGGAGTAACCGGCAGGGAGTAACCGGCCGGGAGTGACCGGCCGACCGCCGCGCCGCCTACCCGCAGAGCTTCGCCGCCGCCCCCACCCCGGGAACCGCGCCCCCGACTCCGGGAACCGCGCCCCCGGACACCCCGCCACCGGCGGCCCACCAGCGCGCCACCTCGTCTATGCCGCGCAGGAGTTCACGCCCTCGGGTGGTCAGCCCGTAGCGCACCCGCACGGGAGAGCTGTCGGCCTCGACCGTGCGGTCGACCAGGCCGGAGCTCTCCAACCGGCGCAGCACCCGCGTCAGTTGCTTGCGCTCGACGCCGGTCGCACGCCCGAGTTCGGCGTGCCTGCGGCTCTCCGGCCACAGTTCGATCATGACGGCGAGGTCCCACTTGCCGGAGATGACATCGACCAGCGCGCGTGCGGTGGACAAGCGGGGCTGGGCCCCGGCCGGACGGACATCGCGCCGCACAACGGCTTCTTGCGAGACAGCACCCGAACTCACAGCCATGCCTCCCCGTGGACGACACCCGATCAAGGGTGTCCGAAATTGGCTGAACCTGTCGCATTCTGCGCATTCAGTGTGCAGCCAACTCCGCTCGCCCGGAACGGACTTTGCCAGTCCTTAACTCATCAACTCAGTGCATCGCGAGGCCGCCGTCGACCGGCACGTACGCCCCGGTGATGTGCCGGCTCAGGTCGCTCGCGAGGGCAAGCACCGCGTCGCCCACGTCCTCGGCCTGACCGAGCCGGCGCAGCGCCGTGCTGCCGGTGACGGCCTCGACGACGCTCGGGGTGATCGCGGCGGAGCTGCCGTCCGTGGGGACGAGCCCCGGCGCGACGGTGTTCACCCGGATGCCCTCGGGCCCGAGTTCGGCGGCGAGCACCCGCATCAGGGCGTCCTGCGTCGCCTTGGCGACCGCCACGTGCGGGACGGCCGGGGCGCTGCTCCGGGACTCGGTGGAGCCGATGAACACGATGCTGCCGCTCTTGCGGGCCCGCATGGCGGGGACGACGAGGCGGCACAGCAGCATCGTCGAGCGGAACTGGGTGACGATCTGCCCCTCGATGATGTCGCCCGCCTCGACCACGGACCCGTGCACGGCGGCCGCGGACCCGGCGGCATTGCAGACCAGGACGTCGATGTCGCCGAGCATGGTGACGACCTCCTCGTGGAGCGCGGTCGCCGCCTCCGCGTCACTGGCGTCGCCGCGCACGGCGATCGCCTTGGACCCCGACTCCTCGATGTCGCGGACCACTTGCCCGGCCGGGCCCGCGCTGTTCAGGTAGTTGACGGCGACCGCGGCTCCGGCGCGGCCGAGCGCCCGCGCGCACGCGGCGCCGATGCCTCGGCTGGCGCCGGTGACCAGGGCGGTACGGCCGTCGAGAAGACGGCCGGCGGAGGTACTCATGGTCGTGTGACTCCTTGGTACTTGGACGGGCACGGCCGCGCCATGCACACCGAATTGGATCGGAGGACTTCCCTCCGATCACACTCCGGGAGAGTATCGGAGGGCTGCCCTTCGATACAAGGCCGCCCCTCCGACACCGGGAGCCCTCCCATGCCCGCTTCGCGTTCTGAGATCGGCAAGACCCACGGTCCGCGCTACCGCGAGGAGGCGCGGCAGCGACTGCTGTCGGCGGCCAGGGTCGTCTTCCAGGAAGTGGGCCCAGAGGCCCCGCTCGACCTCGTCGTGCAACGGGCGGGAGTGGGCATCGCCACGCTCTACCGGCGCTTCCCGTCCCGCGAGGACCTGATCCGCGAGGTCTGTCTCGACGTCATGCGGGAGGTCACCGACACCGTCGAGGCGGCGCTGCGCGAGGAGCCGGACGCGTACACGGCGCTCGTCCGGGTCCTGCACCACTGCGTGGACACGCACTCGGCGGGGCTGCTCCCCGTCGCGGCGGGCCGCTTCCGCGCCACGGACGAGGTGCACGCCACGCGCGACGCGTACCTCGCCGCCCTGACGCGGCTTCTCGAACGGGCCCGCGCCGAGGGCGCGTTGCAGGCCGACGTGAACCACGTCGACGTACTGCTTCTGCTGACGCTCATCTCGCGCCCGCTGCCCGGTCTCGCCGCACCGCTGGCCGGGCAGCTCACCCAGCGATTCACGTCATTGCTGGGCCCGGCGCTCGCCCAGCCGGGCGGACGCCTCGCGGGACCGCTGCCGACCCAGGAGACCCTCGACGAGCTGTGGAACACGCCGGTCAGTCCAGCGGACAACGCGTGAGCAGCGTCGCGCTGTCGGCGTCGGCCGGGCGCCGCACCGTATGACCGGCCGGCGGCCGCTCCTCCCCCGCCGCCCACTTCTCCATCGCCTCGAAGGCCGCGCGGTGGCACGGCACGATCGGGCGGAGCTTGTCGGGGAAGGTGTCGACGAGCGAGTCGACGTGGGTGCCGTCCTCGACGCGGTAGTACCTCATGAGGGCGCCGCGGCCGGACTCGCGGACCATGTCGGCGTAGACGTCGGAGTCCTGGCTGATGGGGAGGAGGACGTCGAGGGTGCCCTGAAGGGTGATCAGCGGTTTGCCGATACGTCCCGTCAACGCGATGCGGTCGACGGCCTGTTGGACCTGCGCGGGCCGCTTCGCGTAGTCGTAGTCGGCTTCGGTGGCGCCGTCGTACTCCGGGTCGAGTTCCTCTCGGTAGATGCGCTGGGTGAGGTCCCAGTAGACCTTGTGGTGGTACGGCCACAGGAACTCGGAGCCCGCGGGGAAACCGGCCCGGCGCATGGCTTGCCTGGCCGCCTCCGCGCCTTCACCTCCGGCGGCGTACGTCGGGTAGTGGCGCAGGGCGGGCGGCAGGAAGGTCAGGAGATGGGGGCCCTCGGGGCGCCAGAGGGTGCCTTCCCAGTCCACTCCCCCGTCGTACAGCTCGGGGTGGTTCTCCAGTTGCCAGCGCACCAGGTAGCCGCCGTTGGACATGCCGGTGGCGAGGGTGCGGGTGGGCGGGCGGTGGTAGCGCTGGGCCACAACCGCCTTGGCTGCGCGGGTGAGTTGGGTGACACGGTCGTTCCACTCGGCGATGGCGTCGCCGGGGCGTTCGCCGTCGCGGTAGAAGGTGAGGCCGGTGTTGCCCTTGTCGGTGGCGGCGTACGCGTAGCCGCGCCCCAGGACCCAGTCGGCGATGGCGCGGTCGTTGGCGTACTGCTCGCGGTTGGCGGGGGTGCCGGCGACGACGAGGCCGCCGTTCCAGTGGTCGGGCAGCCGGATCACGAACTGGGCGTCGTGGTTCCAGCCGTGGTTGGTGTTGGTGGTGGACGTGTCCGGGAAGTAGCCGTCGATCTGGATGCCGGGGACGCCCGTGGGCGTGGGCAGGTCCTTCGGGGTGAGCCCGTTGTAGTCGGCCGGGTCGGTGTGCCCCGAGCCCACGGTGCCCGCAGTCGTCAACTCGCCGAGGCAGTCTGCCTGTTGGCGTTCGGCTCCGGGTACGCGAAGGTGGCCGCGGCCCGCGCAGTGGCCGGCCGGGGCCGTCGCCGCGGGCGTCGCCGCGGGCGTCGCCGCCGCGGAGGCGATGACGAGCGAGCAGGCTCCGGCCAGCGAGAGGGCCACGAGGGTTCGGGGCGAGAGCATCCTTCTCCTCCAAGTCACGTGGTGTGAACGGGCCGTACGGCGCCGGGACCTGGGGCCTGATCCAAACGACAGGCCCCAGTGCGCTATCCCGCGAGGCCGAAGAACGTGCTGATCCAGTGGCTGGAGCAGATCGAGTCCAGGAAGTACGGCGCGCCGGTGCTGCCGCACTGTTCGGCTCCGGTACCGGGGTCGACCGGGGTGCCGTGGTTGATGCCCGGCACCTTGTCGACCTCGACGGCGACCGTGCCGTCGGAGGTCGCGTACTGGTCCTGCCGGGTCGCGTTCGGGCCGATGCTCGCGGTCCTGGTCGGTGTCTGCGACAGGCCGTGCACCTGTGTCCACTGGTCGCGGAGTTCGGTGGCGTTGCGCGGTGCGACGGTCGTGTCCTGATCGCCGTACCAGATGGCGACGCGCGGCCACGGTCCCGCGTACGTGGGATTGGCGTCGCGCACCAGCTTCGCCCATTCGCTCGGGCTCTTGTCGACGCCCGGGTTCATGCAGGAGTAGGCGCTGATCACGTCCTTGGCGCAGCCGGTGGGCAGGCCGGCGACGACCGCTCCGGCCTCGAACACGTCCGGATAGGCGGCCAGCACGGCCGAGGTCATGGCGCCGCCCGCGGACAGGCCGGTCACATAGACCTTCTTGGCGTCGCCGCCGTACGACGACACCGCGTGGTCGGCCATCTGCTTGATGGACAGTGCCTCGCCCTGACCGCGTTGGGTGTCACCGGACTGGAACCAGTTGAAACACTTGTTGATGTTGTTCGACGAGGATGTCTCGGCGAGGACGAGCACGAACCTGTCGCGGTCGGCCGTCTCGGGCAGGCCCGAGTTGTCGGCGTACGTCTGCGCGTTCTGTGTGCAGCCGTGCAGCGCGACCACCACGGGCGCGTTGTCGGGCAGTGACGCGGGTTTGTAGACGTACATCTTCAACGCGCCGGGGTTCGAGCCGAAGTTGCTCACCGGTGTGAGGCTGACCGCGGCGCTCGCGGACGGCGCCGGGCCGATGAGGACTGCCCCGAGTACGAGCGAGGCGACGGCGGCGAGACCGGCGGTCCAGCGGCTCCACCGTCTGCGGTGCCGCGCATGCTGTGGGGGGATCGACATGCGAATGCTCCTTGGTTTTCGACGCACACCCGGAGTGCCGGGCGTGCTTCGGAACCGTAGGGGCGGGCCCGCCGCGTCACTATGGCGCCGGACCCCACAGGCCCGCCCGCGCCCTTCAACGGCGCACGGATTGCGCGATGCCGGAGGGCTCTGCTATGGGCCGCGCCTCGCCCCTGCGGAAGCTGAGGGTGCGGTAGAGCGTCGCCGAGCCCGCCAGTTCCGCGCAGGCGCGGGAAGCCGCCGCGGCGCGGTGCGGGTGGGCGGGGTCGCAGGCGTCGAGCAGGATGCCGAGGGTGGTGCCGCTGTGGCCGACGGCGATCCCGAGGCCGCCGACGTCGCGGCAGATCTCCCGCATCGGCTCCAGCCACCGCTTGGGGCTCACCGGCTGGTTGAGGACCGCGCTGCGGGTCGCGATGTCACCGACGGTGGCCAGGTCGCCGAGCCGTACCGCCGTGGAGAGGTCCCCGAGCAGCCGCGCGTACTCGCGCCGGTCCGCGCCCGTGAACGGCTTCGGCGCGCGATTGAAGTCGACGGTGTCGACGACGCCGCCCTCGTCGACGCCGACCACGCTCATCCTCGGCAGCGAGCCCAGCGTGCCGCGCAGGGACACCGTCCGGTGGTGGTACGCCACGATCGCCGGGTAGAGCACGCCGTCGGTGGGTTCGATGCGGGCGAGGTACCTCTCGATCCGGCGGGCCGGCATCGGGATCCCGAGCGCCCGCCCCACGGCGCGCGCGGTGGCGACGAGGTCGGCCGAGGAACTGGCCAGGCCCTTGCCCTCGGGGATGGCGCTGCGGATGGTGAGCTGCCCGCCCGCCGCGTGCCCGGCGTCCGCGCAGATCATCCGCAGCAGGCGCAGCGCCTTCGTCTTGTGTGCGGGCCAGACCCGCGGCTCCGCGCGCCGCGGGTCGGGACGGAAGACCACGCGGGTCCAGCGGGCGACGGGCAGGGTGACGAGGAAGTCGCCGTTCTTCTCCGGGAGTTGACCCTGGAGGAGCTCGCCGAACGTTCCGAAGGCCATGCCCGCGCCGACGGTTTCACCGATCGCATCAAACATCACGCCGAGCACCCTATCGCAATTGACAATCGTTTTCGTTTAGTGTTTGTCTCTCCCCTGTCAGAGCCGAACCGGCAGGGCTGAACCAGGGGAAGGGTTCGATGTGGACGAACACATAGCGGAAGCGGTCAAGGAGCCCCATCTCATCGGTCTCGAAGGGGACTTGAGCTGTCTGCGCTTCGAGACGATGAAGCTCTACTCGGCGCTCGGCGCCGTGCGCCACCTGCTGGACAGGGGGACGGTCAGACCCGGTGACACGCTCATCGACAGCTCCAGCGGCATCTACGCGCACGCTCTCGCCCTCGCGTGTCACCGCTACGGGCTGAGGTGTCACATCGTCGGTTCGACGACCGTGGACCGCACGCTGCGCGTGCAGTTGGAGGTCCTGGGCGCCACCCTCGAACAGGTGCGGCCCTCGCGCAGCCTCCGCCTCGACCAGGAGCTGCGGGTGCGGCGCATCGGGGAGATCCTCGACGCCAACCCCTCGTACCACTGGATGCGCCAGTACCACGACGAGATCCACTACTACGGCTACCGGGCCGTGGCCGCCCGGCTGGACAGGGAACTGCCCGGCGGCGCGGTGACGTTGACGGGCGGCGTCGGGTCCGGCGCGTCCACGGGAGCGCTGGCCACCTATCTGCGGGAGGCCGGGCGGCAGGTGCGGCTCGTCGGTGTGCAGCCCTTCGGGAGTGTCACGTTCGGCTCCGAGCATGTCTCGGACCCGGACATGATCATCGCCGGGATCGGCAGCGCCATCGAGTTCCGCAATGTGCGGCACGCGCTCTACGACCGCGTGCACTGGATCGACTTCGACTCCGCCCTCTCCGGCGCGGTCGGCCTGCTGCGCGGCAGTGGGATCTTCGCCGGGCTTTCGGCGGGCGCGGCCTATTTGGCGGCCCGTTGGGAGCGGAGCCGGGAGCGGGGCGGCGCCGGGGAGGCCGGTGGCCATCATGTCTTCATCGCCGCCGACACCGGCCACCGGTACGTGGAGCACGCCTACGCCCGGCACCGTGACGCCCGCCCGTTGAGCGAGCTGGCGCCCCGCGAGATCGGCTCGCTCGGCGAGTTGAGCCTGCCGTGGTCGGCGATGTCGTGGCCCGGCGTGCCGGTCCCCGCCGATCCGGTCGACGCCCGCACCGCGGCCGCCTGACTCCCCTGCCGTCGCACCACCTCACCACGAGAGAGACGAGAGAGCACCGTCATGTCTCACCAGGCGCCGCACACGGTGGCCGAACTCACCGATGCCGTTCTCGCCGGGGCCCACGGCCCCGACCCGAAGGACACCAGCGTCACCAGCGCCTTCTGGCTCTACCACACCACCCGCCTGGCCGGCGGGCCCGTGACGTACCACAACCACTACCTGCTGCTGCGGGCCGGCGCCGCCTTCGGCGCCTGCTCCTTCGAAGCGGGCGAACTGGCCCCGGAGTTCTGCGAGAACGCCTCGGGGCACCCGCTCGACACCCTGCTGCGCAGCGACTCCGCGCCGGTGCGGATCGCCGCCCTCGACGCGTATCTCGCGCTCACCGCCCCGCACCGCGAGGCGGACGCCGAGACCGTCGTGCTGCCCGCGGGCACCCCCGAAGTCAGGGCGCGGGCCCGCGACGCGTCGATCGCCGGGCTCCTCGACATCGAACCAGGCGCGAAGGTCGCGCTCATCGGCGTCGTCAATCCGCTCGTCGCGGCGATCCGCGAGCGCGGCGGCGAGTGCCTGCCGTGCGACCTCAACCTGCGGTCCACACAGTGGGGCGACCCGGTCACCGACGACATGACCGAGGTCCTGGAGAAGGCCGACGCGGTCGTCGCCACCGGCATGACCCTCAGCAACGGCACCTTCGACCTCGTCCTCGGCCACTGCCGCGACCACGGCATCCCACTGGTGGTGTACGCGCAGAGCGGCAGCGCCGTGGCCCGCGCGTTCCTCGGCGCGGGAGTGACCGCGCTGAACGCCGAACCGTTCACGTTCTCGCAGTTCAGCGCCGACGAGACGCCCATGTACCGGTACCGCGCCGGGGGTGCCGCGTGACCGCGTCCGACACCTCCGACTCCGTTGCGGAGAAGGCCGGTTCCTCCGATCCGATACCCGGCGACCTCGCCATGACGCGCGCGCTGTGGCCGCTGCTGCTCGCCTCCGCCGTCGGGCTGCTGCCGTTCACGGTCTTCAGTACGTACCTCGTGCCGATCGCCTCGGAGACCGGGCGGGACGTCGCCACCGTGGGCGGGCTGCGCGGCCTCGGGGGTGTCGCGGCGCTCGCCGTGGGCGCGGCGCTCGCGCCGTTGATCGACCGGGTGCCCAGGGCGTGGGCCGCGGCCGGGGGCCTCGCCCTGCTCGGCGTCGCCGCGGCGCTCGGCGCGGGCGGGGGCTTTCCGCTGCTGGCCGCGTTCTGCCTGCTGACCGGCGCCGCCACCGCCGTGCTCAATCCGGCGCTGGCCACGGCGGCCGCCGACCGGTTCGGCGACGGCAGGGCGGCGGGGCGGGCCGCCACGCTGGTGTCCGCGACCACGTCGATGACGTCGATGCTCGCCGCCCCGCTCATCGCGCTGCCCGCGATGGTGTGGGGCTGGCAGGGCGATCTGCTCGCCGTCGCCTGCCTTGCTGTGCTGCTCGCGCTCGTTCTGCTGGTACGTGGCCGGGCGGGTGGCCCTTCGGTGCGGCGCGCGCAGGGGCCCGACGGGAAGCAACTGCCGGGCTACTTCGCCTCGTTCAGGGCCCTCGCCGGTGTACCCGGCGCCGTGCCCCTCCTCCTCGTCTCGGTGCTGCGCACCGCCGTCTTCATGGGGTACCTCGCCTATCTGGCGGCGTACTACGACGACCGGTTCGGGCTGCACCCGGAGGTGTTCTCCCTGGTGTGGACGTTGAGCGGCGCCTCGTTCTTCGTCAGCAATCTGCTCACCGGGCGGGTCACCAACGCCGAGGGCTCCCGCGTCGGGACCGAACGGCTCCTCGCCATCGGTGTGGCGGCCGCGCTGGTCAGCGCCGTCGGCTTCTGGTTCACGCACTGGCTGCCGCTGGCCCTGGCGCTGACCTCCCTGCACGCGGCCGCCCACGCGGTGGTGGCGGCGTGCGCCGTCAGCCTGCTCGTACGACGGTGCGGCGCGCTGCGAGGCACCGCGCTGAGCCTGAACGCGGCGGGGCAGAGCCTTGGTGTGTTCGCGGGTGCGGCTCTCGGCGGGGCCGGGCTCGCGGTCGCCGGGTATCCGGGGATCGCGGCGGCGTTCGGGGGGCTGCTCGCGGTCGCGTTGGTGGCGGCGTGGCTCGTGACGCGGCGCGGCCCCGTCGAGGAGGACCCGGCGTGCGGCGTCGAGGAACCGGAGTGATGCGTAAAGGCCCCGGCGTGCTGCGCCGAGGCTCCGGCGTAACGCGCCGACCCGGTCACGTCGGCTCCCGTACCGGCCTGTTGCTCATCTGCGCCGCCCTGTTCGCCGCGCTCGTCGTGTCCGTCGTCGTCGCCATCGGGCTCGGCCCGGCGGCGGTGGCGCCGGGCGAGACGGCCCGCTATCTGTGGGCGGCGCTGAGCGGCGGGCGGATCGGGGCCGAGGAGGAGAGCACGTACCAGATCGTGTGGCAGATCCGTACGCCGCGTGTGCTGCTCGCGGCGCTCGTCGGGGCCGGGCTCAGCGCCGTCGGTGTGGCGATCCAGGCGCTGGTGCGCAATGCGCTGGCCGACCCGTTCGTGCTTGGTGTCTCGTCGGGGGCGTCGGTCGGCGCGGTCGCCGTCAAGGTGACCGGGGCGCTCGCCGCGCTCGGCGTGTACGCGATGTCGGCCGGGGCGTTCCTCGGCGCGGTGGCCGCGTCCGTCCTGGTGTACGTGGCCGCCTCCCGGCGGGGCGCGCTCTCGCCGCTGCGGCTGGTGCTGACGGGGGTCGCGCTCGCGCTCGGCTTCCAGGCGGTGATGAGCGTCATCGTCTATCTGGCGCCGGACAGCGAGGCCACGTCGACGGTCCTGTACTGGACGATGGGCGGTTTCGGCGCCGCGACGTGGGGTGTGCTGCCCGTCGTCGTCGCGGCGGTGCTGCTCGGCGTCCTCGTCCTGCACCGCCGCAGCCGCACCCTCGATGTGCTCGCGCTGGGCGACGACACGGCGGGCAGCCTGGGTGTCAGCCCGGACCGGCACCGCAAGGCGCTGCTGCTCGTGGTGTCGCTGGTGACGGGGGTGCTGGTCGCCGTCAGCGGTGCCATCAGCTTCGTCGGACTGGTCATGCCGCATCTGGTGCGGATGGCGGTGGGTGCCTCGCACCGGCTGGTGCTCACGGTCGCCCCGCTGGCGGGCGCCGTCTTCATGGTCTGGGTCGACCTCGCGTCGCGGACGCTCGTCGCCCCGCGCGAGCTGCCGCTCGGTGTCATCACGGCGCTCATCGGGGTGCCCGTCTTCATCACCCTGATGCGCCGCAAGTCCTATATGTTCGGGGGTCGTTGAGATGGATCTGGAGCTCGAAGGGCTGACCGTCGTCACCGACGGCAGCACCCTGGTCCGCGATCTGTCCCTGCGCGTTCCGGACGGCCGGGTCGTGGGTCTCGTCGGGCCGAACGGCAGCGGCAAGTCCACCGCCCTGCGCTGCGTGTACCGGGCGCTGCGGCCCACCAGGGGGACGGTCCGTGTCGGCGGCGAGGACCTGACCCGGCTGTCGATGCGGGACGGCGCCCGCGCCGTCGCCGCGCTCACCCAGGACGGCACCGTGGACCTGGACTTCACCGTGTCCGAGGTCGTCGCCCTCGGACGCACTCCGCACCTGAAGGGAAACCAGCACCTCTCCGCGTACGAACACGAGCTGTGCGCCCGCACCATGGACCGGCTCGGCATCGGCCACCTCGCCCACCGGGGCGTCCTCACGCTCTCCGGCGGGGAGCGCCAGCGCGTCCTCGTGGCCCGTGCCCTCGTCCAGGAACCGGAGATCCTCGTCCTCGACGAGCCGACGAACCACCTCGACATCCGCCACCAGGTCGAACTGCTCTCGCTGCTGCGCGGCGCGGGCCCGACCGTCCTGGTCGTCCTGCACGACCTGAACCTCGCGGCCGCCGCCTGCGACCGGCTCGGCGTGCTGCGCCAGGGCCACTTGGTCGCCTCCGGTACCCCCAAGGACGTCCTCACACCAGAGCTCGTCGAGGACGTCTTCGGTGTCCCGGCCAGCGTCGTCCCGCACCCCCTCACCGGCGACCCCCAACTGCTCTACACCCTCGCTCCGGCCCCAGAAGGAAGCCCCCAGTCATGCCCCTGACCCGACACACCACCACCCTCGGCTGCGTCCTCGCCGCCACCGCTCTCGCCACCACGGGGTGCGGAGCCGACATCGCCGCCGAGGACTCCAAGGCGGCGCGGAAGACCACCGTCGACCGCTGCGGGGAGAAGGTCGAGTACAGCGTTCCGCGGCGGGCGGTCGCCTACGAGGCGGGCAGCGCGGACAAGCTGTTCGCGCTCGGCCTCACCGACCATGTCCACGGCTACGTGATGCCTCCGGCCAACCCGCCGGTCAGCGAGTCCCCTTGGGCCTCGGAGTACAAGAAGGTCAAGATGCTCAGCGACGACCTCCTCAACAAGGAGATCGTCGTGGACGCCAAGTCGGACTTCGTCCTCGCCGGCTGGAACTCCGGCTTCGCCGACGACCGGGGCATCACCCCGGAGATCCTCGACAAGCTCGGCGTCCAGAGCTTCATGCACACCGAGAGCTGCTTCAACTACCCCAAGTACCCGGAGAAAACCGCCCCGTTCGAGGCGCTGCACACCGACCTCGAACGGCTCGGCAGGATCTTCCACGTGGAGAAGAAGGCGGCCGATGTCGTCGCCGGCCTCAAGAAGCGCGAGGCGGCGGTCGTCGAGCGGGCGCCGCGCGGCGAGCGGGTGCCGGTGTTCCTCTACGACTCCGGCACCGACAAGCCGTTCACCGCCGGCAACCAGGTGCCGCCCGACGAGATCATCTCCAAGGCGGGCGGCAGGAACATCTTCGCTAACCTCAACCAGCGCTGGACCGAGGTGAATTGGGAGTCCGTCGCCGAGGCGCGGCCCGAGGTCGTCATGATCCTCGACTACGGTGACAAGCCCGCGAAGGAGAAGATCGACTTCCTGAAGCGCTCCCCGCACACCCGCGACCTGCCCGCCGTCAAGAACGACCGCTTCTTCGTACTCGACTACAACGAGGGCATCTCCGGGCCCCGCAATGTCGACGGCCTGGAGAAGTTCGGCGCGTACGTACGGCAGTTGCGCGGCTGAGCCGGGACCTGTCCTAGTTCTTCCGGCCGACCCCGCCGAACATCGCGACCTCCGCGACGGCGGCGGGGTCACCGCCCTCCGGGCGCCAGCGCGTACAGGAGACGACGCCGGGCTCCAGCAGTTCGAGGCCCTCGAAGAACCGGCCGATCCGCTCCGGGGTGCGCTGGTTCAGCCTGGGCGTGCCGTTCGCGTTCCAGAACGCCACCGCCTCGTCCACATCCGGCATGTCCGGGCTGGTGATGGTGTGCGAGAGGACGAGGTGGCTGCCGGCGGGCAGCGCGTCGAGGAGGCGTCGTACGAATCCGTACGGGTCCTCGTCGTCGGCGACGAAGATGACCACGCCCAGCAGCATCAGCGCCACCGGACGCGTCAAGTCCAGTGTCTTTCCCGCCTGTTCGAGGATCTCTTCGACGTCGCGCAGGTCGGCGTCGAGGTATGCGGTGCGGCCTTCCGGCGTGCTGGTCAGCAGGGCCTGGGCGTGCCGCAGCACGATCGGGTCGTTGTCGACGTACACGACGCGGGACTCCGGGGCGATGCGCTGGGCGACCTCGTGGGTGTTGTCGACCGTGGGCAGCCCGGTGCCGATGTCGAGGAACTGGCGTATCCCCACCTCATCGGCCAGGTACCGCACGGCCCGGCCCAGGAACGCGCGGTCCGCGCGGGCGTAGTCGGCGATGCCCGGGTGCAGCGCCCTGATCTGTTCGCCCGCGGCCTCGTCGACGGGGTAGAAGTCCTTGCCGCCCAGCCAGTAGTTCCAGATCCGGGCGGTGTGCGGCCTACTGGTGTCGATACGGGAACGCGGGTTGTCGGGCTGCGCGTTGTCGGCCACGGTGCGGCTCTCCCAGCGGTTCGTCGGTCACGTACGGGGCCGCCTCACCCTAGCCGGTGCGCGCGACCGCGGATCGGGCGGTGGCCGCCTCAAGTCGCCCCGGACTTCGGGTCATCCCGCCGGCGCCAGCGCCACCGTCCGCCCGCCGAGCGCCGTGGAGAAGCGGTCCGTGACCTCGGCGAGCGCCTCGGCGGCCGGGGGCGCCACGGCGAGTTCACCGTTCTCGCCGACCGTGAGGTCACGGTCGAGGGTGAACCAGCCCGGCAGGATGTGGTGCGGGCCCATGGAGTTGAGGACGGGGCGCAGGGCGTAGTCGAGGGCGAGGACGTGGGCCGTGGTGCCGCCCGTCGCGAGCGGCAGCACCGTCTTTCCGGCCAGCGCGTACTGCGGCAGCAGGTCGAGGAGCGACTTCAACAGGCCCGAGTAGGCGGCCTTGTAGACGGGGGTGCCGATGACGATGCCGTCGGCGCGCTCGAACCGGGCGACGGCGTCGACGACGGCCGGGTGCTTGAACTCGGCGCCGAGCAGCGCGTCGGCGGGCAGTGTGCGCACCTGGAGCGAGGTCACCTCGTGCCCGTGGCCGCGCAGTCGTTCGTCGAGGTGTTCCAGCAGGCGGGCGGTGCGGGACGTGGCGGAGGGGCTGCCGGAGACGGAGAGGATGCTGGCCATGGTGGGACCTTTCGTGAGCGCCACGTCGCCCCGCCGGGTGCGCGCGGGCACGCCCGGCGGCGGGGCGGAAGGCAGGGCGGGGAGCGGAACCCGGCCGGGGAGGGCCGGGGCGAGGAGCGACGTCAGGCGTCGGAAGGGGACACGTGGAGGGCGGGGGCCGTCAGCGACAGAGTGCGCTGGACGTGCGCCGCAGGTCCACGTAGCGGCACACCACGTCGGGGTGCGTCGTCAGCATGTCCCCATCCTCACGCGCCCGCTCCTCGACTGTCAACGGACCCCAACAGGCCGCCCACCGCGCCGAATTGCGGCCGTATTGCGGGAACATTGCCGCAGGTGGGAGCCGATGGGCGCCCCTTGACACCGTTTCGGCCGCCGCTTTAGCGTCCGAGCATGAGCGAGCCGTTGACCACCCCCGGTGAGGGCTTCCACCCCCACCTCCCCGACGCCCCGAACTCCCCGGCCGCGCCGCTGCGTTCGCGGCTGCACCACATTCGCGCCGACGGGCTCGACGGTGACACCGCGCAGTCCGGTGGCATGCGGCGCTTCGCCGCCGTCAGCGGGAACACGGTCGGCTCGGAGAAACTGTGGATGGGCCAGACCCATGTCGCCCCGTCGACCTCGTCGTCCGATCACCACCACGGCGAGTCGGAGACCGCGATCTACGTCGTGAGCGGGCACCCGGAGTTCGTGTTCCTCGACGCGGCGGGCGAGGGCGAGGAGGGCGAAGAGGTCAGGCTGCGTACCTCTCCCGGTGACTACATCTTCGTACCGCCGTACGTGCCGCACCGCGAGGAGAACCCCGACCCCTCCGATGAGGCCGTGGTCGTCATCGCCCGCAGCACGCAGGAGGCGATCGTGGTCAACCTGCCGAAGCTGTACGCGCTTTCGGACCCGGATGGACGGTGAACGCCTCACCGGCGCCCGGCACCCCGATCCCGTGCCAGCTGAACGGCAGTCCGCGCGCGGTGTCGGGATCCGGGCCGTCCATCAGCTGGAAGTGCACATGGGGCTGCGTCGAGTTGCCTGAGTTTCCGCAGCGGGCGAGCGGCTGCCCGGCGACGACCGCGTCGCCGGCCCGCACCTCCAGCGAACCCCGCCGCACGTGCGCGTACAGGGCGTACGTCCCCTCGCCCAGGTCGAGGACGACGTGATTGCCCACGATCCGGCGGCTCCCGCCGACGGTCCGGAAGACACCCTCGATCAGCCAGAAGTACAGGACTCCCGCGAGTGAGCTGCGGCTCAGGTGGTCCCGCTGGTCGTCCTCGGCGTGCACGACGGTGGCGTCGGCGACCGCGTGCAGAGGTGCGTCGAAGGCGGGGTAGTCCCGGTTGCGGTGGGCGGGGGGCCAGAACCAGACGGGGGCGGGGCGGGTCGGACCGCTCTCGGGCTCGGCCATGATGTCGATGGCGTAGGTCTGCGCGAGGCTGTGCGTTCCGTGGCTCGGCACCTTGTCCGCCGGGCTGTTGAGGGCGGTCCAGCGGCCCGTGACCGGGGGCGCGACCGCGATCGGTGCCGGGGGCCGGGTCTCGATGCGCGTACGGGCGGAGCGCGAGGTCATCAGGCCGATCGCGATCGCGCCGAGTGCGGGGAGCCAGCTGAACCAGTAGTTGTACGGAAGCTCCGTGAACAACCCGATGACGATCTGGACGAAGAAGATCACCCAGAGCGCGTGCTGCACCCTGGCGGCTGTCTTGCGTCGGCCTGCGGACATGTTTCCCCCTACGTACGGAATGTACGGACAGTGGTCACGGCATATGGCTTGCGGTCAGGTCACGGGGCGTGCGGCGGTGAGCACCACGAGCAGGGGCACCACGCGTCCGGCGGGGACCTCGTAGCGACCGCGCTCCGGTGTGTGGAGCCAGCCCGCGCCGGTCAGTTGGCGCAGGTGGTGGTAGATCTGGCCGGTCGTGCCGACGCCCTCCAGGGCCGTCAGTTCGGCCGCGGTACGCAGCCCGCCGAGGATCTCGCGCAGCAGCCTCAGCCGCACGGGGTTGCCGAGCGCGGCGAACGACTCGGCGGCCTGCGACCAGTCCTCCTCGAAGACGGACTCCGTGAGCCGGCCGTACTGCCACTCGTAGCGATGCCCCGTCGGCACACGCACCGCTCCGGCGAACAGGACGGCGCCGTCGGCCTCCGGCGTCACGGGGTGCCGCTCCTTGAGCGCGTCGAGGGCCCAGAAGTCGCCTTCCTCCACGGGTGGCGCGGCGGAGCCCCCGCGCTCAAGATCCGCCACGCGCCGTTCGAGCGCGGCGACCCGCTCTTCCATATCCATGCCACGAGACTACGTAATTACGTAATCTCATGCAAGGCGTTACGGCCGAGCCTGCGACGCCTGCGCGCTCTGCGAGGATTGGCACATGAAATCGATCTCCTTCACCGGTGCCAGGACGCCGTCCTCCAACGTCGTCCTGGGCCTGATGCGCATCGCCGAGCTCGACGACAAGACCGTCCGCACCCTCTACGACAGCGCCCGCGAAGCCGGGATCAACACCTTCGACCACGCCGACGTCTACGGGCCGACCCGGCACGCCTGCGAGGAGCGGTTCGGGCAGGCGGTCACGCTGAGCGCCGCGGAGCGCGAGTCGGTCGTCATCCAGAGCAAGGTCGGCATCCGGCCCGGCTTCTTCGACTTCTCGCGCGAGCACATCGTGCGCACCGTCGACGAGTCGCTCGCGGCGCTGCGCACCGACTACCTCGACGTCCTGCTCCTGCACCGCCCCGACACCCTCGTGGAGCCGGAGGAGGTCGCGGCGGCCTTCGACGAGCTGCACGCGGCCGGGAAGGTCGTGAACTTCGGTGTCTCCAACCACACGCCCGGCCAGGTCGAGCTGCTGAAGACGGCGATGAACCAGCCGCTCGTCGCCAACCAGGTCCAACTCAGCATCACGCACGCCCCGTTGATCGCGTCCGGTGTCGCCGCGAACATGGCGGGCCTCGACCAGTCGGTGAGCCGGGACAACGGACTCCTCGACTACTCGCGGCTCCACAGGATGACGCTGCAGGCGTGGTCGCCGTTCCAGAAGGGCTTCTTCGACGGCGTCTTCATCGGCGACCTGGAGAACTACGCGGAACTCAACACGGTGCTGGAGGAGTTGGCCGCGAAGTACGAGGTGACACCGACCGGTATCGCGGTCGCCTGGATCACCCGGCACCCGGCCGACATGCAGGTCGTGCTCGGCACCACCAACCCGGGGCGGGTCGCCGAGTCCGCGGCGGGCTCGGAGATCCCGCTCACCCGCGAGGAGTGGTACCGCCTGTTCCGCGCGGCGGGACACACGCTGCCGTAGCGGCCGACACGCACTGCTGTCGCCGTCACGGGCCCCGTCTCCGCTACGGGACGGGGCCCACGGCCATCACTCGCAGCGCTCCCGCGACCGCTCCCCCTCCGGCTGAACGGCCACCTTCGACGAGGAGCGCGACCCGACCGCCGGAGCCAGGAAGATCGCCAGCGTGGTGAACACGAGCACCACCACCATGGCCGTCCGCAGCCCGTAGTGGTCGCCGAGGAAGCCGAGGCACGGCGGGCCGACGAGGAACGCCACGTAGCCGAGCATCGCCACCAAGCTGACCCGCGCCGCCGAGTTCTCGCCCGAGCCCGAGTCACCGGCCGCCGACAGCGCGACGGGGAAGCCGAGCGAGGCACCAAGTCCCCAGAACAGCACGGCCGCACTGGCGAGCGCGGCGGAGTCGGAGAACACGACCAGGGCGATGCCGATCGTCGCCGAGATCGCGCTCGCCCGCACGACCGGCTTGCGGCCGAGCCTTCCGATGAAGAAGCCCCCGACGAACCGGCCGATGGTCATGGAGGCGGCGAAGCCGGTGTAGACGGCCGAGCCGAGCGCGGGGTCCATGTCGTGGCCGTCGACCATGAGCAGCGGCAGCCAGTCGTTGGCGGCGCCCTCGGCGAGCGCCATGGCGAGAATGATGCCGCCGAGCAGCAGGAGTTGGCGGTCCCGCCACACCTTCGCCTCCGCCGCGCCGTCCGCGGTGTCCCGCGTCTTCGGCCCGCCGGGCGCCTTGCCCACACCCGCGGGGACGGACCGGATCGCGTACCCGAACATGACGGTGGTGACCACGGCGACGACGATCAGGTGCCACTGCACCGGGACTTCGGCCGCCGTGCACAGGATGCCGATCGCCGCGCCCACGACCGTGCCGAGGCTGAAGAAGCCGTGCAGCGTGGGCAGGATCGTGCGCGAGGTGATGCGTTCCACCTCGGCGCCGTCGATGTTGATGGCGACCTCTCCGCCGCCCATTCCGGCGCCGAAGAGGACGAGTCCGGCGGTGACGAGGGGCGTGGAGGAGGCCATCGCGCCGAGGCCGATGACCGCCACGCTCACCGTGATCAGCACCGTTCCCCCGCCCATGACGGGCCGGGTGCCGAACCTGCTCACGAGCCTGCCGGAGCAGAGGATGCCGATCATCGAGCCGACCGAGAGCCCGAAGAGGACGAGGCCCATCTGCGCGGTCGACGCGCCCAGTTGGTCGCGGACGTCGGGGGTGCGGGTCACCCAGGACGCCACCGACAGGCCGGGTATGAGGAAGAAGAGAAACAGTGCCGTCCGTCTGCGGCGGGTGTCCAGGTCCATCGAGTGCGCTCTCTCTTGCGGGGAGATCGAGGAAAGATCATAGGGGCGGCACCCGCCGGTCCGGCAGGTGCCGCCCCTCGCTGCTACGGGCGATCGACGGTGGCTACGCCTCCGGGTGCCGCAGCCTGATGTCGAGTTCGCCCGGGTCGGCGTCGCCGACGCGCAGCGTCTGCGCGGCCGGCGGGTACCCGGTCGCGATGACCGAGTAGTCGCCCGCGTCCAGGTCGGTGAAGACGTACGCGCCGTCCGCCCCGGTCGTCGTGGAGGCGATGACATTGCCCGCCGCGTCGACGAGCGTGACCCGGGCGTCGGCCAGCGGGCCGTCGTCCGTGCCCGCGCGCACCACGCCGCGCAGTCGGCGGCCGACCGCGAGCACGATCTCGACCTGGGTGACGCCCTGCGCGCCGGTCTCGACCTGCTGGGCCGTCGGCCGGAAGCCCGGCGCGTTGACGGCGAGCGTGAACAGGCCGTTGACCAGGCCGCCGCAGGCGAAGTCGCCGTGCAGTCCGGTGCGCGCGGTGGCCACGACCTCGCCGCGGACGTCGGTGACGACGACCATCGCCTCCGGCACCGGACGGCCACCGGCCTCGCGCACCAGTCCGGAGAGGCCGCCGGTGCCGGTGAGCAGGATGTCGTGGGACAGCAGCTCCCCGTCCACAGTGACCGTCGACGCCTGCGGCTGGTGCCCGTCGGCGGCGACGATCAGTACGTACGTCCCAGCGCCCGGCACGTCCAGGCTGTAGGCGCCGCCGGAGTCGGTGACGTTGCGGCTGATCTGCCGGCCGCCGGTCGAGATGAGGGTGATCGCGGCGCGGGCCACGGCCTCGCCGCCGCCCGTACGGACGGTGCCGAGGATGCCGTTGCCGTTCGGGGTGAACGAGCGGGCGCCGGACCCGGCTTCGGCGGCGGACGCCGTGACCAGGTGCTTCTGCGGCTGCGCCGCGGAGCCCTCGGCGCCGACCGAAGCCGTGACGAGCTCGCGCTCCGGCTCGGTCGGGTGCGGAACGGCGCCGTCCGGCACCTCGTCGGCGGGGCTCGCGGCGCGGGCCTCGTCGAGTTCGCGCAGTCCCTCGCCCTCGACGTCGACGTTCGGCAGCGCGCGGTCCAGCCACTTGGGCAGCCACCAGGCGCCGCGTCCGATGAGCGCGAGCACGGCGGGCACGATCGCCATCCGCACGATGAACGCGTCGAAGAACACGGCGATGGCGAGCCCGAAACCAATCATCTTGATCATGGATTCGGTGGAGCCGATGAAGCCGGCGAAGACGGCCATCATGATGACGGCTGCGGCCGTGACCACGCGGGCGCTGTAACGGAATCCGGTGACGATGGCTTCCTTGGCGCTCTCCCCGTGGACGTACGCCTCGCGCATCCGGGTCACGAGGAAGACCTCGTAGTCCATCGCGAGGCCGAAGACGACACCCACCATGAAGATCGGCATCATCGACATCACGGGCCCGGTCTCCTCGACGCCCATGAGGTCGGCGAGCCAGCCCCATTGGAAGACGGCGACGACGGCGCCGAGCGCGGCGAGGACGGACAGCAGGAAGCCGAGGGCGGCCTTCAGGGGCACCAGGATCGAGCGGAAGACGACGATCAGGAGCAGGAACGCGAGGCCGACGACGAGCGCGAGGTACGGCAGGAGCGCGTCGTTGAGCTTGTCCGACACGTCGATGTTCATCGCGGTGGTGCCGGTGACCATCAGTTCGGCGCCGGTGTCGGAGTGGATGCCGTCACCCGCGTCGCGGATGTTCTGGACCAGGTCCTCGGTGTCGGTCGAGGTCGGCTTCGACTTCGGGACGACGCTGAGCATCGCGGTGTCACCGGACTTGTTGAACGTCGCCGGAGTCACCACGGCGACGTCGCCGAGTCCCTTGACCGTCTTGGTGACATCGGCGACCGCGTCCTTCGGCCGGTCGCTGTCCTTGGCGTCGACGACGACCATCAGCGGGCCGTTGAACCCGGGCCCGAAGCCCTCCGACAGGAGGTCGTATGCCTTGCGCTGGGTTGTGCTGGTCGGCTGCGAACCGTCGTCGGGCAGGCCGAGTTCGAGCTTGGTGGCCGGTACGGCGGCCGCGCCCAGGGCGATCACACCGAGCAGCAGCACGGCGACCGGGTGCTTGACGACGACGCGCGCCCAGCGGGTGCCCATGGCGGGCTTGGGCTCGGCGTGCTCGCCGTGCACGTGGTGGGGCCCCTGCTCCTGCGCCTTGCGTTCGGCCTTGCGCTGCTTCCGCTTGCTCTTCGCCCCGGCGGGCCGCACGCGGCGCCTGGCGATGCCGAGCAGCGCGGGGATCAGGGTGAGCGCGACGAGCACGGCGACGACGACCGTCCCGGCCGCGGCGAAGCCCATCTTCGTCAGCATCGGGATGTTCACGACGGCGAGGCCGACGAGGGCGATGACGACGGTGAGTCCGGCGAAGACGACGGCCGAACCGGCGGTGCCCGCGGCCCGCCCCGCGGCCTCCTCGCGCTCGCGCCCCTCGGCGAGTTCGGCGCGGTACCGGGACACGATGAACAGCGCGTAGTCGATGCCGACGGCGAGGCCGATCATCATCGCGAGCGTCGACGTCGTGGAGTCGAGATCGAGCGGCTTCGCGAGCGCGGTGATGGCCGAGACACCAATACCGACGCCGAACAGCGCGGAGAGCAGCGGCAGCCCGGCGGCGATCAGCGAACCCAAGGTGATCACGAGGACGACGGCGGCGACCACGACGCCGATGACCTCGGTCGAGCCGGTCTCGGGCACGGCTTGGAGCGCGTCGCCGCCGACCTCGACGGTGAGGCCCTCGTCGCGGGCGTCCTGCGCGGCGTCCTTGAGGGCGTCGCGCGAGGAGTCCTCCAGCTCCATGCCGGAGACCTTGTACGACACCTGGCTGTACGCGATGGTGCCGTCACGGCTGACGGCCTTGGAGGTGAACGGGTCGGTGGCGCTCTGCACTTCGGAGCCGTCGCCGAGTTCCTTGACGGTGTCGCGTACGACGCTCTGGTTGTCGGCGGCGGTGATCTTCTCGCCGTCCGGGGCCTTGAACACGACGCGCGCGGTGGCGCCGTCGGCGCTGGCGCCGGGGAAGCGCTGTTCGAGCAGGTCGAAGGCCTTCTGGGCCTCGGTGCCCGGGATGGAGAAGGAGGAGGAGGCCGCGGTGGGCGCCTGTGCGGCACCCACTCCCACGGCGGCGAGGACCGCCACCCAGAAGAGGGCGACGAAGTACCGTCGCCGGAAGGCGAATCGGCCCATTTTGTAGAGGAAACGTGCCACGAGGGCGTACTCCCGGTCAGGTCGTATGTGGTGCTGGGCAGGGGACTTCGGCCCGACGACGGTGAGCGGTGGCGTCAGGTGCGGGGAGAGTCTGCGTGTGTCTGGATCTATGTATGTGGTGGGGGGAATCAGGCGCAGAGGGCGGGGAGGACCACTGCGTCGATGTATGAGATCAGGTACTCCTGGGTGGGCGGCAGTTCGTCGATCATGCTGCGGGTCGCCATGGCGCCGACCATCATGTGCAGCGTGAAGCCCATCGCCGGGTTGCCCTCGCGGACCTCACCCCGGGCGACGGCCCGCTGGAGGACCTGATCGAGTTCCTCCAGCTCCGGTTCGATCAGCAGCTCCCGGAACGCGCGCAGCAGATGCGGGTCGCTGTGCATCGCCATGGCGAGTCCCCGCATGAGGGCGGTCGACTCCTCCACCGAGCAGTCGTCCTGCCGGCGGGCCAGCGTGTGGAGGTCGCCGCGCAGGGTGCCGGTGTCGATCTCGGCGATGTCGACCGGCTTGTAGTGCCGCATCGCCTTGACGACGAGCGCGGCCTTTCCGCCCCACTGACGGTAGAGCGTGGCCTTGCTCGACCTGGTGCGGGTCGCGACGGCGTCCATGGTCAGCGCGTCGTAACCGACTTCACGCAGCAGTTCGAGCACGGCGTCGTACAGCTCTGCCTCGCGCTCCGCCGTCATGCGTCTGCGCCGCACGGTGGAGGCCTCGGGCACGCGGCATCACGTCCACATCTCTCGCGCACGGCGTGTGTGCCGAACGAAACGGTTTCGTACGTCGGCACACTAACCCGCGGGCCACGTGAAACGAAACCGTTTCGTTCGTGGCCCGGGTCACGCCGTGCGTCGGGCCCTGCGTCAGGCCCGCCCTCGTCCCCTCTCGCGCAGGGAGGCGACGGTGACGCCGGGCGAAAGCCGGCCCTCGGCCACCTTGAGCTGGATGATCGCCGCGCGGCCACTGGCCAGGGCGCGGTCGAGGGCGGGGGCGAACTCCTCGGTGGTGGTGACGGTTTCGCCGTGCGCGCCGAAGGCGTGGGCGTAGGCGGCGAAGTCCGGATTGCCGAGCGCCGTGCCGCTGACCCGGCCCGGGTACTCGCGTTCCTGGTGGACGCGGATCGTGCCGTACTGGGCGTTGTCGAGTACGAGGATCAGCGGGGCGGCGCCCTCGGCGACGGCGGTGGCGAGTTCCTGGCCGTTCATCAGGAAGCAGCCGTCGCCCGCGACCGACACGACGCGGCGGTCCGGGTGGGTGAGGGCGGCGGACACCGCGGCGGGGATGCCGTACCCCATCGAGCCGTTGCGCGGGCCGAGTTGGCGCATGCCGTCGCGGTACGTGAGGAAGCGTTGCGCCCAGATGGCGTGGTTGCCGGCGCCGAACGTGATGATGCTGTCCTGCGGGAGCCGGGTGTCGAGGTGGGCGAAGACCGCGCCGAGGTCGAGCGGGTCGCCTTCCGGTTCCGGGGTGTGCCAGGCCAGGTACGCGGCCCGGTCCCGTTTGGTGCGCTCCGCCCATGGCACCGGCCCACCCGGCGACACACCACGTATCGCCGCACTGAAGGCCTCCGGGGCGGCGACGAGGGTGAGTTCGGCGCGGTGGACGACGCCGGGAGGCTGGGCCTCGGGGAGCACCTGGACGAGCTGCGGGCCTTCCGCCCGGTCGTCCCCCACGGTCGGCAGCGCCCGGAACCCGTCCGTCGACACATCACCCGGCGCCGCGCCCACGCTCACCAGCAGGTCGGCGTCCCGCACCCGCTCGGCGAGCGCCTTGGCGCGACCGTAGCCGAGGTTCCCGACGTAGACCTCGGCCTCGTTGTCCATGAGGTCCTGGCAGCGGAAGTCGACGGCGACGGGCAGCGACCAGGCCTCGGCCCAGGCCCGTATGTCGGCGCGTGCCCGGTCGGTCCAGCGGCTGCCGCCGAGGAGCAGGAGCGGACGCTCGGCCGCACCCAACAGCCGCTCGAAAGCGGCGAGTTCATCGGGCGTCACACCGCCCGCCGGTATCGGCAGCGGGCGCGCGTCCGCCACCTCGACGACATCGGTGAGCATGTCCTCCGGCAGGCCGAGGACCACGGGTCCCGGCCGCCCGCTGCTCGCGACGGCGAACGCGCGGGCCACGTATTCGGGGACGCGGGCCGCGTCGTCGATCGTCTCGACGAGCTTGGCGTGGGCGCCGAACGTGCCCCGCAGGTCGAACTCCTGGAAGGAGTGCCGGTCGGTGTGGCCGCGCGGGACGAGGCCGACGAAGAGGACCAGCGGGGTGGCGTCCTGGTGGGCGGTGTGCAGGGAGACGAGGGCGTTGGTGGCGCCGGGCCCGCGCGTCGTGAGGCAGACGCCGGGACGCCCTGTGAGCTTGCCGTACGCCTCCGCCATGTATCCGGCGCCGCCTTCGTGGCGGCACACCACCATGCGGACGGGCGCGTCGTAGAGGGCGTCGAGGACGGCGAGGTAGCTCTCGCCGGGCACACCATGGACGGTGTCGACGCCGTGGGCCCGGAGCTGGTCGACGAGGACCTGGCCACCGGTGCGGGCGGGTTGGTTCACATGGGCATGCGAGGTCATGCGGGGACCTTTGCGTTCGGGGTGTCACTGGAAGGGAGCGAGCCGTGCCGACGCAGCACCGTGCCGGCCGCGACGGACCCGGCGACGGTGCAGGCGGCGACGCCGACGAGGAGCAGCGCGGCGCCCCACGAGGCGCCGCCCGCCGCGCCGGTGACCGAGGCCGCGATGAGCGGGATGAAGCCGCCGAGGACCCCGGCGAGGTTGTACGACATGGCGACGGCGCTGTACCGGAACCGCTCGGGGAAGAGCGAGGCGACGACCGCGCCGATGGGGCCGTACGGGATGGAGAGCGCGCCGATGCCGAGCGCGACGCCGAGGTACACCAGCGGGGTCCGCCCGGTGTCGACGAGCCAGAAGGCGGGGAACGCGGCGGCCATGGTGACGGCGGCGCCGATGGCGCACACCTTCCACGAGCCGATGCGGTCGGCGAGGCGTCCGCCGATGACGATGACGACGATCTCGACGACGGCGCCGACCACGGTGGCGTTGAGCATCGTCTGTTTGTCGATGCCGAGTTCGCCGGTGCCGTAGCTGATGATGAAGGTGGTCATGAGGAAGAAGCCGCCGACGCCGAGGAGCGCGGCCCCGATTCCGACGATCATGCGGCCCCAGGTGCGGCGGAACGCCTCGACGAGCGGCGCGGGCGGCGGCCCTTCGCGCTCCGCGTCGTCCTGCATGGCGCGGAACACGGGCGATTCCTCGATGCGTACGCGCAGGTAGAGCGCGAAGCCGAGGAGGGGGAACGCGGCGAGGAACGGCAGCCGCCAGCCCCAGGCGTAGAACGCGTCGTCGGGCAGCAGGCCGACGAGGGCGAAGGCACCGCTGGACATCAACGTGCCGACCGGCGAGCCGAGTTGGGGCACGGAGGCGTAGCTGCCGTGCTTCTCCTTCGGGGTGTGTTCGAGGGTGAGCAGCATGGCGCCCGACCATTCGCCGCCGACGGAGATGCCCTGGAGGAAGCGGAGCGCGGTGAGGAGGGCGGGCGCCCAGATGCCGATGGTGTCGTACGAGGGGAGGAGTCCGATGCAGCCCGTCGTGGCGCCCATCATCACGACGGTGATGATGAGGGACACCTTGCGTCCGTAGCGGTCGCCGATGTGGCCGAAGAGGGCGGCGCCGACGGGGCGGGCCACGAATCCGACGGCGAAGGTGCCGAAGGAGGCGAGGGTGCCCGCGGCGGCGTCGAGGTCGGTGAAGAAGAGCTTGTTGAAGACGAGCGCTGCCGCCGTGCCGTAGAGGAAGTAGTCGTACCACTCCAGGGCGGTGCCGCTGAACGCGGCGAACAACAGCCTTCTGATGTCCTTGAGCGGTGGCTGGTGTGTCGTGCTCACGGGGTCTCCTGGGGAGGGGCGGCCGCGGTGGCCGGGGCGGAAGGGGGACCGGAGCGTGCGGGGGTGCGGGTGAGGGTGTGCGGGTCGTGGGCGGGGTCGCCGCCGACGACGGTGGCGAGGACGCCGATCGCGCCGATGCGGTCGGGGTCCGTGCGGACGGGGTCGCCGTCCAGGACGGTGAGGTCGGCCAGGTAGCCGGGGGCGAGCCGTCCCTTGCGCCCGCCGAAGCCGGTGGCGAGCGCCGAGCCCTCGGTCCAGGCGCGCAGCGCGGCGAGGGCCGGAACGCCTTCGTCCGGACCGTACGGCATCTTTGTTTCCGTCAGCCGCACGACCATGGACTGGATCGCGGGCAGTGGCGCGCCCGGCGCCACGGGCCGGTCGGAGCTGCCGGGGACGGTGAGGCCGAGGTCGGTGAAGGAGCGCATCCGGTACGACCACGCGGTGCGTTCGGGGCCGAGTGCGGCGGCCATGGCGTCGCCGAAGGTGTGCAGGAAGTTGTGCTGCGGGACGGGGACGACGCCGAGTCCGGCGAAGCGGGCGAGCTGTTCGGGACGGACCACGCCCGCGTGCTCGACGCGGTGGCGGACGCCGGGCCGCGGCCGTTCCTCGTGGGCGCGGGCGAAGGCGTCCAGGGCCAGATCGACGGCGCGGTCGCCGATGGCGTGCGCGGCCACCGTCCAGCCGGAGCGGTGGGCGGCGACGACGAGGTCGGTCATGGAGTCGGCGTCGCCCTGGAAGTACCCCGTCGGCCGGTCCTCGTTGTGGGGGCAGCCGCAGAAGGGCTCGGTGACGGCCGCCGTACGTCCGAGGAGTGACCCGTCGAGGAATATCTTCACGGGCCCGAGGGAGAGCCTGTCGTCGCCGAAGCCGGTGCGCATGCCGAGGTCGAGGCCGAGGGTGATGTCGTCGTCGGCGTGCGCGGTGAGCGGGTGCAGCACGTCGGAGGCGGCCATGAGCTGGGCGCGGGTGTGCAATCTGCCGCTCTCGCGGGCGAGTTGGTACGCGGCCAGCTCGACCGGCGTCTGCCCGATCCAGCCGCCGCCGATCCCGGCCTCGGTGAAACTGGTGACGCCTTCGGTGAGGTAGTGCCGGGTCGCCGCGTCGACGGCGTCGGCGACGGTCTCGACGGGGTACGGCAGCACCTGCCGCTGCACGAGCCGTTGCGCGGTCTCCTCCAACAGGCCGTCGGGGCGGCCCCGTTCGTCGCGGGACACGACACCGCCGTCCGGGTCCCGGAAGCCGTCGGCCAGGGCCCCGGCCGCGTGCAGTACGGGTGTGTTGACGACGCAGGCGTGCCCGGAGGTGTGCTTGATCCAGACGGGCCGGCCGCCCGCCGCGCGGTCGAGGGCGTCGCGGTGCGGCCACTGGCCCCCGCAGTTGTTGTGATCGAGCCCGGCGCCCAGTACCCAGGCGTCCGGGGCGAGTTGGGCGGCGTGCGCGGCGACGGCGGCGTACACGTCGTCGACCGAGCGGGCCGTGGACACGTCGAGCTGGGTGAGGGTCAGGCCGAACCACGCGGTGTGGCAGTGCGCGTCGTTGAAGCCGGGGACGACGGTGGCGCCGTCCGCGTCGAGGACCCGGCGCGCGGGGAGTCCGGCCACGTCCTCGTCGAGTCCGACGACGGCTCCGTTGAGGACACCGAGGGTCGAGGCCACGGGGTGGTCGGGGTCGAGGGTGCGGATGCGGGCGTTGCGGACGAGCAGGTCGAGCTGCATGGGAGCGGGCCCTTCGGGGTCAGGCGAAGTGGTGCAGTTGCGCGAGCGGCACCTCGGTGGCGGGCGGCGTTCCCGTCTCGACGCCGTCGACGAGGACGGGCGCGGGTTCGCGTGGCACCACGACCCGCGGTGTCGCCGTGTTGTGCAGCATGTCGGAGCGGGTCAGGCCGCGGCTGTCGCGGATCGGGGCGTACGTGAGTCCGCTCGGTAGGGCGGCGCGGGCGGCCCGGTCGGTGAGCGCGGCCTCGGCGACGAAGACCTTGGCGAGCCGGGCGGGCGCGGCGCCGAGCGCGCCGAAGTAGGGCTTGTAGACGCGGGGTTGGGTGAGCCGCGTCGAGCCGGACCCGGAGCCCGTGTTGCCCCACGCCACGAACCCGGACTTGATGACCAACTCCGGCTTGGCGCCGAACCACTTGGGGTCCCACAGCACCAGGTCCGCCATCCGCCCCGCCTGCACGGTGCCGACCTCGTGGGAGAGGCCGTGGGCGAGCGCCGGGTTGAGGGTGATCTTCGCGAGGTAGCGCAACACCCGTGTGTTGTCGGGGCGTTCCACTCCCCCGCCGCCGTTCGCGAGCGCCTGCACGTGCGCGAGCTGCCACGTCCTGCGGACGGTCTCGGCGATCCGGCCCATGCCCATGGAGTCGGAGTTGACGATGGAGATGGCGCCGAGGTCGTGCAGGGCGTTCTCGGCGGCGATGGCGTGCTCGCGGATCCGGCCCTTGGAGATGGCGACATCGCTCGCGGAGGCGTGGTTCTGCCGGTGCACGGTCATCGTCATCGGGAACAGCTCGCCGACCGTGTTGGGGGTGTAAGGGACGGTGGGTGTCGTCGACGAGGGCAGGATGTTCGGCTCGGAGAGGATCTCCAGGAGGTCGGGGTGCCCGCCGCCGCCCTCCACGTGGTACGCGTGCACGGTGCGGCCACGGGTGGCGCCGAGGGTGTCCCGCAGATACCCCGACTCGTTCATGGAGTCGGTGTGCAGCGCGACCGGGAGGTCGGCCTGTTCGGCGGTGTCGAGACACGTGTCGATGATGCGCGGCGTCGCCCCGAAGTCCTCGTGGATCTTGAAGCCGCCGGCCCCGGCGAGGGTGATCTCGTCGAGCAGCGCCCGCGAACTCGACGAACCCCGGGCCAGGAAGGCGACGTTGAGCGGGGTGCCCTGCCAGGCGCTCATCAACGTATGCAGATTGTGGGTCGGATTGCAGCCGATCTCCCACACACCACCGAGTCCCATGCCCACCAGCGTGGTGACTCCGGCGGACAGCGCGGCGGGCGCCACCTCCGGTGAGGAGAGGTGTACGTGGCTGTCGACGACGCCGGGCGTGGCGATGAGCCCCTCCCCCGGCACGACGGAGGTGTGCGAGTCGATGGCGTACTCGACGTCCATGACGTCCGGGTTGCCGACGCCGCCGACGGAAACGATGCGGCCGTCCTTGATGCCGATGTCGGTCTTGCGCACACCGAGCACCGGGTCCATGAGGACGGCCCCGGCCACCACCATGTCGAGGGCGGACTCGCGGTCCGAGCGCGGCGAGGCGAGCAGCCCGTCGCGGACCGTCTTGCCGCAGCCGCCGAGGAGTTCGTCGCCCGGGGTGCCGTCGTCGGCCTCGACCTCCACCCACAGGCAGGTGTCGCCGAGCCGGATGCGGTCGCCGGTCGTGGGCCCGTACAGGGCGTGGTACGTGCGGCGGTCGAGGCTGGTCATGCGCGCTCCTCGGGCGTACGGGGCGAACGGGTCGTACGGGGCGTAGGGGTCGTACGGGTCTTGTGACTGGCCGGGATGACGACGACCTCGCGCTTCTCGCCGGGTTCGAAGGTGAGGGCGGTGCCGGCGGCGATGTCGAGGCGGAGCCCGCGGGCGGCGTCCCGGTCGAGTTCGAGGGCCTGGTTGGCCTCGTGCAGCGGGTAGTGCGAGGAGATGTAGACGACGCGGTCGCCGGTGTTGCGGATGGTGAGGGTGGTGCGCGGGCGGCCGACGTTGATCTCGACGGGGACGTCGGCGGTGCGGACGGCTCCCGGGCCCTCGGCGCTCGCGGGGCCGATCGGCCGGTCGACGGCGACCAGCGAGGTACCGCTCGGGAACAGCGCCTCCACCTGCACGGTCGTCACGATGTCGGCGACGCCTTCGAGTACGTCGTCGACGGTCAGCACCTGCCGCGCCGCCTCGATCACCTCGTCGAGGCTCAGGCCGTCCCAGGCGGCCTCCAGGATTTCGTCGCAGATGAGGGCGATGGACTCGGGGGCGCTGAGGCGACGGCCGCGGGCGCGCCGTCTGCGCGCGAGTTCTGCGACGGTGAACAGCTGGAGCCGTTCCTGTTCACGAGGGGTCAAGTGCACGGTCGGATGGCCCTCCTGGTCGGTGGGCCCCGGACGCTCCGCCCAGGGGATCGCACCAGGATCCTCGGCATCGGGCTGCCGGCCAACGTTGAAACATCGTCACCGTGCCACGGAGAATTGGTCACATGCACAATCCCCGAGGCCGGAGCCCCGCCCTGCCGCTCCCGTCCCCTCGTATCGCCGAGCTCGCCGGGCAGTGCCTGGACAATGTCGACGACCTGATCGGCGAGTGGCTGGAAATGGTCGGCCCGGTCCGCACCTCGTACGCGACGCAGGTGCCGGACGCGCAGTTCCGCGGTTCGGCGTGGCAGGCCTTCGAGTTGCTGCTGCGGACCGTGGCGCATCTGCCGGTGCCGCCGCACGTCGCGGGTGTCTCGCAGCGGGTGGGCGAGGAACGGGCCCGGCAGGGTGTGCCGCTCGACGCGCTCCTGGAGGCGGCGCGCCTTGACTTCCGGGTGGTGTGGCAGGCGCTCGTGAACCGGGCAGGGCCGGAGGACATGGCCGAGTTGGCGGGTTCCGCGTACCACGTGTGGGAGGCGGTGGAGGGGCATGTCACCGGGATCATGACGGCGTATCAGCGCACGGTCCTGGAGATGGGGCGCCGCGAGGAGGACGAGCGGCGGATGTGGTTCGCGCGGCTCCTGGAGAGCGAGGGCCGCAATCCGACGGTCGTGCGCGACGCGGGGCTCGCCCTCGGATTCGCGGGCGACGGCCGGTTCCTGTGCGCGGCGTCGTCCGCTGCGGCGGGCCCCGGTCTGCACCGGGCGGGGCTCGCGCTGCGGGCGGCGGGGGCCGGGGTGCAGCAGCAGATGGTGGGCGGCGACGCGGTCCTCGTCGTACAGCTCAGCGAGCGCATCACCCGCCCGTACGTCCTGGACCAGCTGCGGGACTCGCCGTGCGGGATAGCCACGCCGACACGGGGGCTCGCCGGTGTGCCGAGGGGGACGGTGCTCGCGGCGGCGACGGCGCAGGTGCTGCCCGCGGACACCGGGTCGCCGCGGCTCCTGGAGGACTGCTGGCTGGATGTCCTCGCCCATCGGGCCGGGGATTTCGGGCGGGAGCTGGCGGCGGATGTGCTGGGCGGGGTGCGGGGGGCGGGGGTCGCGCGTGCCGAGGCGGAGCGGTTGCTGCACACGGTGCGGACCCATTTGGCGGGGAGCGGGTCCATCGCCGATACGGCCGACGCGCTGTACTGCCATCGGAACACGGTGCAGCATCGGTTCAACCGGTTCCATGAGTTGACCGGGCGGGATGTGCGGAGGCCGGGGGACGCGGCGTTGTTGGCGGTGGCCTTGCGGGCTGGTTGTGGCGGGTGACGTGGTTGCGGGTGACGTGGTTGCGGTTGCGGGGCTCTGCCCCGGGCCCCGCGCCTCAATCGCCGGCGGGGCTTGATATGCCGCGCCTCCGTCGGCGGGGCGTGATGTGCCGCGCCTCGGTCGTCGAGACGCTTGGATTGGTTAGCGTCTTGGTGTGATCGAGGATCGGAAGAAGAAGCGCAGGCTCGTCGTGATCGTCGTCCTGGTGTTCGCCGTCGTCGCGGCCATTGTCGTGCCGTTGTTGGTGGTCCTCGGCAGGGAAGGGCCCACGCGGGCCTCGAAGGTGGTGATCCCGGAGGGGTATCGGGCGAGTCAGGTGTACGAGGCGGTGGACAAGGCGCTCGACGTCGACGGTGGGACGACGAAGAAGGCCGTTTCCAAGGCGCGGCTCGATCTGCCGGGCGCAGCCGACGGCAACCCCGAGGGCTACCTGTTCCCGGCCACGTACCCCGTCGACGACAAGACGACTTCCGCCTCGCTCCTGTCGTACATGACGAACACCGCCGACCAGCGAAACGGCGACAGCTCCTACGACACGGTGACCGTCGCCAGCATCGTGCAGGCGGAGGCAGACACCCACGACGACATGGGGAAGGTCGCCCGGGTCATCTACAACCGGCTCGACCAGGGCATGCCGCTCCAGATGGACTCCACCATCAACTACGCCCTGAACCGCTCCACGCTCGACACCAGCCACGAGGACACCAGGATCGACAGCCCGTACAACACGTACGAGCACAAGGGGCTGCCGCCCACGCCGATCGGGAATCCGGGGCAGGACGCCCTCGACGCGGCGATCGATCCGCCGAAGGGTGACTGGCTGTACTTCGTGACGGTGGCGCCCGGGGACACCCGGTTCACCGACAGCTACGAGGAGCAGAAGAAGAACGTCGAGGAGTTCAACTCGCGTCAGGCGAGCGCCAAGGAGTAGCGCGCCAGGTGGGGTGCGAAGGCGGGGTGTGCGGAGAGGCGGCGCACGTAGGTCGAGAGGCGGGGGTGGGTGGCGACGTGGTCGGCGAGATTCGGGTGGACCAGGGTCGACCACAACCGGATGTCGGCGAGGGTGAGTTGGCCGTGCAGGACGTACTCGCGGCCCGCGAGGCGTCGGTCGAGGACGGTCAGGGCGCGGTGCGGTGTGGCGCGTCCGATGGCGTCGCCGCGGCGCGCGGCCAGTGTGATGCCGCGCTCGCACAGTCGGCCCACCGCGGCGATCGCGCCCTCGGCGCCGTGCGGGAGGAGGTCGGGGCCGTGGCCGCCGAAGTGCCTCGCCAGGTCGTGCAGGATGTCGCCGGGGTGGGAGCTGACGATGCGGCCCGTCCAGTCGTCGCTGAGCACGGGTGCGAGGGGCGGGCCCGGGTGCTGGTGTGATGTGGCCTCGTAGAGCGGGAGCAGTGCCCGGTGCCCGCCGCCGGGTGTGTCGGGGGCGGCGGGCAGCACGGTGACGGGGAGGGTGTCATCGAGGCCGAGCAGGGTGTGGGTCACGGCGATCTGGAGACAGTGCGGGCAGGACGGCGACAGGTGGAGCCGGTAGCGGTGCGGCGCGGCGTAGTAGCCGCTGCGCGCGTCGCAGCCGATGCGGCTCCGGAAGGACGGCACGGCGGCGGTGGGGGCGGTGGCGGACATGCGTCTCCCTGGGGTGCTCGATCACGGGCGTACGCGCGTCGGCGTACGGAAGTGTCAGGCGTGCGCGGCCAGTTGGCCGCCGCCGTGGGGAGAACTCGCCGCGCTGCACACCCGCGCGAGGTCGATGTGGCGCCGGGAGGTGAGCCGGGGCAGCGCCCGGACGGCGGCGCGGACGGCCGGGCCGCCGGGGTCGCGCGCCGCACCGTCCATGATTTCCTACCGTTTCACTAGGATTCCCTTAGAGGAGTGTGTGGCCGTGGGGACTTCACGTCAAGAGCGGTTCCACTCCTCGGCCAGCAGCTCGTAGGAGCGGACCCGGTCCGCGTGGTCGTGGGTGATCGTCGTGATGAGCAACTCGTCGGCGCCGGTGGCCTCTTGGAGTTGAGCGAGACGGCGGGCCACGGTCTTGGGCGAGCCGACGAACCGGGTGTCGAGGCGGTCCTGTACGAGCGCCCGGTCGGCCTCGCTCCATGCGTGCGCGCGGGCCTCCTGCGGTGTCGGGAAGTCGATGGCGCCCTCGGCGTTGCGGATGCTGCGCACCCACAGGCCGTATCCGGTGGCGAGTTCGCGGGCCGTGGCGTCGTCCTCGGCGACGACGACGTCGGCGGAGACACTCACGTACGGCTCGTCGAGGGCAGCGGACGGCTTGAAGAAGGATCGGTAGCCCTCGACCGCTTCCAGGACCGTGGCCGGGCTGACGTGGTAGTTCGCGGCGAACGGCAGTCCGCGCGCACCCGCGGCCTCGGCGCTCTCGCCGCCGCTGCTGCCGAGGATCCACACCTCGACGTCGGCGCCCTCCCCCGGTACGACGTGTGCCTCGACGCCGTCCGCCGACCGGTACGTGCCGGCGAGCAGGGCGAGGATGTCGTCGATCTGCTCGGCGTAGTCCTGTGCTTGTGCGCCCGGCTGTTGCAGCAGCTTGCGTTGGAGTGCGACGCGGGGCGAGCCGAGGAGGTGCTCGAAGGAGAAGCGGGGCGGGATGACGAGCCCGTTGGGGGCGCGGCCTTCGACGACCGGCGTTCCGCTCGGCGCGGTCGCGGCGGGCTGTGCGGGCGGGCGGCCGCCGGAGCGGCCGAGGCCGAGGTCGACGCGGCCCGGGTGCAGGGCGTCGAGCAGCCCGAACTCCTCCACCGTGGACAGGGCGGTGCGGTGTCCGAGCTGTACGGCTCCGGAGCCGAGCCGGATGGTGTCGGTGGCGGAGGCGGTGAGGGCGAGGACGACGGCGGGCGAGGTGCCGGCGACGCCCGGGTTGAGGTGGTGTTCGGCGAACCAGTAGCGGGCGTAGCCGAGCCGTTCGGCGTGCTGGGCGAGGTCGATGGAGTTGCGCAGCGCGTCGGCGGCGGTGGCGCCCGAGGGGATCGGGACGAGGTCGAGCACGGCGAGCGGGATGTCAGGCACGGGAGGGCTCCTGGGTGGGCGCGTGGATGGCGTCGGGGTGGGCGTCGGGGTGGGCGAGGCCGAGGTGCTCGCGCAGGGTCGTGCCCTCGTACTCGGTGCGGAAGACGCCCTGTTCCTGGAGGAGCGGCACCACTTGGTCGGCGAACGCGTCGAGGCCGCCCGGCGTGAGGTGCGGGACGAGGATGAAGCCGTCGGCGGCGTCCGCCTGGACGTATTCGTTGATGGTGCGGGCGATGGTGGCCGGGGAGCCGACGAAGTTCTGCCGGTTGCCGGTGTGGATGACGAGGTCGCGGATGGACCACTTGTTGGCGGCGGCCAGTTCGCGCCACTCGCGGGCGGTGGACAGGGGGTCCCGGTACATGCGGACCTGGGCCCGGCCCTCGGCGATGTGTTCTTCGCGGACGTCCGGGTCGATGTCGGGCAGCGGGCCTTCGGGGTCGTACGAGGAGAGGTCCCGGTTCCACACGAACTCGAGGTGCTTGAGGGCGGTGGCGCCGCTGACCTGGCTGCGGCGCACCTCGCGGGCGAGTTCCTCGGCGTCCGCGTCGGTGTCGGCGAGGGCGAAGGTGGCGGCGGGGAGTATGAGCAACCGGTCTTTGCCACGGCCGTACTTGGGGAGGCGTGCCTTTACGTCGGCGTAGAAGGCGCGGCCCGCGTCGAGGGTGCCGTGCCGGCTGAAGATGGCGTCGGCCTCGGCGGCGGCGAACTCGCGGCCCTCTTCGGAGTCACCGGCCTGGAAGACGACGGGGCGGCCCTGCGGGGAGCGCGGCACGTTGAACCGGCCGTGGATGTCGAAGTGTTGGCCGGTGTGGGTGAAGGCGCCCGCCTTGGCGTCGCGCAGGAAGGTGCCGGTCTCCTGGTCGGCGAGGATCTCGTCGCCGCGCCAGGAGTCGAAGAGTTCATGGGCCGTGGTGAGGAACTCCCGTGCGCGTGAGTAGCGTTCGCCCTGCGGGAGGAAGCCGCCGCGGCGGAAGTTCTCGCCGGTGAAGGCGTCCCAGGACGTGACGACGTTCCAGGCGGAGCGACCGCCGGAGAGGTGGTCGAGGCTCGCGAACTGGCGGGCCACCTCGTAGGGCTCGTTGAACGTGGAGTTGATGGTGCCGGTCAGGCCGATGCGGTCCGTGACGGCGGCGAGCGCGGCGAGGACGGTGAAGGTGTCGGGGCGGCCGACGACGTCCAAGTCGTATATCTTCCCGCCCTGTTCGCGCAGGCGGAGTCCTTCGGCGAGGAAGAGGAAGTCGAATTTGGCGCGTTCGGCGGTCCGCGCGAAGTGGGCGAAGGAACCGAACTCGATGTGGCTGCCCGCGCGCGGGTCGCTCCAGACGGTGGTGTTGTTGACGCCGGGGAAGTGGGCGGCCAGGTGGATCCGCTTCACGGGCCTGCCCGTGCTCGTCCTCTGCGGTGAATGGGTCATGGTGTGTCGGTTCCTCCCGCTCAGGCGGCCGCGTATCGGTTGGCGGGGCGGGCGAGGCCCAGCAGTCCGCGCAGGGTGTCGGCTTCGTAGGCGCGGCGGAAGGCGCCGCGGCGCTGGAGTTCGGGGACGAGGCCGCGGGTGATCGCCGGGAGGTCGTGGCCGACGACGGCGGGGCGCAGCCGGAAGCCCGTCAGGCCGGAGGCGGACAACTCCTGGAGGTAGTCCGCGAGTTGGGCGGGGGTGCCCGTGAAGGTGGGGGCGTCGCTCAGGTACGGCTCCCCCGCGAGCGCGTCGAGCCGTTCGCGGCGAGCCCTCGCATCGGCCGGGTCTTCGTCGAGGAAGACGACCAGGTCGCCGAAGACGTGCAGGGGGTCGGCGGCCCGCCCCGCCGCTTCCTGCTCGGCGCGGATCCGGCCGACGACGGTGCGGGCCTGGTCCGCGTCGCGCGGGGTGACGTAGCCGACGTCGGTGGCGCGGGCCACCAGCCGGTACGGGAGGGTGCCATGGGCGAGGGCGGTGACGAGTGGCTGGCCCTGCGGCGGGCGGGGTGTGATGGCGGGGCCGCGGACGCTGAAGCGCGGGCCGTGGAAGTCGATGTAGTGCAGCTTGTCCCGGTCGATGAAGCGGCCCGTCGCGGCGTCCCGGATCTCGGCGCCGTCCTCCCAGCTGTCCCACAGCCGCCGCACCACCTCCACGTAGTCGGCGGCCTCGTCGAGGAGTTCACCGATCCGCGCCCGCCCGGTGGTGCGGCGGCCGAAGTGGGCGGCCTCGTTCGGGCGTGCGGTGACCTGCGCCCTGAGTCCGGCGCGGCCCTGGCTGACGTAGTCGAGGGTGGCGATCGCCTTGGACAGGTGGAAGGGCTCGGTGTGGGTGACGACGGCGGTCGGCACGAGGCCGATGTGCCGGGTGAGCGGGGCGACACGGGAGGCGATCAGTACGGCGTCGAGTCGGCCGCGGACCTGGTCGGTGCGCTCGTCGGGTTCGAGGAAGTGGGCGGACTGCGGGCCGAGTCCGTCCTCGATGGTGACGAAGTCGAGCAGCCCGCGCTCGGCCTCGGCGACGAGGTCCGCCCAGTAGCCGGCGGTGAACAGGTCGTGCGGCCGGGCGACGGGTTCCCGCCAGGAGGCGGGGTGCCAGCCGGTGCCGTCGAGGGCGACGGCGAGGTGGAGGGTGGGAGAGGGAGACACGGGGGTGCCTTTCTTGAGGTGCGTACGGCTCGGGGTCTCTCGGGTCGACGTGGGTCGGCCCAAGTCGTCTACTGGGCGCTCCGGGGCAGGCCCGGCGGGTTGATCCGCGACCTGTCGATGGCCTCGTCGGACAGGCCCCACCGCTTGAGGACCTTCGCGTAGCTGCCGTCGTCGATGACATGGTCGAGCGCGTCGGCGAGCGGCTTCACGAGCCCGTTGTCCTTCTTGGTGGTGGCGGCGATGAGTCCCTGGAGGTCGGCGCCCGCGCCGGAGTAGGTGCCGACGACCTCCGTCTTCCCGGTGCCGGCCGCGTGGTAGGCGGCGGTCGGGTTGGGGCCGAGGTAGAGGTCGATGCGGCCGGACTGGAGGGCGAGGTACGTGTCACTGTCGTTCTGGTAGTACTTGATGTCGACCGGTTGCCGGCCGGCCTTCACGTTCGCCTTGCTCCACTCGACGAGCAGCTTCTCCTGGTTGGTGCCACTGCCCACGGCGACGGTCTTCCCCGCCACGTCCTTCGGCCCCCTGATCTTGAGGCCGCTGCCCTTCTTCGCCTCGAAGCCCAGGTTGTCCTCGCGGTAGGTGGCGAAGTCGTACTTCTCCTTGCGCTCCTCGGTGACCGTGATGTTGCTGAGTCCCGCGTCGTACTTGCCGCTGTCCAGGCCGACGAAGATGTTCTCCCAGGACACGGTGTTCAGCTTCACCTTGAGGCCGAGCACGTCACCGACGAGGTGGGCGAGGTCGGGTTCGACGCCGATGACGGTCCTGTTGTCGGTGGCGTGGAAGGAGAGCGGCGCGGCGGAGCCGGAGGAGCCGACGACCTCCAGGGTGCCTCTCTTACGGATCCGCTCGGGCACCTCGGCGGCTATGGAGTCGACCTTGCCGGTGCTCACGCGGTGCTGCTCGGGGCTCAGGTTGATCTTCGCCTTGGTGCCGGAGCCGTTCGCGACCTCGGTCGTGCCGCCGTCGGTGGGGTTGGCGCAGGAGGCGAGCAGGAGGCTGCTGGCGAGCCCGAGTACGGCGGCGGTGTGTCGCCGGGCGGGGGTGAGGGTGAGGAAGCCGGTCATGGTCGTGCTTCTCCTTGAGTGCGTGCGATACGTGACGAGGTGGTCGACCAACGAGCCTTGGATCAGAGGACCTTGGAGAGGAACGCGCGGGTACGGTCGTGCTCCGGCGCGTCGAGGACGGCCTCGGGCGGCCCCTGCTCCACGACGGTGCCGCCGTCCATGAACACCACGTTGTCCGCGATCTCGCGGGCGAAGCCGATCTCGTGCGTGACGACGATCATCGTGGTTCCGGAGTCCGCCAAGTCCTTGATGACGTCGAGGACTTCGCCGACCAGCTCCGGGTCGAGCGCCGATGTGGGCTCGTCGAAGAGCAGCACCTTCGGTTCGAGGGCGAGCGCGCGGGCGATGGCCACCCGCTGCTGCTGGCCGCCGGAGAGCCGACGCGGGTAGGTGTCCGCGCGGTCGCCGAGCCCGACCCGGTCGAGGAGCCGGCGGGCGGTGTCCTCGGCCTCCTTGCGGGGGCGGCGCAGGGCGGAGACGGGGGCCTCGACGAGGTTCTCCAGGACGGTCAGATGCGGAAAAAGGTTGAAGTCCTGGAAGACGAAGCCGATGTTGGTGCGCTGCTTGAGGACCCCCTTCTCCTTGAGTTCGTGCAGCTTGTCCCCGGAGCGGCGGTAGCCGATGAGTTCGCCGTCGACGCTGATCCAGCCGCTGTCGACCTTCTCCAGGTGGTTGATGGTGCGCAGCAGCGTGGACTTCCCCGAGCCGGACGGGCCGAGGACCACGGTGACCTCGCCCGCGTGCACCCGCAGGTCGACGCCGCGCAGCACCTCCAGCGCGCCGAAACTCTTGTGGACGCCCTGGACGTCCACCATCACATTGCTCGTACGGGTCGTCATCGTCGGCCTCCAAGGTTCTTCGGGGTGACACCCCTGGCGTAGCGGCGTTCCACGTAGTGCTGGGCGATGGACAGCAGCGAGGTCAGGACCACGTACCAGGCGGTGGCGACGAGGAGCAGCGGGATGACCCGGCCGTTGCGGCCGTAGATGACCTGCGCCTGGTAGAAGAGCTCGCCGATGGACATGACGTAGACCACCGATGTGCCCTTGAGCAGGCCGATGATCTCGTTGCCCGCCGTGGGCAGGATGGCGCGCATGGCCTGCGGCAGGACGATGCGGCGGAGCTGCCGGACGCGCGGGATGCCGAGAGCGGCGGCGGCCTCCAGCTGCCCCTGGTCGACGGAGATGACACCACCGCGGACGATCTCGGCGGCGTACGCGGCCTGGTGCAGGGTGAGACCGATGATGGCGGCGCCGATGGTGCCGATGAGGCTGTTGCTGTCGACGGACCAGAACACCGGCCCGAAGGGGATGCCGAGGCCCAACTCCTTGTAGAGCGCGCTGAGATTGAACCAGAAGACGAGCTGGACGATCATCGGGATGGACCGGAAGATCCAGATGTACGTCCATGCCACGGTCCGCAGCACCGGGCTGTGCGACAGCCGCATGAGGGCGAGGACGGTACCGAGCAGGAACCCCAACACCGTTGCGTAGAGGGTGAGTTGGAGGGTCACCCAGACGGCCCGCACGATCGTCTCCGACAGGACGTAGGCACGGAAGACGTGCCATTCCCAGACGGGGTTGGTGAGCAGGCCGTGCAGGAGCTGGGCGACCACGACGAGTACGGCGACGGCCGCGGCCCAGCGGGCGTAGTGGCGGACGGGGACGACTTTGAGGGCGGACGGTGGGGGGGGTGACGACCGCTCGGGGTGGCTGGGGTGGTTGAGGTGTTTCTCGAACGGCAGCGGGCCGATGGTCTCCGGGTCGGCCTCGGTGTCGAACAGCGGGGTGTACCCGGTGGCCAGGTACAGGCCGCGGGCCTCCGGCTGGCGCGGTCCTGTGGTGAGGTAGACGCGCTGGTAGCCGTGTGCGCGCGCTTCTCGCTCCAGTTCGGCGACGACGCGGCGGGCGAGGCCGCGCCGCCGGTGTGCGGAGTGCGTCCAGATGCGCTTGAGTTCGGCGGTCGTGGTGTCGTAGCGGCGGAAGGCGCCGCCGGCGACGGGTTCGCCGTGTTCGAGGACGAGGAGCAGCAGGCCGCCGTGGGCGGGGGTGAACTCCTCGTCGGGGTAGCGGGCGATCTCGGCGTGGGCGTCCTTGCCGTACCGCGTCGAGTACTCGTGGCCGAGCTCGCGCAGCAGGGGTTCGACGCGTGGGTCGTCGACGGTGACGTGAACCACCGTCGGTTCTGTGGTTCCGGTGGCGGCGATGCCGAGGGATTCCACGGGCATGGGAGGGCCTTTCGAGGGCGGCGGCGATCGCGCGCGGGCAGGCGCAAGTGCCGCGCGTGCGGGCGGAGATGATGGGGATGACGGCCCGTCAATAGGACGGGTCGACACAGGAGGCGTTACAGGGGAATGCCAGAGCTCGGGCCGCGAAGGGGTTACCGAGGAAGAGAGAGGGGCCGGTCAGAGGGCCCGCTGCCGATTCAGGCGCAACACGCCGCCGACCACACCCGACCGAAGTCGATGTGGTCGCGCGAGACCAAGTGCTGCTGGGCAGTCATGGGACCAATTGACCAGTCCATGGAGGTGTTCGTCAAGTGACGCCCGTATCCCGGACCGCCAAGAGGCGCCGTTTCAGAGGCTGTTGACACGGCGTTCACATTCGGTGCCCGCCCCCGGACCGACGTACGGGATCTTGACGGCGACGCCGGGCTGCGGCACCGTATCGAGCACGTACAGGTGCTGGCGCCACAGGACATTCCGCGGCTCCGGAGGCTCGGCATCGTCGCGTCGATGCAGCCGGTTCACGCCACCGACGACATGAACATGGCCGAGGAGGCGATGACGCCGGTGGAGGCGCTGCGTTCGTACACGGTGGAGCCCGCGCACGCGGCCCACCAGGAGCATGTCCTCGGCACCCTGGGGCCCGGCAAGTGGGGCGACTTCATCCTCACCGACACGGACCCCTTCGACCTGCCGTCCGGGCGGGCGGTGTGGCAGACGAAGGTGTTGCAGACGTGGGTCGCGGGGCGGCGGGTCGGCGAGTACGGGGACCTGTGAGTCCGGTGCTGGTGCCGGTGCCGGTGCCGGGCCACAGGCTCTCAGCCGAACGTCCGCCGCGCGTGCGTCAGTAGCTCGCGCAGCGCCGGGTTGCTCGCCCGCTTCCAGACCAGGGCGAGCAGCGCCGGTGTGCGTACGTCGTCGATGAGGTGGGCGGTGAGGCGGTCCCGGTAGCTCGCGGCCATCGACTCGCTGAGGACGGCGACGCCGAGGCCGCGGCCTGCGAGTGCGGCGATCGCGTCGGCGGCGCTCGCCTCCAGCGCGATGGTGGGGTGGAGTCCCTGCGCGGCGCACGCCTGGTCGAGGACGGTGCGCAGGCCCGTGCCGGACGGCATGCACACGAGCGGGTGGTCCGTCAGATCACGCAGCCGCACGCGCCGCCGCCGCTCCAGGGGGTGCCCCGCCGGGACCGCCACGACGAGCCGCTCGTCGATGAGGGTCAGGGAGTCGAGGTCGTCGGGGGCGGCGTGCGCGGCGCCGATGAGCGCGACGTCGATGTCTCCCCCGCGCACCCCTTCGACGAGCCGGTCGGAGCCGTCCTCCAACAGCGACAACTCGACGCCCGGGTACGCCTCGTGGAACGCGGCGAGGGCGTCGAACAGCGGGGTGACGGTGCAGCCGATGACCATGCCGATGGTGAGCCGCCCCCGGATCAGCTCGGTGACCTCGGCCACCGCCCGGCCGATCGACCCGGCGGCGGCGAGGGTGGCCCTGGCGTGCTCCAGCGCGGCCTTCCCGGCGACGGTGAGGGTGACGGTGCGGGCCGAGCGGTCGAAGAGCTCGGCCCCGATCTCCCGCTCCAGCCGGCGGATCTGGGCGCTCACGCCGGACTGGCTGATGTGCACCCGCTCGGCGGCGCGCGTGAAGTTCTGCTCCTCGGCCACGGCGATGAAGTACTCGAGCTGCCGCATCTCCATACCCCCGATTCTAGTACTACAGCTTCTAGTTTCCAGCAGAACCATCTGTTGGACTTCTGCCCGGCGGGCGGCGACGCTGGAAGCAGAACGTGGAAGTCAGGCGATATCAGCGCACACAGGAGGAGTCCATGTCGGAGACATCGCACTACGAGAAGGCCATGCGCCCCGAGGACATCACCCGCCTGTTCGTCGAGCGGTCCAACGCGGGCGACGCGGCGGGCGTCGCCGCGCTCTACGAGGAGGACGCGGTGCTGGCCTACCCGCCGGGCCAGGAAACGGTGGGCCGCGAGGCGATCCGCGCACTGTGGGAGAAGGTCCTGGCGAACCGCCCCCACTTCACCCCGGAACAACCACTGCCGACACTGCTGAGCGGCGACATCGCCCTCACGTCGACCCCGCCGAAGGACGGCGCGGGCGCCCGCGCACAGGTCGTCCGCCGTCAGCCGGACGGGAGTTGGCTCCGCCTCCTGGACCAGCCGGAGTTCGTCCCGCCGACCACCTGAAGCGCCCGACGGCGAACACACCAACCGCCGTGCGCCACGCGCCCGTTGGAGTGGAAAGGGTGGCGGTGCTGACTCAGCGAGCCAGTGCTCGGCCGATCTCCCCCGCCGCGTCGGTGACTTGGGCCGCGAGGGCCGCGCGGGGGTGGCCGGAATCGGTCAGGCGGTGGGTGGGGCCCGCGATGGAGAGGGCGCCGACGGTGCGGCCGGAGGCGTCGCGGACGGGGGCGCCGATCGCGCTCTCCCCTTCGGTGTGCTCGTCGATCGCGGCGGCCCAGCCACGGCGGCGTATCTCGTACAACTCGGCGGCCAGCGCGGCGCGTTCGGTGAGCGTACGGTCGGTGAAGGGCGGGAGTTTCTCGGGGACGTCGAGGTCGTGGTCGAAGGCGAGCAGGGTCTTGCCGATGGCCGTGGCGTGCAGCGGTACATGGTCGCCCATGCGCAGGACCTGGGCGCTGCCGTCGGGACGGAAGACGTGGTGCACGACGAGGACCTGCTCCTCGTGCGGTGTGCCGATCCACACGGACTCGCCGCTGCGGGCCGCGAGGGTGTCGGCGCTGTGCAGCGAGCGGGCACGCAGTTCGTTGGCGTCGAGGTCGCCGTTGCTCAGGTGGAGCAGGGCCGCGCCGATCCGGTACTTGCCGGTGGCCGGGTCCTGTTCCACGAGGCCCGCCGTCACGAGCGTGCCGAGGATGCCGCGCAGCTCCCCTTCGGACAGGCCCATCGCCCTGGCCAGCTCCGTGAGCGCGAACTGCCGGGGTCCGGACGCGAGCAGCCGAAGGACGAGCGCCGCCCGCTCCACCGACTGGATCCGCTCTGCCACGCCCGGCACCGTATCGCGCGCCGCTCCCGGGCCGGAAGGGACCGGTGGATCACCCGGATCTGCGGATCCCGCGTTGGTCGGCCCGGGCCGGCGGCCCTACCGTCGACACATCACCACACCGACGCCTCCCCCGGAGATGAACCCCCATGTCGAAGATCCTGTTCGTAGTGACCGGCGCCGACCACTGGACCCTGGCCGACGGCACCCGCCACCCCACCGGTTTCTGGGCCGAAGAGGCCATCGCCCCGTACGACGCCTTCAAGGCGGCCGGCCACGAGGTCGTCGTGGCGACGCCCGGCGGCGTCGTGCCCACCGTCGACGCGGGCAGCCTCGCGCCCGAGTTCAACGACGGCCAGGAGAACGCCGACCGGATGGCAGCCGCCGTCGCGGACAACGCCGAGCTGCGCTCCCCGGTCAAGCTGGAGGAGGTGAACCTGGACGACTACGCGGCCGTGTTCTACCCCGGCGGCCACGGCCCCATGGAGGACCTGTCCGCCGACGCCGAATCCGGTGCGCTGCTGACCCGCGCCCTGGAGTCCGGCAAGCCGCTCGGCGTCGTCTGCCACGCGCCCGCGGCGCTGCTCGCCGCCACGAAGGCGGACGGCGGCAACGCCTTCGCCGGGTACGACGTCGCCGCCTTCACCAACGTCGAGGAGGCGCAGGCCGGCTTCGCCGACAAGGCGCGCTGGCTGCTCCAGGACCGGCTCACGGAGGCCGGGATCAACGTCCGGGTCGGCGAGCCGTGGGCGCCGCACGTGGTCGTCGACCGGAACCTCGTCACCGGCCAGAACCCGGCGTCCGCCGCCCCGCTCGCGGCCCGGCTGCTGGAACAGCTGGGCTGACCACCGAAGACGGCGTAGGGCATCGGGACACGACGGCGGCTGGCACAGTTGGAGGCAAGCGTTCCACTCGTCTCCCGGAGGTACCTCCCGCATGCGTCTGCTGCTCATACGTCACGGCCAGACCCCGTCCAACCTCAAGCGCCTCCTCGATACGGCGGCGCCCGGCCCCGGCCTGACACCGCTCGGCCTGGAGCAGGCGGAGGCGCTCGTGGGGACGCTGGCCGACGAGCGGATCGACGCCATGTACGCCTCCACGCTCGTCCGCACCCAGCTCACCGCCGAGCCCCTGTCCCGCGCGCGGGGCCTCGACGTCCACGTCCGCGACGGGATCCGTGAGATCGCCGCCGGGGACATGGAGATGCGCGGCGACGACGAAGCCGCCCGGACCTACCTGGCCACGGCCTTCGCCTGGTCCGCGGACGACACCGGGCGCCGGATGCCCGGCGGCGAGAACGGCGTGGAGACGCTCGGCCGCTTCGACACCGTCGTCGCCGAGGCGGCGGCGACCGGCGCCGACACGGTGGTCATGGTCAGCCACGGCGCCGTGATCCGTACGTGGACAGCGGCGCGGGCGGGCAACATCGACGTCGACTTCATCGCCGCCCGGCCGCTGCCGAACACCGGCGTCGTCGCCCTCGAAGGCTCGCCGGAGCACGGCTGGGAGCTCCGGCTGTGGGAGGGCCGCCCGCTCGACGTCTGACCGCGATCAGCCTCAGCCCCCGAACACGGCCAGGTCCTCCATCCCGGCCCCGTGGGGCGTCAGGCCCCGAACACCGCCGGGTCGGGACCCACCCGCTCGCCGGTCTCCAGGCCGGCGAGCGCCGCCATGTCTTCGGCGTCCAGCTCGAAGCCGAAGACGTCGATGTTCTCCTTGATCCGGGACGGGGTCACCGACTTCGGGATGACCACGTTGCCGAGCTGCAGGTGCCAGCGCAGCACGATCTGCGCCGGGCTGCGCTCGTGCTTGCGGGCGAGCGCGGTCACGGTGTCGTCGTCGAGGACGCCGTTGCCGCGGCCCAGCGGGGACCATGCCTCCGTCGCGATGCCGTGCTTCGCGCCGTACGTACGCAGTTCCTCCTGCTGGAGGCGCGGGTGCAGCTCGATCTGGTTGAGCGCGGGCACGACGGAGGTCTCGGCGGCGAGCCGGTCCAGGTGCTCGGGAAGGAAGTTGGAGACGCCGATGGCGCGGGCCCGGCCGTCGGCGAGGATCTCCTCGAACGCCTGCCACGTCTCGACGTACTTGTCCTGCGCGGGCGCGGGCCAGTGGATCAGGTACAGGTCGACGTAGTCCATGCCGAGCCGGCCGAGCGAGGCGTCGAACGCGCGCAGCGCGGCGTCCCTGCCCTGCGCGTCGTTCCACAGCTTGGTGGTGACGAAGACGTCCTCGCGAGCCAGGCCCGAGTCGGCGATGGCGCGGCCCGTGCCCTTCTCGTTCTCGTACAGGGTCGCCGTGTCGATGCTGCGGTAGCCGCTCTCCAGGGCGCTCGTGACGGCGGCGTACGCCTCCTCGTCGGGCACCTGGAAGACGCCGAAGCCGAGCTGCGGCATGGTGACGCCATTGTTGAGGGTGACCTGGGGGGTGGTGCTCATGACGCGTGTGTCCTTACGTGACGTGGTGCCTCAAGTCCTGTGTCCCGTCCAACGTAACGCGAGAGCAGCGCCGACCTCACCACTCGCCTGCGGCCCGGAGCGGACGCGCACGGATACTCTCGGCCCGATGAACGACGTACGCCGCACCCCCCACCGCCGGCGGTCGACCGTCGCCCTGCTCCTGCTGGCCCCGCTGGTCGGCGAGTTCCTCCTGGGCAACACGCCGATCAGCGACTTCGGTTCGCTGTTCATGTACCTCCCCCTGTACGGGTGCGGGGCCCTGCTCGTCCGGGAGTCCGCACGGCACACCGGGCGGGGCTGGCCGACGATGCTGCTGCTCGGGGCGGCCTACGGGCTGTTCGAGGAGGGGCCCGTCGACCAGATGCTGTGGAACCCCGACTACGGCGGCGTCCCGTTCGGCCTCGTCTACGCGGGCACCCAGGTACCGCTGCTCGGCACCAGCGTGGCCCTCCTCCAGGACGTCGTGTCGATGCACATGGTGTGGAGCGTCTGCGTGCCCATCGCGCTGGTCGAGGCGTTCAGCCGGGATCCGCGACGCCCGTGGCTGGGGCGGCCCGGGCTCGGTGTCACCGCGGTGGTGTTCGCGCTGGGGTCGTTCGGCCTCGCCGCCCTGCAGTACGCGTACAACGACGAGTTCATGGCCTCGCCTTGGCAGTGGACGGTCGCCGTCGTACTGATCGCCGCGCTGGTGGCGGCGGCCTTCCTCGTCGACCGCGTGCCACTCCCCCGTCCCCTCGTCCGCGCCGCCGAGGCACCCACTCCGTGGTGGACCGGCTGCGCCGCCTTCGCCCTCACCAGCGCGTACTGGGGCGGACAGTCGCTGCTGCGCGACCACGTCTCGGACTGGCTCGTGGTCGTCTTCTGGTTCCTCCTGGCCGCGGCCGCCGTCACCCTGGGCATCCGCTGGTCACACGGCCCTGCTTGGGGAGCCACCCATCGCGTCTCGGTCGCCGTCGGCGCGCTGCTGACGTACGTCTGGGTGGGCTTCACGCACGCGTCCGACATGGGTGTCCCGCTCCGCGTCGCCCTGGTCGGCAATGTCGTCCTCGGCGCGGGTGCGCTCGTCCTGGCGGCGGCCGCGGTCCGGTCGGTGCACCGCGACCGCTAGGGCCTGTCGAGTCCTACGCTGATCCGCATGACGACCACCGGGGGATCAGAAGAGCGGGTGACGCGACCGTGCTGAGCATGCTGTCCGTGGTCCTCGGGGCCGGTATCGGGCTCGTAGGTGCCGTGTTCGGATCCTGGTTCACCGCTCGTCGCCAGGACCGGATGTGGTTGCGCGAACAGAAGCTCAAGGCCGGCGTCGGCTTCAGCACGGCCGTGGTGCAGCTGATCGACTACCTGAAGGATTCGCGGCTGAGCGATGACGGCCCCGGCGCCAACGAGTTGGCGAACCGGATGCAGGAGGCCCGGTCGGCGCTCTACCTGCTCTGCGACGAGGACACCGTCGGCGTCGCCGACGCCCTCGCCCGGAAGGTCTGGGGCATCCGTCCCACGGAGGGGATGCCGGAGCGCAGGGCCGAGTACCAGGAGGCGTTGGAGCTCCTGCGCGGCTTCACGCGGCGGCTGCGCCAGGAGATCGCCGGTTCGTAGCCCGGCCCTCAGGTGTCGGCCGCCCCGTTCAGGTCCTCCCTCGCGGCGCGGACGAACTCGTCCTTCGCGCGCCGCACTTCGTCCGGTGCCACGTGCCGGCGCAGCACGTCGACGACACCGCCCGCCGCGTCGGCCACGGCCGGCGGGCCTTCGAGGGCGACGGCGCTCGCCGCCCGGTACAGCCGCGACGCGTCGTCCTCCGCACCGGAGACGCGGCTCTCGACAGCCGCCAGGAACTCCGCGTACGTACGACGCCGTACCTCGCGGGCGGCCCGCTCCTCCTCGGCCCCGAGTGTCATCCGGACCGAGGTGAGCAGCGCGTCCGCCTGCCGGTCCCCGGCGTGCCGGGCGGCCTCGGCCTGGCGGATGCCGGAGGCCCTGCCGTACCAGCCGGTGACGACGCTGCCCGCGATCGCCGATCCCGCGGCGATCAACGCCACGCCCCAGTCACTCATCCCCCGCCACACCCTCCCCGGCCCCGAGCCGTACGCGGTTCCCCTGGAACACCCGACGGTAGGATCGGATCATGTCGCCGGACGACGCACAAGAACCAGCTCCCATCTGCGGAAACGGCACCGCGGACGACCCGCACCCACTAGAATCGACCATTTCCGGGCGACGGGCGACGGGCGACGGGCGACGGGCGACGGGCGACGGGCGACGGGCGACGGGCGACGGGCGACGGGCGACAGGCGACAGAGAGCGGCAGCGGGAGCGGGAGCGGACCGTGTTGTTCGCCGCGCGGTCGGCCGTAGCGCTCTACCGGCTCCTCGACGTGCTGCCCGCCCTCGCCGGTGACGACCGCGTCACCCGCCGCTTCACCCTCGTCCCCGGCTCCGACTTCGGGGCCGACGCGCTGACCGCCATCGAGGAGACGGGCGCGCGCACCGTGCCGTGGGACACGGCCACGCGCACGGAGTACGACCTCGTGGTCGTGGCGAGCCCGAAGGGGGAGCTGGGGCGGCTGCGCGGGCCGCAGGTCCTGCTGCCGCACGGGGCGGGGTTCAACAAGTCCCTTCCGTACGAGGGGTCGGGTCCGGACTCGGCGTCCGGGCTCGACCCGCTGTACCTGGCCCGGTCCGGGGACGCCGCGCCGATCGCGCTGCACGCCCTCGCCCACCCGGACCAGGTGGCCCGGCTCACGAGGGTGGCCCCGCGGGCGGCGCGCAGCGCGAAGGTCGTCGGCGACCCCACGCTGGAGCGCGTCCTCGCCTCCCGCGCGCACCGTGACCGCTACCGGTCCGCACTCGGCACGGGCCCGCGCACCCTCCTCGCCCTCACCTCCACCTGGGGACCCGAGTCGCTCCTCTGCCGCCGCCCGGACCTGCCGGCCGAGCTCGCCGCCCAACTGCCGCACGACGAGTACCAGTTGGCGCTCGTCGTGCACCCCAACGAGTGGAGCAGGCTCGGTTCGTTCGAGCTCACGCAGCGCCTCGAACCCGCGCTCGCTGCGGGTCTGCTGCTGCCCCGGCCGCGCGACGAGTGGGCGTCCGTCCTCGTCGCGGCGGACGCCCTGATCACCGACCACGGTTCGGCCGCGCTGTACTACGCCGCCGCCGACGACACGCGGCCCGTCGTCGCCGCCTGCCGGGGCGGCGCCGAACTCCTCACCGGCAGCCCGATGGGCGTACTCCTGGGCGGCGTACCGGAGTTGGGGCCGGCGGACGACGTGGCGAAGGCGCTGCGCGCGTACCGGCCGGGGCCCGCGGCGTCCGCCGCCGGCGCCGCCTTCGCGCACCGCCACGACGCCCTGCGGCGGCTGCGCGCCGAGCTCTACACCCTGCTCGACCTCACCCCACCGGCCGCCCGGCCCGCCCCCGTCGCCGCGCCGCTCCCCCTCCCCCGGCCGCCGACCCGCACGCCCAACTCCTTTGACGTACAAGCCGAGTTCACCGAGTCCGGGGACGGAGTCGTCGTCGCGCGCCGCCCCGCCGGAGCCGGGCCACCCGGCCATCACCTGGCCGTGGAACTCGGCGCGGCGAGCGAGCAACTGGCCCGTTCCGCGGGCCTCTTGTACCGAAGGCCGCAGGCCCCGCCCCGCGACGGCGGGCCGGGGCTCACCTGGACCTTCGACGGCTGGGCGCGGGACACCCTGTCCGCGTACCCGGGGTGCCGCACGGTCGCCGCCGTCCTGCCCTCGCCCTCGGGGCGCTGCCTGCTGCGCGTCCGCGGGCATGACCGCCCGTACGTTCTGGAGGCCGGGCCCGTCGTCCGGGAGGACGGTCGCGTCGCACGCGTGGACCCGGCCGCCGCCGTGTCGGCCGCGCACGCCTGGCTCACGAAAACGGAAACGAAGACGCCGACCGCGCCCGAGCCCCGGCTCACGTGCGTGATCGGCGCGCGGGCGTTCCCGCTGCATGTACGCCACGCCACCGACAACGAGGCCCAACAGGAGATCTAGGCAAGGCCGTTGCGGTGGCGGATCTCGTGCGCGGCCCGCCGGTGTTCCTCCGCCTCGCCGTGCCGTCCGTCGGCCACCGCCAGGTCGGCCATCGCGTCACGCACCCGTGCCTCGTCGAAGCCGGAGCCGCGGCCGCGGGCGCCGTCGAGGGACTCCTCGTACAGGACGCGCGCCTCGTCCCTGCGGTCGAGTCGAGCGAGCACGCCGGCGAGGGCGAAGCCCGTGCGGAGGGTCATGCGGGCGCGGCCCTGCTCCCGGGCCGAGGCGTGCGCCTCGGCGAGCAGGCGGTGCGCGCCCTCCGTGTCGTCGAGGCGGGCCAGTGCCTCGCCCATGCGGTAGGTCTGCAGCATGACGCCGTACGGGTTGGAGATGACTCGGTGTACGTCGCGGGAGGCCGCGAAGTCGGTGACCGCGTCCGCCCAGTGCCCCTGCGCGCCCTTCAGCATGCCGTGGGACTCGAGGACGGAGGCGGTGAGTTTGCGGTCCGTGTCCGTGGCGCCGAGGAGATCGGCGGCCGACTGTGCGGCGTCGAGTTCGTTCCGGGCTTCCGTGAAGTCGCCCAATTCCCAGAGCTGGCGGGCCAGTTGGACGCGTGTGCGGACGAGCCAGGCGGCGCTGCCGCCGTGCCGGACCGCCGCGTCGCGGGCGAGCCGGAACGCGTCGACGGCCTCGGCCTGTCCGGGGTGGTCGAGGGCGTACGTCCACAGGGGCTCGGACAGGGCCACCGCTTCGGCGTCCAGGCCGAGGGTGTGGGCGAGGCGGACGCAGGCGAACAAGGTGTGTCGTTCGGCGAGGAGCCATTGGGCTGCGCGGGCGGGGGCCTCCGGCAAGGGTGTGTCGGGGGCGTCGGGGAGCGGGGCGGCGCGGTCGGTGACCACCAGGCGGGTGCCTGCCGCGGTCAGGTCGGCCCGCTGGGCCTGGCGGACGTACCAGCGCACCACCCGGGCCTGCGCCTCCCGCGCCTCGTCGGCCGCCGCGTCGCGGCGTGACCTGCGCAGGGCGTGCGCGCGCAGCGGGCCCGGCAGCCGCATGCGTGCCGCCGCACCGTCGCCGGGTGTCGCGCGCAGGTCGAGGACTCCGGCCCGGTCGAGTTCTTCGAGGGCGCCTTGGCAGGCGTCGGAGCCGAGGCCGAGCAGGGCCGTGGCGGAGTCGGGTGTGAAGGCGGCCGTGGGGTGGTGCGGCAGCAGTCGGTAGAGGCGGGCGGCGGGTTCGGACAGGGCGTGGTACGCCGTGTCCCAGATTCGCTCGACTCCCGGTACGCCCTTCTCGCTCCACTCGCCGCGCAGTTCGTCCATGAGGCGGGGCAGCGGGCGCAGCCGGTGCGCGCGGATCCAGCGGCCCGCGACGTGCAGGGCGGTCGGCAGCCCCTCGCACAGGCCCACGAGCGCGCGTACGGCGGCGGGGTCCTCGGCGAGCCGGTCGTCGCGGACGATCAGTTCGAGGAGTTCGGTCGCCGCGCGTTCCGTCAGGGGGTGCAGCGGCAGGCCGATCGCCGCGCCGTCCTCCAGGTCGTACAGCGGGCCATGGCTCGCGACGATCACCAGGCTCGCGCCGGAGGCCGGGAGCAGGGGGACGAGTTCGGAGGCGTACCGGACGTTGTCGACGACCAGCACGAGGCCGAGGTCCGCCGTCAGGCTCCAGTACTGCCTGCAGCGGGCCTTGAACTGCCGTGCCAGCAGGCCGTCTTCGACGTCCAGGGAGCGCAGCAGCTGGGCCAGTACGTCGGCGGGGTCGAGGACGCCGTCGAGCCGGAAGTCGTCGAGGTCGACGGAGAGGACGCCGTCGGGGTAGCGGTCGCGCACCGTCCGGGCGATCAGATACGCGAGCTCCGACTTGCCGAGTCCGGCGGGGCCGCTGAGCGACATGATGAGCGGCCGGGAACGCCCCTGCCAGTCGTCCACCGCGCGCAGTGCCCGCTCCCGCTCGTCGTCTCGGTTGACGAAGTGCACCGGCTCCGGCGGAAGTTCGATCCTCACGGGCTCCCTCTCAGCGGCGTGGTCCGGTCAACTGGGCGTACCGCCAGGCACTTTACTAGTGACATGCCACGAAACAACGAAGCCACGGACCCGTCCGCGCCGCGCCCCGTCGACCACGAACTCGTCGAGGCGGCGACACACGTGGCGCGCACGCGCTGCCACGGCGACAACCACACCATGGCCGCCGCGGGCCGCGCCCGGGACGGCCGGATCGTCACCGCCGTGAACGTCTACCACTTCACGGGCGGGCCCTGCGCAGAGCTGGTTCTCCTCGGTACGGCGGCCGCGCAGGGCGTCGAGGAGCTGGTCACGGTCGTCGCGGTGGGCGACCGGGAGCGTGGCGTGGTACCGCCGTGCGGCCGGTGCCGGCAGGTGCTGCTCGACTACTTCCCGGCCGTCGAGATCGTCGTCGGCGGCGGCGCGGGCGGGCGCCTGCGCAGCACTCCTGTCGCCGAGTTGCTGCCGGCGGGGTACGTCTGGGCCGACCACCAGCTCGACGAGGAGTGACGCGCGTCAGCGCAGCTCTACGGCCGCCGCCCGCAGCTCTTCGAGCGCCGCGAGGGCGAGCGGGGCCAGCTCGCCGGGGTCCTCGTCGCGGGCGGGGTCGGCCCAGCGGGTGAAGGCGAGCTTGAAGGCGAGGACGCCGAGTTCGGCGGCGACCTGCGCCGTGGCCTCCGCGACACCCCTCGCCTTGAGCGCGTCGACCATGGCGGCGGCCATGCCGATGCTCTTGAGCGCGTTGCGTTCCTGGAGTTCCCTGTTGGCCTCGATCGCCGCGTGCAGCAGGGGGCCGAGTTCGCGGTTGAAGGAGGTCATGTCGCCCGAGGCGCGCTCCAGGCCCGCCGCGACGGCGGCCACCGGGGTGGCGTCGGCGGGCGCGTCGCCGATGCCCTCGACCAGGAGGCGGCTGAGGGTCTTCTGGCCCGCGGTGAGGATCTCCCGCTTGTCGGCGAAGTGCCGGTGGAAGGTGCTGCGCGTGAGGCCCGCGCGCTCGGCGATCTGGGCGACCGTCGTGTCGTCGTAGCCCTGCTCGGCGAACAGGCGGAGCGCCTCCACGACCAGGCGCTGCCGGGCATCCGGCTTCCATCTCGGCATACGACCATCGTAAGTGATGCGACAGATGTCGCATCACTGGGTGTACGGTATTGAGACAGGTGATGCGACATGTGTCGCATCACCCATCTCTCTCCCTCCCCCTCACCCCTGGAGCTCGCCATGCGCGTCTTCATCACCGGCGGTACAGGTCTCATCGGCTCCGCCGTCGTCTCCGAACTGCTCGCCGCGGGACACACGGTCACCGCCCTCGCCCGTTCCGAGGCCTCCGCCGACAAGGCCAGGGCCGCCGGGGCGGACGTGCTGCGCGGCGGCCTCACCGACCTCGATGTGCTGCGCACCGCCGCCGAGCAGGCGGACGGCGTCGTGCACCTCGCCTTCAGCAACGACTTCAGCTCGCCCGAGGCGCTGGCCCGCTCCGTGGCGGAGGAGGGCGCCGCGACGGCGGCGCTCGGCGAGGCCCTCGTCGGCTCGGACAAGCCGCTCGTCACGGTGTCGGGCACGCCTCGGGCCGAGGGCCGGGCCTCGACCGAGGAGGATCCGCTGTCCACGGACGGCCCCGTCGGCGGGCGCGGCGAGTCGGTGAACCGCCTCCTCGGCCTCGCCTCCAGCGGCGTGCGCAGTTCGGCGATCCGCCTGCCGCGCACCGTCCACAACGAGGGCGACGGCGGCTTCGCGGGGCTCCTCACCCGGATCGCCCGCCAGAGCGGCGTCTCCGGCTACCCCGGCGACGGCACACAGCGCTGGCCCGCCGTGCACGCCCTCGACGCCGCCGTCCTGTTTCGCCTCGCCCTGGAGAAGGCCCCCGGCGGAACCGCGTGGCACGCCGTCGCCGACGAGGGCGATGCCGTACGGGACATCGCCGCGGTCATCGGGCGGCGGCTCGGCGTCCCGGCCCAGTCGGTGCCGGAGGAGAACTTCGGCCCGCTCGGCCCGATCTTCGCGACCGACCAGCCGGCGAGCAGCGCCCACACCCGCGCCGCCCTCGGCTGGCAGCCGACCCACCCGGCCCTCCTCGACGACCTGGAGAAGATCCAGCCGTAAGGCTCCCGGGGCGGCACCCGGACGGGGACCGGTCAGCCCCCGGGCAGCAGCACCGGCTTCACCACGAGACCGGCCCGCTGGTCCGCGACCGCCCGGTCGAAGTCGCCCAGGCCGTACGTCGTCACCAGCTCGTCGAGCGGCAGCCGCCCCGCCTGGTAGCGGTCGATCAGCTCGGGCACGAGACGGGACGGCTGCGCGTCGCCCTCGACGCAGCCGCGCAGTCGCAGGCCGCGCAGCATCAGGTCGCGTACGTCGATGTCGGCGTTCGCGGGGCCGAGGCCGACCACCGCGAGCGTGCCGCGCGGTTTGAGCAGCGCGAGGGCGCGGCGCAGCAGCTCCGGGCGGCCCGTGGTGTCGAGGGCGTGGGTCACCGAGGGGAGCGGCTCGTCGAGGGAGGCCACGGCGTGCGCGCCGAACCGGGTCGCGAGGGCGCGGCGCGCGGCGACCGGTTCCGCGACGACGACCTCGGCGCCCTCGGACAGCGCGGTCAGCACGGCCGCGCCGCCGACCGCGCCCGCCCCGACCACCAGGACCCGGTCCCCCGGCCCCGGTCGCAGCACGTTGCGCACCGCGCCCGCCCCGGTCAGGAATCCGCAGCCCAGTGGGGCGGCGATCCACGGCGGTACGTCGCCGACCGGGACGCAGGCGCGGGCGTCGGCGAGCGCGGTCGTGGCGAACGACGACTGGCCGAAGAACGCGCCGAACACGGGGGTGCCGCCCACCCGGATCGTCGGGCTGCCGTCGGGGCGGCGTCCCGAGTTGTTGAGTTGGGTCGCAAGGGCGCAGTAGGCGGGGTGTCCGGAGCGGCACTGGGCGCACCGTCCGCAGGACGCGAAGGAGATCACGACCCGGTCCCCGACGTGCAGGGAGTCGACGTCAGCGCCCAGCCGTTCCACCACGCCGCACCCCTCGTGGCCGAGTACGGCGGGGCGGTCGCCGAGTGCCCTGCGGGTGACGAGGTCCGTGTGGCAGACGCCGACGGCCTCGATCCGGACGACCACCTCGTGCGGGCGCGGCTCGTCGAGGTCGGCCTCGACGAGGGCGGTGCGGGCGGTGTCGGCGCCGCCGCGTGACAGCAGTACCGATGTCTTCATGCGGCGGCGCCGGCTTCGCGTTCGAGGCCGAAGTAGAAGTGCCGGCCGTCCGCGAGGACGACCCCCGGTTTGCCGTTCATGACACCCATGAGCGTGTTCTCGTCGACGCGCTTGAAGTGGTCGAGGACGGGCATCCCGTCGTACACCATCGTGGCGGTGACCTCGCCGCGGAACTCGACGTTCCAGAGGCCGGCCTCGCCGCGCCCCGCCTTCGTGTCGGAGTAGAGGCTGCCGTCGTCGGCGCGGCAGATCAGCGGTTTGCAGTCGTCGAGCGCGTCGAACCGCTTGCCGTGCCAGCGGCTCGCGGCCAGCACCTTCTCGATCGGGTGACCGGTGAGGAACGCGAATCCGCGCCAGGCGCCGAGGATCTCCGACGCGTCGACCGGCGCCAACTCGGCCCACAGGGCGTCGAGTTCGTCCGGGTCGAGGGGCCCGTCCGCCGCGCGGAGCGTACGCCACCGCTGGCCCACCGCCGTGCTCATCGCACCCCCAGCCGTCGCAGCAGGGCCAGTTGGCCGTTCGTACGGCGGATGAAGCTCTGCACCGCGTTCTCCTCCGGTTTCGTCGGGCCGAGCGGCAGCAGTCGCTGTGTGGCGACCGTCTGGCTCTCGGTGTATTTGCGGATGCCCTCGGCGCCGTGCCGCCTGCCCAGACCGCTGTCGCCCATGCCGCCCATCCCGGCCTCGATACTGCCTGCGGCGGCCGCGGCGCCGTCGTTGATGTTGACCGAACCGGCCCGGATCCGTCCGGCGAGGCGGGCCGCTGCGCGGGTGTCCTTGGACCAGATCGACGCCGAGAGGCCGTAGTTGCCTTCGTTGGCGAGGGTCACCGCCTCGTCGTCGGAGGCGTAGGGGTAGAGGGATACGACGGGGCCGAAGGTCTCGTCGCCGCACACGTCCATGTCACGTGTGACGCCTTCGAGGACGGTGGGTTCGTAGAAGAGCGGGCCGAGGTCGGGGCGGGGCCTGCCGCCGACGAGGACCGTGGCGCCCTTGTCGACCGCCGCGTCCACATGTGCTTGTACGGAGGCGAGTTGGGCCTGTGAGGTGAGGGAGCCGATGTCGGTCGAGTAGTCGTAGGCCGGGCCGAGCCTCAATGCCTGTGTGGCGCGCTCCAGTTCGTCGCGGAACGCGTCGTAGACCTTCTCGTGCACGTAGACGCGCTCGATGTGGATGCACATCTGCCCGGTGTTGGCGAAGGCCGCCGTCACCGTGCCCGCCGCGGCTGCCGCGAGGTCGGCGTCGGCGCGCACGATCAGCGGGTTCTTGCCGCCGAGTTCGAGGGAGGCACCGACGAGGCGGCGTGCGGCGCGTTCGCCGACGGAGCGTCCGGTGGTGGTGGAGCCGGTGAAGCAGACGTAGTCGGCGGCGTCGACGAGGGCCGTGCCCACGACGCTCCCGGACCCGGTGACGATCTGCCACAGGTCGGTGGGCAGTCCGGCCTCGGCCATCAGGTCCCGCGTCCACAGCAGCGTCAGCGCGGTCTGTGAATCGGCCTTCGAGACCACGGCGTTGCCCGCCATGAGGGCCGGGAGTACGTCGCCGACGCCGAGGTAGAGCGGGTAGTTCCAGGGCGAGATGACGCCGACGACGCCCTTCGGCACCCGTACCTCCCTGACCTTCGTCGCACCCGGCACCATGCCGCGCACCCGGCGCGGGGCCAGATAGTGTCCGGCGCGCCGCGCGTAGTGCCGGGCGATCGTCGCGACCTGCGCGACCTCCATCCACGCGTGGTAGCGGGCCTTGCCGGTCTCCCACTGGATGAGGTCGAGCACCTGGTCCTGCCGCTTCAACAGCAGGTCGTGGAAGGCGAGTACGGTCTCGCCGCGCCGCTTCAGGGACATGCGCGCCCACTGCGGCCGGGCCGCGCGTGCGCCCGCCACCGCCTGCGCCACGTCATCCGGCGTACAGGTGGGAACGGCCGCGATCGGCGACAGATCGAACGGGGCCACCGCGGACAGTGGCTCCACCCCGTCCCCCTCCTCGCGGCCCTCGTCACGTTTCGCGTCCCGGCGCACCCATCCGCACCATCGCGCCGTCAGCTCCTCCGTCACCCAGCCCGGCCGGGCCTGCTCCGTGGTCATGCGGCTCCTCGCTCGTGCCCTGACGGCACTCTTGTCGACTCTCTTGTCGATGGCTGCGTGCCTCGCTATGTTAATCGGAAATCACATCCTGGAACAAGATTTGAAGCGTGCCGACAGGCCCCAATCCCAAGCATTGACGGGCCTGTTGAACCGTCCGGACGACCAGGAAAGCGAGTAAGTCAATGACAAATCTGAGCCGCAGGAACGTACTGTCGCTCGGTGCCGCGCTGGGGCTCGTCGGCGCGACGGGCACGGCGAGCAGCGCGTGGGCGTGGTCGCCGACGGGCTCGGTCGCCGGAGCCGGCGCGGGCACCGATCCGGAGTACGTGTGGGACGACGCGATCGACCCGTTGATGGCGAAGATCATCACCAGCGGGCAGGTCCCGGCGGTCAACAAGGCGATGGAGCCGTGGGTGAACAACGGCGACCCGCTGCCCAGCGGTCTGCCCGCCGAGCTCCGCACGTACCTGCAAGGGGTCAACAAGCTGCCCAGCTGGGCGGATCCGAAGAAGCTGGCGCGCGCCGCCGACTTCAACCGGCGCAAGGACACGTACCTCTTCATGCTCTACGGGCTCGGCAGCGGGATCATGAGCACCGTGATCCCGCGCGAGGCGAAGAGTGTGTACTGGTCGGCGGGCGGCGCCGACATGCAGGACCGCGCGGCGAAGACCTTCACGTTCGGCTACGACCTGGCGCAGCTCAAGGGCTTCGAGCCCGAGGGCCAGTTCATCGTCACCGCCAACAAGACCCGTATGGTGCACGCGGCGGTGCGGCACATGCTGCCGCAGTCGCCGCACTGGTCGGCGGTCGCGGACCAGAAGATCCCGATCAGCAACGCGGACATCCTGGTCACCTTCCACAGCCTCGGCACGTTCGTGCACCGGAAGCTGCTCGACTGGAAGGTGCCGTTCAACGCGGAGGACCAGGAGGCGTTCCTGCACAGCTGGCAGGTCGCCCTGCACCTGCTCGGCGTGCACACCGAGTACATCCCGAAGTCGTGGGACGAGGCGCACAAGCAGTCGGCGCAGGTGCTCACGCCGATCCTCTCCCCCACCACCGAGGGCATCGAACTCGCCGAGGATCTCCTCGGGTTGACCGCCCAGGTCGACCTCGGGGTGACGCGCGGCTTCCTCAACGAGTTCGTGCGCTACGTCCTCAGCGACCAGATCGGCGACTGGCTCGGCCTCAAGCGGGACTACGCCGCGGCGACCCTGGTCCGCACCGTGTGGCCGGCCTTCATCCTGTTCCGCGAGGGCCTGAACCCGGTCGCGCCGAGCGCGTTCTACATGTTCGACCAGTTCATCCGCGCGCTGGCCATGGCGTTCCTGAACAAGGGTGCCTCCGGGCAGACCACGCCGATCGTGATCCCGACGCACAACCGGCAGGGCTGACCACTCCCCCTCCCCAAAAAAAGAAAGGCGGGCGCTGGGGCTGCCGCTCTCCCGCTCAGAGCCCCAGCGCCCGCACCACGAGGCCGGTCACGGTGGCCCGGTGTCCGGGGGTGTCCCGCCACCGCACGCTCCGCCCGGCCTCGACGACGACTCCGAATCCGGCGTGCACCAGGACGCGCGCCTGCCGCGGGTCGAGCTCGGGGCGGGCGCGCCTCAACTGCTGTTCCCATACGGCGATGTGCTCGCGCTGCGCGAGGATCAGCGGCCGCTGCGACTCGGCCGGCAGGCCCACGAACTCCGCCTCGGCGACGCTCGTCAGCTCGGTGTGCTCGAAGCTGTACGCCACGTACGTCGCCGTCAGCGCCACGATCGCCTCGTGCGGGTCGGCGATCTCGCGCAGATTCCGGTCCACCGCCTGGGCGAGCAGGCCCGCCGCCTGCAGGCAGGCCGCCGCCAGGATGTCGACCTTTCCCTGGTAGTGCCGGTAGAGCGCGGACGGGGCCAGGCCCACGGCCTCGGCGATCTGGCCGTTCGTGACGTTGGCGAAGCCGTCGCGGGCGAACAGCGGGATCGCGGCCACGAGGATCTCCGCGCGCCGGGAGCGCGCCACGGGGAGCGCCGGCAGCTCGACGGCCCGCGCGCCGCCCGGCGCGACGGGCAGCGGGGCCGCCTCCTCTGCGACCAGCCGCAGCGCGCAGTCCACCAGCAGGCCCTCGGCCCGGCGCCCCGCGATCGACGTGCGGTGCATCGTGATGGACCCGATCGCGCCGAGCGCCGCGACGACCCGCAACTCCACACCGTCCGCCGGGAACTCACGGCGTACCGCCTCGGTCACCCGGCCGACGACCCGGGCGAACTTCCCGCGCAGCAGCCTGCGGTCCTCGTGGTTGAGGTAGCGGGCCTCCCACCGGTACACGCCGCCCTCCGCGCGGCGCTTCACGGTGATCCGGACGAGGGCGGTGAGCAGGTCCTCGGTCCTGGCGTCGGGCGGCAGTTCGTCGAGCGTGGCGAGCAGCCCGTCCACCATGGCGTGCGCGCACTCGGAGAACAGCGCGTACTTGTTGGGGAAGTGCCGGTACAGGGCCGCCGCCGTGATGCCGACGCCCGCGGCGATCTCCTCCATGGACGCCGCGTGGTAGCCGCGCGCGCTGAACAGCCGACCGGCGGCCTCGACGATGAGCTGCCTGCGATTGCGGGGGCGGGTGGCCGACATCGGCTCTGCGGTCATGACCGGCCCGACCGGTGCGGGGACGGGGGCAGGGACAGGGACGGGGCCATGCGGGCCAGTCAATCACACGCCCGCGCACGTCCGGCGATGTGAATCCAAGTCCAACTCTTGGTCATGATTCCCGCTGGCCCGCTGTACGTTCGGGGGTCGCCGCCTACCATCGGGCCGTCCCGCACCGTACGACCCCCAGGAGGCCCGGATGCCGCTGCCCGGCCCGCTCCGGCGGCGCGGAGCACGGTGGGCGGGCGGGGCCCTCGCCGTGCTGCTCTGTCTGCTGCTCTGCCTCCTGATCGCCGGTGTCGTCGTGCTGGTGCGCGAGCCGCACGACGGTGACACCTCCTCGCGCGGCGCCCTTCGCCGCACCACCATCGAGGTCTCCTCCGGCCACTGCGGCAGCGGCTGGTCCGCGCCCGCGCCGGGCGTGCAGGTCTTCGCGCTGCACAACACCTCGGCCGCCTCCGCCGAGGTACTCCTGGAGGATCCGCGCGACCACGCCGTGTTCGGCGAGGTGGAGGACATCGGCCCCGGTACGACGCGGGAGTTGACGGTGCGGCTCGGCAGGGGCGCGTACGCCTTCAAGTGCGTGCCCGAGGACGCGGACTCGGTCACCGGGCCCACGGTCCGGATCGGCAGGGGCCGTCCGGGTCCCGCCGCCGCGCCGGTCACCACGCACGACCTGATCCCACCGGCGATCGCCTACCAGAAGTGGGTCGGGGCGGGGCTCGACAAGGTGGTCCGGCTCACGGGCACGCTGCGTGCCGCCGTCGACCGGGGCGACCTCGGCGCGGCGCGGACGGCGTGGCTGCCCGCGCATCTCCAGTACGAGCGTCTGGGCGCGGCCTACGACGCGTTCGGCGACGCCGACGGCCGGATCAACGGCACCGACGCCGGTCTGCCGGACGGCGCCCACGACAGGGACTTCACCGGCTTCCACCGGGTCGAGTACGGCCTGTGGCACGACGCGTCGGCGCACGAGCTGCGCGCCCCGACGGCGGCGCTGCTGAAGGCGCTCGAAACGCTGCGCGACGACTGGGCGCAGGCCCGGATGGATCCGGCGCAACTGGGTCTGCGGGCACACGAGATCCTGGAGAACACGGTGCAGTTCGAGCTGACCGGCCGTACCGACTTCGGCAGCGGCACGAACCTGGCGACGGCGCGGGCGAACGTGGACGGCACGCGCGAGGTGCTGTCCCGTCTGCACCCGATCCTCACCTCTCGCTATCCGCATCTCCCTTCCCTGGAAGGGGACTTGAAGCGCGCGGGTACCACTCTGGACGGCCTGCGGCACGACGGGCACTGGCCCGCGCTCGACGACGTGAGCCACGCCCGCCGCGAGCGGGTCGACGCGCGCTTCGGCGACCTGGTGGAACGGCTCGCGTCGATCGCGACGCTGTGCGACCCACGGAGGACGGCTTGAGAGGGGACGGCGTGACGCCGCATACGGCCGCCGGCGGCGTCGGGCGGCGCGGATTCCTGCGGGGTGCCGCCGTCGCCGGAGTCGGGCTCGGGGCGGGCGGGGCGGCGCCCCCGGTCGCACCCACCCTGCCGGTCACACCTGTCGCGCCCTTCCACGGCGCCAGGCAGGCGTCCGTGGTCGCGGAGCAGCGGCGGGCCACCGCCTTCGTGTCCTTCGACGTCACCGCCGAGGGCCGGGCCGAACTCGCGGACGCGCTGCGCACGTTGACCCACCGTGCCCGGTTCCTCACCTCCGGCGGGGTGCCGGGCCCTGTCGGGATCACGGCACCGCCCGCCGACTCGGGGGTACTCGGCGAGCGGCTGCCGGGCGGGGCGCTCGCGGTGACCGTGGGGGTCGGGGCGTCGCTGTTCGACGAGCGGTTCGGGCTGACGGGGCGCGGGCCGCGCCGGCTCGCCGCGATGCCGGTCTTCCCCGACGACGACCTCAGGGACGAGTGGTGCCACGGTGACCTCAGCCTCCAACTGCACGCCGACGACCGGGACACCGTGCTGCACGCGCTGCGCGACCTCGCCCGGCACACGCGCGGCGCGCTCCAAGTGCGCTGGCGCGTCGACGGGTTCACCAGCCCGCCGCGCCCTTCGGGGACGCCGCGCAATCTGATGGGGTTCAAGGACGGCACCGCCAACCCGGACACCGCCGACGCGCGCGCGATGGACCGCCTGGTGTGGGTGGGCGAGGGCGACGGCGAGCCCGGGTGGGCCGTCGGCGGGAGCTATCAAGTGGTGCGGCTCATCCGGATGTTGGTGGAGTTCTGGGACCGGGTGTCGCTGACCGAACAGGAGCGGATGTTCGGCCGGTCCCGGGCTTCGGGCGCCCCGCTGGACGGCGACGCGGAGCACGACGCGCCGAAGTACGTGGACGACCCGAAGGGCGACGTCATCCCCCTCGACGCGCACATCCGGCTCGCCAACCCCCGCACCCCGGGCACCGGCGGCCAGCGGATCCTGCGCCGCGCGTACAACTACGACCTGGGCACGGACGCCAACGGCAACTTCGACATGGGCCTGCTGTTCTGCTGCTACCAGCGGGACGTGCGGCGGCAGTTCGAGACGGTGCAGAAGCGGCTCGCGGGGGAACCGCTGACCGACTACATCTCCCCGTTCGGCGGCGGCTACTTCTTCGCGCTGCCGGGGGTGCGCGACGCGGACGACTGGTACGGCCGCGCGCTGCTCTCCTGAGGCGCCCACCAAGCGGGGCTCAGCACTCCGGAAAACTTCCGCTCACAAGCGGTCAACAGGTGGTCAAGCTCGGCCATACGCCATAGATGCAGGGCTCACGTAAGTGTCAGGGTACGCGCATGCCCAGCAGCAGATCGGTGATACGAAGCCTGAGCGCGCTCGCGGGAGCCGCCGCGCTCACCGTGCTCGGCGGGGCCGCACCCGGCTGGTCCGCGACGCCCGACTCCGGGACCGCCACCCCGATCAAGCACGTCGTCGTCCTCTTCGACGAGAACAACTCCTTCGACCACTACTTCGCGACGTATCCGAAGGCCGCGAACACCGACGGCACCACGTTCACGCCGTCCAAGGACACACCGAAGAACATCGACACCCTCGCGCACGCGGGCCTGCTGAAGCAGAACCCCAACCAGTACGCCCCGAAGCGGCTCTCCCCCGAGCACGCCGTGACCTGCGACCAGAACCATTCCTACGGCCCCGAGCAGTACGCGTACAACGGCGGCCCGGCCGACCGGTTCGTGCAGAACACCGAGGTCGACAAGTGCAGCGGCGGCCTGTTCGGCGAACCGGGCCTGGTGATGGACTACTTCGACGGGAACACCGTCACGGCGCTGTGGAACTACGCCCAGCACTACGCGCTCAGCGACCGCTCCTACAACTCCAACTACGGCCCTTCGACGCCCGGCGCCATCAACCTGGTCTCCGGCAACACGCACGGCGTCATCTCCACCGACCCGGCCTCCGGCACCGAGGACCCGAAGCAGACGGACACACCGGACAAGACCGCGGTCCAGTCGCCGGACGCGCACGGCGTCGGCACGATGATCAACGACCCGGACCCGGCGTACGACGACTGCTCCGACAAGAACCACACCTCCACCAACGCGCTCGCCGTGATGCGGGGCAAGAACATCGGCGACCGGCTCAACTCCCGCAAGGTGTCCTGGGGTTGGTTCCAGGGCGGCTTCCGGCCGACGAGCGCGTGGAACGGCGCGGACGACGGCACGTACGCGAAGTGCGAGAGCGCGCACGCCAACGTAGGCGGCGCCTCGACCCTCGACTACAGCCCGCACCACAACCCGTTCGCGTACTACAAGTCGACGGCGAATCCGCACCACTTGGCGCCCACGAGCGTCGCGGAGATCGGTCACGCGGGCCGCGCCAACCACAATTACGACCTCACCGATTTCTCCGCCGCCGCGAAGTCGGGACACCTCCCGGCCGTCAGCTTCGTCAAGGCCGGCCAGTACCAGGACGGGCACGCCGGGTACTCCGACCCGGTCGACGAGCAGCACTTCCTGGTGAACCAGATCAACGCGGTGCAGAGCTCACCGCAGTGGAAGTCGACCGCGGTGGTCGTCGCGTACGACGACTCCGACGGCTGGTACGACCACGCCTACATCACTCCGCGCAACGGCTCGAAGGACACCACGGTCGGCTCCAACGGCAAGGCCGCCGACTCCCCCGCCTGCCAGAACGGCCCTGCGGCGGCCGGGGGTTACCAGGACCGCTGCGGTCCAGGGACCCGGCAGCCGCTGCTCGTGATCTCCCCGTACAGCAAGGTCGACAAGGTCGACCACACGCTGACCGACCAGGCGTCGATCACCCGGTTCATCGAGGACAACTGGGGCACGGAACGGATCGGCGACCACTCCTTCGACGCCTCCGCGGGCTCGTTGTCCGGCATGTTCGACTTCAAGCACCCCAACAACAGGCAACTGCTCCTGAATCCGGACGGCTCGGTGAAGTCCGAGGGCGCCGCGCACGCCGTCGCCCCTGTCACCACGCACATCACACCGGGGCCGAAGATGGAGAACACGGCCGCGACGAGCGAGGAATCCCCCGCGCTCCCGGTCGGCCTCGGCGTGGCGGCCCTCCTCGCGACCGGCGCCACCGGCACGTACCTCACCCTGCGACGCAGGCGGCGCGCCGCCGTCTGACGTCCTCATGACTGCCCGGCACGGTCCAGCGCCCCCTGGACCGTGCCGGGCGGGATCAACTGACGTTACTGGCCGCTGACGTTGACCATCCAGTTGATGCCGAAGGCGTCGGTGCACATGCCGAACTCGTCGCCCCACACCTGCTTCTCCAGCGGCACCCCGACCGTGCCGCCCTCGGACAGCTTGGCCCAGTAGCCGCGCAGCGCCTCGGCGTCGTCGCCGCTGACACTGACCGAGATGTTGGTGCCCGCGGTGCGGTTCATGCCCGGTGGGGTGTCCGAGCCCATGATGGTGAAGCCGTCGGGGGTCTCCAGCAGGGCATGCATGATCTTGTCGGCGAAGTCGGCGGGCGCCCCGCCGCCTCCGGCCGAGCCGAAGGTGTTCAGGGCGAGCTCGCCGCCGAACACGCTCTGGTAGAACTCCATGGCCTGACGGGCGTCGCCGTCGAAGGCGATGTACGGGTTGAGGCGAGAAGCCACGGCACGGTCCCTTCCGTGTGTGTGCGGCGCCACGATGTGCCGCCACGTGTGTGGCGCTACGTGTGTGACGCTACGTGTGGGTGCTCCGGACTTCCGCATTATTCGACGCCTGCTCCTCCTTCGCACGGTGAAGCCCGGTAATCAGCTCCTCCAGCGCGTGCTCGTCGCCTTCGGCCCCGTGGGTCTCGGCGGCGCGGCGGAACATGGCCTCCTCGTACGTGCCGAGCGCGGCCTCTACGTCGCCGGGGTGCGCGGCGACGGCCCGGGCGAGGTCGGCGCCGTCGAGCATGGCCAGGTTGGCGCCCTCGCCGTTCGGGGGCGCGAGGTGGGCGGCGTCGCCCAGCAGGGTCACGCCCGGCACCCGGTCCCAGCGGTGCGCGGGCGGCAGCGCGTGCAGGCGGCGCAGGGACGGCGCGCCGTCGGCCTCGGTGATCAGCGCGGTGAGCTCCGGCGCCCAGCCGGGGAACTCCTCGGCGATCCGGGCGGTGGCCGCGGCGGCGTCGGTGAAGTCGATCGCGGCGAACCAGTCCCGCGGCTCGGCGAGGCCGACGTAGGCGTGCAGGGTGTCGCCCTGCTCCCGGTGGGCGAAGATCTCCCGGCCCGGCGTCAGCGCGATCATCGAGCCGCCGCCGACGGCCTTCGCGGTGGCGGGGTGCCGGGTGGCGGCGTCGTACAGGTACGTCTCGACGACCGACTTCCCGGTGTACGTGGGGGTGGCGGCGGAGAGCAGCGGGCGGACCCGGGACCAGGCGCCGTCCGCGCCGACCAGCAGGCCGGTGTCGACGGTGGCTCCGTCGGCGAACGTCACCTCGTGGCGGCCGCCGCCGAGGGTGCGGACGCCGGTCACCTTGTGGCCCCAGCGGACGGTGCCGGCCGGGAGCGATGCGAGCAGGATGCGGCGCAGTTCGCCGCGCGGCGCCTCTGGGCGGCCGCCCGTGCCGTCGTCGTCCTTCTCGAACAGGACGGTGCCGTCGGGTTCGAGGATCCTGAGAGCCTGGCGCCCTTCGAGGACGATGCCGTGGAATTCGTCCATCAAGTCGGCGGCTTCGAGGGCGAGTTGGCCATTGTAGTCGTGGATGTCGAGCAGGCCGCCCTGCGAGCGGGCGGTCGGCGAGGGATCCGCCTCGTACACGGTGGCCGGTATGCCGTGCAGGTGCAGGACGCGGGCGAGGACGAGGCCGCCGAGTCCGGCGCCGACGATCGTGACGTGGGTGGTGTCCGTGTTCATGGGCACCACCCTCGCCGCCGCCGACGACAGATCACCTACAGATCGCCGACGGCCACCGACACGGCGTCGACACCGGCCCGGCCCCGGACTCTTAGCGCAGCACTTCGAACGCCCAGTAGTCCGCGGGCCCTTCGGCTGTGTACGGGACGTCCCTGCGCCGTTCGACGACCTTGAGGGCGCCGTCGTCCGCCTGCCGCTGCACGTACTCGACGAAGTCCGAGCCTTCCAGGTACTTCGAGAAGGTGCTCAGCAGGACGAGGCCGCCGGGCTTGGTGACCCGCAGCATTCCCTGGATCCCGGTCGGCGGCACGTGGCCCAGGGTGAACACGCCGCAGGAGACCGTGACGTCGTAGGTGTGGTCCGGGAACTCCACCAGGCCCCGGTTCATGTCCACGCCCCCGGTGAGCGTGCGGTAGATGCCCGTCTTGCGGGCCTCGGTCACCATGCTCTCGCTGAGGTCGAAGCCGTCGATCACGGTGACGCCGCGCCGCTTGAGCACCGCGCCGACGAGGCCGGTGCCGCAGCCCGCGTCGAGGACCACTGACCCGGCCCCGATCGCCGCGGGGTAATCGTCCGCCATGGCTCCGTACAGCTCGCCGAGCTCGGTGGGCCCGCGGTAGTCGGTGACCCGCAGGTCCTCGTCGTAGGAGGCCGCCCAGTCGCCGTAGTACGAGTCGATGCGGTCCGCGATTCCGTCGAGTCGGTGCGCGCGCTTGATCCGGTCCTGGCTCTCTGACACCCAAGTCTCCCTTGTCGTCGGACAGTTGCGGCCCCCGGCGGCGGGCCCGTGTCGAGCCGTGCCGGGGGCGACCGTCACGCCGCTACCCGGAAAGACCGGATCCGAACATGACCGGTGTGGGGACCGACCGGTTACGGCCAGTGGATCGCCCGTGCCGTCACAGCACGTGAGTGGCGGTGGTGAAGCGGGCGAGCGTCTCGGGCAGCGGGTCGATGCCGATGCCGGGCCCGGAGGGCACCGTCAGGCAGCCGTCGGCGTCGAGGACGAACGGCTCGGTGATGTCCTCTGCGTAGTAACGGCTGGAGGCGGAGGTGTCTCCGGGGAGGGTGAAGCCGGGGAGCGCGGCGAGCGCGAGGTTGGGGGCGCGGCCGATTCCGGTCTCCAGCATGCCGCCGCACCACACCGGCACCCCGTTGGCGAGGGCGACGTCGTGGATGCGGCGGGCCTCCAAGTAGCCGCCGACGCGGGCGGGTTTGACGTTGATGATCCGGCAGGCCTCCATGGCGATCGCGGTGGCGGCGTCGCGGGCGCTGTGGATCGATTCGTCGAGGCAGACGGGCGTGCTGATGCGCTCCTGGAGGCGGGCGTGGGCGCGCAGGTCGTTCTCGGTGAGCGGCTCCTCGATGAGCAGAAGCCCGAACTCGTCCAGCTTCCGCAGGTGTTCGGCGTCGGCGAGGGTGTACGCGGTGTTGGCGTCGACCTGGAGCGGGAGGTCGTCGCCGAAGCGCTCGCGGACCGCGCGCAGCGGCTCCAGGTCCCAGCCGGGCTCGATCTTCAGCTTGATCCGGACATACCCCTCGGCGAGGTACTCCTCGACGTCGTCGAGCAGCTCCGGGATCGAGTTCTTGATGCCGACGGAGACACCCGCGGGGACCTTCTGACCGGTGGACGAGCCGAGGTAGTGGGCCAACGGCATTCCGTACGCGCGCAGTTCGGCATCGAGCAGCGCCGTCTCCAGGGCCGCCTTCGCCAGCTCGTTGCCCTTGACGGGTTCCATCGCGGCCCCGGCCGCCGCCGCGCGGGGCTCGGGCAGTGCCTTGACGCGCGGCAGCAGGAAGTCCCGGATGACGATCTCGGCGCCCGGGATGAACTCGGAGCAGTACAGCGGGTCGGGGTCACCGGCGAACTCCGACCAGCCCTCGGCCTCGTCGGTGATCACGTGCAGCAGGAACGCGTCCTTGGTGTCGACGCTGCCGAACGACGTGCGGAACGGCTTGACCAGCGGGATCGCGATGTGCAGCAGCTCTACGCGTTCGATCTTCATGCCTGGTCCTCCGAAGCTGTGAGGGCGGTGGGAACGGTGAGCGTGTACCAGCCGTCGCGGGACATCGCGGTCGCCCGCAGGCCCTCCGCGTAGGCGGTGGTGAAGACCTCGCGGACGGCGTGCCGCCAGCGCAGCGCGGTGTCCGGGTCGGTGGCGCGCAGGGCGACGACGTCCTCGGGGACGCGGCACCACACGCGGGTGTCGTCGCGGACGGCGAGCGGTCCGCCGTCGGGCGCCTTCGCGAGGACGGGCGCGGCGGCGCGGCCGTCCGCCTCTTCCACCGGGGCAGGGGCGTCGGCCGTCAGGTCCCACAGGGCGGTGAGGCGGTCGGTCTCGTCGCCGTTGTTGATGCCGTCGTCCATCGGGCCGTAGAAGTCGACCTGGTACTCGCTGGCGACCGCGCCCAGCTTGACGAGGTTGAAGCGGGCGTTGCGGGCGACGAGCGGGTCGAAGGTCCAGCGCATGGTGCGGGCGCCGCGTTCCAGGGCCCACGCGCGCTGGGCCTGCTTCACGGCGTGGCCGATGCCCCGGTCGGAGGTGCCCGCCGCGGCGGCCAGCGAGTACACGTCCCGCTCGGCCGGCGGCCCGAACACCGCGACCGAGGCGCCGACCACGTCGCCTCCCGAGCGGGCGGCGTGCACGGCGCCGCCCGCGTGGGCGACGCTGTGCAGGACGTCGGTGTGGAAGGGCGGCGCGTCGTGGGGCATCCCCCACACGTCGGCGAGGAAGGCGGCGACCGCCCGCAGTCCTGCGACGTCGTCGACGGTGCCGACGGTCGAGGTCGTCATGTCGTTCATGGGCACGAGTCTCGGGGGCGGCGGCGGGGAGGGCCTTGTGGAGGCGGCCAATCATGGGTGTCTAGCCTGTTGCGATCGGCCAATCCCGCTCCCCCGCCCGTGGCGAAAGGTTCACCCATGGACACCTGCACGCTGGGAAACCTCCTCGACGCCCTCGGCGGCTCCACGCTGCGCCTGCTGGCCGCCCCGCACGGCCTGGCCGTGCCCGTCACCGAGGTGCTGCTGCACGATCCGCACGCGCCGCTGCCGGAGCGGGCGCCGGGAGCGCTGCTGCTCGCGGTGGGGGTGCGCGGCGAGGAGGCGGGGCCGCTGGTGCGGGCCGCCGGGCGGGCCGGGCTCGCGGGTGTCGTGGTGCGCGGCGACGCGCCGGTGCCAGGTGCCGAATCGGCCGGTACCGCGCTGCTCGCCACCGACCGGGACGCCGCCTGGCACCAGGTGTTCCAGCTGCTGTCGTCCGTGATCGGCGCGCACGGGGCGCGGACGGCGCCGCTGGGCGAGGACGCGTTGCCCGGGGATCTGTTCGCGCTGGCCAACGCGGTCGCGGCGGCGGTCGGCGGGGCGATAGCCGTGGAGGATCTGGGCCGCCAGATCCTCGCGTACTCGACGGTGCCCGGTCAGCCGGTGGACGAGACGCGGCGGCAGGGCATCCTCGGCCGCCAGGTGCCCGGCAGCCCGGAGAACGACGAGGACTACCGCGTCCTGTACGCCGCGAATGGCCCGCTGCGGCTCGACGGGATCTCGGCCGAGGAGCTGCCGCGCCTGGCCATGACGGTGCGCGCGGGCGGCGAGCTGCTCGGCTCGATCTGGGCGGTGGACACGGGGGGCCTGGCCGCCGACGCCGAGGACGCGCTGCGGCAGGGCGCGTCCGCCGCCGCGATGCTGCTGCTCAGGGCGCGGGCCGCCGACGAGCTGGCCCGGCATCTGAGCAGCGACCTGTTGCGCCGCCTCCTCGACGGCTCCATCGAGCCGGGCGCCGCCGCGCACCGCCTGGGCCTGGCGCCGGACGCCCCGGTGCGGGTGGCGGCGTTCGCGCTCGCGGGCGCGGCGACCGCGCAGGACGGCGGGCAGGCGGCGCTGCGCCTGCTCGACCTGGTGCGCCTCCAGTGCCAGACCCGCTACGGCCAGCACGCCTGCGTGCTCCTCGACGGTGTCGTGTACGCGCTGCTCCCGGTGGTCGGCGCCGCCGATCACGCCGCCGACCGGCATGTGCGGATCGCCGACGACATCGTGCGCCGGGCCGAGGAGGCGCTACGGATCCCGGTGCGGGCCGGGCTCGGGCACGCGGCGCCGGGCGTCGCGGGGGTCAGGGACTCGCGTGAGGACGCCGATCTGGTGCTGCGGGTGCTGGGGGCCGGGGAGGTCGCGGAGGCCGGGCAGGTGCGGGAGCGGACCTCGCTCCTGGTGCTCGGCGAGTTCCTGGCCGGCCGCAGGGACCAGGCCGCGGGTCCGTGGCGGGACGTTCTGGCGTACGACGCCGAGCACGGCACCGAGTACGCCCGTACGCTCATCTGCTGGCTGGACGCGGGCTGCGACGCGGGACGGGCGGCGCAGCTTTTGGTCGTCCACCCCAACACCTGCCGCTACCGCCTCCGCAAGGCACAGCGCCAGCTCGGCATCGACCTCGACGACCCGGACCAGCGGCTCGTGCTGTGGCTTCAGTTGCGTACGTTGGCGGGCCTACGAGGCTGAGCCCTTGCGGCCGCCGTCGAGCAGCCATCCGCGCAGCCGCTCCTCGCACTCCCGCACCTCCGCCATCGGCACGAACTCGCCCGGGGTGTGGGCGAGTTGAGGGTCTCCGGGGCCGCAGTTCAGGGCCGGGACGCCGAGCGAGGCGAAGCGGGCCACGTCGGTCCAGCCGAGCTTCGGGCGCGGCGCGACACCGAGGGCCGCCACCAGATCGGCGGCCATGTCCCGGTCGAGCCCCGGCAGGGCGCCCGGTTCGATCTCCGTGACCCGCACCTCGTACTCCGGGAAGAGACCCCGCACGTACGCCTCGGCCTCTTCGGGTGAACGGCTGGGCGCGAAGCGGAGGTTGACGGTGACCACGCACTCGTCGGGGACGACGTTGGAGGACACTCCGGCGCGGACGGCGACGGCGTTGAGGCCCTCGCGGTACTCCAGGCCGTCGATCTCGACCCGCTCCGGGACGTGCGCGTGCAGCCGGGTGAGGACCTCGCCCGCGAGGTGTGCGGCGTTGCTGCCCATCCAGGCGCGGGCGGTGTGCGCCCGCTGCCCCGGCACGACGATGTCGGCGAGGAGGAAGCCCTGGCAGCCGGCTTCGACGCCGCCGTCGGAGGGTTCGAGGAGCAACGCCAGGTCTCCGTCGAGGAGTTCGGGGCGGCGGGCGGCGATCACCGCGAGGCCGTTGCGGTCGCCGACGGTCTCCTCGCACTCGTAGAAGGCGAAGGTGACATCGCGCGCCAGGGGCTTGCCTGCGGCCTCGGCGGCCAGCTTCAGGGCCACCGCCACGCCGCCCTTCATGTCGCAGGCGCCGAGCCCGTAGAGCCGCTCGCCTTCGCGGCGCGCCGGGAGGTTCCCGGCCTCGGGCACGGTGTCCAAGTGCCCGGCGATGACGATCCGTTCGGGGCGGCCGAGGTCGGTGCGGGCGACGACGGAGTTGCCGATCCGCTGCACGTCGAGGCCCGGCAGTGCGCGCAGCGCCTCCTCGACGGCGTCGGCGAGGGGGCCCTCGGCGCCGCTCTCGGATGGTGTGTCGACCAGTGCCTCGGTGAGTGCGACGACGTCGGCGGCGAGGTCGAGGGGCACGGTTGATCTCCTTCGCTTCGGCGCGGCCGGGCGGCCGCGAGAGTGCGCACACCATGATCGAACAGCCGGTGGCACCGCCGGGTTGTGCCGTCGGCCAACACCCCGTACGGCTCTTGTGCCGATCGGCCAATGTGCGGGGGCGGCGGGTCCCGAAGGATCCGCACCCTCACCGACCACGTGTCGCTCTACTCGCGATCCCATCGCGTTCCATTCGCGTTCCCATTCGCCGTACAGGAGGACCCATGGGCCCTGTGGCCAGTCAATTGTGCCGCCGCAAACCTCTGGACAGCATCGTCGCGGACGCCGAGGGCGCGGGGCAGGAGGGCCCCCGCCTGGAACGCTCCATGGGTCTCGGGCGGCTCACGCTGCTCGGGATCAGCTCCGTGCTCGGCACCGGCATCTTCTTCGTCCTCGGGACGAGTGTGCCGACGGCAGGGCCCGGTGTGGTGCTGTCGTTCGTCATCGCGGGGACGGTCGCCGCGCTCGCGGCGCTGTGCTACGTCGAGTTGGCCGGGGCGATCCCGGTGGCGGGCAGCACGTACTCGTACGCGTACGCCTCGCTCGGTGAAGGCATCGCGTACCTCGTGGCGTGGTGTCTCGTCCTGGAGTACGGGGTGGCGGTGTCCACGGTCGCGGTGAGCTGGGGCCAGTACCTCAACGAGGTGTCGGACGCGCTGTTCGGTGTCACGCTGCCCGACGCGATCAGCCAACCGCCGGGCGCGGGCGGCGTGGTGAACATTCCGGCGATCGTGGTGGTGCTCGCGTGCACGGCGCTGCTCGCGCGCGGCACCCGGGAGTCCGTGCTGGTCAACTCCGTCCTGGTGTGCGTGAAGCTGGGCGTCCTCGTGATGTTCGCGGCGGTGGCGCTCACCGCGTTCCAGGCCGACCGGTTCGCCGACTTCGCGCCGCACGGCATGAGCGGCATCACGGCGGCGGCCTCGGCGGTGTTCTTCTCTTACGTCGGGTTCGACGCGGTGTCCACTGCGGGCGAGGAGGTCCGCAATCCGCGCCGCACCATCCCGCTCGCGCTGCTGCTCACGCTCGTCGTGGTGACGGCGCTGTACATCCTGGTCGCGGTCGCGGGTATCGGGGCGCAGCCCGAGGGGGCGTTCGCGCGCCAGGAGGCGTCGGGCGAGGCGGTGCTCGCGTCGATCCTCACGTCGGTGACCGGGTCCGGGACCGCCGCGCTCGTGCTGTCGGCGGGGGCGGTCGTCTCCATCTTCAGCGTCGTCCTGGTGACCCTGTACGGGCAGACCCGCATCCTGTTCTCCATGGCGCGCGACGGCCTGGTGCCGCAGGTGTTCCGCCGGGTCGACCGCAAGCGGCACACCCCGGCGGCCAATTCGTGGATCGTCGGTGTCGCGGTGGCCGCGCTCGCCGGGTTCGTGCCGCTCCAGGAGCTGGCCGACCTCACCAGCATGGGCACGCTGATCGCGTTCGTGGCGGTGGCCGCGGCGGTGGTGGTGCTGCGCCGCATCGCGCCCGACGCGCCGCGCCCCTTCCGGGTGCCGCTGTACCCGCTGGTGCCGGTGCTCACCGCCGCGGCCTGCGGCTACCTCGCGTACCAACTGCCGGGCCTGACCTGGACGTTGTTCCTGGGCTGGCTGGCGCTCGCGGCCGCCCTGTACCTGGCGTTCGGGCGGCGGAGGTCGGCGCTCAGGACCACGGCCGCCGACGAAGGGGCCGGGGACCGGGTTCAGGTGTAGGGGCCGGATTCAGGTGTAGGGACCGGGTTCAGGTGTAGGCGTCCTCGACGGCGACGCCGCGCACGGTGCGCAGCGTCGCCCGGAGGCTGTCCAGGTCGGTCGAGCCGAGGGCGAGGCGGAGCGCCTGTGGTGTGTGCGTCGACGTGGTGAACGGCTCCGCCGTGGTGACCGAGATGTGCCGTCGCGCGAGGGTGGCGGTCAGGCGGTCCGCGCGTGCGTCGTCGGGCAGGGGCAGCCAGGTGAAGTAGGAGGAGGGGTGGCCGACGAGCGGGAGGCCCGCCAACTCCTCCCGGACGATCGCCTGTCGGGCCCTGGCGTCGTCCCGCTTCTGCGCTTCCAGGTGGTTCACCGTGCCGTCGTCGAGCCAGCGGCAGGCGATGGCGGTGGTGAGCGCCGGGGTGTTCCAGGTGGTGGCCCGGACGGCGCGTTCCAGGGACGGGACCATGGCCGGCGGGGCGAGGACGAAGCCGACCCGCAGGCCGGTGGCGATGCTCTTGGAGAGTCCCGATACGTACACGGTGATGTCCGGTGCGCGCGCGACCAGCGGCGGTGGCGGGTCCTCGACCAGGTAGGCGTACGAGGCGTCCTCGATGAGGAGCGGGCCGTGCCGTCGGGCGATCCCGATCAGGCGGGTGCGGTCGGCGTCCGGCATGACCCGGCCGAGCGGGTTGTGCAGGGTGGGCATCGTGTAGATCGCGCGCACCGGGCGGGTCGCGCACAGTCTCTCCAGGGCGTCGAGGTCCGGCCCTTCGGTGGTGCAGGGAATGGGCTCCAGGTCGAGGTGGAAGGCGTGCGCGAGCACCTTGAAGCCCGGGTAGGTGAGCGCGTCGACCGCGACGACGTCTCCGGCGTTCAGCGTGGCCATGACGGTGACGGCCAGTCCGTGCTGGGCGCCGTTCGCGATGAGGATCCGGTCGGCGTCGGCGGTGATTCCCCGGCGTACGAGGTGGCGCGCGACGGAGGCCCTGTCCTGGGGTCGCCCCCGGTGCGGCTGGTAGCGCAGCAGCGAGTCGAGGTCACCGGAGCCGGCCACGTCGCGCAGCGCCTGCCGCAGGAGGTCGGACTGGCCGGGCAGCGACGGGTAGTTGAAGTTGAGGTCGACGGCGCCCGTGGCGACGGCCTGCTGGTCGATGCCGTGTCCGGCGGGGACCGCGATGTCCCGGACGAACGTGCCACGCCCCTGTTCCCGGCTCACCAGGCCCATCGCCTCCAACTCGGCGTAGACGCGGGTCGCGGTCACCACGGCGATGCCCTCGCGGGCGGCGAGAGCGCGGTGGGTCGGCAGCCGCGTCCCCGGGGCGAGCCGACCGTGCCGGATGTCGGACGCGAGCGCGTCGACCAGCTTCTTGTACCGGGGTGCCGCCATGCGCCGGATTGTATCCATGACAATTCTTTGGCTGTCCTGCTCGCGGGTTCCTACCGTCGACTCCGAGTCGTGTCCCGATCGCCAGGAAAGGACAGCCGCCGTGCACATCGCCATCCTCACCTTCGAGGGCTACAACGAGCTCGATTCCCTGATCGCCCTCGGAGTGCTGGGCCGCATCAAGTCCGACGACTGGCGAGTCACCATCGCCACCCCGAGCCCCAAGGTGACGTCGATGAACGGGGTGGTCGTCGAGCAGATGTCCACGCTTGAGGAGGCGTGCGCCGCCGACGCCGTCGTCGTCGGCAGCGGCATCGCCACCCGCGAGGTCACCGAAGACCCGGCGATCATGAACGTGCTGCGGGGCCTCGACCCCTCGCGGCAGCTCATCGCGGCGCAGTGCTCCGGTGCGCTCGTGCTGGCCAGGCTCGGTCTGCTCAAGGACGTCCCCGCGTGCACGGACCTCACCTCCAAGCCGTGGGTCGTCGCCGCCGGCGTCGAGGTCCTCGACCAGCCCTTCTACGCCAAGGACAACATCGCCACCGCCGGCGGCTGCCTGGCCTCGCACTACCTCGCCGGCTGGATCATCGCCCGGCTCGCGGGCCACGAAGCCGCCGAGGGCGCGCTGCACTATGTCGCCCCTGTCGGCGAGAAGGAGGAGTACATCGAGCGCGCCTGGCGCAACATCACCCCCTACCTGCCCGCTCCCGCCCCGGCGCTCGCCTGAGAAGACCTTCTGCGTGTGCGGCGGCGTCAGCGGGTCTGGAGGTCGGCGAGGGCGTGTGCCACGTCCGCCGACGCCGGGTACAGGTCGCGGTACAGCGCGTACAGCCGGTCGTAGTGAGCCGTCGCCTCGGGGCGCGGGGCGAGGCGTTCGGCGACCGGGTTCCAGTCGTCGATACGGGCGTCGTCGGTGACGAGTCGGGCGGCGAGCAGCGCGCCGCCGTACGAGGCGCCGACGGATGTCGTACGCACCTCCTGCGTACGGCCGGTGACATCGGAGACGATCTGCGTCCACAGCCGCCCCTGGGTGCCGCCGCCCACGGCGACGACCCGGCGGATGTCACCACCGGCCGCCTCCAACGCCTCGATGTTGTGCCGCACACCGAACGCGGTGGCTTCGAGTGCGGCCCGGTACAGGTCGCCGCGCGTGTGGCCGAGCGTGAGTCCGGCGATGACACCACGGGCGCGCGGGTCGTCGACGGGGGTGCGCTCCCCCGCGAAGTACGGCAGCATCAGCAGGCCGTTCGCGCCGGGCCCCGACTTCTCGGCGAGGCGCAGGAGTTCGGGGTAGTCGGCGTCGCCGAACAGGTCGCGCAGCCAGCTGGTGACGGCGCCGGACGTGGCCATGCCGCCCGCGAGGTTGCGGGTGCCGGGCAGGGCGCCGACGGTGCTCCACAACGCCGGGTCGCGCAGCAGCTCGGGCACGGTGTGCACGAGGAACATGGTCGTGCCGTACATCAGCATCAGGTCGCCGACGGTGTGCGCGCCGACGCTCAGCGCCTCGGCCCAGGCGTCGACGGTGCCGGTGGTGACGGGGATACCGGCGGGCAGCCCCGTGGCACGGGCGGCCTCGGCGGTGACAGTACCGGCCGCGTCGCCGGACCAGCGCAGCGGCGGGAGTTCGAGGCCGGGGCAGATGTGTTCGGCCCAGGGCGCGTACCAGTCGCGGGCGAGGGTGTCGTAGAGCGGGGTGCACTGGCTGGCGGAGTGCTGGTCGAGGACGTAGGAGCCGGTGAGCTTGCGGGCGAGCCACGAGCTGGGCATGTAGAGGCGGCGGGCGCGCGCGAACACCTCCGGTTCCTCGTCCGCGACCCACGCCACCTTGGCGCCCGCCGCCTGCGACGTGAGCCGCGAGCCGCAGCGGTGGACGATCTCGTCGGCCCCCAACTCCCGCTCCAGTCGCTCGATCTGCGCTACGGAACGGGTGTCGACGCCGTACAGGATCGCGGGCCGCAGCGGGGTGTCGTCGGCGTCGGTGAGCAGCACGCAGGGCCCCATGCCGCTGACGCCGACCGCGACCACGTCACCGTCGAACCGGGAGGTCATCTCCTGTGCCAGGGAGACGAATTCCTCCCACCACACCTGCCCCGGCATCTCCACGTGTCCGGGCGCCGGGCGGTCGACGGCGTGCTCGCGGACCGCCGTGTGGAGCACGGTGCCGTCGAGGGCGACGAGGACGCCCTTGCTGCTCGACGTACCGATGTCCACGCCGATGACCGCCGAACCGTTGACTGCTGACTGGGGCATGGGGCTTCCGTTCCTCGGTTGTCCGGTTACTGTCGTGGAGCCATTTGAGGCATGAGGCACCGGCGCACTCAACCCCCCGACACCCCGAGGAAGGGACCCGTATGACGCGCATCGTCCGCTTCGCCGACGACACCGGTTCCATACGCACAGGGATCGCCGACACCTCCGGCGCGATCCGCGCCTTCGAGGGGGCGCCCCGCATCGGCGACCTTCTTCGACTTCCGGTCGACGCGCTACGGGAGTTGGTGGCGGCGACCGCCGAGCGGCGGCCCGACGCCGCCGAGGCCGAGGTACTCCTGCTGCCCCCGATGGACGGCCTGATGGAGCTGTGGGCTGCGGGGGTCACGTACGAGCGCTCGCGGGAGGCCCGCGTCGAGGAGAGCTCCGAACGGTCCGTGTACGAGCGGGTCTACGACGCCGACCGCCCCGAACTGTTCCTGAAGGCCCTGCCGTGGCGCGTGGTCACCGACGACGAACCGATCGCCGTACGCGAGGACTCCGAGCTGAACGTGCCCGAGCCGGAACTCGGCGTCGTCCTCAACAAGGCGGCGCAGACGGTGGGTTACGTCATCGTGGACGACGTCAGTTCGCGGTCGATCGAGGGCGAGAACCCGCTCTACCTCCCGCAGGCGAAGATCTACGCCGGGAGCGCGGCGGTGTCCAGTGGCATCGTCCCGGCGTGGGAGGTCGAGGACGCGCGGGCGCTGAAGATCTCGCTGACCGTGTGGCGGGACGAGGCCGCCGCGTTCCGGGGCACGGTCTCCACGGCCGCTTTCCACCGCTCCCCCGAAGACCTGGCCCGACACCTGTGGCGCTGCCAGCCGTTCCCCGACGGCGCCGTGCTGTCCACCGGCACCGGCATCGTCCCGGAGCTCGACTTCACGCTGCGCGCGGGTGACGTGGTCGAGACGGCGATCGACGGGGTGGGCGTCCTGAGGAACCGGGTGTGCGTCGGCGTGGCCGAACTCGACTGGCTGGTGGCGGCGGTGGACGGCCCGCTCGTCCGCCGCGCGGTGCGGCGGACGGGTTCCGGGCGGGCCGGTGCCGGGCGGGCTTGACGTGCCGTTCCCGGATGCCGGTCAGTGCGAGTCGCGGGGTACGGCGTCGCCGCGACAGCCGCGCAGGAAGTCGAAGTCGGCGCCCTGGTCGGCGCCTTGGACGTGCTGGGTGTAGAGCCAGGCGTAGCCGCTGGTGTGGCGCGGCGCGGGTGGCTGCCACTCGGTGCGCCGACTCGCCAATTCCACGTCGTCCACGTCGAGTTGAAGCGATCGCTTCGGTACGTCCAGCGTGATGGTGTCGCCGTCCCGTACGAGGGCGAGCGGGCCGCCGACCGCCGCCTCCGGTGCCACGTGGAGGACGACGGTGCCGTATCCCGTGCCGCTCATCCGGCCGTCGCAGACGCGCACCATGTCGGTGACGCCGGCCTTCAACAGCTTGGTCGGCAACGGGACGTTGGAGACCTCGGGCATGCCCGGGTACCCCTTGGGGCCCGCGCCGCGGATGACGAGCACCGTGTTCTCGTCGACGTCCAGGTCCGGGTCGTCGCACACCGCGTGGTACGCCTCCGGGGAGTCGAAGACGCGGGCGGTGCCGGAGTGGGTGAGGAGGTGGGGCGAGGCGGCGGACTGCTTGATGACCGCGCCGTCGGGGCAGAGGTTGCCGCGCAGCACGGCGGTGCCGGTTCCGGCGGGCTGGAACGGGGCGACGACCCCGGTGATGACCTCGTCGCCGATGCGCTCCGCGTCGGCGACGTTCTCGGCGAGGGCGCGCCCGGTGACGGTGAGCTGCTCGCCGTGCAGGAGTCCGGCCCGCACCAGCTCGTGGTGGACGGCCGGGAGCCCGCCCGCGTAGCAGAAGTCCTCCATGAGGTACCGGCCGGAGGGCATCAGGTTGAGCAACGTCGGTACCTCGCGGGCCAGTTGGTCGAAGTCCTCGGCGGCGAGCGGGACGCCGACGCGTCCGGCGAGCGCAGTCAGGTGGATGATGGCGTTGGTGGAGCCGCCGATCGCCGCGTTCGTGCGGACGGCATTCTCGAAGGCCTCGCGGGTGAGGATGCGGGAGGGGCGCAGGTCCTCCTCCACCATGTCGACGATGCGGCGCCCCGCCGCCTGCCCGGTCTCGTAGCGGCGCATGTCGACGGCGGGCCAGGTGGCGGAGCCCGGCAGCTGCATGCCGAGGGTCTCCGCCATGCACGCCATCGTGGAGGCCGTGCCCATGGTCATGCAGTGGCCGTTGGAGCGGGCCATGCAGCCCTCGGCGAAGAAGCACTCCTCCTCGGTCATCCGCCCGGCCTTGACCTCGGCCTCCATCTGCCACACCGCCGTACCCGAACCGACGTCGCGGCCCTGGAACTTGCCGTTGAGCATGGGCCCGCCGGTGACCATGACGGCGGGCAGGTCGACGCTGGCCGCGCCCATCAGCATGGCGGGGGTCGTCTTGTCGCAGCCGGAGAGCAGCACCACCCCGTCGAGCGGGTTGGCGCGGAGCAGCTCCTCGACCTCCATGGCCATGAGGTTGCGGTACAGCATGGCCGTGGGCCGCATCAGTGTCTCGCCGGTCGCCATGGTGGGGAATTCCAGCGGGAAGCCGCCCGCCTGCCACACTCCGCGCTTCACCGCCTCCGCCACCCGGGTCAAGTGGGCGTTGCAGGGGGCGAGTTCGGACGCGGAGACGGCGATGCCGATCACCGGCCGCCCGTCGAAGACCTCGGGCCCGAAGCCCTGGTTGCGCATCCACGACCGGTACACCATGCCGCCGCGCCCTGCCGCCCCGAACCAGGCCTGACTGCGGCGGGGCGGGTGACCGTGACCGTGACCGTGTGCCATGAAGCTCACTCCTCCGAGGGGCCGTTGGGGCGGAAGTGAAGCGCTTGCCATGCCCGGCAATCATCGGATGATTCAGGGTGGCCGTCCAGTGTGCGCGCACGAGAACGCCCCGGGCACGGTGGCCCGGGGCGTTCTCTCGTCGCGTGGTCGGCGTCAGACTCCGGCGTTCTCCTTCGCCGGCGCCGCTGCCGCCTTCGACTTGCCGCGCGGCGCCCATCCGGCGAGCCACGGCAGGACGAGCGCCAGGACGCCGACCGCGGCCCACGCGCCGCCGACCGCCCAGGCGGCGCCGGCCGACAGCAGCACGGGCACGAAGGTGACGGTGGCCGTCTCGACGGGGGCGACGGGGATGTAGGCGACGCCGAACTCCTCCAGCGTGCCGCTCTTCAGCTTCGGGTCGACCATGCGCAGCAGGGCGATCGCGGTGGCGGCGGCGCCGGTGGTCCAGCCCCAGGTCACGAGCGCCTTCTCGAACCAGTTGCCTTCGAAGAGGCGCGGCGCGACGACCAGGAACAGGACCAGGACGAGGGCCAGGCCGCCGACGAACATGAGCGCCAGTGGCAGCCAGTAGTCGGCGACGAAGCTCGGCACGATGGACGCGATGCCGCAGGTGATCAGGACGTCGGTGGCGGTGCCAGAGAGCGACTTGAGGGAGTCCCCGTCGACGTAGTTCCAGGCCTTGGTGCGGGACACGGCGGCGCGCAGGATCAGGCCGAGGATGAAGGCGAGCGCGAAGACCGGGAGCATCAGCGAGGGGAACATCCCGGTGATCCACTCGGAGACCCCGTACGCGGCGGCGGCGAGCGCGGCGATGACCGCGATCTGGAAGCCGAGCGGTTCGATGGAGGCGGGCGAGGTGGTGGCCCGGCCGGTGGGGTGACGCTCCGCCTCGTCGCGGACGAGGCCGGTGCGCAGTTCGTCGGGGAGCGTCTCGAAGCGGCCGACGCTGCTGGTGTGTCCGCGCCGCGCGCCCCAGTTGCACAGGATGATGCCGCCGACGACGCCGACGAGCATGCCGACGGTGGCGGAGGTGAAGCCGAGCGAGCTGGCGCCCTCCCAGCCGTTCGACTCGAAGGCGGTGCCGAGGGCCGCCGCCGTGCCGAAGCCGCCGGCCCAGCCCGCGAAGAGCAGCGCGCCGAACGCGTCGGGCACGTCCCACAGTGGCTGCAGCAGCACGAGGCCGAGGACGATGCCGAGGCCCACCTGGAGGGCGTAGGCGGCGACACCGTACGAACCGAAGGAGCCGGCGGCCTTGCCGAAGCCCTTGAGGCCGAGGCCGTCGGTGAGGGCGAGGCAGGCGAAGACGACGACGATGAGCACGGAGGCGTACGTGCCGAGCTGGTCGGAGAACGGCAGCAGCCCCGCCCCCTCCGGGCCGAGCGCGAGGCCGAGGAAGCCCGCCATGACGCTGGAGGGCAGCATCAGCCGCTGGAACAGCCGGACATGGGCCCGCAGCAGCGTGCCGACGAGGAGCAGCGCGGCTATGAGGCCGGCGTCGCTGAGCAACGACCAGGGTGAGTAGGACACGGGGACTCCGGGGTGGGGCAGGCACCTCAGTCAGTGCGGGACGAGCGGGGTGATCCGGAGTTTTCTATCAGCAAAGAAACGGTAAAGGGAAACCCAGGTTCCGGTTTACGTGGGTACGCGCGCACCGCGCGGAGAGGAGCGCGGACACGGAAGCGGAATGCGGCGCGACCCCGCACTCGTTGTGATCGTCTGGTGGTGGACGCGCCACACCCAACTCGTCGGAGGGATCGGACACCCATGAGCACCGCCCTGAAGGACAAGGTCGGCCGGTACGGAATCTGGAACGTCGGGCTTCGCTCGGAGGACCCGGAGCACCGTGCCGAGATCGTCGAGGCCGCCGCCGAACTCGAACAACTCGGTTACGGAGCCGCTTGGCTGGGCGGAAACAGCTCCGCGGTGAACGCCGTGCCGCTGCTGGAGGGCACCGAACGGCTCGTGGTCGGCACCAGCATCCAGAGCATCTGGCAGCACGAACCGGCGGCGACCGCCGAGGGCTTCGCGGAGCTGGAGAAGGCCCACCCCGGGCGCTTCCAGCTCGGCCTCGGTGTCAGCCACGCGAAGATCGCGGAGCAGTACCGGCGCCCGTACTCCGCGCTTGTCGACTACCTCGACGCGCTCGACGACGCCGGGGTGCCCGCCGAGCGCAGGCTGCTCGCGGCGCTCGGCCCGAAGACGCTGAAGCTGGCCGCGGACCGGGCCGCGGGCGCGATCCCGTATCTGGTCACGCCCGAGCACACGGCGCAGGCCCGCGAGATCCTCGGCGAACAGCCGCTGCTGGCGCCGGAGTTGAAGGTGGTTCCGGAGACCGACCCGGACCGCGCCCGCACGCTCGCCCGCGAGGTCCTCGCCATGTACCTCGCGCTGCCCAACTACACGAACAGCTGGCTGCGGCTCGGCTTCACCGAGGAGGACTTCGCCGACGGCGGCAGCGACCGCCTGATCGACGCGCTCTACGCGTGGGGCGACGAGGAACGCATCCGCGCCCGCGTCGACGAGTTCTTCGACGCGGGCGCGGACCATCTGGCGCTTCAGGTGGTGGACGGCACCCCGGCCGACCAACTGCCGCGCGAGGGCTGGCGGAAGGTCGCCGCGCTCCTCGCCTGAGGCGCTGTCACCGCATGACTGTCACCGCATGACCGTCATGGCTTGACCGTCACTGCTTGCCGGAGCCGACCGGGTCCACCGTCACCTTCCCGGCGGTGGAGTCGGACACCGGCAGGGTGAGGGAGACCGGCAGGGTCTTGGAGTGGGTCTCGTTGGGCGGGGTGACGACGATGCTCACGATGTCGAGGCCCGAGCCGCCGGTGTCGTTGCGCGGGGTGTGCAGCGTGAACCGGGTCTCCTCGCCGTTCTTGAGGACGACCGTCGTGACGGGCCGGTCGTCGCGCTGGGCGCTGATGCCGCCGGGGCCGTTGTCGGCCTTGAGGTCGACGCCGGGGAAGCCCTTGAGGAAGCAGGCGTCACTGGTGTTCTTCATGGTCACCAGGAGATCGCCCTCGCCCATGCCGTGCGCGGTGCTGAACGCGAGGTTCGCCGTCTTGCAGGGCCCCGTGTTGATCTGCCCGCCGCCGCTGCCCTCGGGGGCCGTCGACGCCTCGGGCGAGCGCGACGAGGGCGCCACGGACGCCGACGCCTCGGGCGACTCCGACGCCGACTCCGACTCCGACGCGGACGCCGACGCCGACGCCGACGAGGAGGAACCGGCATCACCCGTGCCCGCCGCGGAGGCCCCGGTCCCCTCACAGGCCGTGAGCGAGAGCCCCGCGAGGAGGGCCAGGGCGAGAAGCGTGGTCTGCTGAGCGCGCATGGTGTCGGTTCCTCCGTGGTCGGTGGTGCCGGATGCTACGAACAGCCTTGTCACATCACCGCGTTGAGCGCGAGCACGCCACCGAGTCCAAGCACCGCGAGCACGGTCGTGTACGTGGTCCGTGCCTTGATGGCGTCGAGTACCGAAAGGTTGAAGTACTCCTTGAACATCCAGAAGCCCGGGTCGTTGACGTGCGAGAACGCGATCGAGCCGCAGGAAACGGCGAGCACCATGAGTTCCGGCGAGCTGCCGCTGCCCGCGACCATCGGAGCGACGATTCCGGCGGCGGTGGACACCGCGACCGTGGCGGAGCCGAGGGCGATGCGCAGGATCGCGGCGATCAGCCAGGCGAGCAGCAGCGGGGAGATCGACCAGTGCTCGGTGGTGTCCTTGATGTAGTCCGAGATGCCGCCCTCGACGAGGACGTTCTTGTACGCGCCGCCCGCCGCGATCACCAGCATGATCATGGCCATGGACTTGGCGGCGTCGCCGCAGGAGGTGGCGATGTCCTTGAGGGAGCGGCCGATGCGCGGGCCGAAGACGTAGATCGCGAGCAGCAGGGTGAGCAGCAGCGCGAACTCGGGGGAACCGATGAACTTGATGACACCCATGCCGGGGGCGTGGTCGTCGAGGGACATCTCGGCGATGGCCGCTCCGGCGATGAGGACGACCGGGAGCAGGGCGACCGCGAGAGACCAGCCGAGGGCCGGCATCTCGTCCTCTTCGAAGACGCGCTCGGTGACGAGGCCGGTGGGGATCGACGGGTTCATCCGGCGGACGAACGGCAGCCGCGGCCAGACCAGCGCGATGAGGGCGCCGGCCGGGACGGCGATGAACAGGCCGACGAAGAGCGTCTGGCCGACGGAGGCGTCGAACATCTCGGCGACGGCGGTCGGTCCGGGGTGCGGCGGCAGGAAGCTGTGCATCGTGGACAGCGCGATGGACATCGGCAGGCCGATCCACAGCAGGTTCTGCCGGGTGACACGGACCAGGGTGAAGGCCACCGGGACGATGATGACGAAGGCGACCTCGTAGAACATGGTGACGCCGATGAGCATGGCGGTGACGACCATCGCCACCTGCACCCACCGGTCACCGAACGCCTTCGTGAGCTTGGTGGCGATGCGCTGGGCGGCTCCCGCGTCGCCCATCACGCGGCCCACCATGGCCCCTAGGCCGATCACCGGCAGCGTACCGGAGAGTTGATCACCGATTCCTGCCTCAAGGACGTCGGAGATCTCCGGGAGGCTGATCCCCTGGACCATCGCGACGACGACCGCGACGAGGAGCAGGGCTATGAAGCCGTTGAGCTTCACCTTGGTCATCAAGAACAGCAGCGCCACAACACTGAGCGCCACGACGAGCATTGGCATGATCACTTCCCCTTCGAAGTGACGGAGGTGCACGTTCGGTTGTTCAGGGCATGCGAGGGTGCGGCGCGGCGTCGTCCGAGCGGGGCACGACGCCGTACCGGCGAGAGGGGGGAGGGTTAGGGCCCTAGCGCACCATGGCCGGGCGCTTCGGGTCGAAGGTCCAGCCCGGGATGAGGTACTGCATTCCGGCGGCGTCGTCCCGGCCGCCGAGGCCGAGGGAGAGGTAGCGCCGGTGGGCGGCCTCGACCTCGTCCATGTCCAACTCGACGCCCAGTCCAGGGCGTTCGGGCAGCGCGATGGCGCCGCCTTCGATGGGCAGCGGCACGTGGGTGAGGCGCTGACCGTCCTGCCAGATCCAGTGGGTGTCGATGGCGGTGATGTCACCGGGCGCGGCGGCGGCGACGTGGGTGAACATCGCGAGCGACACGTCGAAGTGGTTGTTGGAGTGCGAGCCCCACGTCAGTCCCCAGGCGTCGCAGAGCTGGGCGACGCGCACGGAGCCGTTCATGGTCCAGAAGTGCGGGTCGGCGAGCGGGATGTCGACGGCGTCGGCCTTGATGGCGTGGCCGAGCTGCCGCCAGTCCGTGGCGATCATGTTGGTGGCGGTCCTCAGGCCGGTGGCGCGCCGGAACTCGGCCATCACCTCGCGGCCGCTGTAGCCGCCCTCGGCGCCGCAGGGGTCCTCGGCGTATGCGAGTACATCCCGCAGGGACCGCCCGACCTCGATGGCCTCGTCGAGGAGCCAGCCGCCGTTGGGGTCGAGGGTGATGCGGGCCTCGGGGAAGCGTTCGGCGAGCGCGGTGACGGCCTCGGCCTCGGCGCGGGCGTCGAGGACGCCGCCCTTGAGCTTGAAGTCCTGGAATCCGTACCGCTGTTGGGCTGCCTCGGCGAGCGCGACGACGGCCTCGGGCGTGAGCGCCTCCTCGCTGCGCAGCCGCTCCCAGGCGTCCTTGGCGTCGGACTCGTCGCGGTACGGGAGGTCGGTGCGGCGGCGGTCACCCACGTAGAAGAGGTACCCGAGGACGGGCACGGACGTGCGCTGCACACCCTCCCCGAGCAGCGCGGCGACCGGCACGTTCAGGTACTGGCCGAGGAGGTCGAGCAGGGCCGCCTCGACGGCGGTGACGGCGTGCACGGTGACCCGCAGGTCGAAGGTCTGCGCGCCGCGCCCGCCGGAGTCCCGGTCGCCGAACCGCTCGCGTATCGCGCGCAGCACGGCCTGCGGATCGCCGACGGGCCGCCCCACGACGAGGTCGGTGGCCTCTTCGAGGGTGCCGCGAATGGCCTCGCCGCCCGGCACCTCACCCACGCCCGTACGTCCGTCGGAGTCGGTGAGGATCACCAGATTGCGGGTGAAGTACGGGGCGTGCGCGCCGCTCAGGTTCAGCAGCATGCTGTCCTGGCCTGCGACCGGGACGACCCGCATCGAGGCGACGACGGGGGTGGCGGTGGGGGGAACGGCCTGGGTGCTCATGGACGGTGGGGCCTTTCGCGTGCGGCTCGCGGGCGGATGAGGGGCCTACGTGTGGTGCATGAGGGGGCTGCGGGTGTGCGGCGCGCCGTCAGTGGCCGATGCCCTTGATCAGCACGGTGAGCGCGTCCAGTTCGTCCGGTTCGAGGTCGGTGAGGGGCGGCCGGACCGGTCCCGCGTGGTACCCGGTGGCGGCGAGCCCGGCCTTGACGATACTCACGGCGTATCCGCTCTTCCGATTGCGGATCTCCGTGTACGGCAGCACGAACTCGTCGAGTTTGCGGAGCACTTCGTCGTGGCGGCGGGCGCGGACGTCGGCGTAGAAGGAGAGCGCGAACTCGGGGACGAAGTTGAAGATGGCCGACGAGTAGGTGGTGACACCGAGTTCGAGGTACGGCAGGGCGAAGGTCTCGGCGGTGGGCAGACCGCCGATGTAGGTGAGGCGGTCGCCGAGCTTCGTGTAGAGGCGTGTCATGGCGTCGATGTCACCGACGCCGTCCTTGAAGGCGATCAGGTTCGGGCAGGACTCGGCGAGGCGGGCCATGGTGTCGGCGCGGTACACGGCGTTGGCGCGGCTGTAGACGATGACACCGAGGTTCGTCGCGGCGCACACCGCCTCGACGTGTGCGGCGAGCCCGTCCTGCGGGGCCTCGGTGAGGTACGGCGGGAAGAGCAGGATGCCGTCGGCGCCGGCCCGCTCGGCGGCCCGTGCCATCTCGACGGCGGTGGCGGTGCCGTATCCGACGGGCGCGAGGACGGGGGTACCCTCGGGGGCCGCGGCCGCGGCGACGGTCACGACGCGCTCGACCTCGGGCACGGTGAGCGAGAAGAACTCTCCGGTGCCCCCGGCGGCGAAGAGCCCGGCGACCTCGTGGGCGCCGAGCCGGGCGACGTGCTCCCGGTAGGCGTCCTCGTCGAAGGAGTGTCCGTGCTCCGCGCCGCGGAAGTGCGTCACGGGGAAGGACAGCAGGCCCGAACCGAGGCGTCGGCCGAGTTCGGCGGGCGTATAGGCGGTCATAGCGGTGGTGCTCCCGAGCTGAGATGTGCGACAGACGTAGCTGAGGTGTGCGACAGATGTGACCGCGGCGGGCCGTCTCCCGCGTGGCCCGCGTCACTGGTCTGGCGAGACGCTATGAGCTGCCGCTGATGCACGTCCAACACCGATTTCGCATCTTGCGATGCCCATTGAGCATCACTTGGACGAGGCTTTGGGCGGGGCTTCGGACGGGACTTCCATGCGGCACGCAACGAAACGTTTGCGTTTCGATGAGCGGGGGCGTACCTTTTAGCGGTACGAAACCGTTTCGGTTCGCTTATTCACCGTCAGGCAAGGAATCCATGGGGCTGTCCGAACCCCTCACGCGCAGGAAGCGCCGCACGCGCCTCACCCCCGAGCGGGAGCGCGAGTTGTACGGCCGCACGCTCGACCTCGTACGCGATGTCGGCTACGAGACGATGACGCTCGACGCCGTCGCCGCGGAGTCGAAGTGCAGCAAGGCCACGCTGTACCGGCAGTGGGGCAGCAAGCCGCGGCTCGTGTCCGAGGCGCTGCGGGAGCTGCGGCCGTTCTCCCTGGAGGACCTCGACACCGGGTCCCTCAGGGGCGATCTGCACGCCTTCGCGGAGCGGGTCGGCGAGGCCCGCAAGGACATCGACCTCGTACGGGGCATCTCGCTGGCCATCCGCAAGGACGCGGATCTCGCGGACGCCGTGCACGAGGCCCTCGTGCAGCCCGAGCTCGACCTGTTCGAGGCGATGCTCTCGCGCGCCGCGGACCGCGGTGAGATCGATCGCGCCGCGGCCGCCTGCGACTTCCTTCCGCACATGTTCGTCGGCGCCGTCTTCTCCCGTCCGCTCCTCGAGCGGCAGGCGGCCGACACCACATACCTCCAGCGCTACGTGGACACCGTCGTCCTCCCCTTGCTGCTGAACGCCTGATGAGCGCCTGACAGACGTCCGGCTCCCCCACACACATTTCGAAGGACCACGCAATGCCCACCCCGCTCGACGCGCGCGAGCGTCCGGCCGCGGCCTCCGCCGCACAGCCGCCGGGCGCGCAGGCCGCGCACCACGTGCCCCACCGCTGGTGGGTGCTGGCCGTCATCGGCCTCGCCCAGCTGATGGTGGTGCTCGACGCCACCATCGTGAACATCGCGCTGCCGTCCGCCCAGGCGGACCTCGGCTTCTCCGACGACGGCCGCCAGTGGGTCGTCACCGCGTACTCGCTCGCCTTCGGCAGCCTCCTGCTCCTCGGCGGCAAGCTGTCCGACCTGTTCGGACGCAAGAACACGCTGATCATCGGCCTCATAGGGTTCGCGGGTTCGTCCGCCCTCGCGGGTGCCGCCACCGGCTTCTCGATGCTCGTCGCGGGCCGCGCGCTCCAGGGCATCTTCGGCGCGATCCTCGCGCCGACCGCGATGGCGCTCCTTACGACGACGTTCACCGAACCGAAGGAACGGGCCAAGGCGTTCGGCATCTTCGGTGCGATCGCCGGTTCCGGTGGTGCCATCGGCATGCTGCTCGGCGGCTTCCTCACCGAGCACCTCGACTGGCGCTGGACGCTCTACGTCAACCTGATCATCGCCGCGTTCGCCGTCGTCGGCGCGCTCGTCTTCGTCCGCAAGCCGGCCCCCGGCCCGCGCCCGAAGCTCGACCTCCTGGGCACACTGCTCGTCGCCGCCGGTCTCTTCAGCATCGTCTTCGGCTTCTCCAACGCCGAGACGCACAGCTGGGGCAACTGGATGTGCTGGGTGTTCCTGGCCGCGGGTGTCGTGCTGCTCGCGCTCTTCATCTTCTGGCAGACCCGGGCGAAGCACCCGCTGCTTCCGCTGCGCGTCCTGGCCGACCGCAACCGTGCCGCGTCCTACGTGAGCGTGTTCATCACCGGTGCGGGCATGTTCGGGATCTTCCTGTTCCTGACGTACTACCTGCAGCTGATCCTCGGCAAGACGCCGATGGAGACGGGCGTCGCCTTCCTGCCGATGATCCTGTCGCTGATGGTCACGGCCCAGCTCGCCACCATGGTGCTGGTCCCGAAGCTCGGCCCGAAGCCGGTCGTCCCGGTCGGCATGGGGCTGACCGCGGGTGGTCTGGTGTGGCTGACCGCGCTCGACGTGACCAGCAGCTACGCCTCGCACGTGCTGCCGCCGCTGATCATGATCGGTGTCGGTATCGGTCTCGTGATGCCGCCCGCGATGAGCCTCGCCACCCTCGGGGTCGACCCGAAGGACCAGGGCGTCGCCGCCGCGACGGTCAACACCATGCAGCAGGTCGGCGGTTCGATCGGTACGGCGCTGTTCAGCACCATGGCCGCGACCGCCGCCACGAACTACATCGCCGACCACGGCACCTCGAAGCTGGACCAGGCCGAGGCCGCCGTGCACAGCTACGCGACCGCGTACTGGTGGGCCGCCGGGTTCTTCGCGGCGGGCCTGATCGTCTCGGTCCTGATGTACCGCGCGGGCCGTCCGCACGCGCAGGTTCAGCAGAAGGTCGCCGAGACCTCCGAGGCCGCCGAGGCCGTGGAGACGGCCGCCGAGGCGACGGCCGCCACGGCTGCCATCGCCGCCCCTGTCACCGTCGTCGCCACCGCCTCCGCGGTGGAGGGACCCGGTGTGCAGGGCCGGATCCTCGACGGTCAGGGCGCTCCCCTGTCGGGCGCCGTGGTCACCCTGATCGACCGGGCGGGCGCCCAGATCGGGCGTGGCACGGCCGCCGCCGACGGCAGCTACTCGGTGTCCGCGCCGTCCGGTGACGGCGAGGGCTACGTCCTCGTGGGCTCGGCTCCCGGCCGCGACCCGCGCGTCGCCACGCTCGCGCTCCGCGCGGACGGCCCGGTCAGCTTCGACCTCGTCCTGAGCGGCGACGGTGGCCTCTTCGGCACCGTGCGGGCCGAGTCCGACCAGGGGCCGGTCGTCGGCGCGCTCGTCATCACCACGGACGAGCGCGGCGAGACGGTGGGCTCGGCGCTCACCGACACGGACGGCGGCTACTCGTTGCCGCAACTGCCGCCCGGCGCCTACACGTTCACCGCCAGCGCGGAGGGCTTCCAGCCGTACGCGGGTCAGGCCCAGGTCGCCGGTGGCACCGCCACCCGGCAGGACGCCGTGCTGCGCTCCGCCGCGAGCCTGACCGGCACGGTCCGCGGCACCGACGGCACCCCGGTCAACGACGCCCGCGTCACCCTCCTCGACCAGGCGGGCAACGTGGTCGCGGTACACACCACCGGCGCCGACGGCGCGTACGCCTTCGCGGGCCTGGCCGGTGACACGTACACCGTCATCGCGAGCGGCTACCCGCCGGCCTCGAAGGCGGTCACGGTGGCCGGTGGCAACCCGAGCGACCTGGACGTCGCGCTCGGCCACGGCGACTGACACCACGTCGGGGACCGGGCCGGACCGAATCGAACCGGTGACACACCGCCGCGGGCGGGGCAGATGACTTCTGCCCCGCCCGCGGCGTCTTCGTACCCGGCGCGCCTATTGCTGTGTGCTCCAGTGGTCCGTGACCCACTGCCGGAAGGTACGCGCGGGTGTTCCCAGCACGTCCGCCACCGTCGTCGTCACGTACGCCGGGTGTCCGGCGCTCGCGCCCCAGGCGGCGAGCAGCATGTCGACGACCGGGCGCGGCCAGACACCTTCCGTGGCGCGCCGGAACTCCTCGGGCGAGAGTTCCTCGAAGGGGACCGGGCGGCCGATGACCTCGCCGATCACCCGCACCTGGTCGGCCTGCGTGAGGGCCTCAGGGCCGGTGAGGACGTAGTCGCCGCCGATGTGCCGGGGACCTGCCTCGTACAGGGTGCGGGCGGCCACGGCGGCGAGGTCGCGCTCGTCGATCGGCGCCGTCTCCACATCGGCGTACGGCCATCGCACCGGCTCGCCCGCGCGGATCGCGGGCTCCCACCACAGGCGCGCGTTCGAGGCGAACATGCCGGGCCTGAGGAACGTCGCGTCGAGGTCCGCGGCCGCGATCAGGCGCTCGATCTCCGCGTGCAGCGCGGCCATCGGGTTCGGCTGCTGGAAGAACGGGTGCGGTGTCCGGTGCGGTGCGGAGAGGTGGACGACGCGCCGCGTGTGCGCCGCGATCCGGTCGACGACGGCGCCTGCGGTGGCGGGCGGCGCGGTCCACAGGAGGAACACGGAGCGCACGCCGCGCAGTGCGGGGTCGAGGGAGGCGGGGGCTGTGAAGTCGCCCGCCACCACCTCGACCCCGTCCGGGAGTCCGGCGGCCGCGGGGTCGCGGGTGAGCGCCCGCACGGGCACGCGCGCGGCCAGGAGTTCGTCGACCACCGCGCGCCCGATGCGGCCGGTGGCGCCCGTCACGAGGACGGGGTGGGTCGGGTCCTGCTCTTCGTTCGTGTGCTGCTGCGCCTCGGTCACCATGAGCCCCACGATAACGTAACCGAGTTACATTTTTTACGGTCGGGCCGTCACGGCGACAACAGCCCTCACGGCGTCACGATCGCGAAGTCACGGTCGCCCGGGTCGAGGACCGAGGCGAGCCGGGACAGCGCCGAGGTGTCGCCCTCCACCTGGACTCCCGCCCGCTCCAGGCCCTCCGGCGTCAGACCGTTGGCGGCGAGGCCGGCCAGCGCGCGGACGGTGGTGGTGAGGGTGACGTCGGCGGCCGTCTTCTGCGACGCGGGGCTGTAGGTGAGCACCCCGTTGGCGAGGCGGACCCGGTAGCGCTCGTCGACGTCCGTCAGGCACACGTCGACGCTGAGCCTCTCGTCCCAGGCCCTGGGGCCGTCGATCTGGATGGCGAGCGCGTCGAACAGCATGGTCGGGCTGAGGTTCGCGACGATGTCGGGCGCGGCGGCGACCGTGGGCGTACCGAAGCGGCCGTCGCGCAGCTCGGTGGCGCCGGAGAGGTAGAAGTTGCGCCACGTGCCGTTCTCGGCGCCGTAGCCGAGCTGTTCGAAGGTGTCGGCGAGCAGGGCGCGGGCGGCGGCGTGCTCGGGCTCGGCGAAGACGACGTGGCTGAGGACCTCGGCCGCCCAGCGGTAGTCGCCCGCGTCGAAGGAGCCGCGCGCCTTGGTCACGACCGCGTCGGCGCCGCCCATGAATTCGACGTAGCGCTTGCCGGCCTCGACGGGCGGGTGCTGCCACAGGTGGGCGGGGTTGCCGTCGAACCAGCCCATGTAGCGCTGGTAGACGGCCTTGAGGTTGTGGCTGACGGAGCCGTAGTAGCCGCGCGTGTTCCAGGCGTTCTCCAACGCGGGCGGGAGTTGGAGGTGTTCGGCGATCTCGCTGCCGGTCCAGCCCTTGTTGATGAGGCGCAGGGACTGGTCGTGGAGGTAGCCGTACAGGTCGCGCTGGGTCTCCAGGAAGCGGATGGCGCGCTCCTGGCCCCAGGTCGGCCAGTGGTGCGAGGCGAAGACGACGTCCGTGGTGTCACCGAAGAGGTCGATGGTCTCGGTGAGGGCGTGCGACCAGGCGTGCGGGTCGCGGACGACGGCGCCGCGCAGGGTCAGCAGGTTGTGCAGGGTGTGGGTGGCGTCCTCCGCGGTGCACAGGGCCCTGAAGTCGGGGAGGTGGATGAGGAGTTCGGCCGGGGCCTCGGTATTGGGCGCCATCTGGAAGACCATACGGACGCCGTCCACGGTCTCCTCCTGGCCGGTCGTGGTGACGGTCACGGTCGGCGGGATCAGCGAGACGGTGCCGGTCGATGTGGTCTGGCCGAGCCCGGCGCCGACCTGGCCCTGCGGGCCGCGGGCGAGGGCCGCGCCGTACATGTAGGCGGCGCGGCGGCCCATGGCGGTGCCCGCGTACACGTTCTCGGCGACGGCGTGCTCGGTGAAGCCCTCCGGCGCGAGCACCGGCACCCGCCCGGCGTCGACGTCCTCCTGGGTGGTGACACCCCTGACGCCGCCGAAGTGGTCGACATGGGAGTGGGTGTAGACGACTCCGGTGACGGGGCGCTCGCCGCGCCGCTCGCGGTACAGGTCGAGGGCCGCGGCGGCGGTCTCGGTCGAGATCAGCGGGTCGATCACGACGACGCCTTCGGTGCCCTCGATGAACGTGACGTTGGACAGGTCGAGCCCGCGCACCTGGTAGATGCCTTCGACTACCTCGAACAGGCCCTGTTCCGCGACGAGTTGGGACTGCCGCCACAGGCTCGGGTGCACCGTGTCGGGGGCCTCGCCCTTGAGGAAGGCGTACGTGTCGTTGTCCCATACGACACGGCCCTCGGCGTCCGTGACCGCGCTCGGCTCCCGCCTGGCGAGAAGGCCGCGCGTGGCGTCCTCGAAGTCCTCGGTGTCGTCGAAGGGCAGGCGGGCGCGGACGTCCGCCTGCTGCTGGCTGATGGAGGGCTGGGCGGCGTTCGGCGTCGAAGTCATATCGCCAGATTCACACCATTCCACCCCAGTTACGCGGTTCGACTCGCGCTCTTGGCCCTACGAACACGTACAAGACGAACGCGTACAACCGGACGTTGTCCGCCACCGCCTCCGCCGTTGTTTGATCGCGTCGTGCACGCACCACTTGGATGACGGCCATGACTTCCCCCGCCCAGGACCGCCTGTACGTCCGCACGCCCGAGTTCGCGCGCGTCGCCGAGCGCATCGAGCGCGTGACCGCGCTGACGTCCCGCCTCAACGTGCTGCCCTTCGACGACAGGGCGGCGCGCGCGGCGCTGCTGTCGGAGATCTTCGGCGGACCGCTACCCGACTCCGTCACCCTCTACCCGCCCTTCTACACCGACTTCGGGCTCCATACCGAATTCGGCGAGCACGTCTTCGTCAACCAGAGCTGCACCTTCTACGACCAGGGCGGCATCCGCATCGGCGACGGCGTGCTGATCGGCCCGAAGACCAACCTCATCTCCTCCGACCACCCCGTCCGGGCGTCCGAGCGCAGCGAGTTCATCACCCGGGCGCCCATCACCATCGGGGCGGGCGCGTGGCTCGGCGCGGCCGTGACCGTGCTGCCCGGTGTCACCGTCGGGCCCGGCGCCGTGGTGGGGGCGGGCGCCGTGGTCACCAAGGACGTTCCCGCGAACTCTCTGGTGACCGGGGCCGCGGCGGCCGAGCGCAAGCGCTGGGATGACCGGCCTTAGCCGGTCCCCAGCGGCTCTCGGGAGCCTAGAGGCCCACGTCGCGGCTGCGGATGTCCTCCAATGACTCGCGGCGGACGAGGAGTCGGGCGTGGCCGTTGTGGACGGCGACGACCGGTGGGCGGCCGACCGCGTTGTAGCCGGAGGCCATCGACAGGTGGTACGCGCCCGCGACCGGCACGGCGAGCAGATCGCCCGCGCGTACGTCGTCGGGGAGCGCGACGTCCGTGGCGAGCACGTCACCGGCCTCGCAGTGCCGCCCGACGACCGTGACCGCGGCGTGGTCCGGGCTGCCGCGCCGGCCGACGAGGCGCGGCACGTAGCGCACCCCGTAGAGCGCGGGGCGCGGGTTGTCGCTCATGCCGCCGTCGACGGCGACGAAGGTGCGGCCCGCGGTGTGCTTGACGGACACGACGCGGTAGAGGGCGATCCCGGCGGGCCCGACGACCGCCCGGCCCGGCTCGATGATCAGGCGCGGCACGGTGAGCCCGGCCACCGCGCACGCCTCGGTCAGTTCGGCGCGCACCTTGCGGGCGAGGCGGGTGAGGTCCATGGCGGGTTCGCCGGGGCGGTAGGCGATGCCGTGGCCGCCGCCGAGGTCCAACTCGCGCAGTACGAGGCCGTGTTGTTCGTGGAGGCGGGCCATCAGGCCGACCATCCGGCGCACGGCCGACAGATACGGCTTGACGTCGGTGATCTGTGAGCCCAAGTGGCAGTGCAGGCCGGTGAGTTCGAGCTGCGGCTGGTCGAGGATGCGGGTGATGGCGTGCTGGGCGTAGCCGTCGCCGATGGAGAGGCCGAACTTCTGGTCCTCGGTGCCGGTGCGGATCTTGTCGTGGCCGCCCGCGCTGATGCCGGGGACGACACGGACCATCACCTTCTGGTGGCCGCCGGGGCCGACCGCCGCGGCGATCCGGGCGATCTCGGAGGGGCTGTCGATGACGATGCGGCCGACGCCGTACCAGAGGGCCCGCTTCAGGTCCTGGGGTGTCTTGGCGTTGCCGTGCAGGACGATCCGGTCGGCGGGGAACCCGGCGGCGACCGCGAGTTCCAGTTCCCCGGCGGAGCAGACGTCGAGGCCGAGGCCCTCCTCGGCGACCCAGTGGGCCATGGCCCGGCACAGGAACGCCTTGGCGGCGTAGTGGACTTCCGCCTCCGGGAAGGCGTCCCGGTAGGTGCCGCAGCGGCGGCGCACCTCACCCTCGTCGAGGACGTACGCCGGGGTGCCGTAGCGGCCCGCGACCTCCGCGAGGGACACACCTCCGACGGTCGGGTCGCCGGGGCGCGGTTCGGCGGTGGAGGCCGGCCACACCGACAGCTGGTGGTCGGGCGTGGCGGCGGCAGCGGCGGGTTCGTGAAGGGTCGTCATCGGGTCGCCGCCACTCGGGGCGCCGGCGCGCTCGTCCGCTGGCTCGGCGCGCCGCGCCGCCCGCCCGAGTCCGGTGCCGGGGCCAAGAGCTGGGGGTCGACCGTGACGACGGTCGCGCCGAGGGGCGCGGTGATGGCGCGCAGGGCGGGCTCCGCGAGCCGGATCCACGGCTGGCCGGTGCCGAGCGTACTGGTCAGCGCGTACGCGGAGGTGAAGCCGACCGCCGTACGGTCGCCGAGCGGGGTGCGGAACAGTCGGGCGGCGTGCCCGAGCCGGCCCGGCCGGACGGGAACGTACAGGGGTCCGGCCGGGAACCGATCGGCGGGTTCCGGGTCCTCGGCGGGGCGGGGTGCTGCCATGGGGTGCCTCCTGGAGCGTCCGGGCGGTGGAGCTGCGGGGTGATCCGTGCGGATCAGTCATCCATGCGGATCACCAAGGACGCTATGCCCGCCCTCCCCCACCTTCGGCACTTCCTTGATGGGACGCTGACGTCGCCCGCCGCGATGCTGACGCGCCGCTGACGACACCCGCCGCGAGACCCCGCGCGTACTCCGCCCGCCGCCGGGGCAGGTCATGAGGGCCGGGCCGACAGGGGTGGGAGGACGGGCACATGGCGGTTGCCGAAGGACGGGGTGGCGCGTCGGACACCGGGCGCGTGGCGGGTGTGGAGCTGTCCGCGCGGGGCATCGAACTCGCCCTGCCGGGCGGGGTCGTGGCGCTGTCCGGGGTGGACGTGCCCACGGTCGCTCCCGGGAGTGTGCTGGGGATCGCGGGTGGCAGCGGGGCGGGCAAGACACTGCTGCTCGAAGTGCTCGCCGGGCTGCGCGTACCGCGCTCCGGGAGGGTGTCGGTGCGGTGGGACGACTCCGGAGCCGGGGGTGCTGGGGACGCCGGGGACGCCGGGGACGCTGGGGACGGGCTCCGCTACGGGTTCGTGCCACAGGACGACATCGTGCACCGGGCACTGCCGCTGCGCGCCGCCCTGGAGTACGCGGCCCGCCTGCGCGGCACCGATGTCGGCGCGGTGCCGGGCACCTTGCGCGAGTTGGGGCTCGACGACGTCGCCGAACAGCCGGTGCGTACGCTCAGCGGCGGCCAGCGCAAGCGCGCGAGCATCGCGATCGAACTGCTCTCCCGGCCCGAGCTGCTGTTCCTCGACGAACCGACCTCGGGCCTCGACCCGTTGGCGGGAGCGCAACTGGTGCGGCACCTGCGCCTGCTCGCCGCACGGGGTGTCACCGTCGTCTTCACCACCCACACACCCGCCGATCTGCGCCACTGCGACCAGGTGATGTTCATCGCCCCCAACGGCCGGCCCGGGCCGGCGGGGACACCCGACGCGCTGCTGAACCACCACTCCCCCGACGGCACGTTCGAGGCGCTGTACTCGACGGAGGCCGCACCCACGACGGCCCCGGAAACCGCCACGACAGCCCCGGTCGGCCCCCGCGCACGCTTCGCACCGGCCACCGGGCGGCTGCGCCAGTGGGCCGTGCTCTCCGGCCGTGATCTGCGCCTGCTGCGGCACGACCGGCTCACCGCCGCCATCACGGTCGGCTCGCCGCTCCTCATCATCGCGATGTTCGCGCTGCTGTTCCGGCCGGGTGTCTTCGATCCCGCGCACCCGTCACCCGCGGCGTCGGCGATGGTGCTGTTCTGGATCGCGTTCGGGGCGTTCTTCTTCGGGCTCGCGTACGGACTCCCGCAGATCTGCGGGGAGTTGGCGGTGGTGCGGCGCGAGCGGCGGACCGTGCTGCGGCTCGGCCCGTATCTGCTCGCCAAACTCACCGTGCTCGGGCCCGTGTTGCTGCTGGCCGACGCGCTGCTGCTCGCCGTGCTGCGCGCCCTCGACCGGCTGCCGAGCGCCGAACCGTCCTTCTACGCCTCGTTGTTCGCGAGCACGGCGCTGGCCTCGTTCGCGGCGCTGGCGCTTGGCCTGTGCTGTTCGGCGCTGGTGTCGGAGCCGAGCCAGGCGGCGCTGGTGCTGCCGCTGCTGTGCTTCCCCCAGGTGCTGTTCTCGGGGGCGTTCGTGCCGGTGCCGAGGATGGCGGAGGGCGGGCGCTGGATCAGTGTGGCGATGACGAACCGGTGGGCGTTCGAGGCGCTGGGCTCGGGCGCGGGCCTCCCGGAACTGTGGCGGGGCGCGGGCACGGAGGGCCGGGCGTCGCTCGCCTCGTACGGGGACAGTTTCGGGCGTCCGGAGTGGGTGGGGTGGGTGGTCCTCGCCGGGTGCGCGACGGCCTTCCTCGCCGTCGCCTGGCTGGTGCTGCGGCGCCGCTGCCCTGTGTCCGCGCACCGCCTCCTCAGCACACCAGACGTGGCGCGAGCCCCTCGCTGACGGGTGTGCCCGCCGAGAACGTCTCGGCGAGGAACTCCACGAACCGGTCGATGTCCTCAGGCGTGTTGGCGATGCCCGGCGACACCCGCACCGCCCCGCCCGACGGCAGTCCGAGGCGCCGTATGTATCCGTCGATGGTGTCGGCGCGGCGCCTGCGCGCGCCGGTCCTGCGCAGCAGGCGCGGCGCGATGGCGAAGGCCTCCTCGCCCGCGCCCGGATTGCAGAAGCACCCGGTCCGTACGGAGATCCCGGCCGCCGCGCACTCCCGCGCCACGATCCGCTCGTCGACGACGCGCCCTTGCCGGTCCAGAACGTTCAACGCGACGGTCCCACCCCGCCGTTCGGTGTCGCGCGGGCCGTAGACATGGACGAGCGGCCCGCCGTCACGGCGACGCAGTCCTGCCAGGCCCGCGAGCAGCCGCCCGGTCAGCCGGTCGACGTGTGCGGCGACGGCGGCGGCGCCCACGTCCTCGTACCAGTCGAGTCCGGTGACGAGTTGCGGTACGGCGTGGAAGTCGGGGGTGCCGTCCTCGAAGGCTTCCGGGGCCCGCGCCATGCGGTGCCAGCGGGCCCGCGCGCTCACGACCTTGATGGTGCCGCCCGCGAACCAGGGGCGGCGCAGCGCGGCCAGCGCCTCGCGCCGAGCCACCAGGCTGCCCACGCCGCTCGGGTAGCCGAACACCTTGTACCAGCTCACGACGGTGAAGTCGGCGGGCACGCGGCGCAGCGAGAGGGTTCCGGTCGGCAGGTAAGCGGCCGCGTCGAGGAGCGTGTGCCATCCGGCGGCGCGCGCCTCGGCCACCCATTCCAGGGGATGCCGTACGCCGCTGAAGTTGCTCTGCGCCGGATAGCAGAACAGGCCGCGGCGCCGACCGGTCAGCGCCCGGCGGACCGCGGCGTCCGACACCCGCAGCGCGTTCCCGTCGAACGGTACGAGGCCCGCCTTCGCGCCCGCCGTGCGCGCGAACTCCCGTACTCCGTTGACGGAGTTGTGGTTGTCCTGCGTCAGCAGCAGGCTGCCGGTCCTGCCGCCGAAGGGGTACGCCTCGCCGACGAGCTTCACCGCCTGTGAGGCGTTCGCCGTGAACACCACGGTGTACTCGGCCGGGTCCGCGTCCAGGAAGCGCAGCACTCGCCGCCGCGCCGCTTCCACGAGTTCGGTCGAGGCGGCGGATGCGGGGCTCTCGGTGTGCGGGTTGCCGTACGCGGCGCCGCCGAGCCGTGCCGCGTGCGCGGCGGGCAGGCTGCGGGGTACCGGGGCGGCGCCCGTGTGGTCCAGGTAGATCTGGTGTGTCTCGTCGAGGTAGCCGAACTCCTCGGCCCGCAGCCGTGCGAAGTCCGCCGCGCCGTGTGTGTCCCGGCCGTTGTCTCCTGCGCTGTTTCCCATGATTCCCCCTGGGCTCCCCGTCAACGCGATCCCGCCTTTGCGTAGGGTCACCCCGTTATGGGGTGGTGTCCAGGGGGCCTCGGTCAGAGGGCTGGGTGAGGGGGCTGGGCAAAGAGGCGGGGCCTACCGGCCTTGCCAGTCCGGTTTCCGTTTGGCCAGGAACGCCGCCACGCCCTCCGCGAAGTCGCGGCTGCCGTAGACGCGGGCGTACAGGTCTTCGGCGTGGCCGGGGGCGGAGGCGGCGAGGACGCGGCGGTCCGCCTCCTTCAGGGCGGCCAGGGTGAGCGGGGCGCAGCCGGCGATCTCCGTGGTGAGGTCGGCGAGGCGGGCGTCCAGGTCCGCCGGGTCGACGACCTCCGCCACGAACCCCGCCTCGTACGCCTCCGCCGCCGTGATCAGACGCCCTGCCAGCAGCGCTCGCAGGGTGCGGGCGCGGCCGAGGCCCGCGTAGAGGCGGGCCATGACGGTGGGGGAAAGGCAGTTGCCGAGGGTGCGGCCAATGGGGGCGCCGAAGACCGCGTCGGGCGTGCACAGCACCACGTCGCAGCAGCTCGCGAGGGCGCTGCCCGCGCCGACCGCCGGGCCCTCGACCGCCGCGACGACCGGCATCCGCAGGGCGGCCAGGCGGTCGACCGCACGCGCGACCCGCGCCTCGTAGGCGACGCCGTCCGCGCCGCTCGCGAAGTCCCGGAACTCGCGGATGTCGGTGCCGGCCGCGAACGCACGGCCGCCCGCGCCGCGGATCACCGTGAGCCGGATGCCGGGGTCGGCGTCGATCTCCTGGCAGGCGCGCTCCAGTTGGTCGTACATGTGGAGGGTCAGGGCGCCCAGGCGGTCGGGGTTGGCGAGGGTGAGGTGGGCGGCGTGGGCGGCGGTGCCGGGGACGGGGTGGCGGGTCCAGGTGACGGAGCCCTCGCCGTGATCGGAAGGCAACTCGTCCTCCCTTCGCAGGAGTTCGCTGTTGTGCTCGCCGAGCACGGGTGGGTGGCGGCGCAGCCGCGCCGGGGTGCGGGCGAGCTTCACCGGGAAGCCGACGACGCGGCTGCGGCCGTCGACCGGGTGGTCGTACTCCTCGACCATGCCGCGGGCGCGGGCGTGCGGGTCGTGGTCGAGGATCTGGCCGTAGTCGAGGATGGGGCCAGAGGGGACGCCCGCGTCGAGGAGTTGGGTGACACACTCCTCCGTACTGGTGGCGGCGAGCCGCCCTTCGAGGAGGGCGATGAGTTCGGCGCGGTGGCGCATCCGGTCGGTGTTGGTGGCGAACCGTTCGTCGTCCGCGAGGTGCTGGAGGTCGAGGGCCTCGCACAGCCGCAGCCACAGCCGCTGGTTGTTCGCGGCGATGGTGGCGTGGCCGTCCTTGGTGCGGACGACCTGGTAGGGCGCGGACATCCGGTGGGCGGAGCCGAGGCGCTGTGGTGGCTCGCCGCCCGAGAAGTACTCGACCGACTCCCACACCGACATCGCCAACACGGCCTCGTAGAGGGAGGTTTCGAGGTACTGCCCCTCCCCCGTGCGCAGCCGGTGCACGTGGGCGGCGGCGATGCTGAGCGCGCACAGCATGCCCGCGCCGAGGTCGCCCACGGGCAGCCCGCACTTCACGGGTGGGCCCTCCGGGTCGCCGGTGACACTGACGGCGCCCGCCATGCCCTGCGCGATGAGGTCGTAGCCGGGCCGGTCGGCGTACGGGCCGTACTGGCCGAATCCGGAGATCGAGGCGTAGACGACGTCCGGGCGGACCGCGCGCACGGCTTCGTAGCCGACGCCGAGGCGGTCGGCGACGCCGGGCCTGAAGTTCTCCACGACCACGTCCGCTTCGGCGGCGAGCCGCAGGAACTCGGCGCGGTCGCTGTCGGTGCGCAGGTCGAGGGTGACACTGCGCTTGTTGCGGTTGAGGGCGTGGAAGGCGGGGGTGTCGCTGCCGGGGCGTGGTGTGCCCATGGAGGTGCGGGTCTGGTCGCCGCCGTTCGGCTGCTCGACCTTGATGACATCGGCGCCGAGGTCGGCGAGGAGCATCGTGCAGTACGGGCCCGCCATGACTTGCGTGAGGTCGAGGACGCGGACGCCGTCGAGGGCACCATGCCCGTCGGGAGGTGTCATCGCAGTGCCTCCCGTACGAGCTGGAGTGGGTGCACCGCGCCGCGTCCGGTGCCGTGGTGGATCTGCTGGCGGCACGAGACACCGGTGGCGGCGACGACGGTGTCCTCCGGTTCGGCCCGCACCGCCGGGAAGAGCCGGTCCTCGCCGACCGCCATGGACGTGTCGTAGTGCTCGGCCTCGAAGCCGAACGAGCCGGCCATGCCGCAGCAGCCCGCGTCGAGCTCGACGACCTCGGCACCGGGGATGCGTTGGAGGAGCGCGACGGTGGCGGCCGTGCCGACCTCGGCCTTCTGGTGGCAGTGGCCGTGGAAGAGGATGCGGCCCGCGTCCGAGTCCCGCAGGGACAGCCGGCCTTCGTCGATGGCCTCGGTGATCAGTTCCTCCAACTGCCGTACGCGGCCGGAGACTTCGGCCACCGCCGGGTCGCCTGGCAGCAGGGCCCGATGTTCGTCGCGCAGGGTCAGCAGGCAGGAGGGTTCGCAGCCGACGACGGGGCCGCCGTCCCCGGACTTCGCGAGGTTGTGCACGAGTCCGCGCGCCTGCTCCTTCGCCTGGTCGAGCAGCCCCTTCGAGAAGGCGGCGCGCCCGCAGCAGCCACCGCTCTCCAACTGGACGTTCCAGCCCGCCCGTTCGAGGAGTTCGACGGCGGCGCGGCCGACGGCCGGGTCGGTGTACGTGGTGAAGGAGTCGGCGAGGAGGGTGACCGTGCCCTGGCTCCCGGCCACCGTCCCCGGCCTGCGGCGGAACCATGACACGAGGTTCCGGCGCGCGAACACCGGCAGTGGCCTGGCGCGCGCGATGCCGAGGCCGCGCTCCAACAGCCGCCTCGGCAAGGGCAGGTTGGAGATGGGCGCGGTCGCCGAGCCGAGCCGGTTGAGGCGGCGGATGGCGCCGAACACGCGGGAGCGGAGCGGGGTGCCGTGCCGCTCGTGGTGGTGGGCGAGGGTCTCGGCCTTGAGGGTGGCCATGTCGACGCCGAGCGGGCACTCGCTCTTGCACGCCTTGCACATCAGGCACAGGTCGAGGACCTCGTGCAGCCCCTCGTCGCCGAGCGCCGCCTGCGGGTCGGGCTCGGAGAGCGCCTTGACCAGGGCGTTCGCGCGGCCTCGGGTGGAGTCGGGCTCGTGCTTGGTGACCATGTACGAGGGGCACATGGCGCCCGCGTCGCTCTTGCGGCACAGGCCGATGTTCATGCACCGGTCGGCCGCGCCGCGCATGCCACCGCCCGCCGCTCCCCCTCCGACGACCTCGAAGTCGAGGTGGGTACGCAGGGGTGGCGCGGGCGGGAGCGCCGCGTCGCGGAGGTGTTCCGTCATGGCGGGGGCGTCGACGATCTTTCCGGGGTTCAGCCGGTCGTCGGGGTCGAAGAGGCCCTTGACCTCGCGCATCGCCTCGTACAGGTCGTCGCCGTACAGCTCGCGGTTGAACTCGCTGCGGGCCAGGCCGTCGCCGTGCTCGCTGGAGTTGACGCCGCCGTACTCGCGTACCAGGTCCTTGATCTCCTCGGCGACGGCCCGCATCGTGCGCACCTGGGACGGGTCGGCGACGTCGACGAAGGGCCTGATGTGCAGACAGCCGACCGAACAGTGCCCGTAGAAGCCCGCGTTGAGTTCGTGCCGGTCGAGGATCTTCTTGAAGCGGCGGGTGTACGCGGCGAGGTGCTGCGGGTCGACGGCCGTGTCCTCGATGAAGGCGAGGGGCCTGCGGGTGCCTTCGCTTGCGGCCATCAGCAGGCCGAGGCTGGACTTGCGGACCTTGAGGAGCCCGGACTGCTGGGCGGGGGTGACGGCCTGGAGGGTGTGGTAGCCGTGGCCGTGCCGCTTCCAGAGTTCGGTCAACTTCTGCAGGCGGCCGGTGAGTTCGGCCTCGTCGTCGCCGGTGAAGCTGACGAAGAGCAGGGCCTCCGGGTCGCCTTCGAGGATGCTGCCGAGGGAGGCGTACTCGATCTTCTGCCGGGACAGATCGAGGATCGTACGGTCCATCATCTCGACGGCCGACGGGTCGAGGCCGAGCGCGTCCTCGGTGGCCTCGACGGCCCCGGCGACGGAGGTGAAGTGGCCGACGGCGATCACGGTGCGGGCGGGTTTGGGGACGAGGTCGACGAGGGCGCGGGTGGCGACGACCAGGGTGCCTTCCGAACCGACGACGAACTTGGCGAGGTCGAAGGGTGTGTCGGGGTCGGCGAGCCGGTCCAGGCGGTAGCCGCCGGAGCGCCGCCAGTAGGCGGGGAAGTCGGTGGCGATGGACGCGGAGTGTGCCTTGACGATCCGTGGCAACTCCCCGTAGAGCCGCCCCTCCAAGGTGTCGTGTCCCGCGCGGCGGGCGCGTTCGGCCTCGTCGGCGGGGCCCAGGCGTGCCGTGGTGGCGTCGGAGAGGACGACGTCCAGCTCCCGTACGTGGTCGATGGTCATGCCGTAGCGGATCGAGCCGCTGCCCGCCGAGTTGTTGCCGACCATGCCGCCGATGGTGGCGCGGTTGCTGGTGGAGGTGTCCGGGCCGAACATGAGGCCGTGCGCGGCGGCGGCGCGGTTCAACTGGTCCTGTACAACGCCGGGTTCGACGAGCGCGGTGCGGGCCTCGGGGTCGAGTTCGACGATGCGGTGCAGGTGCCGGGAGAGGTCGAGGACGAGGCCGGGGCCGATGGTCTGCCCGGCGAGGCTGGTCCCCGCGCCGCGCGGCACGAGCGGCACACCGTGTGCGGCGGCAGCGGCGACGGTGGCGCGCACGTCGTCGGCGTGGCGCGGGAAGACGACGCCCTGCGGTTCGATGGCGTACATGCTGGCGTCGCGGGAGAACAGGTGCCGGGTGTAGTCGTCGAAGGAGACCTCGCCTTCGAGGTCGCGGCGGAGCGTGGCTTCGAGGTCGCGGGCGGCGGCGCGCACTTCGCTGGGGGCCGTCATCGCAGCACGTCCAACGCCGCTTCGAGGCCGCCCCGTTGGGATGGCACCCCCGCCAGTTCGAGCCCCATCTGCACACCGGCGAGCGTGCCCGCGAGGGTGAGGTCGTTGAAGTGGCCGAGGTGTCCGATGCGGAAGACCCGTCCCGCGAGCTTGCCGAGGCCGGAGCCGAGTGACATGTCGAAGCGCTCCAGGATGACCTTGCGGAGCTTGTCGGCGTCGTGCCCGTCGGGCATCAGGACGGCGGTGAGCGAGCCGGAGTGCTCGCGCTCGTCGGCGCACAGCACCTCAAGTCCCCATCCCCGTACGGCTGCGCGGGTGGCGGCGGCGTGCCGGGCGTGCCTTGCGAACACGTTCGGCAGTCCCTCCTCCGCGAGCATGCGCAGCGCTTCGTCCAGGCCGTAGAGGAGGTTGGTGGCGGGGGTGTACGGGAAGGCGCCCTTGGTGTTGGCGTCGATGACCGGCTGCCACTTCCAGAACGACTTGGGAAGCCCGGACGTACGGGACGCGGCGAGGGCCTTCTCGCTGACCGCGTTGAAGCTGAGGCCGGGCGGCAGCATCAGCCCCTTCTGGGAACCCGCGACGGTGACATCGACACCCCACTCGTCGTGCCGGTAGTCGATGGAGCCGAGCGAGGAGATGGTGTCGACGAGCAGCAGGGCCGGGTGCCGCGCCTCGTCCATGGCCCGGCGCAGCTCGGGGATTCGGCTGGTCACACCGGTCGAGGTCTCGTTGTGGACGACGCAGACCGCCTTGATGCGGTGGCCGGTGTCGGCGGCGAGGCGTTCGGCCAGTGCCTCCGGGTCCGCGCCGCGGCGCCAGTCTCCGGGGATGGCGTCGGTGTCGACGTCGAGGCCCAGGCCGCGTGCCATGTCACGCCAGAGCGTGGCGAAGTGACCGGTCTCGAAGGACAGTACGCGGTCGCCTGGGCTGAGCGTGTTGACCAGCGCGGCCTCCCAGGCGCCGGTGCCGGAGGCCGGATAGACGACGACAGGACCGGTCGTGCCGAACACCGGGCCGAGCGCGGCGAGCAGACGGTGTGTCAGCTCGGCGAACTCCGGGCCCCGGTGGTCGATGGTGGGCGCCGACATGGCGCGAAGGACCCGGTCGGGGACATTGGTGGGGCCGGGGATCTGCAGGAAGTGGCGGCCGGTGCGGAGCGTCATGCGGTCGACTCCTCAAAGGTGTTGTGCCGTGAGGTGGCACGCCGTACCGTTGAGCGGCACGTGGAGCGTAGGCTTCCCGTCGCCGACGAGTCAACGGACGCGTAAGAGACGAGTAGTCACCGGACGCGTGAGGACGGACTCGTGAGGACCGACGCGTAAGGACCGACGCGTAAGGACGGACGTGTGATGATGCAGAACGTCGCGAACACCCTTCGGGCGCTGGAGGAAGTCGCCGCGCTGCAGCCCGTCGGCGTCGCCGACCTGGCCAGGGCCCTTGACCTGCCGAAGAGTTCGGTGCAGCGATCGCTCGTCACGCTGCACGCCACGGGCTGGATCCGCCCCGCCGGCGGCACCCCCACCCGCTGGGTGGTGACGGCGAAGGCGCTGCACGTCGGGCGGCACGCCACCGACGAGCTGGGCCTGCGCGACGCCGCCCTGCCGGTGATGGAGGAACTGCGCGAACGGACCGACGAAACCGTGCACTTGGCGGTCCGCGAGGGCGGAAAGGTGCTGCTCGTCGAGCGCTTGCAGACCAGCAAGGCGGTGCGCATCATCCTGCCGCTCGGCCAGGACCTGCCGATGCACGCGTCCGCCAACGGCAAGGCCGTGCTGGCCGCCGACCCCGACGACGCGATCCGCCGCTATCTCGACGAGGGGCTGCCGCGCTACACCGACACCACGGTCACCGACCGCGAGCAACTCCTCGCGGAGGTGCGGGAGATCAGGGCGTGCGGCTACGCGACGAACGGTGGCGAGTGGCGCACGGATGTCTCGGCGGTGGCGTCCGCGGTGATCGGGACGGAGGGGCTTCCGGTGGCGAGTGTGAGTGTGAATGTGCCGACGAGCCGGATGACCCCGGAAGCCACTGTGACCTTCGGCGGACTGGTGCGAGAAGCGGCGCGGGCGATCAGTGCCCGAATCTCCTGACGCGCGACATGTCTTGACGCGCCATCAGGCCACTTCCATACTCTCGCCCCAACGATCCCACCCCATCCGCAAAGCAGATTCCGACTTCCGGAATGTCCTTAATGTGTGGTGACCAGCGACCGAAGGCAGGGAAGCCTCGTGTCAGATCAAGTCATCTCCATCATCGGCCTCGTGCTCGTGTTCGTCGTCGCGACCTTCACCAAGGTGCACATGGGCGTCGTCGCCATCGTCGCCGCGTTCGTCGTCGGCACGGCCGTCGCCGGTGAGTCGGCGGACGAGCTCTTCGCCGGGTTCCCCGGCGATCTGTTCGTGGTGCTCGTCGGCGTCACGCTGCTGTTCGCGATCGCCAAGAACAACGGCACCGTGGACTGGCTCGTGCAGGCCTCGACCCGCGCCGTGCGCGGCCGTATCGCCCTCATCCCGTGGGTGATGTTCCTGATCACGGCGGCCCTGACGGCGTCCGGCGCGGTGGTGCCCGGCGCCGTGGGCATCATGGCGCCCATCGGCATGGGCTTCGTCGTGCGCCACAAGATCAACCCGATTCTGATGGGCCTGCTCATCATCAACGGCGCCAGCGCAGGCGGCTTCTCGCCGATCAGCATCTTCGGCACCATCACCAACGGCGTTGTGCAGCGCGAACACCTTCCCGGCAGCGAAGGGATGCTCTTCCTGGGCTCCTTCCTCTTCAACCTGGCGCTCAGCGTGGTCGTGTTCTTCCTGTTCGGCGGCCGGAAGCTGATCGGGCGCCGGGTGGACAGCGCCACCCGCGACACCGGTGGCGGGGGCGGCGGCGTTCCGGCGCAGCCCACCGGCGGCGCCACGGCCACGGTGACCGCCCCGGCACCCGCCCGGGTCGGAACCGAGGAGGAAGTCATCCGCCTCACCCCCGTCCGCGCCCTCACCGTGCTCGGTGTCATCAGCCTCGCCGTCGGCTCCCTCGCCTTCGACCTCGACGTGGGGTTGATGGCGTTCGTCGTCTCGGCGGTGCTGTGCCTCGTCTCCCCCGCCTCCGCGAAGGGGGCCGTCGAGCGCTGTGCCTGGCCGACGGTGCTGCTGGTGTGCGGGATCGTGATGTACGTCAGCCTGATGGACAAGATGGGCACCATCACATGGGCCGGGGAGAGTGTCAGCGACCTCGGTACGCCGCTGGTGTCGGCGCTGCTGATCTGTGTCATCGGCGGCGTGGTGTCGGCGTTCGCCTCCACGACGGGCATCCTCGGCGCCCTCATTCCGCTGGCCGTCCCGTTCCTGGCCGGTGGCGAGATCGGCGCGGTCGGAATGATCACCGCCCTGGCGGTCTCGTCCTCGGTGGTGGACTCCTCACCGTTCTCCACCAGCGGCGCCCTCACCGTGGCGAGCGCCCCGGACGAGCTGCGGGACAACGTCTTCCGGCGCCTGATGGTGTGGGGGCTGAGCATGACCCTGATCGCCCCGCTCGCCACGTGGCTGATCTTCATCATCCCCGGCCAGCTCTGAGTCCACGTACGGCACATCCTGCGCCGGCACCCCCGCCGCCCGCAGCGTCAGCACCATCGTGAGTCCCCCGCCCGGGGTGTCCTCGGCGACGAGGGTGCCGCCCATCGCCTCCGCGAAGCCGCGGGCGACCGCGAGGCCGAGGCCGACGCCCGCGCCGCGCGGGGCGTCGCCGTGGCGCTGGAACGGGGCGAAGATCCGGGTCTTGGCGTCGTCGGGGACGCCGGGCCCGCGGTCCACGACGCGCAGTTCGACGCGGTCGCCGTGGGCGCTCCCCGCGATCAGGACCGGGACGTCGCCGGGGGTGTACTTGACCGCGTTCTCGACGACGTTGCCGACGGAGCGCTCCAGGAGGCCCGGGTCGGCGACCACCATCGGCAGTGTCTCCGGGATGTCGAGGTCGACGAGTGCCAGGGACTCGTCGGGTACGCCGCCCAGCGCCATCGGCACCACCTCGTCGAGGTCGACCTCCCGGACCAGCGGGCGCACCGTGCCGGTCTGGAGGCGGGACATGTCGAGGAGGTTCCCCACGAGGTGGTCGAGGCGGTCGGCGCCCGACTCGATGGCTTCGAGGAGGTCCGCCCGGTCCCGCTCGGACCACTCGATGTCGTGTGAACGCAGCGAGGACACCGACGCCTTGATGCCGGCCAGCGGGGTGCGCAGGTCGTGCGAGACGGCGGCGAGCAGCGCGGTGCGGATGCGGTTGCCCTCGGCGAGCGTACGGGCCGTGTCCGCCTCGGACTTGAGGCGTTCGCGGTCGACGACGACCACGGCCTGGGCGGCGAACGCGGCGAGCACACGCCGGTCCTCGGCGGGCAGCACACGGCCGTGCAGCACCAGGGCCGTGTGATCGCCGACGGGCATGTCCACGTCCGCGTCCTCGGGCCTGCCCGTCGCGAACTCCGGTCCCACCCGGCCCGCGCACGTCCACGGCGAGGTGTCGTCGGCCCGCTCCAGGAGCGCCACGGACTCCATCGCGAAGGTCTCCCGTACGCGGTCCAGGAGCGCCTCCAGGCTCGTCTCGCCGCGCAGCACACTGCCCGCGAGGAACGCGAGCACCTCGGACTCGGCGCGCAGCCGGGCCGCCTGGTGGGTGCGGCGGGCGGCGACGTCGACGACGGAGGCCACCGAGACCGCCACCCCTATGAAGATGGCGAGGGCGAGGATGTTCTTGGGGTCGGCTATCGTCAGCCGGTGGATCGGCGGTGTGTAGAACCAGTTGAGCAGGATCGTGCCGACGGCCGCCGAGCAGAGCGCCGGCAGCAGCCCGCCGAGCAGCGCCGCCGCGACCGTCACCGCGAGGAACAGCAGCATGTCGTTGGCGAGGCCGAGGTGCGGCGCGGCATTGCTGAGCAGGAGCGTGAGCAGGGCGGGCCCGCCGATGCCGGTGGCCCAGCCCCAAGCGCGGCGGCCCCGGCCGATGCCCGCGCGTGCGGCCGGGGCGAGGCCGCGGCCGCTGCCGATCTCGTCGTGGGTGACGAGGTGGACGTCGAGGTCCGGTCCGGAGTCGCGGGCCACGGTGGCTCCGACGCCGGGCCCGAACACGTACTGCCAGGACTTGCGGCGCGAGACACCGAGGACGATCTGGGTGGCGTTCACCCCGCGTGAGAAGTCCAGCAGGGCGGCGGACACGTCGTCGCCGACGACGTGGTGGAAAGTGCCGCCGAGGTCTTCCACGAGGGTGCGCTGGACGGCGAGTTCCTTGGGCGACGCGGCGGTGAGGCCGTCGCTGCGGGCGATGTAGACCGCCAACACCTCGCCGCCCGCGCCCTTTTCGGCGAGGCGTGCCGCGCGCCTGATCAACGTACGCCCTTCGGGGCCTCCGGTGAGGCCGACGACGATGCGTTCGCGGGAGCCCCAGATCTTCGAGACGCGGTGTTCGCTGCGGTACTCCTGGAGGTATTCGTCGACGCGGTCGGCGAGCCACAGCAGCGCCAACTCCCGTAGCGCGGTGAGGTTTCCGGGCCTGAAGTAGTTGGAGAGCGCCGCGTCGACCTTGTCGGGCTTGTAGATGTTGCCGTGGGCCATGCGGCGGCGCAGCGCGTGCGGTGACATGTCGACGAGCTCGACCTGGTCGGCGCGGCGCACGAAGTCGTCGGGGACGGTCTCCTGTTGGCGTACGCCGGTGATGGACTCGACGACGTCGCCGAGGGACTCCAGGTGCTGGATATTGACCGTGGACACGACGTCGATGCCCGCCGCGAGGAGTTCCTCGACGTCCTGCCAGCGCTTGCGGTTGCGGGCGCCTGGGACGTTGGTGTGCGGGAGTTCGTCGACCATGGCGACGGCGGGCCGGCGGGCGAGCACCGCGTCCACGTCCATCTCACTGAACTCGGTGTCCCGGTAGGCGAGTTGCTGCCGCTCGACCTGTTCGAGGCCGTGCAGCAGCACTTCGGTGCGCGGCCGGTCGTGGTGCTCGACGAACGCCACCACGCAGTCGGTGCCGCGTTCGACGCGGCGGTGTGCCTCGGCCAGCATGGCGTAGGTCTTGCCGACGCCTGGGGCGGCACCGAGGTAGATCCTGAGCTTGCCGCGCGCCATCTGCCTGTCAGTTCCCTGTCGGTTGCCGTCGGTTGCCGTCAGTTGTCGTCAGTTGTCGGGGTTCTCGAAGCGGTAGCCCATGCCGGGCTCGGTGATCAGGTACCGGGGGTGCGAGGGGTCGGCCTCCAGCTTGCGCCGTAACTGCGCCATGTAGACGCGTAGATAGTTGGTCTTGTTGCTCCGGGAGGTCCCCCACACCTCCCGGAGCAACTGCTTCTGGCTGACGAGCCGGCCCGGGTTGCACACCAGGATCTCCAGGAGGTGCCACTCGGTGGGTGTCAGTCGTATGTCGCGCCCGCCGCTCGCCGCCTTCTCCGCCCTCTTCACCTTCTTCGCCACGAGGTCGACGGTGAAGTCGTCCGTGGTGACAAGGAGGGTGTCGGGCGCGAGCGGCGCCGTCTCGGTGCGCCGCACGGCGGCCCGCAGCCGGGCCAGGAGTTCGTCCATGCTGAACGGCTTGGTCACGTAGTCGTCGGCGCCCGCGTCGAGGGCCGCGACCTTCTCCTCCGAGGCCCGGCGCGCGGACAGCACCATGATGGGCACGCGGGTCCAGCCGCGCAGCGCCTTGATGACATCGACGCCGTCCATGTCCGGCAGCCCGAGGTCGAGGACCACGACATCGGGCTGCCGGGCGGCGGCCAGCCGGAGCGCGGTGGCTCCGTCCGGTGCCGCGTCGACGCCGAACCGGCGCGCCTGCATGTTGATGACCAGGGCACGGACGAGCTGTGGGTCGTCCTCGACCACCAGGACCCGTGTCATCAGCTCGTGGTGGTCAACTGCTTGAGCGCGACGTTGAGTTCGAGGACGTTGACCCTCGGCTCCCCCATGAACCCGAGCTGCCGGCCGTCCTTGTGCGCGTCGACGAGCTTCTGGACCCGCGCGACGCTCAGGCCGTTGCGCTCCGCGATCCGGTGCACCTGGAGGTCGGCGTACTCCGGGGAGATCGCCGGGTCCAGGCCGGAGCCGGAGGAGGTGACGGCGTCGGCCGGAATGTCCGACGGCTTCACCTTGTACGTCGCCGTGGAGTTGTCCTTGACGACAGCGGCCTTGGCGTCGTTGACCTGCTTGACCAGCTCCTTGTTGTCACCGGAGAGGTTGGTGGCGCCGGAGAGGATCAGCTTGTACTGGGTGTTCACGCTGTTCTCGCCGAGGCCGTTGGACGGCCGGGGCTGGAACCACTTGAGGTCCGGCTTGCCATCCTTGGTGAGGTACGTCTGGCCGATGAGGGAGGAGCCGACGACCTTGCCCTCGGACTTGATCTCGGAACCGTTGGCCTTGTCGTGGAAGGCGGCCTGTGCGATACCGGTGACGGCGAGCGGGTAGAGCACGCCACAGACGACCGTCAGGACGATCAGGGCGCGCAGCCCCGCCCACAGCAACCGGCCCGTGTTTCCTACCGTGTTGTTCATGGTGATCAGCAACGCTTTCTGGAGGTCAAAGACCGGGGATCAGGGAGATGAGGAGGTCGATGAGCTTGATGCCGATGAACGGCGCGACGAGCCCGCCCAGGCCGTAGATCCCGAGGTTGCGACGGAGCAGCTTGTCCGCGCTCACCGGCCGGTACTGGACGCCCTTCAGGGCGAGCGGGACCAGCGCGATGATGATGATCGCGTTGAAGACGACCGCGGAGAGGATCGCGGAGTCGGGCGAGGACAGACCCATGATGTTGAGCTTGTCCAGGCCGGGGTAGACCGCCGCGAACAGCGCCGGGATGATCGCGAAGTACTTCGCGACGTCGTTGGCGATCGAGAAGGTCGTCAACGCGCCCCGGGTGATGAGGAGTTGCTTGCCGATCTCGACGATCTCGATGAGCTTGGTCGGGTTCGAGTCGAGGTCGACCATGTTGCCGGCCTCCTTCGCGGCCGACGTACCGGTGTTCATCGCGACACCCACGTCCGCCTGCGCGAGCGCGGGCGCGTCGTTGGTGCCGTCACCGGTCATCGCGACGAGCTTGCCGCCCGCCTGCTCCCGCTTGATGAGCGCCATCTTGTCCTCGGGAGTGGCCTCCGCGAGGAAGTCGTCGACGCCCGCCTCGTCGGCGATCGCCTTGGCGGTCAGCGGGTTGTCACCCGTGATCATGACGGTCTTGATGCCCATGCGGCGCAGCTCGACGAACCGCTCGCGCATGCCGTCCTTGACGACGTCCTTGAGGTGGATGACACCGAGCACGCGGGCGCCCTCGGAGTCCTCGACCGCCACGAGCAGCGGCGTACCGCCCGCCTCGGAGATCCGGTTGGAGAGGGTGTCGGCGTCGTCGGCGACGCGGCCGCCGCGCTCCTCGACCCAGGCGATGACCGAACCGGCCGCGCCCTTGCGGATCTTGCGCCCGTCGACGTCCACACCCGACATGCGGGTCTGGGCGGTGAACTCGATCCACTCGGCGCCGGTCAGCTCGCCCTGGTGGCGCTCGCGAAGCCCGTACTTCTCCTTGGCGAGGACGACGACGGAGCGGCCCTCGGGCGTCTCGTCGGACAGCGACGACAGCTGGGCCGCGTCGGCGACCTCGGCCTCGGTGGTGCCACGTACGGGCACGAACTCGGCGGCCTGCCGGTTGCCGAGGGTGATGGTGCCGGTCTTGTCGAGCAGCAGCGTCGACACATCACCGGCGGCCTCCACGGCCCGGCCTGACATGGCGAGCACGTTGCGCTGCACGAGCCGGTCCATGCCGGCGATGCCGATCGCGGAGAGCAGCGCGCCGATGGTGGTCGGGATCAGACACACCAGCAGGGCGACGAGGACGACCATGCTGAGGTGCTTGCCCGCGTAGTCCGCGAACGGCGGCAGGGTGGCGACGGCCAGCAGGAAGACGATGGTCAGCGAGGCCAGCAGGATGTTGAGCGCGACCTCGTTCGGGGTCTTCTGCCGGGCCGCGCCCTCCACCAGGTTGATCATGCGGTCGATGAAGGTCTCGCCGGGCTTCGTCGTGACCTTGATGACGATGCGGTCGGAGAGCACCTTCGTACCGCCGGTGACCGCGGACCGGTCGCCGCCGGACTCGCGGATGACCGGGGCGGACTCGCCGGTGATGGCCGACTCGTCGACGGAGGCCACGCCCTCGACGACGTCGCCGTCACCGGGGATGACATCACCGGCCTCGCAGACGACCAGGTCGCCGATCTTCAGCTCCGTGCCGGGAACCTGCTCCTCGGTGGAGCCGGTGAGCCGGCGCGCCACGGTGTCGGTCTTCGCCTTGCGCAGCGTGTCGGCCTGCGCCTTGCCGCGGCCCTCGGCGACGGCCTCCGCCAGGTTCGCGAAGATCACCGTCAGCCACAGCCAGGCGCTGATCGCCCAGCCGAACCAGTCGGTGGGGTCGGTGAAGGAGAACACCGTCGTCAGGACGGACCCGATGAGCACCACGAACATCACGGGCGACTTGACCATGACGCGCGGGTCGAGCTTGCGGCAGGCGTCGGGCAGCGACTTCAGCAGCTGCTTGGGGTCGAAGAGACCCGCGCCGACCTTGCCGGCGCCGTCCTGACCCGGCTTGTGCCCGGTGGGCACGTCCTGGTGGGGCGCCCTGGTGGGTGTGGCAGTGGACATCGCGTCCTCGGTTTCCTCTGGTTCCTTTATACGTACGGTCATGACGCGAGCCCTTCCGCGAGCGGGCCGAGCGCGAGCGCCGGGAAGTACGTCAGGCCGGTGATGATCAGGAGCGTGCCGACCAGCAGGCCGGTGAAGAGCGGCTTGTGGGTGCGCAGGGTGCCCGCGGTGGCCGGGATCGGCTTCTGCTCGGCCAGCGAACCGGCGAGCGCGAGCACGAACACCATCGGCAGGAAGCGGCCGAGCAGCATCGCGATGCCGATCGTGGTGTTGAACCACTGGGTGTCGGCGGACAGGCCCGCGAAGGCGGAACCGTTGTTGTTGGCGCCGGACGTGTACGCGTACAGGATCTCGGAGAAGCCGTGCGCCCCGGAGTTGAGCATGGAGTTCGGCGGCGTCGGCAGGGCCATCGAGATCGACGTGAAGACGAGCACGAGGGCCGGCGTGATGAGGATGTAGCAGGCCGCGAACTTGATCTCGCGGGTGCCGATCTTCTTGCCGAGGTACTCGGGCGTGCGGCCCACCATCAGGCCCGCGATGAACACCGCGATGATCGCCATGATCAGCATGCCGTAGAGGCCGGATCCGACACCGCCGGGCGCGATCTCGCCGAGCTGCATGCCCAGCAGGTTGAGGCCGCCGCCGAGTCCGGTGTTGGAGGAGTGGAAGGAGTTGACCGCGCCGGTCGAGGTGAGCGTCGTGGAGATCGAGAAGATCGCCGACGCGCCGATGCCGAAGCGGGTCTCCTTGCCCTCCATCGCGCCGCCCGCGGCGTCGAACGCCGGGCCGTGGTGGTTGAACTCGGTCCACATCATCAGCGCGATGAAGCCGACCCAGATGGTCGCCATCGTCGCGAGGATCGCGTACCCCTGCTTGACCGAGCCGACCATGGTGCCGAAGGTGCGGGTCAGGGCGAACGGGATGACGAGGATCAGGAAGATCTCGAAGAGGTTCGAGAACGCGTTGGGGTTCTCGAAGGGGTGGGCGGAGTTGGCGTTGAAGTAGCCGCCGCCGTTGGTGCCCAGCTCCTTGATGACTTCCTGGGAGGCGACGGCGCCGCCGTTCCACTGCTGCGAGCCGCCCATGAACTGGCCGACGGAGTGGATGCCGGAGAAGTTCTGGATGGCGCCGCAGGCGACGAGGATCAGCGCGCCCACGACCGCGATCGGGACGAGGATTCGGACGACGCCGCGCACCAGGTCGGACCAGAAGTTGCCCAGCTCACCGGTGCGGGAGCGGGCGAAACCGCGGACGAGCGCGACCGCCACGGCGATCCCCACGGCCGCCGAGACGAAGTTCTGCACGGCGAGGCCACCGGTCTGCACGACGTGGCCCATGGCCTGCTCGCCGTAGTACGACTGCCAGTTGGTGTTGGCGACGAAAGACGCCGCCGTGTTGAAGGCCTGGTCCGGGTCGATCGACGAGAAGCCGAGCGAGCCGGGCAGGCTGCCCTGGATCCGCTGGAGCAGGTACAGGAACAGGACGCTCATGGCGGAGAAGGCGAGGACGCCGCGCAGGTAGGCGGTCCAGCGCATCTCGGCATCGGGGTTGGCGCCGATGCCCTTGTAGATCCACTTCTCCACCCGCAGGTGCTTGGAGGAGGAGTAGACCCGGGCCATGTAGTCGCCGAGGGGGCGGTACGCCAGTGCGAGCGCCGCTATCAGCGCGAGCAGCTGGAGTACGCCGGCGAGTTCGGGGCTCATATCTGTGCTCAGAACCTCTCCGGGTAGATGAGGGCGAGGACGAGATAGCCCAGGAGGGCGACGGCCACGACGAGGCCGACGATGTTCTCGGCGGTCACAGCTTGGTCACCCCCTTGGCGACGAGTGCCACCAGCGCGAACACCGCGATCGTGGTGACAACGAAGGCCACGTCGGCCATCGTGAGCTCCCTGGTTGAAGGACTTGATTCGGAACGTGATTCCGAACGGGAATCGGAACTGACACACAGAGGAAACCCCCGGTCAGGGGCGGATTCGAGCCCCATTGACGGCTCCCATACGCCGCCGTGTGCGCCCTTGACGCGTCTCTTACGCGGGGGTGGCCCGGCGGTGCTTGCGCGGGGTGCCCGGCGGCCGCGTCCTGGCTCTGTCCGGGGACTGTCCCGGAGCTGTCACACTCGGCCCCGGGCTCTGGCCGACGGGCCGCGCCGCGCGCATCGTCGAAGCAGGAAACAGCTCACCTGGAGGTGCGCCATGTGTGACCACCAACCCGCGTGCACGAGCCCGGAGCACGTCGTCGCCTCCCACCCGGAACAGGGCTGGAGCCTGCGCTGCGACGGCACGATCGTCTTCGACGACACGGGTGAGCTGCTGCCCGACGGACGGGTCGTGGACCCGCACGGGGCGTACGCGGTCGCGGCCTGAGGCCGGACGACAAGACACGTCAGGACGTGTCAGGACGTGTCAGGACGTGTCAGGACAGCTTGAAGCGCAGCCGGCAGATGACCGCGTCGGTGTCCCTGCGCACGGCGTGCGCGACGACCGCGCCGCGCTGGTTCTGGAGCAGCCGCTGCCAGGCCTGCCCCGGTTCGGCCTCCGGGATGAGCACGGTCACGCGCGTGCCGGGCTCGGCCGCTTCGCGTACGTACGCGGCGACGGGCCTGCCGAGGGTGCGGCGCTCGGACGGCAGCCGGACCAGGTCGACGCCCGGGTCCCACAGCGCCCAGTCCCGGGTGAGCGCCTCGCTCGCGGCCCGGTCCTCCGGGTCGTCGTGCACGACGGTGACGGCGCGCACCTCGTCGCCGAGCGAGTTCGCCGCGGTCAGCGCCTCGCTGGTGAGCCGGGAGATGCCGGAGACCGGGACGATGACGAGGGAGCGGGCGTGCGTCGGGCACTCCGGGATCCGGCCGAGCCCGAGCCGCTCGCCGATCCGGTCGTACGCGCGGCGCACGGCCTGGAACGCGAGGACGAGCACGGGCAGCGCGACCACGATCAGCCAGGCCCCGTCGTGGAACTTGGTGGCAGTGACGACGACCGCGGACACCCCGGTGAGTAGGGCGCCGAACCCGTTGAGCAGTGCCTTCCCCAGCGAACCCGGCACACCGCGCCAGTGGAGCACCATGCCGACCTGCGCGATGGTGAAGCCGATGAAGACACCGATCGCGAAGAGCGGCACGAGGGTGTTGGTGTCTCCGCCGGAGAAGACCAGTAGGGCGGCCGAGACACCGGCGAGGGTGAGGACACCGTGCCGGTGGACCTGGCGGTCGGCCTTGAGGGCGAAGACGTGCGGCAGATAGTTGTCGCGGGCGAGCAGCTTCAGCAGCACCGGGAGCCCGCCGAACGACGTGTTCGCGGAGAGCGCCAGCAGGATCATCGTCGCGAACTGCACGACGTAGAAAGCCCAGTTGTGGCCGAGGGAGGCGTCCGCGAGCTGCGCGAGGACGGTGACACCTGCCACCGGCTGGAGGTGGAACCGCGAGATGAGCACACTCAGCCCGACGAGCATGACCCCGAGGACCGCGCCGAGCGCGATCTCCGCGTGCTGCGCGCGGCGGGCGCGCGGGGTGCGGAACTGCGGTACGGCGTTGGCGATGGCCTCGACGCCGGTCAGCGCCGAGCAGCCGGAGGCGAACGCCTTCAGCAGGAGCAGCGCGCCGACGGTGGTGGCGTTGTCGGCGAGGACCGAGGCATGTCCCGCGGCGGCCTCGGTGGACACGGGCGCATCCCGAAAAAGCCCGATCACGATCAACGTGAGGATCGAGACGACGAATATCGCCGTCGGCGCGATGAAGGCGCGTGCCGAGTCGACGATGCCGCGCAGGTTCACGGCGGTGATCAGTGCGAGCACGGCCAGACAGATCCACAGCCGCTCGCCGTACAGCTCCGGGAACGCGGAGGTGAGTGCGGCGACCCCGGCGGTCACGGCGACGGCGACATTCAGCACGTAGTCGAGGACGAGGGACGCGGCGGCCACGAGGCTGGTGCGCGCGCCGAGGTGCTTCTTCGCGACGGCGTACGAGCCGCCGCCGTCCGGGAACGCGGCGATGACCTGCCGGTAGGAGGCGACGAGCACGGCGAGCAGCGCGGCGATCGCGAGGGTGACGGGGAGCGTGAAGCCGAGGCCGTGGGCGCCGGCGGCGGCCAGGACCAGGACGATCGCCTCGGGGCCGTACGCGACGGAGGCCATGGCGTCGAGGGAGAGCGCGGCGAGACCGGTGAGCGCGGTGAGGCGGTGCCGGTCGCTGCTCGCGGGATCAGGGGGTTCCTCGGCGGCGGTCGCGGTGGCCGCGGTGACGTCCGCGGTTTCGGTGGCCTGGGTTGTCATGGGAGTCCTACTCGCGGTCGGGGGCGGTCGCCCGGTGGAACGGTTCGGCCAGGTTGTGCCCGTGGACCGGCGACGGCGGCGCCTCCTAGCGGGATCTTCGCGGTCGCTCCGGCGAACTTGACGCACCGTTGACAGCGCCCCAGGCCGGGCGGCACGCGCGCGTCAAGAAGGCGTACAGGGAGCCGTTCGGACCGCATCAAGACTGCGGACGGCGCCGGATCGACTGCTTAGCGTCGACGGCATGGCAGACATCTTCAGCGCGGCGGACCTCACGAGCGCGAGCGACGAGCGGTGGGCCGGCGAAGCACGCGGCGCGGTGTGGTGCGGTGCGACGCTGTGCGCGCTGCTGCTCGGGATCGACACCCTGTCGGGTCAACTCTCCGCGTGGCGCTGCGCGTTGTGGCTGGGTCTCGGCGTCGCACTGACCGTGGTGCTGCTGCCCGCCCGGATCACCGCAACGCCGGACCGGCTCACCGTGCGCGGGCTGTGGCGGCGGCACACGGTGCGCACGGACCGGCTGGTGTCGGTGCGCTGCGTGGACGGCGTCGCGCAACGCCTCGTGCTGCGCGACGAGTTGGGCGGCCGGGTCGAGATCGACCCACAGGTCCTCGTCGCCAATCCCCCGCTGTGGCGGCTGCTCGACGACGCCGCCCGGGTCTCGGAGCGGCGCGGGCTGCTGCTGTGCGGCGGGACGGCGCTGCGCACGCTGGCGCGGCGGGTGGACGGGGAGCTGGCGCGGACGGTGTTCCGGGTGTCGGGGCTCTGAGGCGTTGCCGGGTTGCGGGCGCTCAGGCGTTCCCGGGCTGCGGGCGCTCAGGAACTCCCGGGTTGCGGGCGCTCAGGAACTCCCGGCTCTCGGGGCCCGGAGGCCCGCCCCCGCTCCGGTATCACCTGCGGCCCGGCGGATGCGGCTGTACTCCCGTCATCAGGACGTCAAGGCCGCGCCGGGTCGTCGCGAGGACCACGCGGTCGCCGGCCCGCAGCGCCCGGCCGTGCGGCGGGCGCCAGTCGAAGCCGTGCCGGGTGGTGTCCACGCGGATGCCGCCGAGGGTGTCGGTGGCCGTTGCGGCGGGCGGCCCCGCCCTGCCGACGGCGAGCACCCGCCACTCGTTGACGCGGAACGCGGCGTGCACGCTGCGCCCCTCCAGCTCCGGGTGACCCGCCACGTCGACGACGGTGAACAGCAGCGAACCACGCTCCACCGGCATCACACCCAGCACGTGCCGCCCCATCATCGCCGCCGCGAACGAGGGCGCCGCGAGCGCGGACACGGAGCGGCTGCGGGTGAGGGCGTGCGGGTAGGAGGCGCGCAGGGTGCGCTGCACGGTGGCCGCGAAGTCGTCGTCGTACAGCCGCATGACAACGCGTACGGACGGATTGGCCTCGCGGGCCGTCATCACGATGTCGAGGTTCTCGCCGTCGTCGCGGGTGAGCACGAGGACCGAGCGGCTGTGCCGGATGCGCGCCTGGTCGAGGACCTCGGCGTGCGCGGCGTCGCCGACGATCAGCGGTACGCCGAGTGAGCGGGCGAACTCGACGCCGCGCGCGTGCGGATCGCGTTCGACGGCGACGACGCGGTGGCCGCTGGCGCTGAGGTGGGCGAGGACCCGGGTGCCGATCTTGCCGAGTCCCACGACGACGATGTGGTCGGCGAGGTCGTCACCCGGCGGGTGGGTGGTGGACGCGGCGCGGAAGGCGACGGTGGCGTTGAAGGTGGCGGCCACGACGAGCGGCAGGATCGCGAGGCCGACGAAGCCGGCGATGATCTGGAGCCAGCGCCGCCCCGTGCCGTCGTCGGTGGCGGGGTCGCCCATGGTGAAGATGTCGAGCAGCGGCAGGAAGAAGTTCTTCCACCAGACGTCCTGCTCGGTGCAGACCCACGTGGCCACCGACAACAGCGCCTCGACCGCGAACAGCGCGCCGAAGACGGCGAGCACCTCGCGGCTCAGGAACACCCTCAGCGGTAGGTGCGCGAGGCGGGCACGCACCCAGGACCCCACCCCCAACCGCCGCTCTCGGCCCGGCAGTTCATGCGTGACCCGCTGACTCTGCGCGACCTCCTCCAGCATCAGGCGGCCGTGCGTGAACTGACGGCGGTCGGCGGTTTGGGTGTCGGGCAGCAGCTGGGTGCCCTCGGCTCCGGGCGTCTCGTGGCTGTCCGAGCCCGCCGGGTCGTCGGCGTCGGCGCCGGACAGTATGGCGAGGGTGGCCAGGTCGCCGGGCTGGGGCGAGGTGGCGGCGGGGCGCACGACGCCGCGCAGCACCTTGCCCTCGACGAGCAGCGTGGGGCCGTGGCCGAGGGCGGCTGCCGCGACGAGTTCGGGCACGGCGGTGTCGGCGTCGGACAGCACCGTGGTCGACATGTCGAGCGACTGGTCGCCGGGGGCGCACTGTTCGGCGGCGGCCCGGTCGAGGAGGCGTTCCAGGTGGCGGCCGCGCTCGCGGTGGAACATCCGGATGACGAGGCGGATCTGCGGGTTGAGGCCGCGGGCGAGCAGCGCCGCCGTCATATTGGTCTGGTCGTCGCGGTAGCCGAGGGCGAGCGCGGCGGCGCGCTCGACTCCGGCCGCCCGCAGTGTCTGCTCGTCGGGGCGTGCGGAGACGAGGAGTTCGATCGGCGAGTGCGGGTCGCGGTGCAGCGCGGCGATCTCGGCGCCGTGTTCGTCGCGGCGGCTCGGCAGGACGACGGTCACGGCCTCGCCGCACACCGCGTCCAGTTCGACGGCGAGGCGGTGGGCGAGGCCGTCGTCGCCACAGATGACCATGTGCTGCGAGCGGGCGCCCTGCTGTCCCGTACGCAGATGGAGAGTTGATGTCATGCCGGGGTGACCGCCTGGTGGTGGGGTACGTGGAGTGCGGGGGCGAAGGGCAGCGACAGGACCATGGTCAGTCCGCCGCCCGGGGTGTCCTCCGGGGCGAGGGTGCCGTCCATGGCCTCGGTGAGCCCTCGCGCGAGGGCGAGGCCGAGGCCGAGGCCGGTGGTGTTGTCGGTGTCGCCGAGCCGCTGGAACGGTTCGAAGAGCCGCTCGCGGTCCCCGGCCGGAACGCCCGGTCCCCGGTCGACGACCCGCACCTCGACGCGGCCCGCGTGCGCGCTGGCGGTGACGACGACCTTGCGGCCCTGCGGGGTGTGCCGGGCGGCGTTGTTCACGAGGTTGGCGAGGACGCGTTCCAGGAGGGGCGGGTCGGCGAGCACCGGCGGCACCTCCTGGAGGTCGCCCGCCTCGATGCCCGCCGCGCCGTCCGGCAGCGTGTCGAGCGCGCCCGGCAGCACCTCCTCCAGGGCGGTGGCCCGCAGGTCGAGGCGCACGGCGCCCGCTTCGAGGCGGGCCAGGTCGAGCAGGTTCTCCACGAGCCGGTTCAGCCGGGCCATCGACGCGTCGGCGGTGGCGAGGAGTTCGGCCCGGTCGTCCGCGGAGAAGTCGACGTCGGCACTGCGCAACGAGGCGACGGCGGCCCAGCCCGCGGCGAGCGGCGTCCGCAGATCGTGCCCGACGGCCCGCAACAGTGCGGTCCGCATCCGGTCGGCCGCCTTCACCGGCTCCACCTCGGCCACGGCCTCCGCGAGCCGCGCCCGTTCGACGGCGGCGCCCACGTGCGCGGCGAACGCGGTGAGCACGCGCCGGTCGGCGGCGGGCAACTGGCGCCCGCGGAGGACGAGTTCGTGGGCGGGGCCAGCGGGAACGCGGGTGAGGGTGGTGGGCGCGCGACCACCACCGGCCCGGCCGGAGGGCTCGTGGTGGTCCCGCTCCCGGCCGTCTCCGAGCGCCACCAGTTCCGCCGCCTCCGCCCCGAACGCCTCACGGGTGCGTTCCAGGAGTGCCGGGATCGTCGCCCCGCCGCGCACGATCGTTCCTGCGAGGGAGGACATGGTTTCCGCTTCCGCCGTGGCGCGGGCCGAGCGGCGGGAGAGGCGCAGGGAACGGTCGACGACGGCCGCGACGGTGGCCGCCACCACCGCGAAGACCGCCACCGCGAGCACCGCGTTGGGCTCGTCGAGGGTGAAGTGGCCGATGGGCGGGATGAACCAGTAGTTGAGCAGGAGCGAGGCCGTGACGGACGCCACCACCGCCGAGGCCACTCCCCCTATGCACGCGACGCCCACCACGGCGAGCAGGAACAGCAGCGCCTCGCTGGTCAGGTCGAGCGCGGAGCGCGCCCCCTCCGCGGCCAGGAGCCAGGTCAGCGCGAGCGGCAGCAGCAGCCCGGCGACCGGGCCCGCGACGCGGCGCGTCCTGGACAGCGTACGGCGGCGCGAGGGCAACAGCGTGCCGTGGCCCGCGCGTTCGTGGGTGACGGTGTGGACGTCGATGTCGCCGGAGCGGGCGACGACGGTCTCGCCGGTGCCGCGCCCGGTGAGGAAGCGTTCGAGCCTGCGGCGGCGGCTGGTGCCGAGGACGAGCTGTGTGGCGTTCTCCGCGCGCGCGAACTCCACGAGGGCGCTCGCCACGTCGTCGCCGACCACGGAGTGGTAGCTGCCGCCGAGGTCCTCGACGAGCTGCCGCTGGCGGGCGAGCGCGGCGTACGAGGCACCGGCGGCGAGGCCGTCGCTGCGCGCGATGTGCACGGCGAGCAGGTCGCCGCCCGCCGCCCGGTCTGCGATGCGGGCCGCGCGGCGGATCAGCGTGTCGCCCTCGGGACCGCCGGTCAGGGCGACCACGACCCGCTCACGTGTCTCCCAGACACCCCCGATGCGGTGTTCGGAACGGTAGGCCACCAACGCCTCGTCGACCCGGTCGGCGACCCAGAGGAGCGCCAACTGCCGCAGCGCGGTGAGGTTTCCGGGGCGGAAGTAGTCGGCGAGCGCGGCGTCGACCTTCTCGGGCGGGTGGATGTTGCCGTGCGCCATGCGGCGGCGCAGCCCTTCCGGCGGCAGGTCGACGAGCTCGATCTGGTCGGCGCGGCGCACGACCTCGTCGGGCACCGTCTCCGCCTGCGGCACCTTGGTGATCTTCTCGACGACGTCGTTGAGGGAGGCGAGGTGCTGGATGTTGACGGCCGTGACGACGTCGATGCCGGCCGCGAGCAGTTCCTCGACGTCCTGCCAGCGCTTGGCGTTGCGGCCGCCGCCGGGCACGTTGGTGTGCGCGAGTTCGTCGACGACGGCGACCTCGGGTCGGCGCGCGAGCAGCGCGGACACGTCGAACTCGGTGTACCCGCCGCCCCGGTACGCGCACGGGGTGCGCGGCAGCTGTTCGAGCCCGCCGAGCATCGCCTCGGTGTGCGGCCGCCCGTGGCACTCGGCGACGCCGACCACCACGTCGGCGCCGCGCGCGGCTCTGCGCCGCGCCTCGTCGAGCATCCGGTACGTCTTGCCGACGCCCGGAGCGGCCCCCAGGTAGACCTTCAGGCGGCCTCGTGTCACCTCACTCATGCCTCCAAAGAAAGCCCTATGAGGGCGAGTTGGTCGCGTACGTTGTCGCATCCTTGGCGGCTCCTTGGCGTGGGCGGCCGTCGCGTTGACACCGTCTTGACGGACGGCCGCCGCCCCTCCCTCTCTCCCGCCTCCTCGCCATCAGGGCCTCGTAAGGAAACCCCCGACACCATTGCCGCGGCCCCCGCGACCCGCTGAGATGGACAGCGTGAACAGCGAGTGGCTCCTGCTCGACCGGCCGCCTCATCCGGCCCCCGGTCGCACGCCCCGCTGCCCGCGCATGCGCTGACGCATCCGCGCGACCCGGGGCGCCCCGATCCGGATCGGGGCGCCCCTTTCGCATCCCGTATCAGCCCGTACGTCGCCGCCGCCCACCGGCACGGCCGTACCCGCCCCCTTGGAAGACCCATGTCTGCATCCAGCCTTTCCGGCCGCACCGTTCTGGTCACCGGAGCCACCTCCGGCATCGGCTACGAGACGGCGCGCCTGCTCGCCGAGCGCGGAGCCACGGTGCTCGTGCACGGGCGCACCGCCGAAGAGGCACGCGCCGCGACCGACAAGCTGATCGCGACGGCCGGGGTGAACGCGCAGCAACTCTGCTCGCTCGCCGCGGACTTCGCGCACCTCGGCGAGGTCGAGACCCTCGCGCACAAGGTGGTGCACGAGCACCCGCACCTCGACGTCCTCGTCAACAACGCCGGCATGGCCGCCCCCGAGCGGCACACCATCACGGCGGACGGCAACGAGATCGCCTTCCAGGTCAACTTCCTCTCCCACTACCTGCTGACGTGTCTGCTGGAGCCGGCGCTGACCACAGACCCGGGCGGCCGCGTCGTCAACGTGTCGTCCTCGCTGCACCGCACCGGCAACATCCAGTGGAACGACCCGAACCGGGGCCGCCGCTACTCCCGCCTCGCCGCGTACGCGCAGGCGCAGTTGGCGCTCACCGTCTTCGCGGCGGACCCGCGGGTCACCGCCGTGTCCGTGCACCCGGGCGTCTGCGAGACGGCGCTGCTCCCGCTCTACGCCCACGAAGGTGTGACCCCCGCCGAGGGCGCCGCACACGTGGCACGCCTCTGCGACCCGGCGGTGGAGATCGTCAACGGCGCCTATTACGACCGCGCCGAGCGCGTGGACCCGGCCCCCGCCGCCCGCGAGCACCGCACCGTCAAGCGCCTCAACAAGCTGGCCGACCTGCTGGTCGGCCGCGCCACCAACACCGTATGAACACCCCTCACCAGCAGAGGAGTTGACCGTCATGTCCAAGCGGTCCCGGAAGAAGAAGGCACGCCGGAAGAAGAAGGCGAACCACGGCAGCAAGGCCGGTCAGCGCTGACCTGACAGCGCTGACCGGCCGACCTCGACCGGGGCGGTGCCGGCGCATCCCCATGCCCGCCGGCACCGCCCCTCTCGCACACCCACACCCCCGAAAGAGGTCCGCATGATCGAGACGGCCCCCCGTCAACTCCCCGCCCTGTCCCGCTGGTTCCCCACCGGGGCGCCCGGTCCCGGGGTCATTGGTGAGCACGCCCTCGCCACCGGGCTCGGCACCTGGTGGGCCGACCACGCCGAGTCACCTCGCGCCCTCGCGGTGAGCTGCGCGGGACACACCATGCTGCGCGGCTCACCGGAGGGGCTCACGCCCGCCGATCTGGCGCCGCTGGCACACTCCCGGATCGACGCGCCGGCCCGCTTCCTGCCGCTGCTCGGCGCCGCGTTCGACCGGGTCACGCCCTGGGAGCGGATGGTGTGGACGCAGGTGGCTCCGGCCCGCCCCGCCGTCCTGCCGCGCGGCGTGCGGGTGCGCCGCCTGGAACCGGCCGACACCGACGCCCTCGCGGTGCTGGGCCCCGACTCGGCCTGGATCACCGCCAGTTGGGGCGGACCGCTCGGCCTCGCCTCCAGCGGGCACGGCTGGGCGGCGACCGACCGTAACGGCGCCGTGCTCGCCCTCGCCTGCACCTACTTCCGCGGCACCCGCCACGAAGACGTCGCGGTGCTCACGGCCCCCGACCACCGCCGCCACCGCCTCGCCCTGTCCTGCGTCACGGCGCTCACCGCCGACATCAGGTCCCGCGGCCACATCCCGAGCTGGAACTGCTCGACCCTCAACCGGGCCAGCCGCCTGCTCGCGTGGACGGCGGGTTTCCGGCTCGTGCGCGAGTACGTGTACTACGCGGCGGGGGGCGCGGCGGACCTCGCCGCGGCGACGGAACGCGCCGCCGCGCGCGCCGCCTCGTAGGCCACCCGGACCCCATAGAACACTCGAACTCCATAGGACACTCGGACCCCATAGGGCACTCGGACCCCATACGGCACCCGGGCGACACACCCCCGCCCGCTCAGCCCCAGACGGCCGCCGCGACCGCCGCGCCGGTGAAGGCGGCGCCAAGTCCCGCGACGACGCTGCCGATGACGTTGGCGGCGGCGAAGAAGCCCGCCCTGCCCTCGGCCAGGCGCAGCGTCTCGTACGAGAACGTGGAGTACGTCGTCAACGCCCCGCAGAGCCCGGTGCCGAGCAGCAACTGCACCTGGTCGCCCGCGCCGCCCGCCGCGACGGCGCCGGTGACCAGGCCGAGGACGAACGAGCCGATGACATTGACGGCGAAGGTTCCCCACGGGAACACCGTGTCGTGCCGGGACTGGACGGCGCGGTCGGTGAGATAGCGCAGCGGGGCGCCGACCATCGCGCCCGCGATCACCCACACCCAGTTCACCGCTGCCTCCCCGCGATGACGCGCCGGGTCAGGTGCGCCGCGGCCCATACGGCGGCGAGCGCCGCGCACACCGTCAGCGCCAGGTAGGCGAGGGCGGTGCGCGGGTGTCCTTCGGCCGTCAGGTTCCGGATGTCGACCACGTACGTGGAGAAGGTCGTGAAGCCGCCGAGTACACCCGTGCCGAAGAACGGCCGAACAAGGCGGTGGGCGTCCCACACCTCCGCGACGACGGTCATGAAGACGCCGATGACCGCGCAGCCGACGGCGTTCACGACGAGCGTCGTCCACGGGAAGGCGCCGGGGGCCGTGGGCCACAGCAGCGAGGCTCCGTAGCGGGCGGACGCGCCGACGGCGCCGCCGAGCGAGACCGCCGCGACGACGGGTCCCTGCCCCCGCCACGTGGCCTTGTGCCGGACGGGGGCGTGCAGATCCACGTCCGGGTCGACGGGTTCGTTCAGCATCGGGGTGCGGGCCTCTCCCACGTAAGTCTCCTACTCGCCGGGCACAGGTTACGGGTGCGCGTCGTCGCAAGTAGGGACCGTTGGCGGCGGCGTCGCCGCGGTTGGAGGACGGCGGGCCCCACCGCCGTGCGGTGATCACGTCCACCGCCGGGAAGACCCTACCTTCCGGCCGGTCGGCGCACCGCTCGGGGCCCGGAGGGCTCGGACCGGGCGGAAGTGGGCATCACCGTAGGGTGGCCGTCTCCCCTCCCCCTGTCCTCCGCCGCCGCCTGCCCTTACGAGACAACCCCCGCGTCACCCGGTGCGCACGCGGCGCCCGGAAGTGGCTCCCGCTCGTGCCGCTCGTCCTGGTCGCCGTATGGGTGGCCTGGAACTGGCCGCTGTTCGTCTCGGGTCTCGCGCGGCTGCGCGGCGCCGATCCGGGCTGGCTGCTGGCCGCGGCGGTGGCCACGGTGGCGTGCTGGGTGCCGGTGTGTCTGCTGCGGCAGGGCGCGGTGCTCGAACCGCTCCCCGTGGGGCGGCTGTTCGCCTCGCAGGTCGCGGCGGGGTCCGCGAATCATCTGCTGCCGGCGGGGCTCGGTGCGCACGTCGTGAACCTGCGCTTCATGCACTCCTGCGGGGTACCGACGCCCCGCGCCTGCGCCGCGCTCGCGCTGTACTCGCTGGCCGGGCCCGTCGGCCGGTACGCGTTGCTGATCGCCCTGATGGCGGCCGCGCCGGACGCGCTGCCGCTGGGTGGGCTGCTGCCGGTCGAGCGCGGCGGGCTCGCGGTGCTCGTGCTGCTCGGGGCGTGTGCCCTCGTCGCGGCGGTGCTGTGGTGGGTGCGGCCGCTGCGCGGGGCCGTCCGGGACTTCCTGGGCAGCGCGCTGACCGACGTGCGGGCGCTGCACTCCCGGCCCGCCCGGGTGCTCGCCCTGTGGTGCGGGGCGATCGGCTTTCCCGCGCTGCAGGCGACGGTCCTGGTCGCGGTGGCGCGGGCCCTTGAGATACCGGTGCCGACCCTGGACCTCGCCCTCGCGTATCTGGCGGCCACGGCCGTCGCCGGGTTCGTGCCGACGCCCGGCGGGGTCGGTTCCGTGGAGGCGGCGCTCGGGTTCGCGCTGGTGGGCGCGGGCTCCCCGGTCGTCGAGGCGACATCGGCGGTCGTGGGCTTCCGGCTGCTCACGGTCTGGCTGCCGCTGCTGCCGGGCGCCCTGTTGCTTGCCTCGCTGGTGCGCCGCAAGGTGATCTGACCGACCGGTCGCGACACTTGTGGAGGCGTGGAGCCCATGACGCCGCTCGCCCTGTACCTGCCCGAGCTGGGCGCGGTCCCCCGCTGGTTGCAGATCACCGCCGGCGTGGTCGTCCTCGGCCTGCTGGTCGCCAGGGTGGTGCTGTTCCTCCGGCGCCGGAAGTAGGAGACGCGGGAGGGCGGGCACGGGCCCGCCCTCCCACTCCTCCGTACGAAGGTGCCCGCGCGGTCAGCCCTGGACGCGGATCAGCTTCTTGTTCGCGAACTCAGCCATGCCGTACTTGCCCAGCTCACGGCCGATGCCCGAGCGCTTCACGCCGCCGAAGGGCAGGTCCGCCTGGGTGCCGGCGAAGCCGTTGATCCACACCATGCCGGTGTCGAGCCGGTCGGCGACCCGCTTGGCGCGCTCCACGTCGCCGCTCCAGACGGCGCCGCCGAGCCCGTACGGCGAGCTGTTGGCCAGCTCGACGGCGGCGTCCTCGTCGCTCACCGAGTAGACGACGGCGACCGGGCCGAACAGCTCCTCGGTGTAGGCGCGCATCTCGGGCGTGATGCCGGTCAGCACGGTCGGCTGGACGTACGCGCCCGGGCCCTCGCCGCGGCCGCCACCGGTGTGCAGCGTGGCGCCCTTGTCGACGGCGTCCTTGATCTGGCCGAGCAGCTGGTCGGCGGCGGCGCGCGAGGACAGCGGGCCGAACTTGGTGCCGGGCTCCAGCGGGTCGCCCGCCTGTACCGCGCCGACGTTCGCGGTCAGCTCGCGCACGAAGTCCTCGTACAGGCCGTCCTGGACGAGGAAGCGCTTCGGCGAGTTGCAGGCCTGTCCGGCGTTGCCGAGTCGGCCGCCCGCCGCCGCGCGGGCCGTCTTCGCGACGTCCTCGGTGTCGAGGAGGATGAACGCATCCGAGCCGCCAAGCTCCAGAACACACTTCTTCAGGTTCCGGCCCGCGATCTCGGCGACCGCGGAACCGGCCCGCTCGCTGCCGGTGAGCGAGACACCTTGGTTGCGCGGGTCGGCGATGATGTCGGCGACCTGGTCGTTGGTGGCGAAGACGTTCAGGTACGCGCCGGTCGGAAGGCCGGCGTCGGTGAAGATCTGCTCCATCGCGAGGGCCGCCTGCGGGCAGCTCGGGGCGTGCTTGAGCAGGATGGTGTTGCCGAGCATCAGGTTCGGCGCGGCGAACCGGGCCACCTGGTAGTACGGGTAGTTCCACGGCATGATCCCGAGCAGGGAGCCGAGGGGCGCGGTGCGCACCGTGGCGGTGCCGCCGCCGCTGACCGAGAGCTCCTCGTCGGCGAGGAAGCCGGGGCCCTCGGTGGCGTAGTAGTCGTAGATGCTGGTGACGATGTCGATCTCGCCCTTGGCCTGGGCGAGCGGCTTGCCCATCTCCAGGCTGATGATGCGGGCGAGCTCGTCCTTGCGCTCCTGGTAGATCTCACCGACCCGGCGGAGCACCGCCGAGCGGGTCTCGACGTCCGAGGTGCGCCAACTCTGATACGCCGCATGAGAGTCGGCCAGCGCGGTCTCGATCTGCTTCGCGGTCGCCTCGGGGAATTCCTTGAGGGTCTCGCCGGTCGCGGGGTTCACCGTCTTGTAGGCCGTCATGCTCGCGACCATACCTTTCACCTCCCGATACGCGTCCAGACCCCCGGCCCCGACCCTGTCCCGGGCCCCGCCGTCGGCCCCGTCGACACCCAGGAAACGTGCTACGGGTTATTGACGCTCCTACAGCCGAGCGTGGAGTGTTGTGTCATCCGAGGACGACTCATCCGAGGACGAGGGGACACGCCATGCGCGTCGAGTTCCGGACCGCGCCGAGCCACTACCGCCACTGGAAGCTGAAGGTCGACGAGTCCGTCGCCACGCTCACGATGGACGTCGCGGAGCGCGGCGGGATCGCTCCCGGCTACGAACTCAAGCTCAACTCCTACGACTTGGGCGTCGACATCGAGCTGTACGACGCCGTGCAGCGGCTGCGCTTCGAGCACCCCATGGTGCGGGCCGTGGTGGTGACGAGCGGCAAGGAGAAGGTGTTCAGCGCGGGGGCGAACATCCGGATGCTGGCGGCGTCGAGCCACGAGTGGAAGGTGAACTTCTGCAAGTTCACCAACGAGACACGGGCCGCCGTCGAGGACGCCTCCGCGCACTCGGGGCAGACGTATCTGGCCGCCCTCAACGGCACGGCGTCCGGCGGCGGTTACGAGCTGGCGCTCGCCTGCAAGCGGATCCTCCTCGTCGACGACCGCTCGTCGACGGTGTCCCTGCCCGAACTGCCGCTGCTCGGCGTGCTTCCCGGTACGGGTGGTCTGACGCGGCTCGTCGACAAGCGGCACGTGCGCCGGGATCTCGCCGACCACTTCGCCACGAGGGCGGAGGGCGTGGGTGGCGGGCGGGCCGCGCGCTGGCGCCTTGTCGACGAGGCGGTGCCGCGCAAGGAGTGGGAGCCCACGGTCGCCGCCCGCGCGGCCGAGGCCGCCGCCCGCTCCGACCGTCCGACGGGCGGGGCGGAGGGGATCCGGCTCGGGCCGCTGGAGAAGACGCGGACCGAGGATCGCGTCGAATACCGTTACGTCCAGGCGGACTTGGACCGTACCCGCCGCCTCGTGGAGATCACTCTCTTCGGCCCCCGGGACGACGCTCCGGCCGATCTCGCCGCCCTGCACCGACAGGGCGACGCCTCGTGGCCGCTCGCCCTGGCCCGCGAACTGGACGACCTCGTCCTCGATCTGCGTACGAACGAACCGGAGTTGGGGACGTGGGTGCTTCGCACCCGTGGCGACGCGGCCCGGGTCCTCGCCCACGACGCACTCCTCCTCGCCCACGGCGACGACTGGCTCGCCCGCGAGATCACCCTCTATCTGAAGCGCACCCTCAAGCGCCTCGACCTGAGCAGCCGCAGCCTCATCTCCCTGATCGAGCCCGGCAGTTGCTTCGCGGGAACGCTCCTGGAGGTCGCGCTCGCCGCCGACCGCTCCTTCCACCTGGCCGGTGTCTTCGAGGAGATCGACCCCGACGCCGAGCACGCCACGCTCACCGTCGGCCCGATGAACCTCGGCCCGCTCCCCATGAGCAACGGACTGAGCCGCCTCGGGACCCGCTTCCTGGGGGACCCGGAGTCGCTGTCGGCGGCCCGCGCCGCCGAGGGCCGCCCCCTCGACGCCGAGGCGGCCGAACGCCTCGGCCTCGTCACCTTCGCCCCCGACGACATCGACTGGGACGAGGAGGTGCGCATCGCCCTGGAGGAGCGGGCCGGATTCAGCCCGGACGCCCTCACGGGTCTTGAGGCGAACCTCCGCTTCGTAGGCCCCGAGACCCTGGAGACGAAGATCTTCGGACGACTCACCGCCTGGCAGAACTGGATCTTCAACCGCCCGAACGCGTCGGGCCCCGAAGGCGCCCTGCGCCGGTACGGCACCGGACAGCGCGCGGAATTCGACCGGAAGCGGGTGTGACTCACCATGGCGCTCACCGCCGACTACACGGACAGGATCCCCAACAATGTCGACCTGCACGAGGACCGCCGCCTCCAGCGCGCCCTGGAGTCCTGGCAGCCCAACTTCCTTTCCTGGTGGGACTCCATGGGCCCCACCCTCCCCACCGACGACGTGTATCTGCGGACGGCTGTAGACGTCGGCCGGGACGGCTGGGCGCGGTTCGGGCACGTCGCGATGCGGGACTACCGGTGGGGTGTGTTCCTCGCGGAGCCGAAACCCGACCGCCGTATCGCCTTCGGCGCGCACCGCGGCGAGCCGGCGTGGCAGCAGGTGCCCGGCGAGTACCGGGCCGATCTGCGACGCCTCATCGTCGTCCAGGGTGACACCGAACCGGCCAGCGTCGAGCAGCAGCGCAACCTGGGGGCGACCGCGCCCAGCCTCTACGACCTGCGCAATCTGTTCCAGGTGAATGTCGAGGAGGGGCGGCATCTGTGGGCGATGGTGTATCTGCTGCACGCCTACTTCGGCCGGGAGGGCCGCGAGGAGGCCGAGGAGCTGCTGCACCGGAACTCGGGGAGCGACGACTCGCCGCGCATCCTGGGCGCGTTCAACGAGGAGACACCTGACTGGCTGTCCTTCTTCATGTTCACGTACTTCACCGACCGCGACGGCAAATACCAGTTGGGCACGCTCAAAGAGTCGGCCTTCGACCCGCTGTCACGTACCTGCGAGTTCATGCTGAAGGAAGAGGCGCATCACATGTTCGTCGGCACCACCGGCATCGACCGGGTGGTGCTGCGCACGGCGGAGCTGATGCGCGAGCACGACACCGACGACGTGACGGCCCGCGGCGGCATCCCCCTCGATGTCATCCAGAAGTACATCAACTTCCACTACTCGGTCTCGCTCGACCTCTTCGGTTCAGAGACGTCGACGAACGTCGCCAACTACTACACCTCCGGCCTCAAGGGCCGCTGGGCGGAGGAGCGCCGCAAGGACGACCACGCGCTGACCGACGACTCGTACCTGGTGGACGCGCTGGTGGAGGGCGCGTTCGGGCAGCGGGAGGTGGCGGCGCTCGTCGGCCTCAACACCGATCTGCGCCGCGAGTACATCCGCGACTGCCACAGCGGCCTGACCCGCTGGAACCGGCTCCTGGAGGAGGCCGGGATCGACCGGCGGCTCTACCTCCCGCACGTCGCGTTCAACCGGCGGGTGGGTGCCTTCGCCGGGGTCGAGGCGGCGCCTGACGGCACGGTGCTCGCGCCCGGGGCGTGGGAGGACGCGCAGGACGCGTGGCTGCCGACCGAGGTGGACAAGACGTACATCCGCTCGCTGATGCGGCCCGTGCACGAGCCCGGCCGGATCGCCTCCTGGATCGCGCCACCCCGCCAGGGCATCAACGGCAAGCCGTTCGACTACGAGTACGTCCACTTGGCCTGACGACCGCCTGGCCCGACGTTCCGAGGAGGGGACCATGAGCGAGCCCTTCAACGCGTGCCGCTATCTGCTCGACCGCAGGATCGACGACGGCGACGGTGACCGGCTCGCGCTGACCGGCCCCGCCGGGGAGTTCACGTACGCGGAACTCCACGACCGGGTGTGCCGCACGGCGACCGGGCTTCGCGCCGTCGGCCTGCGCCCCGAGCAGCGCGTGCTGCTGTTCATGGCCGACTCCCCCGACTTCGTCACCGTGTTCCTTGCGGCGCTTCGGGTCGGGGCGATACCGGTGCCGGTGTCGACGATGCTGCACGCGGGCGACCTGGGCGAGCTGCTGCGGGACGCGCGGGCCGCGTTCCTCGCGGTGAGTTCCGCGTACGTGTCCGTGGCCGACAAGGCGGTGGCTCAGGCGCCCGAGCTGCGAGGTGTGCTCGCCGCATCCGACGTCACTTCTGACGCCTTCACCGGCGGCCAACCGGTGCACGGAATAAGGGAGTTGGTGGCGGCACACCCGGCCACCACCGACACGTACACGACCACGGCCGACTCCCCCGCCTTCTGGCTCTACACCTCCGGCACCACCGGCTCCCCCAAGGCCGCGATGCACCGGCACGGCGCGGTCCCCGAGGTCTGCGAGACGTACGCGGCGCGGGTCCTGGGCATCGGGCCCGACGACCGGTGTCTGTCGGCGGCGAAGGCGTTCTTCGCGTACGGGCTCGGGAACTCGGTGCTCTTTCCGCTCGCGGTCGGCGCGGCGAGCGTCCTCGAACCGGAGCCGTCCAGGCCGGAGTTGCTGACCGCGCGGGCTCGCGCGTACGGGGCGACGCTGTTCTTCGCGGGGCCCACCTTCTTCGCGCACATGCTCCGCGCCGGGCTGCCGGGCGACGCGCTCGCGGGTGTGCGGCGGGCGGCCTCGGCGGGCGAGGCACTGCCCGCCGCGCTGCAGCACCGCTGGAGCGAGCACTTCGGGATCGACATCCTCGACGGCATCGGCATGACGGAGACCCTGCACATCTTCCTGTCGAACGCTCCGGGAGCCATCCGCCCCGGCACCACCGGCCGCCCGGTCCCCGGCTACGACCTGCGGATCCTCGACGAGGACGGCCACGACACCCCCACCGGCACACCAGGCACCCTGTACGTACGCGGCCGGTCCGTCGCCACCGGCTACTGGTCCCGGTACGACGACACCCGGCAGGTGTTCCGCGGCGAGTGGCTGCGCACCGGAGACACCTACGTGTGCGACGAGGACGGCTACTACACGTGTCTCGGCCGCACCGGGGACATGCTCAAGGCCGGTGGCATCTGGGTGTCACCGGCCGAGGTCGAGGCCCGGCTGCTCGAACACCCCGCCGTCGCGCAGGCGGTGGTGGTCGCGGCGACGGACACGGACGGCCTGGAGAAGCCGGTCGCGTACGTCGTCGGGACGCCGGGGCAGGACATCACGGCGGCCGAGCTGATCGCGTTCTGCCGCACGGGTCTTCCCTCGTTCAAGCGGCCCCGGCACGTGCTGTTCACGGAGGCGTTGCCGACGACCGCGACCGGCAAGATCCGCCGCGTGGAGCTGCGGGCGCGCGCCGCCGCCGACCTGACCGCCGCCTTTGAGGAGACCTGATGCTGGACGGTTACCCGCTGATCGACGTCCACCTCCACCCGGCCCGCCTGTCCACCCTGAAACCCAGCTACGAGGAGTGGACGCAGGGCGTCGCCGACCACGACCTCCTCGCGCGCGTTTACGACGGTGACACGGTGGACCCCGAGGCCTTCCACCGCCACCTCGTCGCCGAGGGCGTCGACATCGCGCTGCTGCTGTCGGAGTACAGCCCGCGCACCACCGGCATCCAGCCGGTCGAGGACCTGCTGCCGCTCACCTCGTACGAGCCGTCCCGCGCCAAGTTCATCGCCAACGTCAACCCGCACCTGCACTACCCCATCGAGGAGGAGCTCCAGCGCCAGCTCGACCTCGGCGCGGTCGCCTGCAAGCTGCACCCGGTGCACGCGGGCGTCGCCGCCAACGACCGCCGCCTGTACCCCGCGTACGAGCTGTGCCAGTCCGCCGGGATCCCGCTCGTCGTGCACTGCGGCACCAGCACGTTCCCCGGCGCCCTCAACAAGTACGCCGACCCGGTCTTCCTGGACGACGTGCTGCGTGACTTCCGCCGCCTCGACGTGGCGCTCGCGCACGGCGGGCGTGGCTGGTGGTACGACGCGGCGGCGTTCATGGCGCTGTCCAACGAACACGTGTGGATCGAGCTCTCCGGCCTGCCGCCGTCCCGGCTGCGCACGTACTACGGCAAGTTCGACTGGGCCCGCCTCACCCGCCGCATGATCTTCGGTACGGACTGGCCCGGGGTGCCCGGCATCGCGCGCAACGCCCGCGCGATCGCGGAGCTCTGCCCCGACGAGACGACGACGGGTCTGGTGCTCGCGGGGAACGCGGCGCAGGTGTACCGGCTCAAGCCGGAGGGGTGACGGGGCGGCCGGTGGGGCGGGTCGCGGGGCGGGTCAGCCGCCTTCGGTCCATCGGTCCCACTCGTCCTGCGCCTCGTGGTGCCACCGCTCGTGCAGTTCGGTGAAGACGTTCGTGGCGCGTACGCCGATCCAGTGCGGCGGCAGCAACTCCAGCGGGAGTTGGGGGTCGAGGGCCGGGAAGCGGCGCCACGCGTCGACCAGGCGGACCTGGGCCAGCAGGGTGGCTTCGCCGGATTCGGCCCGGGTCCCCGCGAAAGAGCGCACGAACTCCTCGTACTCGGTGGCGAGTTCACCGAGCCGCCACGCCTGTTCCACCATGTCCCGCTCGGAGCCGATGCCCGCGAACGGGCCGCAGAACGAGGACACTTCGGGCCCGAGCCCCAGGTCCTCCACCACCTGCTTGGCCTCCGCCTCGCGCGAGGTGTGCGGACACACCCACAGGCCCGGGGCCGGGCTCCCGAGGCCCACCCAGGTCAGTCGGGTCCGCAGCCGGTGGCGCAGTTCGCGCCGGGCCTCGGGGACGCTGACGAGGAGCACCAGCCAGCGGCCGTCCCAGCTCGCCCGCGCCCGCCCGAAGGAATATATGCGCTCGGCGCCCTCGCTCAGCAGCGTCCGGCCCCGCTCGGTGAGGGCCCAGCGCACCCGCCGCCCGGACCGCTCGGCGGTGACGAGCCCGCTCGCCGCCATCCGGTTGAGCGCTTGCCGCGCCGCCTTCTCCTCGACACCGAGTCCTTCCATCACGCGCAGCAGCACCGACGTCCACACCGGGGCGTCGCGCGGCAGCACGTACTCGCCGAGCACCGTGAGCAGGAGGGAACGCGCACTCGACCTGGTCAATGCCGACTCCTCCGCTGGACGTTGACCAAGGATAGCCGAATCCTGCTACGGAACTACCACGTTACGTCAGGTGTACGTAGAGCTTTGGAGCTTTGCGTAGCGGGTGTGCCACCTCTCAGCGCCGGACTTTGAGCCGCTCCACGCCCACCACGCCGAGCGCGGCGAGGCCGATCTGGATGGCCAGTTCGATCCAGTCGACGCCGTCGGTCTCGGCGACGTCGAAGGCGCCGGCGATGGCCGTGCCGACGAGCGCCGCGACGATGCCGACCAGAAGCGTCCACAGGATGCCGATGCGCTGGCGTCCGGGGATGACCAGTCGGCCGAGGATGCCGATGACGATGCCGATGACGATCGCGGTGAAGATGCCGGAGATCTCCATACCTGCCTGCCTGTTCGCATTCGGATGTCGGTTTACGTGTTTCCCGGCATAGGTGACGCAGTCCCGTCGGCGCGGGTTGAGTGTCACTGCGGGGGATATCCCCCGGAGGAGAGTGGTGGCTACCCGGCTACTGAGGATGTCTCCAACTGCGTACGTTGATGGGCATGTTGAAGCGGACAACACACGCGGCCATCGCCGTCGCGCTCGTCTCCGGCGCCCTCGTGGTCACGGCCACCTCCTCTGGTGCCGCGGCCTCTGACGCCGTGGCCTCCGGTGCCGTCACCGCCACGGGCGGCGTCGCCGGTCCGACCGTGCGGACCGACAAGGGGGTCGTACGTGGCTCGGCCGAGGGCACGGTCCGCTCCTTCGCGGGCATCCCGTACGCGGCCGCGCCCGTCGGTGACCTGAGATGGGCGCCGACCGCGCCCGCGCCCCGGTGGCGCGGAGTCCGGGACGCCACCAGGCCCGGCTCGCCGTGCCCGCAGACCGGGCTCGTCCCGCCCGTGGGCCCGCACTCGGACTCGGAGGACTGCCTGTACGTCAACGTGACCGCACCCAGGGCGAGTTCGCCGCGGCCACGCCCCGTCATGGTCTATCTGCACGGTGGCGACCACACCGACGGGGAGGGCGCCATGAACGGCGCGGCGCGGCTCGCGGCGCAGGGCGATGTCGTGGTCGTGACGGTCAACTACCGGCTGGGGGCACTGGGCTATCTCGCCCACCCCGACCTGGAGAAGAAGGGCGGCGAGTCCGGCAACTACGGGTTCCTCGACCAGCAGGCGGCGCTGCGGTGGGTGCGGCACAACGCCGCGGCGTTCGGCGGCGACCCGGGCAACGTCACCCTCTTCGGCCAGTCCGCCGGGGCCACCAGCACCTGCGCCCATCTGGTCGCGCCCACCTCGGCCGGACTGTTCCACCGGGCGATCCTGCAGAGCGGCGCGTGCACGCGGGCCGACGCGACGGCCGATCGGGCGGACGCGCTGCGGCAGGGCGAGGCCACGGCGCGGGACATCGAGGAGACGCACGGGATCGACGACTGGCGCGAGGCGTCACCCGAGCAGCTCGTGCACCCCTTCGGCACCGGACCGCACTACGGACCCGTGTACGGCGGCGCGCTGCTGCCGCGGACGCCGCAACAGGCCCTCGCGAGTGGCGAGTTCAACAGGGTGCCCGTGCTGCAGGGCATCACCCGCGACGAGAACCTCGCCTTCGCCTACAACATGGAGCTGATGAAACGGCGGTCCACCGGCGACCCGGACGCCGTCCTCGACGAGCGCGACTACCGCACCCGGCTCGACGCCGACTTCGGAGAGGAGCAGGCCCGCGCGATCGCCGCCGAATATCCCATCGGGGCACACGACGGCTCCCCCGCCCTGGCCCTCGGCGCGGCGCTCACCGATGCCGACCACGGCCGCGCCACGGTCGCCACCGGCGAGGCCCTGGCCCGCCATGTCCCCACGTACACCTACGAGTTCGCCGACGACCCCACGCCCTGGTACGCCGATCCGGCCTACCCCGAGCCGTCGTTCCCCGCCGGCGCCATGCACACCTTCGAGCTCCCGTACCTCTTCGAGCTCGCCGCACACCGTCCGCTGGACGCCCGCCAACGGGCGCTGTCCGCCGCGATGATCGACGTCTGGTCCGGCTTCGCGCGCACCGGCCGCGCCCCCTGGAAGCCCGGCACCGGCTCCGCGCTCAACGCCCAGTCCCTGGCCTCCGGTCCTGGCGGCATACGCCCCGTCGACTTCGCCAAGGAACACCACGACTCCTTCTGGAAGGCGCTGGGCTGATGCCGCCCGGACCAGTGCCGCCGGACCCTGCCCGGACTCAGGCCGCCGCCTGCGGGTGGGTCAGTCGGGCCAGGAGGTCGTCGAGGGCGACGAGGCCGGTGAGGCGGCCGGTGTCGTCGTGGACGACGGCGAGGGAGGCACGGCCCTTGCGGAGCTGTTCGATGGCCTGGCCGACCGTGTCGGTCGCGAGCAGTTCCGGTACCGGGCGGGCCAGCTCACCGGCCGTCGTGGCGCGCCCCCGGCTGCGCGCGATCAGCGCGTCGCGGGCGTGCACGGAACCGGCGACCCGGCCCCCGTCGCGTACGAGGAGACGGCTGCGGTCGCGGTCCGCCGCCGTGGCGAGGACCGTGTCGAGGTCCGCGTCCGCAGGGACGGAGGTGATGTGTGCGGCGGGTGTCTGGAGGTCGCCGACCGGGGTGAGTGGTTCGACCAGGGAGCTGGTGATCAGCTCCGAGTCGTCCTTGCTGATCAGGCCGAGCCGCTCCGACTCCACGACGAGGTGGGTGAGTTGCTCGCGGTTGTGCACCTCGGCGAGTTCGTCGCGCGGGGTGACTCGGCACATGCGTACCAGCGCGTTGCTGACCCGGTTGAGGACCCAGATCAGCGGGCGGACGACCTTGACCACGGCGCGGAACGGCGGCGCGAGCAGCATCGCCGAACGCTCGGGGTGCGCGATCGCCCAGGACTTGGGCGCCATCTCGCCGACGACCATGTGCAGGAACACCACGACGATCATCGCGAACGCGAAGGAGACTCCGTAACTGAGGCCGCTGGGCAGGCCCCAGCTGTGCAGCAGCGGGTCCAGCTCGTGGGAGATGGCGGGCTTGGAGATCGAGCCGAGGCCCAACGTACAGATGGTGATGCCGAGCTGGGCGCCCGCGAGCATCAGCGACAGCTCGCGCATCCCGGCGAGGGCAGCCTTGGCGCCGCGCGCGCCGGACGCGATGGCCTGCTCCATGCGGTGCCGCTTGGCGGCGACGAGGGCGAACTCGGCGGCCACGAAGAAGCCGCTGCCGATGAGGAGGAGGACGGTGATGAAGAGGGCCATGGGGAAACTCATGAGCGCGGCTCCTCTTCGGTGTCGGACGATGCGGTGGCGGGTCCGGTGGCGGCCTTGGTGCCGGGTCCGGCGGCGGGCTCGGTGTCGGGACGGGCGGCGGGCTCGGGGCCGGTGCCGGGACCTGCGGCGGACTCGGGGCCGGTGCCGGGTTCGGGACCGGCGGCGGGCTCGGGGCCAGGGACGGTGCCGGGTTCGGTGTCGGGCGGTGGTTGTGGGGCGGTTGGGGTGCGGAGGGTCAGACCGGCCAGTTCGGCCACGTGGCGGTCGAGGGTCCGGACGTCGAGCACGGCCTGCACGCCACCCGCGTCGTCGTCCAGGTCGATCGCGACCCGGTCGCCGACCGCCGGGAAGCGGCCGAGGCGGTCGACGATCAGGCCGGCCACGGTGTCGTACCCCTCGCCCTCGGGCAGCTCGACGCCGGTGGCCTCGGCGATCTCGTCGAGGCGGCGGCCCGCGTCGACCACCCAGCCGGTGCCGTCGACGTCCGGGACGGCCGGCCGTGTCTCGCGGTCGGTCTCGTCCGCGATGTCACCGACCAGCTCCTCGGCGATGTCCTCGTACGTGACGACGCCCGCCACGCCACCGTGCTCGTCGAGGACGACAGCGAACTCGTCGTCGGCCTCCCGCATCCGGTCGACGGCGGCCGGGAGCTGGAGCCGGTCCGGCAGCAGCAGGGGACGCCTGGCCAGCGCCCCGGCCGTGGTGTCCTCGTACGCGGACTGCGGCAGCCGCGTCAGTTCGCGGACGCCGACGACGCCCGTGACGTCGTCCGGGTGGTCGCCCATGACCGGGTACGTGGAGTGGCCGTGCTTGGCGATCAGCTCGACGGTGTCGGCGGCCGTCGCCTCCGCGCGGACGAAGACGGCGTCCGCGCGCGGCACCATCACCTGGTCGAGGGTCCGCTCGTTGAACGCCAGGGCGTGGTCGAGGAGGGCGGCGGTCTCGCGGGGCAGCTCGCCCTGCTGATGGGACTCGCCGATGAGGTGGCTCAGCTCCTCCAGGGTCGCGCCGTGGTGCAGCTCCTCGACGGGTTCGATGCCGACCTTGCGCAGCAGCTTGTTCGCGGCGCTGTCGAAGAGGTGCACGACGGGGCCGACGACCTTCAGATACGCGAGGGTGGACCCGGCGAGGGACTTCGCGAGGCGCTCCGGGACGGCGAGGGCGAGGTTCTTCGGGGCCAGCTCGCCGAGCACCATCTGCACGACCGTGGCCAGCACGAACGCCAGGACCACCGAGATTCCGGTGACGGCCGCGGCCGGGATGCCGATGCCTTCGAGGGCCGGGCGCAGCAGGGTCGAGACGGAGGGTTCGGCGAGGAAGCCGACGACCAGGCCGGTGACCGTGATGCCGAGCTGGGCGCCCGACAGCATGAAGGAGAGCCGCTCGAGGACCTTGAGGGCCTTCGCCGCCTTCTTGTCGCCCGCATCGGCGTCGCGGGCGAGGGCCAGGCGGTCGGCGGCGACGTAGGCGAATTCCTGCGCGACGAAGTATCCGGTTCCGGCGGTCAGCACGAGGACCGCGAGGAGACCGAGCACGGCACTCAGCATGTGACACCACCTCGCCGTGTGCCGTGCTCATGGCTCGTGGGGCGGGGTGGTCGGGGACTGTGCCCCGGAGGGTCCGTCGATCTGGCGGACAACCGGCTGCTCCTTCGCGTTTTACTTTCTCTTTGCCTTGATCTTCACAACGGCCGAGGTGTCACCATTGTTCCCGCCCGCTGAGAAGATGGGCGGGTCCACGACCCCGGCGATCAGGAGGCCCAGGTGACGAAGCCAGGCCACAGGACCCCGCGGCGCGCTCAGGGCGAGCTGGAGGCGCTGGTCCTCGCCGCGCTCCGCGCGGCCGACGCCCCGGTGAGCGCCGGGTGGGTGCGCGACCAGCTGGGCGGGGACCTCGCGTACACCACCGTAGTCACGATCCTGGCGAGGCTGCAGGCCAAGGACGCGGTGACCCGGCGGCGCGAGGGCCGCTCGTTCGTGTGGACGCCCGTGGCCGACGAGGCCGGGCTCGCCGCCTTCAAGATGCGCAGGGTCCTGGACGCCGAGCCGGACCGGGAGGCGGTGCTCGCGAGCTTCGTGACCTCGCTGGCCGAAGGCGACGAGCGGCTGCTGCGGGATCTGCTGCGCCGCGCGGAAGGCGCCGAGGAAACCGGCAGCGGCGTCGACGAGGAAGGCACGGACTGAGCGCGTGGGCATCTTCGTCTTCCTTCCGCTGGTGCTGCCGCTGACGGCCTGGCCGGTGGCCCGGCTCGCCGCGCAGCGACTGCATCCGCGCACCGCGACCCGCCTCCTGACCCGCGTCGCCGCGGTGATGGCGGTGTGCAGCACGGTCTGCCTCGGTCTCCTGATGGTGGTCGGCACCGCGCAGCTGCCGGGCAACCCGCTGCCGGACGGCTGGTCGGATCCGGAGGTGCGGGCCGCCGTGCCGCAGGACGAGATCGCGGGCAAGGCGGCCATTCCGGCGCTGATCGCCGTCGTCGCCGCCTGCGCCCGCACGGTGTGGCGGCACTTCGCGCTGCGCCGCCGCGCCCACGCGGCGCTCGCCGGACTGCCCGCCACGCGGGTCGCGGTGCTGCCCGACCCGCGGCCGTACGCGTACGCGCTGCCCGGAGGCGGGGGCGGCCGGGTCGTCGTCACCACGGCGCTGCTCGACCGGCTCAGCTCGGCGGAGCGCCGGGCCCTGTTCGCGCACGAGCGCACCCATCTGACGGCCCGCCACCACCGACACCTGCTGACCGTGCGCCTCGCCGCCCGCGCCAACCCCTTTCTGCGCCCGCTGAGTTCGGCCGTGGCGTACACGGCCGAGCGGTGGGCCGACGAGGAGGCGGCGGCGCGGGTCGGCGACCGCACGGTGGTGGCGCGCGCCATCGGCAAGGCGGCGCTGTCGACGCGCGGGGCGCGCGAGCCGGTGTTCGCGGCGCTCGCCGCTCCAGGACCGGTGCCCCGCCGCGTCGCCGCGCTGCTCGCCCCGCCGCCCGGCAGGCCGGGCCGGGCCACGGCATTCACCGCCGTGGGGCTCGCCACGTGGACGGCGGGGTTCGGCGCGGTCGCCTCCGCCATGTCGTCCGCCAACTCGGCATTCACGCTGGCGGCCACGCTGCATGCGGCGACCCCACTGTGACGTAGCTGGCCCGGAGCCTAGAGGTCGAACTCGTGCGTCGGCAGGCCCAGCATCTGGCATGCCTCCCGCACGACGCCCTGCTCCGTCTTGTCGAAGTCGCCGTCGGCGCCGCCGATGACGATGCCGATCTGGATGACGGCGCGCGCCTCGGCCTCCTTCTTCTTCGCCTTGGCGACCTCCTGCAACACACTGACCTTGCCGAAGTCGAAGTCGGCCGTCAGCTTGTCGAGGTTGGCCTCGAAGCGGCGCTGGAGGTCGGTGGCGTCGAAGTTCTGCAGTACCTCGTTGCTCATGATGAGCTGCGCGACGCGGCGCCGCTCCGAGGGGTCGATGGTGCCGTCGGCCGCGGCGACCAGGGCGCACATGGCCATGGAGGCGTCGCGGAACGCCCCGGACTTCAGGTCGTTCTTCTTCGCCACCAGCTGCGTCTGCATCGTCGACGCGGATTCCTTGATGCGGTCCCACAGGGCCACGGATGCTCCTTGGATCGAGCGGATTGAGATGTCTTGCCGTGCCATACTTCTACAGCAATGTAGAAACTCGGCAACGTAGAAACTAACGGAGATCGGGGGAAGTTCCCGTGTTCAAGAGACTGCTCGGCTCGCTCGGTGCGGGTGGCCCCACCGTCGACACCGTGCTCCCCGCCTGGACCGCCGCGCCCGGCGGCACCGTCTCGGGGCAGGTCCATCTCAGGGGCGGCAGCGGGGACTTCGACATCGAGCACATCACCCTGGAGCTCGTCGCCGGTGACGAGGTGTTCGACCGGTTCGTGGTCGGCGGCGGCTTCCGGCTCGTCGCGGGCGCCGAGCACAGCGTGCCGTTCACGGTGACGCTGCCGTGGGAGACACCGATCACCGAGCTGTACGGGCAGGACCTCGGCATCACGCTCGGCGTCCGCACCGAACTCGCCGTCGCGGGCGGCAAGGACACGGGCGACCTCGACCGGCTCGCCGTAGGCCCCCTGCCCGTACAGGAGGCGATCCTCGAAGCCTTCGGCCGGCTCGGCTTCGGCTTCACGTCCGCCGACCTGGAGTACGGACACATCGGCGGCACGGGTCAGCGACTCCCCTTCTACCAGGAGATCGACCTGGCCCCGGCTCCCCAATACGCTTACGCCCTCTACGAGTTGGAGGTGGCCTTCCTCGCGGCGCCCGACGGCATGGAGGTGGTCCTGGAGGCCGACAAGCACCGCGGCCACGACACCCTCACCCGCTTCACCGTGTCCCACGACGAGGTGCGGCACCAGGACTGGACCTCGGTCGTGGACGGCTGGATGCGCGAGCTGACCGCCCGCTGCGAGCACTGGCACTCCTTCAGCGACGACTACGCCGACACCGGCCCCGGCATGGGCACGGCCGTCGCGGCGGGCGCGGCCGGGCTCGCGGTCGGGGTGGTCGGCGGTATGGTCGCGGCCGAAGTCGTGGACGAGGTCGGCGACTTCTTCGAGGGCGATGACGAGGACGACGAAGGCGACGACGAGAGCGGCGAGGACTGACACCATGTTCGGACTCAGCGAGCTGGCCATCATCCTGATCGTGATCGCCGTGGTGGTCGGCGTGAAGAAACTGCCGGAACTGACGCGCAGCGCGGGCAAGTCGGCCCGCATCCTCAAGGCCGAGGCCCGCGCCGCGAAGGAGCAGGACGGGGCGGACGCCGCACAGCGCCCGCCCCGCGTCATCCCGGGCGAGACGGTGACCCGGAAGCCACCGCCCGCCCAGTAACAATCCGTTCGTGACCCGCGTCAGCGGGCCGCGGAACCGAACTCCGTGCCCGCGGCGGGCAGTCCGCCGGTGCCGGGCTTGTAGGTGGTCACCGTGCCGCTGGTGCCGCCGGGGTAGGTGTTCCCGATCGGCAGGGCGTACAGGACGCCGGTGGCGACGGGGCCGTAGGGCAGACCGGCGTAGAGCTTGGTGCCGGTGTAGTGGATGGACTGGCCCAGGCGGTGGTTCGCGGTCGGGGTGCCGGGGATGCCGTCGCCGTCACCGGCCTCGATCCACAGGTCGTTGTCACCGGCGGCGCCGAGCAGCGAGAACGTGTGGATCGCGCCGGCCTTGGTGGCGCTGCCGACGGCCTCGCCGGGGGTGCCGACGGCGACCTTCAGGGTGGCGGCGGTGGCGACCTGGCGCGGGGCGGTGTTGATCGCGGTCAGGGATTCGCCCATGCGGTCGCCGGTCTCCGAGGTGCCCACCACGGTGTCCGTGCCGTCGCCCTGGCGCAGCTCACGCACGTAGGACCAGGCGCCCTTGGCGTCGATCTGGACGAGGACCACACGGCCCGCCCCGACACGGTCGCTGCCGTCCACATCCGATGTCTCGCCGGGAGATCCGATGGCCAGCATCGAGGCGTCGGCGGTGGCCGTGCTGGAGGTCCGGTAGGCGGTCATGGCCAGCGCGGCGCCGAACTCGTCGTCCGCCTCGGCGGCGCCGGTCACCGCGTCGTTGCTCTGGTCCATGCCACCGATGGAGTCCGGACGGCCGTCGGCGTCCAGGGTGTGGCTGAACAGCGCCACCGTGCCGGAGTCGGCGGCGGAGCCGACCGTCTCGCCCGGGGCGCCGATGGCGAAGTAGTTGCGGTCGCCGCTGATGGCGGAGCCGAACCGGTCGTCGGTCTCGGCCACGCCGGGCACATCGGTGGGCAGGTCCTGGTGCAGCGCCTTGCTGGTGTTGTCGTACACATAGAAGGCCGAACCGGCGTCCTTGGCGTCACCGACGTCCTCGCCCGGGGAACCGATCACGAGCCACGGCCGTCCGGCGCGCGTCGTGCCCGCCGCCAGCGCCTGTCCCATGCGGTCCCCGGCCTCCCCCACGGCCTCCTTGATCGCGCCCGTGCCCGTGCCCTGCTCGAAGTGCTCGGCCTTCACCGAGCCGGTGCCCAGGCCGCCGGCCGCGCCGTACAGGACGTCGACCATGCCGGTGTCCGCCTTGCCGTCCAGGTCCTCGCCCGGGGTGCCGACGACGAGGTCGGTGTAGCCGTCCTCGTTGTGGTCGACGGTGTCGATCGCCGACCCGAAGCCGTCACCGGCCTCGGCGCCACCGGCCACCCAGTCCAGTTCCTGGTCGATCTGCGCGGTGCCCTTGCCGCCGCCATACACCAGGCGGACCAGGCCCGCGCCCGCGCCACCGGCGACGCTCGCCTTGGCGTCGGCGATCGCGATGTCCTCGACGCCGTCGCCGTTGAAGTCGGTGATGGCGGTGGCGTCCGTCTCGGACTTCACCCAGGAGGCCAGGCCGTCCACGCGGGAGATCACTCCGGCGGTGCTGGTCTGCGTCTCGTCGATGCCGTAGCAACCACCCTGCGAGGAACGGGAGCCCAGGCCGACGAGCTTGCCCGCGGCGACGACCGGGCCGCCCGCGTCGCCCATGCAGGCGGCCGCGTCCTTGCCCGTCACGTCCGCCGACGTGGTGGCGGTGGAGTTGACGGTGTAGGTGCCGGTGTGCAGCTTCAGCGGCGCCCACTCGGTCTTCGTACGGCCGTAGCCGGTGAAGGTCAGCTCCGCGCCCGCCGCGGCCGCGGAGGTCGCGAGGGCGATGGGTGTCACGTTGGTGACGGGCCGGTTCAGGCGGGCGAGCACCACGTCGCGGTCGGTGCGCGGCACGAGTTCGACGACGCGGCGCTCGGCGCCCTGGCTGCCGGACAGGTCGGCGCGGCCGATCACGGCCGTGGTCGGCTTCTTCGGCGCGCCAGCCGGCACGTCCAGGCTCGCGGCCGGGTCGGCGGCGAAGCAACTGGCCGCCGTCAGCAGCCATTCGGCGTCCACAAGCGCGGCGGAGCAGCCGCGGTCGTGATCGCCCACGATGACCTGGGCGGTGTACGCGTAGGTGGTGTCCGCGTCACTGACCGGCGTACCGGTCAGGGCGGCGGCGGGCAGCGCGCTCAGCGCGAGCGACCCGGCCGCCGAGGCCACGACGAGCGCGGCCGGGCGGAGACGTCTGGAGGAACGCAAGGAATGCATGGTGTGGATACCTCGGTCACAACGGGAAGCGGGAGCGGGCTACTTGGTGGTGCGGATCTCGATGAGCATGTGCTCCCGGCCGTCTTCGGACTCGCCGACTCCCTTCCAGGTGTCGGCGGGGATGTCGTACTCGACGTGGTCGTCCTCGGCGGTCATCTCGAGGTGGGTGTTGCTGGAGTCGTTCGTCTGCACACCGTGCACCGAGTTGATCTCCAGGGTCAGGAACCCTTCGTCGCCGATGACCTTGAAGCAGACGTCCGCGCTGTCGCGGGCGAGGATCCTCAGGAGGTTCTCTCCGCTCGCGCAGTCGGTGAGCACGATGTGCCCGTCGCCGCGCTTGAGTACGATGCCGCGCTCGGCCTGGATCTTGTCGGCCTGCGGGTAGTTGTAGTCCTCCACGGCGTACCCGGGGGCCGCGTCCGCGACGGGGGCGTGGCCGGGTCCCGTGGTGGCGGCCTGCTGGCCGCCGGCCAGCAGGGCCCATGCGAGGGCACCGGCGGCCGTTGCGGCGCCGAGAAGGCGCGCCAAAGCGCTGCGTGGCTTCATCACTGTCCTAGGAAGTAGAGATTTTGAGCGAGAGGAGAACCGGGGCCCGGTTCTTACGATGCGGTCGCCTTGGTGAGCACCAGGGTCGGCGGTCCGTCCACATCGGCTTGGAAATACACCGAGTCCGAGCCCTTCGGGTAGAGCTGGATACCGCCGACCTTGTCGAGTTCGCCGGCATCGACCGACAGGTAGATGAAGTCGCTGGACGCCTGGGAGTCGTGGAACTCCCATCGGCCGCTGAAGTCGGCGGGGTCGGACAGCCCGTTCGCCGACACGTCCGTGGCGGCGAACATACCGTCGGCGTCGAGCCGGAGCTCGGCGCCGGTCTTGGAGTCGCGGTACACGCCGGGCAGTTCGTCGGCGTCCACCGATCCCACGCACCCCGAGGTGAGCGCCGCGGCGGCGATCACGGCGGGAGCCAGCCACCGCCTGTTCGTCTTCTTGCGCATCACGGCCCCAACGTCACATCGAACTCGATGACCTGCGTCTTGGGCGACATCGGCCCGGAGTCGCCGACGACCTTGTCGATGAACGAGCCCACCGAGTTGCTCCACCACTCCGTGTATCCGATGACCGGCGGGTGGGTCGCGGACTCGATGTCGGACTCGTTGTACGCGGTGTACCGCCAGACCACGGAGCCGTCCGCGTTCTTGCGGGTCGGGGTCATCCGCACCTGGTGCGAGCCCAGGAAGGTGTAGGCGAGGTTTCCGGTGAGTCCGGCCGTGGAGAGCGTTCCGTAGTCCGTGAGGTACTTCCCGGCGCCATCGAAGCCACTGAGCTGGTAGTCGTACAGATAGGTGTGGCCCAGCTCGTAGTTCCCGGCCTTCGTGCGGGCGGCGAAGAAGGCGATGGCCTCCTTGGTGAACGCGTGGTCCCGGTAGAGACCGGTGAACGGGTCGTTCGGGCCGAAGCACTGAGAGTTGGGGCCGTCGCCTGTGAGCCAACTCCAGCCCAGCTCCCACGGGTTGGTGTCGTTGCCGGACGGCACGGGCCTGCCGAACGGCGTGAGGCAGCTCTCGGCGCCGGCCGGGAGACCGTTCTCGGCGGGGTTGATGGGAGTGGTCGCGTTCTTCAGGGCGTTCTCGATCGCCTCACGGATCGCGGCCCGGATGTACAGGGACCGTGCCTCGGACGCGGCCTTGGCGGCGGCGTTGGCGTCCGCTCCCGCTTCCAGCTTCGACCTGCGGGCGGCCGTCGCCGACACCTGGGCGTCCGCGGCGTACGACGCGGCGACCTCGGCGGACCGTACGGCCCGTGTCGCCGCCTGGCGTGCCACCCTGCTCGCCCGGTTCGCCGCGGCGGCGGCCGTGGTCGCGGTCTCGGCGGACTTGGCGGCCTCGTCCGCGGACGTCTGGGCGGCCTCGGCGTTCACCTTGGCTTCCTGCGCCGCCGCTGCGGCGTCGTCCGCGTACCCCTTGGCGCGGTCGGCCCACAACGTCGCGTCCTTCGCGGCATCGCGGGCGACGGCCGCCGCTTCGGAGGCGCGGGCCGCGTCCTCCTGCGCTTCGGCGGCGACGTTCGCGGCGTGCGCGATCGCCGCGCGGATCGCGCTGATGTGCGTGGCGCGGTCCTGGTCGATCCGGGCGAAGTCGTACTGCGTGGTCCCGATGAACTGGCGCAGCATGTGCGTGTCGCCCTCGAGCGCGATCCGGGCGGCCGCCTTCACGTAGGGGCCGCCCTTCTCGAGGAGGGTGGTGGCCGCGACCCGGTCGTCCTCCCGGACGGCCGCGTCCCGCTCGACGTGCAGGAAGGTGTGCAGGGCCTCGGCGGTCCCCTTCTCCAGCGCGGCTTCGGCGGCGCGGCGCACCGCTGTACCGGTGCTGTCGTCGGCGAGGAGCGAGAAGGTCTCGACCTCGTTGTCGTCCTTGGCCGCCGCGATCGCGCCGCTCTCCAGGAACGTCCTGATCTTGGCGGCGTCCTCGGTCTTCAGCGCCTCGGCGGCGGCCGTGGCCACGTTCTTCGTGGAGATGGCCGCGGTCGCCGCCACGTTCTCCACATTGTCCTGCCCCAGCGCGATGACGCGGTCGGTCTCGACCCAGCGCAGCACGTCGTCGTCGGAGCCGGCCAGCGCGAACTCGGCGGCCTCCCGGGTCCAGGTGCCCGAGCGGTCGAGGAGTTGTACGGCCGCCTGCCGACCCTTCGTGACGGCCTCCTCGTTCCTGCCGTCGCGCAGCGCCGACTCGGCGGCGGCGATGAGGGTCTGGAGTTCCGCGGAGAGGCGTTCCTCCTGCGTCCGCTCCCGGTTGAACCGTTCGAGCTCGTCCTTCTCGGCGTCCGACGCGAGACGCGCCTCCTCGATCGCCTCTTCGGTCTCCTCGGCGAGCGTGGCTTCCTCGGCCTCGCGGGCCGCCGCCTCGGCGTCCCGGGCCTCATCGACCGCTTTGGCCGCCTTGTCGGCCGCTTCGACGGCGGCGTTGGCCGCGGCCGTGGAACGGTTGGCGTAGTCCACCGCCTCACCTGCGTGGAGGGCGGCTTCCTCGGCGGCGGCGGCCGCCTTCTCGGCGTGGTCGGCGGCGCTGTTGGCGGCGTCCCGGGCCGTACGGGCGGCGGCGGCCGCCTGTCCGGCGAGGCTCCGCGAGCGGCTCGCGGCCTGCGTCGCCCTGGTCGCCGCGGCCTCCGCGACGGCGGCTTCGCGCTGCGCCGTGGCGGCCTCGGACTGCGCGGCGCCCGAGGCCACGGCCGCGTCGGCCGAGGCGCGGGCGGCGTGCGCCGCGTTGACCGCGGCGCCGGCGGCGGCCGCGCCCGCGGAGTCGGCCGCGTCGGCGGCCAGCGCCGCGAGGTTGGCCTTCGCGGCCACCGAGCGGACGTAGATCACCATCTTCTTCGCGGCCTCTGCGGCATCCCTGGCCGCGCCTGCCTTCAATCGGTCGTGGGAGGCGGCGATCGCGGCGTAGTACGCGCGTGCCGCGGCGCGGCCCGCCGATGCCGCCGCGGCCGCGGCCGCGTGCGCGGCCGACACCGAACGCTGCGCGGCGACCTGCGCCGTGCGCGAGGCGGACACCGCGGTGGACGCGGCGGCGGCCGCGCCCCTGGCCGCCTGTGCCGCCTTGTTCGCCGCGCGGGCCGAGCGCTGTACATCCTGCTCGGCGGCCTGCGCCTCGGCCTTGGCCTCCAGGGCGGCGGCCTTCGCCTTCTCGGCGGCGGCCACGGCCTGCTCGGACAGTTCGACGGCCTCGTCGGTCTTGCGTCCCGCGCGGGCCCCCTCCGTCTCCACGACCTGGACCAGCTGCTTGATGGTCGCCGCTTCCTCGTCACGCGCCCGCGCGATGAACTGTCCCGTCTCCAGGAACCACCGGATCGCGCGCGGCGAGCCGTCGTCCAGTGCCCGCTCGGCGTACTCCCGCACCTGGGGCGAGGCGGTGGTGAGGATGGTCGTCACCTGGACCCGCTCGTCCTCCTCCTGAGCGGCGAACTGGCCGCCGCTGAGGAAGGCGCGCATCGCGAAGTCCGTGCCGGCGTCCAGTGCTTCGGACGCCTCGCGTCGCACACCACGACCGCCGTGGGCGAGCACCGTGGTGACGGCGACCTCCAAGTCCTCGTGCACCGCGTCCTGGAAGCCGCCCTTGAGGAAGGTCTCGACTGCGACGTCCCCACCGGACAGCGCTCCACCGATTCCCTCGCGCGTCGCCTTGCCCGCCGTCACCAGGGACTTCGTGAGCGTGAACCGGTTGTCCTCGGCGCGCGCCACGGGCAGTTTCTCGTCGAGGAACGTCTTCACGTCCGCGGCGCTGCCCACGAGCGCCGCGCCCGCCGCGGTGCGCACGGCCCGGCCGCCCGACCTGTACGCCAGGACCACCTTGCCGCGATCGGTGTCAGGGAGACCGGTCTCCTCGGACGCCGCGTCGGTGCCGGATCCGTCGGCCGCGTACGCGGTACGCGTCCCCAATGTGCTGATGGGCAGGGCGCAACCGGCTGCCACCCCGGTGAAAATGGCCAGCACCTGACGTCTGCTCAAAGCACCTCTTGAGTGCTGCGGCATCACGACCCCCTCCTGATCCACTTGTGTATCTCCCCCGATGCGAAACGCGTCGTCCCCTGCGTTTCGAATTCCGCATTGAAGCCGAGGTTCCGCCGAAACGCCCAATTCCGAATTGGGGCATAACCAGGCAACCCAAGGCCACGCCTGGTGACGTGCGTCACACTTGAAAAGGGTTGTAGTGCTGCCGATAAAGAATCCGTTCCGGTGCGGATTCTTTTCTCACCCAGCGCCCGGCGCCTATCGGTTGGTGCGGAAAGCCCGACGACGATTTCGAAGCGCGGGCCTCGACTCGACCGTCGCGAGGAGTTCGCGCGTCTCGGACGTGGCCGTGTGGTCGGGGCCGAAGGAGCGTTCGCGGCCTTCCAGGGTCCGGCGCAGCAGCGCGGCGGGTTCGGTGCGCTCGCCGAGGTGGAAGAGGGCGCGGGCGAGGTTCTGGCGGGTGTCGAGGGTGCGTGGATGGTCGGGGCCGAGGGCGCTCTCGCGCTGCCGCAACGTCTCGCGGAACAGGGCCGCCGCCTCGTCGTGCCGCCGCATCCCGTCGAGGGCACCGGCCAGGTTGTTCTTGCTCTGCAGGACCACGACGTCGTCGGGGCCGAGGGCGGCGAGCCGCACCTCCAGCGTCTCGCGGTGGATCCGCGCGGCCTCCTCGTAACGCCCGGCGCCGCTCAGGGCGTTGGCCAGGTTGGAGCGGCTGACGAGGGTCAGCCGGTGGTACTCGCCCAGGATCCGCACGCGTTCCTCGACCGTCCCGCGCAGCAGGGCGAGCGCCTCTTCGTGCTGTCCGAGGTGGCTGAGCGCCATCCCCAGGCTGATCTTGGTCTGGAGGGTGAAGTAGTGCGTCTCCCCCAGCGCGCGGCACCGGTGCGCGAGGGTCTGACGCAGGAGTGCCGCCGCTTCGGAGTTCAGCCCGAGGTTGCTGAGCGCGGAGGCGAGGGCGTGCCGCCGCTTGTCGGCACGGATGTGGTCCGCTCCGTACGCCGCGACGTCGGCTTCGTACGCCGCCCTCGCCAGGGAGGCCGCGAGCGCGAACTCCCCCGCCGCGAAGAGGGCCTTGAGGGTCCGGCTCCGGACGTTGTCGAGCCGGTTCGCGGGCGCCGGAGCCCCCGGCCGGAACAACGCCTCCACGTGCGGCGCGAGGGTGCGCGCCAGCACCCAGTCCGCGCTGTCCGCCGTGACGCGCTCGGCCAGCTCCGTGGTGCGCGCCAGCGCCACGCGCCGCCACAGCGTGGCGTCCACCCCTGGCGTCGAGTCGAGGAGGAACGCGTTGATCTCCCGTACGAGGGCGTGGAGTTGCACGGACCCGGCCCGCGCCCGCCGCGTCCCGTCGCTGAACGAGATCAGCCCGTACTGGTGCAGGCCGGAAAGCGCGGACTCCACATCTCGGCCCCGCAGCGGCAGGCCGGTGACCGACTTGAGCATGCCGACCGTGACCCACTCGCGGGGGATGGGCGCGTCCGCCGCGAGGGCGAGCATGCGCAGCAGGGGGCGGGCCACCGGGTTCCCCGCGCTCTCCAGCTGGTCGAGCGACAACTCCCAGGTGTGGCGGACGACTTGACGTGCGTCGAGGCTGCCCCGTACCGGACCTGTGGCCCCCATCAGGGTGGGCAGCTCGTGGTCGAGGGCGCCGCGGTAGTCGTTGAACGTCCGGTGGCGGCTGCCGGGCCTGGACAGATAGGCGCCGGCGGAGCGCAGCGCGAGCGGAAGCCCGCCGAGCCGCTGCGACACCTTCTCCGCGTCCTCGGGCGAACCCGCCTGTGGCGCCGCGTCGCACAGCACCTGGGCCCCCGACCGGTCGTCCAGCGTGGCCAGTTCGACGATGCTCGCGCGCGGCCCCCATGTCTCGCGGCTGGTGTCCCGGCTCGTGAGCAGCAGCAGGCCGCCGCCTCCGGGCCGCACCCATCCCCGGTAGTCGGCGATGGCGCCCTGGTCGGCGCCGAGTTGTTCGGGCTGGTCCGCGTTGTCGACGACCAGGAGCCATTTGCGTACGGTGCTCAGGCGGCGCCAGACGACATCGGGCAGCGGAACCAATTCGGTGCGGGCGTCCCGCAGTTCGGCCTCGGTCAGTCCGCAGGCGATGGCGGTCTGCGTCATCTGGAGGACGAAGGAGTCCCGGTCCTGCCAGCGGATCCAGAAGACGGTGTACCCGTCCCGCTCCGCCTGCTCGGCGAGGGCCGCCGCGAGCGTCGTCTTGCCGAAACCGCCGGCACCGCACACCACCGCGAAGCCGTCCGGGGGCCGGGCCAGCAGGGCCGAGAGACGCTCGATCTCGGCGGTGCGCCCGCGTACCCGCGCGTGTTCGACGTGCGGCGGCCGCAGCGAGGTGACCCGCACCGAGTGGAGCGCCGGACCGCCCGCGGCGCCCGTCGCCCCGGCCGCGCCCACCGTCCCGGCCGCGCCCGCCTCTTGGTCGAGGCGCCGGCTCAGCAGGGCGAGCCCCACACTCAGCAGGCCGAGCGCCGCGAACACGCCCCAGACGACACCGGGGTCGCGGGCCCACCCCGGGACGGTCTCGCTGGCGTAGTTGGTGACGGGCCCCAGCGCGATGCTCGCCGCGGCCCCCGCTCCGACGGCAACGGACCCCAGCAGAGCGCTGTTTCGCGGTCGCATCGACCTGTCCCCCGGCTCGTACGGACGCGCCTACCTTCGACCCGGCTCAGACTGCCAGCAGCCCCCACCGCCCGCAACGCGTTCAGCCGAACGACGGACCCATGTACTGCTCGGCGAAGGAGCGCACGTACGCCGGGTCGTCGCGCAGGCGTTGCCACCGGGCGCGGCGCAGGCGTTCCCGGTAGGCGGCGTGCGGGGTGCCGGGCTCGTCGGCGTGCAGGAGTTCCAGCATGGTGTGGCTGAACTCCTGGACCTGCCACACGTCGGCGAGGCGTCGCCGGGAGTAGCCGGCGAGCGCCGCGTCGAGGGGTTCCGTGCCCGCGATGTGGCGCGGGAGTGTCCCGGCGAGGTCGGCGGCGTCGGCCACCGCGAGGTTCATGCCCTTGCCTCCGGAGGGCGGCACGATGTGCGCGGCGTCGCCGAGCAGCACCACGCGTCCGTGGTGCATGGGTTCCACGACCTTGGTGTGCATGTCGACGACGGCGCGGTCCAGGACCGGGCCCTCGGCGAGTTTCCAGTCCGGCAGGTCGAGCCGGTTGTGGAGTTCCTTCCAGATCCGGTCGTCCGGCCACTGCTCGACGGTGTCACCGGCCGGTATCTGGAGGTACATGCGGGTGACGTCGCGCGAGCGCAGCATGTGTCCGGCGAAGCCGTCGGGGTGCTGCGCGTAGACGGTGTGTCCGGCCGACGGTGGTGCCTCGACGAGTGCGCCCAGGAGGCGGGCGTCATGGGACACGTCGTACCGGGTGAACGCCGTGTCCGGCAGCGCCGCGCGCGTCGGCCCGTGCCAGCCGTCGGCCCCGGCGACGACCTCGCCGCGGATCGCCGTGCCGTCGGCGCACACCACGCGCGCCTCGTCGGGTACGACCTCGGTGACAGGTGTGCCGAGCAGTGCGGCCCCGCCCTCGGCGACGTAGGCGTCCAACAGGTCGGCCACGACGTCCTGTTGGGGGTAGACGTAGCTGGGCGCGTCGCCGCACCACTGCTCGTAGTCCACGGTCACCCGCTCGCCCTCGGCATGTATCTCGCAGCGCGTGTGCGCGAGGCCCTCCGCGCGCAGCCGGGCGGACAGGCCGTGCCGGTCGAGGAGTTGGACGGTGCGGCGCTCCAGGAATCCGGCGCGGGAGCGCGCAAGGAGTTGCTCGCGGGTGAACTTGTCGACCACGACGCAGTCGACCCCGCGCCGCCGCAGCAGCACACCGAGCGTCAGACCGGCGGGGCCGGCTCCGACGATGACCACACTCGTGTCGATCACGCTCGTGTCCATCACGTTCGTGTCGGCCGCGGCACACACCAGACATCACTCCCTGTACGAGGCCGGGCGGGGGGGGGAAGACCGGTCCCGTCGAGGCACGTTACGGGAGTGATCAACACGTGTGTGCGGCAGGTCCCCGGCACCTCCGTGGCCGGGATCACAGCACCGCACCCGCGCCGCACGGAATGCCCTGGGGCGACATCGCGGTTGGCACCCGCGAGATCACCGTTCGCACTGCCGACCAGCCCCACCAAGGAGCACCCCGTGACCGACACCGTGCCCCCGACGCCTTCCGCCTCCCGCGCCGCCGACATACTCTCCCGGCCCGTCACGCTGAACGGCCTGACCGTGCCGAACCGCATCGCGATGGCCCCGATGACCCGCATGTTCTCGCCGGGCGGCGTCCCGGGCGACGACGTGCGCTCGTACTACGCGCGGCGCGCCGCCGCGGGCGTGGGCCTGATCGTCACCGAGGGCACCTACGTGGGTCACGACTCGGCGGGCGACAGCGACCGGGTGCCGCGCTTCCACGGCGCGGAGCAGCTGGCCGGGTGGGCGAGGGTCGCCGAGGACGTGCACGCGGCGGGCGGCACGATCGTTCCGCAGCTGTGGCACATCGGCATGGTGCGCAAGCCGGGCGCCGCGCCCGTCGCCGAGGCCCCGGTCGTCGGCCCATCCGGCATCCGCGTGGACGGCACCGAGGACGCGGGCCGTGCGATGACGCGGGCCGACCTGGACGACGTCATCGGCGCGTTCGCGCAGGCCGCCGAGGACGCCGAGCGCATCGGCTTCGACGGCGTCGAGGTGCACGGCGCGCACGGCTACCTCCTCGACCAGTTCCTGTGGGAGCGCACGAACCGGCGCGGCGACGCGTACGGCGGCGACCCCGTGGCCCGTACGAAGTTCGCCGCCGAGATCGTGGCCGCGATCCGCGAGCGCGTCTCCCCCGAGTTCCCGGTGATCTTCCGCTACTCGCAGTGGAAGCAGGAGGCGTACGACGCGCGGCTCGCCGAGAGCCCGGAGGACCTGGAGGCGATCCTCGCCCCGCTCACGGCGGCCGGCGTCGATGTCTTCCACGCCTCGACGCGCCGTTACTGGCTCCCGGAGTTCGACGGTTCGGACCTGAACCTCGCGGGCTGGACCAAGAAGCTCACCGGCAAGCCCACCATCACGGTCGGCTCGGTCGGTCTCGACGGCGACTTCATCGGCGCCTTCCTTGGTCAGGACTCCGCCCTCAAGGGCATCGACGACCTCCTCGACAGCCTGGAGCGCGACGAGTTCGACATGGTCGCGGTCGGTCGCGCGCTGCTCCAGGACCCGCAGTGGGCGGCGAAGGTGCTCGGCGGCCGCTTCGACGAGCTGAAGCCGTACGACGCCGCGGCGCTCAAGACCCTGAGCTGAGCCCCGGGTACGTTCCCCTGCTCGGACTCGACCCCGTACCCGAACCCGATCAACTTCTTGCACACACCTGACCTGCGGTGCAAGGTATCGGTCAGCGTTGTGCCACACCCGGGCGACGCGGCCGAACAGGGAGGGGACCAGGGTGAGTCCGAGCAGGTCGAGGTGCGAGTGCGTCGATCCGCTGGCGGCGGTGCGCGCCGCCGGCGACCCCGCGCACGATGTGTTCCTGACGGGCACCGTCTTCATGGACCTGGTCTTCACCGGGCTCGACGGCGCCCCGCGGGTCGGCACCGAGAACTGGGCCCGCGGCATGGGTTCGAGCCCCGGCGGGATCGCCAACATGGCCACCGCGCTCGCCCGCCTCGGCCTGCGCACCACCCTCGCGGCCTCCTTCGGCACGGACCTGTACGGCGACTACTGCTGGGAGTCGCTCGCCGACGTCGAACGCGTCAACCTCACCCACTCCCAGCGGCTGCCCGGCTGGCACTCGCCGGTGACGGTCTCGATGGCGTACGACGGCGAGCGCACGATGGTGACGCACGAGCACCCGGCGCCCCCGCTCGACCACGCCGTGCCGCGCGCCCGCGCCGGCGTCGCCTCCCTCGAACCCGACCGCGAGGACGGGTGGCTGCGGCAGGCCCACGCCCAGGGCACCCGCATCTTCGCCGACGTCGGCTGGGACGAGTCGGGCCGCTGGGACACCGCGACGCTGACCGGACTCCCGTACGCGCACGCCTTCCTTCCCAACGCCACGGAGGCGCTGCACTACACGCGCACCGACACACCTGAGGACGCGGTGGCAGCGCTCGCCGAGCTCGTCCCTATCGCCGTCGTCACGAAGGGCCCGGCGGGCGCCGTCGCGATCGACTCGGTCACCGGTGAGCACGCCGACGTGCCCGGTCTGCGCGTGGAGGCGCTCGATCCGACCGGCGCGGGGGATGTGTTCATGGCCGGCTTCGTGACCGGCACCCTCGCCGGCTGGCCGCTCGCCGACCGCCTGGCCTTCGCCAACCTGACGGCCGCCCTGTCCGTGCAGCACTTCGGCGGTTCGCTGTCCGCGCCGGGCTGGGTCGAAGTGGCCGCATGGTGGGGCGAGTTGACGGCGCGCGCCGGATCCGGCGACGCCGCCACCAGGGAACTCGCGCGCCGCTACGGCTTCCTGACCGATGTCGTCCCCGCCCGCCTGCACGAGGTGGCCCGCCACCGTGCCACACCGACCCTCGGCTTCCGGGCCGCGTAGGAGGGCACCATGACATCAAGAGTCACCCGGAGATCGGTCCTCGCCGCCACCCTCGCCGTCGGCGCCGCGAGCTGCACCCCGGGCACGGACGGCTCCGGCGCCACGTCCGGGGACACCGCCCCCGGCAGCGGCGGCGTACCCGACCCGGCGAAGGCCGGGAACGTGACACTCCATGTGTGGGACCAGGAGACGCGCGGCGGCACCAACGCCGAGATCGAGCAGCTGAACAAGGAGTTCCAGCACCGGTACCCGAACGTCACGATCAAACGTGTCTCGCGCAGCTTCGACGACCTCAAGACCACCCTCAAGCTGGCCCTCTCCGGCAACAACCCGCCCGATGTCGTCCAGGCCAACCAGGGCTACCCGGACATGGTGGCCTTCGTCGAGGCGGGGCTGCTGACCCCGCTGGACAACTACGCGGGCATCTACGAGTGGAACACCCGCTACCCGGCCACGCTCCTCAACCTCAACCGGGTCACGGCGCGCGGCGCGTCCCGCCGCTTCGGCACCGGCCGCCTGTACGGGATATCCCAGACGGGCGAGTTCGTGGGCCTCTACTACAACAAGGCGGTGCTGAAGAAGGCGGGTGTCCAACCCCCGCGCACCTGGGCCGAGTTCACCGACAGCCTCGCGGAGCTGAAGAAGGCCGGCGAGCTGCCCGTCCAGTTCGGCAACCTCGACAAGTGGCCCGCGATCCACACCTTCGGCATGCTCCAGGACCAGCACGGCACCGAGCAGGCCCGAGACACGGTGCTCGGCGACGGCGACGGCTTCGCCACCTCCCGTACGACGAAGGCGGCCGACACACTCACCGAGTGGATGGACCGCGGCTACCTGCCCAAGGACGCGAACGGCCTCGGCTACGACGACGCCAACAAGAAGTTCATGGCGGGCCAGGGCGCGTACACGATCACCGGCACCTGGATGCAGACCGATCTCCGCAAGCGGCTCGGCGACGACCTCGGTGTCATGCCGCCGCCACCGGCCACCAGGAACGGCAAGCCCACCACGACGGGCGGCCAGGGCCTCGCGTGGTCGATCACCTCACGCTCCGCGCACCCCGAAGTCGCCGCCGCCTACCTCGACTTCCTCACCAACGAGCACGCGGCCGACGTGATGACGGAGAACGGCGTGCTCCCGGCCGTCCCCGGCAAGGCCGCGAACGCGCTCGACCCGGACTCCCCGGACGGCCGAATGGTCGCCGCCTGGCGCCAGTTGACCTCGGCCGACGGACTGGTCCCGTACCTCGACTACGCCACACCCACGTTCTACGACACGACGTCGGCGGCGCTCCAGGACCTCATCGCGGGCAAGACGTCCTCGCGAGGCTTCGCGCGCAAGCTGCAGGCGGATTACGGCGCGTTCATGAACAAGCAGCGCGGCGCGGGCAGTTCGGGGGCGCCGACCTCGTGACCAAACACCTCAAACACCCCCAACGCCTTCAGCCGCCGCGCCGGGCCCCCGGCGAGCCCCGCTCCATCGGCTACCTCTACGTGCTGCCCGCACTCGCGGTCTACGGCCTGTTCCTCCTCTACCCCTTCGGCCAGGCGGTCGGCCTGTCCTTCCTGCACTGGGACGGCCTGACCCGCGCCACGTCCGCGGGCCTGGACAACTACACCTCCCTCTTCACGGACCCGAGCCTGCGCGCCCCGTTCGTCCACGCGCTGGTGCTGCTGCTGTTCTACGCGGCGCTCCCGGTCGCCATCGGGCTGCTGCTCGCGGCGACGATGTCCCGCATCCGGGTCCGCGGACTGACCTTCTTCCGTACGGTGCTGTTCCTGCCGCAGGTCCTTGCGATGGTCGTCGTGGGTGTCGCCTGGCGCTCCATCCTGGCCCCGGACGGCCTGCTCAACGACGTGCTGCGCGGCGTCGGCCTCGACGGCCTGGCCCGCCCCTGGCTGGGCGACGACACCTGGGCGCTGCCGGCCGTGGGCGTGGTCGGCACGTGGGTCATGACCGGCCTGTGCATGGTCCTCTTCCTGGCCGGTACGCAGCGCATCCCACGCGAGCTGTACGAGGCTGCGCGGCTCGACGGGGCGGGCGCGGTACGGGAGTTCTTCGCCGTGACCCTCCCCGGGCTTCGCGGCGAGATCGCGGTCGCCCTGACCCTCACGATCATCGCGGGCCTGCGCAATTTCGACCTCGTCTACATCACCACGGGCGGCGGCCCCGGCAACGCCACCTCCGTACCGGCGTACGAGGTCTACCACCGCGCCTTCGAGCTGAACCAGGTCGGCTCGGCCGCCGCCATCGGTGTCGCGCTCACCGTGCTCATCTTCGCCCTGACCGTCACGGTCTCCCGTCTCGTCGAAGGGCGCCGCGCATGACATCCCGCCTCGAACGCACGGCCACGTACACGATCCTGGCCCTCTTCGCGGTGCTGGCCCTGACTCCGGTCGTCGGCATCCTCTCGACCGCCTTCTCCTCCCCCGACGCGCTCGGCGGCGGCTTCGCACTCCCGGACGCCGTCCACTGGTCCAACTTCCAACAGGCATGGCAGCGCGGCCACTTCGGCACCTACCTCGGCAACTCGATACTCGTCACGGCGGCCGTGGTGACGGCGTCCACAGTCCTGTCCGTGCTCGCCGCGTACGCCTTCGGCACGATGCGCTTCCGCGGCTCGACACCCCTGTTCTACCTCTTCGTCCTGGGCCTCACCCTCCCCCAGGAAGCGCTCGTCGTCCCGCTGTACTTCGACCTCCGGCACTTCCAACTCACCGACACCTACTGGGCGCTGATCCTGCCTCAGACCGCCCAGTCCCTCGCGTTCGGCGTGTTCTGGATGCGGACGTACTTCATGGGCAGTACGCGTTCCGTCATCGAGGCGGCGCGCGTCGACGGCGCGAACTCCTGGACCACGCTGTGGCGGATCCTCGTCCCGATGGGCCGCCCGGCCATCACCACGCTCGTCGTCATCACGTTCATGTGGACGTGGAACGAGTTCCTGATGGCCCTGGTGATGATCAGCGACGAGGCACTGCGCACGGTGCCGCTGGGCCTGGCCTTCTTCCAGGGCCAGCAGAGCGCGGACACGACCCTGCTCGCGGCGGCGTCCGTGCTGATCGCGCTGCCGGTCGTGGTGGTGTACGTGGCACTGCAACGGCGGTTCATCGAGGGGATGCTGACCGGGGCGGTCAAGGAGTAGCGCTCCCCGCGCGGCCTGCGGCCACGCCTCCCCTAGTCTGGCGGGCGGACCCACGGCACCGATCGGACGAGGGAGTTGACGTGGCGCAGGACCTCGCCGCGCTGGCGACAGAACTCACGGAGATGGCCGCCGCCGACCACCGCTCCACGGCAGACGCGAACAGCGACGACCCCGCCCAGCAGCTGGCCTGGCGGCGCGTCACCACCCGGCACGGCGACCGGCTCGGCGAGATCATGGACGCGCACGGCTGGCCGACCGCGGACCTGGTCGGCGAGGAGGCCGCCCGCGCGGCATGGCTGATCGCCCAGCACGCCGACCGGCAGCTCGACGTGCAGCGGCGGGCGCTGGGGCTGCTGGCGGAGGCGGTGGCCGCGGGCTCGGCGACGCCGCGCGAACTCGCCTTCCTGCGGGACCGCACGCTCGTCAATGAGGGCCGTGAGCAGATCTACGGCACACAGATCGCGGGCGTGCGGGACGGGGCACCGATTCCGTGGCCGTGCGCGGAGCCCGACCGGATGGACGAGCTGCGCGCGGAGGTCGGCATCGAGCCCTTCGACACGTACGTGGCCAAGTTCCCCCTGGCCTGACGTGACGGGCGGCAGGGCACCTGTTCACTCATGCGGGTGCCGCTGCGCCCGCGCGCACTACCGGCGCGCGGCACCGGCGTTGAAGATGCCGGAAGCCCCGAAAGTAACGATTCTGCGGGATCTGCGGAACCTACGGGACCTGCGGAACCTACGGGACCTGCGGGGCTTCCCTCATCCCATTCGTCGATGCGGCAAGGACACAAGGTGCGCAAGCAAGTCGGCGAGGTCGACACGCTGCTCAGGCTGGTCGCGGACAGCAGAGCGGCCGGCAGACCCGATGACCCACTGATCGGGCGCGAGCCTCAACTGCTCTGCTTGCAGGCCCTGTTGACCGGGCACCGGTTGGTCACCGTGACCGGCCCCGCCGGTGTCGGCAAGAGCCTGCTGAGCGAGGTCGCGGTGCGGCGGGCCCGGCTGTCGCGGCGGCAGGTGGTGCGGGTGTCCTGGCCGGAGGCCACCGGTCGGCCGGGGGCCTTCCGGGACGCCCTGCGGCAGGCGCTGCTCGGCACTCCGCTCGGGCGGGCCGGTTCGGCCGAGGGGCCTCAGCGGCCCGCTCCTCGGGTGCTGCTGTTTCTGGACGACGTCGACCCCGTCCACGACGAGTGCGTCGGCGTGGTCCAGCGGCTGCTGCTCGACCATCCATCGCTGCGGGTCCTGGTCACCGCTCGGCGGCCCCTTGGACTCGGGGACGAGGCAGTGCTGCGGCTCGGCCCGCTCGCGACGGAGGCCGAGGACGAGGACGAGGCCGAGGCCGACGGCGAAGAGGGGCTCTCCCCCGCCGTGCGCCTGTTCCTGGCCAAGGCCGGTGGCGCGCTGCGGAGTCGGGACCCGGACACGCTCCGACTCGTCCAGGCCGTCTGCCGGACATTGGAGGGACTGCCCCTGGCGGTCGAGCTCGCCGCCGCGCAACTCGACTCGTACTCCCTGCACGACGTGGCCGAACTCGTCGAGCACGGGCAGACGTGGCTGAGCAGTCCCCGGCCGCGCCGCAGGCGGCACCGGTCCATCGACGCGGCCATCGGCGCCGTGCACACGCTGTGCACCCCGTGGATGCGGATGGTGTGGAGCCGCGCGAGCATTCTGGCCGGGTCGTTCGGGGAGGGGTCCGCCGTCCTGGTGTGCACCGGCGGCGAGGTCGCGGAGCACCAGGTGCCGGGGCTGCTGACCCAGCTCGCCGCCTGCGGGCTGCTCCGGCACGAGAACGACCCGCACGGCCCCGCCGAGCCCCGCTACCGGATGCCCCCTGCGGTACGGGAGTTCGGCGCGCGTCGGCTCACCGAGGCGGGCGAGCTGCACATCGCCGTCGAACGCCGGGCAGGTCACTGCCAACGCGTCGCCCACATCGCGGAACACCTGTGGGAAAACGGCCACCAGACACAGGCGATGCGGCTGCTGGCCGACGAGCACCACAACCTCGTGGCGATGCTTCGGCACGCGCTGACCGACCCCGCCCCGGACGCCGCGGGCGCCGCCCTGGAGACCGCCGCCCAGCTCTGGTTCTGGTGGGTCACCGGGCACCCCACGACCGGGCTGCGCTTTCTGCTCCAGCTCCTCGCCCGCTGCCCGGACGGCCATCCCGCGGCGGCTCCGGCGTCCTGGCTCGCCGCCTGGCTGTGCGCACGCACCGACCCCGGGACGGCACGCATCCTGCTCGACCGGATCTGGCCGGGGGCCGTCCTCGACGGCGACGACGCCCTGCTGGCCCGTATCGCGCACGTCCACGGCCTCGTCGCCCTCGCCGCCGGCGACGCCGCCCAGGCCGCCGGCCTCTTCGAACAGGCCTGCCTGCTCACGCCCGACCACGCCACCGGCGGACCGGGCCGCGCCGTCTACCTCGCCGCCCTCGCCCTCGCCCGGCGGGACACCGCGCCGGGCGCCGCACACCGCGCCGCCGTCGCCGCCCTCGCCCAACCCGGCCTGCGCGACGACGTGTGGTCGCGCGTACGCGCCCGCTACGCCCAGGCGCTCGTCGACCACGCCAACGGCCACGCCGCCCGGGCCTGGAGCCGCGCCCACCGTGCGACGGCCGACGCCGAGTCCGCCGCCTGCGCCCCGCAGGCCCACGCCGCGCTGGGCACGCTCCTCACGGCTTTGCGCACCGGCGGGCCGGCCCCGGACCCACGGGTCCCCGGGCTCTCGGCGTGACGCGGCGGCACCCCTCGTAACTCGTACGAGAAGGGCGGCCCCCCCTCGTACGACAGCGGCGTCACCCGCAGCCGTCCAGCACCTTTCCGTCCCGCTGGGCGTGCAGTTCGGCGGCGGCGACCGGGGCCTCCGCGGGGCGCAGGGCGATGATCGCTATGTCGTCGGCGAGGTGGTGGGTCCAGTCGCGTACGCCGTCGTCGAGGTGGCCGACGAGGTGGTCGGGGGTGCCGTAGGGCGTCCCGGTCAGGCGGTCGGTGAGCGGGTAGAACTCGCCGGTGGAGTTCCGGGCCTCGCTCAGGCCGTCGGTGTGGGCGACCAGGGTCGAGTCCGCGCCGAGGCGGACGGTGTGCGGGGTGAGCGGGGCGCCGGGGGCGCCGAGCGTGCCGAAGCCGAGGGGCAGCAGGGTCGGGACGTCGAGCTCCGTGACGCCTCTGGGGGTGACCTCCAGGGGCGTCAGATGGCCGCAGTTGACGACGCGCAGTTCATGGTCGGGGCCGTCGTGCTGGAGCAGCAGCGCCGTCGCGAACAGCTCCTCGTCCCCGCGAGCCGCCGCGACCCGCAGCACCTGCCGGTCCAGGCGCGCGGCGAGTTCCCCGAGCTCCTCCGTCTCGTACGCCTGGCTGCGGAAACAGCCCAGCAGGTCGGTGACGGTCTGCACCGCCTGAAGGCCCTTTCCGCGCACGTCGCCGATGAGGATACGGGTGCCGTACGGGGTGTGCAGGGCCTCGATGAAGTCGCCGCCGATGCCGGTGTCGACGGTCGCGGGCCGGTACAGGCTGGCCAGGCGCAGGCGGCCGAGGTCCTTGGGTATGGGGTGCAGCACGGCGTGCTGGAGGGTGCTCGCGGTGCGGCTGATGCGGGCGAGGCGGTCGGCCTGTTCGCGGCGCGACCAGACGACGGCGCCGGCCGCGGCGCCGAAGGCGAGCGCGACGATCACCGTGCCGGAGTCGCCGATGCCGGTGCGGGCGAGGAGGTACTGGAGCCCGGCGGCGCAGGCCACCGCCACGGAGACGGCGACCCGGCCGAGCAGCAGCGCGGCGACGGCGAGCACGACCGTGCCGATCCGCAGTAGCTGGCGGGCCTCGGCGGGGACCGGGGCGCTGTCGATGGCCGAGGTGTACGGCATGGCCTGCGCGGCGGCGGTGCCCAGGAGGATGGAGCCGGGCAGCAGGGCCGCGTTGACGCCGAGGTGGGTGCGCGGGATCACGGCGAGGTAGCGCGCCATCTGCGGCGCGGCGGCGAGCATGATGCCGAACCCGATCAGCGCCACGACGGCGAGGTCGCCCGCCACCGGGTAGGCGTGGTTGCCGAGGCCCGAGTGCAGCAGGACCAGGCCGAGCGCGGCGAGCGGCAGGCCGAGCGTGGATCCGGTGACGGGGGCGATGGCGCGGCGCAGCACCAGCAGGCAGCTCGCCGCGCCGCCGAGTCCGAAGCCCGACAGGACGAGCGCGGCGGACTCGGGGCTGCCGCCCTTCTCGGCGGCGAGCGAGGGCAGCGCCATGGCGAGTACGACCTGTGTGAAGCCGAGGGCGAGGCCCGCCACGAGAGTGCCCGCCCGCACCGCGCCCGGCATCTGCGCGGGGCGCGCGCGGGAGGCCGGCGCCAGGACGGGGCAGCGAAGACGCGCGACGACGAGCGCGGCCGTGGCGGTGAGCAGCAGCAGGCCGACGCGTATGTCCGACCATCCCCACACGGGGGCGAGCTGCAGCGCCGCGGGCGCGAGCACGCCGAACGCGATGAGGCAGCAGGCCCGCGGCCGGTTGGGGAACGGCTGTCGGGTCGTGGCGGCGGGTTCGGGAACGTAGCGGTGGACCAGTAACAGGGCGGCGATCGCGGCGACGGTCATGGCGGCCATCGCGATCCGCCAGCCGGTCGGGGAGGCCGCGCGCGGCGCCAGGTTCACGGCGATCACGAAGCCCACGGACATCGCGGCGAGCCAGCCGCCGATGACCTTGCGCAGCCTGCCGGGCAGGAACACGGTCGGCAGGAAGGCGAGGCAGCTGACGAAGACGGCGGCGAGGGCCACGGCGACGACGATCCGCCCGAGCACGTACGACCAGCCGTCGAAGGCGACCGCGAGCAGCGCGCACCCGGCGGCCAGGCCCGCGAGGGACACGATCAGCACGGAGCGCCGCCCCCGCAGGTCGCCGGCCCGCCCCGCGACGACCAGCGTGCACAGCGCCAGGGAGGACCCGACCACCCGGGCGACCACCTCGTGTCCCGTGCCGAGGCCGAGTTCGGCGTGGACCAGCGGGACGGCGGCCGAGTGCACGGCGGGCGCCACCACATACAGGGCGGCCACGGCGGCGAGCAGCAGCCCGACCACGCGCGTCGACCCTCTCGTGCCGTCGCCGGACGCACCGGTGCCGAGCATGAATGACCTCCCTGGTGGACCCCCCGTGTGCACAGTCCTCCAGGGACAAGCGTCACGGATCACGTATGACCTAAGTAAGGACCTAAAGTCCCTAAAGGAACTTTACCGGCATACGTCAACAATCACCCAGGGCCGGGGTGCGCGGGCCGGTGGTGCTCGGTGAGGACGGCGAGGAGGCGGGCGAGTTCGTCCTGCTCATCGGGGGCGAGCGGGGCGAGGAGTTCGCGCTGGGCGGCGGCGATGAGGGCGTCCAGGCGTTCCAGGCGGCGGCGTCCCGCCGCGGTGAGGGTGATGACGTTGCGGCGGCCGTCGGCGGGGTCCGGGGCACGGCGGACGTACTCGGCCCCGGCGAGTTCGTTGAGCACGGCGACCATGTCGCTGCGGTAGATCCCGGTGCGGCGGCCGAGTTCCGCCTGGCTCGCCGGGCCCGCCTCGTCGAGCGCGAGGAGCACGGCGAAGTGCCATTTGCGCGCGCCTTCGGCGGCCAGCCGCTCGCCGACGATCCGGTCGGCGACGACGGCGGCGCCGGCGAGCAGCCGGCTGGGGATTGCGCGCAGCCGGTCCGGAGCGGGTTCGCGGGGCTGACTCATGGGCGGTCCTCCAAAGCTCTTGCGTTAGTGACACTAACAATCTACGTTTGTTAGTGCCACTAACACTAGGGGGGTACAGACCATGATCAAGCCGTTTCGCATCGCCATACCCCAGGCCGACCTCGACGACCTGACCGACCGCCTCTCCCGCACCCGCTGGCCGAACGAGGTCGAGGGCGCCGGGTGGGACTACGGCTTCCCGCTGGCGCGGCTCAAGGAGCTGGCCGAGCACTGGCGCACCGGCTACGACTGGCGCGCGCACGAGGCCGAGCTCAACGAACTGCCGCACTTCACCACGGAGATCGACGGCCAGAACATCCACTTCGTGCACGTCCGCTCCCCGCGGCCGGACGCGCTCGCGCTGGTCCTCACGCACGGCTGGCCGGGTTCGTTCCTGGAGTTCCTCGACGTGATCGAGCCGCTGTCGCGCGACTTCCACCTGGTGATCCCGTCCATCCCCGGCTACGGCTTCTCGGGTCCGACGCACGAGCGCGGCTGGGACGCCACCCGGATCGCGCGGGCCTGGGCCGAGCTGATGCGGCGCCTCGGGTACGAGCGGTACGGCGCGCAGGGCGGCGACTTCGGCGCGGGCATCTCGATCGCGCTGGGCGCGGTGGCGACCGAGCACGTCGTCGGCGTGCACGTCAACTACCTGCCGACCCGGCCGCCCGCCCCGGACGCCGGCGTCACCCTGTCCGCGGCGGACGAGGCCCGCCTCGACAAGGTCCGCGAGCTGCTGGCGAACCGCCCGCCCTACCAGGCCCTCCAGGCGCTCACCCCGCAGACCATCGGCTACGCCCTGACGGACTCGCCGGTCGGCCAACTGGCCTGGATCGCCGAGCGCTTCGCCCACTGGACCGACCCCGCGACACCGGTCGACGACGAGCGCCTCCTCACCGACGTATCGCTGTACTGGCTGACGGCCACGGCGGCGTCCTCCGCCCGCCTGCACCACGACGCCCCGCGCGGGGCGCTTCCGCCGTGCCAAGTGCCGCTCGGCGTCGCGGTGTTCGCCCACGACATCACCCGGTCGGTGCGCCCGCTGGCCGAGCGCCTCTACGACGTCCGGCACTGGTCGGAGTTCGAGCGCGGCGGCCACTTCGCGGCGATGGAGGTGCCGGAGCCGCTGGCCGGGGACGTCAGGGACTTCTTCCTTACGTCCGTCAAGGCGGCGGCAGCGAGCGCCGGTTAACCGGCGGTACGCCGCCGGGGCCGCGCCGCGACCGCCGCGCGGACGGCCTTGGCCCCGAGGGTGCTGATCAGCAGCGTGGCGAGCGGCAGGGCCACGTCGACCCACGGGTCGCGGATCGGTTTGTAGGTGGCGGCGCCGTCCTTGATCTCGATGAAGCCGAGCGGTTTCGCGCCCGCACCGCCGCCGCCTCCGCCGCCCTCCCCGTCCTTCTCCCCCGCCTTCTCGCGGCCGGCGCCGCCGCCGAAGCCGAAGCCGACCCGGGCGACCGGGACGACAGTGATGCCCTCCCGGAAGACCGGCTCGCCGAAGACCGCGGCGACGGACGCCCGGCCCCCGAGCTTCTCGGCAAGCCGCTCCAGGAGAGTCACGGAGGCGCGGGCGGGGGTGAATTCGGCGTTCGAGGCGGGCGCGGCCAGTGCGTCTTGGTGGGTCATACGGGACCTCCCCGGTGCGGGCGCTCGGCGGATGGCACTGCGCCCTGGGCCGGACACGCTAGGCCGGAGGATTCGGCTCCGCCATCACTCCGGAGGAGGAGCCCGCCTCACAGGAGTTGGAGCCCGTATCCGCGGCACGTGGGCTTGAAGTCCGCGGGCCCGTCGGCGAGGGCGTTCATGGTGATCTGGAGCGTGGGATCGTCGTTGAAGAGCCCCATGTGCCCGGCCCGGTCGTTCGGGCAGGCGTCCTGGAGCAGCACGTTGTCGACGTCCTTGCCCTTGAGCGCCTGCGTGGCGTACGGCGTGACCACGGTGTCGTACTTCGTCATGACCACCGTGTAGTGCGGGCCGTCCGGAACGGTGTCGCCGTCCGACCACATCTCGCGGGTGTAGTCGGAGGTGTTCGTCTGCTCGATGACACCGGGGAACTGGGCGACGTTCGACAGGCCGGTCACGAAGCCCATCACATTCAGCGCGTTGCCGAGGTCGACGATGCCGTTGAGGTTCGTGCCGTGCGAACTCGGCGCCCAGCCCACGTACTTGTCGACCTTCTCGGCGCCGCCCATCTTCTTCATCCACCACATCGGGACACTGCCGCCGAGGGAGTGGCCGATGATGTCCACCTTCTTCGCGCCCGTCGAGGCGAGCGTCCTGTCGACGAACGCGTCCAGTTGGGCCGCCGAATCGCGGTTCGGGCCGAGCCCGCCGACGCGGTCGAAGGACGCCGATGTGAAGCCGTAGTTCATGGCGTAGACGCAGTAGCCCGCGTTCTTCAGGCGGGGCGCCGCCTTGACGAAGTTGGCGCCTATGTTGAAGAACGTGCCCGGCAACAGGACGACCGGGTCCGGGTGTTCGGCGCTGGGCCTGCACGACCAGTCGTTGGCACCGGGCACGGCTCCCGGGGAACCCACGTAGTTCGCCAGGGCCTGCGCCACGCCCCCTTCGGGGAGTTGTTCGTCCGCGTCGGCCGCCTGCGCCGGCGCAGCGGCCGAGAGCGCGAGGAGGGTGGCGGCGCAGGCGGCCGCGGCGGCCAGGCCCTTGCGGCGCTTGCCGTGGTTCATGCGGCTCATGTGACTCATACGGCTCATGCGGCTCTCCTGGGGTGAGGGGCGGCCAACACTGGTGCAGCCGCTGCCACTTGGACCCCGGCTGTCGTCCAGACATCAACCGCGCCGTTTGTGAGCCGTCACAAACGGCGTGGCCCACACCCCGGACACGCTCTTGACACCCCGTCCGCGGGCGACGATCTTTGCTGGTGTTACGCGCAGGTAACCTCGGGCGTCCGAAGGAGGCGGCATGATCGGCGATGGCGGGTCACCGCTGCCGCTGACCTTCGACGGTGTCCTCGTCCACCAGCGACTGAACGACTCCCTCCCCCAGCTGACCGGCCGCGTCCTCGACCGCCTCGTCGATCAGGTGCCGGTGTACGACACCATGCCCCGCGAACAGCTCCGCGGCGAGATCCAGCGCGTCGTCCAGCAGTGCATCGTCTCCTTCGCCACCATGCTGCGCACCGGCCGACTCCCGGACGAGGGACGGTTTCTGGCGCTGCGTCAGTCGGCGGCCAAGCGGGCCGAGGAGGGGGTGCCCGTCGAGGCGGTGCTGCGGGCGTACCACGTCGGGGCGCAGGAGTGTCTGCGGCAGATGCTCGGCCACGCCACGGCGGACGATCTGGATCACGTACGGACCGCGACGGAGCTGGTCCTCGAATTCCTGGAGCGGATGACGGTGACCGTGGTCGCGGGGTACTCCGCCGAGCGGCAGGCGGTCCTGGGCGAGGAACAGTCGGCGCGCCAGGACCTGTTGAGGGCGCTCGCCGAAGGCGCGGACGTGCGGGGCGCGGCGGCCCGCTGGGGTCTCGACGTGGCGCCCTGCTACCTGGTCCTCGACCTCGCGGTCGGCGCCCACCCCGACGAGGCGCTCGACGGGGTGAGCCCGGTCATCGCGGGCAAGCGCAAGCTGCGCCGGCTGCGCATCGAGCTCGACCGCCATGTCGACGGCGCCGTGCTGTCCGCGCTGTCCGGCGACGGCGGCCTCGCGCTGGTCCCGTGCAAGGCCGCGCCCGACCTCGTCACGGACCGGGACTGGAGACACCTCGCCGACACCGTCTCCCACATGTGCCGGGTCGCCGGGGTCGACATCATGGCGGGCGCGGCGTGTGCCGCGCCGGCGGACATCCCCGCCGCGGTGACGCTGGCGAGGGAGGTCCGCCGGGTGGCGAGGGCGGCCGAGCGGCCCCCTGGCCTCTACCGGCTGCCCGACGTGCTGTTGGAGTACCAGCTCATGCGCCCGGGTCCGGCGCGGGACGAACTGGCGCTCCTCGTACGGCCGTTGACGGACCGCCCCGAACTCCTCGGCACGGTGCGGACGTACCTGCGCTGCGGGCTGAGCCGCCGCCGCACCGCGCAGGAACTGTGCGTGCACCCCAACACGGTCGACTACCGGCTGCGCCGAGCCGCCGCGATCACGGGGCTCGACGTCACGGCCGGCCCGGACGCGCTGCGGGTCCGGGCCGCGATCAGCGCCCTCGACGCGATGGAGGCCGACTGACCGCCGGGCGGCCTCAACTGACCGCCCGGCCGCGTCAGATGACGCCCTGCGCCAGCATCGCGTCGGCGACGCGCTCGAAGCCGGCGATGTTCGCGCCCGTCACGTAGTCGCCGGGGGCGCCGTAGCGCTCGGCGGTCTCGTGGCAGGTGGCGTGGATGTCCTTCATGATGTGCGCCAGTTCGTCCTCGACGCGCGTCGCGGACCACGACGTACGGGCGTGGTTCTGGGCCATCTCAAGGGCGCTGACGGCGACGCCGCCCGCGTTGGCCGCCTTGCCGGGGCCGAAGGCGACGCCCGCCTTCTGGAGCAGGTGCACGGCCTCGGGCGTGGTCGGCATGTTGGCGCCCTCGGAGACCGCCTTCACACCGTTGCCGATCAGCGCGGCGGCGTCGCTCTCGGTCAGCTCGTTCTGGGTGGCCGACGGCAGCGCCACGTCGCCGGGGACCTCCCACACGCGCCCGCCGGGCACGAACCGGGCGGAGGCGCCGCGGCGTTCGGCGTAGGCGTCGACGCGGCCGCGCTCGACTTCCTTGATCTGCTTGAGCAGTTCGAGGTCGATGCCCTTGTCGTCGACGACGTACCCGGAGGAGTCCGAGCACGTGACCGGGTTGGCGCCGAGGGCCTGCAGCTTCTCGATGCTGTAGATCGCCACGTTGCCGGAGCCGGACACGACGGCCGTCTGGCCCTCCAGGTCCTCGCCGCGCTCGCGCAGCATGGCCTCGGCGAACAGGACGTTGCCGTAGCCGGTGGCCTCCGGGCGGATCAGCGAGCCGCCCCAGCCCTCGCCCTTTCCTGTGAGGACGGACTCCCAGCGGTTGGTGATGCGCCGGTACTGGCCGAAGAGGTAGCCGATCTCGCGGCCGCCGACGCCGATGTCACCGGCGGGGACGTCGGTGTGCTCACCGATGTGCCGCTGCAGCTCCGTCATGAACGACTGGCAGAAGCGCATGACTTCGGCGTCGCTGCGGCCGTGCGGGTCGAAGTCGCTGCCGCCCTTGCCGCCGCCGATGCCGAGGCCGGTCAGGGCGTTCTTGAAGATCTGCTCGAAGCCGAGGAACTTGATGACACCGAGGTTGACCGAGGAGTGGAAGCGCAGGCCGCCCTTGTACGGGCCGAGCGCGCTGTTGAACTCGACGCGGAAGCCGCGGTTGACGTGCACCCGGCCGCGGTCGTCGGTCCACGGCACCCGGAACATGATCTGTCGCTCGGGCTCGACGAGCCGCTCCACGAGCGCGGCCTCGGCGTACTCGGGGCGCGCCTCGAGCACCGGCGCGAGGGTTTCGAGGACCTCGTGCACGGCCTGATGGAACTCGGGCTGGGCGGGGTTGCGCTGTTCGATCTCGGCAAGGAGGGTGCCGAGATTGTCCTGCGTATTGGATCGCGTCGTCACAGAAAGCCTTTCGGGCTCGGCAGTCGCCATGTCCCTGCGGGTGCGGCTCGCTCGGGTCCGGTCGTTCAGTGGGCGCGCGGCGCCATTGCCGTGCGCGGGGGCTAGGCAAGTGTTACGCGCATGTAAACCGCTTGGCCAGGGGGGTCTCGCATTTCGGCCGGTTGAGGGGTCTCACACTTCGGCCGGTTGACGGGCCGGGGCCGTTGCGGTGCCCGGCGGGTGGGGTGCGGGCTCGGGGCGTCGAGGGGCGGTGGGAGAATGCGGCCCTGGTGTCCGAACCCAGAAGGACCCGGTCCCGGAAGGAAGCGTGCGCGTGATCAAGTGGGTGGCCCTCCGCAGCGCCGGACCGCGTCCCGTCCCCCGGCCCGTGGCCACACCGCTGGTATGGGCGGCGGCGGGCGGCACCGCGCTGCTGCTGGTGGCACTCGTCAACGCACTCCTCGGCCCCGGCCGCCCCTGGCTCGCGCTCACCGCCCTCGCCCTGCTCGCCACGGCGCTCGGCTTCTGCGCCCGCTTCACCGCGGCCCCCGGCACGGCCGCCTTGTGCTGGCTCTTCCTCAACGGCTTCGCGATACCGCCCGCGGGCACCCTCGACTGGATCAGCCACCGCGACACGATCTGGCTCAGCTGCCTCCTGACCGCCACCCTCGTCGGCACCCTGACGGCCCGCGTCACCCACGCCCGCGCCGCCTACCGCACCATCACCTCGGCCCCCGCGCCACGTTCCGCACTGACCGACGGCCCGTACGCACCCTGACCAGGCGACCCCCACAGGGTCCGAAACGCGACGGGGTGTCAACTCCGACACACGGCCGTACGGGTGGTACCGGCGTCCGGGCCGGTGCGAGCGGCCCGTCGCACGGAAGAGGTCCCCGTGTGAACTTCACACTTTCTCTTCTGGAGGGTTCGTGACACGCATGACCGCCTACCGCCGCTCCGCCACCGTCGCCGTGGCCGCACTCCTCGTCTCCGGCGTCGCCGCTCCCACCGCGCTCGCCGCCGCCCCCGAGCAGCCCTCGGCGACCACCGCGGCCCCGAGCCCCGACGACGCCCCGCTCGTCGGCGCCGGGCTCTCCCTCGACCTGGGCGCCGGCCTCGGTCTGCACGCCCACGGCATCGCCGCCGCCGGAATCAACGGCGCGGCCGACGTCGACGGCCGGGTCAGCCTGAGGGTCGACAAGGGCAGCAAGATCACGTACGTCGACAAGCGGGTCACCGGCGGACAGGTCAGGCTCGTCGGCGGCATCCAGCTCTCCAAGGGCAACAAGCGCGTCAACATCACCAACGTGTCCGTCAACCTGCGGTCCGGCGCCGTCACCGCGGACGTCGGCGCCCGCGCGCACGTCGTGATCGGCTCGGTGGCCCGGCCCACCGTCCACGCCACCGTCAGGGACGGTTCGTCCACGGCGCGGGTGCACCTCGGCGACGGCATCCGCCTGAACGCGGGCGTCCTCGCCGACGTCGACGCCGGCCTGGGCACCACCGTCTTCGCCGACGTGGGCACGGGCGTCGACGTGGACGCCCGCCTCGGCGCGGACGTCGCCGTCGCGAAGCACGGCCACGTCCACCACGGACTGCTCGCCGCGCTCGGCCTGAACCTCGGCCTCGGTCTCGGCCTGGGAGTCGGCGTCGGCCTGTAGCTCCTCCGCGCACGTCTCCCCTCCCGGTCGCCCGGTCCCGCACATCGCGCGGGGCCGGGCACCGGCGCGTCACGGGGCCCGCGCCTCGCGAGGTCAGACCACCGCGAGCCGGTCCACCAGCAGTTCCAGGCGGCGCTCGGCGTACTCCGCCGGCAGCCGTCCCGCCCGGGTCAGGGTCGCGAGGCCGTGCAGGGACGCCCAGAACACCTCGGTGAACACTCCCGGGTGCACGCCGTCCCCCGCGACCTCGCCGAGGGTCTCCATCAGCGCGGCGAAGCCGTCCTTCAGCGGTTCCGGGGTGTCCTCCTGGGCGAACGCCAGGCCCCCGTCGAGCTCGAACATGGCGTCGTAGACCGCCGGGTTGTGTTCGGCGAAGTCCAGGTAGGCGCGGGCGAGAGAGGTGACCCGGGCGCGCGGGCCGCCGTCGGCGGCGGAGACCGCGGACCGCAGCGCGACCGCCAGTTCGGCGGCGCCGTCGAGGGCGACCGCGCCGATGATCTCGCGCTTGCCGCGGAAGTGGCTGTAGAGGACGGGCTGGCTGTACTCGATGCGCTCGGCGAGGCGACGCGTGGTGACCGCGTCCCAGCCCTGCCGCTCGGCGAGTTCGCGGGCCGTGGCCACGATGAGGCGCTCTCGGCTCGCCCTTTCACGCTGCTTGCGTTCCTGTACCGACATAAGTCGATGCTAGCACTGCTAGACAAGCGAGCACAGTTAGCGTTAGCGTTGCCACATCATCTAGCGATGCTAGAAAAACCCAGGAGGGGTCACCATGATCAACGCACTTGAGGTCGTCACCACCGTGGTCCTCGGCGTGATGGTGGGGGTGGAGTTCTCCGTCCCCTTCTTCATGAACCCGATGGCCAACAGCCTGCCCGGCGACAACACTCTGCTCGCCCGCACCCACGGCGCCCGAGTGGGCGGCGCCGTGATGCCGTTCTGGTACATCACCGCGCTCGTCCTCATCGTGGTCCGGGCAGCCGCCGGCTGGCAGGACGAGGGCACCGGTCTCCTCGTCGCCTCCGCCGCGCTGCTGATCGTCACCGTGCTCATGTCGGTGCTGCTGCTCGTCCCGATCAACAACCGGGTCAAGACGTGGACCCCCGAGAACCGGCCCGCCGACTGGAAGCAGCAGCTGGGCCGCTGGGACCGTCTCCACTACGTTCGCGTCGCCGTCCTCGTCGCCTCGTTCGCCGCGCTCGCCGCGGCCGTGGCCTGAGCCCTGGCGACCCGCGGCCCGGCGGCCCGGCCGGGGATCAGCCGCGTACGAAGTACAGGACGGTCGTGGTCACCGCCGTCGCCAACAGGACGCCCCGCAGCAGCCGGGCCGGGAGGCGGCGGGCCAGGTGGGCGCCTGCGATGCCTCCGGCGACGGCGCCGACCAGCATGGCGGTCAGGAGGAGCGGGGCGCTCAGCGCGTCGGAGGCGAAGAGGAAGAGGGCGGAGGCGCTGAGGTAGATGGCCGCGAGCTGGGTGACGCGCATCGGGTTGCCGACGGCCGCGTCGAGGCCGAGGCCGATGCCCCACAGGGCCAGCATCAGGATGCCTACGGCTCCGCCGAAGTATCCGCCGTACACGGCGAGGAAGAACTGCCCGGCCAGAACGGCCCGCGCGCCCATCCCGACCGGGCGGCCCAGCGCCCGCGTCAGCGCACGGGAGAGGTGCCGGCCGAAGGCGAGGACCAGCGTGGCGAAAGCGAGCAGCCACGGCGCGGCGGCGTCGAAGGACGACGCGGGCAGCACCAGCAGCAGGCCCGCGCCGACCGCGCCGCCCAGCACGCTGACCGCCGTGAGCGCCTTCGTGGACGCGGGCCCCACGGGGGCGAGTTCGCGTCGGTACACCCACGCGCTGGCGACCGCGCCCGGCACGAGCGCGACCCGGGACACGGCGTTCGCCGCCACCGGCGGCAGGCCGAGGGCCACGAGCGCGGGCAGCGCGACGAAGGTGCCGCCGCCCCCGATGGCGTTCAGGGCGCCGGCCGCGACACCGGCCAGCAGGGCAAGAAGGGAATCGATCATCACCGGCCGAGCATCGCGCGCGGCCGAACGGCTCCACAATGCGGAATCGACGTCCTCAGCCTAAGGCTGTGCCGTAGGCTGAGCCGGTGCGCTACGACCTGGACGACCTGCGGCTCTTCCTCCACATCGTCACGGAGGGATCCATCACGGCGGGCGCCCGGCACATGCATCTGAGCCTTCCCTCGGCCAGCGCGCGGGTCCGGTCGCTCGAACACCACGCCGGTGTGGCCCTGTTGACCCGCGGCCGCCGGGGCGTGCGGCCCACTCCGGCGGGGACGACGCTGGCCCGCCACGCACGCGACGTACTCGACCGGACGGCTCGCCTCGAAAGCGCCGTCGCCAGCTACACCCGCTCCCCGAACGCCCGACTGACCCTGCTGGGCGGCGGATCCGCGATGCACCGGCTCGTGCCGCAGGCCCTCGTCTCGTTCCTGCGCGCCCATCCGGACACCGACGTCACGGTGTGCGAGAGCCGCACGCCGCGCACGGTGCGCAGGCTCGCCGACGGCGAGGCGGACCTGGGGGTCGTCATCGACGACGAGGCGGGCGACAGCGGGCTGCGCATGGAGCCGCTCGGCGACGACTCCCTCGTCGTGATCGGTCAGTCCGGGGGCGTCCTCGCGGGGCGGACCACGATGACGTACAGCGAGGTCGCGGAACACCCGCTCGTCGGGCTCGACGCCGACTCCTCGCTGCGCCGCTGGATGGAGAAGCGGCTCGGGCCGCACGCCCCGGTGGTCCGCCACCGCACCACCGTCGCCGACCTGAACGTCCTCGTCTCCCTCGCCGCCGCGGGCGCCGGGCTCGCCGTGGTGCCGCGCCGCGCCATCGACCCGCGCCGGCCGCTCGACGTGTGCGAACTGCAGGACGCGTGGGCCCGCCGTCGCCACCTTCTGGCCTGGGGCGTCAAGGACGGCGCCACGCCGGAGGCGGCCGAGGCGCTCGCCGAACACCTGCGGCGGGCGGCGACGGAGTCATAATCCATAGTCCGCAGACGGCCGCCCGGGGAGGCAGCGCAGTGAGTGAGCAGTACGTGGTGGGTCTTCACGAAGTCGACGAGACGCGGCTCGCCGACGTCGGCGGCAAGGGCGCGCACCTGGGCGGCCTTTCGCGGATCGAGGGCATCCGGGTACCGACCGGTTTCTGCGTGACGACGGAGGCCTTCCGGCGGGTCATGGCGCGAGTGCCCGGCCACGCCGAGCGGCTCGACCGGCTCGCGGGTACGGGTGCCGACGACCGGGAGGCGGTCCGTGCGCTCAGCGCGGAGATCCGCCACGGCATCGAGGAGTTCGCCGTCTCGGACGAGCTCGCGGCGGCGATCACCGGTGCGCTCGCCGCGCAGCTCGGCGAGCGCACCGCCTGCGCCGTCCGCTCCAGCGCGACGGCGGAGGACCTGCCGACGGCCTCCTTCGCCGGGCAGCAGGACACGTACCTGAACGTCATCGGCCCGGAGGACGTCCTCCTGCACATCAGCCGGTGCTGGGCCTCGCTGTTCTCCGAGCGGGCCGTGGCCTACCGGCAGCGCGCGGGCCTCGATCACCGTACGGTCGACATGGCCGTGGTCGTCCAGCGCATGGTCCGCCCGGACTCGGCGGGCGTCCTGTTCACGGCCGACCCGGTCAGCGGGGACCGTAGAACGGCGACCGTCGACGCGGGTTTCGGCCTGGGCGAGGCGCTGGTCTCCGGCCGTGTGAACCCCGACGTGTTCCGGGTGCGCGAGGGCGAGGTCGTCGGCCGGACCCTCGCCGCCGAACACCACGAGCGGCCGGCGCTGACGGATGCTCAGGTGCTGCGTCTGGTGCGGCTCGGCCGACGCATCGAAGCGCACTTCGGGCGGCCGCAGGACATCGAATGGTGCCTGGCCGACGACGAGTTCCAGTTCGTGCAGAGCCGCCCGATCACGACGCTGTTCCCCGTGCCCGAGCGCACGGACCAGGAGAATCACGTCTACCTCTCCGTCGGCCACCAGCAGATGATGACCGACGCCATGAAGCCCCTCGGCATCTCGGTCTGGCAGTTGACGGCCATGGCGCCGATGCACGAGGCGGGCGGGCGGCTGTTCGTCGACGCCACCCCGCGGCTCGCCCGCCCGGCGAGCCGCGCCGCGCTCCTGGATCTCGTGGGGCGGGGCGACCCGCTGTTCAGGGACGCCCTCGAAACCGTCGTCGACCGCGGCGACTTCGTTCCTACGCTCCCGGACCCGGAACCGGTACCGGCCACGGAGACCGCCGCCGCCCCGCCTCCCCCGATCGAGACCGACCCCGACCTCGTCACCGGGCTCATCGAGCGCAGCCGGGAGTCCGTCCGCGCCCTCGAGGACGCCGTCCGCTCGAAGTCCGGCCCCGCGCTCTTCGACTATCTCCTCGACACGGCATTCGAGGACCACAAGCGGGCCCTCGGCGACCCGCTCAGCATGCAGGCGATCATGGCCGGCATGCAGGCCACATGGTGGCTCAACGACCAACTGCACGAGTGGCTGGGCGAGAAGAACGCCGCCGACACCCTCAGCCTCTCCGCGCCCGGGAACATCACGTCGGAGATGGGTCTCGCGCTGCTCGACGTCGCGGACGCGGTGCGCCCGCATCCGGAGGTGGTGGATTTCCTGCGCGGCGCCGCCGAGCGGTCCGATGACGACACCTTTGCCGACACCTTCCTCGACGAGTTGGCGAAGCGCGCGGGCGGCCCCGAGGCGCGCGAGGCCATCGAGGGCTATCTGGACCGGTACGGCATGCGCTGCGTCGGCGAGATCGACATCTCGCGGCCGCGCTGGCGCGAACGCCCCACCACGCTCGTGCCCGTGCTCCTCGACAACGTACGGAACTTCGAACCGGGCGCCGCCGCGCGCCGGTTCGAGGACGGGCGGCAGCGGGCCCTGCAGAAGGAACAGGACATCCTGTCGCGCCTGCGGGACCTGCCGGACGGGGACGAGAAGGCGGAAGAGACCCGGCGGACGATCGAACGGCTCCGCACCTTCATCGGCTACCGGGAGTACCCCAAGTACGCCCTCATCAGCCGCTACTTCGTCTACAAGAAGGCCCTCCTCGCGGAGGCCGACCGCCTGGTGGGGCAGGGGGTGCTGTCCGGGCGGGAGGACATCTTCCACCTCACGTTCCACGAGCTCCACGACCTCGTCCGCGCGAACCGGGCCGACGACGGGGTCCTGCGGCTCGTCCAGGAGCGCAAGGACACCTTCCGCGCGTACGAGGCACTCACCCCGCCGCGCGTGCTCACCTCGGACGGCGAGGGTGTCTCCGGGTCGTACCGGCGCGCGGACGTGCCGGACGGCGCGCTGGTCGGGCTGCCGGTGTCGGCGGGGACCGTCGAGGGGCGGGCGCGGGTCGTCCTCGACATGGCCGACGCCGATCTGGAGGCGGGCGACATCCTCGTCACGGCGCACACCGACCCCAGCTGGTCGCCGCTGTTCGTCGCGATCGCGGGGCTTGTCACGGAGGTCGGCGGCCTCATGACGCACGGCGCCGTCATCGCCAGGGAGTACGGTCTGCCGGCCGTCGTGGGCGTCGACCGGGCCACCCGGCTGATCCAGGACGGGCAGCTGATCCGCGTGCACGGGACCGACGGCTACGTCGAGATCCTGCCGTGACCCGGCCTCCGGCCGGGACGCGCGGGCCCGCCACGCTGCGCGCGTTCGTCGCCCTCGCCCCGCCCGACGACGCGAAGGAGGAACTCGCCGACGCGCTGCGCCCCGCGTACGCCGCCCATCCCGGCCTGCGCTGGAACCGGATCGAGGACTGGCACATCACGCTGGCGTTCCTCGGGGAGGTGTCGTTGGGCGACATCCAGCGGCTGCGGACGCCGCTCGCCGAACTGGCGGCCGCCCGGCACTCCCCCGAACTGGCGTTGCGCGGCGGCGGGCACTTCGACGAGCGGGTGCTGTGGAGCGGCCTGGACGGCGACCTCGACGCGCTGCACCTGCTGGCCACGGATGTGCGTACGCGGGTCAGGGCCGGCGGAGTCGCCTTCCCCGAGCGGCAGTTCCGCCCGCATCTGACGCTGGCCCGCGCCCGCCGCCACGACACCGGGTCGGTGCCGGAGGCGGCCACCGTCCTCGACGGTTTCGCCGGACGCCGCTGGCGCCCGCCGCGCCTCCACCTGGTCGGCAGCACCCTCGGGAACGGCCCCGCCCCGAGGCGCTACCAGGACATCGCGGCGTGGACCCTCGCGGGTGCGCCGGAGTACGGGTCGGCGGGCCTGCGGGGCGGGTGAGGACGGGGTGGGCTGGGGTGGGCTGGGGTCGGGGGACTGGCCCGACCTGCCCCGGTCGCTACGCCTTCTCGACGGCGAACAGTTCGAGGTGGCCGCACTTGGGGCAGCGCAGTGCCTGGATCCGGCGCCGGGGGCGGCCGAGGCGCTTGGCTCCGCCGAAGATCCCCCGTTCCAGGGCGCCTTCGACCCAGCGGGCGTATCCGCGCGAGTGCTCACCCGCGTCCTCGATGAATCCGTCCTCCAGGCCGCCGGTGCCACAGTGCGTGCAGTTGTTGTCCATCACCGGGCCAGTCTAGAAGTCGGTACCGTGGGTCGCGGCGCCCAGCTCGCCTACTCCACCGCGACCGCGGTGGACGAGGACGGCGGGGTCGAAGTCACGTTCCCGGAAGGGTGGTGGTGGCGGTGCGGCCCCCGAAAAACCGCTTGTGCCGGACATCGCCCGGGTGATGCGCTGACACCGTGATCCATCACGATGACGTGGCGGCCGTCCGCCCTCAGACGCTTACCTGGGTGTGTCGACACCTGGAGGCGGGCGAACGAGTCGTCGGGGCCGAGGCGTTGCACGGTGGCATCACCGCCGAGGTGCGGAGGCTGACCGTCGAGACCCCGGGCTGCGGCACCCGGGAGCTGGTACTGCGCAGCTATGTCAAGCCGTTCTTCGTGGAGCGCGCCGCGGACTCGCTGGGCCGGGAGGCCGGTGCGCTGCGGCTGCTCGCGGGGACCGGGGTACCGGCGCCGGAGCTGGTCGGCGTCGATCCGGGCGCCGAGCAGTGCGAGTATCCGTCGCTGCTGATGACACATCGGCCGGGCCGGACAGTCCTCGACGAAGACGAGGACCAAGACGCGGACCAAGACGAGGACCAAGACGAAGGCGGCGATGGCAACGGCGACGAAGGCGGCGCTCTGGAGACACGTGTCGCGCTGCTGGCCGCCCAGCTCGTCGCGATCCACGCGGTGCGTCCCCTCGAACGGCCCCCGACGTACGAAGCGTTGACGACGGCCGACACCGTCGTCGTTCCGCCGGGTGGCGACGCCGCGGCGTGGGCCGCCGCGATCGGCCTGATCCGACACCCCGCGCCGCCCTACGAAGGCCGCTTCCTGCACCGGGACTTCCAGCCCGGCAACGTACTGTTCGACGTGCCGCCCACCGCGCCCACGCGAGCGAGGATCACCGGCGTCGTCGACTGGGCCGGGGCCTCCTGGGGACCCACGGACCTCGATGTGGCCCACTGCTGCACCAACCTCGCGCTGCTGCACGGCCCGCAGTGGGGTGCGCGGTTCGCCGCCGCCTACGAGAAGGCCGGCGGGGTGCTGGCCGGGGCGGCGGACGAACGCCGGTACTGGCGGGTGCGGGACGCGCTGGCGTTCTCGGAGGAGGTGGCGGTGGTGGCACGGCCGTGGCAGGAGGCCGGGCGGACGGAGCTGACGACGCGCCTGGTGGCGGAGCGGCTCGACGCGTACGTCACCGGGCTCATGGACGGGGACGCCACGGCCTGACCACCTGCCCCCTGCCCCCTGCCCCCTGCCCCCTGACGGCATGACGGCCTGACGGGCGCTTCGGCCGTGTCACCGCGCGAAGAACTCCTGAGCCGCACGCCCCGCACCGCGCCGACACCCCGGACACCGGCAACCCGGTCGCCGCCGCGCTGTCCCATCCGCCGTGATCCTGTGGCTGCTGGTCCGGCCCCGGCTGCGGGGTCATGACGGTGTTGCGGCGCATCGACGCGCGCACCTTTGGTGTGCTGCTCGCGCTGAGTCCTGCGGTGGCGGCGGGGGTCGGGTTCGCGTTGCTCCATGAGGAGTTGTCGGGGCGGCAGTTGGTGGCCGTCGCGCTGATCGTGCCGGCGGGGATCCTGTCGGTGCGCGGAGAAGATCACCGGCCCCGCCGACACCCTTGCGCCCGCCCCGGTCGGCCGCCTACGGTTCCCCCTAGAAAGCGCTTTCTCCTCATCCGCCTCCGTCACCCCGGAGGCATGTCCGAGAGCTGCGAGAGGGAGACGTGACCCACGCCAAGGAATCACTCGGGGAGCCACTGCCGGTCAGCCGGCACCGCTTCGACTACTCGCCCTGGCTGTTCTGGGCCGAGGCGGAAGAGGCCGACCGGGCACGGCAGTCGAGGCTCCAGCGCGGGCTGAGCGCGACCCGCCCCGAGCACACCTTCGGCGACGACTGCTTCGTCTCCGAGCTCGCCTCCATCGACAACGAGACACTGTGCCTGGGCCCCCGCTCGTACGTCGCGGCCGGCGCGTACCTGACCGGCTCGCTGCGCACGGGGCGGGACTGCACCATCAACCCGTACACCGTCGTACGCGGCGCAATCGAGCTCGGCGACGCCGTCCGGATCGGCGCGCACACCTCGCTGCTCGCCTTCAATCACACCATGTCGGACCCCGACACCGAGGTGTTCCGGCAGCCGATCACCTCGCGCGGCATCGTGATCGGGAACGACGTCTGGATCGGTTCGCACGTCGTGGTCCTGGACGGTGTCACGGTCGGCGACCGCTCCGTGCTCGCCGCCGGCAGCGTCGTCACGAAGGACGTGCCGCCCGGCACGGTCGTCGGCGGCAACCCGGCCAAGGTGCTGCGTCGCCGCATACCGGAGGAGGCGGCGCCCGAGCCCCGGACCCGCGCCGCCGCTCAGGCCGATCAACTCGCCGCCTGCGTCGCCGCGTTCGCGGACACCGCGCGCGCCCAGGCCGGGGACGTACTGGCCCGGTACCTCGTGCCCGAGGGCGACGGCGGTCGCGGGCTGTTCACCGACCGCCCCGGCGCCGATCCCACCGTCCGCGCCCAGTGCGACGCGATCGAGATCGCCGATCTGCTCCTCGGCCGCGCCCCCGACCAGATCCCCGCCGCCGAGCAGGTCCAACGGCTGCGCGACTGGCAGGATCCGGCGAGCGGCATGGTCGGCGACCTGCTGCCGGACGGCGGCCAACAGGAGCCGAAGCCGGACCTGTTGGAGGGCGTGACCGGTTACCACGTCCTCAGCGTCGGCTACGCGCTCGACATCCTCGGCAGCCGGCTCCCGCACCCGGTCCGGGCGGTGGCGGAGATGTCGGCGGCGGACACCTGCACCGCCCTGGAGAGCAGGCCCTGGTCGGACCACGCCTGGGCGGCCGGGGACTGGGTCGACATCGTCGCCACCGCACACCTGTGGAACCGGCGGGCCGGGGCGGACGGCCAACCCGGCGCCACCGACGCCCTGTTCGGCTGGCTGCTGACCCACGCCGACCCGCGCACCGGCGTATGGGGAACGCCCCGCGCGCTCGACGGACAGCTCCAGGTCGTCAACGGCTTCTACCGCGCGTCACGCGGCACCTTCGCCCAGTTCGGCCTGCCGCTCCCCTACCCGGAACGGGTCGTCGACACCGTCCTCGAGCACGCGCGCGACCTCCGGTACACGTCGCCGAGCCGCCAGAACGCCTGCAACATCCTCGACATCGCCCACCCGTTGTGGCTCACCCGGCAGAGCGGCCACCGCGCCGAGGAGGTGACCGCGCTCGCCCGCCGGCTGCTGGGCGACGCGCTCGGGCACTGGACACCGCACCAGGGCTTCGGCTTCCAGGCGCCGCACCCCACGACCGCCGGGCTCCCGGCGACCGTTCCGGGGCTCCAGGGAACCGAGATGTGGCTGGCGATCATCTGGTACCTGGCCGACCTCGCCGGCCTCGCGGACGCCCTCGGCCACCGTCCGCGCGGCGTCCACCGCCCCGAACCGCACCCCGACGTCCGGCCCTGAGTCCGGCCCTGAGTCCGGCCCTGAAGACGACTACGCCCGCCCGCCGCACCCCCGTACCGCCGTCTGCGTACGAGCCACCATTCACGGGTCCCGTGTGACGCCGCGACACCCCTGATGCGAGCCCTTGTTCGGGGCGATCAGGGCCGCTCGTACGGGATCCGGAACGCCGCGCAGCAAGGGCCGTCCGGCCCGGCGCCGAGGGCCGGAACCGCTGCTAGCCTCCTGAAAAGTGCCGCGTTCTCACGGGGGCAGAGGAGGAGCGGCTATGGCCAAAGGCTCATTCGAGGCGTACCGGAAGGCGCTCAGCGACGTCTACCGCGGCTGGTGGTTCGCCTGGCCGCTGACGGAGCGCGTCCGGGTCGGCGACGTACGCGCGCTGTACCGCGGCGGCTCGGTCACCGCGGGCACCCTCGCGGGCCACGGCATGGAGGCCAAGGCGGGCCCCGCCGGAGCTCCGGGGGACATCACCTACGACGCCGGGGGCACCGTCGCCGTCCGCTTCAAGGCCGCCGGGGTCGCCGCGCAGGGGTTCACCTCGGTACCGCTCACCGAGGCGGGCGCGCTGGTGGAGTTCCGGGACGAGCGCAGCGCCCTGATCGTCTACACCGGTCTCGAACAGTCGGGGTTCCAGGACCTCGCGCAGCTGGCCGGCGCCCTGGTGGCGCGGGTGTGGAGCGGCGGCTGGGACCCGGCGCTGCTCGTCGTGTCCGACGTCGTCAGCGCCCGCGCGGGCACCGTACTCATCGCCGAACACGCGGGCGCGAGCGCCGAGTTGCGGATCGAGGGGGCGGTGGGGCCCGAGCCGCTGCGGCTCGTCGACCTCGCGGGGCGGGCCGGGTTCAGCGCGTCGAGCAGGCTCGGCCTGAACTGGACGGGCACCGACCTCACGCCCTGCTACCGGGTCGTCCGCGTGCGGCGGACCTGGCTGAACCGCGTCAAGGAGGAGTACGGCACTCCGCAGCCCGGCCGTGGTCTCGCGCCGGGCCCCGCGCCGCCGGTCCTGCTGGAGGAGGCGCGTGACGAGGCCGCAGCCGTGATCGAGCACGTGGAACAGACGGCGCGCGGGGAGCACGAGGAGCGCGAGGAGCGCGGGGTGCGCGGGGTGCGCGAAGAGCGCGGGGAACACGAAGAGCGCGAGGAGCGCGGGGACAAGGTGGAGCCGGGGGGACCGGCCTGACGGGGGAGCACGCGGCGCGGCGCGCCGCGTGACAGCACAGCACGACTTCACGGTGGGGGCCGGCATGACCGACGTAGTTCTTCGCATCACTGAGGACCGGGTCCATCTGGACACCGGCACCGGTGAGTTCACGTGGGCGCTGGGCGATGAGCTGGCGGCGGTCGCGCAGGGTCCGGCCGGCGAGCAGGCCGCGGAGTTCACCGCGGCGCTCGAGATCCGGACGTCCTCGCAGCAGCGGGCCGAGATCGGCCTGCGGTTGTACCGGGCGGTGTTCGACGCGGCGCCCGCCGGCCTGTGGGCGGAGCTGCAGGACGAGGCGGACGAGGAGGAGCCGCTGCGCGTCCGGGTGGACATCGAGTGTGCCGCGCTCGCCCAACTGCCCTGGGAGTTGATGCGGGACAGGCGCCTCGCGTGGTGGCGCAACAGCCGTGTCCTGCTGCGCCGGGGTCGGCGCGTCGGCGGCCCCGCCAACGCCCCTCAGGAGAAGGGTCCCCTGCGCGTACTGCTCGTGGTGTGCAATCCGAGCGACCTGCGCCTCCTCGCCGACCAGGAGTTGGCGATGATCGGCGCGGCGCTCACCGAGCTGCCGGGCCGGGTGCACACCGAGGTCGTGGACGGCCCCAGCCTGCGGGAGCTGATCACCGAAGTGGGCCATGTCCGCCCGCACGTACTGCACTTCATCGGGCACGGCATGCGCGCCGTCGCCGGCGATCCGGGCGGACTGCACTTCAACGCCGCGCAGCCCGACGCCGACGCCCCGGCCCCTGCCCCGGAGAGGGACAGCTGGACGCTCGGCCCCGATCAGATGTACCACCTCTACGACGTGTGGAAGCCGCGGCTCGTGGTGCTCAACGCCTGCCGGCAGGCGGGCGCCCCGGCAGCCGAGTTCGCGGACCTGATCGAGACATGTCTGGAGCGGGGTTCCCTGGCGGTGGTGGCCATGCAGGCCGACATCGACTCCCCCGCCGCCGCCGAGTTCTCCTACGCCCTGTACCAGGATCTGGCGCAGACCCGGTCGATCGACGAGGCCATCACCGCGGCCCGCAACCATCTGCACATCGAGGACTCGGACGGCCCCGCGTGGGCGCTGCCGGTCCTCCAGTGCGGCGTGGAGAACCCGCGCGACGTGGTGCGGGTGGAGTTCGGCCACAAGGATCCCGTGCTGACCCGGCTGAACCGGAGCCGGCAGTTCGCCGAGCTCGCGATGTTCCTTGGGCGGGCCAAGGAACGCCGTACCGGCTGGTGGGAGCCGCCCGAGCCGACCGCCCCGCCGGACCGGCTCCTCGCCATCACCTCCGCGCGGGAGAAGTCCGGCAAGACCTGGCTCGCCAAGTGGTGCCTGCTGACCTGCATGCTGCGCGGCGAGGACGTCACGTATGCCGACCTCGCCGACTACACCGGCCAGGGCGACGGCGACGCGCCCCTGACCCTGGACTGGCTCGCCGTGCTGCGGGCGCTGCGCGAGGCGTGCACCGACGACAAGCGGCAGCCCGACGCCCTGCATGTCACGGAGTTCGCCCGGTTCAACCAGGTCCTCAACCTCGCCTCGCAGGGCGGCCGCCGGTGGTCCGAGGGGATGCCGTCGCCCGTGTTCGACCTCGGCCACTCCTTCGAGGTGGACACCGACCGGCATGCCGAGGCCCGCAGGGCCGAGATCTTCCAGGCGTTCCTGAGCACCCTGCGCAACCGGGCGGTGGCCCGACGCCGCCCCCACCTGCTGGCCATCGACAGCGTCCAGCGGATCAGCGAGCCCGAGTTCGTCGACGCCCTGCTGCCGTTGCTGCTCGCCCCGGTGCAGGACTTCAAGGGCGACTATCCCGTGCGCATTCTGGTCGTCGCACCGCAGAACTGGCCCGGTTACCGACATCTGCAGAAGTTCATGGCGGGCTCCCCGGTGGTCCTGACAGAGTTCCAACAGCCCCACTACAAGCGGCTGGCCAGGGAATTCTGGGAGCGTCAGCGGCGCGCGAACAAGGTCCTGCGGCGCCAGAAGTTCCAGGACTTCGAGGTACTCCTCGACGGCATCAACAAGTTGAAGGGCACACCGCCGTCGTTCCCCGTCGGGGTGTACCAGCAGATCCTGGACATGTGGCTGGACAAGGCCGACGTCGACGGCATGGAGGAGGCGGGCTGATGTCCGATCCCGAAGCGCGCCCCACGGACGCGCTCGCCGATCCCGAAGCGCGGCTCGCGGACGCGCTCGCCGAACTCGTCGACCGCCTCGGCCGGGGCGAGGCCCCGGACGACATCCGGCGCACCCTGCTGCCCGACGGCTGGACGGACACCCTCAGGGCCGCGGCCGTCGCGCGGCTCTTCGACGAGGAGACGTACAACTCGGTCATCCGGCGCTTCGTGGGCGGCGCCCCGCCCAGCCTCACCGACCTGCTGCGGCGCGGCGCCGTCGAGGACCTGCTGCGGCGCGGCGCCGACGAGAAGCCGGCCGGTCAGCGCCAGCGACCGTGCTACCAGGTCCCGGACGCGTACCGGCCCGCGTATCTGCTCCCCTGGCTGGAGGACGGCGCCCCCTACCCCAAGCGACTCATCGACCTGGAACGGGAGTTGAGCGAGCACTGGCGGGCCAGGGGCAGGCCGACCGAGCAGCTGCGGCATCTGATGCTCGCCGACCCCGACGCCGCCGCGACGCTCTTCGACGAGCTGTTCTTCGCCAGTGACGCCAAGCGCGACTTCGCCCGCTGCCAGGACCTCACCGACGTACTGGAGGACCCGGACCGGGCGACGGCGGCCCTGCGGGGGCTCCTCAAATTGGCGGAGGACCGGGCCGGTTATCTGCGGGCCCGCACGTACTGGGCGGGCGACTACGCGCGCTGCGCGCAGTTCCTGGAACCGGACGGGCTGTGGGAGCGGGCCAGGCGGCTGCTGTCCGCGCAGGGACCGCGCGTCTGGCAGATGCACGGCACCGGCGGCACCGGCAAGACCATGCAGTTGCGCTGGCTGGTGTCCCGCAAGGCGGTCACCGCCGAGGCGGACATCAACTGCGCCCGCATCGACTTCGACGTCGTCGACCCGCTCAACGCCGCGCACTGGCCCTGGCTGCTGCTCCTGGAGGCGGCCGAGCAGCTCGAACAGCGGCTGCCGCAGCGGGTGTTCACCGGCCTCGACAAATACGCCGCCTACCGCTCGCTGCTGCGCCGCCCCACCTCGAAGTCCGCCGCGGAGGCCGCGCGCGGCATCCGTTCCCAGGACGAGCAGCGGATCCGCCGCGAGGTCGTCGAGGCGTTCACCGCCCGGTTCAACAAGAGCTTCGGCACGGAAGCGGCCAAGCCCGTCCTCCTGGTGGTGGACACGCTGGAGGAGGTCGTGCTGCGCACCGCCTCCCGTACGGACGGCCTGCTGCGGCTGCTCGGCGAGACCGTGCGCGCCTGCCCCGCGCTGCGCCTGATCCTCTCGGGCCGCCAGGACCTGAGCATCCGGCACGGCCAGGCCCTCGCCTCGTTCGGCGACTACGAGAACGTACAGGTGGCGGGGTTCACCCCCGACGAGGCGGACCAGTATCTGCGCGAAATCCGCGGTGTCGAGCACCCCGAGCTGCAAGAGATCATCGTGCGCCGCAGCGCCGGGATGCCGTTCCATCTCGCGCTGTTCGCCGATGTCACCGACCAGAGCCCCGACATCACCGTGAAGGAACTGGAGAACCTGCGCGACCCGTTGATCCGCTACCTGGTCCAGCGCGTGCTGCGCCGCATCGACGACCCGCTGGTGCTGTGGCTGGTGCGGTACGGGGTGATTCCCCGGCGGCTGCGCCGCGAGCACGTCCACGACATCCTCCGGTCCCATCTGGAGAAGCAGGTGGAGGACGCGGCGCAGACGCGGGCGGACGATCCGCGGACCGACGCGCATCAACTGCACGGCCAGGACGAGGTCTTTCCCCCCGTTCCCGAACCGAGCCGGGAACGCCTCGACAAGGCCTGGGAGAAGCTGCTGCAGTACGCCGGGAGCTCCTCCTGGATCAGTGAGGTGCCGGGCGACGACGAGTCCGTCGTCTTCCACAGCGTGGTCCTCGGCCCCATGCGCGACCTCATCTCCGACAAGAGCGTCTTCACCGAGCTGCACCGGGACTTCGCCGAGCGCTTCGAGGAGAAGGCCGAGTCGCTCGGCGAGTCCGACCCGGAGAACTGGGCCTGGTATCTGCGCGAGTCCCTCTACCACCGCTTCCAGATGCGGGACCCGCGGGCCCAACTGCGCTGGCGCAACGCGATGGAGCGCGCGTGGGCGGCCGGGAACACCGATCAGCTGCGCGGGCTCGCCGAGGAGATCCTCGGGGACGAGTACGTGGACCGCGAGGTCCCGCGCCGGGTGCGCGGTGGCACGATCATCTCGTTCTCGCTGCTGGCCGAGGCCCATCTGAACATCGCCTACGCCCAGTTCCGCGAGGCCATGGCGGAAGGCACCCCCTCCGACGCCCACGACCACATGTGGGCCGAGATCGAACTGCACCTCACACGCGCCGACGAGCTGTACGCGGAGGGCGACATCGGTCCGCGGGACCGGCCGCACTGGGTGCGCGAGGACGTCGTACGGGCCGCGATGCTGGGCCTCGGCGGGAACGCGGCGGACGCGGTGCGCCTGCTCGACCAGCATGTGCTGTCCCGCACGGAGCTGCCCTCCCTGGAACGGCTGTGGGCGCTGAGCATCCGCGCGGCCCAACTGCGCCTGCAGCGCTCCCCGAACACGGCCGCCGCCTACCACCAGGTCCTCGTGTTCGCGCACACCATCGGCGAGTCCGGGGTAGCGGCGAGCGCGGCGGCGGAGGAGGCGGCGCAGCGTCGGCTGATGGGTGACGTGGGCCGGGCCATCGAGCTGTACGCGCGGGCCGCCGAACTGTGCGCGGAGGCCGGGCAGCCCACGTTCCCGGACATCGCCCAGCAGGCCGGTCTGCTGCTGCGCTGCCGCCGTCCGCTGGTCGCGCTCGCCGTGCTCGACGGGGCGCGGGTGGCCACCCCCGAGGAGCGGGCGGACCAGGAGCGGCTGCGGGCGAAGGCGCATCTGCTGCTCGGCCGCGAGGAGCCGGCGCTGACCGCGATCGGCCGCGCCGACACCGCCGCCGGCGAACTCCTCGGAGCCGAGCGCTATCGGCATCTCGCGCAGAACGCCCAACTGCGCGGCGTCGCCCTCGGCGAGCTCCAGGAGATCGCCGACGCCAACGACTCCTTCAACAGCGCGACCGGCCTGTGGTCCGAACTCGGCTATCTGACGGGCGAGCCCGAGTGCCACTACCTGTTCGCCCGCTTCCTGCTGCGCGACAGCATGGACTTCACCTCCGCGTACCGCCTCCTCGAACCCAAGGAGTCCCCTGGCCAGGAACCGGAGTTCGCGCTTCGGCTGCGTCTCCTGGCCCGCGAGTGGGCGAAGCGCACGCACGGCGTGACGTCCGTCGGTGGCATGCCCGCTCCGTACGGTGAACTGCCCGCGCTCGTCCGCCCGTTGCAGGTGCTGTGCCACATAGCGGCGCTGCCGGACGGGCAGGCCGCAGACGACCGTTCGCAGCCCGATGGGCAGGCTGATGGGCAGGCTGATGGGCAGGCCGCCGATGTCCGGGCCGTCGAGGAGCAGTTGCGGCGGCTGGAGCGGGCGCTCGCCGAGGTGCGGCCGGCCCAGGCGCGGCTCGCGACGCTGCGCGACATCGTCGACAACCCGGCCCTCGAACACCGGGTGCCGTGGCCCGTGTTGCGGCCCTTCTACGACCTGGCGGACGCCTGCCGCGATCCCGACGAGGCGCTGGCCCGGCTGCTGATCGCCCAGGTCGGCGGCGACGGCGGTGACGACGGCGGTGACGGTGACGACGGCGGTGACGGCGGCGCGCAGTGGCTGCGGCGCGCGGTGGACGGCCTCGTCAAGAGCGCGGGTGACAACCGGCTCATCGTGTGGCGGTGCGCGCGCATCGCCGCCCGCATCGGCCACCGGGAACTGGCGGTCGAGCTGCTGCTCCGGGTGCCGTGGGAGGAGCCGCGGCGGGTGCCGAGCGGCGCGCCGCGCGTCCCGCACGCCCGGCTCGCGCTCGCCGCGCTGATGCTGCTCGCCGGGATCGAGCCGGACCACGAGGCGGCGCTTGCGGCGTTCAACCGGGGCGTGGCGCTGGCCGCGCACGGTGGCATGATCCAGGGGAGCCTCCCGGGGACGCTGACCGAGTGCGCCCGCCGCGTCCAGGTCGACGGGGTCCCGGAGCGCGTCGACGAGTTGCTGCTCAGCATGAGCTGGCCCACGCTGCGCGAGACGGAGTCCCAGCACGATCTGCGCCTCTTCCAGGACCGGCCGGGCGAACGGACGCTGGAGCTGAGCCGGCACCCGGACATCGACCCGGTGGACGACGAGGACTCGCCCGAACCGGCGCGGCTCGCGGACTGGCATGCCAAGGACCGCCCGCTGCTCGCCGAGTTGAGCAGGCCCGCGATGCGCCCGCTGCGCTACGCCCGGCTCGCGTCCGACGACCCGACGGCGCACGCGCTGCCGTGGGAGATGACGTTGGGGCACGCGCTTGACGCGGCGGGCGGCGACCGGCGTCCGCTGGTCCACCGCTCGCTGCCCGCCGCGGCCCGCCGCGTCGACGTCCGCTGGGCGCAGCTCAATCTGAACCGGCGGTTCGGCCTGAAGCTCGACGTGGACGGGCTCGTTGGCCCCCGCACCCGCGAGGCACTCGACCGTGTCCAGGACGGGGACCCCGCGGCCCGCTGGTCGCTGGTCACCCCGCGGACCAGGGCGGAACTGGAACGCCGCGACACCCGCGAGCCGGGGCCGCGCAACGTCCTCGTGTTCGGCACGAAGCAGGACGAGCGCCTGGTGCCGCTTTCGTACTGGCAGCGCGGGCGCCTCCCGCACCAGCGGCGGTTCCCGGTGGGCCTCGCCGTGGTGGACTCGTTCACGGATCTCGCGGACCGGCTGGCCGCGCCGCCGAAGGCCACCGACGTCCTGCACCTCGCGGCCCCGCTGCGCCAGCGCGACGGCATGCCGTATCTGGACTTCGCGCCGCCCGGCCACGCCCGGCGCCTCGAGAGCAAGTCCCGGGGCTCCGACCTGTTCCCGAGCCAACTCTCCCGCTGGCTCGCCGAGTTCGAGCCCGGTCTGACGCCGGTGGTCGTGCTCGATCCGCCGTGCCCCGGTTCCGAGGTGGACATCCACGTCCAGCTGGCGCTGCGCAACCTCTTCGCGGCGCAGCTGTTCCGGCTCGGCGACTGCCCGGCGGTCGTGTGCACGGGCCTCTTCCCGGAGAGCGGCCTCGACCATGTGATCGGCTTCTATCAGTCCCTGTCCGACGAGGCACCGCTGGCGTACGCGGTGCACCGCATGCGCGCCGTCGACACCGCGGGCGTGGACCGGGGCACGACCTTCGAGACGGACGACGACGCGCTGCGGGCGACGGCGTTGTACGCGGCGTCCTCGACGCTGCTGCGGCGGCCGATGGGGCAGTCGTGACCTCGGCCGCCGAGGCCGGCCCCGGACGCCGGGTGGTGGGCCTGGAGCATCTGGTGGACGGGCTCGGCGCGGAGATGGCCTCGTGGTGCGAGCTCACGGCGGTGCACCAGGCGCCGCTGGAGAAGCACCGGAGCCAGATCCGGTCCGTGGCGGCGATGGTGACGGAGAGCCTCGCCGCGGCCCGCGCGCAGCTCGCCACCGGCGGCGGCGCGGACCTGCCCGTCCTGATCCTGGACCTGCACCACGTATGGGACTACTTCCGCTCGAAGTTCGCGCTGCGCAGGCTGCCCGAGTACCGCGGCTATCTCGACGCCGCCGACGAACTCGCCTGGGCCTGCTATCGGGGGCCGCTGACCGCGGCGCTCGACGCCGGTACCGCCACGACCAAGGAGCCGCCTCTGGTGTCCTTCAGCCGCGATCTGACACCGCGCGCCCACCGGCGCGGCGGCCAGTACCGCGACCTGTTGCCGCGCGGCGGCATCCACTCGCGCACCGGTGTCGAGCTGGTGCGCAGCCTGCCGTTCCCCGTGATCGACGTGCCCTGGTTCTACGGTTCCCACCTGCCCGCCGTGCTGACCGTGGCGCACGAGGTCGGCCATCACATCGAGGACGACTTCGACCTGACGGCGGAGATCGGTGCGCGGCTCGCGGGTACGGCGCTGCCGGGGGCCTGGGCCGGTGAGGTGTTCGCCGACGTGTGCGCGAGCCTGGCGTGCGGGGTGGCGTATCCGGCGGTCCTCGCCGATGTCATCGCCATGCTGAACCCGGACGCGGGCACCGAACCGGCGGCCCCGGAGCGGGAGTTGTCGCCCCACCCACCGCTCGACGTACGCCTCCGGGTGTGCCTCGCCGTCCTCGACGCGGCCGGTCACCCGCGGCCGACGACCCGACCCGCCCCGATCGCCGAGGCCCTCCCGGAAGACCGTCCGGACCGCTCCCACGACGCGTCCGAGGTGGCGGCGGCGCTCCTCGGCGACGGCTACCCGAGCCTGTCCGGTCGGCGCCTGCCGGACCTGCTCTCCTCGCCACCGGCGCAGCAGGTGCACGCCGACCGGCTCCTCGCGGGGCTGACGTCCGGCCTCGCCAGGCCCGCCGGTGTCTTCTCGGCGGCGGCGCTCGCCTTCCTGGCGGACCCTGCCGAGTACCGGGCCCGCCGCGTCGGCTCCCGCGCCATCAACGAGGCGCTCACGCTGCGCCCGGAGGGGCCGCGGGCCAGGGGCAGCGTGGGGACCGGCGACGCCGGCACGGCCCGGGACACGGACGCGGGGAACCAGTTGCTGCGCGCACTGCGGGAACGACCGGGATATCGGGATAGGGACCGCCCGGAATAGGCACCGCGGCCGCCGAGGTTGTCGCTCACATGTGGAGCAGCGAGCAACTCGACCTGGACGCCTATCTCACCCGCCTCGGGTACGAGGGCGAGCGCACACCCACCCTTGCCACGCTGCGCGCCCTGCAACGCGCGCATGTGCTGACCATCCGGTGGGACACCATCGACAGTTTCCTGTACCGCGAGGTGCGCCTCGATCTGCCGTCGATCCAGGACAAGTTGGTACGTGGGGGCCGGGGCGGCTACTGCCAGGAGCACGCCCTGCTGTTCGCAGCCGCGCTGGAGCGGCTCGGGTTCCGGTTCACCGCCGTCTCCGGCCGGGTGCAGCTCGGCGCGGACTCCGCCTCGCCCCGCCCTGCGACGCACGCGATGCTGATCGTGGACCTGGACGGCACGCGCTGGCTGACGGACATCGGCTTCGGCGCGAGTCCGCTGGAGCCCATCGAGCTGGTCGACGGCGCCCGCAGCGAAGGCGGGCCGTGGCCGTATCTGCTGCGCCGGCAGGTCATCACGCACGGTTCGCCGGGCTGGGCGGTGCACCAACTGGGGGACGGCCCGGAGGGACCGGAGGGCTGGACGGTCCGGCAGGTCTTCACCGAGAACCCCCAGTACCCCGTCGACTTCGCGGTCGCCAACCACTTCGTGGCCTCGAACGACCGCTCGCCGTTCGTCATCCGCCCCTTCATCCAGCGTCTGCGCGCCGACCGCCACGACACCCTCGACGCCCTGCTCTGGACGACGGACCGCCCCGGCCGGGACCCGGTGACGCAGACCGTCCGCCCGCACGAGGTCCCCAAGCTCCTCGACGACGTCTTCGACATCCACGTGGACCCTCAGGAGGCGGCCCTGCTGGTGACGCGCCTGACGGAACTGGCAACCTAGACAAGGGAATCGAGCCCGCCCCACGCCCCGTACTCCCCGTACTCCCCCGGAGACCTCCATGCGCCGCCTCGCCGTCTTCCTCGCCTCGTCCGAAGGACACGACCCGGCCCACGCCGCACTCGCCGACCACGTGGGCACGGAGCTGGCCCGCCGGGGCATCGGGCTGGTCTACGGCGGGGGCCGACGCGGCCTGATGGGCGTACTGGCACAGAGCGCGCTGAAGGCGGGCGGCGAGGTCATCGGTGTGATGCCGCGCAGCATGGTGGAGCGGGAGTGGGCGCACGAGGGTGTGACGCGGCTCGTCATGTGCGACTCGATGCACGAGCGCAAGGCGATCATGGCCGAGGAGTCGGACGCGTTCGTGGCCCTGCCCGGCGGGCTCGGCACCCTGGAGGAGATCTTCGAGGTGTGGTCGTGGCGTCAACTCGGCTTCCACACCAAGCCGGTTGGCTTTCTCGACGCGGGCGGCTTCTGGACGCCGCTGCTCGGCGCTCTGCACGGCATCGCCGACTCCGGCCTCCTCGCCGCGTCCACCCTGGACGACCTCGCGGTCGCCCCCGACCTGCCCGGACTGCTGGAGGCGCTGGAGGAGCGCCTGCGGAACGGATCGGAGCCGGCGCACGGAGAGAGCCTGCGGTAGCCCCCCTACGGGCCCCACTTCTATCCCACTTCCTTCCCATTCCTTCCCACTTCCCTCAGGCACCCCCGCTTCCCCCAACCGGGTTGAACAGGGCGCCCGGTGGGCGTACAACGCTGGCATGGCCTAACGGGGGAAGGGCGAGGCCATGGGAGAAGCGGGCAGGGTCGACGTACGCGGGGAAGTGAACGGACAGGTCGTCGTCGGCCGGAACAACGTCGTCATCAACGCCGAGCGGGGCGCGTACGTCGCCTACCGTCCGGAGGGTCCGCCCGAGTTGAGGCTCCGGGTCCGGCCGTATCCGGGCGGGTCCGTATTGCGCGGGCAGGGCGAGGTGCTGCTCGGCCGGGACGGTGAACTCGCGGCGATCGGGCGGTGGTTGGAGGCGGGGAGGCGGGTCCAGGTCTTCGGGCCGCCCGGCATCGGGAAGAGCGCGCTGCTGCGTCGCTGCGCCGCCGAGCAGCTCGCGCTGGGCCGCCCCGTCCTCCATCTGCACGCCGCAGGCAAGGCGATGGAGGACCTGTTCCAGGAGATCCTCCAGTCCTGCTACGAGCTGTCCGACGGCCGCCCCTGCGAGGGCTACAAACCCGAACCGGCCACCCTGCGGCAACTGTTGGGCTCCTTGCGCGTCCTGCTCGTCGTCGACGACCTCCAGGTCTCCCCCGACGACCTGGGCGCACTCTTCGAGGCGACGCCCGGGTGCGGGCTGCTGATGTCGGCCGTGGACCGCGTCGAGCGACCGGAGGCGCGACCCTTACGACTCGACGGACTCGACGAACAGGCCGCGTGGCGACTACTGGCCCGCGAACTGGGCCACTACCCGTCCGGCCCCACGGCCGCCGCGGCCCGCCACCTGCTCACGACCGTACGGGGCCATCCCCTGACGATCCTTCAGGCGGCAGCCGCGTTCAACGCCGCGCGGCGGCGGGGCGAGGACGCCATCGGCGGATCCGGCGCCGCACCGGGTCCGGCCTGGCGGCCGGAGTTCTTCCCGGTCGATGACGCCGCCCTCGCCGTCGGCACCGCGGCCCGGTTGTCCGAGAGGGCGATCGCGCTGTTGCGTCCGCTGTGTGCCCTCGCGCCGTTGCCCGCGTCGCCGAACCTGCTGTACGCGCTCGGGGTGCGCCAAGACGCGGCGGCGCTCGCCGAGTTGACCGGATTGCGGCTGGTCGAGGTCGACGGTGACCGGATCGGTTCGTGCGGCCGCTTCGCCGCGCTGGTCGCCCAGCAGGCGGGCGCGCTGCCCGGTGCCGCGCAGCTCGCGCCCGCGCTCACGCACTGGTTGCGGACCCGCGCCACCCGGGGCGAGGCGCGCGCCGAGGCGGCGGTGATCCGGCGGGTGCTGGGGAATCTGGCCATGGTGGAGGACCACCGGGGCGTGCGGGATCTCGCGCGGGCCGCGGCGCCGCTCCTCGCGCTCTCGCTGCACTGGGGTGTGTGGGGGCAGGTGCTTCGCTACGGCCGGGCGGCGGCCCAGTTCCTGGGCGCGGCCGCGGACGAGACGTACTTCGCCCACGAGGTGCACGTCCGGGTCGTCGCCCTGACCACGGCAGGGTCCGGGCTCGCGGGCGGGGGCGGGGGTGTCGGCTACGCGGCGGCGCACGCCGGCGGCGGCCACGGCGGCCCGGGCGTGCCGGACCCGGGGCAGGGCGGCGCGGCCGTTCCGAGCGGCCAGTCCGGCGTGGGCGGCCCGATGGGAAACGCCGCGGAGCCCGCCCACCCCCGGTGGGGGCCGCACCGGCCGCGGCACTCCGTGCGGCACCTCGTCGCCTCGCACCCGGTCGCGGTCGGCGCCGGAGGCGTACTCGCCGCGGCGGGCATGGCGTTCGGGGCCGCGAACCTCACCGGGGGCGGCGCCCAACCGGTGGTGGCCGGCACGTCGAGCCTCACCTCGTCCCTGACGGAATCCGCCGCCACGAGCCCCAACGGCCCACCCACCGCCCCGAGCAGCACGGACCGGACCTCACCCGCGACCACAGCACCCACCGCACCCACCGGCCCGCGTGCCACCAACCCGGCACCGGGTTCGGACCCGTGCCCGCCCGTCGCCCTGGCAACCCGGGACTTCGGCACCGTCCAGGTCGGCGAGACGAAGACCGAGACCGTCCACTTCACCTCATGGCTCAAGTGCGACAACGAGCAGGCCCTGAAGTCCGACGACCCGGCCGACTGGAAGACCGCCCTCGCCTCGTGCCCGCCCCCGGCCGGCTCGCACGACTGCGTCTTCACGGTCACCTTCGCACCGAAGAAGACCGGCGCCTTCAAGGCACTTGTCACCATGCCCGACGACGAGGGGCACCAGGACGTGTCGATGCGGGTGACGGGCACCGGTGGCGCCCTCCCCACGACACCCACCGCCCCGACCACTCCGCCCTCCCCGACGGGCCCCACGGAGCCGACCGGCCCGTCGCCGACCACCCCCTCCCAGGAGGAGATCCCATGACCCACCCCGCGAGCACCCCGGGCGACCGCTACGACATCCGCACCGAGGGTGGTGTCTCCGGCCAGCTCGTCGTCGGTCACCACAACACCGTGTCCCGTGTGGAGGGACCGGCCACCCCCACCGCCGTCACCGAACAACAACTGGCCGAGCTGCGCGCCGAGTTCGCCCGCGTCCGCGCGCTCCTCCCCGACGACGCCCCGGACCGCGCCGGTGAACTCCTCGACGAACTGGAGGAGTCGACGACCGCGCCGGAACCCGACCTGTCGACGATGGAGTACGTACGCCGGTGGTTCGCCCGCCACCTCCCCGCCCTCGCGGGCGCCGTCACCAGCCTCGTCGTCCACCCGGTCGTCGGACAACTGGTCGCGGCGGCGGGCGGCACCCTCACGGAGGAATTCCGCCGACGCTTCGGCGACGCGAGCACCACATGACCGCCCGCACGACCGCCCTCGTGACCGCCCCTCCGCATCCGCTAACGTGCGAAGAATGACGACCGCCCCCACCACGTACGCCATCGGCCCGGACTTCAACACCCCCATCGAGAAGCGGTACTTCGAGGACTACGTCCCCGGATCGACGTACGCCTACGGCAGCATCACCGTCACCGAGCAGGCCGTCCTCCGCTTCGCCGGCGAGTTCGACCCGCAGGACATCCACACCGACCCCGAGGCCGCCGCCTCCGGCCCGTTCGGGGGACTCATCGCCAGTGGCTGGCACACCGCCTCGGTGATGATGCGGCTGTACGCGGACCACTACATCAGCAAGGTCGCGAGCCTCGCCTCACCCGGCATCGACGAACTGCGCTGGCTGCGCCCGGTACGCCCCGGCGACAGCCTCTCGATCCGCACCACGGTCCGCTCGGCGCGCCCCTCCCGCACCAAGCCGGACCGCGGCCTCGTCCACACCGACGTCGAGGTCCTCGACCAGCACGGCGAACAGGTGCTCACCCTCAAGGCGATGAACCTGCTGCTGCGCCGCGACCCCGCCACCACCGATCAGGGTGAATCCGGCGGGTCCGACAGCCGCCGGTCGTCCGAGTGAGCTCCGTAGAAGTCGACTTGGCGCTCCATGACCGTACGCATGGGGGTGCCGCGCGGCACGCCGTAGACGGTGCCGGGGAAGTCCAGGGGCTCCTGCTCCGCCCACAACTCGGCGTGCTGGTCCGGGGAGAACAGCTTGGCCGGGTCCCCGGCGGCGATCCAGCCGATGGGCACCACGGTGTCGGGCCCCAGCCGGGAGTTCACGTGCAGCACGCTGTTGATCCGCAGCTCCGAACGCGTCCCGGCCACGGCCCCGGGGAACATCGACACCCCGGTGGCGACGAAGACCTCGTCCTCGACACGCGCCCCGTTGATGTGCGCGTGCGGCCCGACAAGGACCGCGTCCCCGAGCACGGCGGGATGCCGCGCCCGGCCACGGACCAGGGCGTTCTCCATGACGACGACGTCCCGGCCGGTCCGTACCTCGCCGTCCTCTGCGGTGAGTACGGCGCCGTGCAGGACGCGCGCCCGCTCCCCCAGGACCACCGCGCCGCACAGCACGGCCGACGGAGCCACGTACGCGGACTCGGGGACCATGGGCCGCTGCCCACGATGTTCGATCAACATGCCCACCAAGCGTAGGGCAGCGGCCTTCTGACCGGGTGTCAGCCGGCGTCCGACCGGGTGTCAGCCGACGTCCGACCAGTGTCAGCCGACGTTCGGGCCGAGGACCGAAACCGTCCGCTAGGAGTTGGCGCCGCCCGGTGCCAGGCGCTCCCGGATGCCGTCGAAGTGGGTACGCATCGCCTGGGCCGCGGCGGGGCCGTCGCCCGCGGCCAGCGCGTCGACGATCGCCTTGTGGTGGGCGGCCGTGACGGCGCCCTGTTGGTGGGCGTCGCCGATGTCGTAGCGGACCTGGTCCATCGCGGCCCAGAACGCGTCGAGTACCTCGCTGAGCAGGTAGTTGTCGAGGGAGCGGTAGAGCGCCATGTGGAAGGCGCGGTCCGTGGCCCGCTCGACGCGCCCCGACTCGGACCCGGCCTCCTTCTCCATGTCCGCGACGATGTCGCGCAGCGCCTCAAGGTCGTCCTCTGGCAGGGACGCCGCGACGCTTTCGACGAGCCCCGCTTCCAACACCTCGCGCACCCGCATGAGTTCGTACAGGCTCGACTCCCCGTTGCGGTGCCGCACCGCCGCGCGGAAGGCGAGGCCCTTGACGAAGGGGTCGAGGGAGAGCGAGCCCACGACGGTGCCGGAGCCGCGCCGGATCTCGATGACGTGCAGCGCCTGGAGCGCCTTGAGCGCCTCGCGCAGCGAGACCCGGCTGACGTCGAAGAGCTCCGCCAGCTCGCCCTCGGGCGGCAGCGGGCTGCCCGGCGTCAGACCGCGGTCCAGGATCAGCTGCCTGATGCGTTCCTGCACGTCAGCGGTGAGCGTGGAGCGGGCCACCGGCGACTCCCTTCCGTTCGGTCCGGGCGCGCACGCCGTCCGCGCTCCCGGATGTGACTCACGACGCTCTTGACCTGTGGCGCCTCGCTGAGTCTATGGTGACGACTGACGTAAGACATCTTACGTCTTATCTCTGCACCACCTCCGCATCACCTCTGCACCACCTCTGGAGCATCCGTCATGCCTCTCACCGCCCCTCTGCGCGGGGTCGTCCCGCCCGTCTGCACCCCGCTCGACGCGCACGGCGACGTCGACACCGCCTCGCTGACCCGGCTCGTCGGCCACCTCGTCGACGGCGGGGTGCACGGCCTGTTCGCCCTGGGGTCGACCAGCGAGGTCGCCTACCTCACCGACGCGCAGCGCGACACGGTCCTGGAGACGGTGGTGCGCGCCGCGGCGGGCCGGGTGCCGGTGCTGGCCGGCGTCATCGACACCACGACGCCGCGCGTCGTCGAGCACGCGAGGCGCGCCGCGAATCTCGGCGCCGACGGGCTCGTGGCCACCGCGCCCTTCTACACCCGCACCCACCCGCTGGAGATCGCCCGGCACTTCCGCCGCGTCCGCGAGGCGATTGACCTCCCGTTGTTCGCGTACGACCTGCCGGTGTCGGTGCACAGCAAGCTGTCGGCGGAGCTGCTGATGGAGCTGGCGCGGGACAGCACTCTGGCGGGCGTCAAGGACAGCAGCGGGGACGAGGGCGGGCTCCGGCGTCTCGTCGTGGCGCTGGGTGGCCGGGGCGGTCGCGAGTCGGGCCCCGCGCCCCGCTTCAGCGTCCTCACCGGGTCCGAACTGACCGTGGACGCCGCCCTGTTGGCGGGTGTGGACGGTGTCGTCCCCGGCATCGGGAACGTCGACCCGGCCGCGTACGTACGGCTCTACGATGCCGCCCGCGCGGGCGACTGGGACCTCGCGGCGAAGGAGCAGGAGCGGCTGGTCGAGCTGTTCGGCATGGTCGACGCGGGGCCCGAGGCCGACATGGGGCGCAGCTCGTCCGCGCTCGGTTCGTTCAAGGCCGCGCTGCGGCTGCTGGGTGTCATCGACGACGGCACCACCGCGTTTCCGCAGATCCCGCTGGGCGAGCCGGCCGTCGAGGCCGTCGCCGAGCGGCTGCGGGCGGCGGGGCTCGGGCCGGTCCGGTGAGGGCGACGGACGCCGAGTCACCCACCCCCTCCGCCCCGGTCGTCGGACTCGACCTCGGCGGGACGAAGATCGACGCCGCGCTCGTCGCTGCGGACGGGACCGTACTCGATCGGCACACCCGGCCAACTCCCGCCACCGAAGGGCCCATTGCCGTGCTCGACGCGCTCGCCGACGCCGCGCGGGCCGTCGACCGCGGGGCGTGGGCCGTCGGTGTCGCCGCCGCCGGTGTCGTCGACCCGCGCACGGGGACGGTGACGGCCGCGACCGACATCATTCCCGGGTGGGCCGGCACCGCGCTCGGCGCCGGGCTCGCGCAGCGCACCGGGCTTCCGGTCGCCTGCGACAACGACGTACGGGCCACGGCCGCGCCCGAACTCGCCGCACTCGGGGACGACGCCACCCTGCTGTTCGTCGCCGTCGGCACGGGTGTCGGGGGCGCGATCGCCGCCGGTGGGCGGATGGTGCACGGGGTCGCGGGGATCGCCGGGCACCTCGGGCACCTGCCGAGCCCCGAGGCCGCGGGCCTGCCGTGCTCCTGCGGCGCCACGGGGCACCTCGAAGCCGTCGCCTCCGGGACCGGCATCACGGCCCTGTACGAGCGGTTGGGCGGGAGCCGTGCCGACCGCTTGCAGACCGTGGCCGAGCGGGCGGCGGCCGGGGACCGGGAGGCCGCGGAGGCGATCGCCGTCGGGGCGCGGGCGACCGGGCGGTTGCTCGGCGGGCTCGCCAACGCGCTCGGTCCCGACCGCGTCGTGGTCGCGGGCGGCGTGCCCCGGATCGGCCCCCTGTACTGGGACGCCCTCACCCTCGCCTTCGCCGGTGAACTCATGGCGCCACTGCGCGACTTGCGGCCCGTCGGTCCGCGGTTCGGTTCCGACGCCGCCGTGTTGGGCGCCGCCTCCCTCGTCCGTACGACGACACTGCACACGCCGTAGCACGACCTCCACAGCCAACCAACCAACCAACTCCCTTGAACACGGAAGCCGTTGATGAACACCCCCACCCTCTTCCCCGCCCTCTCCGGACGCCTGATCGTGTCCTGCCAGGCCCCGCCCGGTGACCCGATGCGGGACACCGGCACCCTCGTCCGGCTCGCCCGCTCGGCCGCCGCCGGTGGCGCCGCCGGGATCCGCGCCAACGAACCGGAGGTGGTCGCCGCGATCCGCGCCGCCGTCGACCTGCCGCTCATCGGGCTGTGGAAGGACGGTGACACCGGCGTGTACATCACGCCGAGCGTCCGGCACGCCGTCGCGGTCGCCGAGGCCGGAGCCGACGTCGTCGCGATCGACGCCACCGCCAGGGCGCGGCCCGACGGCAGCACCTTCGCCGCGGCGGCCGCCGCCGTGCACGCGGCGGGCGCCCTGGTGATGGCCGATGTGTCGGCGTACGACGAAGGTGTCACCGCGGCCGCCGAGGGCGCCGACCTCGTCTCCACCACGCTCTCCGGCTACGCCCCCGGCTCCCCGAAGCAGTCCGGCCCCGACCTCGATCTCGTGGCGGCACTCGCCGCCGCCCTCGACGTCCCCGTGGTCGCCGAGGGCCGCATCCGTACCCCGCGGGAGGCCGCGCAGGCGCTTGAACGTGGCGCCCACAGTGTCGTAGTCGGCACGGCCATCACCGCTCCAACCGCCCTGACCAGCCAATTCGTCACGGGACTCGCCCAGCGCTGACGCGCGGGACGGCCTTCCGACATTCTGGAGACACCGTGCGCAACACATCCCACGACACACGTCCCTGGTACCGCGAGGTGACCGGTACCCAGTGGAAGTCGTTCTTCGCCGCCTGGGTCGGCTATGTCCTGGACGGCTTCGACTTCGTCCTGATCACCCTCGTCCTCACGGAGATCAGCGACGACTTCGGGCTGAGCACGGTGGAGGGCGCGAGCCTGGTGTCCGCCGCGTTCATCACCCGGTGGATCGGCGGCGCCGTGCTCGGCGCACTCGGCGACCTCTACGGCCGCAAGCTGTCGATGGTCGTGAGCATCCTGCTTTACTCCCTCGGCACCTTCGCCTGCGGTTTCGCCTGGGACTACACCAGCCTGTTCGTGGCCCGGCTCGCGATCGGCATGGGGATGGCGGGTGAGTACAGCGCCAGCGCGACGTACGCGATGGAGAGCTGGCCGGCCCGGCTGCGCAACCGGGCGAGCGGCTTCCTGATCTCCGGCTTCTCGGTCGGCTCCGTGCTGGCGGCCGAGGCGTACAAGTGGGTGGTGCCCGCGCTCGGTTGGCGGTGGATGTTCTACATCGGGATCGTCCCGATCGTCGTCGCGCTGTGGCTGCGGCGCGCGCTGCCGGAGGCCGCGGAGTGGAGCGAGACGGTGGAGCGGCGGGCCGAGAAGCCCAACCCGTTCCGCCCGCTCTTCGCGACCACGGCCCGCGCGACGACGAACGTCGTCCTCACCGTCGCCGCGACCGTTTCCCTGTTCGCCGTGTTCACACCTGTCGGAGCGGGGTACGTGCCGGTCCTCTCGGTCGTCGCGGGTGTCACGCTCATCGCGCTCGCGGCGCAGCTCGGCGGGCGGCGCGGCTGGGCGCTGTACGTGGCGATGACGGTGACGGTGTTCTTCGCGTTCCTCTACACCTGGCCGATCCAGGCGCTGCTTCCGACCTACCTGAAGACCGACCTCGGCTACTCCCCCGGCGAGGTCAGCAACGCGATGTTCTTCGCGGGCTTCGGCACGATGGCGGGCTGCTGGCTCGCCGGGTTCGTGGGTGACTGGATCGGCACGAAGAAGGCGTACGCGTGCACGCTCATCGCCTCGATGATCTTCGTGTTCCCGGTGTTCGCGGTCCAGGACAACCTGCTCCTGCTCGGCGGCCTCCTCTTCGTCCTCCAGGCCCTGAGCTTCGGCATCTCGGGGCTCCTCCCCCGCTACATCGGCGGCCACTTCCCCACCGAGAACCGGGCGGCCGCGCTCGGCTTCACGTACAACGTGGGTGCGCTCGGCGGCGCCGTGGCCCCGGTGCTCGGCGCGCATCTGGCCTCCGGGATGCCACTGGGCCGCGCCCTCGCGGTGCTCACCTTCGCGGGCACGATCATCGTGGTGCTGCTGGTGGGCCTCGACGTCCCGGCCCGCCTGAACCGCCTGACGGACCCGGCCGCGCCGCGCGACCACCTGGCGGCGGACCTGCCGGAGCGGGAGGAACCGGCGGCGTCCAAGCGTTAGGTCCTGTCGTTCGACGCCACCGCGTCCGCGACGGTCCACGACTCCGGTGGCAGCACCACCGTTGAGCGCCGGGCCCCGGCCTCCGCCTGCGTGAGTGCCACGAGGTTCAACTCGCGCGCGGGGCGCCGGTCGGCGGCCGTCATCGTCCACGCCTGCTTGATGTCGAAGGCGGCGAAGGCCCCGTGGTCGACCGTCAACTCCACAGGTTCGTCGCCCCGGTTGGAGAGGAAGAGGGCCGCCGCGCCCGTCCCCGTGTCGTGGGTGACGGCGGCGGCGACCTGGGGGACGGTGCCGTGCGTGGGGGTCACGAACTCCGGTGCCACCAGGCGGCAGTCGAGGGACCGGCCCCGCGCACGACGCGCCGCGGCGGCGAACGGATGGAAGATGGCCTGTTTGTACGCGGCGCCGCCCGGCTCGGCGTGGATCGGGGCGCTGACGTTGACGAGCAGCGACAGGCAGCCGATCCGGACGCGGTCGACGTGGTTGAGGATGCCGATGATCAGGTCGCCGAGGACGACGCCGTCGAGGGCCTGGTAGGGGTCTTCGGTGATGCGTGGTGTGGTGGCGATGGGTGCCTGACGGCCGACGGGTGACGCCTTGGCGAGGGACGACCACACGTTCCACTCGTCGAGCGAGATGTTCATGCGGCGCGGCGCGTTCAGGCGGGCGGCGACGGCGTCGATCGTCGCGGCGACGTCGTCGATGAAGGTCTCCAGGAGGCGCCCGGAGGCGAGGTAGTCGCGGCGGTCCTGGGTGCCGTCGTAGTAGGCGTGCATGGAGATGAGGTCGGCCACGCCGGTCGTCGCCTCCGCGACGGTGTCCTCCCACGTCCCGAAGGTCTTCATGGTGCGGAACGACGAGCCGCAGGCGACGAGTTCGATGTCCGGGTCGACGAGGCGCATCGCTTTGCCGGCCTCGGCTGCGAGCTGTCCGTACGCGGTGGCGGTGGTGTGTCCGAGCTGCCAGGGGCCGTCCATCTCGTTGCCGAGACACCAAGTGCGTACGCGGTGGGGTTCGGGGTGTCCGTTGGCGGCGCGTTCGCGGGTGAGCGAGGTGCCTTCGGCGAGGTTGGTGTATTCGACGAGTTCGGCGGCCTCCCGCACACCCGCCGTGCCGAGGTTGACGGCCATCACCGGGTCCATGCCGAGGCGACGGGCCCACGGCAGGAACTCGTCGGGGCCCACCGTGTTGGGCTCGACGGAGCGCCAGGCGAGGTCGAGGCGGGTGGGCCGGTCGGCGACGGGGCCGATGCCGTCGCGCCAGTCGTAGCCGGAGACGAAGTTCCCGCCGGGATAGCGGACGGCGGTGACACCGAGTTCGGTCACCAACTCGGCGACGTCGGCGCGGAATCCGTGCCGGTCGGCCGTCGGGTGGTCCGGCTCGTGGATCCCGGTGTACACGCACCGGCCCATGTGCTCGACGAAGCTGCCGAAGACACGTGGGTCGATGTCACCGACCTCGAAGTGCGGGTGGACGGTGAGCTGTGCTTGCTGCCGGTGGTTCACGAAGAGCCGTTCTGTCGAGCGGGTGACGTGGGGGCGCGGGGAGGGCGTGGGAGGCGTGGGTTCCGAAGGAAGGTTCCATCGTTGTACCTCCGGTCGCGCGGAACCGTCAACTACCCTCGCTGCGACGAACTTCGGGAGGAACACGTGGGCGACCCCACCCTGCACGACGTGGCGGCGCGCGCCGGCGTATCGATCAAGACCGTGTCGAACGTGCTGCGCGGTGTGCGCGGCAAGGTCTCGACAGCGACCGCGGAGCGCGTGCACCAGGCCATCGCGGAGCTCGGCTACCGCCCCAACCTCTCGGCCCGCAGGCTGCGTACGGGCAAGTCGGGTGTGCTCTCCCTCGCCGTCCCCGACCTGCGTAATCCCTATTTCTCCGAGGTCGCCACGGCGATGATCCGGGCGGCCCGCGCCGTCGGACACACCCTGCTCATCGAGGAGACGGGCGGCGATCCGGAGGTCGAGCTGCACGCGGCCGAGGGACTCGGTGACCCGATGATCTCGGGCGTCGTACTCGCCCCGCTCACGGTCGACCCGGAGCGGCTGGCCGGGCGTGCGCGGCCGGTGCCGCTGGTGCTGCTCGGCGAGCACGACGGGGACGGCGACTGCGACCACGTCACCTTCGACAACCTCACGGCCTCCCGGGAGATGACCGGCCACCTCATCGCCCGTGGCTACCGGCGCATCGCGGTCGTCGGCCGGCAGGAGGGACCGGTGCAGGCCGCGGCCGTGGCGGAGCGGCGGCTGGCCGGGCACCGCGAGGCGCTCGCGGCGGCGGGCCTGCCGCAGGATCCCCGACTCGCCCCGGCGCTGCCCGCCTCGCCCGCCGGTTACGGCAAGTCGGCCGGCATGGAGTCCGCGGGCGCGCTCCTCGATGGGGGTCCGCCCCCCGACGCGCTGTACTGCTTCGCCGATGTGCTCGCCGTCGGCGCCCTGCGCGCGGCCCACGAACGGGGCCTGCGGGTGCCGGACGACCTGGGCCTCGCCGGGTTCGACGGCATCGAGGAGGGCCGCTTCACCATCCCGACGCTGACCACGGTCGTGCCCGACTTCGCCGACATGGCGACGCGCGCCATCACGGCCCTGATCGAGCGGATCGACACGGACGGGCCCGTCGGACACCGGGACATCGTGTGCCGTCACGAACTCGCCGCACGGGAAAGCACGCTGCCGAAAAGGGCCTGAGACCGAGCCCTGAACTTCCGCTCCGACCAGGCATGTTGTGGGGTGGCGCGACACACCTCGCGGACCGGCCGCGAGTTCACGTGCCGGAAATCAAGTGTTGACGCCCTCGATTGTGAGCGCTAACAATCCTCGCGTGCCCCGAAGCCGTTCACGGCCGCTCCGGGGACCGTTGCCCTACCCCGGACACCAGTGACAGGAGTCTTGGCATGCCCAGATTGATGGGAGGGAAGCAGCTCACCCGGCGAACCTTCTGCACCGCAGCCACCGGTGCCGCTCTGCTCGGCGCCGCCGGCTGCGGCGGTGACACCACCGCGAGCGGGGACGGCAGGCTCGTGCTGACCTTCTGGCACGGGTTCACCGAGGCGGACGGCAAGACGATCGCCGCGATCGTCCGCGAGTTCAACGCCTCCCACCCGCACATCCGCATCGACGTCCAGGTCAACCCCTGGGATGTCATCACCAGCAAGCTGCTGCCCGCGGTCGCCGCGAAGGCGGGCCCGGACATCGTGGCCCAGCCGACCACGTCCGCCGCGAAGTACATCAAGGTCGGCGCGTTCCGCCCGCTCGACGACTTCTACCGCCGCGCCGACGCCCGCAGGTACCTGCCGAACGCGGTGCGTGCCTCGACCGTCGAAGGGCGCCGCTACGGCGCGCCGTTGGCGTTTGCTGCAAACACTCTCTTCTACAACAAGAAGCTGTTCGCCCGGCACGGCATCGACGGGCCGCCGGACACCTGGGACGCGTGGGTCCGCGTCGCGCGACGCCTTACGGTCGGCGACGGCACGCCCCGCCAGTATGGGCTCTCGCTGTCCAGCCACGGCCCGTCCGCGAACACCCTGTGGACCGGGATGCTGCACGCGGGCGGCGGCCGGGCCGTCCACGACGGTCGGATGACGATCGACAGCCGGGCCAACCGGCGCACCCTCGGGTACTGGCAGGACGCCGTCGCCCGGCATCGTGTCAGCCCGAAGGACCTCGGCGACGCGGCCTCGCTCGACCTGTTCACCGCGCAGAAGGCGGCGATGGTCGTCGGCGGCCCCTTCCTCACGCTGATCGCGAAGCGCGCCGGGATCGACTACGGGATCTCCGCGGTGCCTGCCGGTCCCGCGTCGGCGGCGGCCGGGGCCAATGTGCTGGCGATGTATCTGACGTCGCAGGCGGACCGGCGCAAGACGGCCGCGATCCACGAGTTCTTCACCTTTTTCAACAGCAAACAACAGCAGTTGGTGTGGTCGCGGGCCTCGGGCTGGCCGCCGAACCGTACGGACATCCCGCCGTCCGCGATCCGCGGCAACCCGGACGTGGCCGCCATCGCGCGCTGCGGACCGCACGCGGTCACGGACTTCGAAGGGGTGGAGAACTACACGGAGTTGGCGACCGAACTCGACACGGTCACCCAGAAGACCATCAGCGGTCAGGACGTCGCATCCGTCCTGGCGCAGGCGCAGAGCCGGATGCAGCGGAAGCTGGACCTCTCATGACATCGACTCCTGTGAAGTCGGCCGCGAAGCCGCCCTACCGCGCGCCTCGCCCGCTCGGCGGCCGGGTCCGCGCCCGCCCCTCGCCGCGCGGCCGACAGGGCGCGCACGCCGCCGCGTTCCTCGCTCCGGGGCTCACCGTCCTCGCCGTGTTCGTGTTCTGGCCGATCCTCCAGGCGTTCCGGCTGTCGTTCACGGACGCGACCGGGTTCACCTCGGGTCACTGGGTCGGCCTGGACAACTATCTGCGCATCTTCCAGGACCCGGATGTCGGCCGCGCCTTCCTCAACACCGGCCTGTACGCGGTGCTGTTCACCCCGGCCGTGGTGTGTGTGGCGCTGCTGGGCGCCCTGCTGCTCAATCAGCGGCTGCCGCTGCGCACGGTCAGCCGCACTCTGTTCTTCCTGCCGTTCGTGATGTCCTTCGCGGTGGCCGCGCTGGCCTGGCAGTACCTCCTCGACCCCAATGTGGGTCTGGTGAATTACTGGTTGCGCCAGGTCGGCCTCGACCTCGGCAACCCGCTGCAGTCACCGACCTGGGCGATGCCCGTCGTGGTGTTCGTGGCGGTGTGGAAGATGGCCGGGTTCTACATGGTCGTCTTCCTCGCGGGGCTTCAGGACATCCCCCGGCACCTGTACGAGGCGGCGGCGGTGGACGGCGCGGGTCCGCTGCGCCGGTTCACCACGGTCACGCTCCCGGGGCTCACCGACAAGCTGGCCTTCGTGCTGATCTTCGCGGTGATCGCCGCGTTCCAGGCGTTCGACCAGATCTACATCATGACCAGCGGAGGCCCGTACCGGAGTACCGAGACCCTGGTGATGTCGATCTTCACGGAGGGCTTCGCCAACCTCAAGCTGGGCTTCGCGTCGGCCCTGGCGATCGTGCTCATGCTGGTGACGTTCGCGCTCAGCGCGGTGCAGTACCGCTGGTTCGGCCGGCGCGAAGGGGAGGCGGCCTGATGCTCACCACGACGACGACTCGACGTGTGGCACTCCTGGCGGTCATGGCGGCCGCGGCCCTCTTCATGGTCCTTCCCCCGGTCGTGATGCTGCTGACCGCGTTCACCCCGCAGTCGCAGATCAGCCAGTGGCCGCCCTCGCTGTTTCCGCACTCGCTCACCCTCGACAACTTCCGGGAAATCTTCGGCGAGTTGCCGTTCGGCCGGATGTTCGGCAACAGCCTCTTGTTCGCGGGCGGCGTCACGGTCCTCACCCTGATCTTCGACTCGCTGGCCGCGTACGCCCTCGCCCGCATCGACTTCCGTGGCCGCCGCGTGCTGCTGCTCACCCTGATCGCGACGCTGATGGTGCCCTTCCAGGCGACCCTGGTGCCGGTCTACCAACTCATCATCGACCTCGGCTGGGTGAACACCTTCAAGGGACTCATCATCCCGCGAGCCACCAGCGTGTTCGGCATCTACCTGCTGCGCCAGTTCTTCATCGCGCTGCCGCGCGACCTGGACAACGCGGCGCGCATCGACGGCGCGGGCGAGTTCCGGGTGTTCTGGTCGGTGGTGCTGCCCAACGCGAAGCCCGCGCTTGTCACGCTCGCGCTGTTCTCCTTCGTGAACAACTGGAACGACATGCTGTGGCCGCTGGTGTTCACGACCAAGGCCGACGCCACCACGGTGGTGTCCGGCCTCTCCCTGCTGACCGGGGCGTCGGGCACCGCGCCGTACGGGGTGATGATGGCCGGATCGCTGATCGCGACGGTGCCGCTCGTGCTCGTATTCCTGCTGTTCCAGCGCCAGTTCGTCGAGGGCGTCGCCACGACGGGCATGAAATGAAGAGGGGGACCCTCACATGACTCGCGCCACCACCCGCCCCGACATCCTCGTCGTTCTCGCCGACGATCTCGGCTTCTCCGACATCGGCTGCTACGGCAGCGAGATCGACACACCCAATCTGGACCGCCTGGGCCGCACAGGCACCCGCTTCACCCAGTTCTACAACTCCCCGCGGTGCAGCCCCTCCCGGGCCTCACTCCTCACCGGCCAGCACCCGCACCGGGTCGGCGTCGGCATCCTCACCGGCGACGAGCGCCCCGACGGCTATCCGGGGAACCTCTCCGACGACTGCGTGACCGCACCCGAGGCACTGCGCTCCGCAGGCTACGGCACGTACATGAGCGGAAAGTGGCATCTGGCCGCGGTTATGGACAAGCCCAATGGGACCTGGCCCACCCGCCGCGGCTTCGACCGCTTCTACGGCACCATCGACGGGGCGGGCAGCTACTACACACCCACCACGCTCACCTCCGGCGAGGAGAGCGCCGAGCCCGGACCGGGCTTCTTCTACACCGATGCCATCACCGACAACGCGGTCCGGTTCGTCACCGATCACGACCGCGACCGCCACGACGACCCGCTGTTCCTGTACCTCTCGTACACGGCACCGCACTGGCCGCTGCACGCGTCCGAGGAGGACATCGCCCGCTACCACGGCCGGTTCGACGCCGGCTGGGACCGGCTGCGCGAGCAACGCCTCGAACGGCTCGTCGCGGAAGGCGTCATCGACCCGTCCTGCGACCTCACCGACCGCGACCCCGAGGTACCGGCCTGGGACGACACCGGCCACCACGACTGGGAGACGCGGCGCATGGAGACCTACGCCGCCCAGATCACCCGCATGGACACCGGCATCGGCCGCGTGCTCGACACCCTGGAACGACTCGGCCGCCTGGACAACACCCTCGTCCTCTTCCTCTCCGACAACGGCGGCTGCGCCGAGGAGTTCGGCACCGCGCCTGGCCAGATCGACCGCCACCCCACCATGCCCGAACACACCAGTGCCGGAGCCCCCGTCCGCTACGGAAACGACCCCGGCGTCGTACCCGGACCGGAAGACACCTTCGCCAGCTACGGCCGCAGCTGGGCCAACCTGTCCAACGCGCCGTTCCGGGAGTACAAGCACTGGGTCCACGAAGGCGGCATCGCCACCCCCTTCATCGTCCACTGGCCCGCGGGTCTCGGCTCCCCGGGCGCCCTGCGCACCATGCCCCGCCAGCTGGTCGACATCCTCCCCACCCTCCTCGACGTCGCCGAAGCGCACTACCCCGACGCGGCGCCCCCGCTTCCCGGCACGAGCCTCCTCCCCCTCCTGCGCGGGGCATCGGACCTCACCCCGCGCACCCTGTTCTGGGAACACGAGGGGAACGCCGGGGTTCGCCGGGACCGCTGGAAGCTGGTCCGCAAGTACGGCCAGGACTGGGAGCTGTACGACATGACCACCGACCGCACCGAGACCCGTGACCTGGCCGCCACCCGCCCGGACCTGGTAGGTGACATCGCCGCGCGGTACGAGCGCTGGGCGGACGAGGTGGGTGTCATCCCCCGGGAGCGGATCGAGGCGTTCTACCGGCGCCGGGACCAGGAGGCCGCGGCTGGGTGACGTCCGTGGGTCGGGTACCATCCGACACATGTCTGGTGCTTCGTGCGCGGCCGCCTGCGCCGCGGTGACGAGGACGCTCCGCTAGCGGCGGGGCGTTCTTCTCACATCTGTCGAACCTTCCGTCGCTCCGTGGCCGAACCGGAGCGGCACGTTCGTGCTGCTCGGAACCTCTTCTGAGCAAACGGAGCACTCTGTGCTTACAGGGTTTTCAAGGCTGTCAGGGCTGTCAGGGTTTTCCGGCAGATCCTCTTCGTGGCTGGTGCTGTGCAGCATGGCCACGCTGCAGTTCTTCATCGCGGTCGACGTGACCGTGGTCAATGTCGCGCTGCCCTCGATCGGCGCCGAGTTCGGTGTCGACGGGCACGCGCTGACGTGGGTGGTGGTCGGTTACACGATCACGGGTGGCGGCCTGCTGATGCTCGGCGGCCGACTCGCCGACGTGGTCGGCAGGCGGCGCGTCCTTCTGCTCGGCACCGCCCTCTTCGGCGCCGGGTCCCTGCTGGCCGGGCTCGCGCCGTCGTTCGCCGTGCTGGTGGTGGCCCGGCTGTTGCAGGGCGCCGGTGAGGCGGTCGCGCTTCCGGCGGCGATGGCGGTGATCGTGCTGCTGTTCCCGGAGGGGCCGCGCAGGTCGCGGGCGTTGGGGGTGTGGGCGGCCGTGGCGAGCTGTGGGCTCGTCCTCGGGTTCGTGGTCTCGGGCGTCGTCACGGAACTGCTCGGCTGGCGGTGGATCTTCCTCGTCTCCGTCCCGTTCGTCGCGCTCGTACTCACCGCGACGGTCCTCCTCGTTCCGGGTGAACGCCCCACCGGGCGGGCGCCGTTGGACCTTCCCGGCGCACTGCTACTCGTCGCGGCTCCACTTCTCTTCACGCTCGGTGTCGTGGAGGCGGGCGAGGCGGACGGTACGCGTCCGTGGCTGCCGCCGGTGGCACTGGCGGGCGCGGCCGGGGCCGTGCTCCTCTTCGTCCGGGTCGAACGCCGCTCGCGGAACCCGCTGGTCCCGCTGCGCCTCTTCCGCCACCGTCCACGCGTCCTGGCGAACACCGCCACCGCCCTCCTGAGCGCCGCGCTGTCCACCTCCTTCCTGCTGTTCACGTACTACTTGCAGGACCGGTTGGGCGCCGGGCCGCTCCAGGCCGGGGTGACGATGCTGCCGCTGGCGGTGTCCCTGATCGGGGCCTCGGTGCTGGTGCCTCGGCTGCTCGGACGGTGGGGCGCCCGGCTGTGCGTCCTCGCCGGGGTCGGCTTCACCGCGCTGGCCATGGCGGCGATCGCCCTGGCGGCCTCCCTCGAAGTCAGCGGGTGGGCACTCGTTCCGGCCATGGCGCTCGTCGCGGCCGGCATGGGCTTCGGGATCGTCGGACTGCAGTACGTCGCGGTGACCGGCGTGACCGAGGACGACGCGGGTATCGCCTCCGGCGTCCAGCGCGCCGCCGACCAGCTCGGCGGTTCCACCGGTGTCACGCTCTACGTCGGCATCGGCTTCGCCCCGGCCCTGGACGGCTTCGACCCGTTCCTGGTGAGCAGCGTCCTCGCGGTCGCGGGGCTCGCGGTGGCCGGGGTGGTCGCGGGGCGGCTTCCGGTGCCGGTGGTGGCGGCGGAGTAGCCGGGCGGGCGCCTCACCACACCGGTCGCAGCGGCGGAATGGCGTCGCCGGCCAACGTGCGGACGACTGCCGCGAGTTCGGCTCGCGGCAGTTCCCGGCCGCCTTCGCGCAGCCGCTTGGCGAGCTCGTCCTCCAGTTCGTGCAGGATCCGTCCGGCCACGGCGAGGTGTTCCCGCGCCTTGCCGGTGAGCACCACGAGCTTGCGTCGACCGCCGGAGGGGTGCGGTCGACGTTCCACGTACCCCCGCTTCTCCAGGTCGTCGATGATCTGCCCGGCGGCCTGCTTGGTGACACCGAGCTTCTCGGCGAGCTCACTACTGGTGGCGCCGGCCCCCTGGAGCACCTGAAAGACGAGGCCGTGCACGGGGCGCAGGTCGGAGTATCCGGCGGCGTCCACGCGGCTCACGAACTCGGTGAGCACCAACTGGAAGGCCATCCCGAGCAGGAAGGTGAGCTCGGCGCGTTCGAGCGGGTCACGATTCTCCATCGCCCTATCTTGACACACACATGTAAAGCTTCTTTACTCATGGCGAGTCAAGGAGCTTTACACATGAGTGTCGCAGGAGGCGTCATGAACGTGGTCAGTGAGAGTGCGCAGCGGACGACCAGAACCCCCGTCAGTTCGGCGTACGGCCTGGCGGCCCCCAGCCAGGGCAGCGACGAACTCAGCACGTGGCGCGTGGAGTTGGACACCGACGCGGCGACGCCGGTGCACATCATCGACCGGGAACAGGTCTGGATGCCGTTGTCGGGCGAGTTCGAGATCGAGGCGGAGGGCAAGGTCGACCGGGCCAAGGCCGGGGAGGCCATCGTCCTGCCCGGCGGGGTCGTGCGGCAATTGAAGGCGGTGGGGGGTCCGGCGCAGGCGCTGGTCGCGATGGCCGTCGGCGGGAAGGCGATGATGCCCGGCAGCGAGGACAGGATCCCGCTGCCGTGGGCCGAGTGACCCGGCCCACGCACCACTCCCCCACCCGTCACACGTCGATGACCAGGTCCTCCCGCGGCGTCGAACAGCACAGCAGGATCTTGTTGTTGGCGATCTCGCGGGGGCGGATGCCGCCCGCGTGGCGCATGTCGACCGAGCCCGAGAGGAGGGTGGTCTTGCAGGTGCCGCACAGGCCCTGGGCGCATGAGGCGGGGAGGGTGACGCCTTCGCGGGCGGCCGCGGTCAGGACGGGGGTCTCGGCGTCGCACTCGATGGTGCGGCCGGTGCGGGCCAGTTGGACCTTGTAGCCCGTGCCCGTGGCGGGGGCGGGGCCGGACTCCGGTGCCGTCACGGGCAGTGGGGCGAAGGTGAAGCTCTCCTCGTGGTAGTGGGCCAGGTCGAAGCCCTCGGTGGCGAGCATGTCGCGTACGGCCGTCATGTAGCCGGCGGGGCCGCAGGTGAACACCTCGCGTTCCGACAGGTCCGGGGCGAGCGTACGTAGTTGGGCCGCGGTCAGCTGGTCGGCGCGGTCGTCGAGGAAGTGGCGGACCCGGATGTGCGGGGTCGTGGCCGCGATGAAGTCGAGCTCCTGGCGGAAGATGATGTCCTCGTACGTGCGGGCGCTGTGCGCGAACACGACGTCCACCGGGTGGGACAGGTCGTAGAGCGTGCGGGTCATCGACATCAGGGGTGTCACGCCGCTGCCCGCCGAGAGGAAGAGGTACTTCGGGGCCGGGTGGAGGTTGATCGTGAACCGGCCGAGGGGGCCGCGGGCCCAGACGGCGCCGCCTGGCGCCAGGTGGTCGTGGAGGTGGTTCGAGACGAGGCCGCCCGGGACCCGCTTGACCGTGAGCGTGAGGAGATCGGGGCGGGTCGGGGCGGAGGAGATGGTGTAGCAGCGTTCGACCGGCTCGCCGTCGATGTCCAGGCAGAGCGTGAGGTACTGGCCGGGGTCGTGCCGGAACAGGCCGGGTTCGGAGGGGGTGAGGACAAAGGTCTTGACGTCCGCGGTGAGGTCCAGGACCTGTTTGCACACCAGCAGCCCGTCGGACCAGGCGGGCGGCAGGCCCGCCGCCGTCAGTGTCGCGGTCGTCATGGTCCCTCCAGGTGTGCGCGGAGCCGGGTGATGTACCAGGTGACGAAGGACTCGACCTGGGACTCGGTCGGGCTGTACGGGCCGGGTGCGTACGCGGGGCTGCTCACGCCCCGTTGGGCGCGGGAGACGAAGACCGCGTCCTGTTCGTTCGTGGCGGCCCAGACCCCGGTGAGTGTGTCGAGGTCGTAGTCGACGCCCTCCTCGGCGTCGGCGTGCACGAGCCACGTGGTGCGCACCAGCGTGCGGTCGGCCGCGAGCGGGACGACGGAGAACAGCACCGCGTGGTCGGCCGAGAAGTGGAACCAGGCGTTGGGTTGCAGATGCAGGCCGAGGTGGCCGAGGCGGGCCGTGGGGAAGTCGGCGAACAGGCGGCGCACCGCGGCCTTGCCGTCGGGTGTGAAGGACTCCCCCGCGAGGTCGAGGGGCTCGCGCTCGATACGGAAGCCGGTGGGGCGGGTGTCGAGTTCCTCGACGGGGGCGTAGGGCAGGCCCAGTGACTCGAACGTGGCGCGCGCCTCGGCATCCGCCTTCTTGAAGCGCTCGTACGTGGCCCGCATGCCCGGCGGCACCTCGTCCTCGGTGAAGTTGTAGAGCGGGAAGTAGCAGCGCTGCAGTTCGGGGTGGCCCGCGCAGTGGTAGCACTCCCGGTTGTTCTCCATGGTGAGCTTCCAGTTGCCGTGCTCGACGAGGTCGGTCTGCGCGGCCACCTTCGCGCGCGCCAGGGCGTGCGGGGCGAGGTAGGGCTCGACGCGGGAGGCGAACTCGTCGAAGTCGGCGGGTGGTTGGGCGGCCATGCTCAGGAACACGAGCCCGGCCACCGTGCGTACGTGGACGGTCCGCAGGCCGAAGCACGTACGGTCGAAGTCGGCCGGCTGCGACTCGGCGTGCAGCAGGGTGCCGTCGACGCCGTACGTCCAGTGGTGGTAGCCGCAGACGATGTTGCCGACGCTGCCGCGCTCGTCGTTGAGGATGCGGGCGCCGCGGTGGCGGCACACGTTGTGGAAGGCGCGGACCTCTTCGTCGTCGTCGCGGACGAGGATGACGGAGTACGGGCCGAGGGCGACCGTGATGTAGTCGCCGGGTTCCGGGAGTTCGGCCTCGGCGGCCACGAAGATCCAGCTGCGGGCGAAGACGGCTTCGACGTCGAGGGCGAAGAACGCGTCGCTGGTGTAGAAGGGGGCTTCGAGGCTGTGGCCGACCGGGCGGCGGGCGACGAGCTCGGCGGGGCTTTCGGCGGCGATGGGTGTGCCGGCGGTGGCGGGTGCGGTCATGGCGTCGACTCCGGTGGCTCGCGTCGTCAGATCGGGAGGCACAGGCGCAGGGCGTCGTACACGGCCGCGTGGATGTTGCGGCTCGTGACGGCGTCGCCGATGCGGAACAGTTGGTAGCGGCCCGCCTCGTCGCGGACGACGGTCTGGGCCTCGCGGGCGAGCAGGGCCCGGTGGTCGACCTCGCCGAGGTTTCGGGAGCCGGGCAGCAGCTCGGTGTACAGCTCGTCGTTGGGGAGGGTGCCGTGCTCGACGACGACGTGGTCGACGACGCGTTCGGTCTCGGTTCCGGTGTACTCGCTGAACAGCGTCGCCACGAGCCGACCGTCACCGCCCGCACCCTCCGTGCGGCGCACCGAGCGCAGCCGCCTGGCGAGGGTCACCGTCACGTCGTGTTCGGTGAACGCCCGTAGATACGCCGGGGAGTTCATGCTGCCGACGTCGGGCGCGAGGGTGCGTTCCGGTGTCACGAATTCGAGGCGGGCGCCGTGCGTGGCGAGGAGCTCCGCGGCGTCCATGGCCGGGTATCCGCCGTGGTCGTCGTAGAGCAGGACCCGGCTGTCCGGGCGTGGGCGCAGCGATCCCGACATCACGTCCCAGGTGTCGGACACCAGCGCCTCCCCCTCGGCGAGGAAGGTGCGGTTGGGCAGGCCGCCGGTGGCGACGAGGACGAGGTCGGGATGTTCGGCGAGGACGTCCGCGCGCTCCGCGTACACCCCGAACCGCAGGTCCACGCCGAGGTGTTTGCACTCGGAGACCCGCCAGTCGACGATGCCGACGAGGTCCTGGCGGCGGGGGTTCTGGGCGGCGAGCCGGAGCTGCCCGCCGGGCTGGTCGCCCGCCTCGAACAGCACGACGTGGTGGCCGCGTTCGGCGAGGACGCGGGCGGCTTCGAGCCCGGCGGGTCCGCCGCCGACGACAACCGCCTTGCGCCGTGGCCCCGTTGACGCCGGAATGGTGTGCGGGATCTGGAGTTCACGGCCGACGGCCGGGTTGTGGACGCACTTCGTGTCCCCGGAGTCGTAGATCGCGTCGAGGCAGTAACTCGCCCCGACGCACGGCCTGATGCGGTCCTCTTCGCCGGAGCGGAGCTTCGCGACGAGGTGCGGGTCGGCGATCTGCGCGCGGGTCATGCCGACGAGGTCGAGCAGCCCTTCGCGCAGGGCGTGCCGGGCGGTGGCGGGGTCGGCGATGCGGGCGGCGTGCATGACGGGGATGTCGAGGCGGCGGCGTATCTCGCCGGTGAAGTCGAGGAACGGGCCGAGCGGGGTGCCCATGGACGGGATGGTGCGCGCGAGGGTCGCGTCGCGGTCGATGGTGCCGCGGATCGCGCTAATGAAGTCGATGCCGTCGACGCTGAACTGCCCTGCCGCGGCGAGCCCTTCGGGGAAGGTGAGGCCGTCCGGCCGGTCCTCGTCGAGGGCCATGCGGATGCCGACGACGAAGTCCGGTCCCACCGCTTCGCGCACGGCGCGGATCACCCGGCGCGGGAAGGCCATCCGGTGTTCCAGGTCGCCGCCGTACGCGTCGTCGCGGTGGTTGGTGGCCGGGGAGAGGAAGCCGTCGAGGAAGTGGCCGTACGACTGCAACTCGATGCCGTCCAGGCCGCCTTCCTTGCAGCGCACGGCCGCGGCGGCGTAGTCGGCGACGATGCGGTCCAGGTCCCAGTCCTCGGCGGCCTTGGGGAACGCGCGGTGCGCGGGCTCGCGCAGCGGGGACGCGGCGACGACCGGGAGCCAGTCGCCGGTGTAGTTGCTGGTGCGGCGGCCGAGGTGGGTGACCTGGCACATGACGGCCGCGCCGGCCTCGTGCACGTCGTCGGTGAGGCGGCGCAGCCAGGGCACGATCTCGTCGCGGTAGAGGAGCAGGTTGCCGAAGGAGGGCGGGCTGTCCGGGGAGACGACGGCGGAGCCGCCGATCATCGTGAGGCCGACTCCGCCGCGCGCCTTCTCCAAGTGGTAGGCGCGGTAACGGTCCTTGGGCAGTCCGTCCTCACCGAACGCGGGCTCGTGGGAGGTGCTGACCACGCGGTTGCGAAGGGTGAGGTGTTTCAGCTGGAAGGGCTTGAGCAGGGGGTCCGGGTTCGTGGTCGATGCGATGGCCGATGCGCGCACGACGGCTCCAAAGGACGCGGGGAAGCTCCCGGGCGGGACATGAGGGTGTGCGTGGCGACAACATCACTGCGTTTCGCGATACGAAACATCAACGCGATGCGAGACAAATGTGCGGCGCGCACGACTCCGTCGTCAACCCCTACCGTTGCGTAATCAGCCGCGCCGGATGAAGCCCTTGCGCCAGGAGATCTTCTCGCCCGCGGCGACCAGTTGCTCCGCCAGCGCGGAGATCGTGTGGTCGTTGATCCGGAACGTCGGCCCTGACACGGTCACGGTGGCGATGACCTCGCCGTTCAGCGACCTGATGGGGGCCGAGAGCGAGGCGAGTCCGATCTCCAACTCCTCGCTGATGACGCCGTATCCGAGCTCACGGACGCTCTGCAGCTGCTCCTTGAGGAGGGCCGAGTCCGTGATGGTGTGCGGCGTGAATTCCTCCAGCGGCCGCTCGAGTATCTCGGCGGCCTCCGGCTGCGGCATGTGCGCCAGGAAGACCTTGCCCGCGGACGTGGCGTGCAGGGGTGTGCGCTTGCCGACCCAGTCGATGCTGGTGATGGCCGCGTTGCCGAGGACCTGGTCGATGCTGATGACGGTCTCGCCGTCGTAGACCGCGACGTTCACCGTCTCGCCGACGGCGGCGGCGAGTTCCTGGCAGACCGGGCGGCTGAGCAGCGAGAGGTCGTTGCCCTTGGTGGCGCCGCCCGCGAGTTCGACGACGGTGTAGCCGATGCGGTAGCTGCCGCGCTCGCTGTCCTGCTCGACGAGGCCGCGCGCCTCCAGCGTGGCGAGCAGCCGGTACACGGTCGACTTGTGGATGCCGAGGGCATCGCCGATCTCCGTGACGCCGGACGGCCCCTGCACGGCCAGCACTTGGAGTATCGACACCGCCCGGTCCACGGACTGGACCGAGGTGTCCCGGGCTCGACCTTGACTGCTCATGAAGGCAGCCTATCCAGGAAGCGCCAGCGCACACCGGGGTCGGGCCTCAGCCCCGCTTGACCTGCCCGCGCCGCCAGGAGATCCGTTTCGCCGCCGCGAGCAATTGCCCGGCCAGCGCGGGGACGGTGTCCTTGTGGATGCGGAAGGCGGGGCCGGAGAGCGTCACGGCGGCGACCACCGTGTCGTCGAGGGCGTGGACCGGTGCGGCGAGGGACACGAGGCCGATCTCGTGCTCCTCGAAGGAGACGGCGTAACCCCGTTCGCGTACGGCGGCGAGATCCGCCGCGAGGTGCTCCTGGCCGGTGATGGTGTGCGGGGTGTAGCGCTCCAGGCCCTCCCCGTTGGACAGCTCTCCCGGCAGCCGGCCGTGCCGGTCAGGGGCGGGGTGGGCGAGGAAGATCTTGCCGGCGGCGGTGGCGTGCAGCGGGCAGCGCCTGCCGACCCAGTCGACGCTGGCGATCGCCGCCTCCCCGGCGACCTGTCCTACGGTGACCACGTCGCGGCCCTCGCGGACGGAGACGTTCACGGTGTCGCCCGCGCTCCGCGCGAGCTCCTGGCAGACGGAGCGGCTGACGAGGAACAGGTCGGTGGTCTTCGCGACGGCCGCGGCGGCCAGTTCGGTGAGCGGATGCCCGATGCGGTAGCGGCCGCGCCCCGCCCCCTGCTCGACGAGGCCGCGCGCCTCCAGGGTCGCGAGCAAGCGGAACACGGTCGTCTTGTGGACGCCGAGTTCCGCGGCGATCTCGGTGACACCGCACGAGCCGCGGACGGCGAGAATCTGCAGGACGGACACCGCGCGATCGACGGACTGGACCGCACGGTCACGCGCTCGCCCCTGGCTGCCGCTTGTCACCACAGCACCCTCCCGCCCCGCTCCGACGGCCCAACTCGCCGAAGGTAGACGTTAATTCGCGGTTGCCCGTATGCAAGAGCCTTGACGCGCCATCACGATCAACGGCATCGTCACACCGTACTGCACATTTGTTGCGCAATGCGAAACACCAGCTCGGACATGCGTTCCAACCGCCTCGCGCGGTTCCCCGGAGGTGGGGCACGGTGATAGAAGCAGCACGGCTCAACAAGGTCTTCGAGACCGGAGACAACAAGACCCACGCGGTCCGCGACGTGTCCTTCACCGTAGCGCCCGGCGAACTCTTCGTCGTGATGGGCCTGTCCGGGTCCGGGAAGTCGACCCTGCTGCGGATGCTCAACCGCCTCGTCGAGCCCACCTCGGGTGAACTCAGCGTGGACGGCCGGGACTTGCTGGCCATGAACGAGGCGGATCTGCGCGAGATGCGCAACCGCAAGGTCAACATGATCTTTCAGCACTTCGCGCTGTTCCCGCACCGCACGGTCCGCGAGAACGCCGCGTACGGGATGCGGCTGCGCGGCGCCGCGGCGGCCGAGCGGCAGGAGCGCTCCGACTGGGCACTGCGCACCGTCGGCCTCGCGCAGTGGGCCGACGCCTACCCCAGCGAACTCTCCGGCGGCATGCGCCAACGCGTGGGCCTGGCAAGGGCGTTGGCCACGGATGCCGAGATCATGCTGATGGACGAGCCGTTCAGCGCCCTCGACCCGCTGATCCGCCGCGACATGCAGGATCTGCTGCTCGGCCTGCAACGCGATCTGCGCCGCACCATCGTCTTCGTCACCCACGACCTCAACGAGGCGATGCGGCTCGGTGACCGGATCATGGTGATGCGGGACGGCGGCGTGGTCCAGCTCGGCACCGCGACCGACATCCTCGACTCCCCCGCCGACGCCTACGTACGCGACTTCGTGTCCGACGTCGACCGCTCCCGCGTCCTGACCGCGGGATCCGTGCTGCGCGACCCGCTGACCACGGCGGGCGTCGACGACAACCCCCGTGACGTACTGCGGTCGTTGGCGGACAGCCACACCGGCGCCGTCTACGTCCTCGACGCCGACGGGCGCATCGCGGGCGTCGCCCACGACGAGCAGCTCGCGCGGGCGGTGGACGAGGGGCGCGCCTCGCTGCGCGAGTCCCCGGGGTGCCTGAGCGACGCGTACGGGCGGGTCGGCCCGGACACCCTGCTCGTGGACCTGTTCTCGACGGCGGGACAGCACTCCGTACCACTGGCCGTGACGGACGACGACGGGCGGCTGCTCGGCGTCGTACCGCGCGCGGCCCTGCTCACCGCGCTCTCCGTCCCGGAGGCGCCCGAAGACGCCAACTCCCCCACAGGCGGCGGTAGTTCCGACACCCCAGGCGGTACCCAGGAGGAGGCGGCCGATGCTGTTCAGCGTTGACCTCGGCACCCCGGTCAGCAAGGCGGTCGACTGGCTGACCGAGCACCTCGGCGGATTCTTCGACGCCGTCACCTCCGTGGTGACGTCACTGGTCAACGCGGTGCTGCACGTGCTGACCGCACCGCACATGGTGGTCATCATCGTGGTGTTCACCGTCCTCGCGTACTTCGCCCGCGGCTGGATCTTCGCCCTCTACACGGTGGGCGCCTTCCTCCTCATTCAGGGCATGGGCCTGTGGACCGCGGCGATGCAGTCGCTCGCCGTCGTCGTGGTCGCCGCGGTGTTCGCGGTGGCCATCGGGGTGCCGATCGGTATCTGGGCGGCCCGCAGTCAGCTGGCCAGCGCCCTGGTCCGGCCCGTTCTGGACTTCCTCCAGACACTGCCGGTCTTCGTGTATCTCATCCCGGCCGTCTTCTTCTTCGGCATCGGGCTCGCCCCCGGTGTCGTCGCCACCATCGCCTTCGCCGTCGCACCCTCCGTACGCCTCACCGAACTGGGCATCCGGCAGGTGGACCCGGAGGTCGTGGAGGCCGCGCACGCCTTCGGTGCCCGGCGCGGCCAGATCCTCCGCGACGTCCAACTCCCGCTGGCCCTGCCCTCGATCATGGCCGGCATCAACCAGGTCATCATGCTGGCGCTGTCCATGGTCGTCATCGCCGGCATGGTGGGCGCCCCCGGTCTGGGCAGCATCGTGGTGCGCGGCATCAGCCAGCTGGAGGTCGGGATCGGCTTCCAGGGCGGCCTCGCCGTCGTCTTCCTCGCGATCTTCCTCGACCGCGTCACCAGTGCCCTCGCCACCCCCCGCATCCGCCGCCGTCCGGGTCGCGGGCGCGCCGGCACGACCCCGGCGGACGAGGTGGAGAAAACGTCCGACGCCTCGTCCACCACTCCCGTTTCCGCGTGAAGACAGGAGCACCAGCCATGATCCGAAACCGTCGCCGCCGCATCACCCACCTCCTCGGCTGTACCGCCGCCGCGCTCGCCCTGATCACCACCGCCGCATGCAGCGGGGAGACCTCGAAGGTCGAAGGGGGCTCGGACGACGACAGCGGTGGCGGTTCCAAGACTGTCAAGCTGGCCTACGTCGCGGGCTGGGACGAGGGCGTCTCCGCGACCTTCCTCTGGAAGCAGATCCTTGAGGACAAGGGCTACAAGGTCGAGGTCCGCGACCTGGACATCGCCAGCACCTACGCGGGCATCGCCAACAAGCAGGTCGATGTCTACATGGACGCCTGGCTGCCGGTCACGCACGAGACCTACTGGAAGAAGCTCGGCCCCAAGATGGAGAAGGTCGGCACCTGGTACGAGCCGGCCGACCTCAACCTGACCGTCCCCAAGTACGTCAAGGACGTCAACACCATCGACGACCTCAAGGGCAAGTCCTCGGAGTTCGGCGGAAAGATCGTCGGCATCGAGGCGGGCTCGGGTCTGATGCGTCTGACCCGGTCCAATGTGCTGCCGGACTACGGCCTCAAGAGCGAGTACGAACTCACCGAGTCCAGCACGTCCGCGATGCTCTCCGCCCTCCAGAAGGGGATCAACGCCAAGAAGCCGGTACTCGTCACGCTCTGGCGGCCGCACTGGGCGTACACCAAGATGCCGCTGAAGGTCCTCAAGGACACCAAGAAGTCCTACGGCAAGCCCGACAAGGTCCAGATCGTCGCCTCCAAGGGCTACTCATCGGCCAACCCCAAGGTGGCCGGCTGGCTGAAGAACTTCCGTATGAACAGCAAGCAGTTGGGCAGCCTGGAACTCCTCCTGCAGAAGAAGGGCACGGGCAACGAGCAGGCCGCCGCGAAGGAGTGGATGGCGGACAACAAGCAGTTGGTGGACAGCTGGCTGAAGTAGTAGCCGGCTTCAGGAGCGGCCCTCATGGTGTGTCGGCGCGCAGCCCCAGGAGGTACGTCGCCGTCAGCGCCACGGCGCGGTCCTCGTCCTGCGACAGCTCGACGAGGACGCGCGTCGCGGTCGTGCCGGGGATGCCCGCCAGCGCCTGCGTGAGCCGGCCGCGGGCGGAAGCCTCGGCGGCGGCCCGGTCGAGGCGTTCGGCGATCCCGGCCGCGATCCGCTCGGCGGACTCCGTGTCGCCCGCCAGGACGCTCAGCGCGTCCGCCGCGTCGGTGTCGTTCCGGCCCGCCACGACCATGCCGAGGAGTTCGGGTACCGCCTCGGCCTCGCCGCGGTTCCCGAGCGCCACGGCGGCGCGTGCGCGGACCGCGGCGTCGGGGTGCGCGAGGGCCCGCCGGAGGTGTGCGGCGGGCTCGGGGCCCGGGAGTTCGGCGAGGCACTGGGCGGCCCGTTCCCGTACGGCGGGGGTCGGCGAGGCCAGCGCCTCCGTCAGCAGGGGCAGGCTCTCCTCGGCGCCGCCCGAACGCATCAGCGCCCAGCGCAGCGCCCCGGCCACGTTCGCGTCCGACTCGCTCAGCACCGCCTCGACCAGGGCGTCCACGGGCATCGATCCCTGGTCGGCGGAGGACAGGGCGGCGCGCTGCCGGGCGTCGGCGCTCTTCGAACCGAGCGCCTGAAGCAGCGCGACGACCTGAAGCACATCCTCCCAGCCGGCCGGGTCGGCGGCGTCGATCCGGTTCAGCCGCGTGAGCAACTCGGTCTCCGCCGCGATGCGTTCGCGGGTCTGCCGGATCAGGTCGCCGACGAGGGCGGTGGGCGCGAAGCCCGGTTCGTCGAGCGCTCGGCCGATCTCGCGCAGCGACAGGCCGAGCGAGCGCAGGCTCTCGATGTGGAAGATCCGCCGGATGTCGTCACCGGAGTACTCCCGGTATCCGGAGCCCGTACGTTCCGAGGGCCGCACCAGGCCCAGCGTCTCGTAGTGCCGGAGCATGCGGGCACTCACCCCGGACCGTCGCGCCACCTCACCGATCAACACACTTCATCGTCCATCCCCGGCGCCCCGTCGAGCGCCACGACGCGCTTGGCCTCCTCGATCGCGAACCCCAGACCGGTGTCCGGGTCGCGCAGCACTCGCTGGGTGGCGAGCGCGTGTGCCCGTACGCCGGGGTCGGTGTCCTCCGCCGCGGTGTGCAGCGCGGGCAGGGTCACATCCCCGAGGTCGACCAGGGCGCGGCTCAGACTGAGCTGTGTGTCGCGCCCACCGCGTCCGAGTTGTGTCACCAGTACGTCCACCAGGGCATTCCGCTCGTCGTCGGGCACCAGCACGACGGCCGCCCGCCAGGCGGCGCGCGCCACGTCGTCGTCGGCGTCGGTCAGCACCTCCTGCGTAATGGCAGGCCAGGCACTCCGGTCCCCGAGCTTGGACAGCGAGTGCAACGCCTGACTGCGCGCCTGCGCCCGCCCGGAACCCACCTCGCGTACCAGCGCGGGCAGCGTCATGCCGCCGGGGTGCCGGGTGAGCGCCCAGGTCAACATGTCGCGGACGAAGAACTCCGGCTCGACCGCGCACCGCTCGACGATCGGCCCCACGAACCGTGGGTCGGGCGCGCTGCCGACCGCCATCGCGGCCCGCAGCCGCACGGACGCCCGGCTGTCCGCGAGTCCGCGCAGCGCGCGCTCGACGTCCGCGTCCGACACGCCTGTCACGTCACCCGTTGTCGCGTCTCCCGTGATCACCATCGCGATCACCTCCTCGGCAAGCAGTGAAGACCTTGTCACCGTGTCAAGGTCAACCCGGCCCACTGAGCCGATCCGGCCATTCCGGCCGGACCGGAGCCGTGCGTTCCCGCTTCCGCTTCCTCTCGTACGCGCCCGTCCCCGCGATGTGCGGGGATTCCAGCGAGGGGCGACTTCGCGCCGCGGCCGCCGGAAGGTGGTCCAGACCGCGCCTTACAGTGCCCCCGTTCCGAGAACCGATCATCGCCCACCCACCTGGAAGGGGCCGCGCCGTGCCGTCCTCCCGAGTCCTCCTCGGCGTTGTCGCCCTGACCGCGGCGGCGGTGGCGGGATGCGGCACGCAGTCGACGCCGCGCGCGGCCGCCACGCCGCCCCGCCCGGAGGCTTCCACCGTGGCGAAGGAGACCCCCGAGGTGACCGCCGAGGAGTCCCCTTCGGCGGAGCCGGACACGGGCGCCACCCTGGAGGTGAACGAGACCCTCGTCGATCAGGAGTCGCGGGAACGGGCGAGGAGCGCGCCGAGCGGCGACCCGGTCGCCCCGAAGGACACCCACATCCCCGCCCCGGACGAGTACGGCTTCGGCGCGGCAGCGGCGACGGCGCAGGACGGTGAGGTCGTCGCCTACATTCCACGGGTGACCGGCGGACGACTGATCGTGCCGCTCACGATCCACAATCCGGGGTCCGGCCGCGTCGCCTACACCATCAACGTCCGCGTCACAGGCGGTCGTTCGGACGCCGACGTGACGGTGCCGGTGAAGGCGTCCAATGTGTTCCCGAGTACGACGTGGCCGACCGAGGCCGATGTCACCGCCGCCGGCACGCAGGACGCGAAGAACCTCAAGGTCACCCTGCGCGTGACCAAGAAGAGCCTCAGCTTCGGCTGAGCCCGGCCCGCAGCGGTGGCACCGCCGGGACCTCGATGGCGTTCTCGATGTCGGCGTCCGTCAGCTTGAAGGCCTCGGGGTAGGCGTCGCGGCGGGTGCGGCGGGCCGGTTCGGTGGTGCGCCAGGTGTAGAGGCAGCGGGTGCACTGGAGGACGTCCCACACCCCGGGGACGGGGGACGTGGCGAGGCGGGTGATCGTGTCGGCGGGGCAGCGGGGGCACTCGGCGCCGTCGATCGGGTTGCTGTGCATGGGAGTTGGGGCCTTCCTTTCGAGAGGGGAGGGAGAGGACGACGGGCGTCAGTGGCGGGCGGCGATCATGTCCTGGAGGCGGCGCGCCCACTCGGCGGTCTCCGGCAGGTCCTTCGCGGGCGTGGAGAAGTTGCCGCGGACGTCCGGGGCCACCGGGGTTGTCGCGTCGATGATCATCTTGCTGGTGATGCCGGCGGGCTGGGCGGCGGGCGCGAGTTCGAGGACCGACAGGTTCGGGATGACGACGACGTCGTCCTTCGGGTTGACCTTGGCCGACATCGCCCACATGACCTGCGGCAGGTTGAACGGGTCCACGTCCTCGTCGACGACGATCACCTGGGCGACGTACCCGAGGCCGTGCGGTGTCGTCATGGCGCGCATGCCCACGGCCTTGGCGAACCCGCCGTACCGCTTCTTCGTTGAGATGACGACCATCAGGCCGTGGGTGTACATGGCGTTGACGGCCTGCACCTCGGGGAACTCCGCGCGGAGCTGCTTGAGCAGCGGGACACATGTGTTGGGGCCCACGAGGTAGTCGCACTCGGTCCACGGCATGCCGAGGTAGAGGGACTCGAAGACGGGGTTCGTACGGTACGAGACGCGGTCGACGCGGATGACGGGCATCCGGCGGCCACCGGAGTAGTGCCCGGTGAACTCCCCGAAGGGGCCCTCTATTTGGCGCTTGCGCGACTCGATGACACCTTCGATGACGACCTCGCTGCCCCACGGCACGTCGAAGCCCGTGAGCGGCGCGGTCGCGATCGGGGCGGGCGCCCCGCGCAGCGCGCCGGCCATCTCGTACTCGCTCTGGTCGTACGCCATCGGCATCCCGGCGACGATCGCCATCACCGGGTCGTTGCCGAGGGTGATGGCGATGGGCAGGTCCTCGCCGACCTCCTCGGCCTTGCGGAGGTGCTGGGCGACGTCGTGCATCGGGACGGGCTGGAAGGCGAGCCGGTTCGCGCCGATGACCTCGATGCGGTACGTGCCGACGTTCTGCTTGCCGAAGTCGTCCGGGTCATCCGGGTCGCGGGAGACGACGGCGGCCTTGTCGAGGTAGAAGCCGCCGTCACCGTCGTTGAGGCGGAAGAGGGGGAGGACGGAGAAGAGGTCGACGCCCTCGCCCTCCTGCGTGTTCTCGCGCCACGGCGCGTCCTCGCGGCGTTCGGGGGCGACGGGGAAGGCGTCCCAGCGTCGCGCGAACTCCTCGACCTGGTCCTTCACGGGGGTGTTCTTCGGCAGGCCGAGGGCGAGCGCGTGGTTGGCCCAGGAGCCGTGCACGTTCAGGGCGATACGGGCGTCGGTGAAGCCCTTGACGTTGTCGAAGTAGAGGGCGGGTGCGTTCTCGCCGATGCGGCCCGTGGCGTTGGCGGCGGCCGCGAGGTCGGGTTCGGGCAGCACCTCGTCGGCGATCCGGAGCAGCTGCCCCTCCTTCTCCAGGGTGCCGAGGAAGCTCCGCAGATCGTCATACGGCATGGTGGTGAACTCCTTCGTACGGTACGGACGTTGTGGCCCCGTCGGCGTCTCGGGCGGCACGGGTGGCGCGGGCGGCGCGCATGCCGGCCCAGCGTTCGGCGGCCGGGGCGGGCAGGTCGAACTGGTCGAGGACCCGGGCGACGATGTGGTCGACGATGTCGTCGACGGTGCGCGGGTTGTTGTAGAAGGCGGGCATGGGCGGCACCAACTGGACGCCCATGCGGGCGAGTTCGAGCATGTTCCGCAGATGGATCTCGCTCAGTGGTGTCTCGCGCGGGACGAGGACGAGCTTGCGCTGCTCCTTGAGGACGACGTCCGCGGCGCGCGCCACGAGCCCTTCGGCGTACCCGGCGCTGATCCCCGCGAGCGTCTTCATGGAGCACGGCACGATGACCATGCCGTCGGTGCGGAAGGACCCGGAGGAGATGGTGGCTCCCTGGTCGTCCGGGTGGTGGGTGACATCGGCGAGCGCCGAGACCTCGGCCGCGGACCGGCCGGTCTCCAGCTCGATCGTGGTGCGCGCCCAGCGCGACAACACGAGATGTGTCTCCACGTCCGGCAGCTCCCGCAGACACTCCAGGAGCCGGACACCGAACGGAGCCCCCGTCGCCCCGGTCATCCCCACGACCAATCGCACAGGACTCTCCTCACACGTCGCTGACCTGTGCTTTCACGCTAGGCGGCGGCCGGAGGGCGGCAGCGGTACGCTCGGGACTCACGATGGGGAAAATCAGACACGTACGCCCCGAGGTGCGGGATCTCGCGTACACGCCGACGGTGGGCGCCCCGACCGGTGTCGAGGTCGAGGAGCTGGCCGGCCTGCACGACCGCTCGCTGCGCCACGGCAACGACCCGTACGCACCGCTGCGGCCCGCGTTCCACCAGCTGGTCGGCGCGCGCGAGCGCCCGCTGCGGGTGGCCGTGGACTTCGTCGAGTACGAGCTGCGCCCGGGGTCGTGGCTGTGGATCCGCCCGGGTCAGGTGCAGCGCTTCGGCCCCGGCCTGGCGTCGGCGGACGGTGTGATCGTGCTGTTCAAGGCCGGGTTCCTGCCACCGGCGATCGTCTCGGCGGCGCACATGGACCCGCCGTACGAGCAGCACCCGCTGACGCCGCGCGGAGCGGACGCGGAGTCGGTGCGGCGGGCCCTGGAACACCTCGCGTACGAGTACGGGGCGATGGCCTCGCTCCCGCTGGGGACCCACGTCGAGGTGTTGCGCGCGCTGCTCTCGGTGCTGGTGATGCGGCTCGCGGCGGTCCGGGATCCTGCGCCGTCCCCGCCCCGCTCCACCTACCACCGCTTCCACGCGGCCGTGGAGCGCGACCACGCGGTGACCCGCCGTGTCGAGGACTACGCGGCGGCCCTCGGCTACAGCCCCCGCACCCTGACCCGCGCCACCCTCGCCGCGACGGGCCGCACCGCGAAGCAGTACGTCGACGACCGGGTCCTCCTGGAGGCGAAGCGGCTGCTGTGGCACAGCGGGCTGCCCGCGAAGGAGGTCGCCGACCGCCTCGGCTTCGACGACCCCAGCGACTTCACGAAGTTCTTCCGGCTGCGCACCGGGGTGACACCGGGGGCGTTCCGGGCGACCCACTGAACCCCCGGCGCTCCCATCGAGGCACTACGCCCGCGCGACAGGCCCCGTACTCCCCCGCGGCACGAGCTCCACCGGCAGGACCACATGGCGGTCCGGATTCCCCTCGGGTTCGTGGATCACGGAGCGGATCAACTCGGCTGCCCGTACGCCCAGTTCACGTACCGGCTGGGCCATGGTGGACAGGTCCCAGGCCGCCGCCATCGCGTGGTCGTCGAAGCCGAGGACCGACATGCCGTGCGGCACCGGCACGTTCGCCCCGCGCAGCACGGTCAGCAGCCTGAAGGCGATGTCGTCCGTCTCCGCGAAGATCGCCGTGGGTGGCTCGGGGAGGGAGAGGAGGCGGCCGACCGCCGCGTCCAGGCTCGGCCCCTGCCAGTGCGCGACCTGCCTGACCAGGTCCTCGTCGTGCTCGACGGCCGCCTCGGCGAGGGCGGCGCGGTAGCCCTGAAGGCGGTCCCGGCTGCTCCACGCGAAGCCGGACGCGTCGGCCGGCTCGATATAGGCGATGCGGCGGTGGCCGAGGTTGAGCAGGTGCCGGGTGCCGCGCACCGCGGCCTCCGCGTCGTCGACGTACACGCTGGCCCGGCCCTTCTCGTGCTGGCTGACGAAGACCAGGGGCATGCCGAGGCCGTCGAGGCGCTCCCGCTCCTCGGGGGAGAGCGCGAAGCTGACGACGAGGAGCGCGTCCGCGTTGCGCCGCGCGGGCAGCCGGTCGAAGAACTGGGCGCGCTGCTCGGCGGTGGTGACGCTGTAGACGAGCATGTCCAGGCCCGCCGCGTTGAGTTCGGGCCCGAGGCCTGCGAGCACGGCGCCCAGGAACCACGATTCCATGTTGGGCACGAGCACGGCGATCCTGCCGGTGCGTCCGGTGACGAGGCTGGATGCACTGCGCGATATCGCGAACGACAGCTCGCGGGCGGCCTGTTCGACGCGTTCGCGGGTCTGTGGTGACACCGTGGACAGGCCGCGCAGGGTGCGCGAGACGGTCGAGGGAGACACTCCGGCCCGCTGTGCGACATCCGCCAACGTGGCGCCCCGTTCAGCTGTCATGAGCGGGACGCTAACACAGCGCTCGCGCACTGCCGAGACCTGTCATGGCATCGCTGTCATTCACCCTTCCCCTTACGTCTCTTGGTACGTGACCATTGACACTGAATCGCGGCGCTCCCTACTGTGCCAGCGCTGTCATGAGGCAGCGTCAAGAGCGAGGAGCAAGCCATGGCCCTGCATCGCAGAAGCCTGCTGGCGGGCGCCGGGAGCGCCGCCGCGGCGGGCCTGTTGTCCGGTTGCGGAGGACGCGAACTCGACGATCTGCTCGCGCGGGCCGCCGCCGTACCCAACAAGCCCGCCCGGATCGCCTGGTGGGTCTCCGAGATTCCCTCGCGGCGGGGCGCCGTCGTCGCGGACCTGATAATCCGGGCCTTCGAGCGCCGCCATCCCCAGGTGCGGATCTCGAAGGTCAACGCGCTGTCCACGTCGGACGGCAACCGCAGCGCCCTCACCACGCAGCTCGCGGGCGGCTCGCCCCAGCCGGACGTCTACCTCGGCGACACCACGTGGCCGCCCCAGTTCGGCGACGCGGCGCTCGCGCTGCCCGTGGACGAGCTGCTGCCCAAGGGCTTCTGGGACGCCTATCCGGCCGCGCTGCGGCGCAGTTCGACGTACGAGGGCGCGGCGTACGCGGTGCCGTTCTTCCTGGACGCCACGTATCTCTACTACCGCAAGGACCTGTTGGCGAAGCACGGGCTGCGGGTTCCGCGCAGCTGGGAGGAGTTGCTGCACACGTCGCGGACCGTGCAGCGCGCCGGGGACACCGAGGCCGGGTTCTTGTGGCAGGCGGCGGTGACCGAGGCACTGACGGCGAACGTCACCGAGTTCGTCGCCGACGCGGGCGGCACCGTACTCGACGCGCGGGGCAGGGCCTCCTTGAGCGGGGCGGCGGCGGAGCGCGCGTTCTCGCTGATGGCGGAGTTCACCAGGAGCGGGGTCACACCACGTACGGTGACGACCTATCAGGAGGCGGACTCCCAGGACGCGTTCGCAAGCGGCCGCGGCCTGTTCCTGCGCAACTGGTCCTACGCGTGGGTCAACTCGTCCGACCCGAAGGTCTCGCGCGTCGCGGGCAAGGTGGGTGTCGTGCCACGGCCCGGCTTCGAGGGCATCGGTCACGGTGGTGTCTCCTGCGCGGGCGGCTGGAGCAACTTCGTCAACCCCGGCTCCCGACAGCTGGGCGCGGCCATGGAGTTCGCCCGGTTCTGTGCGGGCGAGGAGGTGCAGCGGCTGCTCGCCCGGGAGGCCGGTGTCGTCCCGGCAATGACCTCGGTGCTCCGGGGCCGCGAGGCGCGCGCGGCCGGCGATCCGACCGTGTTGCGCGCCGCCGATCTGCGCCTCGTCGCCCGCCCCGTGCAGACCCCGCACTACCCGCAGGTCAGCAAGGCGCTCTACACACCGGCCAACGCGGTCGTCGGCGGCGACCTCTCCCCCGCGGCCGGAGTGCGGGCCGCACAGGACGGTCTCCGTACGGCTCTGGAAGGGAAGGCGCTGTGAGTTCCGCGCTGCAGTCGAAGGCACCGGCGACGGCGAAGGGCGGGGGTCCCGCGCGTCCGGGCGGGCCCCTGGAGCGGCCTGCCGCCCCGCCCGGGTCGGCAGCGCGCCGCCGCGCCCGCACCGGGTGGCTGTTCGCCTCGCCCGCGCTGCTGGTCGTGACGCTGGTGACGGTGTTCCCGGTGGTCTTCTCGCTGGCGCTGTCGTTCTCCGAAGTGCGCCTGGACTACGGCGGGTTGCGGCTCGGTTCCCCGACGCTCGCGCACTACGAGGCCCTGTTCGGCGATCCGGAGTGGTACCACGCGCTGGCGTTCACCCTGGGCTTCACGGTCGTCTCCGTGCTGCTCGAACTGGTCCTGGGCACGCTCGTGGCCCTCGTCCTGGAGCGGCTCGGCGCGGCCCGCGGCTGGCTGATCGCGCTGCTTCTGCTGCCGTGGGCGCTGATCAATGTCGTCGCCGCCCAGTTGTGGTCGTACCTCTTCAACGGCACGTACGGGGCGGTGAGTTGGCTGTGCGAGCAGGTCCTGGGCGGGCAGCCGGACATTCTGGGCCGACCGGTGCCCGCGATGGCGGCGATGGTCGCCGTCGACGTCTGGAAGACGACACCGTTCGTGGCGATCGTCGTGCTCGCCGGGCTGATGCTGATCCCGCAGGAGGTGTACGAGGCCGCGGAGATCGACGGCGCCGGGACGTGGGCCACGTTCTGGCGGGTCACGCTGCCGCAGCTGAAGCCGATCGTGGCCATCGCGGTGCTGTTCCGCATCCTTCAGGCCTTCGGCATCTTCGACCTGCCGTTCGTGCTGACGCAGGGCGGTCCCGGCACGGCCACCCAGTCCGTGGCGATGCTCGGCTACCGGATCCTCTTCCAGGATCTCGACTTCGGCGGTGGCGCCGCCGTCGCCGTGTCCACGGCGGCCGTCGTCATGGCCTGCTGCCTGCTGTTCCTGCGCGTGCTGCGCTCCCAGGCCGATGAGGAGTCCCGAGGATGAGCCGCCACACCCCGCGTTCCGGTGTCCGCCGGTACGTCAATGTCGTCAACGTGGGCGGGCTGCTGATCGCCGTCTGCGCCACCCTTCCGCTGCTGTGGATGGCCTCGGCCTCGTTCAAGGGCCCCGCCGAGATCAGCGCGAGCCCGCCGTCGCTGCTGCCCGGGGCGCCGACACTCGACAACTACCGGACCGCGTTCGTCCGCAACGGCATCGGCGGCTACTTGCTCAACAGTGTCGTCGTGGCCTGCGTCTCGACCACGCTGATCCTGTCCCTCGCCTTCCTCGCCGGATACGCCCTCGCCCGGTTCTCGCTGCGCGGCCGGGGAGCCGTCATGACGGCACTCCTCATGCTGTCGGTGTTCCCGCCGATCGCCCTGCTGGTCCCGCTGTTCCTGATGGAACGTCAAGCGGGGCTGCTCAACAGCTATCCCGGACTCGTCGTCCCGTACGTGGCGCTGAACCTGCCGTTCGCGATCTGGATCATGCGCAACTATCTGAGCAGGATCCCGCGCGAACTGGAGGAGGCGGCGACCGTCGACGGCGCGGGCGCCCTGCGCACCGCGCTGACGGTGATCCTGCCGCTGGCCCGGCCGGGCCTCTTCACCGCCGGGGTGTTCTCCTTCACCGCCACCTGGTCCGAGTTCCTGCTGGCGCTCACCTTCAACGGCGTCGACGACCGGCGCACCGTGTCCGTGGGCATCGCCCTGTTCACCAGCCAGTACCAGGTCCCGTACGGAGTCATCTTCGCCGGGGCGATGGTGGCCACGGTGCCGATCGCCCTGCTGGTCCTGATCTTCCGCCGGTCGGTCGTCTCCGGCATGACCACGGGCGCGGTCAAGGGCTGACCGCGCTCCCCGTACCCGCCACCTTGAAAAACCCCACCCCGAAAGGCCCTCACATGCCCCAGCGTCCCCACCCCGTCGGCACCTCCGCCGGCACCTGCGTCGACGCCGACTGGTGGCGGCAGGCCGTCGTCTACCAGGTCTATCCGCGCAGCTTCGCCGACGCCGACGGTGACGGCATCGGCGACATCCGAGGTGTCACCTCCCGGCTGCCGCACCTCGCGGACCTCGGGGTGGACGCGGTGTGGCTGAGCCCCTTCTATCCCTCGGAGCTGGCCGACGGCGGGTACGACGTCGCGGACTACCGGGACGTGGATCCGCGGCTCGGCACCCTCGACGACTTCGACGCGATGGTCGCCGAGGCGGAGCGCCTCGGCCTGAAGGTCATGGTGGACATCGTCCCCAACCACTCATCGGACCAGCACGTCTGGTTCCAGGAGGCCCTGGCGTCCGGGCCCGGTTCGGCCGCCCGCGAGCGCTATGTGTTCCGTGACGGCCGCGGCGAGCACGGCGAGCTCCCGCCCACCGACTGGCCGTCCAGCTTCGGCGGCCCCGCCTGGACGCGCGTCGCAGACGGCCAGTGGTACCTGCATCTCTACGCTCCCGAGCAGCCGGACTTCAATTGGGACAACCCCGAGGTCCGCGAGGACTTCCACACCACGCTGCGGTTCTGGTCGGACCGGGGCGTCGCGGGCTTCCGCGTCGATGTCGCGCACGGCCTCGCGAAGGATCTGCGCGAGCCGCTGCGCGATCTGGGCGACGCCCTCAGCTACCAGCCCGGCGCGCTGCCCGACGACGGCAGCCACCCGCTGTGGGACCGGGACGCGGTCCATGACATCTACCGTGGCTGGCGGCGGGTGTTCGACGCGTACGAGCCGCCGCGCTTCGCGGTGGCCGAGGCCTGGGTGCGCTCGTCGCGGCGCGCCCCGTACGCCTCCGCCGACGAACTCGGGCAGGCGTTCAACTTCGACTTCCTCGACACACCTCTGGACGCGGACGCGATGCGGGCCACCATCGATCGCGCGCTCGCCGACGCCCGCGTTTGCGGCGCCACCAGTACGTGGGTGCTCTCCAACCACGACGTGGTGCGCCACCCTTCCCGGTACGCACTGCCGGCCGGCGCCTCCAAGGCGGACGTGGCGGCCTGGCTCATGACGGACGGACAGCACCCGTCCCCCGACTGGGAGTTGGGCCTGCGCAAGGCGCGTGCCGCGACCCTGCTGATGCTGGCCCTGCCGGGCTCCGCCTACCTCTACCAGGGCGAGGAGTTGGGCCTGCCTGAGGTCTGCGACCTGCGCGCCGATGACCTCCAGGATCCGATCTGGGTGCGCAGCGGCGGCCGTGTCAAGGGCCGGGACGGCTGCCGCGTGCCACTGCCGTGGACCCGCGAAGGCGCCAACTGCGGCTTCGGCAGCGGAGGTTCGTGGCTGCCGCAGCCCGCCGACTGGGGCGCGTACGCCGCCGACACCCAGACCGGCGAAAAGGGCTCCGTCCTGGAGCTGTACCGCGCGGCGCTGCGCCTGCGCAGGGAGCTGGTCGCGGACGAGACACTGGAGTGGGCCGACGCGACGCCGGGCCTGGTCCACTTCACCCGCAACGGCGGCACCTGGCACACCCTCGCCAACCTCTCCGACACACCACGCCCCTTGCCGGAGGACGGCACGGTGCTGCTCGCGTCGGGCCCGCTGGCGGAGGGAGAGCTGCCCGCGTGGACCACGGTGTGGCTACGCTGACGGGTCGCGCGTGGCCGCCCGCCACCGCGCGGGGTCGATCCGGCCTTCGTACAGGGGCAGTTCGAGCGGCGCCTGCCCCTCCGCGAACGGGTCCCACACCCGCGTGAGGCCCGCCGTTCCGTGCGTGCGCACCCTGCGGGCCTCGCCGAGGTCGAGGACGTCCGTGACGATCTGGTCCGTGGCGGTCCCGGCCTCGGCGCGCACCCGGCCCTCGGGGTCGACGACGACGCTGCGGCCGACGCCGTCGGGCTGGGCGGCGTTGACGCTGGCCATGGCCACCTGGTTGACGATCGCGTTGGCGCGGGCCAGGACGAGTTCCTGTGCGCGGTCGACGGTCGGTGTGCGGACCAGGTTGAGGACGAGGTCGGCACCCTGCCAGGCGAGGTGGCGGGTGACCTCGGGGAACCATGCGTCGTAACAGATGGACAGGCCCACGCGCCCGTACTCGCCCATGTCGAAGACGACGAACTCCCCGCCGGACGCGGTGGTTTCGTAGGGCCGCCAGGGGAAGACCTTCCGGTACGCCGCCACCCGTTCGCCCCGCGGCGAGTACACGGGCGCCGTGTTGTAGATCAGGCCGTCGGCCCCGCGCTCGTAGACGCTGCCGGGCACGAGCCACACACCCACCTCGCGCGCGAGGTCGGCGAGGCGGGCGCCGCGCGGGCCGTCCAGTGGCTCGGCCGCCGCCGTCATGACCGCTTCCGGGTCCTCGTCGGGCCGGTGGCCGCACACGTGCAGCTCCGGGTAGACCAGCAGCCGGGCGCCGGGGTGGGCGCGGGTGACACGGCGTACGTCCGCCGCGAACGCGTCCAGGGTGTCCTCGGCGGCGTGATGGTGTGCGGCCGACTGGACGAGGCAGAGCGACAGGGGACTGGACATCGGCGGGAGGGACCTCCGGGCAAGGTGTGTGGGGGCCCGCACGAGCCAACCAGCCCACCCGCCATCGGACAACCCCCGTGTTCCCTGCGCGAACCACAGGGCTAGCCTGTGGCCGCATGACACTCACCCAACTGCGGGCCTTCGTGGAGGCGGAGCGGCTCGGCTCGTTCACCGCCGCCGCGCGGGCCCTCGACATGGCCCAGGCATCCGCCTCCGAACTGGTGCGCCGCCTTGAGGCGGAGCTGGACGCCGAGCTGTTCGTGCGCGGCAGCCGGACCCTCGCCCTCACCTCCGCCGGGCAGGAACTCCTGCCGTACGCCCAGCAGTCCGTGGCCGCCGCCGACGGTGGCACCCGCGCCGTGCACTCCCTCGGCTCGCTCGGCGGTGGCACCGCCACCTTCGGTGTGCTGCGCAACGCCGACTACTACCTGCTGTCCAACCTGGTCCAGCTGTTCCACGCCCGCTACCCGGACGTACGGGTGCGGCTCGTCGGGCAGAACTCGGCGGAGACGGCGGCGGCGGTCGCGGCGGGCCGCATCGAGGCCGGCCTGGTCGTCCTCCCCATCGACGACGAGGAACTCCAGGTCACGCCGCTGCTGCGCGACGAGGTGTACTACGTCAGCGCGAGCGAGGAGCGCACCGGCGCACCGGTCACCATCGAGGACTTCGCGCGGGCCCCGCTCGTCCTGTACGACGCCCACTACGGCTGGCAGGACCCGACCCGGCGGCAGCTCGCGGAACGCGCGCAGTACGCGGGCGTCCGCGTCGACCCGCTCATCGAGCTCGAACACATCGAGGCCGCACTTAAGTTGGTGGCCACAGGCGTCGGCGACACCATCGCGAGCCGCGCCGTCGTCGACAGCCCGGCCTTCCCCGCAGGACTGCGCACGGCCCGCTTCGCCGACCCCCTCTACGACACCATCGCGCTGGTACGCCGCCGGGGACACCCCCTGTCCCGCGCCACCCGCGAACTCGTCCGCATAGCCGAGGACACCCTCCGCGAGATACGCGCCGAGCGCAGCCTCTGAGCGGCCCGCATCCCCCAGCACAGGTAAACCCTGTGGATTGGACAGGAATCGCCCCTCTAGTCCTGTGGCTCCGACCCGTCTAGCGTCCTCGCCATGCAGATCACGCACGACGAAGCCCAGGCCCTCCCTCCCCTCACGTGGCTCAAGAAGCCGTCCGTCGACGGACCGCCCGCCCAGCGCGACCCGAAGGTGGTCGAGCGCGTCTCCGCGATGCTCAAGGACATCGAGCACAAGGGCATGGACGCGGTCCGCGGCTACGCCCAGGAACTCGACGGCTGGTCCGGTGAACTGGAGATCTCCGAGGCCGAGTTGAAGAAGTCGGGGGACGCCCTGCCCGCCGACGTCCGCACCGCCCTGGAGATGGGCTACGAGCGCACCCACCGGTTCGCCGCCGCGCAGCGCGAGCACCTGACCGACTTCGAGGTCGAACTCGCCCCCGGCGTGAAGGGCGGCCAGCGGTACGTGCCGGTCTCCCGCGTCGGCGCCTACCTCCCGGCCGGCCGGTTCCCGCTGCTCGCCAGCGCGTTCATGACGGTCAACGTCGCGAAGACGGCGGGTGTCCCCACGGTGGTGGCCTGCACGCCGCCCTCCGGTGAGCACGGCGCCCACCCTGCGGTCCTGTACGGCGCCTACCTGTCCCGCGCGGACCGGGTGTTCGCCCTCGGCGGCGTCCAGGCGCTCGGCGCGATGGCCTTCGGGCTGCTGGGCGAGGCGCCGGTCGACATGCTGGTCGGCGCGGGCAACGCGTTCGTCACCGAGGCCAAGCGGCAGCTGTTCGGCCAGGTCGGCATCGACCTGCTGGCAGGCCCCTCCGAGGTCGCCGTCATCGCCGACGACAGCGCCGACCCGGTGTGGGTCGCGGCCGACCTGCTGGGGCAGGCCGAGCACGGCCCGAACTCCCCCGCCGCGCTGATCACCACGTCGGAGAAGACCGGCCGGGCCGTCGTCGCGGAGATGGAGCGACAGCTCGCCTCCCTCGCCACCCGCGAGATCGCGGGACCGGCGTGGCGCGACTTCGGCTCCGTCATCGTGGTCGAGGACCGGGACGCCGCCGTCGCCGTCGCCGATGTCATCGCCCCCGAGCACCTTGAGGTGCACACCGAGGACGACGACTTCTACCTGGAGAACCTCACCAACTACGGCTCCCTCTTCATCGGCCAGTGGTCCACGGTCGCGTACTCCGACAAGGGCATCGCGGGCACCAACCACGTGCTGCCGACGGGCAAGACCGCGCGCTACAACGCGGGCCTGTCGGTGTCCCGGTTCCTGAAGCCGCTGACGTACCAGCGGGCCGCGAAGGAGGGCACGGCGGCGCTCGCCCCGGCCGTCGAACGGATCTCGGCGTTCGAGGGCCTCGCCGCCCACGGCGAGACCGCCACCCTGCGCATCGACCGGATCGGCCGCGACTCCGGCGCCTTCGACGCGATCCCGGACGCGCTGCGCAAGCGGCTCTGACCGCGCCGGTCACGCCCAGGCCGGTCACGTCCAGGCCGGCCACGTCCAGGCCGGCCACGCCCGGGCCGGGGCCCGTCGCGGGTCCCGGCGCGCCGGATCAGCGGAGCTCGGCGTGGGTGGCCCGGGGCACGAACTCGGTCGGCAGGACGAGGCGCTCGCCCGCCGGGTCGACCTCGCCGCTGATCCGGCGGGCCAGCAACCGGGCCGCCTGGCACGCGAGTTCACCGAGGTCGTGGCGGACCGTGGTCAGCCGGAACACCTCCCAGTCGGCCATCGGCAGATCGTCGAAGCCGATGACGGTGAGGTCGTCGGGGACCTTGACGCCCGCCGCGAGCGCGGCGTTGAGGACACCGATGGCCACCACGTCGTTGCCGCAGAACACGGCGGTGGGCGGTTCGGCCGCTTCCAGGAGCGCGGGCAGCGCCGCGTAACCGGTCTCGTACTCGAAGGCGCCGCGCACCACGCGGTCCTCCGGCAGCCCGATGCCGGCGTCGGCGAGGGCGAGCCGGAAGCCCAGTTCGCGGTCGCGGCCGGTCGTGGTGTTGGCCGCGCCGAAGATGCCGGCGATGCGCCGGTGGCCGAGCCCGACGAGCTGCCGCGCGACGAGGCGTCCGCCGCCCTCGTTGTCGACGACGGAGGCGAAGTCGCCGGGCCGGCCGGTGTCCCGGTTGAGGAACACGTACGGCATGCCGCGCCGCTCCAGGAGGGCGGGCAGCCGGGAGTCGGTGGTGGCCGTCGCGAGGACGACACCGTCGAGCGACTGGTCGAGCAGCTTCTCCTCGGCGACCGCTTCGTCGGAGCGCTCGGTGAGCAGCATCATCCGGTAGCCGAGCTGCCGCAGCTCGTCATGGAGCGGGGCGACGACGTGCGGGTAGAACGGGTTGGTCATGTCGGTCACGATGACGCCCACGCGGCGGGTCGCCCGGGTCGACAGGGTGCGGCCCGCCTCGCTGGGTACGTAGTTGAGCGCCTGGGCGGCCCGTTTGACCTTCTCGCGCGTGGCAAGGGACACGCGGGGGTCGTCACGCAGGGCGCGGGACACCGTGGGCTGCGAGACACCTGCGAGTCTCGCGACGTCGTGACTCGTGATCCCCATGACTCCCTCTCCTCGGTACCGGCAGCCGTACCAGTATACGTATGCCGTTGCCGGGTCGGCCGGACAGAAGATGCGCCACACCCTCTTGACACGACACACCACATACCTCTGTCATGGCTATACATACGTATTCCATGATGCCCAGCGATGGAGTTCCGCCATGCCCGATGTCACCGTGTCCACCTCCGAGCTCGAGCGCCGTACCGTGCGCCGCAGCGACTTCGTCTCCTGCAACCAGGCCTTCATCGACTGCCGTACGCCCGGCTCGGACCGGAAGGAGAACTACGCCATGATCGGGCCGGGCGTCTCGCAGGCCGCGGGCCAGCATGTGAACCTCCGGCTGCCGCACGGCTACAACATCGGCGCCGCCGCCATGCCGCACGGCATCACCAACAATCTGCATCTGCACTACACCGCCGAGGTGTTCGTCTGCACCGCGGGCGAGTACCTGCTGCGCTGGGGCGCCGACGGCGAGGAGGGCGAGCTCCCCATGAAGGCCGGGGACATCGTGTCCGTGCCCACCTGGATCTTCCGCGGCTTCACCAACACGGGTCCTGACGACGGCTGGCTGTTCACGGTGCTCGGCATGGACCACACCGGTGGCATCATCTGGGGCCCCTCCGTGCTGCGCGAGGCGGCGGAGCACGGCCTGTACCTCAGCGCCGACAACCAGCTCATCGACACGGTCGCCGGGGACACCCTTCCGCCGGAGTCCGAGCGGGTCACGCCCATGGCGCAGGAGTACATCGACCGGCTGCGGCACTACAGCGCCGACGACATGAAGCGCCGGGTCGCCGCGGCCGACGAACTCGTGTGGTCGCAGCGCCCGTTCCTGGACAGCACCCTGCCCGGCGGCGGCGCCCGCCTGAGCTGCGTCATCGGGTACGGCATGACCGAGGACCTCCACCAGGAGCCGCGGGTGTTCAACCCGCACGGCCACAACGTGGCCTGGCTGCGCGCCGAACCGGGGCAGGGTGTCTCGCTGCACCGTCAGCACGAGACGCAGACTCTGATCGTCAAGGACGGCGAGTGGGAGATCACCCTCAACCGCACGGACCCCGTCACGGTGCGGCTCGGCCCGCGCGACATGGTGTCGGTGCCGCAGGACGCCTGGCGCACGCTGCGCAACGTCGGCGAGGAGGAGGGCGACCTGCTGGTGGTCAACTCCGGTGACGGCAGGGTGCGGTTGGAGTGGGACGAGGAGGTCCACAAGTGCGCCGCCGACGCGGGCCTGGGCCTCGACCACAACGGTTACGTCGCCCCGTACGCCCTGCTCCCGCGCTCCGCGCGCCGCTGGTGACCGGCGTGCCGCTGCCCCTGGTCGTGGTGCCCGGCATGCTCTGCGACGCGAGCCTGTGGTCGGACGTGACGTTTCCCGAGGGCCACCCCGTGCGCCACGTCGAGCTGCGGCGGCCGGGCATCGGCGCGCTCGCCGAGGACGTACTGGCCGCCGTGGAGGGGCCGTTCGTGCTCGTCGGGCTGAGCCTGGGGGCCATCGTCGGATTCGAGGCGCTGCGCAGGGCGCCGGAGCGGATCGCCGGAATGTGCGTCATGGCGACCAACGCGGCGGCCCCAAGCCCCGAACAGTACGCTTCCTGGCGGGAGTTGGACGCGCTCGTCGCCGACGGCCGGTTCGCGGACGTGGTCGAGCGTACGCTGCCGGGGATGTTCCCCGACGGGCGTCCGACGCCCGAGGGCGCGGGCCGCTACCGCCGGATGGCGGCGGCCGTCGGGCCCGACGCGGCACGCGCCCAGCTCGCCGCGCAGGCCACCCGCCAGGACGCGTTCGCCACGCTGCGCACCGCGCGCTGCCCGGCCGTCGTCCTCTCCGGCACCCGGGACGCGCTCTGCCCGCCCGCCTTCCACCACGCCATCAACGAGTCGCTGCCCGACGCCCGTATGCGCGAACTGCCCGACGCCGGACACCTGCTGCCGTGGCAGCGCCCGGACGCCGTGAGCGCGGCACTTCGGGACGTGGCCGGGCGCGCCGCAGTCCCCACCCCCTGACGGATCCGCCCAGAGATCCACGGATACACCCCGCCGCAGTCCCAACCCTCTGACAGTTCCACCCAGTTGAAGAGAGTCGTCATGCCCCGACACCTCAAGTCCCCCGTCCCCGCCGCCCAGGTGAGCGCCGCCCGCGCGGATGTCGCCGACCGGGTGCGCGCCATCCTCGACGACGTCCGCGAGCGCGGCGACGACGCGGTGCGCCAGTACTCGGAGAAGTTCGACAACTGGAGCCCGGAGTCCTTCCGGCTCTCGCCCGGGGAGATCGAGCGCATCGTCGCCGACGTCCCGGACACCGTCCTCGACGACATCCGGTTCGTGCAGAAGCAGGTGCGCACCTTCGCGCAGGCGCAGCGCGACTCCATGCTCGACGTGGACATCGAGACGCTGCCCGGCGTCCGCCTCGGCCACCGGCACGTCCCCGTCTCCGGCGCCGGCGCCTATGTGCCGGGCGGCCGCTACCCGCTGACCGCATCGGCGCACATGACGATCGTGACCGCCAAGGTCGCGGGCGTGCCCCGGGTCGCCGCCTGCACGCCGCCCATCCGCGGCGAGATCCCCGCCGCGACGGTGGCGGCGATGCACCTTGCGGGCGCCGACGAGATCTATCTGCTGGGCGGCGTGCAGGCCGTCGCGGCGCTCGCCGTGGGCACCGAGACCATCGGCAGCGTGCCGATGCTGGCGGGCCCCGGCAACGCGTATGTGGCCGAGGCGAAGCGCCAGTTGTTCGGCGAGGTGGGCATCGACCTGTTCGCCGGGCCCACGGAGATCCTGGTGGTCGCGGACGAGCACGCGGACCCCTTCGTGGTCGCCGTCGACCTGCTCTCCCAGGCCGAGCACGGCCCGGACTCCCCCGCCGTCCTCGTCACCACGTCCGAGGAGCTGGGGCGCGAGGTCGAGCGGCACATCGAGCGGCTGCTGCCGGGCATGCCGACGAAGGACTTCGCCGGTCCCGCCTGGCGCGACCACGGCGAGATCGTCGTCACCGACACCCTCGACGAGGCCTTCGAGGTCGCCGACTCGTACGCGAGCGAGCACGTCGAGGTGCTGACCGAGAACCCGCGCCAGGCGCTGGACAAGATGCGTGACTACGGCGCGCTGTTCCTCGGCGAAGGTACGTGTGTCAGTTACGGCGACAAGGTCATCGGCACCAACCATGTGCTGCCCACGCGCGGCGCCGCCCGCTACACCGGCGGCCTGTGGGTCGGCAAGTACCTCAAGACGGTCACCCACCAGGAGGTCACCGACACCGCCTCGTCGGCGCTGCTCGGCGAGGTGTGCGGGCGCGCCGCGCGCGTCGAGCTCTTCGAGGGGCACGCGCGCTCCGGCGACGTACGGGCCGCGAAGTACGGCGACAGGGTGCTGGAGTGGAACGAGGAGGCGGGCGCATGACGAGCGAGCGCATGGCAAGCGACCGCACGACGGCCGGGCGCACGGCTCCGCTGTCCGGACGGACGGCGCTCGTCACCGGCGGCGGCAGCGGCCTGGGCCGGGCCATCACCCGTTCCCTGCTTGCCGACGGCGCCCGCGTGGTGATCACGGGGCGGGACGTGGACACCCTGAAGCGCACCGCCGACGACCTCGGCCCGAACGTGGTGCCTCAGGTGTGTGATGTGTCGCGGCCCGCCGAGGTCGACGCGCTCGCCTCGGCCCTCGCGGACGAGGAGATCTCGATCCTGGTCAACAACGCGGGCGTCGCGGGCCCGGTGGCACCGCTGACGGACATCTCGCCCGAGGAGTGGGACGAGGTCTTCGACATCAACGTACGAGGTGTGTTCCTGATGTGCCGGGCGTTCCTGCCGGCCATGACGCGGCGCGGCTCGGGTGATGTCATCAACGTGGCCTCGGTGTCGGGCAAGCGTCCGCTGCTGCGCCGCACCCCGTACTGCGCGTCGAAGATGGCGGTCATCGGCCTTACGACGACCCTGGCGGGCGAGGTCGGCCCGAAGGGCGTCACGGTCAACTCCCTGTCGCCCGGCCCGGTTTCGGGTCCGCGCATGGAGCGGAACTTCCGCCTGGAGGCCGAGCGGACGGGCAGCAGTTACGCCGAGGCCGAGGAGGCGTTCGTGTCCCGTGCGGCGCTCGGCCGGATGGTGACCGAGGAGGAGGTCGGCGAGGCGGTGACCGCGATGCTGCGGATGCGTGGCATGTGCGGCGCCGATGTCGACCTGTCGGCGGGGATGGTGGCACGATGACGGCCCACCGCACCCCGCGCCGCAGCCTCAAGCAGCGCCTGAAGGACGGCGATTCGCTGCGCGGCGCACTGCTGCGGCTGCCGTCGGAGACGCTGGTGGAGATGGCGGGCGTCGCCGGTCTCGACTACGTACTCATCGACTGCGAGCACGGCCCCGCGGACGCCGCGCTGCTCCAGCAGCACATCATGGCCGCCGAGGCGCACGGCATCGACGTGCTGGTACGGGTCGGCACCGCCGAGCCCGCCCTGGCGCTGCGGGCTCTCGACCTGGGGGCCGCCGGGCTCGTCCACCCGCACGTGGACAGCGCCGACGACGCCCGCCGGGCGGTGGCCGCGAGCCACTATCCACCGTGGGGCGAGCGGGGCTTCGCCACGTACAGCAGGTCGGGGCGGTTCGGCACGGTCACAGCGGCCGAGCACGTGGCCGCGTCCCGCGAGACGTTGGTCGTGGCGATGGTGGAGACGGAGCGCGCCTGCGCCGCCGCCGACGCGATCGCCGGCACCGAGGGCGTGGACGCGGTCCTGGTGGGCCCCGCCGACCTCGCGGCGGACTGCGGCTTCCCGGAGCCGACGGTCGTGCAGGAGCTGCTCCAGCAGGCTCACCGGGCGGCGTACGAGCACGGGCGTACGGTGATGTCCATCGTGCCGGACCTGCCGTCGGCGCGGGCCGCCGAGGAGTCGGGTGCCCGGCTGACCGTCTTCAACATGGCGCACGTGCTGATGGACACCATGAGCGCGCTGGCCCGCCCCGTCCGCACCTCTTGACGCCCCACCCACCGAACCCTACGGTTCACCACTAACCCCCGATTCATACGTATGCACTTCGGCATGCACACCCCTCATCCGCCGCGCGATCGGAGCAGCCATGTCCTCTGCAGCGCCACCCCGCACCGCCCCACAAGACGCCCCCGACGAGGCGGAGCGGCGGAGCGCGATTCGCCGCGCCATCGGCGCGGGCAGTGTCGGTAACTTCGTCGAGCAGTTCGACTACGGCCTGTACGGCTACATGGCGCCGATCATGGCCCCGGCGTTCTTCCCCGAGAGCGACAAGACCGTGGCCGTGCTGGGCACTTACGCGATCATCGCGATCGCCTGTCTGGTCCGTCCGCTCGGCGGGACCGTCCTGGGCCGCTGGGGCGACCGGGTGGGCCGCAGGAAGACACTGTTGTGGACCCTGATGGCCATGGGCGTCTCCACCGCTCTGGTGGCCGTCCTTCCCACCTACCACCAGGTCGGCATCCTGGCGCCGCTCCTGCTGCTCGCGCTCCGCGTGGTCCAGGGCGTCGTCTCCGGCGGCGAGTACGTCGGCGCGGTGGCGTTCATCGTCGAGTGGGCGGAGCCCAACCGCCGCGCCTACTACACCTCGTACGCCTCCAACAGCTGCTTCGTCGGTACCCTCGCGGGCGCCGGCGTCGCCGCCCTGACCAGCTGGGTGTTCGAGGGTCCCGCCCTCGACTCGTGGGGCTGGCGGATCCCCTTCCTGCTGGCGGTCCCGCTCAGCCTGGTCGGCCTGTGGATGCGGCGGCGCATCTCGGAGAGCCCGGAGTTCGTGCGGGCCACCGACGACGGCGCCAATGTGGTGAAGTCCCCTGTGCGCGAGGCGCTTCGCTCGCAGTGGCGGCCGATCCTGGTCTACTGCGGCATCTCCATCATGTGCGCGATCCTGTCCTACACCTGGGTCACGTTCTATCCGCAGTACCTCACGGACACCCTCGGTCTGCCGCGCTGGATGGGTCTGGCCTCCAACGCGATCTCGATCGCCGTCCTCATCCCGCTGCTGCCGCTGGCCGGAAAGCTCTCGGACCGCATCGGCCGCAAGCCGATGCTCATCACGGGCGCCGTGGCCTGCATCGTGCTGGTGCCACTGGCCTTCCGGGTCGGCGAGGAGGCCACCTTCGGCGCGGCGATCGCCAGCCAAATCATCTACCTGGTACCGGAGTTCTTCCTCACCGGCATCATCACGGTCTGCGCGGCGGAGCTCTTCTCCACCCGCACCCGGTTCAGCGCGAGCGCCATCGCCTACAACAGCTCGTTCTCGGTCTTCATGGGGATCACCCCGTTCGTGGCGACGCTGCTCGTCGACACCTTCGGCACCATCTACGCCGTGTGGGCCTATCTGGCAGCCGGGGCCGTCCTGGCCCTCGTCGTCGTCAGCACCTTCATGACGGAGACGTACCGAAGCCAGTTGGGAGCCGACAAGTTCCCCCGTCGCGAGACACCGAAGACCAGCTGAACCCGTGTCCTGGCACCCCTTGCCCGGCACCCCTCACATCAGTCACGCTACATACGCATTCACACCGCACTGGAACGGAAGAAGAACCACCATGGCCCTCGACCCCGTCGCCTACCAGCCGTACAACGACCCGGACGAATTCATCCGCGAGGTGACCGACCGCATCTGGGTCGCGCGCGACATCGACCACATCGTCGAGAACTACGAGCCCGACTCGATCGTGCACGCCAGCCTCGGCACGGTCGTCGGCCGTGACGGTGTCATCGAGGGCAGCACGATGCGCATGGCCGCCGTGCCGGGGCACATCGGGCAGGCCGAGGACGTCGTGTGGGAGGCCCGCGGCGACGACGCCTTCCTCAGCTCGCACCTCGTCTTCTCCGCCGACGAGCACCTGCACGACGGCCGGAACATCCGGGTCCGCAAGCGCACCATCGCCAACTGCCTGTACCGGCGCGGCCGCATGGTCGAGGAGTGGGTGGTGCGCGACGATCTGGCGGACTGCCTGCAGCTGGGCATCGACCCGGACGAGGCCGCGCGCGAGCGGCAGTTCCAGGGCTACACCGGGTCGATGACGGAGGCGCCGCCGAAGGACGTGCTCCTGGAGGGTGTCAGCGGGCCGCGCCCCGACGACTTCCGTCCCGAGTGCGAGATGGTTCTCGACTTCATCGAGCAGGTGTGGTCGCAGCGCCAGCTCAACAAGGTCAACGACTTCATGTCCCGCGACCTGTTCCTGCACACCATCGGCGACCGCACCGTCATCCGCCCCGAGCGCTACCAGGCGGACCTCCTGGAGATGGTCGGGCCCTTCCCCGACGCCCGGTTCTCCGTCCTGGACGTCCAGGCCCACCACGCCGAGCGGTACGCGGGCCTGCGGATCGCCGTGACGTGGACCATGAACGGCACGTACCGGGGCACCCCCACCTTCGGCCCCCTCACGGGCAAGCCGGTGACGGTCATGGGTGTCTCGCAGTTCCTGATCCAGGACGGCCGCATCGTGAAGGAGGTCCGCGTGTACGACGAGATCTCGCTGCGGGCCCAGATCAACGCGGGCCGCGAGGACGGCGCGGACGTGGCTGCGAACATCTACTGATCCGGGAGCGGATACGCAGTGTGCCGGCCGCGGCGGAGAATTCCGCCGCGGCCGGCACATGTGCGTCACGCTTCGGTTCAGCGCTTGATTTCCTTGATCTTCAGCATCTTCGTGATGACCTTGTCGAGTTCGCCGTCGTCGAAGACCTTCTTCCAGTCGTCCTTGACGATGGAGTCGCGGCCGTAGTCCATGGCGATCAGGCAGGCGTCGGAGAACGGGTTGTCGCCCTTGAGGGTGTTGGCGAGGGCGACCTGGGTGTGGCCGAGGAGCATGGCGCGGGCGGCCTTCTCCGGGACGCCGACGGTGTGCACGGTCTCGTGCAGCGCCTCGTTGAGGAGCGCGCCGACCATGCAGGCGATGGTCTCGACGAGGGTCGGCTCCAGGACGGCGAGCTGCTTGACGGTGACCCAGTGGACGTCGACGACCGGCGCGTACATCACGCGGATCACGGACTCGGCGAGCGCCTGCTTCTCCGCGTCGCCACCCTCGTAGGCGGCGACGACCTCCTGCGGGGCCGCGATGCCACCGAAGGTGTCGTCGAGTTCGGCCTGCGTCCTGCGCTGCAGGAAGACGGAGGGGTGGCAGGGGTGGGCGCACACGTAGTGGACGTCGCCGCGCGCGTGCAGCAGGCCCGCGTACGCGGCCGCCGGGTCGAGGGTGAGGACGACGGCGCCCGGCTTCAGGAGCGGGACGAGCTGCTCGGAGACGGTGCCGAGGACGATGTCCGGCACAGCCAGGATCAGCACGTCGGCCCGCTGGGCTGCGGCCTCGGAGTCCGTCAGCTCACGACCGAGGGAGCGGATCAGCTCCTGCCCCTTGGGCGAGTTCTCGGAGAAGAGGACGGTGAAGTCGCTCTCGACCAGGTTGTTGGAGACACGCTGGCCCATCTTGCCGGCGGCCCCGATGACGGCAACGGTCTTGTTGTTCTCGGCGGCCATGTTCATTCGCCTTTCGGGAGGTTCAGGAGTGTGCTGATGCTGTGGTGTGTCCACTGGTGTTCGAGCTCGGCGGTGGCGTCGAAGCCGCCGTCCTGCCACGGGAGCCAGTGCTCCACGATCTGGTTGACCGACGCGGGGTCGGGGGCGTGCGCGCGGACGGCGGCGATCATCGACTGGTAGTCGAGGAGGCCGGTGCCGAGCGGGGCTCCTGCGTAGGTGAAGCCCACCCAGCCGTCCCTGCGGCTGAACGCGAAGTCCTTGACGTGCACGTTCACCACGTACGGCGCCGCCAACTCGACCACCTGGGACGGGAGTTCCAGGCGGGCCACGCAGTTGCCGGGGTCGAGGACGATGCCGAGGCGGGGGCTGTCGACGGCGCGGACGACGTCGACGAGGTCGGCGGTGGCCACCTGCTCGTACGTCTCCAGGCCGAGCGTGACGCCCTGCTCCTCGTACCGGCCGATGACCTGTTTCAGCAGGGCGGTCGACTCTTCGACGCCGGGCTTGTGGTCGGTGGTGTGCAGCATGGAGCGTACGAAGGTGACTCCGAGCCGCTCCGCGATGCGGAGGTAGCGCTCCAGATGGTCCGGGGCGATGCCGCGGGTGCCGAGTTCGAGGGTGACACCGAGGTCGGCTGCGGCCGTCCTCAACTCGGCGAGCCGGGCGTCGTCGTACGTCTCGATGGGCGCGTAGTCGCAGATCTGGAAGACCTGGCCGCCTAGTTGGTGGATGTCCCGGAGCATGTCCAGGGCGGTCATGGGCTCGGGCGCGCGCGACGAGATGCGCCAGAAGTACGCGTAGGTGCTGATGCCGTACGCCATTACGCCACCGCCTCCCGTGCGTCGACCTCGTCGAGGATGCGGGCGACAGCGTCCGGGTCGTGGGCGAAGCGGCCCAGGAAGAGGCCGTCGACGGCGCCGCCGATGCGGGTGAGCAGGCCGGGGCCCGCGCTGCCGCCGTAGATCACGGTCGAACCGGCGTGCTGGGCACGGGAGTTGAGCCACTCCCCCAGTGCCGCGCACACCGTGGTGATGTGTTCGGGCGAAGCCGGTTCGGGGGCGCCGATGGCCCATTGCGGTTCGTAGGCGAGGACGACGGGGCCGTCCAGGCCGTAGAGGAGTCGGGCGGCCTCGGCGACGGTGCGGCGCGCGGCCTCCGCCGGGTCCACGGGGTCGAGTTCGCCGACGCACAGGACCGGGGTGAGGCCGCTGCGCAGCGCGGCGGCGGTCTTCGCGGCGACGACCGTGTCCCCCTCCCCGTACAGGCGGCGGCGCTCGGCGTGTCCGACCTCGGCGTAGCGGCAGCCGATCTCCTTGAGGTAAGGACCCGACACCTCGCCCGTGTAGGCGCCCGCGTCCTCCGTGGCGAGGTCCTGCGCGCCGACGTCGACGCCGCTGCGCGCGAGGATCCCGGCCACCGGCACGATCGCCGGGAAGGAGGGCAGCACGAACAGGCGCGCACTGCCGCTGGTGACGGCCGGGTGCCGGTCCGCCAACTGCACGATGCGGCGGGACCAGTTGAGGGTCTCGTGGTGGCCGAAGTACATCTTCAGGCTCACGCCGAGCAGCACGGGGGCATCCATCAGGCGGCCTCGTAGTCGCTCATCAGCTGGACCTTGGCGGCCGATGCGGACTGCTCGTCGAAGCGGTAGGTGAGCCACTCGGCGGCGAGGCGGCGGGCCAGTTCGAGGCCGACGACGCGCTGGCCGAAGGTGAGGACCTGGGCGTTGTTGGAGAGGATGGCGCGCTCGACGGAGAAGGAGTCGTGGGCGGTGACGGCCCGGATGCCCTTGACCTTGTTGGCGGCGATGGCGACGCCGAGCCCGGTGCCGCAGATCAGCAGCGCCCGGTCGGCCTCGCCACGGGCGACGCGCTCGGCGGCCTCGATGGCGATGGTCGGGTACGCGGTGTGCCCTTCGGCGTCCACGCCGACGTCGGCGACGGAGGCGACCAGCTCGCTGGCCTGGAGGTCCCGCTTCAGGGCCTCCTTGTACTGGTGTCCTGCGTCGTCGCAGCCGATGACGATGCGGAGCTTGTCGGTCATGACCAACTTCCTTGACAGTGTTTGCTGGTTCCGGGGTGTTCGGTACGTGGTTCAGGTGGCCGCGAGGACGCCCGCGACGGCCCTCGTGATCAGGGCGAATGAGTGGGCGCCCGCGTCGGGGGTGCCGAGTGCCTTCTCGGCGTGCGGGCGGGCGCGGCCCATGCGGGGCAGCAGGTCGGCGGTGGCGCGGGCGGCGTCCTCCGCGGCGGAGGCGGCGGTGGCCCAGGCGGGGGCGAGCCGGTCGCCGAGGGAGTCGTCGGAGTCGTCGACGGCGTCGTTCAGGGCCGCGGCGAACGGGACGAGGGCGTCGACCATCGTCTTGTCGCCGACCTGCGCGCCGCCGAGTTCGCGTACGGCGCGGTCGGCGGCCGAGACACCTTCGGCGACCCGGGCCGGGGTGGGCCGCCCGGTGTCACCGAGGGTGTCGCCGAGGGCGCGGAGCATCGCACCCCACAGCGCGCCCGATGTGCCACCCGCCTCGTCGGCCCAGGCGTCTCCGGCGAGCCGCAGCGTGGTTCCGGCCCCTGCGCCCGCGGCGACCGCGCGCTCCGCCTCGGCGTGGGCGGCGTGCGAGCCGCGCCGCATGCCGATGCCGTGGTCACCGTCTCCGGCGACGGCGTCGATGCGGCCGAGGTCGTCGGCGTGGGTGTCGACGGTGGTGCGGGTGGCGGCGAGCGCGGCGAGGACGCGGGTGGCGGTGGCTCGGGAGTCGGCGTCGGCAGGCGGTGGTGTGTCGGCGGTGACCGGCTGCCGGGTGGTGGTCTTCTCGTGCGCGGGAGTCGGGGTGACGGCTCCCTTGCGGAAGGCGGGGGCGTCGGCGGGTGCCTGCCACAGCTCGGCGAGCTCGTCGTCGAGCCAGGTCAGGGTGAGCGACACACCGGCCATGTCGAAGCTGGTGCACAGCTCGCCGACCTCGGGGTCGACGGCGGTCACGCCTGCCGCCGCGAGGAGCCGGTCCACCTCCCCGTACAGCACGAACAGCTCCTCGTACTTGACGGAGCCGAGGCCGTTGAGGAGCACGGCCGCCCGGCCGCCGCGCACCTGCGGCAGTTCGGCGAGGAGGCTGTCCACGAGGAGGGCGGCGAGGGTCTTGGCGTCGGGGACGTCCTGCTCGCCGATGCCCGGTTCGCCGTGGATGCCGAGGCCGACGGCCATCCGCCCCTCGGGGACCGTGAACAGGGGCTGTTCGGCGCCGGGCAGGGTGCAGCCGGTGAAGGCGACGCCGAAGGAGCGGGTGCGTTCGTTGGCACGGGCGGCCGTGGCGTGCACCTCGTCGAGGGTGGCGCCGCGTTCGGCGGCAGCGGCGGCGAGTTTGAAGACGGGGAGGTCCCCGGCGATGCCCCGGCGCTTGTGGTGCTCGTCGGCGGTGGCCGAGGAGATGTCGTCGGTGACGGCGAGGGTGCGGGCGGGGATGCCGTCGGCGGTCAGGCGCTGGGCGGCCTGCCCGAAGTGCAGGACGTCGCCCGCGTAGTTGCCGAAGGCGAGGAGGACACCCGCGCCGTTGTCCGCCTCGGCGGCCACGTCGTGGATCTGCCGGGCCGACGGCGAGGCGAAGACGTTGCCGACGGCGGCGCCGTGCGCGAGGCCCTGGCCGACGAGGCCGGAGAAGGCCGGGTAGTGGCCCGAGCCGCCGCCGATGACGAGGGCGACCTGGCCGGGGGCGGTGCCGCCCGCCCTGACCACGCCACCGGGGACGGAGCGGACCCAGCGGCGGTGGGCGGCGACGAAGCCGTCGAGCGCTTCGTGGGCGAAGTCGGCGGGGTCGTTGGCTATGCGGGTCACTTCGAGACCTCCGCGTACTCGGCGTCCGTGCCGGTGCGGCGGCCACGGGAGGCGAGCGCGATCATCAGGGCGGCCGAGACGAGCATCAGCGCGCCGACGAGGAACAGGGGTACGTAGTAGGCGCCGGTCCAGTCGTGCAGCCAGCCGGTGACGTAACTGGCCGCGAATCCGGCGACGTTGCCCATCGTGTTGATGAGGGCGATACCGGCCGCGGCGGCGGCGCCGGTCAGGAACCGGGAGGGCACGGCCCAGAACACCGGGAGCGCGGCGAAGATCGCGCAGGCGGTCACGGTGATGACGGCGACCGTGGCGGACGGCGAGTTCATGTAGAGCGCGACGGGGATGGAGACACCACCGACGATCGCCGGGGCTGCCACGTGCCAGGTTTTGGTGCCGCGCCGGGTGGCGTCGCGGGACCAGAAGTAGAGGACTATCGCGGCCGGCAGATACGGGATCGCGGTGATCCACGCCTTGTCCATCACGGAGAACGAGGTGCCGAACTGGTCCTCGAAGCCGCTGATGATGGTGGGCAGGAAGAAGGCGAGCGCGTACAGGCCGTAGACGAAGCCGAAGTAGACGACGGAGAGGATCCAGACGCGGCCGTTGGTGAAGGCGGCGAGGAGATCGGCCTTGCCGTGCCCGCTCCCCTTCTTGCCCTGCTCGTCTCCGTGGCCGGTCTTCTCCGCGTTCTCCGCTTCCAGCTCGCTGGTCAGCCAGTTCGCCTCCTCCGCGGTCAGCCAGCCGGCGTCGGCGGGCCTGTCCTTGAGGTAGAACCAGCCGACCAGGCCGAGGACGATCGCGGGCAGCGACACGAACAGGAACATCACGCGCCAGCCCTCCAGGCCGAAGAGGCCGTGGTGGCTGATCAGCCAGCCGGCGAGCGGGGCGCCGAAGACGGTGGTGAGCGGCTGGGCCAGGTAGAAGAGGCCGAGCACCTTGGTGCGGTGCCGCTGCGGCACCCACTGGGAGAGGAAGAGGATCGCGCCGGGGAAGAATCCGGCCTCCGCGACACCGAGGACGAAGCGCAGCCAGTACAGCTGCTCCGTCGACTGCACCCAGGTGAACAGGAGCGAGACGATGCCCCAGGTCACCATGATCCGGGCGAGCCAGCGGCGCGCGCCGAAGCGGTGCAGCGCCATGTTGCTGGGGACTTCCAGAACGATGTAGCCGATGAAGAAGACACCCGAGGCGAATCCGTACTGAGCGGCCGTGAGCCCCAGGTCCTGGCTCATGCCGTTCGACTCCGCGAACGAGACCGCGGTGCGGTCCAGATAGTTCACGAAGAACATCAGCGCCACAAAGGGCACGATCCGGACGGTGAATTTCCTGATCGCCGATTTCTCGACGGCCGACTGGCCGGCCTCCAGGGAAGGCAGGGCACCCATGGCGACTCCTCACTCGCTCCGGACTGCTCTGTCCGGCACCGCTCACGTTAGTCCCGACCGGTTAATTGGTAACCAATTTACCGCCGTGTCGAGACTCACAGATTTCCGGCCGCATGAACCCCTTGACCTGCACTTTCGCGGCTGATGTCATACGCGCCCGCACCCGCGCGCGGCCGTGCGCACCGCCGCGTACCGCGCAGGTGCTTGCATGTGCCGCCGCTGTGTTTGATGTACTTACGCGGTGACCAGTACGCCTCAGGACGACCCCGCCGACCTGTCCCGACTTCTGCGCCCCGTGGTGCGCGAGTCGACCGTGACCGAGGTCGCCAAGCGGCTGCTCGACCACCTCGCCGCGGGCAACATCAAGCCCGGCACCCGGCTGCCCGCCGAACGCAACCTCGCCGAGGCGCTGAACGTCGCCCGCTCCAGCGTGCGCGGCGCCCTCTCGGCGCTCGACGTGCTGGGCATCATCGAGATCCGGCCCGGCTCCGGCTCCTACGTCCGCGAGGGCACGTCGGACTTCCTCCCGCAGGCCATCAACTGGGGCCTGATGCTGGGTCAGCGCCGCACCCAGGACCTGGTCGAGGTGCGCCGCTACATGGAAGGTGTCTCGGCCCGGCTCGCCGCCGAGCGCGCCCGCCCCGAGGACATCGAGCGCCTCGACGAGCTGCACGCGGCGCTGCGCCGGGCCGGTGCGGACGGCGGCACGGAGGCGTTCGTCGAGGCGGACATCGCCTTCCACCTGGAGATCGCCCATATCGCGGGCAATTCCGTGCTCAGCGACATACTCCACTCCATCCGCGCCCTGCTCCAGGTCTGGATGGAGCGCGTCAACGACCTTGAGGGCACCATCAGCGGCACCCTCTGCGAACACGGCGCGGTCGTCGACGCCATCCGCTCCCACGACCCCGACGGCGCGGACCGCGCGATGGCGGACCACATGCACAAGGCGAACGAACGGCTCCAGCGGACGGTGTAGTTCACCCCCCGGGGGGGGCTGGACATGTGACACCTAGGAGTGGCGTGACGACAGGCATGTCGTTTACGGGCAGCGTGGCGGTGACGCTGGCGGCTGCGCACACCGGGGCGACCGTGCTGGTGGGCCGGCGAACGTCGCGCCGTGCGGCGCGAGTTGTGGGCGAGTGGGCCCTTGTGCTTGCGCTCGCGGGCGCGGCGGCGACGGTCGCCCACGGGCGGGTGCTGTCGGGTGAGGTGCTGCTCCTGGTGGCCCTCGTGCCGGTGCTGTGGCTCGCGGCGCGGCCGCTGACCGGGGCGTTGCGTCCGGCGGGGCGCATCGCGGTGCCGGTGTCCGTGGCGGCGCACCTGGCCCTGCTCGCCTGGTGCGCCTCCGCCGTGACCACGCGGGAAGGCGCGTGGGCGGCGCGCGTGGCCCTGACGGTGTGGCTGGTGGCGGGTGTGCCCCGGATGCTGCTGCTCCTGCTCGACACGTACCTCAACCAGGAGCGGCTGTTGCGTGACACCTGGCGCGCTCCGCACGAGCCGCCGGCGCGCGAGCGGTTCACCGGCCCCTTCGTGAGCGTGCAGGTGCCCTGTCACGCCGAGCCGCCCGAGGTGGTCGTCGCGACGCTCGACGCGCTGGCCGCGCAGCGGTACGCGGACTACGAGGTGCTGGTCGTCGACAACAACACCGCCGACCCGGCGCTGTGGCAGCCGGTGCGCGAGCACTGCGCGCGGCTCGGGGAGCGCTTCCGGTTCCATCATGTGGAGGGCCTGGCCGGCGCCAAGGCCGGGGCGCTCAACTATGCGATGGAGCACGCCAGTTCGCAGGCGCGCGTGGTGGCCGTCCTGGACGCCGACTACCAGGCGCGCCCCGACTTCCTGTCCCGGCTCGTGCCGCTCTTCGACGACCCCGGGACCGGCTTCGTACAGACCCGCCACGACTACCGGGACTGGCGGAACAGCCCCTATCTGAGCGGCTGTTACTGGGAATACCGGCAGATGTACGGGACGTACCTGGTGGCGCGCGCCGAGCGCGGGGCCGCGATCGTGGCGGGCACCATGTGTCTGATCCGGGCCTCGGCGCTGCGCGAGGTCGGCGGCTGGGCGCAGTGGTGCAGCTCCGAGGACTCAGAGCTGTCCCTGCGGCTGCACGCGGCGGGGTACCGCTCGCACTACTTCGACGAGGGCTTCGGGCACGGTCTGGTCCCGGAGACGTTCGGCGGCTACCGCCGCCAGCGCGCCCGCTGGGTCTTCGGGCCCGCGCAGGAACTGCGCAGGCACTGGCGGCTGATACTGCCCGGGCGCTGGGCGCCCACGTCCAGGATGACCGGATGGCACAAACTGCTGCACGCCCACCACGGCGCCCGGGAGATGACCCGCGCGGCCTGCACGGCGGTCGGCATGGGGTGCGCGGCCGTCCTCGGCGGCGTCCTGATGGCCGGCGGCGAGGTGCCGTGGGATCCGGCGCTGCCCGCGGTGGCCGTGCTGCTCGCCCTTGACGGGCTCGCGCTGCGCTGGTGTCTGCTGCGCCGGGTGCTCGGCGCCCCGGCGCGGCAGGCGGCGCGCGCGGTCTGGGCGCAGACGGCGCTGCACCACATCACGTGGGCCGCCGTGCTGCCTTCGTGGTGGACCATGCACCGGCCGTGGCGGCGGACCGACAAGTTTCCCGCGCTGCCGAAGGGGCTCGCGGCACTGTGGCCGGTGTGGCCCGAAGTCGCCCTCGGGGCGCTGTGGGCGATCGCCGCCACCGCCACGGGAGTTCTGGCCCCGGCCGGACCAGCCACGTTCGGCGTCTGTGTCCTGCTGGGCTGGTACGCGTGCCTGGCCTGGTCGGCGCCGCTGCTGGCGATTCGCGCGGACCGGGCCCTGTCGGCGGCCGCGCAGTCGGCCCCCTCCCTTCCGGTTGCGCGAAACTGCTCGAAGTCTCGTGCAAGCACGCAACATTGACAGTGCATCACCACGGTGGTCTAGTCCGCTAGAGCACGAGAGCATGCCGCATGTGCCAACCGTGGAGGTACACGTATGTTCCGCCCGAAGCACAGATCTCGTAGTAGATCTCGTAGTAGATCTCGTAGGACGCCTCTCATATCCGTCCTCGCGGTGGCGGCCCTGGCCGCCGCTCCCCTCACCCTCGACCCCGGCCCGGCCACCGCCGGGACCGGGACTGATACCGGAACCGGGCCACAGGCCGAGGCCGGGGAGGGGGCGGGGGCGCCCGCCATCACTCCCACCCCGCACAGCGCGCGGCAGCGCGCCGACCGGATCACCGTCACCCCCGACGTCACCCTCGTCACCGGCGCGAAGTCCGACCCGGCCGCCGTGGATGTCACCACCGCCGCGCTGAAGGCGGCCGGCGCGCGGGATGTCAGCACCGCCACGAAGGCCCCCGCCGGGTCCGGTTCGCTGGCGGTCTACGTCGGCGGTCCTGCCGAGAACCCGGCGTCGGCGGGCGCGTTGGAGGCACTGAACGTCGACGGGCCCTCCGGGCTCGCCGCCGAGGGGTACGTCCTCGCCATGGGCGGCGAGGGCGCGGGCCGCGTCGTCCTGTCCGGCACCGACCCGACCGGTACGTACTACGCCGCGCAGTCACTGCGCCAAGTGCTGCCGCACCGCACGGCTCCCGGCGCGACGGTGCGCGGACTCGCCGTGCGCGACTGGCCCGCGACGCCGACGCGCGGCGTCATCGAGGGCTTCTACGGCACACCGTGGTCGCACCAGGCGCGCCTGGACCAACTCGACTACTACGGCGAGCACAAGATGAACATCTACGTGTATTCGCCGAAGGACGACCCGTATCTGCGCGCCAAGTGGCGCGACCCTTATCCGGCCGAACAGCTCGCCGACATCAAGGAGTTGGTGGACCGGGCGCGCGCGAAGCACGTCGAGTTCACCTACGCCCTCTCCCCCGGCCTGAGCGTCTGCTACAGCTCCGACGACGACCTCAAGGCGCTCACCGACAAGTTCCAGACACTGTGGGACATCGGGGTGCGGCAGTTCGCGGTGCCGCTGGACGACATCAGCTACACCGACTGGAACTGCGAAGCGGACAAGGCGAAATGGGGCACGGGCGGCGGCGCGGCAGGACAGGCGCAGGCGTATCTGCTCAACCGGGTCAACGAGCGGTTCATCAAGACCCATGACGGCGCGCTGCCGCTGCAGATGGTGCCGACGGAGTACTACAACACCACCTCGACCCCGTACAAGGCGGCGCTCTCCGGCCAACTCGACAAGGACGTACTCGTCGAGTGGACGGGCGAGGGTGTCGTCGCGCCGACGATGACGGTGGCTCAGGCGCAGCGCGCCAAGGCCGTGTTCGGGCACGAGATCCTGACGTGGGACAACTATCCCGTCAACGACTTCGCCACGGGACGCCTTTTCCTCGGGCCGTTCACCGGACGCGAGAAGGGGCTCGCCGAGCAGCTCGCCGGGATCACCGCGAACCCGATGATCCAGCCGTACGCGTCGAAGCTCGCGCTGCACTCCGTCGCCGACTACACGTGGAACGACGAGGCGTACGATCCCGACGCCTCGTACCGCGGCGCCGTCGCGGAGGCCGCCGGTGGGAACACCGAAGTGGCGCGCGCCATGCGGGCGTTCACGGACGTCAACCACAGTTCGCGGATGGACGCCGTGGAGGCGCCCGAGCTGTCGAAGCTGATGAAGGGGTACTGGGCGGGTTCCGTTCCGGCGTCCCGGCTGACGGCGGCGTTCGCGGCGCTGCGGGACGCGCCCGCGACGATCCGCGACGCGGCGGACGACGGCCCCGTCGAGAAGGGCTTCGCCCGGGACTCCGGTCCGTGGCTGGACGCGGCGCGGGCGTGGGGCGCCGCCGGGGTCACGGCGGTGCGGATGGTCGAGGAGCAGCGGGCCGGGCACACCGCCGCGGCCTGGGCGCTCCGCCAGCAACTGCCCGAGCTGATCGCCGAGGCGAAGTCGTACCGGTACACCGACCTGAACGGGAACAAGGTGCCGGTGATCGTCGGTGAGGGTGTGCTCGAACCGTTCTTCGCGAAGGCGCGGGACGCGTCCAACGAACGGCTCGGCCTGCCGCCGCAGCCGACCGGCACGACCGGGCTGCCGGTCTACAACGGCAACACGGCCGACCGTATGACGGACGGCGACGACTCCACGTACTTCTGGAGCAGCCGGGCGCCGAAGTCGGGCGAGAGCGTCGGCGTCGACCTGGGCGGCCAACAGCCCCTCGGATCGGTGAAGTTGACGATGGGTAAGTCGGGCAGCACCGAGGACTACCTCCACAAGGGTGTCCTGGAGTATTCGTCGGACGGCAGCACCTGGCACGCCCTTGGCGAAGGGTTCAGCGGGCAGGCGACGTGGTCGGCGGACGCGCCGAGCGGCACCACCGCCCGGTACGTGCGTGCCCGCGCGACGGCCGACCAGTCGAACTGGCTGGTCGTCCGCGAGTTCACGGTGGCGCGAACGGACCGCCCGACGGTGAGCGGCGGCCCGGCCCCGACCGAAGGCAGCAGCCTGGCCTCGGCGGCGGACGGCGTCCCCGAGAACGCCTACCGCGCCGCCTCCGCCCCGGCGGCGGGCGACGCGCTCACGGTGACGTACCCGGCGCCGCGAGCCGTGTCCTCGGTGACGGTGCTGCGCCCGGACGACGCGGCCACCGCGAAGGCGCGGGTGCAGGTGCGCGTCGACGGCGCGTGGCGGACCATCGGCGCGCTCGAAGGCCCCGCCACCACGCTGCCCGCGCCCGCCGGGGCGGACGCGGACGCGGTGCGGCTGGCATGGAGCGAAGGGGCGGCGGCTCCGGCGGTGAACGAGGTGATCGCCAAGTAGCCGAGAGGGTGGCGTCGTTGACGTGAGCGTCGCGGGTGCGGGAGACGTTCAGAGGTCTCCCGCACCCGCGGCGAAGGGGTGCCGCCACAGGCCCTGCGCCTGGAGGCGTGGCAGCACGTTCTCGCCGAACCAGTACGCCTCTTCCAGATGCGGATAGCCGGACAGCACGAACTCGTCGATGCCCAGGGCCGCGTACTCCTTGATCCGCTCGGCGACCTCCTCGTGGCTGCCGACGAGCGCCGTGCCGGCTCCTCCCCGCACCAGGCCGATGCCCGCCCACAGGTTCGGGTGGATCTCCAGTGACTCGCGGCTCCCGCCGCCGTGCAGGGCGAGCATCCGCTGCTGTCCGACGGACTCACTGCGCGCGAGGCCCGCCTGCACTGCCTTGATGCTCGCCTCGTCGAAGCCGTCCAGGATGCGGTCGGCCTCCGCCCACGCCTGTGCGGAGGTGTCGCGCGTGATGACATGCAGCCGGATGCCGAAGCGCGGGGTGCGCCCCTGACGCGCCGCGAGCCCCCGCACCCAGGCGATCTTCTCCGCCACCTGCGCGGGCGGCTCACCCCAGGTCAGGTACACATCCGCGTGCCGGGCGGCGACCTCCCCCGCCAACGGCGACGACCCACCGAAGTACACGTCGGGCACCGGGTCGGGCACGCGGGCGAGCCGCGCGTCCGCCACCCGGAGGTGCTCGCCGTCGAAGTCGACGGGCTTGCCCTCCCACAACTCTCTTACGATGCCCAGGAATTCGCCGGTCCGTCGATAGCGGTCGTCCTTGCCGAGGAAGTCTCCGTACGCCCGCTGCTCGTGACTCTCGCCGCCGGTGACGACGTTGAGCAGGAGCCGTCCGCCGGTCCGCCGCTGGAAGGTCGACGCCATCTGCGCGGCGAGCGTCGGCGACACGAAGCCGGGGCGGAAGGCGACGAGGAACTTGAGCCGCTCGGTGTGCTGGCCGACCATCGCGGTCGTCAGCCACGCGTCCTCGCACCAGGCCCCGGTCGGGGTGAGCGCGCCCACGAACCCGAGGTCCTCGGCGGCACGGGCGATCTGGCTCAGGTACGCGACCGTCGGCGGGCGGTCGCGGCCGAAGGCGGTGGCCGGGGTGCCGTGGCCGCCGCCGACGACGTGCCGACTGTCGCCGTTGGTGGGCAGGAACCAGTGGAAGGTGAGGGGTGTGGGTGTAGGTGTGGGCATGGGGGCTCCGTTCGCTGGTCTCAGGTGTGTTCGGGCGGGTTGACGCGTGATGTCTCGATCGCCGAGGCGGAGGTGTCTCCCGTCTTGACCGAGAAGCCCTGGCGCCGGAGTTGGAGGCCGAGCACCTTGGCCGCCCTGGAGAGCGGGCAGCAGTGCGGCGACGGAGTCACGGAGTCACGGAGTCACCGAAGGAGGGAAGGGCCGGTCAGCGGGCCCGCTGCCGTGTCAGGCGCAACAAGCCGCGGACCACACCCGACCGAAGTCGATGTGGTCACGCGAGACCAAGTGCTGCTGGGCAGTCATGCGGACCATTGAGCAGGACAGCGCGCCGCACGTCAAGCGGAACCCGTCCGGTGCCCGCCCGCCGGGACGCCCCGACTCGGCCGTTTCCAGGCACAGTTGACACAACCGCGGCTCCGGCCCACCACTTTCCCTACTGAATTACTAGGAAATACTTGACCGGGCCCGCCGCGGGCGCACAAGATGATGCACATGTCCCGTACGCAGCAACGACTCGTTCGTCGTCGGCACGTCGACTTTGGTCACGTCGTCAGCGCCGCGTGCTGTCACGCGTAAGACACGCGTCCGACACACCACACCACCAAGGGACATCAGCCATGACCACGGCACCCCAGATCCGGACCACCACCCCCGACGCCACCGCGCCGCCGTCCGACACCCGCCACCTCAGCCTGGTGCGCGAGGCCCCCGGCGGCACCGGGCAGCACACCTCCGTACCGATGGTCGGATACCTGCTGCTCGTGCCCGAGGGCACCGACCCCGCCGAACTCTTCGCCGACGACCGGCCGCGGCCGGAGATCCGACCGGTGACCGCCACGGACGACGCCATCCGGATCGACTCCGCGCGGCACGTGGCCGAGCTGGACGGGCGTGAACTCGACCTCACCTACCTGGAGTTCGAGCTCCTCGCGCACCTCGTCCAGCGCCCCCACCACGTGCTGACCCGCGAGCTGCTCGTGAGCAGCGTCTGGGGCTACGACCACGTCGGCGACGGCCGCACCGTGGACGTGCACATCGCCCGGCTGCGCCGCAAGCTCGGCAAGGCGCACCGGCAGCGGATCGTCACCGTACGGCGCGTGGGCTACAAGTACGTGCCGACCGCCCCGGACTCCACCCCCTACCACCGACCCTGAGGAGACCCCGTGATGGGCCCCGCCGCCGCGTCGCTCCACCCCGCATCGACGTACGACCGGACGACCGGGCCCGACCGTCCGTACTGGCTGCGCGTGGCCCGGGAGGCGGCGGACGATCTCGCGACGGACGCGGTCGCCCGCGAGCAGGCGGGCAAGGCGCCGGTCGACGAGGTGTCACGGCTGCGCGAGGCGGGGTTGCTGACACCTCCGGTGCCGGCCGGGGCCGAAGCCGAGTCCGAGGCCGACGACGGGGCCGACGGCGAGGGCGAGGGGGCCGGGCGGGGCTGGGCCGCGGCGTTCGCCGTCGTGCGTGAGATCGCCGCGGCCGACGGTGCGATCGCCCAACTCCTCGGCTGTCACTACTTCTTGTCGGGCAGCGCCCGGTTCTTCGCCGGGCCCGCGCTCGCCGCGCGCATCGAGGAGCGGTCGGCGGCCGGGCGGTGGTGCTGGGGCGGCGGGTTCGCCCGCCAGGAACCCGCGCTCACCCTCGCCGGCACGCCGGGCGGCCTGGTGCTCAATGGGCGGCAGGACTACACGACCGGGGTGCTCGTCGCCGACCGGCTCGCCGTGCGGGCCACGCGCGCGGACACGGGCACGCCGCTCGCCGTCGTCGTGGACACGGCGCGTCGTGGTGTCACGGTCGACGGCGCGGCCGACACCTTCGGGCGGCGGCTCGCGGCCGGTGGCAGCGTGGAGTTCGACGAGGTGGCGGTGGCCGCCGACGAGGTGCTCGGCCCGCTCTCCGCCGACGAGGAACTGCTGCCGCCGCGGGCCGCCATGGCCTCCCCTGTCGCCCACCTCGTCGCCGTCCAGATCCTGCTCGGCACCGCCGAGGGAACGCTCGCCGAGGCCCGCGAGTACAGCAGGGCCGGGCAGGCGCCGCCGCACCCGTCCTGGCCGGTCGGCAGCCCCCACGACCCGCAGGTCCTCACCGCGTACGGGGAGCTGACGGTGCTCATCCGCGCCGCGTCCGCGCTCGCGGGGCAGGCGCTGGACGCCGTACAGGGCGCGCTGGCGCTCGGCGACGACCTCGGCTACGACGCGTACGCGGAGGTCTCCGCCCTCGTGACCATGGCGGAGGCCGCAGCGTCCCGGGCCGCGCAGGAGTCGACCGCGCGGGCCCTGGACATCGTCGGCCCGCGCGCCGCCTCCGCGCGCCTCGGCTTCGACCGCTTCTGGCGCAACGCACGAACCCACACCCTGTACGAGCCGGTCGGGCACCAACTCCGCGACATCGGCGACTACTTCCTCAACGGCGCGCACCCTCCGTTCGCCCTCCCCAGCTGACCACTCCCGCATTCCGAGACGCATCCGTCCAATACCTGGACACCCTCTTGGGAAGGGCGCCGCCGTCTGCCAGTATCCCTATCTATCCGGTAGGGAAACTGGGGAAGTCGGGGAGGTCAGCCATGCGCACGACGCGAACGCCGAGCCGCGCGCACCTGTCGCGCCTCCTGCTGACCTCGCGCCGCCACATCGACCTCGGCCGCACGTCGAGCGCCATCTGTCGCGCCATCCGAGTCCGTTCGTCGCTCCGCGCGTCCATCACCGCCGCACCGCCCCCTCCCTTTCCCGAGAGGTCATCTCCGTGTCTGCCGCACGCCCTCGCACCACCACCCTGCGCAATCTCGCCGCCATAGCCGCGCTGCCGCTCCTGCTGAGCGCGTGCGGCTACGGCTCCCAGTCGGCCGACGACGGCGCCCAGGCCAAGGCCGCCGCGGGCGGCAAGAAGCTCTCCGTCGACACGGTGAAGATCGGATACTTCCCCAACCTCACGCACGGCACGGCTTTGGTCGGCGTGCAACAGGGCCTGTTGCAGAAGGAGTTGGGCGGCACCCGGATCAAGCCGTCGACCTTCAACGCGGGCCCCTCCGAGATCGAGGCCCTCAACGCCGGGTCCATCGACATCGGCTGGATCGGCCCCTCCCCCGCCATCAACGGCTACACCAAGTCGCAGGGCGACTCCCTGCGCATCATCGGCGGTTCGGCCTCGGGCGGCGTCAAGCTGGTCGTCGACCCGAAGAAGATCAAGACCCTGGACGACCTCAAGGGCAAGAAGATCGCCACACCCCAGTTCGGCAATACGCAGGACGTCGCGTTCCTCAACTGGATCGCGGAGAAGGGCTGGAAGGTCGACGCGCAGAGCGGCAAGGGCGATGTCTCCGTCGTCCGTACGGACAACAAGATCACGCCGGACGCCTACAAGTCGGGTTCCATCGACGGCGCCTGGGTGCCGGAGCCGACCGCGTCGAAGCTCGCCTCCGAGGGTGCGAAGGAACTGCTCGACGAGTCGGACCTGTGGCCGGACAAGAAGTTCGTGATCACGAACATGATCGTGTCGCAGAAGTTCCTCAAGGAGCACCCGGACGTCGTCGAGGCCGTGCTGCGCGGCTCCGTGAAGACCAACAAATGGATCAACGCCAACCCGGAGAAGGCCAAGGCCTCCGCCAACGCGGCGCTCAAGAAGCTGTCCGGCAAGGCGCTGCCGGACAATGTCATCGACCCGGCCTGGAAGTCCATCGACTTCCTCGACGACCCGCTGGCCTCGACCCTCGACACCGAGGCGAAGCACGCCGTGAAGTCCGGCCTCCTGGAAAAGCCCGACCTCAAGGGCATCTACGACCTGCGCCCCCTCAATAAGGTCCTCAAGGCCGAGGGCGCGAAGCAGGTCGACGACGCGGGCCTCGGAGCGAAGTAACTCCGGTCCGCAGCACACGAGTTGACGACCACCCAGGAGGTGACACCCATGGCCACCACGTTCACCGAAGCGACCAAGGCCACCAAGGCCGCCAAGGCCAACGAGGCGACCGGAGCGACCGGGGCACCGGCCGAGACCGGGGCGGTGGCGCACGCCGCCCGTATCGAGCACGTCTCGAAGTCCTTTCCCGCGCCGGGCACACCCGGCGGGCAGCAACTCGTCCTGGACGACATCACACTCGATGTCGCACCCGGCGAGTTCGTCACCCTCCTGGGTGCCTCCGGCTGCGGAAAGTCCACCCTGCTCAACCTCGTCGCGGGCCTCGACCTGCCGTCCGCCGGATCCATCGCCACGGACGGCGGGCCCGCCCTGATGTTCCAGGAGCACGCCCTTTTCCCGTGGCTGACCGCGGGCAGGAACATCGAGCTGGCACTCAAGCTGCGCGGCGTCGGGGCGCGGGAGCGGCGCGCCGAAGCGCGGCGCCTGCTGGAACTCGTACGGCTGCCGGACGCGCACGGCAAGCGGGTGCACGAGCTGTCGGGCGGCATGCGGCAGCGCGTCGCGCTCGCCCGCGCGCTCGCCCAGGACAGCCGGCTGCTGCTGATGGACGAGCCGTTCGCCGCGCTCGACGCCATCACCCGCGACGTACTGCACGACGAACTGACCCGTATCTGGCGGGAGACGGGGGTGTCGGTGCTGTTCGTGACGCACAACGTCCGCGAGGCGGTCCGGCTCGCCCAGCGTGTCGTCCTGCTGTCGTCCCGGCCCGGCCGCGTCGCCCGGGAGTGGACGGTCGACATCCCGCAGCCGCGCCACCTAGAGGACGGCGCGGTCGCCGAGCTGTCCGCCGAGATCACCGAAGAACTGCGTGGGGAGATCCGCCGCCATGGCCGTGACTGACAACGCCGTAGCGCCCGCCGACACCGAGAAGGCCGAACAGCCGCCGCGCACAAGCGACTTGGCGGGCGTCGAGGCCGGGCTCGACGCGCTCGACTCGGTGCGGGTCGTCCGCACGCCGCTGCGCGAGACACTCACCCGCAAGGTGCTGCCGCCCGTCACCGCGATCGCCGTGGTGCTGGTGGTCTGGCAGCTGCTGGTGTGGGCGGAGGTCGTCCCCGCGTACAAGCTGGCCTCGCCGTCCGAGGTGTGGGGCGAGGTGCGCGCGGCCTGGCTGCAGGGCACGCTCCTCGACTCCATCTGGACGTCCGTCTCGCGCGGCCTGTTCGGCTTCCTCCTCGCCCTCGCCATCGGCACACCACTCGGACTCCTGGTGGCTCGCGTGCGGTTCGTACGGGCGGCCATCGGGCCCATCCTGTCCGGGCTCCAGGCGCTGCCTTCGGTGGCGTGGGTGCCGCCGGCCGTGATCTGGCTGGGCCTCAACGACTCGATGATGTACGCCGTGATCCTGCTCGGCGCGGTCCCCTCCATCGCCAACGGGCTCGTCGCGGGCATCGACCAGATCCCGCCGCTGTTCCTGCGCGCCGGGCGGACGCTGGGCGCGACCGGGCTCCGGGGGGCGTGGCACATCGTGCTGCCGGGGGCGTTGCCGGGGTATCTCGCGGGTCTGAAGCAGGGCTGGGCGTTCTCCTGGCGTTCGCTGATGGCCGCCGAGATCATCGCGTCGTCGCCCGATCTCGGTGTGGGCCTCGGCCAGTTGCTGGAGAACGGCCGCAACAACAGCAGCATGTCCCAGGTGTTCCTGGCCATCCTCCTGATCCTCGTCGTCGGCATCGCCATCGACCTGCTGATCTTCAGCCCGCTGGAGCGGAGGGTGCTGCGCGGGCGGGGGCTGCTGGTCACCCGCTGAGCACGGGTGAAACAACGAAGGAACCGATAACGAAGGTGCCTCCCTCCGGCGTGTCGTGGTGACATGGGCTCTTCGCTCGGAACCACTGCTCGTATGAGTGAACTCAGCGATCTGATCCCCGTCGAGGCCATCCGCCTCGACGTGGCCGCCCCCGACTGGCAGGCCGCCGTCCGCACGGCCGGTGACCTGCTGGTCTCCACCGACGTCAGCACGGACACGTACACCCAGGAGATGCTCCGCAACGTCGAGGAGAACGGGCCGTACATCGTCATCGCGCCCGGTTTCGCCTTCGCGCACGCGCGGCCGTCGCCCGCCGTGCTGCGCACGGGCATGTCATGGGTGCGGCTTTCGACACCCGTGAACTTCGGGCACGAGACGAACGACCCTGTGCACCTCGTCGTCGCCCTCGCCGCCGAGGACGCCGGGGCACACACCCAGGCGATGGGCGCCCTCGCGCGGCTGCTCGCCGACGCGGACACCTCCGCCGCGCTCGACCGCGCTCCGACACCTCAGGCGCTGCGCCAGATCCTCGTAGGGGACGGGGACACTGAGGTGTCCTCCGGCACACCTCGGCAGGGAGCCGACACACCCCAGCGGGACGCCGCCGCCAAGGGCTCCGGTCATGGCATGCACAAGATCCTGACCGTGTGCGGCAACGGCGTCGGCACGAGCCTGTTCCTCAAGTCGACCCTTGACAAGGTGCTCGACCGCTGGAAGTGGGGCCGGTACATCACCACCGAGGCCACCGACACCATCTCCGCGAAGGGCAAGGCGTCCGAGGCGGTGGCCATCATGACCTCGCGGGAGATCGCGCGGACCCTGGGGGACGTCGGGGTGCCGGTGCGGGTGATCGAGGACTTCACCAGCACCAAGGAGGTCGACGCGGCGATGCGCGACCTGTACGACGTCTGACCCACCTTCCCTCCGCCAACTGCCGCTCCCTCCCCAGGAGTTCCCCATGAACACTCTCGTGGACATCGCGAAGTTCATCGTCAACGAGATCCTCAGCGTCCCCGCGTATCTGATCGGCATCATCACGGCCGTCGGTCTCATCGCCCTCAAGAAGTCCACAGGCCAGATCATCGGCGGCGCCATCAAGGCGACCCTCGGCTTCCTCCTGATCGGCGCGGGCGCGACGCTGGTCACCAACTCGCTCGCGCCGCTCGGCACGATGATCACAGGTGCCACCGGTTCGCACGGCGTCATCCCCACCAACGAGGCGATCGTCGGCATCGCGCAGGCCGAGTACGGCTCGCGGGTGGCCTGGCTGATGATCCTCGGCTTCCTCGTCAGCCTGCTGCTCGCCCGCTTCACCCCGCTCTCGTACGTCTTCCTGACCGGCCATCACATGCTGTTCATGGCCACGCTGTTGACGATGGTGATGGCCACGGCCGGGGTCACCTCGTGGGTCGTGGTCGTCGCGGGCGCGGTGCTGCTGGGCATCATGCTCGTCGCGATGCCCGCCTTCGCGCACCCGTGGACGAAGCGGGTCACCGGCAACAACACCGTCGCGGTCGGGCACTTCGGGACCGCCGGGTACATCGTCTCCGGCGCCACCGGGCAGGCCGTCGGCAAGAAGAGCCGCTCGACGGAGGAGATGAACCTGCCGGAGGGGCTTCGCTTCCTGCGTGACTCGATGGTCGCCACGGCGCTCTCGATGCTGCTCATCTACATGATCATGGCGATCGTCTTCCTCGCGAAGGTCGGGAGGACGGAGGCGTTCAAGGCGTTCGCGACGGGCGGCGGCTCGCCCTCCACGGGCATCGGCAACTACCTGATGTCGTCGGTCAATCAGGGCCTCCAATTCGGCATCGCCGTCGCCGTCATCCTGTTCGGTGTCCGTACGATCCTCGGCGAACTGGTGCCCGCCTTCCAGGGCATCGCGCAGAAGGTGGTGCCGGGCGCCATCCCGGCCCTGGACGCGCCGATCGTCTTCCCGTACGCGCAGAACGCCGTGCTCGTCGGCTTCATCTGCTCGTTCGTCGGCGGCCTGGTCAGCCTCGGGCTCCTCGTCGGTGTCTTCAAGCCGGCGTTCGGCACGGCGCTCGTCCTGCCGGGGCTCGTCCCGCACTTCTTCACCGGTGGCGCGGCGGGCGTCTTCGGCAACGCGACGGGCGGGCGGCGCGGCGCGGCCCTCGGTTCGTTCCTCAACGGTGTGCTGATCACGTTCCTGCCCGCGTTCCTCCTCGGCGTCCTCGGTTCGTTCGGCTCGGCCAACACCACGTTCGGCGACGCCGACTTCGGGTGGCTGGGTCTGATCCTCGGCAACGTGGCGAAGGTGGGTGACGTGGCGGGTGTCGTCCTCATGCTGGTGGTCGGCCTGGTGATCCTCGCCGGGGCCATCACCTGGCAGAAGCGGGTCGTGGACACCGGTTGGGACCCGGGCGCCAAGCGCGCGGCGCTGCTGCCGCCGGAGGACCGGCCCGAGCAGCACGACGAGTCGGCGGGCGGCGAGACCCCCGTCTCCCGTACGTACGCGAAGATCGCGCCGCCGGCGGGTGCGCCGGTGCCGCCGCCTCCGCCGGAGGACTGACCCTCCGGACCGGCGCGGCCGGGAACCGGCGCCCTGGGAAGGTTCTGTGGATCGCGCGCGCCGTGGTGGCGTACGCGCGATGATCCTGGGGTGCCGGTTCACCCTTGGGCGGGTAGGAACGGACGTACGGACGAGACGGGGGAGGTCTGGCGGTGCGGGATCAACTACTCGGCGGCCGTTACCGGTTGGTGCGCCGGCTCGGTGAGGGCGGGATGGGCGAGGTGTGGGAGGCCCAGGACGAGACGCTGGACCGCCGGGTCGCGGTCAAGGTGATCTCCTTGCTCGCGGGCGGCGGGAGCCGGGGGGAAGAGGCGCGTGCCCGGTTCCTGCGCGAGGCGCGGATCACCGCCCGGTTGCAGCACCCGCACATCGTGACCATCCACGACCTCGGCGAGGCCGAGACCGGGGGCAGGGGCGGGGCTGCGGCTGGGGGCGGGATCGGGTCCGGGGGCGGGTCCGGGGCCGGGTCCGGGGCCAATGGCAGCAAGGTGCCGTTCCTGGTGATGGAGCTGGTGCGTGGCGAGGGCCTGGACAGCAAGCTGCGCCGGGGCGCGGTCACCATGGCCGACGCGGCGCGCTGGGGCGGCCAGATCTGTGACGCGCTCGCCGACGCGCACGCGGCGAACATCATGCACCGGGACATCAAGCCCTCCAACATCCTCATCACGCCCTCCGGGACGGTGAAGGTCCTCGACTTCGGTGTGGCGCGCGCCGCCGATCCGTACGCGACCTCGGACCGTCTCACGCAGACCGGCTTCATCGTGGGCACACCCCCGTACATGGCTCCCGAGCAGGCCCGCGGCCATCCGGAGACGCGCAGCGATCTGTACGCGCTGGGGTGCGTGCTCTTCGAACTGCTCACCGGACGGCTGCCGTTCCGGGCCCCCGACACGGTCGGCTATCTCTCGGCGCATCTCACCCAGGAGCCGCCCGCCCCCAGCTCCGTCGGCACGGAGATACCCGGCGCCTGGGACGACGTCGTGCTGACGCTGCTGCGCAAGGACCCCGCCGAGCGGTACGGCACCGCCGGCGACGTCTCCCGCGCGCTGCGGCGGCTCGCCCGGGTTCCCGAGCCCGCGTCGACGCCGACGCCGACCAGAACCCGGGCGGCGACCGTTCCCCCGACGCTGCGCGCCACGACCGGACAACCGGCGGGCGACAGCGGGCTCACCAGACAATCGGCCGTACGCAGAGCGTGGGGCGCGGCCGTGGGCTGGCTCCTGATCACCGTGCTCGCCGTCGTCCTGGCCATCGTCAACAACAATGGCGTATCGGACGAGTTGGACACGTACACCGCGGTCGGCGTCGTCACCCTCGCCACCATCGGGCTCGCCACGTACGTCGGGCTGGTCATGCGCAGGGCCAACCGCACACGGGACGGCGAACCACCCAACCAACTGGACAGCGCCCTGACGGCGCTGGTGCGCTTCGCCCTGCCACCGATCCTGTTCATCCCCTTCGCCGCGAACGCCGGTTTCACGCTCGCCCGGGACATCCACTACGGCCCCCTGCAGCCGAACGAGGTCATCTGGCCGGTCGTCGACACCGTCCTGCTGATCGTCGCCCTGACCCTGGGGGCGGCCCTCACGCCCCGCTCCGGCGGCGTGATGCGCGGCGTGGGATACGCGGTCGCGGTGGTCTTCACCCTCACCGCGGGCTCGCGTTTCACGATGGGGATAGCCATCCCCATCGGCGTACTCACCCTGGTGCTCTTCGCTGCGCGGGACGTCAGGACCCGCCGGGTCCAGCCGGGCGCGTTGCCCAGCCCCTGAACCGGCCCGACCTCGCGACCGTTCGTCAGTGCGCGAAGCCCCAGTCGAGCATCTTCGCGGCGTCGTCGAAGACCTCCTGGTCGGCGCCGACGATGGCGCCGACCAGAGTGCGGTGGTCGCGCTGTGCGGCGAAGACGAGGGAGTAGCCGGCTTCGTCGCCGCTGCCGGTCTTGATGCCGAGGGCGCCGTCGTAGCTGCTCAGCAGGTCGTTGGTGGTTTCCCAGGTGTAGTAGCGGGTGCGGCCGTTGGCGGCCGGGGCCTCGGTCTCGTACTTCTTGTTCTTGACGATGTCGGCGAACACGGGCTGCAGCATGGCGCGTTGGCCGAGCTTCGCCAGGTCGCGGGCGGTGCTGCGGTTGTCGCCGTGCGAGATGCCGTCGAAGGAGTCGAAGTGGGTGCCGGTCATGCCCAACTGGGCTGCCGCGAGGTTCATCTGGTTCTCGAAGTCGGCGATCCGGGCGTCCATGGTGGCGCCGACGCCGTAGTTGTCGGCGAGGGCCATCGCGGCGTCTCCGCCGGAGGGGATCAGCATGGCGTGCAGGAGCTGGCGGGCCGTCAGCTTGTCGCCGGTCTGGAGGTCGGCGGTGCTGGCGCCGTTCTTGGCGACGTAGTCCCGGTACTCCTGCTTCACCGTGATCTGCCGGTCGAGCCACTCGGGGTGCCGGAGCACGACCATCGCGGTCATGATCTTCGTCGTGCTGGCCATCGACACGCTCTCGTCGGCCTTGGGCCCGGCCCACAACTCCCGTTCCTGGCTGCCGTCGCGGGCGTCGAGGAGGTAGGCGTGGTCGGCGTCGGCCGTGATGTCGGGGGCGTCCTGGGCCTTGGCCGCCTGCTCCCCCTCGTCCTGGCCGGCGGCGGAGTGCGTGACACCGGGAGTGGCCGCCTCTGCGATGCCGCCGACGGTGATCGGCACGACGGCCCCGATAAGCGCGACCGTCGCCACGCGGGCTCCGGTGCGGTGCAGACGGTTGGGTCGGGCATGAGAGCCCATGGGACGCCCCCTGTCCCGGCGCGGGAACGGCCGTCGCCGGATCGTCGCGGTAAATCAGTGCATACCGAACCTACTTGCCCTTTGGGTGTGCGCGTCAAGATCGCCACGTCATAACCGGGTAACAGACGCCTCAGCGTGAGAGGTCGGCGAGATTGAGGAGGAGGTGTGCCGTCTCGGGGTGCGCGAAGTCGGAGTGGGCGCGGGCCGGGCTGAGGCGCCCGCTGTTGTAGCGCCAGCTCGAATCGACGCTCACCAAGCGGTGGTCGAGCATGGCGGCGCGGTAGGGGGTGTCGACGGGGAGCAGCCGGAGGGAGGAGACCGGCACGGGGGCCACGCCGACCCCGGAGTGCCCGATGCCCGCGGCGCGCTCCGCCCGGAGGTGCCAGAAGCCGGTGGCCCGGTCGAAGCGGGAGTAGGTGAGGACGATGGGGCCGTGCATGGGCGCTCCGCTGGGAGCGTCGTGCCTGGGCGCTCCGCTGGGAGCGCCGTGCATGGGCGCTCCGCTGGGGGCGTGCAGTGGTGCGCCGGAGGGGCCGTGCCCGGGTGCGCCGGAGGGGGTGTCCGGGGGTGCGCCGGAGGGGCCGTGCCCGGGTGCGCCGGTGGGGGTGTCCGGGGGTGCGCCGGAGGGGCCGTGCCCGGGTGCGCCGGTGGGGGTGTCCGGGGGTGCGTCGGAGGGGGCGTCCGGGGGTGCGTCGGAGGGGGCGTCTGGACGCGCGTCGGCGGGTTCGGGCGGGCCGAAGGCGTCGGCGGGCGCCGGGAGCAGGTCGGGGAAGAGGTCGGTGAAGCAGTCCCGTGGCGCGGCCATCTGGAAGATGACCATGCTGTCCACGGTGAAGGGGTGCCGGGCCGGGCCCGGCGCACCCCAGCCGGCCACCGCGGGTCCACGCGGCCTGGCCGCCCGGCTCACGGCCTCGCACAGAAAGCGGCCGCCGAAGGAGTGCCCGACGAGGTGCAGGAACTGGCCGCGGCGGGTCTTCAGCAGGTCGGGGCCCGGTTTGCTGCGCTCGCCGTCCAAGTAGCCGAGCAGATGGGCCAGTACGTGCGGCGCGTGGCCCGTGTCGTTCGCGCTCATGGCGTGGGCGCGGTCCCGGATCCTCCGGTAGCCCGCGAGCGTGGGCAGGCTGGACGACGGCCACCGTACGACGACGCCCCAGGGCCGGAACGCCTGTAGCCGCGGATAGTGCTCTCCGTGGCGCGCGTGCTGGGCGTGGACGAGCGCGAAGAGTTCCTCGGCCCGGCGCAGCGCGGCGGCGGGCCCGGTCTGCCAGCCGTGTACGTAGACGTAGATGTCGGTGGCCCAGTCGGGCACCCGCAGCGTGCGCGCGAGTCGGGCCCGGACCTTGGCGCTGGGCACGGGATGGCCGCCGGGTCCGACGAGGCGCCCGAGTTCGTCGAGGTCGACGGTGGCGAAGGGGGTGGTGTGGGGCCGGGTGGCGGGGGTTGTCACAGGGCGCGCTCCGGGCGGGTGAGTTTGCTGTCGAGGCCGGAGTGCAGTGAGTAGAGCAGGCCGAGCGGATTGCTGTAGGTGTCGGCGAACGCCCGTGTCAGCTCCTGCATGACGTCGCCCGCCCGCGCCCCGTCGAGGTACGTCTTGAGGAACCGCAGCGCGTACTCCGCGGCGAACGCCACGGGTACGGGGGCCTGCGGGCCGAGCACTCCCGTAGCGCCGTGCCGCAGCAGCGCCATGCCGATGTGATGAACCTGCCCGGAGGACAACTGCCCCAGGTGGCAGGCGTTGAGGAAGACGAACGGCGCGCTGGCGAAGGGCCCGCCCTCGCGCGCCAGTGTCATCCGGCTGCCGATGTCCTGCGCGTCGATGAGGTGCTCGTCGGTGAGCTTGATGGTCATGGCGGGCGGGGTGCCGTCCGGGCCCGGCGACCCGAACTGGCCGTGGCACCAGAAGTACATCAACTCGTCCGCGAACTCCGGCGACACCATGTCGGCGAAGAGGTCCTCGCTGCTGCTGCGGACGGTGAGCCGGGTGACGTCGGACAGCAGCCGCGCCACCTCCGCTGCGGCCGTGGGCGCGCTGAGCAGATCGTCGAGGCCATCGGTGTGCAGGCTCGCGCGCACCCGGTCCGACGCCTCCGGAACGGGGGTCACCGGCGACGGGCCCGGCGGTGGGCCCGGCGGGGGTTCGAGGCAGCTGGTCTGCTCGATCTGGTGGCGGTAGCCGAGGAACCTGTCGAAGGGCGGGCGGCCGCCGTCCACCGGCGGCTCCTCCGGCCGGGGCGGCAGGCACAGCATCGGCCAGGGAAAGTACACGTCCCGGGATTCGAACCGGATGAGCAGGCCGTCCTTGCGCAACACGTCCACGAGTTGGCCACGCAGCCGGACCATCGACGGAGCCGCCCCTTCGAGGAGGCCCATCAGACACTTGTACCCGACGGCGTGCAACGCCCCTATGGCGCGGGCGAGTTCGCCCTCGTCCACCTCCACGTCGGTGAGGTTGACGCCGTCGGAGTACGGGAAGCGGTCCGGGGCGCTCTCGTAGCCGATGAACCGCTCGAACCACACGCGCCGCATGTCGTCGGCGAGCTGCTCCACCTGGGCCTGGCTCTTCTCGAGTACGGCTTCGTGGGTGCCGTACGGGGTGGTCTCCACGGCCCTGCCGAAGAGCAGCACACGGAAGCCGGATCCACAGCGGTCGATGCGCACGGTGAGGTCGCGCGGCCGGTGGGTGGGCTCCTCGGGCAGGTTGGCGAAACCGTCGCCGGTGGTGTCAACGGTGCGGACGGCTAGGCGGGTCGGCACGGCCGGGGCTACTCCTTCCTGGTGTGCGGGGCTGTCAGGGCTGAACGAGTTCGACGCCGTCGGGGACGCCGGAGGCCCGGTGCAGACGGGTGTCGGCGTGGACGGTCCGCAGCCGGGGGAAGGCCCGCAGCCACTCCATGTGCGGATCGAATGCGTGGCTGAACCACAGGTGGGTCAGCCGGTCGGGCGGCAGGTGGGCGGTCAGCTGGTCCGGGGTGAGCGGGCCCGTGACACGTACCCGGGGGCGTCCGCCGAGTGCGGCCAGGGTCTGGAGCTCCTTGAGGTCGGACACGGGGAACCAGAGGTCGGTCTCGTCGAGGTGGGCGATGATCTCCTCGGCGTAGCGGTCGGTGTCGAAGTTGCGCCAGGCGCCCGCCAGTTGGGACCGGATCTCCAGGTGGTCGCGGTCGCGCAGGAGGGTGAGGTAGTCGATGGCCCGGTCGTCACCCACGTAGGTCGCGGTGATGGCGAGGAGGTGGGCCTCGTCGTCGGGGACGACCGTCGGGTCCGGGAGCACGTCCAGGGCGACGGCACCGGCCCAGCCGAGGGCGCGGGCGGCGGCGGGGGTGGTGGGGTGCGTGAGCGCCTTGGTGAACCGCAGCACGCGGGCGTGGATGGCCGGGTCGATGTTGTCGGCCTCGTCCAGACTGGCCACGGCGAGGAGCTTGCGCCGGTAGGCGTCGACACGGTGCGCACCGCTGTGCGGAGCGATCAACCCCCGAAGCAGTTCGGCCTGTTCGTCGGGGCGGGCCTGGGCCACGGCCATCCGTACGACATCCGCCCACTCGGGGCGATGAGCGTTGTTGAGGAGCAGGTCGAATTCGTGCCGCCGCACCAGTTCGCTCGCCGCCAGATAGTCGCGGAACACGTCGTGGCTGAACTCGACCTTGTCGGGCGCGGGTTCGTGGAGCAGTCCGGTGCGCTCCAGGAGGTACCGGTAGACGCCTTCGGCGCCGCCCCACGCGTCGGCCTCGGGAAACATGTCGAGGCTTCGCTGGATGGCCTCGAACGCCTCGGCGCCATCCATCTGAGGGCGGTCGTTGCGCAGCATCCAGTAGGCCAGGATCTGCAGCAGCTGCCGTTTGGGCCCCAGCGGGATCTCCACGTGCGCCGTTCCCGCGATGTGCCGTGCCCGGTCCCGGCGTTCGAGGAGCATCCACAGGGCCGCCTCATACAACTCCTGGCGCCCACGGGGCACTCCACCGCGGTCCCGGTGCAGGGCGCAGAGCACCCCGCACAGCAGCGGGCTCGCGACGAGTCGTTGCAGCTCACCCGAGAGCCGAATGGACAGCAGGAAGTTCTCCTCAAGGTGGTCGAGCCGACCCGCCTCCCCCACGGGTGCGGTCGCGCGTGTGGCGCGGTACCAGCTCCGGACGAACCTCGTCACCTCGTGGCGGTTCATCGGGGCGAGCCGCAACTCGCTGAAGCCCTCGGCCGCAAGCCAGTCGTCGGGTACGGCAGACGGCCTGGTGGTGACCAGCCAGACGTTGTCCGGGAAGAGGCCGATCCATTCGCGCAGGCGGTGACGGAGCCGCTCACGCTCGGCCTCCGGGATCTCGTCCGCACCGTCGACGAGCAGCAGACCGCGGCCGCTTGCCAGCACCCGCTCCGCCCAGCCCGCAGGCTGCGCGTCGGCCCCCGGATAGCCGATGGCGACGAGGAGGTCCGACGGCGGCGGGAAGCCGTCCGGCGGCAGGCGTCGCACGGACACCAGGAAGGGCACCCGGTGGCGCATGTGAGCCAGCCAGTCCGGTAGTTCGTCCATGAGCGTGGTCACGGCCAGCCACTGCATGAGCGTGGTCTTGCCGGAGCCCGCGTCGCCGCGCATCAGGACGCGCGTCTTTCCCGAGAGGGCCTGGGTCACCGGCACTGGGGCGGGGTTCGGAGCCCGGAGGGCATCGGCCGGGTCGGGCTCGCAGTGCAGGTCCAGGTAGGCGGAGTGCAGGGACCAGGAGCCGGGAGTGTGGGGCAGGTCGATGCCGTGGATGGTGAGCTGGTTGTACTGGGTGGCGGTGTCCTCGCCGAAGCGCTCTTCGAAGGCGGCGTCGGCGTCGTCCCTTTCAGGGAACCGGGACAGCAACTGGTCGACTCGGGCGGCATGTTCCGCGAGGTGTCGGTGCTGCTCGTCGTGCACGCGGGCGGCGAAGCCCGGTCGCTGCTCGAGAAGGCGCAGGAACTGGGTCACCGAGACCGTCAACAGCGCACCGTACGTCGCGGCCGCGTCGGCGCTCAGGTCCCGCGCGGCATCCCGTGACCGGGACCTTAGGTGTTCCGTGAACCCGGTCGGCCCCATGGCGACGGCTTCGGCATCGCTCATCGTGACCTCGCCCATCGCGGTGAAGCTCCGGGCGAGTGCCTGGGCGACCGCCGGGTGCTCCTCCACGGGAAGCGGCTGCGGCGACACGCGTTCAGCGCGACGCACCATCTCCCTGGTGAGTCGATGGAGGTCCGCAGGAGTCATGGTGCCGCGCCCACCGCTGAAGCTGAGGAGCCGCCGCACCGGAACGGGCCGGTCCAGCGGGTCGGACCGCCGTGCCGAAACTTCCAGCACCGTCTGGAGCAGCGAGATGACGCGGCGTTCGGCCGGACGCGCGGGCCCCCCGTCGTCCAGGAGGGGTTCACGCGTGACGTCCGGCGAGAGCTCACGCTGGACATATCGGCACGCGAGCATCAACGCCCGCTCAAACACCGCCAGTTCGGCATCGGAGAGGTCCGCCGTCCCGGTCCTCAGCCGGGTGGCGAACGCGCTCGGCGTGAGCCCCGCCGCCTCCTGCACTGTCAAGTCCAGCTCGCCGAGCCGCCGCAGCGACTGCCCCAGGGCCGCCACGACGCGCCCCCTGTCCTGCCCCACCTGAACCGCCGCCTCGACCTCCTGCAGCGGGATCGCGAACGCCCGGTCGTAGACCGTGAATCGCAGTCGGCGCAGGCCGTTCGCTCCGGGCGTGAAGGCGAAGACCGCGTCATCGGCGTCCGTGCCCCCCACGGAGTACAGCCGCGAGGCCGGGGACACGGAGTCCGTGTCGGAGGGGGTGGCGATGACGAGCAGGCGCGGGCCGTCGGCCGACTCCGCGCGCAACGGGTGGGTGGGCGGCACCGCGAGGTCGAATCGGACCCGGGCGGGGGCACCGGCCTCGGGGAAGTCGTCGAGCAGCGTGACCCGGGCCTCGCACCGCTCTCCCCCGGCCGCGTCCGTGGGGCCGCGGTCGAGGTCGGGCACGTCGTCCGAGGTGGCGAGGTCCACCAAGTAATGGGCCAGCCGCTCGAGTCCGGGCTCGGCGGTGGGCCGTAGGAGCTCCGCCACCAGAACCCGTCCAGCTTCCGGTACCGAGCCCTGCACGCCGGGCACAAGCAGCCTTTTGACCAGCGGGTGCACCATTCCCGCCGCGGAAGCACGCAGCAACGGCTCCATCGCGCCTCCCCCGAACGTCACGCTCGCCGCAATCCGTCCAAGAAATCCTAAGTCGCGGGACGCGGCCGTGGGAGCGCCTGTGGACAACTCACGTCAGCGGCGAACGTCAGTCATCCATCCGATGCACGCTCACCGCGTACCCGCCCCCCTCGTACGGCTCCGCACCCCACGTCGAGAACCGGTCGACCAGCGACAGGCCCGCCGAAGCGCAGTACGCGTCGTACTCCGGCAGCGTGATGGTGGGTGGCACCGGGAGGTGGGCGGCGTCGAGGCCGAAGCCCGTGACGAGGAGGCCGCCGGGGCGCAGGGCGGCGGCGAGGCGCTTGACCACGGTGGCCTCGGTGCCGGGGGTGAGGAGCGGGAGGACGTTTCCGGCGGCGACGACGAGTTCGAAGTCCGCGGTGATGCCGAGCGCGGCGGGGTCGAACTCGGTGAGGTCGACCTGGAACCAGGGCAGTTGAGGGGCCCGCTCCCGCGCCACCTCCAGCATCGAGGCGTCCAGGTCGATGCCCACGCAGTCGTATCCGAGTTCCGCGAGGCGGATCATGACGCGTCCGGTGCCGCAGCCGGCGTCCAGCACGCGGGCCCCTTCGGGGACGAGGGCCGCGCAGAACGACGCCTCTCCGTGTACGTCCTTTCCGCTGCGGGCCAGTGCCTCGAAGCGCTCCGCGTACTCGTTTCCGGACGTGCCACCGGTCAGTTCCTGCCATCGACTCATGAGATCGACTATAGGTCGGCTCCGGTGTCCTCCTTCGGAAGACGCAGGCAGCACGCCGTGAGCAGCGCGAGGCACGTGAAGCCGACGGAGATCCACAGCGCCTCCTGTACGCCGCCGAGCGTGCCGGTGCCGACCGCCGGGGCGACGAGCGCGATGCCGACGGACGCGCCGATGCCGAAGCAGGCGGCGTTGATGCCGGGGACCGCGCCGGGCGTGTCCTTCGGGGAGACGACGACGCCGAGCGCGTTGAGCGGGGTCATGGCGAGGCCGTTGTAGGCGACGCCGAGGGCGCAGGCGGCACCGAACAGCAGCCATCGGTTGTCCGGGAGGAGGGCCGTGACGAGGAGGACGAGAATGCTGAGTCCGAGGCCCGTGCGCAGCAGGACGAGCCAGCCCGTGCGGGGTGCCAGCCAGCCGGTCAGCGGTGCGGAGAGCAGGCCGATGGCGGCGGGCGGCGTGAGGTAGAGCAGCGAGGAGAGGGTCGCGCTCATGCCGAAGCCGAACTCCCCGTCCTGGCTGAGCAGGACGAACGTGAAGTTGATCGCGGAGAAGACGCCGATCAGGGTCAGCAGGGTCGTCGCTAGCAGCGGCCACACCTGGCGGGAGCGCAGGTGCTGTACGGCGATGAGCGGGGCCGTGCGGCGCTTCTCCGTCTGCCAGAAGACGAGCAGGAGGACGAGCGCGCCTGCCAGGAGGGCGAGCGGCAGCGGCGCCGACCAGCCGTGTTCGGAGCCCTTGCTGAGCGCGAGGTTGACGCAGACGAGCGCGGCGGACAGGGCGGTGGCGCCCCACCAGTCCATCGGGCGCCCGGACTTGGGCGCGACCTCGGGCAGGAAGCGCAGCAGCAGGGCGATCGCGGCCAGGCCGACGACGAGGATGGCGCCGAAGATCCAGCGGAAGCCGACGGTGTCCGCGACGACGCCGCCGATCAGGCCGTCGAGCCCGCCGACGCCGCCGTTGATGGCGGTGACGACGCCGAGGGCCGGGCCGAAGCGCGCCGGGCTCATGGTGTCGCGCAGCAGCATGTACGTGACGGGGAAGGTGGCTCCGGAGGCGCCCTGGAGGATGCGTCCGGCGATGAGGACCGGGACGTTGGGTGCGACCGCGGCGATCAGCGCGCCGAGGCACATGGTGACCATCGAGGCGAGCAGGATGCGGCGGCGGCCCACCCGGTCGCTGAGCCGCCCGAGGACGACACCGGCGACTCCGCCGACGAGGAAGAAGAGGTCCTGCGCGCCCGAGACGTCGGAGGCGGCGACGTTCAGCTCGCGGGCGATCTCGGGGAGCGCGGGTGTGACCATGGAGGCGCCGAGCTGGAACGCGACCACGGCGACGATGAGCGCCGTGAGCAGCAGGCCGTGCGAACTCCCGCCGAGAACCGCCTTCTTGGCGGACGCGGCGGGCGCGGCGCCGCTCATGACCGGGCCCCGGAAGACGGCGCGGTCCCGGCGGTGGCCATGGTGGTGAGGCGCTCCACGAGCCGGTCGGGGAACGTGCCGTCGGTCTCCAGGAGGACGCGGGCGTTGGCCTCGGCGGTGCGCGGGTAGCCGCGGTACATGCCGCGGGTATCGGCGACGAGTTCGCCGCGCGCGGGCCCTTGTGTGGTGTCGACGGTGACGTGCAGCTGTGGGGCGAGCACGGGGGTGAGCTCGCCGACGGCCATGGCGGCGGCCAGCGGGTCGTGGCAGGCGGAGGCGCGGAACGGGAACACGATCCGCTCGTGGAAGTCGAAGTAGACGTCGAGGGCGTCGGCGGCGAAGCGGCTGAGCGGGGTGCCGTGGGCGCGCAGCCGGTCCTGGTGGGCGGGGGTGAGGCGCTCGCGCATGGTCACGTCGAGGGGGACGATCGTCACCTCCCAGCCGGCGGCGATGACCCGCTCGGCCGCCTCGGGGTCGTTGCCGATGTTGGCCTCGGCGCGGGGGCCTACGTTGCCGGGGTGGTGGACGGCGCCGCCCATCACCGTGACGTGGCGGACGAGTTCGGGCAGGCGCGGCTCGCGCTCCAGGGCGTGGGCGAGGTTGGTGAGGGGTGCGGTGGCCAGGATGTGCAGGTCGCCCCCGGCCTCGTACGCGGTGTCGATGATGAGCTGTACGGCGTCGCGGCGGTCGATCTCGGCGGTGGGCGGCGGGAGTTGGATGTTGCCGATGCCGTTGTCGCCGTGCACGTGGGTGGCGTACTCGGGCTCGGCTCCGGTGAGCGGGGTGGCGGCTCCGGCGGCTACGGGGATGTCGGTGCGGCCGGCGAGTTCGAGCACCTGGAGGGTGTTGGTCGCGGCCTGTGCGGCGCTGGTGTTGCCCGCGACGGTGGTGACACCACGGAGGTCCGCTCCGGGGGTGCCGGCGAGGTAGAGGAGGGCGAGGGCGTCGTCGACGCCGGTGTCGCAGTCCATGAGCAGGGGCAGGGGGGCGTTCATCGGGGGCCTTTCGGTGTCACGAACTCTGAGCGGCTCGAGCGACTTGAGCGGCTTGAGCGACTTCGAGTCTCAGTTGTCTGACAACTGGATTCGGGTGGGAGCGTAAGCACCGATCCGCAGGGCTGACAAGAGGTTGATTTGTGACGTTGACCGGCGTATCGCGCGAGGTGCATGCCGATCCCGGCATCCACCGCACCCGAGACACGTCTGACAACCTCCCGTCGGACAATGGATGACATGACCGAGAGGCCCCGCTCCATGACCGCACGTGCACCTCACCGCCGACCGCCCCGCGTCGAGCTGTACGAGCGGATCGTCGCCGCGATCCACGACGGCACCTTCCCGCCCGGTTCCGTACTGCCGTCGGAGCCTGCGCTCGCCGGGGAGCTGGGGGTGAGCCGCCCCGCCCTGCGCGAGGTGCTGATCCTGCTCCAGGAGGACGGCGTGATCACCCGCAAGCACGGGGTGGGGAGCCGGGTCAGTCACCAGCTGCCGCCGCGCGGCCTCGAACGCCTCTCCCCTGTCGAGGCCCTGCTCGACACCCAGCACGTGCACGGCCGTCGGCTCGCCGCCAGCCGGGACATGCCCACCGACTTCTCCGCGCACCACCTGCGGCTGTCCGGCAGTGACAGCACCTGGTTCTGGGAGACCCTGCTGTCGGCCGACGGCGTGCCCGCGTGCTTCGCGCACGAGTGGGCCGTCGATGACACCATGCTCGCCGAGGTCGTCCCCGAAGGACCCGAGCTGCTCGACGGCGCGGCCGGGGCGAGCGGCGTCGAGGCCGGCGACCGCAGCATGAGCGCCGTCCTCCTCGCCGCCACCGACGCCCCGCTCACCGGCCGCAGCACCGTCGGGGCGACCGTGCTCGGCGAGGAGCGCGGCACGGCGATGGGGCGGCCCGCGCAGACCCCGGCGACGCTCGTCACGCAGGTCGTGTCCTGGGGCAGCCAGCCGGTGTTCGCCGCGAAGTACCTGTACCCGGCGGGCGCCCCGCTGCTGCACGTCCGCCAGCGCCGGTGACCGCCACGCTCGCGTAGGACATAGACCGCGGTTATGCCCCCATAGGGGACCAATGGCTAGCAGCCCGCGCCGTGCGCGCCCACCGTGGAGCCATGGCGACAAGCGACGCAGCAGTCAGCACGGTGCCCGGAGTGGTCAAGCCGATCTCGGACGAGTTCATGGAGGACACCGGTACCGGACTCGACTTCGGTACCAGGGCGGACCGGATGCCGGGCCGTCTCACCTCCAACGACCACTTCTTCGTCCGCAGCCACTCCCCCACACCCCGCATCGACGCCGACCGGTGGTCCCTGCGGATCGGGGGCGACGGTGTCGAGGCGCCCGTCACCTTCGGCTACGACGATCTGTGGCGGGCGTTCCCGCTTGTCTCCGTCACGCGCACGATCGAGTGCGCGGGCAATCGGCGGGTGCTGTTCGGCCGGGAGCACGGTCGGCGCATCGCCGGTACGCCGTGGGGGCGTGGCGCCGTCAGCACCGCCGAGTGGACCGGCGTACGGCTGCGGGACCTGCTGGAGGCGGCGGGCGTGCGACCGGACGCGCACGATGTGATGCCGGTGGCGCTCGACGAGTGCCGGGCCCGGCGGCCGATGTCCCTGGACAAGGCGCTGGCCGACGACACACTCCTCGCGCTGGCCATGAACGGCGAGCCGCTGCCGCCCGACCACGGCTACCCGGCGCGGGTCGTGGTGTCGGGGTGGCTGGGCGCGGCCAGCATCAAGTGGGTCGGCGCGATCGAGGTGTCACGGGCGCCGATCCAAGTGCCGTGGAACACCGAGGACTACGTGCTCATCGGCCCCGAACACCCGGCGCACGGGCCCGTCCTTGGCACACCCATCAACGCGCTGCCGGTGACCAGCCTGGTGGAACTCGACTGGCCCGCCCGCCTGGAACCGCGTCCCCAACTCGTCCGCGGACGGTCCTTCGCCGGGGAGCAGCGCATCGCGTCGGTGGCGTACAGCATCGACCGGGGCCCCTGGCGGGAGGCCCGGCTCACCGACTCCGGGGAGGCGGGGGCCTGGACCCGCTGGGACTTCTCCTGGCACCCCGAGCCGGGCGAACACACCATCTCCGTGCGCGCCACCGACGACACGGGCCGCACCCAGCCGGCCCACGTCCCGTGGAACCGGCTCGGGTATCTGAACAACCAGATCCTCGACCATCCCGTGCGCGTCACGGCGAAGCCCGCGAGCTGACCGGCGGCCGACGCGTCGCGCGGGCCGCTCGACGAGGCACCGGACCCGCGATAGCCAGCCCCTATACCCGGTATTGGCGGATCACCCGTTGTTCGCCCGCTGCCCAGCGGGTGAAGGTGGCGAGGACGATCCCACCGGCTGCGAAGGAGCAGGGGCATGGCTGTGCGGTTCGAAGTGGCGGGGTATCTGACGGAGAACCATATCGGCGGACAGTGGGTCTCGGCCCAGTCGGGGCAGCGCCGCCCCGATGTGAACCCGGCCGACTTCTCCGATGTTCTGGGCGAGTTCGCGGAGTCCGGCGGCGCCGACGTGGACCTCGCGGTCGAGGAGGCCCGGCGGGCGCTCGACCACTGGCGCGGCATCGGACCCATCAAACGGGCGGCGTATCTGACGAAGGCGCTGCACATCCTGGGGCGCCGCGAACGGGAACTGGCGTACGCGATCACGCGCGAGCAGGGCAAGCTCCTGAAGGAGGCCACGGGCGAGGTCCAACGGGCCATGGCGGTCCTGGAGTTCACGGCCGGTCAGGCCCGGCTGCTGGGCGGGGTCACCGCTCCGGCGGAGGAGGAGCGCACGTTCGCGTACACCTTCCGCAAGCCGATCGGTGTGGTGGGGCTGATATCGCCGTGGAACTTCCCGCTCGCCATCCCGATGTGGAAGGTGGCGCCCGCGCTGCTCGCGGGCTGCACCGCGATCCTCAAGCCCTCGCCGCTGACGCCGCTCACCTCGGCGCTGCTGGTCGACGTCTTCCACGAGGCGGGGCTTCCGGACGGCGTGCTCAATCTGGTGCAGGGCGACGCGGCGGCCGGTGAGGCGCTCGTCGCGAACCCGGGCGTGGCCGGCATCAGCTTCACCGGTTCGCTGCCCGTCGGCACCGCGATCCATACGGGCGGCGCCGGGCGGCTGCTGCGTACGCAGCTGGAACTCGGCGGCAAGAACGCGGTCGTGGTGTGCGACGACGCCGACCTCGACAAGGCGGTGGACGCCGTCGTGCACGGGGCGTTCGGGCAGGCGGGGCAGCGGTGTTCGGCGACCAGCCGGGCCGTCGTCGACGTACGGGTGCGCGAGGAGTTCCTTGAGCGGCTCGTGGCCCGGGTCGCGCATCTGCGGGTGGGGCCCGGCTTCGACGAGGCGTCCGAGCTGTGCCCGGTGGTGGACCCCGTACGGCTCGACGCGGCGCTCGCCGCGATCGCGGGCGCGCAGCGCGACGGCGGAAAGGTGGTGTGCGGCGGGGGCCGCGAGGAGCGCCCCGATCTCGCGGAGGGCTGCTACGTCCAGCCGACGGTGATCCGGGACGTGCCGTGGGACGCAGAGTTGGCGCAGGAGGAGGTGTTCGGCCCGGTACTCGCGGTGGTGGACGCCGAGGACTTCGACGACGCGCTGCGGATCGCGAACTCGGTGAAGTACGGCATGTCCGGGACGGTGTTCACCGCCTCGCAGACCCGCGCGTTCGAGGCCCTCGACCGCTTCGAGGCGGGCATGCTGCACGTCAACCGGCCCGGTGTCGGCGCGTACGCGCACCTGCCGCACATCGGCGACAAGGCCAGCCAGTACGGCCCGCCGGAGTGCTCGCCGGAGGTCTTCGACTTCTATACGTCGTGGCACTCGGCCTGCATCACGTACTGAGCGCCCGCCAGCACCACTGAATAGGGCCGGTTCCCCTCCGAGGGGAACCGGCCCTATTCAGTACGTGGCGCGTACGTGCGTCAGCGCGTCGCCAGTGTCTCCTCGGCCGGGCCGAAGGCCGTGCGCGGGCGGCGGTTCCAGTGCGGGATCATGACCGCGCCGGCCAGCGCGGCGGCGACGGAGAAGAGCAGGAACAGGGCGGAGCCGGAGAGGAATCCGGGCAGCAGGCCGCCGAGGATCGCGCCGACCGAACCACAGCCGTTGACCATGCCGGCGGCCGTGCCCGCGCCCTCCTCGGCCCCGAAGTCCACCGCCGCGACACACGAGATCATCGAGTCGGCGGCGTACACGGAAAGGCCGATCACGGCGAGCAGGACGACCATGACACCGACGCTGTCGGTCGCGGTGAGCGGAATGAACAGGGCCAACACGACGGTCAGCAGGGCGAGGGACAGCACGCAGGCGGGCACGCGGCGGGACTGGAAGAGCTTGTCCGAGACCCAGCCCACGGCGATCGGCGCGACCACGCCCGCGGCGCCGAACGCGACCGGGATGACCGTGGCCGCCACCTTGTCGACGTTCGGCAGCCGTTGGCTGACCAGCACCGGACCCCACAGCAGGATCGCGTAACGGGCCGGTTTGAGCAGGAAGTAGGCGGCGCCGAGGGTGAGCACCATGGGGTCGCGCAGGGTCTTGCGGTACAGGGCGAGACTGCTGCCGCGCTGCTTGGTGTCGCCGACCTGCTCCGAACTCCCCTCCCCCTCGGGCGCGTTGCACTGGAAGACGACGAAGAGCACGAGGACGACCGCGAGCGTCGCGGAGCCGCAGAAGAACGCCGCGTGCCAGCTGTCGAAGACGGAGTACGCGAGCCAGCCGAGGAACGGGGGCGCCGCGAGGCCGCCGAACGCGTAGTTGGTGGACCAGAATCCCAGCACCCGGCCGCGCTCGGCGACCGGGAAGAACGCGCCCATGTTCTTGCACAGCGGCGCCCAGCCCGCCGACTGCGCCAGGCCCTGGATCACCATGGCGCCGCCGAACACGAGCAGCGCGCTGGAGGCACCCATCAACAGCCCGGCGCCGATCGCGCCGACCATGCCGGTGATGACGACGACGCGCGGACCGAAGCGGTCGGACCACGCTCCCCAGACGAACTGGCCGACGGCGTAGGCGGCGAGGTAGACCGCGTCGATGACACCGAGGACGCGTTCGGAGAGGGTGTGGGAGAGGACGGGGTCGTCCAGGATGCCCAGCTTGGCGACGGAGAACGCCTGCCGGACGAAGTAGAAGCCCGCGTACGCGATCCAGGTGACCGCGAAGATCTGCCAGCGCAGCCGGGGGCTCACCAGATGCGGGTGGACGGTGCGTTGGGCCTCACGCGTGGTGACAGGTGGGTCGGTGGATGGTGTGTCGGTGGCTGGTGTGTCGGTCACAGGTGGGTCGGTCACAGGTGGGTCGGTTTCGGCCATGGGGAGTCCAATCCTCGGCGGATCCGGATATGGCACGGCCCCGGCGCGCACCTCGGCGGCGCGCCGGGGCCGGAGTTGACGTACCGACTGCCCCTTACTGGTCAGGCGCCGAGCGCCTCCCCCGCCGCCGCGTGGCAGCCGATCCAGTAGGCGTCGAAATTGCGCAGGTGGTGTCCGGCCGGTACCTCGACGGGCCGGTTGACCAGGACGGGCACGCGCTGTTCGGTCAGGCCGCCGTGCGAGCGCAGCGGCTCCTTGAAGCCGGAGATGTCGTGGCGGGCGGCGGTGGTGCCGAGCACGGTGTTGCGCTCGGCGATGACGACGAGGTCGCCGATCCGGTCCCCGGGCAACTCGAAGCGCGCACACGCCTGTTCACGCGTGAGCACGGTGTCGACGCCGTCGACCGCCGCGAGCCGCTCGCGCAGGGTGTCGCGGTCCGCGCCGTCCGGCAGGTGCACGGTCGCGTAGGAACCGAGGGCTCCGTGGTGGACGGTGTACGGGTCGGTGATCGGCAGGATGACGCGACTGGCGCCCTCACCGGTCTCGGCGTCGAACCAGTCGGACAGGAAGACAACTTGGGCCTCGCCCTCGATGTCGGACTTGGCGTTCATGCCGTGGTCGGCGGTGACGACGAGGACGGCGCCGAGCGCGTCGATCCGCTCGAAGTACCGGTCGAGCATGGCGTAGAAGCGGTTGGCGACCGGGGAGCCGGGGGCGTGCTTGTGCTGGATGTAGTCGGTGAGGGACAGGTACATGAGGTCGGGCCTGTCGCGCTGCAGGACGTCGCAGCCCGCGGCCATGACCAGCTCGCTCAACTCGGCGCTGTACACGGAGGGCAGCTCGAAGCCGGTCGACTCCAGGACCTTCTCGATGCCGTTGTCGGCGAGGGTGACCTGGTCGGCCTTCTCGGCGGAGAAGCAGATGCCGCCCTCGGCGAGCCCGCTGCCCAGCAGGCGGCGCAGCTTGTCCTTGGCGGTGATGACGGCGACCTTGGCACCGGACTGCGAGAAGGTCGCGAACAGGGTGGGCGCCCGCAGCAGTTCGGGCGCGTTCATCATGACTTCTTCGCCGGACTCGGTGTCGTAGAAGTAGTTGCCGCAGATGCCGTGGACGGCGGGCGGCACTCCGGTGGCGATGGAGAGGTTGTTGGGGTTGGTGAAGGAGGGCATCGTGCAGGCGCCGCGCAGATCGCTGCCGCGCGCCAGCATGGACTCGGTGAACGGCATCAGGCCGTCCGCGATCGCCCGCTCGTGGTAGGCGTCCTCGCTGCCGTCGATGCAGACGACCACGACCGGACGGCCGGGGCGCGGGTAGCTCCGCCCGTTCACGGTGAGCCGGCCGTCGGCGGGGGTCTGCGATGCGGTGCCGGCGACAGGATTCATGTACGTCCACCCCTGTGGGTCGTAGGTGCGGGAGCCGTGGGGCGTCCCTCGATTTCCATGGGTACCACCGGCGTTCCGGGGTGCAGAACCACGAAGTTCGCTATGGCCGCCATAGCCGTACGAGTCCGGGGGCCGGTCGGCACGGGTGTTCCCGCGCCCTGTCCGGCCGATCAGTAGTGGGCTACGCTCCCAGCCCTATGGAGCTCAATCTGCACCGCCTGTGGATCTTCCTGAAGGTCGTGGAACACCAGGGTTTCTCCGCCGCCGCGCACGAGCTGTACATGAGTCAGCCCTCGGTCTCCAACCAGGTACGGCGCCTTGAGCAGACACTGAAGGTGACACTCGTGGACCGTTCGGGCGCGCGGGCCAGGCCGACGGCCGAGGGCGAGGTGCTCGCCTCGTACGCGAAGCGGGTCTTCCTGCTGGCGGACGAGGCGGTGGCCGCGGTGCAGCAGGTGTCCTCGCTGGAGCACGGGCGGCTGATGGTGGGTGGCTCGACGACGGTCGGTACGTACCTCCTGCCTGCCCTGCTCGCCCGGTTCCGCGCGCGGTATCCGGGCGTGGAGTGCGATGTGTTCGTCGGCAACAACAAGGAGGTGGCCGAGCGGCTCTCGGCCGGTGACATCGGCATCGCGGTGGTGGCGGGCGGACCGGCTCCGACGTCCGGGCTTCTCGTCGAGCCGGTGCTGGAGGAGCGTCTCGTGCTCGTCGCCCGCACCGGCCATCCGCTCGCCGCGCACACCGGGCCCCTTGAGCCTCAGCTGCTCGCGGGTGAGTGCTTCCTGATGCGGGAGCCGGGCTCGCACACCCGCAGCGAGCAGGAGCGGGTCCTGGAGTCGTGGGGCATCACGGAGACCGTGTCCCGGTCCGACGTGTGGGGGCCGGAGGCGGTCAAGCAGTGTGTCGGGGCGGGGCTCGGCGTCGCGCTCATCTCGGAGCACGCGATCGTCGACGACGTGGAACGCTCCGGCGCCCTCACCATCCTCCCCGTCTCCCCCGAACCGAGCCCCCGCCCGGTCTCCCTGGCCCGCCGCCGCGACCGCCTCCTGTCCCCGGCCGAGCGGGCGTTCGTGCAGTTGCTGCGTTCGCCGGACGGGAGTTGGCCGCGGGAGCTGGGGGAGCCGGCCTAGCAGCTGGGGCGTGACCGTCGTGCGTCGTCGTGGTGTGTCGATTCCGGCGGGGCGGTGTCCCGTGCGCCGCCGCCCGTCCCGGCCGCGGCCCCGGTGGATTGGTGGCTCGCCCGGCCCCCGCCACCCGCCACCGCGACCACGATCGCGACGAGTGCCATCCCCGCGGACAGCGCGGTGAACCCGGCCGTGAACGTCGCCACCTGCGCGGCGAGTCCGAGTACCAGGGAGCCGAGGCCGGTCCCGGAGTCGTAGCCGATGTTCCAGAAGACCGACGTGGTCTGCCGGTTCGCGACTCCTGCCCGGTCGAGCGCCTGCACGAGGGTGATGCTCTGCAGCCCTCCGTACGTCGCCCCCAGCAGCACGACGCCCGTCAGGAGCACGGCGAGCGGGGGCTGCCCGGTGCGGACGGCGAGCGCTATCAGCGCGAGTCCGGCGCAGCCGACGACCAGGAGGGCGAAGGTCAGCGGGCGCGGGGAGAAGCGGTCGGCGAGGACTCCGCAGCCCCAGCGGGCGAGCGCGGCGGTGGCGGCGAAGAGGAACAGCGCCGTCGCCGCGACGGCCGCGCCACCGGCGAACTGCGGCGCGAACGTCAGGACCGCGCCTCCCGCCGCCGTCACGAGCAGCAGCGTCACCAGGGGCAGGAGCATGCGGCGCAGCACCGTGAGATTGGCGCGGACGCCTGCCGCCGCCGTCTGTTCCGGTGCGAGCCGCGGCGTCCGGGCCTCGACCTCGCTCCCCAGGCGCGGGGCGAACGGCAGGCCGAGCACGGGCAGCACACCGCAGGCGATGAGTACGGGCAGGGGCAGCGCGGCGGCCAGGGCGGGGGCGGCCGGGGTGAGCACCATCTGCGGCACGGAGAGCGCGAGACCGTACAGGCCGATGGCCGCTCCCTGCCGACCGGCGGGCGCCAGGGTCGCGGTCGCGGTGGAACCGCACACGGTGATGATGCCGAAACCGAGCCCGCGCAACGCGGTCGTCGTCAGCACCACCCACAGGCTGTCGCTGAGCGCCTGCACCGGCGCGGGCAGCCCCAGCAGCAGGGCGCCAAGCGCGAGCGTGCGGCTCCAGCCGAGCCTGCGCAGCACCGTCTTGACGAGCAGCTGGGCCAGCACCGTGAAGCCCATCAGCGTGGCGGTGACGAGCCCGGCACCGAGCTCGTCGGCTCCGCCGCGCATGGCCCACTCCGGGGATACGGGCAGCAGGAGGGCGAAGCCGGCGAGGCAGAAGGACACCAGGAGGAGCAGGTGGGGCATGCCGGGGGCGGTGAGGACGGAGGTTCCCGTGGGGTTCGTGGACCGTCGCTTCCTGGATCGTCGGTTCATGGGCAGTGGAGTCATCGGCAGTCGAGCTTTCTGCGCCGCCCGGGTGGGCTGACGTAGACATCGGGTGGACGGCCGGACGGTGCGCCGATGACCTCCTCGTGCCACAACTTCGGGTGGTCGGCTCGAGGTTGTTCCGGGGCGACGACCGGGCCGTCCTCGTGACTGTAGGGGACAACGGGCCGGGGGGGGCACCGGTGCCCCCACCAGGCGTGGGCCGTGCTGGTGCCGTGCCCCGCCGCCGCACCCGTTCACCCCACCGCGCCGCGCACCGGCCCGCTCATCCCACCGCCGCCGTCGACTCCCGTACGACGAGTTGCGTGGCGAGTTCCACGCGGTGTGTGTCGGGTTGTTCGCCGCGGGCCTGGCGCAGGACGGCGCGCAGGGCCGCGCGGCCCATCTCCCGCAAGGGCTGGGCGACGGAGGTCAGCGCGGGGACGGAGTCCTGGGCGAGGACCGTGCCGTCGAAGCCGACGAGGCTCAGGTCCTCGGGGACCCGGATGCCGCGGCGCCGGGCCTCGCGCAGCACGCCGACGGCGATGGCGTCGTTGCCCGCGAAGATCGCGGTCGGCGGGCGCTCCCGGGACAGGAGCGCCGTCAGGCCCTCGATGCCGTGCTCGGCGCGGAAGTTGCCGTGCAGGACGAGTCCGGGGTCGGGCTCGATGCCGCGCGAGGTGAGCGCGGACAGCTGCCCGTGCAGGCGGGCCTGGTTGCACTCGATCGCCTCCGGTCCGCCGAGGTAGGCGATGCGGCGGTGGCCGAGGTCCAGGAGGTGTTCGGTGGCGGCCCTGCCGCCCGCCCAGTTGGCGGCGCCGACGCTGACGACGTCGGCCGGTGGCGGGTTGAAGGAGTCGATGACGACGACGGGGACGCGGCGCCGGACAAAGGCGTTGAGCCCCGCCTCCCCGAAGGCCGAGGTCACGACGATCGCTCCGGCCCGCCCTTCGCTGATCATCCGCTGCGCCTTGCGGCCGAGGTCGAGCCCGGCGGCCCGCTGCCCGCCCGTCGTACTGACGACGACCTCGACCCCGGTCCGCGCGGCGTGGTCGAGGATGCCGCCCAACAGGGCCGAGGGGTAGGCGGATTCGATCGAGTCGAAGGCGACCTCGACGACGTCCGGGCCGGAGGGTGTGCGGCGCTGCGACGGCGAGCGGTAGCCGGCCTCCTCCAGTGCGGCCAGCACCTTCGCGCGGGTCTCGTCGGCGACGTCCGCGCGGCCGTTGACGACCTTGGACACGGTGGCCGTGGAGACCCCGGTGCCACGTGCGATGGCGGCCAGCGTCGGCCTGGCCGAGGGGGACGGGAGCGGCATGTGACTTCCTGGGGTCGAGGTCTCGGACTTCGAAACTTTTTCGGTGTCGGCAGCTTGAGATGCGGCGCAGGCCGCGTCAACCCTGTCCGCCAAATCTTTTCGCTGCGCGGCCACTTGACCGTCCCACTCGGCACTTCTACGGTTCCGACGTCTCGATCATCCGTCGAAATATTTCGAGCCCCGCCCGTCATGTTTCGAGCCCCGCCCGTCTCTCAGAGTTGAGGAACGGAGACTCCATGGCCCCTCGCGGACCCCGCACACCCCATACACGCCGCACACCCCGCACAGCCGCCGCCGCGCTCTGCGCCACCGCCCTCGCCCTGTCCCTCTCCCTCACCGCCTGCGGCTCCGCGGGGCCCGGCGCCGGTACCGGATCGGCCACCATGTGGGGGCTCAACGGCGGTGACCAGGCCGTGCTCGAGGACTCCGTCGACACCTGGAACAAGGCGCACCCCGGAGAGGACATCCGGCTCGACTTCTTCGCCAACGACGCCTACAAGACGAAGGTCCGCACGGCCGTCGGCGCGGGCAAGGGGCCGACGTTCATCTACGGGTGGGGCGGCGGCGTCCTCAAGTCGTACGTGGACGCCGGCCAGGTCGTCGACCTCTCCTCGTACCTGGACAGACACCCCGAGGTCCGGGACCGCTATCTGCCCTCGGTCCTGGACAACGGCGTCGTCGACGGGAAGACGTACGCGCTCCCGAACGGCCGCTCCCAGCCCATCCTGCTCTACTTCAACAGGGACGCCCTCGCGAAGGTCGGGGCCGAGCCGCCCGAGACGTGGGCCCAACTCATGGACCTCGTACCGAAGTTCAAGAAGGCGGGCATCGCGCCGTTCGCCCTCGGCGGCCAGTCGAAGTGGCCCGACCTCATGTGGCTCGAATACCTCGTCGACCGGATCGGCGGCCCCGAGGTCTTCGCCGACATCGCCGCGAACAAGCCGGGCGCCTGGTCCCACCCCGCCGTCACCGAGGCACTCACCAAGATCCAGCAGCTGGTCGACGCGGGCGGCTTCGCCGACAGCTTCACATCGAGCGCCGCGGACAACGGCTCCGACCTGGCCCTCCTCCACACGGGCAAGGCCGCCATGCTGCTGCACGGCGGCTGGCTGTACCAGACCATCAAGGCAAACCTCCCGGAGGCCATCGAGGACCGCACCATCGGCTGGACCACCTTCCCCACGGTCGCGGGCGGCAAGGGCAGCCCGGCGAACCTCGTCGGCAACCCGACCAACTACTGGTCGCTCTCCGCCAAGGCCACCGCGTCCCAGAAGAAGGCCGCGCTCGCCTACCTCAAGAACGGCATGTTCAGCGAGCGCCACACCCAGGAACTCATCGACTCCGGCACGGTGCCCGTCGTCAAGGGCATCAAGAAGCGCCTTGAGGCGGCCGAGGACAAGGACTTCCTGACCTTCGTCTACGAACTCACCAAGAACACACGGAACTTCACGCTCTCCTGGGACCAGGCCCTCAGTCCGGCCCAGGCCGAAGCGCTCCTGGTCAACCTCGACCAGATCTTCCTCAAGAAACTCACCCCCGGCCAGTTCGTCGACAAGATGAACGCCACGATCAACACCACGATCGAGGAGTAGCCATGGCCCGACCCAGCGCTGCCCCGCGACGCCCCGGCGAGCCAGGACCCTCCGGCTGGCTCGCGGCCCCGGCCCTCGTGATGTTCCTGGCCTTCGCCCTGGTCCCGCTCGCCGCCGTCGTCGCCCTCAGCTTCACCCGCTGGGACGGCCTCGGCGCCATCTCCTTCGACGGCCTCGCCAGTTGGCGGCGCGCCCTGTCCACCCCGGCGACCGGCAACGCGCTCTGGGTGACGGCCAAGGTCATGGTGTTCTCGTACGTCGTGCAGACCCCGCTCAGCCTGCTGCTCGGCGTGTTCACGGCGGGACGCCAGCGGTACCGGGCCGTGCTCGCCGTCCTGTACTTCCTGCCGCTGCTGCTGTCGTCGGCCGCCATCGCGATCGCCTTCAAGGCCCTGTTGGACCCGAGCTTCGGATTCAGCGCGGGGGTCGGCATGCCCGCGCTCGCCAAGAACTGGCTGGGCGACCCAAATCTCGCCCTGTTCGTCGTCGTCGCCGTCATCGCCTGGCAGTTCGTGCCCTTCCACACACTCATCTACCAGGGCGGCGTCCGGCAGATCCCCGCCTCCCTGTACGAGGCCGCGCAGATCGACGGCGCCGGGCGGGTGCGGCAGTTCCTCACCATCACGCTGCCGCAGCTCAAGTACACGATCATCACGTCGTCGACGCTGATGGCCGTGGGCTCGCTCGCGTACTTCGACCTCGTCTTCGTCCTGACCGCGGGCGGCCCCGGCGAGGCCACCCGGCTGCTGCCGCTGCACATGTACCTGACCGGGTTCCAGGCCAGTGACATGGGTGCGGCCAGCGCCCTGGGTGTCATGCTCGTCGCCATCGGACTCGCGGTGGCGCTGCTGCTGCAACGCCTGGGCGGCAAGGACCGTTCGGCCAGCCAAACGGAGGGCATCTGATGGCCGCCACGACACAGGTCCCGCCCCGGACCACCCCCGCCCACCGCGCGCACCGGGACCCGGCACGCTCCGCCCGCCGCGCCAGGAACCGCCCCAACTTCCTCGCGGGGATCGGCGGTTGGCTGTGGCTGGCCGTGACCGTCGTGCCCGTGTACTACGTGGTGGTCACCAGCCTCAAGGACCAGGGAACGTACTTCTCCTCCAACCCGCTCCTGCCACCCGCCTCCCCCACCCTCTCCAACTACGGGCTCGTCCTGGAGAACGACTTCGCCCGCTACTTCGCCAACAGCCTCGCCGTCACGGCCGGCAGCGTCCTGTCGACGCTCCTCGTCTCCTTCATGGCGGCCTACACGATCGTCCGCGGCCGGAGCAGGTTCCTCACCCTGACCCACCGCCTGTTCCTGCTCGGGCTCGCGATCCCGCTGCACGCGACGATCATCCCGATCTACTGGATGATCACCAAGGCGCATCTGTACGACACACTCGCCGCGCTGATCCTGCCGTCGATCGCGTTCGCCATCCCCATCTCCGTACTCATCCTGTCCACGTTCCTACGAGACGTGCCCCGCGAACTCTTCGAGTCGATGCGCCTCGACGGCTGCGGCGAGTGGACCATGATGTGGCGCCTCGCGCTCCCGCTCGTACGCCCGGCCGTCGTCACCGTGGGCATCTACGACGCGCTCACCGTCTGGAACGGCTTCCTGTTCCCGCTGATCCTCACGCAGAGCCCGGAGATCCGGGTGCTGCCCCTGTCCCTGTGGACCTTCCAGGGCGAGTTCACCATCAACGTCCCCGCCGTCCTCGCGTCGGTCGTCCTCGCGACGCTGCCGCTCCTCGTCGTCTACGTCATCGCGCGGCGCCAGCTCGTTCGCGGGCTCACCGCCGGATTCGGCAAGTGACCACCGTGGAACCCCCGTACACACACGCCCTGTTGAGGAGTTCTGTGACCACCGCCAAGAAGGCACTCGTCGTACGCGGCGGCTGGGACGGGCACCAACCCGTCGAGGCCACCGACCTGTTCATCCCGCACCTCAAGAGCCACGGCTACGACGTACGCGTCGAGGACTCGCCCAAGGTGTACGCCGACGCCACGTACATGAACGGCGTCGACCTCGTGATGCAGTGCATGACCATGTCCACCATCAAACGGGAGGAGTTCGCGGGCCTGCGCACGGCCGTGGAGAACGGCACCGGGCTCGCCGGATGGCACGGCGGCATCGCCGACTCCTACCGGAACACGGCGGACTATCTGCACCTGATCGGCGGCCAGTTCGCCTGCCACCCCGGCAAGCACCCCGACGAGCGGATCGGCGAACAGTCCGACAACTACGTCCCGTACACCGTGAACATGCTCCCGGTCGCGGCCGAACACCCCATCACCCGGGGCATCGAGGACTTCGACCTCGTCACCGAGCAGTACTGGGTGCTCGCCGACGACTACATCGACGTCCTCGCCACCACCACGCAGAAGATCCGCGCCTGGGACCCGTGGCACCGCGAAGTCACCTCACCGGCCATCTGGACCCGCCAGTGGGGCAAGGGCCGCATCTTCGTGTGCACACCCGGCCACCATGTGACGGACCTGGAACACCCGAGCGTACGCACCGTCGTCGAAAGGGGCCTGCTGTGGGCGAGCCGTTGAACCCGGACAAGACACTGAACGTCGGCATCGTCGGATGCGGGACGATCGTGGGCCAGTACCTGGCCAGTCTGCGCAGGCTCGCTGGTGTCGCGCTGGTGGCCGTGGCCGACCTGGACGCCGATCGGGCGCGCGCGGTGGCGAAGGAGTGGGAGGGCGGGGGCGTACGGGCGGTCACCGTCGCCGAGTTGCTCGCCTCGGACGACGTGGACCTCGTCCTCAACCTCACCGTGCCCGCCGCCCACAGCGAGATAGCCCTGAAGGCGATCGCGGCAGGCAAGCACGTCTACGGAGAGAAGCCGCTCGCCGCGACGTCGGCCGAGGCCCGCGCGGTGCTCGACGCCGCCCGGCAGGCGGGCGTCGTCGTCGGCTGCGCGCCGGACACCGTGCTCGGCACGGGCGTCCAGACGGCGCGCAGGGCCATCGACGACGGGCTCATCGGCGCCCCCGTCGCGGCCACCGCCACGATGGTCACCCCCGGCCACGAACGCTGGCACCCCGACCCCGACTTCTACTACGCCCCCGGCGGCGGGCCGCTCCTCGACATGGGCCCGTACTACGTCACCGCCCTCGTCACCCTCCTCGGCCCCGTCACCTCGGTGATCGGAGCGGCGAGCCGCCCCCGCCCCGAGCGGGAGATCGGCAGCGGGCCACGGGCGGGCGAGCGGGTGCCGGTGGCCGTCGACACCCATGTCACGGGGGTGCTCGTGCACGAGTCCGGCGCGCTGTCGACGCTCGTGGTGTCGTTCGACGCGGTCGCGACGCACTCCGCGCACATCGAAGTCCACGGCCCCCAGGGGACGTTGGCCGTTCCCGACCCGAACCACTTCGACGGCGACACCCGCCTGTTCCGCCTCGGCGCGCCGTCCTGGGAGACCCTCCCCGTCTCGGCCGGATACCTCGGCTCCGGGCGCGGCTACGGCATCGCCGACCTCGCCAGGACACCCGCGTCGGCGGAGCCCCGCGCCTCGGGCACCCTCGCGTACCACGTCCTGGACGTCATGGAGTCGCTGCTGGCCTCGGCGGGATCCGGCGAGTCCGTGGCGGTCGCGAGCCGCGCGGACCGTCCTTCGGCGGTGCCGCTCACCGATCTGTCACGGTGACCGGCGCATCCCCCATGGCCGTCCGCGCGCTGGCATGATGAACCCGGTACGGCGCGCATGACCAACGCGACGTACGCGGACCAGCGGACAAGTAGACGGCGGACAGGCCACGGGGGATCGAATGCGCAACGGCAGCAAAGTCGCGGTCGTGGGCGGAAGCATCGGCGGATGCGCGTCGGCGCTGGCGCTGCGACGCGGAGGCGTCGAGGACATCACCGTCCACGAGCGGGCCTCGGGCCGCCTCGCCGACCGCGGGGTGGGTCTCGCCGTGCACAACGACCGTTACGCGGAACTGGAGTCGGCCGGGTACCTGGACGCCGCGATGCCGTGGCTGCAGATCCGCCGCCGGCGCTGGTGGGTGCGGGACGAGGCGGCGGGAGCCGGGCCGCTGGGCCGCGAACTCGCGGTGATGCCGTTCCCGTTCCGGACGTACAACTGGGGCCCGCTGTGGCAGGAGTTGCGGCGCCGGGTGCCCGAGTCGGCGGACTTCCGGCACGGCTCGGCGGTCGAGGCGGTCGAGGTGACACCGGAGGGCGCCGAGGTGCACACGGACGGTGGGCGCACCGAGCGCTACGACGCCGTGATCGGCGCCGACGGCTACCGCTCGGCGGTCCGCGCGGCGGTGCACCCCGACGTACAGCCGGAGTACGCCGGATACCTCGCCTGGCGCGGCGCCTACCCATCGGACCGCCTGCGCGACCCCGACCTGTGGCCCGAGGACGAGTGCGCGTACGTCGTCTTCCCCGGCGGCCACCTCATCGTGTACCGCATCCCGGACGTGACGACGGGCGGCCACCGCGTCAACTGGGTCCTCTACACGGCTCCGCCGCCCGGACTCGACCGGGGCATGGAGACACCCACGACGCTGCACCCCGGCACGGCGGGCGACGGTCTGCGCGCCCATCTCGCGTACGTGGCCGAGAAGTTGCTGCCCGCCTACTGGGGCGACCTGGTGCGCGGGACGACATACGACGAGCTGTTCCTGCAGCCGCTCTACGACTTCACGGCGCCCCGCTACGCGGTGGACCGGGCGCTGCTCGTGGGCGACGCGGCCACGGTCGCCCGCCCGCACACCGGCGCGGGCGCCGTCAAGGCACTCCAGGACGCCACGACCCTCCAGTCGGCCCTCACCTCGACCACCACGTGGCCCGAGGCGCTGGCCGCCTACGACACCGGCCGCACCCCCGCCGGCCGGGTGATGGTCGACCTGGGGCGGCGTCTCGGCCGGGGCCTGGTCCAGGAGACCCCGGACTGGCGGGAGTTCGACCAGGCGGGGCTGGAGGCGTGGTGGCAGCGGTCGGACGGCTCGGGCTCCTTCGGCGGGCGACGGCTCCGGGGCTGAGCCATGGTGGTGGAGGCCGAGGTTCCGACAAGAAGCGGAACCAGAGACGGAGACACCCGCGTGCGTACGACCACCTGGAAGACCGCTGCCACCGCCACCGCGACCGTGCTGGCAGCCACCCTCGGAGGCGGCATCGCTCAGGCCGCCTCCCCCGGCTCAGGCACGGGCACCGGCACGGGCTCGGGCGCGGCATCGGAGCGTGCCTCGGCGCCCTCCTCCTGCCGCCCCGCGAACCACCTCGCCCGCATCACCCCGGACGACTCCTCCGCCGGGCACAGCCACTACCGCGTCACCCTCACCGCCGCCCCCGGTTACGAGCCGTGCGTGCTCGCCGGGTCCCCCGTCGACGTGGAGTTCTCCGAGGACGGGGAGCCGAACGGGATTGCCGTAGGCGCGTACGGTCCGCAGGACACACCGGTGGTGTTCGGCCCCGGCCACCCGGTGCACTTCGACATCCAGGTGCCCAACTATCTGCCCGGCGTTCCCGCCGACGAGGCCACCTTCACCCTCTCCGCACCGGGCGGCCAGATCCCGGGTGAGTCCGGTGCCACGGGGCCGCTGCGGGTCGCCGAGGGCACCGTCGTCGGGCCGGTCATGCCCGGCGCCTGACGCTCCACCCCTCGGCCTCTACCATCAGGGGGCGTTCGCCGCGGCAGCGGTGGCGCCGGGTATGGAGCAGCCGAGGAGAGGAACGTCATGCGTGCCAGGAACATCGGTGCGGCCGCCGCGACAGCAGTAGCAGTGGTGGCCGCCCGCGACCTCATACAGAAGAAGCACGCACTGCTGAGGAACTTCCCCGTCATCGGGCACGCCCGGTACCTGCTGGAGACGATCGGGCCCGAGCTGCGCCAGTACGTCGTCACCTCCAACGACGAGGAGCGCCCCTTCAGCCGGGACCAGCGCAGCTGGATCTACGCGTCGGCGAAGGAGGAGAACAACTACTTCGGGTTCGGCACGGACAACGACGTGGAGCATGTGCAGGGCCACGCGTACGTCAAGCAGCGCACGTTCGCCGGGCCGCTGCCCGATCTGCACGACCCGCAGGCCCCGTTGCCCTCGGCGAAGGTGCTCGGCGGTCCGCGCGGGCGCGCCAAGGCGTTCCGGCCCGCGAGCGTCGTGAACATCTCGGCGATGAGCTTCGGTTCGCTGTCCGGCGCGGCGGTCACCGCCCTCAACAAGGGCGCGGAGCTGGCCGGGACGATGCACAACACGGGCGAGGGCGGCCTCTCCCCGTACCATCGCGGCGGCGGTGACCTCGTCCTCCAGATCGGCACCTCGTACTTCGGCTGCCGCAACGACGACGGCACGTTCAACCTCGACAAGCTGAAGGCCGTCGTCGCGAGCGCCCCCGTCAAGGCGCTGGAGATCAAGCTGTCGCAGGGCGCCAAGCCGGGGCTCGGCGGGATGCTGCCGGGCGCCAAGGTGACCGAGGAGATCGCCGGGATACGTGGCATTCCGGCGGGCAAGGACTGCGCTTCGCCTTCGCGGCACACCGCGTTCCACGACGTCGACTCGATGCTGGACTTCGTCGAGCTGCTCGCCGCCGAGACCGGGCTTCCGGTCGGCATCAAGAGCGCCGTCGGTGAGATGGGCTTCTGGGAGGAGCTGGCGACGTTGATGGCGCGCGGCCACCGCGGCGTCGACTTCGTGACCATCGACGGCGGCGAGGGCGGCACCGGCGCGGCCCCGCTGATCTTCAGCGACTCGGTGTCGCTTCCGTTCCGGATGGGCTTCTCGCGGGTCTACAGCGTCTTCGCCGAGCGGGGGCTGACCGATGACATCACCTTCATCGGCTCCGGCAAGCTGGGGCTGCCGGAGAACGCCGCCGTCGCCTTCGCGCTCGGCGTCGACATGATCAACGTAGCGCGCGAGGCGATGCTGTCCATCGGCTGCATCCAGGCGCAGAAGTGCCACACCGACAAGTGCCCCACCGGCATCGCCACCCAGGCGCCGTGGCTGGTGCGCGGCGTGGACGCGCCGTCGAAGGCGACGCGGGCCGCGATGTATCTGCGTACGCTGCGCAAGGAGTTGCTGAAGGTGTCGGGCGCGGTCGGCGTCGCGCACCCCTCGCTCATCACGCCCGACGACATCGACATCATGAACGGCGACTACGACGCGCGCAGCCTGGCGAGTGTCTACGGGTACAAGGACGGCTGGGGCGAGTTGGGTTCGGGCCTCGCCGACGAGATCACCGAACTCCTCACGGGGCCGGCCGCCTGAGACCGAGGTGAAGGCGGCCGGCCCGCGCCCCACGGCCTCAGGCCGTGGGGCGGGTGCGCAGGAGGTGCGGTCCCAGGTCGGCGATCGACGCGGCGCCGATGAGCTGCATCGTCACCTCGATCTCCTTCGCGAGGAGGTCGATGGCGCGCGCGACACCCTCGCGGCCGCCGGCCATCAGCCCGTACAGGTAGGCGCGGCCGATGAGGGTGAAGTCCGCTCCGGCGCACAGGGCGGCGACGATGTCGGCGCCGGACATGATGCCGGAGTCGAGGATGATCTCCACGTCGTCCCCGGCCTCGGCCCGTACCTCGGGCAGCGCGTGGAACGAGACGGGCGCGCGGTCGAGTTGGCGTCCGCCGTGGTTGGACACGACGAGCCCGTCCGCCCCGGCGCCCAGCGCGCGGCGCGTGTCCTCGGCCGTCAGCACGCCCTTGACGAAGAGCTTGCCCGGCCACTGGGAGCGGATCCACTCCAGGTCCTCGATGGACAGGGTCGGGTCGAACATCGAGTTGATGAGCGTCGGCAGGTCCTGGCTGGTGCCGGACAGCGAGGCGAAGCTGAGCGGGTCCGTGGTGAGGAAGTTGAACCACCACTGGGGCCGGTACGAGGCGTCGAGCACGGTCTTGAGGGTGAGCCTCGGCGGGATCACCATGCCGTTGCGGGCATCGCGCAGCCGCTGTCCGGCGACCGGGGTGTCCACGGTGACGAGGAGGGTGTCGAAGCCGCTCGCCGTGGCCCGCTGGAGGAGTTCGAGGGAGCGCTGCCGGTCCTTCCACAGGTACAGCTGGAACCAGCGGCGCCCGTCCGGCGCCGCGGCGGCGACGTGTTCGAGCGAGCGGGTCCCCATCGTGGACAGCGAGAACGGGATGCCCGCCGCGGCCGCCGCACCGGCTCCGGCGTCCTCGCCCTCGGCGTGCATGAAGCGTGTGAACCCGGTGGGCGCGATCCCGAACGGCAGCTCGGCGCGCGCGCCCGCTATCTCGGTGCCGAGGTCGACCTTCTCGGTTCCGTGCAGGATGCGCGGCAGCAGCACGACGTCGTCGAACGCCCTGCGTGCTCTCCGTACCGTCAACTCGCGCTGCGCGGCGCCGTCCACGTAGTCGAAGGCGGGGCGGGGTGTGCGGCGCCTGGCGAGCGTGCGCAGGTCCCATACGTCGGCGGCCTTGGCGAGGCGGGCGGCGCGGCGGTCGGGGTTGAAGCCGTCGAACTTCAGGAGGGGGCGCAGCTCGGAGAGCTGGGGCAATTGGCGTTTCATGATCCGAAAGTTACCTTGGCCGCCTGCGTTGTCAGTGGCGCATGGCAGTCTGGCAGCCATGAAGACGACCGTGCGTGACGCCGTTCTCGACGCGGGGCGGGTGCTCGATGTGCCCGAGTCGGTGGTCGGGGCCTTCCTCCAACTGCTGCGCCCCTGTGTCCACTTGTGCCCCTTCGACATGCTGCCAGAGGAGTTGAGGGCGGACGCCCGGCCAGTCGGCCGGGTCGCGGGGGCTCCCCGGCTGCCCCGGGACATGACCGCGCCCGCGGACCTGCCCCACGTGCTGACCGTCGACTGCGCCGCCCTGCCCGTCGGCTCCCTCGACATCGACTTCCCCTCCGACGGACATCTGGTGGTGTTCGCCGAGATCAGCGACTACCCGGGGGAAGGTGCCGTCGTCCACGTGCCGGCCGGAGTCGAGACCGTCGAGGACGATGCGCGGGACGCCGAGGACTCTCACGACCCGGAGCTCCACGAGCCGTTTCCGCTCTACGCGGTACCGGGCAGCACGATGCCCGACCTGTACAGCTGGTCGGGCGTCACCGAAGCGGTGGAGTACGCGGGAGGGGACGCCGAGCGGACGCGTCGCGTGGACCGGCTCGTAGGAGAGATCGACAAGATTCTCTACGGCCGGTGGTCGGACGACATCCAGCTCGGCGGCCACTCGCGCGCCTGGCAGAACCCGGTAGAGGACCGCGGGGACGTCTTGTTCATCCGCATACCCGAGGGTGCGGTGTGCGAAGGGGACGCACACCTCACCCTCATCGCGGGAAAGCGGGATCTGATCGCGGAACGCCGGTACGACGAGCTCGACTTCGAGGTCGAGCTCTGACAGCTCCCGCTCCCTCCGTGCGGGTTACTTCACGGCCACCGCCCGGATGACCTCTTGTGTCACCGAGCCGCCCTTGTCGTCCTTCGCGGTCGCCCGCAGCGAGAGCGAGGTGGCGTCGCGCGGCACGTTCAGGGTGCCCGTCCAGGAGGGACCCGATCCGGTGCCGGTGAGGGGCACGGGCTTCCAGGTCTTGCCGTCGTCGTACGACACGTGCAGGGTGCCGCCACCCAGGGTTCCGGTGCCGGCCGCGTCCTTGACGTACTCGGCGGACAGGCCGACCGGGAGCCGTGAGCCCGCGCGGACCTTTCCGGCGAGGTCGGTGTCGAGGTCGTAGTTGAGGTTGATCAGGGGGAGGAAGGTGTAGCGGTCGGTCGGCGTGGCGGCCGAGCGGAACGTCCACTCACTGTGCGAGGTGGTGCCGATGCCCCACAGCTCCGGGTCAAGTGCAGTGTCGGTGACGACCTTGAACGGCTGCTCCGAGCCGTCGCTGACGCTGAACTGGGCGGCGCTGCCGGTGCGTCGGCCCGCGCTCACCCCGTTCACGAAGGCCTCGGTGTACTGCGTCATGCCGGATTCGTCGCTGTACGGGTCGCCGAATCCGGTGTGGTCGGGGCCCGAGTCGCCCCAGCCGGGGAGGTTGAAGCGCAGCATGTTGCCCGCGCGCTCCTGGCCCCAGCCGAGACCGCTGCCGCCGTAGGGGTGCCAGACGGGCTTGAACCAGTTCAGCTCGGTGCGATTGCCGGGCCGGTAGGCGACGAGGCCGCTGCGCTCCTCCAGGGGGCCGAGGTTGACGGACTCGTGCCACTTCTGGTCGGGCTCGACGGACACGTAGTCGGTGCGGTGCCCCGGGAAGTCGTACCGTTCCTGGAAGCCGCCGGCGAACTGGAAGGACGGGTCGACGGAGTAGCGGAACTCGCTGCCCTCGGTCTTCTTCGCGCCGTAGAAGGTGGTGTCGACGGTGGCGAGTTGGCCGGGGTCCGGGGCGAACAGCAGGCTGCGGTCGGGGATGGCGCCCTTGTAGCCCTTCGACAGGTCGTAGGAGTACGTGGAGTTGGCGACGCCCGTCATCTCGACGCGCTCACCGCGCCGCTGCTTGGCGAGGAGGCGGTCGAAGTCGGCGTTCGTGACGCTGCCGATCTGGAGCGGCCGGTCCGTGTTGTCGTCGTTGTAGAAAAGGGTGTTGAGGCGGCCATGGGTGTCGTCCGTGAGGAACAGTGCCTTGGCGCCCGCGTCCTGGGCGGCCTGCGCGATCTGTGCCGGGGTGCGGGTGCCGTCGAGGTGCACGAGGACGCCCTTGCCGGTGGCGTTCTCACCCTCGTAGTCGGCGGGTGCGCCCGCGCCCGCGTTCACCAGCGGGAGCCTGGTGTCGCCCTCGACGAGGGTGGATCCGGGCTGCTGCCACACCTCGTCGACACCGTCGACGGTGATGTGCGGCTGGGCGGCGCGCCAGGTGGTCCGGTACGCGTAACTGCCGTCGGTCACCGGGTCGGTGGGCAGGGCGTACAGCGAGTCGTACTTGATGGGGAGCAGCGCCATGCCGAACACGTCGGTGCCGCCCGCCTTGCGGTCGTACTGGACGAGCGTCTGGTGCGGTTCGGTGTCCTTCGGGACACGGGTGGCGACCTCGCGCAGCTTGGTGCCGTCGAGGGTGATCTCGCGGTCCCGGTCGAGCTTCACCTCGGGGTCGGCGAGATACGCGGTGCCGAGGGAGTCCTTGCCGTGCGACCCGCGTACGGCAAGGAACGAGTCGACGTAGTACGTCCCTGGCTTCAGGCGGAGCTTGACGGTGCCGGTCGAGGCGTCGGCGGTCGCCGCCTGCGGCAGGGTGTTCTTGGCGAGTTGCTGGTACATGAGGTTGGCGCCGGCCGGCTTGCCGTCGCGGTCCTTCACATGGACGGTGAGCGTGTACCGCTCGTCCTCCTTGACGAGGCCGAAGGCGGTGTGCGCGACGGGCGTGCCGCCCGAACTGGCCACGATCTGCCCGCTGTTGGCGCCGACGGCGGCCTTGGAACCGTCGCCGGTGACGGTGGTGGAGGCGGCGCCGTGCGCGGGCACGGTCAGCTTGGAGTCGGCGAGCGTGGCGACTCCGGCGGCGGCGCCGCCCTGCACGGCGAGTTCCAACTCCACGGAAGAGTCAGATGAGTTGGTGTACGTGAGGGTCTTGGTGACCGGCTTGTTGCTGTCGTACGGCCAGCGGTACGCGCCGAGGTCGGCGCTGCCGGTCGCGGTGACCTTCGCGGCGATCGCGTCGGGCACGGAGACCCGGCCGGCCCCGATGGCGTACGCGGAGGCGGTCAGCTGCTTCGACGACGACATCAGCGCGCTCTTGAGCCGCTCCCCCGTCCAGTCGGGGTGGGCCTGCGCGAGGAGGGCGGCGACTCCGGCGACGTGCGGTGTCGCCATCGACGTACCGCTCATGGTGGTGTAGCTGCCGGTGCCGTCCACGAGTGAGGAGCGGGCCGCGAGGATGTCGACGCCGGGGGCGGAGAGGTCTGGCTTGAGGGCGTCGTCGCCGAGGCGCGGGCCCTGGCTGGAGAAGGAGGCCCGCTTGTCGCTCGCGTCGACGGCGCCGATGGTGAGCGCGGCGTCGGCGGCGCCGGGTGAGCCGATGGTGCCGGGGCTGTAGGCGTTGCCCGCGGCGACGACGAAGAGGGCGCCGGTCTCGGCGGAGAGGGAGTCGACGGCCTGCGCCATCGGGTCGGTGCCGTCGCTGCCGGTGTCGGAGCCGAGGCTCATGGAGACGACCTTGGCCTTGATGTCCTTGGCGGCCCACTCCATGCCGGCGATGATCTGGGACTCGCTGCCGTAGCCGTCGTCGCCGAGCACCTTGCCGACGGCGAGCGTGGCGTCGGGGGCGACACCCTTCTCCTTGCCGTCGGAGGCGGCTCCGGAGCCGCCGACGGTGGAACTGACGTGTGTGCCATGGCCGTTGCGGTCGGCGACCTGCTGCCCCTCGATGAACGACTTCGACTCGGTCACGCGGGAGGCGAGATCGGGGTGGGCGGGGTCGTAGCCGGTGTCGAGGACGGCGACCTTCACCCCCTTGCCGGTGAGCCCGGCCTCCCACGCCTTCGGGCTGCCGATCTGGGCGTTGGACTGCTCCATGTCCCCTTCGACACGACCGTCGAGCCACACCTTGCCGATACCGTCGGCGTACTCGTCCTTGCTGGTCAGGGCGTTCCAGAACGTACGCCCCTTGTCGGCGTCGAGCGCCGCGCCGCCGATGCTGCCGAGCGTGCGGGAGCGCTCGGCGCCCTTGGGCGTGGCAGCGGCGCTGCGTGCGCCCTTGCTCCCATAGGTGACGATCAGCGGCGTCGCGTCGGCCTTCGTGTCGGCGAGGCCCTGCCGGATCAGCCCGCTCACGTCGAACAGCCGGGCGTCCAGCTTCCCCGAGGCGAGGAAGGGGACGGCCTCGTCCGGTACGACCCGTACGTCCCCGTCGGTGACCTGCGTACGCACCAGCCCGCCTGCACCCTCCGGCCGTTTCACCTCGACGGTCCGCTGCCCGCCGCCGATGTCCGTGACGGTCACCTTGTCCCCGGTCACGAGCGTCACCGTGTGAGCGGCACGGGCGGTCTTCGTGGCCTGGGGTCTCACGTCGTCCGACGCGGCGCCGTGCGCACCGCCGGCCGGCAGCAGCGCGAACGCCATCCCGGCCGACAGCAGGGCCGCGCCGCGTCGCGCGATACCTCTTGTCATCGTTGCCTCTCCTCCTGGGGCCGTCGGGGGCGAGGGGGGTGCGAACCGAGGCCCTGGGAGGAGTGTCAACTACTGTGTGCGGAGGGGTACTTGTCGTGCGGTGGCGGGTTGGCGCCACGGCAGCTATCCGCCAGCGGCGCCGCGTACGGCCGAGAGCCCGATGGCCCTTCAGCGGCCGTGGTGGTGCATCACGTGCTTGGTGCGGGAGTAGTCCTCCAGGGCGTGGACCGAGAGGTCGCGGCCGTAGCCGGAGCCCTTGAAGCCGCCCCACGGGAGTTCGTTGGCGAGGACCAGGTGGGAGTTGACCCAGACCGTGCCGGCGTCGATGCGGGCGGCGACGGCGTGGCTGCGGCGGGCGTTCTCGGTCCAGACGGAGGCGCCGAGGCCGACGTCGTTGGCGTTGGCGCGGCGGATCGCCTCGTCCTCGTCGGTGAAGGTCTCGACGCTGACGACGGGCCCGAAGACCTCCTCGCGGGCGATCTCGGCGCCCTCGGCGACGTCGACCAGGACCGTCGGCGCGACGAAGTAGCCGGGGGCGTCCTCTTCGAGGGGCGTGCCGCCGACGACCGGGCGGGCACCCTGGGCGATGGCCCGGCCGATGTAGCCGCGCACGCGGTCGTAGTGCGGCTTGGAGACCAGGGGGCCGAGTTCGACGGCGTCGCCGGTGCGTGGGTCGCCGACGGTGATCTGTGAGATCTCGCCCACGAGGTGTGCCGTGAACTCCTCGGCCACGGAGGCGTGTACGAGGACGCGGCAGGCGGCGCCGCACTCCTGGCCCGAGTTCCAGAACCCCGCCGTACGCAGGCCCTCCGCCGCCGCCTTGAGGTCGGCGTCCTCGAACACCACGAACGGGGCCTTGCCGCCCAGCTCCAGGTGCGCGCGCTTGACGGTGTCGGCGGCGGCGCGGGCCACGGCCCGTCCGCTCCCCGTCGAACCGGTCAGCGCGATCATGGCGATGTCGGGGTGGCGCGCGAGCCGGTCGCCGACGACCGGGCCGCGGCCCGTGACGACGTTGAGGACACCGGCGGGCAGCAGGTCGGCGACCAGCTCGGCGAACTTCAGCGTGGACAGCGGCGTCTGCTCGGACGGCTTGAGGACCAGGCAGTTGCCCGCCGCCAGGATCGGCGCGATCTTCCAAGCGCCCATCAGGAGCGGGTAGTTCCACGGCGTGACCGCGCCGATGACACCGAGCGGCTCGCGCAGGACGAGAGACGTGTGGTCCTCGACGTACTCCCCCGCCGCCATCCCGCCGGCCTGCGCGCGCAGCGCGCCCGCCATGAAGCGGAAGCCGTCGGCCGTCATGCCGACGTCGTCGCGGGAGACCGCGAACGGCTTTCCGGTGTCGGCCGATTCGAGGCGTACGACGAGGTCCGCGTTGGCGTCGACGCGGTCGGCGATCGCCAGGAGGACGTCGGCGCGCTCCTTGGGGGTGATGCGGGCCCAGGCCGGGTGCGCGGCGCGGGCGGCGGCCACGGCCCGGTCGGTGTCCTCTACGGTGCCGAGCGGGACGCGGGCGAGGAGTTCCTCGGTGGCCGGGTCGAGGACGTCGGTGGTCTCGGTGCCGGTACCGAATTCGGGCTCGGTTTCGGTGAACTTGCCGTCGATGAAGTGGCCGAGCGGCGGCAGCTCGGCCGCGCTGATCAGCGGTGCGGTGCCGGGCTCGGGGCGGCGTACGGAGAAGGTCATGGCGGACATCCCTCGGGTCGCGGTCGTCATGGTCGTCGCGGTCGTGATGGTCGTCGCGGTCGTGATGGTCGTCGCGGTCTCAGACGTTGAGGTGCGGCAACTCGGCGAGCGCGGCGCGGATGCGCTCGCGGTGCGCGGCCTCGACCGGCAGCAGCGGCTCGCGCGGCGGGCCGACGGGCAGCCCGATCTCCTCCATCGCGGCGCGCACACCCTGGATGAAGGGGCCGCCGGTCATGAGGGTGTCCATGAGCGGGAAGACGCGCGCCCAGCGCTCGCGGGCAAGCTCCAACTCGCCTGCGTGGAGCGCCTGGTGGACGGCGACGAGGTCGGCGGCCATCACGTTGGCCGAGCCCGCCATGACACCCGCCGCGCCCTCCGCCACGGAGGCCAGCAGCAGGCTGTCCCAGCCGAGGAACGTGTCGATGACATCGCCGTGGCGGTGGATGAGCTGGCCCGCCTGCGCCATGTCGGCGCTGGTGTCCTTGATGTACTTGATGTTCTCGACCTCGCGGGCGAGCGCGCCGACGGTGTCCGGGTCGAGGTTCACGCCGGTCGCGTCCGGGATGTTGTAGAGCATGACGGGGATCGACACCGACCCCGCGACCGTACGCAGATAGCGCAGCGTCTCGTCCATCGTCAGCGTCTCGTAGTACGGCGCGACGACCATCACCACGTCGGCGCCCGCCTGTTCGGCGTGCCGGGTGAGGGCGACGGCCTCGCGGGTGGCGACGGCGCCGGTCTGCGCGATGACCGGGACGCGGCCCGCGGCCTGGTCGACGACGGTCTCGACGAGGAGGCGGCGCTCGTCGCCGCTCATGGTGGCGAACTCGCCGGTGGAGCCGCCCGCGACGACGCCGGACACACCACCGTCGACCGAGCGGTCGACGATGACGCGCAGCAGCTTCTCGTCGATGTCACCGGCCGCGTCGTAGGGGGTGGCGAGGGCGGTCAGGATGCCGTTTTCCAGAGGCAGGGGCATGTCGGTTCTCCGAGGACGAGGGTGGGTTGACGGTGTTTCAGGAAGCGGTGACGAGGCCCGCGCGGGAGGTCTGCCGGTCGGTGGCGAGCAGTCCGCGCACGTCGGTGGCGGCGTTGAGTCCCGACTGGATGGCGGTCTCGGTGTAGAGCGAGCCCATGTAGTCGCCGGCGAGGAGGACTCGGCCGGTGCGGCGGGTGAGGACGGGCTGGAGCTTGCCGCGGCCGGGGAAGCAGTACGGGGCGCCCAGCGGGAGCCGCCACACATGCGATTCGGTGACGTCGGAGGCGACACCCGGCAGTACCTGGTCGAGGTCTTCGAGGTACGTGTTCCGGATGTCCGCGTCGTCCTTCTCCATGAGGTTGCGGGCGAGGGTGCCCGGCGAGAACGTCATCAGCGAGGAGCCGGGGTGCCGTTCGCGGCTGTAACCGTGCTGGATGTTGGACATGTTGAGGACGACGTTGAAGGACCGCTTGGGGGTGGCGATGCCGTAGGCGTCGTCCCAGGGGCGGCGGCCGGTCTCGTTGGTGAGGAACGCGGCGCTGACGTACGGCCCGTACTGGATCTTCGAGAGCGCGTCGCGGAGGTCCGCGTCCAGGTCGGGGGCGATGCGGTGGGTGATGGGGGCCGGGGTGGCGAGCACGGCGGTGCGGGCCTCGACCTCGTAGGCGACGCCGTCCTGCTCGTAGCGGACGACGACGGAGTTCGCCTTCTGCACCACTTCCCTTACGGAGGCGCCGAGTTGGACGCTGTCGCCGAGCGCGGCGGCGATGGACTCGGTGAGGGTGGCGGGGCCGCCGACGATGGAGTTCGAGAGGCCCGCGCCGATGTTCCAGACGAGGCTGAAGTAGCCAACCCCGGCCCCGGCCGAGATCTGGTCGATGTCGCCGGCGGAGCGGGTGACGGTCGGTTCGAAGAGGGCCTGGGCGTCGGCGGGGATGTCGCCGAGGAACTCCTTGAAGCTGATGTCGTTCATGAAGTCGTAGACCCGCTGCTGGCGTTGGCCTTCGCTCTCGCCCTTGCGGCGGCCGACGATCCGGGCGTACCTGCCGACCTTCGAGAAGACCTTGGCGCCCGCGGTGAGCATGCCGACGCGGGCGGACATCGACATCGGGACGCGGAAGGGGTACGTCTCCACGCGCCCCTTGAGCAGCAGCTTGCCGTTCATGTGCAGGCCGGAGAGGGAGCCCGGGACGGGGACGGCGTCGACGCCGGTGCTGTCGAGCAGCCACGAGGTGGCGGAGTCACCGCCCGCGTAGACATGGCCGCCCCAGTTCAGGAAGTAGCGGCCGCGCTTCTCGGAGCGGATGCGGCCGCCGACCCGGTGGTCCGACTCCAGGACCAGGGAGTCGAGGTGCCGCAGCCGCCAGGCCGCGGAGAGTCCGGCGATGCCACCGCCGACGATGACGACGTCTTTGATGGATGTCATGGGCGATGCCCCCTGCTTCACGGCAGCCCGAAAGGGCCCGCCTGATGGGTTGGGAATGCTGAGTGGGGACGCGCGCGGACACCTGGGCCGCGCGGCGATCTGACGGCAACACTAGGATGTGATCACAGATCACACAATGGGTCGGCGGGGAATTCCCCGCGGCTGTTTAGGATGCGCACGTGGATACCTCGAAACGCCTGGAACCGGCCACCTCCATGGCCGACCGCGTCTACGCGGTGCTGCACGAGTCGATCATGAGCGGAGAGTTCCCGGTCGGTTACCGGCTGCGCATCCGTGACCTCGCGGCACTGGTCGGCACGAGCGAGATGCCCGTACGCGAAGCCATCCGCCGCCTCGAAGAGGCCGGCTTCGCGGAGCGCGCGCCGCACCGGGGTTCCGTGGTGAAGGGCCTGGACCTCGCGGAGCTGGTGCACGCCTACGACGTACGGCTGCTGCTCGAGGTCGAGGCCACGCGGCTCGGCGCCACGCGCATCGGCAAGGCGGGCATCGCCGCGATGCGCGAGGGCCTGCTGAGCATGCGTCAGGCGATAGCGGAGGGCGGGGTGATGGAGTACCTCGACCGCGACGAGACGGTGCTCGGCGTCCTGTACGAGGCGTCGGGGAACCCGGTCCTGGTCGACACGGTGCGCTCCCTGTGGGCGCAGTGCCGCGCCTACAAGACGGTCGGCGCCCGCTCCGCGCTCAAGAAGCCGGAGGACGACGCGCTCTGGCGCCACCAGGAACGCCTGGTGGCGACCGTCGAGTCGGGCGACGCCGAGGGAGCCGCGGCGATCACCCGCGAGTCCCTGGCGAGCGCCATCGACCGGATCAAGGAGCAGTTGCGGGAACAGAAGAAGTAGCGGACTCCTTCCGGGACTTGTGCCAGTAGTCGGCGCCCTCGATACCGAGCGGCACCGGGTCGAAGCGCGGATCGAGGCCCTCGCGGCGCTGGCGGTCGTAGTCCCGGATCACCTTGCGTACGACGGGTGTGAGGAGCAGGACGCACACCATGTTCAGCCAGCCGAGGATGCCGTAGCCGATGTCGCCCACCGCCCACATGGCGTCGGCGGTGACGGCGGTGCCGATGAAGGCGATGGCGACCGTGCCGACCTTGAGCAGGGCGTCCAGGGTCCGGCTGCGGCGCTCGCCGAGCAGGAAGGCGAGGTTGGTCTGGGCGACGTAGAAGAAGAACACCATGGAGACGAAGGCGAACATCGCCACGGCCACCGCGACGAAGCCCGCGCCCCAGCCGGGCAGGCTCGAATCGATCGCCTCCTGCATGTAGTTGGGGCCCGCGACCGCGCCCGGCACGTTCTCCACGAGGAAGCCGCCGGACGGGTCCGTCACGTTGTACGCGCCCGTGACCACGAGCAGCAGTCCGCTCGCCGTACAGATCAGCAGGACGTCGATGTAGATGCTGCACGCCTGGACGATGCCCTGCTTGCCGGGGTGCGAGACGGTGGCGGCCGCCGCGGCGAACGTGCCCTCGCCGAGGCCGAGCGCGGAGGCGAACACGGCCCGGCGCACACCCCACGCGACGGCGAAGCCCATGATGCCGCCGAAGACCTGGTCGACACCCATGCCGCTGGAGACGATCAGGCCGATGGCGGCGGGCACCTTTTCGATGTTCAGGGCGATGATGACGTACGCGCTGACGATGTACCCGAGGGCCACGAACGGGACGACGGACTCGACGACCTTCACGATCCTGCGGGTGCCGCCGACGACGACCACACCGAGGACGGCGGCGAGCACGAGACCCACCTGCCAGCCTTCCGTGCCGAAGGCCAACTGGGCGCTGGAGGCGATGTTGTTGGCCTGCACGCCGGGCAGTACGAAGCCGTAGGCGACCATCGTCGCCAGGGCCACGAGCGACGCGAGCCACGGGGCCTTGAGCCCGTACTTGATGTAGTACGACATGCCGCCGAGGTCCTCGCCGTGACTGCGGCGCTTGTAGACCTGTGCGAGGACGGCCTCGGCGTACGCGGCGGTGGCCCCGAGCAGCGCGGTGACCACCATCCACAGCAGGGCGCCTGGGCCGCCGGAGGCGACGGCCGTGGCCACGCCCGCGATGGAGCCGACCCCGATCCGGCTGGACAGGGACAGCGCGAGCGTCTGCAACGAGGACAGGCCGCCCTCGCCCGCCTCGCTCTCCCGCAACTGCCGGATCATGTCCGGTACACGGCGGAACTGGACCCCCTTCGTGACCAGCGTGAACAGCACGCCGATCGCCAGAGCGACATAGGCCAGCGGATCCCAGATCCACCCGCTGATCGTGGACAGCATTTCCATAGCGGTGTCTCCAGTGGCTCGGCGACACCCGTCCCTGGACGACCGGCGGCACTCTACGCGGCGAGTCCGGCCACGGAAACCCTTGTGTGATCTGTGATCACAGATTACTGTTCCGGTCGTTCCGTTCGACCGGGGCCGCCGAGCCGTGCCTGAACGCTCAGTACCGACACCCACCCGTAGACACCCGTCCCTGGCGGCCTGGTACGGACGGTCCCCACCCCGAACGGGAATGTGCGAGGACGGGCCGCGAGGGCGACAGGAACGACGCGTGTGCCTCACGATGGCGATCGGACGTCCCAGCCCGACGCACGTGAATTCCCAGGAGCCGTCATGAAGCACTCCGTCGTCCTCCCCGTCGGCCTCGGCACCCTCGGTGAACCCGACACCGCGCTGCGGGTCGTCCGGCACGCCGAGGCGCTCGGCTTCGAGTCGGTGATGGCGGTCGAGCACGCCGTCGTCATCAGCGACACCGACAGCCGTTACCCGTACGCGCCCGACGGCCGCCTCGCGCTGCCCGACACGCTCCCCTACCCGGACCCGCTGGAACTGCTCGCCTTCCTGGCCGGGGCCACCGAGCGGATCGGCCTCGCGACCGGCGTCCTGGTCCTGCCCAACCACAACCCGTTCGTCCTCGCCAAGCGCCTCGCCACCCTGGACCGGCTCAGCCGCGGCAGGCTGCGGGTCTGCGCCGGGCTCGGCTGGATGCGGGAGGAGATCGAGGCGTGCGGCGGCGACTTCGAGCGGCGCGGCCGGGCCGCCGACGAGGCGATCCGTCTGATGCGCGACCTGTGGGCGTCGACGGCTCCCGAAGGCCTCGCCTTCAAGGGCGAGTTCTACGAGGTCACCGGCGCGCACACCTACCCCAAGCCGCACGAGGGCCGCGCCGTGCCGCTGCACATCGGCGGCCACTCCAAGGCGGCGGCCCGCCGCGCGGGACGGCTCGGCGACGGCTTCCAGCCGCTGGGCCTGGCCGGCGACGAACTGACCGCCGCCCTCACCCTCGTACGCGAATCGGCGCACGGAGCGGGCCGTGACCCGCGCGACGTGGAGCTGACGCTCGGCGCGGCGCTGAACGGGGCGGCCGAGCGCACCGAGTGGGCCGCGTCGCTCGGCGCCGAGCGGCTTGTCCTGGGCGGGTCCCGGGAGGCGACATCCCAGGGCGCGCCCGTGGATATGTTCCTGGAGGAGCTGACCGGCGCCGCCGCGGCGCTTGGCCTGTCCCGATGACCGAGCACCCGTCTTCCTCACCCGACCTGGAGGCACCATGACCGAGCACCTCCGTCTCAGCCGCCGCCACGGACTGCGCGCCGTGCTCTCCGTCGCCGCGGCGCTCCCCGTGGCGGCCGCGGTGACGTCGACGGCCGCCACGCCCGCCGGTGCCGCGACGGCGCCGCGCGGCGGACGCCTGCACGTCATGACGTTCAACCTCCGCTACGCCTCCGACACCTCGCCCAACTCCTGGGCCGAGCGCCGCCCCGCGATGCGCGAACTGCTCCGCGAGGAACACCCGCACGTCATCGGCACCCAGGAGGGCCTCTACCAACAACTTCAGGACATCCACGCCGACTTGGGTTCGCACTACGCCTGGATCGGCACGGGCAGAGCGGGCGGCAGCCGGGACGAGTTCGCCACGCTCTTCTACGACACGCGGCGGCTGCGGCCCGTCGAGTACGACCACTTCTGGCTCTCCGACACTCCGGAGCTGATCGGCTCGAAGACGTGGGGCAACTCGGTGATCCGGATGGCGACATGGGTGCGGTTCGCCGATCTCGCCGACGGCGGGCGGGAGTTCTACGTTCTCAACACCCACTTCGACCACCAGGTCCAGGTGTCCCGCGTGAAGTCCGCGGAGCTGATCGCCAAGCGGGTCGCGGCCCTTGACGCCTCCCTGCCCCTGCTGATGACCGGCGACTTCAACGTGCCCGCACACGGCAACCCGGTCTACGACCAGCTCCTCGCCACGGGCCTCAAGGACACCTGGGACGCGGCCGCCCAGCGCAGCAAGCTGTACGCCACCTTCCACGGCTACAAGCCGCTCGTCCCGGACGGCGAGCGCATCGACTGGATCCTCGCCACGCCGGGCGTCACCGTGCACTCCGCCGCCATCAACACGTACGAGAAGGACGGCCAGTTCCCCAGCGACCATCTGCCGGTGCAGGCGCGGCTGACGCTGGGCTGACGCCCGGCCGACGCCCGGCCGAGCGTCACCATCCGCGCCCGTTCTCTTGACAGGCACGTTCGGACGGCCATACGTTCCGGCCGCTTGAGAGCGCTCTCAAGCAGCTCCGACACCGTGCCGACCGTGAGAGGTGCCGTCCATGCCCTTCCCCCGGCTCATGCCCTTATCCCGACGAAGACGACCGGCCGCCGTGCTGATCCTGGCCGCCGCCCTGGCCGCGGCGGGAATCGTCCCGGCCGCGTCACCGGCCGCCGCCGCCAACGTGCCCGTAGGCGCCGGGAGTTACTCGGACTCCCGGCCCGCCGGGACGTCCGGCCCCACCACCAACACGGGGACGCCGGTCACCCCGAAGGTCACCGACGCAGCGAAGGGCAAGCCGGTGCCCACCAACGACTGGTGGTCGTCGCTCGCCTTCCAGCGGTACGGCGACAACCCGTACTCGACGCCGATGTACGGCCATCCGCTCACCTATCAGGCCGTGTCCGGCGGCTTGGAGGTCGGCTATCCGACCTCGCCGGCGATCGTCGGCGACGGGCGCCAGTACGAGTACGCCCACAAGCGCGATCTCACCCTCGGCCTCACCGGGCTCAACTCCCCGGACACGAAGGCCGATGCGTGGTCCGACTGGACGGTCACGCCGTACTGGTCCGACGGCGCCCGCACCCTGCGGACGACGATCGGCCACGGCATGCCTTTCGTGTACGCCAAGGGGTCCGGCGGCGACGCCCGGATCAGCACGGCCGCCGCGCCCACGGTCTTCGCCGACCAGGGCAACGTCCTCGGCATCACGGTCTCAGGGCACCACTACGCGCTGTTCGCGCCGAGCGGCAGCGACTGGAACGTCTCCGGTTCGACGATCACGGCGGGCCTCGGCTCCAAGGACTACTTCTCGCTCGCCGTGCTCCCCTCCACCGACGCCCTCGCCACGTACCGGAAGTACGCGTACAGCTTCGTCACCGGCTCCACCACGAACTGGAGCTACAGCGGCGGCACGGTGCGGGCCACGTACACGCTCACCACGGAGGCCAAGGAGGGCACCGAGCGCGGCACCCTCCAGTCGCTCTACCGGCACCAGTGGCTGCACACCAGCGACCCCCTCACCTCTTACACGTACGTGTCACCGCGCGGCACCATGAAGGTCCGCGAGTCGGCCTCCTTCAGCACCTCGCAGAAGGCGTCGGCCGTGCTGCCCGGCCTGCCGAAGTCTTCCGGGGTCGACACCGCGCGGCTGCGTACGTACCTCAACGAGGTCGCGAACTCCGCCGACCCGTTCTCCGGCGCCACCGACACGTACTGGACCGGCAAGGCGCTCGGCAAGCTCGCCCAACTGGTGCCGCTGGCCGACCAGATCGGGGAGACCGCGACCCGCGACAAGCTCATCGGGCTGCTCAAGGGGCGGCTCCAGGAGTGGTTCACCGCGGGTGGGGCGAGCGAGTTCTCGTACGACTCCGCCTGGAGGACGCTCACCGGGTATCCGGCGTCGTACGGCAGCGACACCGAGCTGAACGACCATCACTTCCACTACGGGTACTACGTGTACGCCGCTGCCATTGTCGCCCAGTACGACCAGGCCTGGGCAGCGGACTCGGCGTGGGGCGGCATGGTGAAGACGCTGGTGCGCGACACCGCCAACCCGAGCCGGAGCGACGGCTCCTTCCCGTTCCTGCGCGGCTTCGACGTGTACGCCGGGCACAGCTGGGCCTCCGGGCACCAGGGGTTCGCCGCGGGCAACAACCAGGAGTCGTCCTCGGAGTCCACCAACCTCAGCGCGGCGCTCGTGCTGTGGGGCTCGGCGACCGGCGACAACTCCCTGCGGGACCTGGGCACTTATCTGCTGACCACCGAGTCGGAGTCGATCGCCCAGTACTGGTTCGACGCCGACGAGCAGGTGTTCCCCGCCTCCTTCGGCCATGACACGGCCGGCATGGTGTGGGGCAGCGGCGCCGCGTACTCCACGTGGTGGACCGCCAACCCCGAGGAGATCCACGGCATCAACGTCCTTCCCGTGACCGGTGGTTCGCTGCACCTCGGCGGCGAGAAGGCCGCGATCCGGCGCAACCTCGCCGAGATGGAACGCGAGAACGGCGGCCCGGCACAGGAGTGGCGGGACATCCTGTGGGAGTTCCAGTCCTTCGCCGACCCGGCCGCCGCCAAGTCGAAGTGGGACGCGGGGAACGGCTCGTACACGCCGGAGGCGGGAGAGTCCAAGGCGCACACCTACCACTGGATCAATACGCTCGACGCGCTCGGCGCCCCCGACGCGAGCGTCACCGGTGACATTCCCACGTCCGCCGTCTTCACCAAGGGGACGACCCGGACCTACGCCGCCCACAACTACGGCTCCGCCGCACGGACCGTGACGTTCTCGGACGGCAAGACCCTTACCGTGCCCGCCCGTTCCACCGCGACGGGATCCGGTTCCGGCGGCGATCCGGACCCCGATCCGCCGACCGGGAACACCTTCCGGCTGCGCTCCGGCGGCACCCTGACCACGGCCACCGACGGCGCCGCGGGCAGTGACACCATCGCCTCCGCCGGTGGCACCAACCACGACGGCACCCCGTACCAGCCGCTCGTCTACGAGGCGCGCGGCGTCAGCGGCAGCTACGACTCCGGTGCGGCCACGGCGTTCCGGCTGCCCGTGGACGCGGGCACCACGGTCGGCCTCGGCCAGCAGGCCAGGGTCAGCTACGACCTCACCGGGGACGGCAGCTTCGACCGCGTCGAGACGTACCAGTACTTCGCGACCGACCCGGTGGCCGGGTGGGAGGAGTACGCGCAGTCGCGCGGCCTGAAGTCGGCGACGGGCAGCCTCGGGAAGATGACCGGGGGCACCGTCCGCCTGGAGGTGTGGAGCGCCATCGGCAACGGGACGTCGAAGCTCCAGACGGGGACGGACAAGTCGGTGCTTGTGATCCCCTTCAGCTGAGCCCCCTTCCGTGGGGGCTCGGCACGCGGCGGGTGTCGGCCTGAGGTCAGGCCGATGCCCGCCGCACCAGTTCCGTGGGGGTGATCACCGGCTCGGGGGCGGGGCCGTCACCGTCTTCGAGGAGCCGCGTCAGCAGGCGCACCATCAGCCGGCCCATGCCCTCGATGTCCTGGTGCACGGTGGTCAGCGCCGGGTCCGTCGCCCCGGCCACCGACGGCACGTCGTCGAAGCCGACCACGGCCACGTCCTCGGGCACCTTCGCGCCGCGCTCGCGCAGGGTCCGCAGGGCGCCCGCCGCCATCAGGTCGTTGGCGGCGAACACGGCGTCCAGGTCCGGGCGCCGGTCGAGGAGTTCGGCCATGGCGCGGGCGCCGCTGTCCTGCGTGAAGTCGCCCTGGGCCGTCAGCGCCGGGTCGGCGTCGGCGAGTACGTCGCGGTAGCCGTCGGCGCGGTCCACCGCGGCCATCAGATCGCGGGGGCCCGCGATGTGCCCGATGCGGCGGCGGCCGAGCGAGACGAGATGCCGCACGGCCTCCCGGGCGCCGCCGCGGTTGTCGCAGTCGACGTAGGGCACCGTGAGGTTCTGCCCTGCGGCGGGGCGGCCGCCGAAGACGGTCGGGATCCGGGCCCGCGCGATCATCGCGGGCAGCTCGTCGTCGTTGTGCAGGGAGAACGCGAGCGCGCCGTCGACGTGCCCGCCCGCGAGATAGCTCGCGATCCTGCCGTACTCGGCCGCCCCCTCCGCCCACAGGAGCACCAGCTGGGTGTCGTACGCCGTCAGCTCACGGCTGATACCGCGCAGTTGGCGTTCGAAGAACGGGTCGGTGAAGATCCGGAACTCCGGCTCCGCGATGACCACGCCGACCGCGCCGTTGCGCCGGGTCACCAGGGTGCGCGCAGCGTGGTTCGGTACGTAGCCGAGCTCGTCGACCGCGCGGCGCACCTTGTCGACGAGCGGGGCCCGCACGCCCGCGGCGCCGTTCACCACGCGGGAGACCGTGGCACGGGAGACACCGGCTCGGGCGGCGACGGCTTCCAGCGTGGGGCGGGGCCCCGTGGTCGGTTCGGGCAAGGCGGGCGCTCCTCGACTGGTACGCAGCCGGGTCGACGACGTGTTCGGCGTGCAGGATATCCCGCGCCTCAGCTCAGCTCGAAGCCGTGGTAGTTGCTGATCGCGATGCCGTTGGTGAGGTCGCGGTAGAGGCCGACGCCGCCGACGAACGGCATGAACACCCGTTGTTTGCCTGGGATGTTGGCGCCCATGTACCAGGAGGCGGCCTGTGGCATCAGCGTCAGGTCGGCGACGTCGTTGGTCGTGTTCACCCAGTTGTCCTCGGCGGCGGGGTCGGGCTCCATGCGGTGCAGGCCGTTCTCGCGCAGGTGGGCGAGGGCGTGGGTGATCCAGTCCACGTGGTGCTCGATCGACGTCATCATGTTGGACAGGACGGAGGGGCTCTGCGGGCCGGTCACCGTGAACAGGTTCGGGAATCCGGCCGACATCAGACCGAGGTATGTGCGCGGTCCGTGTGCCCATTTCTCGCGCAGAGCAGTGCCGTTGGCGCCGTGGATGTCGATGGCGTTGAGGGCGCCGGTCATCGCGTCGAAGCCGGTCGCCATGACGATGACGTCGGCGTCGTGCACCGTCCCGTCCCGGGTGACGATGCCGCGCCCGGTCATCCGGGCGATGGGGTGTTCGGTGAGGTCGACGAGGGTGACGTGGCCCTGGTTGAACACCTCGTAGTAGCCGGTGTCGACGCACATCCGCTTGCTCGCGATCGGGTACGTGCGCGGGGTCAGCCGCTCGGCCAGCTCGGGGTCCTTGACCTTCTCGCGAATCCGGCCGCGGACGTACTCGGCGACGGCCTCGTTGGCGTCCGCATCCTTGAGCAGGTCACTGAAACCGCTGCCGAAGCACAGGCCGCCGTCGTCCCAGCGGCGGTCCAACTCCCGTACGATCTCGTCCTCTTCGGTCTCGACGAGCAGCACCTGGTCGTCCTCGTCGCAGTCGAAGCCCTTGAAGGAGGCGCGGGAGATCTCGCGGCGTTCGGGGTAGCGGGCCCGCGCCTCGGCGAGGCGGTCCGCGATGGGGCCGTTGTGGGCCGGCACCGCGTAGGACGGGGTGCGTTGGAAGACGGTGAGCGAGGCGACCTGCGGGGCAATCGCGGTGATGGTCTGGAGTCCGGAGGAGCCGGTGCCGATCACCGCGACCCGCTTGCCCGCCAGGTCGGCGCCCTCGTGCGGCCAGTTCGACGTCCACAGCACCTCGCCCGCGAAGTCCGCGAGGCCCTCGAATTCGGGCCGGGACGGCACGGACAGGCAGCCGGTCGCGGCGATGACGTACCGGGCGGTGCGGGGCACGCCGTCGGAGGCCGTCACCGTCCAGCGCTCCGTCGCCTCGGACCAACGCATCGCCTCCACGCGGGTGTTGAAGGCGATGTGCGCGCGCAGATCGTAGCGGTCCGTCACGTGCCGCGCGTAGGCGAGGATCTCCGGCTGCGCGGCGTAGCGCTCGCTCCAGTCCCACTCCTGTTCCAGGTCGGTGTCGAAGGAGTACGAGTACTCGACCGACTCGATGTCACAGCGGGCCCCGGGGTACCGGTTCCAGTACCAGGTGCCGCCCACATCGGCGCCCGCCTCCACCACACATGTGTCGAAGCCCAGCGCGCGCAACCGGTGCAACTGGTAGAGGCCCGCGAACCCGGCGCCGATGACGATCACGTCGTGGTCGGCCATGGCTCACACCGTCCTTCCGGCGACGAGCTTGTTGATGTGCTCCGCCACGAGCCGCAGCCCGTCCTCGAAGCCCGGCAGGATCCCCGCCATCTGGAAGTACGCGTGCATCTGGCCCGCCGCTTCCTGCAGCGTGACCGGGACGCCCGCGTCGCGCAGGGCGTCCGCGTAGGCGACGCCTTCGTCGTGCAGCGGGTCGTACTCGGCGACGTAGACGAGCGCCGGGGGCAGTCCCGCGAGGCTGTCGGCGCGCAGCGGAGACGCGTCCGGGTGGGCGCGGGCCCGCTCGTCGGGCAGATAGTGGCTCCAGAACCAGGCCATGGTGTCCCGGGCCAGGAGGAGCTGGTTCTCGGGCGCGAGGTACGAGGGCCGTTCCAGGTCGCAGTCGGTGACCGGGTAGATCAGCACCTGTCCGTCGAGGTCCGGGCCGCCCCGGTCGCGGGCCCAACGGGTCATGACCGCCGCGATGTTGCCGCCCGCGCTGTCTCCCGCGACGAGCAGCGGGGCGCCGTCCGGGGCGAGTTCGGCCGCGTGCTCTGCGGCCCAGGCGAGTCCGGCCCAGCTGTCCTCGACGGCCGTCGGGAACGGGTGCTCGGGCGCCTTGCGGTAGTTGACCAGCACCACCGTCGACTGCGTCGCGTTCGCGAGCCGGCGTCCCACGTGGTCGTACTGCAGGTCGATGTCCCCGAGCACCCAGCCGCCGCCGTGGAAGTACACGACGACCGCCTGCGGGGTGCCCGCGGGGCGCAGCACGCGGGTGCGCAGCCGTTCGCCGTCGCCTACGTCGATCCGTACGTCCCGCACCTCGCCGACCTCCGGGCCGCGCCCGCTGAGGCCGGACAGGACCGGGCCGTGCAGCCGGGCGACCGCCGGTGTCGACTCGTGCATCGCGGGTCCGTCGGTTTCGGCCAGGGCCGCCAAAAACGCCTGCGTGACCGGTTCCAGTGGCATACGGCCGTCCCCTCGTCGATGTGTTGCCGCCGCCTCGGAGGTGATGCTCGTACGGTGCACGGGCCATGCTCGCCGGAGATCCTCACGGGGTCCAGCCCCCGGAAGGCACCGGCTGCGTCGTAGCATGTCCCGGTTGTCCGGCCCTGCCGGACAACTCCGGGCAGCCCGGGGGAACTTGTGTCACACCCGTGGGCCGCCGCCGTTACGACGTTGGGGTTCGATGGATGCCACGCGCGCACACGACGGGCTCGGCCTGCTCGAAGCGGAGCTGACCGAACGGCTCGGCGCACCGCTCGATGCCCCGCTCGGCTCAGGGCTTGAGGCACGGCTCGGTTCACCGCCCGCCGCACCGCCCGCAGCTCCGGCCCGCTTCCGCACGGGGGCGGCGCCCGCGCCGCGGACCCTGGTCGACGTCCTGGCCGCGACCGTGCGGGCCCACCCCGACGAACCGGCCCTCGACGACGGCGTGCGCCGTCTGACGTATCGCGCGCTGGACGCCGAGGTCGACGGGCTGCGCCGCCGTCTGGCCGGGGCGGGGGTGGGGCGCGGCGACCGGGTCGGGGTGCGGGTGCCGTCGGGCACGAACGACTTGTACGTGGCGATCCTCGCGGTCCTCGCGGCGGGCGCCGCCTATGTGCCGGTGGACGCCGAGGATCCGGACGAGCGGGCCGAACTCGTCTTCGGGGAGGCGGGGGTGCGGACGGTGATCGGGGCGGGGCACGCCTTCACCGTCGACCGGTCGCGGCCCTCGCCCGTTGCGGCCGGGCGGCCCGCGCCCGAGGACGACGCGTGGGTCATCTTCACGTCCGGTTCGACGGGGCGCCCGAAGGGGGTCGCCGTCAGCAACCGCAGTGCCGCGGCGTTCGTGGACGCGGAGGCCGCGCTGTTCCTCGCGGACGAGCCGATCGGTCCCGGCGACCGGGTCATGGCGGGCCTCTCCGTGGCGTTCGACGCGTCCTGCGAGGAGATGTGGCTGGCGTGGCGGCACGGCGCCTGCCTGGTGCCGGTGCCGCGCTCGCGGGTGCGCGGCGGCGCCGACCTCGGGCCCTGGCTGGCCGAGCAGGAGATCACCGTGGTGTCCACCGTGCCGACGCTGGCCGCGCTGTGGGAGCCGGAGCACCTCAACGACGTACGGCTGCTGATCTTCGGCGGCGAGGCGTGTCCGCCCGAGCTGGCGCGGCGGCTGGTCACCGAGGGCCGCGAGGTGTGGAACACGTACGGGCCCACCGAGGCCACCGTCGTCGCCTGCGCCTCGCTGCTGACCGGCGCCGAGCCCGTGCGGATCGGGCTGCCGCTGGCGGGCTGGGAGCTCGCCGTCGTCGACGCGGACGAGCGGCTCGTCCCGATGGGCGAGTGCGGTCAACTCGTCATCGGTGGCGCGGGGTTGGCGCGCTATCTCGACCCGGTCAAGGACGCCGAGAAGTACGCGCCGCTGCCCGCGCTCGGCTGGCAGCGCGCCTACCGCAGCGGCGACCTCGTCAAGGCCGACGCCGAGGGCCTGGTCTTCCTCGGGCGGAGCGACGAACAGGTCAAGCTCGGCGGGCGGCGCATCGAACTCGGCGAGGTCGACGCCGCGCTGCAGGCGCTGCCGGGTGTCGCGGGCGCGGCCTGCGCCGTGCGCACCGCTCTCGGCGGCAATCAGCTGCTCGTCGGCTATCTCGTCACCCAGGAGGGCTGGCGGCACGCGGCGGCCGTGGAGCAGTTGCGGGCCCAACTCCCGGCCGCGCTCGTGCCGTTGCTGGCGCCCGTCGCCGAGCTGCCCACCCGCACCTCCGGCAAGGTCGACCGGGACGCGCTGCCGTGGCCGCTGCCCGACCTGGCGGCCGTCACGGGCTCAGGGGCCGGGCAGCCGCTCGAAGGCGCGGAGGCCTGGCTCGCCGAACAGTGGAGCGCGATCCTCGGGGTGCCCGTCACGGGCGCGCACGACGACTTCTTCGCCATCGGGGGTGGCAGCCTCGCCGCCGCCCGGCTCACCACGCGGCTGCGCACCCGCTACCCGAGCGCCGCCGTCATCGACGTCTACGAGCGGCCCGTGCTGCGCAAGCTGGCGCGCCGCCTGGAGAAGTCGGCCCGGGAGGACGCCGCGGAGCGCGTCATCACGCCGGTGCCGAGGCGCGCCCAGGTCGCCCAACTCGCGCTCCTGTTGCCGCTGTTCACGCTCACCGGGCTGCGCTGGACGGTCGCGCTCGCCGCGCTTGCCAACGTCCTGCACCTGTTCGGCGGCGGGTACACGTGGGCGCCGACCGGCTCCTGGTGGCTGATCGCTCCGGTGGCGCTGCTCCTGTTCAGCCCGCCGGGGCGGCTCGCCGTGGCGGCGGGCGGCGCCCGGCTGCTGCTGCGCGGCGTCGGCCCCGGCACGTATCCGCGCGGCGGCGGCGTCCACCTGCGGCTGTGGACCGCCGAACGCCTCGCCGAGCTCAGCGGCGCGACCTCGCTGACCGGCGCGTGGCTGCAGCGGTACGCCCGCGCGCTCGGCGCCAGGGTCGGCGCCGACGTCGATCTGCACTCGCTGCCCCCGGTGACCGGGCTGCTCAAGCTGGGGCGCGGCTGCGCCGTGGAGAGCGAGGTCGACCTGTGCGGGCACTGGCTGGACGGCGACCGTCTGGTGATCGGCGCGGTGAAGGTCGGCGCGGGCGCCGTCGTGGGCACCCGCAGCGTGCTGTTCCCGGGTGCCCGCGTGGGCAAGCGGGCCGAGATCGCGCCGGGCTCCGCCGTCCGGGGCCATGTGCCGACCGGTCAGCGGTGGGCGGGCTCCCCCGCGGTCAAGCTCGGCAAGGCCAAGCGGGAGTGGCCGAAGCAACGGCCGCCGCGCACGGCCCGCTGGCGCGCGATGTACGGGGCGACGGGCCTCGCCCTCACGCTGCTCCTGCCGCTCCTGGCCGCCGTCGCGGCGCTGCTCGTGGCGCGCGCCTTCGTGCCGCCGGGCGTCGGGCTCGGCGCGGCCGTGCGCGGCGGGCTGCTCGCCGTCGCGCCCGCGGCCCTCGCGTACGGACTCACGTACGCGCTGCTGATCCTGGCCGGTGTCCGGCTCGCGGGACGCGGCCTGGCCGCCGGGACGTTCCCCGTGCACAGCCGGGCGGGCTGGCAGTCGTGGACCGTCATCCAGCTGATGGACCGGTCGCGGCAGACGCTTTTCCCGCTGTACGCGGGCCTTGTGACGCCCGTGTGGATGCGGCTGCTCGGAATGCGGGTGGGCCGGGGCGCAGAGGTGTCGACGGTGCTCGCGCTGCCGGGGCTGACCACGGTCGGCGACGGCGCGTTCCTCGCCGACGACACGTTGACCGCTCCGTACGAACTCGGGGGCGGGTGGGTGCGGATCGGGCGTGCGGAGATCGGGCGCCGGGCGTTCCTCGGCAACTCGGGCATGACGGCGCCCGGCCGCACGGTGCCGGACGACGGTCTGGTCGGCGTCCTGTCGGCGACGCCGAAGAAGGCCGAGCGGGGCGGTTCGTACCTGGGTCTGCCGCCGGTCCGGCTGCCGCGCCCGGCCGCCGGCGCCGATCCGGGCCGCACGTACGCGCCGTCGCTCCGGCTGCGCTGGGCGCGCGGCGCCGTCGAACTGGGCCGTCTGGTCCCGGTGTTCTGCTCTGCGGCACTCGTCGTCGGCGTCGTCGGAGCGCTCGCGGCGGTGTCGGCGGCGTACGGCCTGTGGGTGGCGGCGCTCGGCAGCGGGCTCGTGCTGTTGGCGGCGGGGAGCATCGCGTGCGGGGTGTCGATCGTGGCGAAGTGGCTGCTGGTGGGCCGCCATCGCGCGGGCGAGCACCCGCTGTGGTGCGGTTTCGTGTGGCGGGGCGAACTGGCGGACACGTTCGTGGAGATGGTGGCGGTGCCGTGGCTGGCGGGCGCGGTGCCCGGCACTCCGGTGCTGACCGCGTGGCTGCGCGGGCTCGGCGCGCGGGTCGGGGCGGGCGTGTGGTGCGAGAGCTACTGGCTGCCGGAGACCGACCTGGTCACGTTGGAGGCGGGGGCGAGCGTGAACCGGGGCTGTGTCGTTCAGACGCACCTCTTCCACGACCGGATCTTGCGGACGGATACTGTGACCCTTCGCGAGGGCGCCACCCTGGGCCCGGGCGGAATCGTGCTGCCGGGCAGCGAGATCGGTGCGCGCAGCACGCTGGGGCCCGCGTCCCTGGTGATGGCCGGCGAGTCGGTGCCGCCGGGCAGCCGGTGGCTCGGCAACCCGATAGAGGCCTGGCACCCGTGATCCGAGGGACCCGAGGGAGAGGGAGCGGACGAGTCGTGAACGGTCAGCCCAAGGTGGACCCGTACTTCCCGTCCAATGGTGACTCCCGCTACCGCGTGCACCGCTACGAACTCGACCTCGACTACCGGCCCGCCCCCAACCGGCTGTCCGGCACGGCCCGCCTCAGCGCCATCGTCGGCGCCGCCGAGCTCGACGAGTTCCAGCTCAACCTGTCGGACTTCCGCATCGGCCGGATCCGCGTCGACGGCCGCCCCGCGCACTACACGCTGCGCGGCGGGCGCCTGCGGGTCCGGCCGGCGAAGCCGCTCGTCGCGAGCGCCGCGTTTACCGTCGAGGTGCACTACTCCGGCAATCCGAGACCGGTCAAGAGCCCCTGGGGCGGCCTGGGTTGGGAGGAGCTGACGGACGGCGCGCTCGTCGCGAGCCAGCCCGTCGGCGCCCCCTCCTGGTATCCGTGCAACGACCGGCCCGCCGACAAGGCCGCCTACCAGATCTCCCTCACCACCCCGTCCGCGTACCAGGTGGTGATCGGCGGCCGTCTCCTCACGCGCACCACGGGTGCCTCGACCACGACCTGGCTGTACGAGCAACCCGCCCCGACCTCAAGCTACTTGGTCGGCCTGGCCATCGGCCGGTTCCGGACGGCGCTGCTCGGCGACCCTGGCCTCGACGGGGTCCCGCAGACCGGCCACTTCCCGGCGCACCTCCTCACCGAGTTCTCCCGCGACTTCGCGCGGCAGCCGCGGATGATGGACCTGTTCCAGGACCTCTTCGGCCCCTACCCGTTCGCCGAGTACGCGGTCGTGGTCACCGACGAGGAACTCGACGTGCCCGTGGAGGCGCAGGGCCTGTCGCTGTTCGGCACCAACCATGTGGACGGCGCCCGTGGCGCTGAGCGGCTGATCGCGCACGAGCTGGCGCACCAGTGGTTCGGCAACAGCGTCAGCGTCGCCGACTGGCGGCACATCTGGCTCAACGAGGGCCTCGCCAAGTACGCGGAGTGGCTGTGGTGCGAGCGCTCCGGCGGCCGGACCGCCCAGGACCTGGCCGCCGCCGCCCACCGGCTGCTCGCGGAGCTGCCCGAGAATCTGTCCCTTGCCGACCCCGGCCGTAAGAGCATGTTCGACGACCGCCTCTACGAGCGCGGTGCCCTCGCGGTCCACGCCCTGCGCCACGCGCTCGGCGACGCGGCCTTCTTCCCCGCGCTGCGCTCCTGGACCGACGCGCACCGGCACGGCGTCGTCACGACTGACATGTTCGCCGCCCACGTGGCACGGTTCGCCCGGCACCCCGTCGACGACGTGTTCCGCGCGTGGGTGCACGGGACGGCGCTACCGGAGCTGCCGGTCCCCGCGGCGGGTTCGTAGGCGGTACGCGGCGTCCCGGAGCGCGACTCAGCCGTGCAGGCGCTCAGCCGTGCAGGCACTCAGCCGTGCAGGCGGACCGGGATCTTCTGCCAGCCGTACGCGATGAACGACGGCACCTGGCGCAGGTCCGCTTCGTCGACGGCGAGCCGCAGGTCCGGGTAGCGGTCGAAGAGCGCGGGCAGGGCGGTGCGGGCCTCCAGGCGGGCGAGCGGGGCGCCGATGCAGCGGTGCACTCCGATACCGAAGGACATGTGGTCGTCGGCGCCGCGCGTCGCGTCGAACTCGGTGGCCGTGGGCCCGTAGTGCTCGGGGTCGTAGCCGGAGGCGGCGTACGTCGTGAGGATGGCGTCGCCCGCCGGGATCGTCACCCCGTCGACCGTCACGTCGGTGACCGCGAAGCGCAGCGGCAGGCTGGCGATGGACGGGTGCACACGCAGCGTCTCGTCGATGACGGCGTCCCAGGTCAGCTCGCCCGAGCGGACGGCGGCGAGCTGTTCGGGGTGGGTGAGCAGCGCGACGACCGCGTTGCCGATCAGATTGACGGTCGTCTCGAAGCCGGCGCCGATGACCAGGAGCAGGGTGTAGAGCAACTCCTCCTCGCTGAGCCGGTCGCCGTCCTCCGCGCGCACCCGCAGCAGTTCGGTGGTCATGTCGTCGCCGGGGTGCTCGGCGCGGTACGCGATGAGCGCGGGCAGCACTGTGCCGATCTGCCGCTGCACGTACGCGCCGTGCTCGGGGCTGGGGTCGGAGGTGTCCATGATGGCCGCGACGAGGTCGCCGACCGGGCCGAGCAAGTGGTCGGGGACGCCGAAGAGTTCGCAGATCAGCTGCATCGGGAGCTGGTTGGCGTAGGTGACTCGCAGATCCACGACCGCGCCGGGCGCGACCCCGTCGTCGGCCTTCCCGCCAGCCGGCTCGTCGAGGGCCGTGAGGAGTTCCTCGGTGATCTTCTCCACGCGCGGGCGCATCAGCTCGGTGCGGCGGGCCGTGAAGCTGGGCGCGACAAGCTTGCGCAGCCGGGTGTGGTCCGGGCCGTACGTGGAGAGCATGTTGACCACGCCGACCCAGCCCAATACCCAGCCCCACTCCGGGTGTTCGCCGACCTCGGCCCAGAGCGACCAGTGCTTGCGCGGGTCCTTGCTGACCTGCGGGTCGAGGATGAGCGCCCGGAGGGTGTCGTAGCGGGTGGGCGCCCAGGCCGGTATTCCGCCGGGCAGTTCGACGGGGACCACGGATCCCGCCGCGCGCAGTCGCGCGGCCTCGGCCGGCAGGTCGGCGCCGAACGGGTCGATGGCTATACGGGGCGAAGGCGCGCGCTCGGTCACTCTCGGGCTCCTGAACTGGGGTGCGGTACGGCGACCGTGGGACCGTACCTCACGCGATCATCGACGCACGGCCCTTCTCGTACACCACCAGGCCCTTCGACCGGCCCAGTGGCACAAGGACCAGTTCCACCACCACCGCCTTCCAGGCATAGACGACATTGACGAGTTTGGTCGGGTAGACACATGGCAGGTTCAGGAGCACTTGCCGCAGTGGCACCCGTCGTCTGCGCGCCGCGTAGACCAACGGGGGTAGCGTCAAAGCGAGTTCGGAGCCGAGCCACCAGCCGAACGTCTCCAGGGCGGGGCGGCCGTACCCGAGCGTGAGCACGAAGGGCGCACCCCACCACAGGGGCGCGAGCAGGATCTCCATCAGCGCGAGCGTCACCCACAGCGCGAGCATCGGCTTGCGCAGTGCCAACTGCCCCGTGTGCAGCCGCACGTTCTGGCAGAAGCCCGCCATCCACCGCCACACCTGCTTGCGCAGATACAGCAGGCTCTCCGGGTCGGCCGCCCTGGCCACCGCGTCCCCCACGTACACCGCGCGCCGCCCCGCGATCTGCTGGGACCACGTGAAGTCCATGTCCTCCACGATGGTCCGCTCCGGGAAGCCGTGCTCACCGAGCGCCTCGCGGCGGAACATCGAGCAGCACCCCGAGCACACCATCGGGCTGCCCGCACCCGCCTGGATCGGCCGCTGCCAGTGGAATCCGTGCAGATACTCCACCGACCGGCCCCGCTCCCACACCGTGCGGGCGAACCTGGTCTGCACATTGCCCGCGGCGATCGTCACGCGCGGGTCGGCGAAGACCGGCGCGACCTTCTCGATGTAGTCCGGCGCAAGCACCGTGTCCGCGTCCACCGCGAGCACGAGCTCCGAAGTGCAGTGCGGCAGCGCGTAGTTCTGCGCCTTCGCCTTGCTTCCGAGGTTGTCCGGCGGGCGCAGCACCTCGGCGCCGTACCGCTTCGCGACCTCGCCGGTGGCGTCGGCGGAGGCGTCGTCCACCACGATCACCCGGCTCGGCGGCACGGTCTGCGCCGCGATCGACTCCAGCGTCGCCGGGAGCCCGGCCTCCTCATTGTGCGCGGGCACGATCACCGTCACGTCACGCATGGCGCCGCCCCCGTCCCCGTACGAGCCAGAGCCGCCGCGCTCCGGCCACTCCGGCCTTGATCAGTACGGCGGCGCCCACCGTCGCGTACACGAGCACGCTCACCCCGACAACCGGCAGTCCACTGCCCATACCGCTCCCCCGTCATGTCATCCGCTGCTTCGCTTCGGCGCATCGCCTTCGCGCTCACCAACGAAGCTAGCCCGATGCCGGACGCGGAGCCTCGGGCCGCCTCATATCTGCGGATGGACCGGCCGTTGTGGACAACTTCCCCACTCGATCGGGGAGTTCCGCCAAGAGTCCTCCAGGAGCCCCTCAGGGGTTCCCGTCACATTTCGATGAGTCGGCTGTAGCGGCTGCGCACCACGGCACGCTCGCTGTCGGGCACGGGGTCGACGGCCAGCGCGACCGGCAGGTGGTCGGCGGACGGGCGGCGGCCGTTGTCGAAGCGTCGTCGCGCCGCGGCGACTTCCTCGTAGGTGCCGACGGAGATGCGCCGTTCCGACGTGAAACTCGGCTCGCCGAACCGGCTGACGGCGGCCCCGCCCTTGCCGAACACCTTCCGGCAGGCGTCCAGTACGCGGCGCGCCGTGCGGTGGTCGTCCGTCAGCACGTGCAGCGCGCCGTCGCTCCCGTAACACACCCCGGCCAGCAGGGACACCACCACCAGCAGGTCGTTGCCCTTCGGGCGTGGCATGGCGCCCTGCGTGGTGCCGTGCTGGTAGAGCAGCAGCGTCATGGCCAGGTGTTCGTCGCTGGGTACGGAGCCCATGCCCCTGCGGACCAGTTCGATGACCGGCAGCAGGCGCTCCGGGTCGAGCTTCGGCGTGGGCTGTTCGATCGGGGCCACTGAGTACAACACGTCGTCGTTGTTGGACAGTTCCGCCAGGAGCGCCGGCGTGACGGGGGCGCCCTTCGGGTCGAGTCCCGTGGTCACGGCGACGACGACGCTCCCTGCCGCCCGTACTCGGGAGAGTCCGGCATCGGAGATCTCGGCGTGCCACGACGTGCCTTCCAGTGGGCCGCTCTCGGCCAGCACGGTCAGCCGCGTCGGTTCGAGGCGCGCCCTGAGCCCTTCCACGGTTCGGCGCTGCGAGAGTCCATGGGCCGGAACGAATCCGGCGCCCGCGCACCTGTTCAGCGTGCCGATGGTCCAGGCCCTGATGGGCGGGTCCGACCGGAACAGCACCGCCGCCTCGCACGACGGGTTCACGATCAGCACGGGTGTCACCTCCTCCCACTCCAGTACGCGGGCCCGCCACGTCAGATTGACCTTGAGGTGCTGGGCCTGTTCGGGCGTGTGGTGCGCCCATGCCGACGGGCGGCACTCCTCGTGGTGGAGGGTGGCGAAGAGGCCGGCGTTCACGTCGTCGATCGCGAGGTTGAGGGCGTCCGTGTCGATGATCTCCTCACCGCAGGTCAGGCAGTCCACCGGCACCAGCTGGTCGTGCAGCTTGCGCACGGTCGCGGCTCCGAGGGCCGCGCGGATGTCGTCGGCGACCCTGAGTTCGTTGCGCATGAACTTCCCCGTTCTCAGGAGTCCGGCACGGTGAACTCCCAGTCCAGTTCCCACAGGCTCGCCGTGCCGTCGAACCCGCCGACGAGCAGATGTCGCCCGTCCGGTGTCATCCGCAGATCGAGCACCCCGCTCCGGCCCGTTTCGAGGGTGTGCACCAGGTCCCCGGTCCGCACGGACCAGACCGTGACGGTGCCCGCCATGTCGCCCGCGAAGACGAACCGGTCGTCCGCGCTCAGGGCGAGACACACCACGCGGTCCGGCAGGCCCGCCTGTCCGGCGAACGCGTGCAGGCGCTCCCCCGCGCCGTTCCACATGCGCAGGTACGGCTCGTCGAACCCGCAGGCGACGACGGTGCGGCGGTCCTTCGACACCCGTACGTCGTGCGGGCCGTAGGTGTCGTCGGCCGGGATGTCGAGCAGGCAGCGGCCGCTCGGCAGGTCCCAGAGGCGCAGGGAGTCGGCCGCGCCGGAGACCGCGGTGCGGCCGTCGGCGCTGAGGGAGACGGCGCTGACGCTGGAGGTGTGTCCGGTGAGCGTGCGCGGGGGCCCTGCTCCCGCGAGGTCCCAGAGGCGGAGTTCGTGTGCGGTGTCCGCGGTGAGCGCCTGGCCGAGGTCGGCGGAGACGGCGGCCGTCGTGAGGATGCGCGGCTCTTCCGGTACGACGGTGGCGAGCGGTGCCCGCTCCGACGTCGACCACACGCGCATCGTTCCCGAGACCATCACCGCGGCGACCCGGTCGCCTCCGGCGTCGAGGCGCGTCGCCAGCACTCCGTCGTCGAGGTCGAACAGCGGCACACCGGCGCGCAGATCCCATACGTTCGCCCCGAGGAGCGTCCCGCACGTCGCGTACCGCCCGTCGTCGCAGACACTGGTCCGCACCCTGCGCAGCGACGTCCCGGGTACGGACATCGTGCGCGTGATCCACGCCGTGCGCAGCCCGGTCCGGGGGAACCGGTCCGCGAGTTCCCGCCAGGCCCGCAGCAGCCGCACATCGCGCTCGTAACCGGGCAACGCGCGTGCCTCTACAAGGAGTTGGTGCGCGGCGCGGTAGCGGGTGGCGGCGACAGCCGTCTCCGCCCGGACCGTCAGTTCGCGCGCCCGGTCGCCGAAGTGCGTGAGGTCGACCACCGGGTGGGGGCGGCTCACCCGCAGCGCGGCGACGTATCCGACGGGGACGCGGAACTCCCAGGAGCGCACGGTGTCGTCCGCGGCGACGGACCGGGCGTGCCGGCCGTCCGGGGAGAGCCAGACGTCGCACACCCCCGCCGTGTGCCCCTCCAGCGTACGAACGCAGCGCGATTCGGCGAGGTCCCACAGGCAGACGGTGCCGTCCTCGTTCCCTGTGAGCGCCCACCGGGTGTCGTCGTCGAGGGCGAGGGACGTGATGCCGGTGACCGTCGTCAGGCTGCGCTCGCAAGCGCCGGTGCGTACGTTCCACACGCGTATCGCCGCGTCGTCGCTCGCGACGACCACGCGGGCGCCGTCCGCGCTCCACGCCATGGCCGACACGCGCGCGCAGGAGTCGGTGAGGAGGCGGGAGCGGTCCGGGGAGCCGGGGCACACGAGACGCAGCCGGCCTTCGGGGTCTCCGCGGTGGACGAGGAGCGTGGAACCGTCGGGGCTCACCTCCGCCATGGCGAAGACGGCGCGCTCGTCGAAGCGTTCACGGAGCACGAGCGCGCCGCGCGGCGTCTCCGTGCCCCGCTGGAGGTTCCAGCCGAGCAGTTCGCCGTCCCGGGTGACCGCGTACGCCGTCGTCTGGTCGGGAGACAGGCGCAGGGCCTGCACCGACTCGTCGCCGACCGGGGTGTACATGCGCAGCGAGCGCCCCGTTTCGAAGTTCCACAGGCGGACGCACTCGCCGCGGGCGAGCGTCAGACCGAATGTGCCGTCGACGCTGCTGACGTCGATGGACCGGGTCCCGGGGTTCTCGCAGCCGCGCAGGCACTGGCCGGTGGCGGCGTCCCACAGGCGGGTCGTGCCGGTCGATTCGCCGCTGATCACATGTGTTCCGTCACGCGTGAACGCGACCTGGCCGAAGGGCGGGAGGGTCCGGTCCGGGTACCAGGGCAGGCGCGTCGTCGAGGTGGCCGACAGGTGGCCGAGGCGCGGGGAGTCCAGGGCCTCGGTCGCGGCGCGTGTCTCCGGTTCGTCGGCGTGCTCGTGCGCGACCCGTTCCAGGAGTCCTCGGGCGCTGTCCACGGCGCCGCGCTCCAGGTGCGCCTGCGCCGTCAACACGCGCGCGTGCCACGGGTCTCCGGCGTGCCGGCCCGCCACCCGCAGCGCGGAGAGCAGGGCGACGTCGGTGGTCTCGCCGCGCCGCCACCCGATGAGTCCCGCGTTGTACGTGGCGTCGAGGTGCTGGGGGTCCGCTTCGAGTGCCTTGCGCAGCAGGTCGGCGGCCCGTTCCTGTTCCCCGAGGTCGAGCAGGGACAGGGCGCGGTTGTTGTACTCGGCCGCGCGCAGTTCGGCCCGCGTGGGTGGCACGAGGCGCGGGGCGGCGGGGTCCAACCGGGCGTGGATGTCCTCCAGTTCGCCCGCGATGTCGGCCATCGAATCGGGCCGGGAGCGCGGGTCCTCGGTGAGGCAGCGGTCCAGGAGGTGTGCGAGGGCTTCCGGCATGTACCGCCGCGCCGGTTCCTCCGAAGGCTCCACGGGTCCCGTGGCCGGATGGCTGTCGTACGTCGCGCGGGTCACGGCTCCGACCGTGCCGACGGTGGTGGCGGTGGTCGCGGACCGTGCCGACGCCGCCGCGCCGAACATCTCCCGTACGGACACCGCGAAGCTGTAGACGTCGGACGCCCGGCCCAGCGGGCCGTTGCCGCGCAGTTGCTCCGGCGAGGCGTACGCGGGGGTCAGTCCGCCTCCGGACGGACCGCCGGGGCCCGTGGACAGCGCCTGGGCGATCCCGAAGTCGGTGATCTTCGCGACTCCGTCGACGCCGCTGTCGAGCAGTACGTTGGCCGGTTTCACGTCGCGGTGCAGTACGCCGCTGTCGTGGGCGAATTCGAGTCCGCGCGCCAGCTGGCAGCCGATCCTGACGAGGCGCGCGACGACCGTCGCGGGATCCCCGGCGTACAGGGCGCCGGAGTCGATGGACTCGCGCAGGCTGCCGCCGCGCACGTACTCCGCGAACAGCCTCGGAACACCGTCGAGGACGCGTACGTAGTAGCAGCTGCAGACGTTCGGGTGCAGGCCGAGGGACACCCAGGTCTGTGCCTCGGCCACGAAGCGTTCCGCGTCGGCGGGGTGGGCCACGTGCCTCGGCAGCGGTGACTTGACGGCCAGGTCGATGCCCCAGCCGAGGTGCCGTACGCGGTGCACGACGCCCATCCCGCCGTGGCCGACGAGGCGGGTCAACTGGTAGAGCCCGTCGATGACATCGCCGGTGTTCCAGGGCCCCACGGACTCACCCGCTCCTTCGGCGCTCACCCGATGGAGAGGGACACGTGTTTGTTGAGCACGACGGTGTCGTGTCTCTGGACGCGGACCGTCGTGTCGCGGCGGACGTCGACGGCCTCCTCGCCGCGCCGCAGCACGGCGTCGCCGACGCCGCTGAGGTGCGTGTACGACCAGCCGTCACCGGAGAGTTCGAGGGTTCCGTGGGTGCGGCTGATGTCGGGCCGGTTGATGCTGATGTCCTTCAGGGTGCGCCCGATCGTCACGTAACCCGACTCGGTGCGGTGTGTGGTCAGCACGGCGTCGTCGACGACCACCGACACGTCGAGGGCGTCCTTGAGGGTGGGGCGGCCGGCGGTCGGCCCGCCCTCGTACCGGACGCGCAGCGAGCGGCCGTCGGGGAAGCGCAGGACGCTGCCGTCCGGAACGGACACGGTGGCGCCGGGCCGGAGCACCGCGCCCTCCCCCGCCGTCTCGTTGTCGACCAACTCGACGCGCTCCGAGGACTTCTGGACCCACTGGAAGCCGGGCCGCCCGTCGACGCTGTCGTACCAGCGGAAGGCGCCCGCGACGGGTACTGCGGCGCCTTCGCCGCGCGGGCTTCGCACGGTCGGTCCGCCGTCCGCCGTCACGGCCAGCGGCAGGTCCAGCGGGCGCCCGAGATAGAACCGCGCCGCCTGGTCACCGCTGTCCGCGCGACCTCCGCCCTCGTCACCGCTGCCCCCGTCACCGCTGTCCTCGCGGCGCTCTTCGAGGAGGACGAGCGTCGCGCCCGCCTGTGGGGCGCTCTCCGCGACCAGTGGCAGCCACGCGCGCTGCGGCGCGGACTCCGACGGTGTGCGCCGCAGGAAGGCGACGCCGCCGAAGGCGCGGGGGACCCGCACCGACGCTGTGACCTCCAGCCAGCAGTGCCGGAGCTCGCCCTGGTCCTGCCGGACGAAGAACCTGAACTCCCGGCTGCCCGCGGCCGGGCCGCGTCCGCCCGGGATCGTCCACTCCACGTGCCGCGTGCCGACCCCGACGACGTTGCTGACCAGTTCCTTGCGGTTCGTGGTCCGGTTCAGGCCGCCGCCGACCGTGCCGATGCCCGGCGTGACCGAGACATTGGCGCTGGTCGCCGCCTGGGTGTCCACGTACTCCACCGACGGTGTCGGCGCGCAGGCCACCGGGGCGGGGCAGCCGCGCGGGGCGTGCAGCCGCGCGGAGACCACCAGGTCGAGCTCGGACTTCGGCCGCGCGGGCCGTACGGTGACGGGGACGGTGACCGCGAGATGGCGCGCCGCCTCACGCGCCGTCCCGGTGAGGCCCGCGCCCTCCAGCATCGCCGGGGTCGCCACGTCGCAGCCGATCTCGCCCAGGACGACCGTCGAAGCTTCCACGGTCGGACCGCCGCCGTTCCCCCGCATCGATCAACCCCCCGTCCCTCGAAGTGAGTTCAGCCTCTTTCATCATGCCCGACACCACTGACACTCGGTGCGGGCCAGGGACGGGTCGCCGGACGGAATCGGGATTCACCAGGTCACGGGGAGGCTCCGGAGGCCGCAGACCCGGCTGCCGGTGGTCCACGAGAGGTCCTGGTCCGCGCAGGCGAGCGCGAGCGTGGGGAATTCGGTGACCAACGAGCCGATGGCCACCTGGAGTTCCACGCGCGCGAGGTTGGCGCCCAGGCAGTGGTGCGGGCCGTGCCCGAAGGCGATGTGCTTGTTGGCGGGGCGCCGGAAGTCGAGCCGCTCGGGTTCCGGGAAGTGGCCGGGGTCGTAATTCGCGGCCACGACAGGGGCGAGGACCGCCTGTCCCGGTTCGACGACCGCTCCCGAGGGCAGCGAAACCGGTTCGCGTGCGAGGCGGAGCAGGCCGCCGTGCCCGGGGACCTCCGTGCGCAGGATCTCCTCGACGGCGGCGGGCAGCAGCGACTCCGGGTCCGCGCGCAGGGCGGCCAGCTGGTCGGGGTGGCGCAGCAGGGTGACGACGGCGCGCCCGATGACGTTCCCGGTGGTCTCGTGTCCGGCGATGATGAGCCCGCGGACCATGCGCGCCAGCTCGACCTCGCTGAGCCGGTCGCCCTCGTCGTGGGCGTCGATGAGGGCGTCCAGCAGATCGTCGCCCGGGGCCTCGCGGCGCGCCGCGATGAGTTCGTCGACGTACGCGGAGAACTCGGTGGCGGCCGCCGCGCGTTGCGGCGCGGAGGACGTGCTGGTGGACAGGAAGGCGTCCGACCAGGCGCGGAAGCGGGGGCTGTGCTGCGCGGGGACGCCGAGCAGGGCGCAGATGATGGCGATCGGCAGCGGGAACGCGAAGGCCGTCATCAGGTCGACAGGGCCCTCCCGGCCGCGCAGGTCGTCGAGCAGCTCGTCCGTGACCGCCTGGATCCGTGGCCGCCAGCTCTCCGCCCGGCGCGGGGTGAAGGTGGCCTGGACGATGCGCCGCAGCCGCGTGTGGTCGGGCGGGTCCATGTTGACGAGGGCGTTCGGGTCGTCGGAGAAGTCGGCGTCCGCCAGCATGCGCGGGGCGCCCGGGTGGCGCAGGTTGCGGCTGAACCGGGGGTCGGTGAGGACCTGGCGCACGTCGTCGTAGGCGGTGGCCAGCAGCGCCTCGTCGCCGCTCGGCAGGGTCACGGGAGCGAGCGGACAGGCGGCGGCCCGGCGCGCGGCGTAGGCGGCGGGTGGGCTCCCGTAGGGGCCGGGAGGGAAGGGGAAGGTGGCGTCGTGGGTGTCATGCGTGGCGTCGTGGGTGTCATCGGGCACTGGAGGGTTCCTCCCTTGTGAACCGTTCTGACCGTTCGAGCCTTACGAGCCTTACAGCCTTACGAGTTTTCGAACGGCAGCGTCTCGTAGCGCCGTACGTAGCAGCCGTCCGCGAAGGTGCCACGCGCGGCGTCGACCGTGAAGTGCGGGAAGCGGGCGAGGAGTTCGGTGAGCGCGATCCGCCCCTGGAGGCGGGCCGCCGCCGCGCCCAGGCAGTGGTGGGGGCCGTAGCCGAAGGCCAGGTGCTGCGGGGCCGTGCGTTCCAGGTCCGCTTCGTCGGCGCGGGGGCCGAAGGCGCGCGGGTCGCGGTTGGCGGAACCGTAGAGCAGCAGCACCTTGCTCCCGGCCGGGGCCGTCCTGCCGTACAGCGTCAGGTCCTCGGTGAGCGTGCGGGCGAGCCCCTGCACCGGCGACGCAAGGCGCAGCGCCTCCTCGACGAAGGGGCCGGCCGACGCCGGGTCCGCCCCGATCCGCTCCCGCAACTCCGGCCGCCGCGTGAGGAGTTCGGCACCGGTGCCGAGCAGCCCGATGGTCGTGTCGTTGCCGCCCGCGATCATCGTGAAGGCGAAACCGAGGATCCGGATCGCGGCCTGCGGGTCGTCGGCCATGACGCGTACGAGGTCGGAGACCGTGTCGTCGGCGGGGTGCGCGCGGCGGCGCTCGATCAAGTCGCCGAAGTACGCGAAGAGTTCGCCGACGGCCTCGTGCGCGTCGAGTGCCTGGCCCTCTGCGCCCGCCTGCACGATCGCCCGCGTCCAGCCCGCGAATCGCTCCCGGTCCGCCTCGTCGACCCCCAGATAGTGGGCGACGACGAAGCACGGCAGCGGCCGCGCCAGTTCGGCGACGAGGTCGACCGGTTCGCCGGCCGCCGCGCGTACGTCGATCGCGTCGAGCCCGGCACGCACGAAGGCGCGCACCGCGTCGGCGACGGACTCCACGCGGCGCGGCGTGAACCCCTTGGTGAGCAGGGAGCGGAACTCCGTGTGCTCCGGCGGGTCGAGCATCACCAGCGGCGGCGCGACGTCCACACCGGCCGCCGCCATGTCGTCGCGGACCACGGTCAGCCCCTGCCGCGACGAGAAGACGCCGGGGCGGCGCAGCGCGTCCAGTACGTCGTCGTAGCGCGAGAGCACCCAGTAGTCGCCGTCCTCGACGTGGTGCAGCGGATCGTGGTCGCGCAGGGCCGCGTACATCGCGTACGGGTCGCGCCAGGACTCGGCACCGCGAGGGTGGAATCGGGCGGGCGGCGGGACGATGCTCATCGGATCACGGTGCGGCCATATCTGACGGATAGTCAATAGGCGGCGGTGCGTTCTCGGCCGCCCGCCCCGCCCCTCTGGCACCCCGGATTCGCGAACGACTTGTGGTGATAGTGGGGTTGATGCGTGAACGGTTCCCGTTGGGGCCGGTGGCCTGTGCATCCTGACGGCCGGGATCAGCACGTCGCAAACGGGGAGGCGACACTGACCTTGGCTACCAAAGTGCGCGAGCCGACAGGGCACACCACTGTCTGCCGCTTAGAGGTCGTGTACGACGCCGAGTTGGGGCCGGTGCGGACATCCGCGCTGCGTTTCCTCGGCTCCGGTCGGCGACCGGGGCGGCAGCCACCCCCTCCGCAGTCCGCTCCCCCGTCGTGGCTGCTGGTGCTCGCCGCCGAAGGATCCCTGACGCTGGCCACGCACAGCGGGTCCACCCGCATCGCGCCCGGCGAGGTGATGCTGTGGGACGAGACCTGGCCGCTGCGTTCATCGGTCCTTGCGGCCGGGCACGGCACGGGCGGGGCGAGTGGCGCGCGCGACGGGGCGGCGGGGGCCACGGTCCTCCTGCTGCGCCTGCCGGAGGCCACGTTGCCCGTGCCCCGGCGGACACTGCGCCGGCTCGCCGCGCTGCCGGTGCCCACCGACTCGGGGCCCGCGGCGCTGCTGCGCCGATTACTGGAGGAGTTCGCACACCGGCCCACCACCGACACGTACGCGCAGCGGGTGTGGCTGGGGCGGGCGGCGGTGGACCTGGTGGTCGCGTTCGTCGCGGGCGGCCCGCTGCGGGACCGGCCCGTCCCGCAGCGGGACGAGCTGCCCAGGCCGCGGCAGGCGCAGCTGACACAGCGGGTCATGGCGTACATAGAGCGGCATCTGACCGATCCGGACCTGTCGCCCGGGGAGATCGCCCGTGCGCACCACATCTCCGTTCGCTATCTGCATCACCTGTTCCAGCAGGAGGAGTGGACGGTCGGCGGCTTCGTACGCATCCGGCGCCTTGAGCGCTCCCGGACCGACCTCGGCGATCCGGGCCTCGCCGACCACAGCGTGGACGCCATCCGGGCGCGGTGCGGGTTCCGGGACGCGGCGGTGTTCGGCCGGACGTTCAAGAAGCAGTACGGCGTCACGCCGGGCGAGTACCGCAGGATCAGCGCGGCGTGACGACCGGCCGGCCTCGGCGGCGTCAACCGCGCAGTTTCGCCCATGTGTTGGTGCCGACCTGCCCGTCGACCTGGAGGCCGTGTGCGCTCTGGAAGCGCCTGACGCAGGTGACGGTGTCCTGGCCGAACTGCCCGTCGACGCCGGCGGGGCCGATGTTGTAGCCGCGGGCCTTCAGGATGCACTGCACCTGGCGGACCCGATTGCCGGTGTCGCCGTAGTCGGTGAGCGCGGTGCCCGAGTAGTAGCGGCAGTTCCGCCACGGCTTCTGGGGCGTGCTCGGCGGCTCAGGGGCCCGGGTGGTGGTCTGTCGGGGCGGCGGCTGGGCGTCGTCGTCGGGCGGCGGCTGGGCCTGGTCGTCATCGTCGCCGCCCGGGGTGGCGGCGCCGCCGGGGTCGGCTTCGGCGCCGCCGTCCTCCGCGGGCGGCTGGGCCGGGTCGTCGCCGCCTCCGGGAGCGGGTGAGGTGTCCGGGGGCCCGGGGCTTTCGCTGTCCGGCTGCCGCGAAGGCGAGGCGGTGTCGCGTGGGTGCGAGGACGAGGACGACGGGTGGACCCGCCCGCTCTGCGGATCCTGTGTGCCGCCCGGTGCGAGGAACGCGTACGCCGCGCCCGCCACCGCGAGGACGGCCACCACCGCCGCGACGACCGCCGCGACCGTTCGCCGACGGCCGCCGCGCTGCCTGGTGTCCGTGCCGCCGCTGGTGGGCTGGGGCGCGCCGCGGCGCAGCACGGTCTCCTGCGCCATCGGCGCGACGGCGGCGGCGCTGCCCCGGAACGCGGCCCGGTCCGCGATGAGTTCGGCGAGCCCTGGCGGCCACTGCGGCGCGGCGCCGCGCTGCCGGGCCGCCTCGACGATCTCCTCTGGCGCGGGGCGTCGCCCCGGCTCCTTGTCGAGGCAGCGGCGGATCAGTTCGCCGAGTTCGCGGTCGCCGTGCTCGGCCTGTCCCAGCACCCGTGCGTCCGGCGGTTCGTAGACGACGCGGTGGATGACGTCGGCGGTGGAGCCCTCGCCGAACGGCGCCCTGCCGGTGGCCACATGGGCGAGTACGGAGCCGAGCGAGAACACGTCGGACGCGGTCGTCGCCTCCCGCCCCTCCGCCTGCTCGGGGGACATGAAGGCGGGCGTGCCGACCTGCTGTCCTGTCATGGTGAGGGCGCTGGCGTCGGTGGTGCGGGCGACACCGAAGTCGATGAGGCGTACGCCGTCGGGGGCGAGCAGGATGTTGGACGGTTTGAGGTCGCGGTGCACGATGCCGGTGGCCCCGATCGTCGCGAGGGCCTGGGCCGTCTCACCGGCGAGCCGCCACACGACCGGCGCGGGCAGCGGGCCGAAGCGGTCCACGGCGTCGTCGAGGGCGGGCCCGGGAACGTAGGCCGTCGCCATCCACAGGTGCTCGTCCTCGTCGAAGCCCGAGCCGAGCAGCTCGGCGGTGTAGCGGCCGTGCACGCGGCGGCTCGCCGCGACCTCGCGTTCGAAACGGCGGCGGAAGCGCGGGTCCTCCGCGTACTCCGGCCGGATCACCTTGACGGCGACGAGGGCGCTCGTGTCGTAGTGGGCGGTGCCGGTGAACCGGGTGCCGGCGCTCGTACCGGCATCCGTGTCCGTGTCGCGGCCGAGATACTGCCGGCCCATTCCGCCGCCGCCGAGCCGGGCGAGCACCCGGTACGGGCCGATGGTCACCGGGTCGTTGCGGTGCAGCGGCTGGGCGCCGAGCCGTTGGAGGTCGGCCTCGCTCAGCTCGGCGGTCCAGGGGTGGGCCGGGTCCGTCTCGGGCATCGGGAGTCCTTCGTGGTCAGCCGTTGCCGCCGGCCTGGGTGATGTTCTTCAGCACGGTGTCGAACTTCCGCTGGAACTCCTCGAGCGACTGCCTGATCTTGTTCAGGTCGGCCTGGGCGCCGTGCCAGGCCTGGCGGAACTCGGCGGCGTGCCTGCCGTCCCAGTGGCTCTGGTCGCTCAATACGTTTCCGGCGGCGGTCAGTTGGCTGATGGACTGCTGGAGTCCGCCGTCGATGATGCCGAGGAACTTCCGGCTCGCGGCATGCGCTGCCTCGTCGACCTTTACGGTGCCTGCCATGGTTGTTCTCCCTGTCCGGTCGTTGGCGTGCTCTTGTCGTTGGCGTGCTCTTGTTAGCCGTCGCTCTTTTCCTGGTTGAGGAACTCCTCGACGGACGTTCGCTCCTGATTCCAGAAACGCGCTCCGAACGAACGCAGATCGGGCGCCGATTCCCCGTTTCTGCCTTCGCCTTCAGGAACGTCCTTGCCGACTTGGTACTTCTCCGGGTGCCGCAGCATGTCGAGAATGCGGCTCTGCTTGGCCGCGGGGTCGTTCCCGACGGTGATCGGCTGTTCTTCTCCTTGCTTGGCCCCGGCCGGATAGATGTTGTGGCTCTCCAGCAGTCTGCTGAGCGTCATGGAGTACGCGGAGAGCGCCACTTGGTCGTTGAGGTTCCGCGCCGCGACGGGTGTTCCCTCGGGGATCGGGATGAGGCCGATCAGGCCCTTCGCGGGATCCAGGCCCGCGCCCTGGAGGTAGGCCTGGGCGGCCCCGATGGCGGCATCGGCGGCGATCTTGGGGAGCGGGCCACCGGGGACGAGCCCGCCTTCGACGTTCCCAAGGGCGCCCGCCAGCATGTCGCGCAGCACCTTGTGATCGGGGTCCGCGTCGTAGGCGGCACGGATGAACGGCATCAGGTCCGCGCCGACCTGCTTGCCCACCTGGTCCATCCTGCCGCCGAGTTGATTCGGTGTCTCGCCGGGCGAGCCCATCGAGCCGATGGTGCGGGGCAGGGCCGTGGCGTAGAACTGCTTGAACGCCTTGCTGAGCGACTGCCATTCGCTGCGGGAGAGTTTCTCGTCCCCGGCGAAGAGGCCTTGCGTCACCTTGTTCATCAGGGGGCGCACCTGGCCTTCGGGAACCTGCTGGACCGCCACCGTCAATGTGGAGAGCAGCAGTGGGCGCAATTCGGGATGCTGTGCGCCTTCCAGATGGAAGATGCGCGACAGCTGTTCCGGGCTCAGGGATTGTGCGAAGTGCCCGGCCGCGACCGGGTTCTGGGCGAGTGTGCGCAGCAGCGCGTTCTTCTGTTCCTGCGTGATGTAGTTGGTGTCCAGATTGACCGGCGGGAGGGTGGGCTGCCGGATCGGCCCTGCGAGCATGTCGCCGACCGCCTTCGCCCCCGGATTGCCGAGCGCCCCGCTCTCGTACGCCTTGACGAGCGCCTGCGTGCCCCCGAGCGCCACCATCGTCTCGACCTGGTCGCTGTCGAGTTTGCTGAAGAAACTCGCGCAGAAATAGGGGTCGTTGACGTGCCGGTTGAGTTCGTCGACGAACGCCTTCTTGTCCTTGAGGAGGGTCGGGTGGTCCTTGAGGTATCTGGCCGCCAGCGCCGCCCCCGCGTTCCACGACGCCTGGTTCGCCCACTGCAACTGCAACTGCCGTGCGATGGCGGTGACATCGGTGTCCTTGGCCCACACCGGCGCGCCCTGGGCGCGGACCGTGACCTTGCCTTCCTGGGTCTTCTGGAAGGCGAGGCCGACCGTGCGCACGTCGCGGTCGGTGTAGTAGACGGAGGCCACCTGCTGGGCGACGTTCCCGTCGAGGATGTAGCACTTGTGGCCGCTCGCCTCGTACGCGTTGATGGCCGGGGTCAGCACGGTGCGTACCCAGGACTGCAGTTGTTCGGCGCCCTGCGTGCACACCTGGGCGTACTTCAGCAGATTCTCCGGGACCGCGGACACCATGCCCTTGCGGGAAGTCATACGCCGCTTCCTCCTCAGTCGCCGTCGGACTTGGCGCGTGCGGTGCGGGTGGCGGTGGCGACCTCGGTCTGGAGGCTGCGGGCCTGGTCCTTGAGGCGGGTGAGGGAGCTCTGGCCACGGGCGAAGTCGGTCTCGAAGTGACGGCGCTTCGCACCCTGCCAGTTGTCGCTGCCCTCGCCGCCCAGGAGTGACTTGCGCTGTGTCGAGCGCAGCCACAGCAGCCAGTCCAGCTTCTCGATGAGCTGGGTCAGCTGTCGGCTGAGGTGGTCGGCCGCCTGGAAGTCGAAGTCCGTCATCTGCTGCGTCCCCCTGTGGTGTACGTGAGGATTCTCCGGCCGGTGGCCCGCACGCGTCATTGATCGTGGGTGCAATGTGCTTGATGGTGCGTGCAGTTGAGCCCCGCCCCCCCCCGGGGGGTGCTACGACGCCAGCTGCACTCCGCTCGCCACGCCGTCCACGACCAGGTAGCCGCGGCCCGGCAGCGGGGCCACCCGGTCGTAGCGCGGGAGTTCGGTGCCGAGGAGGTCGCCGTCCAGGTCGTGGTCGGGGACGAGGAGGACGCCGCAGCGGCTGTCCCGGGCCGGCTGGGACCAGTGGCCGTAGGTGCGGCGCAGGGTGTCGCCGCGGGCCGCAGCGACCAGATGGGCGGTGGGGCCCGGCGCGGCCAGCCACTGGGCGAGTACGCCCTGTTCGTCCTCGACGGACTCCGCGTCGTCGACGAGGAGCAGCAGCGCGCTCCCGAACGGCACGGACGACAGGGCCGCTTCGAGCGCGCCGTACTCGGTGACCACCGCGGTGAGTCCGTCGACCTCCCGCAGCGGCGAGCGGCGGGGCGCGAAGGCGATGACCGAGGGGCCGCCGGGGGCCGCCGCGGCCTGCCGGGCGAGGGTGCACAGGGCGGTGCTGCGGCCGGAGCGCTGCGGGCCCGCGATCAGCGCGTGCTCGTGTTCGTACAGCCGCAGTCCGGTGACGCCGAGGGTGTCCGCGTCCAGGCCGATGGGCAGCAGCCACGGGTCGCCCGACGTGGCGGCTCCCGCGTCGGCCAGGTCGGCGACGGAGACCTCGCGCGGCAGCAGGCCGATGCCGGGTGCGCCGCGCACGGCGTCCGGCCAGTGCGCCCTGGTGGCTTCGACCGCGGCGGCCAGGTCCTCGCCGGGCCAACCGATCTGGATCACCTGCTGGTTGGGCGCGACGAGGGCCCTGCCCGGTACGTAGGTGGGCACCGACGTGCGGGGTACGTCGAAGTAGCCGTACTCGGCCGGATCGGACAGCCGCATCAGGACCTTGGTCTGGGTGAGCGCGGCCCACGCGGAGGGCACGGCGCCGTTGCGGTCGGCGCTGACGGCGAACCGGATGCCGACGCCGGGGCCGTCCGCGTACACCCGGGCCAGTTCGTCGATGAGGTTCATCCCGGCGACGTCCTTGTCGAAGTCGGCGAGGAGCGCGCCGAGGTTGTCGAGCAGCACCAGCCACTCCGCGGGCGGCTGCTCCGGTACGCCGTCGGGGCGCGGGCCGCCGCGGGCCTTGCGGGCGTCGAGTTCCCTGCGCAGGAGTTTGATCAGCCGGATCTGCCGCTCGCGTTCGCCGGAGCCGATGTGGGCGCCGGTGTGCGGGAGGCCGGTCAGCGGGGCCAGGTCGCCCGCGCCCATGTCCAGGACGAACAGGTGCAGCCGGTCCGGTGCGGTGGCCCGGGCGGCGGCCAGTGCGAGCGCGGCGAGGGCGGCGGAGGTGCCGCTGCCGCCGCCCCCGTACAGCAGCAGGTTTCCCGCGGCGGCGTCCCAGCCGACCGGGTACTGCCGCTGCCGGTCGGGGTCGTCGGCGAGCGCCCAGGCGGGCAGGCCCGGGGTGTCGCTGTGCAGTCCGCGCTCGGCCACGGCGGGCAGGTCCGCGCTCCGCACGGTCGTGGGCAGCGGGTCGGGCCAGGGGCGGCGCGGCGCGGCGAAGCCGGCGATCCTGGCGGCCTTGCCCGCCGCCGCGACGAGCCGCCGCAGGTCGGTCTCGCCCTCGTCCGCGCCCGTCGTCGTGCCGTGCGTGACGGGCGCCCCGAGGAGGAACGGCTCGACGGTGACCGGCGCGGTCACCTCGGCCTCCGGGGTGACGCCGGTGGACAGCGCGGTCTGCACCGGGAGCACCTCGGCGGCGCTGAGCCGGTAGTAGCCGCGCCCCCACTGCCGGGTGCCGATGCCGGCGGCGGCCGGGCTGTCGATGACGTCGCCGGAGTCGGCGGCGCTCTCCAGGCGCAGCGCGATGCGGAGTTTGACGTTGTTCTTGATGGCGTCGTTGACGGAGCCCGCCGGGCGCTGGGTGGCCATGACCAGGTGGACGCCGAGGGTGCGGCCGCGCTGCGCGATGCTCACCAGCGAGTCGACGAAGTCGGGCAGCGCCTTGACGAGGGTCGCGAACTCGTCGATCACCACGGCGAGCCGGGGCATGGGTTCGAGCTCGGTCCTGCCGCCGTCGCGCAGCCGCTGGTAGTCGCGGATGTGTCCGACGCCGACCTCGCGCAACAGCCGCTCACGGTGCCGGAGTTCGGCGTCCAGGCAGCGCAGGGCGCGCTCGCTGAGCTGCTCGTCGAGGTCGGTGACCAGGCCCACGGTGTGCGGCAGTTCGACGCATTCGTCGAGGGCGCCGCCGCCCTTGTAGTCGACGAGGGCGAAGGTGAGGTGCTCCGGGTCGGCGTCCACCGCCATGCTCGCGATGAGCGTACGCAGCAGTTCGCTCTTGCCGGAGCCCGTGGTGCCCGCGATCAGGGCGTGCGGCCCGTCGTCGTCGAGGTCGACGGTGAACAGGTCGCGTTCGCTGACGCCGAGCACGGCGCCCACGCGCAGCGCCGGGACCCGGTCGCGCCAGCGTTCGGCGACGCTCTCGCCGGACACCTTCGGCAGGTCGAGGAGCGGCAGCAGCGAGATCTTGTCCGGGAGCCCGGCGCCCTCCACGCGCAGTTCGGGGTCCTCGAACCGGGCGAGCGCCCGCGCCGTGTCCCTGGCCGTGCGCCGGCTCATCCCGTGCGGCAGCACGTCGTGGACGACGTCGTCCGATGCCACGTCGCGCACCTGCGCCTTGCCCTGCCGGGTGACGGAGACGACCGAGGTGCACAGCGCGGGCAGCCTGCCCGTCAGCACCAGGCCCGCGCACCGCGCCGTGTCCCCGGCGAGCAGGTCGCGCAGGGGGCAGGGGCGGCCTTCGAGGAGGGTGGCGCCGTCCACGACGACGAGCAGTACGGGTCCCAGGTCGTGCTCGGGGTCGCCGCCGTTGGCACCGTTTCCGCCGCCGCGTCCGCGCCTGGGCGCCGTCGACGCGAGGAGAGCGCGGGCCAGTTGCTCGCTCTGCTCGGCGCCCACCGCGACGAGCCGGGAGGAGCCGGACTGCGGATCGGCGCCGTGCGGCAGCCACTTCGTCCAGTCCCAGTCGGCCAGCCGGTCCTCGTCGGTGAACACCGCCACGGTCACGTCCGCGGGGCCGGAGCCGACGACGGCCTGGCACAGCAGCGAGCGGGCCACGGCGAGCGAGGCGCGCCTGCTGCCCTCCAGGCCGACGGCCTCACCGGCGCCGAGGCCCACGACGACGGGCGCCTGCGGGAGTACGGAGCGGGAGCCGAGCACGTCGGCCACCTCGGGCGCGGTCCCGTTGCCGCCGGTCTCCAGCGGCGGGGCCCACGGCAGGTCGGCGCTGCCCACCACGGCCTTGAGGAAGTCGGGGGCGCCGGGCCGCCGCTCCCACAGCGCCACGCCGGGCGCGGCGGCCCGGTGCACCATCTCGGCGAGGTCCGGGTGCGCGGCCCGGCGGGCGCGGATCTCGTCGGCGTGCCGCTGGGCGACGGCCTTCTCGAACTCGGCGACCTTGACGGTGTGTTCGCGCATGCCGCGGCGGAAACTGAAGCGGCCCCGCATCCGGTCCTCGACGAAGTTCCCGACGAACATCAGCGGGGTGAGCGCGGCGATCGCCGCGTACCGGATGTCGTGCGTCATCGCCACGATCGCCCCGGCGAGGACCAGCGGGCCGAGCATGCTGGAGATGCTGAACGGCGGCTTGTCGGCGCGCGGCACCGGTTCGGGAGCGCGGATGCTCGGCGCCTCGGCAGAGCGGCCGCCGCGCGGTGACCGGTTGAACGGGAGGGTGCCGCCGGGCCCGGCCTCCCGTACCGCGTTGACGCGCTGCACGCGGCCGACGCGGTCCTGCGGCAGGATCCGCACCTGCACCTCGCCGCCGAGCGACACGATGTCGTCGGGGTGCACGGGCACGGCTCCGGAGATCCGTTTGCGGCCGACGTCCGTGCCGTTGGCGGACCCCAGGTCGGTGAGGTGCGCCTGCCCGTCGGCGCTGACGTCCACGGCGGCGTGCCGCCGTGACACCCCCGACGCGGCGACGCGGACGTCCGCCTCCTCGCCGCGGCCGAGCACGGTGCGGCCCACCAGCAACGGCACGCTGCGCCCCGCGTCGAGCCCTCCGGTGATCCGCAGTACGAGGCCCGGCCCGTGCCGCGCCGCGTCCGGCTCCCACCCGGCCTGGGCCACGCGGGCGCCGTGCACCAGCCCCGATTCGTACAGGCCGGTGTCGGGCGGGGCCACCTTGCCGTCGACGCTCAGCGCGTTCGCCGGGATGCCCAACGCCCCCGCCAGGTCGGCGAGATCGGCGTCGGGCCTGCCGACCCGCAACTGAACTTCCTGCTCGGACTCGCCGTGGCCGTACACGATCCGCACCGGGTCCCGCCTCTCTGCTCGCCACTCGCTGCCGCGCGATGCGTCGAGTCTGGCGTGGACGGCGGCAGGCGGCATTGACGGTGAGCGCACGACCTTTGACCGTGGACGCAGCGCACGTGAACCCAACCGCGCACCTGTATACGACGTTTGGAGGCATAGGACAGCGCGGTCTTGGACAGCGATGCGCTCAGACCAGCAAGGCAAGATTCCTCATAGCTGAAGGGTTCCCCATCATCGTGCAACCGGCCCAAGAGTTCGGCGACAACCCTGTCGAAGTACGCGAAACCGGGCACTACACGGAGGAGTACGTCCCCAGCTTTGTCGAGAAGTGGGACTCCCTCATCGATTGGGAGAAGAGGGCGGCGAGCGAAGGCAATTTCTTCATCGACCTGCTGCGGAAGTGGGGGGTGAGGAACGTGCTCGACGTCGCGACGGGCACGGGATTCCACTCCGTGGCACTGCTGTCGGCGGGTTTCGAGACCGTCAGCGCGGACGGCAGCGCGGAGATGCTGGCGAGGGCCTTCGAGAACGGCCAGAAGCAGGGCGGGCACATACTGCGGGTCGTGCAGGCGGACTGGCGCTGGCTCAACAGGGACGTCCACGGCGAGTACGACGCCATCGTCTGTCTCGGCAACTCGTTCACGCATCTCTTCTCGGAGCGCGACCGGCGCAAGGCGCTGGCCGAGTTCTACGCGATGCTCAAGCACGACGGAATTCTCATCCTGGACCAGCGCAATTACGACGCGGTCCTGGATGACGGGTACACGAGCAAGCACCGCTACTACTACTGCGGTGAGGACGTCATCGTGGAGCCGGAGTACGTCGACGAGGGCCTGTGCCGCATGCGGTACAAATTCCCGGACGACTCCCTCTACTACCTCAACATGTTCCCGCTGCGGAAGGACTACACGCGGCGGCTGATGTCCGACGTGGGCTTCCAGCGCATCCAGACCTACGGCGACTTCCAGCACACGTACCGGGGCGAGCAGCCGGACTTCTTCGTGCATGTGGCGGAGAAGGAGTACATCGCGGAGGGCGAGGACCAGTACAAGGGCGCGGTCAGCACCGCCCGCAGCTACTACAACTCCCCCGACGCCGACACCTTCTACGCCACGGTGTGGGGCGGCGAGGACATCCACATCGGCCTGTACGAGAGCCCGGTGGAGCCCATCGCGAACGCCAGTCGGCGGACCGTCGAGCAGATGGCGTCGAAGCTGGAGCTGACCGGGGACTCCGTGGTCCTCGACCTCGGTTCCGGATTCGGCGGTTCGGCGCGGTACCTGGCGGAGACGTACGGCTGCCGGGTGCTGGCCCTGAACCTCAGCGAGGTGGAGAACCAGCGCCACAAGCAGCTGAACTCGGCGCGCGGTCTCACCGACAGGATCGAGGTCGTGGACGGGTCCTTCGAGGACATCCCGTACCCGGACGACCAGGTCGATGTCGTCTGGTCGCAGGACGCCTTCCTGCACAGCGGGAACCGGCCCCAGGTGCTCAAGGAGATCGCCCGGGTGCTGCGCCCCGGCGGCCATCTGATCTTCACCGATCCGATGGCGGCGACGGACGGCGCCCGCGCCGAGGCCCTCCAGCCGATCCTCGACCGGATCCACCTGGACGACATGGGCTCACCCGGCTTCTACGCGCGCGAGCTCGACCGGCTCGGATTCACCGCCGTGGACGGCGGTTTCGAGGAGCACCGCGAGCAGCTGGTGAACCACTACACGCGGGTCCTCGAAGAGACCGAACGCCTGGAGGCGGAAGGGCTGGCCAGAAGGATCAGCCACGACTACCTCAGCCAGATGAAGACGGGCCTCGGCCACTGGATCAACGGCGGCCGCGAGGACCAACTCACCTGGGGCATCTTCCACTTCAGGCTCGACGCGGGGGCCTGAGCGACGCGGCGGCCGAGGCGAGTACGTGTCCGCCGAGGCCGCCCGTCCCGTTCACGCGGCGGGCACGGTGTCCTCGAACGCGGTGCCCGCGCCGCGGTAGGCGGCCACCTTGGCCGCCACCTGCGCGGGTGTGAGGACCTGGTCCTTCACGTGCAGCACGTAGTCGACCTGCTGGTCGTACGCGCGCGGGCTGGTGCTCGACTGGCCCGCCAGGTCGATCAGCCACTGGTTGAAGTTGATCGACATGGGCCGTTCCGGCAGGTACGCGGCATCGTGGGTGCCGAACGGCTGCCCGTCGACGTAGTACCGAATGGCACTGTTGTCGATCGTGACGACGAGGTCGTGCCAGCCCGCGTAGCTCTGCCGGCTCTCCGTGTGCTGGTTGACGGCCTGCCAGGGGTCCGGGTTGTAGGTCTCCCAGGACGTTGTGTACAGGATGTTCGACGGCTCGCCCCAGCCGCCGTTGGGCAGGTACTCGAAGTCGTACTCGGCGTAGTCGTCGGCCATTGGTGCCTTGAGGTCGTTGATGGTGAAGAACGTCTGCACCAGGTGGTCTCCGTCGGGTCCGGTCTTCGGCGCGTCGCTGAACTTCACGCGGGCCGCGTACGTCCCGTTCCTGAACTTCGTGGCCTTGGTGAGCACTTCGGTCTGTTTCGTGCTCCCGGCGGTGCCGGAGGTCGATGTCTCCAGGTTCATGACCGTGTTGCCGCCGCCGCCGGCGGCGAACGTCACGTTCTGCGGCGCCCAGGTCGCGCCCGGGACGCCGGGGCCGCCGGAGTTGGCGCGTACGTTCCAGCCGTGGGCCGAGATCGCCGGGTCGTCGTACTTCGTGTAGCTGAAGTCGTCGAAGAGGGTCGCGCCGTCGCCCGGCGGGTCGGTCGGGTCGGTGGGATCGGTCGGGTCGGTCGGGTCGTTGCCCTCGGGGGCGGTGCCCCAGGTTGTCGTGCCGTTCAGCTGGGCGGTCACCTTGGTCCAGTTCCCGTACGTGGTCTGCGAGGCGCCGAAGGAGTAGTCGTCGGCCTGGTTCAGCGGCTGCCAGTCGGAGCGGTGGAAGCGGAGCTGGAGGTCGCCGCTGTCGGCTCCGGCGGCGAGCGAGCCGGCGCCCGGCGTGAAGCCGATCTCCAGGTAGCGGTCGGCGGTGGCGGTCGGGTGGGCGAGGGTGCCGAAGGTCCCGGTGACGTTGGCGCACCCCTTCACGGCCCATGAGCAGGCGAAACGGTAGGTGGCGCTCGCCGAGTCGGCCTTGAAGTAGTAGCGCAGCTTGACGCCGCTGAGTGCCACGGAGCCGGTGCCGGTGTTCTTCACCTTCAGCCACGGTTCCGCCTGGTCGCTCCCCGTGGAGCCGGTGTGGTACTGCACCGACAGGGCGTCCGTCGCGGCGCCGGCCTCGGTGGCGGGCAGCGCGGCGAGGCTCGCGCAGCCCATCAGGGCGACGACTGCGCAGCGTGCCGTTCTCGTGAGCGCGCGGCGGCGGGTCGCGGTCTTCTCTCGCGTGGGACTGCTCATCTCGATTCCTCTCGATTCTTTACGGAGGGGCGGGAGTCGGGGACGTACGGGTCGATCGGTCCGTGCCGCACCCCGCACGCCTCGAGCCGCGAGCCGTGCGCGAGCAGGCGTGCGCGGGCGAGCGGCCACGGGGAGGCGCCGTGCCACGCCCGGTCGGCGAGCGCGGCGAGGCGGGGGAAGGCCAGATGGTCGACGTGCTCGGCGGTGGCCGCGAACTCGGTCCACAACTGGGCCTGTACGCCGAGGAGTTCGCCGGGGAGGGCGGGGTCGTCGGGCGGGTCGTACTCGTGGACGGTCCGCAGATCGACGACGGCGCCGGGCTGGGCGGGCGGTTCGGCCGGAGAGGTGGACTGGGCGTAGTCGAGGTACGTGGCGCCGTAGTGGCTGCTGACCACGTTGTGGCCGCGCTTGAGGGCGATGCGGGTGTGCTCGGGGTCGCGCCAGGTCATGACGGTGAACTCGGGCGGCAGGCTCTCCAGGCCCTCGGCCCACACGGTCGGAGTGCGGCCGCGCTCCAGGAGATGGGCGCCGATTCGGCCGAGGAACCAGCCTCTGAGTTCGCCCGGACCCGCGAGCCCTTCGGCCTCGACGCGCCGACGCGCGTGGGGACTTGAGGCCCACTCGGTGGTGGGGCACTCGTCGCCGCCGATGTGCACGTGCCGGGAGGGGAAGAGGTCGGTGACGGTGTCCAGGACGGTGCGGCAGAACTCGAGTACGGGTTCGTGGACACCGAGCACCGTGTCGCACACACCCCAGTGGGTCCACACGTCGAGACGGCGGCCCGGTACGGTGCCGAGCTCCGGGTAGGCGGCGAGGGCGGCGCGGGTGTGTCCGGGCATCTCCACCTCGGGCACGACGGTGACACCACGGGCGGCGGCGTGGGCGACCAGCCCGCGGAGTTCCCTGTCCGTGTACGCGCCGTGGTGCGGTGTCCCGTCGAAGACACCGGATCCGGCGGGCCCGACCATCGACTGTGCGCGCCGGCCGCCCACCTCGGTGAGCAGCGGATATTCGGCGACCGGCAGCCGCCAGCCCTGGTCGTCGGTGAGGTGCAGGTGCAGCACGTTCAGTTTGTGCAGGGCGAGCAGGTCGACGTAGCGGCGCAGGAACGACACGGGCTGGAAGTGCCGTGCCACGTCGAGCATGAAGCCGCGCCAGGCGCGCCGTGGTGTGTCGGTGATCTCGACGCACGGGAGCGTCCAGGGCACGCCGGGCCGTGGGCGGTGCGACAGCGCTTCTACGGGCAGGAGTTGACGGATCGTCTGGATGCCGCGCAGCAGGCCGGTGAGGTGGGCGGCGCGCAGCAGCACGGCGTCGGGCGAGACCGTCAGGCCGTAGCCCTCCGTGCCGAGTCCTCCGAGCATGGGGTCGAGTGCGAGGACGAAGGGCCCGTCGGGGGCGGGGCGGAGCGGGAGGCCGGTGGCGGGTGCGAGGAGGGTGCGCAGCAGGGCGGCGGCGGCTTCGGCGCCCGGGGCGACCCGGAGCGTGGTGTCCGGGGTGAGGGTGAAGTGGCCTGGTCGGTGGGCGAGTTGGGTGGGTGCGGGCACGAGCGCGGGGCGGGACGCGGGCACGGCGGACCTCCGGTGCGGGCCGTGGGGAGGACGGGACGGGCGCGGCGGGGTTCAGCCCTTGACCGCGCCGGCGGCGAACCCCGATGTCACGTGTCGCCGCAACAGCAGGAAGACGGCCAGGGCGGGCAGCGCGAACAGGGTGGAGGCGGCCATGGTGGCGCCCCAGTCGGTGCCGAAGGTGTTGTGGAACGAGGACAGCCACACCGGCAGGGTCCGGTGGTCCTGCTGCTTGATGATGAGGAAGTTGGCGTAGGCGAACTCGTTCCACGCCGTGATGTAGCCGAACAGCGAAGTCGCCATCAGGCCGGGCGCCAGCAGCGGGAACGCCACGTGCCGGAAGGCGCCGAGCCGCGTGCAGCCGTCGACCTGCGCCGACTCCTCCAGCTCCGCCGGGATCGTCGCGATGAACCCGCGCAGGACGACGACGGTGAAGGGCAGCGTCATCATGAAGTAGACGAGGGTCAGCGTCGGCAGCCGGTCGAGCATGCCGGTGTCCCGGGAGATGATGTACACGGGGATGATCAGTGACTCCCAGGGTGCCATCTGCGCGATGAACACCATGAGCATGAACTGTCGGCGGCCCCGCCAGCGCATCCGGGCCACGGCGAACGAGGCGCCGAGCGCGACGAGCAGGGCGAGGGCGACGGCGGCGAGTGTCACCAGCACACTGTTGCGCCAGAAGAGACCGAAGCCGTCCGCTTCGACGGCCCGCCGGAAGTGGTCGAACGTCCAGCTCCGCGGGAGGAGTCGGGGGTGCTCGGACTGGATGTCCCGGTTCGGTGTGAAGGCCGTGGTCACCATCCAGTAGACGGGGAAGAGACATCCGACGACCGTCACGGTGGCGGCGGTGTGCAGCGGGAGTCGGCGCAGCGCGCGCGGAGTCGTCACAGCTCGTTCTCCTGACGGAACATCTGGCGGAAGTAGACGACGAGCACTCCGGACATGAGCAGCACCGTCACCATCGACGCGGCCGAGCCGAGGTCGTAGCGCTGCTGGGCCAGGGCGGTCTGCACGGCGTAGACGGGGAGGATCGTGGTGGCGTCGCCGGGGCCGCCGCGGGTCATCACCCAGATCTGTACGAACGCCTTGAACGTCCAGATGACTTCGAGGGAGAGCACGAGCATGAAGATCGGCCGCACCATCGGCAGGGTGATGGAGCGGAAGATCCGGGGTCCGGAGGCGCCGTCGAGGCGTGCCGCCTCGTACAGTTCGGCGGGCACGGTGGTGAGCGCCGAGTAGAGGGTGATGGCGGCGAACGGCACGGACTGCCACACCACAAGCGCTACGAGGATGGCGAACGCGGCGCCGCCGTGCGCCAGCCACGGATATCCCTCGAAGCCGCTGAGGCCGAGGCCGGTGAGGGCGTGGTTGACGATCCCGTACTCGGAGTGGAACAGCCATTGGAACACCGTGGTGGCCGCGACGACGGGCATCGCCCAGGTCAGTACGAGCGCGCTGAGCACCGCCGCCCTGCCGAACCGTCCGAGCCGCTCCACCATCAGCGCCACCAGGGTGGCGAGGACCATGATGAGGGCGACGTTCACGGCCATGAAGAGGAAGGTGCGGCGCACGACCGTCCAGAACCTGGGGTCGGACAGCAGGTTCGTGTAATTGTCGATACCGGTGAAGTGGGCGTCTCCCAGGATGAGTTGGCGCAGCCCGAAGTCCTGGAAGGAGATCAGTACGGCGCGCGCCAGCGGGTAGAGGAGCAGGTACAGCATGCCGAGCACCGCGGGCGCCACGAGCAGGTAGGGCCAGACTCCGGACATGGTGGCGCGGCGGGTGGTGTCGCCCGGGGTGCGCCGGGTCGGCGGCCGGGACACCGTTCGGGCCTCTTTGGGGTCACGGACGTCGATGGTCACGGCGCACTCCTCTCCGTAGGGGGCGGGGCGGCGGGGTCAGGAGCCGGAGGACTTCATCGCCGCCGTGATCGCGTCCGCGGCCTTCGCGGTCTCGCGGGCCGGATCCCCACCGGTCAGGACGGCCGTCAGACAGTCCTTGATCGGGTTCTTGGCCTCGACGGCGGCCCAGCCGGGTGTGTTCGGTGTCGCGTGCCCGACGGCGGCGCCGACCGCCATCGCGGAGGCGCCCGGGTCCTTGGCGACCGCACCGGCGAGGCTCGTCCTGTTCGGTACGTAGCTCATCGCGACGGCGAGCTTCCGCTGCCATGTGTCGCCGGTCAGCTCTTTGACGAAGGTGAACGCGGCGTCGTGGTGTTGTGACACCGTCGGAATCACCAGGTCGGAGCCGCCGGTGAAGACCGCGCCGGGGGTGTCGGCCGTCTTCCCGGGGATCGGGAAGAAGCCCAACTTGCCCTTGAGTGCGGGGTTGTTCTGGGTCACGACGTTGGCGCCGCCCGGCGTGCTGATGATCTGCGCCACCTGCCCCTTGGCCATCATCTCGGCCTGCGGGGGCTGTGCCTCGTCGGAGTCCTTCGGCCCCTTGCCGAGGGCCTGAAGCTTCTCGTAGAACGCCAGGGCGCGCAGGGCCGGTTGGCTGTCGATCGCGCCCTTCCACGTTCCGCCCGACTCGACGGCGAGGTCTCCGCCTTCGTCCCAGACGAAGCCCGCGTAGGCGTACCAGTTCTGCCCGGGGAGGTAAATTCCTTGCCGTGCGCCCTTGTTGAGCTTCTTCGTCGCGGTGATCCACTGGTCGCGGGTCTTGATGCGCGCGGCGTCGACTCCGGCCTTCTCGAAGAGGTCCTTGCGGTAGATGACGACGCGGTTGGCCGCGTAGTACGGGATGCCGTACTGCCTGCCCCGCCAGGATCCCGGCTCGGCGAGCCCTTTGAGCCAGGTGTCACCGTCGAGTTCGTCGACCTTGTCGCTCAGGTCCTTCAGGCCGCCGCTCTGCGCGAACTGGGCGACCTGCGTGTTCCCCGTCTCGATGACATCGGGCGCGTCATTGCTGGCCAGCGCCGCGGTGACCTTCTCGCCGATGCCGTCCCACTCCTGGATCTGGACGCGTACGTCGATTTCCGGATGGTCGGCCTCGAACCCCGCCTCGAAGTCCTTCTGGAAGGCGGCGGAGACGCTGTCCCGCATCAGCCACACATCGATCGCGGTCTTCCCGTCGCCGGCCGCCTTCGCGTCACCGGAATCCGACGAACTGCACGCACTGAGCCCGGTGAGCGCGACGAGCGCGGACACACCGGCGAGCAAACGGAGCTTCACGGTTCACCTCTGGGGTGCCGGACCTAACCAGTATCCAACTGGTCAGGTGACCTCTAGTGAGGAAGTAAGCTGGCATAGACCATTGCGACCGTCAACCCCTTTGTTATTGCTGCCTAGTTGGGGACCCCCCCTCGTCGATCACCACACTCCCGTGGTCAACTGGTCAGAGAGCTGGTCGCACGAACACGAGGGGGCGGACCATGACCACCGGCGCGAACAACCCGCACCACGCGAACAACGCGGGCGGGACGACGGGAGCGGTACTGAAACGGGAGCGGGTCCGCGACCACCTCCTGCAACTCATCGAGTCACAGCGCCCCGGCGACCCGATCCCCTCCGAGCGCACGCTCTGCGCGGACCTCGGTGTCTCGCGTCCCACGCTGCGCGCGGCCGTGGACGAACTGGTCGCGGCGGGCCTTCTGGTCCGCGAACACGGGCGCGGCATGTTCGTCGCCCCGGAGAAGATCACCCAGGAGCTGGTCTCGCCCGCACAGGGTCTTGAGGTGCCGCGGGCGGGCGGCGCCTGGTCCAGCCGGCTGCTGGAGTTCACGACGATCCAGGCTGGCGCCCGCGTCGGCCGCAAGCTGCGCCTCTCCCCCGCGGCCCGGATCATCTACGTGGCCCGGCTGCGCCTGGTCGACGGCGCCCCGATGGCCATCGAGCACCTCCACATCCGCGCCGACCTCGCCCCCGAACTGTCCGCCCAGGAGCTGGAGAACGGGGACCTGTACGAGCACCTTCGCGAGCACCACGACGTGCGCGTCCGCGAGGCGATCCAGACCATCGAGCCCACGGTGGTGACCCGGGCCGAGGCGGAGGTCCTGGACGTGCCCGAACTCTCCCCCGCCCTCCTGGTCGAGCGCCTGACCTCCGACACCGACGGCCGCCCCGTCGAGTACGTCCACTCCCTGTACCGCGGCGACCGCTACCGCATCGTCTCCCGCCTCACCCTCGACCCGACCGCCCCCGCACCAGCCCCCCTCCCGGGCCACCACCCCGGCATCCCGCCGGGCGACTTCGCCCACCGCGACACGGTGCTGTCGTCCACGAGGGGGGACGTTCAGGCGCCGTAAGTGTCCGGGAATTTACCGCGTGGCGATCGCCCATGCCATAACTTGCCCTTTTTTGACGACGCTGCAATTTCGACAACACCGCACCCCTTGGGCGCGTTTCGGCGATATTCACCCTGCGCGCGCGAGATTTGCCTTACTGAACCGAATGGTGGCGGCTCGGGAGGGTGAAGCGGTAGCGTCCGATGACGCAGAATCCGAGACGGCCCCGGACCGGCTGCACACCAAGACCGGGGCCGCTCAGGCAAGTTGATCCAACAAGCAGTCCTACCCAGAGGAAGGAATTCCGTGTTAGATCCCTTTTCAGCTGTCCGCCGAATTCGACGTCCAGTGGGTTACGAAGCTACTCTTCCGCGGCTTCATGGTCGTGAAACCCAGGAATTGAGTGCCTGGGCTGGCACGCTGCAGCTGAGTGTCTTCGTCGCGCTCGTCGTGCTGCCCCTCGTGCTCATCACCGGCGCATGGCAGGCACCCGTCGGCGTCTGCGCCCTCGCCTCGGCGTTCGCGCTGACCCGACACTCCTTCGTTCGCTACCTGCGGATCCACAAGAGCTGACGGAGGCGCCGCCTGTCGGCGCCGGCCGGGCCGGCGCCGACAGGTCCGCACCACGTCTCTGCACGCACAGGGAGTCGACGTGACGAACCGCGAGCCGCAAGACGGCAACTGCCTGCACTGCAAGCGCCCGTTCCAGCGGAGCAACCCGGTGGGCCGGCGACAGGAGTACTGCTCCCAGCGGTGCCGACGCCGCGCCCAGCGTGCGCGCGGGCTGGCCCGCCAGGCACAGCCCGCCGCGGCCGGCACCCTGCCGCTGGGGCAGAGCATCGCCGAGGACCTCCAACTCCTGGCCGCCCGGCTGCTGTCCGCCGAGTACGAGGGGTGGAACCTGGCCGCCCGGCTGCGCCTGGCCGACGAGGTGAGCCGGGAGGTGGAGTACTACCTCTCGGCGACGGTGCACGAGGCGCACGCCCGGGGGGCGAGTTGGGAACAAGTGGCCGCGGCGGCGGCGGTCAGCACGGCCACGGCCCGCAAGCGGTGGGCGCACAAGAAGGTCGAACGTCGGCTCTCGCGCCGGGCCACGGACCGCTCTGCGGCGCGGCAGTACGACGCGATCCCGCCGGCGAACGGGGCACCGAGGGACGAACAGGCCCGTGCCGCGGACGCCGCCAGGGCGGGCATGCTGCTCGCGGCCGCCCTGTCCTATCTGCACCGCCGGAGCGGACTGACCGTCAAGGACGCGGCGGCGCAGACCGGCCGCGGCCTGTCGGCTCCCTATGTGTCGCGCATTCTGTCCGGGGAGCGGTTGCCCTCATGGCGCGTGACCGAGGCGCTGGTCACCGTGTGCGGGGGCGACCCGCGCGAGGTGACCATGCTGTGGGAACACGCTCAGGGCATGGCTCCGCCGGTGCGCCACCCCCTGCCCGACGCCGTGCACCGGCTGCACGCGGCGCTGCGCGGACTGCACTTGGCCGCCGCGTGCCCCACCAGCGAACGCGTCTGCGAGGCCGGCGGCACCCCGCTCACTCCGGACGACGTGACGGCGGTCCTCCAAGGACGCATGGTGCCGACGTGGCCGCAGACCGGGGCCCTCGTCAAGGCGCTGGGCGGCATGCCCGCCGACATGAGGCCGCTGTGGGAGGCCGTCGAGTACGGCTTCCTGGTCCGCCTCGATCCGCAGGGCGCCGAGGGCGCGCCCCGGCTTCCGCTGAACCTTCCGGACGACGGCCCCGGCGACGGGACCGGGCGCAACCGTTCATCGTAGCCAAATAAGCGTTGCCGCCGCGGAGTTCTGGCTCACAACCCGGTGTTCTGTCTACTATGGCGGTTCGCTGTATTCGGGGGTTGCGAGATGAACATCAGCGACGGGTCGCCAGTACGCTCCATCGATATCACCCGGCCCAATCTCGCCCGGATGCACGACTACTATCTCGGCGGCAGGGACAACTATCCCGCCGACCGCCGGGCCTGCGAGGAATTGCGCGCCTGCGCCCCGAGCACCCCCACCGTGGCAGTGAACAATCGCCACTTCCTGCAACGCCTTGTCCCCTACCTCATCGTCGAGCACGGAATTCGGCAATTCCTCGACCTCGGATCGGGGTTGCCCGCCCGGAACAACGTGCACGACATCGCCCAGAGCGTCGACTCCGGGGCCCGCGTCGTCTACGTGGACATCGACCCGATGGTGTTCGCGCACGGCCGGGCCCTGCTCGCCGGGGCGGAGGGCACCGCGGTCATTCAGGCCGATGTGCGCTCACCGCGCTCCATCGTCGACCATCCGGGAGTCGTGGACCTCATCGACTTCGACCAGCCCGTGGCCGCGCTCTATGTGTCGGTGCTGCACTGCATCCCGGACGCGGACAATCCCGACCGGGTGCTGCACGACATGGCGAATCTACTGCCCGCCGGCAGTGTGCTGGTGGTGAGCCACCTGGTCAGCGACGACGCCGCCGTCCGCAAGACCATCACCGACCTCATGCTCGACACACTGCCCGGCCAGTGGGGCAAGGTGCGCCAACGACAGGACGTGCAGCACTACTTCCGCGATCTCAGGCTCCTGGAGCCGGGCCTTGTCGACATCTCGACCTGGCCCACCGGCACCACGCTCGGCCCGCGGGCGGCCAGTCATGAGTGGATCGAGTACGGCGGCATCGGCAAGGTCCCCCGGCCGCCCACGACCCACGACCGAGGGGCTACAGGGACAACAGGAGCTACAGGGAGCGCGCCTGCAACGAGCGGGCCTTCGCCTTCAGCAGCCGGACCGTGTCCTCCGGACTGGCCGCGTAGTTGAGGAGCGTGTCCAGCATCGACCGGTACCGGTCGCACTCGGAGCGCCGGTCCAGGAACCGCGCGTCCTCCAGGTCCTCCAGATAGACGGTGTCGGGCAGGCTCAGTTGATCGAAGCGCAGATAGGTGATCGGGTTGGCGACCACCGGGCCGTACTGATCACGGACCTGCGTCAACTGCAGGGTGATGTGCGGCTGTTCGGCCATCTTGATCAGGTGCTCCAGCTGCTCGCGCATCACACGCGGCCCACCGCCCGGCGTCTCCAGCACCCACTCGTGCAACAGCACCCAGAGGTTCGGGGCGTCCGAGCGCCACAGCAGGTCCTGTCGCTCCATCCGCAGCCGTACGAGGCGCTCCACTTGTTCGGGCGTCAGGTAGGGCCGGCCGCGCGTCACACAGGTCGCGTACTCCTTGGTCTGAAGGAGCCCGGGGACGAGTTGCACCTCGTAGGTGCGGATCACCGAGCAGGCGTCCTGGAGCGCGATGAGCGCATCGAGCCATTTCGGCAGCACGTCGTCGTAGCGCTGCCACCACCCGGGCCTGTCCGCGTCACGCACCAGCAGGACGCACGCCGCGATGTCGCTCTCGCTCTCTCCGTACGCGCTCAGCAGCGCGGCGACCTTGCGCTCGGTCAGCCCCAGGCCCTGCGTCTCGAGTCGGCTGATCGTCGCCGGGCTGCACTGGAGGATGCCCGCCGCCCGCTGCGCCTCCATGCCGGCCGCCTCGCGGCGCTGCCGCAGCAGCGCACCGAGCACCCTGCGGAGCACGGTGGGGTTGTGCCGGCCTGGCTCACGAAAGACCTCGAGGTCCGGGAGGTGGAGCGGACGGGCGACGGACATGCGGACTCCTGTGGGTCTGCTTTTGCGCACGAGCATTCCACTCAGGAGCCCACTGTGGGACGAAATCCCCTATTTACCCGGGGACTTACCCGACCAGTACGTCGAACTCTCCTTCCTTCGCGCCCGCCAGGAACGCGATCATCTCGTCCCGTGTATAGATCAGAGCGGGGCCTTCCGGATCCCGGGAATTGCGCACCGCCACCGATCCGTCCACCAGTAACGCCATCTCCACACAGTTGCCCACGGCAGCGCTGTGCCGGCTCTTCATCCACCGTGCCTCTTTCAGTGACGCGGCGGGAACACCGTTGAAAGCAGAGTCCATTCGGGCCTTCCTCCTATGTCTCGGGCGGAATACTGGGCGGACCAGGGCCGGTGCCGTGCGGCCGGCCGGCCGCCGTGTGGGGGAGGGGCATTGCGGACACATGCAGTGACTACAGCGTGTCACGCCCGGCGTCCCGGCGGTGGACCGGAACAAGTCGAACAGAAAACGGCATGGGACGGTCTCATCTCGTCACCAAACGCTCATGACTGGGGCCTATCCCTCGGAATCGCCACATCCGGATTCGCCGCGCTCATTCTGGAACCCGGATCGCGCCGCCCCGCGAATCTGCGGCGGTTTGTGGCAAATGCCCTGGACGAATGGGGATTTCCCGAACGCACTGCCGCCGTCCTGCGCGCGGTCGACACTCTGACCGCGGCGACGGAAATTCCCGGAAGCGTCAACTCCGAACGGCAACAGAGCGTATCGCAAACCTGGTTGGGGCTTCTTCGAAAAAATCGATCCGTCATATGCGCAGTGACGGAACTCCGTCCATGCGAACCAGCGGAGGCCGGCCGGACCTCCTGGACCACGGTCTCCTGCTGACGTCGGGAGCCCGGTCCCCCGCCCCGGCCCGCCGACTCGCCGCCCCTGGCGCCGCGTTGACACCCCCGTGCCCCTTCCATAGCGTCCAGAGGCCTTGAGGCCCACATCGACGCAAGGAGTCGCTCATGCGCGCACGGCCCCGTGGCGCTACGGTCGCCGCCCTGTCCGCCGCGTTGCTCGCCCTGTCCGCGGGGCTCGTCGGTGCCTCGCAGGCCACCGCGGAGAAGCCGGCGCCGGCCGACGCGGAGCGGCACGTATCGACCGCGGCCGCCGCGTCGAGCACCTTTCGCAATCCGCTGAACACGGGCCCGGACCCGTTCCTGTCCTACGCGAACGGGGCCTACCACCTCACCACCACGCAGGGCGACAGCATCAAGATGTGGAGCTCGCCGTCCCTGGCCACGCTGTTCGACGCCGATCCGAAGACGGTGTGGACGGACGGCGACGCCTCGCGCAATCAGCACATCTGGGCGCCGGAGTTCTACCGGTTCGGCGAGCGCTGGTACATGTACTACACGGCGGACGACGGCACGGACGAGCACCACCGGCTCTACGTCCTGGAGTCGGCGGGCGACGATCCCACAGGCCCGTACCACTTCAAGGCGAAGCTCGCGCCGCCGAACCACGCGAACGACTTCGCGATCGACCCGGGGATCCTCAGGCACGACGGCAAGCTGTATCTCGCGTACAGCGGGCGCAACCAGTACCAGCACAACGGGCTCAACATCGCGCCGCTGTCGAACCCGTACACCGTGTCGGGCGACGCGGTCGCGATCGACGGCGCCGGTGGCTGCCCCGAGGTCCGTGAGGGTCCGGAGTTCCTGAACCGTAACGGGCGTACGTGGATGACGTATTCGACCTGCGACACGGGCAAGCCCGACTACCAGGTGTGGATGATGTCGCTCGCGGACGGCGCCGACCCGCTGGTGCCCGGCAACTGGAAGCAGCACGACGGGCCGGTGTTCAAGCGCGCGGATGAACGGGGGGTGTTCGGTCCCGGGCACCACGCCTTCTTCACGTCCCCGGACGGGAAGGAGGACTGGCTGATCTATCACGCCAAGACCACCTCGGTGAACACCTACGGCAACCGCACGACCCGCGCGCAGAAGATCGGCTGGAACGCCGACGGCAGCCCGAACCTGGGCACCCCGCTCGCCCTGGGCGCGACCCAGAACCTGCCCTCAGGCGACCCGGGCTCCGGCAACCACTGGATCAACGACGACGGCCGCACCAGCGGCTCCGGCTCCGAAACCGTCAAGTACACCGGCACGTGGAACTCCGGCACGGGCTGCGCGGCGCAGTGCTTCTGGGGCGACGACCACTGGAGCGACAAGGCCGGGAACACGGCGACGTACTCCTTCACCGGCACCCGCATCGCCCTGCTGTCCGTCAAGGACACCGGCAACGGCATCGCCGCGATCAGCGTCGACGGCGGCCCCGAGAAGCGCGTCGACTTCTACGGCGCGATCCGCACCGGCGAGACCCTCCAGTACCTCAGCCCGCGCCTCACGAACGGTCCGCACACGCTGCGGGTCCGGGTGACCGGGGACCGGGGCGCCGGATCCTCGGGCGCGTTCGTGAGCGTGGACCGGGCCGAGGTCTATACGGACTGAGGCCGACCGGACCGGCCGTCGGTCGTCAGGACCCCGAGCCGGACACCACCGGCGAGTCGGTGCGGTCGCCGACCGAGCCCTGCGTCGCCTTCTTCGGTACTGCCTTGTCGTGGCGCAGGGCCTGCCACACGTGCTGCGAGGCCTTTTCGAGGGGCAGGACGCGGCCCTGGTCCTGCGCGTCGTAGGTGACGGGCAGCGTGACCATGGTGGTGCGGTCGGGGCTGATGTCCTTCAACTCCTTGGCCAGGCCGAGGAGTTTGTCGGCGGACGCCAGCTCGGAGTCCGCGCTGATGCTCTTGGTCGCCGTGTCCGCCAGCGCGTAGGACTTGCTCGGGCTGCCGAGCGGGTCGACCGTCTTCGCCCGGTGGATCAGGGCCTTGATGAACGCCTGCTGGAGCTGGATGCGGCCCAGGTCACTGCCGTCGCCGACGCCGTGCCGGGTGCGTACGAGGGCCAGCGCGTCCTTGCCCTTCAGGCGGTGCTTTCCGGCCTCCAGGTTCAGGCCGCTGTTGCTGTCGTGGATCGCGGTGCGGGTGGTGATGTCCACGCCGCCGAGCTCGTCGATCAGCTTCTGGAAGCCCTTGAAGTCGACTTCCAGGTAGTGGTCCATGCGGACGCCCGACATCTTCTCGACCGTCTTCACGGTGCAGGCGGGGCCGCCCTGCGCGTACGAGGAGTTGAACACGGCGTTGTGCTCGGCCGGTACGTCGCCGTGGGAGGTCTTGCAGGTGGGGCGGTCGACCTCGGTGTCGCGCGGGATGCTGACGACGGAGGCCTTCTTGTGGGTCTTGTCGACGTGCAGGACCATCGCCGTGTCGGCGCGGGCGCCCATGACGCCGCTGCCGTACTGGCCGTGGGTGCCGGCCCGGGAGTCCGAGCCGAGCAGGAGGATGTTCATCGCGCCGTCGCGCTGCTCGCTCGGCCGGTTCTTGCCGAGGGCGGCGTTCACGTCGGTGCCCTTGATGTTGCCGTTGAGGTGCTGCCAGGCGTAGGCGACGCCGCCGCCCCCGATGAGGGTCAGCCCGAGGGCGCCGCCCGCGATCCAACGCAGGGCGCGCCCCTTCTTGCGGTGCTTGGCGCGGCTCTCGTGCGGCATGTGGGGGCCTTCCTGAATTCTCTCGGCTCGTGAACTCAGTCAGGGTTAGCGGCGTGCGGTGGCGGGACGCAAAGAAGTGACGTACTACCCGGGTACGAAGGACCGACGGCCCGGGCCTTGTGACCGGCCCGCCAGTGGCTCTCGGGGTTACTACCGTCCTTAGCATGTGCCGTGGCTCATATGGGTGGGGTCACACTTGTGGTCTCCGTAAGCCCTGCTTGAGCGCTGCGTCAGCTCTTCCTCAGTTCCTCGGCGAGCATCACGATGATGCCGCTCGGGCCGCGGACGTAGGCGAGCTTGTAGATGTCCTGGTACGTCGCCACCCCGCGCAGCGGGCGGCATCCGTGCCGTGCCGCCTTCTCCAGGGCGTCGTCGATGTCGTCGACGGAGAAGGCGACGCGGTGCATGCCGATCTCGTTGGGGCGGGTGGGCTCCGTCTCGATCGCGTCCGGGTGGATGTACTCGAAGAGCTCGAGCCGGCCGTGGCCGTCCGGGGTCTGGAGCATGGCGATCCTGGCGTGATTGCCATCGAGCCCGACAGCGGTGTCGGTCCACTCACCGCTGACCGTGTCACGGCCGAGGACCGTGAGGCCGAGGTCGGTGAAGAAGGAGACAGCCGCTTCGATGTCCCGGACGGCGATGCCGACGTTCTCAAGCTTGATGGCCATGCGGCGCATGCTACCGAGGCGGGCATGCGCCCGGCCTACGAGCCGTCGTCCGAGAGCGTGTGGGGCGGGCCGGCCAGTTCGATCTTCGGGAGGCGGACGCCGAGGACCGACACGTTCAGTTCCGGCTTGCGGCCGCGGCGGAAGACGACGGTGCGGGTGTACGTGCCGTCGGTGTTCACCGGCGGCGGCTCGTGTTTCTGGACGTGGTCGAACACGGCGTCGCCGCTGATGGCCCAGATGACGGTGTCGTCGAAGCCGGGGCCGAGCAGTCCCTTGAAGTCGTCCTGCGGGGTGATCGTCACCTTGACCGCGGTGAAGGAGGGCGGCTGGTCCTTGAGGATCTCCTTGCGGATCGTGGTGGCCCTGCGGCTGATGCCGATGGACACCAGGGTCGACTGGTCGAGGCGGTGGCTGAACGGGTTGCCGTCGGAGTCGGTGCCGCTGACGAACACGGTCCAGTTGTAGACGCCCTCGGTGTGCACCTTGGCGAAGGTGTTGGTGTAGATCCCGTCGCCGTTCTCGTCGTGCAGCAGGTCCGTGCCGTCGACGAAGAGGCCGCCGGGGTCGGGGTTGCAGCGGGGCAGCCCGTCCCAGTCGTACTTGGCGAGGACGGCGTCGATCAGCACGCCCCGGCCCTTCGGCTGGTCCTTGCGGTCGCGGTTCCTGCGCTGCTGGCGCTGCATGTCGTCGGGGTCGAGGGCCGCCGTCAGGGTCCCGGCGCCTTCGGCGGGGGCGTCGAGGACGGCTCGTACGGTGGCGCCGCGCACCGGATCGAAGTCGTGGCGGATCTCGACGGCGAGGCGCATCTCGTCGCCGGTCACGTAGTCCTTCTCGTCGAGGGACAGGGTCGACTTGATGTGCAGGTCCTCGAAGGCGAAGACGTCCTCCAGGGCGATCGGCCGGACCGTCGGGCCGCTGAACCGCCGGACCCGCCAGGTCGCGGTGCCGCCGCCGAAGGCGCCCGCGTTCGGTACGCCGAGGTAGAAGTGCCCCTCGAACTCCTTCGGCGCGATGGTCTCGACCTGGAACTTCGTGCCGTCGAACCGGGCGATCTCGACCCGGTCGATCGCGTCTGCGGGCGTCGGCGGGTCGAGGAGCTTGAGGATCGCGACGCCGAACCGCTGGGCCTGGGTGGTGTCGAAGAAGACCTCCGTCGGGGACGGCGGCGGGGTGCCGCCCACCGCCTGCGTGAACCGGGTCAGCAGTTTGCTGGCCTCCTGCGACAGGTTGAACATCGTCGCGTACGCGTTGATCAGGTTGCCGACGTTGAGGGCTGCCACGAAGTGCCCGGCCGCGACCAGGTTGTTGAGGACCGTGAAGTTCGGCGCCGAGCCGAGGGCGATGGTGAACAGGTTCAGGTCGGTCGTCGGTCCGGTGATCTGGCTGATGGCCGGGTCGAGCTTGGCCTGCTCGAACGTGATCGGGTTGCCGGGGGCCGCACCGGGACCGATCTTGATCATTCCGGCGTTCTCGTCGCCGTCGGTGGCGAGCCCGGCGGTGAAGCGGACGTTCGGCGGGAAGCCCTGCTCCTGGAGCTTGCGCAGGCCGAAGAAGAGTCCGTCGCCGATCGGTGTGCAGCTGCCGGGCACGCCGAAGACCGCGGGTCCGAGATCCCCGCCCGCCACGTTGTCCGGGGTGTCCAGCGGGATGACGTCGGTGATGAACGGCGGGCCCGCCGGATTCGAGCTGCGGAACTGGCAGTTGGGGTCCTCGAAGACGGTCACCCCGATCCGGTCGAGGGCGTTGACGCCCGCCCGGAACTCCCCGAAGAAGTTGATGAAGATCCGGGCGGCGGTCTTCGCGTTGTCCCAGCGGTGTTCGGCGCCCATGCTGCCGGAGCGGTCGAGGATCAGCTGTACGCGCTGTGGCCGGGAGTTGATCGACGTGGCGGCGGTGCCGTGGCCGGTCAGGAACGCCGGGCCGCCGATGCCGGGATACACGACGTCGACGGTGAACGTGACCGGTGTGTCGCCGTAGACGCCCGGCAGCGGGACGGGGGCGGCGAACGCGTCGACCAGTTGGTAGGTCTGGCTCGTCTGTGCCGTCGAGGGCAGGCCCTGGATCGCGATCGAGCCCTGGTGCCCGAACTGGTAGCGCGGCTCCGGCGCGGCGAGCACGAGCCCGTCCGCCGGATTCGTGTTGCGCACGACGGTCGGTGTCGCCACGTCGCCCGCGGCGCCCGCCGCGGTGACCGTCAGGAACTGCTTCTCGACGAGCGTCGTCGGCAGCCCGTTGTACGCGGCCACCGGGTCGCACACCACCATGATCACGTTGGAGTTGAAGTGGTTGTCGACGCCGTACGTCCAGCCGATGGGCGCGGCGGCCGAGGCCCGCACCTCGTAGTGCTCGTCGAGCACACCCGTCTCGGACGGGTCCTGGATGTTGCAGGTGAGGGAGGTGACGCCGCCGTTGGTGCTGCGGCTGGCGCTGACGTCGCGGCCGGGGACGCTGGTGCTGTCCACGGTCCCTGCGGTGGCGAGGGCGTCGAGGTTCACGGATCCGCCGGGCGCGGTGACCCGCACGAGTTGGAGGGTGAGCCCGGTCGGCGCCGGGTCGGGGTAGGTGAGGGTGAAGGCGCGCGGGACGTTGTTGAAGTCGAGTTGGGAGTTGACGACGAACGCCTTCGACAGCGAGATGGTGTACGAGTCGGCGGCCGGGGTGTTGGGTGAGATGGCGGGCACGGTGTGCTCCTTCGCGGGTGCGGGACGGTGCGCGACAGGGTCTGGCGGGCGCCTAGATGGCGGTGACGATGCGCTTGGCGAAGAGGTCGAAGTCGCCGCTCCGGTCGCTTCGCCACAGGACCCAGATCCCCTGGCCCGGCACGAGCACCGGGTGCGGGTTCTGGTCGTTCGCGGGGTTGGAGATCACCTGCTGGGCCGAGCCCCACACGGAGGTGGCCGGATCGCGGCGGCGCAGGAAGATCTCGTTGCCCGCTCCGACGACGTTCCGGGCCGCCAGCAGGTACACGGTCCCGTTGGCGTCCCGGGCCGCGGCGGGCTGGATGTCGGTGTCGCTGCCGGGGACGGTGCCGATCGAGCCGGTCTGCCAGCTCCCGCTCGCGGCGTTCACGACCTTCAGCTGGGTGTCCTTGTAGAACACCATCGCCTCGGTGGCGCTGACGCCGACCACGAAGGGCTCGGCGCCGGCCAGCGGGGTCGGAATGATGTGGTCGACGGCCGAGCCCGCCGCCGCGGTGGGGGTCAGCCTGCCGAGCGTCATGGTGTTGCCCGCGGTGGTGACGTAGGCGAACCACACCACTCCCCCGGCCGCCGCGGCGTGCAGGCCACCGCCGGTGCCGGACACGGCGGGGGCCGGAAGGGCCACCGGGGTCGCGTCCACGAACGTGCTGTCGGTGTGCCGGTAGCGGCGGAAGAACCAGCCGTTGCCCGCCGCCTGCCGCACGAAGAACGTGATGATGTCTCCGGTCAGGACCCCGAACGGGATCTCGTCCGCGGTGCCCGCGGTCGCCGACAGGGTCTGTTCCGGGGCGCCGGGCAGTCCGGCGAGGGTGGCGCGTTTGAAGACCACGTCGGTGGTGGCGTTCAACTGGAGGCCGTTCTGATAGGCGACCACGAACTCGCCGCCCGGCAGCGGCACCACCGTCGGTTCGACGTGGGTCGAGCCGCTGGTGACGGCGACCGCGGTCTGGAATCCGGCCTCGGGCGCGGCGAGGTCGAGGCGGGCGGCGAAGATCTGGTTGACGCTGCCCACGCGTGGTGAGAACCAGAACGCGGCGAGGCCGTTCAGGGAGTCGAGCACGAACGCGCGCCGGATGGTGTCCGAGCCGGGCCCCGGCGAGACCGGCAGGTCGGCCGTGGTGGGCAACTGCCCGGCCAGCAGGGCGTTCACGGCGTCGCGCACGCTGATCGGCGGCCGTCCCACGCCCGCCCGGTACTCGTACGGGTCGACGCCGAGGACGTCCGTGATCAGGCTCGCCGGTGGCAGCAGAAGGCGGCGCTGGCGCCGGTCGACGATCTGGGTGTCGGAGATGACCGCCTGCCCGCCGGGGCGGTTGAGCAGCGCCAGCGTCGCGTACGAGTGTCCGGCGAGGTGCGGGCCCGGCGCGGACACGGGGTAGGCGCGGACCACCCACTCGCGGCGGGTGCGCGCGCAGGTCTCGACGCCGAGCCCGGCGTGCACCAGGGCGGGCTCCTCGTCGGGGGTCAACAGGCGTTCCCACACGTCGAGTTCGACGAGCACCTGCTGGTCGGCGCCGGGTGTGGTGAGCGGCGCGATCACCGGTACGCCGAGCTTGGCGGCCAGCGTCGCCGAGCCCGGCTGGCTCTGGTGCAGCGGTTGCGCGGTGAACGTCAAGTCCGCCTTGAGCAGGACGTCCAGGCCGTCGACGAGGAAGCGGCCGACCTTGCGCAGCGCGGTCTCGGCGTTGGAGAGCGTCCCCGTCGGCCCCTGCGTTCCGGCCCGGACCGTGAAGTCGTTGGCCAGGCCGCCGGTGATCCGGTAGCCGTCGTTGCCGTCCGGGACACCGTCGCCGACGTACCACTTCAGGAAGGCGCGCAGCTCGAACTTGCGGATGTCGTCCAGCAGGTTCCAGTCCGCGTCCACGATGGGCACACCCTGCTGGAGCCGGACGTTGACGTGCGCGAGCAGCGGGTCGAAGGTGCTCGGCGTGATGGTGGCCATGGGGTCGACTCCTTGCGGTCAGAAGACCAGCCAGATGGTGCGTTCGAGGGTGCTGGCGGGGTCCTTGGCGATGGCGATGTGGGTGCGGTAGTTGATGAGGACGTCGGTGCCGTTGAGCCGGGCCATCAGGCCGAATTCGCGGAGTGTGCTGGTGGCGTGGAAGGTGTCGGGCCAGGCGGGGACGCCGGGGCCGAGGGTCGCCTTGAGTTGCAGGGTTCCGGTCGGCTGCGCGGAGATGGTGCCGTTGGCCGGGTTGATGAAGTCCATCTGGAGCTGGGCGCGGGGCACGAGGTGCGGGTGGGGGTCGACGAGCGCCGTCTGCGTCGGTGCGGGGTTCGGCGGTCCGCTGCCGTCCCAGGCGGCGAGGCCCGCGCCGACCGCGAGGCCGATGGTCGCCTCCGACGTGGTGGGTGTGCCGCGGACGAACCCGGCGAGCAGCCGGCGGCAGTCGGCGACGATCGTGTTGCGCACCCAACCGCGGTCCCACACGGGGCTGTTGTCGGCGGCGTACAGCACGTCGTGGAACTGGCCGTGGAGTCCTTCGGTGGCGTATTCGCTCCGGGGCCCGGCGCCCGTGTCCTTCGTGGTCATCGGCTTCGCTCCGCATCACGTCATTGCAGGGGTGGTTGGTGGGTGCGCCGGCGCAGGCTGCCGAGGTCGGTGGGGTCGGCGGTGGTGCCGGTGGCCTCCGGGTCGGCGGGCGGCGGGGCGGACAGGAGGGCGCTGCCGATGACTCCCCAGCCGGGCAGCAGCACGGCGGTGCTCTCGCCCGGTACGCCGAGGTGGTCGATGTCGGGGTGCTCGTCGGCGTAGGTGTCGGCGAGGTCGGCCGCGGCGGGGTACACGAACTCGACCTCGGCGCGCGGCGCGAGGCGGACGACGGTGCGGACGTTGAGCGGGACGAACCGGCGCAGCACCGCGCGCAGCCGGTCGGCCATGCTCTCGTCGAGGAGGCCGGAGACGGCCTGGGTGAGGTGGAGGCCGACGGTGGTGCGGGTGTAGACCTCGTCGTCGCGCAGCGGGTCGGCGGCGGTCTCGCCGGCCGGCCGGTGCGGGGTGTAGGAGACGAGGTCGTCGAAGGCGCCGAGCCGCCGCAGCCGGTCGAGGTGGGAGAGCACGACGGTCGTCGACCCGGCGTAGCGGTGCAGGGTTCCGGCGTCCTGGAAGGGCCCGGAGCCGACTCCCGCGTGGCCGACGGAGCGGTCGCCTCGGTACAGCAGCCACTGGACGCCGTCGACGGTGACGGGCGCGGGCCAGGTCTCGGTGGGCGCACCGGTGGTGATCTCGGTGGCGGCGCCGCCGACCGGGATCGCCCACAGGTGGGGGCCGCCGCCGCGGTCGGAGCGGAAGAACACCCGGGGCGGCAGGCCGGGTCGTACGGTGAGCGCGGGTTCGCGGTCTCCGGTGGTGGAGTCGGGTGGTACGGGGGTGAGTTCGGCCTCGGCGCTCCATCCGCCGCCGGACGGCTTGTCGCGCCCGCGCAGTGACCAGGCGGCGCCGCCGACGGAGCCCTGCCTGGCCCACACGGCGCGGATCCGGCCGTCGGGTTCCCGGCCGAGGCTCGGTTCGCGGCTGGAGAGCACGCCGCTGGTGAGCGCCTCGTCGCCGGACCAGGCGCTGCCGTCGAAGCGGACGGTGCGGATCTGCCAGGCCTGCCCGTCGTGGCGCGCGTACGCGAGTTGGACGGCGGCGGCGTCGGCGGTCGCGGCGAGGTCGGCGATCCGGCCGGGGGTGATCGCGGTCAGGGGCTGGACGGGCCCCCAGTCGATGTGGTCGCCCCAGTCGCCGGTGGCCGTGGAGTTGTCCGGGCCGAAGCCGAGTGCGGTCGCCGCCGTCGAGGCGCGCAGGTCCACGGTGAGCCGGGCGTCGCCGCCGCTGCCGAGGGAGCTGAGGCGCAGCGCTCCGCCGGGTGCCGCCGAGGCGGTGACGACCGCGGCGAGCCGGGCGTTGATCACGGCCAGGACGTCGGTGATGCCCGGGGCGTCCGGGTCGGCGAAGTCGGTGCGGGCGAACTGGGCGCCGTAGGACCGGCCTTGGGCGTCGCGCAGCACGAGGTACGAACCGTGCGGGATGGCGAACGGCGTGCCCCGGTCCCCGGTGAGCACGGCCGGTCCTGGCTCGCCGGTGGTGCCGACGGCGAACCGCACCTGCGCTTCGGGCGTGCCGGGTTGTTCCACCCAGGCCAGCAGCATCCGGCCCGGCTGCCCCGCCCCGGCCGCGGGCAGCGCGGCGGCGGCCGGCTCGCCGCCGGTGAACAGCGGCACCGAGTCGCCCCACTGGCCGCCCCGGTACGCCTTGACGTGCACGCGGCTCACGGGTGCGGCGGGCGGGGAGGGCGAGCCGCCGGACGCTCCCAACTCGCCTTCGGGCAGGCCCACTTCGCCCGGTACCGGAGGCCGCGGGAACGGCCGGCCGGACACGGCGCGGCGGGCGGCGGCGTCGGTGGGCGGGCCGAGGGGGTCGCAGACGGCGTGGAAGACGTGGAACGAGGCCGGACCGGTCGGGACGACGGAAAGGCGGCCGCGCGGGGCGCCGTCGAGGGTGACGAGGCTGGACTCGGCGGGTTCTACGCGGAGGGTGCCGGTGTGGGCTTCGAGCCTGAGGCGGCCGTTCGCGAGCGCCGTCACGGTGAGGTCGCGGAACTGCCGGTCGAGGGCGGCGGCGACCTCGGCCGCGCTCGCCGTGGTGAGGTCGGTGGCGGCGAACCGGGCGGTGACGGGGCCGGTGGCGTCCGTGCTGACGGTGAGTTCCATGCCGGGGCGGAGGGCGAAGGGGCCCGCGACGGTGCCGGTCACGGCGGACGCGGTGGTCGGCGGGGTGAGGCCGAGGAGGTCGGCGGCGTCCTGGGCGGCCGACCAGCCGGCGCCCGTCTCCCGCAGCGCGAACACGTTCTGCTGGGGCGCGTGGTGGGAGCGGGCGAGGTGCTGCGCGTACTCGGCGACCCGCACCTGCCAGCCCGTGTACCGGGTGACGATGGACCGGAGGTTCGGGACGGTGCCGACGCTCCGGTAGAGGGTGGGCGCGGCCCGGATCTCGCCGCGTTGGAGGAAGACGGGCAGGGTGTGGTCAGTGCGCCAGTCGAGGAAGGCGGCCATCGGTTCCAGGTAATCGGGCGGTGTCCGGTCGATGTCGCGCAGTTGCCGCAGGCCTTCGGCGGTGCCGCGGGTCAGGGCCAGTGGTGCGGCCGCGGCGGCCAGGTAGCGGCGCAGTTGTCCGGCGCCGCGCAGCTCCGGGGGCAGCGCGCGCAGCCGGTCCTGGACGGTCGGGTCGAGGGCGTGTATCTCGTCGGGTCGCAGTGGGCGGTCGTCGCGCTGGTGGACGGCGGGGAGCATGCGGTAGAGGCGTTCGACGAGTCCGTAGTCGTCGGTGGCGAGCGCGCTGGCGCGGGCGCCTTCGCCGGTGTGGAACGCCGTGCCGTCGAAGGTGAACACCGTGTAGTAGAGGCGGGTTTGGGGGGTCAGGCCGGTGTCGACGAGCGCTTGGACGATGGGGGCGGTCTCGTCGTGTACGAGGTCGCCGTCGTCGGGGTCGAGCGGGAACGTGCGCTCGCGCCTGACCACGCGGACGCCGACGAGGAAGCCGCCGTCGAACGCGGCGACCGGTGGATTGGTCCAGCGCAGCTCCACGCTCCGGCCGAGCAGGCTCGGCACGGCTCGCGCGCCGGTGGGCGCGCGTGGTTCGGCGGCGGCCGGGGTCATCGGGCGACACCGCCCTGGATCACCAGGCGGATCGTCTCCGGGTAACCGGGCCTGGCCAGTTCGAAGGGTTCGAGTTCGATGACGCCGTCGGCGTCCACGCCGCCGTCGGCGGTGCGGCTGAACTGGGTGACGGTCAGCGACGCGACCTGCGGCAGGCTCTGCAGCACGTCGTAGACGCGGCTGAGGAAGAGGGACTGGCCGAAGTCGATGGCGTCGAACGCGATGAGCCCGGCGGTGGCCGCGGTGACGGCGGCCCGCACGTCGTCCTGGAGGTAGAACGGCTCGGCGCGGATGACGGCTTGGAGGAAGATGTCCGCGGGTTCGGGGCCGAGCACGCGCAGCACGCTGCCGGCCATCCGGGAGGACTCGAACGCGGTCAGCAGGTCGCGGCGCAGCAGTTCCGAGGGCTGCTCGACCCGCCCGCTCGGTGCCACGTACAGCAGGACGTCGTTCCAGTTGAGGGCGACGGCGCGGGCCTTGCCGACGCCCGGTGTGCGCAGCGCGAGTTCGACGTAGTCGTCGGCGGTGACGGCGCGGTTCTGGGCGCGGTAGAGGCGTGGCGCGAGGTCGCGGGCGCCGACGACGCTCTCGCCGACGGCTCCGCCGCTGCCGCCCGCGGGTGCGGTGATCTTGCGGAGGGCGCTGATCGACGAGGTGAAGGCGGTGCCGGGCGGGACGTTGCCCTGCGGGCCGCCGCCGACGCGGTAGGTGGCGTGCACCTCGACCTGGTCGAGTCCGCTGCCCTTGGGCGGGATCGCGCCGTTGACGCCGTCGCCGAACAGCAGCGTCACGGTTCCGTCGGCGCCGCGCTGGACCATGAAGCACCGCTCGGCGGGTCCTGCGGTGGCGAGGGTGCGTACCTCGTGCCAGAGGGTGGGGCCGCCGGGGCCTGTGACGGTGGTGGTGATCGAGCCGGCGATGACGGGGTGCTGTCCGAGGGGGTGGAGCTGGTGGGGGCCGCCGTCGGAGGTGCCGATCAACTCGCTGGTCACGGTGCTGCCCTCGACGGCGCTGACCGGCAGGAACCAGCGCAGGTTCTCCTCGATCGTGGGGCCGAGGACGTCGCTGGTGAGCGTGGTGTCGCGGACGGACTCGAACCGTACGCGGTCGTCGGTGCCGGTGGCGGTGGCGGTAGCGGTGACGGTCTCGGCGAGGAACACCGTGCCGGCCGGGATCGTCAGCGGCAGCGCCTGCGCGGCGTCCACGGCGACGGCGAGGTCGACCGTGGCGGGCGGCGCGGGGCGCAGCTCGTAGCCGAGCAGGCGCAGCAGTTGGACGAGGGACTCGGGTTCGTCGCTGGTGGCGGGGAACAGCTGCGAGGCGATCCGGGACTGGTAGTAGAGCGTGATGTCGCTGGCGTACGCGAAGAGTTCGATGAGCAGCACGCCGAGGTCGTTCTCGGTCTGGTCGGTCCACTCGGGCAGGGTCTGGCGGGCGATGGCGAGCATCGACTCGCGCAGCGCGTCGTAGCCGAGGTTGGTGTAGTCGATGGGGAGTCCGCGCACCTCGGTCATGTCGGCCTCGGCAGGGTGAGTGCCACGTGCTGCGCCAGGGCCTCGGAGTCGATGACGTAGTCGAAGGTGACGGTGAGTTCGGACGCGTCGTGGGTCAGCCGGACGGGGCTCGTCAGGCGGGCGAGCGGCAGGTGGGCGCGCAGAGCCTGCTCGATCTCGTGCCGGACGAGGGTGCGCAGGGTGTGGTCGTTGGGTTGCTGGAGCCGGTTGTGGACGCCGCCGCCGTAGGTGCGGCGCAGCAGCCGTTCGCCGAGGCGGGTGGAGAGCAGGTGGCGCAGGTCGTCGGCGACCTTGTCGGCTCCGGTGCTCTGCCGTACGCGGCCGTTCTCGATGCGGAACGGCATGGACATTCCCCGGAGCGTGGTCATCGCAGCTCGCCTTTCAGGCTGGCCGGGGCGGCCGGAGTGGTGGTGGGGACGGCGAGGCCCGCGATCGCGGCCTTCAGGGTGGCGCCGCTGGCGGGCAGGGCCGGGTCCCAGGCGGCGAAGGCGGTCTTGAGTCCGGCGTCGAAGGTCCGCAACTGCTCGACCTCGTCGCGGAGTTCGGTCAAAAAGCGCCAGAACGTGGCGTCCTGGTCCGCGGCGCTGACGGTCTCGGCGTCGACGGTGAGGATGCGGTGGACGGCCCGGCCGAGCGCGTCGAAGTTCGGTCGTACGTCGTCGCTGTCGACGTTCTTCCCGGCGGGCGGGGTGAGCGCGTCGAGGCGTGCGCGCATCGCCTCGCGCAGTTCGCCGGCGCAGATCGTCTCGTCCGGTCCCAGGCTCATGACCGCCCTCTCACGCCATGACCTTGACTTGGGTGCTGAGGGTGATCGGCACGGGGGCGCCGAGGTTGCCGACGCCCTGGTCGGTCAGGTGCAGCACGGGCTGCTTGCCCGCGCCGAGGAGCACCGTCGGGCCGTCGACCTTCACCGCCGAGGCGCTGAGTTCCAGGGTGGAGGGGCCCGCCTCCGCCTTGACCGCCGCCGCTTCCAGCGTCACCTTGGCGACTCCCTTGCCGTGCTTGATGTGCACGGCGTCGGCGGTCAGCTCGACGACGTGTTTGTTGGCGCCGTCGGTGAGGGTGACGCCGTTCTTGTCGAAGGTCAGCTTGTGCGCGTGTTCGCCGTCGGTGAGGACGACCGATTCGCTGCCTGAGGTGTCGTCGAAGATCAGCAGATGCCCGCTCGGCGTCCTGAACGCCCGTACGGTGGGCGGGTTCTTGGCGGCCTCCGGCGCGAAGGTGCCCGGGATGTGCTGTACGCCGGTCCACAGCGGGAACGCGGGGTCGCCGCCCTCGAACTCCACCCAGATGTGCGTGCCGTTCTCCGGGACGAAGAACATGCCGTACGGCAGCGCCGCGCGGGCGGGCACCGGTTCGTCCGGCGGGAAGATCGTCGGCACGGACACCTGGAGGACGCCCAGCTTGTCGGCGTCCCTGTTGTCCTCGACGGTGCCGCTGTACTTGCCGAAGTACTGATCAGCCACGGTTCCCCCACTCTCACCGCGCGGCCTTTCTCACCGCACGGCCTTGAAGTCGGTCTTGTAGCCGGAGGTGTCGAGGGTGTGCGTGACGCTGGTGAGGTACCAGTCGCCCGCGAACCGCTCGTGCACCCCGGCGATGGTGACGTTGCACTTGGCGCGCATCCAGATCGAGCCGACGGTCGTGCCGGTCGCCGACATTCCGAGGCGGCGTGACTCCAACGCGCCTGCCTTGTCGTCCAGTTGCTGCTGGGTGCCCGCGACGGCGCCGGTCCTCGGCTTGGGCTTGGCGAGCTCCTTCTGCAGCTTCTCCCTGGCCCGTACGCCCACTTGGTAAAGCGCGTCGATGCGGTCGAGGTCGGCGCGGTTGGCGCGGGTCGACACGTCCGGGGCGAGTTCCCAGATGAAGACGTCCACGGGCGGGGGCTGCGGCGTGTTCACCTGCTTTCCGCCGTCGTCGATGTCGTGGACCTCCTTGACCCGGTCGATGTAGCTCGCGTCGAAGCTCGGGGTGAAGGACAGCAGGTTGCTGCCGACGCCCTGCCGGTAGCGCAGGACGAGCTTGTCGGCCCGGTTGATGTGCAGGATGCGCCGGTCGGGGATGAAGTACAGGACCTCGCGGCCCTTCTCGTCGAGTTCCACGAAGCACTTGGCCTGGTACTTCTTCGCGAGGTCCTGGAGGAAGGCGAGGTCCGTCTTCGCGTCCTGGTTCTCCCCTGTCACCTTGGGGTCGGGGCTCAGGTTGGCGACCACGTCGGCGAAGCGGTACGGCTGGCCGATCTTCTTGACGAGGGCGTTGACGGTCGTCTTCGTCCAGTTCTTCTTCTTCTCGACGAGGCCCATCTCGATGGACTTGTCCTCGCCCTTGATCTTGAGCTGCGGCACGCCGTTCTCGGGGTAGGACAGCTCGACCTTGGTGATCAACGCCCGTAGTACGAGGGCGTGTTGGTCGGGTTCCGCGTAGCCGAGGTCGATCTCGGCTACGCAGCCCTCCATGAGCGCGTCCGCGTAGATCATCCGCGGGTCGTTGACCGTCACGGTCACGCTGTCCGCCAGCCGGTCGTCCTCGACGACCTGCACCGAGGACACCCACGGCGTGATGTCCTGGCCCGTGACCGCCTGCCCCGCGCCGCCCCCGCCGGCCTGGTCGTTATCGGACCGGTCCTTGATGACCACGGAGAAGTACGGCATCCTCGCGGGCAGTCCCGGTGTGGCCATCTAGAAGCTCCTCGCCCGGTTGGCGCGGGTCACCTGTCCCGGCGCGGGCAGCCGCAGCTGCTCGCCGGGTGTCAGGTCGAGCGGGTACCGCAGCGGGTTGACGTCCAGCAGTCGCCACCACAGCTGCTCGTCGCCGAGCCTGCGGCGGGCGATCAGGTCCACCGCCTCGCCCTGGCGCACCTGGTGGGTCCGCTCCCCTGCGGCTCCCGTGGCGGTCAGGCGCAGGCCGACGACGTGGCGGCGGCTGCCGTCCGGGGCGGTGACCTCGAAGACGGGAAGCCCGGTGAACCGGGATCCTCGTGGCACTGGCGCTGCCATCAGAACAGACCTCCGCTCGCGGCGTCGGGGTTGTACGGGGTGAGCTCCACACAGGTCACCTGGACCTCGGCGCGGACCGGGTCGAGTTCGGGGCCGTAGAGCTTCTCGGTGATCTGGAGGTCGGTGACCACGCAGTCGACGACGCGCTCCCCGAAGCCGAACCGGCAGGTCGGCGGCGCAGTGAACACCGGCTCGGCGGCGGCGAACAGGCCGGTGAAGCCGTCCGGTTTGCCGTTCGCGTCCTGCCAGTTCTCGGTCTGCGGGTAGGTGAAGGCGCGGTACTTGTTCAGTTCGGGCGCGATGCCGCCGCGTTCGTCGCGGGCGATGTCGATGTCGTCGTCGGCGGGCCCCTTGAACAGCCCGTCGATCGTGACGGTGAACGACAGGGTGCGCTCCCCGCCCGCGCTGTACTGCTTGACCGGCATGAGCATTCCGGGCGCGCCGAGCGTCGCGTACGAGACCGTCCGCTTGTCCGTGACCTGCGCCGGGTTGTACTGGAACTGCACCAGGATCTCCGGGTCGAGGCCCACGCTCACGAGGAAGCCGCGGACCGGGTTGCGCAGCGCCGTCATGTCCTCACCTCCCCTACGCCGTTGGCCGGGCGCCGGTGCGGAAGTCCTGTTCGGACCGCAGGGCGCCGAGTCGTTGCTGGAGCTGGGCGATGATGTCGTCGCTGAGCAGCGCCGCCGAATCCGCTTCCAGGCGCTCCGCGTTGACGTTGACCGTGATGCCGCCCTCGACGTGCACGGACTGGTCGACGGAGCCTGCGGGGGCGGCGGCAGCGGCTCCGGTCGGCAGTTCGGGGCGGGCGCCGGCGGCGGGCAGGGCCGGGAGTCCGGCGGGCGCGGCGGACACCGCGGGTGCGGCGGGTGCCGCGGCGGGCGGCGGGGCGGCGGCCCCCGCCCTGCGCTTCTCGTCCTCCTGCTGCGCCTGCGCCACGACCTTCTCCTGCGCGGCGATCTGCGTCTCCAGGCCGCCGGTGACCTGGCCGCTCGCGAAGGCGGCGTTGACGTCGATCGTCGGGACCTCGCGCGGCGGGATCAGCTTCGTCTCGACGGGGACCTCGGGGACGAGTTCGGCGCGGTCCAGGCCGACGAGGTCGCCGATCACGCTGTCCGCCAGCTTGTTGTACTGCTCCAGGACCCAGTTGATGACCCCGATGAAGAAGTTCTGGATGGCCACGCCCGCGCTGATGAACGCGTTCAGGATGGAGATGCCGACGTTGGCGACCGATGCCGTGATGACGTCCCACACCTGCCCGATGACCGTGCCGACGCCGACGAAGAACAGGCCGATCCGCTGGGCCTGGACGCTGATGAAATTGGCCGCCCGCAGCACGGCGAGCTTGATCTCGTCCCAGTACGCGATGATCACGACGATGATGCCGATGATGCCCAGCAGGGACGCGGCGACGGCGAGCCACGGGTTGTCCCGCAGCGCCGCCTTGACCTGGTCCCAGTAGACGATGAGGAGCGTGATTGCCGCGATCAGCGCGACGACCGCGATCACCACGAGGACGACCGGGTTCATCGCCATCACCGCGTTGAACACCGCCTGCGCCGCGGCCGCGATCTGGGTGATCCCGGAGAACGCCTGGAGGACCTGTCCCGCCTGGCTGACCACGCCTCCGGCCGCCGCGAGCAGATCCATGTAGTCCTTGGTGGACTTGAGCGGCTTGTTCCACGCCTCGCCGAGCGCGGTGACGGAGCCGTAGAGCTGCGGGATCGCGGTCAGCGCGGTGCCGAGCGCGTTCGCACCGGCCGAGACCTTCTCGCCGAGCGCCTTCGCGCCGTGCTCGGCGGCTGCCGTGCCGGCCTTGTCGAGGGCGCCGGTGACACCCTTCTCGACCTTCTCTTCGAGGCTCTCCACGGCGGGCGCGAGGTTCACGCCTCCGGCGGCCTGGGTGGCGGCGTCGGCGACCTTTCCTGTCGGGCCGAAGAGGGCCTCCATGGCGGGGTGGAAGTCGGGGCTGTGCGACGCCGCTTGGAGCGCCACCATCGCGATCGGGCCGTCCGGGGTGAACAGCCAGCGGATCGCCGGCTCGAAGATCTGGCCCATGGTGTCCTGGAAGCGCAGCCGCTCGAAGCCCTCCTTCAGCAGCATCGGCGAGAACCGCTCGTCGATCATGCGCCGGTACAGCGCGGTCAGCTGGCCCTCGATCCGGGTGACGACGTCGGGGGTGAGCTGCACGGTCTCGGCCTGCACGGTGCTGGTCCGGCCGCCGACCGCGTTGACGATCACATCGCGCATGACCTGCTGCTGGTCGAACAGGCGGTTCGCGAACTGGGTGGTCTTGGTCTCCGCGTTCGCGGCCAGCGTGAGGTTCGCGTTGTCGACGACGCGTTGCAACTCCCGGGTGGTTTCGGTGATGTGACCGATGATCAGGCCCCGGTTCTCGGTGATCGTGATGCGGATCCGCTCCTCCAGGCGCGCCTCCTGGCCGTCGATCCTGGCCTGCACGAACTGCTGGAGCTGGGCGAGGACATGCGGGATCTCGCCGGAGACGATGCCCTGTCCGCGCACCAGCTCCTGCAGTTGGCCGATCGCGGCCAGCAGGCCTTCGAGTTCCATGCGGTCGCTTTCCCGTACGTCCGGAGCCGGTCGTGTGCGGTGCCGCCGTTCAGCGGGCGGCCTTCTCGATCGCGGCGCGTTCCTCCTGCAGCTGCTCGGACAGCCGCCGCGCGTAGTACCACCGGTCCTCGGTCGGCAGGGCGAGGATGTCGTCGTGGGACCAGTGCAGGTGGTAGGCGAGGAAGAAGACCTCGCCGCGCAGGCGTTCCTCCTCTCCTACGAAGCCGCCAAGAAATTCGACATGTCCAAGGAGGCCGAGTAGTCGCGGCCGCAGCCGTCGCAGGTGATGGTGCGGCGCAGCTTGATTCCCGGGCCGCCGTTGTTCATGGCGTGGTCGATGAGGGCCCGGTCGGCGAGGGTGAGGTCGGCGAAGACCGCCGAACCGAGCGCCTCGACCTTCGGTTTCGGCATGTCGCCCAGCTCCCGCAGGCAGCGGGCGAGCAGCGCGTTCTTCCCGCGTGAGACGTTCTCCCGCGCCTGGGAGGCGATCCGCTCCTCGTCCGTGCCGACGGGATAGCGGAACACCATGCTGTCGTAGACGTTCCCTGCCCGGTCGACGTACCCGTCCTCAAGGCGTACGACCATGTCCTGCGGCGGTTCGCCGTCCTCCAGGCTGACCACCTCCAACTCGGCGAGATCCTCGGTGCGTTCGGTCGCCTCGTGGCAGACGGAGCAGGAGTACGTCGCCCGCATCCGCGGGCCGAACGTGATCTCCCGAAGGCGTACGAGGAGGTAGTGCCGGTCGGCGGAGAACAGGCGCTGCACGACGGGTGGCCCGGGAGCGTTCAACTCCCCCAGGCGTACGAGGCAGTTGGCGAGCAGCTCGGTGATCATCTTGGCGCCGTTGTTGCGGTAGCGCTTGTCGGCCATGACGGCCTCGTCGCGGCCGGTCATCTTGCGCAGGACGGCGGTCCTGTGCACGCGGCCGTCCTGGTCCTCGTACCCCATCGGCAGTTCGAACTCGAACTCGCGGCGGCGTGGCTCGGTCGTCATCACGCCACCCGCTCCAGGCCCTCGTGCTCCAGCTCGATGGTCTGCTTGAACAGGTTCGTCGAGGCGGCCTCCAGGTCGGCCAGCTTGGACGACTTGATCCAGGCGCCGTAGAACGCGAAGCGCAGCACCTCCTCGTCGTTCTCCAGCTTGATGACGGCGCCGTTGCGGCGCACCGACGAGTTCCCCGTGGCGCCGTTGAGCTGGAACATCTCGGCGAACCAGTCCTTGAAGAAGCCGTCGAAGCGGCTGCCGTCCATGTTGCGCTCGATGACCAGGGTGTCGAACTTGATGATCCCGCTGGAGATCTTGTGCACCGTCGGTGAGCCGCCGTCGGGCTGCTCGATCGTGTCGGTCATGCCTTCGTTGAGTCCTGTCACCTTGGTGACGGGGCACTGCGTTCCTTCGATCTCCACGAGAAAGCCGTGTGTGCGGTACGACTCCTGGAAGGTCAGCTCTGCCATGTCGCTCCTGCCTTTCCTGTCTATGCCTCGGCGGCAGAGGCACCGCTGTCCTGCTGGCCGACGACGACGAGAATCGCCTCCGCCGGTTTGGTCGGGAAGAAGAACACCTCGAGCGTGAAGAGGCCGTTCGCGACGTCCTGTGGTGGGTTGTTCTCGGCGTCGCACTTCACGGTGAAGACCTGTTCGGCCGGGTCCGAGCCGAAGGCGCCCTGCCGCCACAGGCCCAGCAGGAACGGTGTGACGACGTTGAAGCGCACCATTTTGCGGAGCGTCTCGTCGTGGGGTTCCTGGACCACGAACGTCAGCCCGTCCCGCAGGCTCGCCTTGACGAAATTGAAGAGCCTGCGCACGTTGACGAAGAGCCAACGGGTGTCGGTGGACAGGGTCCTGGACGCGTCGACGACGATCCCGGCGCCCGGCAGGGCGCGGATGCCGTTGACGCCGCCGACCCGTACCAGGTCGGTGTGGTCGGCGTCGGTCATGTCGTACTCGACGCCGAGCGCGTCGTTGATCCGGGCCTCGTCGCCCGCCGGTGCCTTCCACACGCCGCGCGCGTCGGCGATCCGCGCGTACACGCCGAGCACCTGCCCGACCGGCGGGACCCACACCAGGGGCTGGGCGGCGGCCGCGACCGGGTCCGGGTTGACGACCTGGATCCACGGCGCGTACAGCGCGCCGAAGACCTTCCGCCCGCGCAGCGCCGCCGCGTACGTCTTGGCCGCCTCGCGGTCGAAGCCGTACGGGACGGTCCCGACGAACATCGCGTCGCCGCGGCGTTCGCAGTACGCGACGGCTCCGGCGGCCACTCCCACCGAGGTGGACTCGGGGACGGAAAGGAGGCTGATCGGGGCGTCGTTGAGCGCTTCGAGGCCGGTGCGCAGGGCGGGGTCGCCGAGGTAGGCGGTGTCGGCGGGGTCGGCGCCGTCGGCGCCTCCGGTCAGGGCGTAGGTGCCGGGCGCGGGTGCGTCGACGCCGACGCCGGACGCGCTGTCGAGGTCGGTGACGACGAGGAACGCGGAGCCGCGCTGCGGGTCGTTGACCACGGCTTCCACGAAGGAGTCGTGGCTGTCGACCATGCTGACCGGGCCGAAGCGCTCCACTTCGGCGCCGCCGCTGCGGACGACGAGGTCGAACTCGACGGTGGAGATCCGGGTCGCGGCGGCGGGCATCGCCGGGAACGCGGGCGCAGGTCCCCAGGCGATGAGCCGGAAGGTCTCCGACGCGGCGGTCAGGGCCCGGAAGGTCTGGGACCCGGCGACGGGTGTGGCGCCGGTCAGGCCGAGGGCGGCGCGGGCGTCGCCGCCGACGGCCGGTGCGGCGACGGTGATCGAGGAGCCGGCGCCGTCGGTGTTCGACAGCAGCGCGAGCCTGTTGTTGTGGGTGATCTCGGCGCTGAAGTTGACCGACCGCCGGTTCACGACGGCCGCGACCTCGGCGACGGTGACGGCCGCCGGGTTCGCGAAGTCCGTGTCGTGGAAGACGATCGTCTCGCCGCCGGCGCCGCCCGGTGTCACCAGGATCCCGGAGCCGTCGGCGACGGTGGCGGCGACCGCGGCGGTGCCGATGACATGGCCGCGTACGGCGAAGCGCACGGCCGAGCCGATCCGGAAGCCGCTGGCGGAGGAGAGCGCGGCGACGGTGCCGCCCGCCGCGAGCGCCGCGTCACTGTTGGCGTTCGCGCCGGTGAAGCCGAGGCTCGCAGGGGCGGTGACGGCCAGCCGCGACCACACGCGTGGGTCGGTGGAGACGGCCGCGACGGCGAGGTTCCCTGCCGGGGTGACGGCGGCGCGCACGGCGGTGGTCTGCCGGTTGACGGCCGCGGCCACTTCCTGCGCGGAGGCCGCGCCGATGGTGGCGAAGTCCGCGGCGCGGAACGTGACCGTCGCGGACTGGTCGGCGCCGCGTGTGGTGACGGTGAACGTCGTGGTGGCGCCGTCGGTGAGCGCGAACGGTTCGGCGGTCGCGCCGACGGCCTGCGCGGGGACGGTGGCCCGGCCCAGCGGGTGCGGTTCGACGGCGACGGCGAGGTCGTTGCCCCACGCGCCGGGGTCGGGCGTGCCCCTGGCCCCGGCCGACAGGCGCAGCGTGGCCACGGGGGTGGCCGCTTGGTCGTTGACGGTGACGGCGGCGGGCGCCGCTCCGGCGCCGACGACGCGGACGACGAACGCGTCCGAGCCACCGTTGTCGAAGAAGCCCCGGACGGCGTGCGCCCCGTACGCCCCCGGCAGGTAGGTACCGAAGACGGACACGAAGTCGGCGAAGCCGCGGACGCGGACGGCCCGGTCCGGCGCGCCGCGCCTGCTGCGGACGAGGAGCCCCGCGATGGACGTGGGTACGGCGGTGATCGTCGGCGCGGACCTGCCGTCCACCTCCACGACGGTGACACCGAGGTTGATGGTCATCTGTGTGCTCCTAGCCTTCCGCTGCGGAGCCACCGCCGGGCTGCTGGCCGACGATGATGTGGACGGTCTCGGCCGGGCGGACCGGGAAGAAGTAGACCTCCACCTTGAACAGGCCCAGGTCCACATCGGCGGGCGGGTTGTTCTCCGCGTCGCACTTCACGGTGAAGACCTGCTCGGCGGGGTCCGAGCCGAACGCGCCCTGCCGCCACAGGCCCAGCAGGAACGGCGTGATCACGTTGAAGCGCACCGTCTTGCGCAGCGCCTCGGTGTGCGGCTCCTGCCGTACGAAGCGAAGGCCGTCCCGCAGGGTCGACTTGACGAAGTTGAACAGCAGCCGGACGTTCACGAACTGCCAGCGCGTGTCGGTCGACAGGGTCCGGCTGGCAGCCACCACGGGGGTGCGTCCGCCGGGCGACAGGATGCCGTTCGTCCTGCCGTTGCGTACGAGATCGTCGTGTTCGCCTCCGCTGAACCCGGCGGCCAGCGCCAGCGCGCCGCGCAGCGCTGCGGCGTCCCCGGCCGGGGCCTTGTGGATTCCGCGTTCCTGCTCGGTGCGCGCGTACACGCCCATGACGTGGCCGTCCGGCGGCACGAACCGCACCGGCGCCGGGCCCACTCCTGCCGGGTCGGCGACCAGGATCCACGGCGCGTAGAGGGCGCCGTAGACCTTCGCGCCCTGGAACTGGGCCGCGTACGTCTTGATGGTCTCGGTGTAGTGGGCGACGGTCTCGTTGTAGTCGGAGGGCGTCTTCGGGACGGCGTTCGCGGGCGCGCCGCGGTCGGGCGGCGAGCCGACGTACACGCAGTCGCCGCGGGCGGCCGCGTAGTCGAGCGCGCCCCGTGTCACCAGGGCCCGTCCCGTCGGGGCGAGGAGGTGCGCGTCGGGTACGGCGAGGAGTTGCACGGCGGCGGTGTCGAGGGCGTGCAGCCCGGTGCGGGCCGCGGTGTCGCCGACGAGGTCACCGGCCGCCGCCGCGTTCTCGGCGCCACCGCTGAGCGCGACGCCGCTGACGACGGCGGGCACCTCCACTCCGGGCGCGGCGGTCGACACGTCGGCGACCGTGACGTAACCGGAGCCGGTGACCGGGTGGTTGAGGCGGTCGGGGGCGTAGTCGGGGGTGCCGGGCTGCATCGACAGGTTCGGCCAGGTCTCGACGACGTCGAACGCGCCCGTGACAGCGTCCTGTTGACGGATGATCAGACGGAACTCGGCGCTGGTGACGGCGGCACCGGAGGCGACCGCCTCACCGGTCGCCGTGCCGATGGTGACCATGCGGTTCGCCCGGTCGACGGCGGTGACGAGGCGCAGCAGCGTGGTCGTGGAGGCGATGCGCAGGACGCTGCCGACGCCGATGCCGGAGGTGGAGGCGAGTTGCAGCGCCGTCGCCGTGGCGGTGGCCGCCGCGCTCACGCTCGTACTGGCCCTCGGGTCGTCACGGACGTCGAGGCGCAGCGCGTGCGCCCATCCGCCCGGATCGGCGGCGCCCCGGTATCCGGCGGTGACGCGGAGGGTGTTGGCGGGGGTGCCCGCGCGGTCCCTGAGGACGACACCGGCCGCGGCGCTGCCGGCGCCGGTGACGCGGACGACGTGCGCCTCGCGGCCACCGTTCAGGAAGAACCCGGTGACCGCGTGCGGCACATAGCCGTCGGGATGGTGGCCGCCGAACCGCGCGGCGAACTGATCGAGGTTCGTCACGCGTACGGCCTGGTTCGGCACGCCCCTTTTGGTGCGTCCGACGAATGCCGCTACCGATGTCGGCGCGGCCTGCAGGACGGGGCTGGCCCGACCGTCGACCTCGGTGACGTTGACGCCTACCTGGAGCGGCATCGCTACGTGTTCCCTTCTTCGGCTGTGTACGCGATGACGGTCATGTCCGCAGCACGATCCCTTCCTGGTCGTCGGGTCCCGGCACGGGCGGCGGCTCGGCTCCCGCGGGGTCCCAGGGCGCGGTCAGCGGGCCGGAGATCACCGTCCCCTGGCGCACCCACGGCACTTCGGTGCGCCGCCCCTGCTCGATGCGCGTACCGACGCACAGGCAGACGGGGGCGGGTACGGGGCGGGACCTGAAGAGCAGCGCCGGTGGCGGAACCGTCCGCACCGGCAGGACGGCGCCGTTGACGCGCAGTCCGGTGCCGGTCCCGATGCGGTCGACGACCTCCGTACGCAGCGCGAGCGCATGGCCGCGATCGCTCGCCGCGGGCTGTATCCGGTACTCCACGAGGACGGGGCGCGGCGCCGGGCGCAGGCTGCACACGGTCAACTCGTCCCGTACGCGGAAGGAGTCGCGCTGCGGGACGGTCCATGCCCGCTCCAGTTCCTCGCGCTGGTCCGTCAGCGAGATCAGCAGCGCCGGGTCGGGCAGGTCACCGGCCTCCGCGGCGCCGTGGATCCGGTCCTCGTCGACGACGACGGGGGCGGTGACGGAGATGCTCGCGCCCGGGCCGATGGCCGCGAGCAGGGGCGGCCGGATGGTGAGGGTGGTGGTCGCGGCGGCCGCGTCGTGCACGGCTGCGGTCACCGCGTAGTGGGTGTCCGTGCCGTCGACGGTGATCCGGTTTCCGACGTACAGCCGGCGGTTGAGGCCGACGACGAGGGTGTCGGATCCGGCGGGGGTGGCCGGTACGGGCAGTGCGACGACGCCGGGGAGCGGCAGCCGGTCGAGGAGTCCGGTCAGCGCCGACTCGACGTCGGACAGGGGCGCGTCGTCGACGGCCAGGAGTTCGTCGAGGTTCATCCGGAACGGTTCGTCCGTCAGGCACCGCAGCGAGAGGTCGGTGATCCGGGCGCGCCGGTCGCCGCCGATGCCGAAGCGGTGCTGTTCCCACGTGTCGCGGCGGTTCACCGGAACCAGCCACCGGTGTTCTTCGCCGGGGGTGTCGGCGGCGTCCAGATAGGACAGTTCCAGCAGGAACGGCGCGCGCGACGTGCCGTCGGCGGTGCGGGACGCGTACGTCCACAGCCGCAGCTCGTCGAACGCGCTCAGGTCGAGCGGGGTGCTCGGGGCGTAGCTCACGGACGCTCCGGCGGCTCCGGGGCGGGCCACGAGCAGCAGGCTTCCCGTGCCCTGTTTCCTGAGGTCGGATACGGAGGGCTCGAGCAGCCCCGGATTCGAGGACGGCCATGCCTGGTCGAAGGCATGCACCACCGCACTTGGCACAGACACCCTCCTCAACCCCGTCGACTCCGCCGGTCCTACGCCCTGTTCCCCTCGCGGATCACGGCCGCTCCCACCGTCGGTGGGTGATGCCGTCGGCTTCGAGGCGCGCCTCGACGATCCGCTCCAGCTCGGCGAACGAGCCCACGTAGTACTCCTCGTCGGTGGCCATGTCGTGCACCCTCGCGCGAATCACGGCGGGCAGCGTGTCCACCTCGCGCGGCTCCGCCCACACGTCGAGGAGAAATCGGTGCCTCCATGCAGTCACCACCAGGCCCGTCACCCTCCTTTCGAGGACAGACTGGCGCGGTGGACTCACGGGGCGGTCACGGGCGGGCCGTGGAGCGCTCACGTCCGGACCACACGGTCGGGCGGTCGGATCGTGTCGGGCCGCCGGGTCGAGTTCGGGCCGTCAGGTCATGTAGCGGAGCCGGTCGAGCGCGCGGTCGACGATGTCCGCGAGGCGCCGAACCTCGCGGCGCGCCCGCTCCAACTCGGCGACGAGGGCCGCCACGTTCGTGGACCGGCCGTGCTCATTGCGGGTGAGACGCGCGTACAGGGCGATCGTCTCCGGCATGGGGTCGGCGCCGAGCTCCGAGAGCAGCACCATGCGGCACCGCTCGAACTGCCGCTCCACGAGGTCGTCGCGCCCCGCGGCCCCGTAGGCGCTCATTAGATGGCGGTGCACGTCCTCGCGCAACGGCTCCATGCAGAGGGCGAGTTCGCCGTACTTGGCGACGGCCTCGACCTCGCCGCGTGAACCGCTGTACTGGAGAAGGTAGTCGAGCGCGGTGAGGTAGAGGTTCTCAAGGCGGTTCCGGGTGGACAGCACCCATGCGTCGTCGCACGGTTCGAGCAACTTGCCGCGGTACAGGGAGATCGCCCGCCGCAACCGCGAGGCGTCGGCCTCCGTCATGTCGGCCGCGCTGACTTCGAGGACCAACGAGACGAGATCCTCGAAGTCCGTGGCGTCGACCGCGATCTCCACCGCCGAACTCAGGCCGACGTGCCGGTCCCCGTTGCTGGCGACGAGATCCACCCCGATGGTCGACCGGGCCTCCGACCTGAGGCGCCACAGGGCGGTGTTGAGACGGTGGCGCGCGGCGGACTCGGAGCAGTCGGCGAAGAGTTGAGCGGCCGCGACCGATCGGAGGCGGCCGCCCTTCGGCGCGAGGGCGAGATACGCGCACAGCATGGTGGCACCCGGGGACAGCGTCACCGGGTCGTCTTCCGAAACGAGCACCGGAACGCCGAGCAATTTGAGACTGAGCTTCGAGTCAGACACCAAAACCCCCGTGTGTGCCGACACCCGCGCCCCGAAGGTCGATCAGGGAAGCCAGTGAATCCACACCAATCGGGTCGATGGTATCGAGGCCTCCCTGGAAACCCAATGAACCGGCTCCAAAGTGGAACAGCTTGAGACCAGGGAGGATGCAGCGGCAGAAGGGCGCCGCCGGCACGGCGACGCCCAGGGAACCCTCGTACCGGAAACCAGGTATCCGGTATCCGGTATCAGGTATCAGGTACGGGTCCACCGTTGGTTGCTGCCGCCCGAGCAGTCGTAGAGCTGGATCTGGGTGCCGTTGCCGGTGCCGGCGCCGACGGCGTCGAGGCAGCGGCCGGACTGCACGCCGACGATGGAACCGTCGGAGTTCAGGCGCCACTTCTGGTTGTCGCCACCCCAACAGCCGTAGATCTGGACCTTGGTGCCGTTGCCGGTGCCACCCGCGTCCAGGCACTTGTTGCCGTAGACCTTGAGCTCACCGGCGGAGGTGAGCTCCCACTGCTGGTTGCTGCCGCTGCCGCAGTCCCACAGCTGGACCTGGGTGCCGTCGGTGGTACTGGAGTTGGGCACGTCCACGCAGCGGCCCGAGGCGACACCCTTGATCTGCTGGCCGGAGCCCGAAGGCGGGGGCGTGGTGGAGCCACCACCGTTGAGGGCGTTCAGTACGGCCGTGTACGCGGGCTTCTTGCTGCCGTCGCCGTTGAAGAGGAGCGGGGTGTCGCCCGAGCGCCAGGAGTCGGTGTCGCGCACGCCCCACACGGTGATGCCGAGGCAGCGCGGGACGGCCAGGCAGTCGTTGGTCACGTTGGCGTAGGTCGTGGACGAGGCGCCCTGGATGTCGAGTTCGGTGATGGCCACGTCGACGCCGAGGGCGGCGAAGTTCTGCAGCGTGGTGCGGAAGTTGCTGTTGTAGGGGCTGCCGCTGTTGAAGTGCGACTGGAAGCCGACGCAGTCGATGGGCACGCCGCGCTGCTTGAAGTCCTTGACCATGTTGTACATGGCCTGCGTCTTGGCCCAGGTCCAGTTCTCGACGTTGTAGTCGTTGTAGCAGAGCTTGGCGGCCGGGTCGGCGGCGCGCGCGGTGCGGAAGGCGACCTCGATCCAGTCGTTGCCGGTGCGCTGGAGGTTGGAGTCGCGGCGGGCGCCCGAACTGCCGTCGGCGAAGGCCTCGTTGACGACGTCCCACTGGGCGATCTTGCCCTTGTAGTGGCCCATCACGCCGTTGATGTGGTCGATCATCGCCTGGCGCAGGGTGCTGCCGCTGAGGTTCTGCATCCAGCTCGGCTGCTGGGAGTGCCAGGCCAGGGTGTGCCCGCGCACCTTCTTCCCGTTCTGCGCCGCCCAGTTGTAGACGCGGTCGGCGGCGGTGAAGTTGAACTGGCCGCGCTGCGGCTCGGTGGCGTCGATCTTCATCTCGTTCTCGGCCGTCACCATGTTGAACTCACGGTTCGCGATGGTGGTGTACGCCGAGTCGCCCAGCTTGCCCGAGGCGATGGCGGTGCCGAAGTAGCGGCCGCTCTGCGCGGCGGCGGCGCCGAGCGTGCTCTCGGCGGCGTGCGCGGCCGGCGTCGCGACCAGCGCGGGCACCACGCCGAGTACGCAGACGACCAGCGCGGGCAGCAACCCGCGGGTCTTCCGGCGGACGGCGGGTCTGGATAAGGCGGACAGGCCCATGACGGTGCCTCCAAGGTGGGGATGACGGAAGTTCTCGAACCGCGGCCGTGGTCCCAGACAGGGATAATTGAGGTGTTGGCCGTGCACCGTCAATACACCCGCAGCAGAAACTTCCGTTCACCAACCGAAACTTTCGGAGACCCGATGATCGAGATTGATCGAGGTCGGCTAGTGGAAGGGTCGGCAACAGCCCTTACCCCCAGGCCCCTGCCGCCCTTCCTCGCGACATCAAGGTTCCGGGAATTCTTCGGAACCCTCAGGCGGCCTCAGGCGGGACCGCGCGCCGTCAGGCGTTTGACCTCGCGGATGACCGGGGCGGTCTCCACCGACTGGATGTCCGGGAGGGCGCCGATGTGGTGGTTCAGATAGAGGTACAGCTCGGTGGCGTTGCGGCAGATGACCGTGGCGATCAGGTTCGAGGGTCCTGTGGTGGCGGCCACCAGGTCCGTCTGCGGGTGGGCGCTGAGGGTTTCGCCGACCCGTTGCAGGGCGCCCGGCGCCACCCGCAGCCACAGCATGGCGCGCTTGCGGTAGCCGAGGCGGGCCGGCGGGAAGTCGACGTTGACGCGGATCGCGCCGGTCTCCCGGAGGCGTTCGAGTCGGCGGCGGACGCTGGACGGGGAGAGGCCGGTCTCGGTGCCGAGTTCGGGAAGACCGGCGCGGCCGTCCTTCGCGAGCGCGTCGACCAACGCGCGGTCGGCCGCGTCGAGTTCCACGGTCTGCTGGGCGCTGCCGAGGGCGGCGAGCGGCGGGACGGGCGGGGCCGGCGGTGGGGTCTGCTCCGGGAGGAGTGCCGTGTGCTGCTGCGCGGACAGGGCGCCGAGCTTGGTGTACCAGCGGGGCGGGTTGCCGCAGAAGGTGCGCAGGAAGCAGTGGGCGTCGAAGGAGATGATGCGCGGGGTGCGGGGCAGGGCCCGCAGCAGGACCTCCTCGTCCTCCTCGGCGCCGCCCGTGTGGATGGTGCAGTGCAGTTCGGTGCCACCGGAGGCGAGGCTGATGTAGCCGGTGTCGGGGCGGCGGGCGAGCGCATCGGCGATGGACAGGGCGGCGTCCGGGGCGCAGCGCAGGCGGAGCAGCCAGCGGGTGCGGCCGAGGCGCTCGGCGTCGGGTTCGCCGACGATGTGCAGACCCGCGCCGCGCAGCCGCCGGTAGCGGCGGGCCACCGTGTGCTCGGAGACGTCGAGGACGGGGGCGATACGGCGGAACTGGGCCCGGCCGTCGAGCTGCAACGCGTGCAGCAGCTGTCGGTCGAGCCGGTCCGGGGTGCTGGTATCGGTCACGTCGCCCTGTCCTGTTGCCGGTGTGTGCCGCTTTTCCCGCGCTGGCTGGGAGCGGTGGGCCTGCCGCGTGATCGTAAGTCCCACGGACGCGGATCGTCACACCGCCCCGTGTCCCACACCTCGTAACCCCAATCCCGTATCCGTATCCGTATCCGTATCCATATCCGTATCTCGTACTTTGAGGACGTCACATGTCACAGCAGGTTCGCGGAGTCGTGGTCACCGCCAAGGACGCCCCGGCGGAAGTCACCACCATCGTGGTCCCGGACCCGGGTCCGGGCGAGGCCGTGGTGAGGATCGAGGCGTGCGGCGTGTGCCACACCGATCTGCACTACAAGCAGGGCGGCATCGGCGACGAGTTCCCCTACCTCCTCGGGCACGAGGCGGCGGGTGTCGTGGAGAGCGTCGGCGCGGGGGTGGACGAGGTCGCCGTCGGTGACTTCGTCGTACTGAACTGGCGCGCCGTGTGCGGGCAGTGCCGTGCATGTCGCCGCGGGCGCCCGCAGTACTGCTTCGACACCCACAACGCGCGGCAGAAGATGACCCTGGAGGACGGCACCGAGCTCTCCCCCGCCCTGGGCATCGGCGCCTTCGCCGAGAAGACGCTCGTCGCCGCAGGCCAGTGCACCAAGGTCGACCCCTCGGTGTCCCCCGCCGTCGCCGGGCTGCTCGGCTGCGGTGTGATGGCGGGCATCGGCGCCGCGATCAACACCGGCGGGGTGGGTCGCGGTGACAGCGTCGCCGTGATCGGCTGCGGTGGTGTCGGCGGCGCGGCGATCACCGGCTCCCGGCTCGCGGGCGCCGCGCGGATCATCGCCGTGGACATCGACGACGACAAGCTGGAGACGGCCCGCTCGCTGGGTGCCACGCACACCGTCAACTCCCGCACGCAGGACCCGGTCGAGGCGATCCGCGAACTGACCGGCGGCAACGGCGCCGATGTCGTCGTCGAGGCGGTCGGCCGCCCGGAAACGTATGAACAGGCCTTCTACGCCCGCGACTTGGCGGGGACCGTGGTCCTCGTCGGGGTACCGACGCCCGACATGCGTATCGAGCTGCCGCTGCTCGACGTGTTCGGCCGCGGCGGCGCGCTGAAGTCCAGCTGGTACGGCGACTGCCTGCCCTCGCGCGACTTCCCGATGCTGGTCGACCTGCATCAGCAGGGGCGTCTGGACCTGGGCGCCTTCGTCACCGAGACGGTCGGCCTGGCCGACGTGGAGAAGGCGTTCGCGCGGATGCACGACGGTGACGTGCTGCGCTCGGTGGTGGTCCTCTGATGGCTCCGACGACCGCGCGCGTGGAACACCTCACCACCTCCGGCACGTTCAGCCTGGACGGCGGGACCTGGGAGGTCGACAACAACGTCTGGATCGTCGGCGACGGCTCCGAGGTCGTCGTCATCGACGCCCCGCACGACGCGGACGCGATCGCCGAGGCCGTCGGCGAGCGCACGCTGAAGGCCATCGTGTGCACGCACGCGCACGACGACCATGTGCGCGAGGCCCCGAAGCTGTCCGCGCGGACCGGCGCCCCGGTTCTCCTCCACCCCGACGACCTGCCCGTGTGGCAGCTGACCCACCCCGGGCGCAAGCCGGACGGGGAACTCGCCGACGGGCAGGCCGTCGAGGTGGCGGGCGTCGAGCTTCAGGTGCTGCACACCCCGGGCCACGCACCCGGCGCGGTGTGTCTGTACGCGCCCGCCCTCGGGGTGGTGTTCACCGGTGACACCCTCTTCTCGGGCGGCCCCGGCGCCACCGGCCGGTCGTTCTCCGACCACCCGACGATCGTGGACTCGATCCGGCGCCGGCTGCTCACCCTTCCGCTCGACACGGTCGTGCACACCGGCCACGGGCCGAGCACCACCATCGCCGCGGAGGCCCCCGGCTTCGACCAGGAGCCGTGACGAGCCGGGGGCGTCAGCGGCCGCGCAGCTTGCGGCGTACCAGTAGGGCCGCTCCCCCGAGGGCCACGCAGCCACCGATGACGCCGCCGGCCACGACGCCGGCGGATGTCTTGGAGTCGGAGGACACCGTCTTGTCGGCCACCGGCCCGAACAGGTCGATGGCGCGGGTGTTGTTGGAGGGGTCGTGGTCGGCGTGGTCGGCGCCGGTGTCACCGGGCTTGAGTGCCGCCTTCGCCACGGTGCCGTCGTCCGCCCCCTTGCCCTTGCCCTCGTCCTTGCGTACCTCGAAGTCGAGGTAGGCCGACTTGTCGAGTCCGACCGGGTCCAGCGGGCAGGTGTACGTGAGCCCGCGGTGTCGGCAGACCGGGTCGAAGACGTCGTCGTCGATCTCCTCCATCGGCTCCTTGCGTACGTCGGTGCCCTCCGGGAACGTCAGGACGAGGGAGGAGCCGCCACCGCCGCCGCTCGCCGCCTGCGGGTCGCCCGGGCCGTTGTTGCGCATCCCGACCTGAAGGCGTCGTCCGTCGCCGTCCCCGGCGGAGAGCTTCGACACGAGGGCGTAGTCCGGGTGGTTGGCGACGCGTACCTTCGTCCAGACGTCCGTGTCCTCGCTGTACTCGTCGCTGTCGCCGGTCGCCTCCCGCACCTGCGGGGCGAGGGCGGGGCCTGTGCCCTTGTGCGGGGTGCCGGACGGGGCGGGGCTGGACGTCGAGCGGGAGGAGCCGTCCAGGCCGCCGTTGTCGGCGCCGGTGCCCACGAGTTGGGCGGTGGCCCTGAAGGTGGCGTACATCAGGCCGTGGGAGGAGCGCAGGTCGAGCCAGTTCGGGACGTGTGCCGCTTCGCCGGGTTCGAGGCGTGTGTGGGGGAAGCCGCAGGTCACGGTCGTCGTGTCGCCGTGGGACCGGTAGTCGCACGAGCGGGAGCGGCGGACCGGACCGAGTTGCTTGTCGACGGTGGCGGTGACGGTGAAGCCGTCCGCGGGCAGCTCGCCGGTGTTGCGGACGTCCAGTGCGGCGGCCCGCTCGCTGCCCGGCTTCATACGGAAGGGCTCCAGCTTCCGCAGGGCCAGCACGGGGCCGCCGACCTCGATATGGGTGGTCGCCCGGCTCACCCGCCCTTTTCCGTCGCGGAAGGCGATGTGCAGTTCGCCCTTGTCGCCGGGCTTGCTCGTGGGGGCCGCGCGCGGCAGGGCGCCGGCCCAGTCGGTCCAGCTGTCGTACGGCTCACCGACCCGGCACACGATCTTCCAGTCCGTCCCCGAGCACCCATTGCCGTACTTCTTGAGCCGCAGTACGTCGGAGGAGTCCGTGACGTCCATGGTCAGGGTCGAGTTGTGCGCGCCGCCGCTCGTCGTGCCCCGGTCGTAGTTGACGAGGATGCGCTTCTCGCGGTCGGGGCGGGGCTTTCCGCCGTAGGGGGCGACGCGGAACGTCTCGGTCGCCGTGAGTCCGCGCGCCTCGGATCCCTCGTCGGCGAGGGCGGCACCCGGCGGGAGGACGGCCGCGCCGAGGAGCGCGGCGAGGCCGGTGAGCAGGGCGCGTAGGACGAGGGAGGAGGTCCTTCGGCGGGCCGGAAGGGAACGAGTGCGTGGTTCTACTGGTTGCGCGGCGGACATCGGGCCAGTCGATCATCTCGGGCCCACACCACGAGCACCGTTGAGTGTCGGACCAGTAACAGTTCCCTCTACGACCCCGCCGTATCGGCGCTTACGCCGTCGACCACGTCCCTGAGCTGGGAACGCGCGGTGATGCCCAGCTTGGGGAACGCCCGGTACAGGTGCGAGCCGACCGTGCGCGGCGACAGGTACAGCTTCTCGGCGACCTCCCGGTTGGTCAGGCCGCGTGCCGCGAGCCGCGCGATCTCCTGTTGCTGCGGGGTGAGCGCGGCGAAGGCGTCGGGGCGCGCCGTGCCGTTCCGGTCCCCGGCGGCACGGAGTTCGGCCTGGGCGCGCGCCGTCCAGGGCCGCGCCACCAGGCGGAGGAAGACGGCCTCGGCCTCGACGAGCGGCTGCCGCGCCTCGGCGATCCGTCGGCGGCGGCGCAACCACTCCCCGTACGCCAACTGCGCCTGGGCCAGCTCGAAGGGCCGCCACCCGAGCACCGGATTCTCCAGGGCGGCGCCGAAGTCCGCCTCGGCGTCTTCGACGGGGGCGAGCACCGCGCGGCTCAGCCGGACCAGCGCGGACCTGCGTGCCGCGAGGGCGCCCGCGCCGGGCAGCGTTGCCTCGACACCGTCGACGATCCGGGTGGCCTCCGCCCGGCGGCCCGCACGGGAGGCGGCGGTCGCCAGTTCGGGCAGTGCCGGGTGGGAGAGGTGGTAGTGGGCCGGGTTGCCCCGGTCGTCGAAGAGCGCCCGGTAGTGCCGGTACGCGCTCTCGTGGTCGCCTTCCGCGGTGGCGGCGGTGCCCAGCGCGCGATGGGCGAGGACGAACACGGAGCGGCTCTCCCCCGGGTCGACGAGCGACAGGGCGTGCCGGGCCCGGTCGCGGGCCCCGGCCACGTCGCCGCGCAGGGCGCGCAGCAGCGCTTCGGTGGCGGCGGCGCAGGCCGCGGCGTGGTCGAGCCCGGCCTGGGAGGCGACGCCCGCGAGTTCGGCGCAGGCACTCTGGGCACTGGCCCACCGCCCCTGTTCCAGGTAGGCGAGCGCGGCGACCCCGCCGAGGCCGTCCGGCAGCGGCCCCTGGGCCTGGGGTCGGGCAGGGCCGCGAGCCGGTCGGCGTATCGCCGTTCCAGTCGTTCGGTGACCGGCAGGGGTCCGTACGATGCGCTCGCGCTGACGGCGCGCGCCAGCTCCACCAGGGCGAGGGGGTTGCCCTCGGCCTGCTGGAGGACGCGCTCCCGGACGGGTCCGGTCGGCGCCGTCGGCTGCAGGTCCAGCATCCGCTCCGCCGCGCTCCGGTCGAGCGGCTCCAGGGTGAGGGTGGTCGTCTCCCGCGCCTCGACGCCTCGTAGCGCACTGTCCCGCGTAACAACGAGAAGTGTCACCGGTTCGTCGGCGGTCAGCCTCCGGGCTACGAAGGACAGCGCGTCCAGCACGGTGTTCGGCCGGGGCAATCAGAACGTCTACGAGGACAGCGTCGACCCGGTCGTCGAGGCCGGCCTGGTGGAGACCTGGGACGAGTCGTACACCATCGACTCCCACCTCCGCCTGGAGTCGGCGCCCGGCCACACACCGGGCTCCTCGATCATCCACCTGGAGTCCGCGGGCGATCGCGCGATCTTCGCGGGTGACCTGCTGCACGGCGCGATCCAGGTGCACGAGCCGCACATCAACAGCTGCTTCGAGGAGGACGAGGACGGCGCCCGCGCCAGCCGCGCCCGCATGTTCGCGCACGCCGCCGACACCAACGCCCTCGTCCTCCCGGCCCACCTCCCCGGCCACGGCGCCTTCGAGGTGCGCCGCGAGGGTGCGGGGTTCCGGCTCGCCAACTGGGCACCGTTCTCCCGTATTTGACCTGAGCCGCCCCGGAGCGAGAGGCATGCGACGATGCATCGGGACGGGCATGGGGAGAAGGGAGAGGAGAGCGGCGCATGATGCGGCCTCCGGAAGGTCGGGACGACCCCCACCAGCGACACCTGCTGGTCGCCGCCGAAGGGGGTGATGTGCGCGCGATGGTGCTCCTCGCCGATCACCTCCACCGGAGCGACCGCACCGCCCAGGCCGAGCCGTGGGCACGCGCTGCAGCGGAGACGGGCGACCCCGCCGCCATGCATGCACTGGCCGGTGTCTGCACCACGATGGCGCTGGGCGGCAGGTTCCCGACGACGAGCGCGCGGCTGAAGGACCACCGCGGGGATCCGGACCGCGAAAGGGAGTTCGCGCGGTGGTCCGAGGAAGGACGTCGCTGGCGGCTGAAGGCCGCCGAGGCCGGCAACACGGACGCGATTTCCATCCTGTCCAGCACGGCGTCGAGCGCCGACGAACGCGAACGCTGGATCCGGCACGCCGCCGCCGCGGGCCACTCCGGGTTCAGAGCCGAGCTGCTCCGGATCCTGCGCCGGGACGGACGCTTCGAGGAAGCCGAACCCTGGCAGCGGGCCGCCGCCGAGGCCGGAGACGACCACGAACAGCTTCTGCTCGCCGAGTACCTCCTCGAACAGGGCCGCACCGACGAGGCGTTGCCCTGGTTCCGCACGGCCGCCGACAGCGCGTCGGAGTGGACGTCGCGATCCGCCGCGCAGCGGCTCGCCGACCACTTCACCGCCCAGGGGCATCTCGGCGAGGCCGAGTACTGGCTGCGCAGGATCGCGGACAGCGGCCGCCTGGGCGGCCCCTACGACGCCGCGCGCAAACTCGTACGCCTCCTCACCGACCAAGGACGCGACGCCGAGGCCGAACACTGGCTCGCACAGCTGGCGAACAGCGACGACGACCGCCTGCAGACCAGCGAGGCCGCGGAGGAGTTGGCGCGTCGTCGCACCACGCAGGGACGCGAGGCCGAGGCCGCACGTTGGCGCCGTCGGGCACACGAAATCAGGAGCCTGCCGCCCCGCCCCCGTCCCTCGTTGTCCATGCCCAGCATGGCCATGGCCGAGGTCGCGCTCACGGCCCTGGTCAGCACCGCCGTGCTGCCCTTCGTCCAGACACTGGTGACCAAGGCCGCCGAGGACGCGTACGCACAGGCCCGCGAGCTGATCCGCCGACTGCCCCTGCGGCGCTCCGCATCCCCGGATGCGACGGACGACGCCCACTACTACCAACCCCGCCCGAAGCCGGCGGAGTTCGTCGTCATCGACGACCCGGAGGCCGACATCACCCTGTACCTGTCGTCCGAGGCCTCCGACGAGGCCCTGCGCGCCCTCGCCGCCCTCGACCTCGACGACCTGACGTCCCGCCGCCCGGACGAAGGCCGCATCCGCCTGGTCTGGCACGCGGCGAGCGGCACGTGGCGCATCCGCGGCGAGGCACCGCCACCGCCCCGTATGTGAACCCCGGCACCCGTGGAGTTGGGCGCGGGACACCGGAGTCAGGGTGGTGCCCCGGCGAGGGGCCGCTACCAGTCGTGCACCGTGCCGTCCCGCGGCCTGTTCACCGGCAGGTACGCGGGGCGGTACGCGAAGTGGGCCGCGGCTCCGTCGTCGTACTCCACACCCAGACCCGGATCCTCCCCCGGGTGCAGGAGGCCGTTCGTGAAGCGGTACGAGGTGTGGAAGACGTCCAGGGTCTCGGTCGAGTGGCGCATGTACTCCTGGATGCCGAAGTTGTGGTTCGCCCTCGCCGATGGCGAGCGGCGTGGTGGTGTGCTCGCGGATGCGGCGCAGCGCCGCCTGGTCCTCCCCCGGCGTCGCGTCCTCCAGCCAGAACAGGTCGTAGGGCTCCAAGTACTTGCCCAGGCGCGCCGCCTGAATGGGTGTCATGCGGTGGTGGCCGTCGTGCAGCAGCGGCAGTTCGGGCCCGAACTCGTGGCGTACGGCTTCGAAGACGCGCGGCATGTGGCGCAGGTAGGCGCGGGTGTCCCAGATCTCCTCGGCGGGGCGGGCGGGGCCCTTCTCCTCGGTGCGGCGGGCCGGTTCGTAGTCGTAGCGTTCGCCCTGTCCTGCGGCGGAGGCCGCGACGCCGTACACGGAGTCGAGGCCGGGGATGCCGCTCTGGACGCGGATGGCGCGGTAGCCCGCCTCCAGGTGGGCGTGGACGGAGTCGATGAGCTCGGGGATGTCGCGGCCGGAGGCGTGACCGTAGGCGAGGGCGCCGGTGCGGGAGGCGCCGCCGAGCAGTTGGTACAGCGGCATGTCCGCGGCCTTGGCCTTGATGTCCCACAGGGCGGTGTCCACGGCGGCGACGGCAGCCATGGTGACCGGGCCGCGCCGCCAGTAGGCACCCCGGTAGAGGTACTGCCAGGTGTCCTCGACGGCGCCGGCGTCGCGGCCGATGAGCAACGGGGCGATGTGGTCGCGCAGGTAGGCGGCGACGGCCAGTTCGCGGCCGTTGAGGGTGGCGACCCCGAGGCCGGTGAGCCCGTCGTCGGTGGTGATGCGGAGCGTGACGAAGTTGCGGCCGGGGCTGGTGACGAGGGTGTCGGCGGCGGTGATCTGCACGCTGTGCTCCTCGCGGAACGGGCGGACGGCTGGACACTCCGACGTGAGCCGCACCGGGGCCGGTCCCGGCGCGGCTCACGTCGGGGTGTTTCGCAGTCAGTCGGGGTGGGTCGGTGTCAGGCGGCGTGAACCGGTTCGGATCGGCGAATCAGCGGATCCGGTCAGGACTCGCGCCGCGCCACCACCACCCCGTACGCACCCAACGCGATCTCCGTCAGCGGCTCACCGTCGTCCAACCCGACCAGCGCCCCCTTCCGTACCCGCGGCGCGACGCTCAGCGGTTCCGGGTGCTCGCTGATGAACCACACGAAGCGGCGGCCGTCCTCGTGCGCCATCTCGTCGACGACGACCCGGCCGTCGTCGACGGTGACCGGCGGCGTGGCACCGGCCTCGGCGGCGAGGGCCGCGTAGAGCCGCCAGGTGGGTTCGGGGTTGACGGCCGGTGCCCGGGCGGCCATCTGCTCCAACGGGTAGGCGGACAGGACCAGTTGGCCGGATCCGGTACGGCGGCGTGCGAGCGCGGGGCGGCCGCGGCCGTCGGTGGCCACCACCTCCGCGTCGTCCGGGACGACGGGCAGGTAACTGCGGGCGTGCTCGTTGCCCGCGACGGCGAACACCAGCTCCGTACCGGCGTCGATGGTCCCGAAGTCGCGCTGGAAGACCATGCGCAGTTCGTCGTCCTCGATCGATTCGACCAGGCCGTAGCGGAGTTGCTTGGTCACGCCGAAGGTCTCGTCCAGCTTCGGCCACCACGAGCCGCGCTGGGTGAGGTGGGAGCCGGCGTAGTAGGAGGCGTAGACGGTGGCGCCGCGTTCGGCGTGCTCGCGCAGCGCCCGCCAGGTCGGCGCGGTGAGCTGTTTGGCGCTGGGCAGGAGGTACAGGGCGCTGTCGGCCGGGAGTCCGTCGGCCTCGCGGGAGACGCCTACGGGGAGGTCGGCCTCGCGGGCGGCGACGTAGGCCTGCCGGGTGGCGGTCAGGACGTCGGCGGCGTCCTCGCGCTGGGTGAAGGGGTACTGCTTCTCCAGGTAGGAGGCGACGATCAGGGTGATGTCGGTGTCGGGGCGGGAGAGGCGCGGGAAGTCGGTGCGTTCCAGGATGTCGGTGAAGGCGCGGACTTCGCGGAGTTGCTCCTTGGGCCGGCCCTGGTCGTCGGTGAGAGGCCCTGCCACTGCTCAGCTCGCCCACCGCAGAATCAACGGGTCGCGGGCGCGGGCCAGTTCGATGAGGCCCGCGCGGGTCTGCGGGGCGACGGGGGCGAAGGGGGCGCGCGTGCGGTCGGAGCCGATGATGCCGCCCTCGGCCAGCAGGATCTTCTGCGCGCGCAGCCCGCACTGCCGGTTCTCGAAGTGGATCAGGGGCAGCAGTGCCTCCCAGGCGGCGTTGGCTCCGGCCCGGTCCCCCGCCCGGAACCGCCGTACGATCCCGCCGAGTTCACCCGGGACCGTCGCGCTGCACATGGTGCCGACCGCACCGGCGTCCAGGTCCGGGACGAGCGTGATGGACTCCTCCCCGTCGAAGGGGCCGGGGAGGGTGTCGCCCAGTTTGGCCGTCAGCGCCCGCAGTTTGTCCGCCGCGCCCGGCACCTCGATCTTGGCGTGGGTCACCTGCGGGACCCTGGCCACCAGATCGTAGAAGAGTTCCACCGGCAGCGGGGTGGTGGACAGTGGCGCGTCCTGCACCATGATCGGGACGTCGACGGCGGCGGCCACCTCGGCGAAGAAGTCGATCACCGCGGGGCCCGGCACCGCCATGGTGGCTCCGAAGAACGGTGGCATCACCATCACCATCGCCGCGCCCATCCGCTGTGCGCGGCGGCTGCGCTCGGCCGTGACGCGGGCGCTGTAGTGACTGGTCGTCACGATGACCGGGACCCGTCCGGCGACGCGCTCCAGGACCGTGCGGGCGACGAGGTCGCGTTCCTCGTCGGTGAGGGAGAACTGCTCGGAGTAGTTCGCCAGCAGGCACATCCCGTCGACGCCGCTGTCCACGAGGTAGTCGGCCACCCGGGCGGTGCCGTCGAGGTCGAGGGTTTCGTCGGCGTGGAAGACGGTGGGGACGACGGGGACCACACCGGTCAGTGGAGTGGTCGGGGACGGTGCGCTCATCGCGGGTCAACTCCTCTTGTGGGGCGGTTGGTTCGAGTTCCTGCGCGGTCTTGGGCGTATGGCGCCGAGACGCGGGGGGCCTCAGGGCAGCATGCGGCGCAGGCCCATCGTCGCCAACAGGGCCACGAAGCAGACGCCGATCAGCAGGACGAGGCCGGTCACCGCGGAGCCGGTGCGGTCCACGATGACGCCGATGCCCATGGGGCCGAAGCCGCCGCCGAGGTTGCCCACGGCGTTGACGGTGGCGATGCCCGCTGCGGCCGCGGCTCCGGCGAGGAAGCGCGGGATCGTCGTCCACACCAGCGGCTGCGACGCGGTGCTGCCCACCGCTCCGGCCGTGACGCCGACCATCTGGAGCAGGGGCGAGTCGACGCTCGCGGTGAGGGTGAAACCGGCGATGGCGAGGCAGAGCAGGGCGGCGATCCAGCCGAGCGGGGTGCCGCGGCGGCGGGCCAGCATCGGGACCACGACCAGGCTGGCGGCGACGCAGACGAACGGGGCCGCGGAGATCACCCCGACGGCGCCTGAGGACAGGTGCCCGAACCCGCTGACGATCGTCGGCAGCCAGAAGCCGAGCCCGTACGTGGCCAGGGTGAAGCAGAGGTAGAAGCCGGCCAGCGCGAGCACCCGGCGGTCCCGCAGGGCGGCCAGCGGCCTCCCTGACTGGGGTCCCGCGGCCTCGGCCTCAAGCGCCAACTGCCCGGTCAGCCACGCCTTTTCGTCGTCCTGGAGCCAGGACACCCGCTCCGGCGAGTCGGGAAGCCGGCGCAGCACCAGGGGCACCGCGAGGAGGGCCGGGATCCCGGTGACCACGAAGATCCACTGCCAGCCCTGGAGTCCGCCGGTGCCGCCGAGTTCGTCGAGCATGCCGAGCACGGGGTTGCCGAGGATCGTCGCCAGCGGCCCGGCCAGCATGAACACGCCGATCGCCGCGGTGCGCCGGGAGGACGGGAACCACTTGGACAGGTAGTAGAGGACACCCGGGTAGAAGCCGGCCTCGGCGGCGCCGAGCAGGAATCGGGCCAGGTAGAACTGCCAGCTGTTCGAGACGAGTGCGGTGAGGATCGTGATGGCGCCCCAGGTGAACATGATCCGGGCGATCCAGCGGCGCGCGCCGAACCGGTGCAGGGCGAGGTTGCTGGGCACTTCGAGCAGCGCGTAGGCGACGAAGAAGACGACCTGGCCGAGGGTGAACGCCGTCGCCGACATCCCGAACTCGGCCTGCATGGACAGCGTCGCGAAGCTGATGTTCTGCCGGTCGAGGAACGCGATGACGTACAGCCCGCACAGCAGCGGCAGCAGCCGCCAGGAGATCTTGCGCAGGCTGCGCTGGGCGATCGTGTCCGTGGGGGTGGGCGCGGTCAGGGTCTGTGGGGCCACGTTGCCCTCCGATGCGACTGCATTCGATATCTCGAACGCCGTTCGAGAAGCTGGCGAGCGGGACACTATGGCCGTGCCGCGAGGTTGTCAATGATCTTGCTGTGGGCGGCTGTTCGGGCTGGCCGGGGCCCCTGGAGAACCCTTGACGGTGATCTTTGTGAGCGCTAACAATGACTGCCGTCCGGCCCCCGCCACACCCCTACCCCAACACCCCGTCACGGTCAGGAGACTGCGCAGTGCTCAGTGCGAAGGTGTCATTGGATCCCGTCTTCCGCATAGCCCCGGTGCGGCGCAGGACGTTCGGCTCGTTCGTCGAGCACATGGGGCGCTCCGTCTACACCGGGATCTTCGAGCCCGAGCATCCGTCCGCCGACGAGGACGGCTTCCGTACCGACGTGTTGGACCTGGTCCGGGAGCTCGGCGTGAGCACCGTGCGCTACCCCGGCGGCAACTTCGTCTCCGGCTACCGCTGGGAGGACGGTGTCGGCCCGGTCGAGGAGCGGCCGTCCCGGCTCGACCTGGCCTGGCACACCACCGAACCGAACACCGTCGGCCTCAACGAGTTCATGCGCTGGGCGGGCAAGGCCGGTGTGGAGCCGATGATGGCGGTCAACCTCGGCACCCGCGGCATCCAGGAGGCCGTCGACCTCCTGGAGTACTGCAACCTGCCCGAGGGCACCGAGTACGCCGATCTGCGCCGCGCGCACGGTGTCGACAAGCCCCACGACGTACGCATGTGGTGTCTCGGCAACGAGCTCGACGGCCCCTGGCAGGTCGGGCACAAGACGCCTGAGGAGTACGGGCGGTTGGCCACCGAGACCGCCCGCGCCATGCGGATGGTCGACCCCGATCTGGAGCTGGTCGCCTGCGGCAGCTCCAACTCCTCGATGCCGGCGTTCGGCGCCTGGGAGGCCACCGTCCTGGACGCGGCGTACGAACACGTCGACTACATCTCCGCGCACGCCTATTACTGGGAGCGGGACGGTGACACCGCCAGCTTCCTGGCCTCCGCCGTGGACATGGACCACTTCATCGAGTCGGTGACCGCCGCGGCCGACTACGTACGGGCCTCGAAGAAGATGACCAAGCGGGTCAACATCTCCTTCGACGAGTGGAACGTCTGGTACCAGCGCGGCCCCGCCTCCCGTCCGCCGCGCGACAGTTGGCCGGTGGCGCCCCGGCTCCTGGAGGACGTCTACACCCTCACCGACGCCGTCGTGGTCGGCGGCCTGCTCATCTCGCTGCTGCGGCACAGCGACCGGGTGCACGCCGCCAGCCAGGCCCAGCTCGTCAACGTGATCGCCCCGATCATGACCGCGCCGGGCGGCAAGGCCTGGCGGCAGACCACCTTCTACCCCTTCGCCCAGGCCTCACGGCACGCCCGCGGCCAGGTGCTGCGCACCGAGATCGACGCACCGACGCACACGACGGAGCGGTTCGGCGACGTACCCGTCGTGGACGCGGTGGCGACCCACGACGAGGAGTCCGGGGAGATCGCGGTCTTCGCCGTGAACCGGTCGACCACGGAGACGGTACGGGTGGAGCTGGACCTGCGCGGCGGCGCCGAGGAGCCGCGGCTCCTCGACGCCCAGACGCTGACCAGCGACGACCCCAGGACCCAGAACACCGAGCAGGACCCGGAGGCCGTGCTGCCCCGGCCCAACCCCCGCGCCTCGGTGGAGAACGGAAAGCTGTACGTGGAGCTGCCGCCGGTCTCCTGGAACGTCGTCCGCACGGCCTGAGCCGGTGTCAGGCGTCCGGTGACACCTTCGTGGTGACCGGTGTGCCCGCCTCCACGGTGCGGCTCACCGTGCACAGCCGGTCGTGCGAGCTCTTCATGGCGCGCGGCAGGATCGCGCGGGACCGGTCGCCCTCCGGGCCTTCGGGGAACGTGACATGGAAGGTGACCGCGAGGTCCGTCATCCGGTTGCCGCTCTCGTCCTCGACCTTGTCGCCGGAGGCCGTGACGGTGAACGCGGTCGGCTCGGCGTGCCGGGTCGTCGCGACCTCCACGTCGACGGCGGAGCAGCCGCCGAGCGCGGCGAGGAGGAGCTCGACCGGGGTGAAGTCCGTGTCCGAGCCGGTGCCGAAGGTGAGGGTGCCCCCACGGGCGTTGGTCGCGGTGAACCGGCCCTGGCCGGCACGTTCGATGGACACGGAGCGCAGCGCGTTGTCAGTCATGGCGCCGACAGTACTTCGGCGGGGCGCTCACGGCAGGTCAGGGGGCTCGGGCTCGTCGCTTCTGACCCGGATCCGGCCGCTGACCGCCGCCTCGCCGATCGCCGTCCCGAGGGCCCGGCACCCCGTGAAGGACGAAGGTCCGGGCCCGCCGAGCGCGGCGCGGCGTTCGGCGCAGGTGCGGAGGGATTCGGCGTCCCACTGGATGCTGGTCTGCTCCCAGCTGCTCTTACGTGCCTCCACTCGCGCGCCGCAGGCCCCGCAGGAGACGGCGACCATCGGGGCGTCGTGGAGCCGGTTGTCGGTCCGCGCCGCCATCAGACCGGACGGCTCTCGGCCGCCTCCGCGGCGTCCCGCTTCGCGAGGTTCTCGGCGATCTCGGCCCGCCATGCCTCGTTGGGCCGGGTGGTGTCGATCTCGAACTCGAAGCGGTCCGTCATCTCGGCGCCGACGTCGGCGGCGTCGACGTAGAACTGCTCGTACCAGCGCCGCAGTTGGTAGACGGGGCCGTCCTCCTCGCACAGCAGCGGGTTGTCGACGCGCGCCTTGTTCTTCCAGATCTCGACGTCCTGCTCGAAGCCGATTTTGATGAACTCGCCGAGTTTCCGGGCCACTTCGTCCGCGCCTTCGCCCATGTGCTCGGCCATGTGCTCGGCCATGTGCTCGGCCATGTGCTCGGCCTTGCGCACGATGATGCCGTACTGGAGCACGAACGAGTTCTCGTCGACCGGGTAGTGACAGTTGATCAGCACCGAGTTCACATCGCCGTCGGCGTAGTGGTACGTCAGCTCGTCGATCATGAACGAGGGGCCGTGGTAGGTCGCCAGGGAGGTCTGGCCCAGCATCTGCGGCGCGCCGCTGCCCTCCGCCTGCGGGCGGCGGACGTCCTCGCGGCCGACACCTTCCATGTACTGGGTGGCGGTGTGTGCCTCGAAGATGTTCTTGAAGCGGGTGGGGAACGAGTAGTGCACGTAGAAGAAGTGCGCCATGTCCACCACGTTGTCCACGATCTCCCGGCAGTTGGAGCCGTCGATCGTGATGGAGTACCAGGACCAGTCCGTCCACTCGTCGCTGGTGGCGCCCTCGATGCGGGGGATCGTCACGTCCTCGGGGGGCGGCTTGCCCTCCGGGTCGTTCCAGACGAACAGCAGGCCGTCCTGTTGGAGGGTGGGGTAGGCGGCGGTCCGCGCCCGCATCGGGACGCGACGGGCGTACGGGATCCGGGTGCAGCGCCCGTCGCCGCCCCAGCGCCAGGCGTGGAACGGGCACGCGACGTCGTCGCCCTCCACCGTTCCCCGGGAGAGGTCGCCGCCCATGTGGCGGCAGTACGCGTCGAGGACGTTGAGCCGGCCGTCCGCCGAGGCCCACACGACCAGTTTCCGCCCGAAGGCGCGCACGGTGTGCGGGGCGCCGTCGCGGAAGCCGTCGGCGAGCCCCAGGCAGTGCCAGCCGCGGGCGAACCGGGCCGGAAGCACGTCCGCCTCGATCGCGCGGACCTCGGGGACTTCGGGTGACATGGTCATCTGTGGCCTTCCCTTCGACGGCTCCTGTGACGTCCCGGGGAACGTACGGCGGGCGGCGGCGCGGGCGGCCGGCCGGTCTCACTGAGCGGTACGCGAGGGTGCGCGGCGGCGGCCGAGGCAGTGGGATGAGGCCATGGGAAGGGGGCGGCAGGGCCCCACGGATAGCATGGTGCGGCCGTAGAACGCGCCCACGAACCGGGAGGAGGGACGCCAGTGCCCAGAGTCGCCGAGCACCGCCCCGCGGCGGAGCCGCAGTCCGCCGGGCAGAAGGCGCGGTACGCGCGCATCCTGGAGGTCGCGTCCCGCCTGGGGGCCGAACGGGGCCTCGACCATGTGCAGATGCACGACGTGGCCAAGGAGGCCGGTGTCGCCATCGCCACGCTGTACCGGTACTTCCCCTCCAAGACGCACCTGTTCACCGCGATCATGGCCGACCAGGTCGACCACATGGACGACGAGTCGCCGGAGATCAGCGCCTGCTCGGACCCCGTGGACGCCGTCGCGGAGACCCTGCTGCGGTCGACGCGGCACATGCTGCGCACTCCCCTGCTGGCGAGCGCGATGATGCAGAGCAACTACGCCGCGCACACCGCCACGATCAGCGAGGCCGCCGGGATCGAGGCCAAGGTGCACCGCACGGTGCTGCGGCTGCTCGGCCTCACGGACCCCACGGACCGCGACAACCGGCTGATCCGGCTGCTGATGAAGAGCTGGCACGGCGTGCTCGTCGCCGCGATCCACGGCCACACACCCCAGGCCGACGCCGAGGTCGAGATCCGGCTCGCGTGCGAGGTGCTGCTCGCCGCCCGTTCGAACGCCCCCGGGCACTGAGCCCCGGGGCGCCTCCCGCTTCCCGGTCAACGGGACGGCCCCCGCCCGCCCTCGGCCCGGCTGATTGCATCGGCCGGGACGACAACGGACGGGAGCACTCATGGACATCGGCAACCCACTGGATTTCACGGGGCGGGTCGTGGTCGTGACGGGCGGGACGAAGGGCATCGGCCACGTCACCGCCGAGACGTTCCTCGCGGCCGGGGCACACGTCGTGGTGTGCGGGCGGAGCGAGCCGGACGCCCCGCCGTCGGCGCACGGCCGGCGAGCCGTGTTCGAGGCGGCCGACGTCCGTGACCCGGAGGCCGCGGGCCGTCTCGTGGACGCGGCGGTCGACCGGTTCGGGCGCCTCGACGTCCTGGTCAACAACGCGGGCGGGTCCCCCGACGCCGACGCGGCGACCGTCTCGCCGCGTTTCGTCGAGAAGATCGTCGCGTTGAACCTGCTCGCGCCGTTCTACACCGCGCAGGCGGCGCACCGGGTGATGCGGGCCCAGGACGACGGCGGCTCGATCATCAACATCGGGAGCGTCTCCGGCCACGACCCCCAGCCGGGCACCGCCGCCTACTCGGCGGCGAAGGCCGGACTGCTCGGCCTCACCCGCGCCCTGGCCCTGGAGTGGGCGCCGAAGGTGCGCGTCAACCACATCACCACCGGCCTGATCCGCACCGAGAGCGCCGCCTCCGTGTACGGGGAGGACGGCGGCGCCGCGGTCGCGGGCGTGATCCCGATGGGGCGGATGGCCGTCCCCGGGGACGTCGCCCGGACCTGTCTGTACTTGGCCGGGGGCCTGGCCCGCTACGTCAACGGGGCCGATGTCGCGGTGCACGGCGGCGGCGAGCTGCCCGCACGCTACTTCGCGGCGAAGGCCTCCGGCGCGGGGTGACCACGTGACCGGCCGTCCGGGGGGGGGCGAGGCGCCCCGGGCGGCCGGCTCACGGCTCACGGCGCACGGCTCACGGCTCACGGCTCACGGCTCACGGCTCACGGCTCAGACCAGGTTGTCCTCGACCGTCAGGCCCAGCGCGTCGCGGCCGTACATGGCCAGGGTCCGTTCCACGTCGTTGGCGACGTGCACGCTGCCCGCGTGCGCGTCGCGCCAGACACGTTCGATCGGGTTGCCGCGCCGCAGCGAGTGGCCGCCCGCCGTCTTGAACAGCAGGTCGATCGCGGCGACGGCGCGCTCGGTGCCACGTACCTGGTCCCGGCGCGTCCGCAGGCGCAGTTCCGTCGGGATGTCCCGGCCCGCACCCGCACAGGCCGCCAACTCCCCTATGTTGCGGTCCATTTGGAGGATGGTCGCGTCGATCTCGGACGCCGCCCGCGCGATCGCCACCTGGGTGTGCGGGTCCTCGGCGAACCGGCCGCCGCCCAGGCTGAGCCGGGTGCGTTCCTTCATGCGGCCGACGTAGTCCTCATAGCCGCCCGCGACCGCTCCGACGATGGGCGCGGTGACGGCGCTGGTGAAGACGGCCGCGAACGGCAGCCGGTACAGCGGGCCCGGGTTGGCCTTCTGGCCGGGCCCCTTCAGCTGGGCCTGCTCGTAGTTGCGGATCAGCCGGTGCCGAGGGACGTGGGCCCGGTCGACGACGATGTCGTCGCTCGCGGTGCCGCGCAGCCCCACGACGTCCCACGCCTCCTCGATGCGGTAGTCGGCCCTGGGAACGAGCACCGTCAGGAAGTCGACGGGCCGCCCCTGGTCGCCGACGACGAGCGCGCCGAGCAGCGCCCAGCGGGCGTAACCGCAGCCGGAGGAGAAGCTCCACCGGCCGGTGAGGAGGTAGCCGTCGTCGACGGGGGTGAGCCGGCCCACGGGAGCGTACGCGGACGAGACGAGCGTGTCCGGGTCCTCGCCCCACACCTCCGCCTGCGCCTCGGCGGCGAACAGCCCCAACTGCCAGGGGTGCACGCCCAGTACGGAGGTGAGCCAGCCGGTGGAGCAGCAGGCCGCCGAGACGGCCCGGACCACCTGGTAGAAGTCGAGCGGGTCGGCCTCCTGCCCGCCGAAGGGACGGGGCTGCAACATCCGGAAGACGCCCGCGTCGGTCAACTCGCGCAGGGTCTCCTTCGGGACGCGCCCCTTCTCGTCGGTGACCCGGGCCCGGCCGGCGATGTCCGGCAGCAGCGCGCGCACCGCCTCAAGAACCGTGTTCCCCATCGTGTCGTCTCGTCCCCTTCAGGTGTCCTGCTGGACGTCCAGGTCTGTCAGGTCGGTCTTGCGGATCTTGCCTGCCGCGTTGCGCGGGAAGGTGTCGAGGACGACGACCTCGCGGGGCACCTTGAAGTTCGCCAGGTGCGCGCGGCAGAAGCCGGCCAGTTCCGCCGGGGTGGTCTCGGCGGCGGTGCGGAGGGTGACGTACGCGCGTCCCACCTCGCCGAGCCGCTCGTCGGGGACGCCGACGACGGCCGCCTCGGCGACGGCTTCGTGCCGGCTGAGGAGTTGCTCGACCTCCGCCGGATAGACGTTGAACCCGCCGACGACGTACATCTCCTTCGAGCGTCCGGTGAGGGTGAGGCGTCCGTCCTCGTCGAGGTGTCCTACGTCGCCGGTGGCGAGCCAGCCCTCGTCGTCGACGGCTTCGGCGGTGGCCTCGGGGTCGTCGAGGTAGCCGAGCATCACGTTGTAGCCGCGGACCAGTACCTCGCCGTCCTGCCCTGCGGGCAGCGGTCGGCGGGCGGCGTCGACCACCCGCACCCGCACGCCGTCGATGGGGCGTCCGGAGGTGCGGGCGATCGTCTCGTCGCTGTCGTCGGCGCGGCAGACGGTGACCGTGCCGCAGGACTCGGTGAGGCCGTAGGCGGTGACCACGACCGGGAAGAGTTCTGCCCGTACGCGGGTGACCAGGGCGACCGGCACGGTGGCGGCGCCGGTGACGGCCAGGCGCAGGGAGGACAGGTCGTGGCGGTCGCGGCCGGGCGCGTCCAGGAGTGTGGTGAAGATGGTGGGCGGGCCGGGCAGGACGGTGATCGATTCGTCCTCGACGATCCGCAGGGTCTCGGCCGCGTCGAAGACCTGTTGCAGCACCATGGTCGCGCCGCGCAGCAGGCAGGCCAGGACGCCCGCCTTGTAGCCGAAGCAGTGGAACATCGGGCTGATGATCAAATACCGGTCGCCGCGGGCGAGTCCGGTCCGCTTCGACCAGGCCAGGTAGGTGCGGACGTTCTGCCGGTGCGTGGTCATCACGCCCTTGGGGCGTCCGGTGGTGCCGGAGGTGAACAGCACGTCCGACACGTCGTCCTCCCGTACGCCCGCCGCTCTGGCGGTGGCGTCGGCGGCGGGCACGGTGGCGCCGAGGCGCAGGAAGGCCGGCCAGGGGGTGGCGGAGGAGGTGTTCCCGCCGTCCGCGTCGGCCAGGTCCACCACGTGGGCCAGCTCCGGGAGCCCTGGCACGGGCCCCCGCTCCCCCACCACCACGGCATCGAGCATCCCCACGTAGTCGTTCCCGAGGAACCCGTTCTCGACGAGCAGCAGCCGGGCCCGGCTCCGCTCCAGCACCCAGCGGGCCTCGTCGCCCTTGTACCGGGTGTTCACCGGGACGAGGACGGCGCCCGCGCCCAGCACGCCGAGCGCGGCCGTGATCCAGCGGGCACTGTTGGGCGCCCACAGCGCGACGCGTTCGCCGCGCCTGACCCCCAGGGCGAGGAGGGATCTGGTGACCGCGAGGGCGTCCGCGTGCAGTTGACGGTTGGTCAGCCGTACGTCGCCGTCGACGAGCGCCTCCGCGTCCGGGAAGGCATCCGCGGCGCGAGCGAGGACGGCGGGGACGGTGGCGGAGTGGTCGAGCGGCACGCCCGTCACTCCTTCGGCAGCAGGCGCTGGGACGCCTCGTGGGCGCCGCGCACGAGTCCCGCGCGGTCACGGACCACGGAGCGCCGCTCGGCCGTGGTGAGGTTTCCGCCGGCCACCCACAGGGGCCCGTCCGCGAGGTGTTCCAGTCCTTCGCGGGCCACGTCGTCCGGGTCGGCGACGTCGAGGCCCGGGAGGTCCATGCGCAGGCCCGCCCGTTCCATCGCGGGGGTGCGGGTGACTCCGAGGACGAGTTCGAGGACGTGCACGCCGTGCGGCGCGAGCTCCAGCCACAGGCCCTCGGCGAAGACCCGGCTGAACGCCTTCACGGCGGAGTACACGCTCAGCCGCGCCTGCCCCATGTAGCCCGCGAGGGAGCCGACGAGCAGGATGCCGCCGCGGCCACGCTCCTTCATCCGCGCACCGAAGTGGTGGGTGAGGGCGAGCTGGGAGGTGATGTTCAGGTCGATCACGCCCTGGACGCGGTCGAGTTCACCGCCGACGAACTCGTGGCCGTAGGTATTGGCCCCCGCGTTGAAGACGAGGAGGCCGACATCGAGGCCGTCGGTGACGGCGCGGATCGCCTTTGGTGCCCCGGGGTCGAGCAGGTCCAGCGGGAGGGTGTGTACGTCGACTCCCTTGGCGCGGACCTCAGTGGCGGTCCGCTCCAGGGGGCCTGGTTTGCGGGCGATGAGCACCAGGTTGATCCCGGCGTCGGCGAGTTGGTGGGCGAAGGAGGCGCCCACTCCCTCGGAGCCGCCGGCGACGACGGCCCACGGGCCGTACGCGTCCTTGTCGATCACCGGTCGGCTCCCTGCTGCGTACCGGTGGTGTCGAGCGCGGCGACGCTGTACGCGGCGAAGGTGCGGTGGGGGTCGCGGCCGGAGAAGTACGGGGACAGACCGGCCTCCAACTCCTCCGGTGTGAAGGTGCCGTTGGGGGCGGTGAACTTCTTCTCGACGGTGGGCGGCGCCAGCAGCGCGACCATGTCTCCGTAGACGACGAAGACCTGTCCGTTGATGTCATCGGCTGCCGGGGAGCCCAGATAGCCGACGAACGTCGCGACCCGCTCCGGCGCCATGATGTCGAGGCCGCCCTCGGGCGTGGCGCCCGTGCCGAACGCGTCGGCGGTCATGGCGGTGCGGGCGCGCGGGCAGATGGCGTTGGCGCGGACGCCGTAGCGCGCGAGGCCCTGCGCGGTGGCGAGGGTGAGTGCGGTGATGCCGGCCTTGGCGGCGGAGTAGTTGGGCTGGCCGGGGGCGCCGAACAGGAAGGCCTCGGACGAGGTGTTGACGACCCGCCCGTAGACCGGCCCTCCGGCCGCCTTGCTCGCCGACCGCCAGTGCGCGGCGGCGGCACGGATGACGGCGGCGTGGCCCTTGAGGTGCGTGCGGATGACGTCGTCCCAGTCGGACTCGGTCAGGTTGAACACCATCTTGTCGCGCAGGATGCCCGCGTTGTTGACGACGATGTCCAGGCTGCCGAAGGTCTCCAGGGCGGCGAGGACCAGGCGGTCACCCATGGACCAGTCGCCGATGTCGCCGGTGACGGCGACCGCGTCGCGGCCGAGTGCCTTGATCTCGGCGACGACGTCATCGGCGGCCGGACCCATGTCGTTGACGACGACGTTGGCGCCCTGCGCCGCGAGCGCCAGCGCCTCACCGCGCCCCAGGCCGGCCCCGGCCCCCGTGACGACGGCGGTACGCCCTTCCAGGCTGGTCCTCGTGCTCATGGTGCCTCTTCCGTTCTCGTGTGCTGCTTGGCGGGTACGGCGCTGAAAACTAGTACGAATTCTGGTTCCGCCTCGGCGGCTGTCCCGCTCAGTGGTCGCGACGCGCGCCTAGACGAACCGGACCGACACATCACCCAGCCCCTCGAACTCCGCCCGGAATTCGTCCCCCGGCCGGGCGTCGACGGCGGCCGTGCACGAGCCGGGCAGGATCACGTGCCCCGCCTCGAGCCGCACCCCGAACGCGGCGACCTTCCGCGCCAGCCACGCGACGGCCACGGTGGGATCGCCCAGGACCGCGCTCGTACGACCGCGCGCGATCTCCTCGCCGCCCCGGAACAGCACGGCGCCGATGTCGGCGAGGTCGAGATCGCCCGGGGCGACCCGCCGCTCCCCCAGGACGACACCGGCCGATGAGGCGTTGTCGGCGATGGTGTCGGTGAGGCCGATCCGCCAGTCGGCGATCCGGCTGTCGATGAGTTCGAGGGAGGCGACGACGTACTCCGTCGCGGCGAGGACGTCCTTCTCGGTGCAGTCCTCGCCGGGCAGGCTCTCTCCGAGTACGTAGCCGATCTCCACCTCGATGCGCGGGGCGCAGTAGCGGCCGGCCTCGACCGGGGTGTCCTCGGGCAGCACCATGTCCGAGAGCAAGTGGCCGTAGTCGGGTTCGTCGACGCCCATCATCCGCTGCATGACCTCGGAGGAGAGGCCGACCTTGTGGCCGCGCACGCGCACCCCCGGGCTTTCGAGTCGCCTGCGGATGTTGCTCAGTTGGATCTCGTACGCGTCGACGACGTCGATGCCGGGGAACGCCGGGGTGAGCGGGTCGACGGGGGCGCGGTCGCGCTCCGCCCGCCACAACAGGTCGGCGGCGGCGGTGCGTTGGGGCGCGTCAAGCATCGGAGCTCTCCTCGTACGGTGACTGCTGTCGGGTGGCGGAGGCGGTAAAGGTGGTTGGCGCGGTGGCGAAACGGGTGCGGACGCCGGTGAGGACCGGGTGCCCGTGCGCCGATGCCTCGATCCGAAGCCTGCCGGGCCCGTCGTCCCAGGCCTCGGCGGTGAGCCGGTCGCCGGGGAAGACGGGGGCGCTGAAGCGTGCTTCGAGGTCCGTGAGGTCGGCCGGGTGGGCGCCCAGGGTCCCGGCGGCGGGCAGGGTGAGGGCGGCGAGGGTGCACAGGCCGTGCAGGAAGGGCCGGGGCATGCCCGCCGCGCGGGCCGCGTCCGGGTCGATGTGCATGTGGTGCCGGTCGCCCAACAGCCGGTATTGGGCGGCCTGTTCGCGATGCGTGGCCAGGGTCAGCCGGCGGTCGGCCGGTGCCTCGGGGCGGCGCGGGGAGCCGGGTCCTCGCTCGCCGCCGAAACCGCCACCACCGGGGGCGAACAGGGACCACGTCGCCAGGAAGTGTTCGCTGTGCACCTCTACGTCGAAGACGGCGGCGCCGCCCTTGTCCCACACCTCGGCGACGTGGGCCGTCATCGTCAACTCCCCCGCCCGTGGCAGTGGTTGGCGCACGGTGAGGCGCTGGGCGCCGTGCACGGCGGTCGTGGTGTCGAAGGCGCCGAGCACGCCGAGGGCGTCGGGGGCCCACTGGGCCAGGGTGAGGGCGAAGGTCGGCAGAACCCTGAGGCGTTCCTCGAAGACGAGGTCGAGTTCGTCGGCGCGCGCTCCGACGGCGAGGGCGTAGAGGATCGCGTCGCGCTCGGTGTACGCGACGGTGCGGGTACCCAGCTCGTGACCGCGCCACGGAGAGGCGGTCATCGGGCCGCTCCCAGGACCAGGCCGCTGGTCGGGACGCCGGTTCCGGCGGTGACCAGGACGTGTGCGACGTCCTCGGGCTGGTTCGCGGAGCTGCCGCGGACGAGGCGGACGGCCTCGGCGATGCCGTTCATGCCGTGCAGATAGGCCTCGCCGAGCTGCCCGCCGTGCGTGTTCGCGGGCAGCCTGCCGCCGAGTTCGAGGTGCCCGTCGGCGATGAAGTCCTTCGCCTCCCCGACCCCGCAGAAGCCCAGCTCCTCCAGTTGCGGCAGCACCAGCGGGGTGAAGTGGTCGTAGAGGATCGCGGCGTCGATGTCGTCGGGCCGGAGGCCGGACTGTGCGTACAGCTGCCGCCCGACGAGTCCCATCTCCGGGATGCCGCTGATGTGTTCGCGGTAGTAGCTGGTCATCATGTGCTGGTCGGCGCCCGAGCCCTGGGCGGCGCCGAGGATGAGCGCGGGCGGGTGCGGCAGGTCGCGGGCGCGGTCGGCGGAGACGATCACGAGTGCCTGGCCGCCGTCGGTCTCCTGGCAGCAGTCGAGGAGGCGCAGTGGTTCGGCGATCCAGCGGGACGCCTGGTGGTCGGCGAGGGTGATGGGCCTGCCGTGGAACCAGGCCGCCGGATTGGTCGCCGCGTGCCTCCGGTCCACGACCGCGACGCGGCCGAAGTCCTCGCTGGTGGCGCCGTATTCGTGCATATAGCGGCGCGCGAACATGGCCACCCACTGGGCGGGGGTGTTCAGCCCGAAGGGTGTCATCCACGAGTACGCGGCCCGGTCCGCGCCGGTGTCCATGGCCCGGTCGGCCTGGCCGAGTCCGTAGCGTTCGCCGGAGCGTTCGTTGAAGGCGCGGTAGCAGACGACGACCTCGGCGGCGCCGGAGGCGACGGCCATGGCGGCCTGCTGCACGGTCGCGCAGCCTGCCCCGCCGCCGTATCCGACGCGGGAGAAGAAGGTCAGCTCGCCCATGCCCGTGTTGCGGGCCACGTGGATCTCGCCGCTGGTGTCTGCCGTGAAGCTGACGAGGCCGTCCACGTCGGCGGGGGTGAGGCCCGCGTCGGCGAGGGCCAAGAGAACGGCCTCGCAGGCGAGTTGGAGCTCGCTGCGGCCGGAGCTCTTGGAGAACTCGGTGGCGCCGATGCCGACGACGGCGGCGCCGCCCGTCAGCGCGGTTGCCGTGGTCATCGCGCGCCCGCCTCCTTCGGCAGACGTACCGTGACCGAGCCGGTGACGTGTGCTCCGAGGCTGTTGGTGCCGCGCACGGCGATCTCCACGACCTCGCTCCCCTCGCTCTTGGCGGTGACCGTGCCCGTGAGCACCATGGTGTCTCCGGGGTGGTTGGGGGCGCCCAGGCGGATACGGATGGAGCGGACGGCCGCGGCCGGTCCCGCCCATCCGGTGACGTACCGGTCGACCAGGCCGTTGCTGGTCAGGATGTTCATGAAGACGTCCTTCGAGCCGCGGGCGCGGGCCAGTTCGGGATCGTGGTGCACGTCCTGGTAGTCGCGGCTCGCCAGCGCCGTGGCCACGATCAGGGTCCGGGTCACCGGGATCTCCAGCGGCGGCAGCTCCTCGCCGACCGCCACCTCGTCGTACGTACGGGTCATCGGCGTACTCGGCGTACGCGACGTACTCGGCGTACCCGGCTCACTCGTCGTACTCACGAGGCCACCGCCGTGTCGGCCTCCGCCAGGAGATCCCCGAGCCGGGAGAGGTCGGCCGCGGCCCCGCCGAGCGTGGTCGCGATCTGTTTGCCCCACAGGAAGTGCCGGTGCACGGGGTAGTCGGTGTCGACGCCGATGCCACCGTGGACGTGCTGGACGCGGTGGACGACGTTCAGACCGCCTTCCCCCGCCCACCACTTGGCGACCAGCACCGCCCGCTCGGTGTCCTGCCCGTCCTCCAGCGCGGTCACCGCCTGCCACAGCGTCACCCGCATCGCGTCGATCTCGATGACGCAGTCCGCGAGTTGGTGCTGCACCGCCTGGAAGGTGGCGAGCGGACGCCCGAACTGCTCCCGAGCCCCGAGGTGTTCGGCCGCGTACGCCAACGCCCCCTGTGTCACGCCCAGTTGAACGGCCGCCAGCGCCGTACGGGCCCGGCCGACCGTCCACTCCAGCACACCGGCGCCGGGCGCACCGACCGCCTCGGCGGGGGTGCCGTCCAGGTCGAGATGGGCGCTCAGGTCGTACGTGGTGGTCTCGGCCGGTGTCCACGTCGCGCCGGGCGCGTCACGTCGTACGAGGAAGAGACCGGCCCCCGAGCCCGTGGTGGCGGCGACCAGCACATGCTCTGCGCCGGCCGCCGACGGGACGACCGCCTTGGTTCCGGTGAGCCGCCAGCCGGTCCCGTCCGGGGCGGCCGTGGTCAGCGGCGTACGAGCGTCGGCGGGCGCGAACTCCTCCAGGGCGAGCGTGATTCTGCTCGTACCGTCGACGGCGCCCGGCAGCAGCGCGGCCCGCTGCCCGGCCGAGCCGAACCCGGCCACCGCCAGCGCGGCGAGCACGGCCGGCCAGAGCGGCACGGGTGCCACGCGGCGCCCCTGTTCCTCCAGCAGGACGCAGAGCCCGGCGAGGCCCAGTCCCGCGCCACCCTCCTCCTCGGGGAGCGGCGCGGCGAGCAGTCCGGCCGCGCCCAGGTCCGCCCAGAGGGTGTCGTCGACGCGGGTCGTGGATGTCTCGGCGGCGCGCAGCCGTTCGGGGGTGGCGTGGTCCGTGAAGATCTCGCGGGCCAGCTTGCGCAGCTCGTCGAGGTCTTCTCCCAGCGTGAAGTCCATCAGCGGTCCTCCGTGGCTTCGGGCCGGAACACCGGCAGGGTCAGGTCGGGGTCGGCGTCGAGCCAGTCGAGGACGACGGGCATGTCGACGGTCACGTCCTCGGGGGCGACGCCGGTGAGGTTGGCGATCAGCCGGGTGCCTTCGGCGAGTTCGAGGACCGCGACGACCAGCGGGTAGTCGAACGCCGGGTGCCGTGGGTGGTGGTTGACCGTGAAGGTGTGAACCCGGGCGCGACCCGAGGCCCGTACGGTGTCCCACTCCAGGGAGCCGCAGTGCGGGCAGCAGGGTCCTGGCGGGTGGCGCAGGGTCTCGCAGGAGGCGCAGCGCTGGATGAGCAGCCGGTGTTCCTTGGTCGCTTCGAACCAGAAGGCGTTGTCCCGGTTGAGGGCGGGTCGGGGGCGAATCGGCCGTTCCTGTACGGGAGTTGGGGTCCCCGGACGGAAGCGCAGGGTGCGCCAGCGCTGCGTCGCGACAATCCCGCCGTCCTGGTCGCGGTAGGTCTTCAGGGTCGTGACGAAGCGTCCGGCGCCGAGCCCTGTCCGCTTCTCCGCCGAGATCGACTCCACGACTTCCTGTACGGAGATGTGGTCGCCTGGCCCGAGTTCGCGGGCGAAGTCCAGCTCCGAGTCGGTCGCCACCACGGACGTGTAGCCACCTTCGTCGAGGAGTGCGACGAGTTCGTCGAAGGCGCGGCGGCCGGGCTGCGGGGAGACAGTGGCGACGGTGGCGGCGTATCCGCGCATCGTCCACGCCTGCACCATCGACGCGGGCGCGACGATGTCCGGGCGTCCGGTGGCTCGGGCCGCGGAGGCGTCGGTGTAGACGGGGTTGGTGTCACCCATGGCCTCGGCCCAGTGCCGGATCATCGGCTGGTTGACCGGGTCCTGGCCGGGGGTGAGGGGGCTCAACTCGCGCCCGACGAAGCCCTGGAGCCGCCTCTCGTAACCTTCCTCGTCACTGTTCTCGCTCACTGTCCACGCCCCTTGCGGGGAAGGCCGAGCCCCTGGACGGCGACCATGTCTCGCAGCACTTCGTTGACGCCGCCGCCGAAGGTGTTGACGATGCCCTGCCGGGAGAGCTGTTCGACCTGCCCGGCGAGGGCCGCGCCGGGCGATTCGGGCCGGATGCGGCCCGCCGCGCCGAGGATCTGGCTCAGGGTGCGCTGTACGTCGATGTGGGTCTCGGTGCCGTACGTCTTGGCGGCGCCCGCGTCCGCGCCGGTGAGCCGGTCGTGGGCGACGGCGTCGGTCATCTTCCAGTTCATCAGCCGCATCGCCTCCAGGCGGGCGTGGGTTCGGGCGAACTCGCGGCGCACCCAAGGGAGTTGGAGGGTTCCGTTGTCCCGCGCCCACTCCAGGACCCGCTCCCACAGGTCGATCATGCGTCCGCCGAGTGCGGCGAGGCCGATGCGTTCGTGGTTGAGCTGGGCCGTCATCAGGCGCCAGCCGCCGTTGACCTCGCCGACCACGTCGGTGGCGGGCACCCGGACGCCGTCGTAGTAGGTGGCGGTGACGACCATGCCGCCGACGGTGCGGATGGGGCTCCAGGAGAAGCCCTCGGCGTCGGTGGGCACGATCAGGATGGAGATGCCTCGGTGCTTCGCCGCGCCGGGGTCGGTCCGCGCGGCGAGCCACACATGGTCGGCCGTATTGGCGCCGCTCGTGAAGATCTTGCCGCCGTCGACGGTGAAGTGGTCGCCTTCGCGCACCGCGCGGGTGCTCAGCGACGCCAGGTCGGTGCCCGCGCCGGGCTCGGTGTAGCCGATCGCGAAGACGGTGTCGCCGGAGAGGATGCCGGGCAGGTACCGCTTCTTCTGCTCCTCGGTGCCGTACGCCATGAGGGTCGGCCCGACCGTGTTGACGGTGACGAACGGGAAGGGCAGACCGGCGCGTTGGACCTCGTCGAAGAACACGTACTGGTCCTCGAACGAGCGGCCCTGGCCGCCGTACTCCTTCGGCCAGCCGATGCCGAGCCAGCCGTCGGCGCCGAGCCGGCCGACGATCTCGCGGAACCGGGAGCCGCCCACGCCCTCCTCTCCGGCGCGGCGCCGTTCGTCCTCGGGCAGCAGGCCCGCGAAGTACGCCCGCAGCTCGCGGCGCAGTTCGTGCTGCGCGGCGCTCTCGCGCAGTTGCATGTGGTTTCTCCAGTCCTCTCGTGCTCTCCGGCGCGGTGGTGGCTCAGGGCAGGAAGCGTCCGCGCCCGCTGGCGAGGAACTCCGCGCGCAGCGCCGCCTTGTCCGCGTCGGTCATCGGGACGTACTCGGGCCGTCCGCGCCCTCGCCAGTGGAGGACGGGGTCGTCGACGCGCCATCCATCGGCCTGCATCTCCTTCTTGCGGAGCTTGCCGGAGCCGGTGGTCGGCAGGGCGTGCGAGACACGGACGTAGCGTGGCGTGCCCTTGGTGCCCAAGTCGGCCTGCCCGGTGAGAAATTCGGGGAGTTTCAGGCCCTCGAAGGTCCTGCCCTCGGGTATCTCGACGGCGGCCATGACCTGGTCGCCGGAGCGGGGGTCGGGGACACCGAAGACAGCGGCGGCGACGATGTCGGGGTGGCGGCGCAGCACGCGTTCGGTGAGCAGCGCGGAGGTGTTCTCGCCGTCGACGCGGATCCAGTCCCCCGCGCGGCCCGCGAAGTAGAAGTAGCCGGCCTCGTCGACGTATCCGAGGTCGCCGGTCCAGTACCAGCCGTGGTGGACGCGTTCGGCGTTGGCGGCGGCGTTCTTGTAGTAGCCCTCGAAGCGGGCGGCGCCCTCGGTGTCGACGAGTTCCCCGATGGCCTCCTCGGGGTTGCGGACCCGGCCGTGCGCGTCGAGGAGCGCGGGCGGGCAGGTGGCTCGGGTGTCGGCGTCGACGATCCATACGCCGTCGCGCGCGGGCACGCCGAGCGCGGTGGACGGCCCGTCGGGTACGCGTCTCAGCATGCCGGCGCCCTCGCTGGAGCCGTAGCCCTCGACGAGGCGGCAGCCGAAGCGGCGCAGGAACGCGGCCTGGTCCTCGGGGGACGCCTCCGTGCCGAAGGCGTGGGTGAGCCGGTTGTCGCCGTCGTCGGCGCGCTCGGGGCGGGCGAGGACGTAGGCGATGGCCTTGCCGACGTAGGTGAAGAAGGTGGCGCCGAAGTGCCGTACGTCCGGCAGGAATCCGGAGGCGGAGAACTTCGGGGTGAGGGCGACGGCGGCGCCCGCGGCGAGGGCGGGCGCCCACAGGGCCATCAGCGCGTTGCCGTGGAACAGCGGCATCGGGCAGTAGCACACGTCGTCGGCGCCGACCTCGTACTTGGCGGCGTTGGCGCGGCCGAGCGCGGCGAGCCGGCCCTGCGAGCAGATGGCCGCCTTGGAGGCGCCGGTGGTGCCGGAGGTGAACAGCAGCAACATGCGGGTGTCGGCCGTGACGGCCGGGTCGCGGGCGGGTTCGGCCGCGGTGTGCGCGGCCAGTGTCCCGGTGTACGCCGCCTCGTCCACGATCAGGTACCGCTCGCGCGGGACGCCGAGGTCGAGTCCTTCGAGGAGCTTGAGGCCCGCCCGGTCGGTGACGATCAACTGGCAGTCGGTGTGGCGTACTTCCTGCTCCAGGTAGCTGCCGCGCCTGGTCGGGTTGATGCCGACGACGGACGCGCCCGCGAGGGCGGCGCCGCCCAGCCAGAACACGTACTCCGGTGTGTTGTCGAGGAGTACGCCGATGTGGAACGGCCGGTCGGTGCGGCGCAGCGAGCGGGCGAGGGAGGCGCGGGCCGCGCTCTCGCGCACGGCCTGGTCCCAGGTCCAGTTCCGTTCGCGGGTGAGCAGGCCGGGGCGGTCGTCGCCGGTGCGGGCGAGCAGCAGGTCGGCGATGGTGGTGGCGTCGGGGGTGGTGTCGGGGGTCAACGTCGGCCCCCTCAACCGGTGATGGGCGAGGCACCGGGGGCGGTGCGCGCGCCGGGTGTCTCGACGAGTACGCAACGGGTGCCGCCGTAGATGGTGACGAAGCACTTGTTGCAGTGGATGCACAGGGACGGGGTGGCGGCGTCGGCCTCGATGCGGTTGATCAGGTCGGGTTCGCGCAGCAGGGCGCGGCCCATGGCGACGAACTGGAAGCCCTCGCGCATCGCGAGGTCCATGCTCGGCCGCCCGGTGATGCCGCCGAGGAGGATCAGCGGCATGTCGACGGCGGAGCGGATCTGGCGGGCCTGGTCGAGGAGGTAGGCGTCGGCGTACGGGTAGCTGTGCAGCACCTTCTTGCCGACGAGTTTGATGCCCGTCTTCATCGGCTCGGGCATGATCTGCGCGAACTCGTGCAGTGGCGCGTCGCCGCGGAACAGGTACATGGGGTTGAGCAGGGAGCTGCCGACGGTGAGTTCCAGGGCGTCGAGGCAGCCGTCGCTCTCCAGGAGGCGGGCGACGGGGATGGCCTCGTCGAGCCAGAAGCCGCCGGGGACGCCGTCGTCCATGTTGAGCTTGGCGATGACGGCGATCCGGTCGCCGACCGCGGCCCGCACGGCGTGCACGATCTCGCGCGCGAACCGGAACCGGTTCTCCAGGCTGCCGCCGTACTCGTCCTTGCGGTGGTTGACGCGCGGGCTGAGGAAGGAGCTGGCGAGGTAGTTGTGGCCCAAGTGGACCTCTACGCAGTCGAATCCCGCCTCGACGGCCATGGTGGCGGCGTCGGCGTGGTTGCGGACGATGCGCCCCAGGTCGCCGCGGGTCGCCTCCTTGGCGAAGCTGAGGGTCGTCTTGTGGAAGTGCCGGCTGGGCGAGAGCGCGGGCAGGCCGTTGGACTTCGGGTTGGCCACGGGCCCCGCGTGGCCGATCTGGGCGGAGACGGCGGCGCCTTCGGCGTGCACAGCGTCGGTCAGCTTGCGCAGTCCGGGCAGCGCCTCGGGCCGCCACAGGACCTGGTGCCGGTCGGTCCTGCCCTCGGGGGCCACCGCGCAGTAGGCGACGGTGGTCATGCCCACGCCCCCGGCCGCGTACCGGACGTGGAAGTCGATCAGGTCCTGGGTGACCAGGCTGTCGCGGCTCAGCCCTTCGTACGTGGCCGCCTTGACGATGCGGTTGCGCAGCGTGGTGGGGCCGAGTGTCGCGGGGGTCAGGACGTCCGGGGGTCCGGGCGGCTGGTGGTCGTGCGATGTCGTCTTCGTCATGGGGAACCTCCGTCCGCGCACCCGTCGTGGTGGCGGTCGTGACGCTATTGAGTGAGGGATGGGTGGGTGCGGGCCGTCCCGCTGACCGGGAGGCCGGGGCCTTTCAGCCGCCGGTTCGTCAGTCGAAGTTGGCCTGGCCGCCGTCGAGGGGCACGGTGGCGCCGGTGAGGTAGCGGGCGTCGGGGCCGCACAGCATCACCACGGCACGCCCGATGTCCGCCTCGCAGTCGCCGACGCGGCGCAGCGGAATGGCGGCGCGGAACGCCTCGGCCTCCTCGGGGCTGGACTCCGCCCAGCGCAGATATCCGGGGGACGCCGCGTGCGGGGCGATCGCGTTGACGCGGATGCCGTCGGGGCCCCATTCGTTGGCGGCGGTGCGGGTCAGGGAGCGTACGGCGGTCTTGGCGGCGGCGTAGGCGCCGTAGGTGCTCAGGTCCCAGCGGACCATGGCGGAGGTGACGAGGTTGATGATCACGCCGTCGCCGGTGCGCTTGAGGTGCGGATGGCAGGCCTTCATGAACGCGAAGGTGGCGAACGGGCCGCTGCGGAAGCCGCGTTGGAAGTCGGCGTCGCCGAGCGACAGCAGCGGGCCGTACGCGCCGTCGTAGGCGTTGTTGACGAGGACGTCGACGCGTCCGAGGCGGTCCGCGACGTCCTGGACCAGCCGCGGGATGTGTGCGGTGTCCGACACGTCGCAGGCGAACACCTCGGCCCGCGCGCCGCGTGCCCGCACCAGTTCGCGGGTCGCGTCGAGTTTCGCCGGGGTCCTGCCGAGGAGCGCGAGCGTCGCTCCGGCGTCGGCGAGGGCGAGGGCGATGCCCTGGCCCACGCCCTGGCCGGCTCCGGTGACGATCGCGACCTTGCCCTGGAGGTGTGTCACGTTGTGCCTCTTCTCCTGTCGGCTGCGGCCGACCATGCTCAAGGGGCACGGGCGGCAACCGGGGCGCCGGTCCCGGTGACTGGGAACCGCGCTGCCCGCCGCGGGCGCCCGGAGAACGATGGCGCGCACATCACACACTCCGGCGAGAGGGAGGCGCATGAGCGCGACGGCGGATCACGGGAAACCTGTGCCGGAGACGGTGCCGGAGGTCCTACGGCGGCTGACCGGCCCCGGTGGTGCCTTCGAACTGGTTCGGGAGGACGTGCTGGGCGCCCGGATCCAGGTCTTCGCACACCGGAAGAAGTCCCTGGCCGATGTGGTGGCCGAGTCCGTGCGGCACGGCGAGCGCGACTACATCGTCACCGAGGACGAACGAATCTCGTTCGCCGAGCACGCACGCCAAGTGGCTTCCCTGGCACGGGTGTTGGCGGAGGATTACGGCGTCGGCAAGGGCGACCGGGTGGCGCTCCTCGCGGCGAACAGCCCCGGCTGGGTCGTCGCGTTCTGGGCGACGGTCTCGCTCGGCGCCGTCGCCGTCGGCTACAACGCCTGGTGGACGGCGTCCGAGATCGACTACGGCCTCGGGCACACCCGGCCCAAGGTGGTGCTCGCCGACGCAAAGCGGGCCGCACTGGTGGACGGCTCGCGGGTGCCGCTGCTGACGTTCGAGAAGGACGTCCCCGAGCTGGTGCGTCGGCACCCCGACGCGTCGCCGCCACGGCCGGAGGTCGACGAGGACGACCCGGCCGTCATCATGTACACGAGCGGTACGTCGGGCCGCCCCAAGGGAGTGGTGCACACCCACCGCAACCTGCTGGCCGTCATCGACTACCTGTGCCTCAACCACGCGCTGGCCGCCGAGTTGGGCGACCCCCTCGACCCCCGGGACCGGCGGCACCTGCTCGCGCTGCCCCTCTTCCACATCGCGTCCCTGCACAACCTCGCCGTGCCGCGCCTCGTGGACGGCGGCACGGTCGTCATGCACCAGGGCCGCTTCGAGGCCGACCGGGTGCTGCGGCTCATCGAACGGGAACGGGTCACCAACTGGGGCGCGGTGCCGACCATGGCGCACCGCATCGTCGAGCACGGCGGCCTCGGCGGCTACGACCTGTCGTCCCTGACGTCCTTCTCGCTGGCCTCGGCCCCGTCGTCGCCCGCCTTTCACGAACGGCTGCGCGCCGTGCTGCCGGTGGCGCGGGACGCGCTGGCCAACAGCTACGGGCTCACCGAGTCCTGCACCGGCGCCGCGGTGGCCACCCCGGCCGATCTCGCCGTGGCGCCGGACAGCCTGGGACGCCCCGTGGTCGCGGTCGAGCTGGAGGTGCGCGACCCGGTGGGCCGGGCGCTGCCCGAGGGGCAGGAGGGCGAGATCTGTCTGCGCAGCCCGTACGTGATGCTCGGCTACTGGGAGGACCAGGAGGCCACCGACCGGGCCATCAGAGCGGACCGCTGGCTGCACACCGGTGACATCGGGATGCTGGAGGACGGCAGGCTGCGCCTCACCAGCCGGCGCTCGGACCTGATCCTGCGCGGCGGCGAGAACGTGTACCCGGCGGAGATCGAGGGTGTGTTGGCCGAGTGCCCGGGAGTGCGCGAGTGCCTGGTCGTCGGCGTGCCCCACCCGGACCTGGGACAGGAGGTGGCGGCGGTCGTCGTCACGGACGCGGACGCCGCCCTCAGCGAGGGGTTCCTGACGGCCTACGTACGCGAACGCCTGGCGTACTACAAGGTGCCGTCGCGGTGGCGGATCACCTCGCAGGACCTGCCGCGCAACGCGACGGGGAAGGTCGTACGCCGCGACGTACGCGTCTGACCGGCAGGCACCCCACCAACAGCGGGCCCCGGGACGGAGGTTCACTCCGGCCCGGGGCCCGCTCGGTGTCGCTCGGTGTCGCTCGGTGTCGCTGGATGTCTCCGTGGCTCAGGCGGGGCGGGGCACCTCTTTGGCGATGAACAGGCCCTCCACCGTCACGCACGCGCGGCCACCCGCCGCGATGGACCCTTCGGTGCGGATCTTCCTGCCGTCCACGGACACCTGCCGCCCGGTGACGGTGAGGGGCTCGAAGAGCGGGGTGGGCCGCAGGTAGCGCAGGGTGAGTTCGGCGGTCATCCCGGACAGGCCCGCCCAGTGGTTGGCCACGCCGAGGGTGTGGTCGAGCAGCAGCGCCGAGACGCCGCCGTGCACGCAGCGCGGCGGCCCCTGGTAGGCGAGGCCGAGGGTGCTGACACCCTGCACGGAGCCGTCGTCCTGACCGGTGAGGTGCAGCGGCGGCGCGATCGCGTTCTCCGGTCCTGTGACGGGGTCGTGCCGGGTGACACCGCTGCCCTGCCACATGGTGACGAGGCGTTCGTCGAGGCCGGGGGCCCGCTCGGTCAACTGGTCGGCGAGGCCGTCGAGTTGCTTCGCCACGTCCGCCATGTCGACGTCGGTGTCGTCGCCGGCCCGGAGCAGGGCGTCGATCAGCCTGCGGGCGGCGGCGGTCGCCGCGTCGACACCCTCTTCGTGGGCGGCGGCGACGAGTCTGTCCGGTCGCGGAACGGGCTCGGAGGGTACGGGGACGGGGTGGCAGTCGGCGGTCATCCGGTGATCCTCGCGGTGGCGTGGGTGAGTACGGGCGCGTCGTCGCGGTCCGGGCAGGTGGCGTGCAGCAGGAGCCGGTCGTCCCCTTCGCGCCAGAGGGCGGTGCGGAGGGTCTCGCCGGGGAAGAGGACGCCCGCGAACCGTACGGACAGCTCCGTCAAGCGGCCCGCGGCGCCGTCGAGGAGGCCGCCGACGAGGGCCTTGGCGACGAGTCCGTAGGAGGCGAGGCCGTGCAGGACGGGCCGCTCGAATCCGGCGGCCTCGGCGAACCCGGGGTCGGCGTGCAGCGGGTTGAGGTCTCCGTTGAGCCGGTAGAGCAGGGCCTGTTGGGGGGTGGTGGGGGTGTCGAGTACGGCGTCGGGGGCGCGGTCGGGCGCGTGCCACTCGGTGCGTGGCGCGGGCTCGGAGCCGAAGCCGCCCGCGCCGTGCGCCCAGATCCGCATGCGGCTCGTCCACAGCGGCTCGCCGTCCGGGCCCGTGGCGGCGGTCTCCCGCACGATGACGGCCGCCCTGCCCTTGTCCCAGAGTTCGACGACGCGGGAGGAGAGGGTGGCCGTGCCGGACGCCGGAAGGGGGCGGTGGACGGTCAGGTCCTGCCCGGCGTGCAGGATGCGGCGCAAGTCGATCTCGATGCCCGGGAGTTCGAAGGCCGGGTCCGAGTCACGGCCCGAGGAGATGCCCGTACCCGCGACCATCGCGAAGGTGGGCAGCACGTTCAGGCCGCGCTGGTACGACTCGTAGGTGAGGCCGAGTTCCGGCCCCACGGCGGCGTCGGCGCCCGCTCCGAGGCTGAGGTGGTAGAGGAGCACGTCCCGGGTCGTCCAGGAGATCTCCTCGACGGTGGGCGGCGCGCCGAGTGCCTTGTCACGGTCGATCGTCATGCGCGGTCCTTCCCCTCGGAAGCCCTGGCGGCGGGTGCGGATGCGGGGGCGGGTACCGGGGCGGGGTCGCGCGGCAGGCCCAGGATGCGTTCCCCGATGATGTTCAGCTGGACCTCGGTGGTGCCTCCCGCGATGGACATGCAGCGGGAGTTGAGGAACCACCAGGTGGCGTCCTGACGGGGCCCTTCGCCGGAGAGTGCGGCGTCGCCGAGCCACTCCATGGCGGTCTCCCACACCTCTTGGAGGTGTTCCACGCCTGCCAGTTTGGCGATGCTGGCCTCGGCGCCGGGCTGCTGCCCGGAGACCGTGCGCAGGGTGGCGCGCAGGCCGAGGAGGCCGCCCGCCTGGGCGTCGCAGAGGATGGCGCCGAGGGTGGTGAGCCGTTCGTCGTCCATGTCGTCGGGGGCCGCCGCCGCGAGTTCAAGGAGTGCCTCGCCGCCCGAGCCGAGCGAGGAGTCGTGGGAGAGGGCGACGCGTTCGTTGGCGAGGGTGGTGCGGCTGAGCCGCCAGCCGTCGCCGGGCGCGCCGACGAGCAGCTCATCGGGGACGAACACGTCGTCGAGGAACACCTCGTTGAACTCGGCCTCGCCGGTGATCTGCCGCAGCGGCCGGATGTCGATGCCGGGGCTGTCCATGTCGAGGAGGAAGTACGAGAGCCCCTTGTGCTTGGGCGCCTCGGGGTCGGTGCGGGCGAGCAGGATGCCCCAGTCGGAGTCGTGGGCCCCGGAGGTCCACACCTTCTGCCCGGTGATCCGCCAGCCGCCGTCGGCGCGGACCGCGCGAGTGGAAAGGCCCGCCAGGTCGGATCCCGCGCCGGGCTCGCTGAACAGCTGGCACCACTTGATCTCGCCGCGCAGGCTGGGCCGCAGGAACCGCTCGCGCTGCGTGTCGTCGCCGTGGGCCACGAGGGTGGGCACCACCCAGCCGCCGATGATCATGTCGACGGGCTTGAGGCCCGCCGCGCGCAGCTCCTCGGCGATGACGAGTTGGGTGACGGCGTCGGCGCCCTTGCCCCAGGGGGCGGGCAGATGCGGGGCGGTGTAGCCGTGGTCGGCGAGGAAGCGGGGGCGTTCGGCGGCGGTCAGGTCGGTGGCCGAGGCGAGTTCGGCGCGGATCTCCTCGCGTACGGACGCGGCGGAGGGCGGCAGTTCGACGCCGAGCCGGCGGCGGGCGCCGTCGAGGGTGAGCCGGGCGACGCGGCGCCGCCACCGCGCGGCGGAGCCGAGCGCGATGCGCAGGGTCTGGGCCCGGCGCAGGTAGAGGTGGGCGTCGTGCTCCCAGGTGAAGCCGATGCCGCCGAGTACCTGGATGCAGTCCTTGGCGGCGGCGAAGCCCGCGTCGACTCCGGTGGCCGCGGCGACGGCGGCGGCGAGCGCGGCCTCGCCGGGGTCTTCGACGGCGCCGGGCTCGGCGGCGCGGGCCGCGTCCCAGGCGCAGGCGCGTGCCTGTTCGGCCTGCGCGAGCATCCGGGCGCAGCGGTGCTTGACGCCCTGGAACTGTCCGATGGGGCGGCCGAACTGCTCGCGTACGCGCGCGTAGTCGGCGGCGGTGGTGACGGCCCAGTCCGCGATGCCGGAGGCCTCCGCGGCGAACAGGGTGGCGGCCAGGTCGAGCGGCAGCCGCGCGTCGACGGTGAGGATGTCGACGGCCGGTACCGACACTGCCGTCGCCGATACCGTGGACGAGCGGCGGGTCAGGTCGTGGCTGCGCTGGTGGGCCGTCTCCACGGCGGCGCGCGGTACGACGACCCACGTGGTGGTGTCAGCGTCCGTGGCGGGCAGGACGAAGAGGTCGGCGGTGTGCCCGCCGATGACCGGTCCGCACTCTCCGGACAGCGCGGCCGTGCCGTCGTCGCGGCGGGTCAGGGTGAGGGTGCCGGGGCGCAGTCCGACGGCGCCGACGACGGTGCCGTCGGCGAGGCCCGGCAGGTATTTGTGGTGGCAGGACCGGTGCAGGACGGCCGCGGCGAGGGTGGTCGGCAGGAAGGGCCCGGGGGCCACGGCCCGCCCCAACTCCTCTACGACAACGGCCAGTTCCACGATTCCGTAGCCCGCTCCCCCGGCCTGCTCCGGCAGGTGCAGGCCGAGCAGGCCCTGGTCGGCGAGGGCCCGCCAGTACGGCGGGAGCGTCGTGTCGTCCTCGGCGTCGACCGCCTTGCGCAGGACGTCCGCTGTGATGTGCCGGCCGGTGAAGGCGCGTACGGAGTCCCGCAGATCGCGGTGCTCCTCGGTGAGGCCGATGGTCATGGTGTTCTCAGATCCGTTCGATGATGGTCGCCGTCGAGTGCGCGCCTCCGGCGCACATGGTGATCAGCGCGGTGGACTTGTCGGCGCGCTCCATCTCGTACAGCGCCTGGGTGATCAGCCGGGCGCCGGTGGAGCCGACGGCGTGGCCGAGGGCGATGGCACCGCCGTTGACGTTGACCTTGTCCATGTCGGCCTTGTGGACCTGCGCCCACGACAACACCACAGAGGCGAAGGCCTCGTTGATCTCGACGAGGTCGATGTCGTCGAGGGTCATCCCGGCCTTGTCGAGGACCTCGCGGGTCGCTTCGACGGGGCCGTCGAGGTGGTAGTAGGGGTCGGAGCCGACCATGGTGGAGGCGACGACGCGGGCGCGGCCGCGCAGTCCGAGGCTTTCGGCGCGCTCCTTGCCCATCAGCAGGACGGCGGCGGCGCCGTCGCTGATCTGGGAGGAGTTGCCGGCGGTGTGGATGCCGTCGGGGACGACGGGCTTGAGCCCCGCGAGCCCTTCGGCGGTGGTGTCCCGCAGTCCCTGGTCCCGGGAGACGACGGTACGTTCACCGGTCGGGCCCTCCGCCCCCATCACCGGGGCGTCGATGTCGAGGACCTGACCCGCGAACCGGCCTTCGGCCCAGGCGCGGGCGGCCTTCTTCTGCGAGGCGAGCCCGAGGGCGTCGGCGTCGGCGCGGGTGATGCCGCGCTTGCGGGCGATGCGCTCGGCGGCGGTGAACTGGTCCGGCATGTCGAGCGACCAGTCCGCGGGCACGGGCGTTCCGGTGTCCGGGGTCTGCGCCCGGCCGAGGAAGACCCGGCTCATCGACTCCACGCCGCAGCCGATGCCGACGTCGATGGTGCCCGCGGCGATCAGCCCGTGGATCAGGTGCACGGCCTGCTGCGAGGAGCCGCAGGCGCAGTCGATCGAGGTGCAGGCGGTGGAGTACGGGAGACCGCTGTGCAGCCAGGCGTTGCGGGTCACGTTGTTGGACTGCTCACCGGCCTGGGTGACGCAGCCGCCGACGACCTGCTCGACCACGTCGGGCGCGAGGCCCGCCTTCGCCAACAGGCCCTGCTGCGCCTGGCCGAGGAGTTCGGCCGGGTGCAGACCGGACAGGACTCCGCGCCGCCGGCCGACCGGCGTGCGCGCGGCTTCGACTATGACTGCCTCGGCCATGGTTCTCCGTAGGTGTGAGGCGGCCCGTGGGGGCGGGCCGCGAGGGTGTGGTCGCGTACACCTACAGAACTAGAATTCATTCTGAAAGAAAGCAAGAGAGCGTCCCACTCAGTGGAGAGCGGCGGGGGACCGTCAGATGTGGGAGCCGCCGTCGGCCCGGATCTCCGCGCCCGTGAGGTAACCGGCGTCCGGGGACGCGGCGAAGGCGATGACGCCCGCGAGTTGTTCCGGGTCGCCCGCTCCGAACGGCGCGCGGATGCGCCGGTAGTAGCTGGTGTCGAGGTCCGCGGGGAGCATGTCGGGCCGGGCGGTCAGCGGCGTGGCGACGGTGCCCGGCGACACCGGCACGACCCGGACGCGGCGGTGCGCCACCTCGGCCGCCAGGGACAGCGAGAACGCCAGCACCGCCCCCTTGGTGGCCGAGTAGGCGCTCATGAACGGGTTCCCGTGCGTCGCGGACGACGAGGCCACATTGACGATCACGCCGCTGCCGTCGGGCAGGTGGCGCAGCGCCTCGCGGCAGCACACCGCCGTGCCGACGACGTTGACCGAGAACAGATACCGCAGGTCGTCGACGGTGAGCCGGTCGATGGGTGTGGTGCGGTGCACGCCCGCCACATTGACCAGGACGTCGATGCCGCCCAACTCCTCGGCGGCGCGCGCCACGGCGGCCACGACGGCGCCCTCGTCGGACACGTCGGCGGCGTGGGTGCGGATCCGCCCCGCGCTGCCCGGCGGGAGGCGGTCGGCGGTCTCCCGCAGGCCGTCCGCGGACAGGTCGACGGCGAACACGGCGGCGCCCTCCGAGGCGAGCCGCAGCGCGGTGGCGCGGCCGATGCCGGAGGCGGCGCCGGTGAGCAGGACGGCGGTGCCTTCGAAACGGTTCATGCGCTGCCCTTCATGGCGGCGGCCCGCCTCCGTCGGTGACCGGCGTCGTGGCCGGAGTCATGATGTCTCGGGCGGCGCGGCGAACGCGGCGAGCGGTTCGGAGCCCGACCAGTCGTGGCCCCAGTAGCTGTCGGCGGTGATCTCCTCGGCGGTGTAGTGGGCCTCGTCGACGAGCATGCCGTCGGTGCCGTACTCCAGGTCCCAACCGCCCGGCGCCCGTACGTAGAAGGAGACCATCTTGTCGTTGGTGTGCCGGCCGAGCGTGGAAGACAGCGGGAAGCCGAGGCGGCCGACGTTGTCGAGGGCGCGGCCGACCGCGTCCAGGGTGTCGACCTCGACCATGAGGTGCACCATGCCGGGGGCCTCGCCGTGCGGCGCCGGGCACAGGGCGAGGCTGTGGTGGCGCTGGTTGACCCCCATGAAGCGGACGCGGCGCGGCGGGGCGTCCGGCGTCTGGACGCTCAACTTGACGGCGCCGCGCGGCAGAAAGCCGAGGACCTCCGTGTAGAAGGCGACCGTCTCGTCCATGCGGGTCGTCGGCAGGACGACGTGGCCCATGCCCTGGGCGCCTGTGACGAAGCGCTGGCCGAGCCCGGTGAGGACGGGGCTGTGGTCGAGGACGGGCCCGAAGAACACCTCGACGCGGACGCCCGCCGGGTCCTCGAAGGCGATGGCACCCTCCACCCGCAGGGCGTCCGCCTCCTGCCACGTCAGCTCCTTGACCGCCGTGCCGGACGCCTCGACGGCGCGGGCGACCTCGGCCAGCGCGAACTGGTCGCGCACCTCCCAGCCGACGGCCTCCGCGCGGTCGGTGTCACCGGGGAGGACGACGAGCCGGGCCTCGCGCTCGTCCATCCTGAGGTAGAGGCCGTCCGGGTCGGGCCCGGCCCCCTCGGCGAACCCGAGCGCGTCCACGGCGAGTTGGCGCCAGCGGGCGACGTCGCGGGTGCGGACCCGGAGGTATCCGAGTCCTCGGATGTGCGTCATGTGTCTCCTCCCACTCATTCCTGTTGTGGTCCAGCCGGAGCCGGGGCCGGGATCAGATCATCGAGCGCATCGGGCCCTGCGGCGGCTCCACGCCGATCTGCGTCAGCGCCGCGACGTGGAAGACCGCGCCCGTCACATGGATGGCGTGGGCGAGGCCGGTGTGGGCGTCGCGCCAGAAGCGCTGGATGGGGTTGTTCATGCGCATGGCGTTGCCGCCGGAGCGGGCCACGATCTCGTCGACGGCGCGGACGGCCCGCCAGGCGGCGCGGGCCTGGGTGCGGCGGCCGACGGCCCGCCGGTCGAAGTCGATCCGCTCGCCGGCCGCGACCTTGTCGTACAGGCCGCTGATGTTGTCCAGCAGGGCGGCGCGGGACGCGGCGATCTCGGCGGCGGCCTCACTGACCGCGTACAGCACGTACGGGTCGTCGCGGACGGCGGTGCCGGTGATCTGGACCCGGTCGCGCTGGTACGCGAGGTGGTGGGCGAGAGCGCCCTCGCAGATGCCGATGACGGAGGCGGTGATGCCGAGGGGGAAGGCGGCCGAGAACGGCAGCCGGTACGTCGGGTTGGTGAGTCCGGCCTCCTCGGCGAGGCTGCCGTCGACCACCTTCGCGTACTCGATGACCCGGTGGGCGGGTACGAAGGCGTCCTTGACGACGACGTCCTTGCTGCCGGTGCCGCGCAGGCCGACGACGTCCCAGGAGTCGTCGACGATCTCGTAGTCGGAGCGCGGCAGGATCACATGCACGGACCGCGGCGGGTTCAGCCGCTCGCCGCTCTCGTCGGCGAGGAAGGCGCCGAGGAAGATCCAGTCGCAGTGGTCGGTGCCGGAGGAGAACTGCCAGTGGCCGTTGAAGACATGGCCGCCGTCGACGGGCCGCAGCAGACCCATCGGCGCGTACGGGGAGGCGATCCAGGTGTCGGGGTCCTCGCCCCAGATCTCCTCCTGCACCCGAGGGTCGGCCATCGCCATCTCCCACGGGTGGACGCCGACGACCCCGGTGACCCACCCGGTCGAGCCGTCGCAGGCGGCGATCTCCATGACGGTCTCGGCGAACTCCCTTGGATGCAGTTCGAGTCCGCCGTACTTCTTCGGCTGGAGCATCCGGATCGCCCCGGTCTCCCGCAGCACCTTGGCCGTCTGGTCGTCGAGCCGGCCGAGCGATTCGTTGGCGGGTCCCAGGGCGCGGATCTCCTCCGCGCGTTCGACGACGGCGTCGAGTACCGGATTGGGCATGGCTGTGCTCACTTCCCCACGGGCAGCGGCCCGTTCGTGTCCTTCGCCGTACGCGCCCTCTGTGCGAGCCCGGCGGCGATCTCGATGAGTTGGTCCTCCTGGCCGCCGACGAGCCCCCGCCGTCCGGCCTCCAGGAGGAGTTCGGTGCCGGAGACCCCGTACTTGGCGGCCTGCCGACCCGCGTGCGCGAGGAAGCTGGAGTAGACGCCCGCGTAACCCATGGTCAACGACATCCGGTCGAGCAGCCGGTCGCCGCCCATGACGGGCAGGACGACGTCCTCGGCGGCGTCGATGATCTTCGTGATGTCGATGCCGGTACGGACGCCGAGCTTCTCGGCGACGGCCGCGAACGCCTCGACGGGGGTGTTGCCCGCCCCGGCCCCGAACCGGCGCACGGACCCGTCGATCTGCAAGGCACCGGCCCGTACGGCGGCGACGGAGTTGGCGACGCCGATCCCCAGGTTCTCGTGCCCGTGGAAGCCGACCTGGGCGTCCTCGCCGAGTTCGGCGACGAGCGCGGCGACGCGGTCCCCGACGCCTTCGAGAATCAGCGCGCCCGCCGAGTCCACGACGTACACGCACTGGCAGCCCGCGTCGGCCATGATCCGGGCCTGCCGGGCGAGGGCCTCGGGCGGACTGCTGTGCGCCATCATCAGGAACCCGACGGTTTCCAGGCCGAGTTCGCGGGCCAGACCGAAGTGCTGAGCGGCGATGTCGGCCTCGGTGCAGTGGGTGGCGATGCGGCAGATCGCGGCGCCGTTGTCGGCGGCCTCGCGAATGTCGTCCTGGATGCCCAGCCCCGGCAGCATCAGGAACGCGATCCGCGCCCGCCGTGCGGTCCGCACCGCCTCCTTGATGAGTTCCTGCTCCGGGGTGTGGCTGAACCCGTAGTTGAACGAGGATCCGCCGAGGCCGTCGCCGTGGGCGACCTCGATGACGGGGACCCCGGCGTCGTCGAGCGCGCCGACGACGGACCGCACCTCCGCCACGGTGAACTGGTGCTGCTTGGCGTGCGAGCCGTCCCGTAGCGAGGAGTCGGTGACGCGGATGTCGAGGTCTGCGCTGAAGGGCATGACGGGGGACTCCTTGGTCGTGGAGGGGTGGGTCAGGCCGCGGCGCGCCGGGCGGTGATCCGCCGGGCGAAGCCCTCGCCGACCTTGGTGGCGGCGGCGGTCATGATGTCGAGGTTCCCGGAGTACGGCGGCAGGAAGTCGCCCGCGCCCTCGACCTCCAGGAAGATCGCGACCCGGGCGAGGCCGCCGCTGACGGTGTCCGGGTCGTCGAACTGCGGCTCGGCGCGCAGCCGGTAGCCGGGCACGTACGAGGCGACCTGGGACACCACGTCATGGACGGACGCGGTGATGGCCGCGCGGTCGGCGTCGGCGGGGACGGCGCAGAAGACGGTGTCCTGCATCAGCATGGGTGGCTCGGCCGGGTTGAGGATGATGATGGCCTTGCCGCGCGCGGCGCCGCCGATGGTCTCGATGCCGCGGCCCGTGGCGAGGGTGAACTCGTCGATGTTGGCGCGGGTTCCGGGCCCTGCCGAGGGCGAGGCGACGCTGGCCACGATCTCGGCGTACGCGACCTCGGTGACGCGGGAGACGGCGTGCACCATCGGGATGGTGGCCTGTCCGCCGCAGGTGATCAGGCTGACGTTGGGGGCGTCCAGGTGGGCGCCGAGGTTGACGGCGGGGACGACGGCCGGGCCGAGGGCGGCGGGCGTCAAGTCGATGGCCTGGATGCCGAGTTCGGCGTACTTGGGGGCGTTGGCGCGGTGCACGTGGGCCGAGGTCGCCTCGAAGACGAGGTCGGGCCGGACGTCCTCGGCGAGGAGGGGGTCGACGCCGTCGGCGCTCGCCACCAGGCCCTCCTCGGCGGCGCGCTTGAGACCCGGGCTCTGTTCGTCGACGCCGATCATCCAGCGTGGCTCGATCGTCTCGGACCGGAGCAGTTTGTACATCAGGTCGGTTCCGATGTTCCCGGAGCCGACGATGGCGGCGGTCGCCTTCGGCGCGGTAGTCACGGTGGTCGCGGTGGTCGCGGTGGTCGCGGTGGTCACGGGTTCGAACCTCATCCGTCGTAAGTGATCCTGATGCGCTCGCTGATCGGGAGCGCCTGGCAGGCCAGTACGTATCCGTCGGCGACGTCGCGCGCTTCGAGCACCTCGTTGCGTTCCATCGACACCTCGCCCTCGACGAGCAGACAGGTGCAGGCGCTGCAGTTGCCCTCGCGGCAGGAGTACGGGGCGTCGAGTCCGCCGGCGAGGAGTACGTCGAGGAGCTTGCGGTCGCCCGGCCACGCGAGCGTTTTGGTGTCTCCGTCGAGCGCCACCTCGACCTCGGCCACCCGCCCCGGCGCCTCGTCCTCCGAGAGTGTCTCCGGGACGACGGCGAAGGGGTCCCCGGTCAGCGAGGTGAACCGCTCGACGCGCACCCGGTCCTCCGGCACACCCATGTCGGCGAGGGCGGTGGTGGCCAGTGCCATGAAGGGGCCGGGTCCGCACACGAACGTCTGCCGTCCGGCGTACGGACCGGCGAGGGCGCGCAGGGCGGGCGCGGTGGGCAGTCCCCGCACCGACTCCAGCCAGTGCAGCACGGTGAGCCGGTCGCCGAACTCCTTGGCGAGCGCGACGAGTTCGCTGCGGAAGATGACCGAGTGCTCGTCGCGGTTGGCGTAGACGAGGGCGACGTTTCCGGTGCCCGCGTGCAGGCAGGACTTCAGGATCGACATCACCGGCGTGATGCCGCTGCCCGCCGCGAGGAGGAGGACGTCCGTGTCGAGTGTGTCGGGGGTGAACGTCCCCGCCGGGCGCAGGACTTCGAGGGTGTCACCCTCGACGACGTGGTCGCAGATCCAGTTGGAGCCGTAGCCGTTCGCCGTGCGCTTCACGGTGATCTTCAACTTGTCGTCGCGGTGCGGGGAGCTGCACAGCGAGTAGCAGCGGGCGGCTCCCCCGGCGCGCTCCGTGGGCACGCGGACGGTGAGGAACTGGCCCGGCCGGTAGCCGAGTCGCTCCTTGGGCGCGTCGACGGGTTCGAGGACGAGCGAGTGCGCGTCGGCGGTCTCGCGGACCACTTCGACGACCCGGACCGAGAGGCGGGTGCCGCTCACCGGGCGGCACCGGCGTGCCGTGCGGCGATGTAGCCGAAGACCATGGACGGGCCGATGGTGGCTCCGGGGCCCGCGTACTCGTTGGCCATGACGGACGCGGACGTGTTGCCGGTCGCGTACAGGCCGTCGATGGGGCCGCCGTCCTCGCGCAGCACCCGGCCGTGCTCGTCGCAGACAAGGCCGCCCTTCGTGCCGAGGTCTCCGACGTCGAGGCGGACGGCGTAGAAGGGGGCCTTGTCGATGACGTCGAGGTTCGGGTTGGGCAGGGTGGGGTCGCCGTAGTAGCGGTCGTAGGCGCTGTCGCCGCGGCCGAAGTCGGCGTCCTTTCCGGTGCGGGCGAAGCCGTTGAACCGCTCGACGGTGGCGGCGAGTTCGCGCTCCGGTACGTCGATGGCGCGGGCCAGCTCGGCGATGGTGGCGGCCTGGTGGACGATCCCGGCGTCGTAGAAACCGCGGGGGAAGGGCATGCCGGGCAGCACCTGGGCGAACGGGTAGCGGGCGCGGGCCTTGGCGTCCATCACGAACCAGGCCGGGACGTGCTTCCCGGCGAGTTGGTCGTGGACGAAGTTCGTGTACGGGGACGACTCGTTGGTGAATCGCTTGCCGTGCGCGGAGACGATCACGGAGGGCGGGATGCAGCGCTCGGACACGAGGGGGATCGTCGCGCCCTTGGGGTGGCGTACGGACGGCATCCACCAGGCGTCGTCCATGAAGTCGACCGCCGCGCCGAGTTCGAGCCCGGCGCGGATCCCGTCGCCGACGTTCTCCTGCGCGCCCGCGCTGTAGTCCTGGGTTCCGCCGTCGGGCAGGTACTGCTCACGCATCCGCTGGTTGTGGTCGAAGCCGCCGGCGGCGAGCAGCACGCCGAGCCGGGCTCCGACGCGTACGGTCTTGCCGTCGCGCGTGGCGACGATGCCGGTGACCCGGCCGTCGTCGTCGGTGACGAGCGAGGTCATCGGGGTGCGCAGCCACAGCGGTACGTCCGCGTCCTTGAGAGCCATGCGCATGCGGGCCACCAGGGCGCGTCCGCCGGTGGACATGTGCCGGCGGCGCACCACGTTGGAGGAGACCCGCCAGGCTGCGACGACGGAGGCCCAGCGGCCGCGCCAGGTCCGCTTCACCATCGCCAGGTCGTGGTAGTCCTTGCCGGTGACCCACAGGCCGAGGGGGCCCTTGAGGCTGTTGGGCCGCTGGTACTTCTCGTCCTCGCGGAGCTTGCGGGTGTCGAAGGGGACGGCCTCGACCGAGCGGCCCTCGGGGCGTCCGCCCTCGTACTCGGGGTGGTAGTCGGAGTAGCCCTTGGTCCAGGTGAAGCGCATCCACTTGCTGCGGCACAGCAGTTCCATGGCGGCGGGGCCCTCGTCGACGTAGGCGTCGAGGCGGGCGGCCGGGACGCGGCCCTCGGTGAGCAGGTCGAGGTAGCGGCGGACGGACTCGCGGCTGTCGTCGTGGCCCTTGGCGCGCAGCACGGGGTTGTTGGGGATCCAGATGCCGCCGCCGGAGATGCCGGTGGTGCCTCCGTACATGGCGCCCTTCTCGACCACGACGGTGGACAGTCCGGCGTCGACGGCGGTCAGCGCGGCGGTCATGCCACCGCCGCCGCTGCCGACGACGACGAAGTCGAACTCGTGGTCCCAGGCCGGGGCAGGGGTGGGCGCGGGGGCAGGGGTGGGGGAAGGCGCGGCGGTCATGCCGACTCCTTGCGGGTCAGGAAGGCCAGTACGACGCTCTCCCAGGCCGCCTTCTGCTCGATCATCACCCAGTGACCGCAGTCGGGGAACACGTGCAGTTCGACGTCGGGGATGGTGCGCATCGGCACGATGGACATGTCGACGGGGCTCACCCGGTCGTCGCGGCCCCAGGTGATGAGGGTCTTCGCCCTGAGCCGGTGCAGCATCGCCCAGTACGGCGGCTGGTCGGAGGAGGCGGCGGCGCTCGCGCGGGCGGCGAAGGCGGAACTCCCGTACATGGCGCGGGCGTTGGCGAGGGCCTGCGGGGCGTTGGCCAACTCCCAGCGTTCCTCGATGAGTTCGTCGGTGACGAGGCTCGGGTCGTGCACCATGGAGCGCAGCCAGCGGACCAGGCCCTCGCGGGAGGGGTGGTCGGTGAACTCGGTCAGCAGCCTGATGCCCTCGCCGGGGCCTGGGCTGTACAGGTTGCGGCCGATGCCGCCGATGGTGACGAGCCTGCGGATCCGTTCGGGGTGGCGCAGCGCGTACTGGGTGCCGACGATGCCGCCCATGGAGTTGCCGATGACGTCGACCTGGTCGAGGCCGAGGGCGTCGAGGAAGCGGCCGAGGCTGTCCGGAGCCGTGACCATGGGGTGGCCTTCGACGGGGTCGCTGACGCCGAATCCGGGCAGCTCCAGGACGAGGCAGCGGAAGTGCTCGGCGAAGGTGGCGAGGTTGCCGCGGTAGTTGCGCCAGCCGGTGACGCCGGGGCCCGATCCGTGCAGCAGCACGAGGGGCGGCCCGTCACCGGCCTCGTGGTACCTCAATACGCCCTGGTCGGTGGCGAGTTCACGCGCGGTGGACTCGCGGCTCAGCTCCGTCATGGCTCCCGCTTTCGCCGTCCTGTGTCGCCGTCCTGTGTGGCCGTCCCGTGTGGCCGTTCTGTGGTCGACGCCGGGAACGTAACCGGGGCCGAAGGGCGGGACGGGGGAAGTCCCGATCAGCGGGACGTGCGGGTGGTGACCACCGGGACGCCGCCGGGAGCCCGGCCACCCCGGAACGGGTTCCACTCATCGGGAGCGGCGCTCTGCGCCGTCCGGCCCGGGCCTAGCTTCGGTCTCCGCTCGCCCACCGCGCACGACACCGCGACGTCCCCCTTGAGGTGAACACGATGAGAACGCAGTCGCCCGCAACGCCCGAGGCACCCAGGGCGCCCGGCGCGTCCGAGGCACCCGTGACAGCCGGGGCACCTGGCGGCGCCGCGCCCACGCCGGCCGAAATGCGCCGGGCCATGGGGGTGTTCGCGACCGGGGTGACCGTGGTGACCGGCCTCGACCCGCAAGGCGATCCGGTCGGTTTCGCCTGCCAGTCCTTCGCGTCCGTCTCGCTCGATCCGCCGCTGGTCCTCTTCTGCGCCGACCACCGCGGCCGGGCCTGGCCACGCATCAGGGACACGGGCCGGTTCTGCGTCAACGTCCTGGCCGAGGAGCAGTCCGGGCTGTGCGAACGCTTCGGCTCCAGCAGGGGCGCGAAGTTCGAGGGGCTCGGCTGGGACCTCTCGCGCTGGGGAACACCCGCGCTGCGCGGCGTGCTGATGCGCGCGCACGCGGAGGTGGTCGACGTGCGCGCGACCGGCGACCACGACGTGGTGATCGGCCGGGTCCTGGGCCTGGAGACGGAGGACGGGCGACGGCCGATGCTGTTCTTCCGCGGCCACTTCGGCGTCGAGGCCGAAGCACCCGCGCACCCCAACCCCCCTGCGGGGCCCTTCACTTGGGGCATGGGCGACCTCTGGGGGTAACACGTCAGAGCCAGTCGCCGTCCTGCCCTGCCGCGAGCAGCCGGTCCATGGTCTGCGCCGACCAGGTGTCCGCCCGGTCGGCGGCCACGGTCCTCGCCTTGCCGTGCCGGTCGTTGCCGTCCAGGCAGGGGAACAGCTCCCGCGAGACCTGCCTGGCGGCGTCGACCACGAGCGGCGCCACCTTCTCCAGCGGAGTGCGCGGCTCCCCGGCCAGCGAGATCGCCGCCACCGGCCCCTCCGGTCCACGCACGGCCGCCGCCACGCAGGCGACGCCGGGGAAGAACTCGCCGTGCTCGAAGGCAAGGCCGCGGCGCCGCCTGATCCGGTGCAGCTCCTGATGCAGCGTCGGCAGGTCGGCGATGGTGCGGTGGGTGATCTTGCCCAGGGTGTCGCCGAGCCTGGACTCGACGTCCTCCGGCTCCAGCCAGGCCAGCATCGCCTTGCCGAGCGCCGTGGCGGGCGCCGGGGCCCGGCCGCCGACCCAGGAGGGGACCGCGGCGGCGAACCGTCCGCCGGCCTTGTCGAGGTACAGCACCTGCCCTTCGTCGAGCACGGCGAGGTGCACGACAAGACCGGTACGGATCTGCAGCTGGTGCAGCCGCCCGGCGGCGACGGCGCGGATCTCGGCATGGGCGCCGTCGCCACCGCCGAGCCCCAGCGCGCGACGGCCGAGCCCGTAGCCGACGTGGGTGTGCTCCAACCAGCGCAGCCGTACGAGCTGTTCGAGGATGCGGTGGGCCGTGGAGCGCGGCAGGTGGGTGCGGCGGGCCACGTCCTCCAGGGACAGCCGCGTGGTGCGTCCGGTGAACGCGTCCATGATCAGCGTCATCCGCTCGACCATCGACGGCGGCAGCTCCTTGCGAGCGGGCGTGTCCCCACGAGCGGGCGCGCCCCCACGAGCGGGCGCGTCCACAGCAGCCACGTCGTTGACAACCGTCATGGGGCACCTCCAGTTCTTTCTGAAATGAATTCTACTTTTGGAAGCTAGCAGTGCGCACGACGGGGAGGAAGAGGTCTGCACGGGATTCCACCGCCGTCCCTCCGCGCACACCTGCCCCGGCCTCCCGATCAGCGGGATCCGCCCGCCCCCATGTCCCGCTCCTGCGTTACGAATCGCCTCGACAGACAGCACGCACGGCGCCGACGGAACGAGGAGAGAGTCCATGCGGATCGGGATCACAACGCCCGTGGTGGTGCGGCTGCCGGGCGCCGCCTCGCCCTGGGAGGCGGACGCGGGCATCGACGAGCTGAGCCTGATCGCGCGCACCGCCGACCGGCTCGGCTTCCACCACCTCACGTGCAGCGAACACGTGGCGGTCCCCGTCGACGTCGCCCGTGAACGCGGCGGCACGTACTGGGACCCGGTGGCCACGCTCGGCCATCTGTCCGCGGTGACCAGCCGCATCCGGCTGACCACCCAGGTGCTCGTGCTCGGCTACCACCACCCGCTCCAGATCGCCAAGCGCTACGGCACCCTGGACCGGCTCAGCGGCGGACGCGTCACGCTCGGGCTCGGAGTCGGCAGCCTCGCCGGGGAATTCGAGCTGCTCGGCGCCGAGTTCACCGGCCGCGGGGCACGCGCCGACGACGCCCTGCGGGCCCTGCGCGCCGCGCTGTCCCGGCGAGTGCCGGAGTACCACGGGGAGCACTACTCGTTCGCGGACTTCGTCGTCGAACCGCACGCCGTCCAGGAGCCGGTCCCGCTGTGGGTCGGCGGCCGGACGCCGCGCTCGCTGCGCCGGGCCGTGTCGCTCGCGGACGGCTGGGTGCCGTTCGGCCTCGCGCCCGACCGGCTCCGCGGGATGCTCGCCGGGACCGAACTCCCGAACGGCTTCGAGGTCGTCCTCGCGCCCGGCCGCCCCCTCGACCCCGGCGGGGCACCGAAGGACACGGCCGCCGCCCTGACCCGGCTGCGCGACGCGGGGGCCACGCTGCTGTCCGCCTCCGTCTCGGCACGGTCGGCAGAGCACTACTGCGAGCAACTCGAAGCCCTCCACGCCCTGGCCGCCGAGCTCTGATCGCCCCCCAATCCTCAGCCCTCGCTACACCCCTCAACCCGACCGAAGGGAACGCCCGTTGAGCCCGACCACCGACCAGCGCCTGGAGTACCTGGAACGGCGGCTGTCCCGCCTGGAGGACGAGGCCGCCATCACGTCGCTGATCCTCTCCTACGGTCCGCTGGTCGACAGCGGGCAGGCCGAGGCCGTGGCCGCACTGTGGGAGGAGGACGGCGTCTACGACGTCGACGAACTGCTGATGACCGGACGTACGGAGATCGAGGCCATGGTCCGCTCCCCCAACCACCAACGGTGGATCGGCCGGGGCTGCGCCCATGTCGTGGGCGCGCCGCGGGTGCGGGTGGACGGCGACGAGGCCGTGGCCGTCTGCTACACCACCATGATCGTCCGTGACCCGGAGGCGGACGCCTTCGTGCTGCGCCGGGCCACGGCGAACCACTGGCGGCTGCGCCGGGGCCCCGACGGCTGGCGCGTGACCGTCCGCACGAACCGCGTCCTGGACGGCCGCGCCGAGTCACCTGAGCTGCTGGCCTCCGGTGTGGCGGACGACGGGGCGACGCAGGAGGCATGAACCACCGCCCCGCATAACATCCGCCCCCCCCCCCGCTCCCCCACACACTCATGGCCCTGGGGTAGTTCAGCCCGCCGCCCCGCTCGCCGGTACCCGGGCCTCCCCGACCGGCGGGACACCCTCCGACGGTTCGGCGAGGCCGCCCCGCGCAGGGGCGCGGCCGTGCTTCATGAGCAGAGCGACCACCACGCCGACCGCGCCCACCACCGCCGCGTACGCGTACGCATGGGTGAGGGCGCCGTCCGCGTACACGACGGAACTGGTGGCGGCGTCGACCTTCAGCACATGGCCGGACATGACGACGCCGGTGAGCGACGTGGCGATGCCGGAGGCCAGCAGCGTGGTCATCCCGGCCACCGAGTTGCCGACCGCGTTCTGCGAGGCGGGCAGGGAGTCCTGGAGCAGGTTGGCGTTCGAGGAGTGCAGGAAGCCGTTGGCGCAGCCGCCCGCCAGGGCCATGAGCCCGACCTGCCACTGCACGGTGAACAGTTGGGAGCCGAGGAGCATGACCAGGAGGTAGCACGCGGCGCCCGCGAGGAGCACGTTGCGGGCGCCGATCCTCGTGGTCAGATAGCCGCCGAGGGGGCCGACGAACATGGCGGCGATGCCCAACGGGCAGGTCCACACGGCGAGTTCGGTGGCGGAGAGCCCGGCGCCGTAGCCGATGCCCGGGATGCCCTCCGGTGTCCGCAGCATGGTGGGGCTGATCAGCGCGTGCGCGTTCATCATGTACGTCACGCACCCGACGGCGAGCACAGTGGGGCCGAACCGGGGGCCCAGCAGGACGTCCAGCGAGATCAGCGGGTACCGGCAGACCCGCTCCCACGCCGCGAAGGCGATCAGCATCGCGGCGCCGAGCACGAGGAAGGTGAGGGTGGATCCGGCGGTCCAGCCCCACGCGTTGCCCTGGGTGATGCCGAGCAGCAGCACACCGATTCCCGGGCCGAGCAGGAGTGTGCCGAGGTAGTCGACGGGCCGGTCGACGCGCAGCGGGCTCTCGGGGATGACGAAGGCGTAGAACGGCAGCAGGACGACGGCGTAGAGCGCGAGGAACCAGAAGACACCCTCCGGTCCGTGGGCGTCGACGAGCCACCCGGCGAGGAAGGGGCCGACGAGCGCGGCCATGCCGACGCCGGTCACCACGGTGCCGAGCGCGATGGGCACGAACGAGCGCGGCATGATGTCCCGTACGAGGCTGTACGAGAGGGAGACGATCCCGACGATGCAGCCCTGCACGGCCCGCCCCACAAGGAGCATGGCGAAGGAGGAGGCGAGCGCGCAGATCACGCTGCCCGCGAGGAAGATCAGGCCGAGCAGGACGATGACCCGTTTCTTGCCCCACTTGTCGGCGGCCTTGCCGATCAGTGGCATGACGGTGGCGCCGGCCAGCGTGACGATAGAGGCGGCCCAGGCGATGTTCAGGGTCCTGAACTCCCTGGCCATGTCCGGCATCGCCGGGTAGACCATCGTGACCTCGAAGGTGGCGGCCTCCGAGAGGAGGATGACCAAGGCGAGCACGGCCACTGCTCTCCCTTTGGAGACCACCGCGGGGCGTGGGGTGACGTTGTTGTCTGCCATCGTGTTCCTTTGTCCGGGGGGTGCGGAACCGTGCTTGGTGGCTTGGTGACTTGGTGGCTTGGTGGCTTGGTGGCTTGGTGACTTGGTGACTTGGCGGCCCGTCAACTACGGGCGGCAGGTGGGGTGTCGGTGTCCCAGGGCGCGGCCTGTTCGAGCTGTGCGGCCACGGCGAGGAGCAGTCCCTCGCCCCTGACGGCGGCGAACTGGACGCCCAGCGGCAGCCCGTCGCTGTCGTGTCCGAAGGGGACGGACATGGCCGGCATGCCGGTGACGTTGTGGACGCTGGTGAACGCCGACCGCACGGCGGCGTGTTCGTAGATCGTCTCCGGGCGGCGGGTGTCGAGGACGCCGAGCCGGGGCGTGGGGTGCGCGAGGGTCGGGGTGAGCAGCACGTCGTACTCCTCGAACGCGGCGCCGACCCGCCAGCCGATCTCCTGCGCCTTCCGCAGCGCACGGCTGACGTCCGCGGCGGAGAGCGTGCGGCCGTGGTCGTAGATGACCCGGGTGAAGGGTTCGATGTCGTCGTCGGCGAGCGGCCGGCCGAGCTGTTCGAGCCGGGCGTCGATCTGGGCGACGGCGTCGGCCGCCATGAGCGTGCCCGACGCGGCGCCGACCTCCTCCGGCCGGTAGGGGGCCGTGACGTGGACGACCTGATGCCCCAACTCCTCGCACACTCCGGCGGCTTCGAGTACGGCGCGCAGGGGCTCGGCGTGCACCGCGGGGCCGTTCGGCAGGGAGGTGACGAGGCCGATCCGCAGCCGCCCCGGGTCGCGCCGCGCGCAGGCGGCGAACGAGTCGGCCGCGGCGGGCGCCGCGTAGGCGTCGCCGGGGAGCGGGCCCGCGGCGATGTCGAGGAGCAGCGCGCTGTCGCGCACCGTGCGGGTCACGGCGTGGTGGCCGGAGACCAGTCCGGACAGGGTGGTGGGGCGCGGCGCGGGCGAGATCCGGCCGCGTGCGGGCTTGAGCCCGAAGAGCCCGCAGGCCGCGGCGGGGATGCGGATCGAGCCGCCGCCGTCGCTGGCGTGCGCGACGGGCACCATGCCGGCGCTCACGGCGACGGCCGATCCGCCGCTCGAACCGCCGGGCGAGTGGCCCCTGCCCCAGGGGTTGCGGGTCGGGCCGTACAGCGTCGGTTCAGTGCTGGCGTTGAGGCCCAGTTCGGGGGTGTTGGTGGTGCCGAGGACGACCATTCCGGCGCGCCGGTAGCGCCGGACGAGTTCGCTGTCGCGGTCGGCGACGACGCCGGCGAAGAGCCTGCTGCCGCCGGTCGCGGGCAGCCCGGCGACCTCCATGCCGAGGTCCTTGACGAGCACCGGCACTCCGCGCAGCGGGCCTTCGGGCAGTCCGGCGTCGACCTCGGCCAGCGCCTCGTCGAACCGGGTGTGGATGACGGCGTTGAGCTCGCCGTTGAGCTTCTCGATACGGGCGATCGCGGCCTCGGCCACCTCGCGGGCGCTCACCTCACCGCCCGCTGTCGCGGACGCCGTAGCGACGGCGTCCCACCTGTCGGTCACGGGATTCTCCTCACGCTCGGAGAGGGGAAATTACGACCCGTGGCCCGCGCCCATGGCGGGCGTCCCACTGAGCGGGAGCCTCGACTCCCGTCGGGCCCCCGCCGGGGCTCAGCCCTGCGTCGTCCGCACCTTCGGCCAGTCGAGGCCGCGCAGCTGCGCGTCGAGGCCGCCGTCGCAGTACATCAACGTACCGACGCAGTAAGCCGACTTGGCGGACAGCAGGAAGAGCACGAGCTCCGCGACCTCCTCCGGACGGCCCGCCCGCCCGGCCGGGATCGACTTCAGGAACGCCTCGATGCCCGCCGCGATCTGCGGGTCCTTGCGGCCGTCCCGGGTCATCGGGGTGTCGATGAATCCGGGCGCGATGGCGTTGAGGCGGATGCCGTCCGCGATGTAGTCGGCGGCGCGGGTACGTGTGTAGTGGGCGAGCGCGGCCTTGGTGGCCGGGTAGGTGAGCCGTCCGCCCTCGTCTCCCAGGGAGTCGGCGAGGGTGCGCGCCGCCTCCTCGTCGCCCGCGAGACACGCCTCGGCGAGCTTCGGGTTCCAACCGGGCTGGGTGGTCGTGGAGTTGGAGGAGGCGAGGACGACGGAGGACTCGCCCGCGGCGGCCAGGGCCGGGCGCAGCTCCTCCAACAGGCCGATGGCGCCGTAGTAGTTGACGGAGACCAGCAGGCTAGCGGCCCGGCCCGTGCCGCCGGAGATTCCGGCGAACGGCACGAGTCCGTCGAGCCGGCCGTCGGCGAGCCCGGTGACCTCGGCCGCCGCGGCGGTCCGCCCCTCCGTCGTGCCCAGGTCGGCCGAGACATCGGTGCCGCGCAGGTCGACCCCGATGACACGGTGCCCCTCCTCCGCGAGCCGGGCGGCGATGGTGGCTCCCATACCGGAGGCGGCTCCGGTGACGGCGATGGTTCCCATGGTGAACTCCCTTGGTGTTTCGGTGGTGTTGGTCGGGCGCGGCCTCAGCGCAGCTTCACGGCTCCGCCGTCGGCCATCACGGTCTGTCCGGTCATGTACCGCGCGTCGTCGCTCGCGAGGAATCCGACGATGGGCGCGACGTCGCGGTCGGGGTCGCCGAAGCGGCCGAGCGGGACCGAGGCGGCGGACCGGGCGTACTGCTCGGGGCGGGCCTCCGCCCAGGCGGCCACGCCGGACGTGAGGGCCATCGGGCAGACCACGTTGACCCGGATGTTGTACGGCGCCCACTCGTTGGCGGCCACCCGGCTGAGGCCGCGGATCGCCTCCTTGGCGGCTGCGTACGAAGCCTGGTTGGGCTGGCCGTTCAGGCCCGCGCCTGAGCCGAAGTTGATGACACTGGCGTTGCCCGTCTTCTTGAGCTCCGGCAGGGCGGCGAGCATGAAGTTGCGGGTCGCGTACGGACCCGTGCCCATCGCCAGGTCCCAGTCCTCGTCCGTCTGCTCCTCGAACGGCTTCTGCCGTGACACGCTCGCGTTGTTCACCAGCACGTCGAGGGAGCCGAACCGGTCCACGGCGGTGGCCACGGCCGCGTCGGCGACCTTCCGGTCGGAGACATCACCGCGCAGGAAGGCGACGGCGGCACCCAGCTCCTCCGCGATCGCCTCCCCCGCCTCCTCTTGCAGGTCGACGACGACCACGCGGGCGCCACGCTCGACGAACAGCCTGGTGACGGCGCCACCGATACCGGACGCTCCGCCGGTGACGAGGGCGGTTTTCCCTTGCAGGGTCGGGAAGCTCATGACCACACACCTTTCCGCGAGTCTCCGCGAGCTATGATGTGCATGTTACATACACACTAACGCGCACACCCACGAGGAAAGGAACACGGCACCATGACCGAGCCCAGCGAGCAGGACCGCCGCCTGGGAGACCTGGAACGGGAACTGACCCTCCTGTCCCGGCACTTCATCGCGGCCCGCGGCCCACGCATCGGCCAGAGCCTCGACCGCTCGGCCTACGTGCTGCTGACCCGCCTGGAATCGGGCGATCCGCTCACGCTCAAGGAGCTGGCGCACACCTTCCAGGCCGACGTGTCCACCATCAACCGGCAGATCGCCGCCATGCTCAAGCAGGGCCTCGTCGAGCGGATCGAGGCCACCGCCAAGGGCGGCGCACGCACCTTCCGCCCGACTCCGCTTGGCCTGGAGCGGCTGGAGGCGGACCGTGCCATCAGCCGGGCGGGGGCGGCCCGGCTGATCGAGGCGGCGGGCTGGGACGGCGAGCGTACCCAGCAATTCCTCACGATGATGGTCGAGTTCAACCACGGCATCGAGCGGCTCGAAGGGCTCGCATGGGAACGCTCGACACGTGACACATGACACATGACACGCGATGCTCGACACGTGACACGTGACACGTGACACGCGGCGCCGACGCCGCTCAGCACTCCAAGGCGATCAGCCCGTCCCGTGACCCGATCACGAGCAAGCCGTCCACGACCACCAGCGCGTTGATCGGAGCCCCGACGGGCAGCGCGTGCGCCGGCTCGCCCGTCTCCCGCTCACCCGTCTCCGGGTCCCACAGGCGGAGCACTCCCTCGTCGCCGCCGGTGGCCACCATCCGGCGGCCGGTGCGCGTGCGGCATCCCGTGACCGCGTGCGGATGTCTGCCGTAGATCCTCGGGCGGTCGCCGCGTGTCATCGGGGGCTCGGAGCCCACGGCCAGTGTCGTACGCACCCGGTCCCGCGGGGCGTCCTCGGAGAACAGGTCCACCAGGCGCGTGCTCGTCTCGTCGGTGACCGCCAGCAGCGGGTGGGCGCCGGGCCAGGTCACGGGGGTGACGGTGGTGGGGTGGACGAGTTCGTGGGTCCACTCCGCGAGGCGCGTGCCGGTCCTGGGGTCCCAGACCCTGATGCCCCACTTCGATCCCGTGACCAGCACCGTCCGCCCGTCGCGGAGCGTCGTCGTCGCGGCGTCCAGCGGGTCGACGCCCATGGGGAAGCGCCGGTTGTTGATCCTCCGCCCCGAGGCCGGGTCCCACAGCGTGACGATCGAACCGGCCCTGACGGCGACCGCCGTGCGCCCGCGCCAGGGCACCGCCGCCACGGCCGTGGCGTGGTCGATCAGCCCCATGCGGCGCAGCGGGTTCAGGCTCGTCATGCCGCGCACGACGCGGTGGGCCTCCGGGTCCCACAGCCGCATCGGCTCGTCGCCGTCTCCCAGGGCGAGCAGGATCGGGCCCTTGGGCGTCGGTACCGCGACCGGTCGGCCGGGGGCGTCCGGCAGGGGCCGGGCCATGGGCAGTCCGCTGTCGGCCTCCCAGAGTTGGAGGGTGTGGTCGTTGCTCACGGAGGCGAGCTGCGGTCTGCCTTGAAGGATGGCGCCCGGCCGGGCCGGCAGCGGGACCAGGTGGTCGACGGGTCCTGCCAGCGGGTCGTCGATGTGTCCCGCCGATTCCGGGTTCCAGAGCTGTACGGTGCCGTCCTCGCCGCCGCCCGCCACGAAGGAGCGGCCGTCGGAGAGGTGCAGTCCGGTGAGGGCGCGTACGCCGCTGTTCTGGGCGGACATCGGCGCGCCGAGGAGTGTGCCGGTCGCCGGGTCCCAGGCGCGTACGGTGCGGTCGTCGCCGACGGTGACCAGCGCGGTGCGCCCGTTCTTCAGGCGCACGGTGGAGGCCCCGACGACGTCGGCGCCGTTGCCGTGCAGCCACTCCCCCACCTGGATGCCGCCCGCGGGGTCGAAGAGGCGTACCACCCCGCCGCCGCCCGCGGTGGCGAGGGCCTCCCGTCCATCGCGCAGCGACACCGTGGTGAGGGCCGTGAGGGTGCCGCTGTACCCGGTGCGCAGGCCCCACACCAGGCGGCCCGTGGCGACGTCCCACGCCCACAGCCGCCCGAACGCGAAGTCGGTGGAGCCGTCGATCGAGTCGAGGACCCGGGACGTGCCTCCGACGACGAGCAGCACCCGTCCGTCCGGCAGCGTCACCGGCGACAGGACCCCGTCCAGGCTGTCCGAGCCCTCGGTGATGGCCTGTTCCACGGTGAGCGACTCGGGGCCGATGAGCTGCGGGCCGACGGGGTCACCGGTGAACGGGTCCCACAAGCGGACGTTGTTGGTGTCGCAGACCGCGATCAGCGGGCGGCCCTCGGGCAGGCTCACCGCCTTCCAGGCGGGCTCCCGGAACGCGCGTCTCCCGGGACCGCCGTCGGTGCCGGCCTCGGTGTCCAGTACGGAGGCGCCGACCGCCGAGCGTGTCACGGGGTCCCACAGGTGGACGGTCCGGCCCACCCCGGAGGCCAGCAGCTGCGAGCCGTCCGGCCTCGCGACGATCTCCAGGGTGTGGACGGAACCCTCGTACGACAGTTCCTCGACGGGAGGCAGGGCGGTGTCGAGGACCGAATCCGAGTCCCACAGCCGCACCCTTCCGTCCTGCGTCCCGACGGCGAGGAGCTGCCGCCCGTCCGGCAGCGTGAACGCGCGCAGCGCCGCCACCGGGCTCGCGCAGTCGGTGACGATCGCCGGGAGGAGGTCGCGGCGCAGCCTGGTCCAGCGCACGGACCAGGTGGCGGCGGCGCGGGGTGTCTCGGCCGCGGCCGGGGTGCCGACGAAGCGCGCGCTGGTGAGGGCGCGGACGGTGGCCCGGTCCTCGGGGGCGGCCGATGCGAGCAGGTCGCGGGCGACGAGGGTGGCGGTGATGGGGTCGGGGAGGCCGCTGCGCCCGTAGCCGGCCCGTAGTGCCTCGGCCGCGACGGACCGGGGTTCGAGGCGGTCGAGCACGTCGGGTGCGTCGGCGAGGTCCTGCCATGCACCGGCCTCGGCGATGTGTCCTGCGAGGTGGTGGGTGATGTACGGGTTGGGGGAATCGGCCGGGGTGGCGGCGATGAGGCTCTGGGCGATCCTGCGGTGGCGTTCGGCCGGTGACCGGGTCATCTCGCCTGCCCTTGCGGCGGGTTGAGGAAGTGTTCCTGGAAGGTGCGGTGGGCGAGGCGGTACACGCTCTGCCCGTGTTCGGAGTCGAGCATGACGTAGGGGGCGGCGGCCGCCAGGAGGTCGTCGATGTCGAGGTCGGTCACCGGGCCGCTGTCGGAGAGTGCCCCGGCCGCGATGGCCCAGATCCGGTCGGCCCGTGGCAGTCCGCGGCCCCGGGCGAGGGCGAGCGCTTCGAGGAGTGGAGCGGCGGCCGGGGAGCAGCGGGCGAGCCGGTCGACGGCGGCGGCGAACAGGGCGCGGTGGTCGCGCCTGAGCAGTTCGACGAGCGCTCCGTTGCCTTCGGGTGTCATCAGGCGCGGGTCGGCGACGATCTCGTGCACGGCGAGCCGTGCGTACAGGAAGTGCCGGTCGTACGCCTGGATCTGGCGGGCGGCGGCGTCGACGGCCACCGGGTCGGCGGCGGCGAGGGCGCGGCCAAGCCGCAGTCGTACGTATGCGCCGAGCGCTTCCGGGTCGCGCAGTACGGCGACGACGTGCGCCGCGCCCAGCGCGTCGATGAGGTCGCGGTCCTCGGTCTCGGGCTGGTCGGGGCCTTCGCGGGTCGAGGCACGGGTGCCGACCACGACGCGCACGCGGGGCAGCGCGGCCAGTCGGCGCAGCAGTGATCCGGCGATGTCGAGGGGCTCTTGGGCCTCGTCGAGGGCGTCGACGAGCAGCGTGAACGGCTCTGCGCGGCGGCCGAGCCCGGCGGTGAGCCACTCGATGTCCTGCGCCGTGGACGCCACCTCGGTCCGCTCCCCGAGCCCGGCGGACTCGGCGATCCGGGCGACGAGTTCGCCCATCGACGCCCCGGTCAGGTGGATGACGGCGTCGAAGACCCGGTCGGGTGGCCGCTCTTCGGCATCTTCGAGCGCGGGCAAGTGCCCGCTTCTGGCGAGCAGTTCACGCAGTTCGGGGTGGGTGTGCACGAGTACGTTGCCGAGCAGCGCGGACTTGCCCGCCCCGGCCCGGCCCGTGACGACGAGCAGTCCCGACGGCTCCGTGCGCAGCCAGCGGGCGATGTCGGCGCGCTCCCGGTCGCGGCCGACGAAGTACCAGGCCGGTTCGCCCTGTTCGGCGCCCTGCGCCTTGGGGATGAAGTGGCCGCGTTCGTCGGGTGTCAACTCGGCCAGGAATTCCTGGAGTTCGGCGTACACGTCCAGGGGTGTGGTGACATCGGACGGCAGCAGGCGGGGGCGCGGCAGCGGGGGTGCCAGGTGGAGGTCGAAGGCGTCGGCGTGGATGCTGCCGACCCGCATGCGGTCGTGCAGGCGCAGCATCAGGTCGGCGAGCCGGATGGACGCGTCGTTGTCGGTGTACGAGGCGAGTGCCCCGGCGAGCGCGTCGGCGAACTCGCCCAGGTGGCCCGCCCCGTAGCCGCCTACGCCGACGATCGCGAGGCGTCGCGGTTTGTCGCCGCTGAGCAGCCGTACGGCGACCAGGTCGGCGAAGCGTTCGGCGCCGCACGCCTCGATGACCACGACGGTCCAGGCGTGCGGGTCGGCGATGCGGCGCGACCACTCGGCGTCGATGAACGCGGCGAGGGTCTCGGGCAGCAGCCCGCGCGTGCGCATCGAACCGGGTGTCTCGTGGACGGCGAGCCAGGCTCCGTCGGGCGCCGCTTCGCCGTGCCCGGCCCAGTACAGGACCGAGCTGCGCGCGGCGGGCGGCCCGGCCCACCGCTCCAGGCGCTCCTCGACGGCGGACCGGTCGCGCTCACTGCCCGGCACCGACCAGGGTTCGGCCCGGCCTCCCAACTCGGCGAAGAGTTCGGCGACTTGGGAGGCGGCCGCGTCGGCTTCGAGGGGTGCGTGGTGGCGGTAGCGGCCGATCGGCAGGCAGACGACCGGGAAGCGGGCCGCACCTCGGCCACCGCCGCAGTCTCCCTCGCCGTCGCCGTCGCCGTCGCCGTCGCCGTTCGGGGAGGTCGCGTCGTACGCCGTCGTCCTCTCGGTCATTCCGCCGCCAGGTCATCGGGGCGGGCCGCCAGGTCATCGGGGCGGGCCGCCAGGTCCTCCGGGCGGGTGGCCAGGACGAGTTGGGTGACGGGTGAGTAGCCGCCGGCCTTGGCCTCGATCCGGTACAGGCCCGCGTCGGGCAGGGTCACCTGGGCGGCGAGTGTGCCCTCGCGTGGCAAGAGCCTTGGGCGGGCCAGGGGTTGAGGTGTGTGCGCGGCCGTCACCTGTACGGATACGGACGCCGGGTCGGTCTGTGGCTCGACGCCGATGTCGAAGGGCTGTCCGGCGGGCACCACGTCGGGAACCACGAGGGCGGTGCCGGTGGCGCCGAGCGGTGGCCCAAGGCGGCGCTCCGTCAGGACGGCTCGTACGTGGGCGAGTGTCTCGCCGGTGCGGGACATCGCGCCGTGGGTCTGCGGCAGGTGGACGGGTTCGGCGCCGTCGAGGCGGGCCGCGTCCCGGTAGACGGTGCCGTCGCCGCGCCGGTCGACGCGGCGCGGTGTGCCGTCGTCGCCGTCCTCGCACACGTGGTCGTGCCCCTCGGCGACGCCGTCGCGGAAGGTCAGGGACTGCGCGGTGCGTTGCTCGACGCCGACGAGGGGGCGGGTGTGCGGGCCCGCCGTCGCGGTGAGGAGGCGTTCGCGGGCGGCGAGGGCGGAGGCGGCGAGGGCGCCGTCCGCGCCGAGGCCCGCGATGTCACCCGCGACCAGCCGCCGCGCGGACGCGCCCTCGTCCACGCAGCGGTAGCTGGGCAGCAGGTCGTACAGGCCCGGCAGCGTCGCCGCGAGGTCACGCAGCCGGCGGCGCGGCAACGGCAGTGGCGCACCGCGCCCGCCGCTGAGGATCTGCACCGCCTTCACCGCCCCGTGGTACGGCGTGCCGAGCGTGATGACGGTGCGTACCTCCGCTCCCCCGCCGAGCACATGCGTGAAGTACCGGGCGACGAGGCCGCCCATGGAGTGCGCGACCAGCACGAGCCGCGCCTGACGGCTTCCGCTGGGGTGCGCGCGCCAGGCGTCGAGGTGCTGCTCGGCCGCCGACGCGAGGCGCTTCGCGTTGAGTTCGACCGGCAGCCGCCAGTCGTAGGGGAACTCCGCCACGGCGTCCGCGTGCGCCGTCACCCGCCGGATCCCCGCGGTCAGCGCCGTGTAGGGCTCGACGCCGCGCAGGACGGGCGCGAAGGCGGGGAACCGCAGCAGCCGGGTCGCCACGATCCGCCCCGTCCGCCCCTGCCGCTCCTCGTCGGTGACGCGCAGCGCGGCCAGGGACGCGCCTGTGGTCCACGCGCGTGCGTACCAGCGCGCGTCGCCGAGTCCCCACAGCGTACGTCCCGACTCGGCGTCCACGAGTTCGCTGCCCATGATGCCGGGCAGCACCATGACCGCGTCCCGGCTGGCGTCGGACGTGGCGGTCGGCCCCATGCGCCCTCCCCGTTTCGTTGGACAACACACGTTAGCGAAGGTCCAGTTGGAAGCGCGCGGGTCCGCGATCTGCGCCCGGATCGTGGGTACTCGGGTCAGCCGGTCGCCCGGTGGAGCGTGGTCGGTCCCAAGTGGGGCTCGGCGCGGGAGGCGAGCACCTTGACGCGGACCCGGCTCGCGGTGACGGGGGCGTCCAGCGGCAGGATCCGCTGGTGGCCGATGGTGGTTCCGGTGGCGATCCGCCGCCAGGAACCACCGCTCTCGGCCTCTACGGCGAACTTCTCGACCCGCTGCCCGTGTTCGATGTCCTCGCGGACCGCGACCCGGTCGAAGGTGGTCGTCCCGTCGGCGTTCTCGGCCACCTGACGCCCGTACACCTCCCGTACCCGCTGCCCGAACGCGGTCAGTTCGGCGACGTCCGCGGCATCGATCGTCCCCGCCTTCGAGGGCGGCACGTTCAGCAGCAGCGTCGCGCCCCGCCCGACGCTCTTCTCGTACAGGTCGAAGAGCTGGGCCGCCGTCTTGGATTTCTCGTCCTCGTGGTGGAACCAGCCGGGCCTGTTGGAGACATCGGCCTCCGCGGGGAACCAGGACAGGTGGGTGACGCCGGGTTCGGTGAGCCGGTCACGGGAGCCGAGGTCGGCGGCGGAAGGGCCGTGCGGGAGCAGCCATTCGCCGTGGTACGTCCGCGGGTCGGCGGTCGTCGGCACGACGCTCCACTCGGTCTCGCGGGCGATCCCGTCCTCGTTGCCGACCCAGCGCACGCCGGCGGGTCCGCCGAAGACCACGGTGTCCGGCGACAGCGCCTCGATCACCCGGAACCACTCCGCGAAGCGGTACTCCTGGGTGATCCCGGCGTCGGCCCACGGGTTGGCGCCGTCGAGCCAGAACTCGTCCAACGGCCCGTACTCGGTGAACAGTTCGTAGACCAGGTTCAGGTAGTACGCGTCGTAGTCGTTGACGTGCACGGTGAACGTGGGCAGCTTTCCCGAGCGCACGGCGTCGGCCCGGTCGTCGTCCTCGACGAGGGTGGGGATGGTGTGTTCCTTGACGGCGCTGCCGTTGCCGAACCGGCCGAGACCGCCGGGCGCACGGTCACCGTCGTCGACGGCGGTCTGCTCCACCGAGGTCAGCTTCCCGCCCTCGGACTGCTTCTCGCGCAGTGACTCGATCCACTCGGCGTGCCAGGCGTGCGGCAGTTCGCCGCCGTCGGAGGGCGAGAGGTAGATCCCTACGCGCATCCCTTGGGCGCGGGCGGCGTCGACGTACGCGCGGACGACGTTCGGCCGCCCGGGGCTCTTGAGGATCGAGTGGGGTGTGTAGCGGCTGGGGAAGAGCGTGAACCCGTCGTGGTGCTTGGCGGTGATCATCGCGAGCTCGGCGCCCATGGCCCGGTACGTGCGGATCCACTGGTCGGCATCGACGGCGGTCGGCGCGAACGTCGCCGGGTCCTCGGCGCCCGAGCCCCACTCGCGGTCGGTGAACGTGTTCATCCCGAAGTGCGTGAACGCCGTGATCTCGCGCCGCTGCCACGCCAACTGCCCTTTCCTGGGTACGACGTTCGCGGCCTTGGCGATGATCTGCTCGGGGGTGTCGTCCCCGGTGACCGGGATGATCGAGGCGGGGCGGGCGCTGCCGGGCGGGGCACTGGCGGCGGCGTACGCGCTCGTACTGCCGAGGGCGGCGATCGCGGGGGCGGCTCCCAGGGCACCGAGGATCTGGCGTCGAGACGTCATCAATCACTCCTACAGGCAAGCTGTTCGGACTTGCGGATCATGACGCAGTAACGGATTTTCGGTAAGGGCCGCACCGGAACGCCCTGGTGTCGGGCGTCGTCGTCGGCGGCGACGACGCCCGTGCGCGCGACGGCGATGTCGATTCCCGCGCCGGCCCGGGCTACCGGGTCGTCGCCGCGCCCGTGAACGGCAGCACAAGACGCGACGGGTGCGCCGCGTCCCGGTACACCTTGTGCGTGACGGGGCGGCCCACCGGCAGGTGGAAGGCGTCCGGCGGCAGCAGCGCGTTGTGCTCGTCGGCGAGGGGTTCGTCGTTGGAGAGCTCCGCGACCAGCCGGTGGCCCGGCAGGAACGTCGCCGCGAACGGGTAGATCCGCAGCACGTACTCCTCGATGCGGCCCGGCTCGACCGGGACCGCCCGCGTGTGGGGGTGGTGCGGGTCGCCCTCGGTGGTGTGTCGCGCGTCGAGTTCCCGGTGCGAGGCCTTGAGGTAGGCCGTCGTGACGAGTTGGCGTTTGCCGGTCGGGGCCTCGTCCCACAGGCGCAGGATGAGGTTCGTGTCGGGCTGGTCGATCTCGACGAAGAGGTGGGCCGCGCCCTGACCGATCATCTCGGTGGGTTCGGTGAAGGGGGCGGTGCTCCAGTGGAGGATCTCCACCTTGTCGGTCACCGTGAGGGGTGCCTGGTAGAAGCCGTCGGGGGCGGCGTGTTCGGTACCCAACGACTCGGGATCGTAGGAGAGTTGACGGCGTGGGCGCAGATAGAGCGGACGGTGTGCCACGGGCTTCGGGGGCCACTGTGCGGCCCCGATCGTCTCGCGGGAGCCCTCCACGTGGACGGTGACGGCCGGTTCGTCCATGACGCCGTTGTCGATGCCCTTGAGCCAGTACGCGTACCAGCGGAACATCTTGTCGTGCTCCTCGACGAACGGCCGTGACTGCATCGGCGGGTAGGGGCCGATGTCCAGCTTCTTGGGGCCCTTCAGCGCCTTGAACAGCTCGATCGTGCCGTCCATCGTCCAGCCGCGCCCCTGGTCGATCTGGAGCCATACCGGGATGTCGATGTTCGGGGCGAGGGTGATCGGGTTGCGTTCCTCGTACCAGTCGCCGTCGACCTCGTTCATGACGATGTCGAACCAAGCCTCGTGGTTCTTCGGGTAGTTGAGGACGTGTACGAGGTTGGGCCAGGCGGCCACGTCCGGGTCGCGGAGCCGTTCGGCCACCCGCTGCTCGATCTCCTCGGGCGGGTACGTCTCCAGCATCCGGGACTTGACTCCGTCGGTGAACGCCCAGCCGGAGTCCCCTCCCCGGCCCTCGCGGGCGGCGCGCGGCATGAGCCACATGATGCCGCCGTGGTACGTCGTCTCGTAGAAGTCGTAGTGGCCGCCGCTCACGAAGATCGCCTTGAGGCTCGGCGGGCGTTCGGCCGCCGCGAGTACCTGCATGGAGCCGAAGTACGAGATGCCGATCATGCCTACGTTGCCGTCGCACCAAGGCTGCGCCGCGACCCACTCGATGAAGTCGTACGCGTCCTGGCCGAGGGGCACGCCACCCGCGTTGTAGTTGCCGATGTGCGTGCCCTCGGAGGCGCCGGAGCCGCGCAGGTCACCGATGACATGGACGTAGCCCTCCGCCACGACGCGCGCGATGTCACCCGCCTCGACGCAGCCGTCCCACAGGGGGCTGGGGCGGCGCTGCGGAGGCGTGGTCAGGGCGAGGGCCTGGAGTTCCTTGCCGTACGGGCTCAGGGCGACGAGGGCGGGGCGTGGTGTGTCGTCGTCGGCGCGGCCGTAGGTGTCCGCCGCGAGCGTGACACCGTCGCGCATCGGTACGCGGAGGTCCTTGCGGACGGTGATGGGCTGCGCGCCCGCCCGGATGGTGTGTTGGTCGGTCATGTCTGGGGTGTGCTCCTGTGTCGAGCGTTCTCGCCGCGCGTGCGGTAGGCGTGCATCGAGGTGAAGAACGGCGAGGGTTCGAGCGTGGGGTCGCCGGTGTAGCCGAGTTCCTCGGCGGCCCCGGCGAACGGCGAGTACGGGGAGTCGGTGTGCGTGAGGCCCGCGTCGAGGCAGCGGCAGGCGGCCCGTGCGACGCAGGACTCGGCGGCGAGGGACTCGTCGATGGCCTCCCTGGCCTGCGTCTCGTCGAGTTCGACGCCGTACGGGGTGCCGTCGGCGCGGCGGTAGGGGTGTCCGAGGTAGAGGCGGCGTGGGCGGACCTCGTCGCGCAGGTGGGTGAGGGCGGCGCGGTAGGCGGGCGGGTCGGTGTAGCCGGGGAAGCCGTTGGCGGCGCCGTGGACCTGCACGGAGTCGCCGACGAACGCCGCGCGCTGCCCGTCGATCACGTAGCCGACGGAACCCGGGGTGTGGCCCGGGAGGGCGTGCACGGAGACGGTGACGTCGCCGCCGAGGGAGAGTGTCTCGCCGCCCGTGACGAGCAGGGTGGGCTCCAACTCCCCCGAGATGACGGCCTTCGTGGCCGCCGCCACCTTGTCCTCGCCGTCAGGGGCGGCGTCGTGGAGGTAGCGGCCGCGTCCCGCGCGGTACTCGTCGACGTGTGCCTGCCGGGAGCGGAGCATCGGGGCGTCGGCCTCGTGGATCACCACTTGCGCCCGGCGGCCTGTGAGTTCCCACAGGGCGTGCGCGCCGCCGACATGGTCGATATGACCGTGTGTCAGCAGGATCCAGCGGATGTCCTCGATGCGGCGCCCGATGGCCTTGAGCGCAGGTGCCATGCCCTCGGCGGGCGAGGTGGCGATGCCGGTGTCGACGATCGCGGGTTCCGGCGCGTCGACGTAGAAGCTGTAGAGGCCGAACCGGCCCCAGGGTGAGAACAGGGGGTGGACGGTGATGTCGTCGTGGGCCATGTATCTCAGCGCCCGGCGAGGAAGTCGCGGGTCTCGGCGAAGACTTGGTGGTACTCGGGGATCCAGGAGAAGTGCTGGACGAAGCCGTGGCCCGCGCCCTCGTAGCGGCTCACCGTCGCCGCCACTCCGGCCTCCCGCAGGCGGCGGCCGTACAGCTCTCCCTCGTCGCGCATGGGGTCGAACTCCGCGGTGACGACCAGGGCGGGCGGCAGTCCGCTCAGATCCGCGCGCTTGACCGGGGAGACCAGCGGGTCGGCGGGGTCGGCGCCGCTGTCGACGTAGAAGGCGTTGAACGGCCTCAGCCCCGCCGTCTCCAGGCCGTAGCCGACCGCGTTCTCGCGCAGCGAGGCGTAGCGGTCCTCGTCGAAGTCCAGGTCGAGGGACGGGTAGTAGAGGATCTGGTGGGTGACGCGGTCGAAGCCCTCGTCGTGTGCGCGGGCCGCGACGGCGGCGGCGAAGGTGCCGCCCGAGCTGTCGCCCGCGACAGCGAGGGTCGCGCCGTCCCAGCCCAGTTCGTTCTCCCCCTGCTCGGCAGCCCACCGGGTCACGGCGTGGCAGTCGTCGAGTCCGGCCGGGAAGGCGGACTCCGGTGCCCGGCGGAAGCCGACGGAGACGACCTTCAGGCCGGTCTCCTTCGCGAGCGAGCGCGCGAGGTGGTCGTGGGTGTTCAGGCTGCCGAGGAAGAACGCGCCGCCGTGGAAGTAGACGAGCAGGCCGTGGCGGTCGGCGTCGGTGGGTGTGTAGACGCGCACCGGGACGTCGCCGGTGGCGGTGTGTGCGGTCCGATCCGCCACCGAGTGCAGCGGCAGGCGTTCGCCGACGGGAGGTACGTGTGTCTCTTCGTCGGCGCGCATCGCGGCCGGGTCGAGGGGGCCCTCGGGCGGGGTCGGCAGGGTGGCGAGGAACTTCGCGATCTCGGGGTGCAGCGGCATGGTTCCTACTCCTTGGTCGCGGCGGGCGTCGCGGTGGGTGTCGTAGCGGACGCGGTGGTGGTCGCGGGCTTCTGGCCGGGGAAGACCTCGTCGATCCCGTCCTCGGCCCAGCCCTGCCGCGAGACGGCCTGCAGTCGGTCGGTGACCGGTTTGCGGGCGGCCTGGTAGCGGGCGAGTCCCTCTCGTACGGAACTGGCCTCGCGCAGCGCGTCGGCGAGCGCTCCGGCGTCCTCGATGGCCGAGTTGGCGCCCTGGCCCTGGTGGTGGAGCATCGAGTGCGCGGCGTCCCCGAGGAGGACGACGGAGTCGGAGTGCCAGGTGTCGATGGGGTCGATGTCGTAGACGGCGCGGATGTTCACGGTGTCCATGTCGAGTCCGCGCGTGATGTCCACGAGGCGTTCGTCGAAGCCCTCGACCGTGGCCAGCATGTCCTCCTTGGTGACCCGTGGCGTCCACGTGCCGTCCTCGCAGCGGGCGGTGATGTCGAAGGACACCTGGTCGCGGTGGCGCAGCGGCAGCAGGTAGACCTTGGTGCCGCGGCCGACGTACATGCGCAGGTTGTCGTCGGTGACCATGCCGTGGGCGTCGGCCACGGGGATGACGGCGCGGTAGGCGTGCTCGCCGGAGAACACCGGGCCCTTGTCGCTGAACAGCCGTTGCCGCACGACCGACTTGATGCCGTCGGCGCCGACGACGAGGTCCGCCTCGGCGGTGCTGCCGTCGGCGAAGGTGAGGACGGGGCGGCCGCCGCCCTTGTCCTTGACCGACTCCAGACGGTGGCCGAGGCGCACCATGCCCTCGGGCAGCGCGCCGAGCAGGGCGTCGATGAAGTCGCCGCGGTGGATGAGGTGCGTACGGGTCTGCTCGCCGTCGGCGGGCCATGCCTCGCGCATGATGGGTTCGCCGGTGGGGGTGAGGATCTCGAAGTACTCGCTGGGCGAGCTGACTTGGGCGATCGCGTCGAAGATCCCCCACTCGCGGAACCGGTTCATGGTGACGGGCCGCAGGCCGATGCCGGCGCCGACCTCGCGGATCCGGCTCGCCTGCTCGTACACGGTGACGTCGGCGCCGAGCAGTCCGAGCGCCTTGGCCGCGGCGGCGCCGCCGTAACCGGCCCCGACGATGGCTATCTTGAGGTCGTTCAGGTGCTTGAGGTCCTTGAGGTCCTTGAGGTCCTTGTGATCTTTCAGGTCCTGCATGAGATGGGGTCTCTCCTACTTCTGGATGGCCAGGAATTCGGCCGGGTTGTCGACGAAGACGGTGCGGATGGCGGCCTCGTCGAGTCCGGCGGCGCGCAGGTCCGGGAGCAGCTCGTCGAACAGGTAGTTGACGGTGTGGCCCTTGACTCCGGGCCAGCCCAGCGGGGAGCAGTTGGCGTCGGCGGAGGCGAGGACCCGGCCGATGCGGCGACCCCCGTCGACGAACCGCAGGAAGTGGTCGAGGCGCTCTTGGCGGGGGCGGGCCCAGAACGGCGGGTCGGGCAGCTCGGTCTCGTAGCCGAAGGTGTCGAAGCCGATGCGGCCGCCCTGCTCGGCGATCCACACGTCGCGGGTCTTGTCGGCGTTCACGCCGTCGTCGACGTGTCCGAACAGGACGCGGTCCAGGGGCAGTTGCTCCTCGTTGAAGATGGCGACGGCGTTCTCGGCGTCGATGGCGAGGTGGGTCAGGACGGGGACGCCGGTGGCGAGCGCGGCGCGGGCGGCGGCGCGGTAGATCCGCTTGTCGAGGTCGGTCATGCGGCCGCCCCGGCTCACCCCGACCTTGATGACACCGGCACGGCTGCCGGTGTCACCGATGCCTACGGTGATCTCGTGGACGAACTGCCGTGCCAGGTAGTCGACTTCGGCGCGGGCGAAGTGCGGCAGTGCGGTGTCGCCGCCGACGAAGCCGGTGCAGGCGACGATGTGCACGCCGGTCTTCGCGGAGAGCGACTTGTAGTGGTCGACGTCGCGGCCGTTGCAGATTCCGGTCGCGTCGACGAAGGTGCCGCCGCCCAGTTCGTGGAAGCGGCGCAGCTTGGGGACGGTCTCCTCGTAGCGCAGCTCGGGGGCCTTCCACCACTGCGTGTCCAGTTCGGATCCTGGCATGCCGTAGCCGATGTGTTCGTGGATCGCCACGAAGCCCAGCTCCTCGGCGGGGACCGGCCCCAGGACGGTGTTCACTCGGGACACAGCTCTCAACTCGCCTTCGGGTACGCGGAGTTCTTGACGGTGGGTTCGGGGCGCATGCTCAGCGGCGCACCGCGAGCAGTTCGCGCGGATTGGCCCGGAGGATGCGTCGTACGTCGCCGTCTCCGATGCCGTGCGCGTTCAGCAGCGGCGCGAAGGTGGTCAGCAGGTGGCTGTACGGAAGGTCGTTGGCGGGGTGTCCCTTGGCGACGCCGGTCGCGCCGACGGAGAGCAGGATCCGGTCGGTGTGTCCGGCGCGTACGAGGTCGGCGACCAGGGCGGCGCGTTCGGCGTCGGTGAGGTGTTCGGCGTCCTCGGTGCCGACGCGGTCGAGGAGGACGTGGGCGCCACGGGCCGCGATCGACTCGGGTGCACCGGAGGCGACGGCGTCCCTGCGGTCGAGGCCGCCGACAGCGACGCGATCGGCCGGCAGCATCTCGTCGAGGGCGATGTCGAGTTCGCGTACGGCGTCGGCGCCGTGCCGGAAGGTGACGGCGGTGCCGGTGGCGAGGGCGGCGCGGGCGGCGCCGCGCAGCAGGCTCTCGTCGGTGGCGGTCATGCCCGCGCGGGTGACGGCGGTGGCGATCAGCCCGGCCGGGCCGCGCCGCTCGACGCGCGGGACGACCATGCCTTCGGTGACCTCGCGGGCGAAGAGGTCGGCGAACTTCTCGGCGGGCCAGGGGGTGGGCGGGTTGGTCTGCGGGGTGAGGAAGTAGCCGCCGAGCAGTCCCTCGGGGCCCTGCCCGGTCGAGGCGACGATGTGCACGCCGGTGGCGCGGGAAAGGGCCTCGTAGAGCGGCAGGTCGCGGCCGTGGAACATGCCGGTGCCGTCGACGACGGTGCCGCCGCCGTGGGCACGGAAGTCGCGCAGCTTGCTCGCGAGCGCCTCGAAGATCTCGGCGCGGTCGAGGGTGATGTCGAAGGCGTGCTCGGCGCCGGGGAGCACCGAGAGCAGCGACTCGTGGACGGAGACGACGCCCAACTCGTCGGCGAGCACCGGCCCAAGGACTGTGTTCACGGTGGTGCTGTTCATGGTCGTCACGCTAGCGATTCGCTTTACATAGCGTCAAGGAAACGAACGCCACGAAAAAATACTGGTCAGGGCGTTGCGTCGGGGGTGTGGTGTGTGAGCAAAAAAGGCTCCTCCGAGGCAGTGGAGGGCCTCGGAGGAGCCTTGATCGGAGCGTGCGATCTGAAGGGGAGAGAGCGAGTCTGGTCAGGTCAGGTCAGGTCAGGTCAGGTCAGGTCAGGTCAGCAGGCGTACCCAGCTGGCGCTCAGCTCGTCGAGCAGCTGCTCGCGGCTGAGCTTCCAGTCGGCGCCGCCCCAGTGCTGGGCGACGTAGTCCAGCTCGGCCATCGCCAGCACACCCTTGAAGCGGCGCTGGTGGGGCTCGAAGCGGCCGGCCCGCGTCAGGCCGTCCTCGATGTCGCTGATGGCTTCCTCCATCCAGCGGTCCACGAGGTCGCGCAGCTCCGGGTCGATCGCCGCGGCGTCCCGGCCGACGCGGATGATCGGCCGGATCTCGGGCCAGCTGTCGGCGGTGCGGCGCAGCCACGCCCCGATCCCCTCCGCCGTCCCGTCGGCCACGGTGGCGACGAGGTCCTGGGCCGTCGAACCGTGCTCGGGTGAACGGACGCGCTGGAGCGCCTCGTTGAGCCGCTCGTCGATGAGCGCCTTCATCAGGTCGGTGCGGGAGGGGAAGTACGCGTAGAAGGTCACGCGGGTGGTGCCCGCGGCGGTCGCGATGTCGTCGACCTTGGTGGCGGCGTACCCCTTCGACGTGAACAGTTCGAGGCCGGACTCCAGCAGGAGGCGGCGCGTCATCTGCTTCTGCGCCTGTCGAAGGTTCGCCATGGCGGAAATCCTAACGTCACGCCACGCACCGCCCCTCCTGGGCGTCCGCCGAGGCCAGCGGGATGGGCGTGAACATCTCCGGCTCCTCGTCCGGCGTCAGCGCGGTCGGCCCGTACAGCCAGTCCGTGAAGGAGTAGTCGTACGTGTCCCGGGCGCGCAGCAGTACGTTGCGTCGCTCGCGGTCGGCGCCGTCGAGGTGCCACAGCTCGCCCCACTTGCGCGACGTGGTCAGGACCCGGCGGCAGTGCTCCGGCCGGACGGCCTCGTACGCGGTGAGCGCGGCGGTCCAGTCGACGGTGCCGTCCCCGGCGCGATGGCGGCCGACGTGCTCGCCGAGCACCCAGCCGTCCTCGATGGCCATGATGGCGCCCTGGGCGATGTACTGGAGCGGCGGGTGCGCGGAGTCGCCGAGGAGGGCGATCCGTCCGTGCACCCAGTTCATGACGGGGTCGCGGTCGAACATCCGCCACCACTTGTCGCGCCACATGAACGGCAGACCGTCGCGCACGAACTCGCAGGTGTCGGCGAAGGCGGCGTCGAGTTCGTCGGGGGTGCCCCAGTCCTCCGCCCCCGCGAGGGCCTTGGGCGATTCGAAGACGGCGACCTGGTTGAGGAGTTCCCCGCCGCGCAGCCCGTAGTGGACGAAGTGGCAGCCGGGGCCGATGTGGACGACGACCTCGCCGAGGTCGACGGACCGTACGCGCGGCTGCTCGGCGGGGACGGTGCCCCGGTAGGCGACGTACGCGGAGGAGACCGGCTCGTCGTCGATGAACTGCCGACGGGCCGCCGAGTGCAGTCCGTCGGCGGCGATCACCAGGGCGGCCTCGTGGGTGCCGCCGTCCGCGAGGGTCACGCGGGCGCCGCCTTCGGTGTTCTCGTACGTGTTCTCGTACGACGTCACCTGCGCCTTGTTGATCAGCTCGACACCGGCGCGTTCGCAGGCGCGCAGCAGCAGGCCGTGCAGGTCGCTGCGGTGGATGACCAAGTACGGGTAGCCGTAGCGCCGTTCGAGGTCGCGCAGGTCGAGGCGGGTCAGTTCGTCGCCGTCGACGGCGTCGCGCATGACCATCGCGTCCGGGACGACGCCGAGGCTCTTGGCCTCGTCCAGGAGACCGTAGTCGTCGAGGATGCGGGTGCAGTTGGGGGCGAGCTGGATGCCCGCGCCGACCTCGCCGAAGGCGGGGGCGCTCTCAAGGAGGCGGACGGCGAGGCCCTTGCGGGTGAGCGAGTACGCGGCTCCGAGGCCGCCGATGCCGCCGCCGACGACGATCACATCAGGTGGGGTCACGGGGTTCACCTCTCAGAGCCAGGGGCCGAGTTCGGGGGCGTCGGCGAGCGCGTGGGGCCGTCCTGCCAGCCAGGCGGTGACCTCGGGCAGCGGGTCCTCGGGGAGCTCGCCAAGACCGCGCTTGGCGCGGATCTCGTCCGTGAGCGCGGCCAGGAAGCCGTGCGGCAGGTCGGCGAAGGTGATGCCGGTGCCGAGGTCGACGGCGTGCACGCACACCTCGCGGGCGCGCATCCATGGGATTTGGGTGGCGGGGACGGTGCGGCCCTGCGCGGTGACGACTTCGCGGCGCCACTGTTCGTCGGTGAGCCGGTCGAGCCCTTCGGCGAGGCGCTCGGCGGACGCGGTGAGCCAGGTGCGCAGCTCGTCGGCGGACAGCGTTGGCCCCTTGGCGATACCGGCGGCGCGCTCCTCCGGAGATGCGTACATCGGGCGCTTCTCGCCGGTGGCGGCCCAGTGCACGAGGTTGCACAGGGCGTCGGCGTTGGCGGCGACGTGGGCCACGAGGTGCCCCCGCGACCACTCGGGCAGCGTGCTCGGGGCACGGAAGGCGTCCTCGTCGAGGGCCGCGGCGGCGTCGAGGAGGAGGCCGGTGCCGGTGCGGGCCCAGGCCCAGGCGCGGACGTCGGTGGAGGTGTGTTGGGGTTGGGTGGCGGTCATGCCGCGACCACCTCGTTGACGCAGGCGCCGATCCCGGCGATCTCGGTGACCACCCTCTGGCCGGGGGCCAGGAACACCTTGGGGTCGCGGGCGTTGCCGACGCCCGCCGGGGTGCCGGTGGCGATGATGTCGCCCGGGTTCAGGGTGATGGCGGTGGAGACGTACTGGACGAGGAAGACCGGGTCGAAGAGCAGCGTGCCGGTGTCGTCGCGCTGCATGACCTGTCCGTCGACGGTCGTGGTCACTTCGAGGGCGGGGCGGACGCCGCCGACCTCGTCGGGGGTGACGACGTAGGGGCCGACCGGGGTGGTGGCCTCCCAGATCTTGCCCTGCGTCCACTCGATGGTGCGGAACTGCCAGTCGCGCAGCGAGATGTCGTTCATGACGGTGAAGCCCGCGATGGCGTCGGCGGCCTGCCGCTCGTCGGCGCGGCGCACCTTCTGTCCGATCACGACGGCCAACTCGACCTCCCAGTCGAGCGCTTCGGTCTCGGCGGGCTTGACGACGGGGTCGTTGGCGCCGGTCAGGGTCTCGGCGAACTTGGGGAAGAGGGTGGGGTGGCTGGGCAGGTCCCGGCCCATCTCCTTGATGTGGTTGGTGTAGTTGTGGCCGACGCAGACGACCTTGGAGGGGTTGGGGACGACCGGAGCGAAGTCGGCGCCCGAGACCGGGTGAACCGGGTGCGTGGTGCTGTTCGCGGTGGCGGCCGTGGCCTGCCAGCCTTCGGTGGCGAACAGCTCGCCCAGGTCGGTGTGGCCGAGGTCGACGAGGACCTCTCCGTCGAGGCGGACCGCGCGGGTGCCGTCGGCGGTACGGAGGGTGGCGAGCTTCATGGTCAGGCGTCCTTCTGGGGGCGGTCGAGCTGGGTGCGGTCGGTCTGGGGACGGTCGGTCTCAGTGCGGTCGGTCCGGGTGCGGTTGAGCTTGAGCGCCTCGAAGACGGGCGCGTCGGAGAAGCGGAAGAGGTCGAGGCCGCCGGAGTCGGAGTCGGTGGCGCCCGCCTCGGAGCGGGCGGAGAACGGCTCCCAGGACGGCACCACGAACAGATCGCCGCGCGTCACCGTCCACGACTTGGCGCCGACGGTGACGGTGCCGGAGCCGTCGAAGACCTGGTAGACGGAGGAGCCGGTCTCGCGCACCGGCGCGGTCTCGGCGCCGCGCGCGACGCGGTGGAACTCGGCGCGGATCGTCGGCAGCACGTCGGAGCCGTCGTGCGGGTTGGAGTAGCGCACCGCGGCGTGGCCGGGCTCGACGGTGCCGCCGAACCCCTCCCGTTCCAGCAGGAGTTGGTCGGCGAGCGCGGCGTCGGTGTACTCCCACTTGTAGGCCAGCAGCGGGCTGCCGGGGGTGACAGGGGCGGCGGACAGCGGGCGCAGGCCGGGGTGGGCCCACAGCCGTTCGGAGCGCGAGCGCTCGGGCGTCGTGCGCTCGGCGGCGCTGATCTCGTCGCGGCCGAACTCGAAGAACTGCGCCTCGGTGACGTACTGGAAGGGGATGTCGAGGCCGTCGATCCAGGCCATCGGTTCGGCGGTCGCGTTGTGGTGGGCGTGCCAGTTCCAGCCCGCCTGCGGGAGGAAGTCGCCGCGGTTCATGGGGACGGGGTCGCCGCCGACGACCGTCCACACGCCGGAGCCTTCGACGACGAAGCGGAAGGCGTGCTGCGTGTGGCGGTGCTCGGGGGCGTCCTCGCCGGGCATCAGGTACTGGATGGCGGCCCACAGCGTCGGGGTGGCGAACGGGCGCCCGTCGAGGGACGGGTTGGCCAGCGCGATGGCACGCCGCTCGCCGCCCCGCCCCACGGGCACCAACTCCCCTGCCCGTGCGGCCAGTTCGCGCAGCTTCTCCCAACGCCACAGGTGCGGCACGGCGCGCGAGCGCGGCTGCTCCGGCATGAGGCCGCCGATCTCGGTCCACAGCGGAATGAGCAGTTCCTGCTCGAAGCCCCGGTAAAGCTCGTGGAGCGCCGGGGTGACCTCGGGCTGCCCCTGCGCGGTGACGGCCCGCAGCCGTACCGGGGAGCCCACAGCGGTGTCTTGGGTGAAAGGGGTCTCGGTGTCGGTCACAGGTTCAGCGTGCAGCGCGCCCGCCGTCCGTACATGCGGATTCTTGAGAGCAGAATCCGACGGGCCGCCTTCAGTACCACCTCAGTACCGGCTCAGTACCGCCTTCAGTACCGCCTTCAGTCGCCCGTGCCCCTTTTCCGCCACAGCGCGATCGCCAGCGGCGACGCCGTGAACACCAACGAGTACGTGCCCACGCCCACGCCGATCAGCAGGGCCAGGGCGAAGTCGGTGAGCGAGAGCGTTTGCAGGATCGCGTCGTTGGCGAGGCGGGCGAACGGTGCCCGGCGGCCGGCGCGGCCGAGGAGCTCGCGGGTGCGGTCGAAGAGGACCACCGAGTCGTTGACGGAGTAGCCGATGACGGTGAGCAGCGCCGCGAGGAACACTCCGTCGACGGGTTTGCCGAGCCAGGCGAACACGCCGACCAGGATGATCACGTCGTGGGCGAGGGCGATGAGCACACTGTTGCGCAGCTCCTCGCCGAGGCTCGGTCCGATGAGTTCGTCACGGGTCTTCGTCGGCCGGCCGCCGAGCGTGTTGATGGTGTCGGTGACGTGCCAGCCCGCGCCGTTCCGCTGGTTGATGCGGGCGTCGGCGCCCTTGACGTCCTGGCCGGTGAGCGCGGCGGGTTCGAGACGCAGGCGCTGCCCGGACCCGTCGGGCAGGACCCGCTCGCCGGACGGGGCGGGGTCGGGCCCGGTGGCCTTGCCCTTGGTGGCGTCGGGCCGCTCGGCGTAACCCGTCACGGGGCCGGTTGGGGGTCGGCCCCGGCGCCGGACATCGGCAGGGTCAGCAGGACGGCGAGCAGGCCGAGGAGCCCGACGAGTGCGACGGCGAACCGGTGCTCGCCTCGTACGTGGACGGGGAGCGCGCCCACAACTACGTATAACCCCGCACACGACCGCGAACGGCGTGCGAGGATCACGAGGACCTCGTGTCCGACGACCCGCACGACGACCCGCACGATGACGAGCCCGATGACGAACCGGGGGCCGGGCCGAACGGCGCCCGGCCCCTCCGTCCCCTGGAGCGTGCATGTCCGCGATTCCGGTCAGTGACGTCGATCTCTACACACCCGGGGCGCGGGCCGACCCGTACCCCCTGTACGAGGAGTTACGGGCGCTCGGACCCGTGGTGCGCCTGTCCCGCTACGACCTCTACGCCCTCCCCCGCTACCAGGACGTACGCACGGCGCTCATGGAGTGGCGGACGTTCTCCTCGGCGCGCGGGGTCTTCGTCGACCCGGAGATGAACGCCCAACTGTCCGGGATCACGTTGTGCAGCGATCCGCCCGAACACACCGCGATGCGCTCCGTCCTGGGGCATCCGCTGCGCCAGGACCGGATGCGCGACATCACGCCCACCATCGAGGCGGAGGCGGAGCGGATCGTCACGAAGCTGGTCGACCGGGGCCGGTTCGACGCGGCGACGGAACTGGCCGAGCACCTGCCGATGGCCGTCGTCTCCGACCTCGTCGGGCTGCCCGACCGGGGCCGCGACAAGATGCTGGAGTGGGCGGCGGCCATGTGGGACATGCAGGGCCCGGCCGACGAACGCTTCACGAACGCGGCGCCCGTGGTCGAGGAGTTCATGGCGTACGTCGCCGATGAGGCGGTCCCCGGCCGCATCGACCCCGACGGCTGGGCCGCCCACCTCTACCGGGCGGCGGACCGCGGCGAGTTGCCGCGCGAGAAGTGCCCTGCGCTGATGCTCGACTACGTCACGCCGAGCCTCGACACCACCATCCTCGCGATCGCCAACACGATCGCGCTCTTCGCCCAACACCCGGACCAGTGGGACCTGTTGCGCGCCGACCGGACGCTCGTCCCGCACGCCATCAACGAGTCGCTGCGCCTGGAGAGCCCGGTCCCGCAGTTCAGCCGGGTCCTCACCGCGGACCACGAGATCGACGGCGTCGCCCTCCCCGCCGGCAGCCGGGTCGCCCTGCTCTACGGCTCGGCGAACCGCGACGAGCGCCACTACCCCGACCCGGAGCGCTTCGACATCACCCGCCGCCCCTCCGACCACCTCGCCTTCGGCCGCGGCGAACACGTCTGCGTCGGCATGCATCTGGCCCGCCTCGAAATGACCGCCCTCCTGAACCACCTCGCCGACCGGGTCACCCGCTTCGAGACGGTGTCCTCGACCCCGATGCTCAACAACGGGCTGCGCGGCCTTGAACACCTGGAGGTCACGGTCCGCACCGAGGCGGACACGTAACCGGAAGGCGGAGGCAGTCAGACACGTGCCGCCGCGCGTCGGGACCGGGACCGCTCACGACGTGTCCGTGCCACGAGGTCGGCCGCCGCCTGCGGCCAGTCGCCGTGCTCGAAGGTGAAACCGGCGTCCGTAAGGCGTCCTGGCACCACGCGGCGGCTCTTCAGGAGGAGTTCGGTGTCGGAGCGGAGGGCGAAGGCGCCGATCTCGGCCATCCAGCGCGTCGCGGGCAGCCCGGCCGGCATGCCCCAGGCGGCGCGCAGCGCGCGCATGAACTCCCGCTGCGGCAGCGGCCTTGGAGCCGCGAGGTTCACCGCGCCGCCGATGTCGTCGCGGTCGATCAGGAACTCCACCGCGCGTACGAAGTCACGGTCGTGGATCCAGGACACGTACTGCGCGCCGCCCGCCACCGGCCCGCCGAGGCCGAGCCGCGACAGCCACAGCAGGTAGTCGAAGACACCACCGCGGTCGGGGCTCATCACCATCGCCGAGCGCAGCGCCACCTTGCGCGTGTGCGGGGTCGCGGCCCGCTCCTGCTCCCGCTCCCAGTTCTTCGCGATCTCGACGCTGTACGCCCAGTAGCCGGGGACACCGGGCTCGGCCCCGCCGATCACGCCGGTCGCCTCGTCGTTCGGCGCGTCGAAGCGATGGGCGTAGATGGTGGCGGTGCTCATCTGGAGCCAGACGCCGGGCGGCTTCCGGGCGGCGGCGATCGCCTGGCCCACGACGCGTGCGGAGTCGACGCGCGAGTCCATCATGGCGCGCAGATTCTCGTCGGTGTAGCGGCAACTGACGCTGCGGCCCGCCAAGTTGATGACGACGTCGCTGCCGTCGACCGCCTCCGTCCAGGGGCCGGGCGTCCGGCCGTCCCACTGGACGTCGCCGTCCCGCACGGGGCGTCGGGTCAGGGCGACGACCTCGTGGCCCGCTGCGGCCAGCGCCCGCCGCAGCACACCGCCGACCTGACCGGTCCCACCGGGCAGCACAATCTTCACGGGCTCGCCCCCTGACGTCCGGCGTCACACACGACACAACCAGCGTACGACCCGCCCAGGCGCCCCCACCGGACGGACGCCGCCGTCACCCCTTCACGGCCACGCCGCCCGTCATGAAGCGGACACCCACGGTCGTCGCGTCGGTGACGGCCGTGTCGGGGCGCCACAGGGGCAGCGGCACGATGCCGGGCGGCAACAGCTCCAACCCGTCGAAGAACGCGGCCAGTTCGGCGGGCGTGCGGACGCGCCCCGTGCCGAGCTGGGACAGCAGCACGCGCTCAAGCTCCGCGCTCTGCGGCGAGTCGCCGAGCCGGGTGAAGTTCGTGATGAAGAAGTACGAGCCGATGGGCGCGGCGTCGCGCAGCGCGGCCACGATGCCGCCGGGGTCCTCTTCGTCGAGCAGGTGGTGGAGGATCCCGACCAGCATCACGCACACCGGCCTGCCGAAGTCGATCAGCTGCCGCACCTCGGGGTGCGCGAGTACCTGCTCGGGCGCACGGACATCGGCGGTGACGACCCTCGTGTTGGTGTCACTCCGCAACAGCGCCCGCCCCTGGACGCGTACGAGCGGATCGACATCGACGTAGACCACGCGCGCGTCCGGGGCGGCCTCCTGCGCGACCTCATGCGTGTTGCGCGCGGTCGGCAGTCCCGAGCCGAGGTCGAGGAACTGGGTGATCCCCCGTTCCGCCGCGAGGTGGCGCACCACCCGGTGCAGCATCGCCCGGTTGTGCAGCGCGACTTCTTTGAGTTCCGGCATGACCGCGAGGCTCGCCTCGGCCACCTGCCGGTCGGCCGCGAAATTGTCCTTGCCGTCCAGCATCACGTCGTAGACACGTGCCGCTGTCGGAACGCCGTCGTCCAGGACGACGGCGCTCTCCGGTCCCACTTCGCTTTCCGGTGACATCCGCACCTCTCATCGCGATCGCGTATGACGCACCGTCAGTGCCGGTGGCCAGCGTAGTGAGGTGAGCACCTCCCGTCACCGGGACGGACGGCCCCCTCAGCCGCCACCCACCGTCGGCCGCACAGGCTGGGCGCGGGCTCGCGCTTTGTGCCGGGCGAGCAAGCCCCGAGGCGGTGACGGCCGTGGTGCGGCGGACGAGGTCGGTGAAGTCCAGGCGCATGGCGGCCGGTTCGGGGTCGGAGGCGTAGGCGTAGGCGTAGGCGTAGGCGGCGAGCACGGCTTCCGATGGGCGGGTGCACTGTCAGGCGCTTGTGCCGGACGGCGATCGCGCGGGTGGAGGTCAGCCGCCTCGACCTCGCCGACCTCGCCTCGGCCCGCGCGTTCGCCGACGACCTGCGCGCCGACGGCACCCCGCTCGACCTCCTGCTGAACAACGCCGGGGTCATGAACGTGCCCCAGCGCACCGAGACCGCCGACGGCTTCGAGCTCCAGCTGGGCAGCAACTTCCGCGGCCCGTTCGCCCTCACCGCCCAGCTCCTGCTCCTGCTCCTGCTCCTGCTCCTGGCGGCCCCCGACCCGCGCCTACGCCCAGCACTCGGGGGCTGGGCGACCGACAGGTTCGGCCGCAAGCCGATGTTCCTGGTCGACATGGGGCTGTTCGTGGTCGCGTCGTCGCTGCAGTTCTTCGTCGACTCGACCGTGGAGCTGTTCGTGGTGCGCCTCTTGATGGGCATCGCGATCGGCGGCGAGTACTCCATCGGATTCCCGCTGATGGCCGAGTTCGCCCCGGCCCGCCTGCGCGGCCGGCTGCTCGGTCTGCCCGAGTCGCCGCGCTGGCTGTGAAGCCAGGGGCGGAAGAAGGAGGCCCTCGACATTGCTCACCAGTGCATGGAGAGCGCCGCAGATATGACCGACGTCGAGCACGAGGACACCAAGACGGGCCATTTCGGGATGCTGTTCTCCCGGCAGTACTGGCGGACCACGCTGTTCGCCTCCGGGTTCTGGTTCTGCGCCGTCACCCCGTACTTCGCGATCGCCACCTTCGCGGACAGCGAGCTGCGGAAGTACGGCCTCAGTGGCGGGCTCGCCGGCGGGGTCGGGCTCTCCGCGGTCTCCGTCGTCGGCGTCACGATCACGGTGCTGCTGATCGACAGGCTCGGCCGCCGTGCGCTGACCGTCCCACCGCAGTGGATCTGCGCCGCGCTCCTCGCCCTCATCGGCCTGTGGGCGGGCGCCCCGCCGATCGCCGTGCTGTCCCTGTTCCTGGCGTTCTCGTTCTTCACCGCGGTGTACGGCACGCTCACCAGCGTGTATCCCGGTGAGGTCTTCCCCACCGAGATCCGCGGGACAGGAACGGGCTTCTCCTCCGCCATCAGCCGCTTGGGCGCCGCACTCGGCGCCTTCCTGCTGCCGTGGTCGATGACGAACCTCGGCACCACGGTCACGATGCTGATCGCCGCCGGTGTCGCGGCGGTCGGTGCAGCGCTCTCCCAATGGCTGGCCCCCGAAACCAACGGAAGGCGTCTCACCGAGGCGTCCGCCGGAACGACGGAACGACGGAACACAATTCCCGGGAAGGCCGCGAAACGGCCGTCCCGAGCGCCGAAGCCGCGGGCTGACCCACCCGAAGAATTCTCCGAAATACCCGACTCCCCCGGAAAGGAACGGAACAATGGCGGAACTGGATTGGCACGCGGAACGCGCGGACCTGGAGGGCATGGCCCAGTTGGACCGGGAACCCGCTGACGAGGGAATCGACCTGGAAGCGGTGCGCGGCTACCGGCTGGCCAGAGTCCGGTCCCAGATGGCGGAGCTCGGCGTCGACGCGCTGGTCCTGTCCGACCCCGTCAATATCCGCTATGCGACCGGGGCGCGGAACATGCAGGTCTTCTCCATGCGCAACGCCCCTTCGCGCTACCTGCTCCTCACCCAAGAGCGTTCCATCCTCCACGAGTTCACCGGCTGCCTGCACCTCGCCGAAGGCCTCGAAACCATCGACGAGGTACGCCAGGCGGAGACCGCCAGCTTCGTCGCCGCGGGACCGCATATCGCCGCGTTCGAGCGCGCTTGGGCGCAGGACATGGCCAAGGAGATCACCCGCCTCGTCGGGGAGCGCCCCACGGTGGGCCTGGAGCGGCTGAACGCGGGCGCCGCGATCGAGCTGAACGCCGCCGGAATGCGGGTCGTGGACGCCCAGTACGCGGTGGAAATGGCGCGAGCCGTCAAGTCCGCCGAGGAATTGAAGTGCGTCAAGGCGTCGCTCCGGGCGACGGAACGCGGCGTGGGCGCCCTGCGCGACGCCATCCGGCCCGGCCTCAGCGAGGCCGAGTTGTGGTCGGTCCTGCACCAGTCGGTCATCGCCCAGAACGGCGACTACATGGAAACGCGACTGTTGAACGCCGGGCAGCGGACCAACCCCTGGTTCCAGGAAACGAGCGAGAACGTCATCGGGGCGAATGAGCTCATCGCACTCGACACCGACGTCGTGGGCTGTCACGGGTACTACTCGGACTTCTCCCGGACCTTCCACTCGGGCCCCGGAAATCCGACTCCCGAACAGAAGACGCTCTACCAGGTCGCGTACGAACAGCTGCACCACAACATGTCCATCCTGCGCCCCGGAATGAGCTTTCGGGACTACGCGAGGGAAGCGTGGGACATTCCCGAGAAGTACTACGCGAACCGGTACTACCTGTCGGCGCACGGCTGCGGCATGACGGGCGAATACCCGTACCTCTACCACGCAGGCGACTTCCCCGAATCCGGCTACGACGGCGAGATCGTGCCCGGAATGACGATCTGCGTGGAGAGCTACATCGGCCTGGAAGGCGGCGACGAAGGCGTCAAACTGGAGGAGCAGCTTCTGATCACCGAAACCGGCACCGAGGTTCTCTCGCGATTCCCGTTCGAAGAGGAACTCTTGGGTTAGATGGGTTAGATGGGTCAGGTGGGTTAGATGGATTAGGTGGGTTAGGTGGATTAGGTCATGCCGGTCCCGCCCAGCGCACATTCCACCGGCCGGCCCGCCCGGTCAGCTGGACGGTGGCCAGCGGCGGGACGTCGATGCGCCAGAAGGACCCGGTCGGCGCGGACAGCGCGCACAGCACCGCGGCCCGGGCCACACCCTGCTCGACGACGGCGGTCAACCGGCCCGTGTCCTCGGGGAGTTGAGTCAGCCACGCGTCGACCCTCGCGCACAGATCGGCGAGCGATTCGCCGCCGTGCGGGGCCGACCGCGGGTCGGACAGCCACGTCGCCAGCGCGGCGGGCTCGGCCGCGGCGACCTCGTCCAGCGACCTGCCGTCCCAGCCGCCCATGTCCACGTCGCGCAGTTCGGGCTCCACCACCGCGTCGCGCCAGCCCAGGGCTTCCACCGTGCCGCGGCAGGACGGCGAGGGCCCGGTGCGGCGCACGGAACCCGTGGGCAGGGACGGGGCGACGGCGCGTGCCTCGCCGACGGCCCGTTCGTCGAGCGCGCCGCCGCCGAAACGCACGTCCCGGCCCGCCGCGGCGGCAGCGCACAACAGCGTGAGCCTGACGGTCATGCGCCCCCCTTGTCCCCTTGTCCCCTCGTTCACCACGGTCGCGCCATCGTAGGTGGCGTACGCCATGTTGGCCGACCTGCGGCGCCCCCGTACCCTATGGGTCGACAAGGACGACGGCGCCACGGAAGCCCGGTGAAACTCCGGCACGGTCGCGCCACTGTGTGCCATCGCCTCCGCACGCCAGCGGAGTTGACGGCGAGTCAGACCCAACGCTGTCGTCGAGTGCTCCACACGATGCGGGACGCGTAGTTCCCGAGGAGGTCTCGCCATGGCGCAGTCCACCACTGCCCCCACCCCCACCCCCACCCCCACTCCCACTCCCACCACCGGTCGGCCCGCGGTCGCGCCGGTTCCCCTGAAGACCCTCGCCCCCTGGGCGGTCTTCTTCGGCGTGCTGATGCTGGTCCTGCTGTACTTCGTCGGCGCCGAACAGGGCGCCACCGCCGTCGTCTCCGGCGAGGGTGTGCACGAGTGGGTGCACGACGCCCGCCATCTGCTCGGCTTTCCCTGCCACTGAGAGGGCGGGACGACGATGAACTCCACTGTTGTACGCACCCTGTTGGTGCGCGGAATGCTGGCCGGGCTGCTCGCCGCGATACCCGCCCTTGCCTACGCCTACCTGGCCGGTGAGGGACCGGTCGACGCGGCGATCTCCTTCGAGTCGGCCAACTCCCACGAGCACGGCGGCGAGGAGCTGGTGAGCCGGACCGTGCAGTCCACCGCCGGACTCGCCACCGGCACGCTGGTGTTCGGCGTCGCGGTCGGCGGCATCGCCGCCCTCGCGTTCTGCTTCGCCCTGGGCCGCGTCGGCCGGTTCTCGGCACGGGCCACCGCCGCGCTGACCGCGCTGGGCGCGTTCCTGACCGTCTACTTGGTGCCGATGCTCAAGTACCCGGCGAACCCGCCCGCGGTCGGCAACCCCGACACCATCGGGGAGCGGACCACGCTGTTCTTCCTGATGATCGCGCTCACCGTCCTGCTGGGCATCGCGGCGGTCCTGCTCGGCCGCCGCCTTGCGCCCCGGTGGGGCAACTGGAACGCCTCGATCGCGGCGGGTCTCGCGTTTGCGGCGGCCGTGGCGCTCGCCATGGTCTTCCTGCCGTCAGGGGACAACATCCCGCGCGGATTCCCCGCCAAGGACCTGTGGGAGTTCCGGCTCGCGTCCATCGGCGTCCAGGCGGTGCTGTGGACCGGATTCGGGCTCGTCTTCGGCTACTTGGCGGAGCGCGTCCTCGAACCGAGGACCGCGCCGGAACGGACGAAGGACCAAGCGACGACTGACCGGGTTCACACCCCCGTCGCCTGACGCTCCGCGTCATCCACACGGAAGGGCCACCGGGGGCGCGCCCGGTGGCCCTTCCGTGTCCCGTCGCACGGCTCGGCCTCGGGCTGTCGCCTTGACGCACGGGCCCTCGGCCCGCCAAGGTCATTATCCGGATTGCGAAATAGTTGCGCAATGCGAAACAGCGAACAACGGCTGGCCGACGGAACACCGCACACACGAAGGGAAGGACCTTGCTCCCCACGACGATGTCCGCCGTACTCCTCACCGGACACGGCGGCCTCGAAAAGCTCGACTACCGCACCGACGTCGCCGTCCCCGAGCCCGCGAAGGGCGAGGTGCTGATCCAGGTGGCCGCCGCCGGGATCAACAACACGGACGTGAACACGCGGATCGGCTGGTACTCCAAGGCCGTCGACTCCGCCACCAACGAGGGCGGCGCCACCGGCTTCGACACCGTCGACGACGTGGACGCCGGCTGGTCGGGCACCGCCCTCGCATTCCCGCGGATCCAGGGCGCGGACGTCTGCGGGCACATCGTCGCCGTGGGCGAGGGCGTCGACGCCGGGCGGGTCGGCGAGCGCGTCCTGGTGCGGAACATGCTGCGTACGCCCGTCGACTACCGGCCCTACGAGTGCTGGACGTTCGGCAGCGAGTGCGACGGCGGGTTCGCGCAGTTCGCGGTCGCGCCCGCGCGGGAGACGCACGCGGTGCGCAGCGAGCTGTCCGACGCGGAGCTCGCCGCGATCCCCTGCGCGTACTCGACCGCCGAGAACATGCTGCACCGGGCGTCGGTCGGCGCCGAGCGCGTGCTGATCACCGGGGCTTCGGGCGGCGTCGGCCTGGCCGCGGTGCAGCTCGCCAAGCGCCGGGGCGCGAGCGTCGTCGCGGTGTGCTCGGCGGCCAAGGCCGAGGACGTCGCGGCGCAGGGCGCGGACCGGACCGTCGACCGGAACGCGGACCTGGTCGCCGAGCTCGGCGCGGGCAGCGTGGACGTGGTGCTCGACCTCGTCGGCGGCCCCGCCTTCCCGAGCCTGCTCGACGTGCTGCGGCAGGGCGGCCGCTACGCGAACGCGGGCGCCATCGGCGGACCGATCTCCGAGATCGATCTGCGCACGGTCTACCTCAAGGACCTGTCCCTGTTCGGCTGCACGTTCCAGGAGGACGAGGTCTTCGACAACCTCGTCGGGTACGTCGAGCGCGGCGAGGTGCGGCCGGTGGTCTCCGGTACGTATCCGCTCCAGGACATCGCGCACGCGCAGAAGGAGTTCCTGACGAAGAAGCACCTCGGAAAGCTCGTGCTCACGCCGCCGCCGGTGTCGCCCGCGCCGACCGCGTAACACCGCTCCCTCACCTGCGACTGCTCCCGCTCCCACACCCGCGTCCGGCCACACCCCGAAGAGGACCCATGAAGATTTCACGCATCGACCTGCACAGCGTCGACCTGCCGTACTCGGGCGGCGTCTACCGGCTCTCCGGGGGCCGTACCTACGAGTCGTTCGAGGCCGCCATCGTACGGATCACCTGCGACGACGGCACCGTGGGCTGGGGTGAGAGCACGCCCTTCGGGCCCACCTGGATCGCCGCGCACGCCGCGGGCGCGCGGGCCGGGATCGCGGAGATCGCGCCGTCGCTCCTCGGCCGTGACCCGCGGCAGACCGAGCGGATCAACGACGCGATGGACGCCGCCCTGCTCGGCCACCAGCACGCCAAGACCGCGCTCGACGTCGCGTGTTGGGACGCCTTCGGCAAGTCGGTGGGCCTGCCTGCCTCAGAACTCCTCGGTGGGTCCACGGGTCTGGCCATGCCGATGATCTCCTCGATCCACGCGGGCGACCCCGAGGAGATGCGGGCGCGCGTCGCCGACCACCGGGCGCGGGGGTACCGCGGCCACTCGGTCAAGATCGGCGCGCTGGACCGCGAGGGCGGGCCCGCGCTCGACGCCGAGCGCATCACGGCGTGCCTCGCCGACCGGCGGCCGGGCGAGTTCTTCATCGTCGACGCGAACACCGGGATGATCCCCGAGACGGCGATGCGCATGGCGCGGCTGCTGCCGGACGGCCTGGACTTCGTCCTGGAGGCGCCGTGCGCGACGTGGCGCGAGACGAAGTCGCTGCGCCGCCGCTTCCCCTACCCGATCGTGGTCGACGAACTGGCCCAGTCGGACGGCGACATCGCGATGATCGCGGCCGAGGACATCGCCGACGGGATCGGCCTGAAGGTGTCCAAGGCGGGCGGCCTCACCCCGGGCCGCCGCCACCGGGACATCTGCCGGGCGGCCGGGCTCACCGTCAGCGTGCAGGACACCGTCGGCTCGGCCATCGCCTTCGCGGCGATCCTCCAGCTCGGCGCCACCGTCCCCGAGCAACTGCTGCGCTGCGTCCTCAACTGCCAGGACATGGTGACCCTGAAGACGGCAGAGGTCGACGCCGTGTTCACGGACGGGGGTGTGCGCACCACGGGCGCGCCGGGGCTTGGCATCACGGTCGACGAGGGGGTGCTCGGCGCTCCGGTGATGAGCTGGGGCGACTGAGCCCCGTCCGGGAAGGCACGGCGGGGCGGGTGTCTGGAAAAGCACGGCGGGGCGGGAGCCGACGGCGCGTCAGCCCCGCTTCACGTACCCCCTGCGCCAGGAGATCCTGTCCCCGGCCGCCACCACCTGCTCGGCGAGGTCGTCCCGGGTCTCCTCGTTGATGCGGAACGTCGGCCCGGACAGGCTCACCGCGCCGATGACCTCGCCGTCGAGGGCGCGGACGGGGGCGGCGATCGCGGCCAGGCCGAGCTCGTGCTCCTCGCTGGTGGTGGCGTAGCCCCGCTTGCGGACCTCGGCCAGCTCCCCGGCCAGCCGGTCCGGGTCGACGACGGTGTACCGCGTGCATGCGTCGAGGCCGGCCTCGCAGATCCCCGCGACTTCGGCGAGGGACATGTGCGCGAGGAACACCTTGCCCGTCGACGAGGCGTGGATCGGGGAACGCCGGCCGACCCAGTCCATGCTCGCGATCGCCGCCGCGCCCATCGTCCGGTCGATGCAGACCGCCTCGCGCCCGTCCCGGATCGCCACGCTCACGGTGTCGCCCACCGCCTCCGCCAGCTCCTGGCACACGGAACGGCTCAGCAGGGACAGGTCGTTGACCTGGCTGGCGCCCGCCGCGAGCTCGACCGCCGTATAGCCGATGCGGTACCGCCCGCGTTCGGTGTGCTGCTCGACCAGGCCCCGGGACTCCAATGTCGCGAGCAGCCGGAACACGGTCGCCTTGTGCAGACCGAGTTCGCCGGAGATCTCGGTCAGTCCGCAGGGGCCGCGTGCGGCCAGCACCTGCAGGACCGACACCGCCCGGTCGACGGACTGCACGGAGCGGTCTCGTGCGCGGGTCCCGTTGCTGGTCATGACGGAAGACTAATCGAATGGGGCCCGCCCGCCGCAGGCCCGCCGCACGCCCATCGCATGCCCACCGTGCTCCCACCAGGCAGGCCCCGCACCGCGCCGCAGGGCGTACATTTACCCCTGGGGGTATGCCGTGAGGAGTGCTGATGGAACTTGAACTGGCGGGTGCGGAACTGAAGTCGGTCCTGAATCGCCTGCGCCGGGCGCAGGGTCAGATCTCGGGTGTCATCCGGATGATCGAGGAGGGCAAGGACTGCGAGGCCGTCGTCACACAGCTCGCCGCCGCCTCGCGCGCACTCGACCGCGCCGGCTTCGCGATCATCGCGACGGGGCTGCAGAAGTGCCTGACGGACATCGAGGACGGGCAAGGTTCCGCCGAGGACCGCGAGGAGGTGCGGGCCCGCCTCGAAAAGCTCTTCCTGTCACTGGCCTGACCCCGGCGTAGCGGGACGGCGCAACGGGCTGCGCTTCAGGCGTGTACGTCGAGTCCCGCGTGCGCCGCGGCGTCGAAGGCGTCGTCGACGGCGACCACGTCACGGCCTGTCGCGGCGAGCAGCGAGGCGGCGATCGCGGCGCGCATGCCGCCGGCGCAGTGGACCCAGACGGTTCCCTCGGGCACCTCGGCCGACCGGTGGTACAGCTCGTGGACCGGGATGTGCACGGAGCCGTCGATCCAGCCGTTCGCGCGCTCGGAGTCGCGGCGCACGTCGAGGACGACGACCGTGCCCGGGCCCCGCTCGGCGAGGTCCGCGAAGCTCGCGCGGGGGAAGGAGGCCGGGCGCTCGCCCTCGCGCACCCACGTGCCGGGACCGCCGGTCGCCGCGGCGGCGGGGCGGTCGATGCCGACGCGCACCAACTCCCTTTGGGCGGCTGCCAGTTGCTCGGCCGACTCGGCGAGCAGGGTGACCGGCTTGCCCCACGGCATGATCCAGGGCAGGTAGGCGGCGAGCTTGCCGTCCGCCTCGAAGTTGTACGCACCGGCCACGTGCCCACGGGCGAAGGCCACGCGGTTGCGCAGGTCGACCACCCACTCTCCGGCCGCGAGCCGCGCGGCGATCTCCTCGGCGTCCGCGACGGCCGGGGCCGTGAGGTCGACGGGGGCCGGTCGCGCGGAGTTCAGCGGGCCCATGTGCGTGTAGTAGGCGGGCACGTCGTCGAGCCCGGCGAGGAGCGCGGCGACGAAGGTGTCGATGTCCTGGGTGAGGGCCGAGTTGACCGCCTTCTCCCGGCCGATCGTGGTCGCGTCGCCGTCCGCCTGCGTGGCGGAGCAGAAGCTGCCGAACCCGTGGGTGGGCAGCACCGGGGTGTCGTCCGGGAGACTGTCCGCGAGCCGGTGGGCCGAGGCGTGCTGGGCCCGGGCCAGTCGCTCGGTGAGCGCGGGCTCGACCAGGTCCGGGCGGCCGACGGCGCCGATCAGCAGCGACCCGCCGGTGAACGCGGCGACCGGCCGGTCCCCCTCCTTGAGTACGTACGAGGTGTGGTGCGGGGTGTGGCCCGGGGTCGCCACGGCCGCCAGGGTGAGGCCCTCGTCGACCGCGACGGTGTCACCGTCGGCGACCGGGGTGCGGGCGAAGGAGACGCGGGCGTCGGCGGGCACGAGGTAGGCGGCGCCGGTGGTCCGCGCGAGGTCGAGCCCGCCGGTGACGTAGTCGTTGTGGATGTGCGTCTCCACCACGTGGGATATCCGCACCCCGCGCCGCGCTGCGGCCCGCAGCACGGTGTCGATGTCGCGCGGCGGATCCACCGCGACCGCGGTGCGCTCCCCGCCTGCCAGATAGCTCCGGTTACCGAGCCCCTCCAGGCCGATGGTGTCGATGAAGAACACGAGTACTCCCTTCGTACGGTTTACCCCCCGGGGTATGCGCCTCACCGTAACACCATTACCCCCGGGGGTATATCCGAGCGCTCGGCGCGGACGCCGTGGTTCGGCATGGATCGGCATGGCCGGACACAGATGGCACGGATCGCACTCATGGCAATTCATGCCACTGGGCGTAGGGTGGGCTTCGGGACACCGGCACTCGCCGACGCCCCGGAGAGCACGTGAGGGAGTGTGGTGGTCGTGATGGACGCGGAGAACGCGGACACGGCGCAGGCGGTCGCGGGGAACGACCCGGCGGAGGTCTTCCGCGGAAAGTCAGTGGTGATCACCGGCGCCTCGAACGGGATCGGCTCCGGCTTCGCCCGGCACGCCGCCGCCCTCGGCATGCGCGTCGTGCTCGCCGACATCGCCGAGGAGCCGCTGCGGGCACTCACCGAGGAACTGCGGGCCGGTGGCGCGCAGGCCGAGGCAGTCCGCACCGACGTGTCCGACGCGGAGGCGGTGGCCGCCCTCGCCGACCGGGCCGACGAGGTCTTCGGCGGCACCGACATGCTGATCAACAACGCCGGGATCATGGCGATGGGCTACTCGTGGGAGATCCCCCTGGACCGCTGGGAGGCGATGCTGCGGATCAACACCGGAGGCGTCGTCAACGGCCTGCACGCCTTCGTCCCGCGCATGCTGGAGCGCGGCAGCCGGGCGTGGATACTCAACCTGTCCTCGGTGGGCGGCTTCGCTGCCGCCCCGCTGATGGCCCCCTACAGCGCCACCAAGTTCGCCAACCTCGCGCTCACCGAGAGCCTCCACCTGGAGATGCGGATGCGCGGGGCGCCGATCCAGGTGTCGGTGGTGACACCCGGCTCGGTCAAGAGCGAGATCTTCACCACCGCGCGCGACACCGACGCGAACGTGGCCCCCGAAGTGGCCACCATGAACAGCCAGTTGCAGCGCCTCGCCGACGAACACGGCATCACCCCCGAAGAACACGCCCGGCGCGTCTTCGAGCAGGTGGCACAGGGCCGCTTCTGGGTGGTCCCGCAGCCGGACCAGCTCGACCCGATGCTCCGCCCCCGCACCGAAATGATCCTTTCCCGCACGGACCCCCAACTGCAGGGCGGCTTCTGAGACGTTGCCCGTGCACGTTCTCGCCGTTCAGCGTGCAGACGCTGGACGTGGCGGGCGGGGCGCGCCCGTCGGCGGTGCCGCCGTTGGCGCAACGACGGTCGCGCCGGTCGCCTTGACGTGACCGGCGGTGACGTAGCCGGCGTTGCCAACTCCGCCACCGGCGTTGCCAACTCCGCCCAGTCCACCCTTGGCGCGCGGCCTGCCCTCCACGGGCTCCGGCTCGCCCGCGTCGCCTCCGGTGGCGGTGAGTTCGCCGCCGCCCTGGACGATCACTCGGCCCGTGGAGGCGAAGCCCGGCTGCCCCTGGAAGTTCTGGGTCGTGCCCGAGGTCCCCGTGATGGTGATCTTCGCGCCGCCCGGTCCACTGTCCCGCGTTCCCGCGACCGCGACCGTGCCGTGCCGTGCCGTGCACGACGATGGTGTCGTGCCCCGCCGATCCGGTCACCGTCGTGCCCTCTGGAATGCCTTCCCGACCGCGGCGGCATCAGGAACCGGACGTCCTGCTGGACTGCTCCTGCACCACTCTGATCCACTTCCAGCCGTGCTCGACCCATATCGTCAGGCCCGGCCGGTCGGGGTCCGAGCCCTTGAAGACCTGGTTGGGTTCGGACCCCGCGGCCGCTCCCGCCGTCAGTCCGCACACGGTCAGGGAGTCGATCAGGTCGGAGAGGTCGGTCATGCGGTCGTAGGCCGTCGTGTACTCCAGGTACACCTGGCGGGCCACCGCCCCACCGGTCCCGGTGTAGTGCCAACCGCCGCCCCTGTGTTCGCCGGGCGACGCCTTCTCCTTCGGCAGGAGATCCGGGCCGCAGGCGGTCGGGCCGAAGCCCACCCACGCCAGCGGCCAGTCCTCCTCCACCGCGCCCTTGTCCTCGCGGACCCAGCGCCACCTGTCGTACCGCGGAAGGTCATTGGCGGGGCCGAGCCGAATCGTGCCGTTCTTGCGGTACGGGGTCGTCTTCGGGAACGCCGCCGCGCTCTGCGAGACCTTCGTCCCCGGCGAGTCGGCAGGCCCGGCCTCCTGCCGCTGCCCGGCCGCCGGCACCGCCCACAACGCCCCGGCCAGCACCGCCGCCGCCGCTCCCCCGGCCACCAGAATCCGCCGCCGGCTGGTGCGGCGCGCGCCACGTGCGCGGACGGTCGCCGCGTCGGGCAGGTTCAGCGTCACGTCGTCGAGCAGTTCGTCGACCTCAGGCATGGTGCGCGGCCTCCTTGGCGGCGGTGTTCACGGGCGGCGGTGCGATGTCGCTCAGGCGCTCGCCGAGGAGCTTGCGGGCCCGGCTGAGACGGGTGCGTACGGCACCGCTGGAGGCGCCCGTCTCGCGAGCCACCTGTTCCACCGGCAGGTCGAGGAGATGGTGCAGCACGATCACCTGCCGCTGCTGCGGTGTCAGTTCGCGCAGCGCCTCGATCAACGCGACCCGGTCGGCCGAGAGTTCGGGTAGGTCCGCCTGCGGGCCGTGCCTGCGGTGGGCGAGCAGCCGACCGCGCGTTCTGCGCCACGTACTGATCGCGAGCCGCGCGGCCACGGTGCGCACCCACGGCAGCGGATCCCCCTCGCGCACCAGCCGGTCCCAGCGCTGCCAGGCCCTGACGTACGCCTCCTGCACGGCGTCCTCCGCCTCGGCCAGATCACCGGTCATGGCGTACACCGTGGACACCAGGCGCTTGGCGGTGGCCGCGTAGAACGCGTCGAAGCCATCGGCCCCATGTTGCGGCTGTTGCAGCTGTTGCGGCCCCGCCCGGCCGCCTGGCCCATATCCTTCGTCCGTCATCATGCGTCCCCCCGTGGGCGTCTCGTCTCCGGTCGGACAGACTCGTCTCACCTTCAACACGCGTGGCAGGGCGAGGACGTTACACACTGATCCGGTACGCGCCCGGATCAGGAGACGCTCGGCTCCAGGGGGGCCAGAAGGCGCTCGGCCTCAGCCGCTGATGTCGGCCGCGAGCCGGTCGGCGACGGTGCGGGGCTCGCGGCCGAGGAGTCGGGTCAGCAGGGGGTCTGCCTCGGCGAAGTAGCCCGCACGGGCCGCCTCGTACCAGCCGAGCATGAGACGGGCCGCCTGCTCCGGGACTCCGGTCGCGATCTGGTCGGCCACCCACTGTTCGTCGTCCAGGACGACGCGTCGGACGGCGCGACCGGTGAGGTCGGAGGCGATCTTGGTGAGGTCGTCGAGGGTGACGGCGGTCGGCGCGGTCAGGGTGACGGGGCCGTCGAAGGGGCGGTCGGCGGCGAGGATCGCAGCGGTGCCCTCGGCCACGTCGGCGCGGTCGGTGTACGGGACGGGGCCGTCTGCCGGCTGGGCGACCTCGCCGGTCCGCCGCCACGGGCCGAGAACCATGTCGAGCGGCCCGTAGGCGGCGTTGCGCAGGGCGGTCCAGGCCACTCCGGACGCGTCGAGCATCGCCTCGGTGGCGATGTGGATGTCCGACGGCCGGTACGGGTTGCCGGGGACGGCGCCCTGCTGGCTCGTGTAGAGGATCCGCCGGGCACCGGCCGCCACGGCGGCCTCGATGGCATTGCGGTGCAGGCCGACCATGTCGGCCGCCGGGTCGTTTCCGGACACCAGGAGCACCTGCTCGGCTCCGGCGAAGGAGTCGCGCAGCGCGGCCGGATCCTCGTAGGAGCCCTGCCGTACGCGCACACCTCGGTCGGCGAAGTGCCGTGCCTTGACGGTGTCGCGGACGCTGACGCAGATCCGGTCGGCGGGCATGCGCTTGAGGAGGTGCTCGACGGTGGCGCCGCCGAGAGCACCGGTGGCGCCAGTGACAACGATCATGTTCTCGACCTTTCTGAACGCTTACTGAGTACTTACTGAGTGCTTACTGAGTGCTTACTGAGCGCGTTCCGCGCACCTAGCCGTAAATTGACCATGCAGGTCAGTTTCTCATCGGTCGACGACCGTAGGTAAACTGACCCAGCGAGTCAAATTACGTGGACGACAGAGAGTGACGGTGAGAGGCATGGGCGGTGCGGCGCCTTCGAGGACCCGGCTGCGGGCCGACGCCCGGCGCAATTCCGAACAGATCCGCTCCGCCGCGATCGGCGCGTTCCAGGGGCAGGGCCTGACGGTGCCGCTGGAGGAGGTCGCCAAGGCGGCGGGGGTCAGCAAGGCCACGATCTTCAACCGGTTCGGCGGGCGCGTCGGCCTCATCGAGGCCGTCATCGAGGAGGTCGTGGCGAGGGAGCTGTTCGCTGTCATCGACCACACGCGGACCATCGACGACGCCGGCGAGCGGATCACGTACTACCTCACCGCGATCCGCGACCTCCAGTACCGCCAGCCCGCCTTCAACGACGTCCTGTTGCAGACGTATCCGCACTCGCGGCAGCTCATGGAGATCTGCCGGGTCGGAGGCGAGGCCAACGAGGAGTTCGTCGCGGCGGCGCGGACCCGCGGCGCGCTGCGGCCGGAGTTCACGGCGGACGACCTCCACGCGCTCGTCGTCGACAACGCCCTTGCCCTCAAGCACGGCGAGCGGCCCGCCCGGGACGATTACGAGCGCCGCACCATGTACGTCCTGGACGGAATCCGAGGGCGCGCGTCATGATCCGTACGTCATAAGTCGCCAGCCAGCAATGGTCAGTTGGAGGAATCCCGTGGCCCGCGTCTTCACCGTGAGCGACAGCATCACCATCGACGTATCGGCGGACACCGCGTACGAGGCCGTCAGCCGCCCCGCCGACATGGGGCGTTGGAGCCCGGAGAACCTCGGCACGTCGGGCGGGTCACCCGCCGGGCCCGCCGGTCTCGGCACCACGTTCGTCGGCCGCAACAAGCGCGGTGGGTTCCGGTGGTCCACCCGGTGCACGGTCACGGCGGCCGAGCCGGGGCGGCGGTTCGCGTTCCGCGTCCATGCGATCGGCCTCAACCGGCCGTTGCTGCGCGGCCCCATCGCCACCTGGGAGTACCGGTTCGAGCGGGCCGGAGGCGGCACGCGCGTGACGGAGACCTGGACCGACGACCGGCGCGCCTGGCCGACGTTCGTGGCGAACGCCTTCGACCGTGTCGCCACGTCGGGGAAGACCTTCGCCACGTTCCAGAAGCGCAATATCGAGGTGACGCTGCGCAACCTCAAGCGCGAGCTCGAACGCGGACAGGAACCCGAACGCGAAAACGACACCGCGCACTGAGCCGGGCACTGATCCGCACGCTGAGCCGCGCACGGCCCGCGTCCAACTCCCCCGGGCGGGCGTACGTTGAGACCAAACAGCTCGGCTGCGCAAAGGGGGCCTCCATGAAGCAGCGGCACCTGGGAAGCCAGGGTCTGACCGTCTCGGAGATCGGCTACGGCGCGATGGGCACCGCCATCGGCTACGGCCCCTCCGACGACACCCGGTCCGTCGCCGCGATCCGGCACGCGCACGAACTCGGCGTGACCCACTTCGACACCGCGGAGCTCTACGGCTGGGGCGAGGGCGAGGAACTGCTCGGCAAGGCGCTCGCCCCCATCCGCGACGAGGTGACGATCGCCACCAAGTTCGGCCTCACCCCCACCCAGGGCCAGGACTCACGGCCCGACCACATCCGCGAGGTCGTCGACAACAGCCTGCGCCACCTGAACGTCGAATCGATCGATCTGCTCTACCAGCACGCGCCCGACCCGAACGTGCCGATCGAGGACGTCATCGGCACCATGAAGGAGTTCGTCGACGCCGGCAAGGTCAAGTACCTGGGGTTGTCCAACACCGGCGAGGACGCCATCCGCAGGGCCCACGCGGTCCACCCGGTCTCGGCGCTGCAGGACGAGTACTCGATCTTCGCTCCGCACGACGTCGATCCCTTGTTCCCCGCCCTGGAGGAACTCGGCATCGGGTTCGTCGCCTACTCTCCGCTGGCCCGCGGTTTCCTCAGCGGCGCGGTCAAGTCCCGCGAGCACTTCGCCGCCGACGACTGGCGCCGGGACATGGCCTGGTGGCGGCCCGAGAACTTCGAAACGAATCTCGCCATCGTCGGCGAGCTGACCGAGTTCGCGAGGAGCAAGGGCGCCACCCTCGCCCAGCTGGCGCTCGCGTGGCTGCTGGCCAGGAAGGACTACATCGTCCCCATCCCCGGCTCCCGCGACGCCGGCCGCGTCACCGAGAACACCACCGCCGCCGACCTCACCCTCACCGCCGCCGACCTCGCCCACATCAACAAGATCGCCCCGGACGGTGGCCTCGGCGGACGCCTGGGCTGACACCTGCGCCGCACCGCGCGGGGCGCGCGGGGCACGCGGGGCGCGCGAACCCGTCCGGCACGACTACCGCGGCCTCGCCCGCACCGAACCCGTCCTCGCCGCCGCGCTCATCGTCTGCCTCCTCGGCCTCGTCGGCACCCCGCCGACCGCCGTCTTCCTCGGCAAACTGGAGGTGTTCAGCGCCGCGTTCGACGGCGGTTACGCGTGGCTCGCCGCCGTCGCCGCCGTGAACACGGTCGCCTCCCTCTTCTACTACCTGCGCTGGATCGCCCCGACGGTCACCACACCCCGTACGACCGGGGCTCGGCCGCCGCGCCTGACCCGTACGGCGGCGGGCACGGCGTACGGGGCGGCGGCGCTTTCGGTGGTCCTGGGGGTGGCGGGAGGGCCGGTTCTTGGTGTCCTCGACGGGGCGTTGGCCCGCTGAGGGAGCGAGGCTAGGGCGATCGCGTGGTGCCGTCCATGCGGAGCAACAGGTCCAGCACCCGCTGGTACACCCCGACGGTGAAGAAATCAGAACCGCCTCGATACATGGCGTCGAGCACTTCCTCGAAGCTGCTGAACGTCACGTCCGCGGGCACCCGACCGGCATGGACCTGGCGCGCCCAGAACTCCCGGCGGAGCCTCCTGTACTCGTGCCCCGGCAAGTCGGTCAGGACCACCGGGGCGCTGTCCATGAGCATCTTCAGATGCCTGAACCCCGGCCAGTTCTGCGGCGTCACCATCAAGACCCGTAGCGGAAACTCGTCGTCGTTCTCCTGTACGGAGCGCAGCAGCAGTGGTGACAACACCGCCTGGAAGTCGTTCTCGATGATTCCTTCTGCGTGGTCGATCGCGAGGAGGCGAGAGCGACGGCGAGTCCGCGCCCGGGAGCGGAGAGTGCGCAGGAAAGTCTGGAAGATCTCGCCCATGCGGGCCTCCGCGTGGCGGTCGGCATCCATGTGGAAGGAGTCACCAGAGTCCACCTCGGACGACGGCATCCGCTCGGCCCACCGACGCCCGCCCCGGGCGGCGAGGTTGAGCACCTGGTTGAACTCGGCGAAATCCTTCGGGAGCATCGGATCAGGTTGGCGCGGATCCATGCAGGCATCCCGCAGGGCCCGTAGGACGGCCAGCCAGTCCAGGATCACCGGATCCTCGTCCTTGCCTCCGCCCGAGTACGAGGCGAGGTCGGCGTAGGTGACA